>OY969783.1:0-4800000 GCA_963702995.1 Tepidisphaeraceae bacterium
GCCCCGCAATGTGGGCGACGTCCGCCATCAAATAGGCGCCCACTTCGTCGGCTATCGCCCGGAACTGCGCGAAATCAATCACACGCGGGTAGGCGCTGTAGCCGCAGAGGATCGCCTTGGGACGAAGTTCACGCGCCTTGGCCCGAACGCTGTTGAAGTCGATCGTCTCGGTTCTGGGGTCCAGCTCGTAATGTTCGGGCTTGTAGAAGATGGCCGACGTGTTCAGCTTCATCCCGTGTGAAAGATGTCCCCCGCTGGAAAGGTTCAGGGAGAGGAAGGAATCGCCGGGCTTCATCATCGCCATCAGAGCGGCGAGGTTCGCATTGGCCCCGCTGTGCGGCTGCACATTGGCGAACCGGCAGCCGAAGAGCTGCTTGGCCCGCTCGATCGCGATGTTCTCGACCTTGTCGTAAAACTCGCAGCCGCCGTAATAGCGAGCGCCCGGATACCCTTCGGCGTACTTGTTGGTCAGGACCGACCCGGCCGCCTCGCGCACGGCGGCCGAGACATGGTTCTCGCTCGCGATCAGCTCCAGCGTCGAAGCCTGACGATGCTCTTCCAAGCCGATCAACTCGGCGACCTGCGGGTCGATGTCCTTCAAGCTCATGAATCTCTCCGGGATTGCCCGAGTCAGCGTGGATCGAGCGAGGAACCGAATCAGGTATCGGGCGCCGCGCGATCACTCGACGATGGCGTCGAAACGCCGCGTATACACCCCTCACACGCGAAGCCCATTGTAGCACCCGCATGGCCCGTCGGCACGCGTGACGTGGCCTTACAAAGCGTACGCCTCGACGGCCGTTTCACCCATGATTCGGCTTTGCTCGAAGGGCGTTAGCGGGGCGATGAAGTCTTGAATCAGTTGACACCACCGCGCGTACTCGACGGCGAGCAGGCAAACCGGCCAGTCCGAGCCGAACATGAGCCGCCGCGGGCCAAACGCGTCCAGTGCGGCGGTCAGGTACGGCAGAAGGTCCGCGACAGCCCAATTCTGGTGGTCAGCCTCGGTGGGGACGCCGGAGAGCTTGCAATAGACGTTCTCTCGACGGGCCAACTCCCGCAGATTCTCGCTCCAGGGGCGAAGCTGGCGATCGCGGATGCGCGGCTTGGCGATATGGTCGAGGATGAACGTCTGGCCGGGGTGCCGATCGACGAACTGGATCGCCTGGGGGAGATGGCGCTCGTAGATCAGGATGTCGTATCGCAGGTCCAGCCGCTTCAGAAGGGTCACGCCGCGGTTGAAGTCGTCGCGGAGCATGTAGTCGTCGTCCGGCTCATCCTGGAGGACATGCCGGACGGCCTTCAGCTTCGTCTGGCCCCGGAACGTCGCCAGGTCGTCCGCGACGCGCTCCGAGACGAGCGGCACCCAGCCCACCACCCCGCGAATGAAGGCATCGCGGGATGCCAGGTCCAGAAGCCATCGGGTCTCCTCCAGGCTCTGGCGCGCCTGGACGCTGACCACGCCATCGACGCCGGCCGCCCGGGCTTCGGCGAGCAGGTCTGGCGGGAGAAAGTCGCGGCGCAGGCGTGCCATCAAGCCCGAGATCCAGCCGTACTGCTCCGGGCTGTATTGCCAGAAATGGTGATGTGCGTCGATAATCACGGGCGGCTCCGTTAGATCGTCTGGGAGAGGAAGCCGCCGTCAACGCGGAGGTCGATCCCGGTGACGAAGCTCGCCGCCCGGTGGCTGGCGAGGAACACCACGGCGCCGACCAGTTCCGCCGACTCCCCAAATCGGCCCATCGGCGTATGCCCGAGGATCGACTGGGCCCGCGGGGTCGGCGTCCCGTCCGCGTTGTAGAGCAAGGCCCGGTTCTGCTCTGCCGGGAAGAAGCCGGGGGTGATCGAGTTCACCCGCACGCCCTTCGTCGCCCATTCACGGGCGAGGAACTGCGTCAGGCTCATTACGGCGGCCTTGGCGGAGGAATAAGCGACCACCCGGCTCAGGGGCAGATGCGCCGACACGCTGGCGATGTTGATGATGCTCCCCTTGCCCCGGCGCGCCATCGCGGGGCCAAACTCCTGGCAGGGGAGCAGCGCCCCGCCGACAAGGTTGAGGTCGAAGTTCGCGCGCCAGTCATCGGCGGCGATCTTCTCGAAAGGGCGATCGGCGGTGACGGTGACCTTGGGGTCGTTCCCGCCCGCGGCGTTGACCAGCACCGTCGGCCCGCCGAGCCGCGACTCCACCTGGTGGTGGGCGTCGGCGAGCGAGGCGGCGTCGGTGGCGTCGGCCGCGAAAAACTCGGCGCTGCCGCCGGCGTCTTTGATCCGCTTGGCGCACCCCTCGCCCCGGTCGCGATTGCGGCCGAGGATGGCCACGGTTGCCCCGGCGGCCGCCAGCCCTTCGGCCAGCGCCCCACCCAGGACGCCCGTCGCGCCGATCACCACCGCAATTTCATCTTTGAGGTCAAACAGGTTCTGAGTCATTTCAATCCGCTCGTATGGAAGATTCGATCCTTGCCTCCCTCGCCCCGGTCGGGCGACGGCGGTCTTCAGACGCCCGTTATCCAGCGACCGGCTTGAGCTGGCTCCGATCCAGAGAAACCCCCGATTCCCTCGCGATCGCGTCGATCGCGTCAACTTCGGCCGCCGTGAAGAGGAGCCCGCCGAGCCGTTCGCTTTCGGCAAAGGCGCGGGCTTCAAGCTGGCCGGGGAGGATCGCCTTCTCGTTGCCGTGGCCGAGGATGTCATCCAGCACGGCTTTCACGTTCTGCTGCTGCGTGCGCCCCTTGGCGAAGTCGCCGCACTCCAGCGCGTCGGCCTTGATGCACTGGAAGAAGAACGCCGGTGTCCGCTTCTCGTCGGCCGGCCCGGTAGACCAGCGGCTGCGAAGCGTCGGTATCGACCCGCCGGTATATGCCGCGAGCAGCTCGTCGATAAGCGAAAGCCCGTACCCCTTGTGCTCGCCGAAAGGGAAAAGCGCGGCGACCTTGGTCGCGTCGAGCGTCTCGTTCCCGTCCTTGTCAACCGCCCAGCCCGGCTTCAGCGGCTTGTTCTCCCGGACGAACTGCTGCACGCGCCCCATGGCGACAACGCTGGTCGCCCAGTCGATACAGATCGGGAAGCCGATCGCCTCGGTCGTCGGGAAGCCCCATGAATGCGGGTTGGTCCCCAGCGTCGGGAAGCGCCCGCCGAACGGGACGACTTCGGCCAGGGCGGCCGTGCAGCAGGTGTAGGCAATATACCCCTTCTTCGCTGCCTCAATGACGTAGCCGCCGCCCCACAGGTAATGGAAGGCGTTGTCGACCGAAACGACGCCCACGCCGTATTCATCGGCGAGGCGCATCGCCTCGTCCATCGCCTCATAGCCGACCGCCTGGCCGAGCTTGCGATTCGCGTTCCAGCGGGCGACCGCCTTGTACTTGCTCGGCAGCTTGTCGATCGTCGCCGCCGGCTTGCAGCCCTGGGACTTGGACCCGAAGTGGTCATCGAGCTGTAACGCCTTGATGGCGTTGTGGGTCTTGATCCCGTGCCGCGCCGTGAACTCGCTGAACCGTGCGGCCGCCCGCGCTTCGTCGGCCGAGAAGCCCCGATGGCGGTAGGCCGCCTCGACGATGTCATTGTGTACCGAGGCGGGCATCACGTAGTTGGTTGGGGTAGTCATAAGTGTGGGAAGGTGATTAACACTACAGCGATATTTGGTCAATGGAGCACCAGAAGAACGTCAAAATCCGAAGTACGAAATCCGAAGGAATAAGGAATCGGAAAAGAAGAAACTGGCTTCAATCGCGAGTATCGATTTCCGCTTTGCCTTTGTTTGGAGTTCCTTCGGATTTCGTGCTTCGGATTTTCTGATTCGGGAAGGCTTGATCGCTGGATTAGCGCTGTAGTGTTAAAGGGGGATGATGTCCCGGACCAGGAGCGAACCGGCTTCTTTGCCGCGGAGGACGACCGGGATGCGATCTTTCATACCGTAGTCGCGTCGGGATCGATACCCCCGCCGCTCGTCCGTGCGCTGCGGCACACTCAGAACTCGTTCGCCTGGATGTAGTCCTTGCCGCCGGTCAGAAAGCTCACCAGGTTGTTCGCCGCGCGCAGGCCCTGGCGCTGCACGCTCTCATTGGTGCGGCTGCCGATGTGGGGCGTCACCAGGACGTTGTCCACGTTCTGGAACGGGTGCGGCACCTTCATCGGCTCCGACTCCAGCACATCCGCGCCGTAACCGCGCAGCTTCCCCGACTTGCAGGCGTCGGCCACGTCCTGCTCATTGACCAGCCCGCCGCGGCCGGTATTGATCAGGATCGCGCCGTCCTTCATCAACGCGATGCTCTCCTTATTAATGAATCGCCGCGTCTCGGCATTGAGGTTCGTATGGAGCGAAACGACGTCCGCCTGGCGGAGCACGTCTTCCCGTTTCCAGACGCGCTCCAGCTTCTGCTGTTTCGCGAACTCCTCGTCCCAGTAGTTCCCCTGGCCGATGCACTTCATGCCGAACGCGTTGGCACGGATCACCACCTCGCGGCCGATGCGCCCAAGGCCGATCACACCGAGCGTCTTCCCATACAATTCGCAACCGGTCTGCCGCTTCCACTCCCCGTTCTTCACGGCCCGCATGTGGAACCAGAAGTTCTTGGCGACCGCGATCATGAGCCCGATCGCATGCTCGGCCACCGTCGTCTCGTTAACGCCGGGGGTGAAGAGCACCGGGATCTTTCTGCTGGTCGCGTACGCGACGTCGATCGAGTCGAGCCCGATCCCGTACTTGGCGATCACCCGCAGGCGCGGCAGGGCGGCGTCGATCACCTTCGCGGTGATCTGATCGTCGCCGTTGAGCAGGCCGTCAAACCCCCCGGCCGCGATTAGCTCGAGCATCTGCTGCTCCGACAACGGCCCGCGCGCCGGACGACTTCGAAGCCCGACCGGGCCAGCACGTCATGGTGCGACCCGGGGGTATCCTGGAAGCTGGTGGTGGAGAGAAGAATTCGCATATATTACTTCTGGTTCTTCCAGAGCCGTTGATTGGGACTTCGACTCGGAATCCGGGACCTCACTTCCGTATAACTTTTGAAATTTGAAGTTCTAACGAATTACACAGGGCCGCTTCTGCCGGGAGGCCGGCCAACCGATCAACTACCTTTCCGTCGAGAACCAAGATGAAATACGGCACTTTATCAATGAGAAATCTCATCGCGAGAGCGCGATTATTATCGACGTTGACGCGAACATGATCGACGTAGCTTGCAAAACGCTGGACAACCCTCGTAAGCAAAGTTGCCACAGGGTCACACTCTCGAGCCCAGCCCGCCCAAAACTCTAGAATCAACAATCTGTCTCGGATAAGCAATCGGTCTCGACCCCATAAAACATCGTCAGCTTTTATAGTACACGAGTCAGAAGTCAGAGTCGCGCTATTTCCGTCGTCGCAGTGGGACTTCGGAACCACATCTTCGATGTGACTGAACGAACTTCCACACTTAGCGCAGAAGCGTGCATGCGTGAAGCTACCTCGTCCGCACCTAATGCAGTAGATCATGTTCATTAGTCGACCACTTGCCTCACCGCTTGATCCGCGCGCTCCCGCCGCCTGCCGTATGGAGCAGCTCCTCCAGCGTGATCTGGCTCGTGTCGCCGCGGGTGCTCATCAGCAGGGCGCCATGGGCGACGCCGAGGTTGACGCATTCCTGTGGCGTCTTGCCGTTGAGGAAGCCGTACGCGAAGCCCGACGCGAACCCGTCGCCGCCGCCGACGCGGTCTTCGATCTCCAGGTCATCGAATCGCGGGCCGTCGTAGAACTGCCCTTCGGACCAGAGGATCGCCGACCAGTCGTTGATCAACGCGGTCTTCACACCGCGCAGCGTGGTGCCGACGACCTTCACGTTCGTGTAGTCCTTCACGACCCGCTCGACCATCTTCTTGAACGGGCCGACGTCGAGCGAGCCGGCTTTCTCGACGTCCACGCCTTCCGCTTCGTAGCCGAGCACCTTGTGGAAGTCCTCTTCGTTGCCGATCAGGCAGTCGATCAGCGGGACGAGGGGTTTGGTCGTGGCGATGGCATCTTTGCTGCTCCAGAGCTTGGATCGGAAGTTGAGGTCGTAGCTGACGACGGTGCCGGCGTCGTGGGCGGCCTGGATCGCCTCGGCCGCCACCTTGCGGGTGGAGTCGGAGAGGCTTGCGAAGATGCCGCCCGTGTGCAGCCAGCGGACGCCCTCGTCCTTGAACAGCTTCTGCCAGTTGATCTCGCCCGGCTGAAGGTTGGCCGTGGCGGTGTGGCCGCGGTCGTACAGCGTCGCGCTGGCCCGGCGGCCGGTCCCGACCTCGGTAAAGTTCAGCCCGATCCGGTCCTTCTTACCAACACCATCCCACTTGTGTACCGGGGCATGGCTGATGTCCATCCCGACCGAGCGGGCGTGATTCATGATCACGCGGCCCATCGGCGAGTCATTCAACCCGCCAACCCATCCCGTCCGCAGCCCTAGCCTCGAAAGGGCGTAGGCGACGTTGTACTCGCCGCCGCCCACCCAGACTTCCAAGGCCGGCGCGAACTCAATGCGGCCGTAAGCGGGCGGGGAGAGGCGAATCATGCTCTCGCCGAGGGCGACCAGGTCGTACTTGCAGCTCTTCGCGTCACGAATCTTCAGGCTCATCGCAGGGCTCCTCGTTCCATCCAGGGGTACAGGCCGCGTCGTCCAATGCGCACGGATCAGGGCACCCGCGTCGCGCCGGCCGCCAGGGCGACCGCTTCACGCGAAAGCTGGGTCACGCGCTCAAAGTTTTTTGAATCGAGAAGTTCCGGGCTGACCATCCAGCTCCCGCCGCAGGCGAGAACGTTGGGGAACTTCAGGTACTCGACGACGTTCTGAGCACTGATGCCGCCGGTCGGCATGAATCTCATCATGCCGTAGGGGGCGGCGACCGCCTTGAGCAGCGTCAGGCCGCCGATCGCTTCGGCGGGAAAGAACTTCACCACGTCCAGCCCGTGATCCAGCGCCAATTCGATGTCGGTCGGATTGGCGGTCCCCGGCGTGACGGCGACCTTGTTATCGACGCACCACCGGACGACTTTCGGGTTGAACCCGGGCGAGACGATGAACGTCGCGCCGCAGTCAACGGCCTGTTTGGCGGTATCGACGTTCAGCACCGTGCCGGCTCCGACGAGCAGGCCGCCGCGCCGCGCGAGCGTCCGGATCGAATCGGCGGCCGCCGCCGTTCGGAAGGTGATTTCGGCGATTGGAAGGCCGCCCGCCTCCAGCGCATCGCCGAGGGCAAATGCCGCGTCTGCGTCATTCAGTGCGATCACGGGGACAATCCTCAGCTCCCCGATCCGCTTCAGGACGTCGTTCATGGGCGTTGCCTCCTCGTGCCAGAGCGTATGGTGGCAAACGATGAGCGTTTCGTCCAATTCCTTGCCTTGGGTGCCGCGAAATTGACATCGCTCACAGGCTTTGACGTGATTTCGACAGGCCTGTCCGCCCGCTCGTTTGCCAAATTGAGCGTGCCGTGTCCGATTGCGCGAACCGAATGCGATCGCCGTTCCGAAGTCTCTGTGTCGGTGACGAGCTCTCCGGAGCTGCCAGGGCTTTCTCCCGCGATGCCTGATCGCTCACGTTTGCAGGACGCTCCGCCACCGCCTCGGTAGCGCCGCAAAGGCAGACAGATACGTTGCCTCCAGCGGCGTCTGCACGCAGGCGTTCGGCTTGAGAAAAAGGGGCATGTCGGGCAGCGTGTCGCCAACGCGGATCGGCTCGACGTAGGCGCGGAGGCTCAAACCAGTCTCGTAGGCCGCAAGCGTGAGCGGCTTGCCGCCCGGCGGGACGTACGCGTCGCCGGCGACCTCATCCCAGATGGCGGCGTGAATGCCCAGCGGGTCACGTTGCCCCGGGGGGGGTCAGGTCGAGGATCAGCAGATGAATGCCCCGGTCCAGCAGTTCGGCGGCCTTCTCGATGAACGAGCGCATCGCGTGGCGGGTGGACTTGTTCCCAGGCGAGACCATCTCGACCACCGCGACGACTCTGTCGCCGCTGACATGCCGCACGACCAGCGGCGTCTGCTTGCGGCGGTAAAACGCCATGTCCGTTTCCGCCGTGGGGACCAGACGCGGCGCGGCGGAGAGTAAGGCGAGATCGCCGCAGGAGGTCGCGGGTAAAGCGGCCCCGCCACACGCGTCGTCAGGCGACGACTGAAGGGTGAGCACGTCGGGCCCAAACCCGCCCGCATACTGCTCCGGGAGCGCATAATAGTCATCCGGCAGCACGCCGCGGTTTAGAGCGCGCGACAAGTCAGTGATCCAATCGTGGTGGAAGGCGTGAAAAATTCGGGCATCCACCTTGGTCCAATTATGAACCGCCATAGCTGATCCTCGGGACGATGCCCAAACTTCAGGGGGTTGCACATCACGGCGCGGTCTTGGAACAAAATTGGAAAGGCTGGGTCATAGCTCCTTGCCGCTACCTCTTCGACGCTTCCTCGCGGGGGAACCACGTCAACCCCGCATCCTCGGCCGCACCGAGGGCGAAGGCGGCCGAGTCGAGGTTGTCGCGGCCTTTGGCGAGGGTCATCAGCAGGCGGTCGCGCAGCAGGCCGGCCAGCGGAAGGGGCGTGCGGGTCTCCTCGGCCGTCTGGAGCACCAGGCGAACGTCCTTCAGGAGCAGCGACGGCGGGAAGCCGACCTGATCGTAGTTCGCCTCCATGACCATCTTGCCGTAGTTCACGTAGATGGGGCAGTTGAAGAGGGAGGGGATCAGCATGTTCAGGAGCGCGGCGCGGGGGATGCCCGACTTTTCGGCGAAGGCGCTCGCTTCGGCCATCGCCTCCACGGCGGAGGTCAGTAGGAAGTTACCGGCCAATTTCACGACGTTGGCGGCGCCGACGGTTTCACCGAAATCGTGAACGCCCTGGCCGACGGCGTCGAAGATCGGCCGGGCGCGCTCTTTCGCGGCGGCCGGGCCGGAAGTGCAGACCCAGAGCTTTGCCGCGGCGGCGGCGGCGGGGCGGCCGAAGACGGGGGCGGCAACGTAGGCGACGCCCGCCCGCGCGTGATGCTCTGCCAGCTTTTCGCTCGTGGAGGGGGCAATCGTGCTCATCGAGATGTGCAGCCCGCCCGGGCCCAGCGCCTCGATCAGCCGATCATCGGCGACGGCCTCCACCGCGCGATCATCCGACAGGATCGATACGACCACGCCGCCGCGCCCCGCGACGCCGGCCGGCGAGTCGGCGGCGGTAGCCCCTTGTTCAACCAGCGGCGTCGCCCGCTCGGGGCTGCGGTTGTGGACGGTGAGTTTGAAGCCCGCCCTCAGCAGATTGGCGGCCATCACGCTGCCCATCGACCCAAGGCCGATGAAGCCGATGGACTGGTCTTTCCCGACGCGCTCGCTCTCTGATCCCATGGCTGAACCTCGCTCACCCCGCGGCGGCATTCGCGGCCGAGACAGTCGGCGCGCCGGATGCTCCGTAACCCGGTGGACGAGATCATACGGAAGAGCGGCCACTCTTGGCCAAAGTGAGCGAAACTTCTCCCTGCCCCGAGACGGCGGCCAGTCTCAATTCGTTTCAGGCGACCTTCCGAGCGAAAAGCTCGGCCGCCGCTTCGCTCGGCGCCTGCGCGACGACCCCGAACCAGCCGAGGCCCTTGTAGGTTTCATAGCCCGGCGTGACGGAGAAGCCGATCGTACTGCCGTCTTCCTCATAGTGCCCGGCGGGGCGGCCGGCGCGCTTCAGGGGAAAGGTTTCGGTCAACAACCCGCGCCGGTCAGAAGCGGCGAGCACCTTGTGGTCGGCGTCCAGGATCATGCAGCGGGTGCGCGATCGCTCGTCATCGCTCAGACGCACGCCGTCAACCACGGTCTGGGCCTGCGCCTGCCAGTCGAAAAAGATCCCAATGACGCCGATCGGCGCCGCGCGGACTTCCCCGCCCGTCCGGACGGCCGTCGCGTAAGTGGCGACGGACCGGTCCAGTCGCGGCTCGATGGCGACGCTCGAGACGGCGAACTCGCTCCCGTCGTGGGTCAGCAGGGCGTCCCGGAACCACGCCTCGCGCGACACGTTGCCGCCGCGGGCCCGCGGGAACTTCCCGGGCCGGCCCGTCGCCAGGACGTTGCCGCGAAGATCGACGACCCAGATGTCGAGGTAGACGGTGTAGGAATCCAGGATCACGGAAAGGCGCTTGGAGCAGAAGTCCCGCTCGACCGTACCGGGCCCGCCGGAGGCAAGGCAATTGACGACGGCCGAATCGGTCGCCCACCAGCGAACGTCGCACGAGCGCTCGTAGAGGTTGCGATCGACGATCTCGATCATGTTCAACGCCAGGTCGGCCAGCCGCGTCCCACGGACGCGGCCGATCAGCTTGTCCCCCAGCGCCTGAAGCTCGTCGATGCGGCCGGACAGCTCGTCCGACAGCGAGACCGTGATCGCGTCGATCTTACTGGACACCGAACGGACGTCGTCAGCCACCACCGCGAAGCCGCGCCCCGCCTCCCCGGCGCGCGCGGCTTCAATCGAAGCGTTTAGCGCGAGCATCCGGGTCATCCGTGTGACGTCCCGAATCTCGTTCACGCTCCGACTGACGATCGCTGAGACTTCCTTGGACAGCGCAATGACACGTTCAGGCACGCATCCCTCTTTTGTTTAAACTTGGTGAACAAAGCCGCATCTGCGATGGCCCGGCGGGCGATCACGGTCACGACTCAAGTGGCGGGTCAGCGCTACGGCTACGGCTCCTGTTGGCGGGCCCGCGACGCGCGTCTGGGGACGCTTGCGCGGGGTTGGTTCAACGGAGGTATCGGCCGCGGCACGTCAGGGCATGACAATTGGGCGTCTCACCGCCCCAAAACCAGGGGACCCTCTGCGATTGGCATAATATTGCTTTCGTCCTTCGGTGAAGTGCGGGTTGGTATCGCCCCGGTCAAGGTGAAACAGGTGATCTCCGGCCTGCACCAGTGCAGGACGCGCTGGCCGTACGAGAGCCCGCGGTTGACGTAGAGGTGCCGTCCGCCGACTTCGTAGTACCCGTGCGTGTAGGTGCGGACGTGCCGCCTCATGAACAGGCGGCCGAGCCCTTTTACCCCGATTTGGCGCCCGTGCGTGTGGCCGCTAAGCATCCACTGCCACGGGTGGCCCATCAGCTCACCGACGTTGGCGGGGTTGTGGTTCAGGCAGACGATCGGCTGGTTGGCGCCCACGCCTTGCCACGCTTTCTGGGGGTCGATATGCCCGGACCATTCGTCGTCCAGCCCGACCACCGCAAGCGGCGCGTCGCCCGGCGCGCGCCGAACGTAGTGCGTTTGATTCCGCAGGACGATCAGCCCCCTCTTTTTGAGGCACTTTTCCAGATAGTCGGCCCGTCGGCCCCCCTCGCCGTTGGAGCGGCGGCCGTAGATGCTGTAGTCGTGGTTCCCGAACGTGCAGATCACCCCCAGCGGGGCGCGCAGATGCGAGAGAATCGTGGCGATCCGGTGCGCAAAGCGATACCCGCCGGTAATCAGGTCGCCGGTGATGACGACCAAATCCGGATGCAACTCATTGATGAAGACGAGGAACTGGATGAGGTATCGCTGCCAGACAACGGGGCTGTAATGCAGGTCGGAGATCTGAATCAGCTTCAGCCCTTCAAGCTCCGGGGCCAACCCGACAAGCGGCATCGGACGCCGATGGATGTCAACCCAGTCGTGGCTGACGGGAAGGCCGTGCATCCCCGTCATTCCAAACCGGTTCATCGTCTGCCAGATCGCGCGGCGCCACCCTTTCTGGCGTTCCCATTCGGGGTGCTTCAGATAATCGAGCATTTCATCGATCACGAACGACTCTGGCCTCCGGTTGCCCGACGCAAAACAAACAACGTTCGCCCAGTGACAGAAGTGGGACGGGGACCGACGAGCAGGGGCCGCTTGGCCGAGTGAGCTATTGGATCATCTCCAGCGCCCCCTGAATTTCCCCCACCGCGTGCGTATCCCCCTTCCGCCGCGCGGCCTCAATGCCGTCGCGATAGCTTCGCCGGGCCGATTCGAGGTCTCCAATACTTTCGAAGACGAGCCCTTTTTGGTGATAGGCGTAGCAATAGCCGCGATCGGCCGCGATCACCTTGTCGAGCAGTTCGATGGCCTGTTGAGGCTCGCCCACCTTCTTGTGCTCCAGCGCAAGCCCGTAAAGCAGGAACGTGTCGTTCGGCTGCTTCTGGAGCATCGCCGTGAGCTTGCTCATTCGTTCAGTCGCTGCGGCCACCGCGCCTCCTGTTGATTCGTCTTAGCCCCGCTCACCGATGACACGGATTTTAAGTCGCCGATCGACCCGCCGGCAACGCGCGGAATCGGCCGGCGCCCGCGAGGCGAGATGAAAGAGAAGTGCCACAGATGGGGAAGAAAGGATGAAGGATGAAGGCGAAGGATGAATGGGAGAATCGGGAAAGCAATTCCTTTAGCCTTCTGCCTTCTTCTCTTCTCATATCCGTGTCCATCTTGCCTTCATCTGTGGCAATTAGCACTACAGCGCTATTTGGCCAATGGCGCACCAGGAGAACGTCGAAATCCGAAGCACAAAATCCGAAGGAATAAGGAATCGGAAAAGAAGAAACCGGCTTCAATCGCGAGTATCGCTTTGCCTTTGTTTGGAGTTCCTTCGGATTTCGTGCTTCGGATTTTCTGATTCGGGAAGGCTTGATCGGTGAATTAGCGCTGTAGTGTTAGTCTTTGCCTTTGGTTTCTCTGGAACTCGCGCCGAGCGTACGATTCGTCAGGCTGGGCCGCCCGCCAGCGGCTCGTGCTTGAGCCCGAGGGATTCGGCGACGGCGGCATATGTCACGCGGCCGCCGGCGAGGTTGATCCCCTCGGCCAGGCCGGCGTCTTCGGCCGCGGCCGTTTCATACCCCTTATTCGCGATCTTCACCGCATACGGCAACGTTGCGTTGCACAGCGCGATTGTGCTCGTGCGGCCGACCGCGCCGGGCATGTTCGTCACGCAGTAGTGGACGACCCCCTCCACCACGTACGTCGGGTCCTTATGCGTCGTCGGGCGGCTGGTCTCGATGCACCCGCCCTGGTCGATCGCCACGTCCACAATCACCGCGCCGTTCTTCATCTCCTTCAGGTGCTGTCGCGTGACCAGCCGCGGCGCCTTGGCGCCGGGGATCAAAACCGCCCCGATTACCAGGTCGGCCAGGATCAGATTGTCGCGGACGGTGTGCGGGTCGCTGAAGATCGTGCTGACGTTAGCGGGCATTACGTCGTCGAGATAGCGCAGGCGGTCGAGGTTGATGTCCATCAGCACGACATTGGCCCCCAGCCCCGCGGCCACCTTCGCCGCGTTGGTCCCAACGATGCCCGCGCCAAGCACCACCACGTGCGCCGGCGCGACGCCAGGCACCCCGCCGAGCAAAATCCCGCGGCCCATCATCGGCTTCTCCAGGTACTTCGCCCCCTCCTGAATGCTCATCTTGCCGGCGATCTCGCTCATCGGCGTGAGCAGGGGCAGGTTCCCTTTCTTGTCTCTGATCGTCTCATAGGCGATGGCGGTGATACCGCTCTCCAGGCAGGCTTTGGTCAGCGTCGCGTCGGCCGCGAAATGGAAATACGTGAAGATCACCTGCCCCCGGTGGAACAGGGAAACCTCGGCCGGCTGCGGCTCCTTGACCTTGACGATCATATCGGCCGAGAGGGCCTCCTCGTGCGTCTTGACGATCTGTGCCCCAACGCCCGCGTAGGCCTCATCCGGGAAGCCGCTCGCCATCCCGGCGCCGGCCTCAACCAGGACCGCGTGCCCCGCCCTGACCAGCGTCTCCGCCCCGACGGGCATCATGCCGACGCGGTACTCATCCGACTTCACCTCACGGGGGACGCCGATTCGCACAAGGCACTTCCTTTCTCATCGTCATGGCGCTGGATGGCCCCATCATAGGGCAATAGATCAAGCATGCGATCGGCAATGCCAGGGCGACCGTCGATGAACGCGCCGTGACGACTCCCTTCGCTCTGACGCGCATCGGCGAATCTCGCTTCCAACATGGGGATGCCGGGTTTGTTGAGATCACCAACGGCAGCACCTACGGGCACGTGGTGATCGATCGCGTGCGATGGGTGTGGCTGGGGCCGTGAGGCGGCGAGCGGACTGCTCCAGGTATGATGGCGGGAGCGCGAGGTTTTGTCCGGGTGCCGCCGGTGCCCCACCGGCGGGCCTTGTGCGCGGATGGGAAGTTCGCCGGTCAGGGCACCGGCGACACTTTTCGCGGCGTGACCCACCGTTTCCGATCGAACGAGCCACTCGGTGAGGCTGGACCTTTCCGGCTTGAGCGAATACGTTCGATGATGGTACGTCGCTCCGTCCCTCTCACGGATGCTCTTACATCGGGGACCAATGCTGATCCTTCAGATCACAAGCTGCCTCTGCTTGCTTCTTCTTGTCATCGTATTGCTGCTGCAGATTTTGTGGCATGGACGTAGCGCGTCCCCCGATCTCTCTCAGATTCAGCACGTGCTTGGGAGCATCGAGCAAAGGTACGAGCGAGGCGAACGAGCAGTGAGAGAAGACATCGGCAAGAATCGCGAGGAGGCTGCGCGATCCGAACGTCAGGCGAGAAGCGAGCTGAATGGCTCCTTGAAGAACTTTGGCGACAGTCTTGTCAACCAACTGCATACGCTGACGAGCGCAATCGACAAGAAACTTGGTGAGATGAGAGAGACAATCGAACGCAAGTTTCAGTCCCTCCAACAGGATAGCAGCGCAAAATTAAACCAAGCGCGGGCGGAATCTGCGGCAAGCTCAAGCTCGTTGCGTGAAGAGGTCGGAAGTTGCCTCAAGAGCTTCAACGATTCTCTGGTCCTGAACGTCGGGATCCTCGGCGAGCTACAGAAAGGTCAGCTCGGCACGTTCTCGGAGCGGCTGGACAAGCTGACTGGGTCCAACGACCAAAAGCTTGGGACGATCAGAGAGACATTGGAAGCTCGGCTAAACGTGTTGCGGGATGAAAACTCAAAGCATCTGACCCAGCTGCGCGTCGAAGCCGCAACGAGTTCCCGGGAAATAAGCGACGGCCTTAGCACATCGCTTAAGGCTGTGAACGACTCGGTTGGAATGTTGGTCGATTCGAATCGCCAGCGAATGGATGAGCTGCGGGCCGCCGTCGAGACGAAGCTCGGCGATATTCAGAATCAGAACGCGAGCCAGCTGGAGTTGATGCGCCAGACCGTTGACGAAAAGCTCCAGGGAACTCTGGACCAGCGTCTCGGGGAATCCTTTAAACAAGTCAGCGAACGCCTCGAAGCCGTCTCAAAAGGCCTTGGGGAGATGCAATTGCTGGCCGCAGGGGTTGGCGATCTGAAGAAGGTCCTCACAAATGTTAAGACGCGAGGCACCTGGGGTGAAGTGCAACTGGGAGCGCTGCTGGAACAGGTTTTGAACCTCGACCAGTACGCGCGAAACGTTGCGACCAAGGGCGGCGGCGAGCGTGTGGATTTCGCCATAAAGTTGCCTGGAAAAGCGAAAGACGGGACAGAAATTGTTTGGCTGCCGATCGATGCGAAGTTCCCGGTCGAGGACTACACCCGTCTGGTCGAGGCACAAGAGAGGTCTGACGCGATAGCGGCCGAGACAGCGTCGAAATTGCTGGAAACACGGATTAAGCTGTGTGCGGCGGACATCTGCGCAAATATATCAGCCCACCCAACACCACCGACTTTGCCATCCTCTTCCTTCCGACCGAGGGCCTCTTCGCAGAGGTAATTCGGAGGCCGGCACTGGCCGAGGCGATTCAACGGGAGTGCCGCGTCGTCCTTGCCGGACCGACCACCCTGTGGTCCATTCTAAATAGCCTTCAGATGGGGTTTCACACGCTGGCGATTGAGAGGCGATCAAGCGAAGTTTGGAAGCTCTTGGCGGCGGTGAAGACGGAGCTTGGGAAATACGGGGTCCTGCTGGAAAAGGTGAAGAAAAAGCTGAACGAGGCGACGAACACGATCGAGGATGCGAATCGACGCACACGTGTCATTGGTCGGCATTTGAGCGGAATCGACGTACAGCCGCCCAGAGAGGCCGCCGCGTTACTTGGGCTGGAGCCACTCCAAGCGGATGTAGACGTTTCGTCGGCGCTCGCGCCGGCCGAGACGACGGAATGAGGCCGGGCTCGTGAGCAGCGCTACGCCTTGGCACTACTCAAGATCGATCAAGCGGGCATTGATTGTCTTCCAGGTAAAACTGCGTCAACGGCTCGTCCCGGAACAATTCCGACGCGTGTCCTCCACCCGATTTCAGTTGGCGGCTGACGAGAGGTTCTTGAGCCCGTTTGTTCGCCCGCCGGGGGTCGAATACAATTCCCTCTTTCCGCTGTGCGGATCGACCCGGGCGCCGGGCGAAGGCGCCCGACCGATCGGTTGTTAAACCCTATGCAGATTCGAAACTTCTCCATCATCGCGCACATCGATCACGGGAAGAGCACGCTCTCCGATCGGCTGCTCATGCGAGCCGGCGCCATCACCGAGCGCGAGTTCCACAACCAGATGCTGGACGACATGGACCTGGAGCGCGAGCGGGGGATCACGATCAAAGCGTCGGCCGTCACGGTCTTCCACGACCACGTCCCCGCCGATGCCCCGCCCGGGACCAAGCCTGTCCGGTTCATGCTCAACTTTATCGATACGCCCGGCCACGTGGACTTCCATTACGAGGTTCAGAAGGCACTCCAGGCGTGCGAAGGGGCGATCCTTGTGGTCGATGCGACCCAGGGCGTTCAGGCGCAGACGGTGGCGAACGCCTACGCCGCGATCGAAGTGGGGCTGGAGATCATCCCGGTCATCAACAAGATCGACCTGCCCAGCGCCGACCCGATCCGCGTCGCCGAAGAGCTGGAGCAGGTGCTGGGCTTCCCGGCTGAAGATGCAATCCTCGTTTCGGCCAAGACGGGGCAGGGGATCGATACGCTGATCGGCAAGCTGTGCGACCAGCTTCCCTCGCCCAAGGGCTCCGCCGAGGCGCCGACCCGGGCGCTGATCTTCGACAGCCTGTACGACGACTACCGGGGCGTGATCACCTACGTCCGCGTCGTGGACGGCGAGCTGCGCAAGGGGCAGAAGATCCGCCTGATGGGCGCCGGCAAAGAGTACCAGATCACCGACCTTGGGAAGCTGATGCCCCGCCCCAAGCAGGTCGATCGGATCGGGACCAGCGAGGTGGGCTTCATCGTCGCGGCCATCAAGGACCTGCACGACGTGCGGATCGGCGACACCGTCACCGACGCCCTGCGCCAGCGCGCTGAGGCGCTGCCGGGGTACAAGCCGATCCAGCAGATGGTCTACTGCGACTTCTACCCCGGCGGCAAGACACAGTACGAAGAGCTCCGCGACGCGATGGACCGCCTTCAGCTCAATGACTCCAGCTTCACGTTCCAGCCCGAATCGAGTGACGCGCTGGGCTTCGGCTTCCGGTGCGGCTTCCTGGGCCTGCTGCACATGGAGATCATCCAGGAGCGGCTGGAGCGCGAGTTCAGCATCGAAGTCGTGCAGACCGCGCCGACCGTCACCTACGAGATCCTCCTGACCGACGGGACGGTGAAGCGGATCGACGCCCCCAGCGAACTGCCGAACCTCACCTACGTCGCCGAGATTCGCGAGCCGTACATCCTGATCAACCTGATCCTCCCCGCCGATAGCGTCGGGGCCCTGATGAAGCTGTGCGAGGATCGCCGCGGCGTCTACTCCAAGACCGAGTACATCGGCGCGGCGCGCGTGATCCTGGTGTATGAGATGCCGCTCGCCGAGGTGATCTACGACTTCTACGACCGGCTGAAATCGTCCACCAAGGGGTATGGGACGATGGATTACGATCTGATCGGGTTCCGCAAGGGGGACCTGGTCAAGATGGACATCCTCGTCAACGGCGACCGGGTCGATGCGCTGAGCGTCATCTGCCACCGCGATCACGCCGAGGCCCGCGGCCGCAAGCTGCTTGTCCGCCTCAAAGAGGAGATCGACCGCCACCTTTTCGAGATCCCGCTCCAGGCCGCGATCGGCGGGAAAGTCATCGCCCGCGAGACGATCAAGTCCGTCGGCAAGAACGTGACCGCCAAATGCTACGGCGGCGACGTCTCGCGAAAGCGAAAGCTCCTCGAGAAGCAGAAGGAAGGCAAAAAGCGGATGAAGCGCGTCGGCAGCGTGGATATCCCCCAGGAGGCCTTTATGGCGATCCTGGAGCCGGGGGACTGACCTCGGCCGACTTTAGCTGGCCTCGCGCCCGGTTTCGCTTCAGGGCCCCAGTCGCGTCAGCCCGCAGTTCGCAATACGGCGCCTTATCGGGCATTCCCCGCCGCAATGATGCCACCAGCCTAAACTCGCGAAAGATCAAGCCGATACATCCTCTGGGTAACGTCTCGTAAGTTCGGCCGCTGGCACACTGCCGCGCGGCGGGCTACGAGCTAAGGAGGATTCGCGTGGCCAGCGGCATTCAGATCGGGCAATTATTGGTCGAACAGGGCGTCCTCACGGAGAGCCAGGTCCGACATATCCTGACCGTCCAGCGGATGTCGCATCGGCCCTTCGGCGACCTTGCCGAGCGGCTCTTCGGCATCAGCCCCAAGGCGGTGGAAGACGCCTGGGTGGAGCAATACCTCCGCGTCGCCGGGACGGTGGACCTCGACGAACTGGAGATCGACACCGACTGCCTGCGGCTGCTCAATCGCCGCCAGGCATGGCAGTTCCACCTGCTTCCGCTGACGCGCGACGGGGAGAGCGTGCGGATCGCGACCAGCGCTGACAACCTCGTCCGCTCGGTCAACTTCGCCTGCCGGAAGCTGGATGAGCCGGTTCACTTCCTGATCGCCGAGCGTCAGCAGCTCAGGGAGTTCCTGATGAAGCACTACCCGGTGCCGGAGTTCCTCGCTCAGTACGCCGCCCAGCTTTGAGCGGGGCGGCCGGGGCAGCGCCACCGGGCCCGGCGCCGCGAGGCCACCGAGCGGGCGATGGCGCCCACGACGCGCAGCTCCGCCCGGGCGATCGTCTGGATCGGCCCGGGGAACCAGGGGACCGCGAAGGGGAAGCGGCTGGGCTTCTTCGTCGCGACGGCCACCGTCGGCGGGGGGACGAGGACCTCGGCGTAGGCGTCCCGAAAGCGGGGCACCCAGCCCAGTTCGAGCAGCGCGTCGCGGAACGCGCCCCCGTGTAAAGGGACGATGGCCGCGTCGGCCCGGATGCCGGAGAGGAATCGACGCCGATCCGCCGGCTTCGCCAGGTAAGTCGCCTTCCAGAACTCTGGCGTGAAGATCTGGGCCCGGCCGTCGAGGAACAACTCGAACTGGCCCGGCAGGCGCCATTCGAGGTAGCCGCCCCAGGCGAACTCGGAGATGAGCCGGTGGGTTTCGGGGCGGATGTTCTTTTCCGATTCGACCCAGGCGGCCGCGGCGCACGGGTAGCAGCCCGAGTCCGGCCCCATCCGATTGAGCCAGTCATCAATCGAGGTGCCCGATCGCGGGAAGGCCAGGGCGACCCGCGTGATCCCGGCGAGCAGGACCGCCGTCGCCGCCCACCGCACCAGCGGCCGCCCGATGACCCGATCCGACAGCCGCGGCAGAAGGATCGCCAGTTGTGGCGCCACGCCAATCGCGTAGACGGTCGAAAACCGTCCCATTCGCCACAAGATGAGGGTGCTGAGGAGCATGATCAGATGCTCCCCAGGTCGAAGGCGGCGCCGATTCCAGGCCCAGAGGATGACACACGTGACGACCAGCGCCGCCCGAGCCTTGCCGGTCGGGCTGACGTAAAAGGGCTTGGCCTCGGCGACAAAGCCGGCGGCCGCCAGCGTGTCGTGAAATTGATAATCGACAACGGCCGCCACCACGCCGGGAAGCATCGGCGTGGCCAGTGACGCGAGGCAGGTGGCCCCGGTCAGCAAGAAGTAGCGGCCGACGCGTCGATCGGCTTCGCCGCGCTCCGCCGGGCCGGCGACGCACCATCGCTCCCACAGCGCCCGGCCAGCAATGCCGCCGACCAGAGGGGGATAAAGACGACGTAGAGATGCACGTTCGCCAGCAGCGCCGTCAGGGGCACCACGCCCCACATCAGCCGCGATCGCTCTTCCAGCCGACGGTCACGAACGAACAGCCACGCACAGGCCGCCAGAAGCACCAGCGCCGCCGTCACCGGCCGAAAGCTCAGGAACGGCAGACAAAAGAAGGCGGCGAAGGCGACCGCCAACGCGGCACAGATTTCGGGGGCATCGCGGCCTTCATCGATCGACGCCGCCGCGACCGGAAGGAACCGCGATGACGTCTCGGCGGCCCGGGCGGATCGGCAGGCAAGGGCGACGAACAGAACGATCGCCGCCTGCATCGCCGCCTGGGCGCCCAGCGCCGCCCGATAGCCGCCGGCATCCCAGATCGATTTCATCCCCAGTTCCGCCAGCCACGAATAGGGCGTCCAGGGCGACTGGATCGAGGCGAACGACAACCGATCCACCAGCGGATGGACCCCTTCGGTGAAAAGCTGGTCCGCGACGCGCAGGTGCCAGAAGGCGTCGGGGTCCATCGAGTCGAACAAGACAGCCTTGCCGGCGACGATCAGCGCGACCAGGCCAACCAGTAACGAAAAGCCCGATAAGGCCCCGCGCGCGGCTTCGACTGCGGCGGCGCCACCGCGGCGGGCTCAATGAGGGTGCTGATCGCCGACATAGAGTCTCACTGTCGGCAACGAGACAGCGGCAGCGACACCCCTGTGGATGATCGGACGGAGCGCGGCATTTTATCGGGCGGCCGTTGTCGTCTCTTGCTGACGCGGCCGAGCCCACGCGCGGGCCAGCGCAGGTTTACGGACGTGGATTCCCGGCGGACGGGCCGTTACATTCCCGTCCCGCCAAAGCACCGCGAACAGACAGGGGTTGATCATCGAAAGCTCCACCGACATCACGCTCCAGGGAACGCCGCCTCCGATGCCCGGCCGAACGCGGCTCTATGTCGTCGGGGCGGGGCTCGCGGCTATCTTCATCCTGTTCACCAACCTTGGCGGCCCGCGGCTCGACGGAGATGAAGCGCTCTACGCACTCTGCACTGACCGCATTTTGGCCTCGGGTGACTGGCTGACACTTTCTCCGCACCCGCCGACCGCCTATTTTGAGAAGCCGCCCCTCTACATGTGGCTCACCGCCCTGAGCCACAGGGCTCTGCCGGGGCTCGAGCTGAAGTATCGATTCTGGTCGGCCGCGAGCGGCGTTGTGTGCGTTGCGATGACGTGCGCCCTGGGGAGCCGATTGCTCTCTCCCGAGGCGGGGCTGATGGGGGCGATGTTCCTTCTGCTCAACCGGAAGTTCACTGTCGAGCACGGCGCGCGGTCCGGCGTGATGGACGCCGCCGCCACGCTCTGCATGGTCGCGGCCGCGTGCAGTTATGTTCGTAGCGGCTTCTGGATGGTTCTGGAGGGTCGGCGCGGCCCATGGCGATCCGCGGTGGTGGTCGGCATCGCGACCGGCATCGCCTGCTGGCTTAAGCCGCTGGCGGGCATCCCGATGGTCGCGCTACTTGCCTTGCACGCGGTGTCTTACGCACCACGCGGCCGCCGGCGTCAGATCCTTGCGCCTCTGCTTGTCGCGGCCGCCGTGATGGTGGCGGTCGCGGCGCCTTGGTATGCGATGGAGTGGGCTCGTTATGGGAAGGGCTTTGTCAATGCGGTCCTCGGCCGCAACATCATCGCCCGCGCGACGACGACCATCGACGTCCGGCATGCCCAGGGAGGTTGGTATTATGTTCAGGAGGTCACCGCGTCATCGGTCCCGTTCCTGTTCTGCGTACCCGCCCTGGTGATGGTGTCGGGAATCGCGCTGTTTGAGCGGGGTGCGGCGATGCGGCGCGACCATGGGCTGCTTGCGATCGTAGCTGTGGGGTGGGTCGCGGCGTTCAGCGTAAGCCGAAGCAAATTCCTCCACTACACCTATCCAGCGTTCCCCTTCATTGCGCTCGCGATCGCGGCGTCGATTGAGGGGGCGATTCGCCATTTCGTACGCAACGACCCGATCGAGGCGTCCCGGGCGCGGTTCAGAACCAGGGTCATCTCCATCACGCTGGGGGCGCTCGGGGTCGCGTTCTGCCGAGACGTCTACGCCGAAATGCCCAAGCAGACGCGAGCCTACGTCCCCTGGGAACTCTACCAGACCTTTCGCCCGGCGATCGATCGCGGAGCGGTTCAACTTCTTTTTGCCGGCGTCCCGGCGGCCGCCAACGCTTGGTCGGAGGAGACCGACATCACTCCCGGCGACTTCTTCTATCTGTCCCATATGCGCCATGTGACGTTGATCGTCACCGCCGCGAGCTTGCAGTCATCCCTCGCGACCGAGCGCCCGACGTTGCTGATCCTCTCCCGGGAACTGGGCAAACCAGACCTGTACGATCAGCTCAAGCTGGAAGACCGCCTGGACCCGCGCTTCAGAGCGGCCGAGCGCGCATTCGACGTGCTGGCGCTGGACCTGATGGGCCTGCTCCAGATCAAGTCCAGCGGCGCTGAGGCAAGACCGTTCGTCGCTTTCGAGGAAGGCGTGCAAACGAATGAGGGCTTTCGATTTTCCGGCAGCCTGAGCGCGCACGTCACCCCGCCCCTGCCGGCCGACATGCTGTTGACGCTCGTCATCCGGCCAGTGCCCGGAATGGAAGCAATGGTGGTGCGGCCGGTCACGATGGTTGACGATCAGCCGCAATCCGTCGGCGGGGCCGCCCGCTTCGCCGACGGCCTTCGCGTCACCGCATTACTGGACCTGCGCCCGCACGCTCCGGCGGCGGTGCGTCAGGTCCGCTTCCGTCTCCAGCCCGCCGACGGCCGCTCCGCCTCAATCGGCGGAGTGGTGACGACAACCACGCTCACGGTCCTTCCCCAGGTCCCGCAGGAAAATGTGAATCGCCCGAAGCGATAGCGGTCTCGTCCGAGCATGATGGGTCGGGCCAAGTGCCGCCGGTGCCCTCACCGGCGAGGACGAGTGCGCCCGGCAACGCCGCCGGTGAGGCACCGGCGGCACAAATCGGCCGGGGACGGGCGCTCAATTCTCACGCGGCCGCACAGCGTAAAATGTCAGCCACGGCTTCGCCGTCGCTTCCCGCTGAATCAACAGGGCGAGCTCGCGCGCGTGATAGTCCCCCCACATGCTCGACTCCCCGCACGGCACTTTTCGACCGGGCGGGACGAAGTCCCAGCCGTTGGGCCGGTGATAAACGCTGTGGAGAACGAGCCCCTCATGATCGGGTGAGGTGTCGAGATAAGGCTCCGCGAAGGCCGTTCGGGCGACGGTCAGCCCGGCCTGCCAGTAGCGGGCCCCGTCCTGCGTCGCCGCGGATGCTCGCTTGAGATGGCGGCCAAGGCGAAGCAGGCCTTGAGCCGCGATCACGGCGGCGGAGCTGTCCACAGGCTCATGATCGTTGAACGGCTCGGCCGGGCGGTCGAGGTAAGCGCCCAGTTTCGACAGGCCCGGCGCGCCGGTGTCCCAATACGGAATGCCGTCGGTCGGCGTTTGCTCGATGTAAAAGTCAGCCACGGCCCAAGCCACCTCCTCAAATCGCGCGATCGTCCTCACCCGATCGACGCCTCCAAGTAACGCGTCAGGCAAGTCGGCCAGGAACTCGATCTGCTCCGCGAAGCCGCAGAGGATCCACGCAAGCCCCCGCGTCCACGTCGAAAAAGGGGAGAAGCCCTGTTGACTGCTCGGACAGCGGTAGTTGCCGTCGTTCAGGTTGAAGATTGACTCGTGTACGACGCGTCCGCGGACGTCATAGATGTCGCGGCCGCCGCCGAAATACACGTTGTAGCGCGCGGTGGTTTCGGCGTGGAGAATCGCGCGGTCAAGAAGATCGATCGGCCGATCGTTCTCGGCCATCAGCCGATGGCCCAGCCGATGGCTGATCGCCAGCGCCCGCATCGACCGGATCGTGTCGGCGAACAGTGAGTGCGGCCCGTTGAACGAATAGACAAACCCCGCCCCGTCCCGCAGTTCGGTCCACCGCGAAGCCTGCACCGCCCCGGACAGTTTGAGCGCGAGCTCATAAAAGTTCCGTTCCCACGGCACTTCGGGGATGAGCCCCTCCGTCATCATCCGCAACAGGTTGCCGTAGGTGCTGACGTTGTTGAAGCCGTGGTCATGGACGCCGATGTGGCTGACGTGGGAGGCCATCGCCGTGACGGTCTGCCGGCGGCCGATCTCGAGCAGGTCGGCGTCTGGCGTCGCCTCGAACTGAAGGAGGGCCGACCCAAACTGAAACCCCTGCGTCCACTCCGTCCAGCCGCGGGACGTGTATTCTCCGTTCACGGTGAAGACGGGCGTCCCGCGAGAAACATCCCAGCGCGCGTTGAGCCGACGGATCTTCCGGGCCGAGGCGTCGAACAGTCGGTGAATGGACGTGAGCAGGTCAACGGCGCGAAGCGCGGGGTCGATTTCGATCATGGGGCTCACAAGATAGCGTGGGGCCGGCCGCGTGGAAGAGGGAACGGATCGGCCCCGGCCGGCGAACGGCGTCGATGGGGTTGGGTCGGATCAGAGCCGTCGCAGGTGAAACCCGCCGTCGATGTTCAACACATCCCCGGTGGAGAACGGAAATCGCCCCTCGAAGATCGCCTGGACCGCCTGGGCGACGTCCTCCGCGGTGCCCCAGCGGCGCTGCGGGACGAGCCCTTCGGCGAGCAGGCGGTCGTACTTGTCCTTCACGCCCGCGGTCATGTCGGTCGCCATGATCCCGGGGCGAAGCTCCATCACCTGGATCCCTTCTTCCGCCAGCCGCGCGGCGAAAAGCTGCGTCGCCATCGCCAGCCCGGCCTTGGAGACGCAATACTCACCGCGATTGGTGGTGACCGCCGTCGCCGACAGGCTGCTGACAAAGAGCAGCTTGTACCCGCCCGCCAGCCGCCCGCGACCGGGGTTCGCCAGCCACCACCGCGCCGCCAGTTGCGAGAGGAAATAGGGCCCTTTCAGGTTGATCCCGACCACTTCGTCAAACGCGGCTTCGGTCGCATTAAGCAGGTCCGCCCGCACCCGCGGCGCAACGCCCGCATTGTTCACCAGCGCGTCCAGATGGCCGAGCGACCCGATCGCCTCATCGAACATCCGCTGCCGATCCGCGGCGACAGCGATGTCCGCCTGAACCAGCGGAAAGACCTGATCCCCCTGAACCGCTGCCGCCACGCAAGCCGCCGCCGTTTCTTCGGCCGCCGCCCGGTTGCTCGCGTAATGGATCGCCACCGAATGCCCGGTGCGGGCCAGTCGTTCGGCGATCCCACGCCCCAGCCCGCGGCTGGCGCCGGTGACGAGAATGCAGGGGGGCGGTGGCGCGGTTTGCATATCGACGCTCACGTAACTCACCTCAAAAGCCTTAGCGGCCAGACAAGGCCACCCACGAGCCGCGCCCGTGAGGAAGCGGCCCACGCAACATGGCGCGCCCGCCAAAATTGCCGAAAGGCTCCCGCTCGAACCGCGACCGCTACCTCACGCGACGGCCGAGATACCTTCTCGCAAAGGGAAAGCCGCCGACGAGCCGCGCCAGCTCGACCGAGCTTGCCGCGCCCGTGAGGAAGCGGGGCATCGCCGCAGGCGGGCATTTACCGCTCCCAGGAACAGATTAGTCGCCGCGTACGGCGACTGCCCGCTTCCTGACGGGCGCGGCTCGTCAAATGCGGTCCCTTGTGCGCAAGGTTCGTCGGCAGTCTGGCCCGGGCGTAAGCCCGCCTCGTCGGGCCCGCTCGCACCCCGCGTCTTCGCGCAAAACGTTCCTACGCCGGCTTCCCCTTCTTGATCGCCTTCAGCCGTGCCGCCGTTTCCGTTCCGGAGTAATAATCGTCCAGCGGGTAGCACCCCGAGGTCAACCCGTTCCGGGGCGCCGTCGTGCAGTCGCTGAAGGTTCGGCAAACCTTCTTGTTCAGCAGCGGCCGCCCCGCCAGGAGGTCGGCCGGGAGTTGCGGGTACGAGAGGACCATTCGCCCCAGGCCGACGCTGTCGATCCACCCGTCGCGCACCACCGCCTGGCCGACGTGCCCGAGGAAATCCTGCAGATAGGTGTACGCGCTGCCGACGCAGAACAGTTCGGGGAACTTTCGCTTCAGGTCGCGATGGACGGTCAGTTGCCGCGCCACGCCCACCAGCGGGTCTTCCGGCGGCAGGTACCCGTCGGACGGCGGGTAGAGCGCCGGTCGCTGGACGTGCGGGTTGTAGTAGGGGCTGCCGGCGCTCAGGTTGACGAGTCGGATGTTTAAGTCGCGCAGCAGTCCAAGAAACCGAATCGGCTCGGCAAGATCCCATTCGGTCGGGTTGTTCTCGTTCACGCCGAATCCGTGGCGATAGGGGATAGCGCCCGTAAAGTCTTCCGGGATGCCCGGCCCGGCTTGCCCGGCGTCGAAAGCGCCGGGTCGGGCCGGTAGGGGATGACGTCGAACGCCGAGAGGCGCACGCCGATCTTCATGCCCGGCGCGACCGACCGGATTCCCTGGACGATCTCGCGGAGGTAGCGCGTCCGGTTTTCGAAGCTCCCGCCGTAGTCGCCCGGCCGCGTGTGGCCGCCGAGCAGTTCGTGGCCCAGGTAGCCGTGGCAGTGCTTGACGTCGATGAACTGGAACCCCAACGCGGCCGCCAGGCGCGCGGCGGAGATGTAGGCATCAATGATCGACCGAATGTCCCCATCCGACATCACCGGGTAATCCGGCCCGAGCTTTAGTCGCCGGTCGAGCACCGGGTGGTGGAAGGGGATCATCGGCTCGGGCCGGTGGTGATCGTTCGGCTTGCTGTAGCGGCCGGAATGGGTGAGCTGAATCCCAACGACCAGGTCATCCGTTGTCCCGAACCGCTCCTGATGCTCGGCCACCAGCGTCTCCCGCAGGCGGCCGATCTCCCCCTGGGTCGCCTCGTTCAACAGGAGCTGATTCGGGTTCGCCCGCCCGTCGTGCCGAACGGCGACCGCCTCGCCCCCCCAGATCAGCTTCGCCCCGCTGGCGCCAAAGTGCTTCCACCGCCGCACCGTCGCCTCACTCGGGCGCCCGTCGGCCGTGCCGTCCCACCCCTCCATCGGATGAATGGTGAACCGGTTCCCGATCCGCAACCCGTCCACATCGGCCGCTTGTGACAGGGGCGACGCATCACCGGCAAGGAGCTGATCGTCGCACGGCACATCCAGCCCCAGACGGGTGAGATGATCGCGGAAAACGGACAGCTCTCTGACACTGCCCAGCCGAAGGATGGTCTTTTCTGCCATAGGGTTGGTCCGGCGGCATCGTACCGACGGATCACCCAAAAGAAACCTCACAGGCCAGTTCGTAAAGTCCAGTCAAGGTCGTCCGCCCAGCCAAAAATGCGCGCGGCGAACGGGCGCAGCGTACGACATGCCGCGCCACCGCCCCGTCGATCGCGCCCCGGATCATGTCCCGGCCGAGGGCCGCCCGGTCGATCATTTCGATGGGGATGGCCGCACGAACCTCCGCCCGCGGCCGCCCTTGCCCGTCGCGCCAGCCGAGCGTCTTTCGGATCAGATATCCGACCAGCCTAACGGCCCGGCGGACCCAATACGGAAGACAATCGTCGAAGAACTGGTTGGGCCGGTATGGTTGGGCATGAGGCAGTAGGAAAGCGACTGCCCCCGAGCGGCCGCCAGAGCGCGGGCCATCGCCCGCTCAAACGGCGCGTAGTCCTCGTCTTGTCCAAGATGGTACGGCGGCCGACGCCAGGTTCAGGATGAAAAATGATATCGCCAGGGGCCTTGCGGGCGTTGCGGCGCACGAGAGCAACCTACGGAATCGGCAGCGTCCATCGACTGATTGAGACTGTCCGACTGTCCCCTTTTCCAACCCGTTTCAGAGCCCCGCGGTCTCCGCTAAGCCAAGAAGCTCATCTAAAAGCGCCTTCAGTCTTAGGCATTTTCGACACGCAACCTCTGGGTCCAGCTTGGCGAACATTTGCGTTCCGTACACGATCTTCTTGTATGTCTTGCGATTCGCCTGGCGGTACAGCCGATTAAGCAGATAGGAGGGCGGTTCGTCGAAATTCACCTGCTCCGGCGTATCTGTCTTTCTGGGAAACAACGCTCGCACGTCGGCGGGAAAGAGCTCTGGCTGGCTCAGAAGCCACGCTTCAGTCTCATGTACGGCAAACGAGTGACGGAATCGCGCGTGCCCGACTTTGTCCTCAAGGTGTTTCTTGCCCCACGCCTCCCGGTCACTGGGCGTATCCACGCCCGGCGGATAGAAGGTCGGACCGTAGAGGTCCAAGAGCGATATGACCGCAATGACGTCGTCGGACTGAAGATGCAGCTTTGTCTTCACTTTCAGGTCTTGGACCAGTTGAGGCCATCCGTCAAACCGGACGGTTTTGACGCCGACCGGCTGGGTCAGCCGCGCGTCCAGCCACCGTTTTAAGAACGCGGGCACTGCTTTCTGCTCCGTATAGCCCTCGACGAGCAAGATGAATTTCATACCAGGGCCTCCAATTCGCCTGACCTGAACAACCCGCCGAGCGAGTACGCCTTGAGCCATTCCCTGAGGCGGTCGCCGTCCAGAACATTCAATAGGGTCTGGCCCCCTTCCCAGGAGGTCACAGTCGTCGTTGGAGGATCCCCGCCAAACGCGTCAAGAAACTGCGGCGAATGAGTGGTCAGAATCACTTGGGATTTCTGAGACGCGGCGACGGCATACTCCGCCACGATGGGCAACATTGAGGGATGCAGCCCGTTTTCCGGCTCGTCAATGGCTATCAACGGCGCTGCTTCTGGGCTGGCCAGAACGGTGAGCAGCAAGAGAAAGCGCAGTGTGCCATCAGACAGGTCAGCGGCAGCCTGCTCTCGATTGAAACTCTTCCACCGCACCCGCAGTTGTACTCGCTGGTCCGCGGCTGGAGGAAAAACGAGCTCCTCGAAATCGTCCCCATAAGCTGCCTTCATCGCCGCGTTGATCTCGTTCTTAAACTCTCGATCACCGGTGTATAGCGTGTGCAGAACGCTGACCAAATTCTGCCCGTCGGGCGCGACGCGCTTTTCCATGCGGGCAACCGTCGCCTGCCGAATCGGCGCATCCTGGTTCACATGAAGATCGTGGTGAACGGACCATGAAGCCAGTTGTCGTCGAAAGGGAGGAATGAGCGGGTTGTAGCTGAACGGGCCCGCCGCCAGGGAGAGAAGCGTCTCTTCTTCGTGTACTTCTTCCTCCTGGGGTGCAATGAAACCCCGTTCAGTGGGCTCGTAAACCCTGGCTTGAAGACCGCGCCGGTCAATCAGCTTGAACGGCTCCTGTCGCTCGCCCGTTCGCACTTCGTTATAGTTGGCCAGTAACTCGCGTTCGATTCGATAGGCGCTGCCCTTCCCTATTCGAGCTAGCGTGGTCTCGTATGTGAGGCAGTCCTTGGGGAGCCCTCGCCAATCCTCCGCCGGTGACGCCACCATGCGCCAGCCCATTTCATTTTCAGCTCCGTCCCAAAGTAAAGAGCCGATTCCGCCAGCGGTCTGAATGTGCTTCCCGAGCCGGCCCTGAGCCGACGCCGAGATCAACTCCAAAATCCTGAGCAGGTTCGATTTCCCAGACCCGTTTGGACCGATGATCACGTTCAGATCAGCCGGTTTCCAAGCCACAGACTTCAGCGAACGGAAGCCATTGACGTCCAGTTCGAGTATCTTCATCGCTTTGCTCCAAATCCAGTTACCACCGCCACGAAAACGCATCACGAACGCGGGCGGGTGAATTCTATCTGTTCATCCTTCGGGTCTCGCCGTCATGGATGATCGGCTCGCCTTTTCACCTTCCCCGGTCGGCGCTGCCTCCGCGTCTGGAGCGTCAGCGACAGATCCTCGCTTTTCGAGTTTGGCAATGAAATGCGGGGCCATAAACGGCCCACCTTCAATTATGTCCGCTCGCGACGGTGACCCGTTGCGGGCAAGGCTTGGCGACAGGCATTCGGAACGACGGCCGTGTGGCGGGCTTGAGACATGGTACTTCTTTATGCCGTCACTCAAGGTTCGGCGGCCGCATCGACCGCGAATCGGTGGGGAGGTCGGCCTGGTGGAGGTCGGCCCACATGGCGGCTTCGGCGTCGAGGGGGCTTTTGATGTTGTAGGCCTGGAAGGCGAGCATCTCGCCGATGCGGATGACGAGATCGACGAGCCGCTCGCCAGCGGCCCAGTGGTCGCCGACGCAGATGGTGGTGGGGTCGATGTTGGGGTGGAAGATCGGCGTCAGCATTTTGCACTTGGGGCTGACGCGCGGGTAGTCGCTGGTGAGCTGGATCTCCACCCGGTGCGTCTCGCGCGGGATCGGGTCTTTTTTCCGTGGGGTGCGGTCCAGACTCTTCACCTGGTATTCGACCGTGTACGTCTCGGGCGGCTCGCCGATGGCCGACAGGACGCGGATCAGCGGGAAGCCCTGGAACGCCGTGGACATCTGCTCGGCGTCGGCCATCAGGCGACGAACGCGCATGGGGATCCGGCGAACGGGGGGCGGGGGGGCGTCGAGCGCGGGGGTAGGCGCGGCGGCGGCCGCGGGCGTCTCGGCGGGGGCAGGGTGGGGGTGCGTTTCGCTGGCGCCGGCGGGGACGGCGGCGGGGTTAGGGACCTCGATCGGCGCGCCGCAGCTCTTGCACTTGGCGCGGCGGCCGGCGAAGGAGTCGGGGACCGTGAAGGTTCGGGAGCAACCCGAGCAGGTGAATTCGATCATGCGTTGGGCTCGTGAAATACGACTGGAGCGGCGCGGCGGCCGCCCGCATTATATCGGACGGGGCGGGCGAGGTCGTGAGCGGGTTGATGGCGTCGCGGGCTCAGGACGGCTGCCAACGAGCCGCGCCCGTCAGGAAGCGGGGCCCGCCGCAAACGGGCATCAACCGCCGATCCAACAGCTCAGTCGCCGAATACGGCGACTGCCCGCTTCCTAACGGGCGCGGCTCGTTCGCGGCGGTCCCGTCAACGGAAGGTCTTCCGACCGTCTGAGAGCGGTCTGGCTTCGCTTTCGCTGCACGTCCTTCGGCCTCGCGGCGGCTTCCGGAGCGCTCTGGGACCGCTTCCTTACGGGCGCGGCTCGCGGGTGGCCCGCGCGGCGTTCGGCGAGCTTCTTTCGATCCAACAAATCAGTTGCCGAGTACGGCGACTTCCCGCTTCCTTACGGGCGCGGGTCGTTGACGGTCACAAATGGAAGCCGTTGAAGAAGAGGAAGTAGCTCACGGGGACGCCGGCGGCGATGCCGACGGCGGCGAGGGCGCCGGCGAAGTAGGCAATCCGGCGGTTGGGGGAGGGTTCGCCGCCGCGGCGCCGGGCGCGGGTGAAGTAGACGAACGTGCCGACGGCGACGAGGAGCGACGGCAGGCCGAAGGCGACGGCACTCAGAAGGGCCGCGAAGACGCTGGCGGCCAGGAGCAGGAACTCCCACGGGAAGCCCGGGGCCGGTTCCTCGTCGGCCGCGGGTGGGGCTTCGGACGCCGCCTCGTGACCGACGATCGCCGGGTCGTGGCCGTTCGTTGACGTTTCCGGCTGCACGCGCGTTGACCTGCGGGCAGCCGTAGGCCGAGCAGCCGTAATTCTCTTCCCAGCATTCGGCGTGGAAGGTGAGGCCGCAGGTGGGGCAACCGGCTACTTCTTCGAATTCGCCGATCGTGGACTGGCAGACGCCGCACATCCGTTCATTCGTGCGGCGGCGAGTTGAGCTCTCCCTGACGACCCTCGGAGCGGCGATCATTGTCGCCGGCGCGGAGTCTTCGACCAGGGTCGGGGGAACAAGCTCTGGGCTCGACAAGGGCTGGGGGGTCGGCGCGGCCGCAGGCGGCGCTTCGGCCCGCGCCGCGGGCTCGGGCAGGGGCGGCGCCAGCTCGACGTCGGGGCGTGGGGTCGCTTCGGAAGTCGGGGCTTCCGGAGCGGGCTTGTCTCGGACGGGGGCGGTGCGGCGGGCTGTCGGCGCCGGTGCGGCCGGCTGTGGCGCGACGCGCGAGCGGCTGGTCGAGGCGGCGGGGGCGTCGGCCACCGCCGATGCCGATCGGCCTGCCGCAGGCGACGCGGCGGGTGAGTTGGAGGCGCGCCCCCCCGTACCCGGGCCAGGGGACGCGGCCGCGGGAGGGTATCGGGCGCGTCGAAGGGCGTTTTCGGCCGCGCGGCGCGGGCCTCGGCGGCGACTTCGGCCGCAAGTACGGCGGCCGCGACTTTCGGCTGGTCGTCCCCCGCCACCGCCGTTGGAGGCGCGGGCGGGGTGCCGGGGTAGGCGGGGAGCCCGCGCGCCGGAGCGGGCGGACCGGCTTCAGGCGGGGGGTGCCGCCGCTTGTGTTCAGGCCGGCGGGGCCACCCGGGACGGTGATCGAGCGGCCGCAGTATCGACACTGGCCGGTATGGCCCGCAAAGGAACGCGACGCCCAGAGCGGGGCGGCGCACTTCGAACACTCGAAGAGGATGCCGTCTTCGCCAACGCCGACCTGGTCGTCGGTCGGCAGCTCAAACCGTTCGACGCCGGGGGGGAACGCGTCGGATTTGAGGAAGGTGATGATCGCCGGCCCGATCGAGATCTGGTCGCGGTCGCGGAGGGGCGTCTGAATGTTGACGCGCTCCCCGTTTATCCGCGTGCCGGCGCGTGTGCCGGTATCACTGATGAAGCAGTCGCCGTCATCGACTTGGATCCACGCGTGCATGCGCGAGACGGCGGGGTCGTCAATGACGAAGTGATTCATCGGCCGCCGGCCGATGAGGATGCGATGGCGAAGCAACGCCGCGCGGCGGGTGCCCTGAAATTGGAAAATCAGAACGGGCATCTTTGCTATCGGGCCTTGACGCGCGGCGTACCGCCCGGGTCATCGGCGCTGACCCAGCGGCCGATAATTCAGGCGCCAGTGAATCGCGCACCAGTGAGTCGTGCATGCGTCGCGTTCCGGCCGGTGGTTCATCGTCCGCCGAGGGCTTATGCCCACGGGTGGATCACCGTCCGGGGGACCGTTCCTGGAACATCAGCGCGGTCGCCCCGATCTGAATCCGGTCGCCGCTCTTCAGGCGGGCCCGCTCAACCGGCTTGCCGTTGACGACGGTCGCGCCGCCGAGCGGAAGGTTCTCCAATTCAAACCCGCCGGGGACGATGTGGATCGCGGCGTGCCGGCGGCCGACCTGCGGGTCGCGGAAGAGGTAGATCTGACAATCCGGCCCGCTCCCGACGAACGTGGGGTTGCGGTAAAGGATGAACTGCTTGCCCGCGATCAGGCCGGCCGTCACCTTGAGCCAGCCCGTCTTGGCGACGTTCTCGATGATGCCCGTCGCCAGGCCGGTGAACAATCCGATGGCGACCATCGCGACCAGGGTCGAGAGGTGATCGTTGTCCGACCAGTAGATGACCGGGTCATACAGGAAGCCGCCGATCATGCCGCCGATGAGGCCACCGACCAGGCCGATGAGCAGTTTCTTGGGGTTCCGCATCACGACGCCGGGCCCCAGGGCCAGGAAGACGCCGAGCATCCCCCAGGTCACGCCGCGCGCCACCATCTGTTTGTAGTTGTGAATGTCCCCCGCGGCGGCCGAGTCGCCGCCCATCCCCGCGTAAACCTTGTCAACAAAAAGCGACACCACGATCCCGCCCACCAGGCCCAGCGCCGCACCCACCGAGCCGCTCACCACCGCGCCGGCCCAGTTTCGTTCGGTCACCGGGGCGGCGATGGAGAGCAGCAGCGCGATCATCACGCCGCTGACGCCGTAGGCGAGAACGTTGGCGATGAACTCTTTCGCCTTATCGCGCGCCACGAGCTTGGCGATCTGGTCTTCACGCTGGCTGGGGCGCAGGGTCTGATCGATCAGAACGGCGAAGTAGGGGTTGCTTTTGGCGTGCGAATCATAGAGCTCGATCGCCTGCTGGGCTTTCTCGGGCGTCATGCCCCCTTCGTCACGGACGCGGAGGATTCGTTCGCGGCCGCTTTGGAGCGTCTTCGCCAGCTCGTACTGGTTGGGCCGGTATTGAAGCGACGCGCCGCAGGCAAAAGCGAAAAGCCCGCCGATCACCCCGAACACCGCCATCGACACGATGCTGTTATGCCAGATGGCCAGGACCCACGACCGCTTCGGGGCCTTGTTGGACAGGACCGACGACTCCTCCATCTGCGCGTATTCCCGCGTCCGGGTAAGCGCGTCCTGCTCTTTCAGCCGGGCTTCGACCTTGCGGGTGCTCAGGTCGTCCCAGGTCACGGTGATGCCACGGGCCGCGGGGTCCGCGGGCTTATCGGTAGGTTCGGGCTTCTCCGTCATGCGGGTACGTCCTGCTGAGCGGTCGGCAAGGCTTTTGATCATCTCGTCGGCGGCGGCGTCGCCGGTGGGGGCACCGGCGTCGTCATTCCGGTCGTGCCGGTCTGCCGCCGGAGTTTCTTCAACGTTTTGACGCATGGCTGATCCTGTCGGCCGCCGCCATCGTGAGGGCCGGTCGGGAGTTTGATCGCGCCGCCGGGTCGCAACGACCGGCCGACGGCATCACGTACGTTCGTCGCAAGCACCTTCCAGCCCTGGGGCATCCTACAACATCGTCATCGACATGCGCCGGCGATGTCTTCCGGACCGGAACCACTTTTACAGTCGAACCCGCGCCGGGCCAACGCCCGACCCCGCAGTCGCTCGGCGGGCCATCGCTGCGTGAGCCGCACTACCGACTCCCTTATTTTCCGGCGGCCGGGGCCGTGACGGAGGGCTGGGAGGCCGGCACAGTCGCCGCCGGAGCGGCGGACGAAGGCAGCGTGTCGGTCGCCGGGGCCGAGCCGTCCAGCGGCAGTGCGGACGACGGCTGCGTCAGCCCGCGTGGCACAATGCGCTCCGGATGAAAATCGGCGAACTTGGCGATCGCGGGCACGGGGTCGGGGGCCGGCTCATTCCCGGTCAACTGGACCAGGACGATGAGCGGCAAGCCGATCGCCAGGACGGTCAGGATCGCGAACCCGATCATCATCAGCTTGAGCCGCTGCTCGAGGCGACGGACGCGAGCGGCCAGTTCCGTTGACCCGCCGGCGCCGACGCCGTCGCCCGAATGATTTTCCTCGATCTGGGCCGCGGGCGATGTATTGGGGCCGGCCGATTCGGTGATCGGCGGGCCTTGCTCGTTATCGACCACGAAGTTCTGCCGTACGGTTTCGCCCGTGCGCCATCCAAAGACCCCGCGCTCGCTGCTCAACGGGTCGTAAACGTAGGCGATCTGCCACGGGGCGTTAAAGAAGTGCTTCTGGATGAACAGGTCCATCTCCGAGAGGAAGATGCCGAAGCCGGGGTGGGTGTGATACCAGCCGACGATCTTCTTCCCCGCGAACTGTTCGTCCATGACCTGGTCGATGTGCTGCCAGGTCTCGGCGGTGAAGGTGACCTGCGCCGTGCGGCCGGCGGCATGCGTCCCGCGGATGCTCCCCTCGACGTAGATGAAGGCGGCATTGGGGTTTTCGTAGACGCTGCCGACCAGGACGCCGCACACCTCGACCTTCGGCTGCGACTCGCCGTGCTCGCGAATCCGGTCCAGCACGCCATGGCGGAAGATCACCTGGAACTCCGGCGGCGGCCCGTCCGGCTCGGTGTCTTCCGGCGCTTGATGACCGAGATGCGGACCGGTTCGACCGGCGTCGCCGACAGGATGGCCGTCGCCTCCACGGCGCCGGCGGGGAGCCCGGTCGGGCGCAGGTCTGAAACAGGGGCTTGGTCGCCCGGCGCGTCGATTGACGAGCGCGGCTGCGACTCGGCGGGCGCGGCGCCCACTTCCGGCGAAGACCCCGGCTCGCTCGTTCGCGGCGCCGTGATCGGGGCGGCCGAGGCGGACAGCGCCTCCAGACCGGTGACATTCCCCGCCACCGGGCCGGTGATGAGGCCCTCTTGGGCCAGGGCGAGTTTTTCAGGGTCTAAGCCCACTCCAGAGCCTCCCCGTCCCAAAGCGGCCCGAGCACGTCTTCGGCGTCCCACGAGAGCTCCAATCCGATCGACCGCTCCTGTCCGCGGGCGATCACGATGTCCATCGGCGGAATGCCGATCTGCGCGAGCGGCCGGCCCAGGAAGGGCTCGCCCCCCCGGACCTTATAGAACGTGACCACCTCGCGGCGGGGGACTTCGTCCTCTTTCATCTCTCCGGCGGCCGCGGCGGCGCGGCAACGCGGGCACCATGCCACCTCGGCCGAAACCTTGCCCAACGATTGAAACATCAGCTCTTCATGCCGACAGCGGGGACACACCAACTTCTCGAGGACGTCGCGCCCGAACTCCAGCACCGCCGACGGCCCCAGCCGCTTGCGAGCGATCTCCAGCAACTCGCCCGCGGTAACTTGATCGGCTCGGACGTCGAGCGCCACGATCTCGTCGAGGGGGTCGTGGCTGTAGCAGTTCTCTTTGCGCTGGAACTCGGTCAGGTACGCTTCGGTGCTGAGCCCGTCCAGAACCCAGCCGCGGCCGCTGATCGTCTGCATGCCGTGAAGGAGCTTGACCGCCTCCTGGCACTGCACGCCGGCGATAATTGAGCTGATGGTCGGGGTCGTCGGGGTCTTGCCGCCCTCCATCTCCGGCCGGGTCAGAAGGTTACAACTGCGGCGAAGCTGGAGCAATCGCCAGTCGGTATCGGACATCGTGCATTCGTAGCACGGCCCGTCCGGGGTAAAGACACGCGCCGTCCCCTGGATCGCTTCAATAGCGCCATCCACCCACGGCCGCCCTACCCGAAGGCAATTGCGGTTGATCGACAGCCGCGCCTCCCGATTGTCCAGGCCGCCCATGACCACGTCCGCCCAGCGGTAGACGCCCATCCCCAAGTCATACACGGCGTTCAGGTTTAGCGCGTGGGCTTTGATGTCAGGGTAGATGTCGCGGGCGGCACGGGCGGCGGCCGTCGCCTTATAGGAACCGTTATCGGAAGCCCGGTACAGGACCGACCGGGAAAGGTTGGAGTTTTCGATCCGGTCCATGTCCACGATCAGGACGTGGCCGACGCCGAGAAGGGCGAGGTTCTTGACGATCTCGTTCCCCAGCGCCTCCGGCGCCAACAACCAGTACTTTCGCGCGGGCTAGCTTGGCCTGATCCCACCATCGAATGAGCTTGAAGCGATCGAACCGGCCATCCTGGCCCGCCGGAGCGGCATCGGCGGCCGTGATTCGGATGGGGGCTGGCGCGGGCGGCGCAGCGGCCGCCACGGGAGCGGGCGAGGCCGCCTCAAGGGTCGGGCTAAGCAGCCTGATAAGGTCCGATTCGGCCACGATAGACTCCGAACAGATTGGATCGCCGCCCCGGGTCTCGCTCGCCTGAAGCATCAACAGGGACATCGCAAACAGGGATATCGCACCGGTGAGCGCAGTTAGGGAGCCGCGGCCGGTCGGGTGGCGGCGAAAGCGCCGGCGGTGATTTCCGGCTGGAGCCGTAACACGTCACCGTCTCGGACGCCGACATCCCGCAGGGTCTGCGTGTCGAGAAGCTGCTTGCCGGACGCTTTGTGGTGAAACTTGTAACTAAGCGGTTGGCCGTCCGGGGCGTACTGGGGGAAATTCATCTTATCGAGCAGGACCGCGAGGATCCGGTTCATCGGCGCATCATCGGGCATTTCGACGTCCTGCCGCTTGGCCGCCGTCGCATCCCAGACCTGTACTTTCACCAGCCCCATGGGCCATCCTTTGTGCGGTTCGGCATCTCATCGAACTTCCGGCCGGCACGATCGGTTCACTCGATTCGCACGGCATATCCTGACAATCATTCTGATCGTCCCAACCGGCCCGCCGCTTCAGGCGCGGCTTGTTTTTTAGAGTGGCCGCGACAGTTACCGGCCGCCGAAGAACCGCATCAACGCCTTGCGAGCCCCTCGGCACCCAAGGGGCTTCGGGCGGCGTGGTTGACCTAAACGTGGCTAAGCGTCGTTGATCCCACTACTTCGGAGCGAATGACGGGGTTCCCGGGACCGACTGGGCCCGTTCACGCGGCGCACCCGTGATGCCGTCACAGCCGGCATATGTAACGTATCCGGAGCCGGTTCGCCAGACTGGGGGACCTTCGCCGAGGGACGCCAAGGCGTTCGCGCGGTCTAGGGGCGACGCGATCTTTATGTGACATGTATTGCACCGGAGCGGGCCGAGATTCAGATTGGGCGGTCAAAAAGCTTTGTGAATAGGCCGAGTCGGGTTAAACTCCTCATCGAGCCGGGGCAGTTGGTTCAGGGGAACGGGTCAGGATGGTTGCGTCCGGCGAAAGAGACGTGTCGGCGAACAAGATGTGGCGGATTCGCTAACGACGTGGGCCGCGCCGGTCGATCCCCCTTCGGAGAGTCGTGACGATTCGCCCCTGGCCCACGCGACCGCACGACCTTCGAGCCCGTTCGTGGCTCACCTACGCTGGGCGGTAACACCGCTCAAGCGATACAAGACCACTCGATCATCTGGGCCGTCAGCCGGAGAGTCCACTGTACAACGGTAACTCCTACAAATCGTTGCCCGGGCCGGACGGCGCAGTCGCGCCGTATGCCCCGCAGTCGATCGGAGCCTCGCAACCGGATCCCCGTTCGCCCAGCGAATGGCTGCTCCAGGTCCTTTGGCGTCAGAAGTTCCTGATCCTCGCCACCGTCCTCGCCTTCTGCATCGCCGGGATTCTCTACCTCAAATGGGCGACGCCGCTTTATACCAGCACCACCCGGATCAACGTCCAGCAATCGAACCTCCCGTCCATCACGCCCGGCGGCGGTTCGGCGAGCATCAGCTCGCAAGGGTCAACGCAGTTCCTCAATACGCAAAAAGAACTCATCACCTCCGAGCCGGTCCTGGCGATCGCGGCGGCGCGCGAAGATGTGATCAAAACCAACGAGATGGAGCGGGCGACGGATAAGAGCCCGGTCGAGCACCTTCGAAGCATTGTCTCGGTCGAGGTGGACAAGACGGCTGAGCTGATCAACGTCAATGCGACCAGCACCAACCCGGACGACGCGAGCGTCATCTCCACCGCGATCGTCAAGGCGTACATGCTCTTTCAGACCAAGCCCAAAGGATCAGACTCCAACCCTGACCAGACGCTCAACACCCTTGACAAGAACAAATCGGACATCGAGCGGGACATCAAGGGCGGGACGGACAAACTCCATGAGATGGAGAAGAAATTCGGCATCCTTTCCCGCGTTGACGACCGGTCGAACATCATTCTCAACCGCCTCAAGACCCTGGGCGACGCGCTGACGTCCGCCCAGATCGAGCAGGCCGAAAGTCAGACGGAGTACGAGGAAGCCGCCCGCACCTTCATCGCCCGGCCGACCACCGCCCCGGTCGATTCGAGCTTCGATCAGGAAATGCCGATCGCCTCTCCGCAGGAAATGACCATGATCCGCGCCGAGATGCTGCAGGTCCAGGCGCAGCTCCAGGAGCGGATGCAGCGCTACGGCAGCGCGCACCCGACGGTCGATTTCTATCGCAAGCGCCTCGATCAACTGAACGTCGCCTACCTCGCGGCCATCCGTCGCCACGCGATGGCGGCCAAGGGCCGGGTCGAAGAGCTGCAAAAGTCATTCGACGCCGAGCAGGCGCACGCCGCCGAACTCAGCGCCCAGGCCATCGAGTACGCCCGCATCCAGGCTGACGTCGAGCGGCTGAAGGGCATTCGCGACTTTTACGACGCCCGTATCCGCGACATCCGCTTCGCCCGCGAGGTGGGCGTCGTCAACATCGACGAGGTCCAGACGGCCCACCCCGAAAAGAAGCCCAGCTTCCCCAAGCCGGCGTTCATCCTTGGGATCGCCGTCGCCATGGGCCTGTGCCTGGGGACGCTGCTCGCCTGCCTCCGCGAATGGGTTGACGACCGCTTCCGCTCGGCCAGCGACATCAAGACGAGCCTGGGGATGCCGGTGCTCGCCCTGATCCCGCAGAGTTCCGCGAAGCGAAGCCCGTCGGTCAGCGGCCAGCGCGTCTTGATCGACCCGGGATCGGATACTTCCGAGGCCTATCGCGCGCTTCGCGCCGCCGTGCAGTACACGCTGCCTCCGGGCGAGATGAAGACGCTGCTGATCACAAGCCCCTCCAGCGGTGACGGCAAAACGACGCTGGTAAGCAACCTTGCGATCGTCATGGCGCAGGCCGGCCGCCGGATCCTGGTGATGGACGCGGACCTGCGGAACCCGTCGCAGCACGACATCTTCGGGGTGAAGAACAACACGGGCCTTTCGTCGTTGCTTGCCGGCCGCTGCTCCCTGGAGACGGCCGTGCAGCGGACGCAGGTCCCGGGGCTGGAGATCCTGCCGTGCGGCCCGCTGCCGGCCAACCCCGCCGAGATCCTCAACAGCCGCGAGTTTGGGGAGACGCTCGAACTTCTCACCGACAAGTACGATTGCGTGGTTGTCGATTCCCCGCCGGTCGAAGCGGTCTCCGACGCCCGGATCATCGCCGCGTCGTGCGACGCGACCCTGATCGTCCTCAAGGCCCAGACGGCGCACCGCCGAACCACCGAGCACACGCGCGACGCGCTGCTGAGCGTGGGGGCCCGGATCATCGGCCTGGTGGTCAACGACATTCCCCGCCGCAGCCCGGCCGACAAGTACACGGCGGGCAGTTCGGGGAGTCGGCGCTACGTCAAAGGCCTGACGAACGAAGAGGGCGCCGAACTGGTCGGTGCGGCCAAGAAGTAACACTGGAAGCACACGCCCGTCCCGCTGCAACCGCTGATTGAGCCCCCCGGGCCGATCGATCCCGTTGTGGCGGCCGGTGTGGTGGCCGTTGTGGCGGCCGCGGCGTCAGCTGACTCTCAATTTGGGCGATGTATTCCGGGGGTTTCGCCTTGTGCGCCGGCGTCGGGGGGGCGGACCTGGGGCTATATATTCGCTCCCGCGCGACGTTTCACGGCCCGTACTGAAGCAACTTGCAGGTTGAAGCCGCAGTGGGTGCGGTAATCGGCCGATGGGAAGAGCGGGAAGCCGCGTCCCCGGACCGATCCGATCGTCGGGTAAGCAGTTACTTGTGCCCGGTTGAAACAGGCGCGATCACCGCGCGGCGCAGCACCGCGCGATTTCCGTGCGCTGGCGCGGCGGGGGTTCATTCGTTGGCGGTTGCCGCCGATGAGTGAAGCGTGCCAGGCTGCGACGGCGCGACCCGGCCCTTTTCAAGCACCCCCCGACGAAGGCGTTGCCGTGTGAGGCGGTCGGTGTCGCTCGCCGCGACCGCCGACCGGCCGCGATCAGGAGCCCATGCGTTCAGCGATTTCCGAAGCCTCCCCCGGCGACGCCAGCCCCATCCGGCACGCCGCCTCGCCGCGCCCGCTGCTGGCGCGGATCGCGGGGATGAAAGGCGTTTGGGCGCTGGCCGACCAGTGCACGGTCAGCCTGGGCAATTTCCTCACCAATATCCTGCTGGTCAGGCATTGGCATAAGACGTCGGAGGTGTTCGGCTCGTACAGCTTTGTCCTTAGCGTCGTCTTCTTCCTGAACAGCCTGCACAACTCGCTCATCATCTACCCGCTGACGCTCCGCGGCGCCCGCGGCTCGCGCGCCGAGGTGCGCCGCGCCTGTTCACAATCGCTGCTGCTGACGCACTGCCTGGGCCCGCTGATGATCGCCGGCATGGGGGTGGCCTCGCTCGTCGTCCACCGGCCCGCCATGTTCCCCTGGGCCGCCGCGGCCATTCTCATCTGGCAGGCGCAGGAAACGGTGCGACGCGCTCACCTCCCAGCTTCGTTACATGGCCGCTCTTCCGGGCGATGCGATCAGCTATCTGGGGCAGGCCGGGTTGATCTGGTACCTGGTGCGCGGGGAAGGGGCGCTGTCGCCGGAGAACGCCTTCGGCATTGTCGCCACCACGTCGGCGGTCGCCGCTCTGCTGCAGTGTGCGCAGTTGGGCGTCCTGCCCGGCGGCTGGAGCGACCTCCGAACGCTCGCCGCCGATTGCTGGCGCAACGGACGCTGGATGCTGATGGGGACGCTCGTGACCTCCATTCTCGTCTTCGCCGGCCCGTGGGCGATCCAGGCGGCACGCGGCCCGAGCGAGTTCGCGGGCTATTCGGCCCTGGCCACGCTGCTCAACGCGGCAAACCCGGTCATCGTGAGCGCTGGGATCCTCATCGTCCCGGCGGTGGCGGCCGCGGCCGCCCGTGGGCGGCAGGGCGCCCTGGGTGGGAGCCCGGAAGCGTCGCCGCTGTCTATCGCCTGGTCCGCCGGCGGGGGGTATGGCCTGCAAGGCGCGGCGCTTCTTTCCCCTTTCTTTCTCTTCCTCCTGATCTTCCCACGCACGACCTTGGAGCTTTTTTACAAGTCGGATTCACCCTACGTTGTCTATTCGGGGCCGCTGCGTTTCATGGTGATCACCTACGCGGCGACCTACCTGTCGCAGGTCCTCACGTCGCTGCTCAACGGCCTGGAACAATCTTCAGTTGACGTTCCGCGCGCTGACGGTCGGCGCGATCAGCAATCTCGTGATCGCGGTGCCCTGCGCTACTGTTCGGCTTCAAAGGGGCGGCCATGGCGAGCCCGATCCCGATCCTGTGCCAGGCGGCCGTCGCGTATCGTCTGCTTCGCGCCGCCCGATCAGGCCCTTCCACCCCGCGCGACGCCTCGGAACGCCGGCGGACGACGTCAATCCCCTGGGGTGAAGCGCGGGCAAACCGCCCGGCCGAGGTCTCGTCTTCCGTCACCGCCAGCGGCGCAGCGGCGTCGACAGGAGGGGCGTAACATCATGCGGCTCTCCGGCGAACTCCCCATCTCGCGGTTCCCCCAGCTTGACCGCCTGCTGTTGCTGGTGGTGATCCTGATCAGCGGGACCGTCACGCTGCCCACGTCGCTCAACGTCGGCGGCGTCTCGATGCTCGGCTTCTGGACCACGGGGATCGCCGTCGCGGCGTGGGCCCTGTGGCTGCTTCGCCCCTACTTCCCACGCGAATTGGCCAAAGTCCTGCTTCCGCTGGCAATGTTCGGCATGTACGCGACCATCAGCCTCGCCTGGTGCGGCGCGAACATGAAGTCCTTCCAGAACCTCGCTGTGGATGTCGGGTTCATCGGCTTTGTCTTGCTGACCGCCCGCGAATGCGAGCGGTTGCCGGCCTTCGCCCGGACGATCCACAAGGCGATCGACTACGCCTCGGTGATCGCCGGGGCGCTCTATACCTTCACCCTCCTCGTGTTCGGCGCCGGCGTCGAAGAGAACCCCGGCCTGGCGCCGCGGCCGTTCGCACTGTTTTGTGCCGTCGCGGTGGGGCGCCAGTTGGCACGATGGCAGGGGGGCGACATCAGAGGGTTCTTTATCTCGGTGTGGCTCGTCGTCCTGATTTTTCTCAGCCAGTCTCGAATGGGGCTTGTCGCGTGTGTCATGCTGTTCCCCCTGAGCATGTGCGCGCGGGGAAATGCGCAGCATTCTCAAGGCGGGCCTGGCCGGGCTCGGCGTTCTGGCGGCGCTCGTGCTCACGCTGGCGCTGCAGCGACACGATGCACGAGCGCTTTTTCGGCCATGACGCCAGCTTGAGCGTCGGTGGCGTCAGCATTAACGGCGAAGGGCGGGCCGAGATGTGGCGCACCCTGCTCGACCACCTCCAGGGCCACTACCTTCTGGGCAACGGTGTCGGGGCCGCGGGCAACCTGATCGACCGATACTTCGAGAACCTGGGCCACCCGCACAACGATTTCCTGCGATTCCTCTACGATTTTGGCATCTTCGGCCTTGGGTGGTGGCTGATCTTCAAAGTTGTGTTCATCGGGACGGGGATCGGAATGCTACGCCGATGCGCCACCCCGCACGCCGCGGCCCGCTGGGGAGTGGATCCGCGCGATTTTGAATTGCACCTCGCCCCGCTGCTCGCGCTCGCCGCGGTCATCGCGTCGATGTTCTCCGACAATTCCGTGAGCTACGTCTTTGTGATGGCCCCGCTTGCCATGCTGATCGGGTGCTCCCTGAGTCGCGTTCGCGCCGCCCCGTCCCGAAGCCTTACGCTGTCACCCAATGGCGCTGGAAGCGCCGCGGCCGGCCCGGGTGCCCACGGTCTGGCGACGCGCATTCGGCGTTTGGCGGCCCGACGAGAGCGCCAGGCCTCCCTGGCGACCCCTGCTGTGGAGGGGCTCGGCCGGACCGACGCCGGATTGGACGCGGGATTGATTGTCGCCGGCGTTGACGCGGGCGCGCCGCCCGGCTCGGCGGGCCCGGCGATCGTGACAACCGCCCGGGCGTCGGAGTTCAATGCCGGCGGCGGCGGCGGGCATGCGCCGGCGAAGCTGTAGATCGAGAGAAGTGTCGATCTGAAATGGTTGTAACCGGGTGGCGGCCGTTGCCGCGGTTCGGGAAGTTGGCTGAAGCCTCATGGCCGATCCAAAGATCAGTATCGTCCTGCCCGTGTACAACGCGGCCGCGTTCGTCGGCGACGCTGTTGAGAGCATGCTCGCGCAACGATTTGGCGATTTCGAACTGCTGTTGATCAACGACGGGAGCCGCGACGGGAGCCGCGACGTGCTCGCGAGCTTCCGCGATGACCGGATCCGTCTGATCGACCAGGAGAACCGAGGGCTGGTTGAGACGCTGAACCGCGGCATCCGCGAGGCGCGGGGCGAGTGGGTCGCCCGAATGGACGCCGATGACATCAGCCTGCCCGAGCGGCTCGCGGCGCAGGTTCGAGTCATCTCAGCACACCCGGAATTGGCCCTGCTGGGGTCCTTCGTCGAAACGATGGACGAGGCGGGCCACACGCTGGCGGAGGTGGTCCGCTTCCCCGAGGCGCATGACGACATCTGGCGCGCCCTGGGCCGGCGTCCGTGGGTGATGGTCCACCCGACCGTGATCTACCGTCGGCAGGTGGCGCTGGAGATCGGGCTATACAACGCGGCGTACCGACATGCCGAAGACACCGAGTTTTTTGCCCGTCTGATGTCCCGCTATCAAGCGGCGAACATGCCCGAGGTGCTCCTGCGTTACCGCCTGCGGGTCGGGTCCGTCTGCACGGCTTACCAGGGCCATGGGGCTGCGAACGCCACGGCGGTCGCCCGGATCATCGACCGGTGGAAGAAAGGCGAGCCGTTCGTCGCGACATCGCAAGAGCGGGCGGCGGCCGAGCGGGCGATCGCCCGCCACCACGGCCTGCCGCCGCGCAAGGCGCAATCGATCTACCTCTGCCGCACCGGGCGCGAATTGCTGCGGGGGAAGAAGTGGTCGGCCGCCGCCGCCGCATATGGGCGGGCGGCGCTGCTTCGTCCGCTGGGGACCGCTCCCTATGTCGGTCTGGCCGCTGCCATGTTCCGGCAGGGGGGAACGCCGCCCCTGAAGCCGACCAACAGCCACGCGACGGCCGCGCCAGCGCATCGGGCCGCGGCCGACGCCGTTGACGTGATGGCCAAAGCGTGACGCGAGGCGCCGTCGAAACCGGTTTGAGGATGGGGTTACAGGTGAGGAAGTCGTCGTACGACTCTCCCGGAGAGCCATGAAGATCGTCGTCTGCCACAACTACTACCAGCAGCCGGGAGGCGAAGACCAGGTCTTCGCTGAAGAGGTTGAGTTGCTGCGCGGCCGCGGGCATGACGTGGTCACGTTCACGCTTCACAACGACGAGATCAAGAAACGCGGCGGGCCGATGGGGCTGGTGGCGCTGGTTGGCGACACGGTCTGGAACCGGGGCGTCCATGGACAGATCAGGAGCCTCGTCCAGCGCGAAAAGCCGCAGGTGGTCCATTTTCACAACACGTTCCCCCTGATGTCCCCGGCGTCCTATTACGCCGCTCGGGAGGGGGGGGCCGCGGTGGTCCAGACGCTCCATAACTATCGCCTGATGTGCCCAAACGGCCTGTTCCTTCGCGACGGGAAGGTCTGCGAGGATTGCCTTGGGCGAACGCCGTGGCCGGCCGTTGTCCACAAGTGCTATCGCGACGCGCGCGGCGCCAGCGCGGTGGCGGCCACCATGTTGACCGTTCACCGTGCGATGGGGACCTATCGCGACGCGATCGACGTCTATGTCGCCCTGACGGAGTTTTCGAGGGCGAAGAACGTCGAAGGCCCCGTTCCCGCACATAAGTGCGTGGTAAAGCCGAACTTCATCAACATCGATCGGGGCGCGGGCGACGGCGCTGGCGGCTATGCCCTTTTCGTCGGTCGGCTCGATCCGGGGAAGGGACTGGAGGTCCTGCTCGACGCGTGGGGCCGGATCAAAGGGGAACGACGGCTGAAAATCATCGGTGATGGAGCCCTGGCGCCGCTGGCGCGCGCGGCCGCCGACGCCGACCCGCGTATCGATTATGTCGGCCGACGACCCTTGGAAGAAGTTTACCTGGCGATGGGGGAGGCCGGCTTTCTGGTCGTGCCATCAACGTGGTACGAAGGGTTCCCCCGCATCATCGTCGAGGCCTATTGCAAAGGCGCGCCGGTCCTCGCCTCGCGGCTGGGGGCGCTCGAAGAAGTGGTGGTGGATGGGGAAACGGGGCTCCACTTTTCGCCGAACGATGCGGCCGATCTCGCCGAAACGATCAATCTTGCCTTTTCATCGCCCGAGAACCTGGCCCGAATGCGCCGGGCCGCCCGCGATCGTTTCGAATCCCGATACACGGCGGACGAGAATTACCGGCAGATCCTCGCGATTTATCAGCGGGCGATTGATAGCAGGGGGACTAGCAGGTCGGCGACGAACCCTGCCCCGTCGGCCGCGTCAGCCGGTCCGACATTCAGCCAGGCATCCACGGCGGCCAGCGGTCACGGGCCAGCGTCCCTCGGGCACGTCTCGGTGCCCGCCGCCGGCACGGCCGACTCTTCCCGCCGCACCGCGCCGTCGCCCGTCTGACCGGCACAGCCCGGATAACCCGACAATACCTATAGGAATCTTGAAGCCCCGTTCGCCCGGGCGACCTGATCTGGGTCGCGCCCGGGCGGGGATCGCCCGAGCCAACGCACCGGGGGATCTAGTACGGGTCATACGCGAATGCAACACTTCGTCAGAGCGTCGGTATTTGCAAGTACATCCTCTTCCACCGTTTGCCGCGAAAAGTTGCAAGCGCAGTCGGTTCTCGTTAAGATGGCATTCCTATGGGCATTCGAACGAAAGTCGCGCGGAAGTCCTCTCCTCGTGCTGCCGTGGCGACGGCGAGACGCGTACGCCGAAACGATCGTTCGACACGAGTCGAGCGGCCGGAACGGGCACCGCACATCAACCATACAGATCGCACAGATCGGCCGGCCCATATTCTAAAAACGTCGCCCCACGCCGAGCCCAAGCCGCATTCGAACGGGGTGTCGGCCTACGCGAAGGCGATTCGCTTTCTCTCGTCATTGAGTGACTTCGAGCGGCTGCGCATCGTGCGTTACAACAGCTCGAACTTCGATCTGGACCGGATGCGCCTTCTTTTGAAGAAGCTTGGCAACCCGCAGGATCAGTTTCGCACGGTCCACGTCGCCGGCACCAAGGGGAAGGGCAGCACCTGCGCCATGATCGCCTCCATGCTGCAGGCGAATGGGTATAAGACCGGCCTCTATACCAGCCCCCACCTTACCGATATTCGGGAACGGATCGCCATCGACGGGGACATGATCCCCCAGTCGGAGTTTGCGCGGCTTGTGCGTCTGGTCGAGCCGATCATCGCCCGCATGAAGCCGGCCCCGTCCTACTTCGACACATTGACCGCCATCGCATTCAAGTACTTCGCGGAGCAAAAGGCTGAGCTGGTGGTTGTCGAAACCGGCCTTGGCGGCCGCCTCGACAGCACCAACGTCATCAAGCCGGAAGTCACTGCGATCACGAGCATCAGCAAAGATCACATGGCCCAGCTTGGGACCACTCTTTCCAAAATCGCTGAAGAAAAGGCGGGGATCTTCAAGACGGGCGTGCCGGCGGTCAGTGTCCTGCAGGACCCCCAGGCCGAGGCCAGCCTGAAGCGAATCGCCGAAATGGCCGGCGCACCGCTGGAGTTCTGCGGCAAAGGGATCGAGTTCAGCTACCGGTTCGAATCGAGCCGCATGCTCGGGCCTCATAACCGCGTCTGCCTTACGACCCCGAACAGCAAGTTCGAGCACCTGGCCGTCCCCCTGGTCGGTGAGCATCAGGCGATCAATTGCGGGTTGGCCCTGGCGGTGATCGATCGCCTCAAGAGCCGCGGGATCGCCATCAATGACGGTCGGGCGATGGAAGGCCTGGCCAAGACCACGCTGCCCGGCCGCATGGAAATGCTCAGCCAGACGCCGCGGGTGATCGTCGATGGCGCGCACAACGCCGCCAGCGTTGACGCCATGATGCGCGCGATCGGGCAGCACATCCCGTACGATTCCATGGTCGTCATCTTCGGCTGTTGCGCCGATAAGGACGTTCCGGGAATGCTCGAACGGATCACCAGCGGCGCCGACAAGGTGATCTTCACGAAAGTCGATAACATCCGCTCGGCGGACCCCAACGAGCTGCTTGCCCAGTATGTCGAGCTCTACGGAAAGATGGCGCAAGTCGCTTCGACTCTCGAAGAGGCACTGGGCATCGCAAACCGGGCGGTGACCAAGGAAGACATTATCTGCATCACCGGGAGCTTCTACCTGGTCGGCGAAGCGAAGAAACATTTCGCCAACGCGGCGAAAACCGCTTAGCCGATCGCCGGGAGGGCGAAAGCGCCGCCGTTGGCTGGTGGAGCACCTCCATCGCAGTCAAAGGGGACGGCCGCGAACCAAAGTGCCGCCGGTCGCCTCACGGTGCCCCGCACCGGCGGTGTGGGTGCTCGCGCAACAGGCCCGCCGGTGGGGGCGCTGGCGGCACTTCAGGTCACAACGCCTCGCATCCGCGGACTTGCTTGGGGCGATCCACCCGCTTCTTCGATCAATTTTCATCCCTCGTGCGAAATGCGGTGCGCCCTCTGCCGTCCTACCCATGGCACGGCCGCTTCGTCGCGCGTAAGCTACACCGATTGACACACCTGAGCGTCGTGCTAACTTGCCTGTCCCCGACGTTACCTGGCGTGGTGCCGGGTGGGCGGCTGGCGGTCTCAGCAACGGCCGGGGCATCTTGAACTTCCAGGAGAGATACGATGACGGTTCTTCCGCGTCTGCCGGGGCAACGGGGTGGCAAGGCAATTGGCGATCGACAAATCGTATCGACGGTTTCAGGCTTGAAGCGGGCAGCGGGGCGTGCATGCGGCCCCTTGTTGGAGGCGCTTGAAAATCGCCAGCTTTTCGCGGTCACGGTCGCCACGCCATTGCCCGCCGTGTCGGTTGACCCGGCCGCCAGCGGGTCCAAAGCGGTTGACCTCTCCAGCGCCTTCACTGACCCGGCATCGACGACGGTTGAACTGACGACGTCGAACGGCCCGGTTGACATCGGGTTGTTCGACGCGGCCGCACCGAAGACGGTGGCCAACTTCCTGAAATACGTCAGCTCGGGCCGCTATAACAACACGATCATCCACCGCGCGATCCCCGGCTTCATCGTTCAGGGCGGCGGCTACACGCCAACAGGCACACATATCGCCACCTTCGGCAACGTTCCCAACGAGTTCAGCGCGACGCGCTCGAACCTTCGCGGCACGATCGCGATGGCCAAGCTCGGCGGCGACCCCAACAGCGCCACCAGCGAGTGGTTCTTCAACCTCGCTGACAACAGCGCGAACCTGGACAACCAAAACGGCGGGTTCACCGTCTTCGGCCATGTGGTCAACAACACCTTGAGCAATGTCGATGCGATCGCCGCACTCCCGAAGGCCGACGGCTCATCCCTGAACTCCGCGTTCGCCCCCGAGAACGGCACGACACCCATCCTGCCGGTCCAGTCCCCCGTCCCGCCGGCGACCCTGGCCGCCAGCAACCTGGTCACCATCTCGGCCGCGGCCGTCGTCCCGGACGCGCGGTCCTTCACCTATACCGCCACCAGCAGCGACCCCTCGATCGCCACCGCCACCGTGAGCGGGTCGTCGCTCGCCATCGGGTACGGCACAACGCTGGGCTCGGCCAATATTACCGTCGTCGCCACGGATTCGAACGGCGCCACGGCGACGCAGACGTTCGCGGTCGGCGTGGGCGGGCTCAATGTGCAGGTTGGCGCGGGCTTCGGCAAGAGCGTCACCTACACCGATGCCAGCGGCCACAAGGGGACGGTATCACTCTCCGGCCCGGGCTCGGCGACCATCCATTTCACCGGGTCGGGCCTCACCCAGACCGCCGCCGGCAAGGCTGCGCGCAGAAGATCACCGTCGCCGGGACCGGCGTGGCGGCCGGCTCGATCAGCACCACCGGCACGACCAGCCGCACCACGCTGACGATCAAGGAATCAGGCGGCTCCGTGACCGTCGGCGGCATCTCGGCCGATGCGCCGCTCTCGGCGATCTCGGCGAAGGGCGTCGCACTCGCCGGCGCGGTCAGCGTGAACGGCACGCTCAAGTCGCTCACCATCGGCTCGCTCAGCGCGGCGACGATCACGATCGGCGGCATCGCCTCCAGCCCGGCAACCACGCTAAGCCTCGGCACAGTGGTGGACGGGAGCGTCACCTCCACCGGGCCGGTGAAAAGCCTTTCGGCCTCCAGCTTCACCAGCACCGGCGCTACCTCCGACACGCTCACGGCCCCCTCGTTCGGCACGCTGTCCACCAGCGGCAACTTCGGGGAAAACGTCACATCGACCGGCGTCATCAGCAGCCTGAAGTCCGGCGGTTCGCTGACTGGTGCGATCACGGCCGCGTCGATCAAGTCGCTGTCGGTCAAGAGGGATCTCAGCGCCGCGACGATCGTCCTCACCACCCCGTTCGCCGCCGGCGCGGTGGATCTGTCCAAGCTGGGCGTTGGGGGGTCGGTCACCAGTTCCAGTATTCACTCGGCCGCCAGCATAGGAAGCATCTCGGCCGGGTCGTTCTCCGGCAGTGACATCGCCGCCGGCACCGCCCTGACCAGCCTCCCGGTGACGACCGCCGATTTCACATCGGCCGCCGCCATCTCTTCGGTCAAGGTGAAGGGCGCGTACGCGGGCTCCGATATCGTCGCCTCCAGCCTGGGCAAGGTGTCGCTGGGCACCATCACGATCGCCAACGCCGGCACTCCCTTCGGCGTCGGGGCCACACGATCGCGGCCATCTCCGCCCGCACCGGGGCGAACGTGAAGTTCAGCTTCAAGAAAGTGACCGACCCGGCGGCCTTGCAGTCGCAGATCACGGCGCAGGGCCTGGCGCTTCAGGATTTTAAGATCGACCTGGTTTAAGGCCGTTCGCGCGGGGGCGGTTCGCTTCCGCAAATACCTTGCTCATCGCGGCCGCCGGCTCCCTTCGGGGCGTCGGCGGCCTTGCATTCCAGCACCCGCCCCAAGTCGTGCCGTCCGTTCCGCATCCTGGCTGATAGAATGGGGGTCGGCTCGCACGGTGCGACCCGACCAGAAGCAGACACCAGAGGGACATGCAGACCCAACTCGATCCGCGGCCGGCGCAGGGGAGCCCCGCCGTGACCGATCGCAACCCGACCGCCGCGCCGGAGGCCGGTCGCCCCAGGCCGCCTGGCTCCGCCCGGGCGCCGGCAACGCGCCGGCGGCCGCGCCGGCAATGGCTCTGGCCCCTCACTGCCGCGGTCGCCGCGATCCTCGTCGCCGCCGCGGCATGGGCGATCACCCACCGCTCCTCGCCGACTTCACCCGGGCTGCCCAGCCCTGCCGACCTGGCGACCATCGGGCGCGGGAGCGTGGAAAAGAGCATCGAATCTTCAGGGAAGGTCGTCTCAAACCTGGACGTCGAGATTAAATGCCGCGCGAGCGGCGAAGTGATCAAGCTGCCGTTCGATGTCAGCATGGCGGTAAAGAAGGGGGAGCTTCTTTGCCAGCTCGACCCGACCGACGCGACGCTGGCCGTCCGCTCCGCGCAGGCGATTATCGAGCAGGCGTCGGCCAAGCTCGCCCAGGCCCAGGACGACCTTCGTCAGGCCGAGGAGAACCTCGCCACCACGCGCCGCCGCGATGAATCGGCTCTGGCCTCGGCGAAGGTCAAGGCCGCCAACCTCCGAGCCAAGGCCGACCGGCAGAAGCAACTGCTCGACCAGAACCTCGGCTCGCGCGAAGACTGGGAGACTTCCGAGACCGAAGCGGCCAACGCCGACGCCGCCCGCGACTCGGCCGAGATCGCGATCGACGAACTCAAGCAGCAGGCGATCCAGCTCGAGTACAAGCGGCAAGCGGTGAAGGTCGCCGACGCACAGCTCCAGTCCGACCAGGTCACCTTCGACACCCAGCGCCAGCAGTTGGCCTACACAACGGTGACCGCCCCGATCGACGGCGTCGTCTCCGCTCTGTCGGTTCAGAAGGGGACGATCGTCGCCTCCGGCATGAGCGGGTTCAGCGGCGGCACGACCATCATGACGCTTTCCGATCTTTCGCATGTCTTTCTGATGGCGACGGTGGACGAGAGTGACATCGGCGAGGTCCGCGTCGGCCAGCGCGCGTCGATCAAGGTGGCGAGCTTCCCGAACCGGATCTTCGTCGGGAAGGTCGTGCGGATCGCGACCAAGGGGGTCAATTCATCCAACGTCGTCACGTTCGAGGTGAAAGTCGAAGTGCTCGACGAGCACAAAGACCTCCTGCGGCCGGAGATGACCGGCAGCGTCGTGGTCGTCGAAGCGGAGAAGGCGGACGTGCTGACGTCCCCGGCGGCCGCCATCTCACGGCGGGGCGGCCAGGCCTATGTGACGATGGCTGACGGCAAGTCGCGCCAGGTGGCGACCGGGCTGGAAGGGCCCGACATGGTCGAGATCACCTCTGGCCTGGCCGCGGGCGAGCGCGTCGTGGTGACGGCCGACCTTCCGACCCGCTGGAAGAGCCCTGATGGCGGGCCGCCGCCACGATAAGCGCCATCTAACACCGCAGCGTTATTCGAGTACCACAGCATCGTGAATCGAAATCCGAAGAACGAAATCCGAAGGAATGACGAAGGGGAAAAGGAGGAAAACGGATGCAGACGACCGCGTCGTTTTCCACTTTGTCTTTTTTTGAGCTTCGTTGAGATTTCGTGCTTCGGATTTCTCCGGTTCGTAAGGCTTACCGGCTGTTCAGCGCAGTAGGTTAGAAGCTCTCACGCAAGGCGATCCTTTGATCCAGGCTGAAGACCTCATCAAGCGCTACGAACTGGGCGGCCAGATCGTCAACGCACTGGACGGCGTCTCGGTCCACATCGCGGCCGGCGAGATGGTCGCCATTCGCGGGCCCAGCGGGTCCGGCAAGAGCACGCTGATGAACATCCTCGGCTGCCTCGACCGGCCTGACGAGGGGACGTACGTCCTGGCCGGCGAGGATGTCTCCACGCTCGACGATGACGAGCTTGCCGAAGTTCGCGGCCGCCGGATCGGCTTCGTCTTCCAGAGCTTTAATCTTCTTCCGCGGATGTCGGCGCTGCGCAACGTGGAGCTGCCCGTCCACTATGTCGGCCGCAAGGGAGCGCGGGAGATGGCGGCCGCCGCGCTGGAGACGGTGGGGCTCGCCGATCGGATGCATCACGAGCCGAACCAACTCTCCGGCGGTCAGCGGCAGCGTGTGGCGATCGCTCGTGCGCTGGTGAACGACCCCGCGATCGTCCTTGCCGACGAGCCAACCGGCGCGCTCGACACCCGCACCGGTGAAGACGTGCTGGCCCTGTTCAAGCAACTGAACGGGCAGGGCCGAACGATTCTCGTCGTCACGCACGACCTGAACGTCGCGCGGCATTGCCCGCGGGAGATCTACCTTCGTGACGGCCGCGTGGTAACGCCGCCGGAGGTGGAACAAAACAGCGTCGCGGTGGCCGGCCCGACGCGGCCGGGGGGCACGGCATGATCTTTTGGATGATCGTGCAGGTTTCGCTCCGAAGCCTCGCGGCGAACAAACTTCGATCGATCCTGGCGATGCTCGGCATCATCATCGGCGTCTGGTCCGTCATCTCCGCCCTCGCTCTGGCGGCCGGCGCCCGGCAGAAGGTGCTTGGGCAGATGACGTCGCTGGGGACGAACGTCGTCATGGTCACGCCCGGACAGCGCGGGACGGGGGGCGTCGTTTCAGGGAGTCAGCAGAACCTGAAAGTCGCCGACGGGCTGGCGATGACCCACATCGCCGAGGTCTCCCGCGTCGCCCCGGTGGTGCGGGGGAACGTGCAGGTGAAGCACGGGAACAAGAATACGCGCACCAGCCTCCTGGGGACGGGGCCGACTTACTTCGCGATTCGCGATTTCAAGGTGGAGTACGGCCGCTCCATCAGCGACAGCGACTGCGACGCCCTGGCGCGCGTCGCGGTAGTCGGCCCGACCACGGCAAAGAACGTCTTCGGCGATGACTATGTCTGGTCGGTCGGGCAGTCGATCGAAGTGAAGGGCGTCCACTACCGCGTCATCGGCATCCTCAAGGCGAAGGGGGATCAAGGATGGTTCAACCCGGATGACCAGGTCATCGTCCCCTACACCACGGCGATGAAGCAGGTCCTGGGCGTGGACTGGCTGAATGAGGTGGATCTCAGCGCCAAAGATGAAACACAGCTCGCTACGGTCCAGGCGAAATCGACCGCGCTGCTCCGCAAGCGGCATCGCCTGGCGGAGGATGCCGAAAACGACTTCAACGTCCGGAACATGACCGACATCCTGGGGGCGATGGCGACGATCCAAAATGTGCTCTCCCTGCTGCTCGGCGGCATCGCCGGGATCTCGCTGCTCGTCGGGGGGATCGGGGTGATGAACGTCATGCTGGTCACGGTGACCGAGCGCACGCGCGAGATCGGCGTCCGCAAGGCGATCGGCGCGAAACGGCGCGACATCCTTCGCCAGTTCCTGATCGAAGCCGTCGTCATGAGCGGCACCGGCGGTTTTGTGGGGGTCCTGGCGGGAGTCTTGACCGCGTGGATCGTCTCGGCCGCCCAGTCTACGATCACGCTGGTCGTCCAAGCCTCAACCGTCCTGATGGCGCTCGGCTTTTCGGCCGGCGTCGGCATCTTCTTCGGCTACTACCCCGCCCGCCGGGCCGCCCGGCTCGATCCGATCGAGGCCCTTCGCTATGAATGATCGCTCGACCGGGCTCCCCAATCGATCACCTCGATCGTTACGCATCCCAAGGCCAATCGTTTTGGTTTCTCTCATCATTGCCGTCGGCGGGGCGGGCTGCCTCGACTGGTCGGCCGACGTGGTGCGCTACCGGCAGATCCTGGGGCACAGCAGCGCCCGGCCCGCGGCGTGGGTGGCGTCGCGGCCGCTCCCGCTGATCGAGCGCTTCGCCAGGCGAACGCCGACAATGAGGCGATCGCCTCGCGCGGCGAGGATTACGTGCAAGCGCTGGCTGAAAAGATGCGCCAGGCCGGCACGTTCCTGCCGACGTTGAGCATCGATCCCTCCTTCAGCGTCACCCACGAGAGGGGGCTTCGCGATCGGCAACTCACTGTCCCGCTGAACGCATCGGCGACGGGCTCGCTCGCCAACGCGTCCAGTCTTGGGGCCGCCGGAAGCACCGTGGAACAACGGGCGCAACTCCTGCTTGACGATCGCGAGGCGATTCTGCTGCAGGTCGCCCAGTCGTACTACACCGTGCTGCAGGATGAACATCAGGCCGACGTGTACGAGAGCAGCATTCGTTTCAAGGCGGAAAAGGTGCGCGACCAGGAGGCGCGCCTCAAGCTGGGCGGCGTGCGGCCGCTCGATGTCGCCCAGAGCCAGGCCGACCTCGCCGCCACGCGCGTTTCGCTGACCGAATCGCGCACCCAGGCGGACAACGCGCGCAGCGCCCTGGCGCGGCTCATGGGCGTCGCCGCCGTCGACGGGCCGCTGACGGATCACTTCGAGCCGCCGCCCGATATCTGCCCCATCGACGAATGGCATCATCGCGCGACGGAGCAGCGTCAGGACCTGTTGGCGGCCGAGCGAGCCGTCGAGTCCGCGCGACAGAGCCTTGAAGCCGCCGTCCGGCGCTATTTTCCGTCCGTCACGATCAACTTCAGCTACTTCTTGTACAACGACCCGACGACGCTCCAGGCGTGGAACGGCGCGATCTCGGCGAACATTCCGATCTTCTCGGCATTGTCGATCGAGTCCGACATCCGCAGGGCATGGAGCGTCTACCGACAAGCCGGCATTGCCCAAAGCCAGGCTGGGCGCATCGTTGCCGATGACGTCAACCAGGCATTTCACAACCTCTTGGGGAGCCGGCGGAAGATCGCCGACCTGCGGGTGGAAGTGGCGGCCGCCCAGCGCGCATTCGATCTGGCCGAGCGGGCCAACCAGCTTGGTTCTGTGAGCAACCTGGATCGACTTACCCAGCAGGATAGCCTGCTCACCGCGCAACTCACCCTGGTCCGTGAGCAATACAACGAGAAGAGCAGCTATCTGAGCTTATTGCGGGCGGAAGGGCGGCTCGCGTCGGTCCTCGACCGGCAGCCGATGCCAGCGGACGCCGCCACCACCCAGCCGGCCGTTACTTCACCCAATGCGAGAACTCCTGCGACCGCGGAGTCGCCTTAGCCTTTCCACCCTTTGACGGCGATGCATCAGGGGTGCGAGCTGTCGGCGGGCGGCTCGGGCGGAGCGGCCGGCTCGCTGGGCTTCGCCTCGGGATGGCCACTCACGGCTTCGACAACCCCTGCGACCATGCCGGCCGTTTCCGCGACCATATGGGTTGCCGACTCGATCGCGTGCCCCGTCTTTTCTCCCATGGCCTGGGCGTGATCCTTGATCTGCCCCATGACGTGCTCCGCCGCCGCCGGCGCCTGGTGGGCAATTTCGACAGCGCGATCCTTGACCTTCCGCGCGGTCTTGGCGGTTTTGTCCGCGACGGACTTCGCGGTGGCCACCGCTTTGTTCGTCCGGTCCGCCGTCTCGCGGACCACACGCTTGGCCGTCGCGACAGCCCGTGTGGTCTCTTTGACAGCTTCGTTTTTCCGCTTCGACACGGTTTCCACCGCGCTGCGGACCTTGCCGGCGGCGGTCTTCATCGCCGACTTGGCCTGGGCGATCTTCCCCTTCGCCTTGCTGACGGCCTGCTTCCCCTTGGCCACCGGCGTGGGCTTGGCGATCAGCGCTTTACCCGGCTTCTTGCCGGATTTCGCGACCACCGCGGGCTTTGCCCCGCGGCCGATCGACGTGGACTTTTTTGGCGCGGGCTTAAACGGCTTCTTTGCGGGCTTGGCAGATGGTTTCGACGCCATGATCTGAAGGCTCCTTCCAGAAATTGCGCTTCCCGATCGCGGGGTTCTACGATGTGAACTTCTTTCTACCTGAAACGTCCAAGCGTGTGTGACTTTATCCCGCGTTAGCAACATTTGCCGCCATCTATTTTCCCCCATCGGGCGCGACACACCCCATCCGCCGATGAGTGTTCGCCTGCGCCAGAGCGAAAGTTGCTCGCCGGATCGGGCACGCGGTCATGCCTGACCGCGAGGGGAAAATCGGCGGCGCTTCGCCAACGGACCGCAATCGAGCGATTATCACCGGTGGCAAAGTCGCTTCCGGTCGCCTCTGGAGCGGTCGATGACGGTGGACGGTGCGAGCGATCGCCTAAGTGATCGCCCGGCGACTGGACGCGCCTGAACGTAAGTAGATGTAATTAAAGGACTTGATATGGGACTGCAGGTTCGCATCCGACACGCCCTCGGTGATCGTCTGATGGAGCTCCCCAGCCGCGGGAGCGATCAGCCGATCATCGTCGGCCGTGCCGCGGAGTCTGACGTCCAGGTGCCGTCCGCCGAGGTTGCCGGGCGGCATTGCGTTCTATATGTCTCTCACGGGCAATGGGTGGTGCAGGACGTGCCGGCCGGCGCCGGAAAGCAGCCCCCTGCGACGTTCGTCAACGGCAATCGCGTGAGTGGGGCGGTTCATCTCAAAATCGGTGATGTCGTTCGGATCGGCCCCGGCGCTAGCGGCCCATCGATCGATATCGAGCCTGGGTCGGCGGCCGAGGGGCGCACGGGGTGGGCCGGCGACGAAGCCGGCATGGCGGGTGCCGGCGAGCCTCCACGCGTTTCAATGAGCCTAACCGGCACGGCGCCCGGTTTCGCTCCGGCCGTCGCGGCCGCCCCAACCGGCATTCGGGCCGTCGGGCAGACCGCCCCAGGACGAGCGCCGCTTCCGGGTCGCGCGGTAGCTTCCCGAACCCCGCCCGGCATGGCGCCCCAGGTCGAGACGGAGGCGGCCGCCGCGCCGGAAGAAACCGTCGATTGGCTTGCCGCCGGCGCCGCATCGACTGGCTCGACCCCCGCGTACCGCGCCCGCAAGCTCCGTCGAAAGCAGAGCTCACCGGTGGGGCTGGTGATCGTGATCCTCGTCGGCGTCGGCATCATCGGCGGCACGTCCTGGGTGGTCCTGCATCGGCCGCCCGCCACCCAGGTGGTGATTGTCGAGCATCCGACCGTCGTCATTCCGGCCTCACAGCCTGCCACACGCGCCGTCCGAGTCGCGGTGGCGTTGAGGCCATCACAAGCTCCCGCCGCCGCCAGGCGGCCGGCCGCGAGCGACATTCCAGGCGGTAACGGCCCGGACGCCCCGCCCGCCAGGCCAGGCCTGAGCGGGAAAGCGGTCGCTTCAGCCTCGCCCGTCCCTTCTTCTTACGACGACCCGGACGTCAAGCCCAGCCCGACTGTCCCCACAACGCGCGTATCGCCCAAGCCGGTCTCTAAGCCTCCCGGCGCTGCAATGGAAGATTCGGCGGACGCTGGCCCGCAGATCGGCATGACGCCGCGCGATTCGATGATCCCGGCGACCAAGCCCGCGCCGCCGCCCCCTCCGCCCGACCCGCTGACGGCCGCCACGTATGACGAGCTTGCCAAGCTCGATAAGGGCCCAACGAACCCGGGGATCGCGATCTTCCGAATCGACGACTTTCAGAAGGCCCACCCCACCGAGCACACCCAGGACGTTGCCGACATGCTGGAGCGTCGCTTTGACCTGCTCTGGTGGCAGCGACTGGACCGCGCGTTCAAGCGGCACGCGTTCCTCACCGCCGAGGTCGCGAAAAAACAGGACCTCATCTTCGAAGAGACCGACCCGAAAGTGAAAGCGACCCTGAAGACCGACAAGAAGAACATGGAGGCCGAGATCCTCGTCCTGAAAGACCTGATCTCGAGCAAGATGGCATACAAGGACGACAAGGCGCCGGACGTCGCCAACCCCTCCGCACTGGCCGACCTGTCAAAAAAGCGCAAGGGCCCCGCTACACGGACTGGAAGCGGATCATGATTGGCGAGATCCGTAAGAATAAAGGGAAGCTCGATTGGCTGGCCGACGATGCGTCACCGACGATGTGAACCGAACGACGCGGCCGCCTCCCGCTGAAAGGCACGCGGTTTACGAAACCCATGTAGCAGGCACACTCCGTGTGCCGTGGCCTGGCTTGGGGCGCGCTGGATGACCCGGCGAACGGCACACGGAGTGTGCCTGCTACTTTCAACGCACGCGATTCTCCCACCGATCCGGCAGGCACATTCCGCGCGCGGTGGCATTTCGCGAATTTTGAAGCAGCCCGAAATCAGATTTGAGTCCCTCCAATTCCGTCGGTATCATCCGCCCCAACCTGTTCGCGGCCGGGCATGCGAAGGAACCGCTGGCCGGCCGCCGCGCCGACCCTTTCAGACTGCTCTAGCCCGATCAACCCCCGGCGCGGCACGCTCGCTTGCGGCGACGCGCGAACCCGGAGGTGCGGCAAAGGAATGCCCGTGCCCGGCGAAACCGACCTGCATAAAACGCTCAAGAAAGAAGCCTGCCGCTGGCTCTACAAAATGGGCTACCGCTGCATCGCGGCCGAAGTGCGCCTGCCGCCCCTGGGGATCATCGATTCCGTCGGCACCGGCATCTTCCGCCCGTATCACAACTATCTCTTCATCCCGCGCGACCTGCCGCAGACCTGCTTCATCGAATGCAAGGCCTCCCGCGCCGACTTCCTCCGCGATCAGAGCGAGGACGGCCAGATGATGCTCTGCCTCATGGAGCGAGAGCGGAACCGCCGCGCCAACAAGCGCCGCAAGTTCCCGCGCCCGTTGCGCCAACGCGTTGGGCTCGGTAAGTTCGAAGCCTGCCTCATGCAGCCGATGGCCAACCTTCACTACGTCCTGGCCCCGGCCGGCCTGATTCAGAAGAAGGACCTCGCTCCACGCTGGGGGCTCCTCTCGTACGGCGAAGGGGGCGTCAGCGTCGTCGTCCGCTCCGAGTGGCAGGAATGCGCCCGCACCGAGCATGTGGAATCCGCCATCGCCCGGACCCTCACCGGCGACATCTACCGCGCCGACGACCGCGCCATCAGCTCCGTCAACCGCGAGATCTTCGCCCAGCAGCAGAAGATGGCGGAGCGAATCCGGGCAATCAAAGAGCAAGTCGCCCTCGCCCCGACCGCCCGATCGGCGATGTACGTCGGGCCGCCCGCGTGATGGTGTCGCCGGCCGGCGAACCGACCTATGTCGGCCGCAGCGCGGCCGCGATCATCGACGCGCCCCACGCCTCGTCCGCAGGGGACAACGGGAGGCTGGGCTTCCCCTCATAGTGATGCCAGCCGTAGCAGGCGTCGTCGTAGGTGTTCGTGAGGACGTTGCAGGTTGAGGATCGGCTCTCGCCCGTTCGGTTCAAGCGGGATCGGGAGATGGAAATCCTGCCACTCGTCGTCCTGCCCGAGATAAGGGTCCATTCCCGGTTCGGTGACGGCATCGGCTGATCCTCTCATCGCTTGCCTGCCCCAGTCGCGATCCATTATACAGTCCGCGCCCCGTCGCCTGGCCTCCTATGTATACCGACTCCACGATCGCCGCCGTCAGCAGTGCAACCGGAGCGGCCGCCCGGATGATCGTCCGAATGAGCGGCCCCCAGGCGCTCTCCATCGCCCGAGCGATCTGCCCGCCCCTTCCTGATAAAGGCGGGGCGGCCGCTCGAAGTAACGCTCGACTTTTCTGGCCTATCCCTCCCAGCCTGGGCATACGTCTTCCAAGGCCCCAGAAGCTACACCGGCGAAGACCTCGTCGAGTTCCACATCCCCGGCAACCCGGTCCTCGCCCGGCTCCTGCTGCACGCGTTGCTCCACGCCGGCGCGCGATCGGCCGAGGCGGGGGAGTTCACCGCCCGCGCCTATTTGAACGGCCGCCTCGACCTGACCCAGGCCGAAGGCGTTGCCGCGACGATCGCGGCCGCCAATGAACAGGAACTCCTCGCGGCCCGACAACTGCAAAGCGGCCAGCTCGCCCGACGCCTTACCGCCCCCATGGATTCCCTGGCCCAGACGCTGGCCCTCCTCGAAGTCGGGATCGACTTTTCGGAAGAAGATGTGTCGTTCCTGTCGCCGGCCGAGATCGCCGATCGACTCGCGTTTATCAATCAGTCGCTCGCCAACCTGCTCGGCGAGAGCGGCCGCTTCGAATCGCTCTCCCATGAGCCGCTGTTCGTACTCGTGGGGCGGCCGAATGCCGGCAAGAGCACCCTGCTGAACGCGCTCGCCGGCGCCGCTAGAGCCGTCACCTCACCCGTCGCGGGGACGACCCGCGATGTCCTGACCGCCGAAGTCGCGCTCGCGCGCGGCATCGCCCGCATCGCCGACGTCGCCGGGATCGAGGACGTTGCCGGGGTCGAGGACGCATCCGACGCCACCCGCCTTGCCTATGGTGTCGAGGCAGAAATCGCGTCGAAAATGCGGCAGCGCGCGCTGGAGATGGTCGAAGCCGCCGACCACGTCCTCCTCATCCGCGACGCGGCCGACCCCCGCCCCTGCCCGGGCCTTCCAAAATCTGCCGCGTTGACCGTTCTGACCAAGGCCGATCAACTGCCTCGCGGCGTTCCAGATGCAATGGCTCCCGACTCGGTACTCGTCAGCGCTCAAACGGGTCAAAACCTCGACGGGCTACGGGCGGCCCTGGACACGCTCGCCTTCGGCGGGCCCGCCGGGCGGCCGACGCTCGCGCTGAACGCTCGCCACCTCGAATCGATCAACGATGCCCGCGCCGCCCTCGCCCGCGCGGCCGCGACGGCGTCGTCGGCTTCGGTGGAAATGACCGCCTTCGAACTCCGCGAAGCCCTCGACGCCCTGGGTGCCATCCTCGGCCAGGTCACGCCCGACGACCTGCTCGGCCGCGTTTTTTCGGCATTTTGCATCGGGAAATGAGGCACTTTCAGATGCGTCAATGAACGACCGGTTCTGGTCTTTCTTGGCGCTTCTTCCGTGGCGTCCTTGGGGTGTCGGCGTTCACTTCATCCTCGGGCGAAAAAAGTGATCTCCAAGACGCCAGGGGAAGATGCCAAGACTTGCGATGGAATGCGAATGTCAACCCGCCGATCGTCAGGCACGGCTGTTGAATGTCGTTTGGCGGTCGCAGAGAATCGTCGCGCGTCGCCATCTCTGAAGGAATCCGCCCGGGAGCATCATGCAATGTTCGATCAAGTGGATCGCCCTGACCCTCACCTGTCTGAGCTTCGCCGTGATGTCGGCCGCCGCCTTCGCCGAGGAGGCCCCCAAGCCTGTTGAGCCGACAGAGAAGGTCGAGCTGTTCAACGGCAAGGACATGGACGGCTGGACGTCCTACTTGAAAGGGGACGCCGAAGCATCAACCGTCTGGTCGGTGAAGGACGGGCTGCTCCTGTGCGTTGGCAAGCCGAACGGCTACCTCAAGACGGTCAAGTCGTACGCGAATTACAAGGTCACCGTGGAATGGCGGTTCACCAAGGCGGGCAATACGGGCGTGCTGGTCCACATGACCGGCAAGGACAAAATCTGGCCCCTCTGCGTCGAGTGCCAGGGGATGCACGCGGCCCAGGGCGACATGTATTTCTGGAGCGGTTCAACGGCCGCCGAAAAGCCGGCGAAGGGGCCGAAGGTCCCGCGGAAGTCGCCCGACGCCGAGAAGGCCGTCGGCGAGTGGAACACGTTCACCGTCCTGTGCGCCAAGGACGAAATCACGATCCTGGTCAACGACAAGGAGATGAACAAGGCCACCGGCGTCACTCCGACCAGCGGCCAGATCGGCATCCAGTGCGAAGGGGCGGCCCTCGAGGTCCGGAAGGTGACGCTGGAGCCGCTGCCGAAGTGATCGACGATAAGTCACTAAATGACGTTGCGGGACCGGGCGCTTTTCAGATCCCCTCTCCTCCCGGTACGCCGGGGGGAGAGGGCAGGGTGAGGGGGGCCGGCCGATGACGGAGACGCTTGGAGAACGAAAGGTTTCTCATGAATCGAAACACCCCCTCACCCTACCCTCTCCCCCGGATTACCGGGGGCGAGGGGGACTGAATGCGTCTTCCACCGGGCGTGTTCGCTGACGACTGTTTCGGGGTTGTTCCGTTGAAAACCGCGTGTAGAGTCCGCAGAGGAGCGGTCGGTCGATGCGAGGTGCATTTGCGCGTCCCCGCTCCCGTGCGGACCACGCGGCTTGATTAATCGGGCTGTCCAATATCGAAACGTCCGCACGGGAGGCGGTGACGTCGCCACAGTCCGGGATGGCGATCGGCGCTTCCCGAGCGGGCCCTGGAGGGGCAAATCTCGGTGCGATGCGGCATGAGCCGGATCCCAATTTGTGAATCAGACTTGAATGCGTCAGCACCGTCTGTTTCTAGGAGGCACAGACAAGGGAATCCCATGTACGTCCCGGCCCCCTTTGCCGAACACGACCCCACGACCCTCTTCGACCTGATCGAGCGGCACAGCTTTGGCCTTCTCGTCTCGCAGCGGAACGGTGAACCGGTGGCCTCGCACCTGCCGTTCCTGGTGGACCGCCGGCGCGGCCCCAGCGGCGCGCTGCTCGGGCACATGGCCCGGGCCAACCCACAGTGGGAGCATGCCGACGGCCAGACTGTGCTCGCCGTCTTCTCCGGCCCGCATGCCTACGTCTCCCCGACCTGGTACGAATCAGACCGTGTTGTGCCGACATGGAATTATGCCGCCGTCCACGTCTACGGGTCCTTTCGTGCCGTCCACGACGAGCGCGACACCATAGCGATGCTGGCCGATATGGTGCGGATGTACGAGGCTTCGATGCCAGCCCCCTGGGCGTTCGACGCCGAAAGCGACTTTAGTCGCAACATGGCGCACGGGGTGGTCGCCTTCCGAATCGAGATCCAGCGGCTGGAAGGGCAATTCAAGCTGAGCCAGAATCAGTCTTCGGGCCGCCGGGAGAACGTCATCGCCGCGCTCAAAGCGACGAATGACGCGAACGCAACCGCCGTGGCGGCGATAATGAACAATAATCTAGCGTGACGTCAAAGGACGCAACGTCCAATGCACGCATCGTTCGACTGGTTTTTCCGCATTAAGATCAATCGGACAGAGACCGAGGCCATATGACGCTTCACGGAACGCTGAACAACGGCACTGTCGTGCTTGATGAGCCCGCGCCCTGGCCGGACGGCACGCGGGTCGAGATTTCCATGCATACCGGCGAGCGGAAGCTGACGTTGGCGGAGAAGTTGCTCCGTCACGCGGGCACGGTGCCCGACCTTCCGACCGACATGGCGGAGCGGCACGACCATTACATCCACGGGGCGCCCAAACAATGAGGACTTTGTTTGCGGACACCTTTTATTTCATCTCGCTGCTCAATCCCGCGGACTCGACGCACGCGAAGGCGGTGGGATTTACTACTGTCAACGCCTTCCGAATATTGACTACCGAGTGGGTTTTGACCGAGCTCGCTGACGGCTTGGCGAAATCGCCGCGCGGCCGAATGGAGTTTCTAGCGACTTTGGCCGACCTACAGGCCGACGAAGACGTGACGATCATTCACTGCGATCATGCGCTCCTGTCTGAAGGAGTCCAATTGTACGGACAGCGTCCCGATAAGGGCTGGTCGCTTACCGATTGCATTTCATTCGTAGCCATGGCGAAGGCTGGCATCTCCGAAGCGCTGACAGGCGATCATCACTTCGAACAAGCGGGCTTTGTTGCCGTTCTTAAATAGAGCCCCAAAGGGCCAAAGGCTGTCGGTGCCGTATGTTCGGATCACATCTCTCAATCGCCGGTGGCATGCACAGGGCACTGCTCGAAGCTGAACGTCTCGAAATGACGTGCCTTCAGGTGTTCACCTCAACCTGCGTGCTGCGGAAGGGGGGCATCCTTGATGCAGCCGTCCTCTAGAGAGTCACCGGAACGTAGAAGTGCCTGAACTCGGCCTCGTCTACGAACTGGGCGGGGTCGTGCCCGTTCAAGCCTTTGGTTCCATCGGGGGACGTGACTTTTACTTCTGTGCCCGTCACTCTAACTGGACGTTCGAGATGGCCGACGACCTTGGACAGTTGTCGTCCGACACCGGCAACAACGCCGTCCTCTCGGTTGAAGGCAGGAACAGAAACGCAGGTTACATGCCGCTGGACGAAGCCTCGAAAATCATCGAAGAATGTACGAAACTGTACCTCAGCACCGTATTCCCAAATCTCTAACTCCGGTCGCACCTAGAAACTTTCGATGTTCGGATCGCACCTTTCCATCGCTGGTGGCCTTCACAAAGCCCTTCTGTCGGCAGAGCGTCTCGGCATGGACTGCGTTCAGGTGTTCACCGCTTCACCTCAGCAGTGGGGCTTGAACGAGGTCTCGGTAAAAGAATCCTCAAAGACACCGATCAAAGAATTACACGACGTAAGGGTTCCACAGGTTACCAAAAACCAGCAGCAATGGTCCGCTCCGCCCCTCGACCCGGCGGCGGCCGCGTTGTGGGGGTCGCATCGGGATCGGCTTGGTTTTCAGCACACCGTCAGCCATGACAGCTATCTGATCAATCTGGCTTCACCGGATGCCGCGCTGCGGAAGAAGAGCATTGCGCTGTTCGTCGAAGAGGTATCGCGGTGCTCAATGCTGGGGATTCCGTACCTGGTGACGCATCCGGGGGCGCACATGGGGGAAGGCGAGGAAGCGGGCCTGGCGCGGGTGGTGGCATCTCTGGATGAGGTGCATGAGCGGCTGCCGAACGCGGGCGTCATCACCTGCCTGGAGATCACCGCCGGGCAGGGGACGTCGCTGGGGCATCGGCTGGAACATCTGGCGACGATCATTGATGCCGTGAAACAGAACGAGCGGCTGGGGGTCTGCCTGGACACCGCCCATCTGTTCGCGGCCGGGTATGATTTTCGGGGGCGGAAGTTCGCCAAGTTCCGCCGGGAGCTTGAGGCGACGGTGGGGATGGATCGGGTGAAGGTGCTGCATCTGAACGATTCGAAGAAGGCGCTGGGGAGCCGGGTCGATCGGCATGATCACATCGGCCGCGGGCTGATCGGGGCGGAGGGGTTCAAGCCGTTCGTGCGGGAGAAGGCCTTCAAGAAGATCCCGAAAATCCTGGAAACGCCCAAGGGGAAGGATGAGCAGGGGCGCGATTGGGACACGGTCAACCTTGAAGTATTGACGGAATTGATGTGAGAAACGCCGGCGGGGAGTGAGCCACTCGGGCGGGCCGCGCAAGCTTCGTCCCCGGTACGGGCGGCGTTTCTGATCGGAGGAAAGCCACCCGCGAGCCGCCCCCACGAGCCGGCTATAGAAAGAGAAACGAGGATGCCTCAATGAGCGGGATTGGGAACAGGCCTTGCGGCCGCCAATTTCCGCATGTGGGAGGTCATCCTCGTGAGGCAGAGCAAACCAAATTCGGCGTCGGATGTCAATCGAGTGGTTGTACCCAAAGCTGACTCCGCTACGGTCAGGGCGTTTCCTGGGCTGAAACGATCGCCTTGTCCTTCGTCGCGGGCTTGCAGGTTTCGGCGAGGCCGAGGCTGCACTTTTCCGCCGGCAGGTCGTTGATGATCTGCTGAAGGGTCGGTACGTCGGTGACCGTCTGGCCGCCGACGGTGGCGATGATGCTCCCCTGGCTGACGCCGTCCTTTGCCGACGGGCTCTTTGGATCGACCGCGAGGACCATCACACCCGTTTCGGGCCGCTTGCCGGGGCCGACCCAGCGGGCGGGGATTGGGCCGATGAGCAGGCCGCGCCAGCGGAGGCGCTGCGTCTCGCGAGTCACCGGGGCGGCCGCGACCTCGCGGCGGCGGAGCGTGATGGGGATGACCCGGATCGAGCCGGTGCGGCAGATGGTCGCCTGGACCGGGATGCCGGCGCCGGCCGCTCCGACGGTGCGGACGAAGCTGTCCCCGTCATGCACCGATTCGTCATTCAGCTTCAGGATGATGTCGCCGACGCGGAGCTTGGCCTCTTCGGCCGGTGAGCCCGGCTCGACCACGTCCACCCTGGCGCCGCCGTCGCCGGGCGCGCCAGCCTCGCGGCATTCGCGATTCGTCGGCGTCGCGACCCGAACGCCCAGGAAGCCGTAGGCGACTTCGCGGCCTTCCTTCAGGCAGGCGACGATCTCCTTCAGCCGCCGGTCGGCGGGCATGGCAAAGCCGATCCCGTTAGTCTGCTTCTGCGGTAGGATGACGGCGGTATTGACCCCGATCACGTCCCCCTTCGCGTCAAACAGAGGCCCGCCCGAGTTGCCTGGGTTGATCTGCGCCGTTGTCTGAATCAGGTCGGAGTAAAGCCGATCTTCCTTCCCCGAAAGCTTCGGCAGCGAGCGGCCGAGCGCGCTGACTACGCCGACGCTGACCGCCATCTCGCCACCGCCGGCCAGGCCATACGGGTTTCCGATCGCGATCGCCCACTGGCCGCGGTGAGGCCCTTCACCGGCCGCAAAACGGACGGCGGTCAACCCTCGGGCGGGGATCTTCAGGACAGCCAGGTCTGAGCGAGGGTCGGATCCGACGACTATGGCCGGGAAGACGCGGCGGTCGTCCAGGGTGACCCAGACTTGCTCGGTCTTGCTGATGACGTGTTCGTTGGTCAGAACGTAGCCGTCGGGATCGATGATGAAGCCAGTGCCGACCGTTCGATCGACGGCATCCAGGACGGTTAAGAGTTTCTCGGGGTTGACTTCGTCGCTTCGTTGGGCGACGTCTGAATCGATCTTACTTTCCGTCGCGGAGATGGCGACGACGGCGGGGGAGACACGCCGGGCGACCGCTTCGAACTGCTTCTCAAGGTCAACGGCGTCGAAGGTATCGGTCACCCGCATGGCCGGCGCCCGGGCGGCCGACTCCGTGCCGGCGGGGGCAGGGTCGCCGGCCGCGGTGCGGGCGAGGTCGGCACTGCCGCCGGCCGCCGCGGCCGATCCGCTCGGAGCGGAGCCGACAGTCGAGCACGAGAAGAGGAAACCACAAAGACCAAGGATCGCGACGGCTCCGCCGCGCGCACCGCGCAGGACACCACTAGCCATTCGTAACCCCAGTGATCGCAAGAGGTCCGACCCGAAACGAAGGAGGGCCGATCCGATCCCGCGGAACCCGAATGTTGCCCGGACAACCCAAATCGATGCGAAGACCGCCATGAGGAGAGGCGTGCGGGAACGACCCGCAATCCGATCCTTGCTCGGCAGGCCCGAGGGGCCTGGGGGGAGCGGAGCAGTCGCCAAGACGCTGCTTACATCAGCGTTGTCGGCGGCAGGTACAGGCGACGGTGCAACTCACAGACCGAAGTTGTCATCGGGTGAAGGGCCGCATTGCTTGAGCCGACCGCACCGGCGAACTCACGTGGCGTGAGTTGCCTGTTATCCAGTGCTTACGACGGAGAAGCGTTGAGGTTTGGTGACTAAGGAATCCTCAAGCCCGAACGGAGCGGCGGCCGATAACGCGGCACGCGATGCGCGCGTCATCACCGTAGATGCCTGTTTTTCGGGCACGTCAGAGAAACCGCTTTAAGCTGCGCAAGATACAATAAAGACGCCGGAGGCCGATGTTTCAGGCCTCCGGCGTTCATTGTCTCGTTGCCGCTGGGCGCCCTGCGCACTCGGGCGACGGCACACGGAGTGTGCCCGCTACTTTGGGGTCGTCATGCGACGACTTCCACGGGCTCGGCCGCGGGGTCGGGGGACTCGGTGGAGCGCTTGGCGTCGATCAGGCCCTTGCTCTCCAGGACGGCCTTGCGGATCTCGGCGCAGAGGTCCTTGTTGTCGCACATGAACTGCTTCGCGTTCTCGCGGCCCTGCCCGAGGCGGGTGGGGCCGTAGTTGTACCAGGCGCCGCTCTTCTCGACGACGTTCGCCAGCACCGCCAGATCGATCAGATCCCCTTCGTAGCTGATGCCTCGATCAAACATGATGTCGAACTCCGCGTCGCGGAAGGGTGGCGCCACCTTGTTCTTCACCACCCGGGCGCGGGTGCGATTCCCAACGGCGACTTCCCCTTCCTTGATGCTGCCGGTCCGGCGGACGTCGATTCGCACGCTGGCGTAGAACTTCAGCGCCCGGCCGCCGGGAGTGGTCTCGGGGTTGCCGAACATTACGCCGATCTTTTCGCGAATCTGATTGATGAAGATGACGGTGCATTTGCTCTTGGCGATGGCGCCCGTCAACTTCCGCAGCGCCTGCGACATGAGCCGCGCCTGAAGGCCGACGTGGCTATCGCCCATCTCGCCTTCGATTTCGGCGCGGGGGATCAGTGCGGCCACCGAATCGATCACGATCACGTCCACCGCGTTGGAACGGACCAGCAGTTCGCAGATCTCCAGGGCCTGCTCGCCGGTATCGGGCTGGCTGACCAGGAGGTCTTCCAGCTTCACGCCCAGGCGCTTTGCCCAGGACGGGTCCAGTGCGTGCTCGGCGTCGATGAAGGCCGCCACGCCCCCTTCGCGCTGGACGTTGGCGACGATGTGGAGGGTGAGTGTCGTCTTACCGCTGGACTCGGGGCCGAAGATTTCCAGCACGCGGCCGCGAGGGACGCCCGATCCGCCCAGGGCGATGTCGAGGCTGAGGCTACCCGAGGGAATGCCGTCGATGCTGGCCGACGTGTTGCCGTCAAGCTTCATGACGGACCCCTTGCCGAACTGCTTTTCGATCTGCTGGACCGCCCGGCTCAGGGCCGAATCGCGTGCCGGGTCGCGCGGGCGAAGGAACTCGTTGATTTTGCCGTCCTCAGCGTCCCGATCGCGGCCGGGCTCAAATTCGCGCTTGTCCGACTTCTCCTTGGAACGAGCCATGAGACATCTCCTGTGCCCGCCGGGTATGTGGGTCAGCCGGCGGAGAAGTGGCAGGCCGGCCGAAAGGGACGTGCCCTTTGACAGCTCATTGGCCCGCACACGTGCGGTGACTTGGGGGCGGCCGCAGCCCACATTGGGCCCACCGCCAACTGAACTCGACGAAAGTCACCAGATCGTCCCTGTTCAGTGGTTGTTAGGTCGGCGATCGTAGGTCTCGCACTTTAGTAATGCAAGCGATTTGTCTTCTCAAAATGTTCCCGTCCGGGCTGAATCGACGTGCCTGGGAGGTGCGGACTGGCCCGGGAACGCGCCCGCGGGCGGATCCCCTGGGCTGACGGCGGTGCGTCCCTCAGAACGACCTGCTTGTGGGCTACCATCGCCAACGATTGAGCCAACGGGCGGCTCGCCGTCCCCATTTGACGACGCGCCGCGCCGACGCTCGTGGTGGCGATCCTGGACCCAAACCGCGAAGTGAAGCCTGAACTTCCTGCTCACCACGCGCGACGGCCAGGACTTCAGCGGCGTGGTCGTGACGGAAACCGCGACGAGCGTAACGATCCGCCGCGCCGGCGGCGGCCAGGACACGGTCCTCCGAAGCAATATCGAACGCCTCCGTTCCTCCGGGATGTCCCTCATGCCCGAGGGCCTGGAGAGCGGGATCGATTACCAGAAGATGGCCGACCTCCTGCAGTTCCTTCAGGGCTTGAGGAACTGAGGTGCCGGCTCCAGGTGCCGGCCCAGCGCCGGCTTTCTGGTCCGCCGGGCTCGCGGTCATTCGCCGCGCAGGGGTCAACGCCGTGCTCCCGGTTCGGACGGGGCACCAACGCTTTATAAGGGTTTGGCCGCGGGCGGCTGCCCCGATTTGATCGCCGCCAGCTCCTCTTTCAGTTCGGCGAGCAACGCCACGAGCTGGTCGTGCCGCTGGGCTTCGTGGCTGGGGGCGTGTTCGATGAACGAGATTGTGCCGGTCGGCTCCAGGACGCAGCGCTCCACGTCCTTGAGCGACGCGATCCCCTGCTTATGGGCGGCCGCCGTAAGGTCGGCGCGGGTCATCAGTTCCTTCTCAAGGTTTTGATCGATAACTTTGCCGTGCCAGATCAGCACGTCCGATCGCCCCTCCAGAAGGCGCTGAAGCCGCTTGCTCCGTCGAACGACGCGGATGACGAAATAGTTGAGCCCCAGCAGCGCCGCCGCCCCGACCAAACCGCCGGTGACGGAATTATCGTCGCCGATGATCGCGTTCTGCACCGTGTTCGACAGCATGAGCAGCACGATCAGGTCGAACGGGTTGAGCTGCGCAAGCTCTCGTTTGCCTGACAGTCGCAGGCCGACGATGAGGATGAAATAGACTAGCACCGGCCGCAGGATCTTCTCCGCCAGCGGCAGCGACAGGCTGAACATGTCATGCCACATGGAGGAGGCGTCGGCTGTGCCGAGGAAATGCACGCCGAACTGTGCGATCGCGACGGTACAATGAGTCATCGAAGTTTCTCCAATCGGTCTGGCCGAGGGGGCGCATTACGCTGGTGGCTTATCTCGGCCGCGCCCGCTTCCGGTGTTGTAGCCGCTGCGGCGTTCGCCGACACCCTTCCGCGTGGCTGAAACAATGGGCCCGCCTTACCGTCTATGAATCATGGAGAGCCCCATCGCGCTCGCCGGAGCCGTGGGAGGGGCTTCACGCCGTAGACCGGAGCATCCGTATGTCTCACGTCGCCAGGCCAAAACAAGATGCGAACAGGAATCGATTCGCACAGGCGACCCGCCTTTCCCGGGCTCTGGCGTGGGTCGCATGGGCGTTGGTGGGGATGAGTGGCGTGGTCGCGTCGGCACAGGTGGTCCTTCAGCCGGTCAACAACGCGCCGGGGGTCTTCCTGGAACTGGACGGCCGCGTGCGCGTCCGCGAGATCGACCCGACGCAGGATCTGGCCGCGGCGCGGGCCCGCGTGCAGGCGGCCGCCGACGCAGCGAAGGGCGAGAAGCTCACCTACGTGTCCCTCCCGCGTCTCTTTGCCCAGGTTCGGACGCTGCGGGAAGCCGGCCAACCACTGCCGGAGTCGCTCAAGTACCTGGGCGGGATGACGCGGATCCGCTACGTCTTCCTCTTCCCGCAGGACAAAGATCTCGTCATTGCCGGGCCCGCCGAGCCGTGGGTGACGAACGCGGCCGACCCGCTCTATGTCACCGGCAAGAAAACGGGCCGCCCCGTGCTGCAACTGGATGACCTGATCGTCGCATTCCGCACGGCCGACACGGGCAGAGGGCAGGTCTTCGGCTGTGCGCTCGACCCCGCCCCCGATTCGCTTACCAGCGCGAACAAGGTGATGGCCGAATACGCCCATAAGCCCCGCGCGGAGCGGATGAACGCCTTGGTGAAGGCGCTGGCGCCGCAGAAGGTGAGGATCTTCGGCACACCGGAGGACACCCGCTTCGCCTTCGTCTGCGTGGCGGCCGACTACGACCTGAAACGCTTCAGCCTGGGCCTGCGCCACGTGCCGAACGTGACCATCGGCAGCGCCGTGGATAACTCGCGGACGGCCGCCAACAAATTCTGGTTCGACGCCAGCTACGAGCCACTGATCGTCTCGGCCGATGGCGACGCCTACGAGATCCGCGGCCAGCGGCTCGGGGCAAAAGCCGGTGGCTTCGACTTCGACCCGCGCGGCGCGACCGAAAAAGCGGTCGCCTGGGCCAAGGCGTTCGACAAGGACATCCCTGCCCTTTGCGTCACCAACCCGCTGTTCGCGGACCTGCAGAACATCACCGACGAAGCGCTGGTGGGGAACCTGATTCGGGTTGACCGGCTGGATGAAAAAGTCGGCTGGGGGGACTACGCGTGGGTGCTTGACGAACGGGCCTGCGCGGTCGCGAAGATCCCCGTGCCCAGGGAGGCCGACACACTGGTCAACTTCACGAACGGCAGCATCGCGGCCGGCGGCGTCGTGATGACCGTCGGCCCCGCCGCCGCCCGCGACGCACGTCGTCCCGACACCGACAAATCGCTCGACGCCGCCCGCAGCCAGGCGACGAAGCTGCGCCAGGCGCCGGCGGGGACATCGGCGCCGATCCTCGCGACGCCGTGAACAGCAACACGATTGAGCTACCGTGGGAGCGACGGACGCTCCATCGCGTCGCGTCCGCGATCTGAAGGCGCCGAGGGCCTGCCGAAATTCAGAGCGCTCTTTACAGACGCCGGTTCGGCGGCCGTCCCCGCCGCCAGCGCGTTGCCAACCTGATCGACCCGGGCAATGCGGGTGCGGTCGGGTCGGCTTTTCTCCGCCAGAAAGTCACGAATGAGGCGCGTGCAGGCGAGCGGCCGCTCGGTGGGCAGGCAGTGCATCGCTTCGGTGACGATCCGCAGTTGAGCGCCGGGGATTTCGTCGGCCAGCATGTAGCCCATCGCCAGCGGAAGCGTCTCATCCCGGCCGCCCCAGACGATCAGGCAGGGGACGTTGACCTTGATATACCCGCTGGAGACGACCTCGGCCTGGGCCAATCGAGCCGGTCACCGGCTTCATCCCGCAACGGCAGCGCCTGGCGCAACATGGCGGCCGCGGCGTGGCGGCGGGGCGGGTCGCGAAGGACTTCGATCACGCGATCCGCCTCTTCCTGGACGGCCAGCTTTGGGTCGCAGACTCCGTACAGGATCGATTCATTCACGCGCGCCCGCAACACGCCGGCCGCATCGGCCAGCGCCCACTCCACGTCGGAGACCGTTGCGATGCGACGAAAGGTGGGTTGATTGGGGTCAGCCGTGACATCGGCGGGGGCGAACAGGGCGGCCGCGTCCACGCGATTCAGCACATCGGCGTAAGCGGCGCGAAGCTCAGGCTCGGCCAGTGCTCGAAGGATGATCATGCCGCCGATCGAGTGGCCGACCAGGAGCACGCGCGCGGGCGGGCGGCCTTCCGCCTTCGCCAGGGCGTCCCGCTCGGCCAGACGCTGCCGCAATGCGTTAAGCACAGCCCGGCCGAGGGCAAGCGGGCTGTACCCCCGCGGCCCAAGCTCGGCCGGCGTCGGCCGGTCGCTGTCCCCGCAGCCCGGGAGATCGATCGCCATCAGGTCAAAGTCGCGGCCGAGGTCTCCCCGCATGTACCGCCAGACCCGGCTATCGGAAAGAATCCCGTGAACGAACACGATGATCCGATCGTGATTCGGCACGATGGTTTCATGCACGGCGACGCGGGTCGATCTGCCGCCGGATGTCATGATCGAAACATGGTACGTGCGCTGGGGAAGGGCCGCGGCGGATCGTTGGAGAGAGCAGAGCTCGGGCACGGATCGCTCGCTCGGAAGGGACGGCGCCGTGGCGCATCCGCTGATCGCAGGCGGAAGCCCGATCAGCAGCAGGAGCGGGACGATCGCTCGCGACAGCTCTATGCCGCGAGACCAGCACGCGGCGAAACCCCGAAGTTCCATCCTGAGCCCCAAATCCGTTCTCACCACCGAAGCAAGGTCCCCGCGACGCGCTGTCAGTCTCTCACTGAAGATTAAGATTCTTCGCGGTATGCCCTGTTGTTTGCTCTAAATATGTAAGCAGGCCCGCTGACTCCCTCCAGAACTTTGACGTTCCGAGCCGTGCGCTGAGCTACTTCGACGCCGCGGATGAGGTGGCTGAAAGGCTGAACGGGTCGCCTGTTCTTCCCTTCAGCCGTCAACCGTCAGCCTCCATCCTTCATTCTTCAGCCTTCCGTTTCTGCCAGGTCAAGCTCGATCCCGGCGAGAATGCCATTCATCCGGGCTTGGTGCGCCTGCTCCCCGGGCGCCCCGTTGCAGATGCAGACGACGACCAAGTCGCGCTCGGGGTCAGCGAAGGAGATGGAGGATTGATTGCCGCCGTGCCCGAACGCCCGTGGCGACGCGGCCGCCCCGTACTGGTAGGGGATGGCGTCGCCGCCATACTGCCGTGAATTGACCATGAAGCCGAGCCCCCAGTCCATTACCTGTCCAAACGTCGCGTCCTTCACCCCGACGCGGTGGCGCGCGACCAGCGCCTCAACCGTCTGCGGCCGCAGAATCTGGGCCCCGTCGAGCGTCCCGCCGGCCAGCATCGCCTCGTAAAACCGGCCCAGCTCACGCGCCGGCCCGTGACCGCCGCCGCTGGGCCGGCACGCTGCACACGCCTCGGGCGTATCCAACCCAAGATCTTGGATCACGCCCCCCTCGGTCATCTGCATGACGCCAATCCGCTCCCCCAGGGCCGCGTGCTCGGCCGGCGATATCGTCAGCCACGAATCGCGCATGCCCAGGGGCTCGAAGATCGCCTCCCGGCAATAGCGACTGAAGTCGCGCCGATCGAGGCGCTGGACGATTTCCGCGAGCAGGAACCAGCTCGCGTAAGGGCTGTACCCGGCGGTGCGGCCGACCACCCAGCCGCGCTCCTGCCGGGCGGCGCAGACGCGAGCGATCGTCTCGTCCCATCTCGCCTTAGGCCAGCCGGTCTCGACCCACCGGAAGCCCCCGGTGTGCGTCAAGACATGACGCAGCGTGACGCCCTCCTTCCCTTGCGTGGCGAATTCCGGCAGGAACCGGGCGACTTGGTCGTCCAGCGACAGTGCCCCCTTTTCCCAGAGCTGCGCCACCGCGACGGCGGTCAGCGGCTTGGTGCAGGAGAGCCAGAGCATCATGGAGCCCGGCCCCATCGGAACCCCCGGCCGCGACTCGCCGAAGGCAAGGTCGGCGATTGTCTGTCGATTGCGAGACACGCAGAGCTGCGCCCCGATATGGATCCCGTCGGCGACGCCCTGTCGGATGGCGGCGGAAGTGCGCGGGAGAGGTTCATCTACGCTGGGCATGTAGCGGCGGTGTAAACTGGCGGCCGGTCAATGTCCAGACACGGGGCCCCATCGAATGGCTATCGAACGAGAGCGTATCGTCGCCCGGTATAGGGTTACGGAAAACCCGCCATTGCCGACCAGCATCAAGCGGGTTTACGCGATCATTATCGCGATCGCGGTGTGCCTGGCGCCGCCGGTCCTCGCGGGAATGCTGGGGATTGGCGACCGGCTGGGGCCGCGGATCTATCCGGCAGACCTGCACGATCCGCTGTATTGCATCGGCTGGGAATTGGGGACGTCGAGCAGGGGCCCCCGCGAGTCGGCCCGGACGTCGGGCGACGGCCTTGGTTCTACAGGGTCGATCAATAGCTGTCGCGATCTTCGCGTCAACTCTCACGCGGCCGTCTCTCCGGCTCGCGGTGGGTGGACTTCAAGCTCGGTCAACAGCAACAGGTCGAGGATGCTAAAGCTCTCATCCGACCCGTAAACGATGATCGTTCGTCCCGAGGGCGAGCGTGACAGAAACTCCGGGTGGGGCACATGGAACGACCGCCCATCCGCCATGTGGAGCGTGAACGGCCGGAAGGGACGCGTCTTGTGCGCGTTGTCAAGCTGCTGAAACGTCATGGTGGCAGTATATCGGGCGTTGCCCAGAACAAGCGAGGGTTTCAGCCCGTCGGGGTGCCATCTTAGGGCAACACGATTTCCGGATCTTAAAACCTTAGCCGCGCGTATCGGGCCGCGCCGCGGAGGGCGGTGTGCTCGTCCATAATGACGCGGACAGGCACCTTCTTCAGGACGGAATCGCGCAGCGGGCCTTTCTCGACGAAGGCTTCCATGAAGCCCGGGCCCTTCAGCTTCTCAATAATCTTTGGAGCGATCCCGCCACCGACATAGAGGCCGCCGAGGGCAAGGATGGTGATCGCGAGGTTGCCGGCGGCCGCCCCGTAAAGGCTGACGAACAGATCCATCGTCGCGGCCGCGCGGGGGCACGCGTTATCAAGTGCGGCCTTGGAGATCAGCTTGGCCGCGTCGCCCGGCTTCATCTCCGGGTCAAGTTGCAGCTTCTGCTCGGCCACGCCGGCGTGACGGAGGTAGTCGAACACGTTGTATATCCCCGGCCCCGACAGGACGCGCTCAAAGCTGACATGGCCGCGAAAGGCCTGCGTCTCCTTGCCGCGGAGGTATCGGAGAAGGCCGTCCTCCAATTCGTTCCGCGGACCGAAGCTGCTGTGACCGCCTTCGGACGGGATCGGGTGATGGTCTTTGCCGTCCCAAAAGAGGCCCCCTTCGCCCAGGCCGGTGCCGGCGGAGATGATCGCCCGATGCCCGGCGACCTGCTCTCCCGCCTGGAGCGTGACGAGGTTCTCCGGGGCGACTTCGGCGACGCCCGTCGCGTTGGCGGCGAGGTCATTGATCACGCCGACCGATTCTCGCGGCAGCCCAAACGTTTTCGCCAGATCGGCCTGCGAGACCGACCAACTGAGGTTCGTGCCCCGGACGTAGGTGCCGTTGGGGCCGGATTCCACCGGCCCGGCGACGCCGAAGCAGGCGCGGTCGAACCTGCCTTTGGCCATTGGGCTGTCGGCCGCCGAAGCTGCGGAGACGCCGAGGTATTCGGCGATGACGTCGGCGAGGCCCGGGTACTTCTGACTTGAGTATTCGCGCACATCGTGCGGCTGGCGATCCCTATCGAACAGGGCCAACCGGGTGCTCGTTCCGCCAATATCGCCTGCAAGGATCATTGTGTTGTATCCGACGGCCGCGTCTACGGGACGGGTGGGATTGTAAGCCCTAACGCAGACTCTTTCACGAGGCGTGGCCCTCGGATTTCGCGATCAGGATAGACGCCCAATCCGGCAGGACCGCGCCCAAACGAGCCGCGCCTGTTAGGGAACGGAGCCCGCCGCAGGCGGGCGTCAACGCCCGTTGAACAGAGCGATCGCCAACTATCCCGACCGCCCGCTGCCTGACGGCCGACGCTCGCCGGATCCTTTCAACGGTCGATCCCTTGCAAGTCGATGACGTCGTTGCCGCCGAGCCCAAAAACGCGGCCGCACGTACGATCAGCAGAACTCGGCGCCGATCTGGAAGAGCCCTTCACCGAGCTCGAGCAGGCGACAGGAGACGACGCGTATCTCGGCGATCAGACGCTGCGAGCCGAACCCGATCTCGACGACGTGGAACTGCCCCGGCGTCAGCTCGACCGGCACCGCCAGGCCCACGCCGTGGCGAGACAGGTCCATCGAGATGACCTCGATCCGCTGGTCTTCGCCGGATTCGGTCGGCAGGCAGACCCACGCCTCAATGACGTACGGCCGCCGCTCGCTGCGGCGACGCTCGATCACCGGCGCGACCTTCGAATTCTCGTCCGACACAGACAGGGTGGCAGTGGGCATGGCAAAGATATCGGCATTTGCGATTGCGCCGTTTAAGAGGGTGGAGCGGCCTTCGTCCAACCTGTCGTCCGTCCGACCGATCGCGAGCGCCTCTTGTTCGACCTCCGAATATAAGAGGTGCGTGTATAGGCGCTATGCTGATCCCCTCTCCCTAACCCCCTAACCCTCTCTCCGGGAGTTCCAGGGGCGAGGGGACGAAGAACCACGCTCAATGGCGCTCTTTCACGCACAGTCATAGGGTGCTCCGTTCCAGACCACTTTGCGGGTGCGAGGCGATATGATCTGACGTGCCGCCGGTGCCCTCACCGGCGGATCGATGCGCGGTCGGCCACACCGCCGGTGGGGGCACCGGCGGCACTTATTCGCGGGCCTTACCCGATCTTTTCCACCGGACGAGCCACTCGCCTAGACTTTGGCAATGGGCGCCACGCTGATCGATTTTGCCGGAGTGAACGACGCCGTCGCCGCGACAACAAAGAAGCTGAAAAAGCAGGCGGCGCTGGCCGAATACTTTCGGACGTTGGGCCCGGCCGACCTGCGGCTCGCCGTCCGATATGCGGGCGGCCGCCCCTTCGCCGCAACCGACGAGCGCGCCTTGAACGTCGGCGGCGCCATCGTCAGCGACGTGGCGCTGTCCCTCCTGAAGCTGTCTCCGGCGGACTTCCACGATCTGGCGGTCAAAAGCGGCGAGATCGGCGAGGCCATGGCCAAGGCGTGGCCGGTTGCCCCGCAAGACGCGGCGGCCGACGTGCCGCAGCTGCTCCTGGCCGATCTCGCGACCACGTTTGACGACCTGGCTTCCACCGGCTCGGCGTCGAACAAGCGGCTACTGCTCCAGGATCTGTTCGCCCGCTGCACCACCGGCCGCGAGGCGGCCTATGTGGCGAAGGTGATCTTCGGCGACCTGCGCACCGGCGTGCAGGAGGGCGTCCTTCAGGCGGCGATCGCGCTGGCATTCCGGAAGCCGCTGCCCGAGATCCAGCGTTGCCAGCTCCTCGTCGGTGACCTGGACGAGGTGGCGGCGCTGGCGGCGCGGGATGAACTATCGCTCGCCCGATTCCGCCTGTTTCACCCCATCCTGCCGATGCTGGCGACGCCGGTGGAGACGGCGGCCGACGCGGCGGCCGCACTGGCGGCCCGAGCCTTCTACGTCGAAGACAAGCTCGACGGCATCCGGGCCTTCGCCCACAAATCGGGTGAGCCGCCGCACGCGCGGGTCGGGCTCTACTCGCGCGATCTTTCCCGACTCGACGCGGCGTTCCCCGATGTGATCGAAGCGGTCTCCCGCATCCCCGGCGAAGTGCTGCTGGACGGCGAGATCGTCCCCTATGCCGACGGCGCGGCCCTGCCCTTTTCCCGGATCCAGAAGCGGCTCGGGCGGCGGGGCGTGACGGCCAAGGTGCTGCGCGACAACCCCTGCACGTTTGTCGCCTTTGACCTTCTGTTTCGGGATGGCGAGCTCTGGATGGATCGCCCGCTCGAGGAGCGGCGCGAGGCGCTGGCGGCCGCCGTGCCGGTGGCGCTGGACACCATCCCCGCCGGGCCGCGGTTTGACGGGGTCGTGCGGAACGGCCCGATCATGCGGATCGAGCCGCCGCCGGTCGCCTCAGCAAGCGTGGATGGGATCGCGCTCGATAACGGCGCAACCAGCCCGGAAGCCCGGGCGATCGCTGGCGCCTTCGACGCCGCCCGGGGCCGCCGGAACGAAGGGATCGTCCTCAAGGCGGCCGACAGCCTCTACACACCGGGGCGTCGCGGTCAGGCGTGGCTGAAGCTCAAGGGCCACCTGCCGACGTTCGACTGCGTCGTGACGGCGGCCGAGTATGGCCATGGCAAGCGGCGCGCGGTCTTGAGCGACTACACCTTCGCCGTCTGGGACCGCGACCCATCCGACCCGTCGGCGCGGCTGGTGAACGTCGGCAAGGCCTATAGCGGCGTGACCGACGCGGAGATCGCGGAGCTGACCGAGACATTCCTCGCCCTGTCGGTCGCCAACAACGGCCGCGTGCATGCGGTGGGGCCGAAGGTGGTACTCGAGATCGCCTTCGATCAGATCCAGAAAAGCGCCCGCCACGAGAGCGGCTATGCACTGCGCTTCCCGCGCATCAAACGGATCCGGACGGACAAGCGCCCGATCGACGCCGACACGCTGGAACGGGTCAAAGAGGTGTACGAAAGCGTCGCCAACTTCGGCCGCTCCGTTCCAATCGAGCCGCCGGCGCCGGAACCGACGTTGTTCGATTAGCCTCTTCTAAAAGGCTGCTCCACCCGATCCGCGCGGTGTCGCGCGGTGCGGCCTTCTCCTCTATCGCCGTACGGAACCAGGCGTCATCAGAGCGTCATCAGAGGCGGCTATCCGATCCCCGCGCGGGAAAGAGAGGGGGAACCGAAGATCGCCTGATCGCGCACAGTAATTTTAGGGACGCTCACGTCCCTTGTCGGCCTTCGGCTTCCGGCCGATCAGGTCGTCGTGTTGGCTCAACGTGCGTAGACAGACGGGCAGGGGATCTTTATGTTGCGATCGACATGTCATCTCTGAAGAACCGGGCGCATGGGAACGATGAGGCTTTGAACAGCCCGAGCGCCGCGCCGGGTTGGACATTTTTGAGCAATCATGCCCATGTCCTGCTTCTGATCGCGCGGGACCAGGACATCAAGCTCCGTGATGCCGCGCTACGCGTCGGGATCACCGAGCGAGCGGTGCAGCGCATCGTGGCGGACCTGGAAGCGGCGAACTACCTGACGCGTCACCGGGCCGGCCGCCGCAATCACTACCGCGTTCACACGGAGCTGCCGCTGCGACATCCGATCGAATCGCACACCGAGATCGGGTCGCTGCTCGACCTGCTGCTCCAGAAGGGCCCCGCGGCGCCGGCGGCCCCGTCCCCTCCCGGCAAGGGACGCGGCAAGCGGTAATCGCGGCCGCACCCTCCTCAAAACCACAGGTTTTTTCGCCGAAGGGTTGACGAGCCGTCTAAATACGCTATTTAATACACGACATGAATTTCACAAATGAAATGTCGTGCGTTGGGGCCGGGCGTGACGCGCCGCGCCGATCGGCCGCGTCGGCGGACGCGGCGCAGGCCGCCCTGCTGGGGCTGACGGCGGCGGCGGCCGGGGCGTTTGTGTGGCAGGCGGCGAGCCCGCGCCCGCTTCAAGTCGCGGGCCTGACGATCGATCGCCTCAGCACCACGCTCGCGTTACTGGTCGCGTTCGTCGGCTCGGTCGCCTTCCGGTTCTCCGTCCGCTACCTTGATGGAGAGGCTGGCAAGCCCCGGTTCTTGCGACTGCTTTCGCTCACCGTCGGTTCCGCCCTGCTGCTGATGCTGTCCACCCACCTGCTTCTGCTCCTGGCGGCGTGGGCGCTGACGAGCCTTGGCCTGCATCGTTTGCTCACCTTCTATGCCGATCGCCCCGGCGCCGTCCCTCCGGCGCGCAAGAAGTTCCTCATCAGCCGGCTCGGCGACGCGGCCCTGATCGTCGCCATCGCGATGATCCGGGCCCGCTACGGCACGTTCGAGATCCGCGAATTCCTCGTCGCCGCGCGGCAGGGCGATCGCGCCTTCCCCGATGCGATCGCCGTCCTAATCGCCGTTGCGGCTGTGACAAAGTCCGCACAGTTCCCGTTTCACAGCTGGCTGCCGGAGACGATGGAATCGCCGACACCAGTCTCCGCCCTGATGCACGCGGGCATCATCAATGCCGGAGGGGCGATCCTGCTCCGATTCGCGCCGCTGATCGTGCGGTCGGAGGCCGCGATGGCTCTGCTGGTCATCGTCGGTTCGGTGACGGCCGCCCTGGGGACGGTGTCGATGTGGGCGCAGGTGAAGGTGAAGCGGACGCTCGCCTGGTCAACCGTCAGCCAGATGGGGTTCATGATGGCCGAATGCGGCCTGGCGCGTTCCCCGCGGCGGCCCTGCATATCGTCGGGCACGGTTGCTATAAAGCCTGGAGCTTCCTCGGCGCCGGCGGCCTGCCAACGCCCGCGTCGGCTGGGCACGGCCTGTCGCCGCCCCGCACGCTTTCCCTCATTGCCCTCGGCCTGCTCGCCGCGAGCCTGTCAATCCCGGTCGCCTCGCGAATCACCGGGCTCGACCCGTTTGCTTTGCCTGGCGAGGCCGCCCTTGCGGCGACGTTGGCCCTGTCGATCGGCCAGATGTGGGTCGGCATCTTTCGCACGCCGCGCAGGCCGAAGCCCTCAAACTTGTGCTGGCCTGCGGCGCGACGATCGTATTGACAACCGCCGCATTCTGGCTCTATCGCGCCACCGGAGCGTTCCTCTCGCCTGTCTTGGGGCCGCTGTCGATGCCGAGCGGCGCGCTGGCGTGGGCGGCGGCGGCCGTGCCGGTTGTCGCCTTCACGGCGATCGTCATCCTCTATGCGTTCCTACCCGTCCTGCCGCATTCCGGCCGCGGCCGCGCGTTCCATGTCCACGCCTTGCACGGCTTCTACTTCGGCGCCCTGGCGGACCGGTGGGTTGAACGTTTCTGGGGAACCCTCGCTACAAAGGAGCGGCACCATGCCTGAGCTGTTGATCGACACGACTGGAGCGACCCTGGCCGAAAGCACACGCTGGGCCATCTCAACGGCGTGCGCGAAGATCCCGCCCTTGTGGGGCCTCACCGACTACATCGCCGTCAATCCCTTCCTCGGTTTCGCGACGGAGCCCTTCGAGCGGACGGCCCGCCTGGTCGGCGACGGCCTGGGCGCGAACGTCCTGCCGCCGATCGGTTTCTATCGCGCCCGATGGCATGAGCGGGCTTTCCAAGCCGCTGACCTTAACGCCGCCGCGCGGCGGCTGGGGCACGATCCCCACCGCCTGGAGGACATCCTGTCGGGCCGGAGTGATGCCCCCGCCCGCGCCGCCGCCCCCGTCCGCTCGCACGCCGAATCGTACGACCGCTCCAACGGCACAACCTGGGCCGACAAGATCGTTCGATCCATCGCCCGCTGGTGCGCGGTCTACGCCGCGCGAGGCGGGGGGCACTGGGCCTGGCCGACCGACCGCGCCGGGCTCTTCTCGACTTGGCGCGAAGCGGCCCGCGTTGACCGGTCGCTCGAGATTGACGGGTTGCGCGGGTGGCGGCAGTGGGTGGCTCGCCTTCCAGAGACCGCTGATGCCGCACTGGCGTTCTGCATCGAGCGCCTGCAACCGGGCGAGGACGCGCTGGAACCATACCTGTATCGGCTCCTGGGCACCTTATATGGGTGGGCCTCCTTCTTCAGGCGGCCTGCCTGGGCAGCCGGGGACGAAACATTCGAGGATGAAGCATCCGACGATCTCGTGGGGCTGTTGGCTGTCCTTGCCTGCGCCGACGCCGCCGTGGCCGAGCTGGCGCCACAGCGCGCGGCCGGCCGCCAGGGCGGGCCAGAGCGGGTCTCGACGATCATTGACGAACGAACGCGGATGGTGTTCCAGGAGGCGCTCGAAGATAGTTACGTTCGCGGCCTGCTTGCCGATCTGAAGCCGCCGCGCCCCGAATCGGCCGCCTCGAGCCCGGACGTGCAGGCGGTCTTCTGTATCGACGTGCGATCCGAGCCGTTGCGCCGCCACCTTGAGGAGCAGTCGGACCGGATCGAGACTTCCGGCTTCGCCGGGTTTTTCGGCGTCGCGCTCGACTGGGAGAGCGGCCGCGACCGAAGCGCCCGCTGCCCGGCCCTGCTCAAGCCGGCCGTGCGGCTGAAGTCCGAAAGCGACGCGCCGTCGAATTGGGCGCACGGGATCCTGAAGTACCTTCAGACATCCCCCGCCGCCTCGTTTTCGTACGTCGAGTTGCTCGGCCTGGCCTACGGGGTGGCGCTTGCAGGTGAGTCGCTGGTGGCGCGCGGGCGGCAACGCAGCAAGGACCACACGGCCGCCTTCCAGCTCGAACGCCACGGCCCCGACCATGGGATGAGCCGGGACGCCAGAATCAGCCTGGCCGCCGGGATCCTCACGAACATCGGCATTCGCCAGCCGTTTGCGCGGGTCGTGCTCCTGTGCGGCCATGAGGGCAGGAGTCACAATAACCCGCACGCGGCCAGCCTGGATTGCGGCGCATGCGGGGGGCACGGCGGGTCGATCAACGCGCGGGTAGTCGCCGCGCTGCTGAACGATGCGGACACGCGCCGCGGTCTTGCGGCGCGAGGCACGGTCATCCCGGCGAGTACGGTGTTCGTCCCCGCCGTGCATGACACGTCGGTCGATGAGGTACGGCTGCTCGATTTGAACAGGCTGCCGGCAAGCCATGCCCAGGACGTGACGCGGCTCGCCGAGCATCTTGCGGCGGCCGGACGGTTGACGAATCAGGAGCGGGCGGCCGCGCTGGGGCTGAAAGCCGCTTCGCCCAGCCGCCTGGCCCGGTTGCTCGGCCGTCGCGCCCGCGACTGGTCGGAGGTCCGCCCCGAATGGGGCCTGGCCCGAAACGCCGCCTTCATCGCCGCGCGCCGGCAACGAACCCGCGGGGTTGACCTGCGGGGCCGAACGTTCCTGCACGAATACGACGCGCGCACGGACCCGGACGGGGCCATCCTTTCCCTGATCCTGTCCGCCCCGATGGTGGTCGCGTCATGGATCAACCTTCAGTACTTCGCGTCAACGGTTGACAATGCGGTCTTCGGCTGCGGCACCAAGACGCTGCACAACCGTGTGGGCGCCCTGGGCGTCGTGCTGGGCAACGGCGGCGACCTTCGAACGGGCCTGGCGTCGCAGTCGGTGCACGATCGGGAAGGACATTGGTTTCATGAGCCGCTGCGTCTTCAGGTGGTGGTGGAGACGATCCCGGAGCGGATCGAACGGGCTCTGGCCGCACAGCCGGGCGTGCGAGGCTTGATTGAGAACGGCTGGGTGCGGCTGTTCGCGCTGGACCCCGACAGCGCGAGGTCGTGGCGCCGCGCGCCCGGCACCGGATGGGAGCCTTCCGCCGCTTGCGATGCGCCCCGATAGCTGGGCATTGCCCGTCTCGCGTTCGATGGTTTCATGAGCCGTTCCCCGATGAATTATCGACTTTCTCATCTGGAGGCGCTGGAAGCGGAAGCGATCCACGTGATCCGCGAGGTCGCCGCCGAGTTCCAGAACCCGGTCCTGCTCTTTTCCGGCGGGAAGGACTCTGTCTGCCTGGCCCATCTGGCCCGGAAGGCGTTCTGGCCGGGGCGGGCTCCGTTCCCGTTCCTTCACATCGCGACGACGTGGGACTTCAAAGACGTGCTCAAGTTCCGAGACGAGTTTTGTGCGGCGCAAGCCGTCGAGCTGATCGTCCACACGAACGAAGAAGCGATCGCCGAGGGCATGAACCCGTTCGATTACCCGGCCCCGCAGTACAGTGCCGCGATGCAGACGCAGGCGCTGGTGCAGGCGCTACGCCAGGGGAAGTTCGACGCGGCTTTCGGCGGCGCCAGGCGCGACGAGGAGAAAAGCCGCGCCAAGGAGCGGGTCTATTCCTTCCGCGACCGCGCCATGCAGTGGGACCCAAAGAACCAGCGGCCTGAATTGTGGGACCTGTACAACGGCCGCATCAACCAGGGCGAATCGATCCGCGTCTTCCCCTTGAGCAACTGGACCGAGATGGACGTCTGGATGTACATCCACCGGGAGCGCATGGCGCTACCGAGCCTTTACTTCGCGGCCTTGCGGCCCGTCGTGATGCGGCACGGTCAACTGATCTGCGTGGATGACGATCGCCTGCGACGCTCACCCGATGAGCCACTGATGCACCGGATGGTCCGGTTCCGGACCCTGGGCGATTACCCGCTGACGGGTGCATCCGAATCGTCTGCCACAACCATCGCCGAGGTCATCGAGGAAACGATCTCCGCGGATCGGTCAGAACGCCAGGGGAGGGTGATCGACCACGACGAGGCCGCCTCAATGGAACAAAAGAAGCGGGAAGGGTATTTCTAGAAAACGAAAGGGGAACAATAGAAATCCGAAGCACGAGTTCGCACGAACGACCGAGCGGAGGGAAAAATCGAAGGGTGGCCGCAGCGTTACGTTCCGCTTTCGGCCCTCTTGGGCTCGCCTTGTTCTTCGTGCTTCGGATTGCAGGCTCTCTTTTGCGTCGTTAGCCCGCGGCCGCCGCCGCCGCGACGATCTTGGCCAGGGCATCCACGTTTCGGGCCTCTTTCATCGGCACCTCTTCGTAGTGCGCGATGCGGCCGCCCTTATCGATCACCACGGTGCCGCGCTTGGTGCAGTTGTAGGGCTCTTCCCCGCCCCACATGCCGTAGGCTTTGGCCATCTTGCGCGTGGGGTCGGAGAGGAGCGAGTAGGGGATATGGAACTGCTTCTTGTACGCATCGTGGCTGAAGGGGCTGTCGCAACTGACGCCGAAGACGACGACATCGCCGCCCGGGGCGATCTTTGGCAGTTCAGGGCCGAAGGCGCAGTGCTCGGTGGTGCAGACAGGGGAAAAGTCCATCGGGTAGAAGAGCAGGACGACGGTCTTCCCCTTCAGGCTCGACAGCGCCACCTTCGCCTTGGTCTCGTTCATCAGCTCGAAGGCGGGAGCGGTATCGCCGACGTTCAGGGGTTGGTTGTCCATCGAGAAATCCTTGAATGAATTTGTGTGCTTCTCCGTTGCGCGAGCATCCTATTCCGCTCGGCGGAGCACGGCAACGGCACACGGGGCTCAGAACGCTGAACCTGGGAACGCCGACGTCCTCGTCGGCTTGATGCGGCAGGCCGACGGGGACGTCGGCGTTCGCAGGGAGTGCCCCAGTCCCTTCCGCGTCGTGCGGGGGCTCTTCAAAAAAAGGCGACCACACCTTGGCCGTGGGCCGATCTCCCGCTTGGGCCCTGGCAACCGCCTTCATCCTTTCTCTCTCCCCCCGTATGATCCTCGCGATGCAGCTTCCGGTCGTGACGCCCGACGCCGACGCGACTGAGCCCTGGTACGCGGAGGGGCTCAGCTTCACCTGCACACAGTGCGGCAACTGCTGCACCGGAGGCCCGGGGTTCATTTGGATCAGCGAGGAAGAGATTGTCCGGCTCGCCGATTACCTCGGTCTGACGCCGCCGGATGTCGTTGACCGGTATTGCCGGAAAGTCGCCGGGCGCTTCACGCTGATCGAGCAACGCGCGGCGGGGGGCCTATATGACTGCGTGTTCCTTACCAAAGCGCTCTGGACGAGGGGGGCGAGGCGACGAAAGATAACGTGGTCCGCCACCGGAAGCGCGGCTGCTCGATCTACCCGGTGCGGCCGCTCCAGTGCCGCACGTGGCCCTTTTGGCCGGAGAACCTCGGCGACCGGGACGCGTGGGATCAGGCGGCCGTCAAGTGCCACGGGATGAACCGCCCGGGCAGAGATTTCAGCAGGGAGGCGATCGAAAGCCTGCGCGACTGCGAAGAATGGCCCGAGCGGCCGCCAACTTCGGCGCCGCAAGGCGCAGAGGAGGCTTGCCCGGCCGGTTCAAATTCGGCGATCGGCGTTTCGATAACAAACCCCGCCGCCGCCGAGCCCTAAGAACCGTTGCAGGCCATATCGCGGGTGCGCGAGGACCATCGACGTGCCGCCGGTGCCCTCACCACCGGGCCTTGTGTGCGGTCGGCATCACCGGCGGTGAGGGCACCGGCGGCACTTGTTCGCGGGCTCTGGCCCGTGGTTTTCGATGGAAAGAGGGACAAGGGTGTAGGGCCCGTACGGGAGCCATCGGTTGGCGTGATGATCGCCCGTGCGTACCGGCTCCCGTGCGGACCGTCCAGGTATCGCGCGCTGTCCGAGCCGGAAGGTCCGTACGGGAGGCTGTGACGGGACCGAGCGTGCGGCGCAGTTCAACGCCTCCCGTGCGGACCCTGCACGAGGAACGCGTAACTTTTGGTGGAACGGTCCAGTAGCCGCGGCAATGCCCAGACGGATCTTCATTACGGTGGCGGAAGTCAGCGGCGATAAGCACGCGGCCGGTCTGATCCGCTCACTGAAGAACGTGGAGCCCGATCTGATCATTGAAGGGCTCGGCGGGCCGGAGATGGAGGCGGCCGGCGCCGTTATCCATCAGAACACCGTCACCCGGGCGGCGATGGGGATTCGCGGGGCGCTGCGGGCGCTGGAGGTGATGCGGCTGCTCCGCTGGACGCGGAGGCATTTCGATCAGCACCCGCCGGACCTCTGGGTCGGCGTTGACTCCCCGTCCATGAATTTTCACTTCGCGAAGGTGGCGCGCGAGCGGAACGTGCCAACGTTTCAATACGTCGCTCCGCAGCTTTGGGCATGGGCCGAGTGGCGCATGGCCAAGCTCAAGCGGCTGGTGGACTTCGTCGCCTGCATCCTGCCCTTCGAGGAACGGTATTTCCGGGCACACGGCGTCAACGCGGCCTTTGTCGGGCACCCACTTTTTGATGAGCTCCCGCCCGAAAGGCTTGGGCAGGGTGGCAATGGGTCGCCGCGCACTTGGGGCCGCGAAGGGGCGGCGGGACGGCCGCCAGTCATCGGCCTCCTACCCGGCTCGCGGCAGTCCGAGGCGGAGGGGAACTTCCCCGGGTTACTGGCGGCGGCGGCCGAGATCGAGCGGGCCTTCCCTGACGCCCAGTTCCTGACCCCGACCACGCCGGCGACGCATCCGGTGGTTCAGCGGCGTCTGGCGGACCGCGCGGCCGGTATCGGGCCGAGGCGGGTTGAGGTGGCCCAGGGCGCGTTCGACCAGATGGTCCCGCGCTGCGATCTGTGCCTGACGGTTTCGGGGACGGCGACCTTGCATGTGGCCAGCTTCGGCGTCCCGATGATCATCGTCTATCGCGGCAACCGGGTGCTTTGGAACGCGATCGGCCGCTGGTTGATTCGGACGCGAACGTACGGATTGGTCAACCTGCTGGCCGCCAACGCGAATGCGGGCCTCGCGGCGGCGGCCGACGGCTCTAACATCAGGCCGGCCGGGCTCGACGCGAGGTCGCAGGTGGTCCCCGAACTGATCCCCTGGTACGGCGACGGAGGCCAATTGGCCCAGCTTGCGATCGGTCATCTGCGGGACCCTTCGCGACTGGAGGCACAAAAAGAGCGGCTGGCAACGATGCTCCGCTCCCTGGATCGCCCAGGGGCGTCCGACGCGGTCGCCCGGCTGGCGTTAGAGCAGGTTCGCCGGACGGATAGGCAGATCACGACGGGGCCCCTGCCGTCCGACCCCTGAACCAGCCGATCGACAAGGACGGCCAGTGAGGCCGTCATCATGGCAGAACCACGAAAGTCAGTCGGTGTCGGGTGGTTTCCCGCGTTGTCGTGTTCAGCTTGATCCGCGCGTGAACGCGTCGCGGGCCATCGTGGCCGCAGGATTGGACGCTGCCAAGGCGGCCGCTTGATCGAAATTGAGGGAAACGCAAGAATTTTTGTTGCACGAGCCGATGCAACAGTGACTACGATCCGATAAAAGGACTGGGAGGCGTAGGCCTTGGCGAGCTTCTGGCACGGGGCGTGCAAGCTGTAGGTCAGAGAGTTGAACGGCGACATTGGGCCGCAGTGAACGCGCGAGTTGCTCGTGGCGGTTGGGGCTGGAGGCGGCCGCCGGTTGCAATCCCGGGCTGTTGGTTATCAGAGTTGGTATTGCATCCTGCGATAGATTTGTGACAATGGCCCTGAAGTACCGGGCCGGCCATCTTTCCTCTGATCCCGAATGTACGACGTGTAGTTTGCCGTGCTCACGCAGCCCTGACGGGGCGAACGGGCGCGGGAGTGGTCACAAGTCAAATTTCCTATTCCTTCAGCCTTTGCGCGGGGTTGTCGGACGAGACTGTGCTCGGGCGGAGCCCGATGGGTTCATGAGCGGCTGAAGGCGTGCGCGGCCGCAGGATATCGATCAAGGAAGGTCGATTCGGAATGCTCCCTTCTAGGATAGCCTTGATCGCTCCACATATTGAATGTTTGGAACGGGGTGGGCTCCGGCACACCCTTCGTCGGGCGGCCACAGGTATGTTGGGCTGGCCCGTAGCCCGCCGCTCCACCGGCGGTATTGGCCTTTCGGTGGTGCCGTAGGTTGTTTTTCAGAGAATTGTCTTACATGTACGAGTCACCCCGACGGATCCCGGGATGATTCGAGGGAAGGAATGGATCCAGCGGCGGCCGTCTCTCTCCTGGCCGCGCTAACTGGGCGCCTTGGTTCGTCGCCCGACCCGTACAGGCTCGCCTGTCGGGCCTGGGTACACCAGACACACGTCTTAGCGCGATCGACCATGGGGGTGAAGGCTTGCCATCCGAGTTTCAAAGGAACCCCATGATGCGTACGAGTGAACGCCGCCCTCCGGTGACCCTACAGTCTCCGGTGATCCCCGATCGGCGGCGCGATAGCCGCAAGCCCCTGCAGAGCAAGGCCGTCTTGACTGTCCTGGACGGGCCGACCGCCAACAGCGTCCATGACGTGCTGACTCGCGATATGTCGTTCAGCGGCGTGTCGTTCCAGCTTCGGGATGAGTTGTCGGTCGGCCAGAGCTGCCGCCTCGATGTGGCCGGCCCGGGCAGTTCGGCCTCCCATCACTTTTGCGAAGTCGTCCGCTCGCGGCCGCTGAGCAACGGAAAGTTTGAGATGGCGGTCCAGTTCCGCAAGCACGCCTGACGGTCACCCCAAGACGCGCACCTCCGCTTAGACTGTCCCCAAACCTGTACGGGCCGGCCGCTCCCCCTTCGGCGAGACGTCGGCCCGGCCCCAGCTCTCCTCCTGTCCGCGACGATTACGCGGATGCGCCAACTCCCTGCCATGAAGAAGGCGGGTCGCTCGCATCCCGGCCGTGTGGCGGGAACAATCCCAGCGGCTCGCGTCAGTCCGGTGTGGACAAGAGGATCGCCTGGAAGTCGGTCGTCAGAAGTGTAACGCTCCCGGGGGAGATGCCGGTGGTAACCAGCGTGGCGTGAAGGGCGGTCACCACGGCATTGACGGCGGCCGATGCGACGGATGAGCTGTTCACGGCGTCAAGCGCGTCCGCGGCGATCCTTGACTGTTGCTTCCGTGACAGGGCGCCGGAATCAAAAACGCCCGCGAAGTCCGCCGCGAACGAGCCCAGCGCGTCGGTGGACGGCTTGCCGGTGGCCCGGCCGGCAATGAGAAGGTCGTCAGAAAGGGCCTGGACCTGTGTTTCGGTCGCCGCGGCGGGGGCGAGGATGCCCGCGAAGTCGCCCAGCAGCTTTCTCGTGTTCAGTTTCAGCGCTTCCTCGGCCGCCTTCGTGTCCGTCTTGAGGAGCTTCGTGTCACGGTCGGCGGCGCGATGATCGGCGTTCAGGGTTTCTTTGGAATGGGCCGAGTCCGTGCTGATCCTGGCCTTGGCGGCCGCGACATCCCCTATGAGCTTGAGCGCGTCCGCCTGCAGCGTTGCCTGATCCTTCGCGAGCGCGGTGGGGTGTTTTTTGTCGGTCCTGGTCTGTTTCTTGTCGGCGCTGACGACCGCTTTGTCCGCCCGGTTGATCGCGTCCAGGGACTGCTTGTCGGACGCGAGCAGCGCCTTGAATGTCGCCTTATCGTTCGCAGTGGTGGCGGCGTCGGCGTCGATCTTCGCCTGATCGGCTTTCACCGCGGCGTCGTTTGCGACGATCGGGAAGCCGGTCGAAAAGAGCTTGCGCCGTTCAAGGGGTTCGATATAAGAGCCCATGCCGTTCTCCGGTGCGGGCGGCCGGCATCGGCGCGCCCAACGAGCCCATATCGGCCATCCTTCGCTCAGCGGATCAGTTTGGTTGACTGTAGCGGCCCCCCGGCGCTTGCACCGCCTGTTTAGCCCCGAGGGCTGCTCGTCCGCTCGAGGCGGCGCGGGTGCGAACGTGCGGCCGGGGGCAAAGTTCCGATCGGGATACGGGGGCGGTAGAGTGGGGGGATGAGCGTCTGGCCCCGAGTCGCGGCGATCAGCCCCTTCGGCCCCATCTTCGCGAAAGAGTTGCGGATCACGTCGCGGCGACGGCGGAGCTACATGCTGCGCGTGGCCTACTTGGGCCTCCTGCTTCTCGCGCTGTCGATGGCCTACGCGGCCGCCGGCCAGCGGGGCGGGGGCGTCGCCCAGCAAATGCAACAACAGGCCGAGCTGGGCGAGGCGTTTTTCGGGACGTTCGCGGGGTTCTGCGTGATCAGCATGGGCCTGCTCGGCCCGGTCTTGACATCCACCGCGATCGGCTCGGAGCGGCTGGCGAAAACACTGCCCGTTCTATTGATGACCCCAATCACCGCCTGGCAGATCGTCAGCGGCAAGTTGTTCAGCCGACTCCTGGCGGCCCTGACGCTTCTGGGGCTTAGCTTGCCCGTCCTGGCGCTGGTGCGCCTTCTCGGCGGGGTCGAGCTAGGGCAGATGGTCGGAGTGATGTGCCTGTGCACCTCATTCGCCCTCTGTTCGGCGGCGATTGGGCTCTTCTTCTCGTGCATGATGAACCGGGCGTACGCCGTGATCCTGATGTCGTATGGCGTCATGCTCTTCCTGTACGCGTTCATCCCGTTCGTCCTCGCGCTGATCGTTCGCGATTCTTCAACGGCGGGGAATTCGGTGCTGGAAGGGCTGCTGAACTCACATCCCATCATGGCGACGTTCTACTGCGCGATGCCGCAGGGGTGGCCCCGGGCGGGCTTCGGAACTGGCGCCCTGCCGCCCTGGGCCGTCTGCTCGATCATTCAAGTGGCGGGAACAGCGGTCCTCCTGTCGCTCTGCTCGTTGATGATCCGCCGATTCGCCCGCGGCGCGGGGGAGCGGCCGGCGGCGGTGTCGCCCGATGCCTATATCCCGCTCGCCCGAACCGCGACCCCCGTGCCGCCGCCGCCGCTCGACTTGCCGGCCGCGTCGGCCGATCCGCGTCTCAACGGCGATGCGTCGGGAGAAGGCGCTGCCCGACCACCGACGCTCCCCCCGACGCCGCCGGCCGCGCCACCGCCGCTCCCTTCCCAGCGGGTGTTGCCGTATCACGCCGGGAGGACGGGGCCGGCGCGGGCCCGGGAGGTTTCGGACAACCCGATTCTCTGGCGCGAGGTCCGGCGGCCGCTGATGCCGAAGAAGTGGATGCGCGTCGCCGGGTCGATCGTCGCCGTCGGGCTTCTGCTCATCACCTACGCGATGTTGGCCTCCAGCAACAGCTACCGATCCCACAACCTGCTGGCCGACCCGGACGAGCAAATCGGCTTCGCGATCGTCTTCGCGGCTCTCATCTGGCTGCTGGCGGCCGTCTTCTCCGCCACCGCGATCGCCTCGGAGAAAGAGAGCGACACCTGGACATTGCTTCTGGCGACGCCCCTGTCCGGCCGGGCGATCGTCTGGGGAAAGGTGGGAGGCCTGGGCCGTCGGCTCGTCTGGCCGATGGCGCTGGTGGTCGCGCATTTCGCGGTCTTCGCCCTGTTCGGCGTCATCAGCCCGCTGGTCGTCCTGCTGGTCCTGTGGGTGATCCCGACCTTCAACAGCGTGTGGGTCGCGGTGGGGTTGTACCTGTCGCTGCGGATGAAAAAGGTGACTTCCGCCGTCATGATAAACCTGATGTTGGCGGTCGTGCTTTACGCGGGCACGCCGGCCGTCCTGTACATCATCGCCAGCGTGCTGAGAATTAACGACCGGGTGGCCCAGCACGCGTTCTGGGTGCTGCCGTACTTCTACCTGGGGGCGGGGATCTCGGGCATCAACGACAACTTCGGGTATTCGCCCTGGATGAGCAGGGCTCAGAGCGACGTCGGCTTTGACTTGCCGCAAGGGACGCACTCGAGTGGCTGGATGTTCCTTCTGGCCGTCTTCGGTTTCGGCTGCGCGATTTTGACAGCGGCCTATTTCATCGTCGCGCAGACCGCGGCGAACTTTGACGAGATCGTCGGCCGCGCCGGCGCTCATGCCCACACCGGCTCATTCGATTCCGACGAAGCGGTGATCGCTCCCGGCAGCACCGGCTATCCGAGCTTTGTCCGCCGTCTGGCCGCCGGCGCGATCGACCTGCTGATCGTTCAGGGCGGCTGCATGTTCCTGGGCGCGCTGGTGGGGATCGCCCGGCTTCTGATCGGCAACGAATACATGGGCCGCTACCAGGGTGAGGCGTTGCTGCAGGACTACGTGCTGGACGGCCTCTTCGCGAGCATCGTGATCGGTTGGCTCTACTTCACGATTTTCGAGCGGTCGCGATTGAGGGCAACGCCCGGCAAGCTGCTGCTGGGGTCATTCGTCACCGATGCCGACGGTCGCAGGGTCTCGTTCGGGCAGGCGAGTCGCCGGTATGTCGCGAAGCTGGGGTCGATCGCGGCCGCCGGTATCGGCTACATCACGGTTCTCAAGACGCCCCAGAAGCGGGCGTTCCACGATCTCATGGCCGGAACGCTGGTTCTGAAGCGATGATCGAAACAGTGGCCTCCGACCGAACGCCGGATGCCCCGCGGGGTCGTTCAACATATCGTCCGTTGTTGATAGATGAGTTCGGCGATGCCTCGCGTGGCCGGGCGAGGCGGTGCGGTAAACTCTGCGCGGCGCTGGATTTGTGGTGTGGGGGAATCGCTTGCCGGGAATTTTGTCCGATGCGATGCGAACCTGCCAGCCACTTCCAACATATCCAGAAGAGGATGGGGAAGTTCGGCACGGGGAAGTGGGCAGTCCGGCGCAAATGTTTGCCGTTTTGGTTGAGAAGGGAGGACCCTTCGGACGGCCGTCGTGCGCGCCGCGTTGATCTACTTGGATAGGTTGTCACCAATGGGAGCCAATGTCATGGCCGGCGAAGGTCAAGGGCGGGGTGAAGAGCCTCTTCGAGGGACCGGCGCGTTTCGATCCCTCGACGTGACGAGTGTGCGTCGGGCGTTGGCGACGCTCCACCAGCAGGTCGCGTGCGGCCGCGGCCGCGTCGAGATCCGCAGGCGCGGCTGCGACGACGTGTGCGTCATGATTAGCAAAGCCGAACTCGAGGCGCTGGAGAACGCGCTTCACATTCTTTCCGACACGTCCGATTTCAGGGCGATGTCCGCCATGCTCACCGAGATCGCCGCGGCCGCGAGCGGAGTCACAGCACCCGCGCAGGCGTGACGTGCGCCGGCGAAGAGGCTCTGGGTCAATCGGGTGTAGCACAAGGTGGGATCGACACCAGTGACGTCGAAAAAAGCAATTCCGTGGCGTAACAAGAGCCCTTACGGTTGGTGGATCGCTTCATATGTCCAGCGATTCGAATGGAAGGGGGACCGACCGCCAACCGAACGTAGCAAACGTTTGTGTTGGGAAAACACCGTGATCTTGAAAGCTAAGGATCGGGAGATGGCTTTTCGAAAGGCTACCGCCATCGCGAAGGAAAGCGCCGCGGGGAAATGGGAGCTGCTCGGAAATCCGCCGGTCGATCTGGGCAGATGGGTACTCGAAGGATTGACCAGCCTGATGCCAATCTATGAGCCGTTAGAGGATGGCGCGGAAATCCTGTGGGCTGAATTAGGGCACAAGACGCTTGGAGCGGTGCGGAGGCTAATCAAGCCCAAAGGCGAACTCGAAGCGTTCAGAGACTGATCTTGCGAAAGCGGTCATTCGCGACAAGGCCTCACGCGGACGGGCTCGGTTACAAGCGGTCCCGAAGCCCCTCCACCTGGGGCGGGGGCGCGGGCATGGGAACGGGGGCAGGCACATCTTTGTTCAGCTCGAGCGGTGCGGGTGGCGGGGCGGCCGCGGATTTCTTCGCCTCTTCGAACACCTTCAGCAACTGCTCGATGTGCCGCTGCCCCTCCGGCGGCTGGGAGGGCTGAAGGCTCTTCAGCACATTGGCGACGGCGGGGCCAAGGTTCATTAATTCTTCGGCGGCGCGATCGCGCCGCTTCCAGTCGGGATGACTCAGGCTCAGCCACCGTCGCCTTGATCCGGTCCATGACGTCAGCCGAAGGCTCGGGGTCTGGCTGGCTGTACTGATCGACCAGGCCCACCGGAATGTTGACCGCCGTTCCACACCTGAGCGTGCAGGCGACGGAGTCGCCTTTCAGGCGGCCGCTCAGGGTGGCCTGGTCCCAAAGGGTCACCTGAACCTCGTTCGGCGAGGCGTTCGCCTCGTCCCCCTTCAGCGTGTCGTTTGGCGCGTGGCGGAGCGAGCGGACCTCGGCGCCGTTGATCTGGATCGTGTCGAACGCAGTCTCCAGGAGCAGGCGCCCGCCGAGCGTCCCCACGAGGCGATCGCCATTGGTCAACGCGACCGTGGGCGTCTGGTCGTCGGGGTCTTCCGGGGGCGGCGCGAACTGGAGCCGTGCGAGGGCGGCCGTCGGGAAGCTGATCGGCTGCGACGACAAAGGCGCGGATGGCACCGCCGCGGACGATGCGGGCGCCGCGGTTGATGCCGGCGCGGCGGTTGACGCCGGCGCCGCGGAGGGGTTGGTCGTGCGGTTCGGGCCCGCCCCAAGAATGCCGGCGCCCCTGAGCTGTAGATCGAACGACGCCTTCTCAACCAACCCGGAGAACCTGGACCCGTCGGCAAGGCGGATCCGGTGGACAGGGTGATCCTCGGCGGCGAAGTCAAGCAGGCTGATCGCTTCGGGCTTAAGGAGCAGCGGCCCATACATGGTCGAAACCCGAACCGGCTCGGACGGCATGCGGACCCCGATGCGCTGCCCGTCCCGAAGGAAAGCGAACGGCTTGTCGAACTTCCACTCGTCCAGCTCCCCCGGCCGCTTGCGATACCCGAGCCGGGTGACCGAATGCAGAGGGATGCTCGTCACCTGTCCGCTGGAGAGCTGAAGCTTGATTGACTCGGACAGGAGCTGGCCGCCAAAGACTTCGCCTTCCCCGGTGACGAAGAGCTGCATCGGCCGAAACGAGCCGGCGGTCATCATCCCGACGACCCGATCGGCCGGAAGCTCGATCGGGCCGTAAAACGTCTGGAGCCGGTACGTCCCCTCCTTGAGTGTGCCGCGCCACTGGTCGCCACCCCGCAGCTCGACCACGTCCAGCAGGCCGCCACGAAGGATCTCGGCGTTGCCAATCAGCTTGTCGGCGTGGGGGAAGTTCACCACCCCGCGGACGACATCGGCGGGAAGATCGGCGAGATAGTCTTTATCTTTCGTGGACTCGATCAGGGCGGCCGCCTCGTTCAGCGACCCGCGATGCGTCTGGATATGAACGATCGAGACCGACTTTTTCGCGGGGACTTCAACGTCATCGTAAAAAATGTCAACCTGGTCGGTCGCATCCCGGAGCTGGAACCGCGGCGACACCTTGGCGCCGCGGCCGGAGCCGATCATTGCCAGGCCGCGCGTGCCATCGAACATTGCGACGCCGTACGTCTTCTTCCCCTTGCGGGCGTCAACGACTTCCTTGATCCCCTGGATCTGGCCGCCCAGGTTCCAGTTGACGTGAACCTGGGCCTTCACCGCCTGAGGCGTCGGGTTGTCCAGCGTTTCCATCCAGCGGCACCAACCCTGAGCGGCGTTGACGGTCACGCGGCGGCTGACGATGAGGGTGCCCATGGACGCCGGCGGAAGAAACAGCTCGTTCCGCCCGGCATCAAGCCCGGCGGTCGGTTGCCCCAGGCTGTATTCCGCATCCCCGACGAGCAGGCGGCCGGCGTTGGCATAAAGATTATTCCCGCCGTCGCCGATCGTCCCGTTCTGTTGGACATCCCATGAGTTGCCCAGCGAGTCGCGCAGGACGTATGGAAGCGGGACCTGGGCCTGCGGCGCGGCGCGCAGCATGCCGCGCATACGGTCGAAAGGCACAAGCGGGTCGGCCCGCGAAGGCAGGAGCGGAGCGAAACAGGCGGCAGCGAAGCAGAGGGCGGCGAGCGTCTTGTGCTGTCGCCGGGTACGCGTCGAAGATGTCACGAATTCCTCATTGCAATTGCGAGCGCCGTCGAAGCCTTGGGCCGGGAAGCGGCACGGCCCGTCGCCCTGGCGAACAACGCATTGTACGCGCGTGACGCCGGCCGCCCGTAACCCTTCCCCGCCTACTGATCGAGCTGGAACTGCGGCGCCGCGTTCGGCAACGTCGGGTCAGTCGCCGTCGTGCCGCCCGCCGCGGCTTTCGGAGTATCTTTCGCCTTCTGCTTCTCCAGTTCCAGCAGGATATCGCTGATATGCTTCTGGGCCTCCGGCGGCTCTCCGGCGCGCAGCCGCTTCAACGTGCTGATCGCGACCGTCCCCATGCTCACCAGCGACGCGTCGGCGCGATCCCGCACCTTCCAATCCTCACTGTTGAGGTCCTTGATTACGGCTTTGATCTTCTCCTCCATGTCGTGGCTGGGCTGCGGCTGCGGCTGGTTGTACTCCAGCAGCAGCGCCACGGGGACTTTCATCAGCACGCCGCCGGCGAGCTGACAAGGAAGGTTCATGTCCTGGAGCTGCCCGCTGACCGATGAGCCGTCCCAGAGGACCAGTTGCACGTCGATCGAACTCTCCTTGACGTGGGTCAGCCCCCGCACCTCGGACGCGTTGAGCGTGATGGTGTCGAACGCGGTGTCGATCTTGAGCTGGCCCGAGATCGTCCCGACCAGCATGTCGTCGTTGGCCAGCTTGAGGGTCGGGGCGTTCTCGTCCACCTCGGCGGCCTTGCCGGAAAGCTGCATCCGGGCGATGGCCCCGACGGGGAACTTCACCGCCTGCTCCGGGCTGGCCGCGTCGAGCTTCATCTCAAACTCGTCGGCGGCCAAAAGCCCCGAGAACTTGCTCCCGTCCACCAAGCGGATCTCGTGGACGCCGCTCTCTTCCACCTGAAAGATGACCGAGGCGATCTGCTCCGGGCGGAGGGTGAGGCGGCCGTAACGGGTCATGCACTCGATCGGCAGCGATGGCATCTGCACGCCGACGCGCTCGCCGGTGCGCATCAGGACGATCGGCTTCTCAAACGTCCACTCCTCCACTTCGCCGGGGCGCTTCCGGTAGCCGGCGCGGGTCACCTGGCTTAGGGGGATCTGGGTGATCTGGCCGCTGGAAAGCTGCAGGTCCAGCGTCTCTTTCTTCAACTTGCCGCCAAAGATCTGCCCGTCGCTGGTCACCACGAGCTGACGCGGCCGAAAGCGGCCGACGTTGAGCAGCCCGATCACGCGATCGACCGGCACCGTAACCGGCCCGTAGAACGTCGAAAGCTCGTAGGCCGGCTCCTTGATCGTCCCTTTGAGCTGATCGCCGCCGCTCAACTCCACGACATCGAGCATGTCGCCGCGAAGGATCTCCAGGTCGCCGATGAAGCCTTGCGGCGACGGGAAATTGACAATGAGCTTTCGAATCTCGCGGGGGACGTTCTTGAGCAGGTCCGATTCCTTCAGGCCCTGGACCCAGCGCGCCGCCCCATCCTGGGTCGGCTGGATGCTGTGAAGGTGCATCACGGCGACCTCCTTGCCGGCCGCGACGGTCAACTGGATCGACGCGCTGACCTGGTTGTTCCCGTTCTGCCAGAGGATCTGCATGGGGCTCTTCGAGCCCTTTCCGCAGTAGACCTCGGCGACGGCCGCCCCGGCGCCCGTCTGGGCCACCCATGCGACGTCCTGCCCCTTCTTTTTGAGATCCCCCACGTTCTGGGCGGAGTTCACGCCGTAGTTCAGCGTGGTCTGGATCATCACGTTGGCGGTCTGCTCGGCCCCACCGGTATTCTTCAAGATGTCGATGTAGCGGACGATCCCGGTCTCGCGCTCGACCAGGATCCGCCGGGTGATGGCGAACGTGGACCCCTGCGCGTTCATGTTCTCAATCGCGATCTCGCCTGTCTTTTCGTCCACGATCCGCGCCCCGCTGCGGGTGAAGGTGGGCTGGTTGCCGTTGACCATCAGCATCGCCCCCTGGCTGTAGATCGGCATGTTTCCGTTCTGCTGGATCTGCCCGTACTGGTAGATCAGCCACTGGTGCCCCAACGTATCCTGGACCGTGTACGGGAGGCTGACCGACCCGGCGCCGCCCCCGCCGCCGGCGAAGAAGGGGCGACCCATCACCAGCTTGGCCGTCGCGGCCGTGGTCAGGGCGAGAATGGCGACGATGCTCGCCAGCACGCCGCTCCGGCCAAGCACCCGGCGGCCGTTGCCGCGGCTCAAGACGAAAGCGATCCGATTCATGGCTGCTCCCTTAGCGTGCCCCACCGACCTGAACATCAAACCCACCGATCCGCCACCTTCACGCAGGATACCTGAACCGCGGCCGTCCGCGGGATTTTCTTCAATCGGGCCGCTCCAGGCGAGTGGAGCCGCCAATCTTGAATGCCGCCTGCACGGCCCAGAAAGCGACACCCGCACTCCCTGGGAACGCTGACGTCCCCGTGGGCCTGCCGAGCCGGGTACGGAGTTCGCGACCTGCCAATAGGATTGGCCACACCCGTCCCGACGGCGGCACCGCCGCTGCGCCCATACAGGTATGGTGGGAATCGGCTATTCCCTTGAACGAGCGGCGCCCCGAAAAGTTGCATCCGCCTGCGCATGGTGACGGATCACTACACGGTTTTGTGGACGTAAATGACCTCGCCGCTCGCATGACGCAATTCGCCACGCACGCACTGCGCGATGACGCGGGCGACATCATCCGGCGAGAGCGTCATCTCAGTCGGGTACTGCTCTGCCGACATGATCTCGCGAAACATCCCCGTCTCGACCGCCGAGGGGGCGACCGTGTGAACCGTCACACCGATCTTCTGCCCCTCCCGCGCCGCCGACAGGCCGAACAGGTTTAGGCCCGCCTTGGCCGCGGCGTACGCGGCGAACCCGGGGAACGGGTCCCGCGCCGCGGCCGAGGATACGTTCACCACCACGCCAGATCGCTGCCGCTCAAACGTTGGCCACGCCGCCTTGCACAGATAAAACGCCGAACTGAGATTCGTATCCAGCGTCGTATGCCATTCGGCCACGCTCATCTCGGCGATCGGTCGCACCGGGGCGAGGCCCGCGCAATTCACGATCGCGTCGAGGCGGCCGAATCGGCTGAGCGTCCCCTGGACCAGCCGTTCGACCTCGTCAAACTGGGCCACGTTCGTAGGGAACGGGTACGGAGCGCTGGCGGCCGCATTGCCGACGCCCTCCGTCAGGGCCGCCGAAGCGGTCTCGCGCAGTTCGGCTTCGCTACGTGACGCAATCGTCAGCCGATACCCAAGCGCCGCCAAATGAACGGCCGTCGCCCGTCCGATGCCCCGACCGGCGCCCGTGATGATTGCCACCGGTTGTTCCATGAGGCTCGCCCGAGCTGACCTGGTTGCACGGCCCCTGTCCCGAAACCGGCCAGTCCGCAAAAGATGCTATCCGTCGGCCGTATGGGACGCTAGCGGCGGGCGCCTGCCCCGGGTTCGCGTCAGCGGGCGTTGGGGTTCACGTTGATATATTCGAGGAGCGCTCCATCGCCTGCCGACGCTTCTCGGCCGCCGTGTCGAGCCATTGTTGCACGGCATCGGCGTCGGATGCGTCGAGCGCGCTGAGCAATGTCGCAAGGCTCGCCTGGAGTTTGGAGAGGCTGACGCGAAGGTTGTCGCGGTTATCGAGAAGGATGTCGCGCCACAGGCCTCCGTCACCCCCGGCGATCCGAGTGGTATCGGTAAACCCTTTGCCGGCGAAGGCGAGGGAATCGCCCGTCTGGATGTCCACCAAGGCGGCCGCCACCGCGTGGGGGAGGTGGCTGACGTCGGCGGCGCGGCGGTCATGCTCTTCCGGCGACATGCGCAGCGTTTTCATTCCGAGGGTTGACCAGAACGCATCGACGTCGGCCAGGGCCTGCGGGTCGGTCAGGGCGGACGGGGTCAGAACGCAGGTGGCCTCGTTGAATAGTTCCGCGTCGGCGAATTGGACGCCGCGCTTCTCACTGCCGGCCATCGGGTGGCTGCCGACGAAATGCACCTTCTTCGAGAGTCTCGCAAGTTGCGCGTCGGCATGATGGACGATGGAGCGTTTCGTGCTGCCGACATCGGTGACGGCCGCCCCGGGAGCGAGGCCGGGCAGGATCTGGTCAAGAAGCGGGCAGAGCAGTCCGACCGGCGTGCAGAGGATGACCAGATCGGCATCTCGAACCGCGTCGCGCGGATCGTCGTATGCCTCGTCAATCGCCTCGCGCAGCAAGGCCGCCCGAAGCGTCTCAGGCCTGTGGCCGTAACCGGTGACAACGCAACCCCTTATCCGCGACTTGACCGCCATCCCGATCGAGCCGCCCAGGAGGCCGACGCCCAGAACGCTTAGACGCTTCAGGTGCATGGGGCCGATAATACCGGGGCATCGCCTTTGTTGTCAGGCGTCAAGGATACCCGGTCGTCCCTGACGGCGGCCGCTCGTGGACTTGAAGTCCGGTCGGGCGCGGCTACGCTACGTGATCCAGTCGGCGCGTCCGCGATGGCTCGGGTGCCGCGTCCTGTCGTTGTGATCATCGCCCGGGACGACAGCGCCAGGGAAGGCGTCGTCCGTCGATGTCGCTCCAAAACATTGGGCTGGACGATCGGGGCCGAGGCGCGGGAGTGACTGTTGAGGCGTCCGCCGTGGCCCGGCGGGCGATGGAAGCATCTATGTCAGATCCGGGCATTTCGGCCCTTTCTCGCGACGGGGAATCGTCCGCGGGTGGGGATCCCTCCAAACTGTTCTCCAAATCCGGGACGAACGGGGCGGCCGCCAACGGGTCCGCCAGCCGCTCGACGCAGCGGCACGTCCTGGAGTTCGAAAAACCTCTGGCCAAGCTCGAACAGCAGATCCTTGAGTTGGAGGTGCTTCAGACCCAGAAGCAGATCGATTATTCGAAGGAGTTGCGGCAGCTCCGTACGAATTACACGAGCCTTCTTCGCAAAACCTACGACAGCCTGTCTGCATGGGAGACGGTCCAGGTCGCGCGGCACCCGCAGCGGCCGCTCTTCAAGGACTTCGTCGATCTCATGTGCCGCGAGTTCCGCGAACTGCACGGCGACCGCTGCTTCGGTGACGACCTGGCGATCCGTTGCGGCCTGGCCCGGCTTGGCAAGCACAAGCTGATGCTCATCGGCCACCACAAGGGGCGGGACGCGAAGGAGAAGGTGCGGTGCTACTTCGGCCTGGCCCACCCCGAGGGGTATCGCAAAGCGCTGCGGTGCATGAAGCTGGCGGAAAAGTTTGGCCTGCCGGTGGTCACGCTGGTGGATACGGCCGGCGCCTACCCCGGCATCGGCGCCGAGGAGCGCGGGCAGGCGGAATCGATCGCCCGCAACCTGATGGAAATGAGCCGCCTGAAGACGCCGATCGTGACCGTCGTCACGGGCGAAGGAGGCTCGGGCGGGGCGCTGGGGATCGGCGTCGGCGACCGCGTCGCCATGATGGAGCACGCCTGGTACTCGGTCATCAGCCCGGAAGGGTGCAGCGGCATCCTCTGGAAGGGGAGCGACAATTCCGCCGACGCCGCCGAGGCGCTGAAGTTGACGAGCAAGGACCTCCTGAAGCTCGGCGTCATCGACGCCGTCATCCCCGAGCCGCTCGGCGGAGCCCACCGCGACCCGCACACGGCCGCCCATAGCCTGGAACAGTACCTGTCGAAGACGCTGGAAGGGCTCACCCGGTTTAAGGTCGAGAACCTGGTGAAGCGCCGCTATGAGAAGTTCCGGGCGATGGGGCAGGTCCTGGAGCCCAAACGCTCGGCGGCCCGTGCCGCGGAGTAGCCTGCCACCTGGCGGCCCGCCCGGAATCGCTCCCGCCGATTCCATCCGCGGCGAATACGAGCGCCACGGCGCACCCGACTATTATCGCCGCTTCGGCCACGCCTATCGAAACCCGCACGAACCGATCATCGTCCGCTCCCTCCGGACGCTCGTGCCCGAATGGCGGCTCGACCTCACCCACGTCCTCGACCTCGCGGCCGGCAGCGGCGAAGTCACGCTCGCCCTGCGATCGCTCGGCGCCAAAAGCATTGAGGCGACCGACCCCTTCACCCAGGCCGCCTACGCCGAGCGAACCGGTGCGGCCGCCGAGCCATTCAGTTTCGAAGCGATCGCCGCCGGAGCGCTGGCGGGAAGATCCTTCTCGTTGATCGTCTGCAGCTTCGCTTTGCACCTGTGCCCCCCGAGCCGGCTCCCCAAGACGCTGTTGGCGCTCAGCGCCGTTGCCCCAACCCTGCTGGTGCTCACGCCACACAAACGCCCGGAGATAAAGAGCGCGTGGGGCTGGGCGCTAGCCGAGGATAGAGTGATCGAGCGGGTTCGGTCACGGCTCTATCGATCGCATCCGGCAGCGCAGGGCGTGGTTCACCACGCCAGACCATAGCCGCGGTGTGGTGAACCACACCCTACGCCGCTTCGCCGCCCGCCGCATTGGCGGAGCGGCCTCGGCCCGGACAGAGCTGCGGCTTCGTTGATTTGTGACCACTTATAGGGGCGCCCATGCCACGTCGGACGGATCGGGAAATGGCCGACATTCTTCGATTCTTTGAAGCCGCGCGAGTCGAAGAACCGCAAGCCAACTGCTCATCCGCTGCTCTTGCCTTTGATCCGCGGCTCGTGCATGTGATCGATGGGTCTGAAAAGGAAGCACGACGTTGCAGACGTCAGCGGTCTTGCCGCTTCACACGGGTTCGACCTGGCGCTCGTCGTCGAAAAGCAGAAAGCGTTATTGATCGGGCAGCGGCTTGTCGGCTTTATCGACCCGTCGTTCGAATCGGTTAGAGGAGGGCTTGGGATGGCCAGACCGATCAACGTGCAGGGGCAGCCGATCACCGTTATCGCGCAAGGCGGGGAGGATTTCATCTCCCTTACGGACATCTTGCGAGCCAAGGACGGGGATTTTTTCATATCCGACTGGCTTCGAAACAGAAACACCATCGAGTTCGTGGAGCGACGATAAGTGACGCTCGGTGAAGGTGGTGGACATCGGCGATGACACACGATGACGATCGTGGAAGTGAAGGCAGGAGATCCATTCCGGGGCGATGGGAAGAGAAAGAAGATAGAATGAGTGATATGGGCGAGCCCACGAACGCGAGTTCCAGGCCAGGACTGATCAGCCGCGAGGCGATCGATGTCGCGGCAAAGCTGTTGCTGGAGGCGGCCCCGAAAGGGTCAGAGGTGATTCTTTTCGGCTCCTATGCGCGGGGCGATGCGCGGCCCGACAGCGACGTGGACTTCTTGGTCATCGAGCCGTCCGTGAACGGGCAACGTGCGGAAATGGTGCGCTTGCGACAGATCCTTCGCCCACTGCGCATTCCGGTGGATGTGCTGGTTGTGAGCAGGGAGGGGTTTGAGGCGTGGAAGGACAAGCTCAACAACGTCGTTTACAAAGCGGCGCGGGAAGGGCGATCTTATGCCGCCGCCTGACCCGTGCGAAATGATGTTGCGCAAGGCGGGTCAGGACGCGGCCCTGGCGGCGAAACTGATCACGGATGCGACGGTGTCGGACGACCATCTCGGGTTTTTCTGTCAGCAGGCTGTGGAAAAGGCAATCAATTCAGTTCTGTCCTTCCGTCATATTCCCTATCGGCGCACCCATGATCTGTCGGAGTTGCTTGAACTGGCAACGACCCAGGGGGTCGAGACCCCCGACGATCTGGCGTTAAGCGTGACGCTCACGCCATTCGCCGTCACGTTCCGCTACGACGAGCTTCCGCCGGCTAACGAAGGCCGCGACTCCTTTGATCGGGCCGGCGCGGTTCGGATGGCGGAGCTTGCGGTGCAATGGGCGACAGCAGCTATTATGGCCGAATGACTGCTGGCGCTGCGCCGGGTGTCTTCCTCTACTCTCCCACGCTATTCCTGGCCCGTCCATCCGCTGGTCTTGGCGGACGAGGCATTCCGCAAAATCGGCGATGGACAAGGTTGTGCCGCCGCTCGTCACCACGCTGCCGCGGAATACGTCAAGACCCCGGCGCCTTCGATGGTTTGCGGGGCGCCAGGTGGCAGGCAAACCCGTCCGCAGACGACAGTCGCGACACGGTCGCCGGACAGTCCTTCGCCGAACGCTCACAATCGAGGAGCGATCTCGCCCGGTCGGTGATGCCGATCGCATCCATCGGATCGATGCCACCGTTGGAATGTTGATGACCTGTCGTGAGGCGTGACAAGTGTTGCGAATCCATTGATGCCACGGTGAATCTTCCGTGCCGCGACGCGTCGCTGAATTCACTTCTGGTCCGGGTGCTGGAAAAGGGGGCCGCGTAAGAACGTTGACGGATGTGCCGTTGTTGTGCGGGGCGCTAAGGCGGCATTAGCCGCTTGACGTTCGAGGCGGGGTACGTGAGATGTAAGCGGCCGAAGGAGCAGTTGGTTGCCGCCGACCGCGGCCGGTTCGAGCATCTGGATGATCAACCCGATACCGTTCAAATTACGTCAGACGTCCTTTTGGTTTCGATGGGTGTTCCGGGCCCGGGTTCTATAGCGTTCAGGGGTTTCGTCCCGTTCGTGGCATAGCGGAGTTCCATATGACTCGAAGCACCGATTCTTCACGGGTGGCAAACGAGCTGACGCACAACGCCCGCACCGCCGAAAGCGGCCGCGAGACGTCGGCGTCCCGCAAAGGGAAAAAGACGATCCTCGTCGTTGACGACGAAAAAGACCTCGTTGACCTCATCACCTACAACCTGCAGCGAAACGGATTCGACGCGCTGTCGGCCTACAACGGCAACGAGGCGCTCGAAATCGCGCTCCGAGAGCAGCCGGACCTGATTGTGCTGGATCTCATGCTCCCCGGGATCGATGGCACCGAGGTGGCCCGCCGGCTCAAGGCGGATGCTCGAACCGCCAATACCCCCATCGTCATGCTCACCGCGAAAGCGGAAGAGACCGATGTCGTTGTCGGCCTCACGCTTGGGGCGGATGACTATGTCACCAAGCCCTTCGGAATGAAAATCCTTCTTGCCCGCATCGGCGCCGTCATGCGCCGAAGCGAGCCGGCGGCCGCCGAAGGGGGCGCCCTCAAGGCGGGGCCGTTGAGCATCGATACCTCCAAGCACGAGGTCCTGGTCGATGGCGAGCCGATCCGGCTGACGCTCACGGAGTTCAAGCTGCTGGCGGCGCTCGTGAACGCTCGCGGCCGCGTTCTCACCCGCGATCAATTGATGGACAAAGCGATGGGGACCGACGTCTTCGTGACCGACCGCGCCATCGACGTTCACGTCACCGCCATCCGCAAGAAGCTTGGCGCCGCCAGTTGGTTGGTTCATACCGTCCGGGGCGTCGGGTATCGGCTCCAGGAAAGCCCCGGCGAAAGCGAATAACGCGTCCTGGTTGCATAACTCGTCACACCGCGCAAGGAGCGCATCCGGGGGCCATATTCCGAGGAGCGGCATCAGCCGGACCGATCGGGCGGTTATCGATGGCGCTGGCGGTCTCGAGTTTGACGAATACAATCACCTTGTTCCCTTCAGTGTCATCAGTGTCAGATGCCGAAAGTTTATCGGAGCATGTACGAGGCTGGAGGAATGCCACGTGTGGGTAACGACACGTGTCAACTCGGCGTACGTCCGCCGGGGCATCCGGCAAAGGCTGATGTCAACGTAGATGCGGGCGGGAATGTGGCGCTGGATGGCGGCGGGATGTCTGTCTTCCCATCGATCGTTCCAGCTGAGTTAAAGCGCATTCCGAAGCGGCTGATTCCGCTTCGTCTCGCCGGCAAAGTCCCTGGTGCCGTCGGGGACGATAACTTGAAGATTTGGGCCACCGGTTCTGGCCCGTTCTCTTCAGGTTCGATGACTGCGGCGTTGAACCTGAATGTGACCGGTCGCACCCACGGCACGATTTGTCCGGCGCGCGCGAGACCGCTGGGCGACCTGCAAGCGGAGCTTGCAAAGACTCAAGCGGATTGGACGGTCGAGGAACCTTGACTAAGAACATGTTCGCGGACAACTATTACTATCGTGAGTATCAGCGGCTGCTCGTGGAGCTTCATCGCTTGATTGCAGCAGGGCAGAGTCAATCATTAGAAGCAGGGGAAATTCGCAATCTGATGGAGAAGGCGGAGGCCCGGCTCTCGGAAGATGAAATCGTGCGATTGAATGCCCTGTCGTCGGACCTGTCGATGTTGCATGACCGTGAAATCCCTGATTCGGACGTAGTGGCGCGTGTGCCGGCCAATGAGGTGCCCGCGCTGATCGAAACCGCCTACAAGATGGAAAAGTGGGACGAGTTCCTCGAGCTGATGAGGAGAGGAATCTCGCACCTGTGGGCGCCCGACCAAATCGCATACGTTCGATCGCGCGCTTACGAGGGCTTGGACGAGCTTTCGCCGGCGGTGGCATTCATGGATGAAGCCGCCAGGCGGAAACCCACCAACGCAAATTACCGAGCTTTGGCCCTGCGTCTGCTTTGGGATAGCGAACGCTACGAGGAGGCATATCTCCGCGCCCGCGATTATCTAAAAGATGCTTCCACAAAGGCGCGGCTTATTTTCATGTCGGGTGGAATTGTGGTGCAGCGCGCGATGCAAATACCGGAACCTCAGGATCTGGACAAGGTGGCGACAAGCGCCGTTTCGCGAATGCGGCAAGCACTGCCATCGGAGACTTCGCCCAATTTGATCTATTCGGCGCTTGTTTGTCTCGGCGTGCTGGCCTTGCAGATCGACGACGCCGTCACAGCTGCGGCCGCGTTCAATGACGCTCTAAGAGCTGAGACCGTTTCTGGCCATCAGGTCACATCGAGTTCGCTGTTGACCCGTGAGCTTGAACTGGTGCAGGGCGGCCAAGCGAAGTCACCAGCAGGACGACTGAATGCCCGATTGCTAGTCGAATCGGTCGAACCTTCCCGTATGGCGCTGGCGGCCTGACAAGCGACAGAAATCGTCTCGCGCTGGAATGACATTCCGCGGTACAACACATTCCGCGGCACAACCATGCCTTTTCCCCGCCGGGGCGATAAGATCGCCGGACTAGGATGTCCTCCCGTTCCTTCCTATTCCGCCTGATCCTCCCCTTCGCGGCCCTTATGGGGCTGATCATCGTCGTTTGCGGTGTGGCGATGCGGGTGGCGGGCGAGACGTCCGCCCGGTCGGAGCAGATTCGCGACCTCGATCGGTTCGCCAGCCTCACGCGCGAATGGCTCCCGGAGGGGATGGCCGCTCAGGACCCGCTGAAGCTCGGGCCGCAACGGGTCGGCGACGCCGCAAGGGTGCTGAACACGCGGATCACGCTCATCAACGGGTCGGGCAATGTGCTGTTCGATTCGGCCGCCGAAGTCTCCCACATCGACAACCAGAACAGCCGCGTGGAAGTGATTAACGCGCGGCGGGGCGGGATCGGCGTGTCCGACCCCGACGCAAACCCCGCCGAGGAAGCGATCTATATCGCGGAACTGGTGGACCCGGCGCGGCCGGACGGGCTGGTCGTGCGGATGACTTACCCGCGGCACGTGGCGGCCGTCCTGGGCGCGGCGGCGTGGCCGGTGGTGGGGGCGTCGGTCACGGCCGCCATGCTCGGGATCCTCTTGTTCGCGATGCTGCTCCAGCGGCAGTGGATTGGGCCGACGCACCGGCTGGCCGATGCCGCCGTCGCCATGTCCCGCGGCGACTGGGGTCGGCGTGTCGAACCGCGGCGCCGACGAGCTGCGCTTCTTCTCGATGCGCTGAACGAGGCCGCATCCCACGCGCAGCAACAGTTGAGCGACTTGAACCACCAGCGCGCGGACCTCCAGGCGCTGGTCGATGCTCTGCCCGACCCGATCATTGTCAGCGACGGCCAGGGGAAGGTGACGCTGATCAACCCGCCGGCCGCCCGACTGCTTGATATGAACCGCGCCAAGGCGCTCGGGCAGGGGCTGGTCAACCTGGTGAACGACGTGGCCGTCCTTCAGCTTTTTGACAAGGTGCGCGGCATTTCCCGCGACGCGGCCGAGCGCCGCAACGGCCACGCGAGCTCTGTCGGGCAGATCGGAAGGGGCTCGGGCCAGAACGGCTCGGGCGGCAACGGAGTCGGGGCGCTGGGCGCGGCCCAACCCGCGGGGGCGGCCGCCGATGGCGCACCGGGTGACACGCCGCCGGTGACCCGGGAGATCCGTCTGAACCGCAACGGGCAGTGGCTGACGTTCCAGGCCGTCGCGACGCGTACCGCGGTCGGCGGGGTGCTGCTGGTGTTGCGCGACGTCAGCGCGCTGGCCGGCGCCGTCCAGATGAAGACCGATTTTGTCGCCAACGCGAGCCACGAGCTGCGCACGCCGATCGCGGCGATCAAGATCGCCTTTGAGACCCTGCGTGACGTCATTGAGGAAGACCCGAACCAGGGCCAGCGTTGCCTCCAGGTGATCGACGGGCACCTTCGTCGGCTGGAAGAAATGCTCCGCGACCTGCTCGACCTGTCCCGGGTGGAGAATGAAAACCTCAAGCCTCATGTGAAGCAGATCAAGATCGACGAGATGTTCAGCCACATTCGCTCTTCACTCGGGCCGATGGCGCAGAAGAAACTCGTCGAGTTAAGGCTCGGCTGGCAGGGCGCGAAAAATGACGCGGACCGCGGGCCGGACATCTTCCACAGCGACGAGCGGCTCTTAAACCTCGTGCTGAAGAACCTGGTCGAGAACAGCATCAAGTTCACGCCCGCCGGCGGTTCGGTGACGGTTTCCTTAAAGGAGGGCCTTTCGGAGCCGCCTGAAAAGGCTGGCGACGATCAGCCGCCGCCCAAGCCGGCCAACAATGCGCGGGAGCCCGTTGTGCTCTCGGTTTCGGACACGGGGATCGGGATCCCCCGGGAGCATCTCGATCGGGTCTTCGAGCGGTTTTACCAGGTGGACCCCGCCCGCAGCGGCAGCGCCGGGCGCGGCACCGGCCTGGGGCTGGCGATCGTGAAGCACGCCGTCGCCGCGCTGGGTGGAACGGTCCAGATTGACTCGGTCGTGGGCCAGGGGAGCACGGTGACGTGCATTCTCCCGCAGGGCGAGTTGACGATGGCCGAGGATATGGACGGTGTCATGTGAGCGGCGACTGGAGCGCCTTCGCTGAAACTGATGGATTTCCGGCTCCCCTCTTCCCCGGCGTACCAGCGGCGAGGGGACTGGATGGCATATCCGACGCACGCACAGCTCAATAGAAAGGCGCATTCAACGGCGCATCCGCGCGTCAAGATCATCAGCGCCTGGCCGGCGCCGAGCTTCGCGCGTCGTTCTCCTCAACATGGTCAGCCTCTTGTCCCCAGGCTCGATCAAACGGGGTCTCAGGCGGCTCCACGATCACTTCAAAAAACTCGGTGTTCGGCCCCGAAGTGAAAACCGTTCCGTAGATGCTGCTGGCGAAGAGCGTCGGGTCGTAACCCGGCGGTAGCTCGGCTCGCGCCTTGACGAAGGGCCCGCTGGGCGCGTCGGCGACAAAGTAGCCGCGCCCCATGTCCGCCAGAATGTTGACGCGGCCGCAAGAGAACGCGATCTGCCCGGCGGGCACCACGCTCGGCAAGGCTGACGCCTTGAGGCCTGGAAGATCGAGCCGGCGCATCAACGGGCCCGCGTCGGCTCGGCCAATCGAACTCCAATAGAGAGAGCCATTCAGGACCGCCGTCGAGGCGACCTGCGGCGTATCCCGAAGCGGCGCGGCTAGGGGACGGCTACCGCGTCAGGCAGCACGGATACCCCGTGGCTGACGGGGTCGATCAACAGAGGGTGCTGGGCGAAGGAGAGGTGCCCCGCGGCGCGGCCGATGAGCACCCGCCGCTCGGTGACGCCGGCCGCCGCTTTGTGCTCCAGCGTGGCGGCGAAGATCGGGGCGAACGCCGCGTGAGGGTTCGCCGCTTCTTTCCCGTTGCCGAACAGCCCTGTTCCTGGCTGGTCCCGCGCTTCAAAGAAGACCTTGCAGGCCGTCTCTCCCCCCGGCTCGAAGATGAGGTCGGCGAGCCAGGTGCGCCCGAAGCAGCCGGCGGCGATCACATGCCCTGGGGACAGCGCGGCGGCCGCGAACGATTGGAGCGCCATCGGCGGCAGGCCATGCTCTCGGCCGATCGACCAGCTTTGCTCGGTTGACGGGTCAATTACCAGGATCTTCTGCTCGCCGGCCGGTCCTGTGGCGGCGGCCGCCCAGAGGTACTTGCCGTCGAAACAGACCGCACCGGGCGCTATCGCGGCGATGAGCCGAAGCTCGCCCCGACGTTTGATGACATAGAGGCAGCCGGCGTCCCACGCCACGTCCGTTGCCGGGCCGGCGGGCATCCATCCGATCAGGCTGGCGGTTGACGGAACGGTCGTCCCGTCAGACAGGCGGACCCGGTAGTTGATCCTCTCGAAACGAACGCCCGGCGCGTCGGATCGGGCGGGGAAGGCGGTCGCGAGTTGGCTGGTCTGCTTGCGAGGTTCCGCGTCGGTATTGGGTGGTTTGCCCCGATTCAACCGCGCCAGGGCCCGCTCGGCCGCGGTGTGGCAGGCGGCGCCGGGAAAGGTCGCCAGCTTTGCCAACGCATCGCGGAGGTCCGGCGTGTCGGCGGTGTAGTCGGCACCGAAGGTCAGGAACTCGATCAGCTTCTGCCCGTTGTCATCGAAAAGCGACGCGGCCAGTTCGATCGTCGCCAGCTTGCGCTGGAACCCCACGCGCGGCGGTTCGCCCGGGTCGGTCCACGGGACCGACCAGCCGACAAACTCCGGTGTTCGATCCCGAACCCGCGCCGCCACCTTAGCCAGCAGGATCCTTCGGGCCGCCTGGCGGCATTCGGCGGAAGGAATGATCCGCCCGTTCAAGACCAGGTAGGCGTCGAATAGTTCATAATCGCCCTCGCTCGTCAGCCTGGCCCGACGGACGTATTGCTCCCAATGGCTAAACCCGGCCTGAAAAAGGCGAACCGATTCGGGCGGCAGGGACGCGCCGCGGCGAAGCGGCCGAAGCGAGTAGGCCCAGTATCGCAACGCCTGCTCCTCATCGCGGTGCGCCATCGGATCGCCCGGGCTCACGAGCAGCGCGGCGCCAAACATCGCGGCCGCCTCGGGCCAGTTCTCGGATCGCATGAACGCCCGCCCCCGTTCCACAAAGATTGGAACGTCGCCCGCCCGGTCGCCACCCGCCCGGTCGTCAACCGGGCGCGTCGCAGGCGCCGCCCCCGTCCGGGGGACTGCGGCGGTTGGCCGTGGGGGCCGGCGGCGTCACTCGGCCAAGCAGCTCGTCGGCGGCGGCATCGACCTGGGCGACGACGCGCTCGCGCGGGACCGACTTTCGGACAACCTCTCCGATCGTACGATCCCCCTGTTTGAGCGCAGACGCACGCTCACTGTGCTTGCCTCGTCAAGCCCGTCATCGCGGAAAGCGCCCTCGAAAAGGAGCGGTTGCGGGCGTTGAGCGGGCGGCAGGCCCGCGAGGTCGTGCTCGGCCAATAAGGCGCGAGCCTCCGGCAGCTCGACCACGATCGCTCCGGGCCGACGAAGCAAATGTTGCTCCAGCGCCCGGGCGTAGCTCGCCTTCAAATGGTCGAACTGGAACGAAAGGTCCTCGCATAGGAAAGGAGGGACGGCAAAGACTTCGGCAAGCGGCGCGGCGCACGGGCGATCGCGGATCGCAAAGCGGTCCCGATCGCGCCCGCGGCCGCCGCTTCATCCCCAGGCTGGCAGACGATCCGATTGGTCAACAGCCGCAGGCCGTTCGCCGTCTCGCACACCGCCACTTCAATCACGCGTGGCTTGGAAGGGGTGCCCGAGCGCGCATTGGCGCTGATCAGCAGGAGAAGGTCCGCCTTAACGAGGCGGCCGAGCAGTTCCCGCTCGGCGATATGAGCAGGCCCGAACATCGCGGCCGTCTGTTGCTCATGCACAACGGACTGAATCCGGGGCCGCTCGACCCAGTTGACGTCATTGATGGAGAGGAGCGAGGCCTCCAGTTCCGCGGCCCAGGGTTCGGCGGCTATCGCGGGGCTTGCCGCCCAGGCGCAGGTGGGGCGGATCGGTGCGGCGTCCGGCGCGGCGGCGGCGCGACCCAGTGGCGCGATCGCAACAAAGGGCAGCAGAAGCGCCCAGAAACAAGCATGATCGCGCGGGCATGATGCCATCAGGTCACGACTGTCTGGATCGGTGGTCGCGCCATGTTATCCGAGCGCGGAGCAGGAGTCATTGTGGGGGCTCGGACGGGTGACCGATGCCGGATGGCATCATCGGCATCGAGTGACGCGCCGCCTGGTCCGGATGCGCCTTTGAAATTTGTCGCACATGGGCTTAGTGTGCGCGGGATGTCGCAATCGGCCAGTGCCATCGAAGGCGTCGAATCATCCGCGCGGGTCATCGACGGGGTTGCGTTTGCCGTGTCGGTCCGCGCCGAAGTGGGGGCGCGGGTCGCCGCGGTCAAGGCGCGGGGGCACGGCGTTCACCTTGCGGCCCTGCTGGTCGGGGCGACGCCAGCGGGGGAGCTTTATGCCCAGCGCCAGGGCGAAGGGTGCCGCTCACTGGGGATCGACTACACGCTGCATACCTTCCCCGAGACGGTGTCGCAGCGCGAGCTCAAGTACGAGATCCGACGATTGAACCAGGACGCCTCGGTGACCGGCATCATGATGCACCTGCCGCTGCCGGCGCACCTGGATACGGCGCGGCTCCAGTACGAGATTGACGTGGTGAAGGACGTCGAAGGCGTCAGCCCGGCGAACATCGGCTACGTGACGTACGGCCATACGCTCATCGCCCCCTGCACCGCATTGGCGGTGCTGGAACTCATTCGCTCGACCGGCGTCGCCTTGCGCGGCGCGGAGGCGGTGGTGGTCGGAGCGAGCATGATCGCCGGGAAGCCGATCTCCCTTCTTCTGACGGAACAGGAGGCGACGGTGACGCTCTGCCACGTTCACACGAAGGATCTGGCGTCGCATACCCGCCGCGCTGAGGTGCTGGTCGTGGCGGTCGGCAAGGCGGGGCTAATCGGCCCGGGTCATGTCCGGGACGGCGCGATCGTCATTGATGTGGGGATCAATCGGGTTGTTCAGCCCGACGGGTCAAAGCGCACCGTCGGCGATGTTGAGTTTGACGGCGTCTCCCGAAAGGCCGGCTGGGTCACACCCGTTCCCGGCGGGGTCGGGCCGGTCACCGTCGCGATGCTTCTGAAAAATACGCTCCGTAGCGCGGAGTTGCTCCATCCGTGACGTCGTCGCAGGCGCGATCGGCAGTCCTGGTATCTCGCGAAGCACGTGGCTGACCCTACGCGTGAGGCTGACCCTAATGACGAAAAGGCACCATCGTCTCATGCTGACCTCCGCGATCGCCTGCCTGACCTTCGAGTGGGCAGCGCCAGGCCGGGCGTTCGCCGATGGGCTCCCCGGCGGCCGCGATTCAGCGGCGGCGACGTTGGCGTCCGATGTCGCGACGACTCCCGTGGCGGCCCCGGAGACGCGACCGGCCGGGCCGACGACGCGGACAAACCCCGGGCCGACGACCCGCACGACCCCCGGGCCGATGGGCGTCGTTGACCTGGACCGCGTCGCGGTGTCGGTCGGGTGGCGCGAGCAGATCCAGCGGCATCTGGAGCGACTCGACGCCCAGTTGAAGCGCCAGGAGGATGACTACGTCGGCGTGATCGGGACGGCGGTTGCCCGGAAGAAGAAGGAGATTGCGGCGGCCGCGGGGCTGTCGGCGACGGAGATCGCCGAGCTGGATCGGCTGACGGCCAGCAGCTCCAACGATGACTTGCAGAAGCTTTTGCTGAGTACCGGTCAGCGGGACGAGCTGGTCCGGAGCCTGCTGGCGGCCGCCCAGGCTGAGCAGCGCCTTCGGGCGAGCATTCCGCAGATGATGACTCAGTATCAGGCCCAGCTCATCGCCGCGGTGCGCGAGCAGTCGCGACCGGCAATCAGGCGGGTGGCGCGGCGCGCGGCTTTTCGACGGTTACGACACCCAATGAGACGCTGTTCTACTATGACGAATCCGTTGACCTGACGGACTGGGTGATCCAGGACCTGAAGTCGGCCCCGATCGTCGAGTTGCCGGACCTTCCGCGGCTGGAGCTGCCGCCGTTTGATCTGAACGCTGGGGCCACCGGTGCCCCGACGTCGCGGCCGAGCGGCGTTCCGGGGCCGGCAACGTCCCCCGCGAACCACACGGCGCCCGCGTCGCACCCGTCCTAAGGGGTCGAGGACGGCCGCCGCAAACGAGACGGCGCTAGGGAGTGCTTGCTCCGCGGCAGCCCGCCAAAGCTTGCGATCGTAGGAGATGACCGGTGATCAAGATAGCGATGATCGGGGCGGGAAGCGTCGTCTTCTCCCGGAATTTGACGGGGGACATCCTTTCCTACCCGCAATTTCGAAACGCCCACCTTAGTTACATGGACGTTGACGCCGATCGCCTGGAGGTGGGCGCGGCCCTTTGCCGGAAAGTCGCGCGGGGGCTCGACGCGTCGCCGACGATCGTCGCGACGACTGACCGCCGCAAAGCCCTGGAGGGGGCCGACTTCATCATCAACATGGTCCAGGTGGGGGGGTTCGATTCCACGCTGATCGACTTTGAGATCCCGCGCAAGTACGGGCTGAAGTTCACGATCGCCGACACCACGGGCCCTGGAGGGCTTTTCCGCGCGCTGCGCACTTACCCCGTGTTGACGTCGATGTGCCAGGAGATCGCCGCGGTGGCCCCGGCCGCCACGCTGCTGAACTATTCCAACCCGATGAGCATGAACATGCGGACGATCGCCCGCGCCACGGGCGTTCGAGCGGTCGGGCTTTGCCATAGCGTCCAGGGGACGTTGTGCGAGCTCATGCACTACCTCGGCGAGCGGCCGACGGATATCGCGTTCACCTGCGCGGGCATCAACCACATGGCGTTCTATCTCCGCCTGGAAAAGGCCGGAGTGGACCTTTACCCGCGGCTGTTCGAAGCGATGGAGCGACCCGACGTCTATGACTCCAATCGCGTGCGATTCGAGCTGATGCGACGGCTCGGCTATTTCGTGACCGAATCGTCCGAGCACAACGCGGAGTACAGCCCTTACTTTCTGTCTCACGGGCCGCGCGTCGCCCATGCTTATGCCGTCCCGGTGGATGAGTACCTCCGCCGCTGCGACGCGATCGTGACCGAGTTCGAAAAGATGAAATCGCTCTGCGAGTCGGACGGCCCGCTGACCGTCGTCCGCAGCCCGGAGTACGGCAGCACGATCATCCGCTCGATGGTGGACGGCGTTCCGAGCGTGGTCTACGGCAACATGCCCAACGGCGGCGCGATCCGAAACTTGCCGCCCGACGCGATCGTTGAAGCGGCCACCCTGGTGGACCGGGCGGGGCTTCGACTGACAACCGTCGGCGACCTGCCGCCGCAGCTTGTCGCGTACATTACCCCGCACATCCACCAGCACGAGCTCTTCATCCGTGCCGCGGCCGTGGGGCGTCGCGACCATGTTTACCAGGCGGCGATGTTCGACCCGTTGACCGCCGCGACCGTCCCGCTCGACCAGATCGTTGAACTGTGCGACGAACTGATCGCCGCTCATGGCTTTGTTGACCAAGGCGGCCTGCTGCCGCGTTTCGACGGCAAGCGAACGCTCGTCCCGACCAGCGGGAAGCCGTTCGCGGCCGCCGACGCGGCCGCACTGCGACGCGACTGGTCGGCTCGTCGCGAACGGCTGTGGGGCGGGATGATCCGCGATTGGCACGTTATCGGGCCATTCCCCACCGCCGAGGGGGATCGAAACGGCCTCTCCTTCGACACGTCGGTCGATGCCGAGATAGGCTCATCGGCGGCAAGGCCGCCAAGCCTCACCCGGACGCACGAGGCGTTGCCGGCCGGCCAGCGATTGCGCTGGGGGCCGGCGCGGGCCGATGAACGTGGCTTTGTCGATCTGGCGCGGCTGCTGGGGGCGGCCGACTGGTCGGTCGCGTACGCCCAGGCGCAAGTCGATTGGAAAGAAGATGTCGAGGCCTACTTAAGCTGCGGGAGCGACGACGGGATACGGGTGTGGTTGAACGGTGTCGTGGTCCACTCACTGGAGATCGGCCGCGGTCATCGGGAGGGGACGGATTCGGTGCCAGTGCGGCTGCGAAAGGGATGCAATCAGCTCCTGGTGAAGGTTGACAACTACACCGGTGCCTGGGGATTTAGCCTCTCCGTGTTGCCCGTCGCGCAAGCGTAACGGCGCGGCAGTCACTCACAGCACACAGAGCCCCCCGATTACCGTCGGCGACGCCGAACGGCGTCATAAAAAGGGGTATTTTTATTCAAGTTCGGTCCTCTGCGGATAAGCTCCTCCGCGTGAGATCGATCCTATTTATCCCCTTGGCATTTCTGGCGGGCGTGGACGGCTTCAATCTCTTCGCGCCGTACGTGCTCCTTCTAATTGTTCTCATGCGGACGGCTGCCTGGGCCGCGAACGCGCGCTCAACCGGTCTGGTGCCCGCTTCCATCGCCCGGTAGTCCGGGCGCCTTGAAGTGAAGGGCTACCTCAGTGCCCGTTGGCGGTAAAAGGGTTGCACCACATCGGGTTCCGCCCGGTATCGGCCGACATTTTGAACCATTCGTCATGGCGGATCTCTTCAGCGTGACCGTCGAAGAAGGCGGCCATGGCATATTTGCCGTGGCGGATCGTCAGCCCGGCCGCGAATTGGCCGTTGGGGTCATAGCTTTCGCTCGGATAGCTCGCGCCGTCATTCCAAGCTGAGCCGCCGCGCTCATCAGCTTCCCAGATCACGATATCGTCGGAATGAAACTGGTTGATCTTGCAGTACGCGATCTTTCCACTACCGGCCGGGAGCTGCGTGCCATACCCGTTGACCGCGCCGTTCATCAGGTAGCTCGTCAGCCCATCGGTAATCGCGGCCCCGAAGGTACCGGCATCGCCTTTCTTATGGTTCGGGCAGTGGTAGATCGCCTCGGTCTTAATGTAGGGCCAGAATTGCCCCTCTTCGACCTGGGTCGGGTCAGGCCCGTTCAGCGGGTTCAAATAGAGCCAGCCGACGGGGGCGTTACTGTAGATCTGCCCAGGGTTCCAGTTGCAGAACGGAAGCGTCTGCCGATTTTCGTTCAGATACATCTGGTTCGCAGTCGTCAGCGACTTCGCGTTATTGAGGCACTTGGTCATGACGGCCTGGTCGCGTGCCTTGGCCAAAACGGGCAGCAGAATGGAAACGAGGAGTGCGATGATCCCAATGACGACCAGCAACTCGACCAGTGTGAACCCGAATTCCCGCCGCTGACTGGGTCGAGTGAGCATCAACGATCTCCAAAGAAGACGCGTCCCCAAACGCCGTGTTTAACGAAAACAGAAATGACTGGGCACAAGGGTACATCGTTGTGGTCGGCTGAGTCCAGCATGTTACGTCGCAGCCCGAGGCCGGCATGAGTCCGGTGCCGCATGGCGGAACGCGGAGCCGCGCAATAAAAAACGCCCGTCTAAGATGACGGGCGCGGAAGCTTGTAAATAAATTCCAGACGATTAACGGGAGCGGCTGGCTCGCCTTAGTGGCCGTTGGCCGAGTTCGGGTTGCACCACATCGGGTTGCGATTCGGGTCGGACGACATCCGGAACCAGTCTTCGTGGCGAATCTCCTCGGCGTGCCCATCGAAATAAGCAGCCATCGCGTACTTGCCGTGTCGGATGGTCAAGCCGGCCGCCGCCGCGCCGTTTGGGTCATAACTTTCGTCCGGCCGGCTTGCGCCGTCGTTCCAGGCGACGCTGCTCCGCTCATCCGCTTCCCAGATCAGGATATCGTCAGCATGAAACTGGTTGATCTTCGTGAATTTAATGACCCCGGTAGCCGCGGTCGCGCCGTAGCAGTTGACCGCGCCGTTCATGATGTAGCTGGTCAGCCCATCAGTACGTGCCGCGCCAAACGTACCCGCTTCGCCCTTCTTGTGGTTAGGGCAATGGTAGATCGCCTCGGTCTTGATGTAGGGCCAATAAAGCCCTTCCTCAACCAGCGTAGGATCTGGAGTCGTAAGGGGTTCGGCATAGAGCCACCCTACGCGGACGTTCGTGTAGGGGGTGCCCGAACCATCCCAGTTGGAGAATGGAAGCGTTTGCTTGTTCTCGCTGAGATACATCTGGTTCGCCAGCGTCAACGATCGAACGTTGTTGAGGCACTTCAACTGCACGGCTTGCAGCCGGGCCTTGGAAAGGGTGGGAAGGAGGATCGACACCAGCAGGGCGATGATCCCAATGACGACGAGCAACTCCACAAGCGTGAATGCCCGAACGCCCCTTAATTTCGATCGCTTTGACATGTCGAACCTCCGCGGGCCAGCACAGCAGTCGCCGCGTCTGCGCCTGTTTGATGTGGTCCCTATACCTTACACGCATTGTCGCCTAAGTCCAGTCCAATTGATCTGGATCGCGCAACAATGCATGTAATGGCAACGTTCAGGCTCGCAAAGGTTGGATCGCGGTTGCGGGGCTGGAAAGGCTACAGCGGCGGGTCCTGCGGTTCGAGATCGTATCGGACCTGCGGCGTAACCTGTGAAGCGGCGGCGGGGGCTCCGGCCCCTCATTCTTCACGTCATCGCTCATTAGCCGCCGACCGTCGTTTCGGGAGACGTTCGGATCGCGCCTAAGCTCCGCGCTACAGCGCGCTTTCCTGTTTCACGATCGTTTCGAAGATTTCCGCGGGCGTCTTGGCCTCGCCCAGGGCGGCGCGGAAGCGATCGATCGTCATCAGGCGGCTGATACGGGCGAGCGCGTGGATGTGCGGCCCCGTCTTGTCCGGCGGGCTCGTGAGGAGCCAGATCAGGTTGACGGGCCGGCCATCGATCGCCTGGAAATCGATTGGCGCGACCGGCCGCCCGATCGCCATCACGAGGTGATCGGTGCCGGTACACTTTCCGTGGGGGATCGCCAGGCCGTTGCCGATGCCAGTGGTCCGGGTCGCTTCACGCTCGAGAACCGAGTCGAGCACCTTCTTCGCATCGGTGATTTCGCCGTTGGACGCCAGGAGCGAGACCAGTTCGCCGATCGCTTCGGCTTTGCTCGTCGCGGCGAGGGGCATTTTGATGTTCTGCGGCTTTAGAATCTCGGTCAAACGCATACGTGGCTGCTCCCGCCGGGGTCACACACCGCGGACTTGTCGCTCGGTTAGGTCCCCGGAAATCGTACCGGCCGATCAGAAGACAAGCAAACGGCGGAGGAGGATTGAAAAAACCGGTGCGGCCGCCCAACTGTGCCCCTCCGTGACCTCCCTCCATGACCGATGCGCCATCGACAGGACGCCTCGGCTCGACCTCGACTCGCCGTTCGTTTGCAAATCCCCCGACGCCGACTCAAGATCGCTGGCGCATGTCTTTTGATTCCTCGATCCAATCCTCCGGTACGAACGTGGCGGCGGGGGGGCGCGCCCGGCGGTGCTGGGCGACTCGTCCGCGCCAGGACCATCGCTGACGCCCCAACAGTGGAAGAGCGGCATCGCGGCGTGGCTGGGGTGGTTCTTCGACGGACTGGACATGCACCTCTACGTGCTTGTCGCCGCGCCGTTCGTGGCCGCGCTGATGGGCATCGCCAACGACCGCGACCTTCGGGTTCGCGAGCACAGCGCGTGGATCCAGGCGGCGTTCCTGCTCGGCTGGGCCCTGGGCGGCACTTTCTTCGGGCGGCTTGGCGACAAGATCGGGCGGAGCCGGTCGCTCGGGCTGACGATCCTCACCTATGCGTCATTCACCGGGCTCTCCTTCTTCGCGCAGGCCTGGTGGCAGTTGATGATCTTCCGCTTTATGGCGGCGCTGGGCATCGGGGGCGAATGGGCGGTGGGGTCGTCGCTCCTCTCCGAGACCTGGCCGGGCGCTGGCGGGCGTGGGTGGCGGCCGTTCTCCAGACCGGCGTCAACCTTGGCGTTCTGGTCGCCTGCGTGTGCGTCTATTCCATGTCCCGCGTGCCGCCAAGATACGTTTTCCTGATCGGCGTCCTCCCCGCGATCGTCGTCTACTGGATCCGCAAGGCGGTGCCCGAGCCGGCCGAATGGCACGCGGCCAAAGAGTCGGCCGCCGCGAAAGGCGAAAAGCCGCCGGGCGTCGCCGATTTGTTTAAGAGCCCGGTGCTGCGGACGACCCTGCTGACCATCGGCGTCTGCTCCTGCTCGTTGACCGCGTGGTGGGGGTTCATGTTTTGGTACCCGCAGCACCTGGCCGACCTACCCGACGTGCGCTCCTGGACGCCCCAAGCCAAGCAGGAGCTGAAGAGCAGCTCGTTCTTTCTGATGATCGGGGTCTCGATCGTCGGCAACTTCTTCGCCGCGTGGCTCGCGAGGCGGCTGGGGTATCGCAAATCGATCGCGCTGATGTGCCTGGGCTTCTTCGTTGCCGGCTTCTTGTGCTATCGCGTGGAGCGGACGCACGAATCCCTCTTCTGGTGGATCCCCTGTGTCGGTTTCTTTTCGGGGGTGTTCGCGCTGTTCACGATGTACCTGCCGCCGTTGTTCCCAACGCTGCTAAGAACGACCGGCGCGGGGTTCTGCTACAACATCGGCCGCATCGCCGCGGCGATCGGCACGATCGTCCTGTGCTACATCGACGTCGGAAATCTTCGCGCCGCGCTTTTCTGGGACACGTTCCTCTTCCTGCCGGCGATGCTGATCGCCCTCCTCATGCCCGAACTGATCGATCAGGATGCCTCGGCGACACCGCTCATCGAGTCAATCGATTGAGCGGATACAATCGCAAGCGGGCAGGCACTGCGCGGGCGGGCGAGTTCCGGCGAGCGACCGGCAACCCCGGCATCTTGCGGACAAGCGCGTTCAGACAGGGGCGTTGGGGTCAGCGGGAAGATGCCGCGCGAGGCGTTGCGGCAATTCATCGAAGCGGAACGACGCCTTCACCCAGTAGTCGCAGGCGCCGCACTTCATGGCGGCCGCCACAACTTTCGGGTCGTCAACGGCACTGAACAATATCACGGGCGGCGGCGCAAGCTGGGGGGCCGGCGTCGAGGGTAATTCGTCGCCCCTGCTGCCCGCGATGGCCGCTTCGCCCGTGCCGAGCGGACCCTCGTCCGGGCCGCCAGTCGCAATGGCTTCGGTGCCGTGGGCGGCGGCGGCCGGCGCGGCCCGCATTGACGCAAGGCGGCGAAGCACCTCCAGCCCGTCCATGTCCGGCATCATCAGGTCAAGGAGGATCAGGTCCGGACGCGTCGGGCCCATCGCCGACGAAAGCGCTTGCGGCCCACTTGTGGCCACGATCGTCTTGTGCCCTTTGGTCTCCAAAAGGCGCGAGAGCATGCGGGCGACGGCCGCATTGTCATCCACCACCAGAATGGTCGCCATGGACGCACTCTTAACTGGTTTTCCGTGCGGCCGGAACGTGAAATCCGACCACCAATCAAAGCGTCCACTGAGGACACCCCATCCCCCGGACGGCCCAGAAATCGAGAAAAAGAAGGTTGCGGAGCGGGATTCAGGCAGGCTGAAGCTGTAGGTCCTTAATCTCCAGCTCGACGTTCACTCGGCCGTTATATTCGTTTATCGCCGCTTCGACGGCAAGGTCAACCAGAGCGCCCGGCCGCAGCGTCGGCTCGAGCTCCCCTTTGCCGAATGCGATGCATTTCATCTGGTGCCCCCCCTGACGAACCTGTAACTGGAGGTGATCGCCCGCCTTGCCAACGCGGCGGGGAGGAGCGGCGATTTCCACGTTCCGGCAAGTGAGGACCGGCCGCCGGTTCCCCTGGCCGAATGGGCCCAGCCGATGGATGTCATTGACCAGCGAGGCGGAAAACTGGGAAAGCGTCGCCTCGGCGTCGATCTTCAATTCCGGGACGAGCATCTCCGGCGGGATCAGCCGACTGGCGACCTCGCAGAACCGCTCTCGAAAGGCCTGAAAATTCTCCCGCTTCACTCGAAGGCCGGCCGCCATCTCGTGGCCGCCGTGCGTTTCGAGGAGAGCGGTGCAGTCCTGCAACGCGCGGGCGAGGTGGAACCCCGTGATTGAGCGGCCGCTCCCCTGGCCGTGCCCATTGCTCAGGGCGACCATAATCGCCGGCCGGTGAAACTTCTCCACGATCCGACTTGCGACAATCCCGATCACGCCTGGGTGCCAGTCCTCATGACCCAGGACAATCGCACAGTGCCTCTCGGCGTCCAGCTTTTGCTCGATGACCTGTTCCACCGCCTGCTCGAGGATCTTCCGCTCCGTCGCCTGCCGCTGGCGGTTGTGGCCTTCCAGGAAGGTGGCGATGGAGATCGCTTCTTCCTCGCTCGCGTCGGTCAGCATGCGGACCGCCTCCCGGGCGTGCCCCATGCGGCCGATCGCATTGAGTCGCGGCCCAAGCCGAAACCCCACGTCAAAGCTGTCCAGGTCCTGCCCCGTAAGCCCGGCCGATGCGATCAACGCCCGGATGCCGGTGAGGCTCGTCCGCGTGAGCCCACCGAGCCCAGTAGTGCGCCAGCGCCCGATTCTCGCCCACCAGCGGGACGACGTCGGCAATCGTCCCCAGTGCCGCCAAGGCGGTGGCATCGAGCAGGAAGGGGCGAAACGCATCGCTCACCTTGCGCGAGCCGCTCATCGCCACGCCGATGCCCCAGGCCAACTTGTAGGCCACCCCCGCGCCGCAGAGCGACGGGTTGCCATACGGCGCGCCCGGCCCCGGAAGCCGGGGGTGGACGATCGCATAGCAATCAGGCAGCAACGGCTCGGCAGCGTGCGGCCCACCGGGAAGGGCAGTGGACGGCGCCGCGGCCGGCGCTTCGGCCTCGCGCCATTCGTGGTGATCGGTGATGATCAGATCGACCCCCCGCTCGCGGGCGATTTTCGCCGGCTCGATCGCTGTCACGCCGCAGTCAACCGTGACGATAACCCGAGCGCCCTCGTCACAAATCTGCCCGACAGCTTCGGCGTTGAGGCCGTACCCCTCGTCGATGCGATGCGGGATGTAGTAGTCAACGACGCCCCCCAGCGTGCGGACCGCGTGCCACAGGATCGCCGTCGCGGTGATGCCGTCCACGTCATAGTCGCCGTAGATCACGATCTTCTCGCGATCGCGAACCGCCCGGGCAATCCGATCGGCGGCCCGGGTGAGGCCGGGGATCGTCTCCGGCGCGTGAAGCAGCCCCAGGCTCGGACGGAGGAACGCGTGACAATCGTCAGGAACGAAAATCCCGCGGTTCAACAGCATCTGGGCGATCAAAGGTGAAACTTTAAGCCGCGCCGCCAGGTCGGCGCAACCGGGATGGGGTGGGGCGATGCTCCAGCGCTTTGGGCGGTGTTCCATGCGGCCGCGACGCTCCGTGTCAGGCCTGACTCGTCTAAGCCGAAGCTCCACTCGGCTCTGGCGACGCTTCGATTATACCGCGCGCCCTTCACGCGTCTCGGTCTCTTAGGGCTTGGATGCATCGGCGGCCGCGACTGAAAGGTCGTCAAACCGGACGGGGGTCCCGGAGTAAGGATTGGCCCAAATCGACGCGCGGCCCGCGGGCGGCGCCTCCTTGGTCTCGTACGAGACGGCCCAGGCCGCCGGTTCAGTGGCGCCGGTCCAGACCTTCCCCTCGACCCGGTATTTCCCTTCCCCCGCGGGAACAGCGCGCAGCCGCAGGCGCATCCATTCTCCAGACTTCCAGCCGAACTCGGCCGGCTTCACCACGGCGACCGGGTCGTCGTTCTTCCGAATCTCGATCGTGGAGAGGCCGGGGAGCACCCAAAGCTTGAACCCGCCGGAGTCGCCCAGGCCGATCCCAAACTCGGGGAACCGCTGCCCTTTGCTCGTCGCCGCGATCCGGGCGCTGACGTCAGCCAGGGGGAGCTTGTCCGGCCCAAAGAGCAGCCCGCAACTGTCGAGCGGGTCGGGGGCCACTTCAAGGAAGCGGTTCCCCGCTTCTTCCTTGACTGAAAAATCGCCGCCAAACGCGATGAGCTCCTGAGGGACCTTCCCCAGCGTCGTCGTCTGGAAATCGCTGAAGTACCTGCCAGGGGCCGCCGGCTCGGCCGCCGCAACGCAACAGGACAACGCGGCCGCACAAACCGAACAGAACAATCGTCGTTTCATTCCTTCGCCTCGAACGCACACGACCATATGGATCCACGGGGAAGTCTACCTACCCCCGACCGACGCATCCACCCCGGCACGCGTCGGCGTCGCCGCGGCGCGCGGGCGGCTACCGGTGTTCCCCGCCATTGGCTCGTTCCATGAAAATATCGGGTAGGGCCTCGAGCAAGCGCCGCCGTTGCCCTCACCGGCGGGGTCGAGATGCAACCACACGCAGTTTCGATAGGATTCACCACCCGTTCTGAACAACATGATGTGTCAGGTCGTGTAACTTCTTTGGGGAGTCGAATCGACCTTGAATCCGCCGCCGTCGCGGCCGTCCGGCCATTCCAGAGGCTTTTGGAGTCGAGCTTCATGCAGTCACGGGTGATGATCGCTCTGTCCCTGCTCATTGCAGTTGCCGGTTGCCTGTCCTGGCCGCCCGCGGCCCGCGCCGGCGATGCCGATTCCCAATTCTTCGAAAGCAAGATTCGCCCTGTCTTGGCCGACAAGTGCTATTCCTGCCATTCCGAGACCTCCAAGAAGCTCAAGGGAGATCTCAAAGTTGACTCCCTCGCCACCCTGCTCAAAGGGGGCGAAAGCGGCCCGTCGATCGTGCCGGGGCATCCGGAGAAGAGCCGCCTGATCGAGGCGGTCGGGTACGGCAACGTCGATCTGCAGATGCCGCCGAAGGCAAAGCTCCCCGAAGCCCAGATTGCTGATCTGGCCGAATGGGTCCGTCGCGGCGCGCCGTGGCCCGGGCAGGCCGCCGGCGTTGCCGGGAGCCCTTCGACTGGAGCACCCACTGCCCCGGCCATCGCCGCGTTCGATCTTCAGAAGCGCAAAGCCGACCACTGGGCCTGGCAACCGGTCAAGATGCCTCCCGTCCCCGCGGTGACCGACCCAAACTGGCCCCTGTCGCCGATCGATCGGTTCGTGCTTGCGAAGCTGGAAGAAAATCATCTTCGCCCCGCGGCGACCGCCGACCGACGCACGCTCATCCGCCGTGCCTACTTCGATCTTGTGGGCCTGCCGCCATCGCCGGCGGACGTTGAGGCGTTCGTTCACGACGCCGCGCCCGATGCCTTCGAGCGTCTGGTTGACCGGCTCCTCGCTTCCCCGCAATACGGCGAGCGATGGGGCCGCCATTGGCTCGATCTCGTTCGCTACGCCGAAAGTTACGGGCACGAGTTCGACTACCCCATCCGCAATGCCTGGCGATACCGCGACTACGTGATCCGCGCCTTCAACCAGGATCTTCCTTACAACCAGTTCGTCACCGAGCAGATCGCCGGTGACCTGCTCCCGCACCCGCGCTTCGATGCTGGCCTGGGGACGAACGAATCGATCGTCGGCACCGGTTTTTGGTACCTCGGCGAGCAGGTGCATGCCCCGACCGACGTGCGCCAGCACCAGGCGGACCGGATCGACAACCAAGTCGATACGTTCGGCAAGGCGTTCCTCGGCCTGACGCTCGGCTGCGCCCGCTGCCACGATCACAAGTTTGACGCGATCAGCCAGAAAGATGTCTACGGGCTGTGGGGGTTCTGCCAGAGCACGCGCCTGCAGCAGGCGCAGCTTGACCCGCACGGCCGCATTGCGGAGGCGGGCCGGCAAATCGACCCGCTCCGCGCCGATGGCTCGCGCGCGATCGGGTCGGCCCTTCAACGTGCCGACGACGCCTCGACCTTCGCGAACGGTCTTCTCGCCGCGCGGGACGTGGCGGCCGGGCAATCGCTCGAATTGGTGGCGGCCGAGCGGCGGATCAACCCTAAGTCGCTCAAGCGGTGGGTCGCGGCGTGCAGCGACAAAGAAATCAGTCACACCACCCACCCGATGTCGGGATGGTCGGCAACGGCGATGAAGTCCGCCGGGAAGCCCTCGCCGTCGTTCGACGCGGCCGTTGAATCCACCCGCCGTCGGCTGGAAGCGGAGGCCGCGGCGTCGGGGGCCGCCCTTGCCGCGACATCGCCCCTCGCCGATTTCCGGAACGGAAGTTTTGACGATTGGACAACCACCGGCGAGGCGTTCGGCGGCGTGCCCACCCGCGCCGGGGACTGGCACCAGACGCCAGGCGGCCCGCGTGTCACGATGCCCGGCTTTGCCCACAGCGGAATGCGCTCGGAGAAGATGGAGGGCGTGCTCTGGTCCCGCGATTTCCTCATCTCTCCCGATCAGGACATTTTCTATCACATGGCCGGCCACCATGGGCACGCCCGGGTCGTCGTGGACGGCTACTTCCTGATCGACTACCACAGCCTGCTGTTCGGCGGGATGACGTTCAAGGTAGACGACGAGCGGCCGACGTGGCTCCACGAAACGGGCGATTATCACAAGTACGACGGGCATCGCGCCCATATCGAGGTGATGGACGAAGGGGAAGGTTGGATCGCCGTCGATCAGGTTCGCTTCGGGCCAAGGGGAGCGACCCAATCCCTGACCCGCCGAGCGAGATATCGACGAAGTGCCTTGCCGCCGGCGTCGCGACGTCCCCCGAGCAGTTGGCCGCCGCCTACGGCGTGGCCTGGTCGGCGGCCGTTGATGCGTGGTGCGGCGGCCGGGCAAGCTCCGATCAGTGCGAGTTGATCGACTGGGCCCTTGAGAAACACCTCATCGACCTTCACGACGCCAGTGCGACGACGGCCGACCTCTCCAAGCGAATGGCCGCCCTTGCCGAGGCGATGCCGGCGCCAGTGCATGCACCGGCCGCCCGCGACGCCGAAGGCGTCGATATGCACGTCTACATCCGCGGCACGCGCGAAGAACCCGGGTGATGTGGCCCCGCGCCGGTTCCTTGAGGCGATCGCAGGGCCCGGCCAGCCGCCGCTGTCGGCGAACACCAGCGGCCGCCTCGAACTCGCCCAACGCATGACCAGCCCGGAAAACCCGCTGCTGGCCCGCGTGATGGTCAACCGCATCTGGCACCACCTGATGGGCGTCGGCGTCGTCCCGTCCACCGACAACTTTGGCCTGCTTGGCGAGAAGCCGTCCAACCCCGAACTGCTCGACTACCTTGCCGCCCGGTTCGCCCAGGACGGTGGGTCGGTGAAACGGGCGATCCGGAGCATCATGCTCTCGCGCACGTATCAAATGGCGAGCGCGTCGGAAGTGAACTTCGATGAGTTGGACCCGGACGACCGACTGCTCCACCGGATGCGCGTCCGCCGCCTGGAAGGGGAGGCGATTCGGGATCAGATCCTGTCCGTTTCCGGCCGCCTCGACCCGACGATGTTCGGTCCGCCGGTGGACGTCTACCTGACGCCGTTCATGGAAGGCCGCGGCCGCCCGGCGAGCGGTCCGCTCGATGGGGACGGCCGCCGCAGCATCTACATCTCGATCAAGCGCAACTTCCTCTCTCCGATGATGCTCGCGTTCGACACGCCGATCCCCTTCAGTTGCGCCGGCCGCCGGAGCGTCTCCAACGTCCCGGCGCAGGCGTTAATCCTCATGAACGACCCGTTCGTCGTGGAGCAGGCCAAACTATGGGCGGACCGAACGCTGGCAGCGGCCGGCCTGACCCCGGCCGAGCGTGTTGATCGAATGTATCGAGAGGCCTTCGGCCGCCCGGCGGAAAGCGCCGAGTTGGAAGCGGCGCTCGCGTTCTTAAAGCAGCAGGCCTCGGAGTTGGCGGTCGCGGATGGGCACACCGCCGACGATCGGGCGGCCTGGGCCGATTTGGCCCACGCGCTGATGAACGTGAAGGAATTCATCTTCATCAAGTGACGCGAACGGTGGGCGATGACCGGCCCTACCAGTGAACCGTTCCAGGCAAGATCGCGGGTGCGGATCGAGATGATCCGACGTGCCGCCGGTGCCCTCACCGGCGGGCCATCTGTGCGGTCGGCAACACCGCCGGTGAGGGCACCGGCGGCACCTTGAGTCACGGGCGTACCCCCTGATTTCGATGGAATAGCCCACCCGGCGACCCGCTTTCGCTGGAGAACGTTTTGGAAGTAGAGGAATGGCTATGACGACACCCCGGCCGTTGCGGCCATTTCTGATGAATCGTCGCCAGATGCTGTCGCGTGCCGCGGGCGGCTTCGGAGCTGTTGCGTTGGCGGCGCTGATGGCCGACCCGGCCTTCGGCGGCAGCGTATCGCCGGCGGCAGGCAACGCGTTGTCACCCAAGGCGCCGCACTTCGCGCCAAAGTGCCGCAACGTCATCTTCCTGTACATGGACGGTGGCCCGGCGGCGATGGATACGTTCGACCCCAAGCCGCTCCTGACGGCCGAGCATGGTCAGCCGTTCAAGATGAAGATGGAGCAGACTCAGTTCGGCAACAACGGCGCGACGCTCGGGTCGCCGTGGGCTTTCCGGCCGGGCGGCGCCTGCGGAACGCCGGTCAGTGATTTGTTCCCCTGCGTTCGGGAATGCATGGACGACATCGCCGTTGTCCGCTCGATGACCAGCAATTTCTCCGAGCACACCAACGCGAACTACTTCCTTCACACGGGGTCCGGCCAGCAAGGGCGGCCGAGCATGGGCGCCTGGTTCGGGTACGGCCTGGGGAGCGCGTGCCAGAACCTTCCCGGGTTCGTCGTCCTCAACGGCGGTCTGATCCCGCCCGGCGGGCTCGATAACTTCAACAGTGGCTTCCTCCCCGCGACGTACCAAGGGTCGGTCTTCAAGGCGGGCGACGAGCCGGTCGCGAACATCCGCCCGACCGAGGCGACGGCCAAGCTCCAGCGAAACAAGCTCGACCTGATCCACCGGCTGGATACCGGGCTGCTCGATCGGATGGGCCACCCGGGGCAGGTGGAGTCGGCCATTTCCAACTACGAGCTTGCGTGGCAGATGCAGTCGGCCGTGCCCGAGCTGATGGACATTTCGGGCGAGAGTCAAGCCACCCGCCGGCTCTACGGCGTTGACGCCTCCTACCCACACACCCAGACCTTCGGAGCCCAGTGCCTGGTGGCGCGGCGACTGATCGAGCGGGGCGTCCGCTTCGTCGAGGTCACATGCCCGCATATCGTCGGGCACGATCGGTGGGACCAGCACAGCGGGTTAAAGAAGGGGCACATTGACAACGCTCGCGCTGTCGATCAACCGATCGCGGGGCTGCTGCGCGACCTGAAGTCGCGCGGAATGCTCGACAGCACCCTGGTCGTTTGGGCAGGGGAGTTCGGCCGCACCCCCTTCGCGCAGGGAACCGACGGCCGCGACCACAACCCCTTCGGTTTTTCCATCTGGCTCGCCGGCGGCGGCGTCAAAGGCGGGGCGGTCTACGGCGCCACCGACGAATACGGCTACAAGGCCGTTGAGAACAAGGTTCAGATCCACGACCTCCACGCGACGATGCTCCACCTGCTCGGCCTGAACCACAAAGCCGTCACCTACCGCTGGGGCGGCCGCGACATGCGCCTCACCGACGTCTTCGGCGAACTGATCGACGGCATCCTCGCGTAAAGGGGTCAGAAGGTATTTCCTGAAACACCTTCTGACCCTTTTTTGCGGGCGCGCCAGTCGGTCGGGTCGGGTCGGTCGATCCCCTGGGGGAGGTTCTCGACGATCGACTCGATCGAGTTCGGCTGTGCCGAGCGTTCGATGTCGTCCAGGGCGATGGAGAGCACCAGAGGCGTTCGGGCACGCCAGATGCGGCGGCGCTCCATGGTCGTGAGGGGTCGCCCCATGCGGCTCGAGGCCGCCGCCGCAAGCGAGTTGCATCGCGGTAGCCAGATGCGGTCGTGGAAATCTTCCCACGGCCGCCGGCCATTCTCGGGAAGGCCCCAGCGGTGCCGGTCTGACAACTCTTCGCGATTGATAGTCAGCAGGGCAATGCGCTTGATCAGCGTGCGAAACGAGATGGAATAGCTCTGTCGGCGGTAGCGCAAGCTATGGCCCTCGACTCAACCTACGTACGACCACGATCTCCCGTTCCAGACCGCGCGCTTATCGCCTCACGCCGAAGTGCCCGATTTGCGGGCTTGCCAGTCGAACGTAATCGGCCACGCTGATCGTGACGCCTTCCTCGTGGTTGCCGGCGGCAAAGGTCAGCTCCTCCTGGCCCATCAGCGAATCGTCCATGATCGTCGGCATGCCAAACAGGCTGCCGATGGGGGGCTCGGCGCCGAGGTCGCAGCCGGGGAACAGCGGCGCGAACCCGACCTCGTCCACCAGCTCAACACGCCGCGCGTGCAGCGTGTCGCAGAGCTGCTCGAGATCGACGTAGCGGCATGCGGGGAGCGCGCACATCACAAGGCGGCCGTCGGCCTCGACAATCACCCCCTTCACAACCCGCTTGCCTGACACATGCTCGGCCTGCGCAAGGGCCTGGGCTGTGAACGCCGCATCATGATGCGACCAGAGATAGGGGACGCCCATTTCATCAAGATAGCTTCGAAGATCCATGACGGGCCTCCGTTCAGCCGTGGCGGCCGCCGACATCGCGAGGCGCACGGACGCCCCGGAACACATGCGCGGGCAGGCGCCGGATAGGAATGAGACGGTTTAATCTTATCTCTTCGCCGTCGGAGCCCCAACGGAATTTCCCCGCGTTTCTGAGCGCCTTCGCAGCGGTCGCACTTGGCATCCGATCGCCCCGGCGGGTAGCTTGTCGAACATGCCGACCGAGCCCGCTCCCCCGGCCCAGAGCCACCCTGTCGCGTCGATAGTGGCCGCTTACCCCGGCCCTGTCCCTTCAATATCGCCGGTAAGCACCGCCCCGGCGGAGAGGCTGGGCTACGCCCCCCTCGGGCGGCCGGCGGCCAGCCGGTTTCGATGGGTCATCCTTGCGCTGGTCTTTTTCGCCATTACCATCAATTACATCGACCGGCTGGTCATGAGCATCCTCGCGCCGACCTGCAGCGGCGGTACGCTATCTCCGACGTCAGCTACGGCTATATCAATTCCGCGTTCGCAATGTCCTATGCCCTGGGGCAGATGGCCTCCGGCCGCTGGCTCGACTGGGTCGGTACGCGGGTCGGTTACGCGGCGTCGCTCCTCGCCTGGAGCGTCGCGTCGATGAGCCACGCCTTCGCCCGCACGGCGGTCGGTTTTGGGATCGGCCGGGCGCTGCTGGGCGTCAGCGAGTCGCCCGCCTATCCGGCGGCCGTGAAGACCCTCGCCGAGTGGTTCCCCCGCAAAGAGCGTGCGCTGGCGATGGGGTTCGTCAACGCCGGCTCCAACGTCGGGGCGATCCTCGCGCCGCTTGCGGTCCCCTGGCTGGCGATCAACTTCGGATGGCAATGGGCGTTCATCGGAACCGGGGCGATCGGGCTGCTCTGGATCGCGTTCTGGCTCCCAACCTATCGCCGCCCGCACGAGCACGCGCGGGTTTCCGAGGAGGAACTTACCTACATCAACAGCGACCCGCCCGAGCCGACCGGGAAAGTCCGCTGGCTGACGCTTCTCACCTATCGCCAGACGTGGGCCTTCGCGATCGGCAAGTTCATGACCGATCCGATCTGGTGGTTCTACATGACGTGGATCCCCAAATTCCTCGACAAGCAGCACCACCTTGACCTCAAGACGATCGGGCTGCCGCTGGTGGCGGTCTACGTGATGGCCGATGTCGGGAGCGTGGCCGGCGGGTGGCTGTCGTCGGCGATGATCCATCGAGGATGGTCGGTTAACTCGGCGCGGAAGACGGCCATGCTGATCGCGGCCCTCGCGGTCACGCCGATCATCCTGACGACCTGGGTCACCAACGTCTGGGCGGCCGTCGCGTTGCTGGGGCTGGCGACGGCCGCCCATCAGGCGTTTTCGTCGAACCTGTATACGCTCGTCTCCGATACGTTCCCCAAGCGTGCCTGCGGCTCGGTGGCGGGGCTGGGCGGGACGTTCGGGTACCTCGGCGCCACGATCTTCTCGAGCCTGACCGGCATCATTCTGGAGCGGTGGACGCACGGGAACTACATGGTCCTGTTCGCCATCGCGAGCCTGGCCTACCTTATCGCGTTCGGCGCGATCCAGTTGCTCGCCCCGACGCTCGCCCCGGCCGCCATCCCTGACGACCTGCTGCCCGGCCGCGGTTTCGAAGTTCGGCCGGTTGATGGACGCTGATCCGGGGGAGGGTCGCGGTTGCCATTGGGGGGTCGAGAAGATCGAACCTTCGTGCGGATTTCCCCGTTATTCCACGGACTTTCCGAGCGCTTGACTGGGGCGGCCGGAGCGGTAAGATTCTCCCCTCGCCGCGGCCGTGGCGGAATTGGCAGACGCGCTAGATTCAGGTTCTAGTGCCGCAAGGCGTGCTGGTTCGACTCCAGTCGGCCGCATAGACGTGCACAAAGGTGCAATACGATGAAAAGCCCCCGGATCCCGGGGGTTTTTTATGCGCCCTGGCGACCCGCGCAAATCAGGCGAAGTGGCTTCCATGACCCGTGTAGATCAGCCCCGGATGTGCATCGTCAAGACCCGAACAACTTCTCGCAATGCCCGCCAAGCGGCCGCTGGGCGATTCCCCGGGCAGGGCCGTTTTCCGATTGCGATCCCGTCGGGCAAACGTTACGCTTTTGATCGCGGACGGGCATCGGGCGCAGCGGGTCAACGCCTACTTCAAATTTCATCAATCTCTGGACGTAGTGGTTGCGCCGGCGGAGCAGCACGGCCGATTGGTCTTGGCAGCGTCCGGCGGGGGTTACGGTATGTCAAACACAGGTCAGTCGGGGTGCTCCGGATCACGTCACCCTCGCCTTCGCAGCGGGTCAACACGGTCACGTGGTCAGATAGTGGCTTCGGTCAACGGGCCGGCCCGAAGCGCCGTTTCGACATGGGTCGAACAACTGGAAACCCGATTGCTTCTGTCGGCCGCTGGACAGGTTAAGGTTCTTCACAACCCGGCGCGGCCGCCCAAATCGTCTGGGCACGGGGCGATGGGCTCCGTTGGAACAGTGCGAGTCGGCCCGGCCCCCAAAGGGACGCTGACCTCGTCAGCCGTCGCACCACGGGTAATTGCGTCGTCTATTCAGGAGGGCAACGGCGTTGCGCCAGGGACCGTGACGGAAAATGTGACGTTCAGTGAGCCGATGGCCACCGCCAACATCGACAGTTCCGACTTTACGCTGTCGGCCGCCATTGCAGCCAAGTCTTACGCGCCTTCGAGCTTCAGCTTCAACACCGCCGGAACGACCCTCACCATTACGTATGCGAACCTGCCGGAGGATCACTACAAACTAACGCTCAAGAGCGGCTTCGGGGCATTTCAGGACACCGCTGGGAATTATCTCGACGGCGAGCCGGTGTGGCCCCTCCCGGCCGCCGGCTCTGGGGACGGTGTCGCTGGCGGAGACTTCTACGTAGATTTCAGTGTGGACGTCGGAACGGTCGTCTACTCAGGGCCGCTGACCGCGCGGGCGCCGCTCGGCAGCCAGGTGTATGACGGCTCGATCGTCGGGGCGATCGATCGCAGTAACGACACCGACACTTATGCCATCTCGCTCGTCGCCGGCGAAGTCTTGAGCGTAGACATGCACCCAACCTCGAGCGGCCTGCTGCCACAGGTGGCGCTCCTGAACCCCGACGGATCGGCGGCCGCCGCCATCGTGAAGGTCACGACCCCCGGCGTTGACGGCATCGCCATGACGGATGCGGTATCCGGAATTACTACTGGCACCTACCTCGTGCAGTTTGGGGGTGCGAGTTCCACCGTAGGTCTCTACTCCGCGACGTTCGTGTTGAACGCATCGATCGAAACCGAGGGGCGCGGCGGGGCGACCAATGACACGCTCGCCACGGCCCAGAGTCTGGCGATCAGCACCCACAGCGTCGCCAGTCGGACAGGGTCGCTCGTCACGGCGGTGGAAGGGACGACGGACGCCGGCACCGGCGCCGGGGCGCTGGCGAACGAAGTCGAACCGAACGACTCGGCCGCCACCGCGAACAACGCGTCGTCCAACTTCCTGCCCTACACGACATCGAACCTTTATCAACTCGGGCTGTCGGGGCAGGTTTCGACGGCCGGCGACGCCGATTGGTACGGCATCGGCGCCTTGCAACCCGGCGACGTTCTGACTGTCTCCGCATCTGGGTATTCGGGGTTCCGCGGCACGTTGCAGCAGCCCGCTCTTCAACTTTATCGCGCGGGAGCGAGCGCGGCGGTCGCATCGGACAGAGTCGGCGGCCCCGGCGCCGACTCGCTCATCTACCGATTCACCATCACGACGAACGACACTTACTACATACGGGTCGCTTCGGTGAGCGCGACAGCGGTCGGCGGCTATCAGATCGGCGCGTACTTGGAGAACAGCGGCCCGCCGCCCCTTACGGGCGGATCGGTCACTACCGAGTCGGAGCCGAACGACGCCGAGGCATCCGCAACGGACGCAAGCACGAGCTGGCGTGCCGTGCAATATCGATCGGACACCGCCGCGAGCCTGCCATCGTTAACGGACGTCGATTATTACGCTTTTTCTTTTGCGGCGGGGGACCTGGTGACGGTTGACGCCAGAGAAGCTGGGGCCAGCAACCGCCTAGGGGTCCAGATCCTCAATTCCGCCAAGGTCGTCGTCGCACAGGAGGATGGCACAAGCTCCGGGATGGCCAACGACTCGTACGAGTACAGCTATACCATTCCCGCGGCCGGGACTTACTACGTGTGCGTGCGCCCCTTTTCCGGGACCAACTCGTACACCCTGGACGTCTATCTCTCGACCTCCACGACGCCCCCTACCGTCCAGGCGGGCACCCCAGACTATTACTCTGTCACGCTATCCAAGGGCCAGGCCCTCAATGCGACGCTCTCCCCGTTTACGCCTGACACGATCACGCTCAACGTCCTGAGTGATGCGGGCGTCGTCTACTCGACCAAGGCTGCGACCGGGTCGAACTACGGCTCGGGGATCTCGGACTTTGTAGCGCCGTACAGCGGCGTTTACTCGCTTCGGGTTCAAGGCAATCGGCTCATCAATTACAACCTGGTCGCGACGATCGGCGCGGGGATCGACTCCGAGCCCAACGACTCCCTCGCAACGGCGCAGTCGATCAATGGGACTCGCATCGCCATTGGCGCCTTAAGCGGGTCGGACGACTACTACAGTTTTCAACCTGGCGCCGGGGTTCTGTTGTCGATCACGACGCTTACGCCCGCGAGCCTGGCCGGGTTGTTCGTCAACACGCTCGACCCTAGGCTGGAGCTCTACGACCCGAGCAACACGCTCGTCGCCAGCGACGACAACTCTTCCCTGGACGGCCGCAACGCGTCGCTGACGTACCTGACGCAGTCGGCAGGCGTCTACACCGTGCGGGTTGCCGCATCCGGCGGAACAAGCGGCGAGTACGTGTTGAACGCTTCGGGGGTGCTCACCGGCGGTGCCCCGACCCAGCCCGACCTGCTCGACGCGTCCGACTCTGGGATTTCTTCGCATGACAACGTGACGAATTTCAACAACGCTTCACCGGCCACCGCGATGCAGTTTGTGGTGGGGAACACGTTGCCGGGCGCGACGGTGACGCTCTACCGAGGCGACGTTCCCGTCGGCAGCGCCTTGGCGACAACGGGGACAACCCTGATCACCACCTCGGGCGCGCTTGCGTTCATCGACGGCGTCTACGCCTTCACCGCTCGGCAGACGCCGCCGGGCCAGCCGGAGTCGGCCGATTCCGACCCGCTGAACGTGACGATCGATACTTCACCACCGGCGCCGCCGAGCTCCTTTTACCTGTGGGCGGGCAGTGATTCGGGCTTCAGCAGCAGCGACGGTGTCACCAATGTGATGACGCCTGCGTTCATCACTACTGGCGTTACGTACTACCGGGTTTATCGAGACGGGGCGGAGGTTGGCCCGCTGTATCAGTGGGCCTACCCGTACACGCCGTCGCCACTGGCGGACGGCACGTACGCATTTTCGGCGACGGCCATCGACGTGGCAGGGAACGAATCGACGCCGGTTAAGGCCGGGAGCTTGATCGTCAACACCACTCCGCCGGTTGCGGCCGCGACACTGCCGAACCAGACGACCGCGTCGTCGACTTATCAGTTCAATGTCACATATACCGACGCAGTGGCGAACGACGCCGCAAGCATCGACAGTAATGACGTGTCCGTGGGCGCGACGAACTTCGCCCAGAACGCCACGCTCGTGTCGTTGGACGCCCAGTCGAACGGGCCGACTCGGGTTGCGACGTACCAGATCAGTGCTCCTAACGGGACGTGGCCCGGCCGATAATGGCACGTACACCGTGAGGCTAAACTCCTCGCAGGTCCGCGACATCGCAGGTAACTACGCCGCGGCGACGACGATCGGGACGTTTCAGGTTGGGCTCTTCACCGCTCCAGGAGCCCCGCAACTCGCCAACGAAGCCGACTCCGGTACGTCCTCATCGGATGGCATCACGAACTTCGACAACAGCACCGCCGCCAAGGCCCCGACGTTCTGGGTGCCGAACACGCTGAACGGCGGCGTGGTGACGATCTATGCCGACGGCGTCGCCATCGGCAGTGCGGCATCGTCGGGGGGATTGGTGGCCGTGTTCGCGGACGGGAAGACGACCATCCCCAATGGCACTCGGACCATTACCGCTCGGGAGGGGCTCGCCGCTGGAGGCCCCGGCACAACGGACTCCCCGCCGCTTTCGATTACGATCGACACGGCCGCTCCTCGCGTTGTGGCGCTATCGGTGAACGGGTCGCAGTGGCAGCAGCCGTTCGTCGAACGCCTTGGCGGCCGCGGGCCTGGGGTCGTCGGATGGGGGGCTTTCCTTGAAAGGCGGCCCCTCACAATCCGCACCCCTTCCCTGGTCCAACATCGATCAGGTTAAGGTCCGGTTCAGTAAGAACGTATCGGTTCAGCAGGCGATGTTAGTGCTTTCCGGCGTGAACGTTGGGGTGTATCCTTCCGCCGCTTTCGCCTACAACCCGGGCACGTTCACGGCGGTCTGGACGCTGTCGTCCCCGCTCGCGGCCGATCGTCTGACGCTCGATCTGTCGGACGCGGTGAGCGATACGGCTGGGAACGCACTGGACGGCGAACGGCCGCAAGGCGGGGCTTTCCCATCGGGAGACGGGGTCGCCGGCGGTCACTTTAGCTACGGCTTCAGTGTTCTTCCGGGAGATGTCAACCAGGACGGGTTTGTACTGGCAAACGATTTCTTGAGCGTTCGAGCGAATCAAGGTGGGATCGCCGGGGCCTCGGGCTACAGCGTATACCAGGACATCAATGGAGATGGGTATGTGCTTGCCGACGACGCCCTGACGACCCGCGCAAATCAGGGGAAGTACCTTCCCTGACCCGTGTGCATCCGCCGGCGCACGGCGGTATTCAGGAGCGTGGTGTATGTTCGGGATCGATGCCTGTTTCGTGTCGCGCCGGCTGACGTGGGGCCTGGCCGTGTTGGCGCTGGCGCTCTGCTCATCGACCAGCGCTTTGGCGACGCCGATTGTCACGGTGCCGGCAACGACGTCGGGCGGGGCGTCCTCGTTCGCGGTCACGCTGTCGAGCACGGCGGCGGAGCAGATCGCCGGGTACACCTTCAGCTTCACCACCACGCCGCGGACAGGGGCCGTCGGCGGGGTTACCTTTACCGGTGACTGGGCGACGGAAGCCCCCAACGCCCTTTTCCCGGGGCAAAACCCTTCGCAGGGTGGGCCGTCGTCAGGCGTCTACTTTGCGACGGACTCTCTGACCGCCGGATCGGCGACCGCGTCCGACGGCAAGGGGATCGTCCTGGTCAACTACGGCGTCACCGCGGGCACGAGCGGTGTCTTCGACATCACAATCAACCGGTCGGGGCCGCTGACGTCGAAGCTGCTCAATTCCAGCAGTGCCGAAATCGCCGCCACGTACGTCAGCGGGACGATCACCGTCACTCCCGAACCGGCCGGGTTAGCCCTCGTTGGACTGTCCCTCGTCGCGGGCTTGGGTCGTCGACCGCGAAGCGGCGCTGACCCGCTCGGGCACGAGGCATTGAGAACACGGCAGGCCCCGCCCCAGCATTCGCCCCTGGCACTAACCCAACTTCCGCAGTCACAGCCTCCAGATTTTTTTGTCGTGGCCGGAAACGTCGATCCTGGCTCGCCAGCGCTGTGCGAGCCGTCCAGCGAGCTGAGGATCGCCGAGCAACTGTTTGAACGCTCGGCCCTGGGGGGCCTGCTGGGGATCGCGGCGGACAAGGTCAACGACGATCGCCTCTACCGTGCGCTGGACGAGTTGCTGCCGCACAAGGCGGAGCTGGAGGCGCGGCTCAAGCGGCGGCTGGGGGAACTGTTCGACCTGTCTTACGACCTGCTCCTATACGACGAGACCAGCACCTACTTCGAGGGGCAGGCCAACGGCAACGAGCAGGCGAGGCGGGGCTACTCGCGCGATAATCGCCCGGACTGCAAGCAGGTCTGCATCGCCCTGGTCGTCAGCCGCTGCGGGATGCCGGTGGGTCACGAGCTGTTCGCGGGGAACAAGGCGGACGTGACGACGGTGCGGGAGGTGGTGACGACGATGGAAGGCCGCTACGGCAGGGCCGAGCGGGTGTGGGTGATGGACCGGGGGATGGTGTCGGCGGCGAACATCGAGTTCCTGAAGGAGGGAGGGAGGCGGTACATCGTCGGGACGCAGAATTCGATGTTGCGACAGTATGAAAAGCAACTAGTTGGCTCTGATTGGGACGTCGTACATGAAGGCCTGGAGGTAAAGCTCTGCCGGGCCCCGGACGGGGGCGATGAGACGTTCATCCTCTGCCGCTCGGCGGACCGCCGGTCGAAGGAAAAGGCGATGCACGAGCGGTTCGAGGCTCGAATCGAGAAAGGCCTGTCGTCGCTCCGGAAGATGGCGAGCCGACAGTCGATGACGGCGGTGCAGCTTCAGCCACCGCGTCGGCCGGCTCATGGGGCAGAACACGCGGGCGGCCGGCGGCTTCAAGGTCAACGTGACGGCGGACGGAGAGGGTCGTGCGTCGCTGACGTGGGAGAAGGTCTCGTCATGGCGGGACTGGGCGAGCATCAGCGAAGGCTGCTACCTGCTGCGAAGCAACGTGAGGGACTGGTCGGCCGCCGAGCTGTGGCGCGCGTACATGCAACTGACCGAGGCGGAGGCGGCGTTCAGGATCCACAAGAGCGACCTGTCGCTGCGCCCGGTGTGGCACCAGAAGAAGGAGCGGGTGCAGGCGCATGTGCTGGTCTGCTTCCTGGCGTATGTCCTGTGGAAGACGCTGGGCCAGTCGTGCAAGGCGGCCGGCCTGGGCGATGAGCCTCGAAAGGTGCTGGACGAGTTGGCGAGCATCCAGACGGTGGACGTGGTACTGCCGACCCGTTGCGGGACGGAGATCCGCAAGCGGTGCGCATCAACGCCGACGGAGCATCAGGCGATCCTGCTGCACAAGCTGGGGCTGAGCCTGCCGCGCCACCTGGAGGTGACCGATGTAGTGAAGACTTTTTGAGAAAAATCCAATTGGCAATAGCGCCAAGGGCATTTTGACCATCAAACTGCGGAAGTCGGGTTAACGTCGGGCAAGCTTAACTGACCACGAAAATGATCGAGTGCGCGATCGGATCGCCGGCGATGCTAAAGCCCAGGATATACGATCCGGCGTTCAACGCCGACTTGGGCAGCACCAGGTCAAAGTGGCTGCCGCCCGGGGACTGGTGGAAGACGCCATTGGACGGCGTCGGCGGAAGCCGAAGTGGAATGTTCGGCGTGCTGGCCAAGGCCAGCGAAGTCGCCGTCATCACCACGTTCGTGATGTTATCGACGGCATGCTGATGAAAAGCGTCGTCCGCAACGACGGTTACGTCCACCTGGCTGCCGTACGTCGTGGCAAACCCAAACGTATTGTAAGTCACGTCGAGGCTGCCTTCCGACGTGGCGCCGGCGAAGGTCCCGTCGCCGTTGTACACATAGCTCACGACGTAGTGACCCACCGCCAGCGAGGCGGTGTTGAACGGAGCGATGAAGCTGCCGTCAGCGGCGATGGAGACGGTCTTGGTGATGTTGTTGAGCGTAACGGTGACGCTGCCGCCGGGGACCAGGCTGCCAGGGGGGACGAAGTTTCCGGCGGTCAGCTTGCCGCCGAAGGTGACCGTTGGCTCATGGATGTAGGCGACCGGGTTGATTAATCCTGAGAAGGTCGCCGCAATCTGTTCAAGGGCGAAGGTCCCGGGCGTTTGAATTCCCGCTGCTGAAGCGATGACGTTGTATTGGCCGGCAAGGTCGTTGGCGGTTGCCGCGACGGAGCCGGCGCCGCTTGCGACGAGTGTGACAGGATCGGACGCGAACGTCGCTGATGCACCGGTTGACGGGGCGGTCAGGGTCACGAGGCCGCCGGCGAGATCCGTCAGTCGCGGGTTGTTGGAGCTGACCGCAAAGGCCAGCGGCAGGGGGAACGCCTTGCCCGCCGAAGTGCGTTGCCCGTTGCCGCCGGTCACCGAGATCGTGAAACCCTCGTCTTGGTACGCCCCGATGCTCGGAGTTTTCGAGCGGGTGAACCCTGTCTGGTCGGTGGTGACGCCGTTGAGGAGCGCGCCGGCGCCGATCGCCGGGCTTCCGGGAAGCAGCGGCATGGTGGGTGTTGGGCCGCCGTAGTTGCCCAGGGGCGCCAAGAGCGCGTTGAGCGGCTGAGCGCCGCCGGTCAGGTCAGAACCGATCCAGCCTGTGCTGTCGTTCGTCCGGCCGACAAGGTTGTGCCCAAGCGACGTGACCGAGTTGCCGACATCTGGCCCGGACGCGGCCGAATTGCCCGCGACAATGGAGTTGCCGATCTTCAAGACGAACCCGCCGCCGCCATTGTCGATCGCGCCTCCGAACGCGCCGGCTTGGTTCCCCGACAAGGTGCTGTCGAGCACCGTCACCGAGCCAGCATCCACAATGGCGCCGCCGGAGCTTGCGGCGCTATTCGATGACAGGGTGCAGTTCACCAGAGTCAGGCTGCCCTGATAGACGGAGATAGCCCCACCCACGCTCGAACTGGAATTGCCGCTGAGCGTGCAATCGGTCAGCGTCAGCGTTCCCTGGTCGGCAACCGCGGAGCCCCGTGAGGGCTTGCCGTCGATGAGGTTCAACCCCGTCAGTGCGGCGGTCGCGCCGGCGGCCACCGTGAAGAGGCCGACGCTGTTCCCGCCGCTCAGCGTCACTCCGTCGCTGGGCCCGATGATGTCAACCGTTCCGCTGGTGCTGGTGATTGGCAGCGGCTTGATCAGTGTGATCGTCTGTGGCGTTGCGAAAACCGTCGGGTCAAACGTGATCGTGTGCGTACCGGCCCCCAGGGAGTTGGCGCAGGCGACGGCGTATCGCAACGTGTTGCCCGGGGCCGTCGGGCCATCACCGGTGCTGGTGACGACCAGGCTCCCCCCGACTACGGCAAGCGGGTCGGCGGTGTTGCCGCTCGACACCGGGTTGTTAGCGGCATCGCCACTGTAGGTGGCAACCCAGAACTGGGTGCCGACAACCGTTGCGCCAAGCTTGAAAGTCTTCGACTTAGCCACGCCGTTGATCAGCGGCTCGGTGTCCGTGAACAACGCCGGGTTGGTGGCCTTGGGGTTATTGTAAAGTTTGAAAGTGACGACGCCGGTGGGATGGTTGCCAGTAACGGTGGCCGAGGCGCCGACGACGGCGCCGACCGTCGCCGTTTTTGCCGAGGTTAACCTGACGGTCGGCGTGGCCACCGGCTTGCCGTTGGTGATCGCGAAACCCGTCTTGGCGCCTCCGACGGCGAAGTTGTTGCTCGCAGTGTTGGTCGCCACGACGACGTATCGGCCGATCGCGCGTGCGCGCCGGGGAGGGGGCCGGTAAAAGACGTATCGGTCGCAAGATAGTAGGTGAAGTTTGGGCTGCCGGGGCTTATCCCCGCCACGCCGGTCACCGTCGCACTCGCTGGGAAGGGGCGGCCGTTGAAGACGCCGCCGGTATCCTTAACCGTCACGGTTGGCAAAAAGGGGGTGACGTTGACGAGCACCGTCGCGGCGGCCGTCGTGTAATCCGTTGCGTCGGTGGGCAGGAAAGTGACTGCCTGGCTCTGCCCGTTGCCGACCTTGAGCTTGTTGCCCGGGGCGTTGTAGATGAAGGAGCCCGCAGCGCCGACGGCCACCCCGCCGACGGTGGATGTCGCCGTGCCCGTGAGCTGGCTGTTGCCCAGCGCGGTGCCGAAGGCGATGTTGACCGTGTTCACGCTGGAGACTGTCGGCGTGGCCTGCGCGACGTTCACCGTGACCGTCGAAGTGGCCGGCGCGAAATCGACGGTGTCGGTGGGGGTGAAGGTCACGTTTACGTTTTGCCCGGTGCCTGCGTGCGGCACACTGCCGGCGGCGCTTGAGTAGGAGAAAACGCCTGGGACCGAAACCGTTCCCTGCCCTGTAGCGGCCGTTGCCGTGCCACTGAGTTGGGCATTCTGCAGCGTATTGCCATACGTGAAGCTGACGGGGTTGACGCTGATCGTGGGCGTGAGCCGGGCGACGTTCACGTCCACGGTCGTTGAGACCGTCGCAAAGTTGGCTGTGTCGTTGGGCGTGAAGGTCACCGCCTCGCTCTGTTGGGGCCCGGCTGAAAGCGCCTGCCCGCCGGCGCTGGTAAAGCTGAAGGTCCCAGGCACGGTGGTGGCCGTTCCGCCAATGGGGAATGTGGCGGCGCCGCTGAGCTGGGTGTTGCTCAGGGCAGTCCCAAATGTGATGTTGACGGGGTTCACGCTCACGGTGGCTGTCACGGGCGACGTCTGGGCCACGTTGACAATCACGGTAGAAGAGGCGTGCGTGTAATCGGTGGTGTCGGCGGGCGTGAAAGTCACGGCTTTGCGCTGCGCCAGGCCTGTGCCCAGTACGGCCCCGTCGCCGCCGGTGTAGCTGAACGTGCCGGGTACACCCACCGAACTACCGCCGACGGTGAAGGTCGCGGCGCCGCCCAGTTGGTTGCTATTCAGCGGCGTGCCGGGGGTGATGTTGACCGGATTGACGGTGGAAATCGTCGGCGTGGCCGGAGTGACGATGACGGGGGCAACCGTCGTTGCCGGCAAAAAGTCAATCGTGTCGGCGGGAATGAACGCGACTAGTTCGTTCTGTATGGCACCAGCGTGCAGGATCGCGCCAGCGCCGCCGAGGTAAATGAACTTGCCCGGGACGATGGACGACTTTCCGGCGATGGAGTAGGTCGCGATGCCTTGGACCTGGCTGTCAGCCAGCGGCGTGCCGTAGGGGATAACGACTGGGGTAGCCAGGACCAGTGGAGTCGCCGGAGCGACGTTCACCGTCACCGTCGCGGGCATGGCAGCGAAGTCCGATGAGCTTGGAGTGAAAATAACCGTCTCGGGATAGCTACCCGGGGGCAGAATTGCGCCGACGACGCTGGAAGGGGTATATGCGAACGTCCCGGGAATGGTGCCGGCGGCCGAGCCGCTAACGCCGCCGGCGATGATAAACGTTGCGACGCCGCTGAGCTGGGAGTTCTGCAACGCCGTGCCAAAGGTGATATTTACCGGATTGACGATCACCGGTTCCTGCAGCGCGGCAATCTGCGGAGCCCGGGCCGAAGTGGCGGTCAGCGCCGTCGCCGCCTGGCCCGTACTCCCTCCGACGGTCACGGGTGCCAGGAGCGTCAGCCTGGATGTGTCGAGAACGACCGGGGTGCTAACGTTCGAAGTGGAGCGGACGATCGGCCCGACACTGCTGGCGACAAGTTTCGTCTCACTCACCGTATGACTTGGAGCGGCCACAATGCCCTTATTACCGTTGTTATTGATCGTGACCGAGCCAGCGATCACGACGTCGTTGCTGATCTGAGGAAGGTCCGACAGCAGACTGATGGCTTGCCCCGTGGGCCCTGTCAAGTTCGGCGCGATCTGGATGACGTTGACTCCGGATCGAGCGTTAGCCAGGAGGATCGCGGCGCGGAGGGTCCCCGGATCGCCAGGCGTATCGGAGTCCGACGTCACGAGGATCGGGGCATTATTTTGCCCGATGACGTCGTTGATCAGCGTTTCGTCAACCGTTGTGCCGTCAACCAGCGACTGGGACTTGTCACCGTTCTGGGCGAAAGTGGGGTCGTCCATCCCGACAATGCCTGTAGTGCGAGATACTTTTACGGTCCCGAATTTCTGCTGCGCGATCGCATTGACCTGTACGGACAGCGAGATCGGGTCCGACGAGGCGGTGCCGTCTAAAGCGAGGTTGTTCCGGTAGAGCGTATTGGGGTTCCCCAGGTCGGTGGGGATCAATCCGGTGTCGTTCGCGCCGTTGTTGTTCTCGGCAAAGTTCCAACGCGCGTTCGGATCCGTGACCGCGTGCGAATCCTGATCGACTTCCGTGGGTTGAAAGCCGATCTGAAGCCCGGTCGCCGGATCGGCGGCGGGAACCCAACTGTGGTCGGCCGAAGGGACAAAGACGATCTTCCCTCGAACGTCGCCCAGATCAGGGGTGGCGGATGAGTTGGCCGAGAAGTAGACGAAACTCTTATAGGTGGACCCCGGCGCCGAAGTGTCCGCGGTGTTCAGCAGCTTGAAGAGATCGGCGTTGAATCCCTTCGGGCTGTTCACCGACGGAGCTTCGTTGGCGCTCAACGAAACGACGATGCTTTCGGAGGGGTTCGCCTGCAGGAACGACGTCATGTCGTTGAGCGCGCCTTGCAGCGTGACCCCGGTGAAAAGCTGCCCGGAGTTAAGGTTGATGGTGTCGTTGACTGTTGCTCCGCGCAAGTCCAGCGAGCGAACCCCGGCCTGGAGTTGATCGGCGATGCTCAACGTCTGCGTTTGCGCGGCCACCTGGGTCTTCTGGAGGGTCTGAACTTCGCCATAGAATGCGGCGTCCGCCGTCGCCGCCGCCACAGCGGCGACATTGGCCAAGTGGTCGGCGTTGGTGGCGCCTTGATCGGCGGCATCCGCCGCCTCGTTGGCCAGGTCCGCCGCCTTGATGGCATCCTAAGCCGCTTTATCCGCCAAGGCCGCCGTCCGGTCGAGATTGCTGGCCGCCTGATCGGCCATCATCGCCGTCGTATCGGCGGCGGCCGCGGAGTCGTCGAGGCCGGATGCCGTTTTGTCCATGGCCGTCGCTGTCGCATCGAGGCCAGTCGCCGTGACATCGTCGGTGGCCGCAAACCCATCGGCGAGAGCCGCCGCGGTGTCAGCGGCGGTCGTTGTCGCGTCCACTCCGGCGGCGATGCCGTCAGCGACCCCCGCGGCGATGCCCGTGCCGACGTCGACGATCGGAATCTCGATGGTTGCCAGCGCCGTCGCGTCCGCGGCAATGGCCGCGGTACTGGCGACCGCCGCTCCGGTATCCGCGCCCCCCGCCACGCCATCGGCGATCCCCGCTGCGCTGTCGGTTCCGTCCGCCGTAAGGTCCGCGGAGCCTGCGGCCGCATCAGCGGTACTGGCAGCCGCATCAGCGGCGCCTGCCGAAGCGTCCATGGGGCCCGCGATCGCGTTATCGGCGGCGGCCGTGACATTGGCCGTCATCGCCGCATGATCCGCCGTCTCGGCAGCGCCGATCGCAGCCATTGCCGCGTTATCCGCCGTCGTCGCCTGCAAGTCCAGCGTGGCCGCGTTCCCGTTCAGGGTTACTGCTAGGCCTTCCGCGCTGGCTGACGCGCTATGCAGGGACAGCTCGCTCGCTGCCAGCTTCTGGATTGCCTGCTGGAACGAGCTGTTGGTGGAGTTCCCGCCTGTGGTATCCGGAGAAGAAAGGCCATCAACGAACGCTCCAAACCCGCTGGCCGTGAAGCCGTCGGCGCCAGCCGACGCTCCGTAGGCAGTGGCGGAGAGACCGTCGTTGATGGCGGACTTCGAATGCGCGGTCCCCGCCGCCCCATAGTCGGTTTCCGCCAGGGTATCGGGGGCCGTTGCCATGCCGTCCAAGGTGTCCGCCATGGTGTTCTCGGCAGCGGAATTCGTGTCGGCGGTGGCGGCGGTTGTATCGTTACTCGCCGCAAGCCCATCGTCGGCGACGACGCCCAAATCCGCCGCGGAGGCGCCTGTGTCGATGACATCAACTGCGATATCGGCGCCAGTCCCCGTCCCGTCGAGGACGGCCGCAGCGGCATCTGCCACCGGATCGAAGGCAACCTCGACAGCCGCGGCAGTATCGGCAGCGCCCGCAGCGCCATCGGCGGCGGCGGCCGCCGTGTCAGTGGTGCCTGCCGCTAAGTCCGCGGCGCCCGCGGTGGCGTTGACTGTGGATGCCGACGCATCGGCGCCACCGGCCGCGTCGTTTGCCGTGCCGGCAGCCAGATCGCTAGCGCCCGCGGTTTGGTTCGCGGAACCTGCGGCGTTGAGGGCGCTGGTCGCCCCTTGGCCGGCACTGGCCGCCGTCGCATCCACCGGGCCGTCCGCGGAGGCGCTGCCTGCCTGCACAACGCCGGCGATTGCCGACGCTTCGTAGGTAATGGTCGACGCCAGGGTGAGCGCTGAGCCAGCGCCCGAACTGGATGTCGTGATGGCGGCGTGACCGTTGGCGGCCAAAGCTGCTGTCGCCGCGGCAGCGGCCGTCACGTTGAGCGCCTGATTGTTGCCGCCCGCGGCCAGCGCGGCTTCCCCGGTCGTCGCCGATAACAGGTTCGCGGCAAGGGCGGCGTTGATCGCCCCATTGTTTTCCGGTGTCGGCGCGTTGACTTCAGAGGAAGAGTTGTTGCCCAGCAGCGCATCCTGGAGGCTGGGGCCCGATGCCGACTGATAGGTGCCCGGCAGGGAGAGGTCGGTCAGCGGAGTATTATCCGCGATGGTTGACAGCCACTGGGCGGGGCCGGCCGTGATAGTGACGGGGTCGGCTGCGGGGTCGCTGGCGCCGGGCGCGACGGTATTGTCGCCGTTGTACGTGGCGACCCAGAAGTATTGGCCCGGCGTGAAGGCCGTAAAATTACCCGAGGTGGCGGCGCCGCCGGAGACGGATTCGGTGTCGGTGTAGAGCGGCGATCCGCTGGCGCTGTTGTTTGCGTAGAGACGGAAGGTAACGGATCCATCGTTTGGGGTGACGGCCCCGTTGAAACTGGTAACGGTGGCCTTATCGGAGATGGTTTGCGCGGCAGGAACTGTCGCAGGCTGACTGGTGGAGGTGACGTTCGGCACGCCGCCGACAACCACGAAACCGTCACCGCCGGAGGTGACGGATTCGGTCGTGAGCGTGAACGAGGATCGGATGAACGAACCGCCGCCGCCGCCCGGGCCGCCGCCGTTACCGTTGCCACCGGCGCCGCCGGAAAAACCGCCGCCGCCCCCGCCCCCATCGGCGCCGCCACCGCCGCCGCCCCCGAAGCCGCCATCCGGAGTGGGGAAGAGTCGAGTCTTGTCACCCGCGCCACCGGCGAAGTTGAATGCGCCGCTGCCGCCAAGCCCGCCCGTGCTGAGGCCAAATCCGAATTGCGGCTCCGGGAAGCCTAAGCCGGAACCGAACCACCCGCCACCGCCGCCGCCATCGTTGGTTCCGGAAATCCCCCCGGATCCACCCTGGCCATTGATTCCGGCCACTCCGTCAAATGAGTTCCCGAAACTTAGCCCTGCCGTCCCGAGTTGCGCGTCGCCTCCATTAAAGTTCGCGAAGGCGTTCCCACCACCCCCGCCGCCGCCACCGCCGGCGACGACCAACGGCGCAACGGAGCCGGGCTGGAACACGAACGTGCCCCCGCCGCCCCCGAAGCCGCCGAGCCCCAGCCCGGCCGAGCCGGTACCGCCGACCGCAATGTTCAATTGCGCGCCCTTGAGGAGTGTGACTTGGCCGGTAATGACCGCCCCCAGACCGCCCTTGGACGCGATAATGCTTCCGCCGCCCTTGGCGCCGGCCGCGGTAACGGAATACTGGCCTGTGAACGGAGCCGTGAACGTCTGAATGTTTCCGACGAGGCCGAAAGTCGTCAGCATCACCCGAGGCTCCATTGCCTCGATCGATTCCTGTATGGCATGACGCCCCCGACGGCGTGCCTGCCGTAACACCTGCGATGCCCGGACGGAGTTTCGACGGCGACTCGGATGGATTCCCATTATTGCTTTCTTCGTTTAGAGCGACGGGCGGACAACCGGAACGGAGCGACGTGCAACGGCGCAGTGCAACCGGAAGACGGCGCAGGTCACTTGATTGGCTAGACTACGCCCTGTTTGACTCTTGCGACTATGTGGTGCTTGTAACAAAGGCGGCCAACGGATAGCAATCAATTAATAGATCCTAAATATGCCGCGTCGCGTCGGCTCCGATTGAATCTCACTTCACTCGACTCCCGCGCGAAGGCAGGCGAGGACGCTCCAAGATAGGAGCCGAAAACCGCGTTCTAGTTCGTAGGATCGTGTTGAGGCTAACTGCCTGATTTTCATCTTCCCAAGGCGAGGCGCAGCCTCATGAAGAACTATCTCGTGCAAGCAGAGGCGCATTGACATCTTTTGCACGGCAAATCGGCTCGTTCGCCGTTCGCGGCCGCCGAATGGCGGCGTGGGCGCTGACCGTTCTAACGGCCGGTGCGCCGGCGGCTTTCGCCGAAGACTGGACGAATTGGCGCGGCCCGTCCGGGGCGGGCGTCTCGAACGAGAAGGTCGCGCTGATCGATTGGGCGGCCGATCGGAACGTCCGCTGGCGGACGCCCCTGCCCGACCGGGGCAATTCCACGCCCGTCGTCGCCGGCGATCGCGTCTTCGTTACGCAAGCTGTCGATGCCGACCATCGACGAACGGTGATGTGCTTCTCCAAAAGCGACGGGAAGCTGTTGTGGCAATCCGGGTTGATGTACGGCCAGCACGAGCCGACCAACGCCCAGAACCCATACTGTTCGGCGTCGCCTGTGACGGACGGCAGTCGCGTGATCGCATATTTCGGGTCGGCGGGGCTTGTTTGCTACGACATTGATGGACATGAGGCCTGGCGCCGCGACATCGGCGTTGTCGATTCCTGGCAGGGGAGCGGTTCGTCGCCAGTCCTTTTCGAAGACCTCTGCATCCTGAATGCCGGCCCTGGGACGGCGGCGGCGCTGATCGCTGTTCGCAAGGCGACCGGCGAGGGGGTCTGGCGGGTCACGCCGCCAAAAGTCGGCGGTGAAGGGGCGGCCGGTGGCGGCCCACCCCGCGCGGATGGGGGCTTCGACAACGCCATCACCTCGGCCGACCCAAGCGGCAAAGGGGGGTTCCTCGGCTCCTGGAGCACACCGGTGATCGTCCCGTCAAGCGCGGGGGACGTGCTGATTGTGACCCATGCACTGAGGGCGATCGCTTACGAGCCACGGACCGGCCGCGAGGTCTGGTCATGCGGCGGGTTGCCGGAACAGGCGTTCGCGTCGCCGGCGGTGGGGGAGGGCGTTATCGTGGCGGCCGGTCATAAACTGGCGGGCGGGGGGACGCGGCTCACCGGGATTCGCCTCGGGGGCCACGGCGACGTCACGGCGACGCATCGACTCTGGCAGACCGATCTCCCGAAGGAATGCGTCGGTTCGGGGGTCATCGTCGGCCGCCACTTCTATGCCGTGACGCAGTTTGGCTCGATCTTCTGCATTGATGTGGAGACGGGGAAGAAACTGACCGAAAAGCGGCTCGCCGGCCGCGGAAGCCTCGCAGGCTCCTGGTCGTCGCTTGTGGCGGCGGACGGGAAGCTGCTCGTCCCGAACCATTCCGGTGAGGTCTTCATCTTCAAGGCAACGCCAGAGCTGGAGATGCTCGCATCCAACTCCCTCGCCGACGAGCCGACATGCGCCTCCTTGGCACTGTCGGACGGAGAGTTGTTCCTTCGGACGTACAAGTCGCTCTGGTGCATCGGTCCGCCGCGCAAGTCAGGGCCCATTCCAGGCAAGATTGCCGGTCGGCGGTGATGCGATCCGGCGTGCCGCCGGTGCCCTCCCCGGCGGACGTCTTTCGGGGACCTCCAAGACCGCCGGTGAGGGCACCGGCGCCACTCTGATTCGCGAGCGTACCCGCTGATTTTTCGATCGAGCGGACCAGTAGGGGCTTATTGCCGGTCCCGGCGGCGCGGTGGCCTGACCGAGACGCTTACCCGTTCCGTCGTCGGCCTCATCGGGCGGACCACGGAACTCATGGGCGTGGCGCAAGGTGGATGACCCGAATGCGATGGCTCTCGCTGTCACCGACGAAGATCGCGCCGTCGGTGTCAACGAAGATGCCGTGCGGACGGGTGAAGCGGCAGGCGAGGGGGTCGCCGTCGGCGCGTCCCCTTTCTCGCCCGTCCCGGCGATGCGCTCGATCGTCCCTTTTACGGGGTCGATCCGGCGGATGGAGTGGCTTTCGGTATCCGCGAGGTAGACCAGGCCGTCGGGGCCGATGCTGATCCCCTTGGGCCCGGAGAGCTGCGCCGTCTGGGCCGGCCCGGAGGGCGGCGCCGGGCCACCTTTGCCGGCGCCGGCGACGTGGTGAAGCGTGCCCGTCGCAAGGTCGAGCACATAGACGGCGTTACCTTCCCGAAGCGCGAGCCAGAGGGCTCCGTGTGAATCAAACGCGATCGTGCGCGGCCCGTTCAGCGGCGCGGTGGCGAACAGGGCTCCGTCGGGCGTGGGGAGGCGCTGGCCCGTTCCGGCGAAGGTGGAGATGACGCCGGTCCTCGCATCAACGCGGCGGATTCGGTGGTTGGCGATGTCGCAGATGAACAAGTCGCCGGCGGCGTCCAGAGCGATACTGTGGGGCTGCTGAAGCTGGGCGCTGGTTGCGGGGCCGCCGTCACCGGCGAAGCCGGGCTTGCCGTTCCCGGCGATGGTCGAGATGACTCCCGTTTTCGCATCGACCCGCCGGACGACGTTGTTCCGCATCTCGACGAAGACCATGTCCCCGGCCCTGTCGAAGCGGATCTCGTACGGCTCGTTGAGCAGGGCGCCGAGGGCCGGGCCGCCGTCACCCGCGTACCCTTTTTTCCCCGGCGTACCGGCGACGGTCGAGATGACCCCGTCCGGGCCGATCCGGCGGATGACCTGATTATCGGTATCGCAAAAATACAGCGCCTTGTCCGGCCCCCGCGTGAGGCCGAAGGGGTCGTTTACCTGCGCCGCGGGCGCCGGGCCACCGTCGCCCGAAAAGCCTTTGACGCCCGTCCCCGTCACCGTCTGAATCGTCGCGCCCCCGGACGACGCTTTGAGGTCGGATGTCGCCGACGCGACCGCAATCACCACCGCAACCACCAGCGTCATGTTTGCCAGCAGGGATCGGCATGAGCGTCCAACGACGCGAGCGTGGCGTAGAGTAAAAACCCGACGAAGCATGGAACCTCCCGGCGCCCGTTCAGATGGGGTGGAGCCGACCCACCCGAGGAAGCGCCCGCAGGGACTTATAACATCCTCAGGCCGGGTCGTATCCCTGGCCTCCCCAGGGATGGCAGCGGCCGATGCGCTTGATCGCTCGCCACGCGCCGCGCCACGGCCCATATCGAGACACCGCGTCGATCGCGTACTGGCTGCAACTGGGCGTATACCGGCACTGACCGCCGAGGAGCCGGCCGACAGTCTCACGGTAGAGCAGGACGAGGAAGATCAACAGGCGGCTCATTGACCGGATTCTATCCCGTCGCGGCGGCGATCACGGCCTTCGCGCCGGCCGCATTGGGTCGGGCTTGGCGGCCTGCTGGAAGGCGACCTCGCGGAAGCGGCAGGATCGGCAGGCCCAGCAGGGCTCGGCCCCTTCTTCCATGCAGCTCCAGGCTTTGTCGAACGGCGCCTGGGCCTGATACCCCACGTCAACCACCTGCCACGGCTCAAGCTCCAGCAGCGGGGTGATGATCTCCAGCTCGGCAAGCCCGCAGGGGAGCTGAAGCATCTCGGCCCAGATCTGCACGAATTCGGTCGCCTGGGCCAGGTCGTCGCCGGGGTTCCGATCGGGGTTCTTGCTCCCGACGCCGCCGATGCGCAGCCCCAGAAAGATGGCGGCCGCGTGGTACTGGGCGGCACATCGGCCGGCCGCGGCAAGGAGCGGCAGCAGCTCGATCATCTGTGTCGAGACCCCGTCCGACTGCCGCGGAGCGGCCGCGCCAGACGAACCCGTCGCGCTCTTGCCCGCCGTCAGCGCCGACAGATAGGGCATCTGAAGCGTGTGCTCGCGGTACGGTTTGAAGTGGGCAACCTGCTGCTCGTAGGCGGCGCGGGCTCTGGAGGTGGCGCGGATGCCGGGGTCGGCGAAGAGGAGGACCGTTCGGAATCTCTGCGCTGCCAGGGCGGTGGCGACCGCCGAATTCAGGCCGCCGTTGTTCAGGACGATCGCAAGGTCTTTCGCCATGGGTTTCCGCGAAATAACGCCACGGAGGTTCCAAGGCGTTGCCGGAGCGCTTGTCACATCGTCAGCGGCTTTACATTGTCAACAACACTTTCAGCGCGCCGGGGCGGGCGGCGTACTCCATCGCCTCCACGCCTTGCTCGATCTTCATGCGCCGGCTGATCAGGCTCGTCACGTCGATCCGCTTCTCGGCCAGCGCCTTGATCGCCTCGCGAAACGGCCCACACCGGCTGCCAACGACGTTGATCTCGTCGATCACGAGCGGCGCGAGGTTCAGGCTCTTGCCGGAGGCGAACGTGCTCTTGAGCACGATCGTCCCACGCGGCCGCACAATCTGCATCGCCAGCTCAAAGCCCGCGGCGCTCCCCGTGCAGTCAACCACCACGTCCTGATCATGTCGCGGGATGATGTCGGCCAGCGGGCGGCTGCGAATGGACCAGCGCTCGCACAGCGCGAGCTTATCCGCGTGCTTGCCGATCACCCGAACCGGGCAGCCCGCATCCCGCAGCACCTGCGCGACGAGCAGCCCAAGCCTCCCGTCGCCCAGGACGGTCGCCCAGGTGCGGGCGTCCAGCTTGACCTGCTTCAGGATCTGAAACGCGGCCGCCAGCGGCTCGACGAAGACCGCGGCGTCGTCGTCGACCGACTTGGGCAGCACATGCAGGTTCACGGCTGGAAGGCGGACGAAGTCGGCGAACGCCCCGTCATGATTGAGGATCCCGAGGACGGATCGGTCCCGGCAATGGTTTGACAGCCCCGAGACGCAGAGGTCGCAGCGGCCGCAGACAACATTGATCTCGCCACAGACGCGCTGGCCAACCAGATGCGGCTCGACCGACGAGACGACGTCGGCGACGAACTCGTGGCCGAGAATGCCCCGGAACCCCATGTACCCTTTGGTGATCTCCAGATCCGTGGCGCAGATCCCGGCCTGGCGGACGCGCAGCAGCGTATCGCCCTTGGGGGCCGGCGGCTCGGCGTGGCGAGGTTGGAACGACAGGGACTGATCGAAGACCAACGCGCGCATAGAGGGTTTTCGAAAGATGCGACGAAAATCGACGTCCTGATCGCCGCCCCAACGAATCGCCGGCGCCCCGATCAGCCGAGCGGCTTATCCGGGCCGCTGAGGTAGGCGAGCCATGCCGCCTCGTCAAACTTCATGTCCTTGCCGGTGATGAGATTCAGGCTCTTGCGGGACTGCCAGGCGATCGCGAAATCCCGGTCGGCCAATTGGCCGACGAGCGTCCGGGCGACTTCGAGGCTCTTGTAATGGCGCAGCGCGTCGGCGGCGGCGATGCGGATGTCCTTGTTCTCGTCGGGCTTGGTGAGGAGCTTCAACAGCGGATCGACCGCTTCGGGGTCGGAGGCGTGCAGCAGCGCCTTGCACCCCTCCAGGCGGATTTGTTCGTTCGGGTCGGAGAGGGCTTTCACAAAAATCGAGGTCGCGTTCTTATCGCGGCTGACGTTGAGTGATCGGATCGCCGTGGCGCGGACGAGCGGGTCGGGGTCCAGGCGGGCGATCTGCTCGTAGCGCGTCGTGTAGGGCGGCTTGCGGCCGAAATCCTTGGCGGCCAGGCGGTTGATGCCGAGCCTGCGGCCGTCCGGGTCGGGCGACTCCATCAGGATCGCGGCCTTGTCGGGCCCGTTGCCGCTGAAGTTATCGACCATGTCCTGGAACTTGTCGCCGATCGACGCGACGCCGGACTCCACGCCCGCGACGCTCCGGTCAATCACGTTGCGCGGGTGCGATTCGTTCGGCTTCTCCAGGCCGGCCGACGTGCGCGCGTCGGTGCGTTCCTGCTGGGAACAGCCGCCCACGGCGGAGAAGAGGCCGAGCAGGGTCAGCCCGGTAACGCAGGCGAAACGAGTCGGAATATGCATGGTGGAAGGGTGAAGCATTAAAGTCGGTCGGGGTACGAAAGCGCCGAAAGCGACGCCGCCCGCTCAGGCCGGCATTCGTCGCCCGCTCAGGCCGGCATTCGTCGCCCGCTCAGGCCGGCATCCGGATCAGGGCCTTGACTTCGGCGGCCTTGTCACCGGCGCGCCGAAGGTCGTCCAGCGAAACAAGCCGGGGCGGGTCGATCGTATGACCCAGGAATCGTCTAGCGAGTTCCGCGAGTCGGGCCGGGTCGTCGGTGACGAGACATCGCATGCTGCCGCGTCGCGTCACGAATGACTCGGCCGCACTGGGTATCATGGCCGAGTTCGCCCTGGCACGGATGAAACGGGCGACATCGTCGGCACATTGTTCCGCCGAGTCAATCACGAGCACCCCCGGCCCCGCGATCTCGACGATTGCCCGCTTGAGCATGGGGTAGTGCGTGCAGCCGAGCACCAGGACATCCGGCTCAAGCTTCAACACCGGCTGGAGGTACTGTTTCAGGGCAAGACGAACGACCGGGTCGTCGGGCGCCCTGCCCTCTTCGACCAGCGGCACAAGCAGGGGCGTCGGTTGAAGGATGAGCCGGGCGTGGTTTCGGCGGCGAAGGATGGCCCGCTCATACGCTTTGGATCGAACGGTGGCTTCGGTGGCGATGACTGCGATCACCGGGACACGTTTAGCGCCGGCCGCCACGATCGCCGCCTTGGCGCCGGGCTCGACCACGCCTGTGAAGGTCAGCGCTGGGAAGGCCGCTCGAACGGCCGGAAGGGCGAGCGCGGTCGCGGTGTTGCACGCGAGCACGACGTGCTTCGGCGCGAGTGGGGCGAGAAAGCCCACAATCTGTTTGACGAACGCCCCTACCGTCGCCGCCGACTTGGAGCCGTACGGGAGGCGTGCGGTATCGCCGAAGTAGATCAGGTTCTCGGCCGGGAGGGCGGCGCGGAGCGCGCGGGCGACGGTGAGCCCGCCGATGCCGCTGTCGATAACCAGAATCGGAGGGGATGCGTGCATAAGATCTCGGCAGCGCACAGACACGGCCTCACCACCGGTGCGACGCCGGGCTACGGCCGCTGCGCCAGCGCGACTACTGGCGTTATCGGACGCTTGAGGCCGCGGCTTGACAATTCCCAGGGTGACAGACAAGCTTTCGGGGCCTGCCCGTGGCCAGCGCTCGTCCACCCCGGCTGCCACATGAACCCGACACTCCTCGAACCGAGACACCGATGACTGAAATGCTCAAAGAATCTTTGAAGGATAAGCGAATTCTGCTGGTGGATGACGACAGCGACATCCTCTTCAGCATGCAGGCGGCGTTCGAGCCGACCGGCGCCGTCATCGACACGGCCGGGAATGGGAATAAGGCGGTTGACATGGTGGACCGCAATACGCCGGCGCTGGTGGTGCTCGACATGATGCTACCCGGCCGCAGCGGGTTCCTCGTCCTCGAGCACATCGCCCGAAAGCCAAAGAATACCAAGCCGAAGGTGATCATGATCACCGGCAACCAGGGCGCGCGTCACAAGATGTATGCGGAAAGCCTGGGCGTGAGCGAGTATTTCAACAAGCCGGTGAAGATGGACAAGCTGATCGCGACAGCGGAGCGGCTTCTGGCGCCGCCACCTGCGGCAAGCTAAGGCTATTCTGGCAACACTATGTCCGTTGCGGACACGAGTCGCAGTCCCCCGGACGGAGCCCCGCCCTCATACCCCTTCCACCGTCGTCTGGGTCGCCGATTCCTCCGGGCCACGGGCGACGCCGGGCTCGCCAAGACATCCGTCCGCCAGAGCGTAAGGACACAGCACGCTCAGTTAGCCGCCGGTAAATAATGGGCCGGCTGGGTGCTCTCGATTCGTGGAATAAACTCCGCGTGCCCATCGACATAGGAGACGTTCCCACGCCCAGCGGAGGGGTCCGACGTCTTCTCCAGGGTCCGCTCATGCCGATTCGCCAGCACATTGCGCGGCGGTGTGGCGGCGGGGTCGTAGCGATCCGGCGCCCAGGCTCCGTCGTCGATTGAATCGGCGCTTTCGTCAACGATGAAGATCTTCTGAGTCGAGTTCCGAATCTGTGATAAACGGATGGCCGGGGTCTTGTTGTGGTACGCGGTATAGTCGCAGAAGAAATAGTTCACGGTGTAGCTGTACGCGTACGCTCCGGCGGGATGCACATCTACCCGATCCGAAGGGCAGCGATACACCGCCGGGTTAAAGACCGGGCTAAGATACTTCTGGATCGCCCCCTGATTCTGGTCGCGTGAGGATTGCCACCAGATCCAGTCTTCTTCGAACACACCCCCATCGGCATCGGCTGGCAGGACCTGTTTGTTGTCGTTCGCGTACATGATGAACGCGTTGGTCAACTGACGCAGATTGCTGAGGCACTTCACCTGGTTCGCCTGCTCGCGGGCACGGCTTAGCGTCGGAAGCAGGATCGACACCAGCAGCGCGATGATGCCGATGACGACCAGCAGTTCGACCAGAGTGAAGCCGCCGCGAGCCCGAGATGGGTTCCGCATGTGTTCCTTTCGTCCACGCGACGGCAACAGATGTGACGTGCCACGGCGTGCGGTTGGGTCGCTGACTTGTTGCGGGACGGCCGCCCAAGTGGGGCTCCATCCAGATGACAGGGAAATTACCACATGCCGGCTAAAGTTGATACGACAACTTAATTCGCCTTCGCGGGGGCACGGACGAGAAAAAGGTGAGCCGTGCGTCGCAGCTCACGGCCGCGGGAAATTCAGCCACCGTGACAACAGTTCGCAACGTCCACCCAAGTCCCACCGCAGTGACGTCACGGCCTGCGACCCCGCAAAGCAACATTTTATAATTATCCTCGCGCGGAGGGGACGTGATCGGCTGAGCCGTGCGGTTCCCCCTCGGCGCAAGGTACTGAACTGGTAAACTCCCATCGCGGTGTCGCCTCTTCATTGGACGGCGAGCGTGCCCACTGACGGCGCGCTGCTGGGGCCTTCGCCTCTGTTGAAAAGCGCGAACTTGAGTTACGCTCTGGGTGGACATCGCAAAAGGATGCCAACCACTGGGGCCAAAGCGGGCCCGAGAATAGCGTGGTGCCGATGGGTCATCGGTGATATGTTTACGGACGGGAACTCGGCGCATACGCCTGTTAGGCGACTCGCCGGAGGTTCATATCGTCAAGGCGAGCGAATTGGGGTTGAAAAATGGGTCGGCCGTTGAGGGTTGCCGCACCGGCTGGTTGTCTCGCGGCGCTTGGGTCATCCGCCTAATTTGGGACGTTCGGCGGCGTGCCAAGGTTCGGCGGCAAAGCGCTTGTGAGTGATTTTCCCAGCGCCCGGGAAGGCGCGAAAGTGTTTGGGTGGCCGCCGAAAGGCGGCGTCGGTTGGGTCAGGAGTTACTCGGCGGCCGAAGTCGCGCCGCTTGACTGACCTCGGGTAGGGAAGGTGGAGATATCATGCGAACTCGATTAGACGCCGCGCGGAACATGGCGAGGGGCAACCGCCTTCTCGCTCGAGCGGCCGGGCCGGTTGTGGAGCGCCTGGAAAATCGCGCCCTGTTCAGCGTCAACCTGGCGCCGCTGGCCGACGCGAGTGTCGAATCGCTCACCACCGACCCGAACTACGCGAACGCGAATTTCGGCGCCGACCCCACCCTGCGCGTCGGGGCCACAGGGACCGATACCGCTCAGGCTTACCTCAAGTTCGACCTCTCCAGCCTCACCACCGTCGGGAAGGCGACGCTCACGCTCCTGGGGAGCGAGCAGGACGCGACGCTTCCGGCGAACCCGATCGCCGTCTACGGCTTCGGCTCCGCTTCCTGGGTCCAGGGGGACGGCGTGCTTGCCGCAACCCTCGATACCGACAACGTTCCGGCGAACGAGATTACGGCGACGAACGCACCGGCCGTCTCGGGCACTCCGCTCGACACCGTGAGCGTCACCTCGGCAAAGACGTATACGTGGGACGTCACCGCCTTCCTCCAGGCCCAGAAGGCCGCCGGGGCAACTCTGGTCACCCTCGCCCTCAAGCCGACGGGCACGACGACCGGGCTGACCGTCTTCAGCTCCAGTGAAGGGGTTTCGATCCCCACGCTTACGGTCACGCCCGCCGCGACGCCCGACACAACGGCCCCGACGGCGCTGATCGCCGCGCCGAACGACGTGGTCGCCGCCGGGGCGACGCCCCAGACCATCCAAGTCACGTACATGGACAATGTCGCCATCGACACCACCTCGATCGCGAAAGACGACCTCACCGTCTCCGGCCCGGTGAAGCTCAACGTGACCAGCGTCGCGGTCGCGTCAACCGGCTCTGGGTCATCCGTGACAGCGATCTATTCGATCGCGCCCGCGTCCGGCGCGTGGGATTCAACGGCGAACGGCGCTTACACCGTCACCCTAAGCCCTAACGCCGTGGGCGACACGAGCGGCAACGGAGTGGCGGCCGCCTCGACCAGCTTCAACGTCTCGATCCCCACGCCGACGCCCACTCCGACACCAACACCAACACCGACGCCGACGCCGACGCCCACTCCAACTCCAGTTGACACCGTCCCGCCGACGGCCGCCTTCACGGCGACGCCCGATGTCACCTCCTCCAGCGGGTCAACTGAAGCGGTCACTGTCACTTACACCGACGACGTTCAACTCGACCCCACGTCTATTGCGGCAAGCAACCTGAACGTGACCGCGCCCGATGGCAGCTCGCTCACCGTGGCCGGCGCCGTCTCGAAAGTGTCCAGTGATGGCAAGTCGGCTTCGGTCGTGTACACGATCGACGCGCCCGGCGGTTTGCCCTGGGCCACCTCGGAGAATGGCAAGTACGTTCTCACCGTCCTGGGGAGCGGCGTTCGGGACGCGGCCAAGAACCCCGTCGCCGCGACGCTCGGCGCATTCAACGTCAACATTCCGTCGCCGGTGCCGACCCCCACTCCGACGCCGACGCCCACGCCGACGCCGCCGCCCGTTGATATCGTCCCGCCCACCACGTCGATCACAGCGCCGGCGACCATCGCGGCGGCCGGGGACAAGTCCTTCACCGTCACCGTCTACTTCCGCGACGACGTCGCGATGGCCGGCGCGCTTGCCGACCCCAAGGGGCTGACCGTGACCAGCGCCTCCGGCAAGGCCCTGAAGACCCTCTCGACGAAAGTCGCGAAGTCGGCGGACGGCAAGACGGACATCGCCACGCTGACCGTCGCTTCGCCCGCCAGCGCAGGGTGGTCCGCCGCCGACAACGGCGTTTACACCATCACCGCCCCCGCCGGCGTGGCGCAGGATGCGGCCGGCAACCCGAGCCTGGCGGCGTCCGCAACCTTCAACGTCAATATCGTCAACGTCGTTCCGCCCGTGGCGACGATCTCGCCTGTCCATTCGATCACGGCGGCGGGGGGTACCGCTCTCACGGTGACGATTACCTACGCCGACGCCTCGGGCGTCCTGGGAAGCTCGATCGCGGCCGCCAATATCGCCGTCACGTCGCCCGCCGGAACGGCGCTGGCGGTAACCGGTGTAACCGTCCGACCCACCGGCAACGGCAACCTTCTCACCGCGACATACACGCTCGCCGCGCCGGGCGGGTCGTGGGGCACGTCCGACAACGGCACCTACACCGTGGCGCTTCTCGCCGATCAAGTGACCAACACCGCGGGTCAGGCGGCCGCCGCGGTATCGACCACGTTCGCCGTCAACATTACCCCGCCCCCGCCTCCGGTGGACACCGGCTTTGGCGGCGGTTCTTCCGGCTCGACGGTCAGCAGCCCGTTCGTCGTTGAATCGTCGGTCACCCAGACCGATGGCAAGGTGCTCCTCGCCGGCCGCCAGGGCGATCTGGCCGCTGGGACCGCCCAGGCGGTCCTCGAGCGCCTGAACGTTGACGGCTCACTCGATACAACCTTCGGCACGGGCGGGATGGTGGTCAGCGCGGGCGGCGACGCGGCCGCTTACGGCGTTGCGCTGCTCGCCGACGGCACGATCCTGACCGCCGGGACGCTCAATGGCGATTTCGTCGTCACCCACTTCAAGGCCAACGGCGCGATCGACGGCAAGTTCGGCAAGGGCGGCCACGCGGTCACCGACCTCGGCGGCAATGACGTCGCCTACGGCCTGACCGTGGCGGCTGACGGCTCGATCGTGGTCGGCGGCGCGAGCGACAGCAACTTTGCCTTTGCCCGTTACACGGCCACCGGGGCGCCGGACCTGTCATTCGGCTCGGGCGGTTCGACCACCTTCTCGCTCGGTGCGGCCGATGTCGCGGGCGGGGTCGTGATCCAGCCCGATGGGAAGATCGTGGCGGCCGGCGCCAATGGCTCCTCCGTCGTCGCGCTTCGGCTCAACGCCGACGGAAGCCGCGACGCCACCTTCGGCACTGGCGGCGTTGATACGCTCGCCGCGCTCGGCACTCGAACGGATCTCGGCGGCCCCGACCACACCGAGGGCGTCGCCCTCCAAGCCGATGGCAAGATCCTCGTCGCCAACCGCGCTGCCAGCGGCGCCGACTTCGGCCTGGTCCGGCTCAACGTGGACGGGTCCACCGACTTCGCGTTCGGCGCTGGCGGCATCGTCGAGCGCCAACTTCGGCGGCGATGATGACGCCGACGCGGTTCTGGTCAAGGAGTCGGGTGAGATCCTTGTCGTCGGCACGACCGACGTCGGCGGAACGCCGCAGACAGCCGTGGCCGCCTACCACTCCGACGGAACGCCGGATTCATCGTTCGGCAGTGGCGGCCAGTTGACCGTGTCGGCCGGGGTGGCGACCGGGACGCGCGCGATCCACATCGGCGACTTGTTCCTCCGGGCCTTCGGCGACATCGCGCCCGACGGCAAAGTCGTCGTCGGCGCCAGCAGTCAGACGTCATCGCCGGGAGCGTCGTCGGGCCTGCACCGCCTGAACGTCGCCGGCTCTGGCTTGCTCGGAAGCTTCGGCGCGGTGAGCGGCCATAATCGAAAGCTCGTCTTCCTCGACAGCGACGGCACGCGGGTCACGATCACGCTCAAGGGGGGCGGCTCCGGTCAAGCCTATTATGACGGAACGAATATCGACCTGATCTTGAATGGCACGACGCCGGCCTCGGCGCTGTCGTTGAAGGGCGTTGGCGGTGACGGCCGCATCAATTTGCGGGACATCCGCAGCGGCGGCCCGCTTCGTTCCCTGACCGCCAAGGCCGCCGACCTCTCCGGCACGCTCTCCATCACGGGGGGCCTGGGCGCGGTGACGCTCGGCTCCGTGACGGGGACGATCGCCGTATCCGGCTCCATCGGCACCGTGACGCTGGTGGGCAACGCGACCGGCGCGATGATCCTCGCCGGTGCGAACTTTGGCTCCGACGGTAAGGCCGGCGGCACCGACACCGCGACCGACGCCTACGGCCCCGGCTCGATCGGCAAGATTCAGATCAGCGGGACGGTCAAGAGCTCGGTCTTCGGCGCCGGCCTCGACCCGGTGAACGGAGTCTTCCTCGACAGCGACGACCGCGTCCTTGGCGGCACGGCGAGCCTGATCAAGTCCGTCGCGATCAAGGGCGGCATCGACGATGGCACCCGCTTCGTCGCCGGGGCCTTCGGCAAGGCCAAACTCCCCGGGAAGGTCGATGTCTCGAAGGACAGCCACTTCGAGATCCTGGGCGCCTGAACGCGCCCGCTGGCGTAAGGCGTGGCTCACCGCGCCACGGCATTCGGATCCGAACACCGCGCCGCATCAGGCATCCGTGTAGTAGGCGCACTCCGTGTGCCGTCCGCCCGGAAATGCGAACGACTTCGCCAACTTCAAGCAGATTCAAAACGAGCCGCGGCACACGGAGTGTGCCTGCTACAGAACACATCAAAGTCGCAGGCGTGTCGAGCCGCGGCCTACTTTTGTGACTCGAGGTAGGCGATCAGGTCCGCCGCCTGCTGGGCGGTCAGGCTGCCGAGCAGCCCCTCGGGCATCAGGCTCACCTTCTGCTGCGTGAGCTTTTCGATTTCGCCCGCGGGCACCTTCGTCTCGTGTTGCGACACGTCCTTGATCACCACGCCGTCGGCCGCCTGGGACACCAGGAGCCCTAGTAAGCGTCCCCGCCCTTGGTCTTCAGCACATATCCCGCGAATGTCGGGTCGATGGTCTTCGACGGCTCGAGGATGTTCTCCACGATCTGGGCGCGGGTGTACTTCGTGCCGATGTGGCTCAGGTCCGGGCCAAAGCTCGCCCCCTGGCCGCCGACGATGTGGCACTGCCGGCACAAGCCGCCGCCCAGTTCGAAAAAGATTTTCCGGCCGGCGGCCGCGTCGCCGGCCATCGCAAGGAGGGACGCCGGGTTGATGGTCGGCCCCAGCCGCTTGACGAGCCGCTCGGGCGGCAGGAACGGCTCGAACAGGTCGCGTACCGCCTCGTCCGGCGAAGTCGCCCCCAGGTCGATCGCCTGCTTGACGGCCGTTTCGGGGAAATCAGCCTGAGCGAGCGCGGCGACCAGCCGCAGGGAGCCGCTGGTCGAACCGAGCAGCCAGCGGCACGCGTCGGCGCCCCCCTCGCCCGATGAAAGCTTCCGGATCGACGCCGCGTCGGCGAGGCGGCCGTCGATGATCGCATCGTGCGGTGCGCCTTCGTCGGCCGGCAGCGGCAACGACGCGATCCATTCCGCGATCAGCCGCACGCCCGCCCGGTCCACCTCGGCCGATCCGATGTGCGGCATTCGCCCGCGCCCGAGCTTCGCCATCCGATAAAGCAGGACCGACCGGCCCGGGTCTCCCGGAGCGACGATCCGCGCTTCCGGGATCCCAAAGCCGCCGAGCGTCACGGGCGCGTTCAGCACGTGCGCCTTGCCCGGTGGCGTCTCCCGCCGCAGGTCGATCAGCGCCGAGCCGCCGCCGCCAAACCGATGGCAGTGCGAACAGTTCACGTGGAGGTACGCCTCCGCGCGGTCGTTCAGATCGGCGGTTGCGTCAAACGGGCCGACGAGCCGCTTCTCGCCCGCGTCGGCCGACAAGGGGAGAATCCCCATTTCGCGGAGCGTCGTCGCCTGCGGCGTCGCCCCGGGCTCGCCACGGGTATCAAGCTGGGCCAGGGTGTATGCCAGCGTGTAATCCGACCAGGACGTATGGCAGGTCATGCACTGGGCGCGGGAGTTGTACCGCCAGGTCTTCTCCCGCGTCTTTCCCGCGGCCGCCGGGTCTGGGACCGACCACGATCGCTCCGCCCCGGCCGCCTCGACGAGCGTCGCATCGGTCTGCTCGTCATTCCACTGGTACGAGTAACCGTTCCATCGCTTCCCGTCGAAGTGAAGAAGCTGAGTTTCGACGCGCGGCCCCGGCGACCGATCGCTCGCGAGCGAAAACGTTCGCCCCAGCACCGTGTTCGCCGGATAAATCGTCTTCCCATCCGCTCGCGTCGGCCCGCCAGTGCCCGGGATGGCGATGAAGCGCTCCGCCTTCGCCCCGTCGTTCCATTGCTCGGCGTTGATGTCGAATTGAACGACGCCGGCCGTCGGCTCGTGCTTCGCGACCGACGCGAAGAGCCCCGTCTCGCTCAGCTTTCGAGGGAAGGCGGCCGTCTTGCCGCTCGCGGCGTTGGGCGCCAGCCGGTGCACGCCGCCCCCCTCGTAATCGACGAAGTACAGTTCCCCGGCGGCATCTTCCGCAAACGCGACGATCCGCTGATCGGTCTGGGCGATCTGCCGATACGGCTCCAGCGCGTCCCCGTGGTCGCCGGTCACTTTTGCCGCCCAGATGCGGCGGGTCTCCCAGTCGCCAAAGATGTATTGGCCGACGAGCTCCGGGAAGCGCGTGCCGCGGTAGACGAACCCCCCAGTGACTGACGCCGCCTCGGTATGCGGTAGCGCCAGGTCCGGCTTGAGGATCGGCGCCGGGCCTTTCACGCCGTCGGCGTAGACCGGTTGTGGGCCCTCGGTGATGCTCCAGCCGTAGTTGCCGCCCCGGCGGATGTGGTAGACCATCTCCCACAATTCCCACCCCACGTCGCCCGCCCACAGGTTCCCCGTCTTGCGATCGAACGACATCCGCCACGGGTTCCGCAGCCCCAACGCCCACACCTCCGGCCGCGCCCCGGCCGTTCCGACGAACGGGTTGTCGGGGGGGATGCTGTACGGCTTGCCGCCTTGCGGGTGATCGACGTCGATCCGCAGGATCGACGACATCAGGTCGCTGATGTCCTGCCCGGTCTTGAAGGGGTCGGGCGGGTTGGGGTCGCCCGAGTCGCCGGCGGAGACATAGAGGAACCCGTCCGGGCCGAACTTCAGGCAGCCGCCGTTGTGGCCGCCGCCGAGCCATTCGAGCAGGACGACCTCACTCCCCGGGTCGATCCGCGGCGGGCTCTCCCGCGTGACGGTGAAGCGCGACACGCGCGACCCGTTCTCAAAGTTCCGCATCGATTTGGCGGGGTTGAGCAGATAGCAGAGATAGCAGTAGTGGTTCTCGGCGAAGCGCGGATGAAACGTGATCCCAAACGCCGAGTTCACGCCCTTGCAGCCGGGGACCCGGTCGAGCCCCTTCACATCCTTGTTCAGGTCCGTGAACAGGTCGGCCTTGTCGCAGGTGGGGTCGTTTCGGAACGAGTAGATCTTCGCCCCTTGCTCGACGACGAAAACGCGTGAGTTGTCGGGAAGGAACGCGATATCATCGGCGTGCGTGAACGTGAGTTTCGGGAAGGCCGGCTCGCTCTGGTAGGGGGGCGGCGCCTCGGGCGACCCGACCACGCGGCCGCTCACCCACGGCGCCCGCTCGGCCGCCGAAGCGACACCTGCCGCCACCAAAACCGCCATTTGGCAGCACAGAAAAAGCCCCCCACGAGCCGCGACCGTGAAGGAGCGGTTGGCGCACCACGGCGCGCGGTTCCAGATCGCGAACAGCCGGCCGCCGGGGCCCAACCGTTCCCTGACCGCACTGTCGAAAAACCCGCAAAACGGCGGAGAATTCTTCGCTTTTCGCTCAAAAACGGCGGTCGTTAGGTCGCTGTCACGAGTTTTTCGACAGTCTGTGACGGTCGCGGATCGCGGGGCGCGTACCGGGCCTTCGGGCAACATCGCCGACGCGTGCGTGGCGCGGGGGAACAGGTCGAGAACGCTTCGCATGGCGATTCCTCTGGCCGAAGGGATGACGGCGAACGGGGCCGGCCGGCGTGGCGTCGCGCGGCCCGGGGGCAAGGGCCGACGCAGTATGGGATTCCACGCGCCATCCATCAAGCGACGAAACCGGGCGCCGTTGTTCAACGCCGACGCCGGCCCGGGGAGTTGCCGCTTTCCACCCTGCGCTGGGACGCGTACGATGCGGGGTTATGGCCGGGAAGGGAAACAAGCCGAAAGCAGACGTGTCGCCACGCATCAACAACCGGCGGGCGCTCCACGAATATTTCATCGACGCCAAGGTCGAATGCGGCATGGTCCTGCTGGGCAGCGAGGTGAAAAGCCTCCGGGCGGGACGGGCGCAGCTTCAGGACGCCTTCGCCCGCGTTGAGCGCGGCGAACTCATCCTTCACGCCTGCCACATCGACGCGTATAAAGAAGCCTCGTACATGAACCATCTCCCCACGCGGGAGCGAAAGCTTCTTGCCCACAAGCGGGAGATCAAAAAACTGGACGACGCCAGCAAGGTGCGCGGGACCACGCTGATCCCGCTGGCGATCTACTTCAAGGGCGGCCGCGCCAAGGTGGAGATCGGCGTCGCCAAAGGCAAGCAGCAGCACGACAAGCGAGAAACCATCAAGAAGAAGGAAATGGACCGCGAACTTCGCAAGGCAATGAGCCACAAGAGGTAATGTCGTGCCATTCCGCCCGCCGTCTACCCCTTGCTTCCAACCGCTCATCGTCGCCCACCGGGGGCTCTGGTTCGGCCGCTTCGCGGAGAACTCAACAGAAGCCTTCGACGCGGCCGCCGATGCCGGCTTTCTTGCGGAGTGTGACGTGTGGGCCCTGGCCGACGGCGAGCCCGTCGTCATCCATGACCCAACGTTGGATCGCACCACCACCGGATCGGGGCCTGTCTCCGCTCTCACCGCCGCGCAGCTTCGAGATGTTCGCGTGCGGCATCCCGACAGCCGCACTGCGCCCGTGCCGCTTCTGGCCGACATTGCGGATCGGGTTTACCTGGTGGAGATCAAGCCGCCCGACGCGGCCGCGCTCGTCCGACGGGTGATCGAGGTGATGAGCGGCCGCACCTGGGTGCTGCAGTCGTTCGACGCCCTGAACCTGGCGCACGCCGCCGCCACTGATCCGGCGTTGCCGCTCGCGCTGCTCGCCTATGAGCGGGGCAGCGTTAGCATCGCGACGGAGAAATCCTGGAACGCCCACTTGTATCACGAGATGCTGTCCGACCCGGTTGCGGCCCTTCCGCGCGGCCGCGGCCTGCGGGTGGGGGCCTGGACGGTCAATTCGCCGAAAGAGATCGCGGCCGCCATCAGCTCCCGCGCCGATGTTATCATCTCTGACCACCCGCACCGCGTCCGCGCCGCGCTGCTCGGCCAGCGTGAGCGCTCTGTGATGTGACTGGGAGGTTTGCCGACAATTCCCCAATTCTGTGGGTTGGGCTCGTTCGTTTGACGAGCTCGCTCCGTTGGATCTCGGCCACCGCCCGCGTCTTCCTGGGAGGCCCGTCATTAAGCAAAGAATGTGAACGGGAAGTGCGAGGCGGGCTCCCATCCCCTTGGACATCGCCGCCGGCCTGGACGGGCAAACGGCGGCGAGCGACGCGACAGGTCAAACGAAATCCGTTATTCAATACGCTTTGATTGCCCGCTGGAGGAGCAACCGCGTGATGCTTGTTTGAGAGGACCTTGATGAAGACGCCGGGCGCCGAAGGCACGAACCCCAAGACCCCCCGTACGACCGACCCCGCCGCCGCCAATGCACCTCTTGCGGATGCCGGCGCGCCTGGCCAGAAGCCCGACGGCGCCGGGCATCAGGGCGACGAACGCGAGGGGCTCGACTTCATTCGCCGTATCGTCGAAGAGGACAACCGATCCGGGAAGTGGGCGGGGCGCGTCGCCACCCGCTTCCCGCCCGAGCCCAACGGCTACCTGCACATTGGGCATGCCAAGTCGATCTGCCTGAACTTCGGCATCGCCGACGAATACGGCGGCACCTGCAACCTGCGCTACGACGACACGAACCCCGCCAAGGAGGAAGAGGAATACGTCCGCTCGATCGAGCAGGACGTGCTCTGGCTCGGCTTCAAATGGGGCGGCAAACTTTGGGCGTCGGACTATTTCGACACGATGTACGCCTATGCCGTGGAACTGATCAAGAAGGGGAAGGCCTACGTTGACGATCAGTCGGCCGATCAGATCCGCCACTCGCGCGGCACGCTCACGGCGCCGGGCGTGAACAGCCCATTCCGCGATCGCCCGCCCGAAGAGAGCCTCGACCTGTTCGAGAAGATGCGCAAGGGCGATTTCCCCGATGGCTCGCGCGTGCTTCGGGCAAAAATCGATATGGCGTCGCCGAACCTCAACCTGCGCGACCCGGTGATGTACCGCATCCTCCATGAGACGCACCACAACACCGGCGACAAATGGTGCATCTACCCCATGTACGACTGGGCGCACGGGTTTGAAGACTCGCTGGAAAAGATCACCCACTCGATCTGCACGCTTGAGTTCGAGAACCACCGACCCCTCTACGACTGGTTCATCGACGCCGTCAACGAAGGGCGGCCTCCCGCGGAGCAGATCTGGCACCCGCGGCAGATCGAGTTCGCCCGCCTCAACATCACCTATGTGCTGATGAGCAAGCGGAAGCTCCTGACGCTGGTGAACGACAAGATCGTTTCCGGCTGGGACGACCCGCGCATGCCGACGCTCTCGGGCATCCGCCGGCGCGGCTATACGCCGGAATCGATCAGGGCTTTTGTCCGGCACACGGGCGTCAACAAGTTCAACTCGGTCGTGGACATCCGGGTGCTGGAGAATTTCCTGCGCGACGACCTCAATCGCCGCGCGTCGCGGGTGATGGCGGTCCTGCGGCCGCTTAAGGTCGTGCTGACCAACTACCCCGAAGGCCAGGCCGATGACCTCGACGCCGTCAACAACCCCGAAGACGCCGCGGCCGGCACGCGCAAAGTGCCGTTCTCGCGCGTGCTCTACATCGAGCGGGAGGATTTCCAGGAAGCACCGCAGGCCAAGTTCTTCCGCCTGGCGCCCGGCAAGGAAGTGCGGCTGCGATGGGCTTACTTCGTCAAATGCACCGGCGTCGTGAAGGACGAAAAGGGCGACGTGACGGAAGTCCACTGCACGTATGACCCGGCGACCCGCGGCGGAGACGCGCCCGACGGCCGCAAGGTGAAAGGGACGATCCACTGGGTTTCGGCCGCCCATGCGATCGACGCCGAGGTGCGGCTGTATGATCACCTGTTTAATACGCCGCACCCGGAGGATGTGCCCGAAGGGCAGGATTGGAAAATCAATCTGAGCAACAAGAGCCTGGAAGTGCTTCCGGCCGCCAAGGTCGAGCCGAGCCTGCGCGACGCGGCCGTCGGCCTGACGGTCCAGTTCGAACGGCAGGGTTATTTTTGCGTGGACCGCGACTCGTCCTCCGGCAAACTGGTGTTCAACCGAACCGTTTCGCTCAAGGACTCGTGGGCGAAAGAAGCGGCGAAGCCCGCGTGAACGAGAGGCCGCTGGCCGCGAACACCTGGTTCCGCCCGAGCAAGCATGCCCGCCAACCCGTTCGAAATCGCGCTCGAGCATCACCGGTGCGGCCGCCTCAAAAGGGCCGAGGCGGGGTACCGGGACGTGCTCTCGCGCGACGCGGGGCACATTGAGGCCGCGCATTGGCTGGGCGTTCTGCTTTTTCAGGCGGGCGATATCGATGGGGCTACCACTCTTCTGCGACAGGCCGCCGAGGCGCGGCCCGATGACGCGGCGTACCTCCATAACCTGGGGCAGGCTTACCTCGCCGCGGGGCGGGTGAGCGCCGCGATCGACACGCTGGAGGAATCGGCCCGAATCGACCGCGGGGCGAAGGAGGCGCTGCTTGCCCTCGGGCAGGCACGGATGAGACGGGGCGGCTCTGGCGATGCGGCGGCCGCCGTTTGCGCTTTTCGCAAGGCGCAGGCCCTGGGCGATGACTCCCCGGAGACCCACCATCGACTGGGGACAGCGCTGATCGCCTCGGGGAGCCCCGAGGCGGCCGTCGTCGAACTTCAAGCCGCGATCGCGCTCAACCCCGACTTCGCGGCGGCATATCTTCGCCAGGCCTACGCCCACCGCGCACTCGGGGACCTGAAAGAGGTTCGCAAGTGCCTGATCAAGGCGCTGGAGATCGAACCGGGGCTCGCTGGCGCCTGGCACGCGCTGGGGCTTCTCGACGCCGAACTGGGCAACATGCAACAGGCGGCCGGTTCCTTCCGGCGAGCGATCAAAGCCGATGCGACACTGGTCGCCGCCCGAGTCGGGCTCGCGAACGTCCTTCGACGCGCCGGCCAGAAGAAGGAGGCGGATGTCGCGATGGCGGAAGCGACGGTTCTGTCGGCCGAGAGCGAGCCGACAGCGGCAGTCGCGGCGACCGACCTGGGCCTATCGTCGGTCGAAGCGTACGAACAGCGGATCACGCTCGACGCCGGGCAGCGCGACGTCCAGTTTGCGCTGGCGGTGATGAAGTACACGCTGCCGCCCGCGCAGCTCCCGAGTTCCAGCTTGGTGAAATTGTTCGACGAATATGCCGATCGCTTCGAGCAACACCTGACCGAGAAGCTGCAATATCACGTCCCGGAGATGATGGCGGCCGCCCTGAGCGAGCGACTGCCAAAGCGGCCGGTGTCGGTGCTGGACTTGGGGTGCGGGACGGGCCTGGTCGGCTCGCTGCTGCGGCCGATGGCGTCAACGCTGGTCGGCATTGATCTTTCGCCGGGGATGATCGAAAAGGCGCGTGGGCGCGGCATCTACGACCGCCTTGAGGTGGCCGATGCGCTCGCGGGGCTTCGGGCGGCCGCCCCAGCATCCTACGACGTGCTGGCCAGCGCCGACGTCCTGATCTACATCGGCGACCTGTCCGAACATTTCGAGGCGGCCGCCGCCGCTCTCCGCCCCGGCGGTATTTTCGCTTACACCGTCGAATCAACCGGCGAAGGCCGCTACTCCCTGCACCCCCGCACCGTCCGCTATCGCCACTCCGCCAGCTATCTGAAGCACCTCGCGACGATCTACGGCTTCGAAGAGGTTCTCTTCAACCCCATTACCGTCCGCACAGAATCGAACCACCCCGTCCCAGGCTTCCTCTCCCTCATCCGGCTGCCATAAAAGGGTCAGAAGGTATTTCGACGAGCGCTAAACACCTCCAGACCCCTTTATTCAGGCGGAAAAGGGTCGGGAGGTATTTTCCTCCCGAGAAACACCTTCTGACCGTTTTACGACGCCGGAAAAGGGGTCTGGAGGTGTTTTTTTTTGAGGGAAATACCTTCTGACCCTTTTTAGTTGAGCGGGAGGGCTGGGGTGGGCAGGGGAGGTGGGGTCGGGGGGCGGGAGGCGACGAGTTGGCGGCACCAGATTCGGAAGCGGTCGAGATAGAGGTAGATAACGGGGGTGGTGTAGAGGGTGAGCACTTGGCTGAAGATCAGGCCGCCGACGATGGCGATGCCGAGGGGGCGGCGGAGTTCGGCGCCGGTGCCGGTGCCCAGCGCCAGGGGAAGGCCGCCGAGCAGGGCGGCGAGGGTCGTCATGATGATCGGGCGGAAGCGGAGAAGGCACGCCTGGAAGATCGCCTCCTCAGGCCCCTTCCCCTGGTTTCGCTCGGCCTCGATCGCAAAGTCGATCATCATGATCGCGTTCTTCTTCACAATGCCGATCAGCAGGATGATGCCAATCAGCGCGATCACGCTCAAATCGGTGTCGCACATCAGCAGGGCGAGCAGCGCGCCGACCCCGGCCGACGGGAGCGTGGACAGGATCGTGATCGGGTGGATCAGGCTTTCGTAGAGGATCCCCAGGACGATATAGACTGCCAGCAGCGCGAAGACGATCAGCACCCACTCGTTGGAGAGCGAATCCTGGAACGCCTGCGCCGCTCCGCCGAAGCTGCCATGCACCGACGCCGGCACGCCCATGTCGTGCATCGCCTTTTCGATGTCGGCGACCGCGCTGCCCAACGCGACGCCCGGCGGAAGGTTGAACGAGATCGTCACCGACGGGAACTGCCCCGAGTGATTGACCGCCAGCGGCGTGTTCGACGGCGCATACCGCGTCACCTCGCTCAAGGGGATCAAGCCACCGCTCGTGGACTTGACGTAGACGTTCTTCAATCCATCCGGGCTCTGGCTGAACCTCGGGTCAACCTCCATCACCACGTGATATTGGTTCAACGCGGTGTACATCGTGGACACCTGTCGCTGGCCAAAGGCGTCGTACAACGCGCTGTCTATCGCGGCCGTCGTCACCCCCAGCCGGGACGCCGTCGCGCGGTCGATCGCAAGGTTCGCCGCCAGCCCCTTGATCTGCTGGTCGCTCTGCACGTCCACCAGCGTCGGCAGGCCCCGCATGGTCCGGGTCACCTTGGGGGCCCAGGCGTACAGGTCGGTCAGGTCGTCGGCGAGCAGGGTGTATTGATACTGGGCAGAGCTGCCGCGGCCGCCGACGCGGAGGTCCTGCACCGCCTGGAAAATGAGGTCCGCGCCGGCGACCTTCGCAGTTTTCCCTCGGAGCCGCCCCATGACCTGGTCGGCCGACAGGCCAGCCCGCTGGGCCTTGGGCTTGAGCGCGACGAACATGCTTGCGGTGTTCAAGCTCCCGCGTCCGCCGCCGGTGAAGGCGATCACGCTTTCAACCGCGTCGTCATGCCCGACGATGTCAGCGAAATTCGCCAGCAGGTTGCGCATGGTCTGGTACGACGTATCCTGGTCCGCCCGGATCGTCCCACTGAGGCGGCCGGTGTCCTGCTGCGGGAAGAAGCCCTTGGGCACCACCCCATACAGGTAGACCGTGAACCCCATCGTCCCCAGTGTCACCAGGATCATCAGGAACTGGTGGCGGAGGACCCACGCCAGCGTCACCTCATAGACCTTCAGCACGCCGTCAAAAATTTTCTCGCTGAAGTTGTAGAGCCAGCCGTGGCGCTCGTTCGCCGCCTTGGGCTTCAGGAGCATGGCGCACATCATCGGCGTGGTCGTCAGCGACACCACCAGCGACACCCCGATCGCCACGGACAGCGTCACGGCGAACTCCCGGAAGAGCCGCCCCACAATCCCTCCCATGAGCAGGATTGGGATGAACACCGCCACCAGCGACACGCTGATCGAGACGACGGTAAAGCCGATCTCGCGCGCTCCCTTGAATGACGCCTGCAGCGGCGTCAGGCCCTCTTCAATGTGTCGCGTGATGTTCTCGATGACGACGATGGCGTCATCGACGACAAAGCCCGTGGCGATCGTCATCGCCATCAGCGAGAGGTTGTCGATGCTGTACCCGCACAGGTACATCACCCCGAACGTCCCGACGAGCGAGATGGGGACGGCGACACTGGGGATCAGCGTCGAGCGGACGTCGCGCAGGAAGACGAACACCACCAGGATCACCAGCGCGATCGACAGGACGAGCGTGACTTCGACGTCCTTCACCGAAGCCCGGATCGTGGTCGTGCGGTCCAGGTCAACGTCAAGGTTCATCCCGGCGGGGATCTCCGCCCGCAGCTCCGGAAGCACCTTGTATACGCCGTCAACGGTTTCGATGATGTTCGCCCCCGGCTGGCGGAAAAGAACAAGCACCACCGACGGCACGCCGTTGGAGAGCCCGCCGGTCCGGATGTCTTCCACCGAATCCGTGACGCCCGCCACGTCCTCCAGCCGCACCGGCGCGCCGTTCCGGTAGGCGACGATGATCGGGCGGTACTCGCGCGCTTTAAGGAGCTGATCCGACGTTCCCAGGGAATAGTTGCGGCCGCTGTCGGCGAGATCGCCTTTGGGGCGGTTGGCGTTCGCGTTCCCGAGCACCGTTCGCACGTCATCCAGCCCGAGCTTGAAATTGTTGAGCGCTGTCGGGTTCACTTCGACCCGAACGGCCGGAAGCGCGCCGCCGCCGACGGTCACCTGGCCGACGCCTTTCAACTGCGCGAGCTTCTGCTGCAGGACCGACGACGCGACATCGTACATGCGGCCGGTGTCGTAGGTCTTGCTCGTCAGGGCGAGGATCATGATCGGCGCATCGGCCGGGTTCACCTTGCGGTAGGAAGGGTTGTTCGGAAGGTTGGAGGGGAGCTGCCCTCGGGCGGCGTTGATGGCCGCCTGGACATCGCGGGCGGCCGCGTCAATGTTGCGATTGAGATCGAAGACCAGCGCGATGTTGGTCGAGCCGAGCGTGCTCGACGACGTCATCTCGGTGATTCCCGCGATGCGGCCGAACTGCCGCTCCAGCGGCGTGGCCACCGCCGACGCCATGATGTCCGGGCTCGCGCCCGGCAGGTTCGCCGAGACCTGGATGCTCGGGAAATCCACCTGCGGCAACGGCGAAACCGGCAGCAGGCCGTAGGACAAGGCGCCGGCGAGACCGATCGCCAGGGTGAGCAGGGTCGTCGCCACGGGGCGGCGGATGAACGGGGCCGACATGCTCATCCCTGCACCGTCACTGGCCCCGCCTGATGCGGGAAGTTGACCGCGTCCTCCGCGCCTTCCTCGGGCTCCGTCTCGGCGCCGTGCGATGCGCTCATGCCGATCTTGCGGGCGACACGATCGAAGAAGAGGTAAATCACCGGCGTCGTGTAGAGGGTCAGGACCTGGCTGAAGATCAGCCCACCGATCATCGCGATGCCGAGCGGCCGCCGCAGTTCCGAGCCGACGCCGTTGCCCAGAGCCAGCGGCACGCCGCCCAGCAGCGCCGCCATGGTCGTCATGAGGATGGGCCGGAAGCGGAGCAGGCAGGCCTGGTAGATCGCCTCTTCCGGCGGCTTGCCGCCGTGGCGTTCGGCGTCGAGCGCGAAGTCGATCATCATGATGGCGTTCTTTTTCACGATGCCGATGAGCAGGATGATCCCGATCAGCGCGATGACGCCGAAGTCGGCCCCGCAGATCATCAGCGCCAACAGCGCCGACGCCGGCCGAGGGGAGCGTCGAGAGAATGGTGATCGGATGGACGTAGCTCTCGTAAAGGACCCCCAGGACGATATACACCGTCACCAGCGCGGCAAGGATCAGGAGCGACTCGTTCGCCAGCGACGCCTGGAACGCGGCGGCAGTCCCCTCGAACCGCGCCTGGACGCTCGCCGGCAGCCCAAGGTCGGCCTTCGCCTGGTCGATCGCGTTCACCGCATCGCCCAGCGACGAACCGGGCGTAATGTTGAAGGAGATCGTCGCCGCGGGGAACTGGCCCTGATGGTTGATGACGAGCGGGGTGGTGGATTGCTCCACGTGCGTAAACGTTGAAAGGGGGACACGCCCGCCCGAGGCGGAGCCGACGTAGATGTTCCCCAGGTCGGTAAGGCGGCTCTGGAACTTCGGCAGGGCCTCCAGAACGACGCGGTACTGGTTCGACTGCGTGAACATCGTCGAGACCTGCCGCTGGCCAAAGGCGTCATACAGGGCATCGTCCACCGTCTGAAGGCTGATCCCCAGGCGCGACGCCATGTCGCGGTCGATCACCAGCTCGGCGTGCAGCCCCAGGTTCTGGAGGTCGCTGGCCACGTCCACCAGCACGGGCGACTTCTTCATCTTGTCAACCAGCCGGCCCACGGCGTCGGCAAGCTCGACCGGGTCCGGGCTTTCCAGGCTGTACTGATACTGCGTGCGGCTTACACGGTCTTCGACCGTCAGGTCCTGCACCGGCTGCATGAAGAGGGTGATGCCGTCCACGCTCGCGATCGAAGGCTGCAGGCGGCGGATCACGTCGGCCGCACTAATCTTGCGCTCGTCCAGCGGTTTGAGATTGATCTGGATGCGGCCGCTGTTCACCGTCGTGTTGGTGCCGTCCACGCCGATGAACGACGAGAGGCTCTGCACGGCGGGGTCGTGCAGGATCACGCGCGACAACGCTTCCTGACGGACGACCATGGCGCTGAAGGAGATGTCCTGCGGGGCTTCGGAGACGCCCTGGATCAGGCCCGTATCCTGAACCGGGAAGAACCCCTTGGGGATGATGATGTACAGGTAGATCGTCAGCGCGAGCGTCGCGACGGCCACCACCAGGGTCGCCGGCTGATGGTTCAGTACGAACCGCAACGTGCGGCCGTAGAATTCGATCACCGACTCGAACGCCCGCTCGGACATCTTGTAGAGCCGCCCCTGCTGGTCCGCGGGTTTATGGCGGAGGAGCTTGGCGCACATCATCGGCGTCAGCGTAAGCGACACGACGGCCGACACGATGATCGTGACGCTAAGGGTAACGGCGAACTCGCGGAACAGCCGCCCGACGATATCGCCCATGAACAGCAGCGGGATGAGCACCGCGATGAGGGAGACCGACAGCGAGACGATCGTGAAGCCGATCTGGGCCGACCCTTTCAGGGCGGCTTCAAGTGGGCTCTCGCCTTCTTCGACGTAGCGAACGATGTTCTCGATCATGACGATCGCGTCGTCCACCACGAAGCCGGTCGAGATCGTCAACGCCATCAGGGTCAGGTTATTCAGGCTGTAGCCGAGAAGGTACATCACCCCGAACGTGCCGACGATCGAAAGCGGCACGGCGACGCTGGGGATGACGGTCGCGGCGATGTTGCGCAGGAAGAGGAAGATCACCATCACGACCAGCGCGATGGTGAGCATCATTTCCCACTGCACGTCGCTGACACTGGCGCGGATCGTGGTCGTTCGGTCGGTCAGCACTTCGACTTCAACCGACGACGGCATCGACGAGCGAAGCTGGGGCAGGAGCTTCTTCACCCGATCGACGACTTCGATGATGTTCGCGCCCGGCTGGCGCTGGATGTTGACGATGACCGAAGGGTTCTCGTTCATCCAGGCGGCGAGGCGCGTGTTCTCGGCGTCGTCGATGACGTTGGCGACGTCGGAAAGGCGGACCGTCCGCGCACCGTCGGATGCCTTGACGATCAGCGTGCGGTATTGGTCGCTGGTCAGGAGCTGATCGTTGGCGCCGATGGTGTAGGACTGTTCCTTGCCGTCAAAGCTCCCTTTCGCCTGATTGACGTTGGCGGCCGCGAGGGCGGTGCGGATGTCCGCCATCGTCATTCCGAACGAGGCGAGCGCGGTGGGGTTGGCCTGGACCCGCACCGCGGGGCGCTGGCCGCCGCTGATGCTCACCAGGCCGACACCGGGGAGCTGCGAGATCTTCTGAACCAAGCGCGTATCGGCCAGATCTTCGACCTTGGACAGGGGCAGCGACTTGCTTGTCAGCGCGAGCGTGAGGATTGGCGCGTCGGCGGGGTTAATCTTGTTGTAGACCGGCGGGTTGGGCAGGTCCTTGGGGAGGTACGTGTTCGACGCGTTGATGGCCGCCTGGACCTGCTGCTCGGCGACGTCGATGTTCAGCTCCAGCGCGAACTGGAGCGTGATGACCGAGCAGCCGAACGAGCTGCTCGACGTCATCTGGTTCAACCCGGGGACCTGGCCGAACTGCCGCTCCAGCGGGGAGGTGACGGACGACGCCATCACGTCAGGGCTGGCGCCGGGGTAGAAGGTCTGGACCTGGATGGTGGGGTAATCAACCTGGGGCAGAGCGGAGACGGGCAACTGCAGGTAAGCGACAGCGCCGGCGAGCAAAAGGCCCGCCATCAGCAGCGACGTCGCGACCGGCCGCAGAATGAAGGGCCTTGAGGGGCTCATCGATCCCTCCCCGCGCTGATCGGCATGGCGCTCGCCTCGGCAGAGGCGTCGCCGCCCGAGCCTCCTGCGCCGCCCAAGCCTCCTGCGCCGCCCGAGCCTCCGGCGACGCCGGCGGGTCGGGTGGCGGCCGATGGCTGGGTGGTGCGGGTCGGCCGCGCCCCATCCGCCGCCCGAACGACCACCTTCGTGCCCGGCAACAGTTTATCGACGCCGTCGATCACAACGACATCGCCGGCGCTCAGGCCGCTCTCGACGGATACGATCTCGACCTCGGAAGAATCGACCCCGCCCGCGCCGCGGCCGCCACGCGACCTGCCACCCGTTGCGCCACGAGCGGCGGGCGTGCCGCCCGCGGTTGGGTCGGACGCCGTCGGCAAAGTCGCTGGCGCCGCCGCGCCGCGCGTTCCGGCGGCCGAAGCAACCGCGCCGTCTTCGCCTGCGGCGCCGGCGGCGGGCCTTCCCCCTCCGGAGCGGCGTCCGCCCCCGGCGCCGTCGCGCGGGCCGCGCAACTCCGCCAGGCTCTCGTCGCCGCGCAGCGACCGGACCACCACGTCGCGCATCTCCACCGTCGAGTCGGGCTTCACCACGTAAACGAAGGTTGATTGCGGGCTCCGCTGGATGGCGGAGGTGGGGACGATGGTCGCCCCTTTCAGCGTCTCGACGCGTAGCCGGGCGTTGACGAACTGGTTGGGGAAGAGGCTGCCATCATCGTTGGCGAAAATCGCCTTCAGTTTGACGGTGCCTGTGCCGGCGTCGATCTGGCTGTCGATCGCCTCCAGCGTTCCGGTCGCGATCTTGCGGAGGAAGTCGCGGTCGTAGACGTCAACCAGGAGGCGACCCGCGCCGCCGGTGGGCGCCGGCGCGGGCGCGTGGCGGGGTCGGCCGCCGGGTCGGCGGGCAGCGTTGTGGACGTGGCTTGTTGAGTCGCCGGCGGCCCATGTGGATCGCCGCCCCCATCCGACGCCCTGCCTTTCGGGATCATGGGCATCTTGGCCAGGACCTGTGGCAGGCTGTCTTCCGCGATCGAGAAGATGACCGAAATCGGCTGAATCTGATTGATGACGGCGAGGCCGCCGGAGTCGCTGGCATGCACGATGTTGCCGAGGTTGACCAGTTCCAGCCCGATCAGGCCGGTCACGGGAGCGGTGATGCGGCTGTAGGTAAGCTGGAGCTGGGCGTTGTCGATCATCGCCTGATCGCTCTTGATGGTGCCCTCGAACTGGGCGACCACGGCCTTCTGCGTGTCCAGTTGCTGGGGGGTGATCGACTTTGACGCGGCGAGCATCTGATCGCGTTCCAGGTCGAGCTTCGAATTTCGGAGCTGCGCGGCGTCGCGCGCCATCTGGCCCTGCGCCTGTTCGAGCTGGGCCTGATAGGGGCGGGGGTCGATTTCGATCAGCAGGTCCCCCTCGTGGACGAGTTGCCCCTCATGAAAGGCGATCCGCATGATCTGGCCGTCAACGCGGGAGTGCAGGACGACCGTCTTCAAGGGCGCCGCCGACCCAAGGCCGGAGAGGTAGAGCCCAAGGTCCGCCGTTCGGGCCGTGGCGACAAGGACCGGGATTTCCCGCGCCCCTTTCTTCCCGGCCGGGTCAGCGCCGGCCGCCGCGCCGGAGGAAGCCCCATGCAGGTAGCGGGGCACCAGGAAATAGGCCGCCCCGCCGAGGCCGAGAAGGACGACAAGGACGACGAGCCACACCCAGCCGCGCCGCGCGGGAGAAGGCGCCGCGGCCGCCGCCGCCGGTACGGCGACAGGCACCGCCTGCTGACCCGCGCGGGGTGGCGCCTCTTTTCCGCGCGAATCGTGGAAAGCTGACGACGTCGTGCCGTCCGAAGTCTTCGCATTCATTGTCGGTCCTGGTGTACGTATTCGGAGCGGTCGCTCCAAGATCTCCGGCCGGGGGTTACGACGTCAAACTAAGGCGGGCGAACGAGCCGAATAAAGAGATCGCTGATGACATTTCTGATCGATTCCGCTGACGCCGCTCCGCTTCATTGTTGACACCTCGGGACGACGATTGTTGACTACAATCAACTAATTCGCGCGTCGGCTGCTTTCGAGTAGGAAGCGCCTCAACCGGGCTCTTCTCTCCATGGCACCCAGGTGCCCGCCGTTACGCGGGCACAAGCTCGCGGGTCGAATCGTCCGGGGTCAGGAAGATCACGCGACGCGTGTCGCGGCACCCATTGCTTGACATGTGTGGCCCGCCCCGTAGCATCGCCCGCGCTTCCGGCGCAACGGGTGGTTCATCCTCGATTCGTCCACATTGATGCCGGCGCAAAGCAACGTCGCTGACCGAAAGGCGACCTGAAAACTCGAATATTCCGGAGTCTCTCCCATGGCTAAGAAGACGGTCGCTGACGTGGACGTGCGGGGCAAGAAGGTCTTGATGCGGGTTGACTTCAACGTCCCGCTCGAAGCCGGCGTCATCAGCGATGACCGCCGCATCGTTCAGGCGGTGCCGACGATCAAGAACGTCATCGAACGGGGCGGGCGGCTGATCCTGATGAGCCATCTCGGCCGCCCCAAGGGAGGCCCGGAGGCGAAGTTCTCCCTGAAGCCGGCGGCCGATCGCCTGCGGCAGATCCTCGGCGGCACCTCGGTCTCCTTTGTGACCGATTGCATTGGCCCCGAAGTCGAAAAGGCGGCCGCCGAACTCAAGGATGGCCAGGTCCTCGTCCTCGAAAACCTTCGCTTCCATAAGGAAGAGGAGAAGAACGAGCCGAACTTCGCGAAGCAACTGGCGAAGCTCGGCGACGTGTACGTCAACGACGCCTTCGGCACCGCGCATCGCGAGCACGCCAGCACCTTTGGCGCCGCCCAGGCGATGCAGGGCAAGCCGCGCGTGATCGGGTTCCTGATCCAGAAGGAACTAAAGTTCCTCGGCGAAGCCGTCACCACCCCGCACCGCCCGTTCGTCGCGATCCTCGGCGGCGCCAAGGTGTCGGACAAGATCAACGTGATTGAGCAGCTTCTCTCCAAGGCCGATACCCTCCTGATCGGTGGCGCGATGGCCTACACGTTCTTCCTTGCCCAGGGGAAGGAAGTCGGCAAGAGCCTCGTCGAGCGCGACAAGGTCGATCTCGCCAAGAGCCTGCTCGAAAAGGCGGCCGGCAAGATCAAGCTTCCGCTGGACACCGTCATCTCGGACAAGATGACTGATGACGCCGTGACGAGCGTGGTTGAAGGGAACATCCCCGCCGACAAGGAAGGGTTTGATATCGGCCCCAAGACGTGCCAGGCGTATAAGGCCGAGATCCTCAAATCGCGCACGGTCATCTGGAACGGCCCGATGGGCGTCTTTGAGAAGAAGCCGTTCCAGGCGGGGACGCGAACGGTCGCCGAAGCGGTTGCCGAGGCGACCAAGGCGAGCGGCGCGGTCACCATCATCGGCGGCGGCGACAGTGCGGCCGCGATCGAGCAGTTCGGCCTCGCCGATCAGGTGAGCCACGTCAGCACGGGCGGCGGCGCGTCGCTGGAGTTCCTTGAGAACGGACATTTCTCAACGCTCGATATCCTGGATTGATGGTGGCCCGATCCAACTCATGACGTCCGGCCGCATCGAGATGTTTCCAGTAGGGGCCGCACTGCGGTCCGTCTTACGGCGTGCGATGGGATCAAGCGGTGTTGCCCCGCCGGTGGAACCGGTAACGTGCGGACCGCAGTGCCGTCCCTCCAAGCGTCGCCTCGCGGCCGCAACGATACTCCCGTTGGGATGAGGAGCCGATGACCTCCAACCCGTCCACTTCCAGCTCGCCCCAGATCGCCGCATCGATCCTGTCGGCCGATTTTTCGAAGCTCGGGGCCGAGATCGACGAGGTCCTGGCGGGTGGGTCTGATTTCCTGCATCTGGACGTGATGGACGGGCACTTCGTACCCAACATCAGCTTCGGGCCAGCCATCATTCAAGCGGCGCGAAAAGGGACAAAGGCGTTCCTTGATGCGCACCTGATGATCTCGGAGCCGCTTCGGTACGCGCCGGCGATGGTGCGCGCCGGGGCGGACTCCCTCACGTTCCATATTGAAGCCGTCCAGGATGCCGTTCAGACGGCGCGGGAGATTTGCAAGCTCGGGTGCCGGGTGGGGATCACGCTGAACCCGGCGACGCCGGTCGAGTCCATCTTCGACGTGCTTCCCGACGTGGACCACGTCCTGGTGATGAGCGTCGTCCCGGGCTTCTCCGGGCAGAAGTTCATGCCGGTCGCGTTGGCCAAGGCCGAGGCAATCAAGAAGCGGCTCCGCTCCGATCAGCGCCTGGAGATGGACGGGGGGTTGAATGCGGATTCGGTCCGTCCAGCGCGGGACGCGGGCGTTGACTGGTTCGTTGTCGCCAGCGCTATTTTCGATAAGCCCGATCGAACGGCCGCGATCAGGGAACTGCGCGAACGGATCGGTTGACCCTTGCGTATCACTTCCTGCCCGAAGCGGAGCCGGCGGCTGTGCATATCTTGTCACTGGCCGTAAGCTCCTGGTCTGGAAAAGCTTACCATCGGTTTCCGCCGTTGCTACGATGGATTGGTCGGGCGGCCTCGTCCGCATTAAGATTGATTGAAGTTCGGTTGCTGCTTCCGTATCGTTCAGTCGTCTGCGCAGACCCCTAGCCGTGCGTTCCACGGGAATCTTCGGGTGTAGGGTCCGTACGGGAGCCATCGGTTGGGGTGAATGATCGCCTGTCCGTTCCGGCTCCCGTGCGGACCTTCCGAGAATCGTCGCGCTTTCCCAGCCGGGAGGCTCTGACGGGACCGAGTACGTGGCGCTGTTCGACGCCTCCCGTGCGGACCCTACACGGGCAACCCGCAGTTTTTGGTGGAACGGCCACTAGCGGCCGACGGGACGGAGCGGCTGACGATTTGCCGGTGATGGCGGGCCCCCGTGGGGCTTGCCGGCATGGCCCGGGACGAGGTTGGCATTGGCATGACACAGATTACCAACGACGGCATGAGGCTGGTCCGCGACTCCGGAGACGCAAAAGAGGGTCGCCCCGTCAAAGACTCCAAGGAGGGGATCCCCGAAGGGTTGTGGCTGCGCTGCCCCGAGTGCGGCGACATGCTGTTCCGGAAAGTCGTCGAAGACGCCTTGAGCGTCTGCCCCGCCTGCCACCATCACTTTCGAATCTCCGCACGGGCGCGCGTTGAACAACTCTCCGACGAGGGGAGTTTTGAGGAAATGTTCACCGACGTCGAGCCGACCGACCCACTCAAATTCACGGATAAGAAGGCCTATAAGGACCGGCTTGCCGAGGAGCAGCGGAAGACGGGGAACAAGGACGCCGTCCTCTGCGGCAAAGGGTTCGTTAAAGGGCGGCCGATCATGATGGCGGTCATGGACCCGACCTTCATGATGGGCTCGATGGGGAGCGTCGTCGGCGAAAAGATCACGCGGACCATTGAGGCGGCGTGCGATGAAAAGCTGCCGCTGATCATCGTCAGTTGCTCCGGCGGCGCCCGAATGCAGGAGTCCACCCTCTCCCTGATGCAGATGGCCAAGACGTCGGCCGCCCTGGCGCGACTCGACGAAGCGGGCTGCCTCTTCATCTCGCTGCTAACCGACCCGACGACCGGCGGGGTGACGGCGAGCTTCGCAATGCTCGGGGATTTTATCATCGCCGAGCCAAAGGCGCTCATCGCGTTCGCCGGCCCTCGAACGATCGCCAACACGATCAAGGTCGAACTCCCGGACGGGTTTCAGCGCGCGGAGTTTTTGGAAGACCACGGTTTCATCGATTTCGTCGTCCACCGGAAAGATCTTCGAAGTGAAATCGCCCGGCTGGTGGATTTCTGCGTCAAGCAGCGTGGCACCGCATGAGGCGATGCGGACACCGTGTGCGGCGATGCGGCACTGGGTGAGGCGATGCGGCACTGGGTGAGGCGATAGGACGGTGCCGGATTGTACGTGACGGCGCGGTTTCGCGGGCCTCGATTGGCTCGTGTTCGGTTAGGGTGTGAGACTGGCGTGGAGGCTCGCGGCCTTATGTTCTGGCGCTCTCATTCCAAGTGGCATAGCGTCGAGTGGAGTTGCGGCCCGCAGCGGGTCATCATGGCGCTGCAATTTGCCCGCGACGAACAGAAACATCAGCCGGGCGTCAAACCCCGGGTTGAACGGATCGCCCCGCGCGGCCCCGCCCGGCTCCCCGACAAGCCCCCCGACGAGCTCGAAATCGTTCAGGAAGTCCAGGCCGCCGTCGAGGAGTTCAACAAACGGAATCGCACCGCCGTCCGAGTCGCTGGCATTCGCTACTTCGCCGATAACACCTCAGGCCATCGGGAAGCGACTCGAAAGCTCCTGAATCGGCTCTGATACATCGCCGGAGCCGCTCGCCTCCGCGCGTTCGGCCCCAAAACGGGACGCCGCGACGCGAATGGTCTGACAATGCAGCTCGGTCGTCATCCCCGGGACCGTGTTGTAGCCCCCGCCGTAGAGCACCACCGTCGGAATCCGCCAATCCCGACAGAGTCGAATGACCGTGGCATCCCGCATCCGCATGTCCTGGGTTGACAGTTTCATCTGGCCGAACCGGTCATCGGCGTGGACGTCGGCCCCCGCGATATAGAAGACGATGTCTGGCTCGAACCGCTCGATCGCCGGGGCAAGCGTCTGATCCAGCCGTGAGAAGTATTCGTCGCAGGTCGCCCAGCGTGAGAGTTCGACATCAAGGCTTCCGGCCACTTTGACGGACGGGTAGTTGCGGCCGACGTGGACCGAATAGGTGAAGACGCCTGGGTCGGCCGCGAAAATATGGTGGGTGCCGTTCCCCTGGTGGGCATCCAGGTCGATCACCATCGCCTGAATGAGCGGCTCATCTTCTTGCAGCGCCCGAATCGCAACGGCGACGTCATTGAAGACACAGAACCCCTCGCCGCGATCGGGGAAGGCGTGATGGGTTCCGCCGGCGAGGTTGCAGGCAAGCCCATCCGCAAGGGCCGCCCGGGCGGCGCGAACCGTCCCGGCGACCGCGGTGTGGCTTCGGTCCGATAAAGCCTTGGACCAGGGCAAGCCCAGGCGCAGCCGCGTCGGGTCATTCAACGCGCCAGATCGAATCGACAGGACATATTCCGGCGTGTGGGCACGAAACAGGTCCTTGTTGGGTATCACGCCGGGGTCGGTGATGTCGTGCGCGGTCAGCGTGCCTTCGGCGACCAGTTTCGCGACAGAGTCGGGGAACTTGGACATTGGAAAGACGTGGCCGGCGGGCAGCGGAACGTAGTAGCGCCCGCTACTGAAACATTGCAACCCCGCGACGGGTCGCGTAGTTGTGACAGGAGCGAGGTCGTCACGGAGCATCGAGCGATTGTAGGCGGTGAGGCAACGTCATCCGCCGGCGACGCAAAGACCGTGCTCGCATTCGCCGATGGCCGCGAAATAGGGCCGGATCCCCCACATTTTCCTTGACCGGTGAGAGGGCCCTTGTAGGATCTGACATGGATGCGGGCGCGCGCTCTGGCGGTAGCGCGGCGGTTGTTCCGATCTGTCCACGCATCGTTTGATCAGCGCGATACTGAACACAAAACATTACCGGACGCGACAGCATCACCGCACTCGAAGGCATCACCCCGCGCGAGTCGCCCTGATAGCGGATCGGGTTGAGTCACGGGCCTTGCCTCTCCTTCCTGAAGTTCCTCGGAGCCATTAATGACGTATTCTCGCCGCGGTCGGCCGACTCTGCCTGGAACGCACGGGCCCGTCGCGTGTGAGGCGCTGGAGAACCGGCAACTGCTGTCCACCAGCCCCGTCATCCCCGCCGCGAAGGGGCTGATCGGCAATTACTTCTCCGACAAGGCCCAGACCAATCTCGCGTTCACCCGCGCCGACTCCACCGTCAACTTTTACTGGAGTAACAAGACGCCGGGGACTGGAACGGTGGCGAACGCCTTCTCCGCGCGATGGGCCGGGCAGGTGCGGCCGTCGGCGAGCCAAACCTACAAGTTCTACACGGACTCGGCCGGGAGCGTACGCGTCTGGATCGATGGGAAGCTGGTGATCAATGACTGGACGGCCCACGCCTGGAAAGAAGATTCCGCGTCGGTGTACCTGACCGGCAGCCAGAACCACGACGTTCGAATCGATTACGTCGCCGCGGCCAACGCCGCGATGAGTTTCCAATACAGCGGGACGGGCATCTCCAAGCAGGTCGTCCCGGCCTCCAGGCTCTACAACGTCGGGACCGCACCTTTGAGCCCGCAACTGTTGGATGGGGACATTGGCACGCAGACGCTCCATGGGTCGATCACGTCGGCCGCCTCCAGTTTCACAGTTTCGGGCGGCGGGGTCGGCGTGGCCAACCAGAATGGGGGGACAAGCGACCAGTTCCACTTCGTCTACGACACGCTTCGCGGAGACGGGACGATCATCGCTCACCTGGCGACGGGGGACGTCTTGAACGGTCAGGCGGGGCTGATGGCCCGCGCGAGCAACGCGACCAACGCCGCGTTCGTAGACATTCTGCTTTCGGGAGGCAAGGGGGCGGTTGTGCAGTCGCGTTCAGCGACCGGCGCGGTGGCGAGTTCATCGGCCGCCCTTGCGACGACAGCGCCGGCGTGGCTCAAGCTCGTCCGGGATGGGAACCAGTTCGCCGGCTACATCTCCCCGACGGGGGCCGACGGGACGTGGGTGCTGGTCGGGACGGCCGGGGCGCCGATGGGGCAGTTTGTCGAGGTGGGCTTCGCCGTCGCCTCGCGCGGGGCGCCGGCCCTGGCTCACGCCACGTTCGACAATGTCTCGATCGCCGCGCACAACCCGCTGGGGGGGAACCTGAACCTCCAGAATGACCGGATCCAGGATCATCCATTCGTTGACCTGGTGAAGACGACGCGCGGGTTCTACAACCTGGCCGGCCGCGTCGATGCCAACAACAAGCTGGCGGCCGCCACGACCGATGCGAACGGCTGGCCGACGGAAGACTTCTCGTTCTCGGCGGTCGATCAGTCCGAGTTCGGCGTCCCCGTCGCGGCCGGGGTGTATCACCTCTCCTTTAATGGGCCGGACGGGGTCGTGGTCACCCCGATCGCGAACGCCCCGGCCGGGATGGGACCGATCCAGCCCGACCCGTCGCCGGTGACCGTGACGCAGACGAGCTACGACCCCATCTCCGGCAACTACACGTACGATGTGAACGTCCCCGCGGGCACGCTGACGGTCGCCTTCGCGTTCACGAATACCAATGGGGTGGTGACGAACATCAAGTGCATCCAGCCGGGGTATGACCCGACCAACTACCCGACGTTCACCAGCGGCTACCTGAGCCTTCTTCAGGCGATGGGCCCGGATGCGCTGCGGACGATGGACTTCACGCACACGAACAACAGCAGCGTCGCGAACTGGGCGGATCGCGCAGGTGACCGACGCGACGCAAACGCGAGCGGGCATCGCCTGGGAATATGTCATCCAGCTCGCCAATGCGCTACATCGCGACCTGTGGATCAACGTCCCGGCCCAGGCAACCGACGACTACGTCACGCAGCTCGCGAACCTGATCCGCACGACGCTGGCCCCGGACTTGAACGTTTTCGTCGAGTACAGCAACGAGGTCTGGAACAGCTCATTCACGCAGTACGCGTACAACACCACCCAGTCGGGCACGGAAGTGGTGGCGTCGGTGAAGTATCACTGGAAGTCGGACCTGAATTACGACAACCTCGCGGTGGATACGTCGCAGACGCTCGGTGGGGCGAACAACCAGACCTGGGCCGACCGCCGCTACGCCCGGCGCGTCCTGCAGATCGGCAACCTATTCGCGTCGGCTTGGAAATCGGCGGGCCTTGCGTCGCCGATCAACACCCGGGTGCGCGTCATCCTCAGTGGCCAGGGGGCGATGCTGAGCCGGTTCGACAACGAGTTAAAGTACATCGCGACGGTCTACGGGGCTCCGAGCAATTTCATCTACGGCATCGCCATCGCACCGTACGCGAACTTGTGGCAATACGTCGATTCGAACAACGTCACAGGCATCACCGCGGACCAGGTGCTCGCGGGGCTCACGAACAGCGTCAACTTCTACCAGACGTCAAATGTTCTCACGACGTTCTTCGGCCAGGCCCAGGCGTACGGGCTGCGGGCCGAAGCGTACGAAGGGGGCTTCGACACCTTTGGCGGCCTGAACATCGCCGCCAAGCAGGCCGCCATGCTTGACCCGCGCGTGCAGGCGCTGATGACCCAGTACCTGAACAACTGGTACAGCAAGGGGGGCGACCAGTTCAATTGGTACACCCTTGGCTCGCGCAGCTTCGACTCCTCCTTCGGCACCTGGTCGATCACCGACAACCAAACCGTCTACAACGAGCCGAAGGAGCTCGCCTACCTCCAGCTTCAATCCGAAACGCCCCCCGAAACGACCAGCGGCTACGGCATGACCTCCTAAGCCCGACGCCGAATGCGTTAAAGGGGTCAGAAGGTGTTTCGCAAAATACCTTCTGACCCCTTTAACGGTGGCCGGGTTAGTGGATGAAGCGCATGTCGCCGAAGTTGGGGATGAGGGACCAGTTCGGCAGGCTCGGGTTTTCCAAGGCGGTGCGCTTGGAGAAGGGGCGGTGGCCGGCGGGCCAATAGACGAAGAATGCCTTGCCGAGCAGGAATCGCCGCGGGACGCGGCCGGCGGGGACGAACAGGTCCTCGCCCGGAAGCTCGACCGGCCCGGTCCACATCCGCGCGTCCCCGCTGATCGGCGAGTTGTCGCCCAGAACGAAGAACTCGTCATCCGCAAGATGGATGACCTTGTCCGGCGTTCCCCAGTAGGGGTTGTTCTCGCTGATGTAATTGCGGTTGATGTAGTAGATGTCCCGCCACAACGACAGGTGTGACACCGTCGCTTCCTGTCGTTCCGCGATCACGCGCACCTTTCGGCCGATGCTGCTCGTCGCGCTTGTACTCGTTCAGTAGCCGCTGAACATCGGGAGCATATTCGGCGTCGGTCGTGGCGACCGCCTCGACCCCGTTCACGTAAAGCGACACGCGGTAGTCACAGTTGATCAATTCCAGCCGAGCGGGCGACCCTGTCGAAAGTGCGGGGACATCGGCCGCGTGCAGCTCGACCGGGGCGCCGCCGTTGACCGATCGAACCAGCCGGACATGGCCGGGCGTCACCTCCGCCGTAAATTCATCATCCCCCTTGGTCATCGACATCCGCAGCGGCCCTTCCCCCTTTGTTCGCTGATAGAAACACTCCAGCTTTAAGTCGCTGACCTGCCGCAGCGGCCGCGACGCCTCGCCGGGCTGGTCATAGGCGAGCCAGTCCGTGCCATGGTGTGTGTCGGCGAAGGCGTCGAAGTTGAAGCCCAGTTCTCCCGGGCCATCCGCGTTGCGAAAGCCGAACACGCGGCTCGGGCTGCCATCGCTCGATTGCAACGACCAGCCCGAGCCCGGCCCCGCGAACCACGGCCCGTCGCCGCCGCGCCCACTCGCCTGGGGGATGAAGTCGTTGTCGTAGATGACCCGCCAGAGGTCTTCCTGCACCTTTCTCGGCTTCCGTTGGATTTCGAACAGCCCATCCGGAGCGTGTTGCACATAAATATCGCCGTCGAGGATCATGATCGTCTCGCCGGGCCGGCCCACCAGCCGCTTGATGTAGTTCTCGGCATAGCGCGGCGGAGTGTTCGCGTTGTCGAGGGGGCTCTTGAACACCACTACATCCCATCGCCGCGGGCCGCCAAACAAGTAGAGGTACTTCAGGACGAGGATCCGATCGCCGTAGTGGACGGGCGGGGCGGTGGCATCGTTGTCGGGGTCGCGGGCGTCAGTGGTCTTGATCGCCGCGCCGCAGTTCGGGCAGTAGATCGGGCCGGGTTCCCCGGCTTGCCGTCGAGAACCACCGATTTGCCGTCCAGCGTCTGGGCGTAGGGGGGGATGTAGACATCGTCCCCTTTGCCGCGGCCGGAGCCCGACGAATAGTTCACGTCAAATCGGTAGCCGCAATCGGCGCATCGGAATCGCATGTGCGCGCCGAGCAGCGTCGGCGCCATCGACCCGGTCGGGATGACGAACGCCTCCATCACAAACGCGCGAAAGATGAAGGCGAGGATGAACGCGACCAGGATCGATTCGATCGTCTCTTTGATCCCTCCTTCGCTGCCGGAAGGCCGAGACGGCGCCTCCGACCGGGCGCCGGCGGATGCATCGGACTGCGAAGCGTCGGGGGAAACCTTGGTGTCGGCAGGCATAGAGCCATCCTACGAATATGGGAGCGCATCGCATAGAGGCTTGACCGTGTCGCCCCGCGGTCGAGACGCGGCCGCACCGCTGGCCTCGGCGCCCCACTGGCGATACGATTGGCGCCGAAGAGGCCCGGCCCCCTGGTCCACCAAAAAAGCGGTTGTTATCAAGTAGTCGTCGTCGCCGGCCAAAGGGCTGTTTCATGATCGAAATCCCTCAGGGTGTCGAAGGCCTGGTGTTCGATTGTGACGGCACGATCGCCGATACCATGCCGCTGCATTACAAGGCATGGGTCGCCGCCCTGAAGGAGCACAACGCCGTTTTCCCCGAGGCGATGTTCTACGACATGGCGGGGATGCCCACCGCCCGGATCATTGAACTGCTCAACGAACGCCACGGCTACGACATCCCCGTCCAGGAAGCCGCCGACCGGAAAGAGGTACTTCTTCGTGGAGTCGATCCCGCAGGTGGAAGCGATCGACCCGATCGTGGAGATCATCCGGCGGTACGCCGGGAAGCTCCCGATGGCGGTCGCCACCGGCGGGACACGGGCCATCTGCACGCGCACGCTTGAGGCCCTGGGCCTCTTGCAGCATTTCGACGCGCTGGTCACGGCGGACGATGTGGCGCACGGAAAGCCCGCGCCCGACATTTTCCTGGAGGCGGCCAAGCAGATCGGCCGCCGCCCGGAAGCGTGCTGTGCGTTCGAGGACGCCGAACTGGGGCTCCAGTCCGCTCGGGCCGCCCGGATGCATGTGATCGACATTCGCCCCGCGTATCACGCCTCCCGGCGACGCGCCGGCGGGTGATCTGGCCGGGCGGAGCGAGAGGCGCTTTTCCGCCGACGATCGGTGGCGGCCGGTTGCATGTCGAACTTGGAATCCTTAATGGAAACCCGCATCTTGTCCCGAACGTAAGGTTATCGGAACCAGAGTTCCGATCGCGCGCCCCGGGGAAGCTTCCCCCGCCGCGGTTCACCACTTTTACCGGAGCAGGGCTTTTAGCACGGAGCGCGAGGGCTCGATGAATACGCTCGCTAATCTCTTCGACTGGTTCGCCGGGAACGGCCATTACCATACGTTGCGTCATTGCATGGGCAATGACGTGCCGTGGATTATCGTCACGGTCGTGCTCGATCTGGCGGTCGCGTGCGGGTACGTGCAGATCGCACTGCACTGGTCCAAGAACGAGCGGCACCTTCCGCCGATCCCCGCGAAGCGGGCGCTGCGGAACATGCGCAACATCTTCGCCTTCTGCGGGATCTGCGGCTACATCTTCATCCCCATCAAGATGTTCTGGCCGGCGTGGCGGCTCTACGACATGTTCATGGCCGTGTTGGTCTATTTTACCTGGAAGTATGCGTGGGGCGCGCGCGACCTGAAGGTCATCTACGCCGAGATGGGCCGAAGCAAGCAACTCGCCGAAGATCTGGAACGCAGCCGCGAGGAATCAAAGCGAAAGACGTTCTTCCTGAACGCGATCAGCCACGACCTGCGCACGCCCCTGAACGGCCTTCTCCTCCAGGCCAACCTGGCCGAGATCGGCGCCGCCTCCAAGGACCCCGAAACGGTGGCGACTGCCGTCGCGGAAATCAAGGCCAGTGCCAAGGCGACGGCCGAGCTGCTTAATGGGTTCCTGGAATACGCGCGGCTTGACTGGGCCAACGAGCGAAACGTGATCTCCCGCTTCAATCTGGCGGAGGTCGTCCGGCAGGCGGTCGTCATGAACGCCGCGGCCGCCGGTGAAAAACGCATCGAGCTGATCGCGAATGTGCCGTCCGAACTTTCGGTGGAAACCGACCGCGCTAAGCTTGAACGCGTCGTCCTGAACCTGGTGAGCAACGCCGTCAAATTCACGGACAAGGGAAGTGTACGCGTTGAGGTCGAGCAGACCGGGCGGGCGCTGGAAATTCATGTGATCGATTCCGGGGTGGGGATTGACCCGACGACGATGGACCACGTCTTTGACGAATTCTTCCAGGCCCACAACAGCGAACGGGATCGCCGAAAGGGGTTCGGCCTGGGGCTGAACATCGCCCGGCGCCTGGCCCGCCAGATCGGCGGCGACATCACCTGTGCCAGCGCCCTGGGCCGTGGAAGCCGGTTCTCGCTGCAGTTGCCGGAAGCGAAAGTCGGCGGGGCGGGCCCTGATCCGGCGCCGGCCGGTGAGCCGGCGTCGGCGGCCGCTCGCACCGCGGCAGTAGTGGTGGTTGGATGAAGCCGGCCCCACCGCGCCGCCGGGAGCGGCAATCCTGCGATATGTTGACCGCGACCGGCCATGGTTGCCCGGGCGAGCCTTGACTTGAGCGAAAGGGATGGACCACGCTGATGAAACAATCCACCAACCAGCAGACCGTCATCGTCACCGGCGCCGCCGGCTTTATCGGCTCGCACTCGGCCGAGGCGCTGCTGGAGCGCGGCTATCGCGTCATCGGGGTGGACAACTTTTGCGACTTCTACGATCGCTCGTGGAAGGAAATGAACCTCAAGAGCGTCGGGGTCGGCAAGGGGCTGGGGAACCGGTTCGAAGTCGAAGAGATCGACATTACCGATGGCGCCGCGATCGACATGCTGGTCGCCAAGGCGAAACCGGTCGCAATCCTTCACCTGGCGGCGATGGCAGGCGTGCGGCCGAGCATCGAGCAGCCCGCTTACTACGCCCGCGTGAACGTCGAAGGGACGACCCACCTGCTCCAGGCGGCCGTCCGGCACAAGGTCGGGAAGTTCCTTTTCGCCTCCAGCTCCAGCGTCTACGGCAACATGGCCAAGGTCCCGTTCAGCGAGGAAGACCCGGTCTCCGAGCCCATCAGCCCATATGCCGCCACGAAACGGAGCGGGGAACTGCTCTGCTACACGTATTGGCACCTGTACAAGCTGCCGGTCTTCTGCCTTCGGTTCTTCACGGTCTTCGGGCCGCGGCAGCGCCCGGACCTGGCGATCCACAAGTTCACGCGGCTCATCTCCCGGGGCGAGCCCGTCCCGTTCTTCGGCGACGGCTCGACCAGCCGCGACTACACCTACGTCGAAGACATCGTCAACGGCATCATGCTGTCGCTGGAAAAGTGCGACCGATACCGGATCTACAACCTTGGCGGGTCCGACCCGGTCAAGCTCCGGGAGCTGATCGACTCGCTTCAGAAGGCGATCGGCAAGACGGCGATCATCGACCGTCGCCCGTCACAACTGGGCGACGTGGACCGCACCTTCGCCGACCTGTCGCGCTCGTCTGCCGAGCTGGGGTATCGGCCAAAGGTGACGCTGGCCGAAGGGCTGGAGCGCTTTGTCGAATGGTTCCGCCAGTACGGCCACCTCTACGCGCTTCCGGGTGAACGCGGGGCGAAAGAAACGGTCGCCTGAGGCGGGGGCTCGAAAGACCAAAGGTCGCCTCCTCGGAATACTGGAGCGATCGACAACACATCTCGATGGTTTCGGTTATAAAGAGTGAGACTTTTCTCCACCCTTCACTTCCGCACTCTTATGAGCCAATCAACTTCTCGCCGGACTTTCCTGAAGACGTCGGCCGCCACCGCCGCAGCACTCACTGTGCCGGCGACTTTGACGATGAACGCGAGCTCCTACGCGAACATCATCGGCGCCAACGACGACATCCGCATCGCGGTCGCCGGCTTCAACAGCCGCGGCAAGAACCACATCGACGCCTGGCGAAAGATCAAAGGCGTGCGGCTCGTCGCCCTGTGCGATGTGGATGAAGCGGTGCTCGACAAGGGCGTGAAGATGGTGTCGATGCCGCTCAGCGCGCCGACCAGCCGCCCCACGACCGGCCCGTCCACCCGGGCGACGGTGGCGATGTCGGGCGGCCCCTCCACCCGGCCGACAACCGACTCCAGCGCCCGCGGCGACAAGAAGAGCACCAAGAAGAAGAGTGACTCGGCGATGGCGAAGGCCGCCACCCGCGAATCCAACCCGTCGGAGTTCAAGGGCCTGAAGGTCGCTCGCTTTGTGGATGTCCGCAAGCTGCTGGACAGCAAGGAGATTGACGCGATCTCTACGGCGAGCCCCAATCACTGGCACGCTCTGATGTCGATCTGGGCCTGCCAGGCCGGTAAGGACGTTTACGTCGAGAAGCCGGTTTCGCACGAAGTGTGGGAAGGCCGCAAGATTGTCGAAGCGGCCCGCAAGTACGATCGCATCGTTCAGGCCGGGACCCAGAGCCGCTCGAACGCCGCGCTCCGTGAGGCGTTCGCCTGGCTGCATGAAGGCGGGCTCGGCAAAGTGCAAATTTCCCGCGGCCTCTGCTACAAGCGCCGCGGGGCCGTTCCGGCCGCCGAAGGGGGCCACACGAAAATCCCGTCCACCGTGGACTACGACCTGTGGCTCGGCCCGGCCGCCAAGGAAGAGCTTCATCGCGAGAAGTTCCACTACGACTGGCACTGGTTCTGGAACACCGGCTGCGGCGACCTGGGCAACCAGGGCATCCACCAGATGGACATCGCCCGCTGGCGCTGGGCAAGGATCACTTGTCTCCGAAGGTCATAAGCGTCGGCGGCCGCCTCGGCTACGAGGCCGGGACCGATTGCGCTGAGACGCCGAACACGCAATTTGTTGTCCACGACTATGGGGACTCGATGCTGATTTTTGAAGTGCGTGGCCTGTGGGACAAGGCCGGCACCGGCCGCATGAGCGAGCTGAAGCGCCAGGTCGTCGGCCACGTCATCGAGTGCGAAAACGGCTATCTGGCCGGGACCGTCGCCTACGACAAGGACGACAAGGAAATCCGCCGCTTCAAGGGCGACCCGGACCTGGAGAAGGGGGACGACCACTTCGCCAACTTCGCCCACGCCGTCCGCACGCACAAGAAGGAAGAGCTGCACGCCGACATCCTGGAAGGCCACCTCTCCAGCGCCCTGTGCCACACGGGCAACATCTCCTACCGCCTGGGCAAGGAGACAGGGACCGACGAGATCCACGAGGCCCTCAAGACGAACAAGGCGGCGAACGAAACGATGGATCGCTTCCAGGCCCACCTCGAGGCCAACGAAGTGGACCTGAAGAAGACCAAGCCGACGCTGGGCGTCTTCCTGGAGATGGACCCGGCCACAGAGCGCTTCACGAACAACGAACAGGCGAACACGATGCTCCGCCGGGAGTATCGCAAGCCTTTTGAAGTGCCCGAGAACGTCTGATCTCCCACGCGTCAAGGCAAGAGCGCCACGGGCGTCGAACGGCCTCAGCCCGACACAAGTGACCGAAGCGGCCGACACGCCGCTTCGGTCACTCTCTTTGGCGTGTCTGACCGGATCGATCAGACGAAGATATCGATGATCCCAAGCGCTCCGACGACGACGCTGATGATGCCGTTGATCGTGAAGAAGGCGACGCCCACCTTCGACAGATCGTTCGCCCGGACCAGCGAATGCTCGATCACGAGAAGGGCGATGGCGATCCCGGTCCCCGTGAAATAGATCGGGCCCAGGGGCGGATGCGCGGACCACCCGAGCATCACCAGGAACAGCGCCGCCCCGACATGCGTCAACCGCGCCACCCAGAGCGCCCTGGCGATGCCGACCCCGGCCGGGACGGAAAAGAGGCCGGCTTCGATGTCGCATGCGTAGTCCTGGCAGGCGTAGAGGATGTCGAACCCGGCCGTCCAGAGCAGCACCGCCCCGGCCATCCAGAACGGCGGGGCGGCCAGCCGGCCGGCGATGGCCAGCCATGCGCAAACCGGCGCCAGGGCCAACGCCGCGCCGAGGTAGTAGTGGCAGAGGCGCGAGAACCGCTTAAGGAACGGGTAACCGCAGAGGAACGCGAGCACCGGCACCGACAGCAAGAGCGGCCAGAGGTTTCGATAGCGCGCCAGAAGCCGGCGGCCGCCAGAACAAAGCCGACGAAGCAGGCCATGCAGACAACGATGTAAAAGCGGGCCGAGAGGGTGCCGCTGGGGATCGCGCGGCGCGCCGTCCGAGGGTTCGCCGCATCGATCCCGGCGTCGAGCAGTCGATTCGCCGCCATCGCCAGTGTGCGGGCCGTAAACATGCAGATGAGGATGAGAACGATCTGCCCCGGCCGCGGAAGCCCGGTCGGCATGCGATGGGCGGCAAGAAACGTGCTCAGCAGGCTGAAGGGGAGCGCGAAGACCGTGTGGGCGATCTTGATGTCGCTCGCGAAGGCGGTCAGCCGGCCGGCTGGTGATGTTCGAGCGACGCCGGCGGTCGAAGGAGCGTTCGTCATGGAGCTTCAGACGCCGCTTCGGGGCTCTCGTCGGGCGTCGCCGGCGGCGCCACCGAAGGGGGCGCCTGACGCTCGGAGAACTTCTCAAGGACGCCAGGGTTGAACGACAGTCGGTTGCGGCCGGTTCGCAAGAGGTTCTTCTGCCGCAACTGGGTCAGCGCCAGGCTCACGGTCTCCCGCGCCGCGCCGACCGCCTGGGCAAGCTGCTGGTGCGTGATGCGCAGCTCGACGCCTTCCTCACCTTCAAGCGGGCGGGCGGCCGCCGAGCGACTGAACTGTAACAACGTTTTAATGAGCCGCGAATTGGTGTCGTCAAACACCAGGTTCGCCGCCAGATCATACGCCGCGTGAAGCTTGCGGGCCAACTGCGCGATCAGCTCCGCCGCCATCGCGGGCCGCTGCGGAACGATGGACATCACGTGGTCCGCCGGGGCGTGGGACACGGTCGCGGCCGTGACCGCGACGGCCCTCATTCCGTACCGCCATGTCCCGGCAAGGGCGGGGAAGCCGAACCAGTCGCCCGAGCCGAGGATCTCGACCAGCCGAGTCGAATTCAGCTCGAGCTGAAAGATTCGAACCTGGCCCTCGTGAATGTAGAACAGATCCGAGGCGGGGGTATCCGGCTCGTAGAGAGCGGCCCCGGCCCCGACCTGGATCCGCTTTGCCGCGACGATGGGGTCGGCGAGCAGCTCGTCCACCGCTCCGGGGGCGGGCCGCGGCGGATGGTACGCCCCTGAAGGGGGCGATCCGGCGGCTTCAGAGCCTCCAGTCCTGCCGCCGGCGTTCGCGCCGGCTTCCGGGGAAGAGGCTTCACTCTCTGACATACACGCCACCCATCCTTGAGCTTCCAGGAACGAACGCGGCTGCCGAACGCTATTCGCGTCGGCATCGCCGTCCGAACTACAACCGGAGCTTGCCACAGTTCGCCACAAACCAAACCACTAGAACTGAATCGACCGAAGTGGTTGTGAAACTCCAAGATGTGCTAAATTCATTCGGCGTCGTACCTAACGCCGTTCGGCATCGACCGCGGTCGATCGTTATCAGACCCAGCGACGCACCGTCGCGTCCTATAATCGTGAATCAGATCACACTATACGCAACTGACGTTGCGCTTTGTGAGTAAAATCATAGAGCGGCACTTCCACCGCCGGCGTCGCATCGGAGCGCGGAGTTGATTCGTTATAGCGCGGTCGAAAGGCCGATCATCGCAGCGTTTTCAAGGCGGAAGAAGCCGCCCGATTCGTGTGAAATCTTTCGCCCACGGGCGATCACGATTTTACCTGCGTTGCCAGAATGCGGGCGATCGCTTCGCAGATCTCCGTCCGGTGGACTCCATTCAGCGCCAGCGCGAGCTGGGTCTCCATGAGCCCATAGGGGATGCCGGTATCGTAGCGTTGCCCCTCGTTCACGACGCACCAATATTTGTCCGTCTGTTGACGCAGGTGCTCCTGCGCCGCCGTCAGCTGAATCTCAGTCTTTTCACGCACGTCATTCTTGATGAGATACTCGAGGGAATCAAAGATTCTCGGGGAAAAGACGTGCATCCCGAAATGGGCGAGATAGTTCCCCGCCGGCTGACCGGGGGTCACCAGCCGCTCGCGCGCCGCCTGGATCGAGGGCTTTTCGACGATCAACTCGGCCTTGTAGATGCCCCGCGCGGCGTCGAACGGCGCTCCTCGAATCACGCCGAACAGATGCAGGTGCCGCTCGAGCGTCGGCTGGACGCCGCTGACCGCGTCGAGCATGTATTGCTCGTAGATCTTGATCAACTGCCGGGCGCAGCGCTCACGCGTGTTGCTGATGTAGATGTGATCGCCGAGGAGGAGCAGGAACGGTTCGTCGCCGACGAATTTCCTGGCTTGGAAGACCGCGTGCCCGAACCCCTCGGGCGACGCTTGTTCCGCGAAAGAGAGCCGATCGCCGAAGGCGCCGAGCTTTTCGGATTCGAGGATCGCCCAATCCTTCCCGCGATAGCCGCGCGCCTCCTCGTTGCTCATCCGGCGAAAGTAGTCGCGGTATTCCTCTTCCTCGCCCGGCTGGGTGATGATGCAGATCTCCTCGATCCCGCTGTCGATGCACTCTTCGCCGATGATCTGGATAACGGGCTTGGTCAGGCCGTCGCGGTCAACCAGCGGGAACATCTCCTTCTGCACCGCGGTGGACGCCGGGTACTGCCGCGTCCCGCGGCCGGCCGCGGTGATGACCGCTTTACGCACTTTCGCCATGAGCAGACCTCTACAAGTCGAGAGGTAGCCTAAGCGCGCCACGCGGCGGGGGCAAGGAGGGCCGAGGCCCGGCCGCGGCGACCGTCAGCCTGCGATCAAGCCGGCGCGGCGCCTTGGCGGCGCTCCGCGTGTAGCGGCGGCCACAGATCGTGGCGATACTCGATCGACGGGGTGTGACCATCTTTTGTGGCCTTACGCCGCCGCTCGCTGAGTCCAGTAGGCTTTCCACTGCCCGCTCTCACGCATGGCGATCAGATTCATCATCTGCGCAGCATGGTCGCGGTCCCATTTCATTCCCGGCCGTTTCAGCCGCAAGGTCAGGGTCTTACAGGTCGCTTCGGTGGGCCCTGAGCCGATATCCCAGCCTTTGGCCAAGGCAGTGGGGTAATCGAGCATCTCACGTCGCTTCCAGACGTACTTGCGCAGGTTAGAGATGGCTTTTTTCTTGTGCGGAGCACGCACCTGTTTGTCCAAGGCATCAATGGTGGCCAACAGAGCCTTGGCTCCGCCCTGCTTGACGTCTTTCAACGCCGCACTGGCCCAGGCCCGCGCTTTCTCGCCCTGGCCCAGGCAACATCGAGCCGCCTCATGCACATGCTGGGCCAGGTGGTAAAAGTCCAGCAGCACCGCCGTGAGGCACACCAGCCAGGTGACCACCTGACGCCAGATCCACTTGGCCCCGTCAGTCAGCGACAAGGCGCAGTCGGCTGCTTCCAGGTTGATCAGCGATGCATGCCGGCCCAGCAGCTTGCCGAAAGCCTTGCCGTCATTTTCGCTGACGAACACATGGCGACGTTGCTTGGGCTGGTCGTAGAAGACCCCGATCTTCATCTCCTTGTAACGCTCATCGCTGCCGACACGCCGCTGGGGTAGGGGCTTGGCATTGCCCAACCCGGCTTTTTCCCGCTGTTTTCGACGCTCCACGTGCCTTTTCCGGCGTTTGTCCTTTTCGTCCTGGGTCACCGTCGGCGCCATCACCCCGTCGATGCCGGTGTAGACCCGGCTCGTGCCGTCGTCCAGCTTCGCCTGCGGCGTCGTCCATGCCGGAGCCAACTTGCCGCTGTCGCGGACCTTTCGAACATCCTGGCCGGTGCCCTCGACAATGGCCCGCAGCCGCTCTTTGCTTGTGCCGATGCCCCCCACACGCCTCAGGTCCTCGCTGGCTTGGGCAAAGTCCTGCCCGATGCCCATCAGACAACACAATTCCATCGCACCCGGCGAAACGGTTGACTTGGCGACGCCCGACAACTCATCGGCCGGACAAACGCCCCCACACGCCTTGGACCAGAAGTATTTGCGACAAAGACGCACTTCACCGTCGGCGGTCAGCACGCTGATCAGACGCTTTCCTTTGCTTTTGAGCTTTCGCTGATCCAGAGGGGGAAAAAGCCGCCTGAGGGGCGGCATCCATGCGGGCCTGCAATATCTGCTGATACGATTCGCTCATGAGCTTCTGGAAAATCTCGCGGACCTGCCACTCGCTGGCGGCGATCCAACTCCCATCGGGCGCGTGCTCCACCGCGTCCAATGCCTTCTCCAGAGATTGTTCGATCTGTTCATTGAGCGCACGCTTGACTGCGTCGCGGTCCATGAGGCCTCCTTGCCATCAAAGGGCGGAGCCACGCGTATATTAACCCAAGGCCACAAAGATTGGCCACACCCGATCGACGCGGCGCCGGCTTGACACCCGGCCTTGCAGGCGGCTATCTCTACCCCATGGAGCACTCGAAAATCCTGTACGACGGGATCACCTTTGACGACGTCCTGCTGATCCCCGCCCGCAGCGACTTTGTCCCATCCGACGCCGACACGCACACGCGCCTCACCCGGCTCATCGAGCTGAATATCCCCCTCATCAGCGCACCGATGGACACCGTCACCGAAGCGGCGCTGGCGATCGCGCTGGCGCAGGAAGGCGGCATCGGCATCATTCACAAGAACCTTTCCGTTGAGAACCAGGCCCGCGAAGTTGAAAAAGTGAAGCGGAGCGAGAACGGCGTGATCGTTGACCCGATCACGCTCCCCCCGACCGCCACCGTCGGGACCGCGCGCCGGGTCATGCGGGAGTACAACGTCAGCGGCATCCCGATCGTCGAAGGGGGCGACGAATCAGGCGTCCGCGCCCCCCGTCACGCCGAGAGCCCTCGAAGTGCGGCCGGCAAGCTCCCTCCGAAGCTCGTCGGCATCATGACCCGGCGCGACCTGAAGTTTCAGGAGGATGATTCCCGGCGGATCGGCGAAGTGATGACGCGGGAGAACCTCGTCACCGCACCCGAAGAGACGTCGCTCGATCAGGCCGAGCAGATCCTTTACAAGTCCAAGGTCGAGAAGCTCCTCCTGGTCGATTCGGAGAACCGGCTGGCGGGGCTGATCACAATGCGGGACATCGACAAGCTCCACCAGTACCCCCAGGCGTGCAAGGACAAACGCGGCCGCCTGCGGGTGGGCGCCGCCACCGGCGTCAAGGATTTCGCCCGGGTTGACGCGCTCATCAAGGCGGACGTGGATGTGGTCGTCGTCGATACCGCCCACGGCCACAGCCGCAACGTGGTGGAGACGGTGCGGGAGATCAAGAAGAACTACTCGATCCAGGTGATCGCCGGGAACGTGGCGACGGCCGAAGGGGCGCGCGACCTGATCGAGGCCGGCGTTGACGGCGTGAAGGTCGGCATCGGGCCGGGGGCGATCTGCACGACGCGGATCATCAGCGGCGTCGGCGTGCCGCAGGTCACGGCGATCTTCAACGCGATGAGCGTGGCCGAGGCCGCCGGCGTGCCGGTGATCGCCGATGGCGGCATCCGCCACAGCGGCGACATCACCAAGGCGATCGCCGCCGGCGCCAGCTCGGTGATGATGGGGAGCCTCTTCGCCGGGCTCGATGAGAGCCCCGGCGAGACGATCATTCACCAGGGGCGGCGCTACAAGAGCTACCGCGGCATGGGGAGCATGGGGGCGATGATCGCCGGCAGCGGCGATCGGTACGGGCAGGGCGGCGTGCGCGAACGCGGCAAGCTGGTGCCTGAAGGCGTTGAGGGGCGGGTGCCATACCGTGGGCCGCTGGGGGATTTCGTCTACCAGCTTGTCGGCGGGCTGCGGGCCGGCATGGGGTATTGCGGCACGCGAAACGTCGAACAGCTTCGCAGGGAAGCCAGGTTCTGCCGCGTCTCGGCCGCCAGCATGGCCGAGAGCCATCCGCACGACATCGCGATCACCAAGGAGTCGCCGAACTACAGCGTTGACTTCGCCGAAGGGCTGAAGTGATCGGTGCGTTGGGGCGGCTTTGTCAGCGAGTGAAGGGGCTGACGTGACGACTGGCGATGCGGGTGTCACGGTGAGCGCAGGTGACCCCATCGCGGTTCCGACCAGTGTCAGCGCCGAGCTCCATTTGGCATAACCCATTGTTATGTCAATTATCATTTAAATGTCTTTGCCGCACTCCGTAAGCACCCCTATCTTCTCACCAGGCGATGGAACGTTTCGTGGTCGGCCATTTGCCGAACCGTGCAACGGCCCCCGCGAGCCGCGACTGTGAGGAAGCGGTTGGGCTCCCGCTGAGATCTATTTGAAATCTCGGAGCACCCGCACTGCGTGCCCCGACCGTTCCCTCAAGGCCCCTCACGGTCGCGGCTCGCGACGGGCCCTACTTGACGGCGTTGTGCCCGGCCGTACCCGACGAAGAGCGTCCACATGGCGTACAATCGTGTTCCGACAGTGGAGGGCGCCTTGGGGTCTTACGCATCGGTTATCACGTCCGCGTCGTGGCATTGTTGACGCCGCCCATTGCCGTCCGCCGCGTCGCCACGCCACGCCCTCACGCCTATCGGAACCTCGCCATGACCCTTATCGACACGACCACGCCCGCGCACGGAACGACCTCATCGACGCCCCCGCGTCCGATTCACGAGCTTCCCTCCGTCGTTATCCGCTTCGCCGGGGACTCTGGCGACGGCATGCAGCTGGCGGGGACCCAGTTCACCGACACCTCCGCCCTGTTCGGGAACGACGTCAGCACGCTGCCTGACTTCCCGGCGGAGATTCGCGCTCCCGCCGGCACGCTCGCCGGCGTCAGCGGCTTCCAGGTCCACTTTTCCAGCAGCGAGATCTTCACCCCCGGCGATAACGTTGACGCGCTGGTGGCGATGAACCCCGCGGCCCTCAAGTCCAACCTCAAAGCGGCGAAGCCCGGGGCCATCGTCATCGTCAACGACGATGCCTTCGGCCCGTCCGACCTGCGGAAAGCGGGTTACGCCGTCAGCCCCCTCGAAGACAACACCCTCTCCGGTCACCGGCTGGTGCGGGTGCCGATCAACAAGCTCACCGCCGCCGCCGCCGAAGGGACCGGGCTGACCGCCAAGGAGATCGACCGTTGCAAGAACATGTTTGCCCTGGGCCTTTGCTACTGGCTCTATGGGCGGCCGATCGAACCGACGCTGGCCTACATCAATGCGAAGTTCGCGCGCAAGGCCCAGGTCATGCTCGCCAACGCGGCCGCCCTGAAAGCGGGGTTCCATTTCGGTGAGACCGCCGAGCTGCTCGACGCGCAGTACACCGTTCCCCGCGCCAAGCTGCCGCCCGGGACCTACCGGAAGATCACCGGCAATGAGGCCACGGCGCTGGGGATGATCGCGGCCGCCGAACTGGCGTCGAAGCAGTTGCTCTATTGCTCCTACCCGATCACCCCGGCCAGCGACATTCTCCACCACCTGTCGAACCGTAAGGAGTTCGACGTGATCACCTTTCAGGCGGAGGATGAGATCGCGGCCGTCGGCGCCGCCATCGGCGCGAGCTTCGGCGGGTCGCTCGGCGCGACGGGCACCAGCGGGCCGGGCTTGGCGCTGAAGTCCGAGGCGATCGGGCTGGCTGTGATGACCGAGCTTCCCCTCGTGATCGTCGATGTCCAGCGCGGCGGCCCGAGCACCGGGCTGCCGACGAAGACGGAACAGTCGGACCTGTTCCAGGCGCTGTTCGGGCGGAACGGCGAATGCCCTGTCCCCGTGATCGCGGCCGCCAGCCCGTCCGACTGCTTTTCCGCGATCGTCGAAGCCTTCACCGTCGCGACCCGCTACATGACGCCGGTCCTGTTCCTCTCCGACGGGTACCTCGCCAACGGCTCCGAGCCATGGCTCATCCCCAATGTGGCGGACCTTCCGCACATCCTCATCGAGCACCCGACGCCAGAGACAGCCGAGCAGCCGTTCATGCCTTATCGACGCGACGGCAATCTCGCCCGCCCATGGGCGCTGCCGGGGACGCCGGGCCTGGAGCATCGGATCGGCGGGATCGAGAAGCAGGACGTGACCGGGAACGTCAGTTATGAACCGGCGAACCACGAGCACATGGTGCGCCTCCGTGCGGCCAAAGTCGCCCGGGTGCGGCCGCCCGGGCCGGGCCTGCTCTGGACGGGCCCGGAATCGGGCGAGGTGCTGGTGATCGGCTGGGGCAGTACGTTCGGCGCGATCAAGGCGGCGACGCTCGAGCTGCGCCGGCAGGGGGTCGAGGTGTCGGCCGCCCACGTGCGCTACCTCAACCCGCTGCCGACGCGGCTGGGCGAGGCCATGGCCCGGTTCCGGCACGTGCTGGTCCCCGAGATGAACCTCGGCCAGTTCCGCACCCTGTTGCGCGACCGATTCCTGGTGGACGCGAAGGGGCTCAACAAGGTGAAGGGCCAGCCCTTCACGATTCGTGAGATCATCGACGGCGTCAAGGAGCTGCGGGAAGGTCGGGCGGGGACATACGAAGTCTCAATGGCCGAAGCGAGCGACCCCATCGAGAGGGATCCAGAGCCGACGCCGGGGGATGGATGATTATGATGCGGATTCTCGACATCGCACGGACTAAGACAGTCGAGCTCTCACGGCGAACGTCGATCTCGGGAAGTCCTCTACTCCGATCAGCGCTTTCCCGGCTTCGGGCGCGTCGTGCGGCCGCGGCCCGCGCCAAGATCGGCAACGGTCTTCGCCATGGCCTGCTCGCCGTCGATTACGCGGCCGGCGGCCTGGTCGTCTCGGGCCACGCGGACCTTCTCGCAAATGCTGACCCAGAAAGCGTCAGCCGCATTGTCGCGTTCGCGGAGCGCTCGCAGGCTCTCGCGTACGACTTCGCTGGCCGATTCGTACCCGCCACTCTTCACCTTCGACCGGACGAATTGCTCAAGCGAAGGCGTCAAGGAAACGTTCATCGTCGCGCTTCTTGCCATGGTAAGAAAATAGACTTCCCAGCGTCGATTGGCAACCGTTGCCACAGACGACACCCACGACGGCCTCTGATATGAATACTCACCCCCACCCAATGCTCAACGTGCTCAAGCCCTCCGACTTCGCCAGCGATCAGGATGTGCGCTGGTGCCCCGGGTGCGGCGATTACTCGATCCTTGCGCAGATGAAGAAGGTCTGCGCCAAGCTGGGCATGGACCGGAGCAAAACGGTCTTCGTCAGCGGGATCGGCTGCTCCAGCCGGTTCCCGTATTACATGAACACCTACGGGTTCCATTCCATTCATGGCCGGGCGCCGACGTTCGCGACGGGGCTGAAGCTCGCGCGGCCGGACCTGAACGTCTGGATGGTGACGGGGGACGGCGATGCGCTGAGCATCGGCGGCAACCACCTGATGCACATCATCCGGCGGAATGTGGACGTGAAGATCCTGCTCTTCAATAACCGCATCTACGGCCTGACGAAGGGGCAGTACTCCCCGACCAGTGAGCTGGGAAAGAAGACCAAGAGCACGCCCATGGGCTCCGTGGACGTCCCGATCCGGCCCATCAGCCTGGCGATCGCGGCCGAAGCGACCTTCGCCGCCCGGGCCATTGATGTTGACGTCAAGCACCTGGAATACGTGCTGGAGCGCGCCGCCCGGCATGTCGGCACCGCGTTCGTCGAGATCTACCAGAACTGCAACATCTTCAACGACGGCGCCTACAACTATGCCGTTGACAAGACGACCCGGAGCGACACCACGCTCTACCTGGAGCACGGCAAGCCCCTGATCTTCGGCAAGGCGGCCGACAAGGGGATCCGACTCCACGGCATGACCCCGGAAGTCGTCAAAACCAGCCTCGTCAAGTCCGACGATCTGCTCATCCACGACGAGCGCGCGGACGAGCCGAGCCTCGCGTTCCTGCTGAGCCGCATGCGCTACCCGGACTTCCCCGAGCCACTCGGCGTCTTCCGTGACGTGGAGCGGGACCGCTACGGCGACCTGGTTCGCGCCCAGAACCGCGCCGCGATCGACCGCGGCGGCCGCGGGGACCTGCGGACGCTGTTGACCGGGGACGAAACGTGGACTGTGGAAGCGTAAACACGAGCGCCGGTTCAATGGCGCGTGTCAAACGAGCCGCGCCCGTGAGGAAGCGGGCAGTCGCCGTACTCGGTGACTGATCGGTCTGATCGCCAGGGCCCTCGGGGCAGAGCGCCTTCGCCTGCGCGGGAAGTTGTCCGATGGGAACATCCGTGCGGCGGTTACGGCGCGGCGTGGGTCGCTCATCGGTCGCAGGAGTCGCCAAGCACGGCGATCCCGCTTCCTGACGGGCGCGGCTCGTTGGAGCCTGTTCTCAGATCATCGCCAGCGCCTCATCCACCGCCTTCACGTAATAGGGGGCGATATCGCCCGTCGGGTTGTTTAGGAATCGGCGATTGATGGTGCCCAGATGGTCGGCCGGCCACGTTCCCAGGTGGCGCCCCCAGATGGCGCTGCGGACCGAGACGAGCGAGTCGTTGTCCCCCTCGTTGGCGGCGATGATGCGATAGGAGTGCTGCCGGAACGCAGGCATCAACGCGGCGGGCAGGGCGGCACTCACCGAGCAATAGGCGACGTTTGGCGAGTCGGTGATCTCCTCGTTAAAGCGGGCGCAGCTCTCGAGCGTGAGATCGCTCCCGCCCTGGACGTTGAGGCCGATGAGCCGCAACAGACGCAGGCCGCCGAGGCGCTGGCCAAGGTGCCGCATGCACCAGTCGGCGTAGCTGGTCCCCCTGTGGGGCGAGCTGATGGTCAGCAGGGCCGAAATATGCCCTTCCATCCCAAGGCGGCGAATCATGTAGCGCGCGTCGAGCCCACCCATCGAGTGGGCGACGAGAAGGATCTTCCCGTTTGCCGTGGCTGCCGGGTGGCGAAGGATCTGTTCCTTCAGTTGCCGGGCGCGGGTTTCGATACCGGCGGTGGGGTGGACCCGCGTGACGATCAGCCGGTGCCCACGCTCGATGAGGGCGCGGTCGATTTTGTGGAAATAGGAGATTCGGACCGGCCCCACCCCGATCTCGGAGAAGCCGCAAAACCCGTGATGCAGGACGATGGTTGTCGGGCCAGGCATGGCGGGGCAGTCTAACCGCGCACCGCTCGACGGGCTGCGCGACGACGACTCAATTGAACGACCCGTTTGATTGTGAGCGGCGCGAACATCAGGTAAGCTGCCGCGCTCGATCGAATCGCGATCGCCCCCTTCAGATCACGCGCCGCGGGAGGGCGGCCGGGACCGATGCAAGGGTCGGCTGTGAACCGGGTCAGGTCCGAAAGGAAGCAGCCCTAAGCAGTACCGGTCTTGTGCCTTCGGGATCCCGGTCGCTCCCCGCGGCGATTTTGTTTGCTCGTCATTCCCAAAGACAATGCGAAGACGCTGACTTGCGGGCTCATTCAGTTTGCGCTGGTCGTCGTTCGTCGAACGGCGGACGGCACACGGAGTGTGCCTGCTACATGATGCGATCGATCAGCGGCTGGCCACTCTCAAAGCGGCGGAGGTTGTCCAGAAAGTGCGTGGCGAGGCGTTCGAACTCGGTGTCGTGCCCGCCGGCGGTGTGAGGCGTGATGTAGCAGTTTGAGGTTGACCAGAGCGGGTGATCGATCGGGAGGGGCTCCGGGTCGGTCACATCCAGAAAGGCGGCCGCCAGGCGGCCGGACTCCAGGCGGCGCGCAGGGCATCCTGATCGACCGTATTCCCCCGGCCGATGTTGTAGAAGGTCGCGCCGCGCTTCATCAAGTCGAAGCGCCGGGCGTCGAAGTAATGCTGGGTCCCGGCGGCCGCGGGGAGGATGTTGATGACGTGGTCGGCGGTGGGGAGGCGTTGATCGGCGGCCTCGGTCGCCACCATCGCGATGCGCTCGTTCCCCTTCACCTTTCGCCTGACGCCGACGACCTGCATGTGCAGCGGTTCCAGGAGCTCGGCGAGCCGGCTTCCGATCGCGCCGTACCCGTAGATGATCGCGTGCTGGCCCAGCAGCAGGTGACAGCGAACGCGGTGGTGGGCAGCCCGCCAGGCTCGGTCTTCCTGCTCCGCCAAAGAAGCGGGCAACTGCCGTGCGGCCGAGAGCATCATCGCCAGCACATGTTGGGCACAGGGCTCGTTGTAGACCGACGAGCTATTGGTCATGACGGCGCCCCGTCGCGCCAGGCCCTCACGGACGGCCGCGTTGTCGTAACGGGTGTAGCCGGCGCTGGTCAAATGACTCCATCTGAGGTGGGGCAGCCGGGCCGCTTGTCCGGGGTCGGGCTGGCCGAGGGCGATGTGCGCCTGTTCCAGGAGCGGGTCGGGGCCGGAGGCGATCAGGTTGGAATTTTTGATGTCGGCGGACAGGAGGAGCCGATGGGGGCCGATCGACCGATGGATCGTGGCCATGACGGGCTCTGGAAAGTAGGCGTTGCACCAGATCGCGAGCGGCTCGGTGTTCATTGGAAGGGGCTCCTCGTTCGTGATGGCCTTCTGTACACGCGGAAGGGGCGGATCGGAAGGCGGCGGGGCGTTTTTTCGGCGACGGCGGGGCGGCGGAAGCCGGCTTGGGAGGTCTGGCGTTGGATCGCGGGGGGATGGCCCGTTTGCAAGATGATCGGTCGCGACGGTATAAAGTCAGCGGCGAGATGGTTCGACAAACCCCCGAGCGTCCGGGCGCGAAATCGGCCCGGGCGTGGTTTGACAATCTTCCTGAACGACTTATACTCTCCGCCCTTCTACGCTGCCGGCGCGGTGCCACGTCGGGGCCCATCGTATGGACCGCAAGTCGAGTCGTATGGTGGCTTAACTGAATTCGTGCTGCCATAGCTCAGTGGTAGAGCGCCACCTTGGTAAGGTGGAGGTCCAGGGTTCAAGCCCCTGTGGCAGCTTTAGCGGCTTCGTCGCCACAGGGCGGCGGGGCGGCAACAGACGGCGGCATTCGGCATTTGGCAGCCCGCAGCGGCCTGAGCGGCCCCTGCGTGCTCCCTAATGTCGAATGTCGAGTTTTCGAAGTAGAGACCAGCGAGTCAGGGCAGAACCCCCGAAGCCTAAAGGCGACGGTATGGGACCTGACGCCCGCGGCGTAACAGCACCTGAGTCGGGTGCTGTCGCCCGGTGCAACAGGCCAGCGGCCTCGACAACCGCGAGCCCAAGCAAACAGACGTCAGACCCCTGGAGGATCCAGCAATGGCAAAGGGCGTATTCGAGCGTAAGAAGCCGCACGTTAACGTCGGCACGATCGGTCACATCGACCACGGCAAAACCACCCTGACCGCGGCTTTGTCCGCCCGGTCGCAGGCGAAGTTTGGCACCACCGCCAAGAACTATAAGGACATCGCCAAGGGCGGGACCGAGCGCAACGCCACCAAGACGGTGACGATCTCGGCCGCGCACGTGGAGTACGAGTCAGAGGCGCGGCACTATGCCCACGTCGACTGCCCGGGCCACGCGGACTACATCAAGAACATGATCACCGGCGCCGCCCAGATGGACGGGGCGATCCTGGTGGTCTCGGCCGCTGACGGCCCGATGCCGCAGACGCGCGAGCACATCCTGCTCGCCCGCCAGGTCGGCGTGCCGAAGATCGTCTGCTTCCTGAACAAGATCGATCTTGTGGACGACGCCGAGCTGCTCGAGCTCGTCGAGATGGAAGTCCGCGAACTTCTCACGAAGTACGGCTTCCCCGGCGACGACACCCCGATCATCAAGGGGAGCTCGAAGCCGGCGCTGGATAACCCCAGCGACGCGACGGCGACCAAGTGCATCGACGAGCTCGTCGCTGCCCTGGACAGCTACATCCCGATCCCGCAGCGCGAGGTTGACAAGCCGTTCCTGATGCCGATCGAAGACGTCTTCAGCATCAAGGGCCGCGGCACGGTCGGCACCGGGCGTATCGAGCGCGGGATCTGCAAGGTCGGCGATACGGTCGAGATCGTCGGGCTCAAGCCGAACAAGACCACCGTCGTGACCGGGATCGAGGCGTTCAACAAGACGCTGGATAACGGGCAGGCCGGTGAGAACGTCGGCGTGCTGCTCCGCGGCGTGGAAAAGGACGACCTGGAGCGCGGGCAGGTCCTGTGCGCCCCCAAGTCGGTCCTGCCGCACACGAAGTTCGAGGCGGAAGTCTACGTGCTGACGAAGGAAGAGGGCGGGCGCCACACCCCGTTCTTCACCGGGTATCGCCCGCAGTTCTACTTCCGGACGACCGACGTGACCGGTTCCGCCAAGCTGATGGGCGGCGCGGAAATGTGCATGCCGGGCGACAACGTGACGATGGAAGTCGAGCTTCAGGCTCCGATCGCCATGGAAGAAAAGCTCCGCTTCGCCGTGCGTGAAGGCGGCAAGACGGTCGGCTCGGGCGTGGTCACCAAGATCCTCGCCTAAGGAAATCGGCCGCGACGACTTCATCGGGGCGACTCGACGAGGCCGGATCGATCGCGGCAGGTCGAACCGAGTGACATCTCAGTTGCCAGTGAGGCACGGGCATTCCGCCCGCCGCCTCACTGGCAACTGACCACTCGGCATCGGCCACTTTTTTTCGATTGAAGGTGTTACAATGGCAAAGGAAAGTCGCGAAATGGTCTGGCTCCAATGCACGGAGACCGGGGACCTGAATTACCGCACCGAGATCAAGGTGGCGGGCGGCGTGCAGAAGATCGAGCTGAAGAAGTATTGCCCGCGTCTTCGGAAGCACACGCTGCACAAGATCAAGCGGAAGTAGGGCAGTCGATAGACGCTCGGTTGACGCAACCGCCCGCGCGGCGCGTTGAGGCGAACGCCTTGACGCTTCGTGACGAATCGGTGCGGCGGCCGGTGCTTTTGAACGCCGGTAGCTCAATTGGCAGAGCAGCCGTCTCCAAAGCGGCAGGTTGGGGGTTCGATTCCCTCCCGGCGTGTTGCGATCGCAAGCGGTCCTGGCGGACTGGGTTGATACGGGTCGGTTGGCTGGATGGTGAGTATGGCTTCAGCAACGCGCGACAGGGACGATGACAAGCCGGTAGCGGGCGGCGACGTCGGCGGTCCGGCCGGTGCCACCGGTCAGTCCGACCCCAAAACGTTCGGTTCCGGCAAAGGCAAGATCAAAGCCCGCAAGCAGGACGACACGGCCCGCGCGGACGACGTCGATGACGACGATATCGACTCCCCTCAGACCGACGCCCGCGTCAAGGCGGCCGCCGGGCCCAGGCGATCCGCCGGCTACTTTACGATCCTCAAGAAGGGGCAAGGGTACTGGACCCGCATGGGCACGGCGATCGGCGCTGTCGTGCTGGGGGTCATGCTCGCTTACACGATCTACGATAAGATCCCGCCCTATTTCATCCAGGACCCGGGCCTTGGCCGCAAGGTCGCCGTCGGGTCGGCGGTCGGCTTCCTGGTCGCCTACACGATTTTCGCCTGGTCGATGATGAACAAACCGACGAATGTCGAGTTTCTCATCCAGACCGACAGCGAGATGAAGAAGGTGAACTGGACGAGCCGTAAAGACCTCATCGGCTCGACCAAGGTCGTGATCATCTTCATGCTGCTGATCGCTTGTTTCCTGTTCTTTGTCGATTTCATCTTCGCCACGCTGATGCGTCTGATCCACGTCCTGAAGGTCACGCCCTGGGGTGGGTGAGCCGGGCGGCGGCCCAAACGTGCCTTTTCGGCGGCCGCCGCGCCGTTGCGGCGCGCGACGCCCACCGCTGGACGACCGATCGAAACGCCAGAATGGCTTAAGGCCAGGTAGGTTATGCAATTTTTCGTCCTCCGGGTCGCCAGCAACAAGGAAGACCGCGTCCAGGAAGCGCTGCTGCGAAAGGTCAAGATCGAAGGCCTCGAAGAGCACGTCGGCCGCATCCTCGTCCCCAGTGAGCGCGTTCGCTCCGTGAAAGGGGGCGTCAAGCGTGAGAGTGATCGCAAGCTCTATCCGGGGTACGTCTTCATCGAACTGCAGCTCGACAAGAACGGGATGATCCCCGAGAAGGTCTGGTTCACGATCAAGGAGACCGACGGCGTCGGCGACTTCATCGGATCCAACGGGAAGCCGACCCCGATGAGCGTCAAGGACCAGGCGAAGATGCTGGAGGACGCCGAGAAGCCGGAAGGGACGACAGCCCCTCTGGAGTACAAGAAGGGGGACAAGATCAAGGTCAACAACGGCGCGTTCCAGAACTTCGAAGGGGAAGTGGACGAGGTCATCCCGGACAAGGGGATGGTCCGAATCATCACCATGATCTTCGGCCGCCCGACGCCGCTCGAGCTGGAGTACTGGCAAATCGAAAAGATGTGACCGTTGGCCCGCGCGGCCGACCGATCCGTCCGGGGCCAGGGAGTCCGTGCAGCAGTTCTTCCGCTATTACGGTCGCTTTCAGACGGCGCGCGGTTCGGTCGGCGGGCTGTCGGGAGTCGCCCGGTTCGCGTTATTTATCGCGGCACTTCCAGGCCTGTTGTTGGCGCTCTTGTCAGTCCTGCTTTTTCTTGTTAGTATCCTCGCCCTTTTACTCCTAACGGTCCCGACCTACCGGCTGATACGTTTTTTCAGCGGTCGGTGGTCGCCGGGACCGGGTGGGCGTGAATCGGATCTGAGGGCGTCGGTCAACCCTTTCGCGGGGCAATTTGTCGATCCGACACCGGACGATGCGGGAGCGGCCGTCGCGGGCCGAAGGCGGATCGATTCCGTCGTGATCCAGCCGCAGGGCGCCCAAGAGTCGCGGCCACCGGACGAGACCGGGCGGCCGAACGAGACCAGACGGCCAAACTCAACCGGGCGGCCGGACGGAACCGGGCGGCCGGACGAGCAGACATAGCAGACAGTTGTGACCCATGGGCCGGCTCTGCCGGCCCGCGAACATTAGCCGAGCGAGCCATGGCCAAGAAAGAGATTACCGACCAGTTTAAGATCCAGGCACCGGGCGGCAAAGCGACGCCGGCGCCTCCGATCGGCCCCGCCCTGGGCGCGCACGGCGTGAACCCCGGTCAGTTCATTCAGCGGTTCAACGCGATGTCGGCCCACCTGAACGGTCAGGTCGTCGGTGTCGTCATCACGGTCTACAAAGATCGCACCTTCGACATCGAGTTGAAGAGCGCGCCGGCCGCCGAGCTTCTCAAGGCCGCCGTAAAGGCCGAAAAGGGGAGCGGCGAGCCGAACAAGAACAAGATCGGCAAGGTCACGATGGCCCAGTGCAAGGAGATGGCCAAGCTGAAGGTCAAGGACCTGAACGCCTTCGACGAAGACCATGCCGCCCGCATCATCGCCGGGACGGCCCGCTCAATGGGGATCGTGGTTGAAGGCTGATCGTCATGAGCCCGGACCGGATCAAACTCGCGTTGGCGGAACAGCCTTTTCAGCCGTTTACCGTCCATACGGGCGATGGCGAGAAAGTCGATGTGCTTTCGAGAGAGTTCGCCTATCTCTACCCCGGCGCCCGGACGCTTTTGGTAAGCGTGCCGCTGAAGCCCTCGGCTAAGGAAGAAGGCGAGTTCGAAGAGCATCGAATCGACGTCTTCCTGATCACGAAGTTGACGTCGCCGATCCGTCGCAAAGGGCGGAACGGTTTCAAACAATGAATCGAAACGTGGCCTTCGAGCCTCTTTCGATATCCGCAAAGGCGCACCACGGCCTGTAACAGTGGGAGCTTCGGCCGGGAGCTTTTGTCGCCGGCCGCTGGAGCGCTGAACGCATGGCAATTGTCCTCACCAGATCCAAACGCTACAAGGAAGCCGCCAAGAACGCGGTGGTCGAGCTGGTCCCGCTGGACAAGGCGATCGACCTTCTGAAGAGCTTCAAGCCGACCAAGTTCGACCAGTCGGTCGAGCTGATCTTCTCCCTGGGCATCGATCCCAAGCAGGCGGATCAGATGATCCGCGGCTCGATCTCACTCCCACACGGGATCGGCAAGGCGAAAAAGGTGGTCGCCTTCTGCCCGGAGCACCTGGTCACCTCCGCCTTGAACGCCGGCGCGCTGAAGGCTGGCGGGCAGGAGCTGGTCGCCCAGATCGAGAAGGAAAACTTCACCGACTTCGACGTCGCGATCTCGACCCCGGACATGATGCGGTTCGTCGGCCGCCTCGGTAAGGTGCTCGGCCCCAAGGGCCTGATGCCCTCGCCCAAGGCCGGCACCGTCACCGCCGACATCGGCACCGCCGTCCGCGAGTATGTCGCGGGCAAAGTCGAGTTCCGCAATGACGCGGGCGGGAACGTTCACAGCGTCGTCGGGAAGCTGAGCTTCGAGAAGCAGAACCTGATCGACAACATTCAGGCGATGATCGCGCAGGTCCGCCGGATGAAGCCGGCGACCAGCAAAGGCGCGTTCTTCAAGAAGCTCGTGCTCAAGAGCACGATGAGCCCCGCGGTCAACCTCGTCATTCAGTGAATAAGTTGTCAGACGTCGGCCGCCGCCTCGAGAGGGCCGGCGGGCGAGGGTCGAGGCAACTGGGCACGCAAATACCGGCAACTTATTCGGATCTTCCCATGAGCAAGTACGTCAAGAACCTGATCACGGCGGAACTATCGACCCGTTTCAAGGACCTGGACGGGGTCGGGGTCATCAACCCGCGCGGCATCGACGCGAACAAGAACAACGCCCTCCGTCGGCGGCTCCACGAAAAGGGCCTGAAGCTGACGGTGGTCAAGAACACTCTCGCGCGTCGCGCCGCGGAGAAGACGAAGCTGAACGGCTTCGACAAGCTTCTCGACGGCCCGAGCGCGGTGATCTACGGCAAGCAGAGCATCGCCGAGATCGCCCGCATGCTGTTGAAGGAGAAGAAGGACAACGACGCACTGGAAGTGCGCGGCGTCTTCTTCGACGGCGAAGTATATGTCGGCCAGAAGGGGATCGAGCAGGCGAGCAAGCTGCCGACCCGGGAAGAGGCGATCGGCTCGCTGGTCAGCCTGCTGCTCTCCCCCGGCCGCAACCTCGGCGCGGCCCTCAAAGGCCCGGGCGGGAAGGTTGGCGCGCTGCTCAAGGCGATCGAAGAGAAGGGCGAAAAGGGCGAAAAGGGCGGCGATGCCGCCGCGGGCCCGGCTCCGGCCGCCTGAAGTCGGATCGCGCGGCTTACACAATGATTTTTGAACCGGTACGGCTCCCAGGGGCGTATCGGAACCCAACGAAACAACATCCGGCTGCACCGACTGTCCCCTCGAATCGTCGAGGGGTTAAATCGCACCGATGGGGTGCGGGCTCTTGGGCGGGATGAAGTATCGACACGGAGGGGCCCCGACACGGCCCGGAGAAGTGAACCATGGCTGAAGTTACCGCGGAACTCAAGGAAATGGGCGACAGGATCGCCAATTTGACCCTCAAGCAGGCCGTTGACCTGGCGGCATATCTCAAGGAAGCCCACGGCATTGAACCGGCGGCCGGCGGGGTGATGATGGCCGGTGGCGGTGGCGGGCCGGCGGCGGCGGCCGCACCAGCCGAGAAGGAACCCGAAAAGACCACGTTCGATGTCGTCCTCAAGGGCGGCGGCGACAAGAAGATCCAGGTCATCAAGGTCGTCCGCGCTGCGACCGGCCTGGGCCTGAAGGAAGCCAAGGACCTGGTCGAAGGCGCTCCGAAGACCGTCAAGGAGAACCTCCAGAAGGAAGAGGCCGAAAAGCTCAAGAAGGAACTCGAAGACCAGGGCGCGTCCGTCGAGCTCAAGTAAGCCAGATCCTGATCGGACGCTTCAGAGCCTTCTTTCAGTTCATCAGGCGACGAACGAGGCGGCCCGAGATGGGTCGCCTCGTTCGCTTGACTGCGGGTCGGCGTCAGATCCGGAGCAGGCGGAGCGTCCATAGGCTGGGCCGTCCAATTCGGATCCGCTGTGCATGGGACGGTGCGGGGACGGTGCTCGGTAAGCGACAATTCGGTTGACAAAGTCGGGCTGGCTGTTATTTTCTCGGTCGGATTATTGGCCAAACAGCGAACCATAATCTGAACTGACGAGCGGACCAGCTCCACCCGGATGGGCGGGAGAGGGTCTGCCATTCTTTTTTGCGCTTGACGCGGGTTGTGAGTCCGCTAAGATCAGCTGTTTCAACGCTATTCATTTACACGGTGTGACCTGACGGGCATGAAGCGGCCCGTCGGGCGGACAAGCCGCTATCCACAGGACAGGCGGCTAATTTTGTCTACTTAGCCGGCCCTGCCTGGGTGAGTTTGCGAGAACTTTGCTGACATTAATATGTGTCGGGATGACCCCTCTCCCGGCTGTTTCGTTTGGTGATCATCCCGCCTGTGATGATCGGATTGGCGGCCTTTGATTGGCGATCCGTTTTGACGGGCTCCACGGTGCCGCAATCGCTTCCTTCGCCCGGAAACGGGTGGGTGAGGCTTGACTGCTGTTCCAGCGTTCGTTGTTCACAGAGCCGTCGCTGCATAGAAGCTCACCCGTAGCCGGCGGGTTTGAGCGTGCCGCGCGACGGGTGGTTTTCGGCCAACCACAGACCCTTTTACCGTGACGGAAAAGGACCCTTGAATGCGTGCCTCCGAGGCCCCTGTCCCCCGTGATTTCAGCAAGCGCGGCGACGCGCTGCCCATCCCGAACCTGATCGACGTTCAGATCGATTCCTATCAGAAGTTCCTTCAAAAGGAGACGCCCGCGGACCAGCGCAAGGACGAGGGCCTCGAGTCCCTCCTGCGCGAAGTCTTCCCCATCGAAAGCTACGACGGGAACCTCCGCCTGGAGTACATCAGCTACGACCTGTCCGAGCCTCGGTACACCACCGACGAGTGCCGGGCGCTGCGCCTCACCTTTGGCATGCCGTTCCGCATCCAGGTCCGCTTTGTCCGCAAGGACAAGGACGAGGTGATCGAGGATTCGATCTACCTGGGCGAGATCCCGATCATGATCGGCGGCGGTGAGTTCATCATCAACGGCGCCGAGCGCGTCATTGTGAACCAGCTCCACCGCTCGCCCGGCGTGGACTTCCTGGTCGAAGTGCAGGAGGGTGACCGCCCGCTGCACGGCTGCCGCGTGATCCCCGAGCGCGGCTCGTGGATCGAGTGCTCGGTCACCAAAAAGGACGCGCTTGCCGTCCGCATCGACCAGAGCAGCAAGATCCCCGCCACCACCTTCCTCCGGGCGCTGGACAAGAAGTACAGCTCGACCGAATCCATCATCCGCGAGTTCTACACGGTTGAGACGGTGAAGGTCAGCCAGCTGCAGCAACCGGTACTACGCCTCGACGGCGATCATCGACGCCGAGAGCGGCGAAGAGCTCGTCAAGCCGGGCGCGCAGATCGGCGAATCGCTGAACAAGATCCAGGCGTCGTCGATCAAAAACGTGGACTGCGTCACGAAGGTCGCCGACCCGCTGATCCTGAACACCCTCGCCGACGACAACGCCAGCAGCCACGAAGACGCCTTGATGCGGATCTACGCCCGGCTTCGGCCCGGCAACCCGCCCCAGCTCGAAAAGGCGCAGACGCTGTTCCAGGAGAAGTTCTTCGACGAGAACCGCTACCGCCTCGGGCGCGTCGGGCGGTTCCGCATTAACCGCAAATTCGATCAGAACGTCCCCGAGACGGTGATGACCCTCCGCTCGGAAGACCTGGTCAACAGCTTGAAATACATGTTCAAGCTGCGCAGTGGCGAAGGGTACGTCGATGACATTGACCACCTGGGCAATCGTCGGCTCCGCACCATCGACGAGCTGGCGGCCGAGGAAATGCGCAAGGGCTTCCTGAAGCTTAAGCGCACGGTCCAGGAGCGCATGTCGCTCAAGGACCCCAACGAACTGGGCCGCATCGCCGAATTGGTGAACAGCAAGAGCATCAGCAGCTCGATCGACTTCTTCTTCGGCCGCGGCGAGCTGTCGCAGGTCGTCGATCAGACCAACCCGCTTTCGCAGCTCACCCACGAGCGGCGTCTGTCGGCCTTGGGCCGGGCGGTTTGAACCGCAAGCGTGCCGGGTTTGAAGTGCGTGACGTGCATATCTCGCACTACGGCCGCATCTGTCCCATTGAGACGCCGGAAGGGACCAACATCGGCCTGATCGCGTCGCTGTCGATCTATGCCGACCTGGACGAGTACGGCTTCCTGATCACGCCGTACCGCGTCGTCAAGGACGGCAAGGTCAACGGCGAGCACAAGTACCTCCGCGCCGACGAGGAGATGAAGTCGGTCCTGGCCCCGCCGGACACGGTGGACAAGGATCAGCACCTGAAGAAGGGCTTCGTGCTGGCCCGCGTGCAGGGCGACCTGGCGACGGTCAACAGCAAGGAAGTCCAGTACGTCGATATCAGCCCGCGGCAGACCGTGTCGGTTTCGGCGGCGATGATCCCGTTCCTCGAGCACGACGACGCGAACCGCGCGTTGATGGGCTCGAACATGCAGCGGCAGGCGGTCCCGCTCCTGCGGACAGACCCGCCGGTCGTCGGCACGGGCATGGAGCGGCCGGTCGCGCAGAACAGCGGCATGGTCGTTCGGGCGGAGCGCGCCGGCGTCGTCACCTATGTCGATGCGATGCGTATTCTGATCGACAACGCCGACGAATACGTCCTTCGGAAGTTCACCGGCCTGAACGAGCGGACGTGCCTCAACCAGAAGCCGATTGTCAAGAAGGGCCAGCGGGTCAAGAAGAACCAGATCCTGGCCGACGGGGCCGCCGTCCATCAGGGCGAGCTCGCCCTGGGGCGGAACGTCCTCGTCGCCTTCAACACCTTTGACGGCTACAACTTCGAAGACGCCATCGTCATCAACCAGAAGCTGGTCAAGGAAGACATCTTCACCTCGATCCACATCGAGGAGTACGATGTCGAAATCCGCGAGACCAAGCTCGGTCGTGAAGAGTTCACCCGCGACATCCCCAATGTCTCGGAGCGGGCCCTGGCGAACCTGGACGAGCACGGCGTGGTCCGCATCGGGACGCGCGTCGGCCCAGGGGACATCCTCGTCGGCAAGATCGCTCCGAAGAGCAAGAGCGAGCTGACGCCCGAGGAAAAGCTACTGCACGCGATCTTCGGCCGCGCCGGCGAAGACGTGAAGAACGACTCGCTCGAAATGCCCGCCGGAGAGGAAGGCGTGGTCATCGGCGCCCAGCGGTTCAGCCGGCGCATGCACATGTCCGAGGAGCAGAAGAAACAGCTCAAGAAGGACATCGAAGGCTACGAGAAGGAGATGGACCGCAAGGCCATCGCCATCTTCAAGCAGATGATCGGCGAGATCAACGAAGTGACCGGCCAGCTCCTGGTGGACCCTGGCACCCGCCAGAAGGTCGGCGCCAGCGAGAACGCCGACGTCATCCTCGAGCAGATCGAAGGTTTCGCGGCCGACTGGATCAAGGGCCCGAAGGAGGGCGCGAACAAGCTCTCAACACCTACTCCCGCTTCTGGCCGCGTGTCCAGGCCGTCCGCAAGGAAAAGGCCCGCCGCGTTGAGCACATGAAACGGGGCGACGAGCTTCCCTCCGGCGTGCTCGAAATGGTCAAGATCTATGTCGCGACGAAGCGCCAGCTTTCCGTCGGTGACAAGATGGCCGGCCGCCACGGGAACAAGGGCGTCATCGCCCGCATCGTCCCCGAGGAAGACATGCCGTTCCTGGAGGACGGCACGCCGATCGAAATCCTGCTGAACCCGCTCGGCGTGCCCAGCCGCATGAACGTTGGGCAGATCCTCGAAACCCACCTCGGGTGGGCGATGAAAGTGCTCGGCCAGCAGGCGATCACGCCGGTCTTCGACGGCGCGACCGAAGACGAGATCCACAAGTGCGTGGAAGAGGCGAACAGCGCGATCAAGCAGCGACGCAAGGATCGCAAGAGCAGCCGCGTTCCGATCGACGATCGCCAGCTTGACGTGGAGATGCCGTGGGGCGGGAAGATCCAGCTCCACGACGGCCGCACCGGCGAGCCGTTCGAGCAGAAGACCACCGTCGGCTACATCTACATGATGAAGCTGCATCACCTGGTGGACGACAAGATCCACGCCCGCGCCACCGGCCCCTACTCGCTCATCACCCAGCAGCCGCTGGGTGGCAAGGCGCGAACGGGTGGCCAGCGGTTCGGCGAGATGGAAGTCTGGGGCCTTGAAGCCTACGGCGCCAGCTACGTTCTGCAGGAGCTGCTCACCGTCAAGTCGGATGACGTTGAAGGGCGTACCAAGATCTACGAATCGATGGTGAAGGGCACCAACACGCTGGAAGCCGGCACGCCGGTTTCGTTCGACGTGCTCTGCAACGAGATTCGCGGCCTTGGCCTCAACATCCAGCTTGAGAAGAAGAAGGGCCTGGGCAACGAAACGCAGGATGAGGACATGATGTGATGAGGCCGGATTGAGGTGACGTGGCGATGGCTTAAAGGCTCGGAGGTCGAGGGATGTCGTGGGTCGCTATTGCGCGCAACCATTTGCTGGCTGCGAAACGGATGTGCAAGTCCCATCCACGTTCAGCGACGTCAAGAGCTTACTACGCCGCGCATGTTCTAGTGACCGACGCTCTGTTGATGGCGGGGTATGTCCCAACCCCGCCGTATGAAACCGCACCGCATAAGCAACAGGCTATCCTCATCGCCGTTCACCTGGCGAGCGGCGGGGCGCAGTTAGTAGCCGATCTGAGCCTCGCGATCTCGCGCCTTTACAAGGGCCGTCTCGATGCGGATTACTCAAGGCTCGCCGCGATCGGCTCCGCGCAGGCCAAGGAAGCGATTCGGGACGCGGTCGAAATCTTCGGATTGCTGAACGTAGAGGTGTCCGGATGAGCACGAAGATTGACGATGCCGAGCGGAAGGACGTGGCCGATCGCGTTCGCGATGTCCTGGCCAGGTATCAGCCCCGTACGTACAAGATTAGCGTCACTGACGCGGCGATCTTGAAAGAGGACGACTGGTACCACGTCCTCGTGACGACTCCCAACCACGAACGTGATCGGGACTTTTACGACGCCCTCGCAAGGACCGAGGCAGACCTGGAGCGGTCAACCCAAGGCAACGTGCATTTCCTGCTCGTGCCGGTGCTGGGCTGATGCAGCACTCGCAATAACGGCTGATCCGCTAAACCCAGACGAAAGAAGTGGCAACTATCATGGCTGAAAGCGTCTACGATCGTATTAACGACTACGGCTCGGTCCGCATCCAGCTTGCCAGCCCGAACGATATTCGTTCGTGGTCGTTCGGCGAGGTGAAGAAGCCCGAGACGATTAACTACCGTACCTATCGGGCCGAGAAAGACGGGCTCTTCTGCGAGCGCATCTTCGGGCCCGAGCGCGACTGGGAGTGCTCGTGCGGCAAGTACAAGGGCACGAAGTACAAGGGGATCATCTGTGACCGCTGCGGCGTCAAGGTGACCCACAGCCGCGTGCGCCGCAAGCGCATGGGGCACATCAACCTGGCTGCCCCGATCGTCCACATCTGGTTCTTCAAGGCCCTTCCGTCGCGCCTGGGCGCGATGCTGGACATGAAGACCTCGGACATCGAAAAGATCGTCTACTTCCAGGACTACGTCGTCACCGACCCGGGCAAGACGCCGCTGAAGAAGAAGCAGCTCCTGACCGAGGACGAGTACCGCGCCGCCTACGACAAGTACGGCGCCGACTTCGAAGCCGAGATGGGCGCCGAGGCGATCAAGAAGCTCCTTGGGATGATCGACCTCCCCATTGAGGCCGAGCGCATCCGCCGCGACATCGAGAAGACCAACAGCAAGCAGAAGATCAAGGACCTGACCAAGCGGCTGAAGATGGTCGAGGCCATCCGCGGCTCCGAGAACAAGTCCGAGTGGATGGTCATGGACGTGATCCCCGTGATCCCGCCCGACCTGCGCCCGCTCGTCCTGCTGGAGAGCGGCAACTTCGCCACCAGCGACCTGAACGACCTCTACCGCCGCATCATCAACCGGAACAACCGGCTGAAAAAGCTGGTGGACCTGAACGCCCCGGAAGTCATCATCCGCAATGAAAAGCGGATGCTCCAGCAGGCGGTGGACGCCCTGTTCGACAACGGCCGCTGCCGTCGCCCCGTGCTGGGCAGCAGCAACCGCCCGCTGAAGTCGCTGACCGACATGATCAAGGGCAAGCAGGGGCGCTTCCGCGAGAACCTGCTCGGCAAGCGCGTCGATTACTCTGCCCGTTCGGTCATCGTGGTGGGCCCGGAGCTCAAGCTCCACCAGTGCGGCCTGCCCAAGAAGATCGCGCTGGAGCTCTACCAGCCGTTCATCATCCGCAAGCTCAAGGAGCACGGCCTGGCCGATACGATCAAGTCCGCCAAGAAGATGCTGGAGCGGCGCGACCCCGAGGTCTGGGACATCCTCGAAGAGGTGATCTACCAGCACCCGGTCATGCTCAACCGCGCTCCGACGCTCCACCGCATGGGCATCCAGGCGTTCGAGCCGGTGCTGGTCGAAGGCAACGCCATCAAGATTCACCCGCTGGTCTGCAAAGGCTTTAACGCCGACTTCGACGGCGATCAGATGGCGGTCCACCTGCCCCTCTCCATTGAGGCGCAGACCGAGACCCACGTGCTGATGCTGGCGCCGAACAACATCTTCTCGCCCGCCAACGGCAGCCCGATTATCACGCCGTCGCAGGACATCGTCCTGGGCATTTACTACATCACGGTCGATCGTGAAGGGGACAAGGGCGAGTTCTCGATGTTCAAGAGCGTCCCCGAGGCGCTGATGGCGTTCGACCTTGGCCGCATCGCCATGCACACGCGGATCTTCGTCCGCCTCCCCAACCGTTCGCAGATCGTGCAGAGCGAGAAGAGCGCGCCAGTGTCGCTGGCGGACGAGTCGTGGAAGGTGATCGAGGCGCAGCGGAAGATCAAGAAGCCCGATTATCAGCCGCAGCCCAAGCCGGCGAACTACACCGGCCGCGTCGTGCTGACCACGGTCGGGCGCTGCATCTTCAACGACATCCTGCCCGATGAGATGCCGTTCTATAACTGCGCCCTGACCAGCGCCGGCGGCAGCCGCGTCATCGCCGATTGCTACGCCCGCCTGGGCCGCCCGGCGACGATCCAGTTGTTGGACAACATGAAGGCCCTGGGCTTCAAGCGATCGACGCTCGCCGGCCTGAGCTTCGGCATCACCGACATCCGCTCCCCCGACAGCAAGGCGCGGATCCTCGAGGAAGGCCAGAAGAAAGCCGACGCGATCGAGAAGGCGTATCGCATGGGCGCCCTGACCGACCAGGAGCGTTACTCGCGCCTGATCGACCTGTGGGGCCACGCCCGCAAGCAGGTCACCGAAGACCTGATGACCACGCTCGCCAACGACTACCGCGACGCCGAAGGGCGCCCCGTCGCCCCCAAGACGCCGGGCACGCTTCAGTACCTGAACCCGATCAACATGATGGCGACCAGCCGCGCCCGCGGCTCGGTGGACCAGATGCGTCAGCTCGGCGGGATGCGCGGCCTGATGGCCAAGCCGTCCGGCGAGATCATCGAAACGCCGATCAAGGCCAACTTCCGCGAAGGCCTGTCGGTGCTCGAATACTTCAGCTCCACCCACGGCGCCCGCAAGGGCCTGGCGGACACGGCGCTGAAGACGGCCGACTCGGGTTACCTGACCCGCAAGCTCGCCGACGTGGCGCAGAACGTGATCATCAACGAGATCGACTGCAACACGCTGAACGGCATCCCCAAGACGACGATCTATAAGGGGGAGACGGTCGAGGTCGAGCTCAAGGATATGATCATCGGTCGGACGGCCCGCCGCACGGTGAACAACCCGATCACCGACGAGACGATCGTCGCCGAGAACCAGATCATCACCAACGACATCGCCGACAAGCTCCAGGAGCTGAAGATCGAGACGATCAGCGTCCGCAGCCCGCTCACGTGCGAAAGCCCGCGCGGCGTCTGTGCCCGCTGTTACGGCATCGACATGAGCACCAATCAGCTCGTCGAGGAAGGGCTGGCGGTCGGCATTATCGGCGCCCAGTCGATCGGCGAGCCGGGCACCCAGTTGACGATGCGCACGTTCCACACGGGCGGCGTCGCCAGCTCGGGCCTCATCGAGAACGACATCAAGACCGTCGCTGGCGGGATCGTCTCCCACCGCGACATCAACGCGGTGCCGGTCAAGCAGGAGGACGGCTCGACCAAGCTTGTCGCCCTCAAGCGCAACGGCGAAATTGTCATCGTGGACGCCAAGGGGCGCGAGCTGGAGAAGTTCAAGGTCCCCTATGGCTCGACCGTCATGGTCGGCGACGGGGAGAAGGTCAAGGCCCGCCAGCAACTGGTCGTCTGGGACCCGCACATCACGCCGATCCTGGCGGAAAAGACCGGCATCGTCCGTTACGAAGACATCGAAGAGGGCGAAACCGCCCGCCTCGAGGAAGAGCGTAAGGGCGGCACCGGCGAAGGGGCCAAGCTCGTCGTCATCGAGCACAAGGGCGAGCGTCACCCGCGGATCACCATTGAGGGTGAGGACGGCAAGATCCTCGACTTCCACTACCTGCCCGCCAAGGCGCGTATCGAAGTGAAAGATGGCGAGAGGATCGAGGCCGGCCACCTCCTGGCCCGCCAGCCGAAGGAGTCGGCCGGCACGATGGACATCACGGGCGGCCTGCCGCGCGTGACGGAGATCTTCGAGGCCCGCAAGCCGAAGGACCCGGCCGTCCTCGCCGAGATCTCCGGCCTCGTCGAGCTGCGCAGCGACAAGCGGCGCGGCAAGATGACCATCAACATCAAGAACGAAACGGGCATGGAAAAGGAGCACCACGTCCCGCAGGACAAGGAGCTCCAGGTCCACGCCGGCGACTACGTCGAGGCGGGCGACCCGCTGATTCGCGGGCCGATCATTCCGCACGACATCCTGCGGATCAAGGGCGAAGAGTCGCTCTACCAGTACCTGCTGACCGAAGTCCAGAACGTCTACCGTTCGCAGGGCGTGAAGATCAACGACAAGCACATCGAAGTCATCCTCAACCAGATGCTTCGCAAGGTGAAGGTCGAGGACGCCGGCGACACCAAGTTCCTGCCGGGCGAAGTGGTCGATAAATTCCGCTTCCGCCAGGGGAACGACGTGCTGAGCCAGAGCGTCAAGGTCTCGGACCCGGGCGGCACCGACTACAAGGAAGGCGAGGTCGTTCTCAAGGCCGAGTTCCGCGAGAAGAACGAGGCCGCCGAGGCCGGCGGCAAGGAGCCGGCGAAGAGCAAGAAGCCCAAGCCGGCCCGCGGCAAGACGCTCCTGCTGGGCATCACCAAGGCGAGTCTTCAGAGCGAATCGTTCATCTCGGCCGCGTCGTTCCAGGAGACGACAAAGGTGCTCACCGAGGCGGCCCTTGCCGGCGCGGTGGACACGCTGGTCGGGCTGAAGGAGAACGTGATCCTCGGCCACCTGATCCCAGCCGGCACGGCGTTCAACCCGCACCTGAACCTGAAGATCAAGCACCTGGCCGAGCCGCCGGCGGTGCAGGAGTCCGAACCGGTCGCCCGCGGCCCGCGCGAAACCGGCGTCACCCAGCCGGCCTCGGCGATGGCGCCGCAGGCGGGGAGCTGATCGACGGCGGGCGGGCTCGGTGCATCCGGGCCGTCCCGGTGGATCCCAAGCGGTGCATCCGCATCAGTCGCGGCGCCCCGGCACACCTGTGCCGGGGCGTTTGCGTTGATCGCTTATCTCGGATCGGCTCAGAGGAAGTGAGGGCCGCGGAGTTGCGGTACGCTCCTTTTCCGGCAAGCCGCTCGCGGGGCACCGAACGCGACGTGGCACTTCACCGAACGCCGACGTCCCCGTGGGCCCAGCGGCGGTGAGACGACCCGAGGACGCCGGCGTTCCCAGGGGTCAGGCGAAATTCGAACAAGTCCGCACGGCTTCGCGCCGCCGCTCATTCCATCCCGGCTTCGACGCGGCTCGCGGAATCTCACGGAAGATGCCAGCCGCGGCCGGCGTGAAAGCCCCCCACAAATTTTTCGCCGATGTCCAAGGGCGCGTTGGCGGGCGCCGTGAAATAATGCGTTGCTTTTTCATAAAGAATTACAGTAGGACAAGTTATCGTTCCCAAAACGACCGACCGGTCGCCATAGCGATTGAACCCCGCCCTCAAGCCCCCGTACGATAGTAAGTGCAAAGTCCGAACCGCCGGCCTCTTGACAGGGCTGTGACAGGCGGTTCAAACTGCCCGCCCCTCGGCTGGCGGAACGAGCTGACCTCGAGTCAGCGACCCGTTACGACTGGCGCGATCCGTCTGATTCACCCGATTGTTGCAGACGTCAACCTCGGTCGCCGGGCGGCCGATAGGGGCAACATCGTCGATACGGACAGTCTGGAAACGGCGCCAATCGCTCTCCGCGGCGGAAGCGGCAAGGGGGCGCGACAACTGGAAGAACTGCAACTACTGACATGGCAAAGCTCAACGGCAAGCTTCTGGTCATCGTCGAGTCGCCCGCCAAGGCCAAGACGATCAACAAGTACCTTGGCGACGATTACGTCGTGAAGGCCAGCATGGGGCACGTCCGCGACCTGCCCTCCAAAGGCATGGGCGTCGATCTCAAAACCTTCATCCCCGAATATGAGGTCATCGAGAAGAAGGACAAGCTCATCATCGAGCTGAAGAAACTCGCCAAGACCAGCGAACAAGTCTACCTCGCAACCGACTTGGACCGCGAAGGGGAGGCGATCGCCTGGCACCTGAAAGAAGCCCTCAACATCCCCGACAGCCGGGCCCGCCGCGTGATCTTCAATGCGATCACCAAAACCGAGATCCAGAAAGCGTTCAAAGACCCCAAGTCGATCGACATCAACCGCGTGAATGCCCAGCAGGCGCGGCGCATCCTGGACCGCATCGTCGGCTACGAGATCAGCCCGCTCCTGTGGCGCAAGGTGGCCAAGGGGCTGTCCGCCGGCCGCGTGCAGTCGGTCGCGGTGCGCCTCATCGTGGAACGCGAGCGGGAGATCGAGGCCTTCACCCCCGAGGAACACTGGAAGATCGGCGGGATCTTTACCGCCGTCTCCGATGCCAAGAGCTGCATGCGGCTCGCGGCGACCTGGTCCGACTTCCTGACCAACACCGGCAATGGCGAGCGGACCAAGATCGAGCGAGAGAAGTGGCTCGAAGCGCACGATGCATTCATCGCCGAGCTGGTCGAGCTGGCCGGCAAGAAGTTCGAGGCGGGCGACAAGGCGGCGGCCCGCGAGGCGGCCGAGCTGCTCGGGTTCCTCCTCGACCGCGACGACACCACCGAAGACGCCGAAGCCAAAGGCCCGGCTCGCCATGTGACCAAGCTGGTCGGTCGCCTCGGCTCGTGCCCGCGGTTCACCGTCCGCAGCATTGAAAAGAAGCGCACCACCAGCCGCCCGCCGGCGCCGTTCATCACCAGCACGCTCCAACAGAACGCCGCCAGCCGTCTCTACATGAGCGCGAAGCGGACGATGCAGGTCGCCCAGGGCCTGTACGAAGCCGGGCACATCACCTACATGCGTACCGACTCGACGCACTTGTCGGCCGACGCGATCACCATGGCTCGCGGCCACATCCAGAAGGAATACGGCCCGCGCTATCTTCCGGACAAGCCGAACTTCTACGCGTCCAGCAACAAGAACGCCCAGGAAGCCCACGAGGCCGTGCGTCCGACGGACGTCATGCTCACGCCAGCGGCCGCCAAGGCCAAGCTGGGGACCGACGACGCGAAGCTCTATGCCCTGATCTGGAACCGCTTCGTCGCGTGCCAGATGACGCCGGCGGAGTTCGACCAAACCGCCGTGAACGTAGCCGCTCCGACCAAGCGGGGCGACGCCGTCTTCCGCGCCACGGGACGCAAGCTGGTCTTCGACGGGTTTATGAAGGTCGCCGGCGTCAGCAGCGACGATCAGCTCCTGCCGGAACTGAACGAGCAGCAGCCGGTTTTCCCGATTGAGATCAACCCGACCCAGCACTTCACCCAGCCCCCGCCGCGCTACACCGAGGCGACGCTGGTCAAGGAGCTGGAAAAACAGGGGATCGGGCGGCCGAGCACGTACGCGAGCATCATCCAGACCATCCAGGATCGCGAGTACGTCCAGCAGCTCGATCGACGCTTCCACGCCACCATGCTCGGGTCGGTCGTGACGGACAAGCTCGTCCAGGCGTTCCCCGAGATCATGGACGTCCGCTTCACGGCGGGCATGGAACTGAAGCTGGACGAGATTGAGGAGAACCACCTCGACTGGATCAAGCTGCTTCGGGATTTCTACGGTCCGTTCCACGAGACCGTGGATGGCGCGCTCGGCAAGATCGAGCACGCCGGCGGGGCGCCCAGCATCTACACCTGCCCCAAGTGCGGCAAGCCGATGCTCTACCGCATCAGCAAGAACGGTTTTTTCCTCGCCTGTAGCGACAAGGAGTGCAAGACCACGCTCCCGGTTGACCAGCAGGGGAAGCCGACCGTCCGGGAGGTCAGCGAATTCAAGTGCCCCAACTGCGGCCGCGACATGCTCAAGCGGCGCGGCCGCTTCGGCGAATTCCTCGGCTGCACGGGCTACTCGGTTAAAAATGACAAAGGGGAGCCAAGCTGCTCCACCATCATCAACCTCGATAAAGAGGGCAAGCCGCTGCCGCCCAAGGCGCCGCCGATCAAGACGACCGTCAAATGCGAAAAGTGCGGCAGCGACATGCTGCTTCGCGACAGCAAGCGTGGCCCGTTCCTCGGCTGCTCGACCTTCCCCAAGTGCCGCAGCACGCGGCTGGTCAAGAAGCTGGAAGGGGACAACCTTAAGCAGGTGGAAGCGCTGCTCCCGCTGCTGAAGGAAGAGTCGGCCAAAGCGCAGGAGATGGCCGCCCGCATCACCGGCTCGATCCCGGCCGGGGCGGCGGGGGCCAACGGGGCCAAGCCGGCGAACATCCCGACCGACATCGACTGTGACGAGTGCGGCAAGCCGATGATCATCCGCCAGGGCCGCCGCGGGCCGTTCCTCGGCTGCAGCGGGTACCCCAAGTGTAAGAACACCGGCGAGGTCCCGGCGAAGCTGCTGGAAGAGCTTAAGCTCAATGCGACCGGCGACGCGTCGGTCAACGGCGAGCCCTCGCCCGGCACCAACGGCCGCGGCGAGCACACGCCGCAGCCTGATGAGATCGAAACGGATCTTTCGCTGGAGTAGCCCTGTGGCAGGCGCACACCCTGTGCCGCCGCCATGATCTCGGTGCCGGGGTCAGGCTGCGATGGCCGACCGCCAAGCCAGCGGACGGCGCCCGGAGTGTGCCTGCTACGTTTCGGAGTGATAAGCTCTCTCGATGCCCGAGCGCCTTCGAACTTCACCTGCTGACCGGGTTGAGTTGCTCTTTCTCGGGACCGGCACCAGCGCCGGCGTCCCGATGATTGGCTGCGACTGCGCCGTGCTGCGCCAGCACCGACCCCCGCGACAAGCGGATGCGGCCGTCGGTCGTCATCAGCTACGGCCGCAACCCGCGAACGCGCGTCCTGGTCGATACCACCCCGGAGCTTCGCCTCCAATGCATCGCGAACAAGGTCGATCGCATCGACGCGGTCGTCTACACGCACGCCCATGCCGATCACATCATGGGGCTGGACGACGTCCGCCGGTTCAACGCGATCAAGGGTGGCCCGCTTGACGTCTGGGGCGAGAAGAAGACGCTCGACTCGATTTCCGGCTGCTTCGGCTATGCGTTCCAGGCGCCGGACCCCGCGATCACGCTCTTTCGGCCGCACCTCGAACGGCGCCTGATCGACGGCGGCGGCTTCTCGATCGGCGGGCAGCTCTGGGCACCGATCCGCGTCTTCCACGGCTCCATGCCTATTCTCGGCTTTCGCGTCGGCAACCTCGCCTACTGCACCGACGTCAGCCGAATCCCTGAAGAGTCGCTCCCGCTGCTGGAGGGGCTGGACGTGCTGGTGCTGGGCGCGTTGCAGTACAAGAAGCACACGACGCACTTCACGGTGGAAGAGGCGATCGAAGTCGCCCAAAGGGTGCGCCCGCGGCGGACGCTCTTCACGCACATCGCCCACGCCCTGGGCCACGCCCAGACCAATCGAAAGCTGCCCCCGGGCATCCGCCTGGCCTACGACGGGCAACGCGTCACCGCCAGCCTTGCCGCGGCCGAAGTCGGCCGGGGACGGGGCCACAATGCCGCGCCGGAAACGCCGCTGCCGGCGGCGGCCGGCTGACTCAAATCACGTCCGCGCCCCGCGAAGGAGCGATATGTTCATCGAGACCGACATCCGCGACTCGGCCATCTTCGGCAAAGGGTGCTTTGCTGTTGCGCCGGTCGATAAGGGGACGATTATCTGCTGCTTCACCTTGGGTTCGAAGGTGATTACGGAAGAGGCGTACCTCGACGCCGTCCAGAACATGACCCAGCCGATCGTCCGAACCGGCACGCGGTACGTGGGGAAATACTTCACCTACGGGAATGAGGCCGAGCCGTACACCTTCATCAACCACAGCTTTGAGCCGAACTTGCTCTGTCACTGCGGCATTGTCATCGCGCTGCGCGCCCTCGCGGCCGATGAGGAGCTGACGATCGACTATCGCACGCTGATCGACGAAACCGACATCGGCATCTACAACGACGCCGCGACGAACACTCCGATACGGGGCTTCTCGGCAAAAGAAACGCTGCTTCGGACCGCGCGACAGATGATCGAGCTGGTGGAGTCGGTCGAAGCGTGGGGAAAGTAGCAGGCACACTCCGTGTGCCGTGGCTCATGGGCGGCGGCGGCAATGGAGTCACAACGTACGCGCTTGGGAACAGCTCTGAACGAGCCGCGCCCGGCAGGAAGCGGGGCTCGCCGCAGGCGGGCGTCAAACGCCCATCCGACAGCTCAGTCGCCGGGTACAGCGACTGCCCGCTTCCTCACGGGCGCGGATCGTTCGATGCCGTCCGATCGATAGGAGGTTTCCGAAGCGGTCTCAGACCGCTGCGCTTTACCTTGCGATTCCGGAGGACGTCCCGCGGCGCATGGCGCTCCCTGACGGTCGCGGCTCGTTGGGGGCGTTCGTCTCGTAGGTGACCGGGCCACGGCACACGGAGTGTGCCTGCTACCTACTTCTGATAGAGCGGCAAATAGCGGTAGGGGACGCATAGGGCGAGCACCGCCATGGAGGTGCGGTAGGCGGGGCCGGGCTGCTCCTCGGCGCCGGCGCCCTGGGCCCAAATGCCTTCGTCGTTCTGCGCGGCGAGCAGGGCGTCGCGAAGCTTGGGGTAGCCGACGTCCCAGAATTTCCCGCCCAACTGGTTGTAGGCCTGGCTGACGTAATAGACGCCGTAATAGTAAAAGCCGCCGGAGTTCGGGTCGGTGAGCGGGTGCGCCAGGAGGTATTCGCCGCCGGCGACGGCTTCCTTCGAATTGTGCTCGCCGAGCATTTCCAGCGACACGATCCCGGTGCCGGTCCGGGCGGGGTTAGCGTCGCGGTTGCTCGCTTGATAAGTGAAGCCGCCGCCGTTGCTTTCGGGGACCGCGCACCGGCGGACGTACTCGCGGCCGGCCTCGAGGCGCTCCTTCGGGATCGTCGCGCCGCAATTGGCCGCCCCGCGCAAGGCCATCAACTGCCAGCCCGTGACCGAGATGTCCGAATCGGAGCTGGCCTTCTGATAGCGCCACCCGCCGCCGTTGTTCGCGTCCTTCTTCACCTTCTGCGCCGCCAGGATCAGGCTCACGCTCCTGGCGATCGCCTTGTCGATCCGCGCCTTACGCGCGTCATCCACCATGCCGTAGGCCTCGGTCAGCATGGCGGTGCTGATGCCATGCTCGTACATCGCGGCGTTCCCCTGGCCGTTGGAGATCAGCCCGTCCTCCTGCTGCTGGGCCAGGACATAGTCGATCGCCTTGTTGAGCAGGTCCCCGTACGGGCCTTGCCCCGGCACGTGGCCACGGGCGAGGAAGGCCATCACCGTGAGCGACGGGACGGCCGTGGTGTTGTTGTGCGTCTCCCACGAACCGTCCGGCTTCTGATTGCGGGCCAGCCAGGCAAGGCCGCGATCGACGGCCGACTGAACCTTCAGCGGCACCGGGTCTTCGTCGGCGGCACGGGCACGGGGCGCGGGGAACGCCGCCGCAAACGCGCAGCAGCGCAACCACCAAGCCGGCGAGGCGGCCGCGGCGCGACCGATCGAATTGCCCAAACCTCATCAGCCCTGCGCTCCTCACCGTGACGCGCCGGCCTGCGCCTGCATGCGGGCGAGGCGAACGTAATAGTTCTTGATCATCCCCTGATAGCCGGGCGGGCCGGACTGCTGCGCGGCGTTGGCCAGGTCGCGCTGCTGCAGCGGCCCAAGCTTCGCCCAGTCGCTCGAGCTAACGCCCAGCTCCAGGACCGACGGCGGCCGCGTGTCGGACCCGCCCCCCAGGCTCGCCTGGATGCCGTTTTTCGGATCGGCCGCCTGACCGGCGACAGGGGAGGGCTGCCCATCCTGGCCGGGCTCGGTCCCCGGTTCGCCGGGCTGGCCGGGCTCGCCCGCCTGCCCCTTATTTGCTTGCGCCAGGGCCTGCGCCGCCTGGGCGGCGGCCTGGGCGGCTTCCTGTGACGCCTGCCCCTTCCCCTGCATCGCCTGCTGCTGGGCCTGCGCCGCTTCCTGTGCGGCGCGGGCGGCCTCCTGCGCGGCGGCCTTCGCGTCGGCCGCCGCCTGGGCGGGGGCGGCGGGCTGGCCGGCCTCGCCCGGGTGCGGCTCGGCCGCGTGGGCCTGCGCCTCGCCACCCTGACCCTCGGCGGCCGGTTTCTCGCCCGCCGCCGGGTCGCCATCCGCCTTGGCCGCTTCAGCGGCGGCATCAGGCTTGACGCCGTCGGCTTTGGCCATGGCGGCATCCGGTGCCGGCATCAGGCCGCGAAGCGCCTGCTCGGCGCGGGCGAGCGCGTTCTCGGCTTTCTCCTGGGCGCCAGCGGCTTCCTGCGGCTTGCCTTCGGCTGTCTCCTTCGCGGCTTCCTTCTGCGCGGCCTCGGCCTGCTTCAGGTCTTGCTGGGCCGCCTCGACGCGCTTGGCGATTTCGGCGTTGCCATCCTCCGCGGTCTGCTTTTCGACACGATCGGCGGCCGCCTCAGTTTCTTTGGTGCGATTGGCGACATCCGTCTGCTGCTGGGCGGCCGCCTGTGCGGGGAGCGCGCCATCCTGCCGCGCCTGCTGAAGTTCGGCGGCCTTCGGCTCGGTCGCCTTCGCCAGCGCGTCCTGCTGCTTGGCCAGATCGTGAGCCTGGGCGGCGGCTTGCTTGGACTGCTCCTTCTGCTGATCGAGCATGGCGTGCTTGGTCGCCTCAAGGCCCTTGGCCTGGGCATCGGCGAGTTGCTGAGCGGCATCCTGGGCCTTGGCGGCGGCCTGATGGGCGTCGTCGGCCGCCTCTTCAGCTTTGGCGGCCGCCTGGGCGGCGTCACCCGCGTCGGCGGCGGCGTGGGCGTCCTTCGCGGCCTGCTGCGCCTGATCGGCGGCGGCTTCGGCCTGCTTGGCTTCCTCGCCGGATTGTTTCGCGGCCTGGCGAACATCGGCCTGCGCGTCGGCGGCCGCCGCATCGGCCTTCTTCTCGGTCGCCTTGGCCTGCTGTGCGGCCTGATGAGCCACCTGCGCCGCCTGGTCGGCCGCCTGTGCGGCCTGCTGGGCGGCGTTCTTCTTCTGGTCGGCGGGCTTGGCGGCGTCGGCGGCCGCCTGCTTTGCCTCCTGGGCCGCGTGATCCACGTTCTTCTTTGCGTTATCCGCCTGTTGCGCCTGTTGCTTGGACTGATCCGCATCCTGGTGTGCGGCCTGGGCATCGTTCTGCCGCTTCGTCAACTCTTCGTTCTGCTTCGGGCCCGGCTGAAGGTTGTTGTCGTTCGCCTTCTGATCGAGCCGGTTGGCGGCATCCTCCAACTGATGGGCCGACTGCTTCTGCTCGTTGGTCGCCTGGGCGAGCTCATTCTTATTTAGCTCGCCGACGATGTTCTGCTGCTGCTGCTGGGTCGGGGGCTGGGCGGACGCCTTATCCAGCGTGGCCTTGTCATCCTTGCGGAACTCATCGATCTTCTTGTTCAGGTCTTCCTGCTTCTGTGCCAGGTCTTTGGCCTGATTCTGGACGTCGGCGACCTGTGCCTGCTTCTGGGTCTGCTGCTCCTGCTGTTGCTGCTGCTTTTCCAGCTCGTTCACCTTATCGACGAGCTGCGCCAGCTCGCGCGCGTCGCGAGCGGCCTTGGCATCCTGCAGCGGGGGCGTGCGGTTGATGACGTCCTGAAGCTTCTGGGCAAGCTGTTGCTGCTTGCTCGGGTCCGGCGGCTGGTTGGGCTGCGCCTGGGCCGCCTGGTCGGCCAGCTTCTGCTGGTCGCGGGCGATCTCTTCCAGCTTGTGCTGGGCCTCGATCGCCTGGGCGAGCTTCTGTTCTTCCTCGAGCAACTTTTCCAGCCGAGTCTTGGCGTCGGTCATGGAGTGGAAGGCGAGCTTGGCGTCGGGCCCGCGGACATCGAGCGCTTCGCCGTGCAACTGGACGCGCACGACCTGGCCGGCGGCCGTGGCGATCCCGTTCTCGGCGATCTCCTTCGCCTTGCGGGCGATGCCGGCGTACGGCCCGTGCAGGAACAGGTCAGCGGCCGCGGAAAGGTCGCTGCTGGTCTTCTCGACCTTGTCCTTCAGGATGTCGAGGTTCTGGAGTTCATCGGTGCTCAGCGCCCGGCCATTCCCATCCCACTGGTAATGGTCGATCGTCCGGCGTTCGGAGTCGAGCTCCTCGATCGCCCGGCGAATCGCCTCGCGAATGTCCTTCGACTTCTTCGCGTCAACCTGGGCCGCGACGCTGTCGGCGTTGCGGTCGATCCTGAGCGTCTGCTTCGCCGACTCGGCCGATTGGGGGTCGGGGTCGCGATTGTCGGTCGCCTTGAGCCAGTACGTGATACGGGCCGCGTCGGGCAGCTTGGCCTTGGCCACGATCGCCGAAACCGACAGCGGCCACTCGCCAGCGATCATGTGCTTGTCGCCGTTCCCCAGCGGGACAGCGAAGGGCCGAGCGGCGTCGGCCCCTTCGACCTGGATCATCGCTTCGATCGAGGCGATGCCGAAATCGTCGGCGGCCTGGAAGCCAATCGGCACCGAGTCGTCGGGGCGGACGGTGATCTCCGCCGCAGGCCAGGTGATGGCGATCGTCGGCTTCTCGTCAAAACGAGCCGTAATCGACCGCGGCCGGTCATCTCGATTCGCCAGCCCGAACGTGTTGACGAGCTGGATCGAATAGGTGGCGCTGTTCATGACCACGAGCTGCGCCTCATAGACGCCTGCCACCGGGTTGCCGTCTTTATCGTGGGTGGCGGTGATCGCCACGTCGTGCGGCTCAGGCTTCCCGCCGGCGAGCTTGTCGGTGACAACGATCTTGCTTTCAGGGCGGAGCGGCGTGGCGCAATGAATCGTCACCGTCACCTTGGTCCGCTGGAGGGCGTCGATCGCCCCTTCGTCGTTGCCCGATTCAATCTTGGGGGACAAGCCGGTGTAGGCGGGGAAGTCGTAGCGAAGGTCGAGCTGCTCCACCGCGGGGCGGGCATTGACGGTGGCGGTATACCAGGCGGAGTCGCCGTCGTCGGTGGTGATCTGATATTGGAACGTCTTGCGGACGGCCGGCATGGCGATGTGGAAGTCGCGCGCGCCGAGGCGGGCCAGGTCGGACATGGTCTGCTGGCCGGCCGCGTCCCGCATGACAAGGGTGGCCCTGCCGACCTGTGCGCCCTTGGCGCTGAAGGCCTCGGGCTGGACGTGGGCACGGATCTCCAGGTCGTCCCACTCGGCAAGCGTCACGTCGCCGGGGAGCACGGCGACCTTCGACAATGCGGCCGGGGCGGTCTTCCACGGCATAAGCAGGTGGAACATCGGCCGCAGGATACGCTGCGGCGACATCCAGAACGCCAGGAAGACCCAGAGGACGAGCATCGGCACCAGGAGCAGGCCAAGGCGGCGAACGGGGCCGTCGGGCACGATCTGGCGCGGGTCAACGGCGGTCGCGTCGGCTTCGGCCTGGCGCGCGAGATGGGCGATCAGCTCGGGCGAGCCGGCATAGCGCGCATCGCGCTCGCCCGCCAGTTCGATGGCGCTGGTGATCCGCTCGTGCGTGTCGCGCGTCGGACGGAGCTGTTCCTCGACGTGCATCGCCGTGCGGACCAGCGTGCGCGGCGCAGGGCGGGGCTCAGGAAGCGGACGGCGGTCGCGATCACCGTCCCCCATACGACGACGGCGACCAGGATGCGCACCGCGGTCGGCACGTGGTCGAAGCGGCCCAGGGCGAGCACGGCGATCAGAACGACGCCGAGGCTGATCAGCAGCGTTCGGATCAAGCCGCCGGCCGCCATGACCGTCCATTGACGCCGTGCGACCTGCCGGAGCGGGTCGATGATGCGGTTGGAGATGATGGCGTGTGGACCGGGCTGTGGGATGGCGGACATGGGCATTCTCCGGTTTTGGCACAAACCGATCAGGCGCGGCAGGTTCCAGGGGCAACGCGGATCATACCAGCCCGCCGCGTTTACGGATGACCCACTCGGCGGAAATCAGCAGGACGAACGTCACCAGGAAGCCCCAGTGCGTCAGCCGCGTGAAGCGGTCTTTCGCGTCGGTGAACAGGCCGATCTGCTCGGCCGTCTGCAACGGGTAATTCAGCTCGGGGATCTGTTCGGCGATGATATCGGCATAGGGGGCGTCGAGGCTGGCGCCGCCGCCGGCCTCGGCGATCGACGCGAGCGCGTGGTGGTCGGCGTTGAGGTTGCGCTGCTCGAGGTTCAAGCCCGACTGCACGTCGATCAGGAGCGTCTTCTGTGTGGCGGTCGGGTCGGTGGCCAGGAGGGACGGGACGTCGCCGCCGGCGATGGAGAGCTCCACCAGCCCGGCCGGAAGGTTCGACAACGTCGCCCGATATTGCCCCGGGGACTCGGGCGTTTCGGTCATGTCCGCCTCGACGCGGGTTGCCGCGCCGGGGGCGGCCGCCGATGTGCCGGGATCGATCGACCGGGCGACGACCCTGATCGTCTGCCCCTTCAGCGGCGACAGGTCCTTGTTGCGAAGGCGTGCGGTCACGACCGCCGATTCGCCGCTCACGTACCGCGGCTTATCCGAGCCGAAGCGGACGAACTGGCCACCGGCCGGAAGATCGTTCCCGATGACCCACCGGACCACCTGCCCCCAGAATCGCTCGTGGAGGTTCTGGCCCGCCATCTGGCGCCAGCGCCAGGTCGCATCGCCCGCCAGGTACATCACCTTCCCCAGGCCGACGTTGAGCGTCGCCAGCAGCGCCCGCTTGTGGGCGAGTTCCTGGGTCATTGAATCGCCGACACCGCTTGCCGGAGCGCCGGCGCCGCGCCGCGGGCCGAGGGCGGCCGCCTGTCATCGGGGCGCCTCTCGTCCGGCCGCTCGTTGTCCGCGATGGCCCAGATCACGTTGGCCCCGCCCTTGGCCTGCGTCAGCTCGCTGTGCCAGTACCAGGTGAGAGCGGGGTCCCGCTCGGTGCGGATGGAGTTCCAGATCTTCGCGTTCGATTCCTCGTCAAGCCCGAGCTGTGCCAGCAGATGGTCCGCCCCCTCGGCGCGATCGCCGGGTGATAGCCGAACCGAAGGTGGTTCTGCATCAGCTCGGGCGTCCAGTCGGGGTTGTTCTCGACGGGGAACAACTCGGCCAGCGGCGACTCCGATTTATTCGCGCCTCCAGGCGGCCGGCATGTTGAGCGGGCCGGCAAGCAGGATCAGTGTCGCCCCGCGCTCGGTCACGGCCTTGACGATGAACTCCTGGCTCTGGCGGCTCAACTGGGACGGCGGCAAGTCGCCCAGGACGATCACGTCAAACTTGTACCACTCCTCCTGGGTCTCCGGCAGAAGCTGGGCCTCGGTCTTGGGGTTGTCGGGCGAGGCCTTGGCCGGGTCAGGCGGCGTCACCTTCTCGATCCGCGCCGGCTGCAGCAGCACCGTCTGGAGCTTGATGCGGCTATCGCGCGAGAGGTAATTGGCGACGTAGCGATACTCCCAGCGCGGCTGGTCCTCGATCATCAGGGCGGCCAGCTTCTGATCCTTGACCGAGACGCGCGTCGTCTGCCGATTGTTTTTGGTCGTCGCCTCGCCGGGGACGTCGGCGATGACCACCGAATAGTCATACAAGCCCGGGCCGGGGAGGCGGTCTCGATTCTCCGTGAAGCTGATCGGCAGCCGCACCTGGTCCGGGCTTCCGGGAGCGCCGGTAGGCACCGTCAGCGGGCGCGATTCCAGGAGCGTGTCGGCCGGCTTGCCATCGACGGTCTGGCTGCGATGCAGTTCCACATTGATCGACTTCCCCCGAAGCCCATCCAGGCGAAGCAGGGCCGAGAGGCGGACGGTATCGCCTTTGAAGACCCAGTCCGGGGCGTCCAGCGTTTCGACGGCCGCGTCGGGGACGACGGCTTCGGTGCCGCTGGCCAGGCCAAAGACGCGGATGCCGCGGGCCGCCAGGCGCCGGGCGACATCGGCGACCTCGGCGTTCCCCTTGTTCTGGCGGCCGTCGGTGACCAGGACGATCGATGCCGGCTCGGCCTGGCCGACGTGATCGCCAACGAACCGCAGAGCCGAAGCGATGTCCGTCGCCGGGCGAACCGGGCTGGCAAGCCCCATCTCCACGGCCTTCGCCGGCGCATCGGCCCCTTCCGCTGTCACCTGCTGCGGCTGATCGCCGAACGCAAGCACCTTCAAATTCTGTCGGGGGATGATGTCGTCGAAGCTGGGCGCGCCAGGGTGAGACTTGCGCTGGAGGGCGAGCAGCGCGAGCTTCGCGCGGGGCATCGCCGAAACGGCCGCCAGGGCATCGGCGGCTTTGGGGCTCCTGGCAAGTGCCAGATCCGCCTTGTCGGCGACCGCCAGGATTGCCGTCGCCGATGCCGTCAGTGTGATCTGGGTGTCGCGCCAGGGAAGATCATTAGCGGCTTCCTGCGGCGCCTGTCGTGAGGCGGCCGTTGCAATCCCCTTGGTGTACGAATCGATCAGCCCCCGAAGCGGCTTCAGCGTCGCGTCGAACGTCGGGTCGGCCTTGGCCCGCGGGTCTTTCTCAAAGGCGTCGGCGACGCCGGTCAGCTCGGCGTTCCACTTCTTCAGGTTGCGGATGATCACGTCGAGCTTGGCGCGGGCGTCCTGCTCTTCGGCCGGGACCGACGTGAGTGACTGAAGGTAAGCCGCGTCGCCGCGCAGCGCCGTCAGGCGTGCGGCCTGCCGGTCCAGGGCACTGGTGCGAAGATCAGGCGGCAAAATCCCGGCGGCATCGGCCCAGCGCAGCTTCTCGACCGGGCTGGCTTGCGGGTCGGCCTGGCCCATTGAGGCGCTCTGGTCGAGCACCAGCCACAGGCTTCCACCGGATGTCCCGTTGTGGATGAATTGCCGGACCGGGCTAAGAAGGATCAGGATCGCCATCGCGATGAGCGCGATGCGGATGACGGTCAGGGTGATGATGATCGGCCGCGAGGCGACGCGGGCCTGCGCCCGGTAGAGATAAAAGCTCAAAGCCGCGCAGATGATGAAGAAGAGGATCAGCAGCGCGGGGTGGATGACGGGGTTCCACGACCAGGAGGCGCGCGTCTGCTCGGCCGCGGCGTCTGCGAGGAGGCGCGGCGGGAAAAGCTGGCCGAGCGTTGGATGGATCGGAAGCAAGTCAGCTCCGTTGTGGCCGGCACGTCGTCCGTGCCCCGGGCGTTTTGTTAAATGGCGACGCCGCTCTCCAGATCGACCGCCGGCCCGGCCTGCCGGCGGACCAGTCGATAGGTCATGTACGTTTCGAACATCAGCATCCCGAGCAACCCCAGGGCGAGATAGGGCCACAACTCGGCCCCCTTGCTCGGCGTCCCCAGCGCCTGGGCCAGTTGGTTCCGCTCGATCCGCGCCTCAAGGTACTTGTGGTCGGGGTGGGAGAGCCACGCCCGATCCGAATCGGACAGGGGCGTTTCGTCCAACTCGCCGCCGCTCACGCCGACGCCGAAATAGACGGGCGGCATCCCCGTCTGGTCGAACCGAAGCTCGTAGCGCCCGGGAAGGTCCGTATCGCCGTACACCAGCACCTGGCGGCCGTCGCGGGTGAAGGGGCGACGCTCCACTTTCGTGCCGTCCGGCCGAGTGATGGCGATGCTCTGGACGGCGGGCCGCCCCGGGCCGGTCCAGACGAGCTTGTCGCCCGATTCCACCCGCTTATTCTGCGCGCCGCCGGTCATGCCGGCCGAAAGGTGATAGAGCGTCTCATTCACCAGCGGGGCGAACATCTTTTCGCCCGGCCAGTTGTTCCAGGCGCTGCCGTCAACGGGCGTCGCCCAGACGACCACGCAGCCGCCGTTCGGGCCGATCGCCCGCTCGACGATCAGCGGGTCGCCTGTCTCGGCGGCCGAGATGAGGACCTTTCGCTCGCGGTCGTGAGGCTGAAACGACCACCACTTGAACGTCTTCATGCCGGTCAACACGTTGTGCTCGGGCGAGGTGAGCTGCGCCAGCATCGCGCTCGACGGGTCTTTCACGTCCAGAGCGGTGGATTTGTCGCCGGCGGCCTGCTTCTGCTGCGGGCTCCCGGCGTTGAAGAGGTTTGCCTGAGCGAGCCCATCGCGGATGAAGGCCGCTTCGCTGCGCTCCCCCAGGATCACCCAGACGCCGTGCCCGGCCCTCGCGTAGTCGGCAAGCCGCGACTGCACTTCAGGCAACAGCCGCGGGACGTCGTTCACGACCACGCAAGCGAAGTCGTTCAGCTTTGACGCGACGCGTCCGTCGAGGCTGCCGACGATCATTGGCTTGACGAGCGACGGCGCGTCCGGGTTGGCCGCGTCCGAGAGCATCGCCAACTGGAGGAATCGGCTCGATCGGAACGCCGTGAAGAGGGCGGCCGTGCTCATCGAATCGGCGTTCACCCCCGTGCCGGTCAGCTTCCCGTCGATGATCAGCACCGGCAGGTTCTGCCAGGCGTTGACCGCCCCAAAGGCCGAATTGTCGGCCTCCAGGGCGTCGTTGGCATCGACGTGGACTTCGATCGGGCTGCTGCCCGGGTCGGTGAAGGTGTGCTCGAAGCGGATCGTCCGGCTCTGCCCGGCCGCCAGGGCAGGCACCGGCTGCTGCGACGCCTGCCGCGACCCAACCATCAGCCGGGCGTTCATCCCGGGCATCTCTCGCGAGCCGTTGTTCACCACCGTCGCGGTGATCTCCGCCGGGCGGCCGGTGGAGACGAGGCTCGGGGTAACCGCCAGGTCCGTGACCGTGATGTTCGGGAGCGTGGCATCCGGGGCGACGGGCACCTCGTACATCCGGACCGCCGGCTCGACGCCTTTGATCCGCTTATCCAGCGCGGCGTTCCATGCGGCGAGGTTGTTCACCTGCCAGCCCGTTCGCTGCGCGTCCGACAGGACGATGATCACCTTGCGGGTGTTGCGCCCCTTGCGGGTGATCAGGTCGCGCACCGATTGCACGGCGACCGGGATCGACGCGTCCGACAGGCCCGGCTTCAGCGCCTTCAGCCGCCCGATCTCCGCGGACAGCTTCGAAGGGGATACCGGGAAGGGGGTGAAGGGCCGCGCCTCGTGCTCGGCGAGGACGATCGACACCGTATCGGCGGCCCGAAGCACGCCGGCCGCCGTGAGCTGATCCAGCGCCGCGACCGACTGCTGAAACACCGTCGAATCCCCCGCACGGCGGCCGGTTGACAACGAATGGTCGATCACGATGCCGATGTCGGTCGCGGTGCTGTCGGCCAGCGGGCTAAAGGAGCTGCTCTTCAGGAGCGGGCGGGAAAGAAGGAAGACGATCACGGCGATCAACAGCATCCGCAGCAGGAGCAGGAGCCAGTTGTCCACCTTCTTGCGACGGCGCTGCTGGAGCTTGGACTCCAGGAGGAACTGCATCGCCCCCCAGGCCACCGGCTGGGTGCGCTGGCGGTGAAGCAAGTGGATGATGACGGGGATGGCCACGCCGGCCAGGGCCGCCAACATCCCGCCCATCATGACGTCGAGACCGAACATAGAGGTCGATTCGCCGGTGCCGTTTCCTACAAGCCGCCCGAAGCCCGGGATTCGGGCGGCCGCTCCGACCGCAATGGCTCACGCGAGCGGCTGCGACGGAACCCATCCTCGACACGTCGTCAATCCATCAGGCGATCATCGCCTCCCGGCGCTGGGCGAGAAAGCTCGACAACGCATCGTCGAACGGACGAGTCGTGTTCAGCAGCACATGACTCAGGTGCATTTTGGCGGCCGCTTCGTGGATGGTCTTCTGGTGCTTTGCCAGGTTTTCGAGATAGACCGCGCATCAGCGCCGGGTCGAGCTTGATCTTTTCGCCTTCCCGCTCGAGGCTCTCGAAAAGGCTCCACTTGCGGAAGGGGAACTCCATTTCATCGTCGGCCAGCACCTGCATGAGGATGACTTCGTGCCGCTTGTGCCGCAGGTGGTGCAGCGCGTCCACCAGGGCGTCGGCCTGGTCAAAGAGGTCGCTGATGATGATGACCATGCCGCGCCGGTCAATCCGCTCCGCCACCTCGTGCAGGATGGGGGCGATCGCCGATTCGCCACCCGCCTTGGTGTCGTCGAGCGAGCGAAGGATGCGCATCCGCTGCGAGGGGGCGCTCCGCGGCGGAAGGATCGTGCGGACCTTGTTATCAAAGGTGACCAGCCCGGCCGAATCCTGCTGGTGGAGGATGATGTACGCGAGGCTGGCCGCGAGGAACTGGCCGTAGCGGAACTTGCTTAGGGCGTCGTCCTTGCCCTGATATTTCATCGACCCGCTGGAATCGAGGATGAGGTGCGCCCGCAGGTTGGTCGTCACCTCGTACTGCTTGATGTAGTAGCGGTCGGCCTTGGCGAAAACGCGCCAGTCGATCCGCTTGACGTCGTCCCCCGGCACGTATTGGCGGTGCTGGGCGAAATCCAGCGCGAACCCCACGTGCGGCGAGCGATGCAGGCCCTGGACGTAACCGTCCATCACCTGCCGCGCGAACAGCTCCATCTTGCTGATCTTCTGAAGCACGCGCGGCTCCAGGAGTTCGGCGCCGGTGGAGATGGTCGGGGAAGCGGTCATCTTTTTCAGAAGGATGAAGGATGAAGGTGAAGGATGAAGAACGTGCGTTCCTTCTCAGGCGGCGCGGGTGGCTTCGGTGCGGGGGATGTCTTTGATGAGCCGCTCGATGATCTTGTCGCTGTTCATGCCGGAGGCTTCGGCGCTGAAGGTCGTCATGATGCGGTGGCGCAGGACGGGGAGGGCGACGCTGGCGATGTCGTCCGTCGTCACGTGAACGCGGCCGTTGAGGACGGCCCGGGCCTTGCCGGCCATGATCAGGTAGATGCTGGCGCGCGGCCGGCGCCCCACTGCACCATATCCTTGATGTACGCCGGCACGCCCGGCTCCCCGGCGCGGGTGGCGCGGACAAGGTCGCGCGCGTACTGGTAGACGTGCTCGCCCACCGGGACGCGGCGCACCACCTGCTGCAGCTCGAGGATCGCCGCCCCATCGAGCAAGCGCGTCAGGTTGGGGCGATATTGCGTCGTCGCCTGCTTCATGATCTGGATCTCATCGGCCGGCGTCGGGTACTTGACGATGGTCATGAACATGAAACGGTCGAGCTGCGCCTCGGGCAGGGGGTAAGTCCCCTCCTGTTCGATCGGGTTCTGGGTCGCCAGGACGAAGAACGGCTCGGGAAGCTCGTACGTCTTTTCGCCGACGGTCACGCGGTGCTCCTGCATCGCTTCGAGCAGGGCGGCCTGGGTCTTGGGCGGCGTTCGGTTGATCTCGTCCGCCAAGACCATGTTGGCGAAGAGGGGGCCTTTGACGAACCGGAAAATTCGCTTCCCCGTGGTATGATCCTCCTCCAGCACGTCGGTCCCGGTGATATCCGAAGGCATGAGGTCGGGCGTGAACTGAACCCGCTTGAAGCTCAGGTGAAGCACATCGGAGATGGTCTTCACCAGCAGCGTCTTGGCGAGGCCCGGAACGCCGACGAGCAGGATGTGGCCCGAGCAGAACATCGCCGTCAGCACCTGCTCCACGACCTCCTGCTGCCCGACAATGACCTTGCCAAGCTCGGCCGCCATGACTCGATAGGCGCTGGAGAGCTTTTGGACAGCGTCGAGGTCATTCGCCGTATCGGCGGGAGAGGTCGCTTGAGCCATGGGGTAACTCCTGATGGGCTGGGGAGCGGGGCGCCTGCCCGCCACCGATCCGCTGTGGCGGGGCGCATCTCTGGTTGCCCTCGATCGATGAATACTCGAGAACCGCCGTGGCGCAGGTCGCAAAGTCGATGAAGCAATTCAGCAACGAGGGCCTGAGCCGCTCGTACTACCGGAAGGCCTCGGGCACGTTGAGCGGCGCGGCGAATTCGCCACCGGCGTGGCTGAAATCCGATGGAACATATGACCATCTCTCCCCTTAAGACGGAGCCGCGGGCGATGGCCTCCCACCTCAATCCCCCAAGCCCGACCTGGTTGAGGCATGCTGAAACGGCCCGCCCACGCGCTGCCGACGGTCGGGCGCGCAGCCTCTGGGCGATCGTATCGTTATTACTCCTTCTGGGGCTCGGGCAGAAGCCCGCCCCGGGGCAAGTGAGCCCACCCGGGGTCGATCGGCGTGCCCAGCGCGAAGCGCGATACCGCGCGCAGCAGACCATGATTCAGCGGGCGACGCCGCTCGACGTGACGACCGCGGACCAGGTGTTCACCCTTAGGGTGGACAACCGGCACCTGGCGTTCGCGTCGCCGCTTACCGAGATGACCGGCATGTCGTATCGCCAATACAAACTGGGCGAGCCGCTCTTCAAAGACCCGAGCATGGTGATCGTCATCCCCGTCCGCATGGTGCAAGGGGGCGGAAAGCCGGTGGTCCGCTTCATCTTCCGGACTTACTCGATGCCGACCCCCGACGAGCTGATCACGTCGTCGGTTCAGGCAACGCCGGGCCAGGTGACGGTCGATCAAGTGATCGAGGGGGACTCGGGGGTCTATCGCTGGAACCAATTGCTCCAATCCGACGCGGCCGACGGCAGCCACCCGGTGCGCCTGACCTTCACCGGCCGCCAGGGCAACCCGCGAACAATGACCGTCGAAGCGCCCGACTTTCGCACCCTTCTCAACGACCACCCCGACCTCGCCGAAGACCCCATCCGCTCGATGCTCCGCGGGGCCAATGCCGAGAATCTGATGGCGCCGGACAGCAACGTCGCCTGGCAGGTGTTTGCGGATCGGTGGCCGGCGGAAGGGGAGGCCATTCGAAAGGTGCAAGGGATCCTGCCACACCTCGACGAGCCGGACTTCCGGGCGCGCGACGCGGCATTCAAGGAGCTTGAGACGATGAGCCGTGCCGCGGCGGCCGCGTTGATGGCCATCGATCGCGCGCACTTCACTCCCGAGCAGAATCGCCTCGTCGATTGCCTCCTCGCCCCGTACCGCCAGTTATCGGCCAAAGACGTTGAGCAGCGCCGGTCCAGTGCCGCCTTTTTGCTCGACTGCCTCAACTGCGACGACAGCGAACTTCGGACGGCGGCACTGGAAACGCTTCGGCTGCTGACGAAGCGGCAACTTTCCTTCGCGATCGACGCCGCCCCCGCCGAGCGCGCCGCCGCCGTCGCACTGCTCCGCGCCGAACTGGCACCCTCCACCCGCCCCTCTCCCCAGACCGCGCCGACCACGCGGGCGGCGGAGCGATGACGCCCGATGTCGATCGACCGGCCCTGCGCAGGCTCGAGCCGCCCGCTTGCGGCAGGCCCCGCTTTCTAACGGGCGCGGCTCGTTCGGGGCGGTCCTTTTAACGGTCTGTTTTTCGATTACCTTTCACGGCCGCGGCTTGCAGGGGGGCTGACTTCCATGCGGCCCAGAGTACCGCCGATGCGACCGTCTTCGCAGGCGCGCTCCCGACGCTTGATTCTCAAACCCCTGATTTGTCTAATCTGCCGCCGGCCCCACTTCCGCATTGTGTGCCGGACGCCGAACGCCTTTTCGAGAGGCGCCAGGCCCGCCGAACGGACTTTGCCCTTGCCCGAGGAACCGCGATGGCCGCTGCCCAGCACCTCAACAACTACCCCAAGCTTCATAACGCCGCCTGGCCCGGCCTCGTCGGCAAAGGGCCCGACTCCGAACCGCCGATCGATATCGACACGATGATCGCCCTGACGGCGGCCGCCGATGTGGACGGGGTGAAGTTCGACGGGATGGACCTGTTCCTGTTCGAACCGCACATCAACATCGACGCCAGCGACGACGACCTCAAGCGGCTGGCCGAGAAGTTCCGCGCCAAGAACCTTGTCGTCGGATCGGTCGTCGCGCCCGTCTGGCCCCCCACGGGCGGCGGTAGCGCGATGGGCTCGGAGACGGACCGGAAGCAGTTCGTTCAGCAGGTGCGCAAGGCCGCCCGCATCGCCAAGTTCTTCCGGGATGGCGGCATTCGCCCGAACGGTGTGATCCGGATCGACTCGGCCGCCTCGCCGGACGATTGGTACAAGGACCCCGAAGCGAACCAAAAGACGATCGCCGCGACGTTCCGCGAAGCGGGAACGGTTGCAATGGGCTTCGGAGAAAAGCTGGCGGCCGAAGGGGAGATCTGCTGGGGCGGCATGCACTCCTGGCGGCGGATGGTCCAGCTCCTGGAACTGACGAACATGCCCGGCACGGTCGGCTTCCAGGCCGACATGGCCCATACGCTCCTCTACACGATGGGCTATAACGCCCCGGAAGACGCGCTACTCCCCGAAGGGTACGACTGGAAGGACGCTGGGCAGTTGGACGAGGCGCTGAAGAAGCTGACGGCCGCCCTGCGGCCGTGGACGATTGACTTCCACGTCGCCCAGAACAACGGCACGGTCTTCGGCTCCGGCTCGCACGACAAGACCGGCCGCCACTGTTTGGCGACCGACGCGACCGGCAAGCTCGACATCCCGCGTCACGCCGGCTTCTGGCTGCGCGACGAAGCAGGGAACGTGACCCGGAAGTTCCGCCACATCTGCTGGGACGGCTGCATGTTCCCCAACGAAGTGATGCGCAAGCCGCAGACCTGGAACGACATCCTCGCGGCGATGGTGGCCGTCCGGGACCGGCATGGCTGGAGCGAGTAAGCGGCGTTCGAAAATCCGAAAGAAAGGGGAGACTCCCTTTTTCCTCCGCAGATTTCGTGCTTCCGGCTTGCCGCTTGTACAAGGAGAAGGAAATGAAACCCGTCAACATCGGCCTCGTCGGCACCGGCTTTATGGGCCGGACCCATTCCAACGCCTACAACCGCGTCCCCAACTTCTTTCAGCTTGAGTATCGGCCGGTCCTCAAGGCGGTCTGCGCGAGGGACGAGGCGAAGACCAAAGCGTTCGCCGAGCAGTGGGGCTATGAGTCGATCGAGACCGACTGGCGGAAGTTGATCGAGCGCAAGGACATCGACGCGATCGATATCTGCACCCCGAACAACACGCACAAGGAGATCGCCATCGCCGCGGCCAAGGCCGGGAAGATGGTCCTGTGCGAAAAGCCCCTAAGCATGAACACGCCCGAAGGGGAAGAGATGGTCGCGGCGGTCGAAGCGGCCAAGGTGCCGAACACCGTCTGGTACAACTACCGACGCGCCCCGGCCGTCACGTTCGCCAAGCAATTGATCGAGCAGGGCCGCCTCGGCCGCATCTTCCACTATCGCGCCAAGTTCCTTCAGGACTGGACGATCAACGCCGACCTCCCGCAGGGGGGCAACGCCCTGTGGCGCCTCGACGTCAACGCCGCCGGCAGCGGCGTGACCGGGGACCTGCTGGCCCACTGCATCGACACCGCGCTCTGGCTCAACGGCTCGATCGATTCCGTCTCGGCGATGACCGAGACGTTCGTCAAGGAACGGAAGCACACCGAGACCGGGAAGATGGAGAAGGTCGGCATCGACGACGCCTGCGCCTTCCTCGCCCGCTTCGCCAATGGGTCGCTCGCCACCTTCGAGTCAACCCGTTACGCGCGCGGGCACAAGGCGCTCTACACGCTGGAAGTGAACGGCGAGAAGGCCTCGCTCGCGTGGGACTTGCACGACCTGCACCGGCTGCAATATTTCGATCACCGCGACGAGGGCCCCTCCGCGGCTGGAAGTCGATCCACTTGACCGACCCCGAGCACCCCTACATGAAGAACTGGTGGGTCCCCGGCCTCCAGATCGGTTACGAGCACACGTTCGTCCACCAGGTCGCCGACTTCTTCAAGGGCCTGGAGACGAACATCTCCGCCGCCCCCACCTTCCGCGACGCCCTGGAAACCCAGCGCGTCTGCGACGCCGTCCTCAAAAGCGCGAAAACGGGGTGTTTTGAGAAAGTGGTGTAAACGAAGGACGAAGGATGAAGGCGAAGGCTGAATCGAATCGGTTCCTCCTTCGCCTTCTTCATCCCCCCTTCATCCCTCGACTTCATCCTTCATCCTTCTGCTTCAGCGGTCCCAACGTCACGATCGTCATTGGGTCGAACGGGAACTCTTCCATGAGGCGGTAGAGGCTGGGGCGGTCTACGGCGGCCAGGGCGGCCATGTCTGTTTCGAGGGAGCGGTACTGCTTGTTGTAGATCCACTGGCCGCCGATGCTCCGCATGCGCCCGATGGGGACTTCCCCCTGCAAAACCAGCGCGCTGGCGATCTTGTTCTTCGCCCGCTCGATCTCCGAATCGTTCAGGTCGGCCCGAGCCTTGCCAAGCTCGCGGGTGGCGATCTCCAGCGCCTCTTCGGATCGTTCGGGGTCGCTCGTCAGGGCAATGTAGAAGGACCCGCAGGCGTCGTGCGGATAGAAGCCGAAATCGGCATCTTCGGCGATGGCGTTGTCCACCAGCGCCCAGTAGAAGCGGCTCCCCTCGCTGTCGCCGATCACATCGGCCAGCACCCGCGCCGCGAAACGTCGCTCGTCCTGCGCGCTGGGGCCGGGCGTCATCCCCATCGTGTACTGGCGATTCAGCTTGGCGTCGGTCATGTCCAGCCGCTGAGGCTTGTAGAGCGGCTCAGGCTGGACGCGCGGCGCATCGACATGGGGCCAATCCCCCATGTATTTCTCGGCGAGCGAAACAACCTCGTCAAAATCGAGGCGGCCGGTGGTCGAGAGGACCATGTTCCCCGGCCCGTACCGCCGCTTGAAATAGTCGGCCATCTGGTCCCGCTGGAGGTTGCGGATCGTCTCGGCCGGCCCCAGCACGCTCATGCTGAGCGGGTGGTTGCCGAAGTGCGCTTCCATGAGCCGCTCATAGATGCGGTGGCCGGGGTCGTCGAGGTACATCGCGATCTCCTCGAGGATGACCTTCTTCTCGGTATCAAAGTCCTCGTTGCGGATCGCCGGGCGAAGCAGGTGTGAAAGGTGCTCCAGCGACTTCTCCGTGAACTCCGGAAGCACGTTCGCATAGTACGCCGTCATCTCCTGGCTGGTGAAGGCGTTGTACTTGGCGCCGATCTCGTCAAAGATCCGGTTGACGTCCTCCCAGGTGTACTTGGTCGAGCCCTTGAACATCATGTGCTCGAGGAAGTGGGAGACACCGTTGTTGCCCGGAGATTCGTCGCGCGACCCGGTTTTGACGAACAAGCCGGCCGCGAAGGAATGGGAGTCGGGGTTGACCTCGGCAATGATGTCCAGGCCGTTGGAGAGCTGCTTGTGATGAAAAGTAAGGGCCATAACTAAGGTTACCTGATCGGCAAGAGCGTGCCGGCGGGCTGGGGCCAGCCGCCGGCGTGAGGCCAACGCGGAAAAGCGGGGCGGTCTACGGGACGGCAAGCGCCTTGGGGCCGACCGTCACGATCGTGTACGGGCCGGCCGGGTTCGCCTTCAGCCAGGCGTTGACCCGATCCAGTGTGACGGCGTCGATCGCGGCTTTGATCTCTTCCAGCGTACGAATCCGCCCGCGGATGAAGAAGTCATGGGCGATCGCCCCAGCACGAGAGCTGGTCGATTCACCCTGCATGATGGTGCTTGCCTTGAGCCCAGTCTTGGCCCGCGCCAGTTCGGGCTCGGTCACGCCTTCCGCCATCCGCTGGAACTCGAACAGCATGCAGTCCAGCGTCGCTTGCGCCCGCTCGTTGCTTGTCCCCGCGTAGCCAAGGATGCTCGCCTGCCCCTTTAGGCCGCTGTAACCCGCCCAGACGCTGTAGCACAGGGCGCGCTTCTCCCGCACCTCAGTGAACAGCCGCCCGCTCATGCCGCCGGATAGGATTTCCACCGCCAGCCGGACGGTGTAATAGTCGGGGTCGGTCTCGGGGACGGTCGGCCAGGCGATACCGATGTGCGTCTGCTCGCTCGCCTGCTCCTCATGATGGAGGCGGCCGGGCGGCGGCAGGATTTCGATCGCGACGTCCGGCGTCCCCACCCAGTCGCCCAGATGGCGGCCGACAAGTTCCTTCGCCTGCTCGAAATCGATGTTCCCGGCGAGCGAAAGGATGCCGTCGGTCGGGTGATAACGCCGGGCGAAGTCGGCCTTGGAGAGGTCGAGCGTCAGCTTCTCAAGATGGTCCTTCTGCCCCATCGTGTTGCGGCCGTAGGGGGACGGGAGGTGCCACTCGCGAAGCTTGATCATGAGCTTCTGCCGCGGCTCGTCATCGATACCGTCCAATGCCTGAAGCGCCAGGTCACGGGCCGCCTCGAAGCCCGACTCGGGCATGTGGGGGCGACGGACAATGTCGGCGTAGGTCTCGATCCCCTTCAGCACGTTCGCCGCCAAAGCCGCACAACCGAAGCGCGTATGGTGAACGCCGACGCTGCTCGAACGCTGCAGGCCAAGGCTGTCGAGATAGTCGGTCAGGGTGCGGCTGTCTCGCGGCCCAGCGCCGCGAAGCACCAGGTCCGACAGGACCGACGCCGAGCCGGAGCGGTCCACCGGATCGGTCGCCGATCCGGCCGGCAGCAACAAGGTCATCGCGGCCGACTGCATGGCGGGCATCTTCTCCGCCAGGAGCGTCAGGCCGTTTGAAAAGGTGTGCTGGAAGTAGCGATCGGGCAACGCGTCTCCCTTCGAGTCCATTGGGTCATTACCCCCCGCGACGCCCGCCCGGCGTGATCCACGTTCCACAGCCCGGCTGACGCTTTGCGGTCGGAGGATTATAGGCAAAAGGGTACGGGATACCAGAAGGCGAAGCGCCCAGCGCCGGCGGCTACGCGGGCTCACGCTTCGCCGTAAGCTACTAATAAGCCAATGCTAAAGACGATCCAAAGGCCCCGGAGCCGAGGCCGCAGCGGGGGCGTCACCGGCACCGCCCGCGCGTGCGGGGCACCGCGGCTAAAACGCTTTGACGACTCTTGATGCGATAGTCATAATCGCCGGTCCTGTCGGAGCGGTCGCAGGGCCCCCGGATCGGTATGTCGCGGCGCAGTCTGTCGATGCGGCGGATGTACCAGCTGCGCGTCACGGCGCGGCGGGGCGTGGGCCGTCCAAAGCCGGCGGTAAGGATCGGCGCTCATCGGGATGGCAACAACCCGAAACCGCCGCTTGAAGTTCCGGCGCGGCGATGCGATTGAGAGGGCGGCAAGTCTATAACAATTGACGAATTCGCTTGTTTGGGATTGATCTGTCGGAACATCAAGGTTGTCAGGGCATCCGCCGACCGTCCGGCGGGCCGTTGTTCCCGGGGTCGGCGCCACTTCGTTCCAGTGCCGGAAAGGTGTAAACAGCAATGGCCATCGCTGTTGAGTGCGGAGATTGCAAAAAGCGATACGCGGTCAGTGAGCAGACCGCGGGGAAACGGGTGAAATGCAAGAACTGCGGGGCCGCGTTCACCGCGATCCCGATCGAGGGGGCCGCCACGCCGGCAGCGCCGCAAGTCGCGAGCGGCGCGGTCGCAGCCCCGGCGTCCGCCCCGCGCACCGCGGCCGCAGCCCCACGCCCGGCCCCCCCTCGCCCAGCGCCACCCCCAACGCGGCCTGCACCGCCACCTCCGCCGCCCCAACCCGCGCCACCTGCGCCGGCGCCCGTGGCGAGCGACCCGCCAGATTTCGACGACCTGATGTCGCTAGCGCACGGAGCGGCCGCCGAGGACGAGCCCGCGACGCCTAATTACTTCGCGCCGCCGATGCCGGTGGCTTCGGCCGCCGAGCCGACCGTCATCCGCCAGACCATCTACGCCGGCCCGCCGATCGGTTACCGGGCGCCCAACCGCTCCGGCGACGACGGGCTGCGGCTTAAGCCGCTTCTCACGCCGGCGCTGGTCGTCGGGGGGATCGCCCTGGCCGTCCTGGGGATTAGCGCGGTGGCGCCGACCGCGGCCCGCTTCATCGGCGGGGGATGCGTCGTCATCGGCTATCTCTGCATGCTGGTCGGCGGGATCTGGCTCCTTGTCGTGGCGTTCAAGGACTCGATCCTCCAGGGCCTGTTGTGCATGTTCGTCCCGTTCTACTCGCTGGCCTACCTGGTGATCCGCTTCTCGCGGACGGCTTACTGCCTCTTTACCTGGCTCTGCGGGGTGATCCTTATCCTGGCCGGCTTCGGGGCCGTCATGATGGGGCCGACTCCGGTCCGGCCCGGCGCTACGGCGTCGGCCTCCAGCCCTTTCTCGTCTTCCGGTTCGCAAAACGCGAGCGGGTTTACAGATGGGAATTCGACGCCCGACCCGCAGGTCGTTCAGCAAATGCAGGATCAGGCGGCCGACAACCAGATCGATTCATATCGCAGACAACTGGATGACTTCGAGCAGTCGCATCGCCGCCAAAGTCGCGAACAGGCGCTGCGTGAACTGGCAGCCTTGAAATCGCAAATTTCACGCAACGCGTCAGGACATCTTGCGCAGCGGCCCGGGTACGCGGGATTGCTCGAATCGGCGGATGCCCTGGAGCCAAAATTGAAGTCGCTCCCTTCCGAGCTGCCTGACCCTTCGATCTTCACGAAACTGACGGGCGGTGAAGCGTGGTCCGTCGCCGACGAGGACCCGTTGCTCGGGAAGGAAGTTTCGTTCCGCAACTTCAAACTGAAGCCGCCCGCCGGTTCGACCATCGAGCTTCGTACCTCGGGGGTGCCTGACGCCTCGTTGACGTGGGGCTCCCACGACGATGGCTTTGGGGTTCGCTTCACTATTGCCGCGCTGCCTCGATCCAACCCCCGGCAGGAGCGGCCGTGGCCCTTGGCGCAGCCCGAGGTCCAGCGCAACGCGGCCGCCTCACAACGGCTCTTCACGATCGAAGCTCCTAATGCGCTGGTTACCGAAGGGACGATCGGCGGCATGAACTTCACCCGGATCGCCCCGGGCCCTTCCTCCAACGGCGAGCACTGGGTGAAGTACGTGACCCTCGACGGGGATACGTGGCTCATCATGACCGCCATCGGTCGCGAGGAAGACGCGGCGGTGGTCGAGGCCTACGCGTCGGCCGCCAAGTCATTGCGGCGTGCGCAGGGTGAGCCCAGGATCGACCCGATCAGCGTCGCCGCGTTGATCCCATTGTTGGGCCGCGATCGCGACCGCGTGCTCCTTCTGCTTCGGGCGCGGATGCCGGCCGCCGAGACGGAGATCGCCCAGGCGATCCTCGACTCAAAAGACCACTTCGGCCGTATCGCGCTCGCGGAGCTCCTGAAGTCGTCCGCCGACGAGAAAGCCGTCCCGCAGCTCCAGGAGATCGCGAAAGTTGACAACGACGAGCTGGCGAACATCGCCCGAGCCACGCTGCGACGAATCCAGCCAACCAAGTTCGATGCCGTCACCGAGGCGCTCGAGGAGATTAAGGGGAACGACCGGCGGGACAGGTCCAAGGCACTGGTCGCGCTCGCCGGCGCCACGCCGGACGGCCGCCGGGCGGACGTTGCGGCGGCGTTGGAGAACCTGCTCCTGTCGGATCGAACGACGTTTATCGAGGACAAGATCGGCGATGCGCTGGCGGTTTGGTGGGGGGACAAGACGGCGACACGCGTCTTGCCGCTGTTGCAGGCGAGGGCGGATCGCGGCAAGCACCGTGCGGTGATGAAGATCCTCGCGGCGACGAAGGACAAGCGGGCCGCCCGCGCGATCATGGACCCGTGGCTGGTGGAGGACCCTGACCCCGCCGTCGAGGCGCTGATCGCCCTCGGCCAGCCGGCCGAAGACGAGATTCTTCAAAGCGGCGTTCTTCGGCTCCCCAATTCGAACTTCAAGGCGCGGATGAGCGCGGCTCGGGTGCTGGAACAGATCGGCACCGTCAAGTGCCTGTCCGACCTGTCCCGCTCCGCCCACGACATGCGCGACCGCTCGGCCGCCGCGGCGGCGCAGTCTGCCCTGGACGCGGTCAAGCAGCGGCTGGCGGATCAGAAGGCGGCGACTAAACCGCCAACGCCCGCCACTGCGCCGCGGCCGCCGGGCACGTGATCATCCCGCTCGAACGTCGCCGGAAAAATAGTTTCGACGTTCAAACGGGTCAGCACTTCCCCAGCGGGGGGCAGAAGTCGGTGCGCCGACGGGGCGACGGCGCTTCAAAGCGGACCTACTCCCGGCTCTTCGAACGAAGCTCGACCGGCACGCGGCCGACGAGCGACTCTTCAGTCAACGACTTGGCCGAGCAGCGCTTGTCGCGGCGCGACCGGTTGGTCGCGCCCCGTTGCGAACAGCAGGCGGCGTTCCCCTGTTGCCGGCGGGCCAGCGAGCGTGTCCTTTGGCTTCTCTTTCAGTGGGGCGATCGTCGTCGTCCGGGCGTTGCTCTTTTCGCACCGCATCTAAGCCGCGGGCCGCGTCGGTCGATCGGCCGGCCCAGAACTTTTCCCGCTTCGCCCGGACTTCATCCGGCACCGGATGGGCTTTGATGAACTCGGCCGCGTCTTTGAGCATTTTGAAAAGGGCGACGAAGTCTTCGCTGAAGACGAAAACGCGCGACTTGCGGACGTCCCCCGTCTTCTCGTCGCGCTGGCCTTCGGTCAACACGAGGAAATGGTTCCCGTTCCCTGCCCGCTTCACCTGCGCGGCGTAGGTCCGAGGGCCGACGGATTTGAAGTAGCTTTGAAAGAGGATCTCATGCTCGGCCGCCGGTCGTGCCTTTGCGGGCGGACGACCTTCTTCCGTCGTTCGACCTCCACCCTCCGGCCGACTCGGATGTGCCGGCCGGCCGCCGCGTGATGCGCCCGAAGGTTCCGCCCGCGAGCGACCCGCGCCGGTGCCAGTGTTTGCGCTGATGAGAAAACCATCTCTTCTCCTTCCAAAGTTCCCCGATCGATATGACCCCAGTCCCCGATTGATGAGATTCTTCAGGGCCGGCGCGACTCGGCCCGGCGGAGAAAGCCAAAAGGCCCCGGGCTTCATCCTTCACCTTCACCCGTCATCCTTGGATCCGGATTCTCAGTTGTAGCTCCGCAACACCCCGATCACGACGCCCTGGACCTTGCAGCGGTCGGCATCGACGATGCGGGGCTCCATGCTTCGGTTGGCGGGTTGGAGGCGGATTTTTCCGCCGGCCTCTTTATAGAACCGCTTGAGGGTCGCCTCGCCGCTGTCGAGCAGGGCGACGACCTGTTCACCGTTGCGGGCGTTCTCCCGCCGCTCGATCACGACGTAGTCGCCGTCGCACAGGTGGTCTTCGATCATGCTCTCGCCGCGGACGCGCAGCACGTAGACGCCGTTCTTCGCGTGGAACATGGTCTCAAGATCGAGCTCCTCGCGGTTTTCCACGGCTTCGATGGGGGAGCCGGCCGCGATCGTGCCCAGGAGGGGGAGCTTGGTGCTCCGCTCCTCGTCGGGAAGGAGCTCCTCAGACGTGATCTCCAAAGAGCGAGCCTTGTGCTTGTCGCGCCGCAGCACGCGCTTCTTTTCGAGCGCGCCGACGTGCTCGAAGATCGTCACCTTGCTCGTGCCGAGCTGATCGGCCAGTTCCTGCATCGTCGGCGAATAGCCATGCAGATGCCGGTAATTCCGAATCGCAACGATCACATCGAGTTGCCGAGGCGTCAGATTCATTTCTGGCTCCCTGTAGTCCCTCTTCACCAAACGGGTTGAGTTTCGGCACGTCCCTGATCGCCGAGGAATCGGCGGCACACCGGCAACCTCCGGCACACCGGCAACCTCCGGCACACCGGCAACCTCCGGCACACCCGCGGCCGCGATGGATGATGCGCACGGTTCGGCGGTCGCTAGCGAGCCCACGCCTGGCGGCCCAAGCGATCCGTCGCGCCCCGCGGGCGGCCCCAGGTCATGAGGGCCGTGTCCGTCCAGCAGCGGGGCAAGCCCCGCCAGCAACGCCCGCACTTCGGCAGGCTCAAGCACCTGCCCCATGACCTCGAACACCGACGGCGCCGCGGGGACGAGGGCCGGATCGTTTTCGAAGTCGTCCTCCACCGCTAGCCGTCCTTGGCCATACCGACGTTTGCCGCGACCCCAGCCGACCGAGCAGCTTTGATGGCCAAGCCCACCGCATCCGTTCGGACCCTGTTTAGTGGGAACATTACCCTAACTCGGCAAATCGGTCAACGGCTATCCAGTGTTTTGTGAGATTTTTGCCCGAGAGGAGCGGCGGTGCGCGGAGATTTTCGCAGGCAGCACTCGGTTCTGCCGATGAAACGGGGGGCGAGGCAGACCCTCTTAAGGACAGACCCATGGACCTTACCGCGGCCGCCGTCTCATTCCAGCAGGCGAAGCTTTCGAATCAGGTCGATGTGCAAGTTGCCTCCAAGGTGCTGAACGAACAGCGCGCCGAAGGGGCGAGCGCGATTCAATTGCTCAACAGCGCCTCGGCAGGGCTGATCAAAGGTGGGGATGCGTTGGTCGCCGCCGCCACCGGCGTGGGCGGCAATGTGGACGCCTACGCATAGGGGGCCGGCGTCAAAGCCATGCGGCTCGTCAGAAGATAAAAAACAAAGTCGGCGGCGATACCCGTTCCCGGGATCGCCGCCGATCTGTTTGAGCGAAGCCTCGGCCGGACGTAAGCCGAGTTCTGTTCCCACTCGTTCAGACGAATCCGATCGAGCAGGGGCGACCATTTCTCTGGGACGACCGTTACCGGCCGCCTCAAGCAACCTACCCGCGGAGTGCGTCCATGCGGCGGCCGAAGCCGTCGCACAAACGGGGCGCCCCGGGCCAGGGCTCTCCGCTTATTTGGTCTTGCTGCCGGTGGGGTTTGCCTTGCCGCGGATGTCACCACCCCGCAGTGCGCTCTTACCGCACCATTTCACCCTTGCCTTCGAGGAAAGGAATGAGCGGGAAAGGAATGAGCGGGAAAGGATGAAGGCAAAAGGATGAAGTGGAAGCAAATCATCCTTCATCCTTCCGCCTTCATCCTTTCCCGACATTCCTTTCCTCGACGGCGGTTTCTTTTCTGTTGCACTTTCCGTCGGGTTCGCGGGCGGCCGGGGGGGGGTTGAGCCCAACCGGCCGCACACTTTTCCGCCTGGACGTTATCCAGCACCGTACCCTGGACGGGCGGCCTCCAATGAAGGAAGCCTTCCGCCCTCGCAGCTCGGACTTTCCTCGCCCGCCGTTCCGCCGGGGCGGTTTTGCGAGCGCGGCCGCCTCACCAACCGAGGCTTCGCGTCAATAGGGCCGACCTGCCGACAAGGATCGGCCGATCGCCCGGTCCATTCTACATCGACATCGATCATCTGTATGCGGCAGGACGGGCGACAAAACCGCTGTCGCGGGCGAGCGCGGATGGCGGCGGTAAAATTGACGCCTCTCCCCCACTCGTAATACGATCCTCACTTAGCGGCGTCGTTCGCCGGCCTTGATTCGCTCGTCAACGGCTCGCCGGCCGGCGGCGGCTGGCGAGTGCCGGGCGGGCCGGATATTGCCTGACTTAAGTAATGCGACGAAGAGCGGTTGGGCGATTTGTCGCCGGCGCTGGTACGCCTAACCAGGATCCCGCGTCGGCAAACGCGACTGCCTTCTGGAATGTCGATTCCGGGATTCGCCGTTCCCGTCTGGTCAGGCATAATGTGGGCGTTGGCCCGTCACGGGCGCGACCGGCGGCCGGGCGCCGTGACGGACATGGAGACGGGATGGCGCAAAAGCCTGCGGGAAAAATCAAACCACCCCTTCCACCGGTGCCGGCTGGCGTCACCGACGTGGAAGAGCTCAAACCGGTCGTGCTGGGTAAGGCCAGCGACGAAGACCTGATGCGTCGTACTCAGAACGGCGACAAACGGGCCTTCGAGATCCTTTACGAACGGTATCACCCTTCGGTCCTCTCGTACCTCTATCGAATGCTGGGGAACCTGGAGGACGTGGAGTCGATCGGCCAGGAAGTCTTCCTCCGGGCGTTCCGGTTCGCGCCGACCTATCGCTACCCGCAAAAGCTTTCGACCTGGCTCTTTACGATCACCCGCAACCTGGCGATCAACCAGTCGCGCCGCCGCAAGCGGAGCCCGATCCGCAACATTACCGAACTGAACCTGGACGGCATCGACATCAGCGGCGACCCGTACCAGGTCGCGACCCGCGCCACCGACAACCTCGAAAAGCAGGAAGAAATCGCCCGAGTGCTCAAAGCATTGGAAGGGTTGCCAACTGACCAGAAGGAAGTCATCGTTCTCGGCGTCTTCCAGGACCTCACCTACGCCGAGATGGAGGAGATCACCGGGACCAAGGCCGTTACGCTCCGCAGCCGCATGTTCCACGGGCTCAAGCGCCTCGCCCGCACGATCGGCGGCACGGAGGAAGAAGAGGAGAAGTGAGCGGCGGATGCGTGAAAAAACAAGCCCAATGCCCATGGCGGCGCGATCCGCGGCGACAGTTCGCCCCGGGCGCTCGACCGATCGGATATCGACCCCATGCCCCAGGAACTTGACCTCAACGCCGACCCCTTCCTGAAACTCCTGACGGATGCCCTGCGCACCGGCCCGGGGAGCCCGGAGTGGCACCAGGCGGTCGCTCGCCTGCGCGAGGGCGGCGTCGAGGGCGGGGACGAATATCGCATCCTCATCGAAGCCCGCCAAAACCTGGAGAGCGGGAAAGAATATCGATCCATCCGCGCCGGCCCGGGGTTCACTCACAAACTGCTCGCCCAGCTCGACGCGCCCGACGGCGGCGCCCGCCGCGCGGGCTGCCCATGGCGACGATCATCGCCGCCCTTTCCGGCCTGGCGATCCTCGCCGTCATCGCCATCGCCATCTACAGCCTCTACCCGCGCGGCGCCGGTTCGCCCGCGCCGTCCAACGCGACCGTTGACGACCTGGCGCACGCCTATTTCCTCACCGAGATCGCCTCGGCGCGGTTCGATTCGTCCCTGCCGCCCAACTGGAACCTGGTCGGCGGGCTTCCCCTCGCCGTCTCCAAAGGCGGCTTGCGGCCGATGCCCAAGGCCACTCCGCCGACGACATCTGTCCCCTCTTCCAACCCGGCCGATGCGACCGTGGGCGGGGCGATCGTCGCCCCGAGCCCGATCGCCGCGTCCGAGCCGTTCGAGGCCGACGCCGTCCTCAAGCTCGGCAAGCCGAGCGACGACCTGCTCGTCCAGTTCTTCGTCTCGACCGACCCCCAGTTCAGCGCCGATCGCGCCACGAGCTCCAACGAGCTGGTTTGGCTCCTCCAGGGGGCAAGCCAGCGCGTCCTGACCGACGGCCAGGAACAGGCCAGCCTCCCGCGGCCGATGCCGGCCGATCGCGACGGCGCGGGTGCCGCCCATGAGGGTGGGACGCTCGTGCGGATCCTGGTCAATCGCGAAGTGGCGGTGGTCGAAGCCAACGGACAGCGCATCTGGTCCGGCCGCCATGGGCTGGCGGAGAGCCCGCGCTACGTCGGGGTGCGCTTCCTGCGCGTCGGGCAGAAGGGGGCCGACCCGGCCGTCGTCCAGTCGATCACGCTGCTGAAGAAGTGACCTTTCCGTCCGTGATGGATTCCCCGCGGCCGACCGACCTGGAGCCTCCTCATGACCGTGCCCGCTTCCTCCAATGCCGAACCGACCGTCGCCCCGCCGGCGCGGCGCCCGTTCGGACGTGGAGGCGGCCGAGTTCCTCGGCGAGGCGTGCCACCAGCTCCAGCACGAGCTGGCCAAGGTCATTGTCGGCCAGGAGAAAGTCGTCGAGGAGATTCTCCTGGCGATCTTCGCCCGCGGGCATTGCCTGATGCAGGGCGTGCCGGGGCTGGCCAAGACGCTGCTGGTCAGCACGCTGGCGCAGACGATGGACTTGACGTTTCGCCGGATCCAGTTCACGCCCGACCTGATGCCCAGTGACATCACCGGGACCGACATCCTCCAGGAAGACCCCGAGAGCGGCCGCCGGCGGTTTGAGTTTCAGCGGGGCCCGATTTTCGCCAACCTGCTGCTCGCCGACGAGATCAACCGCACGCCCCCCAAAACGCAGGCGGCCCTTCTCCAGGCCATGCAGGAGCGCCAGGTGACCGCCGGCAGCCACACTCTTGACCTGCCCAGCCCGTTTTTTGTTCTGGCGACGCAGAACCCGATCGAGCAGGAAGGCACCTACCCGCTCCCCGAGGCCCAGCTCGATCGCTTCATGTTCATGGTGATGGTGAACTACCCCAAGCGGGAAGAAGAGCTGGAGGTACTGAAGCGGACGACAGGCGACCTGCCGCAACGCGTCCGCCGGGTGATCGACGCGAGAACGATCCTCGACCTTCAGGAAATCGTCCGGCGCGTCCCCGTCGGCGATCACGTCTACAACTTCGCGCTGGACCTGGTCCGCGCCACCCGCCCCGGCGAGCCGGGGGCGAGCGACTTCGTCCGCCATTGGCTAAGCTGGGGGGCCGGCCCCCGAGCGGGCCAATACCTGATCCTTGCCGGTAAGGCCCGCGCCCTGATGCGCGGGCGGCTGCACGTCACCGTCGAAGACATCGAAGACGGCGCTGCCCCGGTGCTAAGGCACCGCCTCATACCGAACTTCAACGCCGAAGCGGAGGGGATCACGGTCGAGCAGATCATCGAAAAGGTGATCGGGCTGATCCCGCGGGGTAAAGGGGATCGGCTGCTGTAGGCGATCCGGTTTCCCCTTGGGAACGCCGACGTCCAGCAGTTCGCAGGGAAGAGCCGACGAGGACGTCGGCGTTCCCGGCACGTCTGCGAGACGAGCCGATGAGGACGTCGGCGTTCCCAGGTGGTAATTCCTCACAAAATAAAACCCCGTCAGCGCGATCCCGATGCACAGGATCAAGGCCCGAAGCTGCTCCTGGGCGATCTTGCGGGCGAGGGCCATGCCGAAGAAGCCGCTGATGGTCGAGAAGATCGCCATCGCCGCCGCGAAGCGCCAGTTGACCGGGTCCTGGTGGTTGAAGAGGAAGATGACGGCGGCGACGAGGTTGATCAGGGTCGAGAGAAGCACCTTCAGCGCGTTCATCTGGTGGATGCTTTCCAGCCCGGCGAAGGAGAGGCCGGCCAGCATCAGCACGCCGATTCCTGCGCCGAAGTAGCCGCCGTAGACGGCGACGATTACCTGGACGGCCGCCACCAACAGGGACCATTTCAGGGACGGATCGCCATGTTTGCGGCCGGCCCAGCGGGCGATCGGCTTGCTGAAGCCGAAGATCGTCGTGGCAAACGCAAGCAGCCAGGGGACGATCAGGCTGAAGGTTTTCACGGAGGTCGTCAGCAGCAGCACCGCCCCGGCGCCGCCGCCGAGCAGGCTCACCGCGCTGTAGCCCAGCAGGATGCCGCGGGGGACGCGGCGGATGTCGCGCCAGGCCGCGCCGACCGAGGCGGCCGACCCGGGCCAGAGGCCGATCGTGCTGGTCATGTTGGCGACTTTTTCACTCAAGCCGCCGAACGGCGCAGGGCCTGTCAGGACCGGGAAGGTGAGGAACGTGCCCCCGCCCGCCACCGCATTGATCGCGCCGGCAAGGAAGGCCGAGAGGGAAACCAGCAGTAAGGTCATGGGATCGGGATGATTGGCGGGGGAGGGCGGGAAGTCGAGCGCGTCGCCATCGTTCGGCCTAACGAGGGGCGTGGGCGGGGCGAGCCCGGGTGAAATTGACGCACCTTCCGCTGGCCCTTACGATCGTCAGCGTCAGACGCGGCGGCCCTGACCCCCTCGCGAAGGCGCCTTCGTTCGGCGGCGACGGCGACCGGTCAACTGTTCGGGGCGGACGTATCAAGGCTGATGGCTCCGAATGTTCGCAATCGTTTCAGACATTCACGGCAACCTCGAAGCGTTCCTGGCGGTCCTCGAAGAGATCAAGCGGCGGGGGGTGCAGCACGTTGTCTGCCTCGGCGACATCATCGGGTACGGCCCCAACCCCATGGAGTGCATGGACCTGGTGATGGAGCGGTGTCGCGCCGCCCTGATGGGGAACCACGATTTCGCGGTCATGTACGAGCCGTTTAACTTCAACAGCGGCGCCGAGCAGGCCTGCTTCTGGACTCGCCGCTGCTTCGAGAACGACCCCGACGTGGAGCGCAAAGCCAAACGCTGGCGATTTATGGGGAGTCTCCCCGTTCGGATTCGCACGCCGGATTTTATCGCCGTGCACGCCTCGCCGCGGCGGCCGGTGAACGAGTACATCTTCCCCGACGACATCTACACCAACCCCGGGAAGTTCGTCAGCATCTTTGAGCGGTTCGAACGCCTCTGCTTCGTCGGGCACACCCACGTCCCCGGCGTCTTCCTCGAAGGCCCCGACTTCTACAGCCCCGACGAGCTTGACTATCGGTATGAGCTCACCGACGAGAAGGCCATCATCAACGTCGGCAGCGTCGGCCAGCCCCGCGACCGCGACCCTCGCAGCAGTTTCGTCATCGTGACGGATACCGCCGTCGAATTCGTCCGCATCCCGTACGACGTGGACACGGTCGTAAAGAAGGTCGAGGCGATCGGCGAGCTCGACAACTTCCTCGGCACGCGACTCGTTGACGGAAGGTAGGGGGAGCGCTTTGCCCACTGAATAAACCCATCGCTTCGCCGGGCGTCGGCCCGGATCGATGTCGAGCTTCACCGCCATTCGTCGAAGGGTCATCCCGCCGGCGAGAACGCCGGTGAGACGTCCACGGGCGAGGCGATCGGCCGCCGTCGGCCCTCTTTTCAGGCTGCCCAACACGCCTGACCTGCGATCGAGTCTTTGAAGGAAATCAATGGATACGAAGCGGACGATCCTGCTGTCGGTCTTGACAGCCGCCCTGGTGCTGGGCTTCATGCAGTTGCAGCAGTATGCCTTCAAGGCGTACCCCCATCTCGCGCCCAAGCCCCCTCAAGCGAAGGACGACACGGCCGGTGGGCCTACCACCGTCGCCGTCGCGCCGCACCCGGCGCTGACCACCGACGCCGCCTCGCGACCCTCCACCTTCCCGACCTCCGGCCCAACCACCGACGCCAGCCCGAGCGTAGCTTCGAGCACGCAGCCGGCGCCCACCATCGCGGCCGCCTCCGCCCAGTGGCATGCCTTGCCTTCCACGCGGCCAGCCGGCGCAACGCTCACATGGAACAGCAAAGCGAGGGACAAGGACTACCCGATCCGGGTTGACCTTCAGCCGCTGGGCGCGGCGATCCTGGACGTCACGCTTACCGAGTTCAACGACCCCGCTGATTTCAAGAAGAAGCCGAGCGAGCGGCGGCCATACGTCTATCAACTCCCACAGGCGGGGATCGCCGGCTCCGACTCCATGGCGACCCGGTCGATCACGATCGACGGGACGGCCGTTGACCTCTCCAACGTCGCATGGGACCTCGAAAGCGCCGACGCGACTTCGGCTACCTTTGCCACCCGGCTCGCCTTTGGGAGCACCGGCGAGAGCGACCCGGGGATCAGGGTCCGCAAGACGTACACGGCGTTCCCCGCTGGGACGCCAGCGGGGGACAAGCATGGCGGGCAGGGGTTCGAGCTGGCGGTCGCCTATGGGGTTTCGAACCTGACCGGCAAACCAATCACGGTAAGCCTGGCGTTCAACGGGCCGACGCTACCCCCCAAGGAGGGCGGCCGGGGCGCCGATCGGCAGATCGTCGCGGGTTATGCCGATGGGGCCGAGGTCCATGTCGCGACGCCGCATCCGGTCGAGGGGTTCCGCAAGGACAAGCAGGAGACGGTCGAGCTGCTGAAGGATGACGGAGGGCGGCCGCTGCTCTGGTTTGGCACCTGCAGCGTCTATTTCGACGCGCTGGTGCTCCCGTACAAGCTGGACGGTTCGGCCGGCCCGGTGGACTATCTGTCCAAGGTGACGGTGCGCGGCTGGAACCTCGGCGACGAGTCTATTTTGGCCGAAGACCGGGCCGTTACTCTGGATTTCCTGACCACCGACCAGAAGATCGCCTCTGGTCAGTCGATGACCATGCCATTCGAGCTTTATTTTGGCCCCAAGTGGCGACAAGTGCTGGAGACGGCGCATTACCAGGCTTACCCGCGGGTACAACGGCGGCCTGGTAATCAAGAGCGGGCCCTGCTCGATCTGCACGATCCCGCAGTTGATCCTGTTGCTGGCGTCGATGCTCGGCGTATTCCACTACGTTTTCCGAGATTGGGGCGTCGCGATCATCTGTCTGGTCGCGATCGTCCGCCTGATCCTTCACCCGATCACCAAGCGTTCGCAGGTCCAGATGATGAAGATGGGCAAGATGGGCCCGGAACTGGATAAGCTGAAAAAGAAGTATGGCGACGACAAAGAGGCCATGAACAAGGCGATGGTCGATTTCTACAAGCAGCAGGGGTTTGCCCCGGTCCTCGGTTGCCTGCCGATGTTCCTTCAGATGCCGATCTGGATCGCGCTCTACAGCGCGTTACAGACGACGTTCGAGCTTCGGCAGCAGCCATTCCTTTACGGCCTGACGTGGATCCAGGACCTGGCCAAGCCGGACTACCTCTTCTCGTTCCACCAGACGGTGATGTTGCCGTTCGGTTTTCACATGGACGGGATCAACATCCTGCCAGTCTTCCTCGGCGTGGTTTTCTTTATTCAGCAGAAGTACATGACGCCGCCCAACCCGGCCGCCACGCCGGAGCAGATTCAGCAGCAGAAGATGATGCAATGGATGACGCCGTTCATCTTCCCCCTGATGCTCTATAGCGGCCCAAGCGGGCTGAACCTCTATATTTTGACGAGCACTGGCATTGGAATCATCGAGAGCAAGATCATTCGGCGGCACATCAAGGAGCGCGAGGAGGCGGCGAAGCGAGACGGCCCGGTCATCGTTGACGCGAAACCCACCCGCGCCGCCAAGGCCGGCCGCGGCCGATCTGATGCGGCGGACGCGCCGAAACCCTCCGGGGTCGCAGGCTGGTGGGCGAACCTCCAGGCTCGGGCCGAGGAAGTCCGCAAGGAGCAAGAGCGTCGCGGAAAGGGAAAAAAGTAGAGCCGTCGATGAGCGGCGGCGAGTGGCGCTCGGCACCAGCGAGCCGTCCGTTACCGGTGGTAGCTTGGACGGTTACGGAAGGCGACGCGATTATTTCCGTAGCATTATTTGACAGGGATTGGCGTTTGACCCTAGGCTACGCGTTCGTGTGATCGCCGAAATCGTGCCGGTAGGCGCGATACGGGGGAACCAACAGTTCGATCCGCGGGCGCGGTCGGCCCGAGTCGGACGTGGGGCGAAGGGGTGTTGAACCACCACCCCGGAGCACTTTCATGGCTCCAGCCCGTCAGCTAACCCCGTAGGCTTGTGAAAGGGCACGACGTTCGCTCTCCTGCCGCGGCCGATCAGGATTCCGGACTGGGACCGTCCCGTGCCGGCAACACCTCCCTGACTCGCCCGCAACTCTCGAGCCGACGCTGTGCGATGCGTGGACTGAAGGATCTGCCCCGGTCAGGACCGGGGCGGCTTCGTGTACGTCCGTCCGGAAACCTCTCTCTATGCACACCGATGACACTGGGCGCGGCAAACCCGCCGCGCTTTCTTTGCTTTCCGCTGAACGCCCTCGAAACGTCGGCTGGCTTCAGGCGGCCGGCCTGCTTTTCGGCGATTGGGGCACCAGCCGGCTGTACGTGCTGGGGCTCGCGTTCCTCTTTGCGGGCAGGACGAGCTTCTATCTCATCCTGCTGATGAGCGTCCTGATCGTCGCGGTCGGTTGGGCATACTCGCAGATCTGCCGCATCTACCCGGACGGCGGCGGCGTCTACACCGCCGCCAAGCACAAGAGCCGAACCCTGGCGGTGATCGGCGCGCTGCTCCTGTTTGCCGACTATACGGTGACGGCAAGCCTCAGCGCGCTGGACGCCTTTCACTACTTCGGTCTGCCCATCAAGCACCAGGCGGAGGAAGAGAAGGGGAAGGCGGCCGCCGATGTCGGCGCCACCCACTACGTGCAGGATGCCGGCGACGATATCAAGCTGAACCACGAGGACGAGTTGGCGGAGAAGCTGTCGGCGGTCCCGGCCGGGCTCGCCGAAAAGCTGCCGACGTCGATTCGCGAGACCCACGCAAAAAGCAAGTTCTGGTACGACCCGGCCGACAAGTCCCTTAAGCAGATCGGCGTGATGAGCAACACCGAGCGCGAGGCCTACCTGGCGTACGCGCCGGACACCGGCTACCGAAAAGCCGTGCAGGCGCTTTATGACAAGTCGCAACCCGAGGCCTTGGTCGCCTGGGACTCTCCCGGCCTGTGGGCGATCGTCGCCATCATCGTCATCGGCCTGTTCAACCTGATGGGCCCCAAGCACACGGGCGGCTTCGCGCTGTTCGCCGCGCTGGGGATGGTCGCGATCACGCTGCTCATCCTCGGCTTCGCCCTTCCGCAGTTGCCGTTCCGCCAGATCAAGTTCGGCGATCCATGGCGGCACAGCAGCGCCGACACGTGGCTCGCCTTTGTGTCGATCGTGCTGGCGTTGTCGGGGGTCGAGGCGATCGCGAACCTCACCGGCGTCATGAAGCGGCCGGTGCCGGTGACGGCCAACAAGGCGATCTGGGCCGTCACGGCCGAGGTGGCGGTCTTCAACGTACTGCTCGCGCTGTGCATGATGGCCATCGTCCCGCTCGATCGCGCTGAGCATTACAACGACATGATGGCCTATCTGTCAGGGATCTACACCGACCGATGGCTGCATGGCCTGGGCGAATGGATGGTCCGAATCGTCGGCGGCCTGCTGCTGCTGTCGGCCGCCAACACGGCGATCACCGATATGATCTCGGTTCAGTACCTGATGGCCCGCGACAGCGAGTTGCCGTCGGTGATGCAGGGCCTCAACCGTTTCGGCGTGCCGTGGCTGCCGGCGGTGGTGGCGACGGGCGTTCCGATCGTCGTGCTGCTGATCGTTCACGATCTGGAACGCCTGGCAGCCCTGTATGCGATCGGTGTGATCGGGGCCGTCGCCATCAATGTCACACTCTGTTCCACGCACCCGCGGCTTCGCCGCGCGTATCGCAAGATACCGATGATCCTCCTGGGCATCGTGCTGCTGTCAATCTGGGTGACGCTCGCCTATGTGAAGCGCGAGGCGCTGTTGTTCGTCACCATCGTGATGATCGTCGGTCTGGCGGCGCGCCAGATGACCAAGTGGTTCGCCGGCCGCAAGGGCGTGAAGCCAAGCCTGCTCCGCCAGGCGATCTCCGAGCAGTTGCCGAGCGACGTCATGCTCAAGCCGAAGATCCTGGTCGGCACATACGGCTCGGAAATCCTCGCCCGGCCCGCGTTCGACGTCGCCAAGGCGGACGGGGCGGCGCTGGTCGTCTGTTTCATCCGGCAGGTCGCCCTGTCATACAAGTATGACAACGAGCAACGCCTGACGATCGATACCGACCTGGCGGCGCTGCGCACGTTCAGCCGCTTCCTCGACCTCGGGCACGAGATGGGGGTCACCATTCTGCCGGTCTATGACACAGGGAACGACGCCGCCGAGTTGATCGCCGAGGCGGCCGCCATCTATGGCTGCAACAAGGTGCTCATTGGCACCAGCCGGCAGGGGGCGTTGTACCACCTGATCAAGGGGCACTTTCAGTCCAAGCTGGAGGCGCTGCTGCCACCGGAGATCCCGGTTCAGGTGATCACGGCATCCCCAGGCAAAGACGGCGGATCCGGGCCGCCACCGGTCGCCCTCGACCCTGTCCCCGCGGCGCCGATCGAAGACAAGACGGAGCCGGCCTCGAATAACCCGTAATGCCGGCGGCCCCGAGTAGCCGCGCCCCGTGGTCCCCATGCGGGGATCGTCACCGGCATCAGCCGATCGGAGCCCCGGGCGCCCGGATGCGGTTCACGCGGGGGGACACCCGGCATCGTGCGCGGGCGATTGTGGAAGGGGTCGATCCGACCCCAACGATCTTAGGAATCGTTCATCTTGCCCTGATTTGACGGGGGCACGAAAGCTTCTCCTTCGATAGAGCCCCACCATGCAAGCGACCACTGGGGAAGCGATCAAGGGGCGGTTGCTTGTCGTCGATGACGACGAGGACAATCGAAACGTCCTTTCCCGGCGGCTGGCACGCGAGGGGTTCTCCGTCGCCGTCGCCGAAAGCGGCGTGGAGACACTGGCGGCCGTCGAAGCCGAGCCTTTCGACCTGATCCTGCTCGACATCGAAATGCCCGGGATGAGCGGCTTCGAAGCGCTGACCCTCCTTCGCCAGTCCCACCCCGCTACCCAATTGCCGGTAATCATCGCCACCGCTCGACACGACCGGAAGGACATCATTCTCGCGCTCAGCCTCGGGGCCAACGACTTCGTCACCAAGCCTCTGGACTTCCCGGTCGTCCTCGCCCGGGTTCGCACCCACGTCTCCCACAAGCTTGCCTTCGACCGCATCCTCGCGCTGGAGGAAGACCTGCGCCGGCACAACGCGGAGCTTCAGGCGGCGAACGCGCGGATGCGCCGCGGCCTGGATCTTGCCAGCCGGGTGCAGCAGTCGCTGTTGCCGGCCAACCCGGTCTGTTTCCCGGGCGTGCAATTCGCGTGGGCCTATGAGCCATGCGATGAGCTGGGGGGCGACATCCTGAACGTTTTCCCGCTGGGGTCGAACCACGTCGGCTTCTACGTGCTGGATGTCAGCGGCCACGGAGTGACGGCCGCCCTCCTGTCGGTGACCCTCTGCCGGATGCTCGCGCCGGTCGCCGGGCAGGCGTCGCTGGTGGAGCAGGAAAGCCCTGCGGGCCTCGCGCCGCGGCCGCCGGCTGACGTCGCCGCCGAGCTGAATCATCGCTTCCCGATGACTGGCGAGGAGATGCAATACTTCACGCTCTTCTACGGCGTGATCGAACTGGCGACGCGGCGACTTCGGTACGTGTCGGCCGGGCAGCCGCCGCCGCTGATCGTGCCGGCCGGCGCCGCGGCGCGATTCTTGTACGACCGTGGTTTTGCCATCGGGTGGGTCAACGACGTCGCCTTCGAAGAGCACACGATCGATTTCCGGCCCGGCGACCGCCTCTTCCTCTACTCTGACGGTTGCACCGAGGCCATGAGCCCCTCCGAGGAACAGTTCGGCCCCGAGCGGCTGGCCGAAGCCTGCGCCATCCCACACGCTCCTCCGCTGCAACAATCACTGGCGGCGCTTCGGGGCCAGATCAAGTCGTTCCGAAACGGCGCGGCGCCTGGCGACGACATCTCCGCCCTGGCGATGGAATTCGGTCGCGAATAGGGGAAAACCGACGCTCCGACCCCGCCGGGGCCTCGGTAGGATATGCGCGTGGCTCGGGGCGCCCCTCGGCCTCGGGGCGCTCCCATGGTCAAAGTCCTACTCGTCGAAGACAATGAGATGAACCGGGACATGCTTTCACGCCGGCTCATCGCCAGCGGGTTCGATGTCATCCTGGCGGCCGACGGCCAGCAGGGGGTGGCGGCGGCGGCCGCCCATTTGCCCGATCTGATCCTCATGGACCTGGGCCTCCCCATCCTTGATGGCTGGGAGGCGACGCGGCGGCTCAAGGCCGATCCGGCCACCGCCGCCATCCCGGTGATCGCCCTGACCGCCAACGCGATGGCCGGCGACCGCGAACGCGCCGTGCTGGCCGGCTGCGACGACTACGACACCAAGCCGGTACGGATGCCGCGCCTGCTGGAGAAGATGAAGGCGTTGCTGGAACAACAGAAATGAGCCCCCAAGGCGGCCGGTTCGGCGTGGGAGGGGGGTAGGCCGCCGGAAGCGGCGGCGATCGGAACCCCGGAGCCTACGGACCGTCCCATGATCAACCGGCTCTCGCTCCGCATCAAGGTCAACCTGATCCTCGCCATCATTTTCGTCGGCGGGACAGGCCTTAGCTGGTTCGGGATCACGTATATCATGGCGCGCCAGGCGGAGGCACAGATCGGCACCGCCTCGGAAATGCTCCGCAAGAGCATGAACGCCGTCCGAGACTACACGGGCTCCAATGTCAGCCCGCGGCTCAAGCCGGCGCAGGCCACGTCGCCGACGTTCCTGCGGGAGACGGTCCCGGGCTTTGCCGCCCGGGAAGTCTTCGAATCCCTTCGATTGACGGAGGGGTTTGACGAGTTTCGATATAAAGAAGCCTCTCCAAACCCCACCAACCCGCGCGACAGGGCCGACGACTTTGAGGAAAGCCTCGTCGCCTGGTTCGTCAGCCACCCCGATCTGAAGACAAAAACCGGGTTTCGAGAGGTGGAGGGCAAGAAGCTCTTCTACAGCGCGAGCCCCCTTACGGTTACCAAGCCAAGCTGCCTGGAATGCCACAGCAACCCTGAGGCCGCGCCCCCGTCGATGATCACCGAGTATGGGCGCGACAACGGGTTCGGGTGGCACCTCCACCAGATCATCGCGGCGCAGGTCGTCTACCTGCCCGCGGCGCGCGTGCTCGATCAGGGGCAGCAGGATGCCCGGCGCGTCGTGCTGCTGTTCGCGGAGATCTTCGGCGTTGTCATCCTGCTGATCAACATGCTGCTCCGCCGCAACGTCATCCGCCCGCTGAACCACCTGGCGGCGGCCACCGCCGCCGTGGGCCGGGGGGCGGAGCATTCCGAACGATTTGAGGAGACGGAAGCGGGGCGATCGCTGCGCGAAAGCGGCCATCGCGGCGACGAGCTTGGGCGGCTCGCCGGGACGTTCGGGCTGATGGCTGAGAAAGTCCGCGAGCGGGAGCGGGGGCTGCGCCGCCCAGGAGCGTCTGGCTCAACGAGAGGCGCGCTTCCGCGCGCTGATCGAGAACGCGTCCGACGCGATCGTGATCCTCGACAAGCAGGACCGCGTTCGTTACGCCAGCCCCGCGGTCGAAACAGTCCTGTGCATCCAGCCCGACGCGCTGCGCGGCGCGCCGCTGATCGAACGGGTTGACCGAATCGACCGCGAGCGTGTCCTGGCGACGCTCCGCACCGCGTCGATCAACAAGGGGAAAAGCCCGCCGGTCGAGTTCAAGGTGGAGGGATGCGACCGGTACGCCGAGGCGATCGAGAACAACCTGCTCGACGAGCCGTTCGTCGGCGGGCTGGTCGTCAATATTCGCGACGTGACCGAGCGTCGCTACGCGGCCGCCCTGACCCAGCAGAAGGAGCTGGCCGAGCAGGCCAACCTCGCCAAAAGCGAGTTCCTCGCCCGCATGAGCCACGAGCTGCGCACCCCGCTGAACGCGATCATCGGCTACAGCGAAATGCTCCAGGAGCAGGCGGATACCCTCGGCGAGCCTTCTTTCAAGAGCGACCTGGGGCGGATTCACGGCGCCGGCGAGCACCTGCTCCTGCTGATCAACGACGTGCTGGACATTTCCAAGATCGAGTCCGGCCGCATGGACCTGTTCATCGAGAACTTCAGTGTGAAGGGGATGATCTCGGAGGTATCGACCACCATCCGCCCGATCGTCGCCCGCAATCGCAATCGCCTTGAGCTGCGGATCGACCCCCAGATCGGCGAAATGCATGCCGACGTGACGAAGGTCCGCCAGATCCTCTTCAACCTCCTGAGCAACGCGAGCAAGTTCACCGAGGACGGCCTCGTGACGCTCGACGCCGCCCGCTATGAAGAGGGCGGCCGCCCATTCGTCCGCTTCCGCGTGAGCGACACGGGCATCGGCATGACCCAGAAGCAGATCGGCCGCCTCTTTGAGCCGTTCACCCAGGCGGACGCCTCGACCACCCGCAAATTCGGCGGCACGGGGCTGGGGCTGGCGATCACCCAGCACTTCTGTCGGCTGATGGGGGGCGAAGTGACCGTCGCGAGCCAGCCCGGCGAGGGGGCGACGTTCACCGTGAAGCTTCCGGCCGACATCACGCCCGCGGCCGCACCTGAAGCGATCGCGCCAGCGGGCTCCGCCGCCTCGCCGGCCGGCCTGGCCGACCCCGCGATTGCCAACCCCGCGACGACCGACCCCGCGATCACCGACCCCGCGATCACCGGCCCCACAATCACCGGCGCCGCCGTCGAGGCGGACGCGGAACTGAACGCCCTCGTCCTCGTGATTGATGATGACGCGGTCAGCCACGACCTGATGCGGCGCGCGCTTGCCAAAGAAGGGTTCAGGGTGAGGACGGCCGCCGGGGGTGAGGAGGGGATCCGGCTGGCCCGGGAGGCCCGCCCGGACGTCATCACGCTCGACGTCATGATGCCGCACAAGGACGGATGGAAGACCCTGCAAGAGCTCAAGGCCGATGCGAGCCTGAGCAGCATCCCCGTCGTCATGGTCACGATCCTGGACAACAAGCAGATGGGGTATGCGCTGGGCGCTTCCGACTACCTGATTAAGCCGGTGGATTTCGAACGCCTGCGCGAGGTGATCCGGCGGCTTCATCCGGCGGGCGGCGGGGGGCCGATCCTGATCGTGGACGACGACCCCGCCGTCCGAGACCTCAAGCGCCGCGCCCTCGAGGCGGCCGGCTGGGCCGTCGTCGAGGCGACCGGCGGTCAAGAGGCCCTCGACCGGATCGCCTCCCATCGGCCCCGCGCTATCCTGCTCGACCTGTTCATGCCTGAGATGGACGGCTTCGCGGTTGTTGAGGCGTTGCGCGCCAATTCGGCCGGGTCCTCCATCCCGATCATCGTCGCCACCGCGCACGATCTTTCCCCGGCGGAACGAGAGGCCCTCCGCGGCCGCGTCGAACGCGTGATCCAGAAAAACGGCTATGCCCCCGAGGTGCTGGCAAAGGTCGTGCGCAAAGCGCTCGCCGCCCGAAGGACGTCCTGATCCCGGCATGATTTGAGACGGGTGGGCCGTTCCATCTAAATCAGCGGCTCAAGTGCCTCCCACGCGAAGTGCCCGCCGGTGAGGGCACCGACAGCACGTCGGATGGCATCCCCGCGCACCCGAATCTTGCCTGGAACGGACCAATAGTGGGCCATTTGAAGGAAAACCGCGGGTGCGGCGTTGGGGCGCGTGTGGGTGGGTTTGATGGGTCAATCGGATTTCAGCGACGGGCGGAGATGGGCTGGCGCGATCGCAGAGTAGCAGGCACACTTGGCGTTCCGTCAGCCGTGATCTCGCACGGCGGCGTCGCTGGAGAGCGGCGGACGGCACACGGAGTGTGCCTGCTACGATGGGTCCGGCGCCGGTGCGGTTCGGTAATTTCGATCGGAAGGAAGAACAAGTTCCGGGATGACGCCGGAACGGCACGGTCGCGGGGGCGGGCTCTAATGGCGGATATAGAACTGCTCGAACTCGCCGGTGGCCGGGGCGGCGACGGCTTCGACTTTATGGATGAAACCACTCATCTTCCGGCGGAGGTCTTCGAGAACATTATCGGTCTCGTCGGACGGGCCTTCGATAACCAGTTCCACGCGGCCGTCCGGAAGGTTGCGAACGAAACCCTGCACGTTGTAGCGCATGGCGATGTTACGGGTCGTATACCGGAACCCCACTCCCTGCACTCGGCCGCTGAAATAGACCATCTTCCGCTGGGTCTCCGCCGCCGAGATTGTTCTGGCTTGGCTCACGATCGGATTATCCTACCGGGAGCGCCAGGTGTAACCCAAGAAAAAATTTTGTGAGGTGGTTGACTTAACCCGGGCCCACGGACGCTCGCGAGGGCGCTTCCGGGACAACTCGCGCGGGCTTGCACGGCCCGCGTGCTCAAGGGGCGGTTTCAAGCAGGGCGCGATTCTCGACCAGCCGATCGATGAAGGCACGGTAACGTGCGTCCAGGCTCTGGATACTGTCGCCGAAATAGCGTTCCAGGAGGGGCTGGGCGTCGTCCGGGTCCCAATGCCAGCCGCCTTGCGGCCGCGTGGACGGAGCCGTCGCCCCTGCCTCACTCCGCTCCGACTCGGTTGAAGGACCGGTCGTCGGAGGGATTGCCTGCGGATAAGCCTCGCCGAGGGCGAGGTCGCCAAGCATTTTTCCAGCGCGGGGCGATAGGTGCCGCCGTCGGCCTCTCGGCAGAACCGCGCGAAGGCCCAACATTGCGCATAGAACGCTTCGACCCGCGCGGCGGTCGTATCGACGACCTGCCCGGCGTGCATGCGGCAGAGTTCGCTCAAAGGAATGAGCATGTTCTTCTGTCGCGCGCGTTGCAGCGCCTCCAGCCGGTGGATATTCCCGAGGTAGGTCCATCGGGGAAGATGCTTCTCCCACGTGACGTCTTCGAAGGTGCAGGCGATCCCCTCCTCCAGGAACGGCGGCGGCCGCGACTTGAAGTGGCGCACCACGTACTGATGCCACCCCTCATGAGACGCCACGGAATAAGTCCCCACGTCGCCAATGAAGTAGGCAACGTACCAGTCGCGGACGGTGTAGCCGCCTCGGTTGATTCGAAGGTAGATCTGGGCGTCCGTCCCTGTCTCGCCCTGGGTGAACTGCGCCCACTGACGACGCGTCGCGAACACATAACAGGGAAGCGGGGCGGCCGTCGGCGCGACCGTCGGCGTCAGGTGCTGATACTGCTCGAACGCCCCCTCCATGAGCTGGCCGAGCGACTCAACAATGCCTTCCTCTTCGATCGTCGTGTAGATCGTGTAGTGTGCCGTCCGCACCGCATGCCCGTCGGCCGATCCGGGGAACGCCCAGGGCACGATTTGAACCAGCGCCGGCCTGGCCGGGCCCGCCCGCGGCAGTCCGTTCTGGCCGCCGGCGCAACCCGCGCCCAGCGCGACGAAAACCGACCACAACGCCCACCGCTTACCGCATGCCGAAGATCGCACCTTATACGAAGTCATTGCGATCCATCCATCCCCCGAGGCCGGTGCGAGCCGCTCAATCCTCGATCGCCTTGACGATCTTCTCCTGAAGCGGCTTGATCTCGCCATTACTGCCGCGCGGGATGCCGTTCAGCATGATGGAGAAAGCGTACCACTGGCCGTCGCGGGCGTGCAGGTAGCCGCAGAGCGTGCTGACGCCCTCCACGAAGCCGCTCTTGCCAAAGACTCTTTCGCGCAGGTCGCGAACCGGAGCGGCGCGAAAGCGATCCTTCAGCGTCCCGTCAACGCCGGCGACCGATAGGCTCGGGAAGAAGATGTCGCGGTTCTTCGCGTAGAAATCGTAAGCAAGGACGGATGCGATCGCGTGCGGGCTGATCGCGTTCTCCTTCGACAGGCCGCTCCCGTCATCCAGTCGGAATTCGCCGGCCGGCACGGCGACGGTCGTCGTCAGGAACCCGCCGACCGCGGCCGTCCCGCTCTCCCACGTGCCGCTGGTGCGGGTTGTCTCACATCCGAGACGCTTGCAGAGGCATTCGGCGTAGAGGTTGACGCTGTCCTTGTTTGCCCGCCCGATGATGGCTTCGATCGGCGTCTCATGCACGCCGACCACCGACCAGTCGGCGGCCGCCGTCCCGAGCCGCAGCCGCTCCTGCCGGGCCGTCCGATCGCGCCGCACGGCCCCGGTCACCGGGATACCCGCCGCCGTCATCGTTTCGGAAAGCACCGTCCCGGCAAAGAGCGACGGGTCGTGAACCGTGCCCGCCACCCGCGCGACGCCGCGCGACGGCGTCTGCCCGCGTAACGTCACCGTGTTGGTTCCGGGCTGGCGAACGACGCCGATCCCGTTCGAGGCCCCGGTGACGCAGCGATTCTGGATCGACAGATATTCCGTCGCCGGGTCGGTCGTGAAGGAGACGCGGCCGCCGGGCGTCGTCGGCTGCACAAGGTACTCGACCACGTTCGTATTCAGGTTCAGCCCGCCCACCTGGGCCATGTATCGCAGATCAAGCTGATCGACCGGCCAGTGCGGGTGATAGAAAACGTCGTCAAAGACGCTGTCGTCAACAATCACATCATGAATGCTGCCGGCGCCGAGCTTCTTAAGCTGCGCCGCCCACCCTTCGTAGACCGTGGTCACGCGCCAGCCGACCTTCTGAAGGTACTCTCCATCGCCGAAGGCGGGGTCGCCGTCGCCGATCAGGACCAGGTCATCCTTGTGCCGCAGCAGGACCGTCCGGAACTTGAAACCCGCTCCCAGCCGATCGAGGGCGGCCGACGTCGTGATGACCTTCAGGTTGCTTGCGGGGATCCGCGGCGTCTCGGCGTCGCGGGCGTACACGCGCTTTGAGGTGGCCGCCGTCGGCCCCAGGTGGATCACTTCCACCCCGAGCGACGCGTTCCGCAACAAACGGTCCTGAAGAACCACCTGCACTTCGGCATTGATGTCCGCGGCTTGCGCACGGCGACGGGTGCCGAGACAACGGCGGCCGCCAACACGACCTGTGCGATCGGTAAACGCTGGGCCGAGGCGATATAACGTAACGCGGAGAGAAGTCGTTTCATCCGTGAAACCTTCCGAAGGACAGGGCGGACATTTGGAACAGCTTTACGTACGCCCGTGTGCGCTCCCTGCCCGGGCGGCCGTGAACGCGATAAGCGTAACATCGACTCGCGGTCTGGCAAGCGCCGACTCGCATCGAGTCGCGCATGCTATCCAACGTGCCGCCGGTGCCCTCACCGGCGGACCTCTGCACGGTCGGCGATACCACCGGCGAGGGCACATTGAGGGCACCGGCGTCAATTTGACTCGCGAGCGCACCCGCTGATTGAGATGGAGCGGCCCACTGTCACGGCCCACGCACCAACGCTCAAATTGATGGCCAGGGCGCGGGTGTGCCGCGTTCGGTGCGTTATACTCTCCGCGACCCTCGCCCAACGCTCTGTGGCGGAGCAGCAATCGTCGGCGACTGGTCATGGAGTCACGCCCATGAACGTCTGCTCCGCCGACCTCGCCGTCAGGGCGCTGGCCCCTGCCGCGTCGGCAACCCGATGTCCGCGATCATCGCCCACCGGACCGAATCGTATAACCACGTTCGAGACCCGGACCGGGTATTGTTCGACGACACCCGTCATTCCCTGGGCCGCCGCCAGGCCGACGAGGGTGCGGCCGCCGACCTTCCCAGCTTCGAACCGGGAGGCCCGCGAGAACTGATCTACTTCGACCCCGGGAAGACGCGCGTCGGCATCGTCACATGCGGCGGGTTATGCCCCGGCTTGAACGACGTGATTCGGGGGCTCGTCGAGGGGATGAGCCGCCATTACGGCGTCCGCCGGATCTACGGCTTCACCTACGGGTATCAGGGGTTCATTCCGCGTTACAACCGCCCGGTGCTCGACCTGACCCACGAATTTGTCTCCGATATCAACGAGCACGGGGGGACAATCCTGGGCTCTTCCCGCGGTAAGCAGGACCCGGTGGAGATCGTCGATTGCCTGGAGCGGATGTCGATCAGCATCCTCTTCGTCGTCGGCGGGGACGGGACGCTGCGCGGCGCCCACGCGATCCACGAGGAGGCCGCCGCCCGTGGCGCCAGGGTCTCTGTCGTGGGCATCCCCAAGACGATCGACAACGACATCTGCTTCATCGACCAGTCTTTCGGCTTCCAGACCGCCTTTTCCGAGGCGACGCGCCATATCCGGGCCGCGCACATCGAAGCCACCGGCGCGCCCAACGGCGTCGGCCTGGTGAAGCTGATGGGGCGGCATTCGGGCTTCATCGCCTGTTATGCGTCGCTGGCGATGTCGGACGTCAACTTCGTCCTCATCCCCGAAGTGCCGTTCGCATTGGAGGGAGAAGGAGGGTTCCTCCAGCACCTCAAGCGCCGGATCGAGCGCCGCGGCCACGCGGTCATCGTCGCCGCCGAAGGGGCCGGACAGGACCTGCTCGCCACGACCGACGCCACGACCGACGCCACCGACGCCTCGGGCAACAAACGCCTGCACGACATCGGCCCTTACCTGCGCGATCGGATCAATGCCTTCTTCGCGGCCGAGAAGATCGAGCTGAACCTCAAGTACATCGATCCGTCCTATTCGATCCGATCCGTCCCGGCCAACCCGTATGACAGCGTCTACTGCTTCCGGCTGGCGCTGAACGCCGTCCACGCCGCGATGGCGGGCCGCACCGACTGCGTCGTCGGCCGCTGGCACGGCCGCTTCGTCCACATCCCGATCCCGCTCGTCATCCGCGATCGCAACACGGTGGACCCGAACGGGGATCTGTGGCTCTCGGTCCTGGAATCAACGGGCCAGCCGCGGATGTTCGGGCAGGTGGCGTCCGTCGGACACTGACGAGCCGACGATCGGCGACCATCGAGCGGCAAAGACCGAGGGTGGAAATCGGGTACGGACCACGGACGCGCGGAGCGGGCCTAGGCGAGGCTCGGGTCGTTGCCGCGGATCCACGCTTCGGCGTCCTTCTGGAACTGCTCTACGGTCTCGAGAAGCTCGTCCGCGTCGGTATCGCTGATCAGGACGGGCGAGTCGTACGAGAAATCGTTCCTGGTGTCGCGAGCGCTGAACCGCTCCCGGCTCACCCGGGCCAGTCTGGGTCGCCCTGGCCCGGTGCCCGACGACGGCACAGTGGCATGAGGCTCGGCGGGCGCTCACGACCGCGAATATCGACGCGATGATGGGCGACGTCGCCGAAATCGAGCCCGGCGGTTTGGATACCGGGGGGGCCGGGATCGAACTGCTCGTCAGCCGCGATGACATGAGCCGGGCCACGGCGATCCTTGAAGCCCACCGCGCCGGGCGGCCGTGGTGCCCGCGATTTGGCTCGACACTCGTGATCGAGACGCCGCCGCCTTGGCATGCCCATCTCGTCGCGGTCCTGTTCCTCGGGCTTTCGCCCTTCTGGCCCCCGTCCAAACGATGTAATCAATGCGACCATCAATGGGGTTAGCCGATTCGAGCCCTGGACCGAGGCGCTCGGCGGACCCCACGGAGTGTGCCTGCCGCTCCAGCGCATTGCTTCACCGATGCTTCGGCAGGATAACCATTGCATGACCGGGCGGCTGAGGATCGGCGTGGTGGGGTGCGGGATCGCCGGGACGTCGTTCGCGCTGATGGCTCGACGCGACGGGCACGCGGTTGACCTGTTCGAGCAGACCCGCCATGTCGGGCCGTTGGGCGCCGGCGTGCTGCTGCAACCCAGCGGGCAGCGGATCCTCGACGGAATGGGGCTTCTCGCGGCCGTCACCGCGCGGGCGGAAGTCATCCACGAAATTCACGCCGTCACCCACCACGGAAAAGACCTCGTCCGCTTTCGGTATGACGACGGCGCGCCGGGGGCGGCGGCCTTCGGCGTCCATCGCGGTGACCTGTTCACCGTCTTGCACGGGGAGCTCGAGGCGGCCGGTGTCCGTCTCCATCTCGGCGTGCCAATCGTGGCTTGCGAAACGGGCGGTGATGCCGCGACGCTGGCGGACGAGGACGGAGTCATTCGTGGCCCGTTCGACCTGCTCGTCATCGCCGATGGCGGCCGCTCGCGGCTGAGGCAGTCCATGCGCCTCCCGCACCGATGTCGCGAATACGCGCACGGCGCCCTCTGGGCCGTTGGCAATTGCGACGCCGTTCGAGGGCGCCTGTTCCAGGTGACCCGGGGCACGCGCCGGCTCTGCGGGCTCCTGCCGATGGGGCAGGGGCGGTGCAGCTTCTTCTGGGGGTGCCGGCGCGATGAATTCGCGGCTTTGCGAGACGAAGCGTCATGGCGACAATGGAAAGCCGAGGTGCTCGCCCTGGCCCCCGCGGCCGCCGAACTTGTCGAAGCCCTGCGGCCGCCCGAAGGATTGACCTTCACGACCTTTCGGCACGTGCTCATGCCCGACTGGGCTCACGGGCGGGCGGTGCTGATCGGCGACGCGGCCCATGCCACCAGCCCGCACCTTGGGCAGGGGATCAATCTCGCGCTGATCGACGCGGCCACGCTCGCCGTGTGCGTCGAAGCGGCGGCCGACGTCCCCTCCGCTCTGGCGGCTTATGCGGCCCGCCGACGTCGCCAGCTCCGCTACTACTCTTTCGCGACAGGGCTGATGACACCATTCTTCCAGTCCGACGGTTGGCTGTGGGGCATCGGACGCGATCTGTGCCTGCCGCTCCTGCCCCGGATCGGGATGGTTCGCCGGCTCATGCTGCGGACCTTGCGCGGCGAGGTATACGGAGCATCCGGCCGAGGGCGTCATTGACACCTGTCGCGCGGGGTTCGTCAGATCTCAGGCGGCGGACGCCGTCTCTCGATCTGGATGGCGTTGTTCGCAAGGATATGATTGCGCTTCAACCATGGCACAGTCCTCCGACGCTGACAGCTTCCGCCGGACCGCGACGATCGTGTACTACGTCACGCTGGCTTTCGTCGGGCTGATGGTGTTCGGGATCTCATGGCTCGGCTGGCGGCTCGGTCGCTGGGGCGGCTTGGCGATCGGGGCGGTCGTTGGGCTCATCCTTTTCGCAGTCGCCTGGTTCGGGGCAACGTTCTTCTGGGCGATGTCGCAGGAAGGGGGATGACGTTCGCCCTATCGCCAGGATCGACACGTTGTTTCTCGCGATCAAGAGGTCGGAGGGAAGGCCCATGAAACTCGCTGAAGCCCTGATGGTACGCTCGGACCTGAAGAAGAAGCTTGCTTCTCTTCGAGAGCGCCTGCAGGCGAACGTGATGGTTCAGGAAGGCACACAAGCCCACGAGGAACCGGGCGCGTTGATCAAGGAGGCGGCCGGGGTGCTCGACGAGATGGAAGGCCTGGTCCTGCGGATCGACAGCGCGAACGCGGCCGCCAGGCTTCCGGACGGCCGCTCGCTGGCCCAAGCGATCGCGGCGCGCGACCGGCTGACCCAGCATCACTCGCTCTTGCAGGTCGCCATTTCGGCATCCCGAAAGGAGCCGGCTCGTTACAGCATGGCGGAGATCAAGTGGGTAACAATGGTCGATGTGGCTGGCCTGCAGAAACAGTCCGACGACCTGTCGAAGCGCATCCGCGAGCTTAACGCGTTGATCCAGGGAACCAACTGGCGCGTGGAGATCGAATAGGGAGTTCCGTGCGAAGCGTCAGACCCCCATATCGGCACCGAGGGGTTGAAAACATATCGGTACCGTGCCGCGCTGCGGGCGGCGCACCTCACTCACCCCAATTGCCCATGACCACTGACTCCTGACCTGTCACGTCTGACTCTTCACCACCGGACGCTGGCGGAACTCCCTGTTCGTTCTTCCCCGGAGCATCGCTCGGGCATTGGGAAAACAAGTGATCGTCATTCCGCCGCCGGCTTGAAGCCGGCGCGGCAAACCTTCGCGAACTCTTCCAGCTTGCTGTAGTCGCCGCGCCAGGTCGTGTACATGAACCCTTCGACGCCGCTGACCTTAGACGCCGATTCGACCCAGTCGCGCGTGTTGCTCATCGGGCCGTCATAGTAGGCGGCGATCACCTGGTGGTGCCCCCGGCCGGCGAAGAACTTCAGAGATTCGTCCCGCTTGCCGTGGTTCCAGTTCATGATCACCACGTCCTTGCCGAGCCCTTCCCACGACCCCGTCCAAGGGCCATTAACGAGGTAATACGGACCCTTCACGGCGTTATGGAAGGGGTCGAACATGTCGTTCCAGACGTAAGCCCGCGACCCCTCAAGCAATTCCGTACAGCTCCGGACGTTGTCGGCCAGCATGTCGCCCGGCGTCTTATGCGTCGCCGAGCAGACGTCGTCCCAGCCGAGCGTCCGGAACTCATCGTGCGACATCATGTAGGCCTTGGCTCCGAAGGCCTCGCGTACCCGGTGCGCCTCGTCGGCGAGGAGCGCCTTCACCGCCGGCTCGCCGATGCATGCCGAGACTTGCCCGTCGTAGATGATCGCGGGATGAAACCAGCTCACCCTGACGCGGGCGCCGTCGGGAAGTTTGGTGCGAATCTCAGCGGGGGCATGCCAGGCGCGATACTCTCCGTTGTACGGGACGTTCCCCAGTAAGCGGTCGGCGACGGGCTCGAAATCCTTTCCTTCGGTCAACGTCGCGCCGGCCTCGGTCTTGACGACAATGGGCGTTCCCGGGCGCCGCAGGAGGTTGACAAGGCCGGCCTCTTCGAGCTTCCAGTCTTTCCACTCCAAAACCCCTTTCGCCGCGCCCCAGACGCCGAAGTAGATCGTGACCTTGGGGCTATCGAGCGTGTTGAAGACCACGTCATAATCCGCCCACTCCTGCGTCCGTTTCACGCCCAGGTTCTGCCACTGGAGGTCACGCCCGGATTCGCCACGTACGTGGATTTCGGGCGTGCCCGTGTGATCGCTCGTCCTCACCTTCACGGAAATGTGGAAGCAGCGGTAGGGGGGAAGCTCCATCGCGTAGGTGAGCCGGGCGTTCCCATCGTGATCCCCCACCGTCGCGACACTGCCATTGAGGGTGACGCAAGAATCTTTGAACGTCGGCTTGGACGGCAACGCGCTGGTCCCGGCCGGGTGGGCGATGCCGCCGGTTACGACAAACGGCTGGTCCCTCACCGGCAGCCCCTCGGCCAGGTTGGGGTCGTGCCAGAGCAGGTTATTTGAGTAGCCGACGTCGAACAGGGCGGGCACAAGCTCAAGTTTCAGGTCGTCGGCGTCGCGGCGCGCCCGGGCGATGTTCTTGAAGTAGACGTCGTGCATGGTGCCCAGGTCACCGAGCTTGGCGAACTTGGAATCGGTCAGGAGCACGTGCGTATACCCCGCCTTCGCGGCCCGCGACCAGAGCACATGAAGGGTGTCGATGTTCCGATCGACCTGAAGGTTGGTCGGGCAATACAACCAGAGCTGGGTCGGCGCCGGCTCGGCGGAGGCCCGGGCCACGAAGAGGCAGAGAAGCGCCACAAGTGAGGCAACACGGGCACGGGTCAAGGGTCCCTCGCGGTGGAAGCGTTCAGATCGCGACGAGCTTTCGAAACGTGACGAGTGTTCGAAACCTGACGTCGGCCGCGGCTGCGGCTGGGCCGCCGCGCGGATGCTCGCGGGAGCCTACTGCGCCGCCCGGACCGGGCACAAGCCCTGTTTCGCCTGTCGTGGGCCGTCGAAGCCGCCCTGCGGTAGCAAGGATTGGATCCCACGGATGCGTTCGCACGCCTTGCGTCGCATCTTCATCCATCCATCAAACGAGCCGATCTTCTTCGAGCAGGGGTACGGCACCGCGACGAGCGGTGCCGTGTCGTCTGATGTCTTGAACGACGGCCGCACCGGGAGCGGGAACTCCGCCCGCAGGCGTGTCGGGGCGGGGCGCCTGGTGGCCGACCGTCGTCATCCGGGAGTGGTCGTATGATGTGTCCGGAGGCCCAGACCGAGCCGACTCTCAATCACACGAGCGGGGGAGGCGCCCAGACATTGGCCGCCTTGCGCGACGCGGCCGGCGCCGCGAAGATCGTTTTCATCAATGAACCGCTGAGCCACGTCAACGCCTACCTCAAGGCTCACCCCGCCGAAGTGGGCGTGCTGGTGATGGACGGCGACCGGTTCGTCCAGCTCATCTCGCGCGAATGGACCGCCGACCTGCTCGCCCGGCCGTACTGCCGCGAGCTGTTCCTGGAGCGCAGCCTGGAGGCCGTCCTTCGCTGCTGGCCGCATCAGCCCCTGGAGCTGGCGGAGGCCACGCCGATCCCGGCCGCCATGGTGGCGGCCCTGGCCCGACAGACGGCGCTTCGATATCAGCCGATCGTCGTGCAGCCGGAGGACGGAAATCGGTGGCTGCTCGACGTTTACTCCCTGCTCCTGGGGCAGTGCCAGCTCCTGGAGACAACGCTCCACAAGCTCGAAGAGCAGCGCCGCGCGACCCAGACCGCTCATGCCGAACGCGAGGCGCTGCACCGCCAGCTCGTCGCCGCGTCCCGCGAAGCTGGGCGGGCCGAAGTGGCGACCGGCATCCTGCATAACGTCGGCAACGTGCTGAACAGCATCGGGGTTTCGGTGGGCGTGCTGGCCAAGTCGCTGCAGCAGGGGAAAATCGCTCACCTGGTGAAGTCGATCGCCATGTTCGAGGAGCATCGCGCCGACCTCGCCGCGTTCCTGACGGCGGACCCGCGCGGCGTGAGACTCCCGGGCTACCTCGCGAAGCTCGCCTGCGCGCTATCGGAGCAGCAGACGACGATGACCGAAGAGGTGGGGGCCTCAGCGGCCGCCTGGAGCACGTGCGCCGGGTCGTCGCGATGCAGCAGTCCTACGCGAAGAGCAGTACGCTGCGCGAGCCCGTCCGCCCCGCCGACCTGATCGACGACGCCCTGCGGATGAACCTCGTCTCGTTCGAGCGGCACAACGTCGAGATTGTGAGCGACTTCTCCACGACGCCGCTCCTCCTGCTCGACAAGCACAAGGTGCTGCAGATCCTGATCAACCTGATCAGCAACGCGAAGAACGCGGTTAAAACCAGCGGGCAGACCGCCAAGCGGATCGAACTGAACGTGACCTACACGCCGGCCAGCTCGACGACGGCGGCCCTGTCGGCACGGGCCTCCGGCTTGCGAGCCGAAGGCTCCGGCCCGAACGCCAAAGGCTCTGGCACGAACGCCAAAGGCTCTGGCTCGATCGCCGAGGGCTCTGGCTCGATCGCCGAGAGCTCCGCCTCGCCAACGGGGGCTCCCGGCTAAGGGTTGGCGGGAATTCCCGCCGGTTCGATGGAGGGGATCGGCCTGGTGCGATTCGAAGTTCGGGACAACGGCGTCGGTATCAGCGCCGAGAATTTGACCCGTATCTTCTCGCAGGGGTTCACGACGCGAAAAGGCGGTCACGGCTTCGGCCTCCACAGCGCGATCAACGCGGCCCGGGAGATGGACGGCACGCTGATCGCCCGGAGCGACGGCCCGGACTGCGGCGCGACCTTCACGCTGGAGCTTCCGGCGGCACAGGTTCGCGTGGCCGGAAAGGCGGCCGCATGAACCTGGCACTGTCGCAGCGGCGTCGGATCCTGGTCATTGATGACAACGACGCGATCCACTCGGATTTTCGAAAGATCCTCAACCGAGGTTTGGGAACGACCGCGGCCGATATGGCGGACGACGAAGCAGTCCTCTTTGGCGAAACGGCGCCGGCCACGCCCTCGCCGGAGTTCGTCATCGACGCCGCGCTCCAGGGGGAGGAGGGGCGGGTGAAGGTGGCGGCCGCCCTTAAGGAGGGCGACCCTTACCTCCTCGCTTTCGTGGACATGCGGATGCCGCCGGGCTGGGACGGCGTCCAAACCATCGCGAAGCTCTGGGAGCTCGACGCCGAGCTGCACGTGGTCATCTGCACCGCCTACTCGGACTACTCGTGGGAACAGATCGTCCATCGCCTCGGCTCGACGGACCGGATGCTGATCCTCAAGAAGCCGTTCGACGAGCTGGAAGTCTGCCAACTCGCGACCGCGCTGACCGCCAAGCGGATCGTCACCGAGCAGGCGAAGCTGAAGCTGGCGGAGCTGGAGCAACTGGTCCAGACCCGCACGTTCGAACTGAAGCAACGGTCGCTCGTGGATAAGCTGACCGGGCTGCCGAATCGCGAGCTGCTGATCGACCGGCTGACGCAGCTCCTGCGCGGCGTCGATCGGGAGCCGGATCGGAAGTTCGCGCTCCTGTTCCTCGACTTCGATCGCTTCAAAGTCGTCAACGACAGCCTCGGTCATGCGGTGGGGGACCTGCTGCTGATTGAGATCGCGCGGCGACTGGCATCCGCCACACGCGACGGCGATACCGTCGCGCAGGGCTCGACGGCGGCGCGGCTCGGCGGCGACGAGTTCGTGGTGCTGCTCAACGGCCTCTCCCAGTACCACGACGCGGTGCGGGTGACCGAGCGGCTGCTGGCGACCCTGTCCGAGCCGTACGCCCTCAACGGCCGCACCGTTCACGCGACGGCGAGCATCGGGATCACCACCAGCGCCGTCGGCTACACCAGCCCCGAAGCGATGATTCGGGACGCCGACACCGCGATGTACCGCGCAAAGGCGGCCGGGAAAGCCCGGTACGTCGTATTCGATCAGCAGATGCACCTCGAGGCCGTCACGCGCCTGTCCCTGGAGAATGAGCTGCGCGACGCGATCGGCAGCGGCCAGCTCGTCGTGCATTACCAGCCGATCATTTCGCTCCGGACCAACCGGATCGCCGGGGTCGAGGCGCTGGTCCGATGGCGGCATCCGGAACGGGGGCTCATCCCGCCGCTGGATTTCATCCCGCTGGCGGAAGAAATCGGGATCATCGTTCCGCTGGGCTATGAGGTGCTGACCACGGCGTGCCGGCAACTGGCCGACTGGCGTCAGAGGCTGCCGGGGCTAGCGGCCCTCACGATGAGCGTGAACCTGTCGCGCCGCCAGGTGGCCGCGGCCGATCTGGTGGACCAGGTCGCCCGGATCGTCGCCGCGGCCGGGATTCGCCCGACGGACCTGGTCCTGGAGATCACCGAAACGGCGATCATGGAGGACGCCGACGCCGCCGTGCGCGTGCTCGAAGAGCTCGGGCGAATGGGTATCGAGCTGCACATGGACGACTTCGGTTCGGGGCATTCCTCCTTGAGCTGCCTCCACCGCTTCCCCATTCGAGGTCTCAAGATCGACCGCTCGTTCGTCTCGTGCGTCCGTGAGCGCGCGGACTATGCGGCCGTCGTGAAAGCGGTCATTTCACTGACGCACAATCTGAACATGCAGTTCGTCGCCGAAGGGGTCGAGACGGCGGAGCAGGTCTCCAAGCTTCGTGAGATGGGGTGCGATCGCGTGCAGGGGTACTACTTCGCCAAGGCGATGGACGCTGGGGCGACGGAAGCTTTCCTGACCTCCTACGGGGCGGCGGATCGGGACCGAGAACGTGCCGCGGCCGCGACCGGCGATCGGAGAATCGCGGGCTGAAGCTTCGGGCTTCCGACGCCAAAGCAGAAAGAGCCGCGTTGCCGCGACTCTTTCTGTGGGTTGAAGTTTTGAAGATTAGCGACCGCGGCCGCCGCCGCCACCGCCGTAGCCGCCGCCGCTGCTGCGACCGCCGCCACCACCGCCGTAGCCGCCGCCGCCACCGCTGCGGCCGCCGCCACCACCACCGTAGCCACCGCCGCCGCCCGAGCGGTTTTCCTTCGGCTTGGCTTCATTGACCGTCAGGGCGCGACCGCCGTGATCCTGGCCGTTCAGGGCTGCGATGGCCGCCTGGGCCTCCTTCTCGCTGCCCATTTCGACGAAGCCAAAGCCCTTGCTCTGCCCCGTATCGCGATCGGTGATGATCTGCGCGCTCTCGACGGTCCCGTGCGCGGTGAACAGTTCACCGAGGGCGGACGAGTTGACTTCGTAGCTAAGGTTCCCGACATACAGTTTCTTACCCATGAGATTCTCCTTGAGAGAGTGGGTGTTAGACCCAAACTTTTACTTTCCAGGTCGAGGGAAAGAGGCCAGCGTTCCGGCCCAGAAAGGAAGGAGTGCGAAAGAAAATGAGACAGCGGGCAGAAGTAAACTGCGGCGGAGTCTGATTCGATCAGCGAACCAACCGCCGTCACTATAGAGCGGCCAGGAGGTTTGTCTAGGGGCATCTGATCGGAAATTCGATCGAAGCCCAAAATGTTCTTGGGACCCAAGCAGGGCCGCCCCAGCCACGCGATTCACGCGGCCGGGGCGGAGGCCTTCCGAAATCTCAAGCATGAGCCCGCTGCTCCGGGCCGTGCGACGCGGTCAGTTGATCTTATACATAGAGAAAATGATGCTCGGGATGACCGGTTCGCCGGTCGGCTTGATCGCCTTGATGCCGACGCCGGGAGCGCTGGCCGAGATGGCGACGTTGAACGTATCGCCCGCCTTGCACTCGGCGATGCCCTGGCAGACCATCACCGTGGTGAACTTGGTGTCGTGAATCACCTGACGGCAGCCGGAGTTGTCAACATCTTTGCCGTTCTGCTTGATCCAGACGTCGAGGTAGTCGCCCGCCGCGCCCGCGCCATCCTTGCCGACCTGAACGGCCGCGACCATGAAGTAGGCCCCGGCCGTCTTCACGGTGACGACGCCAGTGTCCTTCTTATCGCTGTGGTCGATGCCGGCGAGCGCGTCGTTCGACGTCATCTGAACGATCAGGGGCCCCTTGGTCGGCATCTGGGAATCGGGGCTGGAGAGCTGCGCGTAAATCGCCGCAGGCGCCTCGGCGGCCGCGTGCGGGACGGGGACCTTCCGGGAGACATTGAACCAGAGGGCGGCCGCGCACGCGATGAGGCACGCGGGGATCAGAAAGCGGTTTGTCATCGAAGCTCCTTCGCGGGCCGGGCCTATGGAGCCAGCCCAAGAGATGTCGCCATCCGCCCGGTCTGCCGCTCGGCAAAGCAACGGCCGGAGAGCGTAAACAGGGGGAGTCTCCGCCCCTTCGGCAAATAAAGTGCCCCGTGACGTTAAGATTTTGACGCCCCCGTTCTCCACGGAAACGCGGCTTCCCGCTCGTTGGGCTCCACCGGCTTTGCCCGCTTTCCACGCACACCCCGCTTCCCGCCCCGTACCTGCCCAACCTTTCCGCACACCGCGCCGCCCTCTCCCCCAAAAAGGGGTCTGGAGGTGTTTCCGGCGGCGGATCTGAGTGACTCGTTCACCGGCCCCGCCGCTAGGATCGAATCCCTAAAAGGGGTCTGGAGGTGTTTCCACTTACGGATGAAGCACCTCGTTCGCCAGCGCCGTCGCTAGAATCGGGGCAAGACTCGCGTCCCCGCGGAGCGAGCGGCCGATGGTGGCAGACCTCTTCCCGAGCGTGCCGTTTGATGAACGATCCCCGCCCACAGCACTCTCTCGGATACAGCGCTTCCGCTACGCCCCCCAATCGAACGGGGCCGATCGTGTTGAGTTGCGGCGCCGTCTGCGGCGCGGCGTTGTTGGCGGTGTTCGTGGTCAGCATGCACGGCCTTCTGTTCCCCATCTCGCCCACGGAATGGTTGCCGGACGGCGTCCTCCTCGTCATTTCGGCCGCCGCGATGCTGGTCGAAGGAATCGCCATCGCAGCCCGATCCCGCCTCGCGACAACGGCTGTGATCGCCATGATGATGTTGGTCGAAATCCCCATCCTGGCCGCCGTCAGCCGGCGGGACGGGCTGGACGTCCTCGAACGCCTTGAGCTAATCGGTACCGCTACCACGCTCCTTCTACTCACGGCCGGGCACGTCTACTGGTGGCGAAAGCTTAGGGCTTCCCCGTAACACTCTCGAGCCGGGCACTGGCGGCTCCCAAGAGGCGAGGTGGGTGATGGCGGTGGGCAGTTCGTCATCAGCCGCGATCAGCATGAGCCGAGGGGCCAGCTGGTGCGGAGACGGAACTGCATCCATACGGCAACACCCCCGGCGGTCGAACAGACAGACGTGTTGGCCGAGATGAGGGCATGACGTCGCGAGGACGGGCAATCGGCCAGGAGGATCATCCGGTTCAATTGGCCGGTCGGCGGGGCTTGAGCAGGTAAGGATTTTCAGTTTTCCTGGGGAGTGGGATGGCCTGCTTCACCACTTTGAAAATGCACTCGTCGAGCGTGATTCCCTGCCCGCCCGTCAGATGGAAATCAGATCCAGCCTGCGTAATTCGCCCGGTGACTTCCACGGTTTGACCGACCTCCAACCCCATCGGCGTCACCCAGTCAGGCGGAAGAGCTTGCACGACAACCCGCGAGGGATACTTGTGAACCTGAATCTGGGTATCACCCATCACGGCGACCTGCTTGGGCTCGAATTTCGCGGTGTCCACATTTCCGATCTGGATCGTGATGCGGATCTTCTTCCCGATGAGATGTTCCTTGACCCACGCCTGCCCGATCTGAGCTTTTTCACCTTCGGAGACTTTGTCACCCATGGCGTTGTAGTCGGGAGAGGTGACGAGCAATTGGGCAAGGTCCATTGAAGGAGCGGCGTCCTTCATGGGAACGGGTTTGGGTAACGGCAATGCGGTATAGGTGCAACGGGTCATGCCCAGATCCAGCCGGAGCACAGGGGCATCAAGCGGGCCACCTGGATGGGTGGGGGTTGGTGATCCGAGATGCGATCCGGTGATCTGTCCGGTAATCAGGACGGGCTGGCCCGGTTCAAATTGAGGGAGTTTTGAGGCGTCGTTTTCTTCGATGTGAACGGCGACGTCGAGCGTGCAGCCCTGCAATTCAAAAGACCGATGAGACGCGACGGTTGCCCAAACGGAGTCTGGCCTGCGCGGCGGCGCAAGCTGCTTGGCGCCTGGCGGGGTGGGCATGTTTTCGATGCCGATGGGATGGGGCACGGTTTGTGCGTGGGAATGAGACAAAACCGCTGGAAAGGTCACCGTCTTGTTGGGTGACAGATTCTTAGCGACCCATTGGTCGATGTCGTGGTTCTCTAGACCGGCGTCCGGGGATCGGTCCAAGCGCGTCCATGCCTTGGGGAACCCCTGAAACAGCGACAGAAGGTCGTCGGTCGGGGCTGGGTCAAGCGCCCAGGGGAATTGGGCGTTGGGATGAGCCGGAAGTCTGGGCAGGTCGGAGCGAAGTACAAGGAGTTTGGCGACGAGATCGTCGTGGCGATGTTGAAGGTCGGCATATCGTACTTCCATGACCTTGGTCAATGCGGGGAAATCGGGTTGACCGGATCGGGTCTTCAACACGGGGGAAGGTTGGAGGGGCGCAGGGGCTGTTTCGGCGGATGGGCTGAGTGCGTCGATTTGGGTTTGAAGCTTTTCATTGGCCTTCCAAAGCTTAAGGACCTCTGCTTCGAGAGCGAGGTAGGCTTTGCCCGCGGCGTTGTCGGGCATAGGGCCAAGGTGTTCGGGGCGATGATCTTCGGCGAGAAGCGCGGAGACGGATATCGACACAAACACGGCGATAAAAAGGGCTCGTCGCATTCAAGCTCCGTTGAGAACGGCAATACTCATCTCGGGTCGGAAAATCGATGATAAACGGAAGATACAAAGCTGGCCATGACCTGCGTGAAGCCGTCGTGGACGGCGTCGATCTGCCGTTCGACGACCACGTGGACCAGGGCCGGGAATGCCTCCGCCCCAGCGCGTGCATGTCGCGCCGGGCATCGAGTTTCCAACTCAAAGCCTTTAGCACTACAGCGCTGGTTGGCCGAACGTCCTAACTAACGAGCCACATCCGAAGCACGAAGAGCCAAGGGAACCCGAACAAAGCCGAAGCGGCAATCAAGCCCTCGTTCCGCATCCGCTTGCGTCGGTTTTCTGTCTTTCTTCTTTGTCATTCCTTCGGATTTGGGGCTTCCGATTTTGCCTTTCTCGTTACGCCGCGACTCGCGAGGTAGCGGTGTAGTGTTAGGCGGGCCTGATCTCGCTGCGTGTCCCGCTACTGGCCCGCGAAGCGGACAGCGTGGCCCAAGAAGGCGACGAGCACCTGTGGGTTGTGTCATCTCTGAAGTTGTGTCATTTCATGGAAGGCATCTCCTTTTGGGTCCGCCCCAATCGACTGACGCCAGAATTTGACGCCCCGAACAGCACCTCTCACACCGTCATCGATTTGCAGGGTTCTTGCAGCAGTCCGCCGCGCGATTGTATCAAGGCCGCGCCATTGGCCGGTCGCTCAGCAGCCCACGCGGTTCCGGCAGCCCATGCTGTCTCGCCCGTTCACCGGCATGCGGTCACTCCGCGCCGTCCGCTCCATCAGCCCTCGCCACGCCGGCGGGCGACCTGAAAATCGGCTTATTCGAAGCCGAGGGCTCGGGCTCGGCCGCCGACGAGATCGCCGTGGCGAATGCGGCCGCCGCCGCCTTTGCGACGAAACAGGTTCTCTCGCGGCACCTCGTCGCACCTGCGGCCTGCCTGCTGCGGCCGCAACGACGCGTTGGCCGGTGGCACGCCGCTCGCAGATGGGTCGCGAACCGTCATGCCGACACGTCAAAAGCCCAAAAGCCGTTCGGCCGCCCCCACGCCCGCCATCGCGTCTGCTTCAGCGGCCGGGTTGCGGTATGTCCGCGACGATTCCCCCGGCATTCAACGACGCCGCGCCGGCAGGGGGTTCGCGTATGTTGACGCTCGCGGCCGCGTCGTCCGCGATCAGGGCACTCTCACACGAATTCGCTCGTTGGTGATCCCACCGGCATGGCGGGACGTCTGGATCTGCCCTGCGGCCGACGGGCATATTCAGGCGATCGGATTCGACGAACGCGGCCGCAAGCAATACCGATATCACTCCCGGTGGCGCGAGGTGCGCGACGAGGCGAAATATGGCCGCATGATGTCATTCGGCCGATCGCTGCCCGCCATTCGCCAGAAGGTCAAGCGAGACCTCGCTCGCCCCGGGTTGCCCCGCGAGAAGGTCCTCGCGGCCATCGTGCGGCTGCTGGAGACCACCTTCATCCGCGTCGGCAATGAGGAGTACGCGAAGAGCAACCGAAGCTTCGGGCTGACGACGATCCACAACAAGCACGTTCGCGTGAAGGGCTCGAAAGTCGAATTCCATTTCCGCGGCAAGAGCGGCGTCGATCACGACATTGACCTGGAGGACGCGCGGCTGGCGCGCATCATCAAGCAGTGCCAGGAACTGCCCGAGCAGGAGTTGTTCGAGTACATCGACTCCGACGGCCGCCGCCACGACGTGAAGAGCGGCGACGTGAATGCTTACCTGAAGGAAGTGAGTGGCGGCCAGGAGTTCACCGCGAAGGATTTCCGCACGTGGGCCGGCACCGTGCTGGCCGCAATGGCGCTTCAGGAGCTGGAAACGTTCGATTCCGCAGCCCAGGCCAAACGCAACGTCGTGGCGGCCGTCGAATCCGTCGCCAAGCGCCTTGGCAACACAAAAGCCGTCTGCCGAAAGTGCTACATCCATCCCGGCGTGATCGAATCGTACCTATCGGGCGACCTGCTCAACGCCCTCAAGCGGCGGGCCGAGCGGCAGCTCCGAACGTCCCTCCACCACCTCCGCCCCGAAGAGGCGGCCGTTCTGGCCCTCCTCCAGGAGCGGCTTAAGCGAGAAGCTCACGCGGCGTGACGCGGCGTCGATCAACGCCCCGGGCGACCTTCTGCACCGCTCGCAACTTTGAATGTCTGACCCCACTGGGCCCGCTCGAACCGGGGGCCGCTTTGGCTCCGGCTATCGGTGCCTGATAGACTCCGCGCAGTTCGATCCCTCGTCTTCCAGTGCCATCGGTCCGTCAAGCCACCCAGGAATTATGCGCGTCCTGCACGTGATCTCATCGTTGGATCGTCGGGCTGGGGGTATTGTGACACAGCTTCTGGGGACCGTTGCGGCCGAGACCGACGCCGGGTTGAGCGTCAGCGTGCTTGCCACCTTCACCCGGGCGGAGCGACTCGACGCCGTTGACGAACTGCGAAAGTGCGGCGGCAGCGTTGAGGTGGTGGGGCCGACGATCGGGCCCCTACGATGGCATCCGCGGCTGGCGGGCGTGCTGGCGACCGAGATCGCTAAAGCCGATGTCGTCCACGTCCACGGGCTGTGGGAGGAGATCCAGCATCGCTCGGCCGCCATCGCCCGGAAGCGGGGAACGCCGTACGTCGTCACGCCGCACGGCATGCTCGATCCGTGGAGCCTGGCCCAGCGGAAGCTGAAGAAGCGGATCTACCTGAATCTCCGCCTGCGGGCCGACCTGAACGGGGCGGCCGCCATCCACTTCACCGATCGCGAAGAGCAGGCGCTGGTGGGGCCGCTGCACCTGCGGCCCAAGGCGGTGGTCGAACCGTGCTGCACGGATCTGTCGGAGTTCGTTGGCCTGCCGGAGCGCCCGGCGATGCGGGAGGAGCTCGTCAAGCAGTTCCCGGCGATCGGGGATCGCCCGATCGTGCTTTTTCTGAGCCGCATTCATGAGAAGAAGGGCCTCGACCTGCTGATCCCCGCTTTCGCGGCCGCGAGAACGGGGGATGCGGTCCTGCTGCTTGCCGGGCCGGACGTCGGCGGGTACTTGGCCACCGTCGAGCAAATGATCCGGTCGGCGGGGATTGAGCGGCGGGTGATCTACGCAAACATGTTGACCGGCCGCACGCGCCTGGCGGCACTGGGCGGGTCGGACTTGTTCGTCCTCCCCAGCTATCAGGAAAACTTTGGCATCGTGGTCGTCGAAGCCCTGGCGGCCGGCACGCCTGTACTTATTTCGGACCAAGTGAACATCCACCGCCACATCTCGCAGGCGCGCGTGGGCGAGGTGATCCGCACGGATGTGGGGGAGCTGACGGGGGCACTCGGCCGCTGGATGTCCGACGACGGGCTCCGGCACGACGCGGCTGCTCGCGCCCGGGCCTTCGTCTGGAGCACGTACGACAAAAGCGAGATCGCCCGCCGCTGGGCTGAGCACTACTCGCAGATGGTTGCTTCAGCCAAGGCGAGCCATCGCGCGACGTGAACGACGACCCGCTTCCGCGGCGACGGACGCATCCGCTCGCTCCAGACCGTTCCACTCCAGACCCGAACTCTCGCCACTGCCTTGGATTGCCGGCCCCGCTTGGAGCGGCTGACGGCCGAAATAACCGGTTCTTAACGCCTGACCTCGCCTCCTCTTCACCGATCAGCCGTCTTGAGCCTTCAGCTTCCGCGCACCCCATTTCAGCGGAAGTTTCCGGCGCCCTTGGCGGACAGTATCGGCAGACAAGCGATTGACCGGCGCGGCCAACTGGCTGTGCCGGATGTCCCCTGGCGGAGAGTTTCATGTACGGACGTACGCTTCGAAAGCGCGCGGCGCGCCTTTCACCCCATCCCGTCGTCGCCGAGCCGCTCGAGCCGCGGCAGATGCTGTCGGCGGCGGGGACGCTGAAGCCCAACATTGTTTACGCGGCCGCCGTCGGAACGGGCGCGTCGAGCGTCCAGGGGTTCACGCCCGCGGAAATTCGTAAGGCCTACAACTTCGACTCAATCTCCGGCACCGGCGCAGGCCAAACAATCGCGATCGTGGACGCGTTCAACGATCCGAACATCGCCGCGGACCTTGCGGTGTTTGACAATAAGTTCGGTCTGGCGGCGCCGCCGAGCCTTACGGTGGTGGGGGAGACGGGCGGCTCGACCTTACCGGCGACCGATGCGGGCTGGGCCGGTGAGATATCCCTCGACGTCGAATGGGCGCACGCGATAGCGCCGGGCGCGAATATCTTGCTCGTCGAAGCGGCCGCGGCCGATACCGCCCATCTCATGGCGGCCGTAGACACCGCGCGGAACGCCGCCGGCGTTTCCGTCGTGGCGATGAGCTGGGGCGGGAGCGAATTCTTCAGTTGGCGCGGCGGCGGGGAATCATCCAGCCAGCTCAACTACGACCCCATCTTCACCACTCCGGCGGGCCACCAGGGCGTCACCTTTATCGCGTCCGCTGGCGACAGCGGCTCGTACAGCGGCGTGCAGTGGCCCGCCAGCTCGCCCAATGTCCTCTCCGTCGGCGGCACGACACTTACCACCGACGCCGCGGGGAACTACGTCAACGAACAATCCTGGAGCGGCACCAACGGCGGCTACAGCGTGGTCGAAAACCAGCCCACCTATCAGAATGCGGCCCAGAACTCCGGCGCCCGGAGCGTGCCGGATGTCGCCTACAACGCCGACCCCAACACGGGCCTTGCCATCTATGATTCGCTTCCCTATCAAGGGAGCAGCGGCTGGCAGGAAGTCGGCGGCACCAGCGCGGGAGCCCCCCAGTGGGCCGCTCTGATCGCGCTTGCGGACCAGGCCCGCGCCAGCGCCGGCAAGGGCACCTTAGACGGCGCGACGCAGACCCTGCCGATGCTTTATGACCTCTATAGCACAGACGGGACAACCGTCGCTTCCACGTACGCAAGCACCTTCAATGACATCGTCGATGCCGGGCCGAGCAACCCCTGGCAGTGGGGGTGGGGGTCGGGGAACAACACCAACCCGGCGACGGCCGGGTATGACGCGATTACCGGCCTCGGCTCCCCCCACGCGAGCGCTGTCCTTAACGCGATCGCCGGCTCATCGTCGGGCACCTCCGCGGGCAACGGCGCCAGCGGGTCAACCGGATCGACCAACACCGGCGGCACGACGACCACGCCCCAGTCGCTGCCCGATTCGCCGATCACCGGCGTCATCGAAACGCAGTTGCCCGCATCGGCCGTCGCCGGCCAGCTTGGGTCGATCCGGATCGACCTGACCAACACCGGCTCGACCCGTTTCAACGGCCCATTGACCATCAGCCTGTATGCCCTCGCCGGCACCACGATCGGCAGCGCCGACACGCCGATCGCCACCGTCACGTTGAAGAAGCTCAAGCTGAATGGCGGGGCGAGCAAGCATGCCACCGTCCGCTTCACGTACCCGGGCGTCACGGCGACGGGAAGCTACAACCTCGTCGCATCCTTCTCGACCGGGGCCACCACGAACGCGACGCAGACCGTCTCAACCTCGCGCGTAACGGTGGCGCCGGCAACCGTTGACCTGGCGACGGCATTCACCGGGGCGAGCGCACTGACGGTGACGCCCGGCAAAGCCGGCTACGCGACGGTGACGATCACCAACCTCGGCGACGTCACGGCGGCCGGGAAGATCTTCGTCAGCCTCTACGCGGCCGCCGGGCAGATCGTGGACGCCGCGGCACTCCATATCAGCAAGACGATCGTCCGCACGATCCACCTCCGCGCCGGCCAGTCGGCAAAGTTCCGCGTCCGCTTCACCGCGCCGCTCGGCCGCACCCCCGGCAGCTACAACGTGATCGCGAGCGAGGGTTCGACGACAACGGTTGCCGACACGAACACCTCAAACGACGCGGCCGCGATCGGTACTGTTTGAAATAAGTAGGCGCTCTCCCTGAGCCGTCCGATACTTCGTCCGCAAAGGGGAGCCGACGTGCGCGCAGGCATCACACATCCCAAGCGAACGAACGCGATCCCTTTCGCCGCCGATAGACGGCTGCCACGCAGTTTTTGAAGCTTCTGAGATTTCACTTTTCTTGCTGCGAATAGGCAGTATGCTGTTTCAAGCGGAATAGCGATCGATCGCCACCGATCGTGAATCGACTCACCTCGCAAAGTCAGTACTCACAACGTCGTGTCTCTCGATCAACCCTGCGGGTTGAAGGAGCATGTCATGGGCCGCGCGTCACTTGCGTTCTGCAGATGTCTCGGTTAACCGATGTCCCGTCCAACCGCGCCAATTACGGAACGTCTGGAGCGCCGGGTTCTTCTCTCGGCGACGGTGGTCAATTCGGCCGTTGACAAGACGCATCCCGCCAACAGCGCCGTAGTCAGCCTTCGGGACGCAATCAATTTCGCCAACAAGAGCGCGATCCCGACAACCATCACCTTTGACCCGGTCGTATTCGCGACGGCGCGCGTCATTACGCTCAACGGCAACGCGCTGGAAATCTCCGGGAAGCATCTGTGTTGGTTCAGCCTGAACTGGAGAGCGAGTGTGCGTGCGTTAGCCACTCTGACCATCGGGCGGTTGCATTTTAGGAAGGCATGAGGGGATGCTCTGAACGGCCCGTAGGCGTGAGGGCGGGAGATGCCTTCCGCCCGGTAGTGTTCGTTCGTCGCAAGCCCAGCCGGTTATCCCTGGGCGAGACGGATGCCTCCGGAGCTCGCTTCCGTTTCACCGGCTGGCTGAATTATCGGCAGGCGTCCCGCGTGTCGCAAGCGGGGCTTGTTTCAGTGACAGCTAGGCGGCCGGTCGGTCCGCCTCGCGGCGTTTCTGTCGTTCCTGCCGAGCCTGGTTGAGCTTGAGGTCGCGGTCGGCGTGGATCTGCTTGTCCCGTCCCGCGAGCATGTCGGCGGGGGTGACATAGCCGACAGCGCTGTGGAGGCGGACGGTGTTGTAGTGGGTGACGTACTGGCCGACGAGTCGGCGTGCATCGTCCAGCGACAGTGGCGTGCCGGGGCGGATGCACTCGGTCTTGATGGTCTTATGGAAGCGTTCGAGCTTTCCGTTGCTCTGGGGGTAGTAAGGGGAGGTCCTGACGTGGGTCATGCCGCAGATTCGGATGAACTGCTTGAAGTCTTTGGCGATGAACTGGGGCCCGTTGTCGGAGATGATGCGGGGCCTGGCGTCGGGGTACTTTTCGCGTGCCCGCTGGAGGAGCAGCTCGATCTGGGGCTCGGTCATCGATTCGTGGATCTCGAAGTGGACGATGGAGCGGCTCATGCCGTCGAGCAGGCTGGCCAGGTAGTAGAAGGTGCCGGCGATGTTGAGGTAGGAGATATCGACGTGCCAATGCTCGTGGGGCTTAAGGGGTTGCTGGAAGCCGGTGCCCTTGAGGGAGGGTGAGCCGTCGAAGGCGTCGATGCGGCCGGCCTGCTTGAGGACGCGGTAGACGCTGGAGGGGCTGACGGCGACGACGTCGGCGTCGAGCATCATGAAGGTGAGTCGGCGGTAGCCTTCGAGGGGGAACTTGGCCTCGAAGTCGAGGATGGCTTGCTTCTCCCAGTCGAGAAGCCAGTGGTCGCGGGGGACCCAGGCGTTGTGCTCGTTGACCTTGCCGTAGCGAGCTTTCCAGTCATAGAACTTGCTGGTGGAAATGCCCAGCCAGCCGACGAAGCGGCCTGCGGGCAGCTCGGTCTTGGCGGCCCAGCGGTTGACGAAGTCGATGACCTGGTCGCGGTGATCGTGAGCGGTCCAGCGGCCGTTCAGATCAGGCCAAGACTTTTTTTAAGCTCGACGTGCTCGCCCATGAGTTCGGCGAGGACTTCGTTCTTCTGCTGGATCCTGGCTTGCAGGGCCGCAATCTTCTCGGCGTCGGCGTTCTGCTGACGGGTGCTGGCGGCCTTGGTCTCGAAGACGGCGGCGCCGTCCTCGAAGAGCTTTTTCTGCCAGAGGTAGAAGAGGGTGGGCTGGAGGTCATGCTTCTGGCAGACGTCGGAGATGGGGGCCTTCTCGACGAGGTGCTCGCGGAGGATGGCGAGCTTCTGGGCTCCGGTAAAGTGGCGACGTTCGTTGGGCACGGGTGTTTGCTCCATCGGGCACGCTCCATATTTAACGCCGATGATAGCACTCTCCAGTTCCGACTGGGGCAACACACATCCGGTCAACGTGATCGGGCCGGCGCGCCGTGTGACGGTCAATGGGAATGGTCGAAGCGGCGATTTCATGATCGACGCGGGGGCTTCGGCGGCGTTGTCCGCGATAACCGTCAGCGGCGGGGCCAACAACCTCGGTGACGGCGGGGGGATCGCTAACTTCGGCGTGCTGACGCTCGATCGAGCCGTCATCACCGGCAACTACCCCGCGGGGGGACAGGGGAACGGCGGCGGAATTGCCAACGCCGGCTCCGCAGTCATCACGAATAGCACGATTTCGGGCAACTCGTCGATGCTCGGCGACTTCGGAGGACAAGGAGGCGGGATCGAGAATGATCTGCACGGAGTCATGACGCTCGCCAACGTCACCATCTCGAACAATGCGGCCGGTAGTAGCGGCGCAATCGTTAACTACGGCATGATGACCCTGACCGGGGCGACGGTCTCCGGGAACCGCGCCGTTGGATGGGCCGACCCAGGAGGCTCGGGGGCGGGCTCCGACGGCGGAATCGGCAATTACGGGTCGATGAAGCTGATGAACTGCACGGTGTCGGGGAACACAAGCGGCTCCACCGGGGGCGGCATCTCCAACTACGGGAAGCTTTCCGTCGCCGACTCGACGGTCTCCGCTAACGCGGCCGTTGCGACCCCTCAGGGCGGGTGGGGATTTCAGACGCCGAGCATCGCGACGGGTGGAGGCCTTCTCGTCGCACGTGCAGATGGTTACGCGCCCCCGGTTACGACTATCGCCAACTCGATCATTGCCGGGAACACCGCCACGAACGGCGACCCGGATGCCCTCGGGGCTGTCACCTCAACCGGTTTCAACCTCGTCGGCCAGGCCAATGGCAGCACAGGCTGGAAATCAACCGATCTCACCGGCACGGCCGCCCACCCGCTTGACCCGAAGCTTTCCCCGCTCGACGTTTTTGGCGGTACGACAGCGACGATGGTGCCAGAGACCGGCAGCCCGGCGATTAACCGTGGCTCCAACGCATTGATCCCTCCCGGCATAGTTACAGATGAGCGAGGTAAGCCGCGTGTCGTTTCCGGGACGGTTGACATTGGCGCGGTCGAGGTTGTTCCGTCTTCCGCCCACATCGTGGTGACCGCCACGCCGGGGCCCGCGATTGAAGGGGCGGCCGCCAAGTTCTCGACTTTGAGCTTTACGGCGACGAATGCCATGGGTCCGTACACCGTCGCAATCAATTGGGGGGATGGCTCGCCGCTTCTTCTGGTTCACGCGGCCGCGCCCGGGGCGCTGCCGACGGTTTCCCACGTATTCGCCCAACTAGGAGCCTATACCGGATGGGCCCAGGCGTTCGACTCCAACGGTAACGGATCGCCCCCCGCACCGTTCTCGTTCAAGATTGCTGACGCGCCGTTAAGTGGGGCGGCTGCGTCGAAGTCTGGTGTCGCCGCCGGGGCGCCGTTCGCCTCGCAGGTGGCCGCATTTTTCGACACCGACCCTGGCCCGGCGCAGAGCCCGTCCAACTATTTGGCGGCCATCAGTTGGGGGGATGGCACGCACTCGCCCGGCGTAGTCGATGATGCGTCGCCGGGCGATGCAAACGGCTACTTCGCGGTCACCGCTTCACATACCTATGCGAGCCCCGGCACGTATAAGTTCTTCGTCACGATCCTGGCGACCGGCGGTGCCACGATCACCAAGTATGCGACGATCACTGTCATCAGCCCGACCGTCATCCGCGTAAACACCGTAAACGATCAGTCCGACCCGGTCGGCAGCGCGACGGTCAGCCTCCGCGACGCCGTCACGAGGGCGGACAGCCGTTCCACTCCTACGCGCGATTGTGTTCGACCCCGCCGTCTTCTCGACACCGCGAACGATCGCACTCGCCGGGTCGGAACTGGAATTGAGCAGCAAGACGACGATCTCGATCACCGGGCCGGCGGCCGGCGTCACGATAAGTGGCAACGGCGCATCGCGCGTCTTTGCCATCGACGCGGACGTCAGCGCCAGCTTCAACGGGCTGACCATCACGGGCGGGCAGACTGCCAGCGCCCCACTCGGCCAGCAGTACGGGGCAGGCATCGTCAACGATGGCACGCTGTTCCTCTCTGACTGCACCGTGTCCAACAATGATGCCGGCATCGATCTCGGCGGCGGGATCTACTCCGATGGATACCTCGTCCTGACCGGCGTCACCGTGTCGGACAACAGTGCTTATAACGGCGCCGGCCTGGTGAATCTGGGTGGCAAGGCGATCCTGATCAACTCGACGCTCGCGCGGAATGTCGCCTTCGAAGTGGGCGGCGCGATCGAGATGACCCAGTATAACGGCGGGACGACGAGCCTCTTCAATTGCACGCTTTCCGGCAATATCGCACAGATCGGCGGCGCGGTCAGCAACGGCGGAGTGCTCAACCTCGCGAACAGCATCCTCGCCGGCAACTCAGCGCCCGCGTACCCCGATTGCGACGGCCCCGTCAATTCGCTGGGCTACAACCTCGTCGGAGTAACCGACGGCAGCTCCGGCTGGCTGGCGACCGACATCGTCGGGACGATGGCCCACCCCAAGCTGGCCCGGCTCTCGGCCCTGGGCTTCAACGGCGGCCGCACGCAAACGCTGGTCCCGCTCGCCGGCAGGCTCGCGATTGACCACGGCTCCAACCTGCTGGTTCCGTACGGCCTGACCACCGACCAGCGCGGCCTGGCGCGACTCGTCGGGGTCGTTGACATCGGATCGGTTGAGGTGCAACCGTAGCGTTGGCGGCATCGCCACCCCGCCGTCGCCGAGAGGGGGGCTCGTTGCGAGGCTTCGTGGCGGTTTGAGTGCTGTAACGTCAATACCGCCGCCGAACCAATCCCAGCGCCGCCCGAATCGTATAGCCGGTGATGCCCAGGACCATTTGTGTCGGGCTGATCCGATCGTCGCCGGCGGAGTAGGCGCGTGGGTCGTCCATCTCGGCCCGATTCCACGCGGCCATCGAGTCCGACGGCCAGCAGACGGCCCACATGGTGTCGATCAGCATGTATCGGTCCGGCTTGCAAGGGTCGTACACCAGCTCGGGCCAGCGTCGTCCGAAGTGGATGCCCATGACCTCGGAATTTGCCGCCACCCCGCGGATTGGCTCGCCGGACGCCGTCAGGAATTCGAACGTCACCCGCAACGGCCCGCGGCCGTCCGTGCGGCCCAGGTCCACCACCGTCCCCACCGTGCGAACGCCGTTGCGGGCCAGCCCCATTTGTCGAATGACGGCGATTTCAACGCAAACCTCAATCAGCGCGAAGGCCAGCCCGCCAAGGGCATATCGCCAGAAACGGCTCAGCCGCTCTTCCACGTCCTGGCGGCTCAGCCAGGCCGACACCAGATGATTCGAGGGGCACAACGGGTCATAGAGGATCGGCAGCGTCTCGGGGACGTGCGCGAACCGGGGGTCGGACTCGCCGACCATGATCGAGGACGAGACCGGCCGCTCACCGACCCCGTACGCGTAGTAGATGGCCTTGTTGCGGGCGCTCTTGCCCCGATAACGCCACTCCGTCACCTCCGCCGTCGCCCGGCGGCCGCGAGTCAGGAGGGCGTTCAAGAACCGCTCTTCAAGGCCGTATCGCCATCGCGAGGCAACCGGGATCGTCAGTGCGACCGTCATCAGGCTGACGAACAGCGCATTGGCCAGAAACGACCGACGGACCGCCGGCGCCGGCGATGAAGAGAAAAGTCCCACATCGTCGTCATCGTCCCGCGGCGAGGCGGGGATGATCGATTCCTCCCAAATCCCTGGTGCAGGAAATCAGTCGCGTTGCCCTATCCCGCGAGCAACGCCGGAGATCGAGCATTTTAGACGCGGCCGCGTTACGCTCGTGGCTGATGCGAAGGTCGGCCAGCAAACCAAAACGTCCAACGAAAAGGCGCGGCACGATCGAGGTCATGGATCCTGCGGCGGCCGACAAACGGGACATGGTCAATTGGCGGTCCCAGACACCGGCCGCCCGGCTTCGAGAGCTGGAGCGGCTTCGGCAATTCAACTACGGCTATGGCCAAGGCAAACCGCTTCCCCGATTTCAGAGAGTGATTAGAGTCGTTGAACTCGGCGAGGAGTAAACCCCTCGTTCTCGGCGGGTACGCCGTCGAACTTTCGCGCCGCCAGGTCCTGATCGAACTCATTTCGGGTGACGTCGGAGGAAGCGCCGATCTGACGGAGCCGACCGGGCGGGAGCAATGTGTACGACCCGAAAATTAACCCGCACACACTGTCATACACGCGTCCAGGGTCGGGACCGTGGCAATCGATGCGGCGCGCCGTGCGGCTCCTGCTGCTCGCACTCGTGTTCTACTGCCTCAGCTACGCGGGGATGCGGGCCTCTGGCCGGATTCGGCCATTCTACGATCAGGGTGGGTTCGAGATGGACTTCGATGATCGGCCCGCCATCGTTTTCCTTCCACTGATGGTTGTGGAAGCAGCCTGGCACGACAAGCATACGCCGCCACCGACCGGCGGGTGAGCCCGTCCCCGGGTGAGTGCTCGCTCCTCCGGAGAGAGAAGAGACGCGTGAGAGATGAGCCAGTGTCGAACGACCAGAACGCCTTCCGCCGATATGCCGCGATCAAGGAGCGTGCGCCAGCCGAATTCGCGGCCGGAACATGGCTTCAGAGGCTCCAGCCCCCTGCGTCCGTTGCCTCCCGCCATTTGTTGCGTCGGCCATTTCCGACAGAGCATTATTCGATCGGACAACCCGCGATACACTTTGCCGCCATGCGTCTGCTGAAACAGATCGCGATCGCGATCATGATATTTCTCGGATCGGTCGTCCTCTGTGCGGTCGGCGGCGGCCTTCTCGGGATGTTCATCGCCGTGCGGTTCCCGCGCTACTACCCGAGCGTCTTCCCATACGCTGCCACACAACCTTTCTTCGATCCGGTGGATGTGGGCGTTGGGACCGGCGTCGGCCAAGGAGCGGCCGCGGGATTGCTCGTCGGGGCGGTCGTTGTCCTGGCTCTGGCGATCGCAAACCGTCGCCGCGAACGCGGCCGCGGGTGGGAAGTCGTCACTGGTGATTCGATGCGATAAGTTGGGCTGGGCTTCTAGCGAAGGATTGCCTCCACTGGCGCGGTTCTGCGGCTTGCGCGTCAATCAGTTACTGAACAAATGGGCCCCCCGAAAATGCGTTCGCTAATCCCCCGTTGGCGGCGGCACGGAAAGATTGCGGCAGATCGACCGCGCCAGATGCTTTTTGAATTCGTTGTGTCGCGGGATCGCCTCTTTTCGACCTGTCCACGAATTGGTCCAGATGGAATGGTTACCGGCTTCTCGAAGCGCGGCGCAGCCGTGGGTCTGAAGGTGGCGCAGCAACGCCGCACGCTTCAAGCAAGCACCAAGGCTTCGATTTCCGCCAGAGGGTCAAGGCGGAACGCCTCTTCGCGCTCCGTATCCAGCATGAGCTGAACCGCCTCCCGGAGGTCGTTAAGACATTCCTGCCGGGTCTGGCCCTGCCCGTTGGCCCCCGGTACCTCGAGGCAGGTGGCCCAGAACCCGCCTTCATCCGGCTCGCCTCGGTGGACGATCGCAGTGAATTCTCTCATGTGGAGAATCATAGCGTTCTCGTCGGACGCGGCGAAGGGGTTCGAGGCCATCTGTTTTCCCGCCCCGTGGGCACCGACACCATTCTCCGCGAGGGTGGATAAGACCGTTTCATCCGCACATCGAATGGCGGAGATTCTCTCTCATTTCGCCGAGAGTTCGACTATACTCACAGTAAGAAGTTCGGGGCGACCGCCGGTGATTTAAGGCCAACTTCAAAACGATCATGCCCAGGAAATACACGATCAGCGACGGGAAGCTGGTACTCACTCTCGAAGCCGCCCCCGAGGGAGGCTTCGTGGTGTCCTCGCCGCTTGACCCTGGACTGTGGACCCAGTGTGTTGGTTCAGCCTGAACTGGAGAGCGAGTGTGCGTGCGTTAGCCACTCTGACCATCGGGCGGTTGCATTTTAGGAAGGCATGAGGGGATGCTCTGAACGGCCCGTAGGCGTGAGGGCGGGAGATGCCTTCCGCCCGGTAGTGTTCGTTCGTCGCAAGCCCAGCCGGTTATCCCTGGGCGAGACGGATGCCTCCGGAGCTCGCTTCCGTTTCACCGGCTGGCTGAATTATCGGCAGGCGTCCCGCGTGTCGCAAGCGGGGCTTGTTTCAGTGACAGCTAGGCGGCCGGTCGGTCCGCCTCGCGGCGTTTCTGTCGTTCCTGCCGAGCCTGGTTGAGCTTGAGGTCGCGGTCGGCGTGGATCTGCTTGTCCCGTCCCGCGAGCATGTCGGCGGGGGTGACATAGCCGACAGCGCTGTGGAGGCGGACGGCGTTGTAGTGGGTGACGTACTGGCCGACGAGTCGGCGGGCATCGTCCAGCGACAGTGGCGTGCCGGGGCGGATGCACTCGGTCTTGATGGTCTTATGGAAGCGTTCGAGCTTTCCGTTGCTCTGGGGGTAGTAAGGGGAGGTCCTGACGTGGGTCATGCCGCAGATTCGGATGAACTGCTTGAAGTCTTTGGCGATGAACTGGGGGCCGTTGTCGGAGATGACGCGGGGCCTGGCGTCGGGGTACTTCTCGCGTGCCCGCTGGAGGAGCAGTTCGATCTGGGGCTCGGTCATCGATTCGTGGATCTCGAAGTGGACGATGGAGCGGCTCATGCCGTCGAGGAGGCTGGCCAGGTAGTAGAAGGTGCCGGCGATGTTGAGGTAGGAGATGTCGACGTGCCAATGCTGGTGGGGCTTGAGGGGCTGTTGGAAGCCGGTGCCCTTGAGGGAGGGTGAGCCGTCGAAGGCGTCAATGCGTCCGGCCTGCTTGAGGACACGGTAGACGCTGGAGGGGCTGACGGCGACGACGTCGGCGTCGAGCATCATGAAGGTGAGTCGGCGGTAGCCTTCGAGGGGGAAGCGGGCCTCGAAGTCGAGGATGGCTTGCTTCTCCCAGTCGAGTAGCCAGTGGTCGCGGGGGACCCAGGCGTTGTGCTCGTTGACCTTGCCGTAGCGAGCTTTCCAGTCATAGAACTTGCTGGTGGAAATGCCCAGCCAGCCGACGAAGCGGCCTGCGGGCAGCTCGGTCTTGGCGGCCCAGCGGTTGACGAAGTCGATGACCTGGTCGCGGTGATCGTGAGCGGTCCAGCGGCCGTTCAGATCAGGCCAAGACTTTTTTTAAGCTCGACGTGCTCGCCCATGAGTTCGGCGAGGACTTCGTTCTTCTGCTGGATCCTGGCTTGCAGGGCCGCAATCTTCTCGGCGTCGGCGTTCTGCTGACGGGTGCTGGCGGCCTTGGTCTCGAAGACGGCGGCGCCGTCCTCGAAGAGCTTTTTCTGCCAGAGGTAGAAGAGGGTGGGCTGGAGGTCATGCTTCTGGCAGACGTCGGAGATGGGGGCCTTCTCGACGAGGTGCTCGCGGAGGATGGCGAGCTTCTGGGCTCCGGTAAAGTGGCGACGTTCGTTGGGCACGGGTGTTTGCTCCATCGGGCACGCTCCATATTTAACGCCGATGATAGCACTCTCCAGTTCCGACTGGGGCAACACACCAGGCCGACTCGGTCGAGGGAGCATTTTTGAACGCGCACGACGCGATGAAGGAGTTGGCGGCCGCACGCCGGGATCGCAAGCCGCGGAGACTGAAAGCAGGCAAAGTCGCGTGAAGCGGCGGGATTTTGAAAAACACCGACGCAACCAGGGCTGCCGACTGCTTCGTCACGGTCAGCGTCACGATATTTGGGAAAACTCTGCGACAAACCGGTCCACGTCCGTGCCGCGGCATCGCGAGGTCAAACCGGGACTGTCGAGAGGCATCTGCCGTCAGCTTGGCATCGCGTCGCCCAGCACAAACTGATTGTGCCGGAACCCGTCGCTTTGCCTGGAGCCTCCAGTCGCGCTGTTCCGGGGCCGGCTTTGCCTCCGCCCTTCCCTCCCCGTTAAACTCCTGCCCGGTTGCTCTGAAAAGTTTACAGCTTCGTGCTCATGGGGATCGACGCGCTGTTGTGCGAGGTCGAGGTGGACTGTTCCCATCAGGGGATGGAAAGCACCACCGTCGTCGGCCTCGCCCAGGCGGCCGTCAAGGAGAGCATCGAACGCGTCCGCCGGGCCGTCATCAACAGCGGCTACCCCTTCACCGCCCACCAACTCCTGATCAACCTCGCCCCGGCCGACGTGAAGAAAGAGGCCACCGCGCTCGATCTGCTGATGGCGATCGGCGTGCTCCGAGGGACGGGGTCGATCGATGGGGACAACCAGCGGGATTACCTCATCGCGGATTTCTTGACGTTGTCAACATCTCAGCATAGACACAACCCAGTCCGGTTCAGCAGTTTATTTCTACGACCATGATTTAGCTACATTCCAAAAGCAGTTCGAGACAGTAGAGCAGTTCGCCGACTGGCTGATTCAAGACGTTGAAGGATGGAATGACGAACGTGGCACCACTCGTAGGGCCGCCGAGCACGGGTCAACCCCTCGCGAATAGCCCCGCGGTTCGCGTTACAGTCTGCCGGTCAACAGCGACGGCTGAATCGCCGCCCAACCGCGCACTCGTCTCAAGTACCGTGGTATTGAGCAGCCGACCCCGTACCTCCGCCCCCAAAGCAGCCCAGCGCCGCCTCGTTTACAACGGGACGTAAACGATTTGGTTCTCCCACTCACCCTCAATGCTGCATTGTGCGAGCATCAGGAGGTCGTCGATGACGCGAGAAATTGCCGCAGTTGCCGAAACCTCGACGACGCCCGGCATTCGTTCGCCCGACTCTGTTCGCAACCTCACGAATTCGGGGATGGTCGAGACGTCATGCGTGATGAGGATTCGGTCGTTCTTCGCGGCCCATTCCAGCACCACCGGATCGGCTGCTCCGCTCAATCCGACCTCTTGCACGGTCACCACATTGAGAGACGGCAGCCGGCGCAAGGCCCCGCGGACGATCGCGCTGTTGAAGTTTTCATCCGCGAGAAACCGAAGCATCAGTCGGCCCGAGTCGCTTTCGAGCGCGCGAGAAGGCGTTCGCGAACGCCGGCGGCGTAGAGGTCCGATTGCCGGCGGAAAGCGGCGGCGTTCTGTCCCCGTTCTGCAAGGTAAGCATCCAACTCTGGCTGATGACGTAGGTAGTAGGCAATCGCCGCGTAGACGTCTGGAAGGGCTAGCGCTGGGTAGTCCTGCGCAATCTGCTCGGCGGTCGCACCCCGCGAAAACGCGGCGACAAGCGTGCTCAGAGTGACTCGCGTGGTGCCGATGCGAATCGTGCCGCCTTCGTCAACTTGAACCGCGCTCGGTTCCGCCGAGATCTTTACCGTCATGGCCAACTCCCGATCGAATCGCAACGACCTTGTACCCTCCCTGACTGTGCGGGAACAAGTGCCCGGCACGCGAACGAATTTGCATCGAATATAACCGATTCCTGATGACCAACGATGCGGGCTGCTTCGGTAAAAAGCGCGGCCCACCCTTTCGTTTTCGAAGGCTCGGTCCCGACACGTCCTTTGCCTCCGCCCCTCCCTCCCCGTTAAACTCCCGCCCGGTTGCTCTGCAAAGTTTACAGCTTCGTGCTCATGGGGATCGACGCGCTGTTGTGCGAGGTCGAGGTGGACTGTTCCCATCAGGGGATGGAAAGCACCACCGTCGTCGGCCTCGCCCAGGCGGCCGTTAAGGAGAGCATCGAACGCGTCCGGCGGGCGATCATCAACAGCGGCTACCCTTTCTCCGCCCATCAACTCCTCATCAACCTGGCGCCGGCGGACGTGAAGAAAGAGGCCACGGCGCTCGATCTGCCGATGGCCATCGGCGTGCTGCGGGGAACGGGGTCGATCGATGGGGACAACCATCGGGATTACCTCATCGCCGGAGAGCTGGCGCTGGATGGGCGGGTGCGGAAGATCAAGGGGGCACTGTCGTTAGCACTGCTCGCCAAGGCGAAGAACTTTCGCGGGGTGATCGTCCCGGAGGAGAACGCCCGCGAGGCGGCCGTCGTGGAAGGGATCGACGTTATCCCCGTCGCCACGCTGGGGCAGGCGGTGTCGTTTCTGAATGAGTTGCTGCTGCTGGAGCCGTACGAGCTGGATGGGGAGGCCTATCAGGCGTCGAAGCTGGCGGCGGCCGTCGATTTTGCGGATGTCCGGGGGCAGGAGGCGGTGAAGCGGGCGATCACCGTGGCGGCCGCGGGGTCGCACAATATTTTGATGGTGGGGCCGCCGGGGACGGGGAAGTCGATGCTGGCGGGGCGAATCCCGGGGATCTTGCCGCCTCTGTCGCGGACGGAGTCGCTGGAGACGACGCGGATCTACTCGGCCATGGGGCTGCTGCCCGACGGGGTGGCGCTGATGGACGATCGGCCGGTCCGGACGCCGCATCACTCGGCGACGGCGCAGGCGCTGGTCGGCGGGGGGAGCATCCCGCGGCCGGGGGAAGTGTCGCTGGCCCACCATGGCATTCTGTTCCTGGATGAGCTGCCGGAATTCGGCCGCCATGTGCTGGAGACGCTGCGCCAGCCGCTGGAGGGGGGCGAGGTGACGGTCGCGCGGGTGCATGGGTCGATCAAGTTCCCGGCGCGGTTTATGCTGGTGGCGGCGATGAACCCGACCGCCAGCGGCTTCGCGGCCGAGGGGTCTGGGGCGGGGAGCCGGCGGGACAAATACTTGGCCAAGCTCTCAGGGCCGCTGCTGGACCGGATCGACATCCACGTGGAGGTGCCGGCCGTGCCCTATCGGGAATTGACCAGCCGCAAGACGGGAACGGACAGCGCGACAATGCGCGACCAAGTCGCCCGCGCGCGGGCGGTGCAGGCAAAGCGTTTCCCCGACGGCGCAGTCGAGCAACGCGCGGATGGACAGCCGCCAGTTGAAGGCGCACTGCGAGCTGACCGATTCGTGCCTGCTGCTGATGAAACAGGCGATGGATGAGCTGGGGCTGAGCGCCCGTGCGTACGACAAGGTGCGCCGCGTCGCCCGGACCATCGCGGATATCGACGGGGTGGAGAAGATCCAGGAGCTGCACCTGGCGGAAGCGATCCAGTATCGGCTGCTGGATCGGAAGTTTTGAGCAGGGCCACGGATCGGAGCGGCTCTGTGGGGCCTGGGAAGAAGATGCGAAATGCGAAGATTACGGCCGATGCCTCTTCTGCCGCCTTAAGGAAGCGAACTCCCAATCCCGCGTGCCGATCCTCGTACCATCTCTCTGCCGATCTCAGTTCGGTCACCGCGGCGGGAACGAATCGAAGCTTCACCCTTGATCCCTCAACGCGATGTCGGCCCGCGCAATTCGAAAAACTTCGTCGGAGTCGGTCAACGTCGTCTCCCCTCGGTCGTTCGCCGCAGCCCTCGCTTCGAGTTCTTCGGCCCATGCCGCGTCAACGCCGGGCTCGATCGGATCGGCATCAAGACTTTCCAACAGTTGACGAGCGAGGCCCGCTCGTTCGGACAGGGTGAGGACCATCGCCAACTGGAGGACTTCCTGCTCGGTCATGCGTGTAGCGTGACGGTGCGGCCGAACGGCGTCAAGAGGTAGCGATAGTCAACGTTCTTCGGACGTGCCCGGAACATCAGTCGCCGGGCACGGCGACCGCCCGCTTCCTCAAGGACCTCGGCGAGCTCGGTCGAGCCGGCCCGGCGTTAGTGGCAGTTCTTCCGACGGGGCGACCTCTATCGCTTCCGCTTTTTCGGGCACTTCCCCGTGACCGGCTCGTCGATGTCGCTGAATTGGACGATGTGAGCCAGCGCGACCGTTCGCCATCGCTTCACCAGCGGGAACCCTTGGCTGTCGTGCCCCATTTCGGTCGGAACGACCGCCGACGTTTCGCCGACCAACATGAGGCCGCCATTGGAAACGGGGATCGTCGAGCCGTCGCTCAGATGGATGCGAAACGGCTTGAACGGCGCGTCGTGAAGGCGGAGATTTAAATCACTGCTGGTCATTCCTTTGCCTCGTCCGTCTGTCAACCGCAGCGATGCGAAAGCCGCGTCATCTCTTGAGTATATCGCCGAAGGCCCGACCAAATCGCGTGGCAATCGCACAGGTCATCCATGGCGCATCGGCTGCTTACGACGCGGACGCGGCCGCCGGTGCCGGCCGGGCGAGCCAGGCGTCGAAGCGGTTGCGGACGTAGGAGACGTGCGTTCGGAGGTTGTAGAGCTGCTCGGCGAAGCTGGTGGGGAGCTTGAGGGTCGCCAGGTCTTTCTCCATTGCCAGCAGTTCCTCGCGGCCGGCCTCGACGTCGGGTTGAGCGGCGGCGGGGCCGAGCTTCTCTTCGATCTGGCGGACGCGCTTGTAGCGGTTGTGGATGCGGCGCTGGACGCGCCAGCGGAACAGCGGCGGCATCAGCCGGATAAGGGGGATGAGCACCACGAGCAGGGGGACGAGCAGGATGATCAGGCGGTCCACCATCGACGCGAGCCAGAAGGGAAGCGTCCGATGGAGGATGCTCGGCTTGTTGGCCAGGAAGTAGAGCGCGTCTTTGTTGGCGGGAAGCTCGGTACGCTCGGCGATCGGAAAGGCGCCGGGGTCCGAAAGGAGCGTCGCCCCCGCGTTCACCTCCTGCGCAGCGCGGACGAGAAGCTGGATGATCGCCTGGTGCGTCGTGTCGCGCACAACAATCGTCGCGGGAGCGGCGATGAGCTGCACGTCTAAGTCGGGAAGGTTCTTCGCCAGATCGACCGAGCCCTGGTAGAGCGTCGTGGCCGACAGGAACGGATGTCGGCGGCCGTAGGCGTGGGCATGATCGAAGCTCATCATGTGGACGCCCGGCGTGGCGAGCAGGCGGGCGATCACCGCGGCGTCGGGAGCGATGACGTAGAACGCGGCGTCCACCTGCCCGGCGGAGAGCGCGTCGGCGGCCGCGTCGCCGCCGACGTCAACGAAGGCGGTCCCGGCGGCCTGGTCCTGCACGCCGGCTTCGTCGAGAAGCATCCGCGCGACGATTCGGACGCCGCTTCCCTCGGCCCCGATCGCGATCCTCTTCCCGGCGAGCTGACTCAACTGGGTCATCCGGGCATCGCCGCGGTAGAAGATGATCACCGGCTCGTAATAGATCCCGGCGACGGCCTGCACGTGCGGCCGCTCGGATGGGGCGGGGGAGGAGCCGGCCTGCACGATAGCGATGTCCACGCCGCTGGCCGGGTCGTTGAGCAGCTTGAAGTTCTCGCCCGATCCGGCCGTTTCACGAACCTCCAGCGTGATGCCGTTCGCGGCGAACGAGTCCGCGTACCGCTGCGCGACGGCGAAATATCGGCCCTGCTTCGACCCCGTGGCGATGACCACATGGCTCGGCGGCGCCGGCTTGACGAAGTGCCACGCGATGGCGAACGCGCCGACGCAGATCAGCACGCCCGGCACACCGATGCGAAGCCAGTCATGCCATGTTTCGCTGAAGCGGCCGGTCTGGCCCGGCCGGACGGGACGTTCTGTGTCAAAGGGCTCCTCAAGTGCTGAAACGTGCCTTCGCATTGAAGCGGCCGCAACTGTAGGGGTGATCGTAGGGTTCGTAAAGATGCCTGCGGACGCCGCGCGGCGTCAGGTGTGAGGATCGATTGTGACGACACCTCGTTTCCGACTTTGCGGTTTTCCGCAAGAGCGGGCCACACCCGGACTTCGTCTTCTCTAAAAGCCACATCGTCATGCCCGGACGGCTGATTCAACTGAGCGAAAGCGTTGAAGCAAATGCAGGGCGTGGTTCACCAGCGCCGCATCACGCGGTGGCGTGGTGAACCACGCCCGACGTTTCGGCGGGTTACGGCTACAAAAGTGATCGACGCCTGTGGCATCGACCCATCGGCTCGACGCGTCGGGCTCAGGCGGCCCCGGCGAGGCCGATGGCTTCGTCACCGGTGCGTGTGCGAGGCGGCCCGGACGCTATGGGCGGGCGAAAAGCGATCGCCGACGGAGGGGCGTCGGCGATCATAATGTAATTGCATTGTCGCCGACCCGACAAGGGCCGGGGATCGGGAAACGGTGCCCGCGGGCGGCGGCCGCTTACATGTCCTTGGCCTTGGCCCGGACTTCGTCGATGTCGCCGACGTAGAGGAAGGCCTGTTCGGGGAGGCTGTCGGCCTTGCCGTCGCAGATTTCGTTGAAGCTGCGGAGCGTGTCGGCGAGCTTCACGTACTTGCCTTCCTTGCCGGTGAACTGCTGGGCGACATAGAACGGCTGGCTGAAGAAGCGCTCGAGCTTGCGGGCGCGGCTGACGATCAGCTTGTCTTCTTCCGACAGTTCGTCAACGCCGAGAATGGCGATGATGTCCTGCAGGTCACGGTAGCGCTGAAGCATCGTCTGCACCTTGCGGGCGATGCGGGCGTGCTCGTCGCCGACGATATCGGCCGACAGCGCGCGGCTGGCCGACGCGAGCGGGTCAACGGCCGGGTAGATTCCCTTGGAAGCGATGCTGCGCTCGAGGTAGATGAAGGCGTCGAGGTGGGCGAAGGCGTTTGCCGGGGCCGGGTCGGTCGGGTCGTCGGCGGGGACGTAGACAGCCTGCACACTGGTGATCGCGCCGTTCTTGGTGCTGGTGATCCGCTCCTGCAGCTCGCCCATTTCGGTGGCGAGGGTCGGCTGATAACCGACGGCGCTGGGCATGCGCCCGAGCAGGGCCGACACTTCCGAGCCCGCCTGGGTGAAGCGGAAGATGTTGTCGATGAACAGCAGGGTATCGGCGCCGGTTTCGTCGCGGAAGTATTCGGCCATCGTCAGGCGCCGCAGCGCGACGCGAAGGCGGGCGCCCGGGGGTTCGTTCATCTGGCCGAAGACCATGACGGTCTGGTCGATCACGTGCTTGCCGGTCTTGCCGATCTCGGCCTCCTGCATTTCCAGCCAGAGGTCGGTCCCTTCACGCGTTCGCTCGCCGACGCCGGCGAAGACCGAGTAACCGCCGTGCTGCTGGGCGATTCGGGCGATCAGTTCCTGAATGACGACCGTCTTGCCAAGGCCCGCCCCGCCGAACAGGCCGGCCTTGCCGCCCCGAAGGAACGGGGTGAGCAGGTCGATCACTTTGATGCCGGTCTCGAACACTTCGGCCTTGGGCGTCAGGTCGACGAAATCCGGCGGCTCGCGGTGGATCGGCCGCCGCTGGACTTCGCTGCCGTCGGCGTTGCTGATCGGACCACGGTTGTCGATCGGCTCGCCCAGAAGATTAAAGACGCGGCCGAGGGTTTCCTTGCCCACCGGGACGGCCAGCGGGGCGCCGGTATCGATCACGTCCACGCCGCGGCGAAGCCCGTCGGTCGATCCGAGCGCCACCGCGCGGACCTTGCCGCCACCGAGGTGGCTGGCGACTTCACCGGTCAGGCGGACGGACGTGCCGTCCCCCTCGATCTTCAGGGCGTTGTAAATCTTGGGCAGTTGGTGCTCGGGGAACTCGACATCGAAGGTCGAGCCGATGACCTGCGTGATCTTTCCGATGGCGGCCATTTTAGTCCTTTTCGATTCCTGTTCGGAGCCACGAGGGCGCACTAAGCCCGGCTGGGCGGCCCCGTGTTAACGCGTTAGGGACCGGGATTGTATATTTTCGTCACAATGTCGCAAGGGAAGGGGGGCGCCTGTCGCCGTGCGGATTTCAACATCTCCAACGATCCGAGAAGGATCAACCGGCGCTCCAGGCAGCGGCAGGGAGGGCCGGAAGGACGAGCGTCCGCCTTTCCGGCGATCCGAACGGCCGCTTGGGGAGACCGACGGTTGATCCGCAGGCTCATTTCAGGACGCTAATCAGCCGCGCCGGAGCCAGTCCGGATCCAGTGAGGGCCACAACAGAGGCAGTGAAAGATCTATTTTTTGTCAAAGCGACCAACGATGACGAGGATGGGCCGGGACGTCGATCGCTGGGACGGTCGCTTCTGGGTGCCGCGCGACAACTCACGCAGGGGAAGCCATGGCTGTCACTACGGATATTTTGAGTCGGCGCGCGGCGCAGTTCGCCCTGTGGTGCCCGCGCCCACAGAGTGTCGCGCCGCAGCTTGTGATCGGCCGCCTGCAGCCGGGGAACCCTCCGACGTTCGTCGGTCTGCCTTCCTTGCCGTTAGCGCCGGCGGCCGGGGCGCAAGATCTGTTCGTGATTGACTCCGCGGCGTGCGGCCTGCAGGCGGGCACGGTCTACTGCTACTGGTTCGAGGTGGACGACAGCCGCCAAAGCCCTCCCGCACGGTTCAAGGTGACCGATCCGTTTGCCACGTGTGTGGATTGGCGCCTCTTCCCGCCCAACGCGGCGGATCAGAGCCAGCCGGCATCGGTGATTCAATACCTCGGAAATGGCCAACTCGCCGTGAGCGACCCCTCCGGTGAAAAGCCGGTGTTTGAGCTTCCGGACAAGCCGGACCAGCTCCCACCCAACAACCGTCTGGTGATCTACGAGTTGCCGACCGCGTGGGCGATGAGCCGGTCTCTGAATCAGCCCGAGCGGGCCGTCGGAACGTTCGCCGACGCGGCCGCCCTGGTGGACGAACGCGTCGGCGGCGCCAACTTCGCCGAGTTGTCGATCCTGGACCAGGGCAATGCGTACCTCCCCGACCTGGGCATCAACGCCTTGGAGCTTCTCCCCATCGCCGACAGCTTTTTCAAGCGCGAATGGGGGTATGGCACTTCGCACTACCTGGCACCGGACTACGAGCTGGGGTACCCCGAGGGGGACGCATCGCCCACCGCCAACCGCGATCTGGCGGCACTGGTGAGCGCGTGCCACCGGAAGGGGATTCGATTCTTCGTTGATGTGGTCATGGCATTTGCGCATGAGGAGCCGTCAAGCCATATCGATTTCTCCGACTTCTGCATCGATTTCGACAGCCGCCACCCGCCGGCCGACCCCGACGCCTTCACGAGCGGCCGCGGCCCCGACGGGCACACCGAGTCCCGCAACGGCTTCGGCAGCACGCTCTGGCGCTATTCCACCGCGGCCACCACCTATGACCCCGTCTCCGGTTCCACCGGATCGATCTTCCCCGCCCGACAGCTCATGCTGACGGCGGTCTCGCGCTGGATGCGCGACTTCCGGATTGACGGCCTGCGCCTGGACAGTGTGGAGAACGTCGCCAACTGGGACTTCGTCCAGGCGTACAAGGATCGCGCCCGCGCGCTCTGGCTGGAGCGATGGGCGAACGCCGGGCTTGACCCGAAAGTTGGGGCCGAAGAACGGTTCCTCGTCGTCGGCGAAGAGCTAGCCTGCCGACCGGCCTGCTTCGCCAGAACCGGCTCGATGGCTTATGGAACGAGGATTTTCAGGCTCGCGTCCGTGCCGCCATCGTGGGCGAGGGGGCGAACGGCGACAACTTTGAATGGACCGTTCGCAAGTGCATCGACTGTCGCCTGAACGGCGTCTTTACCGACGGCGCCCAGGCGATCAACTACGTCACCAAGCACGATGTGGAGGGGTTCCGCCACGAGCGGCTCTTCACATCACTGCGAGGCCTTTCCGATGAACTGATCGAGAAGCGGATCAAGCTCGCCTTCGTCTGCCTGATGACCGCCGTCGGCATTCCAATGCTGCTGGCGGGCGAGGAATTTGCCGATACGCACGACCTTTTCGACGAGAACGGGAATGTCACGCAGAACGGCGGGAAACAGATCGACCCGGTGAACTTCGGCCGCCTGAGTGCCGGCCCCGCCGACCCGACCGACCCCAACGCGCGGGCCAACAACCCCGACGCATACTTCGGCCCAATGCGGCGCCGCATCCTCGCGTACGTGAAGAGCCTGATTCGGCTGCGTACCACGTCAGACGTTCTGGCCGGGAACGACGCCAGCTTCGTCTGGGTGGACTTCAATGCTGGCAAGCAGGTGATCGTCTGGCGGCGCGGCGTCGCCGGTTCGGCCGGCGCGCCCCCGGTCGTCGTTCTCGCCAACTTCTCGGACTTCAGCTCCGGCCTGAACGGGGAATACGGCGTCCCGACGTGGCCCGGAGCCGCGCCGGCCGGGATGAAATGGGTCGAGGTCACGCAACAACGAGACGTTGATCCGGCGAAGGTCGGACGCGAGCCGATCTTCCCTTGGGAAGCCAAAGTCTACACCTACGCGAAAGCCTGAACGGCGGAATGGGCGTAGCGGAGTTCGTCCTCCACAAGGTATCGGGAATCGTTCGAGCCGGTCGGCCGTTCGCCGACGACGCCTCGACGCGCCGGTGCCTCGTGGAGAGCAGATGATGACAGAAGTACAGGTCTGGCAGAACGCCTTCTATTATGGCCTGAGCACCATCGCCCAGACACTGGCGGCCGCGTTCGGGATCCTCGCGACCTCGCCGCCTCTCCTGAAGCGGCCGCATCTTCCTCGGGCGACAGGAGCAGCAGGATCAGGCGGGCGTACGTTTGGTCACTGGAGCACGAGAAGAACGTCGAAATCCGAAGCACGAAATCAAGGAATAAGAAATCGGAAAAGAAGAAACCGGCTTCAATCGCGAGTATCGATTTCCGCTTTGCCTTTGTTTGGAGCTCCTTCGGATTTCGTGCTTCGGACTTTTCTGATTCGGGAAGGCTTGATCGCTGAATTAGCGCGGTAGTGCTAAGTGTGTACCCTTGCTCAGCCGGCACGCCGTCATGCGCATGATCCACTCCCGCAGCGCACGCGTCGCGTGCCGCTGACGCGGGTCGCCCTGGCGTCGTCCTCCGTCCCAAGGGTCGGTCGGGCGACGGGGCGGCACGCGATGGACGGCACACGGAGTGTGCCTGCTGCGTCGGTCCGCGCGCGGGGATCGTTCAGTGGCAAGCCTCCCGTAGCAGGCACACTCCGTGTGCCGTAGCCCGTCGTTGAGCGGCGCTCCAAAAGCCGGCGGACGGCACACGGAGTGTGCCTGCTACGTCGATCCGCGCGCCACAGGTGCCGTTGACGGGCGGCCGCTACAGCCCGCGGCGCGATGCGTGCCCTACGAAACCTCAACTCCGCTGCTCGTTCTCATCTCGGGCCCCGGTAGCCCTGTTCAGGCGCACCCTCCCACAACGCAAAGTCACCCCTGCTTGACGGGTATCGATTGGCGACAGGGGGAAACGAGTCACCCGATAAACTTGACCGGCCGCGTGCCGGAAGAAAGGCTGTTATGTTCTCCCGGACCACCCCGAAGATCGCGTCGTCGAAGAAGACCGCCGCCCGTCCCAACATCGCCCTGTTCGAAACGCTCGAACAACGGCAGCTCATGTCGGGCTCGACGGAAATCGCCGCCGAGTACGCCCATACCGCCTCGGAAACCGACGCCTACGGCGTCAACGTCCATGCCCTGCTCGGCACGCCGACCAGCCCGATCATGAACGTCCCCGGCGTCTCGGGCGCGCTGGTTCAGAAGTTCCACGACAACGGGGCGATCTACTGGTCCGCCTCGACCGGCGCCCACGTGATGTACGGCGCGATCGGCGCGGAGTACAACACGACGGCCCTGGAGACCGACGCCTACGGCACCAACGTCCAGAAGATCATCGGGTTGCCCACCAGCGACGAAGTGAACACGTCGATCGCCGCCGGCGGCCGCGTCAACCATCTCAGCAACGGGGTGATCTTCTGGTCGCCTTCGACCGGCGCTCACGTGCTCTACGGGGCGATCCGCGCCGAGTACCAGGCCACCGCCTCCGAGACCGACGCCTACGGCCAGAACGTGCAGAAGCTGATCGGCCTGCCGACCAGCGACGAAGCCAACTCGCCCATCGCCGCCGGGGCCCGGCTGAACCACTTCAGCCACGGGACGATCTACTGGTCCGGCGCGACCGGCGCCCACGTGGTCTTTGGCGCGATCGGGGCGGAGTACAACCACCTGGCGAGCGAGACCGACGCCTACGGCCAGAACGTCCAGAAGATCGTCGGCCTGCCGACCAGCGACGAATTGACCGTCCCCGGCGTGAGCGGCGCCCGCAAGAACAGCTTCCAGCATGGGAACATCTTCTGGTCGCCCACGACCGGCGCCCACGTGACGTACGGCGCGATCGGAAGCATCTACAACAGCCTCGGCGGGCCGAGCGGCCCTCTGGGCCTGCCGACGAACGACGAGTTCACAGACTTCCTTGGTTTCCGCGCCCAGACGTACCAGCACGGGTACGAACTCTGGTCGGCGGATACGGGCGTTCACGTGTATCTCTAAGCCATTGCGACGTTCACGTGTGAGCGGCGTCTCTCATCGTTTGAGATCGACACAAGGCCCGCCGGCATTGTGTTGGTTCAGCCTGAACTGGAGAGCGAGTGTGCGTGCGTTAGCCACTCTGACCATCGGGCGGTTGCATTTTAGGAAGGCATGAGGGGATGCTCTGAACGGCCCGTAGGCGTGAGGGCGGGAGATGCCTTCCGCCCGGTAGTGTTCGTTCGTCGCAAGCCCAGCCGGTTATCCCTGGGCGAGACGGATGCCTCCGGAGCTCGCTTCCGTTTCACCGGCTGGCTGAATTATCGGCAGGCGTCCCGCGTGTCGCAAGCGGGGCTTGTTTCAGTGACAGCTAGGCGGCCGGTCGGTCCGCCTCGCGGCGTTTCTGTCGTTCCTGCCGAGCCTGGTTGAGCTTGAGGTCGCGGTCGGCGTGGATCTGCTTGTCCCGTCCCGCGAGCATGTCGGCGGGGGTGACATAGCCGACAGCGCTGTGGAGGCGGACGGCGTTGTAGTGGGTGACGTACTGGCCGACGAGTCGGCGGGCATCGTCCAGCGACAGTGGCGTGCCGGGGCGGATGCACTCGGTCTTGATGGTCTTATGGAAGCGTTCGAGCTTTCCGTTGCTCTGGGGGTAGTAAGGGGAGGTCCTGACGTGGGTCATGCCGCAGATTCGGATGAACTGCTTGAAGTCTTTGGCGATGAACTGGGGGCCGTTGTCGGAGATGACGCGGGGCCTGGCGTCGGGGTACTTCTCGCGTGCCCGCTGGAGGAGCAGTTCGATCTGGGGCTCGGTCATCGATTCGTGGATCTCGAAGTGGACGATGGAGCGGCTCATGCCGTCGAGGAGGCTGGCCAGGTAGTAGAAGGTGCCGGCGATGTTGAGGTAGGAGATGTCGACGTGCCAATGCTGGTGGGGCTTGAGGGGCTGTTGGAAGCCGGTGCCCTTGAGGGAGGGTGAGCCGTCGAAGGCGTCAATGCGTCCGGCCTGCTTGAGGACACGGTAGACGCTGGAGGGGCTGACGGCGACGACGTCGGCGTCGAGCATCATGAAGGTGAGTCGGCGGTAGCCTTCGAGGGGGAAGCGGGCCTCGAAGTCGAGGATGGCTTGCTTCTCCCAGTCGAGTAGCCAGTGGTCGCGGGGGACCCAGGCGTTGTGCTCGTTGACCTTGCCGTAGCGAGCTTTCCAGTCATAGAACTTGCTGGTGGAAATGCCCAGCCAGCCGACGAAGCGGCCTGCGGGCAGCTCGGTCTTGGCGGCCCAGCGGTTGACGAAGTCGATGACCTGGTCGCGGTGATCGTGAGCGGTCCAGCGGCCGTTCAGATCAGGCCAAGACTTTTTTTAAGCTCGACGTGCTCGCCCATGAGTTCGGCGAGGACTTCGTTCTTCTGCTGGATCCTGGCTTGCAGGGCCGCAATCTTCTCGGCGTCGGCGTTCTGCTGACGGGTGCTGGCGGCCTTGGTCTCGAAGACGGCGGCGCCGTCCTCGAAGAGCTTTTTCTGCCAGAGGTAGAAGAGGGTGGGCTGGAGGTCATGCTTCTGGCAGACGTCGGAGATGGGGGCCTTCTCGACGAGGTGCTCGCGGAGGATGGCGAGCTTCTGGGCTCCGGTAAAGTGGCGACGTTCGTTGGGCACGGGTGTTTGCTCCATCGGGCACGCTCCATATTTAACGCCGATGATAGCACTCTCCAGTTCCGACTGGGGCAACACAGCATCATTTGCCGGCGGGCCTTTGCTATGGCGACTCCACGCGACAGGCCCTCTCCCGTTCCGCGGATCTCCGCGATCTCACTCGGGTCGCGGCCGATCCGATACAATCGCCAACGAATGGAACTGTCTCGGCCGCCCACCCTGTCACCGCTGCTCTCGGCCGCCCAGGAACCGCAGATCGTCCTGGCCGCCTTGACGCGGCTGCGATGGCTCGCGGTTGTCGGTCAGATCGCCGCGACCGCCGTTGCCGCCGTCGTCCTCCACCTTCGACTGCCGCTGGCCCACATTCTGGCGGTGATCTTCGTCACCGGCGTCTCCAACGTCGCCTTGATGGCCTGGGCGCGACTGACCACGCCACCCTTTTGGCTGGTGCGGGCGGCTCTCTTGCTCGACATCGGGCTGCTCACCGCACTGCTCTATCTGACGGGGGGCCCGCAAAATCCGTTCGCCGCGCTCTACCTCGTCCACGTCGCCATGGCGGTGATCGTCTGTGGCGCCGCCTGGACGTGGCTGCTGGTGACGGCGGCCGCCGCGGGGTACGGGCTGATCCTCTGGCATTACCTGCCCCTGGAAGGGGACCGCGCCCTGCCGGCCTGGCGCGGGCGCCGGGGCGTGGGTGGCGCTGGTGCTGGTCGCGGTGCTCGTCGCCGTCTTCATTCGCCAGGTGATCCGAGCCCTGCGCGAGCGCGAAGTGGAGCTGGCGGCCGTCCGTTCCCTGGCGATCCGGAACAAACAACTGGCCGCCCTGACCACGCTGGCCGCCGGGGCCGCCCACGAACTCAACACGCCGCTGGGGACGATCGCCGTGGTCGCCAAGGAGCTCGAGCTAAGCTGCCAGCCAACCGGGCCGCTCGCGCCGCTCCTGGACGATGCGCGGTTGATTCGGCGCGAGGTGGATCGATGCCGGAACATCCTCAGCCGCATGCGGCTTGACCTGGGTGAAGATGCCGCGCCCGACAGTCGCGCGGCGGTAGACGATCTGGTGTCGAAAATTCGTCTGAGCCTGACCGACGCGCAATCCGCCCGGCTGGACGTCCGCAACACGGCCAGCGGGGCGGCCGCCCTGGCGCCGCCGCATGCCCTCGAGCAGGCCCTGGTCGTTCTGCTCCGCAACGCGTTCGACGCCTCCCCGTTTGGGGAGCATGTGACGCTTGACGTCGCCCGCGTGGGCCATCGCGTCCGGTTCGAAGTGCGCGACCATGGCTCGGGGATGACGGATGAGGTGCGGCGCCGCGCCGGCGAGCCTTTCTTCACCACCAAAGACCCCGGCCGCGGAATGGGCCTGGGGCTCTTCCTCGTCCACCGGGTCGCCGAGCGTTGTGGCGCGACGTTCACCATCGACTCCGAGCTGGGGTCAGGGACACGGTGCGTTTTTGAGGTCCCCGAAGCCCGATAGCCTCTCCGGAGCCGAGAGCGCGGGCAGGTGATTGACGCTGAAATCAGTGAAAAGCGCCGCCAGAACTGTTGATATCGGCGCTGGCGAGGCGCAAGTTAGCCGCGGGCGCGGGTTCGCCGGGATCTCGCTTCATGCACCCGATGACGGCGTCGGCAAGGGATTTCGCACATGGGACCACACGGAGCCGATGGAACGCCGCCGCCCGGGGCCGGCACTCCGCGGAAGCTGCTGGTCGTAGATGACGACCCCATCTTCCGCATGCGGCTGATGAAAGCGATGAGCGCGCGCGGCTTCGCCTCCTTCGGCGCCGCCAACGGGGATGAGGCACTCGGAGTCGCCCGCACCGAAAGACCACCCGCGGCGGTCGTGGACCTCAAGATGCCCGGCATGTCGGGCCTCGACCTTGTGCGGCGGCTCAACACCATCGTTCCCGGCATTCAAGTAGTCGTCCTGACAGGCTACGGCAGCATCGCGACCGCCGTCGAGGCCGTGCGGCATGGCGCCGTGAACTACCTCACAAAGCCGGCCGACGCCGAACAGATCCTCGCGGCATTCGATCGCGAAGGGGAAGGCGCCGCCGCGGACGCGTCGGCGGCCGCGGGTGGGACCGACAACCCGCCCTCGCTGGCGCGCGTGGAATGGGAGCACATTCAACGCGTCCTGCACGATTGCGAGGGCAATATCTCCCTCGCCGCCCGTCGGCTGGGGCTTCATCGTCGATCGCTGCAACGAAAGCTCTCAAAACTTCCGCCGGACATTTAGCGGCCGCCAATGGTTCGCGACGGTGCGCCGTGCGAGCGTGAACCAGTCGTTCGTTGAACCGGGATAGCCGCCGAATTGAACAGGGGCCGACGCCTCCGGCGCCGGGGCCGCTGCGAAGTAAAACGGGCTCGGGTGCGACCATTTGCCACATCGCCCGGACGTTGACGTTGACGAAGGATTCGACAGAATGCCGCCGGCCGGTGCGGGCGGTTGAAGTGGGCTGTCTTCGACCCCTGCCTTGGCATTCGCTGGACGCACCGCGTTCCCGCAGGCGGCCGCTTGTGGGCCAGCCCCCCGGACGCGGGCTCGCGGCGCATGCAGGCGCTACTCGTTGCTCGTGCCCCCGTTGCCAGTGCCTCGACCTCTTGCGCGGCACACTCGGTACGCAACTATGTCGGAAAGTACTCCAAAAAAGCGATTCATGTTCCCCCGATGGTCGAACTACCTGCGCCCGCTGATCGCGGTGGGCGTGATGGGGGGAGTGATCTACGCGACGACTTTGGTGACGCTTGGTTTTTCGCCCAAGGCGCTGGCGGTCGGGTACGAGCCGATCCAGCCGGTCCCCTATAGCCACGCGTTGCACGCGGGCAAGCTGGGCATGGATTGTCGTTACTGTCACTCCAGCGTCGAGAACGCGTCATTTGCGGCCCTGCCCACGACGCAGGTCTGCATGAACTGCCACACCGCCATCAAGCCGGACAGCGTCGCCTTACAGCCGGTCCGCGACAGTTGGAAGTCGGGCAAGCCGATCGAATGGGTCCAGGTTCACAACCTGGCGAACTTCGCCTATTTCAATCACAGTGCCCACGTGACGCACGGCGTGTCGTGCGTCGAATGTCACGGCCGCATCGATCAGATGGACGTGGTGAAGCAGGTGAAGCCCCTGAGCATGGGGTGGTGCCTGGAGTGCCACCGCGACCCCGCGACCCACCTTCGGCCCAAGGACCAGGTGACGAACCTGGGCTGGAAGGCGACAGACGATGAGATCGCCAAGAAGGCCGGTGTGACGGACCTGGAAGCGGCGAAGCGGCTCGTCGGCGAGCATTACCTCGCCGAGTACGGCATTCAGAGCACGCAGTACATGCAGTCCTGCTCGACCTGTCACCGGTAAGCGGGATCGCGAGCAGGCGAGAAACGCGAACAAGCGAGAAACGGGAACAAGCGAGGATCGCGGCGCCTGCGTCGAGCGGGCAATGACGAACGGGGCTTCTCCCTTGAGTGGGGATGCCGCAATGCGGGGCGGCTGGGCGCCCCAAACGACGGGTAACCGTTTAGACGTGTCACCGATGAAGCAGCAAGCAACCGGCATTGAATACTGGCGAAGCCTGGAGCAACTGGCCGACACTCCGGAAGTCCGGGAGATGATCAGCCAGGAGTTCCCCGGCTACGACGCCGACGCGATCGCCACGTCCTCCCGTCGGTCGTTCCTGAAGCTGATGGGCGCGTCGCTGGCGCTGGCCGGCATCGGCCTGAACGGCTGCCGCCGCATCCCCGAAAGCAAGCTCGCCCCTTACGCCGCCAGCCCGCGCGATCGCATCCCCGGCATCCCCGAGCAGTACGCGACGAGCTGGGAGATCGGCGGTATCGCGACCGGCCTGCTCGTCACAAGTTATGACGGCCGCCCGATCAAGGTCGAAGGCAACCCGACGCACCCGTTCTCGTTCACGGTCAAAGATCGGATCGGCGCCGCCGACGGGTTCGCCCAGGCGAGCGTCCTGGACCTGTACGACCCGGCCCGCAGCCGCCAGGTGCGCGACCAGAGCACCGGCCACCCGCTCCCCGCCTCGTGGGACGATTTTGCCGCCCAGTCGAAGGGGGTTTTCGCGGCCCTGAAGGCGGCCGGCGGGAACGGACTGGCGATCCTGGCCGAGCCGCTCTCCGGCCCCACCTTCGCCGACGCCAAGGCCAAGCTGCTTGCTGCCTACCCCGGCGCGAAGTGGTACGAATATCAGCCGCTCACCCGCGACGCCGAGATTGAAGGAACCCGCCTTGCGGTCGGCAAGGCCGTCCGTTCCGTCCTGCACTTGGACAAGGCGGCGGTGATCGTCCTGCTCGACGCGGACCTTTTCGGCAACCATCCGGGGCACATTCGCTACGCCTCCGACTGGTCCACGCGCCGCCGCACCGCCGATGCAAAGGGAGCGGATCGCGCGATGAGCCGCGTCTATGCCGCCGAGTCGGCCTTCACGATCACCGGAAGCGTGGCCGATCACCGCCTGCCGGTTGAACCGCACCTGATCGACGCCGTCGCGAAGGCGATCGCGTCGCGTCTGGGAGTCACGGACGGCGTCGCCGACGAGAAGCTCCCCCCGAACTGCGTCAAGTTCATCGAGGCGGCCGTGGCCGACCTCAAGAAAGCGGGCAAATCCGCCGTCGTGGCGGCCGGCGACGCGGCATCGCCCGCGGTGCATGCCCTGGCCCTGGCGATCAACCAAAAGATCGGCGCGATCGGCGAGACGGTGACCCTTTACGCCGACCCGGCGGCCGAGCGGCCGACGCACTTCAAGGCGATCCAGGCGCTGCGCGACGACCTCAACGCCGGCACGGTCAATACGCTTGTGGTGCTCGGCGGCAACCCCGCCTTCGACGCTCCGGCCGACCTTGATTTCATTCGAGCGATGACCAAGGCGACCAACACGTACCGCCTTGGCCTCTACGAGGACGAGACCTCCGCCTATTGCAAATGGCATTTGCCGCAGGCCCATTATCTGGAGAGCTGGGGCGACGCCCGCGCGATTGACGGCACGGCCAGCATCGTTCAGCCGCTCATCGAGCCGCTTTTCGGCGGCAAGTCCGCGTCCGAGTTCCTGGCGATGATCAGCGGCGATACCGTCACCACCGGCGAGCAACTCGTTCGCCGCACGTGGAAAAAGCTGATTAAGTCAGGCGATTTCGATCTTGAATACCGCCGCGTGCTGGAGAATGGCTTTCTGCCGAACAGCGGCTTTGAGGCGGTCCAGCCCGAGCCGGCGAAACTGGCGAGCCTGCCGGCCGCCGTCGCCAAGGCGGACGGCCTGTTCCTTCGATTCGAGCCGGACAGCCGCGTCTACGATGGCCGCTTTGCCAACAACGGTTGGCTGCAGGAGACGCCCGACCCGCTGTCGAAACTGGTTTGGGACAACGCGGCCTTTGTGAGCAAGAAGGACGCCGACGCGCTGGGCGTGACGACCAACGACCTGGTCCACATCGAGGCGGGCGGCCGGGCGCTTGACGTCGCGGTCTATGTTCTCCCCGGCCAACCGATCGGCGTGGTGACGCTGACGCTCGGCTACGGCCGCGACAAGGCCGGGCCGATCGGCGACGACCTGGGCTTCCGAACGTTCAGCCTGCGGACCAGCAAAACGCCGTATGTGGTCGCTGGCGCGTCGGTCAAGAAGACCAGCGCGACCTATTCGCTCGTCTCCACGTCGAACCACTACATCATGGACGAGCTGGGCGCGAACCAGCGCCAGCGGCGGATTGGCGAGAAGGGGCACAGCGGCGCGATCATCCGCGAGGGGACGCTTGCCGAATACGCGGCCGACCCGCGCTTTGCCCAGAAAACCGAAGGGGAAGGGCACCGGACCGTCGCACTGGAACTGTTCGAACCGCCCAGTCAGTTCAATACGCCGCACGCCTGGGGCATGTCGGTTGATCTCAGCACCTGCATCGGCTGCAACGCGTGCGCCGTCGCCTGCCAGGCCGAGAACAACATCCCGGTCGTTGGCAAGAAGGAAGCGACGAACCACCGCCAGATGAACTGGATCCGGATCGACCGCTACTTCAAGGGCCCGGTGGAGGACGCCGACGTCGAAGTGGTCTACCAGCCGGTGATGTGCCAGCACTGCGAATCGGCCCCGTGCGAGCAGGTCTGCCCCGTCGCGGCGACCGTTCACGACACCGAGGGCCTGAACACGATGGTGTACAACCGGTGCATCGGCACCCGGTACTGCGCCAACAACTGCTCGTACAAGGTCCGCCGGTTCAATTACTTTGACTTCCATTCAAAGGACCCGAGGCAGGAGATCGCGCTGCCGTTCCAGGGGATCCCCGACGAACAGCAGCGAACGCAGATCGATCAGATCAAGCGGATGGTGCTGAACCCCGAAGTCACCGTCCGGATGCGCGGCGTCATGGAAAAGTGTACCTACTGCGTGCAGCGCATCCATGCCGCGACGACCGGCAAGCGGGCGGCCGGCCAGGAGATCGCCGACGGCGACATCGTCACGGCATGCCAGCAGGCCTGCCCGACGCAGGCAATCACCTTCGGCAATTTGAACGACGGCAAGGCGAAGGTGACCGAGCTGCATAAGAGCCCCCGGGCCTATTCGCTCCTGGGCGAGTTGAACACGCGGCCGCGGACGCAATACCTCGCCAAGCTCCGCAACCCCGCCGAAGAAGCCATGGCGCAGGGCGACGTCGTTGTGGATAACGCATGAGGCTCCGGGCTGAATCGAATGGCGAGCCCGCGATCGCGGGCCTGTTCCCGGGGTGATTGAACGGCGATCGGCGGTTGGCCGATCGCGTGGGTGAAGGTCGCCGAGAAGAGCCGAGTTCCTTCGACAAGCAACCGGCCGCTGCGCGGCACGAGGCGTGATGACAAGCTTATCGCTCAACGCAGGATCGACCCGCGACATCGACAACACCGTGGACCCTCTGCGCGGGCGTGCCCCGCTGGTCACGGGGAAGCACGACTTCACGTCGGTCACGGAGATGGTCTGCAATGTCGCGGAGCGGAAGACGACGCTCGCGTGGAAGATCGCGTTCGCCGGGGCGCTGTCGCTGCTGGGCATCCTCGGCGCGTGCATTACCTACCTGGTGACGACCGGCGTGGGCGTGTGGGGGAACAATCAGCCGGTGGCGTGGGGCTTCCCGATCGTCAACTTCGTCTTCTGGGTCGGCATCGGCCACGCCGGCACGCTGATCTCGGCGGTGCTCTTCCTGTTCAGGCAGAACTGGCGGACGGGGATCAACCGGTTCGCCGAGGCGATGACTATTTTCGCCGTTGTCTGCGCCGGGATGTTCCCCGGCGTTCACGTCGGCCGCCCTTGGCTGGCGTACTGGCTCTTCCCGATCCCGAACCAGATGAGCATGTGGCCGAACTTCCGCAGCCCGCTGCTGTGGGACGTGTTCGCCGTCGGCACGTACGCGACGGTCTCCACGCTCTTCTGGTACGTCGGGATGGTCCCTGACATCGCGACGCTGCGGGACCGGGCGACCGGCCGCATTCAGCAGATCGCGTACGGCGCGCTGGCCCTGGGCTGGACCGGGTCAAGCCGCCACTGGCATCGGTTCGAGCGGGCTTACCTGCTGCTGGCCGCGCTGGCGACGCCGCTGGTGCTGTCGGTGCACTCGGTCGTGTCGTTCGACTTCGCGACCAGTCAGATCCCCGGGTGGCACACGACGATCTTCCCGCCGTACTTCGTCGCGGGGGCCATCTTCGGCGGCTTCGCGATGGTCCTGAACCTGGCCATCCCCGCCCGCGAGCTGTTCGGCCTGAAAGACATCATCAGCCTTCGGCACATTGACAACATGGCCAAGGTGCTCCTGGCGACCGGAATGATCGTCAGCTACGCCTACGGCACCGAATTCTTCACCGCCTGGTATAGCGGCTCGCCCAGCGAGCAGTTCGTGTTCATGAATCGCGCGTTCGGGCCGTACGCCTGGTCGTTCTGGACGATGATCTTCTGCAATGTCGTGGCGCCGCAGTTCCTCTGGTCGAAGAAGCTGCGGAGCAACGTCTGGTTCGTGTTCGTCATCGCTTTCTTCGCCAACATCGGGATGTGGTTCGAGCGGTTCGAGATCATCATCACCTCCCTGACGCGGGACGCCCTGCCGTCGAGCTGGTGGCGGTTCATGCCGACGCCGATCGACCTGCTGACACTGCTCGGCAGCTTTGGCCTCTTCTTTACGCTCTTCCTGCTGTTCGTCCGCTTCCTGCCGGTCGTCGCCATCGCGGAAGTGAAGACCGTGATGCCCCAGGCCCACGGCCACGACAAGCCGACCTCGGACTTCCGGCCCGATCATTCGGCCGAGGCGGCCGAAGCGGGCCTGCAAACCGCCACGGCGAGCCACACCGGGGGTACCCACTCATGAGCACCACCGCCCATAACACCGACCTGCCCCTGGCCTACGACGCCACCGAGCCCTTCTCGACGCCGCTTGAAGAGCCGGCGGAGCTGGCGGCCGTGCTGGCCGAGTACAGTGACGTCGGATCGGTGATCCACGCGGCGGAGAAGGTGCGGGCGGCTGGTTACCGCCGCTGGGACGTTCACACGCCGTTCCCAATCCACGGCATCGACGGCGTTATGGGCACGCGGCCGACGCGTCTCCCCTGGCTTGTCCTGATCGCCGGGCTCACCGGGCTCGGGACCGCGATCGCCCTGCAGTGGTACTGCAATGCCTACGACTACACGTTCCTGATCAGCGGTAAGCCGATCTGGAGCCTGCCGGCGAACATCCCGGTCACGTTCGAACTCACGGTGCTCTTCTCGGCGCTGACCGCCGTATTCGGCATGCTGGGGCTCAATCGGCTGCCGAACCTCTACAACCCGCTGTTCAAGAACGATCGTTTCCGCCGGGCGACCAACGACCGGTTCTTCATCGTCATCGACGCCACCGACCCGGCTTTTGACGAAGGCAAAACGATGGAGCTGCTCCAGGGAAGCGGAGCCCAGGCGGTTGAACGGGTGATGGATTAGGGGCCGAAGCCGGGCGCAAGACTCGACGGGCGGATGGGCCCGAAGAGGGCTGATGCGGCCGCCATCGGCTCGTGGCTCGTTCAAGGGGAGACTTCGGGGTGGCCCGTACGGGAGGCTCTGACGGGACCGAGTACGCCGCGCGATTCGACGTCTCCGGTGCGGACCCGACGCGGGCAACCCGCAGTTTTTGGTGGAACGGGCCACTAGGGCCTTCTGAGAATGGTGTCGGCGTAAAGCCGAACGAAACATGGCCAACAAGAACGACAATATCCCACTCTACACCGACGAGCCGAAAGGCCCGCGGCTGGGGCGCGTGCCGATGTGGGCGATCAGCGGCGGGCTTGTCGCGGTGGTCGCCAGTTGGGTCCCGCTGGTGGTCTCGATGCGGGCGCGAGTTTCGGAGGCCCAGTTGCCGCGCATTCAGCCGATGCAGGACATGTACTGGCAGCCGAAGCTCAAGACGCAGCAGGCGTCGGACGTCTTCGCCGACGGGCGAGCCATGCGGCCGCGTGTCGCGGGGACCGTCGCCCGCGGCCGCCTCGACGAGGACGATCACTACTTCCGCGGCTTCTCCGTTAAACCGGTCGAAGGCGGCGTCAAGGCATCCTTTTTCGATGGCTTTCCCGCCCAGGTGACGGTGGATGACAAGTTGATCCACCGCGGGCAGGCGCGGTTCAACATCTATTGCAGCGCCTGTCACGGGCTGGACGGCTCGGGCAATGGGCCGGTTAATGCGCGTGCCAGGAACTGGCCAACGCCGGCCTGGCCGCGTGGACCGCGCCGGCGAACCTCCGGGTCGAGCCGGCGCTGACGCGGCCGGAAGGGCACATTTACAACACGATCAACGTCGGCATCCGCAAGATGCCGGGGTACGGGGCGCAAATCGGCGTCGCCGACCGCTGGGCTATCGTCGCATACGTGCGGGCACTGCAGGTGAGCCAGAACGCGCCCCAGGTCGCCAGCGCGCCCAGGGCTCTTCCGGCGCGGGCGGATGCTGCGCACTGATCGGGTGGCGCACTGATCGGGCGGCGTACTGATCGGGCGGCCTTCTGGCGCAGCGCACCGTGAGAAGGCAATGGGCGCAGACGCCCGAGGCGAGTGAACGAGGGCGTTTTTCGGGCCTGGAGATTTCAACGTGGCATCACACGGACACGATAACCCCGCCGCCGCCGCGGCCGACGACGTCACCCGCCTTGGGCCTGGCGCGCGGTCTCTGGCGGACAATTCGATCCTGGTCGGGGTCGGCGCCCTGATCGTCAGCCTCGCCCTGGGGTTCCTGTCGATCCTGGGGGCTCGACGGTTCTATTTCGCATACCTGGTCGCGTTCACGTTCTTCCTTTCTCTGGCGCTGGGGGCGATGGTCTTCGTGCTGATCCAGCATGTCACCCGCGCCGGCTGGAGCGTCAGCGTCCGCCGCGTCGCCGAGGCGATCGCCGCGACCCTGCCGACGCTGGGGGTCCTTTCGATCCCGATCCTCATTTCCGTCGTCGTCCAGAAGGGGGACCTGTACCGCTGGGCGCTGCCGCGCGGCGCCGCCGAAGTCGAGCTCCCCAGCAAGGCCGGCGCGCCGGGGGCGGCCACCGTCGCGGAACAGACCACCGAAAAGGACGAATCAAAGAAACCGGCGAACGCACAAGACGCTTACAAAGCGGGCCAGCCGGCTCGCATCCTGGATGAGGTGACGCTTCGAAAGCGCGTCTGGCTGAACCCGTTCGCGTTCGTCGTCCGGATCATTCTCTACTTCCTGATCTGGACGATGATCTCGCGGTTCTACCTGCGGCACTCGGCCGCCCAGGACGACGATGCCAGCGACACGAACCTCCTGGAGCACAACAACAAGCTTCGCGCCTGGGCCGGTCGGCCTGGTGACGATGGGGGTGACGCTGACGCTCGCGTCGTTCGACCTGATCATGTCGCTCGACCCGCACTGGTTCAGCACGATCTTCGGCGTCTACTACTTCTCGGGCGGCTTCCTTGGGTTCTTCGCGCTGCTGATCGTGGCGGTCATGACGCTGCAGCGATATGGCTATATCAGGCACAGCGTCGGCCCCGAGCATTTTCACGACCTGGGCAAGTTCCTCTTCGGGTTCGTCTTCTTCTGGGGCTACATCGCCTTCAGTCAGTACATGCTTCTCTGGTACGCGAGCATCCCGGAAGAGACGGAATGGTTCGCCCGCCACGGGGCCACCACCAATCACAATGACATCACCGGCTACAGCTATGTGATCCTCGCGATCCTCTTCGGGCACCTGGTGATCCCATTCCTTGGCCTTCTCTCCCGGCATGTGAAGCGGAACCGCTCGAGCCTGCTCTTCTGGGCGGTCTGGGTGCTGGTGTTCCACTTTATCGACCTCTACTGGGTCGTGATGCCGGAGTTGAGCAAGGTCTTTCGGCCCGGTTTTATCGATATCACGGCGTTCGTCGCGGTCGGCGCGATCTTCCTGGGGTCCGTGGTCCGGACCCTAAGCCAGCACAGCCTGATCCCGGTGAACGACCCGCGGCTTCCGGACGCGATGGCGTTCGAGAACATTTAACTCGATCGCGCGACTCCGGTGCGGCCGCCGGAAGCGTCACAGCGGTTTCCGTCCTGGTCGATCGGGTTGCCGGCTTACGAAACGTCTGAAAACGAAATGGGCCGCCGATCGGCCCCGGATGCGAGGCGTAAGATGACTACCAACAACGACGAGACGGACGCCCCGGACGATCGCGTCAGCTCTGAATGGAAGTTCTCGGCGAACGTGCCGCTCATCATCCTGACCGGGATCCTGTCGGTCCTTCTCCTGGTTGTGGCTGGGCTGGGGACCGAGGCGTTCTTCCGCTTCCAGGAAGGGATGGAGCGGGAGGTCAAGTCGGAGAAGGCGGTCCCGCTCGCCCTGGTCGAGCTTCGCAAGGAGCAGCGGGACGGCCTGGAGCGGGACGGTTGGGACTCGGATAAGCACGAGCACCGGGTCATCCCGATCCAGTCCGCGATGGCGATGGTCGTCGAAAGCAAAGGGCGGCCGCCGTCGTTGAAAGTGGTGCAACCGGCAACCACCACCCAGCCCGCCCCGGGCGCGACCACACAACCCGTGCCTGATGCCAAATAATTGCCCGGCACCGGCGGGTAGTGAACAGGCCCCCATGGGGCTGATCGATTGTCATGAGCCGTACCCTGATTGGTAACAACTTCTTCCGAACGATCGCCTGTGCGATCCTTCTTGCTTTCGCTCCCCCTCTGTTTGGGGCGGCGCCCTTCGTCATCCAGACCGAAGGCCCGACGCCCGACGAGGTGAAGGAAGTCACCGTCGAAGAGCACCTGGGCGCGAGCCTGCCGCTCGACCTGGTCTTTCACGACGAGCAGGGGAGCGCGGTCCCCCTTCGCCAGTTTTTCAGCGGCAAGAAGCCCGTCGTCCTGCAGATGGGCTACTACAACTGCCCGATGCTGTGCGGGCTGGTCTCGCAGGGCCTGATCAAGTCGCTGAAGGACGTGAGCCTCAACGCGGGAAGCGACTACGAAGTCGTTTACGTCAGCATTGACCCGAACGAAACGCCGTTGGTCGCGGCCGGCAAGAAACAGTCCTACGTGAAGGCCTACCAGCGCCCGGCGCGGCGGCCGGCTGGCACATGCTGACCGGCTCGCAGCCTCAGATCGCCGAGCTGGCCAAGGCCACTGGGTTCGTCTATCGATGGGTCGAGAGCGCCGGTCAGTACGCTCATCCGGCGGTCCTGATGGTCTGCTCGCCGGAAGGGAAGTTGACGCGCTATCTCTACGGCGTGTCCTATGACCCCAACACCGTCCGGCTTTCGCTGGTGGAAGCGGCCGACGGCAAGGTGGGCTCGACGGCCGACCGGTTCGTACTGACCTGCTTCAGGTACGACGGGCACCAGGGCAAGTATGCGTTCTTCGCGCTAAACCTGATGAAGGCGGGCGGGGTGGCGATCCTCGTGCTCGTGACGTCGCTTCTGGGCTACCTCTTCTGGCGCGAGCCGAGGATGGGGGCCGACGGGCGAATCACGTGGAAAAGCGAGGCTCCGAAGGCACCTGAAGGTACTCCGGCCGCGGGCAACGCCGGCGACACGAAATAACGGGGATCCGAATCTTGGGGCGACCTGGTATCGCCGCGGGAATGACCGACTCGAAACGAAACGAATCGCCTTACAGGGCTGAGCTATGTCGCAGATGATCGCGGGCAACATCATCAGTCAGTTTTACCTGCCGGAGCGGGCGTCCACCGTCGCGGGGACGACCGACGCTATTTTCAACTTCATTCTGGCCCTGTCGGTCTTTTTCACGGCGTTGATCCTCATCCTGATGGTCGCGTTCGTCATCAAGTACCGTCACCGCGAAGGCAAGCCACACGACCCGTCGGGCGGCCACAGCACCGCGCTGGAACTCACCTGGACGCTCATCCCGACGGTGCTGGTGGTAATCATCTTCTACGCTGGCTTTAAGCACTATCAGGACTTGATGGTCGAGCCGCCCTACGCCTATGAGATCGCGGCGACGGGGCAGATGTGGGCTTGGTCGTTCACCTACCCGAACGGTCATGAAGACCCTGAGCTTCACGTCCCGATCGATGTCCCGGTGCGGGTGGTGCTGAATTCCAAGGATGTGATCCACAGCCTGTTCATCCCGGCTTTCCGGGTGAAGAAGGATGTCGTCCCCGGCCGCTATAACCACCTCTGGTTCCAGGCGAATAAGCTGGGCACGTACGACATCTACTGTGCCGGGTATTGCGGGACGCAGCACTCGTCGATGCTAAGCCACGCGGTCGTCCACAGCGGCAGCGAATTCAAGGATTGGCTCGCAAAGCGAACCGACGACGACAACAACGGCCCGCCGGTCGATACCGGGAAGCGCCTTTACAAGACCAAAGGGTGCGTCACCTGTCACTCGGTTGACGGGACGCGGCTGGTCGGGCCGACGTGGAAGGATATGTACGGCTCGAAGCAGCCGCTTCAGGACGGGACGTCCGTCCTGGCGGACGACGATTATATCCGGGAATCGATCGCGCTCCCGCAGGCAAAGATCGTCGCCACGTTCGGGCCGGTCAGCTCGATGCCGGCGTTCGCTCTGAAAGACCGTGAGATGCTGTCCCTGATCGCATACATGAAATCGATCAGCACCAACTACACCGGCGACGCAACGCTGCTGAACGGTCCCCCGGAGACGCGGCCGACGACGGGCCCCGCGTCGCAGCCAGCGGCGGGGCCGCAGACTCAGCCGATGAGATAATGGTCGATCGCATGATGTCACGAGCCAGATCCGGCTTTCGCCGTAGGGACCGCGCCGCGGTCCGGCGCACGGCGTGTCGCTTGATCGGCCAAGCGCCCCCGGCATGTGGGACAGGTGACGTTCGGACCGCAGTGCGGTCCCTACTCGATGTCCGGGTGTTGGAGAGTCGTCCGCCCGGACGCCGCATGCGGGCCTTGACGGATTGAACGACGGGGCGTCGCCTGCTCTCAGACGGGGCGTTGCCTGCCCTCAAACGAAGAAAGAACGTCCGGAGTTCAAGCACCGGAGTCACAAGATGTCACTCGGAATTGGTATCGGAAACCTGGGCTACGAAGTTCCCGCGCCGGATCTGGTGAAGCGCCCGCACGCGCCCACGCCGCCCGGCGACAATTACCTCAAGCACGGCAAAGGGGTCCGCTCGTGGATCTTCACGCTCGATCACAAGCGGATCGGGCTGATGTACATGATGCTCGTGCTCTCGGCGTTCGCGCTCGGCGGGATTTTCGCCATCCTGCTTCGCACCCAGCTCTGGACCCCCAGCCGCGGGACCGGGACGCAGGCCGTGGCGAACATGGACCTGTACAACAACTTCTTCACGCTGCACGGCTCGGTGATGGTGTTCCTCTTTATCATCCCGGCCATCCCCGCCATCCTTGGCAACTTCGTCCTGCCGATGATGCTCGGCGCCAAGGATGTCGCCTTCCCACGGCTCAACCTCCTTAGCCTGTGGATCTACGCCTTCGGGGCGACCTTCTTCGTCTACGTGCTCGGCAGCGGCGTGCTGCGGGCGGCGTTCGATATCCACCTCCCCGGGGGCTTTGGCCTGGATACCGGCTGGACGTTCTACACGCCCTACAGCAGCACCAAGTCGCAAGGCGCTGTTGTGCCCGCGGTGCTCGGCGCGTTCATCCTCGGCTTCAGCTCGATCCTGACCGGCCTGAACTTCATCGCCTCGGTCCACATGCTGCGGCCGAAGGGGATGACCTGGTTCAAAATGCCCCTGTTCCTCTGGGCCATCTACTCGACCGCCATCATCCAGGTGCTCGCCACGCCCGTCCTGGCGATCACGCTCCTGCTTCTCACGGCCGAGAGGCTGCTGAAGATTGGGATCTTCGACCCCTACCAGGGGGGTGACCCGGTCCTGTTCCAGCACTTCTTCTGGTTCTACAGCCACCCGGCCGTCTACATCATGATCCTGCCGGCGATGGGGATCATCAGCGAGATTATGGTCGCCTTCAGCCGCAAGTACGTCTTCGGCTACGTCTTCATCGCCTTGAGCTCTCTGGCGATCGCGCTGCTCAGCTTCCTCGTCTGGGGCCACCACATGTTCGTCAGCGGGCAGTCGGCGGTGACAAGCGCTATCTTCAGCGTCATCACCTTCGCCGTCGCCATCCCGTCGGCGATCAAAGTGTTCAACTGGCTCGCGACGCTCTACAAGGGGGATATCCGGCTCAAGACGCCGTTGCTCTATGCCCTGGGCTTCATGGTGCTGTTCACGCTCGGCGGCCTGACGGGGCTCTTCCTCGGGGCGCTGGCGGTTGACGTCCACCTGACCAACACCTATTTCATCGTCGCCCACTTCCACTACGTGATGATGGGGAGCACGCTCTTCGCGTTCCTCGGCGGGATGTATTACTGGTGGCCGAAGATGTTCGGCCGCATGTACTGCGAATGGTTCGGGCAGATCGCGGCGATTGTCGTCTTCATCGGGTTCAATGGCGCTTTCTTCCCGCAGTTCATCGCCGGCAGCCAGGGCATGCCGCGTCGGTACGCGAGCTATCCGGTTCAGTTCGTATCGGCCCATCGGGCGTCAACGGTCGGCGCTTATGTGCTGGGCGCCGGCCTCGTGATGGTGGGGCTGAACTGGGCGCACTCGCTTCGCCGCGGGAAGCCGGCGGCCGACAACCCCTGGGGCTCCAACACGCTCGAATGGCGTTCGACTTCGCCGCCCCGACACGATAACTTCGAGACAGCCCCGATCGCCGACGATCCGTATGACCTGCACGGCTGGGTCTATGTCCCGGCCATCGACGGCTGGGTGAAGCAGGAGGGCGCCGCCGCGGCGCTCGTGCCCCCCGGGCAACATCATTAACCGGCGCGCGAGCGCAGGACGACATTGCAGACCTTGGGCTGAAGCCGGTCAGCCGATCGCGGCCGCCGGCCGCCCCTGAACTTTCGTGGCAAGCGACACAGAGAGCCGCATGAGCAACGCAGACGTCTCAATCGCCGGTGGCACCGCGACACTCGCCCCGCATGGCGAGCACGCGCACAACGGGCAGGCTCATCACGACCCGCACCTGGCGCATCACTTTGATTCGCGTGACCAGCAGTCGCAGTCGGGCAAGCTGGGGATGTGGGTCTTCCTCGCCACCGAGATCCTGATGTTCGGCGGCCTGTTCTGCGCTTATTCGGTTTACCGGCATAACCACCCCGAAGTCTTCGAGCAGGCGCATAAGGCGCTCGACAAGAACCTCGGGGCGATCAATACCGTCGTACTGATCAGCAGCAGCCTTTCGATGGCGTGGGGTGTGCGGTGCGCCCAGCTCAACCAGCGGAAGGGGCTCATCCTCTGCCTGATCCTCACGCTGATGGGGGGAGCGGGCTTCATGGCGATCAAGACGATCGAGTACCACCAGAAGTGGGAGCATAAGCTCTTCCCCGGTTCCTCGAACCGATTCTTCCACTACGCGACCGGCCAGCCCGCGCCGGCCGCGGAGGCGATGAAAGGGACGATGGAGGCCGGTGCGCCGATGACCCAGCCCGCGTCATCCGCCGCGGCCGTGATCGCGCCCGTTACCGTCGCCGACCCCAATGCCGGCGGCAACGACGCGGCCGCCATCAAGCCGATCGCCGGTGGGCCGGCCGGGCTGAACGCCGCCTATGCCGCGCCGGATGTCATCGACACCTCCAAGCCCGCCGACAACGAGATCGAAGCCGAAGAGCTGAGCCGCCACGATCGCGAGCATCTGTCAACATTCTTCAGCATCTATTTCATGATGACCGGCCTGCACGGGATCCACGTGCTGGTTGGTATGGGGCTGATGATCTGGCTGCTGATGCGGGCGATGAAGAATGAGTTCAGCAGCGCCTATTTCACGCCCGTGGACCTGGTCGGCCTCTATTGGCACTTGGTGGATCTGATCTGGATCTTCCTTTTCCCGCTCCTGTACCTGATTCACTAGTGGTTCACTGACAGAAAACGAGCATCCGCATGAGCACGCATACGACCACAGACGCCGGGGCCAAGGACGCCCATGCCGCGGACGACCACGGCGGGCATGCCCAGCCGCACGCGGTCCCGATCGCGTACCTTCTGGGCACGTTCGCCCTCCTGATGCTGCTGACCGGGTTGACGGTTGGAGTGACTTACGTTGACCTGGGGCCGCTGAACATCTGGGTAGCCTTGCTCGTGGCGGTCGTGAAGGCAGGCCTGGTGGCGATGTTCTTCATGCACCTCCGCTGGGATAGCCCATTCAATGGGATCATCCTGATCGCTTCGCTGCTGTTCGTCGCGATCTTCATGGGGATTACGCTGCTCGACAGCCACAACTACCAGATCAATATGGACCCCGCGCCGGGCTCCAACCTGACTGTGCAGCAGTCGTCGCCCTGATCCGCCAGAAGCCTCAACTCCGCTCGATCAGTACGCGCCTATCATCCATTGAGCATCTTGACCGACGCTGAAACCGATATCGCTGCCGCCATGGCCATTGGGGCGAACTTCTGGTTCGCCCCTTCTGCTTTAGCACTACAGCGCTATTTGGTCACTGGAGCACGAGAAGAACGTCGAAATCCGAAACACGAAATCCGAAGGAATGAGAAATCGGGAAAGAAGAAACCGGATTCAATCGCGAGTATCGATTTCCGCTTTGCCTTTGTTTGAAGTTCCTTGAGATTTCGTGCTTCGGATTTTCTGATTCGGGAAGGCTTGATCGCAGAATCAGCGCTGTAGTGTTAGAAGGCGGGCCGTTTTGGCCGCTCCCCTTTTGATACGTCGCATTCGCATCACCCCTGGGCCTCTATGTCCGCCACACCCTCTGATACCACAGCCGGCCGCCTCAAGCCGGGGTTCAACCCGCCGCGCGAGACGGGGTTCGTCGGGATGCTTCTTTTCCTGGCGGCGCTGTTCATGCTCTTCGCGGCCGGGCTGGTGGGGTACGTTCTGATGCGAGTGCGGGCGCCGGCGAACGTCTCGATCCACTTCCCCGCGCTGCTCTGGGCGAGCACCATGACGCTGCTTGCCGTGAGCGTTTCGGTCCATCTGGCGTTGAAGGCGGTTCAGCAAGAGCGTCAGGCGGATTTCCGGCGGTGGCTTGGCCTGCTGATTGCGGCGGCCGCAGGCTTCCTGATCCTGCAGACGCCGGCGCTGTGGAACATTCTCTCCACCCACTTCGCCGTCGAGGCGACCGGGACACATCTTTACGGGCTCGTCTTCTTCCTGATCCTGGTCCACGCCCTGCACGTGGTGGGGGGCATCGCCTGGCTGGCCGTGATCTCGATCCACGGGTTCAGCGGCGGCTACGACCACGAACATTACCAGCCCGTTCGACTCGCCGCCCTCTACTGGCATTTCCTTGATGTCGTCTGGGTCGTGATGTTCCTGAGTTTCCAGCTTCTGGGGTGAATGGGCGGGAAGGTTCGTCGCCGGAGCGGCACGCTCTGGCATGCCCCGCCGGTCCCCCATACGCCAAAGCGGAAGCCCGGCCATCGGCGGCCGGGCTTTCCACATGTCTTACGGTCCGCTTCAGTTACCGAACAGGCCAGCGCGTCCCTTGCGCCACGCCCATCATCCAACTCAAGCGCCCTTGATGACTTCGATGATCGCCTGCGTCTTGATCACCATCTGGTTCTCGTCGAAAAGGTGGAAGCTCTGAACGAGCAACTCGTGGCTGCGGCGTTCAATGTCCAGAACGCTCAGGAAAGCACCCGAGTCGCCGGAGAGCTGCCCGTCGGCGCTCATCAACTCACGCTTCGCGGCGTAAGTGCTGATCTCGTGACGGGTTGCTTCGTACAGCGTCTGCGTGAGCTGCTCTTCCTGCGTGCTGATCATGTACTTGACGTTGCCGCCGACAGTCATTTCGTGATACTTCTCACCGCGGCACTGAATCGACTGGAGCAAGTTCCGATCGTTCAAGGCCTCGTTGTTGGAGACGATAACCTCTGCGAGCGTCGTCTTGCCGGCCGTAAAGGTGATCACGTGGCCGCCTTCGACGAGCCAGATGTCGGCTTCGTACGCGCGGCGGGACACCTGTTCACTCTGCACGATCTTGAAGAGCTCCGGATGAAGAGTCCGCTGGTACAGAAGGAGGGTGAGACCTCCAGAACGGCGCTGCTTGGTTCGGTTATTCGTGGGCATGGCTTCCATGCTCTTTCTAGAAGAGACTAAGCTCTTCGGCTGCGGGAACGGGAATAGAAGACCCATCCCCTGATACGTTTAGGGGGCTGCAGGATCTAACAGTGCTATGGCTGAAATAGCCGGTAAAGCAGTCTTCCTTGCCTGTTTTACCACCTGCTGCCTGACGCGTTTACGTCGCGCTCCGACGACTCCACGTCACAAGTCAGATGCGATCTGCGTTACAGCCCGCCCAATGCGGGCTTGGCACCGACGCATTATAGGGGAACAGGGCTAAATCGCGATGAAATAATTTATGTCGCTAAGCACTGGCAGCGGTGAGCATTACGACACAAATGTCGTAAGCGGAATGAGTACCGGCGGTTATGCCGAAGCCCCGAGTTATGAAAAGCACCCCAAAATAAATCCCCGCAACCGTTCGAAAGGTGAACGTCCGCGCGTGGAAAGCCTCGGTCGGGCTCAAGTAATGGTAGGCGGAGAAGGCTAAGGCGGACACAACCACAACCAGTAGCGCCGACAATCCGGCCGGCATCCTCAACCCGTCTTTCACAATCATGCTTAACGCCGTCATCAGGACCAGCCGGAAGATCAGCTCTTCATAGACGCCCGCTCCGACCGAAAGGACCAGCATCTCCCGCTGCGGGTCCGACGCGGCCAGCGGGAAGTAGCGCGGCAGTGCCATGCCGAGAACCAGGAGCGGCACCGCCAGGATCACGCTCTCGAACGCCATCCCCAGGAGGGTGCCGGGGCGGATCGCCCAGCTCGCATGCCCCATAACGTGGCTGGCGAGCAGGATCATGACGACGGCCAGCGCCGGCAGATGCGCGAAGTGGAGCCCGAACAGACCGAAGAAGTCCCCCGCGAGCTTGAAGGCGATGATCTGCGGCCGCCCTTGAACGCCGCCCCGCATGATGTAGTGGGTGCCCACCTCGTAGACCACCATGAACGGGATCAAAAAGACCAGGCTGGCCCAATGCCCCTCCGACTCGCGGAGGTAAGACCGAAACGCCGCGTCCCCGGCGCTAACCTCCGCCGGTGCCGGCCGCTTACGCTCCGCGTTGGTCCGGGTCACTTAGCGCCGCCCACCGGTGTCGTCGGCGTGGCCGAGGCGGCGGCCGCCAGCGGGTTCACCGCATCTTGGCACATCCTCGTGATCCGCACCGCCCGCGCCCCGCGGAACTGGCCCACCTGCCCCAGGAATTTATTGCGCCCCTCCACCTGGATCAGCACGTCCCGATCGCTCGCCTTTTCGGTGGTGATCACGTCGCCGACCTGAAGGGTCAACAGGTCGTTCAACTTCATCCGGGTTTGGGCCAGGAACGCCCGGACCTCGACCGGGGCATAGTTCACGTTCTTCGTCAGCTTGCGGACGTGATCGTCCTGGCCTCCCTTGCGTTGGTAGCTGACCCAGTTTTGAGCCGCCAGCGTCCCCATGATCGGCTCGATCACGTTGTACGGGATGCAGAGGCTCATCGTGCCGGCCCGATTCCCCATTTTCAGCTCGAACCCGACGACCACGACGGTCTCGTTCGGCGGGACGATCAGCACCAGTTGGGGGTTGCTTTCAAAGTCACTGACGCTGAAGGTCACCGGCGTGAGATTGCTCCACGCCTCGGACAGGTGCTGCATCGCGCGATCGGTGATTCGCTGGACCAGCCGCTGCTCGATCTGCGTGAGCGGCCGCTGCGGGATGAAAAGGTCCGCATTGGAGCCGCCGAGCAGCCGGTCGATGATCGGATAGATGATCAACGGGCTGATTTCCAGGCAAAGCTGCCCGTCAAGCTGCTCGGCCTTGACGAGGTTGAAGCAGGTCGGGTTCGGCAGGGAGTGAATGAATTCGCTGTAGGTGAGCTGCTCGATATGGGCGACGGACACCTCAATGATCGTCCGGAGGTAGCCCGACAACGACGCCCCAAAATTTCGCCCAAACCCCTCGTGCAGGGCCTCCAGCGCCCGCATCTGGTCTTTGCTGACCCGTTCGGGGCGTTTGAAGTCGTAGAGCTGAACGTCCATCCGGACGGGCGGGTCGCCGTCCGAGCCCATTGAGGAGCGGTAGGAGGAGTCGCTCGATGCGCCGGCGAACTCGGAGTTGACGGGGGCCTTAGTGACCGAGCCACCATCCACGGCCGCCAGCAGGGCATCGACTTCGGATTGGTCCAGCACGTCGGACAATGGTCGCGGCCTCCTTGCCGCTCTCCGCCCTTACCCGGTCGTCCAGGACGATGGAAGGACAGACTTTCGTTATTATCGGGCCCCGGCCCGGATTTCTAAGAGCGCCGCCCAAAGGAACCATTCGGCTTTTTCTGTAGCAGGCACACTTCGTGTGCCTGAAGAATCACGGCACGAACAGGTCGTCCACCGGCATCGACCACCCCGGGGCCGCCGGCTCCGCTTCGGCCACCTGGCCGCGACGATAGATCGTGGGGCGGGTCGGGTCGGAGGCGCGATAGACGGTCACGGTATCTTCGCCGAGCAGGTTCACATCCCAGACGACCAGGGTGCCGGCGGCGAAGTAGTCCGCGCGCTTGCTCGCCATCGCCGCCTCGGCCGCCGCGCCGTAGTCTCCCTGACTGCGGACTTCGGCCGCGAAGACCGGAGCGCCTTCGAGGAAGCCCAGGCCTGTATTGCGGCCCAGGTAATAGGCGGCGTCGGGACTGAAGGATTCGCGATGGGGCAAATCGACATGAAAGCCGGCGTTGTCCGGGAATGCGGTCCCTCTTTTGACCCGCCGCGAATATTCACGGAGCGAAGCGAAAATTTCGCCGCCGGCGTAGCTCGGCCCAAACCCGGTGGCTGGCATCGGCATGACCTCCCCATCGACGACCTCCGCCTTGCCGTCCACGCGATAGAGGTCGTAGATCGTCGCGCGAGTCTTCAGCGTCATTTTTGAACCTCGATGTGGCAGGCACACTCCGTGTGCCGTCGCCCCGATCTGATCGCTTTCGGAAGCGGACGGCACACGGAGTGTGCCTGCTACCGAATCACCTAACAAACAGGTCGTCGACCGGCATCGACCACCCCGGGGCAGCTGGCTCCGCTTCGGCCACCTGGCCGCGACGATAGATCGTGGGGCGGGTCGGGTCGGAGGCGCGATAGACGGTCACGGTATCTTCGCCGAGCAGGTTTACATCCCAGACGACCAGGGTGCCGGCGGCGAAGTATTCCGCGCGCTTGCTCGCCATCGCCGCCTCGGCCGCCGCGCCGTAGTCACACTCGCTTCGCACCTCGGCGGCGAACGCGGGCGGGCCCTCGAAGAACTTCATGCCGGCGCTGGGCCGGTGTAGTAGGCGGCGTCGGGGCTAAAGGATTGCCGGTTCGGAAGGTCCACCCGGAAGGCCTTCCCATCCGCTACGGCCCTCCCGCGCCCCGTTGTTCTTGAATACGCGTAAAGCGACACAAAGATCTCATCCGCGGCGTACCCGGGCCAATCTCCAGTTGGCGACATCAATACAATCTCCCCGCCGATCAATTCGGCTTTCCCTTCGACCCGGTACAGGTCGTCGATCGTTACGCGAGCCTTCAGCGTCATTGTCACACCTCGATCAGCTAACGCCTTATAGCAGGCACACTCCGTGTGCCGTCGCCCTGTTCTAACACTGCTGCGATGAGTTGGCGATCAACCGTTTCAGAATCAGCAAAATCCGAAGCACGAAACCTCAAGGAATTCCAAACAAAGGCAAAGCGGGAAATCGATGCGCTCGCTTGAATCCGGTTTCTTCTTTTCCGATTTCTTATTCCTTCGGATTTCGTGCTTCGGATTCAGACGTTCAAGTTGTGCTCCATTGATCAGATAGCGCTGTAGTCCTCATCGTGTCACGAGCAGCGGAGCGGACGGCACACGGAGTGTCACGGAGTGTCACAGAGTGACACAGAGTGTCACGGAGTGTGCCTGCTACAAAGTCCATCGACTTCGCTACCTTACGTGACCATCGCCAGTCACGATCCACTTGTACGTCGTGAGATCCGTCGCCCCCATGGGGCCGCGGGCGTGGAGCTTGTCGGTGCTGATGCCGATCTCCGCTCCAAGGCCATATTCGCCGCCATCGGCGAAGCGGGTGCTCGCGTTGATCATAACGCTGGCGCTGTCCACCCGGCGCGTGAATTCGTCGGCATGGCGGCCGCTCTCGGTCAGGATCCCGTCGGTGTGGTGGCTGCCGTATTGGTTGATATGGTCAATCGCCTCGGACATCGATCCGACCACCTTCACGCCGACGATGAAGCTCAGATACTCCGTGCCCCAGTCCTCCGCCGTCACGGGCCGGGCGGCGGGGTAAAACGATTGCGTCGCGACGTCGCCGCGAATCTCGACGCCCTTGTCGGCGAGGTCCCGGCAGACCTTCGCCAGAAGCCGCGGCGCAGCGTCTTGATGGAAGAGCAGGTGCTCGACGGCATTGCATACGGCGCCGCCGGGGTAGCTCGTCTTCGCGTTCACGCAGACCGCCCGCACCATCGCCTCGCTCTGGTGCGTCGCGTCGTCGATGTACAAGTGGCAGTTCCCGGTGAAGTGCTTCAGCACGGGGATTGTCGAATCGCGAACGACCGCGCGGATCAGGCTCTCGCCGCCTCGAGGGATCACCAGATCGATGAAGCGATCGAGCTTCAGCAGCTTCGGCACCAGGGCGCGATCGGTGGACTCCACCAGTTGGACGGCGCGGGTCGATGCCCGAAGCCTTCAGGGCATCGGCGATGATGGCGACAATCACGCGGTTTGAATGGAAGGCTTCCTTGCCGCCGCGGAGGATGATGGCGTTGCCGCTCTTCAGGCACAGGGCGGCCGCGTCGCTCGTGACGTTTGGGCGGCTCTCGTAGAAGAATAAGACGACGCCGATCGGCACCCGCCGCTTTTCGATTCGCAGACCGTTGGGGCGGTTGAACCCTTCGAGGGTCTGACCGACCGGATCGACCTGGGCCGCGATCTGGGCGACACCGTCGGCCATCGCATTGACGCGCTTTTCGTTGAGGCGCAGGCGTTCGACCAAAGCGGGCTGTAGATCCGCCGCCTGCGCGGCGGCGATGTCGCGGCCGTTGGCTTCGATCAGGGCGTCACGCTTCTCCCGAATTGCGGCGGCAATTCGGCGCAGCGCCTCGGACTTGACGGCGTCCGTCAAGATCGCAAGCTGCCCGGCAGCGCATCGAGCGGCCTGGCCGAGCTCTTCCACATAACCGTCGGCCGCGGCCGACTCGGTCTCGGGCTTGTTCATCGTGACATTATACATCCGGGCAGAGGCAAGGTCGCCGTTTGACACGGCGCGGCGAGCGAGGAGGAAGCAACACTTTGTCCGCCAAAGGGGCTGCGTAAATCGAACAGCTGGATGTGCGGCGAAACGGTCGGGCGAGAAAAGCGGTCGAACAAAAAAGACCGGGGCACCGACGGTGGTCGCCGATGCCCCGGATGGGTTTCAAACTAGCGGAAGTCGGCGGCAAGCCTAGGCGTCAGCTCCGACATAGCTGTCAACCGGGGAGAGAATGTCGGCAAGCGTCTGATCGAGCTGGCGTTCGGCGTTGCGGATGTCGAAGGAAGCGACGCCGGTGGTGCGATGGGCGACGAGGCGGCCGAGGCCGCCCGGTCGGCCCAATGCGTCATGAAGCTTGGCGTTGATGAGGTTCTCGATCGCTTTGCGAAGCGTTTCAGCCTGAGACGTCACCATGATGGTACTCCGGCGCCAGCGGCGCTGTAGGGCCTGCGCGAACCGACGAGACGGCGTAAGAACGCCGTTGTGGTCCGGGAGGCGGATCCTTGGATGAAATAAAAGGATCGAAACGCTCGGGAGTGCGTTGATCCCTTTCACATGCCGGCGGAGTTAGCTGACGGGCTGGGAGTTGAAAGTCTCCCTCGGTCACGGTCGCGCTCGCCGAGGAAGTGAACTTCCCGACGAAACACCCCGCGGAAACCGATTCGCCCCTGCCACCCGGCCAACAGCTCCGGGTGACGATGCAAGCAGCAAACACCTGCTCACATTGGGTTCTCCGCGTCTCCCGGGGGCCGGGAGACTTAGGCGGTCACATGCATGCGGAGTATACGCATTTGTCAAATCGCGTCAAGGGTTTCTTCATCGCTTGACAATATGTTTCAGATTGCATCATCCGGCGTCACGGTTGCCATTTCGTCTCGGGCAGAGGGGAACCCCACGAAAACGGCCCGCAATTCCTTGACACAACGTTGAGCCTGCCGAGTCACCCCCGCCTAGCGCCTCGTCCTATAATGCGAGCACATCGGGGCCGGTTTCGATCTATTACCGAGCGCGCCGACGCGAAGCCCAGCCAGCCCCGGTCGGGCTCGTGCTCGAATCGGCCTGTGGAGGCGAACCAGACATGACCAGCATCTCGAATGAAACCACGATGCGATGCCTCGAAGTCTGGGGCGGCAACGACACCGTGGACAGCGGCGTGACGCTCCCCGGCCTCGACGCATGGGTTTACTCCAAGCCTCATGGCGGAGCCGACAGCGGGGGGGACGTCTATTACGTCTCGTCCTGCGTGACCGGCCGCATCGTGCGGCTGCTGGTGGCGGACGTCTCAGGCCATGGAGCATCCGTGGCGGACGTCGCCGTTCAACTCCGGGCGCTGATGCGCCAGCACGTGAGCGTGTACGACCAGGGCAAATTCGTGAGGCGAATGAACGGCCAGTTCGCGCGGATGGCCGAAGGGGGCTGCTTTGCCACGGCCGTCGTCACCACGTTCTACGCGCCGACCCGCAGGATGTCGTTCTGCAACGCGGGCCACCCGCCCCCGCTGCTCTTCCGCGCCGCCAGCGGCACCTGGTCGTTCGTCGAGCGGCCGGAGCGACAGCAGGCCGTCGAATGCGACTATGAGGAAGCCGATCAGTCGCCCGCCAACCTCCCCTTTGGCATCATCGATCTCGCCGACTACGACCAGTTCGAGCTCGACCTGGAAGTGGGCGACCTCGTCCTCTGCTACACCGATTCCCTTCCAGAGGCTCGCAACGCCCGCACGGGCGAGCTGCTCGGCCAAGCCAGGCTGCTCCAAATCGCACGATCGCTCACGGTTCAAAGCCCCGACCGGGTCATCCCATCCCTGCTCGCCGCGATCGCCCTGGAGACCGGCGTCGAGATCAAGGACGACGATCTGACGATTCTCCTGTTCCGACCCAACGGTACCAACGGAAGCCATTTCCCCCTTCTCAAGCTATTGCGATCGCCTTTCGTCTTCGCCAGGGGGGTGCTCGGCGCCCGGCGAAACGCGCTCTGCGTCCCCCATGGTCGAGCGGCCGCCGTGGCGGAGGCCGCAGTCAGTTGAAAAACACCGGCTATTCACGAAAGGTGAAACGAAGACGAAGCCAAAAACGCCGCAGTCGCTTGCATCCGGTTCCTTCTTTGCCCCTTGCTCATTCCTTCGGATTTTCGTGCTTCGGATTTCGACTTCTTCCATGACGCCGCCGCACATGGCTGGCGCTGTAGTATTGATCGTTCAGTGGGTTGAGCAGAGGGGGACGGTCGAACCTGCCATTGCCGCCAGGTCACAATTGGCTACAGGTCTTTGGCCATTGACCAGAGCCGAGCGCCCCGGGGTGCTCCTTCAGTCGGCCAGTACCCAAGTCCAAGATAAAACCGAAGGGCGCGAGCGTTCGTCGGGGAGACATGAAGTTCGATCCGCCGGGCTTCCCACGCGCGGAAGTATCGCTCAACATATTCGTGCAAAAGCCGCCCGTAGCCGCGGCCGCGAAACTGGGCCGTCACGTAAAACAGGTTGATGTAACCGACGGTCATGCCGTAAGGGATTTGCAACTGAAGCTGTCCGACGCACCGGTTCTTCTCAAACCCCAGCACGCACCCGTCCGGGAACTCCTCGACCTGCGATCGGAGCGTGCCCAGATATCGATCCCGGCCCTCCCACGAACGGTCGTCTCCGAAACTTTCGATACATGCGTCCCGATGATGGAACGCGGCCGTCTCTCCGTCGGTCTCCGGGTCAATCCGCCGATACGTCAGAACCGATAGGCTGATCACGCACGTGAGCATGCCGCTGCCCCAGCGGCATTGCAAGAGGGCAACGCGCCAAAATGACTACAGGGCGTGGCCATTTTTTGTGGCGGCACCTCGTGTTCGACGGAGGCGCGAAAGCGAACGAAAGGCGTGGTTCATCACGCCGCATCACGCCCTGGCGTCGTGAACGCACGCCCTACGTTCGGGCCGGATATCGCCAAAAATTGGCCACGCTCTGGCTCCATCACGTCAGGTGCGAGCAGTTGACCTACCGGCACCGCACCTCACCGCCACCGCGGCCAGAGCCAGCCCGATCGCGCCCGCCCAGAGCGCCGGCGGAAGCGGGGCGATTGACCCGCCGCCGCCACCGGCCGCCGCAAGGGCTTCGGCGGTCGATAAGGGGCGAATACCGAGCCCGAATCGCGCATCGGCCGCCCCGACGAACTCGTTGGCGATCCCGGCCGAACCCAGGGTGCCCGGGTGCACGCCGTCCACGAAGAGGTTGTTGATCGCGGTGCCCGGGTTCACGCGGTCGATCGTCAAGCCTCCGAACCGAAACGTCGCCGGCGCCTCGGTCGCATCGAGCTGCGCCTGCAGGTCGGCGATCGCCACGCGCGGGTTGGCCGCAAACTCCTGCTTGATCGCCGCGTTGAACGTCCGCAGGACAAGGCTCGCGCCGTCCACCAGTTGCTTTGGGAGCAGGCCCAGCGCTTGGGCCGACCGCGCCTCCGGCGTGTAGCGGATGTCCGGGAGCGTCGCCAGCACCAGCCGCGCATTGGGGCTGGAAGCGAGCAGCGTCGCGACGGCCGCGTTCACGTTCTTCAGGAGTGTCGGCCCGACCGACTGCAGTGCCGTTGCCGGGTCGGGGGACTGGACCGCGTCAAAGAAGTCGTTCCCGCCGATCAACATGAAGGCGACATCGACCTTGTTCGCCTTGAACAGCGCCGCGACGGACGTCGCCTGCCCCGCCTGGAGCAGGTCCGAGCTGGTCGCCCCGCTCCGCGCGTAGTCGAAGGCGTACCCCTGGTTCCGCGGCTCCCCTCGGCTCACCGTGGAGTAGGCCCCGAAGTCGAGGCGATGAGCGCCGGCGAGGAGCTCGACATACCCCTTGGCCGCCCGCCGATCCGGGGGGTCGTTGGCAAAGGCATATTCGTCGCTAAGGCTATCCCCCAGAACGCCGACACGCACAAGGCCCGCATCCAACCGCGACGGCTTGAATGCCGCCAGGCACAACGCGATGACGATTAAAAGCATCAGCTTGAGGCGACGACCACCCATCGGACCACTCCTGGTTTGAACCGAGATCGGCGAATATACGCGGCATCTGCCTCGAATAAAGCAAATTCGCGGTATCTCATGGAGGCAGCGCTTCGGAGAGAAAATGGAGGGGGTGGTTCACCACGCCGCACCATCGCTCCGGCGTGGCGAGCCAAGCCATTTCGTGACACACGCCGTTATTTCCCGGCTGTCCACCCGGCGTCGATCAACAGCGATGTTCCGGTGATGAACGCCGCCTCATCGCTTGCCAGGTAGAGCGCGGCGGCCGCGATTTCGTCCGGGCGCGCCATCCGCTTGAAAAGCTGCGTGGAAGTCATCTCCTCGTACGCCTTCTTCGGGTCGGCATATTCGTTCAATCTTGCCTGGACGAACGGGGTTTCCACGCGGCCGGGGCAGATGCAGTTCACTCGCACGTTCGCGTCGGCATGATCCAGCGCCATGCACTTGGTCATCCCGACAACGGCAAATTTCGTAGTGCAATACGCGAAGCGATCCCGCACCGCGACGATCCCCCCGATCGATGCCATGTTGACGATCGACCCGCTTCGCCGCTGGATCATCGATCGAATGACCGCGCGGCTCATGTACATCACCCCTTTGACATTGACCGCCAGCAGCCGGTCCAGATCTTCCCCGCTGGTGGTCAGGGCCGTCCCAACGTGGCCGATGCCGGCGTTGTTGATCAGCACGTCGCATCGCTCGTGTGCCGAAAGGATCCGGGCCGCCGCCTGCTCACAGGCCGCTTCGTGGCTCACATCGGTGACGATCAGTTCGGCCTGCCCGCCTTCGGCGCGGATCCGCTCGACGATCGAGGCACCGGCCGCCGCGTCTCGCTCGAGAAGGTAGACCATGGCGCCGGCGCGGGCGAGCATCCGCGCCGTGGCGGCGCCGATGCCAGACCCCGCTCCGGTAACGGCCGCGATTTTTTCGTCCAGTCGGAACACGCTAGTGGTTCACTCCATCTGAATTTTCGGGTAGAGCCGACGCAGCTTAATCCTGGTGCGGGGACTGTCGTGAGCCAGGTGCAGCGCGCGTTCAATGGCCTCGGGCAGATGACGGTCGAGTATCAGGCCATCAGCGGATCCGTCAACACCTCAACGACGCCGAAGGTGCAGTACGCCTATACCGAGATGGCCGGCGGCGCGAATCATAGCCGCCAGACGTCGGTGACCTACCCCAACGGCCGCATCGTGCGGACGGAGTACACGTCGGGCCTGGACGACTCCATCAGCCGCCCCTCGTTCCTGGCCGACGACAATGCCGGGTCCGTCGGGACGCACCTTGAGGAGTACAGCTACCTCGGCCTCTCGACGATCGTCGCCCGCAATCACCCGGAGCCGGGGCTCAACCTGACTTACGTCTCGCAAACCGGCAGCACGGGCGACGCGGGGGACCAGTACGTGGGCCTCGACCGCTTCGGCCGGGTCGTGGATCAGCGGTGGGTCAACGTCGCCGGCCTCGGCGGTACCACCAACCGAGACGCCGAGCGGTTCCAATACACGTACGACCAGAACTCGAACGTGGCGACGAAGCAGCACACCAGCTACGCCAACACCGGCGGGTTCGACGAGGCCTACACCTACGACGGTCTGAACCGGTTGACAAAGCTCAGTCGCGGCACGCTCGTCTCGGGCTCAATCACCAGCCCCACCTTCAGCCAGGCGTGGGACGGCGTCGTCTCGGGTACCGGTCTGGATGCATTGGGCAACTGGAAAGGCGTGTCGGTCAACGGGGGCACGGCCACCACCCATACCTTCAACAGCCAGAACCAAATCACGGCCGTTTCGGGCGCCACCTCGCCGACCTACGACGCCGACGGGAACATGACCCAGGACGAGACCGGCGACAAGTACGTGTACGATGCATGGAACCGCACGGTGAAGGTGAACACGTCGACCGGCACGAATAAGGTCACGTACACGGTCAACCCGCTCGGCCGCCGCGCGCAACAGACGGTCAACGCTGGCGTCGGCGCCACCACCCGCTACTACTTCTCGAACAACTGGCAGGTCCTGGAGGAGGACCAGCTCTCGGGCACGAGCTGGGTGCCCGCGTACCAGACCGTCTTCAGCCTCGCCTACATCGACGGGGTCGTCGAGCGCGACACCCTCGACTCGACCTCTGCCGGGGCACTCGACACGTCCTTCGCGACCAGCGGCAAGTACGTCAAGAGCCTGGGGACCGGCATCAGCGCGATCCGCTTCGTCCAGCAGCTCAACGGGAAGCTGATCGGGGCCGGGGTGGTCGGCAGCCACATCGGCATGGTGCGGCTCAATAGCAACGGGACGCTCGACACGACGTTCAAAGGCCCGGCCGGGACGGGTGCGGGTTACTTCACCGTGAGCATCGGGACCACCGACACCGCCCTGGCCGTCGCCGTGCAGGATGACGGGAAGATCGTCATCGTCGGGACCAGCGACAGCAAGATCCTCGTCGGCCGCTTCAACACCGACGGCTCGTGGGACACCACCTTCAAGGGTCCGGCCGGCACCGGGAGCGGGTACTTCACGCTCAGCTTCACCAGCGCCCTGGGCCAGGGCGTCACGCTCCAGCCGGACGGGAAGATCGTCCTGTGCGGGAACGTCAGCACCGACATGCTGGTCGCTCGGCTGACGACGACCGGTGCCTACGACACCTCGTTCCACACCACCGGCTACTACCAGCTCGACTGGGGCGGGACCGACCGGGCGGTGCGGGTGGCCGTCGATCACAACGGCAGCATCGTAGTGGCCGGCGACACAACCATCGGTTCCACCGGCGGGGACGTGGCGATCGCTCGCTTCACCTCTAGCGGCAGCCTCGACACCACGTTCAACACCACCGGCAAGATCACCACCAGCCTCAGCAGCAGCCAGGATACGCCGTGGGGGTTGGCGATCGATGACCAGAATCGTATCCTGATCGCGGCCCACGGCGACGGGAACCTCGACGCCATCCGCTACACGGCGGCCGGTGTCTTGGACTCGACGTTCGGCACCGGAGGCATCGTGTCGGTGGACGTGAACGGGGTAGACCAGGCCGAGTCGATCGCCGAGGACCCGTTCGGGCGGATCCTCCTGGCCGGCTCGTCCAACGGGCAGAAGGACTTCGCCATCGCGCGGCTCACGTCGGCCGGCACCTTGGACACGACCTTCAACACCACCGGCAAGCAGACGGTGAGCTTCTCCTCCAACAACGCGGCCAGCGAGATCGCCTACACGATGCTGGTGCAGCCGACCGACGGCCGCATCGTGCTGGCAGGCCTGTCGGACGTGAGCGTGGCGGTGGCGCGGCTCTCCGGGGGCGGGACGCGGAACTACCAGGTCCAGGATGCGAACTGGGACGTGACGGCCGCCACGGACGCGACGGGGACGGTCATCGACCGCTACGTCTACGACGCCTACGGCCAGACCACCACGCTCAACCCCGACTTCAGCGTGAACTTGTCAGGGTACGGGAACGTCTACTCGGCGTACTACTTCCAGGGGCTTCGGTACGATGGGAATAGCGGGAACTACAACGCGCGGAACCGCGATCTGCGGTCGTCGCTGGGGGCTTGGACGCAGCAGGACCCGGCGGGGTATATCGATGGGAAGAATTTGTATCAGTTTGTCGAATCCAACTCGTTAACGCATCTCGACCCATTAGGCTTGGACAGCAACCCTCAGAGAGCCTCGACGACCCGGCCCTCAACCGGCCCCACCGATCCGAACCCAGAAATCCCGAAACTCTTAAACGATTTGAACAGTTCAAACTGGAGAACGCGGGAGGCTGCACAGAAAGAGTTACAAAAGCTGATGCTAGCAAATAGAGATGCGTTCCGAGGAATCAATCAGAATGATCTGACGCCTCAGCAAAAGCTTGCTCTCGACTGCATCAAGAACAACATGCCGGAGGCCATCAAAGAGCGGGGTGATAAAGAGCGAGCTGCCATCAAAAAGCAGATGGATGCGGAAAGCGCAGTCTACGGAATTTCCAGTGACAGATTTTCATCCGCCTACGGTGACGCAGTGGCCAAATACGGAAGCGATGCGACGAAGTGGCCACCAAGCATAACTTCCGCACTACAGGATTTAGGGAACAAGCGAGACGTAGATTATCAGTATCTTCAATACATCGAAGCGCAGCTGCAGAGGGAGTACGACGCTATCCCTTAGATGGTATGCGCTGTGGTTTGCGAGTTCACACTGAATGGGAACAACCACATCCGGAATGCGGCGCAATCATCATGCAGAACAAAGAACATCAACTTTCGGAGAGAGCGATTTCTCATGAATTGCAGAAAGCTGCGCAACTCGAACCACAGGACGATGATGCCAGCCATCTGGTCCTTGAGGTCGGCTAGCCTGCGCAACGTCAGAACGGGATCGACAAAGCAGTTAATCGTCAATTGTTGCTAATGACGATCCATGTTAAGGCGAGACTCATTTTTCCGGGCATACTCAAAGGAGCCAGATGATCAAGGTTTTAATTCCCGTCGCAATGCTGCTGATTATATCCGGCTGCGCCCGATCACTACTCGAGAGACAGCGGCCTTTGACCCGGCTGTTCTCGATCATGATCTCGTGATGGCGGTAATGGATCATGACACAAATCTCGCAGCAGAACTGTTGGATACCGGTGCGAACGCGCATGCGCGAGATGAAAGAGGTAACCCGGCAATCTTTTTAGCGGCATACGGACCTTACGGTTCGGCACTTACACGGCGTCTTGCGCTCTTCGGGGCGGACATTAATGCGGTCGGACTACTCCGTGACGCCACTCCGCTCTGCGTAGCAGCAGAATACGCGGATGTAAAGACTCTAACTACGCTCATCGCACTCCACGCGAATCCCGATCAGCCGGACAGTACAGGAGCAACACCCCTGATGCTGTCAGCGTTGTCGGCCGACGGCTATGAGAAGGCTGCCGAACTCATCGCCGCTAAAGCCGACGTAAACGCCACCAATAGGGCGGGGGAGACTGCGCTCGATTTTGCCGAATGGCGCACGGCGAACGATCACACCGTTTCATTCATTGTGTCCAAGGGAGGTCGCCATGGACGAGATCTAACTACTCGAGCTTCCACAAGACCGGCGAGTCCTGAATCCAGTCCACGACGTTCGCCGCACATCGCTCGACCGCAGATTTCAATCGAAAATGATGAGCGATCACTCGACAAACAGCTGCTCGTCGCCCTGAGGTCTCACGACTATAAGAAGGCGCAAGAGTTAGTCAGTGCCGGCGCCAACTGTAACTCGAAAGATGCCGCAACGGGCGATACGGCACTCCTCCTCGCGGCAACTTCGCCCAACGGTTACGAGACGACACGTCGTCTTGTCTTTCTTGGAGCAAAAGTTGACTCGCCTAACTCAAGCGGCATCACTCCGTTGATTGGCGCTTGTGACTGCGGGTCACCAGATACGATTGTGTTTCTGGTCATCGAAGGAGCCGATGTGCGACATCGCGACCGCTACGCACGGACACCGCTGATTGCGGCGGCCAGTGCAAACGATTCACCAACTGTAAGGATTCGTGCACTCGTTCAAACGGCTGTCGACTATAACGGTGCCGATCACCTTGGCTTTGACGCTATTGCACAAATTGAGGACCGTCTCGAAAAGAGGTCCGTCATGAGAGGTCTAAGCTTCCTCAGCATTCCCTACGATATTGGGTACGACCGGAATCCTTCCCTATCCAATCTCGGCATTAAGGCACCCGCCGATACGCAGGGCGATCAAGCACAACCGCGTCAGGTGCGTCCGCCGCCGCGTTAACCGTGTTTTGGCCACGGGCACGAACCTTACCGATGAGGACGCTTGCCATGCCTCAACGTGCAAAATACTCAAACGTCTGGGACATACTTTGTCTTTCCAATGCGGAGTTGAACGATCTCGATCTCGTCGCGGCAAATCTAGCCGTCGCTCGAGAAATACCGTCACTGTCCGGCTTGGACATCAGCCATTACACCCGGACGGTTAACGACTGGACGAAGCGGTTTGAAGGGCAGCTGCCTCATTCAGAACGAGCATTCCGGTCATCGCCGGAACGCTGGAAGAAAGATGTCCGTTTTTTCCGCGTGGGGCAACTGGCAGGCTTCTTGGGTCACGTGCTCGGTATTTCGTACATCGAGAGCCAGCGGAACCTGAAGTCCGTCTCGTACACAGATCCTTCAGACCTCTTTTTGAATGGAGTAATTGATACTTTTCGCGGGAGCTGCGCATCTCTCGCCGCCATTCACGTAGCGATTGCGCGACGTCTAGGCTGGCCGGTTTCGCTGGCGTGTGTTGGCGGCCACTTTATTAGTCGCTACGACGACGGGGATGTGGTTCACAACATCGAGATGAGCAGCGTTGCGGCCGGTGTCTACGCTTCGGATCCAGACGCGGTTTACCTGGAGAGGTTCAGCTTGCCTTGTAAGGCGGTCGAGTGTGGTTCAGACTTACGGTGCCTGACGATGCGAGAAATGATAGCGTCGTTCGTGTTTCTTCGCGGACGTCACCTTGCTGATGTTGGGTTGCGCAAGGAGGCGGACGCCGACTATTGGCTTTCGAGGGCGCTCTTCCCAAACTATCGACGAGGGTATATTGCGGCAGTCGAGTCGGCGTTGAACCGGGGCTTTTCCCTCTTTGAAACGGGAGAAGTCGGACATCCAGATTCTCTATTTAATGAAAAAGCCGCACTACCGCACTGTCCGGCTTTGTCCTAATTCGGCCTCGTGTCACGCTCAGTTCGCATCCCGAGGATGAAGGGCGTGCGCGACCACTGGAAGAGGCGCCTTCTCAGAACAGGGAGTCTTGTGCAAGACCTGAAGAAAGCTCCGGATGAAAGGAACACCCCGTTGTACCGGCAGACGCTGAATCTGCTGAGGCATCCCTTGGGCTACGTCAATGGTCAGAACACATATCAGTTCGTAGATTCATCGCCAACGATTTCACTCGACCCGTTGGGGATGGCAATCGAGTATGTTGGAGTCAATCCCTTAGGGCTTCCGCATGATGTACATCGGGATCCGGTCGCGGTTCAATCGCAAGAGTTTATCGATCGCTTCGTGTACTCTCACCGATATGGCGGAACTTTTGCCCTAAAGCCGATATCTTTGAAACAGCTTGGGGATGTAACAGTTACCGGGTGTGGGCCCTTTGAGGCGACAGCCACGTATGTACCCGATGGCAAGCTTGGTTCTTCGACGAATTCTCTCTACATTAGCGACTCGGAGCGAGCTACACTGATTGAGATCGGAGTGGACATCGAAAAAGTTGATGCTGCGATTTCGGCGGTAAACGCGCGGATAGACGCTCATGAACAAGCTCGCGCCGACATATGGCGATCGGTTTATGAAGGGTCGTACACCTTAACGGGAAAGGGAGCAACGGCGGAGGCCGCTCGTGCCGATCTGGAGAAAGTGGTTGAAGACTTACGCTTATCATTGGATAAACAGCAGTCTGACATTTACAATCAAAAGAAAGAGGGACTTCGAGCCCTAGACCGAGCGGCGCTCGACGACCTTATGAACCTTCTCCCCTGAGTCGGGGGCAACCGGATGTCTCATCGAGTGGTTTAGTAGAAAGAGGCAGTGATGAGTACGCTTATAGATGGAGGTCGGGGGAACCCGTTTCGCGTCGTGAGCGTAGCGGCTCTCGCTGCAATATGTTTCGTTTCGGCAGGGACGCGTCTTGCGGGCGACGCTCGATCCGCGAAGCCCGGTTACGTTCGCAGTGCGGTGCGAGAAACGTTAAGAAAGGCGGATGACGGGGATCAGGTCCAGATTTTTCGCACGTGCTTCGACGGTCGAGGAGCCCGACTGATGACTGCAACATCAGGCGAGGTGCAAATTTGGAGCGTGCCGAAAATGGTGCCGGTGATGAGGTCCGTCGCCGTTAGGCAACATCTCGACGGCGCGGATATAAATGCTGACGGCACACTGTTGCTGGTCGCGGACGGAGACGGTTGGCTGCGGGTCCGGCGGATCGGGGAAGCGATCCCACTGTGGGAGCAGTGGTGTGAGAAAGGCTATTCGTGGGCGGCCTTCAGCCCTGACGGACGATCTGTTCTATCGATTCGGCGAGGCGACAAGTCGGTCCGGTTCCTTGATCCTCTCACGGGCAAAGAGAAGCTGGTGATCACCGACGATACAGCCGTCGGTGAGCTGAGTGCCGCGGTTTCACAGGACGGAGAGCGGTTGGTTACGAGTAGTTTCGGTCCAACTTGCACGTGGACAACGGGAAGCGGACGCAAGATCGTAAGCGTGCGAAGCCTCGCTATGGTCAAGCTCAGTCCGTCGGGGGACCGGTTTGCCGGAAAGATCGAGCCGGACGAGGTGACTCTCTTCGACACAAAGACTGGGAAGACGATTGGAACGACTGCCTTCGCTTACCGGAGGGACTCGCAGGTGGCCAATGTCCGGGCACTGGCCTTTTCGCCCGATAGCCGCTACCTCATCACGTCGTCTGAAGATGTGGGCATCCGTCTGTGGGACTCCGCGACTGGAGAAGCAAGATCGGACTATATAGGTGCGGACGCGGACTTTGCGACTGATGTACTATGCACGCCTGATTGCCGCACGATCGGGCTAACCAACCTTCGGGGGGCGAGCCTCTGCGATCTTGCCACCGGCGCGTGCTTTAGCCTGGTTCGCAAGACGGCCGCTGCGCCGACGACCGCCGGGATTGCGATATCTTCGGACGGTCGGTATATCGCGGCGAACCTCCAAGACAAAATCGAACTCTGGGAGAGAGCGGCGCTGTAACAGTCTGAGCGCCATCAGGGAACCAAGCCCTTGCGATCGTCATCTACGACAAGGGTGGCGCACTGATTGTATGGTGATGAGATAACGTGTGGACACGGACCACAGTGGCGCCCATTTCGTCCGACGGTTTAAATGCCTTGCGGAGGGTTCAGTAGTGCAAGGAGTGAAACGGGGACGTAGCTAGAATCCGTAAACTAGCTGCGTCCCCGTTCCGTTCCCTTCCCCGTTCCGTTCCCTCGACGTGGCCGATGCCGGCGTTGTTGATCAGCACGTCGCATCGCCCGTGTGCCGAAAGGATCCGGGCCGCCGCCTGCTCACAGGCCGCTTCGTGGCTCACATCGGTGACGATCAGTTCGGCCTGCCCGCCTTCGGCGCGGATCCGCTCGACGATCGAAGCACCGGCCGCCGCGTCTCGCTCGAGAAGGTAGACCATGGCGCCGGCGCGGGCGAGCATCTGCGCCGTGGCGGCGCCGATGCCAGACCCCGCTCCGGTAACGGCCGCGATTTTTTCCTCCAGTCGGAACACGCTAACCCTCCAATACATCAAATCGTCCACCGTCCCCTCGGCGCCGACCTGGCGGATCATGCGAACCGAGCCGGGCGACGTCAGTCGGAGGGGCTGCCCGGCGGCGCGACGATTTCTTTCTCCGCTCCTGAAAGCCGCTTGATTCCAGTCGGCCGATCCCGATTCTACCCGGGCATGACCTCGCGCTTACCTCTTCCGCGGACCGATCCGACTCCGATCTTCGAAGCGTTCCGCGGCAACCTCGGCACCGAGTTGCTCGCGGCCGCCGTGGCGCACTTCAACCTGTTCGGACTCTTGGCCGAAGGGCCGCTGTCGCTGGACGACGTCGCGGCACGCCTCGGCCTGCGGCGCCGCGCCGCCATCGTCCTGACGTGCGCCATGCGGGCGATGGGCTTCATCAGCGCTGACGATCAGGGGCGGCTGACGCTCACCCCGATCGCACTGGAGCACCTTATTCCCGGCGGCCTCCTTTACGTGGGCGACTACGTCGGGCTGGTGGCCGAGTCGGCCGGGGTGCGGGAGATGGTCGAGCGGCTGCGGACCAACCGGCCCGCCGGCGCGGCCCCCGCACATGGGGCAGCGCCCGCCAATGCGGCCGCTGGCGTGGCGTTTATCTACCGGGAAGGGTCCGACTCGGCAATGGAGAACGAGGCTTCGGCGCGTCGCCTCACCCTGGCGCTGGCGGGGCGGGCGCGGAACGTCGCGCCAGCACTGGCGAAGAACTTGCCTCTCCCCGGCGTCAAGAGGCTGCTCGATGTTGGCGGCGGGACGGGGATCTATTCGCTGGCGCTGCTGCACGCAAACCCCTCTCTGGCGGCCGTGGTCTGGGATCGCCCGGAGGTGCTGAAGGTGGCGGCGGAGTTTGCCGAGGAGCAGGGCCTCACCGGCCGCGTCACGCTCGCCCCCGGCGATATGTTCTCCGACCCCGTCCCCACGGAGTGCGACGCCGTGCTCCTCTCCAACATCCTGCACGACTGGGACGAGCCGGAGTGCCGGGAACTGATCGCCCGCGTCGCCGCCGCCCTCCCCTCCGGCGGCCGGGTGCTGATCCACGACGTCTTCCTCGATGACGACCTTGGCGGGCCGCTCCCCGTCGCGCTCTATTCGGCTTCGCTTTTCTCGCTCACCGAAGGCCGAGCTTACAGCGCCGCCGAATATCGCGCGTTCCTGCGGACCGCCGGCCTGCGCCCGCAACCCATTGTGCCGACATTGGTCCACTGCGGCGTGATGGTGGGGATCAAAGATTGATCCGCTTGACCCGCGCAAGTAGCAGGCACGCTCCGTGTGCCGTCCACCAATCTTCGAGGCATTTTTGAAACGGAGCGGCACACGGAGTGTGCCTGCAACGGGGCTCACAGGCCCGGGATGTGAATCCCCTTGGTCAGGTTCGGGATCTGCGTGTCCCCGCCGACGGTGTCAACCGGCGGCTTGGCGGGGGCGGCGGCAGGCGGGGTCGCGGCGGGCGTCGATACGTCCGCGGCGGCCGCGGGCGTTGAGCCGTCGGCGGCGGGCGTGGCCGGCGTGGCGACGGCGGCGGGGGGAGAAGACGGGTCGAGCGTCGGCTTGCCGTTGGCCGTCAGGATATACTTCTGACCGCCGCGGAGGATGGTCAACGCCTTCTGGCGGGTTCCGGCCTCGGCGACCATGCTGGTCGCGATCTGATAATCACCATACATGGAGACCGGGTCGTCCCCGATCTTCTGGATCTCGTCCCCCTTGGCGAGGTGGAAGTAGGTATCGAAGTAGCCGCCCGGGACCATGTCGGAAACGACCAGGCCCGTCAGTTCACTGCCGCGCATCTTGGGGTCAAGCGTGACCGAGTCGCTCGCCGACTTCCCATCCGTCCCCCGCCCGGTGACTGGCGCCATCTCCTGCTGAATCTGGTGCCCCTTTTCCGCCGTCTTCAGCGACGTCTCGCTGAACAGGTAAAACATCAACGCCACGACGAGTAGCAGCGACAAGAGGCCAAATCCCATGCGCATGAGCGTCTCCTGGAGAAAGGACGCCACGCATTATGACGCGCCCCAGGCCTGAACGACAGGATCAAGTGAGATTTCGATCGCTGCGCCGCGGGCACCGAAGTCTTCCACGTGCGGCCGTGCCGCGGTCGAGTGCCGCGCAAGCAGGAGTGTCTCTCTTTTCCCTCTCGCAACACGCGCGGCAACCGTCCAAACTCTGGGTTCCCTCGGCGTTCCTGCCTTGGCGCTCGTGGCGACTCGGCGTCACTCCTCCTGGCTGAAGACAAAGTGAACGAAAAGACGCCAGGAGCGCCAAGGAAGGAGCGACAAGAAATCCGAAGAGGCCGGAAGGGGTTTTCTTTTGGAAATCGATCGTGTTCCGAGCGCGGCCGCCTGGCACTGGGGTTTCAGGCGGCCGGCCTCAGCAAACTGTCGCCGGCAAACGCACCGATGCCGGCCATCATCGGACCGAAGGCCCGTCGCCGGACGCCCCGGGCACTTCCCGGCGTGGTGACGGCGATCGGGCGCGTGCTGGACGAGGAGCCGTAGGCGTTTACCGAGCGGATGCGATAGTAATAAGTCTCCGCGGGGGCAACCGTCCGGTCGACGTACGACAGGGCGGTCGAGGGGGCCGAGAAGCTCGTCACCGGCCCTTGGAAGTAGGGGCTCTGGGAGCGATCGATCACGAAACCGGTCTCCGATTTGGACGGGTTCTGCCACGAGAGATTGACGACCGTGCCCGACGCCGCCCATCCCGTCAGCCCCGTCGGGCGGACAGGCTTATGGGTGCGGCCGCTCACCCCCGTACCCACCGTGACGACAACATCGCTGCTCGACGTCAACTGGCCGTCGTTCGCGGTCATCCGAAGCTGGTACGTTCCTGGCGTTGTGAAAGTAACGTCCGTCGTCGGCCACGTGGGATGCGCGAAGGTCACCGGCCCGGGCGCGCTGATAACGGACCAATTATCCGACCGCATCGTCGGCCCGTCGATGGTCGGCCCGTCCTGGACGGACACGCCGACGCTCGCCGTCCCCGGCCCGCCACGTTCACCATCCCGGCCGAGGAGACCACCGGCGCGGTATTGGTATTGCCCGCCGTACCCTCGACGATCGCGTTGAAGAAGCCATTGGCAATGCGGCCATATGCGTCGGCCGAGGCGGGATGAATCCCATCCGGCACGTCAAGCGGAGTGTCAGCGATCGATCCCGCCGGCCCACCGCCCGCCTGCGGCGCCCATTGGATGTCGTGCCCCATCATGCGGAAGCTCGTCGCCACCTGCCGCATGCGGTCTCGCAGGTCCTCCATCAGAGCATCCGAGACAACGTCGCGCTTATATAGCACCGGCGCCGCGATCACTTTGATCTGGGGCGAAAGGCCGAAGATCTGCTGGAGCACCATCGAGTATTCGGTCGCCCGGTTCGCCGGGGTCAGCGAGTCGATCGGCGTCATGTCGTTCACGCCGATCATCAGCAGGATCACGTCGGGCTGATAGGTGTTGATCGCATTCTGGATCTCGGCCCCGTAGAGCTGCCGCGGGGCATCCCAGGTGATCGTGTCGCCCGCGGCCATCGAGTCCAACCCCGGGGCCGGCGCGGTCGCGTTGATCATCCGCTCGCCCGAGTACCCCTCGTGGTTGGGGTCGGCCATCCCGTCAGAAAAGGTCGTCTGGCTTCCGACAAAGTCGAACTGGTAGCCGGCGGCCGCCAGCTTTTCCTGGAGCGGCAGGCGATAGCTTCCGGAAAAGTGCGAGCCGGCGGTGATCGAGTCCCCCATCGCCATGAAGCGGGTCATGTGCGACGGGTCGATGGCGGTGAAGTATCGGCGGCCCTCCAGCGCCTCGGTCACCGGCGCGAACGGGAGCAGCAGTTTGCTCGCGCGGCCCTCCGGGGCAATCGCGGCCGCACGCTGGGCGATCCGGCGGCTTTCCACAGTTCGAGCACGTCGAGCGATGAAGCGATGCATGCGGTGACCTTCCGTCGAAATCTCATCTCGCGCACCGCCGCATGGAGGGCGAGCGCGGACGCTCCGGAGCAGCCGCCGGACGGCGGCCGTTGCCGGGGTTCATCGGCGGAGACGGACCAAACTCACCGAAGGAGCGCGTGCGGTCAGGCACTCTCCAACGGTTGGGCGTGTTTTCCTGCCGCAATCGGGGGTGAAGGATCGTTATCGGACAATCAGCGGGAATCGGTGGAGGATGGAGGGTACGGAAGGTCCGATAATACGGCTGGTGTTCATTGATGCTTGGCAGACGACATGCGACCGGTCGTGCGCCGCCCAAGGCAGGGTGGGCCAGGCAGCGAAATGATCAAGCCGAGCAGAGCAGGCTCGCAGCCAACGAACAGTTCGCTTCGAACGGCGGCCGTTCCACGCCCGCCAAGGCCATTCAGTCCCGTTATCGCAGTGCTGTCGTATGCCGCAGCCGATCCAGCGCAACGGCGACAATGATGATCCCGCCGGTGACGATCTCCTGGACGGCGTTGCTGTACCCCATCTTCGTGCAGCCGTTGGCGACGGCGGTCATGATCAGCGCGCCAATCATGCTGCCGGTGACCGACCCTTCGCCCCCGGAAAGGCTGGCGCCGCCGACCACGACGGCGGCGATGATGTTCAGTTCCATCCCCATCGCGGTGGTGGGGTCGCCGAGGGTGAGGTTCGAGAATTGGAGAACGCCCGCTACGCCGACCAGCACGGCGCCCAGCGTGTAGACCATCACCTTTGTCATCCAGACGTTTACGCCACAGAGCCGGGCTGTCTGTTCGTTGGAGCCGATGGCGTAGACGTGTCGCCCGAACTTGGTGTACCGCAGAGCGCCCGCCACTCCAACGGCAAGGATCGCGGCAACCCAGAAGCCCGGCGGAAGCTCCCACAGAACCCGCAGCGGCTTGAAAGCCGGCAGCCATGCCGGCACCTTGCGGAACGGCACGATCAGCACATCGTCCAGCCAGAGCGCCGGGATGCGGGGGTCCACCGTGTTGCCCTCGGACAATTCCTTCGCCGCGCCGCGGAGGGCGGTCAGGGACCCCAGCGTGACGATGAACGGCGCCATGCGAAGCGAAGTAACCAGACCTCCGATGATCAGGCCGGCTAGGGCGGCGCAGCCGACCCCGGCCGCGATGGCCAGGCTCGGCGCGTAATGCATTTTGAGCACTTGTGCGACGATGACCGTCACCAGCGCGATGTTGGACGCGACCGACAGATCGATCCCGCCGGAGATAATGATGATCGTCATCCCCAGCGCCGCCGTCGCGACGACGACCGTCTGGGTCAGCATCACCTCAATGTTGGACATCGTGGGGAACCGCGCCGGCCGCAGGTATGTGAACAGCGCGAAGATCAGCGCCAGACCGAGGAACGGCGCCAGCCTGGCAACGACAGCGCCCAAGGTAACGGCTGGGGCGTCGGCTTCCATGGGCTCAAGAGAGTGGGCAACGGGCATGGGCAGGTCTCTTTCACTGGGCGGTATCGAGGCTCTCACCCGGACCAGCCGCGCTCGGCTCCGCGGGGTCGGCACCGGTGGCCTCGGTCATGATTCGATGCTCGTTCGTCTCGGCCACCGGCCACGCCGGGCCGAGCCGCCCGCGGCACATGACGGCGATCCGGTCGCACACGCCAAGCAACTCCGGCAGGTAACTGCTCACCAACAGGATCGCCCGCGGACGGCGGCCGGTGGCGGCGTCGCCCACGGCGAGCTCGTTGATCAGCCGATAAATCTCCGCCTTGGAACCGACGTCGATCCCCCGCGTCGGCTCGTCCAGCAGGAGCACATCGACATCGTGGTGCAGAAGACGGGCAATCGCCACCTTCTGCTGGTTCCCGCCCGACAAGTCCCCGATCGGCTGCCGCGGGCTCCGGCACTTGACCCCAATCCGCTTGACCCAACGGGCGGCCGCCGTGTCTTGTCCGCCCGGCGTTACAATGAAACGCAACCGGGACAGCAGCGACGGCGCTAGCCCCGACAGCCGGGAAAGCGTCAGGTTATCGGCGATCGGCAGGTTCAGGGCGAGACCCTCGGTCTTGCGGTCCTCGCTGACCATGCCCACCCCTTGCCGCCAGCGGCCGGCAGGCGACGCCGCGCCCCCATCACCCGCGACCCGCACCTGCCCGCGCCGTACCGGGCTCAGCGCGAAGATCGCCCGCAGCAGTTCCGTCCTTCCCGCTCCGACCAGGCCAGCGATGCCGATCACCTCGCCGCGTCGCAGGGTGAGAGACGCGTGGGTAGGCCGCATCACGCCGGCGAGGGAATCGACCTCGAGCAACGGCTCCCCCGGCGTGCGGGCCGACCGCGGGTAGAGGTCTTCCACCTGGCGGCCGACCATCATCTCGATGATCCGCGCCGTCGGCACATCGGCGGTGACGCCGGACCCAACGCTTTGCCCGTCGCGCAGCACCGTGAAGACGTCTGATATCGCCTTCACTTCCTCCAGAAAGTGCGAGATATAGATCACTGAGATCCCCGTCGCCTTCAGCCGGCGGACCAGGTCGAAGAGCAGGCCGATGTCGTGCGCGGTCAGGCTACTGGTCGGTTCGTCGAGGACGAGCACGCGGCAGCCGACGGCCACGGCCCGGCCAATCTCGACCAGTTGTTGTTCCGCGATCGAAAGGCGGCCGGCGGGGAGGTCCAGTGGGATGTCCGGCCGCCCGACCTGCCGCAGCGCGGCGGCCGCCACGCCACGAACCTTCCGCCAGTTTATAAACGGCCCGAAACCAGGCTCCATTCCCAGGGAAATATTCTCCATCACCGTCAGATGGCGGGCGAGCGAAAGTTCCTGGTAGATCATCGCGACGCCGGCCTGCCGAGCTGAGTGCGGGCTTTGCGGGCGATAGCGCTGTCCGTCGAGCCACATCTCCCCATCGTCGGGCCGATAGGCGCCGGAGAGGACCTTCATGAGCGTGCTTTTTCCCGCCCCGTTCTCGCCGACCAGCGCCAGCACCTGCCCGGGAAGGACGGCCAGCGCGACGCCCCCGAGTGCCCTCGTAGCGCCAAACCGCTTGTGAACGCCCTTCATCTCAAGGCGCGGCGAGAGGGGTTGGAGGAGGGGCGGGTGGGTCAACGGTACGTTTCGGTCGAACGACGACGGAAGAGCGAGCTACGCGGGGAATGACAGGGCGGCGCCGGTCGCCCCCCGGCGGCGTTATGGGCGCTTCAGCAGCGCCTTGACGTCAGGAGAGTTGATGTTGTCACGGGTGATCACGACGACGCCGGTATCGATGAACTTGGGGACGGTCTTTCCCGCGAGCTTGTCGTTCAGCGCCTTGATGGCCTCATACCCCATTTTCTCCGGGTTCTGGGCGACAAGGGCGTCGATCTCCCCCTTCTCCAGCGCCTCGACGAGGGAAGGCGTCGCGTCGAAGCCGACAAACTTCACCTTCCCCGCGAGGTTGTTCTTTCGCAGCGCGCCCAGCATGCCGAGCGTGCTCGACTCATTGGGGCAGAAGATCCCGTCGGCCGCTTTCAGCGTGTCGAGCATGTTCATCGCCTCCGTTTGCGCCGAGTCGGTGGTCGCGCCGCCGTACCGGTTGCTCACCAGGAGCTTCATGTCCGGGTTGGCCTTGACCGCGTCCAGGAACCCCGACTCCCGCGCGTCGGTGCTGGCCGACCCTTCCACGTAGCGAAGCAGGACGATGCTCCCTTTCTTATTGACGATTCGCGACAACTCCTGCCCGCCAAGGTTGCCGGCCTGACGGTTGTCGGTCGCGACGAGTGTTACGAAGTCGGTCCCGACCTCGGCTTCGAGCGGCGAATCGAAGATCACCACAGGGATGTTTCGGGCGGCCGCCTGCTTGACCGGGCGGACCAGCGCCTTGGAATCCAGCGGCGCCAGGCAGATCCCCGCGACACCGTCGGAGACAAACTGTTCAACAAGCTGGATCTGCTGCGCGCGATCGTCCTCGCGCACCGGCCCCTTCCAGGTAAGCTTAAGGCCGGTCTCGGCAGCCCCGCGGTTGGCGCCGGCTTCAACCGTTTTCCAGAACTCGTGCGTTGTCCCCTTCGGAATGGCCACCACGTCGCGGCCGGCGGCGCTACTTTGCGTCGTCGCACCACTCGGCTGGGTGGTGTCATTGTTCGACGTTTCCCGATTACAACCAGCGCCGGCCAAGAGGCCCAGCATCAGAGCACAGCAGGCAATCAGGCTCCGCGCGATCATCGTTCCTCCATCGCCAGAATCGAGTTGAAGTCGGGAGTTGATGTAGCAGGGGCGGGTAACAAATGCAATTTGGCGGCTCGATCGCAGGGCGTCCAGGCCGCACGGGACGAGCGCCAGACGCTCGCGATACTCGACGACGGATCGCGCTGCCGTCCGGGGCGTTTTGTAGGCCGTGGTTCACCACGCCGCATCGACGGATGGCGTGGTGAACCGCGCCCGACGCTTCGGCGCCCATACTCCCGTCAACGCGGCAGCGCCCTCGCGGCCGCGAGGTATGCGTCGTAGTTCGCCTTGACCTCCGGCACCGAATCGCCGCCGAACTTTTCGAGCAAGGCGCGGGCGATCTCGAAGGCGATCACGTTCTCCATCACCACCGAGGCGGCACTGATGGCGGAGATGTCGGAGCGCTCCCAGCCGGCTTCGCTCGGCTCGCGGGTGTTCAGGTCGATGCTGCGGAGCGGCTTGCCCAGCGTGCTAATGGGCTTCATCGCGCCGCGGACGACAACGGGCTGGCCGTTGGTCATGCCCCCTTCAAGGCCGCCGGCGTTATTGGTCGATCGCGTAAAGCCCAGGGAAGGCGTACCGCGCTGGGCGGCATCGAAGCCAATCTCGTCATGCACGCGCGAGCCGGGGCGGCGGGCGGTCTCGAAGCCGAGGCCGATCTCAATCCCTTTGAACGCCTGGATCGCCATGACGGCGGCCGCGATGCGGCTGTCGAGGCGGCCGTCCCACGTCATGCACGAGCCCAGGCCGATCGGGCAGTTGAACACGTGCGCCTCAACGACGCCGCCGGCCGTGTCCTTGGCCATCTTCTGGTCGTTGATGAACGCTCGGAACGCTTCGTCGGCGGCCTTGTCGGGGCAATAGACCTCAGACGCATCCCGGGCGGCCCGAAGATCGCGCCAGTTGGACGCCGTCACCTCCACCGACGCCGTCGCCTGACCGACCGCGCGGACGAAACCGAACACCTCAATGCCAAAATCCTTCAGAAGGCAACGGGCCAGCGCGCCGGCGGCGACGCGGGCGGCCGTCTCGCGAGCGCTCGCGCGCTCCAGCGTCTCCCGGCAGTCGGTCGTCAGCCACTTGATCGACCCGGCCAGGTCCGCATGCCCCGGGCGCGGCCGATGCAGCGGCGGAGTGGCGGTGGGGTCGTCCAGCCGCGAGTCCTTGTTCGGGATCAGCATCGCGACCGGCGAGGCGATCGTCCGCCCCATCCGGACGCCGCTCCAGAACTCCACATGATCGGTTTCTATCTTCTGGCGCCCGCCGCGGCCGTAGCCGCCCTGGCGACGGCGGAGCTCGCCGTCGATCAGGTCGCGATCGATCGCAACGCCGGCCGGCAAACCCTCGACGAGCGTGATCAAGCCCTTGCCGTGAGACTCCCCGGCCGTTCGATACCTCAGGTCGGACATAGTTGGGCCATCGTATCAGATCCTCGGGCTCGTTTCGCCGGCCGCGCATGCCAGACCTCGCTTCGATAAGGCAGTCGGGCGGCACATCCGGAATCCTTCCCCACGACGATCTCCCGCACCGTATAATCCGCTGCCGTCGCCGACGCGGGGTGGCTCGCGCCTGCATCGACGATCGACGTGCGCTCTCCACCCTTCACCCTTGCAACGGGGTTTGACTATGTCACCGGCACTCCACCGAAAATGGCTGATTGCGGCGCTCCTCCCGACGCTGGCGGCGTTTTACGCGGCCGCCGGCGCACCGTCGGCCGCCCGGGCGGAAGCCCCAGCGCCGGCCAAGGCCGACCCGGCCCTGGACAACGAACCAGCGGAGTACATGCGGTTCGTGGACGACAAAAAGGGCGGCGGCCTGCTGCAGGTCGCCAGCGGGACCTACAAGAACGATTCCGGCGTGACGGTACACCTCGTCGGCGCCGTCCATATCGGCGAGAAGCGCTATTACGACGAGCTGAATAAGGCCTTCGAGAAGTACGATTCACTGCTTTACGAGATGGTGAAGCCCGCCGACACGGGCGCGCCTCGAAAGGGGCCCGCGGCACAAGCATGATCAGCATGTTCCAGCGATTCCTCAAGGACGCACTGGAACTGGACTTTCAGCTCGACGACATCGACTACACGAAGGCGAATTTCGTCCATGCCGACCTGACGGCCGAGGCGTTCCAGAAGATGCAGGAGGAGCGCGGCGAATCGATCATGGGCCTCATGCTCGGGCAGATGATGCGCCAGATGGCCAAGCAGATGTCGGGCGACGCCGCCAACGGGAAGAATCAGGAGATGAGCCTGATCGACCTGATCGACGCCTTCAACAGCCCCGACCGCGCCCGGCAGTTCAAGCTCGTCTTTGCCCGCCAGTTCGGCGACCTCGAAGACCAGATGGCCAGCTTCGACGGCACGGTGCTGGTGACGGAACGGAACAAAAAGGCTCTGAGCGTATTGAAGGACGAGATCCGGGCAGGCAAGAAAGACATTGGCATCTTCTACGGCGCCGCTCACATGCGTGACATGGAGAGCCGACTCGCCCTGATGGGCTTCAAACGAACAGCCCTCGACTGGAGAACCGCCTGGGACATGACCGCAAAGGACGCTGCGAAGCCGGCCCCCGCGGCAGGGAACTGATGTATCCGACGGAACGTTTACTTAAAAGATAAGAAGAGGATTGTGGCCACAGATGAACACAAGATGGACACAGGTGCGGAGAAGAAAGGATGAAGGCTGAAGGCGAAGGATGAAGAGATGTGCGAGGGTTATGTTCAGCTTCCCCTCCTTTTTATTTGTCTTATCCGTGTCCATCTTGTCTTCATCTGTGGCCATACTGCATTTTCTTTTTCTCTTTGGTGGTCGCGCAGGAATATAGAAACGGCCCGCACTGGACTAACCCAGTGCGGGCCGTTTCTTTAGGGCGAAGGGAACCGCAGGCCTACCGTCCGGAGCGAACGCCGCCTGTGTTCGGCCCGCTGTTGGGGCCGTTGTTCACGCCGTTCGTGCCGGGAGGGGCGATGTTCCCATTGGTCGCCCCGTTGGTTCCGTTGGCCGGGGCGCCATTGGCGGCCGGAGCGCCGTTGTTCGAATGGGTGGCCGTCGTGCCCCCCGTCGCGGGGCCGCCGTTGGTGACAGTGATGGAGCCCGTCCCGACGACGCCGCCGTCGTTGTAGATCGTCCCGCCGGTCGGGGCGCGTGCCGGACGGCGCGCTCCCGCTTGTGTCCGTCGGGGCCGCGTTGGTGCCGCCGGGCGTCGCGCCGGGGCTGATCGGGGTGGAATCGGCGCCGCTTCGGATGCTCGAGCCCCCGCCATCACCGGAGGGGACGCGGCGGTACGTCCCGTCGGTCGGCCGGTCGCGGCCGCCGATGTTCGTGCTGTCGCCAGACCCCGCCGGGACGTCAGGGCTGGTCGCGCGACGGACGTCAGGGCTTGCGACCGTGCTATTGGGGTTGCCGCGGACGTCTGAGGCGGGGCCGCTGCCGCCGACGGGGCCGCCGTTGTTCGCGGTGCCGAGGTTCGTGCCGCCGGGGCCGATGCCGGCCGCCGCGCCGCCCCCCACCCCGCCGACCCCGTTGCCCGGGCCCACATCACTCCCCGAGATTCTGGCGCCCGACGAGCTGGGGCTGCCGGAAGGGAAGCGGCCCATCGAATCGCCCATGGGCGAACCGGCTGTCTGCGTATGGCTAGACTCCACCGCATGCATGTCGTCCCGGGCGACCTGTTGTCCCTGGTCGTGCGACTGGCATCCGGCAAAGGCCGACAACCCCGCCGCCAGCGAGGCGGCGACAATAGAGCGGGCGTGTTGGACGGGCATGTTCACTCTCATCCCAAGGCGAAGAGGGATCCGATGCAGGCCATGCCCGACGCCTTGATCTCGAGCGGCCGCCAATGGGTCGGTCGCGTCGTTCACGACGAATCCACGCGGCCGACTCGACGGTGATCGTGCAAACGGCACGCCTCGGCCTGTCCGCGACCCACCGGACGTAACGATAAGGCTTTAACGGCGGTGGAGCCCTTTATGCGATGGAACGTTCGGCACCGTTGAACCGACCTCGATCGAAAGCTTCGCCGATCCGGCCATTTTGCCGCAGCGGGGTCAGGTGCCAGATAGCGTCACACCGGGCAATCGCACCCATATCCTTGCATTCGCGTCATTCGATTTTCGTCGTTGCGCTACCCAACTGGCATCTGACGGCGGCATCTCTTAAATTTCGGGGATGGTTGTCACGATCGACGGGCCGGCGGGGACTGGGAAGTCCACCGTCGCGCAGGCCGTCGCCAAAGAACTCGGCTTCGATTTCCTCGACACCGGCGCAATGTACCGCGCGCTGGGGCTCGCGGCGCTGCGCCGTGGCGCGGACCTGGAAGATGCCCGGGAGATGGCCTTCGTCGCCCGGCACGCGCGCATCGAGTTCGACTGGTCGCGGCGGCCGCCCGGCGTGCTGTTGAATGGCGAGCCGGTCGGGCATCTGCTTCGCGGCGGCGAAGCGACCCGTGCCGCGTCGTACGTGGCGGTCGTCCCGGCGATCCGCGAGCAGATGGTCCGCGAGCAGCAGGCGATCGGCCGCGACCGTCCGGATCTGGTCACCGAAGGGCGCGACCAGGGGAGCGTGGTCTTCCCCGACGCCCAGTGTAAGTTCTATCTGGATGCCTCCGCCCATGAACGGGCGCGGCGGCGGGTCGCGCAGCTTCGATCTCGCGGAGAGATCGTGGATTTTCAGGACGTGCTGAACAGCATCGTCGCTCGGGACGAGCGCGACTCGACCCGCGCCGTCGGCCCCCTCACCATCCCCGACGGGGCGACGGTGATCGATACGACGACCAAGACGCAGGAGCAGGTCTGCGCCGCGATCGTCTCGGCGGTGCGCCAGGCGTGGTCACGGCAGCCGGTTTAACTCAAGGCGACGGGATCGCGCGTACAGCGCTGGCCGGCGGTGGATCCGTACGGACACCCGAAAATCCGAAGCACGAAGAATTAAGGAAATCTCAACAGGCCGAAGCGGAAATCGAATCGTCTGTCTGCATCGATTTTTCGTTCTGTCCTCTTGGTCATCCTTCGGATTTCGTGCTTCGGATTTTGACTTTTTCTCGATGGACCGCGATGCGCGAGGGAGCGCCGTAGTGTTAGAACAGGCCCGGCGGCCGCCAATGCGGCGCCGCCGGCGATGGTCACGATCACCCGTAGTCGATCTTCAGTAACAGTTGCGGTGTAACACCACCGGCGAACGATCCTCCGATGCCCGCGAGACTTCATGACGCCCAGTACGACGGCCCCCCACGCTCTTTCCATGACCACCGAAGAACCGAAACGCAAAACCGCGCCGACTCCCAAGGTTGAGCCGCAGCCCGAAGCCGTCGAGCAGCCGAAGCCAACGGTCCCGTTCAAGTTCGTGCAGCTGTTCTGTCGGGTCATGGGATGCGCCCTATTCGACATGAAGGTGTACGGGGCCAACAACGTCCCCGCGCGCGGCGGCGTGCTGCTGGTTTCCAACCACCAGAGCTACCTCGACCCGATCCTGATCGGCATTCGCGTCCGGCGGCCGCTCAGCTACATGGCGAAGAGCGAGCTGTTCGACGTCCATCCCTTCTTCACCTGGCTGATTCGTTCCCTCGGGGCCTTCCCCGTCCGCCAGGGGGCGGGCGACGTGCGCGCCGTGAAAGGGACGATCGAGCGGCTCCAGGGAGGCCACGCCCTGAACATCTACCCGGAGGGGTCGCGCACGTTCGACGGCGAGATCGGCGCGATGGAGAAGGGGGTGGCGCTGGTGATCCGCCGGGCACGGGTCCCCGTGGTGCCGGTCGCCATTCATGGGTCCTTTGAGTCGTGGCCGCGCACCGCGAAGATGGTGCGGCCGCACCCGATCCAGCTCATGTACGGCAAGCCCGTCTACCTCTCCGACAAGCGCCCCGAAGAAATCCTCTCCTTCGTTGATCGCGAGGTGCGCCGGTTGTACGACGAGCTGCGGCAAATGCATCCCTCGAACTACGAGCTGGCGAAAGCAAAGCGTGCGAACGCGGAAAAGAACCAGAAACTCGAATGACTACATCCGAAATCCGGATGAGACTGGGAACAGGAGTAGAAGAAACCGAACCACCGTCTCTTGACGTTTACCGCCTTGGTTTGCTTTTCTTTCGGATTTCGTGCTTCGGATTTTCCGCTTGGGCGTCCCTTCGTCATGAGCATCTTCCTGATCGGTTATCGCGGCAGCGGCAAGACGACGATCGGTCGGCGGCTGGCGGACCAGCTCTGGCAGCAGTTCCTCGACAGCGACGAGCTGATCGTCCGCCAGGCCGGCAAGACCATCCGGGAGATCTTCGATCAGGACGGTGAGCCCGCCTTCCGTGCCATTGAGGCGATGGTGGTGCGCGACCTTGCTCGGCTTGGTGATCACGTCATCTCGCTCGGCGGCGGGGCCGTGCTGCGGGAAGAGAACCGCAGCGCCCTGAAGGAGGGCGCTCACAAGGTGGTTTACCTGCGCTGCGAGCCGGAAACGCTCCTGCGCCGGATCCTGGCCGACCCATCCACGGCGAACTCGCGGCCGCACCTGACGGGTTTGGGCGGAACGCTGGAGGAAATCCGCAGCCTCCTCGCCGTGCGCGAGCCTCTATATCGAGAGGCGATGACCGCGGAACTGGACGTGACGAACCTGACCCCTGACGAGGCGGTTGTCTATATCTCGCGCATGCTCTGACCGGTGCGAGCGGAGCGGCCTGAAACCGCTTCCTCACGGGCGCGGCTCGCCCGGCCCCGCGCCCAGCGAGCCGCGACGGTGACGGAGCGGTTGGGCCGCTTGGCCGTGGCACGTCCGCCGGCCCGGCCACTCGGAGCAGAGCGGTCCCAGACCGCTTCCTCACGGGCGCGGCTCGCGGGGGACCGTTCATTGGCCGTAAAGAATCACGCGGCGTCTCCGGTTCTGTGCCCGGTGTGCCAAGCGCTTCCCTTTCCCGAGCGGCCCCTCTAACCTCCCCGCTCCGATGCAGGACATCGTTTACATCCTCTTCCTCTTCGCCCTCGGGGCGTGCATTGGCAGCTTTCTCAATGTCGTTGTCTGGAGGCTGCCGCGCGGCGAATCGCTCATCACGCCGTCGTCCCACTGCCCCAAATGCGACAAGCCGCTCCTCTGGTACGACAACCTCCCGATCGTCGGGTGGCTGCGGCTGGGCGGGAAGTGCCGCTTCTGCAAAGCGCCGATCTCCAAGCGCTACCCGATCGTCGAAACGGTGACCGCCTGCCTGTTCGTCTTTTATTACCTCATGTTCTACCACCTGCACCTCGGGCCTTGCTCCCCGATGCAGATGGCGGATGCCGCGAAGAACGAAGGAACCCTGTCGCTCCATCCCGGCCCCCTCGATTGGCCGATGCTGATGCTCTACCTGTTCGCCGTCAGCGCGCTGCTCGCCGCGAGCCTCATTGACGCCGAGAGCTTCTTCATCCCCGCCGATATCCCCTGGCTGATGACCGGCGTCGGCGTCCTCGTTCATACGTTGATCGACCACTACCGCGAGCCCGGCGCGCTCGACCTGTCGGGCCCGAACGGGCCGTCGCCCCAGGCGGCGCTGGCGGCCGGTGGGCTGGTGGGGCTGGGGATCTCACTGCTGCTCTCTCACTTTAAAGTGCTTAAGCCAAGCTTTCCCCAGGGCGAGCCAATCCTGCAGGTCGAGGATCGGGCCGCCCTGGAGCAGGAATACCGCGACGCGAAGCGCGCCGGCAAGAACCCTGAACCGCTCCCTCCCGAGTACACGCCAGGCCAGATTCGCTGGGAGATGCGCAAAGAGATGCTCTTCCTCTTCCCGCCCCTTCTGCTCGGCGTGCTCTGGATGGTGATCACCATGCGCTCGACCGCGATCCACGCCTTCTGGGCCGACGCGCTCGCGCACGACTGGGTGAGCGGGATGCTCGGGTCGGTCTTCGGCGGGCTGGTGGGGGGGTTGGTTGTCTGGTGTACCCGGATCTTCGGGACGCTCGCCTTCGGCCGCGTGGCGATGGGGTTGGGGGACGTTGACCTCATGCTCGGCGTGGGGGCGGTGCTGGGGGCGGGCGCGGCGACGGTCGCCTTCTTCCTGGCACCCTTCTTCGGCATCCTGATGGCCGTCTACGTCTTGTTCACCCGGACCCACCGCGAGTTGCCTTACGGGCCTTACCTTAGTTTGGCGACCGGCTTCGTGATGCTATTCTACTGTCCGATCGCGGCCGAGCTGGCGCCCGGGGTGTCGGTGGTCGTCTATTTCTTCACCACGCTCTCGGGCGGATGACGCAGCGATTGCGCACCGGAGGAGGGCCTCATGATCAACCTGTGGCTGAAGATCAAGATCTGGACCAAGCTCGGCTTTGTCGGGCTCGCACTGCTCTACCTGCTGATCTTCGTCTTCGAGAACAGCGGGTATGAGGTCAAGTTCTGGTACTGGTTCCGCCACGAGCCATCGACCAATGTCCTGTTCCTCGTCAGTGGAGCGTTCATCAGCGGCGTGATAACCGCCGTCCTCGTCAGCACGACGATCCGAACGGTGAAGCAAGTCCGGGAGATCCAGGACCGCGCCCGCCACGACCGGATCGACCGGGAGGTTGCCGAGATGCGTGAGAAGGCCGCCCGCCTTCGTTCGCGGCCCGATGAGTTGGGGTCGCCGCATCCGGAAATAGAAATCTCACCCTCCGACCCCGCGCCCAGCGCCTGACCGAACCGGGCTTTAACACTCTCCGGAGTGCCGGCCCGCAAAAAGACCACAAAAGATTGCGCCCGGTCGCTTGACGTCTTCCAGTTTTGGTTTACATTTTCGACCAATCTGTCGCGATCCGCGGAGTGCGGAGCCCTCTCGATCGAACAAGGAGCATGTTATGCGCAGGATGCGCTGGTCACGGATGATCTCAAGCGGCTGGGTTGCTGGAACCGCGTTGTCCGCCATGGTCGCTTTGGGTGCGGGATGCCAAAGCAAACTCGCCACCGAGCGCGACGCGGCCGTCGCCCAGGCCCACGAACTTCAATCCAAAAACGACGAGCTGAAGGCCCGCCTCGACGAGCGCGCGGCCATCACCACGCCGGTCGGCCCCACAACGTCCGAACCGGCCCGCACCTCGTCGGAGATCATCGCGGCGCCCAAGCGCAATCGGCCGTGGGGCCGACCCGCGCCCTGAGCCGACGCTCACGGAATCCAGCCTGAGCGGGCTGGACACCAAGGTTGACCCGGTCACCGGGAACCTGACCGTCAACATCCTTGGCGACGCGCTGTTCGATTCCGGCCACGCGACGCTCAAGGAGTCCGCCAAGAAAGACCTGAGCCGCATCGCCTCGGCGCTGAAGAAGCAGTATGCCGGCAAGACCGTGAAAGTCGCCGGTTACACCGACAGCGACCCGATCAAGCACAGCAAGTGGCAGAGCAACATGGCCCTCTCGACCGCCCGGGCCAACTCGGTGCGCGATTACCTCCTGCTCAAGGGCGTAAAGAAAGACCTGATCACCGCCGAAGGGTTCGGCGAAGCCAACCCGAAGGACCCGGTTGATAAGTCGAAAAATCGCCGGGTGGAGATCGTCGTCCAGGCGCAGTGAGCGGGAAAAATCCGAAGCACGAAATCCGAAATCGGAAAGAATTGAGCCTACGCAGGCCAAGAAGAAACCGAGAAACAGGCCAACGCGTCGTTTTCGCCTTTCTTCTTGCCAGTTCCTTCGGATTTCGTGCTTTGGATTTTCTTTTTCTTAACGATAGAAACGGAAGACGATCATCGTCTTCCGTTTTGCGTTGCGCTTCGAATGGGTTGAACCGGGTCATGCCTTATGTCGATCTCCATCGTTGATTACGGAATGGCGAACCTTCGCTCGGTTCAGAAGGCGTTCGAGAACGTTGGCTACGATGCTGCCATCATCTCCCGCCCCGAGGAGATTGACGCGGCCGACAAGATCGTCCTCCCCGGCGTCGGCGCCTTCCGCGACGCCATCGCCACACTCCGAAGCACGGGTCTCGATGAGCCCCTGAAACGCCACGTCGAACGCGGCAAGCCGTTCCTGGGCGTCTGCCTGGGCTTGCAGATGCTCTTCGACGTCGGCTACGAGGACGGCGAACACCAGGGCCTGGGCATCCTCCCCGGCAAATGCGTGCGATTTGATGTGGATGAGACGATGGGCCTGAAGGTCCCGCACATGGGCTGGAATCAGCTCTCGTTCCGCCACCGAGCCCCCATCTACGCCGGGCTTGAGGAGGGGTGCAACGTCTACTTCGTCCACGGCTACCACGTCGTCCCCACCGACGCGGCCGTCATCGCCACCACCACCGACTACGGCCGCCCTTTCGTCAGCAGCGTCTGGCGGGACAACGTCTTCGCCACGCAGTTCCACCCCGAAAAGAGCCAGCGCGTCGGCCTGGCGATCCTGTCTAACTTTGCATCCCTTGGGCTGGCAAATCGCCAACCGGCCGCGTCGGCGTAGCGGCCGCCGCGGCTGTCGCTCCCGGCCCCACCGCAGCGCCCATCGCTGCGTTCGTGGCCCGTGCGCCTTTTACGACCTGATACCCCACCATCCCCAGCGTCCCAAAAAGCCCGAGCAGCATGATGTAGACGCTGGAGTTGAACCCTCCCGGCAACCCGCCGCCCGACATCGCTCCCGGCCCGCCGCCGCCCCCAAAATCCCCGCCCGGCCCGGCCGCCGAGGAGATGGAATCCTTGCACATGGGGCAGGCCGAGGCGACGCCGGCCAGCGCCTGCGCCGCGAACGCTGCGAGCAGCAAAAAAAACTTCTTCATCCGTACACCTCACGTGGCGAAACGCGTCCGCCCGATGTTCTACCGCCCAAAGCCGCGGGCATTCATTGGCAGCCGCACGGCTCGAGTCATCATACACCGCGACAGGGTACTCGGGGACATCGGACGCATGCGATGCCGGCTCTGCGAAAGGCGATTCGTCTCCTCGGCTTGTCGCGTCCGCTGGGCGTCGTGAAACGCACATGGTAAGGTCGTCGAAGCGACCAACGAGAAGGGAGGAGCAACGGGGAAGGAGCAACAGGGATGCAGCTAGTTTTCCGATTCTAGCTGCGTACCCGTATCACTCGCCCCCGTATCACTCGCCCCGTATCACTCGCCCCGTATCACCCGTATGAAACTCTCATTCACAACACCTCACCGGCTTCGGCCGGCGCACGCGTCCCCGTTCCACTCCTCGGAAAGGGTTTGATTTTTTCGGCCTCTATCCGAGAATGGATGGCATGATTGATATAGATGGCTGCGTGCTCTTTGTTCAGCTTTCGAACCAGCCATTTCGCTATGCCGAACGCACATTCTGATGCGTCTTTACGGGCTCAACCAAGTACTGGCGTTAGTCCTTAAACAAGCGTATCCCCCGCGGTGCCAAACCGCCCGCGTTGGGGGCGCGACGCCGCTTCGCCCCCGGCCGCGTCCGACATGTCGTTGTGCATCGTGTCGCCTCGTCCACAAGGCCTCGCCGAACCGGGGCATCCTGACCCCGGCATCAACTTCTCGCCTCGTCAACGTTGTGCCCGGGTACGCCACGCGGCCACGCCAGCCAATAGCGGCTCCTGCCATGGGCTGTACGACAGCAACCGGTAGATCAGCCGCCGCCCGCTACGGAGGATCTGGCAGGGCAGCCTCACCACCGCGTTCACGAACCGCTTGAACTCCATCCGCACCACGTCGTGCCTCTGCCGCTCGCGGGCCTGGCGGCCACGCCCCCGGGCCTGCGGGAGCATCAGGCCCCACCATGCCTTGAGGCTCCAGGCCAGGCTCGCCATCACCATGTACGCCCAGTTGCTCACCAGGTCGGCGCTGGGCAGCTTCATCGCGTGAACCCCGTTCTTCAGCTGCTCGATCAGGTTCTCCTGGTCGCAGCGTTGGTTCGCCTCCAGCACCAGTTCCCTTGCCGGCGTGGCACGGTCGTTGGTGATGAAGAAGAAGTAGCGGTAGTCCTGCCAGAGCTTTCTCTGGTGCATCTCCACGTCGAGGGTCTTGCGGCAGATGATCAGCCGGTAGGGCTTGTGGCACTTGACCGGTTGGTAGTCGATCTCCGCCACGTGCTCGGCCGCCAGGCGCAGGTTCTGGAAGCCCCGCTCGGCGACGACCTGCTCCTTAATGTTCTCGGGCTTGGCCGCTCCGCCGTGGCCACCTCGTAGCGGGCCGGGCGATTCAGTTCGGACCAACACTGCTCCGCCATCGCTTCGGCCTTGAGCTTGAGGTTCGGGTGGGCGTCCAGCCCGAACAGGAACGTGACGTTCCCCAACGTGTCCCAGCGGTCCAGGTGGGCGGTCTGGCTGAAGTCCGTGTCCCCCCGCATCCGCACCGCCTTGAACCCCGCCCCCAGCGTCAGGGCGATGGCCTTGTCCAGGTAGGCGGCCACGTCCTCGTGGCTGGGGCGGTTGCCCGGGCGGTTGAGCAGGTAGAGCGGCTCCTTGGTGTTGGCCAGCGACACCACCGCCGCGTGGTAGCCCCAGACGCCGTTGTAGCTGATGTCCATGCCGACCTTGCACTCGCCGTCGGTGGGCGCCAACGTGCCATCGGCGTCGATCGTCGCCACGTCGAAGAACGACGCGTCCTGCTCCTTCCAGACGCCGACGCGGGCGGAGTTGATCGCCTCCTGCAAGGCGTTGACCTGCTCGGCCGACTCGAACCGCCGGCAGAAGTCGCCGGCCGTCGAGGGCCCTGGGATGCGGCCGGCCCCCAGCGCGTCCAGATGCCCTTCGTCGTTTCGGAGCCGCTCCAGGTCTTGCAGGCAGTTGCCGCCGCACAGCACGTTGTAGGCGATATTCAGAACGTGGTCCGACTCGTGATAGGGCAGGTGAACCTTGAGCAGTCGCACGTCGCGATCGATCGCGTCGATCAGCCCGACCTTGCGAGCGAGCAGGTGGATCGACCCAATGCCGCCGTGGCCGATGGCGCGGGTGCGGCCGGCCACGTCGTAGTGGACGTTGGCGGCCGCGAACATCGGCTTGGCTCGTGCCGAAAAGCTGCGTGGCCGCAGTCGCTTCGCGATTCTCCGCTTGCGTCGGTCCAACTTTTTGCGTGTAGTGTTGTTCACTCGAAACGCCTCCTTGCGTCTACGTGTCAGAAAGCCTGGTAACTCTCTGATTATACGAAAACGCGGGCGTTTCGAGTCTTTTTTTGCGCAGGGCCGGACCCGGGGGCGAAAATCACGCTTGTTCAAGGGTTAGTTTCCCATGGCTCTATAATCTCGGCATGACCCAGCAGCCGTCCGTCGCTTGGCTCGAGCTTGAGACCGACATCGCAGCGCTGCTTGGCAAGCGCAAGACGGAGCGACCCCGCTTTCGCGGTGCCTCGCGGAAGGGGTGGCCTTGGCAATCAAGATGGGCGATGAGGGGCTGCGCCGCCTATGTGACAGAGAACTTAATGTTTATTTGTTGATGCCAAATGAAACACTTTGGCCTTCATGGCGAAGGATTAACAGTTACAAGATTCCCGGTATCGTACAGATACAGCACCAGACCATCGCAAAATCGGAACAGTCATTTTTGGCTGGCCTCGAAGCGGATATGCTGGCTTATGGTGGAACAACTCTAACTCCCGATGTTTGGATTTATTCTATATTTGAAACAGAACTATTCCTGAAAAATCAAGATGAACTTAGGCGTGCCGGTGAATTCGGAATTTCGATCAGAAGAGTACCTGCTAAATACTATACGGATGATCCCAGCCAAGTTAACAACGAAGTTCAGCTTGTCACGCCCACGGATGAAATCAGGTCGGTGATAGTGCAGCTGCGGCAGAGTTGACCAGCAGATTGCTAAAGAGCCTTAACGAGATAGTGACAAAAAGGCGAGCGGAAGAAAGCGCAAGGGCGATAGAGAAGGCCGATCGGGACGAACGAGACAGGCTCGGATCGATCGCTGCTCACACTTTACCCAAGCTGGCCGACGATGGGATCAAGCTTCTCAAGGCCATTCATAGGGAAGTGCGGGGCAGTCTAACGCGATATGTTGATATTTATGGCTCTCCGCCAAAACGGCTGACGCTTGGTTATCATCCACCATATGTTGTGGTGATGGAAAAACGGCTCTTGAAGTCACGGAGGACTTCGCATGGACGCGACACTCGGGTTGGACGAAAGGTTGAGGACGCTCACGGGGCTGCTGGATCTCGAGGGCTTCGAGGTGGTCGAGGCGACGGAAGATCGCTCGACCAAAACGCGAACGCTGACGGTCGTTCCAACGGACCTGCTGGGCGTTTGCCCTGACTGCCGCTGCGCCACCGGGGACCGGCATGCCTGCTATGACCGGCACGTGCTGGACCTGCCGCTGGGCGGCTGGCGGACCGAGCTGATCGTCCGCGGCTGGCAGTTCCATTGCGGCCGCTGCGGCAAGTTCTTCACCCCGCGTCACCCGGCGTTGGCCGAAGGGGCCCACGCGACCGAGCGATTCCTCTCCCGCCTCACAGACCTCGCGACCCACGGCGACGTGGCCACGGCCGCACGGTTCTTCGGCGTGCCGGAGAAGACGGCCGAGCGGTGGTACTACGACCATCTGCAACGCCTGCGGACACGCCCTCCGGCGGCCGCCCTTCAGCCGGTGCGGTCGCTGGGGATCGACGAGCTGTCTTTAAAAAAAGGCACCGCCAATTCTGCTGCGTCCTGATCGACCACACCAACGGCCGCGTGCTGGATGTGCTGGAGTCGCGGGAGAAGGCGGCCGTCGTCGCGTGGCTGGAGCGGGGTAAGGAGTCGGGGTTGCTGGCGGAGCTGCAAGAGGTCACCTGCGACATGTGGGAGGCCTACGCCCAGGGGGCGCGGGAGGTGTTCGGGGAGGCCGTGCGGGTGACGATCGACCGCTTCCATGTGATGAAGAACTTCCAGGACCGGCTCAACGACGCGCGGCGGGAGATCCAGCGGTCCCTGCCCGCGGAGCAGGCCAAAGAGCTCAAAGGGAGCCGCTGGCTCTGGCTGACCAACCAGGAGAACCTGCGGCCGGAACAGCGGAAGGAACTGGATCGGCTGAAGCTGCGTTTCCCTGATCTGGACAAGCTCTACCGGCACCGGGAGGCGTTGCGGGAGATCTTCGAGGACGGCCGGGTGCGGCGGCAGGAGACGGCGGCCGTCTGGTTGCAGGCCTGGTGCGAGCGGGGTCGGCGGATGGGGCTCAAGGCGTTGGAGCCGTTCTACCGGATGGTGGAGAACTGGATGGGCGGGATCACCAACTACTTTGTCGCCCGTTCGAGCAACGGCCGCACGGAGGGGTTTAACCGAGGCCTGCGGGCGATCCTGTGGCGGGCGTGCGGGATGAGCAACTTCGCCCACTTCCGGCTTCGTGTGCTGCATGCGTTCGGGTGAGGCCTACACAAGGATCAGCGGGTTTGGCGGAGAGCCATATTTATCCGCTCGCCGCAAGACTGACGATGGACAAGGCGAGAACAAATGAAGTTGCATATCGCTTTTTGATGGAACAGGGACGGCAGAACGGGCGGCGCAGAATCGATATAGAGAGCCAGAACTCGGTCGTCTTTATGGTCAGGCTTACCGAAGACGGGAAGAATGATGCGGAGAAAGAGCCACCATCACCGCGTGAATGGACGTGGGGTCTCGTCAAGAAAGGTGTTGCGGGATTTCTTCATTGGGCATGGCAGAAGGTTATTCTAGTGGCGATCGCAACGGCTTTGATTGCCGTTATGGGTTATGTCCTTAGCAACCTGCCAAAACCGAAGTGGATTGACCAATTGAAACCGACGACTAATCGGGCTCCTTAGCTGTCCCATTGTCTGGTTCGCCACCATCGCCATCTTCGCCACCCGTCTCTCGCCTCTCTTCTGCTTCGGTCCGGTCGGCCGGATGGCTTCCAACTTCTTCCTGTGCTTGCTGGTCGGTTCCGATAGATCTTTAGGGCTAAGGCAATATTCTGGGTCAGGACAAGCTTCTGGTGATATTCCCCCATCTTTAGAACGGTGCGGTTATAAAGGTAAAAGAATGCCGATGCAATCAATTCAGAGAAGGCTCCAAACTCCACACCTTCTCTTCACGGCGCACGACGCAACTAGTTTTACGATTCTAGCCACGTCCCCGCATCACGTCCGACCGAAATCCAGCGCGCTTTGAAGCGAACGATCTCTTCCTTCAATTGATTGATGAGTTTTTTGAGCGAAAGCCGGGTGAGTTCTCGTGTACGGGCGTTGGCCACCGGCTCGTGATCCAATTCGTCAAGCCGGGCTTCCAGCAATTTGAGTTTCGCCTGGGTATTCAGCGACTGCTGTCTGCTTTGAAGCCTCATAAAACCACCTCGATCACGCCTTTGGGGACCGCGTTACGATCCGCCGTAGAGCTGTTCAACCATTATTGCGAATTCCTTGGCCTCGGTCATGTGAAGGTCGACGAACGGAAGCCCCTCGGCCAGTTCCGCCGCCCGATAAACAGGGCTATACGAGCCCTTTCCGTTCCAGAGCCGTATGCGGAATTGATCCTGCGGGGGATCAAGCCGATCGAATTCCGGTTGCGGCCGACGCACATCATCGGGGAGCGGCTTTATATCTATGCCAGAAGGAGTCATAAAGGGACCGCCTCCCAATGACATCAAGTTACGCGAATTTTCACGTCGGACGGATCAGCGGCGCAAGGCGGTACAGCATCAGGTAGATGATCACGCCCGTCACCGATACATAGAACCAAAGCGGGAATGTGATGCGGGCGATCTGGCGGTGGCGGGCCCAGTCGCGGTGGTAGGCGCGGTAGAGGGTGATTCCGATCAGCGGGAGGATCAGGACGGCTAACGGCGTGTGGGTGAAGAGGATCGCCAGGTAGAGCGGCCGCCAGGGGCTGTCGGGGAAGCGGGTGACGACGATCCCCTGGCGGGCGCGCAGGGTGTGGTAGATGAGGTAGCACGCGAGGAATGCGGTCGAGGTCACCAGGGCGGTGATCATCGACCAGGCGTGCAGGCGCGGGCGGCGGGAGCGGATCATCACGTAGCCGAAGGCGAGGATGACCGCGCTGGCGCCGTTCAGGGTCGCGTTCAGAAGGGGGAACTGTTCGAGCGTCACTGGCGAGCGCCTCCGCTGGGGGCGGCGGCGGCGGCCGCGGAGGTGGCGGCGGACGGTTTGGGCAGCGCGGCCACATCAGCTAAGAGGGCGTTCAGCCTGGCAGGGTCAGTACCTGTCGTAGTAGCCGCGGACCATGCCCGCGGCGTCCACCAGCACCAGTTTCTGGCTGTGGAGGATCGGACTTTCGGCATCGGCTTCGCGGAAGGGGAGCTTCATTTTTTGAACCACGTCGAGCATCTGCGGCCGCGTGCCGGTGAGGAAGCGCCAGTGCGATTCATCCGCCTTGAAGAGGGCGGCATACTGCTTCAGGATCGGCGGCGTGTCGTACTCGGGGTTGACGGTGAACGAAACCAACTGCACGGAGGCCGGCAGGCGGGGCTGGAGGGACACCATCGTCGCGGTCATCTTCGGGCAGACCCCGCCGCAACTGGTGAAGATAAACGCCGCGATCCACGGGCGGCCGATCAGGCTCTTGGATGAGAAGGGCTTGCCATCCTGGTCGGTGAGATCGAAATCGGCGGCAGGGTAGAAGGTATCGGGCCGTGAGGCGGGGCCGGTTCCATCGGTCAGCGCGGGCCCGGAAGGGGTCGGCCGCGTCAGGTCGGAGCGTGTCGGGTCGGAGCGTGTCAGGCCAGGGCGTGTCAGGCCCAGCCGCGGGCCCCACAACTTGCCGACGACAACGCCCGCCATCGCCAGCAGCAGGACGCCCCACAAACCAGCCGTGATGATTCGTTGACCTTTGCTCATGCGTCTCACGTCACGCGGGGTCGGCCCGCTCAGGAGTCATCGATCCCTACTGCCAGTCGGCGGACACGCGAGCCGCGGCCACTTGACTGGCGAGGGCAAATAAGACCGCCGCGAAGCCGATGCTGATCCCCAGGCAAACGCCGATCCCCGGCATGTGCGCCGTTCCTGGCGCCAAACTCACGCCGGAATAGAGGGCAGCCCGCAGCCCACCGAGGCCGTAGGTCAGCGGGTTAGCCTCCATGACCCACCGCAGCGGCCGGAAGGTGACCCCGCCGGGCGGGAAGAGCGCGCCGGAGAGGAACCACATCGGCATCAGGAACAGATTCATGATTGCGTGAAAGCCCTGCGTCGAGCTCATCCGCCATGCGATGCAGAAGCCGAGCGCGGTCAGCGCGAACGACATGACGAACATGATCGCCAGCGCCTCAACCAGCCCGAGCGGCGTTAATTTGAGTCCCACCAGCGGCCCAAGCAACAGGAACAGCGCGCCCTGGCCGAACGCCAGAATCGTCCCGCCCAAGACCTTCCCCATCACGATTGCCATCCGCGAAACCGGGGCGACGAGCACCGACTGAAGGAACCCTTCGCGGCGATCTTCGATGATCGAAATTGTCGAAAAGATCGCGGTGAAGAGCAGGATCATCAGCACGGTGCCGGGGAAGAAGAACTGGAGGTAATCGTCGCCGCCCGGCACGCCTTCGCCCCGGAAGCTGCGCCCCATCCCCGACCCGATCAGGAGCCAGAAGACAATCGGCGTCGCCAGGGCCCCGATGATTCGATGGCGCTGCCGCAGGAATCGAACCAGCTCCCGCCCGGCCAGAGCCAGCGACGGCCCCCAGAGCCCCGGCGATGCCGGGACAGCGGCGGCGGCCGCCTCCAAAGGCGGGCTTACAGGAATGGGCAAGGGTTGAATCGTCGGCATGACTCGACGATTCTACGGGGGACGGCCTGCGACTTCGACCTGCCCCGCGCGAACGCCGCGAATTTGAAATGGCGGGGCCTGTCCGAAGTTTTCGACCAGTCGCCGGCGCGGCGATGAAAGGGGCTCGACGCCGATTGGGAACGCCGACGTCCCCGTCGGCCTGCCGCGTCGGGCCGACGAGGACGCCGGCGTCCCAGGGTTCGACATTCGGTCAGCGGCGTGGTTCAAAAGAGGCCGCGGCCCGCATATCGAGCAGAAGCATTGAGTCACGATTGCGCGGTAGCCGCCCTCCATGTCGAGCGGCGGCGTTTACGGAGAACGATCATGCAGCGTCTGTTCGCGTTTCGATCGGCCGCCGTTGTCGTGGCGGCGTTCAGCTTCGTGGTTGGGCGGGTGTCGGGCGCGGCGCCGGCGGTTGTCGCAACGGTCGCACCGGCCCCGTTTCCGGCGGCCGAGGCCGCGTCGCACATGTCGTTGCCGGAGGGGTTTAACGCGACGCTCTTCGCGGGCGAGCCCGATGTCGTTCAGCCGATCGCCTTCACCTTCGACGACCGCGGCCGCCTGTGGGTGGCCGAGTGCTACAGCTATCCGAACTGGTCCCAGGAGGGGACGACCGGCAAAGATCGGATCCTCATCTTTGAAGACACCAAGGGGAACGGCAACTTCGACAAGCGCACCGTCTTCGCCGACGACCTGATGAACCTTTCGGGCCTGGAGATCGGATTCGACGAGCATGGGGCGGCCGGTGTCTTCTGCTGCTGCGCGCCTCGGTTCATCTTCATCCCGGCCGCCGGCGGCGACGGGGGGCAGACGCTGACCGACAAGCCAAGCGGCCCGCCGCGGGTCATCCTGGACGGGTGGGACATCAAGAAGATCGCCCACAACGTCTATAACGGGCTCGCCTGGGGCCCTGACGGCTGGCTCTACGGCCTGCACGGGATCCAGGCGACCAGCCACATCGGCAAGCCGGGGATGCCCGACAATCAGCGGACGACCGTAAGCTGCGGCGTCTGGCGCTATCACCCGACGCGCGGCACGTTTGAGGTCGTGTGCAACGGCGGCACCAACCCGTGGGGGCTCGACTGGGATGAGTACGGGCAGGGGTTCATCACCAACTGCGTGATCGCCCACCTGTGGCACGTGATCCCCGGCGCCCATTACCAGCGCATGTACGGGCAGGACCCGACGCCGGACACCTACGATCTGATGACCTCCTGCGCCGATCATCTCCACTGGGCGGGCGGCGCATGGACCGACAGCCGTGGCGGCACGGGCAAGCACTCGGAGGCCGGCGGCGGCCACGCCCATGTGGGGGCAATGGTCTACCTGGGGGACAACTGGCCCGCGGCCTATCGCAACTCGCTATTCACCTGCAACCTGCACGGCAACCGGGTAAACAACGACCTGCTGGAGCAGAAGGGGAGCGGGTACGTGGCGCATCACGGGAAAGACTTCCTGATGGCCAACGACAGTTGGTTTCGCGGGATTGCGATCAAGTATGGGCCGGACGGGGCGGCGTTCGTTTCGGACTGGACGGACACGGGCGAGTGTCACAATGCGAAGGTGGTCGATCGCAGCAACGGCCGCATTTACAAGGTGAGCTACGGGAAGACGACCCCGGTCGCACTGAAGCTGGCGGACCTTGCGGCATTGTCGGATATGGATCTGGCGGGCCTTCACACCCACCTGAACGACTGGTTCCCGCGTCATGCCAGGCGGCTTCTGGAGCAGCGGGCGGCGATGCGCCCGATCGCGCCGGCCGCTTTGGAGCAACTCCGACAGATCCTCGCCACCAGCCCGAGCGTGCCACATCGGCTCCGTGCGCTCTGGACCCTGCACGCGGTGGGCGCCGCGGAGGCGCCGGCCGTCGCGGCGCTTCTGGACGACCCGGCGGAGTACATTCGCGCCTGGGCGATCCAGCTTTTGGTGGAGAAGGGCGAGCTCAGCGACGCCCTGCGCGGCAAGTTCACCGAGATGGCGAAGGCCGACCCGTCACCGGTCGTGCGGCTGAACCTGGCGTCGGCGATCCAGCGGCTCGCGCCGGCCTCGCGGTGGGATGTTGTCGAGGCTCTGGCCTCCCACGCCGACGACGCGGCCGATCAGAACCTGCCGCTCATGAACTGGTACGCGATGGCCCCGCTCCCAGCGGCCGACCCGGACCGCGCCGTCGCCTTGATTGGCAAGGTCAAGCTCGCGCAGGTTCGCCAGAACCTCGCCCGACGCGTCGGCTCGATCGATGGGGCGGGGCTGGCGCGGCTGGCGAAGTTCCTGGGGGCAAGCCCCAGCGTTGACGCCGCGCGCGATGTCCTGCGCGGGATGACCGACGCCCTTCAGGGGCAGCGCCACGCCCCCATGCCCGCTGGATGGGCGGCCGCCTATCCGAAGCTGGCGGCATCGACCGACCCGGACGTCCGCACCGTCGCGACGTCGCTGGCGGTACTCTTTGGCGACAAGACGGCGCTCGAATCGCTTCGGGCCAGGCGCGGGACAAAGCTGCCGAAGCCGGAGCGCGCAGCGAGGCCGTGCGGCTCCTGGTGCTGAGCCGCGATGGCGAAATCGAGTCGATCCTGCGCGACCTCCTGCCCGACCCGGCGGTGCGGAAGCAGGTGATCAAGGGCCTGGCCGATTGCGGCGACGCCTCAACCCCCCAGCGGCTGCTCGAGATCTATGGCTCGCTCAACGAAGAGGAACGGCACGAGGCCGTCAGCACGCTCTCGTCACGGGCGGCGTGGGCGTCGGCGCTGCTTGACGGCGTTGAGCATGGCACGGTGCCTCGGTCGGATGTCCCGGCGTTCACGGCGCGGCAGATCGCCGGCCTCCATGACGAGCGGCTGACGAAGCAGCTCGAGAAGACCATCGGATTCTCCCACTCCACGCCGGCCGACAAGCTGAAGACCATCGCCACGCTCAAACAGAGCCTGACGCCCGAGGCGCTCAAGTCGGCCTCGCCGTCGAAGGGACGGGCAGTCTTCTCCCAGACCTGCGCCGCCTGCCATACCCTCTACGATGCCGGCGGGAACGTCGGGCCCAATTTGACGGGCAGCCAGCGGGCCAACCTCGACTACCTGCTGGAGAACATCGTTGACCCCAACGCGATCGTGGCGAAGGATTACCAGATGACGATCGTGGACACACACGACGACCGAACTCTCACCGGCATCATCGCGGCCGACAGCCCCAGCGGCCTGACCCTGCGGACGCCGACCGGCGACGTCACCATTCCGGTCAACGAGATCGCGAGACGGAAAACGTCGCCTCTTTCGCTGATGCCTGAAGGGCTTCTCGACGGCCTGAAACCGGACGACCGGCTGAACTTGATCAGCTACCTGATGAGCGCGACACCGCCGCCGAAATGACGCCCGCCGGGGCACATTGAAGTATAAAGTAGTGTGGCCGCCGCCGTCGAGATGAGCCGGCAGGTCGTCGAATGTCTCTGTTATTCGGGAGCTTCCGATGTCGATTCGCTCTTTTCGTTTCGCGCTGGTTCTGGCCTCAATGTTCGGGCTCGGGCAACCGGGGGCCGGCCAGGCGGTGCGTGGCGACGACTGGCCGCAATGGTTCGGGCCGAAGCGCGACGGCGTCTGGCGCGAGAGGGGGATCGTGGACAGGTTCGCGGATGAAGGGCTTCCCGTGCGCTGGCGGGTGCCGGTGGGCCCCGGCTACGCCGGGCCGGCCGTGGCGAACGGCCGCGTCTACCTGATGGATCGCATCCCGCAGGAGGGGACAACGCGGCCGTCGAACCCGTTCCAGCGGATCACCCAGCCGGGCAAAGAGCGCGTTCTCTGCCTCAACCAGGCCGACGGGAAGTTGATCTGGAGCTTCGAATACGACTGCCCCTACAGCGTCTCCTACTCCGCCGGGCCGCGGTCTACGCCCGCTGTCAACGACGGCCGCGTGTACACCCTGGGCGCCGAAGGGGACTTCCATTGCCTGAACGTTGAGACGGGCAAGCCGGTCTGGTCGGCCAGTTTAAGCGGCCCACTCGCGGGGAACGGCAAGACGGCAACGTGGGGGTTCTCCAGCCACCCGCTCGTGGACGGCGACAAAGTCTACTGCCTTTCGGCTGACCCGAACGCGACCGTCCATGCGTGGGATAAGACAACGGGAAAGCCGCTCTGGACGGCGCTATCGAGCACCGAGCCGGGCTACAGCCCGCCGGTCATCTTTGATGTCTCGGGCAAGCGGCAGCTCATCATTTTTGACCCTGAAGGCGTCAACTCGCTCAACCCCGAGAACGGGAAGACCTACTGGACCGTCCCGTTCGGGCCCTTGAAGTACGGTGCCTCGATCGTCACGCCTCGGCTTTACCATGATGAAGCGCTCGGCGACCTGCTCTATGTCACGACGCAATACGAGGGGTCGTTGATGTTGCGGCTGGACAAAAATGGCGCGGGGGAGCCGACGGCCAGCGTCCTGTGGAAGCGCGTCGGCAAGAGCAATCGGAACACCCAGGCGCTGCAAAGCCTGATGGCGACCGCATCCCTCCGCGACGGGCACATCTACGGCATCGACATCATGGGCCAGCTCCGCTGCCTCGACCTGAAGACCGGCGATCGGCTGTGGGAATCGACCGAAGCCACCACCTACGACGCCGGCCCGCAAACCTGGTCCACCGCGTTCCTGATCCCGATCGGCGACACCGGCACGCGCTACCTGATCCCCAACGAGCACGGCGACCTGATCCTCGCCGACCTCACCCCCGACGGCTACAAGGAGGTAAGCCACATGCACCTCCTGGAGCCCACCAACACCGACCCGCACCGCCCGGTCGTCTGGTCCCACCCCGCCCTGGCCGACCGCTGCATCTTCTGGCGAAACGACAAGGAACTGGTCTGCGCGTCCCTCGCGGCGAAATGAACGCGGGGAGGGGAATGATTGCCACAGATGAAGCCAAGATGAACACAGATAAGAAGGGAAGGATGAAGGCTGAGGGCTGAACGCGACGGATGAAAGACTCGCTGATCCGCTCTGCGGTTCATACTTCGCGCTGCCGCTTCTGCCTTGCTTATCAGCGTTCATTTCGGTTTCATCGTTGGCAGTACCAATATAGCCTTTCCACATTCCTCGTGTTCCGCGGCGCTATTGAATGAATCTGTGTTCCGAGCCTCCGATTCATCCTTCCGCCTTTCCTCTTATCTGTGTCCATCTTGTTCCCATCTGTGGCAATGACGTCTTCGATTCACTCCTCGCTCGCCGTGGCCGTTCCCGCGGGTTGGCGGTAGACGCGGTGGGAGGCGTTGGGGGTGGGGCGGAGGAGGGTGATCTTCTGGGCGCCGAACTCGGAGACGTAGATGTTGCCGCTCGCCTTGTCGAGCGTCAGGTTGAACGGGGCTGCCCAAGCGGGTGAAACCGTCGATGCCGGTGATGACTTCGAGGACCTCGCCGGAGGGGCTGACGGAGACGGCCGCGATGTCTTTGCCGCCGCTGTAGCGGGTGATGAGGATCTTCCCCTTCAGGGCCGGGCAGGCGTCGGAGCTGTATTCGATCAGGCCGGTGGGCGCGAGGTTCTTGCCGAAGACGGCATCGGGGCGGCGCCAATTGCGGTCGGGGCGGGTGCCGGAAGGGTATTGCGGGACGACGAACGGGTCGGCCGCGGATGCGTCCGTCGGGTGGCCGCCGTTCAGCACGTACTCCGCCCGCGCCGGGTTGGGGTGGCCGTAGTAGGCCCCTTCCACGATGCGAACGAAGGTGTCACTCTCGGTCATGCGGACGTACGGGATCGCCGGTACGGGCGTGCCATCATAAGGGCCGTTCATCTCTTCATCGATCCGGCGCGGGTAGCTTGGCGCGGCGATCGATGAAACCGGGACCTTCGCGGCCGAGTTCGCGCAACGCGAGGACCGGCCGCCGGCGTTCCCTTCCTCGGCCGGATCGAACCGGATGGCCGTCACCGCGCCAGGGTGTTGCCCTGGCGTCGCGGGGGTCTGGCCGCCCGCCGACGACCCGTTGATCCCCGTATAGAGGTTCCCATTACTGTGCCACAGCACGTCATAGGCGTTGCGAACACCGCTGGCAAAGATCGTCAACGGCGCGCCCGGCGCGAAAGGGTCGTAGTGACCGTCCTCGTCGGTCTTGGCATCGAGCGGGGCGGCATGGATTGCGGCCGCGTCGAGGCGAAGAATGGCGGCCGTCAGGAGGTGTTCCGGTCGGTAACCCCACTGGGAATCCGGCCCGCCCGTAGCCGTGTTGCTCGCCTGGCCGAAGTAGAGTGCGCCGTCCGGGCCGAAGTCGAGCTGGTTCGTTAGATGGTCACGGCTGCCGCGCGGCAGATGGATCACCACGTCCGTGTATTGATCGAGATCGCCCCCCCGAAGCCGGCTGATCTTCCCGGTCCAGTCATCGACATGATTCGAAGGGCTCGCCCCATGGCTCACCCAGAGGATCAAATCGGAATCAGACGCGGCCGGGTCGAAGCGGAGCCCGGTGAGGAGGCGAGTGCCGCCGTTTGCAGCCTGGACGGTCGCGATGGTCCGATCGAGGCGAACGGTTCCATCAGCCTGAATGTCATATCGGAGAATGCGGCCGTCGAGCGTGCCGGCATACAGCCGGTGGTCGGGGCCAACGGTCAGCCCGGTCACCTTGTTGCCGGCGGCCGCGACGAGCTGAACCGGCTCGAACGCGGCCGCGAAATCGCCCGCCCGTGTCGTCGCCGCAGTGGTAAAGCTGGCGGCGAAGGGCTGGAACGATGCGCCCGCCGTATCCTTTAGCGCCGGGAGGACTTCGAAAGTGTACTGGGTGTTCAGCTCGAGTGGCTCGAGCGGCTTGAGGACAATGCTGTCACCGCCTCCGGACGTGTTCGATACCGAATGGACAAACTTGCGATCGCCGGTTCGGTAGAGGCGTATCGACCCTTCTCCCACCGTCGTCGCATCGATCACCTTCCCCGGGTTCGGCAGAAGCACATCCGCCGCGACGAAGGCGTCCACCGCGACACCGCTTTCGTAACTGGCCGGGCGACTGGCCGTTACCGAAGGATGGTGGAGCCATGCGGCCGAGCCGGGGAGCAGCCGGCGCAACACGCGGCCCTTGAGCCCGTGCCCGTGGGCAACCGGCCAGAGGCATGCCAGGACCACAAGCACACTGATCGCCGTGATAAACAAGACTGGCAACGCCCGCCCTCGCGACGCCGCGATCGATCTCGTTCGATGTTGACCGGATTCATCCATTCGCGAAGCACCGTGAAACAAATTGGCTCCAGAAAGTAGAGACACCGGCCCAAGATGAGCGGGCGGGACAAAACCACGTGAAGGTGGGAACCGACAGCGAGCGATGCGGCCAATCGGCTCGCGACGCTCTACCCCAGGGACGTCACCCGTTATCGGACTGTTACAACCATACGGTCCCGCGACAAGCGAATTCGACTCCACGAAAAACAAATTTGCGGCCGAGCTCGCAACGTCCAAAGGATGCCGATCGGGGTGGCGCGACCTCGATCGGATGTGGGCTATCAAAAGCAGAAGGGCCGCACCATTGCGGCCCTTCTGCAAGACGATCGTCTTTGCGCTGTCGCCAGACGCGATCGACGATTACTTGGCCGAATCGGCGCTTCGCGGCAGGTTCATCTCGGCGATCAGCTTCTCGACATCGGCCCGGTTGAAGTTCGCGGGGACAGGCTCGTCCTGGTGGGCGAGCAGGTCTTCGATCGTCGGCCGCTTCGATTCGACGCCGTTCGCGGGGACTTCCATCTTGGCGGTCCAGACGATCGCGTTGAGGATCGTCTTGCGGAAGTCGTCCTGCGCCCAGTTCCAGTGGACATGGCCGCCGGTGCATCCGAAGCCGCGGTTGGTTGTGTCTTTGTTCTCGGCGACCCAGACGGTCACTTCGGGCAGGCTCTTGCCCACGCCGTCGCGGACGGTGGGGTTGCCGCCGTGGGCATCGTCCTTCCCCTCGCGCGTCTTGTCGGGGGGGATGGCGGCGATGATCGGCGTGACGCCTTCCATGTTGGGGCGGAAGCGCATGTGGTAGTACCACTCGTCATTGGTCGAGAAGGGGTGAACGCCGTTGGCGACAGGGTGCTTGGGGAGCGAAGTCACTTCGGCCTTCCAGTGCGGGTTCACCGACCAGAACGTCTCAAAGTACCCGCCGATCCACTTCGTGAAGTAGTCGCCCGCTTCACCTTTAGGGACTTCAACGCCGTAGTGGATGGCGCCGATGCCGACGCCTTTGGCCGCCAGCGCGTCGAGTTCCTTCAGGTGCGGCATCGCCAGGTGGCCGGCGCCGCCATCGCAATACATGATGATGGCCGATGCCCCTTCCAGGACCGACGTGTCATCCGGCCAGCCGGAGACGTTCTTGCCGTCCTTCGTCTTGCTGGTCAGGACGATCGTCTCGATCTTATCCCCCATCGTCTCGTTCAGGCACTTCGCGAGCAGCAGGCTCCCCGCGTTGTGCTCGTGGGCGGCAAACCCGTGGCTCGGCGTCCCGCAGATAAAGACGATCTTTTTCTTGGCCTGGGCCTCGGCGGCCGGCGCAGCGGCGGCGACAAGGCCGATCAGCAAGGCGGCCGCGACGAATTGCGAAAGGGTCTTGCGCATCCAATGACTCCTGATGAACCGAGGGTGGGTCTGATCCGTGACGGAGGCGCGGCTCAAGCCCGCCCGGCGTCGCCGCGCCGCCGTCTACCTACCCCATACCACGCATCGCGCCGCCGGTTGAGCGCGCCTTGAGTTTAGCGAACGCGGCCGCCAGCGGCAGTCTTCGGCCGCGGCCGGGACGAGCGCTTGGCCCCCCTCGCCGACGGAGTACAATCGCACAAATGCCCAAACCCGTTCCGGCGCCGATCGAACCGAGCGAGCTGCTGACCCTGGCCCACGGGGTCATCGCCACCGACCGCTTCCCGCACCTGGCGACGCTTGATGGCGATCAGGCGCGCGTGCGGCCGGTCTCTCCGGTCCGCACCGACGGCTTTACCGTCTACGTCGCCAACCTCAGCTTCTATCACAAGACCGGGGAAATCGCCGCGAACCCGAAGGTCGAGCTTTGCTACCTCGACGAGCACCACAATCAGCTCCGCCTGACCGGCGTCGCCGAAGTCGTGACCGATCGGCCGCTGCTTCAGGAGATCTGGGACGCCAACCCGCTCATGCGGCAATACCTGGGCAGCCTCGACAACCCGCAACTGATCGTCTACCGCATCACGCCCAAGCAGGTGCGTTACATGCGGGAGTGGGCGCTGGAGTATCACGACGTGCCGATTGGTCCCTAGATGACTCTGTACGAGCCGCGCCCGTCAGGAAGCGGGGCCCGCCGCGGGCGGGCGCCAACCGCCCTCGGACAGATCAATCACCGGGTACGGCCAGTCGCCCGCTCCCTAACGGGCGCGGCTCGTTAGAGGCGCGGAAGCCATTCGCCGATACGGCGTCGCGCGGCCGTTCGATCGCAATGGCCCGTTTTACGTATGGCGAAGAGATCGTATCTCCCATGCGAATGACGCTTGCTAAATCATCCTCAGTCGATTCGCTCTGCGATCGAGCGCCTTGCGGCACTCGTTCCGTCCGACGTCAGTCCGGCGGGCGGCGGGGCGGCTTTAGTTTCGTCGAACTGCTCGTCGTCATCGGGATCGTCGTCATCCTCTTCAGCATTCTGATCCCCTACGTGGCCCGGTTCCGCGAGGCGGATCGGCGGGTTCGGTGCGCGGCGAACCTTTCGGCGATCGGCGTCGCGATCCTCGATTACCAGCGGCACAACGGCGGCCGCTACCCGCAGGTGGCGGCCGACCCCAAGCGTCCGACCGGCTTCACCGCCTTTACCGGCGCCGCCTCGCCCAACCCCTTTGGGCCCGGGTCAACCGTCGCGCCCAATGACGTGACCGCGTCGCTCTGGCTGCTCGTGCGCGGGGCTCCCGCCCGAACTGTTCATCTGCCCCAGCACCGACGACAGCCCCGACCCACTACTCAATGCCGGCCGCTGGGAGCCGCCGCAGCGACGCTCGAACTTCTCGGGCCCGCGGAACCTGAGCTATTCCTACTGTTCGCCGTTCTCGGCGGCGCGGAATTTCCGGTTGAACTATGACAGCCTTCCATCCGAATTCGCCGTCCTGGCCGACCGGAACCCCGGCGGCTGGGCCCGCGGCTCCAGCGTAACGGCCGACGCGATCCTCCACGCGCCGCTCACCCTCGATCGCGTCAACTCGCACAACCACGGCGGCGCAGGCCAGAACGTGCTCTATGGTGATTTCCGCGTCAGCTTCCGTGACACGCCCTACTGCGGAGTCGGCGCGGATTGGCAGCGCGACAACATCTATACCGCCCAATCGCGAGCGCCGCTCGCGGCCGAGGCCCCGGCGCCGAGCGTGTCGGCGCTCTCCACCCCCGGCGTCTACGGCCGCGACCTGGGGCCGGCGTGGAAGCACGACAGCTTCCTCGTCCCCGCCGAAGAAGAATAAGGCGTCGGCGGCCGCTCGATCGGTGGCCGGCTTCTATCGCAACGTCCCCCTGAAACGTAGGGCGTGGTTCACCATGCCGCCGCGTCATGCGGCGTGGCGAACCACGCCCTCCATTTGTGTCGGCAACCGTTAATACGAGGGACCGCCAAAAAAAATGGTCACGCTCGATTACCGAAGGCCACAGCGCTTGCGTTGAATCATGTCCCCCTTTTCAATCTGACATCAGCAACGGCAGGTAAACCACCGACTTCGAGGGAGAAGGAACATGAGCCCATCATCGACCACCGCGAAAGACAGAACGTCCTGGAGCGCGCCGCGCGATTTTCATTTCTCGGCCGGCCCGTGGAACCTGCACAGCGGGGCGGACCCGTTCGGGCCCGCCGTCCGCTCTGAACGGGAGTTCGCAACCAAGTTGAAGACGTTCAAAGACCTCGGCTTCGACTACGTCCAGTTCCATGACGACGACGCCGTCCCCGATGAGTTCTCACCTGCGGATCGGGAGAAGAAGGCGAAAGAGGTCCGCAAGCTGCTCGACGACCACGGCCTGAAGGCCGAGATCTTCGCGCCGCGCCATTGGGAGCACGCCCACGGGGTGGACGGGCCGGTCACCAGCAACAGTGCGGCCGATCGGAAGTGGGCGCTGGAGCGCGGCAAGCGGTCGATCGATGTCGGGCGATTGCTCGGCTCGAAGCGGTTTGTCTGGTGGCCGGCGCGCGAAGGAACCTACGTGCGTGAGAGCAAGGACGCCGTCACGAGCTTCGGGCGCATGCTTGAATTTGTTGACGCGATGCTCGAGTACGACCGCTCCATCCGCCTTCTCGGGGAGATGAAGCCGAACGAGCCGATGGATCTGATGTACCTGCCGACGACCGGCCACTTCCTGGCCCTGGCGTACAAGAGCCGCGACCCGTCCCGCGTCGGCGTGCTGATCGAGTCGGCCCACGCGATCCTCGCCGGGCTCGACCCGTCCGACGAGTTCTCATACGCCCTGTTCCACGGAAAGCTCTGGGGCGTCCACCTGAACGACCAGAACGGCCTTAAGTACGACCAGGACAAAACCTTCGGATCGGTCGATTTGCGGCGGGCGTTTAACCAGGTGGACGTGCTGGTCCGCAACGGCTACGGCCGCGACGGCGGAGTGGTTGGGCTGGACGTCAAAGCGATGCGCACCCAGCCGGCGGAGAAGGCCTATCTCCACCTCAAGCACTCGAAGGAGATCTTCCTGATGCTGGTGGATCTGGCCCACTCGATCGATCGTACGGCGTGGCAGGCGTACGTGGCGGAACGGGACTACGAGGGGCTGGAGCTGTTCATCGTCAAGAACCTGATGGGGAAGGGGTGACTGTAGGAGGCACACTCCGTGTGCCGTTGCCGCGCGTTGAGGGGTGCCAAAGACGAGCCACGGCACACGGAGTGTGCCTGCTACCGGGGTGCCGTCGCACCTCGCTCCATCGGCGGGCACGACGATGCACAGCGTGGTTAAACCACGCCACCGCGTGCTGTGGGGGGGGTCAACCACGCCCTACAGTTTCGCCTTTTTCCACGCGCGAGATCGTCATCTTCCAGGATTGTCGGAGGTGCCGCGCGCTACAGGATATTGACCGCCCGCGCCATCAGCACGCCGACGATCGTCAGGGAGAGCATTGCCTGGATCATGCAGAGCACCTTCGCCCAGCGGCCGAGGACGGGGACGTCGGTCGGGGAGAATGCGGTGCTGGTGTTGAAGGCCAGGAACAAGTAATCCACGAATCGAGGCGACCAGGGCTCGCCGGTTGGCTCGTCGCCGGCGGGGCCGTCGAGCGTCATTTGCGGGAAGAGGAACGCGCCCGTCTCGTGCCCCGTGCGCTGGTCGCGCTGGTGGGGCCCCCGGCATCTAGCCGCCAATACCAGACCGCAAAGACGACCACGTTCGTGGCCCAAAGCAGCCCCGCCGACCGCAGGAGTGAGACCGGCTTCTCGCGGCCGGAGGGGAGGGCTGTGATCAGCAGCGCGACCGACCAGAGCATAAAAAACGTCAGCAACCCCGAGAGGAAATGCCCGACCACGACGTTGGCGGTGAAATAGCCTTGGACCCGCGTCACAACCGAAGCGATCGCGAGCACCGTCACCAGCGCTGGCAGAAGCCAACGCGGGCCGACCGATAACGAGCCGGGAAGCGCCGCGTAGAGCACTCCGGCCGCCATGACGGCGATCAGGGCTGGCCAGCGGGGCTCCGGCCGCGCGGGGGAAGGCAGGCGAGCGGCATTTGGCTCATTCGGCAACGTCATATCCATAGGTCCCTGTCGGCAAGCCTCGGTCGATCGTGCCTCCGGCCAGCGTGACTCAACACCCGAGCGGAGCAACAATTAACATAACTATGGGGCTCAATATCTGGCGAGTGTCAGCCGATGCTCCCTATACCGAAGGACTCCAGAAGTTCGCGGCCGTTGAAGTTGTACGTCGGGAGCCATCATGGCGACGGTCCTTATTGTTGACGATGCGCCGATCTTCCGCGACGTGCTTTCTCGCGCCATTGCGCTCGCCGGCCATACCCCCGTCTCGGCGTCGGATGGCGCGGAGGCGGTTGCCTGGCTGCGGGTCTTCAAGCCGTCCCTGATCCTGCTCGACCTTCAAATGCCGCTGATGGACGGGCTGACGTTTCTGCGTCAGCTTCGGGCGAACCCTCAAACGGCGGCCGTCCCCGTCGCCCTTCTGACCAGCGCCACCTCGGCCGAGGAGCTGCGCGACGCCCTGGCGCTTGGCGTTTCCGACTACATGCCCAAAAGCCGCTTCTCCGTGTACACGGTGCTTGAAACCGTGAAAAAGTACTGCGACACGCCGCATGCCTTCGAAGCCGGCGATCAGTCGGCCGCCTGACGAAGCGGAGCGCTGGTTCACGCCCTCTCGGCGGTTTCGTTCGCGGCCGATACGACGTGCTCGGCCGCTTGCGCGTCAGTCGGGGCCACCGGCGCGGCGCAGCTCAGAGCATCGCGTTTGGACGGGGTCGTCGAGGCTGCACCCGCACTGGCGGCACCGACGAAGCGCGGCGCGGCGCGTGCAGTCGCCGCGTCAGGAAGAGCAGAGCGATGCCCGGCCCAAAGACCCAGACGGCGGAGGTAAGCCCGATGATCAGCGCGAGAAAAGTCCCTTCGCCGCAATAGCAGCTTGTCCGGCGTCTCACCTGCACGTCAATCGGGATGGTGATGAGCAGCTCAAGGACCGTCCCCGCGACCAGCAGCCGGTAGATCCGTCGAAACCGGGTGACGCTTTCCCCCGCCCAAACAACGCCGAAGACGAACAGCCAGATCCCCCAGCTCAAGCCGATCCCAAGGTAGATCACCGCGGGAAGCCGCTCGCCGCTGGATTGATCCATCCACGCGACGAGTCGGCGCGCGATATCGTCGCCGGTCGCGTTCAGGCGGAAAAGGCTGATGAACGCGGCAACCAGCCCCGTGGTGAGCAGCGCCGACATCAGTGACGCAACGATCAGCGAGACCGCCATCGGCCGCCGGCCGGTCGGGCGGGGCCAGCGAAGCTGGGGCGCCCCGCACAGAAACAGCCCTTGTGCGGCCGCGATGAGGGCCAGCCAGCCGATCAGCCAACCGACGGGAAGGCTTCCCAGCAATAGGTCATCGAAGCATGTGGCGCCAACGGCAATGACGGCGATGCCCGACAGGTAGACGAACAGCAGCAGATACCGGCGGCGATACCAACGGTCCGCGATGGCGTAGCGGGGAGAGTAATTGAGCCGCATTGCGGTGCCGTGCGGCGGCGGCGTGGGTTGCGGCGTGTCCAATAGAAGTCACCGGTATGTCCTGGAAGCCGGTTGAGATGCCGATCACCCGGCCGCGGCGGCGTCACCCGTGGCCGCCGGCGTCAGGGAGAAGGCGCCCGCAAGGCGCCGCCCCGCACCTTGACCAGCCGCTGGAAAGCCTCGCCGCGGGCCTCGAAGTTCGGGAACTGGTCGTAGCTGGCGCAGCCGGTGCTTAGCAGCACGATATCGCCTGAGGCCGCGATCCGCCTGGCCACCGCGACGGCGGTCGCCAAATCCTGGCAACGATGTACCGCCGGCGCGCCAGGGTCGCGCGCGACGTCATCGGCCAGCCGCGGCCCGGTCTCGCCGATGCACAGGACGGCCCTCGCCCGCGCCCGCAGCGCATCGCGCAATGCCTCCATCGGCAGGCCCTTTTTGCCCGAGCCGCCCACGATCTGGATCACGCGGCCAGCCGGGAAAGACTCCAGCGCCGCCACCGCCGCCTCCGGGATCGTCGCGATCGAGTCATTGTAATAGCGGACCCCGTCGGCCTCGTGCGGAAGCTGCAGCCGATGCGGCAAGCCTCGAAAGTCGGCCACCGCCGCCTGGGCTTGCTCGAACGTGACGCCGAACAACTTGGCGGCCGCGAACGCCGCCTGGGCATTTAACTGGTTATGCGCGCCGGGGACGCTCAAGTCGAAGGGCGGCGCGTCGCTCGCGGGGAACGTTTCAACGGCCGCGCCTGACTTTGACGCGATTGCGACCATGTCGGCGCACGCGGCATTAAGGACTGCGTAATCCTGCGGCCGCTGAAACCTCAAGATGTTCGCCTTGGCCGCAAGATAGGCGTCCTTTGACCCGTGCCAGTCAAGGTGATCGGCCGCGATAAGGGTGACCAGTGCGATGTGGGGGGACCAGCGGATCTCTCCCAGGTAATCGAGCATGAAGCTCGACAGTTCCAGCACCACCCGATCGGACGTGGCGATCGCCGGCAAATCCGCCAGTAGCGAGCGGCCGATGTTCCCGCCGACCCACGTCTGGCCGCCCGCTCTTAGCATGCGCCCGAGCATTTCCGTCGTCGTGGATTTGCCCTTGGTCCCGGTGACGCCGACGATCGGCGCGGGGCAGCGCTCGACAAAGAGGCGGATCTCGGTCGTCACCGGAACGCCGGCCGCCCGCGCGGCCCTCAGATAGGGGCTGCTCGGCGCGATCGCCGGCGAAGCGACGATGACATCGGCGCTGGTGAAGTCCTCAGTTCGGTGCTCGCCAAGGCGAAAATCGATCGGCAACCCCTCGAGCTGGGCAACCGACTCGGCCAGCGCCTCAGGCGACGCGGGGTCTGTCACCAGAACCCGAGCCCCCTCGCCCACGAGCCACTTCGCCGCCGCGATATTGCCGCCGAACCGCCCGAGCCCGGCGACCGCCACGCGCTTTCCCTCAAAGCTCCGCATCAGCAAAATCCTTTTTGCGTTCGCCGGCCCGTCGCCGCCGGCCGATTCACATCGCCACGTCCCTGATATGCGTCGCGATCCACCACGTGTTCCCGCTCGGGTCCTTCACGCCGCCGTGGCGATCGCCGTACGGCATATCGGCAGGCGCTGACCGAGACGGCGCCCGCCTCCAGCGCTTTCTGATAGACGGCGTCGCAGTCGGTCACGTAGAGGTAGAACGATGCCGGGGCCGGTCCGAAGCCGGCGGCCGGCCGACGCCTCGCCCATCATCACCGGGGAATCTCCGATTCGCACCTCGGCGTGCTGGATCGATCCATCGTCCCGTAACGTACGATGTACCTGCGTGGCACCGAACGCCTTCTTGAGAAACTCGATCAGATCGCCAACGCCGTTCACAATCAGATACGGCGTGACCGCATGATAGCCGTCGGGGATCGGTTTTACCGCCATGGGAACGCCTCCAGCCTTTGCCATTTTCCGTCCTTAAGCGCCGCCCTCGCTAACCAGCGGCTCAACCCCGACGCTTATCGGCTACCGCCGCGGCGGCGACGTCGTCGGCCGCGTTGTCGCGGCGGCCGCCTGATCCAGCGCCGCGTGGTGGGCGCGGGCGACGTCGCTCATGTAGTCGTCGCCGGCGTATTTCTCGGCCGCAAGCCGGATCTCCTCGGCCGCCTGCGCCGGCCGGCCTTCGGCTTCGTGGAACAGGCCGATGTAGAGGTGGGCATAGAGCAGTCGCTGACGGAGGTCGTCCGCCTCAGGGCGGCCGGCGTTCGCGGCAGCCAGAACGTCTCGCGGCGAAAGCCGGCCGGCGAACATTTCGTGCACCTCCGCCATCGGCACCCGGCTGTCACCGTGGATCGGGATCAAGCGGCGCCGTGCTGCTTCAATGCCCGAGGCCCGAGCGACGCACAAGAAGTGCCACGCGGCGTTCTCGACATCCTCCGGGTTGACCGTCTTGTGCAACTCGAACTGCCGCGCAGCCTTGTCAAACTCCCCGGCGTAGTAGAGCGAGATGCCCCGTTGCCAGTGGTAAGGCGCCTGGTCCGGATCGAGCGCGAGCACCTGATCGAAATCGGCCACCGAGGCCTTGAAGCGGCCGAGGCGGAACTGGTCCTCGCCGCGATGCTGGAAGGCGGCCGGCGATGTCGGTAACAACTCGATCACCTTCGAATAATCCGTCACCGCACGCTCGTACCGACGCATCGCATCCAGCACGTGCGCTCGATTCATATAGACCGGCGGCGCATCGGGGCGCGCGGCCACGGCGCGATCGGCGTCGGCCAGGTCACGGGCGATGGCACTCTCGTCGCGCGCCGACGCGTCGCCCCGCACGAACGTTCCTGCGCAGGCGATGAGGACGCAGGTCAGCGCGGTGACGCATCTCCGGCGGTGTCTCATCAGTGGCTCCTTCGTCCTCATCCGACCGCTGGGGCCGGATCGCCATGCCGGGCCACCGTCTGCTCGTACCGCTGGGCGATCGGCATCCGGCGGCCGAAACCAAAAGCCCGGCTCGTCACCTTCAGCCCCGGCGGCGCCTGGCGGCGCTTGTATTCACTTCGATCAATCAGCTTGATGACGCGCTCCACCGTCTCCGGCCGGAAACCGTCGGCGATAATCTGGGCGGCCGACAGATCCCCCTCCACATAGCGGTTCAGGATCGCGTCGAGCACGTCATAGGGCGGCAGCGAATCCTGGTCGGTCTGGTTGGGACGCAGTTCGGCGGAAGGGGCCTTGTCGATCGTACCGCGCGGGATCCGCTCGAAGCCCGCCTGTCGGTTGATCAGCTCGGAAAGGCGGTAGACGATCGTCTTGGGCACGTCGCTAATCACCGCGAGCCCGCCGCACATATCGCCGTAGAGCGTGCAATAGCCGACCGCCATCTCGCTCTTGTTCCCCGTCGTCAGCAGCAGGTGATTGAACTTATTGGAAAACGCCATCAGCAGGGCGCCGCGGACGCGGGCCTGGAGGTTTTCCTCGGTCACGTCCTGTTTCAGGCCGGCGAAACTTGGGGCGAGCGTTGACTCGTAGGCGTCATGGACGGCCGCGATCGGGATGACGTGGAAGGGCATCCCCAGGTTGCTCGCCAGCGTTCGGGCGTCGGCGACCGAATGCCCGGAGCTATAGCGGCTCGGCATCGCGACGCCGACCACCTTCGACGCCCCGAACGCGTCCACGGCCAGACAGGCGGTCAGCGCGGAGTCGATCCCGCCCGAGAGCCCCAGCACCACGCTCGAAAAGCCGCACTTGCGCACGTAGTCGCGCAGGCCCAGGACCAGCGCCTGGCGGATCGAGTCGATGGCTGCTTCGCTCCATTCAGATCCGTCCGCCGTGGCGGAAGCGCCCGAGCCGGACGCCGGCACCGCGTCGGCGTTGATCGGCTGATGGGCGGTCCCACGCGGCACCGTCAGTTCGACAACGACCAGGTCTTCCTCGAACGCTTTGGCCTGCGCGACGAGGTTGCCGGCCGCGTCGAACGCGACGCTGTTGCCGTCGAAGACCAGTTCGTCGTTCCCGCCGACCTGGTTCACATAGACCAATGGCTTGCCAAATCGTCTGACTTGTGACGAAAAAAGCTCCAGCCGGAAAGCGTGCTTGTTGACGACGAACGGTGAGGCGCTGGCGTTGACGAGCAGCTCCGCCCCGGCCGCGTTCAGGTCGGCGATCGGGTTCTGGTGGTAGAGCCGCCGGGCGATCAGCCGCTCGTCGTTCCAGAGGTCTTCGCAAATGCTCTGCCCGACGATGACCGGGCGGCCGCGGGGATCGGTCACGCGGACGAGGTTCTCATGCTCGTCCTTCGGGCCGGGCTCAAAATAGCGGCTCTCGTCGAAGACATCGTACGTCGGCAGGAGCGTCTTGAAATGCCGGCTGACGACGGCTCCATCGCGCAGCATGGCCACCGCGTTGTAGAGCGGCCGCCCGACTGGGGCGGGGTTGCGGTCGGCATACCCCACGATGACATCGATCCCCCGCACCTGCGCCGCGATCCGCTCGACCGCCCGAAGGTTGTCGTCAATAAAGCCGGGCTTGAGGAGCAGGTCCTTCGGCGGGTAGCCAATGACCGACAGCTCGGGAAAGACCGCCAGCGTCGCCCCCTCGGCGCGGGCACGCGCGACAAACTCGAGAGTCTTCCGGGAGTTCCCGGCAATGTCGCCGACGGTCGGGTTGATCTGGCAGAGCGCGACTCGCATAGGCCCATTCTAGCGGCCGCCCGCCCGAAGCGCGCCCGCGTTTCGCACATTGAAGAGAAGGCTCCCTGCGAGCCGCGACCGTAACAGACTGTCGGAAAACCCAAAAAACGCCGAAAAATGCTTCATTTTTCGCTCAAGAACGGCGGTCGTCAGGTCGCTGTCACCAGTTTTTCGACAGTCTGGTAAGGGAGCGGTCAGGCCCCAGCGCGGAGACGCTCGAAAACATCGAGCAGCGCATATTGGGGCGCGAACCGCGCCTCCACGGTTCGGAAGGGAGCGGTCGGGCCGTAGCGCGGAGAAACTTGAATACCTCGAGCGTCGCGTATTGTGCCGCGCCGACCGCTCCCTCACGGTCGATCAAGGAGCGGTCGGGCCGCAGCGCAGAGACCCTCGAAAACCTCGAGCGGCGCGTATCGGGACGCCAACCGCTCCCTCACGGTCGCGGCTCGTTGGGACGCTGATCCTTCGCATAGAGCGTCAGTTCCATCTTCCTGACGCAGAACGCGTCATAGAGCACGCCGGCATGCTCGCGGCCGGAGAAGACGAGCCACATCGACAGCCCATCCGGCGACATCCACTTGGTCGGAAGCCGGTATCCGTGCGTCTCTCCCAACCCCCAGTCCGACATCGAAAATGCCGTTGTCCAGGGGCCGACAGGCGACGGAGCGTCAAATAGCCCCCATCCGTGGCCGTGCCCGTAACTGACGGCCAGCAGGTATCGGCCCAGGCCCACGGCGTACGCGACCTCCAGCCGCTCGCAGTGGCGGGGGTAATGAAAGACGTGGCTGCGCTCGGCCACGTCGCGCGACCAGCGCGGAAGGCCCGACGCGTCGGGCCCGGCGAAGAATTCGTACGCGTCGCGCTCCCGCAGGTGCCGCCTCGGCACCCTCGCCAGGACGACGCCATCGTACGGCTCGTACGCGCTCGGACCGTCCTGGGAATAGGTGTAGACAAAGTCGTCCGGCGCGCCGGCGTAATTGCGGCCGAAGTTGAGGAACGTGGGGCAGCCGAAGCTGGTGTCAAAACTGAAGCCCCATTCCCACGTCGCGCCATGATCCGCCGACCAGGTGAGCGTCGCGTTGTGCGTGTTGCGAACCCACAGGTAGAGGACGCCATCTACCATCAGCATCCCGCTCGCCTTGGGGCCTTTGGCGCCGTTGCCGGTCCGTTCGAGGGTCGGCGCGCGAAGGTTTACGCCGGTGAAGTCGGGCGGAGCTCCCTCCACCCGCGCCAGGCCCATGGAGAGCTTTCGATCGATGAACGGCTCGAACCCCTCGCCATCGCCATAAGACGTGTAGATCCGGTCATCGTCGGCCCACGTCATCGGCCAGTTGTCGCTGTCGAGCGCTTTTCGGACGATCGAACCCACTGGTCCGAACTGAACGGAGCGGATGACGGCGCTCGGCCGGTAGGGCGGATCGATCACCGCATCCACCAGCGGCGCCAGCAGATGCTTTTCGACCTGCGCCCAGTTCGACTCGGGGGTTCCAAAAGCCTGGCCATTACGCACCACGATCAGATCGAGCGAGGGGATGACAATCAAAAGCTGATGCCCCGCCCCGGCCCCCATGTAGGCGTCACGGGGCGCGGACTTCCACGCCCCGTCCCGGTTTGACCACCAGCCAAAGCCGGGCGAGGGGCTCGCCTCTCCTTCCCATTGATCCGGCTTGGCGGTGCCCGGCGGGTCGATGCTGCCGCGAACGATGGCTACCGACAGGATCCGGCGGCCGTCCCAGTCCCCCTCGCGCAGCATGAGCCGCCCCACTCGGGCGGCCGCCCGAGCGGTGAACGTCGCGCCGCCCCAGTTCGCCTGAAGGTCCAGCCCATCCACGCGGTACGTCTTCTGATACCCGATCGACCACATCGTGTCCTCAATGCCGATCGGCGCGTAGACACGCTCGCGGAGCAGCGACCGGAGACTTTTTTGCTCCCCTGGCTGGATCGCCGCGGTTACCGCGTATGCCAGCATCGCCATGCCGGGGTTGCTGTAGCTGACCCGCGTCCCCGGCTCAAAGAGGACCGGCGCCCGATCCGCGCGAGGGTGAAGGGGTCGGGCACGCGATTCCAGAACTCCCCTTTCCAGCCCGTCAGCTTCTCATGGGGAACGCCGGGTGATTCGGCATCATCCAGGCCCGACGTGTGGGTGGCGAGCTGCGCGATCGTGATCTTCGATTTGCGCGGATCGTCCTTCCACGCGGGGACGAATCGCGAGACCGGGTCCGCCGGCTTCAGGCGTCCGTCCTGCATCGCGGCCGCCAGCGACATCCCTCCCACCAGCACCTTGGCCAGCGACGCCGTGCCGTGCGGCTTATCGACGCCGGAATCGGCCGCGTACCACTCGAAGACAACCTTGTCATGGCGGACAACCAGGAACGTCCGCGTATGGAGACGGACGAGGTCGTCTTTGAGTCGTCCCAGCTTTTCCGACGACATCCCCTGCGCCTCGGGCGTATCGGCGGCCCACTCAAAGCCGTGGGCACGAGGCCCGGCCATCAGCAGACACAGGCCCAGTGCGACAACGGGGAAGGGCTTCAATCGAGTCATCTCTGCTCCAGCCAGGATCAGAACATTCGGACGCTGCGAAGCGGCGGCGGGGGGCGGGTTTCGGGGCCTTTCATATCGCCGGGCCCATCGTTCACCAAAACCGGCGCGTCATCTTATCCGGCGAGGATCGAAGCACCCGACCTGAAGGAAACGGATAGGGCGAGAACGCGAGCCGTTTCAACCAGCCCGGATTCGGTCGGCCTGCCGCGGCATATTGCCCGTTCCGACGGGATTACGCTCCACATAGTATCGAATCCGGCAGGTCGGTGATCGACCGTTGTAACGAGGCCGGTGCCCCTGCCAGAGGCCCGCCGCAGCCAATTGTGGAGCGTACCGATGTCGCGCCCTTCATCCTTTCTTTCGACGGTCGTCAAAGCGTCTCTGGTCGGGGCGGGGGCCTACTGGTTTGCCCGGCGCGGTGCGACGCGGCCGCAAGATAGAGCTGGCCGGGCGCACCGTCCTGATCACGGGCGGGTCGCGCGGGCTTGGGTTGGCGCTGGCGCGGGAATTCGCGCATCACGGGGCGCGGATTGCTCTGTGCGCGCGTGACACCGAGGAACTCGACGCGGCCAAGCGCGACATCGGCCGCCTCGGCGTGGATGTGGCGACGTTCGTCTGTGATCTTCGCGAGCCGGCCGGGATTCGGCGGGTGATTGACGACGTCGAGTTGAGCTTTGGCCCGATCGAGGTGCTCGTCAACAACGCCGGGACCATCCTGGTCGGGCCGGCACAGGTGATGGGCCTTGCGGACTACGAAGAGGCGATGAACGTCAACTTCTGGGCGGCGGTGCACGCGACGTCGGCCCTGGCGCCGAAAATGGCCGGCCGCGGGGGCGGGCGGATCGTCAACATCGGCTCCGTCGGCGGGAAGATGCCCGTGCCGCACCTCGCCCCTTATTGCGCGAGCAAGTTCGCCCTTGCGGGCTTCTCCGGCGCACTCCGAAGCGAGCTGGGGCCGGACGGCATCCTGGTGACCAGCGTCAGCCCGGGCCTTATGCGTACCGGGAGCCCGCGGAACGCGAAGTTCAAGGGGGACCCCACCGCCGAGTACGCGTGGTTCAGCATCGGCGACTCATTGCCAGGCGTTTCGATCAGCGCCGAGGCGGCCGCCCGGAGCATCGTGGACGCGACTGTCTTTGGCGATGCGGAGGTCGTCCTCGGGCTGCCGGCGCAGCTTGCCGCACTTTCTTATGGCCTCGCCCCAAACCTCCACGTCGAGATCTCGTCCCTCATCAACCGGCTGCTCCCCAGCGCAAAGGGAGCGACCGGGGAGACGCGGTTCGGCCACGAGAGCGAATCGTGGGTCACCCGATCGTTCCTGCGCTATCTCGGCCGCAAGGCTAGAGAGAGTACAACGAACTGCCCGCTTCTCGATCCCACCTCAAGGCCACGTAGTGGGTCACTCCAACGAATTGAGGCAGGCCGCCCGTAAATCGACGTGCCGCCGGTGCCCCCACCGGCGGGATTGCGAGTTGGCCGAAAGGCCGCCGGTGAGGGGACCGGCGGCACTTCAGATGGCATCGCCGCTCGCCCGCAAATCCGCGTGGAACCGTTTACCACGCGCTGGCGAGAGGAGGCCGATCGGCTCGAGCGGGCTCGATGTTACGAAGAGGGCTCGATGTTATGGAGCGGGCTCGACGGCACTGTCTCAGCTCGGCGGCATCAGTCGAACTTCAGTGCCACGTTTGGCAGAAGCGACTTGATCTTCGACTGGGTCTCCGCCGGATAGGGCTGGGGGCGGCGGACGAGCCGCAGGGATTTGAGGGAGGCGAAAGCCTGGAGTGCGGGCAGGCGTTCGTCAGGAAGTTCGACGTTGTTGAGTTCGAGGCTCTCCAACTGGCCCAGCGTCGCGACAAGCTTAAGGTCCGCATCCGTCATCGACTTTGCGTCGGTCAACGTGAGGCGGCGAAGCGTCTTGATCGCCTTGATCGCCGCGATGCTGGCGGGCCCGTCGAACCCTTCGCCAAGCTGCAGGTACTCCACGGGCAGCCGCGCGATGAACTGGAGGCACTGCGGCGTCGCGCTGTGCGTGCCGATCTCCAGCCCTTTGAGCTTCGTCAGTTTGGCCAGGCTCGCGGCGCCGGCGTCGGTGAACTTCGCGTGGGCGAGACTCATGCTCTCCAGGTTGGGGAAGTGCTCGCAAAGCTGGCGCAGGCCCTCATCGTCGATGCTGCTGCCGCGAAAGCTGCATTGGCGGAGCTTCGTCCAACCCTCAAACTTTGCGAACGCGTGCCCCTGCATCCCGGTCCCGACGAACGAGAACGACTCCAACTGTTTCAAGCCCGCGAGATGCTCCAGTCCCGCGTCGGTGAGCTTCCCGTTGTTCGTGAATCGAAGTGTCTTCAGGTTCGTGAGACGGCCCAGCGGCGCAATCCAGTCGTCGCTCGCCTTGGTGGCGATGATGTTGAGCGACTCCAGCGACGTGATCTGCCCGAGGTGGTCAAAGAAGGTCGCGTCGTACGGGTCCACCTTCCGCTGGTCGTGCGGCCCCGCGTTGGGGATCGCCAGATCGACGCTCCGCAGCGTGTCGAAAAGGGCGATGTCGCCCCCAGCGGCCGTTTTTAGGGCCTCCGGCGTCGTGTTGACCGTCTCGGTTTTTCCCGGCGAGCTTTGGACCGTCCTCACGACGGCCTGCACATGAGGCCGGCGGGCGGCGGCCGCGAGGATGGCCGATCCGTTCTCCCGAATCGCCGCGTTCAATGCGGCATCGCTGGTCGATGCGATGACGGCATCCAGGTCGGCCTGCGTCCTCACCGCATCCAGCCGATCCGTGCCCGAGGCGGCCGCCCCGGGCAGCGGCGCGGCGAGGAAGATGCAAACGATGAGCAGGGGGCTTCGAATTGAAGTCATCACGGTGAGTACGTTGGTTCGCTTCATGGGGATTGATTGGCTCTGATTGACATGCGTTCTCGCCGGATCACACGGTTCTTCTATTCTTCTTTCCCGGCGTTGATGCCGCAAGCGACCGCCCCATCGGGCAGGGGGCCACAGCGAGCCGCGACTGTCGGGGACTGTTAGGGAGCGGTCAGGGTTTTCCAAGGCGCATCGCTTGAGATGGCCGAAGCGCTTCTCCCGCCGCACGCCGAATGCTCCCTCACGGTCGCGTCTCAATGTGGCTTTCTCTCACCGACGATACGCGAGATTCAACCGCTCGTTTTTCAACGGCTTTCCCCTGAAACCGGTAGGAGGATCGACATCGCATCTCTTTGCCCGAAGCACCTGGGGCGCGATAAATCGCCTTGAGCCTCCATCATGAAATCGAAGCTGGCGTTGGTTGTCATTCTCCTCGGTCTGATTGCGTGGCGCCCCGGGTCCGCCGCTCCCGAAACGCCGGCGGCCGCCGCAACGCCGGCCGATGCGCCGGCAGGTGCGGCTGACAAGGCGATCCAACCGTTCCTTCAGGAATATTGCATCCGATGCCACGGCGAGAAGAAGCAGAAGGGGGCGTTCCGGGTCGATACCCTCTCCTGGGACTTCGCCAGCGGCGGATCGGCCGGGCACTGGGCCGACGTGATGGACCGGATCAGCTCCGGTGAGATGCCGCCGGAAGACCAGCCGCGAGCGAACGCGAACGACTCGGCGAAGGTCGTGGAATGGCTGGCGGGCAAGCTCAAGGAGGGGGAGTTCGCCCGCCTTGCCAGCCGGGAGCGCGTGACCTTCCACCGGCTCACCCGCGAGGAATACACCAACACCGTTCACGATCTGCTCGGCGTCAACTATGACCCGTACGACCCGACCGGCCTGGCCGAGGATCAGGAATGGCACGGGTTCGAGCGGATCGGCTCGGTCCTGTCGCTGAGCCCCTCCCACGTCGAAAAGTATTTTAACGCGGCCGAAAACGTGCTGGCCGAAGCCCTCCCCGCGAAGCCGACGCCGAAGTTCGTCCATCGCGCCCAGGCGATTGAGCTGCGCGGCGGCCCCGACCGGGCGAAGCTGACCGAGCAGGGGATCGCCGACAAGGTGCGCGTGGACCTCTGGCCGGGGTCGGACCTGCAAGGGGGCCGCATCGGGCCGGGCCAGGCGCTGGCCGCCGCCGGCGATTACAAGATCCGGATCCAGGTCAGCGGCCTGCAACCCAAAGGTGGCCGGGCGCCGCACCTCGCCTTCTATGTCTCCGACCTCGATCGCATGCTGTACGAGCAGGATGTCGTCGCACCCGAGGACAAGCCGACGATCGTCGAGTTCCGTGCCCACCTGCCGGCCGGCAACCACAATTACCGACTCGTCAACGACGTGCCCGGCCCGCCCAACACGCCCCGATCGGGCCGCGCCGACCCGCGCCTGCCGTTCCTCAGCATCAAGGACGGGCGGCGGCCGTGGCAGATCAAGCTGACCGACGAAGCGGGCGAGCCGATTCGCCCCTTCCTCATCGTGGACTGGGTGGAGTGGGAAGGGCCGCTCGCGCCGACGGGCCGACCCTCGCGCAGCAACAGTTCATGCCCAAAGCCGGCAACGACGCGGCCGCGACGCGGCTGTCGCTGCAGCGCTTCGCCCAGCAGGCCTTCCGCCGCCCGGCCCGGCCGGCGGAAGTCGAGCAATACGCGAAGCTGGTCGAGAGCGAGATCAAAAGTGGCGAAAAGTTCGACGCCGCCTTCCGAACCGCGATGCTGGCCATCCTCTGCTCCAAAGACTTTCTCTACCTTGTCGAGGGGTCGGCCGAGCGGAGCACGAATCGCATCAACGATTGGGAGCTGGCATCGCGCCTTTCCTATTTCCTGTGGAGCACGATGCCCGACGCCGCCCTGTCGGACGCGGCCAACACCGGGGCCCTGCACGAGACGGCGGTGCTTCGCGACCAGGTCCATCGCATGCTGGCCGACCCGCGGGCTAAACGATTCGCCGAGGCCTTCCCGCGCCAATGGCTTCAGCTCCGCCGGGTTGGGATGTTCCCGCCGGACAAGAAGCTCTACCCCGATTATGACGCTTACCTCGAAAAGAGCATGATCGGCGAGACGACCGCCTTCTTCGGCGAAGTGCTGGAGAAGAACCTCAGCCTGCGCGAGTTCCTCGATTCCGACTGGACGATGCTCAACGCCCGGCTCGCCTATCACTACCAGATCCCGAGCGTCACCGGGGACCGTTTCCAGCGCATGGCGCTGCGGCCGCAGGACCATCGCGGCGGCCTGCTCACCCAGGCCGCCATCCTCAGCCTCACGTCCGACGGCACGCGGCATCGCCCCGTCCACCGCGGGAAGTGGGTGATGGAATCGATCCTGGGCAAGTCCCCGCCACCGCCGCCGGCCAACGTGAAGCCGATCGACCCGACGCCGCCGGCCGCCCCCAAGGCGACGCTCCGGATGAAGCTGGCGGCCCATACCACCGACGCGACGTGCGCGGCCTGCCATCGCAAGATCGATCCGCTGGGGCTGGCGTTCGACAACTACGACGCCATCGGCCGCTGGCGGACGGAGGAAGTGGTCAACGACGGCAGCGGCGCCAACCCCAAGGTGGACGCCAGCGGCGAGCTGATCGATGGCCGCACGTTCGCGGATGGCGCGGGGCTGAAGAAGTTGCTGGTGGCCGACATCGATAAGTTCGACGCCGCGTTCATCGACAAGCTGGCGACGTTCGCCCTGCGTCGGACGATGACGCTCGATGACCGGGCTGAGCTGGCGCGCATCGCCAGGCAAAGCAAGGCGGCCGATTACCGCCTGGCGACCATCGTCGAATCGCTGGTACTCTCCGACTTGTTCCAAAAACGCTGAGGGGCGACCCGACACCGCCGAAGGAAGCAGGATATGGGCAATATTTTAAGCCAGAAGTGGCTCCTCAACCGTCGGCACTTCCTTCGTGGGGTCGGGGCGGCCGTCGCGCTTCCGCTGCTGGACTGCATGACGCCGCTCCGCGGCGCTGCCGCCACGGCGGCCGCCGCCGCCAAGCCGCGCCGGAGCGTCTTCGTCTACATCCCCAACGGGGTGAACGTATTGACTTGGCAGATCACGCAGGCGGGGCGCGACTACCAGTTGAGCGAGCCGCTGCTCCCCCTGGAAAAGCATCGGCCGAACATGACGCCGATCAGCGGGCTCTATCACACCGGCGGCATCGGCAGGGCGCACGAGTGCGCCAAGATCTGGTTGACGGCCGCCAAGATCAGCCAGGAGGGCGGGGCGTTCCGAAACTCCATTTCGTGCGATCAACTCATGGCGGAGGTGACGTCGCCGCTGACGCGTTTTGGCTCGCTGGAGCTGTCGATCTCGCGCGGCGATACCACGCTCGCTTGGTCCAAAGACGGCGTGCCGCTCCCGGCCGAGGACAACCCGCGGACGGTCTTCAACCGCCTCTTCGGCGTCGAACCGGGCGGGGTCGATGCGCAGCGCCGCCGGTTGAACCGCCGCCACAGCGTCCTGGACGTCGTGCTTGACGATTCGAAGGCATTGCGCAAGAACCTGGGCGGGAACGACCGGACCAAGCTGGACGAATACCTGAACTCCGTGCGCGAAGTCGAGACGCGCACCGAGCGGCTTGATTCGTGGCTGAACGTCCCCAAGCCAAAGATCGACCCGCAGACGGCGGAGCACCTCCAGCGGAACGTGTCGCGGTCGGAGGCGGGCGAATACTACCGCACGATGTACGACCTGATCGTGCTGACGCTGCGGACCGACATGACGCGCGTCGTCTCCTACATGAGCGGCAGCGAGAGCAACGGCCTGGCGATCCCCGAGATCGGCATCCCGCAGACGCGCCACGAGCTGTCGCATCACAACGGCGACCCCGAGCAGATGGCCCGCCTGAGCCGCAGCGACGCGTTCATCACCCAGCAGTTCGCCTACTTCCTCGACCAGCTTCAGGCCGTGCAGGACGGGGAGGAGTCGCTGCTGGACCGGACGATGGTCCTCTTCGGCAGCGGGATGAGCTACGGCCACAGCCACGGCAACGCGAACCTCCCGACGATCCTGGCGGGCGGGAAGTCGCTGGGGCTGAAGCATGGGAAGCACATCGACTTCAACCTGCCTTCCATCGGCAACTACACGCTCAACGACCCGAGCAAGCATTACGCGATCTGCCACCAGCCGGCCAATAACAAGGCGCACATGACCAACCTCCTGCTGACGATGATGCACAAGATGGAGGTCAGGACCGAGCAGTTCGTAGACAGCCTGGAGCCGATCTCGGAGCTGATTTGATCGGGCGGACCGGCCGGTACAAGCCCCAGCGAGCCGCGACTGTGAGGGATCATGAGTGAGCGGTCGGCGCCGCGCGCAAAGCACGTCTGCGATCGCGAGCGACGCGCCGTTGTGCGCGGAAGATCGAAAAACGCCCTCGATGGCAGATCGTTCCCGACGAGCCGCGCCCGTCAGGACGCGGGCAGTCGCCGTACTCGGGGACTGATCTGTTGCATGAGCGGTTGACGCCCGCCTGCGGCGGGCCCCGCTTCCTGACGGGCGCGGCTCGTTCGCAGCCGTCTCTGCACGGGAACGGGTTGCGGCGTCTCGTCGGAAAGGGGTCAGATCTAACTTGAAAGTCTAGCGCAGCGCGCCGGTGCGCGCCGGACCGCTTCCTGACGGGCGCGGCTCGCTGGTGGCTTTCTCTGTCCTATGAACGGCACCGACACGATGACTCTTCCCGCTTCAACACGACGCTTCGCGACGGCACCGCTCCCCTGGCTGGTCGCCCTTTGCGTTGTCGCGGTTTTCGTGCTCTCGATCGCGCGGCCGCTACCTGCCGCCGATACGGCCTTCCGAACCGACGGCGGCGACCCCAAGCCGAGATGGTATCAGTTGAAATCCGGCGAGTTCCCGCCGGAAGGCTCGGCGCATGGCATCTCGGGCGAGTTGATCGGGCTGGATCACATCAATCGGACGGGCATCATTCGCCTCGATCGCGACGACACCCAGCGACGCGGGGAGTGGGATCGCCCTCTGGCGTTCGCCATGCTTCCATACGGCTACCTCATGTTCCACGGCGCGCCGGCCGAGTTCCGGGATATCCCGCTGGGGACGCATCTCCACGGTGACTTTTACGTTGACGGGAAGGTGGATAAGGACGGGAACGGCGCCTTCGGCCGCTGCGCGCGACTGGAGGATGATTTCAGTCGCTCGTCGCGCCTCCACCGGGCATGGCGCGTCGATGCGGTGGGCCTGGATGAAGGCACGTTGACCGTCACCGGAATCGCCACCGACGGCGGGGCGGCCGACCCCAAGCCGCGCGTCTTCCAAATCAACGCGACCACCCGTGTCTGGAAGAGCCACGGCGTGGGCGAACTGAAAGACCTCGTCATCGGCCAGTCGATCCTGATGAACCTGACCGTCTGCACCCTCCACGGCCCGGGGCGCTGCACGGACCTCTGGCTCGACGCCGAGAGCCAGTCGGTGGCGGCCGCACATCAACTCGAAGTCCATCGCCAATATGAGCATGAGCACGGGCTGGCCGGCTGGGTGGACGAAGTGGACAACCAGGAGGGCGTGGTGACGGTGACCCTCTTCGGCGGGATCGACCGAAAGCTGCTGGAGGATTTCCCCAAGGACGACATCGTCACCGCGTGCGTGGCGGAGGATTCGCTCCGCACGTGGGACCAGATCAACGACAAGAAAGCCGGCCCGATCCTCGAGGTGCTAAGCGGGCCGGCCGCCCCCGGGAGCAGCGGGGTGCGGGTGCGGTTCAAGCCGGCAATCCTGCTCGAAGGCTACCGCCCCGGCCGCATCGTCCGCGTTTTCCCGAGCAAGTGGAAAGTTGACGACCTTCCGAAGGAGGAGCGGCTGTATCAGTAAGCGGCTTCCGCTCATGGACCGGATGCCAACGCTGCGACGACGCAAGGTCAGCTGTGTCCGCGTTCTTTGCAGATCATGCACTGGCACGTGCCACCCTGAGTGTAATGGCGTAGTCCGTGCAGTTTGCCCAGGTGCCGGTCGAAAAGATGGAAGATCCGCAGGAACTGCTTTTCTTCGTGACTACCCGTCACATTCCCCTTATCCAAGTATCTCCTAAGGGCGTATGCACAGACATCGCCGATTTGAATCCCGGGAAACTTACTGCTTGAGACGAAGAAGGGGGCATCGATCACGAATTCAAGTTGGCCCCATGGGTGCCCCTGGTCTTGATAATTTGCGAATTGCCGCTCAATGTCCCTCTCAGATTCCAGGTCGCGGTCCATGACGATGAGGCCCTTGTCACCGCGAACGAACCGCGAACTTGAGAGTCCTTTCCACGCCGCTTTTCGGTGCAAAAAGGCATCGAAACGAGTGATGACTTGTTCGAAAGCCTGTCGAACGCAGTCCACCGTTCCATTAACTACCGCGGGATGTTTTTTCTCGATTGCTTCCGCGAACAGCACAAGGCCGGAATGCCCACCGATAAGATCTAAAGCATCTTCATAGAGCTGCGAACGTTCCTGCCGCGTGAGATGCACAAACGGATACATTCGGCGATGGCTCTTTCTCAGGTCTTCACGCTGCTCCGCCGTTGCCGCGGCCGATAGCTTCGCATGAAAGAGCCCGACGACGTTCGCCCGACGATCCATGTGGTTCATCTGATCGAAGCCTGGAACTTTCCCCTGTGCACTAATCGACTTGCCGAAGTCTTTGACGTGAAGCTCGAAGTCTTCGCCGGGGTACGCATATTTCTTCTTTAGCCCGCGGATGCGCTTGTTGAGCGCAAACCACGTGTTCTCGTGAACGGCGGCACCCACCAGGACGTAGTGTTTCGTTGCATCCTGTAGCTGCGGCGTACCCGAGGCATCAAGATACAGCATGAACATCGACTTGTTTCCGCGCAAAAAGGAGGCCCGGGACGGACTTGCGTCCAATTGTGCCAAAGGCACTCCCAGGCCATAATGAGGTGATTGGAAAATCCCCCCAGAGCATCCGATCCTAGTGCGCAGTTAACGTCCAGTCAACCTATGGTGAACCTTCTTAACACGACGGACTCGCACACCGGCTGATTTCGATCCTGCGCTGCTCGCTCACTTCTTGAACATCGCATTGCTCCGATCGCCGCCGCTAAGCGCATACGCTACCAGGTCCAGCACCTCGTCCTTGGTCAGCATGTTGAGCAGGCCTTCAGGCATTGGCGATACCTTGCTCGGACCGATGCTCTTGACCTTCTTGCGGTCGATCACGACGTTCTGGCCCGGGTTCGATAAGTCGGTGTTCAGGTGCAGGTCGTCGCCGTGGAGGTTGACCACCACGCCTTCGATCTTCTCACCGTCTTCCATTGTCACCACGATCTGCGCGAACTGCTCGTTGATCTCTTTGCTGGGGTTGATGATGTTGTCGATCAGGTCGTGCGGGCTGTAGCGGCCGCCGGCGGCGGTCAGGTCGGGGCCGGTCATGCCCCCTTCGTTGCCGAAGCGGTGACAGGCGAAACAGCCGGCCGCCCCGAACATTTTGCGTCCGTTGTCGAAGCTGCGGTCCTTCAACCCCGTCTGGGCGGCGGCGCTCAGTTCCTCCACGGTCCAGACCGTCGGGGTGCGGCCGGTGAACATCTCCCCGGCATTGGCGATCGCCGACTTGCGGACCGGCTGTTTCTCGATCAGCTCCGCCAGCTCGGTCTTCTCCTGATCCGTGAACGTCGCCAAGGCATCGCGCCGAATAAACTCGATGAACTTATCAAAGCTGGCGCCGCCTCGGTAATTGGCGGCCTTGAGGAACCATTCGAGGTAGGCGGCGCGGGCGGCCTTCGTCCAGCCGGCCTTGAGCATCCGCAGGCTGCGGGCGTATTCAATTTGTTCTTCCTGGGTCGGGGCCTGGGCGATCAACTGCATCCCCTTGGCCGCGGCGGTCGGGCTTTGGAGGTAGACGAGCGTTTCGCACAGCAGCCAGTTCCGTTCGGGCGAGGCGGCCGGGAAGAGCGGGTCGAGCTTGGCGATCAGCGTCTGCACCGTCGCGTCGTCCGGGCGGTCGAATCGGTTCAGGACGATCTCCAGCGTTCGCAGCGCCGTCAGTTGCTGGGGGTAGGGGAGGCCGCCGATGTCCAGCTTGAGCATCGCCGCGAGCAGCCTGCCGCGCAGATCGGCGTCAACGGGCTTGGCGTTGTCGGGCCGGTGCTGCGGGCAGATGCCCGCCGAGCGGGCGAGGGCCAGCAGCGCCTCGACCTGCTTCGCGGGGTCGGGCTCGGTCAGGGCCTTGTCGGCCCACTGTGCGTAGGGCTGGTGTTCGACAGCGGTCCGGGCGGCCCAGCGGATGAATCGGTCGGCGTCACCCAGGTGCGGCCAGGCTTGGGCGATTGCCTGCGGGTTCGGCGAACCGTGGAAAGACTCCAGGTGGTGGCGAAGATCGCGGGCAGGGCTCTGGGTCGGCTTTGCTTCGGCGGGCGCCGTCGATTCAGTACCGGTGTAAGTGACGCGGTAGAGGCCCGATTGCACGCGGCGTCCGCCGATGCAGAAGTACATCGCACCGTCGATCGGATTGATGATCGCGTCGGTCAGCGGCAGGGGCGAGCCGCTTAGGAACTCTTCGCGCGTCGCCTTGTAGGTCGCGCCGTCCGGCTGGAGGTGGAACGCGTAAAGCTTGCCCCAGCTCCAGTCGAGGCCGAACAGGGCGTTCTGGTACTTGGCGGGGAACTTCGCGCCGTAGCCGAAGGTCATCCCTGTCGGCGAGCCGGGGCCGACATTGTGGGTGGCGGGAAGGTTGTCGGCGTAGAACTCCGGCCGCTTCCCGGCGCCGTTGCGCCAGCCGAACTCGGCGCCGCTGACGACGTGGTTGAGACGGGTGGGGCGGTACCACGACGTGTTGAAGTCGTACTCCATGTCGGCGTCGTAGGTGAACAATTCGCCGTCGCTATTGACGGCCGCGTCGAAGACGTTGCGGAACCCGGAGGCGACCACCTCGAACTGTTTCCCATCCGGGGAGACGCGGTAGATGATCCCACCTGGCGCCAGCACGTCCCGCATGAACCCGCGGCCGTCGGGCATCCGCGGCAGGAGATGGTCCTCGCCCCAGATCGGCGGGACGGGCGAGGTGGGCAGGAACTCGGTCGGCTTGGCGCCGTCCCCGCAGACCAGAAAGAGCGCTTTCCCGTCCGGCGTGGGGACGACGGCGTGAACGCCGTGATCCCCTTTGGAGTTCATCTCTCGAAGCAACTCGACTTTGTCGAGCTGGTCATTCCTCTGGCTGTCGCTGATTCGATAGAGCCCGCTGGGGATCTTGGATTCATAGTCGTTCACGCCGACGTAGAGCGCGCCGAAGGCGAAAGCCATACCGTTCACGGCCCGGATGTTCGCGGGGACCTTCTCGACCTTGGCCGGGTCGAGCGGCTGCCCGGCGGGGGGCGGCGTGAGGCGGAAGAGCCCGCCATACTGATCGCTCGCGTAGATGCGGCCCTTGTCGTCATTGCAGAGGTTCACCCACGACCCGTGCGTCGCGCCGGGGACGGAGTAGATCAGCTCCACTTTGAAATCCTTCATCGCCTTGATGCGCGACACCGGCGTGGCGGTGTTCGCGCCGATCGCCGGCCCGACGGCGTCGGGGGCCCTGACCGACGGCTTGCGGGCGGGGGACTTGGCGGGCGGGGCATCTTTGGCCGGACCGGTCGCGGGCGCCGCGTCGGCTCGGCCGCTGAAGAACACACAGAGCACGACGAGAAGGATTTGGTAAGTTTTCATAGAAGGGTTCGATGTAACGCAAGCAAAAGCGAAGGACGAGCCCGAGTTGACGCAAGCGGAAGCATCACCCGGCGACGCCAGATCGCCAGAACATTCGATCGGCTCAACGCGATCGATCCCGCCTGACCTGAGAGTTCGCCGCCACGCGAAAGGCCGTGTGAAGTATGCCGACCCGCGCATCGCCCGGCAAGGAACCCGCCGACGCGACGCCGGAAGCGACCCGGGCAGTCCCCCGGAAACGCCGACCTCTTCGTCGGCCTTTCGCCGGCCGATCCGACGAGGATGTCGGCGTTCCGAGGCTTGAAGTTCTGCAATTACCCCAAAAACGGCCAGGCCCTTCGATGCCGGCGGCGAGCCAGGAGATTCGGAATCGCCGGCACGGTACGATCCGGTTACTTCGTGAGGGCGGGGGTTAGACCGCCTTCTGGGCCGTTCGTGGTAAGGCCCGAATGCGCGGCGATGCCAACGGACGTGCCGCCGGTGCCCTTGCCGGACCGCTCCTGGGGCGGTCGGCAACGCCGCTGGTAAACGCACCGGCGGCACGTTGATTTCGCGGACGTACCTCCAGATTTCGGTGCGATTGCCCGCTCGGCCAGCGCACGACCGGGCGGGGTTGACCGTGATACCGTCCGCCGCCCCAGGCAGAAGGTGACGCGTGATGGAGAGAGTGATACCACGCCGACAGTTCCTCTCCGCGGCCGCCGGAAGTACCGTCGCCGCGGCGCTCGGCAGCGGGGCTTGTGCCGGCTCGACGCCCCCGAGAACGAACGACGGAGGCGCGCTCGCGCCGGTGACGACCTTCGACGGCCCGTCCCTGATGTTCGATTTCCCGGGCCTGGAGATCGGCGTCGCCGAATATGCCGAAGGGCCGACCGGATGCACCCTGCTGCACTTCCCCAAGGGCGTGACGGCGGCGGTAGACGTTCGCGGCGGTGCGCCGGGGACGATCTGGACCGAGCAACTGCACGACGGCGACGGCTTTCTGCATGCCATCTGCTTCGCGGGCGGCTCGCTGTACGGCTTGGAGGCGGCGACCGGCGTCTCGGCCGAGCTGTTCGCGCGGCGGGGGCATGCCACCGGCTGGGATGACATCGCGCTGGTGAGTGGCGCGGTCATCTTTGACTTTGTGCCGCGGGCCAACGCCGTCTACCCCGACAAATCGCTTGGACTGCGCCGCGATGGCGGCCGCCCGGCCGGGCCAATTTCCTTTGGGTCGCCGCGGCGCCGGCTGCTCGGCGACGGTCGGCAAATGGATGTTGCCGCCGTACCGTTGGGAGCATGCCGGCCAGGGCGGCGCATTTCGAAAAATCGGTGACAGCCGGGTCGCCGTCTTCACTGTCGTTAATTCCCTGGGAGCGATCGTTGACCGCCAGGGGCATGTCGTCCGCGGGCACCTCGACCCGCGCACAGGAAAGCGGTCACACATCATGGACGTGCCGCCTTTGGGGCAACCGCCCAAAGGGAACACCTGTCTGACCGCGGTTGTCATAAACCAGAAGCTTGGGCCGGCGGCGCTCCGCCAGTTGGCACGGCAGGTCCATGGGTCGATGTCCCGCGCGATCGAGCCGTTCAACACGCCGGTGGACGGCGATGTCCTCTTCGCGGTGACGACCAACGAGGTGTCGGGCGGGGACGTCAACGAGTTCGTGCTGGCGGCGGCCGCCTCGGAAACAGCGTGGGACGCCGTGCTGTCGAGCTGCGCGGCCCGCTGATTGCCGTCTCGCGATCCAGAGCCGCACTTGCCGGTGCATTTGCGGATTGCGTTCGTTGTCGGCATGCCGCGGCAGCCGGCCTATCTCGGGAAGGGGCACACCATGCGCTACGTGATGCGACAGAAACTATGGGCACTCGGCGACGACTTCACGATCAAGGATGAGACCGGGGCAGACCGGTTCCTGGTGGACGGGCGGGCGTTCAGCATCGGAGAGAAACTCTCGTTCCTCGACCCCGCCGGCCGCGAACTGATCTTCATCAAGGAGAAGGTGCTCTCCTGGGGGCCGACCTACCAATTGCAGCGAGCGGGCGGTGCGATCACAACTGTCAAGAAGGATTTGTGGACGTTCTTGAATGACCGCTTTACAGTCGATGTTGCTTCAGACGGGGCCACGCCGGATGACCTGCAAGTCCAGGGCGACTTCTGGGATCACGAGTATACCTTCTCCCGCGCGGGGAACGCGGTAGCGGGCGTCTCGAAGAAGTGGTTCTCCCTCGCCGACACCTACGGCGTCGATGTGGCCCCCGGCGAGGACGACGCCCTGATCCTCGCGTGCACGGTCGTCGTCGGCCTCACCATCGAGAAGGCGCACCGGGACTGAGCAGGATGAACCTCCAGCAAACGCGGAACGACGTGCCAGGCCGCGGCCAGGGCGATCCGTGAGCATCAGAAGAAGTACCAACTCGCCAGGAAAATGTGCAGAAAGCCGAACAGGACGGTTGCTCCGGCGATTGGAAGCGCCATCTGCTTGAGCTTCCCCGACGCGGCCGCCGGAAAAATCGACCGGCCCTGAAGCCAATCGGCGGCGATGCAAAGGCCGGACAACGCAAGCGATAGCGCCGGGAAAAGGTCGCCGATGATCAGCCGCGACACCAGCCAGAGCAGGCCCATGCCCGTGAAGACCAGGCCAAGATACCCGAGGAGGTCGCCGGAGAGGGGGCCAACCGCCGGCCTGCCAGCGCCACCCGTGGCACCCGCGCCGACGGGGACCAGGGCGCGGCGGCTGCTCATCACGACGACCGCCGCGGCCGCGAGACAAATCAGGAACTCGACGAGGTGCTCGAGGAGCTTGATGATTGAGAAGCCACCGGATGCTTCGGCGACAAGCGATGCCGCGCCGGTCGGTTTCACGGCACCGCTGGCGTCTACCACTCCCTGCGGGCTCACCGCGATCGGGCCCGCATGGACCGCCACCACGCGAACAACGGTGCAATCGATCGAACGGACCGCTTCCTGGCTGACGGTGCCAACCTGCGTGCCGTCGATGGTGACCTTGCCGGTCGCGGTGGTCCGCTCCTGAATCTTGCCCGGCCCTTCAACGACGGCATAGACGTCCCAATTGTCGTCCGGGACCGAATCCGGCGCGAGCTGGCTCTTGATCGACTCCACCGCCGCGCGGACGTTTGGGTCAAACTTGCCCGCCACGGGGAGACCGTTGATCTTTCGGGCGAAGTCGTAGTCGGCGTTGAAGTCCCACCCCGCTCGATTGGGGCCGGTCAGGTGAATCAGCTTGCCTTTGAAAGAGTCGGCGGAGTCTGGCGTGAAACCGTCAACCGGCTTCAGGTCCGCGATCATCTTCGGCCAGGCGGCCGCGGCTTGTTCGGTCAGCTTTTTCAGCAGGTCGTCCTTCGCCTGCGCCGCACCGCCAATCGCCCCATCCCACTTGTCTTTCAGGCTCTTGGCTCGCGCGACGTTCGGATCGTGGAACGGCGTTCCCTTGAACCACGTGTCGGCCCGATCGGCGAGAGAGCCCGCTCGACCGCGAACGGAATCGTCAGTCGGGGTCGGCGCCTTTTCGGCTTCGGCTAAAACGCCGTTGAACGCCTTATTGAGCTTGGCGGCCGCCGTGTCATACGCCTGGTGCGCCTCGCCGAGGGTCGCCTTAACCGTCGGCTCATCCTTGTAAGACTCCGATGTTTCCTTAACGAAGCTGTCCCCAAACCAGGCGGACAGCCGCGTGAGCAATTCAACGGTCTTGGGCATTAGCAGTGCGTCCATCGAGTCGGAGTTCTTGTGGGCGTAGCCTTCCCAGGTCGGCGCCGACGCCTCCTTGTCCCAACCGGCGAAGTACTCCTGCTGGTTCTTCCACATGTGGGCGAGCTGCTCGCCGGCCTGTTTTCCCTGTGCCCCGCCCGACGCGGCGTCGATCTGCCTGGCGTACGCGGTCAGCTTGTCGTTGATCGCCTTCACTCGCGGCTCATCGGCCGGCAGGCCAGCAAGGGCGCCGCGGACCTGGCTCATGTTCGAGTTGAGCTCCTGCGTGACGCGATAGAGGTCCTCGTTGGTCCTGGCGTCTTTGAAGGGCCCGGCCGCCATCGCATCGTCGAGCCGCTTCAACCAGGGCGCGGCCATCGCGATCTTGTTGCCCGCGACCTTGCCAGCGGCCATCTTCTGTAGGGAGACGGCGCGGTCCTGGAGTTTCTTGAGCTGGGCGGGGTCAACGTATTTCTTCGCGTCGGCGCCGCCGAGCAGATCGATCGTGCGCTGGGCGTTGCCCAGCGCCGAGTCGGGGTTGGAGTTGATCTCATCGGCGGCGCTGTCCAGGTCCGACGTAGCCTTGCGCGGGATCTCCTTTGACTGGTACTCGCCCAGGCCCGCATCAACCTGCTTCTTGATGGAATCGAGCTCCTTCTGAATCGGAGCCCGGTCCGATTCCGGGAGGCCGTCCAGGAACTCCTCGGCGTCTTTTACGTCTTTCGACGCGGCGTCCCAGGAACGTGATGACAGGTCGGATTTTGCGGTCTCCAGCTTCCGCTTCGCCGAGTCGATGTCCCCCGCGCGGGCAAGCGGGCCCAGAGCAAGGAGCCAACTGACAAGAACGAAAAGGATCGCGCTGTTCGACAACGCGCCGCCGTGAAATGACCCACGCACACGCACGCTCATGAGGCTCCCGGGGTTGATCGATCGAGGCGCAGGCCCGTCAAGACGTGGCTCGGTGCGGGCTTTGGGCCCATCGGTGTGGCCGCGAGCACAATAAAACCAAATCGGGCGACTTTGTAAAGGCGGACGGGCACGCACACCGTGAACGCTACGCGGAATAGATCATGCCCGGCGGCGCAAGTCGAAAATTTGAGATGATGCCCGCGGACGGATGAGGGGCCCGGAACGCGCAAAACCCGCCGAGGGGTCATGCCGAGGGGTCATTTCCTGGTGAGCGGCCGGATCTTGATGTTCCGGAACGCGACTTCCCCGCCATGGTCCTGCAGGCAGATATGCCCCGACCTCGCAGTGGCGAACTTCGGCCATTTTGTAAACTTTGTCTTGGCCACCCGCGTCCCAGTCTTTGCTCCACAGCTCATACTCGACGTACTTCACCCCGTTCATCCAGTGCTCGACGTGCGGCCCGTCGATCAGGATGCGGAGGGTATTCCATTGCCCCGTCGGGTTGGTGGTGTCGAGGGGCTTCCCCGTCTTCGGGTCGATCGCCGGTCGATACAGCGCGTAGCACCACCCGGACAGTTCGGGGTCATGGGCATCGGCGTTGTCTTCAATCTGGCACTCGGGGCCGCTGAAGGCGGGCCGATCGGCGTCTTCGGTCACGTGGTACATCACGCCGCTGTTCCCGGCCGGCGAGATGCGATAATCGAGCACCAGTTCAAAGCTGTCGTACACGCCGACCGTAATCAAGTCCCCGCCCCCTTTGACGCGGTCGAGCGTCCCGTCCACCACCTGCCACCCATCGGGGCACTTCTCCTTCTTGAAGCCGCGCCAACCGGTGGTGGTCTTGCCATCGAACAGAAGGGCCCACCCGGCGGCGGCTTCCGCTTCGGTCAACGTGTTGGCCGCGCCCGCCGCGGGCTGCGTCACCGGCCGATCCAACGCCGCCAACGGCCGTCCCGCTCCACAAAGCGGCAAAGCGACCGCCGCCGAAACTGCCACCGCTCGACACCAGCGTCGCATTCCCGCTCCTTGGTTCACACATGCCCAACGAACCGTCCCTACGCCGAAATGGAGAGGGAACTTTACCTCAAGCCTTCGCACCGATCCATGGCGGATGGATCGGGCCGCGTGAGCTGCCGGCAGCCGAATCCGCTTACTTCACCGCGGTGGTCGGATGGCTCGCCGGGCCAGCGATTGGTGCGGCCCGAATCGCGAACAGCTTCTCGCAGGTCATCAAGTATAACGTGTCGTTTGCGAAGATCGGAGTGCTGTAGATCGCCCCTCCAAGGTCGTGCTCGGAGATCATCTTCTCAACCTTGCCGGCTTCGAAGATGCGGACAAATCCGTCCTCCGAGCCCTGATACACCTTCCCGTCACAGACCATCGAAGAGCCCCAGGTATCTCCGTCAAGATCATGTGTCCAAAAATGCCGCCCGGTCCGCGCGTCGAGGCAGTGAAGGAAGCCGGAGTAATCCGGCAGGAACATCAGCCCAGTCAACGGATCGATCGCGACGGTGGCCATCGTGCGGTTCATTCGCTTGGCGGCCGGTAAATCCCGGTTGTTCGCTTGTGCTCCCTGCTTATCAATCGCCGTGAACTTCCAGACGACACCACTATTGGGGTTGGGCACTCCCTGGCGTTGACCCCCGACCGCGTTCCGCCCTGTCGCCCGTCGCATCGCGGCAGGGGCATCAAGTTCATCGCTGATGTCTCCCCGCTTTTTGATATCGACGCACCACAGCACCCCGCAGCCTTCGCTGTGCTCCGGGTCCTGCCCACTGGCGATATAGAGGCGACCCTCAAAGACGATCGGGGTGGCGATCAGCTCGTTGCGGGTCTTGGGATAGACGGCCTCTTTGAAGTTCGCGTCGAACTTCCAGAGGATTTTCCCAGTCTCAGCCTCATACCCATAGACCCACCCATCCCCCAGGGCGCAATCACGACGCTTACGCCGTCTACCTCCGCGATGCTGGGGCTTGACCACTGGCCGTGCAGCACGCCGTTACCTGGGGAATTCTGGGACCAGACGAGGCGGCCGGTGCGCTTGTCGAGGCAGACGATCGCCGGGGCCTGGGGGGCGGGAAGGTGCTTGTGAGTGTCATCGACGCCGTTCCCCGTAATCACGTAGACCCAATCCTTCCACACCGCGGGCGAGCAGTTGGTCATATTGTGGGGGAAGACGCCCAGTTCCTTTCGCATGTCATACGACCAACTGAGCTTCGGGGGGCCGTCCTTCGATCCGGCACGCCCGAGGTCCAGGCACGCGACTTCACAGCGATTGGTGCAGTACCAGAGCCGTTGCGATCCGGAGTCCACGCACGGGCTTGAGCACAGGCCCTCACCCGGCCAATCATTGACACGGCCGGATTCGAGTTTCATGCTGACGCGTTGCCAGAGAAAGTCACCGGTCGATTCTCTAAAGGCCATGAGCACGCCGGCATCCGCAAGCAACCCCGGATCACGGTGGCACTGGTTATTGGTGCCGACGTAGACCACACCGTCGCAGACGACGGGGTTCCCGTGACTTTTTGAACCAAGCTGCGCGACCCACTTGATATTGATCTTCTTCTCAACGTCCCAGTCAACGGGGCAATCCTTTCCTGCGTTGTACATCGTGCGGGCCGCCGCACCTCCCCACATCGGCCAGTCGTTTGCCCAAGCGGCCGCGCCGAGCAAGGCGCCCGCCGCGATGGTGAGTAAGTGAATATGCGTTTTCATGCGGATTTCCCTGTCCTGGTCGCCTCGCCGTGCTTTCAGGTCCACTCACAGCCAGGCGTCGTGCGCGTGGAAGGATCGAAGAGACTAACCGGGCCTTGCCGATCGCTCTGTTTCAGCCGGTCATCTCGTAGTCCGTGCGGCGGCGGCCGCCGCGGACTTTTGGCCGCTGTTGCCTCGGCGGGGCTTCATCGCTCACGCGGGCCCGAGCCGTGATCGGGGAGCGGCGGGCCGCCCAGGCGGGTCAACTCGTCCTTGCGCTCTTGCCAGCGCACCGAACTCCATTCCGGCCCCGAGGACGTCGCGAGACCGAAAAGCGGATGAGTCGTACCGTCTTCGCCGAGCTCCAAGCCGACGACAGTCTCAACCCATCGCTTGATTCGCAGGGGAGAGCCTTCGAGTGGGGCCGGCGCCGGCATCACGGTTGGCCCGGCGGGAGAGGTGCCCATCGGCGCGAAGCCGGAAAAGGAGAGGCTAACCAGACCATCAGGCATCGGAGCGCCGATCGCCATTCCGGTTGATGTCTCCCAGAAAAAAACTTTGCCACCCCCGCGTGTGGTGAGAATTCGATTGTCCGCGCTAATCGCCGCCGAATGGGCACCGCCGTGGGTATTGATCAACGGGGCAACAAGCTGACCAGAGGAGAAGTCCCAGATTCGGATGTACCCCGCTTCGCGGTACGTGACAAGAAGCCGCCCGTCGGGGCTAAAGGTCGCGGATAGGGTCGGGCCGGCTGTCGCGTCCGGGAGGAGAGGGCCAAGCGGAGCACCGGAGACAACGGAGAAGACCCGGACTCCGCCTTTCACCGTCCAGGCTTCACAATCCTTGCCGCCGGCCACGAAGTCCAGGCAGTCGGTCGAAGGCTTGGTGGCGGCCGTGGACCGGGCCCCACTTCGCCAATTGATGCTCGGCCTATACCCAGGAAAACGCACGTCCCGAAGATTGTCGCTAAAATCGTCGAACGCAGGCTCGCTCCATCCGGAGCGCTCGGGCGAAACGACGGGCCCCGCCGCGCGGCCGCTGAGGACCGACCAGATTCGTGCGCTTCCATCCCAGTCAACGACCAGTACGTACTCGGCTTTTCGGTCGAGTGCCAACCTGACCGGACGGCCACCCGGAGCGAAGCTGACTCCCGCGGCGCGCCCTGTGCGCAAGCCCCAAAACTTGACGCGGCCGTCAGGGCCAAGAAAAGCCGCCGTCTCTCCGTCCGAGCTCATCGCCTGGGGCGTGCCTGCGTCGGACTCACGCAGATAGGCGCGGCGGTTGGGCAGTTGCCACACGATGGCCTCCAATGCCGCAACCGTCACGATCCTTTCACTCTTCTCAAGGAACGCCGTCCCAAGGAGGGCGCCGAGGCTGTGATGGAGTTGTGAGCCAATCGGCACTCCACCGGCAACATCCCAGGGCTGAACGAGTCTTTCGCCGCTGCCCAAAAGCGCCAGCGTTCGATCGCCCCTTAGCGACATCGCCTGCGGATGCTCGTATCGAATGGCCGGCCCGACCGGCAGGCCCGTTTGACATTCCCAGAGTCGAGCCCTCTCTCCGGCCGTTAAAATGTCCTTGCCGTCGGCGGTGAAGGCGATTCGGTACATCCTGACTCGGTCATAGATAGGCGTGCCGACGCGCTTCCAATCGCCCAGACCCCAGATCCGGACTTCGCCCCGATCATCCTTAAGCCCGCGCGCGCCGCACAGCGCGACGTTGTCCCCCGACGGACTGATAACGATGAGATCGGGGAGGAACGTATCGTCCGGTGAGGAGTGGGATTCATGGGTTGCCAGCCGCCTGCCAGAGGCCAAATCCCACACGATCAGCTTCGTGCCCTCGTCAACCGTGAGCAGGGACTTCCCGTCAGCGGAAAATGCCGCCGCCACCACGTCATCGGTCCCCAGAAGAGGCGGGCCGGCGGGTGCGCCGCTGACCGTATCGTAGACGCCGACAACCGGGGCCGGAACGCCTGGCTTGGCCGGATCGGAGCCCGGGCCCAGAGTCGCGACGAGCGCCGCATCGGGGCTTAGAGCGATCGGGGAAAAGTCGGATGAGCTCAAGTCCACGCCCAGCTTTTTCATCGTCACTGAATCGAGGAGGAAGTACCCCGGGCTTTTCTTGGGGTCGGCGTCAGCCATCGTGAGCACCCTTGTGCCGTCACGGCTGAACAGACATGGGAAGAACGAGTAGCTCCCCTGAAGATGGTGGATCGATTCGAGCCGGCAGACATGCCAACTCCAAGCCCCAAGCTGCAGGCGGATGGACCGTTCCAGGTCCGGGTCGCCGACGACCAGCGATTGCTCCAGGCTGCGGCAGAGCCAGAGCATCCCCTCGGCCGGGCCGTCGGCCGTACAGTGGGTCAAGGCCGATTCGAACATCAATCTTGCCGCTTGACGCTGTGCCTGGGCACGCAGGGCCGTTTCGCGAATGGCGACCCTTTCTTTCTCATAAGCGAGCTTCGCGCTGGCGTCGCGAGACCGGGTGGCGAGCGACAATGCGACCGCCAGCGCGACCAGGGTTGCGACGGTGGCGGCGAAGACAAGGCAGGCGGCGGCCGCGAGGGTGCGGTTCCGCCGGCACCAACGCCACGCCCACTCCGCCTTGCCCATGGGCCGGGCGTTGATCGGCTCTCCCCGCGACCACCGTTCCAGATCCTGTGCGAGCGTGACCGCCGATGGGTAACGCCCCTGCGGGTCCTTGTCCAGGCACTTGAGGCAGATGACCCCCAGGTCGCGGTCCGCCGAACGGTTCGCCGACAGTGGTCGAACCGGGGCTCTGTCGCGCACCTGCTCCAGCACGATGAGTGTGCTTCCGCCGCTGAACGGTGGCTTGCCGGCCAGCAGCTCGTACAACACGGCCCCAAGCGAATAAATGTCGGCGGCGACGGTCAAGCCCTTCTCGCCCCGCGCCTGTTCGGGCGACATATAACTGGGGCTGCCGATGATCGCCCCGGTCAGCGTCAACTCCGCCTCTTCGCCACGGCGGCCCAGTTGACGCGCCAGGCCGAAATCGGTCACTTGCGGTTGCCCTGTCTGATCGAGCAGGATGTTCCCCGGTTTGATATCGCGATGCAGAATGCCGCGCTGGTGGGCGTAATCCACCGCCCGCGCCACCGCCGCAAGCAACAACGCCGCCCGCTTGTGATCCTTCGCGAACTCGCCGGCTCGACCCGAGAGGCTGCTACCCTCGACCAGCTTCATCGTGAAGAAATGCTGCCCCTTGTACCGGCCCACCTCATACACCGGCACAATATTGGGATGATCCAACCGCGCCGCGTTCTGCGCCTCCACCTGAAAACGTTTCACATCTTCGGCCGAGGCGAACTGTCCGGCCAGGATCATCTTCAAAGCCACGACGCGGTTGAGTCGAATCTGCCTCGCTTTGAAGACCACGCCCATGCCGCCGCGGGCAATTTCTTCGAGCAACTCGTATTCGCCAAAGTATCGCAGCCTCTGGCCCGGCGCGCCGCCGGCGCCCACCCAGCCCCAGTGGGCCGGCACTCCGTCGATTCGGAAGCCGGGAGCGCTTCGCCGGCTGACGATGACGCCGCCGGTGAACTTTGCGTCACCGTCGCGTTGAATCGGAAAGGATGGGCCGCCTGCTCAAACTGCTCTTGGCCGGCGAAGAATTCGCGCAATTCTCCCGCATGCTCCGGATAACGCTTGAGGAACGTCGTCTGCTCCGGCGGCCGACCCGCTTCAACCGCCTGGAGGTACTCGACCAGGATCTGGTCGAGCGGGTCTTCGTCCCCCGAGGAGCACGCCTCCAGTTCGTCATTCACAGAAACGCTCCAGGCTCGCTTTGAGATCCGATGACGGCCCGCTCGCGGCCCTGTTCTTAAAGAAGTGCCCGCAACTGTTTCAGCCCGCGCTTTAGCAACCCTGCTACCGCCGCCGGCGTCCGCTCCAGGTGCTGCGCGATCTCCGCCAGCGAGTAACCGTGCCAATATTGAAGCACCAGAGCTTCCCGCTGGGATTCCGGCAGCGAAGCGAGGGCGTCGGCCAACTGTATGGCTCGTTCTTCCCGCTGCAGATGCTGGCTTGGGGAAGATTGATCGGCCGCCAGCCACCCCGCCAACTGGGCCGACGACTTGCATATGGCGCCTTCGAGCGACCGTTGCCGGGCGATGTCCCGCTTGGCCGCTCCGAGCCCGCGCATCGCGTCCGCCAGGTTATGAGCCAGGATTTGCCGCAGCCACGCCGTCAACTGTTCGGGAGCGCTGCCCCGAAACTGCCCCAGCTTCTGGTGTGCGTCAAGGAACGTCTGCTGAACGACGCCCGACAAGTCAATCGCGTCGCGCTTCCGCGGATTAACCTGCGACCGTGCCAGAAGGACCAGGTAGTGCCGATAGCGCTCCAAATCCGTGGGCGGATTGGGGCAGGTGGCGGGACTAGCGGGTGAGGCCGCTTGGGTCATGAGTGCGATCCGATCGTGGCGATTCAATCCCCGCAGGAACGACTATCGCACGACTTGGGTGTTTTTTCTCGGATAAACCAGTAAATTGCACAATGGCCTTTGGTGCTTCGGCCTTCTGACCCCGCGTATGTCGCTCGATCGGAAATCGGTGGATTGCCAGTCGAGCCGAAACGACCGTGGCTTTACAACCGTCCCGGCAAGAGAGTCGAGAGCGATTCGCCATTCGCCCACCCCTCAAAACCGGTCACAGGTATTCCCCATCGGTGCTCAAGCGCGGGAACATCGACGGAATAACCGACATCTTCAAACCATTGAAACATCCGGGCCCAGTCGGATCCGATGGAGCGGCATACCTGCTCGCGGCTCAATTGGCGATAGCTGAGAGTGCGACCGGCCGCGATCGAAAGGGTTCTCATCGCGCCGACGAAGGACAGTTCGTCACCGGCCAAACCCAACGCCTGCCCGATGAACTCGTCTGGTCGCGAGAATGCGGCCGCCGCGAATCGACCGATGTCGTCAACGGCGATCATCTGGATGGTGCGCTCGGGGGGTAACGGCAGTTCCAACAACCCTCGACGCACAGCGGGCCCGAACCATGAATTGGCCAGGTTGTCCATAAAGAAGACGGGCCGGATGAACGTCGCGGGGACCCTCAGTCTCAGAATATATTGCTCAATTTCGAACTTGGTGTCGAAGTGCGGTACGCCTGTTCTTCGATCGGCACAGCCCACCGACGTATAGACCAAGTGCCCGACCCCAGCGGCGAGGGCTGCATCAGCCATGTTGATACCCTGGCGGACCTCCGCTTCAAGCCCTCCTTCTTTTCGGCTGGTGACAAGAAAGACCCGCCTGACGCCCCTGATGGCACGGTCCAGAGAATTCCGGTCGAGCAGGTCACCGACGACTCGCTCGGTCCCCTCGGGGAGGACCGCTTTCGCCTTTTCGAGCGACCGGACCAACGCCCGTACACGATATCCCTCTCGCGACAGGTGACGCATGACCGCGCTTCCCTGTTGCCCGGTCGCTCCGCAGACCAGCACCACTCGGTCGCTCGACGTCGCGGCCGCCTCCTCTCCAAACCAGGCTTCGACGCCGTCGGCTGTTCGCGTGATACGTCTGGGGGCGGTTTCCACGTTTAACTCCTTCGATGGCTTACGAGGGTTTGGCACCAGCCTCGTGAGGCGATTGAGCCGGGGCCAGCACCACTCCTCTGAACGGCTTTCACCAGTAACGCCGCGATCCGTTTCAGAAGCCGAGTCAGGCGTCGCTCACGGCGAGAGATAGGGGCGCTCGGAGCAAGCCCGCTACGTTCATAGGCGGACGCTTGATCGATAAAGGGCGCGGCGCGAAGCAAAATTGCTGATGGTTTTATTATTGCCCGCTCAGCTACCACTCCACCGCACGCGCCTGCGAGCAACACAGGGCGACGGATGCCGTTCCGCCGGCGGCCGGCGAGTCGCGCGGGATCGGAATTGCGATCAACCCCGAGAAAATGCGAACCGCCTTCGCAAATGCTCGGACGGCCAGGCCGAGAGAGCCACTTGGCTGTAGAATGCCTGCGCCTGGCCCGCGCGTTGGGTGGCGAGCCCAGGCTGCCGAGATGAGGCGTTCACTCGGGGGTTCGGGTATCCTCTGGCCGTACCGGAGGAGTGGAGCAGGAGCAGCCAGCGACGGCGCGGCATGCGGTAACGCCGTCTTTGCAAACTGTTCAAGCGTGCGAAACGTCGGGTCCAAATCGTCCTATTGCTCGAGGGTCTATATAATGCCAGCACAACTGATCAATCGGCGTGGGTTTTTGGGTGGGGCGGCCGCCGTGGGGGCGATGGCCCTCCTGGGCCGCGATTTAGCGGCGGCGGAACCGGCGGCAGCGGCGGGCAAGCCCAACTCTGTGATCGACGGCGTCCGCATCGGCTGCATCACCTACAGCTACCGCGGCAGCATCAACACCGCCGAGGATACCCTTAAAGCGCTCGTCGAGGACGGGCTGAGCGAGGTCGAGCTGATGGATGGCCCGATCAAGGCGTTCACCGGGATCAGCGGCGGCCGCGGGCCGCGTTCGGGGCAACCGGACCAGCCGGCCCCGTTGACCGACGCCCAGCTCGCGGAGGCGCGCAAGACGCAGCTCGAAAAGTGCGCCGAGCTTCGCAAGATGTACAACAATGCCGGCGTTAACATCCACATCCATAAGACCCCCTTCGGACCGTCGGAGGAGGATATCGACTTCAACTTTGAGGTCGCCAAGGCGCTGGGCTGCGTCGCGATCACCACAGAGCGGGACGAAAAGCTCGCCCGCAAACTTGCGCCCTTCGCCGAGAAGCACAAGATCTGGGTCGCGTTCCACAACCACACCAATAACGTCCCGCGGATCGACACGCCCGACCCGATCCTGGACATCGGGAAATACATCGGGTTGAACCTGGACATCGGCCACTACTTCGCCGGCACGAAGGGGCGGTCACCGGTCCCGGTAATCGAGAAGTACCACGACCGGATCATCAGCCTTCACCTGAAGGACCGGACGGCCGAGGGGCGCAACCTGTCGTGGGGCAAGGGTCAGACGCCGATCAAAGAAGTCCTGCAACTGCTGAAGAAGGAGAAGTGGCCGATCTACGCCGATATCGAGTTGGAATACCCGGTCCCAAAGGGCTCGGACTCGGTCAAGGAAGTCGCCATCTGCCTCCAGTATTGCAAAGACGCCCTGGCATGAGGATCGGCGCGGCGCAGCGGCCGGCCGCCTCGCACGTTCGGTTTGGTCGGTGCGGACGCGACGCCGGCGGACATTCAATTGCCGGGCGATCCCGTTGAACTCGGGGAGAGTACGGCAGGGGACGGCGTCGCGCCCTCGCCGGCGGTCTTGCCAGCCGCACCAAGGGCCCGCCGGCGAGGGCACCGGCGGCACGTCGGTTGGCATGCTGCGCCGTTACAAACCTCGTGTGCGGCGTTTTACACGGGTGCCTGCCGTTTTCAGTGTAGAAACACCCTTCATGGGTGCCTTCACTTTGGAACCTCGGGGAATCTTCCACTCTCTTCAGCGTGCCCGTCTTACGGCAGCCCCCCTCACCCTTCCCTCTCCCCTCGTCGTACCGGGGGGAGAGGGGATCGGAAAAGCGACTGATCCTGCACGGCCATTTCGATCAGACCGGACTCCGCACTTACGCGGTCGGGTTGCGGCGCGTCGTACCTCCGTCCGAACCCCGCCCTTCGATTTTCCTTACATCGAAATAAGCGACTGCGGAAGAAGCAGTCGTTTCCTCGCTCTGGGCACGGCCTGAGCCTTCGTCGTTCCTACCCACTGGTGTGCCCGGCATCGCGCTTGCTTCGCGTGCGTGGCCGACGGATCGCACTACATCGCGTCGGCACCATTGATTCCGAGCCAGTGTTGATTGCACGGGCGCCACTTGAACGGCCGCACCGGGGAGCACGATGTCAAAGCGAGTTCTGATCACCGGCGGAGCGGGCTTCATTGGGTCGCATCTCGCCGACGACCTTCTGCGGAACGGATACCGCGTGCGGGCGCTCGACAACCTGTCCCCGCAGGTTCACGGCCCGGCGCGGCGCCGCCCCGACTACCTCGCCGACGAGGTGGAGTTGATCGTTGGCGACGTGCGGGACGCCGATGCGGTGCGCAGCGCGTTGATCGGAGTCGATGCGGTCTATCACCTGGCGGCCGCCGTCGGCGTCGGGCAGAGCATGTACGAAATCGTCAACTACACCTCCCACAACAACCTCGCCACGGCGGTGCTCCTGGAAGCGTTGATTGAGCGGCCGGTGGAGCGGCTGATCGTCGCGTCGTCGATGAGCATCTACGGCGAAGGCCTCTATCGAGACACAGACGGCCAACCGACAACGGGCCTGGAGCGAACGCAGGAACAACTCAAGCGCCACGACTGGGAGGTGCGCAACAACCGCCAGCAGGTGCTCGCCCCGGCGCCCACGCCCGAGACGAAGCGGCCGACGCTCGCCAGCGTCTACGCCTTGAGCAAATACGATCAGGAGCGGCTATGCCTGGTCGTCGGCCGCGCGTACGGGATCCCCACCGTCGCGCTGCGTTTCTTCAATGTGTACGGTACGCGGCAGGCGCTGAGCAACCCCTATACGGGCGTGCTGGCGATCTTCGCCAGCCGGCTGCTGAACGATCGGGCGCCGGCGATCTTTGAGGATGGGCGGCAGCGCCGGGACTTTGTCAGCGTGTACGACGTTGCGACGGCGTGCCGGCTGGCGCTGGGGTCGGCCGCCGCACCGGGCCGCGTGCTGAACATCGGGAGCGGCAACAACTACACCGTGCTCGAGATCGCCGAGAAGATCGCGGCCGCCGTTGGCAAGTCGCACATTGAGCCGGAAGTCTGCGGCAAGTATCGGGTCGGCGACATTCGCCACTGCTTCGCCGACATCCGCCTCGCCCGTCAAATCCTGGGGTACGAACCGAAGGTGTCGTTCGAGGAAGGGCTGGCGGAGCTGGCGGCGTGGCTGGAGGGGCAGGTCGCGGTCGATCATGTCGATACCGCCCGCGCCGAGCTGACGCGGCGCGGGCTGGCCATCTGATGTCGAGACGACCGACCATATCGTGCGGCAGGGATGCCCGCGCGGGAGCGGCGGGATCATGCCCGAAAGAGTGAAACGGCGCCCTGACAAGCCGGGCCCGGACAGCGATGAGGCCAACGCCATGAATGATCGATCGTCCCGTCGCAAACAATCCCGCACCCCGGCGGCCGAGCCCGGCGGCCGCCGGTCGCCGTCCGGCCAACGCGGCGGCCCGATGCTCGGCATGCTCGAGTGGTTCCGGATCGGCGAGCACGATCGGGTTGACCAGGTGCTGGACGACCTGGCGACGCTGGGGATCACTGATCTGCGCACCGGCATCTCCTGGGCCGACTGCTGGACCCCGGCGGGAGAGGCCTGGTACGCGTGGCTGCTGCCGCAACTGGCGCGTCGAGTGAGCGTGACCCCGTGCTTTGTGGATACGCCGCCCGGGTGGGGCGTCGCCCCAAAAACCAGCGCGCCGCCCGGGAACCTTAAGGCGTACGCCGACTTCCTCGACGTGCTGATCACACGGTACGGCCGCTTCTTCGAGTGGATCGAACTTTGGAATGAACCGAACGACCCGCACCGCTGGGACGCCGAGCTTGACCCATACTGGCTGAAGTTCAGTGAGATGATTGGCAACGCCGCCTACTGGGCGCAGCATCGCGGGAAGAAGACCGTCCTGGGCGGCATGCGTCCGATCGACCCAAACTGGCTGCGGCTGATGGGCGAGCGCGGCCTGCTCAAGCACATCGACGCGGTCGGCATGCACGCCTTCCCAGGCACCGCCGAAAGCCACTGGGACGGATGGAAGTCGGCGACGGATCGCATTCGCGAAGTGCTGGTTCACTTTAACCCCACGGCACAAATCTGGGTCACCGAGACGGGCTATTCAACCTGGCGGCATGACGAGCGGCGGCAGCTCACAGCGCTGGTGGACGTGCTCGACGCGCCGGTTGATCGCGTCTACTGGTACAGCCTGCACGACCTCAACCCGCGCCTCTCCACCGGCGGCGGCTTCCACGCCGATGAGCGCGACTATCATTTCGGGCTCAAGCGATCCGACGGGGGGGAGAAGCTGCTCTACCGCCTCTGGGCCGACGGCGGCCTGGACGCGGTCCGCGATGCGTACTGGCTCGGAAAATCGGCCCATGTCGGCTGCGGCCAGGAAAAACCGGTACTGATCACCGGCGGCTCTGGCTTCATCGGGACGAACCTGGCCGATCGCGTGATGTCGAGCGGGCAGAGCGTGCTGATCTATGACAACCTTTCCCGGCGCGGGGTCGAACGCAATCTAAGCTGGCTGCGCAAGAAGCACGGCGACCTCCTCCGTGTCGAGGCGGCCGACGTCCAGGACCCTCATGTGCTGCGGATGGCGGTCGATCGCGCGAGCAAGGTGTTTCACTTCGCCGCCCAGGTCGCGGTCACCACCAGCCTTACCAATGCGATCCATGACTTTGAGGTCAACGCGCGCGGCACGCTGAACCTCCTCGAAGCGATCCGCGGCAGGATGAGCCGCCGCCGCTGGTCTTCACCTCGACCAATAAGGTGTACGGCGGGCTGCCGGACGTGGCGATGCGCCTGAACGGCCAGCGCTACGAGCCCGAGGACGACGTGATTCGGAATCACGGGATCGGCGAGGCGCGGCCGCTCGATTTCCACAGCCCCTATGGGTGCTCCAAAGGGGCGGCCGATCAATACGTTATCGACTACGCCCGGACGTTCGGGCTGCCGGCCGTGGTCTTCCGCATGAGCTGTATCTACGGCCCGCACCAATTCGGCAACGAAGATCAGGGGTGGGTGGCCCACTTCCTGATTCGTGCGTTGCGGCGGGAGCCGATCACCCTCTATGGCGACGGCATGCAGGTGCGCGACGTCCTGTTCGTTGACGACCTGGTGAACGCGTTCCTGCTCGCCCAGGCTCATATGCCGCGGGTCAGCGGCGAGGCGTTCAACGTCGGGGGTGGGCCGGCGAGCACCATCAGCCTGCTCGACCTTCTCGACTTGATTGAGAAGCTTAACGGGAGCAGGCCCGAACTTCGCTTTGGAGCGTGGCGACCGGGGGACCAGCGGTACTACGTCTCTGACACCCGCAAGCTGCGGCGGATGACCGGCTGGATGCCGACCGTAGACGTCGAGCAGGGCGTCGCGCGGCTCTACGAGTGGCTCGCGGAGTCAACGCAAACGCGGCAGCGGCGGAGGCCGAAGCTGCGCCACCCCGGGAACGACGCCTGGGCCGGAGCGGTCACCAGCCTGCGACTTGATTCCGCGAACCCCATTCCCGCCGTCCGCGATGCCGCTAAAGAACCTGGCGCGATCGACCGGGAGGTTCGATGACCGCGCTCTCCACCCTCGTCGCGCCCAAGGCGACGGGGGCCAAAATGCTGGCCGCGACAATCGTCTCCCCCGGCGCGGTTGAACTGCGCGAGGCGCCGGTCCCCCTGCCGGGGCCGGGCGAGATACGGATCCGACTGGAAGGGTGCGGCGTCTGCGCCAGCAACATCCCGCCGTGGGAAGGGCGCGAGTGGTTCAAATACCCCCTGGCGCCCGGCCAACTGGGCCACGAGGGATGGGGGACGGTTGACGCGGTTGGCGACGGGGTCGCCGGGTTCGAGCGCGGCCAGCGCGTGGCCGCCCTTTCCCAACACGCGTACGCCGAATACGACGTCGCCGCGGCCGACCAGGCCGTGCGGCTGCCAGAATCACGCGCGCAGATGCCGTTCCCGGCGGAGCCTCTTGGCTGCGCGATGAACATCTTTCGGCGCAGCGGCATCGTCGCCGGCCAGACGATCGCGATCGTCGGTGTCGGGTTCCTCGGCGCGCTACTCACCCGCCTCGCGGAGCGGGCGGGCGCAAGAGTGATCGCGATCTCGCGGCGGCCGTCGTCGCTGGACGTCGCCCGACGCATGGGGGCGGCCGAAGTCATTGCGATGGACGATCACTGGAAGATCATCGAACAGGCGCGGCAGCTCACCGGCGGCGTCTTCTGCGACGTGGTCGTCGAAGCTGTCGGCAAACAGTGGCCGCTCGATCTTGCCGGCGAGCTGACGCGCGAACGCGGCCGCCTCGTTATCGCCGGGTATCACCAGGACGGCCTGCGCAACGTCAACCTCCAGCTCTGGAACTGGCGCGGCCTCGACGTGATCAACGCCCACGAGCGCGACCCGGCAATTTACCTCCGCGGGATGCGTGAGGCCGTGGACGCCGTCTCGAGCGGCCTGATCGACCCGGTGCCCCTCTTCACCGACGTCTACCCACTGGAGCGATTGGCCGACGCGCTCAATGCGACGAAGGAGCGGCCGGGCGCGTTCATGAAGGCAATCGTCAGGCTATAGCCGTGGAAGTCATGAAGATCCTGATGACCACAGACACCGTCGGCGGCGTATGGACGTACGCGGTTGAGCTTGCGCGGGGGCTTGCTCCGGCCGGCGTGCGGTTCGCGCTGGCGACGACGGGCAGCGCGTTGTCCGCCGGCCAGCGTCGCCAGGTTGACGCCCTGGAGAATGTCGAGCTGCATGAGAGCACCTACAAGCTCGAGTGGATGAGCGACCCCTGGGACGACGTTCGAGCGGCGGGCGACTGGCTGCTGGGGATCGCCCGGGCGTTTAAGCCTAATGCGGTTCATTTGAACGAGTACTCTTACGGGCGGCTCCCGTTCGACGCGCCGGTGCTTGTGGTGGGGCACTCGTGCGTCGTGTCGTGGTGGGAGGCGGTGAAGAACGAGCCGGCGCCGGCCACGTGGGATCGATATCGCGCGGCGGTCGCAGCGGGCCTTGCAGGCGCCGACCTCGTCGCGGCCCCCTCCCGCGCCATGCTCGACCGCTTGAGGGAACTCTACGGCCCGCTGCCCAAGGCCCGTGTGATCGCCAACGGCCGCTCTGCCGGCCCGTATGCCCCGGCGGCGGAGAAGGAGCGTCTGATCCTGTCGGCTGGAAGGCTATGGGATGAAGCAAAGAACATCGCTCTGCTCGGTGAGATCGCTCCGCAATTGCCATGGCCTGCTTATGTCGCCGGGGGAGCTTCGCATCCCGACGGCGGTCAGCTCGGCCTCCCTCAACTTCGGCTCCTTGGCCAGCTCGACGAAGCAGAGCTGGCGAAGTGGTACGGGCGGGCGGGGATCTACGCCCTGCCCGCGAAGTACGAGCCGTTCGGCCTCTCAATCCTCGAGGCGGCCCTATCGGGCTTCGCCCTGGTGCTCGGTGATATCCCCAGCCTGCGCGAGGTGTGGGGCGACGCGGCCGTTTTCGCGCCGCCCGCCAACCCCGACGCATGGCGCCATGCGCTCCGCCGCCTGATCGATGACGAACCGTTCCGCGCCCAGATGGCCGAGCGGGCACGCGGCCGCGCCGCCCGCTACACGCCGGAACGGACGGCGGCATCGTATCTCTCGACATACAGGCAGCTCGCGTCCCAGGGCATTCGGCTTTCGGAGTGCACCGCATGAAGATCGTCCTGTTCTATCACTCACTGATTTCCGATTGGAACCACGGCAACGCCCATTTCCTGCGTGGCGTCGTTGGCGAACTGCTCTTCCGCGGCCACGAGGTGACGGTCTACGAACCGGCGGATTCGTGGAGCGTTCAGAACCTTCTCAAGGAGCACGGGGAGGAACCGATCGCCCGCTTTGAAGCGGCCTACCCCGCGCTCGCCGGCGTGAGTGTGCCCTATGCCCTGGCGTCGCTCGATTTGGACGCCGCCCTGACCCACGCAGACCTGGTGATCGTGCATGAATGGAGCGAGCACGAACTGGTCCGACGCGTTGGCGCCCATCGCGGCGCCGGCGGCGAGTATCACCTCCTGTTCCACGACACGCACCATCGCGCGGTGAGCAGCCCGGCGGAGATGAGCCGGTATGACCTATCGAACTATGACGGAGTGCTCGCCTTCGGCCGCGTCTTGCGCGACCTCTACTTGGATTGTCAGTGGGCGAGCCGGGCCTGGGTATGGCACGAGGCCGCCGATATCCGCCAGTTCCGGCCGATCGCCAGCAGCCGGCGCGAGGGGGACCTTGTCTGGGTTGGCAACTGGGGCGACGACGAACGAACGAACGAGCTTCACGAATTTCTGCTCGGCCCGGTGGCGCGGATCGGGGCGCGGGCCCGCGTGCACGGCGTTCGATACCCGGACACCGCGAAGGCGGCGCTGGCCCGGGCGGGGATCGCTTACGCCGGCTGGGTGGCGAACTTCGATGCCCCGAAGGTCTTTTCCCGGTTCGCTCTGACCGTTCACGTCCCGCGGCGGCCGTACGTGAAAATGCTGCCGGGCATCCCCACGATCCGGGTCTTCGAGGCACTCGCTTGCGGCATCCCGCTCATCAGCGCTCCCTGGGATGATGTCGAAGGGCTCTTCACGCCCGGCGAAGACTACCTCGTTGCGCGGACCGGCCAGGAGATGGAAGGGCACATCCGAATGCTGTTGGCCGATCCCCGCGTCGCCCGCGAGATCGCGGCCCACGGGCATCGCACGCTCTTGTCGCGGCATACGTGTGCTCACCGCGTTGACGAACTGCTCGACATCGTCGCCGAGCTGGAAGATCGCCCCATCAGCGACCGCGGCACGATTTCGCCGGCCGCCGATCTGTCCGATCACGCCCGTCAGACGGGTCATGCCAGTCATGGGGCCGCGGGATCGATCGCCGTCACCGACCTCAAAGGAAGCCCATGCGCTCTGGCCTGAACATCGCGTTCTTTGGCTCCAGCCTCGTCAGCGCCTATTGGAACGGCGCGGCGACGTACTACCGCGGCATTGTGCGGGCGCTGCACGGGCGCGGGCACCGCGTGACGTTCTACGAGAGCGACGCGTACGACCGGCAGAAGCACCGGGACATCGACGACCCCGACTGGGCGCGCGTCGTCGTGTATTCGGCCCACGGGACCGATGGAGTCCATCGATGCCTCGACGCCGCCGCCGACGCGGACCTGATCGTCAAGGCCAGCGGGAACGGCGTATTTGATGACCTGCTGGAAGCCGCCATCCCCGATCTCAAGCGGTCGAACAACCTCGTCGCTTTCTGGGACGTTGACGCCCCCGCGACGCTCGATCGAGTCGGCCGCGGCGGCGACGCGTTTGCGCCCCAGATCCCACGGTATGACCTGATCCTGACCTACGGCGGCGGCGAGCCCGTGGTGGGCGCGTATGAACGGCTCGGCGCGCGACAATGCGTGCCGATTTATAACGGGCTGGACCCGTCCACCCATCACCCCGTTCGCCCCGACCCGCGCTTCAGCGCGGACCTGGGATTCCTGGGCAACCGGCTCCCCGATCGTGAAGCGCGTGTCGAAGAGTTCTTCCTTAAGCCCGCCGCTCTCCTTCCCGGCGGGCGGTTCCTCATCGGCGGGAACGGGTGGCATGATAAGGCGATGCCCGCGAACGTGACCGACGTCGGGCACGTCTACTCGCGCGACCACAACGCGTTCAATTGCACGCCGTGCGCGGTGCTCAATGTCAACCGCGAGAGCATGGCGCGGTATGGCTTTTCCCCCGCCACCCGCGTCTTCGAAGCGGCCGGCGCGGGGGCCTGCGTGATCACCGACGCCTTCGAAGGGGTCGGGTTATTTTTCGAGCCGGGACGAGAGATCCTCGTCGCCTCGGCCGGCTCCGATGTCCTGGAGCAGCTCGCAAGCCTCACCGACGCTCGAGCCCGGGAGATCGGCGACGCCGCGTTGTCGCGCGTCCTGGCCGAGCATACCTATGGGCATCGCGTCGGTCTCTTGGAAGAGGCCCTGGGGGACACGCGCCGAGGGGGCTGTCCCGTTGTCGTGGCAGGGGGGATTGCCAGATGACATTGCTCACCCAAACTCGGACGGCGCCGCCGTCGGCCCGGACCCGACTTCGGATGGTCTTCCTCGGGCTGTCGATCACCAGCTCCTGGGGGAACGGCCACGCGACGACCTATCGCGGGCTGGTGCGCGAACTGGCGGCCCGCGGCCACGATGTGCTCTTCCTGGAGCACGACAAGCCCTGGTACGCCTCGAACCGGGACCTGCCCGACCCGCCGTACGGGCGGACGGTGTTGTACAAGAGCGTCGCCGACCTTGAGAGATCGCTTCGCGGCCGCCGTCCGCGAGGCGGACGCGGTGATCGTCGGTTCTTACGTCCCCGAAGGGGTGGCGGTCGGCGACTGGGTCACCCGAACGGCGGGTGGCCTCACGGCGTTCTACGATATCGATACCCCCGTCACGCTGGCGAAGCTGGAGCGGGGCGACCTGGAGTATCTCTCTCCCGCCTTGATCCCCCGGTACGACCTGTACCTCAGCTTCACCGGCGGCCCGACGCTGGAGCGGCTGGAGCGGGAGTTTGGCTCTCCCAGGGCGCTGCCCCTGTACTGCAGCGTCGATCCCTCCCTCTATTTCCCGGAATCTTGCGAACGAAAGTGGGATCTGGGGTATCTGGGCACCTATAGCGCTGATCGCCAGCCGCCGCTGGAGGCGCTGCTGGTCGAGCCAGCGCGGCGGTGGGGCGACGGGCGGTTTTGCGTGGCCGGCCCGCAGTACCCGGCCGACATCGCCTGGCCGACCAACGTGTCGCGCATTGAACACCTGCCCCCCGCGCGGCACCGCGCGTTTTACAACCAGCAGGCGTTCACGCTGAACATCACTCGGGCGGACATGGTCCGCGCCGGCTACAGCCCCAGTGTCCGGTTGTTCGAGGCGGCCGCCTGCGGCGTCCCAATCATCAGCGACTGGTGGGACGGGCTCGGCACGGTCTTCCGCCCGGGCGAGGAGATCCTGATCTCGCGCGGCCCGAAGAGACGCTCCGGCATTTGATCGAGATGGACGAGACGTCTCGGATCACCATGGGCCGCCGCGCGCGCGAACGCGTGCTCGCGGGTCATACGGCGGCGCACCGCGCGGCGGAGTTGGAGCATTATGTGATCTCCGCCCGATCCGCACCCCCTTGCCCAACCCCGGCGGCATGAACTCGGAAGGAGCGGCTATGCCCCCATCGACCCTCAAACCAATCGAGTTGCGGAGCGAAGGGTCCGCCAGCGGGCCGCAAGCGATCGAGAGGCTCGGCCCCTGGTTCCACAACCTCCATCTGCCGGACGGCACCCAGACTTGCCCGGGCCATTACCTGGGTGACTTCCCCGCGTTCAAGTGGCGCGAGGTTTCAGGCGCACTTCCCGCGGACCTGACGGGCTGGCGCTGTCTCGACATCGGCTGCAACGCGGGGTTCTACAGCTTTGAGCTGGCCAAACGCGGAGGGAGCGTTTTAGGCATCGACCTCGACGAGCGGTATCTCCGTCAGGCCCGATGGGCCGCGGAGCAGTTCGGGCTGCAAAGCCAAGCCCGCTTCGAACGCGCCCAGGTTTACGACCTTGCCCGACGTGACGAACGGTTCGATCTCGTCCTGTTCATGGGCGTTCTTTACCACCTTCGTTACCCGATGCTTGGCCTGGACATCGTCTGCCAGAAGGTCGATCGGCTGATGCTCTTCCAGACGCTCACGATGCCGGGAGCTGATGTCTTCGAAGCGACGTGGGGCCGCGACTTTGGCGATCGCGAACTGTTGCGCGAGCCCGGCTGGCCGCGGATGGCCTTCCTGGAGCACGGCTTCGCCGGCGACCCGACCAATCACTGGGCGCCCAGTCATGCGGGCGTCGAGGCGATGCTCCGATCCGCCGGCATGCGCGTCATCGCGCGGCCCGGCCACGAGTTCTACCTCTGCCAGCCCGATCCGCAACGTCCCTCGTCCGTCTCGACCTGGAACGCGGCCGAGCTGCTTTCCGCCACCGGCCGCCCGTGGCGCGGCAACGGCTGAGATTTCAATCTCGCGGCGTGCTCGGCATGGGGGCATCCGTGTCGCCGGTGAAGACGACGGCCTTCGTTCGCGCAATGCTCGTCACAAGTGGTAGGCGGCCGTCCCGCCTCCCGAGCGGTAAGCAATAGCTGAAAGGCCGATGAATCATCCTTCGCCATCATCGCCGCCCGCCCCCCGCGCAGCAGGGCATCTTGAGCGTTGTGCACCGAAATGTTCGCGCGCTGGCCGACCTGCGGGCGCGAGAGGAGCAGCGGCGGAAGCCCTCCGATCGAGTCGCCGACGCCGTGACCGCCTTCGCGGGGAGCATGTGGTGCGTCTACGTCCATGCATTGTGGTTCGGCGGCTGGCTGGTGTGGAACTCGGGGAAGCTGCCGCGGGTCGCCCCGTTCGACCCTTTCCCCTTCGTGATGCTGGCGATGATCGCCTCGGTCGAGGCGATCTTTCTATCGACGTTCATCCTGATCAGCCAGAACCGGATGCAACGGCTGGCCGACCGCCGGGCGGAGCTTGACCTGCAGATCAGCCTTCTGACCGAGCACGAGCTGACGCTGCGCGATCCACCTGCTGGACGCGGTCAGCCGACGGCTGTGCGTGGAGCGGCCGCCGGAGCCGGAGCTTGAGGAGATCAAGCGCGACATCGCCCCTGAACGGGTCGCCGAAGCGATTGACGAGATGGAAGAGCGTGAGCGGCGGAACACGTAACCCCACGGGAGGCAAGGCGATGAGGGTCACGGTCAAGCCCGAGCCAACCATGGCGACCGAAAATCGAGCCACCCCCGCGGCCCCGACACTCCGCGAGCGGCTGGTGCTTGCCAGTGGTTCCATTTCGAGGATCGCCGCGCCGTCGATCGCACCCTCGCCCTCATGGCCGAGCTCGACATGAAGCATCTCCGAACCGGCATCTCCTGGGCCGACTACTTCCGCCCCGGCGGCAAGGCCTGGTATGACTGGCAGATGAAGCAGCTTCGAGCGGCCGGCGTGGAAGTGCTGCTTTCGGTCTGGCATACGCCGCCGAGCCTGTCGGAGAACGGCGCCTGCAACGGCCCTCCGCGGCGGCTACGCGACTACGCCGACTTCATCGATCGCGTCATCACCGATTATGGCGACGCCTGGCGCCATCTCGAGCTGTGGAACGAGCCGAATAACCGCTACAAATGGGACTTCCCGTCCTGCGACCCCCAGTGGGGGAAGTTCGCCGAGATGATCGGGGCCGCGGCCTACTGGGCGAAGCAGCGTGGGCGGCGAACCGTCCTCGGCGGAATGATCCCCGTCGATCAGGATTGGCTCGAACTGATGCATTCGCGCGGCGTTCTTCACTACTGCGACGCCGTCGGCATCCACGCGTTCCCCGGCATGTGGTTCCCCGACCATCCCAATTGGGATTGGCTCAGCCACTGGTCAGGGTGGGACGCGAAGGTCAATTTGATCGCGGCCGCTGCGCGAGGCAAGCCGATCTGGGTCACAGAAACAGGCATCGCAACCTGGGACCTTGCGACGGGCCGCGAAGCCAAATACGAGTTGCAACTCCAGGCGCTACGTCAGGCGGCCGCCGCGCCGGTGGAACGGCTCTACTGGTATAGCCTCATCGACCTCGACCCCTCCCGCGCCGCGATCGAAGGGTTCCATGTGGACGAGAACGAGTACCACATGGGGCTCGTCAAAGACGACGGGTATCGCAAGTTCGCTTTCCAACAAATGAAGGCGCTGCTTGAGTCACCTGATCCATCCTACGCCGCCGTGCGGTAGGAGGTGGCATCATCCAACCCAAGTTGCTCGTGCGCCATCGAGAAGTAGACGCCGCGGCGGGCAATAAGCTGTTCGTGGGTCCCCCGTTCGACGATGCGGCCGCCGTCCATAACGAAGATCTGTTCGCACCCGGCAACCGTGCTGAGGCGATGGCTGACGAGGATGATCGTCCGCTCCCCTTTGACAGACTCCAAAGCCGCTCTCACCACCCCTTCATGATGCGAATCGAGCGCGCTGGTCGGCTCGTCGAGGACGATGATCGGCGCTTCGGTCAACAGCGCCCGTGCGATCGCGATCCGCTGCCGCTGGCCCCCGGACAAGTTGGAGCCGTTCTCGGCCAACAGCGTGTCATACCCTTCGGGCAGGCCCTCAATGAAGCTGTCGGCGCCGGCGAGCCGGGACGCTCGCTCGATCTGGGAGCGGGTGGCGTCGGGGCGGCCGTAAGCGATGTTCTCCGCGATGGTAGCCGGCAGGATTCCGTTCTCTTGCAGCACCAGGGCGACATGGCGGCGCAGGTCTTTAACCTTGATGTTGCGCGCGTCGATCCCGTCGAGCCGCACCGCTCCGCCCGCCGGGTCATAGAACCGCGGCAGGAGGTTCAGCAGGGTGCTCTTGCCCACCCCGCTCGAGCCAACAAAGGCGACCATCTGGCCCGGCTCGATCCGAGCGCAAACGTTCGAGAGCACCGGCCGCTCGTTGCCATAGGTGAAGTCAACCCGGTCCAGTTCCAGCCTGCGCGGGGCACACGGCAAGGCGACGGCGTCGGCCGCGTCGCGGATGGCCGGTTCGCGGTCGAGCACTTCGAAGACGCGCTGGGCTCCCGCCACGCCCCCTTGCGCGTCGGCCGCCAGGCCGGTCAGCTTGCAGAGCGGGCCCCAGAGCATGCCGAGGTACGACGTGAAGACCATCAGGTCGCCAATGGAGAGCCGCCCCTCGCTGGCCAGATACCCCCCGAAGCCGAAGATCGCCATCCCGCCGACGCCGAACAGCAGCCCGACCAGGAGGTTGTATAGGGTCTGCTCGCGATTCAGTCGCCACCAGGCGCGAACGGTTTCCCGCAGCGTCCCGCGGAAGCGGCCGAACTCTTCCTCCTCGCGGCCGAACGCCTGCACAAGGCCAATCGACTGCATCGACCTCTGAAGCACCGACATCAGCCGCGAATCCACCTCTTTGCACTCGAGAGAGCGCCGCTTGAGCCGGCGGCCGAAAACGACGTTCAGGACGGCCAGCAGCGGCGCCACCGAGAAGGCGAGCGCCGTCAGGGGCACGCTTCGCGTCGAAAGGATGCCCGTCATGACGATCAGCGTGGCGGCCGCGGCGACCGCGGAGACCAGGACGTTCAGCACCGTCTGACACCCGTAGGTGTCGGAACTGAGTCGGTAGATGCTGTCACCCAGCGACTGGCTCCGGTGATAGGCAAGGTGCAGCGATTGAAGCTTGCGATACAGGTCGCAGCGCACTCTCATCAGACCGGCGTAGTTGATCTGGTTGCAGACCACCGTCTGCGCGGTGCCACAGAGGTCCTGTAACAGCTTGAGCAACAGGCCTATCAGAGCCAGGCCAAAGATCTTCCCGATTCGCCCCGCGGGCAGCGCCGCCAGGAAGATCCGGTGGACGCGGTCGGGGCTCGGCCGCGATGATAGGACGCTGTCGATCAAGACCGCCATCGGCCAAGCCGCCAGCAGGCCAAGGCCGGTGCCCATGCCGATCAGCCCAAGCCACAGCAGGGCCAGCGGCCAGTCAGCCCGAAAGTACGAAAGCGCGCGGAGGTACAAACGCATCCATGGGAATTCGGCAGTCCCCCGCACGGACTTGAGCGGCCCGGGCGCGCGGCGGTTATCGGCGCGAGCGGCGGAAGAAGCGGCCGCCGCCGGAGCGGGGAAGGTTAAAAATCGCCTTCTGAAACGCGGTGGCCGCCCACGGCGCGCGGGGCGTCGGGGTTGATCTCGAGGGGGCTGATCCCCTGAAGAACGGCGTACTTGGTCAGCTCCGCGATGGTGTGCAGGTTGAGCTTCTCCATCAGCCGACGGCGGTGCGTCTCGACCGTCTTGGTCGTGACGCCGATTTCCGCCGCGATCTCCTTGGTCGCCTTTCCCATCGCGACGGCGCATAGGATGGCGCGTTTGCGCGGGGCGAGCGCCTGTGCGCGTCGGCGATGATAAACAAGGGTCGAGTGCGTTCCGACCACGCACGGAACGAGGCCGGGGCTAAGATAAGTGCCGTGGCTAACCACGGCCCGGATGGCGGCCACCAATTCGTCGGCCGCACTTTCCCGGGTAAGGCACCCGGCGACCCCCGCGGCGAAAAGCTCGCGGACAATCTCGGCTGCCGGCGCCAAGGTTAAAACCAGCACTTTCACCGCCGCCCGCGCCGCGACAATCCGGCGGATATCGTCGAGGCTGCTGTTCATCGGCGGCGTCAGGTTCAGGAGGACGACATCAACGTCAAGCGGCTTAACGAGCCTCGCCGCCGTCGCGGCATCCTCCGCCTCCCCGACAACGCGCAGGTCCGCCTGCTTCTCAAGCAACGCCGACAAGGCCTCTCTGAACAACTTCCTTCCGTCGGCAAGCACGATCGATGTTGATGCGGTGCGCATGGAGTCGTCCATTTCCCTGTCGATTCGCGTCGTCTGTCGGTCTCCATATCGCCCTCCTGGCACCACTATCCTGGGCGGGAAGTTAAGATGAAGTTCAGGAATTAGCAGCGCCGATTTTTCAAAGCCCTCCTCCGTGCCCGCGCCGCGCGACTTGAGCCATCTCCGCGACTACCGTTCCGCATTCTTGAAAACGCAAGGGTATTGCCTTTGCAAACGCCGAGGCATTCGTCCCCGAGTCGCGACGTCGCGATCCTTGAGGTCAGCGCGATTTGGGCGTTGTTTCGAACAGCCAGGCCGGCTCAACGGATCTGACCGGCTACTGATTGGCCCTTGAGCCCAAGATCCAGGAGAGATGAATCACATGAACCAGACAGACCCAACCAACGTGCCGCTTTCACGTCGGCAGGTCATGCACGCGGGGGCCGCAAGTTTACTGGCCGTGTCGCCGGTAACCGCGCTCGCGGCCGCGCAGAGCGGGGACGGGCAACCGCCGGCCGCGAGCCCGCCCCAGCGGCCAACGCTCCAGAACCCGGTGGACCTGTACCCCAAGCCGCCCTTTAAGAAGCAACAGCAGCCATGGCCCGGTCTAGCATCGAAGATGGATCCGCGCCCGGATCACGGGGAAACCAGCTACCGTGGCACTGGGCGGCTCCTGGGCCGCAGGGCACTGATTACTGGCGGGGACAGCGGGATCGGTCGGGCGGTTGCCATCGCCTTCGCCCGTGAGGGGGCGGACGTCGCGATCAATTACCTCCCCGACGAAGAGCCCGACGCACGCGAAGTCCTCGAACTGATCCGTGAAGCCGGGCGAAAAGCGGTCGCCATCCCAGGCGACCTTCGCGAAGAAGCGTTCTGCCTGCATCTGGTGGCCGAAGCCGTTCGCCAGCTTGGCGGGCTGGACGTGCTCGTCAGCAACGCCGGCCGCCAGCAGTCGCGAGAGTCCATCCTTGATGTGACAACCGAGGACTTCGACGCGACGTTTAAGACGAATGTGTATGCGCCCTTCTGGATCACCAAGGCCGCGGTGCCGCATCTGCCTGCCGGGGCGGCCATCATTTACACGGCCTCCGAGCAAGCATATGACCCCTCGCCCAATCTGACGGACTACGCCCAAACCAAAGCCTGCAACGAACAGTTGGCGAAGATCATGGCCAAGCAACTGGCGACCAAAGGCATCCGCGTCAACGCGGTAGCGCCCGGCCCGATCTGGACGCCATTACAGGTCAGCGGTGGATCGGCCCCCGACAAACTGCCCCAGTTCGGCGAGCAGTCACTCCTGAAGCGGCCGGGCCAACCCGCCGAACTGGCATCCGCGTACGTCACCCTCGCCGAGAACACCGCGAGCTTCACAACCGGGCAGGTCTACGGCGTGACTGGCGGCAAGGTATTGCTCTAGGCTCTGTCTCGAAACCATGGTAGCTGCCTAAGATCTGATGCCCCAAGGAGGTGGGCACAGATGGAGCGACACGAACTTACGGACGAGCAATGGGAACTGGTTGAGCCGCTGATCCCCCGGAGCACGGCCCGCACCGGCCGGCCCGCCAAGGACCGACGGCTGGTCCTCAATGGCATTTTCTGGATTCTGGCGGCCGGCTGCCCGTGGCGCGACCTGGATCCACGCTTCGGTTCCTGCAAGACGGTGCACCGGTACTTTTGCCACTGGAGACGGACCGGCGTCTTCGCCGCGATCGTCGAAGCCCTGCAAGTAAAGCTCGACGCCGCGGGGCTGATCGACTGGGAACTGTGGGCCGTTGACGGTTCGAACGTGCGTGCCGCCCGGGCGGCCGCCGGCGCTGAAAAAAAGTCTCGAGCGTTACCCCGACGAGCCACAGGATCATGGGCTGGGCCGCAGTCGCGGTGGATTCGGCACGAAATTCCACCTCGTCACCGACGGGGCGGGAACGCCTCTGGCCGTCGAAGTCACGGCCGGGCAGGTTCACGACTCGACCCGGGCCGAGTCGGTCATCGGCCAGGCGGTCGCGACGCTGATCGGGCGGCGGCGGAAGGAGCGACGGCGAAAGCACAAACCGTCGAAAGTGGCCGGTGACAAAGGCTACAGCGTTCAGCGACTGCGGGATTGGCTGAAAGGACAGAAGATCGAGCCGGTCATTCCGCACAAGGACAATGAGAACGCGCGGCACGACCCGTCGGTTCGATTCGACCGCGTCGCGTATCGCCGGCGCGGCGTGATTGAACAGTGCGTCGGATGGCTAAAGGAGTTCCGACGCATCGGGACCCGCTACGAGAAGTTGGCGGTTAATTTCCACGGGATGCTTCAACTGGCAATGATCCAGAGATACTTCCGTCTACTGTTTTGAGACAGAGCCTAGCACTACAGCAATGAATAGCCGTGAAGCGTTGCGAACCGAAGGAATCCGAAGCACGAACCTTCAAGGAAGCTGAAACGAAGACCAAGCGGAAACCGCAGTCGCTTTCATCTGGTTTCCTTTTCCGCTTGCTCATTCCGTCAATTTCGTGCTTCGGAGTTCGACGTTCCCGGTGACTCGTAGCGTAGCAGGCACCTTCCATATGCCAACGCCCTCGTCTGGCACGGCGGAGTCGCTGAAGACCGGCGAACGGCACACGGAGTGTGCCTGCTACGAATCCAACATTCCGGAACGCAACGACTCGCGGAACGCCGCACTAATCTTGGGACACTGCTAAGTTCGGTCGCGCCGCGGGGCCGCCTGATCGGCCAACCGCGTTCAGCGGCACCCGGCGCGGCATAAGGCATCAAAAGCCGCGATAGAGCAAGCCGCCGCCGTTCGGCATCGTCCGCCGCGTTCGATCCGGGCCCGCACCGGCGGGGGGTGGATGCTCAATGCCGCACGGCAGCCCGACCAAAGCCATCCACCCACCAACTGGATCTCCTGAGGCTCGAAGCGCCATCGTCCTTCTGCCACTGGGATCAGAAAAGGGGACAGAATCAGAAAAGGATCAGAACCGGGGACAGTCTCAATTCACCGCGGCCTTCACGATGTTCTTTGCCGCGGATCGACGATCTGATTTTTGACGCGCAGATTCATGCTTCATCTCCTGCGGCCGGCGTTCTCTCGCCGTTAACCGCACGACCATGAAGCCTCGTTCCGCCGGACAACTCAAGTCGATGTGCGGTAGAATCCTCGGTCTCCGCAGGCCGTCCGAGCATGTGCCGGGCCACGCCGCGGGCGAGCAATTCTGCGACGCGGTCGCATCGATCTTGATCCTCGAAATGGATGACGCTGGCGCGCGATGATGCCGTAACGGCTCCGGCCAGCGAGGGGATGAATGGAATGGGATGCTCTTGATCCGACGCGGCTGTTAATTAAATCATTCCATTCCCGGCGGGAAGTACGGCCGTGTATGTCTCTAAACTAATGGGCGCGGCTTCTATGTTCCACCGGCCTGGTTAATGCGCTTTTCAAGGTCCGTCAGGGTCGCAAGAATGTCATCGAAACTCCTTGGTTCGGTGAGGTGCATGTCCCGCACCGCCTGATAATCGCGGCGCAGTGCTGGCAGTCGATCAGGGGGAGGGACGATGCGAAAAGTGCCGGGCTTGGCAGCATCGTAGTTCGCCCATGCGCTGCCGAAGAACTGGCGTTTCCACTGCACGACCCGGTCACGGATGTCATGCCGGTCGATCGCCGTGCTCGCGTGTGGGTGCTTGGCCAATGCCGCCACGTCTGCATAGTGGCGCGAGAATCGGTCAGGCGTGGGCTTGTCAGCAGGTCGGTGGTATTCAGTGTGGAGAATCGTCGCCTTCTCCCAGAAACTCCGCTCCACTTCCAATGCAACCACCTCGCACCGCCAGTCGGTAAACGCCTCGGGGATAGCCTCTGCGATCCAAGGTCGAATGGGATGCCAGCCAATCGGCTGCTGGTCGGTGAGTGATCCGAATTCCAGTTTCACCGAGCGTTTCAGGTAATCGAAATCCGTGGGCTGCGACGATGGGTAGTGGAAGTGGAGAACCGGCGAGTTCGTACCCGCATCCGTCACAAATTCGACCCATGGGCGGGTGCCCTTTCCGAGAACGGAGACCACGGCTGCTTCCATCGCAGGGCCGATCTGGTTCCTCACGGCCACGCCGCACTCCGCTTCGGCCTTGGTCATCCACTTGTTGGCCTGGTTTCGACTGGTGCCGGCTTCGGGAAGTTTGAGGAAGGCGGGTGAGAGCGACAGGTCGATGTCTTCAGAAAACCGTTCGATGACGCCGAACACCTTCGACAGCGACGTGCCGCCCTTGAACACGAGGCTGCCCGCGAACTCTGACTGGAAGAGGATGCCCAGCATCCAGCAGACCCAGAAATCTTTCTCGATCACGACCGGGGATATATTGCGGCGGATAGCAGCCTGTTCGATGTACAGGTTGCGTTCGCTGGCCCGTAAAATAAAGAAGCCGAGCTTCATGCGCGCACCTGCGCGAGTTCGCGAAAGATAGGGTGCATCCAAGCCGGGGCCAGCGGAAGATCCTTGAGCAGTTCCCGGCGCTCATGGGCGGGGATGGTACGCTTCAGATGTTCCCGCCGCTCGGGCGTTACATGCTCCTCGCCCAATTCGCGGAGGGCCTGGATCAATAGGCCACTTAAGCGTCCCGCCGCCGCCATGTTCCGTGGGGTCGTTCGCCGAAGCTGGATCGTGGTCGGGCCGACCTTTACCGTCCGGGTGGGGCCATCGGTCAGGAAGACCGCCTTGGCCGGAACCTGTTCGGACAAACCCAGTGCGTTAGCGGCGTAAGCTCCCGCCGGTTGTATGCGTGCACGATCGCGGCCAGCGAGGGCCTCGGCGACGGCAGCGGCGGAAGGCGCGAGCCGACCAAGCACCGGGTGGTCTTTCGGGAAGTCGTATACCCCCCTCGCGAGCCGGCGAATGGTGCCTTTTTTGGCGAGGCGATGGAGGGTAATATCAATGGCCTCCCGGCTGCCGATCTCCAGGAAGTCAGCAGGGACGAAAACGCAGCCGCGCCCACGGCTTCGAATTGCCGTAAGCACCTGTGAATCAATTGATTCTTTAGTCTTATGTCCCTGCTTCATGTAAGGAATAATAGCATGTTTTCCTTACAAGGACAAGGGTAATTGGCAGGCAAGAGTTCTCGTATCGCTGCCAACAAGATGGCCTCTTCAATGCCACGGGATAGGAGCGGCTTCTCCCCATTAGCGACGACGGTGTGGTGATCGACGTTCGCACCGGTGTGCTTGATGGCTTGGTTCCGGCCGACATAGTGGGTGACCGTTCACAGCCTAGAGCCGTTATCATGGCGAGCAACGAAACATAGATAGACCGATCGTTGCGGCACATAACGGATGATCCTTTCTTTCCGGCAACGCGACGGGCCGGTCAACCACGAAATGCCAGGAGACGTAGCCGCGACGCCGGCCGCGCCACAGCAGTGGATGGTTCGACGGCGTTTTAGGGCTGTGATGCAGGCAGTTTCTTGTCGATAAAGCTATGATCTCCGGGCGGCACATTGGACCAAACCTGACCGGTGGCAGTGTCAATCACGAAGGCATACGGCCCGCCTCCAGGAGGCGCTGGGGTAACTGAAAGCTGAAATCGGCCGGGTGTAATATCCGAGCTGTGCCAGGCACCGAGCGCCGTCATTAACGCGGCCGTTAAAAACACTCCAAGGGTGAAGGCAATCGCGCTTCTCATCATCGACAACCTCCGAAGTTGGCTAACGGATAGCGCTCTCTGGCGGATCTCGCGAGGCCCACGGAAGCGTTGAAAGCGAGGACAAACTAAACTCACGACGCCAGACCGTCCAGAGCAGCGGTTTGGTTATGCGACCCTACCGACACTGCCAAGCCGCAGGCCGTCTGGCAAACCTGCCCCGAACGCTTCACGATAACGTTAAAGTGCCGCTGCTTGTGTGAGTAAGGCGCGGCGGTTAGCACTACAGCGCTACGTTTGCATTTTGAACGTCCGCAGCCGTGATTGTTTCGCGGCTTGATTCCGAGCCTGATGGTACTTGATGACCCGCGAAACGTGCTCAACTTCGGACGAGTTGCGGCGACGCGCCTGCCAGCGGCGGCACACGACGTTCAACGCCCGGGCGGTTTGCTCCATCGTCAATAGCGGATTTTTCCCCCCGGAGCCGAGCTTGAGGGGGGTCGAACAGCCCATCAGTGCTGGTGCCGCTTCCTGAACTCCCGCGGAGTCATCCCCGTCCTTCGACGGAACTGCCGGCAGTGGGCCACATTGATTCACCTTTCCCATTCTGTAGCGAGTTCGACGATCAGGGCATTGCCGGGGCGATGAAGTCGCCAAGCTGACGGAGCGACACACAAACGTCTCGGCGGTGGTTAACGGCGTCACCAACGCTAGCGACCCAGAGCGGATGCGGCAGTGGCCGCGCGACCAGAGAAGCTGCATCGCGATGCCCACTTTGACCCCGGAAGCAATAATTTTTGTCCAAAATGCGGTCAGCCGGCTCTTTAAGAGCAGGATTCGGTTCGAAATGGACGTTTACTGAGCCGGTATCGAGGAGGCCGCGGGTGACTAGTGAGCTCGATACAGAGCGATTCATATCTCTGTTCCTGTCGCATCGCCACGCGATTTGCGCGATGATTGCCGCCGTAGTCCCCAATGCCGCCGATGCCGACGACGTACTCCAGGAGACGTCGGCCCGCATGTGGCGGAACTTCGATAAGTTCCAAGCCGGGACGAACTTCGTCGCCTGGGCCGCGGCGTTCGTCCGCTTCTCGGCCATGAACCATTACCGCAAGCAGCGGGCAAACCGGGGCGTCACGTTTAGCGACGAATTGGTCGCCCTGGTCGCGAGCGAAACCGCAACGGCTTCGGAGTCGATCGACTCGCGCCGCGAGGCGCTGCGCGACTGCCTGAAGCGCCTGCCGCAAAAGTCCCGTCAACTGATCGAGATGCGTTACGAGCCGGGTACGACGATGAGGCAGATGGCAGAGCGATTGGGGCGGTCTTCGGACTCGGTCTATAAGGCGGTAAGCCGGCGCATCAGGCGCTGGTCCGCTGCGTTCAGGAATCGCTGGCGAGCCGGGGGCACGCGTGACGGCCGATTTCGATCCATCCGAGTTGAGCGAGCTGCTCTTACGCGTTCAGGCGGGCGAGGCTTCGGACGAGCAGCAGAGGCGGCTTATTGAGCTGCTGTCCGCAAGCCCGGCGGCACGCCGTCACTATGTGGATCAGGTGCTCGTGTCGGTGCTATTGACGGAGGCGGCCGAGGACCTTTTTGGCCGGATGGGGAGCGGCATCGTCGCCTTGGATGGCGAGGAAGCCGCGAGACCATCGCTGCACGACAGCATCGAACTGCCGGTCAGCCCCGAGGAATCAAGTCCAGCTGCCGAGGCGGCCCTCTCCCCCTCAGCGGCGCTGGTGCCGGCACCGGCCAACGCCAGCCGCGGCCGGCGTCCGAGCCGATGGATCGGCCTGGCGGCGCTCGTCATCGCGGGCATTTTTTTGGTGACGATCCTGTTGAAGCCGGGTTCCGGACACGTGACGCTTGCGGGGGCCATCGACGCGCATTGGAAAGACCCCCGTACGACGATCAATCCCGGAGCGATTCTGCCGGGATCCGAACTTGAACTCACTTCCGGGCTGGTGCAAATCCATTTCCCCAGCGGCGCTTGAGCGGTGATCGAGGGACCGGCACGATTTTGGGCCGAGCCTCCCAATCGACTTTCGTTGCTCTCCGGAAGGGTTTCCGCCTGGGTGCCGGAGCAGGCGCGGGGATTCACCGTCGCGACTGACAGCGCCAGCGTGGTTGATCTGGGCACGGAATTCGGGGTTGTTGCTAGGGGGAACGGCGGCATGGACGTCAGCGTCGTCCAGGGCAAAGTGTCCGTCGCCCCCAAAGGCACCGCTCCCGCGGCGGCGCGGGTGGTTTCAGCGGGCTCGGCGATGGAGGTCAATTCCGCCGGCTTCACCTGAGTGCATCCCGGAAACGCGTCGGCATTCGTCCTCCCGCGCGATTTTGATGCGGCGGCGTCGTTGGCAGGGAACGGCCGGTTCCAACGCTGGCGCGCCTACAGCGAACGCATCCGCAGAGACCCGAGCCTCGTGGCGTATTACACGTTCCAGGATGCCGTGGAAGCCCCCGATCGCCTCCTGAACCATTCACCGGCAGGCCACGCGCTGGACGGGATCCTGGGCGACGGCGACGCTGGGGCCCGGCCGCAGTGGAGTGTAGGGCGATTCCCTGACAAAGCCGCCCTGTTGTTCGACCCGTCAACGTCGCAGCGCGTGGCCATCCCTGATTCGCCGGTGCTGGATTTCTCCCGCGGCGCCGCAACAGCAAGTCCCTTTACCATCTGCGTTTGGACCAAAGCTGCAGCACAGCAACCGCGAGACACCGGCATCGTCTGCCGCGGGGGGTGGTACGCCGAACAGTACGCGATCGACGTTTTATCCCGGCCTTCGCGTTACCGCGCCTGGATTCGAAAGCATGCCGGCCGAGGCGGCGACACCACCCTGACGAGCGGTCAGTTTTCGGATACTTGGTGCTTTGTGGCCAGCGTCTACGACCCGGCAAAACTTTCGCTGACGCTCTATGTCGATGGGCAGCTCGCGGACTCGAAGTCCGCCCCGCAAATCATTCTGAACTCAACGGGATCCGTCACCATCGGCTCCCGCCTCGGGAACGGGGGCCCGCCGAAATGGATCACATTCAAAGGTTCCATTGACGAGCTCGCCATCTTCGACCGGGCGCTGACCGGCACCGAATTACAGGCTGCGTACCAAGCGGGACGGCCGGACTGAGCTTTCCTGTCTGTGACCCCGCCATACGAATTTTTCTGTCCAGTTTATAGCCAGCGCTTTTCTTTGTATTGCAGGGAGTTGGCTCACAATTTGTATGGACCGGGTCAGATCGACCAATCGGTAACGGGAGGCAGAACTCAATAAAACACCGGCGTCGAGGAACTGCATCCGCAAGGGGGACGGAACTGGGCCTGGATTCACCCTCGTCGAGCTTCTAATCGTTATCGGGATTATAGCGCTGCTAATGGGGATCCTGCTTCCGGCGATGGGCCGGGCCAGGGAACAGGCGCGCACGACCAAGTGCCTCAAGCAACCTGCGCCAACTCCGTATGGCGTTCATCATGTACACCAATGACAACCGCCTGTTATTTCCGGGCCCGGCCCAGCGCGATCCGCCGCCCGAGTATGCCTGGGACTGGGTCTACTATCGCGCTGACCGCGACGTCAACCCGTCTCCCATCGGACCTTACTTGGGAGGCCAGCAAGGCATTTTATACACGAGCATACTGATCTGTCCGTCCAACGAGGTTACCCTTCGCCCCAACACCTATCGGGGCGGCACGCCATATCCATTCAGCTACGACCTCAACGTCATCCTTGCCGGGTTCACAAGCGGGGTCAACGGCAAGAGCATGCGGATGACCCAGGTTCTTAAGTCGAGCGAGAAATCATATTGATCGAGGAAGATAACAGCACCATCAATGATGGGATCTGGGATCCGCTCACGACGGACCGCCTGTCCATTCGGCACGACCGTACGCCCAAATACCGGGACACCGATCCAAACGCCGGCAGCCCCATCCCCAACCCCGGCTATCACGGGAACGCGGCGTACTGCGACGGCCACGCGGAATGGACCGTCCGTTCCGATGCCAGCAGCCGATCCTTCTACGATCCCCTGTACGCCGATTGAAAAAAACTTTTTTGTCCAATTGGTGCAAGATCGACCTCTCTTCTAATCGTTGCGGAACGCGCGGAAGCCTTGGCCATCTCGGAGGCGGAGCAAATGGCGTCAAATCCTCGATTGATGGCTTTGAGCGGCGGCGTGGCGGATCTTCAGCGCCGGCCCTTGAAAGTGAATAAGGTGAGCCACCTGCATTCGTCCTCCACGAAAACCTCCCATAAGAAGCAGCATGATCCTCTCGTGCCTCGTTGCCCGTCTGTTGCCGGAATTGTTGCTGTAATAGCGCTCGCTCGTTAGCCGGCAAGTCGTCGGCTTTGATCCCATTTCTGCGGCTTGCGTTTGCGCAAGACGCCACGGCATATATCGCGACGCACAGTCAACGGTCATGTCATCGCTCCTGGCGGAGTGATACGCCCCGGACCGCGGTTTCCATGCGGTCCTCGTACCAGAAAGGAACTCCCATGTCGGAACTCGTGCGCGACTCACAGCGGACCCATTTTTCCTCCACATTTACAAAGGGCAATAGCAGGCGCGGATCTTCGGCAGTCCGATTGGCTGTTGAATCCCTTGAAACCCGCTTGCTGTTGAGCGCGGCACCGGTCATCCGCACATGGGTGAATCCCTATAACGGGCGGACCGTCACTTCCACTTGCTACATGTGCCAATACCTGGACCCCATGATGCCGGATTCAGCCGCCACGAATGTCGCGGTGAAGAGCGGCAACTGGTCCGACCCCACCACCTGGAGCAATGGCGCCGTTCCCGCCGCCAATGCGGATGTTCTCATTCCGGCGGGCATCACCGAGACCGTGGACAGTGTCATCGCCACGCGATTGAAGTGGATCCACGTCTACGGCGCTTTGCAATTTGCGACAAACGTGAACACCGCACTCAATGTTGAAACCCTCTGGACCGACGATGGCGCGATTTTGACCATTGGCACCGCGGCGAATCCGATCGCTCCCAATGTCACCGCCAAGGTAACCTTCATCGATACCGGAGCAACCGATCGAAGCTGGGACCCGCAGTGGTTGAGCCGGGGGCTCCTGGCGATGGGCTTTACCACGATGTATGGCTCGACGGTCACGCCATACGTAGCCCTTTCGCAGCCCGCGACGGCTGGCAGTACCGATCTGGTGATCCCCACTCCCACGGGCTGGCACGTCGGAGACAGCCTGGTTCTTGGGGGTACCACCGCCACCGCAAATCAGGATGAGCAGCTCACCGTTCTTGGGATCAGTTCACTAGGTAACGGGCTCTCCGATGTGAAGGTCAGCGCGCTCAAATACAATCATCTCGCCCCAGACTCGAACTTGAAGGTGTATCTCACGGACACCACGCGCAATGTGGTGTTCAACTCGGAGAATACCGCGGTCGATCGACGCGGGCACGTCATGTTCATGGACATGCCGACGGTCAACATCAACTACATTGCCTTCGATGACCTCGGCCGCACCGACAAGAGCAAGCCCATCAATGACCCGGTGTTGGACGCCAATGGTCAACTGGTGCCCGGCACCGGCACCAACCCGCGGGCAAGGTATTCTGTGCATTTCCACCTCGTCGGTACCAACGCGGCCAACGGTGAATCAACCGTCACCGGGTGCAGCGTCGTCGGCAGCCCCGGCTGGGGCTACGACAATCACGGAAGCTACGTCGATTTCGAGGACAATACCGCCTACAACGTCTACGGCACCGCGTTCGTCGCCGAACGGGGCGATGAGATCGGCACGTACAACGGTAACCTGGCGATCCGCGGCACGGGTGATGGAACCGGGCTTGGCAACATGAACGGCCGACGCGGGAACCTGGACTTCGGACATGAAGGCGAAGGATTCTGGTTCCAGGGAACAAACACCACCGTCACCAATAACATCGCCATCGGCATGCCCGAAGGCGGGTTCGTCTATTATCCGATCAATGGCATGCAGTTCGATCACCAGAACGAGATCGACATCGCCGCGGCGAATTTTGATTCTGCCGCCGCGGCGGCGTTTCCAGGTGCAACGAGCGTCGCGGCATGGGAAGTCGGCGTCCGCGACTTTGAAAACAATATCACCTACGCGTCGGGCAACGGGTTTGAAGCCGTCTACGATCACACCAAAAACGTGAACGTCTTCAAGAATTCGACGGCGTGGAATGTGAATAATGGCTTCTTCGCCCCATACTCCTACAACGCGATCGGCGGGCCCCACACCAACATCATCTTGCAGAACATGACGCTCCTCGGCAACCTGAATGCCCCATCCGGCCAGGGCATTTCAGGCAACACCAATACGGGCGACATCGAGCTGGACAACGTGACCGCCGAGGGTTTCAACACCGGCTGGGGCGTGGATAGTCACGGCCTCAATGCCGTGAACGGCGGCACTTTCGAGAACATCATCGACTTCTCATTCACGCGACCGGCACAAAACGGCCAAACCGGTGGGTTTGACGGAAACAATTTCATTCCCTTCGACGGCACCACACAGTTCATCACCCTGAGCGCGACGGCCCTGAACGGGAAGACCCATTACCAGTACTACCTCAACGGCAATGGATGGGTTTCTGAATACGACATCCAGCGAGACTTCTTCGCCACCATGATCAATTTTACGGGCGGCCCAAATGCCGGGCAGCAGCTCTACTTCCCCGAGCAGGCTGCGAATTATGTCCCGTTCGTCACCGGCACGGCGCTGGCGACGATTCCCGCGACGATGCTCGATAAGACCAACGCGCAACTGATGGCACAGTACGGCATTGCCGTGGGTAACCAGGCGGCACCGGCTAACGCCGCCGCCATGCCGCTGTCGAATGGCCTGATTGGCGCGGTGTCCCTCTTCAGATCGCCTTCTCGCGTCAGCAAAGAACGCGTGGTCGGCAGCAGTTACCTGTTGCAGTACACCGATCAGAACGGGGCCCGAGTCAACGAATCGACGAGCTCAACGCTCGTCAACGGTTGGAACCTGCTGACCCGCACGGTCAACGGACTGTTGGTGTCGTTCCCGGTCTTTGCGGACGTCAATCCGGTGACGCCCCCCTTCACACCCTCTTCTCCGCTGATGCTGATGCTGCCATTTGCGTCCGAGACGAACGGCTATACCCTCACCGGCTCGTTCTTCGACTCGGCCGACGGGCCTACTTCCTTCAGCCAGACCTTCACCGGCGCCCAGCTCCAGGCGGCGACGGTTTATCAGCGGACCGACGGCTCGAGCTACATCATTCTTCCCGGTGTCACTTATAAAGACGCGGCCGGCACCACCTTCTCAAACATCCCGATTCAGTTGACGCTTACCACCCCGTATGCCCCGCTGGGCGCCTTCAGCAGCACGCTCGACATCGGCTCCCCGGGCCAGGCAGGATCGGGCAAGTTCGACGGCTCCACATATACCGTTGTCGGCGGCGGCAGCGATATCTGGGGCGGATCCGATCAGTTCCACTTCGTATCCACCGCCGTCACCGGCGACGAAACCATCACCGCGCGTGAAACGTCCGTCAGCAGCGGCCAGGCATGGGCCAAGTCCGGGCTCATGTTCCGCAATGACACCTCTGCGAACGCCGCCTTCGCTAACGTCCTCCAGACCCCGGGTGGTAATGTGAGCTTCGAGTGGCGAAGCACCGCCGGAGGCAGTACCTCTCAAAGCTTCATCAGTGGCGTGACCGGGCTCGTCTGGCTCAAGCTGGTTCGTAGCGGTAACGCGTTCTCCGCATACTACACCACCGTTTCCAACCCGGCCTCGACAGATTGGGCCCAGGTTGGCACGACTCAGATGATCACAATGGCCACGACAGCGCAAGTTGGCCTGTCCGTGACCGATCACGATAACACTGGATTATGCACCGCTACGTTCACCGGTGTGCAGCTGTCTCGCGTACAGACCAATTTGGCTTCCGCTTTCACCAACACGGGGATTGCCGCCGATGGTTCGACGATTTCCAACGGCGACAGCCTCGATTTTAGCGGCAGCTCCTTTTCCGGCAGTCTCCTGAACAATTCGGTGAACTGGAATGGCAATGTCTTCAACATTGGTTCGCCCGGCACAAGCGATCTTGTCGTGGGGCTCGGGCAGACGCTGACCTTGCCCACCGGCAATTACAGTTCCCTGCAATTGCTGGGCACGGCCGCGAGAGGTAATCAGGGCAATCAGGTCTTCAACCTCAACTACACCGATGGGACGACGCAGACCATCACCCAGAGCATGAGCGACTGGGCTTCGAGCTCGACCAACTCGGGTGAATCCGTTGCGTTGAGCATGTCGTACTTTGACAACTCGGTCGGAGCTAAGGTGACAGGCACCCGCCGGTTGTACGGGTACAACTTCACCTTGAATCCACTCAAGACTCTGCAAAGCATCACGCTGCCCATCAACAGCAACGTCAAAGTGTTTGCGATTGACGCGGTGGCTTAACGTCTCATACAGAGCACTATAGAGCCCCGGGATGGAGTCAAACAATTCCGGGGCTTTTGTCGCGCTCCAAAATTGCGTCGGAAAGAAGGATGCGGATTAAAGAAAGATGGTCGCCTGAACATCCTTGGCGGGCATTTCCGGGTCAGACACGTCCCTGTTGGGGCCCAGGATAGAGGGTGCTTGCTTCCGAGGGCCGGGCCGGGAGCTCTTCTGCTCCGTCGGGCATGGCGGAAGCGGCGGCGGCAATGTGAGGGCCTCTGCCTTTCCTGCGGTTATCACATTGCGTACAACCGTCGCGCTTCGCCCCGAGTGCGGCAACTCGGAAGTGGCAAATGAACGACGCCGCGTAAAGGACCAGGCGACATTCGTCTCGGCAGCTCACATCACTTCCTTCGCCAGGATCCGCGGAGCGGCTTGTCGGAAGGCCGAGGCAGATGAGGCAGGCGCGTCGGCGCGGGAAGAGCGATTGGCGACGATGTGGCGGAGTCAGTTCGCGGTCCGACGGCAGTCCAGCATGTGATTGTCTCAGTTCGGCTCTAAGCTTCCGCTTCACGACCGCGGCCGCTGGTCTCCACGCGGAATTTCCTCGCGGGCTAGTCAGGCGGCCACCGACGGGCCAAGCGCCAGCCAGCGGAATTCCATCAACAGGGCGATCGCCGCATCCGCTTCACCGCCATGGTCAACCCTGCGCAGCCGCGACGTGCCGCGAAGGCTGCGCGAAATGTGTAGCAGCACGGGGCTTTGTATCCATGACGCTCGCGCCCATCACCCCGATGATCACCTCCTGCGAAAGCGTCTCAAGCTCGATGCTCTGGAGCGCCACGCCGGGCCGGAGCCGGCGGTTCAGCAGGATCGCCCGACAGTTCTGTCCCAGATCCACCGTCGGCGGCGGGTCCTTCGGCAGCGCGAAACCGTCGCGCTTGTAGTCGTAGTCGTTTCCCCCGAAGCCGCACATCGACCAGAAGTTCAGTGGCGGGACCAGCTCCACCTTCTCGACGACCCCGTCGGCGTATCTCAACCGAATCTTCAGCATTGGCGATCCGCCCCTGCATCGGATTGGTAAACCCGCACAGGAGCAGCGAGATCGCTTCGCCCCTGCGGTTGACCGGAATCGCGACCTCCCGCGGCCAGTTGTCCCACATCGAGGTGAACGCGATATTTCGGTCGCCCCCCGGCGGCGTGAACGGGATGCCCTGCGGCGTCAGCAGGCGCGACGTGCGATCGAGCATTCCCTGGACCTTGGAAAAATCGATCGTCGGTAGCGTCGTCCCCTTGCCCAGTACCATCTGCCATGTCGAATAGCCGTCGGCCCCCAGCCGCAGCGAGCACGTTGCCGGCCTTGGCGACAGGTACTTCTGCTGGAAGATCGCGCGGACGTCAGCGTTAAATTGCCCCGTCAGGTCCACCGGATCCCACGCGGCACCGGCCGGCGCTTTCTCGAACGTCCGCGCCTCGTCGGCGGCCTCCGCGGTCGGGTCCTTCAGCTTCACCTTGAAGAGGCGCCACTGCGGCGCATCGCCCACTTCGACGCGCGACTTCACCAAGTGATATCCCACCGTCGTCGGGGGTGCGGCCGGCTCGGTCACTTTCGTCGCATCCGAAGCTGTCAGCTCCAGCTTCTGGCCCACATTGCTTTCCACGGCGACGGCGGGGTACTGCGGCAGCGGCTGCTCGCAGCTCACTTCCACCACCGCCGACTGCGCGGCCGCAACGTCGATCTTTGCCACGCTGCAGCCGAACCCGGGAAGCAGCTCCCACCTGGCCGGCCGGCCGTTCACCGTCACCGCCAGAACCTTTCGGGCCCGCACCGGCAGGCGGATGTCCAGTGCCGCCGGCCGGGCGAGCTCGACGTGGAGCCGGTTGCGCCCGACCTCGAGCGACACGTCCGGCGTCTTGATCGACGCGTGGTCCCAATCCGACGGCAACTGCGGCGCGATCGTAACGACGCCGTCGGGATAATTCGGCCGGTAGCCGAAGAGTCCTTCGACGACGGTCCGGCAGAACATGCTGGCACAGTCGTTGAAGTCCGTCCCGCCGCTGGGGTACCCCAGATCGCCGGGCACCGGGCCGTAAAACGCCATGCAGGGAAACGTGCCGCGCAGGACGTTCCAGCCCTCGTCCGCCAGCCCCGTCTGAAAGTACGCCAGCGCGAGGTGGTAGTCGTCCCCCGACCACATCTCGCGGAGCGACCAGGTGGACGGCACCCAGTTGGACGGCCAGACGCGCTGCCCGCCGTACGGCATGTTCTCCCGCTCAAGGCCCCATTCCGTGTAGTACAGCGACTGCGCCGACTGCTCCACGCCAAGCATGCCGGCGTCGATCGGGCAGAAGATGGCATACAGCCAGCAGTCGTCGTGCATCCGCTCGTGCCCGCCCTGTTCCACCCAGCCTCCCACGTGCTGCTTGTCCCGGCTCCACAGCTTGTCCATGAACGCCTTGTGGATCTTCGCCAGCCGCGCCTCGTGCCGCTTCGCGGCCGCCTCATCGCCCGCGCGACGCGCCATCTCGGCGGCGGCCTTCTCGCCGGTATAGGCGTAGGCCGTCTCCTCCGCCGTGCCTCCCCCGTTGTACCACTGGTTGTCGGTGGGCCAGGTGTTGGCATAGCTCTCGTATAAGCCTGTGTCGTTCGGGTCGAAACAGTCGTGGATATATTCCAGGTGAAGCTCCAGCGCGGGACGAAGAAGGGCTTCGAGTTCGCGGTCGCCTGTCCATCGCCAGGCATGCACGAGCTGGTCGAAGAACTGGCTCTGCATGTCGTAGTGCGAAGGTTGGTGGAAATCGACTCGCCCTTTGCCAAAGAGTCGCGAGTCAGGCGCCTGCGACGTCAGAAGGTGGCGCGGGTCGGCCTTAGCGACGGTCCTGTCCGATTCCTTGATCTGGCGGGCGATGGCCAGCCCGGCCTGCATCTTGACCCGGTCGTGCCAGCCATAGCAGGTGCCGCCGAAGATCGTGCGCCATCCCAGCAGCGGCACGCCCCAGCGCATGCCCGCATGGGTAAAGACCCCCTCGCGGAAGACACCATCCGTTACCGCACCGGAAGCGGCCACCATGACATTGAGCCGCGGGTCAGGTGTGTCGACGACCACTCGATGCTCGATCTCTTCGGCCCGCTTCATCCCGGCTGCGAACATCCGCTCGGCCGACGAAATCGCGGGGGCCGCTTCCGTTTTCTTCCCGGAGCCGCCCAGCATCGCCCAGTGGATCTCCCGTCGCCCATCAAGGGGGATGGTTGCGCACGCCAGCGGGTCGTCTGTGCCGACACTGGCGAGCAGTTTCAACGGGTCCGCCCAGGCGCCAGCGTCGGCGACAATGATCGGCGAGGCGGCGTCACAAAGGCCGACCGCGATGTCGGCGGAGCCAACGTCTTTTCCGACTAACAATCGTCCGCCTTCAACCGCCACCTTGTTGCCCCGGCAATCATCCGGAGAAAAACTGCGCGAGAGCGCGCTCTGCCGGCCCTCGCGCGAGAGGGTCCAGGCGCCGGTCGTTAGGTCCCACCCGCCGAGCATCCCGCCCTCCTGCTTGGCCGCGCCGCCGAATGCCCAGATGAGCTGATCACCCGTCAATGCACCGGAAACCTGCAGTCGCAGTGCCATTCCCGCGCCTTCCGCGGGAGGAACCGCTTCGAGTGTCAACACCGTTGATCCGAAGGCGGCGTCCTTCAGCATCCACTTCATGCGATCCGCGCGATACTCTGACGTGACGTCCGCAAAGTCGTGCAGCCACTTGGCGCGGCCTCCGCGCGCCAGCGCCGCGACGAAGGTTCCATTGAGCGTCGACCCGCTTCCGAACCGCACCAGCGGCCGATCGCCTGCGACGACAATCCCGCTGATCTGGTTGCAATACAGCGGCCGATTGTTGAACCGGTCGCCGTTGTGCCGCACGATCGCATTGCCCTCAGCGATATAAAGGGGCGTCCGCACTACTTCCGGATCGAGTCGGCCGGAACCGCCGCGCGCGACGCCCTGAATGAGGAGGAGGACCGAGACAATGAGGCACGCGAGGGTTTTGCAGCTTCTCATGCGGAGGACTACGCGCGTCAGCAGCCGGCGTTTTCACAGCGGGCCAAGCTGTTGGAATTCCAACAAGATTCGCGGCCGCCACAAAAGCAGCGGCGATCGTCGGCGGTAACGACGCGTGTGCGCCGATGCATTGCCGCGACTACCAAACACGGTCCACGGCGGTGCCGACCGTGCCGCCAAGCATAGGAATGGCACGAATGAACCTCGCAACGCAAAGTCGTTTATTCCTGCCCGCGGTCCTCCTGCTGATCTCTTTGGCCGGGCGAAGCCGCACCGCCGATGCGGCGGGCGCCGCGGCCCCGCCCGTGGTCATCAGCGACGACGCGACCACGGCCACCCTGGCTAACGGCATCGTCTCGCTCACGGTCAGCAAGGCGAACGCCAACCTCCTCTCCCTCCGCTCCGGCGGTGAGGAGCTGCTCAGCCGTGGCGGGGGCTACTGGAACATCTACGGCAAGACGCCGGGCCAGAAGAACACCCAGGAGAAGCCGACGCCTTCCGGCTTCCGCGTCACGCGAGATCCGGCGCAAACCCGCGGCGAACTCGGGGAGATCTCCCTGCTTTTCCCCTACAAGGGTCAGCCCAATGCCGTGCCGATGGACATCGAGATCCGTTACACGCTGCACCGCGGCGACCGCGGCGTCTACGGCTGGACGATCGCCGACCACGCACCACAGGGCCCGCCTTTCAACGTCGAGGTCTGCACCTTCTGCCTCAAGCTTAACCCTGACCTTTTTGACTTCCTGTCGGTGGACGCCCGCCGGCAACGGTTGATGGCGACGCCGGAGGACTGGGTGAAGGGGACGCAGCTCAACCTGTGGGAGGCCCGCCGGCTCAACACCGGCGTCCGCAAGGGCCAGGTCGAGCACAAGTACGACTACGCCGCGACCTACTCCCAGACTCCCGCCTGGGGCTGGAGCAGCACGAAAAAGAACCTCGGCCTGTTCATCGTCAACGCGAGCCTGGAATACCTCAACGGCGGCCCAACGGTCGGCGACATCATGGGCCACCTCGACGTCAAGGCGTCGCTCCCGGCCGACCCGACGCTCCTTTTCGTGTGGCATACGCCGCACTACGGCGGGCGCGGCATCCAGATCAAGGCCGGTGAGCACTGGCGGAAAATCGTCGGCCCGTTCCTGATCTACTGCAACACCGCCGACGGCAGCGAGGCGATCTGGAAGGACGCACTCACCCGCGCCGCGCGGGAACAAAAGGCGTGGCCTTACGACTGGGCCGACGCGCCCGGCTACGAACACGCCGACCAGCGCGGGAGCGCGACTGGCAGGCTCCTCGTCCGGGACCCGCAAGCGCTCGCCGCCACGGCCGCCGGGGCGTGGGTGGGGCTCGCACACCCGCCGTACGAGGCCGACCTGGGCAAGAAGCCGATCACGATCGACTGGCAGACCGACGGCAAGCACTACCAATACTGCGCCAAGGCCGACTCCGACGGCCGGTTTACCATCCCCAACGTCCGCGCCGGGGCCTACACGCTATACGCCATTACCGATGGTGTGCTCGGCGAGTTCAGCCTGCGCCGACGTGACCGTCGAGGCGGGTAAGGCGGCGGACCTGGGCGAGTTGGTCTGGGTGCCGGTGCGGTACGGCCGACAGCTCTGGGAGATCGGCATCCCCGACCGCACGGCCGGCGAGTTCCGCCATGGGGACCACTACTGGCAATGGGGCCTGTACAACCTCTACCCGCAGGAGTTTCCCAATGGCGTGGACTTCGTGATCGGCAAGAGCGACTGGAAGCGCGACTGGAACTACGCCCAGCCGCCCGTGCCCGACGACAAGGGCGGGTGGAAGGATTCCACCTGGCGCATCCGGTTCGACCTCGACCACGCCACCCACGGCACCGCCAGCCTGCGCCTGGATCTGCGGCGCGCGCGGCGGGCCGTTGGACGTGGCGGTCAACAGCGTGCCGGTCGGCGGCACGGGCGAACTCCCGGAGTCGGGCGTCATGCACCGCGACGGCATCCGTGGCGTCGAACTCTACCGCGACATTCGCTTCGACGCCGCACTGCTGAAGCCCGGCCAGAATTCAATTGAGCTGACCAAGCACGCCCGCGCGTGAACGGACGGCGTGTTGTACGACTACCTCCGGCTCGAACTGGATCCGGACACGGTCCTCCCACCATGACGATGCAAACAGGTGGGATTGTCGAGTATTGAAAATCGCATCGGCCCCTTGGAGGCGTTCCCGTTTTTGGGGAAGGCGGTAAACTGAGGTATCGACCGGCAGGGAGGCCGGTTTTCACAGAGAGGCGGCCGAGCGATGACGTCACCACTTCACGATGGACCGAGGAACCTCGGCACGATTAGCGCGAAGGCGGCGCTGTTGGCCATCGCCTTGCTTGCGCTGTGCGTTCCCTGCCCCGCGGCGGAACTCTCGATGCCGCACGTGTTCGGCGATCACATGGTGCTACAGGCCGGGCAGCCCGCGCGGATCTGGGGCTGGACCGCTCCGGGGGAAGCCGTCACCGTGCGCTTCGCCGGCCAGGAGAAGCATTCGGCGGCTGCGAGCGATGGCCGGTGGGAGGTGCGGCTGGAGCCGATGGACAGCTCTGCTGAACCGAGGGAATTAACAGTCGCCGCCGCCCACACGCTGACGTTTAAGGATGTTCTGGTGGGTGAGGTTTGGCTTTGCTCCGGCCAATCCAACATGCAGAAGCCCGTCGGCACCTGGCGCGGACAGCCGGTGACGGTACTCAACGCACAGCAGGAAATTGCGGAGGCCGACTATCCGCTTATCCGGCTCATGAACGTAGAGATCGCAAACGACGACAGGCCACAGCGGGATTTCAACACCACGCCGCGCGGCACGCTGGATTATCCGTGGAAAGGCTGGGTCGTCTGCACCCCGCAATCGCTCGAGGAAATCAAATTCTCAGCCGTCGGCTATTTCTTCGCAGCCAAGCTCTTCAAGGAACTGAAGGTTCCCGTCGGCATGATCGAGGCGACGGCGGGCGGAACGCACATCGAAGGCTGGATGGCGCCCAACGGGTTCACCGATCCGGCGCTGGCCGACTTCGCGAAAGCCGCCCAGACGCCGAAAGCGAGGTTTGCCGGCACGGTCACCACCGCGCTCTACAATGGCATGATCGCGCCCATGGTGCCCTATGCCATCCGCGGCGTGCTCTGGTACCAGGGTGAATCGAACCTGAGCAAGAACGATCCGCTTTATGCAAACAAGATCAAGGGGCTCATCACCAGCTGGCGGGCGAAATGGGGCAGCGAACTGCCGTTCTATTACGTGCAGTTGCCGGATCTCTATTACTCCAAACGCAAGAACCCGGGACACAACCCCACGGACGAGGCGTTTTTCCGCGAGCAACAGGACGCGGCGTTGACGCTCCCCAAGACGGGCGTGGCGGTGACCACCGACATAGGTGACCTGAACAACATGCACCCGCCGAACAAGAAGCCGGTAGGCGAACGCCTGGCGCTTTGGGCGCTGGCCAACGAATACGGCCGGAAGGATGTCGAGCCTTCCGGCCCGATGTACCGGCCGGGCAGCATCGAGCGCGAGGGCTTCAAGGCCGTCGTCCACTTCACCCATGTGGGCAAGGGACTGGTGTCCAAGGATGGGCAGCCTCTCACCGGCTTCACCGCCGCGGGCGACGACGGAATTTTCCGTCGGGCTGACGCCGCGATCTCCGACGACGCGGTGGTCGTCTCGAGCACGCAGGTCAAGGAGCCGAAGGAAGTCCGGTTCGATTGGGACGAGGCGGCCGTGCCCAATCTTTACAACAAGAACGGCCTGCCCGCCGCGCCGTTTCGCACCGACCATCAGCCGCCGCCCGAGGAGCCCGCGCAGTCGCTGCCGGCGACAAGCGGACCCGCTGCGAAACCGGCTGCACCGCCACAGTAGAGTTTCCTCGACCCTGCTCGGCGCTGTTTAACACTACAGCGCTACGTTTGCATTTTGAACGTCCGCAGCCGTGATTGTTTCGCGGCTTGATTCCGAGCCTGATGGTACTTGATGACCCGCGAAACGTGCTCAACTTCGGACGAGTTGCGGCGACGCGCCTGCCAGCGGCGGCACACGACGTTCAACGCCCGGGCGGTTTGCTCCATCGTCAATAGCGGATTTCCCCCCCCGGAGCCGAGCGGTCTGCTCGGCTACGAACAAGATCACCAGTTGGCACAGGATCATGTGCCGCAGCAGCCCCTTCCAACTCCTTCCCTCGAAGTGCCCGAAGCCGACCTCGGTCTTGGCCAGCCGGAACACGTGCTCGACCTTCCATCGGCAGAAGGCGACCATAAGCAGCTTGATCAGGGCCGTCTGTGGCGGAGCGTTGGAGACAAAGTACTTCACCTCTTTGGTCTGGACGTTCTTGGCGACGATCAGCCAGTACGTCCGGTCGGTGGGCTTCCCGTCCCGTTGAAGATGAACCTGGCCCGCTTTGACCTTCCAGACCTGCGGGCCAAGGGTCTCGCGGGCCATTTCGAAGGTCTTCCAGCATTGCCCCCGGAAAGGCTTGCCGACCGTTGCGACGTTCTCGACCCGCTTGGCGGCGAAGGGGGCTTGGGAAGAGCGGCACTTGGGCATTGCCCCCCAGCACATGAAGTTGACCGGCACCTCGCAGACGTAATTGATGCCCATCTCTTCGAGCAGGAACAGGAACTCGGGCTTGCCGCCGTACCACTCGTCGAAGGTCAACCAGTCGAAGCGGACGCCGTTGGCCACGGCCCGCTTGACCTGTTCCAGCGCGATCAGCCACTTGGATCGGTAGCCGATCTCCTCGGGGATGTGAGCCTCTTGGCACCGCTCGCGGTCCAGGTCCCACGACTTTTCCGGCAGGAACAGGTCCGAGTCGAGCATCCCCAGGAACGCCCCGTGCTTCACCGCCAGATGGACGGTGACGATGCAGTTCTCCACCTTGCCCCGGGCGCCGCAATACTGTCGCTGGACGCCGGGCGTCATGTCCCCTTTCTTCGCCACCGACGTCTCGTCGATCAGGCCGACCACGCCCAGCTCGTCGGCCGCGGGTTGCCCCGGGGCCGGCAGGTGGTCGGTGACGATGCGACGCTGGATGCGGTTGAGCACGCCGTCGTGGTCCCAGACGTAATCCGTCAGGAACTGCTGGAGCGTGCGGGCCGCGCAGCCGGCCGCCAAGGCGATCGGCTCGACGCTTTTTCGAGCCAGATCGCTCACCAGCCCGCGGCAATAGGTGCCCAGGTGCCGGAACGACGGCGTGTAAGGGAAACAGGGGCGAAACGAACGCAGGTACTCGCTGAACGCCGGCGCGAGGCCGGCAATCTCATCCGTGGTCATCCTTGACCTCCTTCTCAGAAGGCTTTACCGCGGCCGCATTCCTCCGTTGAGCGAAGGTCGCGCTGTAGTGCTAGCCGGTGCGCCCCAGTGGGACCGTCGGCTGGTGGAGGGCCTATGGGGCCTTACAACGACGGCTCGTGCCTGGGGGTTGGATTCTGGCAGCATGTTACAGCGGAACGGTTTGTTGTCACCGGAGGAGTCACTGCTGTTGCTCCGCTGGGTGCAGTGCATCGAAATGGCGGTGTCGCGGCTGTTACGCGGAGGCGATCTGGCTGCCGCCTTGGCTTATTATCACGGCGACGAATCTGCAGACTAATTCGGTTGCTGAGATAGACCTGCGTACAGCGAAGGTGGTTTGTCGCTATCGCAGAAACCCGGCCTGTTACCCCATGATGGCGAGACGTGAAATCTTGAAACGTTTCTAGGGATTATGTGATGCGGCAAGTGACCAAGGAAGAAATCGCCGAAGCGGAGCAAGGCATCCGCAGGCACATCGATCTACTTGCCGGGGTGCTAGGTGAGCGAAACGTGCTGCACTGCCCGGGCGCCTTGGAGGGAGCGGCCAAGTACATTGAAAAGACGTTTCGTGCCTGCGGTCTTGAGCCAGCTTCGCAGCATTACACAGCGATGGGGCATCCGGTCCGGAATATCGAAGCTGAGATCCCAGGATATAAACCGGATGGTCCGATCTGGATCATCGGCGGACATTACGATTCGATCGACGGCTCTCCCGGCGCGGACGATAACGCGACGGCGGTAGCAGGTGTGCTGGAAGTGGCACGAATGCTGAGCGGGATGCGCTGCCGCGACACGATTCGCTTCGTCACGTTTGTGAATGAGGAACCGCCTTTCTACAAGGGCGACGAGATGGGCAGCCTCGTCTATGCCAAGCGGTGCAAATCACGCGGCGAGCGCATAGCAGGCATGATCAATCTCGAAATGCTTGGTTACTACAGCGATGAACCAGGCAGCCAGCGCTACCCGATTCCCCTCGATCGCGGTGTCTGGAAGTGGCTGCTACCCAACCGAGGCAACTTCATCGCATTCGTGGGGAATTTCGCGTCGTGGCGACTGACCTGGCGGTGCCGTCGAGTGTTCGGCAGGTCAGTGCGGTTTCCCGCAAGATGGGTGGCCGCCCCCGCTCACTTGGAAGGGCCGGGCATGTCCGATCACTGGTCTTTCTGGCAGCAGGGCTACCCTGCGGTGATGGTGACCGATACGGCATTCTTTCGTAACCGACATTACCACCAGAAAAGCGACGCGCCTGATAAGATTGATTTCCCGCGGATGGCGAAGGTGGTCGCGGGCCTTGGAGGAATGATGACGCGGCTGGTGGGAGGCCGGCGGAAAAAATAAGCCGGCAACCATCCCTGGCATGGTCTCGATGACGGGATCATCCCGCAACGGTTAAATTGGCGGCAACGTCCCTCCCGATCAATGGCACGACGATCTGGTAAAGCCTATGGCATGGATGAAGATTGGCTTTGACGACGGTTGCCATGTCTCGTGGGCCGTACACAGCGGAAACCAGGAGCGGTTTCTGCATGCGATCGGTGAAGGCTCCGAAGGCAATCGCATTACAGAGAACATGGCGCGAATGCGATTTGACAAGAGTCGATTTCCCACGCCTTGGCTTCCAGGCTCTCCGCCAAAGTCGCTGACGAGGGCTCGGACACCCCAACTGGTTGCGGTCGGCTGCGGGACCATCCAGGAGCGCAATTTCATCGGGCGACGATGGTTACGTAACTTTCGCCCGCACCGACTCCAGGACCTGGTACACCACGATCAGCACATGTGGCGGAGAGCCGGCTTCCAATCCTGTTTCCCCAGCGTGCGCTGCTCCACGACCGACGCTCGATCAACTGCGTTACTGCTGCCGCCGGCGCGTTCTGCCGTGGATGGTTCTGGCTCCCATAGCCGCCAGACCAGTCATATGGCGTGATCTCAATTCTGCGTCATGCACTACGACCTCCTCGTAATCCTCGGTCCGCACGTTCCCAACCTGCGCGAGAGGGTTGACAAACAGCTGCGGCCATACAAGCTCGATTGGGACGACGAGGTTTCTGTTCGCACATCAAGGTGGGATTACTACATCATTCCGCTGGATGGTCCCTTTGCTGATCCTGAAGTTAGCCGCCTTGTCGGGGACTTCGAGCCGCTCAACCGGGTATGCCGCATAAGTCATCTGCCAACGGATTACAACGTCAGCGCCGTCATTACGCCGGACGGAAGTTGGCATGATCTGCAGGATTTTGGATGGCGGCTCATCGATGAAGATTCCCCAGGAAACAGGCAAGCGTTGGCGAAGTGGCGATCACACTTCCAAGGGATCATTGCTCATCATCAGGACGCCGTGGGGATTGAAGTCCACTGTCACGCCTGATTATGCCGCGATTGGCGTCGAACCGGTCAGCGCGGGCAACTTATGAAGGGGTTGTCTTCGGGGTGCGAAGGCAACCGGGTTGTTAACTGGTTCGCCGTTTTTCGGGTGAGAGCGAGAGAGTTGTCTGGCCAAACGTCGGGCGGCGCTCGGATCGGACGCCAACCCCGCGCTCTTAGCGCTCGCGCCCCGCGGGATCCGAGTGGCGGACGTGGCGTAAACCCTTGCCGTTATTGGCGGAAACGAAAGAACCCCGCGACCTCTCGGCAACGGGGTTCCTGGTTAACTGGTCGGTCGCTCAGTTTCGCGACCGAAAGGAAAGCTCCGCAAGAGCCGCTGGATACGCTCGCAACCTTTAACGAGATAGGTGCTTGGAGAACCAGGTACTTACATCAGACCCGAAAAATCGATGTCCACCCCTGGAAGGCTCAAAAAGACCTTCCGCTGACCCGCGACCTGCACCCAGGTGTTAAGGCCTGTCCGATCGAGCGAGCGAAGCAACTTCAGGCCCGAATCGACAGCGGCGAGGTCAAAAACCGATCCGAACTGGCCTCAAAGCTGGGCGTCAGCCGAGCCCGCGTTTCGCAGATCTTGGCGCGACTCACCCCTGCCGTTGAGTAGATCGCGACGGGTTCTGCCTGAGTGCTTCGGTCCTTACGGTCTAGCAACTGGAATGGAAGCTGCCAAGCGGAACTCGGTCTCCAGCGCATTGACCATCGCATCCCAATCTGCCCGGGTATGCGTGCGGAGATTCATCTCACGAGCCGGATCTGTTTTTTGCCCCAGGCAATATCGGGTGTATTGATTCGCCAGCGCGTTGCCGTCGCGTTCTCCCCACTCGTCGATCCAGCGATTCCGTATCATGTGCAATCCCGTGGATTCGGAGCCGTCCAATGTGATGAAATCTGTCGCGCAGGTCAACACCGCCCGATCGAACGAGCATACCATCACGTAACGATTTGCGGATCCCTCTCTCAAGATCCGGCGACCCCAATAGCGGAGCAGCGCCATATCCCACATCGCGTTCCGCACGCCGGCCAGAGCTTTGTTGACGTCGCCGGAATTGAGACCTTTGAGCATCTTCCTGTGCCGAGCGGGGCTCAGCGCAAGGCTGCCATAGACGATCGCGCCAGCGACGAACATGAATTCTTCGTAAGACCATCTGAGTAACTCGGCGAGTTGCCAAGCATGCGTCTGCCTGGGTTCGCCTCTCAATCGGATCAGGGCGAGCTTCAGTGCCACGCCGTACTCGGGTCGAAAACGCGGGCGGTAATCCAAATCCAGTCGATTGACGCATGCTTTCATCTCGGGGCGCGTTTCCAATGCGATTGCGTCGGCGCCGATCATGTCCTTACGCCCCAGCGCGATGTCGATGTAATCCTGCGCATGCTGGCACTGCAGGCTTGCGAACAGAATTGTATCTGATCGGGCACCGTCGATTCCATTGGGGCCGACAGGTTCCGAGACGGCAACGTTCGCATCGAAATAGATGCCGGTGACGAGCGAGAACGCCATGACAGCGGCGGCCAGCCTACGCTGGGAATCCTCGGCTTGTCGTTTCGGGGAAGCGAGCGATATCACTTCTGACAGAGCATTGCGATCGAGCACAAGCTCGAACTCGGTCCCGTACTGGACAGTCTTGGAGATGATGTCGCTTGGGTCATACCAGTCAAAGCCCAAGACAGCCTTCCCACGAAACGGATCGTGATCGCGGAGCGTCAACCCGATCGCGTTCAGGTCGCTCATCGTTACAGGCCGCCGAATGGGTTGGGTCGTACGTTCGGACATCGTCATTAATCAGAATGGTTTTCGGCCTCGGCGTCGAGCCGGAGTATTTTAGGCAGAGGCAACGCCCTCAATGACATCGCCATGCGACCGGTGTGCCACTCGGCAACTCGACGATTGGTGCCAGCACGATGTCGGTCCCCTCATCAGTTAGCGGCGCACCGCAGACCGTTTGTGAGAGGGTGGAACTTTAGAGCCTCTAACGAAACGTCCGTTCGCGCCGACCGCTTCGCGTCGGATATTGTCCCTTGGCCCTGTTCAAGGAGGACGCGATGGCCAAGCCCCTGTTATCGGATGAACTCTGGTCGAGGATCGAACCATTGCTCCCACCGCCGCCGCCGCCCAACCCCAAAGGTGGCCGGCCGCCGGTACCCGATCGCAAGTGCCTCACCGGGATTCTGTTCGTCCTCAAGACCGGCATCGCCTGGGAAGACCTGCCGGCGGAGATGGACTGTGGCTGCGGCATGACCTGCTGGCGACGCCTGCGGGACTGGCACCAGGCCGGTGTCTGGCAGCGGTTGCATGAAGCCTTGCTGGCCGATCTTCGGGCTGCCGGCGAGCTGGAAATGGCCGCCATGATCGCCGATGCCTCATACCTCCGCGCTTTTTGGGGGCGCCGATACCGGACCCAGCCCTGTCGACCGCGGTAAAACAGGCTCTAAGCACCATGTTCTCACCGACCTGCGCGGCACCCCGCTGGTCGTCAAAGTGACCAAGGCCAACGAGGACGACCGCAAGCAGCTGATCCCGATGGTCGATGCGGTGCCAAAGGTGGCGGGAAAAGTCGGAGCCCCCAGGCGACGGCCCAAGTACCTGCTGGCCGATCGCGGCTACGACTCGCAACCGCACCGCGAGCAGTTGCAGGAACGTGGCATCGAGCCAGTCATTGCCAAACGCAACACCGATCATGGCAGCGGGCTGGGCCAGTTCCGCTGGCCGGTGGAAAGGACCATCAGCTGGCTGCACCAGTTCCGCCGATTGCGAAGCCGGTGGGAGAAACTGCCGTCGATGCATGACGCCATGCTCCAGCTGGCCGCGGCGATCATTTGCTTTCGGGTGCTGCAATGAGGTTTTGTTAGAGGTTCTTAGCCTTTGGCGAGCGAAACTTAGTGTCTGGACGTTTCCCAGGTTGGGGGGCCAGCGACGCAGCATGCCGCCCTAAACCAAGCCCTTGATGCCAAAAGTCGGAACCGATTGAGCACACGATGGTGACAGCGGCCCACCCGTTTGCCGCTACTGCAAGGACACGGGAAATTATTCGCCAAGCGTTTTTTGAGCCCAAGCAATCCAATCATCGCGATGCATGCGTGGTCACTGCGCGCGCCGAGCATGCGCTTGTAATCATCGAGAAGCCCGGGGTCGCCATGCGTGAGTTCCCCGAACGGCAGCGTCTCGCCCTTTTGAAATCGGATGTACCCGTACAAGTACGGAATCAGGCACGATTCAACAAATCCAAGCAGGTCTGGCCGCGCCTGCAGTTTCATTCTGAAGTCGAAGAGGCGATCCGAGGCATAGCGTCCGATTCGGATTCGTGTGAAACGTGCGCGGAATCCTGCCACCCGTCTCACGAACGCTCGGTAGATCCGCAGGAAACGTCGGCGGTGCGTCGAGTGTCACGGTGAAGGTGTCGCTGACGGATCCTTCGCCCACTGGACCAGACGCGGTGAATGCCAGATCGCCAGCAATGACGACTGAACCGCCAGCGCCAGGGCGAAGCGCCAGGCCTCGATACCGGTCAAGGAGCGCGGCAACCCCATACCGTATTGGTGGCCATCCTGCGTTGCGTCTAGTCATTGGAGTCCGACCAGGGCTTGGGGCCGTCGCGTATCACCACATGTGGTGCCGGGACCGGTGCGACAGCGGTGCCCGTCATTTCGCGGGCTCTGCTCTCTGAGAAGTTGACCGCAAACCGATCCTCGGCAAGCTTCACGAGACGCTTGGGATCGAGCTCATTGCCGAAGGCGTCGAAATCCCGACACGCCTGTTGGTGCCACGCCCAGAAATTGTTTCTAAGTTCGGGGTTGGAGGACCATTTGTCGGCAAAGTCCTCACCGGGATTTACCGGATTCGCCACGAATGGAGACCTTTCGCGAACGTACTCGGGCATCTGCTGAAGAATGCCACGGAGGGCGCTATCAAGATCAGCCTCACCTGCGTAGGCATGGGCAGAGAGCGTCGTAATGATCATCGAGATCGGCTTGAGTTCGCATGCACTGGCAAACATGGCGTCGCGGTGCCGTTTGAGAAGCTGAACGCTGCGCTGTAGGGGTGTTTTCAACTTATACGCGGGAACCTTCTCGACGTCGTCGTATTGTCCCTCCTTGACCAACTGCTTCCGGCGTTCCGCGGCGATCACCGTCATCCGGCGTTCGAACCAAGTTCCAAAGCCTATGGGATTGCTCGTTGGCCAGTTGTGGGTGATCACCTCGTACAGCGGATGTGATCTGCACGTCAGCGCAATGGCGCTGGCAGCCAAGTCGCGCGGAACCGCATACTTGTCAACTAGCATACTGATCGTCGCTTCATCCTCGGGCACGCAGGGAAGAATGTCGATGTGGAAACTCACGCCATCGGCGTAGTCGAGCCGCCAAGCACGTTTTCGCTCCTTTACAGGAGCCTCGATCCCTCGCGCCTTGGCGTACGCTTTCACTTCGTCACCCACCAGCTCTTTGAGATCGCGCTGGGTCAAATGGGTTTTCTTGAGAAGAACGAGATGGCAGACGACGTCGAGATCATACTCTTCGTCTGGCGTGAGCGGGCGGATAACGGTACCCAAGCGAAACGATCCCTGCGGGTAGACCGCCGGATCGAATCTTGCGATTGCGGACTCCTTCCGCTTGAACCAATCGTTGAGAGACGAATATCGGGAAACCGCCTTCTCATAGTAAGAATCCGGGATGTCGAGCATGTCGAGCATTTCGCGGAGTCGCTTGTTGCGGTCAGGCTTGATGAGGTTCATGAGGAGATTCCCTTTGTCGTAGTTTTATTGAATTCAGCGTACTGGAGCCGGTACGAGCGGCTGAACGGCACTCCCCTGGCCACGGGCCGTGTCGTAGGCGCTCCGGAAGAATTTTTGAATTGCTGCATGATCTCCTATGCGAAAAGCAGCGAGCAGTTCCCGGAGATTCGTGTTTGGGCTGTCGGACAAGCGGAAGAGCTTTTCATTTTCCATAACAATTCCGAGTTCCAGGTGAGTCGACGGGTCGATCTTGTCTAAAACAGCCAGCACGCGCCGACCCCGGGCAATTTGGTAAAGTCCGCCGATCTCCAGGCGCGGCTGCCGCGCAAACAGCATGGCAACCGCGTCGCTCGATACAGCATTGTCGATCTGGACCTGCCGCCAATACCAATTGAGATACCTTCGGATTCGGCGGATCTGCCATTCGGCTCCGGCGTTGGCGTCAAATGCCCAGAAAGAGCGAATCGCCAGTTCAACCTGATCAACTAAAAAGCGTCGCATCGGATCGAATTGCCCAAGCGTGTGATCCTCGAACCGGGTCAGGTCAAGTTGGTGGAGCAGAGCATAGGCATCGGCCGTGTAATCGATGTGTTCGAGACAATTTGCGAACTTGCCAACCTCCGCTGCCGTGTGCTTTCCGATGCTGTGGAAAAGGTGAATATATTCATGAAACAGGAACAGCCGAATCAGCATCCGAAGACGACGATCGTCGCCGTCTGCCGCGCGATGGAGGCCGACCAGCAAGCGATCGTTGAGCCGCCACCATTTGCGGCCGGCCTCTTCAAAGGCGAAATCGGCGGCAAATGACTCGGGGTCAACACCCACCCCTCGGGGAACGAATGTCGGTAGTGCAGGCAATGCCGGGAAGGGAGCCGCGCGACAGAATGCATCTCGATGAATGAAACTTTGATACCAGAGCCCCCGGTCGCGGTCGTCCGCCTGGCGATTGGCGGTGTAACGCTCTATGTCTTCCAAAGCTGCGGGCCAAAGGTCCTTCCGCACATGCTGCGCGATCGCCGATTCCTCATCCGTCAATGGGACTAGCGGGGCCTGTTCGGCGGCGGTAGACAGAAGGATCGCGGCTTGTTGCCTCGCTTCGCTGCCATCTCCGCTGCGGTATCGATAGGTCTGGACTGGTTTGCCGTTGCGCAGCACCAGTTCTTGACCGACAGCAAAGCAGACCGATGGGGGCGCGGCGACGAACAAGTGGATAAGGTCGATACCTGGGCGGGCATTTAGCACGCTGCCGTACGCGGCAATGAACGCCTTGCGAACGGCATCCACGTCGGCGAGCGACCGAATCATATTTCGAGCTGGCACCGCATTGGCGTGCGTGATGACGACGTCGGCCAGCATTCCTTCGCCGGCGACGGCGCGGACATCGTCGTCAGTGATGCTGTTGGAGATTGACAGTCGGATGACGGCTGTACCTCGCGCCTTTATGGTGACTTTCAATTCGTCTGTACCGACGATTTTTAGATTGACGGTCTGCGCAACTTCGGGCCATTGCCAAGGGCCGTCCGGGCCGAAGTGGTCGTGCGGAATGACCAAGCGTTCATTGCCGATGTGGGCACCCAGAGCGATGATGTGCGGGACTTCAGCAAGCCCCACGTAGTGAATGGCCACATTCCCCAACTGATCGGCTTCCTTGCGAATGCCCGCAGCGGCCTCACGCAGAAATGAGTCTTGGCCGCCCCAGTCGCCTTGGGCGATGGCATTGGCAAACTGCGCAGTCGGCACTTCGACATCCCTTCGGATGGTTCCCTGTTCTTTCGCGGAGAGAATCTGAAGCGACTCTTCTTCGGTGATAGCGCGAAGGGAGGAAGACTGCCGGATGATGAGTACGGGTTGATTCATTTCGATCCTATCGACTGATTCCGTGATGATTGTTCCGGTTACACATCCTGTCGCGTCATCCGACCGAGCTCCCTGGAACGGTGATCATCGCCTGCACTCGGGCAGCGCCAGGAGGTTGTCGTTCCACTGGCCGTCGGCGTATGTCCGGAGGTACTGCCCGCTGGAGCCATTCACAACGCCGACATCGGCACGTTTGCCACCAACGAGCGTATGGAACGTATTGGTGCGCTGGTTGATCGAATCGATCACCTGCTGCCGAGTCCACCACCAAGTTGAACCGCCTAAGTGAGTAATCCCTTCGTGCGGATTGTTCCTCGGCTCTTTGTTGATGCATGTCACTTGCACGTCTGCCATTGTCACCTCCAAAAACCACTAAGACTTCCAGTCCAATAGCTGCCTTCTTGACCGTGATCTGATCGCGTGGCTGAGCCTGCTGACGTTCGCGCAAAGATTAGGAGAGAACTATCAGAATGTCAATCCCCACACGCATTCAAATTGTGCTTGTAGCACGCAATGCGTGTATTGTTGACATTTCTGATGCTGAGGTATACTGGTATGCTGTGACTCCAGATCCCGTTTACCAGCAGATCGGTGCCGTCATCCAGCGGCGCCGCAAGCAACTCGGACTGAAGCAACAGGGCCTCGCCGCGAGTCTCGGCATTTCGAGAGGCTCGCTTGCCAACATCGAAACCGGCCGCCAGAGCATACTGGTACACCAGCTCTACAAGTTCGCAAAGGCTCTCAATCTCTCGCCGAGCGACCTTCTACCTTCCAGTTCGGCACCACCGCCACTTCAGCACGACTGGTCTACTGTGCTGCCGGCTGGCTTGAAGCCGCAACAACAGGAACAGATCGCCCGGTTACTGGAAGGCGCACAATCGGAAACCATGACACAGAAGCGAGAAGTCAATGCCAAGTCATCGAAACGTTGACCCCAGAGCCAAAGCTGAGGACATCGTCAAGAAGTTCGGCACCCGCATTGCCCCAGTTCCCGTGGACAGAATTGCAAAGTCGTTGGGTGCGGTCGTGCGTTTTTCACCGCTGGACGAAGAACTCTCCGGGATGATCTACATCAAGGACGATGTCCCAATTATCGGCGTGAACTCCTTGCATCATCCGAACCGACAGCGGTTCACCATCGCGCACGAAGTCGGTCATCTAGAACTTCACCGCCATCTGATTACAGGGGCGGTTCATGTGGACAAAGGATTCCCGATCTTAATGCGCGGCGTGACTGCATCCCTGGGAACGCACGACGTCGAGATTGAGGCCAATGCGTTCGCATCTCAGCTATTGATCCCCAAGTTTCTGCTCGATCAGGCGATCGGCAAGGAAACCTTCGACATTGATGACGATTCGCCCCTTGAAGAACTGGCGAAGAAGTTTCGCGTAAGCCGACAGATGATGGAGTTCAGACTTGCCTCCCACTCGTGATGGAAACCCGATAGGAGCGCGCCATGAGCCTCATCTTCTACGCCATGCGAACTTCAGGCGCGCTTACAAGCTTCGACCAGATTCTGGAGTTTGCGGCGATACGCACCGATGCCGATTTCACTGAAATCGAGCGATTTGACGCTCACTCACGTGTACTCCCTCACGTTGTGCCATCACCCAGAGCCGTCTTTGACGCGCAGATGTCCATCTCCCGCCTCACCGATTCATCACTGCCGTCGCATTATCAGATGGTGCGAATCATCCGGGAAAAACTCACGGCGTGGAGTCCATCCACATTCGTGGGGTTCAATTCTCTTGCCGTGGATGAACACTTTCTGCGGCAATCCCTCTACCAGACTCTCCACCCACCCTATTTGACGAATTGCCACGGCAACACGCGTGCGGACGTGGCCAAAGTGGTCCAGACCTCGCTATTGTTCGCCCCTGGCGCTCTGGCGATTCCTCGGGGATCGGACGGGGAATTGGCGATCGAGTTGTCTAAAGTGGCATCCGCCAACGGAATTTCTTGCAATAATGCTTGCACAGCCCTCAAGGCCGTCGAGGCAATCATCAACCTCGCGCAACAGCTGAACACGCACGCGCCGGACCTGTGGTCTACCGCCATGCGATTTAGCCAGAAGAACGCGGTTGTCGATTTCATCGAGAACGAACCAATATTCTCGCTATCAGATTTCTTCTACGGTAAGCCGTATTCGTGGCTCGTCAGCTTGATTGGCAAAAATAGCGCCAATAGTTCCGAAAGATACGTCTTCAATCTTGGGGTTTCTCCCGACGAATTGGCCGAGCTATCGGATGGCGAGCTGCTGTCCCGTCTTGCAGAAACGCCAAAGCCGATCCGAAGTCTTCGGATTAACGCTGCGCCCATCTTGACGACTGAAGCAGATGCACCCGCCAACGCGTCAGGGCGTAAACTGAACTTCACTGAACTGGAACGCCGCGCCGAAGTGCTTCGGTCCGATGCAGCCCTCTGCGAACGACTTGTCCGGTCGTTCGAGGAGATCCAACGACCAAAGGCGGCATCGTCGCATGTCGAAGAACAGATCTACGACGGATTTGCTTCAACCCACGACGCTGCGTTGATGGAACGCTTTCACGCCCTTCCGTGGGAGCAAAGGTCAGCCGTCGTGTCTCAACTGAACGATGCACGGCTCAAGTGCCTTGGCAAGCGCCTAATACATTTCGAAAATCCAGATGCTCTCGATGATCCGACGCGGCTACAGCACGATCGAGCGGTTGCCGAACGCCTGCTCGGGATGATTGGGAAATCGCCTTGGTTGACCCTTCCGAAAGCGATCGAGGAGATTCGACAGCTTCTGGCGTCGGCGCGCGTTCGGGATATCCCACTTCTTCGAAAGCATCATTCGCATCTGGCGGGACAGATAGAGAATGCAAAGGCATTGATATCGGTGGGGCTCTGACATTGGACTGCTTCGCACATGAGCGAGCAAATTTGCCCACGGGCCGGGCAGGCCAATCTTGTCGCGGATGGCCCTGAACAGTGTTCCAACAGACAACAGAAACGAGAGCCGCGAACCCACGCTCACAACACTGTTGAGAAAACTCCACGTCCCCGCGAGCCGATCGCCTGGTAGGGACCGACCGCAGGAACGGAGCGATCATGAAATCATACAAGGCGCAGCGAATTGTCCAGTTGACCAACCAGTTGGCTGAAACCCTCATGACGGCGGCGATCTGCGCAGGAAATCCGCTCGGAAATTCACGACGAACTCGACGCGCAGACGATCGGGCCCAACGCAAGCCAATCGCTATCTGGCAACGGCCACTCATCGCGGCCATTGCTGGACCAGTCCACGCTGTCGGTGATCTGGAACGGAAAATCCCTTCATCTTGGCCACACCCGGGCGTTCTGGTTGCTCGACCGTCTCAGCCGACACCCGAATCAGTATGTCCCGCATCTGGACCTGCTCCGAGACGTTTGGGACAACGAGGATCTGGCTTCCGGCACGATCCGAAGCGTCGTGCGGCATCTGAAGCGCCAACTTGAAGAAGCTGGCATGGTGGACCTGGCCGCCGCTATCCGCGGTCACAAAGGCCGCTACATCCTCGATCTGTAGCCTGTCCGCCCCATTGCACGCAAATTGCACAGCGGTACCCCGCGCACTTGCACAGCAGCAGCGCATAGTGCCGTCATGCTGCTTGCGGACCATCGTCGTCTGATGGCCGCATCTGCAGGAAACGCTCAAGCTCGTGAGTAGCTGATGGACCCGACGGCACGTTCCAATCAGAAGTCATGGTGGGCCAAGGAGACGCCGGCCGAGCCCGCGCTCCCCAGCCTGCGCGCCGTCGCCTATTACCGCCACTCGGCTAAGGACCGCCAGGAGAATTCCGTCGCGATCCAGCAGGAACAGGTGCAGCAGTGGGCCCGCGAGAACGGCGTGGAGATCATTCACGAGTTCGCCGATCGGGGGAAGTCGGGCCTCACCGCCGAGGGGCGTCACGCCTTTAACGACATGATGGAGAACTGGGTTCGGGGCCGCAGCGACTTTGATTTCATCCTCTGCCTGGATGTCAGCCGCTGGGGACGATTTCAGGACATCGATCTGTCGGCCACCTACAGCGCCGAGTGCAAACGCCACGGCAAGGAAGTGATCTATACCGTTCACGGCAAGCCGAAGAAAAATGATCAGCTCTATCAGATCTACGTCCAGTTCGAGCGCTTTCGCGCTGCTCAATACAGCCGGGAACTCAGCGACAAGGTTCTCCGGGGATGCATCAAGATCGCGCAGCAGGGATACTGGGCGGGAGGCAAGCCGCCGTATGGCTTCGGGCGATTGCTTCTCGACGAAGCCAGAAACCCAGTGCAGCTTCTCGATGCCGGCCAGCGCAAGAGCATCCAGAATCAGCGCGTCACGCTTGCGCCCGGTGACGCGCACCAAGTCGCCACCGTCAAGCGGATCTTCCACGAGTTTGCGGGCGGGAATCTCGATACCCGACAGATCGCCGAGGGGCTCAACCGGGACGGCATCGTCTCACCGGGCGGCGGGCTATGGGCTGCCGGAAAAGTCCGGCGCATTCTGATCAACGAGCTGTATGTCGGCACACTCGTTTACAACAAGACGACGCAGAAGCTCAAGACGCCAACGCGCCACAACCCCAAGGGAGAATGGGTCCGCACCGGCGACGCGTTTGATCCGATCGTCCAGCGGACGATCTTCGATCAGGCCCAGCAGGTGCTCGCGGCGGCATCGCTGCGATACACCCCCCCAAAGATGGTCGAACGGATTTCGCTGCTGTTCCAGCAGCATGGGTTCTTTCGACCTTCCCTGGTCGACGCCGATGAAGCCGCTCCCTCCCCTGCGACCTACTCCAAGCATTTCGGGTCGCTCGATCTCGCCTACCAGCAGGTTTTCGGCGTTGCGCTGGGTCAGGTCCGGGCCGAGGTGGAATCACTGGTCCGCGGGCTCGTCCCCGAGGTCGAGTCTTACGACGACTTCCTCGTGGTCAATCGCAAGTTCACGGTGCTCATCCAACCTTCCGTGCCCGTTCAACATGGCTACAGCCAGTATTGGTATTTCAGGCCGGACCTGCGAGGTGCAGTTGACATCACGCTCGGCGTCCCGATCTCCGGCCCGACGGCTCCGCAGATTCTGGGCTATCTGGCGCTGCCACGGCTGATGGTCCGACGAGGTGGGATTCGGTTGTTCGGATCGTCTGAGTCCCGGCTGGACATGTACGGGCACACAGGCCTTGAAGTCATCTTCGAGTTGGCGAGGTCATAATGGAAAGCACACCCATCACGCTCATGAAAGACCGGCGGCGCGAGATGATCCCGATCGACAAGATCAAGGTCATTAACTCCCGCACCCGCGACGAAGGGCAGTTCGCCCTCAATGTCCAGAGCATCGGCGCCATCGGGCAGATCAAGGACATCCGGGTCAACGACAAGTTCCTGGCGAAGGACGGGCACTACGAGTTGATCTGCGGCGAGGGACGGCTCATCGCGCAGAAGCGGCTCGGGAAGACCGTGATCCGCGCCGAGATTGTGACGTGCACCCGTAAACAGGCGTATCTGGAATCGCTGGTCGAGAACCTGGCACGGAGCCGGCCGGGGACCATGGAATTTGCCCGTGAGCTGAAGAATCTTCATGACGAAGGGTGGGATCACGACCGGATCGCGAAAGTCGCCTGCCGATCGGCAGAGTACATCCGACAATACATCCGCCTCGTGGAGGGCGGAGAGGAGCGATTGATCCACGGGGTGGAACAGGACATCTTCCCGATCTCCTTTGCGCTGCTGGTTGCCCAGTCGGATGACGCCGGCATCCAGAATGTTCTGATGGACGCTTTCGATCAGGGGATCGTCAACTGCCAGAACTTCGCCAGGGCCCGGGCGATCATCAACGCACGCGGGGATCATCGTAAACGCAAAAGCGATCGCGGGGCCAATGGCGCCTACACCGTCGCCGCGCTGACCAGTGACATCGCCAGCGCCACCCAGGAGAAAGACTCCTATGTGCGCGAGGTGCAGGGGAAGGAGAATCGACTGTTCATGCTGCTGGACGGTCTGGCCGCGCTCTGGAAGGACGCAGCACTGCTGGAACTACTCAACGCTGAGGGACTCGGCACGCGCCCCCAACTATCCGGAAGCTACAGCGTCGGCTCTGCCAACTGATCAATTTGAGCTTCTTGGTTCAAGGAGAAGGATCTATGGACGGCTCTGAGGCGTTGGATATTCCAATCATCCGGCTGCGGCCACTGCGAGACCGGAAGGTCACCCGGCGCGAGTATGAACGGATTCTGGCCAGCATCAAGGCGATCGGGCTCATCGAACCGCTGATCGTCTTTCCCGACGGGCAGGACTATGTCATCCTCGATGGGGTCCAGCGCTATCGGGCGCTGCTCGAGCTGGGGATCGAAGTTGTTCCCTGCATCGTCGGCGGCCAGCGCGAAGCGTTCACCGGCAATCGGATGGTCAACCGTGTTTCTCCGATCCAAGAGAACCGGATGATCGAGAAATCGCTGGAGGAACTGGACGAGCAGACGATCGCTTCCGCCCTGGGAATCGCCGGGATCGGCCACCGGCTCAAGAAGACGCTGTTGAAGCAGCTGCACGCCGATGTCGCCGCAGCGTTCGACCAGGGCAAGATCACGCGGTCCTGTGCCCGGGAGCTGACGCGCGTGAAGGTCCAGCGCCAGAAGGAAATCCTGACCGCGATGGAAAGCTACAAGGATTTCGGGATCGCGTTCGCCCGCGCGCTGATTCTCAAGACCCCGGCACCCCTGCGCGAAGGCGGGAAGCGGAAGAACGATCCGTGGGACCGATCTTCGCAGCGGAAGAGCGATCTGCTCAAGCAGCTCACCGAGGCCGAGCAGAAGCATGACTTCTACTCGCGGCTGTACAAGCAATACACGATCGATCTGCTCCGAGTGGCGATCTTCGCCCGCTCCCTGCTGACCAATTCCAAAGTTCGATCATATCTCGACCAGCACCATCCCCAGACCGTGGGGCGATTCGAATCGGTCATCGCCGAGGCGAGGGGATAGACCATGGCAAAGTGGACGCGCGACATGATCGTTCGGATCCTCCTGGAACGAGAGAAGGCCGGCCGGCCGCTCAAGATGGGACGCGACGACGGCATCAGCACCGCGCTCTATCAGGCGGGCAAGCGCGTTTTTGGTTCTTGGCCCAATGCACTCAGCTGCTGCCGGGGTGACGATCGCCACGAATCGATCACCGGATCGATGGTCCCCGGGGCGAATACTCGGAATCATCCGGTCACTGGCGCGCCGCAGAAAGCCCATGCTTTCAGACGAGGTGAGACGCCGGCATGGGCCGCTCGTTGCTGCCGCCCGCCGTCGCTTTGGGTCGTGGTCAAAAGCAGTAATCGCAGCCGGAGTGGACCCCGCACGGTTACAGCGGTCGTTATCTTGGTCCCGAGAAAGGATCATTGAATCGATCCTGACACGAGCGCTAAACAACGAGCCGTTGGCCAGCCGCAGCGTGAGGCCCCGGTCGCTTGCCGATGCGGGGGTAAGACATTTTGGGTCCTGGCATAAAGCCCTGATCGCGGCTGGACTTGATCCAGACCGTTACTCCAAGCACGGGGCGATGGGACCAGTGTCTGCGGAGTTTGCAGGTAGTCACACAACTCGCGGGGATGACACGACTTTGTCGTCCCTACCGGACACCCCCGCAGCATCGGTCGCCGACGGAGCACAAATATTCACGACGGCCGGCCGGGGCGTGCGCCGTTGGTGCGACCAGGCGGTGATCGACGCCATCCGTCAGCGGCTCGCCGAGAAAAGGGCGATGAACGCCAAGTCGGTCTACCGGGAAGATCGGCCACTGTACCGGGCGGCGACCCGACGCCATCGCAACTGGTCCAATGCGTTGCGTGCCGCAGGCCTGGATCCCGACGAGTTTCGCAAGCACAAGGTGGGCTCTGCCAACGGGCTTGGAACTTCTACGCCGATCGCACCGTCAGATGCCAATCCGAAACCCGATTAATCGCATCAGCCCTATCGCTCTCGCGCTCAGGGCAAGATGCGGTCGCGAATGAGTTGCTCAATCTTCTTGCTGTCGAAGCCACCCTCCTCATCGGTTTCGATCAACTTGGTCGAAAGCCCCTGCTTGGCGTACCAATCCTTCCGCCGTTTCACCGTGGCATCGTATTGTGGATCGCCAAGTTTCCCCCAGTGTTCCCAATAGAGGACATCGGGCCCATCGGGTGTTTCAACAGGGATGGTGAAATCGGGACGGCGAGGCGTGCCGTCGGCGCCGATCAGCAGGCGCTCGTAATGGTACGGGACCTTGTTCTTCTCCAGCAGGTTGGCGATCAGCGCCTCGGATTTGGACGCGACCAGATCGTCACGGATCGTGCGGATGATCCGCTTTTCCGGCCGCCACTCGTCGAGGTCGGGCGGGGCCTGCTTCACTGAGTACAGGCAGGTGTTTCGTCGCAGGTAGGCCGATGCCCCGCGCCACAGCCCGGCCACGAGGGGTTCCACATCGCCGGGTTGGCCTTGCACCAGCAGATAGAGCCGTTTGGTGAACCGCGTGAGGGCGGTGTAAAGCAGTTCGCGGGAGACCATGCTGAGCTGCTTTTCCTTCGGCAGCACCACGATCACGCCGCCGAAGTCGGAACCTTGAGACTTGTGAACCGACATCGCGTAGCCGAGGTCGAGGAACTCTTCGGCCCACTGGCCATCGACCTGCACGGAAATCTTTGGCGATGTCTCAAATCGGACCCGGCCGAATTTCTCACCGTCGCGGTCGCGATCAACGGTCATCACGCGGCCCAGCTCCCCGTTGGCCACGTAGAAGTCAACGAAGTTCGCCCCGTCGGACGCAACCCTATCCTTCTTTTTCACCCGCCTATTGCGAATCTGAAGAACTTTGTCGCGACAGATGTACTGCCTGCCCGACTGTTTGCCCAATTTGAGGGTCTTCCAGTTGGACATGAGCCGTCCGCGGAGCAGGGATTGAACCAACGTGTTGATCCCGTCCGAACCGAAGTAACTGCCGCGGTACGGGGACAGAATCTCGAAGGCGTCCAGGCGAGCGGCATCCGCGTCTCCGTCCAGGTTGTGCAGCAGGTCAAACGCGACCCAAGGCTGCGACGGGTTCCATTTTTCGGTCGATCCGTCAAGCGCCAGAAGCTCCGTCACGGCGTCCGCGACCAGTGCGGTAATCGCGCCGGGCAGATCGTGCTCATCCTTGAAAAACCGCACGTCAAGATCGACTCCGACCCGGCCACCGCCGCGCAGCTCGTCAATCAATTCGTCCGCCACGATCCGATCGGCAGTCGGCGTGAACTGCTCGGCCAGACGCAACGCGGTGCTCTCGGGCGGCGAGGCGCCGCTTGCCTTCGCCTGCATGGGGCCGGTTTGGGCCAGACGGCAATTCACCGTCAGATGGCATGGCCGATGGGCGGGAATCGTGGAAGCGGCCAAGTGATCGACGATATTCTTGAACGGCGCGCCCACACCGATGGGTGGCAACTGTTGAGGATCCCCGGCAAAGACGATGCGGCGAATGCTCCGCCAATCCAACGCCCGAACGATGGTCGCCAGAATCGTCGTGTCGAGCATGGAACATTCGTCGAGGATGACGGTGGTGGCCCCATCGTCAATCGGTTCGCCTTCCCGCTTGACCCGGAAGGTCATTTCATCCATCCACCGGCCGAGCAGATAACTGTGAATGGTCCGTGGCTCCAGATCGATGCTCGCGATCTCGTTGATCTTGCGGCGCAATCGAACCGCCGCCTTGCCCGTCGGGGTCAGGAGGACGAATTTCTCTTTGCCGTTTCGAGCGCGGAGGCCTTTGATCAAGGTCGCCAGCACCGTGGTTTTTCCAGTGCCGGCGCCCCCTGTTAGAATGCTGATCGCTTGCGTCTCCAACCTCTGCAGCGCTTCGGCCTGCGTTGTCCGCGCGCGGTGCAGAGTGTCCGGCGGGAGGTGGTCACCCGTGTTTGGCAACTGCAAGAGCCAGTCGCCGACCGTTGGCGGGATGGGCGTACGCTGCAGCAGCTTGTTGATCCGGACCCGGATCAACTCCTCATCTTCGGCGAGCGTCTTCAGCATCCAGCTTGGCGTCGGCGCGCCCTCCACAGGCTGGAGCCGCTGGCGATAGAAGTCCAGGTCGCGCGCAAACGTGACCGGGCCAACGATTCGGGAACGCCCGACAGCTTCAGGCGGGCGATGCCCCGCATCAGATCCTCCAGTGGCAGGAAGGAGTGGCCGTCGGCGGCCGAGGCTCGAAGCTTGAGCATCACCGCTGCTCGAAGTCGTCTCTTGTCGTCGGGAACATACGCGTCGAGTCCTGGCACGGGATTACCCCCGGCAGCGCGGGCCAGATAGATGCCGTGGTCGATCCTGTGGAATGGAATACGCTCGTCGCGGTCGATCGGGTCGAACTCTTCGACGATCAGATAGGGGTTGTCGCGGATGGCAGCAGGGTCGGAGTTCAGGCCCGCCGCAGTGCGAACTGCTTCAGTGACCAGGCCATCTCCGGCCACGAGCCGCACTTGTTCGGTCGTGATCTCAAAGAGGCACAGGCGATCCAAGAGCAGCTCTCGAACTTCCGGTCGCAAGAGCTGTAGCGTGTTCCGCACCGTTTCGTACCCGCGCACGGCTTCGGGCGTCTCGGCCAGCTTCGGGTCGGCGATGCGATCAAGCACATGTTGACGGGGATTTCCAATCCCCTTCGCGTACAGGCAGCGTTCCGCGTAGAGGATCGCGTTGGTGAATCCCAGCGCTTCCAGAACGGGCCCCAGGCCGGGAAAAATTCCGCGGTCATGCAGAACCGCGTCCATTGCCTTGTTGATCCAGGCGATCTGGCGTTCCCAGTCCCAGTTGACCTGCTTGGCGTCTCGGCCACGCTCCAGCGCGGCCAGCATGGAACGGAGCAACATGGCCGCCTCGTCATCGGTGAACGCGCGACAGACGTATTTGAAGTGCTGGGCGATGTCATCCCCTACCTCGACGACGACGTCAGAAGGGTCCAGCCCGTGCTTGAGGTAAAGTTCGTAGGGAATCCGGGCGCCCCGACCGTCATCAAATCCGTGGCTGACGAAGCGGTTCCACACCATGCTGCCGTAGATTCGTTCCTTGTCTGGGTCAATTTCCTCCCAGTGCTGCTGTGATGAGATCTGATCGATTTCGGCGGCACCGACCAGGACATACTTCCGCCGCTCCGAGTTCAGTGGATTGTCATAGTTGAGGTAGAAGAAGACCAGAGACCGCTTGGGCTTGAACTGCCCAAAGAAGTCCTCGATGTTGGAAACTGCTTCGTCGGGCGTGAATCGCTCCACGAATTCATCGGGAGTGCCTTCTGCCGCATCTTCTGCGCGTCGAAATACCCGATCGTAGGGCCAAGTGCCGGCGGTGTAGGGAGAGATCGCTTCAGAAATCGGTCTGATCTGCACGCGCTTGGTATTCAGAAATGACTTCGGCTCTTGAACGAACGGGATCTCTACCGTGCCACCGAATGTCTGGATCGTCCGCAAGCATGGCGGCCGGTAACCGTCGGCCGGCAGCAGTTGCAGCGGCATTCCACGAAACGCGCTCCTCCTTTTCCACCGACTTGCCTTCCCGGATGCCGTGTGCCTTGAGGCCGTATTCCCCGCTGCAAAAGACGTTCGCCGCCGGATTATCGCAGACGTGACCATCCCAACCGCGATCGTGCCAGGGCAGGCGTAGCGAAAGATGTCGTCCCATGAATCAACCTCCCGAATGACTTTTCCCATGCTATCGCCGATGTTCTCCGCCTGCACGCAGAATTGACCTTTGCATCCTTCACAAAACTTAGATTGACAGAGGGTTGCATCGCGGCGTCTTGGACCAACAGGGGGGCCCGGGTTACAATCCTCGCGCCGGATTGAGCCTGATGGACCCGTAGCGTTCTCCCGCCATTGCTGAGCAGTACCTCCAGGGGCGGGATCTGCAAGGAGATGCTGTATGCCATTGGAGCTTCAGAATGCTGATGAGCTGATCAACTGGTACGACGCGGAAGTTCGACCCTTTCTCGAAAAACACCTGCCTGAGAAAGTATCCGAACTGGACAAGGACCGGCTTGCCACACGTGCCGTCCGCGACGCGATGTCCTCTGATTTGGCAGTGTGCTTTCTCGGCAGCGCCGGCGTCGGAAAAAGCACACTCCTGAACGCTTTGGTTGGAGGAAGCACCACGATCGTGCCGTCCGGTGGTGTCGGGCCGTTGACCGCGCAGGCGCTCACCGTCCGCTTCGGCGAAGAACCCCGATTCAGCGTCAAGTACCATCCGGTGGCCCGACTGCTCAACCTCATTCGCGCGCTGGAATGGGGCAACAAGGCCGAATTACGGCCGCTCGCCGCCGCTGGCCTGGGACCTCCGAAACTCTTCTCCGGTGAGGCGGACGATGGGAACGAAACACGGGTCGCTGATTCGCCCGCGCCGGAGGTCGATGCTTCGACGGGATCCCGCGAGGAATATCGAAAGACCGCACAGCTCATCGTCACCGGGAATCAGGACAATCAAATAGAACTTCCCTACCTGATCGACAGCTTGTACGAGAGCACGGGGCGGCCCCGCCTATGGGGAACGCAGGTACGGGCCGAAGACGCGCCGCGGCTCAAGCGAGTCGCTGCCGCGCTGGAACTGGCGAAACAAGAGGCGGTTCATACGGTGGAGGGCCGGGTCGACGATCGGGGATTCATGGGCGAACTCCGCGATCACGCGTGCGGATTCCTCGCGCCCCTGATCGACACCATCACCGTGTACTGGAATTGCGAACTTCTTCGAGAAGGCGCGGTTCTGGTGGATCTTCCCGGAGTGGGGATCGCCGGCGATCGCCATGAGGCAGTCACCCGCGACTGGATTCGTAAGCGGGCCCAGGCCATCGTCCTCGTCGTCGATCATCGGGGGATCACGCAGCCCGTCGCGGAATTGCTGCGCAAAAGTGAGTTCCTGAACCGCCTTGTCTACTCCGCCGACGAGCCTGAGGGCGATCCGGTCCTGATGGTGGCGGTTGTCAAGGTCGATGACGTTGCGGAAGAATACTGGCGCCAGGATCGCACGAAGAAGAAGGCGGTCTATTTTGCGGACGAGTGTTTGAAGGCGGAGCCACTCATCAAGTCGCAGCTGCAATCGCAGCTGGAATCCGTCTGGTCAAATGGGGATGGTGCGAGTGCGGGTCAGAAGCAGGTCATTGGAAACATCCTCTCCACGCTTCAGGTGCATCCGCTGTCGGCCATCCAGTACCGGAAGCTGCTGATCGCAGACGAAGAGGATCAGCCGTTCGTTAAGAGCTTGGAGTGCAGCAATGTCCCGGGACTCAAGGAAAGCCTTCAGCAGTTGGCGCACGAGCGCCGCGACGGAAAACTACAGCGGCTGCACGACCGAGCGGAGATCCTTCGCGACCGGGTGACGTCCACTTTACGCGTGATCGAAGCCCAGTGGGGAGAACAGACGCGCGCAACCGAGGAGGCCGAACGGCTCAGGAGGGAACTCGCGGATTTTTTACAGGACCCCCGCAAGGAGCTGCACGTGCGGCAGGGGAACTTTCGACAGTTCCTCAAGAAAACGGTCCCCCAGCGAATCGCCGACCTGGTGAAGGCGGCGCGCAGCAGAGCCGAGTTGGACATCAACAAGTACCTGAACCGCCTAGGCCACGCCCATTGGGCGACGCTGCGGGCGTCGGTCCGTCGTGGCGGGCGGTACTCCGGCGCCACGGACATCGACTTGCCCAGGGAATTCGCGCTGCGCTTCGAGGAACCGATCGCAGAGGCGTGGACCAAGGAGATCCTGAAGGACATTCGTAAGGAAACGAAAGACTACGCGTCGGACTGCGTCCGTCTCGTGGAGACCGTCGTCGAACTGGGCGCGAAAGCAAGGTGCCAGGGTTCAACCTAAACTCGTCGAAGCGCAATACGACTCGGTGAAGGCAGACGCAAAGAAGCTCGAAAGCGTCGGCCGCGAGATGGTTGCAGAGATGCGAGAGGACGCGAAGAACCAGCTGATCGAAACGATCGAGGATCCCATCCGTGCGGGCTGCAAGAGGTTCGTCAACCGACACGCGGATGTGGGGGCGGGCGTCCGCGATCGCATCCTGTCGTTGTATTCAAAGCTGGCGGAAGAGGTGACCGAGGCGGCGACGAAACCCGCGACCAATATCCTCACCAAGCTCTTCAAGGAGGTGGAGAAGGAGATCACGGCGGCGCTCGAAGAGCACCAGGATCCGCTGACGGCGGCGATGGAAGCGATTGTCGCCTCGCAGGAAACCTATCTGAAGCGAAGCGATGCTCAGAAGCGGAAGTCGATCCTGAACGAGCTTGAGGCCATCCTTGTCAATCCGGTCGCGGCCGAGCGTGCTTTGGTTGGTTCGACTGGGGGTGCAGCATGAGCGGGCTCGGGCTGTTGCTGGCGCGGGACGGGTTTCCCTTCCCTTCGTCCTTGTTGCACGAGCGGGAGGACTGGGGCCTGCGCTCTGCCGACATCGTCAATCCTCCAAGGCGGTTCTGGGGCGACCAGAACCTGGTCATTCCGGTGGTGGAACCGGGAATCGACGGTAATCGCCTTCGAAGCCTGCCGTTGCCCTCGTCGCTATTGCGATCACTTCCGGCGGAAGACAACTGGACCGCCCAGTCGCGGCGCAGCATCGCCCGCCTGCAAGCGCACTTCCTCGTCTGCGAAGATCCTCAGCGTCGCATGGATGCCCGGCAGGTTGAGACGCTGGCCCATCAGGTCAGCCTGGTTCGTCACGTGCTGGACAACGAGCACCTGCGGCGCGTGCTCATCGCGGACGAAGTCGGGCTTGGCAAGACCGTCGAAGTCGGACTGCTGATCAAAGAGATGGTCGAGCAACGGCCGGGGCTCCGAGTGCTGTATCTGGCGCCCGCCCGCCTCGTAACGAACGTCCGACAGGAATTGGAGCGGCTTGGGCTGCACTTTCGACAATGGACGGCGGTTGACAGCGACGCGCGGCTGACCGATCCGAAGGTGGTGGCAAGCATTCACCGCGCCGTTCACGGCGGCAACTTCGACCGAGTCGTGAAGACGACGCCTTGGGACATTCTGATTGTAGACGAATGCCACCACCTGTCTGCCTGGTCACCGGGCGGGGGCGATCCGACAGAAGGGTTCAAACTGGTCCGCGAACTGATCGCTCGACAGCCGCGAGACGGCCGTGTGATTTTCATGAGCGGAACGCCACATCAGGGCGCCCCCACCCGTTTTGAAAACCTGCTTGGACTATTGTGGCATAAGGATGAGGCGCAGACGGCACTGGCGGGGCGGGTGATATACCGAACCAAGGACGATATTCGGGATTGGCATGGCAACCCGATCTTCCCCCCGCGACAGGTGAACGAACCCTTGGTCATTGATTTGGGGCCGGGCTACCGGGAGTGGATCAGTCATATCCACCTGTTCTATAAGCCGCCCAAGGAAATCCGTGGAACCGCCGAAGCGAAGTTGCGGGCGGCGGGCTGGCGCGTGCGCAGGCCTTGCAGTGGGCGGCGTCAAGCCCTCAGGCCGGGCTCGGGTATTTGGTGCGTCAGTCGATCCGGGCCAAATGGGATCTGAACAATCGCACCCTCGCCCAAGCCGTCGCCGCACTGCGTCCGTACCGATTGGGCCCGGTCAACGAACCGGTGCATCAGCTCTTTGAGAGAATTCTGAAAGAAGTCACACGGCAGGACCAGGAACTCGATGTTGAGGACATTGAGGAGGATGACGGCCCCGGCACCCGATCGGCCGCCACGCGGGGCTTGGAGGAGTTGCTGCTGGAGGGACTGGAGCTGATTCGAAAGGCTCCAGACGAAAAGTGGCAGATCATCAAGTCACGACTGCTTGACCCTGCCGGGGATGAGAAGGTCGTGCTCTTCGCCCAGCCGATTGAAACAGTCACGGCATTGGCAAGGTTTCTGGAACGCACAACCGGGCGCCGGCCCGCGCTGATCCTCGGCGGCCAGTCTGACGCCGAACGGCAGTCAGAAGTGGAAGACTTTCGGCGGCCCGGCGGCCCTCAGTTTCTCGTTTCCTCCAGGGCTGGCGGCGAAGGGATCAATCTTCAGGTGGCGCGCCGTCTTATTCACATTGATGTGCCATGGAACCCGATGGACCTGGAGCAGCGGGTCGGCCGCGTGCACCGCTTCGGCTCCCGCCGCACCATTCTTGTGGACACCGTCGTAGTCAAGGACAGTCGGGAGGCCGATGCCTATCGCATCGCCCGGCAGAAGCTCCACACCGTCGCTTCGATGCTGGTGGAGAAGGAACGATTCGAATCCGTCTTTTCCCGCGTCATGTGCCTTGTTCCTCCTGAAGAACTGCAAGGGGTCCTGATTAACGGCCCGCAGGCCCCATTCTCCAGCGAAGACCAGGAGAAACTGGCGGGAATGGTACAAAGAGGATTTGCGACGTGGCGTGCATTTCATGAAAAGTTTGGCGAGCAGCAGCGGTTGATAAGACAACAGGACCCCGGCCTGGTCGCCTGGGATGACGTTGCCGCATTCGTCCGTGAGCATTTAGGTGCCGTTGCGCAGGACGGATACCATGCCCAGCGATTCGTGCAGGCCGCGGGACGGGTCAACTCGGTCGAGGAAGAGGCCAAGGCAGTGCGGCTGGCTGACGGCCGGGTGTTCACCTGTGGGGAAAATGCCGGCGTTCCCATCTTCGGCCCGGACGGCAAGATGGCGCCGCATCTCGGGATTAATGTGCCGCCGGTGGCTGAAGTACTTCGCAAGCTCTCATTTCCGTCTCTGCCGACGGGCGCCGCGCACCTGCGGTGGCCCGATGGCGTTCCTAGGCTGAGCGCACCTCCCGCAGGTGTCCTGGTATTCCTCCGCCAGACCGTGCGGCCCGACCAACATGGAAGCTGGACGGAACACAGCGTCGCTATCCACTGCTACACCGTAACGTCTGCGGGCATCCCCACTGCCGTGGAGGGCCCGGACAAGGCGGTTCTGTTGCGGGCCCTATTCCGCTCGACCGTTCGGACCAAGCCCGAACTTGATGATGGGCTTTTGACTGCTTTGGAACAGCAGGAGGGCGAACTCGCCCTGGGTCTGCGACGCCCTACCGAGCGGGAATTGCGACAAGGCATCCGTCACGCAGTGACGCCGCTGTTTGCCGGCACACTTGCCGAAAACACTTGAGACCGGGTCTCTCGGGTTGGCAGCGGCCGGTGACCGTCGCCTCTGCACTTCAATATTTTTTGGAGAAACTCTTATATTCCCCTTGACGCCAAAATGTTTTTCCCTTAGGAAGATCTGTTCGCCCCGCAGTAGTGCGTGGCGTCAAATTGAAGATCGCCCAATGGCTTGGGCGTGGCGAAGCTTAATGGGATTCGCCGTACTTAATGTCCAAGCCGCTCGCCATTCAGGCGAGCATCAACGCTGAAGGCGTCCCTCCTTCGGGCTGGTGAAAGGCAAAACGTTCAGCACCGTGAATCGGTGTGGAGTTTTGGCTTTCGCTTATGCCCTCGACTCAATTAGCAAAGCACGTTGAAGCCGGCTGTTTTCGGCTCGTTCGTAACGCGGACGGGTCGCAAATTCATCTCTTTCCCGGTTCACATTTGCGATCGCCGGCGGCGATGTCCTGTCCCGCCGATGAGCGCCGTCGTCGGGCCGATGATCGAGCCGGGCATCTGGCAATGCTGCTTGAAACCGGCACGGTGAAGAACCGGTCCGAGCTCGCGAAACTCGCCGGCATCAGTCGGGCCCGGGTGTCACAGATCCTGTCGCGGATCAACACTTCTCCGGCTCAACCCGGCGATAAGACGGAGGCGATCCCGTGAAATCGCCCCCGCTTACCCTCATCCCGTCCATGATCCCACTGTGGCAGGCATCGCACGCCGCTTTGGTTGTGATGCCTCGTTGGCGCTGCTTCTCTTGATCACCTTGGTTTCCGGCGGGACCGAGTATCCGTTGTCAGTTCGGCTGATCTGTCCGCGCGGTACGGATGGACGCGCGCTCGTGGGAACGTTGCGTGAGCTTCTCCGTCGGCTGCGATACCGGTGGCGCGGGAAATTCATCGACGTAAGTCACGCGACGCTCCCCGCGATCTTCGCTGCCAAGCGGGTGGCGGTGGTCATTGCTGATGTTGACCGTGCCAATCCAGCGCTGGTGCCCGTGATCTCCCAGCTTCGGCTTCAAGGCCGGGTGGAGGGCTGGATACGGGACGAGAATGGACAACCGCATCGGTTGAAAGTCGCTGGCCCCACAGCGGTGATCCAGATTGTCGCTCCCGGGCATAAAAAAGGAGGATACGGTCAACGATCCCACATGGCTGACCTGCCGTCTGAGCGACTCCGACGAGCAAATCGTATTTCTGGCCAACGCCGCCATCGAAGGGTTCGACCGGCACTGCGGGTTGGATCGTCTGCAGGGTCTTGTCGATGACGTGCGTCGTACGGTGAACCTGTCGGGCGTCACGGCGAAGCGGAGCGTCAAAAACTGCTGGCTCAGCGCGCTGGCGACGGTTGCGCCCGGCCGAACCATCTTCCAGCGACGATTCAACATGTGGCCCGGCTGGCTGCGATGATCACCCTCGCCCGATCCCCGATCACACAAACTAGTCCCAGTCATTCCCCGAAAGTCGCGGAAGGTAATTGCGACGACGCGGTGGCCGCGTTGGCATTGATCCTCGATAGCAATGCGGTGGATGACCGCGAAGTGCTGCAGGAGAAGCATCTGCACATGCTCGGCTGGCTGCGGCAGATGGAACTCGGATCACCGCCGCTGCCTCTGGACCGGATCATCCGCAGGCTGAACTCCAACGTGTTCTGGGAGGGTATCACCGTGGCAAACCGGGCGGACCCGTCATTGCGAATCCCGGTGGCGCCCTCCCACGTCATCTGGACGCGCCGAATCGTGGAACGGAGTCTCAAAGCGCTGCTGAACGTCGGGCTTGTCGAACGGGATGACTCGCGGGAACCCTATCTCTGGCGCCTGCCGATCTCGGCGACGCTCTACCGCCCCAATAGCCTGTTCACCTTAATGGCACTGGCTGTGGAGTCGGCGAAGACGATGCCAAGGGTGAATCACTCGGGTTCTACTGCTCCCGTCGGTCAAACCGTTCCTCCCACCAGCGGCATGCCAGAAGGCGAAACCCGCCCCATGGACCGCGACTACCTCACCACCGGGGAGGGCCCATGAAGACCGTGCCGGAACCATGCTCACCCCAGGATCGATGGCTCATGAAGCATGCGCCACGGACATGGCAGGATATGTACCAGGGGCTCAACGCCGATCCGCTCAACACCTTGGTCGGATTTCTGCGACGGTGGGACCTGTCTCAGAACCTGCTCGCCATCGGCCCCAAGGCCACGGGCAAGACCCGTGCGGCCCGCGTGTACGGGGCCAGGCGATGCTGCGCCAACTGGCGGAACGACCCGATCAATCCATGCGGGGCCTGCAAATGGTGCACGCTGATCCTTTCGGGTGATTCCGACTTCGGGACGGGAACCCATGAGCTCAACTGCGCTCGCAAGGGCTGGCTGGATGCGCTGGCGCAGGTTCTTGATGGAGGCGGCGGCTACGGCCCGGTGCGGAACGGCAACCCGCTCTCACTGCCCCACGTGGTGATCTTCGACGAGTTCGGCACGGCGCCGCTTTCCCTGCAGGAGAAAGTGCTTAAGGATATCGAGGACCGTCCGCTGCAGTTCATCTTCGTCGCAATGGAGCCGGATCGCGTCCATAAGGCCGTGGCCAGCAGGTGTCTTCGGCTCGATTTCCGGCCGCCAACGCGGGCTCAGTTCAGCGCCTGGTACACCCGGCTCCTGCGGCGTGAGGGGATTACGTGGGACGCAGGGGTGCCGGACCTGATGTTCGCCCTCTGTGCCGCAGACATTCGAACGTCAATGAACAAGGGCCAGTTACTGGCCGAACGTGCGCGTCACTGGGGCGTGCGGGATGTGCTCGAACTGTTCGGGCACGCGCACGATGCTCTGGACCTGCGCGGGTGGTATTGAAAGGAAACGCATGACTGTGGAAGAGTACCAGGTGATCGCGGATCGTCGCAACGAACTCTGGCCGGTCGCAACGAACGACGTCCTCACAGCTTCTGGCTCGCAAGCCGGCTCCGGGGCGTACAGCTTTCGGCTGACCAGTCAGGGTCGTGAACTGCTGCTGGAAGAGCACGCCAGCCATTACTGGCGCCGCACCGTCAAGGAGGCCCGGATCGGTGAGAACTTCGACGCTTGGGTGACGGACGTTGATGCGCGAAAACTTCTGGAAGGGTTGGACGATCTTTACACCCCCGAATCATTTAAGACGGTGCCTACTGCGTTCGGACCCGATGTCTGCGTTGAACTGCATGGCGGTGAGCTGCTCTTCACCCGCTACAACCTCGTGTTCAAAACCCGGCCGGGGCCGATCCCGCCGCAGGGCTGCCAGGATATCTCGGCGCTGATCGCCAGCGGCGCGACTTTGGGATCCGTCGGTTCGCGCACGCTACTGCGATGGGTGGAATGGTCAACCCAGCACCTGCCTGCCGGCGGGCAGTCACAGTCATCGAAGCTTTGCATGATTGACGATGCGGGCACCTGCTGGATTACACGCCCGGACATGATCCTTGCGATGGAGGGCGTGCCTTATCTCCGCAATGTCGCGTTCGATAAAACGCAGCTGGGCGCGCTCGCCGACTTCTTGCGATCATCGAACCGTCAGATCCTCATCGCCGCCAGCGGCGATCAGGCCCGCAGCAACTGGCTCACGGTGTTCAGCGAGGAAGACGGCTCCAGCGCTTTCGTCGCGGCACCGGCAGCGATCAAGCCGCCCGAGACATTGGGATCGTTAAATGCACTGGCCAGCCGCGCCACGCACGAATTTATCCTCGATGTCGGGTCGCTTCAGCAGGCCTTGCCCGGTCTGAGCGTTGGGCTGAGCAGAAGGAATCCGCAAATCACCATGGAGGTCTCCGGCGAAGCGACCGAGGCTGGGGCGGGCATGGCCAAGCCAGCTCTGGCCGGTTTCTCCGCCGCCGGGGACGATACGGTCGCCAAGGGGAGTATCAGGGTCGTCCTGCGTCGTTCCAGCACCAGCGTCTCGTTTCGCGTGCATCCCAACTCGCTGCTGCATGCCGCCCGGGCCATCGGAGCGGTGCGGCTGCACGCCTACTACGCCCAGGGCGAGAACGATCTGCTGATTCAAAGCCCGCCCGGGGCCGAGGTGTCGGGGAAGAGTGGCCTCTTGACGGTCAGCGCCACGGAGTCTTCCCCCGAAGGGAAGCAGGAATAAACGCCGCCGGAAGCAAGCCGCAGTTCGAATATCATCATGGGAGTTCATCGGCGCCTTCGATTCCCCTGCCGACGCCGACGAGCCATTGCTGGAGGGCGGCGAGAGATCGCCGTTGCATCTCCTCCTTGGTCGGCAGCCCACCCGTTGGGATCATCCCGTCAACGGCGGCATCCGCCAGCGTTCGTTTATATTCGATCAGGCGAAGGCGCTGGTCATCCCAGGACCAGGTGCCGATTCGTTCCTCGCGAACATGCACTTGCGGAATCACAATCTCCACGGTCTTGCTTTGACGACCCTGTCGGTAGAGTCTGCCGACGACCTGCTGGTATTCGGCGTTCGACCAGGGGAGCGTGATAAACAGGATGCGGTCCAGGTGCTGCTGCAGCCCGTCCACCCCGGTTCCGATCGGGGCCGAACCGATCAACACATCGGCTTGCTTGTTCTTGAAGCGCAGGATGAACTGCTTCAGATCCGTTTTGCACTCTCCGGTAAACAACTCCGCACGCAACCCGAGGCTTTCAACCTTCTGAACAAGCCTGTCCACAACTCCCCCCACGTAGCTGGTGTAGATCAACGTGCCCCGGCGAATCCATTGATCAAGCGCGTCGAGTTTGGCGTCCATCAGAACCTGTTCAAGCGCCAGAACGTCCCTTGGCCGAATGCTGACCAGGCGGGATAGAAGGTGGTCGCCGTCAATCTTCGGAATCACACGGGTCTGTTTCAGTCCATCCCAGGTCTCGTAGTTCGGCACCCAGCGGATTCCATGCCTCCGCATCAGCATGTGCACCTGAGCGGCGTTGGCTACGTTTCCGTCGAGCCCTACGTTCGAAAAGTCGATCTCAGGGTGGATCAGCTCAAGGAGCTTTACCGCCTCGCGAAGGTTATTTACCACGGGCGTTGCCGCCATCGCCAGGATGCAAAGCTGAGGATTGGCAGTGATCGCCCCGGAGATCAGCGACTCCAGAAGCCGTCGCCGCATTCGGGGCTCGCCTTCATACCGTTGACGGACGAAGTGGACCTCGTCGAGCACGATCATGTCGATCGTCAGGCCGGCGAGGAGCGATCGTATAAACGTTTCCGACCACTCCTGCTGGAACGATTCGTAGTTGACGATGAGGAAGTTGCGGGCGCCCGACCGGAGCTCAAAATCACGCCGACCTACGCATACAGAAGTACCGGATGGAAACACCTTCAGGATGGCTTCTTTCCAGCCGGGCAGCGTCGCATTGGCCGCGACGATCACCGTCACCTTCGCCTTGATCACTCCAGCTGAAAGGATGGCGGCAACCGTTTTCCCCGAGCCGACTCCCGACCAGTTGCCCAGACGCCGGTCCTTCAGGAGCCGCCAGGCCGTCAGCCGCTGCATCAGGTTCGGCTCGCGCAGGTTGCCGTCGTCATCCTGAAATGCGTAGCCCTCGGGCAACGAAATGCATTGGACCGCCTGGAGCTCCGTCTCAAATCGTTGTCGGATCAGCTTCAGATAAGGGCCGTCGGCCGTTGGAATGCAGGCTTGTGCGGCGTCGATCCCTTCTTCCATCGCCTTGACCCACAAGGCCGACACCCGCTCTGAGACCATGAACTCCAGAATTTCCGGATCGTCGGTGATCCTTGCCGCCGCGACGGCGTCAACGGCCCGAAGGTCGTTGAGCAACTGGAGTGGGCGCAACTGCGACTCATCGACAGCCGGCAGTTCCTCCACGTCCACGTCGTCCTCATCGGCCGCGCCGACCTGATCTCCCTCCATCTCTTTGGCGAGTTGTTCCTTGGCTTGGTCGATGTCCGTCGGGCGCTTCAACTTCGTTAAGCCGCGCAGGAGCTTTGCCCCCAGCTGCCGGCGATCCCGTGCCAACATCCCGTTGCGGGAGAGAATGAGGTACAGGTCAAATTCGCTCAGGTCCTGAATGATCGGTTTCAGGGAATCCAGAAACGCCACAATGGAGAGGTGGTTCCACGCGCCGCTGAACCCCAGGAAATCACCCCAGCCGATCCACCCTTCATCTCGATAGCGCTTATCCGGAGAATACGGAATATCCAATGGCCGGCTATCGGTCGCCGCCCACTTGAACCACGCCTTTGAACCTCCCAAGCCCAGCGACCTTGCGTAAGCGCGGGCGTCAGGAAAGCAGCGAACCTGCTTCGCGACGCTGGCGGCGCTTGATTTGCGGCCCAGCCAATCCGGCCAGCCGCTCCAGCCGCTGTTCAGATAGACGTGTCGCGGATCCGCCGGAATGTTTGCTGGCCTTTCATCGGTCTTGGCCCACCGCACCCAATCGGTGTACTGCTTCATTTCCAGGCGGGCGGCGACTTCGCGGGCCAAGGCTCGTGCTTCCGTGAACGACAGATAGGTGACTTGCCTTCCCGGTTTGCGTGGATTCTTCGGGCCCGTGCCGAGCCAGTAAGCCCACCCCTCCCACCGCTGACCATAGGCCTTCGGGGGATTGCTCGGAATGAAAGCCGGCCGCTCCCTCCAGCTGTAGAAGTCTTTCTGGCTCTTGAAGCCCTTGAGGACGACGAAGATGCGGGCTTCTTCGAAGAGTAAATGCTCGCTCGCCAAGTCCGAATCCTCCGGAAGGAACCGGGGCAATTGCACACAGGCGATGACGGTCACCCTGGAAAACCGTCCCAGACCCCAGACCGCCCAACCAAACGCGGCTGAAGGTTAGCTGGTCTGCTTATCAGCCGGTGAGAGTTTGCTTCTTACGGGTCTCCAACGATAAATCGCGCAGTGCGCCCCGGGCTTCACAACCTTCTTGTCGAACTTTAGGGTCAACTTCTTCGAGTACAACTGACAGATCTCGACGTCCGGCGCCAAGCTTTGTGCAGCGTCCGATACAACGCCGGCCGCCGCATGCCGGTGACCAGTACCTCTGCCGCCAAAGTCGTGCTGGCGGATCAGCTGGTCGCGGCGTTTAACTGGCTTTAGCAGACTCAAAATCTGATAAGCCGTCAGAAAGAGGGTTTCGTCGTTCCGTGCGGGATGGCGCGCGTTAAACAGGACCTTCCGAACACCGTCACGGATGGCCTTCGCATCCAGTTTCTGTTTTGTCTTCGCACGCTGTGTCGTAGAAACAGCCATCGCATTTCCTTTCTTCTGCATCGCCGTCGTGCTCTAAAAGCGGGATCTCACGATAACGTGCGGCTCCGATCTCGAAAAGACGGTCGCCGAGCGGTGTCGGCCAACCCATCAGCTTCGCCCTAGAGCCGCGCTTCGAACCGCTGTTCCGAATTCACACCAACAAGAGTCCGAAGGCGGAACATGCGATGCCCGCGAGGGTGCTTTCGTACGTTCAACGAAAGGACCTTTTCATGAGCCATATTGTTCGCATCGTCACCCGGATCAAAGATCCAGTAGCCCTGGCCGCTGCCTGCCAGCGATTGGGTCTGGCGGCACCGGTTCACGGCAAAGCCACACTCTTTTCCGCCGAGGTGAGCGGCTTGATCGTGAAACTCCCCGGCTGGACTTATCCCGCCGTTGTCGACACCGTCACGGGCGACATTTCCTACGACAATTACAACGGCGCATGGGGCAACCCGCGCGAGCTGGATCGACTGCTTCAAGCTTATGCCGTGGAGAAAGCCCGCATCGAGGCCCGCCGGGCTGGTCATAGCGTGACCGAGCAGAACCTCGCCGACGGGTCGATCAAGCTCACCATCCAGGTCGGAGGTGCAGCATGAAGACCATCGAAATCACCGTGGCATCCACCGGCACGACCACCGTGCAGACCAAGGGATTCACCGGCGCCTCGTGCCGTGACGCCAGTCGCCTGATCGAACAGGCCCTGGGCGAGAAGGTCAGCGAGCAGCTCACCGCCGAGTTCTATCAAGCCCAGACGCAGCAGCAGGTGACCGCCAAGCAGTAGCAGTCGGTCATCCTCTGCGTCATCGAACCATCGCACCTACGAGCAAGGAGCAAAGCCATGTCGCTACAGCAGCGGCTGCGGGAACACATTGCCGCGGCGTTTACCGGATTGTGGGTCCAGAGCCAGGAGCACGAAGACGCCCTGGCGGAGATCAACGCGCTTTGCAAAGCCGAGCAATGGGCTCTGGCGGTCTGGGACATCGAGCGCGGGCTGCAGATGCCCGGCCAGGGCGGAGCCCCAAGCCCCGATCCCGTCGCCGCCATCCGGGCGATCAACTCGCTGGCAACATCCGAGGGATCGGCGATTCTCGTGCTCCCGAATTTTCACCGATTTCTCCAGAGCACGGAGGTGGTCCAGGCATTGGCGCACCAGATCCAGTCCGGCAAGCAGAATCGCACCTTCCTCGTGATCCTTTCGCCAGTGGTGCAGATTCCGCTGGAACTGCAGACGCAATTCGTGGTGATCGAGCACGCACTGCCGAGCCGGGAGCAGCTGCTGGCGATCGCGCAGGGGATCGCCACCGAGCCCGGGGAAATGCCCGAGGGCGCCGATCGCGATCGACTGCTGGATGCGGCGGCGGGATTAACCCGCTTCGAGGCCGAGGGCGCGTTCAGCCTGTCGCTGGTGCGGCGGGCCAAGCTCGCGCCCGAGACGGTCTGGGAACTCAAAAGCGGCATGCTCAAAAAGAGTGGCCTGCTGGACCTGCATCGGGGTGGGGAATCGTTCGAGAACCTCGGTGGCCTGGGCGCCCTCAAATCCTTCTGCACCAAATCCCTCAGCCCCGCTCGTCGCAACGCCAAAGCGCGTCCCCGCGGCATCCTGTTGCTGGGTATTCCCGGCACGGGAAAATCTGCGTTCGCCAAGGCACTGGGCAATGAAACCGGGAGGCCTACGCTGGTGCTCGACATCGGCAGTCTCATGGGTTCCCTCGTTGGTCAGACCGAAGAGCGTGTGCGGCAGGCCCTGCGCTGTGTCGATGCCATGAGCCCGGCGATTCTGTTCGTCGACGAGATCGAGAAGGGTTTGTCCGGCGTCGCCTCCAGCGGCCAGACCGACAGCGGCGTATCGGCCCGGCTCTTTGGGTCGTTGCTCACCTGGCTCAGCGATCACGAATCGGACGTCTACTTCATCGGAACCTGCAACGACATCAGCAAGCTCCCGCCGGAATTCTCACGGGCCGAGCGATTTGACGGCATCTTTTTCCTCGACACGCCGGGGGCCGCGGAGCGCGAGGCAATCTGGAAGATTCATCTGACTCACTTTGATCTGAACCCCAAGGAAGATCGTCCCGACGACCGGGATTGGACCGGGGCTGAGATTCGTTCCTGTTGCCGACTGGCGGCACTGCTGGATGTGCCGCTCAAGATAGCCGCCCGGCAAGTCGTCCCCGTCGCCGTCACCGCCGGAGAACAGGTCTCGCGTCTGCGGGTTTGGGCTTCAGGCCGATGCCTCGATGCATCGCGGCCGGGAATCTACGGCAAGGACAATGGTCCGGGCCCAAACCCGAGCCGACGCGTGATGCGGCCATCGGATAACTGACCTCTCAAATCTCTCTTTATGAAAGGAAGTGCACCATGCCCTCAACCACAGGAGCCGCCGTGAGCAGCACGCCATCGCCCGCCGAGCGATTGCAGCGATCGATGGCCGCCGTACGCGTGTCCGTCACTTGGATGGGGATTCGCCGCAGCCTGACCCCGCAACAGAAGGAGGAGGCCGCCGGCTCGTTTGGTGCCACCGGGGAATACCTTTCGGCTGCCAAGAAACTGCTCGATACCCGGCATCCCGCGTACCGCCAGGTCACCGCCGTACGCAGCAAGGCGCTGGGGTTCTGGCGGTCGATGAGTCTTCCCTACCCCGAGCCGGGTCTGCGCCTGATCCGCCAGGACCGAATCGAAGCGTTTCACCGGCAGATGACGGAGTTTCAGTCCGATCTGGCTGAGGGCGTCGCCAATCTCGATGCCCGGTATGCGGAGATGCGGGTGCTGGCCCAGGATCGTTTAGGACGTTTGTACAACGCCGAGGATTATCCACCGTCGCTGGCGGGGATGTTCGCCATCTTCTGGGATTATCCCTCCGTCCAGCCGCCGGACTACCTCATGTCGCTGAATCCGGCGCTCTATGAGCAGGAACATGCCCGCATGACCGCCCGGTTCGAGGAGGCGGTCAAGCTGGCCGAGGAGGCGTTCGTTGCTGAGTTCTCCGGTCTGGTGAGCCACCTCGTCGAGCGATTGAGCGGGGACGGGAGCGAGAAGAAGGTCTTCCGCGACTCGGTCGTCAACAACTTGTCCGAGTTCTTCGGCCGCTTCAAATCGCTCAACGTCCGGTCCAACGATCAACTGGACGAACTGGTGGAACAGGCTCAGCGGATTGTCGCGGATGTCGGGCCCGAATCGCTACGCAGCAGCGGCAATCTCCGCCAGCAGATTGCCACGCAGCTCTCCGCCGTCCAGTCCGTGCTGGACGGGATGCTGGTGGATCGACCCCGGCGGCGCATTCTCAGGGCGGTCAATGGCGAAGTCGCCAAACAGGGACATTCTCATGGAACTGCTGATTGACCTCAACGGCGTCTGCCGCTGCGTCTACGCTGAAACGATCGCCCTGACGGAACTCGGCAAAGTGGACATCCGTCGGGCCAGCCACGTCGAACCGGGCGATGACAATTTCTGGCACGCGGACCTATCCCCTGTGGGGGGACCGGTCCTCGGCCCGTTCGCTCGCCGCTCCGATGCACTTGAAGCCGAGCGCCAGTGGCTCGAACGCTGGTTGACCGAGCCACGAAGACAGGCCGGTGCGATCCGTTGAGAATTTCAGCAGAGGTGTGACCGCTGCCTGTCCCACCTGTAGTGTCTCCTTCGCCCTTGAAGGAGACCTTCATGGGCGACATCGGCTACGGCTACGGCAGCGAGTGGCACCTGTTGAGATACCTGGGGCGCCACCGTCGCGATTTGAACCGGCACGTTGAGAATGAGCCGTCGTTGCACGCCTGCGATGCACGCGTCGTCAACTGGCTCGATTTCGATTTCGCGGGGAACTGGACGCTCGACGGCGAATGCCGACAGGTGGATTTTCTCGCTGAGAATGATCCGGCCCGGCGGCAGTGGCCATCGGTGCTCAATCCATCCTGGGACGCCATCGGCGTCCTTTCTCTCCGGTATCCCTCGCGCTTCCAGAATGAGTGGTTGCTGGTCGAAGCCAAGGCCCATACCGCGGAACTGCGGTGCGACCCGAAGACCGCCGGCGGGCAATCGAAGGACGCGATCCGCCAATTGCTGCATCAAACGCGCGACCGCATTGATCCGGCCAATCAGGCGGATTGGCTCTGCGACGCCTACCAGCTTGCCAATCGGCTCTTCACCCTCGACCACCTGATCCTGCACGGCGTTCCGGCCCGATTGCTGCTGCTGTATTTCTGCGGAGACCAATCCTCGGGGGGTGGTTCGATTTGTCCCGCTTCCGCTGAGCAGTGGGCACCGTCGATCCAGCAGATGTACGAGCAGTTGGGCCTATCCAAGGGGCTGGGCCCGCTCGCCGACCGCGTTCACAAAGTATTTGTTCCGGTGTCGCCCGTTCGCGGCACTTATCCCCTGCACGCGCGATTTCAACTGGCCGAGTCCGCGGCCACCGCGTCGTCGTCCACTGCCGGCGCTTTCGGAAATTCCCGAAGGGGTGTGACCACTTCAATGTCAGACGTCGCAATTACTGGTTCACGCACGAAGGCGAAGGGTTCTTATGCCCGTGCGTGGCCAGCGAATAGCCCGGCTCCTGAAGGTCATCGCGTTACTGCGAGGCCCCAGCGCCTGGAATGCGCCCCGGCTGGCCGAGCATTTTGCGACCAGCCGGCGGAACATTCACCGTGACCTGCTGGTGCTCAAGATGGCGGGTGTCCCGGTCTACCGGGATGTGGAGTTCGGGGAGTCGGGCGGCAGCTACCGCATTGCGCGGGAGTGGTATTTTCCCATGACTCGGCTCACCGACGAAGAATGTCTGGACCTCTGCGTCGCCACGAAGGTCGCGGAGGGCGAGCATATCCCGCTGCTCAAATCGATGTCGGAAGTGCGCGACAAACTCCTCAGCGTTCTTCCCGCCGCACAGCAGGATCTCATCCGGGACGCGAACGAGCTGTTCGAAATCCTCAGTCTCGGCCTGGCCGATCACGCTCATTGCTCGCGGATCATGGTGGATCTGCAGCGCGCCTTGCTCACCCGCAAGAAGGTCGAGGTCACCTACCGCAGTCCACACGCCAAGCGCTCCCGGAAATTGAAGCTGTCGGTTCGCCGGCTGTTTCTCGCACGGTCGAGCTGGTACGCCGCGGCCTTCGACGAAGCAGAGCGCAAGGACAAGCTGTTTCGGCTTCCCCGATTCCAGTCGGTCAAGGTTCTGGCGGAATCCGCCGTCGTGTCCCCCGATTGGTCCCTGACCGAAATGCTCGGCCGGGCCTGGGGCGTGATGAAGGGGGAACGGGACGAGTTCGTGGAAATCATCTTCGATGCCGAGGCGGCGGAACTGGTCGCCGAGCACCGCTGGCACGAAACCCAGCGCCTGCTTCCCCAGAAGGACGGGCGGCTGATCTTCCGGGCCACCGTGGCGGGGCTCAGCGAAATCCGCTGGTGGGTTCTGGGGTGGGGACCGCACGCGGTGGTGACCAAGCCCAAGGCGCTGGCCGACGAGATCCAGCAGTTGGCGGCGCGAACCCTTGCCAACTACCGACCGAACAAGCGCAAGGAGGGACAGCCGTGAGCGGTTTCTGGTTCTGGCTGATCGTCGCATCCCTCCTCTGGATCGGCGTGACCGTGGCCATCGTCCGATACGTTCAACCTCCACTCCTCAGGGCGGCCCTGTTCTGGGGACTGCTCTTCGGCACGTTGCTCGCCATCGGTGAGGCCAATGACGCATTCACGGCTGCCGGCGCTCAGCCCGTCCACATCATTCTGTTTCTTGGCGTGCTCGCCCTCAATTTCGTGAGCTTTGTGAATGTCATCCGGTGCGCGGTCCTGATGGGATTAAAATCTGAGGCGGAGCGAAAGGCAGCCGAGGCCCAGTCGCCGCCCGTGGCGCCTCCGCCGCTGACTGAGGCTCAGCAGGCCAATCAGTGGCTTGGGCTCATCTGGTACCAGGCGTGGGATCAATCCCGCCGCAATCGCTGGTGAACGACGTTAACCAAGAGTGGGTCCGCGACAAGCGAAGGCTGCGAAGGTGAAACATGTCACGACCTGCCACGCGATCGAAGCTGTCGAATTCCGAGGGGCCATGGCTGGGAATCTGGTGGGATGCCGGACTTCAGGGCCTCTTGTCCGTCCGAGTGTCGTTTGTGCATTCGAAGGACGATGTGGCCGTAACGGACGCGGGGAAGCTTCACGCCAATGAATGGCGGCGGATGCAGCGCGCCCATCCGGCTCTTCTCGGTATGCACTACTTCGACCTGCCACGCGGACGGGTAATCTATCGCCTGGGGACGTTTGTCGTTCAGATGAACGAGCACTCGGTCAGACGGCCAGAACTGCACGACAGGGTCATCCGGGCCTTCCACCTTCCCCGGGACAACGCGACCTTTGTGCATGACGCGGAGCTGGACCTGCGGCGAACTGCATCCATGCCCTTTCCCGTCTGGCTCGGTCAGCAGTTGCAGCGCAGCGACGAAGTTGGGTTCTTTGCCCGGCTGGCGTTGGATCATGCTGCGTCCGTGCAACTCCGTGCCGCCATCGAGCACCCCGACGCGTTGGAACGGACCTACTCGACCGCTGGGGGCAAGGTGGCCACGTCCGCTCGAACGGCACTGGCGGAATGGAGGGCGGGAGAGCCTCTTTCCGTTGTCCCCGTTGTCCCGTGACCCAGGGCCAGATGGGTTCCCCTGGATCTGGTAGATCATCACGCCGGTACGGTTGAAAGAGGATTCCGCCAATTGTGGCGGAATTTGATGTCCGGATGTTCAATCCAGCCGCATAAAATTTATGGCCCTCGTGCAGAAGAACGTGACGGTTCCGAAAAAGACTTGGGACCGTCTCCGGCGCAATGCGCAGGCCAGCGGCGTGCCGCTCTGCATCTTCTTGGCGCACCTGATCGACCAATCCGCCCCTGTGGCGATCGATGATCCGGCAAAACAAGACACACTGGCTCGGGTCGAACACGAGCGCGACCTTGAACGGCACGGCAACTCAGCCCCGGGCTGATCACTCCCACCGCACCTGCCATACACGTTGATGCGTGCGGCAGAGCGGCGTTTGTTTTCACAGCGTACAGAACATAGTTGATGCGGGACCGAAAGATGCGTCCCGTTGTCGGATCGTCATTGCCATCGGCACCCCGGTGAACACATGCCAAGAGGTTACGCCAATCGCTTTTATTCTCAGCTGTCGGTCGTCATCCCCCGCTCCGTCCACCGGACGGCACGGAGAAAGGCAATTCTCTGTGGGGCGCCCAGCTTTGCGGCGTTCATCACCGCCGTTCTGGAAGACGCACCGTCAACGATGACTGCGGCCCACTTGGCCCGCCTCCACGCCACCGAATTTCTGCTGAAGATGCATGCGGGCAGTTGCGGAGCCCGCTCTACCGGCGAAAGCCAGAAAGGAATCCGCCATGCAGATGTTCCATCTCCCGACCCGCAGCCCGCCCATTCTGCCTCCCGCCCCGGGCCCATCGAAACGGTACCGACACTCCCGACTGACGACGCTGCACCATCAGCGGGGCAAGCATCGCTTTGCGGCAAGCGTGACGTACTACCCCGGTGACCGTTTGCTGGAACTGCACGTGCCAATCCGCAAGCACCGTGTCGCGCTGGAGATTCGCAATAGTCTGCTCGGGACAGGCGAATCCAGGCGCGAGAAGACACAAGCCAAGCTGCATTTTGAGATCCTGGGCGACGAAGGCCCTGAACGCTTTCTGATACGTCTGGTTCGACGATCGCCCGGCCGCCACGGCAAGCATCTCCACAAGCGCGCTCAATTCATCTTCCGCGTGCATGGCGGCGCCTTCTCAGTGTTCAGGGATCTTGACGACGTGTTCCGCGCCCCGGATGCGGCTTTCCTCCGGCCCGAGCACCTGGCGATCATCTTCGGTCAGGCCGCCAAATGCGTCATCTTCCTCAGGGGGCATGAAATCGAGGTCGGCACGTTGTTCCATGCCGGTCGTGTTCACGCTGTTGGCCAGGATCATCCCGATGGCCAACGCGTCCGGAAGGAGGTCATCGACATCAACTGACCGGCTGGCGTTGCCAGCATCTTGAATGTCACCAACATTCCGCGGTCGGACTTACGGCCGATCGAACTTGACGAAGTGATCGTCATCATCAAGACAACAACCCCACTATACTACTATGAGATAACGATGATCTACTTCACTCATGTGCTTCTTCATCAAACGACACATCGGACCTCAACAACCCCGATCTCTTTGACGAGAGTCACGACTGAAAGGGAGCATCACTCTCTGACCTCAACAAGATGGATTGCCTTCCTCTGAAGGGAATACCTGACCTCGATTACACACATTCACAATAATTGTTACTCACATATACTCAATGGTTCGAAAGAACCGGACACTGTTGATTGGAGATAGGGACTGGAAGATTACTTCCAGTCCCTATCTCATTATTACTACAACAAAGGATATCTAGATGATCCGACTGTTTGCCACGCAAAGACTTTAACATCTGATTAGGCAGACGTGCGTCCTTGAGCCGTCGGCGTAGCCGGTACTTGGAGCACGAAGGAATTTGGGAGGCACTCGAAGGTAAAGATGCTCGAACGCACGGTGTCGAACCGACCTATTCAACGCACGCCCAGCGGAGTGTCTTACGTGAGCAGGTGTGAAGATTGCGATCAGGAATGTGAGATGCCGCGCTGCCGCGGCTGTCACGAGAAGCGACGGCAACAGCTCCTTTGCCGACTTGAAAGGCTGGAACACCTACCGCCGCCTAGCCGAGGGGGTCGACGCCAACCCTGCAGAAGATCTCCAGTGCTCGAATGTGAACTGCCGAGCGATGCGCGGGTTGATCGCGATCGGCAGACCAATACTCCTATCTGCGATGATGCCAATGGTTGGCGTCAACTGGAGGAATCCCCGCCCGGTCGCCGTGGCCTTGGGCGCTTGCTCCTCCAGGCCGGCAGACCGAGTCATCGGACGTTCCATCGGGGCAAGTGAGCGAACCGACAACCGCCAAAGATCGATCTGCCGCCGGCGGGGTTCCTTGAGTCAGAACCCTTACACAGGAGATTGAGTCATGGCACTGGTCATCAAAGCATCCGTCAGTCGTAAGCTCACCGAGGATTTCAATTCCAAGGGCTGGGCCCTGGAGCTGCAATCGGAATTCGATCCCCGGATGCTGGACGATACGGAAGGTTTAGCCAAGAGCACCGACTTCCTCTTCCAGATCGCCAACGATCTGCTGGACCAGCAGGTCACCAGCTCGGCTTCCAACCGTACGGGAAACGGCGAGGCCTACAACCGTTCCAAGCAGAACCCCGATGGCGGGCATGTCAACCGAAATGGTTCCTACGGCCACAACGGCGCGAACGGGACCAGTGGCAATGGTAACGGCGCGCGGTCCAAGTCCAATGGCTCCGCCGGGCACAAGGAGCGACCCATCACCGCCGCCCAGATCAACGCTATCCAGAAGATGGCCACTCGGCTGGACACCAACGGCGATGCTGTGGCCCGGGAGGACTTCAACGCTCCGCTGAAAGAACTATCGATCAAGCAGGCGAGCCAGCTGATCGACAACCTCAAGAAGGCCATCGAAGCCCCGAGCGGGCAAGGGGTGCAGTCGTGATCGCCGCAAGCATCACCCCTATGGGCGCCGGAAATAGCCGCGCCAAAGGTCCCAACGAAATTGCAAAGTCGATCACCGGCCGGGATTATCTGTCGTTCAGCCAGGTCACGACCTATCAGAACTGCAAGCTGAAATGGTTCTTCACATACGTGGAGTCGGCAAAGCCGGAAAGCATCGCAGCGCCGCTGTTGCTCGGGAGCTCGATCCATGCCGCTCTGCAACACCACCTGGAACGGCAGCTTGCGGTGGAAACGCCCGCAACGATCGATGAACTCATGGACGTGTTCCGGCAGAAGTGGACAGCGGAGGCCCGGGATACACCGATCGACTACAGCCGCGAGGAGAACGCCCAGTCGCAAGCAGAGATCGCCAGGCGGATGCTGGAAGCGTTTCTGGCCACTTCCTACAGCCATCCCGAGGGCCAGACCCTGGGCATTGAGGAAACGCTACGGGTTTCCCTGCACCCGGAAATTCCGGATCTGGTGGCGAAGGTGGACCTGATTGCCGCCGTCGATCATGAACTGGTCATCACGGACTTCAAAACCGCGCGGTCGATGTGGGGCCGGACGCCGCTGAAGATCATGCCGCGCAACTCCACCTGTACGGGGAGGCTGCCAAATGTATCGCCGAGGATCTGGAGTTTCCGGTCAGGCTGCGGTTCATCGTGTTGACCAAAGCCAAGACCCCGAGGGTGGAATCCATCGAGATCGCTACAGATCCCAGTAAGGTACAGATGACGACGAAGATCATCCGGAATGTCTTCAAATCCATGCAGACCGGTGTGGTCTATCCGTCACCATCTGCCCTGAATTGCTCGGGATGTCCCTTCAAGCAGCGATGTGCAAAATGGCAATCCTGAACTGACACCCCACGCCTATCCGGAGCAAGAGAACCGAATGGAAAAATCCTGTAGAGACTTGTGATGACTGAAAAGCACATTTCTTGAAAGGACTGTTATGAACACGTTAGAGAAATTGCGAGAAGTTGAGCCCTCCCTGTCTGATCGGGACTATTTCGACCGGATCATTGAAGTCTCCGTCGATCACTTTCTTCTTGAGACGGTGAACGCCGACCCTAACAAGGCGGGCGACTGGCAGAACTGCATGCAGGACATTGAGGGGGGAGGCGGGCACCCGCCTCAAACGGATCCCTTCTTCACCTTTCTGGAGTGTGCGGACGCGCGTCAGCAAAATAAGATCATCCGCGGTTCCGGGATCCCGCGATTCCTCGACTGGATCTGTGAGCTTGCTCGTGGCCGCACTGTCACGTCTGACGACTGGGAGAACGCGCTGTTCGCCTCCGCAAAAGATGAATTCCTGTGTGGATTTGTCAGTGGCCTATTCAATAGGGGCGTTAGCCCGATTCACTTCGACGAATTCATCGAGTGGCGCAGAATCTCTGGCACTACGGGCGAAGAAGCACGCCGCGTCTTTGATCGGTTGGTCATCCAACGGGACAGGTCCGCCTTGGAAGCTGTCTGTGCCTAAGACGGCAACCGAAACAACCCTAATCAGTCATCACGGGTCACCCTTGGTCTCATCGGCCAAGAGTGATTTCGTGTGGACACAGACTCAGCATAGCGATGAGGCGTCTCTGATCTTCGAGCACAACCTGATTACCTTGATCTCTTGTACCAGGGCAGTCCCTTGGGAACTCTGAATCGCGAACGGCCGTCGTTGCCAAGGGTTCTGAAGTGGACTCAAGGAAAGGCTCGATGAGTGTACTCTTGGAACTGAATGGCAAGGCCGGCCGGGTGTGCGCTCAAGCCCAGGCCGGAGAAATCAGATGCCCGCTCATCGTGAGAAGCTCGTCCGAAGATGTTCTTTCCGGGGAAACATTCGGGCATCTTCGCCACATCCGTCCCCATCTATGGCTAGCACCCCTGATCCAAGTCGGACTCGGCGCCAAGACCCATTCAAGGGTGTGGTACCGAAACCTCTCGATTCGCCTCTGGGAAAGGCAAAATCGGTTTCCCCCGGAACTGCTCAAATTCAGGGAGGGAAACACCGAGCCGGACATCATCATCGAGTGGGAGAACCCGCCGACGACGGTGTGGCTGGAGGCAAAGTACACCAGTGGACTTGCGCAGGGGACGACGCACTCCGATCAGAACGATCAGGTCGTCCGGGGCATCCGGACACTGCTGGCGGCCACGGGCCACATTCAGACCAAGCGGTTGTTCCAGATTCCACGTCGAATCCCGGTTTGGATGGCCCTGCTGAACGCCAGGCCCGATCCGCTGGTCGAGCGATATCGCGATCCCAGGAAACTCGCCAGAAGCCTGCGGGGCATCATCACGCCCAAACACCTGCCCGCCGATCCGTTCATCGGCACCGTTACCTGGAACGACATCGCTGAGATCCTCGAAGCTCACCAGGCGCAGATGACGGCGGCGGAGCGATCGGTGAGCAAGGCGATCAGCGAATATCTCCGATTCAAGAGTTCGATGGTCGGTGAACTCCGCACCCGCCGGGCAGTGCAATCGCGTCTGCTGATTCCGACGGCCTGACACACGACCGCGCTTGGGAGGGCTCTCGGGCGATTCTCTCGGTATGGGAGTTGGTGTGACGGTCGAAAGGTTCGACCGCCCCCCATCCGGACGGGCTTACCGCCCATCCACAACTCCTCATTCCACGGAGAGAACATGTCCACCACGCTCTTGAGCGAGCAAGCCACCTATTCCCCTCAAAGGCTTCGGCCGCCGTTGAAGGTACACGGCGGAAAGTTTTACCTGGCCCGTCAGATTATCCAGACGCTTCCGCAACGCCGGCATTTTTGCGAGCCCTTCGCCGGTGGCGCCAGCGTATTGTTGAATCTGAACCCTGATCGGTGGGGGCGGCGGGTGCTGTCAGACCTGAATCCCAAGCGGGTCAACCTGTTTCTGATGATCCGCGACCGCTGTGATGAGCTGATTAAGAAGTTGGCCGGCATCGAATACACCGAAGCGAACTTCAAAGAATCCACGGCTCGGGATCGACAGCGACCGGACGGGAATCCTATCGAGCCAGGCGACGCCATGCATGCGGCCATCGATTATTTCGTGCGAATGCGAATGAGCCGGGGCGGGTTGGGCACGGCCTTCGCGTGGAGCGATCGGCTTCGGGGTGGCCAGCCGGGCGATGTCAATGCATGGGAAACGATTCGAGAGGGCCGGGATGGATTGCCCGCCATCAGCCGACGACTCGCCGGGGTGGAAATCCTCAACCGAGATGCCATCGAAGTGCTGGCGGAATACGGGAATGATCCGCAATGGTTGTTCTATCTTGACCCGCCGTACCTGCACTCGACCCGTACGGCGACCACTTCCTACGGGATCTTCGAGATGAACGAAGATGAGCATCGGCGACTGGCGACGGTTGCCAATGCGTCCACGGCTGCGATCGCTCTGTCCGGTTACGAGAGCCATCAATATCGGCAGTGGTGCGCTGACTGGAGTCGGGCGACTTGGAGCATGCCCAATCACTCGGCCCAACACGGCAAAAAGCAGCGCCGCCAGGAAATTCTGTGGCTGAACAAACACCGTTGGTGAGGTCTGACCACGGGCGGTCGCTGGCTCTTCATAAGTTGTCCAGCCATGAATGCGACAGAGAATGATCGGCCTGTGCGGTCTGGCACCGCCGTTTACGTATCAGGACTCCTGGAGCGCAGGCATCCGGACTTGCTCCGGCAGCTGGAGAAGGTGCTGTGCCGTGCGGGAATTGGCCTCGCCCGATTGCACAACACCCGGGACATCTGGGTAAGAGATTTCATGCCGATCCAGCGGCACGACGGGGTTCTGGTCAGTTACACCTACAACCCCGATTACCTCCGCTGCGGATACAGCCAACTCATCACAGATTGGAAGAAGGCGATGCCGTTTCATTCGCCGGAGCTCGTCGATTGTGGCTTGGTGCTGGATGGTGGAAACGTCCTTCTGCATGGCCGGAAGGCCATCGTCACAGACAAGATATTCACCGAGAATCCACAATTGTCCCGGCGTCAGGTCGAGTCGCGGTTGCGCGACGCGTTTGAATTGGACAAATTGGTCACCATCCCCGTCGAACCGGGCGATCTCTTCGGTCACGCCGACGGCATGGCTGCCTGGGTCGGCGCCGATCGCGTTCTGATGAATAGCTACCGGAAGATCGACCGCCAATTTCACCGGGAGCTTAAGTCCATTCTCTCTAACGCAGGGCTGGATGTGGTCGAACTTCCCTACGTCCCTGACCTGCGACCGCAGGAAATTCCGTCGGCCAGCGGCACCTACACCAACGTTCTGATCCTCCCCGGGATCGTCCTGCTGCCCACGTACGGCATCCGGGAAGACGAAGAAGCCGCCCGTCGCGTTGGAGTCGAGTTTCCCGACCACAACATCGCCACTGTGCGTCACTCGAGCATAGCTCGCGAAGGCGGCAGCCTCCATTGTGTGTCATGGAATTTGACGCTCAGGCACTGAGAACCAACCATGGAGCGGGAGTGCGTTGATCGCAGCGCCAATCCTGACGATTCTGTCCGCCGCAGTGGCCGCAACTGGGAACGTTACGGTGCCGAACCTGCTTATTAAGCCGTCTCCGTCGATACGACGTTCTGGCGATGAAGCTCTCGGCCGTAGCGGAGCGAATCACGGAAGCGGCGCAGCCGGTCGGTGTCCCTCGGCGTGATCGCACGCCGAAAGTGGAAGACCGTGTTCCGCAGGTCGGTGATCTGCTTGAAGTCCTCGTCGATGACTTCGCGGCTGGAGGTGAATGCCGTCTCGAAGGTCAGCCAGTTCGACTTTGCGCAAATCAGTCCGCGGTATTGGTCGAAAGTGAAATCGGCCACGGCCCGAAGCGGCCGGGTGTTTTCGGGCAGCGTCATATTAGCCAACAGGGGTGGTAGGCCTGTGTCGCCGGTGATTTCGGTGATGAGGTCGCGCACCTCGTGCTCAATCTCATAAATCAGCACGAATGCTTCTGCAAAATCGTTCAGCCGGCCGAACACGTCGGCCACGCAAAGCACACCTACCAGCTTAACGTCCGTTCCTACCAACACGTAATCGACGTCGCTCCAGTCGGTGGCTGTGTCGATGAACGTCTCAGGATCAATAAAACGGGCCGGCTCCATGCAGTCGCGCACGGGGAGATCGATGGGCTTAATGCTTGATCGGCGCAGGTCAGCCACGCGCTTGCCGAAGCATCGCCAGGTAAATACGCCCGTGATCCGGCCGTTCTTAGTGACGGGTAGTTGCGAATAGCCGCTGTCCATCATTCGGTCGAGCGCATCCCACGCTGGAGTATCATCGGGGACGGTTAGCACCTCCTGCCCCTTGGGCAGGAGTGCCCATGCCGGGCCGAACGGCCCGGGGCGACGAGTTGTGGTTCCAATAGAATCCGCCATCAGTGTTGCCTCTTACGCGGGCGTGTTCGAGCCGCCGTCAGCGGCAACTGTGTTTGATGCGTCGCTGATCTCAGTCCTCACATGGTCGCACTGCCAGACATAAACACGGCCTAGCCGAGTGATCCCCATCAGCACCTCTTGCGCGGCAAGCAACGTAGTTCGTAGTGCGCCAGCAGTGCCGAGCCGCACGTCGGCGGGTATACGGCTTTCAAATAACGGAAATGCTGCCGCAATCTCTGCGCGTGAGGTATTGCGCGAGGGTTCAGCAAGATTGGGAGACAAAATACGAGCAAAAAGCTTTCTCTGAACCTCCAAATGGTCCGCCTCGTGGGCCTTGCCGAATAATTGCGATTCTGCCTGCTCCATACACCCGAAAACAAAATACCGTGCGTTGGGTGGCTCCGATGTTGCGACAGTTACTAAACGCGCCAAGTCCTGAATCACATCAAGTCGCAAGCTTGAGCGGTTTGAATCGTCAACTGTTAAAGCCCACTTAAGTTCAATTGCTCCAAAACGGCTTACGTCATCTTTCTCATCGCCGAGGCAGACGTCCATACGCGCACCTCCGGGTGCATCCTTCCAGATCGCGGGTGCCTGGTTAATGCGAAGCCATTTGGATTGCCTCTGGGCCTGAAGGATTTCGACGAGGATCATTCTCGCAGGATCTTCGCGAATGTGATAACCGATGATCTTTGCGCAGCACAGTTGCATCCATCCTGCCAAGCCAGACGCAATACACCATGCAAGATGATTCTCGGCGTTCGGAATCATCCGCATCATCTGCTCATGTGTTAGCTGTACGGTTTCGCTATTTGACGCCATTGAACTTCATCCTTCTTCAAACGGTCATAACTCGCTGCCGAACAGCAGGTAGTTGTCTGGCCTACGCGCCAGTTCAAGTCGGATCACGTCCGCCGGTAGTTGTTCAACATTCGGACGGGTTGTCGCGGTCATGATGATTTGAAACGCGGAGCGCATCGGGGACGAGTGCCACGTAGCGAGCAAAGTCACCATTCGATGACAAATCCCGACTTCCATGTCAGCTTCTCGCGGACTGTCCAGCAACGCGCTTGCCGAAGCATCGCCAGGTGAACGCGCAGCGTGATCCGGCCGTTCTTAGTCACGGGTAGTCGCGAGTAACCGCTGTCCATCATCCGGTCGATCGCGTCCCACGCCAGTGTATCATCGGGGACGGTTAACACCTCCTGCCCCTTGGGCAGAAGTGCCCACGCCGGACCGAACGGTCCCGGCCGGCGCGTTGACGTTCCAATCGAATTTGGCATCTGGCAATTCCCAATTTCGGTGTAGGCTTGCTTCGTCAAAACAGTTTGCGAAGCAAGGCATTCTCACCATTACCGCGCTACTCAGGTTCAGGATTATCGCCGCGTCGTCAATCGACCCCGTCGGTGGCGGCGTTGTAGTGGTCACTATCACTTGAAAATTTGGCAGCACTTGACCATGACTCAGTTCGCTGAGAAATCGGAACACACGGCCAAAGATCGGTGCCTCCATGTCGCTCTCGCGGGGACTGTCGAGAACCATGAACCGTGGCATGAAGCCGTGGCCTTCCGTGGCCGCCGCGAAGCAGGCAAGGTCAAGGCCCAATACGAGGGTGGAGGCCCGAACTGCCTCGCCAGACGACGATTGATCTGAATCGCCGAAAAGACGGATGGCCTTTGAGTCGATCCTTACACGACCGGCGTAGTCCGGCCCAATGAGAAACTTAATCACGTTGTCGAATTGTCCGTTCAGCCAGAGTTGCTCGACTTCAAGACTGTCACGAACTTCCGCTTGGGCATCCAAAGATTCCTTCTGCTCGCGGTCCAAACGGCTGGACTCCTTGACAAGAAACGACAGACGTTCGGCACGCCGATCGTGCGTGCCGGAGAGGCGAGACAGCCGTTTAAAGTTGGCGATTTGGCGATTGATGGCGGCTTCATGCCGACGTGCTCGCTTGCGGGCAGCCTTCAATGCAGCCGTCGCGTTGGACTCTGTCGCTGTCCCTCCGGCGTGCTGTTCGCGAAGGCCGGCGATCTCGCTAACCAATGTCGCCACTCTCCCTCGCATTTCTTCATTGCGCTCTGGACGAAGTGGTAACGGCAGGCCCACTTTGACTGCCGCCTTCTTTACGGGGCAAGTGTCCGCGTCCAAAGAACATCGTTCGTAGAGAAGATTAGGAATCGTCTGGTTGGGGGCGGAACTGTCGGTCGAAAGCTGTGCGCCGATGAGTTCCTTCTCATTCTCCTTCGTGCTTATCTGCCTGGCCAAATCAGCGTTGGCTCGCACGGCATCCAACTGCGCGGCCTCAAGTGACGCGATTTTGTAAATTTCAGCTACATCCTTCAAAAGTGACTGAAGAGACTTGATTCTGCCGGCAACGCGCTCTGCGACCGCAAGCGGCGTGTCTTGAGCCGCTGCGGCGCCCGCCTCCTTGACGAGTTCGCGATTCATGAAACGTTCTTCGGCCTTAATATCCCGACGAACGTCATCAAGTTCCGTATCAATTGTTCGCTTGGACGCCAGCAACCCGTTGTGCATATCAATCAGTGCGCGTTCCTGTGGGCTAAGTAGTCCCGTGACCGTTTTAAGGACAATCGCAGCGTCTTCCTTCTGCAACTCGGGATTACCTGATTCGGTATCGGCGTCTCGCCATTCCAACGCGTGCTTAGAATGACACCGTTGGTCACGGGCAATCCATTGAAGTATGTCAAGCCATCGGACCGTTCTGTGGGCAAGCCGAAGATGTGGCGGGTTTGATGAACCGAGCACAGCGTTTGAAATCGCATTAACGAGGGGCTCGATTCCCGAAGGTTCCGTTTCCGTGAGCAAATCCGTCCAGATCTCCGCTCGCCGCGCTTTACTGCCAAAGGCTTGGGCCGCTCCAAGCGGTCGCAATACCGCCCAGTTCTCGCCCCCTACGACAAGTTCCGCCGCCACAAAGCTGTCCGGATAGGCTCGGATTACAGCCGCCTTTGTCCGTTGATCGCAAAACTGAGGTTCGCCGAGGCAATACCTAAGCAACCTGGTGAACATCGTCTTTCCGACATCATGTCCGACGGGTTTCAAATCTTCTGGGGTGGAAAGGTCCGTGCGGACGACGTTGAGGCCCCGATGCAGAGGGATCGGCGAGCGAAGTTCAACCGGCGTCGGTTCGATCTGCCGAAGCAGCACAAGCCGGCGAAACCAGATCAGCGGCTCACCGGGTACCGCCGGTGGCGGCGGTGGAAACAGACTTTGTGGAAAGCTCGACACGCTTAACCTTTGCTGGTAGCTCGACTTCTCGCTTCGCCAGCCGATCGATGACCGTCATCGATTCCGCAGCCCGCGTCAGATCGTCCAAAGGAATATCGAGGTTGGCTGGAAACAAATCACCTTCTTCAATCGTCTGCTGATATTCTGACTGTGCGACTCGCAGCCACTTTCGCTTGGCTCCTTCTGCGATAAAGAAGTCGAGCCCCACGAGCGAGCTCACTGCCGGAGGGGTCACCGTTGTGGCCCTTGAAATGGCTGGAATTCCAAGCAGGTTTTTCCGAAGTTCGTCGTTGAACATCAGAATAAGTCCGGTTTCCAACGCTGGCCGGCCCACTGCAAGTCCTCTTGTTTTCCAAGCTCGGACGAGCAACAGGATTACGAGCCAGACCCGCTCGGATCCGATTACCGTCTGATCCTCCTGCTCGATTTGGTACGCAGCTCGTGAATCGGCTGGCGGTGGGTCGAGTCGGGTCTGATATGCGTGGCCCATCCTGATGGCCTCGACCATCGCGTCGTAGATTTCGAGGATTACACGCTTTGTGCGGTAGTCTTTGCTGTATTTCTGCTCGTCCTTCCGTTTGACGCTCGGGAAGGTATCCATGATGTAAACGGCGTCATCGCGAGATACGCCATACAGATGAAAATACGCTGCGTCGAGTTCGCAACGCATCAGGAATCGTCGATCTTCATTCCACACAAAGGGCGGCCCTTTATAACCACAATCATTTGCGAATGACTCCATGTCCCAAGCGGTGAACGTAAGTTCAACAACACGCGGGACAATCCACGCCGCAATGGAGGGTTCCCAGCAACTAGCGGTCGCCAATCGGTCTGCCGGCACAAATGGGAGTTGCTCCAAGACGCCAGCACCCAACCCAATTGCCACGATCTTCTGACGTGCGAGAAAATCAAAGACAAACGAGTTGAAGTTCGCAACGAAAGCGGCCGCTTGATCCGGATGCGGGTCGCGTAGGTAGACGTTTCGACAATGTGTATCGCATGCCGTTCGGGGGACAATGCTCGCGATGCAGGTGCGCTCGTCTGTCGCCCTACAAATATCGCGATAACCGATAAGCCACCGTGTTGGCCATTTATTCGCCAGACGCCGCTCGACCTCGTCTTGACGTGCTTCATATTCGGTAAGAACCGCAAACTCCGGGTTGGAAAGCTGTGCGGTGTTACAAATCGCCCAACTGGCTGAATCCCACGTGGCGAATCGGTGGTTGAATTGATGAATCGATTGCCCGGTGTAGAGCCGGGTCCAGTCTGCCCTGTCTGGGGCTGGACTGCCGTCTTGCCGTCGAAACAGCTCTGCACCGTCGGACAAACTAAGCATACGCTGCACGCTAGCACGCGGCGGCTCCGCCTCTTTTGACCGATCGACTAAAACGCCAAACTGCGCGTATGCCTTAGCACTACAGCGCGACCTTCGCTCAACGGAGGAATGCGGCCGCGGTAAAGCCTTCTGAGAAGGAGGTCAAGGATGACCACGGATGAGATTGCCGGCCTCGCGCCGGCGTTCAGCGAGTACCTGCGTTCGTTTCGCCCCTGTTTCCCTTACACGCCGTCGTTCCGGCACCTGGGCACCTATTGCCGCGGGCTGGTGAGCGATCTGGCTCGAAAAAGCGTCGAGCCGATCGCCTTGGCGGCCGGCTGCGCGGCCCGCACGCTCCAGCAGTTCCTGACGGATTACGTCTGGGACCACGACGGCGTGCTCAACCGCATCCAGCGTCGCATCGTCACCGACCACCTGCCGGCCCCGGGGCAACCCGCGGCCGACGAGCTGGGCGTGGTCGGCCTGATCGACGAGACGTCGGTGGCGAAGAAAGGGGACATGACGCCCGGCGTCCAGCGACAGTATTGCGGCGCCCGGGGCAAGGTGGAGAACTGCATCGTCACCGTCCATCTGGCGGTGAAGCACGGGGCGTTCCTGGGGATGCTCGACTCGGACCTGTTCCTGCCGGAAAAGTCGTGGGACCTGGACCGCGAGCGGTGCCAAGAGGCTCACATCCCCGAGGAGATCGGCTACCGATCCAAGTGGCTGATCGCGCTGGAGCAGGTCAAGCGGGCCGTGGCCAACGGCGTCCGCTTCGACTGGTTGACCTTCGACGAGTGGTACGGCGGCAAGCCCGAGTTCCTGTTCCTGCTCGAAGAGATGGGCATCAATTACGTCTGCGAGGTGCCGGTCAACTTCATGTGCTGGGGGGCAATGCCCAAGTGCCGCTCTTCCCAAGCCCCCTTCGCCGCCAAGCGGGTCGAGAACGTCGCAACGGTCGGCAAGCCTTTCCGGGGGCAATGCTGGAAGACCTTCGAAATGGCCCGCGAGACCCTTGGCCCGCAGGTCTGGAAGGTCAAAGCGGGCCAGGTTCATCTTCAACGGGACGGGAAGCCCACCGACCGGACGTACTGGCTGATCGTCGCCAAGAACGTCCAGACCAAAGAGGTGAAGTACTTTGTCTCCAACGCTCCGCCACAGACGGCCCTGATCAAGCTGCTTATGGTCGCCTTCTGCCGATGGAAGGTCGAGCACGTGTTCCGGCTGGCCAAGACCGAGGTCGGCTTCGGGCACTTCGAGGGAAGGAGTTGGAAGGGGCTGCTGCGGCACATGATCCTGTGCCAACTGGTGATCTTGTTCGTAGCCGAGCAGACCGCTCGGCTCCGGGGGGAAAAATCCGCTATTGACGATGGAGCAAACCGCCCGGGCGTTGAACGTCGTGTGCCGCCGCTGGCAGGCGCGTCGCCGCAACTCGTCCGAAGTTGAGCACGTTTCGCGGGTCATCAAGTACCATCAGGCTCGGAATCAAGCCGCGAAACAATCACGGCTGCGGACGTTCAAAATGCAAACGTAGCGCTGTAGTGTTAGAAGCAATCGGCAGGTCGCGGATGCTCTGAAACATTGGAGGAGCGAGCGTGTTCGGACTGAACTGTCGCAGTTCGGCGAGCGTAAGCGAAAATGCTCGACCGGGGGTCTGCACTCCCCTACATTAGCGCAGAAAAAGGCAAACGTCATTTCGGGAGAGGAAATGTCAGTGCCTGTGCATACAAGGAGAGCAAATCGATAGCTTCGATGCACATTGAGGAAGAGCGCGTCGCGGTTTTCAAAGTCGATAAGCGCTACCAGCCGCTGGCTGGTCACAATGAAGCCAAACAGTGAGGCGTTGTACGCATCCATCGCGACGGCCGAAGGTACAAGCAGTCCCGTTCGTCCCCGAGACGCACAAATGCTTAGCGACAATTCGACGAACAGCGGGTACGAGTTTATTCGACCAACGGTGCCGCGAGGAAACTGACCGCCACTTTGCAGCAGATGGCGCATTCCGGTCATCTGACGTTTGGCATCTAGAAAGGCATTGTGGACTGAAGGTGATGTGTCGGAGAGTCCGTCAATTAATCGCTTTCGTACACCTGCGGTTTTTGCGGTCAAGACTTCTGGCGCTCGATGCGCGAAGAACTCCTTCTCCGATAGTTCCATCATCTCCCAAGGTGGATTTCCAAGCACGATATTGAAACCACCCGACCAACCTGTGACGTCATCGGCAGTGGGTTCTAGCATTGGTGTGAAAACGTCAGGGAACGCGAGGTGCCAGTGGAAGAATTGGTATTGGTCGCGCAGCCGGATGATTTCTTGCTTCATCCAAGGTGGGAGCGTGTGCGGGTTGCGCTCGATGTCACGGAAAACCTTTTTCGGTAATGGGATAGTCAAAGTCCTTGGTCTTCTTCCAGACAAACGCGGCGCACCAAGCGTCAGCTAGAAGCTGGCCGGACTCGTACGCACTGCTGTTAACAAGGTCGGTATAGCGTTGTTCCTTCGTACGGACATCGGCCACGGAATCATCAGGCAGGGCGTTGAGCTGCACGAGGCTCGCGGCAAGGTTCCCTAAGTGTTCCCATGGGCGGTGAACATCGCGATAAAGCTGAAGCTGCGGCATCTTCGACCGCTCATCTTTGTTCTGCTTCCTAAATCCACGGCAGTACGCTTTGTCGTCGCCTTCGATGGGCTCAAAGGCGGCATCGGGTATCCCGCGAGAAACCAGTGCAGGTGTGGTGCCCAGCAGGCTATTGCCGACCACGATCCGGTGGTCAAGGAAGCCAAGCGGCTTTCCAGGTTCGAGAGCCTCCATCCAGAGCGAGATCTTGCAGAGCTCGACGGCCATCGGGTTGAGGTCAACACCGTAGAGGCAGTGGCCAATTATATCGCGAAGAGCACGCTGGTAATCCTGAGGCGATGGTTCCGATTCGCCGGTGCGCGCACGAGCCAGATGATGAGCCAACCGATGAGCGGCGGCGATGAGAAAGTGTCCAGAGCCGACGGCGGCATCGCACACCTTCAGGTTGAGAATGGCCTTTGCCGCTTCGATGCCGGACTTTCCTTTGATCGCTTCTGCCACGACAGGCTCCAACGCTGAATCGAGCAGGCACTGCACCAGCGAATCGGGGGTATAGAACGAGCCCGTCGTTTTTCGCTCGTTGCCGGCGGCGATATTGAGGGTGAAGCTGCGGCCGGGGATGTTGATCTGCGGATGGAGTTCGAGAAGCGATTCGTAGACGCTGCCAAGTTCAACCGAACCGAGATTGCGGTAGTTGACTGCACGCAGGACTCGGTTGCGTTCGACAAATGCCAAGGCGCGGACGGCGTCGAGCAAGTCCTCATTTCGGATGAACGCCGGAGCATTCGACGACGCAATGCCCAACTGCGGTGGGCCGCTGAGGTCGGGCGCGGCATTGCGGGACCACAAGAAGGAACCGAACGCGGGAATTGCCAACTGCGGGCAGCCATCCGGTTGCCCAAGGGCGTCAAAGAGAAGCGATAGGCTGTGCCATAGATCGGCGTGCTTGGAGCCGCGATAGCTTTCGGCCAGATCTCGCAACCGTCGAAGCGAATAGAAGCGGTCGTATCGACCGCAGGCTTCGTCATGTGCAGAGCGGAGTTTGTCGTCGGAGGGTACGGGGGGATGCAGCAATCCACGGTCCTCGGCGACGAACAGGAACAGTAGCCGGTAGACGATTCGCAGGATTTGACGGTAATAATCTTGCGTGCTGAGTGTGCCGGACTGAAGGCGGGCAATGAGGCCGTCATTGCGGGGGTGCGAGATAAACCCGCGTCCCAATGCTTCGATGGCCTTCTGCACGCCTATTCGAAGGTCTTCCAGAATTCGCGTGCCCTGTTCCTGGGCGAGTTTGCTCCACTTCTCCAACCAACAGTCTTCGGGCTTGTCGCCCTCAAGGCGGGATTGATGGCAGACTAGCCAGAGGACGGCGAAGTCGGCATACACCTCGCCGTCCATCATCGATTCGAGATCAAACTCGACGTAGGACTGGCGGGACAATGCCGCACTGTCGCGGAGAATCCGAAGCTGGAGCCCGTTTGAGAGAAACGCCCATGCATGTTCGGCGGAGCGATTCAAAAACTCCTGCACCATGCTGTGCGGGATGGCGGTGGCGGCGCCGCGGGCACCTTTGGTGCGATGGTCAAGCTGGAGCTTGCAGCCGATGAGGTGGATCGGGATGTGCTGCCAGAACCGCTCGATGGGAAAGAGCTTTCCGTCGATCTCGGGGGCCTTGGACGTCGTTAATCGTCCGTAACCGAGTTCCTGGAAGAGCGGGAGAAGCCACTTCTCGCGGGTGGCCAGTGTGCCGGTTTCATCAGATTCGAGAATGAGTTTGCGGGCGGCCTGAAAATCCTTCCAGTAACGGAGGAGCCGTGTCCATGACTGGCTGATGGCTTCCTTGGTCTTGGTGCCGGAGGGAAGGTGATACGTGGTCGGGTCCAAACCTTCCAGTTCGCCCGTGGCGATTCGCTGCAAGACATCCGGCGGGAGGATCGCTCCCTCGGAGTGGATTGTCTGAAATTGCTCGACTGAACGGGCCATGCGGTATTTCGTTATTGGTGCGGCAACAGGATGAAGCAGCCAAGGATGTCGATTGGGAGGACCGGCTCAACGCGAGTTGGCCCTTTGAGCTTGGCCGACTCGCGAACGCGAGTGTGGGCTTCAAGCAGGGTCTTGGCCCGCAGTTGGGCCATATCGTTCAGCGGCGAGTGAAGGTCGGGGAGCTTGGCAATCAGGCCCTCCAGTTGTTGTGAAACAAGCGTCGGCAGCACGTTGCCGGACGGCGTGGCCGACAAGAGCGTGTCGGCTTCGGAATCAGCGAGCCATTGCGGGGACGCGGGACCGCCGCGAAAGGCCATGGGAACAATTTCCTCGGCGAGCAAGGTTCGGTCTCCGTTGGCCGTTCGGTTGATTAGGTGGTAACGAAGTCGGACCAAAAGAAGCGATGTCTTTTGGGTGACGATGGAGGTGCGGGTAACTCCGCAACGTCGAGCGACGACCTTCTGGCCCGCAGCTTCGACCTCATCCAGTGCGGTATCGAGCACCCAAGAAGCAGCCGCTTCGGTAATAGGATGCGTACGACTCAGATAAACCTCGTCGTCACCGACGGGCAGATCGAATCGACCGGTGAAGGGATCGTCGCGGCCCAGCGCGTTCCGCAAGCCCCGTGGCGTCTCGTTGCTGATATTGATAAGCACCCGGTTGCCTGGTTTGGCAGTGACCGGTACACCGGCAAGGTGGAACACGTCCTGGATGAATTGTTTCGTGGCGGGCCCGGCACCGATGGCTTCTCGGGTGGCGGCCAGTTCTGCGGCGACTTCTTCGGTCTTTATGGCATTTTGAGCGTAGCGGGAACGTGAGCGCTTTTCCTTCTCGCGTACGTCGTCCCATTTCGCGTGAATGTCTTCTCGCTGGGGTCTGAGCCAATCTTCGATTTGCGGCAGCATCATTTGCGCGTCGTTCTGGGAATCGCCGCGAAGCAGCATGCCTTCCAAGATTGCTTCGACAACGTCTTCACTGCTGCCGGGGACGCCGACCGAGATGCCGAGATCGTTCTTGATCTGCTTGTGCTTGCGGAGAAGGACATCGACCACGATGCCGTCAATCTGATTGTCCTTTCCAATGTACGTGATCGTCCGAATTTCCGGCTGGGGCTGGCCGAAGCGGTCAACCCGACCTTCACGCTGCTCGTGACGTGTCGGATTCCAACTCAGGTCGTAATGGATGACGGCGTCAAAGTGGTCCTGGAGATTGACCCCTTCGCTGAGGCAGTCGGTGCAGACCAATATCCGCCGCTTGTGATTTCCCAATTCGGCGATGCGGTCTTCGCGGTCCTTGGGCGGAAGTGTGCCGGTGACCGCCGCAATCTCAACGCCTTCTTTCTTCAGCGCGGTCCTCAATTGTTCGGCCAGATACTCGGCCGTGTCGATGAAGCGGCAGAAGAGAATCGGGTTATGCCCCTTGGAAAGCAGGTCTTTCACGATCGTAATGATCTGTTGGAGCTTGCTGTCCTTACTGCCTACCAGGGCATCCGCTTCACGGGCAAACCCAAGCAGACGATTGCGGAGGTTCGGGTCGGCACCCTCGTCGGAGGCATCGCCGCCGGGCGTGAAATCGAGCGTCTCCGTGCTGTCCGAATCAATCTCATCGAGGACTACCCGTTGACCCAGATCGTCGGCTTCGGCCTCGGTTTCTGCCGATGCTGTCGCGGCCCGGTTACGCAGCGTGGATGCCGCGGCACGGGGACTGGACGCCATGGAGCGAAGCAACGCGAGCGCCGACCACCACCGAACGCGGCGCTGTCGCTTATTGCCGGCGGCATCACGCACCATCTCCCCGGCGAAGGCGAGGATCTTGGCGAAGAGCTTCTTGTAATCGGCGGAAAGCGCGTAGGTGATTTCGGCGTCGAGCCGCTTCGGGAAGCTGGTATTCGCGCCGACGTAATCGATGATGTCGCGACGCCTGCGCTGAACGAGATGCTTTGCCAATTCACGCCGAAGCGCCGAGCGTTCATCGCCGCCCAGGTCTTCCGGGAGGTCAGAGAACTCGGTTGACAACAGGCCAAGCAACGAGCGGAAGGCGTCTTCGTTGCCGCTGTGCGGCGTGGCGGTCACCAGGATGAGATGGCGGTTCTCGTCATCGGCAATCTTGCGGATGAGCGTATGCCTCATCTGACGCGCCTTGCCAGCCGCCCCGGCGAGCGTACACCCATGAGCTTCATCCACGATGACCATTTCCGGACAGTCGCGAACAAACTCCTCCCGATGTCGTGGCTGCTTCACGAAATCCATTGAGACAATCACGAAGGGATAGCGGGTGAACACGGACTCCGTTTGGCTTCGGATGGTCCGTTCCAGTCGCTGAATCGTGGAACTCAGCACCAACACGGCATCGATGTGGAACTTCTCCGATAACTCCCGCTGCCACTGCTCGGCGAGATGCGGTGGGCACAGCACGGCAAATCTTTCGATCTCGCCGCGGTCCAGTAGTTCGCGGACGATTAGACAGGCCTCGATGGTTTTGCCGATGCCGACGTCATCGGCGATCAACAATCGGACGGGGTCGAGCCGCAACGCCATGAGCAGGGGAACAAGCTGATAGGGCCTTGGCTCCACGGCGATGCGACCGAAGGAACGAAAGGGCCCGGCGGCAGCACGGGTCGAAATCCGAGCGGCGTCGCGCAGAAGGCGGCAAGCGTGGTGGTCACCGGGCTTCGTGGGATCTGGCGGGTTGAACGTGGCCGGCGAGACGTCCTCCACGTCGCGAAGAATGCCGGTGATCTCATCGTCCGTTCCTCCCAGCGGGCGCACCATGATGAGTTCCCGCGTCGATTCGGGAAGCACGACCCACTCGCGGCCGCGAGCACGGACAAGGGCGCCCGGCGAATAATCTGTTGCGATGTCTGACATTGCCTAACCCCCAAAGACGTCCCGGTATTTCTTGAAAATCTGTTCCCAATCCTGGTGATGATGGAAGCGGATGACAATGTAGCCGGCGTCGATTAGCCGCTCGGTGATTTCCAGATCTTTCGCCTTCATCTCCGGAGTGTCGTGCGGCGGCCCGTCGATGAACACCGCTGCCTTGGCGTCTGCGTAGTAGAAGTCAGGACGCGTCGAACAGGAGGTGATCAAGTATTGGCCATCCGTTGGAAGGCCGAGCCTACTGCTCTCAACCTGCTTAAGCCATCGGCGTTCCAGTTCGGAATCGCATCGATCCCACAGCTTCTGCATCTGGTCTGAGCGCGATAGCGCGGCGGCGCCGACGATCACGGTGGAGTTTGCAAGAGAACTGAGCAATTCGACGATCAGCTTGCGGTCCAGATTTCGATGGTCCATCTGGTTGCCATAATCGAGAAGGCAGTCATAGCATGCTGCCTCGCAGCCAAAGCCTCGCGATGCGGTGGGCCCGAGATCAGCACCGGTGTCGGGATCGAAGTGGCAGATCTCCAAGGCCGCTCGTGCGATACGGGGCAATGCCGTCGGGTTTTCAACCAGATCGCGAAGGACGCCGGCGCCACCCTCGGCGGACTCGTACATGAAAATCAGCCGGCGGTCATCTCGATTGGGAAGCGGGTCGGCCGCCAACTCACCTGGCTCAAGCTGGTAAAGCTTCTGGATGGCTTCCTTCAGGGCAGATTGAATGGACGCCATCGTCTTCAGGTTGGGTTGTGGTTCGAACTGGACGACTAACACATTGCGTCGGTCTTCGACATAAGGCACGACGCGTTCTACTCGCTGGGATAACGGATCCTCGGAGTCGCTTTGGTCGAGATCACGGTTAGTAGCCCAATAGCCGCGTTCCGTGTCCAGCAGGAAGCCACGCTGGCTGGGAATCGCGCGCCTGAGCCATCCCAGATTGATCCGCCAGATGGAAGCGGCATCACCGTAGCGAAGGCTGGCTAGTTTGATGTCCCCGGAGTTGACTTCAGCGGTGCGTACATCCTGCCGGCCGTCGAATTCACCGAAGCGAAACGTCGACTGAAGCTCATATCCTATTCGCTGACGCTCTTCCTCATCGGACGTGATTCGGTCAGCCCGCTTCGCGGTGACGTTCTGCATGCGAACGAGCTCATCAACACGGCAGGTGGGCAGCAGCGGTTTTCCGCAGTTTTGACAGACATCGGGCCCGGGCTCGGCAACCACCTTGTGACCATACCCGCAACTGTTACACACCTTCATGGCCAGCTTGGTCAGTTGGTTTTCGTCATTGTCAAACGCGAGCGTGACCTTATTGATGCGATACTGCGCGCCCTCGTGATAAACAACCGCCCGAGGTCCAAACTCAGAGATTGCAAGAAATCGCGGACGGGAAAGGAATTCGTCCTTTCCTCGCCGGCCCCGTCGAGCGGGGATGAACGCCGAAACCGGAAGGCGAGGGAAGTTGTATCCCGGCAAGAATCCTTCGCTTGCGAAATAGCGGTAGCTGTAAAAGTCGCCTTCCTTTGCGCTCTCCGCACTGGTGAGAAGCTGAATCTGAGCCTCGGCCTGCCCCCGGAGCCGCTTTGCACGATCCCGGTCGGCGGCACTCCGCGTGTGGTCGCCTATCACTTCATTCTGCGTGCGACGTTGCTGAACCGCGGCTCGGTAAAGCCCGCGCCATCGGTCGCAAGCCGCATCGAACGTCTGCGGTATGCGCGACATCACATCGTCAAGCCAATCCTCCCGATACCATGGGACGGTCTTTAGCTCCGGCCCAATTGCATCGAGGATCTTACGGGAGCGAGCGAGCGCCCTAAAGCGGGCGTCAATGCTTTCGATCTTCTTTTGAACATTCTCGTTCAACGGAATGCTGAGGTCGGTCTCACTGACGATTAAAAGTTCCGCGAGCGTCGTGCCGAGGTTCAGTTCCGCCTCTGAAAGCCAGACTGCATGAACGTGCGACTGAATCAGGTCGCGGTTTAAGAGGTCCAGACGCGGCGGACTCACTTGGCCTGCCACCATTGCGTGCGGCTGCTGGAAGTAGTACCGGTCGTGGGGACTGAAGCCGGAGCAATAGGTATAAACAAAAGCCGGTTGCCCCCCGCGGCCCGCGCGCCCGCTTCTCTGAGCGTAATTGGCCGGGGTGGGTGGCACGTTGCGCATATTCACGACGTTGAGCTGCGCGATGTCGACGCCAAGTTCCATTGTCGGCGAGCAAAACAGGACAGGCAGTTCGGCGGTCCGAAATTCTCCTTCGCGCTCTCGGCGCACTTCAGACGGAACCTGGGCTGTGTGTTCCCGGGCCTCTAATCCGGCACCAAAGTCGGCGAACGTTTTATAAAACGTGACAAAGAACGGGTTGGCCTGTCGGGCTGTCTGTCCTTCCTGCGTGATACGAAGCCGGTCAACCATGGGCTTCGATCCGTCGCCGGCCTTCCAGATCATGACTGACGAGGGAACCTGATAACCGGGCGTGTTGAGCCCTTCGGCGGGTGACCGCACTTCTTCAACAAGCCCCCACGTCTTGAGGCAACGGAACAGGTCTGCAATGATCTGCCCGAGATCGGCTTGCGATAGCGGCCTGCCGAGGGATGGCAGCACGCCCGCGCGCTTCAGGTACATTCCGAAATTACTGGGGGCGGAGAGGAAGATGTCGTCTCCACGGTCTCGGTCGACGCGGCCTCGGGGCCACGCGACGCAAGCGGATTCCATGTCTCGATGTTCCTCAATGACCCACGGGTCGCAAAGTCGCTGGCTGCTCTGAAGGCTGATGCGCTCCTGGTAAATGGGCGTGAGCGAATCTTCCTTGATCGCCAGACTTCTGCGCAGGTGGTCCAGAAGCGCGTAGATGATCTCCTTGCGTTGTTCAGCCGACGCTGCAACGAGCGCGGCAAACGCCTGCTTCTCACTCCAGAACTTCTCGTCAGCAGCTAACTCGTCTGCGCCAAGGTAGTCAATTTGAAGCAGTCCGCACTCTTCCAGATTGGGCGATGTAACTCGCCAGCCTCGTTGAAGGTCGCGGTAAAGAAAATAACTCAGGACGGACCGAAGCGCGCGGCGTGTCTCTTCGAGCGCCGGTCCCCGAATATCGGGGTCATTCGCGTAGAACTGAACGCCCAAGTCCATTCCCCGCTCGACGTGTTGGGACAGCTCGTCGTAACGAAGGCCGCCCTTACCATGGCGCAGCAGCGCCCGCAAAAGCGCCGACCTGACCAAGCCGACTTCGACGAAATCATTGAAATGACCAGCCTGGAGAGAAGCGTCCTGGCGGTTATCCGTGAAGCTGAGCAGCTTTCTTGCCTTGGGTTCGAGCGATTCGTCATGTCTCAACCGCAGAATGGTGGTCAACGCGAGGATCGAGGTCGCGGTGCTTCTGCCGTCGATCCCGATTGTGCCCAACTTCATCACATCGGAGCGCTGACGGGGGTTGTACGCAATCCCGCACTGCGGATTCATGCAGAATCGAAACGGTGTGGGAACGAACGCCGCTGGGATTCCCTCCCCACCTATGCTGCCGTCGGTCAACAGGCGCAGCACTTCGGGGACAGGCTGCTTGGGTCGAATGCGCCGACGTCCGTCGGGCCTCGTCTCAATGAAACTTTCCGGGACCCGCGTAAGTTCTTGTTCTTCATCCTCGGGCCATGGGTCGCTGCCGGAGATATAAAGATATCCGGGCTCGTAGTCGTCGGTGCCAGATCCGTTAAATCGATCGCGGGGCAAGATCGGGCCCGCATTCCCCTCCCTAGGGCGTTCAACGCTGTAATATTCCTGCCCGCAATGGCGACAAAACACGAGGGGAAAGAGCGCTCGCGTTCGATCGCCAGGCATGAACTGCTGGCCGCGCAGGGTCATCCGACTCACCGGCCGCTGTATCAGCGAGGTCAATTTCCGACTCGGTGAGTTTCAACAGAACGTGCCGCATCTGGCGGTTGGGCTCGAACACCTGGTCGGCACCGTTCTGGACGGCGAACTGGTCTGCCCGGTTCCTCAAGTCCGTACCGGCGCAACTGTCACGGAGAACGCACTTCAAGCGGCGGTTGCGATTCTTGCGACCACGCCAGCCAAGGCCCATGAGATTCAGGCATCGCAATCGGCTCACCTGCAATTTCATGCGTTCGATGTTCTGAAATTCGCCTCCCTCGACGTCACCGCTGAACCGCTTCGGCAGTGCGCCGAGATTCTCGCGGAAATGCTTGCTTCGGTCAGCAACCCGCACATCGGGCTTGTTCAGACCATCCGCACGGAGAAGCGGACGTTTCATCAAAGCATCATCGACGCAGGGGGTGAAGGGACGGTCTGGAAGCGCGACGACCAGCCCTATCAAGCCGGCTGCAGAGTTGACCACTGGGTCAAGCGAAAGCGCGCCCTGGAAATCGAAGCATTCGTCACCGGATCCAAGCCCGGGACCGAAGGGCGCGGCCATGCCGATCGGGTTGGGGCGGTCGAGTTTAGCATCAAGCAGGACGATGGCACAGCGACTCCCATCGGCTGGATCAGCGCATGGAACGACGAGGAGCGCAATGCGATGACCCATGTGACTGATGGCGCGGTCGCTCTCGATCCGGCCTATCTGGGTCGGCGGGCACTCATTACGGGGCTCGATCTGTCAGCAAAGTCGCGGCGTCTACGCCATGCCCGGCTTGTGCGATGGCTGTAGAGAACCGAGCCCGAGACGGCGGGTACGCAGTCAAGCATGTCGGCGTGGACGAATCATCACGCACGCCGCAAACCAAGGAGAATCGAATGAGCACAACCCTAAATGCGCCGCGGAAGCGGGCAAAGAAGCGCCGGTCTGATCGCACCCCAACTGCCGAGGCAGTCGAGCAACAGGTCACGACTGAGAATCAGCCGCAGGTCAGCCTGATTGCCCTGGCCGACATCGAGCGGGATGCGGAGAATCACCGACTGGGTGCGCCGGCGAGTCGGCAGAAGATCCAGGAACTGGCCGAGTCCTTGCGAATCAACGGCCAACAGCAACCGGTCCAGGTTTACGCCTACCCGGAAGGACAGACGTCGGCCGCGGGACACCGGTATCTTCTGGCGTTTGGATTCCGTCGCTGTACCGCGGCGGAATTGTGTGAGTGGTCGTCGATTTCAGCCATCATCAAACCCATGCCGTTGCTCGCGGACGGAAGCATCGATCGACTTACGATCCAGAGAATTCGCGGGATTGAAAACCTTCAGCGGGAGAATCTGAATCCCATTGAAGAGTGTGTACTGATTGAGCAGTTGGCCGCGAACCTGCCTGCCGAAATTGATGGGGCAGCCGTGCGGGAATCGGATGGTCGGCTCACGGATGTGGCGAGCCGGTTCCTGGCGCGCAGCATTGGCCGCACGGAGGCGTGGGTGCGGGATCGGCTCTACCTCACCCGTCTTTCTCCAGCGGTGAAGCAGAAGGTCATCGACGGGAAGCTCTTTCTGCTCTTCGCGCGGGAGATTGCCAAGCTGGCCGATCATGGGGAGCAGGAACGATTGGCCGGGTTGTGCGAGGCCGATGCGGACGATGGGCATTGCCATACGACCATCGCGCAGGTCCGACGATACGTGGGTGAACGTCAGAATTCCCTACGCGGTGTCCCCTGGCACCTCGACAAGGAATTCCCCAAGCACCGCCTGATCGTCGGCGCCTGTGCCACCTGCCCGTTCAACTCCACCAACGATAAGAATCTCTTCGAGCATGACGGCGCCCCGGCCCCTGAGGGGTTCTGCCTTCGATCATCGTGTTTCGAAGCCAAGCGCGCGATGACCGACAAGGCGGTTGATGCCGCTGTCGAGAAGATCGTGACGCAGAAGAAGCCGGCCACCGAAACTTCGGCGGTGGAATTGGCGGCGGAGTTCGTGAAACCTGGCCGGGTGGCAAGACAGGCGAAGAAGCGGCTCGAACCAGCGCCAAGTCAATCTCCCGAGAAAGCGAAAACCGAATATTGGGAGACGCCGGAGTACAAGGCAAAGCTCGCGCTGACCGAGGCCGAGCGCAAGTGGCGGGAAAACGTCAGCGATTCGCTGACTGAATCGCTCCGGCGCCAACCAGGCCGGCTTGCGTCGCTTGTGATGCTCGTGCTGGCAGGCAAGCTTCAACGCCAGATGTCCACAAAGGAACTCTCCCGCGCCGAGGAGGCGATCAAGCTCACCGTCAAACCGACGTGGCAGAACCTCCTGCAACTCGAGAAGCGGGCGCTGGCCCGCAAGCAGTTCGACATCGCCAACATCGTCAGCCTGCACAGCACGGACGTGGTCGCCAAAGCTCTGGCCGAATCGTACTCGCTGTCGCTGCCACCGTTCCCGAAGCTGGAGGACTTCATGCCCAAGCCAGCTATGGAGAGGAATGCATCGGGGAACTCAACGGACAATCAGTCGAAAGGCGACGCGGATTCGACGGCGTGATCAGCGCCATTCTGCATCCGAGGTCACTTGCGGTTTTGCGTGTCGGAAGGTGGTGCCGGGACAGCCGCCTGTGCTTCGGTCAACTTCTGAGAACGTTCGCCCGCAGGGTTGACGGGACGGTCGAACGCGAACAACTCTGTGGGGGTTATCCCGAAGTAGCGGCACAACCTCTCGACATACGCGGTGTTCGTCACATACCCCTTGGGGTCGTTCATTTTGCTCAGCACCTGCGGCGAGATGCCGGTTGCGGCCGACAGGTCCCGCATCGACAGGCGCCGACCCTGCCGGCGTCCTAGCTCTTCCAGAAGTTCGCGGAGGCGGAAACTGTGCATAAGTGCACGGAGAATATAAACCAAAGGAAACGAAAATCCACCCTCAAGGTCTAAGTTTATCACGGGGAGATTTTTCTGTTGACTCGGCAGAGCGGGTCCGCTAAGTTATCTCCTGTAAAGCAACTCCAATCTTTTCGAGAGAGCTATGAAACGCTGAGTTGCGTATCAATCGTCGGGATGTTTTCAAGTCCCGGACGTTGACCGTTCGGTCGGCTCTTCGGAGTGATGCTTTACAAGGAGTCTCCCATGGCAAAGCGCCATAAATCGGGCGATCGGCCAACAATGCCGGTCGCAAGTGTCCGTTTTCACTACAACACCCAGCACTTGTCGCTGGACATTTCTGGGATGCCCAAAGGTACGAATGAACCGAGTTGGGGCGTGTTCGACTACGCGGGTGATGGGGTTCGAACGCGCCACGCCGTGTTGACCGCGGTCAGTTGCTCGGCGGACGGGATCTTGGCTGATCTGAGCAACTCGCGCCCGAATCATCTCGCCTCGGATTCGTTTCAGCTCAAGATCGATCCAGATGCTGAAATGGCGATCTGGCGAGGAAGGGATTTCGCAACCCTCACAAAAGAAAAGCTTGAGCAGATCACCACTCTGTTGACTCTCGATATCCGGAACCTCATCGCTCTCTGGAAACGAACGAGCCTGTGCACAGTTTCCGTCGCGGAGTCGACGATCCTGGTGAACGATCTCGTCGTGGATGGACTCACTTACACAATTGGAAGAGATGATCAGCGCGCCCCCGAGAAGGCCGCATGATCGTCAAGGGTGCGGCCATAAGCAGGGCCAAAATACTCTGCGCGGCACAACACCCTCAATATTTCTCCAAAGGAGTCAGCAGTGGCAAAGAGAAAACAATCGGGAGGCCGGCTTCAAACACCGGCAGCAAAACTCAATTACCACATCAACACACAGCACGTGTCGCTCAGGTTGTTAGATCATTCAGTCCCGAGCGATGATGCGGGCCTTGGGAAGATTCACGATCTTTTTGACAACGCAAGCGACGGGAGTCGAAACCGCCGAGCCGTCCTGACCGTGCTCGGATCCGCCGAAAGATCGATTCTTGTCGAACTGAGCAATTCGCGGCCAGGAGGCTTAGAGCCGGACAAATTCCAGTTCTCCATCGTCTATGGCGGGAAAGTTTGGCTTTTTCGAGGTCGCACCCCCGACGCGCTTTCCGACTACAGCAAATGGGCCGAAGGGACGACAATTAGAGCACTGACTGTTGAGGTCGGAAATCGGCTCTCCGCCAAACCCGCTGATCCTTGTGTAGGCCTCACCCGAACGCATGCAGCACACGAAGCCGGAAGTGGGCGAAGTTGCTCATCCCGCACGCCCGCCACAGGATCGCCCGCAGGCCTCGGTTAAACCCCTCCGTGCGGCCGTTGCTCGAACGGGCGACAAAGTAGTTGGTGATCCCGCCCATCCAGTTCTCCACCATCCGGTAGAACGGCTCCAACGCCTTGAGCCCCATCCGCCGACCCCGCTCGCACCAGGCCTGCAACCAGACGGCCGCCGTCTCCTGCCGCCGCACCCGGCCGTCCTCGAAGATCTCCCGCAACGCCTCCCGGTGCCGGTAGAGCTTGTCCAGATCAGGGAAACGCAGCTTCAGCCGATCCAGTTCCTTCCGCTGTTCCGGCCGCAGGTTCTCCTGGTTGGTCAGCCAGAGCCAGCGGCTCCCTTTGAGCTCTTTGGCCTGCTCCGCGGGCAGGGACCGCTGGATCTCCCGCCGCGCGTCGTTGAGCCGGTCCTGGAAGTTCTTCATCACATGGAAGCGGTCGATCGTCACCCGCACGGCCTCCCCGAACACCTCCCGCGCCCCTGGGCGTAGGCCTCCCACATGTCGCAGGTGACCTCTTGCAGCTCCGCCAGCAACCCCGACTCCTTACCCCGCTCCAGCCACGCGACGACGGCCGCCTTCTCCCGCGACTCCAGCACATCCAGCACGCGGCCGTTGGTGTGGTCGATCAGGACGCAGCAGAATTGGCGGTGCCTTTTTTTAAAGACAGCTCGTCGATCCCCAGCGACCGCACCGGCTGAAGGGCGGCCGCCGGAGGGCGTGTCCGCAGGCGTTGCAGATGGTCGTAGTACCACCGCTCGGCCGTCTTCTCCGGCACGCCGAAGAACCGTGCGGCCGTGGCCACGTCGCCGTGGGTCGCGAGGTCTGTGAGGCGGGAGAGGAATCGCTCGGTCGCGTGGGCCCCTTCGGCCAACGCCGGGTGACGCGGGGTGAAGAACTTGCCGCAGCGGCCGCAATGGAACTGCCAGCCGCGGACGATCAGCTCGGTCCGCCAGCCGCCCAGCGGCAGGTCCAGCACGTGCCGGTCATAGCAGGCATGCCGGTCCCCGGTGGCGCAGCGGCAGTCAGGGCAAACGCCCAGCAGGTCCGTTGGAACGACCGTCAGCGTTCGCGTTTTGGTCGAGCGATCTTCCGTCGCCTCGACCACCTCGAAGCCCTCGAGATCCAGCAGCCCCGTGAGCGTCCTCAACCTTTCGTCCAACCCGAGTGTCGCGTCCATGCGAAGTCCTCCGTGACTTCAAGAGCCGTTTTTCCATCACCACAACATCTGGTGGATGATAACCAAGCGTCAGCCGTTTTGGCGGAGAGCCCGGAAATCTTGTTCAGCTGTGGAAGGAAGCGGCACTTTGCACCATTTTTCTCCGCGACATGGTGCTGAAAGTGAGCGACCTCGTTGTGGACAATTGTAGATATGTCATTGGTGGTGGTGATGCATCGGAACTTCCCAGCGAGACGTCAACGGAGTTCGTAAGCTAGAGATTGAGACCTACGGCAATCTGATATTGCTGATAGTGGAAATGACCCGCCAACGCCTTGACGGGCGGCAAAGGGTGAGAGACGCGAATAGGCCGCTTAGCCGAAAGCAAGCTCACCGGACCCGTCAACGGACGCATAAGATTGCGTCCTAAACCGCTCCACGAATGGCTCTGAGCCGCGTGGGACCGGTCGGGCACTCGCGGGGTACTTGATCCAGGTACCCAGGAGTGCTTCACCGTGAATACCAACCAACTCACTGATCCATCCCCATCGAACAGCGACACCCTTGTTTCCGGCGACGATTTATCGACCGGCGCCCAGTCGCATTCCCCCAATTCCATCCACCCGCTTCATGGTATGTCTGTGGCAGAGCGGACCGAATCGCGCCAGCGGGTCTTTGCCAAGGCGCTGGCTGAGATCCTGCGCCGCCGGCCGCAGCGTACCATCGCGGCAACCGGCGCGGAGATTCGATCATGAAAGCGGAAACCAACACGCAGCCGGAGAAGTCCAACCAGGTCATTGCCGCCTACGTGCGCGTGTCCTCGATCCGGCAGGCGACCGAGGGCGACTCGCTGGAGGCCCAGCAGAACATCATCTGTTCCTATGCCAAGCGCCGACCGGGTGTGGATGTCAATTCCATCGTCTATTACGTCGAAGCCGGGAGGAGCGCCAAAAACCAGAACCGGCCCAAGCTGCAGGAGCTGAAGCGCGACATCCAGGCGGGCAAAATCAAGAAGGTCATCGTCTGGAAACTCGATCGCATCACCCGGAGTCTGCTGGACTTCGCCGAGCTATGGGCACTGTTCCGCAAGCATGGTGTCGAAATCTCTAGCGTCAATGAGGACTTCGATACCGCCGGCTCGATGGGCCGGGCGATGCTGCACATCATCATGGTGTTCGCCCAGCTTGAGCGTGAACTGATCTCCGAGCGCACGACGTTCGTGATGAAGGACCGGATCGAGCGCGGGCTGTCCAACGGCGGAATCCGGTGGGGTTACCAGCATGACAAGGCACAAAACGGGAAGCTCATCCCCGACCCGCATTGGGCGCCGATCATCCGCGAGCACTTCTTCGATGCCTTTGAACGCCTGGGCTCCGCCGGCGCTGTCCAGCGGCACCTGGCATCAATTGGGATCATCGTGCCAAAGCGCCAGTCGCCGGACGGCAAAATCCGGGGCGGCAAGGCGTTCACGAAGCAGCAGGTGACCCGGGTTCTCACCAGCGATGTCTACCTAGGCATCCTGAGTTGGGGGAAATTCCGCAAGGAAGGATGTCACGATCCGCTCATATCCAAAGAGCAATTCGACCGCGTGCAAAAGGTGCTGAATCACAACAGGAAAACCATGCGGTCGCGCGATCCCATGGGCCAGTATCCGTTTCTGCTCAAGGGCATTTTGCGCTGCAAGTGCGGCAGGATGATGACGTCGTACTTTTCGACCGGCCACAGCGGCACGATGCATCCGTATTACTGCTGCACCGAGCGCACGCACCGCGGAAAGAGGGGATGCGACGCTCCCTACGTCCCTGCCAAGGCGCTGGATGATGCGATTGTGCAGCGGGTGATGGACCTGGCGGGTGATCAGGCCGCACAGGACCGGATCGTTCGCATGGCCATCGGCATGGCGGGCGATGATGCCCGACGCATTCGCGCGGACATGGAGCAAGTTCGAAAACGACAAGGAGCCGTGCAGGTCGAGATCAATAATCTCGTACGGGCGCTGGCGGCTCTTGGTGCGGACGGGGTGGAGAGCGTCAAGGATCGGTTGAAAGAGTGCGAGGACGAAAAGCGCGCCTTGGCTGCCCAACTGGTGGAGTTGGCCGAGCAAGAAGCATCCTTCGGTCAGATCACCGGCGATGCCGAGAACTTCCTGAACGCGTGGAGGCAGGTCAAAGATCTGTTCAGGGAAGTCAGTTCCGCCACTCAGCGGGAGATTGTCCAGCACTTTATCGAGCGGCTTGAATGGGTTGCGGCCGATCCGAAGGGCAAGTCCGGCACCTACACGCTTGTCTTCTTTCCAGAGGTCGTCGACGAGCGGGACGGCCACACTCGCCCCGATCCAGCCCCAAATGAAAACGGTGACGGTCCGCCAAATACGCCTGAACTGCCGCAAAAAACAAGAAACGCACGGGTGTTAAGACCCGTGCGTAACCTGGATGAATCAGCTCGGCAGGTAGGACTCGAACCTACAACCAGCCGGTTAACAGCCGGCTGCTCTACCATTGAGCTACTGCCGAATTGAAGTCCCGGGGGTGGGGGGGAATGCCGGCTGCGGTGTGCTTGGGCCTCCGCCTCGAAGGGACGTTGGGGTAATGTATCGGGTGACGCTCGGGTGTCAAGGTCACGCGGCCGATTCGTCGTACGGGTTTTGCCGCATCCTTGGACGGGGAAGCGGGTTAGGCCTGCGCGGCGGGCTCGCGGCGACCGGGGGGCTTGGCGGCGCTGGGGGTCAGGCGGCGGCTTTGCTGGTGAGGCGGAGCGCGACTTCCATCACGAACTTGCCTTCGGGGGTGTCGCAGGGGATCACGATGATCGGGACGCCGGTGGGGTAGGCGACGTAGTGTTTGCCCAGGACAACGTTTGGGAGGGAAATGCTGTTGCCCTCCCCCGGGAGCTGCTGCTTGGCGCTGCCGGCGATCATGTTGGCGATCTCGCCTAAGGCGTCGATGCAGTCAGGGCTGATCGACTCTTCCTTGGGGCAGCCGATCAGACCGGCCGCCAGGGCGAGGGCGACGGATTGGGAGAAGCTGAGGACGACCGAGCCGGTGACGTTGCCGCTCAGGCCGATCGTGGCGGAGACCATGTACTGGCCCGTCTCGTCGCCGCGTTGCTTGAGCGAGGGCTTCCCGAGGACGACCGGCACGTGGATCATCGTATTGAAGACGTTCCGGGTCGCGATGATGAAAGGGTTGATATAGTTTACGTCCATGGCGTCTGACCTGTGCATCATCCCAACTGGCGCGGTGGGTTGTCCGAATTAACACTACATCGCTGATTCGGCGATCGAGCCTTCTCAAATCAGAAAATCCGAAGCACGAAACCTCAAGGAACTCCAACCGAAGGCAAAGCGAAAATCAATAAATCAATACTCGCGCTTGAATCCGGTTCCTTCTTTTCCGGTTTCTCATTCCTTCGCATTTCGTGCTTCGGATTTCGACGTTCTGCGTGTCGTCCCCGCTTGGTCATGTTGGTTTTCTCAGGCGGCCGCGGGGGCGGCCTTGAGACGGTCGAGCGTCTGCTTGACCTTTTCCAGGAACGTTTCGGGCGTGAAGGGCTTGACGACATAATTGTTCACGCCGGCCTTGATCGCCTCAATCACGCGGGTCTTTTCGGCTTCGGTCGTCGCCATGATCAGCGGCGTCTTCTTATCGGTCTGTCGGATTTTGTGAACGAGCGTGATGCCGTCCATATTGGGCATGTTCCAATCCACCATGACCAGGTCAAAGCTGGCGGAGGACATCGCGACCAGAGCCTCGACCCCATCTCCGGCCTCGGCGAATTCCGTCCCCTCAAGCTGGCTGAGGATCTTCTTCTGGATCCCGCGCATTGTCTTCGAGTCGTCAACCAGCAGCACTTTCATCGTTCTCTCCTCAAGGCCGGGGGCAATCTTCAGGATCGTTGGCGATTGCGAACCGCTCTGTAGTTCTTTACTTCGTCTTTTCGGCACGACCGCTTGATGACGGGGGTCCCCGCGGCACCGGCCCACTGTGGTGTAAGGGCAGCGCGAACCATCGCGGGGTTCAGGGCTTAGCCATCGCGACGGCGACAGGGACGACGTTGCGGACGCTGACCTCGACGGCGAAGTCCCCGACGGGGGTGCGGCAGGGGATCACAACGCAAGGAATGCCGCTCAGGCGGGCGATCCGGTGGCCGGAGCCGATGATCACGTTTGGGCAGGTGATCTGCGCGGCGGCGCCCAAATCCTTCTTGGCGGCGCCGGCGATCATGTTTGCCAGTTCGCCAACGGCATCGCAAAAATCGGCGTCGCCATCGGTTCCCGGGTCGATCTCGACCCCGGCGAAGGCGGCGACGAGACGGATGGCGGCCGCCTTTTGAAAAGTCACGGCGACGGAGCCGATCACATCACCGGAAAAGCCGATAATCCCCGTCACATCGAAGGTGGCCTCAGCGCCTTGTTTCAGACGCGGCCGCTCCACCGTAGTCGGGACGCCGACCATCATCGTGAAGACCGACCGGACCGAGTTCACGAACGGGACGATCAACTTCGGATTGATCGTCGCCGCTGTCGGGGCATTGGCTGCGGCGGCCGTCAAAGCCGCATGCTTGTCATCCGTCCGCATAGTCCCTGTCCCTTCGAGCGTCTCACGCGCACCGGTGCGATAGATGACATATCGACGATTGAGAATGGGACTTTAACGGGCCTGCGGGAAACGCCGGCTCCCGCCCCGGTTGGGATCGAAATAGGAGTGCGCCGAAAATCGGGTTATGGACGCCGCAGGCAAACGATAGATATCGTTTGGGATGATGAATCGAAGCAAATGCGGCCGCATCGAAAAGGGCAGGCGATCGACGCTTCACGCCGCCTCGCCTGCCCTGGTCTTTCTCACCTGCCCTGCTCTTTTTCGGACGACGTCAAAGGTCGTCACGTCCGATCAACTCGGTTAGAGGTTCAGGGAGCTTGCCTCGTTGATATTTCCTGCCGGTTCGTTCGTGACGTCGCGCACCTCGACCCGGTTGATCACCTGGGCAACGCCTCTCACGCCATTAACGGTTGAGATCAGCTGACCCACTTCGCTTGCGGGGACGCGGCCGTAGATCGTCACGCGGCCGTCGGCATCGGCCATCAATTGTACGTCCGTCGGCCGCGACAGCACCTGACCCACTTCCGCCCGAACGCGAGAGACGAGATCTTCTCCGCTGATGCCGCCGCCGGTCCCCCGGACGCGTTGGGCGGCCGAGTGGATGGCGTCGCTGCTGCTCGAGGCGATCCCATGCCAACGCTCGGCGAGCGTCCGCCCGGCGTGGCGGAACGCGTCACCCGTCTTCTGGAGCACATCGTTGCACTGCTCGGAAACGGACGAGCGTCGATCGGCACCGCGTTCAGGATCGAGGAAGTACATGGCGGCCGCCCCAATCACCAGGGTCCCGACGCCGGCGGCGCTGTAGCCAATCGCATGACCAGGCCCGCGGACGTGGTCCGGGTCGAGCGCCTTAGCGGCCGCATGACGAGCGCCATGGCTCTGGCTCTTGGCCGAGTCCGAGATGCTGTCGAGCCAGCTTGATGCCGCGTTGGATTGAGCCTTTGCCCAACCGCTGGCGGCGTCGCCGGCGCCGCGGCCCTGTTCGGCCGCCGATTGGCCCAGGTGGCGCACCCAATCGAGTAGGTCATGCCCGTAGCCCGAAACGCGGCGGCCGACTTGGTCGATCCCGCCACGCGCCCCCTCGTACCCGCTCTGGGCGGAGGCCTTCGCGTGCTCGGCCTGGTCCGAGAGGCCCGCGGCCAAACCTGCCGAGGCGGAGCGGGCACTGTCGGCAAGGTGGGACGACAGGTCGCCGGCACGGTGGGAGAGGGTCGCCGCCAGATCACGCGCCCGATCGGAAGCGGAGTCGAAGGTCTCCTCCGCCTTGGACTTGATGTGCTCGCGGCGGCGTTGGCCGTTCTGCGGGTCGAGCAAGTACATGACCGCCGCGCCGAGCAAGGCACCGCCGATGAGGGATACGCCGCTTTCGGTCTTGTGATGTCCCATGATGGTCTCCTTCGAGTTCTTGCAAGCCTTGCCGAACAGAGCGTCAAGGCTGCGGCACAAACCAGATCGCCGGGAAGTCGGCCACTCCATTGGGGCCGCGGCATCGTCGGCTGCGTTGGGGCTAAGGGATATTCAGTACTCCAGACGTTCGGACAGGGCTGATGGCTTCGGTGTGAACGTGTAACCCGCCGTGGCTTGCAAGGATCTCCTGGGCGGCCGCGGCACGGTCGCCGGCGCGTGCCACAACAATTGCCTTGCCTTCATTAAAGTGGGATTGATAGTAGTGCGCTTCTTCTTCGGACATGCCCAGTCCGGTCAGCGCTCCGAGAATTCCGCCGACGGCGGTCCCGGCAATCGCACCGCCAAAAAAGCTCGCAAGGACACCGGCCGCCATCACCGGGCCGAAGCCTGGGATGAGTGCGACGGCCGCCGCGAGGACACCGCCGAGAATCCCGCCCGTTACCATGCCGGCCGCCGCGCCGCGTGCGTCCTTGGCCCCTTCAGCGTCGGTAATCATGCCTCCGAGGACGGCGTCGTCACCGCGAATGGCGAACCCAAGGGCCTGCTGTTCAAAGCCAGCTTGGCGGAGCGCGTCCAGCGCATACTCGGCCGCGTCGCGGCTTTCAAACGCGGCGACAACCACCGGGCCGGTGGGCGTCAGGGTTGTGGAGTGAGTCGTATCCATCGGCAACCTCCCAGCCTGGCAGGCCGCTCGACCGCGTTATGCGATCTGGCAAGCAAGCGGGCACAGGGACAGTTGCAAAGAAGGTGCCGCCGAGAGATTGCGCAAGGGCGAAACGGGCTGAACACGCGATCCCGCCCAGGATGGGTCGAGCAGGGAACCAAAAACGAGCGATCAAATGTTGAGGCCGCTTCCGGCGAATATTGCGCAAGGGCCGCCGGCCTGGAAGTGATCGATCGATAGGCAAACTTGCCACATTCCGGGTGATGCCGTGTCAAAGTTGACGGCTGGTGACGATTGTCGAGCCAGCCTGATTTGCTTATGTCGGCGTCTGACCTCGCATGAACGGCGGTGCCGGATGAACGGCCGCTGGCTTTGAAGGGGGTTTAAGCACCTGGGCGTAAATCGACATGGCTGCGCCCAGAATCCGCAACGGGGCCAATCTGGCAGAGCCAGTCACGGCCGATCAGGACACGCTGACCGCTCCCGACTTCGGAGAACGTCGATCGGGCGCAAGACCACTCTACTGTTTCGGCAAGGTCACGGGCGCGTAGAAGCACCTTTCTGAAGCGCCGCCCGGTGCCCTTGACTGGCAAGCTTTGTCTGCTGCTCTTCAAGTCGCCGGTGACGGCACGGGCGGATCTTCAGATACCGCCCAACGCCGGCGGGGGCCGTGCGGCCCGCCGCGATTTCTCATCCCGCTCCGTCCGACGCTACATGTGAATCGCACGCTTCTCGACGGCCATCGCGGCTTCCTTAATGGCTTCCGGTAGGGTCGGGTGGGCGTGGAAGCTTCGAGCGAGGTCCTCGGAACTGCTCGCGAACTCCATTGCGACGACGCATTCGGCGATCATGTCGGACGCGTGGGCCGCGAGGATCTGCACGCCGAGGATGCGGTCCGTCTTCGCGTCGGCGACGATCTTGACCATCCCTTCGGTATCGTCGATGGACTTGGCCCGGCCGTTCGCGCTCATTGGGAATTTACCAATGTTGACTTGGTGGCCTTCCCGTTTCGCGTCGGCTTCCGTCAGCCCCACCTGGGCGAGTTCGGGATGGGTGTAGACGACGCCTGGAACGGTTCGATAGTTCACGTGACCGGCCTTACCGGCCATCAGCTCGGCGGCCGCCACGCCTTCCTCTTCCGCTTTGTGGGCGAGCATCAAGCCGCCGATGACATCTCCGATCGCATAAATACCGGAAACGCTGGTAGCGAAGTGTTCATCCACCTTCACGTACCCGCGCACGTCAACCTGCACCCCAACCTCGACCAACCCCAGCCCGTCGGTAACGGGGCGGCGGCCGGTGCTGACGAGCACGCGGTCAACGATCTCCACGCCGGTCTTGTCCCCGCTCTTCCAGGAGACATGGACCTTTCCATCCTTCACCTGGGTGCCGGTCGCGCCGGTGTTGAACTGGAACTTGAGCCCCTGCTTCTCGAGGCTCCGCTGAAGGATGCCGGCCAGTTCGCGGTCCATGAGCGGTAGGATTCCGTCGGTAAACTCCAGCACCAGCACGTCCGATCCGAGCCGCGCCCAGACCGACCCAAGCTCAACGCCGATGTACCCGCCGCCGACGACGAGCAGTTTCTTCGGGACCTCACTGAAGCTGAGGGCTTCGGTGGAGCCGACGACGTACTTGCCGTCGAACGCGAGGCCGGGGAGCGCGCTCGGAGTGCTGCCGGTTGCGATCAAGATGCGCTTCGTCTGAAGCGTCTTGACGCCATCGGCGGTCTTCACCTCAACGGCGTCGGCCGCGACGATCCGGCCGGCCCCCATGAAGGCGTCTATCTTGTTCTTCTTGAACAGAAACCCGACGCCGCCGGTCAACTGCTTCACGACCTGGTCTTTGCGGGCCAGCATCGTCGGCAGGTCGAACGAGACCTCGCCGACTTTGATCCCGTGATGGGAAAGCTTGTTCTTGGCCTCGTAATAGCGCTCGGACGAGTCGAGCAGGGCTTTACTTGGGATACACCCGATGTTGAGGCAGGTTCCGCCCAAGAACTGGCGATCGATGCAGGCGACTTTCATGCCGAGCTGAGCCGCCCGAATCGCCGCAACGTACCCGCCCGGCCGCGCCGATGACGACCAGATCGTAAGAACCGTTTGCTGTGGAAGTTTCGCTCATAGGTGGCGAGATTCTAGGGACCATGGGGGCAGGATGCGAGGGTGCCGGAAGGCCCGCGCGTCGGGCGGTTCCCCCATGTGAACGAGCCGTGAACCCGCGAGAATGACCGCCCGATCGCAGGATATTCAATGCGTGCCGCTGGCGGCGAACCCCCACCCGCCACCTCTCCGCGGCGTTGGTCGATCGCCGTGGCGGCACGGCACCCGTTCCCGACGTTGCCACGCCGCCCCCGCCGTGGGGGAATTGAAGAAGAATCCGATTTTAGAGTAGGGCCAAGGTGGGCCGAGCAGTACGCTTGGCGCGTTGCTACAAACTGAGGTTTTTCGAGGCCCGGGCCGCCGGGCGTTTGCGGGGTGTGTGATGCGGCGTTATCGAAAAACAGAGGGGCCGCCTGAGGCTTCTGACAAGTTGGCCGCGATGATCATGATCCCGTTCGGGATCGCGTGGACGGGCGGTGCGATCGCGATGTTGGCGGATTCGCCGGCGCCGCTGCTTATTCAGGTCGGGTTTCCGCTGTTCGGCGTCTGCTTCGTCGTGCTCGCAATCCTTGAGGCCGCGGAAGTGTTTCAGGCTGCGGCACCGACGAAACCGCGTCACCGGGCGACGACCGCGGAGCCGACTGCGACCGAGATCGCGGAAGCTCTCGAAAAAGTCGCCGTCCGCTGCAACACGTGCGACACTCGCCTGCGGGCAGATGCACGATTCTGCCACCATTGTGGTGAAATCGCGGCGTAGGAGACCGGCGAAGCGGTGCCAGAAGGTCGCGCGGGAATCGATCGCCCCCGCGGCAGGCGAGCTGCCGCGGGGGCGAAGGCGCAAACGGCGTACAAACCTGACCCGCCTGCTCAGATCTCCAGCATCAGCCGCGCCGGGTCTTCCAGGTACTCCTTCATCCGCACGAGGAAGCTGACGCTCTCGCGGCCGTCAACGATCCGGTGGTCATAGCTTAGCGCCACGTACATCATCGGATGAACCTCGACCTTGTCGCCCACGGCGACCGGCCGCTTCTGGATCGCGTGCATCCCCAGAATCCCGCTCTGGGGCGGGTTGAGGATCGGCGTTGACAGCAGCGATCCAAACACGCCGCCGTTGGTGACGGTGAACGTACCGCCGGAAAGCTCCTGTAGCCCGAGCTTCCCGTCCCGGGCGGCTGTTGCCAGGCGCTTGATCTCCGATTCGATCTTTGCAAAGCCCATCGACTCCGCATTCCGAAGAATCGGGACGGTCAGGCCGCGATCCGTGCTGACGGCAATCCCCAAATGCACGTAGCTGTGGTAGACGACATCGTCCCCTTCGAGAAACGCGTTGACCCGCGGGAACTCTCGAAGGGCAAGCACCACCGCCCGAGCGAAGAAACTCATGAAGCCCAGGCCGACCCCGTGAACCTCCTGAAATCGCTCCTTGAACTTGGTCCGCAGGGCCATGACGTTCGTCAGGTCCACCTCGTTGAAGGTCGTGAGGATTGCGGCCGTCTGCTGGGCGCGGAGCAGGTTCTCAGCGATCCGCTTGCGGATCTTGCTCATCGGGACGCGTTTGACGCCGTCGGCATCGAAATCAGGCTCACCGTGCGCCGCGGGGGCCGGGGCCGGGCGCGTGAGCGGCGGCGGCTGGGGGGCGGCCGCGGCGCCGTTGCCGCCGCTCGTCGAACTCGCGGCCATTGCCGGCGCTGAAGCTGTGGCGGGCGCTGACGGAACGGCGGCCGGGGCCGGCGCGGCCGACGCCTCGACGTGCTTCAGCGCGTCTTCCTTGGTGATGCGTCCGCCGGGCCCGGTCAACTTGACGGCCGCGGCGTCCACCTTGTTTTCTTCGACGATGCGGCGGACGGCGGGGCTCAGGTCTTCGGGCGCGGCGCGTGACGCATGGGGAGGCGGGGCAACCTTGGACGGGCCAGAAGCCGGTCCGGCCGAAGCGGGTGTCGCGGGTGCGGACGATGCCTGGGCCGGGGCGGCGCCGGGCGCGGTAGAGGCCGCGCCGGCTTCCTCGATCTGGGCGACGGCTTCACCCACTTGGACGGTATCCCCCGGCTGCTTTCCATGGCGAAGCACGCCGCTGGCTTTCGCGGGAATATCGACGTTCGCCTTGTCGGTCTCCAACTCGACGACCATCTCATCCTTGGCGACCAATTCGCCGTTTTGCTTCAGCCACCGAAGCAGCACCGCTTCGGTGACCGATTCGCCAAGGCTCGGGACAATCACATTCGTGGGCATGCCTAGTTCCTTTTTTCAAGACCGCGGATGCCCATAGCATATCAGTCGCGGGAAGAAGGATGAAGGATCGGAAAGGGGTGCCGTCCGGCATGGGCACATCCGGGACACCCCTCCAAAGCTCGACCGACGCGCCCCTAAGCCGAGGCTCCAGCCCCATCGCCATTCTGTTGACGAACACGCCTCCGGAAGGACGGCTGCCAACGAGCCGCGCCCGTCAGGAAGCGGGCCCGGCGTACGGCGGCCGGCAACCGCTCCGCCGACGGATCAGTCGCCGATGACGGCGACTGCCCGCTTCCTGACGGGCGCGGCTCGTTTGAGGCCGTCCCTCCGATAGACGGTCAGGCGACGCTCGAACAAGCGTCGGCTCATTCGCTCACGCCGGCGAACTACAACGTCCGATAACAATCGAAGATGCAGGATCGACTTTTCCATGCGCTGACGCAGTCGAAGAACGAGGCGGCCGACGACGTCCTTCTGGAAGCCATGCGCCTCGGCTCGGACGCGGAAAAGCGGCCGGCGATCGACGCCCTCCTGCGGCGCAAGACCGTCCGCGGCCTGGGGGGCGTCATTGCCGAGTACGGGTCCCTCCCCGATGTCCTCCAGCTCCATGTGCTGGCCAATATCAAGTCGCTCTACCATGCCCTGAGAGAATGCGGTCGAAGCGATCAAACTTCATTGCGGCTGGCGGCGCTGAAGCTGATCGCGCTCGGCCGGCAAGGGAAGCTGGCTTACGTCCTTTCCGAAAACCTTCACGAATCGGACGAGCAGCTTTCCAGAGCCGCCACCGAAGCGATGGTCGCTCTGGCCCGGTGGGTCGCGACGGAGACGCGGATGCTCCAGCGTGATGGGGCGCCGGCTTCGCCCGCCGACGGGCCGAACGGATTGGGCGCAGCGCCTGCGCCGCGGTCGGGGGCCGAGCTTTCGGCCGCTTATGCGTACTTGATCGACCAGCGGCCGGAGATTGAGGCGGCCGTCGCACGGGCGATGGACGTTCACCGCGGCCGCCACGGGGCGGACCTCCTGCGCCGGCCCTTCTCCTGTGCGACTGGCCGGGCAGTAAGACGCTGGCGATCCTCCATACGACAAAGCACGGGGGTCAAAGCCCGATGGTCCGCCGGCTTCAGCAGCCGCCCGCCAGTGAGCACGTGGACGCGTTCTTACTCGGGGCCAGCCACGGGCAGCTTCGGAGCCACTTCGGCGTGGCCTTCTCCGGCGTAAGTGAGGCGCCGGTGCTCGACGCGCTGCTCCGGCGGACGCATTGGCTGAAAGATCATCTGCTCGAGAACACGATGCGGCAGGTCCAGCGGGGCGCCTGGTGGAGCGAGTCGGAGCTCGATCGCGACATCGAACGCCGCGGACCGGAGGACGCCGCTCGCATCGGTTCCTGGCTGGTCGCGTCGGGCGCGCATGAGACGACGATCGACGAGCGGCTGGACCGGCTGTACGACCACGCCACGCAATCGTTCCCCGCGGCTCCGCCTGTTTCACGCGATCGCGCGTCGAAGGAAGGGAAGCTCGGCCCAGGCGCTGCGAAAGTTCCTGGAAGACCCAGACGAGCGGCTTGTCCGCCTTGCGGCGCGCGAGATCGTCCGCCGGCGGCCGCCCGATTTCGAGAATATGCTGCTTCGACTGATGACAAATGCGGCCCCGTCGGTGCGGCGCGTGATCAGCCGCTCGATCGGCCAGAGCGGTTTCGACCATTTCTGGCTGAAGTTCGACCGCCTCAATAAGCCGACCCGCAAGCGCGCCGGCCAGGCGATGCTCAAACTGCTCCCCGACGCCGCCCAGCGTTTGCAGCGTCGGCTGGCGGCCGGGCCCGTCGAGCAGCAACTGAAGGCGATGCAGATGGTCCAGGAACTGGGGCTGGGCGCGTCCATGCGCAGCCAGATCATCGAGCTGTGCGGTGACGCGAACCCGAAGCTGCGATCCAAGGCGATCGCGGTGGCGGGCGAGATTGCCGACGTGGGGCCAGAGGTGCTGGTCGAGCGGCTGGTCAAAGACACCGACGCGCGCGTCCGGGCGAACACGATCGAGGTCCTCGAACACCGTCGCGACCCGCGGCTGGTCCCGGTCCTGGCCAGTAAGGCCCGCGAGTCGCACAACCGGGAGCGGGCCAATGCGATCAAGGCCCTGCACAAGCTGCGGGGCGGCAGCGTGAACGCCCCATTGCTGGACATGTTGCGCGACCCGCGCAGCGAACATCGCGTCTCGGCGCTGTGGGTGCTCCGGCAGATCGGCTTCTGGCAGTTGCTCAATGAGGTCGGCCGCCTCGCCAAAGAGGACCCGGACCTTCGGGTGAGGCGATATGCCCTGAATGTCATCCGCAACGTCGCGGACATCGTGCAGCGGGCGAAACAGGGCACGGCGGTGGCCGAAGCGGCAGCGTGATCGGGAGAGGCAATGGATGCGAAATCGACCAATCCGGCGAAACGGTCCGCGATGCTCGGATACCCTGTCCGGTTCGCACTGCTGGCGCTGCTCCTGGCCTTGGCGGCGCCGCGACAAGTGCGGGCCACGCCCACGCAGGAAGACGTCTTCCGCAGCATCCAGGAGAATGTCGGCAACGAGACGCCCGGGGCGGGGGATAAGGCGATCCCGTTCGTCGTCGCCGGGGCGGGGCTTGTCATCCTGCTGGCGGCCCTGAGCAACCGCCGCAAGCGGGAAGTCTCTCCCAGGACGCTGAACAATCATACGAAGCTGGTCAAGGAGATCATGAGAACGGTCCCGCTCCGTCAGGCGGAGGTCCGTCAGCTCAAGATGCTGCTCGATGTCCAGACCGGCGACCAGCGGCCGCGTCACCCGCTGACGTTGATCCTCTGCCCCTCGGTCCTGGCGACCGCCCTAAAGTCCAACCGCCCCGCGAAAATGGACCGAAAGGTCATGATCCAGATCGCCAAGAAAGTCGGCCTCTCGACCACCTCCTCCCGCCGGTAAAGGGGTCAGAAGGTATTTCCGGTAAATACCTTCTGACCCTTTTATTTATCCGGGCAGGCCGAGAGGACGCTTCGGACGATCTCGTGGCGCAGTTTTGTGCTGGCGGCGATGGTGGAGTGGCTGATATCCGGCTCAGCGAGGTCGGGGCGGGTTCGGACGTTGATGTTCGACAAGCGCCGGACGGCGGGCCCTGTTCCGTCATCGCGACGCCTCGGAGCCAGGGGAGGGCATCGGTGAGGCTCGGCTCGTAAAAGTCGAGGCAAGCCTTCACATGCCGCGGGAGCGGCGGGGGGGTGACCGGGTCGAGGGTGATGAGCAAATTCACCTCGATCCCGCGATCGCCGAGCGCGTTGGCGATTCGGATCGATTCGTCGGCGCCGAACGAAAACCCGATCAGCACCAGCGGATCGTGCGGCCCAGGCCTCCCGTAAGCCTGCACGAGAGCGGCCTGAACTTCCGACGACTGGTCGGCCCGGAAAACCTGCGCCTCGACTCCTTCATGTCGCAGTTCATCCGCTAAGGCGTCCATCCCTTCGGACCAAAGACCGCGCCACCCACGGAAGATATACACCTCGCCCGACCGCGCCGAGGTTGACAGGGACTTTACCGACGCCACCGGCCCCGGCGGCAACGTGTTACAACCCGCGGCCGCGACGAGCGGAAGGGCGATCAGGAGCCAGGTGCGCGCCACCTCATTCATCGTTCGCCGCCGCCTATCGCCTCAGCTTCCGCAAAGCCTCTATCGGGCCACAACCGTTCCAGAAACGATCGGGTAAACCTTCGATCGAACTTTCACCAGCAATCGACCGGTTTCGTCCAGACCGACACAAAGCCCAGTGACCGGCGCGACATCACCAGCCCCCGCGACCGTGACGGTCCTACCGATCAGGCAATGATGCGCGTCGTATTCCCGCAGCACCGCCGCGAATGACTGCTCCGGCCGACGGACGATCGCGCGCTGAAGATGAGACGATAGGGCGATCAGCGCCCCCGTGAGGTCCAGCGGCCGCCCCGCGATCTCCGAGAGCGACGTGACCCGATCTCGAAGCGCCGCCGGCGCAAACGTCGGGCTCGGGTTCACGTTCAACCCCAACCCGATAAGATCCACACCGTCGATTCGCTCACAGAGCAGCCCCGCCAACTTACGATTCTCGAATAGAACGTCGTTCGGCCATTTCAATTGGATATCGTCGCGCCCGCAGAGCTCGGCGGCCGCGTTCCGCACGGCCAGGCCTGCGACGAAAGGAAGGTGCGTCGGCTCGACCTGCTCGTCGGCGGGCAGGACGAATGTCGCCGTGATGCAACCCTTGCCCGACCACCAGGAATTCCCCCCGCGGCCGCGCCCGGCCGTCTGGCGGCCGGTCAGCACGATGGCCGGTGCGAAAAGTACCCCTCGCCGGCGTAAGGCGGCCGCGTGGTCGCTCGTGCTCCTCAGCGTCGCGGCCCATACCAGCCGGAAAGGCTTAATCGCGGCGCGGAGGGCATTCAGGTGATAGCCGTCGGGTTGAGCGACGGACTTCGATAGGATCGGGCGGCCCATCGTTCGGCGGTCCTTCGCGGCCGCCTCACAGACGGGCGGCCAAATCGCAGCTCGGCCAAAGGCGGTCGAACGCCACTCTCGACGATGTCAGTGGCAAGGGGCTCGTCAGCTTTCCAGCACGATCAGAAGGTCCCCGGCCGACACCGCCGAGCCGGTCTTTACCAGGACATCCTTCACCTTCGCGTCGCGGGGGCTGTACACGGCGGTTTCCATCTTCATTGCTTCGATACTCAGCAGCCGCTCGCCCGACTTCACCGCCTGCCCCTTCGAGATGGCCACATTCGACACCTTGCCCGGCATTGGCGCGGCGATCTGGTTCGGGTCGTCCGCGTCGGCCTTGGGCGCCTTGTGAAGCGTGGCTTCAAGGGAGCGGTCGGGCACATTCACCTCGCGCGGCTGCCCATTGAGCTCAAAGAAGACGGTCCGCGTCCCGTCTTCCCGCGCGTCGCCGACGGTCAGGTAGCGGATGATGAGCTTCTTCCCCGCCTCGATCTCGACCGAGATCTCCTCGCCGCTCTGAAGGCCATAGAAGAAGGCGGGCGTGGGGATCACAGCCACGTTGTCGTACAGCTTGAGCGTCTTCTGATAGTCCAGGAAGACCTGCGGGTACATCAGGTAGCTCTGCACGTCCACCTCGCGCGGCTCGCGCCCCAGTTTCGCGGCTAGTTCCCGCGTGACCTCGGCCATATCGGCCTTGGGCAGCTTCGCGCCCGGGCGGCCCTTGAATGGCTTTGCGCCGGCCGAGTCGAGAATGATCTTCTGAAGCACCTTGGGCCAGCCGCCCTCGGGCGTGCCAAGCATCCCCTGCATCATCTCGACGACGCTCTTGGGGAAGTTCGCCTTGCGCCCGGGGTCGAGCACGTCGGCCGCCGTCAGACCATTGGTGACCATGAACAGCGCCATGTCCCCGACGACTTTGCTGCTCGGCGTCACCTTTACGATGTCGCCGAAAAGCTGATTCACCTGCGCATAGGTGTCGGCGATCTCGTTCCAGCGACTCTCCAGCCCCATGCTCTTGGCCTGCTGGCGGAGATTGGTGTACTGCCCTCCCGGCATCTCGTGGTGATAGACCTCCGCCGTGCCGGCCTTCATATCCTCTTCGAACGGGTAATAGTGGGATCGGACGGCTTCCCAGTAGTCGCTCAGGCGGTTCAGGGCGTCGAAGTTCAGCCCCGAGTCGCGCGGCGTATGCTGGACGGCGGCCACCATCGAGTTCAGGTTCGGCTGGCTGGTCATGCCGCTCATGCTCGACAGCGCTCCGTCCACGATATCGACCCCCGCGTCGGCCGCCCTCAGGAGGCTCGCGGCGTTGATGCCGCTCGTGTCGTGGGTGTGGAAGTGGATCGGAACGCCGATCTCATCCCGAAGCGCCTTGACCAGCGCGTGAGCGGCATAGGGCTTGCAAAGCCCGGCCATATCCTTGATGGCCAGGATATGCGTCCCCATGCGGACCAGTTCTTTCGCCATCCCAACGTAATACTTCAGGCTGTACTTGGTGCGGCGCGGGTCGAGGATGTCGCCGGTGTAGCAGATGGCGGCCTCGCAGATCGCGTTGGGGCATTCGCGGACCGCCTCCATCGCCACTTTCATGTTGTCGGTGACGTTCAGCGAATCGAAGATCCGGAAAATGTCGATCCCACGCTCGGCCGCCGTCTTTGTAAACGACTTGACGACGTTGTCGGGGTAGTTGGTGTAGCCGACCGCATTGCTCGCCCGGAGCAGCATCTGGAAGAGGATGTTCGGCGCCTTCACCCGGAGCTGGTCAAGCCGGTCCCATGGGTCTTCCTGGAGGAACCGCATGGTGGTGTCAAATGTCGCCCCACCCCACATTTCCAGGCTGAACAGGTCAGGGACCAAATGAGCGACCGCGTCGGCGACGCGGAGAAGGTCGTAGGTCCGGACCCGCGTCGCCAGCAGCGACTGGTGCGCGTTGCGCATCGTCGTGTCCGTGAAGAGGAGCTTCTTCTGCTTGCGGATCGAGGCGCAGAACGCTTCGGTGCCCAGCTCCAGAAGTTTGTTCCGAAAGCCGGGCGGCGGGGGAGTGCCGTGGGCGTAGGTTGGGACCACCGGCTCGGGAAGCTGGCGCTTGAAGTCAACCTTCCCCTTCACTTCCGGCCGCCCGTTCACGATCACATCGCCCAGGTACGTCAGGATCTTCGTCGCCCGATCACGCCGGGGACGGAAGCGGAACAGTTCCGGCGTATTGTCGATGAAGGTCGTCGTCGCCTCGCCGCGGGCGAACGTCTTGTGCAGGATCAGGTTCTCAAGGAACGGGATGTTCGTCTTAACCCCGCGGATGCGAAATTCCCGCAGCGCCCGATTCGTCCGATCGATGCTCTCCTGAAACGTCGCGCCCCAGACCGTGACCTTCACCAGCAGCGAATCGAAATACGGCGTGATGACCGACCCGCCAAACCCGTTCCCGCCGTCCAGCCGCACCGCGAACCCGCCCGGCGAACGATACGTGGTGATGCGGCCGTAGTCGGGGATGAAGCTGTTCTCCGGGTCCTCCGTCGTGATCCGGCACTGCATCGCATACCCGCGCGTCTCGATCTTTTCCTGCGGCGGGATGTTCAGCGGCGCCTCATGCAGACGGTGGCCCTGGGCGACAAGGATCTGGCTCTTCACCAGATCGATCCCCGTGACCACTTCCGTCACCGTGTGCTCGACCTGGATTCGGGGGTTGACCTCAATGAAGAAGAAGTCGTTCCGGTCGATATCGACAAGGAACTCCACCGTTCCCGCGTTGCGATAGTTGGCGGCCTTGCACAGCCGGACCGCCGACTCACAGATCTCCCTCCGGAGCGTTTGGGGCAAGTCGATGCTCGGGGCCACCTCCACGACCTTCTGATGACGCCGCTGGACGGAGCAATCGCGCTCCCACAGATGGACGAGGTTCCCGTGCGTGTCGCCCAGGATCTGAACTTCGATGTGTTTCGCCCGCCCAATGAATCGCTCGATGAACACTTCGCCGCGGCCGAATGCGGCGCCGGCCTCGCGCTGCGCCTGCTCGAGCATCGGCATCAGCTCGTCCGCCGTCTTCACCACGCGCATTCCGCGGCCGCCACCGCCGAAGCTGGCCTTGATGATGAGCGGGTAGCCGATCCCTTTCGCCGCGGCTTTGATCTTGGCCGGGTCGGTCAACCCATGCTCGGTCCCGGGGATCGTGGGTACGTTCGCCGTCTTCGCCAGCCGCTTGGCGGCCGTCTTGTCACCGAATGTCTCCAGCAAATCCGCCGTCGGCCCGACAAAGGTGATCCCATTCTCCTCGCACGCCCGGGGCAGATCCGCATTTTCGGCAAGAAAGCCGTACCCTGGATGGATCGCATCCACCCCATGCTCACGCGCGATCACCATCAGCGCCGGGACGTCGAGATACCCCTTGACCGGTGCCCCGCCCTCCGGCGGCCCGATCAGGTACGATTCGTCCGCCTTGAATCGATGAAGTGAAAAGCGGTCTTCGTAAGTGTAGACGGCGACAGTGCCCAGGCCCAATTCGGTGGCCGCCCGGAAGACCCGGATGGCGATCTCGGAACGGTTCGCGACGAGCAATTTCCGCATGAGTGCAAAATCCGCAGGGGGGTGTGAGGGATCAAAGGCGCCATCGGAAGCACCGATCTCGGCCAATCGCCGGCTTCGCAAAAGGCGGCGGTATTGTGTGAAAAGGTGGGCAATTTGCAAGGCGGCCGCCCACGAAACAGCATACGGCGGCCGCCAGTTCCCCCCCGAGGGGGGCACGCCCGCCTCGCCCGCACCGCACCGGAACGCCCTCCGACGCGTCCAACCACAACGCGCCAGACCCCCGTCAGACCGTTGACACGTCAAACGTTTGACTTACAATCTGCCCCCTCGCATCGGTGCCCTTCGCTGCTCGCGGGCTCGTAGCTCAGTTGGTTAGAGCGCGTCCCTGATAAGGACGAGGTCGATGGTTCGAATCCATTCGGGCCCACTTAGACGCCGCAAGTCCCGGGACTTGCGGCGTTCTTGTTTTGTCACCGCCTGATTCGCCACGACCGGACCTTCCTACCGTTGACGCTCACGTCGCTCTTTCCAGACGAGCAGAATTTTCTGCTATCATGCGATTCATGGGCAGTCACCCCGGGTTCGGATGCAGCCTTCGCCCGTCGCTGAAATAGCGGAAGGCCTTGAAAGGCCAAGCTCCCCTTTGCGACTTTTGCACTTGCAGCGCCGACACGGTGGTGATGACCAAATGGACGAAAATCGCCGTTCGCGAGACGCCAGCCCACGTGGAACTAAGGGCGGCGGCCCAGAAGAGATATCGGGTCGTCATCTGCGGCAACACACAGAAAAAGATGAGCCAGGGCGCCACAAGTACCACCAGGAGGTATCGGCTTCGCGCCCGACTCTGCCGGGCGGCCGCCCACCCGCAACCAACTGTCAGGGCGCAAAAAAGACCATCCAGAAGGAAACGCGATTGGATCCTGAAGGGCCCGACAGGCACCGGCGTACGTTGTACCCATCCCAGGTAACGCTCGGCCATTGTCGCGAGGCCCACCGGCCACGCGAGCCCCATGTGCCCTTGATTATGAGCGCCGTAGTAGATGCCCACCTGAAGCCACGCCGAACTGCCGTGGAAGAGGACCGCCGAAGTAATAATTGAGGTCGCGAAGGCGCCAAGGACGAACGATCGTCGGCCCGACCGCAACCCCAGGGCCGCGATTACGCTAAACGCGAGGAGGAGAAACGAGGCCCCGCGAGCCGGCGAAACGACTGCGGGCGCCAGCGCAACCCAGAGCGCGACAACCGCCGTGGCCGCCGTGGCTCCGATCGTTGCCGGGTGCCCGAACCTGGAGATTGATAGTCCCCAAGCGCACGTAATCGCGAAGAGTGCACTGGCGAAGGTGAAAGCGGCCGTGGTCGGCAGGAGCCAGATCGCGGTGGCGCTGACAACTGCGGCCGCAAACCCGCCCAAAACCCTTCCCACGTAAGCCCATTCGCGGGCGAAGACCGGCCAAAAGAGAAACACAGGCGCTACAAATAGAACCTGCCCTTTGAACATCATCCCCAGCCCGAGCATAGCGCCGCATGCACGCCATCGATGACTGATCGCGAACAGGATAGCGCCCAAGAGGAACGGGACGATCCAGATGTCCCATTGAGGCCAGCCGTAAGCATCCGCAATGGTGGACGGGTTGAGCCAGAAGAGCACGGCCGCCACGGCCGCGTTCCGCGACGGACGCCGGGCCCAGAGCTGATGGAGTGTGGTAGCGCTTAAGCGATTCGCCGCGCCGTCGCGCCATTCCCAAAACGTCCGAACGAGCACGAAGGCGAGGACTGTGGAGGAAACGTCGAATGTGACGTTGACCCAGAATAGCGGCCGCGAAGCCCTGCCTAACGAAGATAGGTCGGTGCTATCGGGGTTTTCGTCAATAGAACGTGCCCATATCGCCATGATCAGAAGGCGAAACGGCACGTAATCGATGGTGTGGCCAGGACGCTGCCATCCGGTCCTCACCACCTCATCGTAGAAGGCTCGATAGGCATGGATGAACGGGACCGGCTTCGCAGGCAAGGGGTGCTCCGTAACAGGACCGCTCTCCGCAGCCATCCGGTTCAGCAGCTTCCCGCAATAGAGTGCGTTCGCAAGATCTCCCGGTGCCCGCTTTGACAGCGGAATCGACCAGATCGCCGCTCGCAGCCAAAGGCCGCAAATCAGCAACGTCACGATCACGAGCGCCACGCCGTATCGCGTGCCGACTAACTGCGACGATCTAGACAATTCGGTCACGTTCCACCGATCTCCATCGATTCGATTTTTCGTCGGTTCCGGTGCAGCGCGTGCTCGGGCAGTCAGCATCCGGTCGAGTCAGATGCGACTTGGAACTCTCGTTTTAGGCCCATCGCAAGCTTTAGTCATTTATCGCCGTCAATCTAACGGAGGGAATCTCGGAAGTGCCCGCTCATTTATGACCTGCCGATCCCGGAGCTACGGCGACCCAACGGTCTTGACCGCACGCAAGGCATTTGTATTAAGATGTTTGTGCGACGGCGGACGACGCGCAGAGTTGCCGCGAACCGCCGAGATGACATGGATAAACCACCGAACCCGCGGCCGGCGAGCCGAGGATTCCTTGGCTGGACGAATAAACGATGTCAGCGGCGGCGACGCGCCCGTCTTGCTAAACGACGCATAACCTCCGTACGATAAAACGTCTGGGACGATCAAGCGGGCAGACTTGGCGGTCTCCGTTCGATTCATCATCTCGCTCGTGAATGTTGGACCCATGACGCCATCGTCAAACGTCGCCCTTTCGGTCTGCGGGCTTTCGAAAGCCTATAAGATCGGGGCCCCGAAGCAACGTCATTCGACACTCGCCGAGATGCTTCTGGCACGACTGCGAAGCCCAGGTTTTGGCGACGCCGATGAGATGTTCTGGGCCCTGAAGGACGTCAGCTTCGAAGTCCAAGAAGGGGAGTGCGTCGGGATCATCGGTCGCAATGGGGCCGGCAAGAGCACTCTTCTTAAGGTACTTAGCCGCATCACAGAGCCCACAGCCGGGCGAATCGAGCTCTTCGGCCGGGTCGGCTGCCTGTTGGAGGTTGGAACGGGGTTCCATCCGGAACTCACCGGGCGCGAGAACATCTTTCTAAATGGCGCGATTCTCGGAATGACTCGCGCTAACATACGAAAGTATTTCGACAAAATTGTCGATTTTGCCGGTGTCGAAAAATTTCTCGACACCCCCGTGAAACGCTACAGCAGCGGGATGTATGTGCGGCTGGCTTTTGCCGTTGCGGCGTTTCTAAACCCCGAGATTCTGATCATCGACGAAGTCCTTGCTGTCGGTGACATGGAGTTTCAGAAGAAATGCCTCGGGACAATGCAGGACGTCGCAAAGCAGGGCAAGACGGTTCTGTTCGTCAGCCACAATCTCGGCATGGTCCGCCACTTGTGCAAAAGCGCGATCCTGCTCTCCGGGGGCCGGCTGCTTCGCCAAGGAAAAGCGGATGAGATCCTCGACGAGGTACTTGAGGAGTAGTGCCGCCGAGACCGGCGTGTGGCAGCGCCCGGAATCGGATCAGCTGCTTCCGAAAGCTTATTTTCAAGAGATTGCGGCGGTCAATGAGGCTGGAGTGCAAATCGCTTCCGTCGCCTCCGAAGCTCCTTTCCAACTGCGTCTGCGGGTTCGCGTTGTTGAGGATGTGGGAGACATTCAGATCGCGTTGCGGTTCACCAACGGCGAAGGAATCCCAGTCTTCACGACGGCCAGCTCAGACAGCCAACGCAGGCTGCACGGGCTCTCCCTCGGCAACCATACGTTCAGTGTGGAGATCCCCGGGAACCTCCTCACTCCGGGCCGATACAGCATTACAGCCGCCGTGACCCAGCCGAATCGCGAACTGTTTGACGCCGTTGTCGATGGCCTCGCGGTGAACATTGAGGACATGGGCAGCCACGCCGGGATATTGCGGGATGGGCGGCTGGGCCTCGTGTCGCCCCTGATGCGCTGGACGACTGTCCCGGAGATCGACGGTCGTTGACGCCCAATTCCCGGGATGGCGGAACACAGGGGTTCAACGTGGTTTTCTGGCACGAAGCAGCAAGTTTATGCCCCTTTCAACGCGATGGATTCAAAAGTTCTTTCGACCCGCCAATGCAATGCGTCGGGTGCGGAGCGCGATGGGCCGGGCTCAGGCGGCCGTCCCCCATCAGATTGGCCCGTACACGTTAATGCTCCCGCCGGGCCATTCGCTTCCGGCGATCCGGCAGGCGCTTCCGCTCTACTCGACGAACGTCGCCCGAATCGCCAAAGCGGTGATCGCAAAATACCCCGACGGCGCAGTGATTGACATTGGCGCGAACGTGGGGGACACGGCCGCCTTCATTCGCTCGGCCGTCGAGTGCCCGATCTTGTGCATCGAAGGCTGCGATGACTACCTGAGGTATTTGACCGAGAACGTCGCGCGTCTACCCAATGTCGAGGTGGAGCCCTATTTCGTCGCGATCAATGACGAAGCGATGAGGGGGGAGACGCTCGTGGAGAACGGCACCGCTCGGATCCTCCAAGGCGGTCCGGCAAGCTTACGGTCGCGCACGCTCGCTAAAATACTCACTGCTCACCCCCATTACTCCGCGGCGGCGTTCATCAAGATCGACACTGATGGGTTCGACGTCCCGATCCTGCTGGCAAACATGGCGCTGCTGGAGGCCCGAAAGCCGACCGTGTTCTTCGAGTACGCCCCATCGCTGTTCCAGGTCGGCGAAGAAGAGGGGTTCGGCTTATTTCAAAAGCTGAACGACATTGGCTATGGCCGCGTAATCTTCTACGACAACGCCGGCGACTACCTCTTGACGATGTCGCTTGACGATGACCGGGCCCTCCGCGACCTCCATGAATATATGGTCGGCCGAACTACCGCGCGGTACTGGGACATCGTCGCTTTCAGTAAGGCGGACGCCGACCTCGCGACGTCCGTTCGCGAAGCGGAGCTGGTCGTCGCGCGAGAAGCACGGGCGTCCGCCGCCGTTGCGAAGCAGGCCGGAGCTCAGCTCCATCCCTTCCCAGCGTCAATCGCCCGCTTAAGCACACCCCTAGAGGCAAGGCCGCACGTCGGGCTTTCTAAATAGATCGCGTCGCTCACTAGAAGGCCAGCTAGCGACGCAGCTATGTTTTGCTGAAGTAGGATAGTAGCGGGCTGCTGCGACAGGGGGTAAGGGAGCCCGTCGTCAGGTGTGAACGACCTACTGCGAATCCTGGTTCTCCAGGGCAGGCCGCGGGACTTCTTGAGGTGCGGAGATGAGCCTTGCGAACGCTGACGAGCCCAAGATCGTAGATCGTACGCCATGTTGGTGCGGCGGCCGAGACTTCGCGTCTCTGGCGAACCCGCTCTACGCGGTCTGCAAGGCGTGTGGAACGGCCGCCCTATTGAATGGCGATCAGCAAGGCCCCGCATCTCCCAATGCCTTGAGCGAGTTTTACGGCCTTAACTACTGGGGCGAGCATCAGCGTGACATCGGCTGCCCGACCCTCTTCGACCGTGCGCGGGCCGACCTCCCCGAGCGATGCATGTATTGGCTGCGTTCGGTGCTGCGTCATCGGCTTCCTCCGGGCCGTGCGCGTGGAGATCGGATGCGCACACGGAGGGTTCCTGAAGCTGCTTGAGCTCGCCGGGTTTGAGACGCTCGGCATCGAGATGGATTCGAACGTCGCGTCCCTTGCGCATGAGTGGTTCGGCGTAGACGTGATGCAAGGGCCCCTCGAAAACGTCGCCGGCCGCATCGGTCAGTTCGACCTGATCGTGATGCTCGATGTCCTGGAGCACCTGCCCGATCCGCCATCGACAATGCGGCTCGTACTCGAAGCCCTCCGCCCCGGCGGGGTGCTTGTCGTTCAAACCCCCGAGTTCCTGCCGAATCGCGGCGCGAAGTGGCATATGTTCAACAGTCCGGAACACATCTACCTCTTCACGCGTGAGTCGTTCTCGAAGCTTTGCGCTCTGGCCCGTCTGCCCTCCGTCTCGTTCGAGCCGGCGATCTTCGGGGACGATTTCTATGCCTTCGTCTCCGCGACCCCGCGACCCGGTCATTCGCAGGACGAGATAGATGTCGCTCTGGAGCGCACATCGGGCGGGCGTGTCGCCCGTGCGATGCTCGAGCTCGCGGAAAAGGCCCAGTCCGCCGAGACGCGAATGCGAGACAACACGCCGATCGGCGTCCGCCGAAGCGCCGCGCATTTTGTGTCCGCGCTGTCCGCCGCGTTGCGAAGCCGGCTCCAGTAACGACACCGGAACGAAATCGGCCGGGCACGGCTGCTTTCAGAGGATGCTATTTGGCCGATGGCTACCAAGACACGTTTGATTCGTCTGGTTCGTCGAGTCGGCGGCAGGTTGCTGCGGTGGGTTGCCACACCCTCTTTGACGATGGTGGTGGCCGAGCCATTTTTGGCGGCGGCAGGGCGGCGCGGTAGCCCTTTCTCGACCATCAGCGATGCCCCCAGGGTTCTGGTTGTCAGGCTGGACAACATTGGGGACCTGGTCCTGACAACGGGCTTCCTGCGCGAGTTGCGTCGCGCGTTACCGAACGCGCAGATCACGGTCGTCGTCGCGAAGGGCAATAAGGACATCATCTCGCTCTGTCCCTACATCAACGAGGTCATCGAGTATCGAGCGCCGACATTCGATCAACCGAACCCGTTCGTCTTCCTTCGCCAGCAGCTCGACGCGCTTCGATTTTCGGTGGGGTGCCTATGGCGACGAAGGTTTGATGTCGCCGTGATCCCGCGCTGGGATGCCGACCTCTACGGAGCGACAGCTGTCGCTTATCTTTCAGGCGCGCAATGGCGAGTCGGCTACTCCGAGGCCGTGACGGCGTACAAGGCTGAAAAGAATCGTGGGTACGACCAGCTTCTGACGCACCCGATCGGCGATCGCACATTGATGCACGAGAGCCGCCGTGGCGAGGCCATCCTCAAAATACTCGGCGCACGGCATCAAACATCTGGCCTGGAGGTCTTCTGCGACGAAAGTGACAGGGCCGTCGCCGAAGAATGGAGGCGTCGAGGCGGTCGAGCGCTCGTGGCGATCGCTCCTGGCGCCGCACACCCGAACAAGACTTGGCCGCTCGAGCACTACGTCGCGGTCTGTCGCCGGCTGCTGTCAACCCGAGACACCTCAATCGTCGTGATTGGCGGCCCTGGCGAGAAGCACTTGGCCGCGACCATCGAACGGAGCCTCGGAGGCCTCGTAATCGCGGCGGCGGGGCATTTGACGCTCCGCCAGAGTTTTTGCCTTCTGAAGCGTTGTGAATTATATATTGGCAACGACACCGGGCCGATGCACATCGCCGCGGCCGCCGGGGTCTCCGTCGTCGCCGTGTTTTGCCATTCGTCCCGTTCATCCGCGGCACACGGGAGATCTCCGGATCGATTCGGGCCGTGGGGCGTGCCGACCAGGCTGGTTCGCCCGCCCGCGCCGGTGCCACCCTGCACCGACGGGTGCGAGTCGCAGGTCGCTCACTGCATTCTGAGCGTCACGGTCGATGACGTGTCCGCGGCTGCCGAGCAGTTGTTGTCCGAGCTTCCCAGGCCTGCTTTTGAGCGGCAATGACCTGAAAAATGAAGCGGTTAAAGTGAGCTTCATGAGCCAAATCAAACGCGCGATCGCCAAGGGGATTGGAAAATTCGGTTACGAGATTAGACGGCGACATGGCAACGCGCCGGCGGCGGAGCGCGGCTCGATGGGCGGCGTCCTGCGGCAGCTCCGCAAGGCGGGCGCCCGCTTTGAGACGGTCATTGATGTCGGAGCCGCGGCCGGCGACTTTACGCTCGAATGCTACGAGGTCTTCCCTTCAGCCCGATTCATCCTTCTCGAACCGCTCGAAGAATACCGCCAGGCTCAGGAAAAGAGTCTTCGCTCGATCCCGAAGCGGGAACTCATCTTCGCCGCGTGCGATCGCGCGCCGGGCACCGTCACGCTCAACGTCCATCCGGATCTGTACGGCTCGTCGTTGCTTCTCGAGAAGGAAGAGACGGACGTGAATGGCGTTCCGAGGGAAGTGAAATGCGTCACTATTGACGAGGTCGTAGCGTCACGCGGGCTTACTGGGCCGCTGCTCATCAAGGCCGACGTTCAGGGGGCTGAGCTTCGGGTGCTTTCCGGAGCGGAAAAGTCCCTTGAGCAAACGGAGGCCGTGATCCTTGAAGTCGTCTTCTTCGAGTATTTCGCCGGTGGGCCTCTGATGGATGAGGTCGTCGCCTGGATGGGCCAGCATGGCTTTATCGCCTATGACCTCTGTGGCCTGCTCTACCGGGCGCTCGACAATGCCCTTTCGCAGTGCGACATCCTCTTCGTTCGCAAGGACGGTCTGCTCCGGAAAGAGCACGTCTACGCGAGCCCGCAGCAGCGGTTGGTGGATACCCGGGCGCACCTGAGCCGGCTCGGGCGAAACGGGGAACGTCGGTGACCGCTCGACTCCCCCGGATCACCATTGTCACGCCGTGCTTCAATCAGAGCCGGTTTATCGGCCAGACGATCGAATCGATCCTCGATCAGCGTTACCCGGACCTCGAATACATCGTCATGGACGGCGGCTCAACCGATGGGAGCGTCGAAATTATCAGGAAGTATGCCGACCGGCTCGCGCATTGGGAAAGCAAGCCCGACGGCGGGCAGTATGCTGCCGTGAACCATGGCTTCGCCCGATCCACCGGCGAAATCATGGCATGGCTGAACGCCGACGACCTCTACCTGTCAAACTCGCTTTTGAAAGTGGGGGATGTGTTTGCGTCCCTTCCTGACGCTCGCTGGGTGACGGCGCTCGACCAGTCCGTCATCGACTGGCACAGCTTCGTCTACTTCATCAAGAAGGTTCCTGGCTTCTCGAGAGCAGCCTTTTTTGACGGGCAGTACCTGGTCCCGGTCAATGGCGCTCCAGGATTCTGCTCGATCCAACAGGAATCGACGTTCTGGCGGCGATCGCTGTGGGAGCAGGCCGGCGGAAGCCTCGATCTGCGCTACGGCCTGGCGGGCGACTTTGACCTTTGGGCTCGATTCTTCGAACGCGCCGACGTGGTAGGTGTCCCAGGCACGCTCGGCGCGTTTCGCGGCCGCGAGGGGCAACGGTCCGAAGACTTATCGGAGTACCGCCGGCAATCCGAGCAGTCCCTCCGCGAAGCCCGAACCAGAGTGGGCTGGAAACCCACCCTGGGTAGATCGGCTTGGCTGGCGATGCCTGCCAAGCTCAGGAACAGGACCAATCACCGGTTCAGGTATACAGGCGTTCGCACGAGGCGTGTGAACGGCGGGTCGGCGAAAGCAACTTGGGAGTTGGAGAGGTTTCGCTTCCCCGGATGATGATACAGCGACACAGTCCCTGATGAAGAACAGTTCCTTTTCCGAAACCGACCCAGCCGTGCGGAGCGATACCGCGCCCTCGGGGCCGGTCTTCAGCATCATCACGGCGAACTTTAACTCGGGCGGGAAGCTCCGTAAGACCGCGACGTCAGTGCTGAGTCAAGACGCAACCCTCGAGTACATCATCGTCAACGGCGCCTCGACCGATGATAGCCTCGCCATAGCCCGAGCCTTGGCCAGCGAGCGACCGGGGACCGTCCGGCTGATCTCCGAGCCCGATCGAGGCATCTACGACGCCATGAACAAAGGGCCCGCGCCGCCCGCGGGAGATACCTTCTTTTTCTTGGCGCGGGCGATATCATCCTTGATGATGCCCTGCCTGACATCGAACGACGTTTGCCGCCGGATAACCGGTCCTTCATATATGGGGACGCCCTGATGAACGGGGAGCGATACGCGGGAGCTTACACGGACGATAAGCTTTTCATTCAGAACATCTGCCATCAGGCGATCTTTTACGGCCGCGAGATCTTCGAACTGTGCGGCGCATTCAGCCTGACCTACCCGATATGGGCGGATTGGGAAATGAATTTCCGCTGTTTCGGAGCACGGGAAGTTCGGAAGGTTTACGTCCCTGTCACCATCTGCGACTATGAACTGAACGGGATGAGCACGCGAGGTGATCCACGGTTTGACCGAGACAAGCTGCGGCTTTTTGTGCGCTATCTGGGCTTTGGACGGTCTATCCTCGCGTTCTGCTCCCGCGTGCGAACGCATGCTTTATGGAGGCTCGACCGATTTCTGGGACGCCCGTTTTCTGACAGAGGCTAGAGCAGCGCGATGGATCGGCGCGTGCCGAGAGGCGCAGTCGCGAAACGCCACGCGCGTGAATGCCTGGAGCCGTTGAACATGAATTCGCTTATGAACCCGGAATCCATTGAACAGACACCCGCCGCCGTCGGCTCGGCCGTGGCGCTGGCGGCGGCGAACGGCGTCGTGAATCGCCCCAAGCCGCTGCTGACGATTCGCGCGTCAAGCGGCTGGGCCGCTCTAAACCTAAGGGAAATTTGGCAGTTCCGGGACTTGGTGTTCACCCTCGGAAGCCGTGACCTTAAGCTGCGGTACAAGCAAACCGCGCTCGGCGTCGCATGGGTCATTCTTCAACCCCTGATGGCCGCCGGGATTTTCTCATTTGTCTTTGGCAAAGTCGCCAAGATGCCAAGTGACGGCAAGCCCTATTTCCTGTTCGCGTTCGCCGGCATGCTCGGCTGGAACCTGTTCAGCAACACGCTCAGCAAGGTCAGCGCCTGCCTGATCGGCAACAGCCACCTGATCTCAAAGGTGTTCTTCCCCCGATTGGTCCTGCCGCTTTCGACTGTCCCATCAACCCTGGTCGATTTCGGCGTTTCGACGGGAATGATGGCCGTCCTCATGCTCGTCTACCGCATGCCCATTTCGTTCGCGCTGCTGCTTCTCCCCGTCTGGCTCTTGCTTCTTGTCGCATTGTCAATGGGCATCGGACTTTGCGCGGCCGCCCTGACCGTGAGCTACCGCGACGTTCAGTACATCCTCCCGGTCGTGCTCCAGGTGCTGCTTTATGCCAGCCCGATCGCCTATCCCGCCTCCGCCGTACCGGAGAACCTCAGGCTCTGGTATTCCTTGAACCCACTCGTCGGCCTACTCGAAGCCTGCCGCTGGTCGCTGCTCGGCACCACGCCGCCGAACTGGCTGTCGTTAGCGATCGCTTCATCGCTGTCAGTCGCCGTCCTCATCGGAGGGACGTTTAGCTTTAAGCGAATGGAACGGCAGTTTGCGGATGTTGTCTGATTCACATCCCCAAGTTCGAGCAGTTCGCACGAGCAGCTTTGATTTCAGTCAGCTAGCTAACACTACAGCGCGACCTTCGCTCAACGGAGGAATGCGGCCGCGGTAAAGCCTTCTGAGAAGGAGGTCAAGGATGACCACGGATGAGATTGCCGGCCTCGCGCCGGCGTTCAGCGAGTACCTGCGTTCGTTTCGCCCCTGTTTCCCTTACACGCCGTCGTTCCGGCACCTGGGCACCTATTGCCGCGGGCTGGTGAGCGATCTGGCTCGAAAAAGCGTCGAGCCGATCGCCTTGGCGGCCGGCTGCGCGGCCCGCACGCTCCAGCAGTTCCTGACGGATTACGTCTGGGACCACGACGGCGTGCTCAACCGCATCCAGCGTCGCATCGTCACCGACCACCTGCCGGCCCCGGGGCAACCCGCGGCCGACGAGCTGGGCGTGGTCGGCCTGATCGACGAGACGTCGGTGGCGAAGAAAGGGGACATGACGCCCGGCGTCCAGCGACAGTATTGCGGCGCCCGGGGCAAGGTGGAGAACTGCATCGTCACCGTCCATCTGGCGGTGAAGCACGGGGCGTTCCTGGGGATGCTCGACTCGGACCTGTTCCTGCCGGAAAAGTCGTGGGACCTGGACCGCGAGCGGTGCCAAGAGGCTCACATCCCCGAGGAGATCGGCTACCGATCCAAGTGGCTGATCGCGCTGGAGCAGGTCAAGCGGGCCGTGGCCAACGGCGTCCGCTTCGACTGGTTGACCTTCGACGAGTGGTACGGCGGCAAGCCCGAGTTCCTGTTCCTGCTCGAAGAGATGGGCATCAATTACGTCTGCGAGGTGCCGGTCAACTTCATGTGCTGGGGGGCAATGCCCAAGTGCCGCTCTTCCCAAGCCCCCTTCGCCGCCAAGCGGGTCGAGAACGTCGCAACGGTCGGCAAGCCTTTCCGGGGGCAATGCTGGAAGACCTTCGAAATGGCCCGCGAGACCCTTGGCCCGCAGGTCTGGAAGGTCAAAGCGGGCCAGGTTCATCTTCAACGGGACGGGAAGCCCACCGACCGGACGTACTGGCTGATCGTCGCCAAGAACGTCCAGACCAAAGAGGTGAAGTACTTTGTCTCCAACGCTCCGCCACAGACGGCCCTGATCAAGCTGCTTATGGTCGCCTTCTGCCGATGGAAGGTCGAGCACGTGTTCCGGCTGGCCAAGACCGAGGTCGGCTTCGGGCACTTCGAGGGAAGGAGTTGGAAGGGGCTGCTGCGGCACATGATCCTGTGCCAACTGGTGATCTTGTTCGTAGCCGAGCAGACCGCTCGGCTCCGGGGGGAAAAATCCGCTATTGACGATGGAGCAAACCGCCCGGGCGTTGAACGTCGTGTGCCGCCGCTGGCAGGCGCGTCGCCGCAACTCGTCCGAAGTTGAGCACGTTTCGCGGGTCATCAAGTACCATCAGGCTCGGAATCAAGCCGCGAAACAATCACGGCTGCGGACGTTCAAAATGCAAACGTAGCGCTGTAGTGCTAAATGCGATAGCCCTGGACGTTGACTTGGGAGTAGGGCTTTTTTGTTGACCCTCGGTGTCGATTCTTGTACGCTCAGGCCGTGGGAAGCCCGTAAGGGCTCGGCTATTAAAGAATGGGATCGATTCGTTTATTTTCGCACGGGGAAAGCAATTCCGTTGCGGCCTTTACGCCGTATTGAAGTGCGATTGCTTGTTCGCTTGTGCGAACTCTGGGGATGCTATACCGTTTCTGCAGGGGATTTGCTGCTTATATCTAGATCCGTTGATTTGAATAATCTCGCTTTGGGTGCGCCTTTAAGGGTGTCGTCTTCCCTTTCCGTGCGACCGGACTCCATTCTTGAAGCGGTGACGCTCGCCCATTCTACCGGGAGAGATTGCGCGAGTCGCGATCGGCCAGAGAGTCAGGGTTCTTCGATCCGTGTGTGTCGTCGAAAACTCTTTCAACGCATGCAGTGGCTAGGTGGCTCGGGAAGATTCCCGCGGTGCACCGACGGGGACGGAGTGCGCCCGGGCCAAGCGGGCTGAATCAAACTGAAATTCGAGAACAACCTGCCTGCGGGGCACGCCGGTTATCGCCTTCGGGCGCGGCGGATGCACCGAAAGCGTGATTCACGGTCGTACCGGTATTTTCTTATCCGAGCAGACGCCCGAAGCCGTGGTCGGCGCCATCGGCGATTTTGAGGCCCGCGATGATTAGTCGCCCGAAACTAACTGAAGCAATGCCGAGCGCTTCTCCTTCGACCGTTTCCGCGACGACCTTGCCCCGCTCGTCAAGGAAGAAGGGCTGACGTTCCCGTCAGCCGCATCGACTTCTGCCCGCAACGCCACGGCCTTGAATTGACGGGTTCCCAGTTGCCTGACAACATCGTTTCCATCCCCACCGATGAACCGGACCGCAGGGCGATCCAGGCGGCCGTCTAAGTGTGGGTTTCGTCCCCGGCCAAATCACACCCCCGGCCGCGCCGGGTGATGTTCCTCGACCACACGGCCAAGATGGGCGGGGGCGAAGTCGCGCTGCTCAACCTGGTTCGCCGCCTTGACCCAACGCGGTACCTCCCGATCGTCGTTCTCTTTTCCGACGGCCCGCTCACGGAAAAGCTCCGAGCGGCAGGTGTCGAGACCCACCTCGTGGTGCTGTCCGGCCGCGTTGCTGAAGCCCGCAAAGATGGCCTCGGCGGGGGAAGCCTCCTTCGGGCGAAGGACGCATTCGCGACGGTCGGATTCCTCTTGCGTCTGGCCCGCTTCATTCGAAGACTTAAGCCCGACATAGTGCACACAAATTCCCTGAAGTCCGACTTGCTAGGTGGCGTCGCCGCAAAGGCCGCCCACGTGCCCGTCCTCTGGCACGTGCGGGACCGCATCGCCGACGACTACCTGCCGCCCAGAGTGGCTTGGGCCTTCCGGTTCCTCGCGAGGCGACTGCCCGATTGCGTCGTGGCGAACTCCGCGGCAACGCTGCAAACCCTCTCAACCGATAGCCAAGCATCGGTTCCTGACTGCATGCGGGTGGTCCACGACGGCACTCCTGAACTCTCGGCTGACGACCACGACGATTCGGTGACAACCGATGCCCCTTTTCCCGCTCCCCTCATCGGCCTGGTCGGCCGGATCGCCCGGTGGAAGGGACAGCACGTTTTCCTCCGCGCCGCTGCCCGGATTCTGGAGCGCTTTCCCCAGGCCCGCTTCCAGGTGATCGGCTCGCCGCTCTTCGGCGAAGAAGACTACGAACGCGAGATCCACCGCCTCGCGGCCGAGTTGGGCATCGCCGGCCAAGTCGAATTTACCGGCTTCCGCACCGACGCCCCGGTCCTTATCTCACGGCTCGACCTGCTGGTCCACGCCTCCATCACCCCCGAGCCGTTCGGCCAGGTGATCATCGAAGGGATGGCCGCAGGTAAGCCCGTCGTAGCCACCGACGACGGCGGAGCCAGGGAAATAGTCGTCCCCGGCCTTACCGGCCTCCTCGTCCCCATGGCCGACCCCAAGGCTATGGCCGATGCAATCGAGTCTCTGCTCGGCGACCCCGGCGCGGCTCGCCGGATGGGTCAAGCGGGCCGCCAGCGCGTCAAGGACTGCTTCACGATGGAGACGGTCGTCAGTAACGTGCATGCGGTCTACGACCATCTGCTTGTTGCGCGGGCACTGCGCCCGCGAGCCCCGGACGACGTCAAGTCGTGGCGAGCAGTGCCCGCCATATGACCATCTGCTGAGTTAGTCGACGGCCGCAGCCGTCACCCTGAAGCAAAGGGTCGCCGCTTGGACAACGATTTGTGATTGATGCCGACGACTCACTCGATCGCGTTCCCGAACGCTCTGATCTTTCCGATTTTCCACGGCTCCTCCTTGCGGCGTTCAGGTGTAGCAGGCTGAATTGGAAGAAACTGCCGCGCAATTTGACTTATCTCATCGCCCCAGCGGAAAAGTGGGGGATTTACCTGACCTGCGAAGAAATTGACGAACTTGCGAATCAGATAGCCTAAGTCCAGATGGAGGAGCTAACCGCGCTCGCGAAACGACTCCCAGAAACCGGCGACGAAGAATTGGCGACCCATTGGCTCACGGAACACTCGTATGTCGAGCATCCCGAGGCGGCACACGTCCGCTCCCTGCTGCAAGTCCTGGACGAGATCGTGCCCCGCGACAGCGGCCCGGAACGCTGAATGATGAAGAAGACAGAGCGTTTTCCCTTCTCAGTGGCCAGGGGAAACGCTGAATGATGAACGGGAAGCCCGGGAGGATTGCCGCGAAGGACAAAAGGGGGGCGGTGATCGGCAGTAGTTCTGCGTGCTTTGTGCTTTTGTGGCCATCAGGCTTTTTTAATGGTTTGAGTTTCGATTTTCCGGATTTCTTTCGGATTTCTCAGTTCGGATTCGGATTTAGCGTCGATCATGCTTTTTGAAGAAGTCACCATACCGCTCCCGAGCGTCGCCCCTGCCCGGCGCCTGCTTTCGACGCTGCAGATCGGCAACGGCTGGTTCACCGAGCAGGCCGGCGGCCTCGAACGCGTCTATCAGGGGCTCATCCAGGAACTGCCCCGCCACGGCGTCTCCTGCCGCGGCCTGGTTGTCGGCTCCCCTGCCGTCGCCGAGCAGACCAACGGCCGGGTGACGGCCTTCGCCCCCGCCTCTGCCCCGCTCCTGCAGCGCTGGAAGCTCGCCCGGCGGGCCGTCGATGAAGCGATCGAGAGCGACGCCCCCGACCTGGTCGTCTCCCACTTTGCCCTCTACGGCTTTGCGGTGCTGAACCGCATCCGCCATCTCCCGCTCGTGGTCCATTTCCAGGGCCCCATGGCCGCCGAAGCCCGCCTCCAAGGCGGTGGTCGCCTCGGGTCCCTCGCGAAATTCCAAATGGAACGGCGGGTCTACCGCCGGGCCGACCGGCTCATCGTGCTGTGCGACGCGTTCCGCGATATCCTCGTCAGCGACTATGGGGTTGATGCTGACCGTATCCGCGTCCTCCCCCCCGGCATCGACTGCGCCCGTTTCGATATCCCCGAAACACGCCGCGAGGCCCGCGAAAAGCTCGGCTGGCCGACCGACCGCCCCATCGTCCTGTGCGTCCGTCGGCTCACCCACCGAATGGGCCTGGAGAACCTGATCGACGCCGCTGCCGAGCTGCGCAAGAGCAACCCGGATGTTCTCATCCTCGTCGCCGGCCGCGGCCCCCTGCGTAAAGCCCTCAGTAATCGCATCCGCCAGCACGGCCTGGAACCCACCGTCCGCCTGCTCGGCTTCGTTTCCGATGCGGACCTGCCCCTTGCCTATCGTGCCGCAGACCTGAGCGTCGTCCCCACGATAGCCCTGGAAGGCTTCGGCCTCGTCGCTGCCGAATCCCTCGCTGCCGGCACGCCGGCGATCGTCACGCCGGTGGACGGGCTACCATCGGTGGTGGAGGGGCTATCGCGCGACCTGATCCTTTCGGGCGTCGACCGAGGGGCGCTGGCCGCTGGAATTCGCAATGCTTTACAGAATTTCTCGCCCTTACCGACCGAACATCAGTGCCGAAACTACGTGGTCGCCCACTTTGACTGGAGGGTGATTGCCTCGCGCTCGTGATGTTTATGTGGAAGCAGCGGAATCTAATTGCGTAAATTCTGCTCGTGAGGAAGATTCAAAGAAGACTTAACGCTCATGACGACTCTAGCAACCGAATCCCGGTCGGGCGCTCCACCTACGAAAGCTGGGGTGTCATCACCCGAAGCCTCCTTCATCCGCCCGGCAAGCGGCTGGCAGCCTTGGGATTTCGCCGAGCTTTGGCGATTCAGGGAGCTGTTTTGGATTTTTGCAAGTCGTGATATCAAGGTCCGTTACAAGCAGACCGTCCTGGGCAGCGCCTGGGCACTGATCCAGCCGCTCGTCTTCACCGTCCTAGGCACAATAGTCTTCGGTCAACTCGCAGGTGCTGGAACGGATGGCGTTCGCCCCGCGTTTCTCTTCTACCTCGTCAGTCAACTACCTTGGATGCTGTTCAATACCGGCCTGCAGACGAGCGCCATGTCGCTTGTCGGCGCCCAGAACATGATCAAGAAGATCTATTTCCCGCGCCTCGTGCTGCCGGCCAGCGCGGTCATCGTAAGCCTCGTCGATTTTCTAGTACAACTTGTTCTCGTCGCCTGCGTCCTCTTAGTTATCCCGTTCTTACCACACATTCAAACATTCGTGCCGCCGAACCAGGTTGTGTTGCTTCCATTCGCGACGGTCTGGGCCTTTTTGTCGGCCCTCGCGCTTGGCCTGCCGTTGGCCGCACTAAACGTTGAGTACCGCGATGTTCGCTACCTGATCCCATTCGTGACGCAATTCATGATCTTCGCTGCCCCGGTGTTCTGGTCCGTTGACAAAATCCCAGCTTTCTGGCGGAACTTTTACGGTCTGCTGCCGATCGCCGGGCCAATCGATTTCTTCCGCTGGTGTCTGCTCGGCACGCCAGCGCACCCGATGATGTGGGCCGTCGGGGCTGCCGCTACCTTTGGAACACTTGTTGTTGGTTTGGCTTATTTTCGACGAGTTGAGGACGCCTTTGCTGATGTCGTCTAAGCCGCCAGCCACCGTCTACTTATGACTGACATTGCCTTACGGGTCCAGGGTCTGGGCAAACGCTATCGGATTGGTCTTCAAGACGATTCGGCGGGCGGATTCTATCGCTACAGGTCGATCCAGGACTCCTTGACCCGATTCGCTCATCGTCCGTTCGGCGCGTTACGCGATGCCGTTGTGCGCCCGCCAATGTCCGAGGACAACAGCTTTTGGGCGCTTGAGAACGTTGACTTTGACGTCGACAAGGGTGAAGTTGTCGGAATCATTGGTCGAAATGGCGCTGGCAAAAGCACTCTCTTGAAGATCCTTAGCCGCATCACGAGACCAACCGCAGGGAGCGTCGAGGTGAGGGGGCGAGTTGGCTCGCTTCTTGAGGTTGGAACCGGCTTCCACCCGGAGCTCACCGGACGTGAAAACCTTGCCCTAAATGGCGCTGTTCTCGGCATGACACGGGCCGAAGTGAAGTCGAAGTTCGACGAGATCGTGGACTTCAGCGAAGTCGGAAAGTTCCTCGACACTCCAGTAAAACATTACAGTAGCGGCATGTATATGCGGCTTGCGTTCTCAATCGCCGCCCACTTGGAGCCGGAAATACTCGTCGTTGACGAGGTGCTAGCAGTCGGCGACGCCGAGTTTCAAAAAAAATGCCTCGGCAAGATGAGTGACGTATCAAAACAGGGTCGCACAATATTGTTTGTTAGCCACAACATAAACGCCATCGGGCAGCTTTGCGGTCGCTGCGTGCTGTTAAGCCGCGGGCACGTAAAGCAGGTGGGCCCGACGGCTAGCGTGGTCGAGGCTTATGTTTCGGAGAGTCAGGCGGGATACGAGTTTGTACGGGCGCCGCAGGGTGGAGGACGGCCGACCCTTGTAGCTGGTCGCATCGTGTCGAGCGATGGAAATGACAATCCGGCGGTCGCGGTACAGATTGAGATTAAGGGTAATGCTGTCAGGCAGCTTTCGGTTGACATCCGTCTGAAAGACAGTTCAACCAATCCAGTGGGGTTCGCGTCCTTCGGATCGCTTGCAGCAGCCCAGATGATGGTGCTCGGCACAAGCTCGACACGGATACAATTTCGATTGTGCACCAGTCAACTGGCGGTCGGCAGTTATTCATTTAGCTTTGATCTAACACAGCCTGAGGTTGCCTTCTATGATCGCGCCGAAGAGGTGTTAAAGTTCGACGTATTACGTTCCCCGGCCGAGGGCAAAACGCGTGCTCTGCCGCAGTCATGGGGATATGGCTCTTACGAACTGCCGATCGACTTGCTGCAAATCGACCGGGGCGCTCAGTCAACATGGGGGCGTCTCGGGGTGCCAGTGTGGGTCAACCTGTTGCGGTAGACGATGACGCCCGTCGAAGTTAGGATTACATATGCTCCGTACATTCTTGAGACGCGCCGCGAGTCGTAGTCTTAGACCGCTTGGGTACGGCGTAGCTCCACTTGACCGCCTGGAGGTGTGGCGGAGCCCGCTGGTGAAGGCCTCGCATGAGCTTGGCATTGATCTCGTGCTGGACGTGGGCGCGAATGCGGGGCAGACGGGCCTTGAACTCCGCGCGGGGGGGTATCGAAAGCAGATTGTCTCATTTGAGCCCCAATCGCACGCATTTCGTGAACTCCAGTCCGTGGCTCGATCCGATTCGGCATGGGATTGTCGTCGCCTCGCCGTCGGCGAAGGAGCTGGCAGACTCGAGATGCACCTATCAAGATTCAGCCCTAGCAGTTCCTTACTGCCAATGAGCCCGTTGCACATTGAGACGTGGTCAGGCAGCGAAACAATTGCGACCGAGCTCGTCGATGTGCTGCCGTTGGATGCGCTGGTCGATGAGCTTGAGCTGACGAAGCATCGGGTGATGCTCAAGATCGACGTGCAGGGATACGAGTTAAACGTATTGCGCGGGGCTAAGAGCGCACTTTCGCTTATGACCGCGGCGTTTGTTGAGTTGCTCTTCGCGCCGTTGTATCAGGGACAGTCAAGATACTCCGATGTAATTGATGCCTTGGACGCGGCGGGTCTAAAGTTCGCCGGGCTGTATGACGAGGGCATCGCCCCATCCACGGCCCGTCCCGTGCTCTTCGCCAATGCATTATTTATCAGGATCAATAAGTGAATGCTCCTTCCGACGTCAATCACTCTGTTCGTCAAGACCGATGCCCAGGGTGCGAAACCGCCAACTTTGTAAACACGGGACCACCATCTAACGGGTTTTCCAATATAGTTCGTGGTCGAGAGTTTCGTCAGGATGCTTATCGCGCCCGTCGGTGTCGGCAATGCGGCCTCGTCTTTAAATCTGTGATCGCCGCGCCAGAGGTATTATCCGACTACTATATGCAAGTTGATTTTCGAAAATGGGAGATCCCGGGATTGTTCCCGACGGAGCAAGCCGTGTGCAAACTATTAAATGCGCTCCCACCGCGTGCCCGAGTGCTCGATTTTGGGTGCAGCACGGGCCGCCTCATTTCGAGGCTGGTCGGGCGGCTGGATTGTTATGGCTTCGAGATTAACACCGAAGCCGCCGCGATAGCATCAAGCAAGGGCGTGAAGATTGTAGGCGCCGAGTTGCTTAGCGGAAGCACGATGGCGTCTTTCTTCGACACTGTCACTGCAATCGACGTATTCGAACACCTAGCCTCACCGACCGACCTAATTGCAAGACTGATCAGCTGTCTAAGACCATCGGGCCAATTGCTTCTTGTTACTGGAAACGCCGACAACCGGGCGGCTGTTGATGATCTTGCCAATTTTTGGTATTTCCGAACGGTCGAGCATCTTTGCATGATGACCCGCCAGTACGCGGAATATGTGGCGACTAAGTTAGGTTTAGAATTAGTGGGATGGAAGCGAATGTCTCACTATGAAGCGTCGGTCTACATTAAAGTCTTACAGCATAGCCAGAATCTGGCCTTTAAAGTTTTCCATCGCGACCGGTCTCCGTGGATCAAACCGCTAATGGCGAAGCTTCCGCACTTTAACAAAGCCAAAAATTGGAGTGTCCCGCCCCCGTGGACAGTCACCCGCGATCATGTGTTGGCTATCTTTCGAAAGCCGGCCGATAGCGATGTGCAACCAACAATGATTCAGGGAGAACCCTTGTGAGTACAGTTCTTGTGTCGGGCTCTTCCGGGTTAATTGGTTCCGAGGTCGTGTCGCACTTTGCGGCTGAGGGCTGGCAGGTAACCGGAATCGACAACAACCAGCGTGCAGACTTCTTCGGACCATCTGGAGATACCCGATGGAATCAGAAGCGCCTGGCAGACACTTACCCGACGTTCCGTCATGCCGAGTTGGACATACGTGACCGTACTGGAATATCGCACCTTATGTCGTCGGTACAGCCGGACCTGATAGTTCATACCGCGGCCCAGCCCAGCCATGACCTGGCTTCCAGCCGACCATTCGATGATTTCGACGTTAACGCTGGCGGAACGCTTAATCTGTTGGAGGCAACTCGGAGGCACGCACCCGAGGCGGTCTTCGTTCACATGAGCACTAATAAGGTATATGGCGACCGACCCAACAGAATCAAGCTCAAAGAGCTCGCGACGCGTTGGGTGTATGACGACCCGGATTTCGCTGGAGGCATCGCAGAGGACTTTCCAATTGACCAGAGCAAGCACAGTCTTTTTGGCGCGAGCAAGGTCGCCGCGGACGTGATGGTACAGGAGTATGGAAGATACTTTGGGCTTAAAACCTGCTGCCTTCGAGGTGGATGTCTGACTGGGCCTAATCATTCTGGCGTCGAACTGCATGGCTTCCTAAGCTACCTTGTGAAATGTAATCTGGAGGGCCGAAAGTACACGGTGTATGGATACAGAGGAAAACAAGTACGGGATAACATTCATGCATTGGATGTTGCTCGTTTTATACATGCATTTTACCAAAAACCACGAATCGGCGAGGTGTATAACATCGGGGGCGGGCAACGCAATAGCTGTTCCATTCTTGAAGCCTTTAACATTTCAGAGCAAATATCGGGAAAGAAAATGGTCTACGAGTATGACGATAAGAATCGCGAGGGTGACCATGTTTGCTACGTCAGTGATTTATCCAAAATGCGATCACACTACCCCGAGTGGGACGTAACGAAGAATCTCGGCGAGTTATTCGAAGAAATCCACGGGGCGTGGGGCGACCGCATGAGGAAAGCCTAGATGCTCGCACTTGTGCAAGCGTGCGGTCTCGAAGCCCCCGGCGGGGGTCCTAGGATCCTGTCATCCCTGGTTCGGGGCTCCGCGTATCCGTTTGTAAGCATTAGCACAGGTCCGCTTCCGCCCCCTCTCGCCAGCAGCGGCGTGGAAGAGCTCCACGTCCCGCAGCGCCGGGCGTTCAGCAGGCTCGAACGGGGTCGCATTGGGTCTGCGCTATCGCTTATCGACTTGGCGATGGGTCGCCGGCTCGCAGGGCGGCTCCATGATATTTTCTGCCAGCGCGGCGTGAAGGCGGTTCACACCATTCCGCACGCGCCGGACTTCTGGCCCGCCTACCGCGCCGCTCGCCAAACGGGCGCTCGCTTCGCGTTGAGCGCACATGATGACATTCGGTACATCCATGCCCGCTCCCCGGCGCTCGGAACCCTTGAGCGGAGCTTGGCAGAAGTTTGGTGCGACGCTGATATCCGGTTTGCGATATCGGAGGAAATAGGTGAGGAATACAGCCGCCGGTTCGGCGAGCGCGATTTTGTTGTTCTGACCGACGGTGTGGATAACGTCGCTCCGTTCGCCAAGGCGCGCGCACCAGAATCGCTCCACGTGCATTTCGGCGGGTCAATTCACAGCTCGTACTCACCGAACTTCACACAACTTGTCGAGGCACTTCGACGGGTAAAGGCCGAGCGACCAAATTGGGATGTGTCGTTGACACTGCGAGGGGGCAGCCTCGGTCGCCCCAGCCCTGGGGTAGATGTTCAAGTGTTGCCGTGGGCAGATCAAGTGACGTTCGAGCAGGATTTGCGTCGTGCGGACCTTCTATACCTGCCGCTCCCGTTCGAGGAACGGTATCTTTCTCTTTCCAGGTTCAGCCTCTCAACTAAGATGGTGTCATATCTCGCTAGCGGAACGCCCATCCTATATCATGGCCCCGGAAACGCGGCCGCGGGTAGGCTCCTAGCAGAAAAGACCGCCGCGTTATGCGTAACGGAGCCGCAAGCCGATCGGCTTATACGCTGCCTGTTAGTCCCTGCATGTACGGCGGCATTGATAGCCGAAAACGGCCTTGTCTTGGCAAAGAAAAAGTTTGACATCTCATATCAAAGAGCAGTTTTCTGGAATTCCATTTTTCCGGCAACTGAATCTCGGCAAACGGGGCGTTCGGGGAACTGACGACGACAATAACCGTGCGCCTCCAGAGGCCCACGGTCGCGTGTCGGAAGACCGCCGGGCATCAGAATGCGCTGCCGTCGAGGCGGTGCCAATAACGCTGGCAAATAGACGGCTTTTTATATCTCGAGAATTTTCGCTTTTGTTGTGTGTTCATTTCTGGTTTTATTGTACTTGGATTCGAATTGAAATAAATGCGCGAACCTATAGAACGCCTTCCGCGCTCGAGTGCGTTTTCCGCGACTCGGTCAATGCCCCAGCAGCCGTCAGTATCAGACCCAAAACAGGTCGAGGTTCTGTTCCGGAAAGGCGTCCACATCTCGCTTCTGTTGGCCGCCGCATTCGAAAATGCCAACGTCACCGTCCCCGTGCTCGGCGACCCGTGATTGCCCTGGCCTTCGGCTGATTAATCGAGCGAAAGTTCGCAAACCCTCATTCATCGGATTATTGTGGCTACTTCGTTAGGTCTATGGAGGGCGATGGGGGTCCGGGCTGGCCAACTTACGTACCTAAAATCATTAGTTTTTTACCTTAAAGTTGCAATCTGGGACGCCGTGGCTAACCGGGTGGCGGGCTCGTCGTTTTTGCCCAAGTGGTGTCGTCGTAAAATCTATCAATTAGTAGGCCTGAAAGTATGCTCTTCGGCAAACTTATCACCCAGCATCTATTTTCAGTCGCCGCGAGCCGTAATCGGCCAGCATACCTTCGTTAACAGAGGCGTAAAGTTTTTCTGCGGCGAATCTACTGTAGCCATTGGAGACGGCGTTCAAGTCGCGATGGGCGCGACTTTTGTCACCGAGACACACGCAATTGGGCCTGCAAACCGGCGCTGTGGCGATGCTGTCTCATTGCCGATATTAGTGGAAAGCGGTTGCTGGATTGGGGCAAACGCCGTGGTCCTGGGGGGCGTTAGAATCGGTATTGGATGTGTGGTCGCTGCGGGCGCAGTAGTAAATCGCGACTGCTCGCCCAATGGTCTCTACGCGGGCGTTCCGGCACGCCGGGTTCGCGATCTGCCCGTCGAATTTCCGCGGACGCATGCATAACCAATAGCTTTTTCCTCTTCCGCGCAATTTCGGACGACTCTTCGGGATTGGGGATCGATCGGATCACGGGTCCATCCTCCGCGCCTTCATGCGAGCGAGCTTGACCTTGGAGCCATGGCACATGAGAAATCCTATTGTGCGTAGTGTAGAGAGATTACTCGGATGCAAGATTTACCGCAATTCGTTGCCGAGAGGAACCGACCTTGTCGAAGACCTGCGTCGCGCCGTTGGCCTAGAGAACGTGAAGACCATCTTCGACGTAGGCGCGAACGTGGGGACGATCGCGGCGCATTTCGCCGTATCGTTTCCTAGGGCAAGCATCTTCTCGTTCGAACCAGTCAGTGCGACGTTCAAGACCTTGGTGACGAATCTTAAGCAATTCCCGTCCGTACATCCTTTCCAGCTCGCTCTTGGCAGAACAGCCGGAGATGTGGAAATCTTTCTTCATAAGGAGCACTCGTTAATGAACTCGATTGCAGTCGATCGCGGCGGCGGTAGCGAGCGCGTCGAGTGTTCAACGGTGGATTTATTTGCCGAGCGACAGTCGATAAAGGCGGTTGATCTTCTCAAAATCGACGTCGAGGGCTTCGAGCTCGAGGTCATCGAGGGCGCTAAAGGCCTTTTGTCAGCCCACAATGTGGGGTTCGTCTACGTCGAGTCGGAGCCGATCGAGTCGCGACACCACTTCGTGCCGATACAAACACTCAACGAAGCAATGCTGGTGTTCGGCTACAAGTTTTTCGGGGTCTACGAACAACAGCCGCATTGGACCGGCCAGAAGAACCTCCTCTTCTTCAACCCAATGTACATTTCGCCAAAGCTCGTGGCCCCAGACATTAAGGCCCACAACTACCCCCTGTAATCCTTGGCGACATTCGCTCGACGGTACGAGGGGCAACGTGCCTTCCGCTCGAATGAGCCAGCGAGAGTCGGACCACCAAGCTGCTAGCGTAGAGCGAAAAATATGCCCGATAGAATACCAAGGGTCATACATTATTGCTGGTTCAGCGGCGAGGAGATTCCAGGTTTTCTCAACTGGTGCATGAACTCCTGGAGGGAGGTCATGCCTGACTACGAGATGAGGTTGTGGGATGCGAGGAGCTTCGACTTTGGGTCGGTGCCATTTGTTAGGGAGGCGATCCAAGTCAAAAAATGGGCCTTTGCGGCGGACTACATTCGGTTGCATGCGCTTTATCATGAAGGGGGCGTATATCTCGACACCGATGTAAGGGTACTCAGACGTTTTGACGAGTTTCTGAAGTACAGTTTCTTCACCTCTCACGAGATCCACCCATTCAACTTCAATGAAGTAGAACGAAGCAAATTGGATCGGCAGCAAAGGCCTGTTCATCAGGATATGTTGATCAATGGACTGAATGTTCAAGCGGCAATAATGGGTGGTGCAAAAGGTAACGTATTTATTAAAGAATGTTTAGACTTTTACAATGGCAAACATCTGATTGGAGAGGATGGCAAGGCGTCATGCGAAGAATTTGTGATAGGGCCGCACATGTCGAAGACTGCAGAGAAATACGGATATCGGTATAATGATAGTGAGCAGCAACTGCAGGACGACATGATTATTTTAAAGCCGGAGATATTCGTAGGCAACACTTCATTCCTAACAGAAAGATCGTATGCAGTGCATTTATGTAATGGGAGCTGGAAAGAGAGATCCGGCCTAGAGCACCTCAAGTACAGAACTCGTAACCATTATCCAAAACTATTTCCTGTTGTTGATCTGTGCTGCAAAGTAACACGTAGCCTGAAAAAACTTTCGAGGCTTTAGGGTTGCCGGGCCCAGCAAATACACTGTGCCTGGGAGTCGAGTGCCGAGAATCGCTGCTTCGCTGGACACAAGAGGCCGATGCAACCGTATCGGCGGACCCGCGCGTTGAGGTTGGCGGCATTCTTGGAGCGAACTGTGCGGATTTCTGTTATTATACCCACATACCGTCGCGTTGACTGTCTGCGCCGCTGCTTGGACGCCATCGCGGCGCAGCACCGGACTCCGGATGAGATAATCGTAACGGTCCGCTCCGAAGACGTTGAAACCATGTCGCTATTGAAGGCAGGATCAATTCCCCATGTAACACCTGTCACGGTGGTCGAGGGCGGTGTTGTCGCTGCGATGAACGCGGGATTGGACGCAGCAGCCGGAGACGTAATAGCCTTGACCGACGACGATGCGGGTCCTTGGGCCGACTGGCTGTCACGGATCGAGGCGGCATTCTTAGGAGACGAGCGCCTCGGCGGACTCGGCGGACTGGACCGGCAAGGCCCGAACGGTAGTGTCGAAGATCGGCATGAACGTAATCCCGGAGAGCTGCGATGGTGGGGGCGACTGACGTCCGGGCACCACAGCGCCTCGCCCGGTCCGCCGCGGGAAGTTGTAGTCGTCAAGGGCGTCAATTCGGCATATCTGGCCGGACCACTTCGAAAGATCGGGTTTGACAAGCGACTTCGAGGACGCGGCGCTCAGGTGCATTGGGAGTTGAGCCTCGGGCTAGCCCTTCGGCGCCGGGGCTGGAAGATCGTGTTCGACCCGTCTATCGGCGTTGACCATTTCCCCGCGCCCCGGCTCGACGACGACCAGCGCTGTCAGGTTAACTTCCCGGCGATTGCAGACGCGGTCCACAATGAAACGATGCTACTGTACGAACACCTGTCGCCCGTCCGACGCGCGGTTTTCTTCGCTTGGTTCCTCCTGGTCGGCACGCGAGGCGCGCCCGGGCTGCTCCAGATTCCGCGACTTGTGGCAATCCGAGACAAGCACGTGGCGCAGCGGTGGGCGGCGACCGTCCACGGTCGATGGACGGGCTTAAGAGCAGCCATTACCGCTTGTCCGTAGGAGTGGCCATACGCTCGAACGGCGTGCGCGGTAGCCCACCTACGTTTGATGGGAACCTCATGTGTCACGGGTGAATAGTTTCGCCTCCAGTCAGCGGAACCGGCAAAGGTCTGAGAGCAGTTGGTCTCCCATCACCATTGCGAAAAGGTGGCCCGCATGCTTAGGGTAATGCACGCCGCACACGGGCTCGTTTTCGGCGGCATTGAGCGCGTTCTTGTGACTTTGGCGACTGAGCGGGTCCACGCACCGTGCATGGATTCCGAGTTCGCCCTTTGCTTCTCGGGGCGGACATCGTCGGAATTGGAACGGGCGGGCTCCGCCGTGCACATACTTGGCGGCGCCCGGCTAAGTCGGCCACTCACGGTGTTGAGGGCCAGAGCATCACTGGACCGGGCGATCGCGGAGCGAAAGCCCCACGTCATCGTCTTCCACGGAAGTTGGGCCCATGCCATTCTCGGAGGGATTGTTCAGCGGCGCGGCATTCCCTTGGTTGCGGTGGCCCACTCGCCCTACCGCCGCCGGTACTACATTGACCGGTTCGCCGCGCGCTATTCCCCAAATCTGATCATCGCGAATAGTCGCTTCACGGAAACGTCGGTCCCGCACGTTTTCCCGAGGGTGAGATCCGCCGTGAGCTATTGCCCTGTTTCCGCCCGCGGCGCTACCCCCATCAGGGGCGGCGCACGCGCCTCGATGCGGGCCTCCATAGGCACTGCCGACGATACGGTCGTCGTCCTAATGGCATCGCGACTCGTTCCGTACAAGGGGCACGAAGTTTTGCTCCGGGCGGCAGCGAGGCTCCGATCATGTGTTGGGCTGGAGTTTTGGATCGCAGGCGGCGTTCAGGAGCCGGCCGACAGGGCTCGTTACGCATTTCTACATCGCTTGGTGGATAAGCTCGGATTGGCAGCCCGGGTTCGGCTGTTGGGCCAACGAGGCGACGTCGAAGCTCTCATGGGGGCGGCCGACTTGTTCTGCCAGCCGAATGTCGGCCCGGAGCCTTTTGGCGTAGTGTTTATCGAGGCGCTCCTGGCTGGCTTGCCGGTCGTCACATCTGACATCGGGGGCGGAGCGGAGGTAGTCGACGCCAGTTGTGGTCGCTTGACCGCGCCAGGCGACGTTTCGGCCGTCGCGGCTGCCATTGAGGAGATTGCGACAGATCCCGTGCTTCGAACGTCACTCGCCAAGGCTGGACTTGCACGGGCGCGGGAACTGTGTGACCCGGCGGTCCGGTTGCCCGAACTGGCGCTGCTGCTCAGGTCTGCCGCTAACGAATCCATGCCCTCGAAGCAAGTGGAGGGCCGTCCGGCGTCCAAGGGCGTCGTCGCAGATGCCCCCCGAGAAAACAGCTTCCAATAAGGAGCGATGATGTCATGTTCTCCCACGAGTACATCAGCTAGCGAGGCCGGCGCCTCGGATAGCATGCTTATCCGATCGCTCATAAGCTGCGTCGTCCGGTGGGGCGACAACATTCGACCGGTGGTCCAGCGTCCGATCATTAAACGGCTGATCGCCCGCCGTCGGTGGGGCAGGGCGCTCGACGCAGGGTGCGGCCGTGGCATGTACACGCCCCAGCTTTCGCGGGCTGCCAATTCGGTTGACGCGGTCGACCTTGATCCGGCTCATGTTGACGCGCACAGGCGACGACACCGGCAATCAAACATCACCGTGAGAGTCGGTTCGGTCACAGCCTTGCCGTTCGAGAACGGTACATTCGATCTGGTGCTTTTGTCGGAAGTTCTCGAACATATCCCCGACGATACGGCGGCCCTCCGCGAGATCGTACGCGTGCTGCGTCCAGGTGGACACCTTGTTATTAGCGTGCCGCACCCGCCGGCTCCGATCCATGACAGTGAGCATGTTAGGGAAGGCTACTCGATCAAGGAGCTGACGGACCTGCTGGCGAAATGTGGCTTTGAGGTCCTCGTCATCGAGAACTGCATGTACGGCATTACAAAGGCGGTGATGAGGCTGGAATCATGGTGGGGAGCGCGAATCTCCCGTTTCACACCTGCGCCGCTCTACTGGCCGCTTTACATTGAACGACTTCTGCCGAAATCGCTCGGGTTAGGCCTCCCATACGATACGGTCGTCCTTGCGATGCTCCGCGATCCAGATGCCGAAATAAGTTTTGGTAGTGGACCGGAAGTGTGATTACAAGCGGCGTTCGCTCTTCTCTCCGGGCGCCCGATATTCTTCAAGAACTTGCGAGGCGAATGACCGGCTTTGTTCTATGCGGAATAGCGTTCGCGTTGACCTTCGCGCTGGGCAGAGGCTCGCTGGCGAGAGGGGCGGGTGTGATGGTCGCAGTTGGCTATTTCAACGGACTAATAAAGGCAAACATTAACAATGTTTTCGGCGCATTCGTTTTCGACGCCGCGGTAGCGGGCCTTTACCTTGCGGCGATCTCGCGGCGCTCCTCCCTTTGGGGTCCGTTCTGGCGCACTCCGCTTGGCCGATGGATGGTAGTGATTCTCCTCTGTCCCACTATGATGGCAGCTATTCCCGTTAATCACCCGCTGATTCAGCTAGTTGCTTTGCGAGCGGCGATCTGGCTTCCGCTAATGCTAGCGATCGGCTATCAGCTCAGCTCGGAAGATGTTGCGCGTGTCGGCCGGTGGATTGCAGTGCTTAACCTCGTGGCGCTGGGATTCGGCATCTATCTCTTCTTTTTTGGTCTGCCATCACTTTACCCCCTCAACGAGGCTACGCAATTTGCATATTGGTCGAAGGACGTGGCCGGCGGCGAGTGGAGGATCCCATCTACCTTCCTGATTGCACATTCATATGGCGGGACAATGGTGATGAGCCTGCCGTTTCTTGCGGGCCTAGGCTTTGGACCTGGCAGGCCGAGGGATAGGATAGCGGCGATTATCGGGACCGCTTCCGCACTTGGCGGTCTTCTTTTGTGCGGCGCGAGGCTGCCTATTGTCCACCTGATCATTGGGCTGGCGATCTCGCTGTTGCTTCTCCGTGCAAACCTGGGGCTAATCGTCGCCGTGCTCGTAGCGATGGGGCTGAGCGCCTTCACGGCATCACAGAACGAACGATTCCAACGCATTGCAACCATTTCGGACCCTGGCTTGATCGAAGGCCGAGTACGCGGAAGCGTGAACATGAACTTCGTTGATCTTGTGGCGAGATATCCACTTGGGGCAGGAATGGGGTCGGCCTGGGGTACAAACACTCCGTCGTTCCTCGCGCGGTATGCCCCCCGGCCGGTCGGAATGGAAAACGAGTTCGCAAGGATCCTCGTTGACACTGGGATAATGGGACTTGCTATTTGGATCGCGTTCCTGTTGTGGTACTCTGCGCAGGTTCCATCCGGGAGAAAGAATCAGCGACCGCCGCCTGCGATCCTTCTAGGCTACGGCATAACCCTGTCGGTGTGGATTACTTCCTGGATCGGAGGCGGAACAATGGCGGCCGTCCCGGCCGCTGGCATGATGTTCCTGCTGCAGGGGATGGTAGTCGGTACGTCGGCACGCAGCTTGCGGGTGGCGCCAGACCGGACGGGGCGATGGCCCCCGAGTCAGCCGATGCCTTGTTCGGGTATGCAGCGCCGGCGGTAGGCGTCCTTGTCGAACTTGGTTGGCCGACCCTTTTGATTGGTCCACTGATCGGCTCGTTTTGAGATCACTTCATTGATGCCGTGGCATCGCAGCCACTGGCGAACGCGTTGGTATGTGTTGCTTCAGTCGGAACCGGAGAGTGCTATCATCGGCGTTAAATATGGAGCGTGCCCGATGGAGCAAACACCCGTGCCCAACGAATGTCGCCACTTTACCGATGCACAGAAGCTCGCCATCCTCCGCGAGCACCTCATCGAAAAGACACCCATCTCCGACGTCTGCCAGAAGCATGACCTGCAGCCAACCCTCTTCTACCTCTGGCAGAAAAAAGTCTTCGAGGACGGCACCGCCGTCTTTGAAACCAAGGCCGCTAGCACCCGTCAGCAGAACGCCTAGGCCCAGAAGATCCAGGCCCTGCAAGCCAAGATTCAGCAGAAGAACGAAGTCCTCGCCGAACTCATGGGCGAGCACGTCGAGCTTAAAAAAAGTCTTGGCCTGATCTGAACGGCCAGTGGACCGCACACGACCACCGCGACCAGGTCATCGACTTCGTCAACCGCTGGGCCGCCAGGACCGAGCTGCCCGCCGGCCGCTTTGTCGCCTGGCTCGGCATCTCTTCCAGCAAGTTCTACGACTGGAAGGCTCGCTACGGGAAGGTCAACGAACATAACGCCTGGGTCCCCCGCGACCACTGGCTCCTTGACTGGGAAAAAGCCGCCATCCTCGACTTCGAGGCTAAGTTCCCCCTCGAAGGCTACCGCCGGCTCGCCTTCATGATGCTCGACGCCGACGTCGTCGCCGTCAGCCCCTCCAGCGTCTACCGCGTCCTCAAGCAGGCCGGACGCATTGACGCCTTCGACGGCTCGCCCTCCCTCAAGGGCACCGGCTTCCAACAGCCTGCCAGGCATCAGGTGAAATATACGGGTAAATCTATCGCGACCGCGGCCTAGCGCGGCGTATGTTGGCTCGTCGGGGTGACATTGGCAACAGGATTTGCGGAGCGGGCTCAACGCTCGATCGAAGCCTCGATCCACCAAAGGATTCAGTCTCTTGGCTAGACGGTCGCTACGAACCTTATGACAGGAGCACTTCTGTCCAGTGTGCCGTCGGCTCGCCACAGGTTGCGGTAGTGAAAAAGGGTCTGCCAAGCGCTGAACCGGCCCGCCGGCAAGGCCGTGCCACGGTGCTCCGGTGCGCAGGATCCACATAAGGACATTGACCTTTCAGCGGCCTTCGACAGGTCGTGGGTCCGTCGTGGCTTCAAAGCCGAATCGCGTTACATGAATTGCTGCAGGAGAGATCTTTTGACGCCTTGGGCAATCGTCGCAGGTGATTTTACACCGCTCGGGGGGATGGACCGAGCGAATCACGCGTTGGCTAGTTACCTTGCCTGCCAACGCGTGGTACACTTGGTAGCGCACCGCGTCTGGCCGGACCTTCTGTCGAATGCAAACGTCCGCATACATATGGTGAGGAGGCCGTTTGGCCGCCATGCGCTTGGCCGGCCCTTGCTCGCGCAAACGGGGGCTCGTGTGTTACGCGACGTTCTAAGCAGGGGCGGCCGGGCAGTTGCGAACGGTTCGAACAGCCTCAGCAGCGACTTAAATTGGGTTCACTTCGTTCACGCGGCCCATGAGAAAAGCGTTCGAACTCAAGGTCGATACCCGCTAATTTCAGGTGGTCTGCGCTGGCTTGCGGCTAGGCGCGAGGTGGAGCGAGAACGCCGGAGGCTCGGCGCCTCTCGTCTAATCGTGTGCAACAGCCAGATGACTGCGAACGACTTGGTCGAGCATGTGGGCGTAGATCCGCGCCGTGTTAGCGTTGTGTTTCTGAGTTGCGACCTTCTCGAGTTCAAGCCCCTTGATGCCGGCCGCACGCGGGAGGCGCGCCACGCGCTTGGTCTAGATGGCCGCCCGGCCGTGGCGTTTATCGGTGAGTCGCTCAGCCGCCGCAAGGGCTTCGATGTTCTGTATAGGGCGTGGCAAATGCTCGTGAGGGGCGGCGGTTGGGATCCGGTGCTGCTCGTCGTCGGAGCTGCCCGCCGTCCGCGCTTGGACCGGCGTGTGAAGTTGGACGGAATGGGACAGCATATTCGGATCCTCGGTCATCGCAGGGACGTAAGTTCAATCATGTCCGCCGCCGACCTCGTGGTGCTCCCATCGCGATACGAGCCGTACGGCCTTGCTGCACATGAGGCAATTTGCGTCGGCACCCCCGCCGTCGTTTCGCGACGTTCGGGGATTGCGGAGCGGTTCCCACCCGACTTAGCCGACCTCATACTTGAAGACCCTGATGACGCCGTTGAGCTTGCCGACCGTCTGCGTTCCTGGCGTTTGACTGCGGACTCGTGGCGGGCTCGAGTCCGCCCGCTCGCGGAGGTGCTCCGTGCGTGGACCTGGGACGACATGTCGCGTCAGATCGTGAACCTGGCAGGCGAAATAGTCTAGGTGTGGTAGCTATGAAGCTCATGGTTATTAGCCACAGCGTCGTAGCATCCGTGAATCAGCAACTATATGCGGAGGTAGAGAAGCAGGCGGGCTGGGCGGTCACGCTGGTATGTCCCTCAAACTGGCGCGACGACTTTGGCCATCAGAGGCCACCGGGCCGTTGGCCGGAATTTCGGGGGGAACTAGTCCCGTTGCCAGTTTGGAGGCCGGGTTCAATCATCTTTCACGCGTATGGGGCATCTTTGGTAAAGCTCGTTCGGCGCTGCCGCCCGGATGTGATCTATGTAAACCACGAGCCGTACGCGGTAGCAACGGCTCAAGCCTATCTCGCGAACGCCGCCGCGGGGCGCCGTCCCATTGGGTGCTACTCTTGTCAGAACATTTCCAAAAAGTACCCGCCGCCCTTTTGCTGGACGGAGCGTTTTGTTTATCGGCGTAGCAGTTTCTCGTTCCCTATTACAAGTGACGTTGAGTCAGTAATGCGTGCCAAGGGGTATCGCGGCCGCGCAACGATTCTGCCCCTGGGGTTTGACCCGGGACTTTACCGTACACATCCGGCAAGGGAACGCATTCGAAATGAGCTGCGCCGCGCGCGAATGAGGTCCTCGTCGGGTACATCGGCCGGATCGTGAAATCTAAAGGGCTCGACACCCTGGCGCACGGGCTTGAATTGATCAAGGATCTACCATGGCGGTTGATCGTGGTGGGGTGCGGGGATTTCGAGAACGAGTTCGACGGACTGGTTTCGCGGCTCGGGATGTCCGAACGGGTGACGCGGATTGGCTTCGTGGCACATGCTGATGTGCCCCGCTTCTACTCCGCCATGGACATCGTCGTTGTGCCGTCGGAGAGCCAGCCGAACTGGAAGGAGCAGTTCGGGCGTGTTATCACCGAAGCGATGGCCTGCGGGACTCCCGTTGTCGGCTCTGACTCTGGCGAAATCCCTAACCTCATACGTCGGACGGGTGGCGGCGTGGTCTTCGCAGAGCGCCAGCACGGTGCATTGGCAGGCGAGCTTCGGAAGATGATTGATGACGAGCAGATGCGTGTCGCACTCGGAGCGGCAGGACAGCGGGCCGTTCTGCGCGAGTTTTCGAACGGCGTCCTGGCGGCCAGATTCATCGAGGCAATCGATCGCGCGATGGTCGATTTCGCCGCAAACTTATAATCGGCGTGAATTACTTATTCCGAATGCGCAGCGGCTACTCCGTCGAAATGTCCAAGCAGCCGCGTCCGAGACCTTGGAGGCCGAATACGCGCGACGGCCAGTCCTCTTCTGGTGCTAACCTGAAAACGCCGTCGTGACCATGCCGTCGAACAAACCGTTGACGCATGAGCGCGGGCGCCAAACCACTCGTTCCCACCGTCGTCGATTTCTCGCACGGATCCCGCGGCATTTTCAAGGCGTTACGCAGGCTCTCGCCGATTGGGCTCGAACATTAGAGCGATCCGGCGGCCGAAGCCGATCCTCACGCCAAAGGCGGCACACGCCGAAGGCGGCGTCAGTTAGCTCTCTTGGTCATCGGCATTTTGGTTGTCTTCGCGGTCGTTTACGGCGTTTTAACGATACTCTACTCAAATTCGTGGACGACGCCGTAGGGGATTCACAGTTTAGCGTTGTCGGTGGGCCTGCGCTTGCGGTGACTTCATCGCCGATTGTTGAATCACGGGGCTGTAACACGAAGCATGGAATTGCGTTCCGGACTTAACACTACAGCGCGACCTTCGCTCAACGGAGGAATGCGGCCGCGGTAAAGCCTTCTGAGAAGGAGGTCAAGGATGACCACGGATGAGATTGCCGGCCTCGGGCCGGCGTTCAGCGAGTACCTGCGTTCGTTTCGCCCCTGTTTCCCTTACACGCCGTCGTTCCGGCACCTGGGCACCTATTGCCGCGGGCTGGTGAGCGATCTGGCTCGAAAAAGCGTCGAGCCGATCGCCTTGGCGGCCGGCTGCGCGGCCCGCACGCTCCAGCAGTTCCTGACGGATTACGTCTGGGACCACGACGGCGTGCTCAACCGCATCCAGCGTCGCATCGTCACCGACCACCTGCCGGCCCCGGGGCAACCCGCGGCCGACGAGCTGGGCGTGGTCGGCCTGATCGACGAGACGTCGGTGGCGAAGAAAGGGGACATGACGCCCGGCGTCCAGCGACAGTATTGCGGCGCCCGGGGCAAGGTGGAGAACTGCATCGTCACCGTCCATCTGGCGGTGAAGCACGGGGCGTTCCTGGGGATGCTCGACTCGGACCTGTTCCTGCCGGAAAAGTCGTGGGACCTGGACCGCGAGCGGTGTAAAGAGGCTCACATCCCCGAGGAGATCGGCTACCGATCCAAGTGGCTGATCGCGCTGGAACAGGTCAAGCGGGCCGTGGCCAACGGCGTCCGCTTCGACTGGTTGACCTTCGACGAGTGGTACGGCGGCAAGCCCGAGTTCCTGTTCCTGCTCGAAGAGATGGCTCTCCGCCAAAACCGCTGACGCTTGGTTATCATCCACCATATGTTGTGGTGATGTAAGCACCGCTCTTGAAGTCACGGAGGACTTCGCATGGACGCGACACTCGGTTTGGACGAAAGGTTGAGGACGCTCACGGGGCTGCTGGATCTTGAGGGCTTCGAGGTGGTCGAGGCGACGGAAGATCGCTCGACCAGAACGCGAACGCTGACGGTCGTTCCAACGGACCTGCTGCGATGGATATCACGTAAGCCATCACCGCCACCCAGAGCTGCGTCTTCACGGCGTTCGGTGTCGTCCCGAAAAACGCCTTGACGTGGAGGTGCTGCTTCATCCACTTGAACAGCAGCTTGATCTTCCAACGCTTGCGGTACAGCAGCGCGACGCTCTCGGCGCGCATCGTCAAATGATTCGTCAGGAACGTGAGTCGCTTGCCGGTCTTGGGGTCGACGAACCGAATGCGTCTGAGAGATTCGGTATACAGAGTGCGTGTCTTGGGGCCGCGCAGCCGGATGATGTGGTCGTGCGTGACGCCCGTGCCGGGCTCGACGGGGCGACGCTCCCGGACGCGGAAGTCCATCTTCCGTTTCGCCCGGGTGACGAAGAACGCCCGCTCGACATGGATGCGGAACAGCCGCTCGAAGTCGATGTAGCCTCGGTCGAAGACGTAGAACGCGCCAGGCTGATACGAGAGGTGGTTCAGCACCGAGACGTCCGACGTCTTCGCGTGCGTCACCCGCATAAACACGGGGATGCCGACGCGCAGGTCGATCATCACGTGGGCTTATACCGCGCCTTTGCGGCGTCGGAAATGGGCCCAGGCATGCAGATCATCTGATCTCGGCAGCAGCTGCAGCGGTCGGCCGTTGGCTTGATACCGTTCGACCGCAAGGTCGAAGGCCCGGCGAGGGATCAGGTCCAGGAACTGTGCGAGGACGGTGCGTCCAGCGTTCATCGACGGATCGTCGGCCAAAGCCGCCCGGCAGCGGCGAAAAAGCTGCGATTGAAATTGAAATCGTGTACCCTAACGTCCGGATCGATTCACCCGCGAAAACCGATACGGTTCAGACCCTAACCGCATCTTTTGGCCGGACACTACTGGCCCATTAGCCCTTAAACAAGCGTATCCCCCGCGGTGCCAAACCGCCCGCGTTGGGGGCGCGACGCCGCTTCGCCCCCGGCCGCGTCCGACATGTCGTTGTGCATCGTGTCGCCTCGTCCACAAGGCCTCGCCGAACCGGGGCATCCTGACCCCGGCATCAACTTCTCGCCTCGTCAACGTTGTGCCCGGGTACGCCACGCGGCCACGCCAGCCAATAGCGGCTCCTGCCATGGGCTGTACGACAGCAACCGGTAGATCAGCCGCCGCCCGCTACGGAGGATCTGGCAGGGCAGCCTCACCACCGCGTTCACGAACCGCTTGAACTCCATCCGCACCACGTCGTGCCTCTGCCGCTCGCGGGCCTGGCGGCCACGCCCCCGGGCCTGCGGGAGCATCAGGCCCCACCATGCCTTGAGGCTCCAGGCCAGGCTCGCCATCACCATGTACGCCCAGTTGCTCACCAGGTCGGCGCTGGGCAGCTTCATCGCGTGAACCCCGTTCTTCAGCTGCTCGATCAGGTTCTCCTGGTCGCAGCGTTGGTTCGCCTCCAGCACCAGTTCCCTTGCCGGCGTGGCACGGTCGTTGGTGATGAAGAAGAAGTAGCGGTAGTCCTGCCAGAGCTTTCTCTGGTGCATCTCCACGTCGAGGGTCTTGCGGCAGATGATCAGCCGGTAGGGCTTGTGGCACTTGACCGGTTGGTAGTCGATCTCCGCCACGTGCTCGGCCGCCAGGCGCAGGTTCTGGAAGCCCCGCTCGGCGACGACCTGCTCCTTAATGTTCTCGGGCTTGGCCCGCTCCGCCGTGGCCACCTCGTAGCGGGCCGGGCGATTCAGTTCGGACCAACACTGCTCCGCCATCGCTTCGGCCTTGAGCTTGAGGTTCGGGTGGGCGTCCAGCCCGAACAGGAACGTGACGTTCCCCAACGTGTCCCAGCGGTCCAGGTGGGCGGTCTGGCTGAAGTCCGTGTCCCCCCGCATCCGCACCGCCTTGAACCCCGCCCCCAGCGTCAGGGCGATGGCCTTGTCCAGGTAGGCGGCCACGTCCTCGTGGCTGGGGCGGTTGCCCGGGCGGTTGAGCAGGTAGAGCGGCTCCTTGGTGTTGGCCAGCGACACCACCGCCGCGTGGTAGCCCCAGACGCCGTTGTAGCTGATGTCCATGCCGACCTTGCACTCGCCGTCGGTGGGCGCCAACGTGCCATCGGCGTCGATCGTCGCCACGTCGAAGAACGACGCGTCCTGCTCCTTCCAGACGCCGACGCGAGCGGAGTTGATCGCCTCCTGCAAGGCGTTGACCTGTTCCGCCGACTCGAACCGCCGGCAGAAGTCGCCGGCCGTCGAGGGCCCTGGGATGCGGCCGGCCCCCAGCGCGTCCAGATGCCCTTCGTCGTTGCGGAGCAGCTCCAGGTCTTGCAGGCAGTCGCCGCCGCACAGCACGTTGTAGGCGATGTTCAGGACGTGGTCCGACTCGTGATAGGGCAGGTGAACCTTGAGCAGTCGCACGTCGCGATCGATCGCGTCGATCAGCCCGACCTTGCGAGCGAGCAGGTGGATCGACCCAATGCCGCCGTGGCCGATGGCGCGGGTGCGGCCGGCCACGTCGTAGTGGACGTTGGCGGCCGCGAACATCGGCTTGGCTCGTGCCGAAAAGCTGCGTGGTCGCAGTCGCTTCGCGATTCTCCGCTTGCGTCGGTCCAACTTTTTGCGTGTACTGTTGTTCACTCGAAACGCCTCCTTGCGTCTACGTGTCAGAAAGCCTGGTAACTCTCTGATTATACGAAAACGCGGGCGTTTCGAGTCTTTTTTTGCGCAGGGCCGGACCCGGGGGCGAAAATCACGCTTGTTCAAGGATTAGCCCAAAGCCGTTTGTGCGCCACGCCCACTCCAAGTAGGGCGTGCAGCCGCGTCACTTGAGGACGAGTAACATGAGAATTGCATGGATTGGAGGAATCAGCGATGGGGGCGGGGTCGGGGGCATGGGACGTATTTTTGTCGAGCAACTTCTGAATCAGGGGGTAGAAGTTGATTATTACGCGGACGACGTGGCCGACGTGCCCGTAAGTGTCGCCAGCCACTCGAAATTCTCGCTTGTTGTAGTCCATAATCCTTGGAGATGGGACCGCTGGTACAGCCGGACCCCATTGCGGGCATTCGTTTCTGGGACCGTCACTCGGCGATACATCCACGACAAGATTGGCCGGCTGCTGATCGTGCGCCACGCACGAGACACGTATGGTTGCATATTTCAAATGTCGCAGTCGGAACTGTTCGGCATCGGAAAACACATCGCTCGGCTGCCGCCAGTGGTTGTACATCCCTGCAGCCATGCGGCCGGTGAGCTTCGATGGCATCGAAGGGAGAGCCGCTACGCGTTAAAGTCCGAGACCCGACTCATGCACTACGGCGTCCGTCTTTTTCTTATGCTTCGATCGCGGATACAGAAGCGGCAGATGCGCCTCCCTGACCTGATCATCGGGCCAAGCTCAAGATTCGTTGAGCTCCTCGCTGAGGACTACGGCGTTAACGTCGTGCGCACGGCGGTACTTCGCCATCCCGTTGGTAAAACGAAGGTAACCGATGCTGGACGCGCCTCAACGGCTGGAACAACGGGGCCAATACGCTTTCTATTCATCTCGCGGATTAGCGTACGGAAGGGCTTTGACCAAATCGTAGAGTTGAGCAGACGATTGGACGACTTGGCAGGCACGGCTGAGATCCACGTAATTGGAGACCGCACGCAATGGTCCGATTATATGGCACACATCCCTAGCCTGAATCCGCGGATAGCCACGTTTATTGGCCAGGTTCCGCACAGCCAGATCGGTGACGCCTACAGCGCCGCCCATGCGTTACTCGTCCCAAGCATGTATGAGCCGGGATCATTGGTCGTCGGTGAAGCCCTCTCTCACGGGCTCGCAATTGTCGCAAGCCGTGAAGTCGGTCCGACGGAGGTTCTGTCGCCCGATTGCTGTCGGGCGTTCCCCGCCGGGGACATTGTCGAGTTTGAGCGGGAGACGCGCCGGATGGTTGCAGAGTTGCTGGAGGATCGATCACGGTTTCGCAGCGTCGCCATGGAGCAGGCGACAACGTTGTTTGCGCCCGAAAAGATAGGCGCAGAACTTCTGAGGCTGCTAAAAGGGGCCGCAAAGGCGGCCCGGTGAATGAAGCGTTGCCCGAAGAGCACGGGCGGCGGAAAGTTGCGTCTCTACGGTGATGTTACAGTGACGAGCAGTGGAGTGATGGCTCACCCCTTACCATTGGCCGCTTTGAAGAAATAAACTGTGAAAAGAGCTCTGATTACCGGGATTACCGGCCAGGACGGCTCCTACCTCGCCGAACTGCTGCTCGAAAAAGGCTACGAGGTCCACGCGATTGCCCGCAGAGTTGCCATGGAAGACCCCGAGCATCGGATGTGGCGGATTCGGCATGTCCTAGACCGCGTGAAGCTCCACTCGGCGACGCTGGAGAGTTTCCCCAGCATCTTCCGGGCGATTCGGGATGTGCAGCCGGATGAATGCTATCACCTGGCGGCCCAGAGTTTCGTCAGCTATTCGTTCGAGGACGAATTCTCGACGCTCCAAACCAATATCAACGGCACGCACCATGTGCTGGCGGCGGTCAAGGACTTGGCCCCTAAGTGCCGGTTCTACTTTGCCGGGTCTAGTGAGATGATGGGGAAAGTGCGGGAGGTGCCGCAAACGGAGATGACGCCGTTCCATCCCCGTAGCGCGTACGGCATCAGCAAGTGTGCCGGGTTCGAGCTGACGCGGAACTATCGCGAGGCGTACGGGATGCACGCATCCAGCGGAATCCTGTACAACCACGAGTCGCCGCGGCGGGGATATGAGTTCGTCACCCGGAAGATCACCAGCCATGTGGCGCGGATCAAGTTGGGGATGGCTCACGAGCTTCGGCTGGGGAACCTTGAAGCCCGGCGCGACTGGGGACACGCCAGGGATTATGTCCGGGCGATGTGGCTCATGCTGCAACAGGAGACGCCGGACGACTACGTGGTAGCAACGGGTCAGGCCTGGAGCGTGCGGGATTTCTGCCAGAAAGCGTTCGACGTGGTGGACCTGGATTGGCAGGACCATGTAGTCGTCAACCCGGCCTTCTACCGCCCGGCCGAGGTGGACCTGCTGCTAGGCAAGTCCACTAAGGCCAAGCGCGTGCTGGGGTGGGAGCGGACTGTGTCTTTCGACGACCTGGTCCGGGAAATGGTGGAGGCGGACTTGAAATGGCTCCATGATCGGGCACCGGGAGGGAGCGGGGCGGCGAAGGCGTTCGCTCCTTCTGACGCGTTGACTCGGGGAATCTAACTGAGAAGCGACTGCCCGGCGCCAAGCTTCCTGCGGCCGAAATTAATCGCATTCTTACGAAAGAAAAGTTAACGGCCTCGCTACTAGACCCAGCGAGCCTTTTGTTGTTCACGGCTCATTATGGGTGGGTCGGCCATGGAACGAGGATGCGAGGACACGGGACGGTTGAGCATATTGGTTCTTGTCCCCGCTGACGGCTCAAGCGGCATGCCCTCTTTGCTGCCTATTGATCATACTTAAGTCGTCATACTCGAAGGGATATTGGCTTGCGTGTTGTTGCAATCAGCCATTCCTGCGTCGTTGACGTCAACCAGCGTATTCTTGTTGACCTCGACGGGATCGGGGCGGTCAACGTTGAATTGATAGTGCCAGCCACGTGGCGCAATGAGTACACCAATTCCATTGAGGCGCCAGGCTCTTTGCCCTCGGCGACATTTCCGATCCACCCCTTACCAGTCACGCGGCCGGGCATGATTCATCTTTACCGCTTCAAGACCGGTTTTCAGGAGATGGTCCGAAACATCGCCCCGGATCTCATTCTTTTGGACGAGGAACCGTGGAGTGTCGTGGCGGCGCAGGTAGTGGGGGTGGCCGGCCGGCTGGAAGTACCACTAGTTTGTTATACGAAACAGAACATTTATCGTCGGTACCCGCCGCCGTTCTGCTGGATCGAGCGGGGGACGTACCGGGCGTGCGAGAAAATGCTGGCCCTTACCGAAGAGGCGAGGGACGTACTGCGCGACAAGGGCTTCGGGGGGCCAGTCCAGATCCTGCCGCACGGGTTCGATCCGTCGTTTTTCTTTCCTGGCGACAACACGGACCTAGCCCGGCGGCTGGAAGTGAAGGGCACGGTGATCGGATACATGGGGCGGTTTGCCAAGGTGAAGGGTCTGCACGTGCTCGTCGAGGCAGTCCGCAATCTCGTGGCCCGGCGGCCGAGGCTGGATTTCTGCGTGCTTATGGTGGGATCGGGGCCGACTAGAAGTCGGTCGTCGCGGAGATCGCCCGCCACGGGCTCGGAGACCGGTTCGTCTTCGCCGGCCCGATCCCCCACCTGGCGGCGGGGGACTACCTGCGGGTGATGGACCTGCTAGTGCTGCCGTCGGTGAACCTTCCGCGGGCCGAGAGCAGTTCGGGCGGGTCATCATTGAGGCGATGGCCTGCGAAGTGCCTGTCGTCGGCTCAACCAGCGGCAATATCCCTCATCTGATCGGGCAGACCGGCGGCGGCGCGACGTTCCGCGAGGGCGACCCCGCCTACTTGGCGGCGGTGCTGGAGGATCTGATTGTCAACCCCAAGCGAAGGATGGAACTTGGCACGATTGGCGCGCGGCATGTGTCGGAGCATTACACGCAAAAGGCGGTGGCCGAGAAGCTCTACGGATACTTGGTGACCCCAGATTGCCCCGTGACAGACGCGTCGAGACTAGGCTGTCTGACAAATGAGTTGGGCGCCCGTTAGGTATTGCGCTTTCTACTATCGCATGGCATGCTGCTCTCTCCACACGGAGGACGCATGGGTCGATACGAGCTCACGGACGAGCAATGGAAGCTGCAGAAAGGCCTCTTTCCCGCACAGGGACGCGGTGGACGCTGGCTCGATCACCGCACGCTCCTCAACGGCTTGCTTTGGATCCTCCGTTCGGGGGCGCCATGGCGTGACCTTCCGGAGCGATACGGGAACTTTAAGACCGTCCATCACCGCTTCAGCCGCTAGCGTCGCGACGGCACCTTCGACCGAATCCTCAAGGCACTGCAGATTCGCCTCGACAAGCAGGGCAAAATCGACTGGGACCTGTGGCTGGTCGATGGCACCAACGTCCGAGCCAGCCGATCGGCGGCCGGGGCTCGAAAAGAAGGCACCGGCTCGACCTCCTCGAGCCCGACGATCACCACTTGGGCCGCAGCCGCGGCGGATGGGGATCCAAGCTCCACCTGGTTACTGACGGAAAGGGCCTTATCCTTGCCGCCACGCTCACGGCGGGCAAGGCGCACGAATCCACCCAGCTCCACAACGTGATGCATGCCGTCTGTCGGCCGCGTCGCATCGGCTGGCCGGCCAAGCTTGCCGGCGACAAGGGGTACAGCTACGACTCGGTCCGCCAGTTCATCAAGGACGGTGGGATCCAGCCGGTCAACCCATACAAAAGCAACCAGAAACGACCGGCGGGCGAGCGGTTCGATCGCAAGACCTATCGCAAACGCTCGCGGGTTGAATAGGCGGTCGGTTGGCTCAAGGAGTGCCGACGGCTGGGAACCCGCTACGAAAAGCTCGGGCTTAACTTTCTCGGCTTCGTTCAGCTCGGCATCATGCTGAAATACCTGCGGGTCCTGGGTCCGTACGACAAATTCTAGGCCATGTGCCGGCCGTTACAATACCGATGGAGCCGCGTTGACCGCGGAGTCCAAAGGAGTTGGCTTTCATGTCGATTAAAAGATTCGCGAAATGGGCATTGTCGGCGACATCGCCCGAACTACTAGCAAGGATCAGTGGTAGCCGACAGCGGAGGCATTTCAAGCAGGTTCTAAACAGAGCTGGTGCAACAGCCTTGGCGTCTCGATTCATCGCCATGCAAGGTCTTACGGTGCATTCGGGCCCCTTCTGCGGAATGCGATATATCGCGGAGGCTGCCGGCAGTGTTCTTGTTCCGAAGCTTGTCGGTTGCTACGAACTGGAAATCAGAGAGGCCGTCGAGAGCGCGCTCTCGATGCCCTATGACACGATTGTCAACGTGGGATGCGCCGAGGGCTACTACGCTGTCGGATGTGCCATCCGCCTTCCGAGAGCCAAAGTCTTTGCGTTCGACACGGACCCATATGCTCGAAGACTCTGCCGGCAGCTTGCGGCTTTGAATGAAGTGGGAGAGCGTGTCAAAGTCGGCGCCTTCTGTACCCGCAAAGTTCTAGCCGAACCATTCAAGGCCGTACGTTGATGATTTGTGACTGTGAAGGTTATGAGCACGTTCTTTTGGACCCTCTCGGAGTGGATGGATTGGCGACCACCGACTTCCTGGTTGAATTCCATGATCAGTTGGTCCCGGGTGTTTCGGCTTCGGTGGCGTCCCGATTCAATGACACCCACAGTGTCGAATGGATGTCCAGCGCGGAGCGGACCGTCGATGGCTATCCGATTCTATCGGGGCTTTCCGAACGAGAGCAGCAACTCGCGATGACCGAGTTCCGCCACGGACCGCAGCTGTGGGGTTTTTTTCAGTCGCTAATCCATCCGGGTACACGAAACGCGGCAGATTTCCTTGAAGCGTCGGTGCCGAAAGCATGAAACCATCGCTGTGCGTAGCGTACCACCGCATCGGGCGTGCCATCGGCGACTCGATCACCGTCGGTACTGCGGCATTTCGCAGGCAATTGGGCATCCTGGCGGGAAAAGTAGTCCATAATCAGTTGTCACTCGGCAGTTGGAAAGAGCTTCACGGCCAGTGCTCCGTTTCAGGAGTAAGAGCGTGCTCGACACTGGCCACCGCTCCGACCACCGTCTATCTCACGTTTGACGACGGCTGGGAGGACAACTACAGCACCGCGTTTCCCATCCTTGCCGGGCTGGGGATCCGGGCGGCGATCTTCCTATGCACGGACCTGATCGGCCGAGACCCCAGGTATCTCACATGGCCGCAGGTTCGGGAAATGGCGCGAGCGGGGTTCGCGTTCGGGGGCCATACGCGAACGCACCCTCATCTGACCCGTCTGAGTCGGGCAGATGCGCTTGACGAGATTGAGGGGTGCCGGAAGCGCATCGAGGATGAATTGGGCGGGCCGGCGGAGTGGTTCAGTTATCCATTCAGCGATGTTAACCAAGAGGTGGAGGAATTCGTGCTGGCGTGTGGATTCAAGTACGCATGCCTGACGTACCCCTTTGCGTTCCGGCCGAGCGGGATAATCCCGACGATGCTGCGCGTGGGAATCTACAACACGACGGGTCCTCTTCTGTTTCGCGTGAAGCTTTCGCGCACAGGCAACCGCTGGCTTGAGCGAACCAGGGCATTAATTTGTCGTTCGGGTTTGAATCCGGAATTTAAGAGATTGGGCGACTTCGGTAAATGAGAGAACAGAAAATTTGAAGGCTTGGACTTTAACGCGTGAACGCGTGAAGGATGAAAACACTCGCGCACGGGGCCGGGGTTGGGGGTATGCTGGGATTCGGCCAAATTTTGTTCCGAAGATTGCGTACGGCGTTTTGGGCTCACGCGAAAGTCTGCCCCTTAAGCCCGTTTGGGAGGGGCTTTTGTGGTTAATCCTAAACCAAAACCGCTAGATGTTCGATCTCTCCACGGGTTTTAGGTCAGATGCAAGGCTTTCGGGGAGTTTATTATGACGCAAACCGACTTAGATCGCAGGTACAACAGCGAATCCAATTTCCCAGTTCGGGAGTCGGGAGAGCCCGGGGCTAGTAACAAATCGATCGTGCTTATTCTGTGGCGTGGTGCATGGATTATCGTAGGAATGGCAGTGGTCTGCGTCGCCAGCGCCTTTTTCTACCTGTCGAAGGCCACGCCGATCTATTCCAGCAGCGCGCGAATGCTGGTTGAGCAGCAAGGGCCCGCGATCATGAACGAGGCGGTCAACGCCGGAGGGCAGTCTTCCAACTACCTGGCGACCCAGTGCGAGTTGATCAAATCGACGCCTATCCTCGGTCCCGTTGGAGATTTGCCGGAAATTCGCCAAATGAAGACCTTCGCCGGACTGGACAATCCGGTCGGCGCGCTAAAGGCAAGCCTGACGACGGAAATCACTAAGCCGGACGAGCTGCTGAATATCTCCTTTGAGTCGCCGTACCCAGACGATGCCTCGGACGTGGTCAACGCGGTGATCGATTCGTATCGGAAGTACTATGCGGAGCGCAAGCGATCGACGGCGGTCGAGGTGCTGAGGATCCTCGAAAAGGAGAAGAAGGACCGCGACGCGGAATTGCAACGCAAAGTGAATGACATCCTGGATTTCAAGCAGAAGAACCCCAATTTGTCCTACATCAGCGAAAAGGGGAACATTATCGTCGATCAGTTGGCCAAGCTGGCTGAAGCGCTGACCGGCGCCCATTTGGATTCGCTCGAAGCCAGGGGACTCTTCGAAGGAGCCAAGGCCATGGCTGGCGATTCAGCCCGGATGGAACAGTGGACGCGGCTGCAGCGAGGGGCTGGCAGCGCCACTCCCCAGGAGAATGAAATTCAGCAGTTAGAGGCGCAGTGCGCCGAGATGCTAGTGACCATGGGGTCCGAAAACGTCAAGATCAAGCAGCTCGAAGCTCGGATCCGCGGGTTGAAATCGAACATCGACGAGCGGTCGCCGCAAACCTTCGAAGGCTATTTGGCGGCGTTGGAGCAGCGCTGGTTGACGTCCAAACAGCGTGAGGAAGAGCTGCAGAAATCGTTCGATGAACAGCAAACTAAAGCGCTTTCGCTGAACAGCGAAAGTGCCAAGATGGAAGCGATGGCTTCGGAGCAGAAGCGGCTGGAGCGGCTATGCGACATGCTCGACAACCGGATCAAAGAGCTCAAAGTCACTGAGGACGTGGGGGCGATGAACGTCAGCGTCCTGGAATACGCCAAGCCGGCTGCGACGCCGATCAGGCCGAAGCGCTCGACCGTCTTGTTCGAGGCACTGGTGCTGGGACTGATGCTGGGCGGAGGGCTCGCGTACCTGAGGGATTGGCTGGACCACCGCCTCAACTCACCCGAGGAAATCCGCGAGATGCTGGGTTTAAACGTGCTGGGCGTCCTTCCCAACATGCCCGGCAAGGAGCCGGTATCAAGCCGGGGTCAGAAAGTTCATATGGACCCGATGTCCGAGGTTGCCGAGGCCTACCGGACCATTCGCACGGCGATCTACTTCGGTGCGCCGGACGGAAAGGCAAAGACGGTGCTCGTCACGTCGCCTGCTCCCGGCGACGGCAAGTCGACGACAGCGAGCAATTTGGCCATCGCGATGGCACAGGCTGGCCAGAGGGTCTTGCTGTTGGATGCCGACTTCCGTAGGCCAACAATTTACAAGGTCTTTTCGATCGAGGAAGGGGCTCCGGGCATCACGGACGTTCTTGCAGATCAGACGCCGCTTGCCGGTGCGTTAAAGACAACTTGCACGCCTGGGCTCTTCGTATTGACTTGCGGCGCCTTACCGAAAAACCCGTCGGAGATCCTGAACGGTCGTGCTTTTGGGGCCTCATCGCGCAGTTGGAGGCGCAATTCGACCATATCGTCATCGATTCTCCGCCGGTGCTGCCGGTCACCGACGCCCGAATCCTTGGCGCCTTGTGCGACCTGACGGTTCTGGTGCTTCGGGCACAGAAATCCACGTGCCGGGCCGCCATGCAGGCCAGCGACAGTTTGATGTCGGTCGGGGCACGGATCCTCGGCGTGGTGGTCAATGACGTGCCTCGCGGCCGTTCCGGGTACGGCTATTACAACTACGGCAATTATCGCTATGGTTACGGCTATGGGAATGGAAGCCACAAGCCGGGTCCCAAGGCGATCGAAGGCCCCACCAATGGAGCACGCCTGGCGGCCAGCACGTCCTCCGGCCCTGCAGTAGTGGATTGATTGGCGGACCGTTTCCCAAGGTCTGTCGCAGCCTTCGAGACCATGGACGAATTGGCGACCAATCTCCTGACCGCGACTCAGCTTGATCGTCTGGCTCGCTTCGACGTTCGACAGTCGGTGGACATTCACAGCCATTGCCTTCCTTGCATAGACGATGGCCCGCGTACCCTGGTTGATGCACTCGACCTATGTCGGCGTCTGGTGGATGACGGGATCACGACCGTCATCGCTACCCCACATCAACTCGGTCGATATCACGACCGCAACCCCGCCGCCGCCGTCCGCCAGGCAGTTGAGGCGATGAACCGTTCTCTGATGAGCGAGGGAATCCCGCTGTTGGTCAGACCAGGAGCCGACGTACGGCTGGACGAGCGAATTCCGCGTATGCTGTGCGAAGACCGCATCCTCACCCTCGGCGACTCCGGGCAGACGTTATTGCTGGAGCTGCCTGACGATGTGTTCATCGACCCCCTGCAACTGATCCGAGACCTGTCCTCCCACGGCGTACGCGTCATCGTTTCGCACCCGGAGCGGAACCGGTTTCTGACTGCAAATCCCGGGGTCATTCATGCTTGGCTGACGTTGGGGGCGACCTTGCAACTGACCGCCGGCAGCTTCAGGGGTGACTTCGGGTCAACCGCCCAGCGGGCCGCCTGGTACTGGCTGGAATCGGGCCAGGCGTCCCTCGTCGCCAGCGACGCTCACGACACCGTCCGTCGCCCGCCGCGGATGTCCGAGGCGATCCGGCTGATCGACAAGCGACTGGGCGAGGCAACCGCCCGCCGCGTCTGCCTCGAAAACCCCCTTCGCATTTTCAGCGACCGCGAACTGACGGTGACGCCTTTCCGTCCTGGTCCGATCGCCTGCCCTCCTTGATCGACGGCCATGTCCCGAGGAATTCAGACCATTCAGCTTGCGCCAACGCGTTGGTCATGGTACGACCGCGTCGTTGAAACCGCCTTCGCGGCGTGCCTGGCATTTATGCCTTTCGCCCTGGGGGTCGTCGTCCCCTGGAGTGAAGAGGTCGTCCTAATATCAGTTGCCGCGGTGGCGCTGCTCGTGTTGGTGGGTCTGGTCGCTCGGCCGAGTTTGGCCTTCGCTTGGAACTGGTCGTACCTTTCAGTTTTCGCGTTCATTGCCGTCGCGGGGTTACAACTTGTGCCGCTGCCAGCCTCCGTCGTAGGCGCACTGTCCCCAAACACCGTCGCGCAGCGTAAGGAATTGCTTGGCGACCTTTCGCCGGCACCGCTGGGCCGCATGTCCATCAGCTTTTGCCCCGAAGCAACCCGGCACGACCTGACAATCGTGCTGATCTGCGCCAGCGTTTTCGTCGTCTGCTTGAACCTCTACCGCAGTGCCGCGCAAATCAAGCGGCTGCTCGTCACGTTAAGTGTTATCGGCGGGGCCATCGTGCTCCTCGCCTTGGCACAAGATATCTCGGCAGCCTCGGAAATCTACTGGCGGATCCCCATCCCCGCCGGCGACCTCGCCTTGGGTGGACCTTTCGTCAACCACAATAATTTTGCCCAGTTTGGCAATATGTGCGCGGGCACCGCCTTGGCCCTCCTGCTCGTGACCTGGCGCGAAGCGGCAGCGGCGGACCGTTCGGCTGGATGGCGAGGGGGCTCCCGGGCTGCGTTCCGATCCGCCCCTGTGATCTGGATCTTGAGCGCCGTCGTGATCGCGAATTTTGTCGCGGTCGCGCTCTCGCTGTCACGCGGGGGGGTTATTTCCAGCCTAGTCGGAATCGGATTCCTGGTGGCGGTTCTGGTGGCCGCGAGGGGGAACAGTGGACGCGGCGCGGCACTGGCACTCGTCGGTCTGGCTGCCTTCGGCTGCATCCTCTACCTGGGGTTCGACGCCGTCTACGACCGCTTCGCGGCGAAGGACGTGACCACATTCGGGGGTCGGGAAGTGATCTTCCAAGCGGCCACCCGGGGATTCGTGAAGTTCCCGGTCATTGGATCAGGGCTTGGGACCCATCAATTCGTGTACCCCATGTTCGAAAGATCCAACCTGGGTGCCTTGGCGACGCATGTCGAGAACGAATACATCCAGTTGGCGGAAGAGATGGGCGTCGCCGGGTTGGTCCTGCTGGCCGGCTTCTTGGTCGTGATCGGTTACCACTTCTTTTGGAACGTGCGTTGGAACCGGTCTCCGATCGGAGCCGCCGCGTTCGGGCTCGGCTTCACGCTTGTCGTTGCGATGGTCCATAGCCTCAGCGATTTCGGTCAGCACTTCCCTGCCATCGGATGTGTCTCCGCGGCGACCGCGGCAGCGCTCATCAACCTTACCCGGTTGGGACGGGAAGGCAGGAGGGTAAACGCCGTGGCGACCCAGTCACCGGGCAAGCGCATCGTCGGGCGTGTTATCATGGCATTGCTCGTTGCGGCCCTTGCATCGCGGCTTCCCGCCGCGAACCGTTCGAGGCTGGCGGCCAATCATTGGGCTGAAGTGGAAGGGTTGGAGTGGGACTTGGCGACCAATAACTGGGCCGGCCCCGACCTTGAGTATAACTCGCTCCTTTCCCATGCCTCCGCGGCCGCCAACCTTTGCCCCGGCAACGTGAGATACCGATATGGGCTCAACAGCTATCGCTGGCACTCGGTCGAGCAGTTTGACGATCCGAGTTCACCGCTTTACGAGCGGTTCGCGGCCCGGATTGTTGCGGAGCTCGATAAAGCCCGCGTCGTTTGCCCCACTTATGGCCCCACGTATTGTCTGTCGGGCCAGATTGAACATTTCGTGATGAAGCAGGCAATTGGAGCTTCCCACATCCGCACCGGCTACCGCCTCGCGCCCGACGACCAATCTTGTTGTTTCGCTCTTGGACGGCTCGCAGCCAGTCAAGGGCGTTGGGATGAATCGCTGGAGGCGTTTGCCAAGTGCCTGAAGCTGAATGGGGGAACGCAGGAGATTCTCAACGTGTACCTTAACCAGGTGGACCGGCCTGACATGGCGATCGCCGTCCTGCACGACAATTACGATGGTCTCTTTCAACTCGCGCAGCAGTTGGAAGCGCCGCCTCTCGCCGGTCGTAAGTCGGCACCCGCTTTCGCCGATGTTGCAAGGCGGCAGGCCGTCGCCGCATTGGCGATTGCCGCCGCCAAGCCCGATGCGTCGCTCTCCGCCCTCACTTCGATGGCAGATGTCGCGTGGCGGCGTGGTGAGTACTCCGCGGCGGCGAGCCTGTACCGGCGGGCCATCCAAATAGATTACGCGAACGCCCAGTGGCACCTTCAACTCGCCAGGTCGTTGGCAAAACTCAACGAAGGTCAGAGCGCGTATCGCAAGGCGCGACTCTCGCTACGGCTGCGGCCTGGGTGGAGCGACGCATCGGCATTGCTGGATGAGCTGGGAAAGCTTCCTTCCGTTCAAATTGACCCCGATTGAGCGTTTTTGCTCTAATTTGCGGGAATTCTTTGCAGCGGCCTTGACAATACGGGCGATGATCTTAAGCTAAAGGGGTTCTTGGGTATCTCCGCACCGTACTGAAAGGGTGGTCATGCGAACGTTGATTTTGACACTTTTGGGTTTGGTCCTGATCCCTTCACTTGCCAGTGCAGCGAGTTTTGACCCCTTTAGCCCTGGCGAATCTGCCGGAGCGGCATCCGGGTCTTCGGGCGTGTCCTCGATCGTGGTTCCTTCGGTCATCATGCCGGCGGCGACCCAAGTCGTTCCGCCGAATATTTTTGTCACCGTGGTTTCGCCGGTTCAACAGAGCAGCAAGTCGACCACCCTCGCCCATTTTACGGTCCGCTTGTCCAAAGCCAGCAAGAACTATGTCACGTTTCACTACATCACGGCGCCTGGTTCGGCGGCACCCAATGAAGACTACATCATGAAGAGTGGTTATCTTACGTTCAAGCCGGGGCAGACGGCCATTCCGATTGATGTCGTCGTAGTTCGTGAAGCGCCAGAACGCGCGCCGTACGCCAAGGAAACGTTCTCGCTTAGGCTAACTTCAGCCACGAACGCGAACATCGTGCAGAGTAGCGCTGTGGTTACCATCAACACCAGCACCAAGTGAGGCGTTTGGCTTTCCTGAACAACATGGCCCGCCCCAATGTCCAACATTGGGGCGGGTTTGTTTTTGGATGATACACGCGATCAACGGCTCTCATGGCGTGCCGCCGGACTTCAGCATGCGGCGGAGCTTCCAGCGAACCAGCCGAAGCGGCAGCCAGTACGTCGTGAAGGCTGTCGCGGCAAACACGCCGACCGGAAGGCTCTTCAGCACCGATTCCCCACCCTCGAATTCCCCATCCATGCCGCGGGCAAAAGCCCAGGCGGTCGCTACCGGCAGAATCAGCAACAGCGGAAAGCACCAAAGCGGAATGTGAAGCCAGGATTCAAACCATTCGAACAACAACGCCAACGGAAGGGAAAATAATAGCGGAGTGCCAATAACGAGCCAGGGCCACGGCAGGGATCGTGGCTCAACCACGGAAGAACCCAATTGAGGGATCGCTCCGACGAGTGCGAAGGCCCCAGTCATCGCGCAGATACTGATGGCCGCCGCCAAGCTGTGTCGAACGATTCGTGTGGTTGAACGGCTCCACCGCATTCGTCTCCTTTCGATTGCACAGTACCAAACCATCGCCTGCGGCTCCATTCGGGATCATGTCTACAACGTCTCGCCGCGCCGGCCTTCGCAAGGCGCCGTCCTTCAATTCCTGCCTGCGGCCTCCACGGTTCAATGTTTTGGAGGCAAATGCGATCCTATAACTTTGATGCCGTCCGATGGCAATTCGCCGGCACCGCTCTCGCGGGTCAACACGAGCGTAGTGTTCCACCCCCTTAATGAATCCGTCCCCGTCGGTTTGCACTGCGATTGCTCGCCCGACTTCGACGACGGACCGGCGACCATGGCCGAAGCGATTGCCCTCTGTCGCCTGCTGGTGCATGAAGGGGTCAGAACCGTTGTGGCAACGCCACAACAACTCGGGCGATATCACAGCCGGAACATGGGTCCCTCGATTCGCCGCGCAATTCAGATGCTCCAATGCGAGCTCGTTCAGCAACAAATCCCTTCGGCGGTGCGTCCCGGTTGCCGAAGTGCGGATGGACGAGCGTATCCCCGAACTCACGAGCCTCGGTGAGGTGCGTCCTCTGGCCGATCGGACGTACTGCTGATGGAGATGCCGCCAGAAGTCTTCATCGACCCACTGGAACTCATCCGCAGCGTCGGACGCGACGGAGTGCGGGTCATAGTGGCCCAACCCGAGCGGTATGCGTGGGCGGCTCGACGACCTCGAGCCTCCCGCGATTGGACGGACGCCGGTGCCGCTCTGCAAATCAATGCCGGCAGCCTCCTCGGCGAGTTTGGGCAGGAGGTCGAGAAGGCAGCCTCGTCGTTTCTATCCATGTCCATTCCACTCGTAGTCGCTACCGACGCTCACGACGTTCGGCACCGTCCGCCCAGATTGCGTGAGGTGTTTCACCGCATTGAAAAGCCGCGTCGGAAAGAGGATCGCACGCAGAGCGTGCCTGGACGGTCGGCGGCAAATCATGGGTTTACGATCCTCCCCTTGGCCAAAGAAGGGATCCGTGCCGAACGTGCGTCAGAAATGAAGGACGCGGAAATATAGGCAGCATGCCACTGCGATTGCGGCGGCTACACCAACCGCAAGGCCGATGCTGAGGGTTTTTTTTTGTGTGGCCCGACGGCGCAGCACCTCCTCTTCGGCACGCAGGATCGGTTTGAGGGCATTCATCCGCTGCTCGACACCGCGACTGCGGCCTTGGGTTGTTAGCCACCCCGCCACCGGGCGCACTTGCGACTGCAACTCCGCGGGGACTGCAATTTGCGTGGAATTGACCAGGTCCTGCCAGCGTTGCATCTGGTTCGAGCACCGCTCATAGTCTCGCGACGCGTACGCCGCCAGGATTCCAGGAAGCAGGCCGTCGAGCGCCTCCACGGCCACGTCAACTCGCAGCTTTTTCATCGCCGCCTGAAGGCCGAGGCGCAGGTCATCGGGTATCGGCGTAAGCCATGCCTGTGCGTTCAACTCCACCGGAATTGCTTCAAGGGCCTTCAGGTCTCGCTCGCGGAACGCGTGCTTGGCCTCAAGATGCATCTCGCGCAGCCGCGTCGCCTCAAGTTCCCTCACGTTCTCCATCCAGCACGGATTCCCTGGGTCTTTTTCCGCCAACGCCCGCGCCAGGCCGAGCCGTTCACGTGCGTCAGCGCAGGCCAAGGCCAGGATGCGGTGCCTCGTCAACCAGGGTTGCAATTCCCTTTCCCGCTCTTGGGCGGACTCCAATTCCTTTACTCTCTCGACTTGCAGCCTTGGTGGGGGCGGCACAGCAGCAGCCAAGCACGCCGCCGACCACTGCTCGAATTCAGCAAGGTGCAGCGCGGGCACGAGTTCGAGGAGCGAAGGGAGGCATCCCGCCAAGTGCACCGCTTCGGATCGCATCCCCCGCCGCAGGTAATCCATGCAACGTCGCAGGCGGTCATTCGCCTCGCGACAAATCATCGCATACTCGGCCGCGACTTCCGTCAGTTCCTCACTCCAAGGGGCGTTCTTGCTGGTCAAATAGGAACCGATCTGTTCCACGATTTCCAGATGACTCATTTTCGCGACCCTTCCTCCGCTCTCGCCACGCTTTCACCGCCGGCCAATGGTACCGCAATAGGTATCAGCCGGCCCTCTCTCGCCGCTACGGCGCCGGGCGTGTCGGGCGCGCGGGTCGGCGACCCAGTCAGATCAATCCGCAGGGCGCCGGATCGGGCCGCTTCGTCGGCCGCGACTGTGCCAGCGATAACACACCGCCATGCACACGCGAGACCGGCGGCCAAACCGCAAAAATACGTGTTGAAGGTCACCCGCCAGCGGATCCGCGGCGCAAGCAGACGCAACGCTCCGTCTAAGAGCGGAAGCGGATCGAGTTCGGGCGGGCAGACGATGTAGACCGGCTTGGCCTCGTCGAGCACGAAGGCCTCACTTAAGATGCCCGCCCAACCTTCGTCGCCCGCGGCAGCGGCCCACGATCGGAGCGGCACTTCACGACACGCGATGGAAAACGTGAGCTTCCGCTGCTTAATCAGATGGGGCGGCCCGGACCATTCGTCCCATAGGACCCCGGATTGCAACAACGCCCACGCTGGCCCGGACTCAGGCTGCTCACTGGCATCGAGCACAACGTGGTGGGCCAGCTTGTTGGGCCTTCGGGTGTAGTCCAAGCCGCGCATCATTACGCGAGACAAGACGCTGCAGGTCCTTCCTCCGGCCGGCACACGCCAATGGGCGAGTCCGACCGGATTTTTTTTTGTCTCGCCGGGCCCCGCAGCGGCAAGCGGCTGGTAGCTGCTTAACAGCTCCAGTCGCTGGATCAGCGCTGCCGACATGCCTTCGGTTGCAGCGACCGTGCAAAATCCGCTGCTGCCAGGCCTCAAGCCCTTCGGCGCCGATGTGTAAATCATCTCGTAACTCATGTCGCTTTCCCCGGCGACTGCACGACTTGATCAGACTTGCGATACCCAGCGATCAGCCCGGTAGACCATTTGGCAGCGACGTAAAGAAAGGGAACGGTGACCCAGCGCGGCCGAATGTTTCGAGGGCGAATACCGAGTAATCCCGATCCCTTCTGGACCTCCAGACCCTGCCCCAATGCACTGATGGGGATGTAAATCACCTGTTCGCAAGAGTCCTCGGCGGCTGCGACGAATTCCGGTGTTAGCCTCATCAGCATGCGTCGCAACTCATCGGACATCTGCTCGACTCGATCGAGGTTTACCGCCGACAGGCCTCCTTCGCCCGGCAATAAGACGAAAGGCTCGCGATCCAAGTTCGCGCGAACCAGGGGAGCCCAGATGTCCGCCTTGGTCACGACCACCACCAAGGGGCGTGCGTGCTTTTTCTCCGCCGACAGCCCCAGGTAGCGGCGCACCCGCCAAGACGCTTCGGTCAGCAGCGTCTCCTGGCGAAGCGTGCGCGACGCTCCATGGAGCTGGGGGTCACGGCTCACCTGACGGCACAGCTCGCGGAATCGGGGATGCTGCGTCGGGTCATAAAGAAACATGAGCACCCGCGAGCGGGACAGGTGTTGTGTGCCGGGGGAGGAGACCGAATCCATCCCGGGCTGGAAATGTTCCCCGGCATTGTCGTAAAGACAAAGGACGCGCAGCCTGCCGGCCTCCCCCGCACCGTCGCCGCTGGGGCCCCGCTGTGAGCGGAGCGTAAACAGAAACGGGTGCGGCAGGCTGATAACCTGCTGGCCAAGCCGGATCTGGTCGTACAACTCCCCCTGCAGCTCGGTCTTGCGGATCGATACCATTCGGTTTACGTCGTCCTGAAGAAAAAGCGTCTCTTCGTATTCGTTCAGCAGGCGATTGGACACGGTGTCCGCGTCATTGAAACTGATGAAGAACTTGGCCGGCAGGACCCGCCGGAGTTGCCAGATCATCGTGGCAAGGAAATGAGACTTGCCGCTGGCCGGAGAGCCGATGATGGAAAAGATCAGCGGCTCGGTCCCAACGAGCGGTCGCGGGACGACTAAATGGCAGCGTGGGCAGGCCAGTAGCTGGCAGGGCAAGCCACGGGCGTCAATCGCCTCCCCACGGGCATTGAACCGGCTGGGGAGGAACCGACTGGGGGCTTCCGGGCCGAGGACTGGATCGCCCAACAGTTCGCCATGCTGCGAGACCCAAAGAACTTGGTCCGGAGAAAACTGATGCCAGCAGTGGGGACAGGTGATCTTCGCGAGCATGTTTCCCGGCAGCGGCGCCTCCAACTGCTGATTGATCGCGCGGGCGTCGTGTGCCGCGTCGGCCATCGGCGCCGGAGTGGTCGCCGGTTTGACCGAAAGACAATCCCCGCACGCGATCCTTCCGTCCCGGTTGAAAACGTCGCGTGCCGGCCGGGTCTGTCCACAGATTCGACACCGAAACTGCGCGTGCCCCTCGATTTCCTGCCGAACGCGCCGGAAGCATTCCAGGCAATAGCACCGCCCCAACGTGTCACTGGGCATCAATGTTGGAACAACTGGAACGCCGCAGATGCTGCATGCGCCACCTTGCTCGGGGCGAATCGTTGGATAGTCATCTTCAGTCACACGGATCCTAAGTTCTGTTCGGGCGTTTCCAGGACGAACTACATCCGTTGGGGGTCCGCGACGCCTCAAAGTACCAGCCGCATCGAGGAACCCCGCCAAAGAGCCCGAGATGCGCCCCTTGTTCCTTCCAGACCGATCACAGTATACCGGCGACACCCCTCACGGGAGATCAATGGCAACATCCAGTGGGCTCTTTGCCCTTGGATCAGGGGGAACATCATTGATCCCAACGGCGGCACGCGACGAAATTCTTGCCGCGAGCGAATTCACTTCCGACGTTAGCGGACGGACCATTCTTTCAAGATAAACGGCGAAGTCACCGAGCTTCCGATGAGCCGCCGCGCTCACCGGAGGTTTGAGGCGGAGTCGATGTCAGCGCAATCGGTGAACGAAACTTCGATAGCGATTGCACGAAAGCCGTGAGCCTAGTAACAGTCGCGTACTGGAAGGCGTTGACCATGCTACCAGAACGGGGTCCAATTCATGGTTCGTCCACAGGCGGCGGGCTGGCTGCCGGAGGCCGCCCAAGAGCAAGGCGTCCACCCGCCGGGCGGGGACCGATCGCGGCCTCCCGTCGCGCGAGCCCGTTCGGCTCTGCGCGGGGCACGCAAGGAGCATGATGAGGAGCACCAGGCAGATCGGTCTGCGGCGGCCGCTGAGCGATCGTTCTGTAGCGTTGTTGCAGGTTGCGCATCAAAGCTCGAGGAGGTTCGAGCCCCGAGAAGGGCCATGTGAAGAAGCGAGCCGAACGGCGCTTTGCGGTGTAGCGCGTGCCGTTGTATCAAGGATCATTCGAAGTGGCCAGCGTAACGTTCGGCGGCAGGGCTATCGCATTTGGCGTAAACGTGTTCGTAAGATGTTCGGTAGCGCCCTCTTCCCGAGCGTGTTAGCCTGCTTTTTTCGGTCGCGAAGCTTCGCAGCAACACTTACCTAATCGACGAAAGGAGCTTGAGCATGGACGCCCAAGCGACCCGTGGTCTGCTGCGCTTTTTCGAAGGCATCCGCGACACCCGATCCCGTAATCGCTCTCATCCTCTGGCGAGCGTGTTGAGCATCGCAATCATGGCGGTGCTCTGCGGCTGTGAAGGCTGGGCCGCGGTGGCGGCTTGGGGCCTGCTCAACCAGGACTGGCTCGAGACTTTTCTGGACCTGCCTCGCGGCATCCCGTCCCACGACACCTTCGACCGCGTGTTTGGCCTTCTGGACCCCTTGGCCTTCGAAGCATGCTTCATGAAGTGGTCCTCCAGCCTGATCGCCAACGCCGGCGGCGTGTTCATCGCCGTCGATGGCAAGACGCTGCGGCGGAGTTGGAAGCGGGCGTGGAGTAAAACGCCGGTGCATCTGGTCAGCGCGTTCGTCAGCAAGAACAGCGTGGTGCTGGGCCAGGTGGCCACTGACACCAAGAGCAATGAGATCACCGCGATCCCCAAACTACTGGGCATGTTGAGCCTGGCCGGGAGCACGGTGACGATTGACGCGATGGGCTGCCAACGCGACATCGCGGCCCAAATCCTTCGCCAGAAGGGCGACTATCTCCTGGCGGTCAAAGACAACCAGCCGACTCTCTTCGCCGCTGTCACCGCGTTGCTGGATGAAGGGCTTCTCGATCGCTTCAAGGGGATGAATCACGGCTACCACGAGTCGTTCCAGGACAAGAACAGCCACGGCCGCGTCGAAACCAGGCGAGTCTGGGTGACTGACGAAGTGCATTGGCTGGGAGAGGACATCCTCAAATTGTGGCCCGGGCTCAAGAGCATCGTGGTGGTCGAGTCGATTCGGCAGGACCTTGGGGATCTGAGCGGCAAGGTCAGCACCGAGCGAAGGTACTACATCTGTAGCCATGGCGGGGCCAATAACTCGCTCGCCGAGTTCCTGGCCGCGGGCATCCGCGACCACTGGGGCGTGGAGAACGGCCTGCACTGGTGCTTGGACGTGAGCATGAGAGAGGACCAGAGCAGAATCCGCGTGGCGAACGGAGCCGAGAACTTTTCCCGCCTGCGGCGGATCGCTCTGAACAAGCTCAAGCGATCCTCGGTCAAGAACAAGAACGGAAAGGACTTGAAGCTCGGCATTCGTACGAAGCAGCAATGCTGCGGATGGAGCCAAGAGTTCCTGTTACAGGTGATGATGGCCTAAATGCGATAGCCCTGCGTTCGGCGGTGACAACGGGCACGCTCACCGAGTGCGGTGTTGGAAAATGATAGCCGGAGCCAGTTCAACATCGCCGGGTCGGCCGCCCCCTCGTAAGTCGGTCCGCCGCTCTTCGGTCCGATAACAACTGCTGGGGCCCCGTCCGCTCTATTCGAGAATGCCGATGAAGATCACCAAAGCCGTCATCACCTCCGCCGGACGGGGGCAGCGCGGGTTGCCGCTTCAGGTCCTGGTCGATCAGGACGGCGTTCAGAAGTCGGCGCTGCGGATCATCCTCGAAGAGGTGGCGGCCGCGGGGATCGAGGCGGCATGCGTCGTCGTCTGCCCCGGGGACCAGGCGGCCTATGCGGCCGCCGCCGGGCCGTGTGCCGACATGCTCTCATTCGTCGAGCAGCGCGATCCGGCCGGGTATGGCCATGCCCTGTTCTGCGCCCGCGAGTTCGTTGCCGCGGCTCCGTTCCTCCACCTCGTCGGTGATCACCTTTACGTGAGCGGCGCGGGGAAGCGATGCGCCCAGCAACTGGTCGAGGCGGCCGCCGCGGAGGAATGCTCGATGTCCGCGGTGCAGCCAACGCGGGAGAACATGCTCCCGTACTACGGGACCGTCGGCGGCCGCCGCGTCCCCAACGTCGTCCACCTGTACGAGGTGGACACCGTCCTCGAAAAGCCCACGCCGACGGAAGCCGAACAGCGCCTCATCGTCCCGGGCCTTCGCGCGGGGCACTATCTCTGCTTCTTCGGAATGCACGTGCTGACCCCGGTCGTGATCGAGATCCTGGGGGACCTTCTCAAGCAGGCGGCCGGCCGCGAGGCGGTCGCCCTGTCGCCGGCTTTGGGGCGGCTGGCCGCACGGGAACGATATCTGGCGATGGAGCTGCGCGGGCAGCGGCACAACATGGGCGTGAAGTACGGCCTCCTGGTCGCACAGATGGCCTTGGCACTGGAAGGGCGGGATCGAGACGAGGTGTTGAGCCAGTTCCTGGAACTGCTCGCCTCGCGCGAGCGTTCCGGCCATGGCGAATGATCGGATTTCGGGTCGCGCCGGCTCAAGGGGTATGACAGCGCCACGCCATCGGTCAACCAATCCATGAATACTCCTTCCTCGCTGATCGACCTTATCACCTCGGCTGATGCTTCGCTGCGCGACACTCCGGTCGAGGCCTGGTCGCGCGGCGCATCGGCGTCCGACCTGCTGGCGGCGTGCGATGCGCTCGATCAGTTCCGTCGCCGCAGCGACAACCTCTATCACCGGGTCCGTGCGACGTTCTTTCTCTATTCGATTCACCGGTTCCTGCTGCCGGCGCGGCTCCAAGCGGCCAACCGGGGGCTTGTCCCGTTCGACGGCTACTCGCACCTGCTCTCACGGCGCTTCGAGGAGGCGATCGACTTGTTCCTCGCCCGTCAGGCGGCCGACGGGCCCAGCGACGCGATCTGCAGCGCGCTGGCCGCCGCGTACAAAGACCTGGCGATCCAGACCCTCGCCAACCAGGTGCGCCGCAGCGTCCGGTCGATCCGTGGGAACCAATGGATGTTCCGGATCGGCCACCCGGCCGACCAGCCGCTGCGCATCCGGCCCGAACTCCTGCGCCGCTCCCAGGACGGCGCGTTCCCCATCCTGGCGGAGTCCACGCCGGTCCGGATGGACCTCACCCACAGCGCCTGGAGCGACATCTTTTTCCTCGGGATGGACTTCCCCGAAGGCGCGAAGGTCCTGAACGTCTCGATTGACCTGGCGGTCCACGGCCGCGACGCCGCCCCGAAGCCGCCGGTGGAGGCCTACCTGCGGGTAATCGATGAACCCGTCCTCCGGCTTGTTAGCGTCGATCTAGGCGCCAAGGCCGACATTACGAGCCTGCCGGAGGCGTTCGACTTCGCCCGCGATTACCTGGGGCTGCTCAAGGCCGCTGTCATCGCCTCGGGGATCATCCCGCCGGGGACCGAAGGCTCCGGCCAGAGTCTCGCCGACCTGCTCGCCCGGGTTGTGGGGCCGGGCATGGGGCTGGAAATCGTCAGCAGCGTTAACAACATCCCCAAGGGGTCGCGGCTGGCGGTATCGACCAATCTGCTCGGGGCGCTGATCGCCGTTTGCATGCGGGCGACCAGTCAGGCTCGGAGCCTTACAGGGCCGCTCGAAGAGGCGGAGCGGCGGCTCGTCGCCGCCAGGGCGATCCTTGGCGAATGGCTTGGCGGGTCAGGGGGCGGCTGGCAGGACTCGGGCGGCATCTGGCCCGGCATGAAGCTCATCAGCGGCGCGTTGGCGAAGGAGGGCGACCCGGAGTTCGGCATCAGTCGCGGCCGCCTGCTTCCCGAGCACCGTATCCTGGGCGCCGCCGACGCCTCTGACGAGTCCCGCGACAAGCTGCGCGACAGCCTCGTCCTGGTTCATGGCGGCATGGCACAGAACGTCGGGCCAATCCTGGAGATGGTGACCGAGAAATACCTGCTCCGGTCTGAGGCCGAGTGGGCCGGCCGCCGCGAGGCGATCGAAATCCTCGAGCAGATCCTGTCCGCGCTTTGCGCCGGAGATGTGGCGGCCGTCGGCGCGGCGACCACCCGCAACTTCTTCGGGCCGCTCCAGGCGATCATTCCCTGGGCCAGCAACGCCTACACCGAACAGCTCATCGCCCGCGTGCGCGAGCATTTCGGCGAAAAATTCTGGGGTTTCTGGATGCTCGGCGGAATGGCCGGCGGCGGCATGGGGTTCATCTTCCACCCGTCGCGCAAATCCGAAGCACAGGGGTTCCTTAAACAGGCGATGACCGATCTGCAGCGCGCAGCTCAGGCACGCGCTCCCGTTCGCGATGGAGCCGGTCGTCTATGACTTTGCGATCAACCCGCATGGCACCTTCGCCCGCATGCTGGTGGGGAGCGCGGCGCTTTTGCCCGCGTCGTACTACGCGTTAACGGTCCCGCAGATGCTCCGGCTCGACCCGTCCACCCTGACGCGCCAGCAGCGTACGGAGCTGGCCCGGTTTGGCGTGGCCTGTCGGACCGAGCCGGCGCTGGCCGGCATGGCCAACACGCTGTTCGATCGCCTGTTCGCCCGGGCCGCGCCGCCCGCCGGGCCACAGGGGAGCCTGGGGGAGCTGCTCGAGCAGAACGGCTTTGATCGCGAGCAGCATGAGCGCATCCGCGACGCGATGCGCGCCGGCCGCGTGGGGCTGGCCCAGAACCGCCTGCCGCGCAGCACGACCATCCGCGACGTCTCGCCCGAAGACGTCACCGACACGACCAACGGCGTGCCGGCCGCCTTCCGCAAGCTCGGGCAGGAGGCGCTTGCCGCGGGGGCCGTCGCCGTTGTCACGCTGGCGGCCGGCGCGGGGAGCCGATGGACGCAGGGCGCGGGGGTCGTCAAGGCGCTCCACCCCTTCTGCAAATTCGGCGGCCGCCATCGCACATTCCTTGAAACCCACATTGCAAAGAGCCGCCGCACCGGGAGGCAGAGCGGCGTTTACCCGGCGCACGTGATCACGACGAGCTACCTGACGCAGCAGCCGATCGCGGCCGCCCTCGCGGCGCATCAGAACTACGGCTATTCAGGCCCGCTTCGCCTGTCGCCCGGCAACGCGGTCGGGCTGCGTATGGTCCCCACCGTTCAGGACCTCCGCTTCGCGTGGGAAGAGACCGCCCAGAGGATGCTCGACGAACAGGCCCAAAAGGTGCGGGAGAGCCTGCATTCCGCCCTGATCGGCTGGGCACGCCAGGCTGGCGAAGGGAGCGACTACACCGACAACCTCCCCGGCCAATGCCTGCACCCTGTGGGCCATTGGTACGAGGTGCCGAACCTGCTCAAGAACGGCGTCCTTGCCGGGCTGCTCGCCGAGCGCCCGAACCTTCGATATCTGATGCTCCACAATGTCGATACGCTGGGGGCGGACCTGGATCCGGGGCTGCTGGGCTTGCACATCAAGAGCGGCGCGGGGCTGAGCTTCGAGGTGATCGGCCGCCGGATTGAGGACCGCGGCGGGGGGCTGGCCCGGGTTGACGGCCGCGTGAGGCTGGTTGAGGGCCTGGCGATGCCGCGCGAAGAGGACGAGTTCCAGCTCACCTACTACAACTCGATGACGACCTGGATCGACATCGACCAGTTGCTCCAGGCGTTCAGCCTCACCCGCGGCGACCTCTCCCAGCCCGACATCGTCGCGGCACGCGTTCGCGACCTGGCGCAGCGGATGCCCACCTACCTGACCCTAAAGGACGTCAAAAAGCGATGGGGCCACGGCCAGGAGGACGTCTTCCCGGTCGCCCAGTGGGAAAAGCTGTGGGGCGACATGACGGCGGTCCCGGAGGTCAAGAGCGCATTCCTGGTCGTCCCGCGAAAGCGCGGTCAGCAGCTCAAGGACCAGGCCCAGCTCGACGGCTGGCTCCGCGACGGCTCGGCGGACCACGTCGATTCGATGTGCGAGTGGGGGTAGTGGAGAGAGGTCTTCACAAGCGGAAGTCACCTTAGAGCGCGACTCGCGGCCGCGGCAAGAAGGCCGGCGACGGGAAGAGTCAACGCCCACGACAAGATGATCTCCCCAACCTTCCGCCACTTCACGCCGCGAGGGTCCCTTTTAAGCCCTGCGCCGATGATCGCGCCTGTCGAGACATGAGTCGTAGACACGGGGAGACCCTGCCAGGAGGCCATGCAGACCAGGGCTGCCGTCGCGAGGCTCGCCGTCAGCGAGTCGGAGAGTGGCAGGGGCGTCAGCTTCTTCGACAGCGTCTCCAGCACCCCGCGGCCGGATACCCACCCGCCAGCCGCCATTGCCATCGTGACAATTGCGAAGCCGACCCCCATGTTGTGCGGCAGGGCGATCAGGCAGAGCGCGGCAATCTTCGGGGCGTCGTTCCATCCGCGTGCAAAGCCGATGAGGCCACCGCTGACCCAATGGACGGCGTTGGCGGCCGCCGACACTCCGACCGCCGCCACGGTCGCCCGCGTGTCGCATTCCTGGCTCGTCCCCACGATGACCCGAGATCGCATTGCCGCGACCGCCAGGCCGCCCGTGACTGTTGCGACAGGCTCCTGCGTGATGCATACACAACGAGCGGCCGCCCGACCAACAACCCACACCACCGGCCACGCAAGCAGGTAGACGACCCCAAGCGATAGGAGCGGGCTCACGCCCAGCGGCACCAGGAACCCCTTTCCCAGCGCCTGCCACTGAACGGCCGACCGGCCGAAAGTGACCACGCCCGCGCCGATCAGCGACCCCGTGATGGCATGGGTTGTCGACACCGGCAGGCCGGTGAAAGTGGCGAGCATCACCCAGCAAAAGGCTCCCATCAGCACAGCTACAAAGAACCCCTGCGTCAGTGGCGTACCTGCCGCGAATAGACCGGTGCTGAAGCTCTTCAATAACCCCCGCGAGGACCAGAAAGAGACACCCGCCCCCAGCGCGGTCGTCACCGTCCCATAGAACAGCGCCCGCCGCGGCGTTGCCGCCCCATAGCCGACGAGCGTCGCGACGCCCTTGCAGTTGTCGTTGGAGCCGTTGGCGTACGCGAGAAACGCGACGAGGATGAAGAGACAGACAGCCATCGGGCAAGCCTCCAGAATGTTAATGTATGGTTAAGATTCACGGCATCGTGCCTACGGGTTGATCGGAATGCAAGCGGCGAGAATGAATCGTGACGGCTGACCGATATGCCTGCTTCGCCCAGTGCGGTTTAGAGTTCCTGAAGCAAGGAGACGGACCGGCTACCGCCGGTGGCCGTCCCATCCTTGGACGGCCGCATCACCACCCCTATACTGCCGCTCCTCCCCGTATGAACCGGCTGAACCCTGTTTGTTTGCGTGAAAGGATGTCCGCCCGATGCTGCCTAATGGATCTCACGTCACGGTCGAGCTGAAGGACAAGCTGTCGGCCGCCGCGGATGCGGTGGCCGTTTTTGTTGTGGAGGGGGCATTGGACGCGGGAGCCGCCGGAACCTCACTGACCGAGCTTGAGCGGGCGGCCGTGGGGCGGTTGCTTGCCTCGGGCGTGGCGCGCGGGAAGGCGCGCGAGGTTCAGATCGCCGTCGCCGAGGCGTCGGAAGAGGGACGCGGCGCGAAGCGGTATCGACGGGTGCTGGTCGTTGGGCTGGGAAAGCCGGAGAAGGTGACGACCGAGACGATCCGGCAGGCCGCCGGCGCGCTCGCCCGGGCCGCGCGGCGGGCGCGGCTGAAGGAAATCGGCGTGGTGCTGCCGTCGCTATCGGGCGGCGACGCCGCCAGCGCGGGGCACGGGCCGGGGGCCGTTGCCGAGGCGGTGGTGACGGGCATCCTTCTCGCCGCCTTCGACTATGAAGAATACAAAGGCGCCGCGAGCAGGAAGAAGCCGGCCGCCGAAGCAGGCGACGAAGACGCGGCGGCCGCCGCCGAGGATCGGGCGTTTACGCTGCTCGGGGGGGCCGATCACCAGGCCGACGAAACACGCCGCGGCGTCGAACGCGGCCGCATCATCGCCGAAGGCCAGAACTTCGCCCGCACGATCGCGTCGCGCCCGGGGAACGACATCAACCCGCTGACGCTCGCCGGCGTCTCCGAGGAATTGGCGCGCGACGTGGGCCTCGCCTGCCGCGTGCTGGACGAGAAGCAGATGAAGAAGCTGGGGATGGGCGGCATCCTCGGCGTCGGCGCGGGCAGCGCATCGACCCCGCCTCGAATGATCGTCCTGGAGCACAACCCCGGGCCGGCGGGCAAAGGGGCGGCCGCCAAGAAGGGGAAGCGTCGCGGGGCGGCCCCGGCGCCGCTGCTTGTGGTGGGCAAGGCGATCACCTTCGACACCGGGGGGATCTCGATCAAGGCGGCCGACAAGATGGGCCGCATGATCTTCGACAAATGCGGCGGCATGGCCGTCCTGGGCCTGATGTACGCCGTCGCGAAGCTGAAGCTGCCGATCCCCGTCGTCGGCATACTCTCCAGCGCCGAAAACCACATCAGCGACACGGCCTACCGGCCCGGCGACATTCTCCGGATGTACAACGGCGTGACCGTCGAGGTCACCAACACCGACGCCGAAGGGCGGCTGGTCCTGGGCGATGCCCTGGCCTGGGGGATCGAAACGTACAAGCCGTCGGCCGTCGTGGACCTGGCCACGCTGACTGGCGGCGTGGTCGTCGCGCTCGGCAAGACAATGGCCGGCGTGATGAGCAACAGCGACGAACTGGTGAAGGAACTGGCCGACGCGGGCGAGCTTGCCGGCGAGAAGATGTGGCGTTTGCCCCTGGGGGAGGATCAGCGGGAATACATCAAATCGACGCCTGCCGACATCGTCAACTCCGGCGGCCGCGAGGGCCACCCGCTCCAGGGCGGAGCGTTCCTCAGCTTCTTCATCCCGCAGGAAGGGCCCGACTTCGTCCCCTGGGCGCACCTGGACATCGCCGGCGTCGCCGACAGTGAGAAGGATCTTCCGTACTATGCGAAAGGTGCGACGGGGTGGGGCGTTCGAACGCTGGTCGAATGGGTCACGGGGCGCGTCGAGCCGCGGGTGCCACACGCCTCCCCGCGAGCGGCTGGAGGCTGAGCGAAATGAACTAAAGGATGAAGGCGAAGGATGTATCGAATGCGACTCCGCGGACGCTATTGATCCTTCATCATCATCCTTCTGCCCTCATCTTATCCGTGTTCATCTTGTCTTCATCTGTGGCGATAACAACTTGTCTTTTCTTCTCCGGCGACGACCTCGGATGCCGCCCCTACGTTAGGGCGCCGCGGTGGGGCTCGAGGCGGCGGAGGACTTCGGCCATGGAGTCGGGTCGGAAGGCGGGGCTTACGCGGACGCAGTCCATGACCAGGTCGGAGAGGCCCTCGGGGATCATTTCGTTCAGGTCGATCGGCCGCGGGAACTTTTGCTCGGTGATGACGTCCCGGTCGGACTTTTTCACGGTGAAATAGGTGGGGACCTTCTGTCGCGTGAGCGCCCAGTAGAAGGTCGCGCCAAAGTTGTAGACGTCGGTGAAGGGGCCGACGGGCTTAAGCCGCACCTGTTCGGGCGCGATAAAGTCGGGCGTCCCCTGGACGCGGTGCTTCGCCGTCCCCACCTTGCAGGTCTGGCCGAAGTCGATCAGCTTGATCGTCCGGTCGGGCTGAAGGACTATGTTGCTCGGCTTCAGGTCGCAGTGGATTAGCAGCATCTGGTGGAGCGCGCCCAGAGCGGCCGCCGTCTGGGCAAAACATTCAACCAGGGCGGCGATCGTCAGCGCCTGGTTCAACTGGAGGTTCTCCAGCGTCATCCCGTCGATCAGCTCCATCACCAGCGCCGCTTCCTTCAAACCGCCGAAGAGCTTCTTCTTGGTCAGCAGCTCGAACGCTTTGCGCAGGCTCGGATGGCGCACCAGTTTCCCGACTTCGAACTCGTTCTGAAGCTGCTCGACAAATCGCAGCGTTTTCGGATCGGTGACTTTGACGTGCTTGAGCGCGAAGATCTGAGACGTCTTCGGCTCGCTCACAACATAGAGCATGCTCCCCGCCCCCTCGCCGAGGCGGCCGATGACGTCGTACCCGAACACCGTCGTGGGCAGAGGCTTGGAAATCTTGGCTTTGTCAGGTTTCACGGCGGTGATGCGGCCTCCTGGCGGGTATCCATTAGGGAACGCATCGTAACGCCTTTCACCGTCGCTGACGACCGGCCGCGATGGCCCTGTTCAGGGGGATTGCATGGCCGACGCACCTTGGCAGGGGCGGATCGCCATCGCCGCGTCGCAATCGACGCCGGCAGAAACGCCGTACGCCTCGACGCGGCGGGTCAGCCGAGGTCGAGGCGTACGGCGTGAACTAACAATCGAGGGGCCGAGCCGCCCCAGGGTCGCCAGCGTGCTCAAGACTTTGGCGGCTGCTTCGCCTTGAGCCAGGGCATCATGTTCCGCAACCGGCGGCCGGTCACCTCGACCGGGTGATTGTTGTCCGCCTCGTACAGCCGGTTAAAGTTCTTCATCCCGCCCTCGTACTCCGCGCGCCATTCCTTCGCGAACTGGCCTGTCTGGATCTCCGTCAGGATCTTCTTCATCTCCTGCTTGGTCTGCTCGGTCACGACGCGCGGCCCGCGGGTCAGGTCGCCATATTCGGCGGTGTTGCTGATGCTGTACCGCATGTAGTCCAGCCCACCCTGGTAGATGAGGTCAACAATCAGCTTCACCTCATGGACGCACTCGAAGTACGCCATCTCGGGCGGATAGCCGGCCTCGGTCAGCGTCTCAAACCCGGCCTTGATGAGCGAAGCGAGCCCGCCGCAGAGCACCGCCTGTTCGCCAAAGAGATCGGTCTCGCATTCGTCCTTGAACGTAGTCTCAATGATGCCCGATCGAGCGCCGCCGATGCCGCGTGCCCAGGCCAGGCCGGTGGCGCGGGCGTTCCCGCTGGCGTCCTGATGGACGGCGAGCAGGCAGGGGACCCCGCCCCCCTTTTCGAACTCGCTGCGCACCAAGTGCCCGGGGCCCTTAGGGGCGACGAGGATGACATCGACGTCGGCGGGGGGGACGATGGTCTTGAAGTGCACGTTGAAGCCGTGCGTAACGCCAAGCGTCTTCCCGGCCTTTAGATGCGGGGCAATGCTCTTGTGGTAGACCTCGGGCTGCACTTCGTCGGGAAGCGTGATGATGATCAGGTCGGCCTTTTGAACGGCTTCCTCGACCTTGTCCACCGGTTCGAAGCCGTGCTCGGCCGCCAGCTTCCAGTTCGAGCTGACGCCGCCGCGCGGGCTATCCTTGCGGGTAGCGACGATGACCTTTACGCCGCTGTCGCGCAGGTTCAGCGCGTGGGCATGCCCCTGCGACCCGAAGCCGATCACCGCGACGGTCTTCCCCTTCAGCGCGTCGAGGGGCGCATCCTTTTCGTACACCATGTTCAGCGGCTGCTGTGCCATCTCACTGTCCTTGCGCGCCGAAGCGCGGCAAAAGCGGTCTCAAGGGCCGATTCACCGGCCCGGTGAACGCCCCACGAATCGACGAAACGACCCTCCCGAGCCGAGTCCCGGCCAAGGCGGGGCAAAAAACGCGAACCGGGAACGATACCGACGCGGCCGATGCGCGTCAAAAGCTCAGGGAAGCGGGGAAATGCGAAATCCGTATTGCCACAGATGAAGACAAGATGAACACAGATAAGAGGAGGAGAAGAAATGCTGAATTCTGAAATGCTGATTGCTGAATGCAGATGGGGAAAAATGATGCCACCGAACATTTGATCGATCATTCAGCATTCAGCATTCAGCATTCAGCATTCAGCATTCAGCATTCAGCATTCAGCATTTCCTCTTATCTGTGTTCATCTTGTCTTCATCTGTGGCAATAACGTCTTTATTCCTCTTCGTCTCCCCCCGCGTCCACCAGTTCGCCGGTGATGGCGGGGGGGAGGGCGGTTGGGTCGGTGAGCATGTGGCGGATCTCATCGACGATCTTCGCGGGCTCGCTCATGCGGCCGACGCCGATGTTGCGGCAGGCGAGCCAGCCGGGCTCGGGGCCGATGAAGCGGTAGCCAAGGCCGGCCAGCTTGGCGAAATTCTCCTGGGCGATCGGGTGGTCCCACATACGGTTGTTCATCGCGGGCGCGAACACAACCGGGCACGCGGCCGCACAGATCATCAGGCTCACCAGGTCGTCGCACAGGCCGTGTGCGACCTTGGCAAGCACGTTGTTCGTCGCCGGAGCGACGAGCATCAGGTCGGCGCGCTCGGTGAGGGCAATGTGCTGGGGGTCGCTCGTATCGACCAGGTCGAACGTGCCGGTCCGGACCTTCCGCCCGGATAGGGCCTCGAAGGTTAGCGGGGTGATGAACTTCTGCGCTTCCGCGGTCATCACGACCGTCACGCCGGCCCCGAGCTGAACCAGCTTGCTCACGATATCCGCGACCTTATAAGCCGCGATTCCGCCACAAACCGCGACGATCACCTCGCGCTGGTGAAGCGGTTGGGCGGCCGAAGTGGTGTCGTCAATCGCCATGGATCGCGAAGAAGAAAAAGCCGAAGGAACAACCTCAAACGGGAAAAGAATCGCTCAACAAGCCGCTTTCGATCCTTCCCTTTTCTTTCCGCTTCCCTCGAATTTCGTGCTTCGGATTTCCCCTTTGCCCCGCGTTACTTCAGGACCTCGGGGCGCACGAGCCCGCTGGCTTCGTAGTCGATGGCGATCTTGTCCTGAAGGATCTCCTGGATGACCACCTCGAGGTCGGTCATGTTCGCGCGGTCCACGAGGGGGCGGGCGCCGTCCATGAGTTCCATCATGCGGCGCTGGATGAGAGCGGTCAGCTTGAAACGGCCGCCGACCTTGTGCACGATCTCGTCGCTCTTCAATGCTTCAATCATGGTGAACTATATTCCTCCCGGCGATTTTTTCTGCCGGATCAATCGGGCAATCTCGTCCACGGCGCGGTCGATGTCATCGTTGATGACCATATCGTCGAACGCGCGGCTGCCCTTGGCCATCCAGATCTCGCGCCTGGCGCTTCGGAAGCGTTTTTCGATGACGTCGTCGGCATCGCGGCCGCGTTCGCGAAGGCGTCGCAGAAGCGTCGCCTCGTCGGGCGGGAGCACGAAGATCATCAGGGCATTCGGGTACTGAAACCGAACCTGCAGCGCCCCCTGAACGTCGATCTCCAGCAGGACATCTTCGCCATGGGCGAGGTAGTCGAGCGTGGGGCGCTTGGGGGTGCCATAATACTCGTCGTAGACCTTCGCGTATTCGAGAAAATCGCCATGCTCGAGACGGCGGAAGAAATCGGGCTCGGCGACGTACTCGTAGATCTTCCCGGCCGCGTCTTTGTCGCTTTTGGCGCGGGTGGTGGCGCTGACGATGTACTTCAGGTGCATCTTCTCGGCGAGGCGGCGCGAGATCGTGCTCTTGCCGACGCCGCTGGGGCCGACGAGCACGATCAGCGTACCGGTTGGGGTTGCACCATCGCTCATGCGGCGTCTCTATCCCCTGTCGCCCACGCTGTCAATCGCGGGCCTGCTGGCCTCGGTCGCCCGCTCGTCGGTCGGCCGCTTGTCGGTCGGCCGCTTGCCGGTCGCCCGCTCGACGGTCGCGGCCTACTCGGCGTTCTGGACCTGTTCCTTCAGACGGTCAATCGCACCCTTGATCTCCACGCAGTGCCGCGCGATCTGCGAGTCATTGGCTTTACTGGCGATCGTGTTGGCCTCCCGCAACATCTCCTGGGCGATGAAATCGAGCTTGCGGCCGGCGTGGTCGCCGTCGCGGCAGGCCTGCTCGAACGCGCCCAGGTGGCTCGTCAGCCGCTGGATCTCTTCCGCGACATCGGCCCGTTCAGCGAAAACGGCAACTTCCTTAATCAGGTCCACCTGGCTCACCTGCAGCTCGGCTCGGCTTAACAACTGTTGGACGCGCTGGGTCAGCCGCTTGTGATAATCCTCCACCACCATCGGGGCCAGGGTCGAGATGCCCTTCAGGTTCGACCCGATCACCTCGACATGCCGCATCAGCTCCCGGAAGAGCCCCTCGCCTTCGCGATGTCGCATCCGGTCGAGCTTTTGGATCGCCCGGGCCGAAAGCTCGCGAATGGTATCGCCATGCCGAGAGATTTCGTCGGTTTCGTCGCGCGGCTCCTGGCAGACGCCGGGAAGCATCACCAGCCCCGCAAGATCGATCTGAACGAGCCGGTCCAACCCTTTGACCGACTGTAGCTGCTCCAGGTAGCTCTTGAGCGCGGCGGTGTTCAGATGGTACGCCGCTTCGGCGCTGTCGGACCGCATCTTCAGGATATAGGTGATCGAGCCGCGGCCGAGCTTCTCGCGGAGCATGCTTTCCAGCTCCGGCTCCAGGCCACTGACGGTGTCGGGCAGCTTGATGACCGGCTTGAAAAACCGGTTATTGAGCGACCGGATCTCGACCGCGTAATGCGTCCCGTCTTTCTCGGCCGAGGCGTCGCCGAACCCGGTCATGCTCACAATCATGCAGCGTCCTAATGCCCCTCGAGCCCAGAGCCGTGCCGGCGACGCGGCGATTTACGATCAGATAAACAGCCCCCCAAGGGCCCAGATCAGCGGCCCGGGACGACGGGCGTGGACGGGGGCGTCGCGGTGATGACCGGCGCCATCCCCTGATCGTGCCGGTAATTCGCCAGCAGATTGAGGCCGATCGCCAGGAGCAGGAAGACCCCGAAGACGACGCTTGTCGCCCAGGTCAGCACGTCACCCGTCTTCGAGCCGAACGCCGTGTTCCCGCCAGCGCCGCCGAACGCGCTGGCCAGCCCGCCGCCGCGCCCCTTCTGGATCAGGATCAGAAGGATCAAAACGATCGAGAGCAGAACGAACAGCACGAGCGTGAACCAGAAGAGGAAATTCATTTCAACTCCGAAGCATTTCGCAGGGCAGAGGCCATCAGTAACGCTTGAGGGGCGTTCCGAACAGAAAGTTATCCCTCGCCTAAACCGCCGACCTGACGATACCCAGGAAGCTGTCGGCCTTCAGTGCGGCGCCTCCGATCAAGCCGCCGTCCACGTCAGGCTGATCGAGAAGGCCCTTCGCATTTTCAGGCTTCATGCTGCCGCCGTATTGGATTCGTACGCGATCGGCAAAATCTTTGTTCCAGAGTTTGCCCAGCGACTCGCGAATGTACGCATGCACTTCCTGCGCCTGGGCGTCCGATGCGTTACGGCCGGTGCCGATGGCCCACACGGGCTCATAGGCGATCACGAGGCGCTGCGGGTCGGAAATTGCCGACGAAAGCTCTTCAAGCTGCGCCTGGACGACGGCGAACGTCTTTCCGGCGTCGCGCTCTTCGAGTTTTTCGCCGACGCAGTGGACGAGCGTCAGGCCGGCCGCGAAAACCGAGTGGGCTTTCTTGGAAACCAGCGCGCCCGGCTCATGGAGCACATGGCGGCGTTCGCTGTGGCCGGTCAGGACGAAGCTGACGCCGATGTCCTTCAGCATGTCGGTCGAAATCTCGCCCGTGAAGGCGCCTGACTTTTCGAAGTACGCATCCTGCGCCCCGACGCGAAGCGACGACCCGGCGACGGCCTGACAGACGGCGTCGAGGTAGACAAACGGGGGAGCAACGCCCACCTCCGGCCCGGCGGGTGCGCCGGCGGCGACATCCCTGGCCAGCGCGACGGCGGCCGCCTTGGTGGTGTTCATCTTCCAGTTGCCGGCGATAAACGGTGTTCGGGTCATGGCTTGTACACTTTCAGGCACCTGCGAGCACTCGCGGGGCGTCGCTGACAACGCGCCAATTCGATCGGTGCGAAACGGTTCGAAGATTCGGAGCGGCCGCCGCGACGGCGCTTCAGCAGTGGACGGGCTCGCCGACCTCCGCGAATTCCTTCTTCGTGATCGCCGCGACCTGCCGCAACTGCCCCATCAACTCCCGGAACATCTCCGGGAGCAGGGCCTGCGGGCCATCGCACAGCGCTTCGGCCGGGTTGTAATGCACTTCCACGATCACCCCGTGCGCCCCGGCGGCCATGCCGGCCATGGCGAGGGAGGCGACCCAGTCGCGCCGCCCGGCCGCGTGGCTGGGGTCAACGATCAACGGGAGGTGCGACCACTGTCGCGCGACCGGAACGGAACTGATATCCATCGTGTAGCGAACGCTGTCCTCGAACGTTTTGATCCCGCGCTCGCAGAGTATGACCTTGGTGTTCCCCTGGCTCAGGACGTACTCGGCCGACAGGAGCCAGTCTTTGACTGTCGCGGCCAGGCCACGCTTGAGCAGGACCGCGCGGCGGGTCTTGCCGACCTCGCGCAGCAGGTCGAAGTTCTGCATGTTCCGCGCGCCGATCTGGAAGCAGTCCACGTACGGCTCCATCTGCTCGACCTGGCGCGTGTCCATTACCTCGACGCAGATGGGCATGCCCAGCTCGTCGCCGGTCTCGCGCATCCACTTCAGCGCTTGCAGGCCCAGCCCCTGGAAGGAGTACGGGCTGGTCCGCGGCTTAAAGACGCCGCCCCGGAGGATCGTCGCGCCGCCGTCGCGGACGTGGCTGGCGATGCGATTCAGCATCGTTTGATTTTCGACGGCGCACGGCCCGGCGATGCAGGCGGCGTGGGCGCCGCCGATCTTCACGGTCGGCACGTCGTTCCCCAGGATCGACCTGCCGCCGCCGACTTCCACGATCGTGTCTTCCTCGTGGAACTCGCGGCTGGCGAGCTTGTACGGCTTCATGATCGGGACGACCTTCTCGACGCCTTCCAGCGCTGCGAGGTGGGCCTCATCGACCGTCCCCTCTTCGCCCACGGCGCCGATCACCGTCCGAAACGTCCCGCGCGACAGGTGCGGGCGGCTGCCCATCCGGGTGATCTCCGCCTGCACGCGGTCGATCGCCTCCTGGGACGCGTTGGAGTTCATCACGATGATCAAGACCGTCTCCTCGTCGTTTCAATGACGTAGATCCCACCGAAAGACCCTGTTTCGCCGGAACCATCGCCCGATTGATCCGCCAGGCGCCCGTGTTCGCGGACTCGACCCGTCAACCCAGCCCGGCCGCGGAGAAAGACGACCAGTTTAGTGCTAAGCGACGCGGTTCACAAGCCCGCTTCAAGCCGATCTGTTGTACCGCTTTAGAAATGTCAGGGTTTCCCCGCTTTAGAAATGTCAGGGTTTCCCCGCTTTAGAAATGTCAGGGTTCTACCGCTTTAGAAATGTCAGTGTCGTGCTCGTTATAGCTCGTGGGGATGGGAACAATTTCGTTGAGCGCGAAGGAGCGGCGGCGACTGGAAGTTTTGTGCAAGGTGCGTGACGGTGAGATGTCGGTGTCGGAGGCGGCGTTGCTGCTGGAGGTGACGGAGCGGCAGATGTGGCGGTTGAAGCGGCGGTACGCGGCGCAGGGTGACGCAGGCCTTGCGCACCAGCTTCGCGGGCGGTCGTCCAACCGCATGACCGATGACGGGAGACGGGCTGCGATCCTGAAGTTGTACCGTCAGAAGTACGCGGGTTTCGCCCCGACGCTGGCGTGTGAATATCTGGCTGCGGAGGACGGTCAGACGATTAGCCCGGACGCGCTGGGGCGGTGGCTGCGTGCCGCGGGGTTGTTCGAGCGGCGGCGTAAGCGTGGCAAGCATCGGCTGCGTCGGCCGCGTCGCAGTCGCGCCGGGGAGTTGGTGCAGATGGACGGGAGCTGGCACGACTGGTTGGGACGGCGTGGGCCGTGGTGCTGCCTGATGGTGATGGTGGACGACGCGACCGGCCGGGTGATGGCGCGGTTCTATGAGAAGGAGATGTTGTCGGCGGCGTTCGACGTGATGGGCCGCTACGTTCGATCACGCGGGCTGCCGCGTGCGGTGTATGTGGATAAAGCGGGGATTTACCGGAGTGAAACCGCCGATGGCGAGCCGACGTTGACGCAGTTCGGGCGAGCGATGAAAGAGCTTGGAGTGGAGTTGATCCTGGCGAACAGCCCCCAGGCCAAGGGGCGCGTGGAGCGGATGAACGGGACGCTGCAGGACCGCCTGGTGAAGGAGCTGACGCTGCGAGGGGTCTGGACGATGGAGGCGGCGAACGTGCTGCTGGAGGAATCGTTCCTGAAGCGGTTCAACGAGAAGTTCGGCGTGGCGGCGGTGAAGAAGTCCGACGCCCACCGGAAGCTGCCGGTGGGGGTGAAGCTTGACGAGGTGCTCTGCGAGCGTGAGGAGCGTGCGGTTGGGCGTGACTGGTGCGTGCAATGGCGTGGGCGTGTGCTGCAAATCGACGCGCGGCACGCGGGGCTGGACCTGCCACGTCCAGGGCGACGCGTGATGGTGATGGAGAAGGCGGGGGGCGACTTGCTGGTGCGTTACGGCGTGGAGTCGCTGGCATGCATGGAGTTGTCTGCGCGTCCGGGGCCGGCGAAGGCAAAGAAGGCGAAGGAGCCTGTGAAGAACAACAAGCGTTACGTGCCATCGGCGTCGCACCCGTTCAACCGTCGTCCGGCGTGTGGAGATTCGCGTCCCGGGGTCAGGGCTTCGGAGGCTACGCCTCCGAAGCCCTGACCCCGGGGGACCCTGACATTTCTACTGCAGTGAAAACCCCTGACATTTCTAAAGCGGTAGGACACCGCTTCAAGCCGATCGGCTCCGTCTGGAGCCACGACGAACGCATCGGCCTGATAATCTGGGTAGGATTTTTGTTGCTCCCCGGGAACTCCATCGCGCCCCGGCTTTCGCACGGAGAGACGCCTCAGAGCCCGTTCGAGGACGCGAGTGGCCGCCGCATGAGTTTCACCACGGGCTGCTTAGTTCCGCCACCCGTCGGCGTAGCCGGGCTGCATCCGGACGACGTGCCGCAACTCGGCGGTCGCCTCGGCGTGCCGCCCGATGATCCCCAGCACGGCCGCCAGGTTCGACCGGAAGACCGGCTGCCGCGGCGCTGCTTCCACCGCCCGCCGCAACAGGGCGGCCGCCTCTTCATGCCGTCCTGCCTGATGGTTGACCAGCCCCAGCCCGTGCAACGCCCCCGGCTCCCCCGGCCGCATGGTCAGCATCCGCCGATAGATCGCCTCCGCCTCATTCAGGCGGCCTGCCTTCTGGTGCGCCAGCGCCACCTCCTGCGGCGACCGATCGACCGGCGGCTCGCCAAGGCCGTTCGTCGAACGAAGCCCGTCAGGCGAGCGAGCATCGTGCTCTGGGCTCGCGTCGCTACCGACGGAAGACGGGTAAGTCATACGCTGCCTCGGATCACGCGCATCACGCCGATCGGTTATTTGAGACCGTCCCCTTTTCCGCTCCCTTACAATCACGGCCGATCATATCCCAATCAGCGTTGTCAATGAAACACCGACCTTGAAAGGATACCAGTCGCAACAAGGGGAGTTTCTCGAAGACCTGCAGCCTGTTACTCAGATCCATGTCCATGGTTTATACCAGCAACTCTTTGAGCAAACGTTTTCGACTTCTTTTTCAAGGGCTTTGATAAGTAGATCGCGAGATTCCACCCAGCCCTTGATAGCTGTATCTAACATGAAATCGCGTCCGATAAAAACATACTGATTCATCTGGTGAGCAAACAGCTGTTCCGCGGTCCCAGGCACCACGTAGTGGGAAACTGCTGCGAGGATTCTTGTGTAACAGTTGCACTTTTCAGCTCGAGTCATTCCGGGCCGATGACATAGCTCGCCGTTAAGCGAGTTCTTGTCTTGAGCGAAGAGTAGTGCTTGAGTGGCGGTGGGCGGATAAGGGGACAGTCGCCGCGGCCGCGTTTCGGGCGATTGCCGCGGCCGGTCCGACGGACGAACGCCTTCTGAAGGCCTTGAGAGAGGCCGAGCCGACCCGGCAGGCGGTCTTCACCTACCTGCTGATCGAAAGCGGTGCGGCGCCAGCGGGGGACGCCCTGCGACAAGTTCTCGTTGATTTAGCGGCCACCGCGCCATCTCGAAAGGAGTTGGCGGGGGTTTCGGTGGGCGGCTACGCCGCAAGCCTGGGCGGTACGCCGGAAACCTATAAGCTTGCGAGAGCCGTTCTCGAGGCGGCCGCCCGCAGAGCCGAATCGCTCGGAGGGGCTACGGACGAGAGTGATGATCTGACTGAGATCTTCAGGCGAACGCACCTATGGCCTTACCCATCCCCGACGACACGACCTCAGCGCGCAACAAGGAATTTGGGCCCGTGAGCGAGGAACAGTCGCAAGATAGGCGTTCAACTGAATCATCCGCCGCAAATCCGAAATTTCGAGCATCTCGCTTGAAGCCGTACCATCTCCCGCTATCGTACCCCCTACCTCGAGCGGCACTCGTGCCCGTGGCCGGTTCGCCAGAATCGGTCACGAAGGGAAATCGGTGACGGAGGGAAGCTCCTTTTTTGGATCTTCTACTCCTATTCCGATGCGGACGCGCCGCTGTAATGGACTCGAAACTCGCGTCGTATGAAGCCACTGGCCCCTGATCGGGCTGGGAAGGTGACGCGGGGATGTCCAAAGCCAGAAGACCGGCTCGAGGTTTGGCCTGACTCGCATCGTGCGGGGCAGACCGCCGTATTCGTCCTCGCGACTTGGGACGGCCGGGCCTGGCATCACCATCCACAGCGTTGCACCGTGGCGCCATTTTCAGGCGTTGCGGTTGCGCTGCTGATCTGTTGACGCGCGCCCTGGCCTCTCCTCCGCTCGACCGTGAAACGAGCGTGACGCGAGGTCGAGGGCCTTCTTTTTTGCGCCCGCCGCGCGATTCGGCCGGCGCAAGCGGGTCACTCCCGCTCTGAAAGGAGCGACCGATGGGTCGCAGCGTCAACTCCAGGTGTGCCGCTCTGCTATTGGTAGCAGGCGGATGGGTTTCGTTCCCCTCCTGGGCCCATGGCGGCCCCTATGCCCCGGCCGCGGGGCAGCCCGGGTCGGATGCGATCGCCAATAGCGATCCCCGGATCGTTGATTGGGCGAGCGGCGTGGTCAACCTGACCCGCGGGCCCCAGGACATCAACGCGCCGGCCGGCGCGCTTGCAAGCTACGGCGCCGCCTCGGCGGCCCTGGGGCCGGCGGAGGGGGATACGACCAGCGTCGTCAGCCTCGGCGACGGGGGGTCGATCACCCTTTCATTCCCCCACGCCATCCGGAACGGCCGCCGCCGACTTCGCCGTGTTCGAGAACGGTTTTAGCGATAACTTCCTGGAATTGGGGTATGTGGAGGTCAGTTCCGACGGAACGCACTTTGCGCGGTTCTCGTCGGTCTCGGCCACGTCAACGGCCGCCCAGATCGGCGGGTTTGGGTCGCTTGACCCGACCAACTTGTACAACCTGGCTGGCAAGTACCGGGCAGGCTACGGGACACCGTTCGATCTTGCGGAGCTGGCGGGGACGAAGAACCTGGACGTCAACAACGTTCAGTTCGTGCGCGTCGTGGACGTCGTCGGCCGCATCGACGCGGCCCCAGGTAACCCCGCCTACACCCCCAGCCTCGACTCCCAGGGAAACATCATCAACGACCCGTATCCGACCGCGTTCGCCTCGGGCGGGTTCGACCTCGACGGCATCGGCGTTCTGAACGCCTCCCCGGAGCCCGGGTCGATCGGGCTCCTCCTCCTTGCGGCGACGGCGGCGCTGTTGCGGCGACGTTCGCGCGGGCTTTGTGTCTCGACGCGGTAAGGGCCGTCCGCTGGCTCTTTGTGCCCCGCCCGACGCCTCATTTTTTCCCGTTTAACACCAGCAGGATTGACCATGAATCGGATTTTGTTCATTGGCATGTTTTGGATCGCCGCCGGCGCCTCGGCGGCCGCCGCGGCGACGATCACGTTCGAAGACCACGCTTTGGCCCCTAACAGCTACTACAACGGCGGGACGACCACCTCGAACAACGACGGCTGGTCGAGCGGCGGGGCGAGCTTCAATAACTCGTACACCGCGTACTCCGGCGGTTCTTACTGGAACGGATGGAGCTACTCCAACGTCTCGGACACGACTACGGCGGGCTACACGAATCAGTACGCGGCCTTCACCGGCAGCGGCTTCGGCGGGTCCGGGAACTACGCAGTCGCTTTCGACCCGGCCTACATCAACCTGCCGGCCGGGCAGCGGCCGCTCTCGGTGCAGTTAACCAATACGACCTACACCGCCCTCTCGATGCTCCAGGGGGACGCCTTCGCCGGGCCCAAGTACACCACCGGCGACTATTTCAGCGTCACGCTGACCGGCTACAGCGCCGCCGGCGCGACCGGGCCCAGACCGGGGCCGTCACGTTTTACCTGGCCGACTATCGATCCGGCGCCGGGTACGTTGTCAACACGTGGCAACCGGTGAGCCTGACTGGGCTGGGCGCGCCGGGTTCGATCGGGTTAAGCTTCGCCTCGAGCAGAGTGGGTATGTACGGGATCGATACGCCGACCTACGTCGCCGTGGACCAGCTCGCCCTGACGCCCGAGCCCTCAGCCGTCGGCCTGGCGCTTCTGACGATGTTCGCGCCGCTGTCGCGGCGCCGGCGGAGGCTCCGATGAGGGGTCGCCCAATCGCCCTGGCGGCGTCGAGCACCCGGGCGCGGCCGGGCGGCGCGCCCGGGGTTTACCCTCGTCGAACTGCTCGTCGTGATCGGGATCATCGCCGTCCTGGTCGGGTTGCTGCTGCCCGCGCTGGCCGGGGCGCGCGAAAGTGCCCGAAGCACGGCGTGCCAGAGCAACCTGCGGCAACTGGTCATCGGCTGCACCCTGTACGCGAATGAAAACCGCGGGTACTGGCCTCCGGCGCACCTCAACTTTATCACGTTGAACCTGCATCGATGGCACGGGACGCGCGCAGCGGTTCCGCCCCGTTCGATTTTGAGACGTCACCCCTCAAGCCGTACCTTCAGATCGCCGCGATCAAGCAGTGCCCGAGCTTCGTCTTTGTGGAGGGGCCCGTGGGGTTTGAGCGGGCGTGCGGCGGGTACGGGTACAACAACAGCTTCCTGGGGAGCGGCACGGGGATCCCGGAGCTGGCGTCCCTCCCGCTGCCCACGCCGGAGTTTGAAACGCGCGTCGTCAACATCCCCGCCCTGGCCGCGCAGGTTCACAACGCGGCCGATAAGATCGCCTTCGCCGATACCGCGATTGCGAACCCGACCCTGATCGAATACTCGTTCGTCGAACCTCCCCTGGACGCGGACGGGAATCCGACGTCGCCATCCATCCATTTCCGGCACACAGGGAAGGCGAACGTCGCCTGGGCCGACGGGCATGTCGGCAGCGAATCGATGACGTGGACCTATCCGACGAATGTCTACGGGGCCGACAACGCGAAGATGCGCCTCGGGTTCTTCGGGCCGAGGGACAATACGCTGTTCAGGCGTTAGTCGAACGGATAGAGGTGCGCCCGTTGGTGGGCGAACGTTCGGGTGACGTACTCGGCGTGGCCATCCACGAAGCCAACATTCCCGCGGCGATCCGCATTCGGTTCCTCGGTCGGCCGATTGAAGCTACTGTCGGGCTTGCTGACTGCTCGATCGTGCCGAATCTCAAGCCAGTCAAGGGTCCCTTGGCCGCTCATTGGGCCAACCTTCGGATCGGTATTGTACGGGATGTAAGTGCCGCTGGCGTCATAAGTAGGGGGGACCCAATACCCGTCGTTAATTGTAAGGTTGTCTTCCTCAACGATGAGGATCTTGTCCGATGAATTTCGAACCTGGGTAATCTTCTGCGCAGACTTGGCCATACGAGATGGTGCGCGTGCCGTTCATGAGCCAGTTCATCGAATAGCTGTAGCGGTATGGGCCGATGGCACCGTTCGTCTGCGGTCGCCGGTTGACGTCATCGTTGGGGCAAACGAACATCGGAGCCGACGTAGCGCCCGCCTTCAGGCCAAGGTATCTTCCGATCGGGGATTGGCCCACATCTGGGTCCGGCCGTCCGGCAACCACGTTCTGCTGCCACCAGATCCAATCTTCCTCGTAAGCCGTCCCGTTCGTTGCGGGGTAAGGGAAGACATTTCTGTTCTCCCCGCAGTACATCACAAACGCAGCGCCGATCTGTTTTAAGTTGGACAGGCACTTCACCTGATTCGCCTGCTCTCGAGCCCGGCTCAGGGTGGGTAGAAGGATGCTCACGAGGAGAGCGATGATGCCAATCACGACCAGCAGTTCAACGAGCGTGAACGCTCGCCGGAACGAAGTCCGATGGGCCCTGGGCATGAGATCCTCTCCCGGCGGGCCACCGAGCGGGCGGGCCACCATTCCAGACTTACAGACGAAGTGCAAACCCCTGATTCCGCCAGATAAGGGCTGTCTCGCTATCTAACGCAATTTGTAACAAGCCCTCTTGACCTGGTCAACGTTTAACTTTTCATCCCGGCCGGTCGATGCGGGCGGGTTATGGAAAATCAGGGTAGATGTGATTGCCGTCCTGGACATAATTGCGGTCAACGTATTCCGCATGCCCGTCGGCAAACGCGACATTCCCGCGGCCGGTGACATCGCTGACAGTCTTGTACACGTCATGCCGGATCGCCAGCTTGTCTCCCGGCGGGCACCACAGCCCGTCGTTAATCGTTCGCTCGTCCTCTTCGGCGAACACGATCTTCTCCGAAGGGTTGTGAATCTGGGTGATCATGAGCGATTTCTGGTTGGCCGCCAGGGTGATCCCGAACCGCTCGTAGGCGCGGTGGTTATCACACATGAAGCAATTGATCCCGTAGCTGTACTGGTAGGGAGGCCGCCCCCCATAAACCGAGAGATGGTTTCGCGGGTCGTCCGAAGGGCAGTACAAGACTTGGGCCACCGTACTAACGCCCGCATCATGCGCGCTCGCCACTGACGTGGTGATCCCCAGGTAACGCGCCAGCGCCGAATCGGACACGTCCGTGTAGCTGGAGCTTGGGTCCCAGTAGATCCAGTCCCACGCCTTCTCTTGCCCGGAACCTTCAGCGCCGCCTGGCAATCGCCCCTTGTTCTCGCCGCAGTACATCACCAGCGCCATCGAGATCTCTTTCAGGTTCACCATGCACTTCACCTGCTTGGCGTTCTCGCGAGCGCGGTGCAGCGACGGCAGCAGGATCGACACCAGGAGGGCGATGATCCCTATAACGACAAGCAGTTCGATCAGGGTGAACGCACGGCCGCGGCTCACCGAGCCCGCGCGTGCGGCGACGTCCCGGCCTGAAGCGACGCCCTTGCCTGAAGCGGTATCCATCGGATGGCAACTCCGGCTTGCGATGTGGCGGTGGAAGCGAACGAGACAGCATGCCGCTCCGCCGAGCCCCAATCCTACCGCCTCCTGCCCGGCGGCGCGCAATCTATTATTCAAGATCAGATCTGTGAATAAGTGGTCGGCATCAGGACCGTGTTCGCGATGCTCGTCACCAATTCGGCGTCGGTGTAGCCGGGGGTCGTGCTCAGCTTCTTCCAGTCCGGGTCGGACCGGAAGGCGTTGAAGTTTTTCTCCCGGGTCGCAAGGTCGGGGAAGGTGACCATGTACGTGATGCTCGGGAGGTTGTCGCCGACGATCCCCTGGGAGAAAAAGACAGGCTGGACGCCGACGCGCCGGAAGATGGCGATCTCGCCGGCGGCCGCGAACATCTCCACTTTTTTGGTCGAGGCCGCCTCGCTGTGGCTCTTGTAGGTGCGCAGCTCGAAGAGCCGCGGCTCACCCTTGGCGGTCGCCGCGGGGATCTCCATCTTCGGCATGCCCTCGAAGGCGCGAAGCAGCCAGCTTTGGATGCCAACGTAAGGTGGGTCGGTCGGCGGGGCGGAGAGGAACGCGTCACCCGCCTTGCGATAGTCCGCGTCGGCCGCCAGCTTGTCGGAGAGCGTGGCGAACGACTCGATCGACGGATGCGTGATCAACACATAGGCGGCCGGGGCCTCGGGGCCGATGGTGACGTTGAACACACCGACCGGTCCGGCGCCATGGCGCCGCGCCGCGGGGACCAACGCCTCGCGGAAGTAGTCGTCGGCCCGGAGGGTCATCGTGCCGCGCTTCATGTGATAAAGCCGCAGCTCGTACAGTTCGCGGGCCGCGGTGGGAGCGGGTGCCGGCTCGGCGGCCGCAACCTGTACCGCCGGGATCGCGGCCGCCGCACCGGTCGCCAGGGCCGCCGCCATGAAGTCACGCCGCTTGAGAGTCGGTTCCATGGCGGAGGTCATACCTCCGATGTGGATCGGTTTCCACGTCCAAGCAACCGGCTCGCACGAGCGCGAGGCGTCACACCAAATCAGTCGTGCCCGATTGCCGGCTCAACGGCCATCTGAATAATGACCGCTCCGAACCCGGCGTCAGTCGCGCCTTTCCCTGATCGCCCACGCACAATCGAGGAGCCCATGTCCCAGCCGATGCGAACTGAAAAAGACTCAATGGGGGAAATGCAGGTCCCCGCCGACGCCCACTACGGCGCCCAGACCGGCCGCGCCGTCGAGAACTTCCCCATCTCGGACCTTCGCTTCAATCGCCGGTTCATCGCCGCCATGGGGCTCATCAAGTGGGTCTGCGCCAAGGTCAACCATGACTTGGGCCTGCTCGACGAGAAGCGGCTGGCGCTCGTGCAGCAGTCGGCGGAGGAGGTCATCGCCGGACGCCTGGATGACCAGTTTGTCGTGGACATCTTCCAGACCGGCAGCGGCACCTCGACCAACATGAACGCCAACGAGGTGATCGCCAGCCGCGCCAATGAGATCGCCACAGGCAAGCGGGGGGGCAAAGACCCGATCCATCCGAACGATCACGTCAACATGGAACAAAGCTCCAATGACGTGATCCCGACAGCGATGCACATCGCGGCCGCCGTGTCGATCCAGGGATCGCTCATCCCCGCGCTAAGCCATCTCGAGTCGAAGTTCAACGAGAAGGGGGGCGAATTCGATGACGTGGTGAAGATCGGCCGCACGCACCTTCAGGATGCGACGCCGATCCTTTTGGGCCAGGAGCTATCGGGCTATTGTGCCCAGGCGCGGCATTCGGTCGAGCGGGCGTTGCGAGCAGTCCAGGCGCTGCGCGAGCTACCGCTTGGCGGGACAGCGGTGGGGACGGGCATCAACTCCCACCCAAAGTTCGCGGCCGCCGCCATCGCCGCCATCGCCCGGCGCACCGGGATTGGCTTTGTCGAGGCGCCAAACCACTTCGAAGCCCAGGCCTCCAAGGACGGCGTCGTGGAAGCGTCGGGCCTGCTCAAGACGATCGCCATCAGCCTGACCAAGATCGCCAACGATATCCGCTGGCTCTCCAGCGGGCCCCGGTGCGGGCTGGGCGAAATCAGCATCCCCGCCACTCAGCCCGGCAGCAGCATCATGCCCGGCAAGGTGAACCCCGTCATGAGCGAGATGGCGCTGATGGTGGCGGCCCAGGTCATCGGCAACGACGCGACGATCGCCTTCGCCGGCAGCGGGCTGGGGAGCACGTTCGAGCTGAACGTCATGATGCCGGTCATGGCGTACAACCTTTTGCAGAGTATTGATCTGCTGTCCAACGCCGCGAGAGTCTTTGCCGATCGGGCGGTCGCCGGGATCACCGCCAACCGCGAGCGGTGCGAAGGCCTGGTCGAACAAAGCCTCGCCATGTGTACAAGCCTCGCCCCGGTCGTCGGGTATGACAAAGCCGCCGAGATCGCTAAAGAAAGCTTCAAGACTGGGAAGACCGTGCGGCAGGTCGCAATGGAGCGGAAGCTGATGCCCGAAGTGGAGTTGGCCAAAACGCTCGACCCCCGGCGGATGACGCAGCCCCAGACGGACATGATCGGCAGCGGGGGTGGGTGAGTCCTCGACGGCGATGGGTGAGCCTGAACCGTCGCGTGAATCGCCTGGTGGAAGGAAGCGTCACACGTTTTAACCAACAAAAAAGGACGCGGCCTACGGTCTGGAGCCGTGGCCGCGTCCTTTTTTTGATGCCCACATCGACGTGAAGCCGGCCGCCCTTAGCACTACAGCGCTATTTGGTCAGTTGGAGCACAGGAAGAACGTCGAAATCCGAAGCACGAAATCCGAAGGAATGGGGAATCGGAAAAGAAGAAACCGGACTCAAGCGCGAGTGTCGATTTCCGCCTTGCCTTTGTTTGGAGTTCCTTGAGGTTTGGTGCTTCGGATTTTCTGATTCGCGAAGGCTTCATCGTCGAATCAGCGCTGTAGTGTTAGTAGGTCTTCTCCACCTTGGTCTCCGTCTTCGTCACGCCGCTGCCCGTGTCGCGAACGGTCGTTTCCCGGCGGACGGTGGTATCCGAGCTGGCGTGCGGGTCGGCATCGACCGACGCGTGGCAGCCGGCGAAGAGCCCGCTGAGAACTGTCAGCGCCACCAGAGCCGAGCCGTACTTGATTCCCTTAAGCATAGCAGCCTCCTCGTTCGGAGCGCCGGATCGTTGCAACAGGGCCGCGCCCGTTTGGCAACGTCGTTTGCGTCCTTCCTGGCGAAGCGGAAGGCAACCACCATACCAGGCGATTCGCCTGCCAAAACTTGGCGCACCGACACGGCGTGTGCGACACAACGGCCGAATCGTGCGAGCGATCGCGGCCTTTATGCGGCGTAGAGGAACTCCTCGTGAACGATCTTCCCGTCCTTGACGGTATAGACAGCGACCTCGACCATGTTCATCCGCTTGCCGGTCGCGTTGACCGTGATGTCGTAATCGAACTGGACCGCGAACTTGTCGATGGAAAGGAAGGGCTCGCTCGCCTTGGCGCCGTGAATGGTATGGGCTCCCATCCACCATTCACCTTTCTTCATGACGCCCGCAATGCCACGAGTTTCCCGGGGGGCGGCCGGCATGTCGTGCGCTTCGACGCTGACGATGTCTGGCGAGTAGAGCGTTTGGATCGCTTTGACATTCTCGCCCTGGCGACAGAGCGAGACGAGTTCCTTGGCAATTTCGGCGACGGTCATGTCACTCTCCGAGAGGTTGAAAACGGGTTTAGCCGGCCCACCTGGACCGACGCTGCGGCAGCCTAACAGAACGCGCCGAAATCCGAGCGGGCATAACAGAATCCGAACATTGCTCCTCGGCGACCTGGCCGCGGACGCCAGGATGTCGCCCACCGGTTGAGGCGCGGCAGGTGCCGCGCTCGCGCCTGCCGCCGGAACTCCTTCGCGCGTAGGCAAAGTGGATAAAGTGAAGCCCGGGGCACTCGCCGGCGCAACTTTTCGCGTCGCGTCTGTTAGAATTCCATCGGCGAGGATGGTCGGCGGGCATCAGACGGGCGGATCGGTAACGCGACCCTCGCCGAATCGACAGCGAAGGGCTGACACTCGTATGGGCTGCTTTCGATATCGGGGGTTGCGGCGAGGGCTGCTAGCGCCGGCCGCGGCACTGGCGATCGTGACTTGGCTCGCCGCGATCCCCACTGCGGCGGGGCCGACCACAGGGCCGTCAACGCGGCCGTCGCACATCGGCATTCACACCCAGCCGGCCCCCTCGACAACGCAGCCTTCCGCGCTGACGGAGGTCGAGCCGACCACCCAGCCTGTTGTCGCGGAGACCCAGCCCAGCACGCGTGCTGCGCACACCGACGGGAAGGGCCGACACCGCGCGTCATCCCCCCGGCGAAAGCGGTTGACCTCGCGGTCGAAGCGCTGAAGAAGGAATACGCGGCCTGGCAAAAGGACCCCAAGTCGCCGCTCCGCGAAGTGCCCGACTATTTCACGCAGAACCCCGTCCCCGACCTGAAGCCGGACATCATTCTTGCCGCGCTGGACCGTCCGATCACCGGCGACAAGGCGGCCGCGTCGTACGTGCGGTGGCAACTGCTCTCCGGGCTCCCCGAGACGATCGACCTGAAACGCTCGCCGCGCGCCATCGATACCTACCGCCGGGCGCCGCTGCCCAACCCGCGCTTCGGGATTCAGAAGTCGGAACAGGTCAAGCTCGACCAATTGCTGACGACCGCCCGACGGCAGGATGACGTCGTCATCAACGCAAAGGTTGAAGAGGAAGTGAAGAAGACGACGGAATCGAACGTGTACGTCCTGGGCTACCGCAACGAATTCTATCGGCGCCTTCCCAAAACGCCGTCGGTCTTGATCGCCGGGATGCAGGACGCCGACGAGCGCCTCAAGGCGGCGTCGGGCGCGAAGGAGTGGACGCTGGCGCTGGTCGATGACGTGAACGCCTACCTCGCCTCCGAAGAAGTTGATGCGAAGGAGTGCCGCCGCCTTGCCGACGCTGTCGGCGAGCTGAAGTTCCGCGCCGCCCCGACCTACTACGAGAAAGTCAGCGTCAGCGCCAAGGCGGGCGGAAAGCTCGCGTGGGAAAAACGCAGCGATACCGCCAACCCGGACAACAAACTGCCCGCCTTGCAGCTCGCCTGCATCAAGGCGGCCGACAGCGCCGCGGCCAGCAAGTCGCCGCCGAAATCGCCCCCCGGCCTCGGCAAGAGCACAGGAGCGAACGCGAAGTAGGCGGCCGCGGCGGTCACCGTTCGTTTCGCTTCAGGTGGGAGCGATTGATGCGATCCCGCGGCTCGCGACCCACTCCGCTCGTCCCATCCCGCTCGCCCGCCCCGCTTGGCGGTGACGCGCTCGGCTCATTCGGTTACGATCCGGCGGCGGCGTGCGGCCGCTGGAAACGACCCCCTCCCGCCCGGCATCACGTGGGCCGGTGGGGCACCGACGACACAGGACCCCCAATGAGCATTCGAGTTCGAATTCCTTCCCCGCTCCGCAACTTCACCAACGGCCAGGACGTGGTCGAGACGCAGGGCGCCAGCGTCGGCGAGGTGCTGAACAGCCTCAAGACCTCGGCGGCCGGGATCGAGGCGCGCCTGTTCAAGGGCGAGAACCAGTTGAACCGGTTCATCAATGTCTATTTGAACGACGAAGACATCCGGTTCCTCAAGAACCTGGAGACGCCGGTTAAGGCGGGCGACGAGATCAGTATTGTCCCGGCGATCGCCGGCGGGGCTCGATAAGCCGTAGCCGCCGAAGACCACCCGGCTGCCCGGAAGGAAAAGCCATGACCGATTCGCCCGCCTACAGCCGCCGCTTCTGGTTCACGTTCCCCACGCGGACGGAGGTCGAGCAGCCGATCATCTGGCAGATGAGCCGCCGCTATCCCAACGTGACCTTCGACATCCGGCAGGCAAGCGTTCAACACGAAATCGGAATCATGGCCGTGCTGCTGAGCGGCGTGGAGCGGGAAGTGGAGGACGCCGTTCGCTTCATGCGCGCCAGCGGCGTCACCGTTGAGCCGATAGAGAAAAGCATCGTCGAGGGGTGACTGGCGCCTTCCGGAACTTCGCGTTACCGCAGGGACGGCACTGCGATCCGCCTCAGGGCATCCAGATCGTTCCAGATCCATCCCGCCGCGCGAGCGGGGATCGGTCCGTGCGGACCGCGCCTCCGTCCCAACCTGCGCTGTCACCACCTGGCGGTGGCCCCCAACTCCATTATCGCCCTCTCACTTCGCAGGCTCCGCCAGGGCGACCTTCCACTCCGCTTCCAGGTCCGCCAGCGGCTTCCCCGTGTACTCCTTCCAAAGCTCCTCGGTGTACTTGCCGTGCCGACAGGCGGTGTTGAGCTTTACCACCAAATCCTTGTCGTAGGCCTCCTGGGCCCAGTTGAGGAAGTGGGCGGTCGTTCGGTAGCTGTCGGTGTAGTGGGCGCGGTTTGCCTTGGGGTGGGGGCGGGCGGAGACGGGTTCGTAGCGGAAGAAGCGCACGTAGTCGGCGATCCCCTCGACGAGCCAACCCGGCCGCGGGCCGCGCGTGTAGTGCTGGACGACGTGCGTCAGCTCGTGGACGATCGCGCCGAGGTCCTCCGGGTGCTCCGTGAACCACTTGGCCGAGCAGGTGACCTGATCGCCGCCGGCGGCCGCCACGCCCTTGTAGTCCGTCTTGAAGGTGATCGTCACCTTCGTCGGCGGCACAAAGCCTTCACCGGGGAGGATCTCAATGATCCTGGGGTACCAGTCGGTGGCGAGCGCCTTCACCTTGTCGCCATAGGCCTCCATGCCCGGGGCATCCGAGGTATCGACGACGATCTGAAAGGCCGGGCGAGACGCCGGCAACGCGGGCTCGGCGGTCGGTGAGGCCAATGCTTGATCAACGCCGGGGAACAAACAGCAGTTGGCGAGAGAACAGAGGGCTACGACAACGGCGAGAGGGAGCGTGTGTCGCAAGCGATCGCCCTTCTGAAAGTGGGTTTCGGCGGCGTTTTCAGACGTGGGCGTATCTTACGCGATCGCGAGGCGCGTTGTCGTCGCCGGATGTGTGATCGGACCGGCAACCTTCGACTGTCCCTGCGCGGCGGCCTTGGCGGCGCGTTCGAGCGTGAACTGGATGATTTCCAGACGCCGAGCGATTTCCTGCATGTCGGCGGGCCGCTTGGACGGGGCGACGCGAACGCAGTCCATCACCAGGGCCGAAAGCGTCTCCGGGATCTTGGGGTTCATCTCCGACGGCGAGGCCATCTTCTCGTCCACCAGGAAGCTGTTGTCCGACTTCTTGAGGGTGAACAGCGTCGGCAGGTTCTTTCCGACGAGCACCCAGTAGAGCGTCGCACCGAAGTTGTAGACATCGGTCCTCACGCTGACCGGCTCGCACTTGACCTGTTCGGGGGCGATGTAGTCAGGCGTCCCCTGGATGCGCTTCTTGGCAGTGCCGATCTTGCAGGCCTGGCCGAGGTCAATGACCTTCACGTTGCCGGCCGCGTTCATCATGATGTTGTTCGGCTTGAGGTCGCAGTGGACATACCCGGCCTGATGGAGGGCGTGCAGGGCCTTGGCCGTCTCGATGAACACCTGGCAGACGTCCACCATTTTCCACGGGGGGCTCTGTTCCAACGGTGACCCGTCAAAAAGCTCCAGGACCAGCGCCGCCTCGGTCACCTTGCGGAGCAGGGTGCGGTTCTCTTTGAGGTCGATCGAGCGGCGTAAGCCTTCGTGGACGATCGACTTGCCCACCTGGAACTCGGTCTCGAGCTGCTCGACGAACCGCTCGTCCTTCTCGACTTTCACGGCGACGTGCTTCAGGGCGTAAATCTGTTTGGTCACAGGGTGCATGACCGCGTACAGAACGCTCCCGGCCCCTTCGCCGATGAAATCGATCACTTCGTAATCGAACAGCCGCTTCGGCAGGATCGCCGGGCGATGGTGCGAATTTCCAGATGAGTGATTGCTCATAAAACAAATCCCCGGAGCTTACGGCGGTGAAAACTGCCCCAATCGGAACCAGACTCGCGGTTCCGTTCCCCTGACAACTCTGTATACGCCTCGAACGCCCAAATATTGAAGCCCACACGGAATATTTGAACCCCGAAAGTGCACACTTGCACGGAATTTAGGCAATTTAAGCCTTGCGATCCCGAGAGACCGCCGACGATATGGGAAACCCCACCCCGAATGCGGCTCTGCGTCCGTCAATCATGACAATCCAGTCGCGCTGCCCGGGTCCTCGAGTCTCCCGCAAATGGAGCGCCGATGCGGCCGTTCGATCCGCTGCCACCAGGTGATTCTCCTCCGCCCTCTTCCCGCCGCCGCGCCAAGCCCCACAATCGATCGGCCGATTGTTGCTCTCGCTTCAGACGCCGGGCCCCGTCGATCGTTCCAAAAAAAAGGATCGGACGCACAAGGCGTCCGATCCGGGCCGACAATCGCTACTCCGGCTTTTAGCCGCCGTAGCCGCTCGATTACGCCGCCATCATTTCTTCCAGCTCGTCTTCATGAAATCGGTAAGCGCCTGCTTGATCCCGTTCTCGACTTCTTCCGTCAGCTCCTTCTTGTCGGCCAGAAGCTGCCGCACCTGGGGGGCGCGGGTGTCCACGAACTTGAGGAAGGCGTCCTGAAACTCGCCGATGCGGGACGGAGGCACTTCGTCCAGATAACCCTTGGTCCCTGCGTAGACCACCATGACCTCCTGCTCCACCGGCATCGGCTGATACTGCGGCTGCTTCAGCAGTTCGACCAGCCGCGCGCCCCGGTCAAGCTGCTTCTGCGTGGCCTTGTCCAATTCCGTACCGAGCTGGGCGAAGGCTTCCAGCTCGCGATAGGCGGCCAGGTCGAGCTTCAGCGAGCCGGCGATCTTCTTCATCGCCTTGGTCTGCGCGTTCCCACCGACGCGGCTCACGCTGATCCCGACGTTGACCGCCGGGCGAACGCCCGAGAAGAAGAGGTCGGGCTCGAGATAGATCTGTCCGTCGGTGATGCTGATGACGTTCGTCGGGATATACGCCGACACTTCCCCTTCCTGCGTCTCGATGATCGGCAGGGCGGTCAGCGAGCCGCCGCCGTTCTCCTTGCTGAGCTTCACGGCCCGCTCCAGCAGACGGCTGTGAAGATAGAAGACGTCGCCGGGGTACGCCTCGCGGCCGGGCGGTCGGCGGAGCAGCAAAGAAAGCTGGCGATAGGCGGCCGCCTGCTTGCTCAGGTCGTCGTAGACGCAGAGCGTCGCTTCACCCTTCCACATGAAGTACTCGGCCATCGCCGTGCCGGCGTACGGCGCGATGTACTGCAGCGGGGCCGGGTCGGACGCGCCGGCGACGACGACGGTCGTATACTCCATCGCCCCCTTCGCCTTGAGCACTTCGACGATCGCGGCGACAGTCCCTTCCTTCTGGCCGATCGCCACGTAGAAGCACTTAACGCCCTTGCCCTTCTGGTTGATGATCGTATCCAGGGCGATGGCCGTCTTGCCCGTCTTGCGGTCGCCGATGATCAGCTCGCGCTGGCCGCGGCCGATCGGGATCATGCTGTCGATCGCCTTGATGCCGGTCAGCATCGGCTCGGTCACGGGCTGACGCTCGGCGATGCCCGGGGCGACGATATCGAGCTTGCGCGTCTCGGTCGAGGTGATCGGCGGGCCCCCGTCGAGCGCCTCGCCCAGCGGGTTGACGACGCGGCCGATGACCGCCTCGCCCACCGGGACCTGCAACAGGCGGCCGGTGCTCTTGACCGAATCGCCTTCCTTGATCGTCAGGTAGTTCCCGAAGATGACCGCGCCAATCGAGTCTTCTTCGAGATTGAAGACCTGACCCATCGTGCCGTTCTGGAACTCGAGCAGTTCCCCGGCCATCGCGTTCTCCAGGCCGTAGATGCGCGCGATGCCGTCGCCGACCTCGATAACCGTGCCGACCGAGCTGATTTGCAACTGCTGCTCGAACCCGGCGATCTCCTGCTTCAGGACGCTGGTGATTTCCGCGACGTTGATGGCCATTTCTTTCTTCTCCGGTCTCTCGATCGATTGAAAAATTCGCCCCGCACCCGTCAACTTGTGCAATGGATGCCGTTGAGCGACGCACCCCACTCACACATCGCTCGCCGCGCGGACCGCCCTCTGGCGGCCCGCCAGCAGTTTCGTCCGGATCGCGCTGAGCTGCGACTTCACGCTCACGTCGATCAGCTTATCCTTCACCTTCAGGACCAGCCCGCCAATGATCGACTCATCCACATGCTGGTGGATGATCGCCTCTTTCCCCAACGCGTCGCTCACCCTCTGGCGGACTTGGTCGAACTGCCAGCCTTCCAGCGGCTGGGCGACATAAACGTCAACATCCACCTTATTCCACTTCTCATCCAGCAGAAGGTCGAACGCGCGGGAAATCTCCCCCAGCAGCCCCAGGCGGCCCTTTTCGTTCAGCACGCCCAGGACCTTGTACGTCAACGGCGTGACCCGCCCGCCGAGCGTCCGCTCGAAGCGCCTTGGTCCGATCCGCCCGGCTGATCGCCGGGTCGGCCAGAAAGCGGCCGAAGACCGGGTTATCCACGATCACCTGCCGCAGGTCGCGCAGCTCGCTGGCAAGCTGGTCGAGCGACGCGTTCCATTCCGTCGCCAGCTCCAGCACCGCCTGCGCGTAAGAGCGGGCGGCCGGGGAAGTATGAGTCGCCGTGTGTTGAGCGGGTTCAGACATAGTGGTTCGCCAATTACGGAGAGCTGATGGCCGCGCATCGATCGCGAACCCCGCCGCCCAGGGCTCATTCAGTTGTTCCGAAGCGCCTGCAACTGCTCGAGGCTGCGGGAGACGAGGTCGCGCTGGTCATCCGCATTGAGGTTCCGGCGGAGGATCTTCTCGGCGACGCTTGTGGCCAGGTTCGCGGCCTGATCGTAAATCTCGTTCAGCGCGTCGTTCTTGGCCCGCTCGATGTCCGCCAGGCTCCGCTCTTTCATCACCTGGGCATCCTGCTCGGCCTGGGTCTTGATGGTCGCGGCGATCTGCTGCGCGTCGGTCGTCGCCTTGGCGATCAGGTCGCGCACGCGCGACTCCGCGTCCGACAGCTTCGCGTTGTAATCCTTGAGCGACGCTTCCGCCTTCTGCCGGGCGCTCTCCGCCGAAGCGATATCTCCGCGGATCCGCTCCTCGCGCGCCTTCAACCCCGCAAGCACCTGCTTCCAGGCGGTGGGATAGAGGATCGCCAGCAGCGTGATGAAGATGACCAGCACCCAGATGGCGCTGTACCAGGTCTCGGCGGCCGACGGATCGGGCATCAAGTCCGGCTTCGCTTCGCTCTCGCCTTTAGCGGCGCGGGCTTCGGTGGACTGGGTCGCCGCCGGGCCGGGGATCGCCTCGGCCGCAGCGCGAACGCCGGGGGCCAGAAGGCACGCGGCAAGCGCAAAGGAAAGAAGCAGACGGCCCTGCAGTCGCATGTGCGTTCGCGTTGACATCGCTTCACCTTAGGCCGGCGCGCCAATATGGCGGCCTGGCTGTTCGAAAGTCTTCGGCTCGCGGCGTGCTCTGGTGACGCCGCCCGCTCAATCGCTCGTTCGCGACGCCGGTCAGTCCAAAAGCGGCGATCTGCCGCCGGCGAGTGTGGTCACGGGGAAGGCACTCGATCGGCTTTCGCCGTTCGAATGCCGGAAAACTCGGCGAGACCGACGCCCGCTCACGGCGCGTCGTCACGCTTAAATCGTTTAACCAGTGATCTTGCCGGCGAGCTGGAAGCAGATGACCAGCGCGAAGAAGGTGAACCCTTCGATCAGCGCGGCGGCGATGATCATGTTCGTGCCGATGCGGCCGCCCGCTTCGGGCTGACGCGCGATGCCTTCCATCGCCTGACCGGCCAGGTGGCCGATGCCCTTACCGGCGCCGATGACGACCAATCCTGCCCCGATGCCAGCACCGATGCCGGCGCCGACGGCGGAGAGGCCCTTGTCCCCAAGCATGTCCGCAACAACTTCGACCATTTTAGCTCCCTTCGGGCGTTTGCCCGAAACAGTGCAGGCCTCCCGGAATCCCGAGCCGCCCGCGGATGATGTAGGTGCCGAACTTAAAAAAGTGCCCGGGCGTCGGCTGCCTGAGGGCGATCCGCAAGAAGGCCGGCGAAATCAGAGTGCCTTTTAACACCCGCGCCAGGGCCGGTTTCGTAGAGCACGCACTGCGTGCCGCGACAGGCGTCCACCATCAACTGCCTCGAATCAGGCGTCCGCGGCCGCTTCCCGCCCGCCATCGTCCCGTCCGCCCGAGCCTTCATGACAGCGCCCCCGCGGCGGCACGCGATGGGTGCCCTACGGGGAGCGTCGCATCAGTGCTCGGGCGCTACCGCACTGGCGATGAACAGCGTCACCAGGAAGGTAAAGACGTACGCCTGGAGGAATGAGACGAACAGTTCGAGCACCCGAATCAGAAGGCTCAGGATGGTCACCGGGATGCCGACACCGATCTGCGCCAGAATGCCGCTCCCCATCGGGATCAGCACAATCAACGCGGCAAGCACGATGTGCCCGGCAATCATGTTGGCGAACAAACGAATCATCAGCGCGAATGGCTTAATCACCGCACCGACCAATTCCAGGATCAGCAGCAGGCCCCAGATCAGGATGTCCGGCGCCCATTTGTAGGCCGGCTCGCCCGGCGCAGGCTTGAACGGGTGCGGCGCGAAGTTCCAGAAATAGAGCGGGACCGCCTGGAGGATCGCCTGCGCGGGGCTCAGCTTAATGCCGCCGGGATCGGTGCGGCCGTGGTCCGGGCGATGCGGGTCATGCCCGACATGCTGGTCGTCGGCGTAATGCGCGGTCGGGTCGGCCAGCGCCTTAAAATTCCCGGGGACATCGGCCGCCAGGGCGTCGCCGCGCGAATGCTCCAAATCGTGGGAGGCCTCATGGCCCTTGGCCCCATCGGACGAATGCTCTTCGTGGTGCCCGTGATGACCGTAGGTGCCGTTCATCAGCGCCTTGGCCACCTCGTCGATCCCGTTGACGTGAATGAAGATGAACGCACAGGCAGCCAGGACGCCGGTCGTAATCAGCGACCCGGTCGCGGTCGCGCCAAGGTGGCATTCTTTGCCTGTAAAGAATGTCACCAGTTCACCGATCGGCAACTGGCCAAGCAGGTTGCAGAACAGGATGAAAAAGAAGAGCGTCCAGAGGAACGGGACAAACCGGTCGGTGTGCTCTTTGAGAGCGGGGCGGAAGACCTCCACGCGGAGGAACTCCATGATCGCCTCGAAAAAGTTCTTTGTCCCCTTCGGCGGGCCCGATTCAGCGCGCTTAAAAAGAGTCGGGAAGATCAAAAGCATCAAGACCGCCGCGACCAGCGCCATGAACATCTGGTTGTTGACCACAACCGGCCCGATTTGGAACAGCGGGTGCGGCAGGACATGTTCAAGCGGGTTGGCGGCCAGGAGGTTGAGCATCTGCATGATGGATCCCGAGGCATTTCACGACTGCGAATCGGTTGGCGACGCTCGGGCCGCCCAGTCTGACCTTGGTGGCTAGTGCCCGTCCGGCGCCGCGCGACTCTCCGGCCGAGCGGCGCCGGTCGAAGCCGCGGGCACGGAAGATGACCGGACCGCTCGAACCGCGGCCGACACGACGGCGAGCAGCGTAGCGACATAAAACGCCAGCAGCCAGTACATGAACGCTGCCCGCATTTGGTGCGAGAGCATCACGATCGCTCCGCACGTCAGGGCGATGAACATATGCACGAGCGTCGCCAGAAGAGCCGATTGCGACACCGAAGCCGCGGGGCCGCCGTGGGCGAGGCCCAGGACTACAACGGCGACGCCGGCGGCGATCAGGCACCCCACGGCGGCGACGCCCATCTCCGGCAGGTGGAGGGGCCATCCCGCAAGATGGCTCGCCGCGAGCCCGCAGCCGGCAACTAGAAGCGCCGCCACCAAGATCAACACCGCGTCACGGAGCACGTTCGTCGCTTCCGGAGCCGTCATCCGGCTCCCGCCCGAGAGTCAACCGCACGCGCGAAACGTTCGCCTCGTCGCACGACGGGCTCGCACCGCGTCATTCGTCCTGGTTTGCCCGCAAGCCGTCCCGGATCAGCGGGTACATCCCGGCCGCGACACCGAGCATCGATCCAATCATCACGGGCCACGGCGCCCAGTTCGGGTTGCGGCCTTCAAGCCAATGGCCCGCGAAATAGCCCAGGAGCGCACGGCCAAAACCTGCAGCCCGTTGTTGAGGTAACGCCCGAGGTCTTGTTTGTCGTCCGCCATTGCCTCGACCTCCGCACCCAAAGGGCCGGCTCAAAGTCAGGCGGAACACCCGAAGGTTACGCGGCCGAACAGACATTGTGCATTTTTGCACGAAGTCGGCCACGCAACCACCCGTCGGATGACCGAACAGGGCAGTTCCAAGGGGCGGTAGATTAGTTTCCGGGCTGGTGAAGGTCAAGGTGAACGGGCGACGGAACTTGCTTGAGGTCCGGGCGCGTCGTGGGAACGCCGACGTCCCCGTCGGCCTTTCGCGTCGAGCCGACGAGGACGTCGGCGTTCCCAGGCTGGAATCGCTGACAGAAACAGCCACGCCCCTCTCACATGCCAGCCCGTCGCCCGGCGGGACGGGATCAACCGCCCTGCGACGCGCCGACTTCTATGAGCACTTTCCCCATCGGCCCGGCTTTCAGCCGCTCGAAGGCGGCCGGGAGTTGGTCGAACGGGAACACCTTGTCAACCTGCGGCCGCGCGTCGATCTTTTTCAACAGGGCCAGCACGCCGCGCCACGCCTCCTGGCTCTCGGCGGCGGTGTAGGCGCCGACGGAAACCCCGCCCACCTTGAGTCGCCGGAAAAAGAGCGTCGCCGTCGCAAACTGGGGAACGGCCGGCGAGCTGGCCGACGCAACTCACCTTACCGTTCTCGCCGAGGGTTTCGATGACATCAACCAACTGCTGCCCGCCGATGTTGTCGATCGCCAGATCAACGCGGCGGCCGGCGAGATCGAACTTCAGCGCCTTGCGCCAAGACGCATCCTCCAGGTCCGGCGTGTGCGTCGCACCCAGAGCCCGAAGGCGTTCTCGCTTGGCCGGGTCGCGCAAAAGCGCGACGACCGTATGCCCCATCGCACGGGCCAACTGGGTGCTGGCGACGCCGACGCCGCCAGAGGCTCCAGTAATCAACACGACCGATCCGGGGGGCAGGCCCGGCCACTGCGTCAGCGCCTGGTAGGCCGTCAGGTAGACCAGCGGCGCCCCGGCCGCCTCGGTGGAGGCCCAGCCGCTGGGGGGTTCCACCAGCGACTCGACCGGCACGGCGGCCATCTCGGCGAACGTTCCGGGACGGCTGACGCCGATTTCGCTCCGGAGCAACAGCCGCCGGTCACCAACGCTTACCCCCGCGACGCCAGGGCCGACCGCCGTGACGGTGCCGACCGCGTCGCGCCCGAGAATGTGAGGCATCGGCGGCTTTGCCGGGTATTGCCCTTCGGAGAGGTAACGGTCGGCGGGGTTGAGCGAAGCATATTGGATGGCGAGCACCGCCTCCCCGGGGCCGGGCACTGGGTCGGGCGCATCCGAGAGGCGCAGCCCATCGACACCCGTCAATTGTGTTAGCAGCCAGGCGTTCATCGCGAAACCCTCCTTGACAGCGGAACGGCAGAGCCAATCCCCGGATCGTAGGCCCGCGCGTCCGCACTGCAACTTTGGGAACGATTCTCTTCCGCGACGCCAGAATCCGCTTACACGCGCGGGTCCGTCGGCACCGCGTTTTTATTTGCCATCCTGGACGGGACCGTTGTGGGGCGGTCACGCTTCAGATCGCTCTGGAAGCCGAGTCTCTGAACCCTCTACGCGAAACAAGGAGCCAATATGGCCGGCACACCTCGATATGTGGTCCGAAAAGTCGGAGACAGGTACATCACGGAGCCCGTTGCCAGTGCCGGGATCGAAATCTGCTCGCTCTGCACGGCGGGCGGCGGGCTACTCGCGCTCTATGGGGCTGGCAAAGGGGGATGGCTTGGGCTGGGTCTGACTGCGCTGGGCGGCGGCATGTTCTATCGCGGCCTCACCGGCCGAAATCCCGTCAAGCTGTTCCGCGGCCGGTCGTCCCGCGCACGCTCCGGCGAGGCCTCACTCGGGCCGTCCTATCCGCACGATTACCGCGGTCGGTCGAATCAGCTTCCCGCCGACGAGATTGACGAAGCCGCCATGGAAAGCTTCCCCGCGAGCGACCCCCCGTCGCGTCACGCCAAGTCCGAGCCTGAGCCATCGCGGCGACCGGCGGCCATGGTGCCCTGAGAGGGCTGGCGAGGCCAACCGGTTGGTTATCCCAGAAATGTCCCGAAGAACGAGCGGCCGGCGGCAAATTGACCGGCGGTCGTCGCGATCCGCCCGGGCTCCAGAGCGATCGCGTAGACGATCGTGGGCGTTTTTCCGACCCGTCGCGGGACCCGGACTCGGTACGTCGCGATGGTACTGCCGCCGGACGTCTTGGTTCGGGTCACCTGCGCGAACCCGGAGAAGCCGTTCGATGAGATGATCACGTCGCTCCCCCCCAAGGTCGATCGATCGATCGGGGCGGCGGTTGACGCATAGGTGATGGTGAAGCTAAACAACCCCGAGGCGCTGGCGACTGATTTGGCCGACAAAATCGCGGTCGGCACGCCGGCCGCCGGTGCATCGGCCGTCTGCACAGGCACGTGCGATGTGTAAAGATCCATCGCCGTGCCCGAGCCGTCGGGGTTGTCTCCCGTGCTGTTCGAGTTGTCCGCCCAGACCGGGGCCATTTCCCCATTCAGAAAGGCAAGGCCCGTGTAGTCGCCGAAGTCGTTCGTGCTGTTCGCCTGTGACGCGGCGGCCGTCGAAGCCGTGGAGACTCCCGCCTGGATCTGAACGTTAGGGCTGAAGTCAACGCCGCTGGGCGAAGGCGAGCCCACCGCACCATAAAACTGGACATCGTTGTTTGGGACCGCGTCCAAACTTCCGTGGCCAACGATCCCCGTATCGTTCCGGCAGTCGTACCAGACAATACCGACGTTCCCGGTCGTGGGGTCGATCGCGATCTTCGGGAAAAACTGGCTGTTGGCGGTCGCGTCATCGTTGACGCGAACCGGCACGCTCCAGGACGAACCCCCGTTGTCCGAGTACCGAAGCATGATGTTGGTATCGACGCTCTGGGGGGCCGGCGCGTCCGTGTAGACCATGTAGAGTCGGCCGGTATACGGGCCGCCGCTCCGGTCGAACGCGAGGCCGATCTCGGCGTCGATGCTTCGGTGAGGCTCGGCGGGGATTGGTTCGGCGTCGCCGACGTTCGTCGTGCCGATGACGACGGGCTTGGTGAACTTCTTTGGCCCAGCCCGTCCGGGTCAGTCTGGACGGAGATCGTTCCCGGCGCGCTCCCCGTCCCCGGCGACTGGTAGGCGACGACCACCTGCCCGGCGGGGCCGATCGCGATATCGCCCACGTTCTGCCCCGGCGCCCCAACAATCCGGCGGGGCTTACCAAACCTGATCGCCGCCCCAAGCCCCTTCACCCGCGCGCCATACGCCAGGGCGCCGGATTCGCCCGTCCTGACGCCGCCGCTTTCAACGCCGCCCCCTTCCTGATAGGCCACCCAGACCGACGCCGCGCCTTTGCCATCCGGCCCGGTGACGACCGTAGGCTGATCGGCCTGACCGGCGAACTCCATCACGTGGGTAAAGGTCAGCCCGCCGTCGGTACTGGAGAGGAGCTCGGCCCGGAAGGCGGTGCTCAGGTAGGCGAAATACAGGTTCCCGTAGGCGTCGAACGCGGCGCTGGGGTCACAGCAGGCGGCGGGCAGGCCGTCGGCGCCCGTGGCGAACTGTCGCGTCTGCCAGGTGGCCCCGCCATCGTTGCTCACGGTGCCGAAGAGCGTCATGCCGCTCTCGTTGGACGCGATGAACCGCCGGAGCGGGTTGGTCGGGTCGATCGCAATCGTCCCTTCGGCCTGGGCGCCGGGAGCATGGCTCACGTTCGTCGGCAGGGGGATCGCGCCAACTGAGACAGAAAACAACGCGCGGCCCTCGAGGGCTTCAACTTGAGCCGCGCCGAACAAGGGACGGGGTGCCAGCGGGCCGCGACCGTGAGGGAGCGGTCGGAATCCGTTGGGCGTCGCTCCGCCGACCGGGACGACCCCCCGTTGTGCGCCAACTGCTCCCTTACGGGCGCGGCTCCTTGATGGCCTTCTTTCAGCCGGCATGCTCGACGCTCCATCCAAACCGCAAGGGAAAGGGCTCGGGCGGGCGACACGCGCGGCCCCGCGCACAGAGGGTGACCACCCAAGCCAAGCGCAGCCTCGTTGCATCGGATCCTGACAAGTTACAAGATCTCAAACGTCGAATTCGCCATCGGCTTGACCGTCCGCGGCGTCTTAAGCTTCCCGAACGCGCCGGCGAAAAAGCGGCTCGCGGTGTCAACCCCGGAGTGGATCGAAACCGACCCGATCCGGCTTGCCGTCCCGCCGACGACCACATCATTCCCGTTCCTGAAGATGCCGTCCACCGGGTTGACGCCGGCCCCGATGGTCGAGTTGACGACCGCGCCGCCGACTTTGATCTTGCCGATCGCCCCGCCCCCGAACGTATCGGCCGCACTGCCGGTGCCGCCGATCGCGTTGTCCGTCCCCAGGCTCGCGCCGGCGAGGATGCGCGAGCCGGACACGTCCCGGCCGACCGTCAAGCTCGAGATCCCATCCCGGGCGACCAGATCGCCCGACAAGCTGCCGATCGCGATATTGCCCACCGCCCCCACGACGTAAAACGTGCCCGTCACGTCCGCGCGCGTCGCCGAGAAGCTGCCGAGCGTGCCATCAACCGTCACGCTGCGGATCGCGACGCGGCCGTCCCCTCCCACTCCCGATATCTTCGCCGCACTGCGCCGGGTTGTGCCCGAGAGCAAAATGTCGAACTGGCTGCCGTTGTAGTAAACCGTCCCAACACCGCCACCGGTCATCGTAACGGTAATCCTGGTCCCGTCGGCATCCAGGAAGGTAAGCTTCTTACTGTGCTTCCCCACCGCGCCGAACGTCCCGACCGTACCGGACCCCGGCACGTTCAGGCGGCGAAGGGGTGTGGCCGGCGAAAGGGCCGCCGGGTTGCTTGCCCCGACCAGGAGCTGGCCGTTCGACTGCACTTGACCGAAGGCCCGCAGGAACAGATCGCCAATGTGGATCGCCCGGGGATGCACGGCGGTCGGGGTAACGGCGGTGGAGGTGGTGTACTTGCCGCCCGCGGCAAAGCTGGGGTCGAGCTGGCCGCTGGGCGTCAGCGCCGCGACGGCCGTCTGGGCCGAACCGCCGGAACTGGTGGTGCCGAAGACGATGACCTGGCCGGTCCCCTGGACCTGGACGCCGTCGGCGTCGTCGTCGCCACCGAAGTCGATTGTCGCCAGGCCGCCTGAACCGAAGGTGGTGTCCGTGGTGCCGTCGGCATTGAGGCGAACCACCCCGAAATGGCCCGAGCTCGTCCGATTGGCGACGACTACTTTCCCGTCACTCTGAACCGCGAGGCCTTCCGTTCGATCGAGCGAGCCGAGGTCGGTTCGGACACCTAGTTGCCCGATCTGCACGGCCTGCCCGCCGTTGAACGTTGAGTCGAGCGCGCCCTGGGCGGTCAGGCGGAACACCTCGACCGACGGCCCGCTCGCGCCGGCCGCGACGATTCCGCCGGAGGGGGACAGCGCCAGCGCCCCGACGACCGCCTGACTGGAATCCGCCGGCACCGTCACCCGCCCGCCGGCGCCGAACGTCTTGTCGAGCGCGCCGTTGGACAGGAACCGTGCGAAGGCAAAGCCGGTGGACGTCCCGCCGGCGGCGATGGATGCGCCGCCGAGGGTCACCGAGCCGTCGGCCCCGATCGCAACGCCGTACGCCGTATCGGCCCCGCCGAAATCCGCCACCGCAACCCCGCCCGATCCGAAATGGTTGTCAGGGTTGCCGTTCGCCGACCAGCGCCAGACGGCGAAGTCCCCGTTCCGCGACCCCGTTGCGACGATGCGGCCGCTGGGGTCGATGCCGACGCCATACAGTGCGTCAACGTTTGCCGCGCCCGTCACGATCTCGCCGCCGGAGCCAAAGGTCGTATCCACCGAGCCGTCGGCGTTGAACCGCTGGACCACGCCCTGGGTGTTCGTGCTCCCGGCGACTCCCTGGTGCCCCGTGACGAGGAAGCGGCCGTCGGGGAGGGCGACGAGCGACTCCGCGACGAACGCCGTGCTGACCGGGTTCCCCGAGTTGAACGTCGGGTCTACCGTCGGTTTGGGCGCCGGGACGGCCACATTGAACGCGGCGGTGACCGACGGGACGGGCAGATGATCGTCGGCGTCGAAGACGCTGTTCGCGTTCACGGTGATGGTGTAGGCGCCGTTGTCGGCGGTTTGGAACGCGCCGCTGGGGGCGACGACGGTATACGTCGCCGATTCGACGGCCGCGTTGCCGGTACTGGGCGCGACGGCGAAGCCGGTCACGGTTAGCGCCGCCCCGGTCGGGCCGGTGACGCTGATGTTGCCGGGGCTGATCGTCGCAAGGTCGATTGAATGGTCGTCGGTGTAGGTCACGGTGACCGTGACGCCCTGAACGCCGGCGGCTTTCACATCGGTGGGGGCCATGATGACCGCGCTGGGCGCCTGCGGGGCGACGGCCGCCACGTTCACATTGAATGAGCCGAAGGCTTCCGGCACGATCGCGCCATTCTGATTGGCCACCTGCCCGGGGAGAACGGTGATCGTGTAAGCGCCGTTGTCGGCATTGCCCCAGGCGCCGCTGGGAGCGGTGACGGTATAAACGACGGTCGCGGTCTTGCCGTCGGGCGAGAACGACGGCGTTGCGCTGGAGACGCCCAGGTGCGTGGCGGTATCGGCCGCCGGAGTGACGAGAAGGTCGGCCGGCCCGATGGTAGCGGTGTTGAAGCCGAATGCGTCGGTGTAGGTAACGGTAACGGATTCGGTCGCCTGCCCGGCCGCGGTGACGGGCGCCGCGGAGAGGGACGCGACCTGCGGCGAGCTAAGGTCCACCGTCATGCGGAAGGCGTGCGTCTGGCCGCCGATCGTGCCGACACCGGTCACCTGGCCCGCGTTATTGATGCCGGTCGCTTCCTGAAGAACCCAGCCGGAATTCGCCGGGAGCAGGTCATTGAGGTTGATTACCGCGCCGCCGCGGAACAGCACCGCCTGCCCGTCCGAAACGGCGGCGGCGCTGGCGGCCGTGGCGCAGAAGCGCCAACCGCGTCGCCATTCTGGTTCACGCCTTCGGCGATGCTGTAGTGATCGCCCGGCAGCGTCCCCAGGTCGATCAGCGCGCCGTGGTTCACGGACTCAAACGCATGATCGAGCCCCACGGAGGTGGCGGCCACGCCGACGATCGTCCCGGCGTCGTTGATCGCTCGGGCGGAGCTGAAGTTGCCGCCGGGGAACTCGCCCAGATCGACCATCGTGCCCGCGTTCCCGGAACGGGCGTCGTAGAAGGCGTGCGTCTGGCCGTTGGCGGCGGTCGAGTCGCCGACGACGACGCTGCTGTTGTTGATCGCGTACGCCCGGCTTGAATCGGAGATGTTGCCGCTGAGGGTTCCCAGGTCCACGAGCGACGGGTTGCCGGCCGCAACCAGCGCGTCGTCAATGAACGCGTGCTCCGGGCCCGCCGTCAGTGTCGTCTGGCTGTAGCCGACGATCTCTCCGGCGTTGTTGATGCCCGTCGCCGCGCTGTAGGCGCCGCCGGTCAGCGTGCCCAGATCGGTCGCCGCGCCGTTGGCAAAGACGGCCGCGTGGGCGCCGGTGGCGGCCGGAAGCCCCGCGCCGTTGCCGGAGTAGCCGGCGGCCTGACCGCTGTCATTCAGGGCGAGCGCGGCGCTGTCGGTGAAGGCGCCGGCGGTCTGGAGGTCGGTCAGGCTTGACGTGCCGAAGAGTGTTGCGTGGGTGTCAGACGTTCCGCCGGTGAGGGCCGCCGTCGATGACGCGCCGGCGACCACGCCGGATTGATTGATGGCGCCGCCCGTGCTGGCCCCACCGCTCAGGCTCCCCAGATCGACGATGCTATACCCGGCGAACAGGAGGCGCGTTTCAAGGGAACTAACGGCGGCGCGAGCCGCCCGATCCGTTCTCAGCAGGCGACTGGACCGACGGCGCAACGAATGGGGGAACGACAACATGGGAGGCCCTCCGGAAGCAAAATGAAGCGTGGAAGATCGATCGTGGGTGCGGGAGAGTGGCGCGACCACGCGGGGTCGCCCGCAGACAATCCGCCCATTTCGTTGGTTCGAAAGCAGAGGTCATGCACAGCACCGATACGTCACGACACCCAAACGTCAGGGTCGGGATCGGGCCAGGGAGGGCGTCCGCCCCGCCGCGGGCGTCGGCCCGTCTCATCCGCCACGAAGCTGGCCCACGTTATCGGCCGGGGGAGTATACACTCATATGGACGACGCCATGCCGGCGGCCGTTTCGAAATACGCCGTGTCTGTGGTAATTGATTGATCGTTAGTGGGTTACGATGACCCCGCGGCCCTGACCGCCCCGCGCCCGGCCGACGTCTTTTGCATCCGATCTGCCCTCGCCGCCGAGCGTTGACCTGTCGGGTTCGCTGGTACAGTGCTGACGATGGCTATGGTTTACCTAGATTGTGCCGCCAGCGCCCCGATCGACCCGCGCGTCACCGATCTGGTCTTGCGCCTGATGGGGTCGGACTATGGCAACGCTGGCAGCCGATCACACCCGTTCGGCCAGCGTGCCCGCAAAGCCGTCGAACAGGCGCGAGGGCAAATTGCCGACGCCGTCGCGGCCGGTCGAGGCGAAGTCGTGTTCACCAGCGGCGCGACCGAATCGAATAACCTGGCCATCCTTGGCTTAGAGGCGTTCGGCCGCAAGACGGGGCGAATGCACATCGTCAGTTCGCGGATCGAGCACAATGCGGTGCTGGAACCGCTCGCCCTGCTTCGCCGCCGAGGCTTTGACGTCAGTCTCCTCCCGCCAACGACCGGCGGCTGGGTCGATCCTGACGTGGTTCGCCGCGCCCTGCGGCCGGAGACGCTCCTCGTTTCCGTCATGCACGTCAACAACGAGACCGGCGTCATTCAACCGATCCCCGAAATCGCCCGCGCGTTGGACGGCCACGACTGCTATTTCCACGTCGATGCCGCACAAGGGTTTGGGAAGCTGATCGAGCCGCTGCGCAACCCCCGCATCGATCTGCTCAGCATCAGCGGGCACAAGGTGAACGCGCCGCAAGGGGTCGGAGCCCTCATCGGTCGGCGCCGCGGTACCGACCGCCCCCCGTTGTCGCCGCTCATCGTCGGCGGAGGCCAGGAGTGGGGTTTGCGGCCGGGGACGCTACCGGTCCCGCTCATCGCCGCCCTCGGTCTGGCGGCCGATCTAGCCGTCGCCGAGAATCAGGCCCGAACAGACCACGCTGTCGCCTTTAGAAAACGACTTCTGTCGGCCCTGGCGCCACTCAACCCTCGCATCGCGGGCGATCCTGAACGATCGGTGCCGCATATCCTTAATCTCAGCCTTCCCGGAATTGATTCGGAAACGGCGGCCGAGACGCTCGATGGCTTTGCAGCGGTCTCAAACGGGTCGGCCTGCACGTCCCATTCCCTCACGTGCAGCCATGTCTTGTCCGCGATGGGCTTTTCGGATGAGGAGTCGGCCGCCGCGATCCGGTGGTCGTGGAGTCATTTGACCCCCGAGCCCGATTGGGCCGGTATCGTCGCCGCGTTGAAGCGAGCCCGAGAGCCAAGCTAACGGCTCGTTCCCATACGGAACGTGGAACGTGGAAAGTGCGGCCGGTGCCCTCACCGGCGGTCTCGTTGCCGGCACAAAAAGCCCGCCGGTGGGGGCACCGGCGGCACTGTGGATCAGCTTGGCCGCACACACACGATCGGGCCCGACTCGGTCCATGAGGCTCCGCTTCATGAGCGGCCGGAAGACTGGCCCTCAATGGTGGGGATCTCGCCGGTCTCCATGAAGCGCTTGAAGTTGCGAAGGTCTTCGTGAACCTGCGTCTTGGGGTCCTCGCCGAAAAGCTTCGCGGCCCATTTTCCGACCGTGCCGCCAGGCGGGATGTAGTCGAGAACGACCCTCACGTCAGTCCCGCGACCGTCGGTTCCATCGCGGAACCGGACGCTCCCCGCGTTGTCAACGGACGCTCCGCCCAGCGAGCGCCACGCGATGACGGAGCCCACCTCGTCTCGGATGATCTCGGCGTCCCAAGACACCGAGCCGCCAGCCGGGGCCTTGGCCACCCAGTGGGATCTCTTATCGTCGATCACCTTCACCGAAGTAAGATGCCGCATGAAGGAGGGGAGGTTCTCGAAGTTCCGCCAGAAGCGGTAGAGATCGGCCGTCGGCTTGTTGATCGTGACTGAGTCTTCAACGTGGATGCCCCGCTCAAAATACTCGTATGGCTCGGCTGGCTTCTCGACCACGGTGCTGACGCCGACGGCCTGGTACGCCGGGCAATGGCCCGTCACCGCCCGGCGAATCAGGCCGCCGCCGATCATCGCGTAGAGGATGCCGCCCAGCCCTCCGCGACTGAGCCCGTAGACGGCAAGCGCGCCGCCTCCAAGCGCTGTCAACCATCGCTCGTGAGCCCCTATATTCACCGCAGTTCCGCCTTCCCCCGGGTCGCCGGGGGGAGTGAGTGGGTCGCGGACCGAGCTGAAGACCGGAGGGCGCGAAACCGGAGCGCCAGGAGTTGTAATCATGGGAGTCTCTCCAATGAGCGGCCGCTGAAGGGCGAGCATGCGTCGTTCCGCCCAAATCAGGCCGGACGTGCTCCGCCCGCGTACCCAACGGTACTCGGCAAAACCGATGCCAACAGTGCGCGCTAACCCAACGTCGCAGTTGGTTTTAACAGTCAATAGGAGAATCGATCGCCGCGCCGCGGCCGTCTCAGTTGAAGCCGGTGCCAATCAAATTTCGACAATGTGGCGCCCCCGCACCCTTGGCCATTCCGTCGGCAAGTCCTGAATGCAGAGCGCAAAATGACCGCCGCTCAAACGGCAAAGGGGCACGGAACGGGTTCTTCTGAAGCTAGCATGAAATTTGCTGCGTCGGCGAGAGACATGGGCGATGGTTCCGGGGGAAGGGGGACCGCTGATCTTTCCGAGTCCTCCGCTCGCAGGTCGCTGCGCGAGAATCGTATGACGTCTGAAACAGTTGCTGCTTGTCAGGACGGAGCTTATGCCGTCGAGCCGATGCCAGGACTCGCCGCGTTGCGAACGGCAGCCGGAGGAGCCGCTATGGATGTAGTACGCCCGGTCAATCGACTGGACGCGCCGAACGCCACCGATTCTCCCGAGATGGGCTTATTCGGCGCGGAGCTTCGAGATCTTCGCCTTGAGGTGGATCGGCTGCGCATCGAGCGCGACCGGCTCGCCGACACCCAGCATCGCGTCATGGAATTGCTGGAAAGCCGCTCGCCGGATCGCTTGCTTCACGACCTGCGTAACCTGCTCAATGAACGGAACCTGCTCCGGGCCATCACCAACTCTATCCCATGACCGAGCGGCGCTTCGGCGCTGGCCCCTCTCCTGCGACCCCGCAGCCCGTCGCGAGTTCTCTGCGCTTGGCCCGCCCCTTCTTAGATGCCTCAGGCGTTTCGGCATTCCCCATTCCACCGTCGGTTGGCGCAAGCAAGAAGTGACTCCTCGCAAGGCGCGTGCGCAAGGAGGAGCGCGGATCGCTTGTCCGGCGCAGTTGAGCGGACTAAGCTTTGCCCCTTCAGCCCCGGTGGGCGTCATCTTGAGTGGGTGACACGCCGCGTCACCGGGCGCAACACGCCGCCCGGAAGCGAAGGACGCTGCTCGGGGCGCACTTTCTCCAGGGAGTTGAAATGGGCTTGCTCGACGGCAAAAAGGGCCTCGTGCTGAACGTCGCGAACGATCGAAGCATCGCCTGGCACATCGCCAACAACGCCATCAAGCAAGGGGCCCGCTGCGGGTTCGGCTTCCTCCCGATGGACAACATCGAGAAGTCGCATCGGCGTGTTCGCAAAGCCATGGAAGAGGGCGGGTTCCCCAATGAGTGGCTGCACCCCTGCGACGTGGGGAGCGACGCTTCAATCGCCGCGTTCTTCGCCGGGGCGAAGGAGCAGTTCGGCACGATCGACTTCCTGGTCCATTCCCTCGCGTTCGCCAACCGGGACTTTCTGAAAAAGGAGCAGGGGAACTTCACCAGCACGCCGCGCGAGGTCTTCGCCCAGGCGTTGGATATCAGCGCCTACTCGCTGATCGCGCTCGCCCGGGCGGCCGTGCCGATGATGAGCGAAGGGGGCTCGATCGTCTCCATGACCTATCTCGGCGGCGACAAGGTGATCCCCGGCTACAACATCATGGGCGTCGCCAAGGCCGCACTGGAATCGACGACCCGCTACCTCGCCTTCGACCTCGGGCCGAAGAAGATCCGCGTCAACGCGATCTCGGCCGGTGCACTGGCCACGCTCGCCTCGAAGGCGGTCGGCGGCATCGACGAGATGTTTACCCACACCGAAATGAAGGCTCCTCTGAAACGGAACATCGAAGGCGATGAGGTCGGCAAGACCGCCGTCTACCTCCTGAGCGACCTCTCCAGCGGCGTGACAGGCGAAACGCTGTACGTTGACTCAGGCTTCAATATCGTCGGTCTCTGATCGTAGGCCATCCCCGTGGACAGCAAGGGGTTCCACGCGCACCACGCCTCGCCTTGGGCTCTGCAGCCGCGGCGCCGGAGCATTGGCCGTTCCTGCGCTCCCAGGCAGCGAGGCCAGCGCAAAAAAAAGCCGCACACCCGAGTTCAGTGGTGTGCGGCTTGGCGGAGGAGGAAACGAGGTTCGGAGGTTGCCGGACGTTTATGCAATGATTGTTGAATCCTTCGACACGAGCGGTGAATCATAGTCTGGATCAGTGTCGAGCATCAGACGGACGACACTCCCTCTAGGGATTGCCCGGGACAGGAACCGCCCCGCAGACCGCCTGCGGGCGGTCCCGCCCGTGGGAACCAACCGCGCTCGATCTTGATCCGGATGGGTCACATCCGAAGGTTGCCGTCGTCGCAACTTCAGCGAGCCTCATTGCAAAACCGGCGCCAACACCACTTTTATCAAGCCATGCACGCAAATACGTATTGCAAATACACTTGCCAACCGATCTGAACAACGGTTGTTTCGGTGCCGATCGCAAGTTTATCAGGCGGGATGAAGAAAGATCGCCGCGAAACTGCGCAGTGACGCAGGCCCTGATCGGATACCCGCTGCGTGAAGCAACGCCGATTCAGCACGTTCTTAGGCATGGGCACTATGAACAATCCTAACGATGCTAAATTGATCGGCCGCAATCGGCTCTAAGTTGTTATGCGACGCGGCACCCGGCACATCGTTGGGACATTATTAGAAGTGAGCTTGAGCCGGAGCGGCATCCAATTCCTATAGAGATAGAGAGAGGGGTCGCCAGGCAAAGTCACAGACTTCGGGATTGGACGAGGCACCGCCTTTGCACTACGGTTTTCAACCAGCCGTTCAGCCGAGGCAGTCTTATGAGCCTGGGTGTCTTCGTTCCAAAGTCGCGGCCTCTTCTGTTCGTCGCCGCGTTGCCCGCCTTATTCTTCTCGACCCTTATCGCCCGCGCTGCGGACGACCCGCAGTGCCCCTTCAACCTCCAGATGACGGAGGGGCGCCTCGTCCTCTCCTCCTCCCCCGACGCCTGCGGCCAGAAAGGCCCCAAATGCTGGCGGACGAGCGCCGTCGGCCTCGAGTACGACGACTACAACCCCGGCGGCTATTTCGACGGCCGCGTGTCCCTTCGCTCCACGACCGAGTCGATGGAAATGGGAGGCTGGCGCCGCAACTTCCGCGACTGGGAGATCACGGAGTTCATTGTCACCCAGGGGAGCGGCCACACCTCGGCGCAGTTGACGATTCGGACGCCCGTCGGCCAGCCGGACATCACGCTCTGCTTCGACGAGCCCGACCCCACGCTCATGATGATCCGCCACCCCGAGCTCACCCCGCTCATGGGCGAATTGCTAGCCGCGATGGGCCCGTCTGATTCGGTGGACCTCGATTCGTCTGTCGTGGCCCAGGTAAACCCCGACGAATGGGAAACGCCGGCCGAGATGGCCGAGTCGGTCGCGGCCGCCCTCCCGCGGCTCAACTCCCCAAAGTGGCAGGAACGTTCCAAGGCCGAAGACGAGCTTGCCGACCTCGGCCGCGACGGCGCGCTCTACCTGCTGCTGCGCGTGGACCGTCGAAAACTGTCGGCCGAGCAAAACCTGGCGATCGATCGCCTCGTCCGCCGCTTCCCGCTCCTGAGCGACAGCGACCGCGAGCTCTGCCGGCAAGACCCAACGCGCCTCCACCCCTCCCGCACCCGCGTCGCGTTGGTCAATGGCGACCCGACCGACTAAGCGCTGGACGCGAAGCTTTTCTTCCAACGGCTGAGGCCCTTCGCGCGAAAACGCCTCCCGAGACGCGCATCCTCAACCGCTTGCTCGTCGATTGCCTCCCGGTCGTCGAATCAGTACGCCAGAGCAGCGTAAACTTTGGCGAGCGGTAGATATGGGTAACGGGCCAGTTTCGTCGGGCTTTCGCCCGCCTGGGCGCTAACAGCAATGTCACAACCCCGTACCCTCGTGCCGGCAACACACGGTTTTTCGCCGCATACGCCGGGTGTGCTGGTGACGTGCCGCCGAGGTCGGGCGATCGGTGCGCTGCTCGTAGCTTGCATTATCGACTTTTGGACCTGAGTGCGCGGCGGGGGACGCAGTGACCGCCGCGAAAGTCTGGCGTTCCTGGCGCGCTCGGCGCACAATCCATCCGGGGAACCGGAAGGACTTGCATGGCGCCGAGAATCATCGGTGAGGACCTCCTTGCCAGGGACGACGCCGGACGCCTCCGCACGCGGATCGCGACGGCGTTCCCGCGGTCCCGCACGCTTGTCACGATCCCCGGGATCCACGCGACCCAGCGCATGGCGTTTATCGAAGAGGTCAACGCCGAGCGGCTCGCCACCGGTCTCGACCCGCTGGCCGAGGATCAGGAAGACCAGGTGCTGATGGAGGCGGTCGATCTGATCGTGGAAGAGGATGTCGTCCTCATCCGGCCCGACCCGTCCGACATGGAGCTCGCCTTCGAGGCCGACGAACTCCTTCAGGAGCTGATCTCCAAGAAGCGGGTCAAGTTCCTTCACGTCCTGGACGCCCACGTCCGCGAGGCGATCCGCCGGCGGGGCGAGCGGTGGCGTATCAGCCCGCTCCCCCGTTCCCCGCAAGAGATGAAGAAGATGATCCTTTCCTCCCGCATCGGGATCACGGGGAAAGAGATCTACTACTACAACAAGAGCACCGGCGCCCGCATCCTCACCTACCAGGAGTTTTCCGGCCTCGCCCACCTCCCTGACGCCGAGCTGCGCCAGCATCTGGCGGAAGTCGGCCAGAACTGCAGCCAATGCAACCGACTGGGGACGCTGGAGGTGGACTTCTTCGTCTCGGACGACCCGACGCTCGCCGCCGCCGCGGCACAGGAGGGGTGCTGGTCCACCGACGCCCAGTGCCTTCACGCGGCCTACGAATCGCTCCGGGTGCGCTTCCGCGAATCGGTGCGGCCGGAATTCCACCACGACGACCCGGACAACCCCGAGTGGCGCAGCCGCATGTACGCGGCGCTGATCGGCCATACCGACAAAGAAGTTTCCGAAGAAGCCCTGCTCGGCCTGAGTGCCGAGTTCTTCATGCAGATCGAGTGGCTACCCGGCGGCCGCGTCGATGAGGGGGAACTGATCCTCGACCCCGTCTTCGAAGAGGAGGGGACGCAGGGGGAGTCGTCGGCGACGACGCAGCGGATCTGCGACGAGCGGGCGCGCGGGTTCATCTTCAACTTCATCCGGGACTACGGCGACCTGGAGTACATCAACATCGGCCGCGTCAATGGCGGGCTGTCGAGCGGGAAGCCCGCTCAGCGCCCGCGGACGGTCTATCTCGCCGAAATCAAGCAGCGCGGCAACGAGAAGCCGATCCTGCGGATCATCCGGATGCAGAAGTGGGGCGTTCGCGAGCATCTGGACGAAGGGAAGGACCTTCTTTCGGCGATCCTGAATTCGGACGAATACACCGAGTACATCCTCGACCGCCGTCTCGGCTGCCGGCAGCTCGGGATGAACCTCACGCCGCGCGTCACCTCGCGCAAGGTGGGGGAGCGCTACACCGGGCGGAACCACCGGTATCAGGGGCGCCAGATCTGGTCCACCTATTTCGAGCGCGACTACGTGCCGGGCCTGGCGACCGACAAAATCGCGTCGGGGCGTTTCGAGGAGGACAGCTACGCGCAGCGGTTCGCCCGATCGCTCGGCCGGGCGGCCGCCCCGAACCTTATCGTGGGCCGTTGCGATTCGCAGGGCAACCCGCTCTTCGACCGGGGCGACGAGCTGGTCGTGGAGGACCTGGCCGGGCACCCGATCGACATTGTGATCGCCGACCACACCGGGACCTTCGGCAATTATCGCCGGGAGCTGCGGGAGCAGCTTCAGCGCGTACTCGGCCGCCGTGAACCGCCGATCCACCTGGGTGCGCAACCCCAAAGCGTTCGCCGACGCCTATCTCGACGCCTTCGCCCAGCGGTTCACCCAGATCCAGCAGGAATACCGGAAGCGGCGGCGAGCGTTCGACACGCTCTTCAAGCACCTGCAACGCGACGAAGGGGGGAGCTTCCGGTATCGATGGGAATGCGTGCTAAGTCGGCTGGACAACGGAAATGCGGCGAAGCTGGCCGACGAGATCCGCGGCGCCTTCACGCTGGGGCAGGGGTGACGGACCGAGCGAATCACCTCCCCGCCTCAGCGGCGGCGGACGACGACTACGGCAATCTGACGAAAATCGAGTCAATTCGGCCGGTTTCGACTTGCGTTTGGGCGAACCTCATTTAGTATCCGAACGGAAGCGCGGCCTGTACCGGCGCACGCAACGTCATTCGCGCGTTGAAGTTCACGTCGCCCGACCCTCTGCCGAGGCGGCGGCCAAAGAGCGTTGGCTGGCGAAGGATCGCCCGCCGAACGCTGGAGCGGCCGATGGTGCTGGGACCCTTTGGGCTCAACGGCACATTGGCGGCACCGAAGCTCGCGCGGGATGCGGCCCGAGGTGGGGCGACCCGTTAGAGCGGCAAGAGGCATGGATGCCGATGGCCACGAATCCCGAACCATCGCCGCTCGATTCGCTCCCCGCTGGAGCGGATGATCCGCATTCCCCTTCTCCGCGCCCCCGTCAACTCTGGCAAGGCCCGCTCCTGCTCCTCTCGGTGGCGCTGTTCGCCTATGCGGCATGGCTGTTTATCGATCCGAAGCCCGGCCCGACCGACGAGCAGAAGGTTGAGGCGGCCGCCGCGATGATGGCGGCGAAGCACCCGCAGGCCGCCCGCGAATTGTTGTCCAGCCTGGTGAGCCGGCCGAAGCTCGCGCCCGCCACGGCCGCCCAGGTTCACCTGCTCCTGTCCGAAGCGATTGAGTCCGAGCAGCAGATCGCCAAGTCCGACCTTCCAGCAAACCACGCGCTGATCGTCGATCATGCAAAGTCGGCGCTCGCGCTGGGGATCAAACCGACGGAGCCCATCTGTCGCCGGATCGGCGCGGGCTACGAGGCCCTGGGGCGCGATAAGGATGCGATCGACTACTACAAGCGGGCGATCGCGCTGGAACCGAATTCGTCCCCGGCGCTGCGCCGGAAGGTGATCGACCTGCAACTGGATCGCGGCGATCTGCCGGCGGTCGAGGCCAGCCTCGACGAATACCTGAAGGACGACAAGCTGCCGCAAGCCGAGCAGGCCTGGGCGCTGGGGGAAAAGTCACGGCTCGTGACCGACCGGGGCGATTTCGCGGCCGCCCGGGCGTTGCTCGCCAAGGCTCTCACAATCGACCCGGATAAGACCTCGCAGGGGCTGGTCAACTACCGGCTCGGGTACTGCGCTCATAAGCTCGGCGACGACGCCGACGCCGAACGCTACCTTCGGGTTTCCCGGGACCTGCTGACGACCCGTCATTCGACCGACGCCGACGCGGCCGCACTGCTTGGCCAGATCCTTCAGGCCCGAGGCGAGACGGCGGAGGCGGCCTCCTTTTATCAGGATGTGCTGGTCAGCCACCCCGACTCCACGGCGGCGCCGCTGGCGCGTCTGGGCCGGGGCGTCTGCCGGATCGAGACCGGCGGCAGCGACGATGCCGGCCTGACCGACCTCCACGACGTCGTCCAGGAGATCAACACCAAGCCATCGCGCGCCCGAATGAAGCCGGACGCCCTGGCGGCGCTGCGGCGGGGGTCTGGCGTGCTGACGGTCCGGGGGAATTTCCAGGGCGCAATGGAGTTGCTCTCGCTGGAACAGACGCTCGGCCCGGAGCCACAGCCTGATTTTTTCGCCCGGCTCGGCGCTGTCTATGAGAAGCGCGCGGACCAGTTGCAGCAAGCAGTCGTCGCCGCCCCGAGCCCGGACGAAAAGGCGCGGCGGCCGCCAGTCCAAGGAGCTGCTGATCAAGGCGGGGGACGCCTCGATCGCCTATTCGAAAGGCCTCACCCTTCAGGACAACGGCGGCCACGGCGAGGCGCTCTGGAAAGGGATCGACCTGTACGACCGGGCCGGCGATATGCACCGGGTGACGTCGGCGCTGGAAGTCTTCGTCGCGGAAAACCCCGGCGACGGCCTGGCCCCCGAAGCGCTCTGGCGGCTCGGCCGCGCCTACCAGGCGGCCGGCCTGTTCGATAAGGCGATCGGCGCGTTCCAGAAGAATCAATTTCGCTACCCCCAGAGCCTGTTCGCGTCCAAGAGCGGCGTACCGCTCGCCCAGTCGTACATCGCCAAAGGCCCGGAACGTTATACAAAAGCTGAAGCGGCACTGGTGGCCACGCTTGGCAGCCCGTTGATCACCCCGGACGCCGACGAGTTCCGCGAGGCGTTATTCGAGCTCGCCCAGCTCCAATACCGCACCGATCGCTATGAGGAGGCGGTCTCCCGCCTGTCGGAGCTGATCGAGCGCTACCCCAAGGAGGACCGCAAAGGGCAGATCCTGTTCCTGATGGCTGACAGCTATCGCAAGAGCGCGGCGCTCCTGAAGCAAATAAAGGAAGCGCGGCCGGCGACGGCGCCCTCCACGCCGCTCGACGCCGCGAACCTTGCGACCCGAGCGGAAGCAGCGGCCGCCAAACGAGATCGGCTCGAACGCGCCCGACGACTCTATGACGACGTGATCGAGCACTACCGCGTCCTCCCCCCGACGCGCGATGCGGACACGCTTTATCAGAAGCTCGCCCATTTTTATCGAGCCGACTGCCTTTTCGACACCCAGAACTACGAGGAAGCGATCCGGCTCTACGACGCGGCCGCCTTGCGGTACCAGGATGACGCATCGGCGCTGGCCGCCTATGTGCAGGTGGTCAACTGCTACCGCGCCCTGGGCCGCCCGGAAGAGGCGAAGACCGCCAACGCGCGGGCCAAGTGGCTCCTCCGGCGAATGCCCGCCGAAACGTTCGCCAACGGGAAGCTCTCGATGCCGAAGGCGTTCTGGGACGACTGGCTGAATTGGAACAATACGGCGGGGCTCTGGTGAGGGCACCCCTGTCGGGGGCGCGGCCATGCGGTACAGAGTTGCTGCCCCACGGGATTCCGGAATGAGTGATCGACCAGACGAGGCGACTGCCGGTAGGGCACGCACTGCGTGCCGCCTCGGCACGCGACCGGCCGCGGGGCGGCGGCTGGACAGGGTCATGTCCCCCGTCGGCGGCACGCGACGCGTGCCCTACGGGCGGCCGCTCAATGAATGGACGGTGCCGCTATGAGACTGAAAACGACGGAGCCCGACCCGATCATCCTGGCGCTTGGCAACCAGGTCGTTTGCTACCAGCGCCTTGCGAAGCTCGCCGAGGCCCAGCACGACTGCGTCCAGCGCGGCCAGACCGAGCAGCTCCTGGACATCCTGAACCGCCGGCAGGAAGTGCTGGACCAGCTCGCCGCGTTCGAACGCACGCTGGCGGGCGTCAAGCGTCAGTGGACGGAATACGTCGGCCGGCTCGATAGGGACCGGCGCGAGCAGGCCGAAACCCTGCTCGCCCAGACGCGCCGCCTGTTGGAGGAGATCACCGCCGCCGACCGGGACGACGCGATGGTCCTTCAGCAGCGAAAGCTCAACCTGGGCCGCCAGATCAATAAGGCTTCGGCGGCGAAGGTCGTCAACCGCAAATACGCCTCCTCCGCCTACGGTGCCCCGCGGCCGGGGATGGACCTGAAGCAATGAAGCCACATTCGCACGGGCGACACGCATGACGACGATGAGCCAAACCTCGCAGGCGCATGCCCGCGACGACACGTCGTCGCGAGCGGAGGGCGCCGCGACGACATCGGAGCACGCGCGGCGGATCGAGGAGCTCGGCCGCATCATCCTCGTCTACAGCGAAGTGACCGACCGGCTCCAGCAATCGCACGAGCAGCTCAACGAGACGGTGCGCAAGCTGCGCGAGGAGCTGAGCGAAAAAAGCCGGCTGCTCGAACGGAAGAACCGCCTGGCGGCCCTGGGCGAAATGGCCGCGGGCATGGCACACGAGATCCGCAACCCGCTCGGCGGGATCCAGTTGTACGCGTCGCTGCTGGCGCACGACGTGAGCGACCGGGCCGACTCGCTCACGCTGGTCCAGAAGATCGCCGGCGGCGTCCGGCGGCTCGACGCGCTGGTCGGGCAGGTGCTGCAGTTCACCGCGCGAGATGCGCGCCGACGTCGGGCCGATCGATTTGTCGGAGATCGTCGAACAGTCCGTGGAGTACGCGGCCGCCGCGTTCAACGCCCGGGGCATCACCTGCGAAGTCCAGGGCCCAAGCCCGATGATCGTCACGGCCGACGCGCTGCTCGTCGGGCAGGCGCTACTGAACCTGTTGCTCAACGCCGCCGAAGCGATCGACGGGCCGGGGACGGTTTCGGTTCGCTATCGCAAGCCTGGGCCGGACGAAACGGAGCTTCGGCAGTTCCAGGTGGTCGTTCAGGACAGCGGGCCGGGCATCCCGGCCGAGGTGTTGGATCGGGTTTTCAATCCGTTCTTCACGACAAAGGAGACCGGGACGGGGTTGGGCTTGTCGATCGTCCATCGGATCGTCGAGGCCCATGACGGGACGATCATCGCCGGCAACGCGCCCGGCGGCGGCGCACGGTTCGAAGTGAGGGTTTAAGGCGGCCGACGTTGAACGGGCTTTCGGCACGACCGAACGTGCCCGCCCTGTCGGCGGCCCGGAATCGGAGCAGGCAATGGCTCGAATTCTGATCGTGGATGACCAGGAGATGATGCGTGACTCGCTGGCGGCGACGCTCGCGCGGGAAGGTCACGAGGTCGTCGCCGCGGGCGATGGCCCGGCGGCCGTCGCGCGTCTCTCCTCCCCCAGCGCCAGCCGCATCGATCTGCTGATCACGGACCTTCGGATGCCGAAGATGACCGGCATCGAGCTTCTGGCCGAGGCGAAGCGGCTGCGCCCGGACATGGCCGTGCTGATGATGACCGCCTTCGCCTCGGTCGAGACGGCGATCCAGGCGATGAAGCTCGGCGCATACGACTACATCCAGAAGCCTTTCAACGGGGACGAGATCAAGCTGCTGGTCGATCGGGCGCTGGAGCACGGGCGGCTGGTCAAGGAGAACGCCGCGCTGCGCGGGATGGCCGAGCAGCTTGCGCCAAGCCGCTGATCGGGAGCGGCGAGGCGATCGGCGAGGTGCGGAAACGGATCGAACTGGTCGGCCGCAGCAGTGCGACAGTGCTCATCCGCGGCGAGAGCGGGACCGGCAAGGAGGTGGTCGCGCGGGCGATCCACGCCGCATCGGACCGCCGCGACCGCCCGATGCTGGCGGTCAACTGCGCCGCCCTGAGCGAGAACCTGCTGGAGTCGGAGCTGTTCGGGCATGAGAAGGGGGCATTTACCGGCGCCGACCGCCTGCGCCGCGGGCGGTTCGAGCTGGCGGACGGCGGGACGCTCCTGCTGGATGAGATCAGCGAGATCGCCCCGGGCCTGCAGGCCAAGCTGTTGCGGGTGTTGCAGGAGAACACATTCGAGCGCGTCGGCAGCAGCATCAGCCAGTACGTGGACGTCCGGGTCGTCGCCACCACCAATCGCGACCTCGAACAGGAAGTGGAGGCGGGGAAGTTCCGCCAGGACCTGTTCTACCGGCTAAACGTCGTCCCGATCGAGCTCCCTCCGCTGCGCCGGCGGCCGGAGGACGTGCCGGAGCTGTGCCGGCACTTCCTCAGCAAGATCTCCAAGCGGGAGAACTCCGCTTTCCGCCATATCGAATCGGACGCGATCCGACTGCTGCAGCGGTATTCGTGGCCCGGGAACGTGCGGGAGCTTCAAAACATCATCGAACGGGCACACGTCCTGGAGTCGGAGCCGGGCGTGATCCGCGCGGCAACGCTCAAGCCCTGGCTTCGCGTGCGGCCGTCGGCCGCCGTCTCGGCCGACGGGCTGGCGGGAAAGCCGCTGGCCGATATCGAGAAACAGGTGATCCTCAGCACCCTCGAACGGTTCAAGGGGCATCGCCTGAAAACCGCTGGCGCCTTGGGGATCGGCGTCCGAACCCTGGGGATGAAGCTCAAGCGATGGAAAGAAGACGGCGAGCTTGCCGAGTCGGCCGCCATGGACGAAGGGTGAACGGCGGTTCGCGGCGCCAGGCGCAAAACTTGCGCGAATCGCGCAGCGCGTGCCGGAAGGCAATGGCCCAGCGTTGGCGACTCGTGCGGCTTTTCTCCAAGGATATCGAGCCGCATCCCGTACCGCGGGTTGGCACGAGCTTTGAATTGTGGGTTCATAGAAAGGTCATGGGCTAAAGCATGTTCGTCGAAAGGTTGGTCAATCAGGGGAGTGGGCCGGTGCTGGAGCAATGGCTTCAGTTCACCGCCGAGCGTCAGAAGGTGATCGCGGAGGACGTCGTGAACCTCAGCACGCCCAACTACGAGCAGAAGGATCTTTCGGTTGACAAGTTCCAGTCGATGCTGAACGAACAGATCGAGCAGCGCGACTCCGGCGGGGGCGGCCTCGGGCAGTCGGGTGAAGCGGCGCCCAGCTTTGAGATGTCGAGCCCCGGCATGCTCTATCACGATGGCGCGCGACGATCGCTCGAACAGCTCATGACCAACCAGGCGAAAAATGGGATGACCCACAACCTGATCATCGAGCTGCTGAAGAAGCAGTATTCGCAACTGGAAATGGCGATCCGCGAGCACCCGTAACGGGGATCGTTTTGAAGGCTCTTCGTGCCGCACGGCTCGGCGCCTTCGGGAGACAGACGCATGTTTGACGTTCTTGACATGGGCGCCAGCGGCTTGGCGGCCCAGCGCACCCGGCTCGACACGATCGCTGAGAACATCCTCAACGCCAACACCACCCGCAACGCCAAGGGGCAGCCGATCCCGTTCCGCCGCCGCTTCGCGACGCTGGCCTCCGGGATGGCTGGCCACCCGGGCCGCCCGGGCGTTCACGTGGACGCCGTCAAGAGCGACATGAGCCCCTTCACCAAGCGATATGAGCCCGGCCACCCCGACGCCAACGCTGAGGGGATCGTCCTTTACCCGAACATCGATATCGCGACCGAATACGTCAACGCGATGGAGGCCTCCCGCGCGTACGAGGCCAATGTGACGATGATGGAAGTGAGCAAGGCGATGATCAACGCGAGCCTGCGCCTGATTGCTTAGCTCCAGAGCGCTAGCCATGTACGGCGGCGTCATGGTAAAAGTCGAAATCCGAAACACGAAATCCGAAGGAATGAGAAGGGGCAAAGAAGAAACCGGATGCGAGCAACTGCGGCGTTTTCCGCTTCGTCTTCTTTTCAGCTTCCTTGAGATTTTGTTGCTTCGAATTTCTCCTGTTCTCAAGGCTTTACCACTGTTCGGCGTCGTAGTGTTAGTGGCTGGCACACTCCCTTCGCCGCAGCGCGTTTAGGCGGGTCACGACCCGAAACCCTGGGCCGACGGCACACGGAGTATGCCTGTCACAAGTGTGATCGACTTCGTTAACCCATGATCAACGGTGTTGACAATCTCGCGGCCGCGAAGGTGACCGGCGGCGCCGCGGCCAAGGCCAGTGGCCCAGCCCCTTCCACGAGCTTCGCGACGGTGCTGAAAGACAGCATCGGCGAGGTCTCCCGCCTCCAGCAGGACGCGAGCAAAGCCGTCGAGGACCTCGCGACGGGCAAATCCGAGAACGTCACCGGGGTCATGACCGCGATGGAAAAGTCCGACCTCGCCTTCAAGACGCTGCTCGCGATCCGCGCGAAGTTGATGGAGGCGTACGACGAGATCAAGGGCATGCAGGTGTGACGGTGCCTATGGCTTGTGGGCCCCGCCAAAGCGGCTCACCCGTTCCGCCGTCGCCCAGCGCGTGCCGCGAGGCGCGCCCGTTCGCATCTCGTACGGATCGACAATATTTCGCGTCTTGCGGTTCAAGATTTCGCGACTACAACGTACGCACATCAGCCAGATAAGAGCGCTCGATCGGGGCGGCCGCGAGGAGGTCGCGGGCCGGGGATGAAGGTGCCCCGGGGCGTCAAGCAAGGCCGAAGGACAGTCGCCCGCTAACCCATCGTTGCCTCGTCGAAAGGCGAGGCCCTGATCGGCGCGAGATGAAAACTGAGGCCAGGGGTGGGTGATCGTTCGAGTCGGGTGGGCAGGATGCCCGCCGGTCCCATGGTGCCGTGCATGGTGCGTCAAGGCGCGCTGCGCAGGCTCCGTCCATACAGCCAGGGAGGGCTGGGTCATGGACTTCTTCAAATCGCAGTTCGACCGCATTCAGGAACAAATCGCAGCGCTTTCCTCCAGTCAGAAAATGCTGACCGGGACGCTCATCGCCATCATGGTGATGACGCTCGCCTTCTGGGGCCACTTCGCCGGCACGGCCGACATGGAGCCGCTGCTCAACCAGTCTTTCTCCCAGGAGGAGATCGCGCTGATCACCGCGCGACTGGTGGATAAGCACATCGAGTACAAGGTCGTCGGCGACAAGATCATGATCGCCGCCGATCGAAAGATCGAAGTCCTGGCCGACCTCTCCTACAACAACATGCTGCCGAAAGTCACGGCGAGCGGGTTCGACGACATCATCAAGCAGTCCAACCCGTTCGACAGCACCAGCCGCGAAAGCGCCGTCTTCAACCACGGCAAGGAAGTCACGCTCTCCCGCATCATCAGCGAATGGCCCGGCGTCGGTTCGGCGTCGGTGATCATCGACCCGCGCACCGAGCGGCACATCGGCGCCGACATCGAGCCGGTCGCCACCGTGAACATCCGGATGAAGCAGGGGAGCAACGGGGGCAAGCAGCTTGCCCGGGCGGCCGCTTCGATCGTCGCGGGTTCGCAGGCGGGGCTGGCGGTCGGTCGAGTGAAGGTCCTGATCGACAGCCGCCACATCGTCGTCCACGACGACGCCGACGGCGGGCCTGACGTCGCCGACAGCTTTCGCGAGATCGTCCAGGCCGAAGAGCTGCGGCTGACCCAGAAGGTCGAGACCCACCTGAATATCCCCGGCGCGCTCGTCTCGGTCGCCGTCACCGTCAACAACAAGGCATCGACCGTGAAGGAGACGACGGTTGACGAGAAAAAGTCGCTCCACGTCGAGGCGGACATCGAATCCGGCGCGCAGGATCACTCCAACAGCGCTCCCGGCGCGGTCGAGGGGGGCGCCGTGCCGAACGTTGGCGCGTCGATCGCCGCGGCGCCGGCCGCGGGGGAGAGCACGACCTCGACCGAGACCAAAGACCACACCCGATATCTGAACGTCCCCGCGGTCCGCGAAGAAAGCACTTCGGCCCCGGCGGGGCAGACGACCGTCGTGGGGGCGTCGGTTCGCGTCCCCAGAAGCTATTTCGTTGGGCTGGCCAAACAAATGGCCGGCGACGCCAAAGAGCCCGACGCCGCCACGGTTAAAAAGCTGATCGCCGAAGAGATCCCGTCGATCCGCGAAGCGGTCATGAAGACCCTGTTCCTGCAGAAGTCGTCCGATATCTCGGTTGACGCCTACGCTGACCTCCTGGCCCCGGCGGCCGCCGCCCCGGCCCAGGCTTCGAGCGTGACGCTGGCGGTCGGCGGGCACCTGAAGGAAATCATCCTGGGCGGGATGGCGCTCATGAGCCTTTTCATGGTGTCGATGATGGTCAGGAAGGGGACGCCCGCGACGATCACCCTCCCGCCGGCCCCGGCGGCCAGCGCCGGCAGCCCGGTGCTCAGCAGCGGCGAATCGTTGGTGGGCGAGGCGATCGCCGGCGGGACGACGCTGGACGGCATGGAGCTCGACGACGAAGCGGTCCGCGCCCAGCAGGTCCTGGACCAGGTATCGACCCTGATCACCGAGAACCCCGACGCGGCCGCCAACCTGGTCAAGCGGTGGCTGAACCGCGGCTAGCCGCGCCCGCCCGCCGACACACCGACGAGATCGTGCGGGCCGTCGCGCAACGGCTGGCCCGGCACGGGAATGGGACAGGCTTCTTATGGCATCGGAATTGAACGGCGTACGCAAGTCGGCGGTGCTGCTTCTGAGCCTCGGCGAGGATCAGGCCGCGGCCATCCTGAAGCGGCTTCCGCCGGACGCGGTGGAAGAGGTCAGCCGCGAGATCGCCTCGATCAGCCAGGTCTCGGGGGAGCTTCGACGCGAAGTTTTCGGCGAGTTTTACAACCTGGCGCTCGCCAACACCTACATGAGCGAAGGGGGCCTTGAATACGCGAAGCGGTTGCTCCGAAAGAGCCTGAGCGAGGCCGACGCCGAGAAGGCGATCCGGCAGGTGACCCAACAGGTCGCCACCACGCCGTTCTCGTTCCTTCAGAAGGCGGAGTCCGAGAACCTGCTTACGTTCATCCAGGACGAGCACCCGCAGACCATCGCGCTGATCCTGGCCCATCTCCCGCCGCAGAAGGCGAGCGAGATCATGGTGGGGCTCCCCGGCCAGAAGCAGATCGAGGTCGTGAAACGCATCGCGAACATGGAGCAGACGAACCCGGAGGTAATTAAGGAAGTCGAGCGCGGGCTCGAGCATCGCCTGTCGGACATCGTCAGCCAGACATTCGAGAAGGCGGGCGGCATCGACACCGTGGCCGAGATCCTCAACCTCGCCGATCGCAGTACGGAGAAAGGGATCATGGAAGGCCTGGAGGCCGAAGACCCCGATCTGGTTGAGCAGATCCGCCGCCTCATGTTCGTCTTTGAGGACATCCTGCTCGTCAACGACAAGGGGATCCAATCGGTGCTCAAGGAGGTGGACAACGACGAACTGAGCCTCGCGCTCAAGACGGCGAGCCAGGAGCTCAAGGACAAGATCTTCAAGAACATGTCCGAACGAGCGGCGCAGCTCATCTCGGAAGACATGCAGTTCATGGGCCCGGTCCGCGTGAGCGACGTCGAGCAGGCGCAGCAGAAGATCGTCGATATCGTCCGCCGCCTCGAGGACGCGGGCGAAATCATCATCGCCGGCCGCGGCGGCGAAAAGGAGATGATCGTTTAGAGGAAAGGATGAAGGCGAAGGACGAACGAAGGATCGAACACCGCGCCCACGTCGGCCGGCCTCACGCTTCGGGCCGATCCTCCTTTTCCGCATCCCTTCATCCTTCAACTTCATCCTTTCCTTCGCTTCTTAATCCTTGGATTCAAGATGGGCGTGATTAAGGCCAGCAATACTCCCGGCACGATTCGGACGTTCTCCATGACGGACGTGGAGGAGGCCGCGCGGGGGATTTTGCTTCGGGCGCGGAAGCAGGCGGAGCAGTTGATCGAGGAGGCCCAGTCCGAAGCGGAACTGATCAAGGAGCAGGCGCGGGCCGAAGGCAGTCGCGAAGGGTACGCCCAGGGGATGACCGAGGGAGCGCGTCAGGGGACGGACGCCGGCCGCCGCGAGGCGTTTGCGGCGACTACCGAGTCGCTGACCCAACTGATCGCCGCCCTGACCGTGACCGCCCGGGACTTTGACGCGGCGCGGAGCGATCTGGAATCGGAGGCGCTGCGGGAGGTGGTCGCGCTGGCGGCCGCCGTCGCGCGACGGGTCACCAAGCGGCAGGGATTGATCGATGAATCGGTCCTCGCGGCCAACCTCGCCGAGGCGATGAAAGTCGTTGTCCACGCGACGGGCGTTCGAATCGCGCTCCACCCCAGCCAGCGCGGCGCCCTGGAAGCGGCCCTTCCCGAGCTGCGCGCGGAGTGGCCGACGCTGGAGCATATCGACGTGGTTGAAGACCCCGCGATCGCCCCCGGCGGCTGCCGCGTCCACACCCGCGGCGGCCGCGTCGATGCCGACCTCGACTCGCAGCTCGACCGAGTGATTGCGGAGCTGATGCCGAGAGCTTGAAATCCGAAATCCGAAGCACGACATTCGAAAGAAGCAGAAATCGAGAAAGGAAGGAAGAAAGCGAAAAGAGAGGAAGGAAACGAATACTCAATTGGCTCTTTTCCTATTTCTTCCTTTCCTCGTTTCAGAAGTTCCTTCGGATTTCGAGCTTCGGAATTTCTTCTTCCCATGCGCTATCTTTCCGCCCAACTCGACGCCGTTGAAACGTCGCTGCCGTTCACGGTCGTCGGGCAGGTGCGGGGCGTGACCGGGATGACGCTGGAAGCAACGGACCTCACGCTGCCGATGGGATGTCTCTGCCGCATTCACAGCTTCGGGGGCAAGACGTGCATCGCCGAGGTCATCGGGTTCCGGCAGGACAAGACGCTGCTGATGCCCCTGTCCGCGCCGACGGGGGTGACGCGGGGCGACCGGGTGGAGAACATTGCGTCGTCGCCGCGGGTCGGGTGCTCGGAGCGACTGTTGGGGCGGGTGATCAACGGGCTGGGGGAGCCGATCGACGGCCGCGGGCCCATCGGGTACTTCGAGTCGCGACGGATCGACGGGCGCAGCGTCAGGCCCATGGAACGCGCGCCCATCCGCGAGCCGATCTGCACCAGCGTTCGGGCCATTGACGCGTTGCACACCTGTGGGCTGGGGCAGCGTATGGGAATCTTTTCGGGGCCGGGCGTCGGCAAGAGTACGCTGATGAGTTCCATCGCGCGGAACACCAGCGCGCATGTGTCGGTGGTGGCGCTGATCGGCGAACGCGGCCGCGAGGTGCAGGAGTTCATCGACCACAGCCTTGGGGAGGAAGGCCGCCGCCGCTGTGTCGTGATCGTGGCCACCAGCGACGAGGCGCCGATGCTGCGCGTCCGGGCCGCCAAGGCCGCGTGCACGATCTCCGAATACTTCCGCGACCGCGGCCTGAACGTGCTGCTGATGATGGATTCCCTGACGCGTCTCTGCCAGGCGCAGCGCCAGATCGGGCTGGCGGCCGGCGAGCCCCCGGCCACCAAGGGGTTCCCCCCAAGCGTCTTCGCGATGATCCCGGAGATCCTGGAGCGCGCGGGCAGGACGCCCGTCGGCTCAGTAACCGGGTTCTATACCGTGCTGGTCGAAGGGGACGACTTCAACGAGCCGATCCCCGACGCGGTGAAGGGGATCACCGACGGGCATCTGTGGCTGAGCCGCTCGCTGGCCAATCGCGGTCATTTCCCGGCGATCGACGTGATTCAGAGCATCAGCCGCGTGCGCAGCGACGTGACCGACAAGGACCAACAGCGGGCCACCCGCCGAATCCTGGCGTTGCACGCGGTCTACCAGGACATCGAAGACCTGGTGAACATCGGCGCCTACGTACCGGGGGCCAACGCCGAATACGACCTTGCGGTCCAGGCCCGACCAAAGATCGTCGAGTTCCTGAAGCAGGAGTCGGGTGCGGCGGTGACGCTGGAGCAGGGGCGGAAGCAGTTGATGGACCTGGTCTCCTGGGTCGAGCAGATGGAGAAGGCACTCAAAGCCCAGGCGGCCAAGCCGCGAAGGTAAGGCAACGCCCCGGAAGCTCAAAACATCATATTCGCATACCGGCGCACAACACGGATGTCGAAGTCCGATGCACTAGATCCGAAGGAATGAGCAAGCGGGAAAAGAAGAAACCGGATTCAGACGATCGAACAATTTCCGCTTCCGCATGGTTTGGGTTTCCTTGGGGTTTTGTGCTTCGGATTTTGCGGGTTTATTCGCTTCGGGATCGGAGGCGGTGATGGCAAAGTTCGATTTCCCGCTCGAAGCGGTCCTCCGGCAGCGGAAGCTCGTCGAAGAGCAGAAGCAGCGGAGCCTTGCCGCGGTTCAGGCGGAAATGGGCGCCCTCGAAGCCGAGCTGCGGTCGATGGATGCGACCGTGCTCGAAAGCCTCGCCGACCTGCGCGACAACCGCCTGGTCGGAAAGCTCGACCTGTCGTTCCTCGCGGCCCATCGCCGGTATTCGCTGGCGATGCAGCGCCGGGCGCTCGGCCTGGCCGAGCGAATGGCGGCGACAAAGCTGCGACTGGACGACGCGCGCCGGGCGCTGGGCGAGGCCGCCCGCGACCGCAAGATGATGGAGAAGCTGCGCGAGCGTCGCAAGGAAGCCTGGGCGAGCGAACTGGCTCGAAACGAAACCGCTCAGCTCGACGAGGTCGGCATCCAGATCGCCGCCCGCGCCGCGGGCCGCGCGGCCGACGATGAAAGCGACCGCCCGGAGGCCGCGACATGATCAAAAAGCTGATGACCGTGCTGATGATGCTGCTCGCGATCAATTTTATTGGGGTCGCGGCGGGCGTCGCATGGCTCTTTCAGAGTGGCCATCTGGACAAGGAGCGCGTCACGGCCGTCAAAGACGTCTTATTCCCGAAGGACACGACCCAGCCCACGACCGAGCCTTCGATCCCGGCCGCCACCACTCAACCCTTCATCAACCTCGACGAGCTGCTGGCCCGGCACGCCGGGTTGCGCCGGGGAACAAGTCGAGATCATCCAGCAGGCGTTTGACATCCAATCCGCCGAGCTGGATCGGAAAAAACGCGTGCTCGACACGCTCTCGGAACAGATCGCCGCCGAGCAGGAGCGGCTCGCCAAGAACAGCGCCGCGGTGGAAGAGGCCCGTCGCGACGTCGAATCGCGATCCGCGGCCGATGCGTCGCGGGCAAGCGACAAAGGTTTTCAGGACAGCCTCAAGCTTTACAGTTCCTTGCCCGCCAGCCAGGTAAAGAAGATCTTCATGAACCTGTCGGAAGACACGGTGATGAACTATCTCCAGGCAATGCCGCCGCGGGCGGCGAGCAAGATCGTAAAGGAGTTCAAGTCCAAGGACGAACTGGACCTGATCCATCACGTGCTTGAGAAAATGCGGCAAGGTTCCCCCACAACAAGAGAAGCCGACGGCGGCAAAGAGCCGAAGAATATTGGACCTGGCCAGCCGCCGGGCTCGCCGCCACTGCCTGCGCCGTAGCCAAGCTTGCGGCGATGGCTTTCCGATCCGGAGACAGCCAATGCCGTCCGCCAGCCCGATCGCCTTTGCCGCCACGACCAACACCACTCTTTCACCCGCCCCGGCCGCACCGCCGATCCTCGCCGCCGCTCCGCCGTACTCAACCGACGGAGCCCCTGCGCGATTCCAACAGGCGCTGACCCGCGCCGTGGACAAGGCCGCTCCCAAGCCGGAAGAAGCGCCCCCCAAGCCCGCCGATGCGACGGCCGAGGCCCGGAAGAACGCAAAGCCGGCGACCAAAACAAAGGCGAGCAAGAAAGACCAACCCGCCTCTCGCAAAGGAGGTGAAGCCGAGGCCGAATCCACCTCCGCCCCTCCATCTGAAGCCGTGACCGTCGAGGCAGTCACAGCCGTGGCAAAAGGGAGCGACGAGCCAGGATCGAAAAAACCGGGCAAAGAGACCGCGGCTCACGAGAAAGAGGCGGCTCAGCAACCCGTCAGGCCCGGCCCGACCGCCCCAGTCAACGCGGCCGCACCACCATTGGCGGCGAAGGCGGCCGCTCCAGCCGCCGCCGCGGGGGCGACGTCTGGCGTCGCCGTTCGCGCCATTGGCCCCGCGGACGGAGCGGCCGATTCGCAGGCCGCCGCCGATGCGGCCGCGTCCGGCAAGGCCCCAACCGCGGACTCCCCTTCTGACGGCGCCACTCCGACGGCCGAGGCACAGGCGACAACCCCAGGGTCGGAAAAAGCGACGGCTTCCAGGAGCGGGAAGGGCTCGGGGCCCAGGCTTGGTGATGCCGCAATTACCGCCCCGGCACGCGGCGGCGCCGCAGAGGCCACGGCCGCCACATCGACGTCCGACGCCGATGGCGACCTGGCCGCATCCCCTTCCGTCCCCGACGACAGTGGGGGGGCGACCGATGCCACGGCCGCTTCCGCGGACGAGCCGCAGGCTACCCGGCCCGCGCCGGCCGAGCCGGCGCCGAACCTGCCCACGCCCCCCGTCGCGGGCCGCGGCGCCGAACGCTCGCCGAGCGCCTCCCATGCGCCGGCGGCCGATGCCGCACAGGTGTCGCCCGAGGCCCGCTTCGCCGAAGCCAATCATGCGCGCATGGTGACCGGGATGAGGGCCGAGTTGCTCCCCAACGGGGGGGCGATGCACCTGCGTCTCGACCCGCCGGAACTGGGGGACCTGCAGGTCTCGATCCACATCCGCGACGGCGTGGTCACGGCGTCCTTCCAGACATCCAACGCCGACGCGACGCGACTCCTGAGCCATAGCCTCGCCGACCTGAAGGCGACGCTGGAGGCACAGGGCGTCACGGTGGACAAGCTCCATGTTCAGCAGTCGCCCAAGGGGGAATCGTCGGGCGGCGACCGCGGGAATGACGGCCGCCGCGAGCCCAGCCCCGACCAGCGCCAGAGCAGCCGCCGCGAGCAGGAGCGCCGCGAGATGGTCCAGCGGATGTGGGCCAAGCTGTCAAAGGGGAAGGGCCCGCTCGACCTGGTGGGGTAGCGCCGGGCACGAGGGGGTCATCTCGGTGGGTCGTCTCGGTCGTTCTTCCTTCGCCAAGCGCCGACATTCCCTTGCAGCCGGTTGTGCCAACGGCTTCCTGGATCGTCCCGGCAGCGTCAAAATAGCGGACGGCCCCTTTACGTCCTCCGCCTATATCGTCGATCCCAGATTCGGTTTGATTTCGTTTGCGGCGGCTGGTTACAGCACCGGCACTACAACTATCAGCGCGCGTTCGGTTGGACTTCTCGCGAAACGGCCGGTGATCCGGGGATGATCTGGTATACTATCGGCATGACGCGACTCAGCGAACAGCAAAGGCAGGCGCTCCGGAAGCATCCCGGGAACCCGGTCACTGTCGTCGATACGTTAACGCGCTCCACGTACATCCTACTTCCGATTCAAACCTACGAGCGTGTCCGGGCCCTCTTCGAGGCGGACGAGTTTCACCCGGAGGAACTGGCTCCGCTCGTGGACGAGGTCGCCGTTAAGGAAGGCTGGGCTGATCCCGCGATGGACGCTTACGACGAACTCGACCCCCGTCGCAAGCCATGACGCTAACCCGCGGTGACGTCGTCCTGCTCGACTTCCCCTTCTCCGGTGGGGGCGGATCGAAGGTACGCCCGGCGCTTGTCGTTCAGAACGATCGGGATAACCGACGCCTCACCAATGTCATCCTCGCGATGATCACGAGCCGGAACGACCGCGCCGGCCTTCAGTTGACGCAGCTCTTCATCGATCTCGCGACTCCCGATGGCGCTCACAGCGGCCTATTGTCGAATTCCACCGTCAACTGCGTCAACCTCTTCACCGTCGATCAACGACGCGTGATGCGCGTTCTCGGTAGCCTACCGCCCTCCCTGATGGCACGAGTTGACGGCTGCCTAAAGGCCGCGCTGGAGCTGCCGTAGCGGCAGTTAGAATCACTTGCCCGCCGCATTAATGACGGTCGTCAATCGGAGGGACGTGGGGGGGCATCTAGCCCCTCTGCCGCGGGGAGCGACTCGCCGATAACTTAGCCGGATCGGCCGATTCGGCGCTCCGATCGCGCAAGAGCTGCCAAGGGCTATTTTACCCGGTCGGATTTTTGGTGGCCCGCCACAGGGCCGGCCGAAACGTACCCTATGACGATCACTCCCCAAACACAGAAGCCAACGGCGTCGGGGACGCAGCTCCCCTCCACGGGCACAAGCAGCAAGCTGAACCTGAAGACCACGGACTTCATCAACATGATGATCACCCAGCTTCAGAACCAGGACCCAACCCAGCCGGTGCAGAACGACCAGCTTCTGTCGCAGATGAGCCAGATCGGGCAGCTCGAATCGTCAACCGAACTGCAATCGAGCCTCAAGGGGCTGGTGCTCCAGAACCAGATCACCTCGGCCTCCAGCCTGATCGGCAAGTCCGTCAACGGGATGGACGCCAACAACGCGACGATCACCGGGACCGTGACGTCAGTCAGCGTGCGGACCGACGGCGTGAGCCTGAACCTCGATTCGGGGAGCCAGCTCGACCTGGCCCGCGTTACATCGATCGCGTCTCCGTCCGGCACATCGACCGGGACAAGCTCGGGGGCCTCCGGCTCCAGCACGCCGCATTGAGCCTCGCGCCGCCGCCCGACGCCGAGCGGCCCGAACGTGGGCGCCGCGGGGGGTGTGGGCGACGGGGTGAGTGGCGGCGATTGCGAGTGAATCAATTTCATACGAGGTTGTCGAATGGGACTTACCAGCGCACTGTACACCGGTCTGTCGGGCCTGGACGTGAACCAGACCCGCCTCAATGTCGTCGGCAACAACATCGCCAACGTCAACACCGTTTCGTTCAAGAGCAGCCGGGCCCAGTTCACGCCACAGTTTTATGTGACGAGCGACGCGGGCTCCGCCCCGTCGGATACCTTCGGCGGGACCAACCCGAATCAGCAGGGCCTGGGCGCGCAGGTGTCGGCGATCGAGAAAGATTGGACGCCCGGCTCGATCGCGCCGACCGGCCAGCCGACCGACATGGCGATCGACGGAGATGGCTTTTTCATCCTGAACGGCTCATCGCAGCACTTTACGCGCGATGGTTCGTTCAAATTGAACCCCGCCAACCAGCTCGTCTCGGCTGATGGCAGCTTCGTCCAGGGGTTCGGGGTCGATGGCCAGGGCAACGTTGTCCCGGGGACTCTTCAGAACATCGCCATCCCGCTCGGAACGACAACGGCCGCCAAGGCCACCGGGTCCGTCCTCCTGCAGGGGAACCTCGACTCGGCCGGGGCGGTCGCCAGTGGCGCCAGCATCCTTGTCAGCGGGCCGCTGACGACTGTCGGCGGCGCGGCGCCGCCGACGACGACGACTCTGCTTACCGGCCTCGCGTCGGCCGCAGCCCCGGGGACGGCGATCATCAAGGTCGGCGACACCTACACGGTCAAGGGGACAAAGGGCGGCCGCTCGCTTGATGCGCGGACGTTCACCGTCACGGCCACCAGCACTGTCGCCGACCTGAACACGTTCCTCCAGCAAGGAATGGCGATCGACACGACCGCCCCGACCACGCCGCCCGAACCAACGCCCGGCGCGACCCTCGAGGCCGACGCGACCAACCCGAACAACGCGCGGCTGGTCCTGACCGGCAACCTCGGGGCACAGAACGCGATCGAGCTGACCGGTAACGCGTTCGTCAAGTCCGACGGGACAACCCCCATCTCGTTCGCGGACGGCACCAACGCGGCCGGCGTCGCCAGTAACGCGGCCGGCGAGAGCGTCCACACCACCGTTCAGGCTTACGATTCTCTCGGGAGCCCGATCAACATCGACGTGACGGCTGTCCTGGAAACCAAGTCGGACACCGGGAACACGTGGCGCTTTTTCGCCGCCAGCGGCGACAACAGCGGCGCGTCGCAGGCGCTGGGTAACGGGACCCTCACGTTCGACACCCAGGGGAACCTCAAATCCACCACTGGAACGGCAATCAATATCGACCGAACCGGGACGGGCGCAAAATCGCCGCTGGTGGTCAAGCTGGACTTTAGCACGCTGACCTCGCTGGCGTCGAAGTCTTCGGACATGGTCGTGACCAGCCAGGACGGCTCACCCATCGGCACGCTGACGACGTTCTCGATCGGCACGGACGGCCGCATCGTCGGCACCTACAGCAACGGGCTGTCGCATACGGTGGGGCAGGTCGCGCTGGCGACGTTCACGAACAAGTCCGGACTGATCGACAAGGGCGGGAATGACTTCGTCGCCGGGGCCGACAGCGGCGTGGCGGTGATCTCAACCCCCCAGGACCTGGGTGCGGGGACGATCCGATCCGGCTCGCTGGAACAGAGCAACGTGGACCTCTCAAAGGAGTTCGTCAACCTGATCATCTCCTCAACCGGCTTCAGCGCCGCGAGCAAGGTGATCACGACGAGCGACCAGTTGATCCAGGAGCTTTTGAGCGCGTCGCGATAGGCCCCGCGCGAAACCGATTCTAAGCCCTCGCGACAGGGTATTTATTCTGCTGTCGCGGGGGCTGATTTGACACTACAGAGCCAGCGATGTACGGCGGCGTGACGGTCAAAGTCGAAATCCGAAGCAATCCGAAGCACGAAATCCGAAGGAATGAGCCAGGGGCAAGGCAGAAACCGGACGCAAGCGACTGCGGCGTTTTCCGCTTCGTCTTCTTTTCGGCTTCTTTGAGATTTTGTGCTTCGGATTTCTCCTGTTCGCAGGGCTTTACCGCTTGTCCAGCGCCGGGTTTTAAGTCCCCTCCGGCCGCGTGCGCTCTTGTGAAGGCAGTAACCGGCGCGAGGAGTCTCCGCACCGGGCAACACGGGCCCTTCAAGGCCCGATGGCAGGACGCCATGATTCAACTCACGCGGCTGAACGGCCAGACCTTTGTCATCAACGCCGAAAAGATTCGATACGTCGAATCGACACCGGACACGCTGGTCTGCTGCGACACCGGCGATCGCCTGATGGTGCGCGAGTCGCTTCAGGAAGTGATGCGGCGCGCGATTGACTACGCCCGGACCATCCGCCGGCCGCTGACGGAATAGGGGCTCCCCTTTTCATCCGGTCTGTAGCCTTGGCACGCCCCTGCCGCACGCGCGGTTGATGGGCTGTCCTCGGCGCGACGACGCCGAAGCCACTGCACACTGAATGTGCCTGCTACGCCGCGGCCGACTCCCTCCGTTCCTTGCCCCCCAAGTCGCCTCTCTCCCTAGCCGATAGACCCACCGGGCCAACGCCGAATCGTTGCGGTTCGGAGGTGCGTCGGCGACGGCCGTTATCGGACGTGCCGCGTGGGGAATCGCCCCAGCGGCCGGAGAGAAGGCGAAATCGATGTCGGATAAAGCCGAGAAAAAAGCGGAAGCGGCCCCGGCCGCCGGTCATGAGGAGAAGAAGGGCGGCAAAGGGGGCGGCCTGCTCACCAAGCTGCCGGTCCTGCTGGGCGGCGTGATGGTGCTGGAGGCGGTCGTCCTGTTTGCCGGATTCAAGTTCCTCGGGGGGGGCAAGCCGGCGCCGGCGGCGGCCGCGGAGGTCACCGAAGGCGAAGGGGCATCCGCCGAAGGCGGGGCTAGGGCAAAGAAGGGAAGAAGCCCAAGGTCGATAAGCGGAAGACGGTCGAGCTTCAGCTCGTCGAGTTTCGGGCGACCAACAGCATCAGTGGGCGAAGCCTTTTGTTCGACGTGCGGATCGTCGTCGTCGCCAAAGGTGACAACGAAGAAAAGGTCAAAGACAAGATAGCGGGCAATACGGGCTTGATTCAGGACCGAGTCCGAACGATTATTGCGCAGAGTGACCCGACCAAGCTCGGCGGCGGGTCGGAACCGGGCCTGGAAACATTGCGCCGGCAGGTGAAATACCAGCTCGACGAGATCATCGGGGAAGGGATGATCGATGAGGTGCTGGTGCCCAAGTGCATCCCCTTCCGGGCCGAATACTGACCCGGCGTCGCGCAGGGCAGAACCGCCGAACGTTCTCGACGTACCATGCGGGAGGCGCCCGGGCGGGTTTCTGACCGGGCGTCAGTCAGGGTAACGATGGTACGTGTGCCGGCAGGATGCCGGCACGAACGGCTGATGCGTCCAGGGCCCGGCCCCGGCCGCGTTAACCGGGCGGACGGGCTTGGCCCGCGCCCTACACCAAGGATGGTGAAGCATGGCCGACGACGCCGGCGGCATGATCGACCAGGCCTCGATCGACGAACTGCTACGGCAGTCCGGGTTTGGCACTCCCACTCCTTCTCCCGGGCCTTCTACCTCTACCGAGACAGCCCCCGCCTCGACGGCACAAAGCTCCGGCGCCGGCGACACGCTGACCGACCAGGCGTCCATCGACGACCTGCTGCGCCAAGCGAGCTTCGAGGACCCCGGTTCGGTCGAAGGGGCGGGCAGGGCGGCGCCGGACGCGTCTGATTTCTCCCTCCCCAACTTTCAACAGGTCATGCGCGACGCCCAGGCGTCGAGCATCGATCTGCTCCGCGACGTCGAGCTGAACGTGAAGATCGAGCTGGGCCGCGCGCGGATGCTGGTCGAAGAGGTGCTTCGGCTGGCCGAAGGGTCGGTCGTGGAGCTCGACAAGCTCGCCGGCGACCCCGTCGATGTCTTCGTCAACGACCGGCTCGTGGCCCGCGGCGAGGTCCTGGTGCTGAACGACAACTTCTGCGTCCGCGTGAATGAGATCGTCGCGGGCGTGAAGGACGAGGGGTTGTAACACCATGAACCGACCTCACCCACCCGCCGGCCGATCCGCGCTGCCAATGGGGCGAGCCGGAACGATCGGCCTCCTGGGGCTGGTGACGGCGCTGGGTCTGTTCGGCATCGTCCGTGCCGATGCCGTAATGGCCCCCGCAATGCCGGTCGTCGCCGATGGGGCAGCCTGGCAGGCGGCTCTCACGGGTTCCGGCGCTGTCCCCGCACAACCCGCTCCGGCGGGTGCGTTGACGTTTTCAGCGGTCGCGCCGACGCCACCGGCCGCGGTGGGCACGCCGCCGCCGATGACTGCCGCGGCGCCGGCTGGAAGCGCTGGGACGCCGGTCGCCGCACCGGCCGCGTCGCAGCCGGCCGGGCCCTTTGGGAACATCGAGATTCGCCGGTCCCACGCGCTCGATCCCGCGGCCGCAGCGCCGGGCAAAGAGGGCGAGGGATCGCTCGGCTCCGGCTATGACGCGTCGCGGGTCGCCCTGGCGCTGGGCCTGGTGATCGCGATGATTTTCGGCTTGAAGTGGGCCGGGCGGCGGTTCTTCGCGCTCCCCTCGGCGCCGGGGGCGTCGCGGGCGGTGCAGGTCCTTGGGCGGACGGCATTATCGCCGCGGCAGCAGTTGCTGTTGATCAAGGTCGGCCGCCGGGTGATCGTCGCCAGCGACAGCGGCGGCGCGATGACCTCTCTGGCCGAAATCGTGGACCCGGATGAAATTGCGGTTCTGGTAGGACAGATCCAGGGAGAGCGGGCAGCGTCGCGTTTACCGGTCAGCGCCTTTGGCTCGCTGTTCGGGCGGTCCAAACGGCAGTTCGAGGAGGCCGCGGATGCGGGCCTGGCCGACGACGGCTCTGGGTCCGACCGGTTCGCCGCCCGCGAGGGAAGGCCCTTCGGGCGCGACCCGGGCGACTTCGACGTGGAGGCGGGCGGGCTCGATTCCGACGCGGCCGAGCCGGAGCGCGTGGAAACCGAAGACGACGCGGCCGCCGAGCGGACGGTGTCAACCGCCCGCGAAGAGATCACCGGGCTGATGGAGAAAGTGCGGCTGGTCTCCAAGCGGTTCGGCGAGCCCTGAAAAAGCCGTCAGCCGGGCCCTGAATGGGTTTGATTTGTCCCCGCGCGTAGTCGGCCGCGCAGGATGTCTGAACGCCCCAGCGGCAGGAGGCCCCGGGCAGCCGAACGAGCCAAGGAAGGCGTCACATGCGAAAAGCTTGCAAAACGCCGGGGCTTGCGGGGCGGCTGGTCGGCGTGGCCCTGGCTGTGATCGTCTTATCGGCGCCGGGGGTGGCGCGGGCCAGGAAAAGCTGTCGGACGCCGCGCCGAACACTCCCTCGGGGGAGTTGACCACTCAGGCCCCGGCCGCCGGGGCGTTGCCGGGGGTCAACCTCTCGCAGCTTCCCGACCTGAGCCGCCGCGAGAACGTCTCCTCGGCGATGCAGTTGATCATCCTGCTGACGGTCCTGTCGCTCGCCCCGGCGATCCTCATCATGATGACCAGCTTCACGCGGATCATCATTGTGCTCTCGTTGCTGCGCCAGGCGCTGGGGACGCAGCAGTTGCCGCCGAACCAGGTCATGGTCGGGCTGGCGATGTTCATGACCTTTTTAATAATGGGCCCGACGTGGCAGGAGATGAACACGAAGGCGATCGCGCCATACCTGTCCGGGGAGAAGCGAGCGAACGCCGATCATCCGATGACACAAGCCGAGGCCCTGGACGAAGCGAGTAAGCCGATCCGCCGATTCATGATCGAGCAGATTCGCCACAGCGGCAACGACGAGGACGTCGATCTCTTCAGCCGCTTCGCCCGCAAGCCCGACCCGCGCACGTGGGACGACGTCGAAACCTCCACGCTCATCCCCGCATTCATGCTGAGCGAACTGAAGACGGCGTTCATCCTGGGCTTCAAGGTCTATCTGCCGTTCCTGATCATCGACATGGTCATCTCGACCGTGTTGATCAGCATGGGGATGATGATGCTTCCGCCAGCGATGATCTCCCTGCCTTTTAAGTTGCTTTTGTTCGTGCTGGTCAATGGTTGGCACTTGATTACGTTCAACCTGATGAGTAGTTTCTCGCAGTGACCGAAAGAGTTATCGGACGTTCCCGCAAGCGGCCGCTCGGCCCCGCCGGAGGCCGTCCGGCAACGCCGCTTGTCGGCCCCACGGATGGGGCCGATGCGGCGCCAGGGCCTTTACGAGCCCTGGTTGTCCCAGAGCCGCAAACCCGGCCTCACCGGGGATGCACGCCCGCTCCCGCGTGCGACGCGACAACACTCAAGGAAGGGTGGTGGGGATTGGAACTACCGCAAGCAACGGAACTCATCCGGCAGACGCTCCTGCTCGCGCTGATCGTCTCGGCCCCGATGCTGGTCATCGGGCTGGTCGTCGGCATCGTCGTCTCGCTGCTCCAGGCGATCACGCAGATCCAGGAGCAGACGCTGACGTTCATCCCCAAGATCGTCGCGATGGTGGCGGCCGCCATCATCCTCATGCCCTGGATGGCCCAGCGCCTGATGGACTATTCCGCGATCATGTTCGGAAAGGGGTACCTGCCCTGACCGCCGCCCCGGCGGCCGGCCACCGTCGGCACTTCGTGGTTCATTCGGCACTCCTCCCATGCCTCTTCAGATCCTCGAGCGCATCCCCGTCTTCGTGCTGGTCTTCTTCAGGCTGGCCGGAATGATGCTCTATGCGCCGCTGTTCGGCAGCGCGCGCATCCCGCGGCGGGTGAAAGTGCTGCTGGCGCTGGTCCTGAGCCTGGGCATCTGCGGGGGCGTGAAGCCGGTGGCGCTGCCCGATTCGTCGTGGCAGCTGGCCGTCGGCATCGGCGGCGAAATCGCCTTCGGAATCGCCATGGGGATGGTGATGAGCTTCGTTTTTATCGCCGCCCAGTGGGCCGGCGAGATGATCGGCCAGCAGATGGGCCTGAACCTTGGCGAAGTCTTCGACCCGCAGTTCGGCGGCGAGCGCGTCCCTGATCGGCGACATGTACTTCATGCTGACGCTGGTCGTCTTCCTGGTGGTCAGCGGCCACACCGATGCTCCTGGGCGTCCGGGACAGCTTCGACATGCTGCCGCTGCTGTCGCTCGGGCGTGGATAAGCCGCTGTTGACCTGCTCATCGGTCTGCTCGAGGGCGGGACGACGCTGGCGCTGCGGCTGGCGGCGCCGATGCTGGTCACCATGCTCGTGGTGGACCTGTCGCTGGGGCTGATCGGCCGCACCATGCCGCAGATGAACGTGATGCAGGTCGGCATGAGCCTGCGCGGCGTGCTGGGGACGATCGTCGTGATCATCGGGCTGACGCTGACATGCAGCGTGCTGGCGGCCGCCGTCAGCGGGTCGATCGGCACGGTCCGCCTGGCCTGGTCAACACCGTCCCCGCCATCAAGAACAGCGGCGCGACCGAATCGCTGACGGATCAAAGGGTACGCAACGATCGCCTTCACACGAAGAGAACGCGATAGCGGCAATCAACTATGGCAGACGAAGGTGGCGACAAAACCGAAGCACCCACGCCCAAGCGCCGCCAGCAGGCGGAAGAGGAGGGCAACGTCGCGCGAAGTCAGGACCTGGTGGCCGCGGCGCTGCTGGTCGGATCGATGATGCTGCTGAAGTCGTACGGCTCCGGCGTTGTGCTGGCGCTGAAGGCGATCCTGACGGAGATGCTCAGCGGCACGTCCCTGTCCGATTTCTCCGCCTGAGGCGCGACGACCGACCTGGCCCGCTCGCTCCAGGCGCGGCCCGGGAGATGGCCCCGCTTCTGGGCGGGCTGATGGTCGATCGCCATCCTGGCGAACTTCATCCAGGTCGGGTTGCGGCCGAACCTGGCCAGGCTCCAGCCGAACCTCGGCGCGCTGAACCCCCTCGAACGGGGCCGGCCGCATCTTCGGCGGCGGGCGAAGCCCGGTGCAAGGCGGGATCGGCCTGGCGAAGTTCTGCCTGATCGCTTTGTCGCCTACTCGGCCGTCTACGACCGAATGGGCTCGATCGTAAAGGCGCAGGGCCTGGGCTTTGGGCAGATCTTTTCGCTGGGCGCCGGCGTGGTCTACGCGATCGCCATCCGGATCGGGTTGGCGCTGCTGATCCTGGCAATCCTCGATTACGTCTGGCAGCGCTACAAGATCGAGCAGGAGCTGAAGATGACCAAGCAGGAGGTCAAGGACGAGATGCGGGGCATGGACGGGGACCCGAAGCTGAAGAGCGCCGCCGCCAGATCGCGATGCAGATCGCGTCGGGCAAGCTGAAGAAAGACGTGCCGACCGCCGACGTGGTGGTGACCAACCCGACGGAGTTCGCCGTCGCGCTCAAGTACGACGCCGGGACCATGCACGCGCCGCGCGTGATCGCCAAAGGGCAGGGGCTGATGGCCGCCCGGATCCGCGAGATCGCCATCGCCAACGGCGTCCCGATCCTGGAACGCAAGCCGCTCGCCCGGGCCCTGTACAAGCTGGTCGAAGTGGGCCAGGAGATCCCCGAGCAGTTCTACGGCGCCGTCGCCGAGATCCTGGCCTACGTCTACGAACTGAGCGGCAAGAACCGAAAGGCGGCCGTTTAACACGACATCGCCGGACGTGTACGGCGGCGTGATGGCAACGTCGAAATCCGAAGCGGCAAACCCGAAGGAATGAGCAAGGAGAAAGAAGAAACCGAATGCAAGCGGCCGCGGCGTTTTTCGCTTCGTCCTTTTTCACGCTCCCTGCGGATTTCATGCTTCGGATTCTCCTATTCGCGACGCTTTACGTCTGTTCATCGCGGTAGTGCTAAACGAACGCCCAAACCTCGGACGAACCTGAGCTGATTGATTTTAATGTCTTCGGTCCCTTCCAACCCGTTCCTCGCCAAGGTTCACGAGAACCGGAGCATGCTGTTCCCGATCGGGTTCATCAGCCTGCTGCATCGTGATCCTGGTCCCGCTGCCGACGTTCGTGCTGGACATGCTGCTGGTGCTCAACATCACGCTCTCGGTGATCGTGCTGGTGACGACGATCTACATCACCAGCCCGCTGGAATTCGCCGTTTTTCCTTCCTTGCTGCTGGCGATCACGCTCTTTCGGCTCGTGCTGAACGTCGCGACGACGCGGCTGATCCTCACCGCCGGCGACCGCGCCCAGACGACCGAAGCGGCCCTCCACGAGGCGGGCGAAGTCGTGATGGCCTTCAGCGATTTCGTCATCGCGCGGGTCGCTGCCGGTCGGCGTGATCATCTTCATCATCATCTTCATCATTCAGTTCGTGGTCATCACCAAGGGTGGCGGCCGCATCTAGCGAAGTAGCGGCCCGCTTCACCCTCGACGCGATGCCCGGCAAGCAGATGGCGATCGACGCCGACCTCAACGCCGGCCACATCACCGAGGCCCAGCGCCCGCGAGCGCCGCGCGGCGGTGGCCCAGGAGGCCGACTTCTACGGGGCCATGGACGGTGCCAGCAAAGTTCGTCCGCGGCGACGCCATCGCCGGCATCATCATCACCTTCGTCAACGTCCTCGGCGGGCTTTACGTCGGCATGTTCGAGAAGGGGTGGGGCGTCATGGACTGCCTCAAGCTCTACACCAAGCTGACCATCGGCGACGGCCTGGTCAGCCAGATCCCGGCCTTCATCATCTCGCTGGGCGCGGGCCTGATCGTCACCCGCATCGAGCAGCCAAGAAGAACCTCGGCGACGAGATGCTCGGGCAGATCTTCGCCAAGCCCAAGGCGCTGATCGTGGCGGCCGTGTTCCTGGCGTTGATGTCGTTCACCGGGCTGCCGCAAGTTCCCGCTGCTGGTCCTCTGCGCGTGCTGCGGCGGGCTGGCCTGGACGATGAGCCGCACCGAGCGAAAAGCAGCGTATGGCCGCCGCCGCGAAGGAGCGGGAGAAGGCAGGCCGCCGCCGAAGGAGCCCGAGAAGGTCGAGAAGCTGCTCGATCTGGACACGATGGAGCTGGAGGTCGGCTACGGGCTGGTGCGCCTGGTGGACGCCGCCAAGGGCGGCGACCTGCTGGACCGCATCAGCATGATCCGCCGGCAGATCGCGATCGAGCTGGGGATCATCGTCCCGCCGGTGCGCATCCGCGACAACATGCAGCTCGGCGCCAACGACTACGCGATCAAGATCAAGGGCCAGGCGGTCGCCCGCGGCGAGACCTACCCGGAGCAGTTCCTGGCGATGGACAACGGCGCCACCAGCGGCCCGATCCCCGGCGGCGACGCTGACGACCGAGCCGGCGTTCGGCCTGCCGGCCTACTGGGTCACCGAATCCGCAGCGGGCGCAGGCCGAGATGCTCAACTACACCGTCGTCGAGGCGACCGCCGTGCTGGCCACGCACCTGACCGAAGTGATCAAGATCGCACGCCCACGAGCTGCTCACCCGGCAGGAGGTCAAGAACCTGATCGAGAACCTCAAGGCGCGCGTGCCGGCGCTGGTGGAAGAAGTGGTGCCGACGCAGGTCAAGCCGGGCGAGTTGCAGAAGGTCATGCAGAACCTCCTCCGCGAGCGAGTGCCGGTGCGCGACCTGGAGACGATCCTGGAGACGCTGGGCGACTACGCCGCGCGCACGAAGGACCTGGACGTGCTGACGGAGTACGTACGCAACGCCTTGTCGCGTACCATCTGCAAGCAGTACGTGGACGAGCAGCGACCGGCTCTGGTGCCTGACGCTGGACCCCGGGCTGGAAGAGCTGATCAACGGTCACCTGGAGCGCAGCGAACGCGGCACGACGAACACGATGCCGCCGCAGACGGCCCAGCAGGTCGTGCAGCGGATGGCGGACAAGGTGGGCGAGCTGACGCAGACCGGCCGCTCGGCCGTGATCCTGTGCAGCCCGCAGATCCGCGGGCCGTTGCGGCGCATGATCGAGGCCAGCCTGCCGCAGGTGGCGGTTCTGGCGTACAACGAAGTGGCGCCGGACGTCGCGGTCGAAGCCGTCGCGATGGTCGGGTTGAACGGATGACGGGCAGAACGGATAACGGGATGAATCGTTGAAGGGCGGAGCGTTCAGCCGCGGGTGCGTGCCTTAATACAAATCTGTATCGCGGGATGGGATAACGAGGCTGTTGGAGTCGGGGGAAAACGGGCGACCGGCGGAGCGTCACGCGACGGAGCGCGGACGAGATAAGCCGGTTCAGGATCGCACGGCCTTGACGCGACAAGCGCCGCGGCCGGCGGGCTCGCTTGGATGTGGGTGCTATGAACCTTCAAACGTTCAAGGCTGCGACGATGGCCGAGGCGCTGACCCAGGTCAAAAGCGCCATGGGCTCGGACGCCATCATCCTTCACACGCGGACCTTCTCAACGCGGGCGTGGCTGGGGCTTCGTCGCCGTGAAATGGTTGAGATCACGGCCGGCAAGGGCATGAATGTCGGCTCGCGCCGCCGCCCGCCCCCCGGCCCCGCCGCCAGCCGCGGCGAGCCCGCCGGCTCGCCCGCCGACGCCAAAGGCCGCCCCCGCGGCAATGCCGCGGCGATCGCGGGCGTCTATTCGCGCACCGGCACGCCGGCCGCCTCCGCCACTTCCACCGCCACAGTCGCCCGGAACCTGCAAGTCGCGCCCGCAACGCGATCGAAGGAGGCCGCGCACCTGCTCGAAACGCCGGCCGCCGGCAATGCCGCCATGCTGTCGCTCGCCTCGGAGATGACCTCGCTCAAGACGATGGTCAAAGACCTGGTCAACGCAACCGCCCGGCATGAAAGTCGCCGCAGCGTGCCGGAGGAGATGCTCGATTATTACATCTCGCTGGTCCACAACCAGGTCTCTGAAGAACTGGCCGACGACATCGTCCGCACTATCCATCGGCAGGTTCGGCCCGAGCATTACGCCCAGGCCCCATACATGCGGGAACGGATGGCCGATCAGCTCGAGAAGATGATCCCCACGGCCGGCCCGATCGTCCGGACCAAGACGGCGGGGCCGCACGTCGTCGCGCTGATCGGCCCGACCGGCGTCGGCAAGACCACGACCCTCGCCAAGCTCGCGGCTAACCTGAAGCTCCGGGAAAAGCACAAGGTCGGGCTCATCACGCTCGACACCTACCGCATCGCGGCCGTGGATCAGCTCAAACGCTACGCCGACATCATCGGCTCGCCGCTCCGCGTCGTGGGCAGCGACGAAGGCCTGCGCGATGCGATGGCGGCGATGAACGACTGCGAGTTCATTCTGATCGACACCGCCGGCCGCAGCCCCAACGACACGCTGAAGCTAAGTGAGCTGAAGGGCCTGCTCGCGGCCGCCAACCCCGACGAGGTGCATCTGGTCCTCTCGACGACCGCCAGCCAGGCGTGCGTGGAGCTGGCGGTGCAGCGATTCGGGGACGTGCGGGTCGACAAGATCATCTTCACGAAGATTGACGAGGCGGCCCATGTGGGCGTGGTCCTGAACGTGGTCCGCAAAGTGAACAAGAGCCTCTCTTACATGACGACAGGGCAGGACGTCCCCGACGACATTGAGGTCGGCAAGGGGCGGCGACTGGCCCAGATGATCCTGGGGAACGGCTTGTAAGGGGTTCTCCGGCACCTGCCCCGTCGCTTGCCGGCGCTCCCGGCCGCTGACGGTGGCGGCCGATGTTTCGCGACGGCCGCCCGGCCCGGTGTATTGGGCGGCGCCTCGAAACCGCTTCGCGGGATCGTCATGACTCTGGTGATCGATCAAGCCTCTCGACTCCGTTCGCTGGCGACCGACGTCAGGGGGCGTCGCAACGCCACCGTCATCGCCGTCACCAGCGGCAAGGGGGGCGTCGGGAAGAGCAGCATCTCCGTGAACCTGGCGATCAAGCTCGCCTCGGCCGGAAAGTCGGTGGTCCTGCTCGACGCCGACCTGGGCCTGGCCAACGCCGACGTCCTGTGCAACGTCGATCTGCCGCTGAACCTCTCCCACGTCATCGCGCCGCAAGAAGGAGCTGCGCGAGGTGATGGTCCCCGCCCCCGGCGGCTTCGGCCTGATCGGCGGGGCGTCGGGCCTGGCGCGCATGGCCGACCTGTCCGATGCCGACCGCCAGCGGCTGGTGGATTCGCTGGCCGAGTTGGAGCAGACGACCGACATCATCCTGATCGATACCGGCGCCGGCATCAGCCCCAACGTACTGACTTTCACCCGCACCGCCGACCAGGTCCTGGTGGTCACCACGCCCGAGCCGACAGCGATCACCGATGCGTACGCCGTCATCAAGGTCATCACCCGCTCGTCCAACGGCGGAACGGGCATGGCGGGGACGATCGACCGCCGGGTCAGTCTCCTGGTGAACCAGGCGCGATCACCCGGCGAGGCGCGCGTCGTCTACGAACGGATCTCGAAGGTCGCGCGGCAGTTCCTTGGCGTGACGCTCTATGACGCCGGGTAGCGTGCCGGCCGACGATCAGGTGCCCTGGTCGGTCCGGCGCCGCGACCCGTTCGTGCTGGCCAGCCCGCGCTGCCCCGCCAGCGCAGTGGATCACGCAACTGGCCATGCGGCTCCAGCAGGGCGTGGCGGCCGCCCCTCCCGCGGGCGGCTTCTTCGACCGAATGGGGCGATGGCTGAAAGGGAAAGGGTAACGGCGTCCTTTAACAACTATGCCTCGACGCATGGCGGCCGCCCTCTCGTTGATCGCCTTCGCGGTCTGCATCGCGGAAGGGATTTATGTCGAGAACACGTTCGCGACAACAATCCTTAATGCGTTGATCGGCAATGATCGTAACGCTGGTCGTCGGCTTGATCGTTGGGGCGATGGCGCAGAAGATGTTGGATGAGAACCTGAAGTTCGTCGCCAAGACAAAGGATGTCGAAGTGGCGGGCCCCGTCAGCGCTGCTGGAAAAAATGTAAAAGTTCCGGAGCGGAAAACGGGAGAGAAAGACCGATAAACGGGATGAACCGTAATGCCGCCAGTTGTGCGCGTGCGCCCCGGCCCCCGGTGTATGGGTGGGCGACGGGCAATAGCACAGCGGCGGCGGCGGAGCCCAATGGACTGGGAGTAACATGGCCAAGGCCCCACGGACGGACATCAAGGAAGTCTGGACCGAGTACAAAAAAACCAAGACCGAGGCGCTCCGCAACGTCCTGATGGAGAACTACCTCCACCTGGTGCGGTACAACGCCGAGCGGATCCACGTGAAGCTCCCCGACGAGGTGGAGCTTGACGACCTGATGAGCGCCGGGATCTTCGGCCTGATGGACGCCATCGCCGCGTTCGACCTGGACCGCGGGGTCAAGTTCGAGACCTACTGCGCTCCCCGTATCCGCGGCGCGATCCTCGACGAACTGCGGTCGATGGACTGGGTGCCGCGCCTCGTCCGCAGCCGGGCCCACAAGCTCGACGCCGCCAGCAAGCAGCTCGAAACCGAGCTCGGCCGCGCCCCACCGACGACGAGCTGGCCAAGCGGCTGAACATCCCCAAGCCCGAATTCGAGAAAATGGCCAAGGACGCCAGCGCCGTCGGCCTCGTCTAGCCTCTCCCGCAAGTGGTTCGAGACCGACAGCAACAAGGACGTGCGCGAGATCGACGTCCTGGAGGACAAGCGCGGCGCCGACCCCGTTCGCGAGATCCAGCGCAAGGACCTCAAGGAGCTGATCACCAAGGGCCTGCAGCCGCGCCGAACGGCTGATCATCATCCTCTACTACTTCGAAGAGATGACCATGAAGGAGATCGGCGCCACCCTCGACCTCTCCGAAAGCCGCGTCAGCCAGATGCACAGCAGCATCCTCGCCCGCCTCAAAGCCCAGATGGCCGACAGAAGAAAAGAGTTCCAGCAGGCGACGGCGGTTTGAAGAAAATGCTGAATGCTAGAATGCTGAATGCTGAATGCGGATAAACGCAGCACTCGGTGCCCGCGTTTTTTATTCAGCATTCAGCATTCCGACTTCAGCATTTCCCTCGCCTCACCCGTCCTTTCCGCGCAACAGGTTCCTCATCACCGATCGCCTGCTCAGCAGCCCGATGATCCGGTTCGGGTTGCGGGCGAGGCAGACGGGGAGTTCGGCGACTTCGTAACGCGCGAAGAGCTCGATCACCGAGCCCAGGTCGTCGCTGCTTCGGACGGCGGGGAGCTCGGGATGAACCAGGTCCCCGGCGACGAGCAGGGGGATCGCCTCGGGTTGGAGCAGGGCGGTGCGCAAGTCGTCCCCCATGATCATGCCGACGTAGTCCCCCCGGTCGTCGAAGACGACGAAATCGCCGGCCGCCCCCTCGGCGGTCAGGGTCAGCAGGCGCTGCACCGGCGTCCCCAGCAGCACCGACGTGACCGGCTCCAGCGGCACCTGTTCGACCGTCATCTGCCGTAGAACGCCCAGGTCGCCCCCTGATCCGAGCCTTACCCCCCGGCGCCGCAGCGACAGCGTATACACCGAATCCTTGAACAGCAGCCGCGCGGTGCCCGTGGCGAAGACGCACGCCAGCATCGCCGGAAGAATGACGTTCTGCTGCCGCGTCAGCTCGAAGAGGATGAGGATCGACGCCAGCGGCGCATGGACCACGGCCGCCAGGACCGCACCCATCCCGATCAAGGCATAGAAGCCCGGCTCGACGCCTGAATTGCGGTGAAAGTAGCCAAGCGCCATCCCCAGCAGCGCCCCCGTGGTCGAGCCCAGGAAGAGGCTCGGAGCGATCACGCCGCCCGCGCCGCCGCTGGAAAGCGTGAGGCACGTCCCCACGATCTTGGCAAGGCAGAGGAACAGCAGCAGCAGCGCGAACTGCCCCAGCGGGAACTGTTTGTAGACCTGGGGCCCCAGGAGTTGCTGCACCACCCCATACCCATCGCCGAACAGGGCGGGCATCGGGTAGTGGCCGAACTCAAACGGCTTGCTGCGGCCCAGCATCAGCCAGCCAAAGACGACGACGTAGATCACGCCGATCAACCCGAGCAACGCGCCCCCGAACGCCGGCCGCACCGCGCGGGGAATTTTGAGCTTGTGGAAGCGCTCTTCTGACAAGTACATCCCGCGGGTCAGGGTGACCCCGGCCAGCCCGCAGACGAGCCCCAGCACGACCATGTACGGCATCCCCTGCCAGTCGAGCAGCACGGGCCCGCCGCCGAGCCCCTCGGTCATCGAGAAAATGGCGACGTGCGAGCCCCCCGGGTCGATCCATCGGAAGATCCCCTGCGTCGTGACGTAGGCGACAACGCTCGCCGCGACGACCGGTGTAAACGTCCGAATGGAAAAGTCGAGCAGAATGACTTCAAGCGTGAACAGCACGCCCCCCATCGGCGAACTGAAGATCGAACTGATCCCGGCGGCCGTCCCGCACCCAATCAAAATCGGCATCTGCGACCGCGCCACCTGGAAGACCTGCCCGAACGCCGAAGCGATCGCCGCCCCAATCTGGACAATCGGCCCTTCCGCCCCGGCCGAGCCGCCGCTGCCGATGGTCACCGCGCTGGTCAGAATCTTCTCGATCGCCGTCACCGGCCGAATGCGGCCGCTGCTGCGCAGCACCGTCTCCATCACATCAATGATCCCATGCCCCTCCCGCGCCCGCATCACGTACGTGCTGAAACACCCGACCACCAATCCGCCCAGCGCCGGAAGCAGCACCAGCAGCCAAACTCCATGCCCATAGAGGAACGACGGATCGAAAAGCCGCTCGTAAAGCGTGTCGCGGATGAGGTGGATCAGCTCATGGAACGCCACGGCGGCCGCCGAAGTCACGATCCCAATCAGGACCGCCATGGGCACCAGGAACGCGTTTTCGTGAAAGCCCATGCGTGTAAGGGCCGAGGTGGCCACCAGCCGCAGGCGAAGCCCGGCTTCCGGTACGATCGACGTCATCGGCCGGAAGATAACCCGTAGCGTCGCCGCAAGCAGCGCACCGAGTCGCAGGGATAAAGCCCCAGCGAGCCGCGCCCGTGGAGGAGCGGTCGGCTCCCCCGGGCCACCGAGCGTCCGGTCGCGGGCGAGGATCCTTCTGACGGTGGGCGCCGTGAACCACTTCCTCACACGGGCGCGGCTCATGGATCGACGTCAACAACGACGCGGGGCGACTTCCGACTGGACCGGGGCCTAAAGCGGCGGTAAAACGTCGGCTCGAGGGGTCTATCAATCCTCGCGGGTTCATTTCGTTTCGTTTTTCCGGGGAGTTGTATGTTGGGCGTCATTTCGTGGTGGTCGGAGCAGAACGCGTGGGTTCGATACGGCGTCGCCGCGCTGCTCCTTGCGATCTCAACGCTTCTTTTCTTCGCGGGCGTGATCTGGCCGTGGGGCTGGGTCGTCGGCTTTATCATGCTGATGTTTGCCGGCCCCTCCCGGTCCGAGAAGAATGGCTACCATTTCTAGCGCGTGGCCAGCGCCGCTCGGGGCTTCGACCTACATGGCGTGGCAAGCCACGCCCGGGCGTTCCCGCCATCATTCTCGTCGCGCGGAAGTGGGGCCTGCCTGTCGCGGTCAATGGGGGTCGCGTATACTCCGTCGATTCACCAAGCCTAAGGCGCGCCGCCAGCTGAAGCAGTGTGTGCTCCGGCGCTATCCGCCAACGAACTTGCGATGCCGCGAAAGCTGTTTTTAGAAACCTTCGGCTGCCAGATGAACGTGCTCGACAGCGAGCTCGTGCTTGGGCAGCTTCGCGCGCAAGGGTACGTTTCGACCGAAGATCGGGCGGCGGCCGATATCATCCTGTTCAACACCTGCTCGGTCCGCGAGCATGCGGAACAAAAGGTCTGGTCGCGCCTCGGGGAGCTGCGCGACCGCAAGAAGCAGGAACCGGGGCTGGTGATCGGCGTGATCGGCTGCATGGCCGAGCGGGACGGGGCGACCATCTTCCAGCGCCACCCCCACATCGACATCCTCTGCGGCCCCGGCGAGCTCGACAAGCTTCCGGGCATGGTTCACAACGCCGTCGTAACGGCGGCCGCCGCCGAAGGCGCAGACGGGCAGGGCTCCCCCTTGCCGACGCGGCCGGCCCGCCAGGTCGCGCTCATGGGGGCCAATGTTCGCCGCTCCGGCACCCTCGACGCCGCGAAGGACAATCTCGAACTGCTTGACCTCTCGCGCAGCGTCGAGCGCCCAGGACGACGTCGCCCAGGCGTATGTTCGGATCACCCGCGGCTGCAATAAGTTCTGCACCTACTGCGTCGTCCCCTACACCCGCGGCCCAGAGGTCCACCGGCCGCCGCGGAACATCATTGATGAGGTGAAGCGCCTGGCCGACGCCGGCGTTAAAGAGGTGACGCTCCTCGGCCAGACGATAAACCACTACCACTTCCGCCACGACGACGGCCGCCAGACCTCCTTCGCCGACCTGCTCTACCAGATCCACGAAGCGACACCCCACCTCCCCCGGCTGCGGTTCGTCACGAGCTTCCCGCGCGACTTCTCCGACGACGCGCTGATGGCAATGCGGGACTGCGAGCGCATCTGCCGCTACCTGCACGTCCCGGCCCAGCACGGCGCCGACCGCGTGCTGAAGCTCATGAACCGCGGCTACACCGCCGGCCAATATCGCGATTTCCTCGGCCGGGCCCGCGCGTTCATGCCGGATGTCTCCATCGCCAGCGACTTCATCGTCGGCTTCCCCACCGAGACCGACGCCGAGTTCGATCAGACAGTGGAGCTCGTCCGCGAATGCCGCTTCAAAAACAGCTTTATCTTCAAATATTCCCCCCGCCCCGGCACGGTCGCGATCGACCGCTTCACCGACGACGTCCCCGAAGAGGTGAAGCGCCGCCGCAACAACGAACTGCTGGCCGTCCAGGGCGAGATCAGCGCCGACAACAACCGCCAGATGATCGGCAAGCGCGTGCAGGTCATGGTCGAAGGCGTCAGCAAGCTGGTCAGCCGCCAGGCCTACCCCGCCACGCCCGGCGGCATCGAGCTGGGTTGGGAGCGCAAATCGTCTGAAGCGGTCGCTCTGGCGACACGCGAGCAGACCCAGCTCGTCGGCCGCACCGGCGGCGATCAGGTCGTCGTCTTCGACGGCGACCTGTCCATGAAGGGGCAACTGCTGCACGTTGAGATCATCGACGCGCGCCAGATGACCCTCTTCGCACGGATGGCCGTGCTGTAGCGGTAGCCCTTGCGGCGTTCCAGAGACGGCGGTCCGGTCCAGTCGGGAGCGTCGATCAACACGAATCGGCCCCGGTCATCCTCTCCAATGCCGTCCCTGCCGCAGCCAACCACGTCCGCGGACTATCCTTTGACCGCTCCGCTCGCCAGCCCGCTGACAAAATCCCGCTGCAACGCAAAAAACAGCACCACCACCGGCAGCACGGACAGCAGCGTCGCCGCCATCAGTACGCCGTACTGGCTGTCGAACTCCGGCAGCCCCACCATGTTCGCAAGCCCGATCGGGAGCGTGAACTTCGTGTCATCCTGAAGGACGATCGAGGGCCAGAGGTAGCTGTTCCAGGAGCCCAGGAAGCTGAGCAGGGTGTAGGCCCCCGTCATCGGCCGCACGACGGGGAGGGCGACCGTCCACCAGAGCCGCAGCTCACTGCATCCATCAAGGCGGCCGGCCTCGAGCAGTTCCTGCGGGACCGTTCGCATCGCCTGCATGAACAGGAACATCCCGAACGCGCTGACCGCCCCCGGGACCACGATCGCCAGGTAGCTGTTCAACCAGCCGAACCGGTACATCAGAAGATAGTTGCTCGGCAGCAGCACCACGCCAGGCAGGAGCATTGTCCCGAGCATGAACGTCATCAGCACGCGGCGGCCGCGGAATCGATACTTGGCCAGCGCAAACCCGCCAAGGCTGCTGAGTGTCACGCTGAGCAACGTCTGCACGCTGGTAAGGAAGACGCTGTTGACCAGCCACTGCCCGAACGGCTCGCGTCGGAACAGCGTCCGAAAGTTGTCGAGCGTCAGATGACCCGGATGCCGCCACGGAAGGAAGGAGGAGGTGAACAGGTCGTCCTGCCGCTTGAAGCTCGCGCAGATCACCCAGAGGAAAGGCGTCAGCATCACAGCCGCGAGCACGAACAAAACGGCATGGAGTAGCAGCGTCGCCGTGAGCGGATGCCGGATCGGCCGCGGGGATTGATCGACTGAGGGCCGGGGCTCGGCCGGCAGCGGCCGCACCGGCGGCGGGGGGATCGGCTCGTCGAGGATGGGCGTGGTGGTGGTCAGGGCGGGTTCTCGGTTCGTTCGCGGCGGGCGTCGATTCGTAGCGGCACCCAACCTATGCAATCAGTTCCGCCACCGACCCGGCGGACGGCACACGGAGTGTGCGCGCTACAAGATCTCCTTCGCCGCGCCGGTGACTCGGATCTGAAGGAACGCCACGATCGAAATCAAGAGGGCCAGCACCCACCCGACGGCGGATGCGTAGCCGAGGTCCCCCAGGCGGAAGCCGTAGGTGAACAGGTAGGAGACGATGGTTACGCCAAACGCCTTGGCCCCGGCCCCTGGAAGAAGACGTAGGGGAGCTCGAAGAGCTGGAGCGAATAGATCGTCCCGACCAGCGCCAGGTAGGTCAGGACCGGCCGAATGCCGGGGAGCGTCACCTGGGTGAATCGCGACCAGCGTCCCGCCCCGTCCACCTCGGCGGCCTCGTACAGGTCGCGGTCAACCGCCTGCAATGCCGCCAGCAAATAGATCATCGCCTGCCCGATCGACAGCCAGAGCGCCGCCAGGATCAGCGCGGGCATCGCGAACCGGGCATCGCCGCGCCAGTTGATCTCGGAGCCGACGCTGGGGAAGAGCGCGGCGATCAGCCGGTTAACCAGCCCCGACCGCGGCGCCAGCAGCAGCATGAAGATCACCGCGACGAAGACCGAGCCAACCAGGTACGACGAGAAGAACGCGAACCGGAACAAGTTCCGAAACCGCGCCCGGCGGCTGTCGAGCAGCAGGGCGACCCCCAACGCCGTCGGCAACTGCACCGACAGGAACCCCACCGCAAACAGGGCCGTGTTCGCCACCGCGCGCCAGAACAGCAGGTCGTGCACCATGTACGCGTAGTTCGCGAGCCCCGCCGACGCATGCACCCGCGGCCCCGCGTAACGACGGAAGCTGAGCCCCAGGCTCTGGACGAGCGGATAGAGGAGAAAGACCCCGAACAAAACGACGAACGGCCCGACAAAGACGTACGGCGCGGCCTGTGATTGGAGCATCCAGAGACGTCGGCGGGTATTGGGGTTCATCGGTTTGCTGCGCCGATCGGCGGGGCTACTTCCCTGTCGGCGTCACGTCCCCGTCAGCGAACGTCCCTTGCCGGATCGCACGCTGCACATACCCCTGCCCGAACGCAAGCTCTCCACGCACGTACGCATCGAGCCCGCCCGGCGGCCGCCCGGCGCGGAGATACCCCGTCGCCTCCGATAGAACATACCCCAGCACCTGCGCCGCCACCGGCGTCGCCCACGTCACGTTCTGCGCGGGGATCTCATCGGCGAGCGCAATATACAGTTCGCTCGGGTTCGGGCCCGTGAAGTAGTCGTCCGCAGTATGCAGCGCCGGCCGCGCCCACGCATCGCGCAGCGGCGGGAGAACGCCGTCCTGACCCGCGCGGGCCTCCAATGCGGGCTCACTCAGATACAGGGATTCGATCGCCCGCCACGCCGCGTCGGGCGCGCGCGGCGCCGCGCGGGATGCCGATCATCGTGCCGCCCCAGGTGCTCGTCGGCGCGTCGCTCGCGTCAAAGCGGGGGAGGGGCATCATCCGAAGCCTGCCCCGGGCCGAGGGGGCATAATCGCGGAGTGACTGCGCCCGCCAGTCGGGCGTGAGCGCGGCGCAGAGGAGACCGGCCGCGATGTCGTTCGCCCAAGGGCCGGTCCCCGCGCCGGACTCCCCGGCGATCGCCGAATCGCCCGCCACCAGCGTCGCATAGAACGCGACCGTCTGCGCCACGCGCGGGTCCGACAGGTGCAGCACATCATCCGAATCGATCAGATTGATGTGCCGCTGCAGGAGAAGGCACATGAGGGCTTCCGGGCTCGACCCGAACAGCTCCATCGCATGGCGGCCGCTCTCGCCGTGGGCGCGCCAGTAGGCCTGAAAGTCGAGGCACTTCGCCTGAAACTCCGGCCACGTGGGCGCCCGGGTTGACCCATCCGGCAATTGAACCCGCTCCAGGTCCACGCCCGCCTCGGCGAAGAGGTCGGCCCGGTAGGTCAGCGTGACCGGGTGGACATCGTGCGGCACGCCGAAAATGACGCCGCGCTTGCTCCAGGGGGCGAGGCGGTTGCGGACAATTCGGTCGATCCACGCGTCCGGCCGCGTCCCCGGCACGCTTGGCTGCCAGCGGCCGCCGACGAAGGAATAGATTTGGCCATCCGTCAGGTTTCGCGCGTTCCACCCGGGCCGGCCCGGGTCGGCGGAGGTTTTGATCTCACGAATGCCGCGGCTTTCGAGGTAGGTGTTCAGCGGGAGCAGCCCGACCGCCTCCACCGGAGGGCGGAAGTACTGGCCGACGCTCTCAAGCTGGAGCTCGACCAGGTCTGGCAACTCGGCCGCGTCCGGGCGCGACATCAGAAGGGCGGCCATCCGCGTGTTCAGCGCGAGCGGGGGGATCAGCTCAACCCTAGCGTTCGCCCCGACTGTTCCCGGAAGGCCGGCGCCATCTGGCGATAAGACCGGGCATGCGAATCGGCGAAGGTCCAGAGCCGAAGGTCGCCGTTCGACGGTTTCGGGCGCGCGGCGATCCAGCCACCGCTGGCGATCGCCAGGAGCAGCATGACCTGCATCGCGCGTCCAAGTGGGAATGTATCGTCCTTCATCCGTGGGCCGCGTATTCTGACCATCCCGCCGCCAACTCACAACGAATCCGCTTCCTCTAACACGGCGGCTCCTCACGGTGACGGCCCATCAGCCCATTCCGCCGTTACAAATTCCGTGACAGGTACAACGACGCCCGCCGACTGCGCATATAACGGGCGGCCGCGGCCTTGGCGTTCATCACCGGCCGCTCCCCTTGGCCTCAACACGATCCGCCCCAGCGTTGCGTCAGGAAGTCGATCGTCCCGGGCAACCTCGAAGGATCTGTCAACCTTATACATTGCAGGAATTTACGAGAATGGCTCGCTTCACCGACCTGACCCGCGCTCTTGCCCGCTCCTTCGTCCCGGCCGGCTTTGCCGCCCTCTGCCTCGCGCAGGCGGCCGCCTCGGCGGCGCCCAAGTACGCGGCCGACACGCCCCTCCAGACCGCGCCGGACTGGAAGGCCGAGGTGCTGCTCGAGCACCCGCAGATTCATCACCCGTCGGTCGTCACCTGCGCCCCGACGGCCGCATCTTTGTAGCCGAAGACCCCGTGGACATGGGGATGCCCAGCAACGCCGGCGTCGATCGCATTCTCTGCATCTACCCCGACGGGCACCGCACGGTCTTCGCTGAACATCTAAACGCCGTGTTCGGGCTGCAGTATGTGGACGGCAAGGTCTTCGTCCATCACACGCCCAAGTTCACGGTCTTCACCGACGACAACGGCGTCGGCAAAGACCCCAAAGACATCATCGATACGACCAACCCCTCCCCCAACAACAACGGCGCGGGCTTCAACGATCACATCCCGTCCAACTTCCGCCTGGCGATGGACGGCTACTTCTACATGAGCACCGGCGACAAAGGGATCTTCGGCGCCGAGAGCAACGTCGATCATAAGAAGGCCGAGATCCACGGCGGCGGCGTCCTGCGCATCCGCCCCGACGGGACCGACATGGAGGTCTACTCCACCGGCACCCGCAACCACCTCGACATCTCGATCAACCCGGAAGACGACATCTTCACCTACGACAACACCGATGACGGCCACGGCTGGTGGACCCGCTTCACCCACATGGTGGACGGCGGGTACTACGGCTACCCCTACGACTACAAGGGGGATGAGCCCAGCGGCGAAGCCCCCAAAGGCATCAACCCCGACAAGGCCTCGGACACGCCGTTCCAGCCCTACACGCTCTGGCGGATGGCCGAATACGGCGGCGGCGCCCCGTGCGGCGCGGTCGGCTACAACGAGGACGCGTTGCCTGCCCAGTACCACGGGAACCTCTTCCACTGCGAGTGGGGCAAGGGCGAGGTCGAACGGTTCGTCGTCCAGCGCGACGGCGGGAGCTACAAGGTCGTCAGCCGCGACGCGAAGTTCCTCGCCCCCGGCGGCACCCTGCGGCCGGTCGGCATCACCGTCCTGCCGGACGGCTCCGGCCTGCTCGTCGCCGACTGGAACTACGGCGGCTGGAAGCGCAACGAAGATGCCGGCCGCCTGATCAAACTCACCTACACCGGCAAGCTCACCCCCGCCCCCAAACCCGCCTGGTTCATCCCCGCCGCCGAGGGCCAGGCCTTCACCGCGACGATCCCCGAGCTGATCGCCGCCCTGGGCCATCCGGCCCAGAGCGTTCGCCTCGTCGCCAGCCGCCGGCTCGTAGACCGCGGTGAGCAGGCCGTCGCCCCGCTGGTCGCCGTGCTGAAAGACGCCGCCTCGCCGCCGGCCGCTCGATGGCATGCGATCTGGACGCTGGACAAACTTGGCGGCGGCTCCGCCGGGCGTGACGGCACCATCGCGCTGGTCAGGGATTCGAAAGGCGACGCCTCGGTCCGCCGGCAGGCAATCCGCCAGCTCGGTACCCGCAAAGCGACCGAGGCCACTGAGGCAATCGTCGCCGCGCTGTCCGACCCGGACGCCTCGATCCGCTTCCAGGCGGCGACGGCGCTCGGCCGCATCGGTAAGGCGTCGGCCGCCCCGGCCCTTGTCGCGAGCCTGGGGGAGAAGGACTTCTTCACCCACTTCGCGATCTTCACCGCCCTGCGCCGGATCGGCATGGCCGACCCCGACGCATGGCCCGTCATCGTCAAAGGCCTGCGGAACGAATCGCCCGCCATTCGAACCGGGACGACCCTGGCCCTGCACGACGCGTACGACCCCGCCCTGGTTCGCGCCCTGTCCAGGCTGATCAACGACGCGTCGGCCGGCGCGGCGGCCCGAACGGCGGCCCTCCCCGCCCTGGCCGAGCTGCACCGGCAAGTCCCCGCGTGGGACGGCAAGTGGTGGGCGACGCAGCCCGCCGGATCCTCCCGCCCGGCGAAGACGGTGGACTGGGAAGGGACCACCAGCGTCCTGAGCACGATCCAATCCGCCCTGCGCGACCCCGACCCGGCGATCAAGACCGCCGCCGTCGCCGCCATGCGGATTGCCCCCGACCCCGCGGCGGCCGAGTTCCTCGTCGAGATGTTCAAAGCCGACAAGAACGTCAACTTCCGCCGCTCGATCCTCCAGGCGCTGGGGGCGAGCAAGTCGCCGGCGGTCCTGCCGCTGATCGATTCGGTCCTGAAGTCCAAGGATGATTTGCCCCTCGCCCCCGACGCGATCGCGGCCGCCGACCAGGTGGGGAGCAAACAGTCGTCCGGCGCACTGCTTTCCTTTGTTGACTCTGGCGCTGATGCGACGCTCGTCGTGCCGGCGGTGGCCTCTCTCGGCAAGCTGAAAGAGGCGGCGGCCGTTCCGTCGCTCCTGAAGCACCTGGCCGACCAGAGCGCCGTCGCGCCGGCGGCCGCCGCGGCCCTCGCCGAGATCGGCGGCAAGCCTGCCATCCAGGCGTTGATGACCGCCCTGACCGACCCCCGCCCCGAGCTTCGCAACGCGGCCGCCTCGGGCCTCGGCACGCTTCGCGCCAAAGAAGCGATCCCCGCCCTGATCGCCGCCTCGAAGGATAAGGATTCGAAGTACGAAGCGATCTCCGCCCTCACCCGCATGCCGACGATCGATGCCCTGGACGCCTACCTCGAAGGGATCGCCGGAAAGGACGGCGCCGTCCGCAAACAGGCGAAGGCGGCGCTCACGTCGATCAAGGACGTCGCCCTCCCCGCGATCGAAGCGAAGCTGGACAAGGGCGAGATCAAGCCGAACACTTTGGCGGCCGTACAAGAGGTTTACGCGACCTACAACAACCTGGAGAACTGGTCGATCATCGGCCCGTTCCCGATCAACGCCGCGCCGTTCGACCCCGCCACCATCAAGCCCGACGGCGAAGTGGAAGGCCCCGGCGGCAAGAAGCTTGCCTGGCAGAAGATCCGCGCCGCCAACCGCGAGGCGATGGTCGATGCCGGAAAGCTGTTCGGAACGAACGATAACGTCGCCGCGTGGGCGGTCACCGAGTTCAACGCTGGCGCCGATCATGAGTTGGAATTCCAGGCGGGGGCGGATGACACGCTCACCGTCTGGCTGAACGGCAAACAGGTGTTCGACGCCCAGGGCAACCATGGCTGGGCGGCCGACGGCTTCCACTTCAAGGCGCTGGTGCATAAAGGGCGGAACCAGATCGTGCTGAAGTGCGGCAACATCAGCGGCGGCTGGCAATTCTCGATGGCGACCAGCGCCGACCGATCGAGCCGCATCTTCCAATCCGTCGCCCCGAAAAAGCCCAGCCGCGACGAATACGGCAAGTACGCTCTGAGCCATCCCGGCACGGCCACCGCCGGCAGCGCCCAGTTTCACAACGCCCAGGGCGTCGGCTGCATCAAGTGCCATCAGGTCGCCAGCGAAGGGGGCCAGATCGGCCCGAGCTTGGACGGCATCGCCGTGAAATACGATCGAGCGAAGCTGATCGAATCGGTCCTCTACCCCTCGGCGCAGATCCTCGACGGCTACCAGCAGTCGATCGTCAAGACCAAGGACGACGACGTGATCTACGGCGTCATCCGCGGTGAAACCCCCACTGAAATCACCCTCTACGACTCGGCCGCCAAGGCCTATACGATCAAGAAGGCCGACATCGTCAGCCAGAAGGTGAGCAACGTCTCCCCCATGCCCGAAGGCCTCGAGCAGGGCCTGACGCTTCAGGAGTTCAGCGACCTGATCTCCTACCTGGAAAGCCTCAAGGACACGAAGACCGTCCCGCCGAAGAAGTGACGGCGGTCGGAGAACCCTGCGGCCGCAGGTGCGCCTGGGCAAGGTCCCACCGCTCTCGACGATCGACCCGCTCGCGGCGTTCTCTATGCCGTCAGCGCCGGCGTCGCGATGGCGCGTCGTTCAACGACCGGAGCGCGGCGATCCCTTCGCGGTCGCTCACCGTCCGGATCGTGTATCGATACGTCTTCTGTTCTCCGGCGCGATCTCGTCCATCTCCCCGTGTTCCCGGTCCTCCCAGCGGCCCGTGACGCGGCCGTTGCTCGGCTCCAGCGCCGTCACATACTCGCCCGGCCCCCAGTGCTGCCAATTGACGCAGCGGCCAAACTCGGCGGTGCTGTAGTCGATGCCGACGCCGAGGCCGATCCGGCGGTTCACCAACCCCACCGTCACCCGCCGATCGCGGCCGGCCTCCCTGGGATAGAGGTAGGCGACAGCCTCATTCCCGCCGCGATGGCTATCGAGCGGGCCGGGGATCTGTTTGTAGCGCCCGCCGGGCTTGAAGACGCGCTGCGCTTCGTCCGTCCCCAGCGGTTCGACCCCGGCGTCGTAACAAAACTCGGCCCCGGCATCGACCAGCGGGTAACCCAAATTGATATGGAGCAGCCACGCGTGGGGCGCGGGCTGATTGCCGGCATTGAAGAACGCGTCGGTGAAGTCGATCCGGTTCTCTCCGAGCCGGCAGGCAATGGTGCGACGAAGCGTGACATTCGGCCCAAACAGGCGGCCGTAGCGCAACACGCCCGTCACCGCCATCTCCAGCCGCCCGGCATGCGGATCGGGCTGGACGATCGATTCGATCTCAGCCGGCGTCCCCGAATGCACCCCGTGCAGCGGCAGGTCCTCCCCCGCATCCTGCCCCGGCCGCCCGACGTTGAACGGGCCGCAACTGGTCAGCAGCCCCCCGGGAAAGCGGTGCAACCAGTCGATCCCCCGATCCGTCCCCTGCATTGGCGCCGAAACGCCCTTATGCGTCAGAAAAGCGAGGCTGTGCGCATTGAGGAAAGCCTGATCGACATCGAGCCCCCGATCCGCCAAAATTCGAAAACGGAGCCCAGCCCCGGTATTGAAGCACAACGCCCGCGACCCACGCCCCGCCCCCGAGTCGATCGTGTATTGTTCGATCCCGCCCACCTGCGCCGCGTTGATGAACTTCGAAAGGTCAAACCCGGCCGCCTCAACCGCCTGGCCCACCTTCGCTTGCCGACCCGCCATAGAGCACCTCGCCAAAGCTGTGACCCCCATCTCGACCGACGTTACTCGCCCAACGCACCTCCAGCCACCGTCGCGTCAATCAAAAACACCTCCAGACCCCTTTTCCTCCGAGCGGCGGAAAGGGGTCAGAAGGTATTTCGCGGGATCCCGCGCTGTCGGATGATGTCCCAAACAATACCTCCAGACCCCTTTTATTGCGGTTTCAGGGAGGTCATGCGCAGTTGGGGTGAGTCGCGGGGGTAGCTAGAGGTCGTCGGAAGAGGAACGAAACCTACGTCCAGTTGATCGGGAGGTCACATGGTCGCCAAAGCTCAAACATCGTCTCGTCTGTCGCAGTCGGCATCGTCGCGTGCTGTCTTGGAACCGCTGGAAGGTCGAACGCTCATGACGGTTGTCCTTCCCGGCGGCGGGGTGGCGATCGGCGGGACCACGGCGGCCGCCCGGCCGGAACTGGCGGGCGTCGTCGTCCATGATTCGCTCATCCCGGTCGATATCGTTGACGCGTCGGGCCACACGATCTTCAAGGGGGATCTGCAAGACCGGGTCGTCAAGGAGACCAAAGCCGGCACGCTCGATTTCTACCAGACCCTTCGCGCCGACGCGGGCTTTACGCCCCGGGCCTACCTCGATTACGCGATCCGCTCCAACTTCGGCGGCGGCCTGACCGACGTCGATTACCGCACCGACGGCCTGGGGAGCCCGTCGATCAAGCCGGAATCGGTCATTCGCAGCTCCGACTCCAAGTCGGTCGTCTTCAAGTTCGGCGGCGACCTGATCGCTCCCGGCCAGCAGTCGCTCTTCTACATGATCAAGACCAACGCGACCGCGTTCGACACCAAGGGGAACACCACGCTGAGCATGCAGTCGAGCCTCACCGGGCCGGTGGGGACCGAGAAGCTCGCCACCGCCGAACCGGTCCCTTTGTCGTTCAAACCCTACGAGCATATCGTCAACGGCTCATTCGAGAGCCCCGCCCTGACCTCAAGCGATAAGGCGGGCTATCGCCCTGTCCGCTCGCTCCCCGCGTGGTCGATCTTCGGGAAGAACCACGTCCTGGGGACCGGCGACGTCGATGTGGTCAAGACGTATTGGGCGCCCTACAGCGGCAACCAGTCGCTCGACCTCGTCGGCGACACGGGAGTCGGCACCGGCATCGAGCAGACGATCGCGACGATCCCCGGCCAGAGCTACAAGCTGACGTTCGCATACGCAAACAATACTGACAGCACCTTCGACTCGGCGCGGGTCGAGGCCGTCGGCCTCGGCGGCATGGACCGGCTGAGCGCGGTGGTCTCTCACAGTCACTCGACGCCGATGCACATGAATTACGCGCTGTTCAGCCAGACCTTCATCGCCAACAGCAACATAACCACCATCCGGTTCACCAGCCTCGCGTCCACCAACCCGCTGCCGCAGTCGGGCATCGCCCTGGACGCCGTCTCCGTCGTCGGGCCGTGAGCGCCGATACGCCCGTTCAGACCGCACTCACCGCCCGCCGGCGTCAGACGCCGGCGGGCGGGCTCGGTTAAGTGCCACGACGATCCATGGCCGTGAGCGCGTGCGACCTCGCCCTGTCGCACAGCTGCGTGGATGTCCCCTCTGGCAGCGGGCCCGGCGCGAGGGGCACCGACGGGCCCCGAATGGCGGTTGCACGACGGAGCGGCGTGACTATGGTGCGGGGCTCATGCGCATCACATCCCTCACGTCCGCCGCGGCGAGCCTCCTGATCGGCATTAGCAGCCTGCTTTTCCCGACCGCACCCGCCCTCGCAGGAGCCGAGCGGCCATTCGAAGTTCAGGTGGTTGATCAGACGACCGACCGTGGCGTACCGCTGGTGGAGTTGAAGACGGTATCGAACGTCGTCTACTACACCGACAGCGCCGGCCGCGTGGCGATCGACGACCCGGCGCTGCTCAATCGACGCGTCTTCTTTTACGTCAGTAGTCAGGGCTACGAATTCCCCGCCGACGGCTTCGGCTTTCACGGGGCCGCGGTGGATGTGGCTCCGGGCGGATCGACCCGTCTCAAGATCAAGCGGCTGAACATCGCCGAGCGACTCTATCGCCTCACCGGCGAGGGGATCTATCGCGACACGGTGCTGCTCGGCAAGGCGGCCCCCATTCGCGAGCCGCTGTTGAACGGCCAGGTCGCCGGACAGGACTCAGCGATGGTGGCCGCGTTCGCAGGAAAGCTCTATTGGTTCTTCGGCGACACGCTGCGCACGGCTTACCCGCTCGGCCAATACTGGACGTCCGGCGCTACGAGCGAGCTTCCCGCCCAGGGTGGCTTGAGCCCCGCCGATGGCGTGGACCTGACCTACTTCACCGACGCCACCGGCTTCAGCCGCCCGATGCTCCCCCGGATCGACAATCACCCCGGCTGGCTCGAAGGCGTTTTCGTCCTTCCGGACGGCGAGGGCCATCCGAAGCTGCTGTCGATGTGCCAGGAGATCAAAATGCTTGGGGAGGTGGTCGGCCGCCGGCTCATGGTCTTCAATGAGGCCACCCATACCTTCGACCTCCTAAAGGAGATCCCGCTCGACGTGCCGCTCTATCCACTCGGGCACCCCTTTCTCTTCGAGCGGGACGGGCAGAAGTGGGCCTATTTTGGCCTTTGCCAGCCGAACATCCGGTGCAAGGCCGATTGGCAATCGGTCCAGGACTTCAGAGGCTACGAAGGGTTCACCTGCTTCCAGCCGGGTGCTCGCTTCGATCACGGGAAGACGAAGCTCGACCGCACGGCCGCGGGGAAGCTCACCTGGGAATGGAAGCCCAACACCCCGCCGCCAACGCCCAAGCAACTCGACGAACTGGTCTCAAAGGGGCTGCTCCAGACGTCCGAGCTGAGCTTTCGGCCGCTCGATGCGGACTCGAAGCGGCCGATCGACCTCGTGGGCGGCTCGGTCACCTGGAACGCCTTTCGCCGCAAGTGGGTCATGATCGCCGGCGAGCAGGGGGGCAAGAGTTCGTTCCTCGGCGAAATCTGGTACGCCGAAGCCGACCAGCCCGAAGGCCCGTGGCCCAAAGCGCGGAAGATTATCACCCACGACCACTATTCCTTCTACAATCCGCTCCAGCACCCCGAGTTCGAGCAGGAGGGGGGCCGGCTGCTCTATTTCGAGGGAACGTACTCGACGACGTTTAGCCGCGAGGGGCCGGCGACGCCAAGATACGACTACAACCAGATCATGTACCGGCTCGATCTATCCGACCCGCGGCTGTCTCTTTGAGGGACGAATCTTCAGGCCGATCGGGACGTAGACCCGTCAACTCGCGCCTGCGGGTCGCGATGCGACAGCACACCGTGAATTGATCGCGCGGGGACAACCTGCTCCGAGACCCAGGCGGCGAGGGCGGCCGCCCGGCCTTGGTCGGCCCACTTGACGATCGTCTCCGCCTTCTCGCCGACCTCAAGGCCCCGGACATAGGCGGTAGGGGCGTGCGCGGTGCGCGTGCCGCCGTCGCTGTCCGCGATGGAGACGGCCTGAACGTCTATGCGCGTGATTTCCCCAAAGGGAATGACCAGCCGCTCTTTGCGGCCGCCGGTGGCGGGAAGCGTCAGCGTGCGAGCGACCGGATCGACGACAAGGTCGCGTTGCCCCTTCCAGATCGGCAGTGCCGTCGCCATGTACGACGCGGCCGGGGCCGCGATCGTGATCGCAATGACAATTGTTGCGACCAGAATCGAAGGAACGAATCCAGTCGCCACACCGACGACCGCGATCATGCCTACCGAAACGATCAAAAGAACGGTGGCCGCCACCACCGCTGGGGAGTTCGACGGGATCCGCACCCGTCGCACCTCGCCAGACGCGAAGAGGCGTGCTCCCGGGCCACCAAACCCGATGCACGTCCGGTAAAGCCCGCCGACGGCCCAAACCCAGGAACCGATCATGATCAGGTTGAACGGCGTAAGGAACACGCCCATCACAAGGTCCTGACCGGACAACCCGGCCTCCAGGATGGCGTCCGTCGGGTTGCCTCGCCGGTAATAAACCGTTGCGGTTGACTCGACAGGGTATCTCGCCACGCTGGCGCGGCACCGCTCCAGGGTGGCGGACGCCACGCCGCCGCGGATCTTGACTCCCTCAAAGCGTCGATCGCCCACGTAATAGACGTATCGCACGTCCGCCTTGTAGGTGGTCCCGTCGGAGTCAGACTCGGACTCCACCGAGCTATGCGTGATCGACCCCGACGCAGTCGGGTCATACGTGGCCGTGATTTGCCGTTGAATCGACCTGGCCCACAGCACGTCAAATAGAAGCGTTCCGGCCGACCACCCAAGAACCCAAACCCCGACAAAAATGGCGATCACTGATTGACCGATCGTCAACGCAGGTTTGTAGTTCGCTCCCATTCGGTTATCTCCGCCGAAAACGGGCCCTTTAAGGAGCTTTGTCGGTCGTATCAGAACTGTGGAGCGATCCTTTCTCGGCAACGGGCTCAACCGGCGACGGCGTTTGATGTTTCCGCCGATTGGGACCCAACTCCGGCAACGATCAGCATACCGGTTTGGTATCCTGAGGGGACGGCCGCGGCGGCCGGGCTTTATTTCGCACCGAGACGCCATGCGAGCAGCGCTCCCGCTCTTCACTCTCTCCGTCGCGCTGGCTCTGGCTGGCCCCGCGTGCCACGCGGCCGCTTCACCCACTCCTCCCCAGGCCAAGGCGCCGGGCGGCGCGACCGTTGATGTGGACTTTTTTGAGAAGAAGATCCGCCCCCTGCTGTCCGAGCATTGCTACAAGTGCCATTCGGCCACCTCGGCCAAGATCAAAGGCGGCTTAAAGCTGGACGCGGCCGACGATTGGCTTAGAGGGGGCGACACCGGCCCCGCGATCGTTCCCGGCGACGCCGCCAAGAGCCTGCTCGTTCAGGCCGTTCGTTACCGCAACCCCGACATGGAGATGCCGCCGAAAGGGAAGCTCCCCGACGCCGACATCGAACTGCTCGCGACCTGGGTGCAGGCCGGCGCTCCGGCCCCGCAAGTGCAGGGGAGTGGCGGTGTCGCGAAGAAGGGGATCGACGTCGTCGCCGGCCGCCAGCATTGGGCGTATCAGCCGATCCGGCGGCCGCCCGTCCCGGCCGTGAAAGACGCCTCATGGCCGGCCGGCGATATCGATCGGTTCATCCTCGCCCGGCTGGAGGCCCAGGGGATCCATCCGGTCGCCGACGCCGCGCCGGAAACGCTCGTCCGTCGCCTCTATTTCGACCTCACGGGCCTTCCGCCGGCCCCGGAAGAGATCGACGCGTACCTTGCCGACCCGTCGCCCGGCCGCTTTGAGGCATTGGTCGATCGGCTGCTCGCGTCGCCGCGGTTCGGGGAACGCTGGGGCCGCCATTGGCTCGATGTGGCACGGTTCGCCGAGTCGCTCACCCTGCGCGGGTTCGTGCTGGGGGAGGCGTGGCGATACCGCGACCACGTGATCCAGTCTTTCAATGAGGATCGGCCGTTCGACCAGTTCATGGCCGAGCAGGTCGCGGGGGACTTGATGTCCTCGCCCGACATCAAAGAACGGCGTCGCCAGATCGTCGCAACGGCTTTCCTCGCCATCGGCAACACCAATCTCGAAGAGCAGGACAAGAAGCAGTTGGAGATGGACGTCGTTGACGAGCAGATCGACACCATCGGCCGCGCATTCCTGGCGCAGACCATCGGGTGCGCCCGCTGCCACGATCACAAGTTCGACCCCATCCCCACGCGGGACTACTACGCCCTGGCCGGAATCCTCCACAGCTCGCAGGCGCTGGAGCATGACAACGTTTCAAAATGGCTCAACATCCCGCTTCCGGCCGACCCGGCGGCCGAAGCGGCCCTGAAGGCCCATGAGGACAGGCTTGCCGCCCTGGCCGAGCAGGTGAAGCTTGCCAAGGCGGCGCTGGCGACGGCCTCGCCCACGGGCAAGGGCGGCAAGGGAACGATCCTCGCCGTGAAGGATCTTCCGGGCATCGTCGTGGATGACACGCAGGCCAAGCGCGTCGGGACGTGGCGGGAATCGACGACCGTGATGTCTTACATCGGCGACGGCTACCTGACCGACGACGCTGATCGGTCGGAGATGAAGACGCTGACCTACCTCTTCGAGGTCCCAGAGCCGGGAAAATATGAGGTTCGCTTCTCCTACCCGCCGGCGCCCAACCGAGCGAGCAACCTCGGCATCACCGTCTTCAGCTCCGACGGCGAGAAGACGATCGCCGTTGACGAGCGGCTGACCCCGCCGATCGACGGCCACTTTATCTCGCTCGGGCACTTTAACTTCGAGAAGAACGGCCAGAGCTTTGTCATCGTCTCGAATCAGAACGCGGACGGGTCGGTCTGCGCCGATGCGGTGCAGTTCCTGCCCGCCGATGCCGTTGCGGTCGCGACGGCGGCCGGACCTTCAAGCGCTGGGGCCGGGCGCCCGCGACCGCGACCACGCCGGCCGCCAAGGCGTCGGCGGCGGAACTCAAACGAATGGAGGCCGAGCTCAAGAAGCTGACCGAGGCCGGGCCGAATCGCGAGACGATCATCTCGGTCCGCGAGTCGAAGGAGATCGCCGACGCCCACATCAATATCCGCGGCAGTGCCCATTCTCTTGGGGACGTGGCGCCGCGCGGGTTTCTGAGTGTGGTCGCCGTCAGTCACCCGCCCGCGATCCCCGCGGACCAGAGCGGCCGCCTCCAGCTTGCCCAGTGGCTGGCGAGCCCGGAGAACCCGCTTCCGCACCGGGTCATCGTCAACCGCGCCTGGCACTGGCTCACCGGCAGCGGCCTGGTTCGAACGACCGACAACTTCGGCACCACCGGCGAAGCCCCTTCCAACCCCGAACTGCTCGATTACCTCGCCACCACTTTCGCCGATGGCGGCGGCTCGATGAAGAAACTGATTCGCCAGATCGTCCTGTCGCGGGCGTATCGGCTCTCGACGGCGAACGACGTCGCGGCGGCCGCCGGCGACCCGGAGAACCGGCTCAATTGGCGGATGAACCACCGTCGGCTCGACGCCGAGTGCATCCGCGACGCCATGCTCCGCGCCAGCGCGTCGCTGAACCTCGATCAGGCCGGCGGCGCGGGCTTCGACCGGGCACTGAAGTCGGACTTCAGCTTCAAGCAGACCGACGCGTCGCGGCGCAGCGTCTACCTGCCGGTCTTCCGGAACGCCCTGCCCGAGATCTTCGAGGTGTTCGATTTCGCCGACCCGAGCGTCAGCAGCGGCCGCCGCAACGTCAGCACCGTGGCGCCGCAGGCGCTGTTCATGCTGAACCACCCGTTCGTCAGCGCCCAGGCGGCGAAGGCGGCCGATCGATTGCTCGCCGAGCCGTCGCTGACGGACGACCAGCGCCTCGCGCGGGCCTATCGCCTGGCGCTGGGGCGTTCGCCTGACGCCAGGGAACGCGCCGTCGCCCGATCGTTCCTCGGCGGCGCGGCGTCCGAAGGGCCGGAGGGGGAAAAGGGCCGCTGGGCCGAGTTGTTCCACGCGTTATTCGCCTCAATGGATTTTCGATACGTCGATTGACCGGGTGCCCCATGAGCCCAAGCCTTTTTTCCCGCCGCGCTGCGCTGCGATCCGCCGGTTGCGGCTTCGGCTACCTGGCATTGGCCGGGCTGGAAGCGTCGCGGGCCAGGGCGGCCGCGTCGCCAGCTCAAGCCGCTGCGTCGCTCGCGCAGCGCGCCGGCTCGCCCCCAAGCCCGCTCGCCCCGCGGTTGCCGCATTTCGCCGCGAAGGCCAAGCGCGTCATTTTCCTCTACATGCAGGGGGGCGTGAGCCAGGTCGATTCGTTCGATTACAAGCCGCTCCTCGAGAAGTTCGACGGCAAGACGATGGACTTCACGGACGCCCGCAAGCAGGCGAACACCGGCACCGGCTCGTCCACCCAGCGGGTGATGAAATCGCCCTGGGCCTTCTCGCAGCATGGCGAATGCGGGCGCTGGGCCTCAGATCTTTTCCCCGAGATCAACCGGCATGTGGACGACCTCTGCTTCATCCACTCGCTTCAGACCGAGGGGATCGCCCACGGCCCGGCGACGCTCTTCCTGCACACGGGCACGACCTCGTTCATCCGCCCCTCAATGGGGGCATGGGTGACGTACGGCCTGGGGAGCGTCAATCAGAACCTCCCCGGTTTTGTGACAATCGCCCCCTCCGCCGGCAACGGCGGGCCGCGGAACTTTGGCAGCGCCTTCCTCCCGCCGATCTACCAGGGGACCGCCGTCGGCAAGGCCGGCGGGCCGGCGGCCGATCTGCTCATTCGCAACCTTGGCGGGGCGGGCTCCCCGGACGAGCAGCGGCGTCGTCTGGGCCTGATCCAGCAATTCAACGCCGAGCAACTCAACCGTCAGCCCGGCAACGCCGAGCTGGAAGCGGTGATCAATTCGTATGAGCTGGGCTGGCGCATGCAGTCCAACGCGCCCGACGCGCTGGACCTGTCCGACGAATCGCCCCAGACGCTCGATCTGTACGGCGTCGGCAGCAAGCCGACCGACACCTTCGGCCGCCAGTGCCTCATGGCGCGGCGGCTGGCCGAACGGGGCGTCCGTTACATCCAGGTGACCTACGGCGACAGCGGCGCGAACCCGGCCTGGGACCAGCATTCCAACCTCCCCAAGCACGGCGACCACGCCCGCGCGACCGATCGCCCTGTCGCCGGGTTGCTGGCCGACCTGAAGGCCCGCGGCCTGCTGGAAGACACGCTGGTCTGGTGGGGCGCGGAATTCGGGCGGACGCCGTACGCGGAGAAGAACGGCACCGGCCGCGATCACAACCCCGGCGGCTTCACGGCATGGCTGGCGGGCGGCGGCGTGAAACCAGGCTTTGCCCACGGCGCGACGGACGAGTTCGGGCACAAGGCGATCGACGGGAAGGTCCACATGCACGACCTCCACGCGACGATCCTTCACCTGCTCGGCCTGGACCACGAGCACCTCACCTACCGCTACGCCGGGCGCGACTTCCGGTTGACCGATGTCGCCGGGCACGTGGTTAAAGAGATCATCGCGTCGTAACGAGCCGCGACCGCGAGGGAACGCGATCCGACACATCGGGCATTAACCCAGATGAAACATTCGGCCGCCGAGTACGGCGACCGCCCGCTCCCTGACGGTCGCGCCTCGTTGAATGCGGTCTTTTCAACCTCTCGGAAAGGGCCTGTCTATGCGTCGAGCCTTGCATTGCCTTGCCGCCGCCCTCGCAATTGGGTCTCTCGCCGCCGCGAAGGACCCGTACGACCGGTCCGCGACGCCGATCGAAGTGCAGCCGGCCGACCCGGCGGCCGTTAAGATCGTCCTCATCGCCGACGCCGCCAAGGACCATCCGCCGGCCGAGCATGAAGGGTTTGCCGGCAACGCGCTGTTGGCACGGATGCTCCGCCAGACGCCTGGCGTCGCGCCGGTCCTGGTCGAAGATGGGTGGCCCAAGAAGCCCGAAACCCTCCAAGGCGCGCGCTGCGTCGTCTTCTATATGGACGGCGGCGGCAAGCAGACCACGATCGCCCATGCCGACGAGATTCAGAGGATGGTGGACGCGGGCGTCGGTATCGTGCACCTTCACCAGGTGATCGACTACCCGACCGAGCCGGGCAAGAAGGCGCTCGGGTGGCTCGGCGGCGTGTACGACGCCTCGGCCGGCGGGGCACGCGGGCACTGGGATGAGGCGTTCGACACCTTCGTCGATCATCCCATTACCCGCGGCGTCGAGCCGTTCAAGCTCAATGACGGGTGGATCCTCAAGCTCACGTTCGTCCCGGGGATGAAGGGCGTCACGCCGCTGCTCCGCACAACCCGCCTTGCCCCCAAGGCGCCGGCGGACCAGAAGCCGGACGGTATCCCGAACATCGTCTCCTGGGCCTACGATCGCCCCGACGGCGGCCGCTCGTTCGTCCTCACCGGCGCGCACAACCACAAGACCTGGGCGCTGAACGGCCTACGGCGGTTCGTCACCAATGGGATCCTCTGGTCGGCCAAGGTCGAGATCCCCAAAGGTGGCGCGCCGGTGGAACTCGACCCGGACGACCTGATGACCAACCTTGAGCGAAAGCCCGTTAAGGCCAAGCCGCCCACCAAGCCGGCGGCCGCTTCGCCGGCCGGGTAACCCCGACTGTCCTTCGGCAGCACCCCGTCCCGCGACGTTGCCCCCGAAAGGGGGGCCCGCTGCGGAGAGGGCGCGGGCGAGCAGCGGCGCACGGGACGACCGTGCGAAGAGGGAACGATTGCGATCGATTAACGGCTGAAAACCGTTGTTCCCGCCTTGAGTTGCGGGCGATGCGGCGGCGCCCGCTACCATTGTGAAATCTGTCACGACCGTCTTGCATTGGGTTGGGTCGGCCCATAGACTTCGGCCCTTCGATCGAGGGGGCGAGAGGTCGCCGGCCGCGTGTGCCGGTGGCGGCCGACAGGGCGATTCACGCGGGACTCCCGTGGATGTCGCCCGGCTCGGCGGACAGGCCGCTCGCCCCGGTTCGCTGTTCCAACACGCGCCGTCAAGCGACGGGGAGCGACGCTTCGCTGCGAGAGGCAGACGCGTTCGCATCGCCCGATCGCCTCGCCGGCCGGACCGGTCAGACCCAAGATGCTCGGCCTAACTCAATGTCTTGCCTTGGCGCCCCGGATCGGGTCGCTTCTCGCATCGACGACACTCCCCCTGGGGGACTTGGTCACGACCGCTCCATCCACCGCGCCTTCCGCGATGACGGGCGCGATGTTTGGGCCAGTGATGCTGCCGCCGGCGAGCCAGCCCGCCACGCAGCCCATCCTCGACGCCGCGACGGCAGCCGGCGGCACGATCGGCGGAACGTTGATCGACCCGATGCTCGTCCTGATCCTTTGCGTCGTCGCGGGGATCGGCACGCTTCTTCTGCTCCCCGGCCAGCGCGAAGCGATGCTCCGGAAGCTTGGCGGCGTTGTCGCCCTGATCGCGCTGCTCCTCTTTGGCGCGCTGCTTGCCCGCAACGCGGCGGCCGTCAGCGGAACGGGAGTGGGCCTCTATTTCTGGATCTTTTCCGCGATCGCCCTCATCGGGGCGGCGCGGGTCGTCACGCACCCCAAGCCGGTCTACTCGGCCCTTTACTTCGTTCTGACCGTCTTCGCCAGCGCCGGCCTGTTCATCCTCCTCTGGGCCGAGTTCATGGCCGCCGCGCTGATCCTGATCTACGCCGGCGCGATCCTCATCACCTACGTCTTCGTGATTATGCTCGCCTCACAGGCCAGCTCCCCGCCAGTGGCCGGCAAACCGATGATGGGGTTGGCCGATTACGACAACACGAGCCGCGAGCCGATTGTGGCGGCCGCCGTGGGCTTCACGCTGATGGGGATCCTCCTGTTCCTCATCTTCGACAAGGGCGCCGGGCTGGCAGCTTCGCGGGACCGAAACGCCTCCGGCCAGATCCTCGAATCGGGCGCCATCCTATCCGTCAATGGCGGGACCCAGAAACTCGGCGTACACCTGTTCCAGGACCATGTCGTGAACCTGGAGCTGGCGGGGTTGATCCTGACCATCAGTATGGTTGGCGCGATCGTGATCGCACGGCGCCGGGTGGCCGGCGGGAATGCTTCGTTTGAACACCCGAGCGAGGTGTTCGTCGCCCCGCACACGCCGGTGGATGACAACCCGCATAGCATCCCGGTCTTCGGGACCGACAACCCGCGACAGAAGGCGTACCCCGAAACCTGACGGACGGCTTTGGACGTCGCGGGAGAGATCGCCTGACGTACCGACTGATGTCGGCCGCCGCTGCTGGGGCGGCCGCCTGTGAGACGGCTTGAACGGATCGGTATTGGTTTTTTGCGACAGGCCCTGGCGATGACGCAGCTTGCCTTACAACACTATCTGGCCGTCGGCGCGATCATGTTCTCGATCGGGCTGATTGGCTTTATGACCCGGCGCAACCTGATCGTCATGTTCCTCTGCACGGAACTGATGTTCCAGGGCGTGGCGATCAACATGATCGCCTTCGGCCATTACCACGGGAATCTGTCGGGCCAGGCATTCGTCATCTTCGTCCTGGTCATCGCGGCGGCCGAGGCGAGCCTGGCCCTGGGCCTGGTGGTCCTCCTGTTCCGCCAGAAGAACACGCTCGACGCCGATGCCTGGAGAGAGTTGCGCGGGTAGCGGTCGTCCGCGGCGGTCAGAGCGAGTACGAGCGCGCACGGAGAGTGAGTGGCGCATGCCCCGGCCGATGGACTGGCGCCGGGCCTTGGATTCGTCCCTATGAAGCCGAACCTGCAATTCGTGATCGATCACTCTTACCTGATCCCGCTGCTGCCGCTGGCCGGCGCGGCGGTGTCGGGCTTTCTGGGCGCTCGGTGGCTGAAGGGCAAATCGCACTGGCCGATCTGGGTCGGGGTCGGCATCGCCGCGTTCCTCTCGATCATGCTCCTGTTCGGCACGTTGACCGCGACGCACGACAAAGAGGGCTCGTTCGGCGAGGTGAAGAGCTTCTTCACCTGGATCGATGTCGGCAACCCCAGCGCGACCTACGACAAGGCCAGCCACCAGTGGGTGGATTCCGTCCACCACAACGCTCCGCTGGGCGATAAGCCCGTCCACTTCTCGATTGACGCCGGGTTCTGGTTCGACCCGCTGACCGCCGTCATGCTGTCGGTCGTCTGCGGCATCGGGTTCTTCATCACCGTCTTCGCCGCCGGTTACATGAAGGGGGAAGAAGGGTACTTCCGCTTCTTCGCCTACCTTGGGCTCTTCATCTTCATGATGACCTGCCTGGTGATGGGCAATAACCTGGTCATGCTCTATCTGGGGTGGGAAGGCGTCGGCCTAAGTTCCTACCTGCTCATTGGCTACTACTACGAAAAACCGGCCGCCCGCGAAGCGGCGAAGAAGGCGTTCCTGGTCAACCGGATCGGCGACTTCGGCTTCGGGCTGGGCATCATGCTCTGCTTCCTCGCCTTCGGCACCGTCAGCTACTTCGGCAACGGGCTCGGCACCCAGACCGGGTTGATCGAGCTTTCGGCCCAGGCCACCGGATGGCAGGCCGAAGCGATGAAGTGGATCCCGTTCCTCCTGATGCTCGGCGCGTTCGGCAAATCGGCTCAGTTCCCGCTCTACGTCTGGCTCCCCGACGCCATGGAAGGGCCGACCCCCGTCTCGGCCCTGATCCACGCGGCGACGATGGTCACAGCCGGCGTCTATATGATCGCCCGGTGCGGGACGCTCTTCGTCGGCAACCAGGCCGCGATGATCACGATCGCGGCCGTCGGCGCGTTCACGGCGCTGTTCGCCGCCACGATCGCCCTCCGTCAGTTCGACCTGAAGAAGGTCTTCGCCTATTCAACCATCAGCCAACTCGGCTTTATGTTCGTCGGCGTCGGCGTGCTCGCGCCGGTCTCGGCCGTCTTTCACCTGGTCACCCACGCGTTCTTCAAGGCGCTGCTCTTCCTCTCGTCCGGCGTGGTCATGCACGCGATGGGGGGCGTGCTGGACATGCGGCAGATGAGCGGCCTGCGAAAAGTGCTCCCTAAGACCGACAAGCTGATGCTCGCCGGGTGCGCGGCCCTCGCCGGCTTCCCGCTCATGAGCGGGTTCTTCTCCAAAGATGAAATCGTCGGCGCTTCCTTCGGTGAAGGGCCGCGGCTGCTGCTCGGCCTGGTGCTGCTCTTCACGGCCTTCCTCACTGCCTACTACACGTTCCGACTCTACTTCCAGGTCTTCCATGGCCCGCTAATGCAACCCGAGCCCGTCGGCCACGGCGGCGGGGCTCACGCGGCCGACCCCGGCGCCGCCAGCGCCTCCGCCTTGCACTCCGGCCATGGCGCGACGTCGGGCGTCGATACCCACCTGTCAACCAGCACCCACCAGGACGCCGTCGGCGACCATGGTCAGAACCGGGTGGCAAGCCACGGCGGCGACGCCCATGGCCATGGCAGCCATGACTCACACGGCCACGGGGCACAGGGTCACGCAGCACATAATCATGCGGCGCACGATCACGAGCCGTCGATCATGATCACGCCGCTGATCGTTCTGGCCTTCGGCGCGGTCTTCGCCGGCTTAATCAACTGGCCGAGCGGTCTGCTGGCCGAATTCCTGTCCAAGAGCCCCTCGTTCGCACTTGCGAAAGACATCGCCGTCGCGACGTACGGCAACAAGTCCGTTGGCGAAGGGTTCGGCTTTGGCGAGCATGCGTGGTTCGAACCGATGATGCTCGTCGGGGCGGCAGTCTCCCTGGCCGGGATCTACGTGGCCTACCTTCTGCACCTGAAGAACCGCGCGCTGGGCGAGCAGGTGGTCGCTTCGTTCCGCCCGCTGGCCCGTCTGCTTGAAGGCAAGTACTGGGTGGATGAAATCTACAACGCGATGATCGTGCGGCCGCTGCGGATGATCGGCAGCTACTTCTTCGCCGTCGATCGGATCATCGTTGACGGCCTGGTCAGCATGGTCAGCTTTATCCCGAACGTCTTTGGCTTCGCGTTCAAGTTCTCTGTTCAGCGGGGCAGCTTGCAGGGGTACGCCTCGGCGATGTTGTTCGGGGTGGTTGTGATCCTGCTCCTGGTCTTCCTGCGGTAAGTGGGCCGCGGCGGGTGGCCAGTGGTCATCCGGCGGCCGGCACGAGGGCGAGCCACTTGGGCTCGCCAAAGGGCACATATGCGGCTTTGGGCCAGCGGCCCCAAGCCAGTATCAACCGGCGACCTATGAACCTGCTCGTACTGCTTCTGCTTGTCCCCCTCGCCGGCGCGATCACCTGCGCCCTGATGCCCGGCGGCCGCTCGGCGCGGCAGATGGCGATGTTCTTCAGTTCGATGACCCTCGTCGTCGCGCTGATCTCCGCCTATCTCTTCTTCGTCCCCGAAGACGGCGTCGCGCCGGACCAGGACATCGTCTCCGGGTCGGTCGCCTCGATCGGCTTCAGTTTCCATCTGGGCATCGACGCGATCAGCCTCTGGCTCATCCTGCTCACGGCGGGACTGATGCCGCTGGCGGTCGCCGCCAGCTTCGCCTCCGTCCGCGACCGTCAGAAAGAGTATCACGCCTGGATGCTCGCCCTTTCGGTGGCAATGCTCGGTGTCTTCATGGCCCGCGACGCGCTGCTGTTCTATGTCTTCTTCGAACTGACGCTCATCCCGATGTTCTTTATCATCGGGATCTGGGGCGGGCCGGACCGTCGCCGCGCCGCCGGCAAGTTCTTCCTCTTTACCTTCACCGGGTCGGTCTTCACGCTGGCGGCCGCCGTCTATCTCGGCATGCGGGCCCACTCGTTTGATATTTCCGCGATGACGCACTTCGCCCAGACGTCGCTCACCTCGACCGAGCGGTTCTGGGTCCTGATTGGCTTGATCGCAGGCTTCGCCGTGAAGGTGCCGATTTTCCCGGTTCACACGTGGCTTCCGCTGGCACACACCGAAGCCCCGACGGCCGGGTCCGTCATCCTCGCCGGCGTGCTGCTGAAGCTCGGGACGTACGGCCTGCTGCGGCTGGCGCTGCCGATCGGCCTCGTCACCGCTGATGGGACGGCCGCCTTCCCGGACGTCGTCCGGTGGATGGGCGTACTCTGCCTGATCGGCATCGTCTATGGCGCGCTCGTAGCCTGGGTGCAGCAGGACATCAAGAAGCTGGTCGCTTACAGCAGTGTCTCTCACCTGGGCTTCTGCGTGCTGGGGCTGTTGGCGCTCAATGCGATCGGCATCCAAGGATCGATCCTGTACATGATCAACCACGGGATCAACACCGGGGCGATGTTCCTCGTCATCGGGATGATCTACGACCGCTTCCACACCCGCGACATCCACGCCTTGTCGGGCCTCGCCCGGCGGATGCCGGTGATGGCCTTCTTCTTTATCCTGTTCACCCTGGCGAGCATCGGGTTGCCCCTCACCAACGGTTTTATCAGCGAGTTCCTGACGATCCTGGGCGCCTTCACCTCGAAGAACCTCGGCATCGGTTTCGGGGCCGTGGCGGCGCTGGGGATCATTCTCGGCGCGGTCTATATGCTTCACATGGCCGCGTGTGTGATCTGGGGCCCGCTGAAGGCGCCGGGCCTGGCGTCCGGCGATGCCGGGCATGGCCACGAATCGCAGGATGCTCATGGGTCGCACGGCGATCAGGGCTCCCACGGTGCGAGCGCCTCCCACAGTGGGCACGACGAATTACCGAAGGATCTGAGCGGCCGCGAGATCGCGATCCTCCTGCCCCTCGCCCTGGCGGTGGTCATCCTCGGCGTCTACCCGGGGTTGATGAGCAGCTCAATGCTGGAGCCCGTCCAGCAGCTTGCAACGGCGGCGGTTTTGGAAGCGCCTCCGACAACGCGGCCCCCAACGACTTAGCCAGAAATCCGGCCGACAGCGGTTGTACCGGCCGATGGCCCGTTCGCCGGTCGAAACATAGCCAATCCGGGCGCGACGGCTTACCAGTCGATGCTTCTCACAAATGGCGCGCTGGGGCGGGCTACAGCCGTTCAGGCGCCCGCTGACGCCGTCCTAGGATCGCCACGTTTCATCAATGATCTTGCTCCAATGCATGATCAGATGAACCCATTCGGACTCGTCGGGGCTACTCGGCATCGCTCCGCACGTGTAGCCGGGGCGATTAACGTGACTTCCGTCGCGTTGCAACTGACTCTTCGATCGTTTGACGAGGAACCGATCATCAGAGCGGCCGAGGGAAAAACTGCCAGCGGCAGCGCTTCAGTCCTGACCTTGTACTGATCGCCGGATACCCGGAACCGACCCCATGCTAGACCTTGCCTCACGCATCCTGCCCGAGCTGATCCTGATCACCGTCGCGTGCCTGCTTTTCCTGGTAGGCGTGTCCGATCGGGCCTTCTCGCGCCGTCTTGCGCCTTTGATCGCGCTACTCGCGCTCGTCGCCGTCTTTGCCTTTCAGCTCTGGGGCATGGCCGACCCGGCGGCCGCCCGGGTGGGCGCCGACTCTACCCACGAGGTCGTGGTTGGGGCCTTTTCGGACTACGTCAAACTGATCGTCAGCGGGGTGGGCGTGCTGCTCGTCCTGCTCGCGTGGCCTACCAATGACGACGCGACCGGATCGGCGTCGCTCCTGTACGGGCACGAGGCGGGGGAGTTTTTTGGCCTGATGCTCCTGTCGCTCTCGGGCGTGCTGCTGGTCGCCGACGCGAACGACATCATTCTGCTCTTTCTCGGCATCGAGCTGGCGAGCATCCCAACCTACATCATGGTGAGCATCTCGCGGCCGCTCCCGGTCGCGCAGGAAGCGGGCGTTAAATACTTCTTCCTCGGCGCGATGGCCGCCGCCCTCATGCTGTTCGGCTTCAGCTACCTGTACGGCACGACCGGCGTCACCCGGCTCGACCAGATCTCCGGGCTGCTCCATCCGGCGACGCTCGACCCGTGGTCACCGGCAGCCCTCACCACCTGGCATAAGCTGGCGGTGGTGATGCTGCTCGGCGGGTTCGCGTTCAAGATCGCGGCCGTCCCTCTCCATGCGTACGCGGGCGACGTCTACCAAGGGGCGGCCACGCCGGTGACGGCGTTCCTCGCCTTCGTCCCCAAGACGAGTGGCTTCATCGCGATCATCAAGCTCCTGATCGCGGTCGGCGGCGTTCACTTCACTGTGCCACCCGTGGTGGTGACATTGCTCTGGGTTGTCGCGGCGCTGACCATGTCGATCGGCAACGTGCTGGGACTGATCCAGACGAACGTGAAGCGCGTCCTGGCCTACAGTTCGGTCGCACACAGCGGTTACATGCTTGTCGGCTTGACGGCGCTGATGAAGGCATCGGAGTCTCTCTCACACTCGGCCGCCACGCAGGTGCACGAGCAGGCGATTGGCGGTGTGCTGTTCTACTTGGCCGCCTACGGCATCATGAATGCGGGCGCCTTTGGTGTCCTGGCGCTGCTCCCCAGCCGCGGCGCCGACGCCGGTCTTTATGCGACTCCCCGGACCGCACCTGCCCCCGCAACGTCGGCCGAAACGTATGACGACCTTGCCGGCCAGGGGACGAAGCACCTGGGGCTGGGGCTGGCGATGGCGGTCTGCTGTTTCAGCCTCATTGGCCTGCCGCTGACGGTCGGTTTCTTTGGCAAGGTGTACCTCATCAAGCCGGCGCTCGACAGTGGCCTGATCTGGCTCGTCGGGATCACCATGCTCAATGCGGCCGTCTCGGCGGCGTATTACCTGAAGATCATCGCCACGATGTTCCTCCGACCGCTCCCCGAGGCCGATACCAGCCGCATCCGCGTCGTGGATGCCGGGACGACGCCTGCAACGCCGGCCGCCCCGACCTTCTTCCCCACCCCGATCCTCGCGGCCGTGGTCTTGTCCGTCGTCGGAACCCTGGTCTTCGGCACCATTCTGCCCGCCACAAGCACCCTCACCGATGAAGCCCGCACCGCCGCCGCCGCCGCATCCGGGCCCCCGCCCCCGCGGTCGCCCAGGCGGCCGCCAGATAAACCCCAGCGGACAATCTACCCCCCGCGGCGCGCAGTTCAGGTGACTGCCGCAGTCATCCTTTCCGGCAGAGCGTAGAAACTGGGTCTGGATGCATTAGCCCCTTCGCGAGGACGGTCGTAGTCAGGCACCGTCTCTTTTGCACGGCATGTCTTTATTTCTGACGACAAAGATTGCGATCCGCGGTGACTGGAAAAACACCTCCAGACCCCTTTTCGGAGACCGATCGGAAAAGGGGTCTGGAGGTATTATGGATCGGGCATAGGGCAGTCGCCGCCTGGAAAAAATACCTTCTGACCCTTTTTCGGCGCGGACGGCACACGGAGTGTGCCTGCTACGGGGGGCGGCGGTAGAATCGGTTTGATGATCGACACGATTGCGTGGGTCGGCGACGCGGTGCGGTTGCTGGATCAGACTCGGCTTCCGACGGACACCGTGTTTGTCGAGATCACCGACGAAAAGCAGATGTGGGACGCGATCAAGCGTCTGGTGGTGCGGGGGGCGCCGGCGATCGGGGTGGCAGCCGCATTTGGAGTGTACCTCGGGGTGCGTGACGTTGAGCCGGGGGATTTTAGCCGGCGGCTCGGGGCGGTGTGCGAGTACCTGGCGACCAGCCGACCGACGGCCGTCAACCTGTTCTGGGCCATCGACCGCCTTCGTCGGGTCGCCGCTGCCGAGCTTTCCCGCGGGAGCACCGTGAGCGGGGTGAAGCAGCGCCTTCTGGATGAATGCCTTGCGATGCTCGAGGAGGACAACACGGCCTGCCGGGCGCTGGGGGCGCACGGGGCCGAGTTGCTGCGGCCGCTGGCGGGGGCGGATGGGGTCATTCGGCTGCTTACCCACTGCAACGCCGGCGGGCTCGCGACCGTGCGATATGGGACGGCCCTGGCCCCCGTCTACGTCGGGACGGAGCAGGGGTTGAAATTCCACGTCTACGCCGACGAGACGCGGCCGCTGCTTCAGGGGAGCCGGATCACCGCCTACGAACTCCAGCAAAACGGAATCCCTGTCACCGTGATTTGCGACGGGATGGCCGCGTCCGTGATGGCGCAGGGGAAGGTGAAGGGGGTCATCGTCGGGACCGATCGCGTGGCCGCCAACGGCGACGTGGCCAACAAGATCGGGACGCTGGGCGTGGCGATCCTGGCTCGTCATTTCGGCATCCCGTTTTACGTCGCGTGCCCAATCCGCACGGTAGACCTCTCGCTCGCCCATGGCTCATTGATCCCGATCGAGGAGCGCGATGCGCGCGAGATCTCGAACGGCTTTGGGCGCCAGACGGCTCCGGAGGGCGTCGGTTTCTACAACCCCGCCTTTGACGTGACGCCGGGGGATCTGGTGACTGCGATCATCACGGAAAAGGGCGTCATTCGGCCGCCTTATGTCGATGGGCTGCGATCGGCCGCGTTGGCTTAGCAGGCGCCGCGGGCCGTATCTTTCCCTTCGCGCGCGGGCGGTTTGCCGCCAGGCCATCGTTCGCCGTTCCCGCGTGTCTGACGTCGGGCGGCCCGACGCGACGCATCCAAACATGACTGCAACAAGGGGAACATCAGCAGCGGAACCTCCGGACGACTATCAGGTTGTCGCAGGGCCTGCACGCGGTCAGCCGGGTCGGCGGCGGGGGTCGCGCATCGTCAAGCGATGTGGGGCCGGCGGCTGCGTCCTGGTCGCACTTGTCGGCGCGGCTTACTTCGTCGCGATCGCTCAGATTCGGTCGCGGGTGTTGGCCGCGGTGCGGGATGGATTGGGCGGGGAGCTGCGCGGGGGCATCATCTGGTACGTTCCGATGCACGGGCTGTTCTGCGTTGGCCCCCGGGTGGTGCGGTTCGGCGGCGACGGCGGTGAGATCGAGCTGTTCCGAGCCGATTCCATTTCGGTGCGTGTGAAGGCCCTCCCGCGGGCAGGCAAGCCGCTGGTCATTGAAAGACTGGAGATCGACCGGCCGGCGCTGACAGTGGACCGGGCGGCCGCCGGTCCGGCCGCTTCGACCGGCGCGTGGCCGCCAAAGTTCCGCCTGTCCGATTACGTTCAGGCCCATCAGGTCAGGATCAGGAACCTCTCCGCCACCTACCGAAGCCCAGGGGGCGGTTCGATCGCGCGGGTAGATGACTTAACCCTGTCGATCGGGCCGGCAGGCGACGGCGGCGTCGCCCAACCGTTCAGCTTGACTTCCCACGGCCCCGGCTACTCGGTTGAAGCGGCCGGTCGGATCGACCCGGACCAGCTTCTGATGCATGTCGATGCGCTGTCGCTCACGGCGGACTCCAGGCCGAGCATCGCCGATTCGCCGTTGTCCATCGTGTGCCCGATGTTCAACGGCGACGATCGGGCGACCGGGTCGATCGCGATTCATGCCGTAGGCGAGGTGCCCCTGGCGCATCTCCGACAGGCGACATTCGACGCGTCCGTCGAACTGCGCGACGTCTCCGGAACGGTTCCGGGCCTTGGGGATCGGATCGAGCGACTGAACAGTCGTTTCGCCCTCGCCCGGCACGGGGCGGCCGATGCCGGGGTGGCCGATGTCGGGGCGGCCGGTGTCGGGGCGGCCGATGCCGGGGCGACGCTCAAGGTCGAGTCCATCTCCGCGGGATGCGGCGGCGTGGCCCTTCAAGTCGATTCGGCCGAACTGAGTGTCGATGCCGCGTGGCGAACCTGGCGGCTGGCGAACGTTTCAGGCCGGCTCGACGGCGAGCGGCAGTTCGGCCGCCCGACCACGATGCCGTCATCGGCTCCCCCTGACACCGGGGCTCCCCCTGACACCGGGCCCCGCACCGCCCCGGCGGCGATTGCCCCCGAAGTGGCCTTCGCCGCGCTGACCGGTACGCCGGCGGCCGTCTCCCGGCGAACCTATCTGGGCGGACGGATCGACTTCACCGCCAGCGCAAGTGGGACTACGGCGGGCGCGACGAGTGCCACGAGCGCCGGTGGGCCGGCCGCGTCGGCGCATTACGAGGTGCTCGCCTTCCCGCGCGATGCGACGTTTCAGCCTCGATCCTTCCCCTTGCCGCTCGACCACATCGGCGGTGGCGGGTCGATCCGGGCGACCGATGGGACGATCACGCTTCGGAACCTCACGGCGTCGTACGGCGGGGACGCCATCGCCGTTCAGTCGGCGCGGATCCCGTTGCCGGACGATCGAAGCACATGGCGGCTGGAGACGCGATTCGAGGAGATCAACGCCCGCCTCACCTGCAGGCGGCCGGGCCCGCCATACCCGGGGGGCCTGCGGCGGGTCTTTGCGACGCTGAAGCCGGAAGGGGCCTTCGACATCGGCAACGGCCGCGTCACGCTCGCTCACGATCGGCCGGACGGCGTGCATAAAACAAAGGACGACTTCGCGCTCGACGTCTCGTGCGACGGGGCCGGCTCGTTCCTGATGACGGAACGGAACATCCTGATCCGCGGGCTGCGGGGGAAGGCGAAGCTCAACAACCTGCAGATGGACATAGGCCCGGTCGAAGGCGATTCGCTCGGCGGAAAAGTGACCGGCCTGCTTCGCATTCTTCCACGAGCCGGGCCGACGCCCGCGCGATACAGCGGCGAGCTCTTGGCACAGGGGCTGGACATGGGGACCGTCTGTCGGCAATTCAACCTTCGCAAGGGCGAGGCCCCGATGGTCACCGGCCGCGGCTCCGGGCGGGTGCGGTTGGCGCTTGACGGGGCGGGCGGGCCGCGACCGATCCCGCGGTCGATTACCGGCGCCGGCGAAGTGGAAATCCTCGGGGGGAACTTCTGGGAAGACCCGATCTTCAGGCTCGTCGCGCAGGATGTCGATCACGGCAGCGGGCGCGGGGCGGCCGATGCGGCGGCCGTCTTCTCGATCGGCGACGGGATGGTGAAGATCGACCGGGCCGCGATCAACTCCCTCTCGATCGGGATGCAGGGGACGGGCACGATCAACTTCGACCGCGAAGTGGACCTGCAGATCGTCGCGACACCGCTGGGGGACCTCCGCGACGGCTTGAAGAAGGGGGGCATCCCGATCCTAAGCGATCTGGCCGCAGAGCTCGCCGGCGGCGTGCAGCAGGCCTTGAAAACCGCGACGGGGACCCTCCTGTACCAGTACCGAATCACCGGCCCTGTCGATCACCCGACCAAGACGGTGGTCCCCGCCCCGATCCTGTCAGACCCGGCGGCCGCCCTGTTCGGGAAGATGGCCAAGGCCGTGCAAGGCCAGCGACTGCTGGATGCGGTTCGGTTGACTGACGATAAGACTTCAAAGCGCGAGAAATAATCGTCCCGCTCGACCTGAAGAGATCCCCCTAAAGCGGACGATGGAGAGAGCAGTGGCGTCGCCGCGCCATGCCCGAACGGTCTTCCTCCGTCGAGGGTCGCATGCACCCGCGCCTGTTTACGATTCTTGCTCAAGCTGCCGAGCTAGGTATCTTTTTTGCGGCCGCCGCGATTCTCGGTGCCGGGCTGCTTTGGCTTCGATGAAACGCCGCCGTGCCGGTACACGGATGCGTCCGCTCCGCTGGCAAACGCGCCAAGGCCGGCGAGCTGTGGCAGTTTACGCACATCTCATTCACTTGACAGTCTTTAAGTCGTATCGGGTGCCTCCTCCGAATCTTCCATCCCCGCCCTACGTGCGTGTTAATGTTTCTTTAGCTCCTTGATGACCCTGGCGTCTCTCTTAGCATCCGAGTTACCCTCGGAATGCCGGCGGGAGGGTGGGGCTGTTGTTCCAGTCGCGATCCAAACCACGGCATTGTCTGCCCGTATTCGGGCGTGGCCATCCAAGGATAATCGACCCCGTCGCGATCGCGTCGCGTGGTCGGACGGGCGTTAACTCGTTAGAGTTTGGCCTGCCATTCGACGGGCGTTGACTGCCGTGGCGAGGCAGAGCGCACTGGCCGTTGCCCATCGAGTCGAGCGGATGCACCTTGCAGGACCCACCCATGACCCAATCCGCCCCGAGTGCGCCGACGGACACGACGGAGGGGAGCGTTCCGACACCTCCGGCACCGGCATCTGGAGCACCGGCATCTGGAGCATTGGCCTCTGGAGCATTGGCCGCTGGGGGCGTCGCGGGCCGAAGCATGGCGATGGTCGTCCCGACGTCCACCGCGCCGGTGATGTCCACGGCCGATGCGCTGATCAAGGCCGAGGGGGTCAGCGTTTTCTACGGGAAGTTTGAGGCGATCAAGAAAGTCTCGATCCACATCCCCGAGCATACCGTCGTCTCGTTTATCGGGCCGAGCGGGTGCGGGAAGAGCACGTTCCTCCGCTCCATCAACCGGCTGAACGACCTGATCCCGGGCTGTCGGGTGACGGGGGACCTGCGCATCGCCGGCCGCGATATTTACGACCCCAGGACCGACCTGGTCAATCTCCGGCGTGAAGTCGGGCTTGTCTTTCAGAAGCCCAACCCCTTTCCAAAGAGCATCTACGAAAACATCGCGTATGGGCCGCGGCTCCAGGGGATTCGGGACCGCGGCGCGCTCGACCAGATCGTCGAAGACAGCCTGCGCAAGGCGGCCCTCTGGGATGAGGCGAAGGACCGCATCAAGAGCAGCGCCCTGGGATTGTCGGGGGGCCAGCAGCAGCGGCTCTGCATCGCCAGGGCGCTGGCGACCAAGCCGCGCGTGCTCCTCATGGATGAGCCGGCCAGCGCACTCGATCCCATCGCGACAGGGAAGATTGAAGACCTGATCAACGAGTTGAAGACGAACTACACGATCGTCATCGTCACCCACAGCATGCAGCAGGCGGCGCGGGTAAGCGATTACACGGCGTTCTTCTACCTCGGTACGCTTGTTGAGTTCGACCGGACGGCGACGATCTTCACGAACCCGACGAACAAACAAACGGAAGACTACGTGACCGGGCGCTTCGGGTAACGCGGCGCCCTGTCGCATCCGGGGGGCTGTCCGGCGGCGGGGGGACGGGCTCCCATAATTATTTGCGGGCAGGCTTCCCTTACGTTTGACCTTTATGGTTGAATGACTTATGGAGGTTCCAAGCCTGTGGGTGCCAGGGTTTTGGGCCGACGCCGTTCCCGGGCGAAGCTTCACAGACGATCGGCCGATAGACTAAATTATGCGCGGAGGCACCGCCGTCGTTCCGGCGGTCCTGAAATATCGGAACGGCTTACACGACTACAACCGGGTGACTCATGTCTCGCCACCTCCAGGACCTTCTCGCGGAGCTCAAGGAACGCCTGGCCCGACTGAGCGCCACGGTTCAGCAACTGGTCGAGCAATCGGTGGAGTCGGTGAACTCCGCCAACGCGAAGCTGGCCCAGGCGACCATCAACAGCGACGAGCACATCGACGACGAAGAGGTCCGGATCGAGAAGGCGGCGATTGACCTCCTGGCGCTGCATCAGCCCGCCGCCATCGATCTGCGGTTCATCACCACCGTGATTAAGGTCAACGCCGACCTGGAACGGATCGCCGATTGCGCTGTGAACGCGGCCGCCCGGGTGTTGCCGCTGGCGCGGATCGGGGGTTACGTCCCGCCGAGCGATCTAAAGCTGATGGGGAACACCGTCGTCGCCACGCTGCGCGACACGATCAAGGCGTTCAATCTTGGAGAGTCCGACCTCGCCCGCCAAGTCCTCCGAAGCGATGACGTTGTGGACGCGCTCTATCATCAGATCGTTCAGGACATGCTGGTGGCGATGGAGTCCAACGGCCAGCACGCCAGCGTGGACCTGTCGAACATCATGATCGCGAAGAACTTCGAACGCATCGCCGACCACTGCACGAACATCGCCGAAGACATCATCTACGTGCAGAGCGGCCGCATCATCCGGCACCTGCACGCGGTCTGAACGGCCGGCGCATTCCAACCCCGCTTCGACCGCCACGCCTCACAACGCTTGCAAACGCAGGCACGTCTTCCCTGCGCGCCCGGGCTTGCTGAGATCGACGCGCTTTTGACAATCCGCACATTCCGTCCAATGAGCGGGCATGACAGACGAGTGGACATCAGCGAAGGAGATCGCGCGTGACGGCTTCTGGCAGCATCGGCGTCGCACTGATTGGCAGCGGGGGGATCGTCCTGGCAAATCATCTTCCGGGGTTTGCGCTCTGCCCTGATACGCGCGTGGTCGCCGTATGCGACAGCAACCCCGCCGTGCTCGAGAAGGCGAAGGCCGCCGCCGGCGTCGATGTCGGCCACACCGACTACCGCGATGTGCTTCGACGCGACGACGTGCACGCCGTCGTCGTCGCCACGCCCAACGCCTTCCACGCCCCGATCGTGCTCGACGCCGTGGCGGCCGGGAAGCACGTCCTGTGCGAAAAGCCGATCGCGCTGAACCTCTCCGACGCCCTGAAGATGGCGGCCGCCGCCGAAGCCGCCGGCGTGCGGCACATGACGGCGTTCACCTATCGTTTCGTGCCGGCGATGCGGTACATGCGGCACCTGGTCAGCCGGGGCGATATCGGCACGCCGTACCACTTTCGCGCCCAGCGGTTCCAAGACTGGGGTGATCGCAACCTCGGCTGGCGGCAGGTCAAATCGCTGGCCGGCAGCGGCGAGCTGGGGGACATGCTCAGCCACCGGATCGACTATGGTCACATCCTCATCGGTCGCGTAAAGCGGCTGGTCGCCGACACTCGAAGGTTCATCGACGACCGGCAGGGGGCGCCGTCGGACCTGGAAGACTGGGTGACGATCCTGGCCGAATACGAAGCCGGCGGGGCCGGCCGGTCGGTGACGGGCGTTCTGGAAAGCACGAAGCTCGCCATCGGCCGCGGCGAAGGGCATCGCGGCCAGGACGTCGCCGAGGTGAACGGCTCGGGCGGCACGCTCGTTTTCACGACGCAGCGCCCGCTGGAGCTGCGAATCGGGAGGCCGGGCGCGGCGGACCTGGAGACGGTCGCTATCCCACGCGAGTTCCTCGTGGTCCCAGGCTCGCCGCGCGACCCGTCCGCCGGCGACCCACTGGCCACGTTCCGGTACGACCAGAATTTCGAGTTCATCGACGCCATCCGTCGCGGCCGGCCTTGCTCCCCCTCGCTCTGGGATGGTGCCCAGGCCCAGGCCGTGATGGACGCGGCGCTGCAATCGACGGCCGAACGGCGATGGGTGGACGTACCGGAAGTTTCGCGGCCGGCATGAAGGTTGGGTGCCTCTCCTACCGGAATGGCCGCCGACGCGATGGCGCGATCAGAAAGATGAGATTTGCCTCGGCCGAGATCCACCCGATCCCCTCCCAGTCGATTTTTCACTCACGCGCAAGCTGCCAACCGACGCCGTGCTGACTTGTGGCGATCCTCCTGAAACGTGGGGCGTGGTCCACCCCGTCGTACGTTTTCCTCGCTTCCGTCGAAAACGAATGTCGGCCACAAAAGACGGCGATACTCAACACCGACGACTATAACGTTTACGCTGGTCTTTGCGGCACTTAAGAAGTAGAGTCCGCTCCGGTCGAGGGTTGTGCGGAGGAGTCGTGGATGTGCCCCGGTCGAACCGTCAGGTGAAGGGATCAGGAGCGTCGAACCTATGAATTTCAAACAACTGCTCGCCGAATTTAAAGCGTTCGCCTTCAAGGGGAACATGATCGACCTTGCCGTCGCCGTGGTCATCGGCGCGGCGTTTTCGCAGGTGATCAACTCGCTGGTCAAAGATGTCATCATGCCGACGATCAGCTACGCGACCAGCGCGGCGACGACGGCCGTCAAGGCGACGGAGGAAGCCGCGACCAAAGCGACGGCCGCCGTCGGGCTCACGACCCAGCCCGCGACCCAGCCGACCACCGAGCCGACCACCGAAGCGGCCACGCAGCCCTCGGCCCCGACTGCCGCCGCGCCGCCGCCGCCCGCACCAACGCCCGCCGCGGCCCCGGCTGAGAAGCCGCCCGAGAAGCCAGTGGACATTGACTGGAAGATCGGCCGCATCGAAATCGGCAAATTCATCGCCGAGATCCTCAACTTCATCATCGTCGCCTTCGCGGTGTTCATCCTGCTGGTCAAGCTTCTGGGCTCGGTGATGAAGCGCGCTGGCGGAACGCCTGTCGCGTCGGAGCCGACGACCAAGGAATGCCCCGAGTGCCTCTCGGTCATTCCGATCAAGGCGCGCCGCTGCGCATTGCACCGCGCAATTGCCCGAAGTGATTGTGCAGACGACGAACTGATTGCGCAACGCTTGTGAACCGACGTTCGCAGGGATAGTGTTCCGCGCAGTCATGGCCGATGAGAATCGATCAGCGTCGCAGGACAAGGAGACGGGACGGCTTGAGGCGTTCAGCGACGGCGTCTTTTCGATCGCGATGACACTGCTCGCCCTGGAGTTGAAAGTCCCCGCGGTCCCCGCCGAGCCGACCACCCGCAAGCTCCTGGCGGCGCTGGGGCAACAGTGGCCGAGCTATTTCGCCTTCGTGACCAGCTTTTTTACCGTGCTGATCATGTGGGTCAATCACCACGGGATCTTCAGGCTCGTCCGCCGGATCGATTCGACCCTGCTGTTCGCGAACGGATTTCTCCTGCTCCTGGTGACGGCCGTGCCGTTCCCGACGGCGCTGGTGGCGGCTTACCTGCGGACGCCGGCCGGCGGCGGCGCCTGCGCCCTCTACGGCGCGATGTTTGTGCTGATCTCCACGTCGTATGGGCTGCTGCTGCTCGCCGCCGGACGGGCCGACGGGCGATTGCTGGCGCCGGGCTCGCTGCCGGAGGTGAGGCAGCGCGTCCGCGACTGCTTCTTCGTCGGGCTGCCCCTTTATCTTCTGGCGACCGCGCTGTCGCCGCTCAGCCGATGGGCGGGGCTGGGGATCTGCTCGGCGTTGTGGGTCTTCTGGACCGTTTCCCGCCCCAAGACCTGGACCGACGCCGACGCCTCCATCAGATCAGTGTCACCGGCCCGCTGACCCACATCGCGCTGGTCGCGTCGATCCCACCGCTCGACGAGCCGCACCCGAAGATGATCGAATTGCCCAAGACGCCGGCGACCGGGCTCTTCCGCGGCGCCGGGGTGTGCCCCTCCAGCGTCCAGGCGTTGGTGGCCGGGTTGTACGAATAGAGCGTATCGACCGGGGTCGCCCCCAGCGTCTCGCCGGCCGCCACCACGATCCGGGCCTGCATGGCAAAGACGAACGTCCCGCCGGAGATGTGGCCCAGCGGCTGCGGCAGGTCGGCGACGCGGGACCAGGTGTTCGTCGTTGGGTCGTAGGCATCGACCTCCAGTTGGTCGTGATTGGTCTCGTCGCGATTGAGTTGACCGCCAACCGCGTACACCTTGCCGCCGATCGCCGCCGATCCGAGATGGTTGCGCGGATTGGGCATGTTGGCGATGGGGGCCCAGCCGCTTGCCGGGCTGTCGAGGTTGAGTTTCCAACCTTCGCCGCCGCCGTCCACCTGGAAGCCCTGAACCAGCCCCCCATAGAAGTAAAGCGTGCGGCCGACGATGCCCGCGCCGCCGGCGGCGCGGGCCAACGGCAACGACGGCATCGCCGCCAGCGTATCGGTGACCGTGTCGTAGCGCCAGACGTCTGTCGTCACGACGCCGGAGTCCCCATCGCGCTCGCCGCCGATGAGATAGACGTACTGACCGTCGCTGACGGTCGCCGAGTGGGTCAGCCCATAGGGGAGGTCGTTCTTGCGGGCCCAGGCGCGCGTCGCCGGGTCATAGACGTCAACTTCCCTGGAGGCGGTAAGCGAGTAATCGTAGAACCCGCCGAAGACGTAGAACTTCCCGTTGACCGTGGCGCACTGGGCCTCGAGCCGGGCCAGCGGCGAGGCGGCGATCGCCGACCAGGTGATCGTCGGCGCGTTGGCTGCCCGCATCTGAAGCCAGTTCAGGTTCCCCATCTCGCTGGTCGCGGCGCCGTCAAAGCTGACGCGGATCACGTGCGTCCCCGCCGACAGGTTGGCCGCCGCCGAGGTGACCGTCGCCCAGGTTTGCCATCCGCCGGTGTTGGGGAAGCTCATGGCGCCGGTGACATTGACGCCGTCCACTTCGATATGCATCGCGCCGCCGCTTATGGCGGACGCGAGGCGCGCGTCGAAATAGTATGAGCCCGACGCCGCCACGTTCACCGTGTACTTCAACCATTCGCCCGCGACGATGTGCCCGATGTTGTACCCACCGTTGACATCGGCGCAGGGCTCTACATCGACGTCGGTGGCGCGATAACTGCCGCCGGCATTCCCCGGCGTGGTGTCGTTGTAGGCGATGCCCTGGCCGCCGTTGTCGAAATTCTCGGCTTCGATCAGCCCCGGCACGGCGATCGGAGTCCCGCTGAACGGCGTGGAGCCGCCCACGGCGGCATTGGTGACGGTGAAATTGAGAAAGAAGAGTGGCCCCAGCGTCCCCGTGGCATTCGCGCCGGTAAGGGCCGCGACCACAAGGCGGTGGCTGCCCAGCGGCGGCGTCCAGGGGGCGTAGACAGGGCCGCTGTTCCCCGCCAGGGCGTACGGCGCGTTGTTGTCGATGTGATACCAGGTCGTCCCGTCATCGATCGTGAACACGACGCTGCCGATCGTGCCCACCGACGTGTTCGCCCGAATGTTGAGGTTGCGGGTCGGGAGGGTCGCGAGGTTCAGCGTCACGCCGGAGGTCAGCGAGGTGTAACCCGTGATCGGCTGGCCCGTGTCCGCGTTGATGAGCGTCAGCGAGGTGATGGTCGCCGGGGCGGGGGCGGCCACGGTCGCCGCTTTAACGACAGTCGCGGCCGCCGCCTTGGGGGCCACGTTGACCGCCGCCGGGGTTGGCGCCACGGCGGTTCGATTCGTCGCGGTTGGCGCCACGGCGGCGAGCTGCGTCGCGGTGGGCGCCACGGCGGCCGCTGTCGCAACGGCTGGCCTTGCGACGGCTGACCTTGCGAGGGCGGGCTTCACGGCTGCCGACCGCTCGACGGGCGCCGATGATGCGGCCGCCGATAGAACGGCCGCCTTCGCGAGCGCGGCGCGGCCGCCGTGGCGGTCTGCGTGAACTGAAGCCAATTGAAGCTCCCCGCGGTCCCATCAGCGCCGCCACTGTCCATGGAGAGGCGCATGACGTGAATGCCCGCCGAGAGGAACACACCGGTCTTCGTCACGGTCGTGAAGAACTGCGAGAAGTAAGTGTTCGGGATCGAGAGCGGGCCGGTTTGATCGACACCGTCGATCTCGACGTGGAACTTCCCGCCCGCTCCGGCGGCCGCCCCGCGCACGGCCAGGGAGTAGGTCCCGGACGAAGCGACTTTAATCGTGTATTTCAACCATTCGCCCGGCGCCGTCGCCGTGACGTTGTAGCCGCCCCCCGAATCGAAGATCGTCCGGCTGATATCGACGCCGGTGGAGCGATAGGCGCCGCCAGAGTTGCCAGGGGTGGTGTCGTGGTAGGCGACTCCTTCCGGGCCGTTGTCAAAGTTCTCGGCTTCGATGCGCGCGGTGGCGGCGACGGGGGAGCCGCCGAACGGCGTCTCAGTCGGGTCGATCGCCGAGACGGCCGACGCCTCGTTCGTGTAGGCGGAGTCGCCGGCGGCATTGGTCGCCCGCACCCGGTAGTAATAGAGCGTGCTGGAGGCGGCGGTCGTGTCTCCGAAGCTGGCCGCGTTGGGCGCGGTGACCGCAATTTGGGCGTACGTGCCTGCTGGGCCGACCTTCCGTTCGATCTTGAACCCGCTTTCGCTCGAGGAATTGTCGGCCCAGGTCAGGTTGATCTGGTGGCTGGAGGCCGCCGCCGCCGCAAGCCCGGACGGCGCCGCCGGCAGGACCGCAAGCGTCGTGGCGGTGACGGCGGCGCTGGGCTGCGACACGTTACCGGCCGCGTCCCGCGCGGTCACGGTATAGGTGTAGGCCGTGCCGGGCGTCAGCAGGCTGTCCGTGGCCGTGGTGACCGAGGGGCCCACCGTGACCAGGGGAGCCCCGCCGCGCAGGATCGTGTACCCCGTGACGCCGACGTTGTCCGTTGACGCGGCCCATGCAAGCGAAACCGTTGTGCTTGTGACGCCGACGATCGACAGGGGCCGGCGCCGACGGCGGCTGCGTGTCCGGCGCAGGGGTCGTGACGACGGCCAGCGGCGCGCTGGCGGCCGAGGCGTTGCCGGCCGCGTCGCGAGCCACCACCGTGTAGCTATAGGCCGTGCCGGCCGCGAGGCCGGTGTCGGTGAAGGTCGTCGTCGCGGCGCTCACGGCCCCCGCAACGGCTGACCCACGATAGATCGTGTAGCCGGTAACGCCCACGTTGTCGGTCGAAGGCGACCAGTTCATCGTCGCGCTGTCGGCGGTAACGGCGGCCTGCGACAAGCCGGTCGGCGGAGATGGCGGCTGGGTGTCCGGCGGAGGAGGCTGGGCGGTGCTGGAGATCGAAATATAGTTCAGGTTGCCGGCGTACCCGCCCGGCCCGGCCGCGTCGATCGCGAACCGCAGGATGTGCGACCCGGCCGCGAGCGAGACGGGCGCGAGGGGGACATCCTGATAGGACTGCCACGCGCCGGTGTTGGGGAATGCCGTAGGCCCGCCGACGGCCGCACCGTCCAGTTCGACGTGGAACGCGCCGCCCGACACCTGCGAGGCGACCCGCGGGGTGATGACGTAGCTCCCCGCCGTCGGGACGTAGAACGTATATTCGAGCCACTCCCCCGGCTGCATGTAGCCGACGTTGTATCCGCCGCCGGCATCCCCGGTCGGTTCGATATCGACGCCCTCGTTCCGGTAGTAGCCGCCGAGGTTGGCCGGCTCCTGGTCGTGATAGGCCGCCCCTTCGCCGCCCACGTCGAAATTCTCCGCCTCGATGCGCCCGGCGCGATGACCTGGGACACGCTGGGGAGGGTGAACGCGAAGGCCCCGAAGTTGCCGACGAAGCCCGTCGCGCCCCCCGAGTCGAACGCAAGCTGAATCACGTGCCGTCCGGCCGGGAGCCCGACCGATGGGACGTCGATCGTTCGGTACGCCTGCCAGCCGCCGGTGTTGGGGACGCTGATCTCGCCTGTCACCGGCGATCCGTCCACGTTGAGATGGAACAGGCCGCCCGCGACGGCGGAGGCCACGCGCAGCTTCAACCCGTAGCTTGCGGTGGCGGCGATGTTGACGGTGTATTTGAGCCACTCGGTGGGGTAGGCGAAGCCGACGTTGTAGCCGCCGTCGCCGCTGACTTCGAGATCGACCCCCGCCGCCGGGCGATAGGTCGCGTTGCCGTCGTTGCTCGCCGTCGTATCGTGATAGGCGACGCCTTCACCGCCCGTGTCGAAGTTGGCTGACTGGATGACCCCTGGCACCGCCGCCGGCACCGAGGTAGGGGAGCGGCGTATTGGAGTTGGTGTAGGTGGCGGTGTAGGTGGTATCGGCCGCGGGCGTCTGGATCGTGTGGCTTGCCGCGCCGCCGTCGGACCACGACGTGAACTGATAGTTCGTCTCGTTGACCGTCAGCAGGGGGGCCGCGCCGATCACGCGGGCCAGCCCCGCCACCGCCGTTTGGGTCGAGGGGGCCGCCACCGACTGACCGTCGAGCGTCAGGCCCGCCTGCGGCACGTTCGACGCGAGCGTCAGTCGGCTGGTCTTGGGGAACACATCCACATACGTCGAGTTGGAGACCTTGGCCGAGTCGGTGACGGTCAGCGTCACGCGATACCATTGGACCGGGTCGGTCTCGCCATCTGTCGGGATGACAAACGAACCGGCGGTCACGCCCGCAATGGACGGGATGAACGAATGGGTGTGCGTCTCGTGATGGAAAACGATCGACCAGTTGAACGCGCTGGCCGGAAGGAGGCCGTCGGCCGGGTCGGTCGCCGTACCGGAAAAGTTGATCGTGTCGCCCGCCGTGTAGGTTGACCCGTTGGTCGGGCTGGTGATGACGGGCGTCGGAGCTTGCACGCCGGCGGTCACGGGCGGAAGCGTGAACGTGTTGGTAAGGCCGCGGCCGTCGTTGACGGTCAGGGTGGGCGTGTAGTTCCCGCTCACGGTATACACGTGCGTCGCGGTGACGCCGGCGCCGGTCGATCCGTCGCCGAAGTTCCACAAATAGGTCAGCGGGTCATTGTCCGGGTCCGAGCTGGCGGAGCCGTCGAAGCTGACGGTGAGGGGCGTCAGCCCGTTGACCGGCGCTTCTGTGGCGGCCGCGGTCGGAGCCCGATCGGCGCTGCCGACGTAGTCGATCCGGTAGACGGCCTGGTCGTTGTGCGAGAGGCCGTAGAGGTTCCCGGAGGCGTCGGAGACGATTCGGATCGGTCCGTTCAGCCCTGTCGCGAAGGGCTGAACGACGCCGGTGGCCGGGTCCAGCGTCTGAACCCACCCCTGGATGTAATCGGCGAAGAAGTCACTTCCCGGCGTAGACCGAGGGGAAGGAGGCGCCGCGATAGAACGCGCCCCCGGTCACAGCGGCCGAGTAGACGGAGTTGGGGTTGTGGGCGTAAGTGTAAACGGGGTTGACAAAAGCGGGGTTACTGCTGGCCCCTTCGGCGGTGGGCCAGCCGTAGTTCCCTGCCTTCTGGATCGAATCAACCTCTTCCCACGACGCCTGGCCGACATCGGCCACATAAACCGCGCCGGTGACCGGGTCGATGCCGCCGGAAAACGGGTTGCGGAGCCCGTACGCCCAGATCTGCGGCCGATCCCCCGCGACCGCGACGAACGGGTTGTCCGCCGGAACGCCGCCGTCGGCATTGATCCGAAGCACCTTGCCGCCAAGGCTCGTCAGGTCCTGCGCATAGCTGGGTACGCCGCTGCTTTGCGCGTTAAAGGGGACGCCGCCGTCGCCGGTGCCGAGATAGAGCTTCCCATCCGCGCCGAAGTCGAGGAAGCCGCCGATGTGATAACCGGTGTTCGTCGGGATGTTGTCGATGAGCGTCTTTTCGCTGCCGGGCAACGCGACGTCGGGGTTGGACGGGCTCGCCTGGAAGCGGCTTAGCCGATTGACAGCGCGGTTGGGCGCTGTGTTGGGGTTGGTGGGGTCGGCGGCGGTGTAATAGACGTAGACGTAGCCGTTGCTCGCGAAGTTGGGGTCGAGCGTGATCGCGTCGAGGCCGCGATCGCGATAGGTGTCTACCGCCAGCGTGAGGAACGGAGTCGGCTGAAGCACCCCGTGGTCAATGACGCGAACGCTCCCCGCCTTCTCGGTGATGAAGATTCGCCCGTCTGGCGCGGCGGCCATGTCGGTCGGTTCTCCGAAGCCCGAGGCAACGGTCGTCGCGGCGAAACCGGTCGGGAGCGTCACGGTCAGGCAGAGCCGCCGCTCCAGCGATTCGATCGCCGGGCGAACGGCGGCCGCCAGAACGCGACCTCGCCGACGTGACTCGACGTGCTGCGCAGGGCGCGGCGCATAGGACGACCGTCGGGCGTTCAAGCGACGAAGCATACTTCCCTCAAGCTATGGACAGAGACTCCGCGGCCGCCGCGCGAACGCGTTGACGGGCACACCATCACCCCGGTGCGCCCGAGCCGCCGAATGTATCCAGGACTAAAAGCCCGATCATGCGACCGGGCACCCACGGTCGAAAGCGATAGCCACTTTCCACGAAAGACCGACGCGGAGGCGATTTCGCGCCCCGACCCCATCCGCCCGATCATGGGCAGAACGCCCCGGAAGACAAGCAATCGCTTTTCATTTGCCTGCTGGCGGCGTCTACCGCGCGTCAAGATGCGCAATCTGGGCGGACGGTTTCAGTCGGTCAAGAGAGGGAAGACACGAGTGCCGGAAAGAAATTTGCCGGACGCGGAGTCGGCATTGGAGAAGGGCCCGCCTTCTCTCCGTCCCCTACTCTTGGCGTTTCTTCCGCCTTGGCGTCTTGGAGTTCACTTACTCTTCAAGCGGGAGGAGTGAACGCCAAGACGCCGAGAACGCAAAGGGAAGAGCGCCGAGGAATGCGGAGATGGAGGGATGGTCTGCGACGAAAAAGCGGCTGAACCGAGGCCACTTCGATTCTTACGTTGACGCGGCCGCGATGGCGGGGGTGAAGGTCGCTCCCTCGGTCAACGCCTTGGCATAGGGGCAGCTCGAGCAGATCTGCGGCCCCGTCGAGGCGGCGGCGTGGGGAGCACCCGGGCTGCCGGCGGCCGCCAGGCCTGCTTCGCCGCTCCGCGCCGTGCCGCGGCAGACGTCGCACAGAAACGCATTGCCGACGCAGTGCTCAACACGCTTGTTCAGGAGGTCGAGAATCAGGTCATCGATCCCAAGGGTCTGGGTAATGTGAAAACGCGTATGGGGGAAGCCGGCGGCCGCTTCCGCCGTTAATCGCGGGATGTCGCTCGTCCAGTGCTTGCCCGGCCCAAGGAAAAATGGGCAGACGATGACCCGACTCGCGCCGCTCTGCACGCAGCGCGCGTAGGCCGTGGCGATCGATGGCTCGGACAACTCCATGTGGGCCGGCTCGACGATGTCGTACATCTCCGAGAATCGCCCGGCGAAGAGCCGCGCCACTTCCTCCAGCATCCGGTTGCTCTCGGCCCGGCGCGACCCGTGATCGACGATGATGATGCCGTTCGGCATAACTACTTGTCCTCTCCAACCTCTTCAAGCGGCAACGAAACCCTCAGGCGACTTCGGCACCCGTCAAACGCACTCCTGTAGGGACCGCACTGCGGTCCGCCACCGGGCATTCCGGGGCTTGGCGCTGCCGCCTCGCGCGGAACGCGGGACGCGCGGAACGCGCCAGGCGTGGACCGCGATGCGGTCCCCACGGCGGCCATTCCGTAAGGGCGGCCCATCAATCCCGCGGCGCCTTGCGCTCGGCAAGCACAGCGTCAAACTCGATATCCTTCCCGTCCCGCAGCACAACCAGGTGAACCTTGTCCCCCGGCTTGGCCTTGGCAAGCAGGTCCGAGAGGCCTTCGAGCGTCTCGGTCTTGTCGCTATTCCACTTGATGATCACGTCGCCCCCTTGCAGCCCCGCGCGGGAGGCCGGGGAGCCTTCCACCGTCCCGGAGATCTTCACGCCGGGCGACGGGCTGGCATCACCGTAGGAGGGGATCAAGCCCAGCGTCGCATTGTGCCCGCCGCCACCGCCCCCGCCGCGGCCGCCGACATCATACGTGGCGACGTACGCCTCGCGCGGCATCTTCGCCAGAGCCTCCACCACCCGATCGCTCAACTCGACCACCTGATTCAGTCCTTCGAAGTTCACCTTGTCGGCCGTGTCCGTCGGACGGTGGTAGTCCATGTGCATGCCGCTGAAGAAGAAGAGAACCGGCACCTTCTTCATCGCAAATGACATGTGGTCGCTGGCGCCGATGCCTCCCTTGCCGCCGGTCATGATGCCGTTGGGCGTCAGCTTCAGCGCCAGGCCCTGGTCGGCGTCCGTCACGATCTTCTCGAGGCTCGGCGCGGTCCCTGTCCCGCCCACCGCGATCGATTCGTCATGCACGCGCCCGACCATGTCGAGGTTCAGCATCGCCGCGATCTTGTTCATCGGCGCCGGGGGATGGGCGACAAACCAGGCGGAGCCGATCAGCCCTTCTTCCTCGGCCGTAAAGGTGACGAAGATCAGCGTCCGCGCCTGCGGGCCAGCGTGCGCGAAATGATCGGCCAGAAGGAGCACGGCGGTCGCGCCCGAAGCGTTATCGTCGGCGCCATGATGGATGTCATCCGGGGCGGCCGCTTGCGTCGCTGCCGGGGCGATGACCAGCGGCGGCGTGACCGGCATTGTCGCCGGTGCGCCCGGGCCGGTCGTCGGCATGCCGTGGGCGGAACGGTTCAACAGGTTCAAGCTGCCGGGGATGCCGCGGCCGAGATGATCGTAGTGCGCGCCAATCACCACGCACTCGTCCGCCGTCGGCCCCGTGCCGGGAAGGATCGCGACGACGTTCTTCGCGTCGCTTCTTCGAAGCGTCACTCCGCCGCGCACCCGTACGTCGGCGAGCGGCGCGCTGGCCGGTGCCCCTTGCGCGTCGATCTTTGCCTGCTGGGCCGCCAGCCCACCGAGCCCACCGGCCGCCAGCATGCGATCGGCCGTGGCGCGGGCAACCTGAATCACCGGGATCGAGACGCGCTTGGACAGAAGGAAGCGCTCGAACGGCGTCAGCGGGTCGGGCCCCTCGTGAAACGTCGGGGGCGTGACGATCAGCAGCGCCACGGCGCCATGCTCGGCGGCCCGCTTGGCTTTCTCGGTCAGGGTCGCGGCGTTGGACCAGTCGTCTTCGCGCTCGGTGAACCGGCTGACGCCATGGGCACTGTGAGGCTCGAAGCGAAAGGCGAGGACCGCCTTTCCCTTCACGTCCAGCCCGGCGTAATCGTCGTAAGCGTGGTGCTGACTGACCGCGCCATAGCCGGCAAAGACGAGCGGGGCGTTGAATGCTCCTTCACCTGTAAACCCGACAGGGACGAAATCCACGCCAAGCCGGGGCGCTGGCCGTCCGACCAATCTTTGCCCGCGCCCGGCTCGATCTCTGAACTCGCGTCGTACCAGACGCTGTAAGGCGACGAAAAGCGCTGGAAGAAGTCCGCCTGCCCCGGGGGCGTCTTCAGCCCGAGGCGGGCGAAGGAATCGGCGATGCGGTCGGCCGCCTTATCCAGCCCCGGCGACCCGATCACCCGGCCGCCCAGTTCATCGGAGGCCAGATATCCCAGCGTCGCCCGGGCGTCCACATGATATGAGGGGTCTGCCGGGGGGAGGTGCGCAGCGGTCGTCGGCGCGGTGGTCAGCGGCACCGCGACCGAACTCTCGGTTACTACGACGTTGCCGGTCGAGAGCTCGCCCACATTCGTCGTGGGCGCCACCCGTGGCGGAGGAGGCGCTTCGGGCGATTCGACGAAATTGCAGCCTCCGGCGCCGGCCAGTAAGCTCCACCCGGCGAACAGGAAGGCGGCGTGGCGCCAGGCCGCCGGCCAGATGAGGCTCGGGCGGGGGATTGGGGTTTGCGTCAGGGATTTCGGGGGCATTGGGCCGATTCTATGCCGCCACCAGGTGCCGAACAAACCGTTCGCCGTGCGCCTTCAAGCCCGGCCGGCCCGACGCTCCATGTTGGGATCGACGTCGGCGGGACTTTCACGGATTTTGTCGCGTTCGATCCGTCAAACGCGTCGGTCCGGGTGATCAAAGCCCCGTCAACCCCGCCCGATTTCCATCTCGCCGTGATCGGCGCCTTCAAACAGGCGGCGGAAGCCTTCCCCGGCCGCTCGATTGACGTCGTCCATGGGACCACCGTCGCGACGAACGCGCTCCTGCAGCGGAGCGGCGAGCCCGTCGCGTTCGTCACCACCGAGGGGTTTCGGGACATGCTGCTGATCGGGCGGCAGAATCGGCCGCGTCTTTACGCGCTGCGCGTCGAACGCCCCAAGCCGCTGACGCCCGAGGAAAACTGGTTCACCCTCCGCGAGCGGGTTGATTCGCGTGGGGAAGTGGTCGAGCCGCTCGACCCGGCCGAGGTTGATCGGCTGGTTGAGACGATCCACGCGCGCGGCATCCGCCACGTGGCGGTCTGCCTCCTCTTCAGCTTCCTCTACCCCGGCCACGAACGGCTTGTCGCCGAGCGGTGCGGCCGAGCCGGGCTGACCGTCAGCCTTAGCTGCGATGTGCTTCCGGAATTTCGGGAATACGAGCGGGCCAGCACCACCGTCATCAACGCCGCCCTGCGGCCGACCGTGGAAGGGTACCTGACCCGGCTTCAGGCCGGCCTGGCGACGAGCGGCGCCAGCCACCGCCTTCGCATCCTGCATTCGGCGGGCGGGACGCTGGCGGTCGCCGAGGCGGCTGGCTCGGCGGCTCGGCTGGTCCTCTCCGGGCCGGCAGGCGGCGTGAGCGGAGCGGCATTCATGGCAAGCGCCGCCGGCATCAAGAATGTCATCACCTACGACATGGGAGGGACCAGCACCGACGTGGCGACCGTCGTCGAGGGCCAGCCGCAGTCAACGACGAGCAGCATGATCGACGGCTTGCCGATCGGGCTGCCGACGTTCGATATCGCAACGGTCGGCGCCGGAGGCGGATCGGTCGCCTGGATCGATACGGGCGGGGCGCTGCGTGTCGGGCCGCGGTCGGCCGGGGCGGCGCCCGGCCCGGCCTGCTACGGCCGCGGCGGGGCCGAGCCGACCGTCACCGATGCCAACCTCGCCCTGGGGCGCATCCTGCCCGACGAATTCGCCAATGGCACGGTGCGCGTTGACCCCGGGCTGGCGCGATGGGCGATCGAGCCGCTGGCGGCCCGCATCGGCCTGAGCGTCGAGCAGGCGGCACTGGGCATCCTGCGGGTCGCCGAGCAGAGCATGAGCCGCGCGATCCGATCGGTCACCAGCCGCCGCGGCCACGACCCGCGGCTGTTCGCACTCGTCAGCTTCGGCGGAGCGGGCGGGTTGCACGCCTGCGCGCTGGCCGACAACCTCGAGGTCCCGAGGGTGTTGGTCCCGCCGTTCTGCGGCGTGCTCAGCGCGCTGGGCATGGTGGTGGCGCCACCGTCGGTGGACGTCTCCAAGACGGTGCTCCACCTGGGCGAAGGCCTGGACGACCATCGCCTCGTCGCCGAGTTTGGGAACCTCAGCTACCTCGCGGCCGAGCGGCTTGCGATCGAACAGACGGCGTCGATCCAAGCTTTCGCCGATGTGCGGTTCAAAGGCCAGTCCCACGAGCTGACCGTTAACGTCGATCGCCCCGATCGCGAACGGATCGAAACCGCCTTTCGCGAGGCTTACGTCAGGCGTTACGGCCGCCTCCCGCAGAATCGGGCGGTGGAGATCGTCAACCTGCGCCTGCGACGGATCGGCCACCGGCCACCATTCGTTTTGCCCAGGATCGCGAGGGCGACGGATTCCGGCTCGCCGCGCACGACGAATCTGATCGACGCTGACGGGCAAAGAGTCGCCGCCGCGATCGTCAAGCGCGCCGATCTGGTCGATACGACGGCCCCGGCGCCAATGCTTTTGATCGACCCCGAGGCGACGACGTTCGCCCCCGCCGGCTGGTCGGCGAGCGGCCGATCGGATGGCATCGTGACGCTTGAGCGAAATGAGGGATGACGCGCCCGCGATCACCCGGGCCGGGACATCAACGCCGACCGGGACAGCAACGCTGACCGACGCGACCGCGTTCCCCGTCGGCGGCACGCAATGCGTGCCCTCCGTCGCAATGAGCATGGCCATGTCAAATAAAGCGCCCGTTGACCCCATCGAGTTGGAGATCGTCCGCAACCTCTTCGAGGCGGCGGCCGAGGAGATGGGGATCGTCCTGCAGCGGGTGGCCTTCTCCGCCAACATCAAAGAGCGGCGCAACTTCTCCTGCGCCGTCTTTGACGCCGACGGCCAGTTGCTTGCGCAGGCGGCCCACATCCCCGTTCACCTGGGGTCCATGCCGGCATCGGTCCAGGCCGTTCGAGACCGGCTGGGCGCGCTGGCCGAAGGGGATGTCGCGATCGTCAACGACCCGTTCGCCGGCGGCACCCACCTGCCCGACATCACGCTGGTCTCGCCCGTCTTTTACGACGGGCGGCTGATCGGCTATGCCGCCAACCGCGCGCACCATGCCGATGTCGGCGGCATCAGCCCCGGGTCGATGACCGCCAGCCGCCACATCGACGAGGAGGGCGTACGCATCCATCCGTCGCTGCTCGATCGCGGGGGCGTGCGCGACGCGGGCGTTCTACACCGCCTGCTGTCGGCTGTCCGCACGCCCGATGAGCGGCTGGGGGACCTGGAGGCCCAGGTCGCCGCCAACGCCGTCGGCGTCGAGGCGCTGCGCCGAATGGCCCAGCGGCGGGGCGTTGACACCGTCGCTCGCTACGGCCACGCGTTGCTCGACTACGCCCGCGCCTTTATGGCGCGCACGATCGCCGCCATCCCCGAGGGGGGCTACGACTTCGAAGACGCGCTGGATGGGCTGGGCGCCGGCCCGATCGGCATCCGTGCCCACGTCACCATTCGCGGCGGCCGCGCGACCGTTGACCTCCGCGGCTGCGACGACCAGGTGCCCGGCCCGGTGAACTGCCCCGACGCCGTCGCCCGGTCGGCGGTCTACTACTGCTTCGCCTGCTTGATGGGCGAGACGGATGACGGCGTGCCGCTGAACGCCGGTTGCTTCCGCGATATCGACGTGCTGACCCGCCCCGGCAGCGTCGTCCACGCGGTTTTCCCGGCGGCCGTCGTCGCCGGGAACACCGAGACGAGCCAGCGCATCGTCGATGTGATCCTTGGCGCGCTGGCCAAGGCGCTGCCGCACCGCATCCCGGCCGCGAGCTGCGGGACGATGAGCAGCGTCGCCCTTGGCGGCACGCGCCCCGGCGGCGAGCGGTGGACCTACTACGAAACCATCGGCGGCGGCTGCGGCGCCGGGCCGGGGTGGGACGGGGCGTCGGCGATCCAGTGCCATATGACCAACACGCTCAACACGCCGGCGGAGGCGCTGGAGTTGCAATACCCGCTCCGCGTCCGCCGATTCGAGCGCGCGACGGGGACCGGCGGGCGCGGCCGCTTCCGCGGCGGGGACGGCATTGTCCGCGAGATCCAAGCTCTGGCGCCCTGCGAGGGGACCGTGCTGGCCGATCGGCGGAAGCTGCGGCCGTATGGCCTCGACGGCGGCGAGGCGGGCGGAGCGGGCGTTGATCAATTGTTCGCAGCCGGTGCTCCCCAAGCGATCGAAAGCTATGCGAAGGAGATCGCCGTCGGGACCGGTTCAATCCTTTCCATCAGGACGCCTGGCGGCGGCGGGCACGGCATTGACTCCGCGATCGACCCCAACCAAGCAAACTGAAGTGGACAGCGCTTACGGCGGCGTAATGCGCGTCTGTCTGACTTCGCATCACTCCACGACCCAGGCCGCCGCTGATCGCGCATCGGCTTTCAGATCTTGATGAAGAATCCTATTTCGAGCGTTGTTGGCCCCTCAAGGATGTCCGTATTGTCCGCCCGCGTCGGAGGCGCGGGCGGCAAAGGAGCCGCGGCGCGGCCCTGCCGACAGGGACGCCCCATCCGGGCAGAAGAGGATCCGCAATGTTCGGAATAAAGATCACCCGTGTTTCAAATGCGGCCATCCCCGCCTCGGCAGCGGCCGCTCGGCCCCGCGTCGAATCGATGGAGTCGCGGCTGCTCCTCAGCGCCGACGTCACCACTTGGCACAACGACGGCGCGCGCGACGGCCTGAACCCGCGGGAAACCGTGCTGACGACTTCAAACGTCAACTCATCGCACTTTGGAAAGCTCTTTTCAGCGAAGGTGGACGGAGCGGTCTACGCCCAGCCGCTCTACCTGTCGCACGTGAACATCCCCGGCAAGGGGTATCGCTCGGTCGTTTACGTGGCGACGCAACACGACAGCGTCTACGCCTTTGATGCGAGCAGCGGGCAGACGCTTTGGCATCGCAGCTTCATCAACCCGGCGGCCGGCATCACCACGGTCAGCAGCACCGACGTGAACTCGACCGATATCAGCCCTGAAGTCGGCATCACCGGCACGCCGGTGATCGACGCGGCGTCCGGGACGATCTACTTCGTCACCAAGGTGAAGATCAACCAGGCCGGAAAGACGCGCTTCGAGCAGCGGCTTCGGGCTGTGAGCGTCACCACCGGCGCCGACAAGTTCGGCGGCTCGGTCGTCATCGCGGCCGAGGTCGAGGGCGCTGGGGAAGGCCGCGTGATCAACGGGAGCGTGAAGACGCCGCAGCTCTTCTTCGACCCCCTAAAGGAAAATCAGCGCCCGGCCCTGGCGCTGCTGAACGGCACGATCTACGTCGGCTTCGCCAGCCATGGCGATAACGATCCGTACCACGGCTGGCTGCTCGGGTACAACGCCAGGACGCTGAAGCAAACCGCTGCCTTCAACGCGACGCCGGACGGCCTGCGCGGGCCGATCTGGATGGCGGGCGCCGCGCCGTCCTTTGACTCGTCGGGCAACCTGTTCGTCGGGATCGGGAACGGGACGTTCGACTACCCCGCCGGCGGCCGCGATTTTGGTGACAGCCTGCTGCGCCTGAGCACCAAGGGGGGCAAGCTCTATGTTTCCGGCTATTTCACCCCGTACGACGCGCAGCAGAAGGGCCTTCTGCAAGACCAGGACTTTGGCAGCGGCGGCGTGCTCTTGATCCCGCCGCAGAAGGGGTCATCGACGCACCTGGCGCTCGTGGGCGACAAGCAGGGGAAGCTCTATCTGGTCGATGCCAACCACCTCGGCGGGTGGAGCCCCACGGGGAATCGCGTCTTCCAGACGCTGCCGATCTCCAGCAACGAGGTGTACGCGACGGCCGCGTATGACAACGGCTCGGTCTACATCGCCGCCAACGGCGGCAAGCTCGAGCAGTTCAAGCTCCAGGGGAACAAACTGGTGCTGGTGGCGCAGTCGAAGGAGGTCTTTGGATACCCCGGCGCGACGCCGAGCGTCTCGGCCAACGGCGCGTCCGGCGGCATTGTCTGGGCGATCGAGCGCCGCGTCGCCGTGGGCGACGACGGCACCCCGCAAGGCGCCGCGATCCTGCACGCGTATGACGCGAACAACATCTCCCACGAGCTCTATTCGAGCAGCACGACCGCGTCCGGCCGCGACTACGCCGGGACGGGGATCAAGTTCGTCGTCCCGACGGTGGCTGACGGCCGCGTCTTCGTCGGAACGGGGAGCAGCCTGTCGGTGTATGGGTTGCTGGCGTAGAGGGGATCGTCGCGCCGCTTTGGCGCGTGACGATCGGCCGACACGCGGCGGCGCGGCCCGGCGCTTCGATCGTCCCTGACGTTCAATCTTAAGGCAGTAACATTTGAAGCGCCGTTCTTCTCCTGTCGCTGCTACCTTCGCGCTCCTCGCGTCCTGGCGTTCATTTCGCAGTTGGTTGAAGGTGAAGTGAACGCCAGACGCCTGGGGCTCCCGGAAGCATGGCCGTCTTCCGTCCGGGCCCCGGCACGGGCCCGCGGGATCAAGTGACCGCTTCAACCGCCTTCACCTCGACCTGCTCATTCCGCGAGAGATCGGCCAGCGTCCGCTTCCCCATGATCGCTTTCATCTGGACGCGGCCGTCGGTGAACTGGCGGTCATGCACCCGCGCGTGGCTCTCGATGAATGACAGCAAGCGCCCGTTGGTGACGTCGGCCTCCAGCGTCACATCCACCTGCTGGCCGCGGACGACCTGATAAACCGCCTCCTGCACCTTGTCCAGGCCGGTGCCTGTCTTTGCGCTCACGGGGATCGCCGCCGGGTTCAGCGTCCGCCAGAACGGATAAGCCGCGTCCCCTTCCTCGGTGTCGATCTTGTTCAGCAGCAGGATCTCTGGCTTGCCGCTGGCGCCGATCTCATCCAGGACCTGATGGACGCTCTTGAACTGCTGCTCGGCGTGCGGATGGCCGACGTCCAGCACGTGCAGCAGCAGGTCGGCGTGGACGGCTTCCTCCAGCGTGGCCTTGAAACTCGCGACCAGGTTATGCGGCAGGTCGCGGACGAAGCCCACCGTATCGCTGAGCATCACTTCCGTGCCGCGTTCCAGCCGCCACGAGCGGGTCTTGGTGTCGAGCGTGGCGAAAAGCTTGTCATCGGCGTACGTGCCGGCCGCCGTCAGCGTGTTGAAGAGGGTGCTCTTGCCGGCGTTGGTGTAACCGACGACGCAGACCGTGAAATGCTCCAGGTTTCGCTGGGCGACCAGCCGGCTCTTGCGCTCCTGGATGTGGCTGATATCCGCCTTAAGGTCGGCCACGCGCTTTCGAACCAAACGGCGGTCCGTCTCGAGCTGTGTTTCACCCGGGCCGCGTGTGCCGATGCCCATCCCGCCGCCGGCGCCGCTGGCGATGCGCTCCAGGTGGTCCCACATCCGCGCGAGGCGCGGGTAGGTGTACTGCATCTGCGCCAGCTCCACCTGAAGTTTCGCCTCATGTGTCTGGGCGCGGGTGGCAAAGATGTCGAGGATCAGCTCCGAGCGGTCGATCACCTTGATCCCCTCGCCCCGTTTGCTCTCCAGCGTCTCGTTGATGATCTTCTCGAGCCCGCCGATCTGCCCGGGCGTGAGGTCGTTGTCGAAGATGATCACGTCGGCGTCGCTTGATCGCGCCAGGTTCGCCACCTCGATCGCCTTGCCGCTGCCGATATAGGTCCCCGAGTCGGGGCTATGCCGCCGCTGCAACACCTGGCCGACGACGATCGCACCGGCCGTCTTCACCAGGGACTGCAACTCGCCCAGTGGCTCCCGCGGGTCGGCCGTCGAACCGGGCAGCAGCACCCCGACCAGGATCGCCCGTTCCCTTCGGACCGACAGCTCCGTTCGCTTCAGTTCAGACAAATGTCAGCCTTTCTCCGCGGCCGGGCTGCAACGCGCCCGCCGCACTACAAAGTTCAACCACATTACACGCCTTGGCTTGGTACGCCTCGCGGCCGATACCGTTCGCCCGACACTCCGCAGACGATCGCACCGATCGAATTCTGCCGATTCCTGCACCGCCCAACGTGTATTCACGTCCCCTTAACAATACAATAGCCCCATGGCCAAAACAGAGCCCCGGGAGTCTGAATTCCCGTTCCTGGCTTATCTCGACAAGCTGGTTGAAGATCTTCGCGACGATGTCCCCAATGCCCTGAAGCAATTCGATGCGGAAGCAGTCCACGGCGCCCGGGTCTCGACCCGCCGCCTTAAGGCGGCCGTTGACCTCCTCGAGCCCGTCCTGACAAAAGATTGCCGCCGCCCCTTCTCCGACGTCTTACGCAAGCTGCGCCGAAGGCTCGGGCCGCTGCGCGACCTCGACGTCATGCTCGGGCACCTTGAAGAGCTGGGCGCGGCTCGACCTTCCGCGCGCGAGAAGAAGCGGCGTGCGGCCGACGCCGACGCGGCCGCCTCCACCGCCGCCGACCCCCGCCAAGCATCCGCCTCGCGTCTCCGCGTCGCCGCCGGCTGGCTTTCAGAACGCCTCTCCGCGGAGCGATCCAAAGCCCGCGACGAGGCCGGCAACAAATCGGTATCCACCAAAGTCCTCGCCCGACTCGGGACATGGTGGGGGCTTCGCGACCAGATCGTCGAATCGCGCGCGGCGATCGATACCCTGCTCGCCGAATCGCTCCATTTGCAGCTCGACGCCTTCGCCGAACAGGCCGAGGCGATCGTCGAGCGGGTCGAGCGGCCGGCGCCGCGGCCAGATGTCGAACACCCCGACCCCCACGCCCTTCGAATCGCCGGCAAGGCCCTCCGCTATACGCTGGAGATGGCGGCCATCGGCGGCCACGAACTGCCCGCCGACGTGATGAAGGCGTTCAAGAAGATGCAGGAGTCGCTCGGCCTGTGGCACGACTATGTCGTCCTGACCGAAAAATCGATGCACGTCTCGCTCGACGAGATGCTCCCTCACCACGACGCCGCCACACAGGGCGCCATCCTCGACTTAGCCCGATCGACCCTTGCCCGAGCGGAGAAGGAACTGACGAAGTTCGCCCACCTCTGGACCGGCCGCGGCCGATCTCTGGTGGGGGACATCCGGGCCGCCTTCCCGCTCACCCGCGCCTGCCCCCGGAAGAAAGCCCCGCCGGCATCAACAGCGACGGCGTCGAAAAGCCCCCATCCCTGGAGCACAAGCCGCACGCGGGGGCTAACGGACGGAAAAAGGATCGACATCCGTCCGACTCAGCACAAGCCCTACCCCTAGCAGAAGTGGCGCCAGCCGAGCCATCAATCGCGTGAGCGCCACGCGCTCGCTGTTGGAGTGAAGCGTACACACCACCGTCACCCCCGCGCGGGCTGCCTTGAGGGCGTCGTGATGGCGCATTTCTCCCGTCAGATAAAGGCCCGCACCACTTGCAATGGCGGCGTCAAGCAAGTCGCCGCACGCCCCGGCGCAGACGGCCGCCCGAGTGACCGGCCCGGCATGCGGGCCGGCGATCAGGAGCGCGTCAATCCCCAGCCCTTGCTTGATCCGCGCGAACAGCGACGCCCGATCGGCCGCCGGCTCGATCGCTCCAATGCGGCCGATCCCAATCCCCGGCGGCGGGGGGGCCAGCGGGTAAAGATCGAACGCCGGCTCCTCATAAGGATGCGCCTTGCGCAACGCCGAAATGACCGCGCCGACGCGTGCGGCGGTGACGATCGTCTCCAGCCGCACCTCGGCCGCCAGTTCAAGGCGGCCGCTCTCGCCCACAGCGGGGCTTGTCCCCGCTTCGCCAAAGAACGTCCCCGTCCCCGCCGAGCGGAAACTGCACGAGGAATAGCCCCCGATGCGCCCGCGCCCGCCTCGAACAGAGCCTGGCTGACCCGCTCAACGGCATCGGCCGGCAGGAAGGTGACCAGCTTGAGTTGCGAAGACTTGGCCTCGGCCGCTTTCAGCGGCGCGACATCCGAGAGCCCAAGAAGTTCGGCCAGAACGTCGTTGGTCCCCCCGGCCGCGACATCGAGCGCGGTGTGGGGCGAGTAGAGCGCCACGCCGCGCCGCACGGCATCAAAGACAAGCGCGCTGGCCCGTCGGCCGTCAGTCGCTTGATCGGCTGAAACAGCGGCGGGTGGTAGGCGATGACGACGTCACACCCCTGGGAGCCCGCCTCATCCGCGACGTCCGGGGTGTAGTCGATCGCCAGCATCACCCGGGAAATCGGCTTCGCCGGATCGCCCGCGATAAGCCCGACATTGTCCCACGATTCGGCGAAGCGCGTCGGGGCGATGATCTCCATCGCGTCAATGAGGTCGGCGACGGTAAGGGGGCTTCCGCTTCGATGCGTTGGCTGCGTCATGGTGATTTCGCGATCTGAGATGGTTTGAGGCGGTGTTCGCGACCGCCCGCCTCACGCGGTCGCTTCGGCAACCGTTGCCGCATACGCCTCGCTCAGCCGCGTCGTCATCGCCCCCGGGGAGCCGTCGCCGAGCGTGTGCCGCTCGATACGAGTAACCGGCATGACGCCCATGACGCTGTTCGTCAGGAAAACTTCGTCAGCCTCCAGGAGTTGCCCGACGTCGATCGCGGCCCCGCCGACCCGGATGCCGTCACGCTCCGCGAGTTCCAGGACGGCGGCGCGGGTGATCCCCGGCAGCACGGCGCGTGCGCCGCCGACGACCTTAGGCCGGAGCGATCGCGGCGCAGATCTTCCGGCGTCGGCGGCGTGAGCAGCACGCCGTCTTTCACCACAAACACATTGCTGATGCTCCCCGACTGGAGGAAGTTGTGTACGTTGAACCAGAGCGCCTCCCCGCGCCGCGGCGAACCGCCTCGCGGAGCGCCGCCAGCCGCGAGAAATAGTTCAGCGTCTTGTGCCCCGCCTGCATGTCATACGGGTTGAGCTTCTGCTCGTCGAGCAACAGGACGGTCATCCCGCGCTGGTAGCACTCCAGCGGGTACGCCTCCAGCGGGGCGGCCGTCAGGAACGCCGTCGGCTCGACCCGCAGCCCATGGATCGGGTGATTCCCCGTTGGCCCCCGCGTGACCGTCAGCCGCAGCCGCGCGTCGCCCAGCCCTTCCAGCCGCAGCAATTCGGCGGCCGCCTCGGCAAGCACCTCGTCCCGGAACTTCAACGGGACGAACAGCGCCTCGCAACTCTCGCGCAGCCGCCGCAGGTGCTCGGCGATCCGAAAGACCTTTCCGCCGCAGCTGCGCAGGGTCGTGAAGACGCCGGCCGCGTGAAGCAGCCCGGTGTCACGGAGCGAGATGGAGGCATCCCCGGAATCAACAAACGAGCCGTTGAGCCAGACCTTGGGCATAGGCCGGATATTAGCCGCGAAAGGCGGATTGACGCGACCCGGCGCACTAGGCGCGATCGAACGCGGCAGGGCTATCGCATTTAGGCCATCATCACCTGTAACAGGAACTCTTGGCTCCATCCGCAGCATTGCTGCTTCGTACGAATGCCGAGCTTCAAGTCCTTTCCGTTCTTGTTCTTGACCGAGGATCGCTTGAGCTTGTTCAGAGCGATCCGCCGCAGGCGGGAAAAGTTCTCGGCTCCGTTCGCCACGCGGATTCTGCTCTGGTCCTCTCTCATGCTCACGTCCAAGCACCAGTGCAGGCCGTTCTCCACGCCCCAGTGGTCGCGGATGCCCGCGGCCAGGAACTCGGCGAGCGAGTTATTGGCCCCGCCATGGCTACAGATGTAGTACCTTCGCTCGGTGCTGACCTTGCCGCTCAGATCCCCAAGGTCCTGCCGAATCGACTCGACCACCACGATGCTCTTGAGCCCGGGCCACAATTTGAGGATGTCCTCTCCCAGCCAATGCACTTCGTCAGTCACCCAGACTCGCCTGGTTTCGACGCGGCCGTGGCTGTTCTTGTCCTGGAACGACTCGTGGTAGCCGTGATTCATCCCCTTGAAGCGATCGAGAAGCCCTTCATCCAGCAACGCGGTGACAGCGGCGAAGAGAGTCGGCTGGTTGTCTTTGACCGCCAGGAGATAGTCGCCCTTCTGGCGAAGGATTTGGGCCGCGATGTCGCGTTGGCAGCCCATCGCGTCAATCGTCACCGTGCTCCCGGCCAGGCTCAACATGCCCAGTAGTTTGGGGATCGCGGTGATCTCATTGCTCTTGGTGTCAGTGGCCACCTGGCCCAGCACCACGCTGTTCTTGCTGACGAACGCGCTGACCAGATGCACCGGCGTTTTACTCCACGCCCGCTTCCAACTCCGCCGCAGCGTCTTGCCATCGACGGCGATGAACACGCCGCCGGCGTTGGCGATCAGGCTGGAGGACCACTTCATGAAGCATGCTTCGAAGGCCAAGGGGTCCAGAAGGCCAAACACGCGGTCGAAGGTGTCGTGGGACGGGATGCCGCGAGGCAGGTCCAGAAAAGTCTCGAGCCAGTCCTGGTTGAGCAGGCCCCAAGCCGCCACCGCGGCCCAGCCTTCACAGCCGCAGAGCACCGCCATGATTGCGATGCTCAACACGCTCGCCAGAGGATGAGAGCGATTACGGGATCGGGTGTCGCGGATGCCTTCGAAAAAGCGCAGCAGACCACGGGTCGCTTGGGCGTCCATGCTCAAGCTCCTTTCGTCGATTAGGTAAGTGTTGCTGCGAAGCTTCGCGACCGAAAAAAGCAGGCTAACACGCTCGGGAAGAGGGCGCTACCGAACATCTTACGAACACGTTTACGCCAAATGCGATAGCCCTGTCGAACGCGGCCAACTGCTTTACGAACGCGGTGTGGTCGGGCGTGGCAAGGCCAGTCTGCAATGCGCGGAACACGGCGGCCGTGTCCCCACGGATCAGAGCGGCCGTATCGAGCCAGAGGCCGGGAAAAACCTCACTACGGCGAATGCCGTCGGGGCCCGCGGGAAGCGGTTCGTATTGTGCCGCGCGTAGCACGAACCAATCGACGGCCGCGTCGAACACGCGATATACGACGTATTCCCGGACGCCGTTGCGTCGGTAGACGGCCATCTTGGCGCCGAGAATCGATGCTGACGGAACTCGCCGATACTTCGACGACCAGTTCGGGAGCCCCTTCGATCAAGTCGTCGGAGCTGATCTTCGCCTGTCCGCCGGCCTCCGCGGCGATGAGCAATGCGGCGTCCGGCTGCGGCTCATTGTCCGCATCCAGCCGCACGCTCCCGTTATCCCCGACCCGCACCCCCGGCGTGGACGCCTGATAGACGACAAGCCAGGCCACCAGGTTTGCGTGCGGCGTCGCATGATTCTCCCACCGCACGGCAGGCGGCATATGGACCACCCCTTCGATCAGCTCCGCCTTCTTCAGCCGCCGCGTCGCCTCGTAGCGACGCTCAAACTCGTCGCGCGACAAGCGGTCCCCGGGCTCCAGCGGCGGCACTCCGGCGTCCGTAGCCGGCGGGGGTGGCAATTGAATGAGTCGCTGCGCCATTGCTCAGTTTCGGCAGGTGCAATATGCGTTAACAGACCAGACTCTCTCAAGACGGGACTTCGTCACGCCGGTCGCGAACGAGCCGAGCCAGTGAGGACGCGGGCGCGCCGCCGGCGGGCATGGACCGCCCACCGAACGGCCCAGTCGCAGACTATGGCGACCGCACGCTTTCTAACAGACGCGGCTCGAAGCACACGATTCGATGATCCGGGGACTTTGCTGCCATCCGTGACCGTCGCGGCGAAGAGCGCCTCCCGCTGGTGCAGGTGCTCGCGTACCCAGCACCGGCCACGACACGTCGTCTCATATGCGGCGCTCCGCCGATCGCTTGTGAAGCTGGGCGACGAACGCCGCATGCTCTGGCGTCGCAAGCCCCGCCTGGAGGGTTCGCAGCGTCGTCTCCATCTCACCGCCAACCAACGCCGCAGCGTCAAGCCATAAGCCGGGGAAAGCTTCACTGCGCAACACCCCGTCAGGCCCTGGCACGATCAAGCAATATTCGCCGCCACGGAGGACGAACCAGTCGATGGCGGCGTCGGTAACGCGATGAACGATGTATTCGTGGACGCCGGCTGCCCGGTACATCCTTAGCTTCGAATGAAGGTCGATGCTCACGGTGCTTCCCGACACCTCTGCGACAAGTTCTGGCGCACCTTCAATATAGTTGTCGGCGGTGATATGGACTCGCCCGCCCGCCCGCGGGTCGATATAGGCGGTCGCGTCGGGCTGCGGCTCGTCGCTTGGTCCCAGACGAATGGTGGAGTTATCTGCAACTCTCACCCACGGCGTCACCACCCGGTAGCTCACCAGCCACCAGACCAGATCAGCATGCGGGCAACCGTGGTCGTCGGCCTTCACCGGAGGAGGCACGTGCACCACCCCTTCGATTAATTCAGCCTTCGCGAGCCAGGGGGTCGCCTCGTAGCGACGCTCAAACTCGTCGCGCGACAAGCGGTCCCCGGGCTCCAGCGGGATCGCGCCCGCAATCGATGTCGGCCGTGTGATCGGGCCTGAAATCGTCATGGTCCGATTTTCACGAGCCGATCGACTCGAAGCAACCTGAAATCGTGAAGCTTCGCCGCCGGCCCCGTTCGACGCATCACCCCCGATCGGGCGACTGTACGATCCCGAGCGCGGCGAAGAGCGCCTCGGCCTTCACCAGCGTTTCAGCATATTCGGCGGCCGGGTCTGAGTCGGCGACCACCCCGCCGCCCACCGGCACATAGGCCTGGCCATGCGCGGCGATGATCGTTCGGATGGCGACATTAAACTCCATCGACCCGTCGGCCGCCACGTAGCCGATCGCGCCGCAGTAGGGGCCGCGGCGGACGGGCTCCAGCTCATCGATGACCTCCATCGCGCGGATCTTGGGCGCGCCGGTGATCGATCCGCCGGGGAAGACCGCGCGGAGCAGGTCCACGAACGTCACGTCCTTCCGCAGGATCCCGCCGACGGCGGCCACGCCGTGGTAGACCGTCGAGTGCGCCTCGATCCGCCGCGCCTCGAGGACCTGCACGCTCCCGACTTCGCAGACGCGGCCGAAGTCGTTCCGCTCCAGGTCAACGATCATGTGCAGCTCGGCCTGATCCTTGGCGCTGTCGCGAAGCTGCCCCTCCATCCCCGGCCCGAGCGGCCGCGTCCCTTTGATCGGCCGCGTGACGATCGTTCGCCGCCCGCTCGCAGGGTCGCGCGAGACGCGCAGGAACAGCTCCGGGCTGTTGCAGACCAGCGCGTAGTCGCCGAAGTCGAGCAGCGCCGCGAAGTCCCCGGGCGACCGTTCCTCCAATCGCTTGTAGACCTCCAGCGGCGTCGAGAGAAGAGTCGAACTGAACCGCTGGGAGAGGTTGACCTGAAAGAGGTCGCCGGCGGCAATGTAGCCGATGCAGCGGGAGACGGCCGCCATGTACTGGGCGCGCGAGAAGTTCGACCGTGCCGGCCGCAGCGGGATCGAGTCGGCGTCCATCATGTGCCGCGGGGGCGTGTGCAGGACGCGCGCTGTCTCCGGGACGTAAACGAAGTGGGCGAGCGGCAGACGCAGGTCATCGACGGCCCGCGCGGGGAGGCGCTCGAACCATCGCCCCAGGTCATACCCCATAAACCCCACCCAGCGGCCGCCCGAGGGATTGTGCGTCGCCATCCATTCCAGCGCCGCCAGCGGGTCGTCCCAGGTCCGCATCACGCCGCCGACATTGCGCAGCGTCGCGACCCCGGTTGCGGCGTCCCAGCGCATTGCCAGCGAAGGATGCCGGGCAGGCGAGAGCGGCCTGGCCCACACGCCGTCAAGCTGAACGTAGGGTGAGTCCACGGGCGGGAGTATATCGGTCGGATCGAGACGTGGAAATCCGTCGGGTAGCAGGCACACTCCGTGTGCCCTCCGCGCCTTTTCACCAGTAACTGACGGCAGACGGAGTGTGCCTGCTAGAGGGGTCGGCCGCCGGTCATTTCAACGCGTCGCGCGGCGCCTCCGGCCGGTTCCGGGGCTTGAGGGAAACCCTCCCATCCGCTTCCACGCGGCCGTCGAGCACGTCTTCCTGGCCCCAGGCCTGGTAGCGGATGGTGAAATGAGAGGGGTCGGCGGCGTCCGGCTGGCCGGCGAAGAAGCGGAGCATCGGCGGCTCCAGGTCCGTGCGGCTCATGACGTCGATCACGTAGGCCGGCGTCAGCTCCTTCACCGGCGTGGACCACGTTGCGGAGCGGCAGATCTCCTCGGTCACATCGAACCCTGGAATGAACGCCGGGTCGTTCGAAGGCTCGGTGTAACCGACGCGAACCAGGATGGGCTTCCCGTCCGGGGCCTTCAGTTCATGAAGGAACAGCGTCCCGTCGAACGGCCCCCGGAGCGACCGCGCCATCACCTTACGCGGATAAGCCATTGCCTCGAACGCCGCCCAGCATTGCGGCGTGCGAACCAGCCGCTTGGCCCGGGCCCAGTTCAGCAGCGTGGCATACTCCGGCGTCTGGCTCGCGAGCGCCGCGAAACGGGCAGGGTCGCTCTCGTAGACGACCTGATCCGGCGGGGCCACATAGGTCAGGCATTGCCGCTGGACGTAGAGGAACTTTGTCTTGGCCCAATACTCCGGCCCCCATTCCCAGCCGCACGCGACGCAGGCGAGCAGGACGATCAACAGCGCCGCCCGCCGCCACCGGCGTTGGCGGTGGATCGGTGGCGGGGGGCCGTAGTCGAGTTGGGGCGGGCGCGTGGCCATCGAGATGTCGCCGATGGATACCCCTAGTCAATGATCTGGTAGACGCGCTGCGGCTCCTTCGCCGGGTCGGGCGGCACGCGCTGCTTGAGCGTGATGGTCCCGTCGTTCGCGATGCGGCCGTCAAGGATGTCGTCCTGAAGAAATGCTTGGTAGCGGATTGTGAAATGCGTCAGGTCTGCCGGGTCCGCATGGCCGGCAAAGAACCGCAGCCTTGGCGGCTCTTCGGAGATGAACGGGAGCATATCGAATTGGGTCGCGGCCGTCATTTCCGATGGCGCCGACGTCCATGACCCGGGAATGAATAGGTCCGCCCAGAATTGAAATTGCATGTTGTTGCCGTCCACGTTCTCTTCAACGCCCAGTCGTGCGCCGACACTCCTGCCGTCGGGCGTCCGGAGTTCGTGAAGAAAGACGGTGCCCCCTCTGCTGTGCCCCCCCCAAAAGACGCTGCCGCTGATGCCACTCGGGAGAGGGTAAAGCCAGCCCTGAAACTCATCCCAGCAACGCGGTTCGCGGACAACGCGGGCGTTGGCCGGTCCGAAGGTGGTCGCCGTGGCCGGCTTGTATTCGGGACTCTGTCCGCCGAGGGTCACAAACTCGTACGCTTCGCTCGCATACACAATCTGGTCCGGCGGCGGCGCGTAGCGGAGGCATTGGTGCTGGGCATAGAGTAACTTTGCCTTGTCCACGTAAGGCCGGCCTAATTCCCACCCGCTCGCAACGCAGCCGATGAGGACGATCACGAGGAGTGCTCGTCGCCACCGCCGCCGACGATGAATCGGCCGGTGCTGGCCGTAGTCCAGTTGCGGCGCGGTCATCGGCGTCCCTCCAGGCACACTGAAACCCGTCGAAGTTTGGCCGAATCAGAGGGCGGTTGCGCCGCTCCATCGGCGAGCTATCCGGCACAGACCGGGATCGCCCGGGGCGGCCTCAGGTGGCCTCTAGGCGTCAGGACGATCGTCTCGGCCCCCGTCAGCCGACCGTCAATCACGTCCTCAAGGCCCCAGATCTGGTAACGGATAGTAAAGTGCGACGGGTCAGCCGGGTCTGATTGGCCCGCGAAGATACGCAGATTCGCGGTCGTCGAACCTTCTTCATATCGTTCTGGAATGATGATGTTCGTCGAGGAGCAGGGCGAAGCAATCTTCGCCGACCACGAGACGGGACGATAGATGGATGAGATCAGGTTGACCGAGCCCCGCAAGCCGGCGTCCATCAGGTCCTGGCTGTAGTCGATCCGAATGAGTCGTCGCGAGCCGTCGGCCGCCTGAAGCTCGTGTAAAAAGGCGATCGCGCCCGATGACACGTTCGTAGTAGAACCTCCGGCGATTTCGATCGCCTCGAAATCTTCCCAACAGCGCGGCACCCGGCAAAGCGGTGCGGGACCGACGAGAGAACAGGGCCTGATGCTCGAAATACCCGCCTGATCCTGCTTGCGAAATTCAATGAACCGGGCCGGGTCGCTCTCAAAGACGATCTCGTCGGGTGGCGCCGTGAAATGCCCGCATCAATACCGGGCGTAGAAGAGGTTTACCGCTTTCAGGCACTTGGGCGCGAACGGCAATCCACAGGCAACGGCGACAACGAACGCGGCTGCCCATGCACCGCGCCGCCAGCGGCGGCGGATTGGCGGCCGGTGGCCGTAGTCGAGTTGGGACGTGGCGGCGGTCATGAGTACGCGATTGTCATCCTACCTCACCACATCGCGCGGCATTCCGACAAAATTGTAGGGCGTGGTTCACCACGCCTCCGCGTGAGGCGGCGTGGTGAACCACGCCCCACATTTTCTCCGGTGCTGAACGCGGTGCGGTCCATACCGGGGCGGACGGCACACGGAGTGTGCCTGCTACGATGGAAGAAGCCCCGGCCGCTTCGCGCGCCGGGGCTTTTTTCGTCCCACTTTGTCGCGAAGGCGCTTCGCGTTACTTCACGAAGAGCATTTCGCGGTAGGTCGGCAGGGGCCAGATCGAATCGTCGATGATCGTTTCGAGCTTGTCGGCGGCCGTGCGGAGTTCGGCCAGGGCGGGGAAGACATGCTCACGCATGTGCTTCGCGTGGGCGTAGGCGTCGCCGTCGCCGTGGTGGCCGGCGGCCTTTTCCAGGCCGTTGATGCCGCGAACCAGGTCATTGATCGTGCTGACCAGCGTGCCGAACATCTCCAGGCCGGCGGGGGTGGCGGCGCCGGCAGCCTTGGCGGCCGCGATGCTTTCGCCGACTTCCTTCTGGGCCTTCAGGGCGGCCGGCAGGATCATCGTCTTGGCCATCATAATCGCCGTCTGGGCCTCAATGTTCAGCGTCTTGACGTACAGTTCCGACAGGATCACGAAGCGGCTCTGAAGCTCCTTCTCCGTGTAGACCTTGTACTTGGCAAACAGCTCGACCGTGTCCTTGCGGGTGATGACCGGTAGGGCATCGACGGTGTTCTTCATGTTCGGAAGGCCGCGCTTCTCGGCTTCCTTGTGCCACTCTTCCGCATAGCCGTTGCCGTTGTACAGGACCTTCTTGCTCTCCTTGACGATCGGGGGGAGCAGTTCCTGGATGGCCTTGTTGAGGTCCTTGCCCTGCTTCACTTCGCCCTCGAGCTTCGTCGCCATGTAATCGAGCGACTCGGCGACGATCGTATTGAGGACGGTGTTCGGGCCGGCGATGTTGGCGCTGGAGCCGACGGCGCGGAACTCGAACTTATTGCCCGTGAAGGCGAACGGCGACGTGCGGTTGCGGTCGCCCGCTTCCTTGGGCAACGGCGGGAGGACGCTCACGCCCGTGATGAACGTGCCGCCCTGCTTGCTGCTCTTGGCGCCACCCTTCTCGATCTGCTCGAAAACATCGATGAGCTGCTCGCCGAGGAAGACGCTGATAATCGCCGGCGGGGCCTCATTGGCGCCCAGGCGGTGGTCGTTGTGGGCCGACGCGATCGACAGCCGCAGGATCTCGCTGTACCGGGCCACCGCGCGGATCACGGCCGTGCAGAAGACCAGGAACTGGGCGTTGTCGTGCGGGTTCTCGCCGGGGTTGAGCAGGTTCTCGCCCAGATCGGTGGACATCGACCAGTTATTGTGCTTGCCCGAGCCGTTGACGCCGGCGAACGGCTTCTCGTGGAGCAGGGCGACCAGGCCGTACTTGTCGGCCGTCTTGCGCATCACTTCCATCGTCAGGTTCTGGTGATCGATCGCGAGGTTGCTCAGCTCGAACAGCGGGGCCAGCTCGTACTGGCTGGGGGCCACTTCATTGTGGCGCGTTTTGGCCGGGACGCCGAACTTGAACAGTTCCAGCTCCGCGTCGGCCATGCAGGCGAGCACGCGCTCGGGGATGACGCCGAAATACTGGTCTTCCAACTCCTGCCCCTTGGGCGGCGGCGCCCCGAACAGCGTGCGGCCGGTGGTGACCAGGTCCGGCCGCAGGTAGTAGAAGGCCTTGTCGATCAGGAAGTATTCCTGTTCCGGGCCGACCGTCGTGAACACGTGCTGGGCGGCCGTGTTCCCAAACAGCCGCAGGATCCGCAGCGCCTGGGTGTTCAGGGCGTCCATCGAGCGAAGGACGGGCGTCTTCTTGTCGAGCGCTTCGCCGGTCCAGCTCAGGAAAGCCGTGGGGATGACGAGAGTGTACCCATTGGGGTTCTCAACGACGTAAGCCGGGGAGGTCGGGTCCCAGGCGGTGTAGCCGCGCGCTTCGAACGTGGCGCGGAGGCCGCCGGAGGGGAAGCTCGACGCGTCGGGCTCGCCTTTGATCAGCTCTTTGCCTGAAAACTCGGCAATCGCGCCGCCGGAGCCGTCGGGGGTCAGGAAGCTATCGTGCTTCTCGGCCGTGATGCCGGTCATGGGCTGGAACAGGTGGGTGTAGTGGGTTGCCCCTTTTTCCATCGCCCAGTCCTTCATCGCGACGGCGACAGCATCGGCGATGGTTGGGTCGAGCGGGGCGCCCTGCTTCACGGTCTTCTGCAGCGCCTTAAAGATCGGCTTGGGGAGCCGCGCTCGCTGGGTCTCCTCGTTAAAGACATTGATGCCGAAAAGATCCTTCACGTGAACCGTCTTGAAATCGATGCGGTTGAGCACGTGCTTGGCGCCGGCGATGGCCCGGATCGCCTCCTGGCGAGCGTTGGACATGGACTACTCCTGTAGAGGGGCTTCGGAGATTGGACCCGAACCATCAGCCCGGATGGGCGGGACACAGCGGCTTAACATCTTCTTCGCCTCACCACGGGGCGTCAAATGGAGAGCGTTCGTCGAGCCCCAAGCCCAGCCCGATGCAGGGCATGGAGCGGATTTTGAGGCTCTGGAAGTGGTGGGAAGCCGGCGTGGCGGATGCGGGCGGGCGGCCCGCGGTGGGGGCTCATGAGGCGGGGTCGAACATCAAGCTTTGGCGGCCGCGGTGAGGCCGAGCTTCTCCCGGATCTCGACCTGCACTTCATTGGACGGGCGGGAGCCATCCACGCCGACAATCAGCTCTTTCTTCCGAAACAGGTCGAGGATCGGCTTGGTCTTGTTGTGGTAGTCGGCAATGCGGTTCGCGACGGCTTCGGGGTTGTCGTCGGCGCGGGAGGTCAGCGGCCCTTCGCAGACGTCGCACACCGCCGGGTTGGCTGGGCGGTGAAAGATCAGGTTGTAATCGAGCCCGCAACGCGAACAGAGGCGACGGTTCAGCACCCGATCCCGGACGTATTGATCGCTCAGGTCGATCTGGATCACGGCGTTGATGTCATAGCTTTCCAGGAAGAACTCGGCCTGCCTGCGGTTGCGCGGGAAGCCGTCGAGGATGAAGCCGAAGTTCCAGTCGTGCTGGTCGAGTCGATCGCGAACGATTTCTTCGACGATCTCGTCCGAGACAAGCTCCCCGGCCGCCGTGCCGCGGGCGATTCGCGCCGCCAGCTTCGTATGGCTTTGAATATGCCACCGGAAGATGTCGCCGACGCTGATGTGAATCAGGTCGAAGTCCCGGCAGAGCATCTTCGCCTGGGTTCCCTTCCCGCAGCCCTGGATCCCCATGATGACATACTTGTACATGACGCGATCCCTGGCCCGCCCGCAGGCGAAGCACGAACGGCGCGGACGGTTCACCATCAGCCGTAAAACGGTCGGTAGGAAAGAAGAGGCGCCGACCCACCCTCAGCGCCCCAATCGATCGCGCACGACCACCGGGGCGGCCGGAAAAAAACAACGCCGCTCGGTGAAGGGCGGCGTTGTTGGAAAGATTTTCTCTTCATCCCCCGCCGAGTGGTTCGGAGCGGGGCGGATCTGGTCACTTGGGCAGCGGAACTGTCTGGATCGTCTGGAGAATGCGGCTGGCGATCTTGTAGGGGTCGCCTTCGGAGTTCGGCCGCCGGTCTTCCAGGTAGCCCTTGTAGTCGTTCTTGGGCATGCTGTTGGGGACGCGAATCGACGCGCCGCGGTTGGCCACGCCGTAGTTGAACTTGTCGATCGATTGCGTCTCGTGCAGGCCGGTCAGGCGCATGTGGTTGTCGGGCCCGTAGACGGCGATGTGCTCGTCCTTGTACTTGTCGAAGGCGGCCATGAGCGATTCGAAATAGGCCTTGCCGCCGACTTCGCGCAGGTACTTGGTCGAGAAGTTAGAGTGCATCCCCGAGCCGTTCCAGTCGGTCTTACCGAGCGGCTTGCAGTGGTAGTTCACCTGCACTTCGTACTTCTCGCAGAGGCGGTTCAGCAGGTAACGGGCCATCCACATTTCGTCGGCGGCCTTCTTCGAGCCCTTGCCGAAGATCTGGAATTCCCACTGCCCCTTGGCGACTTCCGCGTTGATGCCTTCGTGGTTGATGCCGGCATCGAGACAGAGGTCCAGGTGCTTCTCGACGATCTCGCGGGCGATATCGCCCATGTGGTTGTAGCCGACGCCGCAGTAGTAGCGACCCTGTCCCTCTTTCGGGAACCCTTCCTTCGGGAAGCCGAGGGGCAGACCGTCCTTATAGAGGAAATACTCCTGCTCGAAGCCGAACCAGGTTTCCGGGTCGTCCAGGATCGTCGCCCGCGCGTTCGTGGAGTGGGGCGTAAGGTCGTGATGCAGGACCTCGCACAGCACCAGCACGCCGTTGATGCGGGTGGTGTCGAGATACCGGGCGACTGGCTTGAGCACGCAGTCCGAGTTATGCCCTTCGGCCTGCTGCGTCGAGCTGCCGTCGAAGCCCCAATTGGGCAACTGTTCCAGGGACGGGAACCCCTCAAATTCCTTGACAAGGGTCTTCCCGCGGAGGTTCGGGACGGGCTGGTAGCCGTCGAGCCAGATGTATTCCAGTTTGAACTTTGGCATATGGGTTCGGTTGTCCGTTTCCTAGGCAGGTCGCGCCGATTCGACCCTGTTGTGGTTGGTTTTGAAGCAGACGCAGAGCGCTTTTTCGGCAGATAACCGCATACGCAAATGGGATGCCGGGGTCAGCAGCTAGGTTTTTATCGGACACCTTGGCGCATTCAGCCTTACGAACGCACGAGCGTCGGTGATGGTTTAACCGACTGCTTCGTTCTGGGCGGGAGATGCACGAAGGAAAGGGACCCTTACCCCAACCCTCTCGCATGGCTACATAGAAGAGGGGGAACTACAAACCCAGGCTACGTGAACCTATGGTCCCCTCTCCCATGTACGCATGGGAGAGGGTTAGGGTGAGGGCTTCCTTCAGGCGTCGTTCAGGAACCGAAAACGACGAGATTTGAGCGAAATGAACACATTCGGCACCCCTCGTTTGATACAGTGCCTAGTTCGCCCGCAGTTCGCTGGGCGGAGCGCCTTCTTTTCCGACAGCGCGGCGCGATGAGCTGCCGGCGGAGGCGACGGCTCCGCCGGCACCCGGGGCCGCGCCGTCCACCGGCCTCCCGAAGATCATGCGGCCGGCGCTGGTTTGCAGGGCGCTCGTCACCACCAGTTCCACCTCTTCGTTCAGCCGCGAGCGGCCCTGCTCGACGACAACCATGGTCCCGTCGGGCATGTACCCGACGCCCTGGCCGGCGCCTTCACCCGGCTTGATCAGACGGACGGTGAGCTTTTCGCCCGGCAGGACGATCGGGCGCAGGGCGTTGGAGAGGTCGTTGATGTTGATCACCTCGACCTCACGCAACTGGGCGACCTTGTTCAGGTTGTAGTCGTTCGTCAGCACGCGGCCGTTCAACTCCTTCGTCAGCGCCAGCAGTTTCTCATCGACGCCGGAGATCGTCGCTTCGTCGCGGAAGTGCCCTTCGTAGATGATCGTCTCGGTGTGATCGGCCTCGCGGAGGCGCGTCAGCACCTCCAGCCCCCGGCGGCCGCGATTGCGTTTGAGCTTGTCGCCGCTGTCGGCGACCGCCTGGAGCTCTTCCAATACGAACCGAGGGACGACGAGCTGGCTGTCAAACACGCCCGTGGCCGCGATCGCTTCGATGCGGCCGTCGATTAGGGCGCTGGTGTCCAGCACGATCGGCCGCATCCCTTTGGCCTGCTTGCGGAACTCCACATACGGGATGACGAATCTGAAATCATCCTTCGTCTGGAGGACGAAACTAATCGACAGGTAGCACGTGACGACGCCGACCATCATCGTGATGAACTGCCGCAGGGCATCCTGCCGAGCCACGAACGCGTCGAGGGCCTTCCCGTTGAGACCTTCACCATGCCACTGCTGGATGAGGAGTCGGATGACGAAGCTCAGTGCGTAGGCGACAGCGATGCCCACCATCAGGCCGAAGAACGTCCCGGAGAGCAGCGCGACCTTGCTCCGCGCCGATACGATGTCGAGGATCACGAAGAAAAGCCCGATGGCCAGCGACCCCGCCATCGCCAGCCACGTATATGCCCCCAGGAACTGGCTGGGCTGCTGGAGGTAAAACCACCCAACCGCCGCCATTAAGAGGATGAACAGGGCGCGGAGAACGTGAAGCACCATCTGTTTCTTCCCGATCTAGAGCCCCCGGGGTGCCTCTGCCGTCACGTCGAAGCGACCTCGCCGCCATGGCCTCTTCTCGGCGGAAGGTCGCAATATACGGGCTCACCCGTCGTCGGTCTATATTATCTGGGCGACGCAACCGGCGTTGAATCATCACAAGGCGTCGGTGTCGCCCAAGGCGCGCAAACGGCGGCCGCGTTGGAGGCTATTGAAACAGGAGGCAGGGAACGCCCTTGGCGGCCGGCCACGAGATCTTACAGATTCGCGGACGGCCGGTTGCCTCGCTTGCCCGGCCGATGGACAATGCAATTTCCTGCGTCTCCGGTTGGATTCCGACGGGCGGCGCGGGTCGATGGGAGATCAGGTCGCTCGTGCGTTTCAGGCGCCGTGACCGGCGCCCGCGCGGCAGACGGTCTTCCACGATCGTCTTATAGAGAAGGAGCGAAGCACCGGATGCAGTTAAGACCATTTGCAATCGTGATCGCGCTTGGGGCCATCGTGCTCTGCGGGCGCGGGCTTGCGCGCGCCGACGAGAAGGAACCGACGAAGGAAGGCGTGGAGTTCTTCGAGAAGAACATCCGCCCCGTGCTCTCGGAGAGCTGCTACCGCTGCCACAGCCAGGACGCGGCGGACAAGAAAAAGCTCAAGGCCAAGCTCAAGCTCGATTCGTGGGAAGGCATCGCCAAGGGCGGCGACTCGGGAGACCCCGGCGTCACCCCCGGCGACCCGGAGAAGAGCGCGATCATCAAGTCGATTCGCTACCAGAACAAGGGCGACGACGAAGGCCTGAACATGCCCCCCAAGAACAAGAAGACTGGCGCCGGCGGGAAGCTCCCCGACGACGTCATTAAAAAGTTCGAGGAGTGGGTCAAGATGGGCGCGCCCTATCCGAAGGACGCGAAGAAGTCGGCTTCAACCGGGGGGCGCGCCGATGCCGGCGCGTCCGCCCGGGCGGACGCGGAATCGACTCACTGGGCGTTCGTGAAGCCTGTTGAGCCGAAGCTGCCCGCTGTCAAAAACGTGTCGTGGGTGAAAAACCCGATCGATCAACTGGTGCTGGCAAAGCTGGAGGCCCTTGGCCTCCAGCCCAGCCACCCGGCGGACAAGCCCACCCTCCTGCGGCGAGTCACCCTCGACCTGACCGGCCTGCCCCCGACCGCCGACGACGTTCGGGCATTCGTCAACGACGCCTCGCCCGACGCTTATGAGAAAGTCGTCGATCGCCTGCTCGACAGCCCCCGTTACGGGGAACGCTGGGCTCGCCACTGGCTCGACGTCGCTCGCTACAGCGACACCAAGGGGTACGTCTTCCGCGAAGAGCGGCGTTATCCTTATGCCTACACCTACCGCGACTGGGTCATCAACGCGTTTAACACCGACCTCCCTTACGACCAGTTCCTCATCCAGCAGATCGCGGCCGACAAGCTGAACCTCGGCGATGACAAGCGGCCGCTCGCGGCGATGGGCTTCCTCACCGTCGGCCGCCGCTTCCTCAACAGCAGCCCCGACATCATTGACGACCGGATCGACGTGGTCTGCCGCGGGACCATGGGCCTCACCGTCGGCTGCGCCCGCTGCCACGACCATAAGTTCGACCCGATCCCCACCAGCGATTACTACTCCCTCTACGGGATCTTTGATAGCTCGACCGAGCCGAAGCAGCTCCCGCAGATCTCCAGCACCGAGCCGACCCCGGCCTCCATCGCCTTTGAAAACGAGTTGAAGGCGCGGGAGGCCGCGGCCGACGATTACCTCCGATCCAAGGTGGACGACGCCCTGAATAAGATGCGCGCGCCCAAAGCGATCGCCGCCTATCTCGTCGCCGCCACGCCGCAGGCTTCGGATGAGGCGGTCGATCGTGCCGACCTCAACCGCTCGATGATCAACCGCTGGCGCATGTACCTCGGCGGGGAGGCGGGCGCGAACAGCCCGATCTTCAAGCCGTGGCACGCGTACGCGGCGCTTCCGGCGACCGACTTTGCCACCAAGGCGGCCGCCGTCAGTCGGAAGCTTTTTGCGACTGATGCCAAGCCTCCGATCAACCCGCTGATCGCCGCGGAGTTTGCCGACAAGCCGCCGACATCGATCCATGATGTCGCCGAACGTTACGCGGCCGTCCTGGCAACGGCTGACTCCACCAAGCCGGCGGATGATGAATCGACCGAAATGCTTCGGCAGGTCCTGCGGGGCGACAAGTCCCCCTACGCGCTCAAAACCGATAAAAGCCAGGAGCTCCTGGCGCTGGTAAAGCGGGACGTGCTTGAAGAGTTCACCAACCTTCGCAACAAGGCGGAGGCGTTCATCGCCACCAGCCCGGACGCGCCGGCGCGGGCGATGGTGCTGGTGGATGCGCCGAACCCCCATGACGCGGCGATCCACATGCGCGGCAACGCCGGGAACCCCGGCCGCGTCGTGCCGCGTCACTTCCTCGAAGCGTTGTGCAACGGGACGCCGACGGCGTTCAAGGACGGCAGCGGCCGCCTCGAGCTCGCCCGCGCCATCGCCAGCCGCGATAACCCTCTGACGGCGCGGGTCTTCGTCAATCGGGTCTGGATCCAGCATTTTGGCCGCGGCATCGTCCGTACCCCAAGCGACTTTGGCACCCGCAGCGACCCGCCGACGCACCCGGAAGTCCTCGATTTCCTGGCGGTGCGGTTCATGGATTCGGGCTGGTCAATCAAGAAGCTGCAGAAGCTCATCGTCACCTCGGCGACGTATCAGCAGGCCGTGGACGGCAACCCGGATCCGGCGGCCGCGAACAAGGTGGACCCGGAGAACTTTCTCCTCTGGCGGATGAATCGTCAGCGACTCGACTTCGAATCGCTTCGCGATACGCTGCTGGCGGTGTCCAAATCGATTGACCTGACCGTCGGCGGGCGCGGTTTCGATCTGGCCGACGCTTCGAGCGGCCGGCGCACGGTCTATGCGACGATCGACCGGCAGAACCTTCCCAACCTATTCCGCTCGTTCGATTTCGCCAGCCCCGACGCAAGCGCTCCTCAGCGATTCACGACCACTGTCCCGCAACAGGCGCTGTTCTTCCTCAACAGCCCGTTCGTCCTGAAGCAAGCTAAGGCCTTGGCCAGCCTGCCCGAGGTCGCCTCGGCCGCGAATGCCGACGCTCGGATCCGCGCTCTCTACCTTCGGGCCTTCGCTCGTCTGCCGGCCGCCGATGAATTGGGAGCGGCGCGCGAGTTCATCAAAGCTGAGGCGGCGGCCCAGCCCGAGCCGCTGGTTGCCTCGGCCGCCGAGGTCCCCACCACGACCCGTTGGCAATACGGCGTCGGCGCCTTCGACGAGCAGACGGGCAAGGTCGTCGGCTTCCAGCCGCTCCCGCACTTCACCGGCTCGTCCTGGCAGGGGAGCATGACCATGCCCGATGCGAAGCTAAGCTTCGCGATGCTGACCGCCCGCGGCGGGCATCCGGGCGCTGATGGCGGCCACGCGGTCATCCGTCGCTGGATCGCTCCGGCCGACGGCGTCGCGGGGATCGCGGCGTCGCTCAAGCACCCCGCGATGGAAGGCGACGGCGTCCGCGGCCGCATCGTGTCGAGCCGCTCCGGGCTGGTCGGGGAGTGGGTCGCTTCCCACAGCCGCGTGGATACGTCGGTGCCGTCGATGCCCGTGAAAAAGGGGGACCGGATTGACTTTGTCGTCGATTGCCGGTCCTCCGACACGTCCGACACCTTCACTTGGGCGCCCACCGTTCGGGTAACCCGCCTCGACGGCCGCACGATCGAATCGAACGCGGCGGTCGATTTTGAAAGTCAAGCGTCGTCGGCCGCCCCCGCCACGCCGACCGTGCCGGCGACGCCGTGGGAGAAGCTCGCGCAGGTGCTTCTCGAATCGAACGAGTTCATCTTTGTGGATTGACGCGGCCAAGCGGGAAGGCGATCCCAATCGTCGCAGTTGGCAACGCTGTGCGCCCCTTGCGTATCATAAGAGAGACGCAACCTGATCACGTGGAAGGACCATGCCCAACGACGAGACTTCGATGAACGCCGCCGTCACGCGCCGGCAGATGCTCTCCCGGTGTGGCATGGCTATGGGCTCCGTCGCGCTGACGCAGCTTCTAGGGCAGACGGGGCTCCTGACGGCATCGGCAAGCGCTTCGACCGCGGCCCTCAACCCGCTTTCGCCAAAGCAGCCGATGTACCTCGGCCGCGCCAAGCGGGTGATTCACCTGTTCATGAACGGCGGGCCATCGCAGGTTGATACGTTCGACCCCAAGCCGATGCTCCAGAAGTACGCCGGCAAGGCGCTGCCCATCCCGAACCTGCGGACTGAGCGGCGCACGGGCGCGGCCTTCCCCTCCCCCTTCAAGTTCAAGCGGTACGGCAAGAGCGGGATCGAAGTCAGCGATTTGTTCGCCAAGACGGCCGAGTCGATCGACGACATCTGCGTCATCCGCTCCATGCAGGCCGACGTGCCCAACCATGAGCCTTCGCTGATGCTGATGAACTGCGGCGAGGGCCGCATGGTGCGGCCGAGCATGGGCTCGTGGATCACCTACGGGCTGGGCTCGGAGAACCAGAACCTCCCGGGCTTCGTCGTCATGTGCCCCAACGGCTACCCGATCCAGGAGAGCCAAAACTGGCAGGCCGGCTTCCTTCCCGGCGTTTTCCAGGGCACCTACGTCAACTCGGCGAACACCGACATCCGCAAGCTGATTGAGAACATCCGCAGCACCTCGGCGACCCCGAAGGAGCAGCGCCGCCAGCTCGACCTTCTCCTGCGGCTCAACCGCCGCCACGAGCAGGAGCGCGGCAACGACGCCCAGCTCGAGACGCGAATCCAGAGCTTCGAGATGGCCTACCGCATGCAGACCGAGGCCACCGACGCCTTCGACGTCAGCCAGGAGCCGAAGGAGATCCTCGACATGTACGGCCCCGGCACCCAGGCCCGACAGATCCTCATCGCCCGCCGGCTGGTGGAGCGGGGCGTACGGTTCGTCCAGGTCTGGCACGGCGAAGGCCAGCCGTGGGACAGCCACGACGACCTGGAGATCCAGCACGCCAAGCTCGCCCGCCAGTGCGACCAGGCGATCGGCGCCCTGCTGAAGGACCTCAAGCAGCGCGGGATGCTGGAAGACACCCTGGTCATCTGGGGCGGCGAGTTCGGCCGAACGCCGGTGGTCGAGCTGCCGACGCCGGGATCAAATGCCGGCAAGATCAACGGCCGCGACCACAACAACCACGGCTTCACGATGTGGCTGGCCGGCGGCGGCGTAAAAGGCGGCTACGTCCACGGCGCCACCGACGAGTTCGGCTTTCAGGCCGTCGAGAACAAGGTCCACGTCCACGACTTGCACGCGACGATCCTGCACCTGCTCGGTTTCGACCACGAGAAGTTCACCTACCGCTACGCCGGCCGCGACTTCCGGCTGACGGACCTGAGCGGGACCGTGGTGAAAGAGTTGCTGGCCTGAAGCGGCCGCGGCCCCCGAACCGAGTGTATCGTCAGGAGCGGCGGCGCTTCGATTCTCATTGTCCCGTCCGCTCAGCTCCCCCTCGTGTCCATGGAAGTAAGTCGAATGGGGCTAATCACCCAAGCCATCCCAGACATGGCGGCCTTTGCCCAGACCATCGCCGACCGCTGTACGAACCCCGACTCACCAATCCATGGCCCCCGACATTGGCGAGCGGTGGCCTGAGCTCCCTCTCCCATGTAGCCATGGGAGAGAGTCGGGATGAGGGCTCCACCAATCGTTATTTCTGGTCAGTCTCCGCAGGGGTTGCGACCATTCACTTCGCACCAACCCCGGCGAGCACTCGGGCCTTGAAACTGAGTGCCGCCATCGTCGGGTCCAGCAGGGTGAGCGTGACCATGATGCTCTTCTGGGGGGCCAGTCCAGTCGCGCCGGCCAGGTTCAGAAGGACGTAGGGGCTGTTGAGCGGCGGCAGAAATTGGGTCACGCCGGCCGCACCACTAGGGTGATGCCTTTGGGCAGGCTGTCCAGCACGAGCGCGAGGGGGCCGGCGAGGGTCGTCGTGCCTTTGTTCGTGACCGTGATGCCCTGCGAGTACTGCTTTGTGCTGGAGTTGAAGGTCGGCTTGGCGATCACGATGGTCAGACTCGCGGTGACGTCGGTCGCGGGCGGGTTGATGGTCAGAGAAACCGTCGCGGTGTTGGACGTCAATCCAAGCTTGTCCTTGACCGTGTAGGTGAAGCTATCAACGCCTGAGAAACCCGTGGCGGGCGTGTAGGTGATTTGCCCGGTCGTCGCGTTGATCGCGGTCTTGCCGTGGGTTGGGGCGCCGATCACCTTGACGGTCGTCGGATCGATCGCTCCGCCGGTGTTGGGGTCGGTGTCGTTGGAGAGCTCGCTGATCAGGACGGCCGCGTTCTCGTTGGTGTTGGCAAGATCGTTCGTCGCGACGGGAGCGAGCGGAGCGCCGCCAGAGGTCGATGTGACGGTAAACTGCAGTGTTGCGTTCTTCGCCAGGGTGCCGCTTGGCGCGACCCCGCCCGTCGAAGCCCCCTGGGTGTCTTCGACCTGGACGTAGTAGGTGTTCCCCGTCCCGGTCAGTTGAAGCGTGAATGAGCCTGGCTGCGAACCGAAGATGAAGCCCAGGCCTTCCGCCCCGCCATAATAGACACTGCCGGGGATCTGCGTCAGCACGCCGGTGCTGGGGCTGTAGCCCAGCTTCCGCCCCTTGGAATCGACCAGGAAGGCGCTGACCGGGTCGGCGAGCATTGAAGTAACCGTCCCCTGCAGAACCTGCGCGTCGATTCCGGCGAGCGTTGTCGAGATCGCGCCGGTAATCGGGATGCCGAGGGAGTTCAGGAAGTACTTCTCGGTATCGGTGAAAGACATCAGCCCCGTGTGCGTCGTGGCGAAGCCCTGCAGGGTGAAGCGGGCGTCGTTGGCGAATTCCTGTTCCGACGAGGAGAGGGGGACCGTGCCGTCGCCGTCGATGACGCTCGATTCCTCGTACCACGTCTGCCCGGCGGCCGCGTTATGGCCGCCCTTGATGTCAGCCATCGAGAAGATCGCCTGGAAGGCGCGCGGGTTGCCGAAAAGGTCCCCGGGGCTCGCGGGGCCGGTACGCTGAAACGCGGTCAACGGCGTTGACTGGCCCATGCCGTAAGCGATGTACACGTGTGCCGCCTGGGCGGCGAATGCGTTCGCGTCGCTGCCGCCGTTGAGGTTCTCCAGGAACGTGTTGCTGAGGGCGCTTAATCCCGGGACCGAGTCCACCGTCTGAATCGTCTTCCCCGTGTTGACCAAGGGGAATGTGCCGAGCAGGTCGCGCAGGCAGGGGCAGTAGAGCTGGATGAACTTCGCCAAGTCCGGCTGGCCGTTGCTGTCCTTAATGAGGTTCGGCGTGATGGTGTAGAAGGGGCCGGCGATATTGATCCCCGTCAGCATAAGCCGATACCCGGTGTAGAGGAGCTTGGACAGGATCAAGGCATTCGCCGGGTCGGAGTTCCAATTGTCCAGCAGCGGGTTGAGCGGCCCGACCGCGCCGCGATTGGGGACGCCGGCCATGACGATGTTGTTGATCTTGGGCAGCGCGATCTGGCCGTACGTCGGGTCGGAGTAGGTCGCGCCGTAGGCGTCGCTCTGCATGTAGGTCCGCGCGACGAGGCCGCCGGTGCTGTGGCAGATGACGTCAACGGAGCTGAGCGGCTCGTGGAAGCGCGACTCCCACGAATCGGCCGCTTGTTTGAGCCAGTAACCGAGGTAATCGACGCCGTAACGGTACGTGCCGCTGGTGATGCTGTTGCCCGTCAGCCCGGGGACATGCCCGGTGGCGCCGCCGGTGGGGGTCGGGCCGGGGTCGAGCCGCCAGTCGTAGGTGGCGGCGAACAGGTCCTTGTTCAGGACGTAACCCTGGTTTTCAAGCGTCTGAATTGTGTCGTCGTAGGTCTTGGCCAGGGGGTCGATCTTGAGTTCCGTCGGTTTCACGCCGCGCGTCACCGCCCAGTCGGAGAGGTTCAACGGGTCGGAGGCGAACGAGCCGGCGATGCCGGGGATGATCAGGATCGGCCGGCGAACCGGGTCAGAACGCACGACCGCCGTGAGGCCGGTCGTGGTCGTCACCGAGTATGCGACGCTCCCATGGACGTTGGGCTGGTCGTAGAGCGTCAACGATTGCACGCTGCCGGCCAGGCCCGGCAACGTTTGCCCCGCTTCGGCCACCAGCACCGGCTGGCCGAAGACAATACCGCCCGGGTTGAGCGTGGCGATATCGTGGGTGATCTCAATCGAGTAGATGCCCTGCTTGCCATCGACCCCCGTGGCTTCGAACGTGACATAGCCGGGGGTGCCTGTCGCGGGCGTCAGATTGATCCCGACCCGCGTGTCGGGTGAGAACGCGGAGATGGGGCCGATGATGTGCCCCTTGAAATCCTTCTGGATCGAGTCGATCTCAAGCAGCCCGCCGCCGTTCCAGAGGAAGATCCCCGGCCCTTTGGCATTAACCCCGTAAAACGCGATCGTACTGCCGTCCCCGGAGATGCCGGGGCTCTGGCCCAGCGCGCTGAAGCTGGCGGGGGAAGCGATCGAGATTGGGCCGGTCAGGCTGCTGTTGACTTTGACGATGCCCGAGCTGCCGCTGTTGCCACCTCGATAGACAATCGTCCCATTGTTGGACTCCATCTCCTGAAGCTGGATCAGGGACGTGGAGATGGAGACGGAGGCGCCGGCCGATGAATTAAGGTAATCATTGTTATCGCTGGCGTTGCTTTTTATAGCGCTGTAGATGACGGTGTTGGCGTTATTGACCGCGGGAAAAAAGACGGCGGCGAGGTTCAATACGCCCGGCTCGGCCGCGACGATGGTCGTGGGGGCGCCGGTCTTGACGTTGTATGAAAGGATGAAGCTCTTGGGGCCGGGAAGTCGCTCCTGCGCGACGATCGCCCCCGACCGGATCTGGACGTAGGGAGAGAATGAATTCCCGCCCGTCCCGACGCCCGGGTTGATCTCATGGACCGGAAAGCTCGCCGTGCCATCCCCGGCGAACACGCCGACGTCTTTGGTGGTTGTCGCTTGAAAGGCGACAGCATTGTTGTCATTCAACGAGACATCGGAGCTGATGGCCGTGACGCCGCCCGCGCCGGTTTGAGCGAGGACCGTCGAATCGTAAGCCACGGAAAAGAGCGTGCGGCTTTCGAGGCCCTCGACCACCGATTTGATGCCCGCCATCAGCCGTTGCGTCTGACGCAATGTGCGGCGATTCCCGCGCGTACCAATGCCCATCTTCCAGCTCCCATGATCCGTTGACCCCGTCACCCGCCGAACTGAGCGTCCGGCACAGGATGTGTGAAAAGTGAGATAGCACACTCTCGACGGTGGAAGTCGGCTTTGCAAGCAAAATAACAAAGGAACGGATGCGTCCCATCATTCTCCCGATCCCGCGAAGCAAAAGCCGTTGCGGCCGCGGCTCCTGGGTCACGCACCCGCGTCGAGGAGCTGCCGGCGAACGCCAAAAAAGAACCTCCGTGCCGTTGGGCGGCGCGGAGGCACTTTTTTTGCACTACAACGTCAATTCGCTGCTACTCCCTGGGAGCCGGCCAAATCTGAGGCTCCAGGAAGACAGACAGGAGACGAATCGAGCGTTCCCTCGGATTCGCGCTTCCGATGACCGCTTTGCCATTACGCCCGATCGCAGGTCGATCGCTTACAGCGACCAGGGCCCGCGATACGTGCGCTTCAGGAACTTTTCGGCTTCGGGGACGTTGGGGATCTTCATGTTCGGGCCGTCCCACTCCAGCTTCTTCCCTTCGGCCTTGATGGCGACGTTGCCGAGGAGGATGAACTCCGCAAGCAAGCCGGCATAGTCGAAGTTCGCCAGGGCGGCCGGGCCACCCTTGACGGCCGCGAGCCATTCGGCCTTCTGGCCAAGGTCGCCGCCGTCCTTGTTGCGGGGGAGCGTCTGGGCGGGGGCCTTGTAGTTCTTGAAGTCTTCCTTGGGGAGCAGGATCCAGGCGCCGCCGTAATCGTGGGGCGAGTAGAGCATGCCCTTGCTGCCGACGATGATCGAGCCGCTGTTGTTCAGCTCGATCTTCCCCTGCTTGTTCGGCTTGACGTCGGCGAGCTTGAGCACCTTCTCGACCAGCTCCGCCGGCGGGTGGACCAGAACGTCGTCCTTGCGGCCCTCGTACCAGGTCACCTTCACGGGCGGCATGCTGCCGCGGGCGGGGAATTCAAAGTTGACCTTCGCCCAGGCGGGGTAGGTCTCGCTGTTGAGCGCTTCGCTGGCGCCCTGCATGCTGGTCGGGTAACCGAGCTTGAGGGCCATGAACGGGAGGTTGGCGGTGTGGCAGCCCATGTCACCCAGGGCGCCAGTCCCGAAGTCCAACCAGCCACGCCAGTTGAACGAGTGGTAGTAGGTGGCCGCGTACGGGCGCTTTGGGGCGGTGCCGAGCCATTCATCCCAGTGCAGGTATTCGGGGACGGGCGCTTCCGGCGGGCGCTCCTTGATCTTGGGCGACTGCGGCCAGATTGGGCGGTTGGTCCAGATATGGACTTCGGAGATGTCGCCCAGGATGCCGGCCTGGATCAACTCGACGCCTTCGCGGAGTTTGTCCGACGCGGTTCCCTGGTTGCCCATCTGCGACGCGATCTTGTGCTCCTTGGCGGCCAGGCGGAGCTGGCGGGCCTCGTACACGTCGTGGGCGAGGGGCTTCTGCGTGTAGACGTGCTTGCCCATCTTGATCGCCATCATGGTGGCGACGGCGTGGGTGTGGTCCGGCGTGGAGATGGTGACGGCCTCGATCTCCTTCACTTCATCGAGCATCTTGCGGAAGTCGGTGAAGGTCTTGATCTCCTTGCCCTTGTACTTCTCTTCCTTCTTCAGCTTCTCGTGCTTGGAGCCAAGGCGCTTTTCATCGACGTCGCAGATGGCCACGATATTGCCCAGCGTGGCGACGTGCTCGGAGTCGCTGTCGCCCTTGCCGCCAACGCCGATGCTGGCCGTGTTGACGATCTCATTCGGCGATTTGCTGTCCGCGCCGCTCCCGTTCTCGGCGGCCCAGGCGCCGCGGCCGGCCACCCAGACGCCCAGCCCGGCGACCGTCGAGGCTTGTATGAATTCACGACGATTCGTCTGATGACTCATGTGAGATGCTCCAAGGGGTAGGCCACGGCCGCTCGGATCACCGGCGTAGACGCGCGCCCGCGTCTTAATAAGGTTCGCCGATCGCCCGGAAGCCAAGTGCCGGATCAGAGGACGGGCCGGCCGCCGCCCGATGCGTTGGCCGTGCATGCCGAAGTGCGGCAACTATACCAAAAAGCGGCCGCCCCGCGTCAGCAGGAGCGCCCTTTCCGCCGAGCCCCCGAGGAATCCACGAGACACCCGCGCCGGGGAACGGCTTTCTTCTGCTACCTCGGACCGCAGGGTTCGTTGTAACAACGAACACATCGTCAGCCGGCAACCCCGCGATGACCGCTCGTGACACCCGCTGGCGTCTTCCTTCAGTTCCATTTTCGTGGCCGGTTCCCCTGGCACCCTTCGCGTCTTGACGATCACTTCGTCTTCCGCAAGCGAAGAAAAGTGAACGCCAAGACGCCAAGTGCTCCAGGGGAAGAGAGCCAAGAAATGCTGTACCGGCGGGATTCCGGCCTAACCGGACGCCGACGCCCCCGTCGGCCTACGCGTCTTTCCGACAAGAACGCCAGAACGCCAGCGTTCCCAAGCATTGTTTGCGGGCTTCGGTGATGCTGCGTAGGATACGGCCGGTGTCACTCATCGCCGAAATCCTCGACCACAATGAACAGTTCGTCGCTCGCAAGGAGTACGAATCATTCCGGACCGACCGTTTTCCGAACAAGAAGCTGGTCGTTCTCACCTGCATGGACACGCGGCTGGTGGAACTGCTCCCCCATGCGATGAACCTGCGGAACGGCGATAGCAAAATTATCAAGAATGCCGGCGCGCTCGTCACCCACCCCTTCGGCAGCGTGATGCGCAGCATCGTTGTCGCCATCTACGAACTCACGGCGGCCGAGGTGGCGGTGGTGGGGCACTACGGGTGCGGGATGACGGGCCTTAGCAGCGCCCGGGTGCTCGACAAAGCCCGAGCGCGGGGCGTCACCGAGCAGACGATCTCAACGCTGCATCACGCAGGCGTCAATCTCGACAGGTGGCTGACCGGCTTCGACGCGGTGCAGGAAGGGGTCCGCGAAAGCGTCTCGATGATCCGCAACCATCCCCTCATGCCCCACGACGTGCCCGTGCATGGCATGCTCATCGACCCCGACACGGGCAAGCTCGACATGCTGGTGGACGGGTATGCGGAATTGCCGATCACGGCGGCGCCGAATGCCCATCCGAGCCACACGGCTTTGTAGGGCATGCACTGCAATGCAATGCACTGCATGCCGCTGACGGCGCAGTCATTCGCCAGCGAACCCCATTGCAAAAACGGCCGTCCGGTAGGGCGGCACGCAATGCAACGCAATGCATGCCCTACGTCTGCACCCCCTGTCATCGCGTAGCCGACACCTCGAATAGACGATCGGGCGACGTGGCGGCACGCAATGCGTCCCCTACGAGAGCCGCCGGTTCAATTTCGCGGCTATGACATCGCGGGCTGGGGCGTGCTTTCGGCGGTGGGGAAGTTCGGCTCCGCGGACCGCAGGCGGCCGGCCCGGGCGATTCGCGCGGCGTGCTCGCCCATCGGCACCACTTCAAACCGCGCCGACAGCATCGCCAGGACGCGGCTCATCAGGTTCAGCTTCTTCTCCGCCGGCAGGTTCATCGCGGGGAAGAACGACAGGTCTTTCTCGTCCTCACGCCCCAAAAAGTCCAGCGGATGCAGCAGGATAGACGGCTGAGTCCCGGTCACCCGGCAGAGCAGCAGGGCGATCCGGAAATAGAGCATCGCCACGAAGGTTGAATAGCAGCTCAGATAAAGGATGTAGCTCGCGTGGATCGGCACCTTGAAAATCGGCATCGTTGTGACGGGGATCTCGGTCAGTTCGCCGGCCTCGGTGCGCCACTGATAGGGCTTGAGCGGCCGAAACCCTTCGGTGAAGCGGCCGAAGAGCTGCTTGCGGGTCTTCAGCTCCTCCTTGGAGAGGTTGCTGGTCATGAAATAGTAGAGCCGCGCGAGCGGGCCGAGGAACGTCGGGAAGGTGCTCGCGTCGTACGCGTAGCCAAGCCGCTTCAGCGTCGCAAGCGTGGCGGCCGAGCAACTGAAGCCGGGGCCGCGAAAGCCCGTGGTGCGCTGGCCGGTGACCCGTTCGATCGCGTCCTGGGCGGTGCGCAGTTCGGTTTCGACCTCGGCGTCGCTGTAGAGATGGAGCCAGGGCTCGTGGCGGTACGAGTGGTTGCCGACTTCATGGCCGGCGGCGGTGATCTGGCGGAGAGCGGCCGCGTTCTTTTCCAGCGCGGCGTCCTGGCCGACGATGAACCACGTGATCTTCAGTCCGTGTCGCTTCAGCAGTTCCACGACGCGCGGCACCAGGACGTCGAGATAGGAGGGGTAGGCTTCCCATCCGGCGTCGCCGTGGGTCTTCATGTAAGACCACTTGTTGTCCAGGTCGAGGCTTAGGCTTGCGACGGGCTTCATGCGATGGCCTCCGCCGGGGCTCGCGCGACGGACGACGCGAGCGGCGGCGATTTCGGAGCGGCCGCCAGAAGGCCCGCGGCCGCCGTGTTGGCGAGTTGAACGGTCTCGTTCACGTTCAGCGTCCCGTTGACGATGTGCGCCGAGTTGATCACATGCAGGCCGGGAATGCTTGTCGTGGTCGGCGGCAAGTGGCGCGAATAGTCGATCGTTGGGATCGAGAAGACCCGGCGCACCCGCGAGACCTGGAACGCGAGCACGTCGCTCGGCGTAAAGTCGGGGTACATCCGCTGGAGCGCGGAGACGAACGTCTGGCGGACCTGTTCGTCGGTCTGTTCGAACATCGGGTCGGCCGGGTCTACGTATTTGGGAAGATAGACAAGGCAGTTGCCGCCGAATTCGCTCCGGTCCACCAGGGCGGTCATCTCAATCACGGCCGTGAAGGGCACCCACCCGTCAATCAGGTTGGTGACGTAATAGCCGGCCAGCGACCTTTTCAGCAGGACCGACGCGCAGACAATCCCCTGGTAGCGCACGCCCGTCAGGGCGGCCCGCTCCGCGTCGCCAAGGCTTGGGCAGAGCTGGGCGGCCGTCGCCGCCGGAGCGGTCACGACGACCTGATCAAACGACGCCCGCTCTCCCCCGGCGAGTCGCACTTCGATCGACCCGTCCGCTTGCGGCTCGATCACCCGGGCGGCGGCGCCCGTACGGACCTCCACGCCTTCGGCGGCCAGTCGCTCGCCGAAGCGGCTTAGCATCCGCCCGTACCCGCCGGGCAAATAGCCGAACATCTCTTTCTTCAGCCCGCTGCGCCGCGCCGCGTACATCCGCGCGATGATCGACCAGATGAACGCCGCCGACGCGTGGACATAATTCTCGCCGAGCTTGGCCCGCAACAGCGGCTTCCACATCTTCTCGAAGACGTTGCGGCCGGAGAGCTTCGTGAGCCACTCGGCCACGCCGATCCGCTCGAGCCGCCGCCAATCCTTGAGCTTTGAGGCGTAGAAGATCGTCCCGCCGAGGCGGAACTTGTCGATCAGCGAAAGGGGCGGGAACTTGAGGAACTCGACCGAGTTCGACATCGAGTAGAGCCGGCCCTCCATGAAGAAGCCGGTGCGGGTCTCGACCCACTTCATGTCGTCATCCAGCGCAAGCTCCCGAAGCAGATCGCGCAGATGCGAGTCGGACAGCAGGGTGACGTGGTAGTGCCGGTCCCAGGTGATGCCATTGAGGGCCCAGGCGCTGGCGAGGCCGCCGATTTCGGGCGCAGCCTCGAAGAGGGTGACGCGCTGCCCGCCCCGAGCCAGGCGATGGGCCAGCGTAAGGCCCAGCATGCCGCCGCCGAGGATCGCCCAGGATTGTGGCGGAGTAGGGGTCAAGGTCGTCATTCTTCCAGCGTACAAGAATCAATCAAATGCCGACCGATCGCAAACCGATCCCCAACGAGCCGCGACGGCCAGGGAGCCGGGCCCGCCGCAGGCGGGCATCAGTTGTTCATCGAATGACTGTGTCGCCGGGACCGGCCGCCGTCCGAGCCCAGACAAGCCGCGACCTATATCTGTTCGTCGAATGACTCGGTCGCCGGGTACGGCGACTGCCCGCTCCCTTACTCGTTGGGCCCGCGGTTGACGGATCAGGGCGGCGTCAGTTCGGTGACAGTCTGGCCGTCGATCGTGTAGCGGAGGCCGCAGGCGACGCACTTGATGTCGGCGGGGGCCTCTTCGCCAAAGCGCGTGAGAAGCTGGCCGCAGCGGCACACGCAGCCGACGCTCCGGGCCGGATGCCCGATGACCAGGTGGAAATCGGGGACCGACTTGGTCACCAAAGACCCCATCCCGACCATCGCCCAGCGGCCGATGGACAGGTCATTGCCGATCGTGCAGCCCGCGCCGATCGTCGCTCCTTCGCGAACCAGCGTCGGGAGCGTGTGCTCATCCGGGTCGCTGGGGCGGAGGCGCTTCAGGTCCACCGTCGTGGCGCGGGGGAACCGGTCGTTGGTGAAGATCGTCCCCGCGCTGATCATCACGCCGTCTTCTATCGTGACGGCGTTACAGATGTACACGAACGCGTTGATCTTCACCCGGTCGCCGATGCGGGCCCCATAGGCGATGTACGTCTTCTCGCCGACGATGCACTCCCGCCCGATCGTCGTCGAGTGGCGAATGTGGACGTTGTCCCAGACGCTGGTGCCGTCGCCGATCCTGACGCCGGCCTCCACCAGGGCGGTCGGGTGGAGGCGCGGCGGCTTGAGAGCGGGGAACGCCGCGGCGCCGTCGCTCGGCGACGCGGCGTTGTCGGTCGTCGGGGCAATGTCGGCCGTCGGGGCGCTTCCGGTCAGCGCGGTGCTTCCGGTGGTCGCGGTGCTTTCGGCCGTCGTCACCGCCTGGTTCACGCCGCCTCCTTCGGAAGCTTTGCGGCGCCGTTCACGGCGACCCAGTTCTGCTGGTGAAGCGAAGCGTAGGCCGCCTCAATGACCTGTACGCTGGCCAGCGCGTCGTCGGCGGTGATGAGCAGCTTCTCCTCGCCGCGGATGCAGCGGGCGAAGTTCTCGATCTGGCTGCGGAACGCCTGCACCTTGTTGTACCCCTTGCCAAAGACCACCCATTCGCGGCTGGCCGACTGGCGATACTTCGATTCCTTCCACCCGACGCTGATCGAGCCGTTGGAGCCGTAGATGTTGATGTAGCTGTCCAGCTCCTTGTTGATGCTCCACGACAGGTCTACGTTCCCCATTACGCCGCCGGTGCTGCGGACGAACAAGCGCACGGTGTCTTCCACCGGCAGGCCCTGGATGCGCTTGCCTTCGACGACCTGCACCTCGGCGATCGGGCCAGGAAGTAGCGCATGATGTCGATGCTGTGCGCCCCGTTGTCGATCAGGACGCCGCCGCCGCTGACCTTCGGGTTGCTGTTCCACCGGGCGGCCATGTCCACCCGCGCCGTGAACGCGTTTTCGAACAGGACGATCTCGCCGAGGATGCCGCTGGCGACAATGCTTTTGGCGCGGATGACGTCGTCCACATAGCGGAACTTGGAGCCCATGGTCAGCGTCGCCCCGCTCTTGCGGGCGGCGTCGAGCATATGGGCGGCCCCGGCGGAGTCGATGGCCAGGGGCTTCTCACACAGGACATTGGTGCCCCGACCCAAAAAGTAGGCGCTGATGTCCGGGTGCGTCACCGGCGGCGTGCAGACGATGACGGCGTCAAACGTCTCGGCCTCGGCCATCGCCGTGTGGCTCTCGTAGCTGGGGCACTTGAAGCCCTGCGCGAGCGCCTTGGCGGCCTCCGGGCGGACATCGGCCACCGCGACGAGCTGCGCGCTGGCGCACGCTTCGAACGCCTGTGCGTAGCTCTGCGAGATCGCCCCGGCGCCCACCATTGCGAATCGAACCTTGTCGCTCATAGTCTTCCCTCTTACCCCGATTGCCGGCCGCACCCTCACCGATACGGCCAGCCCCACTGTCGGTCGAACGTCAGCGGCTTCGATCCAGGGCCTGTCTCCACGCCCCGGGTCGAACCCGAAAAAAGGTCGGTCATCAGCCCGCGGCCGTTAGGCCTTGGTCAACTGGCTGGCCGCGTCGCGGATCGACTCGGCGATGTAGGCCAGGTGCTCGTCGGTGTACTTTTCGTTCCACGGCAGGACCAGCACGCCTTCGAGGGCGGCGAAGGTGCCCGGGAACTTGTCGCGTGCGTAATCGACCGCTTCGGGCCGCGCCAGCGTGAAGGGCCAGCGGCTTTCGCCGAAGGTCCTCTGCTTGGCGATGACGTCGCAGGCGAACGCCGGCTTCTGGATGTAGCGCGGGGCGGAGGCGATCCCCTTTGCCTTGAGGAGCTTGGCAAGCTCGACCGGGCCGCCGGGGAACACGTTCTTGTCAACCCGCAGGCAGTACTTCCACCAGGTGCAGACGTCGCCGCTATGGACGAGCGGCGTCTCAATGCCGGGCATGCCCTGGAGCATGGCGGTGAGCTTGTCGGCCATCGCGCCTCGGTGGGCGGCGACGCCGGCGAGCTTGGGCAACTGGGCGACCGCGACCGCGCCCTGGAGCTCGGTCATGCGGTAGTTCAGCGCGATGAAGTAATGGTCCGGGTTTGGGTCGCCGTAGCCCCAGGCCTTGTTGATGAACAGGAAGATGCGGCGGGCGATGGCCGGGTCGTTGGTGGTGCAGATGCCCCCTTCGCCCGTGGTGATGTGCTTGCCCTGCTGGAGGCTGAAGCAGCCGACCGCGCCGAACGACCCCACGAACTTGCCGTGGTGCGTCGCCATGAACGCCTGGGCGGCGTCCTCGATCACCGGGATGTTGTGCTTGTTGGCCAGCGCCATGATGGCGGTCATGTCGCACGGGTTGCCGAACAGGTGCGTGACGACGATCGCCTTGGTCCTGGGGCTGATCCGGGCCGCGATCGCCTCGGCGGTCACGTTGTATGTGCGCGGGTCAACGTCGCAGAAGACCGGGATCGCGCCCTGGTACAGGATCGGGGTCAGCGCGCCCATGTCGGTGATCGACGTGGTGATGACTTCGTCGCCCGGCTCGGGGTTGATGGCGGCCAGGGCGCAATGCACGGCGGCCGATCCGCTCGAGCAGGCGTAGGCATACTTCACGCCCAGCAGGTCGGCGAACTTCTTCTCCAGCGTCTTGACGAAGTCGCCCTTGGTGCTGGTCAGCGTGCCGGTGCGGATCACCGCTGTCAGCGCCGCGATCTCCTCGTCGCCCAGGGTGCGACCCGTCGCGTCCTGGTCGGACGGGAGGGTCATGAGCTTCTTGGCCGGCGGAGGAGGCGTCAGGGTTCCGGATGTCATAGTGGTCGTCACTTTCTTCCCTCTCTGCTTGATCGGTACGTCGTGGTGCCCAGATGAAACATCTGCTCGAAATAGCACTTGTTCTGTAATGAGATCAGCCCGCACGAGAGCAACTGAACGGCCGCCAGGAGGCTTAGCCCGCCGATGACGAACGTGTGCGGCGACTGGCGCCAGGCCGCGGCGATCCCGCGAGCCATGATCGTGTCGATCGCCATCCACAGCGCGCACCAGAAGAACAGCGCCAGCGCCATCAGGCCGGGGACCAGGAAGAACAGGATCGGCCGATAGAGGAACCCCGACACCAGCAGCGTCGCGAAGTACCGCGCCACCCGCATGCTGGAGCGGCGGGGAGGCGTGCCGTCGGTCGGCTCGGGGATGTTCCATCGCAGCGTCGCGGGGATCTCTTCGATCCGCGCCCGAAGGACCATCGCCTTGTAGAGGATCTCGCTGTTGACTTCCATTCCCATGGAGTAGAAGTCCAGCGTGCGGAGGAACTTCGCGTCGTAAGCCCGCACCATCCCGGTCAGCGTCTTGACGCGGCCGTGCGCCGCGATCGACAGGAACCGGTTCGCGCCGACGCTCAGCCACTTGCGGAACGCCGGCACGTTCTCGACCGCGCCCCCCGCCAGGTAGGGGGAGGCGATCACGATCTTCGCGTGCGATTCGTGGAGCTTGTCGAGCAGCCGCTCGATGTGCTCCGGGGCGTAACTCAGGTCCATGTCCAGCGTGACGATGTACTCGCCCCGGCACTGGTTGAAAGCGAACTTCAGCGCCTGCCCCAGGCCGAAGTTCACCATGTGATCGAAGACGAAGACGTTGGGGTGATCGGCGGCGAAGGCCTTGGCCAGGGCGCTGGTTTCGTCGCGGCTGCCGTCATTGGCGACGACGATCTCCCAGTCGTACTTGTGCTCAAGCGTCGCCATGTAGCGGCAGAGTGTCCCCAGGCTCTGGCGGACGACGGCCGCCTCGTTATAGGCGGGGAGCACGAGCGAGACGAGCGGCCGTCGCGGCGCACAGGCCGAGGCCCTCCGCGGCGGCGTCCGAATAGGCCGAGCGGTCCGGCGGCGCGGCGCCCGGTCATCGGGGGCGCCGTTGCGGCCGGGGCTCGCGCCGGCTGACGGCGCGTGCGGCCGCGGCGGCTCGCCCGCGGGCTCGGTGGATCGTTCCAGGAGGATGTTCTGGTCTTCGACGCCCATGTACTTCACGCAAATACGGCCCCGACGTGCCGCCCCGCGTCGTCCCGCGCCGCAACGGGCCCGCCGAGTGAGCGGGCGATCGCGTGCGCGATCTTCCTGGAAGCGTGCCCATCCCCGAACGGGTTCTCCACCGCCCCGACACTGTGGGCCCAACTGGTCGGCCGGCAAGCCTCGCGCAGCGCGGCCGCAAGCGCGGCCGGTGAAGGCACCAGCCGCGCGCAGCCTGATTCAACCGCCTCAGGGCGTTCGGTGTTCTCCCGCAGGATCAGCAGCGGCTTGCCCAGCGACGGCGCCTCTTCCTGGACTCCACCCGAGTCCGAAACGATCAGCCAAGCGCGGGACATCATCGCAACGAACTGCTCGTAGTCCAGCGGGGGCGTTAAGTGGATCCGGTCGCACCCTCCGAGGATCGCCTTCGCCGGCCCGGTCACCGAAGGGTTCGGGTGAACGGGGAAGATGAGGGCAACGTCGGGCGTCGATTGGACGAAATCCTTGAGGGCACGCAGGTTGTCGCCCATCCGGTCGCCGAAGCTTTCGCGGCGGTGGGTCGTGAGCAGGATGCGGCGCAGCCCTTTGGTGCGGGCCAGCGCTTCGCCGGCCGCCCCGGTGGGGGAGGCGGCGGCCGCCGTCCGCTTGAGCGCGTCCACGACCGGGTTGCCGGTCAGGTAGATCGAAGCCGCATCCACGCCTTCGGCGAGCAGCGTGCGGCGATTGGGCTCTGTCGCGGCGAAATGATGCGTCGCGACCCGGGTGATCAGCCGCCGGTTCATCTCTTCGGGGAAAGGGCTGTTTCGATCGCCGCTGCGAAGGCCCGCCTCGACATGCCCGACCGGGATCCGCCGGTGAAACGCGGCGAGCGCTCCGGCGAGCGCGGTCGTGGTGTCTCCCTGCACGATCACCATGTCCGGCTTTTCGGCGACCAGGATCGGGTCGAGGGCGGCCAGGACGCGGGCGTGCAGACTGCTTAGGGTCTGGTTCGGCTGCATGACCTGAAGGTCATGGTCCAGCCGGAGACCGAACGCCTTGATGAGCGGGTGCAGCAGGTCCGTGTGCTGCGAAGACGACACGTTCACGGTGATGAACGATTCCGGCATCTCCTCCAGCGCCCCGATGACCATGGCAAGCTTGATCACCTCGGGCCTGGTCCCGAAGAGGGTCAGGATCTTCCTGGGGCGCGATGAATCGCCGACTACCAAACTCATTTGTAATGGTCCCCGAACAAGGCACGACGACGCGTTCGACAGAAGGCGTCAATACCTACCGTGCCCGCAATCGAATCGGCTGATTTCAGACGGCAGTGAAGGGAAGTCTGGACAGAAACCGCCCGGCGGCCCCGCGCAGGCACGCAGGCAATCCCTCGCCAGCGGCGCGTGCCGTAGATTCCCTAAGTTGAGCTTCCGGATCGGCCGCCGCACCCCCCAAGGCCAAGCGGCACGCACTTTTTCCGCACCCACTGCGGACCCAATGCTTATACCAGATACTGTCGCCCAGGACACATAAACTCAAGGTTTTGTTACAGATATTTTATAGACCGAGTACTTACCGGACTTAAAGAGAAGCGGGAACGGGTAGTTGGTCGTTGTCAGCAGCACATCGCCGCCAAAACGCCGGGTAATCTCGGCAATCTGGGCTAAGCTCAGATGCTCGTAGAACTCCCGGCTTCGGTCGTCCATGGCGCCGCCCTGGTTGTCGTCGGCCTTCATCGCGCTCGTGTCGCCGGCAAGGGCTTCGATCCGTTCGCGCCATTCGCTCATCGCGTCGTAACGCATGGCGCTCCAGCTCGCGACGATTGGGCACTTGGCGAAATAGAGAACGTCCCGACGCCAGGGCGGCGCGACCACCACCGTTGACGGCGGCGTGTTGGATGAAACCCAACGGGCGGCGACGCGGAGGTCGTCGTCATCGCCATGAACCCACTCCCGCCACCGCAGCGGCGCCGTCTCGGCGGCGCGGGCGATTGGGTTGGGTAGGCACACGAAGACGAACGCCCCCAGCGCGGCGGCCACCGGCGCCGCGATCGATCCGCGCGATGACTTTGCCACCCGATCTCCCCCTCCGCTTACCCGCACCTGCTCCACCCACGCCCGAAGCACCGCGATCCACTGCCAGAAGAACAGGAGCATCGACAGGACAGCAAAAACTCGAAGCGGGTAGAGCTTGACCAGGTCAAAGCGGCCGGCGGCCCGCGCAGGAGGCCGAACAGGAAGAAAGCCGCCAGCGCCAGCTCGAATCGAAACAAGGCCTGGACGCTTCGATCGTCGCGGAAGACCCGCGCATGAGCGACACTGAACCCCACCATCAGCGCGAGCACGATCAGCTTGATCCGCCGAAATGAGAAAGGGTCAAGGCAGTCCGGCAGGACCGTCTGGACCAGATAGCGCGATTCCTCCGGCGTGATCGCATGACTCCCGAGCACCAGGGGCAGAGAGGTCAGCAACCCCGGCAACGAGCAGACCGCGCCCCACAGGACGAACGGCGCCATCCGCCGCCACGGGCCGGTCGGGGCCAGTGCGAGCGCCAATGCCGCTCCGCCCCACATGCCGACCGCCGAGTGGAACGAGAAGGCGAGCCCGGTCAGCGCACCGCCCACGCCAGGCGGCCGCGTAGGCCCGCGTCAATCGCGAAGAACAAAAAGATGTAGGCGATGCACTTGGCTTCGAACGTCGCGATCACCCATTCGAGCGACACGAACGATTGCCGCTCCAGCAGCCAGAGGGCGACGCCCAGAAACACCGCCCACGAGGGGAGCTTGAAGTGACGCCCGACTCGAAGGATCCCGACGAAGGCCAGCGCCCAACAGCTCAAGCGGCCGATCCAGCCGAGCCACTCCAGCGGCATCACCAGCGTGAGCCAGCCCACCGCGTGGTTGAAGACCGAGTGGCCCGCCGTGGGCTCAAGGAAGGTCCAATCGCCTTCAAGGAAGTGCGGGTGCCAGGCCCGGTAAACGTACAGGAGGTAGACGAGTTCGTTGCTGGCGGGGACGCGTGAGCCGTCCCGGTTGCAAAGGAGCGCGTAGAGGCACAGGAGGGCGATCTGGACGGCGGGGTTGTCGCGGACGGCCGCCAGCGGCTTCCACATAATTTCGGGCCTCGGGCTTAAATCGGGCTCTTCCACGCGTGCGGCCGGACGGGCCGTCATGGACAAATTCGTCGTTTTCCTGTCATGGCTCCATCCGCGGCGCGAATAAAACGCCGCCGGGCGCGGTATTCAAGGGCTGGCGGGGGCGTTCGGCAGTCCCCTGATGCCCCGCCGCCTACTATCAGCAGCCGGGGCAACAGGGCCCGGCTTGGAGGAACTGTGACCCGAGTTAAACTTGCACAGCGTTTATCTTTGAAGGGAGTCGTCATCATGGCGTTGTCCAGCCTATTCGGGGCGGCCTGCCAGCAGCCGGCCCGCGCGGCGGCGGAGCTTCCCAAGGCCCAGCTTGAGCTAGCGTCCGATAAGACCGCCAAGCCCGGCGAGATCGTCGTTGCAGGCGGATGCTTCTGGTGCGTCGAAGGAGTCTTTGACCAGCTCAAGGGGGTTACCAAGGCCGTGTCCGGCTATGCCGGCGGGAGCAAGGCGACGGCCACCTATCGCCAGGTCTGCAACGGCGACACGGGCCACGCCGAAGCGGTAAGGATCACCTACGACCCCGCGGTCATTACCTACGCCGAACTGCTCCGCGTCTTTTTCACGACGCACGACCCGACCACCAAGGACGCCCAGGGCCCCGACCACGGCACGCAGTACCGTTCGGCGATCTTCTACGAGAACGACGATCAAAAGCACGTCGCCGAGGCCTACATCAAGCAGTTGAACGACGCCAAGATGTTCCCCGCGCCGATCGTAACGACTGTAGAGCCCCTGAAGCCCGAGGCGTTCTACCCCGCCGAGGACTATCATCAGGATTATGTCGCGTGCAACCCGCACAACCCCTACGTGCGATATCACGCCCTCCCGAAGATCGACAAGGTTCGTGAGAAGTTCAAGAATGAGGTAAAGCCGGAGACGCAGCCGGCGAAGTAGGGCGACGAGGTTATCCAACACAACCAACAAGCCAAAATCCAAATCGCGAAATCCGAAAGAATGCTCAAAAGGGAAAAAGGAAGAAATCGGACCGGGGCCACCGCGGCGGTTTCTTCTTTTTCCCTGTTTGGGTTTCCTTGGGATTTCGTGTTCTGATTTTCCCTTTGGACGACTGCCCGCCCCGCGGCCGTTCCCCACGGCTTCCCGTTCGGCTATCCTCCCGGCGGCCCTGGGAGGACCTCCATGTACATTGTCAGTGTGACCCTTTTCGTCAAGCCCGAATGCGTCGAGCAGTTCAAGGCTGCCACGCTCGATAACGCCCGCAATACGCGGAGGGAGCCGGGCAACGTCCGCTTTGACGTGCTTCAGGCGGCCGACAACCCCAACCAATTCCAGCTCTACGAGGCCTATCACGGGCCCGAGGGTTTCGCCGCCCACCAAACGACCACCCACTATGCCCGATGGCGCGATTCGGTGGGGGAATGGCTTTCGCAGCCGCGAACGGCGGTGAAGTCGAACAGCCTTTTTTTCGGCGATGAATAGTGGTGTCGCGTTGAACCGCCGGCCGCCCGATCTCGCTCTATCGCTCATGGGATACGCACGGACGATTCTGTTCGCGGTCGGTCTTTCGCTTGCGGGCGGGGCGGGGTGCGCTCACGTGGAGAAAGTCGAGCCGCCCCCGGTCACCGACGCGATGGCCAAGGTGGTGTCGGACATCAACGCCGCCAACCTGCGCCTCCCGACGCTTTGGGCACGACAGTCGTACGAGGCGACGCTGATCGATGACAAGAAGGAATCGCACTTTATCAACGGCGACGGGGCGCTGCTGTTCCGGCGGCCGATGGGGATGCTGGTCGCAGGCAACAAAGTCGGCGTCGGGCGCGTCTTCGAGATTGGCAGCACGGAAGAGCGTTACTGGCTGAAGGTGAACGACACGAAGTTGAATCAGATGTGGTGGGGGAAGTACGAGAACCTCGGCAAGCCATGCGTCCAGTCGGTGCCAGTCCAGCCGAACATGGTCTTCGAAGTGCTCGGCGTGGGGCTGTTCAACACGGATTTCACCGCGTCGCCTGCGCCGGTCATGCGCTATAACCCGGATGCCGACGCGTACATGTTCGTCTGGGTCGCGCCGATGGCCCACCCGCCGCGGTACGCCGCGCAAAAGGAGATCTGGTACGATCGCAGCACCAAGCTCCCGAGCCTGGTGATCCTGTTTGACGAGGACGGGCGAGTGGCGCTGCGAGCGCGGTTGAGCAAGCATCAGAAGGTGCCGCTGGAGGATGCGCCCGAGTCGGCGTGGCCGTCGGTGGCGACGCACTACCAGCTTTACTTCCCCCCAAATGGCACGAAGATGTCGTTCGACCTGAGCGACATGGCCCTCGAGAAGAACGGCGTGCCGACCCGAAAAGGGATCGTCTTTCCCGGCGAAACCCCCGACGAGGCCGGCGCCGACAAGGTGATACAGCTTGATAAGCACTGCGGCGAACCCCCGGAACAGACATCATCCCTTCCTCATCCCACCGCGGGCGCGCGGTAGCGCGCGGGCCGCTGTCCCCCCGCGGCCGCGGGGCGCCGGAGGCGGCCGCGAGGGCCTCGGTTGGGCTCCCTTCCGCCTCGCACTCCTTGCCGCGCTCATTCTAATGGCTAACGCCGCCGCCCACGCGGACGCGCCGGCTCGCCCGCACCAGGACCTGCTGGCGCAGGGGAGCCTGGACGAACGGACCGATCGCTCCGACTGGGTCTGGGTCGCCCGCGTCGTCCCATCGGCGGCCTCGCCCGGTGAAGCGACGACGACCGTCTACGTCCGCAAGTCCGGCGGGAGCCAATGGGCCGAGCTGGCCCGCGGTCTCGGCGGCCGCGCCGTCTCCATCGCCAGCCGCGGCGAGCAGGTCGCGCTGCTGCTGGACAACGGCGAATGGGTCATCGTCTCCATCGATCCGTCCGCGGGGCTCTCGTCCGGGCGCCCGCTGAATGTGAACGGCGGGGCGATCGTCGCCCTGAGCAACGACCGGGCGACGTACTGGGCCGCCGCGCGGCTCCCCGGCGGGATCGCCGCGCTGCCCGAGGCGCTGTCGGATCAGCCCGCCGGAACGCCCGCCACGCCCGGGACAGCCGCGACCACGGCGCCCGCGCCGTCCGTGACCACGCGCCCAACGACGGCCACCAACCCCTCCGTCGCGTCGGCGACGACTGGGCCGTCGATCATGTCGGCGCCACTCGCCGACACGTTGTCGATCCTGCGCCTCGGCTCGTCCGGCTGGGTCGGCGTCAGCGACATCCCCAGAGACTTCGCCGGGCCCAATAGCGACTTCACGTTCGCGCTGGTTGAAGACGTCCCCTGGCTCGCCGTGCGAACCGGGAAGGGCCTCGTCCGGCTCTATCACCTGGTGACGGCGAACGAGGCCGCCGGCGCCCCCCTTCCGACGACCACCGCCGCCATCGCCGCGCCGGCGACCAGCCGATCTTCGACCCCACGCTGGGCGTCAGTCGCCACGGCGAAAATCAGCGAAAGCACGGGCTCGATCAAGCTCCTGACGGGCGCTCCGTCGCCCGTCCTTTGGGCGAGCGGCCCATTCGGGGCGGCCGACGAGGTCTTCATCTTCGGGCGCGACGGCACGTCGCGGCGCGTGACCCTGGACGGAACGAAAGAAAGCGGCGCAACGATGCGGGCGGCCGCCTACGCCGCAGGCGCGATCCGAGCGGTCTACGCATCAAGCACTGGCGCCCTGTTCGAACAGAGCTTCGACCACCAGACCGGCCAGGCGGCTGTCGCGGCGGCGCCCATCGTCCTGCCCAAGTCCGAGCCGCTGATCTGGGAAGCGTTTCGCGGCATGATTATTGTCGGCGCGATGGTCTACGCGATGACGGCCTCCTATTCGCGACGCGAGTCGATCCGCGAGGTGAAGCTCGAATCCATCACGTTCAAGCTCGCGCCGCTGCCGGTCCGGGCGCTTGCGGGGGTCATTGACGCGCTGCCGGTCCTCGCGGCGATGCTCTTCCAGGCGTGGCGGGTGGGGTCGGGCGCGGCGTCCGGCTTCGATATGGTCGGCGAGCTCGTTTTCTGGCTCATGGTCCTCGTCTACGTCGCCCACACGGCCATCACGGAAATCATGACCGGTCGCTCGCTGGGCAAGATGATCTTTGGGTTGCGGGTCGTCGGCCTCGACGGCACGCCGGCAACGCGGAACCAGGTGTTGACGCGTAACGCCCTTCGGGTCATCGACGCCGGCCTGATGTTCCTCCCGCTGGTCCTGGTCCCATTCTCGCCGCTTCAGCAGCGCGCCGGCGACGCGGCCGCCGGGACGCTGGTCGTGACAAAGGCCGACCCGAACACCGCCACAGACACGCCGGAACCGGGCTCGCCGGCCTGACACCGCTTGCTGGCTTTCGGTCAATGCACGCCCCGCGCCGCCGCGCGAACGCGGTCCAGCCAGGCGGCCAGGTCGGCCGCCATCGGAAGCTCGAACCCGATCACGCGGCCGCTGACCGGGTGCCGGAGCTCCAGCGCCGCCGAATGGAGCGCCAGTCGCGGCGCACCGCTTCGATCGGCACCGGCTTCCGTCTCGCCCGGCTTTCGATGGTAGACCGTCTCCCCGCAGAGGGGATGGCCGATCTCGCTCAGGTGGATTCGGATCTGATGTGTCCTGCCGGTGTCGAGCCGGCACTCGACGAGCGTGAGCTGATCGTTCGGGTACTCGATCGGCTCGACAAAGGTCCGGGCGAACTTGGCGGCCGCGTCAACGGCATCGGCCCGGATGCTGCCGCGTAGGCCATCGCCGCGGTCGCGGACGACGCGCGTTTCGATCGTCCTTGCCGCGGCGAGGCGGCCGTGAACCACGGCGTGATACGTCCGCTTCACCTCGTGCCGCGCGAACATGCGGGTGAGCGACGCCTCGGCCGCAGGCGACAGTGCGTACAGCATCAGCCCGCTCGTATCGCGGTCCAGCCGGTGCACCGGGCGAACGCGCGGGGCTGCGTGCCCGGGCCGTGCGGCCCGCGACTTTGGACGCGCTTGAGGCGATGAGCGATCGCCAAGCAGCCGCGCCACGACCTCGTCGAGCGTGGGCTGGCGGGCCTTTCGGTCTTCGGGCCAGCCGCGTTCTTCGACGCGGCGCTCGGAGAGGATCCCCGGCGGCTTGTCGATGATCACCAGGTCGGTGTCGTGATGGAGTACCCGAACGGCCGCCTCCGGGGCGGGGGAGGTTGGCGCTCCTAGAATCTCCAAGGTTTCGCCGGCGCGGAGGCGGCGGGCGTCGTCCAGGCAGACGGAGCCACTTATGCGCACTTTTCGTTCGGCGATGAGGCGGCGGGCTTCGGTCCAGCTCGCCCCTGTCACGCGCATCCGAACCGCGGCCGCCAGCGTGCGGCCGGCAGACTCGGGCGGGATGGGCAGCGGCGATGACGCGTCAGGCATGGAACGATTCATCCAAACCGATTCGTCGGCGCCGGTCCAGTGGGACGTCGCTCGCCGGTCGAGCCGTCACGGGGAGAAACTCGGCCCACGCGCGAATCGTACGAATGGAGTCGTCGGCTTGCAGGTACGGGCCGGGTTCCACTAAGGTGGTTGCCTCACTAGACGACCCGGCAATAAGGACCTGATGAGCAGTTACAACCTCACCCACCTGAAACAGCTCGAAGCGGAGAGCATTCACATCATCCGCGAAGTCGCGGCCGAGTTTGAAAAACCGGTGATGCTCTACTCGATCGGCAAGGATTCTTCGGTCATGGTCCGCCTGGCGCAGAAGGCTTTCAGCCCCGGGCGGCTTCCGTTCCCACTCATGCACGTGAACACCACGTGGAAGTTCCGCGAGATGATCAGCTTCCGCGATAAGTTCTGCGCGGACAATGGCTTCGACCTGATCGAGTACATCAACGAGGAGGGCGTGCGAGAGGGCGTGAACCCCTTCGACTACGGCTCGAACAAGTACACCGCCATCATGAAGACCCAGGCCCTCAAGGCCGCGTTGAACCAATACGGCTTCGATGCCGCCTTCGGCGGCGCCCGTCGCGATGAGGAGAAGAGCCGGGCGAAGGAGCGCGTCTATTCCTTCCGCGACCGGCTTCACCAGTGGGACCCGAAGAACCAGCGCCCCGAGCTGTGGAACCTGTACAACGGCAAGGTCAACAAGGGGGAGTCGATCCGCGTCTTCCCCCTAAGCAACTGGACCGAGCTGGACGTGTGGCAGTACATCCACCTGGAGAACATCCCGATCGTCCCCCTCTACTTCGCGGCCGCCCGCCCGGTGGTCGAACGGGACGGGAACCTGATCATGGTGGACGACGACCGCATGCGTCTGGCGCCGGGCGAAAAGCCCAAGCAAAAAGTCGTCCGCTTCCGCACGCTCGGCTGCTACCCCCTGACCGGCGCCGTCGAGAGCGCCGCCACCACGCTCCCCGAGATCATCCAGGAGATGCTCCTCGCCCGAAACTCCGAACGCCAGGGCCGCATGATCGACCACGACGAGTCTGGATCAATGGAGCAGAAGAAGCGGGAAGGGTACTTTTGAAGCTTCCACGCCACGAAGCTGAAATCCGAAGCACGAAGCACGAAATCCGAAGGAATGGGAAAAGGAAGGACAAGAAAAAAATGAGAGACGGCTTCGTCCAGTTGCTTTTTTGAATTTGCCTTACTTCCTTCGGATTTCGTGCTTCGGATTTGGAGTTTGATCGCGATCGGTGTCACCATATGCAACAGTCCCCCATCGGCGAAGACATTCACGCATACCTCGACCGGCATCAGCGGAAGGAACTGCTTCGGTTCCTGACCTGCGGCTCCGTCGATGACGGCAAGTCCACCCTCATCGGACGGCTGCTGCATGACACCAAGGGGATCTATGAGGACCAGCTCGCGGCCGTCAAGCGGGACAGCGCGAAGTTCGGGACCACCGGCCGAGCCGGGGAGGTCGATCTGGCGCTGCTCACCGACGGGCTCAAGGCGGAGCGCGAGCAGGGGATCACCATCGACGTCGCCTATCGCTACTTCTCGACCGACCAGCGCAAATTCATCATCGCCGATACCCCCGGGCACGAGCAGTACACCCGGAACATGGCCACCGGGGCCAGCACCTGCCAGCTTGCCATCATCCTGATCGACGCCCGGCACGGCGTGATGCCGCAGACGCGCCGGCACAGCTTCATCGTGTCGCTCCTGGGCATCCGCCACGTCGTGGTCGCGATCAACAAGATGGACCTGGTCGCCTACGACCAGGAGGCTTACAACCGCATCAAGGACAACTACACCGGCTTCGTCGCCAAGCTGGGGATCCCCGACGTTCAGTTCATCCCGATGTCGGCCCTGACCGGGGACAACGTTGTCGATAAGAGCGCGGCGATGCCGTGGTACGCGGGCCCGCCGCTGCTCAGTCACCTGGAGACGGTCCACATCGCGTCGGACCGAAACCTCGCCGATATGCGCTTCCCCGTGCAGTACGTGCTTCGCCCCAACCTCGATTTCCGAGGCTTTTCAGGGACGGTGGCGTCAGGCATCCTCCGCAAGGGGGACCCGATCGCCGCGCTGCCGTCGGGCAAGCGGTCGCGCGTGAAGTCGATCGTCACCTTCGATGGCGAGCAGGACGAAGCGTTCTCCCCCCAGGCGGTAACGGTCACCCTTGAGGACGAGATCGATGTGAGCCGCGGCGACATGCTCGTCCATCCGGGGAATGAGCCGCACGTGTCAAGCATGGTCGAGGCGATGGTGGTCTGGATGGCCGAGAAGCCGTTCGTGCCCGGCCGCTCGTATTGGCTGAAGCAAACGACTCGGACCGTCACCGCCGAGATCGCGGAGCTGCGATACGGCGTCGATGTCAACACGCTGGAGAAGCGGCCGACGGCCCAGCTCGCGATGAACGAGGTCGGCCAAGTGCTGCTAAGCCTCAACCAGCCGCTCGCGTACGACCCGTACAAGGTGAATGCCTCAACCGGCGCGTTCATCGTGATCGACAGGCTGTCGAACAACACCGTGGGCGCGGGGATGATCCTCGACCCGGGCGAGCGGCGCGCCTCCGGCGACCACTGGGGCCAGGAGCCCGTCAGCCAGAAGACCAAGAGCCGCACCAGCGAGGTGACGCTTGCCGAGCGCGAAGCCCGTTACGGGCAGAAGGGGGGGACGGTCCTGCTGACCGGCCTGACCGGCTCGGGCAAAGCGGCGATCGCCTACGCCCTGGAGAAGCGGCTCTTCGACGCGGGCCACGCGGTGACTGTGCTTTATGGGCAGAATATGCGTCAAGGCCTCTGCCGCGACCTGGGGTTCACGGCCGACGAACGATCGGAGAACCTGCGCCGCAGCGCCGAGGTGGCGAAGATCCTGAACGACGCCGGGCTGATCTGCATCGGCGCGTTTGTCGCCCCTCACGACGCGGTCCGCCGACGCGCACGCGAAGTCATCGGGACGGATCGCTTCCTCGAAGTGTTCCTCTCCGCGCCGGTCGAGGTGTGCAAGCAGCGCGACAAGACCGGCGCGTACTTGGCCGCCGAGGCGGGCAAGCTCTCCCAGTTCCCGGGCGTCAGCGCCGAATTTGAAGCGCCATCAAACCCTGATCTCGTGCTTCAGACCGACGTCACGCCGGTGAGCGACTGCGTGGATCGGCTAATGGACCTGCTGCGGGCCCGCGGGTTCATCGGCCCCGCCCGGGGCTGAACGCGCTAAAGCTCCAGCGGTCCCGGCTGTTTTTCCGATTTGAACCGGGATACATTCACGCGGCCGCCCGCCCCGCCGGCAGGCGCTAAGCGGGGCCGCCACGGCTGACCAGCCTTTGACCCGTTCGCGCGCAACCGCTGGGCCTATAAGAGCATGAATAAGAAGCTAAAATCCTTGCTGGGGTTCGTGCTGCGCTGGGGCATCGCTGTCGTCGGCGTGACGGTAGTGGTTCGGCAGATCTCGTTTCACGACCGGATCACCCTGGTTGACCCGTCGGCCGCCACCCCAGTGCAAAAAGTGCGCGTGGTGGACGGCACGATTGAAGACGCCCCCTATTACACGCTTGCCGAGCCGTTCGCCGGAAGGACGCAGGTCGCGCGGGGCGACGTCTGGACGCCGGGCCCCAACAAACTGTCGATCCTCGACGCGGCCGGGTCGCCGCACAAGGTCAAGGCGCTCGCGCTCCATCCCTCCCCGACCGACCCGAAGCATCGGCCCGATCAGGTCCTGGCGCTCGATCCGACCACCGGCAGGCCGGCGATCTACCCGGCGACGCTTGTCGTTGGGGGCTTCAATAAGGATTTCGCGCCTTACCCGCTCGTCGAGATCGGCCTGGTGCGCATGGTGCGGGAGGCGGACCTTTCCTTCCTTCTCGCCGCGCTGTTCATCATGCCGTTGACCTACCTGATTACCAGCTTCCGCTGGCACCTGCTCCTGGAGGCGCTGGAGATCCACATCGGCATGGCCAAGACCTTCACGATCAACATGGTCGGGTCTTTCTACAACACGTTCATGCCCGGCTCGACCGGCGGGGACCTGGTCAAGGCATACTATGCCTCGCGCCACACGACCCACCGGACGCGAGCTGTCATTTCGGTCCTGACCGACCGGGCCGTCGGCCTGCTCGCCCTGATCATGCTCGGCGGGACGATGGCCTCGATGCAGTGGAGCATCCCGGCGTGCCAGAAGGTGGCGACGATTTCCATCGCCCTGACGATCTGCGTCTTTGCCGGGATGGTGGTTTTCTATACGCCGGCACTTCGGAAGCTGACGGGGTTCGACTTCATCGCTGCTCGGATGCCGATGCGGAAGACGGTCCATAAGGCGATTGAAGCGATGGAGATGTTCGGCCGGCGGCCGCGTCTTGCGCTGCTGACGCTGCTGATCTCCTTCCCGGTCCATATTTCCATCATCATCTCGGCGACCCTCGCCGGGCACGCCCTGGGGCTGACGCTGTCTCCGGCTTACTACTGGGTGATCGTCCCCGTCATCTGCCTGGTCGGCGCGCTGCCCGGCGCTCCGCAGGGAGCGGGCGTGATGGAATACTTCGCGGTCCTGCTGACACGCGGGCAGGGGGCGACGGTCAGCCAGGCGTTCGCGCTGGCGATGTCGGTTCGCCTGGTGCAGATCTTCTGGAACACGGTCGCGGGCCTGTTCGTGCTTCGCGGCGGCTTCCACGCTCCGACCGAGACCGAGGCGCACGAACTGGACGACGACGCCCCCGACGCCGGGCCCGAGTCGCCCGCACCCCGGCCGATCGCGATGGAGGCGACGGCGGCGGGCGCGGGGCCGGCGGGCGCGGGGACATCGGCGGAGGGGCCAACCGCGCCGATGCCGCTGGGCGCACAGGCCTGACGCTCGCGGCGGCTTTGCCGAACCGGCATGCTTCGAAAGATCGACCGCATCGTCCTTCGTGTACCGGCTATTGGGGCGGCCGTCGCTTATTATCGCGATGTCCTTGGCCTGAAACTGATCCGCCAGGATGCCCGGATCGCCATTTTTCAAACGCCCGACGGCTCGACCGATCTGCTCCTCCACACCGACCCCGACCTTCCCGCCGAAGCGACGTACTGGCTCGTTGACGACGTGCGCGACCTCTATCGGCGCCGCGCGGCGATGAAGCTGACATTCACCTCGGCCCCGCAGCAGGTGAGCCGCGGCTACCGGGCCGCCGTTCGCGACCCGTTCGGGACGGTCCTGCTGCTGATCGACCGGACAACCGAGGGGGCCGGCGCGGCCGTCACCGAGGACGCAAAGGCGCCCGGGACGCTTTTCGCTGGAGCGCCGGCCAACGTGCCGGTCAAGCGCGCGATGCTCATTAAGCTCTATGAGGGCACCGGGCGCACGGCGGACGACCTGCCCTACACGCCCCATTTCGAGACGATGTATCGCGACTACGCCGCCCTCCACGACGACCCCAAGCCCACCCGCGAAGAAGTCTGGCGGCACCTGCTCAACCTGCGGAAGGGGGGCAAACTCCCCAAGCTCGGCGAGGCCCGCGGCAAGCCGCCGGAAATGACCCAGGAAGACCGCGACGCGCTGCGCAAGGCCCTGGGCGACGAGAATCGGCCGCCGTGACCGGCTGCCGTATACCGCCCGCTTTGACAAGCTCGTGGATGACTTCAACGCGTCGCAGGCACGGCCGCTCTCCCCGCACCTGGTCTGGCGGATGGTGGCCACCCTCGCGAAATGACGCAAACTATCCTTCCACGACCATTTCCGATCGCGACCTTCCACCGAAGCTGGCGATGACCCGAACAGGGCATCCCGCGTTGACATTCGTGGCCAACCAGCCGTGGTCAGATGGATCCACCCAGTTTGCTTCTTCCGAGCCGCTTTTTTGCCGCGTGATGGGCGATCGTCCAATGGCCGGCTTAAGCGATCGTCTTCTCCCTTTGCTCGACGTCCAATAGACAAGGCGGCCTGAGCGGCCGCCTTGTCTCGTCCGTTGAACCTGTTTGACTGTCACGCTTCGACCGCACCGCTCTCAACACTCGTCATGTTCTGATACGAGAGCAGCTTGAAGCCTTTCTTAGGCAACGCGATGAAGAACAAGTCCTCCATCGCGACGACACGCTCCGGATTTGTCACTTCATATTCACGACCATCGCTCATTCTGATCCGAAACGATCCAAACGGATCTCGATCTAAAAGCTCAGTGATCGTACCAGGATCAATCATTGCTTCTCCCTCTCTATCTACCGTGTCACACTCCCCGGCAGAAAGCCTTCCAGCTTCCGCGCCCGAACCGGGTGCTGGAGCTTGCGGATCGCCTTGGCTTCCACCTGGCGAACGCGCTCGCGGGTGACCTTAAAAATGCGGCCGACCTCCTCCAGCGTGTACGTGTAACCGTCGCCGATCCCGTACCGCAGCTTGATGATCTCGCGCTCGCGATACGTCAGCGTTTTGAGGACCTGCTCGATCTTGTCCTTGAGCATCTCCTGAGTCGCCGATTCGACCGGGTTGTCGGCCTTCTCGTCTTCGATGAAGTCGCCGAAGTAGCTGTCTTCACTTTCGCCGACCGGCCGATCCAGGCTGATCGGATGACGCGAGATCTTGAGGACCCGGCGCGTCTCGCTCACCGTCATCTTCGCCCGCTTGGCGATTTCCTCAATGGTGGGCTCGCGGCCGAGCTCCTGCATCAGCCCTTTGCTGATGTTCCGGAGCTTGCTCATCGTCTCGATCATGTGGACCGGAATGCGGATCGTCCGGGCATGATCGGCGATGGCGCGGGTGATCGCCTGGCGAATCCACCACGTCGCGTAGGTGCTGAACTTGAAGCCGCGGCGATACTCGTACTTATCCACCGCGCGCATCAGGCCGGTGTTCCCTTCCTGGATGATGTCCAGGAACGAGAGCCCGCGGTTGCGATACTTCTTGGCGATCGAGACGACCAGCCGCAGGTTGCCGCCGGAGAGCTTCCGCTTGGCATCCTCGTACTTGTAGAAGATCTTGCGGATTTGGACGACGCGCTTGTGGAGGTCCTGGGCGTTCTCCAGGACGAGGTCTTCGAGCCCACTCAGTTCTTCCTGGCAGACTTCGAGGTCCTCGCCGGGGTCTTTGACCTTTTTCAGCTCGACGATGCGCTGCTCGAGTTCGACCATCTTGGTCGAGATGCTCGAAGAGCTTCTTCATCAGCGGGGTGACCTTGCTGGTCCGCAGCGCGAGCTCTTCCAGCAGCTTGACGCTGCGGCGGCGGCGGCGGCGGATGGCGAGGCGAAGCTCTTCTTGTTCCTTCTTGGCCTTGGCGCCGCGAAGGCCGTCCCAGTCGGCGTGGTTCCGCGCCAGCATCTGGCGGACGGTGCCCAGGTTCAGCGGGATACGCTGGCCGATGGTCCCCTTGTCGGCCATCCCCTCGTCGGTGCTGATCTTCATCGTCCGGTCGAAGGGGAGGTCCCCATCATCGACCTGCTGGAGGATCTCGACGGCGCTCTGAAGGCAGTAGTCGCTCTCGAGCACCTTGGACCGGAAGATCTTGCGGGTGATTTCGATCTTCTTGGCCAGGGCGATTTCCTGCTCGCGGGTGAGCAGGGGGATCTCGCCCATCTGGGTCAGGTACATCCGGACCGGGTCATCGATCCGCTTGGTGGACGCCTCGGCGAGCTCGGCTTCGAGGTTCAGGTCGATCTCTTCGCCGTTTTCGTCGCGGACGACTTCGACGACTTCTTCCTCGGCGGCGACCTTCTCCTTCTTGGAAGGCCTGGGCTTGGGGCCTTTGGCAAATTCGCCGATGTCGGTCTCGTCGATGAGCTTGATGCCCATCTCGTCGATCATCATAAGGAGCGAATCGAGTTTGTCGGGGCTTACGACCTCGTCGGGCAGCTTTTCGTTCAGCTCCTCGTAGGTCAGATAGCCGCGCGAGGTGCCCATGTCGAGCAGGGCGCGGACGCGGAGGTCCACCTCCTCTTGCGAGCCGGAGCCGATCAACGGCGCATCCATCACAGGTTCTTTAACGCTTTCCTTGACGCTCATACCAGTCCGATCACTCTCCCCGCACGTTGGTGCGGGCCAGCCGCGAGCTTCTCGCGGTGTTTGGGGTGAACGCTCGCACCGTTCATCCCATCGGAGGAGGCGGAATTACCATCGCCACCCTCCGCACGCCCGGCCGCCCACGAGGAGCCTCTGGGGGACGGCACGGCATGCGGATACCACCGATGCTGGCCAAGGACCTCGGGGGCATTCCCGATCCCTGTAACGGGCCACGGTGGCACCGATCATCACAGTTGGACATTTCCCCGACTCGCCACACACGCCGAGACAGGGGGAACATGCGCGATTCGCGAACCGGCTTTACGCCGCGGCGGGGATCGCAGTTCGCGCCCGCCCCAGCCCAGCGCCCGATCAGAGCGCACCGGATCAGCGCCCGCCGCATCAGGAGGCGTTCAAAAACGTTTTCGCGGGGCCGATCGATACATCGTTACGCCGGCCGCAATACCGATGAAGCGAGCCTCCGCGGAAGCCCATTCCCAGGCGAGCCCATTAAATCGGCGAAAGGGGTCGGCGGGCTCTTGACATTCTAGGCTTAATCGGATCGCCGCACGTCGGTTTTGCGCATCTGATCCTGCAGCTTTCGCAACAGGTCGATCTCCCGCTCCTCAGACAGCGGGACATCGCTCGTACGTCGCAACTCCGCCACAAGTTTCCGCTGGTCGCCCTTTTGCCGATCCTGCTCAATGTGGCGGACCGCGTCGGCGAGCGTCGCTTCGGGGTCGTCTAGGGCTTCGACCTCCTGAAGCGCCTCGATGGCAAGCTGCTGGGCCGGCCCATCTTCCCCGAGCAGCCCCAGGAACTCGTTAAATACTGGTTCCCCCTCATCCCGTTGATAATTCCAGTAGGCGTCGGCCAGGCGACGATTCACCGGGCTCATAAAGTCCTGAACACCGATCAGCCGCTGCAACGGCCGCCACAGCGACGGCTTGAGGAGCAACGTCCCCAGGATCCACCGCTCCGCGCGATTCCGCGCCGTTGGCATCCCCCGGGGGGAATCCGCTTCATCCGGCGTCTCACCCGCGCCTCCACCGGGCGGTTCGTTCGAAGACGAGCCCGACGCCGGCGGCCCGAGCGACTCTCGCAGCACAGACCGCGGACCCGCCGAACTGCCGCGGTAAGGGGCCGGCCCGCCTCGGTAGCGGCCACCGGCCGCGGCGCCCTTGCCCGGGCCACTCCCAAAACGGGGCCGGGGCGCGACAGAGCCGAACCGATGGTTAAGCTGCTCGATCGGCACGTCCGTCAGGCGGCTCACCCGGGCCAGCGAGATGCCCCAGCGGATCGAATCAACCGGCCCGGCGGCCCGCGCCGCCGCAAGCAACCCCAGGTACTCCTCCACCGCCTTCTGCTGGCCCGTGAGGTCGCCCATATCGGCGTTGTAGCGCCGCGAGAGCTGGTTCCACTTGTATGTCAGCGCGTCGGGCGCGGCGGCCATCAGCTTCTCGAAGGCCTCAAGGCCATTTTTCAGCAGGAACTCGTCCGGGTCGAGGTCCTCGGGCATTGAGGCGATGGCGATCTCGACCGGCTGGGTCAGGAACAGGCCAACCGCGCGATCGACGGCCGCGTCACCCGCGACGTCCGCGTCGAACCACAGCACGATCCGATCGGCGAAGCGCCGCAGCATCGAGACGTGCTGGTCGGTCAGGGCAGTCCCCAGGGGCGACACGACGTTCGATGCCCCGAACTGGTGCGCCATCACTACATCGGTATACCCCTCAACCACGACCGCGGCCCGGGTTTCCACGATCTTTTGGCGAGCGACGTCAATCCCGAAGAGGCACCGGCTCTTGGAGAACAGCGGCGTCTCGGGGCTGTTCAGGTACTTGGCCGGGTCTTCCGACCCAGGCATCTTGCGGCCGCCAAAGGCGATCACTCGCCCGCTCTCGTCCCGGATCGGGAACATCAACCGGTTGCGGAACGTGTCGTAGTAACCGTCGCCCTTCTCCCGCTTCTTCACCAGCCCGCCCAAGGCAAGCAACTCGGGCTTGAACTTCCGACCCACCGGGCCCTTGATCAGCGCCTCCCATGCATCGGCGGCCAGGCCAATCTGGAACCGCTGGATCGACTCCGCCGTGAAGCCGCGCTCTTTCGACAGATAGTCGCGGCCAGCGGCCCCGCCGGCGGGCTCTGACAGCAGCTTCTCAAAGAACGAACACGCGGCCGAGTGGGCCTCAAGCAGCCCCTGTCGCTCGCTCGTCTTCTCCTTGGAGACGCCGAACCGCGGCATTTCGATGCCGGCCGCCTGCCCCAGTTGCTTCAGCGCATCAATAAACTCAACCCGGTCGCGCTTGATTACGAAGTCAATCGCGTTCCCCTTTTCCTTGCATCCGAAGCAGTAAAAGTATTGCCGATCGGGCTTTACCGTGAACGAAGGGGTCTTTTCCTGGTGGAACGGACAGAGCCCGACATAGTCACGGCCGCGACGTTTCAAAGCAACGGTTCGGCCGATCAGGTCCACAATGTCAGTGGCTTGGAGAACGCTCGACCGATAATCGTCTGAACCAGCCAACTCTGGCCACCTCTTACATTTCGCTCGATGATGACAGGCACCGAATTCGCCCAACGATCAAACGGCCCCGAGCCGACGCCAGCTCTCGTGCCATAAATCTCTGCTCGACAAGCAGTAATGCTAGTCTCGGTGCCGCACACCGAAATATATCACCGGTTCGGATAAGGGTCAAATCATCAATCTGGACCCCCCGTTTGAATACCGACGTGCGGGGTTCCCCGGTTCCCACTGCTCGCGATGTTACGAGGATATTTTATGCAGAGCCCGTTAACTTTTCTCGGTGAAAATCCCGGCCGCCGCCGCCTCCATCCAGAGCGATCGCACCGCGGCCGAAAACCCTTCCGCCGGCGGGCCGGCGTCACCCGCTTGATCCCGCGCCGCCGGGGCGGCTCGCTCGGCTAAACGGTCGGTTAACGCGTCGTCTGACAAGCCGCTCGATACCAGAGCGACGCGGGTCAACAGCGGGCACTCGCGAGCGAGCGAATCGCCATAGCTCTTCCCGCCGGCACCGTGAATCTCCACCGACGCCGCCTGAAGCCGGGCAATCGCTTGCTCCGGCGCGAAGCTCTCCCTCGGCGGCGGCGCCGCCGGCGGCGAAAAGAGCGAGCCTTCGTCCGGTCGGGTCGTGGGGACGGCTTTCTGGCTGCTGCGATCGTAAAAACGCGCGTAGTGGCCGTCCGACCTGGGGAACTTATTCAGCACCACCATCGCCGCCTCAAACACCTCATCGTACCGCGGCTTCAGCGTCACCACGTAGCCGGCAAGCAGCGTCTCGGCCGCGTAGCGTCCGGCGATCAGGTCGTACCCCTTATTCAGTTCGGGGAACTTGCGCGTCGGCTCTCCGTCGAGCGCGTAGGCCGTCGTCCAGAACGATCGCTCGGCGGTCTGCGGGTCAATCGGCCGAAGCACCTGGAGCTCGTCCGCCGTCCGATCGAACAACTGTTGAAGGGGCTCGCTCTGCAGCACCTCGCCGGCAAGCAGCAGTGTCAACGCGGAATCGCGGTAGTCGCGGCGATCGAGAAAGACCAGGCGATAAGCCTTGCCCCGCGCGGCATTCGGGGGATAGGCGCTCGGCCAGCCGCCGGCGGCCGTCATCTGTCCCGCAAGCCAGTACGCCGCGTGCGACGCCGCCGGCCGCAGTCGCTCGTAGTCGTGGCGGCCACTCGTCCGGTCGGCGTCGAGCAGGGTGAGCAACAGCGCCAGCACCGTGCGCGTCGCCGCCCGATCCGGGACGTCGATCGGCGGGTCATTGGCCCCGGTCATCGCACCCAGCACGCCGCGCGTCCGGATCTGCCCCGTCCGAGACTGGATCGTAGACAATCCGCGGGCAACCTCGTACGCGGCGTCCAGAAAACGAGGCTCGTTCAGACGGCGTCCGATCAGGAACAACTGGAGCCCGAGGGCGGCCGAGTCCTTCGAGTCAATGACCGCCTTCGCGCCCGCCCGCGGCGAGGGCCGCCGATTCGCCGGCGGCCGCGTCGGCATCGGCGGGGCGGCTTCCGGCGTCCGCTCCGACGACTTCTCGGGCGTGGGCTCCGCTCCGGCAGCCCCCGTCGGCGCCGGGGCGGCCGGCGCTTCCGGCAGAGGCTCGACGGCCGCCCACCCCCAGCCGAAGCTGGTCTTGACCGCCGACCCGATCAACCCGTCGCACTCCGCCGCGAGCGACGTCTGAGCCGGCGTTCGCGCTGCCGCGGCCGCCGGCCGCGTCGAGGCCACATCCGCGGCGCCAACATTGCTCGCACCACCGACACCGAGGCAAAGTAACAACAGTTGGTTGGCGACACGCCGCATGCCCCCATGATACCCTGTGAGACGGGAGAACCCCGAGGTCGAAGGCGGCCGCATGAATCAGACGGCGACACCGAACCGGCCCAGGACATCGCTGATATGGCCCGATTCAAGATCGACATCGAAACCGACGGGAACACCGACGTAATCAACCTCTCCCCTGAGGTGGGCCGGCGACTCCGCGACCTGCCCCAAGCGGTCGGTGAGACGATCCTCCACCTTTTCGTCGCCGGCAGTACCGCCGCCCTCACCACGCTCGAATTTGAGCCGGGCCTGGTCAAGCACGACCTCCCGCGAACTCTCCAGCAAATCGCCCCGGACGACGCCCGCTACGAGCACGAAGCCTCCTGGCACGACGACAACGGTCACGCCCACATCCGCGCCGCCTTGATCGGCCCAAGCCTCACCCTCCCCGTCGCCGCCGGCCGCCTGTTGACGGGGGAATGGCAGCAGGTGGTCCTGATCGACTTCGACACCCGTCCGCGGCGGAGGACGATCATCTGTACGTTGATCGGCGGGTGACGCGGAGAGGCGGGCGGATTCATCGTCGCCGACCCTTCGATCCCGTGGGGATCGCACCGCGGTCCGCCGCAGGGCGTGAGCGCCATCGTACGATGCCCTTGCGGCTGGAACAGGCGAAGTGCGGACCGCGATGCGGTCCCGCAAGCGGACGCCGTCGATGCAGCGTCCATCGCCCATGCGACAAGCACTGAAACGAGCGTTAGAGACTTCCCGATAGGGTCGAGCATCATGTCGAGCATCGCGTTGGTTGAGGTGCAACCATAGCTGAAATCGATACCCGATGAACGTTGAAGTGCGTTAAGCGCTGGTCGACCACGCCCCAGAATTTGTTGACGAAAACCAAACATCCCATTACCTATGCCCGCATGACCCTAACCACCGCGCAAGTGGTCGAAGTGTTCGAGACTGCAACCGAGGAGAACAAGGTCGACTCGATGCGGGTCGGGCAGGTTGTGCATTTGCCCGCGGAAGGGGAGGTCTGGGTCACGGGGGACATGCATGACCATCGCCGCAACTTTGAGAAGCTCCTTCGGGCGGCCGATCTCGCCAACAACGCCGACAGGCACCTGGTCCTTCACGAAGTCATTCACGGAGAGCATTTTGACGAGAACCGGGCAGAGGGAAGCTGGGAGATCCTCTACCGCGTCGCCCTGCTGAAGTGCGATTACCCGAGCCAGATCCACTTCCTCCTGGCCAACCACGATCTGGCGCAGATCTACGGCGAAGGGATCATGAAGGCCGGCCTGAGCGTCTGCGAAGCCTTCAATGCCGGCGTGAAGCGCGACTTCGGCGGCGACCGGTACAAGGTGCAGGTCGCGATCACGGAGTTCCTGCTCTCCTTCCCCCTCGCGATCAAGACGCAGAATGGGCTCTGGATCAGCCACAGCCTCCCCGCCGAAGACCAGATCCCGGAGTACGACTACACCGTCTTCGAGCGCGAGCTCGTGCCGGCCGACTACAAGCGACGAACCGGCCCGGCGTACCAACTGGTCTGGGGCCGCCGCCAGACGCCGGAGGGCGCGGGGAGCTTTGCAGACAAAGTCGGCGCTCGAATCGATCATCACCGGCCACCAGCCGCAGGACTCCGGCTATGCGGTCAACGGGGATCGCCACCTCATCATCGCCTCCGACCACAACCAGGGCGTCTTCGTCGCGTTGTCGCTGAGCGAGCCCTACACGATGGAGACGATGCTCGGGCAGATCTTCAAGTTCGTCGCGCTGGACCTTCCCCCGGCGGACGAGGCGGCCGACGAATCGACGCTCTTCTCCGAAGAGACGTCGATCGACCTTCCGGCCGCCGAGGCCCCGGACGCCGCCACCGGGGATGCGCCCGCCCCGACTGACACGCCGCCGGGCCTTGCGAACGCGGGCGAGGCGTCGTCAAACGAGACGCCTTTGAACGAGACGCCGTTGAACGAGCCGGCCACCGACCCGCTGTTCATGCCCGACGCTCCTCAAGAGGCCGTGGCCGCCGAGACTCCGGCGGCCGCCGGGGCGAATCGGATCATCCGGCATCCCCTGCTGACGGCCGCCTTCGCCGAGGCCGCCACGGTGGGGCGGGTTGAGGTCAAGGAGATTCGTCTCGCGGCCCACCAGGCGACGGGCACGCACGTCCACCCCGGCCCCGTCGTCGGACTCGTGACCCAAGGTGCCATCCTGTTTCAAGTAGACGGTGAGCCGCCGCGGACGATCGCCGCCGGCGAGGCCTTCTACGAGCCGGCCGGTGCGCGGATCATGCACTTTGATGCGACCGATGCGCCGGCGACATTCGTCGCGTTTTATCTGCTTCGGGATGAGACGCAGCCCCTGATCGACATGCTTTCAAACGCGTGAGCGGCCGCCAAGGATAGGGCACTCGACGAGACGCGATCAACGCGAGCCGTTTCGCGTCAAGCCTGCGAATTGACCCACGCTCGAAGCGATTTTACCGCCGCCGACTGACTTTCCCGGAGCCCCATCTGCAGCCACGCATCCATTTCCCGCATGGGTAGCTTGGGAAAGGCAAGGCTCCGGTCCGATACGACATACCTCTCGTTCGCGTCATCGACACGGACGAGCACCTCAAGCACCCGGCCATCGAAACGCCAGATCTCCGGAACCCCTAAAGACGCGTAAATCGGCTGCCGCGACACCTTCGGTCGTGAAAGATCGACCTCGATCGCCAAGTCCGGCGGCGGGTCGCTCGCCGGGTCAAACTCCTGCCTCCCCATCACCTTTTCGGCGTTTGCGACGTAGTAGCAATCGTCAGGCTCTAAGCCTTTTTGCAGGTCTTCGCGAAGAAACGTCGTCGAGCCGCGGCCTTCCAACGTGATCCCGGCCGCATCCGAATAGAACAGGATCAGACGCGCGAGGACGATTTTCACCGACTCGTGAAATCCGGATGGCGACATAATCTCCAGACTCCCCTGATCGTAAGTGAGGCGCGGACGGCCGTCCCCGATTTCATGAAGCATCTGCCGGTACAGGCCCCAACTCACGCCGCGCATGAAAACCCGCTCCTCCACGTCAGCCGATAGTAGCGTCATGGGCGACCCTTCCGAGACGATCGAACCGCCACTGAATCTACGCATGCTCACTTCCCCGTCTTGGGAATATCCGCTGTCGCCGGCGCAAGGCGCCCGGCCATGACGCGGTCGCGCTCTTCCTTCACCCAGGAGATCTTTTCGGCGTTGCGCTCCATCCAGAGCGGGATCGGCGTGCGGAGGTTCTTCTTGTCCAACTCGGCAAACTCCACCACCACATCTTCCCGCGAATAGCTCGACAAGTCGTGCAGCTTGCCCATGTGGATGCAGTCGGTCGGGCAGGGCTCCGTGCACAGGGCGCAGAACAGGCACTTGCTGTAGTCGATCGCGAAACGGAGCAATTCCCCGTTCTTCGGGTCGGCCGGGTCCACAACCCCCGTCTTCTTATCGATTTTTCGCGGCGCGGACTTGTCGATGTAGATGCAATCGACGGGGCAGGCCTTGGCGCACAGGTCGCAGGCGATGCACTTGTTCGCCTCGAACTCGTGAATGCCCCGGTACCGCGGGGCGAAGGTCAGCCGCTGCTCGGGGTACTGCACGGTGACCGTCTTCTGAAAGCAGTACTTCAGCGTGATCTTCATCCCGATGGAGATAGATTTCACGGTGTCGAAGATATCGCGGAAGTAGGTTGATACGCTGTTGGCCATGGGCATCCTGGAGCGGCCGCGATCGCCGTGGAAAACTTCGGCGCCGCGATGCGCCTGTTCGAACGGCGCCGACGACGCGGCGTCACCGGTGGTAACGCTTCACGCCCGGATGCACAAGCGATCGGGGTCAGAGGATTGATTTTCCCCAGTCGAAGAAGAGCCTCACGGCGCGGCCGGCCTCGTTGCTGTTCACCATTCCATTGTGATCGGTAAGCGTGTTGTCCGAGTCATAAAACTTCCGCTCCCCGTTGACGTAACGCGCCTTGCCGACCCAGAAGGGGATTTTCGGCTGAGACGCGCTCTCGAAGAGCCGCTCGCCATGCTCGAAGGCGATCACATCATCACCGCGGCCGTGGATGATCAGGATGGGGTGCGGCGCAATCCCCGGCGAAAGGGCGGCCGGTGAAAAATGGCCCAGGTTCGACCCGACGTGCGCGCTTGCGATCGGCAGGGAGATGTGGCTCGCAAGCCAGCCGAACGGCGGGATGACGAAACGCGTGTCGCCGATCGTGGAGACGACCGAGCCCAGGTCGTCGTAGGTGTCATAGACGGCGACGGCGTCGATCGCCCGGCCTTCGTCGCTGTCGTCGCTGGCGGCCGCGATCAGGGCGGCCGCCCCCATGCTGATCCCCAGGCCGAAGATTCGCTCCTGCTCCGGATGGGCCGCCTTCACCCACCGGACCGCTCCCAGCACATCCCGCCGCTCCAGGTCGCCAAAGCTGCTGAGCTGCCCGCCGCTGGCGCCGTGCGCCCGGAAATCGAACGAGACGACGTTGTACCCGTTCGGGATCAACTCCCGCGCCAGCATGAGCTGGTTCCCCTTATTCGCCCCCAGCCCGTGGCAGAGCACCACCGTCCGGCGGCCGGCCCATGCGGGGGCTTTCTCGGCATCGCGAGTCACGGCGGGGATCCACCAGGCGTCCAGCCGCGTGCCGTCCGTCGCGTTGAAGTGGACCGACGTGAACGCGAAGCCCAGTTGCCGCATCGGGTCGTCGCTGCTGATCACCTTTGGCCGATAGACCATCACGACGGCCATCAGGTAGGGCATCCCCAGGAGAGACAGGGCCGTCACACGGAACAGGACCGCCCCGAAGGCGCGAAAGCCCCAGAGATGCCCGCTCCAGACCGGCCGGCGGCGAAGCAGGAAGAGCCATTCCAGCGCGACCCGCAGGCCATTGTTGAACCCTTTCAGCAGGATCAGCATGGCCACAAAGAAGTACGACGTCAGGACGACCTGCCCCATCGGAGTCTGGGCGTCAGTCAGCTTCGCGTAGGCGAAGACCAGCGCCGAGCCGAGGACCATGCCGCTGATGCAGGTCATGAGGAAATCATGGAGAGGCCGAAGGGCCGCCTGAACTTCATTCTGCGACGGGTTGCGGGGGGCCGGGCGAAGGTCGCGATAGGGGAGCACGACGCCCTCGGGGCCGGCGACCGGAAGCAGCGCCCTCGAGCGAGCCGCGGCCGCCCGCCGGCGCATGCCCATCGCCCGCCGCAGCGCCAGAGCCAGCGCGAAGGGGGGCAACGCGATGTAGACAATTTCCAGGATCCAGCTCAGGAGGAGCATCAAGGCACCGCCCATAACGGAACGCCTTCGGTCGGGGCCTTCATCATACGGACACCCCTCGGCCCATCCAATCCAAAAAGGGGAGACTCCCCGTTTCGGCCGAATTAAACGGGGAGAATCCCCGTTTTTGGATTCTCTTCCCAGCCGAGCGATCGTTCGACGGCCGCCAGCCAGCGGGCGTGCAGGCGGTCGCGGTCGAAGGGGCTGAACGTCGGCTGCCAGCTTCGGTCCGCCTTCCAGTGGCTTCGGAGATGGGCGAAGTCGTCCCAGAAACCGACCGCCAGGCCGGCGGCGTACGCGGCGCCGAGCGCTGTCGTTTCAGTCACGGTCGGCCGCGTGACCGGCACGCCGAGCAGGTCCGCCTGGAACTGCATCAGCAGGTCGTTGCGGCTCATGCCGCCGTCCACCCGAAGGGACGCCAGCGCCAGGCCCGAATCTTTCCGCATGGCGTCGAGCACATCGAGTGTCTGGAACGCCGTCGCCTCGAGCACCGCCCGGGCGAGGTGGCCGCGTGTCGCGTAGCCCGTCAACCCGGCAACCAATCCCCGCGCATCAGAGCGCCAGTGGGGGGCGAAGAGCCCTGAGAAAGCGGGCACGAAATAAACGCCCCCGTTGTCCGCGACCGTTCGCGCCAGGGCTTCGATTTCGTCCGACGAACGGATCATCCCCAGGTTGTCCCGCAGCCACTGCACGAGCGACCCCGCCATCGCCACCGACCCCTCCAAGGCATAAACCGGCGCCGCCCGGCCGATCTGGTAGGCGACGGTCGTCAGCAGCCCGCTGGCCGACTGCACGGGCGATGTCCCCGTGTTGAGCAGCATGAAGCAACCGGTGCCGTAGGTGTTCTTCGATTCGCCGGCTTCGAAGCAGGTCTGCCCGACGAGGGCCGCCTGCTGATCGCCAAGGTCGCCGCAGACGCGGACCACGGCCCCGAACGGCCCGCTCGGCCGCGTGACGCCGAAGGCGTCGGCGTGGCTCGACGGGACGATCTTCGGAAGCATCCCGCGGGGGACGCCGAAATGCCCGAGCATCTCCTCGTCCCACTCCAGCGACTCAAGCCCCATCAGCATCGTGCGGCTGGCGTTGGTCACATCCGTCACGTGCCGCCCGCCGTCCGGCCCGCCCGTTAGATGCCAGATCAGCCAGCTATCGATCGTCCCGAAGATCGCCCGCCCCTCGGCCGCCGCCTCGCGAACGCCGGCAACGTTCTCCAGAACCCACTTCAATTTCGGCCCGCAGAAGTACGTGGAGAGCGGCAACCCGACGCGTTTGCGAAAGCGGTTCTGCCCCCCGTCGGCCGCCAGGGAATCGCAGATCGGCTTGGTCCGCGTGTCCTGCCAGACGATCGCATTACAGAGCGGCCGCCCGGTGCGAGGGTCCCAGACGACGGTCGTCTCGCGCTGGTTCGCGACGCCGATCGCGGCGATGTCGGCCCCTCTCGCGCCGCGCGGGCCAGGGCGCCGCGGACGACGGCTTGCGTGTTGGCCCAGATCTCCAGCGGGTCATGCTCGACCCACCCCGGCCGCGGGTAAATCTGGGCGTGCTCCTTCTGGTCGAACGCGACCGGGTGGTCGCGGTCGAACAGAATGCACCGGGTGCTGGTTGTCCCTTGGTCGATTGCGGCAACTAGTGAAGCCATGCGGCGGGTCCCTTGTTGCCGCCAACTATACCGTGCCGCGCAGCCCAGACGAACGCCGACGCGCTGGCCCGCGATTCTCAGGGACCGTAGGGCAGACAAACGGGAACTATCCGCGCACCGGGGCGTCTACGCACGCATGCTCCGCCGCTTCTTCGCAGTCGTGTCCCTCCTGGCCTGCGCACAGTCCTGGCGGCCGCAGCGATCCCCACCACCGAACCTATCCCGTCTGCCGCGCCAATCCCGGCCACCGAAAGCAATCAAGCCACCGGCCCGCCACAGATCCCGCCCGGCCGGCCCCCGCGCCGGTGCTGACGCCGATCGCCCGGATACTCGACGGCGATTTCTGCCCCGGCGTTGGCGGCCACTATTACACGGCCGAGTGGGACCTGCCGATGACCAACCTCTGGGCGGCCCCGGCGTATTTCTGCCGCGAGTTGATCGCGGTCGCGGCGGCGGCCGCCGCGGTGCCGCTGGCGCGGCGAGCCCTCCGCCTGTCTCGGCGGCGGGGCATCGTCGGGCAACCTCAATGCCGCCGCTGCGGCTACTGCCTGTCCAAGCTGACGTCCGATCGCTGCCCCGAGTGCGGCACCCGCCTCACCGACCGCACCCGCGGCGTCGCCCGGCCTGTCGGACGTCGTGTCGCGATGTGCGCGTCCCTCGCGTTCCTGCTGTTCCTGGCCTATCCGGCGATGCATGTTGCCCGTGTCGGGCGCGTCACCGAGCCCCTTTGGCCGCGGCCGATCTGGTCTTGTCGCGTCGGGAACTACGTCGATCGTCATTGGGGCAGCACCCCGCTCGGACAGAGACTGGTCGTCCATGGCTCGCGGATCGTCGAGAAGGACACCGCCGGAACGGTCGTGCGCGCGTTCGACCCGGTCCCGGGGCGCATCCTGTTCAGTTTCAATAAGGCCGACCCCGGGTCGTTGCTGGTTCACATTGACGCGGACTGGCCCGCCAGCCGCTACCTCGACCCGACAGCCCCCGAGAAAGCCGCGAAGATGTGGGGCGTGCGGCAGTGGGCACGATGGAGCACCGAGACGGGAACCCTCGCGGCCCGCCGCACGTTCGGCTTCGACGCCGAAGCGGCAACGGATGGCAAGCAAATCTGTCTGCTTCCCAGCCCTCCCTCGCCCGTCATAGCGCAGCTTGTTCTGGAACCGCCGGCGTGGCGGTGCTATGACGCCACCACCGGTGAGCTTCTTCCCAAACCGGCGTGGCTCGCCGAAGGGCCGGTGCAGGCATGCCTGCCAGAGCGCTCGCCCTGGGCCTTCACGCTCGACTGGGAGGGCCACACCGTGCGGGCCTACGACAAGGCGACCGGGCACGTCGCGGCCGCCATCCCGATCAATTATGCGGTCGATCGGGGCGACTTCTCATCGTTGGCCCGCCTTTCCGTCACGCCCGACGGGCGCCTCATGCTGTTGCAGAAACCCTGCGGCGACGTGGCGGAGCTTTTCGACGTAGAAACTCGCAAGCGGCTCCGGACTTTCGACGGAGCGCGCTTCGACGGGGCGAGCCCGCGCCTCACCTACTACGGCCACTCCGCCGGCGACGAGGCGGACGGGTCGTTCAAGCTGGAAATCCGCGAAACCAGCACGGACCGGCTCGTCTGCACAGTAGCAGGCGCGGGGTCGCCGCGGCGGGTCGAGCTCCGCTTCTCGCCGGACGAGCGTTACCTCTTCTGCCACGGCCTCAACGAGAAGGCGCCAGCGAACGAATGGCTCATCTTCGAGATCCCGGCCAAATAGCAGTCAGACGACAACTCTTCCAGGGGGTCCTTGGGCACAGCGAATGTGCCCGTGCATGTCAGGCCGCGTTCCCCAAAGAGACAGAGATTTGCGGTAGACGGCATTGCGCCTCCGCGCTACCGTTCTCGGAGCCTCCGCCGAGCCGGGTTTTGATACGTTATGACCGCAGTCAAGTCAGCCCACTCTCTGGACTATGCGTCGCGGCCCGCGCCGGCGACGTATAACCCCTGGCTGGTGGCCGTCGTCGTTTCGATGGCGACGTTCATGGAGGTGCTGGACACCTCGATCGCCAACGTCGCGCTGCCGCACATCGCGGGGAATTTGTCGGCCGACCTGAGCGAGGCGACGTGGGTCCTGACGAGCTACCTGGTTTCCAACGCGATCATCTTGCCGATCAGCGGGTGGTTGGCGTCGGTCATCGGCCGCAAGCGGTTCTACATGGGCTGCGTGGCGTTGTTCATGATCAGCTCGCTTCTGTGCGGGCTGGCGCCGAACCTCCCGCTGCTCATTTTCTTCAGGGTCCTGCAGGGGATCGGCGGCGGGGGGCTGGCGCCCAGTGAGCAGGCGATCCTGACCGACACCTTCCCGCCCAAGAAGCGGGGAATGGCGTTCGCGGTCTACGGGATCGCCATCGTCGTCGCGCCCGCGGTCGGGCCGACGCTGGGGGGATGGATCACCGACAATTTCTCCTGGCGGTGGATCTTCTTCATCAATGTGCCGGTTGGGCTGGTGTCGCTCTACCTCAGCTACCTGGTCGTCCACGACCCGCCGGAGATGGACGCGCGGCGGAAGAAACTGCTGAAGCGCGGGTTAAACATCGACTTCGTCGGCTTCGTCTCGGTGGCGCTGGGGCTGGGGGCGATGCAGGTCGTACTGGACAAGGGGCAGGAGGATGACTGGTTCGGGTCGCGCTTTATTACGGCGTTCGCAATCATCGCCGTGGTGGGCATCCTCTTCCACATCGTCTGGGAGCTGATGATCGACGAGCCGATCGTCGATCTGCCGCTCCTGAAGGACCGGACCTTCCTGGTGTCGAACATTGTGATGTTCGCCGTCGGGTTCATCCTCTTTGGCAGCACGGTGCTCGTGCCGCAGTTCCTGCAAGCACAGATGGGGTATCAGGCGACGGACGCGGGGCTGGCGATCACGCCGGGCGGGTTTGTGGTGATGGCGCTGATGCCGCTGGTGGGGACGCTGGTCGGCAAGTATCAGGCGAAGTGGCTGATCATCTTCGGGATGGCGGTCAGTTCCGCCGCCCTCTATCACATGACCGACTTTGACCTTCAGGTCAGCTACGCGCATGTGGCCTGGGCGCGCATGTTTCAGATGGTGGGGCTGGCCTTCCTGTTCGTGCCGATCAACACGGCCGCCTATGCCAAGCTGCCGCCGGACAAGAGCACGAACGCGTCGGCCCTCTTGAACCTGTCGCGCAACATCGGGGGGAGTTTCGGGATTTCGCTGGTGACGACCGTGCTCGCCCGCCGCTCGCAATTCCACCAGTCGCGGCTGGTCGAGCACCTCACGCCGTACGACCCGATGTACCAGGCGGCCGTCAAAACGCTGTCCGCGACGCTCAGCGGCGGGGGCGGCTCGGGGAGCGTCCTGGCCGGCCAGCAGGCGCAGGCTTCCATTGCCGGGCAGATGATGGCGCAGGCGTCGATGCTGAGCTACATTGATGCCTTCTGGATCCTGTCGATGTCGGCGCTGTGCATGATCCCGCTGGCGCTATTGATGCGAGGGAACAAGCCGGGCGGCGGGGCAGCGGGGCATTGATCAACGCAGTTGCGGGCAAAATCCGAAGAACCAAATCCGAAATCGGAGGGAAGGAACAAGGGGAGAGGGAGAAACCGGCTGAAAACGTCCGGAACTCGCTCAGGGCCCGAGCGAACGGTCCGCACGAGAGCCGGTCGCCCTGCGCAAGCAGAGCGTCTCTCGAGCGCTCTCGTGCAGGCCCTACGAGCGGACCGAACAACGAGCCTTCACTCCCGCGTCAGCGCTTCATCGAGATTGAGGATCATCAGGCAGAGGCTTGTCCAGGCGGCGTGGTCGGTCGGGCTGAGGCGGGCGTCGCGCTGGGATTCGCCGACGGCGAGCAACGCCTCGGCCGCTCCCTGGTCGGCATACTCATGTTCGAGGCGTTCGGCGGCCGCCAGGAGGATCGCCGATTCCGCCTCGCGCGGGGGCGGGCAAGGACCAACCGGTAGGCAAGATCCAACCGATCCTTGGGGGCGTCACCCGCTTCGAGCATGACGCGCTGCGCCAGCGCCCGGGCCGCCTCGACGAAGGTCGTGTCGTTGAGGGTCGTCAGCGCGTGCAGCGGCGTATTGGTCCGGCTCAGCTTGACGGTGCAGACCTGGCGCGACGCCGTGTCGAAGAACTCCGTCGGCGCGACGATTCGCCGCCAGAAGGTATAGACGCTTCGGCGATAGAGGGACTCGCCATGGTCCTGCTTGAACTTGATGATCCCGAACGTCGCCTCTTCCCAGATCTCCGGCGGCTGGTAGGGGTTGACCGGCGGGCCGCCGAGCTTCTCCACCAGGAGCCCGCTGACGGCCAGGGCCTGATCGCGCAGCATGAATGCCGGCATGCGCATGCGGCCGCCGCGCGCAGCAGGCGGTTCTCCGGGTCCCGCTCGAACAGCGCCGGCGTCACCTTTGACGACTGCCGGTACGCCGCGCTCGTCACGATCAGTCGATGCAGCCGCTTAACGTCCCACTCGCTTTCGATGAAGTCGCGGGCGAGCCAGTCCAGCAGCTCGGGATGCACCGGCTTCTCCCCCTGCGCGCCGAAGTCATCGACTGTTTTCACCAGCCCGTACCCGAAGAACTGCTGCCAGAAGCGATTCACGGTGACGCGGGAAGTGAGCGGGTGGTCCGGCGACACGAGCCACCGCGCCAACGCCAGGCGGTCATGCGGCGCGTCGGCCGGCAGGGGGGGCAAGACGGCCGGCGTGCCCGCCGTGACGGGGTCGGCGGGCTTGTCGTACGCCCCTTTGACCAGCACGAAGGTCGGCCGCGGCTTTTTCATCTCCTCCATCACCATCACCCGGGGGACGACGGTGGAAAACTGCGTGCGTTTGTCGGTCGCGGCGAAAAACCGTTCGACGGCCGCGATGTAGGTCGGCTCGGTGTCGCGCAGCTTTGGGATGATCTCGCGGAAAGACGGCAGGTAACGCTTTTCCGGCGGCTGCTTCAGCGTGCCGACGATGTTGCCCGAAAGTGACGCCAGCTTGGGTGCGTCGGCGATCGTGCCGCCTTTGGGGAAGGTGAACGTCTCATTCTCCAGGCGGGTCACTTCCGCGGCGGCCGCCGCCACCGCCTCATCAAGCTCCTTGGCCGTCGCCCGCTGCTGGGGCGTCGAGAAATCGACCACCGGCGCCGTCTGCCCGGCCCCGCCGGCGCCCGTCACCGGCGTATTGTTGAAGAAGGCGAAGAGTTGGTAGTACTCCTTCTGGGTGATCGGGTCGAACTTATGGTCGTGGCAGCGGCAGCAGCCGACGGTCAGCCCGAGCCAGACGGTGCCGGTCGTCTCCACCTGGTCCATCACGTACTCGACGCGGTTCTCTTCGGCGATGCGTCCGCCCTCGCCGTTGATCATGTGATTGCGGCAGAACCCCGTCGCCAGTTTCTCCTCCGGCGTCGCATCGGGCAGCAGGTCGCCGGCGAGCTGTCGGATGGTGAACTGGTCGTACGGCATGTTCTCGTTGAACGCCCGAATCGCCCAATCGCGCCACGGCCACATCGTGCGAGTGTTGTCCCCCTGGTAGCCATTGGTGTCGGCGTACCGAGCGGCGTCGAGCCATTCCCAGACCATCCGCTCGCCGTACCGCGGCGACGCGAAGAGCCGATCGACCAGCTTCTCGTACGCATCCGGCGACGCGTCTGCCACGAACGCGTCCACTTCGGCGGGAGTGGGGGGCAGGCCGGTAAGGTCGAGCGTCACGCGACGGATCAGCGTCGCCCGCGGCGCCTCGGGTGAGGGGCTCAACCCTTCGCGCTCCAACCGGGCAAGGATGAAGCGATCGATCGCATTCCGCGGCCACGCGGCGTCGTTCACGGCCGGCGGTTCGGCCTTCACCGGCGGCACGAGCGACCAGTGCTGGCCCCACTTCGCCCCTTGTTGGACCCACGCCTTCAGCACCTCAACCTGGGCGGCCGACAGTTGCCGGTGCGACCTGGCGGGCGGCATCTTCTCGTCTTCATCCTCGGAGAGGATGCGGGCGATCAGCAGGCTTTGCTCCGGATGCCCGGGGACGATCGCCTGCTGCCCGTCATGATCCACAAACGGCCCTTGCTTGGGGTCGAGCAGGTCGAACCGCAGATGCGCCTTGCGCTGGGCCGCGTCGGGCCCGTGACAGTGATAGCAGTTGTCGGACAGGATCGGCTGGACGTCTCGATTGAAATCGATTGTGGACGAAGCGGCCCGCACGATCGAAGGAGAAAGGGCGATCGCCAGAGCGATGGCGATCGAGCCGATCGACAGCAGGAACTTTCGGTCGTTGAGCGAAGGATCCCAGCGAGCCGCGACCGTCGGGGAGCGGTCTGCGCCCGGCGACAGTTGTTTTGCGAGCTCATGTGGGGCGCCAAAGGGCGCCGACCGCTCCCTCACCAGACTGTCGGAAAACCCAAAAAACGCCGAAAAGTGCTTCGATTTTCGCTCAAAAACGGCAGTCGTCAGGCCGCTGTTACCGGTTTTTCCACAGTCTGTCACGGTCGCGGCTCGCGCGGAGCCCGGTCGGGGCGACGGAAACGGAATGGTTACCATCACTTCAACTCTCGACAAAGCGACAGGGTGAATGCTCGGGAAATGGGCCGCCAAACGGGCCTCGTCAGCTTACTCTACTGCCGCGCGGGTCGCTCGTTCGGTAGGCCGGCGGGCCAACGGTCACGCGAAGATCGCCTTCACCACCTCGCCGGAGACGTCCGTCAGGCGGTAGTCACGCCCGGCGTGACGGAAGGTGAGCTTTTCGTGGTCAATCCCCATCGCGTGCAGGATCGTCGCGTGCAGGTCGTGAACGGACACCTTATCCTCGATCGCGTAATAGCCGAAGTCATCCGTCTGGCCGACGCTGAGGCCGGGCTTAACGCCGCCGCCGGCGAACCACATGGTGAACCCGTGCGGGTTGTGGTCGCGCCCGTTGCGGTGGCGGCCCTCAGACCCGTCCTGAAACTCGAAGACCGGCGTCCGCCCGAATTCGCTGCCGCACATCACCAGGGTGTCGTCGAGCATTCCGCGCGAGCGGAGGTCGCGCAGGAGCCCCGCGATCGGCTTATCGACGGCGGCCGCGTTGCTGCGATGGCCGTCGTACAGGTCCTTGTGCTGATCCCACAGGTTGCCAAAGGCCTTCGTGGAGTGCATCAGCGTGATGTACCGGACGCCGGCCTCGGCGAATCGCCGCGCCATCAGGCAGGCACGCCCGAAGTCGTCGGTGGTGGGCTCGCCGACGCCGTACAGCTCGCGCGTCGCGTGCGATTCGCCCTCGATCGACATGACCCCTGGCGCCTCGGCCTGCATGCGGAAGGCAAGCTCCATGTTCTGGATCTCGGCCTCCAGCGCCCGATCCGGGCCGCTGCGCCGCTGGTGGTCGCGATTCATCGCCTGCACCAGATCCAGCCGCTTGCGTTGGCCGGGCGTGGCGCCTTTCAGGTTGTCCCATTCGCGATCACGCGACTTCTCGTCCGGCCGCCCGATCGCCGTCCCGGAATAACGCGCGGGAAGGAACGCGCTCGACGTGCTCTTGGGCGTCCCGGGCATGATTTCGACGAAGGCCGGGAGGTTGTCATTCTCCGTCCCCAGGCCGTACGAGAGCCACGACCCGATCGCCGGGCGCGCCTCGCGGCCGGCGCCGGTGAAGATCATGTTCTTCGCGGTGAAATGATCCTCGTTGTCGTGATAGAGCGACTTGATGAAGCACAACTCGTCGATGAGTTGGTTCACCTCGGGGAACAGGTCCGACGCCCACGCCCCGTTCCGCCCCCATTGCTTCCATCCGAACGGCGAGGCGAGCACCTGCCCGGTCGGGGCGAACGTGAACTTCGGCTTGGCGATGCTGGGCGGCAGCGGCTTGCCGTCATATCGGGCGAGCGCCGGCTTGTAGTCGTACGAATCAATTTGCGAGAGCCCGCCGTCAAGGAAGATATAGATGACCCGCTTCGCCCGCGCGGGGAACATCGGCGGCTGGGCCGCGAACGGATGATCCGCCGCGGCGGCCGCCATCGTGCGGCGGACCAGCGCGTCGGTCAGCGCGACGCTTCCGAACCCGAGCGCCGCGCGACGAAGGACATCGCGGCGGGTCAAAGAGGATGGGGGGACTCGATGAACCATTGGATTCTTTATCAGGCACGGACCGCGTGCCGCCACAAACCGCGCGACACTGGTAACAGGCACACTCCGTGTGCCGTGGCTCTTGCACGTTCTTCGAGCCAAAGGCGGACGGCACACGGAGTATGCCTGCTACCTTGCCCTACGAGTCAATTCACATAACGGAACTCGTCGCTGGCATACAACGCCTGGCAGAACTGGGCCCACGCCTCGGACCGGCTCATCCCTTCGCTCACGCACCCTTGAATGTACTCCAGCGCCGCGTCGGTCATCTCCTTCGACGAGGGGTGCCCGACGGCGAGCAGGTACGCCTGCTCGACGCGCTGCGGGTCGGCCAGGGCGGTCATCTTCAATAGCCGATCGGCGAAGCGGGCGGCCTCGTATTTCACCAGCGGGCTGTTCATCCAGAAGAGCGACTGGGCCGGCGTTGTCGAAGTGGGGCGGACGGCGATCGGCTGGCCCGCGGCGTCGTTGTCGAACAGCGGGAACATCTTTCGGATTTCCCCGCCCAGCCCCAGCGGCGAGCGGCCGCTGGTCAGGACGTAGAGCGCGCGGTCCTTCGCCCGCTCCACGTTCAACGGCTGCCCGGGCTCCTGCTTCACGAGCTTGTTGGTCGTGAAGATCATGGCGTCATAGAGCGCCTCGGCCTCGAGGCGGCGAGGGGCAAAGCGGGAAAGCTCACGGTTGTCCGGGTCGGCCTGGAGGGTGCGGTCGTCGGAGCGGCCGCTCATCTGGTAGGTGTTGCTCGTCAGGATCAGCCGGTGCATCGCCTTCACCGACCCGCCCCGCTCGACGAACGTGGCGGCGAGCCACTCGAGCAGTTCCGGATGCGTCGGCGGGCTCCCGCGGCTGCCGAAGTCCGACGGCGTATCGACGATCCCGCGGCCGAAGTGCCACTGCCAGATGCGATTGGCCATCACCCGCGGCGTCAGCGGGTTCGCCGGATCCGTCATCCAGCGCGCCAGCTCAAGCCGCCCGCTGTGGCCGGCGGGGATGGCGGGGCGGGGCAAAGCGGCGTCGAGCAGCCGCGGCGCCGCGCGGGTTCGGGGTTTTTGACACGGCATAGACGCCGCCGCGCGGGTGAACCGGCATGTCGGCCGGTGTCGGCCGGTCCGTCACGGCGATGGTCACCGGGTAGGCGACAACGGATGCCGTAAGGCCGGCGATCTCACGCCGGATCGCCGCGGCGCGGGCGGCGTCGGCCGCGTCCAGGAATTGCTCCGCGTCGGCGATCGTCGGCCAGGGGCTGACGGGGTCGAAGACGAAATCGGCGAGGAGTCGGGAATCGAGATGTTCGGCCTGGGCGACAGTGCGAAGGATCGCGCCGGTTGAATCGTCCACGCGATAGACCCGGAAGCGATCGATCCGGGGGAACGGCGAATCCTTGGCCGCAAGGCGAAGGAAGTTGAGCCCTTCGTGCAGGTCGAACGGTCCGATCACCGCCCAGCGCTGGTTCTCGACGCCCCAGCCGCCGGTCGGGTCAGCCAGGGCCTCCTTCACCGCCGGCAACCCGTTCACCTGGAGGGTGACCGGCGTCCGCTCGTCGGCGGAGTAGAGCGCTTCGAGCTGATATTGGCCCGTTTCGGGGACTTCGAACTTGTAGCGCACGTATTGCTCGGCCGCCACGCGCGTCTCGATAACCTGCTCGGGGTGGCCGTCGCGGGTGGCGCCTTTCAGCTCGCCGACGCGCAGGTTCTCGATGCCGTCAAAATCCTCGGCTTCGAATCGTCTTGTGAACGGGTGCGCCGTCGCCACGACCTGGGCGGCCGCCGCACGGTAACGCGGCTCATCGGCCGACCCGTCCTTCAGAAGCGCATCCCGCCGGGACCGGAGCAGGGCGTGAAGGTCAGCTTTTTTAAGGTCGATCCGCGCCCGAAGCTGGTCGTTGGCGCGAACCTCGTCAACCGTCGCCAGCGGCCGGAGTTGCCGCGTGCGGCCGTCGCGCCAATACTGGCTGAAATCACCGATAATTTGCGTGCTATCGAAGATCCCCGCCAGCGCGTAGTAGTCGCTCGTCGGGATCGGGTCGAACTTGTGATCGTGGCAGCGGGCGCAGCTGACCGACAAGCCGAGGAACGCCTTGCTCGTCGTGTTGATCTGATCGTCGATAATCTCAAGCTGAAGCCGGTTGGGGTCGGTGCATTGATCGAACCAGGCGCCGATCGAGAGGAATGCCGGCGCGGTGATGCGGTCCAACTCGGCCGCCCGGTCCGCTTCCGGCGGCAGCAGGTCCCCCGCAAGCTGCTCGGTGACGAAGCGGCCGTATGGCTTGTCGGTGTTGAACGCCCGAACGACGTAATCCCGATACGGCTGGTCGCCCGATGCATTTTTTGTCCCCGCAAAAGCAATGCGGCCGGGGACGTAGCGGGCCACGTCCAGCCAGTGCCGGCCCCAATGCTCCCCATAGTGCGGCGAGGCAAGAAACCGATCGACCCGCTTCGGCCAGGCGTCGGCGGACGTATCGGCGAGAAATTCACGGACCTCCGCCGGCGTGGGCGGCAGGCCGGTGAGATCGAACGAGAGGCGGCGGATCAGCGTCGCCCGATCGGCCGCCGGCGCGGGCGTGAGGTGCCTGGCCTCAAGCCGCGCAAGCACATAGGCGTCAATCGGGTTCTTGACCCAGTCCGGTCCCCGGACGGCCGGCGGAGCGGGCTTGTGAATCGGCTGGAACGACCAGAAACGGTTCCACGTCTTCCAATCGTATGCGTTCGCATCAACATCGGCGGAAGCAGCGCGCGCGCCCGCTCCACCCGTGAGCCCGCCCACAAGAACCAGGACAATAAACAACTTTCGAAGAGACACTTATCACACTCAAAAAGGCGATGCGGGGCGCGGGGCCTCGTCTTCCGTCAGGAGATGGAAGATCGGCCCGCGCTTTATACGGCCACGGTCCCAGGATGTTTCCCTGATCTGAGGCGTGATGCGACGCGGGGACTTGGTCAAACGACGGGGCCGACGCTTTTTTCCCGCCTTGGCGTCGCCGCCCTGGCGTCTTGGCGCTCACCCCTCCTCAGGGAGAGTGATGAACGCCAAGACGCCGAGGACGCCGAGGGAAGAACGCCAAGACATGCTGAGATGGCTGTTGCGTGATTGGTTTCTGCGGTGTGTTCAGACGTGGACTTGCCACAAAGGATTCTCGCGTCCGGGTGACGGGGGGTCGCCGAGATCGGCTCCGGTCCGCCGTCGAGACGTGGCAATCCTTCCCTCCAAGGTGAGCCCGCTTGGCGCGCGGAGCTTTCACCGGCCACATACAACTTTTGAGTGATCTCGGGGTTGAACATGCCGGTGACCGGGTTTGGGTCCGGGCCGGCGTCGATGTCGCTTGGGATGGCGATGTACTTGAACCGGCAGGGCGGCGTGTGACACTCCGCCATGTGCGCTACGTTCTGCAGGCTCATCAGCACGAGCGAGTCGGTGTAGAGTTCGAGGCTGCGGACACCGATGTGCAGCAGGTCGTCCGCGACCGGACGGGGCGCAACGCCCAGCTTTCCGTTCACGATCGCGTAGACCGTCGGGGGCTCAGCGGGGCGATCGGTGTCGGTCGGACCCTCCGTGTCGGAGTGACCGAGCATCTCCGGCCGCAGGAAGATCGCCTCGCGTATGCCCGCGTCCACTTGCAGATCGCCGTCAATCTCGATCGGCGGGAACATCAGCGGGATAGCGGCGGCGGCCAGAAGAATACGGCGGTAGCGTTCTAAGACGGCGTCCGTGATATCCGGGGTCGAGTCGGCGGCGATCTTGCTCAGCGGCCAGATGATCATCTGGCCCTCGTCCAGCCCGACCGTCGCCACGTACAGTCGCCTTCCCTCCCTGTGGGCGGCCGCCACGCGGTACAGCGTCTCCCGGGTGATGTACCCCGCGATCAGCCGCCGAAGCGGGGCAGTCTCGAAGAGTGAGTCGGGCGGGCCGGGCGTGAAGGGGCCGTCGTAGACATCGCGATCGTGAATCGTCGTATAGATCCTTCGCAGCGTCTGATCGTCGTCGGCCGTTCCGAGGAACGCCGCCGTTGCCATCAGCGCGCCCGTGCTGACGCCCGTTACGACGTCAAACACCGGCCGCCGCCCCGACGGCGCGTCGCGCCACCCATTGAGAAACCCGCAGCCATAAGCGCCCCGCGCATCGCCCCCCGACAACGCCAGCACATTACGCGGGCGCCCGCCGCTCGCAGCGAACGCGGTCGCCAGGTCCGTGAACAACTCGCGATCGCGCGTCGCCGCGAGTTGGCGCGTGAGGCCCGCGCCTCGCCCGGCGACAGATCGGCAAAACGAGAATCGGGTCGTGCGGCGCAGCCGAAATGCGGGATACAGGTGAACAGGGCGATGCCAAGGCTGATGCGGATCGCGTCGATTCGACATCGCAGAGGGTTCATATGCCGTTCCCGTTGAAATCTCACGCATGTCGTTTCGTCACCGGCGATGATTCTGACAAACGGTGGGGCCGGCGGCAAAGGGCTTTCAGGATTTCTCGACGGGCGATGTCGCGGAAGCTCGACAAAACAGTCGCTCCGATCCGAAAGGGCTTACAGTTTCGGCCTTGCCGCGGCCGCCGGCATTTGGACGGCCGCCGAGCCCACGATCTTCAACTCCTCGCCGACGGAGACCGTATTGCCTTTATGACCGGCGGCGAGGCGGGTGTTGGTGGCCAGGCGGTAGAAGTGGTTGAACCGGGAGACGTCAGCCCATCGCGGCAGATGGCGGCGGCGGAGCTCGGCAAACTGTTTGTTGAACGCGGCGCCGGTTTCGCCGGTCCACGGGTTGCGCTCGGGCACGACGCATCGCTGGCAGGGGTTGACGCCTTCGAAGACGACATCGCCCACCTTGAACGGGATGAACGTGCCGGCCGGGCCGTAGAGGCGGTCTTCCCAGAAGGGAGGGACGCCATCGACTTCCAGGTTCGCGCGGAAGCGGGCGCGAGTTTCGTCGAGCGCCAGGCCGAACCAGCCGGCCACTTCGGCGAGGGTGGCGGTGCTGATGATTGTCGGGCCGGGCGAGTCCAGGTCGTCGGGGGAAGCCGACGGCCGCGTCTTCGCGGATCGTGACCGGGACGCCGAAGAATCCGGCCAGCCACTGTTGCAACGGCTCGCGGCCGGCGTCGATGTGGAACGATTGCGTGCGGCCGCCTTCGGTCGTGAGGGTCATGTGCCCCTTTGGCAACGTCGTTGCCAGCGGGGCACAATGAGGTGGATCGGAGATTTTCGTCGAAGCCCGTAGAAGGGCGGCCCGTCAGCGTGCCGCCGCCAGGACAGGCGTTTTGGCCGCGGCGGGGGCGGCGACGGCCGGAGCGACGGCGGGCGACACGTCAGCCACCGGGCGGGGCGGCGCTGCCTTGGGGGTGGGCACCCACTGCACAAACCCCTCGATCGCCTCGTACTCCGCGAGGCCCAGGCGGTCGTAGACCTTGGCCGTCTGGCGGTTGCGGTCCTCGGCGCGCTGCCAGAACTCGCGCTGGTCGGTGCCGGGGAACATGGCGCGGTCCTTCTGCGACTGGTGCTTGAAGATCGCGCTGCGCTTGCGGAGCAATTCAGGCGGGCTTAGGGGGACGGCCATCTCGATCCGATCGGGCTCCCACTCCTGCCATGCGCCGCGGTAGAGCCAGAGCTCGCATGCGGTGTACCAGTCTTCTTCCATCACCCGCTCAACCGCCTCGAAGATCGCCGCCAGGCAGGTGCGGTGGGTGCCGTGGGGGTCGGACAGGTCGCCGGCGGCATAGATCTGATGCGGCTTGAGCTTGCGGAGCAGGTCCGCCACGATTCGGACGTCCTCTTCCCCGAGGGGCTTCTTGCGCACTTTGCCGGTCTCGTAGAAGGGCATGTCGAGAAAGTGGAGGCAGTCAACCGGGACGCCGCATTCGCGGCCGGCGGCGCGGGCCTCGCCCCGGCGGATCAGCCCCTTGATCTTCTGCACCTCGGCCGCGTCGGCGGCGCCAGAGCTCTTCTCGGCCAGCGTCCGCTCGATCCGGGCCATGATCTCATCGGCCACGCCGCCGCCGATGCCAAACGCGCGGTTGAACTCCGACGCGAAGTCGGCGAAGCGCGTCACGTCCCCGTCAAACACGGCGATGTTCCCCGAGGTCTGGTAGGCGACATGCACCTGATGCCCCTGGTCCACCAGACGGATGAGCGTGCCGCCCATCGAGATCACGTCGTCATCGGGGTGGGGGGAAAAGATCAGCACGCGCTTGGGGAAGACGGCGTCGTGCGGGCGGGTGATGTCGCCGGGGCGCTTCATTTCGTGTGGCTTCCCGCCGGGCCAGCCGGTGATCGTCTCCTGCATCGCGCGGAAGACGGCGACGTTGATCGTATAGGCCGAGCCCTGCGTGGCGAGCAGGTCCTGGAGGCCTCCTTCGTTGTAATCCTCATCCGTGAGCTTGAGGATCGGCTTGTCGAGCTTGCGGGCCAGCCAGATCACGGCCTTGCGGACGGCCGTCTCGGTCCAGGCGGAGCGCGGCGTGGGCCCAGGAGCCAGGGGCTCTTGAAGCGGGTCAACTCGGCGGCGGCCGCCGAGTCCAGCATGATCGACGCGTTGGGGTGCTCCTGGAGGAAGCTCGCCGCCACCGACGCCGTGACCGGCCCCTCCACCGCCTGCGCAACGACCGGCGCCTTGTGCTCGCCGAACGCGATCAGGATGACCCGCCGGGCCGTGAGGATCGTGCCGACGCCCATGGTGATCGCGCGTCGCGGCACGTGCTCTTCGCCGAAAAAGTCGCTTGCGGCGTCCATGCGGGTCACGCGGTCGAGCGTGATCAGCCGCGTGCGGCTGTCGCGCGACGAGCCGGGCTCGTTGAAGCCGATATGGCCGGTTCGCCCGATGCCCAGGAGCTGAAGATCCAGGCCGCCGGCGCGCTGGATGCGACGCTCGTACTCCTCGCAGTAGTCGCCAACGGTATCAAGCGGGACGGTGCCGTCGGGGACGGCGGCGTTCTCGGGGCGGAGGTCCACGTGGTCGAACAGGTGCTCCTGCATGAAGCGGCGGTAGCTCTGCAGGTCGGCCGGCCGCATGGGGAAATACTCGTCCAGGTTGAAGGTCATCACGTTGCCGAAGCTCAGGCCTTCCTCGCGGTGGAGGCGAACCAGCTCTTCATACACGCCGGTGGGGGTTGACCCGGTGGCCAGCCCGAGCACGGCCATTTCGCCTCGGGCCGCCTTCAACTGGATCAGCGCGGCGATCTCGCCGGCGACGGCGACGCTTACCTGGCGGGCGTCGGCAAGGACGCGCGTGGGGATCTTCTCCGTCTTTCCCCCGCGTTCCACGTGGCTCGAATGCGTGCTCATCGTCGTATCTCCGTTGATTCGATGCGCCTCGCCCGCGCGAGCGGCGCGGCCGGGCGCACCGCGGGGCAACCGCGACTTGACACTTTTTACAAGCTGGTGTAATAAGTGTCAAGCGATTTTGTATTGATGTGCCTGAAGGAAGTGCGCGATGGTGGACGGCCGCGAGAAAGACCTGCTTCGCCAGTTGTGGGCGAAGGGCCCGTTAAGCCGATGGGAGTTGCACGAGCGGACGGGCCTTCACCCCAACGCCGTGGGGACAGCCATCGGGGCATTGGTGGAAGAGGGGCTTCTGCGAGAGGGGGCCGCCGCCAAGTCGGCCGGCGGGCGGCCGCGCGTCCCGCTGGAAATCGACCCGAGCGCCCGGCATGTGGTCGGCCTCTCGATCGCGCCGGGGCGGGTGGAGGCTGGCCGGCTGAACCTCCGGGCGCGCTGCTCGGCGAGCCGATCGCCCGCGATGTGGCCGACCCGCGCCGCATCATCAGCTCGGCGGCCGCGGCCCTGCGAAGGCTCGTTTCGGCCCAGACTCTCTCCGTCGGGGTCAGCGTCACCGGCTTTATCGACCCCGTTGCCCGGACGATCCTTTTCAGTTCCGCCCTTCCAGGGCTGGGGAACGTCAGCCTGGCGCCGCTCTTTAAAGCGGCGGCGCTGGACGACGTGGCGACGGGACCGCGGCCGGTCGTGGTCGAGAACGACATGCACGCGCTCGCGGCCCGCTGGCTCCTGACGCACCGATCGCAGTCGAACCAGGACGTGCTGATGGTCAGCATCGGCGACGGCCGCCTCGGCGCGGCGATGCTGATCGACGGCCGCCCCAATCGCGGGTGCGCCATCGCCGGCAATGAGCTGGGCCATGCCCGGTTCTTCGTCGAGACCGACCGCTGCTTCTGCGGCCATGTCGGCTGCCTCGAACAGATCTGCTCGACGGCGTTCCTCAACCGGCGCGACGCGGCATCGGGCCGCCAAGTCGCGCCATGGACGCTGATGGAGCGGGCATCCCGGTTCACCGGGCCAATCGCCTCGAAGCCGATCGACCGCAAGGGGAAGCCGGCTCAAAAGCTCGTTCAAAACGCAGGATCGAACGGGCATGGCCTAACCGACGGCGTTGACGCCGGCCTGATCGACCTCACCCAATACCTTTCCATGGGCATTGCGAATGCAGTGAACCTGGTTCGGCCCGATCGGCTGGTGCTGGTGAGCGAACTGACGCGATATCAGGGGTTCCATGCGCTGCTGGAGCGGTCGATCCGCTCGGCGCTGCTCAACGTGCTGGCCGACCGCGTCCAGATCGACGCCTGGGACCAGCCGCTCTCCCATGCCTGCGAGAGCGCCGCCTGGCTGGCGCTGGCGAACCTGTATATCGAAGGGTGGGACCACACACGGACGGCGGCTCGTTCCGGCCGGAACGAATGACCAAGCGCTCTGTTAGCGTCTCCGTGCTCCCCGGTTTCGGGTTTCTCTTTGCAAGGCCCGCAGGAGGATCAATGAATCGCCCCACACATCTGATGACCCTGATTCTGCTTGCCGCGTGGCCCGTGGCCGCGCTCGCGTCCGATGCGCCGCCACCCGCGCCGCCGCGAGCCGCCCGATCCGTCCATCTGCACTACTCCGCGCCCGAAGCGTCGCTGTTCTATAACGAGGCCACCGTCGAACAGTCGCAGCGCGGCTCCTACTTTTGCGCCGCCGGCTTCGGGCACGGCTACTTCGGCATTCAGGAGCAGGCGAACGGGCGGAAGGTGGTCATCTTCTCCGTCTGGGAGCCCGGCACCGAGCAGAAGCCGGGGGAGGTCCCTGAAGACCGCCGCGTCGAGATGCTTTACCAGGGCGATGGCGTTCGGATCGGCCGCTTCGGCGGCGAGGGGACCGGGGGGCAAAGCTTCCTCGACTACCCATGGAAAACCGGCGAGACGTGCCGCTTCCTCCTCCAGGCCACGGTCGAGGGCCAGAAGACTTCGTACGCCGCCTGGTTCTTCCGGAACGACACGAATCGATGGGCCCACATCGCGACGTTCCGGACGCTGGCGAACGGGGACGCACTGAAGGGCTTCTACTCGTTCGTTGAAGACTTCCGCCGCGACGGCAAGAGCCCAAATGAGCAACGCCTCGCCCACTATGGCAACGGCTGGGTCAGGACGAGCAAGGGCGACAGCTGGGTCAGCCTGACCCGGGCCACCTTCACCGGCGACAAGACGCCCCTTAACAACGTGGACGCCGGCGTGAACGACGGCAGCTTTTATCTGGCGACCGGCGGTCAAACCCAGTCCACGCGGCCGCTCGGGTCGATCGTGGAGCGGCCTCCCACCGGCGTGACCCTCCCTGATCTGACAGCCCCCGCCGAAGCCAAGCCAGCGCGATGAGATGCGGCCACGGTCAATGCGCGAATCGAGGGAACGATGAAATTGGGAACGATGAAAGCACTGGTCAAGAAGAAGCGTGAAGTCGGCCTCTGGCTCGACGAAGTCCCGATCCCCCAGATCGGCATCAGCGATGTGTTGATCCAAGTCTTGCGAACCGGGATCTGCGGGACTGACGTGCATATTTACAATTGGGACGCCTGGGCGCAAAAGACGATCCCGACGCCGATGGTGGTCGGGCATGAGTTCGTCGGCCGCATCGTCGAAGTCGGCGGCAACGTGCGGGACTTCAAGCCCGGCGACATCGTCAGCGGTGAAGGGCACGTGGTCTGTGGCCATTGCCGCAACTGCCTGGCCGGCCGCCGACACCTCTGCAAGGATACGAAGGGCGTCGGCGTGAATCGCCCTGGCGCCTTCGCCGAGTACCTGTCGTTGCCGATGACCAACGTCTGGCTGCACGACGCGGCCGACGGATCGCATGCCTCCGGCATCCCGCGCGACATCCAGTCGATCTTTGACCCCTTCGGCAACGCCGTGCACACCGCGCTGCAGTTCGACCTGCTGGGCGAGGACGTGCTGATCACCGGCGCAGGACCGATCGGATGCATGGCGGCCGCCGTTGCCCGGCACGCCGGCGCGCGGTTCGTCGTCGTCACGGACGTAAACCCATGGCGGCTGGAACTGGCGAAAAAGCTCGGCGCCACGAGTGTCGTCGATGTAAGAACGACAAAGCTTGCCGACGTGCAGCGCGAACTGGGCATGCGGGAGGGGTTCGATGTCGGGCTTGAAATGAGCGGCAGCCCGGCGGCCTTCCGCGACATGCTTGCTAACCTCTGCCACGGCGGGAAGATCGCGATGCTTGGGATTCCGTCAGCCGAGATGGCGATCGACTGGAACACGGTCGTATTCAACATGCTTACCATCCAGGGCATCTACGGCCGCGAGATGTACGAAACCTGGTACAAGATGACGGTAATGCTCCAATCGGGGCTGGACCTGTCGCCGGTCATTACGCATCGTTACACAGCCGACGAGTTTCAGAAGGGGTTCGACGCGATGCTCAGCGGCCAGAGCGGCAAGGTGATCCTGACGTGGGCGCCCGGGTGAGGTAGAATGATGGGCATGGGCATCGCTGAATTGACCAAAAAGTACACGCCTGCTGAGTACTTCGCGCTCGAGGCGAAAGCGGAATATAAGAGTGATTACTATGATGGGGAAATCTTCCCGTGCGGGGAGGTCGGGCCGGACGGGCAGCTTATCTCGATGGCCGGAGGGAGCCGCCGCCACAGCCTCATCTGCTCCAACCTAATCCGCGAGGTGGGCAACCGCTTAAAGGGCAATCCGTGTCGCGCGTTTGAGTCGAACCTGCGGCTGAGCGTCGCGTCAACGGGCCTGCGGGCCTATCCTGACGTTTCGATCTACTGCGGTCAAAGCGAAACTGACCCGAGCGACCCGTCGGGTCAGACGTTGACGAACCCGACGGTTCTCTTCGAGGTTCTATCACCGACCACGGAAGGGTACGACCGTGGGACCAAGACGTTCCACTATCGTCGGATTGAGTCTCTGCGAGCGCTGGTTATGGTGAAACAAGATGCGTTACAGGTTGAGGTTCAGTTCCGGGGGCAAAATGGGGCTTGGCAGATTCAGGACATAGCGGGGGCGGACGCAGTTCTTAGCCTCCCGGACATCGGCGTTATACTGCCTTTGGCGGAGATTTACGACGGCGTCGATTTCACGAGCGAGATGTGAACGTCGTGGGGTGTGGCACTTTCCCATTATCCTGACGTGCGGCCCCGAGTGGGTAGACTTCAATGATGGGCATCGCCAAACCGACGAAGCGGTACACGCCGGCCGAGTATTACGCGCTTGAGGCGAAGGCGGAATACAAGAGCGATTACTACGATGGGGAAATCTTCCCGTGCGGAGAGGTTGGTCCGGATGGCCAACTGATTTCGATGGCAGGCGGAAGCTTCCGCCATAGCCTCATCTGCTGCAACCTGGGCCGTGAGGTGGGGAACCGTGTGAAGGGGAAGCCGTTCCTGGTGGTAGAATCAAACGTTCGGCTGAGGATCCGTCCGACCGGCCTTCGAACTTACCCCGACGTCTCTGTCTACTGCGACAAGCCAGAGCACGACCCGGAGGATCCATTCGGTCATACCTTTACCCACCCAACGTTACTTTTTGAAGTTCTCTCGCCGGGTACCGAGGCCTACGACCGCGACACCAAAGCGGCCCACTACCAGCGGATCGAATCACTCCGCGCACTGGTCCTCGTCAAGCAAGACGAGCGACGGGTCGAGGTCCACTTTCGAGGCTCCGAGGGGGCCTGGCGAACGCCGAGCGTTTCGGGGATCGATGCGGTTCTGACGCTTCCCGAGACTGGGCTGGAACTGCCGGTGTCCGACATCCACGCAAATGTCGATTTCCGGGTCGAGATGTAGCCGCTACGGATCCGCTGTCCCCATGCCTTCATCGCCGCCTTCGGCAATTCTTGAGAATTTGCGGCCGCCCGCGTAGCCTTGCGGCTCACGTAAACCACCGCGCCCGTCCGAAACGCATGGGATCACCGACACAAGGAGACGACGCTTGACGCCGCAAGACCACCCTTCGCCGGCGCCGGGCGGGGCCGCGCCCCCGGCCCTGCCGGCCGACCCCACCTCGTGGGCGCACAATTCCCGCCTGGGCCTCGTGCTGTTCTTCATCTATTTGGCGCTCTATCTCGGGTTCATCGGGATGTCCGCCTTCGGCCGCGAGACGATGGGCAAGCCGGCGATCGGCGGCGTAAACGTCGCCGTCGTCTACGGGTTCGGGTTGATCTTCGCGGCGTTCGCGCTGGCGGTGGTCTACATGGTCCTGTGCAAACCGGAGATTACGACCGGCCCTGAGGTCACCGAAGCGGACATCGAGCAAAAGCTTCAGGAAGAGGAGGGACAGGCGTGAAGTACGACTTTTCCTGGACCGCGTTCATCGTTTTTTTTATGTTCGTCGGCTCGGTGCTGGCGATCAGCTTTTACCTCGGCCGCAAGGCCAAGAGCGCCAAGGGGTATTACGCCGCGCACGGGCAGATCAACTGGTTCGTGAACGGCGTGGCGTTCGCGGGCGATTACCTGTCGGCCGCATCGTTCCTAGGCATCTGCGGGATGATCGCCTTCAGCGGGTACGACGGGTTCCTCTATTCGATCGGCTTCCTCGCCGGCTGGGTGGTGGCGTTGTTCGTGATCGCGGAGCCGTTGAAGCGGCTCGGTAAGTTCACCTTCGCCGACGCGTTGGACAGCAAGTTCAATTCGCGGGGCATCAAGCTGGCGGCCGCGATCAGCACGCTGCTGGTCAGCCTCTTCTATCTGATCCCGCAGATGGTCGGGGCGGGGACGCTTGTGCAACCGCTGCTGGGGCTCCCGCCGACGACGCTGGGCCTGTCGAGCTTTGCCGTCGGCGTGCTGGTCGTCGGCATCGTGGTCATCGCGATCGTGGTCACGGCGGGGATGGTTTCGACGACCTGGGTCCAGTTCATCAAGGGCTCGATGCTGGTCCTGTTCTGCTTCATCCTGACGATCATGATCCTGCGTCGCGGGTTTGTGGCCGAGCCGAATACTGGGCCGCCGCAGACGATTAAGATGGTCAAAGACCCGGTGAGCGGCGCCACCGTCACGCTGGTGAACGGCAAGCCGCAGGGGCACGACGCGAGCAAGGGCGAAGGGGACTTCACTCCCGTTGGGACGATCGCCCGGCTGCCCAATGGTCAGGCGTTGACCGGCCCGCTCGGGCCGTTGGAATTCATCTCCACGCTACAGAACAGCGACGTCGTGACCTGGACGCTGTCGAAGGACAAGACAACGTATGCGCCGAAGATCGTCAAAGGCTCGGACCTGATGCTCCCGGGCAATTACTCGCTGTTCAAAGGGATCAAGAGCGACAAATTCGTCGATAAACTCGACTTCATGTCGCTGATGATCGCGCTTTTCTGCGGGACGGCGTCGCTGCCGCACATCCTGATCCGCTACTACACCGTCAAAGACGGGGCGGCCGCCCGAAAGAGCACCGTCGTCGGCATCGCCAGCATCGGCTTCTTCTACGTGCTGACGCTCTTCCTGGGCCTGGGCGCCATGACCAGCCACACCCTCGACCCGACCAACACCAACATGGCGGCGCCGCTGCTGGCGAAGAGCTTCGGCGAGTTGCCGTTCGCGGTGATCTCCGCGATCGCCTTCACCACGGTGCTCGGGACGGTCAGCGGCCTGATCATGGCCGCCAGCGGGACCGTCGCCCATGACCTGATGACCAACTTCCTGAAGATCGAGATGACCGACCATCAGAAAGTCCGGGCGGGCAAGTGGGTGGCGGTGGCCGTCGGGATTGTGGCGATGATCCTGGGAGTGGTCTTCAAGGACTTCAACGTGTCGTTCCTGGTCGGCTGGGCGTTCAACGTGGCCGCCAGCGCCAACCTGCCTTCGCTGGTGATGCTCCTGTTTTGGAAGGGGACGACCAAGCAGGGGATCACGGCCGCCATCACAGTGGGCCTGATTTCGTCGCTGACGTGGCTTCTGTTGAGCGCACCGGCGTATCAGTACGTCTACAAGCTCGACCCGGCGCACGCCCCCGCCCCGTTCAGCCAGCCGGGGATTGTGACGATCCCGCTCGGGTTCATCGTGCTGGTGCTGGTGTCGCTGATGACGCGGCCGCAGGGTGACGAGCGGAGAGGTCGCGGCTTTTCGGTCGGTCTGACTGCCGCGACGTGAATGGGGGGGTCGGAGGCGCCCGGCCTGATGCACGGTTCCGTCAGAGCGGCGTGATGACGTTTGATTCGGATAACTATCGACGTGCGCTCGCCGATTATGAACAAAACTGGCGGCCAATGGACGAGACGCTGTACGAGCTCTGCCGGGTCCGCCCCGACCATCGCACAGCCGCATCGGTGAACGCGAAACTGTGGATCATCGGTAGATCCTACGCGACCGGGATCGAACGGAAGGTGGCAACCAAGGGCTCGCCGGGCAGCTCGATGGGCCAAGTCGCCGCCCACATTCTTTCGCATCACGAACAGGTTGACCAAATCTTTCAGGAGCTGGCATCTATAGGAGGACTTCTCGAGCCGGCAAAGCTTAGGGCGATCGTTGATCTTCACGGACGGATGGTCCAGCTTTTGAGGCCCATCACCAGAGCGGGCCAATCGGTTCGGTCTTTCACGTCAAAGTATATGCATTTTCACAATCCGTTGGTTCCGATATACGATAGCGTGGCTGCCGGGGCTATCCCGAGAATCGTGGAATGGAGCAAGGATCTAGCTGTGTTCACGATGTCAGAAAGCGCTGATCGGAACTACGGATCGTATGTGATGAGGACGTATCGATTATATCAAACGGTCCAACGCGCGGAGCTACCGCTGTCATCGAAGTATCTCGACCACTATGTGCTTTGGATGGACGAAGTACGGCGGCGTTTGGCCCGAGCGGAGCCAGTCAATCCCGCGCAAGTAGGTTTGCCTGTGATCGATCCTACTTCGTAGGTTCCGGGGTTTTAGGGGCGTTCAGCTCCGCGAGCTTCTTCGCGGTCTCGAATTCCACTTGTCCGCCAAACGGGCCGTAGTCCGGGTGCGGGCCGATCGCGTGAAACTGCTTGGCCGCCTGGGCCCATTGACCGGCGTCGCAGGCGAACTTTGCGTAAAACGAACGACTCTCGTCGCTCAGGCCCGGATAGAGCTCGATCGACGTCTCAAAGTACATCCGAAGGTCTTCCCAGATGTCGGACCGGGACAAGAATCGCCGCTTGTCGGTCGCGCGAGCGGCCGCTTGTTGGTACGCCAGGGGGAGCATTCCGGTGATGCCGCCTCGCCAGAGGTTCGATGCGGCACACTCGCGGCCGAAAGCGACCATCTGCTCCACCGACCCATTCGGATCGGTACGGAGATACTCGAGTTTGTTCTTGCACGCGTCCCAGTTATCCGGGTTCGCCTCGATCGCTCGCCGGAACCAGAGATTCAGCTCCGAAAGCTCTTTCCCGCCCTGGAGGGAGATGACCAGAAGCATCATTGTCGCCGCCGCCGAATCAGCGTGATCGGGGGCCAGCTCCCACGCCCGGGTCAGCGCCGCCTGCGCATCGTTGAGGCGTCGCCGGATGCTCGCCGCGTCGGACGTCGGCAGGTCCGCCAGCCGTTTCTTTCCAAGCTCTCCCACTGCCTGGTTGATCTGAAAGCGGGCGCGGTAGTGGAGCGTTTCGCGGTCGTTAGGGCGGGCCGCTACGTAGATCGGGTAAGCGGCGTTGAAGAAAGCCTCGGCCGATTCCGGCTCGGCCACCGCGTCAAGCTGCTGAACCGCCAACACCGCCAGGTAGACCAATCCGGGGGATAAATCGCGGGCGGAGACAAAATCCCGAAAACTGCGGGCCACGACGGCAACCTGGGCCGGGTCCGCGTGATGCGTCAGGCCGACGATCTGATCGAAGATGTAGAGCTTGAGCAGGGCCGGGTACGAGCGGCTCATCAGCGTCGGGACCAACGCGTCCAACCGCTTAACGCACTCCACCCGGTCAATGTCGCCGATCTGTTCGTCGGCCCGCGCGGCGTAATAAAGCACCAGAGGGTCATCGCATCCGCTTCGAACGGCCTTGTGATACTTGTCAGACTGCGCTTTGAGCAACGATTCAGGCGAATCCCGGTCGGAGACGCCCAGTTCCTGGGAGAGGCCGGCGCGGGCATCGGCGTCCCAGACGGGGCTGCGTTTGCCGGCCGTCTCATAGCCGCTCAGGAGCAGGCGCCGCAAGTAATCCCCGTTGGCCTTGAGGTCTTTGAACACGGCATAGCGCCGCGCCAGAACAATCTCCGCACGCTCAAGCGTCAGCATCGGGAGCTTTTCCAGCCCCGGCTGCTTCAGGGCCGTCTCCAGGTCCACGATCGCCTCTTCCGCCCAGTAGGGGGAGAGATTGAGAAGCCGGATCTTCGCCATCCGGCGTGTGTGCTCGTCCGAAGAGGAGAGTGCGGCCGCCAGCTTGGCGACATCGGGGCGGGGGATCCCCATCCGTGTCGCCGGCGCGATCGGGGCGGCGGCCGCCGGCGCGGATTGGGCGAGCGGGGCGGGCCCCAGCGTCGCCAGGCCTAGAACAGCCGCGACCGCCGCGCGACGAAGAAGGATCGAAGATCGAAGTCGAAGGAAAGACAAGAAGAATATCCCGTTGAGCTGACAGCAACCGTGGGCGGCCGCCGAATCCACCGCCGCACCATATCTCAACGAAGCGTTAACGTCGGATATGGAGACCGTTAGGGGAACGATAGCAGGCCCGCCGACTGGTCGCCGTGAGACTGAAGGACGCTACCCGTTGACCGACTCGAGGGGCGCCTCGACTCATATCTTTCTTGGCGCTTCAACCTTGGCGTTCTTGGCGTCTTGGCGTTCATTCACGCCTTCGAACCGAAGTGAAATGAACGCCACGACGCCAAGAACGCCGAGGGAAGAGCGCCAAGAGATGCTGGACTATTCGTGAACGGGACCGATCGCCATAGCCGTGCGCCACTCGATTGGGCTCGCTCCGGAGCCGTTGCTTGACGGCCCGCCGCTCCGCAAGAACAATACCTTCCACTGCCTCGGGACGATTCGCCTCTGGGCTCGGTTAACCACGGGCTCGCCGCTCCGGGCCAGCGCGATTGAAAGGTCCTATGCCTCGCAAAATCGAACATCCGGCCCTTGCCCCGCTCAAGGCGAAGTTCCCCGAGACCAAGTTCATGGTGGGCGAGTTTCGCGAGCATGTGACGGTGGTCGTCCCCCGCGAAGCGCTCCTGTCGGTCTGCGAGTTCCTGCGGGACGACCCGTCGCTCCGGTATGACATGCTCGCCGAAGTGAACGGCGTTGATTACCTGAACTACCCCGGCGCAGCCCACCGTTTCGGCGTGAATTACGGGCTGACCAGCATTCCGCACAACAATCGGCTCTGGCTGAAGGTCTTCCTCGACCCGACTCGCGAGACCGCTCCCGGCCACGACGTCCGCGACGAGAATGTCATCGAGCAGGGGGACCCGGGTTTGAAGGTGGACAGCGTCACCTCCCTCTGGCCCGGCGCCGAATGGCTGGAGCGCGAGGTTTACGACATGCTCGGCATCATCTTCGTCGGCCACCCCGACCTCCGCCGCATCCTCACCTGGAACGGCTTCGGCAGCTACCCCCTCCGCAAAGACTACCCCCTCCGCGGCGTCGGTGAGCGGGAAAACTACAAGATCGTCTCGCGCGAAGGAGCGTGAGGGGGAAAGGCTGAATGCTGAAGGCTGAATGCTGAAGGCTGAATGCTGAATGCTGAATGCTGAAGGCTGAATGCTGAATGCTGAATGCTGAAGGCTGAATGCTGAATAAAGGATAGCCCGGCGGCCAGACCTGATCCCAACATTCGGCGCCCCGATGACCGATCTTTCCTCTTTGCTCAACATTCAGCATTCAGCAATCTAGACTTCAGCATTTCCTCTCCCTCTTCATTCAGCATTCAGCATTTTAGACTTCAGCATTTCCTCTCCTACTTCCCCGGGCGTTCCTTCAAGTCCGCCATTGCTTCTTCCAGCGCCATGTTCGCATAGGCGGTTGACAGGACGGGGTCGCTCTCCATCCAGCGCTTGTCGCCGGCCCAGGAGCCGTCGGGGTTTTGGGTGGTGGTGAGCTTCTGGATCAGCTCGAGGCGCCAGTCGTGCTTCACGCCTCTGGCGTCGGTGATGACGGGCTCGCCGTACGCGTGAAGGGCCTTGGCGAAGACGTTGTAGTAGTAGAAGAGGCCGTTCTTCGCGTTCTCCGGCTTGAAGTTGCGCATGCCGGGGTTTTCGTCAAGCGTCCAGTTGTGCTGGATCCAATCAACGGCCGCCTTCACGCGGGGGTCATCTTTCTTGACGCCCGCATAAAGCATCGACTTCAGCCCGGCGTAGGTCATCGTCCCGTACGAACGCCAGATGCGGCGGCCGTCGGGGCCGACGAAGTCTTCCGCCTCGCTGTCCCCCTCGCCGTTCGCCGGGCCGTAGATGAAGCCGCCGTCGTCCCCGGCATATTTCTTCTGATCGTTCGTCTCGCTGTTGTTCTGGCAGCGCGTGACAAACTGCATCGCCGCCTTGAAAGCCGGGTCATCCTCGCTAAGGCCGGCCTCCTTCAGTGCTTCGATCGAGTAGTGGCTGTTCGACAGGTCGGGCCGGGCGTGGTTCCCATAACCCCAGCCCCCGAACCAGGGGTGCTTGGGGTCGATCACGTTCTGGCCGGGCGGGACGGGCGTCTTCGCCCCGGCTTTATCGACGGCGGCCGTCGTCTCGCCGCCGGGCACCCATTGCAGCTTTTTCAGGAAGGCGACGGCATGATCGAGCGGCCCCTTGAGCGATGGGTCGTTGGCGGCCGCCAGCGCGCTGACCGAGATCGCAGTGTTGTAGTTCGCCAGCGCCTCGGAATAGATCCCGCCCGTCTCCTTCTGGTACGACAGGAGGTGGTCATACCCCTTCTTTACCCAGTCGGTCTTCGCATTCACCGAGCCACTCTTTGCAAGCCCGGTCAGCACGACCGCCGTCATCGCCGGGAAGGCCTTATCGTTCCGCCAGCCGCCGTCGGGCTGCTGCTGTGAGTGGAGGTAGCCGACGGACTTGTCGAGCGCCGCGCGCCCCTCGGCGGCCGGGCCCGCGGCGCCACCGTGCCCGCGGCGGGGGCGGGCGAATCGGCCGCAAAGAGTGGCTGCGTCATCACACCGAATGACACGGCCGCCACGGCGGCACTCAGGGCCAGGAGACGAAAGGGATAGGGTTTCATGAGGCACTCCGGTGATTTCGGTCGTCTAGCAACGCCCCCACGCGGCATACTAATCGACGCTCGCCGGCCCCGTGGCGGCCGAGGGCAGGAATTGCACAGTCGAGCGGATCGGCCGCCGCGCGGGATGCGTTCGTTTAACAAAAAACCGCACCGGGCCGACGCGAACGATTCTTCCGTTCGATCGGCACCCGTTGCGGCTTTCCCGCCGAGCGATCTCCCCTCCAGGGGAGCCCGGCGTGGGGCGTAATTGAGTGGCGGGCGCTCTCCTGACGGGCCCGCGGTCGAAGCCCGTTTCAGAGCGGCGGCAGCTTCGAAACGTCGGCCGCCCCCAGAGCGAGGGTGCCTGCGTCACCGCCCAGTGCCAGCGGGTCGCCGACGGCCCTCGCGGTGGCGAACGGGCTGGCCGAGAACGGCGTCACGATCGCCGGCGCTTTGGTCCCGGCCGCGAACTTGGCCGTGAGAACATAGTTCGTTCCGCCGTTAAGCCCCTTGACCTGAAGGTAGTAGCGGCCGGCGGTCAGGGTCCGGGTGATCTTCTCAAACGGCGAGTTGGGCGTGTTCGACGTCACCAGGACGTCGCTCCCCTGGACGACGCCATCGCCGTTCACATCCTTGACGAGGGCGATCGACAGGTCCTCGCCGGCGACGCCGGTGGTCGAGAACGTGGCGGTGTAGGTCGCCGGCACGTCGAAGCGGTAGTAGTCGTACTGGTCGCTGCCGGGGCCGAAGTTCTGCTCGATGTAGTCCTTAAACGTCTGGGCGGGCGGCGTGGCGCCGGAGATCGGGGCCATGACCCGCGCCGCGGCCAGGTAGTTGCCGGCGTAGTCCGGCAGCATTCGAAGCTCATATGAAGCCTGCTCGCCGTCGCCGCCAACCTCCAGGTAGTACGTCCCCGCCGCCAATGTCGCGTTGAGCGTGCCGGCGCTGAACGGCGTCACGTTCTCGCCATTGTCGAAGCGGCCGTTGTTGTTCGCGTCCTTGATCACCGCGAGTGACGGAAGGCTCGTCATGCGCGAGTAATAGGGGTTCAGAAACGCCGAAGCGGTGAACTTCCCGGCCGTGATCATTGTGAACTTGAAGAAGTCGGTGAAATCGCCGGCGCTGATGCCGAAGCCGTCGTTGAAGAACGTCTCGCCGTCGAACGAGGGCACGGTCCGGGCCTTGGACATGTTGCTATAGGCCTTGGGGTCGCCGAAGACCGAGTCCAGGTCGGAGTCGAGGTCGAGCTGGTAGCTGGTATAGGCGCCCGCCTGGGTCACGACGGCATAGTACGTGCCGGGGGTGAGCGTGACGCGGAGCTTCTCGTTCCCTGAAGCGGAACTGGAGGAAACGTACTCATTGCTGGTGATGAAACCGTCGCCGTTGCTGTCGCGCGCGATCGCCATGTGGGCGCCGAAGGTCGGGGCGCAAAGGTTGACGGGATTATCAACGCGGCATCGACGGTAGTGGTCTGGCTGACCGTGAATTTGTAGAGGTCCGTCGGGTCTGAGTACGTCGGAAGGAAAGGGTCGCCCACCATGTCGTTGGCTTCGCGGCTGGTGCCCGTCAGGTCACCCCAGTTGCGGGCGGTCGCCGTGGTTTCGCCGGCGTAGTCGCTGGTCACGCGGAACTGATAGTCGCCCGCGCCGGTGGTCTGGGTGAACTTCACGTAGTACGTCCCCTGCGGGACGGCGTACCGGTCCACGTTCAAAGCCCCGTTGGAGGACGCCCCGTCGGCCAGGACATTGCCGTTGGCGTCGAGCAGTTGCATCGTTGTATCGAGGCCGCCTCCGCTGCTGATCGGGAGCCGCCGCAGGCTGATCGTGCCGGGCGCCTCCATGTAGAACTTGCTGATGTCAACGTTGTCGCGGTAGTCGAGGTAGTCGCTGAACGAAATCTGGTTGTAAGCCATGTACTTGCTGGTGCTCTGGCCCCAGCTCGTCCCCAGGTCGTGCGCGGTGGCGAGCGTCGAACCGGCGTAATCGTTCAGAAGCAGCAGGGTGTAGTTGGTCGAGCCGGTCGAATATTTATGGACGCGCACGTAGAAGTATTGGTTCGCCGGGATGTCAACCTGCACCAGGTCCTCGGCGGTGCCCCCCTTCGTCGATGAGCCGAGCAGGTTCTGGTTCTGATCGTAGACGTATAGGTCGGCGTCAGACGAGAGGTTGTAGACCGCCGCGTACAGGTTGGACTTGCCGTACAGGCTGTAGAACTTGTAGTAGTCTTCGGTGTCGCTCGCGCTGACCGTCCCGGTCGCGACCATGCTCTTGTCGAGGTAAAAGTTGTTCGGCGGGACATAGGCCTGGGCGAACGAGTCGTTGGGCTCGGGCGTGGGGGAACTCGTCATCAGCATCCGGCGCTCCAGCGATTCGACCACCCGTAGGACGCTGCGGCGTAGCGCGGGCTTCTTCTGAAACATGGCACAGCCTCTCTTGGTTCAGGTGACCACTGATTGCGGAAATGACGGATTTCCCGTGAGGTTCCGACCGTAGCGATACCCGGAAAGCCGAGCAATATTTCTCACAGGACGAAATACAGCAAATTCGCGAGAAAACTCGCGCAAACCTCCCTTCGAAGCACGAAGCGGCCGCCGACCGGCAAGATGGGAAAGAATTGCGGAAATGCGAGCGCCCCGCGTGCGGATCAGCAGCGGCTGAACCCTGTACCCCACGGAACGTCGCGTCTGTTCGTTTTTCCGAGTCACATGTGAACGGCCAATCCATGCCCCTTCTGATCCTCACATCGCTGTGATGTGGATAACATTTTCGGTTGCTCAAACGGGGGTCTCTGGTTACCGTTCGTCCACCGCGTGGTGAACCGCCCGCGGGCACGCCGTGGGTGTCGTGGGTGTCCCCTTTCGGGGCCGGAACAGGCTTGAATTGATGACGTCCTACGCTGTGAGGCGGCCGAACCGGCTGGCTCGATCTTCGTTCGTGCGCGCGGGCCCGGTCACGCGATGGCGCCGGTGGCTCTGGCGTTGGCCATCCTTTTCATGACGCTGCTGCGTCTTCCGTTCCTTCGCGCCGACCTCACGGACAACGACTCGTGGCGTCAGTGCGATACGGCGACCATCGCCCGGAACTTCACGCGCGAGCCGCGCATCCTCTACCCCCGAATCAACTGGGGCGCGCCGGGGCCGGGCTACGTCGAGACCGAATTTCAGCTCTATCCGTTCTTCGTAAGCCTGCTCTATCGGCTCTTCGGCGACAATCCGCTCTTCGGGAAAGAGGTGAGCATCGCCCTGTCCGCCGTCTGCGGCTTCGTCTTCTTCAGGGTCGCCCGCCGGTTCCTCGATCAGCAGGGGTCGTTTCTCGCCACGCTCTTTTTCTCGATGGCCCCGATCGTGTTCCGCTTCTCGCGCAACTTCATGCCTGATACGACAGCGCTGCTCTTCTACCTCATCGCGCTCGAACGATTTCTGGCCTACATGGAAAGCGACGACTGGGCGCCGCTGCTCGCTTCGGCGGCCGCGATGGCGTTGGCGCTGCTCGTCAAGCCGACCAGCATCCACCTCGGGCTGGTCCTGATGATCCTCGCGGCGGCCAGGCGCGGGACGTGGCTCGTCTGGTTTCGGCCGAAGCTGCTGGCCTTCGCCCTCATCTCGCTTACACCGCTGATCCTCTTCTCGATCCACGGCGCCAGGCTGCACCACGACTACGGCAACACGTTTGGGACCGTCTCCGGCGGCGACCCCAAGTGGGGCGGGCCGCGCTGGTGGTTCAGCCCGAGGTTCTACGAGCACCTGCTCAAGATCGATACCTTCTGGGCCGTCGGCCCCGTCGGGGCGGCCGTGGCGCTGCTGGCGCTGGTCGGCGTGCGTCGCGCGCCGTTCCGCGTCCTCCTGATCGGCTGGTCGGTGACGATCTTCCTCTACTACCTCATCGTCGCCCGCTACGCCGAGTTCGCGTTTCAGTACCACCTGTTCACAGCGCCCCTCCTTGCCCTGGCGGCCGCCGCGGGGGTGACAATGGTTCGCAGGGCCACCCGCACGCGCTGGCCCGCTTGGGCGCTGATTGTCGGCATCCTGGCCTATCAGTGCGTGAAGGACGCATACGTCGTACAGGAAAGGAGCGTGTTGCTCCGTGACGCCGGCCTGGCACTCGCGCAGGTTTCATCGCCCGGGGATCGCGTCGTGGTGCTGTCGCACGACATGGAGATCAAGGACAACGTCCCCAACAACTACCAGGAGCCCGACGTCTTCTTCCACGCCGACCGCACCGGCCGCTCGTTGGCCGAGGACCGCCAGACCGAGCAGGGGTTGCGGACGGCGATCAGTTGCGGGGCTCGATTTTTCGTGAACTTCCCCGAGCTGAATGGAGACGCATCGGCCGATTTTCGCGCGTACGTCAGAGACCATTTCTCGCTGATCACGTCGGGGAAAGATCCGGAGGGGCGTTTTGAGATCTACGCGTGTGCGCCATCCGCCGACGCGCGATAAAATGTTCGCTTCCCAAATCCGTTGACTTCTGTAGGGACCGCACTGCGGTCCGCACGTCACCCGTTCCCCAGACACGGCGGCGTGCTTTGAATGATTTGCTCGCCCCGTGGCGGACCGCGGTGCGGTCCGTACTTCGATCGCCCTTTCGCTTGACCCTCCACGGGCTCGTCGATCGGCGCGGTTCGGCGGCACGCCGTGCGACGCCGTGCGACGCCGTGCGTGCCCTACGAAACGCGTCGGTACGTACGACCGGTGCCTCGCCCGGCGAAGTCGGGTAAGATGCCGGCGGCTCATCTGCTTGGCTGAGCGTACCCTCTGGCTCCCCTGACAACCATGATCGCACCGCTCCGCATCGGCAATCTCGTTCTCCCGACCAATCTGCTCCTCGCGCCGATCGCGGGGTATTGCGATGTGTCGTATCGGCTGGTCGTGCGATCATGCGGGGGCGTGGGGCTGGTTTGCACCGACCTGCTGAGCCCGGACGGCGTGTTGCGCGAGAACAAGCGATCGATGGAGCTGGCGGCCACCTGCCCCGAGGATTGGCCGCTGGCGATGCAGTTGTACGGTGGGGACGTTGACAAGCTGTGTGATGCGGCGCGGTGGGCGGAGGATCGGGGGGCGTTCGTCGTGGACATCAATATGGGGTGCCCGGTCGATAAGGTCACCAAGCGCGATGGGGGGAGCAAGCTCCTGTGCGACCCGGACAAGACGCTGCGGATGGTCGAGCGGATTGCCGGGGTGCTGAAGCGTGTCCCGCTGACCGCCAAGCTGCGGCTGGGGTGGGACGATAGCTGCATCGTCGCCCCCTATCTGGCGAGTCGCCTGGAAGAGGCGGGCGTGCAGTTGGTGACGATCCACGGGCGAACGACGCAGATGCGTTTTTCGGGCGCCGCCCGAATCGACGGGATCGCCGAAGTCGTGGCGGCCGTGAAGCGGATCCCGGTCATCGGCAACGGCGACATCAAGTCCCCCGAAGACGCCAAGCGGATGATGGACGTCACCGGGTGCGCCGGGGTGATGATCGGCCGCGGAGCGCTGTCGGCGCCGTGGATCTTCCGCGATACCTGGAGCTACCTCACCACCGGCGTCATCCCGCCGCCGCTGTCGCTGGAGGCCAAGTGCCAGTTGATGCGCGATCACTTCGTGAACCTCTGCCGGTTCCGAAACCTGCGCTGCGCCATCGGCGAGCTGCGCAAACGGGTAAGCTGGTACGCTAAGAAGATGGGGCCGAGCCGATACCTGCGCGAATCGATGCAGACGATCGAAAGCGTCGAAGACTTCGACGCCGTCGTCGCCGGCTTTCTGGAATGGCGCCGGCAATACGAGCAGGAGATCTCGCCCGAGCGGCGTCGGAGGGAAGGAATCGAGGTCGAGACGGAACTGGTGGATGCAGCTTAGAGGTAAATCCGAAATCCGAAGCCCGAACATCCGAAGGAAGCAGCAAGAAGGAAGAAAGAGAATCAGACCAGGCAGGTTTAACATTTCTTTAAGTTTGGATTTGCTGCTTCTTTCGGATTTCGTGTGTCAGATTTTTTCTTTCTCGGCAGGCACTCAACCTGGGGTACGGATGCGATCAGCAATGACCTTTATGGCCATGGCGGCCGTCTGGTTCGGTGCGATGGGGACGCTCGTGGGTTGGGCCGGCGATGCGAAGCCGGCTGCCGACCAAGGCGTACGGATTGCCATCACCAAGCTCGACCACACCGCCGTCGCCGGCCGCGTGACGGACCATGACGGTGCCGGGTTTACGCTAACCGATCTCAAAGGGGCGACGCAAACCATCAAGTGGGCCGAGCTGAGCCCCAAGGCCGTTGCCGACGTACTTGACGCGGTCCTCGCCAAGGGGACCGGCGAGGATTGGCTGGCGGCCGGGAAGGTGCTCGCGCGGCTCCCAAACGGAAAGTTCCAGGCCACCCGCGCCTTTGCCAAAGCCCAGAAGCTCGACCCGACGCTCAAGCCCCGAATCGACGAAGCGAAGAAAGACCCTTCCGCGGGAAGTGGCGAGGCCGCTGCCACAAGCGCCGGCGTGAAGGGCGGCCCGGCCGCACCCGATGGCATGGGCGACGCCACTGCGCCGCGCGGGCCGATGGGCGGCGGGGCGGTCGAGGCGGCCCGATGGGGCAAGGCGACCGACGCCGACCAGGCGGCCGCCGTCGCCGAGCTGAAAGCGCTTCGCCTCCGAAAGCAAGAAAGGGAAGGCGGGGGAATTAAACCTCATCGAGACAAAGTTCTTTCTCTTCTATTCCGACCTCTCCTCAAAAGAGGCGACGAACTGGTCGGGCCTGCTCGACCGCATGTACGGGCGCTTGGCGGAACAGTTCAACGTCCCCGACGGCCAGAACATCTGGCGCGGTAAGGGGCTGATCATCGTGTTCCAGAAGGAGAAGGACTATTTCGACTTTGAGCGCGACAGCCACCACACCGACGCGAAGGGGACAGCGGGCATGTGCCATTCGTACGGCAGCGGACTGGTCCACGTCGCGTTCTTCCGCCAGCCGGACGAACTGGCCTTCGCGCACATCCTCGTCCACGAATCGACGCACGGGTTCATCCACCGGTATCGCTCGCCGGTCTTCATTCCAAGCTGGGCGAACGAAGGCCTTGCCGAGACGATCGCCAGCGAATTGGTCCCCCAGCCGACCCGGGCGACCAACGTTCACTTCTCCGCCATGGAAGGAGTGCGATCGCACAAGGGCGTGGGGGACGAATTCTTCAAGACCGAGCACATCGAAGGGTGGCAGTACCCCGTCGCCGAGAGCCTCTGCACCTACATGATCACACAGAACAAGACCGGCTACGTGAACTTCATCAACGCCCTGAAGGACGGGATGCCGATCAACGACGCCCTGACCAAGGTCTACGGAGCGGCCGAGGATCGACTGGTCGAGTACTTCACCCAATGGCTGGAAGCCCCGCCGCGGAAGAAGTGATCGACCCATCGATCGACGGCTTCAAACGAGCCGCGCCCGTAACAGACTGTCGAAAAAACCGGTAACAGCGACCAACGAACGCCGTTTTTGAGCGAAAGACGAAGCATTTGCCGGCATTTTTTGGGTTTTCGACAGTCTGGTAAGGAAGCGGGCAGTCGCCGTACTCGGCGACTGAGGCCTTGGACGGACAGTAGACACCCGCCTCCGGCGGGCCCCGCTTCCCAACGGGCGCGGTTCATTGGGAGAAGTCACCAGACGAACAGGCCGTGAAGCTTCCAGAACGCCGCGGCCGCGAGCAATGCAATCGCCGCGACGACGACCCACCCCTTGCGCCCGTACCGAGGCTCGTCGAACGAAACGTAATTGTGGCAGTGCGGGCAGATCTCGGCTTCTTCCGTGATCGGTTTCTTGCAATAGGGGCAGGGGATTAGCTCGGGGTCGTCCGAGTCGTCCATGTCCGATTCGAGTGGGTCATCGTGGTCGTCGAACATGTCGTCGTCCGCCTCGGCGTCATCGTCATCGTGGTGGACGTAGGGCATAGGAAGCTGCTCGCACTCGGTCTCTCATTGCGCCGGCCCTGGCTCGGGACGTGCGGACCGCGCCTCACAAGACGCCGTCGGCAGTCAGTGGATCGAGCTTACCCGACCGCTCGCGGGCGGCACAGCGGCCGGTATCATCTACGCCGGAGGTCGGTTTGTGGAGCAATACAGCGTCGGGATGGATTTCGGGACAGAGTCGGTCCGGGTGCTCATTGTCGCCGTGCGCGACGGCCGCGTTGCCGGGCAGGCGACGGAGGCTTACGTGCGCGGGGTCATCGACGACGCGCTGCCGGATGCGAAGCTCGGCCGCATTCCGTTGCCGGCGGACTTCGCCTTACAGGACCCGCGCGACTGGCTCGACGCGAGTGCGGCCGCATGCCGAAAGGCCCTCTCCGAAAGCGGCGTAAGCCCGGCCGCTATCGTCGGCGTCGGCGTCGCCTTCACCAGTTGCACGATGCTCCCGACGACCGACAACGGGACGCCGCTCTGTCTGCACGACCGGTTCCGCTCTATCCCGCTCGCATGGCCCAGGCTCTGGAAACACCACGGCGCCAAGCAGGAGACGGACCAGATCAACCGCGTCGCGGTTGAGCGACGCGAACCGTGGCTCGCGCGTTACGGCGGCGTGATCGGGCTGGAATGGTTCTTCCCGAAAGTCCTCGAGACCCTTAACGGAGCCCCCGAAGCCTACGCGGCGGCCGACGTCTGGCTGGAAGCGGGCGACTGGCTCGTCTGGCAACTTATCGACGGGCCGTTCCCCAATTGTTCGCCCGATGCCCTCGCCCGATCGACCTGCCAGGCCGGGTACAAAGCGATGTGGAATGCGGAGACCGGCTACCCGTCGGCCGACTTTTTCGCCGCGGTTCACCCGGGCCTGCGAGATGTGGTTCGCACAAAGATGCCGGGGCGGCTCCTGTCGCCGGGGAGCGGCGCGGGCGGCCTTTCGGCGGAAGCGGCGCTCGTTTATGGCTTAGCGGAAGGGACGCCCGTCTCGGCGGCGATCATCGACGCCCACTCCGGGGTTCCCGGCGCGGGCGTCGCCAGCGACGGAACACTGGTCATGGTGATGGGGACCAGCTCCTGCCACATGCTCAACAGCACGGTCGAGCGGCTGGCGCCCGGAGTGGCTGGCGTCGTCCGGGATGGCATCCTGAGCGGCTTCTTCGGTTATGAGACGGGGCAGGCCAGCGTCGGCGATGCCTTCGGTTGGCTGGTCGAGACGCTGAACCTGTCGCATGATGATCTGACGGCCCGTGCGGCAGGCTTACCGCCGGGGGCGGGGGGCGTTCTGGCGCTCGACTGGTTGAACGGCTGCCGCACGCCTCTGATGGACGGCCGCCTTACCGGGGCGTTCATCGGGCTGACCCTGGGAACCCGGCCAGAGCAGCTTTACCGAGCCCTGCTCGAGGCCACGGCGTTCGGCGTCCGCTGGATCGTAGATACCCTTACGGCCGCCGGCGTACCGGTGCGAGCGTTCGTCGCCAGCGGGGGTTTGCCTTCCAAAAGCCCTTTGCTCATGCAGATCTATGCCGACGTGCTGAACGCACCCATCCGTGTCGCCGAGAGCGAGCAAAGCGTGGCTGTCGGCGCGGCGATCCTCGGCTGTCTGGCGGCCGGTGCGGAGGTGACGGGCCATGCCACCATCACCGATGCGATCACTGCGATGGCCCCCCAGATCGCTGGGCGCACGTATTCGCCATGCCCAGAGGCCGCCGCGCGCTACGCGACGCTTTACACGCTCTATCGGACGCTGGCTGAGCCTGACGGGGCGCTGGCGGGGGTGATGCGTCGCCTTCGTGACTCCAGTCGCGAGCCGCCGCGGACGATAATGGAGCGGAGCGAAAGGCCGTCATGACGATCACCCCACCCGATTTGACCGCCGAAACCGATCCGGCCACGGCCTCGCTACCGATCGACTATCAGCCGCCGTTGGCCGATCGGCCGCTGCCGGTCCGGTACATGCCACAGCTCGACGCGCTCTGCGCGCTGGCGGTCTTCGCGGTGTGGATCGAGCACTGGGGGATCAAGGAACGCCGCGGCTTTAATCTCATCCCCTGGGGACAGCTCGGCGTATGGCTCTTCTTCGTCCTCTCAGGCTTTTTGATTACCGGCATTCTGCTGCGGGCGAAGGAGGGCGTGGAGCGGAGCCGATCCGCGGGCGCGGGGAACGGAGGCGGCGACACCCTCTGGGGCGCCACGAAGAACTTCTACGCCCGGCGCTTCCTCCGCATCCTGCCGATCTATTACCTGGCGCTGTTCGCCACGATCTTCCTGCTCCACATCCCCGACATGCGGCACCTGTTCTGGTGGCACCTGACCTACACCACCAACATCCGGGTCGCCTTCAGCGACTCCCTCGGGAAGTTCCCCGATCAGGGGGGCATCCACTTCTGGACGCTTGCGGTTGAAGAGCAGTTTTACCTGCTCTGGCCCGCGTTGATCCTGCTCGTCCCGCGGCGGCACCTGGTCAAAACGATCTTCATCACCCTGGCGGGCGGCGTTGCGTTTCGCGCCGTCTGCGTCGCCGTCGGCCAGGGCGGGGCGGCCGGCACCCTGCCGTTCAGCTGCTTCGACCTGTTTGCCTACGGCGCGGCGCTGGCAGCGTTCAACGCCGACCATCGACTGGCCGATCTCAGCCGCCGCTTCCGCTTCGCCTGTCTCGTGGTCGGGGGGCCGGCCTTCCTGCTCCTGCTGGCGCTGCGCCGACCCAGAACCCGACGCATCATCCTGCCTACGCGCTGATCTTCAATTCCCTGGCGGCCGGTGCGGTCTTCACCGTCCTGATCGACAAGACGTCGCGGGGCCTTACGGGCCCTATCGGCCGCGTTCTGGAAGGGCGGCCGCTGCTGTTCCTGGGGAAGATCAGCTACGGGCTGTACGTCTATCACAACTTCATGGGGGGCGCTTTCAGCCACGCCCATCTCCACGAGCCCGGCAACGTATGGGCCCGTTTTGTGGTGCGAGCGGTGGCGACGGTCGCCGTCGCCAGCGTGTCGTGGTTCGTCATCGAGAAGCCGATCAACGGCCTGAAACGCTTCTTTGAGTATGCCCATCCCAAGGCAGCTCCCCACGCCGCGTAGGGGTCGGCTCGGTGCGACCATCGTGATGGCAAAGTATGGCGTGGTTCACCACGCCGCATCACGCGGTGACGTGGTGAACGCGCCCCACGTCTTGGCACGCCCGGTTCGTTTCCATTGATGGGAAAAGGGTGGAACTTGGGTCCTTGGATCGGTACGATCCGCCCACCAATCCATTCAAGAACGGTGGGCTTCGGGAGGGCCGCATGGGGATCAGTTTCGCCTGCGAAGATTGCAGTAAATCGTATCGGGTGAAGGACGTTCACGCCGGCCGCCAGTTTAAGTGCCCCGCGTGCGGGCATTTAGGGACGGTGCCAGCGCCAGCGCCGGAACCGGTGTTGGATATGCTGGAGCCGGCCGAACCGGAAGAGCCGGGCGACGCTCTGGGGGCATTGGCGGCGGCCGCCCCCGCTGTGGGCTTCGCGGCCGCGGCCCCGGCGCGATCCGCGGCTCCGCGCCCGCTCCTTCCAAGCGAGCCCCCTCCGCCGCTCCCTGTCGCCGAACCTGCGGTTCGGGCTGATCTGCCTCCCATCTGTCCCGGCTGCGGGGCGTGGCTTCAGCCGGGCGCGGTGGTGTGCGTATCGTGCGGGCTCGATCTTCGTACGGGCGGCCGCGTGGGTGGCGGGGTGATCGAGGTGTCGAGCCCTGCGCCGTCGGCCGCACCGTCGCCGCCACGCTTTGCCGTGCCGGTTTCCAAGCCTGCGCAAGCCCAGTTCCTTCTCCTTCGGCATGCCCGTCGTCGGCGGTGGAGTGGCGGGCGTCATCGTCGTGATCCGCGTGGCCCTGCTCATCCTCCGCATCAGCCACGCCGCCAGCAGTTCCTCCACTTCAAACTCGCCAACCTCATCCTCGTACCTGTCGTCTTCGTCGCAGTCTGGGATGTCCACGCCGTCCGCGGCTTCCTACACCCCGTCGTCCACGCCTTATCAGCCCGTTTTCCCCGATCTGCCCGCGGCCACAGGCGCCCGCACGTCAATCCAATCCCTCTCCTTGACCATCGGAGGCAGCGGGCCGGGCCTGCCGATGAAGGTCCACGTCTACCTGCCGGCGGGCCAGCATGACCCGAGCAGCCTGCCGTGCGTCTTCATCGCGCCCGCCGGCACGCGGCTGTTCCACGGCTCGGCGCTGGGGGATGGCGATTCGCCCGAGCATCTGCCGTACGCCCGCGCCGGCTTTGCCGTCATCGCCTATGAGCTCAGTGGCGACGTCCGCGAGCACGACGGCAAGATGACCTATGGCGAACTTGCCGGCCCCACGCGCCAGTTCATGGCGGCCGACGGCGGAGTCGCCAACGCCAAGGCGGCCGTGGACTTCGCCCTTCAGAAGCTCCCCGAGGTGGACCCGAACCAGCTCTTCTGCGCCGGGCATAGCTCGGCGGCGGTCGTCGCCATCGACGTTGCGGCGGCCGACCCGCGCATCAAGGCCGTCTGCGCGTACGCCCCGGCCTGCAACGTCGAAAGCAGGCTTGGGACGATCCCCGCGCTGGACCGGCTGGCGCCGGGCTTCTCCGAGTTTGTCATCCGTGTCTCGCCGATGAGCCACGTCGCCGACATCCGCTGCCCGATCTTCCTGTTCCACGCCGACGACGACTCCAACGTCCCCGCCGACGACAACGCCGCCTTCGCCAGCGCCGCCAAGGCGGCCGGCAAAGCGGTGGAATACGTCACCGTCCCCACCGGCGAACATTATCGCTCCATGCTCCGCAACGGCATCCCCGCCGGCATTCGCTGGCTGCAAACACAGGGGGCCAACCCGCAGCCGCCGAAGGGTTGAACTTCGGCCGAACACGATAGGGTTGCGTTTGCCCCGGCGCGCTGACCCGGGCCCGCCGCTCGCCGACCTGAAGATTGACCGAACCTTTCGCTCTGGAAGTGCGCTGAACGTGCGGAGGGCTTACTATGCGCCGCATGATCGGGACCGCCATCGTCGCCTGCCTGACCGGCTGCGGGGCATTGACCAGCCCAATGTTGCCCCGTTTGGATCATGACCATCAGCGGCAAGTGGACCAGATGTGGGAGAACATGATCGGGTGCAAGCGTGTTGACCGCGAAGCGCTCCTGGACGCGACCAACGCCTACTGGCTTTACGCGCTCGGCGTGGATCGAATGCACATGACCAGCGAGAAGCACTTCGACGGCGGCGTGGCCCTCATGGAGATCGACTGCGACCGCGGCAGCCCTGACGCCGACCAGTACACGATCACCTTCCGCGACGAGCACGGAAAGACGTGGCGGCGCGAGCGCTACTCCCGCGCCGAGGTCGAAGAGAGCGACCGAATGCTGCTGAAGGAAGGGCTCAACGTCGCAATGCGGTCGTCCATGCGCGGCGATGTCACCGGAAGGGCGGAGCGGCTGACGACCCAACCGTCCAGCCCGCCGACGCCGTCAACCAAGCCCGAAGCGCCCACGCCGGAAGAGGTGCGGTTCATCACCGAGTCCCGCCGCCGCATTGACGCCGCCGCGGCCGCCACGCGGCCGGCCGTGCCGCAGCCGGCCTCCCGACATCGATGAGCCCCGGGGCCGACGGGAGCAGGGCGGGTGCTTCGCGCCGCTCACCGGCAGCACTTCCAAATCGAGCATGCCGCGGTTGCCCGTCACTCAGCCTTGCCGGGCCCCAGCGTACCCGTCTTCTGGAGAATCTCGAAGATCGCCTGGCGGTCGGGTTTGGCGAGTCGCTCGAAGCCGGGCGTCGGGCCGTCGCCCGCAAGGATCTCGCCGAGGCGATGCGCGACATACTCCCGGGCGGCGGCCGGCAGCTTTACGAACGATTCTGAGTAAATCAGCGGGCTGCACGGGTACTTGAATAGCCGCGTTTTCAGGTCAAAGTCGTGGAGGCTGCGGCCGCCCGCGTCGCGGGGGCCCGGCGAGCGTATTCCGTCGCAAACGCGGACGTATCGCCCAGCGAGACAGGGAGGGGCGATTCGTCGGCGAAGAGCAGGCAGCGGACCAGCGGCTCGCAGCAACTTTTGATGCGGCTGCGGGTGCTGTCGGAGACGTAGTCGTTGGGGCGGCCAAGCGCCGTATTGATGGCGGCCGCGTCGCGCTCGGCCATCCGAACGCCGTAGTTCGCACGGGCAATCAGATCGTGGATCTCCACCTGGTGCGCCAGGACCAGAAGCGCCACGGCGTCGCTGCCGTCGGAGAGATAAGCGGAAACGTCGAAATGGGCCGCCGCCGTGGCGGTGGCCGGCGCGTCGGCCGCGAAGGCGGTCTCGGCGTGCTCCTCGTCTTTCACGATCCGGTTGCCCATGTGGCGCAGCCCCGGCGGCGCCCCAGTCACGTACCAGCCGCCCCAGCGCTGCGAAACCGGGCTTTCGGAAGTTGTAAGGAACGTCCCGGCGGCAAGGAGCGGCTGCCCCCGCGAATCGGGGTAGACGGAACGAATCATCAGGCCAGGGATGTCCCGCGTCATCGCCGACGCGTGACACTGCAGGCAACTGTCGGTCTGGCGAACGAACTTCGGCTTTGCGCGTCGCTGATCCAGCGTGTAGAAGACGATGCCCAGCTCCGGGTCAGCCGAAGCGAATTCGAGCGTGTCGCTCCCTTTCACGAAGCCAACGTAGACGTCGTCGTTGAAGTAAATCGCTCGCGGCGTGGACGGCGAGATGAACTCGCGCTGCAGGCTGGTTTTGGAGAAGACGAGCGTCTGCGAGGAGGCCGGGATATTCAGATGAGCGAGGACGGCCGCCAGATAGCCGTGCGGCTCGTCCTTCTGGAGGTGAAGCGTGCCGCGATCGATCTCGGCCTGAAGATTCGCGATCGCGTCCGTCGGCCGCGAGGCGCTGTACTGGATAGGGGGAAGGTCATATTCATCGCTCGCCCGCGTTCGGCCGCTCGACAGCGCCGACGAGAGAACGACGAGCAACAGCGCCACGCGCGTGAGAGGCCTCTCGTTCACAGATGGCCGCCGCTCGCTCGGGGCGCGAGGAAGCCGGGCGGACGGCCTGTCCGAACCTGCTAACTCATCGGATGGGGTCAAGATGCGTGACATCGTGCGCGTATCGGCGGGGGACGTACTCCGCGTGGCCGTCGCAGAAAGCCGCGTTGCCTCGCATGTCGAGGTTGATGATCGGGTTTGACGACGTGAACGCGGGCGAATTGTCCGGCACGGAGGGCTTGCGATCGTGGCGAATCGACATCGCATCGTTCCCGTTCGCGTTCCAGGAGCCATCCGGGTTGATCTTGGGCGGCGCCCAGAGGCCGTCGTTGATCGTGTGAGGGTCCTCCTCGGTGAGGAGGATCTTTTCGGTTGGGTTATGCGTCTTGGCAATGGAGTAGATGTTGGCCCTTAGCCGACGCGAAAGGTTGGGCTCGAACTGCTCATTCATGACATAGCTGTACGCGTACGGTCCGCCCGTGCCCGCCTTGGACGTGTGGGAGGCGGGGTCGTCGCTCGGGCAGTGGAAGACATTGGCGATCGTGCCTTTACCCAGGTACTTGGCGAGGGAAGACTGCTCGATCGTGTCCGTCGCGACGGTGCGGCCGGGGAAAGGATAGGCGACGCCGTCCGGGCCCGTGCGGGAACCGGCCGCCACGTCCGTCGTCTGGAACCAGATGTAATCTTCGTCGTGCGGCTCGTCCCATCGGGCGCCAAAGGGGTAATAGCCCCGGTTGTCGTTCCCGTACATCTGCAACGCATTCCCGATCTGGCGGAGGTTACTCAGGCATTTCACCTGGTTCGCCTGCTCCCGGGCACGATTCAGGCTCGGCAGCAGGATGCTGACCAACAGCGCAATGATGCCGATCACCACCAGCAACTCGACCAGGGTAAACCCCGAGTTCCGTCGAGAGGTGGGCGTTTGGCCGATCGGAGACACACGTCGCGAAACCCGGTAAACCATATGATCTTCTCCGCGGAGGGTGGCGACACCAGACGCCTGTCTCTCGAACTTTCGGGACATCGGGAATGCGGCTCCGTCCGAACCGGCAGGGCCCCCTAGCACTACAGCGCTACCTCGCGAATAGCGGCGGAACGAAGAAGGAAAAATCCGAAGCCCGAAATCCGAAGGAATGACCAGGCGGAAAGAAAGAAAACCGATGACAAGCGGATGCGGAAGGAGAGTCGCTTTCCACTTTGTCTTCTTTTCTGCTTCCTTGGGATTTCGCGATTCGGATTTCTCTTTTTTGGCAAGGCTTACGGCTGCTCAACGCTGTCGCCCTAGAATACGACGTTCGGCACGCCGTCAAAAGGCTTGGCGGACTGGGCCTGTACGTTTCAACGGTGCTGGCCGATAACCTCATAAGGCTATTATTCCTTCCACGGCGAAATGTTCGCCGCATTGGTTAAAAAGCCTTTCCGACCTCTGAACGGCCTCCAACCGGCACGCCGGCCGCCGCAGCGGTGGCCCGCGACCGGGTTGGGCGGGTGAGGACCGAATCGTTGGCATCAGCGGCGTTCGCGGCGGAGCAGGTTTCGGAACGGATGCGAATGGAACCGATTGCGACCATTGGATCTGAGGCAAACGGGGCTGGCCTTATCACGACGTCGAACGTCGCCGTCCCCGCTCTGGCCGCCGCGAGCCCGGCGGCCGCGACGCCGCCGGCCGCGACGCCCCCCGCCCTGGCCCCCGCCAACCCGGCCGACTACACGCGCGCCGGGATTGACTATCGTCGGCCGATGCCGCGACCCAAGGTGCGCGGACGAGTCATCGACGCCCACTGTCACCTGCTCGCCCGACGTCATGCCGAGGGCTGGTTCGAGGCCGCCGACCACTACGGCATTGATGGGTTCGTCACCATGTCGCCGCTGGAAGAAGCGGTCGGCCTTCAGCGCGATTGGGGGCATCGGCTTCAGTTCATCACCGTTCCGAAGTGGGGCGATGCGTCAACGCGCTGGGTCGATGACTGGCTCATCCGCCTGGAAGCGTTCTACAACCTGGGGAGCCGGATCATCAAGTTCCACGCCGCCCCGGGGACGATGGTGATGCGCGGCGCCCGGCTGGACGACCCGGTCTACAAACCGCTGTTTCGGGAAGCCGTCTCGCGGGGGATGGCGCTGATGTCCCACATCGGCGATCCGGACACCTGGTACGGCGGCAAGTACGGCGCGACGCCCGAAGCCATTGCCCGGTTCGGAACGCGCGAGGACCACTACCGCATGTGGGAAGGGCTCCTGGAGGAACATCGCGGCACCCCATGGCTCGGCGCGCACCTGGGCGGCAACCCGGAGAACCTTCCGCGGCTGCAGGGGTTGCTCGACCGGTTCCCCGACCTGTGGCTCGACTGCAGCGCAACGCGCTGGATGGTCCGGGAGGTCAGCGCCCGGCGCGACGCGTCCCGCGACTTCTTCATCCGCAACCAGGATCGGATCCTTTTCGGTTCCGACCAGGTGAGCGGCGACGACCGAGGCTTCGACTTCCTCGCCAGCCGCTTCTGGGCCCATCGCAAACTGTGGGAAACGGCCTACATCGGGCAAACCCCGATCCACGACCCCGACGTGGCGCCCGACGCGCAGCCAATCCTCCGCGGGCTGGCGCTTCCGGACGATGTCCTGCAGAAGCTCTATCACGATAACGCGACGCGGTTCCTCGCGAACCTCGGGGTCGCGTTCACCTGACAAAGCCCCTCGCCGCCGCGCGAAAACGGGCCACGGCACACGGAGTGTGCCTGCTACGTCCGTTCCGAAACCCGCGGCCTGGATGGCGCGGTCGATGAAATCGTCAACGCCGGACTGGGCGAAGGGCTTTCAACGGTGGCGAAAGTGATTTATGGTCGGTAGATGCCCATCGTCGGCCATGGAATTGACATCGTTGAGACGAGCCGCATTCAGAAGCTCGTGGAAGCGCACGGGGACCACTTTCTGGATCGCGTCTACACGATCGCGGAGCAGCGCGACTGCCGCGATGAACCCGAAGCGATATTTCGAGCACCTGGCCGGTCGCTTCGCCGCCAAAGAGGCCGTGCTGAAAGTCTTGGGGACGGGGTGGCGGGGGGGCATCGCCTGGACTGACATCGAGGTAATCAAGGAGCTGAGCGGCCAGCCGAAGATCGCTTTAACCGGCGAGTGCGAGCGGATCGCCAGGACCATCGGGATCGAGCGCTGGCACGTCAGCATCAGCCACATCGAAACGCACGCGACGGCCAGCGCGATCGGCTTGAAAGGTGAGGGATCGGCGGGCTGATCGCAGGCGGCCGCCGTCGCGCCGGATGGGGACAAACGCTCAATCCTTCTGCTTCGTCGCCCCCAGCTCTTTGGCGATCTCGCTTTCCAGCTCGTCCAGCTTTCCGAGCTCCTGCTTTTCCGCGGCGATGACGTCGGCCTGGATCATCCGGTCGATCTCGTCGTCGCTGACCAGGTCGTCCTTGGCGGACATCGAGCCGGAGGAGGCCGTCTGTTCCATGGAGTCGAGGAAGATATCCATCCGCTCTTCCATGCTGCCGGCCTGGGCGACCGCCTTTTCCCACTGGCCCTGGGTGCGGGTCAGGTCCATCTCCCCGAAGACGCGGCCGATCTCCTGGGCCATGATGTTCATCGACTGCGCGAACTCCTGGCTCGCCTGCGCCTGCTGCTGAATGAGCATCGCATTCTTGATCGACAGGAGCTGCCGCTCGAGCATCTTCTTAATCGTCGCTGTCTTCTTCAGCGCGTTCCGGATGAACTTGTACTGGTTCTCGTCGCCAATGCGCTTGGCGTGCTGGGCGTTCTTGATGAAGTCGGCCGCGAACTTCTCCTGCTGGCGGATCGACTTCTCGATCGACCGCATGCCGGAGCGGATCTTCATCTCCCGCTCGATCCGCCGGTCGTCTTTGCTTTTGAACAGGCCCATGGGGGTTCACTTTCCAACAGTGTTCAACCGGAAGCCAGCGTCACCAAGTAGCAGGCACACTCCGGGGTGTGACCATCTTTTGTGGCCTTACGCCGCCGCTCGCTGAGTCCAGTAGGCTTTCCACTGCCCGCTTTCACGCATGGCGATCAGATTCATCATCTGCGCAGCATGGTCGCGGTCCCATTTCATTCCCGGCCGTTTCAGCCGCAAGGTCAGGGTCTTACAGGTCGCTTCGGTGGGCCCTGAGCCGATATCCCAGCCTTTGGCCAAGGCAGTGGGGTAATCGAGCATCTCACGTCGCTTCCAGACGTACTTGCGCAGGTTAGAGATGGCTTTTTTCTTGTGCGGAGCACGCACCTGTTTGTCCAAGGCATCAATGGTGGCCAACAGAGCCTTGGCTCCGCCCTGCTTGACGTCTTTCAACGCCGCACTGGCCCAGGCCCGCGCTTTCTCGCCCTGGCCCAGGCAACATCGAGCCGCCTCATGCACATGCTGGGCCAGGTGGTAAAAGTCCAGCAGCACCGCCGTGAGGCACACCAGCCAGGTGACCACCTGACGCCAGATCCACTTGGCCCCGTCAGTCAGCGACAAGGCGCAGTCGGCTGCTTCCAGGTTGATCAGCGATGCATGCCGGCCCAGCAGCTTGCCGAAAGCCTTGCCGTCATTTTCGCTGACGAACACATGGCGACGTTGCTTGGGCTGGTCGTAGAAGACCCCGATCTTCATCTCCTTGTAACGCTCATCGCTGCCGACACGCCGCTGGGGTAGGGGCTTGGCATTGCCCAACCCGGCTTTTTCCCGCTGTTTTCGACGCTCCACGTGCCTTTTCCGGCGTTTGTCCTTTTCGTCCTGGGTCACCGTCGGCGCCATCACCCCGTCGATGCCGGTGTAGACCCGGCTCGTGCCGTCGTCCAGCTTCGCCTGCGGCGTCGTCCATGCCGGAGCCAACTTGCCGCTGTCGCGGACCTTTCGAACATCCTGGCCGGTGCCCTCGACAATGGCCCGCAGCCGCTCTTTGCTTGTGCCGATGCCCCCCACACGCCTCAGGTCCTCGCTGGCTTGGGCAAAGTCCTGCCCGATGCCCATCAGACAACACAATTCCATCGCACCCGGCGAAACGGTCGACTTGGCGACGCCCGACAACTCATCGGCCGGACAAACGCCCCCACACGCCTTGGACCAGAAGTATTTGCGACAAAGACGCACTTCACCGTCGGCGGTCAGCACGCTGATCAGACGCTTTCCTTTGCTTTTGAGCTTTCGCTGATCCAGAGGGGGAAAAAGCCGCCTGAGGGGCGGCATCCATGCGGGCCTGCAATATCTGCTGATACGATTCGCTCATGAGCTTCTGGAAAATCTCGCGGACCTGCCACTCGCTGGCGGCGATCCAACTCCCATCGGGCGCGTGCTCCACCGCGTCCAATGCCTTCTCCAGAGATTGTTCGATCTGTTCATTGAGCGCACGCTTGACTGCGTCGCGGTCCATGAGGCCTCCTTGCCATCAAAGGGCGGAGCCACGCGTATATTAACCCAAGGCCACAAAGATTGGCCACACCCCACACTCCGTGTGCCGTTCGCCCTGCCGAAAGCCGCCACGACGGCTCGGAGGGGCATCAAACGCCGCCGTGCGCGGACGGCACACGGAGTTGTGCCTGCTACTTAAGCCATCGCTACGAGCAAGCTGCCGTAGGCCCGCACTACGTGACGCCGGCGGGGGACCGTCAGGCGATCCACCGCGCCGCCGGCCGGACGGGCGCCGTGGCGGCACGCAATGCGTGCCCTACGGAAGCGTCGATCGGCGCCACCGCCGGATCAGCGCTGCTACGGGCCAGAGCGCGACCCACATGAGCCACTCGGCCGCGTTCTTTCGGTGCGGCATCTCTTTTGGGCCGATGGGCCATTGCCGCGGCCGGGGCGAATCGGTCATCTCGGCATCTTGCGAATCGACACTACATCGATCTGCTTCGACTCGGCCTTTTGCTTGGCATCGGCCATCGTAACTGCTCGAATCCGAATGTTGATCGGGGTGTTCCGGAAGCGCCCACTCACAAGATAGTTTCCCGGCCCGTCCTCCTCGGCATGAAACGGGAGGACGCGATGCGGCCCTGCGATCCGGACCTTTCGATTGCGCTGGCTGGCTGACCCGACGGCCTCGGCGGCCGACCGGCCGGCCCATTGGACGACGCTTGGGATCAAATCCCATGCTAATTCTGCGAGAATTTCGAGGATCGTGATCATCCCGCGTTGTGCCGCTCACGCCTGCTTTTCGATCGAAGTCACGACGATCCCATGCTCGGCAGCGGACTTGGCGACGGACTTCGACGCAGCCTCGATTGTCAGCACTACGTGCTCGCCGGTCGCATGCGCGATACCGCCGATCTGATACTCGCCGGGGCCGTCCGAGGCTCCGGGCGCGCGGGGATGACATCGAAACCGGCGGCGGCATCCTCTATCGGGATTGGAGGAAGCGGAGCGGAAAGCCCGCGCACGAAGAGCCAGAACATTCCGAACGCCCCGCAAACGAACACGGCCGCGCAAAGCCAGTCCAAGCCGACGTCCCCGCCCGGAGAACCTAGCGTGTACCCCCAGAGCATTCTTTCACAGCTCCTTCTCCGCCGAAGACTGCCGCCGGCGGATCGCCTTATCCGCCTCTTCCAATCCTTCCTGCTCTTTAATCTGGCCGCTGTCCATGTCGTTCCAGATGTTCATCAGTTCCTGGCCAGCGCCCGACAGGCCGGCGCCGGCGAGGGCGTCCTTGTCGCTCTGTGCTCCCAGGTCCAGGATGCCGTTCAGCTTCTCCAGGTACATCTCCTGGGTGACGGCGTCGTCCTCGATCCACTGGCTGATGACCGACACATCCTTATCCGTCACGTTCAGGCGGCCGAGCGCTTTCCCCTTCGACTGGTTCTCCTTCACCATCCGCAGGCGGCTTACCGTCAGCAGCTCTTTGCTCCGGAGGTTTAACTCCCGAGCGGCCATGAGCTGCTCCTGCGTCTTCATCTCAAAATCCTGCGCCAGCGCTTTACGCAATTCGGGGGATTTTTGGCTGGCGCCCTGCTGGAAGATCTTCTGTTTGCCGGTGCTGATCTGCTCGATCTTTTTGAACAGCCGATCGCGCTGCTTGCCGAGAAGGATCTCCTCCTTGCGGAGCTCGTGGTGATCCAGCTCGCTCAGCGTTCGCTTGCGGCCGAAGATTTTGTCAATCAGAGCCATGACGTTCTCCGAGCCGCGTCGGTCAGCCCTCGGCGGCTCGCCGGAGCGGAAGCACTTTCAGCCTTACAGCGCGATCACCCCGCCTCGGGCTCGCTGCGACGCGCGCGGCTGGGGATCGGCGGGGGCGCGGATCGCGCGGGCTCGGCGGCGGCGCGGGGCGATTCGGCGGAGCGGCCGCCGGACTTGTCGGCGGCGGCCTTCTCGTTGGCGGCCACCTTGTCAGCCTTTTCCTGCGTGTGCTCCGCTTCGAGCTCCTCGAACAGCGCCTGCTCTTCGGCCGTGAGCCCCGTGGCGCCGGACGACATCGCAACCGAGCCGACCAGCTCGGCGTTGGCCTCCAACTCGGCAAGCATCTCTTCGGCTTTGACGGCGTCGCTGGTGATTTCTTCGGTATCGGGAAGCTGGGCGCTCTGCCCCTGTTGCACCAGCTCGAGATTGTGCAGGTGGGTGCTGACCACGTTGATTTGCTGGTTCAAGACCCCAAGCAGTTGCTGCCGTCGCTCCAGGTCCTTGCGGAGCTGGAGGAGCTGGCTGGTAACCCGCCGCTTGGTGATCGAGCCGGCGGCTTCCTTGAACTGGCGAACCAGCGCTTCCTCCTGCTGCTCGAGCGAGCCCAGGTCTTCGTAAGCGCGGTCCCGCTGTTGGCTTAACGCGGTGCGGCGCTCCGAGAGGTAGGCCACCTTCTTCTCTTCATCCCCTTTGCGCCCGAAGAGGGATTTCATTCGGTCGATGAGTGGCATAGCAGAACCTCCCGACGCGGACGCGTTCGTACCCCGAGCGCTCCAGTGGGTGGACGGCGCCGAGCCTTCACTATACATGACAAACCGGCCTTCTAGACGCTTGGCGACCAGCCCGGCTTTCCCTTTGGCGTATGCCTTCAGCTCGGCCTCGACAAGAGGGGCCGGGAGCTTCAGCTTCGTGGCAAGCCGCTCGGCGGCGATCCCGCCGGTTGATAGCTCCAGGCGCGACTGTTCGATCTCGTCCCGGACCCGCTGGCGCTTCTCCTCGTCCCCTTCGGGGTCGAAAAGATCGGCGATGTTCTTGGCCTCCGGCGGCCCGGTGACCGTCCATCCCCCGGCGCCGTTGGGCTCGACGAGAATCACCGAGCGGCCTGCGTGCCGGTCGGCCAGTTCGTGGGCCTCCAGCGAAAAACCGCTCGTGCTCATGACCACCACGGTTGCCGGCACGCCGCCGAGGCTGGGGGGCAGCGAGCCGAGCATTCGCTGAAGCTCGGCCGTCTCCATCGGTTGCGGGTCTTCCCCGGCGATCAACGCACGAGTCGGCGAGGCGCAGATCACGCGCAGGCGGCCGACGGTCTGGCGAAAGAAGAAGAGCCGCTTCTGGGAGAGCGTCACTTCCAGCGTCTCGCCGAGCGGCATCCGGCTTTGCAGCTCGCGATCCGGGCGGCCCATCTCGCTCATCAGCCGCTTCACCTCCAGGGCGTGGTCATAGCGAGAGACATCCCGAATGAGAGTGGTAATTGCCCGATTGCCGGTGACCGTGTCCAGGCGCAGCCGATCGTCCGCCAGCAGCTTCTGAATGTGAGCCGACAGCATCTGCTCGCGATGGCGATGGATCGACGGGTCTGAAGAGCTTTTCATGGTTGCCAGCGCCATCCCTTCGGCCAATTATACCGGGGCGACTTCCTCGTGCGACGGGCGCTGGAAATGGGGAGTCTCCCCGTTTATTCCGCATCGGGGGCAATATCGAGCGCCCGCCGGCAGGGGCGACTGGCACCGCTCGGCGGCGCATCGATTGTCGGCCGCCGGGACTGCCTGCGCCACGCGCAGCGTAGGCGCCCGCAACATGGGACCGCGCAGCGACGCCATCTCTCGCAGGCGGTTCGCCAGCGACTGGCGAACGACAGGGCTGATCGCCCGGCCGTACCGTCGCTGGACTGCCCCGGCGAGCATCATCACCGCGCCCCAGGGCGACCCGATGGCGATCATCGCGGCCGCGCCGACCAGCCAGACCGGCCGCAACCCAATCCCCACGTGCGGCAGGAACGTCGGCGCGAGCGCCTCGTGGATCGCGAGGCGATTGAACTGATCGAGGAACGACCGAACCGCCCGCGCGTGGAGGTGGACCTGGGCCCACTGGCAGGCGAACACGGCCGCCATCGTCCCGGACCAGAGCACGTACAGGGCGCGGAGCGCGGCCCGATCCCAAAGAGGGTCAAGCCAATGGTCGGCGATGCCCCGAGCAGATGCCCCATCGGCCCGCGGAACAGCGCCGGCAGCGCGGTTGCCAGCCAGGACCGCGGCCCGGACATGACGATGGCGAATAGCATCGCGCCGCACAGGACGGCGAGGCGCATCGCGTTGGGCCGCGGACAGATGCGATCGAGCGAGCGGTCGAGCCGCTGCGCTTCCGGGTCGGAACTGTTGAGCCGGAGCCATTCCCCCAGCCGCCCGAGCAGCATCCGCTCTTCGTGGATCACGTTCGCAAATGAGCGAGGCCAATAAAGTGCCGGCACGACGCCGAAGGTCAGGACGCCGACCAGGAGCGTGCGCAGCGAGCGGGGCGTCGCACCGCGAAGGGCGCTACTTCGCCGCTCCAGGTCGCGCGCGAGGGATTCGGTCCACTCGACGGCCTGATGCGATGAGGCGGGCGCGCGGGCCATCCGGTGCGCCACCGGCGCGAACGAAGTTGTTGCAGCCTGAATCACACTCAGCTCCGCATTCGCCAGCCGGCCGCCCCGACGTTCCTATCCGACGCGGCGACAGCAGGCGGCTGGGTCGGGAACGGTACGGCCGCCACACGGCGACGCTGCTCGGTGGCATCCCGAAGCGTCAGGCTCTCCGCGTGAGTGAGGCTCCCCATGCCGTGCGCGGCGATCTTCGCGAGGACGCGATCCAATTCCACATCGGCCGCCGTCATCGGCCCGACCCGCTTCGCAGCGTTGGTCAGATTCTGGCCGCAGCGACGACAGAAGCGCGCGTGGCCGGGGTTGATGGCAGTGCAGCTGAGGCGGCCGCAACGAACGCTGTTCGCGACGGCGGGGTCCGAGAGAGGCGGCGGCGGCGAAGTCGGCAGAAGTAGCGGCCGCGTGATCGACCGGATGCCTCCGGCCAACGCTTTGACGATCGCGATGATCGCCCAACTGCCGAAGAGCAGCGCGGTCAGGCCAATGACAGCGATGAAAACGAAGATGGCGACAATCGGGTCCATATTCGCTCGAAGTTGCAGCCCTCTATCGGGACGTCACCCTCGCACTCTGGTCACCGGGAACGATCATATCACCCCCGCCGATCTACCCCGCCGATCGTATCAAACCCGCGCTCCGCCGGGCGCGAGAACCTGCCCGCAGAAGATGCAGTATTGATCGCTCCCATCAGGATAGGCGCCGCATTGGGGGCAACGCCGAACGTTCTCGACAAGCTGCTTGCCGCAGTTCATGCAGAACTGGTCGCTCGCATCGACCGACTGCCGACACTGCGGGCAGGAGCCCGTCCGGGCAGCCGGCGCAACATTGGGGTGGGCCGGCGGCCCCCCGGGCACCTGCGGCACACGCGGCGGCGTCCGTAGGCCAGGCGGCGGCGCAAAGCCCGCGCCGCGGCCGGGCGGCAGCACCGGCGGCGGGGTGGACGTCGAAAGCGCCGCCAGAAAATCGGCGGCCGAGACGAATCGCTTGTCCAGCCGCGTATACGCTCGCCGAAACGCGTCATCCAGCGACTTGGGCACCGCCGGGTTCAGGTCGCTCGGCACTTCGGTGCCGGCGGGGCGTTCGCCGGTCAGCATTTCGTACATCATGACGCCGCACGCATAAAGGTCGGCGCGCGGGTCAACGGCCGCCCCCGCCCGCTGCTCGGGCGGCATGTAATCGAGCGTGCCCGCGATCTCCCTTGCCTCGGGCGAACTGATCGATTGTGAGTAGGCGATCGATTCGGCGGTGGTCGTCGCCGCCCGCCCCAGGCCGAAATCGGTCACCTTCACCACGCCTTCAGCCCCATACCCTTCCCGCGCGGCCCGCTCGTGGACCAGGATGTTCTCCGGCTTGATGTCTCGATGAACGAGATTCTGCTTGTGGGCGTAGCCCAGCCCCGACAGGACCTGCCGCATCACCGCGACCACGTCGGCCGGCTTGAGCGAGCGCGCACCGATCAGCGGCCGCAGGCTCGTCCCGGGGACGTACTCCATCGCCAGGTAAGCAGGGCTGGCATACGGGTCAAAGCCGATCGCCCGAACGATGTTCGGATGTTGAAGGCCATGCACCGCCGTCCCCTCGCTCTGGAGGTTGCGCAGGTATTGCGGGTCCGTCGGGATCTTGACGGCGACGAATTGGTCCACCCACACGTGATGGTGGGCCTTCCACACCTCGCCAAAGGTCCCCGCGGCGATGCGCTCGGTCAGGATGTACTCACCGACGCGTTGATTGGCACTTGGCATGACTATGCTCCGAACGATCGATCCGCCCAGCCGCACGAGCCCGGACGAACCCGTATCTACGATCCACTTCAACGTGGGCGAGCACGCCCCCTCAACTTACCTTCTCAGCGATCCAGTCACAGGTGAACAAATTGTAGACGCCTGCCAAAAGGATAGCGGCCGCGAAGAATGTCCAGGCCATCGCGCCCCTGATTCCCCAATCGAACAGCCAGGCGAGTAACACCGCCTCGACGATGGTATACCCCACGACCAGCGCGCCGCCGGCCGCGTTGCTTTCGGTGCGGGCGATTCGCCCAATCAGAAAGAAGCTCGCCCACGGCACGACGAGCATGACGCCGAACCATGCCACGATGCGGCCGGTGCCGGAGACGATCGCCTGCTTCGACGCCTCGTCCATCCGCCACCACGAGATCGCGCCCGCAATCACCGCAAGCGTGGTCAACCCCGCGATGACCTTTCCTCCAACGGTCTTCAGGAATTCCATCGCGAGGGATTGTACCGGAACCGAGCACGACACGGCGTTATAAAGCGACTACCTTTCAAGACCCCGTTCTTGCGCAAACGGCAGAGCCGGGTGCATCTTCCGGGGTGGTGGGATGCCGCTCGGGATATCCATAAGGTGAGATCTTACAAGACATTGAGTCGTGGCTGCCGCGCATTGCGCTGTAGACAATCCGTCGCCCCGCGATGTCGTACTTGCGGCCGGGCGACCGGAACGTCTACCATACTTCGGACGGTCGCAGGGAGCCGCATCTCCGGCATGGATCCGCCAAGATTGCAACGGTTTCGCAACGGTCGGACGAAGGTTCGGGCTTGTCGCACGTCGTGGCGCTTCGGACATTTGTGGGATCGCGTCTCGGCCGCTCCTGAAGCGGCGTTCGATCCTACGTCTCGGCACGACGGGGTCAGGCGAAGGCGAAAGGTGATCTCATGGCCGCTTTCATGTTGCTCAATGCGATGCGACGGTCGGACGAGGTCAAGCGGTTCGACTTCGCGCCCGGGCGGGTCGTCGGGGGCAAGTATCAGGTGGAGCGGCTGCTGGGGAGCGGCTCGGAAGGGGAGGTCTACGCGATCGTCGAGCGGGCGACGGGCATCCGCCGGGCCGCGAAGTTCTACTACCCCAATCGCGACCCGCGCGGCAAGGCGGCGATCACCTACGCCCGAAAGCTCGACGCGCTGCGACACTGCCCCATTCTCATGCAGTATCACCACCAGGAGACCGCCTACTTCCAGCGGCGCAAGGTGGTGGTCGTCGTCAGCGAACTTGTCGAGGGACAGAAGCTCAGCGAGTTCCTGGCCGCCCAGCCCGAGCAGCGGCTCAGCACGTTCGAAGCGCTGCACGTCCTCTACGGCCTGGCCAAGGGGATCGCCCCGATCCACGCCCGGGGCGAATATCACGGCGACATCCACGACGACAACATCATGATCCGTCGCCAGGGGATCGGGTTTGACGTCAAGCTGCTCGACTTCTTCGACCTGGGCCGCCCCTCCCGGGTGAAGATCCAGAAGGACGTGTTGAACCTGGTCGAAGTCTTCCACACCATCGTCGGCGGCCGCTCCGTCTACGCCGACCAGCCGCGCGTTGTCAAAGACATCATCCGCGGCCTCAAAGACTCCCTCATCCTCGCCCGCTTCAACAGCGCCGGCGACATCCAGCGGCACCTGGAGACGCTGGAGTGGGAGCAGGGGAAAGGATGAAGGATGAAGCAGAAGGATGAAGGGCGCAACGGTTGATTGGGGGCGAGAACCAACCGTCCGTCTTATTTTAATTCTTCGTTATTTCCGCCTCCCCGCTTTCTTCATCCTTCACCTTCATCCTTCATCCCTCTCCTCTCCCCTTCCCTCCTTTTCCGCACGACCTGACTTATCGGACCTGAATTTCGTCGAGTGGCCGTTTTCAGCGGGGTCGATGGCTTGTCGGCGTCGCGGGGCGTGGTGATCCTGCCTCGTGGTGGTCGGCGTTGACCGTGGGCGGCGCGAAAACGGCCGGTTTTGGTGAGTCGCGGCAACATCCGTTACAAGCCGAACGGCGGCGACGATTGGTGTTGCGACGGCCCGGCGCGGGCCGCCGCCGGCATCTCGCGGAAAAGCGGGGTGTTTCGATTCGACTTGCGGCCGCGGGGGTGCGCGTCTGAAGCAGTCGCGAACGTTCGGCGCGGCGCGGAACAGCGTTTGCCATCATCGGGCAGATCATCAGAAGAACTTTAGGAGCGATGCGATGAACGAGAATGAGTTCCAGACCAAGCTGGCCGAGTTGATGGGCGAAATCAGCACGCTCCCGCCGACCGAACGCGTGAAGCTCGAAAAGCTCGCCGACGAAACCCGCGCCCGCCACGAGCGGCTGCGGCAAACGGTCAGCAGCCTCCAGGAAAGCCTGGACTACCTCCGCCTGAGCATCAAGTACCTCGTCTTCGACCTCGAAGCTACCCGCCGCGAAAACGGCTACCTCCGGAAGATGCTGGAAGAAACCAGTGAATGAGGGGGAAATGCTGGAATGCTGGAATGCTGGAATGCTGGAATGCTGAATGCTGGAATGGGGGAACGCCGAAGAAAGGCTAAGTCACTCTTACAGCATTCAGCGTTCTAATCTCCGAATCCGATTTCTTCCTTCCATTCAGCATTCAGCATTCCGCCTTCAGCATTCCGCCTTCCGCATTCCGCCTTCCGCATTCCGCCTTCCGCATTCCGCCTTCCGCATTTCCTCGATCAGTTCGTCGCGTCCCCGCCTGATACGTCGGGCCTGACGTTTTTGACAATTCCGGGCAGGTCGGGCATTTTGAGGTAGATCAGGCCCATGAAGGCGTCGTCGCGGCCGAAGTCCACGGGCCCGCCCAGCTCGCGCTTTCGCACGTGTCAGTCCGGTGCTGGGCGAAATTGAAACGGAGCATGGTCGGCGCTCTGCGCTGCGGGTCGCCCAGGAGCCGCCAGGGGATCGCCAGTTCGCCCGTCCAGGTGCCGGCCGCCGCGACCGTCGCATAGCGGATCCCGGTGCTCTCGAACGGCGCCCAGGGGTTCACGTTCAGCCTGGGGTCGAGCTTTCGTTCAACCCAACTGCTGCCGTTGGGCTTGCAGACGACGTGGAAAACCGGCCCCAGTTCATTGTTCGAAAAGATCGGCTGCACCAGCACTTCACACAGGTCTTCGCCCCAGGCCCGATCGTGGGCCTGGTACTCCACGTAGTTGCGGCGGGTGAGCCCTTCCGATTTGCTCACACCTTCCACGCCGAAGGCGACGTAGAAATTATCCTCCGCCCAGCCGGTGTAGAGCCGCGTCGGCGTGGACGCCATCTCCGTCGCCTGCCGTTGGAGGGTGGGGCGGTCGAGCATTTTGACCAGCGGCCCATCCTGGATCTGGTCGTTCGCCGTCCAGTCATCAAGGCGGCCGCTGAAATGGTAACTTCCCTCCAGCCGTTCGCTCACGGCGACGGGGACGACCAGCGTCAGCGGGCACTTCATCCCCTTGTCGCCATCGACGAACATCATGCTGACCGGCCCGGATGCCGCGGCCGTCGCTTTCTCGATATCGAACTGCGCCTCGATGTTGAGCCGCTGGACCTGGTAGGTCTGCAGTTTTGGCGCCTCGATCGGCTGCGGCTTGAACTTCCATCCCGAATCCGGCGGGAAGGTGAGCCACTGGGCGATGTTCTTCTCCGGCGTGACGTCGCCGGCGTTGTAGATGTCGATCCCCAACTGGAAGTTGACCCAGTTCCCTGGCCCTTTCTGGACATTGACGGCTCCCGGGGCCGGCTGCTCGATCTGCCACTGGGTCGTCCGCCCGACGAGCATCGGACGCTCCTGCGGGCCGGCCCAGGCGAGCGTTTTCACCTCGAGCATGTGGCGCTTCTCGGGGTCTTCCGGCTGCTCGGGGAGCTTGAGAAGGACCGTATCCGCCAGCAGGCGTTCGGCGGTCGTCCAGGCGGCCGGGTCGGTCGTCCCGCTCATGAGCGAATAGATATCGTCCGGCACCTGGTCGAGCCGCACCTCCACTGGTTTAGTAATCAGCCGCGCCATCTGCAGGCGCCGACGTTGTCGCGATCCTGCGCAAGCCAGAGGTACTCATAATCCTGCTGCGCTCGCCGCAGCCACTTGAGCTGGACGGTGGGGAGCGGCTCGTCGGTGCCGAACCAGCTTCCGGGGTAGAACCAGATCAGCTCGTTCGGGTCGGCCGGCTGGGTGGGGCTGGTGCGCGAGGGGAGTGTGTCGCCCCATTGCACGAACCTCGCTTTGCGCAAGAAGGCCAGCCATGCCCACAGCCGCACGTCACGTTCATCGCCGCCCGCGCCGACGTAAGGCACGAGCCCGGGGAGGTCCGTTCGAAGCCAGTGCTCCGGCGGCTTCGGCGCATCGTCCCCTTCCGGCCAGGGCGATTGCGGGTTGAACACGAGGCTCGGGCAGGCCGTCAGAAGGCGCGAGGTGTGGTTCGGGTCAACCAAGCCCGGGCGACCGTCGCCCGCCAACTGCACCTGCTGGTCTTCCAGCGGCACCGTCACCCGCACGCGGGCGTGCGCGCCCAGGACGGCGGCGGCGTCAGCGGAAAGGTTCAGGCTTTCGCGCGTGTTGGCCCGGCCGGGCGTCGGCTTCTCCAACGTGACCGACGTCTTGTCGAGCCAATCGTTCTGATCGAAATGCGTCGCCGCCTGCGACCAATACGAAAGGCGGCTGTCCAGGTCATAGTTTTCCAGGTTCACCGGCTTGGGGAGCGGCCAGTAGGTCAGAGGGATCTTGTCCGGGAACGCCGCCCCGCTGAACCAGCTCTCGACGATCGTGTCGAAATCGCTCCAGTCGGTATTCGGCGCCCCGTTCCCCAGCCGGGCCGGCCATTTCACCGTCGGCTGAAGCGTCGGGATGACGACGGAAAGCCGGTGGTGCTGCGCCAGCCCGACCAGCCCGTCCATGACTTTCACCGCGCCGGCGTAACGCGGCTTGGCCCGGTTGACCAGTTGCGGCGTGATGCGTTCAAAATCGGTCCCATAGTGGGTCTTCAGCGCATCCCAAGGCAGGCGGCCGATCATTTCCAGGTGACGCTCGGTCGGCAGCGCAAAGTTGTAGACGAGCAGCTTCAACGGCACCGAAACACGCGATGCGCGGACTGTCGCGGCCCCGCTCGCGTCAAGCGGCTGGCCCGGCTTGAACGACGGGGCCGCGTCCGGCAGCGCGATGACGTCACACGTTGCCCCATACTCGCCGGCGGCGGCGTCGGCCGGCACGTGAAGATCGACCCATAAGTCCACTTTCCCGCCCCCGAAATGGCCATTGGGGTCGGTGGGGCGGGCAGGGTCGCGCAGATCACCCAGCCGAATGTTGCCGTTGACCGCCTTGGCCGGCAGCAATGCGCGCGGCAGGCGGCCGGTGGTCGAGCCGGTCGGGAACGCGCCCGCGTGTCGAACGTAACCCGCGCGGGCGACATCCACGGGCATCGTCAAGACCTGGAACACTTCGAATTGGGCCGCGTCGATCGACCCCGCGCCACCGGCGGCCTGGAGGGCATTCAGCCGCAGGGCAAAGCCCGTCCCAGACGGGACACCTTCGAGTTGAACCGCGAAGCTCGTCCATTCATTCTTGGCGGAGGTCAGCGAGATCGGCCCAGGGGTGGGGGTGGACAATGTCGCGTCACTGACGTTCACCGATTGAAGCGATGCGCTGACTCAGCAGGTTGACGCCAGGCTGGCTGGCACATCCCGGAGCTCCCAGGCCAAAAGCGACCGACACGAGCGCCAACGCCGCAAATCGGAACATCAGGGAGAGCGTTCGATCCGCGACTGCACCGTGGTGAGGGGATGCGGTTGAAACCATAAATTGAGGAGGGATGCGCGAAGGATCCGTCAGCCGTGCAACGACCCTGACATCGCTTCGCGAGGTTTCCGACGAGGCCCCCTTAAACCATGGCTGCGACTGGAAACATGGCTCCGACTGCTTAGGCCCTAAGCGATCCAGGTCGCATTGCTCAACGATCACGCCTCTGAAGCCAACGGGCGAGCCCAGTCCCGGACCCGCTAATCTACTTCCGTCGTCCCTCGGGATGCAATCAAACTCGTAAGGAACGCAACAAATCGAGCTTTTGCGCCGGTCGCGGGGCGTGGGCGTGCCGGGATCCCTTAGCCGTCCCAGAACACTACGACGGCGGCACGTCTTTTGTTTATGGCCTACTGAAGGGGTCCGGGCGGTAACACTGCCCGCAGGGCTAGGGCTCTTAGCTTTGGAGATCGGTCGTGGCTGTGACGGCCGCGAGAGTTGGTGATGGACGCGCCGCGCTTGGGGAAGGTCGCCGCATGGATGCGGAGGCGCGCGTTCAGGCCAGGGGTGTGGGCAGGTCCGTTGCGTGAGTTCTGGTTTCGACAGTCGGACGGGTCGAAAGAACCGCCAGGAGGCGAAGAAGTAAGGCTCCGGATCGGATCGTGGTTCGGCAGGGCGTTGGGTCTTCCCGTCGTTCGACGGTCAGTGGGTGGCCGCTGAGCCCGGGAAGAGTTCGCGGGGTCTGTCTCTCTGGCCGAGACAGTGCCTTGCCGTTGGACGACGGTATAACAGCGGGCGTACAGCGAAGTATTGGCGGCGTCGAAAGCGCGTCATTGGCACCGCCTGATGAATCAAGCTCCTTCGTGTTCACTGCACGGCTCCCTGGCCGTGCAGTTTTTTTTCGCCGCATCGCGGCGTCTGCCCACCCGCAAAGCCCTGTCCACTCCGGGTTGCCCGAGCGCCTTGCCGAACGCGCACAATGCGGATAGACCTGAGGCTGTCGTGCCGCCGCGCCGGCTCGCGTTCAACGGGCGGGGCGGTCAGAGCTGGATCGACGGTCCGCAATCGAATCGCCATGCGCCAAGTCGCTCCCGGCCTCGTCGAAGGGCACACCGCGTTTTGCGGCGGCTGCGGGCACGACCTCCCCGGCCTGACCGGCACGCGGTGCCCGCGCTGCGGCAAGACCCTTCCCCCGCTCACTCGCACGCGCCCCGTTCCGAATAACGGCAAGAAAGTTGCCTTTGTCATCGTCGGGGCCGGCCTTGTGATCGCTGTGCTCGGGCTCTATGTCCGGCCGCCGCCCCCGAGCTTCCAACCCCGCGCTCGGCCCATCGCGCCATCCACCCGCCCCGCCTGAACGCGGCCGCACCGCGGCTCAATACCGTGCTCGATGGCGGGGGACGGTCCGCGCGAACCATCGAACTGAGCCAAGCCGGGCGCGTCTCGTGGCGTCACGCGATGCGTGACCTACAGCCACGCGCGGGGTCATGGTGCGCGCTACGAGCGAATCGCGGATTGAACTTGGCGCATCAGTCGCTCCTCATCGTCCTCCATGAACCGCGCCTCAATCCCCAAGCGCCAGATCGGCAAGCCGGCGGCCGCGGTCGGAAGGGGGGCGATCTTGACCCAGTCTTTGTCTGTCGTCACCAGGACATCCGCGCCCGCTTCGGCCGCGGCAGCGCGGACTCGATCCAGGTCCCGCCCCGTATATGCATGGTGATCCGGGAATCGCGTGCCGCCGACAGTCAAGCCGCAGAGCGGCCGAAGCGTGCGCTCGAACCCTTCAGGATGCCCGAGCCCGCTGAAGGCATAGACCTTTAAGCCGGAAAGCCGCGAGAGAGGCTCTGCCACGCCGCCGCCGTCACGGCCGCCCCCCCGGCGAACCGCGGCGGCCGCATGAATGCAGCGGTAGACCGGCGCTGACGCGTTCCGACGTTTCAATTCTTCGAGCGTCCGGGCCAGGGACGCGGTCGGCACCTGGTCGGCGTGGGTGACGATGAACGCCGATGCCCGCGCAAGCCCTTCAAGCGGCTCCCGAAGGAGCCCCCTCGGCAGGACGTGCCCAAAGCCGAACGGCTCGCACGCGTTGATCAGGACGATATCGACTGAACGTGCAAGCCGACGATGCTGGAAGCCGTCATCGAGAAGGAAGACCTCTATTCCCGGCGAATCCCGCCATGCGTCAAGCCCGGCCGCCACGCGATCGGGATGAGCGCGAATAACGATGGGCGGAAACGGGCGGCCGTCATCCCGTACCTGCTGGTTCAAGGCGGCCTGGAGCATCCTCTGCTCATCCCCCAACTCACCCGCGCGGGCGCCATGGCCCCGCGCCAGGATGGCGACGCAGCGGCCTTGCAATCGAAGTCGTTCCGCGAGGCGCCGAACGACAGGCGTTTTTCCGGTCCCGCCGGTCGTAATGTTCCCAATGCTGATGACGGGGCGAGGAAGGCGGCGTGCCGCGGCTGGGTCGCGGTCGAACTTGATATTACGGAGGCGTACCGCGGCCGCGTACATTGGCTCGGCCGCCGAAAGCAGGGCGCGCACGGCGCCCGCGCGCGCCCTCCCTGCTCGCCGCTCATCACTGACAACAAGTAACGTTCAACGTCCATCTTCGGATCACTTCAATGGCAAGCCGGCATACCCCTGCGCTTCGATGCACCGCTTGGTCAAGGCGGGCCCAGGTCCGAATCACCGCGCAACCAAGCATCATGGCCGGGCCCGAACACGATCCGCCCCTTGGGAACTAAGCCGAGTTGAAACAGGGCGGGCCATTCGCTGATGATCGGCCGCCTGACCCCAATCGCCGGCAGGCCGCACCAGTGCCCGAGCAACATCAATACACGTTCGGAAGGCACGCCGAGCGACCGGTACGTTTGGATTCGAGTGTCGCCGTGCCGCTTGGCAAGCCGCCGACCCTCGTCGCCGACGACCAGCGGGAAATGATGATAGCGGGGGATCCGCTCCTCAAGCCCCAGCGCGCGATAGAGAAGGATCTGGCGCGGGGTTGAATCGATCAGGTCATCCCCACGGACGACGTCCGTGACGCCCATGGCGGCATCATCGACCACAACCGCCAGTTGATAGGCCGCCGTGCCGTCCCCCTTCTGAATCACAAAGTCCCCCAGGTCCCGAGCCGGGTGGGCCACGCGAGGGCCGGCGAAGCCGTCATCCCATTCGATCCTTCCCTCCGGCACCTTGAACCGCAGTGCCGGCTCCCGGGCGCCCGCGTCTCGGGCGGCGCCCAAGCTTGCGAACCTGGAACGGCAGGTGCCGGGGTAGACGGCCGCTCCATCCTCGGCGTGGGGGGCGCTGGCGGCGGACTCCACTTCTTTCCGAGTGCAGATGCACGGGTACGCCTTCGCTTCCTGTAGAAGCAGATTGGCCGCCTCCGAATAGAGGGCGGTCCGGCCGGATTGGTAGACGGGGCCTTCATCCCAATCGATCCCAAGCCAGAGGAGGTCATCGATCGCGGCGCGGTCGGCCCCGCGCCGGACGCGTGGGCCGTCGAGGTCTTCGATCCTCAGGGCCACCCGCCAGCCGCTTTTTCGGGCGATCAGCCAGTTGAGCAGGAACGTTCTAGCGTTGCCCAAGTGCAAGGCCCCGGTCGGGGAGGGGGCCAGGCGGGTAACATTCATGTTGCTAGTTATGGGGCGAGGGCGGGCAAACATCAATGCGGGCAAGCGAGCTGGCCCGGGCGGGTCGGCTATTCAAAGGCAGTCGGAGGCGCGCATTCGGCGGGGGGGAGCCTGCCGGGGCCCAAGAGTCGATCGGTCCCGGGCCGGATGCTGGCAAGCATTGGGGGAGGGGTGGCGCTCGAATATAAAATTATGGGTCGGACCGGTTGTCATCGGACTCTATCACCCGTTATAGTAATGTCGGATTGGGGGTTGGCAGCGTGGGGAAGAATAGGAACGAGTTATGCCCCGTCCATCGACCGGGTCCACCTTGAACATCGCCGAACTGGAGAAGATCCTTGAGGAGCGTCGCAACGAGTTGCTCCGCCTTCGCAAGCAACGGACAGACCTCGAAAAAGACATCAGTGGGATCGATCGCCAGATCGAGAAACTGGGTGGCGCCGGGAGCAACGGTTCGCGTCGCCGCAGCGGCGCCGGCTCGCGAGCCCGGAACGAAAAGAGCCTCAACGACACGATCGCCCAGGTCTTCAGCGAGGCCAACAAGGCGATGCGCGTGACCGAAATCGTTGAGGCAGTTCTAGCAACCGGCTATCGCAGCGGCAGCGCGAACTTCAAAGGGATCGTCAACCAAGCCCTGATCAAAGACAAGCGGTTCGCCCAAGTCGAACGCGGGATCTATCAACTCAAGAAATAGAGGCGGGGCCGAAAGGCGCCTCGTCGGAGACTTGACGGCGCGCATGCGGGCTCCCATTCCGCATGCGCGCTGTTTCCGTTCCTCACTCAATCTGATCGTCGGGGAGTGAGCGACCGTTTGGCAAAAGCGCGTGGCGGCCGCCGCTGCGCCTACATCGCCCTCGGCTCCTCGATCCGCTTGGCTCCCAAAGAACAAAAGGAACGCTCGCCTCAACCCTCTCCCACGTAATCATTGGAGGTGGCAGGATGAGGGCCTTCTTCCGCGCACCGCCATCCGTTCACTCGGCGGTGAACTGTCCTCCCTCGGCCTTCACCGCATGACGGGCGTTGCGCTCGTCGCTTTTGATTACTCCATCGTGCAGCGTGATCACGCGATGGCAACGATGCGCTACCGTCGGGTCGTGGGTCACCATGAGGATTGTTCGACCGGACGCGACCAGTTCGTCGAAGAGGGCGAGGATCTGCTTGCCTGTGGTGCTGTCGAGCGCGCCGGTCGGCTCGTCGGCCATGAGGATCAATGGGTCATTAATCAGGGCGCGGGCGATGCAGACCCGTTGCTGTTGACCGCCGGAAAGCTGCATCGGCCGATGGTCGAGCCGATCGGCCATCCCCACCCGCGTCGCCAGGGCGATCGCGCGGCGCCGCCGCTCGGCCGGCCGCACGCCGAGATAGAACATGGGCACTTCGAGGTTCTCCAGAACGTTCAGTTGCTGGATCAGGTTGTAGTTTTGGAAGATGAACCCAATCCGGGCGCTGCGGATCTCACTCAGGGTGTCATCGGGCAGGCGGCTGATGTCGTCGCCGCCGAGGACGTAGCGGCCTGACGACGGGCGATCCAGGCACCCCAGGATGTTCATGAGCGTGCTCTTGCCCGACCCGCTCGCCCCCATGATCGCCGTGTACTCCCCGCGCTCAAACTGGATGTTCACCTGCCGCAGCGCCGCCACTTCCACATCAGCGCCCGGCTTACGATAGATCTTGCTCAGGTTCTCGACGAACGCGACGGTCGGCATTCCGAAATCGTAAGTCAGCGGCCGCCGAAGGCAAAGCGGAGGGAGGAGCCGGTTTTGCCCGCGCTCCCGCCGAGCGTCCCCTTAACACGACAGCGCTGAACAGCGCAAAGCGTTGCCCAAAGGGAAATCCAAAGCACGAACTCTTAAGGAAGCTCAAAAGAAGCCGAAGCGGAAAGTGACTCCTCCTTCCGCACCCGCTTTCATCGGTTTTCCTTCTTTCCGCTTGGTCATGTCCTTCGGATTTCGTAGTTCGGATTTTGCCTTCTTCGTTACGCCGCGATGTGCGAGGTAGCGCTGTCGTGTTAAGCGCCGTCTCGCAATCGAGGATCGGCGCAGGTATCGTCCGCAACGTGACGCTTCCGGTGGTTTTGATCGTTCTGGCGGCCCTGGCGGGGGCCGTCGTGGCGTATGGGACCGACGCCGGATGGGGCTCCATCCACCACGGGCTCGATCTCATCATCTGGTCCCGCCGGCTTCAGTGGCCGCTTGTCACCTTGTCGCTGCTGCTCTGCGTCACCCTGATCGCACTTGTGATCGGAGGGAAAAAACGCGCCTGGTGGTTGATCGGGCTCGGGCCGATCCTCGCGCTGTTTGTCCACCGGTTTGCCAGCGACCGCGGGCGGCCGCCGGCGGTCGCCGATGAGCCGACCTGGGTCGCCGCCGCCGATCGGCCTTCCCCCGACCCGGCCCTCCCCGCCGACGACGACTGGGTCGTCGGGCTCACGTTCAACGATGTCGCTTACGCCTATCCTTTCGCTTCGCTCTTTAGGACGCCGGTGGTCGTGCAGTCCGATCGCGAGAAGCGGCTGGTCCTGCTCTGGTCCGCGTACGCCAACCGGGCGCTCGCGTTCCAGGCATCGAACGGTCTTCGTGCCCGCGATCTGGAAGTCGTCTCGAGCCCGGCGAACGCGCTGCTCGTCTATCACTCCCGCACCGGCCGCTTCATCAATGGAGTGACCGGACAGACCACCGACGGCAAGACGCCCGAACTCTTTCGAGCCGTGATTCCGACGGTGAAGACCACCTGGAAGCGCTGGCGCCTCTCCCATCCGGCGACGAAGGTGATGCCGCAGCCGGCCGCTGTCCCCAACGCGCCGTTTCGCCCGCCGACTCAGCCGATTATGCCCGTCTATCGCATGCCCGATGAGGCGCCTTCCGAATACGTTTCGGACGATGCCAGCCGTTCCGCCACCGGCCCGTCAGCGCCGCCCATCACCGACATCCGGGTGACGCTCATCGGTTCCGCCCAACCGGCGGCCGTTCCAAGCGCGGAGATCGGCGTCGCCCCCGCCAACCTTGCCGCCGACGGAGGCCCTTGCGTGGTGGTCCGCGCGAACCCGCTTGATTATCCGCAGGCGTTCGACGCGCGATCCGTGCAGGCCACTTTCCCGCGGTTCGTGTCGCTCGGCCGCGAGGGCACAAAGCATCCGGAGGCCCTGCTGCGGGAGATGGAGACCGGCACCCTCTGGTCCGCGCGGGCGCTCAGGTTGCCGGGGGGCGGGGCGGGCGCCTTGTGCCGCTGCCGGTCGATGAAGGAGTCGATTGGCGTGTGGCTCGGTATTGGATCAAAGGCCTGGAGTTGACGCACCCGCCGCCCGAGCCGATCCAGATCGATCCCGAGCCGGCCGCCCAGTCGTCGGACAAATCGCCCGCCCGTCGAAGGCCGCGCAAGCGCACCGCTCAACCGAATTGAGACCGAAGGGTCAGCCGCATCAGACTCGCGTTCGGAACCCCATGGCCCGCATGACGCACCACCCGGCGCGCGCTTCAAAGATGCCGAAGCCGCCCATCAGCGCCAGCGCGACGCAAACGACCCAGCGGACGGTCGAGCCGCTTTGGATGGCCCAGAAGAAAGCGAGCACGCCCGCCGCGACCATCAGAACGATGCCGTAGAGCAGTCGAACCACCTTCCCGCGCGCGTCGATGTTGCAAGACAATGCCATAGGTGGCTGATCCTAGCACTACAGCGCTGAACAGCCGTAAAGCCTTGCCAAAAAAGAGAAATCCGAAGCACGAAATCCCAAAGAAGCAGAAAAGAAGACGAAGCGGAAAAGGCTCCCCTGCCGCATCCGCTTTCATCGGTTTTTTTCTTTCCGCTTGGTCATTCCTTCGGATTTCGGGCTTCGGATTTTGCCTTCTTCGTTAGGCCGCGATTCGCCAGGTAGCGCTGTAGTGCTAGGCGAATCGGGCAGCGCTTGCCCTCATGTGCGTTCATGTGCCCAGGTGCCGACACTCCGGCTGGCGATGGACAACCTCCCCGGCCAATCAGTATGCTTGGCCACGTCACAGAACGGTTGAACGCTCGGCGCTGCCGGAGTCCGAACTGCGCGGCGATCCGACTCGACAGGATGTTCTAGCGCTCACGCCGGCGGCGAATCGGGCGGAAGTTTGTAGAAAGCTCGCGATCTTGCCGATGGAGCCGATACATCGACCCGCGCCACGGCGAGCCGGGGCGTCGCCCCAATCAGAAGGTTCTTAAGGAGTTGGCGTCCCTTCGGACGGTGCCGTACGGGATCGGCGGCGCTTTTTCGCGGCCGGCCGACCTGTTCGTTCGGCCCGTTCGTTCGTCTGTCGCCTACGGATTCACATGCAATACGGTGTCATCATGGCCGGCGGGGCGGGCACGCGATTGTGGCCGCTCTCCAGGGCGCCCAAACCCAAGCAACTGCTCCAGATCGTCCGCGGCAAGAGCTTGCTTCAATTGAGCTACGAGCGGCTTCGCGGGGTATTGCCCGCCGAGCGGATCTTTGTCTGCACCGGCGCCGCCCATGGCGCCGCCGTCCTGGAGAACCTCCCCGAACTGCCGAAGGAGAACCTGCTCGGCGAGCCGACCGGCCGCGATACGGCCAACGCCGTCGGGTTCCCCGCCGCCGTCCTCTACGCACGCGATAAGGATGCCGTTGTCGTCGTCACGACCGCCGACCACGTGATCGAGCCGGTCGAGGCGTTCCAGGCGGCCGTCCGAACCGCCTTCGCCGTCGCCGAGCAGCAGCCCGCCTCCCTGGTGACCTTCGGCATCGTCCCCACCTACGGCCACACGGGCCTTGGGTACGTGCAGCGCGGGGAAACCCTCAAGCTGACCGGCGGCTCAGTCGCCTACCGCGTGCAGGCCTTCAAAGAGAAGCCCGACAAGGCGACCGCCGACCGCTACGTCGAAACCGGCCGCTATTATTGGAACAGCGGCATGTTCGTCTGGCGCTGCGACACCGTCCTGAACGAACTCGCCCAGCACCTGCCCGCGTCGTACGAGGGCCTGACGAAGATCGCGGCCGCCTGGGGCACGCCGCAGCGCGACGCCGTCCTCAACGCCGTCTACCCCACGCTCCCGAAGATCAGCATCGACTACGGCGTGATGGAGCCCGCGTCGCAGGGGAAGGGGCATGCCCAGGTCGCCGTGGTGGAAATGCCGGTCCAGTGGCTCGACGTCGGCTCCTGGCCGCAACTGGCCGAAACACTGGCGACCGACGACCATAACAACGCCCACGAGTGCGGCACCTGCCTCTTCGTCGACTCCGACGACAACATCGTCGTCAGCGACGACCCGGAGCACCTGATTACCCTGATCGGGATCAGCGACATGATCGTCGTCCACACGAAGGACGCGACGATGATGTGCCCGAAGAACGAAGCCCAGCGGGTTAAAGACCTGGTCGCGAAGGTCAAGGAAAAGTATGGAGCGAAGTACCTCTGATCGCTGCGCTTAAACTTTAAATCGGAAATCCGAAGCTACAAAAAGCAGATAGAAATTGAAGAAGAAAGCTCGAAACAAATTGTCTCCGTTTCGAGCTTTCTTCATTTTCCGGATTTCCGCTTGCTTCGAATTTCTTGCTTCGGATGTTCCGCTTCCCCTACGCCTCTTCGGCCAGATTGAGAGACGCAAACTCGTATGTCTTGCGGTGTTCCTCCGAAGCCGGTTCGATCTCGACCTCGAACGTGCCTTCGCTCTGGCGGATGACCACCTTCTTCTGGCGGATCAGCTCCAGCAGGGCGAGGAAGACCCCGATCATTTCGCTGCGGCTGTTGCGCCCTTCGATCAGCGATCGCAGCGTCATTATCCCCTCGCGCCCGACCCGGTCCTCGATGTCGGCGGCGTGGAGGTCGATCGGCGTGTCGTCGTACGTCACCTCATGGAACCGCGGCTTGCGAACGCCGACTTCCTTCATCAGTCGATCGAACGCCGCCAGCAGGTCCCACACCTGCACCTCTTCAAGGTCAACCGGCGGCGGCTCATCGGCGTCACTGCCCACCTTCGCCGGATAGCGCGGAAAGCGGTTCTCGTGCTCGACCTGCCGACGCTCCAGGAGCGTCGCGGAATCTTTGAAGCGCTTGTACTCCAGAAGCTTCTGCACCAGTTCGAGCCGCGGGTCGGACAGCTCCTGCGCGGCGCTGGCCGAGCCGTCCTTCTCGGCGGCCGCCGGCGCGGGGGAGGAGCATCGCCGACTTGATCTCCATCAGCGTCGCGGCCATCACCAGGAATTCTCCGGCGACGTTGATGTCAAACCCCGCCCGGTCCTTCAGACCGCCGAGCAACTGCAGATAACCCATGTAGCTGTCGGTGATCCGCGCGATCGGGATGTCATAGATGTCCAGCTCGTCCCGCTTGATCAGATAGAGCAGCAGGTCGAGCGGTCCGTTGTAGACGTCGAGCTCGACGCGGTACTCGGGTGAGCCGATAGGGGTTGCGGCGGCCGAGGGATCAGAGGCGTCGAGCAGGTCGCTGGGGGTGTCCGCTTGCATCCACGTCCTTTTGTCTGACCGGCAACCCGAGGCGCCGCTCGGATCGTATCGGACCGAAACGGCGCCGGATTTCCGGTCTGTCCGCCGCGATCTTATTGGCATCGGCCCAATAATCCACGTCAAACACGTCTCATCCCGTTTTTACATCGCCCGCAATGGCGTTATCATCGCAGCGTCACGGGCGTCAGTCTGACCGGCGCAGACCCTTCGGCCAGATGACATGCTGTCCCGCCTGGGCGTACGGATGCGCCTTCTGCGAGGTCGGCAAATCGACGTGACGGCGGCAGCGTGCACCGGGCTCGAACGTCTCGAGCGCAAACGGACAAGGATGTCACCGGCCCATGAGCGACGACCTTCGCCAATTCGCTCGCCAAGTCATTGAAACGGAATCACTTGCTGTCAAAGGCGTGGCGGGCCTGCTCGACGACCGCTTTGACCGGGCGGTCGAATTGATCCTCGGCTGCCCCGGCGCCGTACTTACGAGCGGGATCGGGAAAGCGGGGCACGTCGCCCGCAAGCTTTCGGCCTCCTTTTCCAGCACCGGGACGCCGAGCCACTTCCTCAATCCGGCCGAGGCGCTGCATGGCGACGTCGGCTCGGTTCGGAAGGGGGATATCGTCGTGATCCTCTCTTACAGCGGGGAGAGCGACGAGATCCAGCGCCTGTTGAACGTCCTGAAAAAGCTCGGGCACGCGGTGATCGCGATCACCTCTACTTCAAACAACGCCCTCGCTCGTTACTCCGACGTGGTCCTGGAACTGGGCAGGATCGAAGAGGCCTGCCCGCTCGGCCTGGCCCCCAGCGCTTCAACCACGGCCATGCTGGCGCTGGGGGACGCGCTATTCCTGACCGTCATGAAGGCCCGCCGCTTCACCGCGGACGAATTCGCCCTCTATCACCCGGCCGGGCAACTGGGGCGAAAGCTGATCAAGGTCCGTGAGGCGATGAGCTTCCGCGCCGGCGAGAACCTGCCGATCGCGTCGGACCGGTTGACCGTCGGCCAGGTTCTGCACGAATCGAGCGCCGCCGGCAGCCAGACCAAGCGCTCCGCCCGACGCCGAAGCGGGGCGGCCGTGCTTGTGGACGACGCGGGCCGCATCAGCGGCATCTTCACCGACGGGGACCTGCGGCGGCTGATCACCGACGGCGACGCATCGGCGCTGCAGCGGCCGGTCCGCGAAGTGATGACCCCGGACCCGCGCCGAATCGACGGCGACCGGCTGGCCAGCGAAGCGATCGCCGTCATGCGGCCGCTCCGGATCGACGACCTCCCCGTCGTCGATGCCGACGATCGGCCGATCGGGCTGATTGACATCCAGGACCTGGTCGTCCTGCGAATGCTGGACGTAGACCCGGCGACGTAACCGGCAGACCGCCTCCGGCGGGCAAGAGGGCCTTCATGCGATCGATCATCCTTTCCATTGCGACCATGGCGGCCCTCGGCGGCGGCTTCGCGGTCTACAAGGCCACCCAGCGCCCCGTCGCGCGGATGGCGGCCGCAAGCGGCACGCCGCCCCGCCCGATGGCGGTGCGGCCGGACGAGGCCCGCGTCGGCGGCTCCGGCGCCGGCGATCGCCCCTACATCCGCAACTTCGATAAGGAGGGCAAGCTCGCCTCGCGCTTCCGGGCCAGCGAATATGAGCCCGAAGGAGGCGGGCGCGTCCACGTCATCAAGCCCGTCGCCGACTTCTACCAATACCCCAAAGGGCACACCCAGCGGATCCACATCGAAGGGGTCAGCGGCGATGTGGTCGTCCAGCAGCCGGCCGGCAGCCACGCGACGTTCGAAAAAGGGGTCGCCGGCCCCCCCAAGCGCGGCCGCATCAAGGACGTGACAATCACCCTCTTCCCGGAGAACGACGTCATCGCGGCGGGCACGAAAGAGGCGCATTCGACGATGGTGCTCCGGACGGACAACATTGTCTTCGACAACGAAACCTTCGAAATCTCGACCGAGGCGATCAACAACGCCGACGGCACGGTCCTCACGCCCGCCGACCAGGTGCCGATCCATGTCGTCGGCGACGACTACGACTTCGACGGCCGCGGCCTCACGCTCCAGTGGAATGACCTGGACAGCCGGCTGGAGCTGCTCGAAATCGCGCACGGCGATCGGCTGATCATCAAGCACCCCAACAGCGCCTCGGCGTCGCTTTTCGGCGGCGGTGGGCGCGAATCCTCCAAGCCGGCGGCCGCCGAGGGACCGGCGAGCCCGGCGGCCGCGAACTGGCCTCTGGACGCGGAGCACCCGCCTGCGCCGCTTGTCGATATGCGTGGGGTGCCGATTCGCCTGGCCGCGGCCGACGATGCGTCGGTCGGCGGGGCGGTGAAGGCGGCCGCCCCTGCGACGACACTCACCACGCCGCGCAAGCCCGGCCGCGGGAAAAAAGGGGAGACGACCAAATCGGGCCGCCATGGCCCGCAGCCTCCCTATGTCGCTCGATTCGAAGACGACGTCCGGGTGACGCAGGGCATCATCGACGTCAGCGAAAAGCCTGTGGCCACCGCCGATCTGATGACGATCGACTTCATGACCGGGAGCGGAGGAGCAAAGTCAACCACCGCTCCTTCGACGCGCCCGTCGCATGCCCACGCGTCAACGGAGCCGGCGTCCGCCGGTCAGACCCTCAACGGCCGGGCATCCAATGAAATCGCCGGCGCTCCAGGCGTTCGGCCGAGCCAGGGCGCACAGCCGACCGACACGGCCCGCGCGGGCGCCGATCTCGCTTCCCCTCCGGCTGGCCCGACGACGCGGCCGATCTGGGTGGACGCCTCGGGCGCTCCGCTGCACGCGCTGCCGCTCACGCGCCCAAGCGGCGACGCGGGGGAGCCCGCGCAGCCTGTAATCGTCCGATGGACGGGGAAGCTTCGCGTGACGCCGATCCCCAGCGTCGGTCCTGGTGATGACTCCGTCGGCCCCCCCGCCTCGCTTACTCCCGTCGCGGACGCCGCACCGGCCGCTCCAGTGCTCCATCCGGGCGAATCGATCATTCACCTCACCGGGACGACCGCGCCGGTTCATGTCGTGCGCGAGTCGGACGAGGTGCACTGCGCCCGCCTCGACTACTTCTCGCCCGCGGGCAGTGTTTCGCTCTACCACTCAAATGAGTTCCCGCGCGTTGTGATTACGCAGAAGCCCGATCCGCGGCCCGTCCCCGCGGCCGACAACGGGGTAACGACGCAGCCCGCCGCTCCGGCCCTCGCCGAGCGCGACGACTCCAACGACACGATCGTCACCACCGAGACCGTCCACTACGACGGCGCAACCCATATCGCCACCCTGCTGGGGGACAGCCGCGCGATCGTCCACCTCAAGCAGGACGAAGACGCTGCGACCAAGGTGGACGGCCCGACAAAGCCGAACCAGGTCATGGACCTCCGTTGGAGCAAGCTGGCGCTGATCTATATGCTCCGCCAGGAGGGCGGCCGGCAGGCAAAAACGATCGATCACGCCCACGTCGAGGGGGATGTGGACCTGAATCACCCGCAGCTCGCGCTCAAATCGCAGGTGCTCGACGCATTTTTCCAGCCTGACAAGATCACGCCCAACCAGGCCGCGCCGGACAAGAACTCACCCGATGTGGCGACCGCCGCCGCGATCGCGACGGCTATGGGGGCCGCCGACGATACGGCCGCCGGGCAGGCCCAGCTCCGAAAGGTCATCGCGACCGATCACGTCCTCTCCATCCTGACCGACGAAGCGGGCAAGAAGCAGCACGTGGATTGCGCCCGCCTGGAGATGCAAACCTCCATGACGGCCGCCGGAAAGCTCTACCCGCGGCAGGTCTATGCCGACGGCGCCCCGATCACGCCAGATGCCTCGGCGATCGCCGCGTCAACGCCGCAAAGCCCCGACGCCCACGCTTACGACGAAAATCAGGACATGAAAGCGAGCCACATCGAGTTGACGCTCGCGCCGACGATCGGCCCGGCGACGCGGCCGGCCGAGCTGAAATCGATGACCGCCACCGACCGCGTTCGCATCGTCTCCGCCGACGGCGCCAACGCCTGGGCGGACAAGGTCAACGTGGTGATGATCAACGGCGAGCCCCACGCCCGCCTCACCGGCAAGAAGGCGGCAGGAACCTCCCCGGAACTGTGGGCCAAGGTGGTGGACGCCAAGAAGAATATCGTCGCCGGGCCGATCATCACGGTGGACCCGAAGACGAATCATGCCACCGTCGATGGCCCCGGCTCGATGCACGTGCTGCGGCAGGAAGAGTCGCCCACCGCCAAACCGCGGCCGGTCGATATCACCTGGAAGAACAACGCCCTAATGGACGCCCTGGCGAACCGAATTGATGTCTTTGGCCCGGCGACGGTCGTCTCGACGGACCTTGATGGCACAGTCAACACCGCCGTCGGCGCCAACATCCACATCGACCTGGCCGACAAGCCGCCCGAGGCGGGGCCCTCCACGCGGCCGACATCGCCGGGGCCGGCGATCGCCTCACCAGCCGGGCAACCCGTGCGACCGCCCGGCCCCGGCGTGCGGCCCAGCGCGGTTGCCTCGGCGACGCTCGGCGGGTCCACACCGCCTGCCGCGGCGCCGGCCGCCATGCACGTCAGCGGCCACGCGCTTCCGCTGACGCTTCCTTCCGCGGCCGATGCCGGCCACGCCCCCGCGGACGGGATGAAGATGGACATCATGAAGAACAAGGTCGTCACCGCGATGACGCTGACCAAGGACGCGGTGGTGAAATCGACCCTGGCGGACGCGGTCGGCGGGGGCACCCTTCGCGAATTTGAGCTGAAGTCGAGCATCGTCCGCTATGAGCTGACCGGCCAGGCCCCGACCCCCAAGCAGCCCGAAGGCAAGACGCGAATCGTTGTCCCCGCGCCAGGGCAAATGCTCGTCCGCGACCATCGCCCGCCCGCGCCGACCGCGGCCGGCCCGACCGAGCATGGCCCCAACGGCCCGGGCGCTACGGCCTTCCAGTGGGCGCGGAGCCTCACCTACGACGAGGCCACCCGCACGGCGACGCTGATCGGCGACGTCGCCGTCGTCCACAAGAGCGACGATCCCAGGGAAGAGCCCGTCCGGCTCGACGCCGACAAAGTCGTCGCCGTCTTCGAGCCGCGACCTGATGCGGCCGCCAAGCCGACGACCCGCTCGGCCAGCCCCGGCGACTCAACCGCGATGGCGTCGGAGTCTCTGCAACTCAAATCAGTGGTCGCGACGGCCGCCCCCAACTCCGTCCTCACGGTGACCCGTGCCGGATCGACCATGACCGGCGTGAAGCTCACCTTCGACCCCGCCACCCAATGGATGACCGCCACCGGCACCCCGCGCAGCCCGGCCGTCTTCCACGACCCCAGCCGCTCCGGGTCGGTCTATGCCGAACAGCTCGAGTGGAACACCGAGACCTGGCAGATCCGCTCGAAAAACGTCTCGTCGAGTGCGATGCATCGGTAGCTTGGGGCCCCTTCGAAGGGCCACACGGAGCCCGGAGCTCCAGAATTCGAAATCCGAAATCCGAAGGAAGAAGCAATCGCGGGCATGAAGAAAACAGAAGCGGTCTTCGACGTTTTCCGCCTGGTTTCTTTCCAGTTTCCTTCGGATTTCGTGGTTCGGATTTGCTACCTGGGCGTCTCGTCGTGTTTAGCGGCCCCAATTGCGCCTTACCGAGCAACCTCATGAAGTCCTCATACCTGGCAGAAAAGTTCGCGGCCGCCGCGCCCTACGAGGCGTACGTCACCACCGGCACGGAAGAACAAAAGCGCCGCTGGTCCCAGGTCTACACCGCGGCGGCCCTCACCGACGGCCAGCGGGCGCTCGTCGGCGGGTTCACGCGCGAGATGAAGGTGTTGATCATCAGCGGCATCTGGTGCGGCGACTGCGTCCAGCAATGCCCGCTGCTCCAGCGGATCGCCGAAGCCAACCCCGCGAAGATCGCCCTGCGACTGGTTGACCGCGACCAGCACCGCGACCTGATCGAGCCCCTCCGCATCAACGCCGGCGACCGCGTCCCCGTCGCATTGTTCCTGGCCGAAGATTTTGAGCTTTGCTTCGCCTTCGGCGACCGCACGCTCTCCCGCTACCGCGCCCTCGCCGTCAAACAGCTCGGCGCCTCCTGCCCCATCGGCATCGCGCCGCCCGATCAGGATGAGCTGAAGCTGACCATGCAGGACTGGGCGAATGAGTTCGAGCGCGCGCAGCTCATGCTCCGCCTCAGCGGGCGGCTTCGGCAGAAGCATGGGGATTGAATTGCCCTGATCATTTGAGAAGGCCATTTAGACTTGGCGCATTGGCCGATAGAATCGGCCGCCGAGAGGTGTGAAATGTCAGAAGTGATGGTCCACCACCTGGAAGACGAGGTTCGTAACAAGCTCGAGGCGCTGGCTCGCAGGCACAATCGAAGCCTCGAAGAGGAGATCCACGACATCCTCCGGACGGCTGTTGGCGCGGTCGATGCGAGTGCTGAATCGAAGGAGGGCTTGGGCACACGCATCTCACACCGCTTCTCGGTCGTCGGGCTGCAAGAGGACATACCGGAAATGCGCGGCCAGCCGCTGGCCCCGCCGAGCTTTGATTCATCATCGTTTTGGACACGAACGTCATTTCCGCGTTGATGCGGCTTCCGTCCGAACCGGCCGTGGTGGCTTGGCTAAATGCGCAACAGACGCCCCTGATCTGGACGACGGCAATCTCCCTCTTCGACATCGGGTTGGCCACGATGCCGCCAGGGAGAAAACGGAGCGCACTCGAAATGGCATTCGAGGCGGTCGTGAATCAAGACCTGAACGGCCATCTGCTGGATTTTGACAGCGCCCCGGCACACGAAACGGCATTGATCGCGGCGAGACTCCAGGAGCTCGGGCGGCCGATCGAGATACGGAATGCGCTGATCGCCGGCATTGTCGCCGCCCACCGAGCGACGCTGGCGACGCGCAACGTCAAGCACTTCGTTGATTCGGGAATCGCCGTGATCAACCCGTGGGATGGCGGCCCGACTGGAACGCCGCCCTGAATTGACAGCACCAGCCGGCCTCCGGCGACCGGGCGAAGCCAATCGCAGTTTTCGGTCGTTTCGACTGGAAACCACGCCAATCGTCCGATACAAGAGGTGCGGGCTTCTCTGTTCTGATTCGGGTTGCTTTTCGCCATATCGGCGCGGTAGGCGGATGGCCTGCCCGGGCAATCCTTCTCTATGCCGCGGAGGGCCGGTCGCTGAAGCGGCCGGCGCGGGTCATGGCTGACCCGGCCGCCAGTCGCAGATGTTCGCTAACTCGCGTGGGGCACCGAGCTTGAAGCCTCGACGCCGCCGCGACCTATTGCAAGGAGCCATGGATGGCTGATCGCAACGCACCGGCTTGGGTTTCGTCCCTCCTTCGCGCGGGCTGTCTGATCGCGGTCTTAACCGCCATCACAGGGTGCCAGCAGGCCCAGCCCGTTTCGATGATCGAACCGCTCCCCAACCCGAACTTTGCCGGGCCGACGCTCCCCGCGACGTCGGTCGTCGCGGCGCCCCAGCGGCAGGCCGTCGCGGTGGCGGCCGCCGAGCCGGCCGCGCCCATCGCGCCATATCGGAAAGCCGCGCCCCCAGCGGGCATCCCGCGCGAATGGGTGCCGAACGTGACGCCCAACACCTGGCGTTGGATCGTGATCCACCACAGCGCCACGACGGTCGGCGGGGCGGTTCGCTTCGATGCCGAGCACCGCAAAACCCGCGGCTGGGACGAACTGGGTTATCACTTTGTCATTGGCAACGGGACCGACACGTCTAACGGCCTGGTCGAAGTCGGCCCGCGCTGGCCCAAGCAGAAGTGGGGCGCGCACGCCAAGACGCCGAGCGAAGAGTTCAACCAGCATGGGATTGGCATCTGCCTGGTCGGCGACTTCGACAAGAGCACGCCGAGCGATGCGCAGATGCGGTCGCTCGCGAAGCTGACGGCCTACCTGATGAAGACGTACCACATCCCAGCCGACCACATTATCGGTCATGGCGACACGAAGGCCACCGACTGCCCCGGCCGCAACATGCACGTGGCGACCGTGCGGCGGATGTCCGCCCAAATCCTCGCCGACGCCGGCGCCAACGTCCCCGAATCGCGCACCCGCACCGCCTCGGCCGACCTGATGTACGAAACGACCCGGTAACCCGCCGACAGCGTCCGTCAGATCGGCCGCCGCCCCGATCGTTTGTTCCGAATGGGGCGTGGCGACGGTTGGGCGTGAGATCTTAGCAATTTGCTCTGGGCGCGATGGGGCACTTCTACTTCGGCTAAGGCGTGACGATTGTCGTTCGGTACAACACCGAGACGCGCCGAGCCGTTGACCGAAGCCGCGCGACTGCATATTCTTCCGCCACCTAGGCAGCCGGAAGGATCGACCTTTCGGGATCGTCAGCTCATTTGCTGGCCCTGTCGTCTAGAGGCCTAGGACACGGCCCTTTCAAGGCCGCGACACGGGTTCGAATCCCGTCAGGGTCACATTGCCGCATCCCCCGGAACATCCGGGGGTTGCGTCGTTTCTGGGGACGCTCGATGACGGCTCTCCAACTCCGCGAGGCGTGGGGGGCTCGAGACAGGCAGGCCGGCCAGGATGGCCCCAACGGCTTGCGAAGCGATCGTTCGTGCCCATAATGTCGCGGCCGATGCGCAGCGGGGCTCCGCTCGCTCGGGGAAAAGCCGGTCATGCGGCATGGGTGGGATTTGTCGGCGTTCTCTCGTGCGAGCCCTAACTTAAGGTAGAGCAATGGCCAAAGCCCGGGCAATCGTCAAGCGTCGCAAGGCGGTTCGGAACATCCGCAAGATCACCAAGACCATGCAGATGATCGCCACGGCGAAGTTCCAGAAGTCGAACAAGCGCGCGATCGGGACCAAGCCCTACACGCTGAAGGTTCGCGAGCTCGTCCGGGAACTGGCCGCGAGCGTGGGCGGCAACGTCGAACATCCGCTGCTTCGCCGCCCCGGCGTTGATGGAAGCGATACCCCGGCTTCCAACCGCGTCGCGCTGCTGGTCATTACCAGCAACCGCGGGCTGGCCGGCGCGTACAACGGCAGCGTGATCCGCGCGGCCAACGGCTTCATGCGCCAGACCGAGGCGGCCGGCAAAAAGGTGGACCTCTACGCGTCGGGCAAGAAGGGCGTCAACTACTACAACTTCCAGCGCCGCCCCATCGTCCAACGCCTCGACCTGGCGACGGATCAGCCGGCATTCGCTGAAGTTGAGCGCTGGGCCAACCTGTTCATGGACCGATTCATCGCCGGGGAGGTGGATTCGGTCCATGTCGCCTACATGAACTTCGTCAGCGCCGGCCACCAGCGCGCCGAAGTCACCACACTGCTGCCGCTGGCGGGCCTCGAAGGGGAAAAGACCGGCAAGGGCGAGCCAAAGCCCGAATCAAAGCTGCACACCGAGACCCTCTACGACTTCTCGCCCGACCCCAAGAGCCTGCTCGACGAAGTGCTGCCGCTGACGGTCCGTACAGCCCTGTTCCAATGCTACCTGGACGCGACCACAAGCGAGCACGTCGCCCGTATGATCGCTATGAAGAGCGCCACCGACAACGCGGACAAGATGGTGAAGTCGTTGACCATGCAATACAACCGCGCCCGGCAGAGCCAGATCACCACCGAACTGTCTGAAGATCATGGGCGGGGTCGAGGCGATGAAGAAGTAGAACTTCGCGGCGCTTCAGCCGGTAGCTCGATCGGGCGGCCGCTCTCGGCCGGTCGGGTGCCGCATCGCCGTCCGCACGTCACTCGCTCGACATGCAAGGCCTCCAGCATCCGGTTCAGCAGGACGCCGGCGTGGCGAATCGCTATGCGGCGACGCCGGCCGCATCCCTGCTTGCGGTCCGCGCAGTTGCCCCCAAATGCCTCTCAAACGAACTCTATTTTGCTGTCGCCGCCGGTTCGTTTACGGCGGGCTCGCGTTTCTCTTTCTGCTTCGCGTCCGTTCCTTTATTGCCGGCGTCGTTGACGCTGGCGACGATCAGCGGGTGGGCGTACTGGCCAATTTGCTCGACCGACTGCTCGAGCGTCGTGGTGACGACCACCGCGTTCCGAGGCGACGCGAGGCGTTCTTTCGCCCGCTTCAGATCACCCTTGGCGCACCACAGGCCGACGACCATGTTCAGGTCGTCGGATCGGGCCTCCAGCCGCTTGCAGATGTAGCGGGCGTGGGAAACGGCCGCCGGCGGCAACGCTGACACGACGACGATGCGGACGCCCCGAGCCTTGACGGCGTCCACCATCTCGCTCGCCAAGGCGCTCTGGGAGATGGTCATCGGGCAATAGCCCCGTTCTTCCAGGACGCGCGACAGCATCAGGGCGGCGATCTCGTCGGTCTCGTCGCGGGCGGGCAGGCACATGACGTTGACGTCGCACCCTTCGGGCACATGGCGGACGGGTCGGGCTCGCACCGCGGCCGCCTGTGAAGCGGCGGCGACGGGCCCTCCCTTGGCATCGGCGACCGTCTGGGCGGCGTCGTCTTTAAGTTGGCGCGCCTGGTCTGCGCCGCGCTTGGCCGTGGCGAGTTCCGCGACTTCTTCTATGATGTCGCGGATCGAACTGCGGACGAACGCGCGGCGGCGGTCGTCGAGCCGATCGTTGTGGTGATCCACCTCCGCCAGCGCCAAGGCGGGGAGAAGGACCTGATCGAACACCTTCATGAGGCCTAGTTCTTCGAAGAAGCCGCGCGCGACATCGGCCGCTTCTTCCTGGTCGAGCGCGAGCAGACGCTGGTAGACGCGGACCGGCGGCTCAAGGACCGGCTCGTCGCCGAGCAGGATGTCCAAGAATTGAAGTTGCGGAACATACTTGCCCAGGACGACAAGTACGACCGTCAGCGGAGTTGAGAGCAGAAGTCCGATCGGCCCCCACACCCACGTCCAGAAGACGGCGGCCGCCAGCACCGCGACGGCCGACATGCCGGTGCTCGACCCATAGAGCATCGGTTCCACCGCCTGGCTGATAACGACTTCGATCCCCACGAACATGCCCGCGGTGGCGAAGAAGACGGAATTGCTTCTGAAGAACCCGAACGACAGGGCGATCGGCAGGGCCGCGCCAATCCACGTGCCGACATACGGGACGAAGCGGAAAACGCCGCAGACCAGCCCCCAGAGCAGCACGTTCGGGAAACCCCCTTCGGCGCGTCCCAGGGTTCTTCCGATGACGAAGAGCCCGACCGCGACGCAGCAGCCGTATGAGAGGTTCACCAAAGCCTGGGCGACGAGGTAACGGCTGATCCGGGCGGCCGCGTCGCTCGCGGCCTGGGTCGTGACGTTGAGCCGGCCAGCGCCGACGAGCCGGATCATCCGGTCACGGAGGTCTTCCCGCTTCAGAAGCATGAAGATCACGAAGACGACGACAAGAAACGCCGTCGCCAGCGGGCTTAAAGCGGTGCCCACATACTGCATCAACATCGAAACGGGGCTTGTCTCGGGGAAGACACGAACCGGCAGCGGATTATCCGCATTGACGTTAGGGAGCGCCGGTTCGCCCGGCTTCTGGGCGGCGGCCGCCGGAGTGCTTGAGCCGCCAATCGCCGACTCCACCGACGTCGTGGCCTGCATGGCGGGCGACACAGCAGTCTTGGCGGCCGGCTGCGTCGCGGCGGCGGTGGTGGGCTGCGTCGCCGGCTTCACATCGAACGTATTTTGAACGGCCCCGGCCATGCGCCCGATCCCGCCGGTGGAACCGCGGATTCTTATCACCTTCTCCTGGATCTGATCGCGATAGACGGGGATCTGTTTGGCGACGTCGATCACCTGCGTCAATACCACGTAAGCGAGGAACGCGACGAGGCACAGGCCCAGAACGACCGCCGTCAGGACGGCCAGCGTCCGAGGGACCCGAAGGCGCTCCATCCGGTCAACGATCGGGGCAAGCAGGAACGTCACCAGGATCGCCAACGCGAGCGGAATGAAGACCTCTGAAGCGAGGCGCAAACCTGCGATGACGATACAAATTGATGCGAGGATGACGAACTTCGAACCCTTGCCCAGATCAGCGACGCGTGCCATGAATACCCTTCGTGTCCGTTCCGCGTTTGTAACTCGTCCGCCGATGGAGACAGTGCCTCAAAAACGGTCTGGTCAAGAAGACCGAAGCCGCGTCCCGATCCCTCACAGTTTTCGTCGGCGGTCGAATTCTAGAAAGCAAAAGCGGAGCCAACTGCGACTGGGGCACCGAATCGGGCATTATGAAGAGCCGCGTGGCCCGGCGAGGGTGGATCACGGACGCTTGCCGACAGCTTGGCCGGTGGTTCCGCCGGAACCGAAACCGGCGCGCGACGCAAGTTGATGAGCGAGGTTCTATGGCTGATGCGGTTCGAAGGGATCTACATTGGGCGAATCGCGCTCCCGCGGCCTGGATCGCCAGCCTCCTCTGTTGCCTCGCATGGGCCATCCCGGCGAGGGGTGGAGCAACAAGGAGCACATCCAGCTCACGCGGATGGCGGCCGAGCGGCTGATCGCCGACCCCGCCACGCCGCCGGCGATGCGACGTTGGCTGGTCGCTGCGATCCCCCACCCGCTCGATGCCGCGGGCGAGCGCGACTACTTTCTTCACCGGCGGGTCGGCCTCATCACGCGGGGCGAGGATGGGCTCCCGTTCTGGGCGACCATGCCTGACATGATCGCCCTGACCGACCCGCCCGACCGCAAGGTGAGCCCGTGGGGGGTCAGCGAGCGGAACCTCCACTTCATCGACTGCGAGCTGTTCATGGCCGATGAAGCCGAACGGGCGTACGCCCATGACCTTTCGCACAAGCCACGGCTCGAAAACTTCCCCGACGATCCCACCGACTGGCGCTGCGCGAAGCGGCATGCTGCCGTTTCGGGTACGGGAGTGCTACCAGAAGCTGGTCGAGTCGATTCAAGCCGGGCGGCTGGATGATGCGCCAGGCCGCTACCCGCGTGATGACCACGCTGTGAAGTGGGCGGGGTTTCTGGCGCACTATGCCCAAGACGCGACGCAGCCCCACCACGCGACCGCCGACTTTAAGAGCGCCAGTTACTTCGCCGACCGACGCGCCTCGCCCAACGTCCACGCCGAGATGGAGTACCGGATGTGCGACGACGACGCCGACGACTTCCCGGCCCTCCGCGACGCCTTCTGGCCGCTCTTCATCGCGGCGCTCGATCAGACGAAGGGCCCGATCGACGGCGGCGAAAGTAGCGACCCGTGGAAGGGGACGTTGCAGGCGGCACTTTACAGCTATGACGCCTTGCCCCTGATCGGGCTGGCGGCCATGGCCGCGACGAAGCAGGGGGGTACGCCCGACCATCCCGTCGGCCCGGCCGCCCCGTTCGACACGGACGCTTTCTTCCGCTTCAGCGGCCCCTGCCGGGGCCAAGACATGAGCGTCCTGGAAATGAAGGCGTTTCAGACGGCGTGGGCGGCCCACCGCGTAGAGCGGCTATGGCGGCAGGCGTGGGATGAAGCGCAACAGTCGAGGCCCGCCAAGCCAAGGACGCCAGGTGCGGCCGCTCAATGACGCTGATCCGACCGAGTGTGCGCCGCCACAGCGCGTAGATCGCGCCTCACCGCGTCGCCAGGATACAGACCGTCGCCGGCTTCACCTTGGCGGCGATCTCTTCGGCGGAAAGGGGTGACCCGCTCGCCGGGCCAGGCGTGAGAACGACCTTGTTCTTCGCGAGGAACTCGCGGATCTTCCCTGCGCTGATCCCCAATCCGTAGGTGTCAACGTCGCTGCTCGACAGGGTCTTCATCGAGACGATGGCCATGACATTGCCGTGCTTGTCGAGGATCGGCCCGCCGCTGTTGCCGGGGTTGACCTTGGCGTCGATCATCACGTCGGCCCCTTCCTGTTCCTTGGCCGAGCTGGAGACGATCCCGCGCGTGATCTTGACAGCGCCGCCGAGGCGGTCGATCAGCGGGTAACCCATCACGGTGCATTCGGCGCCGTCGGCGGGCCGATCCCCCGGGGCCAGCCGCACGACCGGCAGCTTGGCGGCCCGGTCGGGGCGGATGCGGATCAGCGCCAGGTCCTGCTGGTCGTCGATCACGACAACGTCGGCCGACCGCTGCACGTTCGCCGTCGTCTCGCCGGGCGTCGCGCCGTCGGCCCCCTGCATGACGACCATCAGCGTCTTGCCGCCGTCCACCACATGCCGGTTGGTGAGGATGAGGCCGTCGTCGGAGATGACGAAACCGCTGCCGCTCCAGAGACCGGCAGGTTTATCGCCTGACTTGCCGCCCTTCCCCGGAGCGATCGGCGTGACGATAATGTAGCGCGGGCCGGAGCGTTGATGCTGAGATTGAAGCGGCCGCCGATCAGCGTCGCGGCTTGCTGGGCTTCCTTCGCCGCGCTCGAACGCTGCACTGGCTGCGGCGCCTCGGAAAACGCGCGAAGCGTGTCGTAGGCCGTCTCGCGACGATCCTGCGACTGAAGCGACTTGTAAAGCAGCGCGATCCCCTTGTCGTACTGCTTCCGCATGCAGAGGACGACGCCCTTGTCGGCCATCGCTTCGGGTGCGTCCGGCCGCAGCCGCAGGCACTCGTCCAGCCAGACCGTCGCTTTATCGTACTTCTCCTCTTTCATCGCGAAGAAGGCGAGGTAGAAGTTAATCGGGTAGGAGTTCGGATAGACGGCGGCCGCCTCCTCCAGCTTCTTCACCGCGGCCAGCGTCTGGTTGCCTGCCATTGCGGCGTCGGCCTCTTTGAACAGCGCGTCCGCCTTCGTCAGGATCGCCTTCCGCTCGTCGCCGCCAACCCAACGCCCCTTGATCTTCTCGGCATTGGATTCAGCAAGTGCCTTCCAGCGGGCCAGTTCCTTCTGGCCGGCGGGAAGGTTTGTGTCGGTCGGGGCCGCCGAATCGACGTACTTCTGCCAGAGCGTGACGGCGGCCAGCGCCGAATCGACGCTGTTCGCCTTCGCCGTCGTGAAGGAGTAGGTCGGGGCGGGCACTGCGGCGGCCGCCCCCCTGGCGGTCGCGGCAGGCGCTGCCGGCGAAGCGGCCGACGACCCGTGGGAGCCGGGTTCGACCGAGGCGACCTCCGACTCCGGGATCTGTCTCGACTCGCCGGAAGGCGTCTTCACCCAATAGGTTGACGACTGCTTGATGACCGTCCCCTCGAGCACGGTTCCGCTCTTAAGGATGACGCGATCCGCCTTCGCCCCGGCGGCCGCCAGCAGGACCGTCGCCACAAAGGCGGCCAGAAGGGCCGAAGCAGAGCGTTTGACGATCATGAATCCCACCATTTGAACGACGAGTTACAGCGACGGGGCGCGTGAGGGCGCTTCGCCAGACGAGCGCCCGGAAAGTCGGGCCGGTTCTACCCGACCGGGCGGATCGAATCCACTTCATTATAACGCTTCGGGGCGTCAAGCATCGTCGGCCGCGATGAAGGAGTGTCCGAGTGTCCCCTTTTCCCGTTTCCCCTCTTGGCGTTTCTGCCTCGGCGTTCTTGGCGGCTTCGCGTTCACGTTGTCTTCCGCCAGGGGAAGTGAACGCCAAGACGCCAAGAACGCTAAGAAAAGATCGCCAAAAAATGCGAGGATGCGGGGAGGCGAGCTCCGTCGGGTGATCGCTCGTCCCCGAAACGTGGACGGTCTTAGGCTATGATGACCCGCCATGCCGCCAGCAACGGCCGCGTGCCACCCGCTCCCGCATGGGGCCGGCGGCCTGATGGGATCGGGGTGGTTTCTACTTCGAACTCGGCACGTACTTCAGTCGGGCGAGGACGGCGTCGTAGTCGAACCATTCGTCGGCGAGCGGCTTGACGTATTCGGACTTGATCCGCTGGCCGACGAACCAGAGGCCGTACGGTTGCTCCTGTGCTGGAAGCGAGAGATCGGCCGCCTCAATGACGATGACTTTCCGCTCGACAGGGAGCTCGAGCATGGCGATTGGATGGCGATTGTTGGCCTGCAAGCTCTCCTGGAGCGTCTTAATCACCTTCAGCAGCAGAAGGTTCTCGTCCGCTTTGGAGATCGGATACCCCTTCAACTGCATCTGCTGCGCCCCCATCGCGCTCGTTCCCCTTCGAGATCGAAAGAGCGGATATCCTGCATCGGACCGGCTTTGATCACATTCAGCCCCGAAGCCCGAGCCACCGCGGTCAAACCGCCGGATGCACTGGACAACGCGGCGACCTTCGCGTCGTTCATCAGGCTGGCCGCTCGGGCGACAGCCATGTCATACCCCTTGGCGGTGGTCAGGTCCCGGACGATCGCGGGCTCGGCGTCGGCAAGGGTCGGCTTATGCTCGGGGTCGTATGCGGTCACGCGGAAGATGTAACTGTTGTCGTTAACGCCATCGAGGATGTCAGACGGCTCGAACAGCCGGAGGGAATTCCGGTGAGCGAGCGGCCGCGTCACGGGCAGGGTGGATGGCGACGTGGTCGGCGCGGTGGTTGGCGCGGGGGGTGGGCTGGTATCGATGCTTCTCACCGCATACGCGGCGAAGCTGCCCATCCCGTGGCGGGCCTCGCCAATGCCCGGGAGCGTGGCGAGGTCTTGCTCGGTCATCCACTCATTGCTTAACGACGACACGAGGGGGCGGACCTTGTGGCGGGCCTCAAAGGCTTCAGCGACGTGGTCGAGGAACTGCACCGACTGGAAGCCGCTGGTCGGCTCCGCTGTTGGGCCGGTGGTGGGCCCGGTAGCTGGAGCGGCCGCGGATGCGGCGACGTATGCGTCGTACCCCTTGCGGAGCTCCGCCGCCAGGTCATTCCGGAGCGAGATCGTCTCCTCCTCAAGGCTCTTGCGGAGGGCGTCCACCGCCGGCGCGGTGCTGGGGATCTGGCCGAGAAGCAGGCGGCGGCGAAGGTCGGGAGCGACTGTGGCGAACGGCTTGACCGTCGGCTCGGTTGACGGAACCGTCGCGGGAAGGGACGTCGGCAGGGTCGCCGGCAGAGTCGAGGCGACGGTGGAGGGTTGGGTGGAGGGCTGTGATGTCGTGGGGGCGGTCGCTGGAGGCGGCGTCACCGTAAACTCAGCGGCGTTCTTCGGGTCGCTCCAATACTCGTACCCCACGAGGTCGAGCTGGTAGATCTGCTCTCGCGTCAGTTGATCGAGCTTGGCGGCGAGAATTCGGTCGCGGGGCAGATCCACGTACTGAATCTTGACCCGGTCCGGAACTTTATAGCCCGGTGTCGCCGGCTGCGTGGTGACGACGGACGAAGGCTCCGGCTCGCGGTCGGCGAACCGTTCATACTGTTTTGCGATCTCGTCGGAGGCAGGCCTGCCGGCGGCGGCGCGGTACTGGTCCGCCGTCAGTTCCACGATGTTTAACGACAAAGACTGGTAGCCGGTGGCAAGGTTGTAGTCGAGCAGCGGCCGGCTGACCTTGACCGTGGCCGCGGCGTTGTCGTACGCCGTCTGGACCAGCATGAAGCGGCCGACTGCGGCCAGCAGCTCATCCTGCTCGGCCGCCTCAATGTTCTCAAGCTTCGCCTCTTTCACCGCGGTTTGAGCCTGGGCTTCGGTGATGACGATCCCCTGCTTGCGAGCTTCAATCTGGAGCATCGCGTAGACATTCGGATGCTCCTTGAAGACGGCGGCCGCCCGACCCTCATCCAGCTTGTAGAGTGGCACGAAGCTGCCGCGCAGGAGCAAATAGATGTCATGCTGGGCCTGTTGCACGTCATTGTCGGTGAGCGGGGCGCCGCCGACCTTCCCCAGGACGTAGGGGCCGCGACAGGAGGGGCCGCGGGCGTTGCCGGAAATGACGAACGTGATCATCAGCAGAATGCCGAAGACCGCGAGCATCTTCTTCTGATTTCGCTTAATGAAATTATGCATTACAGGGCTCGGATGGTTCGATTCGACGACAAGGCCGCCACACCGGCCTCAAAAAAGGCCGGCACTGCCAGAGGCGACACACCTCGCGTCGGGGTTTCCTGACTCCGGGCGGGGATTACAGGGGGAAACGGGCGAACATGCAAGCTCCGCCCGGTGGCTCGGCCGGCGCGACCGACGAACACGGCAGGGCCTGCGACGACGTAACGAATGGCGCCGCAGTCCGAAGCCAACGTTGGCGACCTAGCCGGCCTTGGCCTTGGCCAGACGGTCTCGCGCCTTCGCGGCTTCAGCGGCGAGCGACGGGCTCGACTCCTTGAACCGCGTAACGACCTCGGAATAGAGCGTCATCGCTTCGGTCGGCTGGCTCAGGCGTTCCTCAATGCCTGCGGCCTTCATCAGCGACAAAGCGATGTTCGGGCTCGCGACGCGGCCGTCAAAGTGGGCCACCACCCGCAGATAGGCGATCGCCGCATCCTGAAGCGCCTTGGGGTCGGACTTTGCCAACTGCTCCTGCGCCATCGCCAGGTCGTACAGCGCGTCAACTTGCTGCGCGGGCTCCGTGATGCTCGCCCGCCCCGAATCGACCGTCTGTTTGACCTTCGCCCAGTCCTGATTCTGTACGGCGACCGCCAGCTGCGCCATGACGATGTCGGCCCCCATAACGCCTGCGCCCGCAGTACCCGTCCGGGCGGTGACGTTCTGGATGGTCGATAGGTTCTTTAACGCCGCCTCGGCCGAACGGGACTCACCGGCGGCCGTGTAAATCTCGACGGCGTACGACAGGAGGAATGCGCGCTGATCGCTCTTCAGTCGCGGGTCACTGGCCGCCTTTTCGACATCGGCGGCCGCGGGTTTAAGGGCCGCCGGCTTGCTCTTGTCGATCGGCGGCTTTTTCGTCGTCGGGTCCCGGAGGTACTGCTGAATGAAAGCCGCGACCGCATCGGAATACGACCCGCTCTTGGAGGCCGCGTCAACCAGCCGCTGCGTCGCGCGGGCCTTGACGACCTCATTGGCGGAAACCTGCATCGCCTTCTTGTACCCTTCAACACTCGCAGGCCAGTCCTGCTTGTCAAAGGCGTCCTCGGCCGCGTTGAAGGCGTTCTCGCCATCGACATGGATACGAATGACGTCGGTCAGGGCCTTATTGGTCCGGTTCCCCGAGCTGATGCTCTGATAGGTGAGGGTCCCCCCCTCAATGGCCATCACCCGAACGCCGTCAAACGGCAGCCCCGAACCTTTCCCGGGCTGCCCAACCCAGACCGTATCGGCCGCGGCGGTCAGGACCATCGTCAGCAGCGACGCCGCAAAAAAGGATGCGCCGACGTCTCGCGTGCGACGCCCGCGGGCGTAAAGCCGAGTGAATGCCATGGTGTGTTCCTCCGCCGACCGAGTCCGCCGCCGTACTCTCTCCGCCAAGCGATGACCGGTGACCGATCACCTGTGAATCGAGGTGGGCTGCCGAGCGACACATCCGAGTCCGCAAGTAACCGTCGATCCGTGATCGGGGCTCGGCCGTGCAAAATGCAGGAGAGGGGGGTCGAACCCCTACACCTTTCGGTACAGGCTCCTAAGACCTGCGCGTCTGCCAATTCCGCCACTCCTGCGTGCGTTCAGCCCGGCGGCCCGCCCAATGACTGCCTCGCCGCTCATTAAGCGCAACATCGAATATTGTGTCAAATATAGCTCCTCCAAGAAGCCATTGTTCCGTCATCGGTCAGTAACCGCTGGATCATCGCCTATCCACGGACGGTTACACCGCCTCGCCCGAGCTCGATGAAATTCGCAGATTGAAAAGCACGTGTAATGTCTGGAAGCCAGCCAATCAGCAGCGCCTGAAGCTCTCGGTTTGCTATGTTGCCGGTGGAGATCAAAAGCAGCTTTGCCGGCTGACCTCGAAGAAGATGGGAATCAACGAAATCCGCGTCCTTCGTCACGACGATCCTCCCATCACGATCCGCCACGATCATGAGCTCCTCATCTGAGGTTCGTGCTCCCGCAGGCAGGTCAAGAACGTGAATCGCCTGGGGAAGGAGCCATTGGGTCATTCGTCGAGGCAGATGGGCATCCACCAAGAACTTCACGAGCCCGCGGCCTCAAGGCGCCGCGACCGGGCCAGTTGTGCGCCATACGCGATCGCGGCGAGCAGGTCGTCTCGCTCAAGGTCTTGGTAGTCCGCCAGGATCTCCTCGTGGCTCATGCCCGAGCTTAGCAGGTCGAGCAGCATCTCAACGGGGTACCGCATCCCGCGCAGGCAGGGCTTTCCGTGGCACACGCTGGCGTCGATCGTAATCCTTGAAAGCAGGGGGCCCATGAGCGGAAGTATAGCACACCAGAGGCGTTGCCTCATAGAACGCCGTGACGCAGGAACCCAGTCTGTGGGTTTCGGACTTCGTCCCGCCGCCCGTATACTGCCCGCCAATGAGCACTGCTACCCCTGCACGCCGCACTGCGAAACTTGCGCTGGAGGATGGGACCGTCTTCACCGGGACGGGCTTCGGGCACACCGGGACGTCGGAGGGGGAAGTTGTGTTCAACACCTCCATGACCGGGTATCAGGAGATCCTGACGGACCCAAGCTACAAGGGGCAGATCGTCACGATGACCTACCCGCTCATCGGGAACTACGGCATCAACCGCCAGGACATGGAGAGCCGGCGGCCGCACGTGGCGGGGTTTGTCATCAAAGAACTGGCGATCGCCTATTCAAACTACCGCGCGGATCAGAGCCTTGCCGATTACCTGACCGAGCAGCGGGTCATCGGGATCGAGGGGATCGACACCCGCGCCCTGACGCGCAAGCTGCGGATGGACCGGACGATGCGGGGCATCCTGTCCACCGAGCTGCTCGACGACTCTGCCCTCGTTGCCCGGGCGCGGGCGGGCCGCGAGATGGCCGGCGCCGATTGGGTTCAGTCGGTCAAGCCGGACCAGGCCTACGCGTGGGACCAGGGGCAGGGCGAGTGGGGCATCGGCAAGGTGGAGCGGGGCGAGGGACTGCACGTGGTCGCGCTCGACTGCGGCGCCAAGAGCAACATCCTGCGGCACCTGGCGGAGCGGGGCGTCAAGGTCACGGTGCTTCCGCCGGACACGACGGCCGACGTGATCCTGGGGCTTAGGCCGGACGGGTTATTCGTCTCCAATGGCCCGGGCGATCCAGCCGCGCTCGACTATGCGGTGAAGCCGATTGCGGGCGTCCTGGAAAAACTTCCAACCTTCGGGATCTGCCTCGGCCATCAACTCCTCGGCCGGGCGTTCGGGGCGACCACCTATAAGCTGAAGTTTGGGCACCGCGGCGGCAATCAGCCGGTGATGAACCTGGACACCGGCCGCGTGGAGATCACGAGCCAGAACCACGGTTTCGCTGTCGAGCAAAAGTCCCTCGAGGCCGGCGGCGGGGTCGTCACCCATGTGAACCTGAACGACGGCACGGTCGAGGGCTTCCGCCACAGCCGCCTGCCGGTCTTCAGCGTGCAGTATCACCCCGAGGCGAGCCCCGGCCCGCATGATGCGGCCTACCTGTTCGACGCGTTCATCGAGATGATGAAGACCCGCAAGGCGCCGACCGGCAAGCGGCTCGCCGAACTCCAGGCGCTGCGGACGTCGATCTGATCCCGCACCGGGGGCCGGACAGTCAGTGCGCCCGTCCGGCAATTCGCGCCCGGCGGCCCAGGAACCGCGTCACCTCGCCTACCCACAGTACGGCCGACGTCGCGACGATGATGAGCAGCCAGTCGGCCCCGCTCAGCGGCCGCGTCGTAAAGACATCGCCGCCGAACTGCGTCACCAAAACCTGCACCACGAGGATCGTCACCACAACCCCCAGAAATAGCGGGTTGCGCCCCAGCCCCACGAGCGCCGACTCCGTAGAGCCCAGACGCCGCGCATTGAACAGGTTCCAGAACTGGAGCATGACGAACATCGTGTAGAAAAGCGACAGCTCATATCGCGTCACGTTGGGATGGCCGAAGATGATCTCCGAGCCCGCGGGGGCTGGCGTCACTTCGATCCAACGGAGGAAGCTCATTGAGATGACGACGAACATCCCTCCGACGAACGTGATTTGCTTCGCCATCGCCGGCGTGATGATGAACTCGTCCCGGTGGCGGGGCGGGCGGCGCAGGACGGCGGGGTCCGGAGGCTCTGACGCCAGGGCGACGGCGGCCAGCGTATCCATGATCAGGTTGATCCAGAGCATCTGGATCACCGTCAGCGGGATGCGAACCCCAACGAACGGCCCGAGCAACGCGACCAGCAGCGCCGCCACGTTGATCGTCAACTGGAAGAGGACAAACCGCTGGATGTTGAGATAGAGCGAGCGGCCCCAGAGCACGGCGGTGACGATGCTCCCGAACGAATCGTCGAGCAGGACGATGTCGCTCGCTTCCCTGGCGACGGCGGTGCCGGTCTTCCCCATCGAAAGCCCGACATCCGCGCAATGAAGCGCCGCGGCGTCATTGGTTCCGTCCCCGGTCACCGCAACCACGTGCCCCGACCGCTGAAGCACCTTGACCAGCCTCATTTTATCCATGGGCCGAGCACGGCTCATGATGCGGATCTTCCCGGCCCGAGCGGCGGCGGCCGCATCGTCCAGCTTCGCCCAGGCGCGGCCGTCGATCTCAACCTCCGCCGCGTCGCCATCTGCGATCAGCCCCACCTGGCGGCCGATCTCGCGGGCGGTCAGGGCGCTGTCGCCGGTGACGATCTTGACGCGGATGCCCGCCGCCTGGCACGCGCGGATGGACGCGGCCGCATCCGGGCGGATCGGGTCGGCGATGGCGGCAAAACCCAGCCACGTCAACTCGTGGGCCAGTCGGTCCAGGGTTGCGGCGTCGCCGGGGGAGCCCGACACGTCGGCCGCCGGCACTTCGCGGTAGGCGAACCCGAGGGTGCGCATCCCCCGGCCCTGAAAACCCGCGACGGCCGCCTCAATCGACGCCCGGTGCGCGTCGATCGCTTCGACCTCGTTGATCCCCAGGAGCGAGCGAGTACGGGCGAGCAGGATCTCCGGCGCCCCTTTCACATGCAGGGCCCATCCCTCCGTCACCGGCGAGCGGCCGAGGGTCGCCATGAACTTTCGCTCGGTCGTGAACGTCAGCCGCCTGGGCTCGAGGAAGGCGTCGCGGCAAGGGACGTAGTCAACCCCGTTTTTCGACAGCCACAGGAGCAGCGCGACCTCGGTGGGGTTGCCAAGCCCTGTCGGGCCCTTCCCGTCCTCATGAGCGACGTTGGCCGTACTGTTCGCGGCGATTCCCTCGGCCAAAAGCCGGCCCGCCAGGCAGTTGGCCTTCGCCGCCAGGCCACCGCCGCCGAGGCCGGGCACGACAACCTCTTGCGCCCGCATCTCACTCAGCGTCAGCGTCCCGGTCTTGTCCGAGCAGATGACGGTGGCGGCGCCGATCGTCTCGCACGCCTGCATCCGCCGAACGAGGTTGTTCGACGCGGTCATCTTGCGCATGCCGAATGCGAGACTGAGCGTCACGCTCATGGCCAGGCCTTCGGGCACCGCGACGACGACGAGCGTCACCGCGACCATGAAGTAGCGAAGCAGGGTGGCGGCGGCCGTCACCGGCAACCATTGCGATGGGGACCAGGCGATGGCGCCCGCGAGAGCAAGTACGACCACGCCGGTCGCCGCGAGCGCCAACCCCAGTGCCGGCGGGCCGATCGAGCCGGCAAAGCTGCCGGTGGTCAGCCACGCAGGCCGCCGGATCGTCGGCCGAACGAGGGTGAGCCCGTCATAGATGATGGGGAGCCACACGCGCGCCAGCCCAACCGTCAGCCCGCAGCCGAGGGTCGCCCCAAACGCCCACTGCCCGGTGGAAAGCGGCAGCTTTCCCTCCGCCATGCCTCGAATGGTCAGCGCCGCGAACGTAATGACGGCGATCGCAAACCCGAAGAACCCAATCCCGGCCGCCAGTCGGGCTAATTGCCGGTCGAGCGGCGTCTTTTCGTGGATGTGCTCGACCACCGCCCGGGCGGTCTTCCCAATCTCCGTCTCGTCGCCGACCGCTGAAACCCGCAGAACCCCCTGGCCATCAACGACGATTGTCGATCGGAGGACAACGTTGCGGGGATAGGTCTGTTCGTCGGCCCCATCGTCATCCGCGCCGTCGCCGGTCGCGGCCCTTTTCACGACCGGGGGCTCCCCGGTCAGCTTCGACTGATCGATCGTCAGGGAGACGGCCTCGACCAACACCCCATCAGCCGGAACCTCGGCCCCGGCTTCGACCAGGACGATATCACCGACCACGACGTCCCTGAGCGGGATCGCGGTGTATCGCGCGCCGCGAATGACTTGGACCGGCGCTTCATCGCCAACCCGATTGAGGATATCGAACGCTCGAAACGCCTTGCGTTCGTGAAAGAAAGCGAGCGCGGTGGCGAGAAGGATGGCGACGATGATCCCGACGCCCTCCGTGTATTCCCCACGGGCCGCGCCGGCGACGATCGCAATGGCGGCCGCGATCACGAGGATTCGGATCACGGGGTCATTGAACTTTTCAAGGTAGAGCTTCCAGCCCGGCGTGCGCTGCGCAGGGGTCAGCACGTTTTGGCCATGAAGGCGTCGGCTTTCCTCAACTTCGTCCGCCGTCAGACCTTCAAGTCGCGGGGCGGCCCTTTCACGTTCTGACGCGGTGGGGCCTGACACCGTCATGTTCCTTGCTCCGAATTCCCCGCTTTCTCAACACGGCTTCGACAACCCGCCCCTCGTGCCGCCCCAGGGCGACACGATTCGATCCTGCGCATGGAGCACCATACCCCTGGAACAGCATAATCGTATCGACGACCGGGTTATAAACAGCGGCCGAGAATTGAATAAGACGTGCTCGCCGCGTCCCGGGACGACCCTCTTCTTCGGCAATCGCCGCTTGCTTTCGGCGCCGCGCCGGCCCCGTTTCGCTGCGTCGGTGACGGGCGTGACAGGCATTGATGTCTCAATACGCAGCGGTAAACCGGCGGCCGACATGCTTAGGGGCTTCCAACTCGTCCACCAGCGCAACCGCGTAATCCTCGGCGGAGATCCTGCTTTCCCCTTTCGCATCAGCCACCAGGCGATCGGTGTCGGTGCGGTAGGCCCCCGTCCGCGTCCCAGGCTCGATCAGGGCGGCCGGGCAAAAGACCGTCCAATCGAGCCCCGTCGCCTCGGTCTGATACACCTTCAAGGCGTCCCCGTGGGCCGCCGCGATACCTTTCCACTCGGCGGGGAATTGCGGCGCGTCGATGAGTTGAAGGCCGGGCGCCACCTCGAGACTCCCTGCGCCGCCGACGGTGATCAGCCGCCTGACGCCGGCTTGCCGCAGCCCCGCGATAAGTGATCGAGCGGCCGCCGACAGCGCGTCCAGTGGCTGCCCGCCCGCTGGGGAAAAAGCGCTGACCACCGCCTCATGACCAACCACTACTGCGGCAACACTCTTGGGATCGAGCAGGTCCGCCTGGATCGGGCGAACATGAGGGCCGACGTCCACCACCTTGGACGGATCGCGGGCGATCGCCGTCACTTCATGCCCACGGCGCGCCGCCTCCTGGAGGATGCGCCGGCCGATCATCCCTGTAGCGCCGAACAATGCGATCTTCATCAGTCTCTCCCTGTATTTCGAACTTGATGCCATGGCGGTGCCGCGGAAAACCGCGTGATGCCGCGCAACGTCGGGCACAGCCTCCTGACTGTAGGCCGTGCCCGACGCTCGCGACAAACATCTCGCCGTTGGAAGCTCAAGCCAGGGCCGCCGCCGTACGCGGCTTCACCGCGGGGAAGTCGTTATACGTCTGGGCGACGTTGTTCAGGTAGTTGGTGAAAAGGGTGAGCGCCACATTAGCGACGATTTCGGCAATGTCGCCATCGGTGTAGCCGGCCGTCCGAGCGGCGGCGAGGTCCTGGTCCGTGACCTTCCCGCGTTCTTCGAGGATCCGGCTCACCAGGGTCAGCGCGGCGCGGGCTTTGGGGTCCGTGGAGACCCCGATTCTCGCCCCATCCAGCTCCGACTGCGACAGCCCGTGCTTGCGGCCGATGGCGGTGTGGGCCGACAGGCACCAGTCGCACGCATTGTGCTCCGAGACTGTCAGCGCGATCTGCTCCCCGAGCTTGGGGCCCAGGTTCCCTCCGCCAAGGCTGCCGAACATGCCGAGCATCGCCTCCAGAGCGGCCGGGGACTGCGCCGCGATCCGGAACATGGTCGGGTGAACGCCGAACTTGGCCTTCACGGCATCGAGCAGGGTCTTGACCTTACCTTCAGCAACGGCGGGGTTGACAGGTTCAAGGCGGTTCATGATGCGATCCTTCCGTGACGATGCGATCGTCACCTTCATAGTAGATACAACGACTCATCCGCGAGCCCTTGCGCGAGCGGGACGTTCCCACGGCTGAATGAAAGGGCCGGATGATCCTCGCCGGGCTTCACCCCGAGCGATTGAAGCGACGGTGAACGACCCTGGCTTCCGCCGTCAGGCCGCATCACCCCGTTCACAACGAACGGTTAGATGCGTCCGGCTCGCGGGCCTTACCTCGCGGCGGCGTTCATCACTTTTTTTGCCGCGGCTTGAAGTGTCAGAAGGCGTCGGGGTGCCGCGTTGCTCGGGTGGAACAGCGCGCGGCATGAGACCGGTCCATTGCGGTCGCGGGCCGCAGGCACCGGTTTGAAGGTTCGAATTCGAGAAGGTTCAAGCGCGTAAAGATAGGGTCGGTCGGGAAGTGGCTCAGCTCTTCGCGGGGGTCGTCTGCCCCTCGCCCGTCCGTTCCGCGCAAAGCGCGGCGATGATCGTTTCGACGACCTCCATGCAGTCGGGGCAGACCGACAGGTGCTGTTCCACGCATCTTAAATCGGCGGGCATCTCCCCCGTACCGGTGACTCGATAGTCGATGTAACGAAGGACCAGGTCACCACACTCTTGACAGGTGAGCTCATGCTCCGCCGTATTCACGGTCGCTTGCAGCAGGAGTTGAAGGGCTTGAGTAGTGAGTTCCATACGAATTCCCGCCCCTCCTTTGGCTACGCGTTGAGGGCAGATCTTACGTCCTGCTCGGTGACACCGGTCTCCAGCAGCCCCTGTTTGAGCTTTTTTCGAGCGTCGTGAATCAGCTTGTAGAGTGCGTTCGAGTTGGTCTGCATCTTCTCGGCCAGTTCCGCCAGCGGCATCCCGGCCAGTTCCGCCTCGATCGCCTGCCGCTGGCGCCCGGTCAGGTCGCGCTCGATCAATTGCTTCAGCGTGCCGAACAGTTCCTCCCGGATCGCGCCGCGCTCGGGGCCGTCACCTTCCGATGCCGGCTCATACTTGCTCGTCGATCCCCCGTCAGGCCGCTCAAGCAGCCGCGTCAATGAGACGTCCTTCCAACGAGCCCGCCGCATCTCGTTGAACGCGACCCGGATCGCGACGGTGGTCGCCCAGGTGGTAAAAAGACTGTCGCCGCGGAAGCTCCCCAGGCTTTTGAGAACGCGCAGCGTCGCCTCCTGCGTCATGTCCTCAATGAAAGCCTCGTCACAATCCCGGCGGCCGCCAAAGCCGCGTTGGATCGCCCGGCCGACAAAGCTCCGAAGAGACGCGATGACCTCCGGCGGCGACGACTCCCCCTGTCGAAGAAGAATGCCCCACCATTCCGCGGCCACCGTATTCGAGCCATCGGCCGACGGCGATGCGACCGACGGAGTTGCGGCATCTGGCTGCATGGCAGGCGGAAGCCTATCTCAGGCGCGATACCGGCACAAACCGGCGTCGCCCGGTCCTCGTTTGGGCGGCCGTCGGGCTCTACTGTGTCCGTCTGCTCTGACCTGGCCGCTGGAAACATCACGTCGGAAACACCCCTTCAGCATTTGACGCGAACGCGTCGCGGCTGCTATATTCGCTTAAGCGAATGAAGCTCAAGCAGCCACCAAACCGCGTGGACACGATGTTCCGGGCCTTCTCGGACCGAACGCGGCTTCGCATCCTCAACCTCCTGCGGCCGGGGGAACTTTGCGTTTGCGATCTGGTCCGCGTAATCGGATCGCCCCAGCCGACTGTCTCTCGCCATCTGGCTTATCTTCGCAAGGCGGGCCTCGTCGCCGCGCAACGCCAGGGGCTCTGGATGTACTACACGCTGGCACCCACAACGAGCGACTTTCATCGCAAGCTGCTGGAGTGCCTGAGCTGCTGCCTGGCCGACGTGCCCGAACTCGCGGAGGACGCGGCCACGCTCGGCCGCACCGAGTGCCGAAGCGGCCCCTGCTGCGGCTGACCGCTCCGGCGAGGATTCCATGAAGGCACGCGTCCACGTCGTTCCGGTCGAGACGCTCGCCCTGATATATACGCCTAAGCGAATGGATCGGTACCCGATGCCCGACAAACGAAAAGTGCTTTTCCTCTGCACCGGCAACTCCTGCCGGAGCCAGATGGCCGAAGGGTGGGCGCGTCACCTCAAGCCCGACACAATCGACGCTTACAGCGCCGGCGTCGAACCCCACGGGATGAACGCCCGGGCGGTACGGGTGATGCGCGAGGCCGGCGTCGATCTCAGCGGTCATCGCTCCAAACATGTCGATGAGTTGAAGGACATCCCCTTCGACTGGGTCGTCACCGTCTGCGACCACGCGCATGAAAGCTGCCCGCTCTTCCCGGGCGCCACCCGTATCGTCCACATCGGGTTCGACGACCCGCCGCGCCTCGCCCAATCGGCCAAGACCGACGAAGAGGCGCTCGGCCACTACCGGCGTGTCCGCGACGAGATCCGCGCGTTCATCGAGGCATTTGCTGAACGGATTGCCGCCACCGGGGGCGGCCGATGAGGAAGTGCGCTGCCGAATTCGTGGCCACATTCATGATGGTCTTCGCCGGCACGGGAGCGATGGTCATCGACGCCGTGACGCATGGCGGCGTGACCCACGCCGGCGTGGCGGTCACCTTCGGCCTGATCGTGATGGCGATGATTTATGCGCTCGGCGGCGTCTCCGGTGCGCATATGAACCCGGCGGTCACCATCGCGTTCTGTCTGGCGGGCCTGTTCAATCCCCGCCGCGTCCCGGCCTACATCGCAAGCCAGGTGCTCGGCGCCACTGCGGCCAGCGGCGCGCTTCGGCTCCTCTTCGGGAACGCCGCCTCGCTCGGGGCCACGTTGCCGTCCGGGTCATCCGCTCAATCCTTCGCGCTGGAGACGATCCTCACGGCAATGTTGATGTTCGTCGCCCTGTGCGTCTCGACCGGCCCGAAAGAGGTCGGGGCGATGGCCGGCCTGGCGGTCGGCGCCGTGGTGGCCCTGGAAGCCATGTTCGCCGGACCGATCTGCGGGGCGTCAATGAACCCCGCGCGATCGCTCGCGCCAGGCGCTGGTGAGCGGGAACCTTCACGCGTTGTGGGTGTACCTCACGGCCCCGGTATTGGGCGCGGCGATCGCCATCCCGCTCTGGCGGCTGACCAGCCGGCCTGCGGCGGAACCGTCCCGGGACAGCTTGGCGTCATGAGCCGGGAACGCGCTACAGCAGCTTCGGCATCTCCTGCTGCCGGCACCCGTGACGGCACGGCGGACACCTTCGAACGGCCCGCCCGCATCTCGTGATTGCCGCCGACGAAACGCGCCTCTTCAGGCCTCAGGCCCACGGCGACCTGCCCAAGGCTTTCTTGACAATGCCCAGGACGGCGGCCGCCCGATGGCTGCGTCCGCCGTGACCGCTCCAAACGGAAATTCGCGAAGGCCCAGCGAGCGTCTGATCTAAAGCAGTTCCGTCCGGTACTTTCCAGAAAGCGCCTTTGCTTTCTGCTTGCGTTCGGTCCGCTTCTGCTCCGTGAGCGGGGGTGGCGGCGCCGTTCGACTGCCGACCACGTCGCCCACCTCGGCAAAGAGGTTTTCCTGACCGGCCGGGCTGCAGAGGCACAACATCCGCGCGGGCGACGACGAGCTGTTCCGGAACGCGTGCGGCGCGTTGGCGGGGATGCTGATCGTCGTGCCCGCGACCGCCACCAGTGGCTTGCCCCGGAAGGCGAACTCCACTTCCCCTTCAAGGACGACGAACATCTCCTCAAAATCATGCCGATGCGGCGGCGGGCCGCCCCCTGGCGGGACATACATATCAATCAGGCAGTAGCGGCCGCCCGTCTGATCCCCTCTGACGAGGACGGTATGAGTATCGCCGGCCACGGAGAGATGTCGCAACGCCGCGCTGTCGGCGTTCGCAATCGTCAACTGACGCCTGATATCGTCCGCGGGGATCGGAACGGCGAGATCGGGTGCGGATCCGGTCGTCATGATGTCTCTCCTCGTTGTTGGACGGCGTTATGGGGCGTGACTCTGCCTGCGGGATCAAACGGCGCGCCGGCTGAAAATATCGCGATCGCCGCGAATTCGAGCGGAGGCCGCACCGCACGACGCACACCACAGCGGAGTTACGCAAGAACGTCGCTGGGCTTTCCGTACCGGGTCATGTAGATCCGCTTTGTCCGAACGCACGAGTACGATGGCATTGACGTGACAGGGGTATGAGGATGGACATCGAGCCGATCAAGAACGACCGCGGCTGCCGCCGGGCTCTGAAAGAAATCGACGCGTTGATGGACGCTAAAGCCAATGCGCGGGACGCGACCGGCTCGACGTACTGGCGACGCGGGCGGAAGCCTGCGAAAAAAAACACCACGCGGCCGATTTGCCCGATCCGGTCCTGGCGTTGAGTGTTCGATCGAACAACGAGGCTTGACCCGCCGTGACCTTCGCTGGGAGTGGGAAAAGAAGCTTTGTTTTCAAGATTCTTCGGGCTTGAGTCGTGTTTGAAAATATGCGGGCACGGTACGTTGAATCAGAGGTGTTGATTGCCTGGAAGCCTGGTGATCTTCTGACTTTCGCGACCCTCGCGGGCATACAGAGGTCGTCGGCGTATCCAATGTTCCCGGCAGGGGTCGAACCTGCAACCTTCGGCTTCGGAGGCCGACGCTCTATCCAGTTGAGCTACGAGAACGCGATTGCGTGAGCATATCGATCGGCGGCCGATGCGGCAAGGTCTATTAGCTGTTCGACGAGGTCCTCAGATGGCTTTCGCTGGAGCCAAGTCCCGGTACAGCGGCGGCTGTGGCCGGTGATCCTTCCATCGGTCTTCGGGTCAGCGGCGAATTGCCGGCGGTCACCTGGTTTCCGGCGGAGGGACGGGCTCGGCGGCCGCGAGGGCGCGGAGCCATTGTTCGCTGCGCTTGAAGTAGGGGGCCTGCGCGTTATGCGTGCCGTGGTGGTCGGAGTCGGGGAGGATGAGGGCTTCTTTTTTGTCCGACTGGATCTGGTTGAACGCGGCGAGGACGCCGCTGGGGGGGCAGGTTTCGTCGATGAGGCCGAGGGAGACCAAGGCCGGGCAGTGGATGCGGGCGGCGAAAGTGGCGGCGTCGAAGTAGAGGCCGGCGTCGAGGATCTTGTCATCCTTCTTCCAGCGGGCGCGGTCGGCCCAGTAGGGGAAGCCGGCGGCTCGGCCGCCGCGGGGGGCGGCCGCGTCGCAGCCGCCGGGGACGTTGGCAAGCATCGCGGTGATCTTGGGGTGCAGGCCGGCGGTGATCAATGTTTGCTGGCCGCCCTGGCTGGTGCCCATCACCACAAGGGTGCGGCCGTCCCAGTCGGGGCGGTCGGCGAGGAAATCGGCCGCCCGGTAACAGGCGAGGTACATCCGCAGGAAATAGCTCTGGTCGCGATCGCCATCGCCGATGGCGGTGTAGTCCTTGAGGGCGGTATCCGCCGCCTGCTTGTAGAAGGCTTCGGACTCATCGAACGGGAGGTCGTGGGCCATGATGTTGAGGGCCAGCCAACCCTGCTCAGCGCGGCTGACGACGTTCGACTTGGGTAAGCCGTAGACGCCGGCCCACTGGACGATGAGCAGCGCCGGGAACTTGCCCTCCCGCTCGGGGCGGGCGAGCTGACCGTAGATGTGGCTGCCGTGGAGGTTGTCCATCCGCACTTTGAAGTACTGGACGCCCGGTTTGCCGGCGTCGGCCGCGTAGAGCTTCGGGTTGGCGGGGACCGACGCGAGTTCCTTGATCTTGGAGGCCCAGAAGGCGTCGAAGTCGGCGGGCGGAATGGTGATCGGCCGGATGGCGTTTGGCGTGATGGCCGCTCCGGCGAGGGCGCGGATTTGCTTCTCGCCGGCCTTGGCGGTCACCTCGACAAGGATGGTGCCCGGTTCGGCGAGGGTCGCGTCAATCTCCGCGTGGCCTGATGCCAGGTCGAGTGTCCCTTCGCCGACGACCTTCAGGCCTCCTTCCTTCAGGAGATACTTGGCGGGGGAGATGACGGCGCCCTGTTCGGGCGCACCTCCACCTGCCAGACGATCTTCTCCCCGACCTTGTAAACCGCCGACTTGCGCTGCGGGGTGACGGTGATCTGCTGCGCGACGCAGAGACCGGGGATGAGCAGGGCGGCGAGTAGTGCGACGAGGCTGGCGGCCGGCCAGGTGGAGCGGAAGCGAAGGCGGGTTGAGCGCATGAAAAGTCGCCTCGGAAGAGGCCGTCGTGGCCGGGATTGAAGCGCGGCGGACGGCGGGGTCAGTTCGGCTTTGGGTTCTTCAACAGGGCCAGGCGTTCGCGCACCCAATCGACCCACTCGGACCGTGTATCGATCTCGATGACACGGGCCAGCAGGTCGCGCACGGCCGCGTCGGCGTCGCCGCGTCGCACCCGGGCGCGGGCGAGGTTGCCGACGAACTCAGGGTTGTCGGGCTCCAGCTTCATCGCCTTATCGTACGCGTCAACGGCCTGGTCAAGCTTGCCGGTGGTCTCGAACACCAGGCCGAGGTTGTTCTTCGCGGCCGGCTGGCCGGGCATCAACATGACGGCGTACTGGAACTCCCAGGCGGCAAGGTAAAGCTGCGAGTGCTCGAAGTAGACGAGGCCCAGGTTGTTGTGCGCCGGGCCGTACATCACATCGGCCGCCAGCGCGCGTTTAAGGGCGGCTTCGGCGCCCGTGTAATCATTCTTGGCCATCAGCGTCATCGCCAGATCGGTTTCCCGCGCCGCGACGGAGGTATCCCGATGCGGCTCCTTCCCCACCGTCTGATAAGGCCCGCCCGCCGGCCCCGGCGGCGGCGGCGACGCGCACCCCGCAAGCACTCCCGCGACGAGTAAAGGGGTCAGAAGGTATTTCACAGTCTGCTTCATGGTAACGAGGGTCGAACGGCAAAGATCGGCGGCACGGGGCGTAGCGCGTCCATCGTACCCGTTCACGGCGGCGGCGGCGCGGGAGAGGCCGGCTCGTCCACCGGGTAGGCGAGGGTGGCCTCCGCCGCCCAGGCATCCTGCGCGCTTCGCTCGCCGGTTGCGGCGGTCTCGCCGTCGGCGCTGCTGGCGACGGAAAGGCGAAGCTGGCTCACGCGCAGCTCGGGCTGCGCGTCGGCGACGGCCGCCAGGAACGTCACGAACTGCCGCAGCGTGACCTGCCGCAACGCGACGCGGGTCGGCCGCTCGAGCGGCCCGGCCAGGCTGATGCGCCGCGGGGACTCCGGTTCGATGCTCTCGACGGCCGCGTCGTCGATGCCGGCGGCGGAGGCGGCCGATGCGATGGCGCGGGCCACCTGTGGCTCGAGGGGCCGGCCGACCGCGCGCCGCAACGGGCCACGACGCAGGTCGCGGATCTTCTGGGCCAGCTCGTCGCACGACGCGAACTCGTCGGCCGCACTGGCGGCCGCGTCGCGGTGCTCGACCAGCGCCACCCACGCGGCGAACAGCCCGACAACGAGCAGCAGCGCGACAGACGTGCCGAAGAGGATCTCGCGGGAAGGGCGCCTCATTGGCTGACTCCCGCAACGGGGGCCGCGCGGCCGCGTTCGCCGGTAAGAATGAATTCGACGCCCCCTTCGGCCAGTTGCCGCGTCTGCGGCGCATCGACTGACAGGCCGCCCCTGCGAAGGGCGGCCGCGATCGCGTCGGCATCGGCGTGCGAGGCGACTTGCCCCCGCAACGTTAGCTTCCCTGAGTCAATCTGGAGTTCGCTGACGCGATAGCGGACATCCGCCGGCAATGAAGTAAGGAGCAGTCTGAGCCCCAGCAGGGCCGATTCGCCGCCGCGCTCCGACACCCCTCCGCCGGACAGATTCCCCGCGTCGATCTGATTACCCCCGGTCGCGCCGCCAGCGCTTCGGAGGCGGCGTTCAACGCTCATCAGCCGAGCTGAGATCCCGGGCGGGACGCCCTCGCCCGGGAATAGCTCGGTGAAGATCGCGACCTTCCGAGCGTCCAGGTCCTCCGTGAGCTGCGCGTAGCGATGCGCGCACCAGGCGGTGGCGAGGATAAGGCACGCAAGCAGAGCACCGGCGCCCCCAATGGCGAAAACCAGCGGCCGCCGGCGACGCCGATCAGACGCGGCCCCGGGAATGCCGCGGAGCAGATCGATCATCGGCACGGCACTGCCGGCGATCACGCGCGCGCCGGATTCCGCAACGGCGCGATCGAACTCGAAGGGGGAAGAAGCCACCGAAGCAACGCCAGCGATGCGAGAAACCTCGTCCCGCAACGAGGCACTCATGCCAAAGGTGGCAACGTGGAGATCGGTCTTACGCCGCGCCCGGACGGCGGCGAGCGGAAGGGCGACATCGCCCGCCGCCGCCGGAAGCGTATACCACCCGACCACCGCGCCCTGCTCGAGCGTGAATAACTCCATCCGATCGCCGTCGGACAAGAGGGCGACATCGGCGCGTTGGCCGACCGTTCCGGCGGGGGGAGAGAGTGAGAGGAGGGGGATCCCCGCGATCGCGAGGAACGCCGCCGGGCACGCGGCCGCCACGGATACGCCAGCTGCTTGGAGGGCCTTCACGAGCGGCCGAACCCGGTCCGACGGAGCGGCGACGCCGAGCGCTGCCGCCTCTCGGAAGGTGAAGTCCGCCACCAAGTCTTCGGCCGCCAGGGGAAGCTCGGCTTCCAAGCGATAGAGCAGCGCCAGGCGGCGGCCCGAGCGCGGGACGTCGTCGGTGGGCACCGTGGCCGAAAAGCACCAGCCGGATGGGATCGCCAGGACGACCTCGCCACCGCCATAGCCGAGGGATGTCAAGGCCGACCGCACCTGCCCGGCAAACGACTCAGGCAGGGCGGCCGCGCCCACTTCGACCGCCGTAAAGCCGACGCCCGCCGGGCCAGCGGACGCGATCCGCCACGATGCGTCGCCCGCGAAGAGGATGTAGCGGCCGCGCGGCATCAGCGGGCCTCCTGCTCCGCGGCAGCGTCAGGCTCACGGCGCCGCGCCGCCGGCCCTGGCGTGTCACCCGGCTGTACCGAAGGCCGGGAGGCCGCCGGCTCCGACGTGGGGGGCGGCTGGGCGCCCATTAGCGCCGCGCCGACCGGCGGGGCGGGCATCGCCTTTTCGATCGGGAACCGAATCGCCTGGCCAGCAAATCGAACGGTAACGCCTTCGGAGTCGATAGATTCGATGACCGCGCCAGCGATCGACTCGCCGGGCGCGCAGAAGCGGGTTGCCCCGTCGGCATCGGAAATGATCGCGAAGCAATGGCCCGGCTCGACGACGGCGCCGACAACGTGGACCGTCGGCCGCGGCGCGGCGGCGGGAGAAGAATCGGTCACCACGGGCACCACGTCCGGCGGGTCAACCAGCGGGCGGCGCAGGTTCAGGTCGAGCAGGCCATCGAACGCGGCAAGCCCTGCCGGCGTTGCGGCCGCCGGCCGCGTGGTGACGGGGCGGCCCGAGGCGATTGGCACGGCGGTGGGGTCGTCGAGGGGAACGATCGCAGCCAGAAGCAGCGCGGCGACACCGCCGGAGGCGCCTGCGAGGGCGGTCAGCCAAAGGATGATTCGTGCCCGTCGCGTCATATCGTCTGGCTCGTTCCGGGTCCGGTGTTGTCGGTGTTCATCGGTTCACCATTCAAAGACAATCGTCTCGGCCGGGCGGCCGTCATTTTCTGCGTTCACAGCCAGGCGATACGCGACCCGCTCGCGGGCATCTGGCACGTGCCCGGCCGCGTTGGGGCGCGCGGCGCTCTCAACGGCCTTGAGCCGATTCACCACCCACAGCGAATGGCAAGCCGATCCGTCGGTCAGGAGGCTCTCGGCCGCGTCGCGCCGCTCTGGCGTGAGACTCAGGTTCGTTAGCGCCGTCACAAGAGAAACTTCAGAGCCGCCTCGGCTGGCGAGGAGGCGCTTCACGATGTCGGGCGGGAGATCCGGGCCACACCAGGCCGTCAGTTCGTCCGCGGCGGCACGGCGCCAATGGAGGCGGCCGTCGCCCCAGCAGGTGAAGTGTCGGCTGGCCTCCATCAGCCGGGCGGCCTCGGCGGCCGGCGGCTCGTCATCGCCTCCGAGCGCGTAGACCTGCCCGAGACTCTGAAGCGGCGAGGGTCGCCAATCGATCGTCGGGCGAGGGCGGGAGTCGCGCTGAAACGGATGGAGCCGGACGGCCAGGTGCCCGTCCATTGTGCGGGCTGCGGAACGGGCCAGGCGCTCCGCCTCGGCCCGGCCGCGGCGGATGTAGATGGCGGGGAGGCTCAGCTTTGCCTGCTCGTCGGCAAGCGTGACGTTGAAGGCCTGGCCGCCGAGAAGAAAGCCCGCGGAGATGGAGCAAGCCGCCCCACGACTCGATCCATCCGCCTGTCGGATCAGCGCCTCGGCCCCGGGAAGGAGCGCCGTCTGACAACTGATCATCCCCCAACGCGATTGGAGCTCATCCATCTCGCGATGGGAACTTACTGCCCGGGCGAGGCTCGCCCGGCAGGCGGCCGCCAGGAGCGTCGCGGCGATCGCGAGCAGGACCAGCGTCATCGGCAGGACGAACGCCTTATGCCCGAGGGACGCGAAGTTGGGTCGGCAGTTAAACATGGCGACAGAGCAATTTCGTTCGATCACTGACTTATCGAGCCCGGATCACCTTTTCGACCGTGACAGGCAGGCCCGGGTTTTCGCCTTCCCGCGCGGCGTCGAGCGAAAACACGACCCGGACCCCCTGCGGCGGCGTTCCGTCAAGCCCGTCGGTTCCCGTCGCCGATCCCGCCGTCGGCGGGACGGGGACCACCTTCATCGACGAGACGCCGGGGAGCACCAGCTCCACCGAACGATCATGATCGTTCGTCGAGCCGAGATCGGTCTGCTCGCGAACAAGCCAGGATTGTGTGCCGACGCGTTCAACCCGATAGGTCACGGCGGCCGGCGTGTGCGTTGGGCGGAGTGTGCCCGTACTCAACATGCCGTAACCGGACATCTCGATGCCCGAGGGCGACGTCCGAGCCAGCGCGGCGACTCTCAGATCGCGGCCGACGAGGTCGAACGCGGCGTCTAAGGCCGCCTCCTGTGCCGTCGCCGACCGGCCGCGAGCCGACGTCGCCGTCGCCAGGTCCCCCGCCAGCGAGCGCAGGGTCGAGAGCGCGGCGAACATCAACATCGCGCCCAGGGCCGTGGCGGCAAGGGCTTCAACCAGGGTAAACGCGCGTCGCATCATCCTTTCCTCGGGCGGCCGCTGGCGGACCGTCGCCATCGGCGGTTTTGCGAGACGGCACCTTCGATACAACCACTTCAACCGTGACGAGAGGGTCACTGCCCGCCGCCGGAACTTCGAAGATCTCAAGCCGAACGACCTGCGCACCCAGTGCTGCGACGGGCGGGTTCAGGGCCGGCGTCGTCCGCCAGAGCAGCGTCCGCCGCGCCGCCGAGGCTTCGCCGCTGGCCAGGCGGGGGATCCCGCCGGGGCTCCGCCACCAGCGGGTCAGCAGGGCATCGGCCGCCAAAACGGCCTCGTGGCGGCACGCCGCCATTCGCGCCTGACGCTGGCAGTGGGCGCGGGCCACCATCGTCGAAACGAGGACGATCGCAAGAAGCGCGAGACCGGCGATCGCTTCAACGAGCGTCAGCGCCGTCCGGCGGCGAAAGGTGGCCGAATAGTGCGTCGATCGTTTCATCGTTCACCTCGGTGACACCACCGGTCAGGCCGGAAAACATCATCCAACGGCCGATCGGGCTCTGTCGGCTTGTCCGACCGACGGGGCCGACCACGTGAATCGCGTAGGTCGGCGACACGCCGCCGGGCGCGAATCGGATATCGACATCCCCGGTCGAAGAGCGCCCGGACCGCGTTATCACCGCGTCGATGCGGAACTCCTGCGGTAGCCGCGCGGTGATCGGCCGCCTGCTGGCTTCGGCGGCCGACCCGACAGTGCCGGCCGCCGCCGCCGGCGCGAGGACGCGTTGGCGGCCGACGCTGGCGTCGATGTCGTACGTCAACATCACCGTCGCATTCGCCATTCGAGCAAGGTCGCGCGACGAGCGATCGGCGACCACGATGACGCCGATCGCATCGGCAGCCGTCGCGGCGGTGCGCGTCACACCGAGCGCGACGACGGAGATCGTGGCCAGCAGCGCCGTTATCGCGACCGTCGCGAGCAGTTCGACAAGGGAGAAGCCGCCGGCCGCACCGCCAGCGGCCCGCGCGAGGGGCGACTCAATGCCGCGACTTGTGTTCTAGGGGCCTGCACGGGCGGGTGCTCCATTGGCTCGGGGGGGGCGATCCTTGAGGTCCCAACTGAACAGGTCGGCGTCCGCGCCGCTGCCTCCCTCGCGACCATCCGCGCCGAAGCAGATCACCTCGTACGGGTCGCCATTGCGGCCGGGCGTGTTGTATTGGTACGGCCGGCCCCAAGGATCGACCGGCGCCTGGCGAAGAAGCGGGTCGGGCACCCGGTCCGAACGCTGCGAGAGGATCGACAGGCCCTCCTGATCGGTCGGATAGCGGCCGTAGATCCCGTAGAACGATTCCAGGGCGGAACAGACGTTGGCCATCTTCAGCCCGGGCGGCGTTCTGCTTCCCCTTCGCCAGCAGCGGCCGCACGCTCAATGTGACGATCCCGGCGAGGACCGCCATCAACGCCAGCACAGCGGTGAGCTCCACAAGCGAAAATGCGGCGCGTCGATCCGCGTTAGCGGCCGGCGGGCGGAAGTCGCGGTGACGAGACGGCTCATCGCCCTGCGCACTACGAGACATCGGCGGCCTCCAAAAGGGGGAGAATGGTTGCGAAGGCGATCAGGGCGACAACTCCAACGAGCATCAGGATCAGGAGCGGTTCGAGTACGGCGGTCAGACGGTCGGACGCCAGCGACACCTGTTGATCGTAGTCCGCGGCGAGGCGTTCCAGCATCTCTTCAAGCCGGCCGGACTGCTGACCCACGCTGAAGACCTGCACGACGACAGGGGGGAAGATGCCGGTCGATTCCAGTGCCGTGGAGATGTCGCGGCCGGCGCTGACGGCCGCCTCGCATCGGGCGAGGGCATCGCTGACGGCGAGGTTGCGCACGCCCCGCCGCGCGATCTCCACAGCGCGAAGGAAGGTGATGCCGCTCTTCATCATCGTGGCGATGACGGCGGCGACACGGGCGATCTCCTGCTTGCGAATCATGGGGCCCAGCACTGGGATGCGAAGCTGCGCCCGGTGCCATCGCAGCCGCCAGGCGGGCCGGCGGAGCGGGAGCGCGACGCAGGCGGCGACAAGTGCGGCCGCCCCGAGAAGCGCCCACCAGCGGTGGAGCAGAAGGTCACTCGCTCCCTTCACGACCTGCGTCGCCAGCGGGAGCGGCCGCCCGGATTCGACGAGCGTCTCCAGCAGCTTGGGGATGACGAGTGTCATCAGCCCCACTGCGACCGACAGCGCCATGACCAGGACGAAGACGGGGTAAGCCAGCGCGGTGGCGACCTTGTTCTTGAAGCGGAGCGATCGCTCCTTGAACTCCCCCAGCCGATCCAGGACGACATCGAGCGAGCCGGCCTGCTCGCCCACCTCGACGACGTTGACCGAGAGGTCGTCAAACAGGGCCGGCTGGTCGCGCATCGCGTCGGCCAGCGAGGCGCCGGAGGCGACGCGATCGCGCAGCGTGGTCAGGGTGGTCAGCAAGGACCCGTGGTGCTGACGTGAGATCGTGTCGAGCGCTTCCAGGAGTGGGATCCCGGCGCCCAGCAAGGTCGAAAGCTCGCGAATGATGGCGGCCACCTCGGCCCGGTGGCGGTAGGCGAACCACCGGCCCGGCCCGCGCGACGTGCCGCCGGACGGGACGACTTCCTGCACCATCAGGCCACGCTCGCGGAGCGTGTGCCGCGCCTGGCGCGGCCCGTCCGCGGCGATAACGCCCCGCACGGCGGAGCGGGTCGGGTCGATGGCTTTGTAGGCGAAGACGGCCATGGTGCTCGAGCGTCACAAGGGGTCAGGCGGCTTCTCGGGAGGTCACACGAATCACTTCTTCCGGGGTTGTCTGGCCGGAAGCGATCTTGGCAACGCCGTCGTCGCGCAGCGTGCGCATCCCGGCTGTGATGGCGGCCGCCCTAACCTCGGCGGAGGTTGCGCGGGAGCTGATCCGTTGCCGCACCTCATCATCCACGGCCAGCAGCTCGAAGATCCCGACGCGGCCGCGATAGCCGGTCCGCCGGCAGGCATCGCACCCGGCGCCGACCAGGAACCGCGCATGATCGAGCTCGCCGGGCCGGGCCCGCAGCCGATCGAAGTCTTCGGGCGTCGGCGCGGCGGGCTGCGCACAGGCCGGGCAGACGCGGCGGACGAGCCGCTGGGCGAGCACGCCGACCACGCTGCTGGCGAGCAGGTAGGGTTCGATCCCCAGGTCGAGCAGTCGGGCGACCGCGCCCGGCGCGTCGTTCGTGTGAAGGGTGCTGAAGACCAGGTGCCCAGTCAGCGCCGACTGGATCGCCATGACGGCCGTATCGTGATCGCGAATCTCGCCCACCATGATGATGTCCGGGTCCTGGCGGAGCACGTTCCGAAGGCCGCTGGCGAATGTCATCCCCTTCTTTTCGTTCACCTGGGTCTGGCTGATCCCGGGCAGGCGATACTCGACCGGGTCTTCGAGCGTCAGGATGTTCCGCTCCTTGCCGTTGATCTCACGCAGGGCGGCGTAGAGGGTGGTTGTCTTGCCGCTGCCGGTCGGGCCGGTGACAAGGATGATGCCGTGCTCGCTCGTGATCAGCCGCCGGAAGTGCGTCAGCGTCGCCGCCTCCATCCCGAGCTCGGACGCGGTGTAGAGCCGCGCGCCCCGGTCGAGCAGGCGAATGACCACCCGCTCGCCGAAGGTCGTCGGAAGCGACGCGATCCGCAGATCGACCGATCGATCCCCCACCTGCACGGTCGCCCGGCCGTCCTGGGGCAGGCGCTTCTCGGCGATGTTCATGTGGCCCATCACCTTGATGCGGCTGATCATCTCCTCCTGTGATGTTTTCGGCAGCTCGAAGGCGTCGTAGAGGACGCCATCGATCCGCATCCGGACGACGACCGTGCTCTCGTACGGTTGAACGTGAACGTCCGACGCACGCGCCTGGACGGCGTCGAACAGGACCAGGTTGACGAGCTTGATGACGGGAGCGCGGCCATCGACATCGAGCAGGTCTTCGCGCGCGTGAGCTTCGATGAGTTCCCCGGCGTTGTCCTTCGGATCGAGCCGATTGATGAAGTGGCGCGCCTGGCCTGTCCGCTGCTGATACGCGGCATTGATTGCCTCGACCACGTCCGACGCCGGCGCCAGGGCGGCCGCGACGGGGCGGCCCATGAACCGGGCGACGGTTTGCAGGGCGGCCGGGTTGACCAATGATGCAGCCGCGACCGAGAGCCTCTCGCCAGAATTGCCTTGTGGGGAGAACGCATCGGCAAGGCCGATCAACTGATGGTGGCGGGCAAAGTGGATCGGCACGCGCTCGACGAAGGCGGGATCCGGGGCGCGTTGAAGGAGGTCGTCGATGAGCGGGATGCCCGCGGCGGCCGCGATCGCGCGGGATGGAGCGTGAAACCGCTCTTCGATGATGCGCCGGCCGACGGCAGAGGCCGAAGCAGCGGAGAGCGGCGCGGCGCGGTCGAGCCCAGGTCCCGCGGCGCTGGGTGAGTCGTCGATCTGTTCATCGAGAAGGTTCATGGCTGACACGTCACGGGCTTATCGAATTGGCAGCGGCTTGCTGGTTGGCCAGCCGGCGGGGACGCCGGCGGCCTTGACGTCCCGGGCGGAGAGGAACTTCAGGTCCTCGAACTGGTCGTCGCGCAGGATGATCGGCCGCAGGAAGACGAAGAGGGTGACATTCTCGTCGTTGTTCTGGCGGCTGCTGAACAGGTACTTGAGGACCGGAACATCGCCAAGGCCGGGGACCGCGTTGATCGCCTTGGTGACGTTGGTTCGATTCAGCCCGCCCACGATGACGGTCGATCCGTCGGGGATCGTGACGCGGCTGGTGACAGTGTCCTCCTGCTTGGGGGGCGGGATTCCGCGGGCCGTGTCGGCCGCCCCGGTAAAGCTGCTGAGCGTTACGGAGTAATCGAGCTGGAGGTAATCGCTCTCGCTGATGTGCGGGGTCAGGATGATGGAGGTCCCCGCTTCGGCATATTCGCCGAAGCTGGTCGTGGCGATCGTGTTGGCGATGTTCGTCGCGGTGGTCGGGAAGGCGGCCTGGCTGGTAAGCGAGCCGGTCGCGTTGTCGTTCACCAGCACGCGCGGGGCCGAGGTGATCCGCGAATGGGTATTGCCGTCCAGCGCGTGGATGATGACTTCGGCCAGATCGGAATTGACGATCGCGCCGTTGAACCCCGTGCCGGGAATCAGCGCGAGCTGCCCGTTCGCCGGATCGGGGGTGCTCAGCCCGAAACTGTTGAACGTGACGACCTGGTTCTCCGCGCCGGGCTTGCCGTGGGCGCCCAGCTCGACGCCGAGGCTGAAGCCGTGGCTGGTGTCGATCGTCACGATGGTGCATTCCACCAGCACCTGGGGGCGGCGCTTGTCGAGCTGTCGGATGAGCTGTTCGTAGAGCCGCTGCACGGCGGGGTCGGCGACAACGATGATCGTGTTGGTGTTGGTGTCGGCGGTGACGGAGGCGTTGCCGCTACGCAGGGCCGACGGATTGGCGATGGGCGCATTGGCCCCGGAGTCGTCGGAAGCGGCTGTGGATTGAAGGGGCGAGCTCGATTCATCGGGCGCTGCGATGGGCTGGGGCACGTTGATCGGGCCGCCCGCGTGGTAGGTCGGCGGCGGCGCCGCGGCGCCCGAAGCGGCGTTGCCGTTCAAGCTGCCCGCCTGCGCACTGGGCCCGCTTGGCGATGCGCCCAGAGCCCCGGGCCGAAGGGGGGCGGCTCGCGGCGACAGCGCGGTCGAGCCGGGTCGGCCGGCGATCGGAAGGGCGCCGGCGTCGGCGCCGCGAGAGGCTCGCGCCGGCGGCCGCGGGGCGGGGCTTGTGGAGCCCTCTTCGAGAGATCGAATCGTATCCAATACATCGGAAGCCGTCGCATTCGCCAGCTTGTAAAAACGAATGGGGCTCTGTTGCTCGGTGACGGGCACATCCAGCGAGGCGACGATCTTCGCCGCCTGGGCGACCGCGTCTTCGGAGCCGATCAGGACGAGCTGGTTGGTCCGCCTGTCTTGCGTGACATCGACCGACTCGGCCGCCTGACCGGGCAGCGCCAACGCGCGGGATCGGGAGGTGAGGATCTGCTTCACCTGGAGCGCGAGCTGCCCGGAGTCGGCATTGCGGACCGGGACGAACTCGATCTGGGCGCCGCGGCTGGGCTGATCGAGAAGCCGGATCAACTGCCCGACGCGGGCCATGTTCGACGCGTAGTCGGTCACCAGCTCCAGATGCTGCTCGGGCACGGCAAAGCTGCTCGCCGATGGCGTACTGAGGAACGGCTTGAGCAACGTGTCGATGCGCTGGGGATCGGCGTACCGGAGGGAAAACACCTGAGTCAGCGGGCGGTTCGGGTCGGCGGGGCGCGTGTCAGGGCGAGGTCCGGCGTCCGGCTGGGTCGAGGGGAGGGCCGCCGACGCGAGGGGGACGATACGCTTCCAGCCGGGGCGATCGCCCTCGACCAGTGACAGCCCGCGGCCGCGGAGCAGCCCTTCCAGGAGAGCGGGGAGCGCGGAGACCGGAAGCTTCTGCGGGGAACGGATCGTCAGTCGCTGGTTGGCGACCTGGTCGTCCTGATAAACGATATTGATATCCAGGCGCTTGCTGACGTAATCGATGAGGGTTTTCAGCTCGACGTTATCCGGGAAGGTGAGGCTGACCAACGCGTCATCCGAAGCGGAAGCCGACGGAGCGGTAGCGGGCGTTACCGGCCCGTTGATCGGGGCGGGCTCCGGACGAGGGGTTGCTGCGGGAGGGGGCGTTGACTGCCCGAACGATCGTGACGCCAGCGCGCACGAAAAGGCCAGCGCGCACGAAACGGCCAGCGCGCGCGAAAAGTCCAGCGCGCGCGAAAAGGCCAGCCGCAGCCCGGCGGCCGAGTGGAGCGATGTTCGGATGCCGGATCGCACGCGTCACTCCCAACCGTTAGCTGTTGCCCGGCCCCACGAGGAGCTTGAACGAAAGCAGGCCGCCGCGCCAGAGCGATTCGAGTGCGATCACCAGCCCGATGATCGACACGGCGGCCGATGACAGGATCGGCAGCCTTCGGAGCACCCCGCCGGGAAGATCGAACCCGTCGGTGAGCCGCCGGGCGTAGAGCATCAACAAGCCGACCGCGATCAGGACGGTCGCAAGGCCAAGGCTGAAAGAGACGATCAAGAGCAACCCATACCCGATCCGATGAAAAGCGACTGCGCTCAAAAGGACCACCAGGGCCGAAGGGCACGGGACCATTCCGCCGGAGATGCCCAGCGCGATCAGCCCCCCCGGCGTAATCCGGTCGGGCATCAGGTGCGAATGACCCGACCCCGGCTCATGGCTGTGGCCCCCGAATGGCGCGCCGTCGCTCGCTGGCGCGGACCACCGCCGGACGAGTTGCCACATCCCCACCGCGACGATGGTCATCCCGGAAGCAAAACCAAGCCACGGATATAGCTGCTCGGGAGCGACAAAGCCCGAGGCGAAGAGAACGATTAGCCCCAGGAGGAAGACCCCGGCGGTGTGCGTGAGCGTCACCACGGCCCCGAGCAGGCAGGCGTGGATCGGCGTCCCGCGGGAGCCGACGAGGTACGCGGCGACGACCGTCTTGCCGTGGCCGGGCGAAAGGCCGTGGAAGGTGCCGACGACAAATGCGATCACGAACGACGCCGCCAGCACGCCGGCCGACAGATTAGGAACGGCGATCAGCTCCCCCATCCGATCCGTCGGGCGACTGGCGGGCGGGGCGGCCGCGGGAGGCCGGGGCGCGGCGGACGGAGACTGGGCCGGCGCGGCACGGCCGGAGGTCGGGATGGCGGGGGGCGGCTCGACGATGTAGGCGAATCGCGCCCCGTCCTCCTGGGGCGGGGCGAGCAGGGCGTCGGTCGGATAGGCGTTCAGGCCGGCGCTGCGATCGGCCGCCGGCGCGGTCGAATTGAGCAGGCGGCAGGCCGGTCTTCCATTTTGAGGGGCACCGACGGAGACGGTTACTTCCCGCCATCCGGCGCGGCCTGAGAAGTTACGGTCCTGAAATTCAACGATCTGCTCGCCGCGCGGTTCGGCACCGAGCGACGCGAGACAGTCGAGGGTGACGAGCAGCGTTGGCAGATCGCCAGCCCCCGGACGCGTGACAAGGTCGCTGGCGACGAGCGTCAGGGGGACCGGGCGGCCGTTGACGGTTGTGGCCAGGCTGGCCACCCACGACGGCGCGTTGGCAGCCAGGTAGCGGCGGCCTTCGTCCCCGGAGACCACTTTGTCGCCGTTCACGTCGAGTGCCTGCATCTCGTGGAACGTCGGGATCTCGGCAAAGTCGATCCGGTAGCGGACGTGGAGGCCGTCGGGCTCGACTCGGATCGCCACGTTCCGGTTGATCGAGAAGTTCCCCATCGGATGCGCAGCAGCCCGCCGCCCCGGGAACCCGGCGGCGACCATCGCGACGAGAATGAACCAGTCGAACCGTTTGAGCATCCAAAGCCTCAGAAACGGGGAGTCTCCCCGTTTCGACGCGAAGAATGGGGAGTCTCCCCGTTTTTGGCGAGGGCCGCGAGGGCCTCGTCGGCGTGGGTGGGGTCGAAGTAGGGGTTGATGTCGATCGCCTGTCGCAGGGCGGCCGCGGCGCCGGTGGGGTCGCCTAGCTTGCGGAAGATCATTCCTTTATGGAAGTAAAAGGCGGCGTCGCGCGTGCCGAGGCGGAGGGACTCGTCGGAGGCCTTCAATGCCTCAGTGTAATCACCGTTCTTGAATAGGGTCCAGGCGAGGGCGTCCATGGTGCGGATGTCTTTCTGCTCGGCCGCCCGGGCGCGGGCGGTCTTGAGGGCATCGACCAGGTTTCGATCGTGGTCGGCGTCGAAGAGGGCGGCTTGCGCGTCAGGTCGGATCTTGTTCGCGTCGTTGAGCCGCTGGATTACCGCCACCAGCTCGTATTCCCGGGCGGCTTCCTCCGGGCGGTGAAGGAAGGCGTACAGATCGCCCAGCGCGACGACGGTCTCGTGAAGCGGGACGATCTCGATGCTCCGCTGGTAACTGGCGATGGCCTCGTCATAGCGATGCCGCGCCGCCAGAACGCGCCCCATGCCGAGCAGGGCGTAGTGGTAGGATGGGACGGTCTTCAAGGCGACGGCGTAGGCCGCCTCGGCTTCGTCGAGTCGGCCGGCGTTGAAGCAGAGGTTCCCCAGTTGCGACCGGCACCAGGCGATCGACTCCGGCTGGCGGGGGCTGGCCATGGCGGCCGCCTTGGCCATCATCTCGATCGCGCCATCGGTATCGCCGAACAGCTCGCGCAGATAGGCGACGCGGCTGAAGGCAGCGATGTCGGGGCGGAGGTCCACCATCGTCTGGACCGCTTTCTCCGCCTCGTCATAGTCGCCGAGTTCGATCAGCGAATCGGCGAGCGTGCCGTAGTTGAACGGGTCGTCCGGGTGGAGCGCGATCGCCTTGCGGGAGAGCGTTGCCGCCTCGGAGAAGCGGTGCTCGCCGGTGTAGGACCAGCTCAGCAGCCGCAGGGCGGAGTAGTCGTCCGGGGCGAGCGCCATCGCCTTGTCCGCAGAGGCCTCAGCGCGGCTGTAGTAGGCGCCGTCGGCGGTCTCACGGGCCTTGAGCATGAATGCCGAACCGAGCGCGACATACCCATCGGGGAGACCCGGTGATTTTTCGATCAGGTGCCGGGCGCTGGCGATTCGCTGGTCCGCAAGCGTCTTGCTCGAGGCGGCCGCGGGGGTCGGGCGGGAGCTGGGACGGGTTGCCGGCACGTCGGCGGCATTCACGGCGCTGGGAATTGCGCCGGCCAGGGCCACGAGCGCAACCGCAAGGCTCACCACCGGCTGGGGGAAGGTTCGTTTCTTCATTCGTCGCTCGACGAGGGCCGCAACGCCGAACGCCGCCGGACTCGCCTGGCAGCTTCATTCGGCCATCCAGCCGTGCATACGACGCAGCGAACGCAACGGATTCAGATCTTCGTCAAAAGTTTCGCGCACGAGCGGGATTGCTCCCATCGGCAACAGTCTATCGAGGTATCCGGAGCCACCCCGTGGCAGGCAGTCATGGCACACGGAGTGTGCCTGCTACGGTAGCCGGGGCATGGCGTGTGCCGGTCGCGGGGCGGCACGACCGACATCATCGGGCGCGAGCGCGTCGGGCTTAGAGAACGGTCAGCCGGCGCATCGAAGCGAGGCGGAGGCGGCACGATGGTCGGCGGGCGGAACGTCGCCGTTCGTGCCCGGCGGCCGATGGGTGGCGGCCGCCAGACTATGCGGGCGTTCCAACCCATGTTCCAGCATCAGCGGCTCATTGGAAAGAATCTCGATCGCCGGGCCATCGGCGACGACTTTCCCCCCATCAAGGAGGATAACGCGGGAGCAGAGCTCGACGACCAGTTCAAGGTCGTGGGTAGCGATCAGCCTGGTGGCCGGGATCCGCCTGAGCAGAGCCTTGAGCTGCCGGCAGGCACGCGGGTCGAGGCTGGAGGAGGGCTCGTCGAGAACAAGCACGCCCGGGTCGCACGCCAGGACCCCCGCCAGACAGACGCGGCGCTTTTCGCCGCCGCTGAGGCGATGGGGCGCCCGCCTCTCAAAGCCTTCGAGCCCGACCTGGGCGAGGGATCGGGCGACGATCTCCGCCAGTTTCCCCGCATCAGCACCGAACTGCTTGGCCCAAATGCGACATCTTCAAAGACGGTCGGGCAGAAGAGTTGATCGTCGGGGTCCTGAAACAGGAGCCCGACCTTCCGCCGCGCCCGGGCCAAGGTCGCTTTGGCGATCCGCTCCCCGTCGATCCAGACTTCACCGCGGGCGTGGCTGTCGTCGGGCAAGAGCCCGTTCAGATGGTGGAGAAGCGTTGACTTCCCCGCGCCGTTCGGGCCCACCAGCCCGACGCACTCGCCGGGGGCGATGCTGAAACTGACCACCCGAAGGACCTCCGTCCCGTCCGGGTAGTGATAGTAGAGATCCTTGACGGCGATCGACGCCGGCGGCTGGGGATGGGTCTGGGCTTGCGATGGCACGTTCGGCTTCACTCCCATCCCCGGGCGCACATGGCGAGGTAGATCCGCTCGGCACGGGCGGTCGATCGGACAAACAGGTGCCCGATCACATTGCCCAGCGTCGCCCAGCTCCGCCGACGACCGTCCGTGAACGTGCGGCTGGCGCGGGCAGCGCGCATCCGGTCGGATTCGCCTTTGAGCACGTACAGGTATCGATACATCAACGCGATCGTCGTGATCATGATCGCGGGAAGGCCGGCCCGCTTCAACGCCGCCAGCAGGTCCGAAAACGGCGCCGTATTGGAGAGCAGGATCACGGTCAGCAGGCAAAGCGTACTGCGGGTCGCGAGCGTCAGGAAGGCGATCGCACCCTGCCGTTCGAACAGCGTCAGCACCGCCACGCCCAACACGAACGGCTCCAGGAAGATCATCCGCTTGAGCAGGAACGGCCCGGGGATGCCGGTGGCGGCCGCCACCATCACCAGCGCGAATCCAACCAGGACATAGACCGCGGGCATAGGAGGGAGGGCCACCAGCGCGACGATCGTCACCAGCGCCGAGAAGAGCTTGACGGACGTCGGGAGGCGGTGAACGGGGCTCTCCAGGTGGCTGTAGGTATCCAGAAAATGGCTATGCATGCCCCGCCTCGCGATCGTCCTCCGAATCGGCGGCCGCCGTGGCGAGCTGCACCGCGCCGATCCCCGCGTTCGGAGCAAGAATGCGAGCCATCAGCCATCCGAGTCCAAAGACGACAATCGTCCCAATGCAGCCGGCGATCGCCGTCGCGACCGACGCGGAACCGACCCCCGGCACGCGATAGTCCGACAGGGGCGACGCCACCGTGACCTCGCGATTCCTATGCTCTTGGAAACCAAGTCGCTTCTCGACGCTCTCCAGGCCGTCGGGCAGGGTGGAGGCGAAGGGGGCAATGAAGATGGCCATCCCAAGGCAGATTAACAGGCCATACAGGATGAATTCCCCCCGACGGCGCGGCGTCGATCCCGGGGCCATGGCGTGAAAGGCGGCGGGCTCCCCGTCGGCCGGCAAGGTCCTCTCGCCGGCGATCAGCTCGGGCTGGGTTCGGAGGATCGTCACGATGACCAGCGTGGTGATGGCCGCCTCGCCAACGCCGATGAACATGTGGACCCCCGCCATGGCGGGGAAGACGATGGACCAGGAGACGGTATGGGCGGCCGCGAGCTGGCCGGCGCAGACGACGGCCGCCAGCACCGTGGCAAACCAGCTTGCAAAGGCGACGCCGGTCAACAGCCCCCGGCGCCCCGGGATGACGGAGCGAACGGCGCGGTAGACCAGATACCCGCCGACCGAGTTGACGATCGCCATATTGAACACGTTCGCCCCAAGGGCCAGCACGCCGCCGTCGGCGAAGACGAGGCACTGAACGGTCAGGACCGATGTAATCACCAGCACCGCGGCACTGGGGCCGAGCAGGACTGAGCACAGGACGCCGCCGATGAGATGGCCGGAGGTCCCGCCACCGATGGGGAATTGGAGCATCTGCGCCGCAAAAACGAAGGCGGCCGACAGCCCCATCAGCGGAACGCGGCGCTGCGGAAGATGAAGTCGCGTCTGCCGAACGGCGACCGCGACCCCGGCGATCGACAACGCCCCGGCCCCCGCGGCGGTCTTCAGATCGAGAAGCGGATCGAGAATATGCATGATTGGTCCCGAATCGGTGCCGAGGCGAAGCGTGATCGTCTGAAGGTAGCGTCTTTACTGGCGGAGAGTAACGGGATCAATCTCCCGGTCACTTAACCGGCGGCGCCATCGATTCAACCGCCTCGCGCGCCCGGCGGCCGAAGTCCGAACCCCGCTCCTGCTGGGCCGCCCGCATGAAATGATCCAGCGCGGCCTTCCGATCCGATCGCGCCAGATCGATCGTTCCAGCGACAAAGAGCAGTTCCGGGTCATTTTTTGTAATGGCGAGCGCGGCCTCAATCTGAGTCTGTGCGCCGTTCTCGTCCCCGGAGGCGTGCAACGCCTGGGCGTAAAGGCCGAGGGTCACGACATCCTTCCGAACCGACGCCTCGCGCCGGGCAACGCGGAGCGCGGCGGCCGCCTGGCCCGGGGAACGGAGCAAGCACCGAATGAGCTGCGGGTTGGCATTGTCGATCGCGTCAACCCGACCCATCGCGTCCGCCACGAACGCCATGAACAGACGATCCGCTTCGGCCGGCTGCCTCGCGGCGGCCAGGGCCTCGGCAAGGTCATAGGATCGCGCCGGGGTGGGGCAGGCGTCGAGACGGCGTCGCAGGAGGTCAGCGGCCGCCGACCAGTCCCCGTGCAAACCGCAGGCGCGGGCTTTGACCGCGAGCGCGGCGGGGTAGTCGGGAATGGCTTCAATGGCAGCGTCGCAGTTTTCAGTCGCGGCGGCCACTTCCCCGTCAGCGAGGCGTAGCGCGGCGATTCGAGTGAGCAGGGCCGCCCGCCGGGTCGCATCGGATGGGCCGGTGCGGCGAAGGAGGTCGGACAGAAGATCCAGCGCGCCATCGCGGTCGCCGTAGACTTCACGTAAGGCGGCGGCGCGACAGAGGCCGTCGGCATCGGTGGGACGCAGGTCGAGCATCCATTGAATGGACCGCTCGGCTTCGTCGTAGCGGCCCAGCGCCATATCGGCGTCAGCCATCAGGCCGTAGGTCAGGACGTCGTCGGGGACTTCCTTGTTGAGCCGCGTCGCGGCGGCGAGGGCCTTCTCGTCGTCATGCAGGCCCAGCGAGACCTGGATGACCGCCCGGCGGGCTTCGAAATCCTTCGGGTTGGCCTTCAGCACTCCCAACACGACGGCCTCGCCCTCGCGGAAGTATCGGGCATCGCCGCTTTCCTGGCCGAGAGTGATCAGAACGTTCGCAAGTCGCACGGTCGTCGAAGGGTCGTTAGCCGAGTGGACCGCCGCGTCCCGGGCCGCCAGCAGCCGCGGATCGTTCAACGGGCGCGGCGCGGGCGATCGAGACGGCGGCGAGTACGAGCAGGGCGGCACCCCGGCAGAGTTTAGGGGATACATTGACCATGGGAGCCTGGGGTAGGGCGAGTAGGGCCAGAGAGTGAAAGCGGCCGCGCCGCATTTCGCGACGCGGCCGCTAGGGACCAGAGACGGGACTGCGCTCGCCGGCGGCCGCTGCCGATCAGTTAGCGGGGCCGCCACCGGCCTCACCCGGGTCGATGTGACGCCGGTCGCGCCCGCTGAAGGCAGGGCTGACATAGGGGAAGGTCGTGCGATAGGTGGCGATGTCGTCCATGTTCACCCCGTCGCCCAGGCGACTGTTGGGGGACGCGTTGTACGGCGGGCCGACAAGCACGCCGACGACTGCCCGCAGGGCGATGTCGGTCACATCGTCGATGATGCGGCGGCCGTTGGGCCAGCCCGATGTATCCGGCGTAGCGGTGCCGGACGCATCATGGGCGAGCAAGCCAAGACGGTGCTGGCTCCCCGGGGCGGTCGGGGCGACGCCGGTATTCAGGCGGAGCAAATCGGCGACCGGCCCGACCGGCGTGCCTGTGGCGGCGATGGGCGCCTTGTACTGCATGAGGACCAGCAGGTCGTTCCTCGGGGCGGGCGGGATGGGCAGAGCGGCGCCGTACGCGGCGTTCAGAGCGCGGGGAAGGAGCGGGTCCAGGGCGAAGCTGGCGAACTGGGCGTCATCCTTGGGGTCGCTGATGCTCCAGCGATCCTTGGAACCGGTGCCGATGATCAGCTCATTGATGAGCGGGTTGCCCATCCGCTGCACCTGGCGGTAGTCGCCGCTCCCCTTGGCAACGTCCTCGTTGATGGCGGTTTCGCCGATCGCGGGGAGTTTGCTCTTGGCGTTGATGGAGCGGCGGACGAGCGTGCGGGATCGCTTGGTGCGGCCCCAGGCGCCGATCGTCGCGGCCGGGTCGGTGGCGGGAAGCTGTGTGCCGGTGCGGGTCAGCATCGTGATCGGCACTTCGATCGCGATGGAGTTGACGTTGTACCCGGAGACGGTGTCCGACGTGATGTTGTGCGTGTCGTCCGCGTCCTGGGCGTCGGTGAGCACGCCGGGGATGGTCGAGGTGAACGCCGACGTGCGGAAGTTGAAGGTGTCGAAGGTCGCGCCCAGATCGATGTAAAACGGGTCTTCAACGGTCCCGGCGAAGCAGCGGACGCCGTTGCCCAGGTCATATACGCCCTGTTCGAACAGGGCGGCATAGTTGGGCATGGTGCGTGGCCCGACGTTCGACGGCACGGCGAAGAGCGTATGGCCGGCGGAGAGGTTGGTCGTCTTGGTGTGGAAGCCGCCGCCCTTCCTGGCGGTCTTGGTAATCATGCTGATGGAATAGGTCTGGCGGAGGCTCAGGCCCGCGGCGCCGGCCCCGTCGAGCGCGGTGATGGCGGGGGGGACGATCGGCGTGCCGGCCGCGACGGGGGCGGGCGAGTTCGACGGCGAGCTGATGCCCGAGCCGGCGCCGACCAGGCCGGTGAATACGCCGGGAGCGCGGACCTCGGTCTGGAAGCGGATCTGGAAGGTGACGTTGTCGGCCGCGGTGTTGGTGTTATCCACCGCGATCTCGTAGACGATATCCGGGTCGAACGGGAAATAGTTCGGGCCGTTGCCGGGCTCGAGGAGCGGGTCAACATTGAGGATGAAGGTGACATTCCCCGACTTGCCCGTCTCGTAGCTGACGAAGGCGTAGAAATCGGTGATATCGGCCGCCCGATCCAGAGCCGTGATCGGCGCCTCGCGATGGCTGGCGGCATCGGCGCGCGGCGCGGGGGCGGCAAAGCCTACCAACCCGGCGACCGCCGCGGCGGCGAGCATTCGAGAAAACCGTTTGAACCGCATGGAAAACTCCTTGTAGAGCGGGCCGATCAATCAGGGCGACGGCCACCCGCCGTCCGCGCCGGAACCGGGGTAGGACAAGCGACCATACGGCCAACCTCGGCCGATAGATTTTGGATTCGCGGGTTACGATTACGTTCGGCCGCGATGCGCGGCCGCGGGGAGGGGGGGGGTTGCTCACCAGGATCGCCGGGTTCGATCCGCTGTGAATGCGACGCGAGCGGCCGTCACGCGGGTTCGACGCGATTGTCGCAACGTGCTTTGGCGGGGTGAGTTAGCGTGACAGCGCGCGATAGTTGTCGATCGTCGCGGCGAGCCCCGGAGCGGCCGGGGCTCCCGGCAGCGCAAAGTAGACGCCTTCATACAAGGTCGCCGCATACGGCGACTCGCCCAGCGCGCGGTAGTCGCGCCAGAGCGTGTCGTACTTCTCCAGGGCGTCGCAAAGCTCGGCGTGGTCGTAGGCTCCCAGTCGATCGCCGCGCACCCCGGCGGCCATCACCCGCCAGGCTTGCTGAACGATGCCGAAGAGCAGGCGGCCGTACTCGACCGAGGCCTGAACGCATCTCCAGCGCGCGCCCTCGGGCCAGCGGATCTCCTTCGCCAAGCGCGCGATCTCGGCCCAGAGCGCGACCGCCTCAGCTTTTTCTCGCAAGGCCGCTTCGATCAGGTCGTGCTCGTCGAGGTACTTGAAAACCGGCCCCAACTGCTCCAGGCCGCCGAGGCGATCGTCGCGCATCCAGAGCGCGGTCGGGAGGACCGATTCGTTCAAAGCCCGATCGAACGCTTCGCAGTGTCGCCCCTTCAAAATCGCCTTGGCGCTGAAGAGGCAGAGCCTGCGGAAGCGGCCGACATCATCCTGATCGAGGCCCATTCGCCCGCGGCAGTAGTCCTGGAAGGCCTGTTCTTCAGACGTGCCTGGGTTTGAGGCCACGCTGGCCAATACGGCCGCGTTCAGCTCGGGCCAGAATTCATCTTTGAGATATGGGCCATACCACCCGCCGCCACGCGACCAACTGTAGACCCCTTGGATCAGCGGGTGTGTCAGCAGGTGCTTCAACCCCACCGGGGCGGCGTTTTCTTCAAAGCCATTGAGCACGCCGTCCATTACGTAATTGGGAAAGGCGCCTTTGCCCTCGTACTCCCGCTGGCACTGGACCTCAATGATCTGAGGATGGCGGCCGCGGGCGAGGCATTCGTTCACCTTGACCCGTCGCCAGAAGTCCAGCGCCGTGTGCTTGATCGAGAAAGCCAGGTTCGGATGCGGCTCCACCTGGTCGGAGACCTCGAGATAATGGTCGAGCCGCGCGTGCAGCTTGTCGGGGAAGATGTCCCAGGTCCGGAACATCAGGCGCCGGCCGCGGCGAACGCAGATTTCTTCGCGCAGGAACCGGATCAGCTTTATATACGCATCGACCTGGGCCTGCGCCAGCTCTGTGGCGGCGCGGCTTCGCCCAGGGCATGGGCATACCCGTAGGTCGGCGCCCACGCCGGGCCAGCCGCGGGATCGGGCTGTTCCCCTGATGGAACGGGGTGTCGAACAGGTAGGTTTCACCGACACGGATGATGTAGCCGTCAACCTCGGGGAACCGATCGGTCAGCTCCTCGAACAGCACCCGATGGATGTCGAGCGTCTTTGGGCGATCGAGGCTGATGCGGCCGGTCTGGGGATCGCAGATCTCGTCCCCCAATTGCTCCACCAGCCGGCGCGGAAGGACGAACAGGTCCAGGTGATAGTAAACCTTGAGCCCATGAGCCTTGGCGGCGTAAATCTCCCGCTCGATCGACGGAAGGAACGCGTCGAGCCACTTCCGGTCGGGCGACCCGGCGGGGAAGAGATCGAGCCCAAGGCGGTCGAACGTGGCGACACAGTTAATGTGCTTGAAGACCTGGCCGTTGAAACCGGCGTCGCGGAGGAACCCCGGCTTCAGAAACTCACTTTCGAAGGGCGGTTCACCGGGGTTGTGGTGAACCATGTCGATCACGAACGTCATCCATCACTCCAAACGGCGGTGCGGTCAGCGACCCGGCCCCTCACTATCGGAAGCGATTCGCGGCCGAGGGTCAAACGTCCTGCGCGACCAGATTCTCCAGCGCCGCCTCGAACGGTTTTGAGCTTGACCGGTCGCGCGTGGCGTACAACGCGATGCCCATCCCCGCCAGGGCGATGGCGGCCACGCCGAGCGCCCCGCTCGTCTTTAATAGGACGTTGTTATTGGCATCGGGCTTGGTCAGAAAGAAGACCCCGACGCCGGCGAGCATGACGATCGACGCGATCAATCGGTCCTTCAGCCCCCGCTCCTTGAACACCAGCCAACCCAGGATCACCGCGAAGATAATCCCCGACCGCTTGATGCTGATGATAATCGCGGCCGGTGCGAACTGAACCGCCGTCAACTGAAGCACCAGCACGGTCGCTTCAAGTAGGCCCGCGAGGATCAGCCACACCGGAACGTGGCGAACCAGGCTGAACCAACTGAACGCGGGAACAGTCTGTGCCGGAGCGTGACTGAGGACCGCGGCGCTGGACTGGGCTACGGCGCTCGACTGGGCTACGGCGCTCGACAGGGCCGGCGCGACCGCCGGGCATACGGCGGGGATCACCACCTGACGCCGTGCGGAGCGATTTCGGTAGAGGGTCAGGCCGACAAAGAACAGCGAGAGGACCGCGCTCTTGCCGGCCGATTGGGTCAGCGAGCGGCCGAACTTCACGGAGAAAGGCTCGCCGGCGGGAGAGGTGACGAACCACTTATCCATAACGGCGGTCATCGTCAGAAGTAAGGCGACGCAGACCATGTAGCGGCTGCCACGCTCGCGAAGGATCACGCGGAGCGGCTCCAGCGGGCCGGTCGCGAAGAACTGCCGGTTCACCATCAGCGAGCCCACCACCACCAGGAAGACGCCGATAATCATCCCGGCGGAGATCTTCTCGTGGAGGAAAATCGCGCCGGCGGGCAGGAGAAAGAGTGGCGTGAGCGCCATGAACGGCACGCAGTAGGAGATCGGCGAGAGCTGGAGCGCCCGCAAGTTAAGGAAGATGGCCGTCCCTTCCAGGGCCGCGTTCAGGACCAGGTAGAGGCCGAACCCGACGATCGGGCTCAGGCTCAGCTTGCTGCTGACGTCGGGAAGCTCCGGCGCTTTGGCGGACATCAGGGTCATCCCGACGATCAGCAGCGCCAGGGCGACGACGGAGACCACCTTGCACCAGAGACTGACCAGCGCGGCGTCGTACTGATGGTCGAGCACCTTCTTGCGCGACGTGTCCGTCAGCACGTTGAAGAGCGAACCGACGCATGCCATGAGCAGGGCGATGGTCCCCATCGTGTGGATCGTCCGTTGGTGAGAGAAGGCCGGCGACCCCGAAACGGGGCCGCCGGCCACCGGGGAAGAATGCGAAGCAGCTTACTTGGACGCTTGGACGGACGCCGCCCCGGGCGTTGGGCCCAGGACGCGAATCTCGGTCAACACCCAGCTGAGCGTCTTCTCGGCGCCCGTCAGCTTCCCGGTCTGCGTGAGTCGAACGTACCGGGCTTTGACGGGAGCGAACGTCACCACCATCGCTCCAACCGTCCCCTTCCCCTGGGCGACCGGCTTGCCCCACGACTGGCCGTCGCTGGACACCTGCACGGTGAATGTCCTGGCGTACTCTTTGAGCGTCTTTCCGCTGTCGAACCAGAGCCCCCCGATTGTCGTCTCGCGCGGCAGCTCGACCTGCACCCACATGCCGGGCGCCAGCGGCTCCTTCGATTCCCAACGGGGGTCGAACTTGCCGTCGATCAGCAGGGCGGCCTGCGCCGGGTTGTGGCTTGCCGTCACCTTCCACTCGCTCGACGGCCCGACCGGCTGCGGCAGGCGGGCGTGGAGCTCGTCGAACGTCCATGGGGTCGTGCGGCCCTTGGTCATGGCCCGAAGCTGGGCGACGTCCTGCGGGGTGATCGCCGAGCCGCGGTTGCCGAACGCATTGCGGACATAAGAGCCGATCGACGCGACCCACTCGTCGTCGTTGCTCTCCATCGAAACCATCTGGGCCATGTACTCCTTCCCGCCGACGGGGCCGGTGACGCCCTTGAGCAGGATGTGGATGAGCGTGGACGGGTCGTCCATGACGTCGCGCGAGCCGGCGATGGGCGGGGCGAGGGTCGTCCCGGCGGTGGCGCCGTCCATCGGCATGCCGGTCCCGCCGTAACCGTGACAGGCGAAGCAGAGCTCCTGGTAGATCCCCTGCCCCTTTTGGATGCGCGCCGCTTCATCCTTATTGAACGTGCGCAGGTCAAGCTCATTGCCGGCGTTGAGCAACTGCGTCCCGACGGCCCGCACGCCGGTGGCCGGGGTTGAGGTCATGGTGATCTGCGCGAACTGGCTGAAGTTCGGCCAGTTGAGCAGTTTCCCGGTGAGGAGCACCTGGAGCACGACGTTCGCGTCCGGGTCGTGCGTCATCCCACGAACTTCTTCCGTCATCGCGGCATCCACCTTCTTCATGAAACCTTCCGCCACCCGGATCGCCTGGATGCGAAGCTTGGGGTCCGGGCTCTTCAGCAACTCGTGAACCAACCCGGCATCGACCGCGTTCAGCCCCTCGAGCGCCCAAAGCGCATGCACCCGAGAAAGGGGAGACTCCCCGTTTCGTGCCATCGCCTGGAGGGCCGGGACGACCGATTTTTCGCCTCGGAGGACCAGGAGCATCTGCGCCGTGTCCCGCCACCAGCCGTTGGGGTGGGACAGATGGGCGACGAGCTGCGCGGAGGTCTCATCGAGCAGTTTAGGTTGGGGGCCGGGCTTGAAGTCCTTGTGGGTCAGCCGCCAGATGCGGCCGCGTCCGAAGTTATTCTGCATCCCATACTGCTGAACGACCTTCCGCAGATAGCTCGTCGGCCCAACCCAGTTCCCCTCCTGAATGATCCCGCGGTACATGTCAACGATATAGAGGCACCCGTCGGGGCCCGTCGTCATGTTGACCGGGCGGAAGTTCGGGTCGGTCGAGCGGATGAATTCGGAATGGTCGTACGCGTTGCGAAGGTAGGTCATCCCCTGATGATCCTCGACCTTGCTTCGGCGGATGAGCCGTCCGACCGGCTCGCCGATCAGGAAGTCGCCCCGCAAGTCCGCCGGCAGCCGATCGCCGCGGAAGATGGTCTGGCCGCAACTGGCCGTGAAGTGATTGAGCGTCTTGTCTTCCGGCCGGAATCGGGCATACCCACCCTGGACGTCCGCCAGACCAACCTTGGGCCAGACTTCCAGATAGTCGGGTGAAACCTGCCCCGGCACATCAAACCCGCCGTAGATAATCGGCGACTGGAACTTGACAGGCCCCTTCTCGGCCCCGCCGTTGCTGAACCACATCTTGCCGTAGTCATCCTGGGCCAGGCCCCACTGGGCGCCGTTGCCCGGCGTCTTCTCCATGACGACGTCCTGGCCGGTGTAGCGAAGGCGAAAGGCGTTGACCGCCTGGTACATCCAGTTGTCCATGCCCCACACCAGGCCGCTCTGCTGGTGCTCGAGGTTCCCGCCGCGCGGGCCGCCGGCGTAAAACAGGCTCTTCTTGTCGGCGACGCCGGTCCCCTTCGTGTCGAAGTAAGCGACGACATCGTTCGTGTTGGTTTCGTTGATCAGCACGCGGTCGTTCAGCGGCAGGACCTCGCGCGGCAGGAGCAGCTTGTCGGCGAAGACCGTGTGCTTGTCGAACACGCCGTCGCCGCGCGTGCTTTCGTGCCGCGAGACGCGGCCGCCAGGCGACAGCTCGCCGGTGCCGTCGATGTCCTGCATGTAAGTCCGGAACTCCGCGACGTACATGCGGCCGTTGCCATCAAACACGCACACGACCGGCTCGGCGATCTGCGGCTCGGACAGGACCAGCTCCATCCGATACCCTTCGGGCAGCTCAAACGTCTTGAGCTCTTCCTCGGGCGACAGATAGGGGATCTGCGGCTTGGGCGCGAATTCATTCGCCGGGCTCGCCGATGATGTCGCCGCCGCCTGGGACGGCGCTGGCCGCCCGGGATGGCGCCGCGGCCGGCGGCGTCGGCGCGGCGGCGCCCACGCCGGAGGTCAGGCCAAGGCTTAGCAATGAAAGCACAATTGGCGAAAGGCGGCCGGTCCGATTCATAGGTCTCATCCTTCTGATGCAGTTCTTCGATCGCGGCGACAAAGCCCGACGGTGGCCCGACGGTCAGTTGCGGTCCTCAATGCCGGACCCGCCGGCATCATGCCCGGCCCGCTTATTGAAGCGGTCGATCTCGTCGGCCGTCGGGAGCTTCGTGCGATACTCGTCGAGGTATAGCCCAATCTTTTCGACCGGGATCGCTTTGAAGCCGGGGAGGTCGGTCGCAAGCTTCGAGCCGGGCTTCAGGCGGAAATCGAGGTGCTCGGCGTCCACAAAGCCGGGGTCGGCGTCATAAGCGGCGTTCGGGCCGGTCCAATAGGGGTCTTTGACCGCCACTGTTTTGCCATCCTTGACCACCGACCAGTTCATCGGCGCCTTGCACAAGACGGCGACGTTGTCGGCGATCTTCCCTTCACCCGGCGTGGCGCTGACAAAGGCGTACCCGTAGTTGCACTGGTAGGCGATGTTGTTGTAGCAGTCGATCGTCTGCGGCGTCTTCGCCTGTGAGCCGATCTTGTAGAGGTAGCCGGTCCCGCGGCCGCCGGGGCGCTGCGAAAGGCGGCGATGTTGCCGTATACGTGCATGTCGTTGTGATCGTGGTCGAAATAGATGCCGTCCCCCTTGTCGGTATCGTGCATCAGGTTGTAGCGGAATGTATGGTTCCCCATGTTCGGCATGCGGTCATAGCAGTAGAAAGCGCCCAGGTCCTCTGAGACGGTGCAATAGCGGAAGATTTCGTTGTACTCGAAGGTGCTGTCCCAGCTCCCGTACAGGACGCCGCCATGCGGCGTGTCGTGGATGAGGTTATGGGCGACGAGCATCCCCACCGCGACATGGTGCCCGCCGTTGCCGCCGCCGGTGAAGCCCGCGTTGACGCCGGGCGCGTAGACCCGCTCGATCTGGGCGAAGTGATGGATGTGGTTGTTGATGACCTGGTGCCCGGCCGCGATGCGCGGCGACGATGTTTCGTCGCCCCCGCCGAGCCAGACGCCGCCCGCCCCCAGGTCATATAGGTCACAGCTCTGAACGCGGCTCCGCTTCCCGCCGTCCAGGACGACGGCGTAGCGATCGACGTTGCGCACGGTGCAGCCGGCGACGACGTTTTGCTCGCCCCCGCTGATGACGATGCCGTGCCCGAGCCCCGCCTCGACGGTCAGCCCCCGCAGGGTCACGTGCGAGGCCCCATTGAGCCGGATCGCCGGTCCGTCATTGTCCGCCAGGAGGACCTGCGCGGCGGAGAGCGGCCGCGGAGGGTAAAAGTAGAGCGCCTGGTCTTTGAAATCGACGCACCACTCGCCCGGCTGATCGATCTCCTCGAGCAGGTTGAAGGCCCAGTATGGCTCCTTGCCGTTGCCTTCGGGGCGATGGTACTTGTTCCCGATCCCGCCCGGGACAGGCGAGGCCAGCGCGACAGTGTGCTTGCCCGAGTCAATCGAGGCGATGCGCGTCGCGGGGTTTTCCCATGGGATGCGCCAATAGCCCTTGAGCCAGACCCCGCGGTCGAGCGATTGCTTCCAGGCCTCAAATCGCCCCGCGTCTTCATCCCGATATTCGAAGAGGCCGCCAGACTTGCCCGGCCTCGTATAGGCCTGGGCGCCGGCGTCGCGCCAGTTCGAAGACTGGAGCCCGCCGCCGGTGTCGAGCACCCGCTTCATCGTCATGAAGCCTTCATTGGGGTAGCGGGAGAGGCGCATTCGCCGGCCATCGACATACAGATCGACCATCCCGCCCGAGTCGGTGAAGACATCGGCGGGGCGCTGGGCGTGGGTAACCAGGCCTTTCAGGCCCAGTTCGACGATCTTCGATCGCAGTGGTTCCGCGATCCGGGCGAGCGCTTCCGGAGACGAGACCGGATGAAAGTCGCTCGCGGCGAGGCGTCTGGCGTTGATCAACCGGACGACGTCCCCGGCGGCCGCCCGGTAGGTGACCGGGGCCGCCTCAGTGCCGGAATCGGCGTCCGTCAGGTCGAACGTGGTAAGCAGCGTGTAGTCACCCGCCCCCAGCCAGACGGTCACCGGCTGGTCAGGATGCTCCCGCCGCGCCGCGGGCCATCCCCCTGGCGTCATCGAGCGAACGGGCTACAAGCGGCCCCGCTGACGCCGCGAGCGGCGACGGAGAGACGTGGATGTCGATAGCGCTGGCCGTCCCGCAAAGCGCCTGGATCGTCATCACGAGAGCGATCGCTCGGGTCGCGGATCCTGTGGCAGTGGGCATAAGTGCTTCGAAAAGGGTGTTGTCTCGGCGGCGGCCGGAATTGGGGCGGCGGCCGGTATCGGGGCGCGGGCCGAGACTGGGGCCGGGGCGGCGGCCATCCATGGCGTGCGGGGGCGAAAGCTCTCGAGCCCAACGACACATGCGTACACCGATCAGTTCGGGTTGTTCTTCCCGTTCCAGAAATTGTTCCAGGCCAACCGTTGCCCGCTGGCCGGCCGGAAGAGCGGCACGGCGGCGTCGGATGTGCCGTTCGGGTCGCCGGGCAGGGATTCAACGTGCCCGTCGAAGAAGCAGACGTTCTCTTTCCCTTCCTTGAAGTAGCCTCCGACCCCGGCTTCGGTTGCCGTCGGCGAGACGACGAACGTGTGGCCGCCGTGGGGCAGGAGCGGCGGGTACCAGCCAAACCCGTCGGTCCACGCCTTGAAGCCCCCCTCTTTAATCGAATAGTTGGCCGTACAAAAAAGGAGGGCGGTCTGGGTGGCGACGTTGGGGCTGGTGATCCTTGTCAGCCCCCATTTGCTCGGGTCGGTCGGGTTGGGAAGGATGGACTGTTCGTAGCTCCACCACATGTTCCGGTTGAACGCGTACGTCATGCTGTAGTTCGTGTTCGCGTTGGTTACCTGCATGTTGGAGCCGGCGGAGGGGCACTTGAGGATGTCGCTGTTCACCAGTTCGGCCGGGTCCGGGTGCCCGGTGATCTGGGAAAAGCCGGCCGCGTCACTTCCGTACTGGTCCAGGCCCAGCAGCGCCCACCCGCAGGGCAGCCAGTTCCTGTTCTGGTTCGCATACATCTGAATGAAGTTCCCGTAGCCGCGAAGCTGGGCCATGCACTTGACCGACCTCGCCTGCTCGCGCGCCCGGCCGAGCGTCGGCAGCAGGATCGAGACGAGCAGCGCGATGATCCCGATCACCACCAGCAATTCAACAAGCGTGAACGCTCGACGGTCCCGCCTGCGGAGAGATTCGTTTCGCATGTGGACTCCCGTGCGCAACGCGCGGCAAAGGGGGGCCGGTCGGAGCCGGCGCTTGAGGCTAGATCAGTCGGCGGCGGCGGCGGCCGAGCAGGCCGATCGCGCCCATGCCAAGCAGCCCGACAGCCCCGGGCTCCGGCGTGAAATTGGTCAGGACCACGTTGTTACCGGCTTGGTTGACCGAGAACGACCCGAACCCGTCGGTGGTCGTCACGGTCGATCCGAAGGCGACGTTGCTGAACGCGCCGGACAAGCCGCTGCTCGTGACGATCGTGAACGAATCGGTTGGCAGCGGGCGAAACCCGTTGATCAAGCTGACGTTCAGCGACCCGTTTAGCGAGGCGAGGCCGCTTACGGCGAGCAGGTCATACTGGCCGGTTTGGAAGCCGGTCGCCTGGGTCTTGCCGCCGATATCGACGGCCAGCGCCCCGGCGGAGGAAGCGATCGAGTAGTTCCCGGTGATTGCCGTCTTTCCGGCGACGCCGTTATCGCCCGGCGCGACGGTCGCACCGTTATTGAGGAGCGTCCCGACGGTCGCGGCCACAGCGCCGCTCGACGTCAGCTTGGTCATATCGACGCCGCTCGCGGCCAGCGTGCCGCCGTTCAAGGCGAAGTTCTGCTTCGCCCCCGTCGCCTGCGAGCCGCTCAGGACACCAGAGACAATGAGCTTCGCCGTGCCGGAGAGCGTGAGGGCGGTCGTGCCGACGCCGGCGGTGTCCGAGCCGAGCACCACGCCCGACCCGCCCGTCACGCTCAGCGTTCCGCCCGACAGGTTGTAATTCACCATCTCGGCGGAGGTGCTGCCGAGATTGACCGGCTGGCTCGTGGTCAGCGCCCCGGCGATCTGGTTCGCGGTGACGATGAAGTTGGCGTTGCCGGCGCTGCCCGGCCCGTTGTCACCGCCGATGCGGGCCCCGAACTGTCCGGTCACGTTGATCTGCCCGCCATTGATCGCCAGCGTCTGGCCGGCCAAGGTGCCGTTCAGGCCCAGCCGGTTGTTCCCAAACGTCGAGGGCACATTCAAGACGGCGCCCGGATCCACCTGCAAATTCGCGCTGAAATTGCGACCGAAGAGGGTGGTGGCGCCGCTTCGCAAATCGATGAGCTGGCCCGCGGTGCCAGGGGCGCTTGCGATGGTGAAGCTGGCTGTCGGGTCACCGGCGTCGCCGCCGACGATCACCATCGACCCCGACCCACCGTTAATCGTGTTGATCGTGGTGGCCGAGCCGGCCCCGCCCACCAGCGTCACCGTCCCCGACCCGGCGGCCGCTGTGAGCGTGCCGACGCCGAACGTCCCGCCCGCCGTCTGCGTGAACTGAAGCGGGCCCGTCCCGGATTGCCCGATCGTACCAAGCCCGGTAATCGCCCCCAGCACCTGCGCCGACGCCGAATTAAATGTCAGGTTGCCATTGTTGACGGTCGTCGTCCCGGTGTACGTGTTGACGCCGGTTAAAGTCAGCGTGCCATTGGTTCCGTTATATTGGGTCTTGGTAATGCCGTTGGAGCCGGTGATCGCCGCGGAGATCGTCGGGTTGGTCCCGTTGACCGCGATGACCCCTTCCGCCGAGCCGAAGTCGATCGTGCCGCCGGTCGAGCCGTTAATATTGGCTTGGACGATCAGGCCGGCATTCGTCCCATCGCCAATCGACAACGTGACGCCGGGGTTGATCGTGAGGGCGCCGTTCACCAGCACGGCGTAGGCGGCCGCGTTGCTTGCGAGTGTCGCCGCGCCGCTGACATTGACCTTCTTCGTATTATCCGACGCCGCGAACGACGTCCCCGTGATGTCGTAGGTGGCGGGCTTGAAGCCGTTCGTCGAGTCGTAGGTCATGAACGTCAGCGCGCCCAGGGCGCCATTGGTGGCGCCCAGGTAGTAGGGGGCGACCATGCCGTTCGTCACCGTCGGCAGGGCCGCCCCGGCGCCGTTGATGATGAACTTTTCGGTTGACCCGTAGTTGCTCGCCGAGCTGGCCGAGCCCATCAGAACGAGCGTCGCGTTGCCGACCCGCGAAAGGACGGGCGATGCTCCGCCGGCGCCGAAGATAAACGTTTCCCCCGCCGTGCTCCCTTTGGCGATGTTCAAATATGAGCCGTTGGCGAAGCTGAACAGGCTCCCGGCGACAGTGCCCCCGGTGATGGTGGCGGTGCCCGCGGTCGCCGTGGAGGCAAAGCTGAGCGTTGTCCCCGGGTTCGTTGTCCCGTTGCCGTTCAGCGCGATGCCTCCCGTGCCGAACGGCGTCCCGGACGTCACGTTGGCCAGCAGCGTACCGGCGCTGACGACCGTGCCGCCGGTGTAGCTATTGGAGTTCGTGAACGTCAGCGAGCTGTTGCCCGTCTTGGTCAGCGTCAGGCCGGCGACATTCTCCGAGATGGCGCCGCCGATGGCGATCGCGCTGCTCGCGTTCCACGTCTGGCTGGCGAGAAGGTTGATATTGGTGTTGAGAGTAAAGAGCGTGTTCCCGCTGTTGATCAGCCCGCCCCCGTTGATCTGAAGCAGCGGAGAGGCCCCGGCGCTGATCGTCGTGGCGGTGCCGCTGGTCGTCTGGGTGACGGAGTTCGCCGTCACGGTGCCATTCAGCGTGACCGCGTTCGCGCCGGCCGTCTGAAAGAACGCGTCGCTTCCGTCAACCCAGAGGAGCAGGGGGTTGCTGGTGCCGGCCGCCGCGCTGCTCCAGAACGTGTCGGACGGGCTGGTTGACCAGTTGCCGGCTCCCGCGCCAAGGCCGGCGGCCGTGGTCGTGTCCCAGTAGAGGCTGGCGGCGCCGGCCGGGTGAGCCATCGCAAGCAGAGCGGACGCCGGCGCGCACAGCCCGAATACTCGACGCCATCGGACGGCAGCGACTCGCGAGCGGCCGCCCGCGCCCCCGAACTGACGGTTTGCGGCACAAATTGGGTACATCACAACTCGTTCCTCTCGACAACGGACTCACCAAAAACGGGGCGACAAAACTGCGGAGACGACCCATCCGGGCGGCGCGAGGAGCGTCAACGGTGGCAGTCACGTTTGTTAGGGAGCATGAGCCGGGCCCGCGTCAGCCCAGGGGCTCGCCCTCGACCAACTGCGGCGCGATCATGAGTCGCCGCTGGGGATCGCGAAGGTGCTTCATCCGCCAGATGAGCATCTCGGCCGCCGCCCGAGCGATCACCTCGGGCTGGATGTCGATGTTCGGCAGCCCATGGTCCAGGGCCGCCAGGCGCGGCGGATCATAATCGCACGGGATCAGGTGCACGTCGCGACCGACCTTCATCCCTCCCGCCACCAGCGCCCTGTACGCCGTCGTCACGACCTCGTAGGGGGCCGGCACGAAGAGGCCGAATGGCGAACCTCTGTCCGCGGGGCTCTGCGCCCGCCAGGCGTTCATCGCCCGGCCAACCAGCGCTTCCACTGACACGGCGTCCGAAAAGATGTCGGCCGGCATCCCTGCTTCGGCCGCCGCCTTGGCGAACGCGTCGATCCTGGGCCCGTAACACGGGTGCGACGGCATGTGGTTGACCGCGGCGACGCTTCGGCAGCCGCGATCACGCAGGTAACGCATCGCCAGGCGGCCGATCGCCGTCGTGTCCTCCAGGACCTGGTCGCCATGCTCGGGCGGTTGGGGTAGCTCCAGCATCCAGACACAAACGTGGCCCCGAAGGCTCGCCATGACATGGCTCACCTGCGTCGCCCCGCGGACGATCACCGCGTCAACCTTGCGATTCACGATGCAGGGCGGGAGCCGGTCATCCTCGACCAGCGGCGTCACAAGCATCCCGTACCCCTCGCTCGCCAGCACCTCGTTCACCCCGTGCATCAGGCGGCCGCTCAGCGGTGTGCGCAGCGCGACATCGTGGGTGTCCGGAAAAAGCAGCGCCATGTTCCCGTGGCGCGCCCCGGTGCCGGCCTTCATGCGGCCGTTCCGACGGAACCGTCGCTCTGCCGGAGGCGGGATGTAGCCCAGCAGGGCCATCGCACGCTCGACGGCCGCGACCGTTGTCGGCGCGACCGTCGTATGGCCATTGATGACCCGAGAAACCGTCGCGATCGATACACCGGCGGCCTTCGAGACATCGACAATGGTCATGCCCTCCAGTGTATCCGCCAAGGCAGTCCCGTCCTGTCTTATCACGTCCATGAATATCACCCAGGAACGCGAACGTTGCAATCTTATTTTCTCATTCTCACGAAAACCGCCGGAGGCGATCTGGATAGCCAGTTTTTCACGTTTTCCAGAACTATATCGGGTCATCTGCGAGTGTGCGGTTGACGCTCCACCGGCTGGAGTCGCCCAAGCAGCGTCAGCCGATCGCTTGTTTACATTTGATTACATTCACCCAGCGATCGTCGCGGCGACTCGAACCAGCGGTGGCGACGGGGACGGGAGGAAACGGAGCAAGGGCGCCGTGATGGCGCCCTTGCGGGAAAGTCTGGAATGGCGTTTTCGAGGCGGCGGCCGCCGCCGCGCTTCACATTTTGTACGTGAATGTCACCATGACGCCTTGGAACGCGTTGTCCCAGGTGCCGTTGACCACCGGCGAGTTGATGTCATTCTGGATATGGCGACGTTCCCGGTAGATGTACTGGTACGCACCGTCCAGCGACCACCGATCCGTCGTGTACCCGATGCCGACGCTGAACAGATGGTAATTGGAGTCGGGGACGAGCGGAGAAAACGTCGATTCGGGGACCGAGTTCTGCGACCACGCATACCCGCCCCGAAGCACCCAGTGCGGGGCCAGGTCGTATTCGCCGCCCAGCCGCACCGTGAAGCCCGCCTTCCAGTCGGCCGGGATCGCCTGCCCGTTGAAGTGGGCGTCGGCCGAGTGAATCTTCAGCTCGTTCACCGAGGTCCAATCCGTCCAGATGACGTCGGTCTCCAGCCGAAGCCGGTCCGTCGCCTTCACCGAATACCCCATCCCGATCGACTGCGGCAGGTCGAGCGGGGTGACGCTGTGGCTCGGGCCGATCTCCCCGGCGGGCGTCCCCAGTGACGTCTCGCCCGTCAGGTTGAGCGTGAACGGCGAACGGTAGTACGCGCCGATCGAATTGCGGTCGTCGATCTTGTAGAGGACCGACGGCGTGATGCCGACGGCGAAATCGTGGCCGCGAAGATGGAACTTCCCCTCCGGCGTCGGCGGCGCTCCCAGCGTCACGTTGCGCGACAGCATCAGTTCGCCGTAATAGACATTCAGCGCCGCGCCCACCGACAGGTGCTCGTCCACCTTGTAGGCGGCCGCCACCGATGCATTGATGACAGTCAGCTTGGCTTTGTCCACCAGCGTCCGCAGCGGCCCACGGTCGCCCCAGTCTTCATTGAGCCCGAAGACGTTATTGACGCCGATCCCGAAGCGCCACCGATCGGTGCCCAGATCGCTCGCGGCGTAAACGTGCGGCAACAGTGAGGGGAGCCGCATCGCCTCGTCGCGCCCGGCCGCGGCGTCGAAACGCCATTCCGGGAAGAGCCCGTACGCCCCCACGCTCACCTCGGTCCCATGCGAAAGAGTCAGGCAGGCCGGGTTGTAGAAGACGGCGGCCGCGTCATCCGAATGCGCGGTCACCGCATCCGCTTGCCCCGCGGCGCGGCTGTCCTGCATCGGGATCTCAATCCCACCCCCGTACGCCGCGGCCGACGCGAAGAGGCTCACCAACAGGATTGGCCCCAGAACGAAGATCGATCGATTCGTCAAGCGCTGCATGGTTGCTCCCAAACGCCCCCGTCGCGCGGTCGAACGACCGCTTCGATCCAGGCCCGTACGGGGACAGATAGGTGGCCTGTGACGTCTACGTCATCGGCAGCGGCAGGGGTGAGCCTTACGACGCGTAACGGATCGGCCGATTTTGAGGCGAAGTTCCGTACCGCAACGAGACGCAGCCCACACGACGATAGATAGAGCGAGGCCCATCGCGGCTTTGACCCCCGCAACGCCGACCGGGTAGGATCATCCAACGATCGCATCAAAGCGCCCCCGTGGCGGAAAGGCAGACGCTACGGACTTAAAATCCGTTGACCGCAAGGTCGTGTGGGTTCGATTCCCACCGGGGGCATTCATCGCGTCCTGAATCCCGCCAATCCGTTCACGGCATTGTTAACCGCCGCCCCTGCTCAGCCGATCGGATCGATGTGACGGCACACGATTGAACGGGGTGCTGCACTCTCGGAATGAATCAAGTGGGGTTGCCTGCGGCGGGTTACTCACGTGCGGCAGGTCAGCCGCGTGCTGCAGGTTCGCCGGAGCGGCCCACCGAAACGGGATCTTGCGTCGATGAAGGAGCAGGTCCGATGGCGAGGGGTGTGACGTTCCGGGCCGGTCAGTCCGCATGTAGGGGTTAGCAGCAGATGTCGTGCCCTGTAGCCACACCGCTCCCGCCTCACCGCTTGCCTGGCGCGACCCCTTCCACCAAGGAAGGCCACACTACCGATCTGCCGCCGGTTGTCTGCGAGGCCAGCGATCTGATTCAAAGGGTCTTCGAGAATAGCGAGGATTGTGTCGTCACCCTGGAGTTGTCGGGCGCTATTACCTCGGCCAACCCCGCCAGCCGCCACTTCCTTGAGACCGACGATATCCAGCCGTTCATCGGGTCCAGTTGGTTCGACCTGTGGCAGGGCGAATACCGCTTCATGGCCGAAGACGCCGTCGCGGCGGCCGCCGGGGGGGCACTGGGGTCGTTCGAGGGGTTTCGCCGGACCGCCGTCACCGGGCCGCGCTGGTGGGACGTCACTGTCGCGGTCGCCGTCAACATCGGCGGGCGTGCCGAGCGGCTGCTGGTCGTCGCCCGGGACATGACGGACCGCAAGCAGTCCGAGGAGGCGCTGCGGCAGCAAAAGGAGATGGTCGATCGGCTGATCTCGATCATCCCCGGCCATGTCTTCTGGAAAAACCGCGACGGCGTCTACCTCGGCTGCAACCAGACTTTCGCGCGCGCCGGCGGGTTTGCCGACCCACGCGATGTCGTCGGCAAGACGGACCACGACATGCCCTGGGCGCCGGAGGAGATCGAGCGCTGCGTGGCGCTGGACCACCAGGTCGTTCGCGGCGGGCTTCCGCTGGAGAACATTGAGGGGACGCATCGTCGCGTCGATGGCTCGCAGATCCACGTCGTCGAGAGCCGCGTGCCCGTCCGCGATGCCGGTGGGGCCGTGGTCGGCATCCTCGGCGTCTTTACCGATATCACCGAGCGCAAGCGGGCCGAGGAAAAGCTGAAGGAAGAGACGCTGGTGAGCGAAACGCTCAACCGGGTCGGGCGGGCGCTTGCGGCCGAGTTGGACCTGCGCCGGCTGGTGCAGGCCGCCACCGACGCCGCGACGGAGGTCGCCCGGGCCAGTTCGGCGCGTTCTTTTACAATGACGAAGGATCGGTCGCCGGCCGCCGCACGCCGTACGCGACGTCTGGCCCCTATCGCGACCGCTACGATGCGGCCGCCGCGCCCTGGAACTCGGCCGTGTTCGAAGCGACGTTCTGCGGGTCCATCGTCGTCCGCCTGACCGATCTGATGGGCGACCCCCGTTTCGGCCCCGGCGGGGTCGATGCCTCCGCCGGCCCGGATGAGGCCGAGGCAAGCCTTACCGCAAATTGCCCGCCGACCGATTCGACTTCAAACCACGGGCCGGCCGCCGCCCCCTGCTGGCTTCGAAGCTACCTCGCAGTCCCGGTGGTCAGCCGCTCGGGGAACGTGCTGGGGGCGCTCTGCTTCGGCCACGAGCAGCCCGGGGCGCTGCACGCCCGGGACGAGAAGCTGGTGCGTGGCATCGCCGCCCAGGCCGCGATCGCGATCGACAACGCGCGTCTGTATGACCAGGCGAACGCCGTGGGCGAACGGCTCCGCACGCAGCTTCGGTTCACGTCGGCGATCACCGAGAGCCTGGGCGAGGGCCTCTGCGCCGTGGACGACGCCGGCCGCATCAGCTTCATGAACCCCGCCGCCGAGCGCATGCTCGGCTGGCGCCATGATGAAGCGCTCGAACGCGACGCGAATGACGTGATCCGCTTCCACGACGCGGAGGGCGCCCTGCTGCCGCGCGAACAGTCCCCGCTCCTGGCGACCCTGCGGAACGGAAGTGTCTCCCGGCGCGACGATGGCGGCTGTGCCCGGCGCGGCGACGCCTGGTTCGCGGCCGCCTACACCTGTTCGCCGATCGTCGAATCCGGCCGCGTGAGCGGCGCGGTCGTCGCGTTCCGCGACATGACCGAGCAGCGCCGGGCCGAAGAAGCCCTGGCCGCCTCCGAACGCTTCGCCCGATCGACCGTTGACGCGCTGACGGCGCACATTGCGATCCTGGACGACAACGGGAACATCCTGGCGACCAATCGCGCGTGGAGGGATTTCGGGCCGTCGCGGCCGCCCGCGCCGGCGGGCTTCGACGTCGGGGCCAACTACCTCCAGGCGTGCGAAGCGGAAGGGGTCGTGCCGCTGTCACAGGCTGGCGCCGTCGCGGCGGGGATCCGTGCCGTCCTCGGTGGCGAGCGCGAACTGTACACCCTCGAATACGCCTGCCACACGCCTCTGGAAAGGCGCTGGTTCGTCGTCCGCGTCTCCCGTTTCGGCGGCGGGGGGCCGTTGCGCGTTGTCGTCGCCCACGAAAACGTGACGCATCGGCGGATCGCGGAAGACCGGCTGCGGCACGATTCGCTGCACGACGCCCTCACCGGGTTGCCGAATCGCGCTCTTCGCCGATCGCGTCGAGCGTTGCATCGAACGCGGCCGCCGGAATGAGAAGGCCCGATTCGCCGTCCTGTTCCTGGACCTCGATCGCTTCAAGGTGATCAATGACAGCCTCGGGCACGCGGCCGGGGATCAACTTCTCACGACGGTTTCGGCGCGGCTGGTCCAATGCCTGCGGTCCACCGACAGTGTGGCCCGGCCCTCCGAAGATCACACCGTCGCCCGGATGGGGGGCGACGAGTTCACCATCCTTCTCGAGGAGCTGCGGGAGCCCGGCGACGCGGCGCGGGTCGCCGAGCGGATCCTCAAGGCCCTGGGCGAGCCGATGGAGTTCGACGGCCACGAGGTGATGACCACCGTCAGCATCGGGATCGTCGCCTGTGGCGGCGGCGGGCCGACCTACACATCGGCGAAGGACCTGCTTCGCGACGCCGACACAGCGATGTACCGGGCCAAATCATCGGGCAAGGCGCGATACGTCGTCTTCGACGCGACGATGCACGAGCTGGCGGTCGCCCGGCTCCGAATGGAGAGCGACCTCCGCAAGGCGGTCGAGCGGAACGAGCTGATCCTCCATTACCAGCCGATCGTGTCGCTGCAGACGATGGCTCTGGAGGGGTTCGAGGCGCTCGTGCGGTGGCGGCGGGGGGGCCAGATGGTCAGCCCCGGCGAGTTCATCCCGATCGCGGAAGATACCGGGCTGATCGTCCCCATCGGGGCCTGGGTGCTCGAAGAGGCGTGCCGCCAGCTCGCCCAGTGGCGCACGGCTTTCCCCGACCTGCCCCCGACGTCGATGAGCATCAACCTTTCGCGGCGGCAGTTGCCCGACCCGGGGCTGGTCCCGCTGCTGCGCCGCGTCCTCCGCGAAACCGGCGTCAACCCGGCGTGGGTGAAGCTGGAGATCACGGAAAGCGTGATCATGAACGACGGGGACGCGTCAAAGGACGTCCTCTCTTCGATCAAGGCGACGGGCGTGAAGTTTTCGATGGACGATTTCGGGACGGGGTATTCCTCCCTCTCGTGCCTGCATCGGTTCCCGATCGACATCCTGAAGATTGACCGCGCGTTCCTCAGCAACATGAGCGAACGTCGCAACGCGGCCGCCGTGGTCCAGGCGATCGTCAGCCTCGCCCATAGCATGGGCATGAAAGTCGTCGCCGAAGGCCTCGAAACGCACGACCAGATCGCATTCCTCAAGCCGCTTGCCTGCGACTACGGGCAGGGGTATCTCCTCTCCCGCCCGATCCCCGCCGACGCCGCGATCCACATCCTCCGCGCCGGCCGCGTGACTCTGCCCCCGGACCCGGCCGCGAACGTTCCGCCGCTCGTGAAAAGCCTGGCATCGTGATGAGAAACCAAAGCTCGATGCGAATCGAGACCTTCCCCTTTTCCTTATCCTTTTTCTGATCTTTCCTCATCCGAGTAGCAGGCACATTCCATGTGCCGTCCGCTGTGATCTCGCACGGCGGCGTCCCTGGAGAGCGGCGGACGGCACACGGAGTGTGCCTGCTACAATGGGCCGGATGCCCGTGCGGGAGCGGAAAACGCAGGCACAGCAGAGCAGATCGACTTCGAACGTGCCGAACGCCTCCGTCAGAATGGCAACGAACGCCTGATAGTCCGCCTTCTTGCGGAAGAGCCATCGCCGATCATCGCGGCGATTGACAACATGAAAGCAGGCCCCAGCCGGAGCTTTTCGACGGGAATGGAAACGGGGACGTAGCTAGTTGATTCTCGCCCGGTGTCGCGGTTACAGTCGCTAGGATGGCACGAAAACCGCGAGTCGCACCGGGCGGACAGGTGTACCATGTGGTTAATCGGTCCGCGTCGCACTTCATGATGCTGCGGACGGCCAAGGATTTTCAGTCGATGACGAAGGTCATCGTCGAAGCAGCCCAGCGAAATCGGACGCGGCTGCTTTCGTGGTGCCTGATGGGCAATCATTGGCACTTCGTCGTCTGGCCGCGCGATGACGGCGAACTGACTGCGTTCTTCCGTTGGATGACGCATACCCATGCGATGCGATGGCGGGTCGCTCACCGCACGGTCGGCAAGGGGCCGCTCTATCAGGGACGGTTCAAGAGTTTTCCGATCCAGCGGGACGACCATTTTCTGCGTGTCTGCCGATACGTCGAGCGCAAAGCAAAGTCGGCCGGCCTGGTCGAACGTGCCGAGGACTGGCGTTGGAGCAGCCTTTGGTCGCGGGGCCACGTCAACGATGAGGCCCGAGCGGTGCTGAGCGACTGGCCGGTCGTTCGTCCGAAGGACTGGATCGACCGAGTGAACGAGGCGTTGACGCCGAAGGAACTTGAGCGGCTGCACGTCAGCCGGGACCGCGGCCGGCCCTACGGGGACGAGGCATGGGCCGCACGGACGGTGGCGGCATTGGGGCTCGAACATACGGTACGAAGGGAGGGCCGCCCGCCGCGGGGGGCCAGAACGATGGCGGGAGGATAAACTAGCTGCGTCCCCGTTCCATTCCCTCTCGCCCGGTGTCGCGGTTACAGTCGCTAGGATGGCACGAAAACCGCGAGTCGCACCGGGAGAATGAAACGGGGACGTAGCTAGTTGATCCTTCCCCGGCGTCGCGGTTACAGTCGCTAGGATGGCACGAAAACCGCGAGTCGCACCGGGCGGACAGGTGTACCATGTGATCAATCGGTCCGCGTCGCACTTCATGATGCTGCGGACGGACAAAGATTTTCAGTCGATGACGAAGGTAATCGTCGAAGCAACCCAGCGAAATCCGACGCGGCTGCTTTCGTGGTGCCTGATGGGCAATCATTGGCACTTCGTCGTCTGGCCGCGCGATGACGGCGAACTGACTGCGTTCTTCCGTTGGATGACGCATACCCATGCGATGCGATGGCGGGTCGCTCACCGCACGGTCGGCAAGGGGCCGCTCTATCAGGGACGGTTCAAGAGTTTTCCGATCCAGCGGGACGACCATTTTCTGCGTGTCTGCCGATACGTCGAGCGCAAAGCAAAGTCGGCCGGCCTGGTCGAACGTGCCGAGGACTGGCGTTGGAGCAGCCTTTGGTCGCGGGGCCACGTTAACGATGAGGCCCGAGCGGTGCTGAGCGACTGGCCGGTCGTTCGTCCGAAGGACTGGATCGAGCGAGTGAACGAGGCGTTGACGCCGAGGGAACTTGAGCGGCTGCACGTCAGCCGGGACCGCGGCCGGCCCTACGGGGACGAGGCGTGGGCCGCACGGACGGTGGCGGCTTTGGGCCTCGAACATACGGTACGAAGGGAGGGCCGCCCGCCGCGGGGGGCCAGAACGATGGCGGTAGGATAAACTAGCTGCGTCCCCGTTCCATTCCCCACGGGCCTCTCCGTCATCCCATACGACCCGGCTCATGCCCTCGCGGGCCGCCAGTTGAAGATCATGGGCATCCTCATCGCTGGGACTTCCCGTGTTGATGCCGGAATCTGTCCTTGCATGCCGTCGCCTCTACCCCGGCGGAACCGTCAGATCCATGTCATCCACCGGCTTGGGTTCCGGCCTTGCGACTGACGGCGGCGGCCTTCCCCATTACGTCGCTGGGTCGGCTTCCGCATCAACTGTTTCGGGGCCTCAACGGCATTTCACTTGTGTTCCGGCCTGCAAGCTCGCGGAGCTGCTAAACAGCCCTTTCTGTCGAGAGCTTCAGCCGTTCGGTTGCCCTCGCGACTGTCTCGACTGCTACCGGGTGCAATGACTATTTCCCGGGCGGGACTTTCACCCGCTAGACTCCACACCTTTTCTTCACGGCGCACGACGTAGCTAGAATCCTAAAACTAGCTGCGTCCCCCGTTTCATGTCCGCCGCGCGGGGCCGGACAGATGAAGGGCTAATAAACTAGCTGCGTCCCCGTTCCACTCCCCCCGTTCCACTCCCCCCACACCTTCACTTTTCACCGCGTACGGCGCGCTCTAGTTTTTCCCGTTCTAGCTGCGTTCCCGCCTCTTCTCCCCCGTATATTTTCCCGACGAGGGCTACAGGCACGCTGCGGGAATTGGTGTTTCGAAGCTTGGGAGGCGCGCTGCCCTGATCGCAGGGGCAACCTAGCCATTCGCGCCGACGGGCGGCGTTCATCGTTGCTACGCCGGAATCGCCCGAGGCGGGGTTGGGCCGACAGTGGGCAGTGCGAGCCCCCGGCCCGCGCTCTGATCACGACGAGCGGCTTCCGGATCGAGCGCCAGCGAGACTTCGAACCCCGGGCCCAGCGGGGCCTTGGCATGGGTTTGCAGTTCGCCCCCGTGGCCGATCGCGGTGTAGTACGTTTCGAGCAGGCCCATGCCGAGCCGGGCCGGAGCCGTCGAAGAGACGGAAAAAGGCGAGAAGAACGCGGCGACTTGCTCGTCCTGCCAATCCAGCCCCTCGCCCCGCAAGCGAATCCGGGCGCGGGCGGCCGTGTCCCGGGAATGGGCGCGTCCCTCCTCCCCGGGGCTCGCGGCCGCGTGGATCGGCAGAACGGTCACGCTCACGGCGCCGCCAGGCCGCGCCTGCCCGGCGACACAGGCGATCAGCGCGCTGAACATGCGCACCAGCGCCGCCGGGTCGGCCTTGAGATTCGGGAAGCCGGCCGGCACGTCCAATGAAACGGGCCTGCCGCCGAGGGCCTCGACGGCATCGGCGGCCGCCTGTCGAAGCAGCGGGGCCAACTCCACATCCGCCTTGATCTCAAACCTGGGGACGCTCACGTGTTGGCTCACATCCTGGGCGATCCGCGCCAGGCGTTCGCGGTCCTGCTTGGCCAGAGCGAGCAGGTTCTTCAGGTACCCTTCGGGGGCGCCCGCGCCGGGCGTGCCCGCCTCCGCGGCGGAATCCAGTTCCTCAAAGTAGCACGTCATCGCGGTGAGCGAATTGCGGATGTGGTGCGAGATGCCCGACGCCATGGCGGCCATACTCTGGACGCGGTCGGTGACGACCATCTGCTGGATGGTGCTCAGCTTCTCGTCCAGAAGCGTGTCGCGGCGGCGTTTCTCGACGAAAACGCCCATCGCCTCGCGAAGGACAGCCTTGAGGTTGGGAAGGTCAACCGGCTTGGTCAGGTACTTGAAGACGGACCCGGAGTTCACGGCGTCGATGGCGCTGCCGATGTCGGAGTAGGCCGTCACCAGGATACGGACGATGTCGGGCCACGCGTGGCGAACGCGGGCGAGCAGCTCCACTCCGGTCTGCCCCGGCATGCGATGGTCCGTCAGCAGGACCCCGACGTTGGCATGCTCCTTCTCGAGCAGCGCCAGCGCCTGCGGCACGCTCGACGCCGTCAGGACGGGGAACTCTTTTTCGAACCCGCGTCGGAAGTACTTGAGCGCCTGCTCCTCGTCATCCACGTAAAGGATGGCGTAACCGGACGCAGGGGCTTTTTCTCCGGTATTCGGTAACGTCATGCGGCACTCAGAAAGGTTAATGGGCGCCGGAGCGCATTCCGGGGCCGCGGCGAGGTCGAACGCGACGCGCGTCCAGCTCGCGTGATCCGTGGTGATCGAGATATCGCCGCCGTGGTTCCGCACGATCGTGTGGCAGATGCTCAGGCCCAGGCCCGTCCCCTTCCCGGGTTCCTTGGTCGTGAAGAACGGCTCAAGCAGGCGATGAAGATCGGTCGCGGCGACGCCGGTGCCGTTGTCACGCACGGCGATCTCGGTGCGCCCGCCCTTGGCGACACATTCGATCGTGATCCTGGGCTCGCGGCCCGTCGGCTTCTCCCGGAGCGCATGCACCGCGTTGACGACCAGGTTCATCAGCACATGGACGATCTGGGTCTTGCTGCCGAGGACGCGCGTCTCGGCGACACCGATTTGCTCGATCGGGATCTCGCCGATCTCGTGGGCCGTCAGCCGCAGCGCGGTCGTCAGCGCCTCGGACAACTTGAACGGTTCGGCGTCGCTCAACTTCGACGGGTACGCGAAGGCGCGAAGGTCGGAGATCACCGACCGGATCCGCGACATGCCCTGATGGATATCGCCCAGCGTCTCCTTGAGCGACGGGTCGTCCTCGGCGTCCTGCTGGGCGATCTGCAGCGCCATGAACGTGAAGTTCAGCGGGTTGTTGATCTCGTGCAGAAGCCCCGCCGACAGCTTGCCCAGGGCGTTCATCTTTTCCGACTGGACAAGCTGGACTTCGGTATCCTGAAGCTTCTTCAGCGTCGAAGCGAGCTGGGTGTTGTTCGCATCGAGCTCGTGCTTGAGCCGGAAATCCTCGAAACGGCGCAGCGAGCTGAAATGGCAGGATGTCACGCAAACTAGCGCCGTCGCCGCGAGAAAGTAGAGGTTATTGACCAGCACGTTCCCGTTAATCAGCACCGACTTGTGCAGCGTGGTCGCCGGCGGCGCGGCGGCATGCAGGAAGCAGGCGAAACAATAAGACGCCAGGACGACCGCGCAGAAGCACATCGCGTCACGGGCGCCGAACGTCGTCAGCAGGCAGGCGGCCAGCATGACCAGGTTCAGTCCGGCATAGTAAGGCGAGTCGCTTCCCTCCGACGCGTAGATCATCCAGCAGATCGACAGCATCGGGACAAGCAGGAAAGTCGTGGCGAGCGTCCGGGTGTACCGGCGGCCCATCCGAGTGAAGAGCATCCCGAAGCAGGGGAGCATCATCGCGTCGCAGATCAGGCGAAGGATAATGATCGGGCGGATGAGCTCTGGGTAGACAAACAGGTCGAGCGTCACGGCGGCAGGGACGAGGCACAGCGCAAGGACGTACCCGACCTTGGTCAGGCGCAGTTCCAGGGCGCGCACAAAGCCCTGATACGCCTCCAGAAGCCGTTGGCTGACATCATCTTGGGCGACCGCGATCATCAGGTCTTCACCGCCGATTAAACAGCGGGAGCCCCGACGGACCAGCCGCCCGGGCTCCCTGCCTGTTTATCTATCGGTTGCGAAGCATGCGAAGATTACGGAAGGCCCTGTTCGGCTTCCACTCGCCGCGGCGGCCGCGTCTCGTAAGATCCACAGCGGCAAGGCTGACACGCGGGCCGACCTCCGGCTCGCTCAGGTCGGCACGGACGCCCCGGTCGCCTTGCCTCGACGCGTCAGCGCCGGGCCAGCCTTCACACGACGCCGCCCCGTCGCCGTGACCCCCGCGAGATCGAAGCGGCCGCTTTCCCGCGTAGGCGGGGCGGCGACGCCGCGCCGGGTGACGTCCAGGAAGATGATGTTGCCATGGGCGTCCCAGAACAGGCGATGAGAGTCCCAGGCATCGCCCGAGATGTCGTCCGATAAGACCGACATCTCGTCCGGCGTGCGGTAAATCAGCTTCCAATCCATGAACGCCTCCATGTACGCGACTTCGGGAAGCGTGGGGGCGAAGTTCGCGATCAGCAGCCGGCCGTTGGGGACGAGCATGTCGAACATGAGCCGCGTCAGCCGCATCGCGACACGTTCGCTTAGGTAATCGTAGAGGCCGGCGGCGTAGACGAAATGAAAACCCTGGAGATCGACCTTGCCCGCCAGGATGTCACGCACCGAATGATGCACCGTCTTGACGCCCTGGCGGCCCACGGTCCGTTCGACCTCGGCAAGCGACGTCTCGTCCTGGTCGAGGGCGACGAACTCGCCGACTTTTCCTTCACGTATCGCCCGCGACTGGCCCGCCTCGCGCAGGTGCCCGCAGGCGATCGACAGGATCCGCGGGGACTCGAAGTGCGCGGCGGTTTCGTCAATCATTCGCGCCAGGATTTGCGCCCGGGACCGCACGCTGAGGGCGGCCTGCAGGTTCATCAACTGCCCGAAGACCTTTATGCCCGCGGCCGATGTCCCCGGGGGGCACGTCATCAGCCCGTACAGGTAGTCGAGCAGGGCGGCGTCACCGGAGTAGCCGCGCGGCTTGTTGTAGCCGTGGGCGGTAAACGGGTCCTGCCACAGGACCTTGGCGATCGGGTGCGCGACACATCGGGAAACGACGGTCTCCCAATCCTCCTCGGTGCAGGCCGAGCGAATCGACCAGAGGCCCGAGTGCAGGTCCGCCATCGCCACTTCGGCGCTGGCGTCGGGCCGAACGATCTGATCGTGGACTTTGTCGAGCAAGGTTCGGGCGGCGACTTCCGCGACACCGAACGTCCCGACCGACGGCAGCGGGGCGGCCGCCGGCGTGATGGGATGCCTCGACGACGCGACGCGAATCGAGTTGCGGCCGGCGGAGCCGTAGACCCGATGATCCGGTTGAATAGCCATATACACCTTGTAAAAAGGGCTCCAAAAAACAGCGCGCGGAACCCCCACGCCCGGTTTCGGGCGCTGGTAAGGCCGCGCCATGCGGATCGTTTTGGAAGCGGCGGCCGAAAGCGACGACGGAGAATCTCCGTTCGGAAGCCTTCAGCGGGCTCTTCCGGGAACAATCCGGGACGACTGGACAGATGCGGTTTCTTGTGTCGGTGCGGTCCGGACGTTACGGCTAAGGGCTGACACCGTTCAGCCCGTGGCACAACATGGGGAGAAGTGTGCGGGAGTCCGACCCCCGCGACGACGTGCCGTTCAGGCACGCAGCAGTCGAGCGCAATGGCGATGAAAGGTCAAAACTTCCCCTTTCGCGTAGGGCGGCGCCGCCGCCGTCAAGAACCCTCGAAGGCCGAGGCCTACGGATGATGCCGATCGCTTCTGTGGGCACTACAAAGTAGCCCGAACCAACCGTCACAAGCGTCAGCACTATCGAATGAGGAAAATACGGCAGAGGACGTTTGCCAGTCAATGAAAAAATGTCGCCATAGTCGCTGCTAAGTAATTATCGGACCGCAAGATAATGATTAGCGTGCTCATGCACTGTTAGCAAAGCTTTTATCGGCCCCGGCTGGAGCGGACGGTCGGGTGGCGGGTTGACATCTCTTGCAGTTGGCGCGGCGTGTCGTATACGGATGTCGCACCGCCCGGCCGCGACGTACCATCGGAAGACCAGTAATCAAATCTCACGCGATGTTGTGCGCGGGCGTTGTAGGTCGCTCATGCGATTGCCAGAATGAGCCCGAATGGCCCCGCCCGTTTCGTCGATCTCCCCGGCCGCCCCGGTCACTCCTTTGGGGCGATCGGTCCGCGTCGATCACGTCACCCACGTGTTCCCCGGTGGGGTGGTCGCATTGGAGGACGTGACGATCGATGTGGCGGCCGGCGAATTCACGGCCATCCTGGGGCCATCCGGCTGTGGCAAATCGACGCTGCTCCGCCTGATCGCGGGCCTGGAGCGGCCGACACAGGGTGCTGCTCGCGTACTAGCCGGCGCAGATGAAGATGCGGGATCGCGGCGGGGCGAAATCGCCTATGTCTTTCAAGACGCACACTTGCTTCCATGGCGCAACGTCCTTCGAAACGTGGGCCTTCCACTCGAACTGATGGGGGTGCCGAAGGAAGGACGCGTCAGGGCGGCGCTGGCGGCGATCGAGCAGGTGGGCCTCTCCGATGCCGTGGACCGATACCCGAGCCAACTGTCCGGCGGGATGCGGATGCGCGTTTCGTTGGCGCGGGCGATGGTGAACCGGCCCAGGCTCCTCTTGCTGGACGAGCCGTTCGCCGCGCTCGACGAAATCACGCGCCAGCGTCTGGACGAGCAGCTTCTACAGCTATGGGCCGCCAACGGCATGACCGTCGTTTTTGTGACGCATTCGACCGCCGAAGCGGTCTTCCTCGCACAGCGGACGATCGTCCTCTCCCGCCGCCCCGGCCGCGTCGTGCTGGACCGCCGCGTTGACCTGCCCCGCCAGCGCCCCGCGACCCTCCGCGCCACGCCGGAGTTCGCACGCGAGACACGGTTCGTCTATGAGGCTCTGGACGGAGGGGCGGGCGCATGACCTCTGGCGCTTCCCCTTCAACTGTCGGCACTGAAGTTGGCACTCCACCCGCTTCAACGGACGCCTCCACCATGCCGCCGATTTGGCGCGGCGGGCAGGCCCGCGGGTGGGCGGCCAGCCTGCTGCCGCCGATCGCGGTGCTTTTGATCATCTCGGCGGCGCTGGAGGCTTACGTCCGGATCGCCCACCTGCCGCAGTATGTTCTTCCGCGGCCGACCGCAGTCCTGGCCGCCATGTCGGACCACGCAGCCGACCTTCTCGAGTCGCTCTGGGCGACGACCCGTGCCGCGGTGATCGGCTTCGCGGCGAGCACCTGCTTCGGCATCCTGGCGGCGATCGGCCTCGCCTCCTCCAAGTGGGCGCGGCGAGCATTCTACCCCTACACGGTCTTCTTCCAGACGGTGCCGATCGTGGCGATCGCGCCGATGCTGGTCATCTGGCTCGACCCGGGGCTGAAATCAGTCGCGACTTCGGCGTTTATCGTTTCGGTCTTCCCGGTGATAGCGAATGCTCTTTCCGGCCTGCTCTCGACCGATCCGGCCCTGATCGACCTGTTCCGCCTTTACGGCGCCGGCCGCACGGCGACGCTCCTGAAGTTGCGTTTGCCGTCGGCCCTGCCGAACATTGTCACCGGCCTCCGTGTGGCGGGGGGCCTTGCGGTGATCGGCACCGTCGTCGGCGAGTTCCTGGTCGGGACGTACGGCCCGGAGGCGGGCCTGGGGGTGCGGATTGTCAGTGCCAGCCACAACGGCCACACGGACGTCGTCTTCGCGGCCGTCCTGATCGCGTCGCTCCTCGGGCTGGCCATCGTCGGCGCGGTGAATGTCGTCGGCCACCTGATGCTGCGGCGCTGGCACGCATCGGAAAAGCCCTGACCCCGCGGCCGCGATCGTCCGGCGGCCGCCCAACCCTTGAAAGAAAGCCCATGACCCGGCCTCGCGCAATCGCAACGCTGCTTCTGCCCCTCTGCCTGCTTGCCGGCGGCTGCAATAAAGAGCAGGCGACGACGGGCACGCCGCCTACCGTTCCCTCGGCGGCGAAAGTGTCGCTGACGCTCGACTGGGTCCCGGAGCCGGAGTTCGGCGGCTTCTACGCGGCCCGACTCAACGGCGCCTTCGCCCGGAACGGGATCGACATCGACATTCGGCCGGCCGGCCAGGGGGCGACGTGGCAGTTGGTGGACCAGGGGAAGACGGACTTCGCCACCACGTCCGCAGACCAGGTGCTGATCGCCCGCAGCCAGGGCGCCGATGTCGTCGCCCTGTTCGCCGTCTATCAGACGGCGCCGCAGGGGATCATGGTGCATAAGGCGCGGGGGTTCACGAAGCTCGACGACGTCTTTGCCAACGCCGGCACCTTGGAGGCCGAGGATGCGAGCTGGCTCCAGTTCCTGAACAAGAAGTTCGGGCAGGCGAAGGTCAAGCTGACAGGCAATACGCCCGGGATCGTCACGTTCCTGGCCAAGCCAGACCTCTCGAAGCAGTGCTTCGTCACGAGCGAGCCGCTCCTGGCGAAGCGGCAGAATTCCGATCCGCAGACCTTCCTGATCGCCGACGCCGGCTTCAACCCCTACACGACCGTCGTCATCGGCAAGGGAAGCGCCGTTCGAGGGAGCCCCGACCGCGTGAAGGGGGTGATCGCGGCTTGCCGCGAAGGGTGGCGCGCGTACCTGGACGACCCGGCGGCCGCCAACGCCGAAATGGGCCGCCTCAACAAAGACATGGATGCCGCCACCTTCCTCAATGCCGCCAAAGCCCAGGCCCCGCTGATCGAAACCGACGACACCCGAAAAGCCGCTCTGGGCGTGATGACGGCCGAGCGGTGGAAGACTCTGGGCTTGCAGCTCCTGGAGTTGAAGGTCATCTCCGCCGCCCCGACGCCCGAAGACTGCTTCGTTGACCTCGGGCCGATCGCGCGCCCAAGCCGAGATAGTTCGTCGAAGCCTCGCGACCGATCGGACACGGGCATTTGAAATCTGAAACCCGCGCCAATCTCATTTTCCTGGGCCTGTTCGTGGTGATCAGCCTGCCGGGCGCGATCATTCTGTTTCGCAAGAAGCTCGACCCGGCCGCCCCGTCGATGGCGGCGCCCGACGCTGTCCACAGCCGCCTGGCCTACACCGCGCCGGTGGCCGACAACCCCAACGCCCGCCGAATCGTGCCGCCCCAGACGGCCGAATGGCTGACCCGTCTCAAAATCGAGAACGGCGGCGACGCCATCTCCGCCGTCCGGTCGGGCGGGGACGTGGGCGGCCCGGCGATCGCCGACGACCGCTCGTTCGAGGTCCTGGGGATCGTCGGCCGGCCGGAGGGGGATCGCATTGTGATACTCGACTGGGCCTACGACGCCGTTAAGTCAAACGGCCCGATCACGGTCGAAGCAGGGGCCGACGCGACGTCGCTCTCTCCAGCCACGGTTCAAGTCGATACCTTGACCACACTTCCGGCGGCGGTTCGGAAAGAGCTGGCCGACCTTGGGCACGCAAGCCCGCCCACTTAGGACCGGTGGATCGAAGCCGTGGTGCCCCGCCCGATCGCGCCTTACGTCCCTTTCGTCGTCCGGCTCCGGCACCTGGTCGGCGGCGCGCCAACGTCAAGCCTCTGCCTGACCCTGCGGGTGGAGTAACCCGTGCGACGCGCGCAACCCGCATCATCGTCCGCGCCCGATCCCGCCGGTCTGGCCATCCCTTGTCCGAGCCGTCAACAGGCTTGAACGCCACCCACGAGCCGCGCCCGTCAGGAAGCGCTCCCCGGCCCCTCCGGTTTGGGCGGTGATGCCGGAGGACGCCCCGCGCCCCAGTGGCCCAACCGCTCCCTCACCAGACTGTCGGAAAACCCAAAAAACGCCGACAAATGCTTCGTTTTTCGCTCAAGAACGGCGGTCGTCAGGTCGCTGTCACCAGTTTTTCGACAGTCTGTCACGGTCGCGGCTCGTAGGAGACCGCGCGAGCTCTGAACGAGCCGCGCCCGTCAGGAAGCGGGCAGTCGTGTACTCGGCGACTGAGTGGCCCGATCACCGGAGGCACAAACGATCGCTCCACCCGATCCAGGGCGGCGCGATTCGAACGCTTGACCGGCCGCGACGAACGGGGCAAGCTGTCGCTCCTTCATCTCCCCTGAATCATTCGACCGGAGAGTCGCCATGCAGCCTGCCCGGATCCGTCCATTGCTCGCCGTGCTCCTCGGGGCCGTCGTCTTGAGCGCTGGCCACACCCGAGGCGCCGAGGCAACGAAAAAGCCGAACGTCCTGATCATCATTTCCGACGATCTCGCGGCCCGACTGGGGTGCTATGGCGACCCGCTGGTCCTTTCCCCCAACATTGACAAGCTCGCCGCACGCGGCGTCCGGTTCGACAAGGCCTACTGTCAGTTCCCCCTCTGCAACCCGTCCCGCGCCTCGTTCCTGACCGGCCTGCGGCCCGACACGCTTCGGGTCTACGAGAACGCGACCCAGTTCCGAAAGAACGTGCCGAATGCCCAGTCGCTCGGCCAGACGTTCCAGAAGGCGGGCTACTACGTCGCCCGCGTCGGCAAGCTCTACCACTACGGCGTCCCCGCCCAGATCGGCACCGACGGGCTGGATGACCCGCCGAGCTGGGGCGAGCGCTTCAACCCCAAGGGGGCCGACGTTGAGGAGCAGGCGCCGCTCATCAGCCGCGTCGCTCTCGAGCCCGGCGGCAAAAAAGCCGTCCTGCAGACTGGCAACAAGCTGCCGCAGTTGGGCGGGACCTTGAGCTGGCTGGCGGCCGACGGCCCGGATGACCTTCAAACCGACGCCCGAATCGCCGACCGCGCCGTCAAAATGCTGGAATCCCATCGCGACGGCCCGTTCCTCATCGCCGTCGGCTTTTTCCGGCCCCACACGCCTTACGTCTCGCCCAAAAAGTACTTCGACCTCTACCCGCTCGACAAGATCATCCTTCCGACCGTGCCGGAGGGTTACCGGCAGACCGTCCCGCGGGTCGCGTTCACCTATAAGCCGGAAGAGGAGGCGATGGACGACTCGCTTCGGAAGCAGGCGATCCAGGCGTACGACGCCTCGACCAGCTTCATGGATGCCCAGGTCGGCCGCGTGCTCGAGGCGCTCGATCGGCTGAAGTTGACCGACAACACGATCGTGGTCTTCCAAAGCGACCACGGCTACCACCTTTACGACCACGAGCTCTGGCAGAAGATGACGCTCTTCGAGAACGCGGCCCGGGTCCCGCTGATCATATCCGTCCCCGGTGGGGTGAAGGGCGCGGTCTCGCCGCGGCCGGTGGAGCTGGTTGATCTTCATCCGACGTTGGCCGACCTGGCCGGCATCGCCGCGCCGCCCGGCCTGGACGGCTACAGCCTCAAGCCGCTGCTCGACAAGCCGGATGCCCCCTGGGATCGGCCGGCGATCACACAGGTCAACCGCGGCCCGGGGCCGCGCACCGGCGGCAAGCCGATCATGGGGTACAGCGTCCGAACGGAGCGCTGGCGTTACACCGCCTGGGATGGCGGCAAAGCCGGCGAAGAGCTCTACGACCACGACGCCGACCCACGCGAGATGAAGAACCTCGCCTCCGAGGCGTCGATGGTAGCGACGCTGTCGGAGCTGCGAAAGCTCCTCCCGCCGGTCCCGGTCGCCAAGCCGACGCCGTGAACCCAGTCGATCGCGGGCTACGCGGCGAAAGTTCAGCCGCCCATTTGTGCGGCTGGCAGGGGATATGCCGCCGGAGTGGGGCGGCGGCGTGGGGGAAGCGCTGCGGTCGCGCGTTCAGCCCGGGGCTTGGTTTTTCATTGACTTGTGCCATCGTTCGCCTTAGTTTCCACGAGGCGTGAAGTTGCGCGCCATGGCGTGATGTTGCATGCCGACGCAGGCTCGGGGGGCCGTCTTGCGGGCCGAAGGATCTCTGATTTGTTGCCATATCGGGCGGGAGATAAACAATGCGGAACGGACACGGTGCGTCAGTCGAGGGCTTGGAGCCCAGGGCTCTGTTTTCGCTAACGCCCCTGCCGATCGCGATGGAGAAGCCCAGCTTCGCCATCGGGCGACTGGTCGCGGACCCGGTCAAGAACATCGTCTACGCCGTGGACCTGACGAACAACAAGCTCGTGGCGATTGACACGTTCCTCGGCCGCAAGGTCAACGATGTCGCTCTGGCCAACCCCGCGACGGCGCTTGCGGTCTCCCTGTCCGGCGACCGAATCTTCGTGGGCGAGCAGGGGGGGATTGAGGTCTTCGATACCGCGACGCTCACGCCCATCACCAGCTTCCCGTATCCGCAGCCGATCGACAACATGGTGGATGGCGCCGCGAACGAACTGTACGTCGTCAGCGGCGTCGCGGTACGGGAGGTGGATGACCAGACCGGCACCCCCGGCGGCGGCGTGGGGAACGGCTATAACGCGCCACTGATCCGCACCAACGCCGACGGGACGCACCTTTACATCCGCAGCACGTCGAAAAAGGGCTTCGGCGGCCAGCCGATGATCGACGAGTACGACATCACCGACCCCAAAAACGTCCAGCTCATCACAAGCCACGTCGAGCTCTTCTCCAACCCGCAGGACTTTGCCGTTGACGAGCCCACCCACCAGATCTTCACGGCGGACGGCGGGATCGCGGGCATCGGCGTCACCGACACCAACACTGAAACGACCTCCACGCTCGCGATGAACAACTACGGCGCCGCCGTGGCGACGACCTCCACGTCGCCCTTCATCTTCGGGATGACCCAGGATGGGATTGAAGAGTTCGACAAGGTGAGCGGCGTCGGGCTGCATTACAACCCGATCGCGCCGATCTTCGGCACCGGCGAATCACTGAAGGTGACTCCCAACGGCCACGCCGTCTTCACCGACGGAACGCGCTTCGGGATCCTGGGCACAACGAGCCTGGTCATCGACAACGTCCCCGACGCCCGCTTCACCGCCACGCCCAACGCGGGCGCGTTCAACTTCGACGCCTCCGCGACGACGCCTTACCTCCCCAGCCAGCAGATCACGAACTACGCGTGGGACTTTGGCGATGGCACCGTCGCCACCGGCGTCACGACGACCCACACGTTCACGCCCGGCCGCCACACCGTCACGCTTACGGTGACCAGTTCGACCGGGCTGGTCGATTCGACCATGCAGCAGGTGCTCCAGATTGGCCCGCCGCCGACGGCGACGATCGGGGCGGGGCCGTTCGTCGTGCCCGAGGGAGGCTCGATCAACCTTTCCGGCAGCGGCACGGCGTCGGCGGGGCTCCAGGTGGCGAAGTACGAATGGGACTACAACTACAACGGCACGATCTTCAACGTGACGGCGACCGGCGCCACCCCGGTCTTCTCGGCATCCATGATCGACGGGCCGGCCACGCGGACGGTGGCGCTGCGCGTCACCGATAACGTCAACACGCCCAGCACGATCGTGACGACGACGGTGACCATCACCAACGTCGCGCCCACCGCGACGCTCTCGAACAGCGGCGGCATCATTCTGGGGAACCTGGAGACGATCAGCTTCACGGGCCCCACCGACCCGTCGGCCGCCGACAATGCGGCCGGCTTCCTGTACAGCTTTGACTTCAATAACGATGGGACGTACGAGGTCGTTGACAGCGCGTCCGCCACGACGAGCTTTGTCCCGCAGGCGGCCGGCACCTACGTCGTCGCCGGCCGCATCAAGGACAAAGACGGCGGGTTCACCGTCTACACGACAAAGTTCACTGTCACTCCCCCTCCGCCGCCGACCCTGCTCGCCGGAACGATCGTCAACGACACCAGCGGCGACGGTGTGCAGCAGGGGAATGAAGGCGGTCTCGCCGGCAGGACGGTCTTCCTCGACACCAACGGCGACGGAATCCCCGACAACGGCGAATTGACCACCACGACCAACGCGAACGGCGTCTGGTCGTTCACGGCGCTCCCCTTCGGGACCTACACCGTGCGGCAGGTCCTGCCCGGCGGGTATCGCGTGACGGCCGGCGCCACCTCGTACACCGAAACGCTTTCGTCCGGTTCCCAGTTTACGAAGCTGAACTTCTACGACTCGAACCGCGCGCTGCTGTCCGGGAACGTCTTTGGCGACTTGAATGGCAACGGCGTGAAGGATGGAAAGGAAGTTGGCCTCGCCGGCTGGACCGTCTACCTCGACACCAACAACGACGGCAAGATGGAGTCGAACGAGCGGTCAACCCTGACTGACTCGGCGGGGAACTGGGCGTTCAAAGACCTTCTGGCCGGCAAGTACACCGTCCGGGTCGTCCAGCCCTCGACCTATAAGCGGACGGCCCCGTCGGCCGGCTACTACTCCCTCACATTGCTCGCGGCGCAGCTCAAGACCGGCGTCAACTTCGGAGAGAAGAAGCTCTGATCGCGGCGCCACCGATTCGTCCCCGATAATGCGGCGACATTCCAGGGCACGCATCGCGTGCCGCCGCATCACCCGCCGAACCGGCGCGGCCGTGGCCCGGCTCAGACCGTCCCCCGTCAGCGGCTCCCGATTCGCCTCGCAAAAAAAATGACGATCTTCTGGTAGCGCACGCATCGCGTCCCACGGCGTGCCGCAGAACGGCGCGGTCGTACCGAAGCGGCGCTCTGGGTCAGGCGGTCGTGATGGCGTTCCCCGTGGCGGGCACGCAGCTCCTTTCCGGACGGCCAGACGAGTTGGCCGGCGGATAAGCTAGGGTCATGGGACTACTCGCTCCCTTTTGACCCCGCGTATGAGGGGTTCGCGATTGTCGTTCGTCAGAAAAAGGCTCTCAAGAACAAGAACACCCATTCAGTCTGCCTTTCGCACATATCGCCGGCAGACGTGGAGCAAGAAGCCCGAAAGCGGCCCGGGCACTCCTGGGAACGCCGACGTCCCCGTCGGCCTTTCACGTCGAGCCGACGAGGACATCGGCGTCGCCAGGCCCATCGTTTTGAAATTCCAATAAGGAGATCTCACGGGGCCGACAAGGTCGGCCAAGCCCGCCCCTTACGCACCAGGCCGCCAATGGGGTAGAGTCCGGCGATGCACGGCACACCGCGGCGCCCCTCGGGGGTTGGCATCTATGCCGATGTCGAGCGCACCCTGATCTCCCAGGCGCAGATCGCCCGCCGGGTGATGGAACTGGCGCGGCAAATCACGGCCGATCATGCCGCGGCGCACGCCGGTCAGGAGGAGGAGGTCGAGATCACCATCGTCCCCATCCTCACCGGCGGAATGATCTTCTGCAGCGACCTGATCCGGCACATCCCGATTGCGATGCGCATCGGGTTAATCACGGTCAGCAGCTACCCCGGACAGAGCGTGCGGACGCAGGGTTCGACGCTCCTGGGCCAGCAGCTTGGCGACGTGACGGGGCGGCACGTGCTGCTGGTGGACGACATCCTCGACAGCGGGGGGACGATCAACCTGGTCCTGCCCCAGATCCACCGCGCTGGGGCCGCGACGGTGCGAACCTGCGTGCTGCTCCGAAAAGACCGGCCCGCGGCCCGGGCCACGCCCGCGGATTACGTTGGGTTCGAAATCCCCGACGAGTTTGTCGTCGGCTACGGGCTCGACTTCAACAACTACTACCGGAACCTGCCTGACATCGTCACGCTGACGCCGACGGCGATCGAGCGATGCGCCGTGCGTGCCGGCGGCCGCGACGCGGCTGGCGGAAAGGCGCCCGATCAATGAACGACCGGGGCTTCACCCACCCGCCCGCGCTGCCCTTCTCCTTCTCCCGGTACACCGGGGGAGGGCGGGGTGGGGGATTCGCGCGCGGCCCCCGGACTATCGGGGGACGGGGCGACGCCCGATCCGCCGCAATCGGACGCTGCGCTCGCCTCATCAGTTCTCTCCCGAGCGCTGTATCGCGGGATGCCCGGGTTCGGATAGAATCTTGCTTAGTCTGGGGGCGCGCGAACAGAACGGTTGACGACCCTATGTCGTTAATCATCCACGATCTTTCCTCCGGTCACGAAGCGGCGGCCGCACCGCCGGCGCTGGCGCTCCACCCGGCCGAAGGGGGCGCCTCCGCCGTCGCCGAAAAGCTGCCGCTCCTCCCCTCGCTCGCCACGCTCCTCGCCGGCCACATTCTGCGCGACGGGGAAGTGGTCCTGCTGATCCTCAAGCCCTCCCGTTGGTTCATCCTCTTCAACCTCGCCCGGTTCAGCGCCTTCATCGGCATCGTCCTGATCGCGGCCGTCGTCTGGGGGGAGCCGCGGTTCGTCTATTCGTACGTCGAGACGGCGCTGCTCCTGCTCGCCGGGCGGCTCATGTGGGCCGTGCTGCAATGGGTCGGCCGCCTGTATGTGCTGACCGACTGCCGAATCCTCCGCCTTTCCGGCGTTTTCACCATCGACGTCTTCGACTGCCCGCTCCGCAAAATCGCCACGACCCGCGTCACCCAGACACTCCGCGAACGCATCTGGCGGCTCGGTTCGATCGAGATCCTCCCCCAGAACGAGAACATGCCCGCCGCCCTCTGGCAAACCGTCCGGCGGCCGGCCAAGGTCCACGACCAAATCCAGGCCGCCATTCGCCGCGCCAAATCCGGCCCCGGTGCCGGCAGCGGCGGGGCGGCCGACAGCGGCTCACGGCTGGCAGGGTAGCTGCGTCGGCCGCTGTATCGATCGGGTGCAACGATGAATACCCAAACCTTCCGCACTTCGATCGCGTTTACTGTGATCGCCGCCGGACGCATTCCCACCAATCACTCTCCGCCGGTACGCTACCTGTACGTCTTCAACAAGGTGATGCGGAACACATCGCTACCTGGACGCTCAAACAACACGAGCCGATTCGAATACAGGACGGAATTCATGCGCTGCGCCGATTAATGAGCATAAACATGAGTGGCGGGCACGTTGATATACCGGAGATTGCGACCGCATATGTACGGACAATCAATACGCTCGTCTCGCGAACGGGAGCCCTGTTGTCGGCGGGGAATACTCAACAGGGCATCTCCCTTGAACATCGCCTTGAGTGGTCGCTTCATGACATCGGATTTTGGGCAGCGTACTTTGACAAGTCGCAGTCAGGAACGCGGTACTTCTACGTCCTCGAGCACGTGAAGCCGAAAGATACTTCTGCGTTAGCCGAAGGCTGGCGTCGCGCCTGGCTGATGGCACACCGACAGGGAGACCCCGAGAAGTGGGGAGGGTGGCCACCTGAGGATAGCAGATACAAAAGTGAGTGAGATCCGAGCACATTGGGGGGTGGTCTACTGTACTGCCCATCTACCTTCGCCCCTTTCGACGACCAAGCATTTCCAGGAGAGTGACGCCGTCACAAGCGGACCGGATGGTAGGTGCCACTTCACCCGTCACATCCTGGAAGCGTTCATCCGCCTGAGATGAACTCCCCAAACGATCGAGCGAATTCTTCCGGTGTTACGATCGAAGCGTTGGGCAGCCGCTGGCGGAATCGCTTGGCCGCATCATCCAGACCCTTCATCAACGCCAGCAAATCGTCGTCCGTGCTGATGATGTGTGATGCTCGACCGGCGATCGCCAGTTCAATGAGTGCCGCGTCTTTCGGGTCGCGCGGGAAGACAAACTCGACCATCGTGTGCCGATAAAAGTCGCTCACGTACAAGATTCGTTCGATCGACACCGCGATTTCCGGCCGGTTCAACTGCGGATAACGTCCAACAATTGTTGCGTGTCAAAGAATTGCATGATACTCCCGCAACACGTCGCCGCTCAAAACCGGCACCACGCGACGCTCTTCACACGCGAACAAGATTCGGCCAGAACTCGAACGGGGATTGATGAACCCGCGCACGAGGATGTTCGTGTCCGGGACGATCCGATGTGTATCCGGATCACATTTGTCGCTCGGCGTCAGCGTCAGCCTTTCCGCGACTTGGTCTGGTGATAGTCCTCGCGGGCAGCATCAATTGCCCTGTCAACCTCCGCCTCATCGATCTGGACCCCCGGTCCAAACAGTCCTGCGAACGCGGTCTTCTTTGCCCGGCTCGAGGTTGCCAAATCTTCGTCCACGAGATGTTTTAGGTATCCTTGTGGCGTCATCCCGAGCCGCTTCGCACGCTCGACGACCTCAGCCATCTTCTGTTTCCCCAGCCCTCGCACCTGCAGGGCCGATGCTTGTGACGCCACGGGGCACCTCGCCGTTGATCAACCGTACGATATGATAACAAACATGCCCCATTCGAAGAAGCTTGAGCGTCTGCCGCCCGCACCTTTGCGGCGTAGCATCTCGAACGATCCAATACTTCCGGGTGCTAAACACCTTGGTGTTCTCGAACGTTCGCCCCGCGAGGGCCTGCCCGCTGTCCGCCCACCCATGCGGCCTTTGGCAGCACATCTTCCTCAAGGATCGACTTGAGCGGATGCGGCCCTCTAACGGCGAAGGCGACGAAATCGGCCAGCTTTCCCGCCTCGATCGAGCCTGTATCCGCCTCCCAGCCGATGGCCCGCGCGGCACGGGTCGTCGCCATCTGCCATAAGTTGCCAACGGGGACATCGGGCGCGATCTCGTGCAGCAGGCGGAGGTCGTCAACCAGGTTCAGGTCGGGCGAGCTGGCACAACTGTCGGTGCCCACGGCGACGTTCACCCCGGCGCGAGCATCTCGCGCCAGCTTTGGGGCGGGTGGCCGAAGTAGGCGTGCGTGCGCGGGCAGTAGACGACGCTCGCGTTGCCGGCCGCCAGCAGGTCGAGTTCGGCGTCGTCGCAGTAGTTCACATGCGCAAGAAGGTTGGGGCCGTCCAGAAGGCCAAGGTTTTGGGCGAAGCGGATGGGCCCGCCGTCGAAGCGCGGCACCTGCTCGTCCCAGCGGCCGATGGCGTCCCAGAGCGCCCGGAACGGGCCAGTGTGCTCGGCCAGGAAAGACGCCTCGTCCGGTGACTCGGCGAGATGCGTGGCCACGCTCAGCCCGTGCGCCCGAGCGGCGGCGAGGCAACGGCGGTAGGCCTCCGGCTCGACCGAGTACGGCGCGTGCGGCGAGACGCCGTTCACCACGCCAGCGCGTGGTGAGCCGGCGGGGGAGAAGCCGTGGACGGCCTCGGCGAGCTGTGATTCGAGCGCCGCGCGGTTCTGGGCCATCGCGCGGACTTCGCCGTAGCTGACGCCGCGCAATGGCGATTCCTGAAGGATCGGACGCGTCAGCAGGGGGGAGCGGCTGATGTCCCCGACGGCCGTCACGCCGAACCGGAGGCATTGGTCGATGCCGTATTGAATCGCGGCCTCGGGCGAGAGCGTCGCGCCCGAGCCTGTGCCGGAGGTGGGGGCTTGGCGGATACGGTCCAGCAGCCAGCCTGTGAAGCCGCCGCCTGGCGTCGCTCCCCGCTGTACACCGCTGAGCTCCAGGTGGGTGTGCGCGTTCACCAGCCCGGGGAGGAGCACCGCCGCGCCGAGGTCCTCGACCCGAGCCTCCGGGAAGCGTCGAATGAGATCGGCGGCCGCCCCAACTTCGACGATTCGTTCGCCCCTGAAAGTGACGGCCGCGTCCTCGAGCGTCGGGCCCGCCATCGTCGCGACCCAATCCGCGCGAAGCAGACGGGTTGGGGCCAATCGATCGGGTGCCGGGCTCAACATGGTTTGATCTTCGGTACCGGAGCGTCATTCGCCAAGGGGAGCGGCTCACCCTTTGCCCATCAGCGTCATCGCCAGCCGGGCGGCGCGGTCGTCGGCGGGGAGCAGGTCGGCGGCGATGGACGCAAGCCAGGATGATGAAACGGCCAATGCCGCGGCACGGCACCCGCCGCGTCGGGAGCGCCACAGGGTGGCGAATGCTCGCCGCAATGTTTGCGGGTCGAAATTCGCGTCGCCGCACGGTTCGGCGGCCAGCGCGTCGGGGGCCAAGGCGTCGGCGGCCAGCGCGTCGGGGGCCAAGGCGTCGGCGGCCAGCGCGTCGGGGGCCAGCGCCGCGGCCGCCAGCTCGGCGCTGCGGAGGGCGAGGCCCATCCCTTCTCCGCCGATCGGTTCGATCGCGGCGGCCGCGTTGCCGACAAAGATCACGTTTCGCGGCCAGCGGGAGCGGACCGGGAACCGCGGCAGGGGAGCCGCCAGCCAGGCGCTCACCCGCGTCGCCCCGGCCAGTCGGCGAGCGAGCGCGCGGTTGGATCGGATCAGCTCGTCGAAAAGGGCGGCCACGTCACCGCCATGAGCCTTGAGCCGTTCGGCCGCGACGCTGAACGCCGCATTCCAGCGGCCGCCTTCGATGGGGGCGAGGCCGCCGTAGGTGCCAGAGGTAGAGAACAGCTCGATCGCATCGGTCGGACCGCTCACGCCGACGAAGTGCGTCTTGATGCCAAAATCCCCCGTGGGCACCGGGGCACGCCCGGGCAGAGCCGACTTGCCGTCGGCGATGATCAGTCGCGTCGGGGACGTCTCATCCACTTGATTCGTCGATAGACAGCGAATCCGGACGGACAATCGCGGCTCGACCTCGATCGACTCGCAACGCGCGGGCTGAAGGACTACCGCGCCGACAGCGCGGGCGGCGTCGAGCAGGAGCACGTCGAGGCGGGCGCGAGAGAGGCCCCACATCGGGCGCGGCAGGTTAACGGCGGCCGAACCGCCGCAGGGCGAATGGATGACGGTGCGCCCAAGTTCGACCGCGCCGGCGGACCGGGTGGCCTCTGCAAGCCCCACGCGGCCGAGCACCTCCATGCCAAGGGCGCTCAAGCATTCGCCACAGACTTTGTCGCGTGGGAACCGGTGCTGCTCGACCAGCGTGACGGCGACGCCGCGTCGGGCCAGGAGGAACGCGGTAAGGCTCCCGGCCGGCCCAGCGCCGATAATCGTCACGTCACGCATCAGGCGATGATAGGAGAGGGATGAGGCAAGGCTGAAGGATGAAGGAGAAGGATGAAATTACAGAAACCGTGATCTTCTGCCTTCATCTTTCATCCTTCAGCCTTCTATTCTCGCGTTTCACACGCCGGCCGTGACGGCCGGGGAGGCGGGGAACCCGGGCTCGCTGGAGCGCTGGCGGAGGAGGTCCATCTTTTCGCGGACTTCCTGCGCCATGCGGGTATTGGGGAAGTCGCGCGAGATCTGCTCGCCGACGCGGATCGCCTCCAGCCACTTGTGGTCGCGAACGGCGTCGGCGAACTGCTTGCCGAGCATGTTCTGTTTCTCGCGGAAGACCTGGCGGGCGGTTTCCTGCATTCCTTCGGCCTCGGCGGGGGTGAGATAGGGGTCGAGCTGCTTGAGGATCTCAATGCTGCCATCAACGTCGTGGCGGGCGACGGCGTCGTTCCAACTGTCGATCAGTTGTTTCTTGTGCGCCTGGCGGCGGGCGTCGATCTCGCCGGGGAGGTTCTTCACCTGCTCGTTGTCGGGGAACATGCCCATGAGGCGCTCGGCCTCACGCAGTGCGCCGTTCCACTGCTCGGATCGGGTGTGGCGGTCGATGATCGCGACGATGTCCTGGATCTGCCGGCGGACGACCTCCTGGCGGCGGTTGCGCACTTCGTCGCGGAAGCGGTCGGCCTCGGACTTGTAACCAAAATCGGTTTCGATGTTGTCCGCGAGGACAAGGGCGGCGTCCCAGTCGTTCTTGCCGATCTCTTCCTGAATCGCGCGGCGAAGGGCATGCAGGTCCTTCTCGCGGTAGGCGATCGCCTTGGCTCGGTCGCTGAGGAGCTGCTGCTCGCTCATGAGGTTCATGAGGACGGAGATCTCTTTCAACCGCTCGCTCATCGCGGCGACCTGCTCCGGCAGGTCACCGGTGGAGGCACGCTCCTGGGCGAAGGATTCGGCCAGCGGCCACGTCACCGCCGTGACGACCAGCGCCAGCATGCCGACGGCGATGACCGACCAGTTCGGCTCGTTCCCGACCTTATGAAAGGCGCCGAACGCGATGATGGCCACCGACACAACGATCGCGAGGAGGTAAAACAGCGTGAAGGAGGGAGATTTGCGTTGTTCCACATTCGCCTCGGTGTGTGCCAGCGGGCCCGGAAGCGACGCGCGGCGCAGTCACGCCACGCTCGTTTCATCCTTCGCTAAATATAGAGAAAGCCGGGGGATCCGGTCAACGTTATAGCCAGTTGGCGGACAGGCGGGATGAGGCTGGGCCCGGCGGCCGAGGAGGCGGGGTCATCGAGGCAGGGTGATTTTCGTTAGTACGCGCCCGAGCGTCTTCGTCGGCTTCGACGCGAAAGGCCGACGGGGACGTCGGCGTTCCAAGGGAGGGGGCCGAGCGGGATTACTTCCCCTTGGCGACGGGGATCGCTTTGGCCGCTTCGGCCTGGCGCGAGGCCAGATGGGCCTCCAACGCCTGCAGGTCCTGCACACGGCGCTGCCGCTCGCCCGAGAGGACGTTCAGGAGAGTCCAGGTACTCAAAGCCCCGGCGAAGCAGATGAACATGATCATGAGGTATCCCGGCGTTGTTCACTCCCTATCAAGGCTATCGGTCATCGCTGGCGGGAGGATTGAGCCGGGATCAGGGGTTTAACTCACCGGCCGCGTCTGTGCGAGGAGGAAATCGACGGAGAGGAGGAAATCGACGCCTGCGCTTAATCGTTCCGGAGGCGCAGGCCCGCGTGCCAGCGGTGGCCTCGGCGATAATCCGCGATGGACATGGGGCGGCCGCCGTCTGGCTGGCATTCGACGATCTCCATCGCCCCGTCGCCGGTGGCGACGAGCCCGTCGGTCATCAACTCGCCCGGTTGCCAGCGCTCCAGCTCGTCCGATCCGGCGGCGGGGCGGCGCGGACCAATCGGATTGAATCGAGTTTCGTCCCTTCGGCGTCACACACTCGCACACGGCAGCCCGGCCAGGGGAATAGCCCCCGAACCTGCCGGGCAATCTGGATGGCCGAGCGACCGAAATCGATCCGCGCCGTCTCCCGACTCAGTTTCGGCGCGACCGTGGCGGCCGCGTGATCCTGTTCAGCCTCGACGGCGGACCCGGCCGCCAGCGCTTCCAGCACGCCGAGAACGAGGGCGCGCCGTCGGTCGCGAGGCGATCGTGCAATTCGCCGGCGGTCTCCAGCTCGCCAACATCGAGCGCCGATTCCGCCAATACCGCGCCGGCGTCCATCTTCCGGGCCAGGCGAATAATCGAATTGCCCGCCACAGGGTCGCCGCTCAAGATCGCGGCGTTGATCGGGGCGGCCCCGCGATGCTTCGGCAGGCGCGAGGCGTGCAGGTTAACGCTCCCCAGTCGCGGGTGGTTCACGACCGAATCCGCGATCTTCTGCCCGAAAGCGATTACCACCATCACGTCGGCGGGCGGGAGGGCCTCGTTGAGGGGCTCCTGGTTGATATCGGGCGTGCGAAGCAACGGCAAGCCGGCGGCGATCGCCTCGGCCGCGACCGGCGTGGGGGAGAGCCCGCGGCCGCGGCCGGCGGGGCGGTCGGGCTGGCTGACAACTTGAACGACCTCGTGCCCCGCGCCGAGGATCGCCCGTAACGTTGGCAGGCCGAATTCGCCGCTGCCGGCAAAGATGATCCGCAATGGCGTGATACGAGTCTCCAGTCGTTTAATTGGCCCTACATCGATGGCTAAGAGGATGGGAACGCCGCCAGAGGGCAAGCGGCCGGCAGTCGCATCGACCGCTCAAGCCTGAGGGGGCGCGGGAGCGGGCCCAGACCCCGCGTTATCGCGCGGCGGGGGAGCCGGGTTCCTGGGCGACGGGCTCGCCGAGGGCGGCCGCCTGCGTTTCCTGGCGGCTTCCAACTGCTCGGCGGCATAGTTGTCTTCGAGTTGCTTGAGGATCTTGCGAGAGGCGATCTTCGCCACCGGGCCCATGTAATCAGTGATCAGCCGTCCATCGAGATGATCAAACTCGTGTTGCCAGACCCGCGTGATAAAGCCCGTCTCCGTCTGCTCGAACGGCTCACCCGACACGTCCTTGGCTTTGATCGTGAGGGTTGTCGAGCGATTGATCGCGACGTTGATCTCCGGGAGGCTTAGGCACCCTTCCTCGGCTTCTTCTGCGCCATCGGGGCCCTCCAGGGAGGGGTTGACGTAAACCTTGTCGTCTTCAGGCTTACCCGTGTGGTTGATGACGAACAGGCGCAGGTTCAGCCCGACCTGCGGGGCCGCAAGGCCCACGCCTTTGGATTCCCGCATCAAGTCCAACATTTGGGTCGCCAGGGCTCGCAGGTTGTCGTCGAACCGGGTGACCGGCACGCTACGCTTGCGGAGCCGCGGGTCCGGCCATTTGATGATCTTCAGTGGGTCGGCCATTCGATGGTTTACGGTGCCCGGCAGGTCCGAGCGCGGGTGGAACGAGTCGAGGGCCGCCCGGTTTGGATCGACCGTGCCGGCCCCCTTCGACGTCGCTTAAAATACTGTAGCCCGAGCGATAGGAATAGGCACGTCGGACACTTTTTCGAGAGCGGGAATGCGGTAGACTAAACGGCCGCTCGGTCCGACGCATGCGCATCGGCCGGGCGCACGGCATCGCTGTGCAATCCGTCGGAGTCGGGGCGAGCCCGCACTGGCTGTTTCCGAACGCAGATTGCGTTATGATTCGGTTGACAAGCCACCCCCGGCGGAGGGGCTCGGGCTCCCGTGCATGCGTATAATCGGGCGGAGGTTCGGTGCGCGACGCCCGGTTCGCGCGGGCGGCCGAGGTGTGATTGGCTGGCGGTAATTTTCACCAGGACTCGAACGTGACGACTGCCCTTGCAACGCCCAGCGGACCCTCCGGGGACGACCGCAAAAAGGCCCAGGGATTCTTCGGGCATGCGCGTACGGTCGCGGATACGGGCAACTACGAGGTACTCGATCACGATGTACATCAACGGGCTCAACCTCGACCCGGAGTTCGAGGAAGCTCACAAAGCGCTTCGCGAGATTTCGATGGTCCGCAAGGCCCGCGGCGGCAAGCCGATGGGGATGTGGGACAGGGCTAAGCTCAAAGCCGCCAAAGACGATTTTAAGGGGCAGATGCTCAACGCCGAGCACCTTCTGGCCTACGACCCGGGGAACATTGACCACATGCTCGCCATGGCGTCGGCGGCCGCAAAAGGGGCGTTTTATGACATCGTCCGGTGGGTTGGCCCAATCGCCCACCACGCGCTGGCGACGAACCCCAAGCCGGACTTCAATAAAGTCATCGCACTAAAGGAAATCTACAAGACCGCGATGGAGTTCCGCACGGCCGCGGATGTCTGCGCGCTCGCTCTGCGGGTCAAGCCAAACGACATGAACCTTCAGCAGGAGCTGAAGGACCTTGCGACCAAGGAGACGATCCAGAAGGGCAATTACGAGAAGGGCGACTTCCGGGAGAGCATCCGCAACGTGGACCAGCAGCGCGAGCTGATGCAGCAGGACATGGACATTCGCACCGAAGATGCGATGGCCGCCGGCATCCGCAAAGCGCAGGCGGAGTACGATGTGGACCCCAACGACCCAGGCGCGCTGAAGCGCCTTGTGGACATCCTGCGCAAGACCGAGCAAACCGAATACGAGAACCGGGCGATCGAACTGCTGGATGGGCACTTCAAGCGGACGAAGTCTTACCCTTACCGGGACATCATCAACACGATCAAGACGGCCCAGCTTAGCCGCATGGAGCGTTCGCTCCGCGAGCAGGTCATGAAGAATATGGCTGATGTCGGGTTGCGCAAGAGCTACGAGCAATTCCTCCGTGAAAAGGCGGAGGAGTTGCTCCGCATTAATACAGAGCGGCTGGAGAACTACCCGTCGAACAACGAAGCCCGGATGGAGATCGGCAGGCAGCTCTTCGCCCTGGGCCGGTTCGACGATGCGATCCCCGTCTTCCAACAGGCGAGGAACGACGCGAAGTACCGCGTCACCGGCAGTGTCATGCTCGGCCGGGCGTTCCTCGAAGCCGGCTTCCCCGAAGAGGCGGCCGACACGCTGCAGGGCGTCATCGCGGACTATGCGGGCGTCGGCGATGAAAAGTCGATCGACATGACCTACTGGTACGCGCGCTCGCTTGAGGAGCGGGGGGATATCCCCTCCGCCCTGAAATCCTACAGCCAGGTCTTCCAGTGGAACGCGAAGTACCGGGACGTGCAGCCCCGCATCAAGCGCCTCCGAGCGGCGAGCCGCGGCACGCCCTAACTCGCCCGAAAACGGGGAGTCTCCCCTTTCTTCGAGCCGGAAGAAAGGGGAGACTCCCCGTTTCGTGTCGGCGGCGCTGGACAAAACGTCTTGAACCATTATGATTTTGGACCCCCTGCCCGGAATCGTTGCCGAGTAGCGCGCGGGGGACGAGCCGGAAGCCTTGCGGGGACGCCGCTGTTTCCGCGGGGCTCGGTTTATATCCGTCGATTGAAGATCGCGCTGCGACCGAACCAGGAGATTGTCCGTGGCCCATTCGCTTTCCGCCAAAAAGCGTGTCCGTCAGACCGAGAAACGCCGTGCCCGCAATCGCTCCCGCAAGGAGTTGATCAAGAACGAGGTGCGCGGCTTTACGACTGTTCTCGCGACGGGCGACGCCAAGAAGGCCGAGGATGCCCTGAATAAGGTCGTCTCGCGCCTCGATAAGGTCGCCGCCAAGGGGACCATTCACAAGAACACCGCCGCCCGCAAGCGCAGCCGCATGGCGAAGAAGTTGAACGCCGTCCGCAGTGGGGCGGTCAAGCCGACCACCGTCGCCGGCGCCAAGGCCGCCGCCAAGGTGGCCAAGGCCGCGAAGGCGGCCGCCGCCGCAGCGGCGGGTAGCAGCGGCGCGAACGCCTAATCGCGCCGCATCCGCCGAGGAAAGAACGCCGCGCGCCGCCTTAAAACGGCCGCGACGATCACCCGGCATTAGGCATACTCTGACGCGCGCCTCCCGCGCGATCCAGGGCCTGCTTGATGCCGGGTGTTTTTGTTGACCCACGTCGCGTTGCCCGGCGCGTCACGACGCACGCGTCACGATCGCGGCGGCAGCGGGAGTAGAGTCGGATCGCCACCGTGAACGCGCTCGATCCAAAAGGAGCACCATGCCCGACGCGACCGTGATGGAACAGATCGTCTCCCTGTGCAAGCGCCGCGGCTTCGTCTACCCGGCCAGCGAGATCTACGGCGGGCTCAACGGCTTCTGGGATTATGGGCCGCTGGGCGTCCTGCTGAAGAACAACATCCGGGACTGGTGGTGGCACAACATGGTGATCTGTCCGCCGCTGGGGCCGGACGGTCACCCGGTCGATATGGTCGGGATCGATACGGCGATCATCCAGAACCCCAGGGCGTGGGTCGCCAGCGGGCACGTCGGCGGGTTCTCCGATCCGATGGTTGACGACCGCGAGACCAAGCAGCGCTATCGTGCCGACCACATCATGGTGGGGGCGGCGCACGTCAAGCGAAAGAACGAGAATCTCGACGACCTCGGCCTCTTCTCCGTCCTCTCCGGCGACGACGCGATCGACAACTTCGTGAAGAAGGTGGAAAAGCTGGCGAAGAAGACCGGCGGTGGGGAGGTCGAGCCCCCGGCGGAGCTGACGCCGTTCACGCGGCTCTCGCCCGAGCAGCAGAAGCTCGTCGTCGGGCCCGACGCGGCCGCCGCGGGCACGCTGACCGAGCCGCGCGAGTTCAACCTGATGTTCCAGACCTACGTCGGCGCGATCCAGAGCGACGAATCCAAAGCCTACCTGCGTCCGGAGACCGCCCAGGGGATCTTCCTGCAGTACAAGAACGTCTGCGATACCACCCGGGTCAAGGTCCCTTTCGGAGTCGCCCAGATCGGCAAGAGCTTCCGGAACGAGGTGACGCCGCGGAACTTCATCTTCCGCTCGCGAGAGTTTGAGCAGATGGAAATGGAGTGGTTCTGCCCCCCAGCCGATGCGTTGAAATGGTACGACTTCTGGCGGGGCGAGCGGATGAAATGGTGGGAGTCGCTTGGCGTCAGCCGCGACCGCCTGAAGTTCCGCGACCATGATAAAGAGGAACTCGCTTTCTACTCCAAGGCGACCGTTGACATCGAGTACAAGTACCCCTTCACGGCGCCCGACTTCGGGGAGCTGGAAGGGATTGCGCATCGGGGGGATTACGACCTGACCCAGCACCAGAAGCATTCCGGGCTCAAGCTGGAATATTTCGATCAGGAGTTGCAACTGAGGCTGAAGGAGCAGGGCGTGCCAGAGGATGAGATCAAGTCAAAGAGCCGCTACCTCCCCAATGTCATCGAGCCGGCCAGCGGGCTGACGCGCGCGGTGCTTGTCCTGTTGTGCGAGGCGTTCACGCCAGACGAAAGCCGTCCGAGCAAGCTGTTCATGAAGTTCAGGCCCCGTTTCGCGCCGATCAAGCTGGGCATCTTCCCTCTGGTCAACAAGGACGGAATGCCCGAAATGGCCGAGAAGATCTACCTGGACCTCCGCAAGCAGCACACCTGCGAGTACGACCCGAAGCAGGCGATCGGCAAGCGCTACGCCCGAATGGACGAGATCGGGACGCCCTACTGCGTAACCGTTGACGGCGAGTCGCTCAAGGACCAGACCGTCACCGTGCGGGAGCGGGATAAGATGACGCAAGAACGCGTCAGCGTGGACAAGCTGAAGACTTACTTTGCCGACCGGTTCGACGCGGCCGACTGACCCGAAGGCGGAGGCACGCCGAACCATGCCTACATTGAGCGCTCCAAGGCTTGGGAACGGTTGGGGCAGGCCGGCATATCCGCAGGCAGTTCACGGTCTTTGTCACCATGTCAACGCAACTGGACATCCTCGCGCTCGAGCCGTTCTACGGGGGGGTTCGGCGGGCGATGCTCGAGACGCTGGTCCGGTGCAGCCGCCATCGGTGGACGGTTCTTAAGCTGCCTCCCCGGCGGATCGAACGGCGGCTGACGGCCGCGGCGAACTGGTTCTCGGAGCAGCTTTCGCGTCACTGGGTAGGGCGGCTGGATCTGTTGTTCACGAGCGAGGCGATGAACCTCGCGAGCCTCCTGCGGCTGGTCCCGGAGTTAACGCGTCACCCCGCCGTCGTCTATTTTCACGACAACCAGATGCCCGATGCCCATTCGGAAGGGCAGCAGCCGCACGACCTGGTGAACCTAAACACCGCGACGGCCGCCACCGAGCTTTGGTTCAATTCGCTTTATCACCGATCGACGTTCCAGGCCTTGGCGGCCGCGATGGTTGACCGCCATCCGGAGTTGTCCTCCCGCAGCCCGATCCCCGAGCTGAAGGCGAAGAGTCGGCTCATGCCCCCGCCGGTGGACCTTGGGCTCGTTCATGAGATCGAAGCGTCGGGCCCGATCCAACGGAACCCGCGAACGATCTTTGTCGAAACCCGCGACGCCGACATCGACCTGCTCAACTCGGCGCTGGCGCTGCTTCGAACGCATGGGGTCGCATTTAACGTGGTGACGGTCGGCCCGGTTGACGAGCTGGACTCGGCCATCCCCCGGCGAACGATCCCGGAGAAGGATGAAGCCGGGCAGGCCCGGGCGATGTTCGAGGCCGGTGTCGTTGTCAGCGTCAAGCCGATGGCCGCGTCCGATTACCTTGTCGTCCGGGCGATCGCCGCCGGCTGCCGCCCGGTCCTCCCGGACAGCGGCATGTACCCTGAGATCATCCCGGCCGAGATGCAGCGGAGCTGCCTGTACGAGATCAGCCCCGATGGCCTCGCGGAGCACATCATTGGCGCCATGCGGCCGAACGGCGTCGCCGTCCGCTCCGAGAGCATGACCCGGATGCTTCGCCCGTTCGATGCCATCGCCGCATGCCGGGCGATCGATGAACGCGTCGAACAGCTCGTGCATGCCAACACACCGCATCCCGGCGTAGGCCATGGATAGGGCCCAGCCGTCCCGCGGGACCATGACTAACAAGCGAAGCACAGGTGCCGGCGGCATTTGCACACCGCGCCGAGAGCCGACGTCGGCCATCTCCCGCTTTCACCGCCCCGCCTCAACGTCCGATAATCTATGTTATGTTAAGCTCATCAACTTTGTGTGCGGCGGGGGGCTTTCGTGGGGTTCTGGAGGCTTGCGTCGCCGCGTGACGTGAGTCGAGAGTTCGTGACGGATCCGAACCTCTGAACCGGGGAACGCCGACGTCCCCGTCGGCTTTTCGCGGAGAGCCGACGAGGACGTCGGCGTTCCCAGGAAGTGGCCGGGGATGCTTTCCGCGCCGTGCCGGCGGCTGTCAGAAGAACGGCCACACCGTCCGTCAGCTGCGGATCCTGCCATCCTTGCCATCGCCCGGCCCGCGGGCGTATGGTTCTTCGCAGGAGGATCGCGTTCATGCCCGTTTATGTCTACCGAGTGGTTCGCGAGGCCGGCCCGGACGAGGTGTTCGAGCTGCGCCAGTCGATTCACGACTCCCCGCTGACTCGCCATCCCACCACAGGCGAGCCGGTGGAACGGGTGATCCTCGCGCCGAATATCGGGAAGGGTACGCTGGGGGATGCGCAGATCGCGTCGTCCGGCCTGACCAAGTACGTGAAGACGTCCGACGGTAAGTACGAGCGCCAGGCGGGCTCCGGCGGCCCGTCAATGCTCGATCCGTACGCCGAATGAGACGCCGCGGCCGCCGGGCAACCCGCGCGTCTGCCGTCCAGGCCCGCCCGCAACGCCGGGGTCACACCGGGACGCCGTTCCCCAACTTACCAAGCGGCGCCCGGTTTTCACACGGCGACACACCCATCAATATTTTCCCGTTGACCGTTCCCCGACCCCGGTATTTTACTGTCACCGAAGCGGGGCAGACCGAGAGATGGCAGAGAGCGAGTAGCCGATGCGGACGTATACGTGCAGTTGCGGGAACCAACTTTTCTTTGACAACAGCATCTGCATGCGCTGCAAGCGCGAGGTCGGGTGGTGCCCTTCGTGCCGGGTGATCACCGACGTCCAGACCGGCACCGACGGGACTTTCAACTGTTCGGCCTGCGCCACGTCCCTGGTGAAATGCTCGAACTACGCGTTGAACAACGTCTGCAACCGTTTCGTCGCGTGCGTGCCGGGCAGCGGGACGCAGAACGCGACATCCGCCGGGGTATTCTGCGACTGTTGCCGGTTCAACCACACGATCCCGAACCTGTCGGTCGCCGGGAACAGGGAAAAGTGGTATCGCCTCGAGGCCGCAAAACGCCGCACGATGTACGACCTGGACATGTTCGGCTTCCCCTACGGGAACGAGCAGGACGGCATCACCCCGCCACTGAAGTTCGAGTTCAAGGCCGACATCGTCCCGGACCGCGTCTACCGCGGCTCATCCACGGGCCAGAAGGTCTTCACCGGCCACGATAACGGCGTCATCACGATCAACATCCAGGAGGCCGACGACGTGGTGCGCGAGAAGCTTCGCGTGGACATGGGCGAGGCGCACCGCTCGCTTCTCGGCCATTTTCGGCATGAGTTCGGGCACTATATCTGGGACGTGCTGGTCAAGGGGAAGAAGGAAGCGGAATGCGTCGCCGTCTTCGGGGATCATAACAACCCCAAGTATGACGACGCGCTGAAAGCCTACTACAAGAACGGCCCGCGGCCGGACTGGCTGATGAACTACGTCAGCGCCTACGCGACGATGCACCCGTGGGAAGATTTCGCCGAGACGTTCGCCCTTTACCTGGACATGGGCGCGGGGCTGGACACGGCGATCCACGGCGGCATCATCCCCCCGCTCGACCTGACGGATGTCGATGCCATGACCAAGGCCTACACCAAGCTTGGCCTGGCCCTGAACGAGATGAACCGGAGCAACGGGCTCCTCGACTTCCTGCCCGAATTGTTTGCCAAGCCAACGCAGGTGAAGATCCGCTTCATCCACGAACTGGCCCAGCGCGGCACGCCGCTTCGCCAGCCGGATTGCAAGCCCGAGCAGCCCGTGTTGAAGGCCGGCTGAAGCCGCCGGGCGCCCCGGCGGAAGGGCCGAAATCCGAGAAACCTCAAGGAAGTCCAAACAAGGTCGAAGAAGAAGTCGTCGGGGCGGTCTTGTCCGATTGCTTCTTTTTCCCTTTGGATAGTCCTTTGGGTTTCGGATTCGGTGCTTCGGGTTTCGACGCCGTCGTGTTTAGAGCCCCACATCCGCCCGCACGCTCTCCTTGATGATCGGGTCGCTGCTGCCAACGAAGATCTGGCTGTTCGTTCGCGTGTCGGTCACGCGGATGTAGAAGATGTACGCGTTGTCGCGCGTCCGCCCTTCGGCCGTCGAAAGGCGGCTCACTGTCCCGCTGAGGACCAGGTCGGGAAGGCGGGATCGCGCGCGCCCAGCTCCGCGCGGCCGGCGGAGATGTCGCGGGCGGTCGGGTCGTCGGAGAAGAAGTCGATTCGCGCGTTGTTGGTGAAGACCTCTTCCATCGGCTCGACCAGGTAGTCGGCCATGTTGATCGGCGGCACCAGGCCGGTGTCGTCCCGAATGCGGCTGATCTTGATCAGCGGCCGCCTCGCCTCGCCGCTCTGGCGGAGGGTGTCGGTTATCTCGCGCAGCTCATCCTGGAACCGCGGCGCGGTCAACAGCTTGTTGGTCAGTTGGCGCGACGCTTCCTGGAAGTCGTGCAGCCCCAGGCCCGCGCTCTCCTTGGCGCGTTCGACGCGCCGCGTGTCCTGCGCATCCCGCGGCGAAAAAGGCGACGACCCCGACCATCGACGCCGCGGCGAGAACGCGGCCAAAACTTGCCTGCCTCATGATCGACCTTTCAAGTTGTATGGTGAAACCGGTTGACCCTGCGTGCCATGTCCCACGCTTACGTGGACATGCCGACATCTTCCCGACGCGAGGGTTCTGAAACACCGAGAAGCATGCCCACGCAAGCGTGGGACAAGGCGCCCCAGTGGAGAATGAGCCTACCGGCGGGCCATCGCAATTCTTTCATCGGTCCTCGGCCCGCTGCATCTCGACGCGGCAGTCAGTCATCCGCGGCTCCGGCGCGACCGCTGTCAGAACCTTCGACTGCCTGCCCTGGAGCAACAGGTGCTCCCAGACACTGACCGGTGTCGGGACGACCATCCCGGCACTGTCCATCCAGATGAACTTGTAGAGGATCGCTTGCTCAGAATCGGTCGTGTTGGCAACTTCGACCTGCACCTCCAGCGGGCCATTGTCGCGAACTTTCCGGACGCTCGTCAGGCGCGCGACCTTGCTCAACTGCGGGTCGGTCCGCACCCAGTTCACCTCGCCCTTGGCCGGCACCTCCACGCTGTTGATCGTCTTGACGCATCCGCCGGCCGCCAGGGCAAGCAGCGCCGTCGCTCCGGCGATTCTGATCGGCTTCATGGCACGAACCTCGTCTATTGTGACAGTGTCCATCGCGAAATCAGTTCAGCGGGAACGCCCGCACGGCCATCGGCGCCCGTTGTGAGGGGCTGCGGGCCCAGACAATGTTGATTCGATCTGGCCGCACCGTCGCCGTCCCCGCCGGGAAACCGCCGGGGAACACCAGATTGACGCGGCCGTCCGCCGGCGTCGGGAAGCTGGCGATCTGGACCTGCTTCGGCAGCGTGTGCCACGTCCGGACATCCGCCTCGTTCGTGAGGGCCTCATAGACGACCAGCCCGCCACGCGTGAGGATCTGGACGATCGGGTCGCTCCGGTTCGTCGCCCGCTCGGCCGCGTACTGGGCCGCCACCTTCACGCCGGTGCTGATGACCAGCCGCGTGATGATCAGCGGCAGCTCGTCGGCGAACTCACGGGCGACGATCTGGTCCATATCGGCGAGGGCCTCGGTGCGGTAGGTCGTCCCCCCCGCCGCCACGTCCAGGAACGGATGTCGATCCCAATGTCGAACGAGCTTGGGGAAAGCGACGCCGATGTAGTCGATGCCGGGCCGCCCCCCGAAGGCGCGGAGGAGAAAGATCGGCAGGTCGATTCGGATCTCCGCGCGAGTCGGCGCCATGCCGGTCTCAAAGATCACGTATGTCTTGCTTGGCGGCGGGCCATCGCCGCCCTTCTGGACTTCGTCCAGTTCGGCGGCCGCGAACCCGTTACGCGGGGCCATCTCGACCGTTGTCCGCAGGACCGAACGCGCTAGTTCCCGTTCGCCGGGGACGTCGGAGTACCGATAGAACAACCCTTGGAGATAGCCGGCAAACGGGTTGAGGTACAGCCCTTCGCTCGATCGGTCGGCCCGCGGGAGCTCTTCATAGTCGGCGAAAATCGCCCGCCGATCGGCGTCGAACCGGGGGTCGCGCTGAAGGTGGTCGTAATTCGAATCGACCTGCGGCGCCTCGCGACGAGAATCATCGAGGGCGGCAAAGCGTTCAGTTCGTCGCTGTCGGAGCTGTGCCAGCTCGCTCTGCTTCGCGTCCGCCACCTTTTCCTGCACCAGCCCATCCGCTTGATCTCGGTCCGGACCCGATCCGCCTGACCCGTCTCCATCGCATCCAGCGCCTTGTAGACGTTGGTCATGATCCGGTCATAGCCATACCCCTCATAATCCAGTGCCGCCGGGCTGGTAACGGCCGCGTAAGCCTCGCGGCCGATGCGAAGGCGGGCCTGTTCGTCGAAGTGGGCGGCTAGGAGATCCGCCTCATCGAACACCGCGATGCTTTGCGCCACTGGCCGGCGGCCCGCAGGCAGGCCCCCTGCTCCAGAAGCATGGCGAGCCGATCCCGCTCCGGCGACTGTTGCACAGCGATGGCGGCTTCATGCTCGGCGATCGCAAACTGGCCGCCGTAATACGGGGTCGAGACGCGCCCGATCGCCTCCTTGTACGCGTATCCGCAGCCCCCTCCCGTCGCGACCAATGCGGCCGCCGCAACCCACAGCGGCAGAGCCCGAAATCCCTTCTCCATTGCACCGCCCTTTAAGTCGTTCCTCTGGACCGTCGCTACGGCGGCCGTCCGCCACGTCCGCCACGGGCGACGCGCTCACCTCGGTTCGAGATCGGGCCCGCTCGTCGCCGGGCGCTGGATCGGCGGTGGGGGTGGCGGCGAAGACTCCTTCATTCGCGCCAGCGCCCCGGCGTTGATCCCTCGGTTCTCGCCCACGATCCGGGCCTTGGAGAACTTCGGCTGGACGTCGCGGATCACCACCTCCCCCACCAGCACCTGGTCGCGCCCGAGCGACTGCCCGTTGTCCGGGTCGATGAGTTCCTTGCCAAGGGCGAAAATCTGCCAGGTCTGATCGCGGGCAATATTTGTCGCCTCTCCGCGGTTGAGCGTCACGATGCCGTCCGTCACGTCCACCACGCGGGCGGGGTAAACGAGATCAACCACCCGAGCGGCCGTGCGCCCGGACAGTTCATCGGCGACCGCTTCGATCATGCCGTCGTTGGCCGCCCCGTTCCCGCTCGGCCGATAGGGCGACAGGCTTGCCCCTCGGGCATCTTTCGAAACCGGGACGCGTATCGCCTGGAGCAACGCACCGGAGCCGGCATCGAACAGCTTGACGATCACCGTCGCCTGCACCGTCCGCCGATCAACCCGCTGCCCCGTCCCCTCAATGACCAGCGCCGACTGCTGATCGGTGAAGTCGGTCACACGGGCCAGCACGAGCAGATCGAGGCGTTTGATCCGCACAGGAAGCGTGTTGCCATCCCCTGTATCGGTCAGTGCCCCGGGAGGAAGCCGCTGCTCCGCGATGAGCCGCGACAGGTCTTTGTGGGCCGTGATCTGGAACTTCTTGGACTCGTGGAACGCGACCTCCAGATGCTCGTTCAGCGAGTCTACCAGTCGGTCGAGGCTGGCGGATTGATTCGTCTGCGCGGCGTTGCGCGCCAGGGCGGGAGTCGGCATGGCATCGCCGATGCCGAGCGTCTTGAGGCCCGGTTTCGGTTCTACGGCCGCTCCGCGGACAGGCTCGAACCCCGGATGGCCGGCATCGGGCGGCTGAGGGACGGGCTCGGCGGCGGGGCGCGGCGCCTCGACGATCGTCCGGGATGGCTCCGCCGACGACGGAGCCTCCTGTGCCCACGACGCCCTCCCCAGCCCCAGGGCTGCCACCACACCCAACACGGCCGAAAATTTCAAGTTCTTCATCTGCTCTCTCGTTACGCTCATTGGGACGACGGATCGCCAATTTCGCACGTTTCCAGACCAGACAGGTACTCCGCCGCCGAGGTTAGAGAACGGGCTGGGTGCGGCAAAACAACTCGCGCGGACCGATTGCCCGTAGCGGAACCCGCGGAATTGACCGAGACTAGGCGACTCACCGCCCGAAACAAAGGCTTGCACGCAATCCGGCAGCGCCGCGCCGGGGAAGCGTAGGCCCCCGCTCCATGCTGTTCCAGACGGCTCTTCCGGCCGAACGCTGATCGAGGCGAACGCGAATCGAGGCGAAAGACGGCGCCGCCGCGCCGTGTGCCGCTCCTTCGGCGAGAATCGAAGAGGCGGCCGGCGGGGTAAGCCCGTCCTTCGAATTGAGAAAACGCCCTATGACTCGACGAAACCTGTCCGAGGACATCCAGGATTACGCACTAAACATCGTTGATACGGTCCGCGAGCCATTGTTGATCCTTGACACGACGCTCCGCGTCCGGTCGGCCAATCGGGCTTTCTATCAAACGTTCCACGTCTCGCCGGAGGAGACGGTCGGGCGTCTGATTTACGAACTGGGCAACGGGCAGTGGGATATCCCCGATCTGCGCACCCTTCTGGAGGACATCGTACCCAAGAGCTCGGTCTTCAATGACTTTGAGCTCGAGCACACGTTCCCGATCATCGGCCGCCGGGTGATGCTGCTCAACGCCCGCAAGTTGCAGGCGGGCCAGCATGGGGAGTTGCTCGTGCTGGCCATGGAAGACGTGACGGTGCGCAAGCGGGCCGAGGACGAGCTGCTTAAGGCGGGCGCATTGCAAAGCGCGATCTTCAACAGCGCCAACTTCTCGAGCATCGCCACCGACGAGAAAGGGGTCATTCAGATCTTCAACGTCGGCGCCGAGCGAATGCTCGGGTACGCGGCGTCCGAGGTGATGAACAAGATCACTCCGGCCGAGATCTCCGACCCCCAGGAGGTCATCGCCCGCGCCAAGGCGCTGAGCGCGGAACTGGCGACCCCGATCACGCCCGGCTTTGAGGCGCTTGTTTTCAAGGCGTCGCGCGGCATTGAGGACATTTATGAATTGACCTACATCCGCAAGGACGGGAGCCGCTTCCCCGCGATCGTGTCGGTGACGGCCCTGCGCGACGCGCAAGGCGGGATCATCGGCTACCTCTTGATCGGGACGGACAATACCGCCCGCAAGCAGGTGGAGGCCGAGCGAATGCTGCTCGACCAGCGCGTGCGCGATCAGCAGTTCTACACGCGCTCTCTGATCGAATCGAACATCGACGCCCTGATCACCACCGACCCGCGCGGCATCATCACCGACGTCAACAAGCAGATGGAGGCGCTGACCGGCTGCACGCGCGACGAACTGATCGGCGCGCCGTTCAAAGGGTATTTCACCAACCCCGACCGCGCCGAGGCCGGCATCAAGCTGGTGCTGGACGAGGGGAAGGTGACGAACTACGAACTCACGGCGTTGGCCCGGGACGGGACGGAAACGGTCGTCTCGTACAATGCGACCACCTTCCACGACCGGGACCGCAAGCTCCAGGGCGTCTTCGCGGCCGCCCGCGACGTGACCGAGCGAAAGCGGTATGAGCAGTCGCTGCAACAGGCGAACCGCTCCAAGAGCATGTTCCTGGCCAACATGTCCCACGAGATTCGCACGCCGATGAACGCGATCCTGGGGTTCTCGCAGTTGATGCTGCGCGACAAGGACCTGACCCCGCAGCAGTGCCAGTACCTGGCGACGATCAATCGGAGCGGCGAGCATCTTCTGGCGCTGATCAACGACATCCTGGAGATGTCGAAGATCGAGGCCGGCCGCACCACGTTGAACCCGAGCACCTTCGACCTGCCCGCCCTGCTCAAAGACCTGGAGATGATGTTCCGGGTTCGCACTAATGAGAAGAAGCTGTCGTTCTCCATGGAGATCATTGGCGACGTCCCGCAATACATCGTGGGCGACATCAACAAGCTGCGCCAGGTCTTCATCAACGTGCTGGGGAACGCCGTGAAATTCACCGACGAAGGGGGCATCGCGCTGCGGGTCCGTGAAGGGCAGGCGCCGGAGAGCGAGGGGCCGATCCTGCGGGTTGAGATCCAGGACACCGGGCCGGGCATCTCGGACGAGGAGCAGGGGAAGCTGTTCCGGCACTTCGAGCAGACCAAGAGCGGGCAACTGGTCGGCACCGGCACGGGGCTGGGGCTCGCGATCAGCCAGGAGTTCGTCCGGCTCATGGGGGGCGCCATCACCGTGAGCAGCCAGGTCGGAAAGGGGAGCGTCTTTACGATCCAGTTCCCGCTGAAAGAAGGAGAAGCACAGGCCGTCCATGCGCGGGGGAAGGCTCGACAAGTCCTGGGGCTCCAGCCGGGCCAGCCGACGTGGCGCGTCCTGATCGCCGATGACGTGGAGGACAACCGCCAGCTCCTCGCCCAACTCCTGGGGCCCGTGGGGTTCGACGTCCGACTGGTGATCAACGGGGCCGAGGCGGTCAACGAGTTCCAGCGCTGGTCGCCTCACCTGATCCTGATGGACTTCAGGATGCCGGTGATGGACGGCCACGAAGCGATCCGGCAGATCCGGGCGCTGCCCGGCGGCAAGTCGATTAAGATCATCGCCGTCACCGCCAGCGCCATGGACGAGAACCGGCAGCAGTTGCTCGCCGTCGGCGCCGACGAATTCATCAGCAAGCCGTTCCGGGAACTTGAACTGTTCGAGAAGGTGCAGGCCCAGATCGGCGTCAAGTACATCTACGCCGAGAGCCCCGAGCCGCCGGCCCCGGAAGTGGCGGCCGACCTTACTTCCGAATCGCTTGCCGGCTGGCCGTCGAGCCTGATTTCGCGCATGCGCGACGCGGTCGTCACCGCCGACCTGGACGAGCTGCTGCTGGTGATCCACGAATCCGAGGGCCGGTTCCCGGCGATCGCCCCGCGGCTTCGGCGCCTGGCTGAAGCGTTCCAGTACCGAACGCTCCTGGATCTATTTACCGCGGGAGCTCCCCTTGGCGCCGCATAAGCCTCCCGCCGCCGCACCGCCGGCCAGCATCCTCGTCGTGGACGACACGCCGGCCAACCTCCAGGTGCTCGCCGGCATGCTCAAGGAACGAGGCTACAAGGTTCGCCCCGTCCCCGGCGGGAAGCTGGCGCTTCTCGCCGCCGAGCGCGACCCCCCGGACCTGATCCTGCTCGACATCAACATGCCGGAGATGAACGGCTACGAGGTCTGCGAACGACTCAAGGCCAACGAAACCCTCCGCCATGTCCCCGTCATCTTCATCAGCGCCCTCACCGAGCCGCTGGACAAAGTAAAGGCCTTCGCCACCGGCGGCGTTGACTACATCACCAAGCCGTTTCAGATGGCGGAGCTGCACGCGCGGGTTCAGACGCATCTCAAGCTTAGCTCGCTTCAGATCGATCTGGAGGAGTCCAACGCGCGGCTGCTCGAGGCGAACCTTCGGATGTCGCGCGACCTCCAGGCCGCGGCGACCATCCAGCGGGCGTTCCTGCCTCACGCCGCACTGTCCATCCCCGGCGCCCGGTTCGCCTGGCGCTATCAGCCATGCGACGAACTGGGTGGCGACGGGCTCAACATCATTGACCTCGGGGGCGGGAAAGTCGGCCTGTTCGTGCTCGATGTCAGCGGCCACGGCGTCGCGTCGGCGCTGATGTCAGTTACGCTGAGCCGGCTTCTCTCGCCGCCGCTCGACCCGTCGTCGATCCTGATTCGCGCTCACGCGGACGGCGGGCTCCGGGAGATCATCCCTCCCAACGAAGTCGCGGACCGGCTGAACCAGCTCTTCCCGTTCAGCCAGGAAGCGATCCAATACTCGACGCTGCTCTACGGCGTACTGGATGTCGGCTCGGGCGAGTTCCGCCATGTCTGCGCCGGGCACGCCGGGCCGCTCCACCTGCCCGTCTCGGGGCCGCCGGCCCTCTTTGAGCACGTTGGGTCCGCGATCGGCATGGCCGACCAGCCATACGCCGCCCAGCGCCTTGAACTGAAGGTGGGCGAACGGCTGTACGTCTTCTCCGATGGTCTTCCGGACGCGAGGCGCGGCGACGGGGAGTTCTTCGGGAACGACCGCCTTTCGGCGGCCGTGGCCCGGGCGCGGGCGCTGCCGCTTCAGGTGGGGATCGATCAGTTGATGACAGAGATCGACGATTGGCTCGGCGCCCAGCGGCCGCACGACGACTTCTCCATCCTCGGCATCGAGCGGGCCCAGATCGCGACGCCGTGACGGGCTCAAGCCAGAAGCGCTTCGACCACGTTCCCGTGAACGTCGGTCAGCCGGAAGTCGCGCCCCTGGAACTTGAACGTCAGCCGCTCGTGGTCGATGCCCATGCAGCGGAGGATCGTCGCGTTGAAGTCGTGGATGTGGACGGGGTCTTTGATGATGTTGTAGCAGTAGTCGTCGGTCTCGCCGTAGGGTGAAGCCGGGCTTGATGCCGCCGCCGGCCGCCCACATCGGTGAAGCAGCGGCCGTGGTGGTCGCGGCCGTGACTGGTCGCCGTGAGCGTCCCCTGGCTGTAGACCGTTCGGCCGAACTCGCCGCCCCAGATGACCAGCGTGTCGTCGAGCAGCCCGCGGGCCTTCAGGTCCTTGACCAGCGCCGCGGTGGGCTGGTCGACGTCCTTGCACTGGCCGCGGATCTGGTGCGGCAGGTCGCTGTGCTGGTCCCAGCCGCGATGCATGAGCTGGACGAACCGGACGCCCCGCTCGGCCATCCGCCGCGCCAGCAGGCAGTTGCGGGCGTAGCCGCCGTCGGTTGCGTTGTTCCCGTCGTCGTCCAGGCCGTACATGTCCAGCGTTGACTTTGACTCGCCCTTGAGATCGGTCAGGTCCGGGACGCTGGTCTGCATCCGGTAGGCCATCTCGTACTGGGCGATGCGCGTGTTGATCTCCGGGTCGCCGAAGCGTCTGCGCGGCCATCTCGGTTGAGCTGCGCCGACGCCGTCGAGCATCGGCCCGCCGCGCCGCGCGGTCGATGCCGGGCGGGTCGGACAGGTAAAGGACCGGGTCGCCGCCGGAGCGGAGCCGCACCCCCTGGTGCGGCTGGGCAGGAAGCCGCTGCCCCACAGTCGCGAGAAGATCGGCTGATCGGTCTTGTTGCCGCTCCCCTGCGAGATCAGGACGACGAACGCCGGGAGGTTCTGGTTCTCGCTGCCCAGGCCGTAGCTGAGCCACGCCCCCAGGCTCGGGCCGGCCGGGCTGCTGGCTGCCGGTCATGATGTAGGTCGTCGCCGGGTCGTGGTTGATCGCCTCGGTGTTCAGCGACTTGATGACCGCGATGTCGTCCACGATCGCCGGCGGTGTGCGGAAGCAGTTCGCTCACCCACGCGCCCGCATTGGCCGTGCTGGGCGAAACTTGAACATCGGCGCCACGCACCGGGAACGACTTCTGCCCGCTGGTCATCCCCGTGATGCGCTGGCCCGTTGCGGATCTCGGCCGGAAGCTCCGTGCCGTGCAGCTTCTTCAGCGCCGGCTTGTAGTCGAACAGATCGATGTGCGATGGCCCGCCGCTCATGAACAGATAGATGACACGCTTCGCCTTGGGCGCGAAGTGCAGCGCCTTCAGGATCCCGTGCGTCGCGGGGAGCCCGCCCGCGACCTCGCCGACCCCTTCCGTCGCGGCCGACGCCGTCGAGAAGAGGCTCGGGCTCATCAGCGAAGCAAGGGCCGCCGTGCCGATGCCGGTCGCCGTGCGGCCAAAAAAGTGGCGGCGGGTAATGAGCTTCCGGCGTTCAAGGTCGAGGTCCATGTCGTACTCCGAGCATCTTAAGGTCAGGCGAGCGTTCCGGCCTTTGGCCGGCACCAGCGCAAAAGGCTATCCGACGCTTAGCCGCGCGGATGGGAAACGAACCCCTCACCCTTTCGTCACGGTTTCGTCCAAATTGAGGATAACGCTCGACACCATCGTCCACGCCGCCAGTTCCGGCTGGCTCAGTTGATTGTCGCGAGGCGACTCGCCCACGGCCAGCAGTTTGGCGGCCGCCTCCGGGTCGCGCGTGAACCGGTCGAGCTGGCGATCAAAGACCTTTCGCAGCACGGCGGCCTCCCGCTCGCTCGGGGGGCGAGCGGTGGCCAGGCGGAAGGCGTAGGCGATGCGATCCTCGGGCGAGCGGCCGCCCTCTTTCATCAGCCGCTCGGCGACCTTGCGCGACGCCTCGACGTAGGTCGGGTCGTTCATCAGGATCAACGCCTGGAGCGGCGTGTTCGTGACGGCACGGCGAACGGTGCACGTCTCACGATCAGGCGCGTCGAATGTCGCCAGCGTGGGGGGCGGGCACGTCCGCTTCCAGAAGGTGTACATCGTCCGGCGGTACAGGTCGGCGCCGTGGCTCTGGGCGTAGACCTGCGCCGTCCACTTCGCTCCGTCGTTGCGGCTCATCAGTTCTTCCCACAAGCCTTGCGGCTGGTAGGGGGAAACACTCGCCCCGCCGATCCGGTCGTCCAGCAGGCCGCTGACGGCCAGCGCCTGATCGCGGATGAACTCGGCCTGAAGGCGAACGCGCGGCCCGCGGGCCAGAAGCCTGTTCTCCGGGTCCCGGCCAACCCGCTCAGGCGTGACGTGCGATGACTGCCGGTACGCCGCGGAGGTGACGATCAGCCGAATCATCGCGTGCACGTCCCACGGGGCGGCCGCCGGCGCACCACCTCCCCCGGCTGAGCCATCCCCTCCGGCCGAGCCGTCCCGGAACTGCGCCGCAAGCCAGTCGAGCAGCTCCGGGTTCACCGGCAGTTCACCCTGGGACCCAAAATCCTCGCTCGTCTTGACGATGCCCGCCCCGAAGAACATCTGCCAGTAGCGGTTGACGATCACCCGGGACGTCAGCGGGTGCGAAGGATCGACCAGCCACCGCGCCAAGCCCAGGCGGTTGTTGGGAGCGCCCCGCGGAAGCGGCGGCAGGAACGCCGGCGTTCCGCAAGTCACCTTGTCGCCCGGCTTGTCATACTGCCCGCGAACGAGCACGAAGGACTCGCGCGGCGTGGCCATTTCGTCCATGACCATCGTGCTCGGCAGGCTCTCCTCGAAAGCCACTTTCTCCGCCTTGAGGCTCGCGACCCACCGCGCCATGGTTCGGGCCTCCGGCGAGACGTTCGCGCGGTAGTACGCCCGCACCTGCGCCGACTGGGCCGCCGTCCGCTGCTCGATGGGCGTCTTCAAGATCGCAACGATCGCCGCCGGGACTTTGGCCCCGGCGACGGGGGAACGCGCGTCCGTCACGGACAGGCGAAACCGCCCGAACTGGTGATTCGCGAACGGCGACTTGAACTCCAGACGAATGACAATCTGCGCACCGTTGGTTGACTCTTCCGGGAGGCGCGGCTGGAAAGGCTCTTCCAGCTCAAAGCTTGCCTCGTGGGCCTTGCCGACCTCCGGGTAGAGCGCCCACCCCGAACCGCCGGAGCCGTCGATGGCCCCGGAAACCGGGAATGACGCCTGGCTGTAGTCGGCGGCGGCGGCATGAACCTTCAACGGCTTGACGCGCCCGCCCTTCTTGAGTGCGGGAGTTTCAAGCACGATCCGCGTCAGTACCGCGTTCCCGTTTGCCGATCGGCCCGGGCCGTGCGCGGCGAGTGAATCGTCCGGCAGCGCTTCCAGACGCACGCCCGTGATGGTTGGTAGGCCGACTTTCGCGGCGATTGTGTAGGTGTCGGTATCCGGGTTGGCGCCCGAGACCACGATCGAGCCGTCTTTGTCGGTTCGCAAGGTCGCCCCACCGCTGCTCCGCAACTGCGCCGGCACGACGGCGGCCCATTCGATCGTCGCGTCGGTCGGCTTCGACCGTTCCCACGTTGCCTCGGCGGCATCCACGTCGGGCATCGGGCCGGCGAGCTTTGCTTCGGCGTCGCGAATCGCTTCGGCTTGCCTGGCGAGCTCCGCCTTCTGCGAGACGGTCGGGACGCGAAGGATTGGTACGGCGTTGCCCTTCGCCCCATCGAGCCCGTTTTCGGGCACATTGTTGAAGTAGGAAAAGAGCTGGTAGTACTCCTTCTGCGTGATCGGGTCGAACTTGTGATCGTGGCATTCGCTGCAGCCGACGGTGAGCCCCAGCCAGACCATGCCGGTGGTGTTCACCCGGTCTTTCACGTAGGCGACGTGGTACTCCTCCGCGACCGCCCCCCCTTCGAAGTTCACCATGTTGTTGCGGTTGAACCCGCTGGCGACCTTCTGCTCCACCGTCGCGTCGGGGAGCAGATCCCCGGCGAGCTGTTCCACCGTGAACTGGTCGAAGGGCTTGTTTTGATTGAACGCGTCGATCACCCACTCGCGCCACTTGGTCATGTCGCGGCCGGAGTCGATGTGATAGCCGTGGGTATCGGCATACCGCGCCGCGTCCAGCCATTCCAGCGCCAGTCGCTCGCCAAAGTGCGGGCTGGCCATCAGACGATCGACGACTTTCTCATAGGCGTCCGGACTGGCGTCGGCCAGGAAGGCGTCAACTTCCTCCGGTGTGGGCGGTAGGCCGATCAGATCGAGCTTGAGTCGCCGGATCAGCGTCGGCTTGTCGGCCGCCGGCGAGGGGCGCAGGCCCTCCTGCTCGAGGCGGGCGAAGATGAAGCGGTCGATCGGGTTTCGAACGGCGGCCGCCAGCCCCGGGTCATGGATCACCGGCAGCGCCGGCCGCACCGGGGCGGTAAAGGCCCAGTGCCCTTCCCAGTGAGCCCCCTGCTCAATCCAGCGCCTGAGCAGCGACTTTTGATCGTCAGTGAGCTTCTTGCCGCTCTTGAGGGGCGGCATGACGTCGTCCGCGTCGTCCGTCATGACGCGCCGGAAAACGTCACTCTTCGAGATATCGCCCGCGACGACGGGGATCACGTCGTCGTGCTTCTGGAAGAGGCCTTCCTTCGTATCCAGCCGCAGGTCGGCCTTGCGCTTGTTCTTATCGAAGCCGTGACAGGAGAAGCAGTTTTCCGACAGGATCGGACGGATGTCCCGGTTGAAGCGAATGGGCCTGGAGGACTCGGACGACGCCCCGCTCAATCCGGCCGCGTGAACGATGTTCGGGACGATCAATGCGACGACAAACGCGGCCCATGAGTAGCGATCGAGGCCGTCGGGAAGAAAGCCACCTGCGAGCCGCGACCGTGAGGGAGCGGATGGCGCCCCACGACGCGCCGTCCTATGCTGCCGACGCACTCCCACCGGCCCCCCACCGCTCCCCGAAGGGACCGTCGAAAAAGGTGCCCTGTAAAAGAACGGCTGCCATCGAGCCGCGTTCGTAAGGAAGCGGGCAGTCGCCGTACTCGGCGACGGATCCGTGCGATGAGCGATTGACGCCGGCGTACGGCGGGCCCCGCTTCCTGACGGGCGCGGCTCGCAAGGCGCCTTGAATCCAAACCGCCAAGCTCCTGCACCGGAGAAGTCATGTGAGAGAATCCGGAGGCTTCGCAAAAGCATGCACTCTCCATCGGGGCCATTGTCTGGAAGCCAGGGCAACGGATCACCGGCTTAGGGATAGGAACCGATCCAACTTCAGGCGAACCCCAGGCGTCCGGCGCCACTACGGGCGAGTGAACAAGACGCGACCACACTTCTTTTACGCCGGCCGCAACCTTGGGTTGCGACCAATCATCGTATCATCTCATCGCTGTCGCCGGACGTGCCGGACAGAGGGATTTTGGCTATGCCTTCACCATTTCCCGGGATGGGCCCCTCTCTGGAAGCATCGGAAAGGATGACAATCCACTCCGCGCTGGCGGTTGAACTCGCCCGTCAGTTGATGGCCGTCCTTCCCGCCCGCTACACCGCACCGCACGCCTGAACGAGTGGTTTGTGGTCTGCGTTCCAGAGCCCGCTGTCGCAGTCGCGCTGACGGCCGATCCGGGCACGCCCCTGTACGTCGATGCCTACGTCGCGGCGACCGCGGACCGCTCTCATCCCGCGCTGAACGCTCGCCTTCACCGGCGGGCGTCCTCGCCGCGAATGGCCTGACAGAATCGCCCTCACAGTTGGCGACGACCATGCCCGAGCCGATTTGCCATGTGGAGGTTGAGATTCACGACGTGGCCAGTCGCACCGCCTTCAGGCTGGGCACCGAAGAGGGGCATCTGGGCCCATCGTCTGCTTGAGGAGTGGAGGTCATTTCGGACGTGAATCTCCGATTTCGGCCCCTCGTCCCTTGACGCGCAGTCCTGTGGCCGATCAAAGATTTTTCTTCACAAACTCCCAGGCCGACACGTCGTCGAATTCGTGACGTCCGTCGAAGACCAGGTGGCGGAAGCGATCCGGGACGCCGAGCTTCTTGTAGTACTGCTCCGAAATCGGGGCGAGCTTGACGCCAGGCTCGCGGTGATCTTCGTCGTCATGGCTGCCCGCCTGGATCAGGAGCGCCCGCGGACAGATCAGGGCGACAAGGTCCGAGTCGCGGAAGAGGGTGAAACGATCCTTGAATCGGAAGTCGGTCGGGACTGACAACTCGTTGCGCTCGTAACGCCCCTCCTGCACGCCGTAGTAGCAACTGGAAACCGAAACCTTGATCCGCGGGTCCACGGCCGGCGTGACCAGCGCGTAGTAGCCACCGTACGAGAGGCCGACCATCCCCACGCGGGCCGGGTCCACCTCAGGCCGGGCAAGCAGGACATCGAGCGAGCGGGTGATCTTTGCGATTTCGACGGCCGTGAGGCTGGTGCCGACGAGCCGCAGTCGCTCGTCGGTCGTTTGGCGGACGTCCTTCGGGAAACCCTCGGCCGCAAAAAGGTGCTGGGGAGCGAACACGAGGTAGCCCCGCTTAACGCCCCCGCGAACCATGTCGTGGTAGTTCGCCCCGCCGTGAAACAAGGCCCGCTCCGGCGATCCGCCGCCGCCGTGCATGGAGACGATCAGCGGGGCCTTCCCGTTCAGGCCCTTGGGCACGATGTAAATCCCTTCGGCATGGACGCCGCGGAGGATCGGAATCGAGGCGCGGAAGTAGGTGGCGATGTCATCCTCGCCCAGCTTGTCGAACGTGGGCGACTCCGGCTTTGCATCCTTCGCGCGATCATCCGGCGGCGGATAGCCGATGCTGTCGCAGAAAGCCTTCCGCAGCGGCTCGGCCGACGCCTCGAATGCTTTCATCGACGAATAGTCCGGGCGGAAGACGCCGCCGAGCCGGTCAGCGCTCTTCAGCGCGGCGATATACCCGTCCAGCTCCTTAGCCTGCTGGGCGCGGAGCGGGTCGGAATCACTGATCGCCTGTTCAAAATAGGCCGGCCCCGCCGGCTTCTCTTCGGCACGGGACGTCAGCACCAGGAAAACCACGCATGCCGCCGCGCCGACGAAGGGTCCGCAAAGGGTCGGTTTCATACGCGAACTGCCCCGATAAAAAGCGCGCCGTGCGGTTCGAAGTGACGGAATGGGCGTGAGTGGCACGCTCGTCTCGCCTGTTGGTTTTGCCATGTCCTCAGTCCCGTTCCGCGCCGGCCCTGTCGCCCGCATTGTTACGCGCCGCGCTCGCAGCGGCTCTTCAGGGCCGCGGCAAAGTCGTTGAAGGATGGCTGCAGGTCAGGGATCGATTTGGTGATCATCGGCGCCATCAACCCGGAAAAGACCTCGCTCATCGTGAAGTGGACGCCTTCGGCGACCGGAGAGACCGTATACGTCCGTACCCCCTTGAACAGCCCCAGCGGCATGCCGCCAGACCAGACCATCGACCGAGGCGGCGAGAACGCGCTGACGCGCACAGGGAACGCTCGCCCGGGCGAGACTTTGGTATAGACTTTCAATGTGTTACCGGCCGCGATCACCCCGTCGATCTTTTCGATCGTCGGGTTCCAGTTGACCCAGTCCCCGCCGTTGGTCAGCACGTCCCAGACGGCTTGAGGCGTGGCATTGATAACCGCTGACGTTTCGAACGACTTCATGGCGCACTCCGGAGTCCTAGAGGCTCTTCGAATCGCAACGGCTCGCAGGGCTGCAATTGTAAGTAGCCTGCCGAGCGTTACAAAAATCGGTCGTCTTCGCGACTTTCCGCGATGTTTCTGCGCCCACGCACCTGTCCGGAGGCCGCGCGGGTCACCGGCGAGCCGCGCCCGTGACAGACTGTCGGAAAACCCAAAAAAAACCGAAAAATGCTTCGTTTCGCTGAAAAACGGCGGTCGTTAGGTCGCTGTTACCAGTTTTTCGACAGTCTGGCGAGGAAGCGGTCTCCGGCCGCTCCGCCTTAGGACGGGCGCCGACGGACGCCCCGCGACCACGCCGCCCGAACGCTCCGTCACCGTCGCGGCTCGCCAGCGTCGCACCCTCGCTCGCATGCCGCTCCCCTGCCGGCGTGACCCGCCGCGGGGGCTCGGTTACGATACGTCCAGCGCGTCAACACCTGTCCAGTAAGGGGGGACGGAAGGAGCGAATCGTGAGAACAACAGCGTTGAGAGGGATGCGATCGGTCGCGTCGGGGGTCATGGCGGCCGCTCTGGCATTGGCGGGCACGGCCTGCTCGTCGCTAGAGCCGGGGCACGATCACGCGGGGCATGAGCATGCCTCCGCCACCAAGGCCATGGACTGCTGCCCGATCGGCACAGAGAAGGATGAAACGAGCATGGCGATGGGCATCACGAAGTCGGAATTCGGCAAGACGAAAGACGGAGAGACCGTCGATCTTTATACGCTCAAGGCGCACGGGATGACCGTGAAGGTCATGACCTACGGCGCGATCGTCACCGAGGTCCTCGCCCCCGACAAATCGGGCAAGGCGGCCGACCTGGTGCTCGGGTTCAACAACCTCCAGCAATACCTCGACGGCCACCCCTTCTTCGGCGCGATCGCCGGGCGCTATGCCAACCGAATCGCGAAAGGGAAGTTCACCCTCGACGGCAAGGAATACGCCCTCGCCACGAACAACGGGCCGAACCATCTCCATGGCGGCGTGCGCGGCTTCGACAAGCACGTCTGGAAGGCCGAAGAGGTCAAGAGCCCGGACGGCGTCGCCGTGAAACTGACCTACGTCAGCCCCGATGGCGACGAAGGGTACCCCGGCACCCTGACGACGCATGTCACCTACACGCTGACCCACGACCACGCGCTCAAGATCGAATACGCCGCCACGACCGACAAGGCGACCCCGGTCAACCTGACGAACCACAGCTACTTCAACCTGGCCGGGGAAAACTCCGGCTCGGTGCTGGATGAGGTCTTGACGATCAACGCCGACAAGTACCTGCCGGTGGACGATACCTCGATCCCCACAGGCGAATTGAAGCCGGTCGCCGGGACTCCGATGGACTTCACCAAACCGACCCGCGTCGGCGAACGGATCGAGCAGGTCCCCGGCGGCTACGACCACTGCTATATCCTGAACCATGAGCCGGGCAAGCTGGGGATGGCCGTTCGGATGGAGGACCCCGCCAGCGGCCGCGTGATGGAGATGTCAACAACGGAGCCGGGCGTGCAGCTCTACACCGGCAACTACCTCGACGGCAAACTGACGGGCATCGGCGGCAAGCCATACCCCAAGCGCGGCGCCCTCTGCCTCGAGGCGCAGAAGTTCCCCGACTCCCCGAATCGACCGGAGTTTCCGTCAAGCATCCTGAAGCCGGGCGAAACGTACACGCAAACGACGGTGTATAAGTTTTCGACGAAGTGAACCCTGGGCGGTGACGGCCCGCGCGTCGTTCCTTGATCGGCGCAACGCGCGGGCCGGGTCGGGGGTGGGCTCGTTCCGACGGCCGCACCCGGCCGCGCGCCATGGCCCGGCGGCCGCCGGGTGCAGATTAGACCCGGCATCCGTCACGGCGCATGTCAGAGCCACGTGAAGCCGGGGAGAACGGCGGCGCGGGTCGCCACATGGGCGCGCCGCTGCCGCCCCGAGGGATGCCCATGCCCCATGATTCCGCAGGCCCGCCGTCGATGATGGTGGACGCCGCCCTTCCGGCCACTGGCGACCTTCCGGCCCTCCCGCTCGACTATCACGCCGCGGAAGCGATCGGGCCGCGCGTCACCGCGAAGGTGCTGCGGCGCCTCATCCCGTTCATGGTGCTGCTGTACATCCTCAACTATCTTGACCGGGCCAACGTCTCTGTCGCCAAGCTCATGATGAACGGCGACCTGCACCTGGGGGAGGAGGTGTACGGGTTCGGCGCCGGCGTCTTCTTCGTCGGCTATTTCCTGTTTGAAGTGCCCAGCAACCTTCTGATGGAACGGTTCGGCGCCCGGCGCTGGATGGCTCGGATCATGATGACCTGGGGCCTTACCTCCTCGGCGATGATGTTCGTCACGGGGAAGTGGAGCTTCTTTTCGCTGCGGCTGTTCCTGGGGATCGCCGAGGCCGGTTTCTTCCCCGGCATGATCCTCTACATGACCTACTGGATCCCGGCCCGGGAACGCTCGCGGGCGGCCGCCCTCTTCCTGACCTCCACCGCGCTGTCGGTCGTCATCGGCTCCCCGCTGGCGGGGCTGCTGATGAAGATCCATGCCTGGGGGTTGCACGGCTGGCAATGGCTTTTCCTTCTCGAAGGGATCCCGTCGGTCATCCTGGGCGTGGTGATCCTGCGCGTGCTGGACGACCGCCCCGAACAGGCGAAGTGGCTTACCGAGCCCGAGCGCGACTGGCTGGCCGCGCGCCTCCTCGCCGAGCGGGGCGGCCGCCCTTTTGAGGGGCACCGAATCAGCCACGCCTTTGCCGACGGGCGCGTCTGGCTGCTCGCCGCGCTTTATGGCATGTTGATGTTCGGCTTCAACGGGATGATCTATTGGACCGCATCCATCGTCAAAGACCAGGTTGACGCGGACGCCCTGACGATCGGCTCACTGGCGGCCATTCCGTTCGTCGCCGCTTCCATTGGGATGGTTGTTATCGCCCGCTACGCCGACCGGAGCGGCCGCCGGAGGGAGACGGTCCTCGTCTGTGCGCTGATCGGCGCGGTGGGCCTTGCCGTGGCGGCCGCCTGCCACACGCCCGGCCTGTCGATCGGAGCGCTTTCGTTCGCCGCGGTCGGAATCTGGGGGGCGCTGGGGCCGTTCTGGGCGTTGCCCAGCCGCTTTCTGCATGGCTCGGCCGCCGCAGCGGGGATCGCCTTGATCAATTCAATCGGGAACCTCTTCGGGGGGTTCGTCGGCCTGTGGGTCATGGGCAAGATCAAGGACACCTTTCACAGCTACGCCTTGGGCCTGCTGCTCGACGCGCTAATTCTTGTTGCCGCCGCCGGAATGGTCTGCGTGCTGTCGATGATCGCGAAGCGCGACCAAGCCGCCGAACGGCCAGCCCATGAGGCAAGCTAAAATCGCGATAGAAGTCGCAAGCGAGCCGCGACCGTGAGGAAGCGCTTAGCGTCCGTCGGAAGCGACGCCCGCGATCCCGAGCGACGCGACCGCTGAAGCCCAACCGCTCCCTGACCAGACTGTCGAAAAACTGGTAACAGCGACCTAACGACCGCCGTTTTTGAGAGAAAAACGAAGCATTTTCTGGCATTTTTGCGGTTTTTCGACAGTCTGTGACGGTCGCGGCGCTGGAGCACTTCCGACGGGTCGGCACACACTCTGCTTCGCCAAGAAAAGAGGCCCCAGTGAAATTGACGACCTGCTCCATCACCGTGACGCTCCTTGCCTTCGCGTTCCCCGCGCTGGCCGCGCCGGAAAAGCCCGCGACGCGCCCCGCCACGACGCCGGTCAAGGCCCCCACCCCGCGCTTCTCCGAACTGAAGCCCGCCGACCGCGACGCGCTGAAGGCCGGCCTGGATCAGTTGGGAAAGCAGATCGACATCGCTCGACACGAGCTGGCCGGGAAGCCCGACCTGCTGGCCCTCATGCCGGACGTGCTGATCTATCAGAACGCCGTCCGATACCCCGCCGTGTACAACGACCCCATTGACGTGAAAAAGGCGAAAGCGGCGCTTGCTTACGGCCTGGAGCGCCTTGCCCAGCTCCGCGAGGGCAAATCGCCATGGGTACGAACGGGCGGGCCGCGCGGGTATGTCTCGCGGATCGATCAATCCGTCCAGCCATACCTGCTGACGATGCCCAGGCCGTACGACCCCGGCACGAAAGACGGGCCAAAAAAGTACCGCCTCGACTTCTTCTGCCACGGCCGCGGGGAGACGCTCACCGAGCTGGCGTTCATCAGCGGCAAGGGGGACAACCAGGTCGGCGCGTCCACGGTCAAGTTCCTCGTGCACCCGTACGGCCGGTTCTGCAACGCGAACAAGTTCGCGGGGGAGATCGACACGCTGGAGATCCTCGATTCGCTCAAGAAGCAATACCCGATCGATGACGACCGCGTGGTGATGTCCGGCTTCTCGATGGGCGGCGCGGCGACATGGCACCTTGCCGTCCACTACGCCGATCTGTGGGCGGCGGCCTCGCCCGGCGCGGGCTTCGCCGAGACGCGGCTCTACCAGCACCTGTCGCCCGAGCAGATCGCCGCGACCCCCTGGTACGAGCGAACGCTTTGGCATTGGTACGACGCCACGGACTGGGCCGACGACCTCGCCCAATGCCCCACAATCTCTTACGCCGGCCGCCTTGATCCCCAGCAGCAGAGCGGCGACGTCATGGAGAAGGCGATGGAGGCCCAGGGCCTCAAGCTTCAGCGGGTTTACGGCCCGAACACCAAGCACGCCTATGAGAAGGGAGCGAAGGCGGAGTTGGATCAGCGGATTGACGCGATCGTGGACGCCGGCCGCAGGGCCTTCCCGGAAACCATCCGGTTCACGACGTTCACGCTTCGCTACAACCACATGGACTGGGTCACCGTGGACGCGCTGGAAAAACATTGGGAGCGGGCGCATGTCGATGCGGCGTTCGACGCGAAACAGGGCCTGACCGCCAAGACGGCGAACGTGGCGGCCGTCACCTTCACCTTCCCCGCCGGCCACGCCCCGTTCGTATCCGGTTCCACGCCGACCGTCACGCTGGATGGCACAGCGCTGGCCAGCCCGACCGTCACGCCGGAAGGCGCCTGGTCGGCCTCCTATGCAAGAACGGCAAAGGGGTGGATGCCGGCCCCTGCGGCGGCCGCCGAGGTCGGGCTTCACAAGCGGCACGGGTTGCAGGGGCCGATCGACGATGCGTTCATGGACGCGTTCCTGTTCGTCCGCCCCACCGGCGAGCCGATGCACCCCAAGACCGGCGCCTGGGCGGAAGCGGAACTGACCCGCGCGATCGAGCAGTGGCGGAGTGTCTTCCGAGGTGAGGCCCGCGTGAAGAAAGATGACGAGCTCACCGACGCCGACATCGCCGACAACAACCTGGTCCTCTGGGGCGACCCGTCGAGCAACAAGCTGCTGGCGAAAATCGCCGACCGCCTCCCCATGAAGTGGACGCCGCGGGCCGTGACCCTCGGCAACGCGACCTTCGCGGCCGACACGCACGCCGGGATCGCCATCTACCCCAACCCGCTCAACCCAAAGCACTATGTCGTCCTGAACAGCGGCTTCACCTTCCGGGAAGGGATCAGCGTCAGCAACTCCCGCCAAGTCCCCAAGCTCCCCGACTGGGCGATCGTTGACGTGACAACCCCCGCCGACTCCCACACGCCTGGAAAGATCGCGGCCGCCGGGTTCTTCGACGAGGCGTGGAAGGAGAGAGAATAAGGATGAAGGATGAAGGATGAAGGATGAAGGATGAAGGTGAAGGATGAAGGTGAAGGCGAAGGTGAAGGTGAAGGATGAAGGTGAAGGATGAAATAAAAGGCCGCGTACCCTCCTTTGCTTCATCCTTCAGTCTTTCCTCTTCATCCTTCACCTTCATCCTTCATCCTTTCTGCGCACCTGTCTTAGGTCGTTGTTTCGATAGGCGTCGATCAGGCGCTCGAGCATCTGGGTGTCGCAGCGGATTTCGGCGCCGCGCTCGGTGTCGGCCATGAGGCGGGTTTTTTCCCACTCGCGGACGATGGAGACGCTGGGGACGATGTCCACGCCGTCGCGAACGGCCGCCTCGACCGATTCGAAGTGATGGTGCAGGGCGAGCAGGGTTCGGTCGGCTTCCAGCACCAGGGTGTAACCGTGGTCGCCGTAGGCCTCGGAGAACGCGCCGTCGATTGTGATCGCCTTGCCGCTGCGTTTGACGGGGCTCTCCCCCTTCTCAATCTTCACCGGGACGTGGCCGTTGACGATCAGCCCGCGGCCGGGGTCGCACCCGAACTCCTTGAGCACCTTCTCGCAGAACCACCCCTCGTTGATCAGCGCAAAGTACGGGTTCTTCGTCTCGTGGTGCGAATGCTCGTCCTCAATGAAATCCCGCTCCAGCGTCGCGAGGCGATCCTTGCCGAACAGGGGAGAGCGCGGCCCGCTCCAGAGGTACCAGAGCAGGTCCAGGTCCTGCTGTTCGCGGCGATCCAGCGCCCTGAGCACCGATTTTTCGATGGCCTCGAACATCCGGCGGCCGGCCAGCGGCTGGCCGTCGATGACCAGCGGCAAGAAGGCCCCCTTCTCGTCGCATGGCACGCAGCCGTGGAAGATCAGGTGATCGTCGCGATTGAGCGACATCGTCCCGTTGCCGACGATGTACCGCATATGCTCCCACAGCTTCTGGCTGCTGAGGAACGAGTTGCGAACGCGCCCCATGCACGCCTCTTCCTCCCTGGAAAGGGCGTACGGGTCGGCGGGGTTGACGGTGGGGAACAGCGTGTCGCGGAGGGGGAAGGTGACGCCATCGATCTCGATCGTTCCGCGGGCGTAATCAATGCGGTGCATCAGGCGGCGATGCCCCATCTCCCACTGCGGGTTGCGGGCGATCATCTGCCCTTCCAGCTTGAACTGCATGATGGCGGCCGCCTTCTGCATCCGGGCGACAAGGACGTCCGGCCGCATGCCGCTGGTCTTGGGGAAGAAGTGGGCGGCGGGGTCCTGCGCGTAGACGGTGCTCGCCAGGTGCTCCAGCGGGGTCAGCGGGATGCTGTACCCTTCATCCAGTTGCCCCAGGCGGCGATAGCGCAGCGAGACGCGCAGGACGGTGCAGATCAGGGCGTCGCACCCCAGGCAGGCGCCCAGCCACGAGGCGTCATGATTGCCCCAGATGAAGCTGACATTGGGCTGCTGCCGGAGGTAGTCCACGACCTTGTCCCCGCGAGGTCCGCGATCCCAGCAGTCGCCGCCGATGATCAGTTCGTAGATCGCCAGGTTCCGGACGAGCCGCCCGATCACGTGAATCAGGTGGAGCACGCGGCCGCGGCGGAGCAGCTCATCGACGATCGCCTCGACGAACTCGCGGCCGCGTTCGGTCGTCGGCTCGTGCATCATCTCGCCGAGCAGCTCGTGGTACTCGGGCGGAAAGACTTGCGTCGCCCGTTTGAGGCTGTAGCGTGACGCAAGCACCCGCACCAGCTCGAACTGATGCCGCAGCGTACGGACGGCGAAGGGCGCAGGTCCACCGGTTCGGTCATCGTCGCCTGAAGCCGATCGGTGACTTCGGCGGGGTAGAACGTGAGCGTGAGGAACTCCTTCAGTTCCCACTCTTCCATCCGCCCCGCGAACAGCCGCTCCACCACCGGCCGCAGCGTGCCGGAGGCGTTGTTGATGACATGACGGAGCTTCTTGTCCTCGCCGTGGATGTCGCTGATGACGTGGACCGTCCCTTTCGGCAGCGTCAGCACGGCCGACAGCCGCGCGATCTCGGCCATCGCGGCATCGACATTGGGGAACTGGCGGGAGAGCCATCGCAGCAGCGTCAGCTCGTACCCACGGCCATCAGCATCGGCGGAAGAATCCACGGTTCCGGTCCTAATTGGTAGGGCACGCATCGCGTGCCGCTACGGGTGCGCTCGCCCCAGACACAAGCTCGTTCTCAAAACGTTCGCGGATGTTCGCGTGGCCCGACGGGGAAGGCCCCCGAAGCGGCACGCATGCGTGCCCCACACGAGCTGATCCGCTCTCAAAAATCGAACTGGTCGATGTTGTCTTTGGTGAACGTGAACGGCTTGCCGAGGAGGATGTTGTCCCCCTTGATCTCGATCTTGCCGATGCGGCCGCCGTCCATGGAGGCGTCGCCGCGGTGCAACTTCCCCTTCGCCAGGCCGTCCGCCGCCAGAACGGTCAGGTAGCCCAGGTCCATCGTGTTCCAGAGAACGATGTCGTCGGTGATGCCTTCGTGAACGTACTTCTTATTGTCGTTGGGCAGCCCCAGCCCCATCACCAACACGCCCTTGCGGCCGGACTGCTTGACCGCCTCGGCGCTGCCCGGGACGGCGGGCGAGCAGATCGCCATGATCAGCTTCAGGTTCGGGTGTGCGTTGAGCAGCGTATTGGCCTCGTCGAACGCCTTGTCCTTCTGGTCGTCACAGGGGCGGGTGTCGATCAGCTTGATGTCGGGGTACTTATCGGCGAGGCGCTTTTCGATGTTCCGGCGCCAGTCGTTCATGTTCGAGGCCGTCAGCGAAGCGGTGATGATCGCAAACTCCCCCTTGCCACCCATCGCCTTGGCGGCGTTGTCCATCAGCGTGTAGCCGATCCCTTCAGGCGTGGCCTGGTTAACGAAGAAGTCGCGGGCGTCGGGCTGGGCGTCAGCGTCGAAGGTGATGACCTTGATCCCCTTCTCCTTCGCCTTCTTCAAAGCGGTGGAGAGGCCGTCCTGGTTCTCGACGGCGACGGCGATGACGTCGACGCCACGGTTGATCCAGGTCTCGACGATTCGGTTCTGCTCGGTCGGGTCGGTGTTTGTGGGGCCGTCCCAGATCAGGTTGACGCCAAATTCTTTCGCGGCGTCCTCGGCCCCCTTCTGGGCGGCGACGAAATAGGGGTTCCCCTTGCTCTTGGGCATCATCGCGACGGTCGTCTGCTTTGCCGGCGCGACGGCGCCGGAGGTTTGACCGCCGGAAGCCAGAGGCACCGCTCCCCCGCCAGCCGGCAGCGAATGGACGAGGATGAAGTTGCCGGCCGTGACGATCAGCGCCGACAGCAGGATCACCGCGCACAGCGCCGCCAGTTGAGAGTTCTTCATGTCCAGTTCCTCAGTCGATGTCGATCCCGCGGGCGTGCCGCGCGACGCCGGCGCGGCATGGACCGTTGTCCGCCGATCCAGGCTTAGCGACAGCAGCAGCAGGAGCCCCGTCAGGATCCCCGCCATCTCGCCGCCCAGGTGCCGCGTGAGCCAGATAGGCCGATCCGCCATCCGCAGGCCGTCCTGCAGCACCACGATCGCCAGGAGCCCCATGATCGTGCCGACGATACTTCCCCGCCCGCCGAAGATCGACGTTCCGCCCAGCACGACGGCGGTGATGGCCAGCAGCTCATACCCGCTGCCGAAGTCGGCCTTGGCGGCGTCCACGTGCGCTACCGCGACGACGGCCGCGACACCGGCGCAAAGGCCCGACAACAGGTAAGCCAGCGTCAGCCGCTTCGCCACCGGAATGCCGGCGTACAGCGCCCCCTCCGGAGAAAAGCCAATGGCCGACCAGGCCCGCCCGATCTTCGAGCGGTGCAGCAGCACCCAGAACGCGACCGCCGCCCCCGCCATCAGCAGAAGCTGAACCGGCACCGGGCCGACATAGCCATTTCCGAGGAACACGAACGCGCGCGGGAACCGCGTGAACGTGTCAACGCCGCGCGTCATCCCCTCGGCCAGCCCGCGGAACAGCGAGAACGACATCAGCGTGACGATCAGCGGCGGGATTCGCAGTCGCGTGATCAGCAAGCCGTTCATCCCCCCCAGCAGCGTCGCGACGGCGATCACCAGGACAGCGGCCACCCCGACCGGTATCCCCGCGTCCCGCCAGAGCTTTCCGAGCAGCACGGCCGACAGCGCCATCAGCGAGCCGACCGACAAATCGATCCCACCGGTGACGATCACCGGCGTCATCGCCAGCGCCAGCAGCCCCACCTCCACGCCCAGCCGCTGCGTCTCGAACAGGTTGGCGACCGTGAAGAAGTTGCTCCCCAGCGCGGAGAAGATCAGCAGCTCGACGATCAGCAGCCCCAGCAGAACCCACTGCTGCGGCGACGCCATGGCCACGAACGACCAGCCCAAATCGCCAGGCGGCGAGCCCGGGACTGCGGTCTGCTGCGACGTCGATACCGACGGTGGCGGCTGGGTCGGCGCGGGCATGGTCAGTTGGCCCTCCGGTACAATCCGTCGGAGGCGACCGCCAGCAGGATGATGAGCCCCTGCACCGCTTTCTCCCACTGCGATGGGATGCCGAAGAAGTTCAGCGACGGGCCGATGGTCGTGAGCAGCGCGACCCCGATCAGGCTGCCCACGAGCGTCCCGCGGCCGCCGGAGATGGCCGTCCCACCGACGACGACGGCCGCAATCACCTGGAGCTCCCAACCAATCCCGATGTTCGGCGCGACGTCGGTAAAGCGGACGGCGTTCAAGAGCGCCGCGAGGCCGACCAGAGCGCCCATCACCACGAAGACGAAGAAGACCACCCGAGGCGGCCGCACGCCGGCAAGCCGGGCCGCCTCCTGGTCCGAGCCGACGGCATAGACCGCCCGCCCCGCCACCAGCCATCGCGACGCGATCGCGAAGAGCGCGAAGGTGGCGGCCGCGACGGTAACGATCGTTGCCCGGCCGGCCGCCTGCGACAACCCAAACCACTGGAAGCTGGCCGGAAGGTCGCGCACGAACTGCCCCTGAGTCGCCCAGCGGAGCGATTCGCGGAAGACGACCATCGTTGCCAAAGTGACGACGATCGACGGAAGCCCCAGCCCGGCGATCAGCGCGCCGTTCATGGCGCCCATCACCCCGCCGACGACGATCGTCAGGATCGCCACCAGCGGCATCGGCAAGCCGGCCTTGGCGGACAAGCCCCCCAGGACCGCGCAAACGGCGTATTGCGAGCCGATGGAAATATCGATGTGCCGCGCGACGATGACGAGCGTCATCCCGACGGCCGCGATCAAGACCGGGACGGCGCTGACCCAGGTCGCGGCGAACTGGTTGGTGAAGAATGTCGGCCGCAGCGCCGCGAGCAGAAGCAAGAGAAGCCCATACGCCCCGGCGACCGAGATCTCTCGGAGGTACTGCCGCAGAAAGCTGCCCGGGTGGCCCGCCGCGGGGCCCTGGGCCAACGGGCTCTGGGCCGCCGGGCTCGCATCGGGGGACATTGCCTGTCCGGTCACGCCGCCACCTCGCTTTTCTCGCCGGGAGGGGCGTGGCCGAGGGCGAGTTCAAGCACCCGCTCCTGCGTCGCTTCCGCGCGACTGAGCTCGCCGATGACGGCGCCGGCGTGCATGACCGCGATCCGGTCGCTCATCCCCAGGACCTCGGGCAGCTCGGACGAGATCATGATGATCGCCAGCCCGCGGGCCGCCAGGTCCCCCATCAGCTTGTGAATCTCAGCCTTGGCCCCCACGTCAACGCCCTGGGTCGGCTCGTCGAGAATGATGACCGACGGCTCGGTCGCGAGCCACCGCGCCACGGCGACCTTCTGCTGATTGCCGCCGGAGAGGTTGCCGACGCGATTGTCAATCGACGGCGTTTTCGTCCCCAGCTTGCGGACGAAATCGGCCGCCACTTCGCGTTCCCTGGCGAAGTCGATCAGCCCGTACCGCGAGATGCGGTCGAGGACCGCCAGGGTTGTATTCGCGGCGATCGGCATGTCGAGGATGACGCCGTGCCGGCGCCGATCCTCCGGGACATAGGCGATGCCCAAGGCGACGGCGGTGGACGGCTGGTCGATCGTCACCGGGCGGCCGCGGAGCAGGATCTCGCCGCTGTCGGCCGCCGTCAGCCCGAATAGCACGCGAGCCAACTCTGTCCGCCCCGCGCCGACCAGCCCCGCCAGGCCCAGGATCTCTCCCTTGCGCACCTGGATGCTCACGCCCCGCACGCCCGAGGCGGCGCACCCTATCCCGCGCGTCTCCAGGGCGACCTCGCCGGGGGTGACATCGATCTTGGGGAAGACCGAGTCCAGCGAGCGGCCGACCATCAGGCGGATCAGCTCCGAGCGATCCACCTCGGCCATCGCGCGGGTGCCGACATACGCGCCGTCCCGCAGGACGGTCACCCGATCGGCGATCCGCGGAAGCTCTTCAAGCCGGTGAGAGATGTAGATCATTCCGACGCCCTGGCTTTTCAATTCGCCGATGACGCGGAAGAGGTTATCCACCTCCCGATCGCTGAGCGACGCCGTCGGCTCGTCGAGGATCAGTGCTTTCGCATCCCCTCCGAGCGCGCTGGCGATCTCGACAAGCTGCTGCTGCGGCATCGTCAGGTGGCGAACGGGGGCATCGGGCGAGATGTTCGCGCCGACCCGCGCCAGAAGAGCCGCCGCGCGGCGCCCGCGGTCGCCCCAGCGGATCAGCCGCCAAGGGCCGCCCCGTTCCAGCCGCAGGCCGATGTTCTCGGCGACCGTCAGGTCGGGGAACAGCGCCGGCTGCTGATAGATCGCCGCGATGCCGAGCGAACGGGACAAGGCGGGCGAGTTGGCTTCGACCCCCTGGCCGCAAATCTCGATCGAGCCGGCGTCCGGGGCATGCGCGCCGGTGATGACCTTGATCAACGTGGACTTCCCCGCTCCGTTCTCGCCGATAACGGCGTGAACCTCCCCGGCCCTCAGCTCGAACGAGACGCCCTTGAGCGCGCGAACGCCGCCAAAGGATTTGGCGATCGAGTCGAGCCGAAGCAGAGTTGCAGCCGTCGTTCCCAAGGGCCCTCGTTCAATTCCCATGCCGGCCGCTCGGACCGGCGGCGCGCCGCCTTCGCAATCATCATGCCCGCTTGGACAGAACCTCGTTCTCGTAACGGGTGACGCCGTCCAGCCAGGCTCGGCCGACGGGGGCGTTCTGCCTTAGGCAGTGATAATCCCACACCGCGCCGGCGGGCAGCGTCTTGAACTCCTCCTGAAGGGCGAGCCGCGCTGTGAAGTTGCCGGCCGCCTCGGCGTCACGGAGCAGTGGCGACGGCTCCAGCAGCGCCGCGAGCAAGGCCTTGATCATGTTCCGCGTGCCGATGACCCATGCCGCCACGCGATTGATGCTCGCGTCGAAGAAGTCGAGCCCGATGTGCGTCCGGCCCAGGTAGCCGCCGCGAACCAGTTCCGCCGCGATCGCCTGAAGTTCGTCGGTGAGGGTGACGACATGGTCGCTGTCCCAGCGAACACCGCGGCTTACGTGGAGCAGCACGCGGTCCAGCCACATGAAGACCGAGGAGATTTTGTCCGAAACAGTCTCGGTCGGGTGAAAATGGCCCGTGTCCAGGCAGTAGAGCTTGCGATGCCGGATCGTGTAACCGAGGTAAAACTCGTGCGACCCGACCACGTAGCTTTCGGACCCGATCCCGAACAGTTTGCTTTCGACCGCGTCGAGGTTGTGGGCGGCATCGAGCGGTTCGGCGAAAACCTCATCCAGCGACGCCGCCAGCCGCTCTCGCGGCCCTTTGCGATCGGCCGGGATGTCCTTCGAGCCATCAGGCACCCAGACGTTGGTCACGCACGGCGTGCCGAGCGCCGCTCCCATCGCCGCGCCAACGCGGCGGCAGGCGACGCCGTGCCGCACCCAGAACCGCCGGACGGCGTTGTCGCGGTGGGAGAGCGTGAACCCGTCGGCCGCCAGCGGATGGGAAAAAAAAGTCGGGTTAAAATCGAGCCCCATCCCGCGCTGCTTCGCCCAATCGATCCAGTTGCCAAAGTGCGACGCGTCCAGCGCGTCGCGCTCGACGCGCCGCCCGCCGGTCTCGGCGTAGCTCGCGTGCAAATTCAGCCGATGGCGACCGGGGATCAACGATAGCGCCTGGTCCAGGTCCGCCCGAAGCTCCTCCGGCGTCCGCGCCTTGCCGGGGTGACTCCCCGTGACCGCAAGGCCGCCGCCGAGCGCCGAGCCGGAGTTCTCGAACCCGCCGACGTCGTCCCCCTGCCAGCATTGCAACGAGATCGGAATGGTGGCGAGAGTGGTTAGAGCGCGATCCACATCAACGCCAAGCTCGGCGTAGCGCTCGCGGGCCAACGCGAACGCCCGCTCGATCCGGTCCGATGAGATGTTCGACATGTCGCTCCGCCTCTCCAAAGCCGGCTCGACAGTATAAGCGACGGCCGCCCAGCGCCAACGAAAGCCACGCGCCGTCGCCCGCCCAGGGTTTGGAGCGAAGTCTCTCCCCCGCTCCCGATACCCCGAGGGAGCGGAAGTGGGGGCAACACCGAGGCGGCGGTTGGTGGGCCCGCCGCCCGCTTGCCGAAGCCCACGCCCCCGCCCTAACCCTCCCCCGGAATACCGGGAGAGGGAACAGGAGCGCCGCCGGGCCGGCCGACCGCAACTCTACAGCATCCCAAACGCCGAGCGCAGCTCGTCGATTCGCGCCGGTTCCATCGGGCGCAGGGGGCCGACGGAGCGGCTGTTGATGATCGCCTCGGCCGTGCATTCGAGCACTTCGAGCCGATCGAATGCGTCCAGGATCGACTTGCCCAGGATCAGCGCGCCGTTGTTCTCCATCAGCGCGACCGGTTGCCGGGGCGATACAATGGGCAGGATCGCGCCCCCGTCGCCAAACTGCGCCGCGAAGGGGACGAGCGGCACTTCGCCCAGAAAAAGATAGCTTTCCGGGATCGTCCGCGCGTCGAGCGGCGTGGTGCTGACGCTGAACGCTGTCGCGTTGACCGGCGTGGCATTGACGATGGACTGAATCCGCGGGTACTCGCGATAGAGCCGCTGGTGAGTCATCACCGCCCTGCTCGGCCGCTTCCCCCCTTCCGACCCGCGGCCGCTGACCAGCACCAGATCCTCCGGGCGGATCGACTCCCGGTCCACCCCATACGCGCTGATGATAAAGCTGTCGTCGTCGAGCCGCGCCGAGAAGCTGCCGCCGGTGCTGGTCAGCAGCCGCTGGCGGTAGCCGCGGCGAATGAAGTCCGCGAGGTTGCGGCGGCTCTCTTTTTCCTGCGTGGTCGCGGGGCCGGGGCTCGCGGCCGGCGGCGTGGGCCGCGGGCGCTCGCTCAAGGCGATCTGGTCGGCCGTCAGGTAGCGCACCGCGCCCAGTTGCCCGGCCTTGATGAGGGTCTTGGCCGTGAACTCCAGTGTCTCAAACCGCTGAAACGCCTCGGCCAGGGTCGCGCCACCGATGACGACGCCGTGGTTCTCCAGCATCACGCAGTTGGAGCCTTTAGCAAAGACGGCGGCGATCCGCTCCCCCAGGGCCGCGCTGCCGGGCAACTCATACGGGGCATACCCCACGCGCCCGCAGACATGCGCCGACTGCGGGAAGAGCGACGTATCCGGGGTCACCCGGCAGATGCTGAACGCCACCAGCGCGACCGGATGGGCATGGACGACCGCATGAAGGTCGGGCCGAACGCCGTAGATGGCTTCGTGGAACGGCAATTCGGACGACGGCTTGTGGCCGCCATCGGTCTCGCCGGCGGGGCTTCGCCGGACGATGTCGCCGCGCGTCAGGCTCCCCTTGTCGATCCGGGCGGGCGTGATCCAGATATCGCCCGCTTCGTCGCGGATCGACAGGTTCCCGCCGGACGTGGTCGTCATCCGGTAGCGATAGATCCGCTCCATCGTGTTGACAATTTCGTCCCTGGGATGAGTGAGCGGCCGGTCGCCTGCGAACACTGTGCACCTCCGCGATCTGGGGCCGCCGAGCGTAAATTGCCCCGTGCGGCGGCTCGCACTATAGCGTCGGGGGCGCCGAATGTGGATTCGAGCGGCCGCTCGGAGAAGCAGGGGCCCGCGCGGCGCGAGGCGCCACCAAAATGGGCTGTCCACTTGAGTCGGCGAGGACTGCCGCTCTAGGATGACCCGACGCTCCGACCCTTCACTGGCTGCGAATCGAGCGCCGAACCCGCGCCGAGATTCACGAGGGAAGTGCTTCCATGCCCGAAGAAGCCCAATCAACGTTGCGGGACGGCCGCCCGGATCACCTCTCGGGGCGGGATGCTTCCGCGGAGGACGCCATGGAAGCCTTCGACATCATGAACGGCTCGCGACCGTGGAACGAGCGGCTGAAGTTCATCGTGGACGTCATGCGCGAGATGAGTCGCCAGACCGACCCGCAGCTCATGGTCAAGACCTACGTCGCCCGGATGCGGAACGTCATGCCCAGCGACGGGTTCATCTCCCTGAGCCGCCGTGACCTGCCCGCGCCGCACTATCGAATCACGCGCAGCAGCCTCTGGAACGAAGACATCAACCCCTGGAAGAACCCGGACATTCTCCCCACGTTCGAGCATGGCCTGCTCGGCCGCCTGATTTACGGGGATGAGCCGGTCATCATCGACGATCTGGAAGCGCTCGAGGGGCTGGAGAGCGACCCCGCGGCCCAATATTTCCACGGGCATCGCTCGCTGATCGCCATGCCGCTGTTCGATGGAGGGCAGGCCCTGAACATGGTGGTGATGCTGAGCCGCAACCCAGGCGCCTTCCCGCGCGAGCAGCTTCCGGAGCGCGTCTGGATGAGCAACCTGTTCGGCCGGGCGACGCAGAACCTGGTCCTTTCGGAGCAGGTCCGCTCGGCCTATGAGACGGTCGATCGGGAGCTCCGCGCTGTCGCCGATATTCAGCGCTCGCTGTTGCCGTCGCGCCTGCCGGACATCCCGACGCTCCAATGGGCGGCGCACTATCAGACGTCGCGCCGCGCGGGCGGGGATTACTACGACTTCTTCCCGCTGCCGGACGGCCAGTGGGGCGTCCTGATGGCCGACGTGAGCGGCCACGGCACGCCCGCCGCTGTCCTGATGGCGATCACGCACAGCATCGCCCACACCGGCGGCGACCCGAAGATGCCCCCCAGCCGCCTGATGCGGTTCGTCAATGAGCGGCTCTGCCACGCCTATACGATGGATTCCGGCAACTTCGTCACGGCTTGGTATGCCGTGTACGAGCCGCGCGCGCATCGCCTGACCTACTGCAACGCCGGTCATCCCGCGCCGCGGCTTCGCGACGCGACGGACCACATCGTGCGGCCGCTCCAGTCGGTGCCCAGCCTGCCGCTGGGGATCGACGCTGACGAAACCTACGCCGACGACACGGTGATCCTCCGCCCCAGAGACTCCGTCATCCTTTACACCGACGGCATCACCGAGGCCCGAAGTCGCGGCCGTGAGCTACTGGGGACCGAGCGGCTCGACGATGTCCTCGGCCGCTGTGACGGCACGCCCGAGGAAACGGTGGCAGAGATCCTGGCGGCCGTGAACGCCTTCACCGGCGACGCCTCGCCGATCGATGATCAAACGCTGTTGGTCGCGAAGGTGTCGTGATCGGGTCCGCGTCGTTCTGAAATTTCTGGTTGGTTCCGAGTGTAGGGTCCGCACGGGAGGGTCGATCGGCATTCAGCATATCGGTGCCGTCCAGCCTCCCGTGCGGACCTTTGGCGGAGCGTCTCACTCGGAAAGGTCCGCACGGGAGCGAGGGCCACTTACCAACCGTCGCCTTAACCGACCGCTCCCGTGCGGACCCTACCCGTGCGGTTTCCGAACCTGTGCGGTTTCCGACGGAACGATACACTACGGAAGATCCGGCAGCCGATTCAGCCGCGCGGCGGTCCGGCCGATCGCCGTGGTCCCACAGCGGTCGATCAGCGCCCGGAAGAACTTCCCGCCGCGGTCCCGGTCTCGGTATCGAATCCACCCACCGCCGAGGCAGAGGATGCGGGCCGTCTGGTCCGATTCATCAGGTAGCAGCGCAGCGGCCGCCCACGCGTGATCGGCCGCTGTCTTTAACGACGTCACATAGGAATACTCGCGCGTCGCCATCGCCTTGGCACGAGCTTGCTCGTCGGCGGTTGGCGCAGCAAGGCTCACCTTTGCCGTAAGCCGCGCCTTGACCACGTCGGCGGGGTAATAGCTGCCCGAATCCTGCGGAGGAGTTTCATGACCGAACAGCTCGGTACCATGATCGTGCGCGATCTGGGCGGCCTGCCAGAACGCGTCGGCCCGCTCGTCGTCGGTTCGATTCTTGGCATCGTGCCCCGTGCGGATCGCGATAATGTACCGATCCAGCACCTGTTGCTTCGCGGGCGAGAAGTAAGGCCGAGCCTCCTTCCACCGTCCGAGCCGCACCAGGCGTCGCGCAAGCAGATCCCGCACATCCCGACGCGGCCGCGTCGGTGAAGCCGCTTTCGATCTTGACTCGACGAACGCGATCAGCTCTTCCGGCGAAAGGACGCATTCGGCCACGTAGCATGCGTCCTCATCCCATCCAGCGGCGGCGAGAGCGTCGAGGGCATCGGCGAACCGGTTGACCGACATCAGCGCCTGCGCCCAGTTCCCCCATGGCGCGCTCCCGCGGCCGCAGGGTCGCCCACTCGACCCCGCCGCGCACTTCGTTCCATTGCTCATCCGGCGGGAAGGCGGCGACCGCGGCGCGCAGGTGCGCCATCACCTTCGCGATGTTCCCGCCGGCCGCAACATACTCGATCTTCGCCTTGACCCACTCCGCCAGCGGCTCGGCGCGGCAGCGCGCCGCCCAGGTATCGCGAACGGAAGCCGGCGCCGCGTACTGGTAACAGGCCAGGAGGAGCCGATCCGGCCCGATCTGCGAGCCGATTTTACCGGGCTCGGCCGGGGCGTCGGTCCCGGCGCGGGTGGCTTCGACCGCATAGAGCCACGCGAGGACCTGCATCTCCGACGGCCGCGGCCCGAGGCGGCCGCCGTAGGCATTGACGAACGCCGTCAGCACGCGCGCCGTCTCGGGCGACTTGGCAAGCGATCCGGCCAGTTCCGGCGTTGAAGGGAACTGGTCGAACATCGACTTCGCCCAGACCTGTAACGCCTCATCGGCGGTCACATCATGCGTCGCCCGCGCCTGGAGCATGAGGTGGACGCCCTCGGGCCAGCGGTGGCGGGCGAACTCGGCGCGAGCCTCCTGCCGCAAGCTGGAAGCGGCCAGGCCGAGCGGGTCGGGGAACCCGGCACGCGCCAAGTCGCGGCAGCGGCCAAACCATTGAACGCCCTGCTCGGCCGCCTCGGAGCGGTCGGATTCCGGGCCCTTCGAGTCGATCGTCACGCACTCATCAAGCCAGGATTCACCGATCATGTACGCGGCCCAGACCGTGCGCTCGCGCCGCTGCGCCTCGGGCAGGTCGAGCAGCGCGACCCAACGCGCCCGCGCCGATCGCGGCCGGCCGCCGTAATAGTCGGAAAGGGCCTTCAGGTGCTCGGCGAACTGCGGTGAGAGCCCCGGGACATCGGGCAGATCGAGGGCGATCGGGCCCTGCGGCGCGTGCTTCCCGATCACTTGCTCGCCCGACGATGTGTTCAAGACCGCGATAGCCTGTCGCGCCGACGCGAAAGAGGCGGCGATTGTCTCCTTTTTCGAATCCGGCAGGCTCAGTGCGCCGAGTGCGGCGTCAAGCTCCTTCCGCTCGATCTCTGCCGACTGTTGCGCCGCCGCGTTCCAACCGCGCGGCGAGAAGAAGTTCCGGTTCGGCGGTCGCGAACCGCTCGACTGCGGCGACCGTGCCCAGTCCATCGGCGAGACGGCGACAAACTCACCCCCCGACGCCGGCGCGATCCGGTCCAGCTCGTGGTGGAAATCGGCCGCCGGGGCCCAGCGTCGCGATGCGTCGGAATCGAATAGCAGGGAGCGGCCCAGCGCCCGGGAGCGGAGGCCGCAACCACCGTGATGAAGAAAAGCCGCAGGCCACCTTAGAGACTGGGACGCGAGCATAAGCCGACCTCCATGTCGGAACTCTGATCCGGGCGGATCCTCTTCGTTGGCGGCGAGGCTACGCCTTCTGCCCCTTCCGCACAACCCGGGTCACGCCGTCGGTCATCCAGCACCCTTTGTACTCCCCGTCGCGCTGACGGGAGAGTTGAAAGAGGTAGGCGACCTCTTCACCATCGGCGGCGACCAGCGTCACCAATTGGACCGCGACGTCGTCATCCACCTCAGCCTTCTCATACGCGGCCGACTTGAAGTTCAGCATCGGCGTGTAAACAGGGTTCTTCAGGAGCGGGATGAAGCGGGCCAGCGGGCCCGTCACCTTCTTGTTCTGCGGCGAGGCGAAGTTGAAGACGGTTTCGATCCCCGAATCGTTCGCGTCGTTCACCTGGAGGGCGTCCATCACGATGAGGACGACCTGTTCCGGCTTGTACTCCGCCCGCGGCTGCGGAAGCACCTTCGCCGGCTTCGATTCGCCCGTGGTCGGACGCGTCGCCGGGCCCGCGGCGAGCAGGCACGCGAGAAGGGACAGGCAGGCCATTGCGCGGGCCAACGGGACATGCTTTGGGCAACCGGTCATACAGCCTCCGATCGGGGTTCACTCGCGGCCGTCGCGGCATCCGGGTGGGCGGCCGCTGAAGCGTCGTGGGGGCTTCGGCAAAGCCCGCCGCCTCTGCCCTTTAGTCTAGGCGAATTTTCGCGGCCGCGACGGGCAGGCCCGCTCGAACCTGCCGATAAATATGCTGTTCCCCAGATTGAGAAGCCCGTTTCTGTAAACCTGATCCATCCGCTTTGACCAACTCTCCCCTCCCCATTGACCGATGAAGATCGGGGCGTCAGCTCAATGTCTGGTGGGACGTTTCATGACATCCGCGCTTCCGGCCATTCTCGAACGTGCCATCGCCGAGCGATGTGCGATCATCCTCCGATCCACCGTTGCCAGCACCCCGCGATCGGTAGAGGCCCGGATCATCGCCCGTGCGGGTGACGTCGGCCCCGCGGTCGTCGCGACCGCCGCTTCCGGGACGAGTGACCCCGACGCCGTCTGGGTCTACCCTTCGATGCGAGCCATCGAATGGGTCAAGCAGACCGCGGCGGCCGCCGCGCCGGTGTCCGTCTCGTTCTCCTCCGAAGGGACGGCCGCCGGCTTTGACTCGATCGCCCAGCGCGTCGTCAAAGACTTCTGGCTGACCGAACGGACGCCGGTCGTCGCCCTGCTGCTCGCCCCGCCGACCCATGTCTGGGTCGAGCAGCGGGCCTTCCGGCGATTTACTCTCCGCAATGACGGCGGTGGCATCCAGGTGAAGCTCTCCCGCCCGCCCGAGCCGATCGCCCCCGGCGCGGCCCCCTCCCCCCTCCGGCATCGAGTCTCGCGCCGCCCTCATGGACATCGGCGGCGGTGGCGCGGGGTTCCTCTGCCCCTTCAGCCGCTCCCTGCTGGCGACGCCGCGCGGCGAACCATTCAACGTCGCCGTCCAGTTTGGCCCCAGGCACTTTACACTCCCCGGGAAGCTCAGCTACGCCCGCCTCCAGGGGAGCCACGTTCGCATCGGCGTCGAATTCGACCGCGACCGCCTCGCCTCCCACGACCCCGCAACGCTCGCCCTGCTCAACGACCTCATCGCGGAGCTCCAACAGCGCGAGGAGCGGTGGGAGCGGCAAAGAGGTTGACCGTTGCCGGAGAGACGCGCGTACGGCACATGCCCCGTTGGTCGCGGCCGTTTTCACGGCTACAATCGCCTGCATGACTGTCCCTCGCCGATCCCTCCTCACGCGCCGTTAGCCGCCCTAACGCTCTAACGTCGTGCAAACGTTGATCGTTCGTTTCGTCATCTTGTGAGAAGGCCATGTCCGAATTGACCCAGGCGACCGTTATGGCCGCGCCGCTGGCGCGGCGGCTGGAGGAGATGGCGCGCCGGCTGGCGGAGGTTGACAGCCAGTTGTCCGACCCGTCGGTGTTCGCGAATTCGCAACTGCTCGTCTCGCTGACCAAGGAAAAAGGGCGGCTGGGGACGGCGGTTGAGAAATATTGGGATTACACGCAAACGATGCGGCAGATCGACGAGCTGCGCGAGATGGCGGCCAATCGGTCTGACCCGGAGATGGCCGACCTGGCCGCGATGGAGGTCCCGGAAGCCGAGGCCAAGGCGGCCGCCGTGCTGGAATCGTTGAAGGACGAGTTCGTCTCCGCCGAGGACAACGCGGTTGACTCCTTCTTCCTCGAGCTCCGCGCCGGCACCGGCGGCGACGAAGCGGGGCTCTTCTGCGGCGACCTGTTCGAGATGTACCGAAAATATTGCGAAGGCAAGGGCTACCGCTTCGACGTCAGCGACTACTCCCCCAGCGACCGGGGCGGGTTCAAGGAAGTGATCGTCAACGTCAAGGGGGACGGGGCCTACCGGCATCTCCGGTTTGAAGGGGGCGGGCATCGGGTGCAGCGCGTCCCCGAGACCGAATCCCAGGGCCGCATTCACACCAGCGCCGCCACCGTCGCGGTTCTGCCTGAACTGCCGGACGTGAAGATCGAGATCAACCCCAAGGACGTTGAGGAATCCGGCTGCCGGGGCGGCGGCCCGGGCGGGCAGAACGTGAACAAGGTCGAGACCGGGTGGCAGCTTTTCCACAAGCCGACGGGCATCCGGTTCAAGATGACCGAGCACAAGAGCCAGGCCCAGAACAAGGAGCGGGCCTGGGCGCTGCTCCGCGCCACGCTCTATGAAACCGAGCGCGCCAAGCAGCACGCCAGCGTCACCAGCGCCCGCAAGGCGATGATGGGCAGCGGCGACCGCAGTCAGCGCATTCGGACGTATAATTTCCCGCAGAATCGATGCACGGATCACCGGCTCGGCGGCGAAGGGGGTGGCGAGAAGAATTTCAACCTCGATCAGATCGTCGCGGGCCATATGGACCCGTTGATCAGCGCGCTGCTCGACGTGGACAAGCAGCAGCGGCTCGAGGAGCTTTAATCGCTGCGCGTCGGAGATTCGTGGGGCACGCACCGCGTACCGCCGCGTCGCCCGACCGGCTTGCGAAGCGGTGGCTTATACAGGTCGTCCCCCGTCAGCGGCACGCGACGCGTGCCCTACCGGAGCCGGTTGGATTGCGTGCTGAGCGGGAGACTTATGCTCAAATGGCCTCCCCGCATCCTCATCGCGGCCGATGTTGCGTTGATCATCGTCCTGACCACCCTCCTGCTTCGGACTCTCCTCGTCCCCGACATCTTTGGCTACGCCGACCAACGGGGAAATTACTACGAGCTGGCGACGATCCCCGGCCAGGTCCGCGTCAGCCACGTCACTGGCTGGAAGCTGCCGCGCCCGCTGACGTGGTACGGCCCCAAGCCGCCGTTCGGCACGCCCGCTTTCGGGCACCAGATGATCAACGACTGGGCCATCCCCGGTTGGGGCCACCAGACCGGCAGCATCATCGCCTGGTCGAACCCCAAGCCCGTCGGCGTGCTCAAGCGGGGGAGCACGCTCGTGAAGTTCAACACGTACGCGATCTCGCTGACAGTGCCGATCCTGGTCGCATCGGCCTGGCCGGCGTGGGTCGCCTGTTCGGCGCTGCTGGCGCGGAGGCGGGGGGCGGCTCGCCGGGTCAAGGGGCTCTGCGCGAACTGCGGCTACGACCTGCGCGCCGGCGGCGACATTTGCCCCGAGTGCGGCCGCCCGGCGAGCCCCGCCTCAGCGAACGGCGCGCTGGCGACGTAACGAAGTCGGGCCGGGCGCATGGTTGTGCCCGGCCCGTCCGTCGAATTTGCGCAGCCAATCGGTGGTGATCGGTCCACTGCGATCGATCACGCCGCGATCAATACCGGTAGTGATCGCTCTTGTACGGGCCGTCCACCGGCACGCCGATGTACTTGGCCTGCTCGGCCGAGAGCTTGGTCAGCTTCACGCCCAGCTTCTCCAGGTGCAGGCGGGCGACCTTTTCGTCCAGCTTCTTCGGCAGGACGTACACCTTCCGCTCGTACTGCTTGTTGTTCGTCGCCAGCTCGATCTGGGCGATCGTCTGGTTGGTGAACGACGCGCTCATCACGAAGCTCGGGTGGCCCGTCGCGCAGCCGAGGTTCAAGAGGCGGCCTTCGGCGAGGATCAACACGCTGTGGCCGTCCTCGAAGGTGTACATGTCGTACTGCGGCTTGATGTTCGTTCGCTTCACCTTGCCGACGAGCTCGTGCTTCTTCAGGCCGGCCATGTCGATCTCGTTGTCGAAGTGGCCGATGTTCCCCACGATCGCCTTGTCCTTCATCTTCGCCATGTGCTCGGCGGTGATGATGCTGAAGTTGCCGGTGGTGGTGACGAAGATGTCGGCGTAGGGGAGCGTGTCTTCGAGCGTCAGGACCTGGTAACCCTCCATCGCGGCCTGGAGGGCACAGATCGGGTCGATCTCGGTGACGATCACGCGGGCGCCCTGCCCCTTGAGCGACTGGCAGCACCCCTTGCCGACGTCGCCGTAGCCGCAGACCACCGCGACCTTGCCGCTGATCATCACGTCGGTGGCGCGGAACAGGCCGTCCACCAGCGAGTGGCGGCAGCCGTAAAGGTTGTCGAACTTGCTCTTGGTGACGCTGTCGTTGACGTTGATCGCCGGGAAGAGGAGCTTCCCTTCCTTCTGCATCTCGTACAGGCGATGCACGCCGGTGGTCGTCTCTTCGCTGACGCCCTGGACGTCGCGGGCGACCAGCGTCCAGCGCTGCGGCGTGGCCTTCAGCGTGCTCGCCAGGAGCTGGAGGATGACCTTGTACTCTTCGTTCTCGGTCGTCTCCGGGCCGGGGACAGCGCCCGCCTTCTCGAACTCCACGCCCTTGTGGATGAGCAGCGTCGCGTCGCCGCCGTCATCGACGATCTGGTGCGGGCCTTTGAAGCCTCCGAAGTCGAGCGCGCGGTCGGTACACCACCAGTATTCCTCGAGGGTTTCGCCCTTCCAGGCGAAGGTGGCGATGCCGGAGGGGTTGGCGACAGTGCCGTGCGGCCCGACGACCAGCGCGGCGGCCGCGTGGTCCTGTGTGCTGAAGATGTTGCACGAGCACCAGCGGACCTCGGCGCCCAGGGCGGCCAGCGTCTCGGCCAGGACCGCCGTCTGGATCGTCATGTGCAAACTGCCCATGATCCGCAGGCCCTTCAGCGGCTGCACCGGGGCATACTCGTCCCGGACGGACATCAAGCCCGGCATCTCCTGCTCGGCGAGCAGGATCTCCTTGCGGCCCCATTCGGCGAGGGAGAGATCCTTCACCTTGAACTCGATCGTCTGGGTCGGCTGGGCGGGCTTGGCCGCGGCCTTGGGGGGCGTGAGTGTCTGAGTCATGAGCGATTCTCCTGTAGGGCCCGCAGGGCGGACCATGAATGATCAACTGCTAAAGCCGGCCCGCGGCGCGGGCCCTGCTGGATCCCCCGGCGGCCGAGCCGTTCATTCGCCCGAGCCGGCCACCCCCGTCGCGAGGAACAGCGCCGGCCCCTTCACCTGCGGCTCGGGCGCGAGCGAACGGACGGCGATCGCCTCAAGCCCCGCGTCAATCAACTGCTTCTCGATCGCCTCGGGCTCGAACCCCATCGCCACCTGATTCATCTGTCGGCGAAAGTCGTCCCGGTCGTGCGGGAGCAGATCAATCACGACCAGCTTCCCGCCCGGCTTGAGGATGCGAGCCGCCTCGCGGCAGACGGCCACCGGCTCGGCGACGTACGTCAGCGCCAGGATCAGCATCGCGGCGTCGCAGGACGCATCATCAATCGGCAGGGCCTGGAGGTCCCCGCGCCGCAGATCGACGTTCAGAGCGCCGGCGGTGCGCCGCTTCGCCGCCTTAAGCATGGCGGCCGAGTTGTCCACGCCGATCACCCGGCGGACGAACGGGGCCACTTCCGCGAGGATCGGCCCGGTGCCGCACCCAAGGTCGGCCACCACCCAATCGCGCGGGGCGAGGGCCGCCAGGGCGGCGCGGGTGAAGCCGGCGCCATACAGGTCGCCGCGAAGCTTGTCCCACTGGCCGGCGGCCCCGGCGAAGAACGCCTGACTGTCGGCCCCCCGGTCGCGAAGGCGGCGCTGCAAACGCAGTTCATCCTGGCGGAGCGTGTTCCAGTTATCCGTCTGCTCGTGCGCCAGCGACCAGAGGCGGCGGGCGGCCGGTTCAACTTCGTCCAGCAGCATCCGGTAAAGGTGCGACGTGCCGACGCCGCGGCCGCGTACCCAGCCCTGGTCGGCCAGCACCTTCAAGTGCCGGCTGACCGTGGACTGGGGGAGCTGCATCACGTCGCACAACTCGGCTACGCCCAGCTCATGTCGCTCCAGCAGGCGAAGCAGGCGGAGGCGCGTCTCATCCGCCAGGCACCCCATCCACGCGACGAGCGGGCCGGGCTGGGGCGCGGGGGGCGGGGCTTGTCGAGCGGCTTGTATCATCCGTCTATCCGGATGGAATGTTTAACCAGCCTCCTCTGATTGTCAAGCGCGCACGGGCGCTTTCAATGGATTCGCGCCGGTGGAAACGCCATCGCAAGCCGCTATGATCGCGCCAGGCGGGCGGGCCGGCGGCGGCCAGGATCGGGGCACATGTCGGCACTCCGGCACTCTTTATGATCATCACCACGCACGCATACGCCCGGGCCGGCCTGGTCGGCAACCCGTCAGACGGCTACTTCGGCAAGACGATTTCCTTTGTCATCCGCAACTTCAGGGCGACCGTGCGGCTTTGGGAAAGCCCTCACTTCGAGATCGTCCCGACCCACGGCGACCTCGCCCGGTTTGACAGCGTCCGCGGCTTCCTCCGCGACCAGCGGCTGCACGGCTACTACGGCGGCATGCGGCTGATCAAGGCGTCCTTGAAGAAGTTCCACGAGGTACCTGCGCCATGCGCGGGAACTGCGACCTGGACCTGGGCCGCAGCTTCACCATCAGCTTTGAGACCGACATCCCCCGCCTCGTGGGCATGTCCGGCAGCAGCGCGATCGTCACCTCCATGTTTCGCGCGCTGATGCGCTTCTACGAAGTCGAGATCCCGCTCCACGACCTCCCGTCGCTGGCCCTATCGGTCGAGAAGGAAGAACTGGGGATCAGCGCGGGCCTTCAGGACCGGGTCATCCAGGCATACGAGGGGATCGTGTTCATGGACTTTGACCATGAGCACCTCCAGCGCACAGGTCACGGGATCTACGAACCTTTGCGGCCGCCAAAGATGCCGCCGCTCTACGTCGCGTATGACCCCGATCGGGCGGAGGTCAGCGACGTCCCCCATCGGAACCTGCGCGCCCTGTTCAACCGCGGCGACCCGACCGTTGTCGCGGCGATGCGGCAGTATCGCGACCTGACCGACCGCGGCCGCGAAGCGCTGATGAGCGGCAACTGGGACGCCCTGGGCCAGGTGATGGATTCCAACTTCGACCTGCGCCGCACCTTCATGGCCATCGCGCCGGAGAACCTTCGGATGGTGGAGGCGGCGCGCGCGACGGGCGCTAGCGCCAAGTTCACCGGTTCCGGCGGGGCGATCTGCGGGCTCTACCGCGACGGCCGCCAGTATCAGCAACTCACCGACGCCATGGCCGCCATCCGCTGCACCGTCCTGCGGCCGATCATCTTCGAAGAATCGTGACCGGCCGTTCCCCTGCTCCCTTCATCGCGGCACCCATGATTAAGAAAGCCGTCATCCCCGCGGCCGGTTTCGGGACGCGAATGCTCCCGGCCGCCAAAGCCGTCCCGAAGGAACTGCTGCCCGTCCTCGACCGGCCGACGATCCAATACGTGGTCGAGGAGTGCGTCGCCGCCGGCATCGACGACCTGCTCCTGATCACCTCGCGCGACAAGCGGGCCATTGAGGACCATTTCGACCGAAATGCTGAACTGGAAGCCCGCCTGGCGGCCGCCGGGAAGCTGGCGCTGCTCGCCTCGGTCACCGCGCTGGCGACCCGGCTGAAGATCCATGCCGTCCGCCAGGCGGAACAGCGCGGCCTGGGTGACGCCGTTTACCAGGCGAAGCGGCACGTCGGCGATTCCCCGTTCCTCTGCCTCCTGGGCGACACGATCTTCAGCACGTTCGAGAATGGCGCCGAACCGCCGGCGAAGCAGCTTGTCGATGCGTATGAGAAGGTCGGGACGGCGGTAATCGGGTTGGAAGAAGTGCCGGCGGAAAAGGTGAGCCGCTACGGCATCGTCGGCGGCGCCCCGGTGGGCGACGGGCTGATCAGGATCGACAGGCTCGTGGAAAAGCCATCGATCGATTCGGCGCCGAGCCGCATGGCCGTCGCCGCGCGCTACCTGCTGACGCCGACGATCTTCGCCGCCCTCGAACAGACGCCGCCGGGCAAAGGGGGCGAGGTGCAACTGACCGACGCGCTGCAAAGGCTGCTCGAGCGCGAGCCGATCCACGGCGTCGTTCTTTCGGCGCGGCGGCACGATATCGGGAACCCGGTGGACTGGCTGAAGACGAACCTGCTCTTCGCGTCACGCGACCCCGAGACGTGGGCGGCGCTGGCGCCCATGCTCGCCGCGCTGCGTTGAACGACCACCGCCGCGCGATCCGACCGCGCTTCCCGGCCGCCCGGTGAGAGCGCCGCCAAGGATTCCGCTACGAATTTCGAGAATGAAGTATTGACGAAGCGGCGAGGCGCATTATCTTGACGCCTTCAATTGCTTTCACGGTGGACCGGAGGCGGTGGCTCCCCTCCGGTCCGCTCGTTTCAACGCCTAAGCACAAACGGCGACGAAATCGGCAACCGCGGCTGGATCGCGCGTCCGACCCCCTCCCCGCGTCCCCACTTCATCCTTCGCCTTCATCCCTCATCCTTCTTTTCGTCCCCTTCACCCTCCGATTTCCCGCGTCGCCGTGAGCTGCATCGTTGCGGCCTTGGGGTCGGTCGTTGCCGCCGGCAGCGGCTGACTCAACTCACTTTGAAGCAGTGCGCGAATTTCCTCGGCGCTGATGGCGGGGACGCTGGCCAGGTCAGTGTCGCGGCTGGCGAGCTGAACGCCGACGACCTTGCCCCCCGCCAGCAGCGGGCTGCCGCCACGCTTGGGGTCGTGGCTTAGGCGAACCGTCCACTTTTCACCCGGGACTTTAGGCAACGCGACCGAGCCGTTGATCGGCTCGGGCGCCGGGTCGAAGATGCTGACGGTCGGGAAGCCGATGCACGTCACCGCTCCGCCGGTGAAGCCATCCGCCAGGGAAAGGTATGCGACGCGCTGGCCGCGAATGCGGAGCAGGGCGACCCCGCTCGCCGCGTCGTTCTTCACGATCTCCGCCCGCATCGGCAAGCCATCAGCCGCCTGGACGGTGATCGTGGACCCCGCCTGGACCATCTTTCCGTCCGTCACCAGAAGATCGGGCGCGACGGGGAACGCGGCCGCATAGGTGACGACCGTCCGGCGCCGCGGAGGCGGCGGCGTCACGGGCGTTGAGGGCGAGGGGGAAGGATCGGGCTCGGGGATCGACGACGCGGGCGACGTCCGCCCCGGCGAACTCACCACCCCGCCCAGCCCCTTGCCCGGCGTTGCGACGGCGACGGCGGTGCCTGGCGCGATCGGGAGATCGGTATCGAGCGGAACGACGGCGATCTCTTTCGGGAACGGCGGGAACTCGATCGTCGGCGCGATCTTGTCGTATTCCTTCTGCGCGGCCTCGGCGTCGTTCTCCCCCTGGGAGATGGCCGCCTGATAACCGGAGATGTTTATCGGCGCGCGCCGGAAACGATTCGCCGAGATCGCGGCCGACATGGCCTCTTTGTTCGACGCGACTCGGGAGCTGGCGTTCGCGAGCCGCTGGGCGGCCGCGTCGAGCTCACCCTTTTTCTTCTTGAAGGCGTCGATCTTCTTCTGCGCCTCGTCGGCGGGGAGCCATTCCGAGCCCCACCGTTTCATCCCCGGCCGGGTGGCTTCGAGCTTCGCGTTTTCAGCGTCGTAAAAGGTGCTGCATTCGACGAAAAAGCGGTTGGCCGTCGCGACGCGATCGGCCTGGCTCAAGGCCGTGGCCATCGCGTTCAGCGCCATTTCGTCCACCTCTTTGTTATGGGCGGCAAGATAGTCCTTGAGGTACTTGGCGGCGCGCATGGCGTTGCGGTTCCGCATCAGCACGATCGACGCGTTGATCGCCAGCGATCGGCTCGGCGCCGTGCCGGAGATCGCCGACGCCTTCTCCAGCATCGCACGGGCTTTGGCCGCATCCTCGAGCCGCAGGTAAGCCAGCCCCGCCCCTTCGAGCGCGCGGGCCTGGTTGGGGTCGAGCGAGAGCACGTCGAGGAATGCATCGCGGGCGGCTTTGAAATCCGACGCCGCCAAAGCGTCCATCCCCTGCGTGAGCAGCGCGGCGATGTTTCGCTCCTGGCGGGCCTTGTCCTTCGGCTTCAGCGGCGACGCGGGCGCCGGCGTGACCGATGGCGCCGGAGTGCCGGCGCTGGACGCGGGCGGGGGCGTGATCGCGGGCTTCTCCGGCGTCGCACTCTTCGTCCAGTGCTCGACATCGGCATCGCCAAACTTCAGGACCCCCGAGCGCGTGTGAATGACGTAGCCGCCGGGCCCGTGCTCAACCTCGCCGGTGATGAGGCGGCCGTCACTCAGGAGCAACGAGTCCGCCCGCGCCGACGAGGGCGCAAAGCCTGAGCTCATGGCAATCGTCGCGACGGCCAATGCCGCCGCCACGGCCGCTCTTACGCGGCGGCCGCTGGCGTCAGGACGCAGTGCATACGTTTTCATCGTGACTCTCCCTTACGACACACGCTCGCCCGACTCCCGCGGCCGGCCGGTAACCACACCTCTTACAGCCCCGTTCCCACCCGCACGGTCAGGCCCCCCGGCAACCGGAGAGAAACAGTTTCGTCATTTCCCCAGCCACAGCGGAGCATCTTCATGGCGGGCGGCGCCCACCGCGCAATCCGAAGCGGATCGCCGACCCATCAATTTGTGATTGCGTCCCCGAGGACCGACATGTGGCATCAGGCCAGCGTAAGGCCGAACCCCCGTCGCGGACGCCGGAAACTACCCCCTCCCCTCAATAGACGCAACAACGCCGGGAATGTTGCAGGCTTCGCTGCGCGTCCCACGTTCACCGCTTACGGGCGATGAACTTCATGAGCTGATCGGCCGTCAAACAGTTAATCACGTTCGACTTGCCAACCCACGCCCTTCGCGCGACATTCACACCGTACCCCATCGCCAGAAGACCGTCGGTACTGTGGGCGTCGGTGTCGATCGCCAGCATGACACCGGCCTCGACAGCCGCCCGGGACTGGAGGTCGTTGAGGTCCAGGCGCGGGAAGCTTCCGTTGATCTCCATCGCTGTCCCGTTGGCGGCCGCCGCCTTGAAAAGGGATTCAAACCGCAGCGGCAACCCGGCCCGGCGGTCGATCAGGCGGCCGGTCGGGTGGCCGATGATATTGACGTACCGCGCGTCAATCGCCCGCATCATTCGATCCGTCGCCTTCGCCTCATCCTGCTTCAGGGCGATGTGAGGGCTGGCGACGACGATATCCAACTCGGCCAGCACCGCATCCTCAAAGTCCAGCCGCCCGTCCGCCAGGATGTCCACTTCACACCCGGCGAGCAGCTTGATCCCCTTCAGCTTGTCCCCCACCTGGTGAATCGCCTTCACGTGCTTGAGCAACCGCTCGGCCGTCAGGCCGTTGGCGATCGTCTGACTCTTGGAATGGTCGGTGATGGCGAGGAATGCGTAGCCCAGCGCCATCGCCGCCTCGGCCATCTCCTCGATCGTGGCGACGCCGTCGGAGGCGGTGGTGTGCGTGTGCAGGTCGCCGCGAATGTCGCCCAGCGCGACCAGGGACGGCAGCTTACTAACGCGAGCGGCTTCGATCTCACCGCGGGCCTCGCGCAGTTCCGGCTCGATGAAGGCGCAGCCGAGCTTCGCGTAAACATCGGCCTCGGTGCGGCTGGCGACGGGGGCGATGGCGGGCGCCTCGCCGGTCTTCTTCGCCGATCGGTCGTAGTCGGCCAGGGTGTACAGGCCCCACTCGTTGAGCGTGAGCCCGGCGTCCAGCGCCAGCCCGCGCAGCTTCACGTTGTGCTCCTTCGACCCCGTAAAGTAGAGCAACGCCGCGCCAAAGTTCTGTTCCGGGACGATCCGCAGATCGACCTGGAGGCCGCCCGCGGTGATCACGCTGGCCTTGGTGCCACCCTGGCCGAGCACGCGCGTCACCTCCGGGAACGTGGTGAACGCGGCCGATATCGCCTCGGCGGCCGCCCCGCCCGCCCCGTTCTTCAACGCGCAGATCAGGTCCACGTCGCCGATCGTCTCGCGCCGCCGCCGCAGGCTTCCGGCCACTTCCGCGCGGCGGACGTTGGGCAGCGCGCGGATCCGCTCGACCAGCCCTTGAGCGATCGGAAGGGCATCGACAATCCCGATCCGGCCCGACGACTGGGCGCGCAGCTCGATCCCCTGCTTGATCGACTCGATCTTCTTTGCTCCGATCCCCTTCAGCCCTTCGAGCGAGCCGTCGTCGATCGCCTTCACCAGGGCCTCGAGGCTGGTCACGCCGCGCTCGTTCCAGAAGAGGGCGATGGTCTTGGGCCCCAGCCCGGGGATCCCCAGCAGCGGCAACAGCCCCGGCGGCACGCTGGCCGCCACTTCTTCATAGTCGGTGCTGGAACCGGTGCGGATGTACTCTTCAATGATTTTGCGGCTGCTGTCGCCGATCCCCTCAATGTCGGCCAGCGTGCCTTCTTCATACGCCTTGCGCAGATCGAAGGTGGCGCCGTCAAGCAGGCGGGCGACCTTCTGATAGGCGATCACCTTGAAGCGGTTCACCCCCTTGATCTCAAGGATCTGCGAGAACCGCATGAACATGGCGGAGATTTCATCGTTGAGCGACATGGGCAACCACTATACGCGACCAGGGCCGCAGGGCCCGCGCCGCCGGACCGGGACCGCCGCGGCAAAAGGATCAATCGGCTGAGATCGCCACCGTGGGAACACCGACGTCCTCGTCGGCTCGACGGGAGCGGCCGACGGAGATTCCCACGAGTGCCCGGCCCCTTTCCGCGTTGTACGGGCGGCCTGCCGATGTAGACGGCCACACCCTCGTCACACGTGCGTCGAACCCCTCTTCCGGACTTGTCGCCCTTGTGGCTATCATGGGCCGCGTGGGCGATGGGCGTGAGCCAGACCGCGTTCGCCGTGGGCTTCATCATGGCGCGTCGCCGCCTCTTGATCCGATCTGGGAGCGGGGGAGCCTCTGTAGGCGACATGACAGGCGGGCATTCCAAGCTGTTGCTTTCGGCGGGCGATGCGGGCGATCCCGCTGACGTGCGAACGCCGTTGGGTTTGGCCTCGCCGCTCGATCTGGTAAAACACCAAGGGACGGCAACCAACGCGACGCACATCCATGGACGATCTTCACCGGGCCGATTCGTGACGGCGGCGAAAAAGCGGCGACACTTCTTGAATCGGGCCGGCAAGCACGGAGGTATCGAAGCATGCCGACGATCCTCGTCATCGACGATGCGAGCACGACGCGCGAGCTCATGTCCGCGCTGCTCGAGTCCGAAGGGTACGAAACGGTCTGCGCCGCCAACGGGAAGGAGGGATGGGCGACGCTCTATAGCGTCACGCCCGACCTGATCATGCTCGACCTCATGATGCCACAGATGGATGGCGTCACCTTTCTCCACCTCCTGCGCAACAGCGAGCGGTGGGGCGGCCTGCCCGTCATCGTGCTCACCGGCGTCGATGACGACGCCGAGCCCGTCAAGCGCGCCCGCAAGCTTGTCGTCAATGACCTGATCCGAAAAGGGTTCGTCCCGGCCGAGGAAGTGCTCGACCGCGTGAAGAAGCACCTGCCGAGGAAGACGGTGACGTGAGTCGAAGCCCTCCCCGCTGTTCGGCGGAAAGCGACGACTTCCCCATGAGCCGCACGCCCCACAACAACTCGCCGCACGGCTCCGATCGCGGCGGCGCGGGGCTCGACGCGGCCGACGACGGAGGCTGGTTCCCGCCAACCCCAGCGCCGGCGCTACGACGGCCGATCATCACCGTGACGACCGATTTCGGCACCCGCGACTTTTACGCCCCGGTCATGAAGGCGGCCCTCCTCCGCCACTGCCCCGACGCGCGGATCATCGACATCACCCACCAGGTGCCTCGGCACGACATCCTCTTCGGCTCGATTACCCTCGAAAGGGCAATCGATGGCTTCCCGCCAGGAACGACGCACCTCGCGGTGATCGACCCGGGCGTCGGCACCGACCGGCGACTCCTGATCGCACGGATCAAGGGGCAGACGATCGTCTGCCCGGACAACGGCCTCATCACCTGGGCGTGGCGACGCCTGGGCGCGGGGGAAGCCTACGAGCTGACTTGGCGGCCGGCGAGCTACAGCAACACCTTCCACGGCCGCGACATCATGGCGCCTGTGGCGGGCATGCTGGCCAACGACGCTCCCATCGAGCGGCTCGGCCGCCCGATCGATTCGCCCGTTCTGCTCGACGTACGGCCCGTCTCTGGCCTGCCGGCGCGAGCACGCGTGATCCATATCGATCACTTCGGCAACGCGACCACAAACCTGGGGCATGAGCTGGCGCTGACGCTCAAGCCACGTGCGATCCGCACACGCGGCCATTCCATTGGCGCAATTGAGCGGACCTACTGGGACGTTGCTCCCGGCAGCCCCGTGGCCCTCATCGGAAGCAGTGGCCTGCTGGAGATCGCGATCCGGGATGGGTCGGCCGCCGAGGTGCTTCAGCTTCAGGTCGGCGACGAGGTGGAAGTGGAATGACAGGTGGCCCGCGGAGTCACTGCGTCAGAAGGTGCTTGAGCGCGTCGAAGCGCTTTTCGGACCCGCTCTTTCAACGCCCGGTGCCCCGGCTCGAAGGTGTGACCGGCGCGGGCGACGCGTTCAAACAGCTTCACCATGCTCTCCCAGTCGCCCAGGTCGATCATTTCCGGCGCGATGCGGCCGCCCTCGTGATCCATGTTGTGATAGTTGCCCAGGGCGATGCAGATCGACGCGGCGGTGAACCCATAAATATCGTAGACCGTCGCCTCACACGTCCCGCCCGGCATGAGCGCCCGCTGAAAGCGGAACGCGGCGTCCTGCTTGGCCAGTTCCTCCGCTTGCTTTGTCAGGAAATAGCTAAGCCCCGAGTTGAAGACGCTGGTCAGGTCGCCGACGCGAATAATCGCGCCCCCGCCCCGCGGGGCGAACGGCCGCTCGGAAGAGGTTTCGATCGCGATGACCCGATCGGTCTTGCGGAGCAGCTTCGGCCGGATCGAAGCGCCGATCGCCCCGATGAACCCTTCCTCTTCGCCCCGGGTGAGCAGGACCGCCACGGGCGACTCGGGCGGGCGGCGCCCCAGGCGATCGAGCATCTCCAGCGCGGCGGCCGCCCCGGCCAGGTCGTCGCACGCGCGGCTCTTGAAGGACTTCCCCGAAACCCGCGCCGGCATAAGATCCCACATGCCCGGCGCGCCGGCGGGGACCGGGCCTTTCACGCGCACGATCGCCGACTCCGGGTAGCCACGCTCCGCGCCGACGGTGACGGACTCCACCCGGCCGGCGACCTCACCTTCTGGCGTGAAGAAGCGAACCTTGGAACCGACGAAGAACTCCGCCTTCACCCCGCCGCGAAACGCCGCGGACAATGTGCGCGGGCCAGTCATCTCCCGGGCGATGAACCCCGGATGGTCCATATGGGCGGTGAAGACCCATCGGGCCGGCGGAGCGCCGCTGCCGTTGGGCTTCGACACTCGCGGCCGCAATTCGATAAGCAGGTTCCCGAAGTCATCTCGCGACAGAGCCAACCTCCGCCGCTGGCGGACAAACGCCTCGACGTAGGCGACAACCCGGTCTTCCACGAACGGGGCGGTCGGGACCGAGCAGAGTTCGGTGAGAAGGCGCATGGGAGAGCAGCGATCGTAAAGTCAGGTGCCGACGACCGGTAAATGAGAGGGATCTTCCTGTCAGCCGTTCCCCAACGCCGCCTGACAGCAGCCCTTTCCCTAACCCTCTCCCATGAGTCCATGGGAGAGGGGGACAAAAGCGTTCTAGGGCGCCCGATTGATCTATTCATTCCCTCGCCCATGTACGCAGGGGAGTGGGTTCGGCGAGGGTCTTTCTTTTCAGTCCAGATGCCGTGCGTGACAGCACGCCTTCCCTCAAGGGCCCTACGCAGACGGAGCGAAACCTTCGCCGCCGAGCGGGGCGGCCGGCGGGGGCGCCGCCTCCGTGATCGGAAGCGAGACCGTCTTGGCGGCCGGCTCTCCCGCCGGTGCCGCGGGCCCCTTGCCCGCGGGCGCATCCGGCGAGGCGGGAACGGGCTCGGGGTCGGTCAGCTCGTCGTCTTCCTCATCCACGTGGACCTCGTCCAGCGGCGTCGCATCGACATCCTTCCGCAGCAGGCAATAGATGATCGTGTTGGACGAAAAGTAGAAGCTGATCGCGAACGCGCCGAGGATCCCGATGGTCAGGAAGGCCCAGACCGAGATGAAGAAGGCGGCGATCGCCTCGCTCCACTTCAAGCCCGCCCAGCCTACGTCATAGGGGAGCCGATCGAAGGTCGGCGCTGGCCATTGCTCGGGGTACCAGAGCCCCGGCTGGCCGACCAGCAGCAGGCCGACGAAGTAGTGGGTCAGGGCGAGGACGAGGTAGATGAAGAGCTTGACCAGGACGAAGCAGACCGCGCCGTAGGCGATTGCGACGGCGGTATAGAACAGGGCCTTCCACGGCCGCGTGAAGACGTAGCTGAAGCTGCGGCTGATGGCGTCGAAGCTGTCGGACCCTTCAACCGCGATCGTCGGGTACATCAGCCCGACACCGCCGACGCCGCCGATGAGGCACAGCGTCATGACGAGCCCCGCCAGAAGCCCCAGCACGAGGATCGCCCCCCCGACGACGGGGCCGACCCATGGAATGTAGAAAAGCAGCCCGCCAACCGCCACGGCCAGCCCGCAGGCGAGCAGGATCCCCATCGGGATGACCGGAGCGAAGATGAAGCTCAGGAGCTTGTCGGTGCTGAACCGCACCGCCTCGCGGACCGAGATCCGCTCGTCCCGGGCGACATGAACGGCCGCGATGCGGGCGATCGCCCCGCCGAAGACGGCCCATACCAGAAGGAAAACCAGCGTAAAGAGGATGAAGAAGACCGAGTGATACCGGAGCAGCCATCCCGGCCCGGTGACGAAGAAGTTGACGACGCCTGCCACGACGCCGACCGAGCGCGCGGGGCCGAATGACGGCGTGCCGAATTGCGCCGCGGCGAAGTCCGGGTAACTGTGGGAGAAGATGTTGGCGAGATTCTCGACGTTGGTCGGGGCCGCGACCGCGAACGCCTGGGCGATGTTCGATGGCCGGCGCTCCATTTCCGCCGCTCCCACGCCGCTCGTCCAGTTACTCCCGAAGACGCCGTCGATGACGCGGCCAACCTGGCGCGTCTCGTAGTCGAAGAACTCGATGAACAGCCCGCGCGGCTTTAACGCGTGCAGAGCCTGGATCTGCCCGCGCACGGTCGCGAACGCCTTCGCGACGGCCGCGTCGTGAGCCACGTTGGCCCGCTGTTTGTCCGCGTCCCGAACGGAAGAGTCAGTCTTCTTGTCGGCTTCAACGATCGCCGCGGCGAGGGCGGCGTCGGCCGCGATGATGGCACCGTTCCGGGTCTCGAAAACCCACTGCTTGAGCTTGTCAAAATGCTGAAACGTCGCCGCGGCCGCGTCTTTCTCCGCCTCGGGGACGATGTGCGCCGTGACGAGCAACCCCGCATAGGTCGCCTGGTTCTGCGTTCGATCGGCCTGAATGGTGCTGAGGAACTGGCCCGGCTTCTGGCCGGCCGTTCGGCTGAACTCCTCATAGGCGGCGGCTTCCCCGTAGTTGGCCTGGTACTTCTGCGGCCATAAGCCGTCGAGGATGCGGCCGCCGCAGTAGATCAGGAGCAGGGCCATCAGGCCCAGGCCCAGTTTCGAGGGGTGAACGGCGATCCGGAAAGCGCGAAAGATATGGAGGAACGGAAAGATTTCCTTCCAGTGGATCGCACGGATCACGTGAGGGCCATGCGACGTAGATGGGTGCTTCTGCGCTTCATCCGCCATGGGCGGGTTCTCCTGTTCCCTGGCCGGCCGGGGGCGTCTGCGGAGCGTCGGCCCCGAAAGCATGCGAAAACCCGGCCCTTTCCACGCTCGGCGCGGGTAAATGCGACGGCGCGACTGAGCGGGCGGCATTATAGTGCCCGCGATAACCGACTCAAAACATGCGGATTAGCGGCGGTTCAGGTATGGGCGCCTGCGGGCGCCGCGCGAGCCGGGATCGGGGAGGGATCGCACTGCGGCTCGCCACGCGGCACACGAGCGTTTCGATAGAGCGATTCGGCCGCTCCCATGGGGCCCGTGCCCGGCACGCGCACCGCGTTGCCGCCGCCATGAACGTGACACGAGCAGGGCTATCGCCGCCGGCCCGCCGACTCATCGGGCTCGCTTGACCCTTCTGTATTGTCGTCTTCGACGACGGGGATCTGGTACTTCCCGTCCAGCCACCGGCCCAGGTCGATCAGACGGCACCGATCCGAGCAGAACGGGAACGCCCCCAGCGGCTCCTGAGGCGGAGGCTCGACGACCGGCTTCTTGCAGATGGGGCACTGGAACACGGCATATCCCCGGTACGTAACCGCGGCGTGATGTTGGGTGTGGTTCACCACACCGGCATCACGATGCGGCATGGTGAACCACGCCCTACTTTTTGCCTTTACCGCTGCGCGATCCGCCGGAGGAACGCTTCCCTTCGCCGCCGCTACCGCCACCACCACCGCCGGATGATTCCGACTTGGATGACGGCGCGGGGGCGGACGCCGATTCGCCCTTCGAGGGCGCTTTGGCTTCGGCGGCGGCGGCCGGCTTCGCGCCGGTTTCCGTGCCGCCTTTGCCGGCCGCGTCACCCCCCGCGGCGGCGCCCGACTCCTTCGATTCCTTCGAGCCGCCGTCCGAGGGGGCGGAAGCGGCCGAGTCGGCCTTGGCGCTGTCGGTGTAGCTCTTGTCCCGATAATCGGTGATGTAGAAACCGCTCCCTTTGAAGATCAGCCCCGCCCCGCTGCTGATGAGGCGGCGGACCTTGTTCTTCCCGCACTTGGGGCACTTCTTGACCGGGTCCGACGTGATCGGCTGGAACTTCTCGAAGGCATTCCCGCAGGCATCACACTTATATTCGTAAGTCGGCAAGGCGAACCTCCATTGGCCCAGTCGCGGGCTGAGTCTCATTCGAGCACGACCCCGGGCAGGCCGTTCAATTCGTCTTGCTGACGGCGACCTGCGCCGGCCGCAGCGTCCGCCCCTGCAGGCTGTACCCTTTTTGCAGGAGCTGAACCACCGTCGGCTCTTTGTAGTCCGAAGCCTGCTGCATCAACGCTTCGTGGCGGGTGGGGTCGAAGGGCGTGCCGGGGGTTGGGGCGATCTCTTCAACGTTCTGCTGCTTCAGGACCGCCAGCCACTGGTCGTGGACGATCTGCATCCCTTTGACGATCGTCTTGGGGTCCACCTTGGCCGGGTCCACGCCCAGCGCCCGCTCGAAGTTATCGATGACCGGCAGCAGGCTCTTGATCAGGGACTGGTTCGCATACTGGATGCGCTGGTCGAACTCGCCCTGGAGCCGCTTCTGGGTGTTCTTGAAATCAGCGGTGGCGCGGGCCAGGCGGTTGAACAGTTCGTCGCGCTCCGTCTGGAGGCGCTGCACGTTCCCCCCATCGGCGGCCGCCGCCGAGCCGGCCTGGCCGGTGAACGTGCCTTCCTCGGGCGTCTGGGCGGCGTTCGCATCCGGTCCCTCCTCAGAGCCATCGGGCATGGACATGTCGATGTTGTCGTCGTCGATCGGAATGCGGCTCATGGGCGTGTCTCACCAGCAAAGTGGCTGTATGTCAGCGTCGGGCAGCGCCGGACCCTCCGTCCGGGGCCGCCCGACGCAATCGGAGGCGCCGCCAGCGGCGCGCCTTATTCCTCTCCCTTGAACACGTCTTTCAACTTGTCGAGGAACCCCTTGCGCTGGGGCATATGGGTCGCGTCCTCGGTCGCGGCGAAATCCCGCAGAAGCTGTTTCTGTTTTTCGTTCAGCCGCCGCGGGATCTCGATCAAAATCTGGACCAGCTCGTCCCCGTTCCGAAAGGTCCGCAGGTCGGGCAGCCCCTTTCCCCGGAGCTTAAAGACCTCGCCGTGCTGCGTGCCGGCCGGCACCTCGAGCGGTTCGGTCCCCTTGAGCGTCGGCACCTCGATCTTCGAGCCCAGGGCCGCCTGGGAGAACGAGATCGGCACCTGGCACACCAGGTCATTGTTGTGGCGCGTGAAGATCGGGTGGGGCTTCACGCTGATGTAGCAATGCAGGTCGCCGGACTGGCCGCCCGTTTCGCCCGGCTCCCCTTCGCCGGCGATGCGGACGGCCTGGCCTTCGTGGACGCCGGCGGGGATCTTCACGGTCACGACGCGCTGCTTGGTCTGGCGTCCCGTGCCGCCGCACCCGGGGCAATGATCGCGCACCACGGTGCCGCGGCCGCGGCAGTTCGGGCAGGCGGTCACCATGCGGAACATCCCGCCAAACCCCTGCTGCGCGACCCGACCCTGCCCGCCGCATTGCACGCAAACCACCGGCGACGACCCGGGCCGCGCGCCGCTCCCTTTGCAGACGTCGCAATTGTCCTGCTTTTCGAACTCGATCGTCTTTTCCGACCCGGCGGCGACTTCCGCGAGGGTCAGCTCGACCTGCGTTTCCAGGTCAAACCCGCGCTGCCCGGCGCGGGATCGGGTGCCACCGCGGCCGCCTCTCCCGGCGGCGCCAAACATTTCGTCCAGGCCGAACATCGAGAAGATGTCGCCGATGTCCATGTGCTGGAAATCGTGCTGGCCGCTGACTCCGGAATGGCCGAACTGATCGTACCGGCGCCGCTTTGCATCGTCGGAGAGGACCTCGTATGCCTCGGCGCACTCCTTGAACATCGCCTCGGCCTCGGCCTTTTTCTCCTGATTTCGATCCGGGTGATACTTCATCGCCAGGCGGCGATAGGAGCGCTTGATCTCCTCGCCGTCGGCGGTTCGGGAGACGCCAAGGATCTCGTAGTAATCTCTTTTGGTGCTAGCCACGCTCATCCTACGTTGCGGCGGGGGTTAAAGTTGCCCGCGGATCATACGCGCTGCCCGCCGGTCGTTCAGCCGCGCCGCACCCCTCATCTTTCTTCGGGTGGTTTGACGCCCGCTTTCGATGAAAACCGAGAAGACACGAAGGTTTAACGACAGTCTTCGTGTCTTCTCGCGTGTGCGGCGCGGTGATAGCTCCCCGGCGGCTGCCTTACACGGCCGCGCCGTTCACCGCTTCATCCTTGTCCTTCAACTCGGTGAGGATGACGTCCGTCGTCAGCGCCAACCCGCTGACGCTGGCGGCGTTGAGCAGCGCGGTGCGGGCGACCTTGGCCGGGTCGATGATGCCCGCCTTGAACATATCGACGTATTCGTCAATCGCGGCGTTGTAGCCGTAGCTGGGGTTCTTGTTCGCCAGGATCTTATCGACGACGACCTCGCCATCTTCGCCGGCGTTATCGGCGATCTGGCGGGTTGGGGCCTTGAGCGCCTCGCAGACGATGTCGAAGCCGATCTTCTCGTCGCCCTTGGCCTTGGCCTTCGCGTTCTCGACCGCTTCGATCGCCCGCAGGAACGCGACGCCCCCGCCGGGGACGATGCCCTCCAGCGCGGCGGCCCGGGTGGCGTGCAGCGCGTCGTCGATCAGGTCCTTGCGCTCCTTCATCTCGGTCTCGGTGGCCGCGCCGGCCTTGATGACCGCCACGCCGCCGATCAGCTTCGCCAGGCGCTCCTGGAGCTTCTCGCGATCGTAGTCGCTGGTGGTGACCTCGATCTGCTTGCGGATCTGCTCGGAACGGGTTTCGATGTCCCGCTTCTTGCCGCCGCCTTCGACGATCAGCGTGTTGTCCTTGTCAACGACCACGCGCTTGGCCGTGCCCAGGTCGTCCAGCTCGACGTTCTCGAGCTTCAGGCCCAGGTCTTCGGAGATGAACTTGCCGCCGGTCAGAACGGCCAGGTCGGCCATCATCGCCTTGCGGCGATCGCCAAAACCGGGCGCCTTGACGGCGCAGACGTTGATGATGCCGCGCAGCTTGTTGACGACCAGGGCCGCCAGGGCCTCGCTCTCGACGTCTTCGGCGATGATCAGCAGCGGGACCGACGCGGTGACGACCTTGTTGAGCAGCGGGAGCAGCTCGCCAAGGTTGTTGATCTTCTTCTCGTGGAGAAGGATGCGGGCGTTCTCCTGCACCGCGTTGAGCGCGGTCGGGTTGGTGAGGAAGTAAGGGGACAGGAAGCCCTTGTCGAACTGCATCCCTTCGGTGTAATCCAGGGTCGATTCAGTGCTCTTGCCTTCATCGACGGTGATGACGCCTTCCTTCCCGACCTTCTCCATCGCGTCGGCCATGAGATCGCCGATGTGCTCGTCGCCGTTGGCGGAGATGGTGGCGACGCGCTTGTAGTCTTCGCGCCCCTTGACCTTCTTCGACATCGCGGTGATCGCGTCGGCGGCCACTTCCGCGGCCTTCAGGATCCCGCGCTGGATGATCACCGGGTTCGCCCCGCCGCTCGTGACGTACTTCAGGCCTTCCTTCACGATCGCTTCGGCCAGGACCGTCGCGGTCGTGGTGCCGTCCCCGGCGACATCGCCGGTCTTGCTGGCGACCGAGCTGACCAGCTTGGCGCCCATGTTCTCGAACGGCTGGCTGAGCTCGATCTCCTTGGCGACGGTCACGCCGTCCTTGGTGATGCGGGGCGAGCCGAAGGATTTCTGCAACACGACGTTGCGGCCGCGGGGCCCGAGCGTTGCCTTGACGGCGCGTGCGAGCTGCGACATCCCGCTGAAGAGCTGAGCGCGGGCTTCGGTCTCGAACATCATCTGTTTTGCTGCCATGTTTTGCTCCAAAGTTGTCAGTGGTCAGTTGCCGTCCGCCGGACAGGGCCCGGCGTCAGCGTTGCCTCAATCCGGCAACCGACAACCGGCCACCGGCCACTTTCCCCGTTCACTCAAGCACGCCCAGGATGTCCGATTCCCGAAGGATCACGAACTTCTCGCCGTCAACCTCGACGTCGGTGCCGGAGTACTTGCCGTAATAGACTTCGTCGCCGGACTTCAGCGCGATCGACATCGCTTTTCCCTTGTCGTCCAGCTTGCCGGGGCCGACAGAGATGACCTTGCCGCGGGTGGGCTTTTCTTTGGCCGCGTCCGGGAGCAGGATCCCGCTGGCGGTCTTGGTCTCGGCTTCCGACTGCTTCACAATCACCCGGTCCGCAAGGGGTCGAAGTTTGATTGCCATGATGTCGTTTTCCTCACTGATTGGGCGAGCGTTCATGCCCGCCATGACTTTGATTGATTGTTGATCGGCACCGCGGGCCTTCCGCCGCCCGCGCGCCTTCCCATGAGGCGTCAGCCGGGCTCTGTTGCCCGGCGACGCGGCGATTTGATTACATCATGTCGCCCATGCCGCCCATGCCGCCCATCCCACCCATGCCGCCGCCGCCACCATGATGATGGTCGTGGCCGCCGCCTTTGTCTTCCTTGGGGATTTCGCAAACGATGCAGTCGGTGGTGAGAAGCAGGATCGCCACTTCGGCCGCGTTCTGAAGGGCGGAGCGCTCGACCTTGGTCGGCGTGATGATGCCGGCCTTGACGACGTCAACGTATTCGCCGGTCAGGGCGTTGTAGCCTTCGTTGTCCTTGCCTTCCATGACGCGACGAACGACGACCGCGCCGCTTTCGCCCGCGTTCTGGGCGATCTGGCGGAGGGGGGCGGTGATGGCCTGGCGGACGATTTTCACGCCGGCCGCCTCGTCGCCTTCGAGCTTCAGGTTGCCGCCGCCGTTGAGGGCCTTGAGGGCGCGAATCAGGGCGACGCCGCCGCCGGCGACGACGCCTTCCTCGACCGCCGCGCGGGTCGCGTGCAGCGCGTCTTCGATGCGGGCCTTCTTTTCCTTCAGTTCGGCTTCGGAGGCCGCGCCGACATTGATCTGGGCGACGCCGCCGGCGAGCTTGGCGAGGCGCTCCTGGAGCTTCTCGCGGTCGTAGTCGCTGGTGGTGATTTCAATCTCTTTGCGGATCTGGGCGATGCGGCCCTGGATCGCTTCGCTGTCGCCGGCGCCTTCGATGATCGTGGTGTTCTCGTTGTCGATCGTGATCTTCTTCGCCTGGCCGAGCTGGCTCATCTCGACTTTGTCCAGCTCGATGCCCAGGTCCTTCATGATGGCCTGGCCGCCGGTCAGGATGGCGATGTCTTCAAGCATCGCCTTGCGGCGGTCGCCATAGCCGGGCGCCTTGACGGCCGCCACGTTCAGGATGCCGCGCAGCTTGTTCACCACGAGCGTCGCCAGGGCCTCGCCTTCGACGTCTTCCGCGATGATCAGCAGCGGCTTTTTGGCCTTCTGGATCTTCTTCGAGCAGCGGGATGATCTTGGTCGCCGAGCTGATCTTCTCTTCGAAGATCAGGACGAACGCCTTCTCCAGCTCGACCGACATCTCATCCTGGTTGGTGATGAAGTTGGGAGAGAGGTAACCCCGGTCGAACTGCATGCCTTCAACGACATCGATCTCAGTCTGGAGGCCCTTGCCTTCCTCGACGGTGATGACGCCGTCCTTGCCGACCTTCTCCATCGCGTCGGCCATGATGCGGCCGATCTCGCGATCGTTGTTCGCCGAGATCGTCGCGACGTTCTCGATGTCGGCCTTGCCGTTGATCGGCTTGGACTGCTTCTTGAGGCTCGCGATGACGGCGTCTACCGCCTTGCGGATACCGCGGGCCAGAGCCATCGCGTCCGCGCCGGCGGTCAGCGAGCGGTAGCCTTCCTTGAAGATCGCTTCGGCGAGCACCGTCGCGGTGGTCGTGCCGTCACCGGCGACGTCGCTGGTCTTGCTGGCGGCTTCTTTGACGAGCTTGGCGCCGATGTTCTCGTACTTGTCGGAAAGCTCGACTTCTTCGGCGACTGTGACGCCGTCCTTAGTGATATTCGGGCTGCCCCAGCCCTTATCAATGACGGCATTGCGGCCGCGTGGGCCCAGGGTCGTCTTCACAGCCCGGGCGAGCTTGGTCACGCCCAGAAGAAGGGACTTACGTGCGTCAGCGTCAAAGGCCAACATCTTCGCGGCCATGCGATGGCTCCTTTCAAGGTCGAATCAACCGGCCCGAGTGTCTCGAGCCATGGGAACATGTCGTTGTCAATCACCGGCCCGTGCCAGATCGTCGCCGTGCCGACTGAAAGGCGGCTCCCCCGCAGGACCCCCGAAGGGACCGAGAGCCACCGCAGCCAACCAAGGCGACGATCACCCCATAACAAAGGTAGTGCCGCACTCGGCCGCGGTCAGATCATCTGGTAAGACACGTCGGCGAAATAACTTATGTCGATGCCGCACATTCTTGCCGGGGCGGGCGACTTGAGCGAAAACTGTCAGGGTGGCAGGAACGCGGGGAAGCGTGGAAAAGCGGTTGCCAATGTGGCAGGAGCGATCTCTTCGACCCACCAACGGCCAAGCCTCGACACGCGCGAAGCATGTCGAGGCTTGAGAGAGTCAGGATCGGCGGATGTCGGCCTCCGCGATTTGGCGGCGGCCGATCAGGCTTCGGTCTCGGCTTCGACGTTCACCTGCTCGGCGAGCTTGGTGAGCTTCTTGTCGGTCGCGATCTCTTCATCCAACGTCTGCTGCAGGAGCTTGGCGATGCCCTTCTCACCCAGCAGATTCGCCCAGGTGCGGACGGTGCCGTAGCTGGCGATCTCGTAGTGCTCGGCCTTTTGTGCGGCGGCGATCAAAGCGGCGTCCATCGCCTCCTCGCTCATGTCTTCGTCCATCATCTCCTTGCCTTCGGCGACGATCCCTTCCATCGCGAGGCACTTTTTGGAGCGAGCCTTTTCCCCGAGCTGCTCGAACACGTCGTTCAGCCGCTCGATCTGGCCCTGCGTTTCCTTCAGGTGCGTCTCGAACGCGGCCTTCAACTGCGGGTTCATCGCCTTCTTCGCCAGCTTCGGGAGCGCCTTCGTCAGCAGCCCCTCGGCGTAAAGAATGTCGCGAAGCTCATCGACGAGCAGTTCTTTCAGATTAGCGATTTCCATTGCGGTTCTCCTTGCGGATCGGGCGTGTGCGTCATCCGGACCGACCTTCGGCCCGACTCCCGGCATTTGCAAGAATTGTGCCGAAGGGGCTTATCGCTGTGGCGGAGGCGTCCGGAGCCTTACCATCAGGCGAGATCCGTGGCAGGCTCGGCCGCCCGATCGGCCGCGGCGCGCCTGCACGGGTTGGAGCTTGAACGCGGGGCAGATACAAATCGAGCATGACCAGCACCAGCGCGCAGAGCGGGATGGACGATGCGAATCCGGCGGCCGACGTCTTGCAAGCTCGGTTCGGGATCCCCGGCCTCGTCAGCATTGGCCCCGGCAACGGTGGGATGACGCGGCTCGATGTCACGACGCGACACGCGTCGGCTCAGCTCTACCTTCACGGCGCTCACGTCAGCCACTACCAACCGGCCGGCGCGCCTCCGATACTGTTCATGAGTCAGTTGAGCCAGTTCGTAGACGGCAAGGCGATTCGCGGCGGAGTGCCCGTGATCTTCCCCTGGTTCGGGCCAAGCCGGGCGATGCCGCAGCCCCGGCGCACGGCGTGGCGCGCACGACAACGTGGCGACTCCAAGCCGTGCGGCCGCTGGACAACGGCGGAGCACAAGTCGAGCTCGGCCTCGCATCCGACCTTCTCCCGCCCGCCCTGTCACGCTGGTGGCCGAGCCCATTCGAGCTGACCTACCTCGTCACCGTCGGCCCCTCGCTCGACCTCGCTCTCACGGCGAAGAATACGGGCGACGCGCCATTCACGTTCGATGAAGCGCTGCACACGTATCTCAGCGTGGGGGACGTGCGAGCGATCCAGATCGACGGACTGGCCGGCAAGGAATACCTCGACAAGACCGATGGCCAGCGCCGCAAAACCCAGCCATCCGCGCCGATCGTGATCGAGGGCGAGACGGATCGCCTCTACGTCAACACGACTGACACCGTGACCGTCTCGGCGGCCGGCCCCGGAGGCGCTCCAGGGACAGTCGTGGTCGCAAAGGAAGGGTCGGCCTCCACGGTCGTCTGGAACCCTTGGGTCGCCAAATCAAAGGCCTTCACCGACTTCGGCGACGACGAGTGGCCCGGCATGGTCTGCATCGAGACGGTCAACGCCGCTGACAATTCCATCACGTTGGCGCCCGGCGCGGCGCACACGATGAAAGCGTCGATCCGGTCGGGAGGCGAGCGCGGCGCGATATAGCATTAGTAGATCGGGAACAGGCGAATACTTCGGAGGTGGATGGCCGAGCTCTCCGTTAACTTCGAATCCGAATGCAGGCTGAGCCTCACCTCGTGATCGGGCAACGTGATCAGGCCGACGTCGATCATCTCAAATGCCGTCGGACGCCCGGTCGGGGCTAAGTTGATCGCCACGTTTTCGGTCGCATCCCCATCCCGAAGGGTCAGGACATACTTGGTTAGTTCAGGTTTGGGGTCCACGGCCTCTTTCGGCCGCGCCGGCCTGCCCCCGCCCGCGTAAATCAGCGACACCGTGTAGCGGCCGGCGCGGGGCGGTGACGCGCCATTCGGCCACGTCGGGGGAGTCAAGCATCCGACTGATAAACGGCGCAGTGGACCGCCGGCTGGGCGTCTTATCGGGCGCGGCGGCCGGGTTTTTTACCTCCGGCTGGCGGGCGTTCACCCTCCCCGGCTTCAGCCATTCCCCGCGGCGCAGCTCCTTCGAATGAGAATCCATCAGGACGATATGCGGGCCCACTAACAGCGCCTCCGATGCGGCCAGCATGATCGACCCATCGTCGATCGGCGGGGCGGCCGGCTCGGTGGTCGGCTGCGTGTCGGCGACTAAGCGAAGCTCCGTCGGCTCGTCGGCCGGCTCGGTCGTCGGCGGCGTCGTAGTCGTCGAACTGCCAGGGGCAGAGGCGAAGGCATCGCCCGAAGAGAGCCGCATCATGCCCGCGCCGATGATCACGCCAAAGCAGATCACCAGGGCGGTCAGAGTCAGCAACGTCAGGACTATCGCTCTCAACAGGGTGCTCCGCGCGACGCTGGGCGCTCTCATACGCAAACGTCATTCTACCCGCTCAGTCGTACTGCGCGATGTCCCGATTGTTCATACTCGATCCCTCATCCGCGCAGCGTCGCGCCGAGTTCCGCCGTCGCCGATTCGACCACTTTGTTGACCGAGGCTTCGACCTGCTCGCTCGTGAGCGTCTCGGTCCCTGACCTGAAAATGAGGGTGACGGTGACGCTTTTTGAGCCCTTCTCCAGCGGTTTGCCTCGGTACGTCGTCACATACTCCAAGCCTTCCATCCACTGGGGCGCCGCCTGTTGGATAACCGCCTCCAGCGCCTCATAACGAACCTTTTCCGCGAGAACCAGCGAGAGGTCGCGCCGTACCGCGGGGAATTTCGGCAGCGGCCGCAGCTTCGGGATCTCCACCGCGCCGGCGAGTAAAGCGGCCAACTCCAGCTCCGCGCCGACCGGCCGCGATCGGAGCGAAAGCTTTTCCGCTATCGACCGATCGATCTTCCCGAGCCGCCCCACCGGCTGACCGCCCCAGAGGACCGCCCCGCAGGCGCCGGGGGCGAAGCCGGCGCAGGGTTGGGCGCGACGGTCACTGCCCGGCCCGGGGCGAGTCGGCCGAGCAACGCCTCGACGACGCCCCGCAGCGAGCGGACGTCTTCGCCGCCGACCATCGCCACGCGTCGCCGTTCCTCAATGCGGCCGCCGGGCGCGTTCCAAAATGTCGAGCCGATCTCAAACAGCCGCGGCCCCGCGGTCCCCTGATTCTCGTTGAATCGCACCGACTCCAGCAGCCCCGGCAGCAGGCTGGGCCGGAGCGACGCATCCTTATTCCGGACCATGGGGTCAACCCGGGCCAGCGGCGTCGTCGGATCGGCTTCGTCCGGCACGAAATCACGAGCCAGGGTGTCGCTGACCCAGCCGAATGTGACCGATTCAAAGTAACCGCCCGCGATCAGGGTCGCGCGAACCTGCTCGATCATCGCCGCCGACGGGTCCGCGGGCGTGAGGCGGATCGCCACTTCGTCCCGGACCGGGATCTTTTCATACCCGACGATGCGAGCAACTTCTTCGACAAGGTCGATCTCGAGATTCAGGTCGAGCCGGTCGCTGGGGACGCTGACCATCACACAGTCGCCTTCAAGCGTCGGCCGCAACCGCAGACGAGCGAGGGCGGCGACGATCTGATCGGCCGAGAGCTCAATGCCCAGCACCTGGCAGACGCGTGTCACGCGGAGCGATAGCGTCTTCGGCTGGTAGCCGGATGCCCCGGCCGCGACATCGCCGGCGAGAAGTTGGCCGCCGGCGGTCAGAAGAAGCAGCTCGGCCGCACGCCGGCTGGCGCGCTCGGGGAGCGTGGGGTCGATCCCCCGTTCGAAGCGGTAACTGCTGTCGCTGCGCATCGCCAGCGCCCGGGCGGTTCGGCGGATCGACAGCGGGTCGAATCGAGCCGATTCGAGGAGGACATTCACAGTCTGAGCGGTCACCTCGCTGTCACGTCCGCCCATGACGCCGGCGAGCGCGACCGGCCGGCGGGCATCGCAGATAGCGAGCATGTCCGCCGACAGGTCGCGTTCGCGGCCGTCAAGGGTCACCAGCTTCTCGCCCTTCGCCGCGCGGCGCACGACGATCTGGCGCCCTTCCAGCCGATCAAAGTCGAACGCGTGCAGCGGCTGGCCCATCTCGAACATGACGTAGTTTGTCACGTCCACCACATTATTAATGGCCCGCAGCCCGATCGCCTCGAGCCGGCGGACCAGCCACGCCGGGCTCGGCCCGACGCGCACGCCCTGGAGCACCCTTGCCGTGTAGTGAGGGCAGAGGTCTGGCGCATCGACCCGAACCGAGCAGATCGAGTGGGCTGGTGTTGTTGTCTCAGCGATTGACGGCCGCGGCTCGACGCACGGCCGATCAAGCACGGCCGCCAGCTCACGCGCCACGCCGAGGTGCGACAAGCAATCGGTCCGGTTGCTGGTCACCTCCACATCAATGACCGTGTCCTGCCCGACCTGCTCGATCACCTCGACCGGCAACCCCCCGTGGGTCAGGGCGTCGGCGGCGGCCGGGGCGTCCGGCACCTGCGGAAGGAAATCGCGGAGCCATTCGAGACTGATTTTCATAGTCAGGATAGAGCAGGAGTTACCGTGCGCCGGCCTGCCGCCCCGAGGGTTGCAATGCGTGCGGACGCGCGACGCGTGAGGCTACGCGTGACGCGTGATCTTCGCAACTTCGCACCGCTCCGTCAGCACAAGAGGGTGCCCCGCCCTGAGACTCACCCGCTCAACCCGAGGCGGATGGAAGGCACCGGATGAGTTCGCTGTTGACGGGCCGTCCATAGCTTCCGGGAGCTTGGAATGCCCATGCGGCAACCCCAGCGGTAAGGTCGGGCAAGAACTTGACGACAACGCCCGCCACGGGTTATACTTGCGAATCTTTTCTGGTCCGGCGGCTCCCCAGGCGGACGGGGACTTCCGGGCGCTTCCGGGTTGGAAAGGAGCGCGGGGTTCAGATGGCCAAACCAGTGTCAAAGAAGCCTGCCGGTCGTGCCGTGGCGAACGGTACGCCCTCGCGCATCCCTACCGGCCGAACGGCAAAGCCCGCTTCCGAACCCAAACCTGCCGCAAAGGCGCCGGTCGGAAGGATGGCGAAGTCCGGGGCGGCCGTCGCCACGCCGCCAGCTAAGCCGAAAAGTGCCGCCCGGGAAACCGCGATCAAAGAACGCCCTGCCCCCAAGCGGGCCGCCGCTCCCGCCGAGCGCCTGCCCGAGCGTTCGCAGCGGTCGGAGAAATCGGCGAAGGCTTCTGAGAAGCCATCCCGCGCCGCCGTCGCTCCTGAAGTCGATCGTCGAGAGCGCGCGGAGCGTCCGCCGGCCGCGGCTGCCAAGGCCGAAACAATTCAAAAGCCTGAAAAACCCGAACGCGAGCAAAAGCCCGATCGGCCCGATAAGGTCGAGAAAGCCGAAAAGGTTGAACGCCCCGCTCGCGCCTCTCGCTCTTCGTCCGAGCCCGTCATCCCTCCGCGGCCGATCCACGAATCCGTCCCCACCGACGGGAAGCCGCGCAAGAACCAAGCGGGCATCTCGCCGAAGGACCTCGAGTTCTTCCGCGACCTCCTCCTCGAAAAGCGTCGCGAACTTGTCGGCGACATGAGCTCCATGGAACGCGAAGCCCTCCGCAACAGCGGCGGTTCCAACCTCTCCACGCTGCCCATCCACATGGCCGACATGGGGACGGACAATTACGAGCAGGAGTTCACCCTCGGCCTGGTCGAGAAAGACCGCAACATGCTGCGCGAGATCAACAACGCCCTGGCGAAGATTCAGAACGGCGCCTTTGGCATCTGTGAAGGGACCGGCAACCCCATCGGCCGCCCCCGCCTTGAGGCCCAGCCTTGGGCCCGTTTTTCCATCGAGTACGCCCGCACGCTGGAACGCGGCGGCCGCCACTGATCTTTTTGCCGCGTCAAGCCGCCGATAACTCACCTGGCTTCGCACCCGTGTAGAAGCGGGACTGTCCAACTCGGGCACGTCGTGGGAACGCCGACGCGCCTGTCGGCCTTTCCCATAGAGCCGACGAGGACGCTGGCGTTCCCAGGATCAGAGTTCCGGAAACCCCCGCGCGAAGACGGCCGCACTCGCCACACCCGTCGGCGACAAAGTCGCTTTCAATCCCACCCGGCCGCTCTACAATCTCGGGCTCATGACGCGCTCTCCCCTGCTTTCGAATTTTCGCTCCCCGGCGGCCCTTGCCTGCTTCGTCCTGACGGCGGCGATCGGGCTCGGCATTGACCTTTTCAGCAAGGCGTATGCGTTCGATCATCTGGCGCACGAGGGCGTTACCCACACGTCAACGGGCGCCGTTCGCGTTGTCGCGTACGACGAGATCGCTAAGGAGTACCAGTACATCCCCAAGTGGCTCCACTTCCGAGCGATGGCTAACCAGGGGGCTGTGTTCGGCCTGGGGCAGGGGCAGCGCGTACTTTTCCTGTTCGTGTCCGTGGCGGCCGTCGTCTTTATCGGCTACCTGTTCGCCGCGAGCGGCCGCCAACGCCTTTACCAGTTCATCCTCGGGCTGCTGCTGGCTGGCGTCCTGGGGAACATGTATGACCGGACCGTATTCGGCTACGTCCGCGACATGATCTACATTTTCCCGCGCCAGAAGATCGGCGGCCGCGAAGTCTTCCCCTGGATCTTCAACGTGGCCGACTCCATGCTTTGCGTCGGCGTGGGGCTGATCTTCATCTACAGCCTCTTCTCCAGCCCGCGCCGCGACCCCGAGCGCGCAACCCGGCGCGCCGCCGACAGCCCGGCCCGGGCCGGCTCGGTCGCTTCGTGATCGACAATCCCGACTTGAACCGTCCCGCCCCGATGTCGCTCCCGGAAGATCAGATTGATGTCGAAATGATGGGTCGGGCGATCGCGCTCGCCCGCCTCGGCCGCGGAGGCGTTGAGCCCAACCCGATGGTCGGCTGCGTCATCGCACGCGGCCACACCATTCTCGGCGAGGGCTACCACCAGCGCTTCGGTGCGCCTCATGCCGAGCCGAACGCGCTCGACGATTGTGCTCGCCACGGCACCCCCGCCGGCGCCACCGCTTACGTCACCCTCGAGCCCTGCTCCCATCTCAATAAAAAGACGCCGCCGTGCGCGCCGCGGCTGATCCAGGCGGGCGTGGCCCGGGTCGTCATCGGCTGCCTCGACCCCAACCCGGCCGTGAATGGCAACGGCATCGCCATACTCCGGGCGGCCGGGGTCGAAGTGACCCGCGCCGTCCGTGAAACCGAGTGCCAGCAGCTCATCGCTCCGTTCATCTGCCGCATGCGGTTGAAGCGGTCATACGTCACGCTGAAATGGGCCGAGTCGTCCGATCGCAAAGTGGCCGGCCCGGGCGGCGAACGGACGCAGATCAGCAACGCGGCCTCGTCGAGAGCCGTCCATCGGCTACGCGGCCGCTGCGACGCGATCGTCATCGGCGTCAACACCGCCCTGAACGATGACCCGCTCCTGCTTGCCCGAGGCGTGGAGTCGCCGCGCCCGTTAACCCGGGTTGTCCTGTCGCGGAATCTGAATCTGAGGATCGAAAGCCGCTTGCTTTCGACCACCGATCAAGGCCCGGTGATCGTCGCAACTACTGCGGCCGCGGTCGAGGCGCATCCCGATCGCGTCCGGGCGATCCGGTCTGCGGGAGGGGAAGTTCTCGTCATTGGACGCCTCGGCGACCTCCTGGACCCCCTCGTGCAGCGCGGGGCGACGCACGTGCTGGTGGAGCCTGGCCCGACGCTGGCGGCCGCCTGGTTCGCCGAGGCTCCGATCGATCGCGTGTGGGTGATCCGCTCCCCAAGCGTCATCGGTCACCACTCCGCGCCCAATGCGCCCAATGTGCCTGCGGAATACCTCGTGACCGACCAAGCCGACTTGAGCGGCGACGTGCTGACCGAGTACCTCAACCCCGCGAGCGGAGCGTTCTTCGGTTCGTTCCCATCGGCCGATTTTCTCGACGCTGGCGGCTGACCCGGGCGAGCGGCGGTCACGCGGTCGCGCGAATCACTTCATCCAGCGTCGTGACGCCCGCTTTGACTTTGTCGAGCCCGTCGATCCGCATCGGCCGCGTCCCGGAGGAGCGTGCCAGGCCCCGAATCTCGGACAACGACGCCCCCTGCGCCAGCCGCTCGGTCATCGCGTCGTCAGGGACGAGGAGCTCGAAAACGCCGACGCGCCCGGCGAAGCCCGATTGCCGGCAGCGCTCGCACCCCTTGGGCCGGTAGAGCAGGGTGATCCCCGGGACGATCGCGTCCAGTTGCCGCCGCTCTCCTTTCGACGGCTCATACGGCTCGCGGCAACTCTGGCACAGCTTGCGGACCAGCCGCTGTGCCAGGACGCCGGCAACCACTGAACCGACTGCGTATGGCTCGACGCCCAGCGCCGACAGATGGGCCAGCGCCAATGGGGCATCGGTGGCCTGCATGCCTGCCAGGATCAGCTTGCCCCCCAGGGCGCCGCGGGCCACGGCCAGCGCGCTGGCGCGGTCGGCCAATTCGTGCACCATGACCACGTCCGGGTCCTGCCCGAGAACGGCCGCCAGCGCTTCGGCCGTGCCGAAGTTCGCCTTCGGCGCGACCTGGAACTGATTCACACCGGGGATGACGTAAGAGATCGGGCTTTCCACCGTGCAGACGTTGATCCCCGCCGCGTTGCGATGCTCGATCGATGCATAGAGAGTCGTGAGCTTTCCGCTGTCGGCCGGCCCGGTCACGACCAACAACCCCTGCGACAGCGCGAGCAACCGCCGCCATTGTTTCAGCATGTCGTAGCCGAAGCCCAACTGCTCAAGGCTGACATAGGTCTTCTCGAGGCCGGGGATGCCGATCACCAGCCGATGGCCGCCGCGACCCGGCACGATGCTCGCCGTGAGCTGGAGGGGCTTGCCTTCGAAAATGACGTTCAGCCGCCCTTCCTGCGCCAGGTGGCCGGGCGCGTCGCCCAGGCCCGCGTACACCCGGACGCTTCTCAGCAGCCCCTCGTGAAGCCGAAGCGGCGGCCGCGCCTTGTCAACCATCTCCCCATCGACCCGCCAGCGGATTCTCAGCCCGTCCGGCCCCGGCTCGAAATGGGCGGCCGACGCGCCGGCCTTGATCGCGGTGAACAGGCACGAAAGCAGCAGTCGCTCCGACGGCGTGCGACCGTTAGGCAGTGCCGACCCTTGCGACCCGGCCCCCGCGACACCCTCGCGCTCGTGCAACGCGCACGGGCTGATCGCAAAGGCCCCTTCGGGCACGTCGGAGAAGAGGTCGCGCGTTTGGAAGGCGAGGTCGGAAGGGACATATTCGCGGAGCGTGGCGGCGATGTCCCGGGCGGTCGCGACGACCAGTTGGGCCGCCCGGCCGCTGACGCGTTCGACCTCATCAATGAGGAAAACGTCGGCGGGCTCGGGGACCGCGACGGTCAGCACGTCGTCAACCAGGAACAACGGCAGGACGGAGTGGCGCTCCAGAAAGTCGCGCGGCAGCAAGCCGATCACCTTCGGGTCGGTGAGTCGAGGGCTCACCCGCGCGAAGGGAAGGCCGTACGACGCGGCCAGCGCTTCGGCGATCTGCTCTTCAGTGCAGGCCGCCGCCTCGATCAGCAACTCCCCCAGAAGCTTCTCGTGACCGGATCGGCGCTGTTCCTGCAACGCCCGATCGAGCTGTGCCGGCTGGATGACGCCGCGCGCGACAAGCAGCTCTCCCAGTGGCGCAGGCGCCGTGCGGCCGCGCCGGGGCGACCGTCGGCGACGGCGGCTCGGTTGCCACCCCGCCGGTCTTCGCAACGGCTGTCATCGCTTGGGGACGGATGGTCGTCGCGCACGTCATGGTCGATGATCGCTGCCCTGGTGACGTCAGGCTCATTGGGCCATCTTCAGTGCCGTACCGGCATCCGGGTACGACTCAACCCGATGATCGAGCCGGGTCATCTCCAGGATCTTCCGACAGTTGTCGTCCGCGCCGGCGACCAGCACCTTGCCGCCGGCCGGCTGGCACAGGGCCAGCGCCCGGGTCATCGTCGCCAGGCCCTGGCTGTCAACGAACGTCGTGCGGGCGAGATCAAAGAGCACGTGGTCCACCGCTCGCCGCGCCTGCCAGGCATCCAGCGCCTTGCGGGCGACGTCGATATATTCGCCGGCAAAGTCGCCCTCAACGGCGATGATCCCGACCCGATGGTGCTCGTTGCATTGAATCGCCACGCACCTGTCAAATCGGCCATTTCGGCCGAGAGGTGGAGGAGGAAGAGGAATGCTGAATGCTGAATGCTGAATGCTGAAGGCTGAATGCGGAAGGCTCAAGGCTCAAGGCGCATAGCGAACACTGGATGCTGGATCAGCCTTCCACCATTCAGCATTCCCGCACTCATTCCAGCATTCAGCATTCCCGCATTCAGCATTTCCTCAGCGTTTCCTGTAGCTCCAGGAGGCGTTTCGACCGCTCCTTGTGGTCCTTTAGGAGGTCGCGGAGGCGCTTGGGGGAGGTTCGGAGGAACTGGTCCGCCATCATCGGGTCGAACTGGGTCCCGGAGCAGCGGCGGATCTCGATCAGGGCGACTTCCAGCGGCAGGGCTTTGCGGTAGGTCCGATTACTGGTCATCGCGTCGAAACAGTCGGCGAGGCAGATAATGCGGCCCATCAGCGGGATGTTCTCCCCCGCGAGCCCCGCCGGGTACCCTTTCCCGTCGTACCGCTCGTGATGGTGCAGCACGCCGGGCAAGAGCGCCTTCACCTGTCGCACGTCGGCGAGGATTCGCGCGCCGATTTGCGGGTGCTTCTTCATCTGTTCCATCTCGTCGGCGTCGAGCCGCCCTGCCTTCTGGAGGACGCTCTCGGGCACGCCGATCTTGCCGACGTCGTGCAGCAACCCGGCCATGTAGACCTGCTCGACCTCCCGATCCGGCAGCCCGATTTGCCTCGCCAGGTGGCGGCTCAGCAGTGCGACGCGCTCGCTGTGCCCGCAGGTGTAGGCGTCCTTCGCGTCCACGGCGCTGGTCAAGCTGTGAAGTAAGCCCATCATCAGCCCGTGAACGTTCTCGAACAGCATCGCGTTCTCGAGATAGATCGCCGATTCGTTGGCGATCGAGTTCAAGAGCTTGCTGTCAACCGAGTCAAAATCGCCCGTCCCTTTGTCGATCGCGAAGATGCACCCCAGGACCTGCTCCTGCCGCTGAAGCGGGACGGCCAACAGGTGGGCGGCGTGCCCTCCGAGCCAGCCGTAGGCCTTGTCTGTCGCGACGCCGTTGACCAGCAAGGGGCTGTTGCGTTCGCGGAGGGACGCGAGCAACTGGGCGCTCAGCCTCCGGATGTCGGCCGCCGCGAGCGATGACTCACCGTACAGCGTGGGTTCGGGCCGGTCGTGCAAGTCGGCGTCAAGGGCGACGCCGACGCTTCTCACGTTCAGGACGGCCTTCACGTCCAGGCACGCCTGCTGGAAGAAATCCGCGGGGCGGCGGTTCACCTTCATCCCCCCGCTGATCTGATAAATAAGGCTCAATTCCTCGTAACTGTTGGCCAGTTGCTCCGAGAGGGAGTCGCGCTCCTGCTCGATCCCCAGGATTCGCAACTGATCTCGCAGGCCGCCGCCGACCTGGGATAGTTCACGCTCCAGTGCCGCGGGCTCCGGGGCGGGCAGGCCGGAGGCGACGCGCATCAGCCAGCCGCAGTCGAGGCCGAGCATCGAGCAGGCGCGCGCCACCTCTTCCGGCGCCACCGCCGGGCCGCCATCCGGCTCGGCCAGCGCCCAGCCCTTGGCCACCAGTGCGATGACCAGCGGCGAGCCCTTCTTGTCGGTCTGTTGGAAGTGGGCCACCGCCACGCCCGCCGGCAGGCGCCAGGCGCCGTCGCCCACGCGGGCCATTGATTCCAGCGTGGTCTCCTGCGCCGCCGAAGAAGGCGCGCCCGCCCGCGCGTCGATAACCGATTGCGCGGGGGGCCGCGAGGCTGATCGGCTGGGTCACCCGGCGCGGCTGACGCAGGAGCGGGATTGCGTAGCGGAGGAAAAACGGGTCGGCGAGGGGGTCCTGCCAGGCGATGGCGCCGTCGGCCGCGAGGACAAGCAGCAGCAATCCCGCCGGGCGGGCACGCTCGGCCAGCGGGGCCAACGCGGCCACCGGGATCACCGCGGCCGCCACGGACGGGCCAGCGGGCGCAGGCGCTGCGGCCCGGGAGCGGCGAGCGGGACCAAATTGCTTGAAGAGGTGCGACTCATGAGACAACTGCCACAAGACATTCGGGAGATTCGACGACCTGCGTGGCGGGACGCTGTTCAGTGGACCATCGCCCGCCCTTCAAGCACCTCGTTCACGGTCGCCAGAAGCTGCCGCGGGCTGAACGGCTTGCTGAGCATCCGGCAGATCCCGCTGTCCTGCGTATCGTGCGGCTCCAGGTGATAGCCGCGGGCGGTGAGCATGATGGCCGGGATCGCCGAGGTCGCCGGGTCAACCTTCAGCTTGCGGCACAACTCCAGGCCCGACAGCATCGGCATGTGATAGTCGGTGATGATCAGGTCCGGGCGTTCCTGCTGGGCCAGGTCGAGCGCTTCCTGCCCGTCGTTGGCGGTGACGACGCGGAAGCCGGCGTTTCGAAGTTTCATCGAAACGACGTTGAGGATGTGAGATTCGTCGTCGCAGACCAGGATCGTTCTTTCGCTCATATGCACCTGCCTCAGCTTCTGATCCGCGGCCGCTAGCCGCACAACGCCAGCTCGAACCCGAAACAACTCCCCTTGCCTACTTCGCTTTCGGCAAACACACGCCCTCCGTGAACCGTCTCGACGATGTGCCGCACCAGCGAAAGCCCCAGCCCCGTCCCCTGGGCGATGCGGGCATGGGCCTGGGACCGATAAAACTTGTCGAAAACGAACGGGAGGTCGGCCGCCGGCACGCCAACCCCGGTGTCGATGATTCGCGTCACCACCCGCCGCTTGGTCTCGTCCACGCTCGTCCGGATCGTCACGCTCCCGCCGGCCGGCGTGTACTTCACCGAGTTGCTCAGCAGGTTCAGCACGGCCTGGTAGAGCATGTCGCGGTCGGCGGGCGTCTGATAAAAGACCGGCGTCAGCTCTTCATGGGTCGTCAGGCCTTTTCGCGCCGCCTGCGGGGCGATCACTTCCAGCGCTTCCTTAATGACCACCGTCAGGCTTTGCGGCCGGATGTCCGCCTTCACCAGGCCCGACTCGATCCGGCTGATGTTCAGGATGTTGTCGATCAGGCGGCCCAGGCGGTTCGCCTCATTCTGGATCACGTCGTAGAACTCGCGCTGGGTCTTGTCATCGACGGCCTCCCCGTCGATCAGCATCTCGACATACGCCTTAATGCTCGCCAGCGGCGTCCGAAGCTCGTGGCTCACCATCGACACGAAGTCGCTCTTCATGTCGGAGAGCTCCTTCTCCCGCGTGACGTCCTGAAAGACCGCGACCACGCCCGGGCGGGCATCCTCCGTGCCCGAGCCCTGGCGGCGGCTCTCGCCGCACGGGCTGATCGTCGATGCGTCCGCGACCGGCGACAGGGTGACCCTGAACGTCCGCGGGCCGGCAGGCGTCTGGATCGGGTGCTCGACCGTTCGGCGGGCGCCGCGACCCGCGCCGTGCCGCACGTCGCGGATCATCTGGGCCGTCCGCCCGTCGCGCAGGATCGAGTCGATTGACGCCCGGCTCGCCGAACACAGGTCGAACCCGAACGTCCGGGCGGCCGACTCGTTGGCCAGTACGATCTCATCGAACGGGTTGGTGACGAAGACCGCGTCCGAAATGCTGTGCAGGATCGCCTCGGCGTGCTGCCGCTCCGCCGTGGCGACGCGGAGGAGGACCTCCAGCTCCTTTGCCTTCATCGCCGCGTCGGCGACACACTGCTCGGTCGATTCAAGCAGCCCGTTGACGGCGCCCACCAACGGCCCAAGCGTCGAATCCGTTTCGTCGTCGTAGAAGCCCCGCGGCCGCCCGTCACCCGCGTGGCGCGAATGCCTCAGCTCCAGCGGGATCGCCCCGTCCGGGCGATCGGCCGCGTCCGACCCGGGCCCGCCGCGGCCATACGGGACGATCCGCCGCGCCAGCGTCGAAACGTCGCGACGGAGCAGCGCCACGCCCGCCCACCCTGCCGCCGCGGCGACCAGCAGCAATGCCTCGCCGGATGAGGAGAGTTCGTTCCCGGCCCCCCCTTTGCCTCCGGATGCCAGGGCGAGGCAGAACACCCCGGCGACGCCGCACAGCGCGGTCAGATTGTGGAGCATCTTCGCCCGACGCACGTTCTATGGCTCCGTACCCGCCGCGCCGAGCCGGGCCCCGACGGGCCGCTCCAGGGAACATCGGGCAACTCGGGGAGTCGGCGGCGGCCGCATAAGCCTTTAATCGTGCAGATCGACCCCCGCCATAAGCTGCGCGGCCAAGTCGTCGCCCGGCTTGATCTGAAGTGCCTTCGCGTAGTACCTGCGACGCGGACCGGGCCGCCCCATTTTTTCCAGCACATAGCCGGCCATGCAGAGCGTCGTCGAATCGAGCGGGTCGATCGCCCTGGCGTTTTCGAAGCTGGCAAGCGCCTCTGCAAGCTTGCCCGCCTTGAGCGACACATACCCCGCCAGCAGGTGCGCCTCGGCGGATGTGGGATCGAGCTTCAGGGACCGGGCGAGCGAGAGCTCCGCGCGTCGCGAGTCGCCGGCTTCGATGGCGGCGCGGGCCAAACCCCGCCAGATCGGGGCCGAGTTGGGCTCGAGATTGCTCGCGGTCTCATAACTGGACCGCGCGTCCCGCGCCACGCCGCACTCCAACTGGCTCGCCCCCAGGACGCTGAACAGATCGGCGCGCTTCGCGAAGGCCTCCTTTTGGAGAAGCGGCGCCAGGACGTCCACGCACGCCGGGTATTGGTGCTCGGTATAGAGGGCCAGGGCGAGGCGCTCGCGGATGGATGCGTCGTCCTCGGACAGAACACTCGCCTGCCGGAACATGACGATCGCCTCGCCATTGCGCCCGAGCTGCTGCAGCAACTGACCGGCCGCGTCCCGAATCACGCCGCTGTGCTCGAAATAGGTGACCTTCGCCGATAACAACGCGAGCGCCTCGGGCGTGCGATCCATCGCCACCAGCATCTCGCTCTCGGCCAGGAGGTACGCAAGCTCCGCGGGCGACTTTTCCGCGGCCGACTTGTAGAAATCGAAGGCGACCTGCGGCTTCTGCCAGCGCTGGTAGACGACACCACTGAGGTAATGCGCCTCGGCGTCGTTGGGCGCGTCATCGCGAGCCAGCTTCAGCTCCTGCTCGGCCGCTTCGAGCTGCCCTTTCTCGATCAGCAGCTTCGCCGACAGGACATGCAGCGTCGCGGACTTGGGCGTCAGCCGTAGGGCGTCGTCCACCGTCCCCCGGCACTTGTCGAAGTTGCCGTTCTTAAACTGATCCTGGGCGAGGCTCGCCAGGACGGCGGCCCGCGCCGCATTCCACTTTTGCGTCGCCTCCTCCCGCTGCGAAGCCTGCGGCTGCGACGACTGGCACCCCCCCGCCACAACGGCAAGCCCAAGGAGCGCGATAACGAAACGGTCACAACAGATCCGCATAGATACTCCGGAATCAAAGGCTGGAGGCTCGAAGGATGAAGGCGGAAGGTGAAGCCATAACTTCATCCTTCCGCTTGATCCTTCATCCTTCCTTTTCACTTTCCCTCGAATGAGCTCGCGTTGAGGAAATCGGTTTTCACTTCGACATCAAGCGATACGAACGGCCTGCCGGTGACCTCGGCGTTGGCCGGCCCGCTCGTCGGGACGGCAAGGCGCGTCGAGCGGCCGGCGTTCGCGACGGACGGCGCTGTCGCCGGGGCGGCCGGGGCGGGCGTCGTGGGCATCGTCGCCGGCCGGGCGCCGGGCCGAGCACGAGCCGGGGCCGGCGTCCCTTGCGCGACCGGCTGAACGAGCGGCTGCATCACCGGCCGGGCCGCCGGCTGGGTCGCGGCCGCGCTCGATCGGACGCCGTCCGGCAGGTCGGATGGGACGGTGGTGGGCGGTTGCGGCGGCATCGGGGGCAGGGCCCGTTCGTCGGCGATGCGGCGGCGGACGAAGCTGCGGACGGCCGCGTTGTCGGCCGCCGTCGCCTCGCGCCCGGTCAACTTCGCCTTCAGCGCGATCGCTTCGCTGAAATGCGGGTTCAGGTTGTTCGCGCACGTCAGGTGCCAGAGCGCCTTCTGACGGTCGGCGTGCGGCTTGTTGAGCTCTTCGACCGCCTTCTCGTACTCGGCGTCGGCCATCCGCTCGCGGCCCCAGGGCATCAGGCCGCGGCGCATGCCCACGCGGAGCCGCTCGGTCTCGCGCAACTGATCTTCCGAGGCTTCCGCATACGCCGACTCGTCCTTCACAATGTGCGGGGTGATCAGGATGATCACTTCTTCGCGAACCGTGTTGTCGGATTGCTTGCGGAACGCCGCGCCACGCCGGGCAGGCTCCCCAGCCCGGGGACCTGGCTGCGGGTGCGATCGGTGCTTTCGCGGAACAGGCCGCCGATCACGATCGTGTGCCCGTCTTTCACCATCACGTTGGTGGTGACCTGGGTCGTAAATTTGTTCGGAAGGCCGTTGGTGACGGTGCCGCTGGAGTCTTCAGGGTGGATCTCCATGCGGATGTTGCCGTTATCGCCGACGTAGGGCCGGAAGATCAGCCGCGTGCCGGTGTCCAGGAACTGGACGTTGTCGGCGGTGATCGTCTCGGTGGTGACGGCCGTCTTGTACCCCAGGCTGCTGCCGACGTGCACCTCGCCCCGCTGCTTGTTCAGCACCAGGACCTTGGGGTTGGCCAGGACCACCGTGTCGGTCACACCTTCCAGGGCGGAGATGAACAACCCGACGTTGTTCTGCACCACGCCCATCTTCAGGCCCCCGCCGCCCGCGCGCACGGCGCCGAAGCCTTTGTCATTGAGGTGGCCGGCGTTGCTGTTGTCCAGCACGTCGCCCGAGAGCGCCTGCCCAAGGCCGGTGCCTGTGGTGTTGCTCGTCGCGATGTTGGAGAGGGTGCGAAAGTCGGTCCCACCGACGGCCGCGAAATCGACCCCCAGGTCGTTGTTGTCCTGAAGGGTCGCGCGGAGGATCGTGGCTTCGACCAGCACCTGCTGCGGCTTGCGGTCAACTTCCTTCAGGATCGCCCTGACCTGCTCGATTTTCTCGGGGAAGTCGCTGACGACAATCAGGTCTTCGGTCGCGTGGGAGTTGCCGCCGACGTCCTTCGCGTCGGAATCGATCCCCGTCGCCGCCGGCGTCGTGAACGACACCTGGGCCCCTTCGCTGAGGACCGGCTTGATCATCGAGACCGCGTTGACCGCCGGCGTGTAGTAGAGACGGAAGATCTCGGTCTTCTTCACCTGGGCCAGCTTCTCCATGTCCGCGAGCTCTTTCGCGGTGTAGATGAAGATGAAGTTCCCCTTTTCCTTGTAGGCGAAGCCGTTGGCGTGAAGGATCGCGTCCAGCGCCTCCTTCACCGTCACGTCGTAGAGGTTGGCGGTGACGGTGCCGCGGACGTCCTTGCTGGCGATGATGTTCTTCTGGCTCTGCAGCGAGAGCATCCGCAGGACTTCGACGAGGTTTGCGTCGTTGACGTGGATCTCGACCGTCCCCGCGTCCTTCATGTTGACCTGGCTCGCCGAGACGCTCTGACCTTGTTGCGGCGCGGCTGAGTGGAGGGGCGACTGGAAGGGAGCGTGGCGGGGACGGCCCGCGCGCCGGCGGCGGCCGCAGGCGGCATTACCGGGGACGGCATCGCTGTTGGCGGCATCACGGAGTTCGCCGGGAGCGGGGAGACAAGGGTCGGCCCGACGCCGGACGTCGCGATGACGGGAGTCGGGACGAGCGGCGTCGAGGGGGTCGCCGCCGCGGGCGACGCGCCCGGCGAGGCGGCGAACGGGTCGCCCGCGGCTTCGAGCGGCTTCACGCTGGTGCCGGTCGCCCCGGCGACCGGGCGGCCGTTGCCCGCCTGGCTTGCCGGCGCCGCCGATGCGGCCGGAGTTGCCCGAAACGCCCCATCGAAATAAACGGACGATGCGGCCAGAAAAAGAACGCTTGCGGCCCTGGTCCACTTGCGCATGACAACTCCCTCGCCTGTAGGCCCGGCCGCGGAAAAAGGCGGCGCGACGCGACTCGGGGAAGCGGCCTGTTCGCGCCCGGCTCTCGTTGTGAGACGCCGGAGGCGATCTGGCCGCCGCCGAAGAGCCTGTTTCGCCGCCGACCGTCCGAAAGCCGGAGTGATCTCCCGGGCACCGTCGCTTGGGGATCGGGGCCGAGCGCGATGCCCGCACGCTCGACTAAGGCCCGCCGCGCCCGGAACGACCGGTGGCGCGGACGACGCGACGACTTGCTTCCTTCCGGACGGGGAGCTTCGAGGAGCGATGGTTGGGCGGCGTTAAACCCGCTCAACCAGCGCCCCGGGGAGACTCACCGGCCGCCGACGTCCTCTGGCGAGGGCTCGGCGTACGGATCGGGGCTCGCCGCGGCCCGGCGCCTCCAATGCGCCCGGCCTTGTGGCCGCTTACCTGTTCAGGCGGCGGCCGGCGTGCCCACTCCATCGATCGGCTCCGCAACCCCTCGACTTTGCCTGTTCATCCCATGCTGGCGCCGGCCCATGGCGGGCAAGCCAGCGGGGGCAACGTTGGCGCCGCCTATAACGCCGCGATGAAACGCGGAGACCGATAAACTGCCCAGCGTGGCCGTGGCATCGACCGACTGCAGCAACAGCGCAACCCACAGCCCGGCGCGGACGCGGCGCCGGTGGCGACGGCGGGATTCGAGGTACCAGCCTGGCAGGAATTCCGGTTCACGCATGGGCAGCCTCCTCAGTCGGCGCCGGCTCGTCCTGAAGCCGTCCGTGGCCGGGCGGCACTCGGGGCGGGTTCGTCGGTGCGATGGGGAAAGGGTACTTTTTCAGCGCCAGCCCCAAAGCCACCGCCCAGGCACCCGAGCAGCCGTCGCGATCACCCAGCGACATGCGCCGCGCGTCAACCGGCGCGAGCGACCGCGTCGCATGGACCGCCAGCCCCGTAGCGGCCGCGATTGCGCCGCGAAGCTGCGCGTTGGCCGATTCGCCCCCCACCAGTTCGATTGAGCGCGGCCGCTCCCCACGGAACGACACGGCGTGATACCGAAGATAAAGCGCCAGCTCGCGGCCGATCTGGTCAATGGGGCCGCGCGTCGCGTCATACACCGCCTGGCGAATCGCTTCCGGCGCCGCGGCGCGGCGCCGCACGGCCCGTCCCTCCTCGGCCGTGACCCCCAGCTTCCGCCCGACCGCCTGGTCGAGATTCCGGGCGCCAACCTCGATCGGCTTCACAAAGCTGATTTGAGGCCCGCGGCCGATGACGACCTCCGTCCGGCGGACGCCGACATCGACCAACGCGATCGTCCGCTGTGACAGGCTCTCCCCCGCGGTCAACGCGGGCTCGGAACCGGCATGTCTCCCGGCGTCACGCTCCACGTCAGCGATCGCCGACTGCGGCTCAATCGCGAACCGCGCAGCGGATCGGTACAGGGCGCAAGGTTCGGGGTCGAGGGAATCGACGATCAGGTTGGCCTCGTGCAATGCGGCGACGTGACGGTCCACTTCGCGACGGGCGGCCGCGAGCACGATCACCTCAAATCGTAATGCGGCCCCCTGGCGAACCTTTCCGGCGGGAAGGCATTCGACGTGCGCGTCGGCCAGGTCGAACGGGAAGAGCCCCGCGGCCTCCGACCGGGCGAGGCGTTCGATGTCGCGGGAGCCAATGGCCTCGATGGGCAGGCGCACGGCGCGCACCTGGAGGAGGTATCGCGGCACGGCCGCCACGCACCGGCGGCCTCGGAACGGCGCGAGCGACAACAGCTCGCGAATGGCCCCCTTCAGGGAAGCGGGGGCGATTTCACCCCCGTCGTCCGCACGGGCGACGCGCGCGGCGGCCCGGACGACCGGCGGGCCGGGCAGATGCCGCGACACCGGCTCGAGCTGCATCAACTTGACCGACGAGGCCCCGATGTCCAGCCCCATGGGCGCAGCCGTTGGCACGGCAAGACTCAAGAGCCCTTTGATACTTCTCATGGTCGGTGCTCCCGTTACGCCGTATTGTTCCCATCGGGAGGAACGGCGCCCGGGATGAGCCGGAGAAATGCGAGGCGCCAAATATCAGACGAAGCGCGTAGGCCTGGGAGGCGTGTGGCAGGCACACTCCGTGTGCCGTAGCCCGTCTTCGAGCGGCGCTCGATGAGCTGGCGGACGGCACACGGAGTGTGCCTGCTACTTCAGACGACAGCATTGGCCCGGCGGTCACCCCACGATGAGAGCCAGATCCGAAGCGGCGTACAGATACGGCTCGAGCGTTATTGGACCGTCACTTCGCCGCTGAACGGCGCGACGTTAACGGTGACAGTCCGCTGGCCGCTTTGCACTGAGACCGAGCCCGACACCAGAGCCGTCTTGACGGCGGTTGACGTGTTGTAGCTGTAGGGGACGCCGAGCGAGTCGAACGCGAGGACGCTCTGCCCGTCGAACGACGCCGTCCGGAGCGTCGCCTGGCTCAACGCGTTCGTCGCGGCCGAGCCGAGATTGACCTGATAGGTCGAGCCGTCCACGGGGTTGGCGATCACGTGCGCCGGCGACATCGCGTCGAGCACCTGGTAGTAGCCCGACGCCGTGTTGAACTGGACGTACTGCACGGTCTGCGTGACGATCGCCCGGTTCTGGGCATACAGAAGGTCGGAGATCATGACCCGCGCCGCCGTCGTCGCCTTCTGATCGTCACGGCTGGCGATGCGCGGGACGATGATCGCCGACATCAGCCCCATAATCACCACGACCACCAGGATCTCGGCGAGCGTGAAGCCCCCGCGGCCGCGGCGCCGGCGGCCTCCGCCCGAACGCTTTGACTCCAGAGAAAGTTGAAGACCGGGCGGCATGGCTGCTCCACGAGGTGAAACGCCGGCGCTGTGAGCGGCTCTTACTTCTGTTTGTCCGTTACTTCGGTTCGTCCGTCTTGGCGACCTTGACCTGCAGCTCGCCGCTCTGGAGCAGCGCGGTAAGTCGCTCCATCTTCTGGTTCATGCTCTTCAGCTCGTCCAGCATCGCGATCTGTCGCTCGCTCGGGTTGGTCACCTGCGTCTCCGCGCTCGCCTGGCGGACGCTGCCCGGCTGCAGGGCCAATTGGCCGAGCAGGATAACGCCCTGGACGATCGCAACGGCCGCCAGTGTTTTGTTCCGGTTCATAGCTGTCTCCTGATGCCACGCGCGGCGGGTCGCGTGGGGTTCATTGCGATCAATACCGCCGAGACGACACGCGGGCCCGGTCCGCCCCGGGAACGTTCGGCCAGAGCTGGCCGGACGCCGCGTCATAAACCCATCCACACCGCGCGGGAACGGCATCTTTGCAGTCGCCGCGGACGACCCATACGCCAGCCGCGCCCGTCACGGGGTTCAGCGGCACCTGCCGCAGATACGGCCCATAAGGGGACCGTGGTGACGGCAGCGCGGTCGTGGAGCAGCACTCATCGGAGAAACAGGTCAACTGCTGGATGAACGTGGCCTCGTCCGGCGCCGTCGAACGATTGCCGTCGGGGTAGCCGGGCGGGACGTCGTTGTGCTGCAATTGGAAGATCGCGATTTGGGATCGGAGGAAGCGAAGTTCGTCGCCCATGGACTGTTCCACGCCGATCGTCGTGGCGGCCGCTCGCGGACCGGGTGCGACGGGGATGCAGAGGACGGCCAGGACGATCGCCAACGAGATGATCGATCGGCGGCCCACTGGCTTTTTGACGTGGTGGGCGGCCGTCCGGTGATCGGCGGCGTGGGGGGCGATTGACGCGTGATAGAGGGTCATACAAAGGCCTCGCGTACTTCGTGCGAGACGATCTCTCGCGGCCGCCAGGGCACTGGCCGTTGGCGGCGGCCCCGGCCACTGTTCGATCGAGTCGGGGCTTTTTGCGTCGGCCCCGCAGAGCAAAGCCGGCAACCGCCGGCGGGGCGCCCGCCCTTGCGCTGTGAGCGTTCGGGCGAGCACCCCGTCAGCGGGCGGCGGATGACGACTCCACCGGCCGGTTTCAGGTCAGGTCAGGCCGGCATCAGGGGACCGGGGTGCCCGTCGCGGCGTTGGAGGTACCCCAGATGTTGCCGCTGCCGTTGCCCGAGTTGTAGTCGTAGATGTAGTCGGCACCGGCGACGGCGGCCGCGCTCGTGCCGTTCTTGATCACCGGGACGGCCGTGTTGGTCAGCGGGTTGACCGGGACCGCCTGCATGTACGGGCCGTACGTCTGGCCGCCGTAGGTGCTGGTGCCGGTCAGGGGCGTCCACTGGCTGGTGACGATGTCAGGCAGCGTATCGCCATGCTGAAGCTTGTAGAGGGCGATCTGGCTGCGGAGCGTCTGTACGGTGCTCTGCAGGGCCGAGGTCGATGCGTTCTTGCTGGCGCCAGCGAACTGCGGGATGACGATCGCGGCGAGAATGCCGAGGATGATCACGACGATCAGGATTTCGATCAGCGTGAAGCCCTTGCGGCTCGACGAACGAACGGTACGGGTGTTAATCGCGGTCATGGGAAGCCTCCTGTACGAGGGCCGTCGCCACGCCGTAGGGCGCGGGCCGGCCTGATCCGGGTCAACGTCACGCGGCGCCCAGCTCGGGCGGCCGCTGCACTTTCTCCCCCGCGTCGCGACAGCGGCGCGGGTATCTGATCGGTCACGACGCCGCGGCACGCGCCGCTTCGTCGAATCGGCAATGGACAAGTCGGTCGCACCCAGGCCATGGCGGGCTTGGCAGGCGGGCAGGCCGCCGGACAGTACGAATCAGCCCGAAGGTCTCGCCGGAGCGGTGCGATCTCGTGGATCGCGTGCTTCCGGGGGGTGCCAGAGCGTTGCCTCCTTCCGTCGTCGGAGAGTTCTCGCCACTCCAACCATCGACGCGGGCGCCGGCCGACTTGACCCAGGGCGCCCCGCCGGCCCGGGCGGCGCACGACGTGCGTCCGTCACAGGCGAAGCCGGGTGAGAGCGGCGTTTGACCGAGGAGGCCGATAAGAGAAAGCCGTGACGTGCCAGGCCTCGCCCCGCCCGCCGCCGCCCGGACAACCGGGCGCCGCGAGGCGATGGAGGCAATCAATCTGGTCGCATGCACGAGCATCCGTTCGGCAGCGCCCTCGATCCGACGCACCCGCTCCGCGCCGATCCGGCGCGACGGAGGTGATGACAGCCGGACCGGGCGCTCGCGCACCATCAGGGCAGGGCCCGTCGCCGCGTGGCTCTCGCCGCGCGCCGACCGTCCTCGCCCCGATGGGCCGGGCTTTTATGCCCGGCACCGCCTTGCGGCGGTTTAGCCCTTGTCGGGGATCCTCAGCGGGCCCGTCCGCCACGAAAAACCTTTCGCACGAACGAGCCGAGGGAGATCTACGATTCGCGATGCGAAGGGTCAAAGCGGAAATGGAATGTCGGCACGGCCCGCTCGCCCGATCAGGCGACGGGGCCCATCAGGACCGATAACGTGCGGAAGTGAGGAAGGGGAAATCGAAGGAGGAAAGGTGAACCCGGAAGGATGAGGGCGGAAGGCGGAAGGCTGAAAGGGAAAGCAATAAGGATGTCTTCATCCTTCGCCTTCAGCCTTCATCCTTCGGCCTTTGATTCCTAGATCGAACTGAGCATCACCAGCGCGACGGTGGCGATGTACGCGGCGTAGGCGATCACGAGGCCGGCGGCCTCGAGTCGGGAGAAGGCCCAGCGACCCAGGGCCGCCGGGAGCAGCGCGAAGCCGATCACGGCCAGGACGATCACATCGACCCGCCAGACGCTGCGCGACAACGGAAGCGGCTGAGCGCCGGCGAAAAAGTCGCCAAAGGCCTTCACCGCGCCGGCTCCGCCCCAGACGCCCGCTCCGCCCGAGACGGCGGACATGCCGGACCGCATCCACCAGAAGATCGCCACCATCGGCAGCAGCGCGAAGAGGTTCAGCAGCGCGACCACCGTCGCCGAGGCGGTCGCCTCGGCAGCACGCCCGCGGTACGCCTGCTCGGTTGAATCCGCGAGGAGCGGAAGCACGAGCATGGGGCTGAGGATCGTCGCCGAAAGCAGCCCGGCGCGGAGAACCCTGCCCCGCGTGTCCTCCTCGATCGACCCGACGACCACGGCCCGCGCCGCCACGACGACCAGCGCGACCGACGCGACCCACTGCGCCGAGCGGACGAGCAGCTCGCGCGACGCGTCTCGCGCGGGGCCGCCATCAGGTTCCGTGGCGAGCCCGTTGGTGGACGCTTGACTCGATCGCGCGATCGGTGGCGGATCAGACGCCATGGAGGCTTGCGAATGCGGCTCGGCGCCGGCGGCGGCCTGATCTCGGGCGGCGGCCTGATCTCGGGCGGCGGCCTGATCTCGCGCGGCGGCCTGATCTCGGGCGGCGGCCTGATCTCGGGCGAAGGTCTCAGCGCGGGCGGCGGTCTCGGCGAGCGGCGTGGCCAGCAGCTCCCGGGCTTCAAGCGACAACCCGGCCGCTCCGCCCGACGGCGAAGCCTCCGGCCGGGCGCCGTCGCGCCACACCCACAGCGCGGTCGCCCCGCAGATCAGCAGGATGCACGCCGGAAGCATTGGAAGCGTGCTGGAAAACCCCGCGATGAGCACGATCATCGCCGCGACCAGGAAGAACGGCCACGCACGCCGGGTGACGAGGAGCGGCGCTGCCGGGGCGATGTAGGTCACCATCCCCAGGACAAGGGACAGGGCCGCGACGGTCGATCCAAAAACCACACCGACCGCGATGTCAGCGCGTCCCATGGCCGTCGCCGTCCAGACAACCGCGACGATCGGGCACCAATACCCCAGTGCGGCCAGCGTCGGCCGATTGACGCCGATCGAATCGCGGCGGCCGGGGGCGAGAGCGCCGGCAGCGGCGCGCGTGCCGATATAAAGCCCGCCCGACCCCAACAGGAGCACCAGGAGCTCCGGCCCAGTCGCAACCTGAAGTTCGGTCGATACACCCGCGAGCGCGTGGAAAATGGGGTAAAGGGGCATGCCCTGCGGATAGTGCATGCGGAACAGAGGTTTGTCCAGCGAACCGTGAGCGAGCGCGACGATGCGGGAAGTTTCCGCTTTGGCTCTCGTCCGCTTCCTTCGGATTTCGCGGCATTCGATTTTCCGCTTGAAGCCCGGCATTCTTAAACCGGCAACACCGCCCGCAGCCGCTTGATGACAGACGGCACCGTCTCCAGCGCCATAGCCACGTCGGCTTCGGTGCTGTAGCGCGACAAGCTGAAGCGGATCGCCCCGTGGGCGAGCTTCCCGTCGATCCCCATGGCCTGGAGAACGTGTGACGGCTCGAGGCTTCCGCTGCTGCACGCCGCGCCGGCGCTGGCGGCGATGCCGCGCTCGCTGAGCAAGAGCAGGATCGCCTCGGCCTCCAGCCGCGGGAAACCGATGTTGGTCGTGTTGGGCAGCCGGTCGAGGACCGATCCGTTGACCTTCGCCCCGTCGATCCGCTCCAGGATGCCGCGCTCCAGGGCGTCACGGAGCGGCGCCACGCGGGAGGTCATCTGAGGCAACGCGGCCAGGGCGAGTGCGGCCGCCGCCCCCATGCCGACGATCCCGGGGACGTTCTCCGTCCCCCCCCGCCGCCCATTCTCCTGCGGGCCGCCGATCAGCAACGGGCGAATGCGAACGCCCCGCCGCGAGTACAACGCCCCCACGCCCTTGGGCCCGTGGAACTTGTGCGAGGCGAAGCTCATCGCGTCCACCCCCATCGCCTTTACGTCTGTGGGGATCTTGCTGACCGCCTGCGTGCCATCGCAATGGATGGGGACGTTCGCCGCGCGGCAGATGGCGGCGATGCGGTCCATCGGGAAGAGCACGCCGGTTTCGTTGTTCGCCCAGAGGAGGGTGACCAGTGCCGTATCGCCGTTGACGGCGGCCGCGAAAGCGTTCAAATCCAGGGCCCCGTCCCGATCGACGGGGATCTGGACGACCTCTACCCCCTCCTTCGCAAGCTGGGCGGCACAGTTCGCGCGTCGCCGAGTGCTCGACCGAACTGGTGACGATGCGCCGCCGCGGGGCGCGGGCCGCCAGGAGGCCACGGATGACCGTATTGATCGCCTCCGTCCCCCCGCCGGTAAACGTCAGTTCGGAGTCGGCGCAGCCGACCAGGAGCGAGATCTGATGACGCGCCTCATCGATCGCTTGCCGCGATCGTTGCCCGAATCGGTGGACGCTGGAAGGGTTGCCGTACCACTCGGTGAGGTACGGCAGCATCGCCTGCACGGCCTCGGGCGCCGGCCGCGTCGTCGCGTTATTGTCCAGGTACGTCAGGTCCATCGCACAATGATCGTAGAACGTCGGCAGGCGAGACAGATCGATCAGCGCCCCCCATCGCATGAAGCTGCTTTTCATTCATTTCGAAACTTCTGACGCCAACTCGCGTTCCGGGGGCCACTTTCTATAATCCCGCGTCAAAACAGGCCGGGGTCAAGCCGGGCTCGACACGATCAGGCACAAGCGCCGCGCCGACTGGAGATGCGTTATGACAATCGGACTCGCCACCCTGACTGAAAGCATTCGGCCGCAACTGGCGGCCGTAGACCAGATGTTCCACCAGGAACTGGCGAGCGACCTCAAATGCGTCAACACCCTCGTCAAACATGTTAGCCGCTTCCGCGGGAAGATGCTGCGGCCGTGCCTCGTCCTGCTCAGCGGCAGGGCCTGCGACCCCACCACCGAGCTTAGGCACGCCCACAACGTCATTGCGACCGTCGTCGAAATGGTCCACATGGCGACCCTGGTCCACGATGACGTCCTCGACGAGGCCGAGCTTCGCCGCAAGGGAGCGACGATCAACCACCTGCGCGGCAACGAGGCGGCCGTCCTCCTCGGCGACTACCTCATCAGCCACAGCTATCACCTCTGCTCCAGCCTCGAATCCCAATACGCCAGCCGCCTGATCGGCCGCACGACCAACCATGTTTGTGAAGGCGAACTGCTCCAGCTCGATAACCGAAACAACATCGACCTTGACGAAGAGACCTACCTCAAGATCATCGAGCGGAAGACGGCAAGCCTCTGCGCCACCTGCTGCCTTCTGGGCGCGAAGCTTTCGGGCGGGAGCGATGAACAGCTCAAGGCGTTGGAGACGTACGGCCGGTCCATCGGGATCGCGTTCCAGATCCAGGACGACATCCTCGATCTCGTCGGCGACGCCGGATCCGTCGGCAAGACGCTTGGGATCGACATCGAAAAATGCAAGCTGACGCTCCCCCTCATCCATTTCATGCGAACCGCCCCGCAGGAACATCGCGCGCTGCTCCGATCCCTGCTCACCAGCCCCGACGCCGACAAGAGCGAGCGGATCCGGAACCTGATCCTCCCCAGCCCGTCCATCGAGTACGCACGGGCAAGGGCGCGGCAGCTCATCGATTGCGCGCGGGCGGCCCTGGACGTGCTGCCCGCAAGCGAATCGCGGAACGCCCTCGACATGATGGCGGAATTCGTGGTCGAGCGGCCGATGTAGCCGCGGACCGAGTCGCGGGGTCGGAGCTCGAGTGCGAGACCCCGGGTCGGATCATGTCATGACGCAGGGTACTGAGATCGAAGTTCAAAGGACGCGACCTAGGTGATGGTTTTCGATTTGGTGGGTGATGACGTAGGTCGATACTTCGAATCGACCGGCCAACTCTTCCACATCTGACTGGCCAATTGCATTTCTCCGCATGCGTTCACGAATGAGCTTTTCCGGTGCCAGAAGCTTAGCGGCGAACGCGCGATTTCGCTTTTGCTTATCAGAGATCGCCGAGGATATCAATGCGGATGCGGAGTCTGACGAATGCAGATATTCGTATAACGATCGGCAGAATGCGAAACGTTGAGTCAGCGCGTTCCCTTCCCGGATAAAGAACCCGGGGCTTCCAAACTCGTTTACGCCACTTATGCCTTCGAACCCTGACTGATTCGTTGCAGAATTGCCTATCGCATTAGCGATGGGATCATTCGGGCTTAACTCTTCGATATTAATGTGCTCTTTTGACTGAATCTGGAGCAAGCGTCTAAATTCCCGAGCAGTTTGATACCCCTGTTCCCAAGGCAAGGAGGGCGTACCGATCTTCGTTAGATTTTGTTTGACGTTTTTGAGTTCTTTGAGATCAACGACCTGCGACGTTGCAAACTTTAGGCCGTCAATCACCCAAGCCAACTGCTTATCAAACTGTGTCACATCAACTGCCTCGAAGAAATCGCCCAGGATGTCGCTGGCCAAAGCCGATGCGGCGCGGAGCACCTTCGACGAATCCTCCGCCGAGATGTCAAACGGATCCAGTCCCATCGCACCGGCCGCATCGCAGAACGATTTCTCCTCGGCGCCCTGTTGAAGGATGCTGCTCCAATCGCTCTGCAGGCAAGTGCCGACAACGCCTTGTTCTTCCAGCCGACTCACGACGCGATCGACGAATAGCTTCAGCGCCTCCTCGACCGTAGCGCTATCTAGGAATGAAGAGCCCTCTTGAATAAAGTTAACGCGCTCCCGTAATAAGGCCCTTTGCCTCCAAAGCATGGCGAAGCCGCCGTGCGTGGGATGTATTTCCAACCACGGCAGTGCGAAGCCCTCGGCCGCGAATCGAATGTTGTGCCGCCTCGCATACATTTCGTCGCTCGTCCGACTCGGGACGCGGCATTCATGAAGGAGTGTCCACCAGTTCGAGACCACCCACTCCGCCACCGGATAAAGCGGACCGTAGATTCCAGAGCGAATGCTGTTGAGCGTACGGTCGTAAACTTGCGTGACGTTCCACTTCCCGATGAGTATTTCGAGCCTCGACCAAGTTGCGCGAAGTTCTCTGCCGCGAGCGCCGCCGGGATCTTCCCATTCAATTTTGAAATCTAACGTGCTCATTGGAAGTTCTCCGGCCACTCATCCTCTTTCAGCTCATATGCTTTGTATGACCCCTGGCCGGCGTTCACGACTCTGGCTTCGAATACGCGATCCCCTTCACGGTGCCAGACATATCTCGGGAAGTGCGCATGATCCCAATAAGCACTGAACTGCCCGTCACGGATCGCTCGTCGAAGCCAGCCGTTGATATCGTTTAGCCGGCCTGCAAAGGATCTATCGCAGATCGTGGCATCTGCTCGTGGCCTGGGATCGCCGGCAAACGACGGCGCGTCCTTATGTTCAGGACTTCCGACGTAATGAGCCCGTTCGGCGACCGCCTCCAGATCAACGTCCTCGGGTGCTGGTCCGAAACGCCGTGCCGGTGCCTTTCGCTTTCGTGAAGGTGTCCTCATTGTTCCCTGTTCCCCACAATAGGATATCTGGTTCGCGAGCCATTGTCCCGCGCGAACCGGTCACTGAACGCCGAACGCAACGGCGAACACTTCGACGCGTCGAAGGCGGCAAGCTTTTGCTGGTAGGACCGATTCAGGGGGGCGTAGCTCATGAGCACGCACCACGTGTTTCTGGCCCCGTTCGACGGCGGTTGCCGCCGTCGGGTCGAGAAACAAAAGCGACGTCCCCTTGAATCGGTTCCTTTGGGCACCCGGAATGGGTGGGCCAAACGACGGCGGTGTTGCGGCTGCAACAGACGCTACGTCCCCACGGCGGCACCGGCCGTCGCGTGCGCCCAGAAGCACGTAGTGCGTGATCAAGAGCTACGTCCCCTTGATCGTCCCGTCCCCTTGAATCGGCCCAAGCCGCCTCCCAACGCGCCTATTTGCGGTCGGAAACGGGCAGGGACGTCCCCGTCCTCGTCGGAAAGCGCGCCTGCCAGGTGAAAGACGCCTGCTCGTTTTCATCTCGCCGGAGTTCGTTCTTGGTGCCCTCACGGTCGAGTGGCGAGTTGGCAACCTGGCAATCTGCCCATCCAGTTAGTCGCGGAAGTCGCCGTCGTACGCCCCCATTCAGCCCGGAAGTTGGCGCGTCCGATCCAGAAACCAGCAGCAGCCCGATACGCGGCCCGCCGGTGAAAAGCCCCCTTAGGGTGCCATGTCCGACGCTCGCGTGGGCATGCTTCCATCTTCCTGCACAGACAGGTTTCAAGAACGAACGAGCATGCCACGCAAGCGTGGGACATGGCACCCGACGTGATGCGAACGGCATCGCCACAAAAGATGGCGGCATCGCGGCCGCCCTCTACACGACCTTCTCTTTCCCGGCCCCCGATCAGCCCGTAAGATGCCTCCCTTCCGGTCGGCCACGCGGATACGGCGTCGCCCTTGGCCGCGGGGCGACGGTCTGTCGATTTGGGTGCCCTATTGAGGTCTGCATGAAGGGTCGTCTGCTGGTCATTACAGCCCTCGCGGTCTACGCGAGCGTCGTCGGTTGCGTGGTCTGGCCCGATCACATGCCGTCGGCCTCTCACGGCGCGGGGGGCGGCGAGATCACGTCAGCCCGCAACCCGGGGAGCAGCACGAGCGGCCTCCCGGTGGACGAGCGGCACACTAGGCTTGAAGGATTGCCCCTTCGCGGTGTCGCCCTCCAGATCCACGACGTCAATCGCATCCCGGATTACAAGAAGGCCATCGACGAGATCGCGGCCGTCGGGGCGGACACCGTCGAGTTGATCGTCTCCACGCGAATGGAAAACGGCACCAGCGCCCGAATCTTCCTCGACATTCGCGTCACCCCTTCGCCGGAGAAACTGGGCGAGCTGATCGACTATGCCCAGAGCAAGAAGCTCCGCGTTGTCCTGATGCCGATCGTGCTGCTTGAATCGCCGCGCGGCAACGACTGGCGCGGGACGATCAAGCCTGACAGCGGCTCCGGCTGGGGCGAATGGTTCGACAGCTATCGCGAGATGATGTTCCACTTCTGCACCGTCGCGGAATCGCGGAAGATCGACCTGCTGGTGGTCGGGTCGGAACTGGTCAGCTCCGAAGAGCATGACCAGGAGTGGAACAAGACGATCAAGGCGATCCGCGAGCGGTTCCACGGGAAGCTGACGTACTCCTCCAACTGGGACCACTACAACGCCGTCAACTTCTGGGACAAGCTCGACGTTATCGGCATGAACAGCTACTGGAAGCTGGGCGACAACAAGGACGTCTCGCTGGAAGACATCCAGAAGCGCTGGCGCGAGATCCAAAAGGACCTGACCGCGTTCAGCAACAAGCAGGGAAAGCCGATCATCCTGCTCGAAGTCGGCTGGTGCAGCCTGGCCAACGCGGCCGACGAGCCCTGGGACTACACGCAGACCGAAAAGTCGCTCGACCTGGACCTGCAGCGGCGACTCTACGAAGGGTTCTTCCGGTCCTGGTTCGGCAACCCGATCCTGGCGGGCTTCATGATCTGGGAATGGAACACCGGCGAGGTCCCGCTGAACGACCGGGGCTACACGCCGCACAACAAACCGGCCGAAAAAGTCCTGATGGACTGGATGGCGAAAGGCCCCTGGGAAGTCAGATGAACGGCGCGGCCGCCCGTTTCCCATTTCATCGCCGTGCCCCGATCAACCACGGCCCGCGGCCGGCGCATCATCCCCGCGGCCGGCCAGACACCCGCAAGCCAACACATGGAAGCAATCGCAACTCGCTATCGTACCCACACCTGTGGCCAGCTCCGCAAGATGGAGGTCGGGCATGAAGTCCGGCTCGCCGGCTGGGTTCACCTCTACCGCGATCACGGGGGGCTCGTCTTTGTTGACCTGCGCGACCGGGACGGCCTCACCCAGCTCGTCTTCGACGCCGACACCTGCGGGCAGGCCACCCACGACGAATCGCGCAAGCTGCGCAGCGAGTGGGTCGTCTGCATCACCGGCGTCGTCGCCGCCCGGCGCGAACAGGACATCAACCCCAAGATGGCCACGGGCGAGATCGACGTCCGCGTGAAGTCGATGGAGATCTTGACCGTCTCGCCGACGCCGCCCTTCACGCCCGACGCGCACGAAGCGGTCAACGAGGACAAGCGCCTCCAGTTCCGCTACATCGACCTGAGGCGGCCGGAGATGCAGCAGACGCTGCGCACCCGCTACAACGTCACGCGGATCATGCGCGACTACCTCGGCGACCTGGGCTTCTGGGAGATCGAAACGCCCATGCTCACCAAGAGCACGCCTGAAGGCGCGCGCGACTTCATCGTCCCCTCCCGATTCCAGCCGGGGCACTTTTACGCCCTGCCGCAATCGCCGCAGCTCTTCAAGCAGTTGCTCATGGTCGGCGGCTGCGACAAGTACATGCAGATCGTCCGCTGCTTCCGCGATGAAGACCCCCGCGCCGACCGGCAGGCCGAGTTCACCCAGCTCGACGTGGAGATGAGCTTCATCGACGTCCAGGACATCACCGCGGTGATGGAGGGGCTCATCCGCCGGATCTGGAAGGAGATCCTTGGCAAAGGGGTCCTCGACCCGATCCGGCAGATGGAATATGACGAGGCGATGAGCCGCTACGGCTCCGACCGGCCCGACCTGCGATACGGCCTGGAGCTGACGGACATCACCGACATCGCCCACGGGACGGAGTTTGGCGTCTTTAAGAGCGCCGCGATGGTTAAGGCCGTCGTCGTCCCCGGCGGCGCCAAGCTGACCCGCAAGGAGACCGACGCCCTGGCCGAATGGGCCAAGGGGTTTGGCGCCAAGGGATTGGCGGTCACGAAGGTGACGGCCGCCGGGTTTGACACGGGCGTGGCCAAGTTCATCCAGCCCGTCGCGGCGAAGCTGATCGAACGGACCGGCGCGAAGGAGGGGGACCTGATCTGCTTCGCGGCCGATCGGCCGAAGGTCGTTCACAAGGTCCTGGGCGAGCTGCGCCTCAAGATGGCGAAAGACCTTCAGCTCCAGCCGTCGATGGAGTACGCGTGGCTGTGGGTCGTGAACTTCCCGCTGTTCGAATACGACGAGGAAGATAAGCGGTACGTCAGCACGCACCACCCCTTCACCGCGCCGCGGGACGAAGACCTGGCCAAGCTCGACAGCCGCGACCGCGAAGTCGTGGAGTCGATCAAGAGCAAGGCCTACGACATCGTCTGCAACGGCTCCGAGGTGGGCGGCGGGAGCATCCGTATCCACCGGATGGACATCCAGCAGAAGATCTTCTCGCTGCTGGGGATCGACGCCGAGGCGCAGAAGGTGAAGTTCGGCTTCCTGCTCGATGCCCTGCAGTACGGCGCCCCGCCGCACGGCGGGATCGCGCTGGGCCTGGACCGGCTGGTGATGACGCTGCGGGGCATCACGAACATCCGCGACGTGATCGCCTTCCCCAAGACCCAGAGCGGCGCCGACCTGATGTGCGGCGCCCCGTCGCTCATCGACGACCGCCAGTTGAAGGAGGCGAACATCCGCGCCATCCTCCCCCCGCCGAAAGCCGAGGCGTAGCGTGGGCAGGGCCGCCGCGACGAACTTGATCCGTCCATCGCCCGCGGCGATGCCCCGGCTGACGTTCATCGTCACGGTCATTCTAATCGCGGGCGCGTGTGGGGCCGCCTCCGCCGAGGAGCCCTCGACCCAGCCCGCGGCCGCGGCGCTCGATTGGGTTCAAACGAGCGACGACAAAGCGCACTTCGTCCTGGCCGCGTCGCACCAGCGAATGGTCGCATGGGGCTTCAATTACGACCATGACGACTCCGGCCGCCTGCTCGAAGAGTACTGGGCGGACGAGTGGGGAGCGGTGGCCCGGGACTTCAAAGAGATGAGGTTGCTTGGGGGAAATACGGTCCGCGTCCACCTGCAACTCGGCCGCTTCATGGAGGCGGCCGACCGGCCGCACGCCGACAACCTCCGCCGCCTGCGCGATCTCGTGCACCTTGCCGAAATGACGGGCCTCTACCTCGACGTCACCGGCCTGGGTTGCTACCGCCGCAAGGACGTGCCGCCCTGGTACGACGCGCTCGGCGAGGCCGATCGCTGGGCCGTCCAGGCCCGTTTCTGGAAGGCGGTCGCCGGCGTCTGCCGGGACAGCCCCTCGATCTTCTGCTACGACCTGATGAACGAGCCGGTCCTTGGCGGCGGTGAAGGGAAGGCGGACTGGCTCCCCGGAGCGCCGCTTGGCGGGATGCAGTTCGTCCAGCGGATCACCATCGCCCCGAGCGGCCGCTCCGACCAGGAGATCGCCCGGGCGTGGGTGGCGACGCTCGCGGCCGCCATCCGAACGGTGGACGGCCGCCACATGATCACCGTCGGGGTCATCCCCTGGTCGCAGGTCTTCAAAGGGGCCAAGCCGCTGTTCTACGCACCCGAGGTGGGTGGCCCGCTGGACTTCGTGAGCATCCACTTCTATCCCAAGACGGTCCCGCTGGAAGAATCGCTGGCGGTGCTCGATGTCTATCGCGTCGGAAAGCCCCTGGTGATCGAGGAGATCTTCCCGCTCGGCGCGGGGATCGACCAGACTGCGGCCTTCATCGAGCGATCGCGGCCGACGGTCGATGGCTTTATCAGCTTCTACTGGGGAAAGACGATCCAAGAAAATCGTCGGAAGAAGGACGTGACCGGCGAGATCACCGCGACCTGGTTGGAGCGGTTCAGCGCAATGGCGCCAGGCAAGTGAGGAATTGCGGGGCACAGTGGTCGCCGACGTAGTTCACTCTGTCGCTCCCGGAGGCGCGGTTCAGGCGTGATGGCTGGAACTTTACGCAACAGGGTGCGTCTCACCGGGCATGACAAATAGCACCCCCCGATACCTCGTGGCGATGTTGGCCGGCCTCTTCGCAACCTGCGTCGTGGTTCACGCCGATGAGCGCTCTCCGAAAGACGCCCCTGGCAAAGAGCCGATCGATGTTCGCGCCCTTCTTGAGAAGGGCCAGGCAGCCGGGGCGATGCCGCGGGACATGGTCGTGCGGCTGAGTGCGTGCCTGGGAGAGACAGACGAAACCGCGCCGGCGGATAAAGCACCGAAACTCCTCGTCGAAACGTGGGAATTCACGCCCAACCAGGTTCATCGCGTCGTCGTCAAATACAAAGACGGCCAGCCTGTTTATGACCGCGTCGAGTCGCACCCGTTTGATTCCAGAAACTTCTGCAAGGATCTGCTCGACGGGAAGGCGATCGAGACACGAGCCCGAAAGGGAAAGGGCCCCGAAACCGCTTTCGTGGGGACCGCCTACCACCGAGGCTCACGCGTGATCGAAGTCGTGTGGCAAGGGAAAACGGTTTTAGCGCTCCTGGAAACAAACGGCGCGTTTTTGTCTCTCTTCAAGGAATCCGATGCCCGCGCTTTCGGTGCTCTGTATGAGCGGCTAGCGAACCAGGCCCGCAGCCAATTCAAGGCTAAGGCTGAACAGGACAAGTAGCCGCGGTCTACCTATCTTCGACTGGGCTTCCGGCGTTACGATCACCTGCGCGTGCCGGCAAACTTTCGTGGGACGGACCACTCGGATGCCGGCGAGTCGCAGGCACGTCGCCCGTATCGATCTCGGCGACGCCAACGAACCGCGGACCGCGCAAAAGCCGGTCCAGCGCTCCTTCGTCATCCCCGGCTGGCGTTCCGCGGCCGGCACCGTAAGATCATTCCGGCCGGGGCGACCGCGAAGCGAACCAGAACCCATGGGACCGGGGCCGCGAGGAGTTGGCGCTCATGATCCGTACTAAGATTGTGGCAACGATGGGCCCGGCGTGCGGGACCGTCGAAACCCTGGTGCGCCTGTTCGAGGCGGGCGTTGACGTGTGTCGGCTCAACTTCTCCCATGGAGAGCTTGGCGGCCACGCCGTCATGCTGAAGCTGATCCGCGAGGCGGCCGCCCGGTTCGGCCAGCCGGTGGCGATCCTTGGCGACCTGGGCGGGCCCAAGATCCGCCTGGGCAAGGTCGCCGACCATGACAACTCCGGCGGCATGCCCATCGACGTCGGCGACGAGCTGATCATCCAGCGCGAATCGATCGTCGGCCAGGGGCGGCGCGTCAGCACCACCTACGAGCAGTTTGTCGATGACGTGCAGATCGGCGAGCGGGTCATGATCGAAGACGGGCTCCTCCGCTTCGTCTGCACCGACAAGACCGCCTCCGAGCTCCGCTGCAACTGCACGGCGGGCGGGATCCTCAAGAGCTCCAAAGGCATCAACCTGCCGACGTCGCGAGTGACGGTCCCCTCGATCACCGATCGGGATTGGGAATGCGTTGACTGGGCGATCGACAACGACCTGGACTACCTCGCCCTCTCCTTCGTCCGCAAAGCCGATGACCTGAAAATGCTCCGCTGGCAGCTCCAGCGTCGGCACAGCCCGATCCACATGATCGCCAAGATCGAGAAGGCCGAGGCGCTCCGCGAGATCGATCAGATCATCGACGCGGCCGATGGCGTGATGGTCGCCCGCGGCGACCTCGGCGTGGAGATGGACCTCGCCCAGGTCCCGATCATCCAGAAAGACCTGGTCCGCAAGTGCCGCCGAGCAGGCAAGCCGGTTATCGTCGCGACCCAGATGCTCCAGAGCATGATCGAGCAGTCCTCCCCCACCCGGGCGGAGGTCAGCGACGTCGCCAACGCGATCATCGACGGGGCGGACGCCCTGATGCTCAGCGCCGAAACCTCGGTCGGCAAGTTCCCGCTCCTGGCCGTCCACACGATGACGCACGTGTCGGAAGTGACCGAAGAATACCTGGCCAACACCGAAGAGGTGCATACCCCGACGGCGCCGAAGGTGGACACGACGCTTCCGGCCGCCGCATTCGCGCGGGCGCGTGGCGGATCGCACAGGACATCAAGGCCAAGCTCGTTTACGTCTGGAGCCAGACGGGCGCGACGGCGCGCGTCTTCTCCAAGCATCGGTTCTCGGTGCCGATCCTGGCGCTGTCCAGCGACGAGCGGGTCGTGCGAAAGATGGCGCTCGATTACGGCGTGATCCCCCTGCACCGGATGCCCGAAGGGGACATGGGGACGCTTATCGCCAACGCCGACGAACTGGTCCGGGAAGGAAAGTACGCGGCCCCGGGCGACCGGATCGTGATCGTCGCCGGCTGGTCGCCGGCGATGCCCAATACGATGAACGGGATTATCATCCACACGGTCGGGGAAAAGTGGGCGATCGTCCGCCCGGCCGCCGAATTGCGCGGCGGGCAGCCGCTGCCCCCAACTTCGTCCAACGGGGACGGGCCGCCGAAGGCCGCCCCCAAGCCGCCCGAGCCGGTGCCGGTCGGCTGACCGGGCGGGCCGGCGCCGAAGCTCCATCGGGGCCGGCATCAGGCTTGGCTCAAACGTCACAAGGACGCCACGTTCGATGGCAAAAGCCGCCCCTGACACCCCAGGCACCGCCCTCTCACTCCGTGCGCACCGTCATGCGGGCTGGGGTGCTGCCCTGGCCTTAATGGGGGCTCTTGCCCAGGGCGGCTGCTCGACCGGCCCCGGCGCGAACGACGGCGAGCCACTCCCGCGCCCGCTGGCGCGGGACACGCTCAAGCTGGCCGAGCCCGCAACGTGGTATGCCAGGCCCGCGGCCGCGAGCGTCAGCAGTTCGGAGTTCGACGCGCTCTGGCAGGCGTGCATCAAGGCGTCCCGCGGCCGCGGGTTCACGCCGGACCAACACAACTTCCGCGGCGGCGTCCTGACCACCCTTCCCCTCATCTCCAAGCAGGCGGCCGAGCTCTGGAAGAGCGACGTGATCACCACGGATGACCTGGCCAACAGCTCCCTTTCGACGCTGCGCCGAACAATTCGATTCCAGATTCGCCACCTGGAGAACGGCTCCTACGGCTGCGAGCCGAAGGTACTGGTCGAACGGTTTTCCATGGTGGAGCACCGGATCACCTCGGCGACGCAATACCGCGACATCTTCACGCTCTCGCCGCAGGACATTCGCCGGGAAAAAGATCGCGAGCGCGACCCTACGATGGCCCTCTCGACGCCGCCGCTCTACTGGTACCCGATCGGGCGCGACACGGCATTGGAGCGGGCGGTCGCGGACGACGTCGCGCGGCTCCTCCACACGACCGCGGGCGGGCCGCTCCCGCCTGAAGCGCGTCCGACATCGGCCCGGCCCCCTACGCGATGGTCGGCTCGGAGCCGCCTGACCTGCTCGCGCCGGCGACGACTGAACCGTCCAACTCCCCGGTCGCTCCGTCCGCGCCGGCATCGACCGAGCCGACGGGCGCGGCCCCCGCGGCGACGGCGCCGGCGGCCCAGGCGATATGAGCCCGGCCGGAACGGCATCCCCTTCCACCTCGCCATAGACCCGCAGGGGCCGGGCGGCGCTTCGATGGCGCCATGACGGGCCGCCAGCGTGTGGAACAGGCGGATCGCCTCCAAGTGTGCAGGCCCGACGTCGAACTTCAGGTATTCCGTGAGGTATCGGCGCGCCGTCTCGGCCGGCCAGCCGCGCGGCGAGCCGAAGCGGGCGATGATCTCGTCCACATGGCGAAGGCCGTCGCGCTTGGCCGATTCAAGCTGATCCGGCAACGATCCGAGATCGACTCCGGGCCGGGCGGTCCATGCCGCGAAGACAAACGGGCGCCCGGTCAGCGACTTCCACGCCTCACCCAGATCCAGTTGAAATGGCATCCGGTGGTAGGGGGCGAGCCCGGGGTCATCGCAGATGACCTTGTCGCCGATGAGAAGGGTCGCAACGCCGCTGCCGGCGCGGGGCGGCCGCCCCGGCCAGGTCGCAAAGGTCCTGAAACTCGGGCTTCAGCCCGAATCGCTCGGCCAGGATCACCCGCGCCAGCGCGACCGAGGTATGGCTGTCGGTGTCGCAAGCGACCCGGCGCGTCAGCTCGAAGGGGGCCTCGCTGAACAGCCGCACGGTAAGCGTGGGGCCATCACAGCCGATCCCACCGACCGGGATGACTTCCAACCCCGCCATTCGCTGATAATCGATGACGGGGAGCAACGCGACGTCAAACCGCCCTTCTTTGAGCCCGCGAAGCAGGCGGGAGGGGATGTCCAGGCGCAAGTCAACGGTCGAGCTTCGCTCCAGTCCAAAAATGAGCGGTTTCGCGTTGAGGAAGCTGACGCTGCCTACCCGCAGCCGCGTGGCGTGGGCAACGTTCGATCGGGGCAGGTTCGAATCAGGTCGCATGGTGGAACGATACGGATCGAGAGGCGAGCGCACCAGATTTCACACTTTTCAATCACTCCAAAGGAGCCGCTCCGCCGTAACCCGCGCTCGGCTGGCGGGGCGTACGGCGGAGCGGCATAAGGGCGTCAACCGGACGTTACCGACGCCCACCCGCGCGATGGGAGGGCGCGTCAGTTATCGGACACCGCGTTCCGCTCCTGAGCCATGCGGCGCCAGCGCGTGGGCGTGAGCCCCGTCGCCTGCTTGAAGCGGCTCGTGAAGTGGCTCTGGTGGGCGAACCCGCAGCTCTTGGCGATCTGGACGAGTTCCTTCTCCCCCGAAAGGAGCTCCGCCTTGGCGTCGTGAATCTGGCAGTTCAGCATGAATTGCTTGGGTGTCAAACCGAGGAGTTCCGTGAAGCGACGGTGGAAGTGGAACGGGCTCAGATTGACGGTCCGGGAGATCTCGGTCAGTGTCGGCCCGCGGCTGAACTGTTCGCTCATGAACTTCATGGCGGGGATAAGCCGCGAGATCTCCGGGTCGGCCTGAAAATCGGCGGCCTTGACGGTCGCCCACTCGTTGCAGTCGGGCTGGAGGCAGAAGAACGTCACGGGCCCATCGGAAAGGGCCGGGTAATGCCGGTACGTCACCTGGCGGAAGACCCAGTGGTCGCCATGCGAGTCGGGGAGCTGGAGCCGGTCGGCGGTGAATGGATGGCCGTTGAGGCCGTGCATCTGCTTGCGGGCGTACTCGCCGAGCTGCGACCGAAGCCGTTCGTCAAGCATCGACCATGCCCGTTCCGCGAGCTGGGGGCGAAGCTTCTCATCGACGATCGCGATGGAAAGCGGCGGCCGCTCCATCATCCGCCCGCGCCCCGACCGCGTGGGCCGCATCGGGACGTGGTTGCCCTCGTCAAACTTCCGGCAGGATTCCGCAAGTTTGGCGAGGTCCGCCTTGCTGAAATCGCCCTGTTCCTCGGTTCGGAAGACATGCACCGCACCGGGGTATCCCGGCAGGACGGGCGCTTCCAGCGGAATCGCGGCCGCATAGCGCAGGGCGGCCGGAGTCATCACTTCCCGAAAGAACGCGCTCTGGGTGAAGGTGTCGCCATCCCAACAGTCGTGCGCGTTGACAGGCTCGCCACGGACGATCGACTGCCAGGTGAGCCGGTCTTCAGCGTGGAGCCCGCTGGCATAGGCCTTCAGGAGCGACTCAGAGACGTTGGCCGGCTGGACGATCTGCAGGTCGCCGCGCGGCAACGTGGTGACCACGAAGCACTGTGCGAACGGGATGCTCTTGCGTAACGAATCGAGAAGATGACGGCTGGCAGTTTGATCACGAACAGATGAATTCACGATGGGGCCCACCACAAAACGACCTCTGGTTTTTGCACACAACTACGTCGATGACAGACTTGTAGTACGTCTCGAAACAGTGGAAGGTTGGGTCGAATAGCAAAGAAAATGTACGATCTCAAGGGTCCCAATACAAATTTCCGCGACGACAAGCGGGCTCTACTTTCGGGACCGGGCGCCGAGGCGCCCTGGTGCCGATCGCAGGGCGAAACACGGCGGTCGCGCCCGTCCGGCGGCCGCGATGATTCCGAAAAACAACGTCGGTCGCGGCCCAGGTTCGGCTCGCGCTGCCGCGCGACAACATTCACGCGTCACCGGCACAAAGCGCCCCGTCTGACACGACAGGTTTTGAGGGGTTTTCGGCGGCCGCCTGGGGTTGCACGGACTCCCCAGCGCACGGCACGGCAGTTGTTTCATCGCCGGCGATGACCCGCATCTACACCGTCAGCCCGCTCGCTTACCTCAACCACCGCTTGAGCTGGGACAAAAAACTGCGGATCGCCTTCCTGGCGATGATCACGTTCGCGGCCCTCTGCTGATGATCGAGAATGAAGCCTCGGCGGGGACAAGCGTCCAACGTTAACAAAGCCAAGGTGATCGCCGCATGACGGCCGCCCCGATCAACCGGGCTCAGTTGAGCCGGGGCCGGGCGTTGCCGGGGCCGAGGGGTCAACCCGTCCTTCGCGGCTCACGCCATAGATATGCAGTTGATGAGAAAGGGGGTCGAAGCCGTGCTCCCGGCAGATCTCGTCCCTTAGCCGACGCACCTTTTCGCTGCTGAACTCGATGACCTTCCCCGTTTCAATACAGATGAGGTAGTCGTGCGTCTGGCGGCCGACGATCACCTCGTAATGGCTCTTCTTGTTGTCGAAGAAAACCTGCTTAAGGATGCCCGCATCCTGGAGGTGACTAAGGGTCCGGTACGCGGTCGCGCGGCTGACCTGATGGCCGAGGATCTCGAGGTCCCGCACGAGCTGATCAGCCTCGAACAGCGCGTCCTTTCTCAATACCGCGTCAAGGATCATCGCCCGCTCGGGCGTGAACTTCAGTTGCTGCCCATGAAGATATCGCCGGAAGATGGCGCAAACCGGCTCGTAGGGGAGGGTGTCGCTTCTGGCTCCGCTTGCCGCTTTCGGCAGGCCAGGGAGGATATGCGGGCCGTCGGCCATAGGCTCGGGCCACTGTAGCGCGTTGCCGTCAAGCGGGCAAACAGGGCCGAAGCTTTGGCGACCGGCGGCCGACCCCTTGAGGGGCTCTGGTCGGGGCGGCTCCAGACCGCGCGATCATCATTGCCTACACTTAGCCGCGTGTCGTCCGACAAATCAATCAGAAGCTTCGATCCCCAGTTCCTTCACCTTCTTGTTCAGCGTGTTGCGATTGATGCCGAGGAAATCGGCCGCCTTGGTCTTGACGCCGCTGCACTTGGCGAGCGCCCGGTCGATCAGGGCGTGCTCGATCTGGTCGATCACTAACTGGTAGATCTCCCCTTCCCGAAGCTCGTAATCGGCCATCGCCTGGTCGGCCAGGCGGCGGGTCAACGTCTCGATCGACTCTGTTGACTGGCTCTGGCGCCGCTGGGCCGCAAACATCCGCACGCCGAGCGGGAGCAAATCCTCGGTGAAATCCTCCCCGTTGCTCAGGACGACCGCCCGCTCGACCGCATTCTCGAGTTCGCGGACGTTGCCGGGCCACGGGTAACGCAGCAGCACGTTCAGCATGTCGCGGCTGATGCGCCGCAGCCGGCGCTCGTTGATCGCGTTGTACTTATCGAGGAAGAAGTCGATCAGCCGCGGGATGTCCTCGCGGCGGTTTCGCAGCGGGGGCAGGTAGACGGTGACGACGTTGAGCCGATAGTAGAGGTCTTCGCGGAACTGCCCCTTGGCGACCTCTTCCTGAAGGTCAACGTTGGTCGCCGCGATCACGCGGACATCAACCTTCACCACCTGGGTATCGCCGACGCGCTCGAACTCGCGCTCCTGGAGGACGCGGAGCAGCTTCACCTGCAACTGCGGCTCCATCGTCCCGATCTCGTCAAGGAAGATCGTCCCGGCGTCGGCCGCCTCGAACCGGCCCATTTTGTCCTTGATGGCGCCGGTGAAACTTCCCTTCACATGGCCGAAGAGCTCGGACTCGAGCAGGGTCGTCGTCATCGCGCCGCAGTTCACGCGAACGAACGGCTTATCCTTGCGCGGGGAGTTGTAGTGGATCGCCTTGGCGATCATCTCCTTGCCGGTGCCGGTCTCGCCCAGCAGCAGAACGGTCGCCCGGGAGTTGGCCACTTGGCCGACCACGGCAAAGACATCGTGCATCGCCGGCGAGTCGCCGATGATGTTCTCGAACCGGTAGCGGTCCCGTACCTGGGCCCGTAGCTGGGCGTTCTCTTCGAGAAGCTCTTCCTTCTGACGCATCACCATGCGGTTGATCTGGATCGCCTGGGCGAGGAAGGCCGCGATCACCTCGAGGAACCGCTGATCGCTCCGCAACGCGTCGTTATTGACGAACGGCTTATCGACCGAAAGGGCTCCCGCCGTCCGCCCTTCGATCTTGATCGGAACGCAGAGAAAGCTGACCGGCACCGTCTCATTCTGCAGATTCAGGCGGCCGGTCCGATTCAGGAAGTCAGGCTCGGCGCAGGTCCGGGATCACCCGCGCCCGACCCGTCGCCACCACGTTGCCCGTAATCCCCTCACCCAGCGCATACTTGCCTCGTTCTATCTCGTCCGGCGTCAATCCAACTGCTGCTTCCGTACGCAGCCGGCCGGTCGATTCATCCAGAAGCACCAGCGCCCCGCGGCGCATATCCATTTGATCAGAAATCATTTGCATGATTTTTCCGAACGCCTCCCGAAGCTCCAGCGTGGACGAAAGAAGATGCCCGATCTGCATCAGGATCGACATTTCGTGATCGATTTTCGGATCGACCGCTTGAGAAACAGGCGTGGGCTCCGGGCGCATGTCCATAATGTAGGCACGGAAAGACAGCATATCAACCCGCTAGATGCCGGCTGGGCTCGCTGTGTCTCCATCGCAAATCCAAGCGCGAATGCTCAGTCAAATTCAGGGCCGGGCGGTCTTTCCTTCGGATCTCGACCTTCGGATTGTCCGCTGCTTCCCCGCCGTGCCGCGGTATCTGGTCGCGCCGTCCCCTAGAACAGGGCTTGCCAGTCAACAAGATCCATCGCGGCGATGATCCCCGCTGGCAGCCGGCCGGGAGGCAACGGTTCATCGGGGACCAGGCACAGGATGGGGACACCACTGCGCTTTTCGATCACCCGGGGGCTCGTCTCCTCCGCCGTGCCCGCCGTGTCGGGCGGGTAGCGATTGATGACCGTCCCGGCGATTCGGATCTTTCCCACGCGCAGCGATTCGATCGTCAGAAGCGAATGGTTGATCGTCCCCAGGCCGGGGCGGGCGACAACCACGGCCGGGAGGCCAAGCCATTCCGCCATATCGCGAACGGTGTGCGTCGGGCTCATCGGGACGAGGATGCCCCCGACTCCTTCGACGATGAGCACGTCGCTATCGCCGCACAGGATGTTGATCGACCGCTGGATCACTTCCCAGTCGAGGGGCGTGCCGGCCCGGTCGGCCGCCACGGACGGGGCCAGGGGTTCGGCGTATCGCTGCGGGCAGATCAGATCGAGCGGGTGGCGCGAATCGGCGCAGACGGCGAGAAACTCGGCATCCTCACTCACCAGCCCTTCGCGGCGATGGACGCACCCCGTGGCGCACGGCTTCAGCACAGCGACCCGTTGCCCGCGCCGACGGAACCAGTCGGCGATGCCTCCGGCGACGACGGTCTTGCCCACCCCCGTGTCCGTCCCGGTAATGAACAATCCTGGGATCGGGCTTCGCTTGAGCATGGTGTGAGATGGCCGTCACGACGCCGAGGCCACTGCTGAACATCCTAAAATAGAGCAAGCCGCTCCGCTGAAATCAGCGGCGAGCCCGAGCATCAAGTCGCCGCCGGCGCCCTCACCGGCCGTGGTGCCGATCGCGAAGAACGCCCGCCAGTGAGGTCACCGGCGACACGTCGAGCCTCATCGTTTCGCACCCGCGATTTTGCCCGAAACGCCCCACGAGGCCGCGGACGAACCCGCCGCCGCAACGACCGAATCCGACCACGCGCCGGTCCTATGGCAGCGGACTCGACCGAACCAGCTTCGCCTTGAACTTCGCGGCATCTTCATCGCCGTGCGGGTTCGGCGTCGGCATGACCGCACCGACGCTCTTTCGCCACGCACCAAGGCAGCCGAGCATCGCTTTGGCTCGCTCCGGCTCGGCGTTGGCACGGTTGTTCTGCTCGGCAAGGTCATCGGCGATGTTGTAGAGCTCCACCGACCCGTCCTCGTACCATTCGATCAGTTTCCAATCCCCTTCGCGGATCGCGCCAAACGGCGACCCGCCCTGATTGCCGTAGTGCGGGTAATGCCAGAAGAGCGGCCGCTCGGCGATTGGGCCGGCTTTCTTCAGCAGCGGCACAAGGCTCACGCCGTCGCGATGCTGCTCCGGCATCGGCGGCAAGCCAGCCAAATCGAGCAGCGTCGGGTAAAAATCGGTGGTGATAACGGGCGTGTCGCAGGTCGAGCCGGGCGTCGTCACGCCGGGCGCGTAGACGATCCACGGCTCCCGCACGCCCCCTTCGTACGGCCACCCCTTGCCGCCGCGCAGCGGCAGGTTCGATGTCGGCTGCCCCTCCGCCGTCGCCAAGCCGCCGTTGTCGGACAGGAAGATAACGATCGTGTGGTCCGCGATGTGATTCTCTTGCAGCGCCGCCATGACGCGGCCGATCGCCGAATCGAGCTGCTCCAGCATCGCCGCATAAGGGACGTTGTTCTGGACGAGCCGAACTTTGCAGTCCCGCTCCCGGCCCCACGCATCGGGGGCGGCCGTCGCCTTCTTTACCGTGTACTTCTCGATCAGGTCGTGCTTGGCGCCGACCGGAATATGCACCGCCAGGAAAGGCAGGTACGCGAAGAACGGCGTCTCCTTGTGCTGCCCGATGAATCGCACCGCTTCGTCGGCGATCCGGTCGGTTGTCTTCGGGTCGTCCTTCTTATCCGGGACGGGGCCGCCATCCGGAGGGTAGTAAAACTGCTGCTTGCCGATCAACCCGGGGCCGAAGCCCTGCGCGTTGGGGGAATATTCACCGTCGCCAAGGTGCCACTTCCCGGAAAAGAACGTCGCGTAGCCGGCCGACCGCAGCCGCTTGGCGATCGTGACTTCATCGAGCGACAGGTGATCGCCATTCGGCGCTGGCGTCAGCTTGCCGGGGCGATTGGCGCCGATGTAGTCGGTGATCCCGAACCGCGGCGGGTACTTCCCGGTCATGATGCTCCCGCGCGTCGGGGAGCAGACGGGGCACGCGGCGTACCCCTGGGTGAAGCGCATCCCCCGGCGGGCGATCGCGTCGATGTTCGGCGTCTCGTAGAACGTCTTGGGGTTGTAGCACCCGACGTCCATCACCCCCAGGTCATCGGCAAGGATGAAAATGATGTTGGGCCGCACGGCTGGCGGCTGGGCCTGCGCACGCAGGGCTTTGGGCGCCAGGGCGCAGAGGATGAGTAACGCAAGGCCGCAATGTCGCACGGTCACACCTCCGATAATCGCGTGTCGGGCCGCCCCGCCGCCGTTGCCAGTCTGTACGGCGATACCGGAGGCCCGTTGTCCTGGCCGCCCCGCCCCCGGACCGACTGAGGCACCGGACAGGGACGACTTGACCCATTCACCCGCTCACGCCTGGCGTCGGAAGATGCGGCGGCGGAGGTGGCCCCAGGGCACGCCCAATGCGCTGGATTCCGCAGGCCTGGCCCCCGCGATCAGGGCGTCATTCCCGGCGTCGTTCAGCGAGAGCAGGATCGCCCGGAGCTTCAGCTCATATTCCATCGGGCCAATGACGTGCGCTTCCACGGCCGCCCGCAAACTGCGCAACCGCGCGTCAACCTGTGTCCGGATTTCGTGTTCGATCGCTTCTAGCGCCTCCACCGTCGAGGGTACGGGCGCAGCAACGGGCTCCGCGCCGCCCAGCGCCTGTGGCGGGGCCCAGCCTTGCCCCGGGGACCAACCCGTCGCTGACGCACCCGATCGCATCGGCGCCGAGGCGGGCATGTCGCTCCCCCGGACGCCGCCAAGGCGGTCCGCGGCCGATTCGGCCGTTGTCCCAATCGGCGGCAGGTAACGCCCATCAGGCCCCATGCCCCGTTCGGACATCGCGACCTCCGCCGCCGGCACATGCGCCCGCTCGCCATGCAAGCCAAACGGCGACCCGTGCTGCGCCGGGACGGCGTCGTACCCCGCCGGTGGCGGCAACGGGCCGTCGGCAAAGCCCGAAACGCCGCCAACCCCACCAGCCGAAACCGGGGCGGCCGTCGGCGGGTAAATCGGCGTCGGGTAGATCGGCGTGGAGGCGATCGGCGTCGTCGGTTCGATATGCATCGCCGCCGCGTTGGGGGCATAGAGACTTGGGGACGGCATGTTCGGCGTAAAGCCGGTCGGGGATGTCCCCCAACGTCGCCGAACGGGGATATAGCCCGCCCAGTCGATCAGAAGCCCCAGCCCGCCGGCAAGCGCCGAGCCGACCATCGCAAGCTGAAAGCCATACATCGCCGGCCGCCTCCCTTCGCTTAACGAGAGGTTCCGGCCCACGATTAGGACGAGCGTCAGACAGAGCCAACCGATGCAAGACATGAACAGCCGCGTAAACAGGCCATGCGGCGTCCCGTCGCCAAAGCGATCCGCCGGTGCGAAAAGGCTGAACAGCGCCCCGCCGAGCGCGATTGCGGCGATGATCAGCATCCACTCCAGCGGAAGCCCGACGTAGTAACCGTTGGCGCCGATCCACGGGAAAAATGTCGCCAGCGCGACGAGAACGAGGCAGAGAAAGTAAGCGAGCAGGCACACGTACCGAAGCATAAGGCCCCTTCGTTGGAGCAAAGCGACATAAGTGAACGGTTCCGCGTACAACTGCAAGCGGCCCGTAAAGGGCCTGCGCGGGAGGCGTCGAACAGCGCCGCCTCATTCCCGCCCGAGCCTCCCGTGCGGACCTGCCGGCTCGGACATGCGCTACATCGGACGGACCGCACGGAAGCCGGGACGGACCGCACGGAAGCCGGGACGGACCACCGTCCATCGACTCAATCGACGTACGGGACCCTACACCCGAAGCATCCTTTGGAACAAGCCACTAAAAGACGCCTCGCACGCCAAGCGGAACCAAGAGGCCCGCAAAGCGACGACGTTATGCGCCTCGCGGTCAGTTTGAAGTGAAGATCTTGCGAAGATTCAAAAAGGGTCGGTCCGGGCGGCGTGGGAGGCGCCTCTTCACGCACAAGCGATTTTACACTACGGCGCTACCTCGCGAATCGCGGCGTAACGAAGTGTGTTGGTTCAGCCTGAACTGGAGAGCGAGTGTGCGTGCGTTAGCCACTCTGACCATCGGGCGGTTGCATTTTAGGAAGGCATGAGGGGATGCTCTGAACGGCCCGTAGGCGTGAGGGCGGGAGATGCCTTCCGCCCGGTAGTGTTCGTTCGTCGCAAGCCCAGCCGGTTATCCCTGGGCGAGACGGATGCCTCCGGAGCTCGCTTCCGTTTCACCGGCTGGCTGAATTATCGGCAGGCGTCCCGCGTGTCGCAAGCGGGGCTTGTTTCAGTGACAGCTAGGCGGCCGGTCGGTCCGCCTCGCGGCGTTTCTGTCGTTCCTGCCGAGCCTGGTTGAGCTTGAGGTCGCGGTCGGCGTGGATCTGCTTGTCCCGTCCCGCGAGCATGTCGGCGGGGGTGACATAGCCGACAGCGCTGTGGAGGCGGACGGTGTTGTAGTGGGTGACGTACTGGCCGACGAGTCGGCGTGCATCGTCCAGCGACAGTGGCGTGCCGGGGCGGATGCACTCGGTCTTGATGGTCTTATGGAAGCGTTCGAGCTTTCCGTTGCTCTGGGGGTAGTAAGGGGAGGTCCTGACGTGGGTCATGCCGCAGATTCGGATGAACTGCTTGAAGTCTTTGGCGATGAACTGGGGCCCGTTGTCGGAGATGATGCGGGGCCTGGCGTCGGGGTACTTTTCGCGTGCCCGCTGGAGGAGCAGCTCGATCTGGGGCTCGGTCATCGATTCGTGGATCTCGAAGTGGACGATGGAGCGGCTCATGCCGTCGAGCAGGCTGGCCAGGTAGTAGAAGGTGCCGGCGATGTTGAGGTAGGAGATATCGACGTGCCAATGCTCGTGGGGCTTAAGGGGTTGCTGGAAGCCGGTGCCCTTGAGGGAGGGTGAGCCGTCGAAGGCGTCGATGCGGCCGGCCTGCTTGAGGACGCGGTAGACGCTGGAGGGGCTGACGGCGACGACGTCGGCGTCGAGCATCATGAAGGTGAGTCGGCGGTAGCCTTCGAGGGGGAACTTGGCCTCGAAGTCGAGGATGGCTTGCTTCTCCCAGTCGAGAAGCCAGTGGTCGCGGGGGACCCAGGCGTTGTGCTCGTTGACCTTGCCGTAGCGAGCTTTCCAGTCATAGAACTTGCTGGTGGAAATGCCCAGCCAGCCGACGAAGCGGCCTGCGGGCAGCTCGGTCTTGGCGGCCCAGCGGTTGACGAAGTCGATGACCTGGTCGCGGTGATCGTGAGCGGTCCAGCGGCCGTTCAGATCAGGCCAAGACTTTTTTTAAGCTCGACGTGCTCGCCCATGAGTTCGGCGAGGACTTCGTTCTTCTGCTGGATCCTGGCTTGCAGGGCCGCAATCTTCTCGGCGTCGGCGTTCTGCTGACGGGTGCTGGCGGCCTTGGTCTCGAAGACGGCGGCGCCGTCCTCGAAGAGCTTTTTCTGCCAGAGGTAGAAGAGGGTGGGCTGGAGGTCATGCTTCTGGCAGACGTCGGAGATGGGGGCCTTCTCGACGAGGTGCTCGCGGAGGATGGCGAGCTTCTGGGCTCCGGTAAAGTGGCGACGTTCGTTGGGCACGGGTGTTTGCTCCATCGGGCACGCTCCATATTTAACGCCGATGATAGCACTCTCCAGTTCCGACTGGGGCAACACACAAGAAGGCAAAATCCGAAGCCCGAAATCCGAAGGGATGACCAAGCGGAGAGAAAGAAAACCGATGAAACGCGGTTGCGGAAGGAGAGTCGATTTCCGCTTCGCCTTCTTTTCTGCTTCCTTGGGATTTCGTGCTTCGGATTTCTCTTTTTTGGCAAGGCTTTACGATTGTTCAGCGCTGTGGTGTTTTTTAGGGGGCGGCCGTGCGATCCAGCTCCAGGCGCAAGTAGTCATACTCGATGCCGTTCGTCGCACCCGCCGGCGGGATGGTGAGCGCTAATACGTTCGTGCCGGCCTTCATCAACGCGGCGTCGAACCGAACGGGCCGCTCGTACCAGTAGCCGGAGATCCCATCGCGACGGATCGTCGCCGTGTCCTGCAGCGGGCCTGAGTTCCCGGCGGGCTTGTCGTTCACCGCCACGTCCACGCTTCGGGCGCTGGTGGCGGCGAATGCGAGCCGGAGCGTTGCGACACCAGTTGGCGCCTCGGGCATCTCGAACGTCACCTTCCAGGTCGTTCCGTTCGGCCGATCGGCTCGGGGGCACTGACAGTAATTCCAGTCCTTCCGCGGGTCGCTCTTGCCGATGACGAAGTTCACGTCATCGGGGAAATCCTTGGGGTACTGATCAAACAGCCCCCACTGCCAATAGTGGTCGCCGTGGCGAAATTCCGCCGCCGTGCGATCGGGGCGGCCGATCTCCCACACCTGCTCGCCGTACCGAACCGGCACCCATTCCAGCCGCCCCAGGTCCAGCACCCCGCCCGAGCCGACCGTGATGTTCGTTTTCGCGAATTCCCCCAGCACATTCCGCGCGAAGGCGTGCAGCGTATACGTGCCGGGACGGACGTTGCCGATCGTGAAAGCCCCCTTCTCATCCCCGCGAGCCCAGAACTGGTAATGCTTGGCGTCAAGCTGCCAGTTGATGACCGACGGCCCCCGCCGCCCGCCACCGGATCGGCCCGCCGGCAGCGTGAAGTCCGGGGCTGTCAGCCCGATGAGCGGCCGCTCAAGTATCGCGATTTTCATTTGAGGGTCATTCAACTCGACGCGCCCGCTCACGGTCGTGCGCGCGTCCCGATGCGGGTAGTCCACCCCGCGGACCCAGTCGTACGGCCAAGCGCGGGCTTCCCGATCGGCGACCGCCAGCGCGTCTTTCCACATCGCGTCAGGCGAGGGCCCGGCGTTGCAGTAGAGCATGAACGGGCCCACAACCTTGCCCCATTGCTCCCCGGCCGCCACGACACACGAACTTCCGCCGTAGTGGCTGCTCCGCCAGTAGTTGAGCAGGCAGGGAGGAGCCGGCGCGTCGGTGTTCGTCCCGAATGTCGCGTCGCGATGGTCGCAGAACTCGACCTTGGTCGGGCCGCCGCTCAGGTACTCGATCGTCGGGTTGACGATCCAGACGCCGACGTGGCTCTTCGTGCTCGACCACCCGTACGCCGGGGTCTCAAACTGCACGGCGGTGTAGTCGTACTTGTGCTCGACGTGCCCCTTGTAGAGGCCGGTCGTCATGAGCCGCGTCTCTTTCGGGCCGACCACGGTGCCGTGGTTCCAGTCGTATGCGGTGATCGCGGGCTGGTTGCGGGCCGCGTCAACCGTCATCCAGTCGAACAGCGCGTCGCTGAGTTTCACGCAGAAGCGCGCCTCCCCGAGCGACGTCGCCGGGTAGGCCGGCTTGTGGTCGAGGATCGAATAGGTGTAGACGCCCGATTCGCCGCGGCCCAGCGAATACCGAACCTCAATGTCCGCGATAAAGCTCCCGCCCGGGCCGCTCCCCATCGGGCTGCCGCCGGAGATCCCCTTCATCGCCACCTCGCCGCGGGCCCCATCGTTGGACTTCGGGTCGATCGTGATCGACTGCGTCATGTCGCGCGAGGTCGGCGCGTGCGACCAGTAACCGCTGGCGTGGCGGGGATCGCCGTTGAGCGTCTCCAGCCCCTTGTACCGGAGCGACATCAGCCCGCCGGAGCGCTTGCCAACCATGGCCGTTACGATCCCGTTGTCGAGCGTATAGGCGTCCGGCGATTCGGTGATGCTGACCTTCGCGGCCTCCTCGGCCGCTGGGGCCGGCCGCGCAGGCGCGATCGCCAAGGCGGCAGCCAGCACAAGCAGCGCGCGGGCGGCCGCTCCATCGAAGAGGCGACGCGGGGATCGGGAAAGTGCTTGCATGACCCTGTTTCAGTTGAGGTCGATATGAGCGATCGGAGACGTCAGCGCCGCCGGTGCGGCCTGATCTCGCCCCCTGCCAGTGGCGCGAGACGGCGGAATTCTTCCGAGGGAGCCGGCTGGGCGAACAAAGGCCGCCACGGTCAATTAAGGCAGCGGGAGCCCGGCCGCGTCGGCCGCGATCTCGTCCGCGGTCGCATTGCGCCGGTGTTGGAAGGGGTAACTGTGGACGATCCCGCGCACCATGGCGGAGAATCGGAAATCGGCCGCCCGCATCCGCTCCTGAACCTCGGCGACCGCCCCCTCATCGAAGTAATCGACCTCGCGCCCAGCGCGTATGCGAGCATCTTTTCGATCCCGTTGCGCACGAACTCATCGCGGCGGCCCCAGATCACCTTCTTCAGGTCGTCGAGGCCCGTCAGCTTCACGCCTCCGGGCAATTGGCCCGAGGTGTCCAGCATCGCATCGTCGCGCCACTGCCCGACGGCGTTGAACCGATCGAGCGCAAAACCGAGCGGGTCAAGCTTCTTATGGCAGGCGGCGCAGGTCGGGTTCGACGCATGCTGGGCGAGCTGCTCGCGGAAGCTCCTGACTTCCCCCTTCTTCCCCTCCTCCCTGAGCTGCCCCACGTTCGCCGGAGGGGGTGCCGGAGGCGTGCCAAAGATGACGTCGAGCACGTACTTGCCGCGCAGCGTTGGGCTGGTTCGCGACGTATGGCTGGTCATCGCCAGGACCGCCCCCATCCCCAGCAGCCCGCCCCGGTGAGCCCCGGCCGCCAGCTCGACCCGGTGGATCTGCTTCCCGCTGACGCCCGCGATGCCGTAATGCGTCGCCAGGTCGGCGTTCAGGTAGGTGTAGTTCGAATCGATCAGGTCGAGCAGCGGCCGATCGTCCGTCCGCAGATGGTCGAAAAACTCCGAGGCCTCATCGTGCATCGCACGGCGGACGTTCCCATTGAACCCTGGGAAGAATTCCGTGCTCGGGCGGGCATTCGCCACCTTGCCCAGTTGGAGCCACTGTTCCCCGAAGAGATCGGTCAACGACCGCGCCCGCGGGTCGGCGAGCATCCGCGCCACTTGCTGATCGAGTGTCGCCGCCTCGGAAAGCGTGCCGCGCGCCGCAAGCGCGGTCAGTTCCTCGTCCGGCATCGACGCCCAGAGGAAATACGAAAGCCGCGTCGCCAGCTCGAAATCGGTGACGGGGTACGGAGCATCCGACGGGAGCTCCCGCTCGATCCGGTAGAGGAACTTGGGCGAGACAAGGATCGGCTTCATCGTCCGGCGCAAGGCGGTCTCATATCCGTCCCCCGCTTCAATGCGCGATTGGAACAGGGCGAGGAGCCGCCGAACCTCGTCGGGCCTGGCCGGCCGCCGATCCGCCCGGCCGGCGAATCGCGACAGCACCTGCGTCGCGGCCGCCTCGGCCTTCAGGTCCTCCCCCGGCCGCTCGAAGACGAGCCGGTCATGGGCGGCGACGACCGCCGACCGGGCCGCCCCGTCGAGCTTGGCGCCATCGGCCAGAGTTGGGTCCGCGGCCGCAAAGACTCGCTCGAGCGCCCGATCGGCCGCCTCAAAATAGGTGTCCATCTGCGCCGGCGACAGGTTGAGCGAGACGGCGAGGTTGGTGAACCCTGTCGCGGTCGGCTCATCGGCCATCCCCGCTCCCGCGCCGGCGTCAAACGTGATGCCGAGCAGGTCGCGAAGGGTTCGGTCGTACTCGACGGCGGTCAGCCGACGCAGGACGGGCGGGCCGGGGTCGCGGGATGACGGGTCGTTGGGGTCAACGCGGCCGACCCCTTTCATCCAGTCGAGCAGTTGCTGACGCTCCTGCGGCGTCGGCTGGCGATCGGCCGATTCTGGCGGCATCTCGCCCGTCTCCACCTGCACGATCGCCCGCTTCCAGAGCTTTCGAGCGCGGAGGACCGACCGGTCGTCCCGCAGTCGCGAGAAATCGACGTCCCCCTTTTGCGTCTTGGGCCCGTGGCAGGCGAAGCATTGCGCTTCGAGCAGGGGCCGCGCGAGGGTCGTAAAACCGGTCGGCCGCGCCCCGGACGGCGTCGCGGCGGCCGATAGCTGCGAATCGGCCGCCGCCGCAACCGAGCCGGCGCATGCGAAAACGACCGTCGCCACGTAGACGATCAGCGGCCCCATCTGGCGGGGCGACGAAAGAGGAGCGTCAACGAAGGTTCTAAACATGGTTCGCCCGAGGTGGGCGCCATTTCTACCGGTGACGGCCTGATTCGTTTGACCCGGATGGGCCGCGGTCACTCGCCCGTCCAGAACGATTGCGACCCACATTCCGGGCAAACACCGCTCACGTTGCCGCGCAGATCGTAGTTGCACTTGGGGCACACGCCTCGAACTCGTGCCCGCATGCGGTCGAGGCCCGGTCGAATCGACTCGGAATATGCGATGCTCACAATCACCACGACCGCGATCGCTATGAAAGGAACGAAACTAAAAAGTATTTCGACCATCGCCTGCCCTCACCGCGACGACAGGAAGTTCGCGGCGAAACGTGCTAATGGACGGTGATGCGCGGCGATATCATCCGAACCGGTGCCCGCACCGGCGGGCCTGGTGTGCGGTCGGCATTACCGCCGGTGAGGGCGCCGGCGGCACCTTCATTTGCGGGTCGAACCCCGGGGATTGAACCACCGGTGACCGAAAGTCAGGATAACGTCCCACATGTCGGCCGGCCATGCGGAGAACTGGGCCCGGCCGCCGCAAGGAGTCAAAGGACCGAGTTGCCCTTAACCATCACCTCTACAACCCCCTCGCCTGACACGGGCGCCGCGCGGCGCCCCGGGCTCGTGCTGCGCCCTGATCGTCGCGCTTTTCCTGTCAGCGGCCGTTCCGATCATCCTCTGCGGCTACGACGGCGGGCGCGGGGCGTACGACGCCATCACCTTCCATCACCGGGCCATCGAGAAGTTCGCCGTCGAATGGCCGCGGCTCGACCTCTCGGACTACGCGTCGGCCACGACGCCCGGCTTCCATATCGTGCTCGCCGTCGCCCGGCGGCACGTCACGGGCAACTCGGCGGCGCTTCGGATGATCGGGGCGCTCTTTACGGTTGGGCTGCTCGCGACGCTCTCGATCGCCGTCGGCCGCCGGCTCCCTCCGCGCGAGGCGGTCGCCGTCTGCCTGCCGATCGTCTGCTCCTCATACGTATTCTCGTCGGGGGCTTGGCTCGTGCCGGACAATGCCGGATGGTGGTGCGTTCTCGGCCTCGTCCTCCTTTCCCTTCGAGAATCGATTCGACGTCACGTTCGTCGCCGGGGGCAGCATCCTGCTTGCCATTGCGGTGCTCGTGCGGCAGTCGGCTCTCTGGGCGGCCGCCCCGCTTCTGGCGGCGACATGGATGCCGCTCGATTGGACCGGCGCCGCTGGCCCCGCCCGCCCGACAAGCGAGCGCCCGTCCATCAACAACAGCCTGCTCTCGACCCTGATCCTTCTGCTCCCGGCGGCCCTGATCCTCACGGCGTTCATACGGATCTGGCACGGGTTCACCCCGCCCTTCTTCCAGCGGTATAATGCTGCTATCAACCTCGCGGCGCCTGCCTTTGTGCTAGCGATCGCCGGAGCGTTCGCGCCGTTCTACGTCGGCGTGTTCCTGCCCCGGCGCGGGGCAACGCATCACCACTGGCGCGGCCCGGCGGCCGGGGCCTGCATCGGCCTGATCGTCTCTGCGCTCCCGCATACGACGTACGACCTGGCCGCCGGGCGGTGGTCGGGGTTGTGGAATCTCGTCAAGGCTTTGCCGACCGTCGGGGGACGATCGCCCCTGATCATCTCGCTTTCGACGCTGGGCGGGGCGGCGGTCGGGTCGCTCGCCGCCGCGCAGCGGCCGCGGGATCGAGTGATGTTCCTAGCGACGTGGGCAGCGTTCTTGACCCTCAGCAGCGGGTCTCGGCTCGCTTTCCAGCGTTACGACGAGCCGTTCATCCTCCTCATCTTTGCGCTTTTCACCGCGCGGGCGGACGTGGCCGATCCGATCTGGTGTGACAAACGCCGGCAGCGTCGGCCGCTCTGGGCGACGGTCGGCCCGATCCTGCTCGCCGCCATCCTGCTGTTCGGCGTGACGATCCCGGACCTGCGCCACCCCGTGCGGCCTTCCGCAACGCCCGATTTCGGGCTGCGCTTGGGGGAATGGCCGGCGCCGCTGTAGTTGACCCCAAAACCCCCTTCGGACAGCAGGAACGCCCGGGATGACCCTTCACCCGCCCGTCGGCCAGTGCCGCGCGATCTTCTCACGCAGGAAGACGACGCTCCGCTGCAACTGCTCCACACCGTCAACCCCGTCCTCAATGCTTACCCACCCGTTAAAGCCGACGCCGGCGAGCTCGCTGAAGATCGCGTTGTAGTCATTCATCCCGCGGCCGATCTCCCCGTGGCGCAGCCGCCGGGCGTAACCAAGCGCGTCCTCCTCGCGGCGCAGGTCATCCATCGTCCCTTCCGCCAAAAAGCGATCGCTCGCATGCATGGTGACGACGCGACGCTTCACGTGCCGCAGCAGTTCGAGCGGGTCTTCCCCAGCGAGGACGGTGTTGCTCGGGTCATAGTTCACGCCGAAGTTGGGCGATTCCACCCGCGCGATCAGGTCCAGGAAGACATCCATCTTCTGGGCGAACTCCGGGTGTTGCCAATACCCGTCCTTGTAATGGTTCTCGATGATGAGCGTCACACCGCGCGACGCGGCGTGGGGCAGGCAGGCGGTGATGGCGTCGGCCGCGTAGGTCAGCCCCGCCTCGCGCGAGACCTCCGGCCGCCGCTGGCCCGATAGCACCCGGCAGTACGTCCCGCCGAGGTCGGCCGTCAGGTCAATCCAGGATTTCTCCAGATCGATCTGCCGCTGCCGGAACGCGGCGTCAGGGTGGGTAAAGTCGGGCGAGCAGCAGAGCATCGGGACGCTCATCCCGGCATCCTCCACCATCCGCCGCGCCGGTGCGACATTGCGCGTGTCCGCCAGCTCGCGAAAGCCGGAGTAAAACTCCAGCCCGTCCACTTTCAACGTCTTGCTCAGATCGACCCATTGGCGGATCGTCATCGTCTCGTTAACGCACAGGTCGTCCAGCCAGGCTTTAGGGAACGCGGCGAGTTGTGGCATAGGAAAGGGCCCTTCAATAGCACGGGAAAACCCGGCGTCAGAGGATGACTGCGGCGCGCCGGGAGCGGCCGCCAGGGGCTACTTCAAGGGATTGCGGCCGATGATCGGGAACTGCTCGATCTCGAGCACTGTGCCCGACACCGGACGGCTTTCCTCACTCACCCAGTAGACGGCGGCCGCCGCCAACTGCTCCGGCGTCATGATCCGCCCCGACGGCGCGAACGCGGCCGGCGGATGCTCGTGCCAATCCGGCGGCAGACCTTCCGACACCTTCAGCTTGTATTCGTTCGGCGACAGCACCCAGCCCGGGTTGATCTGGTTCACCCGCACCTTATCGCGCCCGAGCGCATCGGACAGGTTCCGCGTCAGCGTCATCAGGGCCCCCTTGGAGCAGCTGTACGCGAGCTGGTTCGGCTCGCCGCAATAGGCATTGACCGAGCCGATGTTCAGCACAACGCCTTGCGAGGCCTTGAGGTGCGGAAGGGCCGCCTTGACGATCAACATTGGCGCCCGGCAGTTGATCGCCATCGCCCGGTCGAATAGGGCGACGTCGGTCGTGTCGATATTGCTCCGCACGATCCAGGCGGCGTTGTTGACGACCCCATCAATGCGGCCGAACGCCTTGATCGCCGCCTCGACCAGCCGCGTCGCGCTGGCCGGCTCGGCCAGGTCGTCCACATGGAGCGCGCGCGGCCGCCGAGGGAGGCGACCACCGGCTCCCCCATCTCCCGCTCCAGCCCATGAACCAGCACCCGCGCCCCCTCGGCGACAAATCGCCGCGCCATCGCCTCGCCGATGCCGGTCGTGCTCCCCGTGACGATGATCGCTTTATCGCTTAACCGCATAGAGACGGCTCATTCCTTGCTCGGCGGGTGTCGTTCGGGCGCGGCGTCAGGCCGGGAAGATGTCCCTGACCGGGAACCGCAGGCCGGGCAGGTGAGGCTCGCCGCTAAGGGACTGCGTGGTGTTAAACAGTTCCGGCTCCGCGTCACGGCGATAGACAGTGACCGTGCGGTAGATCGGCTCGACCACCCATACCAGTTTCACGCCCGCCTCCAGGTAGACGTCGATCTTCGCCAGGATGTCCTCCTGGGTGTCGGACGGCGAGAGGATCTCGACCGCCAGGACCGGAGGGCCTTCGACAAGGAACGCGTGCGGGTCAGTATGGGCCAGCACCTCCGCGGAGACGTAGGCGACATCGATCCCCACCGTCGAGTCGGGCGATCGCGCCAACCGAACGCCGGCTTCGCCGGAGAGGACCTCGCCGTGTGGGTGGGGCTGTGAATCGAGCCATCGCTTCAGGATGTAGGCGATGCTCGCTTCGGTTCGGCTGTGCGGACGGCTTCGTCGCGTCATCGGCCTCTCCCGCAACTGCCCCCGAATCAGGTCGCGGTCGATGCCGTCCGACGGAAGGGCCATCAGCTCTTCGGTCGTCATCGACGGTGGGTTGGCAATCGACATAGGCTTGCTCCCTGATCCCGCGGCGTCCGGTTTCAGCGCCGGCCACACGCGAGCCGCGCCCGTCAGGAAGCGGTCTCTGACCGCTCCGATCCAGGCCGCACTGACGACGCACGCCTCGCGGCCGACCGACCTGACCGCTCCCTAACCAGACTGTCGAAAAACCCAAAAAATGCCGGAAAGCGCTTCGTTTTTCGCTCAAAAACGGCGGTCGTTGGGTCGCTGTTACGGGTTTTTCGACAGTCTGTCACGGCCGCGGCTCGCCGGGCGCCGCTCCGGAAAAAACGACTCGATGCTACGGCTTCAGGACCGCCTTCGCGATCGCGCCGGAATGCATGGTTTCGAACGCGGTATGCCATTCGGCCAGCGGCCACGTGCCGCCGACGATCGGGCTGACATCGAGCCGCCCCGTCGCGAGGAGCCGGATTACCCGCTCCCAGATGGGCCAGTTGTGGCTGAAGCTCCCCTGGAGCGTGATGTTCTTCTGCACGAGCGGGTCCAGCGAAAAGTTGAGCGGCTGCGGGCCCCAGCCGACTTTGCTGATCCATCCGTCCGGCCGCACGATCTGCATGGCCGACTTGAGCGTCGCCGAAACACCGGCGGCGTCAACCACGCCGTCAACGCCCAGGCCGTCCGTCTCCTTCGACCATTCCACCAGCCCCTCGACCAGCGGGACGCACCCGTATTGCCGGGCGATCTCCAGCCGGGAGCGGTCGCGCTCCAGCCCGACAACGGCGACTTCCGCCCCGCAGAGCCGCGCCATCGCCCCGCACAGGAGCCCGATCGGCCCCGGCCCGAAGACGACCACGCGATCGCCCGGGCGGATCCGCCGGTGCTGCGCGACCGCATTGAACGCCACACAGCATGGCTCGGTCAGGGCGGCCGTCTCCAGCGCCAGCTCCTTGGGCACCTTGTGCAGGCACCGCGCCGGCACCCGGACAAATTTGGTCATCGCGCCGTTCACCCCGTAGCCGAACCCCTTGCGGGTCGGGTCGAGGTTATAGAGCCCCTGCCGCGACATCGGGTTGTTCGGGTCGATAACGGCCGCCGTTTCGCTGACGGCCCGGTCCCCTTCCAGCCATCCGGCGACGCGCTCGCCCATGCGGCGAACAACGCCTGCAAACTCGTGCCCGAGCACCACCGGGTAGTTCACCGGCCAGGAATGGTCGCTGGTCCACTGGTGCAGGTCCGACCCGCACACCCCAACGGCCGCCACTTCAAGCAGCACATCCTCCGGCCCGATCTCCGGCTCGGGGATATTGCGTAGCTCGACCGAGTACTTCTCCGGCGCGAAATTGACGACAGCGGGGTTGGGCATGGCTGGGTTCCCGGTGAAAGGCGGATGTCACAAAACCAGGGGGCGATCACTCGCCGAAATCAGGCGGGCCGGCCGACGTCGCCGTAGCCGTGCACCTTCTGGCAGATCAGGCGAAGCGAGCTTTCCACGTCGCCCGAGGCGGTCTTGAAGGCGTCGGCGTCGATCGTCAGCGGCGCGCCCAGGACGACAAGCGGCGCTCCATATTCGGGCGTTCGGACCGCCTGTTCAAGGGTTAACCCGCCGACGGCCTGGACCGGCGCCTTGACGGCCTTCACGACTTCCCGCAACTGATCGAGCGGGCTAGGCATGCGGCCGCCCCGCGCGGCGATCCCCCGCCGCTCGTCATACCCGATGTGATGGATCACGTAATCGCAGCCGAAGTCTTCGAGCAGCTTCGCCCCCGCGACCATGTCCGGGCAGCCCAGGTTGTCCCCCATGACCTGCACGCCGAAGTCCTCGCCAGCCTTAACGACGACCCGCAACGTCTCTTCGTGAGCCCGTGCCATGACGACGACGTGCGTCGCCCCCGCCTTGGCCATCAGCTCGGCCTCGAGCCAGCCGCCGTCCATGGTCTTCAGGTCGGCGACGATCGGCACGCCGGGGAAGCGATCCCGAAGCGCCCGAACCCCGTGCATCCCCTCGGCGATGATGAGCGGTGTCCCGGCTTCGAGCCAGTCCACGCCGGCCCGCAGGGCCATCTCGGCCGTGCTCAGGGCCTCGTCAACCGTCACCACATCAAGCGAAATCTGTACTATCGGCTTCATTCGTTCTCCTCCGTCCCAAAGGGCTTCGCTACTGTACAGGCGGAGCTAGCGTCGCACAAACGCAGATTCCGAGCGAACGGCTTGTAACATCAGGTGGAACGCCGAGCGGGCTTGGTTCAAGCGGGTTGTCTATCGACCCGACGATAACTATGATGTGCGGACCCAGATGTTGATCGACGGGCGGTGAAGCCCGTGATCGACCACCGGGGGCGATCGGTTTCGACCGGATGGCGACGGTGGTGGTGGCATGCCGAGGACGCTCGTGGGCCTCGTTAATCAGCGAGCAAACAACAACTGCTGACAACACTGTCACAGGCCGGATTGGCTTCACCGCCAGCCCGGTTCGCATGGCTGCCTAATTAAGGGCAACCTCGGCACGACCTGAAGCCCGCGTCAGGCCGGCCGCAAAACAGCGGGATGGCTGTCAGATTCGGACGTTGATCTGACGGCGAGAAACAGACGGCTGGGCCCCGGTGCAGAGTGTCGATGCCCGTCACCGGGGCCGAGATTAAAACATCGACTATGCATGTAGATGCCATCATTCGAGTTATCTCGGGACGGGGGTTCAATTCCCCCCGCCTCCATTTTTTCGAAGAGCGAAAAAATAGAGCAGTGGAGACAAGAACAGGCGACCAGGTGAAGAGGCCTGATACTGCACGGCGGTCTCCTGCTCGCCTGTTCTCCTGCTCAGCTGCGGACCGCCCAGATGGCGTTCATGTTCGAGAACCTTGCCGTGTAACCAGCGGGCAATCTATTTCACGGACCAAATCGTCACTCTGACCGGCTCTTTCCCGCGGGAATTCTATTTTCTCGCTGATCAACTGAATCGCGCTTCGTTGTCCGTCGCGACGAATCTGGCTGAAGGCAACGGTCGCTTCGCCAAATCCGACCGCCGCAACTTCTTCATCATCGCTCGCCGCTCGGCATGAGTGTATGCCACTCTCTGCCTTGCAGATTGAACCAAAGCTCGTACATCGCGGCCACAGTCGCTACGGGTTGACGATCTGCCATTGACGCCGGCTCAGCTCGCATCGTGCGGTTCGGTAAGTCTTGAGGAGGAGGGCCATGCGAGGTCTGTCCGCCAGCGCGATACGGTGGGGCTTTCGTCTTTCTTTACTGTTGGCCGTCCAAGGCTGCTCCGGGCTGCCACAAGGGTATCCGTTCAAGATCGAGCGGGCGTGCGGCGTAAGCGATCCGCAGTTTTTGCGGACGATGAATCATCTGCTCGGGCCTCCGCTCGTGGAGGGGAACTCGGTCGAGACACTTGTCAACGGCGATCGGATCTTTCCCGTGATGCTTGAGGGAATTCGGTCCGCGCGACGGACGATCACGTTCGAAACATTCATCTACTGGAAGGGGGAGATTGGGCGCGCGTTTACCACCGCCCTGTCCGAGCGGGCGCGGGCGGGGGTCAAGGTGGACGTCCTGATCGACGCCGTGGGCGGGGATCGGATCGACGGCACGTACATCCGGCAGATGACCGACGCCGGAGTCGAAGTGAAAATGTACCACCCGCTGAAGTGGTGGGACCTCTCGTCGGCCGCCAGATTGAACAATCGCACCCACCGAAAACTGCTCGTCATCGACGGCAAGCTGGGGTTCACCGGCGGGGTTGGCGTGGCGGACGTCTGGTCGGGCGACGCTCAGGATCCGCGGCACTGGCGCGACACGCACTATCGGGTGACCGGCCCGGTCGTGGCCGACCTTCAGGCGGCGTTCGCCGACCACTGGCTGACCACCGACGGGCAAGTGCTGCAGGGGGACGATTACTTCCCAAAGCTGGAACAGGCCGGGACGCTGCTGGCCCAGGAGTTCAAGAGCGCCAGCGACGGGAGCAGCGATAGCATGCAGTTGATGTACCTGCTGTCGATCACGGCCGCCAGCCGGAGCATCCGCCTCGCAACAGCCTATTTCGTCCCCGACGATTTGACGATCCGGGCGCTGCTGGCGGCGCGGCGCCGCGGCGTGAGGGTGCAGGTGGTGATCCCCGGCAAATACACCGACGTCCCTACCACGCTGGAGGCGTCGCGGGCGTCGTGGGGGCCGATGCTCAAGGCGGGCGTCGAAAGCTATGAGTACGAGCCGACGATGTATCACTGGAAGATGATGGTGGTGGACGACCTGTGGACGTCGATCGGTTCGGCGAACCTGGACAACCGATCGTTCCGCCTCAATGGTGAAGCGAACCTCAACGTCCTGGACGCCGGCTTCGCGGCCGAGCAGGCGAAGCTGTTCGAGGCCGACCTGCGGCGCTCGAAACGAGTCACCTATGAGCAGTGGGCGCAGCGGACCTGGGGGCAGCGATTCGGCGATGCGATCGCGTCGCTGCTCAAGTGGCAACTGTGATCGCGCGGCGGGGCAACCTTCGCGGCCGCGGCCGGTCCCGCGCCGCGCCTGATCGTTCACGCCGGTCACGGTACCGGGTGGTCATTCGCCCGCCGCAAATCGACGCGGGGGGCGGTTCGGTCATCCGTCGCCCCTCGCCCCCTTCCATCGAAGCTCAGCGTTGTGCAACCGGTCCTGCGCGACCAGGACGCCGGGCCGCGACCACCTCACCGGCGCCGTCAATGCAAAAGCCGCCAAAGGTGTTGACGGAAGGCTCGATGTCGAATCGAAGCGGGCGTACCATGCCGAACCAGAATCGCAACGGCGATTGTCGTGGCTGCGGCGTCGGACGCGGCCGCTGACGGAGCCATGCGCCGCAGCGTAGCGCTTCCAATCAAGGTTTAGACTGATGCTGACTCCCCATCAAATCGCCGAGGCTATCTCCTCTCGGTTTGGCGAGCGGGTGCTGGCCAACCTGGCGGCCGATAAGCACCCTCGCGTTCACCTTGAAGCCCCGGCTTGGCTTGAAGTCGCCGGATTCCTGCTTACCGAGCGGTCGATCAAGCTCGACTGGCTGCAATGCCTTTCCGCGGTTGACTACGCGGCCGACGCAAAGATGTGCGTCGTCTACGACCTCTGGTCCTTCGATCATCGCCACGGGTTCGCGGTCAAGGTCTTCACGCCTCGCGCCAACCCCACGCTGCCGAGCGTCGCTCACCTCTGGCCGGCGGCCGACTGGCACGAGCGCGAGGCGTTCGACCTGGTCGGCATTCGGTTCGACGGCCACCCCGACCTGCGTCGCATCCTCTGCGCTGACGACTGGGAGGGTCATCCGCTTCGAAAAGACTACGTCTTCCCTCGTTCGTATCATGGCATTCCGGGCAGCGTCGAATTGGACTGGCAACAGCAGAAGAGCTGATGGCCGCAAACGTGTCCGCGACGCACATCGGCGTTGTCCCGCAGGGAGAACGCGACGCTTCTCGGCTCAGGAAAGGCTAAAGGCGTTGAATAATTTCGTGAGAAATTTCACTTGCCAAAGGCCGTTCCTTCGATATACTCCCGGGACAAGTCGCATCCGCCCGCCGAAGACCGCTGGGCGAAATCCACAACCGACAACTAAATACGTAACCGAGCCATGAAGGCTTCGCGCGGGCTAATCGCCCTGCGGAGTTCTTTGTCGGGGGCATCCCCGAAGAAGGTTCCCCCCCTCCTTCTTCACCCCCCGACTTTTATCTTCTCTCTCAACCGTCCGGCCTCCCCTCCGGACGCAATCCCCCAAAGTTGAGAGCCCTCAGCCCCGGATCTCCCCGTCCGGGGCTCTTTTTTGCGCTTTGATTTGGTGGTTAAGAACCTCAGTCTTCAAATAAAGCCGCCGGACGGGCTCCTCGGCGTCCGCGCCCTACGGGCTCTCCAGTGGCGACAGTGCGTGAGGTTCGAGCGCGGTGCGGCCGCGGCAGGGACTGCCAGCGGGCCCAGCGGCCGGTCCTGAGCGAAGCGACCGGCACGATCAGCCCTGAACCCGGCCGTGCATCCGGCTAACGGAGATGAATCTGTACCCACTAAGGCGCAGTCGCGTCAACCGAGCCAATCGGCTTGCCGTTGGAGGCAAGCTGCACCGCGTGCATGCCGTGCGGCACCGAAAAAGCCACCCAGATCTGGGTCGGCTGCCCCGTGGGAGCGATGTCGCTCACGGCGGCCGCACCGTCAGCGGTGACGCGGGCGCTCAATTTAGATCCCCCTTCGGACGTAAACCAGACGCCAACCGGAGGCCCAGACTTTTCCCCCTTGGCGTCCAGAAGCGTCAGGCCCGGAACGTCATTCAGCCATGCCCACGCCGGCGCGCCCGACTGGAGCTGGAACTGGACTTGAATCATCCCCATCCCCTCGGCGACGTAGAGCTCAATTCGCTGCGGCCCGCCCGTCCGAAGCTTCGTCTTATCGACCGCGTCAAGCTTGATCGCCTTGATCTTGTCGCCATCGACAGTCATCGTCCCGCCCGGGATGGTGACCTCGCCCGCGGCGTCCGCGGGGACGGCTACGGCACTATAAAACTTGGCCGTGGGAGAACTCTTCATGATTGAAAGGGCGAACGGCTGATCGGCGGCCGCAGGCGGAGTAGGACCCGGCGCCGGGGCGGGCGGGGCGGTCGTGTCGCTGGCCGCGGGCGCCGGCGTGGATGCCGCGGGCGCGGCCGCATCGGGGGCCGCGTCCGCCGTGGGGAGCTTTCCGCCGGACTTCTTGACCGAGTCCTCGTAGGCGGTGACGACATCCCCCTTGCGGATAATCGCCGGGTAGGCCGGGGCCGTCTTCCCGACGACTTCCGTAAACAGCGCGCGCTGCTGCTTCATCTCCATGCCGCTGAGGTCTGTTCGCACCAGCCGCTTGACCTCGACGAAGGACTCGGCGGGCATTTTCGATACGCCTTTGTCGTCGGGGGCAGGGATGTCTTTGGGGCTGACCTCGAATACAAAATCGGCGACAGACTGTGTTTTGGTCGGGTCGTACGCGTCGGGTGGCCGCGGCGCGATGAAGAGATAGTCGTCGGGGCGGTTTGCGAAGAAGACGGGCTGGACGAAGTTCTCGGTGCCGAAGTAAAGCGTGCCCGTGGGGTAGTAGTCGGTCGGCTTCACCTCGCCGGTGCCAGGGTCTTTGTGGGGAAGGACAAGGCGCACGGAGCCGGGGCTGATCCGAATGAAGGTGCCTCCGGCGGCATCGGCCGCCGCGAAATCGAAAGCGACGCGGACCACAATCGGGACCGACGACGGCTTTGGCCCCAGCGGGGTGAGCTTTCGCTTGACGAAGGTGTCGTAGTCCCCTTCATGGGAAGGGATCGGCTTGACGATGGAGTAGACGCCCATGATGGTCGCGTCCTTCTTTTGACGATCCGGGAGCGAGAGCAGCACATGCCGCACCGTGGGCTGCATGCCGGCCCGCTGACCGTAGAGCTCCTGGATCCAGTCGGGGTGGATCTTGCTCAGGCTCTGGCTGCCGGCGAGGGAGCCGCCGTCACTGAGCTTGCGCGTCAGTTCCAGCGCGATCACATCCGCCGGCACGATCATCACCATGCGGTGCTTGGCCTGCTCGGCCTCGGCGTAGCTGTCTTCGAGCATCGCGCCGTACAGCGTCCGATCGAGGGTGCGGCCGCCCTGGGGGACGCGCACTTCCTTATCTTCCGAATCATAAAGGCTGTACCCCAGAATCGAGGCGGGGAACGGAAGCGACTCGGCCGCGAGGGAAAGGATGCCCGCTCCGAAAACGCCGACGATCAGCCCCATCACGCCGGCGCCAATCTTGTCCAGCGTCGGCGGAAGGCGCAGGTTCCCCGGCACGAACGAGTCGGTGATGATTCGCGGCACGAAGTAGAAGACGACGAAGCAGGAGATCAGCATCATCGCGTGCGCCGAATCGGCCATCCGCCCGCCGAGGTACTTCTCGACGACCGACTCATGCGTCGAGATCGCCAGGGCCGTGGCAAGGACCGCGTAAATCGCGGAGATGGTCGCACTGAAGAACCCCTGCATGAAGTGAAGATACGCGATCAGCAGGATCACGAGGATCATGAGGATCGAAAACGCGGAGATCGACATAGTTAGCTCGCGTTCGGGGCCAGGTCGTCAACTTTGAAACATCGCTACGGTCGGTCGAGCGGCGGCTACCGGGCGGCCCTGGGGGCGGCCGTGCCGGCGGGGGCCGGCCGGGCCGGGGCGGCGCCGGCGGCCGGCGGCGGCGCGGCGGCCGCATCACCGCCCCGGAGCACCCGCAGCACTTCCTGCACGCTGGTCTGGCCGCGCTCCACGAGCGTCAGCGCTTCTTCCTGAAGGTACTTGGACTTCTGCTTTCGGAAGACCGTCTTCAACTGCGGGCCGGTCTGCCCGACCTTGGCGAAGTCCTGCAGCATCGCCGCGCGAACTTCATCATCGACCTTGAGCAACTCAAAGACGCCGGTGCGCCCTTTGAACCGCATGTCTTTGCAGAACTCGCACGGCAACGGGTTGCCCTTGGGGTCGCGCAGCGGCGTGGTCCGCTGCTGGAACAGCGTGGAGACTTTTTCCGGGTTCATCCCCAGTTTGCGAAGTGTTGCCGGGTCCGGCGTATAGGCGACCTTGCAGGCGTCACACAGCTTTCGCACGACGCGGCCGCACACGACCAGCTTCAGTTGTTCGACGGCGAGCTTGTCATCGCCCACCAGCCGCCTCCACGTATCGACCGCCTCGGCGACGCTGCTCGCCCGCATGCCGACATAAGCGCGGTGCTTCGAGGCGCCGTTGCCGGCGAAGGCGATCAGCGATCGGGCCGACCGCTGGTCCTCCACCTTGTTAATCAGGATGACGTCGGGCTCCTGGCTGACCACCCAATCGACCGACTTCAGTTCCTCGGCGCCCGTTGCGTTCGCGGTCAGCTTGTTCTGGGTGATGCCTTCCAGGTCCTGGTCAGGCTCGCGTTCAATCGATTGGATATGCTGGGTGAAGGCGTCGTGGGACCGAACAACCGCGTAGAGCAGCGTCGTCAGGCCCTGGGCCTTGGGTGCTGTAAGCAGGACGATGCCGGTCCGGTCGCCGATGGTCTCGGCGACGGTCATCATCTGTTCGTCGTGCATCCCCAGGTGCTCGAAGTCGATGGCGTGGCGGCGCTTCGGGTCGATCATGAGCCGCAGGTACTCGCCGGCCGAGCTGCCGGCGGTCTGGAGCTTGGCTTCTTTTTTCTTCCCGTCCACGGCGAGCTTGATCGAGCCCGATTGCGGCTTGCGATGCTCCTTGATGTCCAGACCGGCGAGCCCCTTGAGGAAGTTGAAAACGGCCCCGGCCACCCCCGCGTCGATCGCGGTGCCGGCATAGCTGACGCCGTCAACCGAATACTTCACCGACAACCCGCCGGCCGCCGGAGCGATGTCGATCTGTTCGGCCCCTTTTCGCATCGGGTCGCCCAGCGACTTCTGGATCGCGTCGTAAGAGGCGAAGTCGGGGGTCTCTTCCTCGGGCGCTGCGACCGGCTTGCCCTCTTTGTTCGTGAAGCTTATCGCGTCCGGGGTCGCTTTCTGCTTCTTCTTGCGCTGGGTGAGGCTCTTGAGCCACGCGTTCCACTGGTCCTTCAGGTCCTTCAACCCGACGACCTTGTTTCGAAGGAAGAGGTAGAGGCCCGTTTCGGCGCCGAAGACGATCAAGAGCGCGAAGTAAGCGAGAAAGAAATTCGGCAGCAGGAGGAAGATGACAAACCCTGCGGCGAGCCCGGCGAGCATGCCCGAGTTGAGCGGGATCCGCGGCAGGTGCGCGTCAACCGCGTCCTTGTCCGCCCAGGTGAGCAGCCTGAACCAGATCAAGAGCAGCAGCCAGACCGGGACGACCTTCCAGAAGCTGATGTACCCACCAGCCGGTACGAAGGTGTCATCAAGCAGGACGTTCCAAGCCATTCCGTCTCCTACAGGTCGAGCCGCCTAAAGGTGCGTCCGCCAGTTGATGCATCGCGACACGGCCCGCCCAAGCCTGCGGGCGGCCGCTGGGACGTGTGTCGATCGAAACGCCGGCGCCAAATCCCCACAACCGCCCGCCGTTGCGACATTCGCCCGCTTCGAGAAAACCCAGACCTGCGGATTGTATTCTGACGACCCGACCGCTGCCAAACGTCTGTTGCCGCCGGGGCGAGGCGCGAGGCCCGCCGACAGCCGGCGTATCCCATGGAAAGAGATACGCTCTCGATAGCCCCGGCGAACTGACCTGGTCGTCGAGTGGAGGTAGAAGTTAGGCACTTCCACAGCGTTGAGACAGCCGCCGCTGGCTCGTTTTGCCCCGGGTGCCTCTTGGCGGTCTAACCCCCGCCCCATGGGGAGAAGAAAAACGGACCCGCCTGAGGTTGCAGCCGAAAAGGAACGGTCCCGACATGCCGAACGCATGTTACTCTACGGTTATCTTGGGAAAGCGCTTCAAGTTGCCGCGATAGCGATACCGGTTGGAGCCTCCTACTATCCCATTCGGGAGCTTGCGGGAAAACAGACGGGGATCACGACGACGCTGGCAGTCTCAATTACCGGACTGGGATGGCTGGCGACGGTTTATCAGCACCGTCGGAAGGGCAGGAAGCAAGCCGAAGAGCTCATCAGGCTGCGTGAGCGAGTTCGTGTCGCAGAGCAAGAGCTAACGGCCACAAAGAGACGCTTGGACGCCGCAGATTCGGAAATGAGGAGGCAAGAATGACCATTCCAGCCATATACGCATATTTCATTTTGCTGGCATGCCTTCTTTCGGCCACTTGGGGGATTTTCTACAGCGTGCCGGACAGTCTCGTGAGCCTCTTTCGCTACAAGCTGTGGCGGATCCGCGACGAACTGGTAGATGCCATCCGAGACGGCAGGGTCGTGGATTCCGCCGAATCGGGACAGTTGGTTTCGGTGATCGAAGAAACGATCCAGCACGCCCCTCAGTGGACCCTTTTGCGTCTTCTTTTCACGCCCGGAATCGCCAGAGTCACGCGCGACGTGGCGAAAACAACGCAGACGCGCCAGCTTGACCTACAGTCCTATCGAGTTCGCTTCGCAGCCGATGTGGTGCTGCACTTGTTATATGGAAGCCCCAGCGGATGGCTGATCGGAGCTCCGATCGCTCTGTGCATCGCCCTCGTTTCGAGCCACAGCGTACGCGGCAAATTTCGTCCGGCAGCCGAGACGGCGGCAGTTAGCCTGACCGAACAAATCGCTCCACTGTTCCGAGGGACTGCTGCTGCCCCGCTGTCAACGTGCGTCTAAGTGGACCGTAGCCGGCAAGTTCGCGGGTCTGCGGAAATGCCATCCGACGTGGCGCCGGTGCCTGCACCGGCGGGCCTTCTGTCGGGTCGGCAACCTCGCCGTGGAGCACCGGCGGCACGCTGATTCGCGGACACCCCCCGGAACCAAGTCGTTTCATCTTGTTCAATCGGAAAAGCACGGGAGTGTACAAGCCGCCTTCCCGGCCGCCCTTTGCCGGCCAATCACCCCGGCCCGCCAGTTGACAGGCAGTCGCGAAGTCATTGAAGTCCTGCTCCTATATGACCCCCCGATCCGCACTTCTGGCCTTGTTTGCTCTTCTGCTTAATGTGTCGCCCCTCCTTGCGGGCCAGGACTGGCCGCAATGGCGAGGCCCGAATCGGACGGGTCACGTGCCGGCCGGCGAGGCCGTGCCGGACAAGCTGCCCGGTTCGCAGGCCGCCATTTGGTCGGTGGACGTGGGCTTTGGCCTGGCTTCACCCGTTGTCTCGGGAGGCAAAGTCTTCTACCTCGACCGCCAGGAAGACAACGAGGTGATTCACGCGGCCGATGCCGAAACGGGGAAAATGCTTTGGTCGGCCCCCGTTGATGACATAACGAAAGACAGCCAGAGCGACGCCGGCCCGCGCTGCACCCCGCTCGTCGAAGGGGACCGCGTCTACGCCCAATCCAGCAAGGGGAAGCTGCGGTGCCTTGCCGTGGCCGATGGCAAGGTGCTCTGGCAGACCGACTACGTAAAGGACCTGGGAGCGATCTTTATCGGCGAGAAGGGGAAAGCGGAGGGGGCGACCCGCCATGGCTACACCGGGTCGCCGCTGATCGACGGCCCGCACCTGATCGCCCTCGCCGGTGGGAAAGGGGCGGCGGTGGTCTGTTTCGACAAAATGACCGGCAGCATCGTCTGGAAGAGCCAGGATGAGACGCCCGGGTATGCGGCGCCGATCATCGCGGACGTGGCGGTGCGCGGCAGGTCATCGCCTTTATGGCCGACGGCGTCATCGGGCTGGATCTCGCGGACGGCCACCTCCTGTGGCGGTCGCCGGTGAAGACGTCGCTCGGCCGCCATGTGACGACGCCCGTTGTCGTAGGCGATATCGTCTGCGTCGCCTCCCACACCGCCGGCTTGATGGGCATTCGCGTGACTCGCGACGGCGACGGTGTCAAAGCCGAGCCGGCCTGGGTGGAGAAGAAGCTGGCGATCAACTATTCCAGCCCCGTGGTGGTCGAGACGCATCTTTACGGCGTCGGCCCGTCACAGAACCTGATCTGCGTCGATGCCCGGGACGGAAAGCTCGCCTGGTCGAAGGAGGGGCTGTTCCACAGCGCCTCCGGCAAGACCCACGGCGGCCTGATCGTAATGGGCAAGAACATCCTGCTGCTGACGGACACCGGCGAACTGGTGCTCTTCGCCGCCAGCCCGTCCGAGTGCCAGGTCATCGGCCAGGTTCAGGTCTGCGGCGTCAACTGGTGCAACCCGGCGTACGCCGAAGGAAGGCTCTACCTGCGTGACGCAAAGACGCTTCGTTGCATCCGGCTGCTCCCGTAGTGGCGGCACGCTCGGCGGGCGAACGTTACATGGTGGCCACGCTGCCCGAAGCGGTGGCGGAGGAGGCGGCGGCCGCATCCTCCTGCGAGGCCTGCTCAATCAGCGTGACGGCTTCGGAAACGTCGAACGCCGCGATCCCCGCCAGCCCATAGCCGAAGCCTTTCATCGGGTTGTTCCACAGAATGCGGCCGGTCGCCGCCTCCAGGCAGAAGACCTCGCCCCGAGTCGTGGCGAAGATCAGCGCATCGTCCAGCACCACGTTCACGAAACCGGGCCCTTTCAGCGGCGTTTGCCAGAGGATCGCTCCGTTGCCGCGATCCAACGCCACAACCGAGCCGCGAATTCCGATATATATGGGCTTACTCAAAGGCATGGCCACACCTCATCGTTGTCGCTCGTTTGGAGCACTCGCCTTGGGGTCGGGAAGCCGCTCACGACGGCCACTCCGATCGGGCTGGATGCTGCCAGCGGACTGCCGCTCCCGCCACTATAAAGCTCGCGCCTGCTTTCAAGCCGATCCCCCTTCCTCAGAATCGGTATTCGTTCAATCGCCGCACGACACCGAAATGAGCGAGCAGCGCGGCCGCCAGGATCATGGCGATGACCCAGGGCTTTGCATTCTCGACTTCGTCGAAGCCTCTGGACACACCCCGATCGAACTCCGTCTGATTGATGCTGATCACGTCGCCGATCGCGGCGTCAACGGAATTCTGGGCGGCCTGCGCCCTTCCGGTCCTGAGTCGAGGCAATGCGCGACGGCCGCGTCATGCATGCCGTCGCGCTCGGCGCGGTTCACCCGCTTGCACAGGTCGCGGTAGGCGAACTGCGCGGAGCCATTCCACGGCGGCCTCTTTCTCGCCAGAGAACGTGATGTTTCGAAGCTCGGCGGCCAGGCTCCCGGTGAAGCCCTGGGGGAGGCCCCGATCGACCTGAGCGGCGAGCGAGTCGGCCGTCTCCCCGAACGGGATCGAAGCGAGCCGCGCCATGTCGGCATCGAAGGACTCCGCCGCGGTCTGGCGGAACCGCGGGTCGAGCAGCGATAGCGTCAGTTGGCCCTGGGCGTCGGCGACATCGGCACGGGCATGCCAGAGCTGGGCGAGACTGTCGAACGCGTCCTCCTTCACCACCTTCAGGTCATGGGCCTCCGCGGTCACGCGGCCCAGCGTCGCGATCACCTGAAAGCCAACAACGAGCGTCGCAAGCAGCAACAACGGGCTGATGCGGCGGTGCATCCGTAACTGGATGAACCCCTGCGCCACAATCAGCGTCGCCAGCAGAATCAGGGCGAAGAAGCAGAGCGAAGCCGATCCCCACGCCGATTCGCTCCGCTGGCGCTCATAGGCGGACTCCAACGCCCGCTGGTTCGCCTGTCCCAGCGCATCGGCCGCCGGCATGAGGGTGACGCGCATGATGTCGTCCGCTTTTTTCAGCGCCGACAACCCGTCGGCCCCGGGCCGATTGCCGAGAACGCGCGCTTCGGCGACGGCGGTGTCGTAACTTGCGGCGCCGGTGAGGAGCGTCCGGATGGGGAGCCGTTCGGCGTCGCCATAGGTGATGTTTTCGGCGGCCGTAAGGATCCCGTCGCTCACCTTCGACCGGCGGACCGCAAACGCGTCGGCGGCGCCAGGGGCCTCGCCCGCTCGCCCCAGGAACTCGCGCGCCACCTGGAGATGCGCTTCGGCGAGGTTCCACTTGATCAACTGGGCGGCGATGACACTCGGCCCCGAGTCGCGGCCGATAGACTGCATTTCCGCCCTGTGTCGATCGACCGCGATGACGGCCATCCACGCCGTGAGGATCGAAAACGCCCAAGTCGCGACCATCATCCCCTTGAGAGCCAGCGGCGTGGTCATCTCAATGTTGGAAAAGAGGCGGAAGCCCAGGCCGCTCCCGAGCCGGAGCGACGGGCCAATTGTCGAAGCGAGCTTGCCACGCGGTATCAAATGGATCTGGCTCATGACCGCACCTCTTGCACGGTAATCCGCGTCGCCGCGCCAATGCCCAGGACGTCCCCGTCCTTCAACACACGGTCAACGCCCGGGAGAAGCGATTCTTCGTTCAATGTCGTGCCGTTGGCCGAGGAAAGGTCACGTACCCGAAGCGACCCATCGGCGCCACGCAGCAACATCGCATGACGGCGCGAAACCCCAACATCGTGGTAGATCGGGACCTGCAGTCGCACGCCCGGCGTCGCGCGGCCGATCAGGCTGTCGGCTTCGAACAGCGGGAAGGTCTGCGGCGGATGCGCCGTCGCCGCGACCGGCAGCGGCACGCCGGTCTCGTCCACGGTTGATGCGGACGTCTGGACCCGGATCTGCCAGCGAATCGCCGCCTGATGCGCGTCCGGCGAAGCGCCTTGGCCAAGTGAGGCCGCGGGCGGGCCGCCAGCGCCCTGGGCACCCGCCGATCGGGGTGGCGATGAAGCGGGTTGCGATGGAGCGGACGGCGTCGGCTCTGGGGGCGCCGGCAACGGCGGGATGCCCGCCTGCTTGGTTCGAAAGTTGTAGCCGCACACCTCGCAATAAATGAATTGTCTCGCCTCCGGCGCTGCGCCGCAGGAGGGGCATGTGATCGGCGCAACCTCCACCACCCCCGGTCCGCTTGGCGCCGGCTGGGCGGCCGCCTCGCGCGTCATCTCCATGCCGCAGACGGAGCAAAAGTCATTCGATTCCGAAACATGATCTTGTGGGCACCGGGGCATTGGGATCTCCAGACTTTCTCAGGCGGCGCGGGGCGACTGGAGTCATTCACTCAAGCGCCCGGCGGCGTGGCGGCCGCGGCCCCCTTTGGGATGCGCGCGGTCTTGGTCGAGCGCGTGTCGAGCGCGAACTCATCTTCCTTGCGAACGCCTTTTCGCAGACGAACGGTCCCCAGCTTCTCGTCCTCCACCTCCACCACGTTCCGAAGGAGCTTCATCGTCTGCGGGTTCGACTCCGCCGCGATCTGCACCGCGCGGCCCAGCAGCGCCGTGGCCGCCGGCTCGTTCCCAGCGGCACGGGCCTTGAGCCCGCGCTGGATAGTGTCGGCCAGCTCAGCCTGCCCGGTGTAGTGCGCCACGTCGGGGTGGATGACGGCGGACTGCGTCTCGTCGTCGGTCCACTGGGCCAAAACCATCGACTCCGACAACTTCGTCTCCACGCCGCGGCCACCGACGATCAGGCTGACGCGCCCCGCGCACATCCTTTGCCCAATCCCCGCCGGCTTGACGCGAATGCTCAGGTGATAGTCGCGCTTCTCTTCGCCCCACGCTCCCGTAGGGAAGTCGATCGCCTGGGCGTTCGACGGGGACGGCCGCGACTGCGGGGTGAGGTCGATCGTCTCCGGATAGACGAGCCGGCAGAACTCGACGGCCGCCCCCACCGGCGCCCAGACCCTCAGCGAGACGTCGGCGACCGACTTGGAGCTGGCCGAGGCCAGCACAGCGCGGAAATCGGCCTGGATGTCCCGTGGGGCCGGGATGATGTCTACCGTCCCGAGCAGGCGGCTGGAGATCATCCGAAGCTGGTCTGGCACCCAGTCGGTGCCGATGCCGCGAGCGTCACACTGGAACTGCCGCTGGCACGACTGGACGACACGCTGCAGTTCCGACTCCGGCTCGCTCTCGTTGCGGCCGTCGGTCAGCAACAGCGCGTGGCGGATCGACCCTGGCGGCGCCGACTGTAACTGGGCCCCCGCCGCCACCAGCCAGGTTGACATCGCCGTCCCGCCGTCGGCGTGGAGTTGGGCGACCGCGCGGCACGCGGCTTCCCTTGTGGGCTGCGACACAACCGAGAGCGGCCAGGCCACGTGCGCCGTCTCGCTGCCGGCGATGACGCAGAACATCGCGCCGTCCGGCAGAAGGCGAATCGCGCTTTGCACCGCGCGGATCGCCGCTTCCAGCTTGCTCCCCCCCATCGACCCCGACGTATCGATCAGCAACGCTTCGGCAAGCGGCCCACTACTCGGGGCGGCGACCGGTTTCGATGAGGTGATGCTCACGACCGCATGGACGTGCTCACCGTCGCGCGGCAGGTAAGGGTTCTGCGACACTTGCATCGTAAACTCAGCCATGTCAGGCGCTCCTCTCGGCCGCCGGGCCGTCATTCACGGTCAACACAGCAACTGTGACGTTGTCATGCCCGCGGTTGCGGCATGCCCCGTCCACCAGGGCGCGGGCCAGAGCCAGGGCGTCGGATGCCGGCGGGCATTCCGCCACCCAGCGCAGGACCAGGTCGGGCAAGGCCTGGCCGGCGACACCGCAGTCCCAGAACCCGTCCGAGCAGATCAACAGGCGGCCCGGAAGCGGCAATTCGTCCCCCAGCCCGAAAATTCCGATCGAAGGCTCATCCATCGGCAACCCGGCCGGCCCGCCAAGCGTCCGGGTGATCGCCCGCGCATGGGGGTGGCGCAACGCTTCATCCAGCGGCAGCTCGCCGCTCGCCGTGACCTCGTTGAGCCAGGAGTGGTCGCGGGTCAATAGGCGAAGCGCGTTCGAATCCAGCCAATAGGCGCGGCTGTCGCCCAGCCAGGCGATCGCCAGACGGCCGCGGCAACGGATCGCCGCGACGACCGTTGTCTCCGGCGGGTCGGCCGCGACGGCCGGGTCGCTGGCGAGTGCGCGAACCGCAAGGTCCGCCGAGGCGATCGCGTCTCGAAGCGCGGATCGAAGCCGTGCGTCCAGATCGCCTGCCGCCCCATCGGGATTAACGCCGGCGAGCGCCGCGCCGATCAGCCCCGCCGTCAGCTTCGCCGCGCGATCCGGCCGTTGCGAGTGCGAAACCCCGTCGCAGACGACCGCAACGTCCACACCGGGCGTGGCGGCGACGACAAAGAAATCCTCGTTCCGGTGGCGGGCGCGCCCCAGGTCGCCGCAACCGGCGAGATCGGAACTCGCGGCCGCGTCAACGCGATCTGCGATGACGCTGGCGGCGTCGATCCCGCAGGCCGGGCAGAACGACGCGTCCGGATCGGCGGCCGCCGCGCCACAGTGGCGGCAGGCGGCGCCGCGGACATTGGCCACCTGCGGCGCCGCCGCGCGGGCGCGCTGGCCAGGATCGTTCCCCCCGCGCGTTGCAGCGTGGCCCCGCAGTCTTCACAGAAGCGGGCGTTGGGTTGCTGATCCAGATGACAGTCGGGGCATTTCATAGAGGAGGCCATTGAAGAAGGGCGCACGCGAAATCAACCGCTCTGTCGCCGCGACGCTGTCACGCCCAGGTCCAGGGGCGGATGCGGTTGGCCTCATCGATCAGCGCGAGCTGTCGATCGCGTCGCGGCTCGAGCTTGGCCACCTGGCGGAGCGCTTCTTCCAGGGCGAAACGGATGGATCGTTCGCCTAGCGGCCGGCCGAAAAGTTGGTGGCCGTTGCCGGCGATCGCATTGCGGCCGGTCAGGGCCTCCAGCGCGCTGCCCAACACCTCGGCGCAGACGCGCCAATTCGATCCCTTCCAACGGCATCGCCTCAATGACCTGGGCGGCCTGGCAGAGGTCGTCGGCTCCGGGCGGCGCCGGGCGCGACCCGGCCAGCACCCGTGCCCGGGCGGCCTGGGCCTTCAGATAGAGGCTCGACGTTGAGGGCACCCGGCAGTACGCGGCCGCGGCGCCATGCCGATCGCCGGCATGGCTTAAGCAGCGGGCAAGCCCGAAGGCCGCGGTCGCCAGGGACGGGTCGCTCCGGGACGCGAGATCGTACAGCCGCGTCGCGGCGGCGTGGTCGCCAAGCGCTTCGGCCGCCATGGCCAGCGCTACCTTGTGGGGCGCCTCGCCAGGGTGGGTGCTGCACAGGGCGTCGAACAAGCCGTGGGCCGCCGCGTGGTGCAGTTGGTGCAGGCGGCTGACGCCCCGCCACCAGGTCAGGCGCCAATCTCCCGCGCAGCTCTTTTCGAGCCCCGACAGCGTCGCTTCGGCGGCATGGAACTGGCCGGCGCGAGCGGCATCGGCCGCCATCCGGAGGGGGATGTCGATGGAGTTTGGCCACTTCTTTTTCGCGGCCTGGAGCATCGCCGCGCGCTGGGCCGGGTCAGTGACGGCGGCAACGGCGAGCACTTCTCCGGCGCCGCTGTCGTCCGGGTCGATGCGCGGCTCGGGCAGAAAGCGCGGGTTGGCCTGGGTAATGTCCGCGTCCGCCGGGATCGGGGGCTCGCCGCCGAAGAGGGTGCTTTCGGCCGGGCGGGCCGGCGGCTGGCCCGTCTCCACCACCACGACTTCACGCAGGACGCCCGCGAGCTGCTCGGCCATCTCGTCGGCCGAGGCAAACCGAAGGTCGGGCCGCGGCGCCGTCGCCCGCAGCAGAAAGCGATAGAGCGATTCATGCTTCGCCAGCAGCGGCTGATCCTCGGGCGCGGGGAGCGTATGCTCGAAGAAACTCTGGAAGCGGAACTCCATCAGCAGGACGGCGAGCGTTCGGCCGACCGTGTAAAGGTCGCTGGCGACCGTCGGCCCTTCGGCGATTTCCGGCGCGCTGTAGCCGCGCGTGCCGTAGATGTCGCCGGCGGTGTCGGCGAGCATGCGGACGCCGCCCATGTCGATCAGCTTCACGTCGGGCGGCTCGCCCTCGATCATGAAGTTGTCGGGCTTGAAATCGCAATAAACCAGCCCGCGATCGTGCAGGTACGAAAACGCGCCCAGGATGCGATGGACGTAAGCGATCGCCTCGGCCGGCGGGAGCGGCCCGCGCGACTTGCGGACCTCCTTCAGGGTCGTCCCCCCGACGTACTCCATGACGATGAAGCCTTCGGCCCCCCGCTTCACGAAGTTGTAAATGCCGACGATGTTCGCGTGCTTCACCGAGGCGAGGAACTGCCGTTCCGCGACCGCGGCGGCGGCCGCCGATTCGTCAGCGCTGTTCAGCAGCCCTTTGAGCACCACCCACCGGTTAAGCGTCGCGTCCCGCGCCAGGTAGATCCACCCCAGCCCCCCGTAGGCGAGGCAGCCCTTCACCTCGTACTGCTCGCAGACCACGTCGCCCCGCGAAAGCGTGGGGACGAAAGAGTAGAACGTGCCGCAACTGGGGCAGTGGCCCGACAGGCGGCGGTTCAGCGGGGTCGGGTTACCCTGCTCGTCATGGCAGTTGGGGTTGCCGCAGAACCGTTTGTGATCCGGCACCTTCGGGTCCGTCATCACGATTAGTTCCGGGCTCAGCTCCGGCAGGCCCGGGACGTTGACCATCCCCAGGCCCAGGTGCCGGCGCGTGGTCGAGCGGCCGGTCCCGCCGCGGCCGGTCGAAGACGTCAGCGCCGTCGCCGTTGAAAGCGACGCCGTCACGGACGACGCCGCGCGGGTCGCCCAGGTCTGCGAAGGCAGCGCCGGCGCGATAGCACGCGACGCGCCGTCGGTCGGCACGCCCGCGGGCGCGAGGCCGCACCGATCGCAAAAGCCCTGATCGATCGTCCCGCCACATCCGGCGGACTGACACCATTGGGTTGACATGTTCAAGGGCCCCCGGCCGCCGTTCCCGGCGCCGCAAGCGGCTCGATCGAGCCTAGAGAAGTTGTTCCTGATAGCGGGCGACGCGCTCGGCCAGGCGCGCCATCGGCGTCGGCCGTCGGGCCAGCAGCTCGACGACTTCGCTCGACAGCGCCGCCAATGCCGGCTCCTCGCCCGCGCCCCGGTTTCGCGCCTTGGCTTGCAGCGCGCCGAACATGCCGCACAGATCCTCACGGGTGCGCAGCGCCGCGACGTCGGCGTCGAGCGACGCCTGGTTGACGGCCCGAAATTCCGCGGCCGCCGCATGCCAGCCGCGCAGCGCGATCGAGCGCTGGTGCGACATCCCCGCGTACAAGAGCCCTTCGCAGCGTTCCGCACCAATGTTCCAGTTCGGCGACTGCGGTCTCCTCCGATGGGGCCGGCGCCGACGGGGGCCGCAGCGTATCTATTTTAAGAACGCGCTCCCCATGCGCGGCCGCCGCGCGGTTACGCAGGTCGCGGAGCGCGTGGACGGCCGCCTCCGCGGCACTCAATAGCCTGTCCGCCTCTTCCCGCGCCCGATTGGCCTGTCGCGCCTGTTCCGCAAGCCGTGTGACATCGGCGGCCACGCCTTCGAGGCGGCCCCGCGTGCCGACAGGGTCGGCTTCTGCGGCCGCTTCCAATTGGCGAACCTTGGCCGCTAATTCAGGCACGCGCGTCGCCAGCGCCGGCGCGACCCCCGCCTGCGCCTGCAACCGGCCCAGGTCCGCTTGAACGGCGGCCAGCCCGGCGGCGACGGCATCGCTGGCCGATTGCATCGCCAGAACGCTATCCCGTGCGAGCCGGAACTGACCGAGCATTTCCTGCAACAATTGGCCAGGCGACGTGGAGACCGCCCGCCGCGTTTCGCGGAGCAGTTCGCGCTCCTCGGCCGGCGTCATCTCGGCCCCGACCTCGATCGACGGCCCGTTCAGCAGGCGCTCCATGTCGAGCAGACGGGTACGCGTGACGGTAAGAAGGTTGATAGACGCCCGCAACGATTCGACTTTTGCGACCATCTCCCCGAGCAAGCCAAGCTGGCCCCGCACCCACGCGATCCGCCCCAGGGCATCGGCGGCCGCCGTCGCTGTCTCGCCAGCGAGCGCAGCGCCCCCGCCCAGGAACCGCCCGCTGACCGGTAACTCAAGGAACTCCGAGAGGTTCGCGTCAGCCAGTCGCAATTTCTCGCGCCACTGCGCTAGTTGCGCGTCTATATCACTAAGCGTCATGGATTTGCCGGGCGGGTTGTTGAACCCATCCATCCCTCGAATGATGCTAACGCCGTCACCCACTCCGAGGAATTACAAAGATCAGCCCCCCGTGTAACGTGAACGATCGACGGTCGTTGAATTCGCCTCAAGGTACGATTTTACCACGAGTTGCGGACATGCGGAGGCATGGGTTCCCGTGCACGGCGTCGCCTTGACCGTCAATCGACGAGCGATTGGCATGCGATGGCCGACCGACGACGCCCGGCATGGGGTCGCGGGGCGCAACATTGCCGCGGCCGACCGCAGATCTTCGGCGACATCGGTGAACAGCCGCCCCCGGGCGAGCGAGCCTGGTGGCATGGCGGCCTAAGTTTAGTGCGCGGAGGACGGCTTCGTTTCGATGGCCGGCACCGCCACCGGGTCGATGGCGGCGGGGCGCGTCGTGATGTCGGTCGAGCCGCGCTCCATGCCGCGCAGGTGCTCCTTAAACGTCCCCGGCTGCACGGCGTTGGGCGTCAGCGTCGTGCCGCGGATTTCCTGATCAGTCATCGGCTTGAGCAGGTCCGGCTGCAGCGCGACGTGGGGCGTCAAAAAGATGAGCAGTTCCGTCTTCGTCTTGGTCGCCTGCTGTCGGCTGAAGATCGGACCCAGCATCGGGAGGTCGCCCAGAAGAGGCACCTTTGCAATCGTCTGCGTCTTGCGGTCCTCCATCAACCCGCCGATCACGATCGTGTGCCCGTTCTTGACGCCGACGCGGCTCTCGGCGCTGCGCTTGGCGATCACCGGCGCTGAGGCGTTCTGGCTGATCGGGACGCTCGTCCCCGTCAACTGGCTGATCTCCGGCGCCACGTCCATGATCACCTGGCCGTCCGGGTTGATGTGCGGCGTCACGTTCAGAATGATGCCCACGTCCTGATACTCAATCGTGTTGATCGTCTGGCCCAGGTCGGTCGTGCGGCTGTTGGTGATAAAGGGCACCTCCTGCCCCACCGTGATGCTCGCAAGTTGGTTGTCACTTGCAAGGATGTACGGGCGAGAGAGCACGTCGAGTTTCCCCATCGTCGCCAGCGCATGCAGCGTCGCGGTGACGTTTGTTTCGACGAGGTTCACCACCAGGCCCCCTTCGGCGGTGGCGGCGGCCGCGTTGCCGAGGTTCGTGCCCAGCGACTGGCCGTTCCCGTTGGTCCGGCGGTTCAGGACCGAAAAATCGACCCCCAGGTCGGCGGAGTCGTCGTGCGTCACCTCGGCCACCAGCACCTTGATGAGCACCTGGGGCACCGCTCGATCCAGCTCTTCGATGATCTGTTTGACGCGCTCCTGGTACTTCGTCGCGGTGGTCACCAGGAGCGAGTTGGTGTCCTGGTCCGCGACGACGTAAACCTGCCCCGTCAATTCCGTGACGGCTCGCATCGAGCCGGGCGAGAGTTGCTGATTCCCCTGCCCCGCGACGTTCCCGAGCCCGGGATAGCCGCCGCCGTAGCCAACGCCGAAGCTATTCGACTGCGTGCCCCGCCGTGAGCCAATGCCCGTCCCGCCGCTCGCGCCGCCGAACGCGCCCAGGCCCGCCCCCGCTCCGAACGCCGCATTCGCGCCGTTCACCCCGCCGCCCCGCTGCAACGACTGACCCGCGCGGCCCCCGGCCGTGGCGGACTGCGGCCCCACTGTGCCGAAAAGCGTGTTCATCACCGCTTCAATGTTCGCCGATTGGCCGTTCTTAAGATGGTAGATGAAGAACGATTCAGTCGAGACGGGGTTGCCATCGAGCTCTTTGATCACGCCTTCGACGTCGGCGATCATCTCCGGAGGCGCTGAGACAACGACCGAGTTCGTTCGGTCATCGGAGGCGATGGTGAGCCGCGCCCGGCGCTGCCTGTCGGCCACCGTGCTGTTGTCGCCGGGCGCCTTGGCCGTCCCGGGAACGGCGGTCGGGTCGTCCGTCTTGTAGAGCGAAGTCAGCAGCCGCACGGCGGCCGACGCGTCCGCGTACTTCAGCGGGTACATCTTCGTCACCGGCGCGCTCGCGGGGTTCACGTCGAGCAGCTTCAGCACGCCCTCGACCACCTTGATCGTCTCCTTCGGAGCGGTCACCACGATGGCGTTGATTCGGTCATCGGCCGCCGCGTTGACGCGCACGTTGACGGCCTGGTCAGGCGTCTGCAATTGCCTTCGCCAGTTCCCACCGTCCGGTGTGGCCGGCTTGTTGTCTTCCGGCCGGAAGATCGTCGTCAGCAGCTTGGCGGCCGCGGTGGCGTCGGCATAGGTCAACGTGAGGACCTTCACCTCGGTGACGTCCGACGGGTTGACGTCCAGATGCTTGATGATGTCGTCGATGATCTTGAGCGTATCGGCCGGCGCGGTCACGACAAGCGTATTGCTCCCCGCGTCGGCCGCGGCGACCACGCGCGCCTTGAGTTGATCGTCACGCTTCGGTGGCGGCGCATCGGGGTTGCGCGGCCCTTCATCCGGCGATTTGAAGACGGCGGTAATCAACTTAGCGGCGGCGACGGCATCAGCAAACTTCGGGGAGTACAGCCGAATCTCCTCGGTCTTCTCTGGGTTGGATTCGAGTTCCTTCAGCACATTTTCCACGAGCGCCATCGCTTCGCGCGAGCCCGTGACGAAAAGCGTATTGGTTCGATCGTCGGCGACCGCGTTGATCTTCGCGCGCGACGCCTGCTCCTGCGGCTCGCGCTGCTTCCCATCCGACGGGCGCACCTGCGGGTCTGGCGGCGGCCGCAAGATCGACAGGATGAGCTTCGCCGTTGCGACCGCGTTCGAATTCTTCAGCGGGAAGCTGCGGAACTCGGCGTTGGAGGGCTCGTTCTTGTCCAGTTCGCTGATGATCTGCACTACGCGGCGGATGCTCGACGACACATCGGTGATGATAATCGCGTTGCTCCCGCCGTTGGCGGTGACGTCGGCGTCGGTGCTGAACAGCGGCGTCAGGTCCGTGCGCAGCTTGACCGCGTCGATGTTCTTCACGGGGATCACCTGGGTGATCAGTTCGTTGGTCGGCTCGATCTCCGCTGGGTCGGCACCGAAATGGACAGGCACGCTCTGATGCCGCGCCTTGTCCGCGGCGACAACGCGGAGCGTGCGCCCGGCTTTTATGACCGTCAGCCCATTCACCCGCAGCACTGTATCGAGCAGCAGGACGGCCTCATCCCCGGAGATCGGCTGGCTGCTGAGAACCGTCACGCGGCCGTCAACCGGCGCATCCTTGATAATGATGTACCCGGCTGCCTGGGACAGGTGCTCCAGGACCGAATCAATCGGCACATCCTTGAAGTTCAGGACGATCTTCGGCGCTGTCCCCGTCGGCGAAGTCGTGGTGGGCGCGGTCGTCGCCTTCTTCGGCTGCGGCGACGAGGCAACAGGGGCTGTGGTGGGAAGCGCCGGCGCAGGGCGGGCCGGTCGCCGCAGGGGCGGGCCCGGTCACCGGGACCTGCGCCGCCGGGAGGAGGGGTGCAGCGCCCGCCACAGAAACCGCCAAAAGCATTCGCACACCGGCCGCACGGCCAAGGCCATTCATCTTCGGCATGAACCAATCTTTCTCGAACGAAGCTGATCATCCGGTGCCGGCCATGGCGGCCCGCGTATCGTCATCTTGAAGTGCAAGCGATGTGCTTTGCCATCACGGTGCGGCGACCACCGCCTTTGACTTCTTCGACTTCGGCGGCTCTCCCGCCGCTGGGAGAGCGGTGGCGTCGCTCGTACCCGATGCTCTCTCGACCGACGGATCGACTCCTTGCGGCCGCTTCGCTTTCTTTTCGTGTTGTTCCTTCTGCGACGAAGGAGTGTCGCCGACCTCTGCCAGCGCCTCCGTCCAGCGCCCGGCCGACGGCAATCGTCATTGAAGTGGCCTTGCTTCCGATGTTAGCGTCCGCCTCAAACGTGACGCCCCCCAGAGAGATTGCCCGTAGGCGCCCCTGCCCGATTCGATCGCCGGCGGCGACGCGAAACACGCGCTTCGTGGCAGTGTCTTCGATCAGCGCGCTCGGCCGTTCGTCCTCGAAGAAGACGCCTCGGACCACCAGCGACGCCTCAAGGGGCGGCTGAGCACGCTCAACCGGCGACGGTTTCTCCCGGTCGGCCGCCGCCCGCTGGTCCGCGGCGAACATGCTCCGCTTGAGGAGGATCTGGTATCGGCCGGACATCGGCTTGACCCGCGTGAACGCCAGCCCCGAAGCGCCCGGCACCCCATCGGTTGGCCGGGCCGCCGCGACGACGGCATCCGCTTTCGCCGGATCCATCTCCGGTCGAACGCGCCCAGCAACCGAGACCGCGACCGTCACTGTTGCCATGGCAACGATAAGCCGGGCCGGCGCGCGGAACTTTTTCATTCTTTGGTGATTCACAACAGCGACCTGATACCGGACGTGATTTCCTCAGCTCCGACTTGGCCCGCTCCGGATGACGGACGGGTCATGCGATATTTGTTACTCGCTTTTCCGCCGCGCGTTGCGTCCCGGACGGTGCGAAACGAGCTCGGGCTCATTGGCCGAGCCGAGTCGCCCATCGACTTCGGTCGCGCCCGTTAGCGGCGAGCGAACTGGCCGACCCTCTCACTGCCTATGAAACTAAGGTGACGTCCGTGCGTCCAATGCGGCGGCCGGCGTCCGGCTGGATTGAGGCGAAGCAACGATGCGAGTTCATTGCCTGTTTCTTTTGTCGGCGCTTCTGGCGCCGGTCGCCTTCGCAGGGCCCCCGTCGCGCGAGCAGGTCGAGCATCAGGATCGGGCGCTTCAGCGGCTCAACACCACCCTTGCGACGGCGGGCACCGACGCCGACAGATTCGTCGCCATTTCACGAGCCTTGGCTGACGAATCTGACGTGGAAACCCGCCGCCGCATCGCCTCCGTCGCGGCCGCCATCCCCGGGCCTGAACGCGAGGCGTTCCTTATCTCGCGGCTCACTGCCGATGAAGACGCGGGGCTCCGCTCCCAAGCCGCGACGGAGCTGGGCGGGACAGGGAGTGTCGCGAGCCTCCCCGCCCTGGCGCGAGCGGCCGCCTCCGACCGGACCAGCCGGCTCGAAATCGGTTGCATCGTCGGCGAGTCCAGCGCCCGCCGCGCCGCGACGTTCGCAATCGCGAAGCTCGCCGAGCGAATCCCCACGATGGCGGGCGATGCGACGGCCGCCCTTCCGCGATCCCCGCCGTACTCGATCCGAAAGATCCCGAGGGCCTCTCCGATGCCCGTCGCCAGGCCCTCTACCAGGTCACGCGCGACCCCTCGCTGATCCAGCCATGGCTCGATCAGTTGAAGCACGCCGACCCCAAGGTACGCGCCGATGCATTGGGGGCCTTCCAATTCCTCGGGCTGAAGGTCGCCCCGCAGCCCGTTGCGGACACGGTGCAGGACTCCGACCCGACCGTCCGCGTGAACGGGGTGATGACCCTGGGGGAGATAGGCGACGCGGCGACCCTCCCGCCGCTGATGGCGGCCGCCGCGGACCCGAAGGCCGACGTCGGGTTGCGTTCGGCAGCTCTATGGGCCCTGGGCCACATGCGCGCAGCGCCTGCCCGTGCCCTGGTCGAGAGGCTGTTGTCCGACCCCAACGACTCCGTCTCAACCGCAGCGGCGATCGCCTTCTATCGGATCGCGGGGATCAGGGCCAAACAGTTCCCACCCGGGTACAACGCCGATTGATGGGTCAGGCCGGAAGCCCCTCGAAAGAGGTGCCGCCCGGTCTGCGCCCCGGTTGGTCCATCAACCCATCACGCCCCCCTCGCTTCGAGCATCGACCACCACGTATGAGTTGGATTCTGCTTTATCCATCGCTGCTCTTAAACTTTCGTTTCGGCGGTCTACCGAAGACCCTCCGGCTTGGAATCACTACCAGCCACCGCGCGAAAATGCTGAACGTAATCGCTCAAGTCTTTCGACTCGGGTGGAGGGGCCTTTTGCCAGTCTCGACCGTGTTCGACGACCCATTTCTCGTATTCCATTTGAGTCGAGATCGCTTCAATCAAGCCAGCCACAGTCTTGCCGTCCCCGGCCCCGCCACCGATATCATGAAGTAGTTCTTGAAGCGAGTGCCTCAATTGATCCGAATCATCGCACGTCCATCCAAGGCTGCTGGGTTCTTCGGGGAGTCGCTCTAGAAATCGCCAGTAGGCGTGCTTCTTGTCACTTCCTCCGCACTTCGACAGCCAAGTGGGGCGCTGGAGGGCTAAGGAAAAAAATTGGCGGAAAACTTCCAGTGGGGTCGCATCATCGCTGGTCGTGAAGTTCCACCGTTTCAACTGGACGCGCATCTGATCTGCCGGTTCCTTGAGGCCGTTGAGGTTGGAAGACAACGAAGCGTTCTTCCGAAAACGCTCGACAAACTCGATAACGCCCACGTCGGGAGCAGTGGCAAAGTCCACCGCGTCCTGGTCCGCGTCGCGGTCACGGTACTTCGTTCGCCAGTCATCATAATTCATCTGTTCATCGACACGTTGAAAGCATCTCTCCGCAGTGCTTGCGTCGTCGGCATCCGACTTCCCACCCTCCAGCGAAGCTGCTAGTTTTCGCAAATCAGTTTCTAACTCGTCTTTCGTCCACTGGTCATGCGCGGCGTGGAACGGTTGCTTCGGAAGACGAAGAATGAACTTGACATAGGGATGGTTGGAGGCCGGAGCTTCATGCCAAACGGACGACTGGCAGAGGAATCCGAAGTAGTCGTTAATTACCGCCTCGGGCGGACCAGTCTTCGGAGCATGGCCCCAGCCCGAGAGCTGAAGATTCATGGTCTGGATGATTGGTCGCAACGGTTTCAGGTCATCCTTTTGCTCATTCGAGCCAGAACCTTGGTGTGCTACGAGAGCCAAAGCAACGGCGACCACTGATGCGGTCCCAAGAGCAGCCATGATGACAACCTTCCTTCTGTTTGGCCTGCGGGGAACTTCAACGGCATGGGTTCGGCCGTTCGCGCGGGCGGTCGGCACAATGATGGCGTCGGCCACAAGAATCAGATTCGCATCCGCGCCGCATCGAGTCGGCCAAATCGAACGAAGCCCCTCCATCAAGCGGGCTGTGTCGCTCTGGTCGGGTGCGCATTCCAGCAAAACTGCACGAAGAATGGTGGGCCGTCGGTGCCGAGCTTTGGGGTCGAGACTTTCTACGTCATGCACAATCTCCCCAAACAAAACGCCTTGGCCAGAGACTTCGACTTTGAAAATGCCGGGCTGTCCGGCCTTCTGTCGTTCATCCAAGGCCTCGATAATGTCGCGGAGGATCGGCTTAATCTGTGGCGAAAATGCCCAATCGGCACCCTGCGCAAACCAGCGATGTACGATGACTGCCGCCTTCACCGCCTTCTGCTCCTCTCGTTAATTCTTCGCTTTGTAGGGGGCCAAGTCGGGTGGCTTCACAGCCTCGCACTCAAGATAGATCAATACATTCTGGCCCTTGCCGTCGCGCACGGTGACGGGACCATTCAATCGACTGACAATGAAGATTGGGTCGGTTTCGACAGGCTTAGTCTCCAAGTCGTTTGACCAGGCGTGGTGGTAGCCCTCGACCTGAACACCGAACGTGCCAGTCTGGCGATATTTCGCTCGATAGGGGCCGAGCGTTTCCCCAAAAACCGGGGTCATTCCGTCCCGCCATCCAGTCCAATGAGCAGTTCCGTTGACCGCGATCTCAATGCGACAGGTAGGGGCTGACACGGTGGGTTCAAGATGCGACCCTTTGGGGATTGTCATCGAACGAACGACGACTTGGTAATCTCTTTCCGATTGAAGACCATTGAACCAATCCATCCACTTTTGCACGTCAGCTTCCATCCGTCTTCGCGGCTGCGTGCCGTTCACGTATGCCACAGCCTTGCGATGCGTGGATTCGATGCTGTTTGCATCACTCCCGCTTCGATTTGCGTTGCGTACCTCCTCGTAGAGCGCTCGATCCCAGCGGTCGCCCGTACGGGTGACAAGGGCCTCCGCTTCTTCACGATGTTTGGCACCAGGATAATCCCTGTATTTGTTAGCGAGTTTGATTGTTTCATCGAAGCTGTTCGGGTTTCGTTGGTCAAAATCTACAACCGCCTTCCACTCGCTCTCATCCCGCGCCGTGGTCATGTCAGAAATGGATTTCTCAATATCGGGCCGGTAGGGAGACTCTGGGAACTCCGTCAAGAACCGTCGATACGCTTCGGTCACTTCCGCGTACTTACTTCCCTTGGAAAGGGAAGCGACTTCCTCACGCAGCGCCTGATACCTGCTTTCGTGAGTAACCCGCTTGGCGTAAGCGTCAGCGGCAGTGGAATCTTCCATCTGCCATGCAGTGACTTTGGCCCCCTCTGATCCTCCACCCCACAGGCCCAGGTACAGCTTGTCCTTCTCAAGGCGTATCGTGGCCTCACCCTCCGAAGGGTGGTCGCCTCGAAAGCCGGTGAGATTCTGGAAGTCTCGTTGCGAAGCATCGGTTTGCAGTCTCGACCAGAGCAGACGGACGGCCACATCATGTCCCAGCATTCCCTTGACGGGGTTCCAGTAGGCTAAGTATCCATCCGTCTGTGCTTTTTTTCCCGCAGAGTCCATGGAAAAATCGTCGTAGGCCCGGGTAACTGCTCGGTAGCGGTCGCGATCGTCACGGAAAAGTGCTACCGCAGTAATGATGGCCACCAAAGCGGCCAGTGATAAGGTGGTTGCAAGCCGCCGTCGCCAAAGACGCCATCGAAGACCGACGATCTTCTTGTGAAGCCGGACGCTCGCCGGACCTTTGTGCAGTCGATACCGACCCGTCGTTTGCCGCAGGGTGGAGATCGCACCTGCATAGCGGGGCCACATGCTGCGCACCGTTAAGGTGTCTGCCTCACGTTCCGCCTTCTGGGCCACCATCTCCTCGGCTCGCTGGACAGACCAGACGAGTGGCGCATGGATGTTGAAGGGCTGTGGCCCATTGCGGGGTGGTTGTTGATCCTCACGATGACTTCCGAATGCGGAAATCGGAAACACCTGGACGCGATCTCCACTCTGCTCCAAGGCCGAGTGGAATTGCCCGTAAACCGGGTCGTTCTTTAGGAACAGCCGGGCCTTCGCACCTTCCTGGTCGGCATCGGCATCACGCAGATTGAAATCGCTGCGACTGTCCCATTTGGTAAGAACAAGGGCGAGGGGACGCGCAATTGTGTTTCCATCGACCGAGAGCCGGTGCAGTTCCGCAAGGAGAAGGTCCAACTCGTTCAATCGTTCGAGGGCGGATGCTGGAGATTCGGTGATGTCCAAAAAGAAAAGAATGGCGTTGCAGGCCTTCAACCAATCGCGCGTCTCGGCGCGCAGTTGAGCAACATCCTCAGCGTTTGACCGCTCGACAAGCTCGCCAGCGTAGTCACGGACCGCCACGTTCCACACTCGCTGCTCACACTTAACATCGCACCTTAACTCGCTGGGAATTCCCTTGTCAGTGGGTCGAGGCTTCTGCCCTTGAGATAAATACCGATCCCATTTGTCGGAGAGGTATTCAATCGTTTCGTTGTCGGCAAATCCGACGTTTGTTCCGTTCCCATTGGCCCGGAAACCATACAGGCAGGCAAGAAAACAGGTTTTCCCTGCATTTCGCGCACCGTGAATCCCCAAGTGCCAGACACCTGCATCCGATGAAGTTTCGAGTTTGTCGGCCATTCCTTCTCCGTGCTATTCTTTTAGGGGCTGATGCGCCGTGGTAAGACGTTGCCTGCGATCTACAGCCCGCTTCGTTTCTCCATTCGACGCGGACCCGTAAAAGAACAGCCGTCGCAGGCCACGGTGCCACACAAGCCATCGGATGCCGGGAATGGAGATGAGCAGAAGGAAGCCGATCACTACCAGCGAGACGACCGTGCTGACAGGATTGGCGGCGTATTGGCGGGCCACGCCGTCCGCAATGCCGTTTATCAGCCCACGCCCCACGCTAACGGGAACGGAAATCCCGAGCTTTCCTAGTTCCCGTGCAGCATATTCCGTGAGATTCCCAACAGCGTCGTGGAACTTTTCCGGCATTGCGAGATAGGTGACAAGCAGCGTGCCGGTCAGCCACTTGCCTTTATGCGGGGCGATGTAATGCTGCCAAAATTCACCCGCGCCGCCCCCCGTCTTTCGGATCGTTGATTTCCACAATGAAGCCACTTCTTCGTCGGCCAATTCAGTCGGAATGGTTTTCAGTGCGAGGGTCCGCATAATTTCCGGGGCTGCCTCGGATGGCAGCTTCCCTCGCAGAATGAAGCTCACCTCGTCTGATTCCAGCCACGCCATTCCATCCACGACAAAATCGCCGTAGGTACGCATCTGGGCGATCCCCCCTGAATCCATGCGACTCAGAATACGTGCGCCCTCCTTGCCGGGGTGCAGTTGAAGCACTCGTTGCGCCGGCACCTAGCTCCAGTGCGATCCGCCGTTCAGCGGGTGGGAGTGCCTTGAATTCATGAACGAGAGAACTATCAACGCCTTGAAGTCCCTCAAACCGTCGGAGCATCGCCGGTTCGTCCATCGCCCCTGAAAAGTGTCGCGCAATAAGATCGGTGGCCTCCTGAGTATCATGGAAGATGAACTGCTGCTCAGCTTTGGCAGCTTCCACTTCTGTCGCCCGCTCCGCAAGTTCCTCCACAACCTTTGTCCAGACCGCAGCATGAAGCTGTGTTGCGAACACCAGCGTTCCGATGCAGCAGATTGCAGCCCAATGCCGTCTCAATTAAGCCTTCTTTCCATGATCGCGACCGCGAAGTCCTCGACGCCCCCGACACCGGCAGGCAGGGAAAGTGTCTGGATGATGATCTCCTCGCCTCGACGCCGAACGATACGGGGCATCAGGGGACCAGCCCCAGGCTTCCACAACTCTACTCCGGCGCGCTTCGCCATCGCCTGTGATCGGTACATGAAGCTCTCCAAAGCCAGGGATGCACTTTCCGCTCCCTGAGTGCTTACTAGGGCTATTGAAGCACCTGGCGTCTGGAGTAGCAGGTTCTTAATCTGGCTGGCTGACAATTGTTGCCCCTTGCCTCCCACGGACACCGAACTCTCTACCCGCGTTGGGAGGGGCTTTCCTTGGACATGCTCCGTGCGGACAACCTCAATGTCCAAGCGACTTTCCTCGAATGCTTTCAAAACCGCTTCCGCCGCTTCCTTCTCCTCCGTGCTGGCGGAAGAACGAGCCAGAACATTCTTGGCGACTTCGCGAGTGTATTCCGGCGTCCCTTGCCAGAAGCCGTGAAAATGCTTGACTTGGCTGCCGCCGCCCTTTGCTTCAATGACCTTTATCCTGTTCCCATCCCTCAGCACCAGATCGAATCCCGCGCCCTGTCGTGGCTTGCCCAGAAACATTGGCTCACAGCCCGTTTCAACGGCGTAGCGTTTCGCTCCTTCAAGGCCAATCTCCTCGGCAATTAAATTTTTTGCCCCTAGATCACCGGCCTTTCTAGCAGCGGCGTATTCAGTGCTTCGATCCGCTAACCCCAAGGCAATTCCGTCGCCGCGTGCTTCAAGACGCTTCAAGGCAATCTTTCCTGCGTCTGCACCGAATCGTGTTAGTTCGATTCCCTCCTGTCCCAAAACCTCGATGGCTGCCTTCTCGGCATGGCTGAGGAGTTGACCTTCACCAGCCGCCAAGAACTGTCGTCCCTCGGCGGTCATCGCTTCGCGGACAACCGTGCCACTGCCCTGGGCGAGTGCATGTTCTGCTGCTGATTCGGCCACCTCACGCTCGGCGGCTCCAGCAAGCGCCTTTGCTCCGTTGGCAACTTTCCCGGTTCCCTTGAAGGGTGTGAGCGTGAGGATGACATCGGCACCGGCCCACGCCACTTCGCCGTTTGATACGTGCAGACCCTTCGCATATTTCTCGCCAACCCGGTACGCCATGTACCCCGGAACCCACTGGAGATACTTTTCGCTCTCTGGCGCGGGGTAGCGATCTTGCATTAACTCACCTGCAAGGTTCTTCGTGTTCAGGTAGATGTCGATCTTCTCCTGGGGGTATCGCGAAATGTTACCAACAGCGTCAATCACAAGAGGGTCGAGTGCATCCGCATTGAGAAGTTCTGGCCGTCGCAGAAGGTCGTAGAACGGCCCGTATTCCCGGTAGCGGTCCAATACGAGGAAGGCAGGCCAGCCCACCTTTCCCATTGAAAGGACCCCTGCTTGGCTGAAGTCGCCTGTCGCTGCCGTAAAACGTGTAGCAGATTGTCGCTGCCGGGCCGCATCGCCGGAAAGCTTCGACCCCGACCTTTTGCCCTTGCCACGTTTCGGTGAGTAAGCGGAGAATATGACCATCTTCCACCGCCAACATCTGAACGAAATCAGGTTGTGCCGCCAGGAGATCGAGCGCCTGGTCGAGGGCCTCTACGCCAGTACCGGAATCCAGTAATTGTGCAACGTCGTCATAATTGATGAGCATCAACGTGACGGCAAGCGGCAGGTCGAGAACTTTGCAGGCATGTTGAACAACGTCTGGAAGATTCCGCGATCCCTTGTCTGTCGGAGGCGCGACGAGCATCAGTGCGGCCGGAAGCCCAAAGCGTTCGTTGAGATCGAGCGGCAGATCGCCGTAATGTGACACCGCCCCGGCGACACGCTCAACGCTCACCGGCGAGTCGATGAAGTTGATCGCCATGAATAGACGCCACGCTCGTTCACCGTGTTGATCGAGCATTGCGGTGGCTTCGGGAGCGTCGCCACCGATCAAGAGTGGCAAGGCTCCTGGCGCTCGCCCTGTCGCAGCCAACCGGGCAGGCGGCAACTGGTTGAGATTCTTTAGAAATGCGTCGAGCTTGCCCGCCTCTGCCCAGTCAACGACCGCGCGGTTCCAAGGGCCATGAACAAGACGGAATCGGGCGGGGTCCAGTTTCCAAAGGTGTGTCAGCGAAGCGAACGCCTCGGGTTTCTTCTTGAGGAAAAAGGCTGCGTCATCTCCGAACGTGTCGAGGACGCGTAGCCCGTCTTCGCCGTACTGCTTCGCGGCATCCAGCGACGTGTACCCCCATGTTCCACCGACGCGGCTGACCAATAGCGGGTCCGCATTCGGCAGAAGGGCTTGGACCTGCGAAGGCGAAAACGGAGTTGCAAATTGAGCGGAGTTGGCTTGCGGCTTCCCGAAAAAGTGCGCGCTCAACAGGCCAGCCGCCGCCAAAGTGATGGTGGAGATCAGGACATTTTTTACGATGCGCCGTCCCGTCATGTTTTCCTTCGATTACTGCGTTCTTCTCGAAGACCCGCCGAAAGTTCCCCATCACGTCTCGGCAGTCGGGCCACCTCGATTGCCCAGAAACGTGCGGCATCAAAATGAATGCGCCAAGCCGCGGGGATGGGGTGGGACTCTACGTGCCGAGCGACCCTCTCGCAAGCGATAGTCTGCTGGCAATGAAGCACTTCTGGTGAAAGGCGGGTGACCTAACGCTGTCAGTCACAGGCGCGTCTTTTCACGGTACAGGCCGCCGGAAATTGACTCCATTGGGAGCGGTGGGATTCGAACCCACAACCAAGAGATTATGAGTCTCCTGCACTAACCGTTGTGCTACGCTCCCGATATCGCCGCGCCGCCCGGTAAGGACGGGGGCGGTGATGCGGCCGGCCTTGCTGGAGCGGAGTTTATCCGACGGCGAATCGGGCCGCCATTTTTGACGTTCATCCGCCGCCCGCGGCGCGGGGCTCCCCTCGTTCAACTTCCTTCCGGGCAGGGTGACGGAGAAGCCGCCGGGGCGACCGCGAAGCCGCGGGCGGTGCGTTGTCTGCGGCGGGACCACCACGCCCACGTCCGCGGCGCCGACAGCGCCGGCGGGACCGCCGCGATCAACACGATGGCCCAATGCGGGCAGGCGTAGGTGTGCCACTCGTACCGTTCGCCCACCGGCGGGAGGATGTCGTCATGCTTCACCCCGTAACCGACGTGCCAGACGATGAAGCGCTGCGGCGTGTCAACCCGTGTCACGGGCCAGAAGTTTTTATAGAGCTCCGACGGCCGGCGATGCGTGTAGCCCCGTTCGAGTTCGTTCTGCGTGTAGGAGGGAAGGTCCTCCTCCCCCGGCCGCAGCGGGCGGGAGAAGGTCGATCGCGCGCGGTAAAAGGTAAGGTTGCCCTTGCCCGAGCAGACGACATAGGAGCTGTAGACCCGACGGTCGGCCGTTCTGGGCTGCCACTCGTACTTGTCGCCGACGCGGTGGCTCCGCGCCCAAAGCGCCGACGTCCCCACGCCCAGCAGCAGCGACAGCATCGTGATCGCGAGGCGAGCGAACCGCTTCATATGCCGCATTTCTGAGAGGCAATTCGCCCCCGAGTTGGCCGGCCTGAGCTCAAAGGGGTCATAGCCGCCATTTTACGTCGCCGCCGACGATCGTCATCACTGCCCGGCCGGTGAGTGGCCAGCCATCAAAGGGGCAGTTGCGGCTCTTGCTGGCGAACGTCGTTTTATCGACCGTCCACGTCAGGTGGGGGTCGATCAGCGTCACGTCCGCATCGGCGCCGACGGCGAGCGTCCCCTTGCCGGTTTTATCGAGCCCCACGAGCTGCGCCGGCCGCGTGGACATCAGTTCGATCAGCTTCATCCAACTGACGACGCCCGGCTCGACCAGCGCTTTAACATAGAGTGACAGCGCCCCCTCCAGGCCGATGATGCCGAAGGGGGCGAGCTGGAACTCCAGCTCCTTTTCCTCGGCCAGGTGGGGGGCGTGATCGGTGGCGAGGATGTCGATCGTCCCGTCGCGGACGCCTTCGATGCAGGCCTTCACATCGGCCTTGGTGCGGAGCGGCGGGTTCATCTTGTAGTTGGTGTCATAGTCCCGGCAGGCTTCATCAGTCAGCAGCAGGTGGTGCGGCGCCACCTCGGCCGTCACGGCGTCGCCGTCCTTCTTGGCCCGGCGGATCAGCTCGACGCTGCCGGCCGTCGAGACGTGCTGCACATGGTAGCGGCAGCGGATCGTCCGGTTCAGGAGCAGGTCGCGGGAGATCATGAGCTGCTCCGCCTCGGGCGGGATGCCGGGCAGGCCAAGCGTCGTCGAAACCAGCCCCGCGTGCATCGCCCCGCCCGACAGCGCCGGGTCCTCGCAGTGCTGCATCAGGATGCCGTCGAACATGTTGATGTACTGCAGCGCCTTGCGCATGACCAGGGCGTCGGCGATGCCCACCCCGTCATCGGAAAAGGCGATCGCCCCGCGCTGAAGCATCGAGCCGATCTCGGCCAGCTCCTTGCCGAGCCGCCCCTTGGTGATCGCCCCGACGGGGTAGACGTTCGCCAGGTTCACCCTCTGACCTTCGCGGAGGATGAAATCGATCAGCCCCTCGTTGTCGAGCGAAGGCTTGGTGTTGGGCATGCAGCAGACGGAGGTGAACCCCCCCGCCACGGCGGCCGCCGAGCCGGAGGCGACGGTCTCCTTCCCTTCATCGCCCGGTTCGCGAAAGTGGACATGGACGTCGATCAGGCCGGGCGTGACGTACCAGCCGGCCGCGTCGATGGTCTGGTCGGCCTCGCCCAGGTTCAGCCCGACGGCCGCCACTTTCCGGTCGCGGAGCAGGACGTCGGCCCGGCGTTCAAAAATGCCGGAGGGGTCGAGCACGGTCCCGTTGCGGATGAGGGTCGAAGGCATGGGCCGGATTGTGGCGTGGGAGCGGGTAAAATCCAGCGAACGTGGGGCAAGCGACGCGGAAGGCGCGTAGGGACCGCATCGCGGTCCGCCACGGGACATGCCCGCGAGTCGAACGATGCCGCCTTTGCAACGGGACAGGTGACGCGCGGACCGCGGTGCGGTCCCTACGGAAGTCGGTTCACGCGTCGTTGCGAAGCGTGACCGACACTGAGGACGGGGCGCTGACGGTGTGGCCCGTTTTCTCGCAAGCGGCTAAAACGGGCACGCATCGTCGTCGTGCGTGTCGGTCTCGATCACATCTTCACTTCGGCGGCGTCGTGCTCTCCAGGAACGCGAAGAGGTCGCGCACTTCCGTCTCCGTCAGCGCATCGAGCAGTCCCTCGGGCATGAGCGATCGCGGCGAGACGCGGCGGGTGTCGATCTGGTCGAGCGGGATGACGTTGTTCTGCCCGTCCGTCCCCCGCAGGACGAAGACCTTGCCGTCCTCGTCCACCTTGAACCCATCAAGCGTGCGGCCGTCTTTCGTGGTGACGATGTAATCCTCAAACCCCTCGCGGATCTCGGCGCTGGGGTTCACGATCGCCAGCAGCATGCTGTCCAGGTTCCGCCGGTCGTAGCTCGTCAGGTCCGGGCCGATGTGGCCCCCCTTGTCGAAAACGGTGTGGCACGCGGCACACGCGGCCCTTCCATAGAACAGCTCCTTGCCCACCAGCGGCTTGCCGCCGCCCGCGGTGATCATCTTCTTGAACTTCGTGATCTTCGCCTCCAGCTCGGCGGCCGTGCCGCGGGTGTCTGGGAAATGTCGCGACACCAGATGCGCGGCCTTCGGCTCTTTCACCATGCGCAGCTTATCGATGGTGTCGGACTGGATCGCCCCGGCGCGAATGTCGCCCGAATCGATCGCCTGCATGAGCTGGCCCGACCAGCTTTCGCGGCTGGCCAGGAGCGACTGGGCGGCCGGCCGCACGGAGGGCGGCAGCGCGTTGTACATCTTCACCACGGCCGCCCCGATCTGCGGGTCATCGTACTTGGCCAGCGACGCAATCGCGGCGTTGCGGATGCCGTCTTCCTTGTCGCTTTCGGCCAAGTGGATCAGGAGCGGCACGACAGCGGCCGCCCGCGCCTGAACGTCCCCCAGCGCTCGGATGAGCTGTGCCCGGGCCGCCGGTTTCGTCTTGTCGTCCACCACCGCCTGTAACGCCTTCGCCGTCGCGGCCGCGTCGTGCTGGCGGACGCCGAGCAGCGTGGCGAAGGCCCCGCCCGATTTGGCCAGTTCGCCCGCCAAGGCATCGGGGAGCGGCGGGATCGGCCGCCCTTCGAAGGCGCGCTCGAACCCGGCGACCAGTTTCGCGCGGGCGGCCGCATCCGGCGAAAAGCTCAGCAACCTGGCGATCGCGAGCAGTTCCTCCTGCGTGCCGGACATCGCCCAGCGCTGCACCAGGTTCTCCGCCAGCAGATGCCCTTCGGGATGCAGGGCGGACGCCCAGGCCCCCGGATCCTGGAAGAGCCGCAGGGCCGCGTCACGATCGGACGAATGGGCCTCCAGCGCCCACCAGAGCATGCGCGGGATGTGCAGGTCTTCGGCATCTTCGGCGTGCGTCAGGAGACCGGCGATGATCGGCAGCGATTCGGCCGTCGGCAGGCGTTTGGCGGTGCAGGCGAGCTGGCTGCGGACTTCGACATTGGGCTCGGTCTTCGCCATCGCGGCGAGCTTCTCGGCGACCTCGCTGGCCGCGGCCTTGTCGTCCCCCACCAGTCGGACGGCCCAGCTTCGAACGAACGGGTCGGAATGGGAGAGAGCCTTCATCGCGAAGGCGTTGTCGAAGCCGCCGATCTGATCCAGCGCCCACAGGGATTCGAGGGCGGCTTGCCCGTCGTTCTTCAGCACCCGTTCCGCAAGGATCGGCGCGAGCCGCGCCTCTTTCCGTTCGCCCAGCAGGCGCAGGGCCTGGTCGCGATACCAGGGGTTCGGATGGGCGAGATAGGTCTGGATCAGTTCCTCGCTGGAAAGCTTCCCCAGGTCGGCGACGGGGCCAGGGCGCGCGTCGGCGGCCGCCAGGCGATAGACGCGGCCGGCATCGACGGTGATCTGCCCCTCGCTCGACCGGAAGTGGTTCGCCTGCACCGAGTACCAGTCCGCCAGGTAGAGCGCTCCGTCCGGCCCGATCTGGATGTCAACGGGCGTGAAATAATCATCCTGCGGCCGCTGCCCCGTCGTCACGATCTTGGCGATATCGTGAGTCGTGAACGTCGAACCCTTCGCCAATAGATCGGTGGCGACCACGTAATGCCGATGCGGCGCGATCGCGATCATCTTGCCGGCGTACTCCGGGGGGAGCGCGCCACCTTCGTAGAAGAGGAAGGTATGGGTGAAGCGATCGAGCTTCTCCGCGCCCATCGGCCGCACGTAGCCAAAGGTGTAGGGGTTGGAGAGGGCGCCATGCTTGTCAAACCCCTTCTGGTAGTAGCCCCCCTGCATGTAGTGGAAGCCGCGGGTGTCGCCGCCGTTGTGCCCGGAGAAGAGCCGCCCCTTGCTGTCGAAGACGACGCCGAACGTGTTCCCGCCCCCTTCGGCGAAGATCTCGAACCGGCGCGTCTCCGGGTGATAGCGCCAGATGTTCTGGCCCATGATCGTCGCGGCTTTTTCGCCGGGGATCGGTTTGCCGTCGGCCCCGTGGCGGACGACGGCGGCACTGACCGTGCTCCCCTGGGCGCCGTACAGCCATCCGTCCGGGCCCCAGCGAAGGCTGTTGGCGATCGAGTGGGTATCTTCGATGCCAAAGCCGGAGAGCAGGACCTGCGGCGTCTCGGTATCGGGGTGATCGGCGCTCTCATGACAGGGGTAAAAAAGCAGGTAGGGCGCGCACATCACGTAGACGCCGCCGCGCCCTTTCAAAGCGGCCGTCGCGAGGTTCAGCCCGTCGAGGAAGACTGTCGTCTTGTCGTAAACGCCGTCGCCCCGCGTCGATTCGTGGATGGTGATCCGGTCCTTCCCGCGGAATCGGGCGTTGTCGGCGATATAAGGCGGCGGCGGCGGGAACGGCGGGTCATAGACGTTCCGCCAGACGGCGTCGCGGCTGAGCAGCTTCAGGCCGGCGGGCCACGGGTATTGCCGATACTCCACCACCCACATGCGGCCGCGTTCATCGAAGTTGATGTAGAGCGGCTTCGAAATCTCCGGCTCTTTCAGAAGCAGATCGATTTTTAACCCGTGGGCGACGTTCAAGGACGGAACGGTTTCGCTCGGGATCAGGTTTGCCTGGGTCGTGGCGGGCAACGTCGAGCGCGTAGTCCCCGCGGCCGGCTTCGAGGCCAGCGCCCAGCGGATGCCGTTCAGCAGGAGCCGCCGAAAGGCCGGTTCCTTGAAATCGTCCGGATGGCCGAGCGATGTGTAGAAAACCCTTGCCTTCCCGGGGCCATAGAGATGCGTCCAGGCGACCGGCTCGATTGGCTTGCCGGGGATCGCTCCGAGCAGAAGCGGTGTGCAGGAGGCATCCAGCGGGTTGACGCGATAAAGCGACCCTTCGCCGACGAGCTTCGCCACCTCGACGCCGTCGAGAATGGGCGAGGCGTCGGCCCCTTCGGCGAGGGAGATCGCCACCTTCGGCCCGGCGTTGTAGTGGCCGACGTAGTGGCCGCCGAGCACCTGCGGATCGAACTCGGGCCATCCGGCCGCCCCGTCGGGCACGGCGGCCGGCTTGGCCTTGCTGGCCAGCGGCGGCGCGAAAGCGTGGCAGGCGGTCCGAATCCCCACGACCGGCTTCCCGGCGGCGAGGAAGGCGCGAACGGCGTCCATCTGTTCTTTGGGCGGAAGGCGGCGGCGGGTGCTGATCAGGAGCAGGTCCGCTTTGCCCAGCGCGTCGATCAGGCCGGGGAACTGGTGCTTCTGCTTGGGGTCTTCGAGGATCGTCGTGACCTGCATCCCGGCCGGCTCGAGATCGGATTTGGCGTAGGCGGGGAGCGTTTCCGAGGTCTTGTATTCGTCCTCGCCGATGAGGAGGACGACCCGCGGCGCCGCATCCGCGGCGGCCGCGGGCTTCGAAGTAGAGGCGAGAAAAAGCGAGAAAGAGATCGCTACGAGCCAGACAGGCGCATTCGGTCGCCGAACGGGGGTCATGTGGAGTGCTCCGTCAATCTTCGCCCGCGCCTGTTGAGAGGAAGTCTTAGGTGCCCGCGAGGCGTTGTCGGTGGTTGTACCATGAAGCGGCGGGCGCGTTTGAGCTGCCGGGACGGCAGGCCCGCGCAGGCGGCGCGGGCGATTTCCGGGAACGCCGACGTCCTCGTCGGCCTCTCGCGTTAAGCCGACGAGGACGTCGGCGTTCCCAGGTCTGGTCGTTTCCAAGGCGGGCATCGCACCACCTCTCCCAACTCAGTCGCCGAGGTACTGCGACTGCCCGCTTCCTGACGGGCGCGGCTCGCGTGGGAAGGTGATCCGGCGTTCAAGGCGTCCCTCGGGGTGCGCTTCCGGACCACTCGCTCACGCTCGCGGCTCGCGGGTGCTGGATCGGTACGATAGGATTAGGTGTCATTGGCCTGGCAGGAGGGCATGACATGGCACAGGCGTCGCCGACAACGCCCCCGCCGCCTGAAATTCCCGGATCGGACGCCGCCGGCCAGAAGCTGTGGAAGGTGGCCCTTTTCCGGCGCGAGCTAGGGACGATCGTCGGCTGGCTCGTCGCGGCCGCCGGGTTGCTCGTGATCGGGTTCTTCTCATTCTTCATGGCGGCCAAGGCGTATCGCTCATGGGCCGGCATGGCCGGCGGGATCGTCGTGATCGCCTGCGGCGGGCTTGTTTTCCTTCTTAGCCTCACGCGCGGGTTCTTCGCTCTGGCACGGCGTCGGCAGGAGGTAAACGCCAGAGGCATCGCTCGCCGTCTGAACTCGTTGCGAAGCGTCCGAGGAAGTTACCTCAAACCGGTCGATCCGCCGTCGCAAGCAGCCCCCGATGGCTTTTGCCGTCCTCAAATTCTGGCGTACGAAGCCCCAGCCACTCCCGTCGATCGATCGGCACCGGTGGCCCTTTTCCGGCGCGAGCTGGGGACGATTGCCGGCTGGCTCGTTGCGGCCGCCGGGTTGCTCGTGATCGGGTTCTTCTTATTCTCCATGGCGGCCAAGGCGCATCGCTCATGGGCCGCCATGGCCGGCGGGATGTTCCTGATCGCCTGCGGCGGGCTTGTGTTCCTGCTTAGCCTCACGCGCGGGTTCTTCGCTCTGGCACGGCGTCGGCAGGTGGTAAGCGCCAGAGGTATCGCTCGCCGTCTGAACTCGCTTCGAAGGATCCGATGAGGAATCCGAATCGAGCTCGACTCGTAGCTGAAGGCAAAGGACTGGAGGAACGGGTGCCGCAAAAACCACAAGATGAGGCTCGGCAGCCCGAGATTCTGTGTGAGGCCGCGGGGGAAAGCGCCGCCGGCCCCGGTAGCGTTCTGGCGCCACGACCCCACGGCTTTTTTGCTCGTTGGATTTGGCGCAGTGATCGCAGACACCTTCCACACGTCCGTCTTGGGGGGGCGTCGTTGAAATCGCTACTTTCTGCTGCGGTGCGCTGATTATCCTGATCAGCGTCGCTAAAGACTGCTTGTCGATCGTCCGACGGATCTGGTGGACGCGGTGAACGCCCTTGGAGGCCGCATGCCTGAGCAAGTCCCCGATACTAAAAGAACGCCACCGGCCCTAGCGTATGAGCCCGCCGCCCCTCCACCGCGTCATTCGCAATGGCACCGAGCAATGAGACTCGGCGCGTATGGGGTGGGTACGCTAGTCATCGCCCTTCCGGTCGCGTTTGTCGTCCCGGTCGCGGGCATCATTCTCGCCCTCTTGAGCGTTGCGTTACTGCTCGCCGCCCTCGTTGATGCTTTTTGGGCTGCCTCTTAGCGATTTCGGCGGGTGCAATGAACGGTGTATCGGGAGCTTCCGAGACCGCTTTCGGACTTTTTTTCTTTCTCTTTGTCCCCAGTTCCTTCGGATTTCGTGCTTCGGATTTTCCTCTTCATCCCTGCGCCGCACTTCCCGCCTGCGACACCAAAAACAACACCGCCATCCGCACCGCCAGGCCATTGGAGACCTGCTTCAGGATGCCGCTGTGGGGGCCGTCGGCGATCTCGGAGCTGATCTCGATCCCCCGGTTCATCGGGCCGGGGTGCATCACGAAGACGTTTGATTTGCATCGCTGGAAGCGGTCCAGCGTCAGCCCGAAGAATCGCGTGAACTCGCGGACGCTGGGGAACTGGCTGCTCTGGATCCGCTCGAACTGCACGCGGAGCATGTTCACCACGTCCACCTCGCCAATGACCGAGTCGAAGTCGTGCACCACCCGGCAGCCGAGCTTTTCGAACGTGCGGGGAAGGAGCGTCGGCGGGCCGACGAGGATCACTTCGGCGCCGAGCTTGGTCAGGCCCCAGATATTGCTCCGGGCGACGCGGCTGTTCGCGATATCGCCCACGATCGCCACCTTCAGCCCCGCCACCTTTCCGAACCGCTCCCGGATCGTGTAGAGGTCCAGCAGCCCCTGCGTCGGGTGCTCGTGCGCGCCGTCGCCAGCGTTGACGATGCTCGACTTGCACGCGCGCGCCAACACCTGGGCCGAGCCGGCCAGCGCGTGGCGGATCACGATGATGTCCACCCCCATCGCCTCGATATTGCGGGCGGTGTCGATCAACGTCTCGCCCTTGCTGACACTGCTCCCCTTCTCCGTAAAGGCGATCACGTCGGCATCCAGCCGCTGGGCGGCGAGCTCGAAGCTTGTTCGGGTGCGGGTGCTGTCTTCGAAAAAGGCGTTCACCACGACGCGGCCGCGTAAGGCGGGGACTTTCTTCACGCTGCGGGTCGAGACCTCCTTGAACGAATCGGCCGTGTCCAACACGAAGCGGATCTCATCGGCCGAAAGCTCTTCCAGCGACAAGAGGTGCCTCCGCGCCCGGCGCATTTCGGTCTTGGCGGGCGGGGTTGGGGCGGTGGCGTCTAGCTCGGACATCAGGTTCCTCGGGGGCCGTCGCGCCAGGGGCCGGGCTTCAGGCTTTGCGTTCCACGACAATCTCGTCGATGCCGTCGGTCTCCTTGAATCGGACGTTCACGCGGTGATCGGGCGCGATGGAGCCGAGCTGCACGGCGACAAAGTCAGGCTGGATCGGCAGCTCGCGGCCGCCGCGGTCAACCAGAACCGCCAGCCGAATCGCGCTCGGCCGCCCGAAGTCGTTCAGGGCCCCCAGCGCCGCGCGGACCGAGCGGCCGGTGAACAGGACGTCGTCAACGAGGAGGAGGGGGACGCGGTCCATGCCGATGGCCATCTGCGTCGGCCGCACGACGGTGCGCGGGCCGATCTCCGACAGGTCATCCCGGTAGAGCGTGATATCGAGGACGCCGCGGCCGATCTGCTGAAAATCGTGGCCGGCGAGCAGTTCCGTCAGCCGGGCGGCCAGCACCTCGCCACGGGTGCGAATACCGACGACGTTGAGCGGCCGGTCCTTGGGGAACGCCGAGGCGATCCGCCCGGCGAAGTCGGCGATCAGCCGCCCCATCTCGACCTCGTCATAGTGAGTCCGCATCGGCGTCGGAAGGTACGACAACGCTTCTGGAAAGGAAAGCGGAGAGCGGGAAAGAAGCCCCGCGAGTGTGCCCAGGTTTCCTGTGAGGCGGTCCGCACGTCGCAAAGAGCGACTCGGGCCTTTCCGGGTTCAGCGTCGCCGCCGCCAAATCGGACTGGGCGTCCGGCGCTTGATGCCACAAAAGCTGGCCACACGCGATCGACATTCCCAAACCCCACGTCCTTGCGTCGGCGCGGTGCGCGGTGCAGGATGCGAACGCCCGACGGGGCGGACGGAGCGCCGGTTTACCAATGGGACCTCTTCTGCTTGATTCCACCCCAGCGCCCCCCGGCACCGGGCAGTACATCATCTTTGCCGTCGGCATTGTGACGATCATCTACCTCGCGGTCGTGCGGCCGATGCGCAAGCCGAAGAAAGACCCGCTGGCGCGCAAACCGTTCCAGATGAGCCTCGCCCAGCAGCGGGTGGTCGAGCGCGAGATGAGCAACCTGCTCGTCGAATACGAAGAGATGATCCGGCGGATGACCGCGCAGGTGGACACGTGCGCGGCGAAGCTGGAGATGCTCATCCGCGACGCCGACGAGGCGGCCGAGCGGCTTCGGGCGATGACGGATGCCGTGAAAGAGGGAATCGGGCCGCACGCCCGCGAGGTCTCAAGCGGCCGGGCGACCGACGAGACTCGCCCGCCGGCCGGCTCGGGCGACTTTGTCAACGGAGCGGGGCCGGTCGCGCCCTCGCACGCCATGCGTGATAGCCCCACCGGCCCCACCGGCCCCACCGGCCCCACCGAAGAGATCGACCCCCGCCATATTGAAATCTATCGCCTCTCGGATGACGGAAAATCGGTTCGAGAGATCGCCGAGGATCTGGAGCGGCCGACCGGCGAGATCGAGTTGATCCTCGCGCTCCGCGGCGCTCGAAAGTGAACGGCCGATTGGCCACGGCGAACCCATCTCAAAGGTAGGTTTCATCCAGGTGGGGATCGTAGGAATGTTCCAGATCCCCGGCGACGCCGGCAGGAGACCCCTCTGGTTCCACAGCGGCCGATCTCAACTCTGGCGGCGCGACAGGAGGCGGAGAAAGCGTGGCGCCCAGGTTCACGTATTCGGCGGCCAGTTCGGCGTCGTGGAACAGCAGCCAGCTTCGATCGGGAAGGCCCAGCGGCGACAGCGTTCGCCGGACCACCTCGACTGCGGCCGGGACGTCAACCACCGCCAGGTCCAGGTAAATGTAGCGGGTGCCCGTGCCGGTGCCGATCAGGCAGCCCGCCTTCGCGGCGCGAAGGGCGGGGTCGATCGCGTCTTCCAAAGCGTACTTCCGCTTGCGCCGAGCTTCGACGGTTGAGTCGGGCAGGTCGATCTTGAGATAGGTGAAGACCTCTTTGCAGCGAGAGAAGTTGCCCGAAAAAAATTTTGAACCGGCCGCGTGAGTTGCCTTCTGGAGCTCTGGGAGCTTCGCAAGACCGGTAATCACGTCGTCCTGCCCCGCAAAATCGCCATCCCGATTGCTCGGCCGCGGCTCAACGGAATACTTCTCCCACTCCGCCCGGTTCCGACGCTGCGCAAAGTAGGGCGTGACCGGCAAGCCCTGGAGGATGCTCTTCGCCATCGCCAGGACGGTGGATCGCAGTTTTGACAGGCCCAGGAACTGCTGTGTCCGCACATCGCGCGAAAGTTCGGTCACGTCAATCTCACCCACCCAACGATCCCGAAGCTCTTCGCCAAGGAGCGCATCGGTGGTGGCACGGGCTACACGCATCGCGGCGCGATCGTCGGTTGCCGCAAGACGCATCAAATAAAGCAGATCAACCCGGTTCCCGTCCCCGATGCGAGGCAGGACCGTTGTCGTCAGAAACCCGTGCCCAGCCTGGGCGACAACGGTCTTCGAAGCCAGCGCCACCGGCAGCGGCCGCCGGTGGGCGTGGAACTCCCAGCCGGCAAGCTGCGGCGCGCGTCGCACAAGGCTGCGAACCATCGGCCGCAGTTGCAAATGGCTACCCGGCGTCACGGTCATCGTGCAATGACCCTCTTCCGTGAGCTCCGGGGCGGACTTGAGCCGCGTGTCGATGAAAGAAAGCTGCTCGTCGGCCCACGCGGCCTCGTCTTCAACCGCTCCTTGCTGAATCGCCCGTTCGATGGCCACAGCGCGGTCGCTGAACGCGGCCCAAAATCCGTTAACCCTCGGCAGCATTGCATTTCGTCGATCGATTGCCTGCTGATCCCGCGCGTCAATGAATTTCCATCGCATTAGAAGTCTCCGACCTGACGCGTCGCAAATGTCAGGCCGACGGAATTCGTGAAAACGATCACAGACGGCAAGTGCCCGCTCTTCCCAGAGTTGTAGTTCTCTGCGATCACAAGATTCGGGGAATGCCACGCGTCGATGGCCCAGGCGTGCCCAGCTATTCAGCTTTCGCCCAGACTCTGGGCTCGCCTTCGTCCGGAGCAAAGAACTCCACGTGGAGGACGTTCGGATTGCAGCAGATCGGGCAATCCTCGACGAACTCCTGCGCTTCTCCCTGTGAACGATCAAGGGGAATGACGATCGACTCTCCGCAGGTCGGGCAGATGTATGCCCCCTCGTCACTGCGGCCGCCCTTTCGACGCCTCTTCCGCTTCATCGTTCTTGCCCGATCTGGACCAATCGCCCTTCAGCATTCACTTCAAAAGAAAAGCCCGGCCCCTGCCCATTCAGGGCTTGGGGTCGGGCTTCTCATCGCGGCGCGAGTTGGCCCAATTACAGGATGCGCACAACGAAATCGACGCCGGGGGCGTTCAGGCCCGCGTTGGCGAGTTGGGTGTTGGTCAACGTCGGGTCCGACAGCTTTCGCAGCTTGAACTTGCGGCCGTTGACCGAAGCGGTGCCGGTGATCTGCGAAATCGTGTGGCCCGCAAACCCGAACGGGACCGTCCCGTTCGCCGTCTGGAGCGTGCCGAGCGATACCTTGCCGATGGTGTAGGCGACGATGTTTGTTCCGGCCGCACTCCGGGTGGAGAGCGACGAGAGCGTTGCCTGCGCCGTCAGTTCCGAGGCGACCGTCGGCAGCCCAACGTCGCCGTTGGCGAGGGAAAGGCCAAGCTGAATGTTGTCGCCCGCCAGCCCGCCGGCCTTGATCGACGACACGGTGCCGGCCGAGACGATGTTGCTGTTCTGAATCACGCCGCCGACGCTCAGGCTGCTTATATCCTTGCTGCGGCCGGCCAACGGCGCGCTCGCCGTGATCGTGGTGCCGGTCATGTTCCCCTTCACCGAGATGGTCTTGAACGTCCCCGCGCTGATCGCTGCGCTCGTGACGTTTCCGCCCACCGCGATGGTGCCGACCGGCCCGCTGATGTTGATGCTCTCGGCGAGGTCGCCGCCCACCTTCAGCGAAGAAAGCGAAGTGGCTGTCAGCGTGCCGGTCCCCGAAGCCGTCGCGACGGACAGCTTGCCCAGCGCCCCGCCCACCGAGAACGCGCCGGAGAGATCGAACGGGCCCGACAGCGAGCCCAAACCGCCATCGGCGCTGAAATCGCCGATGGCCACGGCGCCGGCCCCTTTTGACTTAAGGCTGATGCTCGTGTGGGTGGTTGTTCCGGTCGCCACGAAGGACGTCACGCCGATGCCGCTCCCAGTGATGACCTGCGTCCGGCGGCCGGGCGCGGTGGTGGCGAGGTTCGTGCCCGTGAAGTTGACCGTCGCGCTGCCGGCGCCTTTGTAGCTGACGACATCGGTACGGCCGGCCGCGTCAACAAAGGTGATCGTTTTGGCGCCGCCCGATCCCACAATGACAGCGAGCGTGGTCGCCGCATTCCCGGGCGTATCGACGATGATGGCGGCCGGCGTCACCGACAGCATTTGTCGGCCTTCCAGCGGCTCGACCGCGCACACAAGCGTGCTGGTTGGTACGAAGGAAGAGATCTTATTCCGGTCGGCTCGACGCTTCAGAGTCCTCATAACTTCTCCAGTTCCAGTTCCGCGACTGTCTCGATCACTTTTCCCGGCCCACTCGCCTGGACCTCAGGCAGATGAATGCGGCACATTCCTCATCGCAACGGCGCTCCGCCGTCCCTGAAGCGGCATCGCGGCCACCAACGGCGGATGGTACGGGGTACACCAAACGCGAAGCTACCCTCAAAATGCCGATCACGATCCCGCGCCGGAATGATACAACGGGCACAGCAAATTATAGATATATCGGAGCCGCCAGCAAGCGCGGACGGTTTCGGTCGCGGGTCGCCTCAGGGTAATGGCATCTTCGGCAGTCCATGTAGCTGGCGCCACCGCGAGCCGCTGTCCGCCATGTCAGACACCGAGCGTCTGCCGTGTCCAACCGCGTTTTCGGACTGACTACGTGCATGGAGCCGGGAAGATGCGATAGCCCTGCGGGTGGCCTTCCTTGAAGCCAGAACGGCCACGCCGTGGGCTCAATCCGCTGGCCGGCCCGCTTCAGGGTCAGTCGGGACGCGGCACGCTCCGGTCAAGCAGTCGGTCGGGTGAAATGAGGAGAGTCGGGGGCGGACGGCCGCGAAGATGCGGTACGCGGCCTGCGCGAGCGGGCGGGTGATGCGCCATCGGAGCGGGCGGGCGAGCCAGGCCCAGCCAGCGGCGTCGTATACCTCGGCGAAGACATCAATGCCTTCCACGATCGACCCATCCGGCCGCACGGCGTGCATCGACCCGACGAGCTCGCGCAAGGTCAGGCCATAACCCGTCGGGTCAAACGCGGGGTCGGCGATGTCCTCGAACGCAATCAGGCCCGCGCGGTTTCGCCGCCGAAGCAGCGCCACCTCGCGGGAGCAGAGGGGGCAGTGTCCGTCGTAAAGCATCTTGATGCGCCAGGCGGGCCCAAGCGTTTCCATATGGCAGTATAGAATCGGCGGAAGCGGGGCCGTCACAAAAGCGTTGGAAGTTGGCCTGCCCGACTCCCCGGATCGCGGCTCCGGCGGCGCGAGCCCGTCAGCCTTTGCGGATAAAGTCGGCCGCGAAGCTGCGGATCTGCTTCCCGTTCAGGACGTGGACCACCCGAAGCTGCTGAAGCGTCGCCGCGCTGAAGCTGCCCAGCGGCAGATGCACCCACTTCTTGTTGAACTGCTTGGCCATCCTCCGCCAGGCGGCGCCGGGCGGGCCGGGGCTGAGCAGCGCGATATGCCGCTCATTGCTGTGAAGGCAGGCGGCCAGGAGCAGGCGTTCTTCCAGCGTATCGACGGCATCGAGCGTGGGGTTGGTCCAGACTTCGGGGATCGGCCGGGGCGGGTAGATCATCAACGCCCCGCCATAGCTGCACTGGCCGATGCCGGGGCCGACCATGTTCTTTCGAAAGTCGGTGGCGAAGAAGGCCAGCGTCGATTCATCCTCGTGCTCCGCCGACCAGGTCGTGCGATACGGATAGTCGCGCGGGTCGGCCGGCGAATCGAACAGCATCACGACCGTATCCAGGCTGCCGCGCGTCGGCGGGAAGTTCTTCACGTAGACGTCGCCCGTGTGCCAGTTCCGCAGCGTTTCGCGGATGTCGATCCCGTCCTGCACGCTGGTGGTGAACTTCTCGACCCGCGCCAGGTCCTGCCCCATCACCTGACGGGCCCGGTCGAACGTGTGGGTGCGGAACCGCTCGATCGCCACGTCCTCCGGCGGCCAGGAGCACTGGCTGTAGGGGTTCCAGCGCATCTTCCATCGCTGCTGTTCCTTTCGCTCGGGGCGGCGCCGAAGTTGAAGGCTTCGCCAGGTGAGCGGCTGGCCGCCCAGCCGGTTGACGAGATCGACCACCGACCCATCCGGCAGCCGCCCCTTGCCGATGCCGAGCGACACTTCCGGGAGGTCGTCGCTGGCCACCGCCGCGCCAACGCCCCAGGCTCGCACGCCGTAGTCGCGCGCCGTCTCCGCCACGTGGACGGCGAAGGCGTCGCCGGCGACCTGCTGTGCGGCGATCACGAGCGTGTAGAGGTCGGGCGTCAGCCGCCGCTCGACCAGCGCCAGGTTGCGGACGTACCTTAGATAGAGCGACAGGAGTTGCGGGGTGATCGGGCGCGCCTGCTTCTTCAGATCAGCCTTGTATCGATCCCGCGCGCTGATCAGCAATTCCTTCACGCCGTCCACCGAGAGGTTCTCGTCGTCCTCCAGGTCGGCCCGGCCCGCTCGTAAAGCGCGGTGATGAACGGAAGCTCGCCCAGCATGAAGATCAGCGTCTTGTCGTTCGGCCGATAGGTTTCGGTCGGCTCGACCGATTCATCTTCCGGCGCCGGCAGATCGCGCTGATACGCGTCCCGCACCCAGACCCAGTCGAGCATCGAGCAGACGAAGAGGATCGACCGATGCTTCCCTTCCAGCGTCCGCAGGCGGGCGGCCATCGCGGCGATGCGCTGTTGCGGCTGGCCCTCCACCGGCGGCGGGATCGCCGGCAGCAACGCCGCCGCGAACCGCGCGGGGGAGACCTTCTTCAGCGCGTAGGGGTCGGGGAAAAGCCCGGCGTAGGGCACGAAGCGCTCGACCTCCAGGTCGATGAAGGCACGCGGGATTCGCTGCTCCATCGCGGAACGAACGGCCGCGATCACCGGCTGGCAGGGATCGATCGGAACGAAGCTCAGCGTCGGCTGCTCATCGTCATCCGAGTCGGGCTCGTCGTCATCATCGTCGTCGTTGTTGCCGAACATGCCAGCCGCGGCCGGCTCCGCCTGCGTGACCAGGGTGATCGCGGGCAACCGCCCGACGGCCGCCTCGACGCCCTTTCGGAACGAGTTCGGGATCGGCACGGCGACGCAGTCGAACCGCTCTTCGAGCATGAGCCGCCGGACTTCCAGCGCGAAGTCACCACTCCCGTGGATCACCGGGAGACAGGCGATGCGGTCCGAGATTCGAAGGAACGGCTCGATCATGTCCACTGCCCGGCGCGTGCCGTCAAAGGGCTTTCTTCATCCTCCGCCTTCATCCTTCCGCCTTGATCTCATCTCACTCCTCGTCCTTGTCGGGGTGAAGGTCGTCGTCGGGGTCGTGGAAAAAGTCCCCCAGCCCCATCGGGAGCGAATCACCCCCCAGCGCCTGATTCTTCCGGCGGCTGGCCGACTGAAGGTCCAGCGCGTCCTCGCCGAGGCACTGGACCAGCGCCTCCCGCCAGGCCTTGTCGCGGCCGAGCGGATGCTCCGGGTCCTGTGCAATGCGCTTGAGCGCGTAACGCAAAAGATTAACGCCGTCGCGCGGGGAGAAATCGAGCTTTAACCCGTGCGCCTCCTGAAGGAACTCGACCGTCAGCTCGATGAGCTGCTCCTCGGCGAAGGGGAGGTGGTACTTGAGGATCGCTTTTTCGTCAGTGCGGCTCGGGTAGCCGAGCTTCAGCGTCGGCTGGAGGCGGCTGAGGATGTAATCGGGGATCTCGTAGGTGCTGTCGTCCTGGTTCATCGTCACGGCGCACCGGAAGCCGCGGTCGGCCGGGACGGTGATGCCGGCGACCACCGACTCGACATACCGGCGGTGATCGAGGAGCGGGGCCAGGCTCGCCCACGACTTCTCGTTCATCCGGTTCCCCTCGTCCAGGACGCAGATCCCCCCTCGGATCATCGCGCTGACCAGCGGCGATGCGTGATAGGCGATCTTGCCGCTCTCGGCCAGGACAGGCGTCACCAGCAGGTCTTCCGGCCGCGTGTCGGCGGTGCACTGGTAGATGTAGAGCGGCTGTTTCCGCGCCGCGGCGCCGGCCATCGCGAGCGTCGTCTTGCCGATGCCCGGGAATCCGACCAGGCGCGGCGTCAGCGGCAGGTCCCGGTCATCGACGACGAGCCAGCAGGCCAGCAGTTGCTTCAGGATCTCGCGCTGGCCGATCCACTCGGTCGCGAAGTCGTGCGGCTGGGCCAGGTGCAACCGCACGCCCTGGATATCCACCGAGGCGGCCGCTTGCCCGGCGCGCCGGCCTCGGCTGGCGGCGGGGATAGGGAATCGCTCATAGAGACTGACCTACGTTCAAAAACAAGATGGTCCGGGGCGTCACCGGGCCGCCAAAGCTGGCTTCGCTTCATCGCCGCCACACCTGCGTCACAGACCGCGTCTTGGTCGATGTCGGCCGGCCGGTTATACACTCGGCTGCCGCGAAACGCGCGGCAAATGTCCCCTGCGCGGCCCGCTCAAGCGTGATAGCATGTCGCCGGCGGCCCCACCGAGGGCCGCTTCGACACCGGAGCACACCACGACGAGGATTGTTTCATGGTCTATCGCATCGCGCGTCATGCGGGTGGCAATCTATTCCCTTCGCGTCGGGCCACCAGCCGCCTTGCTCGAGCGGCGCTCCTGACGGCGATTCTCGTCGGCGGCGCTCGGCCCGCTCCGGCAGCGCCCGTTGGCGAAGCGCCGCCCGCCGGCGACGCGCCACCGGCCGCCCTTGCGCAGACGCAGCCAACGACTGGCCCCACCCGCGATGCCCGGGCGATCCTGGGTGACCTGAACGATGCCGGCCGCACCATCGGCGGGCAGATTCCCTCTCCCGCCGCCCTGCTGGATGCCAAGCAACGCGCCGCGATCGCCCCGAAGGTGCTGCCGGCGATGAAGCGGATGAACGAGTTGCTCGATGAGATCATGGCGCTCGACCCGGCCGCCCGGGCCAGATGTCGCGGGCGAAGCTCGAACTCACCGCGATGCGCGGGATGCTGGGGGACCCCGAGGGGGCCGCCCTGCTGGGGAAGATCGCCGTCTCGACGGACTCTGAAGAGGCCACCGGCGCCAACGCCTGGCAGCTCATGATCGCCTTTATCAAGGCCGGCAAGGACCCGGTCGCGCAGGATAAGGTCGTGGTCGATCTGCACAACATGGCCCAGCTCCACCCCGAGCAGGACATGATTACCGAGGTCTGCGACCTGATGAGCCAGGGGGCGGCGAACGACGACATCCGCAAGCAGGTCGAGGACATCGTTCAGTTCGACCTGAAGGGCCCGCTCGCCCAGCACATGGCTTCCGGCCTGGAAGGCAAGCGCCGTCTCCGGGCGATCCTCAATAAGCCCTTCGTCGTTGAAGGGGCAAAGCTCGACGGGACGAAGTTCTCGTCGGAGAGTTACAAGGGGAAGGTGATCCTGGTCGATATCTGGGCGACCTGGTGCGGCCCCTGCCTGCAGGAGCTACCGCGCATCAAACGGATCTACGCCGACTTCCATGCCAAGGGGTTGGAGATGATCGGCATCTCCTGCGACTACGACTCCGGCGACCTCAAGGGCTTCCTCTCCCAGAACCCCGACATGAGCTGGCCGGAGCTGTTCGACAAGACGGCCGCGTCGCATACCGAGTTCCACAGCCTCGCCAAGCAATGGGGCGTGGAGGGGATCCCGACGCTCTTCCTGATCGACCGCAAAGGCATCCTCCGCAGCGTCACCGCGCGGAATGAGCTGGAGACGATGCTGCCAAAGCTGATCGAGGAGAAGGCGGAGTGATGACCTTCATTGCCGTTGACTTGGATATTGGCGTTTCACCGATTTCACGCCCCATCCCCGTAGGGACCGCACTGCGGTCCGCCGCCGGGCACGCCGTAGATCGAGAACGCTACACCTTTGCCGGGTGGGTGACGTGAGGACCGCGGCGCGGTCCCTACAGCAGCGGCCTCGCACTATGCCGCTCATCGCGCCGCAGAATCAGGTGGAACTGATCATGAGAGCGTCAAGCTCCTGGTCCGCCTGCGCGTCGATACGAAATCTCTCGATGTCGGCCCCGAAGCCCAGCGGCACCACGGGAGCGTGTCGGTCTGCGCGGCGTCACCGTGTCGCCGCGTGCGCCGCGACCTGCTTCTCGGCGTGGTAGCTGCTTCGCACGAGCGGGCCGGACTCGACGTGGCGAAGGCCTCGTGCTTCGCCCTTTGCCTTCCAATCGGCGAATTCGTCCGGGTGCACCCACCGGACGACCGGCAGGTGGTTCGCCGTCGGCTGAAGGTATTGGCCGAGCGTGAGGATGTCGCACCCGACGGCGACCAGGTCATCCATCACCCCGTCGATCTCGTGGGCTTCTTCGCCCAGGCCGAGCATCATACCGGTCTTGGTGACAAACCCCTGCTCCTTGGCGATCTGCAGCAGCTTCAGCGATCGGTGATATTTCGCCTGCGGCCGCACCTGCTTGTAGAGCCGCGGGACGCTTTCAATATTGTGGTTGAGAATGTCCGGGTGCTGGTCCAGCACCTTCTGCAACGCCTCCCAGTCGCCGCAGAAATCCGGGATGAGGACCTCAATGCTGGTCCCCGGCGATTGCAGCCGCACCTGGCGAATCGTCTCGGCCCAGACACCTGCGCCGCCATCGGGCAATTCATCCCGGTTGACACTCGTCAGCACGCAGTGGCCCAGCGCCATCTGCTTCACGGCATACCCCACGCGCTGCGGCTCATCCAGGTCCAGCGTGGGCGGCCGCCCGGTCGCGATATGGCAGAAGCCGCAGCTTCGCGTGCAGACGTCCCCCAGGATCATCAGTGTCGCCGTCCCGGCCGACCAGCACTCGCCCATGTTCGGGCACTTGGCCGACTGGCAGACAGTGTGCAACCGTTGCTCATTGACCAGCTTAAGCAACCGGGAGAAACCTTCCCCGCCCGGCATCTTCATCTTCAGCCACGACGGCTTTCGACCCAGGGGCGCGGGCGCCGCGCTCGGCGCTTGGTTCGGAAGGACCAGGTGATTGAGCGAAAAAGTCATTGAGGGCGATTATAGCGGGCCCGGCGGCGGCCGGGCAGCGATCGGGGAAGTCGCCGGAACTGCTGTCCTTCGATGCCCTCGATAGTCGCTCGTTCGATAAGATGCCGGCCGCACGTTTCGGAATGGAGGCCCCCGATGAACCGACTCGCCCGGACCGCGACGCTCGCACTCGCCCTGCTCATGCTTCAGGCCGACAGCTCCACAACGGCGGCCGCGGCGACGGCACGCCCCCCGAACATCCTGTTCGCTCTGGCCGACGACTGGGGGTATCACGCCGGCGCCCTGGGGACAAAGTGGGTTTCGACGCCGGCGTTCGATCGGGTCGCGCGGGACGGCCTTCTCTTTACCCGCGCCTACACGCCCAACGCGAAGTGCGCCCCCTCGCGGGCGAGCATGTTGACCGGCCGCAACCCCTGGCAGCTCAAGGAGGCGGCCAATCACATCTGCTACTTCCCGGCCGAATACAAGAGCGTTTGCGAGGCGCTGGCCGAGAACGGGTGGACCGTCGGCTTCACTCAGAAAGGGTGGGCGCCGGGCGTCGCGGAAGATGCCGGCGGCAAGGCCCGCCAGATGACCGGGACGCCGTTCAACCGCCGCAAAGCGAAACCGCCGACGCCCTTCATCAGCAACAGCGACTACGCCGCCAACTTCGACGACTTCCTCGACGCCGCCCCGGCCGACAAGCCCTGGTTCTTCTGGTACGGCTGCGTCGAGCCCCATCGCGGGTATGAGTACGGCTCTGGGGTCGCCAAGGGCGGAAAGAAACTGACCGACATCGATCGCGTCCCCGCCTATTGGCCGGACGACGAGACGGTTCGCAACGACATGCTGGATTACGCGTTTGAGGTCGAGCATTTCGACCGACACCTCGGCCGCATGCTCGCGTCGCTCGAGAAGCGCGGCCTGCTCGACAATACGCTGGTGATCGTCACGTCGGACAACGGCATGCCGTTCCCCCGGGTGAAGGGGAACGCGGAAGTCTTCGCCAACCACCTGCCGATGGCGGCCATGTGGAAGCGAGGGGTCGTCAACCCCGGCCGCCGTGTGGAGGCGTACGTCAGCTTTATCGACCTGGCCCCCACCTTCGTCGAACTGGCCGGACTGGGATGGCCCGCGACCGGGATGGCCGAACCGACCGGCCGGTCATTCAGCGATTTGCTCAGGGCCGAGCCTTTGCCGCCGGGAGCGCCCGCCCGCGACCACGTGCTGATCGGGCGCGAGCGGAACGACGTCGGCCGCCCGCACGATGAAGGGTACCCCGCCCGCGGCATCGTCAAAGACGGATGGGCCTACGTCCGCAACTTCGAGCCCGGCCGCTGGCCCTGCGGCAACCCCGAGACCGGCTATCTCGACTGCGACGGCGGAGCCACCAAGACCGACATCCTCGCAGCCCACCGAAAGGACCCGCTCGACCCGCACTGGGCCCTCTGCTTCGGCATGCGCCCCGGCGAGGAGCTCTACGACCTCGGCCACGACCCCGACTGCCTCCACAACCTGGCGGCCGACGCCGAGCACACCGCCGACGTCGCCGCCTTCCGCGCCCAACTCGACGCCGAGCTCCACCAGCAGCACGACCCGCGCATCGAAGGCAACGGCGCGATCTTCGACCAGTACCTCCACGCCCAGAAGGGGCACGTCGGCTTCTACGAACGATTCATGAAAGGGGAAAAGCTGGAAACCGGCTGGGTGACGGATAGCGACTTCGAAGCCTCACCGGGCATCCCTCGGCGGCCGAAGTAGCAGCGGTGGAAATCGAGACACGAAATCTCGAAACGCGAAGGAACTGAAAAGGAGCGAAAGGGATAAGCGATCCATCCACCCGCCGCTTTTCCGCTTTTCTTCGTTGCTCTTCTCGACCATTCCTTCGGATTTGGATTTCGTGCTTCCTATTTCCCGCATCGGATTTCGGCGGCTCATCCTCCCGCATCGCCGAGTAGCCACCCGGCTACAGTCGCCGCGATGGCGACAGCGAACGTCACCCAAGCGTGCGTCGGATTGATCGGAGCAGGGTGATCTCCACACCCGAGCCGAGGGCTCACCCGGTCCCAGATATACATGCCGGGCAACGCAAGGGCGGCCGCGAAAAGGCCCATAACGAACTCGGAGACGCCGCACCCCGCCAGTTCCTTCGCGTCCCCGACCCGATACACCGCGCCCAGCCCGATGTAGACGCCATTCACGATCAAGGCCAGGCCGGCAGAGACCCACACCAGGTAGGAGATCCTCCGAAGCAGGAGCGACGCGGCCGCCGCCAGCACGACCGGCCCGATCGACCCCGCGATCGGCCCCGCCCACACCTCGACCAGCCGATTGGGGTTGGGCGAAACCTCCGTCCTCGACAGAGCGGCCGGATGCCACACCACTCGCTGGACGACCCCGCCCGAATAGATCGCGCCGAGGCAATGGCCCGCCTCGTGGGCCAGCATCAACAACAGCCAGGAAAGCCAGACAATGCCAAGGATGAGCGCCGTCCGCACGACACGGGGATGGAGCCAGAGCCTCACCGGCCAAGGCTTAGAGTCAGAGACGCGCCGGGGCGGTTGGTCGGTCGGGAGTTCCAGATCGTCGAGTCGCACGCTCCCCGATATAGCATAAGTCGGACAGTCGCGGATCTGTTGATTCGCGCGCTGCCGCGAGCTCGATCTACCCCGGTAGGAGCACACGCCGCCTGCCGGAAGGCGCGACAAGGCCTTACGGGCAACCTCTTGGAATGGTAAAATCCTCCTGCCCCGCAAGGATGCGCGGCCCGACTGACATCCCCAGGATCGTGTGAGGCACGGATGGCCCTCCCAATGACGGCAAAGTTCCTGAACCCATTGGCTGCCGACCCTGAAAACCCCGCGTTGCGACTCGCGGCCGCCGATCTTGCGGCGGCGACCGGCGATAGCGTTCCGCGACGGCAGCGATCGCCCTGGAGTCGCATCCGCCCGATCCTTGGCGGCATCATCACCGTTCTTATCTTTGTCTGGATCCTGAAGCCGATCGTTCGCAGTTGGCCGCAGGTGAGCCAGCGCGTGCTCGCGACCAACTGGTATCGCGTGGCGGGCGCGTCGGTCCTGTTCGCGGCGTTTTTGTTCTTCTTCCGTGCCCTGGCGTGGCGGCGGATCCTGATCAGCTTCGGGCATCGTCTGCCTGTGGCGGCTTCGACCCGGATCTGGTCCACGTCGGAACTGGCGCGCTATCTGCCCGGCGTGATCTGGCAGGTGGTCGGCAGGGCCTATCTTGCCAGGCCGTATGGCGTGAGCGGCGCCGTCTGCTCGACGAGCCAGATCCTCGAGCTGGCCGTTTTCCTGCTGGCCAACCTGATCACGGCGATCTGCTGCCTGATGTTCATGGGGTTTCGGCACCTGCACGGGATGGCGCGGATCTGGTTGATCCTGTCGGCCGCCCTGGTGCCGCTGCTGTTGTATGTGCTGCACCCGAACGTGTTCTATCCACTGGTGAATCGAATCCTGGCGCGGTTCAAGAAGCCGCCGATCGAAACCAGCCTTCAATACGGCCAACTCCTTCGGCTGCTGACGTGGTCGATCCTGGGCCTGCTGTTGCAGGGGATCGCGATCTTCCTGGTGGTGTTTCGTCTGCTGGACCTGCCGCTTGCCAAGTGGTGGCTGGTGACGGGGGCCTATTGCCTCGCATGGTGCGCGGGGTTCCTGGCGGTCTGGGCGCCGGGCGGCTTGGGCGTGCGGGAGGCGGTCTTCATCGCCGCGATGAACTTCGCCCTTTCGCATGCCGTTCGGCACGGGCAGATCGGCGACCCGGAGCAGAAGAAGCTGTTCCTGCTGTTCCTGAGCGTGTTGCTGCGGATCTGGGCGACGGTTGGGGAGTTGATCCTGGCGGCGATCGCCTACGCGTTCGACCTGGACGGCGCACTCGGTCGGCGTCCGAAGCGTCTCTCGGCGCCTTCCGGAGCGGCCGACATTCAAACTGACGCCCCCCATCCGATCGCGGTGGCCGCCCGAGTGTAGAGGAAGGCCGCTGTAGCAGGCACACTCCGTGTGCCGTCCGCCGCACTATTCACCGCTGGGCACCGAAGAGCCACGGCACACGGACTGTGCCTGCAACACGATGCAGTGGCCCGTCTTCCGGACGAAGCCATGAGGAATGCGAGGTCTATGCCTGCCGCCGATGGCACTGGCAGCTTAGCGGAACGAACGTCTAAGTAGCACCGCAGAAAGAAACGTCATTGTCGGCCAACTGCGCGCTCACGTGCCAAAACGAGCGAAAAGGCCCGGTTTCCGTGCGATAGCCGGTTTTTCGATGTCTGACACGTGTCAGACACCGTAATCGATCATTCGTCGTTCCTACTTAGAAACGCATCGGTCGTGGATTGCGGGAAGGGGCCAAGGCGCTCTTGACCGGCTCGATCGGCCGCACGTCTTTCCGATGCGGATAAACCGTTGCGAAGTAGAGATACAGCAGGAAGCCCACCCACAGGGCGAGGACGACGATCAGGATCCGAAACAGGGTGGGGTGGGGCCGAAGCGGCGGCAGGAAGGGGGCGCTGCTTCGGGAGGGGTCGTCGGAAACCGGCTTGGAGAGGGCTCCATGGCGCGCGCGACGCGAGGCGGGAGAACCAGCGGGGCGCCTCTGTTGTGTGCCTTTGGGCCCCATGTGGGTCTCGTCCGGTCGTCGCGGCGGCCGCCGGTTGAGAGCGGGCGTTCAACGCTTGAATCAGGGGATTTTGTAGGTCGAGCCGAAGCCGGTGCGGAAGTCGAACACGCCGCGGAAGTCCTCGATCGTGTCGTCGTCGGTCTTCTGCATCTGCCCGGCGCCAATGAGGGCGAACACAATCCGCCCGAAGTCGAGCGTGGAAGTGATGTTCCACCGCCGCAGGACCATGCGAGCCATCAGCCCCCATTGCTCCAGTGCGTACTCCCGCAGCGCCTCGCTCAGCTGCTGCCCGGAGACGTGGCGGTTCGCTTCCGGGTCAGTCACGTCGCCGTGCGCCCGCTTGACGCAAAAAGCCAGCCCGTTTTGCACGAACTCATACGCCGCGAGAGGATAGCAGCCGTCCTCAATGACTTGCTGCAGCGTTCGCTCCCTGATCGTTTTAGTCGGCTCTTTCGAAGGGGGCATGGAAAGGTACTATACCAGTGAATCGCTCCGTGACAATTGGAAAGAAATCTTTGACCGGCGTTCCCGGCGATCGCGATCACCGGCCGCGAGTAAGTGGCGGACGCCGCCGTGGGCTGGGGGCATGCGATCGGCTCTATGGGCGTCATTCGCCTCGCTATGGCGTCGTTCCTGCCTCCTCTGCTGCGGGGGGTCGCGCTCGGCCTCGGGGCGGCCGCGCCGATCGGGCCGATCAACGTCCAGATCGCCCGGCGCTCGCTTCGGTTCGGGTTCTTCGGCGGCTTTGCGCTGGGATGTGGCGCGGTGACGGCCGATTTGCTCTATGTGCTGCTGAGCGCCCTTAGCGTTGTGACGCTGGCCCCTCATCGGGCGGTGTCGGCGGCGCTTGGGGTGTGTGGCGGGTGCCTGCTGGTCTACCTGGGCGTGGGCTGTTTCCGCGCGGCGGCGCGGCATCGGCTGGGGAGCCACCTGTTCGAGCCGGAGGCCCCGGCGCGGGGCCGGGCGGCGGATCGGCGGCCGCGGGTTACGTCACCGGCCTGCTGATGACGCTCCTCAACCCGCTGACGCTCGCCTTCTGGTTCACGGTCGTGCCGGGGCTCTCTGGGGCTGGCCCGAATCCGATGAAAGATCAGAGGTTGGAACTGCCGATGATTTGCTTGGGCGTTTTTATCGGAACCATCTCCTGGGTCGTCGCCTTTTCCGGCCTGCTGGCGTGGGCGAGGCGAGCCGGTGAGAAAAGACGGAACGGCTGGCTTGTTCTGGCGGACATCGCCGGCGGCGTGACATTGATTGCGTTCGCCATCGCCACCTTTTGGCGATTGATTCGACCGTCTCTATAATCCCGGCCCCACTGGCCGCGTTGAGACGGGATCCGGGCCAATAGGCGGGCGGGCGCGAACCCATTCGTTCGTCGCCCGCGGGGGATGCTTCTGACGCGATGCCGTCGATGTCTTCTTGCCGGATTGCCCGCCCCGCACCAGGGTGCGGGCCTGAACGGAAACGATTGAGAGCGGAGCGATTGCGGCCGTCCTACGCGGGCCCTCATCCCCGCGTTCGCGCGATCACCAACGGAGTGTGCAACATGGCGAAGGGTGCTAAGGGTCGTCGGCGTCGCGTCTCGATCAATCAGGCCTCCGCGGCGCGTTTTGCCGCTGTCGGCCGGTCCGTCGCCGCGGGGCGCCACGCGGCCGTCTCCCGGGCCGCCCGCCTGGCCGCGTTCGGCCTCTTCTCCGCGATCGCCGGCGGCGCTATCGGCCTGACGGGGTGCAAGACGCCGGATAACGAACCGTTCGACCCTCGCGCCATCCAGCACGACCTGCGGGCGCATGCCGAGGCGAGCGAGCCGGAAATGCGGCAGTTCCCCACGGCGTTCGAAAAGACGCCTTCGACCCAGCGCAGCCGCTTCACCACGCCGGTCAACTCGGCCGCCCCGATGGGCGCTCCGGTGCGGCCGACGACCGTCCCCTCCGGCGGGCTGTCGGGCGCACCGGCGCCGATCGTCCGGCTTGGCCTGCGCGAAGTGATCCAGCGCACCGTCGCCAACAGCGCCGAGGTGCGCGTCGCCGGCTATGACCCGGCGATCAATGCCCAGAAAGTCATCCAGGAGCAGGCGAAGTTTGACCCGCGGTTCTTCACGAACATCTCCGCCGAGCGGCAGAGCAACCAGAGCCAGGGCCTTCAGGCGGTGAACCACGGCCCGATCGGGCAGACCTCCGCGATCATTTTCAACCAGCGCGCCAACATCTATCAGATCCAGAGCGGCATCCGCCAGGTCTTCCCCAGCGGCGCCGAAGCGAGGCTTTCGTACCAGATCAGCGATAACGATCAGGACCCGCCGTTCGACCAGCGGTTCATCAACCCCTACTGGGAGAACATCCTTAAGCTGGAAGTGACCCAGCCGCTGCTTCGCGGGTTCGGGTCCGATGTCAATTCCGCCCGAATCACCATCGCGCAGAATGACGAGCGAATCAGCATCCTGGACTTCCGCAAATCCCTCGAAGACACGCTGTCCGAAATCGAGAAGGACTACTGGCAGCTCGTCGAGGCCGAGCGGGAAGTCGAGATCACGCAGGAACTGCTCCAGCGCACCGCCGAAACGGTGACGCACCTTCGCGAGCGGTTCGAGCAGGGGATGGACGCCTCGGCGATCCCGGTTTCGCAGGCTGAATCTTCGGCCAAGGCGCGCGAAGCCAGCCTGATCGCCGCGCAGGCCCGCGTTCGCGACCTCTCCAGCGACTTGAAACGCCGGATGAACGACCCGGAGTTCCCCGTCTCCAGCGCGACGATCCTGCTGACCAGCGACGCGCCGCTATCCGAGCCGGTACATTTCGAGATCAAGGAGCAGATCGCGTCGGCCCTGGAGAACCGGCTGGAGCTGGCGCAGCAGTCGCATCGCATCGCCAGCAGCGAGAACGCGCTGAACGTGGCCCGCAACGGCCTGAAGCCCAAGCTCGACCTCGTCTTCACCGGCGGCGTCCAGGGCCTGGACGGCACCTCCGGCAACGCCTTTGACAACCAGTCCGACTTCAACCACATCAGCTACTCGTTTGGCCTGCAGTTCGAATACCCCTTCGGCAACCGTGAGGCGCGCGCGGCGTTTCGCCAGGCCCAGCTCCAGCGGATGCAGGCGATCGATCAGTACCGGAACCTCATCGGGCAGGTCTCGCTCGACGTCGAACTGTCTTGGAACGACGTCTATTCACAGTGGCGGCAGGCCGTGGCCCGCCAGCAGTCGCGCCTGGCGGCCCAGACCCAGCTCACCCGCATCCAGGAACAGGAAGACGCAGGCCTGCGCCTCGACCCGCCCTTCGTCCAGGTGAAGCTCCAGGCCCAGGAAGAACTGGCGACCGCCCAGCGCGAAGAGGCCAACGCCATCGCCAGCTACAATATCGCCATCCAGAAGCTCGAGCGCGCTAAGGGGACGCTGCTCCGGTACAACAACGTCATCCTCGAACAGAACCCCGAGATGCCCCGGATGCTGAAGGGCTATGGCCCGATCAGGTGACGGGGGCCGCCGGTTCGGCGGGTGCCAGGAGAATAGTCCTGGTCCTGTGCTCGCCCCCGGCATCGGGCGCGGCTCGCTCGGCCACTGCGCACCAGACATGCGCCACGCCGGCCGCCCATTGCACGCTCGCACCGATCAGATAGATGCGGTGCAGAGCGTCAAACCGATGCCGGTCGATGATGGCCCGGGCGGCCGGGTCCAGCAGCCGGTCCAGCATGGGGTGCATGATGAGCAACTGAACCTGCGTCAGGGCCATCAGCGCCCCCGTCGCGGCAAGCCCGAATCGAACCCACCCGCTCCGCGCGCGCCACACGGCGGCCGCGTTCCAGAAGATCACGCAGATCGCCACCGACCCGACGGAGTTGAGGCTGTCCGTCACCTGCTGCGTGACAAACCCCTGCCGGACATGCCCGCCCAAAACCGACGTCCCCACCGGAATGACGAACGCGCCGTAGAAGGTGAACCCGCCCAGCCACAGACCGACGGCCGCGATGAACAGGAAGCGGCGCAGCGTCCCGTCGCGAACCCGGAGTAGGGTCACAGCGAGGATGTCGAACAGTCGCGGCACTCGGGCATGGTAAGGCGGCTGGGCGACGACTCAAACAAGCCTGCGATGCCCGCTCGACGCCGTACCCACTACCCCTCTAACGCCGCTCAGGCAACGCGGCATAACGGCGAACTCGGAAACCATACCACCAGGATGACGAGAAGTCGGATGCGATCGGCCGCAGAAGCATTGAGTGCGTTATCTTGCGAGATTAGAGCCTCGCTCAAGCCCAACTGGCAATACAGCGCTGATTCGACGATCAAGCCTTCCCGAATCAAAAAATCCGAAGCCCAAATCTCAAGGAACTTCAAACAAAGGCTAAGCGAAAATCAATACTTGCGATTGAGTCGGGCTTCTTATTTCCCGGTTTCTCATTCCTTCGGAGTTCGTGCTTCGGATCTCGACGTTCTTCTTGTGCTCCATTGACCTGTAGGCCTAGGTGCCAAGCCGGTTCCCCTCTTGGCGTTCACTTTTCTTCGCTGAAGACCAAACGAACGCCAAGTCGCCAAGAACGCCAGGGCAGAAGCGCCAAGAAATGCGCGGATGCTATAGCTGATCGCTCGTGCCCGAGGGGCCGTCCGCCCTACCGGAGGCCGCGGGCGCGGGATAGAATTCCCTCGTGCTTACTCTGCTCGTTCTTCAAGGCCCGGACAAGGGATGCCGTTTCGAGTTGCCGGATGCGCCGGCGTTGGTCGGGCGCGACAGTCGGCAGCTCCCCATCACCGACAACACCGTCAGTCGCCGTCATTTCGAGCTTGTGCCGCAATGAAGGGGACTGGGTCCTTCGCGACCTGGGGAGCGCCAACGGCACCTACGTCAATGGGGAGCGGATCTACAACACCCATGCGCTGAAGCTGGGGGACCAGATCCGCGTCGGGCGGACGATCATGGTCTTCGGGTCGCAGCCGGGCGTCTCCCGGGCCAGCGGCGGGAACGTAAGCCTGAGCGGCGCCGAGGCCGGCATGGACAGTTCGATCATGCACACGGTGCAGTCGAGCGAGGATTCGATGGTGCTGGCCGTCCCCGAGCCGGCGGCCGCCGCCATGACCAACCTCAAGGTGCTCTACCAGCTTGGGGCGGCGCTGGGGAGCAGCTTCGACGTCGATCAGATCCTCGAAGTCGTGATGGACCTCGTCCTGGAGCACGTGAAGGCCGACCGCGGCATCATCCTGCTGCTTGACGAGCGGAAGAACCAGCTCGTCCCCAAGGTCGTGCGGACGCGCGATGAAGACGCCGGCGGCCCCGCGAAAGGGCCCGAGGACAGCAACGCGCCGCCCGCGCAGCCGCGGATTCACGCGTCGCGGACGATTATCAATCATGTTCTGAGCGCGGGCGAAGGCGTGCTGTCGAGCAATGCCATGTCGGACCAGCGGTTCAGCAAGGGGAAAAGCGTCCACAACCTGGGGATCCGCTCCGCGCTGTGCGTGCCGATCAAGGCGCGGAAGCTGGATGATAAGGCGCCGGCGGATTCCAAGGACGTGATCGGCGTCATCTACATCGACAGCTCGGTGAAGAACTACACGTACGCCCCGGACCAGCTTCGCCTGCTGACGGCCATCGGGTTGCAGGCGGGGCTGGCGATTCAGAACGCGAAGCTGTTCCAGCAGGGCCTCCAGGCGGAGCGTCTGGCGGCCGTCGGCGAAACCACGGCCGCCCTCTCCCACTCGATCAAGAACATCCTCCAAGCGCTTCGCGGCGGGGCCGACGTCGTGGAGATGGGGCTCCGCAGCGGCAACGTGGTGCAGGCGAGCAAGGGGTGGCGGATCGTGGACCGGAACCTCGACAAGATCATGAACCTCACGCTGAACCTGTTGAACTACAGCAAGCCGCGTGAGCCGCAACTGGAGCTGGTCCACCCGAAGAAACTGATCGACGAGTGCCTGGAGCTGATCGCCGCCAACGCGAACGAGAAAGGCGTGATGGCGGTCGCCGATGTGGATGAGGGGCACCCGGCGATCCCGCTTGATTACGCCGGGATGCACCAGGTGATCATGAACCTGCTAAGCAACGCGATCGACGCGGTTGAGCCCGGGGCGGGGTTGATCCGTGTCGGCTGCACTTACGACGCCGACGGCCGCAGTTCGGTGATCGAGGTCTACGACAACGGCGCCGGGATCTCGCCGGGGATGATGAAGCACATGTTCGAGCTCTTCCACTCCACCAAGGGCAACCGGGGCACGGGGTTGGGCCTGGCGGTGGCGCGGAAGATCGTCGAAGAGCACGAAGGCTCCATCTCCGTCCGCAGCGCCCCCGGCGAAGGGACGACATTCACGGTCCGCCTGCCGGTTTACCACGAGACGCTGAATGACCCCTCGCATACGCACGGGCCGCCGAGATAACCTGTTCGATTAGCGAATCGGCACCGGGTCGAACTCCGTGACGCGGCCGACCAGGCCGGCAGTCTTCGCCAATGCTTCGTGGACGGGCTGGCCCCCGGTGATGACCTTTGCCATATTCAGGGCGAGGCTCTGTTCGCGGCGCAGGAACTGGTGAATTTGATTGGCCGCCCAGCCGACCGGATCGCCGTCCGACGGAAGATGGAACTGCCCGCGATCCCGGAGGGAGTTCCAAGCCGTTCGGGGAAGCTCGGCATCCGCCCGATCGAGGAAAAAAAGCGGGAGCTCAACGTTGACCAGTGGGCCGCCAGGCCAGAGAAGATTCCGCTGTAGCACGTCTCCGTACGCCAGCTCAAGGTGACACCACCCCCGCCGATAGTCCATCATGCCGAGCGTGACGAAGTAGACGAGATCGGGCGAACGACGACCAATTGGTCCCTCATGCGGCGGCGGGTAAGATCGCCCTCATGCCAAGCCGCCGGTCCGTTGTTCATGTTGACATCGCCGGGGCGCCATATGACGTGACGGTGCAGATCGGCCTCCTGACCCGCGCGGCCGAGTGGATCGCCCCCGTGTGCCGATCGAAGCGGGCTTGCGTTTTGACCGATGAGCACGTCGGTCCGATTCATCTGCCTCCACTGGCCGAGTCGCTCTCGGCGGCCGGGGTCGAGGTGGTGACGCACACGTTGCCAGCCGGCGAAGATCACAAAACGTTTGACCAGATCGGCCGCGTGCTGGACACGTTCCTGGCGGCGCGGGTGGAGCGGTCAACGCCGGTGATCGGGCTCGGCGGCGGGGTCGTGACGGACATGGCGGGGTTCGTCGCCGCGACCCTACTGCGCGGCGTGCCGCTAGTGCAGGTCCCGACGTCGCTGCTGGCGATGGTTGATGCCAGCGTCGGCGGGAAGACGGGCGTGAATCACGCGGTGGGGAAAAACCTCATTGGCGCTTTCCATCAGCCGGCCGCGGTGCTGATTGACCCGCTCACCCTCCGTTCCCTCCCGCCACGGGAACTGCGCGGCGGGCTGGCCGAATGCATCAAGCACGACTGCATCCGCGACGCAGAAGGCTTCGGCGGCCTGGAGGCGTCGATCGGCCGCGCGCTGGAGATCGATGCCGATTACCTGGTCGAGTTGGTCGCACACAACGTCGCGATCAAGGCCCGCGTTGTCGAGGCCGACCCGTTCGAGCGCGGCGAGCGGGCGCACCTCAACTTCGGCCATACGTTCGGGCACGCGATCGAGAGCGTGTCGAGGTATGCGTACTCGCACGGGGAATCGGTGGCGCTGGGGATGGTCGCCGCGGCCCATCTGTCGGTCAGCCTGGGCCTGATCGACGCGGCCGCCGGCCGCCGGATTGTCGATCTAATCGCCCGCGCGGGCTTGCCCGTGCGGGGGTTGACGCTCGACGGGGCCGCGGTCGTTGACGCCATGGCGTTTGATAAAAAGGTTAAGGCCGGCCGGCTGCGTTTCGTCCTGCTGGACCGAATCGGCCATGCCGTCATTCGGGACGATGCCCCGGTCGATCTGGTTCGCCGGGCGGTGGAGAGCCTGCGCTGAACGACTTGGGGACCCGCCTTCATGCCGCTCCGTCACTGGCTCCAGCTTTCACTGACCCGCGGGGTCGGGCCGATCCTGATCCGGCGCGTCGTGGACGCCGCCGGCAGCGCGGAGGCGGCGTGCGCCGTGACGCCCGCCCTGCTGAGGGAGATCGACGGCATCGGCCGCCTGAAGGCCGACTCGATTTTCTCCTCGCTTCGCTCGGCGGCCGCGGAGGCCGACGCCGAATTGGTGCGAGCGGCAAAAGCTGGCGCCTCGATCCTCTGTCCTGACGATGGCGACTACCCCGTTCTGCTGCGCGATATCCCCGACCCGCCGGCGGTCCTCTACGTGCGCGGCGCGCTGGAGCCGCGCGATCTTCATGCCGTCGCCATCGTCGGCAGCCGCAAGGCCAGCCTGTATGGCAAGGAACAAGCCGAGCGTTTCGGAGCGTTGCTTGCTGGCGCGGGCGTGACGGTGCTGTCGGGCGGGGCGAGGGGGATTGATTCGGTGGCGCATTGGGGGGCGCTATCGCACCCGCACGGCCGCACGATCGCGGTGTTGGGGTGCGGGCTCGATATCACCTATCCGCCGGAGAACGAGTCGCTGTTTCGCCAGATCGCGGGCGATCGGGCCGCCGGCGTCGAACCGCGCGGGGCGGTGATCAGCGAATACGCCTTCGGCACCCCGCCGCTGGCGGACAACTTCCCCCGTCGCAACCGTATCGTCAGCGGAATGTCGCGCGGGGTGCTGGTGATCGAAGCCGACGAGCGCAGCGGCGCGTTGATCACCGCCCGCCAGGCGTGCGACGACCACGGGCGGCCGGTCTTCGCCCTGCCCGGCCGCGTGGACAACTATTTGTCGGTAGGCCCGCACCAACTCATCCGCGACGGCGCGGTCCTCGCCGCGCGGCTTGAAGACATCCTGGATAACCTCGGCCCCCTGCCACAGGGGGCGTTGGAGCCCGAATTTATAGAGCCGTCGCCGAAGGGCCAGCCGTCGAACGGCGGCACCACGCCCGTCCCTTCCGCCAATCAAGGGATTGACGGCGACGTGGCCTTTGCGGGCCTGTCCGACCGTCAACGGGCGATTCTCCTCTCGATGAGCGCGACCCAGCCGGCGGACATCGAGACGATCATCGACCGGACCGGCCTCCCCGCCCCGACGATCCTTCAGGAGTTGACGTTCCTGACGCTGAAGGGGCAGGCGAAGCGGATCGACGGGCAAACCTTCGTCCGGAGGCACGCGTGAAGCAGCGGTTTGACCTGATGTCCTGCTTTGTCCTGCGGCCGGGCGAGGGCGGGGCCTCGCACGAGTTGCTCCAGTTGCGCCGCGCGCCCGGCGAGCTCCTGGCCGGCGTCTGGGCGCCCATTCATGGGAAGATTGAAGAAGGCGAGACGGCGTCAGCGGCCGCCCGGCGCGAGTTGCGCGAGGAGACAGGGATCGCGGCCGACGAGATGTTCCACCTCGACACCGTGAATATCTTCTACCTTGCCGCCAGCGAGTGCATCTATCACTGCCCGGGTTTTTGCGCCGTGGTGCCGCGGGATGTGCAGGTGACGTTGAACGAAGAGCACGATGCGATGCGATGGATCGACCGGTCGCGATTCGATCGCGACACGCTCTGGCCCGGCGAACGGGCCCAGCTTGCGGAACTCGCCCGCGAGATCCTCGACGATGGGCCCGCCAAGCAGTTCTTGCGGCTTAAGGGCTGAGACGTCGATTGGTAGGGCACGCACCGCGTGCCGCTGACGGGGGCCTTTCTGACCGAGCCACCGCCGCGCTGGCCCGGTGTGTGACGCGGCGGCACACGATGCCGCGCCATGCCTGCCCTACGCAAGCAGCCTGCAATCTCACTCCGATTTCGGCCAGACCGGCCGATGACGCGGGATCTCGGCCCTAAAATCCCCCAGGCTCCACCAGTTTGTCCGCTGGTTCAGATCGACCTCGGTCACCGCCACCGTCCCCCACTCCTTCGCCTGGGCGATCACGTGCCCTTCATGATCGTACACCCCCGAAATCGTCCAGTTCCAGGACGATTCGGTGTACGTGCTGCTGACGATATAGACGTGATTCTCGCACGCCCGAGCGGCGCCGAGCATCGGGTTGCAGCCCCAGACCGGCCAGGCGATCACCTCGGCGCCGTTGTTGGACAGTTGCCGGGCGACCTCGGGGAAGAAACCATCGTAGCAGACCATCAACCCCACCTTGCCGAAGCGCGTCTCGAAAACGGGGTAGTCGTGCCCCGGCTCGATGCCGGCCTCGATCTCGCTACGCGGCAGGGTCACCTTGCGGTACTTGCCGACCACCTTCCCGTCCGGGCCGATTAGGGCGCACGTGTTGTAGATGAGCCGCCCTTCCCGCTCGACCAGCCCGACCGCGAGGTACAGATCGTGCTGTTTGGCGAGCGTCCCGAAGTAATCGGTTGACGGCCCGGGGATCGGCTCGGCCGCCTCGGCCATCGGGCGGCCGGTGCCGGCGTATGTGATCGTCTCCCCCAGCACGACCAGGTCCGCCTTCCGCCGGGCGGCGGCCTCGATCATCGGGGCGTACATCGCGCAATTCTCGGCCGCTGTCTTATGTCCCTTGGGCATGAAGTGGATCGTCGCCAGCCGCACTTTCCGCGGCCCGGGCGGCGCCGCCTCGGCGAGGGTCACCCGCGCCCACTCCACGCGGCCGCCCGGCGCCCACTGGAGGTGAAGCTCGACCAGCGCGTGCTTCGCCGCGGTCGGCACATGGTAGATGCCCGACACCTCAACCCACCCATCCGGACGCGCCGGCCCGTCCGCGGGGTATTCCGGCTCGGCCGGCACCGGATCCCCCGGCTTGGCCATGTTCACGCCCGGATCGTCGGCGATCACCTTCTCGCCCCTGTCATCCTGCCAGAGCACGCGGGCCAACACCGATCGACGGGTTGCGGCGATGCCCATCGCCTTCCGCAGCGCCGAAAAGCGATACCACTTGCCCCCCTCGATCGGGAAGCGCTTCTCCCACCACCCCGCCTGCCCGTCGGCTGTATCGGCCTGGATGACCAACGCGCCCGCGCCGTCCGGGCCGGCCTTGGGGTCAAAGCTGAAGGCGGGCATGATCTCCTCGCGCGGGGAACGCGCGGACCACCCGTCGGCAGGCGGCGCAGCTTTGGCCCAAAGCGGCCGACGACCCGGCAACCAATAGTGCGAAAACCAAGGCCCGGGTACGCGGAAAGGCGGAAGGATTCATGTTTCACCTGCGGCAGCGAGAGGAGATGGACGCGCCGTCGCCCCGGCGGGCGCTGGCGATATGACGATCTTATCCGCGATGAAGGTCGGCCCGAAATATGCGGCGCCCCGCCCGTAGGCCGTCAACCAGCGGCTCTCAAAGACGACGCGCGATCGCCAGGTCAATCGGCCATGCTTGGCTTTCGGCTCCATGCGGCCGAAAGGAGAAGAAGTCACGGTTCACGTTCGCGTCCCCGGACGCTTCGCTGCCTTCGTCGGCTTCTTCGGCCGCCCGATCCCCCGCTGACTCGACTCCAAGGCAAGTCGCTTGACCATCCGCTGTTCCCAGTCGGCCGCCCCGAACGGCCGCCCCTTGGTGATGCTCATTTGCAGCGCCGCCAGCTCCGCCTCGTTCTGCGGGGCATTGACGGAAGTCAGCCAGTCCGCCTGCTGTTCCACCGGCCACGCCGCCAGCGGAAGCTCCGGCCGTTCGTCATCGCCGGCCGGGGCAAGCCGGTGCACCAGGCTCGACCATCGCCACGCTTCCGCCCGCCTTACCAGTTTGTTGCGCAGCGGGTTCCGCTCGATGAATCGCGTGACGACGAGGAGATGGGCATCTTCCTGCACCGGGAAGCTCTTGAACCGACCTTGATAGAAGTGGCCGTACCCCACCTCGTGGTGGCGCTCCTGCCAGCGGCGCACGTGAGCCATCGTCAGCCGCTGCATGAACCGGCCGAGCTGTCCGTCTACCCGCGGCTTGAGGAGCAGGTGCCAGTGGTCGGGCATGACGCAGTAGGCGAGCAGTTTCACCGGCTCGGCCGCCAGCGCCTTGGCGATCGCCTGCTCGAAGAGGAGGTAGTCCTCGTCCTCTTCAAAGACCTTCCGCCGGCCGACCGCCCGGTTTAGTACGTGGTAGACGATCCCTCCGGGGGCCTTGCGAGCGGTTCGTGGCATGCGGTAAGAGTAGTAATAAGCGACATACCGTCAACAGAAAGCGATCCCGTCCCTTTTTTACCGGACAGGTCATTGAGACGATCCGAAGCGTGCTCAAGCCGTTGCGACGGGAATCCTGAGGGTGCAAAACACGGCTTCAGCCGACCAGTTATGATTCATGTATCGATTCGATGATGCCGACTGCCAGAAATACGCTCGCTTACGGTCGCGCTAGATGGCGCTGGAAGTGGAGATGGTGATTCAATCGATCGTTGCTCCTGATCTGTTTTGGTACGGCATTGTGGGCATTGCTTCATCGCATCGCGCATCTTCGCATGATTGACGCCTGTCTGAACTGAGAGCTGCCGCCGAACACACAGGTTTGCGATCAGGATGGGGCCTCGACGATCGTCTGCCGACCATGGTCGCAACTCAAGCCGGAACTGACATCGGGCGTCATCCCATCAGTTCCTACATCGTACCTCGACTCGGAGCCGGAAGTCGTCTGTCAGACTCCGATCTTCATACACAGTCTAAGGCGACCCGACGGAAGGAAGATGCTCGTCGTCGTTCAGCTCGCGGCGCGCGTGGCTGCCCGGCAGCGCCAGCCGAGACCTCATTGCAACGGTCGTCAAGCACGGCGGCCTCTGGGATCGCCCGCTGGCCGTCAACGCCTCGATGACCAATCTTCTATGTCGCTATGATTTCGGCTTTTCGGACGACCCTTCCAAAGTATTGGGGGGCGTTCGAATCCCCGGTGATGAATCAGCGTTCGAGGTGCGTAACCTGATCCGCGGGTATCGAACGGTGACCGTTCAGGGGCGGTTGCAAAACGACAACGCGATCGCCTGGTCCGCTCAGTAGCCCCGTCCCTTTACGCCATGATGTCCTTAACCACCTTCCCATACACATCCGTCAGACGGAAATCGCGGCCGGCGTAGCGGTAGGTGAGCTTCTCGTGGTCCAGGCCGAGCAGGGCAAGGATCGTCGCGTGGAGGTCGTGGACGTGGACGGGGTTTTCCACGGCGGCCGCCCCGTGGTCGTCGGTGTTGCCGTAGGAAAGGCCGCCCTTCACGCCGCCGCCGGCCATCCACATCGTGTACCCCTTGGCATTATGCCCGCGGCCGTCGGGCTTGCCGGAGTCGGGGGTGCGGCCGAACTCGCCGCCCCAGATGATCAGCGTGTCCTTCAGCATGTCCTTCTGCTTCAGGTCCGTCATCAGCGCCGCGATCGGCTGGTCGATCGCGTGGCAGCTCTCGCCGATCCGTTCCTTCAGGTTGTTGTGATGGTCCCAGCCGGGGTGGCCCAGCTCGATGAACCGCACCCCCGCTTCGGCGAACCGCCGCGCCATCAGGCACTGGCGGCCGAACTCGTCGCCCCCCTTGCCGATGCCGTACATCTCCAGCGTGGCGGCCGACTCCTTCGAGAAGTCCATCGCCCTGGGGGCTTCGGTCTGCATCCGGAAGGCGAGTTCGTACGACTGGATCATCCCTTCGATCTCCGGGTTGGCCTTGTCATGGGCCAGCTTGTCCCGGTTCATCGCCTGGAGCAGATCGAGCTGACCGCGCTGCGCCTCGGTCGAGAGGTGCGGGTTACGGATGTTCCCGATCCCCTCGCCGGGCGCGGGGCCGCCGCGCTTCCCGCCGTCGCCACCGGAGCTGATCGGCGTCCCCTGGAAGCTGGCGGGCAGGAACGCGCTGCCGTAGTTGATCGCGCCCCCCTTGCCGGGGTTGATGGTGATGAAGCCGGGGAGGTTCTGGTTCTCGGTCCCCAGGCCATAGAGCGTCCAGGCGCCTAACGACGGCCGCGTGAAGCGGGTGCTGCCGGTGTGGAGCTGCGCGAAGGCCTGAAGGTGGCTGGGGATGTCGGTGTGCATGCCGCGGATGAGGCACAACTCATCGGCGTGCTCGGCGAGCCTGGGGAAAACGTCCGCCATCCACAGGCCGCTCTTGCCGTGCTGGCGGAACGGGTAGGCCGGCGCGATGAGCTTCCCCTTGCCGGCGTCGGCGATGAGCTTCGGCTTGTAATCGAACGTATCGACGTGCGACGGCCCGCCCTGCATGGAGAGCAGGATCACGCGCTTGGCCCTGGCCGGGAGCGGCGGCAGCTTCGGCACAAGCGGGCTTTGATAGCCCAGCGACGGGGCCGAAGCCTGCGCGGCGATGCTGGCGAAGGCCAGATACCCGAACCCGATGCCGACGCGCTTCAGCAGGTCACGGCGATTCATGCCGGCGGGTCGGACGACATCGCCACAGTCGAACGGTCGATTGGCGCTCATGGATAGCCCTTCCAGTGCAGTGGACGGAGGAGGAACGGAAGGATGAAGGCCCAGCGCGATCGCGTCGTGTTTCCTTCATCCTTCACCTTCATCCCTCATCCTTCGATCCGCTCAGTTCTCGTAACGGAACTCGGCACTGCCAAAGATCGCCTGACAGAACGTCGCCCACGCCTGGTCCGCCGGCTCGTTCAGGGTCTTCACGCAGTGGGTCAGATAGGCCTCGGCCCGCGCCTGCTCGGCCGGCGTCGGGGGGCGCAAAAACGCGAGTTGATAGGCCGCCCGGACGCGCCCCGCGGTATCCGTAAGCTTCCCGTCAAGTAGCCGCCTGGCCATCGCCTTGGACTGCGACTCGATGAATGCGCTGTTCATCATGAACAGCGCCTGCGAGGGAACGGTCGTCACGTCGCGGCTGGGGACGACGAGGCTTGGCTCGGCGAAGTCGAACAGCTCGAGCACGTCGGGCAGGCGATCGCGGATGATCGGCAGGTAAACGCTGCGGCGCGGCGAGTCGTACGTCTCGCCGAAGTTGCCGCGCTTCTTAGCCTTTGCCTTCGGCAGCTTCTCAGGCGTCGGCATCTCCGACCCATGCGGCGGCGTGAGGTCGATCGACCCGCTGACGGCGAGGATCGAATCCCGGATCGACTCGGCATCTAGCCGCCGCGGCGTCGATCGCCACAGCAGCTTGTTATCGGGGTCAACGGCGTAGCTGGAGGCGTCCATGTCGCTGGAGAGCTGATACGTGCGGCTCAGGACGATCGCCCGGACCATCTTCTTCACCGACCAGCCGCCGCCGACGAACTGGCCCGCCAGATGATCGAGCAGCTCCGGGTGCGTCGGCGTATCGCCGGCAGCGCCAAAGTTATCGGACGTGCTCACCAGCCCGCGCCCGAACAGGTGCTGCCAGATCCGGTTGGCCATGACCCGCGCCGTGAGCGGGTTCTCGCTTCGGGTCAGGAACGTCGCCAGCTCGAGGCGGCCGCTCTGGCTGGGGTTGATCTTCGGCACCCATGCGCCGGACAGCACCGCCGGGAACGCCCGCGGCACCGACGGGCCGGCGTTCTCGACCTCGCCCCGGATGTACACCGGGCAATCGCCCGGCCTTCCGTCAAGCATACCCATCGCGTGCTCGCCCGAAGGGCTGGGCACCGCGACCATCGCCTGCACGGTCCCCTGGTTCTTCTTGTTCTTGCCTTTGCGCTTCCCGCCGCCGTCGGCGGAGGTTGAACGGCTGGGCGGCCGCCGCGACCGTCATGCTCGGCCGCCAGTCGGCCGAGACCAACTCAAGCGGCGGCGAGGGCTGCCGGTTCTTCATGCCCCCTTCGCCATCGACGCCGAAATAGGTCTCGCTGCTGCGGAAGATACCCGCGATGCCGTAGTAGTCCTTCTGCGTGAACGGGTCGAACTTGTGATCGTGGCAGCGGGCGCAACTGATGGTCAGGGCCATCACCGCGCGCGTGGTGGTGTCGATCTGCTCGTCGATCTCGTCCATCCGAAACTGTTCGCGGTTCTTCTCGTTCAGGCCCTTGGGGCCGATGGCAAGGAAGCCGGTGGCGATGAGGCGCTCGTTCCGCTCGGCCGCCGTCTTGGAGGGGAGCAGATCGCCCGCCACCTGCTCGCGGATGAACTGATCGTACGGCTTGTCGGCGTTGAAGGCCGCGATCACGTAGTCGCGATAGCGCCAGGCATCGGGGAAGGGAAAGTTGCGTTCTTTGCCGGTCGATTCGGCATAGCGGGCCACATCCAGCCAGTGGCGGCCCCAGCGTTCGCCATATTGCGGCGCGGCCAGCAGCCGGTCGACGACCTTTTCGAGCGCGCTCGGGCTCGGGTCGGCCAGGAAGTGCTGCAGATCCTCCGGCGACGGCGGAAGGCCCGTCAGGTCGAATGTCACCCGGCGAAGCAGCGCCGCCTTACTGGCATCCGGCGACGGCTTAAGCGACTTGGCCTCCAGGCCCGCCAGGATAAACCGGTCGATGTCCCCCTTCGGCCAGGCGGCATCCCGCACGGCGGGGAGGAGCGGCTTCTTCACCGGCTGAAAGGCCCAGAAATTCTTCGGGTTGGCCTGGGCGTAGGTGGCGCCGACGGTCGTCGCAACCGTCACGGCGGGCCTTTCGCGCGGGTCGGCCGCGCCGAGGGCGATCCACCGCTCGAAGTCGGCAACGATCGACGCCTTCAGTTGCTCCTTCGGCGGCATCTGCTTGTCTTTATCCTTGTACTGGATCGCCTGGAGCAGCAGGCTCTTGGAGGGGTTGCCGGGAACGACCGCCGGCCCGCTGTCGCCCCCCTTTCGGATGCCTTCGCGGCTGTCGAGGAGCAACCCCCCTTTCACCTTCTTCGCCTGCGTCGAGTGGCACTCGTAGCACTTGGAGGCGAGCACCGGGCGGATGTTGCTTTCGAAGAACGCGAGCTGCCCCGCCGTCGGCTTCGCCTCGGCCGCCGCCCCCCGCACGACCGAGGCGGCCGACACAGCAAAGATCGAAATCGCGATCGCGAAGAGCGGTCTGTTCATATCAGCGTCCCAAGAAACCCTCGACGTGCGGCGGATCGGCTGTCATCCGCGAAGGTTAATACGCCGCAACCGCGGACAAATTGCCGGAACCACGCCGAACAGTGCGCAGGGATGCGACCTCCGTTCAGATATCGACTTATGGCAAGCCCGAGCGTTCGCGCGACGTCTGCGACGGGCGAATCACTCAGCCGTCATGGCTCGGAAGTGAGCGGCGACACCGGTACCGGTTGCCCCTCCGCAAGGACATCGGCGGCCGGCGGCCCGATGAGAGCGAACCGACCCCACCGTACAGTGGGGATCGAGAGGATGACACAGCTCACGCCCCAGCGCAGACCGTCCCAATACGCATCGACTCGATCCAAGCGGATGTCGCACGTAGCGGCGTGGTACAGCCCCTCCACCGTCACGAGGAGCGCGAACAGGGCAAAACAGAAACAGGGTGCGGCCGCGAGCCCTGCCAATATCCGCCGGACCGTCACGGACTCGGGCTGGCGTGAGATCGGCGACGCATAGTCGAGCGGGGGCGGCGGGCGGGTTCCTTCAGGCAACGCGGCCATCTTAGCTCCGAATGATCAGGCCCGTCGTGGGCCCAATAGCGAGAATCGCCCCCACCGTACCGCCGGGATCGAGAGGACGACAAAGCTCACGCCCCAGCGCACTGCGTCCCGGTACGCACTGACGCGATCCTGGTAGATGTTGCACGAGATCGCCAAGCCCACCGACGTGACCGCGAAGTACAGTGCCAACGAGGCGGCGCAAGTGCAGAAGGTCGCCGCAAACGCGGCCAATACCCGTCGAACTGACATGGCCCCGCGCGACGACGATGACGCATAGTCGAGCGAGGCCAGCGGCTTGGCTGTTCCCGGCCGCAGTTCGGTTGCCGTTGTCGGGCGTCCCGATCGGAGCAGAAATCTGAGGGCATGCACGGCCGGGATGCCGAAGAGGAAAGCCGTCGCAAAAAGAAAGACACCGATGAGCGCACTCTCTTTGCGCGAACGGCCGGTGCCGAGTGCATCCGGCAGCAGTGAGAGTCCCCCCGCGATCAGCCCGAACGCGAGCATCGCGCAGATGCTGCCAAGAACGCCTACAACGGCTTGATCGATCGCCGATTTCGACCGCGACGAGGCGCGGCTGGGCCCCGGTAGTGCAGGACCGGCGGTGCAGTCGTCCGCGGCTGTGAAAAATCGTCAGCCAAAGAGCCCCCTTCCGCTCAATCCGTCGCCCGCTCCTGCGGCGGCGGCTTGTCGTCGGCGTCGTAGGCGGAATCGGAGTTCTCGTCCTGGACTTCCACGCGTTCCATCGAGATGGCGCGGCCGGTGTCGGTGTCGATCTCGGCGATCGCCCCGCAGAGCCGCACGTCGCCGGTCGCCACGTCGAAGCTGTGGGGCATGCTCGTCGTCATATGTTTGATGACGCGGTCCTTCCGGCGGCCGAGGACCGAATCGTATGGGCCGCACATCCCCAGGTCGCTGATGTAGGCCGAGCCGCCGGGCAGGATCTTGGCGTCGGCCGTGGGGATGTGCGTGTGCGTGCCGACGATCATCGACGCCCGGCTGTCGAGCCAGTGGCCCAGCGCCACCTTCTCGCTGCTGGCCTCGGCATGCACGTCGCAGACGATCACCTTCACGGCCTTGGGGATCTGGCTTAGGACCTTGTCACAGGCGGCGAAAGGGTCGTCGGAGGGCAGGTTCATAAAGATGCGGCCGAGGACGCAGAAGACGCCGACCTGGATGCCGGAGTTCGTCGTCACGACCGTAAACGTGCGCCCGGCGGCGCTGGCGGCGAGGTTGGCCGGCCGCACGATCCGCTCGCTCGCCTGGAGCATCGGGACGATGTCCATCTTCTTGAAGACGTGATCGCCGAGCGTCACCACGTCAATCCCGTAAGAGCGGATCTTGGAGAACAGGTTTTGGGTGATGCCGGTGCCGCCGGCGATGTTCTCGGCGTTGGCGATGACGAAATCGATCTTCTTCTCGCGCACCAGTTGCGGAAGCCGCCGGTGAACCGCCTGCCGACCGGGGCGGCCGACGATGTCACCAATACATAGGATGCGAAGGGGCATGTGCGGCGGAGTATACCGTTGCGGCGACCGCGGCGAAGCGTGGGGCGGCCGACAAATCAGGGCATGGTGCGGCGGCGGCTCGTGACAACCGCTGGCGTTCCGTGGCTCGTCGGGGTTCGGTTACAATCCATCGCGGTCGTCGCCTACTGCCTTCGCTTTCGCGGGAACCCCATGACTCAACTGCATTTGGACCTTCTGAACCTCGACCGCCTGGTGAGCCCGATCTGGTCGTTCGGCGGGGCCGTCGCGTCGGCCGCCCTGCTTGCCCGCGACGACGTTCGCCAGCACCTGCTGATTTGCCGCGACGAGCTGGGGTTTCGCCATGTGCGTTGCGCCGGGATGCTCTGCGACGCGATGGGCGTCGCGACGGCGGAGGGAAAACTTGATTTTGTTCGCATCGAGCAGTCGCTCGACTGGCTGATGGAGAATAACTTCCTCCCCTTCTTCCAGCTTTCGGGGATGCCGGCGTCCCTGGCGCGCGATGAGCAGATGATCCCCGTCGGCGGCCGATCGGGCGGCCCGCCGAAGGATTGGGGGCGATGGGCCGATCTGGTGTCGGCCCTGGCGACGCAGATCGACGGCCGCTACGGATGCGACGGCCGCGAGTGGTATTTTGAAGTATGGGATGCGCCCGACACGGCCGCGTGGGCCGGGTCGCGCGAAGAATACTTTCGGCTGTACGACATCTCGTCCCGGGCGATCAAGGAAGTTCATCGCGAGTATCGCGTCGGCGGGCCCGGCGTTTCGAGCGTCGAGTGGCTCGACGCTTTCTTGGAACATCTCGGCAAGCCATCGGAGGACTATCGACTGATGGAGCCGCGCTGCGATTTCGTCAGCATCGCATCGCGCTACGCTTCGGCGGCGACGGCACCCAATGCGCCCTCGGCGGATCCGGCCGCGGCGGAACCGGGCACGAGCATGTCGCCCGAGCCGATGGGCATCGGCGCCCTGGCTCGGGTCGCCCGGAAGAAAGTGGCGGCCGCCCTCGGCGAGACTGTCCCCGTCATCTGTTCCTCCTGGCACGGGGCCGGCACGCCGCGGCACCCCGGCGCCACCTTCGACGACTGCAACAACGCCGCCTTCATCTGCCGAACCGTCTTCGAACTGTCGGAGACGTGCGAGGGAGCGATCTACTCGGACGCGACCGACATCTCGGACGACGGGGGCGGCTTCCGCTTCGAGCCTTTCCACAACGGCCAGGGCCTAATCACGGTGAACGACATCCGCAAGAGCGGGTTTCACGCGTTTCGGCTGCTGAACGAGCACGCCGGGTACCATGTCGAGCGCGTCCCGGCCGCCTGGGTCGACCCGGTCCCCGGGTTGGGCTGCATGGCGAGCAAATCGGAATACACGTTGCGGCTGCTCTTCTGGTATCACGACCCGCATGGCCCAGTCGCGCCCAAGACAACCCGTTTCACGATCGAAGGGCTCCCCGAGACGATCCGCAGCGCTCAGATAGAGGTGATTCGCCCCGCCGCCGGAAGCGCCTACGAAGCCTGGACCGAGATCGGCCGCCCGGTCTTCGTCACCCGGCACGTCCTGGACGCGTTGGAATCGGCCAGCCTCCCGGCCAGCATCGACGTGGACTTCCGCGACTACCCCCCGCGCCTGGACCCGGGCATGGTGATGCAACTCGTCATCCAGTTGCCCTTCGACGACCCGACATAAGAAAGGGGAGGCTCCCCTTTTTCGCGGCACGAAGAACGGGGCTTCTCCCTTTTTTCAGGGCGTGAAAGGGGAGCCTCCCCATTATAGCTGCGGCGATCAATGGGGAGTCTCCCCTTTCTTGAGGTCTCGATGGGTGTTACGCGACGGGATGTTCTGGGGGGTTGGCTGGTCGGAACGGCTGGGGTGGTGATGGGAGTTGGAGGATCGCCGCTGCGGGGGGCGGAGGATGGGGCGTCGGTTCTTGATACCCACACGCACTTTTACGATCCGACGCGGCCGCAGGGCGTGCCGTGGCCGGAACAGGGGGACGCTGTCCTCTATCGGAAGGTTCTTCCCGACGAGTGGGAGCGACTCGCGCGGCCGACAGGGGTCACACGAACCGTCGTCGTTGAAGCCAGCGCATGGCCCGAGGACAACGAATGGGCCCTGACGCTCGCGGAGCAATACCCTTCGATCGTCGGCTTCGTGGGCAACCTCCCGGCCGGCACGCCCGAGTTTCGGCCGCTCTTCGCGCGCTTCGCGAAGAACGCCCTCTTTCGCGGCATCCGCCTCCGCGGCGAGAGTTGGCGGAAATCGATTGAGCAGCCCGCCCTGCTCGACGACCTGCGCCGCCTGGCGGGCGCAGGGTTGCAGGCTGATGTAAATATTGGGCCGGCCGCCCTGCTCGACGCGGCCCGACTGGCCGACGCCGTCCCGACGCTGCGGATTGTGCTCGATCACTGCGCCAACGTCCCGATTGATGGCAAGGCGCCGCCGGCGGCCTGGCTGAAGGGGATTGAGGAGATGGCCGGCCGCAAGAATGTTTGGTGCAAGGTGTCGGGCCTGGTTGAGGGGACCGGCCGCCGCAACGCCGACGCGCCCGCCGGACTCGCCTTTTACCGCCCGACCCTCGATGCCCTCTGGACGTCGTTCGGTTCGGATCGACTGATCTTCGGAAGCAACTGGCCGGTCAGCGCGGTTCGCCAAGTACGGGACGGTGGTCGAGATCGCAAAGTCCTACTTCGCCGAGAAAGGGCCTGAAGCGCTGCGGAAGGTGATGGTAGGAAATGGGGCCCACGCCTATGCGGTGAAAGCTTAGGGATGTGGTCCGGTCGGTGCGCGCAGTCACCCGTCTTGAGACGACCTACCCGATCAGCTTCCCCAGCGTCGCAACCGCCTGCTCCACCTGCTCCGACCAGAGCAGCCCACAGTTGATCCGGACGCAGTTGCGATACTTCCCCGTGGCGGAAAAGACGACGCCGGGGCAGATGGAGATGCCCTTTTGGATCGCCCGGTGGTGAAGGTCAACGGAATCAACGCGCTCCGGCAGCTCGGCCCACAGGAGAAATCCGCCCTGCGGGCGGGTGATGCGGGTTTCGGCGGGGAAGTGGTGGGCCAGCAGCTCGCTCATCCGCTCGACCTGTCGTCGATAGATCGTCGTCACCTTGCGCAGGTGCCTCTCGTAACTGCCGTTCTCCATGAACTGGGCGAGCGCCATCTGCGGCAGCGTCGGCGTGGCGATGTTCAGCCAGGCTTTCATCCGGGAGACTTCCTTCATCCACTTTCCGGGGATGCACCAGCCGATCCGCAGGCCGGTGGCGACCGTCTTCGAGAAGCCGCCGCATGCCATCACGTGGCTGGCGGCCGACGATTCGTTGTCATAGCTCCGGCAGGCCCGCGGCTTCTCATGGGCGTAGGCGAGATCGGCGTAGATGTCGTCCTCGATCAAGGCGACGTTCGCCTGCCGGGTCATGGCCACCAGCCGCCGGCGGTCCTCGTCGGGCATGATCGAGCCGAGCGGGTTGTTGACCGTCGGGATCAGCACCACCGCCTTGACCAAATGCTGGCTCAGGACCACCTCCAAAGCGTCCAGCGACAGACCGGTGCGCGGGTGCGTGGGGATCTCCAGGGCCTTCACCCCGAGCATCTCAATTGTCTGCAAGATCCCCCAGTAGGTCGGTGATTCCAAGGCGATCGTATCGCCGGGCCGGGTGACGGCCCGGAGGCAGAGGTGGATCGCCTCCAGCGCTCCGCTGGTGATGACCACATCCTCCGGGGCCAGCGTACACCCCGCCCGCAGGTACCACCGCGCGACCTGGCGGCGGAGGTTCGGCATGCCCGCCGGCGGCGCATACGCGGCCGACAGCAGCGGCTGCGAACGGCTGATTGAATTCATCAGCGAATTCACCGCCTTCATCGACCAGTCCGACACCGCCCCGTTGGCCGCCCCCAGCGCTATGACCCCCGGCTGACCGAACTCCGTGAGCAGTGAGAGCCCCAGGTCGCCCACGGTTACGGCCGTGGGCGTCTCCGACGGCTGCGACATCTGCGGCTCTTCAACATTCTCCCGCCGCAGCGCCCGCACATAGAACCCCGACTGCGGCCGGGCCTGCAGGCGCCCCCGATCCTCCAACACCCGGTACGCCGCAATCACCGTCGAAATCGACACCTTCCACTGCGCGCTCAACGACCGCACCGACGGCGCACGACTCCCCACCGCCAGAGTCCCGCGATCGATCATCTGGACCACTCGCGCCGCAACTGATTCGTAAATAGGGACCTTATGGTCCTTCTTAAGCTTGTGCATCGCATCACCCAGCACAGTTCAGGCCTGGAATTACGGGTACAGATTTGCTGTTAGAAAACTGTGCCGGTTACAATTCCTGATATCTGATACTGTACCTATCGTACGGCCGCAAGCATATACTTCCACGACAACCAACCGCCCGCGTTTGCACCGCATCGAGAAGGTCTCAGTGCGTTGGAGGCATAACGCCGGGCCAGGAGGTGACGAGGAGTTTAGTCATGTCAGCAGATCAGAATGGCGAGTTTGGCGGCGAGTACATGGTTCAGGACCGCGACCACATGAGCGAGGTCAAAGGCTCGGAAAAGGCTCAAGGCCGTCAGACCGAACAGTCGGAGGCGGGTGCTCGTCAGCAGGGCGGCAGCGGCAAGAACGCCAAGCGGCCGCAATCCGATTCGCAGCGTCAGGTTCACTGAGCAACGCTCCGTCAGAAATAACTGCTGGTCCTTCGGCGGTTTAGGATGGGACGGGCCACGGCAGGAATACTCGCCGTGGCCGCTCTGTTTCTGGGCCTGACGCGGGCCGCTCATCGAGAATCTCGGGCCAGCTCGCGTGCGTCCGCCGGCACCGCCGGAGTCTGTTGCCATTCGACCCCCACACCCTTACTATACCCAAACATTCCGCTGGAGAAAGAACCGGTCGGGCGCCGATGACGTTGCAACGGCGGGTCGTCACGGTTAAAGCCTGCTGCCTGTGGGGTCATCACGATGGGCATCACCACGGTCAAGGAGGATCGTCATGGGTCGCAATCGACCACCTTGTTGGAGCTTCGGTCCCCGCGCTTGGGCGAGTCTTGGCGGCCGCGGGCCATCGGACGATTGTGGCGCCGCTTCCTTTCTCACTGGCCCGGCCGGCGCTCCGTTTCACGGTGCCGCGCCGCTCCGCGGCTCGGCCGCGCAATGACACCAAGATTGGACGATCAGGCGCCTAAACGAGCAGGCCGCACAGGAGGCGACGGATGGCAGCGAAGAGTTCGGGCGCACCGCAAAGCATGAGGCAACGGGTTTGTTCGACGACGAAACGAGCGGCGGCCCGAATGGCGATGGCGGCGAAAAAGCGGACGGCGCAGGCGTGGGCGGCGCAGGCGTGGGCGGCGCGGGCGTGGGCGGCGCGGGCGTGGGCGGCGCAGGCGGCGAGGGCACGGCTGGCGACGGCGCGGATGGCGGCGGCGGCACGGCTGACGATGGCGCGGATGGCGGAGGGGATGCACAGAGCGGAGCCGGCTCGGGCGGCGGCGGGGGCGGCGGGAAGGTGACGGGCGCGCCGCCTCCCGGAGGCGAAGACCGCGCCGTCCTTTCAGAGATCGCCCAGGCGCGATACCTCAACTACGCCCTGTCGGTCATCACCAGTCGCGCGTTGCCCGACGTCCGCGACGGGATGAAGCCGGTCCATCGCCGGATCATCTACACGATGTGGGAGAACGGCCTGCGGGCCGACGCCAAGCACCGCAAGTGCGCGACGGTCGTCGGCGACGTGATGGGCCGCTATCACCCGCACGGGGACAGCTCGATCTACGAAGCTCTCGTGAGGATGGCGCAGCCGTTCGTGATGCGGGCGACGCTGGTGGATGGCAGTGGGAACTTCGGCTCGATGGACGGCGACCCGGCGGCCGCCATGCGATACACCGAGTGCCGGCTCACGCCGATCGCTGGCGAGACGATCCGCGAAATCAATCAGGGGACCGTCCACTTCCGCCCCAACTACGACGGAATCAGGGAAGAGCCCGTCGTACTTCCGAGCCGGGTGCCGAACCTGCTTGTCAACGGCTCGGCCGGCATCGCCGTGGGCATGGCGACGAACGTGCCGCCCCACAACCTGGGCGAAGTCTGCAACGCCCTGCTCAAGGTGCTCGACGACCCGGAGGTCAAGGAGTATCAGCTCGTCGCCAACGATGCGATCCGCGGGCCTGACTTTCCGACCGGGGGCCAGGTCCTCAACACGCGGGACGAACTGCGGGAGATCTACAAGAACGGCCAGGGCGCGATCCGGATGCGGGCGACCTGGGAAAAAGGGGCCGCGACCCGTGCCGCCCAGGTCATCTACATCACCAGCGTCCCCTACGGCGTGAACAAGGCCGAACTGGTCGAGGCGATCGCGCAGGTCGTCATCAACCGGAAGATGCCTCTGCTGCTCGACGTGCGCGACATCAGCGCCGACGACGTCCGGATCGAGTTGCAACTGAAGAAGGACGCCGAAGTCGAGAAGGTCATGGCCTTCCTCTTCAGGCACACGCTGCTGCAGACGAACTTCAACGTCAACCTGACCTGCCTCACGCCAACCGACAACCCGGAAGTCTGCCGCCCGGAGCGGCTGGGGCTGAAGGAAATCCTCTGGCATTTCCTCCACTTCCGGCTGCAAGTGGTGACGAAGCGGCTGACCCATGAACTGCAGCAGCTTCGCGGCCGCATCCACACACTGGACGGGTTCGCCTTCGCGTTCGACATCCTGGACGACCTGATCAAGATCATCCGCGCCAGTGACGGCAAGGCCGATGCGGCATCCCGCATCCTCAAGAAGTACGGCGTGCTCCCCGACGGCCCGCGCAAGGTGAAAGACGGCGGGCTCGACGCGGGCCAGATCGACGACATCCTCGAACTCAAGCTCTACCGCCTCGCGCGGCTGGAGATCAACCTGATCCGCGAAGAGCTCGCCGAGCGCCGGAAGCGGGCGCGGGAGATTGAGGCGCTGCTTGACGAACAGGAGGCGACCGGCCGCTGGGCCATCATCCGCAAGGAGATCGAAGAATTAGCCCGCACCTTCGGCAAGGAGCCGCGGAACAAGCGGCTGACGCTCATCGAGGCGGCCGAGAACGAAGTCGAATACTCGGCCGAAGATTTCATCGTCGCCGAGGACAACCATGTGCTGGTCACCGCCGACGGGTGGGTGAAGCGGCAGAAGGAAATGAACCCCGAGACGACCCGGCTCCGTGAAGGGGATCGCATCCTGTCGCTGGTCGCGGCGAGCACCCGCGCGACCGTCGCCTTCTTCAGCAACTTCGGGACGGCCTATACCGCGCGGGCGATCGACCTCCCCGCGACGACAGGGTATGGCGAGCCGATCCAAAAGTTCTTCAAGCTCAAGGATGGCGAGAAGATCGTGGCGGCCGCTTCGCTCGACGATCGCCTCCTGCCCCCCAAGCTTACCGCGGTAGACGAGAGCCACCCCGACGACGCCCCCAAGCTGCACGGTCTGGCGGTCACCAGCGACGGGTACGCATTGCGCTTCGGCCTTGACGCCTTTCGTGAGGTCTCCACGCGGTCGGGCCGCCGCTTCGCCCGCCCGGCCGAAGGCTCGGAAGTCTCCCTGGCGGCCGTCATCCACGGCAATGAGACCGTCATCGCCGCCAGCCGCGATCGGCGGGTCATCCTCTGCAAAGCGAGCGAGATCAATTTCCTCTCCGGCGCGGGCAAGGGCGTGCTCTTGATCAAGTTGGAGGGGGACGATCGGCTGGTCGGCGTGATCACCGCGACTGACGACCGTGACACGCTTACGGTGAAGACGAGCATGGGGGGTGAACAGCGGCTGAACACCGGGCGGTACAAGGTCACCGGCCGCGGCGGCCGCGGGCACGAATTTGTGTCGCGCGGGCAGATCGTCGAAGTGGTTTACGAACCCGTGCCCGCTCCCGCGCCGCTTTAGGCGAGAGCCCCGAATTGACGCAGACAAAAACATGACAGCACCCGCGAGTTACAACGCCAGCAGCATCACCGTCCTGGAAGGCCTTGACCCGGTCCGGAAGCGCCCCGCCATGTACATCGGCGGCACCGGGTCGCAGGGGCTGCATCACCTGGTGTGGGAAATCTTCGACAACTCGGTCGATGAGGCGATGAACGGCCACGCCGACGAGATCGAGGTGACGCTGCACAAGGACGGCACGAGCGTCACCGTTCGCGACAACGGCCGCGGCATTCCGGTTGACAACCATCCGACGCAAAAGAAGCCGGCGCTGGAGATCATCCTCTGCACCCTCCACGCGGGCGGCAAGTTCGATAACGGCCTGGCTGGCAGCTACAAGACGAGCGGCGGGCTGCACGGCGTCGGTGCGTCGGTGGTGAACGCCCTCTCCAAGCGGCTCGTGGCCACCGTCCGCCGCGACGGCGCGGAATGGGAGATGGAGTTCCGCCAGGGGAAGCCGCTCGGGAAGCTGAAAAAGCTGGGTCCGGCCCGCGGCACTGGGACGACGATTCGCTTCGAGCCCGACCCGCAGATGTTCCCCCGCACCGAGTTCAACCCCGACCAGATCCGCGAGCGGCTGGAGGTGGCCAGTTATGTCCATAAGGGGTTGAAGGTCATCTGGAACGACGAGGTGAACGGCCGCAAGGAAGTCTTCCAGCACGTGGACGGCATCCTGGCCTTCCTGCGAAAGATCCTGGCGGAGAAGGGGACGAAGCCGATCCACGAGCAGCCGTTCGTCCTGGAGAAAGTGAACGGGGCGCGGATCGAGATGTGCTTCTCCTGGACCGAGAGCACGGAAGAACTGCTGAAGAGCTTCGTCAACGGGATCACCACCAGCAGCGGCGGCACGCACGAGAACGGGCTGCGGTCCGGCGTGATGAAGGCGATCCGCCAGTACATCGACACACACGACCTCACGCCCCGCGGCGTCACCCTGGCGGCCGAGGACATCCGGGAGGGGATGATCGGCGTGCTGAGCATCTTCATCGAAGAGCCGCAGTTCCAGGGACAGACGAAGGAGCGGCTGAACAACCCGGAAACCCAGTCGATGGTGGACGCGGCCGTGCGGCCGGTGCTTGAGCAGTGGCTGAACAACAATCGGACCGTCGCCGAGACGATCGTCAACCGGATCATCATCGCGGCGCAGGCCCGGGAGGCGAGCCGCGCCGCCAGCGCCAGCATCAGCCGCAAGACGGCGACGAACGGCCGCCTGAACCTCCCCGGCAAGCTGGCCGACTGTTCGAGCAACAACCGCAACGAAAGCGAGCTGTTCATTGTCGAAGGGGAGAGCGCCGGCGGGACCGCCAAGCAGGGGCGGGACCGCAACCTTCAGGCGATCCTGCCGCTCCGCGGCAAGGTGCTGAACACCGAGGGGGCGTCGCTGGCGAAGGTGCTGGAGAACCGCGAGATCGCCGACCTGGTGACCGCGCTCGGCTGCGGCGCCGGCCCGAGTGCGACCCGACCAAGCTCCGCTATCACCGCCTGGTGCTCCTGGCCGACGCCGACAGCGACGGGAACCACATCACCACGCTACTGCTCACATTCATCTTCCGGCACATGCGCCAACTGATCGAGGCGGGGCGTGTCTTCCTGGCGATGCCGCCGCTCTACCGGATCGACATCGGCAAAGAAACCCATTGGGCGGCCGACGACGCCGACAAGGAGCGCATCCTCAAGCGGTACGTCAAAGGGAACGCGAAGCCCGAAATCTCCCGCTTCAAGGGCCTTGGCGAAATGATGGCGAAGGTGCTCTGGGAAACCACGCTGAACCCCAAGACGCGCCGCCTGTTGCGGGTTGAAATTTCCGACCAGCTCGCCACCGACCGAATCATTAACGAACTAATGGGCAAAGACGCCTCGGCGCGCTTTCGGTTCATCATGGATCGAGCGGAGGAGGCGGACAAGCTGGATGTTTGAACCCCGAAATCCCATGGAACCGCAAGCCAGCGAACGAAGGGACGGCGACATAGGGACGCACACCCCGTTTCTTCTTCCGTCGATACAAGCTTCCTTGGGAGATTTCGTGCGTCGGGTTTTCCGCCGACCCCGCAACAGGTAGGCGATCTGAATGTCTTCCGCTTCGGTTCGATCCCTGCGTAGAATGGGTTGCCGCGGTGTGTCGCGATAGGATCAGTGTGTCGGGATCGGATCGGGCGTCGGCGGCGGCGGGAGGATCACGGTGGGCTTGCCAATGAACCAGGTACATGGACAGAGGCGCAAGAACGGATGATCCGCCAGCAGGTGATCGATCGGGGCATCCGCGACGAGCGCGTCATCCAGGCGTTGCGTGACATCCCGCGCGAGCAGTTCTTCCCGGACGACTACCGCAGCGATGCGTTTGCCGACCGCCCCAGCCCCATCGGCCACGGCCAGACGATCAGCCAGCCGTACATCGCGGCGTTGATGAGCCAGCGGCTCGACGTGCGGCCGGGCAGTCGCGTGCTGGAGATCGGTACGGGGAGCGGCTATCAGACGTCGATCCTTGGCCGCCTCGCCGGAGAAGTCTGGTCGATCGAGCGTGTCAAGCCACTGCTTGATGACGCCTTCGAGCGGCTCATGAGGCTGGGCATCCGCAACGTCCATTTCCGCCATGGCGACGGCACGCTCGGGTGGCCCGAGGCCGCCCCGTTCGACCGCATCCTCATCGGCGCCGGCGCGCCCAAGCTTCCGGAAGCGTTGCTGCTGGATCAACTGGTAGAGGGTGGGGTCGCGATCCTGCCGGTCGGGCCGGAGGACGAACAGGTTCTTCTGGAGGCGCAGCGAAGGAGCACGGATCAGGCAGACGGAGATCTGCGCCTGCCGCTTTGTCCGACTCATCGGCCGCGAGGGGTGGAACAGCAGTGTTGAGGTCTCGTGAGCTGTCGCCATGGAGTGATCTTTCGGCCTTCATGCATGATCGATCGGACCAGCCCGAGCCCCTCCCGGATGTAAGCTGGCCCGATCTGCCCTCCTTGCCAATCCCCCTCGATTATCACGGCAGCAGGAGCAACCGACCCGACCGCGCCCGCTGGTGGCGGGCGAGCCTGCTCGACTGGCTGGGCCGGGCGACTCTGCTCTTCGCGGTTTACGTTCTGGCGCACGAAACGGTGCGACTGCTGGCGGTCGCCTGGCGAGCCCGGCACTGATGCGGGGCTGCCGTCGCGTCCACCGGGCCGATTCGACGATCCGCCTCGCGATCCTTTAAGATTCGCGCGACGCATGACCTTTCCCGCCACACCGGCCTCGGACGCGAACACGGGCCTCGATCGGCCGATCGAAACGGTCGAAGGGGTTGGCGCACGCGCGGCAAGGCGCTTCGGGCGCTCGGCGTGGCGACGCTCCGCGGGCTCCTCGAGTACTTCCCGCGGGACTATCAGACGGTATCGGCCGAGCAGGCGATCGCCGATCTGAAGCCGGACGTTCTATCCATGGCCCGCGGCGAAGTGATCGCCGTCAATTATTCCCCGATCCGCCCCCGTCCGCGGTTCGAAGCGACGCTTGACGACGGCTCGGGAAAGCTTGCCCTCGTCTGGTTCAACGCCGGTTATCTCCGCCAGAAGATCCACCCCGGCATGCGAATCCGCGTCCAGGGGCGGGTCAAGGTCTTTCGCAACCTGCCGCAGATGGCCAACCCCCGTTATACGGTGGTGGACGACGGGACCGAGGTCGTCACCGATGCGGAGTTTCGCCCCATCTACCCCGCGAGCCTGAAGCTGCCCAGCCAGATGATCGCCGGCATCGTCCGCGAGAACCTGCCCGCGCTGCTGGCGGAGATCGAGGAATGGTTCGAGCCTGACCTGCTCTCCCGCCGCGGCCTGGTCGCCCGCCGCGACGCGTATCGGCTCATCCACACGCCGGGGGACCTGCGCGACGCGATGCGCTCGCGGCGGCGGATCATCTACGACGAGCTGATGCTGATGCAGCTCGGCCTGGGCATCTCGCGCCGCTTGCAGGCTGGCCGCATGTCCGCCCCGGTGATGCGCCTCGACAAGCTGCTCGACGAGCGCATCCGCCGCCGCTTTCCGTTCACTCTCACCGGGGCCCAGCAGAATGCCGTCTGGGTCATCGCCCACGATCTGGCCAGCGGGCGGCCGATGAACCGCCTGCTCCAGGGGGACGTCGGCAGCGGCAAGACCGCCGTCGCCGTCTACACCATGCTCCTGGCCGTCGCCAACCGCCTCCAGGCGGCGCTGCTGGCCCCGACCGAAGTGCTGGCCGAGCAGCATTATCTCAACCTCTCGCGCATGCTCGAGGGGAGCAGCGTCGCGATCGACCTCTTCACCGGCCGCACGAAGCGAAAGACCCGCGGCGCCCGGCTCAAGGCCCTGGCCGAGGGGAAGCTCCATATCGCCGTCGGCACGCAGGCGATGATCCAGGAGGACGTCGAGTTCGCCAACCTCGGCCTGGTCGTGATCGACGAGCAGCACAAGCTCGGCGTGAAGCAGCGGGCGGTGCTCAAGAGCAAGGGGCTTGCCCCGCATTACCTGGTGATGACCGCCACGCCCATCCCGCGCACGCTGGCACTCTCCTACTTCGCGGACTTTGAGTACACCCAGATCGACGAGCTCCCCCCCGGCCGCCAGCCAATCCGCACGAAGTGGCTCCCCTCCCGCCAGGCGGCCGTCGCGTACGACTTCATCCGCGCCCAGGTCGGCGCGGGCCGGCAGGCGTATATCGTCGTCCCGCAGATCGAGGACAGCGGGCTGGACGAATCCAAGTCGGTCCTGCGCGAGTTCGACCGCCTCTCCAAAGGCCCGTTGTCCGGCCTGCGGCTGGCGATGCTGCACGGCCAGATGAGCACGGAGGAGAAGCAGGCGACGATGGCGCAGTTTCGCGACCGCCAGGTGGACGTGCTGATCGCGACAACGGTGATCGAAGTCGGCATTGATGTCCCCAACGCGACGGTGATCCTGATCGACGACGCCGGCCGCTTCGGCCTATCCCAGCTCCACCAGCTTCGCGGCCGCGTCGGCCGGGGCGCCGAACTGTCCCACTGCCTCCTGATGGCCGACGCCGGCAACGAAACCGCCGAGGCTCGCCTGAAAGCGATGTGCGAAACGAACGATGGCTTCGAGATCGCGGAAATGGACCTCCGCCTCCGCGGCCCCGGCGAATTCTTCGGCACCCGCCAGCACGGCCTCCCCGAGTTCAAGCTCGCGGACATCACCAACGAAATGGACCTGCTCCACCAGGCCAGGGAAGACGCCCTCGCCCTTCTCGAAGCCGACCCCCGACTCACGGCCCCGCACCACCGCCACCTCCGCGCGGCTCTGCTGAAACAGCTCGGGGACACGCTTGCCTTGGCGCAGATCGGGTGACACTGCCTTCAGCACGATCAAGGTGGGAACGTAGGGCGCATTGCGTGCCGCCGACGGGGGTCGCCACCGCGTCAGCCATGGCCGTCGGCCGGTCCACGGCGCCTTTCTTTCCCTTGACGCTCCTGCCTCGGCGCCTTGGCGTTCATTTCGCTTTGGAGCGAAGGGAAGTGAACGCCAAGGTGCCAAGGACGCCGGGGGAAGAGCGCCAAGAAGAGGGGAGGTCGAACGCGGGTACGTGCTGGACGACCCGTGCCAGACGGCACTGCCGGTCGATCGCGCGACGCGGCGGCACGCGGTGCGTGCCCTACGAGACGCCGCCACAGATTCATCCCAGCAGCCGATGCCAGAGGGGCGGGCCCAAGATCAGCAGGCCAACGAAGATGGACGCGATGGCGGCGATGAGGACCATGCCGGCCGCCAGGTCTTTGGCGGCCTTGGCGAGGGGGTGGACGTCCGGCATCGCGAGGTCGATGGCGATTTCGATGGCGGTGTTCAGCCCTTCCAGGATCAGCACCAGCGCGATCGTGAAGACGAGGACGGCCCACGCGATGCGCGAGATACCGAGCCAGAGGCCCATGCCGCAGGCGATCGTCCCGACGATGACGTGGATGCGGGCGTTCCGCTGGGTTCGCAGGAGGTAACCCAGACCCGAAAACGCGTAATAGAACGAGCGCACCACTTTCAAGGAGAGGAGGCGGGTACGCTTGGCAAGCTTTCTCGGCCGCGGATCCATCAGGGCAGGAGTCTACGCCCGGTGCGAGTACGGGGACATCGGATGAAAGCGGATCCACGGCACCCAAAGTGCGCAGCCCGCTTTGGTCTTCGGTGCTGAGTTTGCATTCCTTCCCTTTTTACTTTCGACTTCCTCTTTTCAGGTCTTCCTTCGGATTTCGTGCTTCGAATTTTCCTCTTCCAGGCGAATGGCGGCCGAAATCCGCACACCCCTTGGCGGCTCCGGCTCTTCATCGAACCACTCGTCCGCGGGGTCGAATGCCGGGACGGGGATGTTGATGATCCGAAGGTCCCCGACGGCGCGATGGCGGCAGCCGGGCTTGATGAAGATCGCCGTCAAGGGCCTGACCGGGATTCGATCGCCGTCCAGCTCCAGGAACCCTTCCCCTTCGAGGATCACGTAAATCTCGGTCAGTGCCCGATGGTAGTGCGTGCGGGCATCGGCGAAGATGTCGGTCAGGTGGACCGTCGCGGTTCGGTTGTCAGGCGTCGCGAACGCGCGACGGGCCTGCCCGCACGGGCACGGCGTCGGGGCGATCTGATCGAGTTGGGCGATCATGTAATTGGGCATGCTCGGCCTTGAATGTGGGTGCCTGGGGCTTGCGTTGAATCATATCACGGCCAGGGCGCGACGCACTTCCTCGGAGCAGGAGCGGATCTGTGGATCCACGTCCGACCTTCTTGCCGACTGAACTTTCGAGGCCCTTCGCGTTCTAATGGCGTTGGGGGCTGATTGCGGGCCGGGCTGACGAAAGAGGCACTGATGAAACGGTTGCACGGGCTGGTCACGGCGTTCATGGCGACGGCCGCGGGGATCGCGTTGGCAGGGTGCGCAGCGGGCGGGAACTCGGAGCGCCGCCTGGCGGGCGAGGCGCCCGCCATGTCCCCGGCGACGACCACCGCCGACGCCGACGCGATCGCGATGGCGTCTTTGTTCCGGACCGACGGCGGCGTGATGAGCGACCAGGCGATCGCGGCCGCCCTGGCGAACAAGGTCTACCCGCCGAGCCGCGGGCGGCTGGCCGTGCTGAAGCTCGGCAGCATGTACGGGTCGTGGGTCTCCGAAGATCAAGCCTCGCTGGAGCTGACGTCCATCGACGACCTCCTGAAAAAGCTGCGCACCAGCCCCCGGATCGTGGACGCGGTGATCCTGCCCTCTCTCCTGGCGCCGCGGAGCATGAGCATCCCGGCGCTGCGCGAGGCGGCCGCCCGGTTGCAGGCCGACAGCCTGCTGGTCTATCGGACCGGCCGCCGGAACTTCCAGCGGAGCCGGGCTTTCTCGGCCGATGAGATCCGCGCCTATTGCACGGTCGAAGCGATCCTCCTCGACGTTCGAACCGGGATCGTGACCGACACGGCCGTCGCGACCGAGAGCTTCTCCGCCAAGCAAAGCGGCAAGGACCTGACGTTCGACGAAACGATCGCCCGCGCCGAGCAGGAGGCGATCGCCCGGGCGCTGGCCCGCGTCGCGTCGGACCTGGTCGCCTACCTGAACGCCGCGCCGCCAGTCGAAACCGCGGCCGCCCCGACCCAGCCGACGCCACCGCCGGCCGACACGATCGTGCGGCCGTCCGACCTCTCCGCCCTGCCGCCCATGCCGGCCGCCAGCCATCTCGCGCCATCGACAACCACCGCCCCAAGCCCGGCCCGCCCCACCGAGCCCGCGTCGTCGCGCCCCGCCGAAGCCATCCGCCCGCCGGGTCGATGAATCGGCCAAGAGGGGACGCCCCGAACGAAATTCGCTCAGGAGGCCGCGCCCGGCGAGCCGCGACCGTGAGGGAGCGGACGGCATGCGTGGCCGCGGGGCGTCCGTCCACATCGCGGCGTGACGTGAAGCGGGCAGTCGCCGTACTCGGCGACTGATCCGGGGGATGAACGGTTAACGCCCGCGGCGGCGGGCCCCGCTTCCTAATCAGACTGTCGGAAAACTCGTGACAGCGACCTAACGACCGCCGCTTTTGAGCGAAAAACGAGGAATTCTTCGCCGTTTTGCGGGCTTTTCGACAGTCTGTAATGGGCGCGGCTCGTTCGATGCGGTCCTTTCGGCGATCCGTTGACGGGCCGGTAGGCGAGCGGAGCGGTCTGAAACCGCTTCCTTACGGGCGCGGCTCGCTGAGCGTTTCTCGGCCTGCACACCGCACCGCCACCCCGCGCCGGTACAATCATGGGATGGCAAGTCAATCAATCCGTTCCGTGAAGCTCGCCGTCGTGGCGGCCGCCGTTTCTGAAGACCCGCGGCAGGGCGCCAAGCTGGCGCGGCAGATGGGGTTCTCCGGAATGCTGTTCAGCGCCGCGGCCGGCGGGATCGACCTCGCCGAGCTGTCGCAGACCGGTCGGCGCGAGTTCCGCCACATCCTGGGGACGCAGGAGCAACAGCTCGTCGGCCTCTCGGTTGACCTCGGAGGGATCGGCTTCGGGCCCGAGGCCGACGTTGACCGCATTCTCGACCGGCTTGAGCGCGTCATGGATGCGGCACGGGGGCTGCTCGCGTCGCTCGTCTGTATCGACATCGGGCCACTCCCCCCGGCGCCGGTGGTGGTAAAGCCCAAGCCAACGATCACGCCCGAGATGGCCGGAATGCTGGTCCTCCCCATCTTCACGACGGCCGCCCCGGCGCCTGAGGTGACGTCACTCCCGCATCTTCCCCCCGCCGTGGACCCCACCTTCGCGGCGCAGGTGGACGCGGCCCTGTTCGAACTCGGCCAGCGGGCCGATCGGTACGGCGTGATGCTGGCGATGCGGAGCGACCTGGCCCCCTACTCGGCCCTGGAGCATGCGCTGGGGCGCGTCAATTGCCCCTGGTTCGGGATTGACCTCGACCCCGTCGCCATGCTGCGTGACGACTGGGCCACCGACGAGGTCTTCTCGCGGCTGGGGAACCTGATTCGCCACGTCCGCGCGCGAGACGGCCTTCGTGGCGCGGACCGTCGGACCAAGGCCACGGTGATCGGGCAAGGGAACGTGGACTGGCCGACGCTGCTCGCGAACTTCGACGCCGCCGGCTACTCCGGATGGCTGACGGTCGATTCGCTCGAGCTGGCCGACCGATCGGCGGCCGCCGTCGCGGCGGCGAAGCACCTGAAGGACGCCGCGGGGAAGTGACTGGGGACTTCGGCCACGCTCGCGGACAGCGCATCCGGCCGCGCTTGCGTCGCCGACACCCATCATTTCTTAACACAAGCGGCCGCCGGATCGCTCCGCTCGCCGTATGAACTCGGCATCATTTCATAATTGGACGCCCCCGGGCCCGTGTGGTCTCTTGGCGGCCGACCGATGAGGGCTCAAAGGGAACAGGAGAACACATGAGGCTCGGATCGATCCACATCCCGGGGCGTGCGGTGCGCGGGGTGATCTCGGCGCTGCTGCTGTTGGCGACGGGCCTGGCCGCCGGCTGTAACAAGTCCGATGAAACGCCGGTTGCCAGTGCGCCGCCGGACAGTCCGGCAAAGCCCGTTGTGCCGGCGGGCGCGCTGGAGCTGAAGTTCGTCTACGGGTCGGAGAAGAAGGCGTGGATCGACGATGTCACGGCGGACTTCAACAAGGCGCTGAAGAAGATCGGCGACGGCCGCCAGATCTTCGTCACCACCGAGCCGCTGGGCTCGGGGGAGACGATCGATGCGCTGATCTCCGGGGAATCCCAGGCGCACCTGGTCAGCCCGGCGTCGGCCGCGTTCGTGACGCTTGGGAATGCCAAGTGGCGATCGACGCACGGCTCGGACCTGATCGGTCCGACCGAGAACCTCGTCATCTCGCCCGTGGTCATCGCCATGTGGAAGCCGATGGCCGAGGCGCTGGGGTGGCCGCGGAAGCCGGTCGGCTGGAAGCAGATCCTCGATCTCGCGCAGGACCCCAAGGGGTGGGCGACGTACAACCACCCGCAATGGGGGTCGTTCCGATTCGGGCACACGCACCCGGAGTACAGCAACAGCGGGCTGATCTCGGTCCTGGCCGAGGTCTACGCGGGCTCCGGCAAGCGACGCGGCTTGACGCTCGAAGACCTGGGCAAGCCCGAGGTGGCCGGAGAACTGTCCGGCATCGAGCAGGCTGTCGTGCATTACGGAAAATCGACCGGCTTCTTCGCCGACAAGATGTTCGCCGGGGGCCCTTCATACCTCAGTGCGGCCGTCCTGTACGAAAGCTCGGTCATCGAATCGTACAACCAGCAACCGGCGACCGAATTCCCGATCGTCGCGGTCTACCCGTCCGAGGGGACCTTCTGGAGCGATCACCCGGTCGGCGTCGTCCAGCGGGAATGGGTGACCGATGCCCACCGCGAGGCGGCGAAGATCTACGTCGATTTTCTCCGTGAGCAGCCGCAGCAGCGGAAAGCGATGCAATACGGCTTTCGCCCGGGCGACACGGCCGTTGGGCTTGGGGCGCCGATCGACGCGGCCCACGGCGTGAACCCCGATGAACCGAAGAACACCCTCGAAGTCCCTCCGGCGGCCGTCGTCGACGGGGCCATCTCGCTGTGGCGCAAGAACAAGAAGCACGCGAACATCGTCCTCGTGCTCGATACCTCCGGCAGCATGAACGAAGACAACAAGATGACCAACGCCCGAGCCGGGGCGGCCGAGCTGATCGGCATGCTGGACGATGATGACACGCTCTCGCTCCTCCCGTTCAGCTCCCGGCTGAATTGGGCCGGCCAGGGGCTCTCGATGAAGACCGACCGGGCCGCCGCTTTGGCGACGGTCAACTCCCTGACGGCGGACGGCGAGACGGCCCTGTTCGACGCCACGGCCGCCGCCCGGCAGTATCTGCTCGACCACCCGGACCCGAAGCGGATTAGCGCGGTCGTCGTCCTGACCGACGGCGAAGACTCCAAGCGGGGGACGCCGCTCAACCTGCTGTTGAGTTCCATCAAGGGGGATTGGGAACGGGTCGCCGATCCGGATCTTCACCATCGCCTACGGCCGCGACGCGGAAAAGGGGGTCCTGAAGACGATCAGCGATCAGACCAAAGCGAAGTCGTTCGATGGCCGGCCGGAGAACATCAAGACGGTCTTCCGGGAGATCGCGACGTTCTTCTGATCCGATCGCCGGATGACCGACTGGACGACCTGGAGGTGTGCCATGTCTCAAATGCCCAACAACATGAACTATGAAAACGCGATGATGCAGCCGCGGAGCTCTTTTATGGGCCGCCTGCTGCTGCTGGTGATTGTGCTCGGAAGCTTCGCGGCCGCCCTGTACTTCGTCTTCAATCAGGGGAAGCACTCGACCTGCGCCGGCCGGGCCGACGGAGCGCCCGTCGCCACCACGCCGCCAACCCCCGCGCCCGCCCCGGGCGACTTCGGTTCGACGTCGGGCAAGACGACGCTGGGGATCGCGTACGGGACGGAAAAGCGATTCTGGCTCGAGCAGGCCGCCAGGGACTTCGCGGCCACGCCCGAAGGGAAGGAGATCGACGTCCACCTGATCCCGCTCGGCTCGTTGGAGGCGGCACAGAAGATCTGGGCGAGCGACCCCTCGATCCAGGTCTGGTCGCCGGCGAGCGCGGCGTATAGGGACGTGTTCGTGACCGAGTGGCAGGCGAAGTACCCCGATCGGCCTAATCCGATCTTGAAGGAAGAGCCGCTGGCGCTGACGCCGATGGTCTTCGTGATGTGGGAAGACCGCTACCAGCCGTTCATCAAGAAGTACGGGGAGCTGAACTTCAAGAACATCAACGCGGCGATGCAGGACGACGGCGGCTGGGCCGGGATCACCGGCGACAAGCAGAACGACTGGGGCTTTTTCAAGTTCAGCCACACCCATCCGAACAAGAGCAACAGCGGCCTGCTCTCGCTGGTCCTGATGACGCACGATTTCCTCGCCAAGCCGGGGATGCTCAGCGCATCGGACCTCACCCAGCCCGATTTCCAGCGGTTCCTCAAGAGCATTGAGTCGGGGACGGTCACGCAGATGGATCAACTGGTGGACAGCACGGGGAACCTGATGGTGGACATGGTCCGCTTCGGCCCCAGCCGCTACGACGCGATCTTCGTCTACGAAAGCACCGCGATCGACCAGCTCCGCCAGGCCGAAGGCCGCTGGGGCAAGCTGCGCGTGGTCTACCCGAAGTACAACCTGTGGAACGACAACCCGTACTACGTGCTGGATGTCCCCTGGAGCTCCCCCGCCCAGCGCGACGCCGCCCTGAAGTTCCAGGCGTACCTGCTCAGCGAGCCGGTCCAGGCGAAGTCGATGGTGCATGGCTTCCGCCCCGCGAACACCGCCGTGCCAACCAACGGCCCGGACAGCCCCTTCGTCCTGCTCCAGCCATACGGCCTCCGCCCCGACCTGACCGGCACCGTCTGCCCCCCGCCCAGGGCCGAGGTGATCAACACCCTTCTCAACCGCTGGCAGCAAATCCGCGGCAGCCGATAACGCAAAAAGCCTCGACCCGCAAAAACACCTCCAGACCCCTTTTCGGCTGATCCGAAAAGGGGTCTGGAGGTGTTTTTGAGCGATTCAGTATGCTTTATGAGCGGGCGGCGGGGATCTCGTGAAACTCCGCGTCGGTGTCGGTTGCGGTCGCGCCGTGGACGGCGGGGCGGGGGTACTTCCGGACCATCAACAGCGAGCAGGCGGACGCCTCGGCGATGCGTTCGGTGCGGAAGCCGAATAGATGCGATTCCAGGCCCCATTGTTCCGCGAGGCCGACAATCAGCAGGTCGTAGCCGGCCGATTCCTGGACGGCCGCCTCGACCGGAGAGGCGTGCCGCACCACCTTGAACTGCACCGGTGTCGCGCCCCCCGGCTCGTTGAAGACGCGGTCAACCTCGGCGCCGGCATGAAGGGTCTCAGGCGACGCGCCGCCGGCGTCACTTGCCGCGGCGGTGGCATCGGCGCGTGAAGGCGGGACGACGTGAAGCACCGTTACCCGCGCGCGGCGCGGGCCGCGAGGCGGCTCGCCAACTCCAGCGCCAGGCGGTCGTGGCGGCTGCCGAGATAGGGGACGAGCACCTTCCCCGCGCCCGTGAAGCCTCGATCGACGAAGACGCCGACGTCCGCCGGCGCCCCCATCAGCACCCGGTGAACCGCCCCACCCAGGAGCTTTCGACCCAGGACCGACCGGTGGAAGCCCGTGAGCACCAGGTCCGCCCCCCGCTCGCGGGTGACGCGGGCGATGTCACCGGGGATGTCGCGGCTGATAAACGAGATGGGCTCGACCGCCACGCCCGACGCAATCGCACTCTCCAGAAGCGGCCGCAACGAGGCATCCTGCGACTCGGCGGCTGATGCTGCGGCCGTCGCCGCCTGCTCGTCCAACCCCGCCCGGTACGCCTCCCGGTCGATCGGGCGGCGCAGATGCAGGGCGTAAATCCGGCTCCCCGCCTCCGCCGATCGGCCTGCCAACTGCTCCGCCAGACGCAGCAGCGGCCCGCCGCTGCGCGGGTCTGCGACCGGGATCAGGATCGAGAATGAGCCGCGCACCTTGCGCGGCACCGCGACATCCGATGGGTATTCCAGATCGAACAATCGCCGCGGGTAAACAAAGTGCAGGATCGGCGTGGTGAGCGCGGTCGTCACCAGCGCCATGATCACCATCATCGCAAAGACGGCTGGCGTGATCACCCCAAGCTCGCGGCCGACGTTGAGGATCACCAGCTCCATCAGCCCGCGGGTGTTCATCAGGATGCCGATCGTGCTCGACTCCCGCCACGGCAGCCCGCACGCCCGCGCCGCCAGCGTCGAGCCGCCGAATTTCCCCGCGCAGGCCACCGCGATGATCAGCAGCGTGATGCCCCACAATTCCACGTTGTTCAGCAGCCCGATCCGCGTCTGCAACCCCGTGTACGCGAAGAAAATCGGCAGCAGAAAGACCACCGTAAAATCTTCCAGCTTCTCGGCCAGGGCCCGGACAAAGTGCGTCCCCTTCGGCATGATCGCGCCGAGCAGAAAGGCGCCAAACAGGGCATGGATGCCGATTCGCTCGGTCGTATAGGCGCTGATAAGCGTCAGAAGAATGATCAGGGCGATGATGTTCTGGCTGAGCTTCCCTTGCCGCTCGTGCGTTTCCTGAAGGCGGCGAAGGAACGGCCGCACGACAAAGAACATCACCAGGACGTATGTCGCCGCAAAAACGGCGGTCCAGACGGCCGGCATCACGCCCTTCTGCGGGTCGTTCTTCGCCACGGCGACCACAAACGCCAGGATGCACCAGGCGGTCACGTCGTCCACGGCGGCGCAGGTAATCGCGACGGCGCCGACCTTGGTCTTATGGAGGTTCCGTTCCGTCAGGATTCGAGCCAGGACAGGGAATGCGGTGACGCTCATCGCCGCGCCGAGGAAGAGCGCGACCGGCGTAAAATGCGTCCGCGGCCCGGCATTGAATAGCCGCGGGTAAAGGAACAGCGCCAGCACCGCCCCCAGGACAAACGGCGCGACGATGCTGACATGGCTGATCACGACGGCCGCGTGACCGCGGCTCTTAATCAGCTTCGGGTCGAGTTCGAGCCCGATCAAGAACAGAAAGAAGATCACCCCCACCTGGCTCAGGACGCCGAGGTACGAGATGCTCGGCGGCGGGAACAGCGCCACCGCCAGGTTGCCGCTCGTCCACCCGTGCGTGGCGGCCGCTTCGGCGAGCCAGCCAAATAGGCTCGGCCCGAGCATGATCCCGGCGACCATCTCCCCCACCACCTGCGGCTGGCGGAACCGGTTGAACAGCATCGCCACCCCCCGGCTCAGGGCCAGGATGACGGTGATCTGCAACAGCAACAACGGAAGCAACTGATCAAGACGCATGCAAGACCCCGGCGTGACCCGCCCGGTGGGCCACGAAAGCCCCCACCTCGGGCCGGCTGATCAAAACCTGAAGCGATTCGCCCGCGGCCCCGTGGCGCCCCGGCTCCTCCGCGGGTGCGGCGGGGCGCGTGGCGGACGCGTCGTCCTGCTGCTCCCCCGGCCCGGGCTCAAGCCGCGCGGCGAGCGCCCAGCCGTCGCCGGAGAGATGAAGGGTCGTGGGCGCCGACCCAGCGGACGCCGACCTCTCGGCCGCGGTCGGCGCGGCGGCCGCCTTCAGGTTCAACACCCGCCCGCTCTCAAAATGAAGCTGGAAGAAACGGCCGGACTGATCAACCCGCATCCAATGCCCGAGGCTTTGCGACGAGCCGCCCCCGGGCTCGATCACCCACTCGCCGGAAAGGTCGGCCGCCGGTTCCAGTGACGCGCCAAATCGGAGCGTCTCCCAGAGGATGGCGCCAGTCGCCACGATGGTGACGAGGTAAACCAGTGTGACGCGATTCATGACCTCTCGGGCTGGGTACCCCTGCGGCGGCGGAGATCGCAGCGCCGGCCGCTGCCGATCCGGGGCGGGATTATCGACGTTCGTCGCGGAGGCTGTCTACGGGCGAATCGTGGAGCGGGGCTTCCGGCGTGGGTGGACTTCGCCGACCGGGCTGTATAATCCGCGGCCGCGCCGTTTGGAAGCCCTGTGTGGCGGGCTTGTTCCGGTCGCCGGGCGACACCTCACGCCGGGCCGCGGCGAAGTTGGGAGCAAGTGATGTCCTACCGCCTCGTGGACAAACAGATCCTTTATGCGGGGAAGCGGGCGCGCTTCGAGATCCACCATCTGGAGGACGAGGAGACCGGCCGCAAGCTTCAGCGCGAAGTGGTGGCTCATCCCGGCGCGGTGGTGATCCTGGCATTCGGGCCGGACGGGAAAGTGATCCTGATCCGGAACCGGCGTTACACGATCAATCAGCACCTGCTTGAGCTACCGGCCGGCGGCTTAAACGCCGACGAGGAGCCGATGAACTGCGCGGGGCGAGAGTTGCTGGAAGAGACGGGCTTCCTCGCCGGCAGGCTTCGGTCGCTCGGCTCGTTCTACACCTCACCCGGCATTCTGGGCGAGAAGATGTTCGCCTACGCCGCCTACGATCTGGAGCAAGGGGAGCGATCGCTCGAAGAAGGCGAAGAGATCGACCTGCATCCGCTGGAGCTGGACGAGGCCCTGGACATGATCGGCACCGGGGACATCCAGGACGGGAAGACGATCGCCACGCTGCTGATGTACGACCGGTTCTTCCGAGCCGGCGACGCCGTCAGCCGCGAGGCGGACGGGCGCTGACGCTGGCCCACGTTCCGGGGCTGCCCGGCAAGGGCCAGTAGCGCACCGAAGGTCTCGGTCCACACGGCGCCGTCACGGCGCCTGAATTTGAGAGGCTTGCGACGATGGGCTGGGAAGATCGCCCTTATTACCGCGAAGGCCGCACGAACCCGGGCGGGCCGTGGCAATGGCTCATGAATGGGTCGGTCACGCTGTTTCATTTCGCGGGCATTCGCGTCCGGGCTCACTCGTCGCTCGTCATCACGATCGTTCTGGTCCTTGTGTTCGGCGTTGGAAACCTCGCCTTTCACTGGCAGGATCGACTGCAGGTCGTGACGACGCTGTTTGTGATCGTCCTGCTCCACGAGTTCGGGCACTGCTTCACGGCGCGGTGGGTCGGCGGGTCCGCCGACGATATTCTGATGACGCCGATCGGCGGGCTTGCCTTTGCTCATCCTCCGCGCCGCCCGTTGCCGACGTTTCTGACTGTCGCCGGCGGCCCGTCCGTCAACATCGTGATCTGCTTCATTTGCGGCATCTATCTCCACCTGGCGGGGTATTCGATCCCTTGGATCCCCTGGGCACCGTCCGACCGTGGTGCTCTTTCGTCGCTGTTCGATTTAAGCAATTACGTCTACTGGGCGTACCGCGCGAGCTGGGCGATCTTCCTCTTCAACCTGTGGCCGGTCTTCCCGCTCGACGGCGGCCAGATGCTTCAGTCGATCCTGTGGCCGCATCTGGGCTACCTGAGGTCGATGAAGATCAGCGCAGTGGTCGGGATGGTCGGCTCGGTCGTCATGTTCCTCGTGGGCGTCACCAGCGGCGCATTGATGCTGATGCTCATCGCAGTGAGTTGTTTTTACACCTGCTACATGATGCGGCTTCAGTTGCAGCACGCATCCCCCTACGACTTCGACGAGAGCGGCCTCGACTACAGCGCGAGCGCTTTCATGAAAGAGCCGCGTCGCAGCAAGGCGAAGCAGGGGTGGTTCGCGCAAGGCCCGCGCGGCGATCGACGAAGCCGCTGAACAAAAGAAGATCGACGCGATCCTCGCGAAGGTCTCGACGCACGGCATGAACAGTCTGACCTGGCTCGAAAAACGGACGCTTCGGAAGGCGACAGAGAACCAGCGCCGCCGCGATGCGGAGTTCGCGCGGAAATACGACCGTTGACGTCCCCGGTAGTGAGAGTGCCGCGCGCACGTCCCGCTGTCGACGGACGCAGCGTGACGATCCGGCCCAACCGCTCCCTCACGGTCGCGGCTCGCCGGACATCGCGCGGCGCCCGGCGAGCCGCGCCCGACAGGAAGCGGTTTCGGTCCGCCCTGCTCAACGTCGCACTATCGTGGGATGTCCCAAGCCGCTTTGACGTTTCCCGCCCCGGGTCTTACCTTTGGCCGCAATGACTGACCGCGCCTTCCAGCAGTGCATCAACCCCGCCTGTGCGTCCACCTACGCTGTTGACGAAGCGAAAGTCGCCTGCACGAAATGCGGGGCGTTGCTGGACATCCTTTACGACTGGTCGCGCCTTCCCGTCCCCCGCAGCCTGAGCTTCTTCGAGCATCGCTGGGCAACCAAGGGGGCCGATGCGCAGGGGCGGCGCCGATTTCTCGGGCGTCTGGCGGTTTCGGGAGCTGATGCCCTTTTTCCGCACCGAGGCCGATATCGTCACCATCGGCGAGGGGCGGACGCAGTTGCAGAACGCCGAGCTGCTCGCGCGGCAGGTCGGCATGAAGCCGGGGACGCTGCTGCTTCAGTACGAGGGGTTGAACCCCAGCGGCAGCTTCAAGGACAACGGGATGACGGCCGCGTTCACCCACGCCCGCATGGTCGGGGCGAAGAAGGTGGCCTGCGCGTCCACCGGCAACACCAGCGCGAGCCTGGCGATGTTCGCGTCGCTGTCGGAAATGCAGGGCGTGGTCTTTATTGGCAGCGGGAAGATCTCGGTCAGCAAGCTCTCCCAGGCGCTGGATTACGGAGCGCTGACGCTCCAGATCCAGGGCGACTTCGACGATTGCCTGCGCCGCGTGCGGCAGATCGCGGTAGATGTGCCGCGGATGGGCATCTACCTGATGAATTCGGTGAACCCCTTCAGGCTGGAGGGGCAGAAGAGCATCATGTACCGCATCCTGGAGGCGCGGGACTGGCAGCCGCCGGATTGGGTCATCGTGCCCGGCGGGAACCTGGGCAACTGCTCGGCGTTCGGCAAAGCTTATCAGGAGATGAAGGCACTGGGCCTGGTGAGCAAGATCCCGCGGCTTGCGGTCATCAACGCGACCGGCGCGAACACGCTCTACAAGCTCTATGACGAACAGGGCGTCCGGTGGAACGACGGTCGTTACGACGCGGCGAAGGTGAAAGGGTATTACGCCTGGATGGACGAGCAGAACGTTCAGGCCCACACGGTCGCCAGCGCCATCGAGATCGGCCGCCCGGTGAACCTCCCCAAGGCGCTGCGGGCGTTGGACGTGATGAACGGCGTGGTGCGGGAAGTGTCGGACGATGAGATCCTTGAGGCCCGGGCGCTGGTGGCCCGGTATGGCTTCGGGTGCGAGCCCGCCAGTGCCGCGAGCGTGGCCGGCCTGCAGAAGCTGCTGGCCGAAGGGGTGATCTCGCCGACGGACTCGGTCGCATGCATTCTGACCGGCCACGAGCTGAAGGACCCGAACGCGACGGTGAAGTATCACACCGGGATCGATTTGAAGGCCGCCCAGGAGACGGCCCCGCGCACCGAGCCGCACGGCCGCCTGTCGAACCGGCCGGTGCCGGTGGAAGACAATCTGGAGGCGATCGTCGCCGCCATGGGGGGCGAACCGAGCATGCTTTCGGGATTGAGCATCCAGACGCCCAAGTCGACGCTGCCGGTGGCGGAGTATTAACAGTCGGCCAAGGGTTAAATCCAAAGCACGAAGCACGAATCCGAAGGAAACTGCAAGAGGGAAAAGGAAATCGGATAGGCAGGTGGAACGCGCCGCGTTCTAACCGTTTCTGTGGAAAAAGGCGGAAGCACGAACGCCGGCCGCTTTAGCACTACAGCGCTATTTGGTCACTGGAGCACGAGAAGAACGTCGAAATCCGAAACACGAAATCCGAAGGAATGAGAAATCGGGAAAGAAGGAACCGGATTCAAGCGCGAGTATTGATTTCCCGCTTTGCCTTTGTTTGGAGTTCCTTAAAGTTTGGTGCTTCGGATTTTCTGGTTCGGGAAGGCTTGATCGCAGAATCAGCGATGTAGTGTTAGGCCGGTGCTTTTTTTTCGGATAGACCCATGATCAAGTTAGCCATCACCGGGGCGGCCGGCCGCATGGGGCAGCGTCTCGTCGCGCTCGCCAAGGCCGACCCAGAGATTGAACTGGTCGGAGCGGTCGAGCGGCCGGACCACCCTCAGCTCGACCTGGACGCGGGGGAGCTGGCGGGGATCGGGAGCATCCACCTTCCGGTGACGTTCGACCTGCGCCCGACGCCGGACGTCCTGATCGATTTCACCTCGCCACCATCAACCCGTCACTGGCTGAAGACCTGCCGGGACCGGGGGATCGCGATGGTGGTGGGGACGACCGGCCTGCACGGCGTCGATCATGCGGCGATCGACGTCGCGTCGGAGATGATCCCCATCCTCCAGGCGCCGAACATGAGCCTGGGCGTCAACGTGCTCTTCAAGATCGCGGCCGAGGTCGCCAAGCGGCTGGGGGACGACTACGACATTGAGATCATTGAGGGGCACCACCGCTTCAAGAAAGACGCTCCGTCCGGCACAGCGAAAGGGATCGCCGAAGCGATATTGAAGGCGACCGGCAAAGGCCCCGAGGCGCTCGTCTTTGACCGCCACGGCGACGACGTTCCCCGCAAGCGCGGCGAGATCGGGATGCACGCCTTACGCATCGGCGACGAAGTCGGCCGCCACACGGCCTATTTCGCCGCGATGGGGGAAAGGCTTGAGCTGACTCACGTCGCGACCAACCGCGACACCTTCGTCCATGGCGCCCTCCACGCCGCCAAGTGGCTCTCCACTCAGAAGCCCGGCCGCTACGGCATGGCAGACGTGCTGGGGATCAAAGGCTGAAGGAGAAAAATAAAAGGATGAAGGATGAAGGTGAAGGATGAAGAAAGGCGAACTCAGCGTCGAATCTCAGCTTCTACGCATCGCTTCATCCTTCGGGCCTCAGCCTTTTTTGATTCAGGCGTTCCTTCATCCTTCACCTTCATCCTTTGATTCCCGTCCTTCACCCTTGGGTTCCGCCTCCTTGGATTCAGCTCCCGTCGCCACCGGGGATCGGGTGGGGGAGGATGGGCGGCGGGGGTGGCGGCGAGGGGGGCTTGGGGGGCGTTGGGGTTGGCGTCGGGACGGGCGTGGTGGGCGTTGGCTTGGGGTCGAAGCCGAGCCACGTGTTCGATTCGTCCGGCCCCCAGTACAAGAAGCCGCCGACGGGGGCCTGGGCGAACTGGAGTGAGTAGTTCGAGGTCGTCAGCGTCGTGGCGAAGCTGTCGCGCCCGTGCCCTTCGACGCGGCCGTCACCGTAGAGCACGTTCTGGAAATCGACGCGGCCGACCACCGAATTGATCGGATGGTTGATGATGTAACGCGGGCCCACCGAATCCCACTGATAGCTGCCGCCACCGCTATAGAAAACCGCGTCGGCGGCGAGGATCTCGCGAGAGACGAACTTATCCTTCTGGGCGACCGCCGGGACGGCCGTCCCCCACCGGGCATAGCTTCTGCCGAGGTTCGAGGAGGTCATCCCGCCGACGTACATGTAGTCGGTCCAGATGACCGACCCCCATTCCGGCGGCGCCGTCGAGCTGTCGATGTCGCGGGTGCGGGTCTGGGTGCTCGGGCAGTCAAATGACCCCACATCCGCGCCGTACCGGTTAAACGTCTGCCACGGTGTGCCGTATTGTCTCCAGGCGAGCGTGCTGCTGTCCTCGAGCGTCGCGTCGCGGCTGATGACGAGCGGGAACCGAAACGGGTACTGAGGGCTCGGCATGTAGTAACAGACCGGGAAATAGCCGTTGTGGTCCTGTGCGAAGTTCTGAGCCGCGAAGCCGATCCCGTGGAGGTTCGCCGCACATTTGGCGCGGCGGCTTAGCTCCCGCGCCCGGTTGACGGTCGGCAATAGCAGCGCGATCAGCGAGGCCAGGACGCCAGTGCAAACCAGCGCCTCAATCATCGTAAACCCGCGTCGTCGCGGGCGAGGGTGAGGTATCGCCTGACGAAGGCGTTCAAGCCCGTAATCCGCCGCTCGCTCCAGCACGATCTTGCGATCGGAAGGGGTCAGCATGGGTTGTCTCCGCTCTGCACTTGACGTGAAACGATCCGCCGGGGACGCAATCGAGATGGCGCACGGGAGCGATCGGTCGCTTCGATGCACGGGAACAAGGCGGGCATGGCCGCCGGTTCGTTACAGACAGAATATCTTCACCTCGCCCGGTTACAAGAATATTTTAAGGCCTCGGGCGTTGGAGAGGGAGCATGGGCGGCATCGGCCGAGGTCTATCCGGTCGTAAACGCTGGTGTAATATCGTTTTTTGCGTTGGTTCAACGCTTTTCAGACCTGAAGCTACAAATACGTGCGGAGAGGAATCCCGACGATTTCGGTTCGCGGTTTCGCGACGGTCGGCCGTTCCTCCGATGGCTCAGTCCCCATTTCTGGTGCCGGTTTTGGCCGGCAGGAGGAGATTTCCATGAAGACCCTGTCCCTCGCGCTCGCGCTCTCGATCGTTCTCGGTTTCGCCGGCCTCGCATCGGCCGCCAAGGGCGACAACGTCAAAGGCAAGATCACCAAGATCGACGGCAAGACGCTGACGATCAGCTCGGGTAAGAAGGGTGAAGAGAAGGACGTCACCGTCACCGTCGACGACAAGACCACCTACACGGTGGACGGCAAGGACGCGAAGCTGGAAGACCTGAAGGAAGGTCAGCGCATCACCGTGACTCCCGCGACCGGGACCGCCACCCACATCGAAGTGATGGCCCCGAAGAAGAAGACCACCTAAAGCGTTTCAAGGGCTTGGTGATCGCAAGGGTCATCACGAGCCTGAATCGCCACACTGCAAACTGCGCAGAAGTGAACGCCCCGCCGGGTCCTCCCGACGGGGCGTTTTCGTTTACCTACCGTCGGACGCCCTCTTTTTCCCGTTATGTATTCCAGTTCTCTTTAAATCGTAATAGCCCGGCTGGATTTTTTGCGTGATCCTGTTATATCTTCCCCCGTTTTACGCCCAAATCGGGCGGGGCCGCATTGGCCGCGATGGGACGCGGGCAACGCACGCCTGATCGACCGTGTTTGGAGAGGGGCCTGCATGTCTCGTTCCGTCGTCTGATCGGGGTATCACCTTCGTTCCTGGTGCGGGGGGGTTTGCCCGCACCGGCTTGGTTCACAAGGTTCAACCCTTCGCCGCCCCTCACCAGAGGCGGCCGGGTGCGCTACGTCACCAAGGGATCTCAACGATTCGGGCCAGGCTGCCAAGGGTCAACGGTCAGGAGCGGCGAACGTGCCATCCTTTCGGGAGAAATCATGCCAACGGGTCCAGTAAAGTGGTTCGATTCGAAGAAGGGGTTCGGGTTCATCGTCAGCCCTGAAGGGGAAGATGTCTTCGTCCACTTCAGCAGCATCGAAGGCGAGGGCTTCCGGTCGCTCAAAGACGGTGAGACCGTCGAATATGACATGCAGCGCGGCGAGAAAGGGCTCTCCGCACAGCACGTCAAGCGACTGACCGCCCAGGTGCTTCAGAATGCCAAGGCGGCGCGGCTGGACACCGCCTCGACCCGCGAGCCTGCCCCGCAACGGGAGCCCGGCCTGACCCGGGAGCCCGGCCTGACGAGGGAGTCCGGCCTCACGCACGACGACCACCCGCCGCGCGGCGACTCGAACCCTCCCCGCGGGCCGGTCGCATCCCGTCAGCCGGCGATCGGCAACTCGTCGGCTGCGCCACGGCCCAATCGGTCGTAGACGGATCGCGCCCTCCGAAAAAGGGGGCCGAGAGCTCATCGCGGCCGGGCCCCGGAGGAGCGGCCGCGGGGCTAGCACCCGCGTCGCTTGACGTTGCTGTCTTGCCCGTCCGCCAACCGCCGCGTTCCATCGCGGCCGCTCACGGACGCGCCACTCGCCGACGCGCCTTGCCCGATCGCCGGCTCGGCTCTACCCTCCTCGCGATGCCTTGGTTCGCATGGGGACTCATGGTCGGCGGCCTCGTCGGGCTCCTGCTGGCGGCGGCCGTCGCCCGGTATGCTTACACCCGTTACGAACGTCTCCAGCGCCGCGCCCTGGAAGCCCAGCGTCTTGCCGAGCTCGGCACACTGACCGGCGGGCTGGCGCACGAGATCAAGAACCCCCTTTCCACCGTTCAACTGAACCTTCAACTGCTCCGGGAAGACCTCGACCCGCATGAGCCAGCGTTTACGCGGCTCGTCAGCCGCCTCGCGACGGTGCAGAAAGAAACATCGCGGCTGCGCGATATTCTCGACGACTTTCTTCGCTTCGCAGGCAAGATCGAACTGGATCGCAAGCCGGTCGCCGTCCACGCCCTGCTCGAGGAACTGGTCGATTTTTACGCCCCGCAGGCCCAGTTGCAGCGCGTCCAGCTTCGGGTCCGGCCGCCCCAACCCGATGAGCCGCCCGTCGTCGCACGCCTTGACGAGCGAATGATCAAGCAGGCGGTCCTGAACCTGATGATCAACGCCCTGCAGGCGATGCCCGAGGCCGGAGGAGAGATTATTCTTTCCGCCCGCCACGCGCCCGGCCTCGCCCTGATCGAGGTCATCGACACCGGCCAGGGCATGAGTGCCGACACCCTGGAGCGGATCTTCCAGGCCTACTATTCGACCAAGAAAGGCGGCACGGGCCTTGGCCTGGCGATCGCCAAGCGAGTCGCCGAAGAACACGGCGGCCGCATCAAAGCCGCCAGCGAACCGGGAAAAGGATCGGCCTTCACCATCGAAATACCGGAATGAAATGCTGAATGCTCAATGCTGAACGCTGAATGAGAAGAACATCGGACACAGGGGGACGAAGAGCCGCCAAAGCCCGAAAATCGGTCCGACCGCGCCTACATTCAGCATTCAGCATTTCAGCATTCAGCATTTCCTCTCGGCCTTTCGGATTCCCGGTTAGACTACCGCCGCTATGTCGGATTCTGAGATTACCCGGTCGAACATCCTGGTCGTGGACGACGAGAAAGAGCACGCGCAGGTGATGTGCGAAGCCTTGAGCCGCCAGGGCCACAAGTGCGACGTGACCTACAGCCTGGCGGAAGCTCGCACGCGGATGGAACGGCGCAAGTATGACGTGGTGGTCACCGACCTGATGATGGACGGCCGCCGCGATGGGCTTGAGTTGCTGGCGCTTTGCAAGCGGCAGTCCCCTCCCCCGCCGGTGGTGCTGGTGACGGCGCACGGCGACGTGCCGACCGCCGTCAAGGCGATGAGCGAGGACGGCGCCTACAGCTTCATCCAGAAGCCGCTCGACCTGGACTACTTCCGCCTTCAGGTGAACCGGGCGGCCGAACGGGCGGCCCTTCAGAAACAGAATGACTCTCTCCGCGCCCAGGTTTCCGAGCTGATCGACAACAACGGCTTCGAAGGGATGATCGGCTCCAGCCCATCAATGCAGAAGGTCATCCAGACGGCCCGCCAGGTCGCCCCAAGCGACATCCCCGTCCTCATCCTCGGCGAGAACGGCACCGGCAAGGAACTGGTTGCCCGGGCGATCCACGCCAACAGCAAGCGCCGCAAGCAGCGCCTGGTCATCATGAACTGCGCGGGCTTCGCCCCGACTATTCTCGAGGATGAGCTGTTCGGCCACGTCCGCGGCGCGTTCACCGACGCCCGCAACGACCGCGAAGGCCGCTTCGAGCACGCCGACGGCGGCACCCTGGTGCTCGATGAAATCGGCGACATGCCGCATGAGATGCAGTCCAAGCTCCTCCGCGCCCTGGAGAATGGCGAAGTGGTGCGCCTGGGGGCGAACGAGCCGATCAAGGTTGACGTCCGCATCATCAGCGCCACCAACGCCAAGCTCGATGAAATGGTGGCCGACAAGCAGTTCCGCCAGGACCTGTTCTTCCGCATCAACGGCGTCACGATCCAGATCCCCCCGCTCCGCGAGCGCCGCGAAGACATCCCGATCCTGATCCATTATTTCCTGAAGCAGTCTTCGGAGAAGAACGGGAAGGAGATCGAAGCGATCGACGCCGAGGCCCAGAAGTTCCTGATGAGCTATTCCTGGCCCGGCAACGTGCGGGAATTGCGGAACACGATCAACCGGATGGTGGTCCTGGCACAGGGGACGAAGCTGACGGCCGCCGACCTGCCCCCCGAGATGCGGCCGGCCGCCACCGAGCCGATCAGCGGCCTCTCCAACCTCGCCGGCATCAGCCTCGAACAGGCTGAGCGAGAGCTCATCCGCAACACGCTGAAACTCGTGAACAACAACCGCGAACAGGCCGCCAAGATCCTCGGGATCGGCGAGCGAACGCTTTACCGCAAGATCAGGGAATACGACCTGTGACCCCGTACGGGCCAACGCCCCTCGCCCAACTTCCCTTCCGCATCGGCCACGGCTACGACTTGCACCGCCTCCAGCCGGGCGGCATTCTCATGCTCGGCGGGGTCAACATCGCCGACACGCTCAGCCCCGTCGCCCACAGCGACGGCGACGTCGTCCTCCACGCGCTGGTGGACGCTTTGCTGGGCGCGATGGGCTGGGGGGACATCGGGGAACGGTTCCCCAACACCGACGACCGATGGAAAGGCGCCGCCAGCCGCGTCTTCGTCGAGCACGTCATCGAGAAGGTGAGAGCGGCCGGCTACGTCGTGGGAAACGTTGACATCACGATCCTCGCCGAGCGGCCGAAGCTGAAGCGGTTCAAGCCTGAAATGGGCCAGTCGGTTGCGGGGATGCTGGGCGTCGAGGCCTCCCAGGTCAACGTCAAGGCGGGGACCAACGAGGAGTGCGACGCGATCGGCCGCGGAGAGGCGATCGCGGCGCACGCGATGGTATTAATCGCGGCACACGTCCCCGCACCGCCATAATCACGATTCTCGCTTCAGTCGCTCCCAGAGAGCTGTGACTCGCAAGGTGTCCGACCATTCCTCAATGTAGTCGGTATCAAGCGTCAAACGCTGAACCTCGAACACACTCCGGGCATCTCCCATTTGCTTCTCGCTACCGCCGGACATCTGCGCCAGAGAAGTTTCATCAGAATGGTGTCCTCCGGCCGCGACACGTACAGAGGCTGCCCGTCAAAATCATCGCGATATCGACGGGCGAAACGGGATTGATCGAAGGGCTCGTCAGTCAGTACCCAAAAGTCAACTTTATCACCACCGGTCACATCCAAGAGATTGAACTGACTTTTGCGCCCGATCGCTTCCCGAGCTGCCGCCTCTGACAGGTAGTAGTCCGGGATCGGAAACGCCCGCGTCAGTTGTTGCACGGCCTGAGGTGTGATTGCGACCAGAAGATCGATGTCATGCGTCAGACGAGGTTCGCCTTTTACTGGACGCATAGGAACCAGTGAGCATGTAAGGAGTGCCCGAAGCGTCCAGAGCGGCGACGACCTTTTTTAATAGTTCCGATTGTGACATTTCGCGATTCGCTCCAGGTAGACCGCTCGGAGCTGCTGTTCGTCCAGGTCGGGGAATCGCTTTCGCAAACCGTGAAGGAAGAGGCGCTTGCCCAGTTCGGACAGCTCCATCGCCTTAGCCAGCCGCTGGCCCGGCGTCATGCGACGAAGCGTTTCAATGTAGAGCTGCCGGTTTGGCCGGGGCTTTGGGTCCATTTGCGAAGATGATACACCGCGCCTCCGCGCGATCAAACACGAGGAGTCGCGGGCCGTCGCAGGCCGTTCTTTTCAAGCCGGAAAAGTCCGCACGGTAGATTGCCCGACGGTGGGACGCCGCCTGTTCAACCAGCCTCGCAACTCCGAGATCACCGGACAGAACGCGTTGTCTAAAACGCTCCGGTTCACATCCCTCAAGAGAAGGTTGGTTTCGATCAAGACAATGCGGGGGGCGGGACGACGCCCGTGAGCGGCCCGTCGCCCGCAAGGGACAAGTGATAAAAGTCCGTCTGCAGCGACGTCCCGGCGAGGCGGTCGGACAGGGACGAACCGACGATCACATCGGGCTTGAACGGTTTCGCCAGGCGGTATTCCTGAGCTTTGGCAAGGTGCTCCTTCCACTGGCTTTGGGCGACGGACCGCCTCCGAACTGACGCGGGGAGCAGCACAACGTTGTAGAGGACGAACAGTGCGGCGGCGAGTCGAAATGGGCGCGCGATCATAGGTATTAGCGCTACAGCGCTGAATAGCCGTAAAGCTTTGCCAAAACGGAGAAATCCAAAGCACGAAATCCCAGGGAAGCAGAAAAGAAGACGAAGCGGAAAACGATGCTCCTTCCGCATCCGCTTTCATCGGTTTTCTTTCTTTCCGCTTGGTCATTCGTTCGGATTTCGGGCTTCGGATTTTGCTTTGTTCGTTCCGCCACGATTCGCAAGGTAGCGCTGTAGTGTTAGAACTGGAAGTGGATGAATGAAAAGGAGCAAAAGTACCAGCGCAGGCTGCCCATACGCATAGAAGATCAGGCTCGCCGCGATCAGGGTATACGACTGCAGGCCCCGCAAGAATGGCAGGTAAAACAACCCGAAGGTTGCGACGACCAACACAACAAATGCGAAACTATTTCAAAGAAGCCGAAGCGTGAAACTTCAACGGAGCACAAGAGACAGCGAAAATCGCTCAACCCATGAAGGGTCGATTTTCCCCGCGCACTCACCGGTCCGCCTCCTTCGGCACGATGTCCGTCTGGAGCATTGGGTCGGCGGCCGCGATGCGGGTGGGGGCGATGCCGAGCTCCTTTCGCACGATGTTGGCTCCCTGTGCGATGGCGGCCGTCTTAAAGAAGGCGATGTCGCGGTTGCACCCCTGGCGGCCGAAGCCGCAGTCGCTCGACACGATCAGTTGCTCCGGGGCCACGTACTCCAGCGCTTTGCGGATCCGGGCGGCCACCTCCTCGGGGCGATCGACCTGCAGCGTGCGATGGCTGACAACGCCCACGCACACCTTCTTCGGCAGGCGGCCCTTCATCGCGCCGAATCGCTCGATGTCGCGGAAGTTCCGGTCGGTCATCTCCACCGTCCAGACATCCCCCTTCAGCGCGTGCATGTAAAGATCGAACGACGCGGCGTAGCTGTCGTTGTCGATCACCCGCTGCATGTTCGGATTGCCCCAGCAGGTGTGGATCCAGAGCTCCACATCCTCCAGGCCCCGCACCTCGCGGTTGTACGCCTCGATCATGAATTTGACTTCTTCGGAGTCGGGGCCGTACGTGTTCGCCCAGAAATGGATCGTCGGCTCCTCGATTTGGATGCACTGGCACCCCGCGTCGCGCAGTGAAAGCAACTCCTTGTTCATCGCCTCGGCCATGTCCCAGATGACCTGTCGGTGGTCCGTGTACTTGGGCGTGTGGATATCGAGGAAGAGCCCCATCACCTGGGAGCAGCAGGTGCCGAACTTCACCGGCCGATTCGCCCGCTGCTGGGCCATCCGCCAGATCTTTGCGTAATCCAGCGGCCGATGGACGATCTTGTCCACCACGCGCGGCCAGCGCCAACCGGTATAGATCTCGTTCAGCAGCGTCCCCGGCGGGTAGCGCAGCCACGGGGATCGCGTCGCCTCGGATTGCAGGTAATCCCCCTCGAAACCGCCCCACCGCTGCAGCGGGTAATGGTGCCACGATCGCCCCGCCATGTCGTCGTCGCAGTGAAGGTCGCCATGGGTGACGATGTCCATCCCGGCGCGCTCTTCGTCGTTGAGAATCGCCGCCATCGCGTCGGTGAACTTCTCGCGATAGCGCGTGTCCATCATGCAGCTATCGAGCGGCTTGCCCCACATGCTCATGTCGAACCACCGCGGCCGCGGCCAGGAGCCGGTGACGGTCGCGGGGAGAACGACGTCCTTGGTAATCGTGAGCAACGTTGAACCCTCCGGAAGATATGAAGACCGCCGGTGTAGCACACCGGCGGTCCGAGGAATCCGTGATCGTAAGGCCGGACGAGGCGATCAATACTCGCGCGTCTTCTTGCCCGGCTCGGGCTGGGGATAGAACCCCTTCGCGTCCGGCAGCACCGGGGCGGGCGAGTCGGCCGTCAGCTTGTCGATGTCCGGGGCGAAGACATGCTCGGAGTTCAGCATGTCGTCATAGCTGATCACCTGCCCCGTGTGCGCCGCCATGCGGCCCATGCTCGTGACCAGGCTCGCCTCCACGCCGCGCTTCACCTCGTTGTAAGGCTTGTTCTGGACGATCGCCTCCATCAGGTCGTCCCACTCGTTCTGGTAAGGCTTGCTGGTGTCAGTGCTCTGCCAGAGCTTGTTCTCGTCCAGGTCGGCAAGGCCTTTGTACGTGCTGGAGGGGGCGCCGCAGTCGCTGATCTTCGACGCGACGGCGCACCCCTTGGTGCCATGGATGAAGCTGTTGTACATCGGCACCGCGCCAGGAATGCAGCGGCCGTCGAACAGGAGCTTGGCGCCGTCGCCGAACGTGTATTCGATGCCGTAGGAGTCGAAGTTCTGATCGACGAACGGCAGGCCGGCGTCGTCGGTCTTATAGTGGCGGCCGCCGACGCCCTGGGCCTTCACCGGCCACGCGTTCTTCATCCAGCAGAGGTGATCGATGATGTGGATATTAAAGTCGCTGAAGCAGCCACCCCCCGCCCAGAGAAAGCTGTGGAACCGGCGGACCTGGTATTCCAGGTCGGTCACGTTCGCGGGCTTGGGCGTCGAGGCCATATGCCCGATGCGGCCGGCCATCCGGTAGCCGCGCATCAGAACGATATCGCCAATCTCGCCGCCGGAAATCCGATCGTGCAGTTCCTGGAGCGGCCGGGCATGGCGCGACATCAGCCCCACGCCAACCTTCAGGTTCTTCGCCGTCGCCTGCTCGGCCAGCGCCAGCAGCTTCTTGCTGGCAAAGCCGTCGGCCGACAGCGGCTTCTCCATGAAGACGTTGAGCCCCTTTTCGATCGCATAGCCGAAGTGAACCCAACGGAACGCCAGCGGCGTCGCAAAGATCACCACGTCACCGGGCTTCAGGCAGTCCATGGCGTGCTTGTAGGCGTCAAAGCCGACGAACTTGCGCTCGGGCGTGACGTCGATCTTCCCGGTCAGCGCCTTCTGGCCGCTCAGGCCCATGTACGAGCTTTCGAGGCGTTCTTTGTAAGCGTCGCCCATCGCCACCAGACGAGCGTTAACGCCCTTCGCCTTGAGTGCGTCGCCGGCGGCGCCGGTGCCGCGGCCGCCGCAGCCGATCAGGGCGATCTGGATCGTCGAGTCCCCGGCCGCATGAACCGCCGGGACGGCGACGCTCGCCAGCGCCGACGCGGCCGCCGCCGTACCCACCCGCTTGCCCAACTCTCGACGGGAAATCTTCGTTATCTCACCTGAGTTCATGATGGGTCTCCTCGAACGAGAAAGGGAACGATGGCGCTGGCCTCACGCGTGACTGGCTCGACTCTGTGAATCGAACACCGATATGTACTTGTTCGCCGCACGGACGTTCTTCAGGACGTCGGAATTTGCCGCGTCGGAGCGCGCCTTCCACATGGCGCCCGCGACGCGGCATCCGTTCAACGGAATCGGATTATCATGCAGCGTCGCAAACCGCTCAAGCCTTCCGGTTGCCCCAGTTGTGGCGGCACCCCTCCAGGACGTAAGACGTGGTTCACCACGCCTCCGCGTGCCGCGGCGTGGTGAGCCACGCCTTAGATTGTCACACACGTTAGCCTCACTGGTTGCCGGCAGGCGGCGTAAAGTTGAAAACGTTGCGGGCAGCAAGAGAAAGAGAGGATCGATGGCTCAGCAAGATGTTGGCGGGCTTCCCAGGCTCTTCCTCATCCGTCATGGCGACACGGACTGGACAGACTCGCACCAGCACACCGGCCGCACGGATATCCCGTTGAACGCCCGGGGCGAGGCGCATGCGCGCCATCTGGCCATACGGCTGGAGGGCGTCTCGTTCGCGCGGGTCTTTGTCAGCCCGCTGGCCCGAGCCCGGCGAACGTGCGAGTTAACCGGCCTCGCCCCGCGTGAAGAACTCAACCCAGATCTCCTGGAATGGGACTACGGCGCCTATGAGGGCCGCCTGACCGCCGACATCCATCGCGAGCGGCCGGACTGGCTCCTGTTCCGCGACGGCGCCCCCGGCGGCGAATCGCCCGAGCAGGTGGCCGAACGGGCGGATCGATTCGTCGCCCTCGCGCAGTCGGTTGACGGCAATGTGGCCGCGTTCTCCAGCGGCCACATCATCCGAATGATTGCCGCCCGCTGGCTCGGGATGCCTCCGCTGGCCGCCCGGTCGTTCTACAACGGGACGGCCAACATCGGCATCCTGGGCTTCGAGCACAACCGGGCCGACCCGGTGGTGCTGCTGGACGTCACGGAAGGGCTGAAACATTAGGTGGCCGAGGGCGAGCGGCGGCAGGCTGCGGCCGCGGCAGCGCCGGCCCAGCGCCGTAGTTTCATTCCGCGCAAGGCGCTAGCACTACATCGCTACCTGGCGACGCGGCGTAACGAAAACGTCGAAATCCGAAGCACGAAACCCGAAGGAATGACCAAGACGAAAGAAAGAAAACCAATGCAAGCGTATGCGGAACGAGGAGTCGATTTCCGCTTTGGCTTTGTTCGGGTTTCCTTGGTTCTTCGTGCTTCGGATTTGGCTTGTTCGTAACGGCTTGCCGCCAACCAGCGATGTAGTGCTAGAATCCGGCACATCCGCCGTCCGCGGATGGTAAGCCAAGTTCGTCCCGGGACATCCCCTCATGAGCCTTCGCGTCTACAACACCCTGACCAAGCAAAAAGAGCTATTCGAGCCCGTGCGCCCCGGTGAAGTGGGGATGTACCTCTGCGGGCCGACCGTCTACAAGTCGCCGCACATCGGCCACATGGTGGGGCCGGTCATCTTCGACGCCATCAAACGCTACCTGCAGTACAAGGGCTTCAAGGTGACGTGGGTCGTCAATATCACCGATGTGGATGACAAGCTGATCGACGCGGCCAAACGGCTCAATACGACGGTGACCGGCGCTGGCGGAGAAGCACACCGCCGGAGTACTTCGAGGTGCCTGGCGGCCCTGGGGGTGGATACGATCGACCACTTCCCCAAGGCGACCGATCACATCGCCGAGATCATCAGCATCTGCCAGACGCTGATCGCCAACGGCCACGCCTATGCGACAGGCGGCAACGTCTGGTTCGACGTCACCCGCGACGCGCGACTACGGGAAGCTCAGCCATCGCCAGCGTCGAGGAGCAGGAGGCGGGCACGCGCGACATGGAAGTCGGCGGCAAGCGCAACCCGGCCGATTTCGCACTGTGGAAGGCCGCCAAGCCGGGCGAGCCGGAGTGGGGTTCCCCCTGGGGCAAGGGCCGGCCCGGGCTGGCACATCGAGTGCTCGGCAATGAGCATGAAGCTGCTCGGCCCGACCTTCGACATCCACGGCGGCGGGCATGGACCTGATGTTCCCCCACCACGAGAACGAGCTGGCCCAGTCCGAGAGCGCCACCGGGCAGACGTTCGTCAAGTATTGGCTGCACAACGGGCTGACCAAGGTCCGCACCAAGGCCGCCAGCGGCGAGTGGAAGAGCGACGACATTCACGAGTCGTCAGGCAACGCCGCGCAGGTTCGCGCTCGCGAGCTGGTGGAGACGAACGGCCCGGAGGTCATCCGATACCTGCTGCTCGGCACCCACTATCGCAGCCCGATCGAGTTCTCCGACCACGCGATCGCGGCCGCCAGGAAGGCGCTCGGCGTATTCGCACGCCTGTTCGAGCGGATTGAGCGGATCCTGGGCCAGCCGCTGGCGGACGACACGCCGGAGATGGACCGCGTTTCGTCCGCCCTGCTGGAGACGCCCCACGGGCCTTACGCGAAGTCGATGCTCGGCCTGAAGATGAAGTTCCTGGAGATGATGGACGACGACTTCAACACCGCCGGCGCCATCGGCGTCGCTGCACGAGATGGCCGGCGAGGTGAACGCCTTCATCGAGCGGAACAACATCGAGCGCGACAAACCGCAGGACCTGATCGCGGCCGCCGCCTCCGGCGCCCAGACCCTCCGCCAGCTCGGCCGCGTCCTCGGCCTCTTCCGCCTCAAGCCGCAGGTCGGAACGGCGAAGTCCCAGAACGCCCTGCTCGACCAGGTGATGGCCCTGATGATCCGCCTCCGCCAGGACGCCCGCGGCCAAAAGAACTTCGCCATGGCCGACTCCATCCGCAAAGGCCTGACCGACCTCGGCATCACCTTAGAAGACGGCCCGGAAGGCACCCGCTGGCGAAAAGAATGATGGGGAAATGCTGAATGCGGGAATGCTGAATGCTGAATGAGGAGAAGGCCGCCTTTCATTCAGCATTCAGCACTTTAGGATTAAGCATTTCATCCTTCGCCTTCATCCTTCATCCTTTCCCACTCATGCGTATCCTCGGAATCGATCCTGGCCTTCGGCTTACCGGGTACGGTGTGATCGACCACCGCCCCATGCGGCCGATCCTGATCGACGGCGGGGTCATTCGCCTGACGCTCAAGACCCCCATCGCCGATCGGCTGGTCGAGCTGGAGACCGAGCTGGAGTCGATCTTCGAAGAGCACAAGCCGGACGTCTGCGCGGTGGAGTCGCTTTACGCGCATTACGCCCACCCGCGGACGGCGATCATGATGGGCCACGCGCGCGGCGTGATCCTGCTGGTCGCCCGACGTCGCGGGGCGCGGGTGGAGCAGTTCTCGTCGAACCGGGTGAAGCAGTCCGTCAGCGGCCACGGCCACGCCAGCAAGCCGCAGATGCAGCGGGCGATCCAGTCCCTCTGGAACCTGCCCGCGCCGCCCGAACCCCCGGACGTCGCCGACGCCCTGGCCGTCGCGATCTGCTGCGGGTTGCATATCGATCGATTGAGGGCGATGGAGCCGAGGTAACGATCTGCATGCCTAGCGTAAAATAGCAGGCACACTGCGTGTGCCGTGGCTCTTTCGCTGTCGCTTCAAGAGATGCGGACGGGACACGGAGTATGCCTGCTACCTGCTACAAGGCCGCGCCGCCCGTTGAATCCGGAAAGCGTAGTTTCAGCGTGAAGAAGCGTTTGATCGCGGGGGCGGCGTTGACAAAATCGGCTCTCCGCCACATGTGCTGATCGTGGTGTACCAGGTCCTGGAGTCGGTGCGGGCGAAAGTTACGTAACCATCGTCGCCCGATGAAATTGCGCTCCTGGATGGTCCCGCAGCCGACCGCAACCAGTTGGGGTGTCCGAGCGCTCGTCAGCGACTTTGGCGGAGAGCCACAAAATCGAGTACCGCTGTCTTGGGCGAGCAAGTCAGAAGATTGATAACGAGGAGGATCACTCCCTCGCCATCGGCGTGTAGATGGCGTCGCGCGAATCATCGACGTCGCCGACATTCACGATGTAAGGTAATGCAAGGTACCATCTCTGCAAATAGTTGATCGACGGTCAACGATGCGTCTTGCGTCGATGCGCTCTCCGGCTCCTCGGGAAGTTCGGTCACTCCGTAATCCACGAACATTTAGACGTTTGAAGTCAGAACGGAAAAACCGGTCGAAACCATGCCTTGTTTGAAGGCTTAGATTCGTTGTCAGTTGATCCGGATGTAATAGAAAACGGCGATGTTCTTCGGCCGCGTCTCTTCGCCTCCCGCTGCGGCGGTTCCGGCGCCCTTAGTATCTAGGCCGTTTCTTCCACCAGCTTCCGAGCCGCCTGGTTGGCCATTTGGTTCCCTCCAAGTGTATCCATGAGCATGTGATTTGAACTGGTCCTCCTGATACCCGCCAATCGCGCGGGACACATCAGGATCCCGTTTTGATGCGTCAAGCTCAACTTGCGGCGGAACGGATTCCATGATATCTAATCCTCGTACAAACATTCCTCTAAGATCCGGAACTCGATCCCGCGACGCAAGCTTGGAATAATACGACCCAGGAACCACACGACCATCGGCCGGACACCACTTGCTCTTTGCCGATGTCCATACCCTTCCAGGGCTGTATTCGTTCGCTTTGGTTGCCTCATAGAACTGATCCACATTGAGAAACGATGTGAAAACCGTCCCAACTGGAGTATCTTTCGACGCCTCCGTCTCTGCAGCGGGAATTTTATATACTACGGCACCGCGACTCGTCTGAACAAGCAACACAAGGTCCTTTTTCGGGTCTCGGAGACAACTAACGATATCCTCACCCTGTAGACTCGCCCCAGGGAGCAACTTAGTCGTAACCGACTTTTCAATCGCGCCTCGAACCTCGACCGACTGAACGACTGGAACCGGATCGTTCGGGAACTGAGGCGCCCACTTTACCAGAAACGTAGCGTCAGATTCTGTCGTCGTGGTGCTTATGTGAAAGCCGAACGGATGCATTGCCAAACATTCGACATATTGTTTAGCCAGATCTGTATTCGGGATCGAAATCACTAAGCTCTCGTATTGGTCGCGACGAATCGACAAACTTCTCTTATCCTTGATCTTATTGTGGAAGACCTCGTAGTCAGAGCTCGAACTGTTCGCTCCAATAGTGATCGCATCATCTTCGGTAGGGATCGTGACCGACGCTCCCCACTTACCATCATGCAGAGCTTCTTTGAACTGTTCAGAGAGCAAGTAAATACGAAGATCTTCTGAGAACGTATCGGCGCGAGTAATGTGAAAATGATTGTACAGACCTTCTTGAAGCAGTCTCTCGCAGGGATGCACCTGCTGTTGCTGTCCATTCGCGTGACCTACCACCGTCTGCGAGATCAGTAGTATTGCTATGAGTCGGATAGATCGACGCATCTTGCGCTCCGTTTCTGTGACCGTATTAGTGCATTGTCACTCTTTCAATTTAGGGAAAATCGCTGGCGATTTACCCTAAAATCATTGTGTGACGGTGCACTAGCAATTACCTGTGTTCGACCCTCGAAGAATCCTGTGATCCTAAATTCAATCGCAGGGTAGCGAACGCGGCAGCAAATGTCAAGGATCGACACTTTTACACCTGTCCTACCGCTTTAGAAATGTCAGGGGTTTTCACTGCAGTAGAAATGTCAGGGTCCCCCGGGGTCAGGGCTTCGGAGGCGTAGCCTCCGAAGCCCTGACCCCGGGACGCGAATCTCCACACGCCGGACGACGGTTGAACGGGTGCGACGCCGATGGCACGTAACGCTTGTTGTTCTTCACAGGCTCCTTCGCCTTCTTTGCCTTCGCCGGCCCCGGACGCGCAGACAACTCCATGCATGCCAGCGACTCCACGCCGTAACGCACCAGCAAGTCGCCCCCCGCCTTCTCCATCACCATCACGCGTCGCCCTGGACGTGGCAGGTCCAGCCCCGCGTGCCGCGCGTCGATTTGCAGCACACGCCCACGCCATTGCACGCACCAGTCACGCCCAACCGCACGCTCCTCACGCTCGCAGAGCACCTCGTCAAGCTTCACCCCCACCGGCAGCTTCCGGTGGGCGTCGGACTTCTTCACCGCCGCCACGCCGAACTTCTCGTTGAACCGCTTCAGGAACGATTCCTCCAGCAGCACGTTCGCCGCCTCCATCGTCCAGACCCCTCGCAGCGTCAGCTCCTTCACCAGGCGGTCCTGCAGCGTCCCGTTCATCCGCTCCACGCGCCCCTTGGCCTGGGGGCTGTTCGCCAGGATCAACTCCACTCCAAGCTCTTTCATCGCTCGCCCGAACTGCGTCAACGTCGGCTCGCCATCGGCGGTTTCACCCCGGTAAATCCCCGCTTTATCCACATACACCGCACGCGGCAGCCCGCGTGATCGAACGTAGCGGCCCATCACGTCGAACGCCGCCGACAACATCTCCTTCTCATAGAACCGCGCCATCACCCGGCCGGTCGCGTCGTCCACCATCACCATCAGGCAGCACCACGGCCCACGCCCTCCCAACCAGTCGTGCCAGCTCCCGTCCATCTGCACCAACTCCCCGGCGCGACTGCGACGCGGCCGACGCAGCCGATGCTTGCCACGCTTACGCCGCCGCTCGAACAACCCCGCGGCGCGCAGCCACCGCCCCAGCGCGTCCGGACTAATCGTCTGACCGTCCTCCGCAGCCAGATATTCACACGCCAGCGTCGGGCCGAAACCCGCGTACTTCTGACGGTACAACTTCAGGATCGCCGTCCGCCTGACGTCATCCGTCCTGCGGTTGGACGACCGCCCGCGAAGCTGGTGCGCAAGGCCTGCGTCACCCTGCGCCGCGTACCGCCGCTTCAACCGCCACATCTGCCGCTCCGTCACCTCCAGCAGCAACGCCGCCTCCGACACCGACATCTCACCGTCACGCACCTTGCACAAAACTTCCAGTCGCCGCCGCTCCTTCGCGCTCAACGAAATTGTTCCCATCCCCACGAGCTATAACGAGCGCGACACTGACATTTCTAAAGCGGTAGAACCCTGACATTTCTAAAGCGGGGAAACCCTGACATTTCTATCGCGGTACAACAATCGACACTTTTACACCGACTGACTGTGAACCGAGGCGGCATTTGACATAACGCGGTGCGATCAGGCCTTCGAGTCGCGGCCCTTGCGGCTTGTGAGGCAACATCGCGGCGTCGTCCCGCGGCGGCTTTCGCAAGGTGTCGAGGCGGAGGAGGCGCAAAGAGGCCTGATAGTCGCATTCTAGAAGACTCCTTCGTATGCCGCCGCCAAGCCAGGGGCGGCGCATGTCGGCCTCTCACAGGCATCGGTTCGCCAGACGGACCGAGCAAGCCGTTCTTGAACGACTGTCCGTAAGGCGACGCCGGTGACGGGCGCTTGAAAATGAACAAGGAGAGATTCGGGTTCCCCTAATGCGCCCAAATTTTCCTTTGTCCCGTCCCGGCAAGTTATCTCACGTTCATCAGCAAATCCCCAGTGAAGATCGCGCTCGGCATCACTTCGCACTCCGCCCAGCAGCCGGGGCAGTTGTCGACCCATTCGCGGGAGGCGTCGGTGGTGTCGTTATACCAGACTTCCTCGAACGACTGGGTGAGCAGGTTCCCGACCTTCTCGGTGTTGAACTGGCAGACGGGGACCGCACCATCCGGCAGCAGGCGGATATGGCTGCGGAGGGCGACGCACTTCGGGTGGGGGCTGGGCTTGGGCGTGTTCTTCAGGCGGGCGAGCAGGCCGCGGAGGTAATATCGCTTGCCGATGCGGAGGACCGGGTCGCGCACCTGATCGAGATGCCGCAACTGATTCTGTACGAAGCCGATCACGTCGGAATCGAGCAGCTTCGGGTGCAGGGGATAGCCGGTCTCGTGGATCAGGTCCATCGCCTTTTTGCCGAACCGCTTGGCGCCGTACATCGCCGAATCGGAGTAGGCGAGCACGCTGTGGACGTCGACGCCCATCGCCTCGAACGTCTCGCAGAGCTCCAGGTGGTCATTCAGCGAGCGGTCGGAGATCACCGTGTGGTTGATGCTGACGCCGATCCCGGTTCGAGCACGCGTCTCGGCCAGGCGACGGACCGTCTCCAGCGCGGTCTGGTACGTGACTTCCTCACCGCGGTTGGCGTCGTGCTCGGCCTCGGCGCCGTCGAATGACACCATGAATCGCAGCTTGTTCGGCTTAGGGAAGCGGTTGACGAAGTCGATCACCCGGTCGGGGAATGAGCCATTGGTGGTGATGTGCAGGACGGACGGCGCGGCCGTTTCCATCACGGCGGCCGCCACCTCGGCGAAGTCCTCGCGGAGGAACGGCTCGCCGCCCGAGAGGCGGACGACATCAAGGCGGCCGATCTTTCGGAAGACGGTGCGGACTTCGTCCGGCGTCATCTCCTTGCCGCGCTTCATCCGCCACGAGTCGCACATCTTGCAACGGGCGTTGCAGTGGTAGCAGACGAGGTAGGTACACCAGGAGGGCTTGGGTACGCCGCCCATTCGGTTCGTCAGGATGGAAAGGGCGAGTCGGGCCGGCCTCATTGGGGCACCGTCTGCCCGACGCTTTGGGCAGCCGCTACGAAAGCGGCCTGCGGCGTGGCCGCGGCCAAGGGCTCGCCGGTGGCCACGGGTGTCTCGGCCGCGTGTGGGGCCAGCTCGCCCAAAAACCGCTCGATCGCCGCCAGCGCCTCGCCGAGGCCGTCGCGCACGTGGTGCCGCATCTGCATGATGTACTGGTGTTCGTTGGCCAGGAAGGCCTTCACGCACTCGGCGGTGAATTCGTCCGGCGTGGTCCGCATGCCGATGCCGAGCCGCTCGACGGCGGCCGCGTTCAGGCGCTGCTCAACGCAGCGCTCGGGCATGACCAGCACGGGCTTATCCAGATAGACCGCCTCCCCCATAAGCTGATTGCCGGCGGTGCTGATGACGGCGCGGCAGGCGGCGAGATCCTCAATGAAGGGGAGGTTGCTGGGGGGCAGAAAGGTCAGCAGCCCGTGGCGGCCGCGTCGTGGCGTGCCATAGACATGCACCGGGCAGCCGACCTGTTCCAGCGCTTCGAGGAGCTGCGGGCGAAACTGGTGATGCCCCTGGTTGAAATAGGCGAGCAGATGCTCGCCGCGCGTGGGCCGGGCCTCGCGAACGGCCTGCCGCGGGAGGGTGCCGACCACGCAGACGCCCGGCCGCCGCGGCGGCGCGGGGTAGAAGCTGGAGACGATGACTCGCTCCGGCCGCCCCATAAGCGTGCGATAGAAGAAGGTGTCCATGCACGCCTCGGGCCGGTCATGCCACTCGATCTCCGGGTGGCAGTGCGCCATGATGCCGATGTGATCGAAGCTGATCCGCGGGATCTTCATCGACTGGGCGACGCGGTGGGTCCAGGCTTCGGCGTCGCCAATGACGACGTCGGCCGCGAAATCCTGGATGGTGTCGCGGACCATGCCAAAGACGGGGCCTTGCAGCGTCAGGTCGAGGGCGGCCGGCAGATTGAGGCGAAGCGTCTGCCAGTTGGACCGGCGCCCGCTGTTGCGGCCGTAGGCGAAGCCGAGAGTCGGAATCCGCACGACGGGGTAATCCGGCCAGATCGCCGCGTAAGCGTCGCCACCCGCCAAAACGAGAACCTTATGCCGGTGCGCCAGGTGAGGCAGCACCGCCAACGCGCGCGTCGCATGGCCCCGACCATACCCGTGTACGCCGTACACAATCCTCATGAAGTCTCCGGCTTAGGGATTTCAACTCCGCCACCCCACCACGGCTAGCGTGGATGTTTATCGCCGCTACTGTGTATTGATTGTGAAGCTCTTTTGCTAGGATTTCGAGAATCTCCATCGGCTTCCCGCCGCGCGTTGACGCGACGCGGAAATCGCGTTGGGCAGTCGCGAACATCCCCGGAAGCCCGCGCCGGAGCAAGTTACAATTGGAGCGGCGTCAGCCGGCGAGGCCGCCGCCGGGGACGGCCCAATCGCCGCGGCCGGCGTTTTAAATCGCACCGGAACAGAGAATTATGATCGCAGCGCTGACCGGCGAGCTCCATCACGTGGACGAGGATCGGATCCGGCTGCGGTCCGGTCCGATTGTCTACGAACTGCTGGTCCCCGCGTCGGATATCCCGCTGCTTCAAGGCGGCGTCGGCTCGGAATTGACGTTTTACACCATTCTGTACTTCGAAGGAGATGCCGGCGGCGGCAATATCGAGCCGCGGCTGCTCGGATTCCTCCGGGAAGAAGACAAGAAGTTCTTCCAGAAGTTCATCACCGTCAAAGGGATCGGCCCAAAGAAGGCGCTCCGCGCTCTGACCCACCCCGCCGGCGAAATCGCGCAGGCGATCGAATCGAAGGACAGCCGCTTCCTGATCGGCCTGCCGGCGATCGGCAAACGCATGGCCGAGCAGATTATCGCCGAACTCGCGGGAAAGGTGGGAGAATTCGCTACGGCCGCCGCCGTCGGCGCGGCCCGGCCGACCGATCTGCCCGGCGCCCCACGCCGCAGCGGGATGGAAGAGGAAGCGGTCGCTGTCCTGATCGCCCTTGGCGAACGCCGCGCCGAAGCCGAGCAACTGCTCGACCGCGCGCGGCAGGCCAATCCCGCCCCACGCAGCAGCAACGACCTCGTGCGGGAAATGCTCCAGCTTAGAAGTGGGCCCCGGTAGCAGGCACGGGTGGTAGCAGGCACACTCCGTGTGCCGTCGGCCCGCGGGCCGGCTCCGGGTTCAGCGGACGGCACACGGAGTGTGCCTGCTACGACACGTTCGTTCGACGCCCTTGTTCGAGATGGATCGATCGCTAGAAAGGTTGTATGGCGCGTGACCGAATCGTCGGGCCGGGCTCCGCCGGTGAGGAAGAGGAGCGCTACAACTACGCGCTGCGGCCGCTCAAGTTCTCGCAGTACGTCGGCCAGGAATCCCTCATCCGCAAGCTCAGCATCGCCGTTCAGGCGGCCCGCGCCCGCAAAGAGCCGGTTGACCACACCCTGCTCCACGGCCCGCCCGGCCTCGGCAAGACCACGCTCGCGCATGTCATCGCCAACGAAGTCGGCGCTAAGGCCCACGTGACCAACGGCCCGGCGCTGACCAAAGGCGCCGACTTGGTCGGTATCCTCACGAAGCTCAACTTCGGCGATGTGCTCTTTATCGACGAGATTCACCGCCTGTCGGCGATCGTGGAGGAATACCTCTACCCGGCGATGGAAGACTTCAAGGTCGATATCACCATCGACAGCGGCGCGCACGCCCGGATGATGACCATCCCCGTGCAGCCCTTCACGCTGATCGGCGCGACGACGCGGCTCGGCCTGCTTACCGGCCCGATGCGCGGCCGCTTCGGCATCTCAGAGCACCTGGAGTTCTACGCGCCCGAGTCGCTCCACCAGATCCTGGTCGCCAACGCCAAGCTGCTGAAGGTGGAGGCGGACGAGGACTCGCTCTGGGAGCTCGCCCGCCGCAGCCGCGGCACCCCGCGCGTGGCCAACCGCCTGCTCCGCCGCACGCGCGATTTCGCGGCCGTCGAAGGGAACGGCCGCCTGACGCTCCCCATCACCCAATCCGCCCTCGCCCTCGCGGGGATCGACCAGGTCGGCCTGGACGAGCAGGACCGCGAGTTCCTCCGCGTGCTGATCCAGGTCTACGGCGGCGGCCCCGTCGGCATCGAAGCCATCGCCGCCACGATGGGCGAAGAGCGCGACACGCTCGAGGATGTCATCGAGCCCTACCTGCTTCAGAAGGCGTTCATCACCCGCACGCGGCAAGGCCGCCGCGCGATGAAACTGGCGTATGACCACCTTCAGCTCAAATGGAAACCCCCCGCCGGCGGCGAAGATCTGTTCGGCGAGCCGCACTGATGCAAGCCGGGCGATCGGTGACGCGCCAAGCTTTGCGCCCGACGCCTTTCAGATCCTATTTCTTGCGACAGCTTATCCACAACGCCGCGATGCGACGTAACACAAGCCCTAGCCGACATCGCCGCGCAAACCGCGATGGATTGTGGCTTCGCGATGACTCGAACCAAGAAATTGTTTGCAAGAAAAAGTGGACGGCGGTACTTTGCTCCGCGTCAGAAGTGAAACACGGCAGAAGAAAAGGGTCGTGACGGACGCGGGGGCGTCAAAGATGATCCAGATGGCCCCGTGGTCAGTATTTCGCGCCCGTTGTGAATCGCCCCTCGAGCTGTAATGGATCAGCCAGTTCACGTCGTTGCGGGTGACGCTCAAAAAGCGGTGGACGCGTCGCCAGCCGGCTTACCCAATGGATTGGGCCCGTATCGAATGGTCGCGATCGACCTCGACGGGACGCTTCTTTCCCCCACCGGCGAAGTCACCGCCCGGGTCAAGGAGTCGGTGCATCGGGCGTTGGCGGCCGGCCTGTTGGTCTGCTTCGCCACCGGCCGCAATTGGACCGAAAGTCGGGCCATCATCAACGCCGTGGGGCATTATGCGTCGGCCGTGTTCGTTGGCGGTGCGATGGTGGTCGATACCGCCAAGGACGTCACGCTCCACCGGACGATGATGCACCCGCAGCTCGCGCGAGAGGTATGCGAGGCCCTGGAGTCCGCAGGCCACGCGGCGCTGGCGCTTCAGGATGTCGCGACGGCGGGCGTGGATTACCTGGTGACCGGCGGCGTCGAACTGAACGCGCCGACGCGTGGGTGGATGAAGGTGACCGCCTCCACCATTCAGGAAGCCGGCCGCCTCGCGGAGCATCCGCACGAGCACACGATTCGCGTCGGCATCGTCGCGGGCCGTGAGCCGGCCCAGGTGGCGAAACGTGCGTTAACCGAGCGCCTCGGCGGTCGGATCGTCTGCCAGACGCTGTTCGTCCCCGCGTACGACGTCGAGGTGCTGGAAGTCTTCGACCCGGCCGTGAACAAGTGGGAAGGCGTGCAGTTCGTCGCCAGGCGGCATGGGATCGAGCCGGCGGAGATCATCGCGATCGGCGACGACGTCAACGACCTTCCGATGATCGTCGGCGCAGGGCTCGGGGTTGCCATGGGCAACGGCCGCCCGGAAGTTCTGGCGGCCGCCGACGTGGTCATCGGCGGCAATCAAAACGAAGGGCTTGCCGAGTTCCTCGACATGCTCGTCGCCAGCGGCGCGGTGAAACCGATGCCGCGCGACAAGCGGAACCCGGCGTGAATCGGGAAGGGTTCGCCCGCACCCTCGGGCCACCAGGCCCGTGACAGAACAATTCGTAGGACAGCGCAACGCAGGGTTGGAAAGAGCGGGGCTCGCGGTCGTGGCTTATGGGCCCGCTCGTTACGCAATTCCCGGCATGAGGCACGGTCGAACCGCAAAAGGACGGGTGGTCGCCAAATTAAGGGAAGATGCGAAAGGATTCGCAAAGGCTCCGCGGCCGGTACGCATGACGTGTACCGGCCGTTTTTCATCCTGGGAGTCGCACTCCCCTCGGCATGACGATCTGCCGAGACCCGATTCGTTTGCCGGGCGTCAACCTCCGCAGATCGACCAGCCGAAGCTCAATCGCCCAGGACATGCGTCAGCGGGCGCGGCTTTGCGATCGGCTCGACATCCACCTTCTCCCGAAGCGCCTGCGCGACATCCGCCGGCAGCCGGTCGAAGAAGTGCAAGCCCGTCCGGCGCTCGACCTCACTCGGGCTGGTTCGATACCCCGCCCATGCCTCGCCGACGATGGTCTGGTCGTTGGGCATGATGACCGAGATCACCCGCGTGCCGGTGTCGATCCGCGCCAGGTCAGAGTCGTCACCATGGCCGCCGGGGATCACAACGATTTCCTTCCAGCACTCGGCCGGGACCGTCACGCGGCCGCCCGCGATCGACTCGGCATACCCTTTCTCCCCCGTTCCCCCGCGGCCGCACGGGCCCGCCACCGTGTAGAGCGCGGCCCCCCGCCGCACCAGCCCGCGCGAATAGACTTCAAGCTGCGCCCACGCCTTTCGGTTGAGGTTTGGCGCCTGCGGGACCACATTGCTCATGACGAATGTGGCAAAGCTCATCTGGGTGTTCGCGCCCCGGTCACTATGCGGGCAAACATGGCCGCGGTCGAACCCGGCGCCGGAATAGTCGTGGTGCGCCACCCGATAGAACGTCGCCGGCAACTGAAAGTCCGAATCAAACGACGGCTGCCGCGGGGCATCCCCCAGGTCCGATGCCGTCACCCGCCAGCTCACCCAGTTCGGCGTGCCTGTCGTGTCATTGTAGCTCAGAGCAAAGAAAGGCTTGATCAGGAGATAATTCTCCCGCAGCGAGGGGTCGTTCCTCGCGTCGCTCGGGTTCCCCAGGAGCAGATGCCCGGCCGGATCGATCGCGGCCTGCGCCGCCGGAGGCGGCAGCTCGACCTCATCGCCCGGCACCCCCGGATGCGTCACCGTCAAGCTGACGCGCTGATGCTCATACCGGTAATAAAGCGTCCCCGCCCCGGCGAGCAGCGCCACGAGCAGACTGACGATCACCCACCGCCCCACCCCCGGCAGCCCCCAAAACCAATCGGCGGCCGCATCCAGCAGCGAGTCAAGCTCGTCGCCCCCCTCCGGCCCCGTGAAGTCGCCTCGCCTGGACATTGAGGACAGGATACCGACTGAAGCGTTTTCTGCGATCGAGGCTGGCGTCGAGTCGGCATCAAGTCGCTAACGACCGCCGGGACGGACCTGATTTTGGAATTGGGTATCGTTGCGGAAAGGAATCCCCGAGACCTGTTCGACGACCAACTGGCAGATCGGCATCGCTGGGTAGAGCGCGATGTCCAACGGGCCCAGATTAATTAGCTCGAGCGTGATCGTTCCTGCGAACCCGGCGTGGACGGTCGGGGCGGTGAAATGGACAAGCAGGCCACAGCGGGCGTACGAGCTCTTTCTTCGACCCGCGCCGCCAGCGAGACGCCATTAGCAAGTAGCGGCAGTTCAATTCGCTCCAGTGTCTTTTCTAGAACGAGCTTTCGCGGCCGAAGAACGTATGGCTGTTCATCCGTCAGGACTGCGCGTTTCCGACATCGGACCGAAAAGCGCGTTGAAGTCTCCCTGTCTCAAGTCGATTTGCGCTGGGATGCCCTCCTTGAAGTAGGCGATCTCGCTTCCGAGGCGAAGGTCCACGGCGCTAGTTTGAAACGGGCACTTGCCCGGCGAATCGCCAAGTTTGCGCGGAGAGGGCTCTGGCGTGATCTTCAGCCATCCCCGTCGAGAGCGTCGTGGATGTCAACGTTGGAGAGAATCATGCGCCGACAAACTGGGACTCATCGACCGCAACAACGGTCTGCGTTTCGTTTGGGACGACCGCCCACGCCCGAGAGTGCTCGCTAAATGCCCGAACCCGAACGCGGCCATCGCTCTTGTCCCCTTCGACACGCTCGCGCGGAACGAAGAATGCCGTTGCCTCGCCGGTAACGCTGGTGATCACCACAACCAACTCATCGCTGAACATTCCTTTCCGCACCTCGCAACGCAGCCATCGTTCTAACATGTTTGGCCCTTCCATCATCCTCTGAATGTATCGAGGGTCGATGCTACGGACATCGACGGAGAATGCAATCGGACGAGCGCGGTGGATTCAGCATCGCCCGACTCGTAGCGCCCCCTGCCGCAGCCACAACGCCCCGGCCGATCAAGCGTCCTACCAGGTATGCATCGAACCCTAGCCGTTTTAATCGCGCTCCTTGCCCCCATCATCGCCTCGGCAGCCGATTCACCCGCCGATCCGGGGAGCGGCCACCAGCGGATGCTTCACCATGTGAAGCGGATGAGCTTTCTCGACAACGGCGTCGTCAAGCTCGGCGTGGACCTCAACCTTGGCGGGTCGATCACCTACCTGTCGCCGAGCGGGCGGGACATGAACCTGGTCAACAACTACGACTTCGGCCGCCAGGTGCAGATGTCGTATTACTCGGGGCCGGCGCCGTTTCAGCCGCCGGGGAAGGCGATGCGGCCGGAATGGAGTTTCATCGGGTGGAACCCGATCCAGGTGGGCGATGCGTTCGGGAACCCGTCGAAGATCCTCGATGGCCGCAACGACGGGAAGGAACTCTACGTCAAGTGCGTCCCCATGCACTGGCCGCTCGACAATGCGCCCGGCGAGTGCACGTTCGAAACCTGGCTGACGCTCGACGGACCGGTCGTCCACGCTCGGTGCCGGTTCCAGAACGACCGGCCCGACCACACCCAATACGCGGTGCGCGGACAGGAACTCCCGGCCGTCTACACCAATGGCCCCTGGTATCGGCTGATGACCTATGACGGCGAACAGCCCTTCACCGGCGCGCCACTCACGCGGATTGAGAAGAAGGGGGATCGCGGCCCCTGGTCGCACTGGTCGGCGACCGAGAATTGGGCGGCCCTGGTCGATGACGCCGGCTTCGGGCTGGGCGTTTTCGAGCCCGGCGTCGTCTCGTTCAGCGGCGGCTTCGCCGGAAAGCCCGGCGCGGGCGGCCCCGACGATTCACCCACCGGGTACATCGCGCCCAATAGCCGCGAGGTGATCGACTGGAACGTCGTCCACGAATACCGGTACGACCTGATCGTGGGCACAGTGGCGCAGATCCGCCGCTACGCCTTCGATCACGCCGTCCGTCCATCGCCGCCCGCCTACCGGTTTGAGAACGCTCGCAACCGCTGGTACTACATCAACGCTGAGGATTCGGGCCTGCCGATCAAGGGGGGGTTGAACGTCCGGATCGAGAAAGAGGACCCACAGATCATCAGCCCGATCGGATTCTGGAAGGCGGAAGACGCGGGGACGATCGTGATCGAGGCCGCCTGCCACTCGGCGCGAGGATGCCATCCTCTTCTGGGCCGGCCTGGGTGAGAAGCGTTTTGACGAAACGCGTTCGTTCCCCTTCAAGCTCAATTCCGACGGCGAGTTCCATACCTATCGGCTGCGCCTGGCGGATCATCCGGCTTGGCGCGGCGCAATCACCCAGATCCGGTTCGACCCGGTCGCAGCGGGGGCCGCCGGGGAGTGGGTTCGCATCCGTGGCATCCATTTCGAGAAGTAGGCCGCCGAGAACACGCGCACAGCCTCTGAGGCCTCCCCGGGAACGCCGACGTCCCCGTCGGCCTTTCGTATGCGGCCGACGCGGACGTCGGCGTTCCCGGGTTCAAGGTTCTGTGTGGCCAGCTGTAATGGCGACTCTCTGAACGATCGTGGCGGCCGACGGTAGTTGAACTGGGCGGCTCGGCGGGTAAATTCCCCAAGCTCGCCCTGCTCAAACCTGGAGACCGATGAGAACCTCAATCACGCTTCTGACACTGGCGGTGGTCGCCATGACTCTGATCCTGGCAACGGTGCGGCCGGCACGCGCGGCCGAGGCCGCCGCTCCGAAAGAAGTAAGCGTCTGGCCTGCCGGGACGCACGGCGTTGCGGACGAAGCCGGCCCCACTGAAAAGACGGTTGACCGCGGCAAGCCGGAGAAGCCCGATCGCAGCACCACCGGCGTCCGCCATCCGACCCTGACGCTCTATCAGCCGGAGAAGGCGAGCGGCGCCGCCGTCATCATCTGCCCCGGAGGCGGGTATGGCGGCCTGGCGCTGGACAAGGAAGGCCACGACATGGCCCGCTGGCTCAACTCGATCGGCGTCACCGGCATCGTGCTGAAATACCGCCTCCCCGTCCTCGCCGAATCAAAAGGCGAAACGCCCTGGCCTGTACAGGACATCCAACGATCGATTCGACTGGTGCGGGCACACGCCCAGGGATGGGGCGTCGATCCGAAGCGCGTGGGGGTGATGGGCTTCTCGGCGGGAGGCCACCTTGCGTCAACGGCCGCCACTCACTTCGACGGCGGCAAGGCCGATGCGGCCGACGCCGTCGATCAGCAAAGCTGCCGCCCCGACTTTGTGATCCTTGGCTACCCGGTCGTCACCTTCAAAGGCCCGTTCGCCCACACCGGGTCGCGCAACAACCTGATCGGCAAAGACCCTGACCCGGCGCTGATCGACCTCTATTCCAACGAGCTTCAGGTGACACCGCAGACGCCCCCCACGTTCATTGTCCACGCGAAGGACGACCCTGTGAAAGTCGGCAACAGCATCCAGTTCAAAGAGGCGATGGACAAGGTGAATGTGCCGTGCCATCTGGAGCTGTACGAGACCGGCGGGCACGGATTCGGTCTGGGGGTTCACGGCGGCGAAGTGGCCACCTGGCCCGGCCGCTGCCAGGCATGGCTGAAGGAGCAGAAGATCATCCCTTGAGTTCGTCGCCCTTAGTCCGCAAGCCTCAATGGAGCATTCATCGGGCTTGTCACGCGGCAACGCCGGCGTCGATTGCGCCGAACAGGGGGTCGAAGCCCGACATCAATCGATCGATCGTCAGCACCGCCAGCGACGCAAGGAGCAGGCCCGCCCCAAGAAGCACGAGCGAGGTCGTGGTCGTCGTGGACGGGTCCGCGGACGCAACCGACGACTCCGTGGTCGAGATGGACGCGTCCGCGGTCGAGAGCGACGAGTCCGCGGCCGTCGCCGAGGGGCCGGCCGTGGCATCTCCCCCATCGGACGTCGTTGACGCGACAGAAGATGCGTCGGTCGAGGTGGACGACGAGGCCGAGCCCACCCATCGCCAGGCGCCCCCCACGACGATCGCGACGATGGCGGCCGCCGAGATGACGCTGACGATGCGGTTCCAGCGTCGCCACTGGGCAATCGCCCGCGCGGGTCGGCCGGCGGTGCGCGGCGCGGGCGCCCGCGCCAGCCGCATGGCGCGCTCCGCCAGATCAGCCGGAGCGGTCGGCTCGGGACGGGCCGGAAGGCTCCCGGCCAGCAGTCGATCGAACTCGTCCTGTTCCCATTCCTGGTTCACGGCGCTTCCACCTCTTTCGCAAGACTTCGGCGTAAATGGTCTCGGGCTCTAAATAATAGCGTCTTCACCGTGCCGACGGGGCAACTCATTGTTTCGGCGATCTGTTCCAGGCCCCAGCCGCGGCGGTAACAGAGTTCGACCGCCATGGCCTGCCGCGGCTCGAGCGCGGCGACAGCCTTCCAGATGCGCTGCTTCGATTCCCCGTCGATGGAGGCCTGTTCCGGCGGGCGTTGCCCGACATCGGCCGGCTCAATCGTCATCTCAGACGTGCGGTGCCTGCTGGCTCGCGCGCGAAACTTGCGCAGCGTCCGGAAGGCGATCTGATAGATCCACGTACCCAGGGCGCTTCGCCCCTGGAACCCGGGCAAGGCCCGATAAACGTTCGCGAACACTTCGGCGGCCGCGTCGTCCAGGTCCGCGCCGCGCAACCCCATCGACTGCCCAAGGCCCAGGACGACCCGCTGATGATCCTTCACAATCTGCGCAAAGGATTCGTCATCCTGCATTTGCGACCGCTGCGGGCCCGGGGTGTCGTTCGTCGTCGGCTTCACTCTCGCGGTACCGCCGTATGATTATGTGCCTCCAAGGGCGCCGCCGGTTTCAAGGATTCCGCTGGCACATTCTGCGAGAAAACGGCATCCCACGAAACCTTGCCTCAACCCCGCGACACTAAGCGGGCAGCGTGACCTTGACCGGAGCAGCCTGAATGGAAGCTTTTTACCCGATCGCCTTTGCCGGAGATGAGTTCGCAGGCGCCGCTGGCGTCGCGGCCGCGGTGTTGCTCGTCGGAACGTCCTTCGCTCTCCGGTGGCAACGGAATCGCCAGCGATTTGAGCTGGTGCGCATCGCCCTGGAGAACGGGGCGTCGGCCTTCCCGCCCGGCCCAGCGTATTGGGTCGCGTCCCTCCGCGAGGGCCTGACCATCCTTACGCTCGGCATCGGCCTCCTGATCTCCGGAAGCGGCGCATTTTACATGGGGGACCGCGTTCCCATGCCGTCGCATCCGAACATCGCGACGACTTCCGCCGCCATGGCGCCAGCGGAGCCGGCCCCTTCCAGCGGGCCCGACCTCTCTGATGGCGGTGCTCCGCCCGGCCATTTCCCGCCGGACCACGGCGGCCGCCCTTTCCACGGCCCAGGCGACTTCCGCGAGCTTCCGCCCCGCGAAATGAATCCACACGATGGCCCGCCCGGCTCCGGGCGTAGCGGGCCCGGCGCCGACGCCCCCGGACGCGAAGGGCGGCCGCGGGACGAGCGCGACGGCCCGCCCCGAGACGATCATGAGGGCATGCGTCAAGACGGGCATCATGCGCCGCCTTCCCGCCAGCCGCAGAGCCCCGAGCTGGAAGCCTGGCACCGGGCGCAGGATATGAAGTCCATCGGTTTGGCTGCGCTGGGGTGCGGTCTGATCCTGGCGCTCCTTGGCGCCGTCCGGGTCGCCTATGCCCAGGTGGAGCGCCTTGCGGCCGGGTCGTCCGACTCCATCACGTCGGCCTGACCATCGAACCCGAGGGGGGATCTTTTGTCCCTCGACGCTGATCTCCAACCCCCAATCGTGCGCGATCGGGAGCGGTGGTGTCATTCTGTAATGGCGCTGCCGCCGCACCGAACCACATCGCCTGTCCGAGGCATATCTGAAACGAGGAGTTGAACATGAGAGCACTTGATAACCATCGCCGCTTTTGCCTGCCTGCCGTGGCGGGCGCGGCGTTGATCGGCTTGTTTGTCGCGGGCGCAGCCGCTCGCCCGGCCCCCCCGGATGAAGAGGGCGGCCCGGACGGCCGCTCGTTTCAACGCCAAGGCGAACCTGGGGACGAGCGTGGCCCCGGGCCCGGCTTTGACCGATCGCGGGCTTACGCGGATCGCGAATCTGGACCGGGCGATCGCGGGGGCCCGGGAAGGAACGAAGATGGCGGTCCCCCCTTACGACCGATGAGCCGCTCCAACCGCGGCGAGATGCGTGATGAAGGCGGGCAGGGCCTCCGCCCGCGCCGCGCGGCTTCCGTGGCCGGATGCGGGGCCGCGACGGAGAAGAAGGCGCCGGCCCCGGCATGCGGGGCGGGCCTCAAGGTGCCATGCGCGGTCGCGGTGGCGAGCAAGAGTCTCGCCTGAGACAAATCGCGGCTTTGGTGGGCCGATGCAGGGTCGCGCCGGTGACGAAGGGCCTGGCACCGACATGCGTCGCGGCTTCCGTGGACCGATGCAAGGCCGCGGCGGCAACGAAGGGCCTCGCGCTGAGATGCGTCGCGGATTCCGTGGGCCGATGCAGGGTCGCGCCGGTGACGAAGGGCCTGGCGCTGAAATGCGTCGCGGCTTCCGTGGGCCGATGCAGGGTCGTGGCGGCAACGAAGGGCCTGGCGCTGACATGCGCCGGGGCTTCCGTAGTCCGATGCAGGGTCGCGGCGGCAACGAAGGGCCTGGCGCTGAGATGCGTCGCGGATTCCGTGAGCCGATGCAGGGCCGCGGTGGCAACGGAGGGCCTGGCGCTGAAATGCGTCGCGGCTTCCGTGGGCCGATGCAAGGCCGCGGCGGTAACGAAGGGCCTGGCGCTGAAATGCGTCGCGGCTTCCGTGGGCCGATGCAGGGTCGTGGCGGTAACGAAGGGCCTCGCGCCGAGATGCGCCGGGGCTTCCGTGGGCCGATGCAAGGCCGCGGCGGCAACGAAGGGCCTGGCGCTGAGATGCGCCGGGGCTTCCGTGGTCCGATGCAAGGCCGCGGCGGCAACGACGGGCCTACTTCCGAGATGCGCGGCGGATCCCGCCGGCCGATGCAGGGCCCAGACCGTAATCAGCGCCCGCAGATGTCGCGTGGCGGCCGCGGGCCGTCTGAAGGGCCAGACGACGCACAGGAGCCTGGCCCGCGGATGCGTCGAAACATGCAAGGTGGAGCACAGGAACGAAACGCCCCTCCCCAGACGGCCGCCCCAAGTGGTCGCGGCGGCCGTCGTGGACCGATGAGCCCTGATGACACTGCCGGCCCTCCACTGATGAACCGCGGCGCGCGAGGCGGCGCAGCCGGCGGCCAACCGGGGCCACGATCCGAGCGGCCGCAAGCGGATACCGATTCGAGCAGCCGCAACGCGGACGGCCCGCCGACGCCACCGCGCCAGTTCCGACGGGGCGGCCCCGGCAACGAAACGAATGGCGGCCCGACGCCGCCACAAGCCGGCGGACGGGGCCCGGACGACACCCGGGATCAGGCGCCTTCCAGGTCGCCCCGCCGGGGCCCCGATCGCGGGAACGGCGAGAACGGCGGCCGCACCGACTCCGCTCCAGCCGATCAATAGTTCTGAAAACCCACCTGTTGCGCTCGCTCACTTCTGTCGCGGATGGCCACTTCCGTCGGTCATGTTTGCGCGACAGGGTTGCGGCACGCAAGTTATGGAGGAAGCTCGTGCAGGGAGACTCTTACCTCCGTCGTGCCACCCGTTCTGTGCCGCCGGTTCTCTGACCGGCGGTTCCGCCGACCACGTACACCCCGCCGACGAGCGCACCCGCGGCACGTCGGGGCGGGCGTTCGTGGAACGTTTGCGATTGCCCCGAACTCAGTCATGCAAGAACGCGGGGCACGTGGGTTCAACGCCACGTGCCCCGCGCTCATTTTTTCGATCACAGTCGTCGTTCGATCAGAGCACGATGAACGGCGAAACCGATTTAAGGACATCGTCAGGCGACCGCGGAAGGTCGCGGCCGCCGTTGTTGTTCGCGAGCGGCGCTACCGACGGGCCTCCACCGAAGAAGTCATGAATGAGCTCCGCGATGACCGCCGTGTGGCGCGCCTCGGTCCCTTGGATACCGGCCGCGACCGGAAGATAGGTTTTCGTCGCCAGATAGGGGATGGCGCCCAGGTAGGCGCTGACCCCCGTGTTCTCGGCGATGTACAGAAGGTTCAGGACGCCTTGGACGTCGAGTTTGTTGATCCCAAAGTCGAACTTGGCGGTGCTGAACGGCGCCTTCTTCAACAGCGACTGGCTTCCCAACGCCGCGTTCAGGAAGTTCCGATGCTCCAACTCCACCTTGCCGAACTCGGCGACGACGCGGACGTGGCGCACCTTCGGGCTCTGGAAGAGCGGCTCGATCTTGTTCCCGAAGTTATCCACGCCGCCCGAACTGAGACGCGCCACAGCCTGACGGTAGAGCTCGGATTCGAGTGCTTCGAGCGCCAAGGCGTAGTTGAGGACTTTGATGTCGCCGCTCCCGGGGATCTGGGCGAAAGTGAGCGGCGGGTTCACGGCGGCATGGGCGCGGTCCGTGATGAGAATGCTCGCCGTCGCGACGGCGGCCGTTGCAAGGGCGGCGCGCGACAGCAACGCACGACGCTCGCCGTTCCGAGGCGCCGCGCCGGCGGCCGTTTCGGTTGATTTTGCAGCGTTCACAAGTTCCATGGCTTTTCCTTTTTTCCGTCCCTGTCATGCGCTGGGCATGAGGGATTGACATCAAGTGATGGAGCAACCAGACGGGTAACCCCGACGGGAAGGTCAGGCGAAATACGCCGACGCGCGGGCAACGACCGTCGCGGGCTTGAGGTAGTATTCGAACGTGTTGGGGCTCGGGTAGCTTGGGGTGACTTTAAGGTCGCCCGGCATTGGGTGCGGGCCCGCGTCCGCCGGCGTCGGGAGGCTCTCGGAGATGACGCCCGAGTGACGCGCTTCGGTGGAGAAGATCGTCCCGGCCACCTGGATCAGCCCCAGCGTTGAAAGGTACGGCGCCGCTCCCAGATAGGCGCGGACGCCGGTTTCTTCCAGCGGCAGGATGCTCGACATGATGTCGTTCAGGTTTGGGGCGACCGGGCGCGTGAACTTGTAGCCGCGCGGGTTTGGCTTGGTCGGCGTCCCGCCGAGCTGGGGGATCGTCGCCCGGAGAAAGTCCCGGTGCGCCGCCTCGACATAGCTGAACTCAACGAGGTAAGCGAACAAGTCCTGGGCGGTGTAGGGGTTCAGCCCGCCGAGCGACACCTTCAACTTATAGACCGAGGCGTTGCTCGCGAGGGGCGTCGATACCGCGAAGCCGCTAGCGATGTTGAGCGCCTGGCGGTATAGGTCTGCCTCGAGAATCTCGAGCGTCAGGGCGAAGTTCAGCACCTTGATGTCGAGGTTCTCACCCGGGATGGCGGCGAACTGCTGGGCGCCGTCGGTGGGCGTACCGGGCAGGGCCGATGGGCCGGCCGAGGCGGTCGAGATCAGCCTTCCGCCGAGCAATTGATCGGCCGCGAACCCGAGGCCCGCGGCGGTCATCGCCGTCAGGAAAGCGCGGCGGGACGCCGGGCTGCGGCGGAGTTCTTCCACGTCGTACATGCGATAGCTCCTTTTCAGGCATTCGGGCCTCATGCGGGCCACCAGATCGAAAAACGGGGGGACAACCAAGTAACGCTGTGAGGGCTGACGCCAAAAGCAACGGCTGTGCCCAGGAAAAGACCGCTCGCGAACGACATCCCGTCGCCGTGCCGCTCGCCACCCTGCGAGCCGGACGATCGGTCAAACGTGCTGAGATACGTTGGGCGCGGGCCTCCGGATTTTTCAACGCCGGCCCTGGGCGGCGCTGCTCCGTTTGTCCTGGCGATCACGCCCGTTCCCGTTTCACGGTTCCCTTCGCCTCACCCCCGGCATATGCTCCTGCGTACCCGCCTCACCTCGCCTACTGACGTTGTCTTGGCGCCCGGTCCGAAGCAGGCGGCCTGTGGAGCCTTGATGCAACGGCCTCGGCAAGATGCTTCGCCGAACGATGTGAACCTGGACGACCACGCGCTCATGGCGCGCGTCCAGGCTCGGGACAGCACGGCCCTGGCGTCCCTCTTCGATCGCTATGGCGGGGCCGTCTACGGGTTGTGCCTTCGCGCCTTACGCGACGAAGGGGAGGCCGAAGACCTGCTCGTCGATATTTTCTGGGAGTTGTGGGAGAAAGGCGGCCGATATGACCGGAGCCGCGGCAGCCCGATCGGTCACCTGATGGGGCTTGCCCGAAGCCGTCTGGTGGACCGCCTTCGTTCGCGGCGGTCTCGATACCGGCTCTCGGGCAACGGGACGGGCCTGGAGTCGGCGTCCAGCGAAACGACCGACCCGCTGGGCGGCCCAGTGAACGACGCGATCTTTTCCGAACAGCGCGACCGTGTGATCCGCGCGATGGCGTCGTTGCCACCGGAACAGCGCGAGGCGCTCGAAATGGCATTTTTCAACGCGATGACTCACTCAGAAGTTGCAGAACAGCTCTGCCAGCCGCTTGGGACGATCAAGACTCGAATCAGGCAAGCCCTCATCCAGTTGCGCGGGGCGCTTGCCAGCGAAACCTGACAGACAAGCGGGAATTCCGATACCGATTCATCCATCCGAGCACAGGCGACGTATGGAGTTCGGGACCACTCCATGAACTGCGATCAGTGCAAAGACCTGATGCTCCTTTACGCGATGGGCGCCCTTGAGGGCGACGACCTCGCGGGGCTTCGCGCCCATCTGGGCTCGGGGTGCCCCGTCTGTGAAGGGCGGCTTGCCGAAGCCACGTCGGTCTTCGCGCTCCTTCCCCTCTCCGCGCCGCCGATCGACCCGCCGGCGTCGGCCCGGCGGAGGTTGATGGCGTCGGTCGAGTCCGGGGCGCTGCTCGACAGAGCGCGAGCCGCTCCCCCCGGCGCTTCGCGTGTTGGAACAGCGCCCGCCAGAACAGTAGCCGCAAGCGGCCGCTCGGAGGGTGCGGGCCCGCCAAGCACGCCGCTCCCCGCCGGGGCGGAATCCCCCGCGGGCAAGGCGGCGCCGCTCGTCCGCGGCGGCCGCCCGGCATGGCTGCGGCCGGCGTTTTACGGCGGCCTCGCCGCCTCGATCGCGACCGCCCTGATCTTCTCGTACCTGCTGTTCACCCAGCATCAGGCCAATGAGCGACTGCGGCTCGCCCTCGCCCAGCGCGAAGCGGAACTGGTGGAGGTTCGCGACGCCGCCCGACAGACGGGCGACGCGATCCGGTTCATCCAGTCGCCAGCGCTTCAGGTGGTCAATCTCAAGGGAACCGACGCGCAAAAAGGGGCCACCGCGCGGCTCCTCTGGGACCCGGCGTCCAACGCGCTGCGGCTCTATGCCGCCGGGCTTCCGCCGCTCCCCCCGGACCGCGCCTACGAGCTGTGGCTGATCAATTCTTCGTCCGCCAAGATCCCCGCCGGGACGTTCACGGTGAACGACAGCGGAAAAGCCGTCTTCGCCAACGCCCTCCCCCAAAGCCCCGGCCCACTGGCCGCCGGCGCCGTCACCGACGAGAAGTCGGGCGGCGAGACGTCCCCAAAGGGGCAGATCCGTCTCCTCGGCACGACGCCGTGAGTGGGAACGATGCGACTCGAAATGCCGCACCCTGTCTCGGCGCCTCAAGAACCCGCCCGATCTTTCATCTGCTGAAACTTTTCGGACGCGCCGGCGTCTATCTGACTCGGTGAACGCTTGAGTCGGGCGAAGAACCCTGTAACAGGCACACTCCGTGTGCCGTCGGCCGCCAGACCGGCTCCGGGGATCGGCGGACGGCACACGGAGTGTGCCTGCTACTTAAGAGATCAACCGATGACGAATCGAACAGCCCTGCTGACGCTCGCCGCGCTTCTCGTCGCCACGATCGCGGCTACCGCTGCTGCCAAAAACGTAGACCTCTCCACCGTCCCGAAGCGGAACACCGTTCAGCTTACGATCTACAACAGCGAGGACCTCACCCTCGTCCGCGAGACACGCGCCGTCACGTTCAAGAAAGGCGTCAACCCGCTCCAGTTTTCCTGGGCCAACACGCTCATCGACCCGAGCAGCGTCCACCTGCGATTTTTATCCCACGCCGAGACGCTCGACGTGCTCGACACCACCTTCCCGCACGACAAGCCGCAGATGCTCTACTGGAACGTGCAGAGCGATTTCGACGGCGAGGCGATGCTGGAGATCACCTACTTCACCAGCGGTATCAGTTGGGCGGCCGACTACACCCTCGTCGCCGACAAGGATGAGAAGGAGCTGAAGCTCGAGAGCTTCGTGAAGGTCACCAATCAGTCCGGCGAGGAGTATGAGAACGCCGAAGTACGCCTGGTCGTGGGCACGATCAACCTGGTCGAGAAGATCGCACACCTCGCACAGATCCCCTTGGAAGAGGTGGAGAAACTAGGCGACCTGAAAAAACGCAAAATGGAGGTCACAAGGCTTTCCGTAGATGCACCTGCGCCGGCGGCCCCCGCGACCGAATCGCTCGCCAGCGCGACGTCGCAGCCGAAAGGAGATCATCAAGGAAGGTTTGAGCGAATACTTCATCTACACGATCGAAGGGACCGAAACGATCCCCAACGGCTGGAGCAAACGCCTCCGCTCTCTCGAAACCTCGGCGATCCCGCTTAAGGTCCAGTACCGCTACCGCCCCGCCGAGTACGGGGATGAACTGGTCCGCATGTACCTGATGACCAACGACAAGCCGTCGAAGCTCGGCACAACGCCCCTGCCCAACGGCGCGGTTCGGGTCTTCCGGGACAACGGCCGCGGGGGACTGTCGTTCCTGGCTTCGCAGGAGATCAAGTACATCCCGATTGGCGACAAGATCGAGTTGAACCTCGGGCATGACCCAAATGTCCTGTTCGACCTCGTGAAGCTCCGGGCGTCGCGCGACAATATCTGGATGCAGCTCAACGGCCTGGACGTCTACCGCAAGGTGGGCCAGCCGGGTGTGGCGATCGAGGTCAACAGCGCTGTCGCCGGGTGGGACGAGCACGAGGTGTACACCCAGCGCATCCGCAACTTTACCCCGCGGCCGATCGAAGTCGAGGTCCGCCGCCCGTGGCCAGGGGACATCACCTTCCGCAGTCGGCTCAACCCGACCCTCTTCGACTACCTGACGCCGCAGTTCACGACGACGGTGGGGACGGGGGAGAAGAAAGACCTGCTTTTTGAGATCGTCCGACGCCAGGGGCACAACGCGAAGCAGAACAACGTGACGCTGGAAGCGGCCGAAGCTCAATGACGCCCGCAGCAGGCACACTCCGTGTGCCGTCGGCCGCCAGACCGGCTCCGGGGATCGGCGGACGGCACACGGAGTGTGCCTGCTACTCAAGAGATCAACCGATGACGAATCGAACCTGCCTGCTGACGCTCGCCGCGCTTCTCGTCGCCACGATCGCGGCTACCGCTGCTGCCAAAAACGTGGACCTCTCCACCGTCCCGAAGCGGAACACCGTTCAGCTTACGATCTACAACAGCGAAGACCTCACTCTCGTCCGGGAGACGCGCGCCGTCACGTTCAAGAAAGGCGTCAACCCGCTCCAGTTCTCCTGGGCGAACACGCTCATCGACCCGAGCAGCGTCAGCCTGCGTTTCCTCTCGCACGCCGAAAAGCTCGATGTGCTCGACACCACCTTCCCGCACGACAAGCCGCAGATGCTCTACTGGAACGTGCAGAGCGATTTCGACGGCGAGGCGATGCTGGAGATCACCTACTTCACCAGCGGCATCTCCTGGGCGGCCGACTACACCCTCGTCGCCGACAAGGATGAGAAGGAGCTGAAGCTCGAGAGCTTCGTGAAGGTCACCAATCAGTCCGGCGAAGAGTACGAAGACGCCGAGGTGCGGCTGGTGGTGGGGACGATCAACCTCGTCGAGAAGATCGCGCAGCTCGCGCAGGTGCCGATGCAGGCGGTTGATTCGCTCGACGGGTCGAAGCGCGCGGACTTGAGGAACGAAGTGGCCAAGGACGCGCTCGGTCTGGCCATGCCCGCGGGGGCCGCCTCGCCGCTTGCGGCGAGGAAGCCGAAGGAGATCATCAAGGAAGGGCTGAGCGAATACTTCATCTACACGATCGAAGGGACCGAAACGATCCCCAACGGCTGGAGCAAACGCCTCCGCTCGCTCGATGCGCCCGCGATCCCGCTGAAGGTGCAGTATCGTTACCGCCCTGCCGAGTATGGCAACCAGCTCGTCCGGATGTACCTGATGACCAATGACAAGCCGTCTAAGCTGGGGACGACGCCGTTGCCGAACGGCGCGGTGAGGGTCTTCCGGGACAACGGCCGCGGTGGGCTGTCGTTCCTGGCTTCGCAGAACATCAAGTACATCCCGATCGGCGACAAGATCGAGTTGAATCTGGGCCGCGACCCGAACGTGCTGTTTAACCTGGTCAAGCTGCGCGCTTCCCGCGATGAAATCTGGATGCGCGTAAACGGGGCGCAGGTCTACCGCAAGCTCGGTCAGCCCGGGGTCGCGGTCGAAGTGAACAGCTCCGTCGCCGGGTGGGACGACCACGAACTCTATACCCAGCGCATCCGCAACTTCACGCCGCGGCCGATCGAGGTGGAGGTCCGGCGGCCGTGGCCGGGGGATGTCCGCTTTCGGAGCCAGCTTAACCCAACCCTGTTCGACTACATGACCCCGCAATTCACAGCCACCGTCGGCACCGGCGAAACCAAAGACCTCCTCTTCGAGATCGCCCGCCGTCAGGGGTACAACGCGAAGCAGAAGAACGTGACCCTCGAAGCGGCCGACATGAAATGACGGCCGTAGCAGGCACACACCGTGTGCCGCGGCCGAGTTCGGGCCCGGCTTAGAAGGGCCGACGGCACACGGAGTGTGCCTGCTACGATCCAACGCCCCCGCTTCATCCTTCATCCTTCCGCCTTCATCTTTCCCCCTCAGTCCTTCCGGCTTTTCTCCGGCGTCCGCCATCTTGACGATCTTGGGGTCGAACCGAGCGATGACGTCCACGAGGTCGGACTGGGCCGCCATGACCTGGTGGATGTCCTTGTAGACGCCAGGCGCTTCGTCGATGCCGGCTGACAGGAGGCGGACGCCGGCCGCGTCGAGCTCCGGACGGACGCCAGCCCAACGAAACGTGTTCCGCGCCTGCGTGCGGCTCATCCGTCGGCCGGCGCCGTGGCTGGCGCTGGAGAGGGAATCGGCGCACCCTCGCCCGCGGACGACGAAACCGGGCGTCGCCATCGAGCCCGGGATGACCCCGAGCACGCCGGCGCCCGCGGGCGTTGCCCCCTTGCGGTGGACGATGACCTCTTTGCCGCCGTGCGTCTCCTTCCAGGCGAAGTTGTGGTGGTTCTCGACGCCCGCGATCGGCCGCGACCCGAGGGCGGCCGCGATCTTCTGGTGGATCATCGCGTGGTTGGCGGCCGCGTACTCCCCCATGAGGCTCATGGCCGCCCAATACTCCTTTCCGTCGGCCTTGTCCATGTCGAGCCAGGCGAGGTGCTTCAACTCCCGCGGCAACTCCGGATGGCGATCCATCGCCAGGCGGCTGTAGAAATCGGCGACGGTCGCCCCCGAGCCGCGGCTGCCGCTATGGCTCAACAGAGCCAGATAGGTGCCCGGCGCGATCCCCAGCTCGGGGCGGTCGAGCGTCAGCGTGCCAAATTCGACAAAGTGGTTCCCCGAGCCACTGGTGCCGAGCTGCGCCTCGCGCCTTGGCGAAGACGCGCTGGGTGACGGGCGTCACGTTCCAGTCGGCCTCAAGCACCTCGTGCTCCAGCGGCCGCTGATGAACGCCGCCGGTGCCGAACACCGTCTCCTGCTGAAGGACGCGGACGAGCCGCTCGTCTTTGCGCGTGAGCTCGGAGATGGGCACGTCAAAGACCGACAGCTTCATCCGGCAGGCGATATCGACGCCGACGGCGTACGGGATGACCGCGTTCTCCGTCGCGAGGACACCGCCGATCGGCAAGCCGTACCCGAGATGGGCGTCGGGCATCAACGCGCACGATACGGCGACGGGAAGCCGCGCGGCATTGCGGATCTGGTCGATCGATCCCTGTTCGAGCCCCTCGCCCCAGATGCGCAGCGGCGCAGGCTCCGGCCGCTCGACGAACTCCGGCCGCTCCGACTGCTCGCGCAGGGCCCGGGCGACTTCGGCGAAGTAAGGGTGGGCCGAGTGGGCGATCGGGTCGTCCAGGACGGCCTTGAGCTCGCGCAGGATCGCGTCGCGATCGAGCTCGCGCTCGGCGGCGGGGATAAGGTTGAGAGCGACACCGACGGCCGCTCCGGGCTGGTAGCCGAGGTTGAGGAGGTCTTTGCCTTTCATGGTAAACGCTCAGACGAGGCGGCCGCTGCGGCTCTGACGCCTTCAAACGAGCCGCGCCCGTAAGGAAGCGGGCAGTCGCCGTACTCGGCGACTGATCCGTTTGATGGGCCGTCCATTCTCGCCCGGGGGCTCTCCCGCGCTTACTTACTAACGCCGCTTGTCGCCGCTCCTCTTGCGATCTTGCCCGGCGAATCTCTTCGCGCCGACCGCGCCCTCACCAAACTGTCGAGGAACTGACCCTCGGAAAGACGGCGCCCAACGAGCCGCGAGGGCCCGCCGTGGGCGGCGTCAACCGCTCATCTCACGAATCAGTCGCCGAGTAGGGCGACTGCCCGCTTCCTAACGGGCGCGGCTCGTTAAGGAGCAGTCGGGGCCCTGCGAGGGTTCATTTGCTCTCTTGAGCGGCGCGTCTGGTCGCGCCGACCGTTTTCGCTCGAAAACGGCGGTCGTCAGGTCGCTGTTACCAGTTTTTCGACAGGCTGTTACGGTCGCGGCTCGTGGGTGGCTTTCTCTTTATCTACCGAATGGTCAGCGTCGGCCCGGCCGGGGAGAGGCCGCGGAGGCGCACCTGGCTCACGACGTTTCGGGTGACCGCCTCCAGCGCTTCACGGAGTTTGGGGGCTCCTTCAAAGTTGGCGACGGGCGTTCCGGCGTCGCTGTTGACGCGCAGCGCGCTGAACATGGGAATGCCGCCCAGGTAGGAGAGCCCGAGCCGCTGGGCGCACTTCTCGGTGCCGCCGCGGCCGAAGATGTCGTGCTCGGAGCCGTCCGGGGCGACGAAGTAGCTCATGTTCTCCACCATTCCCAGGATCGGCGCGCCCAACTGCTGGAACATGCGGACCGCGCGGACGGCGTCGTCCAGCGCCACCTGCTGCGGCGTGGCGACGATCACGGCGCCGGTCAGCGGCAGAAGCTGGCAGAGTGTCAGCGGCACATCGCCCGTCCCCGGCGGCAGGTCAACGATGAGATAATCCAGCGCCGGCCACTCCGTGTTTTCGAGCAGCAGTTGCTTGAACGCGCCGTGCGCCATCGGGCCGCGCCAGATCAGGGGCTTTTCATCCTCGACCAGCGAGCCGATCGTGATCGCGTGGAGCCCGTGGACAAAGTGAGGCAGGATGCGCGGCCCGCGGACGGTGGGCGGGACGCCCTTGATCCCCAGCAGCGTCGGCGTGCTGGGGCCGTAGATGTCGCCGTCCATCAGGCCAACGCGGTTCCCAAGGCGCGTCAGGCCGACGGCGAGGTTGACGGCGACTGTGCTCTTGCCGACGCCGCCTTTGCCAGCGCCGACGGCGATCACGTTCCCAACCTGCGGAAGCGGGTTGGGTGAACCGGCGGGCGTCGAGCCAGCGGAGTTTGGGCCAGCGCCGGCGCAGCGCGGCGCGGCGGCGCGATCATCTGGATGTCGGCCCCCGCTACGCCGGCGTTCATCAGGGCGGTCTTGATGTCCGCCTCGAGCTTGTCGGCCAGGGCGGGGTCGGGGCTGGTCGATTCGACGATCAGCTCGACGTTGCGGTCATGTACTTCCAGCTTCTTGACCCGGTTGAGGGTCACGATGTCCTTGAATAGTTCGGGGTCTACGACGGTGCGAAGGGCCGCCAGCACCTGGTCACGCGTTAGGGACATAAGAACCTGTAGCCTTCTCGCCTGGTATGCCTGACGCGAGATCGCAGGCCAATCCTGCCGCGCGTCCGGCGAGCGGCATTATAGGGTGGGCCGTCAACGACGCGACCACCGGGTCGGGCAGTCACGCCCGTTTGCCGGTGGTCGCGCGTTACGAGGCGGAAGTCAGGATCAAGCGGACAGCGATGGCCCCACCCCACATCACGCGGCCGCCACGCCGCCGACAAAGTTAGCGATCAACTGCGCGTACGTGAGTGTCGCATACCCCTGGCTGTTCTCCAGCGCATCGCCCCGACGCGCCCCACGGGTTGCGGACGGTGTAGTGGTTCACGCCCCCGGCGTCGGTTGTGACGCCCACCAGAGTGTAAGCGTGCGACTTCACCAGGTTGGGCGCGTTCTGGGTGCCGAACGTCACGGCCTGCCCGTTGGCCAGCTCCTGGGAGAGCATCTTGGACAGATCACCATCGGAGGTGGCCGACGGCGTGAAACCGGTCGATTTGACGCCCAGGTCGGAATAAACCTCGCCCATCCAGCCGCCGTTGATGGACGCGTACGTGTTCGCTCCGGTGCGGAAGTAGGCGAAGGCCTTTTCGAGCACCAGGGCCCAGATCGTATTGTTGGCCCCCGCGCGGGCGAACGAGTTGGAGAACATGTTCGACACGCGAACGTAAACCGGGCTGCCATTCTTATAGAATTGAACGGCGTACGTCCCGTCACCCATATCAACGGCGGACTGCGTGAGCACCTTCGGGTTGGCCCCCGCAAACGCGGCGAGGGAGCTGAGGAAATAGCAGTCGCCCACCTGGCCCTGGTTGACGTCGGCCGCCACCGGGCCGGTGCCGAAGAGCGAGAGGTTCGCCTTGGACGTGGCGCCGGCGTCGCGCGCCAGGGCAAGGCTCGCGCCCGCCGCCTTGCTCACCCCGCCGGCGAAGTTGGCGACGCTGTGCGTGGACGCCGTGCCCGTCAGGCTGTCGGTGGAATCGATCCAGGCGGTCACGTTCGTGCCGGCGGTGTTGATGAGGGTGTTCGCCCCGTCGATGGAGTCGATCGTCAGCGGCGCGGTGACGGTCTGATCGACCTGGATCGAATCGCCGCCGCCGCGGGTGTAGAGGAACACGCCGGCCGCCGGGATGGTCTCGGTAAAGGTCTGGCCGTCACCATCAATCGTCAGCGTCGAACCGCTCTGAGTGAGGGAAACGGTGTCATCCACGCCGCTGGCGGTGATGACCAGTTCGTTGCCGAAGCGGGTGGTGATCTGCACGCCGCTCGCATTCCCCTGCGGCAGCGCGATCATCACGGCTTTGCAGGCCGCGGACGTGTTCGTGTCGGTGCAGGCCTGCACCTGATAGAAGTAGGTCTGCCCGGCGGCCGTTGAGTTATCGACATAGCTGGTCGCGCCGCCGCTCACCTTCGTGAGCTGCGTGAAGGTGACGCCATCCGACGATCGCAGGACGTTGTAACCCGTCGCGGCCGCGTCTTTGGCGACCCACGCGAGGCTGACGAACGCGCCGACCGGCGTCGCCGTGAGGCTGGCGGGGGTCGCCAGGAGCGTCGTCACCGTCGCGGCCGCCGTCGCCTGCGACGTGATTGGCCCCGCGAACGCGGCAACCTCGTACGAGTAAGCGGTCCCGGACTTGGCGGTCGTGTCAACGTAGCTATTCACGGAAACGCCGGTCACCTTGGTGATGGCGGTGAATGCGACGCCGTCAGTCGAACGGAGGATGGTGTATCCCTGCGCATTGGGGTCATTGGCAGTCCAGGAGAGCTGAACGCTGGTCGCGCTGGAAGCCGTCGCGGTCAGCGCCGACGGAGCGCCCAGCGGCGTGTTGACGAACGCCGGCGTACTCGGCGTGGACTGCGCCTTGCCCGCGACCGCGACAATCGCATAGCCGTACGGGCGGCCGGACGTGACGGTGGCATCGGTATAGGTCGCCGCCGCGCCATCGTTCAGCGTCGCAAGCTGTGTGAAATTCTTGCCGTCGATGGTGCGGAGCAGCACGTACCCGGCGGCGGAGGCGTCGTTGTCGGTCCAGGAGAGTTGGACGACGCCCCCGTCGCCCACTGTCGCCGTCAACGCGGTCGGCGTCGCGAGGGGCGTGAGCACGGCGGCCGCCTTCATATAGGCCGACGTGTTGGTCGTGTTGAACGCCTGAACCTCGTAGGTGTACGCCGTGCCCGACGTGGCCGTGGTGTCCGAGCAGGTCAGGGCGGTGGCGGCGACCGAGCCGATCGTCGTGAAGTTCACGCCATCGGTGGAACGCAAAATGTTGTAGCCGGTGGCGAGCACGTCGCCGGCCCCCCACGTCAGCTTGATGGTGGTGGGGTTGACGACGGCCGCCGTCAGCGTGGCCGGAGCGGCGAGCGCCGTCGTGACGCCGGCGGGGTTGCTGGCGTCGGAGACGATCGCCCCGGCGAAACCTTCCACCTCGTACGTGTAGGCGGTCCCCGACTTGGCCGTCGTGTCGGCGTAGGTGGAGACGGCCGCCCCGGTGAGCTTGACGACCTGGGTGAAATTGACGCCATCGGTCGAGCGGAGGATGACGTAGCCGGTGGCGTCTTTGTCGTTGTCGGTCCAGGCAATCTGCACGGGGGTGGCGGGGGCGGCGGCCTGGGCCGGCTTGGCGTTGGCGGCCGTTGCGGTCAGCGACGAGGGGGCCGCAAGCGGCGTGCTCACCAGGGCCGGGGCGGAAAGGGCCGACTTGTTATTCCCCGCGTACGCCAGCACCTGATACCCGTACGGGCGGCCGGAGATGACAGTGGCATCGGTATAGCTTGAGGCGGAACCGCTGTTGAGGTTCGCGATCTGGGTGAACGTCTTTCCGTCGGCCGTGCGGAAGATGAGGTAGCCGCCGGCGGCGTTGTCGTTGTCGGTCCAGGAAAGGCTGATGCCGCCGGCGTTCACGGACGCCCCCAGCCCGGACGGCGCGACCAGCGGGGTCGTCACGGGAACGGCCTTGCTCACCGCCGACGTATTCTGCGGGTTGAACGCTTGCACCTGATAGCTGTAGGCCGTCGCGGAGGAGGCGGCGGTGTCGGTGTAGGTGAGCGCGTTGGCGGCGACGGTGCTTAACAGCGTGAAGCTCACGCCATCGGTGGACCGGAAGATATTGTACCCCGTCGCGAGGGTATCGCTGGCGTTCCAGGTCAGCTTGACGCTGGTCGGGCCGGTCGCCGTCGCGGCGAGGGTCGCCGGGGCGGTGAGCGTGGTTGTGGCGGTAGCCGAAGCGCTGGCTTCACTCATCAGCAGGCCGGCCGCCGCGCGGACCTCGTAGGAATAGGTGTGGCCGGAGAGGACGGTCTTGTCGGTGTAGCTGGCGGCGTTGGCCCCGGGCACGGTGGCCAGTGCCGTGAAGTGAGTGCCATCGCTCGACCGGAGGATGGCGTAACCGGTGGCGTTGGGGTCGGTGTCGGTCCAGGCGAGGTTCACGCTGGTGGCGCCGCTGGCGGCCGCCGTGAGCGAAGTCGGGACCGCCAGCGGCTTGCTGACCGAAACCGGCGCGGTGACCGCCGACGCCAGCGCGGAAGCCGTCGCCTGCGCCTCATATTGATAGATCTTGCCTGACTGGACGGTCGTGTCGGAATAAGTCGTGATCGTCGGGTCGGCAAGGGTCGTCAGGGTCGTGAACGTCTTGCCGTCGCTCGACCGCAGAAGGAGGGTTCCGGTGGCGTTGGGGTCGTTATTCGCCCACGAAAGCTGCACGGCGCCATTCTGATAGATGGCGGTGAGGGACGACGGCGCGATGAGCGGCGTTTTCGCGGCCGCCGACTTCACGGCCGCCGATCGGGCGTCGCCGTTGTAGGCCTGCACTTCGTAGGTGTACGCGGTGCCGGACGAGGCGGTGGTGTCGGTGTAGGCCCCGACCTTGCCGACCTGGGTCAGCATCGTGAAATTGACGCCATCCGTCGAACGGAGGATCGCATACCCAGTCGCAAGGGGCTCGTTGGCGGACCAGGAAAGCTTAACGGAGGTCGGCCCGGCGACGGCGGCCGCCAACGCGGGCGGCGCGGCGAGCGGCGTCATGACGGTCGCGGCGGCCGATGCGGCGGACGTCACGGTCCCGCTGTACGCCTGAATCTCATAGGCGTAGCCGTGGAACGAGAGTGCCTTGGTGTCAACGTAGGTGGTCGCCTTGGCGCCGGTGAGCTTGGCGATGGCGACAAAGGTCACGCCATCGGTGGAGCGAAGGATGTTGTACCCGGTGACGGCCGAGTCGGTGTCGGACCAGGTCAACTGCACGCTCGTCGGCCCAGTCGCGGTGGCGACCACGTTCGCCGGGGCTGACAGGGTGACTGTCGCGACGCGGGCGTGCCCTTTGAGCGGCGTCGCCTTCAGCGCCGCGACGATCGGGCTCGTCGCTTTTGTCGCGCCGACGTGCAGGGTGAGTGAATTGAACGCGTCGGCGTGAGGCACGACCGCCGACATCTGGATCCGGCTCTCCAGGCCCTCAATTTCGCAGCTCCCGTGCGGCCCGGTCACAACGGTCGCGCCGCCGCACCCGATGTTCTGAGCGCCCTCGCCCGTGCCCAGGCCGTTGATCCGCCACGTTCGACTGTTCCGAGCCTTGGTCATCTGTCGTGCCCTCCGAACAGGTCGATCGGAGCGACACGAGCCTGAATTCAGCCAATCTTTCCTTGCCAGCATCGCAGCGCCGGTTATTACCGGCCCCCACAGCGTGACGTGACATCTGGGCGGCCTGTAACACCATCGGGCGCGGCGGGGGATCCTGCGAACGCACTTCGCCTCTGATAACAGGCTCTGCGGCCTAGCCCGTCTGCGACCATTGGCTTTGAATTTGCGTTTCCGGCCGCTGGATGCGCTACGATCGATCAGCTGGAGGGATCAGTGCCTCTTCCACCCACGCGTAAGCTCGACCCCATTCCGCTCGCCTCGCCTCCCAGACGGCCGCGGCCTGCCACGGCTTTGGCGGCGGAAGAGGAGAGCCTGGTCGGCTCAGCCTGCACCGGCGCCGGTACGTCCAGCGGGATCAATATCGCTCCGGGGAGTGAGGATGATGGGTGGGTCGTCCCACATCCCGCGACATTGTCCGACGGGACGACACTTCAGCTTTATAAGGACGGCGAAGCGCTCCGCGCCGCGTACGAGGCGATCCGATTTGCCCGCTGGCGCGTCTGCATTGAGGTCTATATCTTCGCGGATGACCCGACCGGGCACGCCTTCGCCGCCCTGCTCTGCCACAAGGCCCGCCAGGGGGTGAAGGTCTTCGTGATCTATGACTCATTCGGTTCCCGAGGCTTCGGCATGCGCGAGCCGGAGATGTTCGCCGCGATGCGCACCGCGGGAGTGCAGCTTCAACAGTTTCACCCGATGCGCCCGTGGGAGTGCCGTTTCAGCTGGCGCCCGCTGAATCGCGACCATCGCAAGCTGCTGCTTGTCGATGGCGACATCGCCGGGGTCGGCGGCCTCAACATCGGCGCCGAATATGCCGGCTCATGGGTCACCCGAAGCGTCCTCGGCCGGTTGCGCCGCGGCAAGCGATTCCGCAAGCTTCGACGCGCGCTGGTCGGCGCGCCCTGCGACTACTGGCGCGATAATGCCGTCGGCATTCGCGGGCCGGCGGCGCGATTCTTCTTCGACTCGTTCATGAACACTTGGCGCTGCACGCGCCGCGGCGGGCGCATTCGGCGGGCCGAGTATCGCCACGGCGCCGGGACCGCCGAACTGGGGGTCCTCGCCAGCGTTCCGACCATCAACAGCCCCCTGCGGCCGATGCTCTCCCGCCTGATGCGCAGCGCCACCCAGAGCATCCTGATGACGATGGCCTACTTCGCCCCCGACGATGAGCTGGTGGACACACTCTGCCAAGCGGCGCGGAGCGGACGCCGCGTGCGGCTCATGCTCCCCGGCCGCTGCGACGTGCCGGTCGTTCGCGTCGCCGCCCGGTCGTTCTACCAGCGGATGCTCGAATGCGGCATCGAGATCTATGAGCGCCAGGGCGTGGTGCTGCACGCGAAGACGATGGTGATCGACGGGAAGGTGACGCTGATCGGCTCGACCAACCTCGATTACCGTAGCACCGAGTTCAATCTGGAAATCTCCGCGATCGTCCGATCGGAGGCGTTCGGCCAGAGCATGCTCGACCTGTTCGAGAACGACATCCGCTACGCAAGGCGGATCACCCTGGACGACTGGCGCAGCCGCCCCACCCGCGACCGGGTGATCCAGTGGATGGTGAGCCGGGCGCGACGGCTGTTGTGACCCCCGCAACGCGGCCCACATCTTTTATGGCTGTACCCCGCGGAAACGTAGAGCGTCGTTCACCGCGCCACCGCGTGCTGCGGAATGGTAAACACTCCATCTGCGTCGGCTAACGTCCAAACCGAGATATCGCCACAACAGATGGGAACACCCGTTGCGCCCGCTCCCGACGGTATACTGGTGAAGTGGCCAATGAATCCTTGTTAGACAGGATGGTCCTTGCGGTGGAACGCGTTCGAGAGAGGCTCACCCGGGCAGCGCCGCGCGTTGGAGGCCGCCGGCGTCCCGTATGCGGTCGCCGGTGGGAATGCCGTTGCGGCGTGGGTCGCAAGCGTTGACCCGGCCGCCGTGCGCAACACGCAGGATGTTGACGTCCTGCTTCGGCATTCCGATCTCGAGGCGGCGGCGTCGGCGCTGACCGCGGCGGGTTTTGTCCGAGCGCAGGTCTCTGGCGTCGATCTGTTCCTCGACGGGCCGACGGCGAGCGTTCGAGACGCTGTGCATATCGTCCCCGCCGCTGAACGCATTCGGCCGGAGTATCTGACGGACTCGCCGGATGTCACGGACTCCAAGAACGTCGGCGCGTTTCGGGTCGTCTCGCTCGAGGCCCTGGTGACGATGAAGCTGACGTCGTTCCGCCGCAAGGATCAGGTGCATCTGCTGGATCTGCTCTCCGTCGGCCTGGTGGACGCCGGCTGGGTCGGCCGCCTTCCAGCCCCGCTGGCTTCGAGGCTGCGGGAACTGATCGACACGCCGGACGATTGAACGGCCCGGGGGGTCAGCGACTTCCGGATCGGCCGGGTTGCGGCCGCTGTTGATGAACGGCCGCCCTACCGTCGCGCCGGCGATGGCGGCGATCACGAAACGGGAGCCGCCTCATCAACCGCCGAAGACATTCGCAGCATGCTACCCGTGGCCGCTCGCGCGGACAAACGAGCCTTCGGATCGCGTGTTGGGCCGAAGCGGAATCGTGGCCCCTAAATCACGGTGCGTAGGCCAGCGCCTTCGAATCTGCCTTCCCATCGCCACCGGTTTTACGGGGCAGAGGGCATCGGAACAGCGCGTAATTACTCACTGCTGATAACCGAAGTAGAAGTGTCACCACCCCCCGAGCCACCTACCGCTTCTCCACCAGCCGGTCGCGATAAAACTCGATCATCTTGCTCAGCCCTTCGCGACGGCTGATCTTCGGGCTCCAGCCGAGCAACTGCTTGGCGCGGCTGATGTCCGGGCAGCGGACGCGGGGGTCGTCCGGGGGCATGGGCTGGTGGATGATCTGACTGCGGCTTTCGGGGATGAGGATCAGAATTTCCTTGGCGATGTCGAGGATCGTCAGCTCCTGGGGGTTGCCCAGGTTGATCGGCTCGTGGAAATCCCCCTCCATCACCAGGTTGATCCCGCGCACCAGGTCCGAGACATAGCAGAGGCTGCGCGTCTGCTTCCCCTCGCCGAAAACCGTGATCGGCTCGTTGTTCAGCGCCTGGCGAATGAAGCTGATGACCACGCGGCCGTCATACGGGTCCATCCTCGGGCCATAGGTGTTGAAGATCCGGATGATCCGCGTGTCCGCGCCCCGCTCGCGGTGATAGGCCATCGTGCAGGCCTCGCTGAACCGCTTGGGCTCGTCGTACATGCTCCGAAGCCCGATCGGGTTGACGTTGCCCCAATAGTCCTCCCGTTGCGGGTGAACGGCCGGGTCGCCGTAGCACTCGCTCGTGCTCGCCATCAGGAAGCGGCCCTTCTTCTCCAGCGACAACTCGAGCAGGTTCCACGTCCCCTGGCTGTTCACCTTCACCGTCGCGATCTGATGCTTGACGTAGCCGATCGGGGATGCGGGCGACGCCATGTGGTAGATGCGATCGATTGGGCCGTCGATCGTCAGCGGCTCAATCACGTCGTGGCGGACAAAGCGGTAGGCTCGGTTCCCCTCCAGATGCGCGACGTTGTCAGCGTTACCGGTGATGAAGTTATCCACCCCGACAACCTCATGCCCCTGCGACAACAGGAGATCGGTCAGGTGTGAGCCAAGGAAGCCGGCGGCGCCAGAGATCAGGATTCGCATCGAAAGTTGTCCATTCACGGAAATCCAGGCACGTCAGGCCCTCAACCGGATGCCCAGGGATCATCGCCTGAAACAGGCTGAAGCTTCACGGCCCCCGGCCCTTATCCCGGCCAGCGGCCGCTCGGCGAGTCAAAACCCACGTTCGAACGCCTCGCGTCGGTGTGTGTCGTGGCGACCCGTATCGCGGCCCCCCTTCTCGCAGATCCGGGCTGAGGTTACTCGATCAGCCGGAATCGGAGAATGGTCAGGATGGCTTTCACCCCGTCGCGCCAGGTGATCTTCTTCCCCTCTTCATAACCGCGGCCGTAGTAGGCGACGCCGACCTCATAGATCCGCAGCGCCGGTCGCATCCGCGCGACCTTGGCGGTGATCTCGGGCTCGAAACCGAAGCGGTCGCACTTCAGCTCGATCTGATCCAAGACCTCTTTACGAAAGGCCTTATAACAGACCTCCATGTCCGTCAGGTTGAGGTTGGTACACATGTTGCTGAGGAACGTGAGGAACTTGTTCCCGAGCGTATGCCAGAAGTAGAGCACCCGATGCGGCTCACCGATAAAACGGCTCCCGTACACAACATCGGCTCGGTCTTCGAGGATCGGTTGGAGGAGCTTGGGGTAGTCGTCGGGATCGTACTCCAGGTCGGCATCCTGAACCAGGACGATGTCGCCCGACGCCTGCCGAAACCCGTCGCGAAGGGCAGCGCCTTTCCCCTGGTTGCGGGCCTTGTGCGTCACGCGGATATCGACGCCGGGGAAAAGCTCGGGCAACTGGTCCAGTTTGGCGGCGGTCTGGTCGGTCGAACAGTCGTTGATGCAGATGATCTCCCGATCCACATTGCCCGGCAAGGGAGCGTTAACCACAAGGGCGATCAGGGTTTGCACCGTATCGCCTTCGTTATAAACCGGGATGACGATCGAGAGCTTTAGGCGCGTCGCGCGCTCCATTGAACGTCGCGGGGACGGTACGCCCGCCGGGCGGAGGGCCGGCCCGCCGCGGGAGCCGGTTGAGTCGGCGCGGGGAATCATTTGGTTCATTACGTTCATTGGTCGGCCCAGCGAATATCGAATATGGAGTGCGATCCCGAGAAATCACGGCGCGGGAGGCTTCCCGGACGACGCGGCACCTGATCCTAACCCGCTATCGGGGAATCTCAAACCGGCCGGGCGGCCGGCTTAGCGCGCCGCACACGGGTTTGGGCCTTCCTATTCCGGACGAACGGGTTGTACCGCCAGCGCGGCCGCCACGGGGGCATGTCCTCGAGGCGGGGTCGGTTCGTCGGAAAGGAGGCGTCCGTCCTCCATGGTGACGATTCGCCGGGCCCGACGGGCGAGTGACAAATCGTGGGTCACCATCACGATCGCCTGGCCATTCGCCCATAGTTCTTCGAACGTCTGGGCGACGGTCTCACTGTTCTGACGATCGAGGTTCCCGGTCGGCTCGTCGGCGAGCAACACGGCCGGCTCGTTCGCCAGTGCCCGCGCGATCGCGACGCGCTGCTGCTCGCCGCCACTGAGTCGATTGGCCCGCCGCCTGCATTTGTCCCCCAGGCCGAAGCGTCGAAGCAGTTCGGCCGCCCGCTCCATCGCCTCCTTGCGCTTGAGCCGACCCAGCTTGAACATCGGCAGAGCGACGTTCTCCTGGGCGGTAAACTCCTTCAACAGGTAGTGGAACTGGAAGACGAAGCCCACCTTCTCATTCCGAAGCCGCGCCAGCTCGGTATCGTCCAGGGCCAGGGTATCGTTGCCTTCGATCAGGATCTGACTGGGGCCTGTCGGAGTCGGGGCGGGGCTGGGCCGATCGAGGCCGCCCAGCAGATAAAGGAGCGTGCTCTTGCCCGATCCGCTCGCCCCGACGATTGACACGTACTCCGCCGCTCCGATCGACAGCGAGACGCCGCGCAGGACGTGATTCGGGGCATCGGCACTTCCCAACAGCCGATGAACGCCTCGCGCCTCCAGGAGCGGCACCCGCTCGGCGGCCGACATGCGCGCGGCGGCCGACATGCGCGCGGCGGGCGGGCCGGGCACGCCGCCGTCAGTGCGCGCCACGGATCACCTCCACCGGGTCATACTTCGCCGCTCGCCTTGCCGGGTAGATCGACGCACCGATCACCACAGCCATCGCGCAGAAGAAGGCGAGCCAGGTACTGGCTGTTGTGCTCGCTCATCAGCAGGCCTTCCGTCTTGACCAGCCCCTCCATCGGGATCGGAACCTTGCGCAGCCCTTCGATGGAAAGCTTCCCCAGCACCAGGCCGATCGACGAGCCGATCACCCCGATCACCAGCCCCTGGAACAGGTAGATCAGGGTGATGTCGTTGCGGCTCAGGCCGAAGCTCTTGAGGATCGCGATGTCGTTCACGCGCTCCAGCACCGCCATCACAAGGATGTTCAGCACCCCAAACGCCGCGACGATCAATAACGCGGCCGTGATGATGTACGTGATGATGCTCTGGATCTTGAAGATCTTCAGGAAGTTCGCGCTCGCCTCCTGCCACGACTCGGTTCGATACCCCGCGATCCCCTCAATCTGCGCCGCCAGCGGCTGCGCCTGGGTGTAATCGTCGGTGCGAATCACGATCTCGTTGATCACGTTCCGCTTATCCAGCAGCGTCTGCGCGCTGTTGAGCAGCATATAGGCGCGAGAGTAATCGACCGGGGTCACGCCCGTCTGGAAGATCCCCACGACGCGGCCGCTCGTCTTGCCGCCGGTGGAACTGGAGAGGGAGACCGTGTCATCCAGGTTTGCCCCCAGCACATCCGCGACGCCCCGTCCCAGGATCACGCCGTCGGCCGACGTGCGCAGGCGCGAGAAATCCCCTTCGAGCAGGTCCTTCCCAATCGTCGTCACCCGAACCTGTCGCTCGGGATCGACGCCGAGAATGTTCAGGTTGATCGTTTTCGTGCCGTAGGTGGCGATGACGCTACCGTTAACCACCGGCGCGACGGCGATCACGCCCGGCCACCGGTCCAGTGCCGCGATCAGCCCCCCCGCGTTGCGGATCTTCTTGATCTGATCGCGCGGCTTGACCCGCGCCACGTCCAGCAGGGCGTTGGGGCTCGGGTAAGCCGGCTCCAGGATCCGCGTCCGACTCTCCCGCGGCTCATCCTTCACCGTGATATGCCCCGAAGACTCCACCGTCTCAATGATGAACTTATCGGTCAGCCCGTTCATCAACGAGGTCATCGTAATGAACATCGTGACGCTGATCGTCACCCCCGCAATGCACACGAACGACTGCCGTTTGTGCGCCAGAAAATATCGAAGGGCGATGAACCAGCGCATTTGAATCAAACGATAAAGGACGAAGGTGAAGGCCGAAGAAAATGCTGAAGGCGGAATGCTGAAGGCGTAACGAAAACCGATGCGGTTAAAGTCTGACACATTCTTTCTTCATCCTTCTCCTTCATCCTTCATCCTTCTCTTCAGAACCCTCCCCGAAAGATCTCCTTCGCCTTCGGCTTGTTCTGGTCGGCGGCCGCTTGGGGGGAGACGAAGGCTTCCCGAACGTGCTGGCCCTCGTGAAGGCCGGCGACGGGGCTGATGAGGACGCGGTCGCCGCGGGCGGCGCCGGAGACCACTTCGGTGCGCTCGACGCCGCGAATCCCGAGCGTAGCCTCCACCGCGCGGATCGCGCCGTCCCGCAGAAGGTAAATATGCCCCTCCTGGACAGCCTGGCTCGGCACGATCAGGGCGGAGGGCTTCGACGCGACTTCGAACGCGAGTTCCCCCGTCATGCCCGGCGACATTTTTGGGTCGGGGTGCGTGAGTTTGATGTCCACCTCGAACGTGCGGCGGTCGGGGTCGGCCTTATCGTAGATCCGCGTCACCCGCCCTTCGAAAGGGCGGCCGGCGAACGAGTAGAGGGACATGATCACCTTCTGCCCGAGGTTGACCTGGGTCACGTCCTCTTCATCGACCTGCGCCCGCATGACCAGGTTCTCCGGCCGCACGTCGGCGATTGTGAACAGGGCGTCGTTGATCGCGAGCCGCGTCCCCAGTGATACCGGGCGATCAAGGACGACTCCATCGATAGGGCTTTTCAAGACTTGCAAATCATAGTTGAACCGCGCGATGCTCAGCGCCGCCTCGGCGACGTCCAGCTCGCGCTGGAGCTGAAACCGCATCGCCGCCTTCTCGCTCTTGAGCGATTCCAGGTCGCTCCAGAGCGTCTTGACGCTATTCAGCGACTTGTCGAAATCGCTCTGGGAGGCCGAGCTGGTTTCCATCAGTTTGGCCATCCGATCCTGCTCGCGTTTGGCGATGGCGAGCAGCTCGGTGAGCGCGGACATCCGGTCGTCGAACTCTTTCAGGATCGGAGAAGCCGCCTCATCGGCCCGGCGGCGGCGTTCCTCCGCTTCGGCCGCCGCTTTGTCAACGAGGAAGCGGAGCTGCGAATCCTCGATTCTCGCCAGGGGCACGCCGGCGGCGACGCGATCCCCCTTGTCGATGTACGGTTTGGCGGACGACACCTGGCGAACGAACCCGGCGACGCTGCTGCGGATCGGGTATTCGCGAACGGGCTGAAGCGTCCCCGTCGCGTAGAACGCCTGGACCACTGGCCCGTCCACCACTTCGGTGACGGAGACGGTCGGCCTGAGCAGCCGCACGCCAAACCACGCCCCGGCGAGGGCCACCGCCACGCAGAGCACGATGACCACGCCTCGGGGGACGGCGGCGGCCCGTCGGGCCGGATTGGAGTCGCTCTGTGCAGGGCGCGGGGACGGCATGCCCGCAGTATAGACGAACACTTTGAGAAAAGTTTCACAATCTCGAAGCGGCGCAAGGATCGCTTTCGGCGGCCCCGCGATTTCAGCGAGGGAGACTCATTCGTGGCGGCCGTCGTCGCCCGTTCTACCGCAAACGCGAGCCCCCTTTACAGCCGCTTGCGACCCGACGCGGCAGCTCTTTTTTGCTTGACACCCCCATCCCAGGGCCCTACGTTTCAATAGACCTCCCCTTGCACCGTTAATCCGATGGTTTGGGCCCGCCTCGGTACGCCCAGGAGCCTCCCGATGTCTGTTCAAATGGAGTTGCACAAGATCATTATCAGCGAAATGCAGGATCAGCAGATCATCGTCTTGAAGGAAGTGGACGGGGAGCGAAAGTTCCCGATCGTGATTGGAAGCGGCGAGGCGTACGCGATCGACAGGCGGCTGAAGGGGATTGTCCATCCGCGGCCGCTGACCCACGAGCTGCTCGCCAGCGTGATCGAGTCGATGGGGGGGACGATCGACCGAATCGAAATTAATAACCTTCAGGAGCACACGTTCTTTGCCCGTATCCACATTCGCCAGAACGGCCACATGGTGAAAGTTGACAGCCGCCCCAGCGACGCGATCGCCTTGGGTGTGGCGACGACCGTGCCGATTTACGTCGCCGACCATATCCTGGACGAAGTGTGCTAAGCGGCGCGTCGCAGCGCGTTTAGGCGAAACCTGTCGGGAAACTAGGCATTTCATTCTCTTTGTGTCGCTCACGCCGCGCCGGTGGGCACGCCAAACCGCGACCTAGGCGACCGCATTTTCATTCGCGGCCCGCTCCTCCATCTGTAAGTCCTTTCCATACCATCGATAACGTCACCAGCCGGGCGGCCTGACGCGGCGGCTGGTAAATCGGGTGTTCGGCACGCTGGTTGTATTGGCTTTTGCGTGACGAAGTGCTGGGTGTACTATCCTTCGCGTAAACGTCTGGAATGAACGCCCCCTGATGAGGCCCGCAACGCTTGAACCGACCGGCACGCGCCGGCCGCCAATGCGTTGATGTTGTGGGTTCGGGCGCGTGTCGGCCGGCGTTGCGAAGGAGTGCTTTCCCATGCAGATGATCGAAGCCGTTATCAAGCCCCACAAGCTCGAAGCGGTGAAACAGGCCCTGGCCCGGATTGGGATCCTTGGCGTGACCGCTGTCGAATGTAAAGGGTTTGGGCGGCAGATGGGCCATACCGAACGATATCGCGGCGCCAAGATGGACGTCGGCTTTGTCCCCAAGGTGCTGCTCAAGATCTGCGTGAAGAGCGAAGAGGCTCGTCAGGCGATCGCGGCGATCACCGAGGCGGCTCGGACCGGCGAAGTGGGTGACGGAAAGATCTTTGTCTTCCCTGTCGCCGAGGTCATCCGCATTCGGACCGGCGAGGCCAACGAGCAGGCCCTCTAGGGGCCGCGCACAGCTTCGTACAGCTTCGAACAGTGGCGCCGATGCCGGCATCGACCACCGGTGTTGACGGGTCGCCAAGCGAGCGATGGTCTGAGTTTGCGGCGGGGGCTCCGTCGGGTCGTATGCGCGAGTGGGTCGCGCCGGCGGTGGTCGGCGGGAGGGAATGGGAAGCCGTGCGAGGTGCAACGCCTCGCCCGGAGTGGTGGCCAGGCGGCCGGTTTATTGGCGGAAGGATCGGGCTCAAACGAGGGGCGGCGCGTGCCGCATCCGAGATTGGTGGGCGCATCGGGAACCCCTCGACGCCGCCGGTCGCCGGCGCTCGTGCGCCCGGCCGGGCCCCGCTCCTTCGCAGGCGCTTATCGTGCCTCAAGAGGCACGGGGCCGCTTGCCTTCCAAGGCATTCGCGTTTCACGTCGTCGGGGCTCACCGTAGGGACACGCGCCGCTTCGCCCACCTGACGAGCAGCGAACGCCATGCGCCCCTGGACCGATCGAACGCTGTCCCACCCGCGTAACGGCCCAGTGCTCCATCCGGGCGCCGCGCACGCAATCTCCCCCCTCTCCACCCGCCCGCCCAGCCTCAAGCCGGTCAACTGGAAGGCGCGCCTCAAGGCGATCGATCGCAAACGGCGGCTGCTGCGACGGCTGGCCCCCAAGCCCGCCCGCGACGCCATGGCCCGCTATCTCACGCGCGTCACCCGGGCGAGCTTCCTCATGGACGGGATCGAGATCTCCGACCACGACATCACTGAAGCCTTCGCCCGAGGCGCCGCCAATCGACGGTTCCGATCACGGCAGGCCCAGCGCCTCCGAAACCACATGGCCATCCTCTGCCGGGTCAAGCGGCTGGCGCGACGGGGCCACACGCTCTCCGCGAGTCTGGTCGTCCGCTGGTACACTTCGATCAGTTGCGGGCTCTCCAGCGCTCAACTCGACGAGCCGACACTGCTTCGCCTGGACCGGGTCGTCCGCCAGATCAATTCCCCCCACCTGAACCTGCGGCCGGCCGTCGAGGAGATCGCCCGCCTCCACGCCGAGCTGATCGCCGACCCTGTCGTGCCCAGCTTCAACGGCATCCTCGCCCGGCTCCTGCTCACCTGCCACCTCGAGCGGTGCGGCCTTCCGCCCCTCCTGTTCGACCCCGCCCGAGATCGCGCGCTCCCGCCGACCCAGGGGATGGCCGGCCCCGTCCAGCGCCTGCTCCAACTCGTCGAGGCCAGCTACGACGCCCTAGCGGCCGCCGCCGCCGCCCCCGCCTGATCAAAACGCAATCCGGCGACGCCGGCCGATGAAGGCTAATCAATGAATCGGAAGCCTCTTTTTCCCTTCATCCTTCACCTTCATCCTTCGCCTTCAGCCTTCATCCTTCTCTCGTCCCTTCATCCTTCTCTTCCCCCGTCACTTGTGCGTGAGAAGGAACGCATGCGACTTCCCGCCGACCGCCCCGCTGCCGACGATCTGCCCGAGCGAGTTGATCCCCTCGGCATCCGCCAAAGACCAGCCCGTCGAGACGTCGATCAGCGTGTTCAGATCGACGATCTTGTTGGCCGAGTAAAGAAACGCCGCGCGGTGCCCGGACAGATTGAGCGACTTGCCGACCACCGTCCCGGCGCTATTGATGTCGTTGCCGTAGGTGTCGCTGCCGCCGAGGCTGCCGATATCCTTCAACGTCCCGCCGCTCGCGGAAACCCAGGCATGGAACGGCTTGCCGCTCTTATTGATGGTTGAATCGCCGGTGATCATCCCGTTGTCGGCGATCCCCTGGTGGGCATAGCTGCTGAAGCCGCCGGGCAGCGTGCCGAGGTCCTTCACCTTGCCGCCCGAGTAAAAGAACGCGTGCTCCGCCTGGGACTTGGTGATGTAGCTGCCGACGATCTGCCCGGAATTGTTGATCCCTTCGGCGAAGCTCTCGCTCCCGCCAAACGTCCCCAGGTCCTTCATCACGCCGCCGCTGTACAGGAACGCGTGCGACAGACCAGACGCGACTTGCGAATCCCCGACCACCTGCCCGGCATTATTGATGTCGTAGCCGAAGCTCTCGCTCCCCCCGAGCGTCTTCAGGTCGATCATCTTGCCGCCGGAGTACAGGAACGCGTGGAACACGCCCGATTTGGTCGTCGAATCTCCGACGACCTGGCCCTTGTCGTTGACCGCGTAGGCATAGCTCTGCGTCCCGCCGAGCGTCCCAAGGTCCAGCATCTTCCCTTTGGTCCAGAGGAACGCGTGGGTCTGACCCGTTTTGGTCGTCGAGTAGCCGGCCACCTGGCCCGAGGCGTTCACGTCATACGCGTAGGCGGCCGATCCGCCAAGCGTACCGAGATCGGTCACCGCATAGGTCGCCGACAGGAGCTGCCGCGGTTCCAGCGACTCAATCAGAGAAGGCCCTGCGGTCTTGCCAAAGAACCCACACTGGTCTGCGATAAAAGCCATGTTCCACTCCTGCCTTGAGATGATGTGAAGACCGCCGCTCCAGCCGCAAACCCCAGCCGCGCCGAGCGGCGAAGCGGACGGAAACATCCTATCTGGGCTCGCCCCACCCGCAACAAAAAACGCCCCATCCGGAACTTCCGACGAAGCTGCCCCAAGGAAAGATAGGCAAGCTGATGCGCCACGTCGGCCGCTCGTTGCTCAAGCAACCTCATCGCAACCATACGCCGCCGGAAACACGAGCGAGGCCATCCCTCACAGAAAATGGGCGAGAGATGCCATTTCGGGGCTTAAGCGGCATATCCCTTGCCACCAATGCGGCCGACGTGTGACCCTGACGCATCTGAACCCTATAGATTGGAGCCGACCTATGAGCATCTCCCTGAGACCCCTGAACCAACAGGTCATTGTCATCACGGGCGCTTCGAGCGGGATTGGGCTGACCACCGCGGAGAGCGCTGCCAAGGCGGGTGCGAAGGTGATCCTGGCCTCGCGGAACGACGCGGCCCAGGAGAGCATCGTGCAGCGGATCAAGGCGTCGGGGGGCTCCGCGACGTACGTGGTATGCGACGTGGCAAATCGAGCCGACGTGGAGAAAGTGGCAGAGGCCGCTGTCGCCGAGTTCGGTCGGATTGACACCTGGGTGAACAACGCGGGCGGCGCGATCTACGGCCGCGTGGAGGAGACGTCGGAAGCGGACGCCCGGCAGCTTTTCGAGACGAACTTCTGGGGTGTTTTCAACGGCTCACAGGTCGCCCTGAAATACCTCCGCCGTTCGGGCGGCGCGCTGATCAACATCGGCAGCGAAGTGTCAGACGCCTACGCCCCGCTGCTGGGGGTCTATACGGCGACGAAGCACGCCGTGAAAGGCTTCACCGATGCCCTTCGGGTCGAGGTTCAGGAGATCGACAAAGCGCCGGTTTCGATCACCTTGATTCAACCGACGGCGGTTGACACGCCCTTCGCGCAGCACGCGAAAAACTACCTCGACCAGGAAGCCGCCCTGCCGACTCCGATGATCGATCCGCAGCAGGTGGCCGACGCGATCCTGAGCGCGGCCGTGAAGCCAACACGCGACGTCCGTGTGGGCCTGATGGCGAAGATTAACACGACCGTCTCCACGCTCGCCCCCGGCCTGGCCGACAAGATGTCCGCCAAGCAGGCCGACAAGATGCACTACGAGGAGCACCCCCGAAACCCCGACGGCGCCCTGCACGCGCCGGCCGAAGCGGGACAGACGCATGGGACGAAAGGGCCCCGCGCCTGATGGTCCATTCCGTGTACCGTTCGCCAGTCTATTCCTTCGGAGGCGCCGCGATGTGGGCGCCTCCTTTCGCGTTAGCGGAGGTCGCCGCCGACGTGCCCTCGAAGCTCGTCCCAAAGTCGGCCGTCGAGACGCCGGTCCCGTTGAAGCTCGTGTCGAGCTCGCCGCCTGATGTTATTGCCTGGGACTAGGATTAAATCTAGCTACGTCCCCGCTTCATTCCTCTCCCGTTTCATTCCTCCGTTTCATTCCTCGTTTCAGTCTCCGATGCGTGCGGATGAGGTGTACACGAAGATTAGCGGGTTTGGTGGAAAGCCGTACTTTATGGCTCTCCGCCACATGTGCTGATCGTGGTGTACCAGGTACTGGAGTCGGTGCGGGCGAAGGTTACGTAACCATCGTCGCCCGATGAATTGCGCTGCTGGATAGTCCCGCAGCCGACCGCAACCAGTTGGGGTGCCCGAGCCCTCGTCAGCGACTTTGGCGGAGAGCCAAATCAACTAGCTACGTCCCCGTTTCATTCCCCCTGTTTACCGCTCTACAAAGATAGCTTTGCCCTCGGAGCTTATAATGACGTCATTTCTTGTTAGGCCGGCGCTATGTAGATCGCTATCTGATATATAGCCGATCGCCAATAAGTCGTCAATGGTTGGAACCTTATTAGAGTGATCTAAACGATAGTAATCAATGGACTGCTCAATGTTTCTTTTGAGGGTAACTTTGTATTCTTTGACGGTGTGACGGGACTCGAATCGCCCGCAACCGGCTCCCGGTGCCGAGCAAACAATCATTATCGCAGCCAACAAACCCAACGATGTACTTATTGAAAGGGATCCGGCTTCCCAGCCGCGTCCGGTCCGAGCGGCACCGGGTTCTTGATCGTACAATTTAAGTGCTCCTTATCCTTTAGGTATGCTTCGAACTGCACCTTTAGCTGCGAGGGGGAATGGAACGGGGGGAATGGAACGGGGACGCAGCTAGTTTATCCTCCCGCCATCGTTCTGGCCCCCCGCGGCGGGCGGCCCTCCCTTCGTACCGTATGTTCGAGCCCCAATGCCGCCACCGTCCGTGCGGCCCATGCATCGTCCCCGTACGGCCGGCCGCGGTCCCGGCTGACGTGCAGCCGCTCAAGTTCCCTCGGCGTCAACGCCTCGTTCGCTCGCTCGATCCAGTCCTTCGGACGAACGACCGGCCAGTCGCTCAGCACCGCTCGGGCCTCATCGTCAACGTGGCCCCGCGACCAAAGGCTGCTCCAACGCCAGTCCTCGGCACGTTCGACCAGGCCGGCCGACTTTGCTTTGCGCTCGACGTATCGGCAGACACGCAGAAAATGGTCGTCCCGCTGGATCGGAAAACTCTTGAACCGTCCCTGATAGAGCGGCCCCTTGCCGACCGTGCGGTGAGCGACCCGCCATCGCATCGCATGGGTATGCGTCATCCAACGGAAGAACGCAGTCAGTTCGCCGTCATCGCGCGGCCAGACGACGAAGTGCCAATGATTGCCCATCAGGCACCACGAAAGCAGCCGCGTCGGATTTCGCTGGGTTGCTTCGACGATTACCTTCGTCATCGACTGAAAATCTTTGTCCGTCCGCAGCATCATGAAGTGCGACGCGGACCGATTGATCACATGGTACACCTGTCCGCCCGGTGCGACTCGCGGTTTTCGTGCCATCCTAGCGACTGTAACCGCGACGCCGGGGAAGGATCAACTAGCTACGTCCCCGTTTCATTCCCTCCGTGAAGAGAAGGTGTGGAGTCTAGCGGGTGAAAGTCCCGCCCGGGAAATAGTCATTGCACCCGGTAGCAGTCGAGACAGTCGCGAGGGCAACCGACCGGCTGAAGCTCTCGACGGAAAGGGCTGTTTAGCAGCTCCTCGAGCTTGCAGGCCGGAACACAAGTGAAGCGCCATTGAGGCCCCGAAACAGTTGATGCGGAAGCCGACCCAGCGACGTAATGGGGAAGGCCGCCGCCGTCCTGGGGCTTTACGAGCGGTTCGAGGCATGTGGTCAGGGTAGTGATCGGGGCTCGGCTGTCAACGGAAATCGCACCTGTCCCGCTTTCCGCGGCATTTCGTCAATTTGGGCTAAGGTCTACTCGAAAGGTTTGGCTACTCGCCTGAAGTCTGCAGACCATGTTCAGCTCGTGCCCGTCAGCGATAATTCTAAATCGGGAGCAACATTCATCGTCGTCATTCACTGCTCCGAAAACTTTCAGTGATCGCCAGTGATGACCAGGGAAAGCAACCATGTTCGCTTGATCGAACCGTTGTCCCCAATCGCGAGATACTCGAAGTTGACAGGGGACGAACTTAAGGTTCGAAACCAGTACATTTGCGCGAAGGCACCCCATGTATCGAAGGGTGAAAAGGTATACCTTCCCGTCCGAAGCTTTCAATCCGTGAAGACAAACAAATGGACGTGCTGATCCAAAAAACCCCACTTCGCCGGAGTCAAACTGCGAAATGGCCGGTGACAATTCCTTCAGAATAAGCCAGTCTTTCGGTTCACCGGCCGACCACTCTGCGCTCGGGATTCTAAATGCCGCAGATTGATTCGACCGATTTCCTTCTGCACTCTCGGATGCGTCCCTATCAACGACATAAACCAGATCTCCCGCTTGCTCGTGTCGCAGGCAACGGCTCTTTGCGATTACGAGTCGAATCGCTATGAGCAGGTCGTTAGCGGGCAGAAAGAGAGCAATCGCAACCGCACCGACAGCTGCTGAGATCCATAAATATCGATGCGAGCGATGCGCCGCATAATGCAAGATCTGTAGAATCATCACGTCCCGCTTCGATCAAGCGTAGGGAGATTTGTAGAAGATGGATTCGACGACCACTTTGTACTGTAAGACGGGTGCCCAGACAACATACCATTCGCGTCCACTGAATCGAACCAATAGTCATCGTGAACGATCTCGAGATCTGACTTGCCTACCCCTTGGATGTCCGAATACTCTCCCTGAATGGGGGCGCCGCCAGGAGTATCCATATGTGTACCTCCGTAATCGGTTGGCGGCGTACCGTCCGAGTAATACCCTACCAAAGTCACAAGGGGCGATTGGCCAGTATAATACGCCGCGGACGGATCATTAACGGTGACCGCTTTTGCCTTCTGCTTCAGTAGAAGGTTTATGTGGCGGTAGAAACGTGCTACAAAATGGATATTCAATTGATATCGTGTGCATCCGGGCTTCTGCTGGACCAGTTGCCCAAGGCATCAAGGCTCCAGCTCTGGCTGTGGCCCGCCAGCGCGGCAGGGAACGAAACCGAGTCCGGGGGGCCGCCGCTGACGGAGTTGGACAGGACGCCCCGCGTGAACGAGGTCAGCCGGTTCAGCGGGTCGTACCCGTTCACCGATCCGTTCGCGTGGTACAGCTCGCTGGCGTTCTGGTTGACCAGGTTGTTCTTGTAGAGCACGTTGCTGTTCGCGTCGTAACCGTACTGGAAACGGTCGGTGCTGACAGGCGTTGCCTGTGGTGAGCTTGTCGAACCAACCCAGTTCTGGTCGATGACGCGGCCGAACCGATCGAGGCCGGTGACGTTATCCCCTGCGTACTGGCTGCCGCTGGTGATCGCCTGCGTGTCCCCCGGCTGCTGGAGGTAGCTCAAGGCGACGCCGTTCCCATCAGCCTGCTTCACAACCGTGCCGGCGCCCATGTACGCGTAATCGACGATGTGGGCGCCAACCGACCCAGAGCCGTTGTCATCCGCCTGATAACTGACGCGGCCGATGGCGTTATCGAGGGCGTTGCCGTCGTAGCCGTAGTGAAGGATGCGGCCGTTGGCCTGCCCCGAGCCTGTCGAGGAGGGGTAGGTGAGCGTCGTCATCCGGCTGCCGGTGGTCGGGTCGGAGTAGCCGTACTGGACCTGCGGCGTGGACGACGTGACCGCGCCGCTGTGGCTCTGGTACTCGCCGGCAAGCTGGCCGAGGCCGTTGTACACGTCCCGCACCTGGTTAAGGACCGCGCCGCCGTCTTTGGTCCCGTAGGCGGTCATCTGATAGACGTTCCCCTGTGAATCATAGCTGGTTGTGTGCAGCTTTACAGTGCCATCGACGCCGGCGCCGAGGGTCTGGATGGAGCCGGCGAGCGCCAGCGGGCGGAAATCAACTAGCTACGTCCCCGTTTCATTCCCCAGCTACGTCCCCGTTTCATTCCCCTCCCCGTTTCATTCCCCGCGGTCCACCACGGAGAATGTAACGGAGCCAGCGATGCCGCCTTGTCGATCGTACAGGTGACGCGCGGACCGCAGTGCGGTCCCTACGCGCGATTCTGGCCCAGAAGGCCAGGCTAACAAGAAAGCCCACGGAGCAAGCTCCGTGGGCCTTTGTCGCGCTGGGTTGTAGCTCGTTCGACAAGCCGGGAAGTTAGTACATCCCGCCGCCGCCCGCGCCGGCGCCGGCGGGTTCGGGCTTGTCTTCCTTGATCTCGCTGACGACGGCGTCGGTCGTCAGGAGCAGGCTGGCGATGCTCGCGGCGTTCTGGAGGGCGGTGCGCTCGACCTTGGTCGGGACGATGACGCCCATCTTCAGCATGTCGCCGTACTCGTGGGTCAGGGCGTTGTAGCCGAAGTTGACGTCCTTCGACTCCTTCACCTTCTGGGCCACCACCGCGCCGTCGACGCCCGCGTTCTCCGCGATCTGCTTGATCGGGGCTTCGATGGCGCGGCGGACGATTTCGATGCCGACCACCTGATCGTCATTCTTGGCGGCTTCCTTGGCCTTGTCGAGCGTTCGGGCGGCCGCCCGGATGACGGCGACGCCGCCGCCGGGAAGGATGCCTTCTTCGACGGCCGCACGGCAGGCGTGCAGGGCGTCTTCGACGCGGGCCTTCTTCTCCTTCATCGCGACTTCGGTCGCCGCGCCGACGTTGATCTGGGCAACGCCGCCGGCGAGCTTGGCAAGGCGCTCCTGGAGCTTCTCGCGGTCGTAGTCGCTGGTGGTGTTGTCGATCTCGTTCTTGAGCTGCTCGATGCGGCCCTTGATGGCCTTGTCGTCGCCGGCGCCTTCGATGATCGTGGTGTTGTCCTTGTCGATCCGGATCTTCTTGGCGTGGCCGAGCTGGGCGAGCTTCGACGTTCTCGAGCTTAATGCCAAGCTCTTCGAAGATCGCGGTGCCGCCGGTGACGATAGCGATGTCCTCGAGCATGGCCTTGCGGCGGTCGCCGAAGCCGGGGGCCTTGACGGCCGCCACCTTCAGCGTGCCGCGGAGCTTGTTGACGACGAGGGTCGCCAGGGCTTCGCCTTCGATGTCTTCGGCGATGATCAGGACGGGCTTGCCCGCCTCGGCGGCCTTGGAGAGCACGGGGACCAGGTCGCGGGCGCTGCTGATCTTCTTCTCGTGGATCAGGACGTAGACGTCATCCAGGACCGCTTCGCTGGTCTGCGGGTCGGTGATGAAGTGGGGGGAGAGGTATCCCTTGTCGAACTGCATGCCTTCGACGAGGACGACCTCGGTGTTGAGGCTCTTGCCCTCTTCGACGGTGATGACGCCGTCCTTGCCGACCTTGTCCATGGCGTCGGCGATCATCTTGCCGATCTGCTCGTCCTGGTTGGCCGAGCTGGTGCCGACCTGGGCGACCTGGGCGGAGCTGTCCACCTTCTTCGACATCCGCTTGAGCTCTTCGACGATCACCTCGACGGCCATGTTGATCCCGCGCTGGATCTGCGTCGGGTTGGCGCCGCTGGCGACGTTCTTCAGGCCTTCGGAGAAGATGGCTTCGGCGTAGACGGTGGCGGTGGTGGTCCCGTCGCCGGCGACGGTGCTGGTCTTGGAGGCGACCTCCTTCACCATCTGGGCGCCCATGTTCTCGTAGGAGTCTTCGAGCTCGATCTCCTTGGCGACGGTGACGCCGTCCTTGGTGACGGTCGGCGAGCCGAACGACTTCTCAAGGACGACGTTGCGGCCGGACGGGCCCAGCGTCACCTTGACGGCGCGAGCCAGCTTCTTCACACCGCGGTGGATGGCCTCGCGGGCCTCCTGATCGAAAGCAATACGTTTAGCAGCCATGATTAAGGTTCTCCTTGAGCGTGTTCTTTTATGTTCCGAGTGCGACCGACATCAACGCTTCTGGACCGCAAAGCACACAGGGCGAGACAGCAGACGGGGCGGGAGCGATGGGCTCTGGCGCGTTGCGCCGTGATGCGACGTGCCCGGCCGCGGGCGTTGCGCCGCGGGCGGAAGATCGGTCGCCGCTGGTTACTCGACAACGGCCAAAACATCTTCTTCGCTCATAATCATGAGCTCTTCGCCGTCGATCTTGACTTCGGTGCCGGCGTAGCTGGTGAAGATGACTTCGTCACCCTTCTTGACGTGGAACGGGGCGCGCTCGCCATTGTCCAGCCGCTTGCCATCGCCGACCGCGACGACCTTCCCGCGCTTGGGCTTTTCCTTGGCGCTGTCCGGGAGCACGATGCCGCTCTTGGTCTTGGTTTCGGCTTCGAGACGCTTGATCAGGATCTTGTCGCCGAGGGGACGCAGTTTAGCCATGTCTACACTCCTTAAAGGTGGATGAGGTTCTGAAGTTGGTTTGACGGTCGCGCCCGACGCGTGAGGCGGAGCCAGCGCCCCGCCCCGCCACCGGGCTCACACGATCTTGGTCTTTGTTCTTTTGAACGTACGAAACGCTCTATCAGCTCGTGGGCGGCTTCGGCCGCCGCGAGATCGGCCCCGCCGAGGTCGATCCCGGTGATGTCGATCCCGGTGATGTTGACCCGGGTGATGTTGACCCGGGTGATGTTGACCCGGGTGATGTTGACCCGGGTGATGTTGACCCGGGTGATGTTAACCCCGGCGCCGTTGAGCCGGACGTGTTCGAGCCCGGCGTTCCCGTCCCGGGTTGCCCCGGCTTGGGCCAGCGACTCTCGTAATGCCTCCGCATCACTCTCGCCAACGCATCCAACAGCACGTTGAAATCCACCGGCTTGCTCAAGACGCTGAACACATGCATGCTCAGCGCCTCGCGGAGCAGGTGGCTGGTCAGGTCGTTGGCCACAAGAATAGCTGGCGGCGCCTGGGGCAACCCCCGCAGCATTCGGACCACCTGCAACCCGCCCAACTGGGGCATCTGGGTATCCAGGACCGCCACGTGGACCGCCTTGGCCTCAATCATCTCCAATGCTTCGCGGCCGTTGCGCAGACAAGGTCTGGACGCCCTGCGGCTCCAGAAGCTGCCGAACGATCTGGTGCCACTCTTCCTGCTCGTTCGCAAGAAGGACTGTGAACCGAGACGATGAAGTGGCGTGAAGCATGCACAATTCTCGGTCAATCGATCGACGGTCCTTCCCAGCCACCTCTTAACAACGCCCGTGCCGAAACAAAGAGAAACCGAGCGCGATCCTGATCGCTATAAATGACTTCGTCTTCAGCACTTGGGCAGTTAGCGCGGCATCCCCGGGCGGCGCTTGGAATCGGGTCTTTCCCCCGTCCGCTGCCAAACCGATCGAAACTCGAGATCCGTCCTGCCAGTCTGGCAGCGGCTTAGAATGGCAGCGGGGCGCCCAGGAGCTGGAAACGCAGGAGGGTGAGGGCCATCTTCGCGGACCGGTCGCGGATCATCTCCCGGTCGCCGGTCAGCACGAGGGTTCGAGCCGCGGCACCGCCCGGATGGGCCAGCGCGAAGCAGACCGTCCCCACCGGCTTGGTCGCGGTTCCGCCGTCCGGACCGGCGATCCCGCTGACCGCCAGCGCATAGGTTGCCGACCCCCGCTCCCGCGCCGCGGCCGCCATCGCCAGGACGACCGGCTCGCTGACTGCTCCATGTTCCGCGAGAAGTTGCGGAGCGACCCCCAGCAGTTCGGTCTTGGCCTGGTTCGAATACGTCACCCAGCCCCGCTGGAAGTAGCGGCTGGAGCCTGAGGTGTCGGTCAGCATCTTGGCGAGCAGGCCACCGGTGCATGACTCGGCGGTGGCGACCGTCGGACTGCCGGTGGCGTTCAATAGCAGATCGGCCACCACGCCGGGAAGCGTTTGTTCGTCATGGCCATAGATCAGGTTGCCGAGCGCCGCCCGACAGGCGGCCGCCGTCTCGTCCAAACGGGCGGCCGCCGCCTCAGCCGTGGGGAAACGGGCGTTAAGCCGCAGGGAGACGACGCCGCCGGAGACTGTCGTCCCCACCGAAGGGTTGCGGCCGCGGGTCATCAGGTCGCCGGTGGCCTTCAGCCGATCCGCGACGTTCGATTCACCCTGCCCGAACGTATGCAGAGTGCGGGACAGGATCACCGCCCCGCCGCTCGCCTGTTTGAGGAACGGGAGGGCGTCCCGTTCGAACATCGCCTTCATCTCCTTAGGCACGCCCGGCATCAGGAAGACTTCGCAGCCGCGCCCGCTCGCCCCTCGCAACGTCGCCCGAACGCCGGCGGCCGTTCCGCAGGTGTTCTCGATCATCGTGGCGCCGCGGGGGATCATCGCCTGAATGTGGTTGAGCGGGCTCATCACGCGCCCGATGCGTCGGAAGAACGCCTCCAAGTGGCGCATCCAGGCGTCGTTCATCTCCAAGGGCACGCCCATGGCGGCCGCCAGCGCCTGACGGCTCAGGTCATCCTCCGTCGGCCCGATCCCGCCGGAGCTCAGGAGCACGTCGGCTTCTTCGGCCGCCTCCCGAATGACCCGTTCGGTCGCGGCCTGATCGTCGCCAACCGTCACATGGCGGCTGACATCGCACCCGATCGCCGCCAACTGACGGCTGATCCAGGCGGAATTGGTGTCAACCGTCTGGCCGAGCGCCAGTTCGTCGCCGATGGAAAGAATCACTGCCTTCATGCGTGGGAGCCCATGTGAGGAGAGGTGGACGTCGGACGCTGTACCAACTGTGCGGCGGGCCCTTCAACAGGGCGGCCCGGGTCACTGCGCGGCGGGCGTCGTCGCCGCCGTGAACGCCGCGTCGATCCGCGTCACCACCGTCGATAGCCGCCTTTGGAGGCCGGGGCTAAGGTCCGCGTGGCCGTAGCGTACGCGATAATAGACCCCGGTCAGCCGCCGAATCGCCTCGCCCGTATCAGAAGTGACCCCGGGGCTGGCGCCCACGGTGTCTGTGAACTCCATCGCCGTCAGGTGCGGGGGGCGGACGATCTGGTGGCGGCCGAGCAACTGAATCAGCTCGTCGTAGAAGGCCAGTTGCCGCGCCAGCCGAAGCTGCAACGGCGTCGGCAGCGAATCGATCCCGATCCGCTCGGCGCGCCGGCGCAGCCGCGCCCGCCTCACGATAAACAGCGTCACCCCGATCACCACCGCGGCGCCGCCCCCGACCAAGAGCAGCCCCAGCGCCGATGCGAACAAGTGGTTGATCCCGGCCGTCGAAAGGCTCCACGGGCTCTCGCCCGGTACGGTTCGACCGCCGCTGTCGCCCAACCCCCGGAACGACATCCGGTCCTCCACCGCCTGCAGGAGGCTGTCGCGACTGTCGTTGTCATACGCGACAACCTTTTCGGCGTACGCGTGCTCCATGAAATCGAAGAAATGCTCGACGCTCAGCCACGCGCCGCGGAGCCCGGTCGGGTTGGCCGCGTCGGCGCTGCCGGGCGCTCCGCCCTCGCGGCCGTTGGTCGGGTCGAACGTCTGCCATCCCTCCGGCGTCAAGACCTCAACCCACGTGTGAGCCTGCGACTGGCGGACGATGTAGTAACCGGCGCCCGGCGTCCCGTTGTACTCCTCGCAACGAAACCCGGCGACGACCCGGGCTTCGATCCCCAGGCTCTGGCACATCAGTGCCATCGCGCCGGCGAAATACTCACAGTGGCCCCGATGCCCGTCTTTCGAAAGGAACCAGACCAGCGGCTCGGTCTCGGCGCGGGTCTTCGCATCCGTGATGTCCAGCGTGTACGAGAAGGAGGAGCCGCGAAGATGCTGATCGATGTTGGACGCGATAGCGCCGTCCAGCGGGCTCGGGGAGTTGATGGTCCGACCCAGCGGCTTTCCCTCAGCAAGGCGACGCTCGGCCAGCGGGCCCTTGTCGTCCGTGCCGCTCACGTCCGGCCGTCGCGCGTAGGCGGCGATCGCGGGGTCGATTGTGGAGGGCGCCCAGCTCCGCCGTCGCTCCAGCGCCCCTCAACCCGCCCGGTCGAGACGACTTCGTAATTGAACTGGGTTTGGACGGGGTCTTCGGCCTGAATCGTGCCATCGTTGCCGACGCGCAGCCGAATCTCCCGGGAAGGCGTCACCCGTTGCACGCCCGCCATCGAAAAGATCGCCCGCGTGCCCGACGGCCGCAGCTCGATCTGCTGGACATACGACCCTTCCGGCGCCGGAGGCACGGGTGAACCGATCGGGATCGCCGACGCCATCCACGGGTCCTCCGGGGAAACGACCGTCAACGCGCCGCCGTTGCGGTTCCCATGCACCCATTGGCCCCGCGGCCCGTTGGATTGGTACGAATCAAGCGTGACGCCGCGCAGGAAAAGCGGCTGGCTCCCGTTCACTTTCTGGAGCGACCCCTGCTCCATGTGAAACAGCTTCACGTAGGCGACGACGTCGTTGTTCTGCGTGATCCGGGCGACCTGGTCGAAATTGACTTCCTCGCTGAACCCCGTGAGCGGGGCTTTGTAACCGCCTGTGACCGGCGTAATCAGCCCCTGGCTGCCGCGCGGGAAGACGAGGAAGACGATGACCGCCATCACCAGCGAGACGACCGTCACCACCGCCGTCAGCCGCCGCATCGACCGAGGGAGCATCTGGTCATCCCGGGCGACGCCGTCAACGTCATCCACCGGGAGAGCGGCCGCCGCCCGGGCGGCGTCGGTTTCAACCTTCAGATGGAACAACAGGCAGCAGTAGAGCGACAGCAGGAGGTACGCGACCAGCACGATCGCGAAGAGCAGCGTGGCCGTATTGATCGACGCCGCCACCATCATCAACAGGGAAAGGACCAGCAACTGGCCGTAGTCGCGATTGGCCCGCTGCTCCCAGAGCTTGACGATCTGCAGGACGACGAGGAACTGCCCGATAATCAGCACCGGCGCCGAAGGGGAGTTGATGACCTGCCGGGCGACCAGCAGAAGCGAAAGGATGGTGATGCTGTTCGCGACGATTCGCGGCAGCGGGCGGAAGCGGCCGGTCCGGACCAGCCAGATGTTCAGCGCCACGCCGCCGAGCCCGAACACAAAGACGCCGATCGACTGGGATGCAAGCCCGAAACCGCCGATCCCCAGCGCAAGCAGCGCGTAGAGGTAGTTGTGGAAAGGGGTATTCCTGGGTGCGGCCGCCGAAGCCATATCGTGCCTCCCGGTCAATCAGGGCGTCGCCTGCGCCATGGCCCGGACGCGGCCGGGCTCGTGCGGATCGCCGTTGCGCCCGCCGTCCGGCGAGGCGGGGCCTTTGCCGCCCCGCTTCGGCGGGAGACGCATCACAACGGCAGGCTTGGAGCCGATCGGCGCGCACGCGGTGAAGTGGATGCTCGCCGGGAAGCGGAACCAAAGATCAGCCTGCGGCGACGAGGCCACAATCTCCAGCATCGGGGCGTCCGCCCGCCGCATCATCGTCCCCGGCGCGGCCCCCGGTCGCGGGGTGAAGACGATGGCCGTCGTGTCGGCGTGGACGAGCCGCCCGATATCGGCCAGCACCTGCTCGGCGGTGGCGGCGTCGTTGTCGGGAAGCTTGGCGAGGATCGACAGGATCTCGCCGCGCTGCCGCTTGCCCGAAGAGGGCTCGACGATCCGGACGCCGGCCGCCTTGCCGTACCACGCGGCCAGGCCGACCGCCAAATCCTGGTCCAGCGCGTACGCGGCAAGCGAAGCGGCTTGCGCGATTGACTTCTCGACCCCGGCGACGGCTTGCTCGGTCCGCGCGCCGAAAGGAACGTGTCAACGACGATCAGCAGCCGCGGCGGCGACACGTGCGACATTTCCTTCGCCACCAGTACGCCGGTCGCCATCGTCCGCGCACTGCGCCGCCAGTAGATGCGGCGCGGGTTGTCGCCGGGTCGGTATTCCTTCACGCCGAAGAACTCGTCGCTTCCCCCCTGCCGCGGCCGAATCGTCGCGCCCGATTTTCCGCCGCGCGGCAGATCGTCAGCAGCCGCGGGTCCACCTGCGCCAGGCACGGATAGACGACAACCTGCCCCTCGCGCCGGTCGTTGGCCGCGCGCTTGATGAAGCCGAAGGGAAAGCTCGTGCTGACCTGATAGCGGTTGAAACTGTGGACGCCCCGCCGCAGCGGCGTCACCTCCACGGCGACGGCGGCCGTCAGCCGCTGCGCCACATGGAGAAGATACGCCTGCAGCGGCCGATTGAACCCTTCGGCCCCGTCGAGCTCGGAGATCGTTACCGATAAGGTCGGCCACGCCTTCTTATGATTCTCAAACTCGTAAACGATCGACATCGGGCGGCCGACGATCCCATGATCCGGCAGTGCCCGGCGGACATCAAGGTGCCGCAAGGTGTTGCGGCTGATGACCCCGCTGATCAGCAGAATGCCGATCATGAGCCCGAACACGCCGAAGAGCAGGTTCGCCCCGCTGTTAATGGCCGCCAGCCCCATGAACATCATCAGGGAACAATAAACGAGCCCCGTCAGCGAAAAATCGAGCGATGGTTTGCGGCGAACGCCCTTGCCTCGCCGCCACGGGATGAACCGGCGCAGGTAAAGGCCCGCGATCGCCACGATCGCCAGGCCGCCCAACACGAGCGTGATCAGCACCGGCCACGAAACCATGCGATTGCGGCCGAAGACCAGGGCGACAGCAATCCGGATCCACTCGGTCGGCACGGTACTCCCGGTTGGCCCCGCCCAACGGCAGGAACGTACGACCCCCGAACGGCTCAAGTCTCCCCGGCGACCGGCTAACGCGGCGTCGGGACCTGGTTCATGATCAATCTTAGCGCCTCGACCGTCCCGTCGGCGTCGCCATTGTGCAGGTACGCCTTGCTGACCACCCGGTGAGCGCAAACCGGCAGGAACAACCCTTTAACGTCGTCCGGTGTCACGTAATCGCGCCCGGCGAGCACGGCCGCCGCCTGGCTGGCATGGGTGAGGGCCAGCGCGCCGCGCGGCGAGACGCCCAGATGCAGGCTGCCGCTCTTCCGCGTCGCCCCGACCAGGTCCAGGATGTAATCGACCACGGACGGGTCGAGCCGGATCTCACGCAGGCGGTCCTGAATCTCGACGATCTGGCGGCCGTCGGCGACCGGCTTCAGCGCATCCAGCGCCCGCGCCCCGGCTGGGTCGTCAGGATCAGGTGCTCGCTGGCGCGCTCGGGGTAGCCGACCTTCACGCGGAGGATGAAGCGGTCCAGCTGGTTCTCGGGCAGGTGGTAGGTCCCTTCGAACTCGGTCGGGTTCTGGGTCGCGACCAGCATGAACGGCCGCTCGAGCGGGATCGTCTGGTTATCAACACTGACCTGCTCCTCGCTCATCGCTTCGAGCAGGGCCGACTGGGTCCGCGGCGTGGTCCGGTTGATCTCGTCGGCGAGGACGATGTTGGCGAAGACCGGCCCGGGGCGGAAATCGAACGTCTGGGTCTGGCTGTTGTAGATCGAGACGCCCAACACATCGCCGGGGAGCAGATCGGGGGTAAGCTGAATGCGGCTGAACCGGCAGTCGATGCTCCGGGCCAGCGCCCGGGCCAGGACGGTCTTCCCAACACCGGGGACGTCTTCGATCAGCACGTGCCCGCGGGAGATCAGCCCGATCAACAGCAGGTCAACGGCCTTGGAGTCACCGAGGAAAACGTTTCGGATGTTAGCGCGGAGCCGGTCAATAAGAGATTCGGGCACGCATCACCTGATAAAGGGAAACCCCGGGAGCAGCCCCGGATCAGCTCCTCATTCACTCGAATGCCCGACGCCGGGCCGGGAAACCCCTGACTGCGACGGGCGTCGGATGATAGCCTCGGCGGCGAGGTTGTACACGGCCTGACCCATCCGAGCAGGGAGCAGAACGCACATTTGCAGGCTGCTGGGCAATTCTTAACGGGATCGAAACCATTCGCGGGTGATGACCGCGAAACGCGTTGCGCTGCGAGAGCCGGAGATGGCTAGCGTCCGGGTACAGCACAGGAAAACGCACGGGCGCGTTTCCAGATCGCACCGATCAGAGGAACAAGTCCGTACTGACACGGAAGTGATCAGCGAGCGTTCGGATGTGCGTATTACTCAACGCCCTTCTCCCAGATAGGATCGCGTTCCCGAGCGACCGCTCGCCGAGCATCCGAGCGTTCTCGTAATGCTCCATCAGAAGCGAAAGCGACTCCAGGTACTCGTCCTGATCGCGGGTCCGCTGGTCCAGAACGGCGAGTGCGTCCGCGATGACCTGCGCGTTCTTGATGACCTGCGCGTTCTTGATGACCTGCGCGTTCTTGATGACCTGCGCGTTCTTGAAGTCCGCCTTATTACCGATCGGCCGCAACAGGCGGAGGTTGCTCAACGCCTGGAAGGTGGCCGGAAGTTTGCCGCGGTGAAGGGTCGTTCCAGTCTTCATAGGTCGTCCTTCCATGCCTCCTCGTCATACTCCTCGAGCGTAAGGGCACCAAGGACGAACACCCGAGGGTAGTCGTAATGGATGGCCGCGATCACACGGTATTTGTTGCTGAAAATATCGGACACGGCGACGGTGTTGCCGCTATTCACCTTTACGAAATCGGCTCGTACTCCGCACAATCCGTCGCGAAGTCAACCAAGACCGAACGATTCAGCCAAACAAAAGATCGACGCGGTGCGGTCCCGGCCCGTACAGCTTCCCACGGACGCGGATCGCGGGTCACTTTCTCCGTCCGGCGAAAATGACGGCCACACCGGCGCCTGTGGCAACCGGCATCGACTTGACACGCGCGGCGCGGTAGCTCAACGTACGCTGGCACGGCTTTTTCACGGTCCACGCCGTGATCGGGTGATGGCGCACGGGCCGTCATGGGCTTCGCGCCCCGCACCGCGGAACGCCCTTTCTCTGGCGTGAAACGAATCAAGGATGGTGACCGCGCGGGGCTTCGGCGTCGTCGGTCGGAGGCACGCATCATGCCAACGCGAATGGAAAGGCGGTGGCCCCGTGCACTTCTGTGGGCATCGCTCTGGGCCGGAGGGGTGGCTCCGCTTTCATCGTGCATGGCGGATACGGCGCCCGGCGCGGCCGCGGAGGTGGACCCGGCCGCCAAGAAGCTGCTAAAGGCTTCGGGGCTGTTCAATCGAGGCATGTATAAGCTGGCCGAGGGGGATTACCAGGAATTCCTCCAGCAGTTCCCCAGTCACCCGGAGGTCACCACGGCCCGGTATGACCTGGGGCTCTGCTATTACAAGGAGGGGGACTACGCGAAGGCCGTCAACCTGATCGGGCGGGCCCTCAAGGATGACAAGTTCAAGGATCGGGACGAGGCACTGGCGGTCGTCGGGCACTCGGAGCTACAGCAGAAGCGCTATGACGCCTCGCTGGCCGCGTTCGACGAACTGCTCGCCAAGTACCCCGCCAGCAAGCAGGCGGAAGTCGCGGCGCTGAGCCGGGCGCAGGCGTTGCTCCTGAACAACAAGTTCGCCGAATCGGCGGCCGCGGCGCAGTCGTTCCTGAAGTCCTACCCCGACAGTAAGCAGCGGGCGGCCGGCGCCTACTTCCTCGCTCTCGCCCAGCGGTCCCTTGGCCAGAACGATGCCGCCGAGACCACGCTCGATGGGCTGCTCAAAACGTACCCCAAAAGCCCCTACGAACTGGACGCGACGCTCCTCCTCGGCCAGGCACGGGAAGCACAGAACAAGCTCGACACGGCGGCCGACGCGTATCGACAGGTCATCGCCATCGCGCCGGCCGCGCACGCTTCCGACGGGCACTACAGCCTGGGCGTCGCCCTCTACAAGGCGGGCAAGTTCGACGAAGCGGCGACGGAGCTATCGACCGTTGTCACCCAGAGCCCCGACAGCCAATATGCCAAGCCCGCGCGGCTCCAACTCGGGCTCGCACAGTTGGCGCTGGGGAAGATTGGCGATGCCCGCAAGACGCTCACGACCGCGGCCGCCGATGAGCCGGCGAACGCCGCCGCGGCGCGCTATGGATTGGCGGAGTGTGACATCGCCGATCGGAAGTTCGACGCCGCCCTGGCGACCCTCGACGCCCTTTCGAAGCTGACGCCGCCGCCGGCCAACCTCCCGCAGGTCATGCTCGACCGGGCGGTCTGCCTGATGGAACTGGGGAAGCACGCCGAGGCGGCCGAGGCGTTCTCCGGCTTCCTCCAGCAGAACCCGGGCAGCCCGCAGGCGACCGAGGCGCGCTATCGGCAGGCCTTCTCGCTGCACAAGCTCGGCCGCTATGACGAAAGCCACGCCCTCTGCCAGCAGGTCGTCAAAGCCGGGGCGGCCGACTGGTCCGGCCCGGCGTCCGAGCTGGACGCGGAAAACCTGTTCCTCCTCGCCAAGTACGCCGACGCGTCGGCCGCCTTCACCGCGCTGATCGCTTCGACGAAGGATGCCGACCGAAAGCTCAACTTCTCCTTCCGGCTTGGGCAATCGGCGTATCACAGCGGCGACTATGCGAAAGCGGTCGAGATCCTGAAGCCCGTCGCGGACGACGCCCGATCGGCCAAGAGCGACGCGCTGGCCCGATCGATCTTCCTGGTGGGCGACGCATCGCTTCAGCTCAACAAGAATGCCGAGGCGGCCGCCGCGCTGAGCAAGTACCTGCCGATCGCCAAGGCCGACAAACAGGAGGCGCAGTTCAAGCTGGCGCTGGCGCAGCTTCGCTCCGGGGATGAGGCGTCGGCAACGCGAAACTTCTCGGAAGCCGCGAGCGGGCCGGGCGATTCGCCGTGGACCGCCCGGGCGCAGTTCGAATCGGGGCAGCTCGCCTACAAACATCAGCCGCCGGACCTGGCCAAGGCCGCAGCGCAACTGGGCAAGGTGCTTACCTTCAACGGCGGAAAGGCCCCGGAAGAGCTGGCGGCCGCCGCGACGTACCTGCTCGGGTGGGTCGATTTCGACCAGAAGCATTACGCCGACGCCGCCGCGAAATGGAAGCAGGTCGTCAGCGCCTACCCAAAGAACCCGCTCGCCCCCGATGCCTCGTTCCAGCAAGGGGCGGCGTTGAAGGAGGCGGGGCAGGATGAGGCGTCGCTCGCCGCGCTGAAGCAGTACGTCGCCACGTACCCCGACGGGAAGTATGCCGCCCGGGCCAAGCAGTTGGCGGCCGCCTGCCTGACCACGCTCAAGCGCGACGCAGAAGCGAAGGCCCTGCTGGAGCCGCTCGCCCAGGCGAAGGACCCTGGCGATACCGTCCTGTACGACCTCGCCTGGGCGCAGCGGAACACGAAGGACATCCCGGCCGCCACCGAGACGTATCGGCGGCTCTTGCAGGAGTGCCCGACGAGCGAGCTGGCCCCGGCCGCGCGGACGGAATTGGGCGAGTTCCTCTATAACGATAAGAAGTACGACGAGGCGGCCAGGCTGCTCGCCGCGGCGATCGACGACAAGTCGGCCCGGCCGCAGACGGTGTCGGCCGCGGCGTACCGCCTGGGGTGGTGTTACGAGAAGCTCGCCAGGACCGATCTGGCGGCCGAGGCCTTCCGCAAGTTTCTTGCGGCGCCGCAGGGGGCGACTGACGAGATGATCGTCTCGGCGATGTACCAGTCGAGCGTGGCCGATGCGTCGGCCGCCAAGTTTGACGAGGCGCAGAAGTCGCTGAAGAACCTCCTCGCCAAATACCCCAGCAGCCCGCAAGCGCCGATCGCTCTGCTGAAGCTCGGCGATGTGCAGTCGGATGCGAGCGATTTCCCCTCCGCCTTAAAGACGTTCACCGACTACATCGCTCGCTACCCCAAGGAAGCGCTCGTCTATCGGGCCTATTTCGGCGCCGGGTGGTCGCTGGAGAACCTCAAGCGATACGCCGAAGCCCGCGACGCCTTCACGAAGGCGATCAACCTCAACAACGGCGAGACGGCCGCCCAGGCGCAGTTCCAGATCGGCGAGACGTACCTGGAAGAGGGGAAGTTCGAGCTGGCGACGGGCGCGCTGGTTGGCGTGGAAGACGTCTACAACTACCCGACCTGGTCCGCACGCGCCCTGCTCGAGGCCGGCAAAGCGTATGAGCAACTGAAGCAGGCCGACCAGGCGAAGCAGTTCTATTCCCGCGTGATCGCCAAGTACAAAGATCTGCCCGAAGCCAAGGCCGCGGCGGATCGCCTGAAAGCGCTTTGATGTCGCGGGCGGCGAGACGCGGCCGCGGGTCGCACCGCATTCGCCGCCGGGGGCCCTCGGCTCGATTGTTTGAACGTCGCTGAAGGACTGGATTGCATGCTGATACCTGTGAACCCCCGCCCGCGCCGCCGTACGTTCCGCATGCCGCCCGCGCTCCCGGCGATGGCGGCGATCTTCATGCTCGGCGTCGCCGCCCTGGCGCAGACGGGGTTGCCCACCTCCGGGGCGTCGCCGGCGTCATTCGAGCCCGGCGCACCGACGACGGCCCCGGCCGCACACGCGACCAAGACGGTGCTGGAGTTGTTCACCAGCGGCGGCGTGGTGATGTACATCCTCGCCGGCTTCAGCGTGATCGCGGTCGCCATCATCTTCGAGCGGATGTATGCCCTGCGCCGCGGCCAGGTGCTGCCGCGCGGGTTCCTCCCCGGCCTGAAGGCGGTCTTTAAGAACCCGACCGAAGATCGCGACGCGGCCCTCGCCTATTGCAAGGCGAACGATTCGCCGATCGCCCGCATGGTCGCCGCCTACATCAAGCGGCTGCCACGCGGCTTTGAGGCGGCCGAGAAGGCCCTGGAAGACGCCGGCGGCAACGAGGCCCTCAAGCTCCGCACCAACATGCGGTTCTTTTATGCCATCGGGTCCGTGGCGACTCTGCTCGGCCTGATCGGAACGATCTCGGGGATGATCAAGGCGTTCATGGACACCGCCCGGCCGGACATCGGCGAAGGGGCGGAAAAAGTTCAGTTGCTCTCAACCGGCATCTATGAAGCGATGGTCTGCACCTTCGGCGGGCTGGCGTTGGCGATCGTGGTGACGATCTTCTACTACTTCTTCATCGGGCGGATTGAAAAGCTCATCGCCGACATGAACGACGAGCTGACGACGTTCTCGGATGAGTACGGGCTCAACGCCGAGTCCGACGTGGAGATGGGCGTCACGCGGCATCTCCAGGCCCAGCGATAAAAGCGTAACTGGGCCGACGCCGCCCGACGCCGTCGCTGGGCCAGTCGAAGCTTTCACGAGAAACGCGAGCGCGACCATGCGGATCCGAGACCCGCTCAACGAAACGGAAGAGCCCTTCAACCTCGTCCCCTTGACGGACATGGTCTTCAACCTGCTCATCTTCTTCATGGCCGCCACGACGTTTGCGCAGGTCGAAAAGGAGATCAACGTGCGCCTGCCGAAGGCGTCGTCGTTCACCACGCTCTCTTCGGCGCCGCAGGAGATGGTGATCAACATCAACGAGACGGGCAAGGCGATCGTCAATCACAAGGAGTATGACGTCGGCGGCCTGGAGCAACTGCTGTGCGCGATGGTCCTGAAGAACAGCCAAAGCAGCGTCTTCATCCGCGCCGATGAGCGGGGCTCGGTGAAAGGGTTCGCCGAGATCGTCAAGACCTGTAAGAAGGCGGGCGTCGGCGAAGCCAAGATCGTCTACGTCGGGGAAGGCGCCGCGAAGTGACCTGACGCGGCCCGTTGCGACCTGCGACGACTCGACCGGGATCGTCTCCGAACCTGGGAACGCCGGCGTCCCCGTCGGCGTTTTGACGTCGAGCCGACGAGGACGGGGTTCCGAGCGGAGTTCCCGGCTCGCGGGTGGCTCGCCTGGCGGTCGGCCGGATATAATGACGCCACCACCGCGCCCTCTTCGACGTGAACAGTTCAACATGACCGCCCCATCACCGACCGCGAGTTCAGCCCCTGCCGCGCCGCGCGCGGCGGTCGCCGCTGCGCGGTACGGTGCGGGCCCTGGCGGCCGTAACGGCGGTGATCGTCATCGCGGCGGCGGCCTGGTGGTTCAGCGGGCGCCGCGTCTGGACCGACGGCGAATTGGTCCGCGTCGCCGATCGGGACGTTCGTCCGCGACAGATTCTGTGGGGGGCGGCGCAGCCAGTGGCTGGTTTGGTCGCGGCCGGGCAGGCGTACGAACCCTCCGTCTCGCCGGATGGGGACGAGTTTTACTTTGTCCTCGGCAAGGCGGGTGGGAACGGGGCGGCCGCCGGGTCGCCCAATGCCGACATCTACGTCAGTTACCGCCGCAACGGCGCCTGGGCGACGCCCGTCCCGCTGGCGGAGGTGAACAGCCCTTTTGATGATCTGGGGCCGCGGCTGACGGGGGATGGCAAGTTCCTGCTCTTTTATTCCAACCGCCCCGGCGGCTACGGCGGCTACGACCTCTGGGCCGCCGCCCGGCGGTATGACGATCGCGGCGCGGCGGCCGGCTGGGGCACGCCGTTCAACCTGGGGCCGACGGTCAACAGCGCGTTCGACGAGTACAGCCCGGCGCCGTCGCCCGACGGCCGCCTGCTCTTCTTTGCGACCAATCGAACGGCCGCCCAGGCTTCGCAGAACGAGGCGTGGCACGCCACGATTCGCGCCAATGGCAGCAACGATTTCGATCTCTGGATGGCGCGACGCGAGGAGTCGGCGCCCTCCGCGGACGTAGCCAACGCCACCACCCGCCCCGCCGAGCCTCGAGCGGCCGATACCGAGCCCACGATCCGCTCGATGCTTGAGCCGCGGATCGCCTTTGCCGAAGCACGGGAGGTGCCCGGCGTAAACACGACATCGATTGAAGGGGCGAGCTGCATGTCGCCCGCCGGCGACTTTCTCTACTTTACTTCCGATCGACCGGGCGGTTATGGAAAATTTGACCTCTACCGCTGCCGCGTCCATGGCGAGCAGTTCGGCCCGGTCGAGAACCTCGGCCCGTCGATCAACACGCCCGATAACGAAACCGACCCTCAACTCGCGCTCGGCGGCTTCCGGCTCTATTTCAGCTCGGATCGGATGCTGCCCGCGCCGGCGCGGGTTGCGACGAACCGGATCGATGCGGCGGCGCTGGCCCCTGATTCGACCACGCGGCCGACTTCCGGCCCTGCTTCCCAGCCGGCTTCCCCACCCGCTTACGCCCTGCTTCAGAGCGATTCTCGCGAGGTTTATCTCGAACGGATCGCCCGCCCGCTGCCACGTGTCGGGGCGACGGGATGGATCTTCGCCGCGTCGCTCGTGGCCCTGATCCCGCTGGTGATGCTCCTTCGCCGGTGGGACGAGCGCAGCCTGAGCCTCGTGCAGAAGTGCCTCCTGATCTCGCTGCTGATTCACGTCCTGCTCACAGCGGGGATGACGGTGACCCACGTCAGCTCAGACGTCTATCATTTCGTCCGTCGGGAAGAGGGGCTGGAAGCGCCGGTGACGCTTTCGCTCGATACGACGCGGGAAGGGGAAGTCGGCGATGCGGTCCGCCAGCAGTCCACGACGGAACTGCCCAGCGTCGGCCCACCGGCATCGATCGCCGGCAGAGAGGCCGTCTCCTCCGCGCCGCTTGCCGCGCCGGCGGGCGTCCAGGTCGAGGTCCCCAGCGCCGCGCCCAGTGGCGAAAAAATCGCCCTGACGCTGCCCGAGCTGAAGCGCGACCCGACGGCTCCGCCGTTCCAGCCGGCGCCTCCCGCCTTGCCGCCGACTGCCGACTTGGCGCCCACGATGCCGCCGGTCGCCGTCCGGGTCGATGGATTGCCGCAGGTCACTCAGCCGGAACCTCCGCCGGCCGCCACCGTGGCGCAGCCCGAGCGCGCTCCAGACGCCGTGCGCGTGATGCCCACAGCCCCGCGGCCGGTCGAGCCGGCGGCCGTTACCTTGCCGCCGGTCGCGCGGGTCGATCGGTCGGCGGACCTGCTGCCGGTGCCGAACGCCGCGCCCTCGCCCGCGACGCTTCCCCCGCTCCTGCCCGAAATCGCGGCCGCCCGCCCGGTCGAGCCGCCCACCGCCGCACCGCCCCCCTTCACCCCCGCACCGATTCTGGCGCCCCCGGCGGCCGCCCTGCCTCGACCCGTCGATCGCGAGCCGGCGATGCCCCCGTCTTAGGACAGCTCGGTCGCGCCGCGGCGGCAGGAGGTGGCCGACCGTGCCTTGACGATGATCGCCCCGGCGAGAATCGAGACGCCACAGGTGGCCTCGGCCGCCCCGTCGGCAGCGGCCGCCGATCCGGCTGACCTCACGCCGCCCGCCAGACCGCGGATCGCCGATCTCCCACCTGTCGTTCCAATCCCTTCGGACGGCGGCCGGGCAAATGCGTTTCGAGCGGCGGATGGGCCGGCCGCCGAGGCCGTTCAACTCCCGGCGTTACCGATCCGCCAGCCTTCCCAGGTTTCCGAGAGCGGTCAAATCGCCAATCGTCAGGAGATCGAGACGCCGGGGCTCACGAAGCTGTCGGTGGCGGCGGCGCCGACGTCGGGCGGCGTGGCGGCGATCCAAGCCGCATCGGCCGGGATTTCCGATGCGAAGGCTCTCGCATCGGCCGACGCGACGCACGATTCTCTGGCGGACACTCCAATGGTTGCCGCGCGTCCGACCGCCGCCGTCGTAGTCGCGGCCGGGGCCGGCCCGGGCCTGGTGCCGGCCGCGACGAAGGTCGTGACGGCCCCAGAGCTGAACGTCCATCGGGCGGATGCGATCCCGCTGGAGCCGGGGCACCCGCTGTTGCAGTCCCTCCCAGAAGCCGCCACGGCAGCCTCCCGACTCGGCGGTGTGGTCGGAGCGACGACGCGGCCGTCGGTCGAAGCACTGGTCGCCGCCCTGCCGCCGCCGACATCCGCCGACGCCAGCTCGCTCGTGCTTGACCAACCGAGCCCCGCCCAAAGCGGCCGAGCCGCCCTCAGCGGCCAGCCGCCGTCGGGAATGGTCGAGCTACCGCGCGTCGCCCCCGCGGCGCCGGTGTCGGTGGGTGACGTTGCGGTCGCCGATCGACGCGCTGACCGACGCGAGCCGCTTGAGCTGGCGGGCACCGGGGCAACCGAATCACCTCCACCCACGACGTCACTCGCCCCGACGCGCCTCGACCGTTCGACCGGCTCGATGGAGCGCTCGCCGATCGATCTCCCAGTTGGCCGAATCGCGTCGTCGGTCGAGCCCTCGATCGGCGGCCTGCCAGCTGCCCCCTTCGCAGTTTCCTTCGACGCGGCCGTCCCAGCCGCTCGCGGCGGCCGGCTTGGCGCCACCTTCCGCCGTACCCTCGGCCGCTGCGGGCCGGGCATCGCTTCGGTGCCGCTTGCCACCACCGCAAGGCCGATAACGGTCGCACAATCCGCTCCCGCGAACGACTTGACGGACGTCGGGGATCGCGCGTCGCTTGCGATCCCGGCCGCTTCACCGGTCGCGTCGGGCCCTGGCGCGCGGCAACAGCCGGTCGCCGCAGAGCCGGGCCGACCGCGGTCCCGCCCGCCGCGGTGGCGGGCGATGGGGCGAGGGGCTCGCTCGCAGGCGATGCGGCCGCCGCGATAGTGCGGCCACTCGACGCGCCCGCGATCCCGGCGACGCGGGCCCGGCCGCCGGCCACCATCGCCTCCGCCGGATCGATCGCTGTCGAGCCCGCGCGGCGGAGCGCTCGGTTGCTCCGGCGGGTGCGCCTGCCCCCGCCCTTGCCGTAGCGTCGGGGACGGGCTCACCCGACGCGGCAGCGCGGCCGGACGGCGGCTTTGACGTCGCCGTAACCGCGCGGCGTACGACGATCGCCCTGCCGAGCGACCCGCGCCTCGCCTCACGATCAGCGCCGCCTGGGCCGATTGGCGCCGGCCCGTCCCGGCGGCGATGACGGTTCCGAGATCGCTGGTCGTCGCGACGCTCACCCCTTCGCCGATCTCGCGCCGCGATGTGGAGCCGGCGGCGATTGCTCCGTCCCCGACTGCGGCCGCGGTGAGCATCGTTGTTCCGAAGCTCACCGCGCCCGAGCCGATGTATCGCCGCTCGCCTGAGCTGCGTAAGCCGCTGGTCGAGGCGCGGGGCGGGACGCCCGAGTCGGAAGGGGCGGTCGAGCGCGGCCTGGCGTTCCTTGCCCGCCACCAGGAGCCGGACGGCCGCTTCCCGGCGAGCGTGGAGGAGGGTCGGGCCGGGCACCGTCCCCGTCGCCCGCACGACATGGCCTGCACCGGGCTGGGGGCGCTGGCGTTCCTCGCCGCGGATCACACCCCCGCCCGGGAAGGCCCGTACCGCCAGAACATCACGACCGCGCTCGACTGGCTCGTCGCGCAGCAGGGTGAGGACGGCGATCTCCGCGGCCCCAAGGGGATGAGCGGCGCCGGCGCCGACCGCGGGAACATGTACGACCACGGCATCTGCACGATGGCCCTGGCCGAAGCGGGGTTGATGACCGGCGATCGGCGGTATGTCGATGCCGCCTATAAGGCGGCCCAGTTCATTGTTGATGGCCAGGACCCCCGCGCCGGCGGCTGGCGATACCTGCCACGCGAAGCCGGCGACACGAGCGTTCTGGGTTGGCAAGTCCTGGCCCTGCACGACGCCGAGCAACTCGGCTTCCAAACGCCGCCGATCGTCCGGGAACGGGCCCTGCACTTCCTGTCGATCGTCGCCCAGGGGCACAACCGGATTCTCTCGGGCTACCTGCCCGGCGACGGGACCAAGCCGTCCATGACGGCCGAAGCCCTCTTCTCCCGCATGCTGCTGGGAGAGCCGATCTCTGACGCCGCCGCCGAGGAAGTCAGCCGCTACCTGACCGCCGACCTGCCGAACCGGAACAATGCCGATTGGTACTTCTGGTACTACGCGTCGCTCTCGCTCTCACAGCTTCGCGACGTGAAAGGTCAGGCGGGCACGGCCTGGCAGACCTGGAACGCGCGAACGCGCGACACGCTGGTGGCCCTCCAGAAGCGCGGCGGGGCCGCCGACGGATCCTGGGCCGGCGGCCGCTATAGCGATCGCGGTCCGATCTTCTCAACGTCCCTCGCCACGCTCACACTCGAGGTCTATTACCGTTACCTGCCCTTGCAACCGACCGGTACGCTCCCTCCGCCGCCCGGCGTGGCGACCGGAGCGACCGCCCGCCCCGTCACGCCGGCCCCCCGCCAGGCCGAACGCCCGACTCCGCGGCCGATGCTCGAGCCGAACTGAGCGGCAGCCTCTCGACCGGAAAGCCTCGCCCACAAGGAAAATGTATTGATGGTCTGCCGGCTCCCTTCTAAAGTGCTCGCTCGCGGGCCCGCCACTTCCAGCGTCGGCTTCGTTGGCCGTTGAAAAACGATTCAAGCTTGCGATTGTCTCTGCAAAGTGTCGTCCGCCGACCTTGTGCCCCGCCACCCTCACGGAGCTTCTCATGCGCATGATCTTGCTTGCCGCGTCGATTGGGATTGTGTCGGTCATGACAACGGCGCTGCTCGCCGAGACAAAGCCGGACGCGAGCGGCGCTTACGCCGTCAGTTCCACAATGAAGATCGGCGGCGAGGGGCGATGGGACTATCTCAGCGTGGGCGACAATCACCTGCTGTACGTGACGCGGACGACCCATACCCAGGTGATTGACCCGGCCACGGGGAAAGTTGTCGCCGACATCGCGGGGGGTGGCGGGCTGCACGGGATGGCGCTGGTGCCATCCATCGGCCGCGGCTTCGTCACGGACGGAAAAGATGCCAAGCTGCTCGTGATCGACCTGAAGGCCAACACGGTGCTCGGCAAGATCGACGCTGCCGACGATGCCGACGGCATCATCTACGACGCCGGAAGTGACCGCGTCCTCGTGAGCTGCGGCGACGCCGGGCAGCTCCTCGTGCTCGACCCGCACGCCGAGCCAAGCACGGCGAAGGTCGAAAAGGTGGATCTTGGGGGCAAGCCGGAGTTCCTGGCGGCCGACGGAAAGGGGCGCGCGTACGTCTGCATCAACGACAAGAACCTGATCGCGGTGATCGACCTCAAAACGTTGAAGGTTGTCGATCGCTGGGCTTGCGGAACGGGCACCGAACCGACCGGTCTGGCCATCGACCCGAAAGGCGGCCGCCTGTTCGTCGGCTGCCATAACCAGAAACTGGTCATCATGAGCACGGCCGACGGCAAAGCGCTCGGCGAGCTTCCGATCGGCAAGGGGAACGACGCCTGCGCGTTCGACCCGGGCACTGGCGACGCGTTCGCCAGTTGCGGCGACGGGACGACGACCATCGCCCACGAAGCATCGACCGGCCAGTTCGCCGTCAAGCAGGTGATTCAGACCCGCCCGGGCGCCCGGACGCTGGCGATCGATCCGATGACCCACGCTTTGTACCTGCCGACGGCCGACCTTGCCCCGGCCGAAGCCGGCAAGCGCCCGGCCCCGTTGCCCAACACGTTCTCGATCGTTGTCGTGACGGCCGCGTCGCGATAACGCGCTGGCGGCTCCGCGAGTCGGTGCGGTTTCGAGGCACGAAGCAGCACCGATGAGCCCGCCGACGACGGGTTTGTTGACCGGGTCCCGACTTACCGCCGCGCCACGACCTTCCCACCCTCTGCCAAGAGCCCCGGACGCCCGCCGGGGCTCGCTGGCGCTACTTCCGGTGCATTCCTCACATTCCGAAAGGTCGCTTCAGTCCCCCGCACGCGGCCCGCGCCGAAGATAGGAAGAGGCCGCGTACGGATGAGCCCGTGTTTCTACGCTGTAAAGTAAATGAGGGGGCACCGTCCTTCTAAACAAGCTCGACTTCGAGATTGAGTCAAATTCGAGGTTGCGAACAGTTTAGATGAACGAAATGACTGCTAAACATTTCTTTCGAATGCAAACCTGTACACCTTTGCCGGTGTACGGAGTCGGTAGTATGCTCGGTGTGTCGCTCGGGAGGGCGAGACTGTTGGATTCAGCGCCCCGTATCCCGCTCCCACTTTGAAACCACCCCGGATCGCTTAGGTTGCCTCCGCGCAGCCCATGGGTGCTTCACCCGCGATCCGCGGTCGATTGCCTCGGAGACCTCTATGAACGAATCGATGGGTCGCAAGTCGTCGGCCGCGAAGAACCGCGATATGGCTCGGCCGCTTGGTGGCGCAGTGGTCGGCGCGGCTCGCAGGGCGACCGTGGCGATGATCGAGTCATTGGAGGGGCGCCAGATGCTGTCCGGCACGCCCGTGCTGACGGTCCAGAACCTCGATGTGCTGCCGGGCAACGAACGGATGATCTTCAACCGCATCCAGCGACAGCCCCCGTCGGTCGTCACCAACGCCGACGGGACGATGTACCAGCCGCCGAACAACGTGGTGCATGACAAGGGCACGCTGCGGCTGTCCAACACCGGCACCGCGCCGCTCGTCGTCAGCGGCATGGCGATCAACGGGCCGTGGACGGTTTCCGGCGCCACCTCGTTCACGATTCAGCCTGGCGCGTTCCATGACGTCCCGGTCACGTTCGTCGCGCAGAAGGAGCCCGCGCACTCGTATAACGAAACGAACGCGTCCTTCAACCCGAATCAGGGCGGCGCCTACATCGGGTCGCTGACCGTCAATACCAACGACCCAAACAACGCACACTATGTGGAGCAGCTTGCAGGGTGGTGGCAGTTCCAGTCCGAGGCCTCGGAAGAGCCGAGCCTGCAGAGCACGATCAACCTGATCTATAACTACAAGACCGACATCTCACCGACGCTGGTCAACCAGCTGACCGAGGCGAACAACACCAAGAACGTTTTCGGCGAAGAGATCGCCAGCGCGTACTGGAAGGCCGCCAACCCCAGCCAGCCGGTCTTCGTGCAGTCGATCGCCTCGTTCCATGCCCAGGGCAAGCCGGTGGTACTTGAATGGACCAAACAGGGTGCACGCACCGGGCCGAAGCTGTTTACGACGTCGTCGCTCGAGGGGCAGAGCTTCCTCCCTCACCAGGAAACGAACCCGACCGCGCTGGCGGCCGCCAGCTTCTCACCCGGGACGTCGCCGTTCGGCTTTGCCATCGACTACGAGCACTCGGATGACGCGCTGAACCAGCAGGGCGGCGGCCAGCACCACGTCCGATTCTTCCCGGTGCGCGATCACACCGGCGCCCTGGTCCCCAATGCCTATTTCATGTGCCTGGACTACAGCGCCGGGCTCGGCGCGGTCGATGAAAACTTCGACTTCCAGGACCAGGTCTACGTGGTTGGCAACGTCAAGGCCGCCAACGGGCTTGTCCCCAGCCCGACGGCCACGCCCACCCCAACGCCTACGCCGACTCCGACTCCGACTCCGACCCCCACGCCGACGCCGACTCCAACGCCGACCCCGACGGGCACCGCGACGTCGTACCTCATCAACGCCGGCGGCTCCGCGTACACCGATCACGCCGGCAACAAGTGGGCGGCCGACGAGTTCTTCAGCGGCGGCAGCGCGACGACCACCCCCTACCCAGTCCCGAACACGCCCGACGGCGTCGTCTTCTATGACCGTCGGACCGGCTCCAACTTCAGCTACAACCTTCCGATGGCGAACGGGAACTACACGGTGAAGCTCTTCTTCACCGACCCGACCTACTCCGCCAAGGGGCAGCGCGTCTTCACGGTCAGCGCCCAGGGCCTGGTCGCCTTGAACAATTTCGACATCATCGGCTCCTTTGGCGGCAAGGCGCCGATCTCCCGCGTGATCAGCACCAGCGTCACCAACGGTATCCTGAACCTCAACTTCACGTCGTCCGTCGCCGTTGCGACGGTTTCCGGCATTGAAGTCGTCCCGGCTGGCAAGCCAACCATCCCGACGCCGACCCCCACGCCAACGCCGACTCCCACGCCGACTCCGACGCCGACCCCCACGCCCACGCCCACGCCGACCCCAACGCCGACGTCGAGCACGGTCTACCTGATCAACTCCGGCGGCACAGCGCCTTATACCGACCATAACGGCCACACCTGGGCGGCCGACGAACTCTTCTCCGGCGGCACCGTATCCGATCAGGCGTACAACGTCCCGGGGACACAGGATGGCCTGGTCTTCTACGACCGGCGCACGGGCAGCCAGTTCAACTACAACCTGCCGGTCGCCAATGGGAACTACACCGTCCTGCTCTTCTTCGCCGACCCGATCTACTCGGCGGCCGGGCAGCGGGTGTTCAACGTGACGGCAAACGGGCAGGCTGAATTGACCAACTTCGACATCATCGGCTCCGGTGGCGGCCGCAAGCCGATCGGCAGGGTCTTCAACCTGACCGTCACCAACGGGGTAATCGATCTAGGCTTCACCGGCATTACCGGGGCTGCCACGATCTCGGGGATCCAGGTCGTGAAGCAGTAACTTGCCGGATCAAGAAATCCGGGCAAACTCTGGACGATCGCCCCGGCGTTCACCGTCGAGGCGATCGTCCTGAACGTTTTGTCGAAGGTGCGGCCGAATGGGCGTTCACCCGAAGCTGTGAAGGACGCACGTCCTTCGCCGCTGAACGCGAATAGCGGCCAGTAGCTGCCGCGTGGGTAGTAGCGTTCTCTTGAAACGGAGATGACTGTGGGATCGACAACCCTATTGGGCAAGCAGATAGTGCGCGTTGGGCGAAACGCCGGCGGAAAATTGCTCGGGCGGAGCGTCGCCGGCCGCACAGATCAGGCAGGCGAGCCACCCGTCATCATGGAACGCCTCGAGGGGCGAGTCTTTCTGTCATCTTCGCCGGCTTTGCATCACGACGCCGCCCATCCCGCGGTCGTGGCGGCCGCTGCCACGTCGCCTTCGATTAAGAAGATCACTCCCGCCAGCGGCGCCACCAACGTCGCCGTCAACGCGTATGTCGGCGCGACGCTCAACCTCCCCAATTCCGGTCTGGACGCGAACACGATCAACGCGTCGAACGTCTACCTTGTTCAGTCAAGCACCGCGCGCGGGTCTCGGCGGCCGTCAACACGTCTGGCGCAGGCGACACGCTCATTCTCCAGCCGCTGAACCTGCTTCACACCAACACCCGCTACACTTTCGTCGCAACCAGTGGCGTAAAAGACACGACCGGCGCTTCGCTCACACCGTATACGATCAGCTTTACGACGGGGACGTCGGGCGTCCCGACGAACACGTCGGTCGCATTCCAGAAGGTCGCCCTTCCGACTACGGCCGGCTACAACTTCACCTGTGCGAAGGTCGGCCCTGACCACCGGCTCTATGCCAGCACGGAAGAGGGGTTGATCCTTCGCTACACGATCAACAGTGACGGCACGCTGGGCAATCCGCAGTCCATCACGTCTCTACAGGGCTTTGAGGGCGGCCGGCGGCTGATCACCGGGTTCGCATTCGACCCCTCGTTCGTCGCCAACCCGGCCGCACCGATGCTCTGGGTCAGCAACAGCTATTACGCGTTCAACGGAGCTGTTGACTTCACCGGGAAGTTGACGGTCATGAGCGGCGCGAACCTGACGACCGTCCGCGACGCGGTCGTCAACCTTCCCCGGTCTTATCGAGATCACTCCACCGAAGTGCCGACGTTTGGGCCCGACGGAGCGATTTATTTCTGTCAGGGGAGCAGCACCTCGTTTGGCGCGCCGGACCCGGTCTGGGGGAATGTGCCGGAGCACCTTCTGACGGCCGCCATCCTCCGCGTAGATCCGTCGCTGCTGCCCACCAACCACCCGCTGGACGTGAAGACACCGGATGCCGGCGGTAGCTACGACCCCTTCGCCGCGGGCGCGCCGCTCACGATCTACGCGACCGGCGTCCGGAATGCTTTCAGCCTGCTCTGGACGCAGGATGGGACGCTCTACGCCCCCAACAACGGCTCCTCCGCCGGCGGCAACACCCCCGCCTTCAGCTCCAGTAACTCCAAGCAGATCAACGGCAACCGCATCGACACCGGAGCGCCTATTCCGGGCCAAACGTGCCCGGGCTCAAAAACGTAACGACCAACGAAGAAGACTACCTCTTCAAGATCGTCCAGGGCGGCTACTACGGCCACCCGAACCCAACGCGGGGCGAGTATGTCCTCGACGGCGGGAACCCCGGCGGGTCAACCGGCCGGACCGACATCTTCTCCAACTACCCCGTCGGCACCAGGCCGGACGTCAATTACCGGGGCTACGTCTACGACCTCGGGACCTTCCCCTCGCCCGACGGCATTCTGGAATACTCGGGCAACGCCTTCGGCGGAAAGCTCAACGGCAAGCTGCTTGTCGCGAACTACTCGGCCGGCGGGAACATTGTCGCCCTGACGCGGGGCGCGAACGGCAGCATCACGTCCCTCGACTCCGGCATCGCCGGGTTCTCCGGCTTCGACAACGCGCTGACGATAACGGAAGACAAGACCACGGGGTCGGTCTACATCGTGGAACTCGGCGCGAAGCACATTACGCTTCTCACGCCCACATCAGCCACGTCGCCAACACCCACACCAACTCCGACGCCCACGCCAACGCCTTCAAACACCACCACCAGCTATCTGATCAACGCCGGTGGCAGCACCGCGTACACCGACAGCAACAAGCACGTCTGGTCGGCCGACGAGCTGTTCACCGGGGGCACCGTCTCCAACAACGCCTACAACGTCCCGAACACCACCGACGACGTCGTCTTCTACGACCGCCGCACGGGCAGCCAGTTCAGCTATGACCTGCCGCTCGCCAACGGGACGTATACCGTCAATCTCTTCTTCGTGGACCCGATCTACACGGCGGCCGGTCAGCGTGTCTTCAACGTCTCGGCCCAGGGGCAGACGGTCCTCAATAACTTCGACATCATCGGCGCCGGCGGCGGCGGCGCCCCCGTCGGCCGCACGTTCAACGTCACCGTCTCCAACAATACGCTCGACCTCACGTTCACCGGCGTCACGAACCCCGCCACCCTCTCGGGGATTCAAGTCGTCCCGGCGGGAAAGACCCCGACCCCGACCCCAACGCCCACCCCCACTCCGACTCCGACTCCAACGCCCACTCCGACGCCGACGCCTACTTACAAGACCGTCTATCTGATCAACTCAGGCGGGCCGACGGCGTACGCCGATCACAACGGCCACACCTGGGCGGCCGACGAGCTGTTCACCGGCGGCACCGCCACGACCACGCCTTACGCCGTCCCCGGCACCTCCGACGGCGTCGTCTTCTACGACCGTCGCACGGGGAGCAACTTCAGTTACGCCCTGCCGGTGGCGAACGGGACGTACACCGTCCAACTCTTCTTCGCCGACCCGATTTACTCCACCGCCGGCCAGCGCGTCTTCAACGTCGCGGCGAACGGCCAGGCCGAGTTGACGAACTTCGACATCGTCGCCGCCGGCGGCGGCCGCAAGCCCATCTCCCGGCTGTTCCAGGTCAACGTCACCAACGGCACCATCAACCTCGACTTCACCGGCGTCACCGGCCTGGCGACGCTATCGGGGATCCAGGTGGTGCAGTAGAAGTGAATTGAATAAGCAATACGGGTTCGCGCGTGCCGCCGGAGCGTTCGCCCGTGTTGTTGCCGTTCGCGCACAGAGCCCGCCGGCGAGGGCACGGTCGGCGCGTCGGCCAGAGTCACAGCGCACGCGCGATCCTGAAGGGCTTGCTAAGTACGAACGACGACTGATCCATTACAGTGTCTGACACGTGTCAGACATCGAAAAACCCGGTTATCGCACGGACAACCGGCCTTTTCGCTCGTTTTGGCACGTGAGCGTCCAGTTGGCCGGCAATAACGTTTCTTTTTGCGGTGCTACTTAGCTGCGCACGCTACTCAGCGCGTCCGCCTGGGTTGGCTGGATCTTGAGGAGCTTGTCGAGGCGGGTGATCTTCAGGAGTTGGAGGAGCTGGGGGCCGACGCCGCAAAGGGTCAGCGTGCTGCCGGGGACGCGCGAGAGCTTTTTGTTCAACGTCAGGATGATCCCGATGGCCTGGCTGGAGAGGTAACGGACCTTCGTGCAGTCGAGCAACAGGTGGACGGCGCCGCCTTGGGGAATGGGGCGGTCTACGATCTCATAGAGGCCCTGGCCGATCCGTTCCAGGTCCGGGGCGTGGGTCAACGATTCGGTTTCGAATTCCACGACCGTGTATGGCGGCGCCTGATGCACGCTGAAAAACGGGTTCATGTCGTTGCCCGGAAAAGGTCCGCGGGGGTTGCTCGCGGATAACTATATCGCCCGGCGGCCGCCCGGTCGATCCGCGAGCGGCCTCAGCGCGGGCGTGGCCGCCAAACGTGCGGCCGCCTGAACAGCGCGGGAAGCCATCGGGCACTCGCCGGGAACGCCGACGCCCCCGTCGGCCTTTCGCTCAGAGCCGCCGAGGACGTCGGCGTTCCCAGGTCCCTGGCCTGAAGCCGCCAATAGAGACGGCGACGCCCTCAGCGTGAGGCTCGCCCCGCCGACGCGCGCCGCACCGAGGCCGGCGTGACCGGCTGCGCCGGGCGGCCGTTGCCCCTTGCCGGCTTGTCGGGCTTTTCCTGCTTTTCAGGCTTATCACCACCCAGATCGCGCGGTTTCCCCTGCGGCGTTGTCGCCACGGAACGCGGCGGCGCCACTTTCGCCCCCAGCGCGACTTCCAGAACCTGGTCGATGTTCTCGACGAAGCTGAACTTGAGGGTGTCGCGGACTTCCTGCGGGATGTCCGGCAGGTCTTTTTCATTCCGCTTCGGCACGACCACCTGGCGGATGCCCGCGCGCTTCGCGGCGAGCGTCTTTTCCTTCAAGCCGCCGATCGGCAGGACCAGGCCCCGGAGCGTGATTTCCCCGGTCATCGCCACGTCTGATCGGACCGGCCGATTCATCAGCAGCGACGCGAGGGCGGTGAACATCGCCACCCCGGCGCTGGCCCGTCCTTGGGGACGGCGCCGGCGGGGACGTGGATGTGGATGTCGCTCTCGGCCAGCAGTTTCGGGTCAATGCCGAGCGACTCGGCGCGGGACCGGATCAGCGTGAACGCGGCGCTGGCCGATTCCTTCATGACCTCTCCGATCTGCCCGGTCAGCGTGATGCCCCCCTTGCCGGGGAAACGGGCGGCTTCGATGAAGAGGATCTCGCCCCCCACCGGCGTGTATGCCATGCCCGTCGCGACGCCGGGGACGCTCGTCCGCTGCGCCAGTTCGGGCTCGAACCGGCGGGGCCCGAGCGTCTTCATGACGTGGGCCCGATCCACCGAGATCTTCGCCGCCTTTTCCCCCTGGTCGTTCCGCCCCACCACTTCGGCCGCGATCGAACGGGCGACCGAGCCGATGTTGCGCTCCAGGTTGCGCACGCCCGCTTCACGGGTGTAGCTTTCGATGATCTCCTTCAGCGCCTCGTCCTTGAACCGCGCCTGCTTGGTCGTCAGGCCGTTGGCTTCGAGCTGGCGGGGCACCAGGTACGCCTTCGAGATGCTTAGCTTATCGGTGTTGGTGTAGCCGGGGATGTCGATCACTTCCATCCGGTCGCGCAGCGGGCCGGGGATCGGGTCCATGCTGTTCGCCGTCGCGATGAAGAGCACCTTCGACAGGTCGAACGGGACGTCGAGATAGTGGTCGGTGAACGTGTGGTTCTGAGCCGGGTCGAGCACCTCGAGCAGCGGCGCTGGCCGGGTCGCCGCGGAAGTCCGCGCCGAGCTTGTCGATCTCGTCGAGCATCATCACCGGGTTGCGCGTGGCGGCCTTGCGCAATTCCGCGATCACGCGGCCGGGCATGGAGCCGATGTACGTCCGCCGGTGCCCGCGGATGTCGGCCTCGTCGCGCACGCCGCCCAGGGCGACCCGGATAAACTTGCGGCCCATCGCCTCGGCGATGCTCTTGCCCAGCGACGTCTTGCCGACCCCCGGCGGGCCGACAAAGCAGAGGATCGCCCCGCCGCCATCCGGCTTGAGCTTGCGAACGGCGAGGTATTCGATGATCCGCCGCTTGACCTTGTCCAGGTCGTGATGGTCGCGGTCGAGGATGCGCCGGGCCTCGACCAGATCGATCTTGTCCTCGGTGGCGGTTGACCAGGGGAGCTCACTGACGATCTGCACCCAGGTGCGGATGACGCCGTACTCGGGGCTGGCGCTGGGGATCGATTCCAGCCGCGACAGCTCCCGGTTGGCCTCCTTCATCACCGCTTCGGGGAGGTTGGCCGCCTCCAGCTTGGCGCGGAATTGCTCGACGTCGCTCCCGCCGCCCCCTTCTCCTTCGCCCAGCTCCTTGCGGATCGCCTTCAGTTGTTCCTGGAGGTAATAGCGACGCTGCGACTTGTCGATGTTCTCCTTGACCTGCGACTGGATCTTCGATTGAAGCTCCAGCACGTCGAGCTGGGTCGCGAGGCGAGCGGCGATCAGCCGCAGGCGCTTCTCAACGTCCAGCTCCTCCAGCATGATCTGCTTGTCGGTGATGTCCCCCTTGTCGGCCGGCAGGTTGGCCGCCAGGAAGTCCGCCAGGGCGGACGGGTTGGTGATGCTGTTCAGCACCTGCGCGGCCTCGTCGGGCGTATTGGGCGAAAGTTCGATAACGCGGTTCGCCTGCTGGCGGACAGAGGCCAGCAGGGCATCCATCGCAGGGCCGGTGCTCAGCGTGTCTTCCAGGATCTCGATGCGGCCGAGGGCGAACGGCTCGGTCTGCATCAGCTCGAGGAGCCGGAACCGGGTGAGGCCATGGACAATGATGGACTGGTTGCCGTCGGGGAGCTTGAAGAGCTTGAGGATTACGCAAGCGACGCCCACGGTGTTGAGGTCGGGGTATCCGGGGTCTTCGACATCGGCGTTCTTCTGCGTGCAGACGCCGACGAGCTTCTCCCCGGGCATCACTTCGTCGAGCAGCGACTTGCTCTTGGCGCGCCCGACGTTCAGCGGCATCACCGTGCCAGGGAAGACAACGATGTTTCGAATGGGAAGGATCGGGATGACATGCGGCAGCACAGTCCGCTGGCCATTGCTGCCGGTCCGGATCGTGGTGGACGTTGGGGTTCGTTCGATGATTTGAGTTTCGGCCATGCGTATGCGGTAGGTTCCCAGGCGGCCGCGGGTCAGGACCGAGCGCCGCGCACACGGCGGCGCTTCGATCCGCTGATCCGATTTGGGCTCGCTCCGGCAACCAACTTCCCTCACGTTTTCGGAATCTCGATCCACAGCATCCCGTTGCGGTAGCGGGCGGCGATCCGCTCCTTATTCACATCCGGCGGAAGCTCGACTTCGCGGCTGAAGGCGCCGTGATCGATCTCCATCAGGTGAATCCGCACCCGCCGCTGGGCGGCAATCCCCGGAGCGTCGGCCCCTGGAGGCGATGCTTCGGGGGCCGCCGGCGCGTCGCCAGCCCCGCCCTCGCCCACCTCGTCAGGGGCGCCGTCTTCTTCGTCGTCGTTGGTCGCGGCGCCGGCCACGCTCTGGTGCTGTGGGACGGCGCGGTTCCCCCGGAGCTTCAGGCGCTGGTCGGCGACCTCGACGTCGATCTTCCGCTTATCGACGCCGGCAAGGTCCACACAGACCAGGTACGACGTGTTCGTCTCATACAGATTGACATTGGGCGTCCAGGTTTCGCCGGAATAGGCGTAGAAGCCCTTTTGCATCTGATCAATAAGCTTGCTCGCCTGGCGCAAGGTGGTTGAACGGCGGCTCGGTGGCGGCTGAAATCGACATTGGCTCTCCCGGGACAGCGGGCGGTTTATCATAGCGCCACAGGCGGCACAATCGGAATCTTAAAAACCGTCCCCGCCCGCGCCCGTTCGCGAGGCCGCCATGCCATCGCCCCCCGAATGCCGAACGAGCCGGAAATCGTTGACTTCGCACGCCGTGAAAGGCAAAATGTCGCGTCGGGGAAGGTGCGGAGGCGCCCTAAGATTATCGGGGTTCGGCCGTCGGCGGCGGCCGGTCGCGTTTCGCCTTGCCCCATGCCGATAAGCCTCCACGGCGGTCTCTCTCTCGCGGCCGCTCGGGCCTTTCGCCGGAATGCCGGCCAACACACACGACCGATTCGCCCGGTTAACGCACCGCGGATTCGCCCCTTCGCAGGAGTTCTTCGATGAACGCACCCCGGAACCCCATCCCAACGACCGCCGCCGCCGTGATCACAGCGCGTGCGCACGCCCGCCGGTCGCGGCGCCTCGGCCGGGCTGTTTTGTTCGCCACCTTCGCCCCGTCCCTTCTCTCGTCGATCCTGCTCACCGGCGGCTGCGACGACCCGGACGAGCGCAACGATAAGCTGCTCAACAAGGCGATGAGCCTGGAGAGCAAGTCGCCCCAGGCGACGCCCCCCACCGATCGGGTGAACCAGATCCAGGCCCGGCTTGCGGCGAAGGACAATAAGAACCTTTCCGACCTGACCAAGTACGGCCAGCGTCTGGCGCTGGCCCAGGCGGAGACCGACGCCGGCGACCAGCTCGCACGCGCCGCCGAGAATGACGAGATCGAAGCGGCACGCCTGGTCGGGCAGATCTACGCCTTGAACGCCCAGGTGGAAGTCAACACCGTTCAGATCACCGCCCTGATGGCGATGGACCCCGTCGCCGCCCGCAAGTCGATCTCCGACCTTCAGGCCGCCGCCAAGGGGTCCGGCGAAAACGCGACCTGGGGGCCGGAAGACAAGCCTGTCCCATCCCAGGCGGCCCTGGACGCGCGAATCGCCAAGCTGAACGAGCAGGCGAAGGCGCTTCAGGACGAGCGGGCGTCGAAAGAGGCGGACCGAAAAGCCAAGAGCGACGACGCCGATCGCCTGGAAGAGCAGGCCGCCAAGGCGACCGGCAAGAGCGGTGTGGAACTGGGAACAGCGGCCGCCGGGGTCCGCAAGACGTCGCGCGAGCTCTCCTCCCGGATCGAAGCGATCGACCTGGACCTCTCCCGCGTCCAGCAGGATCTGAAGGTCGCGGCATCGCGCAAGGCGTCGGTGGAAAAAGTCGCCGACTTGTTCAAGGGCCAGGCCGACCGGATCGAAGCGGAGTGGAAGACCGTTCAGGAACAGATCGACCTGCAAAAAGCGGCGACTCGGAAGCTGGTCGGCGGCGGGGAAGGGACGCCGCCGGCGGCCAACGCGGTCACGCCCCGGCCTCCCGTTCCGCCGGCCGCCCCGCCGCCGCCCGAAGGCAGCACGATGTTCCCTGATGCCACCCCTGCGCCCGCCGCCGGCCCAACCACCCGGAAGATCGTGGGGCGCGATTTCGTCAAGAACCCCCTCAAGCCTGAAGAGATCGAAAAGCTGGCCGCCGGTAACAGCATTGCCGAGAAGGCCAAGCAGCTTCACGCACTCGTCGCGGCCGCCGATCAGAAGCGCAAAGACGCCCTCGATTGGTATGAAAAGGCACAAGTCGATGTGAAGCTCGCGGCGTCAACCGCCGTTTCGGCGGCCGCCGCGGCCAAGAAGCGTGCCGGCGACGGGCCTGGCGGGCCGGCCGACCAGGCGACGGCCAAGGTGCTGAACAACCTGCTGGCCCCCGGCGACTTTGACCTTGAACAGGCGATGATCCTCCTCAAGATCGGTCGCGTGAAGGGCGACCAGGCCAACGGCCTGGCGACGCGCGACGAACTGCGCAGCCGCGTCTCCGAAACGCTCGCCAAGGCGAACCTGACCGTCCCCGAGGCGCTCGCCGAGCCCGAACCGCCTGAAGCGCACGTCGCCAGGACTGCCTTCGCCGACGCCGAAAAGGCCTATCAGGACGCCGATGCGCTGCTTCAGCCTCTAACGACCGGGGCAGGCTCCGATCGGGCGATCGCGATCGCCAAGAGTGCGGCGACCGCCCAAGTCGCCGAGAAGTACGCCCGCGCTCAATACTTGTTCCGCGCCCGCGACGACGCGAAGGCGAAGTCGGCCCTTGCCGAAGCGAAGGGGATCCTCAAAGAGGTCGCCAGCAGCCAGAAGCCTGACGAAGACATCCCCGCGTATCTGCCGCCGGACCTGCTGCTGTCCATCGGCCGCCAGCCGAAGGCGTCGGCGACCACCGCTCCGTCAACGCCGCCTAAGCCGGGCACCCCCGGAACACCGACGACGCCCGCGGTCGCGACAACGCCGGCCCCCGCGCCTTCGACCGTGGGCCCGGCAGTCCCGGACAACGCCGATCAGGCGGCCGCCCGGGCGGTCGCAGTGGAGTTCTTCACCGCCATCGTGGCCGGCGACGCCGACAAAGCGCGCGGCCTCGCCGGTGGGACGGACCCCACGTTCGAGGAGCAGACGAACACCGCCGTCGCCCTGCTGAACTCGACGAAAAAGATGGTCGCCGCCATGACCGCGAAATTCCCGGATAAGGCGGCCGGCCTCGGCGCTCCCGCCACCGCCATGTTCGCGTCGGCCGTGGACGTGGCGAAGAGGGGACCGATCGTCATCGCTGGCGAAACCGCGAAGGTCATGGACCCCGGCCAGCCGGAAGAGCTGGTCGTTCTGAAGAAGTTCGACGGCCAGTGGAAGATCGACCCCAGCCCCAACCCCGACCCGGCAAAGGCCCAAAAAGATGCGGCCATGACCGAGAAGATGAAAACCGTCGTGACGAGCATCGATCAGTTCTCCGACGACGTGACCGCCGGAAAGTACGCGACCTTCGAAGAGGCGCAGGCGGCGCTCGGGGCTGCGACGGCGGGCCTGGGCGGCGGCCCGGAAGCGCCCGCTCCGGCAGCGCCCGCCCCCGCGGCGCCCGCTCCGGGGCCGGCGGCGCCCGCGACACCTCCTGCCCCTGAGGCGGGATGCGAGAAGGATGAGGAAACCTGGGTAATGCGAAAACGCTGGCCCGTCCCCATTGGCGATGCTTGAATCGGCCCATCCGTCCGGCATATGACCGTGTAGGGGACGCTGGACTGAAGCGTAGAGGGCGTTGGTCTGCTAGAGTTGCGCGTCCCGCTGCCGTGAAGTCCGATGGCCCTCAATCCGGTGCCGACGTATGGGAGCCTCTCCCAGCTATCTTTCATTCGGCCCCGCCGACCTGATGGGCGACCCCTCGGGCCCACTGGCACCCGACTTCGAGCTGCTGGATCAGTCCGGCGTCCCGGTGAGGCTCTATTCCCAGCTTGGGGCGGGCGGCACCGTCCTCGTGTTTTATCGCGGGCATTGGTGCCCCTATTGCCGACGTTACCTGACCAAGCTTCAGACCCACCTCGAACGGTTCCGCGAGCGCGCCGCGCGGCTGCTCGCGATCAGCCCGGAGCCGCCGGCCACGTCAAAGATGCTTGCCGCGCAGCTCGAACTAAACTTCCCGCTGTTAAGCGATGTTGACGGGCAGGTCATCGACCGATTCGGTACGCGAAACGGATTCATGACCGGCCGCAGCCTGTTGCCGCACGCGGCCGTGTTCGTACTTGATGCGTCCGGTCGAGTCCGGTTTCGCAGTATCGACCGCAACTACAAGAAGCGGACGACCGTTCGGACGATCTTCAAAGCCCTTGACGCGATCGCCGACCCGCGCGAACCCGGGCGAACACTGACAGGCTGAATTCAAGGAAACCGCTTACGCCCTCCGCATGACGGCGTCTTGGCGCCGCTGGCCGTCGATCAGCCGCCAGATCCCCAGCGGGTTCTCATCCTGAAGCTCCGGGGGCAACGCCGAGCCGGGGAAGTCCTGAAAGCAGACCGGCCGCACAAAACGCTCAATCGCCGCGGTGCCGACTGACGTTGTCCGCGAATCCGTCGTCGCCGGGTACGGCCCGCCATGCTGCATTGACGGGCAGACTTCGACGCCGGTCGGAAAGCCGTTGAAAATCAGGCGGCCGACCTTCTGCCGCAGGATATCGATCAGGTCGCGATAGTCGCCCAGCTCCCGCGGCGTGCCGTGGATGGTCGCCGTGAGATGGCCCGCCAGCTTGCCCGCAATCTCGATCATCTGCTCGCGGCCGCTCGCCGAAACGACCAGGCTGGCCGGCCCAAACACTTCCCCGGACAACAGCGGGTCGGCCAGGAACGTGGAGCCCGCGCAGGTGAATAGGACCGGCCGCACCTGATTGGGCGAGCCCGCCTCGGCGCTCCCGCCAGCCACCGTCACGCCGCGAGCGGATGCGAACTTGCCCGCCCGCTCCAGGAACGAATCTCGCAGCGCCGGATAGAGCAGGCACCCCGCCGCGGCCGCCGACATCAGGCGGCCGACGCTGGCGACCCACTCGCTCGTCGTCGCTCCCTCCAACCCAACCACCAGGCCCGGGTTCGTGCAGAACTGCCCCACCCCGAGCGTGACCGACTGCGCCAGCCCCTCGGCAAGCTTCGTCCCGCGCTCGGCCAGCGCGCCGGGAAGGATGAAGACGGGGTTAATGCTCCCCATCTCGGCGTAGACCGGGATCGGCTGGGGCCGGGCGGCCGCCGTATCAAACAGCGCCCGCCCCGCCCGCAAGGAGCCGGTAAACCCCACCGCCGCAATCTCCGGGTGCCGCACGAGCGCCAAACTCAGCTCATGGCTCCGCCCCTGAAGCAGCGAGAAAACGCCCGCGGGCATCGCCGTCGCCGCGGCCGCCCGGGCGATCGCCCCGGCCACCAGCTCGGCCGTCGCCGGATGGCCGGGATGCCCCTTGTAGACCACCGGGCAACCGGCGGCCAGCGCCGACGCCGTGTCACCGCCGGCCGTCGAGAACGCCAGCGGGAAGTTGCTCGCGCCGAAGACCGCCACCGGCCCCAGCGCTACGCTCATGCGGCGAAGGTCCGGCTTGGGCGCGGGCTTTCGATCCGGCTGGGCCGTGTCGATCCGCCGTCCACCCACGAGCCTTCTTCGATCAGTCGGGCAAAGAGCCGAAGCTGCCCGATCGTGCGGCCGCGTTCGCCGCGGAGCCGCTCCAGCCCCAGCCCCGTCTCGGCGGCCGCCGTCTCCAACAGCGGCTCACCGAGCGCTTCAATCTCGCGTGCGATCGCGTCGAGGAACGCCGCCCGCTCCCGCGCGGGCCGGTTGCGATAATCGGCGAACGCCGCCGACGCGAGCGACGCGGCCGCCTCAACGTCCGCCGCGCCGGCCTCGACGAACGACGGCTCGAGCCGCTCGCCAGTCGCCGCCTTCAACGCGGTAAACGTGGACGCCCCTGCGCTGGAAGTTCGAAAGGCCCCGCCGATGAGGTTCTGACCATGAATCCGCATAGTCGAGACAGCGTACCACCCGCGGGCCCAACGCTCCACGGTCGCCAAATTCAATGGCGCGCTCATCGAAGGGACCGTATAAGCCGAGCCGGCTCGACCGAGCACGCCGAGGGACGCGATCGAGCTCGCCCTCAAGACGTTTCAAGCACTACAAGCCCGAGCTGTACGAGCAGGTCACCGCGATGCGAGCCCAAGCCGGGAGGGGGGCATGAGAACAGGATGAATATCGGCGGCAGCCGTCATGGCCCTATTGGGCGGCTTTCAGCCTCCCCCCGTATTGCATGGCGGCCCCACGTTTCTGCCGCCCAGAAAGAAGAAGACCGGAGCGATGAAGCAGCGTCGGGCGTCGCAGAAGCGTAAGCGGGCTTCCCGGAGGCGGGCATGAGCAGCTACGTGCTTCGAGACAAGAACGGCACGCCATCGGCCATTTGTGCGGCAGGCTCGGGCCGCCATGCGTCTGCGGCTGCGTCACGGGGAAGCTGTGCGACTTCCCGGTCGGCAACGGCAAGACCTGCGGCAGGCGGCTATGCGGCCCTGCTCCCACCAGATCGGCCCTGACCTCGACTACTGCGACCCCCACCACAAGGAGTGGCGCCTTCCGTGACGCGGGTGGCGTCGTGAGGCAGCTGGAGAACGTCGAGCCATTCAAGGGGCGATTATTTCATCTTTCGCCCTGATACCATCTGGCCATGACGAAGAACGTGCTAAGAGTCTGGAGGCGGCCGTGCTGGCTGACGCGAAGCAGAACCTCTGCTGGAAAAATGCCGCAGAGCTGATATACGGCGATGGCTTCAAGGGCGCAAGGTGTGAAACGGGGGCGTAGCTAGAATCCTAAAACTAGCTGCGTCCCCGTTCCATTCCCCCGTCCCCGTTCCATTCCCCCAGTGATATAAGGGGACATGGAATCGGCTTCTTGCCGATCTCCTGCTTTTCGCAGCAGAGCTATGATGCTTCTGTTCATCAAGGTTTCCGCGGCATTCCGGAAAATTCGATATTGCCAGGGATCCTCCAGAGCGTCGAGGTACCAAACACAGGCCTAATAAAGGAGGCCATTCGCGGCTTGAGAATTCTGGACAACGCGATCTCTCGTAAGATCATTAGTGGAGATTGCAAAACGGTCAACGTACATGTTATCTGGGGCAGCAGCGAGCCGAGCTGGCAGCCTGATCAGAAAATTTTAGCTGGAAGATCGACACTGAGGTGACAGAATGCGCACATTGACTACACTGTTGCTCTTCGTAACAATCGCTCTACGAGGTGGTGAATCAATTGGGCTCGGAGGGGAGCGTTCGGCCGCGTCTCAGCCGAGCTTTCACGACCGCGTGTGGTATGGGGCTGACGCTCTCAGAGAGTCTCGCCCGCTCTTAGAAACTGTACCACCTTCGTATCGAGAATTTCTTCGATCGAAGTCCGAAGTGGCTGTCTACGTGAGAATTAAATTTGCAGACGGCCGGGAAGTTTCATGCACCGGGCTCATCGATACCGCAAATTCCGCGACTATACCTCTGGACGCTGACCTACTGATCAATCGCCCATTTATCTTTATCGACGGCCACGTTCTACGATCGTACGAGGACACAAATTCGGTCCGCCTTCCTACAACGGTCCAGCCTTATGATAAAATGTATCCTCAAGTATTACATCGACCGGGCACTGCTCAATTTGTATGGTGTGGACATGTATTTGACAATGATGGTACCCAATCTCTCTTGACCACTTACGGCGCTGAGGTTCGGGAGGCACTCAGAGTTCGTTATCCAAAGACGGACGACGGTGGGAACGGAATCGTAGCACGATTTTCGTTGAGGCCGGGCCAGCCGCGTTCGGAGAAGATTTCTGTACACGTCGAATTTGTAGGTCGATTTTCCGCGAGTGACGGGTTCGATCTTGTTGTCTCTGCGAAAGGAGAGACAGACCCGGCAGCCATACCGGGCTGGCTTCGGGGAGACGCGATTGGCGAAGCAGGCGGGACGGAAAGGAAACCGCGAACGGAAAGCGCGACAGGGATGAAGGGTAGGAATTGAAAAAGGAGTAGAATGGGGATGTAGCTCTTGATTGCCGTCTCGTCCTGCCTGCCGCGCCGAACGGAAACGGGGTAGAGTCGAGACGTGGCGCGGTGGCGCAGAGCGCTCCGTTTCCACGTCCCGCTCATCGAACCGGACGTGCGGATCTCCCGCATCCGGCTCTCGGAGAAGGATTTGACCACGATCGGCACACGGAAGTCTCATTCCTTCGCCGACCCGTCTGACGGGTTCCGCGTCGCCTGACGCAAGGTGAGGTGTTAGCCCCGAAAGGCAGTGCCCTCGTGCGCCGTTGATGCTTCGTCCGTCACTCCTTCAACTGAGGCCCCTTCCCTCCACGGTCGTTACCCGCTTCGTCGGTACTACGGGCCTCTCCGCCATCCCATACGACCCGGCTCATGCCCTCGCGGGCCGCCAGTTGAAGATCATGGGCATCCTCATCGCTGGGACTTCCCGTGTTGATGCTGGAATCTGTCCTTGCATGCCGTCGCCTCTACCCCGGCGGAACCGTCAGATCCATGTCATCCACCGGCTTGGGTTCCGGCCTTGCGACTGACGGCGGCGGCCTTCCCCATTACGTCGCTGGGTCGGCTTCCGCATCAACTGTTTCGGGGCCTCAATGGCGCTTCACTTGTGTTCCGGCCTGCAAGCTCGCGGAGCTGCTAAACAGCCCTTTCCGTCGAGAGCTTCAGCCGTTCGGTTGCCCTCGCGACTGTCTCGACTGCTACCGGGTGCAATGACTATTTCCCGGGCGGGACTTTCACCCGCTAGACTCCACACCTTCTCTTCACGGCGCACGACGTAGCTAGAATCCTAAAACTAGCTGCGTCCCCGTTTCATTTCTCTCCCGGGTACATAACGGACTGCCGATCAGTGGCCAAGCCGGCACTGTGTCCGCTCTTGGGCCAAAGAAGCTTACCCGCCGGCTCGGCCCACTGCATCGGCGGGTTATTCGGCTCGCGCAGGTACGCTTTACTTCTCACGCACCCAGGTGTCGTCCACGAGCTTAACCCAGGAATGCTCGCCGTCGGAGACCGTCACAATCACGCGGTTGTCGCCATCCCAGCGGGCACAATTGAACGGGTCCGTGACCACGAGGTCGGTCTGGAATTCGCCACGGACGACGTAGCTTCGGGCACCCGTAACTTCCCCGAACCGGATCTCAAGCTTCTTTGTCTCTTCGGACTCCCAACTCGTCTGCACCTTCAGTTTACCATTCGGGCTGAAAACCCCGCCGGGGGTCGATTCACGCCACGTGTTGTCGGGCCGCCGTTCCAAGGTGTAGGCCCCGATATCGCTGCTATCCAGTTCAAGTGTCTGGTTATCCTTCCACCGCACGCTCCACCCCTGATAAGTGCTGGCACCCGTTCGCCAGCGGTACAGTTCCGAGCCGGCCTTGTTTGTGATTGCAACGGTTAGCCCGCCCGAGACGTCGGGCACGGCAATCAGTGATCCGTCAGGCGATACCACCAGTGCGGGTGCCGATCGCGTTCGTCCGCACCCACTCAATAGGAAGATCATTAGGGCTGTTGAGAAGAGCGGCCGACACGTCATCTTGAAGGCTCCGAATTCTGCTGCGGCTCGGCGTCTCAATACTGTGGCCGGCGATGCGGCTCCGATGGCCCGAGCGCTTCAGCCGAATAACGGATGACAATCTATGGCGGCGGGGCGGTCATGACAAAACGGCTTCATTGTGCCACTGTCATCCGCTGCATAACGGATGGCAATCTGTGGCGGCCAACGCGACGCGCCGAGGGACACTCTACGCCTAAGTGTAGTCGGCGTCTGCCGGCCGTCAAAACACGCCGCGCCCGGAGGATACGGGCCGCTTCAAGAGGGCCGGCCGGGGTTACCGCGGCCCGCGCGGCGTGGATCGTTCGACCGCGGCGCGGGCGTCGGCGTCGTCGGGGTGGAGGGCCAGGGCGCGGTGGAAGGCTTTCGACGCGTCGTCGCGACGGCCCATTCTTTCAAGGATGATGCCCAGGTTGTACGTCGCGTCGAAGGAGTCGGGGCGGGACGCAAGGGCGCGGCGGCATTCTTCGGCGGCCTGGGGCAGGTCGCCGGACTCCTGGAGGGCGACGCCAAGGTTCTCATGCGCGTCGGCGTTGTTCGGGTCGATCGCGAGCGCCTGGTGATACTGCTCGATCGCCTCGGGCAGGTGGCCGGATGCCGCCAGGTCGAAACCGAGCAGCGTCCGGGCCCGGACGTTCCTCGGGTCGATGTCGATCGCCTGGCGATAGGCGGCCATGGCGCTGGCCGAGTCGCCTTTCTCGTCAAGCAGTTCACCCAGCCGCACGTGAATCGAGGCGTCGTTGGGGCTCGTCTCCAGCGCGAGGCGGCAGTCGGCGATCGTCTCCAAACGCGGCCCTCCGTCGGTCGCGGAAAGCAGCGCCCGCGCGGCGGCCGAGCCGGGGTTGATCGCCAGCGCCCGCTGCGCTTCGTATTGGCTCCCGGCGACATCGCCCGTTCGGCGTAGCGCTTTGGCCAGTTCGATATGTGCCGGGGCGTAACCGGGATTGACTTCGATCGCCTTGCGGAAGTGGGTCATTGCATGGGCCGTGTCGCCCTGCAGAAGATAGATCACGCCGCAATCGGTGTGCAGCCGTTCGTCAACCACGTACTTGAAGACCTGCTCGTAATACCCCGTCGCTTCGGCGAGGCGGCCGTGGCGCTGCGCGTCGATCGCCAGCGCCGTCAGTGCGGTGTAGTTCCCCTCGGTCACCTTTGCGGAATGGCCGAAGAGCGTCGCGTCGTCGCGCCAGTACGCCGACTGCACGCGCGTGGTCCATGAGAGCGGCACTAAAACCACGGCCGCCGCGCCGGCAACCATCGCCCGATGCCGAGCCGTCGTGACGATCGTGGCGGGCAGCGACCAGGCGAGCATGACCAATAGCCCGATCGACGGCAGGTAGGTGTACCGATCGGCCATCGCGTAGTCGCCGATGTAGACGATGCCGAGCAGCGGGGCGACCGCGACCCCGTACCAAAGCCACCCGAACCCCAGCCAGAGCCGCCGGCGGCCGATCGTTTGCCACGCGACCAGGGCGGTGATCACGATCAACGCCGCCGACGACGCCACGACAACGTCCGTTGACCACGCCGTCGCCGGCAACGGATAGTCCATCGCGAGATGGGTCACGTCGAACTGATGAATCAGGTATCGCGCAAGCCACTGGCGCGCCGGCGTAACGGATGGCATCCGCGGGCAGGTCCACCTCGACGGTCGCCGCGGTGGTGACGTCGTCGCCGCCCCAGTTGCGACTGAACCACGCCCAGAACAGCGCCAGCGCGACGAGCGGCGCCTTTTCGAGGAGCAGTCGGATGGCGCCGGCGAAGGGCGGCCGAGGTTTTGACGCCGGCCGGCCCTTCGCCACCCGCCGCGGGTCACACTCGGCCGCCGGCGCATCAGGCGAGGGGCTCCAACGGCGCAGAGGCCACACATCCAGGAGCAGCAGCAGAAATGGAAAGGTGATCAGCGTCGGCTTCGCCAGCAGACTGACGAGGAACAGCACGCTGACCGCCAGATACATGAAGACAACGCGACGCCGCGCGACGCTCGCCGTAGCCGTCGCGGGCGGCCGCGCCGCTGATTGATCGCGCAGCCGAGCGAAAGAGACGTAGCCGATGAACGCGAGCAGCGCGAAGAAGATGCTCAGCACGTCTTTCCGCTCGCTGACCCAGGCGACCGATTCGACGCGGAGCGGATGGATCGCGAACAGCGCCGCGACCAGGGCCGGCCGCCAGAGCCCTCCGGCGGCCAGGCGGAGGAACTGAAACAGCAGCAGCACGTTGGCGATGTGGATGAGCAGGTTTTCCGCGTGATACCCCGTCGGGTTGGGTCCATAGATCGTGTAATCGACCATGAACGTGAGCAGCGACAGGGGGTGATAGAGGTATTCGTGCGCGTGGGTCACAAGCCACAGCGCGTTGCTCGCCGTCACGCCGCCGGTCACGTGGGGGTTCTGGGTGACGTACAGGTTGTCGTCCCGCATGATGAACCCGCACCCCAGCGTCGGCCAGAAGGCGAACGCCGTCAGCAGCGCCAGCCCGACGGCGACGAGGATGGGGGCCTTTGCAGGACGCTTCATGGGGAGAGTGGGAAGTCGCCGCCGCCGGCCCGATCGGACAACGACCGGATGGGCCGCCATCAGAAAAGCCGGCGGGCGATACGCTTAAGTGCGGCGGGTGGTGAAAAGTGTCAAGGCAACTTACCCGATGCCAACAAACGTCCGGCTGTCGCCCCGTAGCGGCCCATGGTGAAACTCCCGCGGCCGCGGCTCGCGTCCTTCGCACGGGCTGCTACGCGACGAAGTTGGTCAGCGTGCCGATCGGGTGGATGGTGATGCGGATCTCGTCACCGCTTTGAAGGGTGAACGCGTCGGGCGGGATGATGCCCGTGCCGGTGAGCAGGTAGCAGCCGTTGGGGAACGAGTTGTCGCGGAAGAGGTACTCGACCAGTTCCTGGAAGCCGCGCTTCATCTGGCTGAGCGACGTCGCGCCCGAGAAGGCCGTTTCGCGGCCGCGGCGGATCTCGATGGCGATCTCGGTGCTCCGGGGTAACGGGTCGTCGGAGATCAGGACCGCGGGGCCCAGCGCGCAGGCGCCGTCGTACACCTTGGCCTGAGGCAGGTAGAGCGGGTTCTCCCCCTCGATATCCCGCGAGCTCATGTCGTTACCGATGGTGTAACCGATGATTCGCGCCCGCGCGTTCACCAGGAGGGCAAGCTCAGGCTCGGGGACGTTCCAGCGAGAATCAGACCGGATGCGGACCGGCGCCCGATCCCCCACAACGCGATGCGGAGTGGCCTTGAAGAACAGCTCCGGCCGCGATGCGGCGTAGACGCGGTCGTAGAAGTCGCCGCCCCCGGCGCCGCGCGACTCTTCCTTGCGGGCATCGCGGCTTCGAAGGTAGGTGACGCCGGCCGCCCAGACCTCCTGCGCCGATCGGCGCCAGCACGGGGCTCAGCGGAGCGTCGGCCGGCCCAAGGTCCTGCGAATCCGCGACGAGGGCGCCGTGAAGCTGCTCCACCAGGTCGCCCGCGGCCAGCAGTTCATCCCAGCCGGCCCGATCAGGGAGCCGCATCCGGCGGCCGTTCTCTTCGACGACGACCCCACTCGTGGTGCGATACAGTTTGAACATGATCCCTCCACCGGCGCCAGCCGGGAGATTCCCCAGGTCCGACACGATCCAAGCCGCTGTCATTCCCAATAGGCGTGAGAGCATACCCGCCCCTGGAAATGCAACAAAACGAGAGGCTGGCGTCTTGTGGCGGTCTGCTCCCCTCTCCCGGTACTCCAGGGGGAGGGATACGGAGGGGGCTTGGACGCGGGGGGCGATGGGTAACGAAACTTATCACCCCCGCGCGGCAAATGCCTCCACCCGGCCTTCCCCCGGAGTACCGGGAGAGGGGGAGACACACGGCTGCAAAACGCGGCCGCTATTGAACCAACTTGACGCGGCGCGAGGCCCGCCCCGCCACGGGGGTGCCGACGACGATCGAAACCTTGCCATCGGCGAACGTGGCATCGGCGTAATCGGGGACGCTCTTGGGGTAGACGGCGTCAACCGTCGGCGCCTTGACGGCTTCGCCATTGACCTTCAGGTTGCCAAACGTGACGGTGAGGTGCGGGATATCGCTAACCGGCCGCCGGCGGCCGTAGATCTCGACGAAGCTGGCGACCTTCGGCTCGAGCACCAGCTTATCCCCCTTGAAGCGGAGCGCCCGACGAAGATGTTCTCGTCCTTCTCGTGGCTGTAGACGAAGGCCCCGACCCAGGTGCAAGGCGCCCCGTCAACCACCTCACGATCCATCTTCACCAGACGGTAGGTATAGTCGCCGCGGGCCCAGGCGAAGGGGCGACGAACGCTGACGAAGTCCCCCTCATGGCCCGAGCTCTGGCAGAAGCCACCGTCCGCGGGGCGGATCGCGTCCATGCTCCGCTCGCCCCACATCGAGAAGAGCAACCCGCGACCGATGCCGCGCAGCCGCGTGTCGGTGCGGGTCGATCCATCGCTGTTGGTCTGCAACCCGCCGTAAAACTTGTTCCCGCTGATCGTCCCGATCCCGATCGGAGCGATGTAGAGATTCACGTCCGCCGGAACGTCGTCTGCGATGGAGACGTCGATGCTGTAGCTCTCAAAGTCGGAGGGTTTTCCGATGTCCCACCAGAGATCGACCAGATGCCAGGGCATCGCCTTGTAGTCCGCCTCCGCGCCACCGGCTGGCCGGGTTGACGTAGGGTTGGAAGTCGAGGTCGGGACTGAGGGCTGCGTTGTCGGTGTATCGGCCGCCGCAACTCCGGCTAAAGCAGTTAGCAGACAACTCACGGAAAACGTCAGTGAGCAGATGTGCAAGGGCCAGTTCATCCGTTGACTCATACGTGCCTGCGCGCCTGGATCAGCACGCCTCCTTTGGTAAGGATGACCATTCAAAGAGTTACGGCTAGCCCGCTCAATCTCAAAGCGGCCCTCTTCCACCGGGCCCGCGGGATGCCGTCGGGATGGGAGTGCCTGACAGGAGCTCAACGGTTTCAGGATAGGGCAAAAAATCACAGTGCGGACATCCGGGATCAGGGCGCTCGAAGGACCGCGTGTTCGAAGTCAGCCGACGGCCGCGGCCGCGAGTGTCGTCTGTCCTTTGGCTGGCGGTGGCGGAGTGTGGCCAGACGCTATAGTGGGCGGCAAGGCCCTGGCCGGAACGACGGGTCGCCGACAGCGGGAGGACGTTCACGATGACGCTCACAATTGACGGAATCTCTCCGGAGTTGGAATCGCGGCTTCGGTCGCAGGCGGAGGAGGCCGGTCTGAACGAGGCCGAATACGCGCGGCGTTTGCTCGAGGATGCTCTTCGTTTTAGCGCTACGACAGCGCCTCTCGTCGATCAGGCGACGCTCGACCTTCTATCGAGGTGGGACGATGAAGATCAGACGGCAAACCCCGCGGAGGTGGCCCGACGACAACACGATTGGGAACAGTTCAAGGCGTCGATCAACGCTCACTCACTCTCCAACCGACCGGTGTACCCATGAGCCAGGTGATCTTCCTAAGTAGCACCGCAGAAAGAAACGTTGTTGTCGGCCAAGCTGCACGCTCACGTGCCAAAACGAGCGAAAAGGCCCGTTTTCCGTGTGATAACCGGGTTTTTCGATGTCTGACACGTGTCAGACACTGTAATCGATCATTCGTCGTTCCTACTTAGCCCGACCTTCGCAGATTGGGCCCGGCACCGGCCCTGGCGTCGCCAGAACGCGGTTTTTTGACGAAGGTCTGCACTACAATTTCTCGTCACTCCCGCTCGCCGGCCAGGGCCGGGGGCGCCGGGGCCTCCGCCTGCCTGATCCGGGGCGGAGGCTGCGGTGGCAGTTCCATCCCCAGGCACTCCAGGATCATCTTCTGCTCCGGCTCCGGCTCCGTGTGCCGTGGAAGCACCAGCTCCCGTCCGTCCGCCGTGGGGATGTGAACCTCGACCATCTGAATTCGCGACATCGACTGCAACGCGGCCCGCGGCGTCAGGCCATCGGCCGCCTCCCGCAGTTTCATCCGCAACGTCACGCTCAGGCAGTAGCCCAGGAACGCGACCAGGATGTGGGCCTCGACGCGCGACTGCATCTGGTGATGGATCGGACGCAGGTCCAGGTCGCTCTTGAGCGTCTTGAACGCCTCCTCCACCCGGACCAGTTGCATGTACCACTCCCACAAGACAGGCGCCTTCTTCTCCATCTCCGCCGGGAACTCATCCCACGGGATCGAGGCCCGCAGGATGTAGCTGCCGTCCCGCTCCAGCGACGCCTTCCAAGCCGCGCGGTCGAAGGTGCAGGCGAACGTCTGGCGGTTCACCGGCTCGTCCGCCGCGGGCTCGCGGACTTTCACGAACGACTTGATCCGCCCCGCCTCCTTCTGGAGGACCGCGACCCGCTTGAGCAGTTGGTCGCGTTTGGGCGGGCGCCGCTTGAGGCGGTTGAGCCCATGCACCAGCTTCTTGAGCTTGCGGCGGCGCATCGCCGTCTCCTTCTTCTGCCGTTGTTGGCTGTGATGCCTGCACATACAGCTCCCCTTCCTTCTCCAGCAGCTTGGCCCGCATCCCCTCATGCACGCGTTGCCACGGCTTGCCCAGCAACTCCTTTTCCAGTTGGCCCAGCAGGTGCTTTGGCGTGCCCACGAGGTAGCCGACTTCATCGCGGCGCATCTGCTCAAGAGTCGCCTGGGTCGGTATGCCCCGGTCCATCACCCACACGCGCCGGGCCTTGCCGTACATGGATTGGATCTTCTCCAGGAACTCCGCCAGCGTGGTCTTGTCCGACCTGTTCCCCGCCAGCACTTCGTACGCCATCGGCAGGCCCTCGGTGGTCACCACCAGCGCGATGACCACCTGGCGGCAGTCGGGCCGCTTGTCGCGGCTGTAGCCGTACCTGGCCTTGGGGATCTCCTGACAGCTCCCCTCGAAGTACGTGCTGGTCAGGTCGTACAGCAGCACGTCGAAGCTGGCGTCGAACAGCGTCTTCCAGCGTTCGACGAGGAACTGGCAAAGCTCCTGCTTGTGGGGAAGGACGCGGTCCAGGCAGCGGTACAGCCTGTCCTTGGCCGCCACCGCGAAGCCCAGCCCCAGCAACTCGTCCATCGCGCTGCCCAGGAACCAGCGGCGATGCACCGAGAACTCGGTCATCGGGTCACACAGCCGATTCACCGCCAGGACCTGAAGCACCTTGGACCACGGCACGCCGCCGCGATCGCCCCCCAGTTTGCCGTCCCAGAACGCGCCCAGCCCCAGCTCATCCCACATCCGGCAACCCAGCCAGCAGTCGCCGAAGGAGCGCGGCGCAACAGGCGCATCTCCGCCAGCCGCAGGGACAGCGCGTTGACCTGATCGTCGGCGATGACCTTGTCGGAGGTGAACAGACAGAGTTGCTCGCATCGGTCATTCTCCTCATCGAAGACCTCGACGATCTTGCGCCAAGCGGCTTCCTGACTGTCGCTGATCTCGCCGAGGTAGAGCACCTGCCGCTGCGCCGGCGGCCCGCCGGCCACCCGACGCGACTCGACGATGCTCCAGTACTGGTGGAGCTTGCCGTCCTTCTTCCGTTCATGGCAGCGCAGGAACATGGTCCCGGACAACTATCAAATCCTGGGGACCGGGATCAATGGGGTAGGTCTGCACTACACGGCTTTGGCGGCGGGAACCCTCGCAGAAGCGACGGGAACGCGGAAAGTGGGCCAAAAATTCGCGAAGAATGAACCAATGTGCGAAGGTTGGGTTAGCACTACAGCGCTACCTGGCGAATCGCGGCCTAACGAAGAAGGCAAAATCCGAAGCCCGAAATCCGAAGGAATGACCAAGCGGAAAGAAAAAAACCGATGAAAGCGGATGCGGCAGGGGAGCCTTTTCCGCTTCGTCTTCTTTTCTGCTTCTTTGGGATTTCGTGCTTCGGATTTCTCTTTTTTGGCAAGGCTTTACGGCTGTTCAGCGCTGTAGTGCTAGACACGGGCCCGCTTGGACTGTTGATGCAACGGAAAGGTGTGGAGGTGGCAGACCGCTGCCGGCGATGGGTCGCGGACCAAATTCGTCACGGCAGCGTGGTCATCGTCCCGGAAATCGCAGACTATGAAGTCCGGCGCGAACTGTTGCGACTCGACCTGACGTCGGCACTTGGCCGCCTCAATGCGTTCAACGGCGCGAGCCCGAAGCGTTACCTCGCCATTACGACCGCCTCGATTCGGCGTGCGGCCGATTTCTGGTCGGACGTACGAAAGGCCGGGCTACCGACGGCGCATCCGAAGGCGCTTGACGGGGACGTGATCCTTGCGGCGCAAGCCATGACCTCAGCATGGGCGAAGAGTAATTTCGTGATCGCGACCTCTAACCCAGGCCACCTCTCTCGATTCGCACCCGCGAAAGATTGGCCCACGATCTAAGCGAAGAGCTGCGTCGCCCATCGTCACGACATCCCTCACCGCGGATCGGCGGGCGATTTCTCGAGGCTCGACTCGAAGCCCGGAGTCGCGCGGACCTCGAACCTTTCCCCAACTCGGATGATGAAAATTGCCGCGATCCCGTCTCGGGTCGCCAGGGCATATCCCTCGTCCGGCGCCAGCACCATGAGGGCGGTCGCCAGGGCGTCGGCGGTCATGCCGCGCGGGTGCCGGACACTGACCGACGCGAGGCGGTGCGTCACGGGGCGGCCGGTGGCCGGGTCGATCTCGTGGCAATAGCGCACGCCGCCGCTCTCAAAGAAGTTGCGGTAGTCGCCCGAGGTTGACAGCGAAGCGTCGTGCAACGCGGTCCGGAGCATGACACGGCGGAGATCGGGCGTCGGCGTCTCGATACCGACTTGCCAGGGCTCGCCTCGGCAGATCCCGTGGGCACGCAGTTCGCCGCCGATCGCAACCAAGTGGTTGGGCAGGCCAAGGGAGATGAGCCCGCGGGAGACTTCGTCGGCCGCGTACCCTTTGGCGATTGCGCCCAGGTCGATCGCCATCTCGGGGTCGGACTTTCAAAGCGCCGGCGGAGAAGCCCGGAACTCAAGCCGGCGACAGCCGACGTGCGATCGGGCGGCGGCGATGGCCGCGTCGCTGGGGATTTGCCCTCGCTCGAGCACAGGATTCGGGCCAAAACCCCAAAGCTCGACGAGCGGCTCAACGGTGATGTCGAACGCCCCGCCGCTGACGTCGCTGATTCGCTGTGCTTCGGCGACCACCTCGACCAGGTCTGGCGGAACATCAAACCAGTCGGCGTCACGATATCGGTTGAATCGCGAAACGGCCGATTCGGGCTTGTAGATCGACAGGTCCGCGTCGAGCCGAATGAGCAGCCCGGCGATCTGCTGCGTGAGCTGCGCTTCGGTCATCCCCTCGGGAAGGTGCGGCACCTTCACCGACCAGGATCCGCCCATGATCGAGCCGCCGACGGACACGAGGCCGGGGCTTGAGAGATGTGCTTCCTTGGGAGCCCCTGCGACTGGCACGCGCCGCGCGCGGTAGGTGAATGCGGCCGCCGCAAGCAGCAGCGCCGCCGCCGCGATCGGCGAGACGAAACGGGCGATCGGCCGCGAAGCGGCGCCGGCGACGTTCATCCCAGGCCCGCGCCCATCTGAAGAATGAACCGCTCCACGTTGGTCACCGCGTCGCCCACGCCGGATTTAGAGTGATGGTCCACCTGGGCCAGAAGGTCGAGGGCCCGGGCGTGGCCCGAGCGGCCGAGCGCCTCGGCGGTTTTGGTGAACTGCGGCAGCCGGTCCTTGTACTTCCATGCGAGCTTGCCGGCGACCGCGCCGCCGCGGCCGGCCGCCAGGAGCATGTTCACCTCCTCAAGCCAGATCGCCAGCCAGGTGACCGCGCGAAACTCGGCCGACGGGTCGGCCTGGATCAGTTCGCGCCACCGCCGCATCGCCTCGGCCGGGCGGCCGGCTGCCAGCTCGTTGGTCATGTCCCACATCTGCCGCTCGCGCTGGAAGGAGACCGTCGCGTTGACCATTCCGGCATGGATGCGGCCGCCGTCGGACATGATCGCCAGCCGGGCGATCTCGTTATCCAAACGCCCCAGGTCATTGCCGAGGAGGTCGGCCAGCTCGGCGGCGGCGTCGGGGTCTACGGTCGCCCGGTGCGCCATGCGCGCCTGCTCGATGACCCAACGGGCGATGTCCCGCGGGCTGGTGGGGGCGTCGCAGGCAACGACGCGGCCGACCTTGGCGATCAACTTGGAAATGCGTTGGTTGCCCGGGAGGCTTGGCACCCGCAAAATGAGCACGCCGCTGGTCGAGGGGTGTTGCAGATAGTCTTCGAGTTGCTCACGATAGCGGGTAATGAACGCGTCGGCGTTGCGGACCAGGACCGTCTTGCCGCTGCCGAACATCGCGTAGCTGCGCAGCTCGTCAAGCACTTCCGCCAGATCGGCGCGCTCGCCATCGACGTCAATCCGCTGGGTATCGGGCGGGAGCTGGGCCAGCACGTCGTTGAGGCGGGCGAGCTGAAGGAAGGCGTCCGCGCCCACCAGCGCATACACAGGCGGAGGGCCGCCGGCTGGGGCCGCGGCGGTTGTGGAGCGGGGTGTAGCCTTGGCCATGCGTCCTGTCTATGCTGGAATTTTTGCCGAGTCAAACGAACCGCCGCGCCTCGGGCCTCGTTTCTCACGTGGGGCACAAATCGGCTCGATTTTATCGGGCCTGCAAGCCGATCTTTCGCTAGAGCACATGGGTCGATCGCGTTGGAGAGCCCTCTCATGCGGGCTGGACCGAGAGTGACGCTGCGGGCCTTGGAGACATTATGACGCATCCGTTTTCGGCGTTCTGCGATGACTTCTACGTGAACATGCGCCTCGGGTCTCAGCTCGCCCTGCCGAACCAGCGCGACACCCTGCTCCACTTTTTCGAGCGCGTTCAGAAGGGCTTCCCGAACCTGACACGCTTCCGCAAGAACGACGCGAACGAATTCAATCTTGAAGAGGATCGCACCGGCGGCGGCTACCGCTGGGTGAGCCTCGAGCCGCGCCGGCTGACCAGCGGCCACGTGAACCCGTCGAGCATCGAAGAGGCGCTGAAGCTCCACACCCTGTTGCTCGATATGGCCCCCCATCATCTGGGCCTGAGTCCGATTGAAATCGATTATCTGGATGTGCTGTTCGGCTTTGACCTCACCTTTGGCGGCAACCACGACGAGATCATCGCCGACAGCCTCTTCAGCGAATCGCCGCTCGCCTGCCTGACCGAAGAGAAGGGGGCCAAGGCCGTCGATTTCCAGCCGACCGTCACCGTCGCCCTGAGCGACGACTGCCGCCTCCAGGCCCGCATCGACGTCGTCACGCGGACCAACAGCTATCAGGTCCGAACCGGCGACTACAGCGACGACGTCATCAGCGTCTACCTCATCGTCCGCCGCTATTGGGGGGACCGCCCCAAGGCCCCCATGGAAGAGATGTTCGCCACCATGACCCAGCGGGCCGAATCCCTCTGCACGAGCCACATCATCCCCAAGCTGCTGCGGCCGATCTCGTCAGCGATCGCCTCGCGCTCGTAGCCGACGGGCGCGAACAAGAGCTTTGCCCGCGGCGCCCAGCGAACCGCGACGCTGACAGAGCGGCCGGGCTACATTGGCGCGAGGCGTCCGTCGGTATCACAGCCAAAGCCGCAAAGGCCGGGGACCGCTTCCTAACGCGCGCGGCTCGCGGGTGGCCCGCGCGGCCAATAAGCGGCGCACGTGTGCGGGCGGGCGTCGTCGGCTAGAATCCGAACGATGCTCCCGCCCGATCCATCGTCGCCCGACGCCGCGCCGCCGACGCTGCTTTCTGAGGCCGCCGAACGTTCGGCGAATCTCCTGATTCAGCTCCAACGCGACCTGGCGGAACTGGACGCCATGCTTGCGGCGCCGGTCCAATCCGGGCCTCATCTGTCGAACGATGACCTCACAGGTGGCCGGGCCGCACTCGAACGCGTTGTCGCAGCGACCCGCGAGCTTAACGCTGCCTTGAACGACCGGCGGTGAAGGATTCCCGGCGACGCACGCGGCCAACTTGAGATGAAGTCGCATGACCCCTTCCTTGGACGATGGTGATTTAAGTTCAGACGCCGCTTCCGCCGCGCCTGGCTCGCTGGGTTCGGCGCCCGCCGAAACCACCGCAGAGCCGGCGCCCCCTGGCGAGATGATCGCCCGGCCGGCGCGACACTTCCGCTTGGCCCGCTACACCATGACGTTCGTCCTGGTCGTCTACGGATTGTGGTCCTATCGGGACGGGTTCATCGCATGGCCGCAAGAGCAGCGGCAGGCTGAAGAGTTGGAAAAGAAGGGGCAGCACCCGGAATACAAGCCGCACAACCCCCTCAGCATCTTGATCAATCAGATTCTGGCTTTGGCACTGCCGCCCCTGGGCATCTATATCCTCTGGGCCGCACTCTATGAATCGCGGGGCCAGTATCGCCTGGCGGATGGCATCCTCGAGGTCCCCGGCCATCCGCCGGTGCCACTGGATGCCATCCGCGAAATCGATAAGGCGAAGTGGGACCGAAAGGGGATCGCCTATCTCACCTACGAGCTTGCCGACTCCCAAACCGGCCGCATCAAGATCGATGATGATCGGTACGAGCAAGCGACAACCGACGCGATCATCCGACAGATAGAAGAGTCGATGCTCGCCAGCACCGAGCCCGACCCGTCAGACGAACCTCAACGGTGACCGCCCGCCGCACCGCCGCCGCCGGCCCCCCCGCCACCACCGGCCGCCCCGCCACCGCCTTCCGCCGCGTGGCCGCCTCCAGCGGCCGCACCGCCTGTAGAGCCGCCGCCATGCGAGACGACCCCTCCGCCGCCTGACGAATGGACTGCCGCTCCGCCGCCCGACGGGGCACCGCCGCCACCGCCACCCGCCGCACCGCCGCCTCCACCCCCACCGCTGGAAACGCCCCCACCGCTGGAAACGCCCCCGCCGCTGGAAACGCCGCCGCCGCTGGAAACGCCGCCGCCGCCACTCACTGGCCCGCCCGACGGAATCGATCGAACAGGCGAAGCGGGCGCGGGATTGATCGGCCGGAAGGCCCCAGGCTCCCCTTGCGGCGACGCGGCCGCGACACCGTTCGCATTAGCCGGCGACGCGACCGAGCCACCCGAGCCGCGCACCGTCAACGGCGCGCTGTGGCCGGCGGCGGAGACATCCGCCCTGGGGTTGACGACGAACGGCACGCTCGGCCGTGCGACGGTCTCGGCGTTCGCCGCCCCGTTCCCGGCCGCCGGGGCGGCGGCCGCGTTGTTCGAGGTACGGAGCGGCACCCGCGCGCCGTTCGCCGGCGCCGCGATCGCATGCCGTGCGGGGACCGGGACGACGGCCGTAGCGCTGGCCGCCGATACGTTCAACGGGTGAGAGACCGTGCCGATCGCGCTCGCCCCTTGCCCGATGGCCGGGGTGATGGCCGTCGGGCTGATGCCCGGGTGGGCGCCCGTCAGCCCATCCGGCGACGACTGGGCCGCGGTATAGAAACCGTAACTTCCGGGATGCCGCGGGCCGCCGACGCCGCCGTGGGACGGGCCATGATCATGGTCATGCCGCCCGATCCGGTTCCGGTCCACGTAGACGACAGGGTATTCCCACCGGGGGCAATACGGGCCGTAGAAGAACGGAAGATCGGCATATGCATATCCCCAACCGGGGCCATAGTACGCATCCGAGTACTGCCGGGACTGCTGGTTCTGATCGTACAACCGTGCGGCATCGAGCTCCGCCTGACGCGCCTGGAGTTCCTGGGCGACCAGCTCACGCATCCGCTCGCGGTCAACGACCGAGTCGTCCAGCGTTCCGGTCGATGCCTGATTGGGCGCCGGCTGCTCGGCCCCGCCGGCCTGGGCGGCCGATTGTTTTCGGGCGGCGTCCAGCGCGACGACCAGGCTTCGCTTCATCTCGGTGTGAGGGACGGCGGCCCCGATCACGCCGTCTTTCCCCAGCGTCAGGACGATGTAGAACGTCGCGCTCGGGTCGAGGGTCAGGTCGTCCAGCTCCGCCTCGGGAGGCCGCCCCGCGACTTCGCCGGCCGGGCCGGTCGTCGGTGCGGCCCCGGCAACGGGCTCCGTCGTCGCGGGGGCGGCGGGCGTCAACGCGGCCGCTCCCGACGGCTGCGTGGCACTGCCCGGCGCGGGCGATCTCCGATCGGACGGAAGCCGAGGCATGTCGGACAGGACGCGGGCGTAGAAGGTCGTATCCAGCCGGCTATCAAACCCCTCGAACGCGAGGGCCGTCATCGCCTGCGGGCCCGCGGGCTTGCCGTCGGCCGCCGGTTCGCGATACGTGGCAACGGTCAGGAACGCCACGTCCCCCGGCCGGTTCATCAGTCCCTGCGTCAGCTTCGGCACCAGATCGCTTAGCCCGCGGTTGAGCTGCGCTCGGAGCTCCGGGACCTCTATTTTCGCGTAGATGGGCTCGACGGCGGCCTTCCAGTCGATCTCCTGCTTCAAGGCCTGATCGACGGATGCGAGCGAGCGCGGCGCGATGGCAAGGCCGGACTGCGGCGCCTGATTGCCCGGGCCAGACGGCGACGCGGCGCCGGGAGCGCCGGCCGGCGCGAACGGCTCAACCGGAGCGGGCGTCGCTGGTCCGACAGCGGCCGCCGTCGATTCATTCACAGCCCGGCGCAAATCCGCCTCGCCACCGGTCTCGGCGACCGCGGTCCGAGTCGTCGGCATGGCGGGCCGATCCGACTTCAGCGTTGGCGCGGCGCGGCCAGAGTGGTTTCAGGTCGTGCCGGCGCATCAACCGCGGAAGAAAGCGGCTCGGCGCAGGCGCCCAGCACAAACGGGCAAGCGATCGCGGCCGCGGACACCAATGCCTGATGGATTGACTTCATGGGTTTCCTCCGGTGCCTTACATCAACACTGCGATTGAACTCTCGACCGCGATGAGCGCCTTGATCGGCCGCAACCATTTCAGACACGCCCACTCTCAAAACGTCAGGGACGCGACCGGCAACAGATAATAGAGCTTCCCGACCGGCAACGCGTGAAAAAACGGCTCAAAACGACGCTTAACGGACTTTCGTGACTGTTGCTCGGCTCGCCTCACCGTGGCATTACCCGTGAATCGGTCCGCACAGTTGCCCAGTACGCCGACTGCCCGCCTCCTGACGGCGATGGGGGCAATCCATCTGTCCCCGCTCTGATCTACGCATGGGAGAGGGTTAGGGAGCGGGCTTGTGTCGGGCGTTGTTCGGGAACGAGAAAGCGATCGCTTTCCCAAAATCGTTACTTTCGGCCTCCGATGCGTTTTGAGACAGCGCCTGCTCGTGGACCGTTCCAGGCGGGATCGCGGGCGCGGTGATGCCGACGCGCCGTCGGTGCCCTCACCGGCGGGCCTTTTGTTCGGCCGACAAAACCGCCGGTGAGGGCACCGGCGGCACTTTAAGGTTCAGGCGTACCCGCTGATTTCGATCGAGCGGCCCACTCGGCCGCGTCGCCGGTTCAGGCCAGCGCGGGTATATTCCCGCAATGCGAACCGCCGGACGGCCGAACGACCAGCTCCGACCGATCAAGGTCACCCGCCGATTTACCAAAGCGCCAGCCGGCTCGGTCCTGTGGGAGCAAGGCGATACGGTCCTGCTCTGCACGGCCTCGATCTCCAACGAGCGGCCGAGCTGGTTTCGGGACGATCGGCCGGGCGGCTGGATCACCGCCGAATACGTCATGCTCCCCGCCTCAACCCCTCAGCGCAAGGCCTGGCCGAAGGTCGGGCATACGGACTCCCGAGGGACCGAGATCCAGCGCCTCATCGGCCGCTCGCTCCGGGCGGCGATTGATCTGGCCCGGATCGGCCCCCACACGATCGCACTCGACTGCCAGGTCCTCCAGGCCGACGGCGGCACCCGGACGGCCGCCATCTGCGGGGCGTGGGTCGCGCTGGCGGATGCGATCCGCTCTCTCCCTGCGAAGATGCCCGGCGCCGCCGGCCCCATCGCCGCGACCCGTCCCGACGGCAAGCTGCCGGCGCGGTATGATGAATCGTTGTATGACCCCGGCCACGCCCTGGTCGAGCAGATCGCGGCCGTCAGCGTGGGCATCGTAGACGGCGAAGCCCGTCTTGACCTCGACTACGCCGACGACTCGCGTGCCGATGTGGACGTCAATGTCGCCTGTACCGCCCAAGGCCGCTTCGTCGAGGTGCAAGGGGCCGCGGAGCGCGGGTCGGGCTTTGACCGCGCCCAGATGAACCAGATGCTGGACCTCGCGGAGCAGGGCTGCCGACAGATCCTGACCATCCAGAGCGACGCGCGGGCGTAACGCGCCCGGCGGTCGTTGCCGATCTCGGACGCTAAGTCATTACGGTCGGCAATCTTCGCCCAGCCTCCCGGCCCAACCAGCGGCCGCCGGAACCGGCGAATTTAGATGCCGTACAGGTTAAGATGCCGTGCGGCGTGAGAGTCACCGGGCGGGCCGACGCATCACCACCTGACGAATGCCGCTGCTTGGATAGGTCCCGCATCTCCCGCCCCCGCCGGTGGGTTTCGCGAATTGCGGCGGTAATGGAGAGCCTGACGATGCGAGTGCGAAACCTGGTTCTTGCGATAGCGACGGCGCTGGGCGCCTGCTCGTGCGGCGATACCCTTCCGCCGGCGGCCGATGCCGGCGGCCATGGACGACTCGTCAATGACACGGCCGCCCCCCGGAACGCGCTCCCGCCGATGACCGCGAGCGATCGTCCTAACGCCGCCGGCCACCTGTCGGCAGGAGCGGCTGCCGCCCGTCCCCCGGGCGAAGCGCATGGATCGAGCACCGCCATCCCGCCGCGCGACGCCAAGTACACCATCCTCGTCTGCACCATTGGCGGCCCCGACCATGTCGCCCAGGCCAACGATCTCAAAGAGAATTCGATCCGGGTGACGCACCGAACCGAGTGGTATGTCATCCACGCCCGCGACGAGTCGAGCCTCTACTTCGGCTTCTACCGAACGACCAAAGACTCCGAAGGGGCCGCCGAGAGCCGCCGCGCCCATGCGGACCATGACTTCGTAACCAGTCTGACCGTCGGACAGAACGGCCAGTTGTTCAAGCTCGCCGCGTTCGTTGACCTCGCGGCCCCCGACCCGACCGCCCCGCCGGAGTGGAACCTGTGGAACAAGGACGTCGAGAAGAGCCCAAAGGACCCGAGCCGGGCCTACTGGTCGCTCCAGATCATGGCGTTCCGCAATAACGAACTTCGGAAACAGGCGGCCGTCCAGGCCGTCCAGGCGCTTCGGCGCAGGGGGTAGAGGCGTACTACTACCACGGCGAGTCGATCAGCTCCGTCTGCGTCGGCGCGTGGCCGTCGGGCGCGGTGAAGAGCCAGCGGAGGGACAGCGGCTACCAGTTGTACGGGCCGAATGAAACGCCGGTCTACTACAACGAGCCCGTCCCCGATGACGTGATGAAAGACCGCCGCGACGATCAAGGGCATAAGCTGGTCGCGATCGCGCCCGTCTTGACGATCCTCGACCCCACCATGAAGGCAATGATCAGCAAGTTCCCCGGTCACTCTGAGAATTATGAGGCGCACGTCCGCAAGGGGAAGGACGGCGACGTGCCCGACCCGTCATTCCTCGTCGTGATCCCGCGCACGAAGGGCAACGGCCTGTTCGACTCGCAGGATGCCGCGGCCGTCCCGCCGCCGCTCGATGCGACCAGCGCTCCCGGCGCTGAATCGGTCATCGAGAACGTCCCGACCCGTAGCGTCGGCGCGACACCGTCGCCCGGCACGCCTTCCGATACGGACGGCGGCACGGGCCTCCGACGGGTCCGCCGGTATTGATCCTGCGCCGAAACGGCCCGGCCCCCGCGGTGATCCTCGGAGCCTTTGCTTGCCCCCATCGCTTGAAATCCTGATCGCGACCGGCAACCCGGGAAAGGCGAAAGAGTTTCGGGAGATGCTCGCTTCCGACGCCTTGCGTTGGCGCGACCTCTCCGATTACCCGAACGCGGCCCCCGTTGAGGAGACCGGCTTTACATTTCACGAGAACGCCTGCCTCAAGGCGGCCGGTTACGCGCGGCAGTTTGGCCTGTGGGCGCTGGCCGACGATAGCGGGCTTGAAGTCGATGCGCTTGACGGCAAGCCGGGCGTCTACAGCGCCCGCTGGGCCGCGATGCACCACGCGGGGGCGGGCGACGCCGCGAATAACACGCTGCTCCTGAAGCAGTTGGCGGCCGTTGAAGATTCGGCGCGCACAGGCCGCTTCGTCTGCGCGCTCGCCCTGTCAGACCCGCAAGGGGACATCGTCCTGTCTGCAAGCGGCAAGGTCGAGGGGCGAATCCTCCACGCCGCCCGCGGCGACAACGGGTTTGGGTACGACCCGCTGTTTCTGATCGACGCCCTCGGGAAGACGACGGCCGAACTCCCCCCCATCGAGAAGCACGCGATCAGCCATCGCGGTAATGCGCTTCGGGCGTTGTCAACATTGATGAAACGCGCCGGATTGGCATGATAGGGGCCGCAGGTAAACGGCCCGCGCCTCGGCGGGCCGTCCTTTGGCCGGTGCCAACCCGCGGCGAACGCCGACCGCGACGCCGGGCCCTGCATCATGCGTCCTGCCGTCGTCGTCATCAGGGCGAGCGGCCGATGCGGTGCTTCGGGGCGATGGAAGGGATCGGTATGAGTCGCATCCTGGTGGCCGTCAGCAGCCCGTACGCTGCCCAGAAAGTCGTCGATTGCGTTGGGGACCTCGCCAAGCGCCTCACGGCCGAGGTTCTCGTCGTCCACGTCTCCCGCCCCAGCGGCGGCCAGATGCGCGAACAGGAGCAGGCCGACGGCGAGGCCGCCATCCGCTTCATGCGCGACAAGCTCCAGGAACGCAACCTCATCGTCCAGGACCTGCTCATGTTCAGCGACGACATCGCCCGCGCCGTCCTCAACACCGCCGTCGAGCGCGACGTCACGATGATCGTCCTCGGCCTCACCGGCAAAAACGTCTTCGCCCGCCTGCTCGCCGGCAACGTCCCGGTGGAGCTGATCAAGAACACCAAGATCCCCGTCCTGATCCTGCCGCCGGACTGGAGCCGATCGATCTGAGGCGCTCTACCGTCCCTAAGGCAAGCTCCTTCCGCGGCAGTACCTACCGGGAATAGCCGAGGTCGCTTAGCGTCTTCCCTGCGTCATTTTTCCAAGAGCGATAGCCGTCTCGCGAACCACCCTCGACAACGCAGACCGCTTCCGATGCGTTGTTAAATGGGTAGTCTCGTGTAAACGTCCATGCCCCATCAATGCGGCTGATGACTCCCCAGTCAATCAACCTTTGTCGCAATAGACGGTACGGTTCAGGCATCGTCGCGGTCGCCGGCTCACCGATCGTAGAGCGTTGTAGAACAACCATGGTGGGATATCGCCATACGGCTCTGGCGTGTCCTCCCTTACGCGGTAGAAAGACTGAGAAAACCTCCTCTGACGCCGCTGGTTCAAGATTCGGGATATCGGTTGGGCGCGGCACCGCTGGAACGACTGCCCCAGTGGTGGAGACATCGGACGGCCTTTGCGCGATATCCTCGACCCCGACTTCCGGAGGTGCGCGGCGGGCGGTGAGAGCAACGTATTGCTCAACCGTCAGAAGAACGTGCGTGCGATCTCCGGCCGCATTAACAACGTATTGCAGGGGCATTAGACTCTCCGACATTGTTACCTCCAACCGGAACCTCGTTGATACAGGATAACGGGCGAGGAAAAGCGCCGGATGGTCAACGCCGTCTCTTGGCATCACAAGCCGACCCATTCTGGCATCATATCGATCCGCGGTGTGCATCGCTGCAACGCCCAACGCGGCCGGCGCTACATCTGAGACGGAGCCCACGACATGCAAACCCCATTAGCCCTCGCCCGACTCGCTTTTCTCGCGCTCGCCAGCCTGTTCGCCTTGAGCACGTGCGTGCCCCGCCGCGCAGCCGCCGCACCGTCCGCGCCACTCCCCCCGACCCTCGTCGAGGCCGAGAGCTTCGCTGACAAAGGGGGCTGGTCGGTCGATACGCAGTTCGTCCACATCATGGGCTCACCCTATCTGCTGGCCCACGGGCTCGGCGAGCCGGTGAAGGATGCTGCGACCACCGTCACCCTCCCGGCGGCCGGTACCTACAAGGTCTTCGTGCGGACCAAGGACTGGGTCGCCACGTGGAAAGCGACCGGGCAGCCGGGGCGGTTTCAGGTACTGGTGGATGGGAAGCCGCTGCCGGTCACGTTTGGGACGCAGGGGGCGGATTGGTTCTGGCAGGATGGGGGCACGGTCACCGTCGAGCGGCCGCAGGTGGCCGTCGCGCTGCATGACCTGACTGGGTTCGAAGGCCGCTGCGATGCGATCGTCTTCAGCGCACGACCCGGCCTTCACACCTCCGAACGACCTGCCAACGCTGACGCCGTGGCGGAAGAAGGTGCTCGGGCTGCCGGAGAAGCCGGTCGAAGCCGGGACGTTCGATCTCGTCGTCGTCGGCGGAGGGTATGCGGGGATGGGGGCGGCGATCTCCGGCGCGCGGATGGGGTGCAAGGTCGCGCTGATTCAGGATCGGCCGGTATTGGGCGGGAACGGGAGCTCGGAGATCCGCGTCTGGTCGATGGGCGGGACGACGCTGGGCAAATACCCGCGGCTGGGCGAGATCGTGGAAGAGTTCGCGGATAACGCGAAGTCGTCGCCGGGCACGCAGGATGAGTTTGGGGATGAGAAGAAGGAGGCGATCGTCCGGAACGAGCCGAACATCGCGCTGTTCCTGGAGACGCAGGCGTACGCGGTGGAGATGAAGGACGGCAAGGTGGCGGCCGTCATCGGCCGCAATATGCGGAGCGGGGCCGAATCCCGCTTTGCCGGCACCTTTTTCGCCGACACCAGCGGCCATGCCGTCATCGGCGCGCTCGCCGGGGCCGACTTCGAAGAGCTCGACAAGGGCCACATGGGCATGAGCAACATGTGGCGCTGGTCGGACGATACCGCCCCGCACGCCTTCCCGCAGACACCCTGGGCGCTGCCGCTGACGATGGCCGACTTCCCCTACCCCAATCGCGGCAAGGCGGAATGGTTCTGGGAAGGGGGCTTCTTTCGCGACCCGATCAAGGACCTGGAGTACATCCGCGACTGGAACTTCCGGGCCGCCTACGGCGCGTTCAACGCGATGAAGAACGGCGACGGCAAAGACAAGCATGCGAACGCGAAACTCGACTGGATGGCCTACATCGGCGGCAACCGCGAGTCGCGCCTGCTGCGCGGCGACGTCGTCCTGACCCGCGACGACATCGTCAGCCAGAAGGACTTCCCCGACGGCTGCGTCCCCACCACCTGGGACATCGACCTGCACGCCCCCAAGGAGCAGTACGCGAAGAAGTTCCCGGAAGACCCGTTCATCTCCAAGGCCGTTTTCGGCAAGCGGCGTGGACAAGAAGAACGGGTACCCGATCCCCTACCGCTGCTTCTATTCGCGGAACATCCCCAACCTGTTCATGGCCGGCCGCGACATCAGCGTGAACCACGAGGCGCTGGGGACGATCCGTGTCATGCGGACGTGCGGCATGATGGGTGAAGTCGTCGGCAAGGCGGCCTCCATCTGCGTGAAGAACGGCTGCCAGCCGCGGGACGTCTACGCGACCTACTTCTACGAGTTGAAGGACCTGATGCAACTCCCCGGCCGGGCGCGGCGGGCGACGGTTCACGATGCGATCGACCCCAACGCCGCCTTGCCCGACATCGCCCTGCATCCCGCGCCGCGCCGGATGCCCGGCGGCGGAGGAGGCTCGGGAAAGGGGATCGACCCGAAGAAGCTGGAGGGGATCGTCGTTGACGACGCGGCCGCCCGGCTGACCGGGGATTGGGCGACGGGATCGAACCTCGACGGCTTCGTCGGCGAGGCGTACCGCTACGCCAGCGGCGGCGGAACGCCGGAAAAGACGGCCGCCTTTGAGTTCCAAGCCCCGACCAGCGGGCAGTATGAGGTCCGCTTCTACTACGCCGCACACGAGAATCGCTCGCACGATGCGCCGGTGACGGTGCATAGCGCGGACGGGGAAAAGACGATCGCGGTCAACGAATCGGTGCCGGCGCCGGGCAAGGGGTTCATCGTGCTGGGGACGTTCCGGTTCGAGGCCGGGAAGCCGGCTTCGGTCTCCGTCACCACGCGTGGCGCGACGGGGACGGTCTCGGTGGATGCGATCCAGCTCGTGCCTGTGAAGTAGTAAGACGCCACGGCCGCGGTCGCGTGGGATCGTAGCGCCCGTTGCGCCCTGCGCGAGCATGGAGAAGAAGCGACCCTTGCCCGACCCCACCCCGCCGGAACGCGGCCGCCATATTGAGTTGACCGTCGTGCCGACGACGCCGCCTTCACGTTCCGCCGCACGCGGCGGATGGGGCAGGCTGGTGCCGCTGGCGCTCCGGGCCTATCGGCTGGGGATCGTCGTCGCCATTGTCTGGCTCATTCACCACCATCATGCCCGGCTTCGGATCGACGGCGATGCCCCGATTCGCGTCGCCGAGGTGCTCCCGTTCTTCCCCGGCGCGGCCCGCCTCCGCGCGGACGAATCGGACCGCGCCGGACTCTTTGTCCTGGGCGCCGACGGCGCGTCCGTTGGTTATGTCCTGCGAACGGCGCCGATGTCGAACACGATCACCGGCTATTGCGGGCCGACCGACACGCTCGTCGCCCTGGGCCCGGATCAGCGGGTGATCGGCATCCGAATCCGTTCCAGCTTCGACACCAAAGAACACGTCCAGGACGTCGCCAATGACGCCTATTTCATGAAGACCTGGACCGGCAAAACCTGGGACGAAGTCGCCGGGATGGAGCCCCACGCGGCCGGTATCGAGGGGACGTCCGGCGCGTCCCTCACCAGCCTCGCGATCGCCAACGGGATTCGCCAGCGGTTCCACAGGGCGACAACCCAGGCGGCCGCCCCGCCGCCGCCGGTGCATTTCGGGCCCAACGACATCGGCCTGGTGACGGTCATCGGGGTGTCGCTCCTGTTCACCTTTACCCACCTTCGCGGCCGGCCGTGGCTGCGCCGCGCGTTCCAGTTCGTCCTGATCGGGTACGTGGGGTTGATGAATGGCCAGTTGCTCGCTCAATCGCTATGGGCCGGGTGGGCCGCATCGACGGTGCCGTGGCGGACGGCGCCCGGGCTGGCGCTGCTGGCGGCGGCCGCCCTCATCGTTCCCTGGTCCACGCGGCGGGCGATGTATTGCTCGCACCTCTGCCCGCACGGGGCCGCCCAGGAATGGCTCGGCCGCGTATCCCGTCAAAAGGTGCGGCTTCCTTCCGGCATTGAAGCCGGCCTGCGCTGGCTCCCCTACCTGCTGATCGCGACGGTGCTGTTCGTGACGATCATTCACTTTGAGTTCAACTTGGCGGGCATCGAGCCGTTCGACGCCTATTTGCTCAGGTCGGCCGGGGTTGCCACGACAGTCATCGCCCTGGTGGGCCTCGCGGCAAGCGGCGCGGTTCCGATGGCCTACTGCAAATATGGCTGCCCGACCGGGATGGTCCTTTCGTTCGTCCGATCGCACGGCCGCGCCGACCACTTCGGCCGCCGCGATGTGGCGGCCGCCGCGCTGGTCGCCCTGGCGGCGGGGCTCTATGCGGGGTACGAGCCGATTCGCCATTGGGCGGTGAGATAAAATGACCAAGCATGATTAGGCGCTTTTCTGGTCCCCTCTCCCGCCGGTACTCCGCGGGGAGAGGGAAGGGTGAGGGGGGCCGCCGGGAGACGGACACGCTGCTGAAAACGCGAGATTTCCGAGATCCGAAGACCCCCCTCGCCCTAACCCTCTCCCCCAGAGTACCGGGGGCGAGGGGACCAGAAAGCCGCCCTCGGAGGCGCCTATTCACGCCTGGCTACTTAGGGCCTCTCTGGGGCTCCGCGTACGAGCAGACTCCGCGTGCCGTCGGCCGTTTACCGCCCGCGCTCCCAGGGTGAAAGCAACGGCACACGGAGTGTGCCTGCTACCAGGACGGCGTGGCGAGCCACGTCACACGTTCCCGCATAAACGGCGGCCGAACGCGGCGGGTACTATCCCGGCAGGCGTCTCAAACTGATGTGACCTTTAAGCGGTGACTGACTATGAAGCGACCGGCATCCTGTCTGCTCCTGGTTCTCCTGACCATCGTTGTCCCGTTACCCGCTCGCCTGGCCCGGGCCGATGCGCCGGCGGCCGAGGGAGGGAAGGCGATAGCGGCCGCCCTGCAGCCGTTCGTCGATAGCCACACCCTCGCCGGGGCGGTCTTCCTGGTGGCGAACAAGGACAAGGTCCTCTGCCTCGACGCGGTCGGTTATGCCGACGTCGCCGCAAAGAAGCCGATCGGGACCGACGCGACGTTCTGGATCGCCTCAATGTCCAAGCCGATGACGGCGACCGGGCTCATGATCCTTGTGGACGAGGGGAAGGTGAACGTCGATGACCCGGTGGAGAAATACCTCCCCGAGTTCAAGGGGCAGATGGTCGCCGTCGAGCAGGACGACGAGCACGCCCTCCTGAAGCGGCCGGCGCACCCGATCCTGGTCCGCAACGTCCTCTCCCACACCAGCGGCCTGCCGTTCATGTCTCGGGTGCAGCACAAGATCGACGAGTTCCCGCTGGCCGAAACGACAATCACCTACGCCCTTTCGAACCTGAAGTTTCAGCCGGACAGCAAGTACGAGTACAGCAACGCGGGGATCAACACGGCCGGACGCATCATTGAGGTGGTCAGCGGGATGCCGTACGAGCGCTTCATGGACGAGCGGCTCTTCAAGCCCCTGGGGATGAAGGACACCACCTTCTGGCCCAACGAGCAGCAGCTCGCCCGGCTCGCCAAGGCGTACAAGCCCAACGCGGCCAAGAATGACCTGGAGGAGATGCCGATCGCCCAGTTGACGTACCCGCTGATCGGCGGCCCGGCGCGTTACCCCTGCCCGGCGGGCGGCCTGTTTTCGACGGCCGCCGACGTCGGCGTTTTCAGCCGGATGATCCTGAACGGCGGCACGCTCGACGGCCACCGATACGTCTCGGAGGCGTCGGTCCAGCAGATGACCAGCACGCAGGACGGCGAGCTGCAGAACAAGGGGAAGGGCGAGAACGGGTACGGCTTCGGCTGGGCGACGAGCCGGAAGGTCGCCGGCGAACCGCGGCCCGGCAGCGGAGGTAGGTTCGGTCACGGCGGGGCCTACGCGACCGACATGGAGATCGACGCCGAGCACGGCCTAATCACCGTCTACATGGTCCAGCACGGCGGCTACCCGAACGACGGCAAGGCGAAGATTGGCCCGGCGTTCAAGAACGCGGTGAAGGATGCGTTCCAGAAGTAAGGTCGGCTGAAGAGGGATGAACGATGGCGTCTTCTTCCTTTCGATCTCGAGTGCCTTACAGGAAGCGGGTGTAGGGTCAGCACGGGAGGCTTCGATCGGCATGCCGATTTCGGCGGCGTCATCGCCGCCCGTGCGGACCTGCCGATCTGGAACGGCGCCCTTCAGCCTGACGGTCGCACGGGAGCGGGCGCGTGCCCGTAACCATTGCCTCAACTGATCCCTCCCGTTCGGACCCTACACCCGCAGTTTGATTCCGTCTTCTTCCCTTCAGCCTTCAACTTCATCCTTCATCCTTCCGCGGAGCTTCGCCAGCTCGCCATACAGCGCCCCGGCCGTCCGCGTTCCTCCATGGAGCGCTTCAAGATCGAACTTCTCATTCGGGGAATGGACGCGGTCGTCCGGAAGGCCGAAGCCGAGCAGGAGCGTGTCGATGCCCAGCGTCCGCTTCAGCAGCGCGACCACCGGAATGCTCCCCCCTTCGCGCATGAACGTGGGCTCCTTGCCGAAGCCAACTTCAAGCGCCGCGCGGCGAGGCGGGTCGCTTCGCTGTCGATGGGGACCAGTGCCGGGTCGGCCAGGCCGTGCTGGGCGAACTTCAGCTTCACGCCGGCTGGGCAGCGGCCGCGAATCGCCTGCTCGAATAGCGCCTGGATCTTCGCCGGGCGCTGATTCGGGACCAGTCGCATCGAGAGCTTGGCGGAAGCCTTCGAAGGGATGACCGTCTTCGCCCCGGCGCCCTGATAGCCGGACGTCAGGCCGTTGACGTCGAGCGTGGGGCGCGCCCACTTGCGCTCCAGCGACGTGTACCCCGCTTCGCCGACGCCTGCGGCGATGCCGACGCTGGTCGCGAATTCGGCTTCGGTGAATGGAAGTTTTCGCCAGGCGGCGCGCTCGGTTTCGGTCAGGGGGATGACATCGTCATAAAACCCGGGGATCGTCACGCGGCCGCTTGAATCGTGCAGGCTCGCCAGCACTTCCGAAAGAATGTTCGCCGGGTTCGGCACAGCCCCGCCGTAGAGCCCGGAGTGCAAATCGTGGCTCGGGCCGGTAAGGAAGATCTCCATGTAACAGAGGCCGCGAAGGCCGTAGGTCACGGCCGGCACGCCGCGGGCGAACTGATTGGTATCGCTGATCACCGCGATGTCGGCCCGCAACGCGGCGGCGTGCGCCGTCACGAAGTCAGCGAGGTTGTCCGAGCCGATCTCCTCCTCCCCTTCGATCAGCACGATCAGGTTGACCGGCACGCCGCCGTTCTCGTGCCAGGCGAGCAGCGCCTGCACGTGGCACCAGACCTGCCCTTTGTCATCCACCGCGCCGCGGGCGAAGACCGCGGGAAAGCCCGCTTCGTCGTTCCGAATCGTGGGCGCGAACGGCGGCGTGACCCACAGTTCCAACGGTTCCGGCGGCTGAACGTCGTAGTGCCCGTAGAGCAGCACCGTGGGGCGGCCGGGGATGTGGGCGTTGCGTGCCAGGACGATCGGATGGCCGGGGGTCGGGTGGATCGTCGTCGTGAGGCCGGCGGCGACGAGTTGCAGCGCCAGCCATTCGGCGCAGCGGGCGACGTCGGGCTTGTGCTCCGGCTTGGTGCTGACGCTGGGGATCCGCAGGAACTCCAGGAGCCCCTCGAGCGATCGCTCGCGTCGGGAGTCGATCAGGGCCAGCACTCGTTCAGTCGCGTTGGGCATGGGGTTCCTCGGGCGTTGTTCCAAATGAAGTCGGCGGATGACAGGCGGGCACTTGGAAGGGCTACGCGTTGGCGGGTGCGGCGTTGACGGGGTCGGCGGCCGCCGCACTGCGCAGAGCCTCGGCCGCTGCGCGGGTGGCCGGCGCATCGAGCAGCGTCGCGATGACCTCGCGGCTGCGCTCCGCGGGCAACGGGACGTACTTCGCCGATCCGCTCGCCACGAGCACTCCGTCTGCCGAGCGCACCTCCGCGACGGTTTGGATCAGCCGGGCCCGCGCCGCTCGAGGCGCGCAACGATCGACAGGGGCATTCCAACCAAGGCGGGGGACGAGAACCGCAGCGACAGTTCTCCGCACAAGCAGAATCGCCGCGCCGACCACGTCGCCGCCCAGACCATCGCCTCGTCGAGGACGACGGAGAGGATGCCCCCGTGGACGATCCCTTCAAAGCCGATGTGCTCGGCCGCCGGCGTGAATTCGGTGGTGACGTCGCCTGTCTGTGGCTCAACGAACAGGGAGAGCCGCAGGCCGTGCCGATTCAATGGGCCGCACGCGACGCAACCGCTCGTGTGGGGAAGTTCCAGCTTCGCCATGAGCGCGGATTATCAATGTGGGCCGATGGATGGCAACGATCAGGCGAAGGGGCGAGGCTCTGAAAAGGGAAAAGGCGGGCCTGAGCCCGCCCTACAGGCCTGAAAGATTCGATAGTCGAGCCTCAGCGACGCGCGTCTTCTTTGATGTCCACCTGCGGGGCAAGGATCCCTAGACCTGCACCCATTTGGGCTTGGCGGTGGTGTCGGAGGTGTCGAACAGCAGGAACTGGCCCGAGATGCGAACCACGATGTTGGGCCCGCTGCCCTCAAAGCCGACCCGCATTGAGATCGGCTCCAGGTGCATCCGGTCGCCGCCGAGGAAGACGCCGTTGCCGGTTTCTTCCTTGTCGGTCGGGGAGGTGGTGTAGAGCCATTCCGCCCCGTCGATGTGCTTTGCGTCTACGCCCTGCTGAAGCGGCATACGGAAGTAATACCGATCGCCGTTCCACCCTTTGGCGATCGCTTCCTTGGGGTCGTCGGAGAAGAGCAAGGCGGTCAGCGATTCGTCGTGGCCGGTGATCCGCAGCCGGGCGGCGGGGAAGCGCTGCGCGCTCCCCAGGTCATCGGCCGTGGCGACGGGAACCGTATCGTTCGTCGCGGAAGAATCGTCCGGGTCGGGAATGTACTTCAGGTACAGGAACGACGGCTGCATCGGCGCCGGGGCGGTGGCCACCGAAGGGACGGTGGTCGGCAGCGCGATGGCCTCGGCCGGCTTGACAATTGGCGGCTTCGCCGAGTCAGGGCCGGTTGTCGCCGCCTCGGGGCCGGACGTGCGATCGCAGCCGAACGGGATCGACAACGAAGCGACAGCGACCGCGGCAAACAGCGCGGCTCGGGCCGGCGTGCGGCTCCGGCGCGGAGTGGAGTGTGGGGTGAGGGAATCCATCGGGTTCTCCTGGCGGCCGCTGTCGCATCCGCCCCGCCCTTCCTGTGGCGTCGGACCCAGCGTGCGAACCGCGAACGCGACACAACTGCCGATGCTCTTAGGAGATTATCGGCCGCCGCATCGCCAGTGGATCATTCCGAAAGCAGATACCCGGGAGCACTCCATTGCGCCACTCCTGCTTCAAATGACTTCGTCGAGATCGGATTATACCATCACTGCATGACAAGCGCCGCAAATGTTCCGGCTGAAGCCGATTTGCTTTGTGAAGCCTGCGGCTACGTCCTCAATGGCCTGCCCGAGGGCGGGAACTGCCCGGAATGCGGCATCCCGACCGCCGAGAGCGCCGCCAGCCGCCGCGTCCCGCCGTCATGGGAAACCGAAACTCGCCCCCTCCGCCGTCTGGGTGCGTTCGGAGTGGCGACCTTCGAATGTATCTTCAATCCCACGCGGTTCTTCCGATCTCTGACGCTTCGCTCGACAGGCAACCGATCCCGCCAGTTCGCCGCCATTCACTGGTCGATCGCGGCCGTGCTGTTCGGCATCAGCGCCTGGGGGCACGCCGTCTGGTCCGGCGCCTTCATGGGGCTGGCCGACGAGCCCTACTGGATCCTGCTGCCGTTGATCATCATCACGACATTCTTCCTTCTCGCCGTGCTTTCCCGAGTTGCCGCGTGGCTGACGAACCTGGAGGCGACGTATCGGGGCCTACGGCTGCCAACCGCCGTCGTCGTTCGCGCCCTCGACTACCACGCGTCGCACTACCTGCCCGTCGGGCTGATCGCCGCCACGACCGTCGTCGGCTATCGCCTGTTCCTGAAACTCGTCCCCAACGCCGCCGACCCCTACAGCATGCCGTATATCTACGTCTTGTGCGGGGAGGTGATCGTCACGGCGATGTATCTTTTCCGCACGTACTGGGTCGCGATGAGCAACCTGATGTACGCAAACCGTTAGCCTTGCGCGACGCCGCGTGCCCGGGCAACCCGGCCGCCCTCGTTTAATCCCGCGCCTGCGGTACGATTGGTACGATGGCCCGCATGCCTACCGTCGGCTTCATCTCCAGCCCCCGGTTCGTCGAGCACCTCACCGGCCCCCACCACCCCGAGCGGCCCGACCGAATCCGGGCGATCGCCCGCGCCGTGCGGCTCGCCGGGCTGATCGATTCGCCCGACCCTTTCCCCGATTTTTCGATCGACCTGCGACTCTCCCCGCTCGTCGGCGTTCCGAAGCTGGTCGAACTGCCACTCCCGCGCCCGATCGAGGAGCAATGGCTGCTGACCGTCCACAGCGCTCCCTACATCGCGCGGATCCACCACGTGTGCGACATCGGCGGCGGCGTTTTGGACCTTGGCGACACGCCCGTCTGCCCGGCCAGCTTTGAGATCGCCCTGCTCGCGGCCGGCGCCGTCCTCGACTGCTGCGACGCCGTGGCATCCGGGAAAGTGAACCGCGCGTTCGCGGCCGTCCGTCCGCCCGGCCATCATGCCGAGCCCGACCGGCCCATGGGCTTCTGCCTCTTTGCGAACGTCGCTCTCGCCGCCCGCTACCTGCAACGCCGCCACGGGGTCGGGAAAGTCGCGATCGTTGATTTCGACGTACACCACGGCAACGGCACACAAGCCGCGCTCGAGGCGGACCCGTCGGTCTTATTCATCAGCATGCACCAGCACCCCAGCACCTGCTACCCCGGTAGCGGGCACGACTGGGAAACCGGCGTCGCACCGGCGGAAGGATGTACTCTCAACCTCCCGTTCGACCCGGGATCGGGGGATGAGCAGTACCATGACGCGCTCCGCAGCCGCGTCATCCCCGCGCTGGAGGCGTTCAAGCCCGAGTTCCTTCTGATCTCGGCCGGCTTCGACGCCCACCGCGACGACCCGCTCGCCCAGATTAACCTCACCGAATCGGCCTACGAAGAGATGACGCGGCTGCTCGTCGCTTTCGCGGAAAAACAGTGTGGCGGGCGGGTCGTCAGCGCGCTGGAAGGGGGTTATAACCTCCGAGCCCTCGGCCGGAGCGTCGTGCGACATCTGGTTGGGCTTTCTGTGCCGTAAGCGGCCGGGCTTGTTTCTCCACTGAATGTATATCATCGACGCTCACCTCGATCTGGCCTACAACGCACTTCGCGGCCGCGATGTCGCGCGCCCCGCCGCCGAGCAAGCGCCGGATCAGGAGGGGATCCCCACCGTCGGCCTGCCCGACCTCCGCGCCGGCGGGGTCGGGCTGATCTGCGCGACGATCTTTTGCTCGCCCGCCAGCCCCACCGCCCCCGACGGCTATTCCTCCCCCGACGAAGCCCGCGCCGCCGGCGTCGCCCAACGCGACTGGTACCTTCATCGCGAAGAGGCCGGGCTGTTCCAGTTCGTCCGATCCGGCGGCGGCCTGCCCGACGGCCTTCCCGACCTGCCCGGCAGCGCCGACGACGTCGGCCCACAGCACGCGATCATGCTGCTCGAAGGGGCCGATCCCCTGCGAACACCAGAGGACGTGGCCGAATGGGTGGATGCCGGGATGCGCATCGTCGGGCTTGCCTGGCGGCGCACGCGCTACGCCGGCGGCACCGGCGCCCCCGGGCCGCTGACCGACGAAGGCGTCGCCCTCGTGCATGAGCTGGACCGGTACGGCGTCATCCACGACCTGTCCCACCTGGCCGAGGAATCGTTCTGGCAGCTCCTGGACACCAGCAACGGCCCGGTGATGGCGAGCCACTCCAACTGCCGCGCGATCGTCCCGACCGACCGCCAGCTTTCCGACGAGATGATCAAGGCGATCGTCGCCCGCGACGGTGTGATCGGGATCAACTTCTTCGACAAGTTCCTCCTCGCCCCCGACGAGTACGGCACGCGGCGGGCGACGCTGGCCGACGTGGCCCGCCATGCCCGCCACATCTGCGAACTCGCCGGCAATGCTTCCCACGTGGCCATCGGCACCGACATGGACGGCGGGCTGGGGCGCGACGAGATCCCGATCGAGATCCACACGTCGGCCGACCTGCCCCGCATCGCCGCCGCGCTGGAAGCCGCCGGGTTCACCTCCCGCGAGTCGCGCTGTATCCTCGGGGGGAACTGGGCCGACTTCTTTCGCCGATCGCTCCCGGCCTGATTCGACCGTGCCAACGAGCTTGCATCCGTCGCAATGGACATTCGCCCCGCCACCCTCGAAGACGTCCCGCGGGTCCTGCCGATGGTCGAAAAGATCTGCGCCTATCACCAGGCGTTGGATCCGCTGAAGTACGGCTTTAAGCCAAGCCCCTCGGAGCGGTATCGCGGATGGCTCACGGCGCACGCCGGAGACGATCGAAGCGTCTTCCTGGTCGCCGACGCCTCCGCCAAACCGGGGGAGCCGCCGGTGGCGCCCTCGCGGCTGGCGGCCTTCCTGATCGGCACCGTCGAAAAGGAGATCCCGATCTACACCCTCGCCGAATACGGCTTCATCCACGACCTGTGGGTCGAGGAGGCCTACCGGAACGAAGGTGTCGCGCGGCAGATGGTGACGCTGGCGATCGAACGGTTCCGGGCCATCGGCGTGGCACAGATCCGCCTCGACACGGCCGCCAGGAACGACGTCGCCCGCGCACTGTTCACCACGTGCGGCTTCAGGCCGTCCACGACCGAGATGCTGCTGGAGGTCGGCGCATCGTGAATTGACCGCCGTATGGACCGCATCGCGGACCGAACGGGCCATGCGGGTTCCCTAGACCGATGCGGCCGCGCAGGAGGCGCCGATGACGCGCCGACCGCCGTGCGGTCCCCACGGGAACCATCCTCAAGGCGAAAACGTGGCCGCACACTTCGAACTTACTGGCTTATGATCGTCTGCCTCGGCACAACTCCGACCGCTCAACGCACGATGATCTTCAGTCGTGTCGCGCTCGACGCGGTCAACCGAGCGCTGGAAGTCCACGAGCATGCCTCGGGCAAGTCGGTGAACGTCGCACGGGTGAGCCACGTGCTGGGCGCGAAGTCGATCGCGACGGGGTTCCTCGGCGGCGACCGTGGCGAGTTCATTCGGCGCGAACTGACGGACGCCGACATCGCGCATGACTTCGTTTCGGTCCAGCCGCAAACCCGCCTCTGCACGACCGTGGTTGACCGATCGGCCGAGACGGCCACAGAACTCGTCGAAGAGTCGGCGGCCGTCCCCGATCATGCTTGGCCCGCCCTCTCGCAGCGACTCCACAACCTGCTTAGCGGCGCCCGGATGCTCGTCCTCTCGGGGTCGCTCCCACCCGGCGCGCCGGTCACGTTCTACCGCGACTGCGTCGAGGCGGCCGCCCGTCAAGGCGTCCCGGCCATCATCGATGCCCGGGGCCTGCCGCTGCGGCACGCGATGGGACATGCCGGGCTCACGATCAAGCTCAATCGGGACGAACTGGCGGCGACACTTGACCGAACCCTGACCGACGATGACGCGCTTCACGACGCGATGGTCGCGTTCGCCCCACCCGGCGGACGCATGATCGTGACGCTCGGCGCGTCGGGCGCGGTGGCTTACGAGGCGCTCGGCAACGCCGGCGGCCAGTTCTATCGCATTCGATCCCCAAAGGTGGCGGCAGTGAGCGCCGTCGGCTCCGGCGACGCCTTCGCGGCGGGCCTCGCCGTCGGCCTTTTGAACGGCAGCACCCTCGGAGAAGCCTGCGCGCTCGGGGCCGCGTGCGGGGCGGCCAACGCACTGACGCCGTTCTCAGGGCACGTGCGGATCGAAGACGTCGAGAGACTCATCGGCGAAGTAGCGACGGACGTCTGGGGCAACGGCCCTGCGGCCAAGACGGATCCTCCGACGTAGCAGCACACTCCGTGTGCCGTAGCGCGTCTTTGTCAGCGCCGTCGATCGGGTGGACGGCACACGGAGTATGCGTCCTACAACCCCTAGTCGGGAAGGGCCGTCCGATCCGCCCACCGTAGCAGGCACACTCCGTGTGCCGTGCCCGCCTTTGAAACCGCCCGCAGCTCGGCTTAACGGCACACGGAGTGTGCCTGCTACAAGCCCCGCATCGCCGCTTCCACGGCGGCCGCGTCCACTTCCAGATCCGGCCCCAAACGTCGCAAGCCTTCCGGCGTCACCACGTAATCATCCTCCAGCCGCACGCCGATCCGCTCGGCGGGGAGGTACAGGCCCGGCTCGATCGTGATCACGCTGCCGGCGGGCAGCGGCGTGTCGCGCTCGCCGACGTCATGGACATCCATCCCCAGGTGATGCCCGAGGCTGTGCGGCATGAAGCGGTCCATCGTCCGCTCCTCCCCGTCGGCATCGCGCGAACGCATCGGAGAAGCCTCCAGGAACGACTTGCATCGGGCGTTCATCGTGTCGAGCGAATCCTCACCGAATCGAAACGCCAAGACGGCGTTCCGATGGGCCGCCAGTACCAGATCGTAAATCTCGCGGCCGCGATCGCCGTAGGCGGGGGCGACGCCGGCCGCCCCCGCCGGGTACGTTCGCGTCAGGTCGCCACAGTAGTGCCCAACTCGCGCCCCGATATCGACGACCACCATGTCGCCCGCCTCGATCACCGTGTTGTTCTGATCGTAGTGGAGCGTCGTGGCGTTGACCCCAGCGCCGACGATCGTCGGGAAGGCGGGGATCGCGCCGCGGCTTCGAAACGCGGCGTACACCTGGGCCTCAATCTCAAACTCCCGCAGGCCCGCTCCCCGCGCAACGCGGCCCTTGCCGCGCGATGCCCGGCCGCCGTGACCTCGATCGCGGCGCGGAGCCGATCCAGCTCGGCCGCCGACTTGACCGCCCGCAGCCGGGCCACGGCCGCCGAGCAGTCCCGGAACTGAACGACCGGGGCCTGCTCGGCCACCCGTTGCATCATTGCGTATTCGCGCGTCCCCCGAGCGTGCTCGCCGTATGGCGTCAGGGTGTAGACGGTCGCGCAGCGGCGCACCCAGGCGGCCGTCGCCGGCACAAGCCCCGTTGCGGCGACGCATCGGTCGATCCCGGTCGCGGTGGCGGCCTCGTCACCGGGGCCCAGCTTCGGGCCGGTCCAGGCCTCGGCCGCGGCGTCACGGGGCGGAAGGTAGAGGATGTCCCGCACCTCGGCGGCCGCCCCGCGCAAGCTGGCGGCCGCGGGGACGTTCTCCGGCAGAAGGACGAGGAACGCCCCCGGAGTCTCGACGCCGGTGAAGTAGTAGAACGAGGCATTCTGCCGGTAGACCACGGCGGCGCCGTGCGGCAGGTCATCCTCGGCCGCCCCGCGCAGCAAGATCACACCGTCGGGGCAGGCGGCCCGCAGCGCCTGGCGGCGGGCCTTGAACTCATCAGCGGAAAAACCACCAAGCGGTGCCGGGGGGTTCTGAAGGGGTGGTTTCTGACGAGCGGCCGCTTCGGTGTCGGCTGGGGGAATGGTCATGGCGACAAAGAATGACGGGCCGCCGGCGACGGATCAATGGCGCGATCGGACGAACGCAATCAACGGGAACAGCCCGCCGACCCGGCGGTATCGCACTCGACTAGCACTACAGCGCTACCTGCTCAATGGCGCGCGAGGCGAACGTCGAAATCCGAAGCACGAAACCCGAAGGAATGAGAAATCGGGAAAGAAAGAAGAAACGAGATCAAAGCGAATGTACGAACGTATCGGTTCCCGCTTTGGCTATTTTGAATTTCCTTGAGATTTCGTGCTTCGAATTTTCTGCCTTGGAAAGGATTTATCGCCGAATCGGCGCCCGAGTGCTGGATCCTTGCGACGGCGTTGGACGCGATCGGCGGCGGCAACGGCGGCGGGTTCATGAGGCCACCGTATCAGCCGCGGGTTGCCCCGTCACGCGGCGCGGTCATCATCGCACCGTCGAAATGCCCCCGGCCGTGTTCGACGGCGTCGAAGCGCCGCTGACGGCCGGCAGCGACGTATCCACGTGCAACGCGGTCGTTGAGGACGACGAGACCGTCAATTGCGAGCCCACGAGCCGCCCGTAGAACGCCGAGACGTTCGTGATGTTGATCGGCGAGGTCGGCGCTTGAACGTCGGCGTAGAGGGCGCTCGTATTACTGATGTTCACCCCGGCCGCGGTGACGATATAGACCGCCAGGTTCGCGGGCAGATTGTTGTACGCCGTGAAAGACCCACCGCTGATCGTGAAGTTCCCGTTCACATAGATCACCACGGGGCCTGAGCATGTGAAGGTGCAGTTCGTCAGGCTGACGCTGCTCAGGTAATAGGTGCCTGGCGGGACGGTGAACGTAATGCCGTTCTGATTAACGGGGCCGCCGGAGGCGGGCAGGCCGAGCTGCCCGTTGCTGTTGGTGGTCGCATAGGTGCCGGCGGCCGGCGTCGGCCAGACAATCGCGGAAGCCGTGGCCTGTCTCGAGCCGTAGTTGAACGTCCCGGTGTTGGTGAGGGTCTGGCCGGCCTGCATGTAGAGTTTGCTGCTGACGGTGGTCGTCCCGCCATTGGTGATGCCGCCATTGCTCGCCAGCGACCCCAGCGCCCCGGCCGATCCGGCGCTGTATGCGCCGGATGAAGCGTTATAGCTGTCGGTGGTGACCGTGCCGCTGTTGATGCTGACGCTGCTCATCCCCACCAGGCCGTAGGCGCCGCTGGAGGCGACATATGCCGTCGCCGTGGCGTTCACATCGCAAGTGGTGATCCCCAGCATTTTGGCGAACAGCAGCGTAACCGGCGTCCCCCGCGCCGCGGTCCGCCGCGCGTGAACGCGGATCGCGTTCGCATTGCTCTGCTGGGCGCCGGTCAGCAGCGTGAAGGTGTGGGCGGTCGTATCCCATGTCCCGAAATCGACATCGTTCACCGGGTCCATCACCACGGCCGTCCCGTCGGCCGTGTTAAGGCCCGCCCAGGTGACGGCGGCCGTCTGGGTCGCGCTGACGCCCGAGGAAAGCTGCGAGACCGCCCCGCGCGCCGCCGCGTCGGCCGCCTGCTGAAGCTGAGTCTTAACGAGCTGGACGTGCGCGTAATCGACGGCAAGCGAAGAGAAGCCCAGCAGCGCGACAAGCGTCACTGTGGTGTAGATCAACACGGTCCCTCTGCGGGCGCCGCGCGTTCGATGTGAAGAAATCACGGCCATTGGCTCGTTCAGACGCACAAACTTCACGCAATATTTGGATTACGCCTTAATCCCTTCATCGGGCATCAAGCCCGCGTGGTTATGTGGAATGACCGATATGAGATGAACCTCTCCCAGCGGATCTCCCGCCGTACGTCCCATACCTGACGCCCGCCAAGTCGCGCAGGCGCCGCATCGCCTTATCGGACCCCCCGGCGGCCGCGAACGGGGCAGTCGATGCCCCGTTCAGCCTGAGCTTCTCGAACAAGTGGGCAATACGCCGATCGCGCCGGCGCTTCACGCGTGTCGGTCAAGCGCCGCGCCCAGCCCGCCGCCGGGGCTTTCGTGGCTCTGCCTTTTTTCGAGCTTTCTGAGTTGACTCAAGTGCGGGCGATGTTAGGATCCTGCCCGATCACCCCTTGGGGGCAGTGGACGATGACACGGTCGTCCTCGACATCAAAATCCTTTCGGGCACAAGGCGAGCGATCCTCCTGGAGGGTGCCAACGTCCCGCCCCCGATCGACCCGGCCCGCGGCCGGGGACGCAGCGCGACAGGTGACGGTGCGAGCAAAAAGAGGGGAATCATGAACACCGGCAACCCAGCTTATGCTCACACGCTTCCCGGCCAACTACGATCTGAATGGGAGTTGCTCGATGACCACGCCCGGAAAGTCGCCTCCCTCACCCGAACCTTCGCCGCCGCCTTCGGCGCGGCGCAATGGGGCGAGCAACTCGGCCACTGGCACGACCTTGGGAAATGGTCGGACGCGTTCCAGGCCTACATCTCTCCCTCCGAAGACCCGAACGCAGCGGAAAACGAGCATTCCCCCGGACGCGTCGATCACTCGACATTCGGAGCCCGCCATGCGGCTCGGTCGTTGCCCGGGATGGCAGGGCAACTTCTGGCGTTCTGCATCGCTGGCCACCACGCCGGCCTCCCGGACGCGACTACGACCGAAGCCGAACGCGCCCGATCAACACTCGCGCACCGGCTGAACGAACTCGCGTATTCGATCCCGCCCGTGACACTGCCGCCCGACTTTCCGGCGCCGTCGGCTAAACTCTCGTTTCCTTTCATCCAGCAACTTCGTCAGGACGAAGCAGGCTTCGCGGCCGCATTCTTCACGCGCATGCTCTTCTCCGCGCTGATCGACGCCGACCGCACCGCCACCGAGGCCTTCTGCGACAAGGCCCAGGCCGCCGAACGTGATAGGGCAAAGCCAACCCTTGATGACCTTCGACCAGCATTAGACGTCTTTCTGCAACGTGTCCAGGCCGACGCCCCGCCGTCAAAGGTGAATGAGGTCCGCGCTCGCGTCCTGGCGGCATGCCTCCGGAAGGCGGACCTCACGCCTGGGTTCTTTTCCCTCAACGTTCCCACGGGCGGTGGAAAGACGTTCGCGTCGCTCGCATTCGCGCTTCACCACGCGCACCGCGGCGGCGACCGCGGGCTGCGGCGGATCGTCGTCGCGATACCGTTCACCAGCATCATCGAGCAAACCGCCGACGCCTACCGAAAGGCGCTCGGGCCGCTCGCCGAGCGCGGGCTCATCGAGCACCACAGCAATCTCGACCCCAAGCGGGATACCCGCGCCAACAAGCTGGCGGCGGAAAACTGGGATGCGCCGCTGATCGTGACAACCAATGTCCAGCTCTACGAAAGCCTTTTCGCTTCCGAAACCTCACCGTGCCGCAAGCTGCACCGACTCGCCGGCAGCGTCATCATCCTCGATGAGGCGCAGACCATGCCCGTCGATCTCCTCGCTCCCACCCTGGCTGCCTTGCGAGAACTTGTTGCGCGCTACGGGTGCACTGTCGTCCTTTGCACCGCCACTCAGCCTGCGCTCGAGCACCGACCCGGAGAGTTTGACATCGGGCTGACAGACGTTCGCCCGATCATCGAAGACGTGCGGACCCTTCACGCGGAACTGACGCGGGTGCAAGTTGAACGCCTCGGCCTCTTGAATGATGAGCAGCTCATTGGCCGCCTCGCCGAGGAAACGGCCGTGCTCTGCATCGTCAACACGCGTCCTCACGCGTCAAAGCTGTACGACGCGCTCGTCTCGCGGTGCGGATCCGCAGAGGGATGCTTCCACCTCAGCACGTTCATGTGTGCCGAACATCGTCGCGACACATTGCGGCGCGTACGCCGACTCCTGCGCCGCAATGGGTTGGCCGCGAAACGCGGGCTTCCGCCTCGGCCGTGCCGGCTTATCAGCACCCAGTTGATCGAAGCGGGCGTCGATGTGGATTTCCCAGCGGTTTACCGAGCTCCCGCGGGGTTCGACTCCATCGCTCAAGCGGCCGGACGGTGCAACCGGGAGGGAAAGCTGATTGGCCCGAATGGTGAGCCGGTTCTCGGCCGCGTCTATCAGTTCGACACCGAAACGCCTCCGCCTCCAGGAATGCTGCGGCAGACCGCCGAGAAGGCGAGGGAGTTGTTCAACGCCCACCCCAACCCGCTCGCGCCACCTGCCGTGGAGGCGTACTTTCGGCTCTTCTACTGGTCCCGCCAACACGAATGGGACAAGCACAACGTCATGGCATGTTTCGGCCTCTCAAAAGGGCCCAAGCTGCCGCCATTTATGTTCCGACAGGCGGCCGACGCCTATCAGATCATCCGCGAGGAGCAAACGCCGGTGCTGGTCCCGTACAACGCAAAGGCGAAGCTGATCCGCAGGCGACTCGTTCAGGGGCGCGACATTGACTTCTCAACGCTTCGGGAAGCGCAGCGCTACACCATCAGCCTCCGCGGCAAGCGGAAGGACTCCGGCTCCATCGAGCCAGGCAGCCCGCTGGCCCGACTTGTGGAAGCCGGCGTTATTGAGGATCACCCGTCCGGCCTGTTTATTCTGCAGAACGATGCCGCGTACACGGCGGAAAAGGGTCTGTCGTTCGGTGCGTCGGGTTTTGACCCCGAACCGTTCATCGCTTAGGAGGCTCAGACATGGCATACGGCGTGAGAGTGCACTGTTGGGGCGACTTCGCTCTGTTTACTCGACCGGAAATGAAGGTCGAGCGGGTCAGCTACGACGTTATCACCCCGTCGGCGGCGCGGGGCGTGATCGAGGCGATCTATTGGAAGCCGGAGATTCGCTGGGCGATAGATCGCATCCATGTCCTGCGCCCCATTCGCTTCACCTCGCAGCGCCGCAATGAGGTCGGGTCCAAAATCCCCGCCGGCGCGGCGGCCAAGGCGATGAAGGACGGTCGCGGCAACCTCGGCATGTACATTGAAGACGAGCGCCAGCAGCGGGCGTCGCTCCTTCTAAGGGACGTTGCCTATGTCATTGACGCCCATTTCGAACTCGTCGGCGGCGAGCCAAACGTCGCCAAGCACCTCGACAGCTTCAACCGCCGCGCCCGCGACGGACAGTGCTTTACCCGGCCCTACTTCGGCACGCGCGAATGTGCGGCCGACTTCGCCCTGGTGGAAACCGACCTGGAAATGCCGCCGAGCCAGTTGCCGCCCGACCAGCGTGACCGCGACCTCGGCTGGATGCTGCATGACATCGACTTCACGAACGACCGCCAGCCCCGTTTCTACCACGCGGTCATGCGGGGCGGCGTGATCGAAGTCCCCCCGTTCGATAGCCAGGAGGTGCGAGGGTGATCATCCAACGACTCGTTGACTACTACGATCGCATCTCCGCCGACCCGGCAACCGCAACCGCGCTGCCGAAAACTGGCTATTCCCTTCAGAAGATGAGCTTTTGCGTCGTGCTGCGGCCGAATGGTGAGCTGGTCGGCATTCAGTCGCTCATGGACGATGGAAAGAAGAAGCCCGTTCCCCGCCCGCTGCTCGTGCCGGGGCAGGGCAAGCCGCCCGGCCAGGGGATCAACCCTTGTTTCCTTTGGGACAACTCCGGCTACCTGCTCGGCTTCAAGCCGGACGACCCGACTCCGGACCGCACGCGCAAGACCTTCGAAGCCTTCCGCGACCGGCACCTGGCGGAAGAAGCGGAGATCAACGACCCCTCCTATTCGGCCGTCTGCGCGTTCCTTCGTGCGTGGACGCCCGAGCAAGCGGCCCAGCGGGCGACGGAGCTAGACGGCATCCTCGGCAGCTTCGGCGTCTTCAAAATCGCGGGCGCGATGTCCTTCGTCCATGACGAGACGGCGGTCGCCGCCTACTGGGCCCAGCGAATCGCTTCGGACGGGCCCACCGCCCCCACGCGGGCCATGTGCCTCGTCACAGGTTCGGTCGGCCCCGTCGCTCGACTCCACGAACCGAAAATCAAAGGCGTCAACGGCACGCAATCGGCTGGCGCACTGCTGGTCTCGTTCAACGGGCAGGCGTACACCTCCTACGACAAAGAACAAGGCGATAACGCCCCGGTCGGGACTTCGGCCGCCTTCAGGTACACCAACGCGCTGAATTACCTGCTGAGCCGCGCCGATCGCCGTTTTTCGCTCGGCGACGCCACCGTCGTCTTCTGGGCGGAGCGGCCGACGGAGTTCGAGGCCGTCGCCGACGCTGTCTGGGGCGGCCTGCCACCGCTCAAGGACGACTCGCCCCCTGAAGACGTGCAGCGCGCCGCGCAGGTCAAGCTCTTCCTCTCGCAACTCCGGGCCGGGCACGCCGACGGCGTTGCGATCGATCCGGATGACTCCGTCGGCTTCTATGTGCTCGGGCTCTCGCCTAACGCATCCCGCATCAGCGTTCGCTTCTGGGAGCAAAGCACCGTCGGCGCGATGAAAGATTGCCTCGCGTGGCACCTGCTCGACACCCAACTCGTCGGCGCGCGCCCGGATGATCCGCCATTGACCATCCGCCGGATCCTCCAGGCCACCGGCCGCGCCGAGTTCACCGCTGGCCGTTTCAAAGGGTATGACGCCGATGCCGTCCCTCCAGTCCTTGCCGGGTCAGTCGCCCGCGCCGTCGTTACCGGGCGCAATATCCGCCCCTGTTGCTTGGCGCGATGCTCAACAGGCTCCGGGCCGACGGCTATGTGAGCCACGCCCGCGTCGCAACGATCAAAGCGTGCCTCAACCGCGAGGCTCGATCCCGAAAAACTCAAAAGGAGGTGCCCGTGGCACTCGACAGAAGCCGCAATGAATCCGGCTACGTCAGCGGCCGCCTGTTCGCGCTGCTGGAGAAGATCCAAGCCGACAGCGCCGGCGGCGAACTGAACGCGACAATCAAAGACCGCTACTTTTCCGCCGCCAGCGCAACCCCCGGCTTGGTCTTCCCGCGGCTGATCCGCCTCAGCCAGCACCATCTGGCCAAGCTGGAGAAGGCACAGAAGATCTATCACGAACGGCAACTGGCTGAGGTGATCGGCAAACTTCAGGACCTCCCGAGCCACCTTCTTTTGGAGCAACAAGGGCTCTTTGCGATCGGCTATTACCACCAGCGGCAGGACCTGTTCACGAGCAAGAAGAATCAAGAAGGAGAGAAAGAATGAGCGCCCCCATCCAGAATCGCTATGACTTCATTTATTTGTTCGACGTCACCGACGGTAACCCCAACGGCGACCCGGACGCTGGCAACCTCCCACGCATCGACGCAGAAACCGGGCAGGGGCTCGTAACAGACGTCTGCCTCAAACGTAAAGTCCGCAACTACGTCGGCGTCGTCCACGAGGAAAAGCCTCCGTACGAGATCTACGTGAAGGAACGCGCCATCCTCAACAACCAGCACGCGCGGGCCTACGAGGCGCTGAAGCTCGAGCCGGACCCGAAGAAGCGGAAGTCGAAGGGAAAGGAGCGGGCGGAGGAAGATCAAAAGCTGACCGAATGGATGTGTCGGAACTTCTACGACGTGCGGACCTTCGGTGCGGTCATGAGCACCGGGGTCGATGCCGGACAGGTTCGCGGAGCGGTTCAGTTGACCGTCGCCCGGAGCATCGACCGCGTCGTCGCACAGGAACATGCCGTCACCCGGTGTGCCGTTACCACCGAGGCGGAGGCCGAGAAGCAACAGGGCGACAACCGCACCATGGGCCGCAAGTTCACAGTGCCCTACGGTCTTTACAGAGGGTATGGCTACATCAACGCCAGCCTTGCCGGCCAGACAGGCTTCAGTGAAGACGACCTGGCGATATTTAAGCAATCGCTCGGCATGATGTTCGAAAACGACCGCTCGGCCGCCCGCGGCCGCATGTCGCCTGTTCGATGCATCGCCTTCCGTCACGAGAATAAGCTCGGCAACGCCCGGGCGGACCAACTCTTCTCACGGGTCAAAGTAGCGGTGAAGGACGAATTGACCGCTGAGAAGCGGCCACCGCGTGCAAAGGATGACTACGCGATCACCGTCGCCAGCGGCGATCTGCCGGAGGGTGTCACCATCGAAGAATGGGTGTAGACTTGTTCCCCGAAGAAGACCTCCTCCCCATCAGCGCGCTCCAGCACCTGCTGTTCTGCCCGCGACAATGCGCGCTGATCCATCTGGAGCAGCTCTGGGCGGAGAACGCGCTGACGCTCGAAGGGCGTCATCTGCACCAGAAGGCCGACCACGGCCGCGGCGAGCGGCGCGGGGGGCTCCGCGTCGCACGCGGCCTCCTGCTCCGGTCGCTGCGGCTCGGCCTCTTTGGCAAGGCCGACGTCGTCGAGTTTCGCGCCGGCGCCGCCCTGCCCGTTGAGTACAAACGCGGCAAGCCCAAGAAAGATGGCTCCGATAAGGTGCAGCTCTGCGCCCAGGCACTGTGCCTCGAAGAGATGCTCGACCTGCCCGTGCCCGCCGGCGCGATCTTCTACGGCGTCACCCGCCGGCGCCTCGAGGTCCCCTTTGACGAGCCCCTCCGCCGCCTAACGCTCGAAACGATCGGCCGCCTCCACCAGATGATCGCCAGCCGCGCCACGCCGGCGGCCGTTCGCGAAAAAAAGTGCGGCCGCTGCTCGCTCCGGCACCTGTGCCTCCCCGACGCCCGCCCCGGCACCCCGGCCGCGTCACGATACCTCCTGCGGGCGCTCGCCGACGAAGGCGCCGGGGGGCCAGCGTCCGATTGACTTGATGTTCCTTGAATGCGTTTCACGTAACAGTGCCTTCGACTTCGAATGCCGCGTGACAACGTTCCCCGTTCAAGCCGACCGACGACTTTTGTTCGCTTTAGGAGTGACGTCACCGTGACCGTCAAACGTTCCGACCCAGAACGCAAACCCGCGTTCGAACAGTTTCTTCTTGGGCTTTGGGCGATCAAAGACTCGTTAACGGCGCTACAACGCCGACTGCTGATCGAACAGTACGGACTCCCGAGCCACCGTTGTTTCGCGAAACAGTTGGCCGAGCGCGTAAGCGCGAAGGATTGGCGCGTTGTGAATCGTCACTACGCGTTTGCCGCGAAGAAGTTTTGCGAAGCCGTCGCGTTTTCCCCACCGGTGAACGCCAGGGGCAAGCCACAATGGTGGGGCGTATGGTCGGTTGGGTTCGACCACGGCGATGGCCGGTTCGAGTGGAAGATGCACGATGAATTGGTACGGGCCCTCGAACACTTAGGCTGGGTGGAGGCAGCGACCGATGACAGGTCGTTCTTCGCCGACGAGGTGTGCACAGGAAGCACGACATACCCCGAAGGAACGATCCGCCAGATCCACGTAAACGCCTACGAGCGATCCGCGGATGCTCGTTCCACCTGTCTTAACCACCATGGTTTTCAATGTGCGGTGTGCGCTTTTGACTTCGGCGTCGCCTACGGCGACATTGGTCACGGCTTCATGCACGTCCATCATCTGCAACCGATCTCGAAAATAGGCGCAAGTTACCTGATCGACCCGATCCGAGATCTACGGCCCGTTTGTCCCAACTGTCATGCAATGTTGCACCGTCGTGACCCGCCCTTGTCGGTCGAAGAGCTACGCGCGGCGTTTCGATGGCGCGCCATTCTCATTCATTGGAGCGAGATGCAGGGGCTGTCATGAAGCACCACCTTAACACCCTCTTCGTCACCACCGAGCAGTCCTACCTGGCGAAGGAAGGCGAGGCAGTCCTCGTCCGGTTCGAAAAGCAGACGAAACTGCGGGTGCCGATCCATAACCTCGGCGGGATCGTCTGCTTCGGCCGCATCGGCGTCAGCCCGTCCTTGATGGGCCTCTGCGGCGAGCGCGGCGTCGCCATCACCATGCTCAGCGGAACCGGCCAGTTCCGCGCCAGGATCAACGGCTTTACGCCCGGTAATGTGCTGCTCCGCAAGGAACAGTATCGCGTCTCGGATTCGCTTGCGGCCTCGGCCCGGATCGCGCGCTGGGCGGTCGCCGCCAAGATCGCCAACGGCCGCTCAGTGCTGCTACGCGCCCTCCGCGACTACCCCAACGCGCCCGGCCGCCCCGCCCTGGAGGCGGCCGCCGCCCGAATGGCGCTCGGCCTGGAAGACATCCAGCGCGAGCCCGGCGACCCCGATCGCACTCTCTCGCTCGATTCCGTCCGCGGCCTCGAGGGTGAGGCCGCCAACGCCTATTTCGGCTGCTTCGACCATCTCATCATCGCGCAGAAAGAAGGCTTCGCCTTCAAGACACGCAGCCGCCGCCCGCCGCTGGACGCGGTGAACGCCCTCCTGTCATTCCTGTACGCGATGCTCGGCCACGACGCCCGCGCCGCCTGCGAGGCGGCCGGGCTCGATTCGCAGGTTGGCTTCCTCCACCGCGACCGCCCCGGCCGCCCCGGACTCGCCCTGGACCTGATGGAGGAGCTGCGGCCGTTCCTCGCCGACCGCCTCGCGCTATCGCTCATCAACCGCAAGCAGATCCCGGCCTCCGGGTTCACAACCACCGAGAGCGGCGCCGTCCGGATGGACGACTCGACCCGCAAAGCCGTCCTCGTCGCCTATCAGAAGCGAAAGCAGGAGGAGATCATCCACCCCTTCCTGGGCGAGAAAGTGACAGTAGGTCTGATCATTCACCTGCAAGCGCGGCTGCTGGCCCGCCACCTTCGCGGCGACCTGGACGCCTACCCCGCGTTTGTGTGGAAATAACGCCCACCGCTCCACCGGCGGCCGCCGCCGCCCGCTTGACCGCATCCGTGACGTTTGGTGCTTTGCAAACGATGGGCTGAACATGATGGTGCTGGTGACCTACGACGTCTCGACAAAGACCCCGGAAGGCCGGCGCCGGCTTTCACGGGTTGCGCGGGCGTGCCTGGATTACGGTCAGCGGTCCAGAACAGTGTCTTTGAGTGCCAACTTTCCACCGATCAGTGGGCCGGCCTGCGCCTGCGGCTGCTGGACCTCTACGTTCCGGAGGAGGACAGCCTGCGCTTCTACTTCCTGGGCGCGAAGTGGCAGCCGCGCATCCAGCACCACGGGACCAAGCCCAGCACCGACCTCGAAGGCCCTCTCATCGCCTGATCCCCCGCCCACGCCGCGCGTCCTCCGTCCCCCCGGCCGCGTACGCCAAGCGCACGCGGTCCCCCCGCTAGTTCCGCGAACCCTATAACCCTCGCCCCAAGATCGCGTTAACGCCGCCGCCCCGCCACGCTCGCCCGTCAACGCCCCCGCCCCCACCCCCTTTCGCGGCCGCACGGCCCTTGCAGGCGTGCGGCAGGGAAGTTAGAAGCCAGGAGTCGCCCCCCGCGCGGGGGCGTGGATTGAAACTCCGAGCCGTCCGCCGCCCCCTTGCGCAGCTTGAGTCGCCCCCCGCGCGGGGGCGTGGATTGAAACCCGCACACCTCGATCGCGTCAACGCGATGCAGGTGTCGCCCCCGCGCGGGGGCGTGGATTGAAACCTGCTCGATCGACTTGAGCCGGTCAGCCCGGATCGTCGCCCCCCGCGCGGGGGCGTGGATTGAAACTGCTGGCCATGCCGATCGCCCGGGCCAACGGCGGTCGCCCCCCGCGCGGGGGCGTGGATTGAAACACCGGCGTCGGCGCGGCGGGCCGGGTGGCCGGTGTCGCCCCCCGCGCGGGGGCGTGGATTGAAACTTTCTGCGGGCGGCGGATCGGCGCCGGGCCGCGGTCGCCCCCCGCGCGGGGGCGTGGATTGAAACTCCGGACCGTGGATCATACGTGACAAGACGGTTGTCGCCCCCCGCGCGGGGGCGTGGATTGAAACTGGACAGTCTCCTGGGCCTTGCCGAACGCGAGGGGTCGCCCCCCGCGCGGGGGCGTGGATTGAAACCGGCGCGTCGGCTCCGGGAGCTCCGCGAGCGTCTGTCGCCCCCCGCGCGGGGGCGTGGATTGAAACGCCTTCGACGTGATCAGGATCTTCGCGTCGAGGGTCGCCCCCCGCGCGGGGGCGTGGATTGAAACTCGGCGCTGCTCTCCAGATCGCGGACGTGGAATGTCGCCCCCCGCGCGGGGGCGTGGATTGAAACATCAAAGCCCGCACCGCGATCTTCGAGGGCCAAGTCGCCCCCCGCGCGGGGGCGTGGATTGAAACCCATTTTGGAAATCACCACGCCGCTATGTCTACTGTCGCCCCCCGCGCGGGGGCGTGGATTGAAACACGTTCTCGGTCTCGCTCACCTGCCAGAGGACGAAGTCGCCCCCCGCGCGGGGGCGTGGATTGAAACGTGCTGGCCGACCCGATCCGGATCGTCCCCGTCGTCGCCCCCCGCGCGGGGGCGTGGATTGAAACTGGGCGGCCCTCACGCCGCGCGAGGCCTGGCTCGTCGCCCCCCGCGCGGGGGCGTGGATTGAAACTGGCGGTGTAGGTCCAGCCGGCGACGAGGGTGGGTCGCCCCCCGCGCGGGGGCGTGGATTGAAACAGGTTTGGGTTGACGGGGTTGAGACGACGCGAGGGTCGCCCCCCGCGCGGGGGCGTGGATTGAAACCCTGCCGCCGCCGTCCCGTTTCGAGCCCTCACGCGTCGCCCCCCGCGCGGGGGCGTGGATTGAAACCTTTCGGAGTGCCCATGGCCAACCAAGTGACGATGTCGCCCCCCGCGCGGGGGCGTGGATTGAAACTGCGGCGACGTAGGTTTTGATCGCGGTCTTTTGGTCGCCCCCCGCGCGGGGGCGTGGATTGAAACTGGAGGGCCAGCTGCGAGTCCAACGCGCCGACCGTCGCCCCCCGCGCGGGGGCGTGGATTGAAACAGATGCCTGGCCGAGGGTCTTGAGCGTCTTTCCGGTCGCCCCCCGCGCGGGGGCGTGGATTGAAACAACTCGCCACGCTCGACGATGAGACGCAGGGTGTCGCCCCCCGCGCGGGGGCGTGGATTGAAACTTACCTCGCTTGCAAATCAGTGGAAGGTCAAAAGGTCGCCCCCCGCGCGGGGGCGTGGATTGAAACAAATCCTGCCGCCGCAAGAGGAATCCATATCCGGTCGCCCCCCGCGCGGGGGCGTGGATTGAAACTCAACTACGACGGGTGTGTCGGGGCCGATATTGGTCGCCCCCCGCGCGGGGGCGTGGATTGAAACAAGCCCGTAGGCGGGATGCCAATCGTAACCGAGTCGCCCCCCGCGCGGGGGCGTGGATTGAAACCATTGCCGCGGCTGGCCGCTCGGGTCGCCGCTCGTCGCCCCCCGCGCGGGGGCGTGGATTGAAACGGGACGATGTCGATCTCTTCGCCGGCACGGCCTTGTCGCCCCCCGCGCGGGGGCGTGGATTGAAACCAGGGCAGCTTCAAGATCGTCGCGACGCCGCGGGTCGCCCCCCGCGCGGGGGCGTGGATTGAAACCAGCAGCTCGCCGACGAGCAGGCCGAGGCCAAGGTCGCCCCCCGCGCGGGGGCGTGGATTGAAACGCGACCCGCGGCCTGTCGTGCCGCTAACGGCGCGTCGCCCCCCGCGCGGGGGCGTGGATTGAAACAAAGCCGTGCCCGGCGGCGGGCCCGACGGACATCGTCGCCCCCCGCGCGGGGGCGTGGATTGAAACTGGTCGAAGATGTGCATCACCTGATCGGCCGAGTCGCCCCCCGCGCGGGGGCGTGGATTGAAACGACTCGCGACGAGACCGCCGAGGCCGGCAACTGGTCGCCCCCCGCGCGGGGGCGTGGATTGAAACGCGGCCGCCCTGGCGGTCGATCAGCATCAGGCAGTCGCCCCCCGCGCGGGGGCGTGGATTGAAACTTCTCATCCACGCTCACGCCGGGCGAGGAGAGGGTCGCCCCCCGCGCGGGGGCGTGGATTGAAACCGCCCGGCGCCGCGTCGGCGACCGGGATCGACCGTCGCCCCCCGCGCGGGGGCGTGGATTGAAACAATAACTACCTGAGCCCCCGCGAGACCCGCGCCGGTCGCCCCCCGCGCGGGGGCGTGGATTGAAACATCGCGAGAGCGCACTGAACGCCGTCGCCGGAGGTCGCCCCCCGCGCGGGGGCGTGGATTGAAACAATAACTACCTGAGCCCCCGCGAGACCCGCGCCGGTCGCCCCCCGCGCGGGGGCGTGGATTGAAACAAACAGTGGGGTGAGTGGCAGGCGATCAGCGGCGTCGCCCCCCGCGCGGGGGCGTGGATTGAAACTGGTCGGCGCGCGTCAAGCGGATGGCGCCGGCGGTCGCCCCCCGCGCGGGGGCGTGGATTGAAACGAAGACACGCCGTGCCTAGCGGCCCTGTCCACAGTCGCCCCCCGCGCGGGGGCGTGGATTGAAACACGCGAGCTACGGCATGCTTGGGGGCGGGAGATAGTCGCCCCCCGCGCGGGGGCGTGGATTGAAACTCGGTCCAGGTCGATGGTTTCGGATGTGACGGTGGTCGCCCCCCGCGCGGGGGCGTGGATTGAAACAATGCACACCCCCCTCGACCGCGGCCGGCGTGAGTCGCCCCCCGCGCGGGGGCGTGGATTGAAACGATCAACGCAAGGAGGCTTCAGTGCTCGTCTTGTCGCCCCCCGCGCGGGGGCGTGGATTGAAACCATCACGAGTTCCAACATGTCGAGGGAGTCCAACGTCGCCCCCCGCGCGGGGGCGTGGATTGAAACCGCACACCCTTTGCCCCCTCGCGACGAGTGCCGTCGCCCCCCGCGCGGGGGCGTGGATTGAAACCGACGATCAGACGGAAGCCCGCGCCCGCTGGGGCGTCGCCCCCCGCGCGGGGGCGTGGATTGAAACTTGATCGCCTCAACAATTCGGCATTCCCCGCCGAGTCGCCCCCCGCGCGGGGGCGTGGATTGAAACTTTATTCGGAGCACGCCGGAAGACCGGAAGGCCCGTCGCCCCCCGCGCGGGGGCGTGGATTGAAACGCAGAGGCACTGGCATCGGCTCATGCAGGGCGACGTCGCCCCCCGCGCGGGGGCGTGGATTGAAACGAGTTTTTCGACGGACACTTCGACGACGCCGGGGTCGCCCCCCGCGCGGGGGCGTGGATTGAAACCAAAGGCAGGCCGTGCGGCCCGTCTACTACACCGTCGCCCCCCGCGCGGGGCGTGGATTGAAACCGCGCCTTGACCGGCCGCCCGTATTACCGGGACGTCGCCCCCCGCGCGGGGGCGTGGATTGAAACACCTTTTCGTCCATTCCAGGTGGCCGCCGAGCACGTCGCCCCCCGCGCGGGGGCGTGGATTGAAACCAAAATGGGAAGTGGCGGCCCAGCTCCGCCATGGGTCGCCCCCCGCGCGGGGGCGTGGATTGAAACTATAACGCCCGTTGGTATGAGTACACCGGGACGACGGTCGCCCCCCGCGCGGGGGCGTGGATTGAAACCACAAGGCGGCCATGACCGCCATGTTCCGGTTGTCGCCCCCCGCGCGGGGGCGTGGATTGAAACTACCTCCGGCTCAAGAACGCCGCGTTCCCGAAGTCGCCCCCCGCGCGGGGGCGTGGATTGAAACTGGCGGATCGTCAGCGGTCAGGGGCCGGGGGCCGGTCGCCCCCCGCGCGGGGGCGTGGATTGAAACGATCGTTTGGGCCTGTCCGCCTCCACCCTCGCCGGGTCGCCCCCCGCGCGGGGGCGTGGATTGAAACTGCTTGGAATAAGACAGGGTCGATAGATACAGGGTCGCCCCCCGCGCGGGGGCGTGGATTGAAACGCTTTGCGGCATTGGCCGTCAAAATCTCAAAAATGTCGCCCCCCGCGCGGGGGCGTGGATTGAAACTCGAAAGCTTCATTGGGCGTAGCGCCGGTCCCGAGTCGCCCCCCGCGCGGGGGCGTGGATTGAAACGTGGCCCCAGCTCGAACGGGACACCGGGGAAAACGTCGCCCCCCGCGCGGGGGCGTGGATTGAAACTTTTCATTCGCTCAAGTCATGGAGTCCGACCGAGTCGCCCCCCGCGCGGGGGCGTGGATTGAAACCGTCACCCGATCCTTCCGCGAGGCAAAGGACGGGTCGCCCCCCGCGCGGGGGCGTGGATTGAAACCGAGGGCGGCGGACGGGGTGGCGCTCGCGGCGCGTCGCCCCCCGCGCGGGGGCGTGGATTGAAACATTTCATAGTCTGTGCCGCAGTGGTAGGAGCTGGTCGCCCCCCGCGCGGGGGCGTGGATTGAAACATAAAAATGCCCGACAAGCCACTTGATCGCCTGGTCGCCCCCCGCGCGGGGGCGTGGATTGAAACTTGGGGACCGTGATCTTCCCCGCCGGGATGTTGCGTCGCCCCCCGCGCGGGGGCGTGGATTGAAACATGGCGGCCGCCTTGATCCCGTCCCAATTGGACAGTCGCCCCCCGCGCGGGGGCGTGGATTGAAACCGCGAGAAGACCGGTATCGCCGCGACTCGACTCGTCGCCCCCCGCGCGGGGGCGTGGATTGAAACGAGGAAGGCGATCGCGATCGTCGCACCGGTCAGAGTCGCCCCCCGCGCGGGGGCGTGGATTGAAACTCGACTAAAGGGCGCGCCGGGTGTCGGATCGCGTGTCGCCCCCCGCGCGGGGGCGTGGATTGAAACACCAAAAGCCCTGCATGGTCGAATTAAAAGTTCGTCGCCCCCCGCGCGGGGGCGTGGATTGAAACCGCCCGCGCCCTCGCCGTCCGCCAGCCCTGGGCGGTCGCCCCCCGCGCGGGGGCGTGGATTGAAACGCCGACGCCGCCGCCGGTGTGACGGCCACCCTGAGTCGCCCCCCGCGCGGGGGCGTGGATTGAAACTTGGGACCGTCATTAGCGCGGCCGGGACCATCATGTCGCCCCCCGCGCGGGGGCGTGGATTGAAACCGGCGGTGCGGCGGTAGGCGTCGTTCGTGTCGCGGTCGCCCCCCGCGCGGGGGCGTGGATTGAAACGTCTGGGGCCAGGTGCAAAGCGAGCTACTTAAAGTCGCCCCCCGCGCGGGGGCGTGGATTGAAACGATACGGCCGCCGATCCGCCGGGCGCGCTGGTCGTCGCCCCCCGCGCGGGGGCGTGGATTGAAACACCTCGTAGGTGGTGCCCATCTGGTACCCGTTCCGTCGCCCCCCGCGCGGGGGCGTGGATTGAAACCCGTGCCGCCGATGACCAGGTTGCGCCGGACGTGTCGCCCCCCGCGCGGGGGCGTGGATTGAAACCACCAGGATCCGGTCAGTCTGCACTTCGCCGCGTCGCCCCCCGCGCGGGGGCGTGGATTGAAACTCGCGGGCGTGGAGGTTGTCGAGCAGCGCCGCGGGTCGCCCCCCGCGCGGGGGCGTGGATTGAAACTGGCGTGCGCCGGTGGCCATGTCGCCGCCGGAGCGTCGCCCCCCGCGCGGGGGCGTGGATTGAAACCGCAGTTGTGTCTATCGGATCACGTTATTGGACGTCGCCCCCCGCGCGGGGGCGTGGATTGAAACTTCGTCGGCCTCGCCGGTTTCGGGATCGACCAGGTCGCCCCCCGCGCGGGGGCGTGGATTGAAACAGCCCCGCCTCCTCCGCCCGAATGAACCGCAGCGCGTCGCCCCCCGCGCGGGGGCGTGGATTGAAACAGCCTTTGACTCAGTCCTCGGCGTCGGTTGGCTGGTCGCCCCCCGCGCGGGGGCGTGGATTGAAACTTCCCAGACCTGGCCGAGAAGCTCGAAGGCATCGTCGCCCCCCGCGCGGGGGCGTGGATTGAAACCCTTGGCGAAGTGCTTGCAGATCAGCTCGGCCGGTCGCCCCCCGCGCGGGGGCGTGGATTGAAACACTGGTCTACTTGCCGCGCTTTTCGGATCGTTCGTCGCCCCCCGCGCGGGGGCGTGGATTGAAACTCTGGAGGCGTCAAGCCGAGCGACTCGCAAAACGTCGCCCCCCGCGCGGGGGCGTGGATTGAAACGCGACCCCTTTGGGGATGAAGTTAAGGTCGCCATGTCGCCCCCCGCGCGGGGGCGTGGATTGAAACGTCTGGGGCCAGGTGCAAAGCGAGCTACTTAAAGTCGCCCCCCGCGCGGGGGCGTGGATTGAAACGTTGACGCGATATACGCTCAATCGATTCTGGATGTCGCCCCCCGCGCGGGGGCGTGGATTGAAACTCGACGCTCCCTGACGTCGTCGCCTCCATCCGGTCGCCCCCCGCGCGGGGGCGTGGATTGAAACTGGGAATGACATGCTAAACAATGCCCGCGTGAAGTCGCCCCCCGCGCGGGGGCGTGGATTGAAACTCATTGAAGACCAGGTCGGTGTAGACGATCTGGGTCGCCCCCCGCGCGGGGGCGTGGATTGAAACCAACTGTGCCGCGATGGCATTTAATGGGCTTGCGTCGCCCCCCGCGCGGGGGCGTGGATTGAAACTTTTACCTGAACGTCGATTACATCCATTTCCCACGGTCGCCCCCCGCGCGGGGGCGTGGATTGAAACTATTATGCCCAACTGACTCCCGCTGCTCCCGTGGTCGCCCCCCGCGCGGGGGCGTGGATTGAAACGGTTGAGTCAGCCCAAAACGATGTTGAAAACTCCGTCGCCCCCCGCGCGGGGGCGTGGATTGAAACTGGCCACGGTCCCCTCATCGGGGACGCCGACGCGTCGCCCCCCGCGCGGGGCGTGGATTGAAACACCGCATCCACGCCCGCCGGATCCGGCGGCGCATCGTCGCCCCCCGCGCGGGGGCGTGGATTGAAACAGCCTTTGATTTCACGCCAGCTTGGCGATCGGCAGTCGCCCCCCGCGCGGGGCGTGGATTGAAACATGAAGCGGCTCAGCTTCATCGAGGTGGACGGCGTCGCCCCCCGCGCGGGGGCGTGGATTGAAACCAGGACAAACTGATTCGCGTGCCGGCGATCGACGGTCGCCCCCCGCGCGGGGGCGTGGATTGAAACGCGAGGAACCGCACCTGCTTGCCGTGCGAGAAGGTCGCCCCCCGCGCGGGGGCGTGGATTGAAACCACAGTGAAATCCCCGACGCGCCGGACGACGAGACGTCGCCCCCCGCGCGGGGGCGTGGATTGAAACCGATCGTCTGGCTTAAGTATGGTCGCGCGACAAAGTCGCCCCCCGCGCGGGGGCGTGGATTGAAACGGACTGCTGGGGCGGTTCGCGATCGTGGAGGGGGTCGCCCCCGCGCGGGGGCGTGGATTGAAACGTGGAGAAGAAACTCGGCGCTCCGACCACTGAAGGTCGCCCCCCGCGCGGGGGCGTGGATTGAAACTCGCGTTAAGACGAGCACTGAAGCCTCCTTGCGTGTCGCCCCCCGCGCGGGGGCGTGGATTGAAACTTGACGGTGTAAGTCCACGACGCTGGTGAGCTAGTCGCCCCCCGCGCGGGGGCGTGGATTGAAACGGTAATCTGCGCGCCGCCGATCGCGATGTACTGGTCGCCCCCCGCGCGGGGGCGTGGATTGAAACGAGACGGAGCGCGTCACGTACCGCCCCGCGGACGTCGCCCCCCGCGCAGGCGCGTGGATTGAAACTCCCAGGGCCGACACGTCCGGCGCATGCAGCGGTCGCCCCCCGCGCGGGGGCGTGGATTGAAACCTAGTCGATCGAGCGGTGGACGGAGTGGCCGGCGGTCGCCCCCCGCGCGGGGGCGTGGATTGAAACCGCGCCCGAAGACGGAGATTGAGCGGGCGGCCGGTCGCCCCCCGCGCGGGGGCGTGGATTGAAACTGCGATCTGGCGGTGCCATGTTGATGCCCAGCGTCGCCCCCCGCGCGGGGGCGTGGATTGAAACGGGAGAATGAGCTGGTCGAGAAGGTCCGTCTGGCGTCGCCCCCCGCGCGGGGGCGTGGATTGAAACGGGAGGACGAGCTGGTCGAGAAGGTCTGTCTGGGTCGCCCCCCGCGCGGGGGCGTGGATTGAAACTTCATCCCCGCCTGGATCAACTGCACCGGGTTGAGTCGCCCCCCGCGCGGGGGCGTGGATTGAAACGGCCACGACGGCGTCGGCCTTGTAGCGGTCATAGTCGCCCCCCGCGCGGGGGCGTGGATTGAAACAGGGCGAGCGCGAAGGCGGGGCTCGACGCGATCGTCGCCCCCCGCGCGGGGGCGTGGATTGAAACCATTTGCGGATGACCGCTGCGCCGGGACAGCAAGTCGCCCCCCGCGCGGGGGCGTGGATTGAAACGAGTAGGTGATCGTCAGCCACGGGCGGCCGTCCGGTCGCCCCCCGCGCGGGGGCGTGGATTGAAACGGCGATCGGGATCCGATCGGCGGCGGCCCGGCGCGTCGCCCCCCGCGCGGGGGCGTGGATTGAAACGCGTTGATGAGTGCCATAACGCTGTCGCGGCTCGTCGCCCCCCGCGCGGGGGCGTGGATTGAAACCAGGATCGCGGCATAAGTTGGCCCCACCCCCTCGTCGCCCCCCGCGCGGGGGCGTGGATTGAAACATGTCCACCTGAACAACATGTCGCCACGTCAGGCGGTCGCCCCCCGCGCGGGGGCGTGGATTGAAACATCCTTCCCCAAAGAAATGCCCGACTCCCCAAGTCGCCCCCCGCGCGGGGGCGTGGATTGAAACATTTTGTAGGTTGTGCTACTCATCAGAAAAGCCGTCGCCCCCCGCGCGGGGGCGTGGATTGAAACATTTTGTAGGTTGTGCTACTCATCAGAAAAGCCGTCGCCCCCCGCGCGGGGGCGTGGATTGAAACACATCGGCGTCCGCCAAGGCGGTGATGCCCGCGGTCGCCCCCGCGCGGGGGCGTGGATTGAAACTTATTCCGACTCCCCCCCGGGTGCCGGCCGCAAGTCGCCCCCCGCGCGGGGGCGTGGATTGAAACACGCCGATCTACGTAGGTTTGAGCCGCTTGAACGGTCGCCCCCCGCGCGGGGGCGTGGATTGAAACCCGACCCCGTCGGCTCAACCGCGATGCACGTGGCGTCGCCCCCCGCGCGGGGGCGTGGATTGAAACGTCGTTGACGTAATCGTTGCGGGCCACGAACGCCGTCGCCCCCCGCGCGGGGGCGTGGATTGAAACTGCCAACGTACGAATCGTGGAACTTGTCGGGCGTCGCCCCCCGCGCGGGGGCGTGGATTGAAACGGGAGGACGAGCTGGTCGAGAAGGTCTGTCTGGGTCGCCCCCCGCGCGGGGGCGTGGATTGAAACTTCATCCCCGCCTGGATCAACTGCACCGGGTTGAGTCGCCCCCCGCGCGGGGGCGTGGATTGAAACTACGAAGCGGCCGTCAAGATCAAACAACACGACGTCGCCCCCCGCGCGGGGGCGTGGATTGAAACCGTCGAAACGCCCGGGGTCTTCGCCCGCGTCGTCGTCGCCCCCCGCGCGGGGGCGTGGATTGAAACTGTCGAGCATCCAATGGGTCCGCGTTGCCCCCTGTCGCCCCCCGCGCGGGGGCGTGGATTGAAACTCGGATTTGAGTTGGACGATCTTCATATCGCTCGTCGCCCCCCGCGCGGGGGCGTGGATTGAAACTCGGATTTGAGTTGGACGATCTTCATATCGCTCGTCGCCCCCCGCGCGGGGGCGTGGATTGAAACCTTCGATGATCTTGTGCTGGGCCGCCCCCGTCGGTCGCCCCCCGCGCGGGGGCGTGGATTGAAACTGCCGACGCCGCAACAGCCGCCGGCGGACGCCGTCGCCCCCCGCGCGGGGGCGTGGATTGAAACAAATTACGCGAACAATGGTTAGGCGAGGCAGCTGTCGCCCCCCGCGCGGGGGCGTGGATTGAAACTATAGCCTATTGCCGCACCTCTCTCCCCGCCGCGTTGCCCCCCGCGCGGGGGCGTGGATTGAAACTAATTTGGTGGAGAAGTGGAGACAGACGAAGACGTGTCGCCCCCCGCGCGGGGGCGTGGATTGAAACTGCGCGTCGCTGGCCGATGTCTTCGAGCATCCGGTCGCCCCCCGCGCGGGGGCGTGGATTGAAACTTCGGAGTGTGTACGCTTGCAACCTTACAGGAGGTCGCCCCCCGCGCGGGGGCGTGGATTGAAACGCTTTATGATCTCTCCTCCCCTCGCCATCCCCGCGTCGCCCCCCGCGCGGGGGCGTGGATTGAAACATCACGAGCACCTTGTTTTCGTTGTCGGCGCCGACGGTCGCCCCCCGCGCGGGGGCGTGGATTGAAACCCGAGAAGCGGTCTCCAGCTTCCGGAGCCGGTCGTCGCCCCCCGCGCGGGGGCGTGGATTGAAACACCGCCGCCGCCCGGGACGGAAGCTGTCTCCGGTCGCCCCCCGCGCAGGGGCGTGGATTGAAACGTGGACCGCGGCGGCGTAAGAGACGTTGAAGCCGAGTCGCCCCCCGCGCGGGGCGTGGATTGAAACCTGCGGAGCTGCGTGATCACAAAATCAAAGTAGGTCGCCCCCCGCGCGGGGGCGTGGATTGAAACCAGCCGCCGCCGGATGAAGGCGGCGAAGTCGCGTCGCCCCCCGCGCGGGGGCGTGGATTGAAACCGGGGTTTCGCTTGGAGAGTGTGTCGGCGTAGCAAGTCGCCCCCCGCGCGGGGGCGTGGATTGAAACACGTCGTCGCTTCGCCAGAAGGCGAGCGTTTCGTCGCCCCCCGCGCGGGGGCGTGGATTGAAACGCTCCGTCACGCGCCAGTGCCTCTTCCCCGTCGTCGCCCCCCGCGCGGGGGCGTGGATTGAAACTATGACGAGCGCCCCCATCTGATGCTCGGCACGTCGCCCCCCGCGCGGGGGCGTGGATTGAAACCGGCCCTTGTTCAGCGCGGGCCGATCGGCCAGGTGTCGCCCCCCGCGCGGGGGCGTGGATTGAAACTAGGGGCCGGACTGACGCGACGAACATCTTCGAGGTCGCCCCCCGCGCGGGGGCGTGGATTGAAACTCAATCGCGATCACGTCCGGCCGACGCTTCCCCGGTCGCCCCCCGCGCGGGGGCGTGGATTGAAACTCGTCAACCAGCCATCCCAGCATGATCCGCCACCGGTCGCCCCCCGCGCGGGGGCGTGGATTGAAACTCTTCGGAGATTCTTATGGACCTCAAAGCCCTGGTCGCCCCCCGCGCGGGGGCGTGGATTGAAACATCCTTATGCCCGCTGACTCTACTCAACTCGATTGTCGCCCCCCGCGCGGGGGCGTGGATTGAAACGATCGTGGCGATCGCTTCGTCGGCCTTGTAGCGGTCGCCCCCCGCGCGGGGGCGTGGATTGAAACTTGGTTTGTGGGCTTACTTTTTCACGGTGTACGTCGCCCCCCCGCGCGGGGGCGTGGATTGAAACTAAGATTCCTCTGGGCGATTGGTACGAACTTCGTGTCGCCCCCCGCGCGGGGGCGTGGATTGAAACCAGACACGCTTGCCGGCAAGCGTGCCGCAGATCGTCGCCCCCCGCGCGGGGGCGTGGATTGAAACGACCGATGCCAAGTTGATCTTATGCGACGTCTCGTCGCCCCCCGCGCGGGGGCGTGGATTGAAACCTCCTGCGGCCCACAGCGCGGCCACGGACGGATGCAGTCGCCCCCCGCGCGGGGGCGTGGATTAAAACACGGCGTCGGCGCGGCGGGCCGGGTGGCCGGTGGTCGCCCCCCGCGCGGGGGCGTGGATTGAAACATCCACTCGCCGGCCGAGGCGCGGGCCGTGACGGTCGCCCCCCGCGCGGGGGCGTGGATTGAAACGCGGAGCGTCCAGCAAAACGAGGCTTCGGACTGTCGCCCCCCGCGCGGGGGCGTGGATTGAAACATGAGCCGGTCTGTGTCGCCGGCCAGCCCCTCGAAGTCGCCCCCCGCGCGGGGGCGTGGATTGAAACCAGGCGACGATCAACGCGGCCCACGCGTCGATCCGTCGCCCCCCGCGCGGGGGCGTGGATTGAAACTTGGGACCGGGTTGAGGGCGTGCCGGGGACGGTGTCGCCCCCCGCGCGGGGGCGTGGATTGAAACGGTTTCGCTGGGCGGCACGCCCGAGGCTCCGATTGTCGCCCCCCGCGCGGGGGCGTGGATTGAAACTCATCGCTCATCACGGTTCATCCTCCCGGGCCGTCGCCCCCCGCGCGGGGGCGTGGATTGAAACACGCCAGCTTGGCCACGGGCAACTCCGCCACGGCGTCGCCCCCCGCGCGGGGGCGTGGATTGAAACAAGGTGGCCGACTACGCGTCGCTGGTCGTGCGGGTCGCCCCCCGCGCGGGGGCGTGGATTGAAACGGTACAGACGCGGAACCATTCCAGCACGGCTTCGCCGTCGCCCCCCGCGCGGGGGCGTGGATTGAAACTGGCTTCTGCTTTTGATTTGGGCGTTGACCCGGGAGGTCGCCCCCCGCGCGGGGGCGTGGATTGAAACCAGAAGGGGTCGCAAATCCTGATCGAGGGCCGGCGTCGCCCCCCGCGCGGGGGCGTGGATTGAAACCGCAAGCGAACGCTGGAAAGGATGAGCAATGGCGAGTCGCCCCCCGCGCGGGGGCGTGGATTGAAACATGGCTTGGCTTGAGGCGTGGCTTTGTCAGCTTGTCGCCCCCCGCGCGGGGGCGTGGATTGAAACCACACCGAATAGACAGGCAACTCGAAGCCGGAACGTCGCCCCCCGCGCGGGGGCGTGGATTGAAACTCGACCAAACACGAGTAACACGGCGGCGGCCGCCGGTCGCCCCCCGCGCGGGGGCGTGGATTGAAACGGGACAGTAGGGCGTGGGCGCTGGGCGGGATGTCGCCCCCGCGCGGGGGCGTGGATTGAAACCCGACAATGTCCTCCCTCTCCTCCGCCAGCTCGTGTCGCCCCCCGCGCGGGGGCGTGGATTGAAACACCGTTAACATCCCCATCACGGCAGGGCCAACTAGTCGCCCCCCGCGCGGGGGCGTGGATTGAAACAACATCACGAAAGGGAGGAACCGCGAATGGGTCGGTCGCCCCCCGCGCGGGGGCGTGGATTGAAACCGTCCGACGGCGCTCCGCCCACGATCAGCGACCAGTCGCCCCCCGCGCGGGGGCGTGGATTGAAACATCCTTCGCCCAATGACGATGCCTCTGACCAAGGTCGCCCCCCGCGCGGGGGCGTGGATTGAAACCACCGAAGCTCACCAAGCTTTTCAAGCAACGCAAGTCGCCCCCCGCGCGGGGGCGTGGATTGAAACGGCCCAGACCAAAGGCGGACACCCACACGCTGTGTCGCCCCCCGCGCGGGGGCGTGGATTGAAACAGACCACGCCAGCGGCGATGAGCTGCTTCATGGCGTCGCCCCCCGCGCGGGGGCGTGGATTGAAACTTGCTGTACGTCGGGGCCGCCGAGCCCTTGGTCGTCGCCCCCCGCGCGGGGGCGTGGATTGAAACTGTTGCTTTGTGTTTGTGGCTCGTTGCTCGTCGTCGCCCCCCGCGCGGGGGCGTGGATTGAAACTGATTCGTTTCTTCCCCGCCCCACGGCGCCAGGTCGCCCCCCGCGCGGGGGCGTGGGTTGAAACAGCTCGTGCGATTCGACGGGCTCGCGCACAACGAGGTCGCCCCCCGCGCGGGGGCGTGGATTGAAACAATCCTGGCGATCCAATTGGCGTCCGTCCGGGCTGTCGCCCCCCGCGCGGGGGCGTGGATTGAAACCACTCCAGCGGCCGATACCTCTCCGCCGGCGGCAGTCGCCCCCCGCGCGGGGGCGTGGATTGAAACAGACGGAGTACAAAAAGAAGATCGGCTCGACCGAGTCGCCCCCCGCGCGGGGGCGTGGATTGAAACATCGGAGATTGGGACGGACACGACGATATTCCACGTCGCCCCCCGCGCGGGGGCGTGGATTGAAACAAGACCCGCGAACCGATGAACGCGACCACGACCACGTCGCCCCCCGCGCGGGGGCGTGGATTGAAACAGCCCACATCCACAGTGCGCCGACCACGCACAACGTCGCCCCCCGCGCGGGGGCGTTGATTGAAACAGGCCGCGCGTCAATTCCTTGCCGATCCCGACGTCGCCCCCCGCGCGGGGGCGTGGATTGAAACTGCTTCTCCCATTGGGCGATCAGGTCGGGCAGGGTCGCCCCCCGCGCGGGGGCGTGGATTGAAACATCATCTCGCCGAACAACAGCTTGGCCGACCCGTCGCCCCCCGCGCGGGGGCGTGGATTGAAACTTCAACTCGACACCGTACTCATGCACTCGTCAGGGTCGCCCCCCGCGCGGGGGCGTGGATTGAAACCGTCACGCGGATCGACCGCCGCGGGGTTTCGAGGGTCGCCCCCCGCGCGGGGGCGTGGATTGAAACCACCTACCCGCCTAGCGCAAGGCCCGGAGTCGCGGTCGCCCCCCGCGCGGGGGCGTGGATTGAAACCAAGTCGCCCGCGTTGAAATCCCCTGCCGTCGTGTCGCCCCCCGCGCGGGGGCGTGGATTGAAACCGACAATTTGGCCCAATGATCCTGGACGGCGAGGTCGCCCCCCGCGCGGGGGCGTGGATTGAAACTACCCGTGCAAGCCCGACATCTTCGAAGCGACCGTCGCCCCCCGCGCGGGGGCGTGGATTGAAACTCGGCAGGACGACTTTGTGAAAAAAGGCGTGCTGTCGCCCCCCGCGCGGGGGCGTGGATTGAAACAGCGCCAGCGTAGTGGCTTAGTAACTACGACGAGTCGCCCCCCGCGCGGGGGCGTGGATTGAAACGCATCCAGATTCAGGGCGGCATTGAGTCGCGCGGTCGCCCCCCGCGCGGGGGCGTGGATTGAAACGCGGCGCGCTTTCCCGCCCGCTCAATCGCCAGATGTCGCCCCCCGCGCGGGGGCGTGGATTGAAACCGCCCGGCCAGCCGATCCAGTTGAGCACGACAACGTCGCCCCCCGCGCGGGGGCGTGGATTGAAACTCCACGGGCTGCTGGATGCCGCAGCCCGCTTTGGTCGCCCCCCGCGCGGGGGCGTGGATTGAAACCACCAGCCCTGCGCAAGGCCCTTGGCGAGCGGTGTCGCCCCCCGCGCGGGGCGTGGATTGAAACCAAGACATATCCCCCGCCTGACTCGCCGTCAACAGTCGCCCCCCGCGCGGGGGCGTGGATTGAAACCGTGAAGGCCGTCGATGAGGACAATGCATCGGATGTCGCCCCCCGCGCGGGGGCGTGGATTGAAACTGATCGTCGTGGGCGGCCCGGCGCCGCTCCAAGTGTCGCCCCCCGCGCGGGGGCGTGGATTGAAACGGTTGGTCGAGACCCTGCCGCCAAAGCCAGCATGTCGCCCCCCGCGCGGGGGCGTGGATTGAAACATGCTGGAAAGGCTGGGCGACACACTCACGGAGTCGCCCCCCGCGCGGGGGCGTGGATTGAAACTGGCTGGCCTCGGGAGCCAGTCGGCGGGCGCGGTCGCCCCCCGCGCGGGGGCGTGGATTGAAACCTGGGCGGCCAGCTCGCCTCGGCGGGCGTCGAGTCGCCCCCCGCGCGGGGGCGTGGATTGAAACCGTCCGCATGGAGGCGGGCGGTCGCACAGCCGGGTCGCCCCCCGCGCGGGGGCGTGGATTGAAACTTTAATTTTGGTCGTCCAAACGGTGGCACGATAGTCGCCCCCCGCGCGGGGGCGTGGATTGAAACGAGTGAGATTTGTAATTGCCGCCCCACTCGATTGTCGCCCCCCGCGCGGGGGCGTGGATTGAAACTCCTTTTGGCCGCGATTTGCCCTGGCAGGCGTCGCGGCGTCGCCCCCCGCGCGGGGGCGTGGATTGAAACAGCGCCGTCTACCTGACCAGCAAGCAGGGCACGGGTCGCCCCCCGCGCGGGGGCGTGGATTGAAACCGCGAGGCCAATGCGACCCGTGGCGATGTCGAGCGTCGCCCCCGCGCGGGGGCGTGGATTGAAACATACCGGCCCTCCGTCGAAACGCTCCCCGCCCATCGTCGCCCCCCGCGCGGGGGCGTGGATTGAAACTTGGTGAAGTCGTTGGGGGCCACGAACGCCCCATGTCGCCCCCCGCGCGGGGGCGTGGATTGAAACCCCACGTCGAAACATCAGGCCCGTCGGCCTCCGGTCGCCCCCCGCGCGGGGGCGTGGATCGAAACTCAAGACGTGATGATGGGGATCTACACGCTCGACGTCGCCCCCCGCGCGGGGGCGTGGATTGAAACCGCGAGGCCAATGCGACCCGTGGCGATGTCGAGCGTCGCCCCCCGCGCGGGGGCGTGGATTGAAACATACCGGCCCTCCGTCGAAACGCTCCCCGCCCATCGTCGCCCCCCGCGCGGGGGCGTGGATTGAAACTTGGTGAAGTCGTTGGGGGCCACGAACGCCCCATGTCGCCCCCCGCGCGGGGGCGTGGATTGAAACCCCACGTCGAAACATCAGGCCCGTCGGCCTCCGGTCGCCCCCCGCGCGGGGGCGTGGATTGAAACCCGGCCGAGCGCAGTCGCGGGAAAACCGATCATCTGTCGCCCCCCGCGCGGGGGCGTGGATTGAAACCGCCCTGGGCAACAAGCGCCAGGTCGCACTCGCAGTCGCCCCCCGCGCGGGGGCGTGGATTGAAACTGGCCTGACGCGCTGTACCCGACATACCAACCGGTCGCCCCCCGCGCGGGGGCGTGGATTGAAACTGGGACGCCACCAACCAGTACCTGACCGTCACGGGTCGCCCCCCGCGCGGGGGCGTGGATTGAAACACCACCGAGAAGGTCGAGCACAGGGTCAGGGCGCGTCGCCCCCCGCGCGGGGGCGTGGTTTGAAACCCGTCTTTGTCTTTGTATCCGGGTTGTGTGAATGTCGCCCCCCGCGCGGGGGCGTGGATTGAAACTCGCGCGATTGAAAAAGATCGATCGAACCAGGCACGTCGCCACCGCACGGGGGCGTGGATTGAAACCGGCGACCATAACATCAACGCCGAATCGTCGGGTCGCCCCCCGCGCGGGGGCGTGGATTGAAACTTCACCGTCTTGATGTCGGGCACGCTGGGCAGGGTCGCCCCCCGCGCGGGGGCGTGGATTGAAACGCGTGACTCCGCTAAGTAGCACCGCAAAAAGAAACGTTATTGCCGGCCAACTGGACGCTCACGTGCCAAAACGAGCGAAAAGGCCGGTTCTCCGTGCGATAACCGGGTTCTTCGATGTCTGACACGTGTCAGACACTGTAATGGATCAGTCGTCGTTCGTACTTAGTTATGGCTTGCGTGGGAGATACCGTCGCCCCCCGCGCGGGGGCGTGGATTGAAACTGATGGCGTCGGTGGGGGCCGCTTTGGTCTTGCCGTCGCCCCCCGCGCGGGGGCGTGGATTGAAACTGCCGAGTCTAGGGTGAGGTTGCTTAAAAAGCTCGTCGCCCCCCGCGCGGGGGCGTGGATTGAAACTCGATGAAATTAGCGAGGTCGGCAGAAACTTTGGGTCGCCCCCGCGCGGGGGCGTGGATTGAAACGTGTTGGCCTCATGCAGCCGACCTTCGACGCCCTGTCGCCCCCCGCGCGGGGGCGTGGATTGAAACCAGACCGTGCCGCCCTTCCAGGTGGTGTAGCAGGTCGCCCCCCGCGCGGGGGCGTGGATTGAAACTCGCCGTTGGTGCCGTTCGCACGGTCAATGACGTCGCCCCCCGCGCGGGGGCGTGGATTGAAACCCGGAGATGATTGACAAGGTCCGTCGCTGGGAGTCGCCCCCCGGGCGCGGGGGCGTGGAGTGAAAACCGCCCCGCGGCATGCCCGGGTCAATGACACTACCCTTAGCTTCACGTCAATTCGCAGGGCTACTTGTCGCGAAGGCCTCCCCGGCTGCGAGGACGGGTGTTCGCTTTCGGATGCCGCTTCCGTTCAGCCGTCAAAATAGAACGGTCGGAAATCGGTCTGCTCGTCCACCGACTGGATGAACTCCACCAGCAGGCGCACGGCGTTGCTCAGGTCGGCCAACGAGACGATCTCCACTTGCGTGTGCATATTGCGCTGGGGGATGCCGACCGACGCCGCGGCCACGCCCGAGTCGCTGACCTGGATTGCACGGGCGTCGTTGGCGGCGGTCTTGCCGGAGGGGTCGGGCTGGTACGGCAGATGGAGGCGGGCCGCGGCGTCCACGAGCATTTTCTCGACCACCTTGTTGGTGTTTGGCCCGGTGGAGATGGTGGGGCCGCCGCGCAGCTTGCATGGGACGTACTGCTGTGGCGGCAGGTCGTAGCCGGGGTCGTCGGTGGCGGGCACGACATCGACGGCGATGCCGACATCCGGCGAGAGCTTGTTGGTCGCCGTGGCCGCCCCGCGGGCACCGATCTCCTCCTGCACGGTGCTGACGACGTACAGGCCGGTGCGGCAGCCCGATTGGGCACACTGCCGCATCGCCTCAAGGCAGACGAACAGGCCGGCCTTGTTGTCCAGCCCTGGCGACGGAGATCAGGTCGCCCCGCAGTTCGGTCACACCCGGCTTGAACGTGACGTAGTCGCCCAGGTCAACGCGCTGCCGCACCTCTTGCTCGCTTTGCGCCCCGATGTCGAGCCAGATCTTGTTCGTCACGGGGATCTGCTGCACCTCGGGGCCCTGCTGCATGTGCACAGGCTTTCGTCCGACCACCGCCTCGACCGGGCTTCCCTTGGAGTGGATCACCATGCGCTCGCCGAGGATCACGCCGCTGTCGGCCCCGCCCAGCTTGTCCAGGTAGATGAATCCCTCCGGCGAGATGTACTTCACGAGGAAGCCAATCTGGTCGCAGTGGCCGGCCAGCATCACCTTGCGTTTCGACTGGGGGTTGAGCGACAGGATCAGATTGCCATGCACGTCGGGCTCAATCGAATCCACGATGTCCTTGAACCGATCGTGGATCATCCGCTGGATCGGCTGTTCCCGCCCAGTCGGCGATTGGGTGTTTAGCAGGTCATAGAGAAACGCTTTGCTCGCTTCACTCATTTCAAACCCCTCAATGGATGGGCGTGTGTCCGATACCGACGACCTCGCCGGCCGCGGCCGCCATTCCGCACGGTGGGGCGCCCCGTCGTCGCCGCGCGCAGTCGCGCCTCCGGAAAAACCTTGCTCCGGTCGCGTCTGACGTCGCCGTGGGTCACGGGGTCGCCGACGCGCGGGGCGGTTTCGGCGTCGGGCACACCCGATCCGGCGCCGCCACCGCTGTTTCCCTCGCCCGCACGGGCGCCGCCGCGGACGTCCGCCGCAGCGCCGGGCGCATCTGCGAACCTTGGTTCGCGCTCACGGGCTTGCCAGGTGCCTCTGCCATCGTTTTTCTCCGAATAAAATAGAAAGTGGATGTGGGTCGGCTTGCAACGGACACGCCTTGCAGCCGGACGTTGATTCAAGCTCTGACCGGGCCAGAGACGGCGCAGATCGGACGCTTTCATTCGCAACGGAGAGACTGTTATTCAACCGCGCGTCTAGAGTGGCCGCCACCACGCCCGCGATGCGGATCTGGTTGGCCCGGTGATGCACAACGCGGCCGCAACCTCAGCCTGCTCCGGCACACAGACCACGCCGGTGTGACCGTTCACCGGCACATGGTCTTTCCCATCAATGCCTTGCCCCTGCTCGACAGTCAGGTCCGCTTCCGGCCTGTTGATTTGCTGACTCCGGTGTCCAGCGCGCTTGATTTCGCCGGTGACGGTTCCCCGCCACCTCCGCCGCCTCCCTGTGTGCCAACACCTCCCTTGCGATTGGCTTTGTTGTCGCGCCCGAACGCACCGGCGACTTCCCCTGTGGCGGGCTGATCGGTCGCGGCGTCTTGGATCTGCTCACGTGCCGCGTCGTGCTGCCCCGTCCGTCCCCGCCGGCCGGCAGCCCGCTGCTTTTGTTCATCCAGCGACGCGTTTCGCCCCGAATCTGAAGCCTGTCCCATGATTGACTCCTCGTGCAATAGGGAATGAACAATGTGCGTCATCACTACATCCCGGATCGACGTTGCCGCGACAAACACGCAGGGCGGAGACAGTGTCGCGCCGGCACCGGCACGCCGCCTCATCGCCTCAATGCGTCTCCAGAGTTGTCGCCGCACCTCCGTCAGGGGGGATCCACCGCGTTCGCGTTGAGCCTGCAAAAAGTAGGCCGGTGACAGCACGTCCGGGCCGCTGGCCCGCCCGATTGCGTGACACGGCGTGAGGCGGCTGACGTCCGGGATCGAATACGGTTACGAAGTGCCGCCGAGCTACCGGTATGTCCTTGCAGGAGGGTCGCCGGTCGGCGAGCCCTCGGGACAGACGGGCGTTTTGAGGCGGGGCCATTTCGATCCGTTTGTCTTCCATGTACGCTTGGGCCAGATGGCGAGCGGCCGCTTTATGTCTCGCGTAAACTGAAATTGAAGTGGAGGACCGGGCGCCCGGCCGCCCCCGCGCGGCGGACCGGGATCCGATCACCCACGTGTTGCCCCGCGTGTTATCCTTGGGGCTGGCCCTCGTGGCGTGTAGAACCCTCTGCGCGGCGGATCGCGTGCTCCACGGCGTGCGGGGAGGCGCGAACCGGGCGGCCGAGGCGCACCGGGGTTTTTGGCGCAATGGGAGAATCGGATGACGCAGTCGCGCGATCCACTCGGACTCGGTCACGGTCACCTCGGGATCAGGCGGCGACTTTTGGCGGCCGCCGTGGGGTGGGTACTGCTGACAGGCCTCGCGGCGGCGGCCGATGCGCCGGCGACGGCGCCGGTCGATTGGGATCGGGCGCGGGTGCTGTATCAGCGCCAGCAACAGGGGCAGGCGCTGTCGGCGGACGATGGGGCGTACCTGGATCGGGCCAAGGCGGAGCGGCGGCGGATGAATGGGGCGGCGACGCGGCCGAACCCGGGGGCGGGCGCGAATGGGCCGATGAGCGGGAAGCCGGCCATCAGCGGGCAGGAATCGACGGGGATCGTCCCGCTGACGCAGCTCAAGGGGGACGGGCGCTACAAAGGGCAGGAGGGTGGGCTCTATGGGGGCGGGCAGAACCAGCCGCCGGCGGGCCATGCGGCGGCGGCGCGGGCGGCGGCCGCACAGGTCGTGCCGCTCGACGCGGGCGGGAAGGCGGCCGACGAGGGGGGGAAGGTCGTGCTGCTGTCGATCGGGATGTCGAATACGACGATGGAGTTTTCGCGCTTCAAGCAGGATGCCGACGCCGACCCGGCGAAGTCGCCTTCGGTGCTGATCGTTGATGGCGCGCAAGGCGGGAAGGACGCGGCCGCCTGGGCGAACGTCGCCGATGGGACCAACCCCACCTGGGAAGAGGCCGACCGCCGCATCAAGGCGGCCGGGGCGACGCCGCAGCAGGTGGAGGTGGTCTGGATCAAGCAGGCGCTGGCCGGCCCGAGCCGCTTTGGCGAATTCCCCGCCAGCGCCAGGGCGCTGCAGAAGGACATCGAGACAATTCTGACACTCGCCAAGCAGCACTACCCCAACCTGAAGCTGGCCTACCTCTCCAGCCGCATCTACGCCGGCTATGCCTCCACGATGCTGAACCCCGAGCCATTTTCGTATGAAGGGGCGTTCGCGATGCGGTGGGTGATCGACGACCAGGTGAAGGGCGAGGCGAAACTGAACGCCGACCCGGCCAAGGGCGAGGTGAAGGCGCCTATCGCCCTATGGGGGCCCTACTTGTGGGCGGATGGCGTGAAGGGTCGTGACCTGGACGCACTGGTGTGGAAACGCGAGGACTTGGGCGCGGACGGCACCCACCCCAGCCCCATCGGCCGCGAGAAGGTGGGGCAGCTTCTGCTGACGTTCATGAAGACGGACGAGACGGCAAAGGGGTGGTTCGTGAAGAAGTAACGATTGGGAAATCCGAAGGACGAAATCCGAATTCCGAGTGGACTTCGAAGAAGAAAACGGGGATCGCTCTGGGCCGACCCAATCGAACTCCTTTCAGTCCTTCGCTTGCGGCGGGCGGTTGCCCGAGCGTTATAAGGGGCTCTTATGACCGTCTCGTTGCCTGCTGCCCCCGTCGATTCGTGTTCGGCTTGCGGCTTGACGACTGTGGTGCCGAACCAGTTCGTCATTCGACGCCGGTCGTTCCGGCCGGCCCATGCGGCTGGTGACCCCATCTGCCCCCGATGCGCCGCGCGGGAGCAGCATCGGACCAACGTCGTCATGGGGGTCCTCTCGATGGTCATCGTGGTCCAGGTCGTTGGGATCACGCTGTTCCATCGATCGTCCGCAAAGCACGACGTGGTCGGGGATGCGATGATCTCCTTCATCATCCCGTACCTCCTGGCATCGCCGGTGATGGTCGTGATGCACGAGCTCGCGCACGCGGCCGCCGCGCGACTGGCGGGCTTGAGGGCGCCGGTGATCCGCATCGGCACGGGCCATCGCCTGGCGCGATTGAGGGTCGGCACGCTGTGGGTCGATGTTCACCTGCCGCCGACGGCAGGGTTCTGCGTTTTCGGGCCTGGACCGAAGCCGTTTCGGCGATGGCGCTTATACCTTGCCCTCGCCGCCGGGCCGGGCTCCCATCTGCTGGTGATCCTGCTCATGCTGGCGGCCGCGGCCGCGTTTGACATCCCGACATTGCCGTTCCCTCTGACGAACTGGTTCTCCGCGCTACTCACGGTCAACGCGCTCTTTCTGTTGTGGAGCCTATTGCCCAAGGAGGTGACGATCGACGGAGTGAAATATTTCTCTGACGGAAAGCGGTTGTTGCACATCTGGCGATCGGATGATTCGGATGCGGCGTGGCTCGACGCCGGGTTGGTGAACGTCGTGAGCTTGTGGATCGAAACCAACCGTGTGAGCGAAGCGCGACGATACCTGGATCTGGCGAAGGAGAAATCCCCGCCGTCACTAAGCCTCGTGCTCGCGGAGGTGATGACGCTCGCCGCGGAAAAGAACTGGGCGGCGGCGCGCGAAGGCGATGGAAGGGCTCGACGCGACCACGGCTCCGGCGGACCGAGCGACGTTCGCCACCTGGGGAGCAGTGGCGACGATCTATGCGTCGCGGGCGCTCGCCACGGCGGAGACGCTGCGGACGGAATTCATGCGATTGTTTCCGTGGGACCCGAACGCGCAAGTCGCGTGCGCCATGGTCTTGTACGCGACGCGGCAGGACGAGCAGGCACGAACGTGGCTCAAGCGGTCCAGGTCCCACACGATGAGTTGGCAAGCCCGGGCGGCCGCGGCGCACCTCGAGGCCGAGCTGGCCAGCATGAGGGGAATCCGGCCGCCGAGCGCCGGTGGCACCGGCGGGCGAAGGTGATCGATCCGACGGGCGTCTTTATGCTGACGCCGCCGAGTTTGCGCAATGGGGACTAACCCCAAAGCACAAAGCCAAGATCCGAACGAAGCGGGCGTTCGCCTTCTTTTCTGCTCCCCTTCGGTCCGATTTTTTCTTCCTTCGGGTTTGTGCTTCGGATTTTGAAGTTCCCCTCACTTGGCTTTCTTTCTCCCCGGCCGCGTGCTGGTCTTGGGCTGCCAGATCTTTCGATTGTCCCCCTCGGGGTCTTCGCTGAAGGCGGATTTGCTCTTGATCGTGGGGGCGCCTTTCATTTCGTTCAGCTTGTCACGGAGCTGGGCGGCGCGCTCGAATTCGAGATTTTTGGCGGCCTCCAGCATTTCCTCTTCGAGCAGACGGATGATCTCGACTTGGTCGTAGCTGCTCTCGTCGGCGCGGATCGCCTCCTGGGCGGTGCGGCGGGCCCTGACTTCGGATTCGATGCTCGAGCGGATCGCCTTGACCACCGTCGTCGGGGTGATGCCGTGCGATGTGTTGTATTGGAGCTGGATGGCGCGGCGGCGAGAGGTCTCGTCCATTGCGCGCCGCATCGCGGGGGTGATTGAGTCGGCGTAGAGGATGACCTTTGAGTTCTGGTTCCGGGCGGCTCGGCCGATGGTCTGGATCAGGCTCGTCTCCGATCGCAGGAAGCCGGCCTTGTCGGCGTCGAGGATGGCCACCAGCGACACCTCGGGCAGGTCAAGCCCCTCGCGGAGCAGGTTGATGCCGACGAGCACGTCGAAGTCCCCCTTGCGGAGCTCGGAGAGGATCTCGACGCGTTCCAGGGTTTGAATCTCGCTGTGCAGGTAGCGGCCGCGAATGCCGGCCTCCTGGATGTAGGCCGAAAGGTCTTCCGCCAGCCGCTTCGTCAGGGTGGTGACGAGCGTGCGCTCGCCGCGCTCGGCCCGTTCCTTGATCTGGGCGAGCAGGTGCGGCACCTGCCCCTGGGCGGGGTGGACAAAGATTTCGGGGTCGATCAGGCCGGTCGGGCGGATGACCTGCTCGACAACTTCGCCGCCGGTCTTTTCCAACTCGATCTTGCCTGGCGTCGCCGAGACGTAGACGACCTGGTTCCACATCCGCTCGAACTCTTCGTACTTCAGCGGCCGATTGTCGAGCGCGCTGGGCAGGCGAAAGCCGTGGTCAACCAGCACCTCCTTGCGCTGGCGGTCGCCGTTGTACATCGCCTTGATCTGCGGCAGGGTGACGTGCGACTCGTCCACGATCAGCAAGAAGTCCTTGGGGAAGTAATCGATCAGCGTGTACGGCTTCTCCCCGGGCTGGCGGCCGTCGAGGTGGCGGCTGTAGTTTTCGATCCCCGAGCAATAGCCTACCTCCAGGATCATCTCCAGGTCGTACTTGGTTCGGGCGATCAGCCGCTGCGCTTCGAGAAGCTTTCCGTCGCCGCGGAGCCGCATGACCTGGAGCTCCAGCTCCTCCTTGATCGCCTGGACCGCCCCGGCCACCCGATCCTCAGGCATGACGTAGTGGACGGCGGGGTAGATGAAGATCTGGTCGTGGCTGGAGAGGACTTCGCCGGTGAGCGGGTTGATCGCGTCGATGTTGGTGATCTGGTCGCCGAAGAACTCGATGCGATAGGCGAATTCTTCGTAGCTGGGGTGAAGTTCGACGACATCGCCCCGCACGCGGAACGTCGCCCGCTTGAAGTCGATGTCGTTGCGGCTGTATTGGAGGTCGATCAGCCGGCGGAGCATATCGTCCCGATCGGTCTCGACTTCCTTGCGGATCGGCAGGACGCTTTTCTTATATTCGATCGGCGAACCGAGGCCGAAGATGCAGGAGACGGACGCGACCAGCAGCACGTCGTTGCGGCTGACGAGGTTGCTGGTGGCCGCCAGCCGCAGGCGATCCAGGTCGTCGTTGCGGCTGGCGTCTTTCTCGATGTAGATATCGCGCTGGGGGATGTACGCTTCGGGCTGGTAATAGTCGTAGTAGCTGACGAAGTAGCCGACGGCGTTCTTGGGGAAAAGCTCTTTGAACTCTTCGTACAACTGGGCCGCAAGCGTCTTGTTGTGGCTGATGACCAGCGTCGGCCGATTGAGCCGCGCGATGGTGTGGGCCATGGTGAAGGTCTTGCCCGAGCCGGTCACGCCCATGAGCGTCTGGTACTTCCCGCCCGCGCGGAGGTTGGCGACGAGCTTGTCGATGGCCGCCGGCTGATCCCCCTGCGGCTGATACGGGCTGACGACTTCAAAATCGGGCATGGCAGGCCTTACTGGATGGTGGATGGTCACGTGCCCGGCCGCGGGGCCTTTGTTACAGGCACACTCCGTGTGCCGTTCGGCTCCGCTTGTCAGGTCTTCCAAATGATAGCCACGGCACACGCAGCGTGGCTGCTACCTTTAAAGCCCTCTTAAGCTCGGACGCTCGGTGGGGTTGGACGATTCAATCCGACGCCACGCACAAGAGGGCTGAAGGCTGAATCAGATCGCGTCTTACCTTCATCCTTCACGTTCATCCTTCATCCTTTCATCTTTCCGCGTGTTCCGTGCAGAGCCTCTAAGGCTGCGTCTGGGGCTTGTGGGGCGGGAAGCAAAGGTACGGCGACAGGTTGTTCACCATCGCAAACCCGATCCCGCGGACGACTATCAAGTCTTCCGGCACGTGGAACGGGACGTCGCCCGGCTGGCGCGGCTTATATTTTTCTCGGTAGGCGACAATCGCCTTGGCCCGCTTCTCGCCGAGGGTCGGCAGCGCGGCGAGCGACTCCCATTCGGCGGTGTTCGGGTCAACGCGGTCGGCCAGGTCGGCGGCGCGGGGGCCGGCTTCGGGCTGGGGGTTCGCCACGTAGACGGGGTTACAGGCGTATCTCGCGCCGAGCGCAACGGTTCCCGCGACCAGCAGCGTCGCCAGGGCTCGCCGCTGCGACTCGGACCAGAGCCATCGCTGGGCCCAGTCGCCACGCGGGGACTCAGACGATCGGGGATCGGGTGCGGCGGGTGGCGGCCGATCGACTGGCGCGGCGGCGGCAACTGTGGGATCGGGCAACTTCGCACTGGGCGACGCCGTATCGGATGACTTCCGACCGGATGGTGTCGTATCGGGCGGCGATGGATCGGGCACGTTCTGCCCCCGGGGCGGCCGCTCCGGCGGGCTCACGGCTTGCGGACCTGGAACTGGCGGAACTTTTCCCGCATCTGCTGAAGCTGTTGGAACGCTGGCTTGGGCTGCAGAAGGTCGTCGAGCAGGCCGCCGCCGGGCAGGGTGGGCCGCAGGTCGGCGAGGTTGCTCCAGGCGACGCTTTCGACAAACGGTTTGCTCAGCGCCAGGTGGTAGACGGCTTCCATCCATTCCGCCTGAAGCTGTGGGTCCCATGGGCGCTTCCAGCGGCCGCCGGCGGAGGGGACGAGGCGTCCGTCGGAGACGTCGGCGGGATCGGCGTCGGCGCGGCCGGGGCAGCCAATGCCAGTCAGGAAGACCGGGCGACCCAGCGTGGCGAACTTGTCGAGGATCGTGCTCAACTGGAACAGGTCGCGGTTGAAATGCCCGGGTTCGGGGACGCCCATTTCCAGCTCCAGGCCGAACGCTTCAAAGTTGATCCCCGCCTGGGCGACCATTTCGGCATAGAGCATCGGCGGGACAGCGCCGCGGCCGCGGGCGTGATACTCGCCAAAAGGATGGGCGATGGTGATTAGCGCCCGCGCCCCCGGCAGGATCGTTTTCACCTGCGAAACGAGCAGCCGCGTCAGCTCGATGATCTGCTCGAAGCTGAGGACGAACGCCATGTTCGCCTGCACGCTGGCGACCACGTTCCAGACCGCGACGCCCCGCCGGTAACGCTGGACGATCTTCTGGACGTAGTCGTAAGCCATCTCGCGGAGCATGTCGAAGTCATGCTCCCAGATCGCCATCCAGTTGGGGACGCCGGTCGAATCGAGCCGCACCAGCGGCCCGGCGATGACGGGCATGCGGCGCTTGCTCAGGTGCTCGATCCACTCGTCGATCGGCTCGGGCTTGAACGCCTGCTCCTGCGGCTGGATCAGCTTCCAGCTCATCGGGACGACGGCATAATCGAAATGCGCGGCGACGGTCTCTTTGTATCGCTCGTTTTGAATAGACGGGTCGATCCGGCACCCGAAGATGTGCTTGACGAAGCCGTTGGCGGCACGGCGGCGATTGAGCAGCAGGTCGCTGTGGAACGTCGCAAGCTGCTCGGAAAGCTCAATGCCGATCTCTAGCGCCCGATCCGCCTTGAGCGCGGCGGAGGGCGCGTCATGCAGCTTGCCGAGCGCTTCGGCGAAGAGCATCTGCCCTTCGTGCAGGCGGCCGCTGAAGCGCTCGAACTTGGGGAGGTCGAAAAGGTTCCAGTCCTCCTGCTTCTGCATGATCTTCATCAGGCGGAAGCGGGCGAGCTCGACGTTGAGGTTGTAAGGCTTATCACGGGGCTGAAGGCGAGTGGTTTCAAGGACGAACGCGCCGAGGGCGCCAACGTCCCAAAGGAGCGCGACGCCGGCCGCGTGATCGTCCTTGCGGCTGACGACAAGCACGCCATCGCGAAAGTAGACCTCGCCGGGATGGGGCACGCTCTCCGGGCCGATCCCGGTCGCCGCCACGGGCTCGAAGGTGGTAAGCCGGGCACCGCCGCGATAGATCTCGAACTTAATGGCCATAAAGGCTTGGCGCCAGGGAGGCTAGGCGGCGGTGCGAGCGGGGTGCCGTCCCACGCTCGAAATTCCTCGACTCGCGTCCGGGGGCATCTTAGCAGACCGGCGAGCCGGCGCGAATCGGGCCGGGAGCGGAAGAAATCCGGGAGGGGATGTGGCCACAGATGAAAGGCAGGATGGACACGGATAAAGGCGAAGAAAATGCTTTGGGGACCGACGCGGACGGTCGTGGGCCTCTTCGTGTCGGAGGGGAATCCTTTTTTTTGGGGAGGTGCGGCTTTACTCTGCCGAGATGGCCCCCGCACTGCTCCGCACTGACCTGCCTCTGCCGATCCGGCGGGGGAAGGTTCGCGATGTTTATGACCTGGGCGACACGCTCCTGCTCGTCGCCACCGATCGAATCAGCGCGTTTGACTGCATCATGCCCAACGGCATCCCCGATAAGGGCGTGATCCTGACGGCGCTGAGCCGCTTCTGGTTTGAGATGTTCCAGGAGCAATTCCCCAATCACCTGCTGCAGGGGAACGCGGCTCGGATCCCGCTTGAGGTGCGGCGATTCTCGGCCCCGCTCATGGGGCGGTCGATGCTGGTGCAAAAGACGGAAGTGATCCCGATCGAATGCGTGGCTCGGGGGTATCTGGCCGGGTCGGGGTGGAAGGAATATCAGGCGTCGCGGACGGTTTGCGGCGTCGCGTTGCCGCCGGGGCTGAAGCAGTGCGATCGTTTGCCCGAACCGATCTTCACGCCGGCGACGAAGGAGGAATCAGGCCACGACATCAACATCGACTTCGCCGAGATGAGCCGCCGCATCGGCGACGAGACGGCGAAAACGCTTCGCGACCGGACGCTGGCGATCTACGCCCAAGCGGCCGCCTACGCCGCGTCGCGCGGGATCCTGATCGCCGACACCAAGCTCGAGTTCGGCCGCCTGCCTGACGGGAGGATCCTGCTGATCGACGAAGTGCTGACGCCCGACAGCAGCCGCTTCTGGCCGGCCGAGACGTACGAGCCCGGCCATGACCAGCCCAGCTTCGACAAGCAGTTTGTTCGAAACTGGCTCGAAAGCCAGCCTTGGGACAAGAAGCCACCGGCGCCGGCGCTGCCGCAGGACGTGGTGGTCGGGACGCGGAAGCGTTACTTGGAAGCGTACGAGAAGCTGGCGGGGAAACCGTTGAAGCTTTGAGATGCGGCGGCCACGCCGAAAGCAGCACCGCCTTCAGCGAGCTTTACTCATCGGAAAGCGGGTGATCGCCGCAGGAGGGCGTCAATCGCACATCCAACAGATCAGCCGCCGAGTACGGCGACTGCCCGCTTCCTCACGGGCGCGGCTCGTTCGCGGCTCTCACGCCGCGACCTGCGTTCAAGAGGATCTCACTCCGTTTGGCGATCGGCGGCGACCGTGTTAATTTCCTCGCGAATCTTGGGCCATTCGAACCGAGCGGGCCGGCCGCGACGCGTGCCAACCCGAGCCTGCATTCTCCGGGAGTTTTGACTTTGGAACCTCTCGTCGCCGAGCCGTCCGTTTCGACGCATCCGGCGATCCCGCTGGTGCTGACGCTGCCGCAGGGGCACGACGCTCCGTCCCCCGCCGGCTCTGCCGCTCCGCGGACGCTCGACGGCGCGATCGATCGGGCTCGCGCCAGCCTGCTCGGCAAGCAGGACGCGGCCGGGTTCTGGGTCGGCGAGCTTCAGGGGGACAGCATCCTCAGCTCCGAATACCTGCTCCTGAAGTTCATCCTCTCCCAGGAGAACGACCCGGAACTGCCGCTCATCGCCAACTATCTCCGCGACATCCAGCAGCCCGACGGCGGCTGGAACCTGTTCCCCGGCGGCCCGGCCGACATCTCGGGGACCGTGAAAGGGTACTTCACCCTCAAGCTGATGGGCGATGACCCGGACGCGCCACACATGGCCCGGGCGCGGGCGCTCATCCGATCGATGGGCGGCGCCGAAAAATGCAATTCGTTCACCAAGTTCTTCTTTGCCGCCCTCGGCCAGATCAGTTATGACGCCTGCCCGAGCATCCCGCCGGAGGTCGTCTTCCTGCCCAAGTGGGCCTACTTCAACCTCTACAACGTGTCGGCCTGGACGCGGACGATGATCCTGCCCCTGGCGATCGTCGTCACATTGCGGCCGGTGCGGCGGTTGCCCGAACAGATGGGCATTGGCGAACTCTACCTCGACCACGCGGCCGCCAATCGGCTGGCCGAACCACTGAGCGGCTTCCCCAAAGATTGGCGCGAATGTTTTCTCCGGATCGACCAGTTCCTGAAGGAGTACGACAAGGCCCCGCTCGAATCGCTCCGCCGCGCCGCGATCAAGCGGTCCGAAGAGTGGATGCTCGAGCACCTCGACGGCTCCGAGGGCCTGGGCGCGATCTTCCCGCCGATGGTCTACATCCTGATCGTCTTCAGGACGCTCGGGTACGCCGATGACCATCCGCGCGTCGTCGCGGCGCACAAGCACCTGCACGACTTCTTCATCCGCGAAGGCGACCGGATTCGGATCCAGCCCTGCCTGTCGCCGGTGTGGGACACGGGCATCGCGCTGCACGGGCTGGCCGAATCGGGGATGAGCCCCGCCTCCGATGCCGCCGCCCGCGCGACGGAGTGGCTCCTCTCCAAGGAATGCCGCGTCGCCTCGGACTGGCGGAAGAACTGCCCCGACGTCGAGCCGTCGGGGTGGTTCTTCGAGTTCGAGAACCCCCACTACCCGGACGTGGACGACACCGCGATGGTCGCCATGGCCTTGCGGCGCGTCGGCGGCGACGGCGCGGCGGCCGCCGTGAAGCGCGGCGTCAACTGGCTCATGGCGATGCAGAACGAGGACGGCGGCTGGGCGGCGTTCGACCGGACCACCGATCGCCCGATCCTGGAAAAAATCCCCTTCGCCGACCACAACGCGATGCAGGACCCCAGTTGCCCGGACATCACCGGCCGCGTGCTGGAATGCCTGGGCTACAACGGCATGACCCATCGCGAGCCGGCGATCCGCCGGGCAATCGACTTCATTCGCGGCCAGCAGGACGCGAGCGGCGCCTGGTGGGGCCGCTGGGGCGTCAACTTCGTCTATGGCACCTGGCAGGTGCTGGTCGGGCTGCGCAGCGTCGGCGAAGACATGTCCAGCGACTTCGTCCGCCGCGCGGAGGCGTGGCTGCGCGGCGTCCAGAAGCCGGACGGGAGCTTTGGCGAGACCGCGCTGACGTATGAGAACCCGTCGTTGAAGGGCACGGGCCCGAGCACCGCGTCGCAGACCGCCTGGGGCGTCATGGGCCTGATGGCGGCCGCCGGCCCGGCAAGCAAGGGCGACGCCGCGATCCAGAAGGCGGTGCGGTGGCTCGTCGAGAACCAGGCGGCCGATGGTAACTGGGACGAATACTGGTACACCGGCACCGGGTTTCCCAAGGTTTTCTACCTCAAGTATCACCTCTACCGGCTCTACTTTCCGTTGACCGCGATCGCGCGCTATCGGCGACTCGGCGGAACGCTTCAGGGTGCGGAAGCTGTCCTTGACACCACAGAAATGTGAAGGCGCTCGACGAGTGGTCAAACGCCTTCCGCCTTAGGGCACGCCTCGCGTGAGGGGGTGTGCCCGCGACGTCGGTCCCCGCACGCGGATCGTTCGCTGGCAATCCTCGCGTAGCAGGCACACTCCGTGCGCCGTGGCCCGTCATTGGGCGGCCCTCGATAAGCCGGCGGACGGCACACGGAGTGTGCCTGCTACTTGGGTCCGCGCGGGGATCGTTCAGTGGCAAGCCTCCCGTAGCAGGCACACTCCGTGTGCCGTAGCCCGTCGTTGAGCGGCGCTCCAAAAGCCGGCGGACGGCACACGGAGTGTGCCTGCTACGTCGATCCGCGCGCCACAGGTGCCGTTGACGGGCGGCCGCTACAGCCCGTGGCGCGATGCGTGCCCTACGAAACCTCAACTCCGCTGCTCGTTCTCATCTCGGGCCCCGGTAGCCCTGTTCAGGCGCACCCTCCCACAACGCAAAGTCACCCCTGCTTGACGGGTATCGATTGGCGACAGGGGGAAACGAGTCACCCGATAAACTTGACCGGCCGCGTGCCGGAAGAAAGGCTTTTATGTTCTCCCGGACCACCCCGAAAATCGCGTCGTCGAAGAAGATCGCCGCCCGTCCCAACATCGCCCTGTTCGAAACGCTCGAACAACGGCAGCTCATGTCGGGCTCGACGGAAATCGCCGCCGAGTACGCCCATACCGCCTCGGAGACCGACGCCTACGGCGTCAACGTCCATGCCCTGCTCGGCACGCCGACCAGCCCGATCATGAACGTCCCCGGCGTCTCGGCGCGCTGGTTCAGAAGTTCCACGACAACGGGGCGATCTACTGGTCCGCCTCGACCGGCGCCCACGTGATGTACGGCGCGATCGGCGCGGAGTACAACACGACGGCCCTGGAGACCGACGCCTACGGCACCAACGTCCAGAAGATCATCGGGTTGCCCACCAGCGACGAAGTGAACACGTCGATCGCCGCCGGCGGCCGCGTCAACCATCTCAGCAACGGGGTGATCTTCTGGTCGCCTTCGACCGGCGCTCACGTGCTCTACGGGGCGATCCGCGCCGAGTACCAGGCCACCGCCTCCGAGACCGACGCCTACGGCCAGAACGTGCAGAAGCTGATCGGCCTGCCGACCAGCGACGAAGCCAACTCGCCCATCGCCGCCGGGGCCCGGCTGAACCACTTCAGCCACGGGACGATCTACTGGTCCGGCGCGACCGGCGCCCACGTGGTCTTTGGCGCGATCGGGGCGGAGTACAACCACCTGGCGAGCGAGACCGACGCCTACGGCCAGAACGTCCAGAAGATCGTCGGCCTGCCGACCAGCGACGAAGTGACCGTCCCCGGCGTGAGCGGCGCCCGCAAGAACAGCTTCCAGCATGGGAACATCTTCTGGTCGCCCAACACCGGCGCCACGTCGTCTACGGGGCAGTCGGGGGCCTGTACAACAGCTTCGGCGGGCCGAGCGGCGACCTCGGCCTCCCGACCGACGACGAGTTCGGCGGCGGCACTTTCCGCTTCCAGGACTTCCAGCACGGCTACGAATACTGGTCGCAGGCGGGTGGCGCTCATCTGGTCTTGTAGGTCAGTCCGCCAGGCGGGTGCGGCATGGATCTTCGAGAGGAACGCGCGGCCCGCCGGCATCCCTATGCCGGCGGGCCTTTGCGTTCGTTCGCGGGCCTGGCGGCTCCACGGCTCCGTGACCTCAGGTGCGCAGGCGGCCCTGTTCAGGTCAACAGCGGAGCGACGCAAGGTCGGCACCGACCTGGGGGTATCGAATAGGCCCAACGAATCGATCACACAAGTTTGTTTACCGGCCGCGTGCCGGAAGAAAGAGCCCGATGTTCTCCCGCACCCCGAAGACGGCCGCGTCGTCCCAGAAGTCGCCGAGCCGTCCCACCGTCGCGATGTTCGAGCCGCTCGAGCGGCGCCAGCTCATGTCCGGCACAACCGAGATTGCGGCCGAATACGCCCATACCGCTTTCGAGACTGACGCCCACGGCACGACCGTCCACGCCCTTCTCGGCGCCCCGACCACCCCGGTCATGGCCGACGTCAACATCCCAGGCGCCCTGGTCCAGAAGTTCCACAACAACGGGGCCATCTACTGGTCGGCCGAAAGCGGCGCCCACGTCGTCTACGGCGCGATTGGCGCCGAGTACAACCACACGGCGTTGGAGTCCGACGCCTACGGCTACAACGTCCAGAAGGCGGATGTCGGCCTGCCGACCTCGGATGAGGCCAACACATCGATCAAAGCGGGCGGCCGCGTCTCGCGATTCAGCTTCGGCGTGATCTTCTGGTCATCGTCCACCGGCGCCCACGTTCTATACGGCGACACGCGCGCCGAGTACCAGGCGACGGCGGGCGAGACAGACGCCTTCGGCCGCAACGTCCAGAAGCTCATCGGCCTGCCGACCCACGACGCGGTCAATGTTGACGGCTTCGATCATGGGGCCAAAACGGTCTTCGAGCACGGGGACATCTTTTCGTCCGAATCTTCGGGAGCGCACGTGGTGTATGGGGCGATTGGCGCCAAGTACATCAACTCGGGCGGCCCGGCGTCCCTGGGAATGCCGCTCGATGACGAGTTCTCGATCACGGGCGGCCGCGAGCAGGAGTTCGAGTATGTGAATGCTTTCTGGACGCCCGCCGGCGGCGTCACCGGGCTTGGATGAGCTCCATCCGCCGCTGCCGGCCGCGGAGCGCCCCACCTCTACCGCACCTGCGCAGTTTTGCGGCGACCACGAAAAATCAAGGAGGAGAAAGGAGGACGAAGCGGAAAAGGACTCTTCCTTCCGCATCCGCTTTCATCCGTTGTCTTTCTTTCCGCTGGGTCATTCGTTCGGATTTCGGGCTTCGGATTTTGCCTTGTTCGTTTCGCCGCGATTCGCGAGGTAACGCTATAGTGTTAGTAACCCGTCTGGACCACGTCACTGGGCAAGCTCTTCGAGAACTCCCGAAGGTGCTCGGTCAGCGCCTGTCTTTCCGACGGGCCCACGGCATAGAAGACCACTTCGTCCGAGCCGCAGATTACGTTGTTGGGGATCTTCCAGGAACCGCCTCTGACCCAGCCGGCAGGGAGCCCGTCGGGGAAAAGCTTATCGTAGATCACTGCGACCTTCACGTCATGACGGGCCGCGACCGTCTGGGCAAAGGGCGCTGAGAACCTGTGGTGAAGCCGCTCGCGCGCCACCTCCATATTGTCCAGGCCGGCGAGATCCAGCGTCCGGGCGCCGGAACAGAACGCGATCGCGCCGATGTCGTTTGCGGCGATCGCACGGCCCGCGTAGTAGCGCTGGAGGAAGCGCGCCATCTGATACTGCTGCTCATAGATGTTGTGCGACGCGAGGGGAACGTCGATCATCGCGTTTGCTCCCCGGATCAGGCACGGGGAAGCGGCCGCGATGAACACGGTCGCGACGATCGCGTAGCGCCTCAACGCGGCGACAGTGAGCGACGGGCGCGGGGCATGCCGCGCCCACGGCGCGGCGAGCATCGTCACGCCGACGATCAGCAGCGCGACCAGATAGGCCTCATAGCGGTAGAACCAGCCGACGCCGCAGAACTGCATGTGAAGCAGCGTCACCCCGAGGGTGGCCCACACGAACGTCTCCGCCCGCGAAGACGCGGCCGCGTCGTTTCCCGCGGGGCCGGCTTCGCCTCGCGCCGGTCGGACGAGCAACAGGAAGGCCGCGACGATCATCAGCCCCGCGACCCACGGCGCGTTACGGAGATTCACCGCGGCGTGGCCGCCGAGCGAGAGCACCCCCTTAGCCAAGAATGGAAGTCCGGCACGTTCCCCTTCAGCAGAACCGAATTCGGCAGCCACAGGCGGCCGGAACGGATCGACCAAAGGCTGAACGCGGCCAGGGGGAGGTAGCCCGCGGCGCCAACGGCCAGGGCTAAAGCCCACCGCCGTCGAAACGCAAGCACCAGGCACGCCACCAGGACCAGGAAGATCCCTTCAAAGCGAATGAGCATGGCGGCCGCGGCGAACGCGAGCAACATCGCACCGCGCAAGCGCGACGATCGCCGCGCCGCGCCAGTTTCAGGTAGGGCCTCCCGATGCGCTTCGCGAACCGCCAGGTGCAGGAAGCAAAGATCGACGAAGATCTGACACAGGTGCTCCATGCCCGTCATCGCGAGCGGGGCCAGCGGCGCCGCGAGGAGGATGGCCGCCAGCATCGCGGCCGCGACCCACGCCGGGAACCCCTCCAATCGAGCGATCCAATACGCGGCGAGCAGCGCCCCGACACCGAAGCCCGTTGCGAGGATGAGCGGCGTAAGCTCATTGATGCCGAAGGCCCGGTCGGCCGCCGCGATGAGCAACGTCCAACCCGGCGAAGAAGAGGCGGAGCCGCCGCCGCCGGGTGTCGCCTCCCAAGCGCCGGTTTCTACAAGAGTCCTGGCGATGGACAGATGGATGTAGGCGTCATCCAGCGGGTAGACGAAATGGCCCCCGTCGCGCGCCGAGCAGAGCCGATGGAGCCCCACCACGGTCGCAAGCAGCGCCGCGACGCAGGCGATCAACGCAAGGCCCGGCACCACCTGGCGCAACGTCGATCCGGGCGGATCGCTCCGGGTTCCCGCGACGTTCGTGTCGATAGGAGCCCGATCGCCGTCGGCGGGACGGCTGCGACGATCGGCTTCCGCTGGCTGAGAGGAGAAACGGTCGGCGCCCCCGCCCGATGGAGATACGTCTTGTAACCGCACGATGCCCCCGAGGAGGGCGGCCGCTACATCTTGTCACGACGACGACCGTGCATCGACCGCTATGCACGATGCCAACACTATATGCTCCCATACCCCTGACGACTGGCCAAATAAAAGCCCGCCGGCAGAGTGGGCCGGCGGGCGGAATGAGCGAAACTGGCGAATCCGTCCCCTGAATTTAGACGAAGCCCGCCTGGATGTACGCCAGCAGCGCGGCGGCCGTGTAGCTGGTATTCCAGTTCTGGTGCGAGAGCGTCCGCGCCCTGGCGATGAAATCGGCGAGACTGCCGCTGCCGCCAATCGTCCGATCATAGGTGTCGGCGGTGCGGCTGGGGTCACGATAGGCGCCGTGGGAGACCTGGCCGGTCCCGCCGGCAAGAACGCCGGAGTAGACCGCGCCAGTGGACCTGCTCAATGTCTGCTGGAAGACGTTCCCGGCGACGCTGACCCGATTGATGGCCGCGGTGCCTGAGCCGCCCGAGTGCATGCCGGCCGAGAAGGCGATGCCCGCATACCACTTGTAGACGATGTTGTTCACCACGTGAACGTCGTTCAGGCCGACGCCCGACTTGCCGTTGGCGTTGCCACTGCAGATCCCCATGCTGATGGCGGCATTCTTGCCGATCGGGTTCTGCGTGAAGATGTTCCCGCTGATCGTCGCGCCCGCGCCGGCCCGTACGTTGCCGACTTCGACGGCGATCCCCTTGGTCTGCCCCGCCACCATGTGGCTGCCGATAAACGCGTTGCCGCTGACCGAGCCGCTGACGCCGCCCGCCGTCAAGGGGGCGCCGTTGACGAGGCCGAACGAAAGGCCGACCCCGTCATTCAGGAAGACGTTGCCCACGATTACCCCGCCGCAGCGGGCCTGCAGGCCGTGGCTGGACGCATCGGCGAAGATATTGTCCCGGGCCACCAGCCCCGAAGAGCCGGCGGCCACATACGCGTCGTGGTTGAAGATCGCCTGCCCGGCGCCGAGCTGGCTCCAGCCGTTGTGGTCGAAGACGTTGTCCTCGAGCGTCAGCCCCTGGATGCCGTCGGCGAACAGGCCTTGCGAGTGGGCGCTAGTGTAGGAGTAGGCGTCGGCGATGACGCAGCGGCGGATCGTCACGTTCTGCATCGGGCCCAGGTACTTCTGGAACGTGATGTTGTTCTTGTAGCTTTGGATGTCGCAGTCTTCGATCAGCCAGTTGTTGATGCTGGAATCGACCGCGATGCCGTCCTGCGAAAGGGTACTCTTGAACGACCCGCTCTTGGGGTCGTGCCCATCGGCGTACATCTTGATGCCGATGACGTCGAAGTAGTTCACCGGCGGGCCGCCGACGACCAGGGCGGAGGTCGTGCCGGTGTAGAGCGCGGGGCGGGCGCCGGCGCCGTAGGCGCCGAAGACCATTGGCCGCTGGGCCGACGCGCCACCCTTGCTCCAGATGCCGAACGATTCGTGCCAGATGTCGCCGCGCTTAAGCAGGAGTTCGTCGCCGGTGCCGCCGCGGAGGAGCGATTCGCCCCGCTTCAAGGTCTTCACGGGCGACACGGGCGAGAGGCCGCTGTTCCCATCGTTTCCGGAGGAGCTGCTCACGTAGACGACGCGATCGCCGGCCGACGGCGTGACGACCGTCCAACCGGCCGCGTCGCGGGTGACGGACATCATCTCGCGGGGCTCCAGGGGCTCCATGCGGGCGGGCGCGGCGGGCGAGGGACGGCGACTCTGAATGCGACGACGCGCCTGCGACAGGCGAATCACCGCCGACTTCCAATTCGGCACGAAACCTCCACGAGTTAGCTTGGGTTAAAGCGGTAGGCAGCCTAGCCTGCCGCGAAACGGCACCCGACGCACCAGCCCCCGCAGAGCATCCTTCGCCCCCGCGCAAAGCATCGTTCACCCCCCCCCCGCGCAGAGCATCGTTCACCGCGGCGCCCGACGTTCTACTCAACGCACGTTCGGCCTTAAGCCGCGTCTCGCCCGCCGAGCGTGCGACCGAGAACACGGGGTTGATCGCAAGTAGCTTTGGGTGAATTTGCGAGTGAGCCGCGAACGGCCACAAAGAACCCGGTTCGTGTCGGCGGGGAAGTTAACGGCGCTACCCGTGGATGGCCACCGCTAAATCGGCCAAAAAGCAAAAAAAGTTCCGCGCGCCGCGATCGGGCGGTGCGGGCCCGAACAAAATGAAAGGGGCCACGTCTCTTTTTTTCACGACGCGTGCGTCACATCCCCCACTCGCCTGTCGCGCGACAGGCGCATCAACTGAAGGTCTGGCTGTTTTCGAGATTCTTGCCGGCCTGGGCGGGTTATGCGGCTTGTGATGGTGGGCTCCTCTGACAACGCCGAATAGCGGGTGATCGTCACGCGCGGTATTCTCAGTCCCGCGCGGATCGATCCCATCCATTGTTCGCGGCCGGTCGTACCTCACGCGGTTCGGGTGCGCCGCCGAGTTGAGTATCCCCATGACCTGGCCAGCGCAATCAGCGACAGCCCCTAAACCATGCACCCGCGCGGTCGCCGTGTTCATCGGCGTCACGCTCGTGGGCCTGCCGGCCGGGCTCGGTCCGCGGGGCACCTCCGCCGTCTCCCCCTTCGCCTTCGGTGGCACCCGGGGCACGGACAGCGTCATCGCCGCAACGCAGCCCGCGGGCGGCGCTCCATCGGCGCCTTCACTCGTCGAACTTCCCGCCCCTCGCCCCACCTTCCCGGGCCCCGGCCTGCCCCGAGTTGCGAGCGACTCCGCGGCCGCCGGTGAGCGGCCGTGGGAGACGCTCTACCCGCCCACCGTCCTGTCAACCGGCCCGCTTACCGAAGCCGAGCGGACGCTCCTTTCCCCGACACGCGTCACGGTGGAGATGTCGGGGGCATCGCCGCGCGCGATCCTGGAAGAGGTGCAGCGACAACTCCACGCGCCGCCGCCGGCGCCCGGCCTGGCGGGCGCTTCCAGCGTCGGGCGCGACGAGTTCTGGGAGTGGCAGCGCGGCAAAGCGTGGCCGCCGCTGTCCCTTTCGCTTCACAACGCGCCGGCGTGGGAAGCGGTGTCGCGAGTCGCCGAGGCGGCATCGCTGGGGATCAGCTTCGACGCACAACAGCGGCTCGTGCTGTCCAGCGGTGCGCCGGCGAGAACGTCGGAGCGGCTCGCGACGTGCGGGCCGTTCCTCGTCGTCGCGCGCGCCGTTCCGCGCGCTGGCGTCGCGGGTGATGCGCCCGGCGTCTTCGTCACCGTCACGCTGAGGCCCGAGGGGAAACTGACGCTGCTCGGCGTTTCGCGCAACCTCGATCTCGTGGAGGCGACCGACGATCGCGGCCGCTCCTGGGTCGCCCGTGAAACTCAGTACCCGCCACCCTACGTCTACGGGGCCGCCTCCGCGAGCGGCATCACGCTCCTCGGCTCGCCAGGGAGCGTTCATACATTGCGGCGGCTGCGCTGCGTCGCCCACGCGCTGATCCGAACAGAAACGTCGTCATTCGAAGTGGCCGATCTCGATCAGGCGCGGCCGGTCACGAAGTCGATCGACGGCTTTCGCTGGGTGCTGAAAAGCGTCGCGGCCGCCGGGGCCGGCGAACTGGGGATCCGGCAGTCGCCGGGGTTCTTGGTTCGGCTCGCGCTCGCGCGGGACGGGCGGTCGGACGAGGAATGGCGTAGCGCCCGCCGGATGACCGAACTGGTCAGCGTCGTTCTCGCCGACCGCGAAGGGCGGCCGCTCACCACCACGCGGATCGATGAGCCCGGCGCGGAACGGGAAGAGGCCCGCTATACCTGCTGGGCGCCCGACTACACGGCGCAGCCGAGTGGCGGCCGCGGCAACGTCCCCGGCGGCCCGTACAAGCTGACCGTGACCGTCGCGAAGAAGGTTCGGAACCTCGATCTGGACATTGATCTGGCGGACGTTCCGGTCGTTCCAGTCTCGTCACCCTGAGGCGGCTGTTCCCGCAAGCAGTCGTCCCGCTTAAAGTAGCCGCCTTGCAACCCGTGACCGCTCACCTCTCCAGCATCGCCGGTCTGCTTCCGCTCGCCGACGAGGCCGGGCGCAGCTTCAGGCCGTATCACGCCCCGCACTTTCTGATGCTCGCGCTGTTCGCGGCGCTGACGGGCATCGCGATCTGGCTTCGTCGGCGGAGTGAAACACCGGCCGCCGGCCGCCGCATCGATCTCGCGCTCGCCGTGGGCGGACTGGTTGTGTGGGCGGTTTATAAGATCTTCGTATTGCTCCCGGGCGAATTCGCGCCCGAACGGTCGCTACCGCTCCAGGTGTGCGACTGGTCCGGGCTGATCGTCCCCCTGGCAATCCTCACATCGCACCGTCGGCTCCGGGCAATCACCTATTTCTGGGGGCTGGGGCTCAGTTCCCAGGCGTTGCTTCAGCCGGACCTGCAACATGGGCCGCGGAGCGCGCGGTTTTGGCTGTTCTGGCTGAGCCACTTTGCGATTGTGGGCGGGGCGATCTATGACGTGATGGCGCGAGGCTTTCGGCCGCGGTTCCGGGACTATGGGACGGCCGTGATCGCGGGGTTCCTCTATATCGGCCTTGTCTTCCCGGCCGATGTGGTCTGGAACTTCAACTACGGCTACATCGGCGAGCGCGAGAATCAGCCCGCCATCCTGTACAGGTTCGGCGCCTGGCCCGGCCGAGTCGCCGTGATGGCGGCGATCGGCCTGGTCGTCTTCGCCCTGATGTGGCTCCCCTGGGAACTGCAACGGCGACGCAAGCAGGCGCTCCCCTTCGCCGCCCCCGGAAGCGGCTGAGGCGGCGCTAGTCCTCGCCGGGCCTCTCCATCCCGCCTCGTGCCCTCTCCCGTTCTCCAGTCGCCGGAGCCCCGAAAAACGAGGGCGACTTGTTCAAAGTCCTAAACCCCCCCGCCGCCATATCCGACACAGTATGACAGCAGGCCGACTTGTCGAGCAGTCGCTCGGGCCTGGCCGGCGCGGGTCGCGGCGTCCGGGCGATGCTTCCCTGCCGCGGCTCGCACTCTGATGTTGTAACCGCGTCCACGCCGATGCGGCGGACGAGCCCTTTTTTGCCGGAGAGCACCATGGCGACCGAACTGTCTTACGCTCAAGCCCTCAACGAAGCCAAACAGATCATCATTCAGCAGCAGTTCCGCATCAAAGCGGACGCCGAAAAAATCCGCGTCCAGCAGCAGACCATCCTGGATCAGAGCAACGCCCTCTCTCTCGCCGACCGCAAGATCGGGGAGCAGGCGGACGAGCTTCAGCGGCTCGTCGAAGACCTGAACAGCCTCCAGGGGAAGCTCAACGAGATGACCACCGCCAAGGAGCAGGCCGAGGCAATCGTCGATCGCCAGGGGGAGCGCCTGACGACGCTCCAGTCCACCGTCTCCGAACTGGAACGACGGACCGCCGACCACGAGCAGCGGATCTCAACCCTCTCCAGCGAACGCGATGCCCTCAGCGTCAAGCTCCCCACCACCGAAGACGCCGAGGCGCTCGCCGCGATGGCCGAACTGCTCGCCCGCAAGAGCAGCTCCACCCGCGCCGCCGGCTCGGGCGCCCCGTCGTCCGGCTCGAGCTCGCCGCTCCGCCTGACGAGCGACGTCTCCGCCGAAGCGGCCTGAACGCTGCCCCAGGCTCCCCCCGCATTCGGGCCCGGAGGGGCGTCTGACGCGGCATTCCCGCCAGACGCCCTTTCGCGCCAATCGGCATTCATCGCCCGACCGCCCTGCCCCGTCGGCCGGGCGGTTGACGTTTGAGCTCCGAGCCCGGCTCGTGCCTCGCCGCCGGCGCTCACTTGCCCGGAGTGACTCCCGCGATGCACCTGGGTGGTAACGATGCCGATTGACGATGTTAATAGTGGCGCCGATACTGGGCTGTGGGAACGCCGGAACGACTCGATCTTGATAGCGTCGCAGAGGGCCGCGAGGATCGATGAGGCATTCGATCAACCCTGCTTCCGTCGCCGCCCGTGCCCGCCAGGCTGGCGCGGCACTGCTTGCGGCAGCGATGGGGTTGGCTGTCCGCGGCCAAGTACCTCGACCTGCCGAAGCCGCGCCCGCCACGCCCGTTTCTGCCAACCCGACCCCCTCCTGCGTCTACGACAATCATTTTGAGCGGCCGCCCGGCCTCGAGTGGTCGCGCCAGGACCTGGACGAGACGCCCGTCGGCCACCGCCGCTTCCTCGGCCCGTTCGGCCGCGAGCGGGTCCTGCTTTCACTGCGGGAGCTTCCAACCCACCAATACCTGAGCCTGAAGCTGACCCTTTTTGTGATCGGCCCCGCCGTCGGGAGCAACTCCGGGCTGGGCCCGGACGTCTGGGACCTCACCGTCGAGGAGGGCCCGACGCTCCTGCACACGACGTTCGACAACTGCGGCTTCTTTACCGACAACAACGAGCAGGCCTTCCCGGACGAATTCCCGGAGTTCCCCGGGCGGCCGTGGCCCGGCTACACCGGCGCCGACGAGCGCCAAACGCTCGGCTACGTCTACGCCTTTGGCAGCGCGGACCGGACCTTCCGGGTCGATTCGGTTTACCACATGACGCTGGCCTTCCCCCACGCGGCCGATGCCGTCAAGCTGCGTTTCAGCTCCCTTCGCGGCGAGCCAAGATACGGCGATCGCTGGGGCATTCAATCGTGCCGCGTTGAAGCGCTGCCGGCCGCACCGCTCAGCGTGACGCCGCGGGACCTGGCTCGGCTCTGGGAGGACCTGACGTCATCCGACCCCGTCAGGGCGCTGCACAGCACATGGGACTTCGCGGCCGCCGGCACGCCCGGCCGCGAGTTCCTGGCGGGAAAGCTGGCGGTGGACGGCCTGGACGTCAAACGGTTCAAGGAACTTGAGCGACTCCTCAACGACGAGCGCCCGCGCGTCCGTGAAGACGCCACGCGCGACCTGATCGCCCTTGGCCGCCCCGCCGTCCCCGCGCTGAACAAGGCCCTCTGGGAAGACCCGCACCCCGAGTCCCGCAGCCGCATTCAGCAGATCATTGAGGCGATCGAATCGTCCATGCCGCTCGACCCCGACGCCATCCGCCGCAAGCGCGCGATCCACGCCCTCCGCATCCTCAACGGCGAACCGAGCCACTTCAGCGCCGCGGAGAACGGTCAAGCTGTCGGACACCAATAAGACCGCGGGCTTGAACGAAGACTTTAAGCCGCCCAGCCCACCGTAGGGCGTGGTGAACCACGCCCTACCCACGCGGAAGGAAGCGTGAACTGTCGCCGTCGCCGCTTCCCGGAGGCGTCGGCATTCAGCTTCCGCAATTCCCTTCCATCGTCGGCCGGTTATTCTTCCTGCGGCGCGCGACCGCGGTTTGGACCCGCGGCCGCGACGCCTCGCCTCTAATGGGATTCTCATGAGCACACTGACGCAATCACCGGCCTGGAAAGCACTCGAAGCGCATCATCGTGTGGTCGCCGCGCTACAGATGCGCGACCTGTTCAAGCAGAGCCCGGACCGGTTCGAGCGGATGTCGCTTCGGTTCGAAGACATCCTGCTCGATTTCTCCAAGAACCGCGCAAACGACGAGACGCTTACCCTCCTCCGCGCGCTGGCGACGCAGGCCGACGTGCCGGGCTGGGCCAGGAAGATGTTCTCCGGCGAGAAGATCAACACCACCGAGGGCCGGGCGGTGCTCCACGTGGCGCTGCGGAACCGATCCAATCGGCCGATCCTCGTCGATGGGAAAGACGTCATGCCCGAGGTGAACGCCGTCCTCGCCCACATGAAGCAGTTCAGCGACGCGATCCGCTCCGGTGAATGGAAGGGGTACACCGGCAAGGCGATCACCGACGTCGTCAACATCGGCATCGGCGGCTCGGACCTGGGGCCGGTCATGGTCACCGAGGCGCTGAAGCCCTACGCCAAGCCCGGCTTGAACGTCCATTTCGTCTCCAACGTTGATGGGACGCACATCGCCGAGACGCTGAAGAAGCTATCGCCCGAGACCGCGCTCTTCCTGGTGGCGTCCAAGACGTTCACGACTCAGGAGACGATGACCAACGCCCAGAGCGCCCGCGACTGGTTCCTGAACTCCGCCGGGGATGTGAAGCACGTCGCCAGGCATTTCGCCGCCCTTTCGACCAATACGAAGGCGGTTTCGGCGTTTGGGATCGACCCGAAGAACATGTTCGAATTCTGGGACTGGGTCGGCGGCCGCTATTCGCTCTGGAGCGCCATCGGCCTCTCTATCGCCATCGACATCGGCATGGACAACTTCGAGCAACTTCTCGAAGGCGCCCACGCCATGGACGAGCACTTCCTGAATACCCCGCTCGAAGAGAACCTGCCCGCGACGCTCGGCCTGATCGGGCTGTGGTACAACGACTTCTTCGACGCCCAGACGGTGGCGATCCTTCCGTACGACCAATACCTGCACCGATTCGCCGCCTATTTTCAGCAAGGGGACATGGAGAGCGACGGCAAGTCCGTCAACCGAAACGGCGAGCGCGTTGACTATCAGACCGGCCCGATCGTCTGGGGCGAGCCCGGCACCAACGGCCAGCACGCCTTCTATCAACTGATCCACCAGGGGACGAAGCTGATCCCCTGCGATTTCTTGGCCCCCGCGCAAAGCCACAACCCCCTGGGCCAGCATCACCCGATCCTGCTCTCCAACTTCTTCGCCCAGACCGAGGCGCTGATGAAGGGGAAGACGGCCGACGAGGTCCGCGCCGAACTGACGAAGGAAGGCCTGACCGGCGACAAGCTCGAAGCGCTAATCCCCCATAAGGTGTTCGAGGGCAACCGCCCGACCAACTCGATCCTGTTCAAGAAACTGACCCCGCGCACGCTCGGTTCCCTGATCGCCCTCTACGAGCACAAGATCTTCACGCAGGGGATCATCTGGGGCATCAACTCCTTCGACCAATGGGGCGTCGAGTTAGGAAAGCAGTTGGCGAAGGCAATTCTGCCCGAGCTGAGCGGAGCCGAGCCGGTGACCAGCCACGACGCCTCGACGAATGGGCTGATCAACTACTACAAGGTGGCGAGGCGGTAGCCCACGCAGTCTGACCGCCGTCGATCCCCCCCGTGCTGCTAAGAGTGTCTTCCGTCACGGCGCGAAATCGTCGGAGCGGATGGACACCTTAAGTCGCTGGAATGCGCCGCCTCGATTGACCCCTAACGCCTGCTCCGGGCCGCACCGCGATTTTGTACGTGTTGTCACTTCATCAACAATTGGCGATTGTTGCTGCGCAGCGACTACCTTTGATCCGGGTAGATGTCCAACAGGGAAGCTCCGGTGCACGTTGCACGGGCTGACTTCGACATGGGACAGGCTTTTCCAGAAGGGTAACTCAATGCCGGATCAAACTTCGGATGAATGGGCGCAGTCCAGAATACCGAACGTTCGTTTAGTATCGACGAATGAGGATGTACTGAAGAATCTCGGGCCGCTTTCCGACCTCGCGGGGAACTGGAAAGGGCGTGGGTTCAACCTGATCGCGCGGCCCGATCGGGAGGGCAACGCAAACCTGTACCTTGAGCTCAATCAGACGCGGGAGAACCTGAAGTTCGACCCGATCTCCTCATCGATCCCCAATCGCGGGTTCGCTCAGGACGACATCCAACTGTTTGGCCTCACGTACCTTCAGCAAATCACGGACGCGACGACCGGTGGAGCGCTGCATATTGAGCCAGGCATCTGGGTCACGGTGCCACAGACGACCGCCCCGGCAGAGGCGGAAAGCATCGCCCGCATGGCCACCATACCCCACGGGAACTCGGTGCTTGCCCAAGGCGCCGCAAGCCGGGTCTCGGATGGGACCACCGATATACTTTCGTTGTCAACGTTCAAAACGTTCAACAGCGCGCCCTTCGGCGTGGGTGGAGGCGTCCAGCCCGCTGGGACGCTGAGCGGATTCCCGCAGTATGATCTCACCAAGCCCGCCAGTGCGGTGAACCCGAGGACGCCGTTCGGGAACGTACCCGCCGTCCCACTGCCGGCAGACATCGACGGCGTCCCAATGCAGGACATCATCAAAGACCCTGTGCTCCTGCTTCAGAAGCACATCAACGATCAGTTGGCGACGGGGCACACGATCGAGAAGATGGTCGTGCTCAATATCGCGACGGATGTGTCGGTGAACTTCGCTTCCGTTGCGGGCCCCGGCGGGGCGTTCGCAGCCGTGAATGTCCCCCTCGGGGGCGGCGGCGTCGAGAACCTCCCTTTCCTGCTGCCCAACGCAAACGCCGCGACGATGTACGCGACGTTTTGGATCGAATACATCACTCACCCCTCGTTTCCGACGTTCGTCCAGTTGCAGTACGCTCAGATGGTCTTCCTGAACTTCCCGATTCTGCTGGTCGCCCCGCCGCCTGCGCCAGCACCCGGCGCTCCCGCTCCGGTTCCGGCCCCGCCTCCGAACCTGACGTGGCCGCACATATCGATCGCAACACTGCGCAAGTCGTTCGGGTGACGCCGAGCGACCTCGCCGGTTCGGGAATCGCAGCTCCAATCGCTCCACGGCGACGAGGTCGCCGTGGAGCGATTATTCCTGGCTCGGACGACGGTCACGCCCTGCGTTACCGCTCCTTCGGCACAATCGTCCCCAGGCCGCGCAACGTGGCTTCGGTTGCGGCGCGGAACGTCCATCCCTTGGGCCAATCCCGATGCATGATCTTGTCGAGTCGGTCCTGCGCGCCGCCGGAGACGACCACTGATCGGGAGATCTTCACGCCCCCCCAGGCCAGCAGCGGCAGTCGGGCGGCGCTGGCGACGGCGAGACTTTCGATGATCGCGGCCAGCATCTGCTCGCGGGTTGTCGCCAGCGTCAGGCCGGAAAAGCTTCCTTGCCGCTGATCGATGCTCGTCCGCTCGCCGGCCAGGTACGGCTCGAACCGCGCCGAGCCGGCGGCCGCCGCGCCCCGGCGGGCAAGGGCGGCCGTCTTGCGGCGGAACTGTTCAATCGAGAACTCGGCGAAAAGCTGCTGCTTCGCCCAGAACAGCGCGGCCCCGGCGGCCGCCAAGGTGCTGACGCTCAGCCACAGGCGGCCGATGCCCACCGCCCGGGTCAAAAGCGCCTCATGCGGCGTTGGATCGTCCGTGCAGAGCGCCAGCACGTCCGTCGAGCCGCAGACGTTGAAAAGCTGCCCGGGCGTGGCGCCGGCGTAAAGGACACCGGCGCTGCCGTCCACAACGCCGGCCACCATCGGCGTTCCTTCCGTCAGCCCAAAAGACCGCGCCGCGTCAGCCGTCACGCGGCCGGCGATCACATCCCCGTCCATCACCTCCGGCAACTGCGATCGCTTCGCGCCAATGGCCTCACACAGTTCGTCACTCCAACCGCCCAAGTCGAGCGTCCGATACAAACCGGTGAACGACGCGTTCGACGGGTCGATCACCCGAGCGCCCGTCAGTCGGCGGTGTAGAAACGTGCTGAACTGCCCCACCAGGTCCGCCCGCTTCAGCCGCGCCGGCTCATTCTTGAGAAACCATGCCCACGTCGTCGAACTGATCCCTCCGGGGAACGGCCGATTGCCCGCCAGCTTCAGGTGGCGCTTCGCGCCGACGCGCTTCTCGATCTCGCGGGCGATGTCCACGCTCCGCCGGTCCTGGTGCGTGACGACCGGGGTCAGCGCCTTCCCCCTCGCATCCATCGCGACCCACGACGGAGACATGACGTCCAGGACGATCGCATCGACCCCCTTTGCGACAGGGCCAAGCTGGCGGACGGCTTTGCGCGTGGCGGTCAGGATCGCTTCGGCGTCCGCCTCGGCGCGGCCCCCGGAAAAGTCGGTCTTGAAGAACGCGCGCGGCCGCTGGCCGACAATGCGGCCGTTGTGCAGGATCCCCGCCTTGACCGACGAAGAACCGACGTCAATGCCGAGAAGCTTCATCTGGTGACGTGCTAAGGCAGAGCGGGCGCGCAAGAAGAAAATCCGAAGCACGAAATTCGAGGGAACTGAAAAATAGCAAAAGGGCGAAGAAAAAATACCTTCTGACCCTTTTTCTGTTCTGACCTAATCGCCTTTCGGATGTTCGAGCGTGCCGACCTGCGTGGCGCCGTGGCCATCCTTGGGGGGTTCGTGGTGCGGCTGGGAAGCGGACCATTCGGTGTGGATGAACGTGCCCGGTTTTTCGGTTCGCTCGTACGTGTGGGCGCCGAAGTAGTCGCGCTGGGCCTGGATCAGGTTGCCCGGCAGCCGCTCGCGGCGATAGCTGTCGTAATAGGCGAGGCTCGAGCTGAACGCCGGCGTCCCGACGCCGTTGGCGATGCCCAGCGACACCACGCGCCGCCAGGAATCCTGACGCTCGCTGATCATCGCCGTGAACTTGGGGTCCATCAGCAGGTTCGGAAGCTTGGGGTTCTCCTGGAACGCCTTGGTGATCTCCTCCAGGAAGACCGCGCGGATGATGCAGCCGGCGCGCCAGATCATCGGCAGGTCCGGAAGCTTCATGCCATAACCGAAGCCCTCAGGCGCTGGGCGGTTCGCCGCCGAGAGAAGCGCCATCCCCTGGGCGTACGAGCAGATTTTCGAGCAATAGAGCGCGTTCTTCACGTCGTTGACGAACGCTTTCACGTCGCCGCTGAGCTTCTTGGGGCTCGGGCCGCCGAGCGCCTTGCTGGCGCGGGTTCGCTCGTCCTTCAGCGCGGAGATTTCGCGGGAATCGACGGCGGCCGCCATCGTCGGGAGCGGGACGAGCATGTCCAGCCCGCCCTTGATCGTCCAGGTGCCGGTCCCCTTCATGCCCACCACGTCGCGGATGTTCTCGACCAGGTAAGTCCCGGGCTTCTCCGGGTCTTCAAAGTCGATCACCTTCGACGAGATCTCGATCAGGAAGCTCTTCAGCTCCGATTCGTTCCATTCAAGGAAGACGTCCTTGAGCTGCTTGTTGTCGAGGCCACCGATGTTCTTCAACAGGTCGTAGGCTTCGGCGATGAGCTGCATGTCGCCGTACTCGATGCCGTTGTGGACCATCTTCACGTAGTGGCCCGCCCCGCCGCTGCCGATGTACGTGACGCACGGCTTGCCGTCGCTGGGCGCTTTGGCGGCGATCTTCTCCAGCACCGGCCGCAGGCGCTCCCAGGATTCCGGGTCGCCGCCGGGCATGATCGATGGGCCCCAGAGGGCGCCTTCTTCTCCCCCGCTGACGCCCATGCCGAAGAACTTGATGCCTGTCGGGCGCAGTTCCTTCTCGCGGCGTTCGGTGTCGGTGTAGAGGGCGTTGCCACCGTCGATCAGGATGTCGCCGGGCTCAAGAAAAGGCTTGATCGCCTGAATCGTCGCATCCGTCGCCGCCCCCGCCTTGACCATCATCAGCACGCGCCGCGGCTTTTCGAGCAGGGCCACGAAGTCTTCGATCTTCTCGGCCGTTTTCGCGTTCTTGCCTTTGGCGATCTCATCAATGAAGTGCTGGGACTTCGAGAAGGTCCGATTGAAGACGGCGATGGGGAACCCGTTGCGCTCGATGTTCAGCGCAATATTCCGACCCATCACTTCAAGCCCGATGATGCCAAAAGCCTGACCGGCCATAGGTAAGTCCTTCCCAGGTAACAGTTGAATCGCGACGGACGGCGAGGCGGCCGGCCCAGGCGCGTGAGCGACCCGGCCGCGGGGCGGCCAGGCACGTGTATTATTTTGTGCTTTTCCCACGGATGTGCAATCCGTCAAACTCCCCGCCATCCGGAAAAGTGCGGCCGACGGCAATCTGAGGAGGCTCGGTGATCTCAACCGTTCAATTTCGCACCACGACCGACCTCGATCAAAGCCCCCTCCTCTGTGCGATGATGGCCGCCCTGTATGCCGAAGATCACATTGAGCAGCCGGAGGCGGAGATCCGTTTTCCGGAGACCGTTCGCCGCCTCGTCGCCGAGCCCGAGCGGGGCCGGATCATGCGATTCATCGACGGAGAGACCCCCGTCGGTTACGCCCTGTTGATCCCCTATTGGAGCAACGAGTTCGGCGGGGTCATTCTCTTCATTGACGAGTTATATGTGGTCCCGACCCATCGCGGCCGCGGCATCGGGAGGGAGTTCTTCCGGTGGGTCGAGCGGGAGCGCCCATTCAGCGCCCGGGCGATGTTCCTCGAAGTGTCGCGCGGCAACCCCCGCGCTCGCGGGCTCTACGAGCGGCTCGGTTTCCTCGAACGCGCTAACGCCACAATGGCAAAGCGCCTGAATGCCCCGACAGGCCCCGGGTAGGGAACGCATCGCGGCGCATCGCGTGCCGCCGCGTCGCCCGCTCGATCGGCGGGGCAGTAGCTGGCTCGAATATTGTTTGTGGTTTAATGCCGAAGATGCCCAGCCAATCGTAATGCGCGGCCCGACCCGCCGGCACCGGACCGTTCCTTCCGCTATGGCGCTCCCGTGGCGGAACGCAATGTGCGCCCTACGATTTAACGGCTTCGTCGGCGGGGCTCGGCTCCGGGGCGAAGCCGCGGCGAAGCGTATTTTCGGTGATCGTCCGCGGGATGAGAAACTGTTGCAGGTAGTCTGGGCCGCCGGCCTTTGAGCCGATGCCGGAGAGCTTGAAGCCGCCGAACGGTTGGCGGTCCACCAGCGCTCCGGTGATCTTCCGATTGATGTAGAGGTTGCCGACCCGAAACTCACGCCGAGCGCGCTCGATGTTTGCCGGGCTCCGCGAGAAGATGCCGCCGGTCAGGGCGTATCGGGTGCCGTTGGCGATCTGCAACGACTCTGAAAGCCCGCTCGATCGGATCACCGCCAGGACCGGGCCGAAAATCTCCTCCTGAGCTAAAGGGGAGTCCGGCCGAACGTCGGCGAAGATGTGCGGGCCGACATAACACCCCTCGGCCGCCAAGGCGGAGACATCCGCGCTGTAGACCAGGCGGCCGCTCTCTTTGCCCGCTTCAATCGCTTTTTCGATCCGCTCCCGCGCCTCGTCGTCGATCACCGGCCCGACGTTTGTCCCCGGCTCGTCGGCGGGGCCGACCCGGAGGCTACGGGTCACCTCGATCAAACGACCCAGGAACGCGTCATAGATGGGTTCCGGAACGATTACGCGTGAGCAGGCCGAGCACTTCTGCCCCGCATAGCCAAAGGCGCTCTCGACCACACCCTGAACCGCCTCGTCCAGATCGGCATCGTCATCGATGATGACGGCGTTCTTCCCACCCAATTCCGCGATCACGCGCTTGAGATGGTCCTGCCCCGCTGGCGTTTCGGCCGCCTGCCGCTGAATCTCCAGCCCGACCGCCCGCGAACCGGTGAACGCGATGACGGCCACGTCAGGATGGCGCACGAGTGCCGGGCCGATCTCCTCCCCTACGCCGGGCAGGTAGTTGACGACGCCGGGAGGGAACCCCGCCTCCTCGAACGCTTCCATCAGCTTGGCGGCGATGACCGGGGCCTGCTCCGCAGGCTTCATGATCGCGGTGTTCCCGCCTGCGAGCGCGGCGGCCGTCATCCCGGTAAGGATCGCCAGCGGGAAGTTCCACGGCGCGATCACCACCGCAACGCCGCGCGGCTCGTAGAAATACGCGTTCTCTTCGCCCGGCACGTCGCGGTGTCGCGAAGGCGCGAGTCGAAGGGCCTCGCGAGCGTTGTACTCGCAGAAGTCGATCGCTTCGGCGACATCGCCGTCCGCCTCGCGCCACGGCTTCCCAGCCTCGAGGACTTCCCATGCCGCCAACTCGAACCTTCGGCGACGCAGGATCGCGGCGGTGCGAATGAGCAGGCTGGCGCGGCGCTCACCGACAGGTCGCGCCACGCCGGGAACGCGTCGGCCGCGGCGCGAACCGCCTGGTGGGCGTGGCTGACGCTGGCCGAGGCGGACGTCCCGACCAGTTGTCGCCGGCGTGAAGGGTTGATCGATCCGATCCCATGCCCCGTCTCGATCTTTTGTCCGCCGATGACCAGCGGGTACCCCTGCGACAGTTTCCCGTGCACCGCCGCCAACGCCGCGCGCATCGCGGCACGCGGCCCCTCCTGGCTGAAGTCCGAGGGCGGCTCATTGCGAAAAGGGCCCGGCGGCGCGCCATCGGCCGCCGAAGACGGGGCGCGTGCGGGCTTCGACTCCCGCGTGCGGCGAAGCAGTTCGAGCGGGTTCATGAGCAGGCGCTCCTCGGGCAGATGCTCCTGAAAGCCGGCCCGCAAGAATGATTCGTTGCTCGTATTCTCCAGCAGCCGCCGGACGAGATAGGCCATCCCCGGCAGCAGGTCGCCGAACGGCGTATAAACGCGCACCCTGTGCCCCATTGAAACCAGGGCCGCCTTGATCGGGTTCCCCATGCCGTAAAGCATCTGGAACTCGTACCGCCGGGGCGGGACACCGAAATGCTCGGCCGCCGCGATCGCGCTGGCGATGCTGCGAATGTTGTGGCTGGCGATCGCCGGACGGAGCCACTGTTGTTGCTCCATCAGAAAAGCCGCCATGCTTTCGTAGTTGGCGTCGGTCTCGGCCTTCTCACCATATACCGGTGAGGGCCAGTCGTTCCGGGCCGCGATAACCGTTTCGTAATCCCAGTACGCCCCTTTGACAAGGCGCACCCAGACCGGCGTTTGGCGACGGGCGGCCCACTCCGCAAGCCCCGCCAAGTCATCGCCGCACGTCTTCAGATAGGCTTGGATGGCGATACCCACATCGGGCCAGTCGCGGAACTCGGGTTCGTCGAAAGCGTCCTTGAAGGTCTGAAGCGTCGCCTCTTTCGCGGAGAACTGCTCCATGTCGATGTTGACGAACACGCCGCGCTGTCGCGCCAGCCGCAGGACCGGCCGAAGGCGTTCGCGAACGAAATGGCTCGTCCTCTCGGGGTCGATCGGGTCGAAGCGGCTATAGAGCGAGGAGAGCTTCACCGAAACGTTCACCGCCGGGATCGGCGACTGATCATCCCGGTCAACGAGCGGATCAGGTCGCCAGTCGGCGGCGGCGTTCGCGAGCCCGTCGATGAGTTCCAGGTAGCGGCGCTGGTAGCGGTCGGCTTCGGCCTCCGAGAGCACCGCTTCACCCAGAAGGTCCAGGGTGAACCCGAGCGACTGGCGGCGAAGCGCCGTCACCGCCTGCACGGCTTCCGGCAGCGATTCGGCGGCGATGAAGCGTCGCGCCATGCGACGCGCGTTGGAGGTCGCTAGGCTGGCAAAGCGGCCGCCAACCCAACCGCCGCTCGGCATCCACGGCACCAACCGCCCCAGGCAGCCGGGCAGTCGCCGGCTCACCGGTTCAAGGTACTCTCTGAGATGCCCGTTGATCTGCGCCGGATGGGTCAGCGCCGGCAGGACGTCGATAAAGCGAAAGATCTGCCCCTTCAGAGCCGCATCCTGCATCGCGACCCGCATGAGCCGCCGATCAAGCCACGGCTCGGGGTTTTGCCGCTCGGAATCGCGACTCCGCGCGAAGACCTCGCGGCCGATGGCGAGCGTTCGTTCCTCCCTGATTCGAAGCTCGTCCTCTATCGGCTCTCCGGCCGAAGAGTCGGGCGGGACTGGAAGATCGGTCGCATTGCCGTGCGTAGCGATCCGCATGTCCGATTGTATGCGATACGACGCGGCCGCTCATCGGCCAATTGCCCGGCGTCCGCCAAGGCGCTCGGACGAAGGCAAGGGGATCAGACGTCAGTTCGCGGGAGCATGACTGTGAGAAAACGCCCCAATTGCGATCGCTTCCGGCGTGGGAACGTTGCCAAACCGCCGGGTTCCCTGTACTGTCCGAGTCCGTGGGACCGACAGGATCGCAACTTACAAGCGAGCGCTGCCGTTCATTTCGGTGTGCCGCCTCACCCGGATGGAGTTAAAGCCGACGTCTTGCGGCCATCCTCAGGAGCTTTTGCGTTTGTCACGCAATTCGATCAGCCGGGGAATCCCCGCCACGACATCAGGCCCTGATGGACTGGCCAAAATGCCCTGCCCGGCGGACCCTCCGGGTGGAGATGCCCCGTCGGGCGGTCTCCCCGCGGCCGTCAGGGCGGCATTCGAACCGGCGACCGAGCTGAACGATGCGTTGGCATCCACCCGACGCCTCGCCCACAGCCATTACGAAAACTTCTCGGTCGTCTCCATGTTGCTGCCCCGGCGTCTGCGGCAAGATTTCTGCAATATCTACGCCTTTTGCCGGATTGCGGACGATCTGGCCGATGAGGTTGGGGATCGGAGCCAGTCGCTGCGATACCTGGGCGACTTTCGAGCCCAAACGCTCGAATGCTATGCCGGCAATGCCCGGACGGCGGTTTTTATCGCCCTTTCGGACACCGTTCGGCGCCATTCGATCCCGTGCGAACCGTTCCTCGATCTGATCGACGCCTTCGAGCAGGACCAGCGTGTGACGCGTTATCGGACCTTCGACCAACTCCTCGACTACTGCCGTCGCAGCGCCGACCCTGTGGGCCGCCTGGTCCTATACCTTTGCGGCTATCGAGACGCCGAACGTCAGCGCCTGTCCGATAAGACCTGCACGGCCCTACAGTTGATCAACTTCTGGCAGGATGTCCGCGGGGATCTGCTCGACCGCGACCGCATGTATCTCCCGATCGACTCCATGGCGCGCTTCGGCGTCACCGAAGCGGGTATCCGTGAACAGGTACAAGCCGGCCGCTGCGAAAAGTCATTCCGGGAGCTGCTCAGGTTCGAAGTTGGCCGTGCCGAAGCGCTGTTCCTCGAAGGGGAGCGCCTGTTGCCCTCGTTGAGCCCGGACGTTCGCCCGCAGATCGCCCTTTTCGGGAAAGGCGGGCGAGCGATTCTATCCGCAGTTCGCCGCCAGGGTTACGACACGCTGACTGTTCGCCCCCGCCTCTCGAAGTGGCAGAAGGGGCGGCTGATTCTTTCCGCCCTCGCGGCATCGCTCATGCGGGCTGTCCAGCCGCCATCCGTTCCGGCCGCAACAGGCCTTCCTGCCCTGTCGCGCGGATCGGGGGGCGGGCAATGAGGATCAGCACCGGTATCGTCACCGACGTCGCCAGCGCCGCCGGGGGCCGCGCCCGACCGCAATCCTCTCGCCGTCGCGCACCTCCCTGGCCGAATCGCGCAGCTATTGCGAGTGGATCACGCGGTCGCAGGCCCGCAATTTCTACTACGGCCTGAAGCTTCTCCCAGAGCCGAAGCGATCGGCGATGTTCGCCCTGTACGCGTACATGCGCCTGGTGGACGACATCGCCGACGAAGAGGACGGGCGATCCATCCCGCAAAGGATTGCCGACCTGGATCTCTGGCGCCAGCAGACGCGCGACGTCCTCGACGGCCGCCAGCCCGATGGCTCGGGCGAGGGTTGCGAAATCTGGCCCGCCTTCTGGGATATGGCCCGCCGCTACCGCGTCCCCTCCCGCATCTTCGACGACGCCATCTCCGGCCAGCAGCAGGATTTGCGGCCCGAGCCGTTCGAAAACTTCGACCAGCTCTACGAATACTGTTACCGAGTCGCGGGGACGGTCGGGCTGGCCAGCATCTATGTCTGGGGCTTTGAAGGCGGCTTGGAGACCGAACTGCTCGCGGTCGAGCGCGGCGTCGCGTTTCAATTGACCAATATCCTCCGCGACCTGAGGGAAGATGCCGGCCGCGGCCGGGTCTATCTTCCCCGCGAAGAGCTGATCTCCCGCAGCGTCGGCGACCTCGACCTCCGTGCCGCCCTCTCCAGCGGCCGCGGCGACGACAACTTCCGCGACATGATGCGCATGCAGATCGCCCGCGCCGAGGCCTATTACGATAAGTCGCGCGACCTCGAGCGCTGCATCGAGCGCGACAGCCGCCCAACGCTCGTCGCAATGACTCAGATCTACCGCCGTCTGCTTCGCAAGCTCGCCTGCGAGCCGGAGCGCGTCCTCCGCGAACGGGTGAGCCTGTCGATCTTTTCAAAGATCCTCATCGGCTGGCGCGCTGCGCGGCGCGCTGACCTCGCAGCCTCGCTAACGATGCGACGCACCGCGCGGCCCCTTTGAGGACGCCGGGCTTTGCGGTTTGTTGACCGCCCTCCGCCCCGCTCGTACTCTCCTTCTCCCGCCGGCTCGAGCCTTTGTGGGACGGCGGTTGGGTCCTCTTTCGCTAAGGATTGCGTGCCTTTGACGCCTCGGGTGATCGTGATCGGCGGCGGCCTGGCGGGGATGGCGGCCGCCGTGGCGCTGGAGGCGACCGGCGCCGCTGTCACGCTGATCGAAGCGCGTCGCACCCTCGGCGGGCGGGCCGGATCATTCGAAGACCCTCAGACCGGCGAAACGCTCGACAACTGCCAGCACGTCCTACTCAGTTGCTGCACCAACCTGATCGACTTCTACGGCCGCCTCAACGTCGCCGACCGGATCGCGTATGAGCCGGCCGTCCATTTTTTCGATGAAGCCGGCCGACGCCATGACCTCTCCGGCCTGCGGCACCTTCCCGCCCCCCTCCATCTGGGGCCGGCGCTGCTCCGCTTCTCGGCGCTGACCTGGGCGGAACGCGTCGCCCTCGCCCGGGCTAATGTCGCGATGATGGCAATGGGCCGCACCGGGCGGCTGGCGCTGGAAGGCATCCCGTTCGGCCAGTGGCTCGACGCGCATCGCCAGCCCGCCTCCCTGGTCACGAAACTATACGATCCCCTGCTCACCGGCGCCCTAAACGAGAACTGCCGCGACGCAAGCGCCAGTTACGCAATACAGGTCTTCCAGGATGCCCTGCTCGCCAACGCGGCCGGCTATCGGGTCGGCGTGCCGAACTGCCCGCTCTCGCAGCTCTACGAGAAACTTCCCTGCGGGGAGGTGCGCCTCGGCGTTCGCGTCGCCGGCCTGACCTTCGCGCGCGGCGCCGAGGCGAACCGCATCAGCGTGAGCGGCGTCAACCTGGTCGGCGGAGAGGTGCTCGCGGCCGACGCCGTCGTCCTGGCGACCGGCCACCACGCCGCCGCTCGTTGGGTGCCTGACGACCTGGCCGCCCGCGACGGCCGCTTCGCGCAGCTCTCGCAACTGGTGGACGTTCCGATCCTGGGCGCGCACCTCTGGTTCGATCGGCCGGTCCTCGCCGAACCGCACGCGGCGCTGATGTCGGGGCCGCTGCAATGGCTCTTCCGCAAAGATCGGGACGGATGTGCCATTCATGGCGTGATCAGCGCCGCCCGCGACTGGGTCGGCCGGCCGAAGGAGCAGTGCCTCGACCTGTTCGAGCGACAAGTCCGCTCCCTCTTCCCGGCCGCCCGGCAGGCCAAACTGGTTCGCGGAGTGATCGTCGTCGAGAAGCGAGCCACCTTCTCGCCCCTGCCCGGCGCGGAGCGCTTTCGCCCAGACGTCGCGCCTCCGCCGGGCGGTATCGGCGGGCTCTATCTCGCCGGCGACTATACGCGCAGCGGCTGGCCTGCCACCATGGAAGGCGCGGTCCGTAGCGGGTACCTCGCGGCACAAGCCATCGCCGCGCGACTCATGCCATCAGGCCCGGCCGATCGTCGCACCTTCCTCGTCGCGGATCTGCCGATCCAATGGCCGGCGCGGCTGCTGGGGCAACATCTCTGATGCGGCTGGCAACGGTGACGTCGATCGATTGAATCGCGTTTTGCGGCCGTTACGCTGGCGTCGCCGAGGCGGCTGCGGCATAGCATCTACTGGCCCTGGGCCCGTCCCCACGAGGTGGCATGGCGGCACGTCGAGCAAGGTCAATCGAAGCAGCCGGTGGCGGTCGGCGCTCCCCGGCCCGGACTACCGTCGCCACCACGCTCGCACCGCGGGAGGCTACGGCGCCGCCGGTCGGCCGCCAGCGTCTGTTGGGGTGGCTGATCGTGGCGGTCTTGGTGGGAGGCTGCTACGCCCTCTATTTCCCGACGTTCTGGTATGGCTTTGTCGATTTCGACGACCGCGAATACGTCGTCGAGAATACGCAGGTCCTCAAAGGCCTCACGCCGGAAACGATTCGGTGGGCGTTCACCACCACCGACTCGGTCAATTGGCTCCCCATGACGTGGCTGTCGCTGATGCTCGACACGACGACCTTCGGGACCGGGGGCGGCGGGTTTCATCTCACAAATGTCACGCTCCACGCCGTCGCCTCCGCCCTGACGTACGTCGTTTTGCATCGCTTGACCGGCGCTCGCTGGCGATCGGCGGCCGTGGCGTCGCTGTTCGCGTTTCACCCGCTCCGGGTCGAGTCCGTGGCCTGGGTCTCCGAACGCAAAGACGTGCTCAGCGCCGCGTTCGGCATGCTGACCCTTCTTGCCTGGGTGGCTTACGTCCGACGCCCCGCCGTCTGGCGATACCTTTTGATCCTGCTGGCCTACGCGCTGGGGCTCATGTCCAAGACGATGCTCGTCACCCTTCCGGCGGTGATGCTGTTCCTCGACTACTGGCCGTTGCGGCGTTTAGAGCCGGGGCGCCGAACGCGAGAAAGACGCTTCTCAGGCTCGCCCTGGAGAAGGCGCCGTTGTTCAGCATGGCGGTCATCGCCAGCGTGTGGACGGTTGTCCTCCAGAAGAGCGGCGGCGCGATGATCGCGGGACAGCGCGTGCTGAGCTTGACCTTCGCGGATCGACTGTCGAACGCGATCGTCTCGGTGCCGCGGTATGTCTATAAGATCGCGGTGCCGACCGGTCTATCGATCTTCTACCCACACCCCGGTCATTGGCCAGTCGCTGTCGTCATCGCCGCCGCCCTGTTCATTCTGGTGGTGACGGCCACCACCTTCGCGCTCCGCCGTCGATTCCCGTACCTGCTCGTCGGGTGGCTCTGGTTTGGGACGATGCTGGCCCCGGTTTCGGGGATCGTTCAGGTGGGGCTTCAGTCGATCGCGGATCGATACACCTATCTCCCCTCGATCGGCTTGGCGATCGCGGCCGTCTGGGCGGGGGCCGAGATCGTCCGCCGAGCCCCAATTATGCGGCTTCCGGCATTGGGGGCCCTTGGAGGCTCCATCGCCGCCATCGCCTTCCTGACTCGTGTTCAGGTCCTATACTGGTCGAGCACGTTTGATCTATTTTCGAACGCACTGGAGGAAAACGACAGCAACTTCTTCGCCCATGACGTCATCGGGCGATTGCTACTCGACGGCGGCGAAACGCAGGAGGCCCTCGTCCACTTTGAGAAGTCCGTTCGCTCCAACCCCAACTACGACACCGCGCGTCATAACTACGGCCTTGCCTTTTTCAGGCTGGGCCGCCTTGATGAGGCGATTGAGCAGGATCGGCAGGCGGTGCGACTGAGCCCGGAACTGCTCCAGCCCCACCTCCTCCTGGGCGAAGCGCTCGGCCGACAGGGGCATCACGTCGAATCCGATGCTGAATTCGCCAAAGCCACGGAGATCAAGGCCGACGATTCAACAGTATGGTACCTGTGGGGCAGCTCACTCGTTCGGCAGGGCCGCCGGGCCGAAGCGATAGCGCGATTTGCGGAAGCGACCCGCATCAGCCCGTCCAACGCCCCCCTTCAGGAGAACATCGCCGCCGACCTCGCCGATTCGGCCGCCGGTACGACCCGCCCGATGACCGCCGCGACCAGGCCGCTGTGACGCCTTACCCGAGCGAATTACGCTCCTCCGACCTGCGAACCCTTGAGGGACCTTGTGAGGCCGACTTTCCCCGTGGGAACAGCTTGTCGTGGGCCAGTTTGCCGGTTCCGCGTTACGGAGCGGCCGCTAAACTTGGCCGACGCGTCAAGCCTCGCCCGATATCACGAGCAACCGACGCAAGGGCGCAGGGGCACATAATACATGGAGAAAGCTGTGCAGGGATCGAACGAGACATCGCGGCCGTCGAGAAAGCTCGCCTCGGCCGCAACCGTGCTGGCGGCGTTCTGCCTGGCCAGCGTTGTATTCACACCCGCCGTCCGCGGCCAGACGACCACCGCCCTCACGCTCGACCCGTGGCCGGCGGACGTGCTGGGCGAGACGAATGACCACTTCGTCTACCAGAACCGCGGCCGGGTTGACGATGGGTCGGGCAAGACGCAGGTCTTCTGGTGGGATTCGATCGGCCGCTTCCGCGTCGATCGGTCCGACCCCAACTCTCTGTCGCTCGGCATCCGCCAGCTCACGATCGACTTCGACACCCATTCGCCCGAGCTTCCGCACAATTTGAACGACCTAAGTGCCGCGCTGGGAGTTCACCTCGGCTCGATCGGAGGCGGAACGGCGACGGCCGTGTTCGGGGCGGGCTATACCGGCAACAACCTGTTCGCCGACAGCAACGGCGTCTTTGGGATCGGCCACCTCACGTGGCAGGCGCCGCTGAGTAAAAGCGACTCCTGGGCCTTGAGCCTCGACTACGACGGCAGCTCGGCCTTCCTGCCTGACATCCCGCTGCCGGGCTTCGCCTACATCCACGACGACGGATGGGCGCGGTTCACGGTGGGCTTCCCTCGAAGTGAGATCGAGTGGCGGAACATCATCCCGGACCTGAACCTCGTCGCCACCTACGACGTCCCCTACGCGCTCAACGTAGACCTGGCCTACCGCGTGGACGGCAACTTCAGCGTCTTCGGCAACTTCGCCAACGTCTTCCAGGGCTTCGCCCAAGCCTATCGGGACGACAACGAGCGGACGTTCTACCAGATGCGCCGCGTCGAGTTCGGCATCCGCTACACCAACCCGGACGTCTACCACGGCATCTTCCTCGACGTCTCCCTCGCCGCCGGCTACGCCTTCGACCAGCAGTTCAGCCGCGGCTTCGACGTCCGCGACCTCGCCCCGTTCGCGACGATCTCCGATGAGCCATACATCGGGCTGATCCTGCGGGGGCGGTTCTGAAGCGTCAACGAGCGACAACGACACGAGCGGAACGAGAAGGGCCTGCACCGAAGTGCAGGCCCTTCTCGTTGATCATCGCCCGGCCCGTTTGGACCGATCGGCCGACGCCGATCAGTTGAGGATGTCACACTGCGCCTGCCCGAGGACCTGCCCTGTGGTGGGGTCCACCAACTGAAGGAAGAACGTCTTGTCGGCGTCGTGGTTGGCGGCGTTGGCCAGGACGTTGACGTCCACGGTCGCGAATTGCTGGACGCTTGGGTCGAGGGTCAGGCTGCCTGAGATCGACTTGTAGTCCACGCCGGCCTTGGCCGTCCCATCCACCGTTCGGTAGTTGATCGTCGCCGGCGTTCCATCCGCCCGCTGAGCGGTTAAGACAAATTCGACGGCCTGCGGCCCGGACCCGTCAGCCGGCTGGTAGGTTTGCACGTCCCCGGCGTCGGCGATGATCGCCGGCGCTGTCAGGCCGGTGAATTGGAACGTAAAGACTGTGCCGACGCCGCTGTTGCTAGACTGCGTTGCGCCGTAGAACGTGCCGGTGGAGTCAAGTCCCAGCCCCTGCGGGTTCGAGCCATTTGAACCGTTGAACGTCACGAGGTCGGTGATCGCGTTCGTCCCGTGGACGACTTCGAACAGCGTGCCGTTGTTGCTTGACCCGCCTAACACGGTCACGCCGTACAGATTGCCCGCGGCGTCCAGTGACAAAGGGCCGACGGGGTTGGATCCGTTGGTACCGTTGAACGAGGCAACCCTTGTGATTGCCGGAGCATTTTTCACCAGCTCGTAAACCAGCCCTTTGTTGTTCGCCCCCAGGTCCGTCACTCCGAAAAGGTCGCCCGATGCATCCAGAGTCAACGGGTACTTGGGCCCAGAGGAGTCGGTGGTGGCAAACGACGCGAGCGGAGTGATAACGCTGGACCCCGCCGCAAGCTTGAAGATAACGCCGCGGCCGGAGCCTCCGCCAACGTTGGTGGTTCCAAACAGATTTCCGGAGCTATCGAGGATCATCCCGGCTTGCGGGCTGCTTCCGTTCGTCCCGTTGAACGATGCGATCGTTACGACCGTATTTGACCCCTTTGCAATCTCGAAGATGCTCCCCTTCCCAGAGGCTCCCCCGTTGAGAGTCGTACCGTAGATGTTCCCAACGGCATCCAGTACCACCGGCGAGACGGCATAGACACCCGCCGGGAAGCCTGCCAGCTTCACCATGTTGGTCGTCCCACTGACGATCTCAAACACGCCGCCCGAGTTCCCGTTCAGTCCGGAAGCGGTGCCAAAAAGGTCGCCCTGGTTGTCGATCGCGAGACCGCCATTGACGTAAGGCAAGCCGTTGGCGAACGTGCCCTCCGCCACGGTTGTGATCGTCGTACTGCCAAGAGCAAGCTCAAAAACGCCGCCGGTGCCACCAACTCCGCCATATGCGGCGGTGCCGAAGAGGTTCCCGGTCGAATCGCGGAGCATGGGCCCCGTCGGCTCAAATGGGGTGACTCCGGTCGAAGCAAAGGTCGGGAAGGAAGCCAGCGTCGTAAACCCGGTCACGCTGGCCGCAACCTGTTGGGTGAACGTCGCGCTCGTGCTGCCCGCGTACGTCGCGTCGCCCGAGTAGACGGCGACGACGGTGTGGCCGCCCGCCGTCAGCGCGGACGTGGTGTAACTGGCCGCCCCGCCACTGACCGGGACCGACACGACCGTGGCGCCGTTGTCGATCGTGAACTGGACCGTGCCGCCGCCCGTGAACGCCGGCGAGGCTGTGATCGCGGCCGTGAAGGTGACGGGCGTTCCGACCGCCGGCAGGGGGTTCGTGGACGTCACGGTGACGCCAGTCAGCGCTTTGACCACGACGTTGAGCGAGTTGCTCGTGCTGGTAGCGAACTTCGAGTCGCCGCTGTAGACGGCGGTGATCACGTGCGGCCCGGCCGCCAGCGCAGAGGTTGTGAGAGATGCCGCAGCACCGGCGACGGTGGAGGCGGAGCCGTAGTTCACGCCGTCGACCTTGAATTGCACCGTCCCGGTCTCGGTCGAGCCACCGGAGGAGGCGAGCGTGGCGGTGAACGTGACCGACTGGCCGGCGGTGGGGGTTGAGTTCGTCGTCGCCAACGTGGTCGTGGTCGGGGCCAGGGCCGACGGCACCACGAGCAGTTCCGCACCCTGCCCGAGCCCGCCCGAGCCAGCGCTGACGAGCTGACTGACGAAGGCGCCCGTCGAGAAGGCGTACCGGTCGATCGAGCTGGCCGTGCTCACCTTTGCATTCAGGGAAAGCAGGCTTCCATCGCCGCCAATACCGAGGGAAGTCGGGTACTGCGTTCGGGTCGTGATGTTGCTGACAAAGGTGAGGCTGGAGTTGAACTTCGCGATGTGCGAGGTCTGCCAGTCGGGGACGTAGAGGTTCCCGTCCGGGCCGAACAGCGGGGTCCGGGGGCCGTTGCCGCTAAAGCCGTTGTACACGTCCGAGATGAGCGCGCCTGTGGTCGCGTTGTATCGGAACAACTGGCCGGTCGAGCTGTCCTGCCCGGAGAGGTACGTGACGAACAGATCGTTCCCGTGGAAGGCGATGCCGCCGACCACGTCATTCGACTTGATGAACACCCCCATGTCGGCGCCCGTCGTCCCGTTGAATCGTTCGATCGATCCTTGAGACAGGCCGACGTAGAGGTTGCCGTCGGGGCCAAATGCGATGCTGTACGGCGACTGCCCCGGCGTGGTGACGGTCGCGAAGACGCCCAGCAGGATCCCCTGCGGCGTATAGCGAAGGATTCGCGAGGTCGTGAAGTCCGCGACGTAAATGTTCTTGTCGGGGCCGTACGCCAGGCCTTCCGCCAGCTTCAGGTTGCCGTCGGACGTGAAGATGCCCTTGTAGGTGCCCGTGACGCCGTCGTACCAGCGGATGACGGGGCCGTTGTCGGTGACGAGCAGGTCGCCCGGAGCGACGGCCGCATGGTTGACGATCTGGGTCAGGGGCAGGCTGGTGCTCCCGGCGAACTTGCTGTCACCGCTGTAGACGGCAGTGATGATGTGCGTCCCCGCCGCCAGAGTCGAGATCGGCAAAGACGCCTTCCCGCTGATGACGTTTACCGGTGAGCCCAGGTTGACGCCGTCCGCCTGGAACTGCACGGTCCCGGTGGGGCTCCCGCCGCTGGCCGGGGTGATGTTCGCGGTCAACGTGATCGACTGCCCCGCGTTCGGCGCGGCGTTGCTCGACGTGACGGCGGTCGTGGTGCCGATGAGGTTGGAGAAGGCGAGTTCGAAGACCGTCCCGTACTGGGCGTTCCCCGCTCCGCCACCATTGCCGGTCGTCGTGCCGAAGAGGTTCCCGGCGCCGTCGAGGATGAGACCGGCGCGGGGGTCAGTTCCATCAGTACCGCCGCTGAACGTGGCCAACGTCTGGATCTTCCCGGTGCTCTTCGGCACTTCGAAGACGGTTCCATCGTTGATCAACGTCCCGACGCTGTTGGAGCCGCCGGTGTACGTCGTCCCGAAGAGGTTGCCCGCGGGATCGACGATCGGCGTGCCGTATGGCACCTGGCCGTTGGAGGCGGTGAATGAATCGACAGTGGTGATGACGGAGGCGCCGGCAGCAATCTTATAAACAGCGCCGTAAGCCTTCTGGGCGCCGCCGCTCCAGGTCACGCCGAACAGATTCCCCGCAAGGTCCAGGGCGACACCGCCCGCCGGGTACACCGGGTTTGTCGAGGCCTGCACCCCGAACGATGCGATCGGCGTGATCGTCTTCGAGTTCTTCTTCACCGTGAAAACGACGCCGGTGTTGTTCGCCCCGCCCATTTGGGTGGTGCCGTACAAGTTCCCGCTGCTGTCGAGGATCAGGTTCCCCAACGGGTAATTCCCGTTGGCCCCCGTGAACGAGGCGAGCGACGTGACGGTTTTCTGCCCGGCTACGATTTCGAAGACCGTGCCGAAGCCTTTGGCGCCGCCGCCGGCGGTCGTTCCGAAGACGTCGCCTGCCGAGTCGAGGACCAGGCCGCCGTAGGGGTCGGACCCGTTGGTACCATTGAATGCGCCGCGGGTCGTGAGGGTGGTCGTGCCATGCGCGATTTCGAAGACGGTGCCGTACGGCGTGGCCCCGCCGCCGTACCCGCTGGTCGCGCCGAAGATGTCACCGGCCGCGTCGAGGACGACGCCGGCGAACGGTTCACTGCCGTTGCTCCCGTCGAAGGAGACGAGCGTCTTGGGCGTTGTCGTCCCATGTACGATCTCGAAGACCGTGCCGAAGTTCTTCGAACCACCCTGATACGTCGTGCCGAAGAGGTTGCCGGACGAATCTTCCGCGACATTGCCCCAGGGATGATTCCCGGCAGGCGTTGGGCCGAACGAGGCGAGCGTACTGAACGTGTACGAAAACAGAAGGCGGTGTTCGAGGCGTTCGACACTCTGGGTGGAGACATCACGCAGGGTCGTGCTTCGGCGGCCGCGAGATCTTTTGGACTTTTTCATGTCGGCTTCCTCTCCTGGGCTTCAGGTCATCAGAGCAACCGGATTTTCAAGGAGATGCCCCGGTGTACTATTCACACCCGAGGAATCCATTGAAAACCTTGGCTAACGGACGCTTTACTTGTCCCAGAGAATGGTGACGGTCGCCTGGCCCGTCTTGATCGTCGCGACGTTGTTCTTCACGGAAGTGACGAGGATCTCGAAGTATTCGAAGCTCCCCTTGGCGGGCTTGGCGGTTTTTCGGGGCAGCTTGCTCGCGCCGGTGATTGTGATCGGGATGGACACGACCGTCTGGCCGGGAGCGAAGGTAAAAGCGGTTGAGCTGTAGCCGTTGTAGTCTACCCCGTGCGGTTCGGCCTGAGGGTTCTGCGAGCCACCGCTCGTGTTGAAGTTGAACGTCACCGCCTGCTTTTGCGGGGCCGACAGCGTGACCTTCACGAAGATGACATGGTTGATGACCCCTTCATTCGTACTGGCGCCGAAGAGCGTCAGGAACGGCGGCACGGGGATTGATTGGGGGTTGATGGTCCCCGTCCCCGTCGCACGCGACAGTCCGCTACCCCCGCTCTGGCCGCTGAGCGTGACGGTAAACGAGACAGGTTTAGACGGCGCTGCGTTGAGGACAGTGATCGTGATTGGCACATTCGTCGTGCCGATGGGGAAGGTAAGCGTCCCGGTCTTGGCCACATAGTCGATGCCGGCCTTGGCAGTCTCATCGGCCGTCTTGTACCCGATGGTCAGTTGCTGGTTGCATGGCCCCGAGAGCGTGACGTTGAAGGTTGCCGTGGTGCCGCCGGCCGCCGGGAGCTGAACCGTGACGTCGTTGATCGAAAAGTTTACCTGGTTCGGGTTGAGGCCCGAGACCGGGAGCGACGTGGTCGCCGGGACGCCTAACACCGGTACGAGGATGTAAGACGCCGCCGCCGTCGAAGGCTTGGCCGCCGCGGCGAACGGGTCGAAGGAAAGCGCGGCCTCGGCCTTCGCCGTGCCCAGCACATTCTCACCACTTGCCGCAGCGCCCAGCCGTGTGAACGACCCGACCAGGACGATAAATATTGCCGCACACGCGGGTAGACGGAAAACTTGAGGCGTACTTCGAGCCATTCCTACCTCGATAATAAGTTGTACAAAGGGGAGAAGAGAGACGCAGTCGGTTCCCCGGGAGCCTGAGCCTCAAGCACCATAAGAATGCGGATGAGCCTGTCAAGGAGCATTTCATAAAAGTTGCTTGACGTTTTGGGCCCTGCGGGCAGAATCCGCCCCAACGGCTTGGCGGATTTTCCATTAGTTGGCGCCGATTCACCTTTTCTCCGTAGGGGATGACGTATGGTCGAAGCACCTTTGCGGCGGCGTCGATCCCGGCATCGCGGTGAGCTGGAGCCTTTGTGTTCGGTCCCGGCACTTCAGAAACGGCTTCATCGTTCTATCCCTCGGGTCGAAGATGATGTCGCTCGAACCGCGTTCGACGGGCCGCTCGAGGCAATCCTGATCGTGCTTCTATCGTTCGGCCCCCTGGCGTACGGCGCCGGGGAACCGCGCGGCGAGCTGGTAGTGCTGGCGCTTTGCGGCCTTCTCGCCATCGGGCTTGGGCTCCGCTTCGCGATCCACTCCTCGACCGCCTTCACGTGGACCCGCGCGTACGTGCCACTCGGCCTGTTCGTGGCCTTGGCGATCGTCCAGTTGCTCCCGCTCCCTGTCGGCATCCTCCGCTTCGTCTCACCCGCGACGGTTGACATGCGACGGGAGCTGATGTCCGCGGCGCAAAACGGCCAGGCGGCGGAGCGGTATGCAAGCCTCAGTTTTTATCCGTGGGCAACCGCTCACGGGCTTCGACTGCTGGCGGCCGTATCGACCGTCTTCGTCGTCACCGTGAGCGTCTACCGACGCGTCGATCAGGTTCGACGGCTTCTTACCGCGATCGCAATCATCGGAGCCCTGACGGCGTTAGTGGCGATTTATCAGAACGTCGCGACCGACCCGACCCTCTATGGCATTTTCGGGAGAATGCCCGCCGGGCAAGTTAATTCAGGGCCGTTCGTCAATCACAGTCATTTTGGCCAGTTCATGAATCTGACGATGGGCGCCTCCTGCGGGCTGCTCCTGATGACTCTTGATGAACGAAACCAAGCCCGCAGAGCCTCTCCAGGCCGACGTATTGCCAGACGACAGGCCGGGGCATGGCGCCTCTGGCTGCTCGGGCTATCCATCCTGGCGGGAGCGGCGACCATCTGCCTTTCACTCACTCGCGGCGGCATGCTGTCGCTTCTAGTCAGCGGAGGGATTACGGGCATCAGATTGGCGATGCGGCGCGGTCGCAAGCGCGGCAACGGCGCTGGGATGATGATTGGGGGTATCATCGCTCTGCTGTCGCTGGTCTACTTCGGTTTTGATACGGTTTACAATCACATTGCTGACTCCCGGCGTACGGCGCACGACACGGGCATTCGGTGGGAAATTATCAAAGAACTCTCTTCGGCCTGGATGCGCTTCCCACTCGTCGGGACCGGCCTTGGGACCCATGAAGTCGTCTTCCCTATGTATGACCTCGCAACGCGCATCGGTGACTTTACCCATGCGGAAAACGAATATGCCCAATTGATTGAGGAGACGGGGCTTGTCGGGCTCGCGTTGTGCGCAACGTTCCTCCTGATCGTTTTCCATCACTACCTGCGCCTGACAGCCCGAACGGGTGACCCGCTTAGGACGGCCGCGTTCGGGTTGGGGTTCGGTCTGATCGCGGTGCTGATCCATAGCCTCAGTGACTTCGGTCAGCATATGCCGGCGAATGCGCTACTTTCAGCCGCCTTCTTTGGGCTCATCGTGGGGATCGGGCGCGGGGCCGCGCGACGCCGTGGCGACGCCCCGGATGAAGCAACGGTGACAACAGCGCCGCAACCCGCCCGAAGCGGCCGCCCTCTGGCCGGGTTCGCGCGGTGGTCCGTCGCGGCACTCGTCATGCTCGGCTCCGCTCGGTGCATCTATTCGGCCGAAGTCGCGCGAGGCGCGGAAGCTTGCTGGCGATCGGCTTCGAACCTGGAAAACGCCCTCGCCGCCAGCGGCTGGCAGGACGGCTCCAACGACGATTACAGCACCTTGATCCGGCAGGCAAAGCAGGCGGCTGCCCTAGACCCTGGTAACGCCGTTTATGCTTACAGCTTGAATTACTATCGATGGCGCTCGATCAGCCGTGTGATCGACCCTCAGACCGGTGAGACGGTGATGACGCCCGATTCGATCGGATATGCGCGGCGGATCGCCTCCGATCTGAACGACGTCTTCCGCGTCTGTCCGACGTATGGCCGGGCCTACGCGCTCGCCGGCCAGATAGAATGGTTCGTACTCTCACAGGCGGAGGGCATCGATCATATTCACACGGGGTTTCGCCTTGCTCCCAACGAGCCGCTCGTTTGCTTCGCGGCCGGCCTGCTGGACGCGGATCAAGAGAATTGGGATGCCGCTCAGACGGAACTGCGCCGCGCGATCGCTCTGGACGGCTCTTCAGTTCCAAAGGTTCTTGACATCTATACACGCCGGCACGACATGCCCCAGCTGGCGCATGCGTTTGCTGCCAACGAGCCCAACGTCCTGCTGGCGCTCGCGGCCAAGTTCGAAGCCCAGGGTCGGGCCGAACTGGCGAGTGAGTGTCGGAGCGAAGCCGAGGCCCTCCAGCACCTTACAGCCATCAATGCGGACGCCACGCCTGAGATGCTTGAGCAGGAAGCTGAACGGTGCGAGACGGATCATCAATTTGCCGCGGCCGAAGCCTATTACCGCCGCGCCCTGGCACCGCGCGATGAGCGCGTGGACTGGCACCTGCGGTTGGCGCACCTGCTAGCTAACCTGAACAAGACAGACGCCGCACTGGACGAAGCCCGCCTCTGCCTCAGTCTTCAACCCGCCTGCGCTGAGGCGCGCAAGATCATTGAGAACATCTGGGATCGTCCGGTGGAAAAACGCTGAAGACCCGGCCCATGATCAGGGGGCCGCCTGTGCGGCCTTTCGCTCCAACCGGCGCAGCAGCATGGGGCGGAGGGCGAGGATTGTGGCGAGGTAGATGCAGGCGGTCCCCAGGGTCATGACCAGGCCCAGGCTGCGCAGGCCCTTGTGGTTGGCGAAGGCCCAGAAGAAGCCGAAGCTGCTCGAGGTGACGAATGCGCACAGGGCCAGCGCGCGGTCGCTGGCGTCCCAGCCGCGCCAAGCGCGGCGGGGGTCGTCGCGGGCCTCCATGTAACGGTGCGCCATGAAGACGCCGTACTCGTGGCCGGCGCCGATCAGGATCGGCAGGCCGAAGAAATTGGCGAAGTTCCAGTTCACTTTCAAAAGCCCCATGATCGACACCAGGACCGGCAACCCCAGCGCCAGAACGCTGACCGCCAACAGCGTCAGGCGCACGTTCCGCAGGTCAACAAAGACAAGCACCAGGATCAGCGTCAACGCGTAGGCCGTCGCCTTGTAAAACGACTTCTCGATCGCCTGGGTGGAATGGTAGATGTTGATCGCGATCCCCGTCACGCCCGGGTTTTTGGGGACAGAATCGACGCGGGCTTCAACGTCCTTCACAAATCGCTCTAGCTTTCGGCGGCCCCATAGATCCTCCGACGGGTAAACGTGTAGCGCGTAGGTTCCGTCGTCGCTGACGAGGTGGCCGCGGAGCTCGTACGGAAGCTCATTTATTCGCGGCGGCCCGGGATTGAACTGGGCGAGCATCCGCCGCAACTCGCGGACGAAACCGACCTGCCACGCTGAGAGCCGGGCGGCCGCTTCGGCCCCGGCGGCGGGGCCGGCGCTTTCGGCGGCCGCCAGTTGATCGGCGACCGCCGTGAGCTGTTCCGCCGCGGGCGACGCCGACAACTGCCGCGCGAGCGCTCGGGCGGAGGCGGCAATTCGGCCAACGTCGGCCGGGCGGATCGCGTCCGGCTCGGCCCACGCGATCGCCGGCAGTCCCGCCGCGTGCGTGCCGAGCCAGTCCGCGTTGTCGTAAGCCTCCAGGATGCTTTCAGTGTGATCGACGAGTTCCGAGCCGCGAAGCTTCTCCCGCACCTCGCGGAGTTTGCCGAGGTCCTTCGACAAGACGACCGCCGACCAGGTCTGGAGCTTGCGCACCAGGCTGACCGACTCGCTTGGCGCCTGCAGCTTCAATAACCCCGGGTCAAAGCTGGCTCTAATGCCGAATGGGATCCCGGCGAGCAATATCACCGCCCAAAGGCACGGGCCGACGAGCCAACGATGTCGTCTGGTCGCCGGCCCCTCAGGTTGATCCGACGGGGCCTGAGTCGCGCCGCTGGCGTCACCGCTGGCGGCCGCCTCTTCTTCGATCGCGGGGAGCTTTGGAGGGAACAGCGACAGGATCGCGGGAAGGACGAACCACCCCGAGGCCAGGCAGAGCAGCAGCCCCCCGCCGGCGATGATGCCGAGATCGGCCGCCCCCTTGAAATCCGTCAGAGTGGAGACAAGGAACGCGCCGGCCGCCCCCAGGCAGGCGGTGTTGATGGAGACGCCCACTTGCCGGAAGACCGCTGTCCAGACGGCCGCCGGGCTAACACGGGCGTCGCGGCGGCCGGCCTCTTGCCGGTATCGCATCAGAACCTGCACCAGGTAATCCATTCCGATGCCAATCAGGGCGATCAGGAAGACAATCGACAGAAGGTTCAGTTCACCCTTGGCAAGGGTCGCCCAACCGAAGGTCCACCCGATCCCAACGCCCAGCGCAAGCTCGGCCGCCAGCGCCAGCCAGACCGACCGGAGCATGACGGTCAGGCCGACGAAGACGGCGATCATCGCCGCGATTTCGGCTTTGCGGGAGTCCCGGTCGGTCGTCCGCATCTCGGCCGCCTCGAGCGCGGGTCGCCCGGTCAGGCCGGCTTTGAGATCGGAGAACGGAGCGGCCGCCTCGGCGGTGGCGGAACGGATCGACTCGACAGTCTCCGAAACCGCCGTCAGCGACGTCCGATCCACACGCGGGTAGACGCGTACGAGCATCACGTGCCTCGTCGAGTCGCTTTCGTCAGCCAGGTAGTAGTAGCCGCGGCGCGAGGGGTCGCCGTTGTCGAGCGACGCTAGGTCTGGCAGGACGGGCGGCGGCACCGCCGGCGAAGACGTCGTGGCCGGCGACACGGCGGGCGGTGCGCCCGGCGTGTCGCCAGCCCCCGGTGCTCCACGTGGCTGGGTCAGCGTCTGACCCCAACTCTCCGCGAGTAAGCCAACGAACGGCCGCACATCGCTACTGGGGAGAGCGGCCGCTCTGTCGGCAACCGCCTGCTGAAGCGTCACCCCGTTCAGGAAACGCTCCATCGGCGAGGCGCCCGTTGTTGAGGCGAGGAGGCCGGGCTTTTCAGCCCATAGTCTCACAAGGGGGACGAACCGCCGCGCGTCTTCGAGGAGCTGGGGCAGTCGCTCGCGGTTTTCGAATAGGATGCCCTGGGCCCCGAGGCGATCAAGAGGGACTTTGGCATCCACGGCCGCCACATATTTCGGCATGGTCGCGAGGCGCGCGGCGACGGCATCCGCCAAGCCGGTCCAACGCTGCGGCGCCGGCGGGTGGGCGGGGTCGCAAGGCTGGATCAGGACATAGATCGCTTCGTTCTCGGGGAACTCTTCGACAAAGTGAAGGTATTCGCGGAAGAACGGGACGTTGGATGAGAAGAGCTTGTTCTGGTCCGACGAGATCTCAAGCCGCGTGACGGCGAGACCGACCGACACGAGGAGGCTAAGCCCGGCGGCCGCAAGGGTCAGCCGCGGGCGGGCGACGACGGCCAGGACCAGTTTGAGCAGCCACCGCTGAATCAGGTGCATCGGCGGGCGCGCTCCGGGGTGGCGGTGGGCTGAGGTCGATGCCGGGTCATGCCATCACCGTCCGCTTCGCCAAGCCGCTGACCGTTTCCCACGCGGCGCCGGGGAACCGCTGCGCGTCGGCCAGCACGTCTTCCATCGCCAGCAGGAACCAGTCCATGTCTTCTTTCGTGATCGTCAGCGGCGGAAGGAACTTGATCACCTCGGTGTGGTACCCGGCGACCTGGGCCAGGATCCGATGCTTCTGCAGCAACGGGATGATAATCATCTGGCCGAACACGCCGAAGTTCAGCTTGTGAAGCATGTCCCATGCCATCTTCAGCTTGAACGATTCCTTCGGCCGGGCGAAATCCATCGCGAACATCAGGCCCTTGCCGCGGACATCGGCGACGAACGGGCATGTCGGTGCGAGCTTCTTCAGGCGGCTCATCACATAGTCCCCCATCGCCGCCGCGTTCTCGACCAGCTTCTCTTCTTCGATCACATGCAGGCTCGCCAGGGCGGCCGCCATCGCGAGATCATTCTGGCCGAACGTGTTCGAGTGGACGACGCAGCGCTCCATCGTGTTGAAGACGCACTCCATCACGCTGGATCGGGTGATGATGGCCCCAACGGGGACATAGCCTCCAGAAAGCGCCTTGGCGGTGCAGACAATATCCGGCTCGACATCCGGGAAGTGCTGAAAGCAGAACCACTTGCCCGTCCGCCCCAGGCCCGATTGCACCTCGTCCAGAATCAGGAGCGAGCCATGCTTGCGGCAGAGCCGCTGGGCTTCGGCGAGGTAGCCGTCGGCCACGACTTCACACGTCTTGCCCTGGACCGGCTCGACGATGAACGCGGCCGCCTCGCGCTTCGCCAGCGCCGCCTCGAGCGCCGCGAGGTCGTTGAACGGCACTTTCACGCCCCCCGGCAGCAGTTCACCAAAGCGCTCGCGGAAGAACTCGGCCCCGTTGAGAGAGAGCGCTCCGGTGGACAGTCCGTGGAAGGCGTGGTCACAGAAGATGACGTCCCGGCGGCCGGTGACGCACCGAGCAAACTTGATCGCCCCTTCGATGGTCTCCGTCCCGCTGTTGCAGAAAAAGACCCGCGAGAGCTCAGCGCCCGACGCGCTGGCGTGCTTGGTGAGTAATTCCGCCGTCACGCCGCTCAGCAGGCCGCAATCCATCCGGACCAGGTTGGGCAGGTCGCGTTCCAGCACCTGCTGGAGGACGGCTTTGATCTTCGGATGGTTGCGCCCCAACGCAAAGACCCCCCACCCCGTGAGCAGGTCAAGGTACTTGTTCCCGTCGCCGTCCCACAGGTAGCACCCTTCGCCACGGACGTAGCCACGGTCAAACCCGATCGCCCGCAACATCTTGACGAAGACAGGGTTGATGTGCTCGTCGTGAAGGTCGTACTGGCGGCCGTCGTGCTGCTCGAGCCATTTGAAAAAGTCCGTATGCATTCGAGGGGTTCGATTCCGGGGTTGAAGCATCACACCTGGCGCAAACCGTGCCGCTGACAATTGTAGTGCCAACTCTTCGCCGGGCGAGCGGCGGGGCGGCCGCTCTGCGGGTGAAAATGCCGGCATTATATCGCATTGTCGGCCGGAACAACCCTCCGAGTGGAATGTTCCGGAACGTTGAAAGGAGGCGACCCTGGAATAATGGCCGCGTCGGGCCTGTAGTGCATCCACGAGCGTCGTCCCATCTCGGCGACGGGGAACTGGACAACCTTCGAACGCCGACGTTGGCAAACGTAACCCAGCGGCCCAAACCTCCTGTTCGGCCAACACGTTCGGATCCCCGGATAAGGCAACAGCTATGGCTGAACCTGAGAGCGTGGATGAGACGAGAACGAGTGGCCGGCCCGGGATAGCGAGCCCGCCCGTCGCTGGGGCCGTTTCGTCCTGGTGTCGCCGTCGTCGAGCGGCCGTCATCGGCGTCGGGCTCGTGGCGGGCGTTGCGCTGGTCGCGGAGCGGCGGCCGCTCCGCCAGATGGCCTTCGCCTACGCGATCACACATCACGCCGCGCCGACCACCGCGGGGATGGAAGCGATGGTCTCGGCCGATTGCTCCCCGATCCCGCCCCTGCTCAGCTTGTGGGGTTCGGGCCGGCTGCCGCAACGGCATTTCGTCCTCGACCGACTGGAGAGGCGAATCAGCCCTCTGCCGCACCCACTGGAACGAGCTGCGGCCGCTCGTGCTCGAGGCCGCCACCAGTCCAGACGTGGACCTGCTGGAGCCCGGCATCGCCGTTCTCTGCCGTCATGAGCCCGCGACGGCGACCCAGGTCGCCCTTTCAATGCTTTTGAACGTGGACCCCGAGGTGCGGCTGACAGCCCTTCGATCGCTCGGCCAGATCAACGCGTCAGGGACCGTCGATCAGGTCGTTCAGTTGCTGGAAGACCCCGACAGGGCCGTTCGGGTGACCGCTTACAGCATCGCCGCGCGGCTTACGGGGCAGGAACTGTCGAGCAGCGTAGCTGACCCGCTTGCTCGCCAAAGAGCGGCAACGGCGTTTCGTGCGGCCGCCTCCACCCAGCCGACCACACCCTTCGACGCCTCCGCCCTTCCGGCCCCCGCGCCCCTGATGACGGCTCCGGGCTTCGCGCTCCCCGGCATTGATGGGGAGGCGATCCGACTGGAAAGCCTCCGCGGAAAAATCGTGCTGCTCAACTTCTGGTCAACCGGATGCGGCCCTTGCATCGCCGAGATGCCGGCTCTGATTCAGTTCCAGTCGCGGCATGTGGGGAAGGTGGTCGTGATCGGGATCAACGTTGATAGCGTCGAGGATGACGACGCCCCCGGCCCCTCCGAAGACCCGACGCCCAAGGTCGTCGCGATGGCCCGCGCCAAAGGGCTCACGTACCCGGTCATCGTCGATCGGAAAGGGGCGATCGTCGGCCCGTACGACGGGTCGGGCGTCCCGCTCAATGTGCTCATCGACAGCGAGGGGAAGATCCGCCGGAGATTTGTCGGGCCGCGGTCGGTGGAGGTACTGGAACAGATGCTGGCCGAGTTCAGCAACCCGTGACGTAATCGAAACGTCACTGCGGGCGTCGCGCTCATGTGTAACGCCGTGGTTGGATCGGAGCTCTCAGCAGGAGATCAAAACCATCTACGTTCCCGCCTTCCCGCTCGCACGGTGGGTTGTTGCGAATTGGTGGTCGCTGCTGAATGAGACCTGTCCCGAGGAGTTCCCACCGTCGCCCGCCGCGATTTGGGATGCGCAAGAACGCGGGTGGCTGCAACGCCATTGCCTTCGATCCGCCGACTCCGGTCTGTTCCTGCCTCGTTTGTGCCTATGGAACGATGGGCGACATCTTATAGCGAACTGGGTGGCCGACGCCGAAGACGCTTTCCCCAGCATGCCGGGACCCTTTCTGTACAGTTCGACTTCTCGCATCAACGCTCTTGATGGCCAAGACGCATTATGTAGCTTTGTAGGTACCGTACTGAGATGGGTTGAATCAAACCCCGATGCTCGGGCCCAGAGCCTTCGAGCAAACTGGTCAGCCATCACTGAAGCCGATGCGGATGAAAGGGCGTTCTGCAAGGCCGCCGGAACAATGGGGCTCGATCCTTATTCGACCCCGTCTTGGCCGACCGGCCTGGTGGACCTGTTGGAGCGGCTGAGCGCGGACGAGGTTCCGCCGATCGTCTCGGATTTCTTCTCGGCGGTTACTCGCGAATCCGCAGTTGCTCTCTGGCAGTGGGTAGATCGGCGCAGCAGGTCGGGCGCCTCGGCTCGGCGCTATCCCCACCGTTATTCGGGCTCGACATGACCTCGCCCGCGGGACAGGCGGGCGTGAACGCAGCCCGCCAACTACGGCGGCGGCTCGGGATCGACGATGCGGCGACATTGCCCGGTGTGGCGGATGTGATGGAACAAACCGGCCTGGGTCGAATTGCTTTCGAAGAGAACAATCATCAACCGCCCGGGTCGGTCAGGGCGGCGGTCGGATGGCAGTCGTCGGGGAAGGCGGCGATCCTCGGCCCGGAGCCTCACTCACCGGAAAGCAAGCGATTTATGCTCGCCAGAGGTCTCTTTCATGCCGCGTTCCTATGCCAGAACGGGGCCCGACTGCTCACCCGCGCGCATGACTGGGATCAACAGGCGTCTCGCGGGTTCGCCGCCGAACTGCTAGCGCCAAGGGCGGCGTTGGCGGCCGAGGTCCCGGCGAACCTAGACGATGATGAACGCGACGATCGGATAGCCGACCTGGCAAGAAAGTATGAAGTCCACCCCGAACTGGTACGCCGTCAGCTTCAAAACGCCTCGCGCCAGGCCTAGCGCCTGCGCAACAAGCCCGTCGGGCACTTCGTGCTCCCCAGCCGCCCCGGCGCTGCGTCTCAAAAACGCGAAGCTCGGCGGACCGATCCCTCCTGAGCGGTTTGGCCTCTCCTTCGGTACGCCCTCCGCGTTCGCTGATCCGACCTTCCGCACGATGGTCGGCCGACAAGCGACGGCAAGAAAGACTGGCCCGCGGCCGCTATTTATTCAGCCCCGAGCCGGCCGCCGGCACCTGCCAGTGCTCGCGCATCCGCTTGACCAGCCCGTCGGGCTTGGCGGATCGCTTCTCGCTGTCGGCGAGATAGGTCATGGCGTCGGCTTCGTGCCCCGTGTTGTAGGAAAGGTAGGCGAGGAGGAACGACGCCGTTTCGTTGGCCGGCTCCTTCGTCGCCAGATCCTTCAGATCATCGGAGATCGCTTTGAGGCGGCCGGCGCCGATCATCTGATTCAGGTCGAACTGGGCATGGAGCAGCGCCGGGTCGGCCGCGAGGGCGGCGCGAATGTGGGATTCGGCGCTTCGGTACGATGTCGCGCCCAGCTCGGCATTGGCTCGCCCGAGGGGAATCAGCGGGTTGTTCGGGGCCACCTGAAGGGCGAGGTCATACTGATCGATCGCCGACGCGAACTTCCCCTGCTTCATGAGCACTTCGGCCGTCTTGAGCACATCGGCCAACCCCTTCGCGCGGACGCCTGTCGCCAGGCTCTCGATGTGAAGGGGTTCGACGTTCTTGCCAACATCCTGCAGGCCGCTCGATCCCGTCCCCGCAGGGGAGCGCGGCATCGCGACCGACGGGGCACGCGTTCCGCCGGAAGCGCCGCGCCGGGCATCGCCGCGCCGGGTACCGCCGAACCGGGCGTCGCCGGAGCGCCGGGGGCTCGGCCGGGCGTGGTCGTCCCGGGTGGAGTGGTCCCAGGTGGAGTCGTCCCGGGTGCCAGGTCCCCTGGGGTCGCGGCTTTTGCTGCGTCCCGGGCGCGGACGCCCTTCTCGAATTGATTGTTCGCTTCGGCATCGGTCTGGGGGCGATTCAGCGCGTCGTAACGAGCGAGGCGCGTTTTCAGTTCGTTGTACTGCGTGCTCTGCTGCGCGGGCGTCATCAACTGAAGACGAAGCCCCTGGCCGGTGCTTGTGCCGTCAGAGGAGTTGATCTGACCACTTTCGATCGCACTGGTGGGCAGGGCCTGTGCGTTGCCCAGGCGATTGTTCTCCGGCGACTCGAACGGCTTGGGGATCAGGCCGCCGCCGCCGATCTCGTCGCTGCTGCGCGGCGAACCGGGGCCGCCCAACTTCCCATTGTTCATCTGCCCGGTCTGCTCCTGATTCGGTGAAATGTTCGGGTTGCCGGTGGAGTTCTGGAGCAGTTCGGCCTGCATCTCCGCGACCGAGCGCGTCGCCCTGAAACGATCGACCGAATTGGCCGGGACCAACTGCTGATCCGCGAACGCGGTGCTATTGAACTGGAATGACTGAATCCCCGACAGCGGCGACACCGAGAGCAGCCCCTGGTCGAGCGAGTTGTTGAAGGTGCCCACGCGCTGGTCGCCACGCACGTTGCTGTAGACCGAGTTGCTCAACAGGGGCGAAGTCCCCAGGACGCCGCTCGTCTGCCCGGTGACGCTCTGGCTCAGCGGCCGCTGGCTCAGGTTGTATGCCGACGCCGTGCTGGCGAGGTTGGTATTCGGCAGCACATATCCGGGGCCTGAAACGGTGGGGACAAACCCCGGCGGCGGCGCAACCGCCCGCGACTCGCCGTAGAACGGCTGAACGGTCGGAAGGGCATAGGCCGACGGCGACCCACGCACCGGCGCTCCGTTGGAGTCCGCGATGAAGCGGTCGGAAGGGCCGCCAGCGGTCGGGCCGCTGAAGGCTCTGGCGTCGGTTTCATTCAGGTTGCCGCGGAACTGGCGGCCACCGGTCACGTTCCCGTAAATGATGTCATTCTGCGTGACCCCTCGGCCGACGTTTGACGACTGGTTGATCCCACCGCTGCCGACTTGGTTGTTCGCGTCGTTCACATGGCCGTTGTTGTTCACGGGGAACTGGGCGCGAGCCGGCGTTTGAAGCAAGAGAGGCACCGACGCCGCGGCAAGGGCAACCGCCCAATGTTGCCGCGTCCGCGTGAGGTTCCGAATTGATCGCATCGCCATGGCAAACACCTTTCCGTCACACACACCCACTCGTTCCGAACGCTGACTCGACGCGGGCCGGACCCGAAGGCCAGAGACGTAGGCTCTTTTTATATCGACTATTCCGCAGACAAAAAGTTGCAGAGCCCGTCCGTGAACGTCCGGCAAATTCAGGGTACAAACAACGCGGCCAATCACGGTCCCGAGCCGATTATAGCCGCCCAGGCAAAAACGCGAACCACAATTCTGGGTTAGCCGAAGTTCCGTCCGGCGGCGACAAGTCTCTCCGTTAATGAGAGTTATAGAAAAGCAGGGTGGGCTGGGAGCGCCCGCGCTGTGCGGGGCGAAATGGGTGGCCGTGTCATCGGGCAACGATTGCGGGCCCAAGCCGACCCCGGATCGCCCACATTGCCAGGGCGTCAGGCCACCTCGACCAGCGACGCGCCGGGCGATTCGGCGGCGACGCGAGCTACCCGGTCGGAGTGGCGGCTCGCCCGCGTGCGGGAACGCTTCAGTTGCAACGGCGGCCCGAACGGCAGGCCATCCGCGAGCGGCTCGGCGGTGGTGCTGCCCGATGTGCTGGAGAAGTAGCCGGCGCGGGCTTGCATATCCGTCAGCACGCGGGTCGCCACGATGATCGGCGGCGCGTGGCATCGATTCACACCGGCCGCCAGAAGCAGGAGGTGCCAGTCGTGGTCGAGGAGGTCGGCGGCGTCCGTCCAGCCCTGCTGGATCGCTTCGGCCAAGGAGGCGGCGCGCAATTGGTTGGTGGTCACGGGGCACCCCGCTCAATAGCTAAAACGACTCTTTGGTCGGGGCCCGACATCCATCGGACCGGCGGCTCCTCGCCCGCAGCAAGGCCTCTTTTACAACGCGGCCGTCGGATCCGGAGCGCCTGTTTCGGACCGTGCCTCCTTTTAGCACTACAAATTGCACAGCCGTAAAGCCCGGTTAACAAGAGAAATCCGAAGCAGATAACCTCCGGGAAGCTGAAAAAAGTCGAAGGCGAAAAGCCGAAGTCGCTTGCAGCCGGTTTCTTCTTTGCCTCGTTCGCATACCCTTAGATTTCGACTTCTTCCATGAGGCCGCCGTAGAGGGCTACGCTGTAGTTCTGGTTGTCGGCACAATCACACGTTGCACCGCACACCCGCTGGCGCATCGTCCCAGGCGATGGGCGAGCCCACGGCGGCGGAGCGTTCACCCGATGTTACCGCCGTTCCCCCGCGGGAGCGGACGATGGCGAGGGGGTGGCCGACCGCTGCTGGCGGTCGGAGCTTTCGCCGGCGGCGGCGGCCGCCTTCACCACCAGCGGGAGCAGGCGATCGACCGTCGCCGCGTCGAGCGTGACCGTGACTCGCTGATCGGTGATCTTTGGCATCAGCGCGTCGGCGAGCGATCCGTTCTCCCCCGCCAGCGCCTGCTTCGCTCGGGGATCGTCTTTCATTCGCCCCAGGGCGTCGCGGATCTGGCTCGCGACGCTTTGTGCCGCGGCCGCGTCTTTCGCCCCCAGCATCACGCGAATTTCAGGCGATGGCGGAAGCGAGACGGCGACCGCTACCCAGAGAACCCCATGGGCCGCCCCCGGAGTATCGACACCTCCGGCCGCCGGCGGTCCGGAGTTGGATAAGATGTCCCGGCCGATCACAAGCCGAATCGGCGCATCGCCGGCCGCCGAAAGCGCGTCAACGATCGCGGCCGCCGACGGGTTCATCGCCGGCGCTGTGATCTTCCGCAGCGCACCCTTATCCCCCACCAGCACCGCATCCTCGAAACGCCGGACGTCCAGTTCCACGTCGGCGGCCGCCGGCGCCAGGGCGGCCTCGATCGATCTCGCGGCGGCCTCCGCGCCGACCGGGGCCACGAGCCGAAGGGGTGACGCGCCCTGATCGGGTCGGACAGAGGCGCAGACGTACGCCCGCTGACCTCCGGCTTTGGCAAACAGGTCGAGCCAGCGGCGGGCACGTTCCAGCGGCTCCTTGGCCTCGGCGGCGTAGGCTTCGGCCGCCTTCGGGCCCGCCCCGGACTTGCGGATGATCTCTGTTGCGCAGGCATCGATCCGGTCGATGTCGAGCTTCGTAGCATCAATGGCGAGGACCACCGGCAGGTCATCACTGAAGTACTTTGCGGCCGAGGTATCGGCCGCGTCGGCGCCGCGTGCAGCGGGAGCCGCCGCCACCCAGGTCGCAATGGCGAGTGGGACGAGGAGTCGATTTGATAATCGCCGGGTTTCTGCTCGCATATATGCGTCTCCAGGATCTTCGAGCGCGACGCGATCCGGCGTTCCCTGCGGCCGCCCTGTCATCGGAGGGCTGCGGCGAAGTCGCGGCCGGGCGCGGCAATGTTCGACCGCCATGTCTGATAACCCCATCCAAAGATGACGGTTATGGCATGTCTGGCGCCTTTGCGGGGGCAAATTCGTGGACGGAATTTTCCTTCCGCTGAAGCGTTGTAACATGGAATGTGTGCGTCATGGACGACGCCGGAGCGCGTCCACGGGCTTGGCAAGCCCTGCCATGGATCGCTGATTCTCCAGATCAACATTTGTTGTAACCTCTTCTATGCAAGCACCTCGCATCGCGATCATTGGCGGCGGCCCCGGTGGCCTGCTGACCGCTTACCTTCTCCAGTCGCGCACGCGCCGGGAGCTGGATGTCTCTATTTTTGAATCCAGCAAACGGCTTGGCGGAAAGGTCCGGACGGGGCAGTTCTCCGCCGCCCCGGTGCTGTACGAGGCGGGTGCGGCGGAGCTTTATGACTATTCCGGGGTCGGCCCCGATCCGCTGCGCGAACTGATCACGGCGTTCGGCCTGCCGACGCGGCCGATGGAGGGGAAGACGGTTGTCATGGGTGACGCCATCCTGACCACCGATGAGGACATCCGGCGACACCTCGGCCCCAAGACGCTCCTGGCCTTGAAGGACTTCACCCGCCGCGCAACGGCGCTGGTCAGCCCGGCGGAGTATTACGAATCGGATTGGAAGGAAGATAACGCCGACCCGCTATCGCGCAAGAAGCTCAGCGAGCTGCTCGCCAGCATCCCCGACGAGGCGGCGCGGAAGTACGTGCGGATCGCCATCCACAGCGATCTGGCGACCGAGCCACACCTGACCAACGCGATGTACGGCCTGCAAAACTACCTGATGAACGAGCCGGGCTACATGCGGCTCTACACGATCGATGGCGGGATCGAGCGGTTCATTCGCGAATTGATCGCCCGGCTCGGGCCCAGCACCGTTCGGCTCGAGCGACGCGTCTCCAGCGTCGAGCGAACGTCGGACGAGACGTACCTCGTCACCTCCCGCCACCACGGCGAATGGACGACGGATGAATACGATTACGTGGTCGCCGCCCTGCCGAACAACTGGCTGCCCGCTGTCGATTGGCGCGGCGAAGCGCTCGCCAAGGCGATGCACGCCCATCACGTCCATTACGACTACCCGGCCCACTACCTCCGCGTCAGCCTCCTGTTCGAGAAGCCGTTCTGGCGCGACCGGATCGCCGGCTCGTATTTTATGATCGATGGGCTGGAGGGGTGCTGCGTGTACGACGAATCCTCCCGGCACGACGGCTGCACGTTCGGCGTGCTCGGGTGGCTGATCGCCGGGGAGGCGGCCCTCTCGCTGTGCAACCTTGACGACGACGCGCTGATCGAGCGGGTGCTCGATTCGCTCCCGCGCCCGCTCGCGCACGGCCGCGGCCTGCTCCTGGAGGGTAGGGTGCATCGCTGGGCTGGCTCGGTGAACGGCCTCCCCGCCGGGTACCCGGCGCGCGAGCCCGACTCGCGGCATGTGCCCGATCCGGTCGGACATCCGGAATTGTTCGTCGTCGGGGACTACCTGTTTGATTCGACCTTGAACGGCGTCATGGACTCCGCCGATACCGTCGCGGAATGGGTTCTTGAAGAAGTCGAGGATGAAGCGATGACAGTTGACGGCTCCGGCGTGATCGATCTGGCGGCCGCGCGAATCGACGGCATCCTTTCGGCTTCCGCCGATGTCGAGATGGCTGGCACCCTGCCTTCAGGCCGTGCCGAGGCGGCGACGCAAAGCCCAACCACTCCCTGAATCCACGCCATGCCGACCTTTGCGGCCCCCGGCGGGGCTTGGGGCGGTGTCTGAACGAGTGACGCGATCGAATGCCCGGCCCTTTTTTGAGCAGAGCTACCATGTCCGCAATCGCCCGTGAAAACTCCGGGGCCACACTGCCGCCCAAACCGAAACAAACGACCGTCCGGCGGGCTCGATTCGCGGCCGAGCCTAAGGACGCCGCCCAGGGCGCCGAGCGGCACTTCACGCGCCCGTACGCGGCGGCCGCCGTAGTCTCGATGACGACCGTCACTGAACTGGCGGCCGCCGTGGCAACAGAAGTCGAGCCGATCGACCGGCTCGACATCGTGACCGCCGTCGCCGGGGGCGCCGGCGAATGGCGTCGCCCGGTCGAAGCATGGTTCGCCCCCGCCGCCGACGAGCGGGGCGCGATCGACGCGCCGCCGGTCGCGATCGAGGTGGCCGGCGGCGCGGTGCGTTGGCGGCCGGGCAAAGCGGTGATCGAAGGCCCGGCCGATGCGGCCGCGTCGATCTACCCCGCGCTGCTCGACTTCGGCTTCCTCGAAGGCGAGCTGCGCCGGCTCGAGGCGCGAACTGCTCCCGATCGAAACCGCCGCCCCCGCCGACGTGCGCCTGGCTTACCGCATCCGCTCGCGCAACAGCGCCCAGTGGGACCGGCTGGCCGAGACGCAGGAGCGGCTTTGCACCCTGCGGCTTGCGTTCGCGCGGCTCGAGCCCGAGCTCTACTCCCCCGCCGCGTCGCTCACCCCCGACAGTCGCAAGGCGTTCCGGCGGCTCGTCGCCCGCGCGAACGTGCCGACGCGGCTCGAGGCGTTTAGCGATCGGCTGGAAGCGTGTGAGGACCTCTACGAAGGGGCCGTTGACCGCGTGACCGACTTCCGCTGGTTCCGGTCCGGCAACCGGCTTGAAATCGCGATCGTCATCCTTCTGGCCTTTGAAGCGATTCTGCTCATTCTTGACCTGCTGCATCGAAGCCGCGCCCTCTGACCCGAGCAGTCTAGCACCACAGCGCTGGTCGGCGATCAGTCCTCACGAACAAGCCCGATACGAAGCGAAAAAACCCAAACAGGGCCGAAGCGGAGATCGACTCGTCCGTTTGGATCAGTTTTTTCGTTTCTTTCTGGCCATTCCTTCGGATTTCGTGTTTCGGATTTTGCCGTCTTCGTCATGCCGCGACGGACGATGCGACGCCCGTGAGCGCGCGATCACCGCGCGGGTCGGCCGAAGCGCCGACCACCCCACGAAAACCGTCAGCGCCACGACGATCGACAGCAGCGCCCACCGGGCCCCGGCCGCGTTGTCGGCGAGGAAGACGAGGTTCGCGTCCACTTTGGCCCCCCAGTTATATTGAGCGCTGCGACTGAAGCCGTCGGCGGAGACTTCGGGCGTCCAGTGGCTGAAGGCACCCTGCTCCAGCTTGATCATGTCGAACGTGCGGCTCTCCAGCCCGAAATGAAGCAGGACGCCCAGGGCGAAATCGGCCGCCAGCCCCGCGACCAGGGCCCAGCGGAGCCCGCGCGGCAGATCGGGCAGCCCCGCCGCGATCAGGGCCAGGCCCAACAGCACGATCGCCTGAAGGCACAGGTGCGCGACCCCGTACGGGTCGGGCGCGGTGTAGACAAAGATGCCAAGGAGCACGACGAACGGCACCATCCGCACCCAGAACCGCCGCTCCGCGAGAGCGTGCCTTTGATCGCCGGGGGTCGGCCGCGTCGCGATGGGCCGGATCAGCCACCGCCACAGCAGGTAACCGGCCGCCCCCATGCCCACCGAGCCGAAGGCGAACGGCAAGCTCACCTGATAAAGAATGAACGTGAAGTCGCGGACGGTGCCGGCGGCGCTGAACTGTGCGAGCGCGTCATCGCGGATCAGGCTCGGGTGGACGATCAGAGGTGGGACGATGGTGCGGAAGAGGTTCTCGCGAAACGCCGCCCAAATTGACGGTGCCGGCGGCAGCGAGGCGGGCGCTGTGGTCGGCACGGCGTCGAGCGTCGCCGACGTTGGGGTCGTGGCGACCGCTTCGACGGGCGCGACGCTGGTCCCGACACGGCTCACGCTTGAATTGGACGCGAACGTCGCCCGCACGCCGTAGGCGTGGACCGACCAGCCGACCCAACTGAGGACGATGCAGAGGCTGAAGATCGCGATCTGGCCCGCTTCGCGCCATCGTTTGCGGCGGCCCCACCGGACACCCAAGCCATAATGGAGCGCCATGAAGACGGCATACGGGGCGGCCGAATAGTGCGTGAGGCAGCCGGTCGTCACCATCACGAACGCAAGCACCATGTGCGCCTGCGACTGCTTCCGCCACCCCCGCAAGTAGAGGTGAAGCGCGAGGATGACGTAGAAGGCCGTAAAGAGCTTTGTCCAGGTGTAGGCGACGTTCTGCATCGCCATCGGGTTGGCGATGAAGAGCAGCGCGACGGCCGCCGGCAGCCGCCGCAGTCTGGCGGCCGATGGAAGTCGGAACTGCCCGGCGATCAGGCAGCACGGGAGGAAAGCCAGCGCGTTGAGGAAGAGGAAGACGAGCTGAAAAACCTGGTACTCAAAGCCCGCCTGGGCGAGGTAGACGGTCGCCACCACATTCATCAGCGGCGGACGGGCCGGCAGCAGATAGAGGTCGATAAAACGGAACTGCGGGTCAATCCCGCCGAAGAAGAATCGCGTCCGCTGATAGTGCTCGAGCCAGTCGCCGGACCACGTTCCGCCGGCGTAACTCCGGATGACGCCGGTTAACAGGAGCGAGACGAGCAGGACGACCCCGAACCACCCGCACATCCGGCGGACGGCGCGGCTCCGGAAAAGGCGAGCGATATCGCCGGCGGTGGCGACCGTGGCGGCCAGGCCGGCGGCCGACACCGCGCACTGCCACAACGGGTCGAGCCCCAGGGTGAAGACGAGGAACCCGCCAAGGTAGACGAGGAGCATCGACAGGCCGATCGCCGTCAGTAGGCGCTCGGCCGGGCTCAGCGGCAAGCGCCGAACGATCAAGAGCCCCGGGCCGACCCCCGTCGCCGCCGCCAGGAACAGGAGGGCGATAACCCACATGCGATCAAGCACGCAAGGTGCCGAACATCGCCTGATTACTCGGCTGGCGGCCGAGCGCCTCGAGCAGATGCTTCATCGCCTGGGCCGGCTGCATGTTCATCAGATGGCGGCGGATGTTATGGGCCGCCGTAAGCGACTTTGCGTCCAGGAGCTTCTCTTCCTTACGCGTCCCCGTCTCGGCGATGTTCAGGGCCGGGAAGATGCGCAGGTTGGACAAGTTGCGGTCCAGGACCAGCTCCATGTTGCCGGTCCCCTTGAACTCTTCAAAGATGATCTGATCCATGCGGCTGCCGGTATCGACCAGGCAGGTGGCGAGGATGGTCAGGCTGCCGCCATTCTCCACTTTGCGGGCGGCGCCAAAGAGCCGCTTTGGGATTTCCAGTGCGCGGTTGTCCAGCCCGCCCGACATCGTGCGGCCGCCTGAAGGGCCGCCAATGTTAAACGACCGGCCGAGCCGCGTCAGCGAGTCGAGCAGGACGACGATGTTCTTGCCGAACTCGACTTGGCGCTTGCAGCGTTCGATGACCAGAGTGGCCAGATCGAGGTGCTTTTCGACCGAATTATCGTTCGAGCTGGCATAGACCTTCCCGGGGACGTTGCGCTTCATGTCGGTGACTTCCTCCGGCCGCTCGTCAACAAGCAGGAGGATCAGTTCGGTCCCGGGGTAGTTGGCGTGGATGCCTTTGGCGATGTTCTGGAGGAGGATCGTCTTGCCCGTTCGCGGTGGCGCGACGATCAGGCCGCGACTGCCGAAGCCGATGGGGGCGAGGATGTCGATGACGCGGGTGGTCAGCTCGGCCGCGTCGTGCTCCAGGCGGATCTGCGGCTGCGGGTCCAGCGCGGTGGCGTCGTAGAGCGGGACGGTGTCGGCGTAGGCGTCGATCGGGCCGTTCTCGATCGCTTCGATCCGGGCGAGCGTGCGCCCTTTGGCGACGCCGCGGAGGAGCAGCCCCGGCCGCAGGTTGAGGTCGCGGATCAGCGAGCGTGGGACGATCAGGTTGCCCCGCGCGGCGCGGAGGGGGTTCTCCGGGTCGCGCAGATGGCCGTCCTGGCGCTCATCAGGGATCTGCAGCAGGCCTTCGACGCTGCCTGTCACCGCCGGCCCGTCATCACGGTACTGGGGGACATGCTGCGCGGGGCGGCTGGAGGAATGGTGGTTCGCCTGATGGTGGGGGCGCGGAGCGTGTCGAGGAGGGTTGCTGCTTCGGTTCGTGCGCTTCGGCCGGGTGATGCGTGTCATGGATGGGTGGGGGTTCGGGTGACGGAACGTGGCCCGCTCTCGATCAAGGGCGACAGGGGCGCGCCGGGGACGCTCGTCCGCGGCGATGGAAGGGGTTCGGGGTTCGTGGGTGAACGCTCGGCGTGCGCCATCTCAAGGAGGTTCGCACGCTATATCGATCGGACGCGGGGCATATTGCGTCGCAGCGGGTTGTTTTGAGCAAAAGCGGGCTCAATCGCCCCAACCCGCCGGCCCGCGGCCGGGCGCCGCCGCGCCAAGCCTAATGAAGAGGCCGGGACGCTCAGAAATTAGCCGGAGGCATTTCCGCTTGGGGCCTGACGCTGGATCCGCAAGGGGACGATTCAAGACTTCCCGAATGGGTTGAACTGGCAAACCGCCTGCGCCGGCCGCGATCAGACCATCAAACGCCGACGTCAGTCAAGGAGCCGGCCCAGCAATCATCGAAACATTTTCGGGCGGCGATCGGACGGCCTCGTGGTCCGCTTCCATCGAAATCAGGAGGTGCGCCCGCGAATCAAAGTGCCGCCGGTGCCCTCACCGGCGGTATTGCCGACCGCACAAAAGGCCCGCCGGTGAGGGCACCGGCGGCACGTCGGATGGTATCGTCCCCGCCCGCAATCTTGCCTGGGAAGGTTCACTACGGCGCCGACCATCGGACGAGATGGAGATCCAACGGCAAGCACATGCCACCTGCAGGAACCGGCACATTAGGGAGAGGGTCGAAAGGCCACCCGTGAACTTCCAGCAGGATTCGGCCCGGAGAATCGAATCTCGCCAGACTACCCGGGCCGCTACACAAGGTCGGCCGGCAAAACAGGCACCGCCACACAGCGAGCCGACCCAGCCGGCGGGAACAGCACAGCAACTATTGGGGTTCTCCTGACCTCGGCCGCAACCCTGCTCCTCCGGCGAATCGATCTGAGAGCAGCCTGACAGGTGCGATGAGAACCCACCCTCTGTAGAATCAGGAGCATAACCGATGACGCACGACGACGGAAGCGCAGAAACGTCGGACCTGCAAATAAAAAGCCCCGCTCGGCACTCGATCGCCTTGCGGAAGAGAAACGCCTCGAGAGAGGCCAGAAGGATTCAGGATGGATCTGCTCCACAAGCTCCAGGAAGACATGAAGGCGGCAATGAAGCAGGGCCAGAAAGATCGGCTCTCGGTCATTCGTATGCTTCTGAGCGACGTCAAGAACATCGATTCTCATGCCCAACAAGCCGACCGCCGAGCAGGCGGTCGAATCGTACACGAAAAAGCTTCGCAAAAGCCTGGAAGAGTTTGAGAAGCTGGGCAAAACGGTAGAGACCGACAAGTTAAAGTTCGAGATCGGCGTCGCTGAAGAGTACCTGCCCAAGAAAGCGTCCGCGGAGCAGACGGAGACGCTGGTCGATGCTTTTCTGGCCGCGCACGCTTTCACGGAGAAGCAAGTCGGTCAGGCGATGGGGGCTTTCCTGAAGCAGCACGCTGGCACGGTTGATCCATCCCTGGTCAACCCGTTGATTCGAAAGAAGCTGGCGGGGAAATAGCCCCGCGCCCATGCGTTGATGATGGAGTTGCACCGCCTTGCAAATGGAAAGATATGTCAGAATCCTTGCTTCCGGCAGTGGGCAAGAAAGCTCCGCTGTTCAATCTTCCCTCCAGCGACGGCCGCGTGATCGGCTTGAAATCGTTCGCGGGGGAGAAGGTCGTCGTCCTCTACTTCTACCCCAAGGCCGATACGCCCGGTTGCACCAAGCAGGCGTGTGGCTTCCGCGACGCCATCGCGGAATTTGATAAGGCGAATGTCGCGGTCCTGGGGATCAGCCCCGACCCGGAGAAGGCGGTGACGAAGTTCTCAGGGAAGTTCAAGTTGAACTTCCCGCTCCTGGCCGATGCCGATCATGCGGTCGCCGAGTCGTACGGCGTGTGGCAGGAGAAGAGCATGTACGGCCGCAAATACATGGGTGTCGCCCGCACGACCTTTATCATCGGAAAAGACGGCAAAGTCGCCCACGTCTTCGACAAGGTAAAACCAGAGGGCCACGACGCGGCCGTCCTCGAATGGCTGGGGGCGAACGGGTAACAACGGCACCGTCACCACGAGCGTGCCCTCAAAAAAAGCCGCCGCGCCGATGCAACATCAGGTGAGCGTTCCGGCCCACGCCTAACCAGCCGTGCCACCGAGGCCCCGGGCGCACCCGGTCCCTGGCGCCGGTCCCGGCACCCACAAGGGGCAACCCCTACGCCCGATAAACTGAAGCCCCGCCCGCCGACTGGCCGATAACTTGGGCAGTGATCGTCCGGAGGATCGAGTCGCCACGACCTGACGCGTGGATCGTCTCCGGACCAATCATTCGCTCCAACTGCGCGGCCGTCACCGACGTTTTCGGCCTTACCTGTAAAGAAAGGATTCTCCCATGGCCTCCAAGAAGACCCCCTCGAAGATCAGCAAGCCGGCGACTCCCAAGGTGAGCAAGGCCGCCGCCAGCGCCGAAGCCGGCGTCGCCGCCGTCACCACCGTTCGCAATTCCGCGATCCCCAAGGTGTCGCCCATCGCCGCCGCCGCGGCGGCCGTCGCTCCGGCCGCGTCGCGAAAGCCGATCACCCACGACGTGATCGCCGTCCGGGCGTACGAACTTAGCCTCTCCGGCTTCGGCGGGTCGCAGGATGATCATTGGTTTCAGGCCGAGCGCGAGCTGCTTGCCGCCTGATGCCGGCCGCGGGATCGCGGCATTCTCTTCTGGACGATTCATCGGCCGCATCCGCGACGTCCCGGCCGGGGTGCGCGGATGCGGCTTCACGAGCATCCAACCTGTTCAGGCCGCCGCGTCGCGCCCGGGTGTGGCCTACAATCTCGGTATGGCCGATCCCACCGGGAACCCCACCGACCCCACGCCCGACGATCCCGCCCCGATGCCGAACCGCCAGGAGCAGAACGGCGTGTCATCCCCCGGCGGCGATCTGATTTCGCCCCTGTTCCCCCTCCCGAACGTCGTCCTCTTCCCCGGCGCGGTGCTGCCGCTGCACATCTTCGAAGAACGGTACAAAGCGATGACCCGCGATGCCCTTGCCGGGGATCGCCGAATCGCCATGGCGTTGCTGTGCCCCGGTTGGGAGAAGACTTACCACGGGCGGCCGGAGATCGAGCCGGTCGTGTGCGTCGGAACGATTCTTTCGAGCGAACGCCTCCCGGACGGCAACTACAACTTTCTGCTTCAGGGCACCTGTCGGGCATCGATCTCGAAGGAGATCGTCGGCGCCCCCTACCGCATTGCGAAGCTGGAGCCCCTCCGCGAACGACCGAGCGTGCCGGAGTTCCTGGACGCCCAGCGCGAACGGATGGTGGGCCTCTTCACGGCCGGGCCGCTTTCCCAGACGTCGATGGGGCGACAGTTCGCCAAGCTCGTCGCGGCGTCGCCCAAGGTCCCGACCGATCGTCTCGCCGATCTGATCGCGTTCAACTTTATTGATAACGCGGCCCTTAAGCAGCACTTACTCGCCGAGCCGGACGTGCATCGGCGTGTCAGCATCACCCTTGACGCGGTGGAAGCCCTCTGCCCCTGCGTGCCTTCCGCGTCGGTCCGCGCCTATCGTAACCCGAGCACCAATTGACGCCGGAGGGTTACCTTGGAACGAAAGGCGCAGTGGCGTTCGGCGTGACCTGTCGTCGCAAGCTCTGGGGGATCCAGGCACATCGAAATTTCGTGAGAATTCAGGCGGATTGACGCCAACGCTTTGCCTTTGCCGTCGAATTGCGGAGAATGCCCCTTCAGGCAGCGAGGCAAGGCCGTGACGGCGGATCGGCACCCCTTCGGCCGCCGCCCGCCTCTTCCGCCTTTTGCGTGCCGGGCCCGTGGCGATGGCCGGGCCGGCGGTGCGAAACTTCAGAACCGGCGTATTCGACGCTTCGACTTACGGCTACAGCGGCATGTGGTATTTTGCGTACGGATCGAATCTCAATTCCCGGGCAGTGGTGGAGTGGTGCCGCCACTTCGGGCATCGCCCGCCCGTCCTGAAGCCTGGAAAGCCGGCCGTCCTCGACAACTATCGCCTCTCCTTCCCGATCTACAGCGAATACTGGGGTGCCGGGATTGGCGACATCGTCTACGACCCCGGCAAGTACGTCGCCGGCGCGCTATTTGACCTGAGCGAAGCCGATCTTCAGATCCTCGACCAGAAGGTCGGCCGCAAGCTCGATTCGTCGAATAAAGAGATCGGCACTTACCGCCGGCACGAGGTCGAGGTGGCGCCCCTGGGCAAGGGGCAGCCGATCAAGGCCATCACCTATCAAGGCGTGAGTGTCGAGCGCTACCACATCCCGCCGACACAGCACTACATGGACCTGGTGATCCAGGGGGCTTACAGTTACGGCCTGTCGATGATGTGGATTTCCTACCTTCAGAGCTTCAGCACCCAGACCGGCCGCAAGCCCCGCCCCCCCGCCGCCGGCACCGGCGACGCGGCGCCGCGGCTGTGACGCATTACCAACCGTCAGCTTGACACCCTCCCGACGTGCGCTACGCTACGGACATGCAGCAGGGACTACTGTCTCGAATCACGATCGAGCCCGGAAAATGCGGCGGAAAGCCATGCGTTCGCGGGGAACGCATTCGTGTCACCTGACATCCTCGAGCTCCTCGCCGCGGGGGCGTCGTTCGAGGAAGTTCTCGCTGGCTATACCTTCTTGGAACGGGAAGACATCTTGGCCGCTATGACGACAGCCGCCGAGACAAATTAAAAGCCGTTGGACTGCCGTACTTGTTCCGTGACGTTAGTTCTTTTCGATCCTTACCGCCCATTGTCCCGGAGCTTCGCCGGAAACGCGAAACGGGACGGGTGCGCTTTCTGCCCGCGGTTATGCCCACCCGCGCTCACGCGGCCTGCTGCGACAGCGGCTCGATCGCGGTGACGTGTAGGAGCGACAGGATCCTGAACTCCGCCGGGATGCCGTCCCCCGCGACGTCCACCCCAGCGAGTAGGCTGGTTCGGGTGAGGCTGGCCATCTCGGGGTGTCGAATCTCGTACGACTGCCCGCTCGACAGGATGACGCGAACCGGCTGGAACGGGCGCCGCCCAAGCATTTCCCGGAAGATTTGGACCGTCATGCTCGGAATGATACCCGACTCGTTCCGGAACGGTCTCTACGAGCCTCGCCCGTGAGGAAGCGGGGCCCGCCGCAGGCGGGCATCAACCGCCCAGGGAACGACACAGCCACCGAGTACGGCGACTGCCCGCTTCCTCACGGGCGCGGCTCGTTGTGTGTGACGCCACCTTCCAGCTTTCCGCGAAGGGCCGATCAGAGGATCGTCGCTTTCCACGCGGTCGCGGCCGATCTAAGATATTCGGCCTTGAACCCTCACGGAGCGAAGGAATGGAACGTCGTCATTTCGGGAACACGGGACTTGAAGTTTCGGCCATCAGCCTTGGATGCTGGATCTTCGGCGTGGATTGGTGGGGGCACTACACGGAAGAGCGCACGTTCCAGCTCTGCGACTTCAGCTACGACAAGGGGATCACCTACTTCGACAACGGCGACGCCTACGGCAACGGCCGGGCGGAGGAGATGTTCGGCAAGTGGCTCAAGCAGAGCGGCCTGCGGCGCGATCAGGTCGAGATTGGTAGCAAGTTCGGCTACGACTTCTACAGCGACCCCGGCGAACAGGGGAGCCACCGCGAGCGGAAGCAGGATTTCTCACCCGCCTTCCTGCGGTCGAGCCTGGAAAAATCGCTCAAGCGCCTCCAGACGGACTACGTTGACCTCTACATGGCCCACAACATCAAGCTGCCGCAGTTCCGCGACGACCTGTGGGCGGAGCTCGACAAGCTGAAGGACGAAGGGAAGGTCAAGGTCTGGGGCGTCAGCCTCGGCCCGGCGATCGGCTGGCGTGAAGAAGGCATCAAGGCGATGGTCGATCACCATGCGAAGGCCGTCCAGACCGTCTACAACCTTTTCGAGCAGAACCCCGGCCGCGAATTTTGCGAGACGGCGGTCGCGCACAAGGCCGGCGTCATCGCGCGCGTCCACGACAACAGCAGCATCCTGAAGGGCAAAGTGCAGCTTGACACCACGATCGGGGAGAACGATCACCGCAAGTTCCGGGACCAGGCGTGGAAGATCTACGGATTGAAGAAGCTCGAGCTGGTCCGCCACTATGCCAGCGATCACGGCATGAACGTGCATGAGCTGGCCTGCAAGTGGCTCCTCCAGCAGCCGGGGATGACGAGCATCACCGGCACCCTTCTGGATGAGAACGAGATCACCGAGGCGTGCGACTCGACCGATCGGCCGAACCTGTCGATGGCCGAGTTGACGCAGCTCTCTAAAGACTACGCGAACGACTGGGGTTTGGGCGACGAAGCCCACCCTTGCGATCTCAAGAGCAGCACCGACCCGAGCGGCCGCGTCAAGAGCGGGTATGTCCCGTCGCCCGTCCTGATCGCCTGAGGTGGCCGATGTGGCCCAAGCGAGGACCTTTGGCGAACGCGGCGATTGTCGGGGTCCCGACCGGGAAAGCGACTACCCGGACAAGCGACTACCCGGAAAAGCGACTGCGGGGAAAAGCAACTGGGGCAAGGTGGATGCCTCCGCTTCAATACGTCATCCTCTGGCACGATGGCATTCCGGCCCCCCACTTTGACGTGATGTTCGAGACGTTCCCCGGGTCGGACCTGTCCACGTGGCGCAGCCCGGCTTGGCCAATCGGCGCCCTCACGCCCCTGACCCGCTTGAAGGACCATCGCCGGGCCTACCTGAAGTTCGAAGGCCCCCTCACCAATCACCGCGGCCGCGTCCAACAGGTGGCGGCCGGCGCGTGTCGCGTCGAGGTCGGCGCGGGCTCAATCTGGAGAATCGAGTTCATCACCGGGACGCATCCGGAGCGGCTGACGCTGCAGCAACTTGAAGGCGCTCGTTGGCAGGCCGCTGCGGCCCCATCAATTGAGGAGACGAAACCCGCCGAAAAGACTTTGGCGGACAACCCGGCGCATAAAAAAGGTGGCGTGGACCTCTCGGATTCCACGCCACCCAGGGAAGGAGGATTGTAGACATCAGGAGTACGCCACCGTAGCGGCGCGAGTTCGCGGTGAGAATCGCGAAAAATGAAAAATATCCGCGGGCCTGGAGAGGGTTCCAGATCGGCAGGCTCGGCAGAAACGATCACGCGAGCCGCCGCCGCGGGTCGAGGTTGAACCCGCCGACTGGGCGGAAAGCGAGCTGATGAATCCCCGCTTGACGGCCGTGCAGATGTACACCCTGCGTGACCCGGCGGCCGCTGATTTTGCGCGGACGCTGAGCGACGTCGCCGCGATCGGTTATCGCGCGGTGGAGCTTGCGGGGTTCCACGGCGTCCCTCCTCACAGGTTGCGCCGATTGCTCGACGACCTGGGCCTCACGGCCATCGCAAGCCACGTTCCGATCGAAGCGCTTGAAACCGAGCTCGACAAGGTGATCGAGGATCACCTGGCCCTGGGCGTGCGGGCCCTAGTCATGCCGTTCCTCGCCGAGGACCGGCGCGGGAGCGCCGACACGTGGCTGGCCAACGCGCGTCAGCTCGCGAACCTCGGCCGCACGGTGGCCGCACGCGGCCTTCAGCTCGTCTACCACCATCACGACTTCGAGTTCGAATCGTACGGCGGGACAAACGGCTTTGAGATCATTCTTCAGAACACCGACCCCGCCCTCGTCAAGCTGGAGTTGGACGTCTACTGGCTGACCTTCGCCGGCCAAAGCCCCGCCGCGTGGATCGAGCGGCTCGGCACGCGCGTTCAGATCGTCCACCTGAAGGACATGATGCCAGGCCCGCTGCGCCGCTTCGCGCCCGTCGGAAGCGGCATCATCGACTTCCCGCCAATCCTCGCCGCCATCGCCCGCATTGAGGCGATCGACGGCATTCCGCGGCATGTCGTTGTGGAACAGGACGAAACGTACGACACCCCACCCATGGATGCGATTCGACAGAGCTTTTTTAATTTATTGGGCAATTCGATTGCGCTTGATGCGGGTCGCCGCTCTAAAAGCGGTGCAGACGAGTCATTGCCACAGATGGAAACAAGATGAACACGGATGGGAGAGGCATTTGTAGGATGAAACCGAAAGAGAAAAACGCTTCGGGTGGATCCGGCTTGCGGCATTCTTCCGCCTTCTCTTTCCCCAATCCGTGTTCATCCTGTTTTCATCTGTGGCAATAAGTATTTCCTCTAGGGTCGTGTCCGCTATGGCCGCGCCGGCCATTGCTGGCTCACGCCCGGTTGATCAGGAACGTGGCTGAATCGCGGAAGAACTGCCGAAGGGCCGCATCGACGAGCGCGGGAAAAGCGGCTTCATCCAGGGCTTGCTCCATCAGCGTGTTCCAGCGGTCCCGGGCGGCCTGATCGATGGTGAAGGGGTGGTGCCGCATGCGCAGGCGGGGGTGGCCCCGCGCGTCGGAGTAGTGGGTCGGGCCGCCGAAACGCTGGATCAGGAAGCTGCGAAGGCGGCCCTCGGCGGCCGACAGGTCCTCTCCGCTGCTGTGGCGATACATCGGGCCAAGAATGTCGTCCCGCGGCACGCGCCGATAAAACGCGGCGACAAGGCGGATGAAGCCTTCTTCACCGACGATGGGATAGATCTGGGTATCGAGCAGGTCCACGCCGCAGAGGGTAGCGCGGTGGCGGGCAACTGTCACGCCCACGGATATTCGCCCACCCCCGCTGGCAAACACAACGGTGCCAGCCACCGTCATGCGGCGGCGGCTTTTGCCGCGCCGCGAACCCGCGGACCGTTCAGGTGTCGTTGTAGACCCTCTGATAGGGCGCTGGGATCGGCGGGCTTTGGATGATCGGCCCTGGCGGAGACGATTCCGTGTTTCGTGCGAGGCCGGCAATCGCCCCCGCCGCCAGCATCTCCGACGACAGGTCCGGGCTGTTCGCGATCTGTCGATCCGCTTCCTTCCACTCTTCGTCTGTCATCATGCGATTCTCCGTGTGCCGGGATGGTACCACCGGCGGCCCTCCCCAGCGGCGATTATTTTCCCGCGTCCCCGCATAAGCGGCCATCGATTCTCGCGTGATGGAAACGGTGGCCGGCACCGTTCCGGGGGAGCCTTAAGAAGGAGGCGACCGATCATCGATCGTGACGACGGCGAGCAGCCCGAACGGCACCGCAACGATGGCCCACAGCCAGATGCCATCGCTATACAGGAGCAGCCGCGACAGCGTCACGCCCGATTCTTCGATCCATCGAAAGACGGAGACCAGCAGGAGCAGGGCTGTCCACACGCCCACGACCATGATGCTGGTGAATGAACGTCGCCCCACCTTCTCCTTATATCGGATGAAGATGCCGTGCGATCGACGCACCGGTTCGGCGTAGGAGAGCGGCTGGCGGACGACGTCGGCCAGCGCGGGCGGTTCCGGGGCCGACACGGCGCTTGCGACCGGGAGCCAATCGGCCATTCCTTCCGTCCACGCCCTGGCGTCGGCCGCGAAAGCGCCGGCGCGGACCAAGCCGCGCAAATCGTCGAGGGAGTACGGCCCGTGCTCGTGCCCCTGGTTCATGACAAACCATTCACCCATGGCCTGCTCCCTCATCGCGGCCGACCAGGCGCTTGCATCGCCCTGCCGCCCGCACCATGATGCCCATTGTCGCCGTTTCAGAAAGGAACTGCTCCGATGTTCAAGCGTGTGTGCTTCGCCCTCTCCCTGATGCTCGCCCTTTTCGCTTCTCTGGCGACGTTACCCGCCCCGGCCGCCGCGGCCGGTGAAGCGGCGACGGCGCCGGCGCCCGAGGAAGGCTTCATCCCCCTCTTCGACGGCAAGTCGCTTGACGGCTGGACGCCCAACGAAATGCCCGAGGCGTTCGTGGTGGAAGACGGCTGCATCCATTGCCGCAGCGGCTTCGCCCACTTGTTCTATTCCGGCCCGGTGAAGGATCACAACTTCAAGAACTTCGAGCTCCGCGCCGAGTTCAAAATGGCGCCGGGCGCCAACTCCGGCATCTTCTTCCATACGGCAAACGAAGGGAAAGGGAAGGTGACCAAGGGGTACGAAGCGCAGATCGCGTCAAACGGCCACAAGGACCCGCGCAAGACCGGCTCGCTCTACGCGGTTGAGGACGTGAAGGAGTCGGCCGCCAAGGACAACGAGTGGAGCACCTATACGATCACCGTGCAGGGGAAGCACATCGTGCTGAAGGTGAACGACAAGGTGACGGTGGACTACACCGAGGAAGAGCACCCCAAGCGTGAAAAGGGCCGCGAACGCCGCCTCCTAAGCAGCGGCACCTTCGCCCTCCAGGGCCACGACGCCGGCAGCAACACGTGGTTCAGGAACATCCGCGTCAAACCACTTGAATAAAAGGCAGAAGGATGAAGGCGAAGGATGAGGGAACAGAGGGTCACCCTTTCCCGCGCTTCATCCTTCGTCTTCATCCTTCATCCTTTTTGCCCGCTTCGTTCAGTTTGCGGGCAATGCGCGTCACCAGCCGGCGCGGGGTGAGGTGGCCGACGGCGACCAGCAGGCGGTTGCGCGGGCCGGCGATCACCACGCGGCGGCCGGCGAGCAGCGCGGCGTAGCCGATCTTTGCGACCGCCACCGCGGTCATCACGTCCCCCTTAAATAGACGCGTCTTCTCGATGCTCCCCCGCTTCTCGAATTCGGTCGCGGTCGGGCCCGGGCACAGGGCAGTCACCGTGACCGGCGTGTTCCGCAGCTCGTCGGCAATCGCCTCCGAAAAACTCAGCACGTACGCCTTACTCGCGTAATACACCGCCATCAGCGGCCCCGGCTGAAAGGCGGCCGTCGAGGCGACGTTCAACACCCTGCCGCGCCCGCGCGTCACCATCCCCGGCAGGAACAGCCCCGTCAGGTGCGTCAGCGCCACAACGTTCACCTGAAGCATCTGAAGCTGCGTCGCCAGGTCGGCATCGGCAAATGCTCCCTGCGAGCCGAAGCCGGCGTTGTTCACGAGCACGTCCACCTCGATCCCGGCGGTGCGCAGCTCATCGAACAGCTCGGCGGGGGCCGACGGGCTCGCCAGGTCCGTCGGCCGCACCTCGACAGGGACCCCGTGGGCGGCCGCCAGCTCCGCGGCGACTGTCTCCAACGTCTGTCGATTCCGCGCGACCAGCACCAGCCGATAGCCGCCCTGGGCGAAGCAACGGGCAAGCTCCAGGCCGATGCCGGTCGAGGCGCCGGTAACCAGGACGGTGAGACGAGCGGGCGCTATTTCATGGGTGGTCATCGTGGGCTCCCGTTGGCAAGCCCCTGATCGTAGGACGACTGTGAAGGTCAAAATCCGAAGCCTGAAGAGATCAATCAGCGGTGATTCGCGGCACAAGAAGCGCGGGCGGCAACGACCGCGATCACGAGGGCGACAGAGAGCACGCCGTAGGCGATCCGGCCCCGAGGCTCGGCGCGCGGGTGGCGCTCCCGCGGCGCCGTGGGTCGCGGTGTGAACGGCCGCGACGGCGGGGCTCAATTCCGCGTTGATCAACCAACCGTTGTCGGTCAGGAATTTGCCGGTCTTCCCCAATCCAAGGAAGCCGCCCATCATATTGAATTTGTCGCCGCCCACGATGACGGTCATCGGCAGCGCCATGAACTTCGGGACCTTCACCATGGACGCGGCGTCGCGCGGAAGGATCACCACGTCCCCTCCCTTCTTCCGTTTCCCCTTGGGGTCGAGGGCGGAGACCACGGAAGGAGGAAGCTCAAACAGGTCGCACGTCCGCGCGTTGTCGCTCTTCTGCAACGCGGCCGCCATGAGCCCGCCCGCGAGGCCGCCCCCATACGCAGCGCTCGAATTGTTCTTAATAACTTTCAGCAGGTAGACCGCGCGTGGCGAAGCAATGCTCACTCCGAACCATTGCGACCCGTTGATCGAGAACTTCCCGCCGATCCGGTGAAAAGGGCCGGGGTCGTCGGTCGGTATGATCGTCGCGGCCGGCTTGGCGCTCGCGTCAACGGGAGTCGCGTAGGCAAGTGGGATCGGCTCATCCGCAGTCCGGGCGGGCCCTGCCGCTGCATCGCGGCAACCGGAGCGACAGCGGCCACCGGCGCCGGGGCGATAAACGCCTTGAGCTCGTCCTGCGACGATGCCGGCGCCCACTCGGCCATCCCGTCGCGCCAGACGAGCGTTGCGCCGGTGATCTTCCCTTGCCGAAACAACTGCTGAAGTTTCGCCGTTTCAACCGGCCCCAGCTGCCCCGCTTTCGTCGCGATGTGCCACTCTGACATCTACCCTCCGGTCCCAAATGAGCCCTGATACCTGGAGAAAAACTAAGACTGCAAGGCGACTAACATGTCAGAACCCCCCTCGGCGCCCGCAGAGGATGGTTCGCTGAAGATGATCCCTGATCATCGAAGAAGGTGCGAAAGCACGATCGCCGCCAGGATCGCGGCCGCGATGATGCCGTAGAGCACCCGCAACCACATCGAGCGTCCGCCAGTGGTCCCAGGCTGGCGTCGATAGCCGGCGGCATGGATCGGCGGGGCGATGGGGTTGAGGTCCTGGTTGAGGACCCATCCATTTTCGGCCAAAAACTTTATCGTGCGGCGGCGACTGAACGTTGGCGGGTAGATCGTGAAGCCATCGTCCCCCACAGTGACCTTCATCAGGCCGTACCAGACACGGAGGGTGACGCGGCTGACCGCATCGCGTGGCAGGATGATCACGTCTCCCCCCTTTCGCCGCCCACCCGCAAGCGCCGTTCGAGCCCCTTCAGGGAGTTCCTGCAGGTCACAGGTCCGCACGTCCTCTCCCGACGTGATCGCGGCCGATGCCAGCGCCGAGCACCCCCCCGACGCCGTAGCCGGAAAACAGGCGTCGTCGCTTGAACAGGTAGATCGCGTAGGGGGATGCCACGGCGCGGCCGACCCAGCGCGAGCCGCTGGAGAGGAACTCGTTGCCGCCGACAGTCAGCCGGGAACCAAGGGCCCTGAACGGGCCGGCGTCCGGCTGCGGCGTGAAATGGTCAGGCGACAGCGGCAGCAGCGTCGTGCCCATCGGCATGGCGTAGCCTAGCTGCACCGGGCCACCCGGCGAGAAGCCTTGCGGTAGCGCGCCGGCGGGACCCGCGAGAGGGATCGAAGCAACCGGCGTCGGGGGCGGCCGCACGGGGCCGCTCTCGACGACACCGCGCTCGGCAGCTTCAGCCAGCCTTGGGCCGCCCAGAGCCGAGCCGGGCATTGCCGCTCCGCCAGCGGTCACTGGCCGCAAGGTTGGCGAGACGGCGACCGGCGCTGATGCCGGCAAGACTGCGACCGGCGTCGCCGCCGGGAACGGGTGCAGCTCATTGACCGACGCGGCGCGGGCCCAATCGGCCATCCCCGCGCGCCACACCGGGTCTTCCGCGCAAAGCGCCCCACCTTCGACCATCGCTTTCAAAGCCGCCAGCGCCATCGGCCCCTGCTTCTGGCCCCGTATCCCGCAAAACCATCCCTCGGTCATTGAACCCCTCGGTTGCACGCCCCGCCACTCACACAGTCGGACACCAAGTACCGGATCAGTCGCCGGCCTTGTCCGGGCTTGGCCGCTCCTCGGGCCCACGAATCGACTCAACAACGATCCACTTGCGGGTGTCGTCTTCGTACGTGACGCCCGAAACGGTGAAAGCGCCTGTCAGATCGCCGCCGCCAATCCGGGTCAGGGCGTATTCGGTCGCCTTCGAGGCAGTCTTGGATGGCTTCAGGTGATAGCGCGTCTGATCGGCGGCCGTCAGCATCGGAAGCCCCTGTCCGGAACGGGCGACGGGGCCCGTATAAGCCTTGGCATCGGCCGACGGCCGCACGAGCCGATCCTCTTTCAACTCGGCCGGCGTGGGGATCTGGAGCGTCATTTCCTTGACGGCGATCGCCTTACCATCCGCCGACATGGTGCCCTTGACCAGCCACCGTCCCCCCTTTTTGAGGTCCTTCGGCACGCCGGGGCCCGAAAGCGTGAAGACGTCATCCCCCTTGCTCGCGGCCGGGCCGCACGTGCCCTTGCAGGTGGTGAGGCCGGTCTGTTCGGCAAAGCGGCAGTGCCGGCACCCGACGTTCATCTCCCAGTTGATCTCCTTGGTCGCCACCGGATCGCTCTGAAGCGTGATGACGTGGGGCTTTGGTTCGACGTTGCCGGCCGCGTCTTCCGCGAACGCCTTCAATTCCGTCCCGGCCAGCGCGGCGGGGACGACAGCTTCCCATTCGGCGAAGTTCGCGCGGGTCGCGCGCGCCGCGCACCCGTTCACCGCCACGCGTTTAACGACGCCGTTGTCCGTGGTCGTGCCGCGGACGAGCCATGTGCCGTCGGCCTGCCGCTGTGCGCGGGTCATGACGGTGAATGGAGGTTGGTCGTCCACGGGGTCCAGCGGCTTGGGGAAGGCGGATTCGGCGGGGCGGACGCCTTTGTAGGGGGCAAAGTCCGGGTTCACCTCGATCGAGTCGAACTTCGTGTCGCGCACGGCGCTGTGCTCGTAGTTCATCCGCCACAAGGCGTATTCGGAATCATGCACAATCAGGCCATCAACCATCAGGAACGACAGGTGCGAGTGCATCGCCCAGTGAACGTTCCAGGCCTTGCAGTCGCGGACGATGAACGGGTGCCGCGCGTCGCTGCCCATCCCGGCGACGTCGAGGCCCTTGGTCGCGTCGTCGATGCCGCCGAGGTTAAAGCTATGCCGCCGCTGGCAGTGCGCCTCGTTGCCTTCAAAGCGGATGAACGGGATGGTACGGATGTCCTTCGTCGCCAGCGAACCGTCGGGCTGCGGCACGTCCATCGTCATGCTGACCTGCGGCGTCTCCGCGGCTTCAAAGCGATAGCCGTACTCGTCGCATTCGGCCGCCACGTTCCCGGTGAAGGCGTTCCCGCAGTTCGCCCACCAGAACCCGGCGCCGTCGTTCTTGTCGAACGGCAGCACCTGCTGCGGGAGCGGCTTGCCGATGCACGCCTGCACCGCGAGGTTGTGGTCGAGCACGTTGAAGCTCTCGGTCCCATCCTCCATGAAGAAGCCATGGCCGGTGCTCTGGTAGCCCACGCAGTCGCGCACCACCAGGTAATCACTGCCGTGGATCGTCACCCAGCGATTGGCGCTGTCCCAGATGCTCGCGCCGATGACCGACGCGCCGCGCATGGTGTCGCGCACGAGATGAAAATGGATGCTGTACCGGCCCAGCACGCCCTCCTTGCCCAGGTGGCGGAACTCGGCGTAGCTGATCGACCCCTCCGAGCCGCGGTGGAACATGGTGTGCCCGCGCGGCCCGTCGATCGCCGCCGACTCGACGACGACATTGCGGCTCAGGTTCGCGACTTCCTCGCGATACGCGCCGTCCCCCTGATGATCGAAGAGGAGCGGCTTGTCGAGCACCAGCGCATTGCCGCGCACCTCTCTGATTGTCCGTTCCTCTGTTTGACTCTCCTGCCGCACGCTGCTGGCCTTGAAACCGACGACCTGGCCGGTCTTCAGTCGCTTCCGCATGCGCACGTCGCCCGTGATGAAGATATGGTCGCCGGCCGCCCAGCCGACCACCGCGTCGGACAGCGGGACATCGGTGGCGCCCGCCTTCACCGTCGCGCCGAGCTTCACCCAGGTGTGGTTCATCTCCGCGCCATGAAATTCCATCCGCCCGCCGCAGCAGACGATGGCCGGACAGCTTTCCTTGTTCATGCCATCGAAATAGACGAGGCGAATCAGGGCCGTGTGCTTCGCGTCGATGGGATGATCGGCGGTGCCGACTTCCAGTGCCGGCCGCGGCCGCGAGGGGTCGTTCGCCGGAAGGTGCGCGTCGCAGTCAAAGCCCTCCTCGCTCGTGTTGTCGCCCGGCTGGACCTTGATGAGCCCCACATCAAGCCGCGTGTTGCGATCCCGAGCGAAGCTCAACGACCCGGCGATGAAGATCGCGCGAACCGGTTGCGCGGATTCAAGGTCATACGTGACCGAGTGGCCCGCAAGGATCTGCACGCGAGCCCCTGCCGGCGGCACGACGCCACCGGCCCACGTGGCCACCTCGGACCAGCGGCCGCTCTGCGCCGTGCGAACGGTTGTTGCTTCGCTTGCCGCCGCGGCGGTTGCGACGAACAGGAGCGGAAGAAGAAGTGCGATCTTCATGGCGATGCCCCGTTGATGTCGTGATGACCGTGCCCGGCGAATGATACCCGATCATGGCGAGAGGCGGTCAAGCGCCCAGGCCCCGCCCGGCGGCCGCCGGTAGCGAAGGCGGTCGTGCAACCGGCTCGGCCGCCCCTGCCAAAACTCCACTTCCATGGGGATCACGCGATACCCGCCCCAGAAGTCCGGCAGCGGGACCGGCCCGCCAGTGAACCGGGCGACGAGCTCGGCCTCTTTAGCTTCCAGCTCGTCCCGGGAGCGGATCACACTGCTCTGGTGAGATACCCACGCGCCGATCTGAGCGCCGACCGGGCGGCTGTGAAAGTATTCGTCGCTCTCGGCGCGGCTCACCCGCTCGACCGCCCCGTCCACGCGCACCTGACGCTCCATCGGCTGCCAGAAGAAGCAGAGGCTAGCCCGCGGGTTGGCCGCCAGTTCGCGCCCCTTGCGGCTGGCGTAGTTGGAATAGAAGACGAACCCGCGATCGTCGCAGCTTTTGAGCAGGACGATTCGCGCTCCCGGGCGCCCCGTCGCGTCGGCGGTTGCCAGGGTCATCGCGTTCGCCTCGGGCACGCCGGCAGCCTGGGCATCGGCGAACCACCGGGTGAAAAGCGAGAAGGGGTCGGCCGGCGCGTCGGCCTCCAGCAGATGGCCGCGGCCGTAATCGACGCGAAGGTCCTTCGGAACAAGAGGCATGCCGCATAGCGTGACGTGGCTTCGCCCCGTTCGTCAACCCATCGGTCGATGTCGCAGGTGCGTGATCCGGCCCCAGTCTGAAAGATCTGGCCCCGCCGTACGGAGACGAAGCCGCCGCCCACTGAGGGCGGCGGCTTCGAGCGTTACGATGCGCGGACAGCGGGATTGAGTCTTCAGGCGGCCTTGCCCTTGGTGTAGAACGACGGCAGGGGCTTGCCGAGCTTTTCCCAGTGCTTGTTGATCGCCTCGGCCTTGCCGGCGCTGTTGAGCACGTGGAGCTTGCGGCGGACCATGTTGGTGATCGCCTCGCGCGCCGGGCCGAGGTAGTTGCGGGGGTCGAACTCGGCGGGCTTGGTCGCGAAGACTTCGCGGATCTTCGCGGTCATCGCCAGGCGCAGGTCGGTGTCGATGTTCACCTTGCAGACGCCGTACTTCTGCACCGCCATCGCGATCTGATCCTCCGGGACGCCCTTGGCGTTGGGCATCGCGCCGCCGTACTTGTTGACCAGGTCGATGAACTCCTGCGGGACCGAGCTGCTGCCGTGCATGACCAGCGGCAGGCCGGGGCAGGTCTTCATGATGTCTTCGATCCGGTTGAACGCGAGCTTCGACTCGTGCTTGAACTTGTACGCACCGTGGCTGGTGCCGATGGCGACCGCAAGGCTGTCGATGCCGGTTCGCTTCGAGAAGTCAACCGCCTGCTGCGGGTCGGTCAGGAACTGCTCGATGTTCTTCGCGTATTCTTCAGCGTCCAGGCCGACAACGTCTTCCTCGATGCCGCCAAGCATGCCCAGCTCGGCTTCGACGACGACCCCGGCGGCGTGGGCGATCTTCACCGCGTCGGCCGTCAGCTTCACGTTCTCTTCGTACGGGTGGTGGCTGCCGTCGATCATGACCGACGTGTAGCCGTCCTTGACGCAGGTCTGGATCAGGTCGAGCGTGTCGCCGTGGTCGCAGTGAATGGCGATGGGAAGTTCCGGGTGCTCCTCGACGGCCGCGTCGATAATGTGCTTCAGGTAGCGGATGTTGGCATACTTGCGAGCGCCCTTGCTGATCTGCAGGATCAGCGGGCTGCTCTCCTTGGCGGAGGCGTCGATGATCGACTGGGCCAGCTCCATGTTGTTGACGTTGAACGCGCCGACGGCAAAGCCGCCATCGTAGGCGAGGTCGAACATCGGCTTGGTGGTCATCAGCGGCATAAAAGTTTCCTTTCGACGGAGAATCCGGTTGGGCCAGTCAGGCGCACCTTCGATACGGTTCCGGGCCCGACATCCTAAAGGAAAGACCTTGGAATTGCATGTTGGCCCGTCGCCCGCCCCAATTTCAGGGTGCGGCGAGCTTTTTTGGCTAGCCGCCCGCACGACGTGAAGGAGCGACCCGGGCACTCCCTGGGAACGCCGACGTCCCCGGCGGCCTTTCGGGTAAAGCCGACGAGGACGTCAGGGCCCCCGGGGGAAGCCACGTTCCGCAACCAGAGCGCCAATGCCTACTCCCACCCCTTCCGGCGACCCGATTCTGCTGCGTGACGCCCGGTGGGCGGACCTGCCGGAGATCAATGCCATCTACAACCATTTCGTGCTCAGCTCGACGGCGACATATCAGGAGGCGATCGAGCCGACGGACGGCCGCGAAGCGTGGTTCGCCCGGCACGGCGGGGAGCACCCCGTCACGGTCGCGACGCTCGACGGGGGCATCGTCGGGTGGGCGTCGCTCTCGCCGTACCATCCCCGCAGCGCCTATCGGCGAACCGCGGAAAGCAGCGTCTACATCCACGCGGCATTCCATCGGCGCGGGATCGGGAAGGCGCTGATGGTCGATCTGATCGAACGCGGCCGCCGGCTCGGGCACCACACCCTCATCGCGGGGATCGACGCCGAACAGACGTCCAGCCTCGCCCTGCACGAAGCGCTCGGCTTCGAACGGGTGGGGCATCTCAAGCAGGTGGGGTTCAAGTTCGGGCGCTGGCTCGACGTGATCTACATGCAACTGATGCTCTGACACGCCATCGATATTCAGGAGTGGAGCGTTTGGATACGGGGAAAGGAAGGAACCGGATGGAAGCGGGCGCGACGATTTCCGCCTTCTTCTTGTTTGCGATTCCTTGGGATTGAGACCTTCGGATTTTGCCTGTTCAGAAGTCGTTACAGCGGGATCCTCGCCGTGTGTTGATCGCGGCTCAAGCCGAGATGGCGGCAATCGGCGGAGTGACCCCCGAGGCGGCCGGTGCCCGGACGGCCATCCGACGGGCCATCGTCAGGCCGGCGAGCATCACGACGACCGAGGCCCCAATGCCGACCCAAAACTGCCACTCGGCGATCAGCGAAGGTCGCGCGCCGATCGCGACGTAGACCGCGACGATCGGCAGATTCCCCACCAGCGTCCCCAGGGCCGCGTCGCGTGCTTTGATCCCGGTCAAGCCGACCAGATAGTTCCCCAATCCGTACGGCAGCACGAACAGCAGGCGGCTGGCGACGACGACCGCGAACCCGTGATTCCCCAGCTGCGCGGCGAGCCGTTGAAACCGCGCCGCCTTCCCGCCCGCACGCGCGGCGACCCAGTCCCCTCCCGCCCACTGGGAGACGAAGACTGTAACCGCCGAGCCTGCGCTGGAGGCGACGAGCGTCCAGAAGACCCCACCCGCCAGCCCGAATGCATGCCCGGCGAGGATTTGGAGCCACCAGACCGGCAGGCAGAACAAGGCGCAACCGATGTAAACCGCGACAAAGGCGAGGGGGGCCGTCAGCGGCCGCTCGGCAACCCATGCCCGCGATTGCACGCCCAGGGCCGCCAGGTGACGACGCTCCAGTACGTGCCGCGCTGCGCGGTTGTGCGAGAGAAGCACGCCCACCAAAACCAGAACGCAGAGCATGAAAAGCGGGCCCAGACGGCCAGCCGAGCGGCGAGACGACGAATCCGATGAGATACCAAGAGACATGGTCAATGAGCCCCACAGCGGCACAGTCCGCCCACACCGGGCCGACGCGCGGCGGCGAACCGCAACTGATGGGCACGGATAGCCTGAGAACCGAAAGCTGGCCCGACGGTCGAAGGCAAGCCCCCGACACGCGAAGCGCGCCGAATCGATCCGCCGATCGACCGGTCGAACGCTAAGCGTTGACGTGCAGCGTCCTCGCCGCTCGTCACGTCGCGGAGTGTATCACAACTTCTTGAGGGGTCGGAAGTGAATCTTACAGAGCCGAAATGACCCGCGCCCGCCGGCTCGCGCGCGTTCGCGTCAGCCGCCGCCAACCCCCACGGAAACGCGCCTTCACCGACGCCTCTCCGCCTACCCCAGAAATCGCGTGATCCGTTTGTAACTCCTTACGCCGCCTTGACTGCCGAAACAACTTTCTTGGCCGCGTCGGTGAGGTCGGTGGCCGAGACGAGCGTCGGCAGCTCGTTCTTCGCACCGGCGAGGATCTGCCGCGCCTTATCCACATTGGTCCCTTCAAGGCGGACGACCACTGGCACCTTGAACCCGATCTTGCGGCCGGCCTGAACCAGCGCGTCGGCGATCAGATCACACTTGGCGATGCCGCCAAAAATGTTGACCAGGATGCCCTTCACGTTCGGGTCGGACAGGATGATGCCGAACGCCTCGATCGCCCCTTCACTGGTGACCGATCCGCCGACATCAAGGAAGTTCGCCGGCTCCGCGCCGTGCAGCTTGATGATGTCCATCGTCGCCATCGCCAGCCCAGCCCCGTTTACCAGGCAGCCGATCGTCCCGTCCAGTGCGATGTAGTTCAGGTTGGCCTTGTGGGCGCGGACGTCGAGCGGGCGCTCTTGCGACTCATCGGCCATCGCGGCCAGGTCGGCGTGGCGGAACATCGCGTTGTCGTCGAAGTTGAACTTCGCGTCGATCGCCAGCAACTGGCCGTCCTTGGTCACGACCAGCGGGTTGATCTCCGCCAGCGACGCATCGGTCTTGATGAAGACCTTCGCCAGGTTGGTGATGATCTTGGCGGCCTCGCCGGCGTGCTTGCCGGTAAACCCGAGCTTGTACGCCAGGTCGCGCGCCTGATACGCCTGAAGGCCGAGCAGCGGGTGGAGCGGCTCCTTCAGCACTTTTTCGGCGCGGTCTTGGCGACCTCCTCGATCTCCATGCCCCCTTCGGCGCTGGCGATCAGGGTGGCCGTCCCGCGGCCGCGGTCGAGCGTGATGCCCAGGTAGTATTCCTTGGCGATCTCAACTCCCGGCGCCACGATCAGCACCGACACCGGCACCCCTTCAGGCCCGGTCTGGTTGCTGACCATCCGGTTGGCCAGCATGAACTTCGCCGCCTCCTGGGCTTCCTTGGCGCTGCGGACAAGCTTCACGAACCCCGCCTTGCCGCGACCGCCGGCGTAGACTTGCGCCTTGACGACGCACATCCCCTGATTGAACTTCCGAAACGCCTCGGCCGCCTCGTCGGGCGAGCGAACGACTTCGGCCGCCGGGACAGGGATCCCGGCTTCGGTCAGGAGCTGGCGGGCCTGATATTCGTGAATCTTCATAGGGCGCGAAGTATACTGGCGCGGTCTTGCGGGGCAAAACGGCGCAATAAGTCTCCGTGTCCTACCGCTTTAGAAATGTCAGGGGTTTTCACTGCAGTAGAAATGTCAGGGTCCCCCGGGGTCAGGGCTTCGGAGGCGTAGCCTCCGAAGCCCTGACCCCGGGACGCGAATCTCCACACGCCGGACGACGGTTGAACGGGTGCGACGCCGATGGCACGTAACGCTTGTTGTTCTTCACAGGCTCCTTCGCCTTCTTTGCCTTCGCCGGCCCCGGACGCGCAGACAACTCCATGCATGCCAGCGACTCCACGCCGTAACGCACCAGCAAGTCGCCCCCCGCCTTCTCCATCACCATCACGCGTCGCCCTGGACGTGGCAGGTCCAGCCCCGCGTGCCGCGCGTCGATTTGCAGCACACGCCCACGCCATTGCACGCACCAGTCACGCCCAACCGCACGCTCCTCACGCTCGCAGAGCACCTCGTCAAGCTTCACCCCCACCGGCAGCTTCCGGTGGGCGTCGGACTTCTTCACCGCCGCCACGCCGAACTTCTCGTTGAACCGCTTCAGGAACGATTCCTCCAGCAGCACGTTCGCCGCCTCCATCGTCCAGACCCCTCGCAGCGTCAGCTCCTTCACCAGGCGGTCCTGCAGCGTCCCGTTCATCCGCTCCACGCGCCCCTTGGCCTGGGGGCTGTTCGCCAGGATCAACTCCACTCCAAGCTCTTTCATCGCTCGCCCGAACTGCGTCAACGTCGGCTCGCCATCGGCGGTTTCACTCCGGTAAATCCCCGCTTTATCCACATACACCGCACGCGGCAGCCCGCGTGATCGAACGTAGCGGCCCATCACGTCGAACGCCGCCGACAACATCTCCTTCTCATAGAACCGCGCCATCACCCGGCCGGTCGCGTCGTCCACCATCACCATCAGGCAGCACCACGGCCCACGCCGTCCCAACCAGTCGTGCCAGCTCCCGTCCATCTGCACCAACTCCCCGGCGCGACTGCGACGCGGCCGACGCAGCCGATGCTTGCCACGCTTACGCCGCCGCTCGAACAACCCCGCGGCACGCAGCCACCGCCCCAGCGCAGTCCGGGCTAATCGTCTGACCGTCCTCCGCAGCCAGATATTCACACGCCAGCGTCGGGGCGAAACCCGCGTACTTCTGACGGTACAACTTCAGGATCGCAGCCCGTCTCCCGTCATCGGTCATGCGGTTGGACGACCGCCCGCGAAGCTGGTGCGCAAGGCCTGCGTCACCCTGCGCCGCGTACCGCCGCTTCAACCGCCACATCTGCCGCTCCGTCACCTCCAGCAGCAACGCCGCCTCCGACACCGACATCTCACCGTCACGCACCTTGCACAAAACTTCCAGTCGCCGCCGCTCCTTCGCGCTCAACGAAATTGTTCCCATCCCCACGAGCTATAACGAGCACGACACTGACATTTCTAAAGCGGTAGAACCCTGACATTTCTAAAGCGGGGAAACCCTGACATTTCTAAAGCGGGGAAACCCTGACATTTCTAAAGCGGTACAACAGGCGCAATAAGTCTCCGCGACGGCCGAGATCTCAGGCACAAGGGCTGACCCAGACCGACCTCGATGCGGTCTGGAGCTATTACCGGCATCACCCGCGGGAAATCGATGGGGCGATCCATGCCGAGGAGCGCGAGGGATGATCGAGTGGCGCGGTTCTACTCAGACGAGAACTTCCCCTACCCTGTTGTGCTTGCGTTGCGGCAGTCAGGGCACGACGTGCTGACGTCCCTCGAGGCGGGACAAGCCAATCGGCGAGTTGCGGACTCAGATGTGCAGAGCTTCGCCACGAAGGCAGGTCGTGCCGTGTTGACGCTCAACGGGCGCGACGTTGTCCGACTTCACACGTCCGGAGTCGCATACACGGGAATCATCGCCTGCACGGTCGATTCAAGTCACAGCGGCCACGCGGATCGCATCCATTGCGATATTTCGCGAGCGTCGTCGCTCTCTAGTCAATTGCGGAGCATCAATCGGGAAATTTCCATGACGCAACCTAAGCTACCCCGGTCGCGCACGACAAACAGATGAAGTGAGCGAGCCCGGTTTTCGATGCGCAACTGCTTCTGGAGGTCGACCATGCCTCAATCAGATGAGCTTCTCCGGCGAATCACGTCGGACCCGGCTATCTTCTCCGGCAAGCCGATCATAAGAGGAAGGCGTCTTGCGGTAGAGCACGTGCTCTCGATGTTCGCGGCAGGCGACACAAGCTCTGATCTGCTCACGGCGTACCCATTTCTTGAGCCTGAAGACCTGCGAGCATGCTTGCTGTTCGCTTACAAGCTCGTCGCGCATGAACGCGTCGAACCCTTTCCGGCCGGGTGACCCGGGCGATGCGGAAATCTTTCGGATCGCCGTCGCCGAAGGGCGAACCGTCGTCACGATCGATAAAGATTTTGGCGAGCTCGCCGTAGTCCACGGGCTGGTACACCATGGGCTCATCCGGCTGACCGGGTTCCGCGCCGCGGATCAGGGGCCGGCAATTCTAAGGCTTCTGACGGCGTACGCGACGGAACTTGCGGAGGGCGCAATCTTGACCGCCGAGCCGTGGCGTGTTCGGGTGCGTCCCGCGTGACTAAAGTACGGACACATGATCCTGACGACCCCACCTTTCTTCCGTCCCGCCATCGTCCTCACCAGCGGCGGCCTCGATAGCACGACCTGCCTCGCCATCGCCCGCGACCGAGGCTTCGCCCCGATCTACTCCCTCGCGTTCGACTACGGACAGCGGCATCGCCAGGAACTCGTCGCCGCGCGGGCGGTCGCCGAGCGATTTGCGGCGGCCGAACATCGCGTGATCACGATCGACCTCCGCCAGTTCGGCAAAAGCGCCCTCACCGCCGCCATCGACGTCCCCAAAGATCGCGACGAGTCGAACATGGCGGCCGACGTCCCCATCACCTACGTCCCCGCCCGCAATACGATCTTCCTGAGCTACGCCCTCGCCTGGGCGGAAGTGCTGGGCGTCCGCGACGTCTTCATCGGCGTGAATGCCCTCGACTACAGCGGCTACCCCGACTGCCGCCCGGAATACATCGCCGCGTTCGAAGCGATGGCGAACCTCGCCACGCGAATGACCACCTCGCCACACAGCGCAAAGGGCGGGCCGTTCACGATCCACGCCCCCCTCATCCAGATGACCAAGGCCAAGATCATCCGCACCGGCGTCGCACTTGGCGTCGATTACGGCATGACGCATAGCTGCTACGACCCCGACGCCCAGGGCCGAGCCTGCGGCCGCTGCGATAGCTGCATCCTCCGCAAAAAGGGGTTCGCGGCCGCGGGCGTAGCGGATCCGACGCGGTACGCCACAGCATAGTGGCGGCGTTGGGGCTCGCCGTCCGTTCCTTTCAGGTGACGCCCATCGCGCGGGCCAGCGCATCTCGGACCCGTTCGAGCTTTCCCTTGTCAGCGCCGAGCATCAGGGTGAAAGCCTTGTCGTTGTCGTTTCGGGTCACGCGCAGGGCATAGCTACGGCCCGAAAGGTGAATCCGCACCACGCTCACGCTCATCTGCCCGATCGCCGCGCGCTCGATAAACCCGTCCTGAACGCCGCGGGGCGCGCCGACGAATCGGAGCCCCGCCGGGCCGGCGGTCAGAACGGTCTCCAGGCGGCTCCGGCGCACGGCGGCAATCAGCCCGTAGGCCCTCCGGCACACCATCAGCAGCACGAAGCCGCCGAACACCCAGACTGAAGTCGGCGGGGGTGGCGGCCACGAGCCACTTGTGAGGGCACGGTAGTATGCCACCCCAATCGCGAGAGCGAACCCTATAAGCAAAAGCGCAAGCGCCCGGTCACAAACAGGCTCAGCCATTGCCGCGACAGCGTCCCCCGAAGCGTCGGAACGGCAACCCGGACCGACAGCGAGCCATCGGGTTGCAGGGCCATCCGAGCCTCCGCGTCGCGCGGGTCGGGTTCGTAGTCGATCGCCGCCGGACCACTGGCAGCGTAAACCGGGGCGTTGGCAGGCACTGACGTCAGAGGCTGCGGAAGCAGCGAAACACCCAACACCGGCCCCGCGACAGGCGACGCCCCCACGGCCAGCGCGGTCGCCGGGGGAAGGGGGCGCGCGGGGCTGTGGGCCGCCGACCACTGGCTCATCCCCAATGCCTCCCACTCCCTCCACGCCCTGGCGTCGCGCCGGCGCCTGCGGATCCCCTTGACCGGCGGGAGCAGTTTCCATGTCATCAGGTAACTGCCGACCAGCGTCTTGCGCCACTCCCGCGTCCTGGCGTCAACGCGGTAGTACCCCTTCCGCACACAGTGCGTCATCTCATCGGTCAACTGTCGGGCCAGGTACGCGACCCCGCCGCCCGGCTCGGGCACGATCCGTTCGCCACGGTGGCCGCTGCGCGCGACCCTGCGGCGGTGCGCTTCGTAAAGGGCGGCCGCATCCAGGGCCCACGGGAAGGTCATTCCCACACGCGACGGGTTCTTCGGGAAGACGGCGGGCGCCCGAGAATTGGATGTTTGGATGACGGGCCCGCCGGCGAACTCCGTCGAGATGAGGGTCGAAAGTAATCGAACCGCGTTGTTTTTCCACGCCATCAGGGTCACCACATCGCCGGCTCCGCGGTTCACGAGCAGAACTTGGAAGGACTGAAACCCCTCGATCAACTCATTCGACTGAACGTTCGCCTCCACCGCGAAGCCCTGCGCCGACAGGCCGGCGATCGCCTGGCCGAGGAAGTCGCGCATCTCGGGCGTCAGGCTTTCGGCGTCGGTCGGCTCCAGCGGGCGATCGATCCTGATCGGGTTCTTCCGCAGGAGCAGAAGCGGAGCGATCAGGTACAGGTAGAGGTAGATCAGGACCGGGATCGAGAAGAAGGCCACGATCAGGGTCAGGATCTCGCTCCACATACGACCTCCACGCCTCGACAGACGATCTCGATGGGCCTTCTCGATCGAATGACCGTCGTACCGGCCCCGGCCCCTTTTTACGACGCGTCGGCGCGATTCACACCCGCACCAGCACCGCCGGCGGCTGTCCCGCGCCCACGTCCAGACGGCGCATCGGGACGCCGTAGACGCGCTCCAGCAGCGCCGGGTCAAGGACCGCATCCGGCGTGCCGTCCGCCACGACGCGGCCGTCTTCCAGCAGGACCATCCGGTCGGCGATGGCGGCCGCCGTGTTCAGGTCGTGCGACGCCATCAACACCCCCAGCTTCGCCCCGCCGCCCTCCCCCGCGGCCAGTCGGCGCATGAGCCGCCCCAGCTCGACCTGGTGTCGCAGGTCCAAAAATGTCCCCGGCTCATCGAGCAGAAGCGCCTTGGGGCCCTGCACCAAGCAGCGGCCGATGAAGACGCGCTGCCGCTGGCCGCCGCTCAGCTCGTCCAGCGGGCGCCGCAGCAGGTCGCCCAGCCCCAGCGTACCGCTGACCGCCGCCACGGCGGCTTCGTCGGCCGCCGACTCGAGCCCGAAAGCGCCCCAATAGGGCGCGCGGCCCAGGCGCAGGACCTCGGCGACGGTCTGCCCCGGCTCGGATGTCGGCGTCTGGGGAAGGTAAGCAACGGCTTTTGCCCGATCTCGACCCGGCCACATCGCCACCGGTTGCCCCTCCCACCGCACCTCCCCGCCGTCGGCCGGCAACTGCCCGAGGAGGCATCGCAGCAGCGTGCTCTTCCCACTCCCGTTCGGCCCCAGCAACGCCACCACTTCCCCCGCCGCGAGGGACAAGGAGACATCCCGCAACACGGCCCGCGCGCCAAAGGCGAAAGTCAGAGCATCGGCTTGGAGGAGGGCGGGCGTCATCAGAGCCACAGCTGCGAGGCGTTATCGCCACAGATGTAAGGGGAAAGGATGAAGGATGAAGGCGAAGGATGAAAAACGCCAGACGCCCAGATGGCCTTTTTATTGGCATCGCCTCAGTTCTAAGCTTCAGCCTTCGACTTCATCCCTCATCCTTTCTTCTCCGTCGGTGTTCATCCTGCCTTTCATCTGTGGCAATAGGTATTTCTCATTCCGAACGTCGATTGCGCCACAGCAACAGGAGAAAGAACGGACCGCCGAGAAGACCGGTGAGGACGCCGACAGGGAGCTGCGTCCCCAGGCGGCTGCGGGTCAGGGCGCGCGAGGCGGCGTCGGCGATGGCGAGGAGGCCGGCGCCCAGCGCCGTTGACCAGGGGAGCAGCCGCCGCTGGTCGGAGCCGACGATCCCACGCGCCAGGTGGGGGCAGACCAGCCCGACAAAGCCGATCGGGCCACTAATGGACACCGCCGACGCCGTCACCAGCGACGCGATCCCCATCGCCACCCACCGGAGGCGCTGGATCCGCACCCCCAGGGCCAGCGCTTCGGCCTCGCCGAGCGGCGCGACGTTCAACTTGCCGCTCAGGAACAGCAGCGCGACCCACCCCACGCCGACCGCGGCCGCCGCGATCCCGGTCTCCAGCCCCGTCAGGCTCGTCTGGATCCCCCCGACGAGAAAGCGGAAGGGCCCGCCGGTTGATTCGGTCAGGTCGTAGGCCAGGTTCAGATGGTAGAGGAAAAGGAATGTGGAACCATTGATCGCGTTGACGATCACCCCGACAAGCAGCAGCGTCACCGGCTCGATGCGGCCGCGACGTTGGGCGATCAACAAGACGGCCGATACCGCCAGCGCCGCCCCGCCAAAGGCAAACGCCTGCCGGCTCAGCGTCCCGATGAGCGGCGCGGCGGCCGCGAAAGGGAGCGCCCACAGGAAGACCGCCAGCGACGCGCCACTGCTCACGCCCAGAAGATACGGGTCGGCCAGTGGGTTGCGCAGGATCGCCTGATAGACCGTGCCCGAGGCGGCCAACGCGGCGCCGACCAGGGATGCGAGCAGGACCGGCTCCAGCCGCAGGCGGGCCTGCATCGCCGTCGGCCAGCCGATGCCGGTCGAGCCGACCATCAGCCCCAAAGCGGCCAGGGCGCCCCAGGCCAGCAGGCCGCCGACCAGCGTCAGGATGAGGCGGCCGGCGCTCCAGCGTTTCACTTGGGCCCTCCCCGGGTATGTCGCCGCGGTCGGACGACCCCCTGCGCAACCCTGCGCGTGGCGGCCGCCGGGGCGATGGCTTCGGCCATCTTTTCGGCGATATCCGCCACGTGCGCGCCGGGCTGGAGGAGGTACCAGTCAATCAGGATCGGCGTCCGCCCGTTCCGGACGGCCTTGAGCTCCGGAAGCGTTGACCAGGCGCAGCGCGCCTCGTCGATCACCTGCGTTGATGCTTCAGGGAGCAGTTCAAGAATGATGTCGGGGTCGATCGATTGGAGCATCTCGCGGTCGATCGAGGGGTACTTGCTCTTGAGCGATGCCGCCGCGTTCGTCCCGCCCGCGATCTCGAGCAGTTCCGACAGGAACGTCCCCGGGCCAACCAGGTCCAGGCCCGACGCCGAGCGAACGATCAGGACAGAAGGCCTGCTCCGCCCCACCACCCGCGCGCGGACGGCCGCCAATCGGTCCTGATTCGTCTTTTTCCAAGCGGCCGCCTTAGCGCGCTCGCTGACGGCATCGCCCAAGGCATCGCACGCGGCGTCGATGTCGGCCAGGCTGTCGATATGCACGTTCAGCGGGCGGATGGCGAGCTCCTGCTCGCGCTGGATCATCCCGGCGGGCGTGCGGCCGTCGGCATATTGCGTAACCAGGAAATCGGGCCGGAGCGAGGCGATCTGCTCCCAGTCGGTCCGCTCGTAGTCACCCACTTTGGGCAGCCCGCGCGTGCCGTCGCGTTCGAGATCGAAGTTGCTGACAGCGACGAGATGATCGTCGGCGCCCATGCCGATCAGCAGGTCGGTCGCCGCCGGCACCAGCGAGGCGACCGCCGGCCGCACGCGTGCCCGGGGCGAAGCCTGCGTCGCGGGGGAATCGGCGGTCGTGTGCCCGCTATCGCAACCGCTCACGCCGCCCGCGATCAGAAGGAAACCCGCTACGGCAGATCTGAAGAGGTGTGCCCGCCTCGCCGCGCGCGACGCCGTACATGCCTTCCGGGCAGGGCCCGCAGCGCGGTCTGCAATCGCTCCGCCCATCGGCGCGGATGGTAGAGGTGGCCGAAAAGGGTGTCAAACCAAGCAACGCCAACGAGCAACGACGGTGCAACGACGGTGACGGAGCGATCGAGCGCGGGGCGTCCGCCGGGAGCGCCGCCCGAGCCGGAGCGGTCGGGGGACCGCTTCCTCACAGGCGCCGCTCGCTGGTGGCCCGCGCGGCGGGCGCGGGATTGTACAAGTTTGATGGGTGGGCGGACCGATAACGCAGAGCATGAGCACTGCAAACTTCACCGGTACGGCGGCATTGACGCAGGCTTTCGGCGGCGGGCATCGTTCGGGCTTCTTCGCCCGCGCACGCGACTGGTTCCTGCGGCCGCTCGGGCTGCGAGTGTCGTTCTCCGGTCGCGAGGAGCAGGGCCAGGCGGATCGATCTCGCCCGGCGGCCGATGCGCAGTCGGCGAGGTTGCAGAAGCTGTTCGGCGCGTCGGCGGCCGCCAACCAGCGCGGCGGGCGCCGCCGGGGCAAGAAAGGCGCGCACCAGGACGAGATCAAGCAGGACATCGCCTCGGTCGCGCATGCGGTTGTCGCGATCCACGACGCCATGGATCGGCAGGCGGCCCGGCATGACGAGTTGCTCAAGTACCTTTCGCTGCTCCCTAACGCGATCGATCGCCTCCCCGCCGACGCCCAGGCCCAGGCCGAAACGCTCAGCGCGATCCATCGCCATGTCGCCGCGCACGCCGCGGCCCAGGAGAAGTTTGGCGCGGTGCTCGACCGCATCGGCCGCAACGGCGAACAGAGCGAGCGCGCCCTCCGCGCGATCGACCAGCGGATGGAGTCGATCGACCTTCGCGGCCGCACCGTCGGCGAGGCGATGGAACTGGTCTGCACCACGACGCGCGCCGGCACGAAGGCGGTCGAGTCGTTGAAGGGGCAGCTCGTCGGGCGGGATTCAGAGTTGGAGAAGCTGCTCCGCCAGCAGAACGCGCGCCTGACCGCGATGCTCCTGACCGCACTGGGGGTGTCCATCGGCGCCGCTGGCCTGGCGGCCGCCATGGGCTACGCCGTCCTGGCAAGCTGGCATTCCTGAGAATTGTCGGAAAAAAACGACGATCGTTCATGTCGCGCTTCGGCGGCCTTGGTAGGGGCCTCACCGCGGTCCGCGCCTCGGCTGTACGGCCGGCAAGGCGGCATCGCTCGGTCCGGCCGGATGCCCTGTGGCGGACTGCGGTGCGGTCCCTACAGGGGCGCGCCTTCGGCTTCGATCGCCGCGGCGCCGAGATGGTCGATCACGTCGCGCGCCAGGACCGAGCGCCGCGTCAGCTTCTGGCCGGCCAGCTCCCCGGCCCGGCCGTGGATGTGCGCGCCGAGGCACGCCGCGTCGAAAGGCTCCAGCCCCTGTGCCAGGAGTGTCCCGAGCACGCCACTGAGCACATCGCCCGTCCCCGCCTTGGAGAGTGAGCTGTCACCACTCGTATTCAGGTAGACGCGGTTGCCGTCGGTCACCACCGTCCGCCCCCCTTTGAGGAGGACGACCTGCCCGAACGCTCGCGCGGCGGCGACGGCGTAGTCGATCCGGCCCTCGTCATCGGGTGGGACCTTCCCGCGGCCGAGCAACGTTCCCAGCCGCGCCATCTCCCCCGGGTGCGGCGTCAGCACCGCGCGCGCCCGGAACGTTTGGGGCCATTGGCCTTCCTGCGAAAGAATGTTCAGGCCATCCGCGTCGATGACCGTCGGCTTGTCGAGACCGATGAGAAAGCGGACCCGCGCCACGGCGGCGTCCGACTTGCCCAGGCCGGGGCCGACGACCAGCGCGTCCGCCTTCTCGGCCGCCTCGCCGAGGGCCTGTGTCGCCTCCCCCTCCAAGCCAAGCCCTATCAACTCTGGCGCGAGCGACAGCGCAAACGGAAGCATCGACGCGGAGACCGCAAGCTGTACCAGCCCGGCCCCCATCCGCAGGGCGGCCGTCCCGGCAAAGACCGGCGCGCCGAGCATCCCTTCGTTCCCGCCCACCACCAGCACCCGGCCGAACATCCCCTTATGCCCGTCGGCAGGGCGGGCCGCGAGCTTCGGGGCATCGGGGACGCGGATGAGGTTTACATAAGATGGCATTCGGCGGATTATAGGACGTTGCGCGATTGCTGCCTCTACCGAGGGTGCGCTCCGGCAGGAGCGCCTCCACCACCGGCGGGGCCAACTCCGTTCTCAGACCACGAAAAAAATCTGGGGCGGCCCCCCGGCGGTTGTGTCGTACCCCGCGCGTTCCCGCTCCCACACGATTCCTGGGGAAAGCACTGCGCCGCATGTCAGGCAAAGCCCCGCCGACGCCATTTTGTCGCGCCCGCCACCCTGTCGCGCCCGCACCAACATTTTGGCGCGCCACGTGCCTCCCCCTACAACCAGTGGTGTAGGTTGGAGGTTCAGTGGCCAAGCTGTTGACACATCAGATCCGCGTCGAGACCGAGGAAGAGAACGTCACGGTCACGATCGGCAACGACGGCGGCATCCCCGGCGGGTTTGCCAAGCTGTTCAACCGAGTCATCGACTCCGAAGCCTGGGCGCGCTTATCGGACGCCGGTCGCGCCGCCTACCTTCCCCTCGTCCGTTTTGCCGACCACAAGAACCAGTTCCGTGTTCAGATCGGCCAAGCCACGCTGATGAAGTATTCCGGCCTCTCGCGCAGCTCGGTGAAGCGCGCAATCAAGGATCTTCTTTCGAGCAAGCTGGTCGTCCTGATGGAGCAAGGCGGCGTGACGGCCGAGGGGTTGAACAGCTCGAATCTCTATCAGCTCATGGTCCCCACGGAGGGCCGCAAGCGGTCCCCCTCCCCGTCGGATGCGAACCCCCAGGGGGACCGCCAGCGAACCCCCTCCCGGGTCAGCGGTGAACCCCCCGCCGGTCCGGAGGCAGACCCGGTGGCGGCCCCGTCCCGAACCCTCCCCCGGGCCGGAGCGGGGGCTGAACGGGGGTCCGCTGGTGGACCACAATTAAGAAGCATAAATAAAGAACTCAGCAACAAGAAGGTGGGCAACGGTCATGGGCGCCTAAGCGACCCGGTCATCGACAAGGTACAAGCTGCTGCTGTTCTCCTTGAGGAAAAAGGCGTCGAGCCGGCCGCCGCTCGACAGCTCGCGGAGACCTATCCCTACGAGCGCGTGGTCGATGTCGTGGCCACGATGGAATACCGGCGCGCCCACGGCAAGTGCGACAACCCGGGCGGCTTTCTGCGCGACGCGCTGGTCAAACAGTGGGCAACCCCCAAGGCGGTGATCGAAGCGCGCCGCCGGGCCGAAGCGAAGCTGAAGCAGCAGGTGGCCGACGACGCGGCGCGGCGCGCCCGGGCCGAGCAGGACGCCCAGGCCGGCGAGGATGACCGCCGCGCGCAACACCTGATCGACAGCCTCGACGACGACGAGCTGGCGATCCTCGCCGAGTCGGTCCTGGCCAAGTACGAGGGGAACTCGGCGGTCCTGATGGTCCTCACCCGCAAGCCGCCGCGCGAATGCCGTCTGATGAAGATGGAGATCGCCGCCATGATGGGCGGCGCGCGGGCGGGGTAGCGTGCGATCAAGTCCACTTTCCCGCACGAGCCGCGCCCGTGAGCAAGCGGGCAGTCGCCGTACTTGGCGACTGATGGGTTCAATGTGCGGTTGACGCCGGCCTGCGGCCGGCCCCGCTTCCTCACGGGCGCGGCTCGTCGGGCCCCTCAACCGGGCGCGCTTGCGGCAGCCGGCGGCCGCATCGAGAATCGCCCCTCATGCGACCCCCCTTCGCGCGCGACTTTAGCCGCTCCACACGCATTCTCTCATCGGCCGCCCTGGCGATTCTGCTTGCCGCATGCCTTTACTTCGGTCGCGCGCCGTGGGACCGGGCGGCCGATCTCGCCCCGGCTCGGCCGACGTCGCCCGCGCCAAAAGTGGCCGACCTTCCCGACCAGCCCCCCGCCATCGCCGGGAAGAACGCCGACACCCTTTTCCACCGCGCGCCCGGGCCTTTGGCGGCCGACGCCGTCACTTCGGACTGGCCGCAGTTCCTGGGCATCACGCACAACGGCGCCTCGCCCGAGACGCATCTGCTCGCCGCGCTGCCCGAAAGAGGCCCGCCGCTCGTATGGGAGATGAAAAAGGGCTCGGGCTACAGTGCGCCATCCGTGGTTAGCGAGCGGGTGGTGCTTCTGCACCGGGTCGGGAACGAGGAGGTCGTTGATTGCCTCAAGGCCGATACCGGGGAGCGCTTCTGGCGCTTCGCTTACCCCACCGACTACACCGACCGTTACGGCTACTGCGATGGCCCGCGCAACGCCCGCCATCGGCGGCGCAGGGAACGGATGGGTAATCACACTGGGCGCCGAAGGGAAGCTCCATTGCCTTCAGCTCTCCACGGGGCGGCTCCGGTGGAAGCGGGATTTGATCGCCGACTACCGGCTGCGGCAGAACTTTTTCGGCGTCGGCGCCAGCCCGCTGATCGAGGGAGGGCATGTCATCGTGAACGTGGCGCATCCCGGCGGCCCGTGCGTCGCCTCGTTCGACCTCGCCACAGGCCGGACCGAGTGGGAAGCGGCCGCCGGCGAAGGCAAGATCGGCTGGGGGCCGAGCTACGCCTCGCCGATCCCGGCCACGGTTTATGGGAAGCGCCGCGTGTTCGTCTTTGCCGGCGGCGAGACCGGCCCGCATGAGGCGGTGTCGGGCGGGCTGGTCTGCCTGGACCCGGAGAACGGCCACGTTGACTTCACCTTCCCCTGGCGTGGGACGCGGCGGGAATCGGTGAATGCGTCTTCGCCGCTGGTGCTGGGCGATCAGGGGCAGTACGTGCTGGTCTCCGAGTGCTATGGGTCGGGCGGTGTGCTACTGGAGGTCCAGAAGGACTTCACGGCCAGGCCGATCTGGAAGAACGAGAGCTTTGGCACCCACTTCATGACGGCGATCGCCAAAGACGGCTGCCTGTATGGGGTGGATGGGCATGGGCCGCAGGACGCGTACCTCGTGTGCGTCGAATTCAGGAGCGGCAAGGACGTGTGGCGTACCCAGCCGGAGTGGGAAGAGGCCGCGCCGGCCCAGGACGGCCGCCCGGCGCGCGTCACCACGATGGGAACCTATCGAAGCCAGTTCGTCCCGACCGGCATGCCGGGCAACCCGGCGTTGTGCCTGGGCGAATTTGGGCACCTGCTTTGGGTGGACCTGCAACCCGCCGGGTACAAGGAGACGTCGCGCGCGACCCTCTTTCTGGCCGGCGAAACGTGGACCGGGCCGGTTCTCAGCCGTGGGTTGCTCTATGTGAACCAGAACGAGCGGGGCACGAGCCCGGACGGGAAGCCGGTCGGGCCGCGGCTGCTCTGCTATGACCTGCGCGCCCGGTAAACGGGTACGCGCCGCCTTCGCCTTGGCATACACTTGAGCCATGCTTCGGAAACTGATCGTCCTCGTTTTCTGCCTGCTCTTGGCGCTGGCGGCCATCATCATGTGGGGGCCTCTCCAGGGGTGCAGCCAGTTTCGTGACATGCGATCCCGGATCGCCGAGCGCATCACGGCCGCGTCACCGACCTCGACCGCGACCACCCAACTGTCGGCGGCGGAGGATTGGCCCTGCTGGCGCGGCCCTCGGGGCGACGGGATCAGCCATGAGCCGCTGCCCGACCGTCTCCCCGATGGCGGCCCGAAGCAGGTCTGGGTGGCCGACGTCGGCCTGGGGTACTCCAGCCCGATCGCGGCCGGTGGGCGCGTTTACCTGTTCACCTGGCATGACGGGCGCGAGGCGCTGACGGCCTTCGATGCCGCGAGCGGCCACATCCTCTGGAACGACGAGCAAGGCGGCGGCTGGGACCGCTCTTACCCCGGCGCGAGCGACGCCCGCCATCGACGGGAACCTTATCTACACCTACGGCGGCACGGGCGACCTCATCGCCCGCGACCTTGCGTCGGGGAAGCCGGTCTGGACGGTCAATGTCCTGAAGGAGACGGGGTCGGAGAACCTCGGGTACGGTGTCGCTTCGAGCCCGTTGGTTGACGATGGGAAGGTTTACGTCCAGAGCGGCATCGGCGGCCCGATCTGCGCGGCGCTCGATAAGGCCTCGGGGAAGGTCATCTGGCGTTCGGAAGCGACCGGCACCGGCGGATATGCCCACCCCGTCCGGATCGACGTGTCGGGCACGCCACAGCTCGTCATCTTCGGCGGCGACACCGTCTACGGCATGGACCCCGGCACCGGCAAGACGCTCTGGACCAACCCGTGGCCGACAAGCTACTCGGTGAATTCCAGCACGCCGGTCTATCACAACGGAAACCTGTTCGTCGTCAGCGCCTATGGGCAGGGTTGCCAGATGCTTCAGCTCACCCCCACCAGCGCCACGCGGCTCTGGTCGCGGCGCGAGATCCAGTGCAAGTTCCAGCAGACGATCTATGACAACGGCGTGCTCTATGCCAACAGCTCGGGCGTGCTCAAGTGCATGAGCTGGCCGGATGGCAACCTGAAGTGGAAAGCCGACCGGGACACCGTCCCGATGGGCGAGCACGGATCGATCGTTCGCAGCGGTGACAAGCTCCTGGCGCTGACCGACAGCGGAACGCTCCTGCTGCTCCGCGCGACCCCGGAGAAGTGCGAGCCGCTCGGCAAGGCCGAGCTGTACGATGATCGGGAGATCTGGTCCACCCCCCTGCTCTACGGCGGCCGCGTCTTTGTGAAGGGGAAGAAAGAGCTGATGTGCCTTGATTTGAACGTCCACTGAGGTGGGCCGAGTGTAGGTGTAGGGTCCGTACGGGAGGCGTCGATCGACGTGCCGCGGTACGGCGTAGCCACGGCCTCCCGTGCGGACCTTCCCGATGCGCGTCAACGAACGGTCCGCACGGGAGCGAGGACGTTCACGTCGCCTTTTGCGTCAAGCGGCCGCTCCCGTGCGGACCCTACGCAGGGCCGACGATGACGCGCCGCCGCAGGCCGTACTGGGCCGCAAGCAGCACCCCGACCCCCATCACGATCTCTTCGCTCACGCCGAAATGGTTTGCGAGGCTCGCGGACCTGGCCATCAGAACCAGCCCCACCATCGCGACCGCGGCCTGGGCCCACACGTTGTAGAAGCGATAGCGTCTCATCCGGCGAAACCCTTTCGAAGAACGTTGCCGGGCCATTCGGCATTGGGCGCGGTCAAGGGCGGGTTCGGCGGGGATCGATAGTCGACCTCAAGATCGTACGCCCCGCGGTCGTAGGCGGCCGCGAAGACCTCCTGAAGATCGAGCGTCGCGTCGGGGTCGTCGCCTCGAAGTGGGTACTGCGGCCGCGGTACCATGTCCGGGTAGAAGAACGGGTCTGTCTCTCGGATGAGACCGACCCCGGCCGCGAGGTCATCATTCCGGACCTGCGCGTTGCGGCGCATCCCGGCCCGACGTCGAGCCCGACGCGGTCAACATCGCACGGTTCTATGGCCGGTGTGGCGGAGCCGGTGGAGATCACGACGCTTCTGGACGTGGAAATCCACGAGGCGCGCCTGGAGGTGATCGATCACGCCGACCGCCGGGTCATCTCGCGGCTCGCGGGAGGCATTTTCTTCGAAGCCAAAAGCGATTCCGCCCCGCTAAAATCGGGGTATGGCCGAAAGAAACCTATCTGGCTCGACAGGCGACGCGGGGACTGGCTCCGCTCCGGCGGCCGCGCCTGCCGCTGAGCCAAAGTTATTCTCTCCCCCATTTCATTCCGGCGTGCTTGGTGACTCGAGCCTCCCGCCCGTCGAGATTTCGCGGCTCAAGCGGCGGGCACTCCTCTACTCGGCCGTCGGGTATGCCGTCTTCGAACCGATCTTCGTCTGGCTGAAGGCGAAAGGATTGCTGCCCGACCTGCCCTGGTGGCAAGCGCTGACCATGCCCACTTGCGGGGTTGTGTTTTGGCTCTTCATCTGGCTTGAGGGCCGATCGAGTCGGGCTCAACGGAACTGACTCGTCCGGCCTTCTGATGGGACGGTTGTTCGTCCCATGGGGGGACAGCAGCCGGCACGCGCCAATGAAAAACAGCGAGCGGACGCATGGCCCGCTCGCTGCTTCGAATCGTGATATCACGGCGTGCCTTGCGGCTCAGACGGCCGGCTCTTCCACGCGCCATTCCTCGGCGGCCATGGCGCACAGGCCCTCGGCGGCCGCGATTTGCGGGGGGGCCGAGTCGTACGGCAGGATGATTCGCAACGCTTTGCGGTTCCAGCCGAGCATGTGCTTGTAGAAGGCCGGCGGGTCGGGGGTGTTGTTGGAGTCGAGAGATTCGATGCTCAGCGTCAGCCGCTGGCCGATGTGATAGGCGGTCGGCGGTGCCGGCTCTTCCTCGTCGGCGGCGGGGATCGTATCGACCGGGCCTTCGATCACGCCGGCCTTGGTCGCCTTTTCCAGCGCGTCGGCGGTATAGATCGAGATCTTTCCGTCGCGGAGGTCTTCCAGTGCGAAGACCTGCTTCCGGTACTTGCCGTCGGCGATGTAGAACTGGATCGACTGCTGACCCGACGTCTGCGCCGCGTGCGGCGCCAGCGTCGCCAGCGCGCCGACCAGCCGCTTCCAGAGCTTGGCGTGGCGCGGGTCCGGCTCGGCCTCGGTGGCGGTGACGTGCTTTTCGAGGTTCAGCCGATCCTTAGCGCCCAGCTTGGCGATGAAGACTTCGAACTCCATCCGCTTGTCGAGCCGCTTGGCGAGCGATTGCACCGTCATCTTCTCGGATGACTTTTCAGCTTTGGCGGCCGGCGCCGCGGGGCGAGCGGCGGCCGCCGGAGCGGGCTTCGCAACGGCGGGCGCGCCAGGCTTCTCCGCCTTGGCGGCCGGCTTGGGGTTCACCTTCGCCTCGGTTGCGGCGGCCGACGCGCGAGGGGCCTTGGCGGAGGCTGTTGCAGCGGGCTCGGTCGCCTTGGTGGCCTTCGGCGCTTTGGCCGAGCCGGCCGTGGTCTTTTTCATAGATCGATGTCCGTTCCGTTGGGGCCGCCCGCCCGGCTTGCCGGGCTCTGGGGTTGTCCGTCCACCGAAAATCCGACGCATCAGCCGATGAGGACTGACCCGGGCATTCTGGCGATTGTACCCAGAAATCACGCTCTTGGGAAACACGCCCCCCGCAAAACGCCCCGATCCCCCAGAATCAGGCCCGCCGCGCGCCTACTTTTCGCTGATGCACCAGAGGTGGCCGGCCGTTCGGATGAACAGGTCACGGCCGGACGGGGCCGGCGTGGAGTTGGTCGCCTCCCCCAGGTCGTTCAGGGCGAGCGGATGGTAGCCGGACGGGTCTGCCGCGAAAACATAAGTCTCGCCGCGCTGGCTCGTCGCGTACAGCTTGTCGCCGACCCGGATCAACGAGCCCCAGAAGTGCTCGTTGGCGATGCGCTGCCGCCAAAGCTCCTTGCCGGTTTCGGCATCGGTGCAGGTGATGACGCCGGGCTCGTTCGCCATGAACAGGCGCCCGCCCGTGAGGATGCCGCTCCCGATCCGTTGGGGGTTCTTCTCGGCCACGCGCCAGAGCCGATTGGCTTCGGTGATATCGCCCGATAAGGCGCCTGTCGTCTTGAAGCCGATCGCCGCCCCGCCGTACCCCGCCAGTGCGACGCAGACCCCATCGCCGAGGAGCGGGTCGGCATAGGCAAGGTCGCCGGTGCCGCCGCACGTCCAGAGAATCCGGCCGGTCGCGGGGTCGTAGCTGTTCACGTGGTGCGGCTGGGCCACCAGGATCTGCGGCACGCCGCCGAGCACCGCGGGGACCGGCGTGGCCCACGAGCCCACCCAGTTGTGCGTTTCGGCGCTCTTGTCGTCCGCGCCGCCCGGTTCGTCAGTCTGCCAGAGCGTCTTGCCGGTCGTCTTATCGAGCGCGATCACAAACGATCGCGCCCCCGGGCCGCAGTTGAGAACGACGGCGTCGCCGACGAAGACGGGGGACGCGGCGTGCCCCCAAATCTGGCGGAATGCCCCGAGGTTTCGCGACCAGAGCTCCGCCCCCTCGAAATCGTAGCAGTGAACGCCTGCCGACCCGTGCCAGACGACGACGCGCTGGCCGTCGGCCGCGGGGGAGGTGGCGCAGTAGGGGTTGGTGGCGTGGCTCGGCTCGGCCTGCTCAAAGGTGACGGTCTTGGACCAAAGGCGGCGGCCGTCGGCTCGATTGAAGCAGTAGAGGCTTCTGCCGACGCCGCGCGGGTCTTCGGCGCAGGTCGAGAAGACGCGCCCGTTGGAGACGATCGGGCTGCTGTTCCCCGGCCGCGGCAGTGGCGCCTTCCATTTGACGTTCTTGTCCGCGCTCCAGGTCGTTGGAATGCCGGCATCGGCCGATACGCCGTCGCGGTTCTCGCCGCGGAACAGCGGCCAGTCCGACCCGGGCACCGCGGCCGGCGCGGCGGCGAGCACGACGATCGAAAACAGCCGCGGCCAAAGGTTGCCGTGCATCGGTTCCTCCAGAAAGTGCCAGTCCCGGGGCGCAACCGCGTCGCGCCGGGCCGAAGTTGAGGATCCAGGGCGGATCAGGTTACTCTCACCTCTCCATCGAACGATTGACCAGGCTGCGCCCGGACGCTCATCGAGCCTTCGCCGCCTGCCCCGGAGGAACCCGCGCATGACTCGATTCAACCGATCCGCCCGAACGCCCCTCGCTGTCGCCGGCCTCTTGTCCTGCGCCATCCTTGCCGGCTGCGGCTCCGGCCACATGACAACGGGGGCCCGCGACGATTCGCTCATTCGCAGCGATGATTTGGTCATGCAAGGCCGCAAGACGCGCGAAGAGGGGCTTGCCCGGGACGATTCCGCCCTGATCGCCCGCGGCGACGCCATGATCGCCGACGGCAAGCGGCTCAAGGAAGAAACGCTGAAGCGGATGGCCGCTGAACAAGACGCGCGTCCGCTGGACGACCACTAGTGGGCCGCTCCATCTAAATCAGCGGGTAGCTCGCGAATCAAAGTGCCGCCGGTGCCCTCACCGGCGGGCGCTTTTCGTCGTCGGCAACACCGCCGGTGAGGGCACCGGCGGCACGTCGAAGCATACCGCCGCGCACCCGCAATATTGCCTGGAACAATCCACTCGACCGCGCCGCGGCAACACCATCGGAAAACCCGAAGCACGCCGTTGCGACGATTCAAGCCGCCGGGCCGTGTTTCGGGTTTTGTCTTACGACAACTTTCCTTCCGACCGCCTACTTCGCCTTCACGTCGTAGCAGAGCAGGACGTCCTGATCGCGGATGTAGAGCCTTCCGTCAACGATCACCGGGTGGGGCCAGGCGGCCGGGCCGCTCCGCTGGGGCTGGGTGAACATCCCCGTCTTTTTGAACCCTTCTGGCGTGGCCTCGATCAGCGCGATCCGCGAGTCCTGCCCTTTCTCGCCCCCCTCCTCACGAAGATAGAAGTGGCCGTCGGCGTAGGCGATGGAGCCCTTTCCCAGCGTCTTGTCGGTCCAAAGCGCCTTGCCGCTGAGCATGTCCTGGCAGGTCCAGCCGCCCTTGTCGGAGTAGCCGTACAGCTTCCCGTCCAGCAGGATCACCCCGCCGTGATGGTTCACCATCGTCTTGTTGTCCGTGTAGACCGGGTCGGCGGTGAAGCCGGCGGCCGACTTATTCACCTTGAACAAATCGCACCCCACTCCGTAGCCGCTGGTCACATAGACATACCCGTCGTGATACACGGGGCTGGGAATAGTCGCCGTCTTGCCGGGGCGCGCCGCCTTCCAGAGGAGCTTGCCGCTGTCGGCCGCCACGCCGGCGACGCTGGCGCCGGTGAGCTGGATGTACTGATGCACGCCGCCGAGATCGACCACGATCGGCGAGGAATACTGCGCCGTATCGGTCCATTCCCCGCTTTGCCAGACCGTCTCGCCCGTCTTCTTATCCAGAGCGACCAGCGTGCCTTTGGGGCCGCCGGGGGTGCAGATGACGTGGTCGCCATCGACGAGCGGCGATTCGGCGTACGCCCAGCCCGGCTGCTTGCCGCCGAAATCGGCAACCAGGTCCTTGTGCCAGATCTCTTTGCCGGTCTTGGCGTCGAGGCAGGCCAGTTCCCCATGCGGGGCGAGGGTGTAGAGCTTGCCGTCATCGTACGTCGGCGTGCCCCGCGCACCGGGGCGGTTGACATCGCCCGGCTTGCCGATCCGGGTTGACCAGAGGATCTTGCCGTCGAGGCCCAGGGCGTGGACAAAATCCCCTTCGGCCCGATCCCCCGTGGTATAGATCGCCCCACCGGCAACCGAAACCGAGCCGTACCCGTTCCCAATCCCCTTGGCCGACCAGGCGAGCGGGGGGCCGCTGTCCGGCCAGCTCTTGAGCAGGCCGGTGTCCTTTGACAGGTCGTCATGCTGCGCGCCGCGGAAGCCAGGCCACTCCGCCGACGCGGCCGACGCCGTCGCCGCGGACAGCCCCCCGGCCGCCAACAGGGCAAATGCCGTCGCCGCGAATGTCCGCTTCCACGTCCGGGTTTGATTGCGCGTCATCATTGGCTTTTGTGCTCCGTTCGAACTGAAGAAATGGGCCGCGCGACGCAGCCTCGACGTGCGGCGTCGCCGCGTCGGATAAGATACTTCCCGGTGCGTCACGATGCGAATCGGAGGATTGTTGGCCCAGCCCGCTACTTTGGCGGCTTCCGAAGGTCCACGCACACGAGCTTTTCTTTGTCCCGCGCGTACAAGAGCCCGCCGGCGAGCGCCGGGTAGGCACGGCTTTCGCCGGACAGAATCTGGGCCGACGCCGTGGGTTTGAACGTGTCCGGCGTGTCCGGGGCAAGCATCAGGCGACCGTGCTCGGTCAGCACCAGAAGCTGATGCCCCGCGATCATCACCGTCCCCGCCCCCAGGCCCTCGTCGCTCCAGCGCACCTTCCCCGTCTGCAATTCGACGCATCGAAACGCCGGCCCCTCTTCCTGGCGGCCGTGGAACCCGTAAAGGAAGCCGCCGCTCTGGGCGCTGGTCGCGTAGTGGTTCGACAGCGCTTCGTCGGACGACCAGACCTTCTCCACCGACGTAGGGCTCTTGAACTGAAGGAGCACCGCTCCCGTGCCATAGCTGGCCGAGAGGAACACTTTGTCACCGATGACGATCGGAGCCGCGGCATTCACCGAGGCCGCGATCCGCGCCCGCCACGGGAACCTGAACTGGAGTCGCCCATCCGCCGGGTCCAGGCCGACCAACCCCGCGCGGGTGAAGACCAGCGCCTCGCGCTTCCCGGCGACGGTCGCCGCGACAGGGGAGGAGTAGCTGGCCTCATCCTCGGTGGCCGACCAGAGCGGGCGGCCGCTCGCCCGATCCAGCGCCACGATGCCCGCGCCGTTCAGCCCGCCGATGTTGACAATTACCGCATTCCCTTCGACCAGCGGCGAGCAGGCGCGCCCGAAATACCCTTTCCGAGAGCCAAACTGTTTCTTGGTGTCCAGCGACCAGATTTGCTTTCCGTCGGCGAGGTTCCACGCGGACAGAGCCCCCTCCGCCCCGAAGGTGAAGACCGACCCGCCGTCGATCGTCGGCGTGGCGCGCGGGCCCTCGTCAAAGCCGAAGTCATCCGAGTACGCCGTCGCGTAGTCCCCCTTCCAGACGGAGGCTCCGCTCTTCGGATCCAGGCACTCGACGACTTCGCGGTCGGCGAGGCGGTGGAAGAGGATCAGCTTCCCCGACGCGACGGCGACCCCGCTGAACCCGGCCCCGACATCATGTTTCCACAGGACCGGCGGCCCTCCCGGCGAAAAGGTGCTGACCACCACCTGATCCGAGACGCCGTTTCGCGCCGGCCCAAGGAATTGCGGCCAGTCGATCTCGGCCCGCTCCGCCGCCCGGGCCGGCGCCGACGCACCGGATGCCGCCGCAAGCGAGCCGGCGAAGGCGATTAGCCAAAGTCGGGCGACGACGCGTGGGCGATTGAAAGTAGGCACGCGGAGATGATGCGTCGCCGCCGGACAGCCGGCAAGGGAATTCTTGTTCGCAGCGCCGTGGTGTAGCAGGCACACTCGGTGTGCCGTCCGCTTCGCTGATCGAGCGCCGCCGACGGCGGGCCACGGCACACGGAGTGTGCCCGCTACGATCGGAGCGAGACGCTCGCACTCACGGAAAATGCCGCACGATCCGGTCCGGCGCTTGGACGAGCTGCACGTTTGCGACATCCCCGAGGTGGATCACTCCTCCGGGAAGGCCGGCGGCGTTGGTGCGGATGGGGGTGCTCGACAGTTCGTCCACCGTCTGGGCCGTTGGCTGCGTCGTTGGCGGCCGCTCCCGCAGGACGGCGACGATGTCCTCCGCCGTCAGGCCGGCGTCGGCAAGCTTCACCCGGTCGAGCGTCACGCGGACCTGGTCGATGGTGCCGGCCGGATCGTTGGGAACGGCCGCCCCTTTGGGGAGAGCCTCCAGCGTCGGTCTGGAAGCGGCCGCCGGAAGCGCCCGCGTCGATACGTTCACGCGATCCTGGACGGTCTTGAAGAACTTGGGCGGCTGGATGTCCGGGTCGCTCACGGCGTAGATCGTCGCATGGCCCTGGGTGGCGATGGCGGTAACGGTTCGGACCTCGCCCAGCCCGCCGTAGATGCCGTTGGCCATGGGCACCGCGACGGATTTGTCCACCTCTTCGGCCGCCGCGTTCGGCAGGAGGATGTCGCACCGAACGATGCTCTCGCGCCGCTCGGCGCACCCCAGGCTGGCCAAAAGAGTGAGTGCGACGATCAGGGGGGACGATGCCTTGGTCATTAAGTGTCGCCTTCGGGTTGTGGGGCGCAGGCACATAAGATAGCTCGTTTCGCGGCCGCCGGGCCCGGGCATGTCGCGACGTCGATCGCGCGGCTATCATCTTCCGCGGGGCGATTACCGGAGCAAGCATGCCGCTGATCATCAACGGGCAGAGGGTTGACGACGCGATCGTCGAAGCGGAATTCTCGCAGATCAAGGCCTATCACGAGAACCTCGGGAATATCTCCTGCTGCGAGCGCGACCCGGAGTTTCGCGCGTCGGCCCGTCAGAACATCGTGGCGCGGGTGCTTCTCGCCCAGCACGCGGAGAAGTCGATGCCCCCCACTCCCGAGCCCGAGGTGGATTCGGCGGTGGAGAAGCTCAAGGAAGAATATGGCGGCGAAAGCTGGTTCTTCGCCCGAACCGGCGCCACGCCCGAAACAATGCACCTCGTCCGCCGCGACGTGGACCTGGACCAGCGCGTCCGCAAGGTGCTGGAAACACTCGGCGCCGATGAGGGGGCGCCTTCGGATGACGCGCTTCGCGCCTTTTATGCCGAGCACCAGTCGGATTTCATGACGGCGGAGGAAGTGCGGGCATCGCACATTTTGAAGAACCCGCAGGCGGACCTGCGACCGGCCGCGTTCGAAGAGCTGCGCCGCGCCGCGCGGCCTTGCAGGCCGGAGCGGACTTCGACGAGCAGGCTCGGCTCCATTCCGAGAAGGCGGACGAGCACATCGACCTGAACTTCTTCAAGCGTGGCGAGCTGGCGCCGGAGTTTGAGACGGTCGCCTTTTCGATGGCGGTCGGCGAGATCAGCCCTGTCTTTCTCTCGCCCTATGGCTATCACCTGGTGAAGGTGACCGATCGCAGGCCCTCGGTCCCGCGGCCGTTCGACGCGTGCCGGGACGACGTCGAGAAGATGTTCCTCGAGCATCGACGCAACCAGAAGACGCGCGAGTTGATCGATTCGCTCAAAGCGACGGCAAAAGTGGAAGAACTTGAGGAAGAGCCCGTCGCGTACTGAGCCCATTGCGTACTGAAAGTCGCGCACTGGGTCATCACGCCCCCAACCGCGGAAGATTGCGGCACGGCTCCGCCCGAATTTCGCTTAACGCCCCTCCCCATTGCCGCGGTCGGCGGAAGGTTATACTGGGATCGCCATGAGCGTGAAGAAAACCCGCTACGCCAAATCCAGGCAGAACGCATCCTCCGCCCCCAAGAGCGCGGCGCCCCTCCCGGCCGCCGGCGGCGGATCGGGTGAAGCCGAACGGCGGCCGCCGCTGGAGGTGGGGATCTACCAGCTCGCCGACGACTCGACCTTCAAGGACAAGCGGGACGACGGCACCGGCTGGGAGTGGGGCTGGGCCGACTGGCGCCGCGAGTGGATGGACGCGACGCCCAACAAGTTCGCGTATCGCTGCCTGCCCCTGACGATCGCGAATCAGACCGGCTGGATCGTCCGGAACCCGGTCGGGTTCTGGGCGCTGTGGCGCGGGAGCCGGGCGGCCGGCGCGGTCGAGTTCCAGTTTGACGCGGCCGGCCACCTTTGGAAAGACTGGGTCACGTGCCAGTTCGGCGACGGCATCATCACCTGGAACACCCCCTTTCTCTTTCGCACCAAGCCCGCCGGCTCGCGCCTGCTGATCATGGGGCCGGCCAACCATTTCAAGCGAAACGCCCACCCGCTCACGGCCATCATCGAAAGCGATTGGATCAGCATGTCGTTCACGATGAACTGGAAGATCATGACGCCCAACGAGCCGGTCCGCTTCGAATACGGCGAGCCCCTCTTCCAGGCGATCCCCATCGCGGGCAACGTCGGCGCGGACCTCGAGAACGCGAAGGTCACCTACCAGCAGTTGGCCGACGACCCCGAGGTCCACAAGTCCTACACCGACTGGTCCGACAGCCGCCGCAAATTCCACGAACAAAAGGCCGCCGGCGCGGTGAAGGCCGATGGGTGGCAAAAGGACTACTTCCGCGGCGTGGACGCCCAGGGCCGCGAGCAGACCCAGACGCACCAGACAAAGCTGACCCCGCCGAAGATGATCGATCTGAGGAAGAAGAAGTAGGCGGACGCGCGCTCGCCGTTAGCGTCGCCCTCAACATTACAACGATGATCCCGCTCTGAAGCCGCGGGAAGAGGCTAAATCCGAAGCACCAAGCCTCAAGGAAATTCGAAAAGGAAGAAGGCGGAAGTTGTTGCGGCCGCTTCCGTCCGGTTTCTCCCTTCCTCTCGGTCACTCGTTCGGATTTCGCGCTTTACCCCTGCTCCGGATTTTGACTTTGCCGTTTGCGCGGCACGATGCATCCAATATGCCCTACTTCTTTTCGATCCGGTAGAGGGCTGTCTTGGTCCGGAGGAAGAAGGCGTTGTCGGCGATCGCGGCGGCGGCCATGAAGCCGTCGTCGAGCGTTGACTCACCCACCACCTTGAACTCACGGCCCGGTTCGATCGCCGTGGCCTTCCCCTTCTCGCTGAAGAAATAGATGTGGCCGTCCGCGAAGACCGGGGCGGCCGAGTAACTCCCCTCAATGCGATTGTGCCAGTAGACGGTCCCGTTGGTCGCGTCGGTGCAGGTTGCCACGCCGCCGTCATCGACCATGTACAGCAGGTCATCGACCAGGACGGGTGAGCCGCGCGTGGGGACGTTCTTGACGACCTTGAAGACGATGTCGCTGTTCGAGAGAACGCCGCTGCCGCTCGGCCGCACCGCCCAGAGCTCTGGCTTGCCGTGGCCGGTCTGGAAGTAAACGAGGTCCTTGCCCATCAGCGGCGTTGCGCTGCCGGAGTGGGCGACGCGGTTCTCGATCCGCCACAGTTCCTTGCCGGTCTCGGGGTCGTAGGCGTAGAAGGCTTTGGAGCCCAGGCTGAAGAGCATCGGACGGCCGCCATCGGCGCCGGCGAACGTGCCGATCCGAGGGGTGGAGAAGGCCTTGCGGAAATCACCGTCGTTGCGGGGCTTTCCGTCAGGGCCCTGATCCTGGTAATCGACGGATCGATCGGTCTGCCAGAGCGTCTTGCCGGAGGCGGCATCCAGGGCGACGACAAATTGGTGGTCGCTCCCGTCGAAGTTCATGATCAGCTTGTTGTTGTACAGAAGCGGCGACGAGCCGGCCCCACGGAAGTGGTTGCAGACGAAGTCGCGGCGTTCCCAAAGCAGGCGGCCGCTGGCGGCGTCGAGGCAGGCGGTCCCGGGCGAGCCGAACGTCACGAACACTCGCGCCGGATGCCCCTCAAACGCGGGCTCGGCCACCGGGGTCGGCGAGGCGTAGGTGTTGAAGGCATGGGCGAACTGAGGCGTCTGGACATCGAACAGCTTGAGATCGAACACGATCTTGCCCGAGGCCTTGTCAACGCAAACGGCGAAGAGTTGGCGACCATCCTCTGTGGCGGTAGTCATCCAGATCTGATCCCCAAGGACCACCGGCGACGACCAGGCGCGGCCGTGGATGGGCGTCTTCCACGTGACGTTCTCTTTCTCGCTCCAGGTGGTCGGAAGGCCGTGCGCCGGTGAGACCCCCTGGCCGCCCGGGCCGCGGAACTGAGGCCAGCCGGTCACTGCGGCATCGGCCGCACCGGTCGGGGTGCCGCTCGGGGCCGCAAGCGCCGAAGGGAGGCTCGGAATCGCCATCGCGGACACCGCGGCCGCCGTGAGCAGGACGAACCAGTGCCCACCTGATCGGCGGGTGATGGCGTGAGACAATCGGGTGGGCATTGGGGTCATCCTACATCTTTCGATTCGACAGCCGAAACCGAGCGCGGACGTGTGATCGTGGCAATCTCACGTCCCCCGCCTACTACGGCGGCGACAGTCTCCACGTTGATCCCTCGGCCCCCAGAGCGCCTCCCGCCACCCCTCCGCGAGAAAAAGGGGAGACTCCCCTTTTTCGGCAGTGATTTTCGGCCCTCGCTGCGCGCCCGTGTGTATTTGCATCTCGTAAAGACCGACCCTCCAGGCGTATCCCCATTTCCGACCGTCAAAAAAATAGGGAGTCTCCCCTTTCTTGGCGGTCGGGCCGGAAAGGGGAGGCTCCCTATTTGGAGCGATTCGGCCAAATTGACGACGCAAAATTGACGACGCAAAGAAGGACGGGAGGCTGCCGTTTGGCAACCTCCCGTCCTGGTGCTGTTACTTGCTTTGGGGCGAAGGTTGGATCAATAGCGGCCGCGGCCACCGCCGCCGCCACCACTGCCACCGCCGCCGTAGCCACCGCCACCCCCGCCGCGGCCACCACCGCCACCGCCGTAGCCGCCGCGGCCACCGCCGCCGCCACCACCACCGTAGCCGCCACGGCCACCGCCGCCGCCACCCCCGCCACGGGGACGGTCTTCACGGGGCTTGGCTTCGTTGACGGTCAGGGCGCGGCCTTCGTGCTCTTGCCCATTCATCCCGGCGATTGCGGCTTGCGCCTCTTCGTCGGAGCCCATCTCTACGAACCCAAAGCCTTTGCTGCGACCCGTGTCCCGGTCGTTGATGACTTCGGCCGACTGAACGGTGCCGTACTGAGAAAAGATCTGTTCCAGGTCCGAGCTGCTGACAGAGTAGCTCAGATTCCCGACGTATAGCTTGCTGCCCATTTCTGCTTCCTGTTACTGGGCTGGCACCCGCGTTTTACTTTCAGGGTGGTGGAGAAAGTAGCCGACGTTCCGGCCGAGAAGGTAGGGAGGGCGATAGAGGAAAGCGGTGCAATGCCGCCCTTTTCGGGGCACGGACCGGAACTCGTTCGTCATACTTACCGATTGTAGTTTACCGAAACTTACCCCCCTGTCGAGCGCGGAATGGCGGAAAATTTGGAATTCTTTCCCGCGATGCTTTCACCACGGCCTATATCGCCTACAAAGCGGCCCCCTGCTGCTTCAGGCTGACCCCGGCCCGCGGAGCGGCCGCTTCCAGGCCGGTCGGATCGGATCGAATCGAATCGCCCCTGCAACTCCGGTCCGGAGCCGTCAGTCCAGCAGCCCGATCAAAACCAGGAAGGACTCCTGTTTCGTCGTGAGCAGCGCACGGAGGTCATCCCGCGTCTTCGACAGCTCCCGTAACCCTTTTTCGCGGGCCATGCGGAGCTCCGTCAGCTTCGTGCGGATCTCGCCCGCCGGCGCCTTCGCGTCGGCGAGGGTGTCATTCAACGACTGGGTCGCCTTCTGAACGTCGGATGGCGGGCCCTGCTGGGGCTGCCCGAACGCGAACCCGCCTCGCCCGCCTCCGGGTGGCCCGCCCGCCTGCGCCCGGCCCGCCCGGACCGGCCGCGCCGGGCGCTGCCGTCCAGACCGAGATCGCGCATCATTGAAGTCACTTTTTCGATCAGCGGCCGCAACGCTTCGAACTCGTCATCCGTGCATTCCAGATTCCGCTTGAGCGTGTTCAGGTAGCCCGTCTGCATCCGTGCCATCATGAACGGCATGTTCACGATCATCATGGGCTGCAGGCGCGACATCAGTTGCTGGCGGACCTGATCCGCCTGCTCGGGCGGCAGGTCTTTCGTCGCGTCCTGGAAGCGCCGCATCATGTCGCCCATCTGCTGCCCGAACTGCTGGAGGTCAAAGTCCGGCTTCTGGGTCTGCTCCACGAGCTTCTTGGCGTCGTCCTCGAACTTCTGAAGGTCAACCGCGGGGGCGGCAGCACCCGTCGCCTGGGCATAGACCAAGCGGGCCGTCAGGCCGGCCAGCAGCAGTGCCCCGATCAACGCGCGTGAAAGAAGGGTTCGCATGAGTCTCTCGCCTGTTGAGCCGGCCGTCCGTTCGCTGCGCCGGTGGTGCTTGTGAGTAGACGCGTCTCGATGGCGTCATTGTACCGCCAGCGGTGTCAGTGACGTTTAATGAGCGGCCGGTTTATCGGACGTTCCAGGGCGTAGCGATCAGGAAGCGGTTCAGACGCGCAGCCGATCGCCAGACGGTCCAACGAAGCGGCCTCGCGATCGTTGTATCGCGAGGCCGCTGTCATGTCTGGGATGGGATGCCGGCGACGCGATCAGGCTCGCTTTGCTTCCATCGCCTGCGCGCTGGGGACGCGGACCTTCCAGGCCAGCCCGACGGCCGCCAGGCCGCGGATCAACCAGTAGCTCGCGTCAAACTGCCACCACTTCAGGCCATGTCGGGCCGAGGTGGGGAAGGCGTGGTGATTGTTGTGCCATCCTTCGCCCATGCCGAGCACGCCGAAGATGACGTTGTTGCGGCTCTCGTCGTGACTGCGATAAGGGCGGCTGCCCCAGATGTGGCAGACCGAGTTGATGCTCCAGGTTACATGGTGGACCAGGAACACCCGGGCCAATCCGCCCCAGATGAACCCCAGGAGGGCTCCCCGCCAGGACATCGAGATGAGGCCGCCGAGAACGGTAGGGATCAGCAGGCCCAGGCCGGACCAGAGCGTCCAGGTCACGCTGACCAGCCGCAGCGCCCGATCCTGAAGGAGGTCGGTCACATAGCGCGACAGGTTGGCGGGGTCACGGTTGAAGATCCAGCCGCAGTGGGCGTAGATGAACCCGCGAAGAACCCCAAGCACGCCCGACCCGTGGAGGTGCGGCGAATGCGGGTCTTCCACGCTGTCGCTGTGCTGGTGGTGGCGGCGGTGCATGGCGGCCCACTTGATGACGGGCCCCTCCATCGCCATCGAGCCCATCACCGCGAACAGGACCTTGATCGGACGCGTCGTCTCAAACGACTTATGGGTGAAGAGCCGGTGATACCCGGCCGTGATGCCGAATGCGGTGATCATGTACATCCCGACCAACAGGCCAAGGTGTAACCAACTGAAGCCCCAGCCCCAGACAAGGAAAATCGCCGTAAGCAGGCCGACGAACGGGATGATGATCGCCAGGAGGTTCACCAGTCGCACGTATGCCGACAAGCGGCCGGGGATGTGGTCATGGGGGCCGAACCCGTGCCGCGCCGCGTGGTCAATCGGCTCGGGTAGAATGGGGTCGAGGATGGGTGCGGGAAAGGCCGCCGTCGCAGCCCCGGAAGATTCAATTGATTGCAAGATGGAGTCCTTAGTTGGCAGAACGTGCCGGCTCACGAGCTTTTGGCTGGGGCGCTCACGGGATCGAACCCGTTTGTTCGTCGCCCCGACGCGTTCAAGTACTAGTACGATCGGTACGATAGCCGGGGTCCTGTAAAATTCCAAACCCCGGCGCATTCTGGCAGTTGTGGAATAGCTTCCCCCCGGCGCATGTAGAGCTTATTGTCGCGGCCGGCGGAAAAAGGATCAGACGACGCAATCGCGACGCCGAAATGCGAGGATCAGCCATGCCGTTTACGCTCAAATGCACAACTTCGGACGCCTGGCCCGTGGCGATCGCCGGCAACACGCCGGCCCTGGGGCAGTGGGACCCTCAGAAAGCGATGAAAATGCAATCGCAGGGCTCGCCCAATGCGGCCGCCGACGGGCAGATGCCCCATCCGCACCAGTGGGTGGCAAACCTCGAGGTCGAGCAGGGCCAGACGATCGAGTACAAGTTCGTCAAGCTGACGCCCGACGGCCCAATCTGGGAAGAGGGGCCCAATCGCCTCTTCACGCGCGTCCCCGGCCCGACGGCCGTGACCGACTCGTTCCGCCACCGCTCGTAATCCCCGCCATCGGCGATGCCTTCACTCGGCCCCCTCGCGCGACCCCGGCATAAATTTGATATGATGCCGGGTGACGAGCTCTTCCGGCGCCGCGAATCCCTCGGATGTTGGCCTTTCTTAAGTTCAGTGCGGGAGTCTGCATGAGCTACTGCATCGAAATGGGCGAGTTTGAGAGTATGCCGGTCGTCAAGCTGGCGGGCGCCATCGGTGTGCTGTGCGAGGACCTGGAGCAGCAACTGCAGAAGGTGATCGTCCGGCGGCCGGCCCTGGTGATTGTCGATCTGGCCGGCGTGACGACCATCTCCAGCTTTGGGATGGGCGTGTTGCTCGGCCTCCGTCGGTCACTGGGGATGCACGGGGGAAAGGTTCGCCTGGCCGGCGCACAGCGGCTGGTGCAGGAAGCGTTCAGCCGCGCGCGGCTGGACACGGTCCTGAGCTTCTACCCGACCGTGGCCGAGGCGGCCGCCGGCAAAGCGGAGGCGTCGTGAGGTTGACGCGGGATCCTTCGCGCGATTGCCGCTTGCGCGAACGCGCCGCGACCCTAAGGGCCTTGCGGGCACGTCGCCGAGCGGGGGTATGAACGACAAACGGCATCCACGGCCATCGAGCCGCGGATGCCGTTTTGGTTGTCGCGTTGAGCGAGTCGCGGTTCGGTCGCCTTAATCCAGCGGCTTGATCATCACGCTCTTGTAGTGGGTTTCGCTCTTGGGGTCATGCCCCTGCAGGGCGATGGTGCCGTGCTGGAGGAAGCGCCCGGGCATTCCCTTGGGGGGAACGGGCGGGGTTGGCTCCGTCCAGTCAGTGGTGACCTTGCCGTCGATCTTCAGCGTCACGTGCTTCCCCTCGACGATGATTTCGTAGGTGAACCACTTGTTGTCTTCGGCCGGCGGGATGTCCATCACGTCCTTGATGTTGTAAAGGCCGCCCGTCTTTTTCTTATCGCCGTGGGTCTGATTGACCTGGGCCTCAAACCCCTGGGCCGGCCATCCCTTTTCCTGGTACTTGGTGTGGAAGTAGATGCCCGAGTTGGCGTGCGGGTGGGTCATCACGACCGCCTTGAGATGGAAGTTGGTGAAATCGTGATCGTGCACGGGGCCGTCATAAAAAATATGCGCGGGGCCGCCATGGGTGACCATCTCACCCTCTTCGACTTTCCAGAAATCCGCGCCGTCGCCGATCTTCCAGCCGGTGAGGTCCTTGCCATTGAACAGGGCGTAGAAGCCGTCGGCATCGGGCTTGGGGGCTTCTTCGGTGGTGGCGGGCTTGGAGGCGTCGGCAGGCTTATCGGCAGGCTTGTCGGCCGCGTGAAGAGCGCCCGCCAGGGCCAGGGCGGCGATGCCGGCGAGCCAGGAGAATCGTCCGAATCGAATCATGTCGTTCACTCCCACAGGCCTTACCGGGCCGGCGCCTGAGGCGGCCGGGCGAGGCGATTAAGGTTCGGGCACCACCGGTCATTCCGGGGGGTTGGGACGGCGGATCAGGCGTTGTCCACCATCGGTCGCGGGCGGAGGGGCTCCGCGGAGACGCGTCAGTGTACCTACTTCGGCGGCTGAAGATCGTTACGAAGCTGGGTTGGCGGCCGGCGGCTTACCCCCCGGCTTCTTCCTGATGGGCACGAGTTGCACCTTCGTGAAGATCACCTTCGTGCCCGGGGCAGCGCCGATTGCGAACGAGCGGACAGGCCGGGCGAGGTCGGCCCATTCGTCGGGGACGTGCCAGGCCTTGAAATTGGCCGGGGCGTGCAACGTGTATTTGTCATCCACCACGGCGTCAACGCCGTCCTGGCGGACGTGGACAACGACGCTGACCTCCTGCCCGTTGCTGAGCAGGTTTTCCCCGTGAACGGATTCGGGGGCGGTGTCGGCCCGGTACGGCCCCGCCTGATCGAGCCCGATAACGCTGTTGTGCCACCCCCCGATCGAGAGGAGGGTGAATGATCGCGCCGGGCTCCGGAGCAGGATGACGACCGGGCCGTCGCCGCTGGTTCGCGTGAACTGCGCGGTGAGGTCGTATTCGTCGGCAAAGTAAGTCGCCAGCGGAAGCAGTTGGTTGGTGTCCCCGCCGCCGTGGATGCCATCACTGCCGGAGTACCAGCTCGTCCCCTTCCCGGCGTTAACAAATTTGGCCCCCGCAAGAAGGTCAATCGTCGTCCCTGTCCGGGGCGGCCGCGCGGGCCGGGTGGCCGGCGAAGGGAGAAGCCCCGTCTCCGGGACGGCGGGCGCGTTGACCGACGGGCTTGCGGAAGCGGTCGCCGACGAAGGGCTTGCGCGCGCGATGTTCGCGATGAGCGACGTCGCCTGGGCGGCCGGCACAAATGTGACATGGCCATCCCCGTAAAGAACGTTCACCCCTGTCCCCCCGTGCGCGGTGATCGGCTCATAGAGCAACACGCTATTGGCGCCGGCCATTCCAAGCCGAAGATTCGCGCCGGTGTAGACGTAGGGGACGGGAGGCCCGCTCGAGTTGTTGTCCGGGCAGGTCAACTGGGCGGAGGGAAGGGCCGGCGAAAGCGACATCAGGCTCGGCGGGAAGCTTCCGCCGTGGGACTCGGCGTAACTGACGAGCGAGGAATAGGCCATTTTCATGTTCTGAGCGCACCGGACCCGGTAGGCCGCTTCCCGCGCAGGTTCAGCGCCGGCAGGATGATCAGGGCAAAGAGCGCGACGAAAAGGACAATGCACGCCAGCCCGCCGCCGATCAGCACCCAGGCCCAGGTGGGCATTCCCTTCTTTCTCGCAGGCCCGGCCGCGAACGGGGCCGGCAGCGGCGGAGGGGCCAAAGCCGGGCCGGTGGCGAAGCCGGCCCGATTCGCGCTCGAAAGAGACGGCATGGCTGGGAGCGGCGGCGGGACCGCGGCGGCCGGGGGCGCGGCGGCCGGCGGCGTTGTCGCGGGCGAAGGAGCAGGGCCGAGCCGAACGAGGTTCGACCCGGGGCCCGGATCGGCCGCCCTGGTGAACGGTTGCAATGCGGGAGCCGCCGGCGCCGCCCACGCGGCCGCCTCCTGGGGTGGGGCAACGCCAGACGCAGCGCCCTCACGCGCGGCGGCCGAGGCCTGGGACGCCGCGGGCTCAGCCGGCGCGAGCGCGACGCCGGTCGGGTTGGGAGGATCGAAAAGGCCTTTGACCTGCGAAGCCGGCACCCACTCGGGCAGCCCGTCGCGCCAGATGAAGTCAGACGGGCTCAGTTCCCCGGCCGTCGCCAGTTTCTTCAATCGGCCGCCGGGAATCGGGCCGATCTCCTGGCCGGCTTTCGAGTAATACCATTCGCTCATTTCCCGCTCCCACGATGGAGTGCCCCTCGCGTGATGGTTGCCCCGCGGAACATCTGGCTTCGCCTTTAACACTACAGCGCTGATTCTGCGATCAAGCCTTCCCGAATCAGAAAATCCGAAGCACGAAATCTCAAGGAACTTCAAACAAAGGCAAAGCGGAAATCGATACTCGCGATCGAATCCGGTTTCTTCTTTCCCGATTTCTCATTCCTTCGGATTTCGTGTTTCGGATTTCGACGTTCTTCTCGTGCTCCAGTGACCAAATAGCGCTGTAGTGTTAAGCGATGGCCCGCCCGGGCCGACTTTATGAGTTACTCCCGCGACTCAAGGTGCCGCCGGTGCGCTCACCGGCGGTGTTGCCGACCGCACAGATGGCTTGCCGGTGAGGGCGCCGGCGGCACGTGGGATGGGATCGCCTCGCAACCGCGTTGCCTGGAACTGTCCACTGGCCCCGGCCGCGAGAAGGCGCGTCGGGACCGCGCTATTGCCATCCCTTGACGATCAACCCCTCGGCGCCGCCCACGCGTAGGGCTTGGGGGCGTCGGGGAACGCCAGCTTGTCAAACCGCTGCCCCGGTGTCCGCGGCTCCTTGCCGAAGTAGAGCTTGTCCGCGAAATCGAGCAGCGCGGTGAAGTCTTCCAGGTTCTGCTCGTGCTTGCCTTCGCGGAAGTGGATCCCGATTTTGTCCGCCGCGCCGAGGAAGCTGAAGACGTCCTTCGCGGCGGTGTAGGTGATCTGCGACCCCTGGGGGTTGGCCCACAAGTCGCCCAGCCCCTCGGTGCTGAGCATCGCCCGGGGGGCAACCAGCGCCTTCACCGAATGCTGATCGAACGGAAGCCGATCGACGCGGCCGATGAAGTCGGTGAAGTGCGGCTCGAACCAGTAGCCGAACTTGCGGGTGATGTCGGCAATCCCTTCGCTCTTGGGCGCCTGGAACCGGTAACAGCCGGCGCCGCCGCAGCCGGAACCGTTGGGCGCCGTCAGGGCCACGCGCCCGTCCGTCGCGCCTGCGAGGAGGGTCGCCTTGCCGCCCCTGGAGTGGCCGGTCACGGTGATCTTCTTCACGTCAATGTCGGGGCGCGTGACCAGGTAATCGATCACGCGGCTGAAGCCCCACGCCCAGCAGGCGGAGCCGCCGGCGTCAGTGCCGGGATAAAGCTTGTAGACGCCTTCGGAGCGGCCGTCCTTATCGGGGGCGAATTCAGTGCGATCGAACTCGGCCAGCACGTACCCGCGCCGCACGACTTCCGCCACGATCTGCGGCGCGACGCGGCCCCAGCACAGGTCCCCCTTCACGATCACGGGGAATGGCCCGGCTCCCTGCGGGATGGTGAGGATCAAGTGGGATGAGACGACGCCGTCGGGCAGCACGGTCAGCAGGAGTTGATGCTCGGCCGCACCGTGCAGATCGACCGGGGCCGCGGGGTGCGACGGCGCGGCCACCTCTTTGGCCCCTTTCGGCGGCGTCCACGACTGCTCGGTGGCCTTCACGCCGGACGGGGCCGGCGGGACGTGGCCGTACTCCCATCGCTGCACGAGCTCGAGCAGCTCGGCGCGGCGTCGCGGCCAGTCGGCCGCCGTTTTTACCCGCGAGCCATCCTGGAAGAGGAACGGGTCGGGGAGTTCGGCGACGGCAGGCAGCGCATCGACGGGGGACGGGCGGGTGGCGGGGCCCGGCGTTTCAGCCGCCTTGGCGGCCAGGCCGAGGGCGAGGCTTGCGCCGATGGCGAATATCGGCAGCCCGATCCGGAGAGTCATCAGAAAGGGTTGGCTCATGCCCATAAGGTACCGTCGCCGCCCCGGGGTGTGAAAGGGATTGGCCCGCTCGCCAGAGGTCAAGGGCAAACGGGATTGAAAATGGGGCAGCGGGCGGAGCTATTTCTAAGGTTGCGAATTTCGATTCAGTGCGGCTATGGTTCAAAGTTGCCGAGCGGTTGATGCACCCTAAGGTTACGGAGGCACGCGCGGCGAAAGGAAACGCACTCGGGACCTCTAGCCCGGGTCAGTCTGGAGAATCGTCATGAGGAATAGTCTTGCATACACCCTCGGTCTCGCTTCCCTTTCCCTTGCGCTCACTGGCGTGGTGGGTTGCGGCACGTCGCCCTCGTCCGAAACTAAAAGGGAAGAACTGAAGGATGACGCGAAGTCGTCCCTGAAGAAGCTCGAGAATGAAGACGCGGGCCTGTCAGACTTCATCAGCAAGGCCTATGGTTACGCCGTCTTCCCGTCGGTCGGCAAGGGCGGGCTGCTCGTCGGCGGCGCATACGGTCGCGCGGAAGTGTACGAGCAGGGCGAGTTCGTCGGTTACGCCTCCCTGACCCAGGCGTCGGTTGGCCTTCAGGCCGGCGGCCAGGAGTTCACCGAGCTGGTCGTGTTTGAGAATAAGGACGCGATGGAGCGTTTCAAGAACAACCGCGTCTCATTCGCGGCGAACGCGTCCGCTGTCGCCCTCAAGTCGGGTGCGGCCGCTTCCGCAAAGTACGACAACGGCGTCGCCGTCTTCACCAAGCCGACCGGCGGCCTGATGTTCGAGGCGTCGATTGGCGGACAGCAGTTCACGTTCAAGGCGAAGTGATCGCAGGACGCTCGCAGTCGGGCCGCTCGACCCGTTGCAATCTGCTACAAAAGGCAGCCCATGAAGCAGGCGCGACCCGTCTCGGGCCGCGCCCGCTTCTTTTGATGCCGCTGAAACTTCTTCTTGAGAGGACCCGACGATGAGCGACGTTCAACCGGAGGAGCACGCAGATGAAGGGGCCGCCTGTGACGCCGCGCCGCGTCGGCCCCGTGCGGGAAGCCGGTGGGACCACCGGCGAGAACAACCTAAGCCCACAGCAGGCGAACCGGACCGGCGGCGCGACAGGCGGGGTCGGCGACGAAGGGCAGGAACCGTCAAAATCGGGGACGATTCCGCCCAGCGCGTAGGCGGTGCGAAGCGCCGCCCGAGAAGGCCCCAAAGGACCACTTGGCCCAATGGCAGGCTGAACGGTGCCTCGGCGACGCGGCGCGGTTTTGTCTATCCGTGCGCGTGCCCGTGGCAGGCGGCGGCGTGCTCTTTGTCCAGCGGTTCGGTTCGGCTCGGCCCGAGCTACATGCCCAAGCGGTGTCGAGCGCGGCCTTCGATCCGCCGGATGAGGAGTGACGAAGTAAGGTATAGGAGCCCCAGAATGGCGGCGGAGCGGACAATGCCCAGCCCCTGGATGTAATGGAGGCCGCCGTAGATGAACACCGACACCATCCGCAAAACATAGCTCATCAGCAGGCTGACCGGATGGACGCGCGCAGCGCGAGCAGGAGCGAGGCGGCCGCCCCCAGCACCGCGTAGACGGTGACCCCTGCCGTGAAGCACCACTCCACCGCCGTCCAGAACGGCACGGCGTAGTACTTCCACAGGACGTAGAGGCCCACCATCACGACGATCTGCGCGCCCGACGCGATGCCGGTCAGGACTTTTGCCTGATAGACGCGGCGGGCGGCGGCGTCTCCGGGGCCGGCGACCTCCTCGGCGATGCGTTGCGGATCGATCCTCATGAAGTTGCAGGGGCTTTGATGCTCCGCTGGCCGAGCCTTCATTTCATCTGCCCGATAAAATCGTTCGCTTCGGCGATCGATTTCTCCATGTCGCCGATGAGCGAGTTCACGTCCGACTCGATACCCGTTGCGGTGGTCTGTAGCGATGCGATGGCGGCCGCGTTGAGGCTGTGCTTGAGGAAGAGCACCTGATCCTTGAACGCTCGAAGCACCGGGTCCATGCGGGACGACGCCTGCTTCATCAGGCCGATCATCTTGGCGTACCGTTCGCGCGTCTCGGCGAGCTTCTGTTCGCTGCTTGCCTTGAGCTTGGGGTCCGAGTATTCGCCAATCTCCTTTGTCCATTCGTCGAACATGGCGGCGGAAGTCGATTCGACGCTGGCGATCTTCTTGCGAACCGTTTCAGCGCGGCTTTCGCTCGACGTATATTCCGAATTGAGCTTTTGATACTTCGCTTCGAGATCACCGCCGTTGAACTTGGTGACTTCCTGGAAGCTCTGGAGCGTGGTCTTAAACTGCTCTTTCGCCTTCTCCTGTTCGTCGCGGGCGGTCTTGACGTCGCTGACGAAGATGTCGCGCTTTTCGTACCCCAGCTTCTGCCAGAAGGCGTAATAGGGGGTCGAATGCCCGGAAGTGCATCCCGAGAGCCCAGTGCACGCGCCGCACAACAGCGCCGTGAGCGTCAACGAGCGAGCGGTGGTAGCCAGCACCATGCAGGTTCTCCTTTGATGTTCCCGACGCGAGCGGCCGCGGATGACGCCTTCGCCCGCAGTCGTCCGCATCCTACCAGCCTTCCGCCCCAGCGGCGATGGAGGTTGTTCCGCGTTCGAGGGATTCATCCACCCTTCCGATGCAAGGGGCTCCGATCAAACAGAAGGAAATGGACCTTTGCGCCACCGCTTGCGTCCGCTACAAGGCAATCGAACGCCCTTGCCTCCGTCCCCTCGATCGTCGAGGGGGCGGAGCGACCGGGGACTGTCTTTAAGCTTTGGAGGCCTCATGAAGCGCGTGATTCGGATCGTGACCGCCCTCGGCATTGCCGCCCTGATCGCCGGTTGTCATGCCAGCGGCGGGGTTGGCTGAACGGTGTGAGTGTCGCGGCGACTACCCGGTGATTTCGAGCGTTCCCGGAATGATCTCGGTCAGCGGGTCGATCGGGGCATGCCCCGAGAGGCTCAGGCGACCGAGGGCCGCCAGGAATCGTCCGGCCGTCGCCGCGACGCACATACATACGGCCAGCAGCGCAAGGGCCCCGCATACGCCGACGTTTCCGCCGCACGGCGTCCGAACGTGTCCGTCCACCATCCCATGACCCATGGCCCCAGGCCGGCCGCCGTTCCCGCAATCGTGAGAAACAGGCCGACCACTCGCCCTCGGAAGGACGGGTCAACCCGTTCCAGCATCGCGGCGTCGCTGATGGCGTAGCTGGCAAGTTGAAACGTCTGGAACGCGCACATCGTCGCGAATGCGTATTGAGCCGCTACGTGTGGCACCGCGACCACGAACGCCGCCCCGCAGATCAGGACACTCCCTAACGCTATGAGCCGCTTCTTCCCCGAGGTCAGCCAGACCGCCAGCGGGCTGACGACGACGCTGAGAAGCATCATCGTCCCGACGCGGAGCCCCGCTTCCTTCGCCGTCTGACTGTGCGCTTTCTGAAGAAAATGCTGGCCAGGGAGAGCCCCGCCACGCCGGCGAAGTCGCGAAAAGCCAGCACGCACGCCAGGGCCAGCACGCGCCGGCGGAGTGCGGCCGGGATGGGCGGCCCGTGCGACTTTTGCTCCTGATCTCGCCGCGCATTTCGCTCGCGTCGATCTGGCGCCTCGTCGGCGAAGAGAAGGAAGGCGACCCCCCAGACCAGACCGGCGATCCCCATCTCGACGCACGGCCGCTGCCAGTTAGCGACCTGCCCGAAATGCCACGTCGCTGAATCGGCGCACCACCCCGCGTATTGCGGCCCGATGAAGAATCCCATCCCCGACCCGATGCCGAGCAGCCCGATCGCCATCCCCGGCGATTTGGGGAAGTGGGCCGGAGCCAACGCATTGGCGGCCGGGTGGAAGATCGTGCCAAAGGCGCCGCCAACCATCCCTAGCGCCAGCAGGATTTCGTAGCGGCGCGTCAGCCCCATCAGCAGGATGGCGGCCGCATTGCCGATGAGGCCCCATCCCAACAGCATTCGGCGGTCAAATCGATCCGTCAGGACGCCGGCGACGTAGCTTCCGAGTGAATAAGCGACGCCGTACGCGGTCACGACAAGCGACGCCTCCTTCACCCCGGAAAGACGAAGGTCGGCGGCCATCAAGAGGTAAAGTGGGACGAGCATGGTCCCGTAGGCGTGGGTGAACGTGTGAAGGACGGTGCATAGCGCCAGCGTCACCCGCGCGCGGGTGCCCGCGCCGCGGGCGGCAGCCCGCGTGGGGGCTGGGACGGGGTCGGCATCCGTTCCGGCTGGTGACATAAGCGGCGGCATTATATGCGGGTACGAGGGGAGTGCGATGGGCGGCCGGCTTCAGAGGGCGCTGGGGCGCTGGTGGTGGCGGAGGGCTCGATTGAACAAACGTCGGGCCGGGGATCGGGTCTTCCCCGACGGGCAAACGCGCGCAACGGGAGCTTCCGAGGCTAAGATGGAAGGTATGGGGAACGGGATTCCAACCGATCGGATTGGCGCCGGAGGGCGGGCCGCCGGGCGGGCGGGGCGTCGGTTTGATCAATGGGCACCCCTGCTGGCGGCGGCGTTGCTGGTGGGCTGTGTCGGCATCGCCGCCCAACCCGCTGCGGCCGCGACGGGGAAGAGCAAGAAGCCGAAGAAGTCCGAGGCGTGGATCAGCGCCAAGTCGATGGTTGTCTTCCCGCTGTCGGAAGATGGCATTCCGACGACCGGGGCGCGGCTCTCCCACTCGATCGTGGACGCGTCGCGCGATTCGTTCAAACTGGCCGACGTCCCAGACGCGGTTCAGGTGGAAGGCGGGCGCTACCCGGCGGTGGACTGGATGCGGATCGACCTGTCGAACGCGGTCGTAAAACCCAACCATCAATCGGCGGGGATCGGCGACGTGCGGCCGACCGCTCACGCACTGGCCGCCCGGCACTTCGAATTCAGCGCCGAGCCGTTGATCAGCTCGAAGGGGAGAATCTTCATCCACGTGACGGGGACTGATGTCCGTCTGGACCTTCAGCACGACAAGGCGGGGCGGCCGCTGCTGATGCTCGCGGATGCGAAGGAAGGCGCGCTCCATTTCGAGGCGGGCCGCGAGGACCTGGAGCGGATCATCGTTGCGTCGGCGCGGGAATCGGCCGCCGGCCATGGACTGGGGGTCCGAAGTGTCCGGGTGAACCTGACGAACATCGGCCCGCGCACGTTGATCGCCGAGATGCACGTCAGCGCCCTATTCGGCTTTGTCCCCGCCGGATTGAATTTCACAGCGCGCGTTGACGTGGACGACAAGATGAACGCCAAGATGACCAACCTGACCGTTGACGGGGATGAAGTCCTGGGCCCGCTGATCGTCAACTTTATCCGCCCCGGCCTCACCAAGTACAACGGCATGACCCGCCCCCTGATCAGCTTCCCGTCACCCGACGTTCACCTCAAAAGCGTCCAACTCCTCGGCGGCGACCGCATCCGCCTGGATGCGACATTCGGCCGGCTGGACGAAGAGATCAAGCCGCAGATGGGGAGAAGGTAATAGCCACAGATGAAGACAAGATGAACACAGATAAGAGGAAAGGCAAAAGGATGAAGATGAAGGATGTTGAATTACTTCCATTGTGGGAGTGTAACCTTCGATCTGTAAATTAAGTGAGCCACCGTCCGCTTCGATCAAGTGTTTACCGGACATTTGACCAAGGAGACGGACGGTGGCTGAGACGAATATCGACGGGATCGTGGATTGTCTGCAAGGGGTTTTCTCTAACAAGGACGGTCTGGCCCAGTTGCTTAAGACCGTGATCGAGGTGGGGATGGCCCAGGAGGTGGCGGCGCACGTGGGAGCGGGTCGTCACGCTCGGGAGTCTGGTCGTCGGGGTTACCGCAACGGGACCAAGGCCCGTACGCTGTGAACGCGAGTTGGGGAGTTGGAGTTGTCAGTTCCGCAGGTTCGGGGCTGCGAGCCGTACCACCCGAGCATGTTCGCGCGGTTCCAGCGGAGCGAGCGTGCGTTGCTGGTGGCGTGTGGCGAGATGTACTTCCAGGGGGTGAGCACGCGGAACGTGCAGAAGGTGCTGCAGGAGATGTGCGGTCTGGACGTGTCGTCGATGACGGTGAGCCGTGTGGCGATGGAGCTGGACGAGAAGCTGTCGTCGTTTCGTTCGCGGCGGCTGGACTACACGGCCTGGGAGTACCTGATGATCGACGCGCGGTACGAGAAGGTTCGTGTGGACGGGAAGGTGGTGAGTCAGGCGGCGCTGACGGTGGTGGGTTTCACAGCGTCGGGGCGGCGTGAAGTATTGGACTGGCGTGTGTGCGACAGCGAGAGCGAGCAGACGTGGGGCGAGGTGTTCCGGTCGCTGAAGGACCGGGGTTTGCGAGGTCTGGAGGCGGTGGTAAGCGACGCGCACAGCGGGATCCGCGCGGCGATGGCGCGTCATTTCCAGGGGGTTGTGTGGCAGCGTTGCCGGGTGCATTACAAGCGTGAGATGGGCCGCAAGGTGTCGTACAAGAAGCTCAAGCAGTTGAACACGGAGCTGGCGGTTGTGTTCGCGGGCGAGAGCAAGAGCGAGTGCCTGCTGCGAGGGGAGGAGATGGCGTGCCGGTGGGAGAAGCAGTCGCCCGAGGTTGCGGCGATGCTACGGAGCGGGCTGGAGGACTGCCTTGCGGTGGAAGGCTTACCGGAGCATCACCGCCATCGGCTGCGGAGCACGAACCTTCTGGAGAACATCATGAAGCAGTTGAAGAAGCGGACGCGTGTGGTTGGCGTGTTCCCGAACAAGGCGAGTTGCGATCGTCTGATCGGATCATTGCTGCTGGAGTTGCATGAGCAGTGGCAGACGGAGGGCAAGGCGTACTTCAACATGGACCAGAGTGCGAGCAATCCTGCGGGCGTGTAGCCTGCGGCGGCTTGGGCTGGCTGGTCCGGTAACTCGCCTACGGCTCGTCACCGGACCAGCCAGCCCAAGCGTGGATCGACGGACGATGGTAGGAATTTACAGAAAAGAAGTTGCACTACTTCCATTGTCATTCTTCTGCTTCCGTCATCCTTTTTGGTCAGTGACGGAATAGGGAAGAAGAGAATGGCCACAGATGAAGACAAGATGAACACAGATAAGAGGAAAGGCAGAACAATGAAGATGAAGGATGTCTATCATTTTTGAATCGTCTTCCTTCTGGTTCCTCCTTCGTCGTTTCTTATCTGTGTTCATCCTGCCTTCATCTGTGGCTAAAACCGCCTTTTCTTTTTGCTTTCAAAGCGAACGATGCTGGAAGGATGAGTAGAAGCTCAAGAGCTTTGCCTGATTCATCCTTCATCCTTCGTCCTTCTCGTCCTCATCTGTGGCTAGACCCGCATTTTCTTCGGTATTTCGTTCGTGCATCGCATCGAGCAGAGCCTGGCCGTATAGCTTCACCTTGTATGAGCCCATCCCTTTGATGTGCTCGAGGGACTCGGCATCGTTCGGGGCTATTTTGGCGATGGCCTTGAGGGTCGCGTCGTGGCAGATGCAGTAGGCGGGGAGCGCGCGCTCTTTGGCGATTCGGGCGCGGGCGGAGCGGAGGCGGTCGAAGCGGCCGGTGGCTTCCGGGGAGAGCGCCGTGGCGGCGTCCACGTCGCTGGCGGCCGGGGTGATCCGTCGGGAGAAGGCGGCCGCGGGGCGGTGCCGGGGGAGAAGGTCCGCCAGGCTTGCCGGGGGGAGTTGCTCGCCCTTCATGACGCGAACGCCGGACGCCGTCAGCTCCATGACCGGGCGGAACTTTACCCCGTCCGGGTCGCGCTGGCGGGCGAGCCCCGCCTCCATCACGCGGTGAAGCATCGCGATGATCCGCTTGAGCGGATGCGCTCTCAAAAGGCCGAAGACCGAGAGCTGCTCGAACCCCCACCGTTGCGATCGCTCGTTCGACGCGCCCGAAAGCACCTCCGCGACAACGCCCACCCCGAACTTCCCGTGCAATCGCGCGACGCCGGAGAGGAGCTGGCGGACCAGCGTCACCACCTCGTCGGGGAGCACGACCGTCTCCGCGGCCGGCCCCTGGGGCCGACGGCGCCGCGGCGGCAGACGTCGCAGGCGCAGTTTTCGACCAGGGCGCGGTCGCCGAAGTAATCGAGGATCATCTGACGGCGGCAACGGTGCGTCTGGCTGTAGCGGACGAGCTGCTCGAGCTTCTGGCGGGCGTAGCGCTTCAGCTCCTCGATCGAGGCGGGGTCGGCGTGGTTGTTCCCCTCGCCGGTCTTGTCGATCAGGAACTCCTGGATCTTCCGATCCTGGAAGCAGGAAAGCATCACGCAGCGGCTCGGCAGCCCGTCGCGGCCGGCGCGGCCGGCCTCCTGGTAATAGGCCTCGAGCGTGCCGGGGATCTGGTAGTGGGCGACCAGCCGCACATCCGGCTTGTTGATCCCCATACCGAAGGCGTTGGTCGCTACGGCCACCGCCCGCGGGGTCTGCATGAACCGCTCCTGATTGGCGGTGCGGGCGGCCTGGTCCATCCCGGCGTGATAGGCGTAAACCGGCCGATCGGTCAGGTGGGCGGAGAGGAGCGCCGTCACTTCGTCCACGGCCTTGCGCGTGGAACAATAGACGATGGTGCTCCCCGGCTCCTGCTTGAGGAGGCTGACGAGCTGCTGATCCTTCTCGGCCGCCCGGGCGATGTAGCGGCACTGGTAGGAGAGGTTGGGCCGGTCGAACCCGGTGACGACGACGGTCGGTTCCTTCAGCTCGAGCTGATGGATGATGTCGGTGCGGACGTCTTGCGTCGCGGTCGCCGTGAGCGCGATGCAGGGGGGCCGGCCAAGCCGCCGCCGCACCTCGCCCAGGCGGAGGTATTCGGGCCGGAAGTCATGGCCCCATTGGCTGACGCAGTGGGCCTCGTCGATGACAAACAACTTGACCTGGAGGCTCGGCAGGATCGCCTGGAAATCGGCCGCCCAGAAGCGCTCGGGGGCGACGTAGAGGAGCCCTTTGAACCCCTCCTTCACCTGGGCCATCGCCTCGCGCCGCAGGCCGGGGCTCAGCGCGCTGTTGATGACGCAGGCGGGGATGTTCTCATCCCGGAGCTGCTGAACCTGGTCTTCCATCAGGGAGATCAGCGGCGAGACGACGATCGTCAGCCCATCAATGATCGCTCCGGGGAGCTGATAGCAAAGGCTCTTCCCCGCCCCGGTCGGCATGACGCACAGGACGTCTTTACCCGCCAGAACGTCTTCGATGACCTCCCGCTGGGCGATGCGGAAATCGTCGAGGCCGAACAGGGCCTGAAGGCGCTCGCGGAGGTCCGTTCCGGTAGCTTGCGTGTTCGGGTGAGTCTGCATCCTTGCCAGACAGTATATGCTCTGCGCTGATCGAAGGTATGCTCCGCTTGGGAGAGGCTCGAGGTGCGGACACAACCGTGTACAGCGCTTGAGCGAAGACCGAAGGGCATCGCATGATTTCACGATTTGCGCCCAGAACTATAAGGCTCTTCAGGACGTCGCCCTTGACCTGACGCCGATCCACGTTCTCATCGGTCCGAACGACAGCGGGAAGACCAGCATTTTGGAGGCGATCGGAGCACTATGCGGGAGCGTCGCGGCGCCCCTTGCGGACTGTTTTCTGGCCCCTGGGATGGCGCTGATCTTGTTTGGCTTGGCGATGCCGCCTCACCGGTCACATTCACCGCAATTTTAAAAGTCCAGGACGCCGCGATCGAATACATGCTCGCCTTGCGCTTCCCAAGGACGGGGCGCGACGTCTCCGTCGGCGCGGAAGCAATGGAGGTTTCAGGCGTTCAGGTAAAGCTTGGCGGTGATTTCAGCTACGTTTCATTCGTGCATTCGCGCTCGCACGACCCGAATTCGTATGCGCTGCGCCAACCCGATACCGCGCAAGGCGTCGATCGTATTTATGAGGGCCTTTCGGGGGTCCATTATTATCGGTGGGTGTCCCGATTTCTGTCGCTACCTGTGGCGGCGGATCTAAGCCGCAGGTTCAAGATGGAGCCGTCGGGGTTTGGGCTCGCCTCTTGCTTGGACGATATTCTCGGCTACGACCGAGCGCGATTCACGGCGCTCGAGGATCGCTTCAAGACAATTTTCCCCCAGGTCAAATCGATCAAGCTAATCCCACAGCGGGCGTTCAGAGCGCCTCTGGACCCGATCCGGCAGATCCCTGTGCTCCAGGAGGCGGACGGAAAGGGGATCTTTTTCGAGTTCGTTGGCGGGGGCAAGCTTCTCGCCGCGTCGCAAGTCTCCGATGGTTTTCTCCTGGTGCTGGCGTATTTGACAGTGCTTTATTTGCCGGAGCCTCCGCGCACGATTTTGGTCGAGGAGCCGGAGAACGGGATGCACCCGAAGCGGTTGGCGGACGTCACCCGCATCCTTCGAGAACTGATCGCGGAACAGGGCCACTCGCAGGTGATCCTGACGACGCACTCGCCCTATCTGCTGGATTCGTTCGCCCCCGATGAGGTCACCGTTTGCCGCAAGAAACCGGACGGATCGATCGCCGTGCGTCGTCTTTCGGAGAGCAAGAAGGTCCGGGAACAGATCGACATTTTCACGCTCGGGGAGATATGGGGCTCTGTGGGCGATGACGCGTTGGCCGAAGACGCGGGGGCGGCCGCGGGGGAACGTTCATGAGGATCCTGCTGGTTTCGGAGGGAAAGCATGAGTTGAGCGGTGCGCTGCAAACGCTCGTCAGGCGCTTGCTGCCGGATAAGGCGACCTTCGAAGTGAGGCAGGTGAAGGATCTCCCGCTGCGCGTCCACGGCAAGGGAGACGGGCTCTTCAAGGTTGCCATCGGATGGCTGCTCTTTGCACAGCATGAGCAATTTGACGCGCTGGTTCTAACGGTTGACGAGGACGGGGTTCGAAATCGCCGACGCCAGTTCGAGTCAGCCCAGACTTCCCTGAAAACCCCCCTCCCTCGGGCGCTGGGCTTGGCAATTCGTACGTTCGACGCCTGGATGCTTGCCGACGAAGTCGCACTCAGTGAAGTGTGCAGGCTGACTATCCAGGCCCAGCCGAGCCCGGAACTGATCGACGATCCAAAAGCTCTCTGCATCGCCCTGCGTGACGAGAGTGGCCTGGATGTTGGCTTGGCAGAAATGTATGCGCGCTTAGCGGAAGTGATCCGGCTTCACATTCTGGAAGCCCGATGCGGCGAGGGCTTCTCCGCGTTTGCCCGGCGTGTGCGGGATTTGACACTTTGACCCCTTCCCCTCCCCTACCCGCTCACCGCCTGCCGCGCCCAGTCGTCGAACTTCTTCAGCATTTCAGCCGTCACCGATCTCGGCGTGTCGTGGAGGACGTCGTCGAGGATTTGGGGGGTGATCGACCCTTCGATGCCCGAGGCGACGCTGGCGAGGAAGGGGATCGTGGCGGCCCGGTCGCAGAGGTACTTGATGTCGGCGCCGCTGTAGCCTTCCATCCGTTTCGCCCAGGCGTCCAGGTCAACTTCCGGGCCGATGGGGCGCTTGGACAGGTAGATGTCGAGCAGCTTGCGACGGGCCGGGAGGTCGGGGAGCGGGATGTAGATCTTTTCGTCGAAGCGGCCGGGCCGCATCATGGCCGTGTCGAGCTGCCAGGGGACGTTGGTCGCGCCCATCAGCAGCAGCGACCGGCCGGACTTGCGGTCGAACCCTTCGACGCCTTGCAGGATCTGCGGGACGACGCGCTGCATGACGCTGGAGCCGTCGTCGCGGCGGGCGGGGACGAGGGCCTCGATCTCGTCAACAAAGATGATGCTCCGCTTCTCGCCGGCGGCCGCATCGAAAAGCTTCTTGATGTTCTGCTCGGCCTCGCCGACCCATTTGCTGAGCACATCGGCAGGCGAGATGCGGAAGAACGTCGCGTCGATCTCTCCGGCCACCGCCTTGGCGAGCATCGTCTTTCCGGTGCCGGGCGGGCCGTACATGAGCACCCCGCCCCCGGGTCGAATGCCGAACTTCTCGGCCAGCTCGGGGTGCTCGAACGGATAGATCATCTTCAGGCGGATGTCTTCCTTGACGCTCTCCAGGCCGGCGACATCGTCGAAGCGAAGATTGGGCTTCTCCTGCACGATCCACTGTGAGGCGTCGGTCTCCGCTTCTTCCGACCCTTGGGGGCCGCCGCCTCCGCCACCGCCGCCGCCGGAAGGGCCGCCGGGGCGGGATTTCTGGGCCTGGGCCGCGCCGCGGCGGTTCCCCTGCTTCTGGTCGCGGCAGGCGGCCGCCTTCGCTTCGAGGCGGTCGGCCGTCTCCAGGCGAACCTTGCGGGCCTCGTCGAACTCCACGTGTGACGCCAGCTCGCGGATGGCGCGGGCGGCCTCCAGGAGGTAAGTTTCCGCCGGCCCCCACTGCCGGGCGTGCCAGGCGGCCATTCCCTGGTCGCGATAGCGCTCGTACATGGCGTAGGTGACGGGGCCGCCGGATGCGGGGCGGGCGACTTCAATATGCGGGGCGTCGGCCGCCGGAGACGCGCCCGCATCGGCAGCGCCCGGAGGCGGGCGGTTCTCGACTTTCGCCGTTTCGCAATCCTCGATCAGGATGCGGAGTTGTTCGCCAAGCTTCCGGCGTTTGTCGCGGAGCAGATTGGTCTGGGCGGCCGCGATCAGGTCGGCATTGTTCCGCTCGGCTTGGAGAAGGTATTTGCGTGCCGTCTCCCATGCGCCGGCGCGACGCGCTTTCAGGCCGTCCTGCTGGTTCTTCGTGAACGATTGAAGCGCGTCTTCAGCCATGGGTGCGGCCGCAAATGGAGTCGCCGATTCGATCCTGAAGCCGATGGTCGTGGGCTCGTCAGGCTTTAATCAGCCGGAGCAGGCTGTGCGCCCCGAGGAAGAGCAGCGTCGCGGCGCCGGCGACGGACAGGAACGCGAGCAGATAGAGCACCGTGATGAGAACGATGTCCGGCGTGCGAGGCGGCGGCGGAGGGGTAGAGAACGAGCCCATTGCAGAGGGGTTTGTGGCCAACAACACACCGATCATGAAGCAGCCCGCTACGATGACCAGCGAGACGCCGCCGGCCAATAGCATCGCGCCTGCCCAAACTTTAGGTCCTCGCGACGTCGTGGCCGGGGTTGCCGGGCCCGCGTAATGGACAGCCAGTGGCGCACTGTAGCCGTATGGGTTGCTGAGCGTGTTTTCGGTCATGTTTATCTCGTCCACGAGGAGCAGCGAAGCGACCCGATCATACCAGAGAAACAGGGGCGGATGGGACGATCGGTCGTTCGTTCGAGAGCCTACGCCAGCTCCAGCGGGAACGGCGTCAGGTTCTCGACGCCGGTCGCGGTCACAAGGTACTGGTTCTCCAGCCGCATGCCGCCGCCGAGCGACTCGCCGTAAATGCCGGGCTCGACGGTGAACACTTCGCCTTCCACGAACGTGTCGTCCCATTTGGGGTTGAGGTGCGGGTATTCGTGCGGCTCCAGACCGACCCCGTGCCCGAGGTGATGGGTCAGGCCGTCGCCGGTCCGCTCGCGGAAGTAGGCGTCCACGGCGTCGAAAACGTCGCGGCAGCGGACGCCGGGGCGGACGAGGCGATCGATCAGGGGGAAGACGCCGGTCACCACGTCCCAGGTCTTCATCTGGGCGTCGGTCGGTCGCCGGTCTACCGAGATGGCGCGGCAGTTGTCCGCGAAGTAGCCGCGGTAGCAGGGCCCCAAATCGAGGATGTAGAGCTCGCCCGCTTCGGCCGGAGCCTGTTTTGGAGGGCCGCCGGGGACGCCGGAGGCGTAGTCGTTGCCGAGGAGGTCGGAGAGCGGCTCGCCGGCGACATGGGTGGCGGCCGCGTGGAGTTCATTGAAGACGCGGATCTCGGAGACGCCGGGCTCAATAACCTCCCGGGCGCGCTCGTACATCGCGCGGGTGCAGTCGATCGCGACCTTCATCAGCGCGAGTTCATCCGGGCCTTTCTGGCGACGGAGCTGCCAGAGGTCGGGATCGACGAACGTGGTTTCGGCCGTGTGGAGGCGCGTCAGTAAGTGGGCGGTGACGGCCGAAGCGTCAACCCCGATCTTCGCGCCTTGTGGGAGGCGGCCGGCGAGGGTGTCGCTGGTGAGCCGAGAGGCGATGGCGTCGGCGACCAGGGCAGGCTGCTCCTGGCGCTGGGTGCCGTTCCAGGTCGCATCGTACGGGGTCACCTCGTCGGCGGCCGTCACAGGGGGCCGTCCGTTGGCGGCGATGAGAAGAGAGCGGCCGTCCTGGAACAGTGCGAACGCAGCCTGGTGCAGCCAGAAGGGCCGATGGGCGGAGAAGTAGTTGACGTGGTGCGGCAAGCCCACGACAACGACATCGAGCGTGCGGCGCTCCATGACGTCCAGTAGGCGCTTCTGTCGTGCGCGGCAGCAGGTGGTATCGAGCATGCGCCGACTCTATACCGCCACGTCCCCTGTCGCCAAACGCTGTGCCGGACGAGCGGATCGGCACAGGAGCTCTGCCGCCCGGCGGCCGTCGATCGCGCATCGACGGCGGGCAGTCGCCGCCTACGTCGGCTGCCCCCTCCCTTACGGGTGCCGCTCGTCGGAGTCGGCCCAAGACTTGTCGCGTTGTGGCGGGGCGAACGCGGTTTTGGCGTTTGCGAACCGATGCGGTTTCCGTTACGAATGATCTGTCAACGACTAAGCGTCCCCTGCTTCTCGATCGGGGACGATCAGCACACGATCGAAACAGGGAAAAGAAGGAGTCCGACGCCATGACCCGAACCACTCTCGCCGTCGCGGCCGATTACGCCGATGCGCTCTTAGTTGCCCGGCGGTCCAAATCGATCCTGTTCCTCCTTTTGCTCCTTGTGCTGCTGCTGCAGATGGCAGTCTTTTTCCTGTATCGCTTCGACGTGCATCTCGGGGTCGATAAGAGCAAGGTTCCGTCAGTCACGACATCCATGTCGTTGACGGTTACGCCGGCGACTCAGCCGACAACCGACCCTTCAACCGCGCCGGCTTCGACAAGCATGGCTCCGGCGATGCCGACGCTTCCGCCTACCCATACGAATGTGACCGAGGAGACCTATCGCTGGGTCCTGGCGGCGACCAGCTTCGTGGGAATGACGCTGGCGATCGTGCTGTCGGTGGTGCTGCTGTTGACGGCCGTGATCATGCTCGTCGGGCGGCTGATCGGCGTTTCACACGTCACTTCGGCGTTCGTCTGGTCGGTCTTCCTCGCGGTGATCCTCTTTCCTTGGCAGTCGCTTTTGAACGCCCACGGGTCGGATCGCGTTCCGGACCAGAAGATCCCCGGCGCCTTGATGACCTGGAGCGAGGTGGATCAGGTCAACGGCGTTGACGGTGGCGCGAAGTTCAGCACCGGGCCTGTGACGCCCGCGGTGATCCTGCACTGGGCCCGGTTTGCGGCGTACCCCTTGTTCGCCCTGATCCTGCTTTTCACCGTTCAGATGAAGAGCGGCCGCGGCCTCCGGTTCGCGCTGGGCGAGGCGGATATTCCGGTTGACGTTGGCGGCGTGGCAAAGCCCGGCGATGTCGTGATTTAACGCCGCCCGAGCCACGGCGTCGTTTGCCGAGGAGTAAAATCGGGTGTAAGTCCTGAAGAGGCCGTCGGGCGAGCCGCGGTTCTCTTAGTGTGGGTGAGACATGAGTTAGAGGCTGAATCATGCGCGAGGAACGCGGTCAGATCCGAGGCGACCAGGTCATCAGCGAGGCTTTTACGCTCTGGGGGTCGATTGCCGGGAACGTGACGGCGACAATCGGCTCCAAGTTTTATGTTCGCGGCGCGATCTACGGCGACCTCACCGTCCTTCACGGCGGCCGCGTTCATGTGTACGGGAACGTCACGGGCAACCTGGTTGTCAAAGATGGCGCGAAGGTGATCCACAGCGGAACACTCGGCAAAGACGCGATCAACGAAGGCGGCCGCCTCTACGTCGAGGGGTGTGCGAGCGTCATGGGCAAAGTCCGCACCGACGACGGGGAGACGCAGGTCGAGCCGGGGGCGACGGTCGGGAGCTGAGGCTGGGGCCAAACGCGGGACGCGCGTCCGGCCGCTCCGGGATGAACGGGGGATTTTTCAGCAAGGGGAACCTTCAGTGGAACCGCTTCAATATCAAACACCGGTCGTCACAACGACCATTGACGTGAGGTCGGTCGCGTCGCGACAGCGGGCGATCATCTTGTGCATCCTGGTCAACATCGTGCTGTTGGTCTGCCAGTTCCTTCTTCCGGTCCAGGTCCGGCCGATACTCGCGCTGGCCTATGTGGCGGTGGTGATCGTCAGCGTCGTTTTCATTTTTCTACTGTCAACCCAGCTTTACGGAACCGGCGTCGGTATTCTGCTGGGCATTTTGACGCTTGTGCCGTTGATCGGATTGTTCGTGCTTCTGATCGTCAACGGGAAGGCGACCGCGGTGCTCAAGAAACACGGCATACAGGTCGGCCTGCTGGGCGCGACGATCCCGCCGCAGTGAGCGGCCGCCCTTGCCGGAGTGGCGCGCGAAGGCGGCGGCGCGGCTTGTTATGACTCTCCCGGTCATGCCCGGGCCCGCGATGATGACCACCCTCCTCACCTCATCTCCCGGCATCCCGACGCTCGGCGATCTGCTTGACCGCCTGGGGGGCATTCCACCGCAACGCGTGCGCTACTACCCGCTTCCCGGCACGGCGACGGAAGCCGATGTCGCCCAGATCGAGCGTCGCGAGAACCGCCTCTGCGAGCTGGTGGACGGCGTGCTGGTGGAGAAGCCGATGGGATTTCGGGAGTCAATCGTCGCGGGATGGATCCTGACCGCGCTCAACGTCTTCGTGATGCCGCGGCGATTGGGGGTCTGTGCCGGCGCCGATGGGATGATGCGTATCATGCCGGGCCTGGTTCGGATCCCGGACGTCGCGTTCATCTCCACCGAACGATTGCCCGAGGCGGGCTTTGGGGCCGAGCCAGTGCCCCGTCTGGTCCCTGATCTGGTGGTGGAAGTGTTGAGCGACAGCAATACGGGACGGGAAATGAGCCGCAAGCGCGATGAGTATTTTGACGCAGGGGTGCGGCTCGTCTGGGAGATCGATATCGTCTCCCAAACCGCCGCCGTCTACACGCCCTCAACCGGCGCCCCGATGATGCTGACCGGGAGTCAATCCCTGGAGGGCGGCGAAGTCCTGCCGGGGTTCTCCCTGCCGCTTGCCGATCTTTTCGGCCGTCTCAACTCGTAGCTTCAAGAGATCGCTCAATCAGTTGGACCGGTCGAACTTCGCCCAGATGCCTTTGGGCGGGTTGGTCGTCTCGTCCAGGTAGATCTGGTTCATGGAGGGGCTCGACGCTCCGGTCGGGACGGCTTTCATCGCGGCGAGCTGTTTCAGGATCGAATTGATCGACTGGCCGTCGGTGGGGTCGATGCCGCGCGTGTCGATGGCGCCGGCGCTGAAATCGGCGAACATGACGTTGATCGCGTTCGGGTGCCGAAGGAGCGTCGGGTCCACGGCGACGGTGGCATTGACCGGCTCGCCGAACATCTCGGCCGCGATCGCTTTGCTCTTGAACTGGGTGATCAACGGGAATTTTCCCCGGTAAAGCGACAGGTCATACGTGCTGGAGGTGGGCTTGGTATTGGTGAACTGCACCGCCGGCCGCACGGTCATCCCAAGGCGGCAGAGAGCACTGGTTGGGACCGGCGGGGGCCAAGGATTATCAACCGTATTGTATTGCCACCGCACGTCGGTATTGGCTGGGCAGAAGTAGGCGGCCGTCCCCTCATTCAGAAGGTTCGACTCGTAAAGGCAACCCAGGACCTGGAAATTGCCGCTTTGGTGAACCATGTACCCGGCGTGTTTCGTGCCGGCGTAACCGATCGGAACATACCCCTTGTTGCTGTTGGCGTAGAACTGGAGCGTCATCCCGAACGAGCGCAAGCCCGAGAGACAGCTCGTCCGCTGTCCCTGCTCGCGCGCCCGCTTGAGCGTGGGCAACAGGATGCTTACCAGCAGAGCGATGATGCCAATGACGACCAGCAGCTCAACGAGCGTAAAGCCGCCCGACGGCGTTCGACGAACCGACGTGGACCGAGCGGTTGACATGGGCGCTCCCCGCGGGATGGGCGATTTGCGACGGCCAAGCGATTCGACAACCGGCTAAGACGTGGGCTGCCGTTTGACCGGCCGGCTTAAGACTTGAAGCATGACAAGCCGGCAAACCGATCCTACTACCGGACACACAGAGGTAGCAAGGAGAACTTTGAATGCGCGAAGGAGCGGGCGGGCACCGCGGATGGCTCACCGCGTATCGGCACGTCAGCGCCGACTCAGCCGCCGTAAAGCCGTACGAACAGGCGCGATTTGAAGCCCCAGGCGCCCGTTCCAGGCAGGCTTGCGGGTGCGCTTTTGATGCCATCCGAAGTGCCGCCGGTGCCTTCACCGGCGGCACTTTGCTTCGCGAGCGTACCCGCTAATTTAGACAGAGTGGCCCACCAGCTCCCAAGGAAACTCAAGTAAAGATCAGGGCGAAAAACGTCCCGCTCGCCTCCCGCTGAAGCGCACGCGATCTGAACTAAAGTCTCAGGCGCTCCGTGTGCCGTGGCCCTTCTTTGAGAGACGCAAAATAAGCTGGCGGACGGCACTCGAAGTGTGCCTGCTACTGAACACCACAGCACCCAATCAGTTGTCTATCCGCGCGGTTCACGGCGCACTCGAGCGACCCCGTCACCGTCGCGGGCTTTTATACTCCCACGGCGTCAGGAGTGACCGGCTCGGTTTCGGACACGGCCGCTCCTTTCTCGAACGTGAACGCCGCGCGGGTCGAATCAACGTGAACGTGGAGGGTGTCGCCCTCGGTAAAGTCGCCCGCGAGGATGCGGCCGGCAAGGGGGTTCTCAAGCCGCTGCTGGATCACCCGCTTCAGCGGCCGAGCCCCGTACATTGGGTCGTAACCCTCTTCCGCCAGCAGCTTCTTCGCCGCCTCGTCGAGTGCCAGCTTCAGGCCGCGGGCGGCCAGCCGCTTCCGCAGTGACGTGAGCTGCACGTCCACGATCCGAGTGAGTTGCTCCTTGCTCAACGGATGGAAGACGATGATCTCGTCAACGCGATTGAGGAATTCCGGCCGGAAGAACTGCTTGAGCATGTCCTTCACCGCGGCTTCGACTTCCCATTCCTCGGCCTGCTTGCCCGACAAGTCCTGGATCTGCTGGCTGCCAATGTTGCTCGTCATGACGATGACGCTGTTCTTGAAGTCCACCGTCCGGCCCTGCCCATCGGTCAGGCGGCCGTCGTCGAGCACCTGGAGCAGAACGTTGAAGACGTCCCGGTGGGCCTTTTCGACTTCGTCGAACAGGATGACCGTGTAGGGCTTGCGGCGAACGGCTTCGGTCAGGCGCCCGCCCTCTTCGTAGCCCACATAGCCGGGCGGCGCGCCGATGAGCCGAGCCACCGAGTGCTGCTCCATGAACTCACTCATGTCGATGCGAACCATGGCGTTGTCGTCGTCGAAGAGGAACTCCGCCAGCGCTTTGCACAGCTTAGTCTTGCCCACTCCGGTTGGCCCGAGGAACAGGAAACTGCCGATCGGCCGGTTGGGGTCGCCCAGCCCGGCGCGGTTCCGGCGGACCGCGTCCGACACGGCCCGGACCGCATCGGCCTGGCCGATGACCCGGCGGGAGAGACGCGTCTCCATCTGCATCAGCTTTTCGCGCTCCCCTTCCAGCATGCGGCTCACCGGGATTCCGGTCCAACGGGAGACGATCTGGGCGATCTCGTCCGGCGTCACCTCTTCCTTCACCAGCGCGTTGCCGTCGGTGGTCATGTCATGGACCTTCCGCTCGGCCTGCTGAAGCCGGGCGGTCAGGGCGCTCATCTCACCGTGCTGGATTCGTGCGGCCGCCTCCCAGTTTCCGTTGCGTTTCGCGTCTTCTAACTCGGTCTGCTTCGAATCGAGCTGCTGCTGGAGGCTCTTGATCGCGTCCATCGCCCCCTTCTCCGAATCCCACCGTGCGGTTAGCGCGGTGTTCTTTTCCTGAAGTTCCGCCAGCTCCTTCTCGGCCTTGGCGACCTGCTGGCGGCTGGCCGCGTCCTTCTCCTTCCGAAGGGCTTCCAGTTCGATCTGAAGCTGCATGACGCGGCGGCGGATCTCGTCGAGCTCGGCGGGCATCGAGTCGTTCTCGATGCGAAGGCGGCTGGCGGCCTCGTCGATTAGATCGATCGCTTTGTCGGGCAGGAAGCGGTCCTGGATGTATCGGTCGCTCAGGACGGCCGCACTGACGATCGCGCTGTCGGTGATGCGCACGCCGTGGTGGGCCTCGTACCGGGATTTCAGTCCGCGAAGGATCGCGATCGTGTCCTCGACGCTCGGCTCGCCCACCACAATCGGCTGGAAGCGGCGTTCCAGCGCCGGGTCTTTCTCGATGTGCTTCTTGTATTCATCGAGGGTCGTGGCGCCGATCGTCCGCAGCTCGCCGCGCGCGAGCGCCGGCTTGAGCAGGTTGCCCGCGTCCATCGACCCTTCCGCCTTGCCGGCGCCGACCACGGTGTGGAGCTCGTCGATGAACAGGATCACTTTCCCTTCACTGGACGTGACTTCCTTGATGACGGCCTTCAGGCGGTCTTCGAACTCGCCGCGATACTTGGCGCCGGCGATCAGCGCGCCCATGTCGAGCGCGACGATCTTCTTGTCCTTCAGCACCGCCGGCACGTCGCCGTTGAGCATCCGGATCGCCAGCCCTTCGACGATGGCGGTCTTGCCGACCCCCGGCTCGCCGATCAGCACCGGGTTGTTCTTCGTGCGGCGGGCGAGCACCTGCATCGTCCGCCGGATCTCGTCGTCGCGCCCGATGACGGGGTCGATCTTGCGAAGCCGCGCCATCTCCACCAGGTCGCGGCCGTAGCGGGTCAGCGCCTGGTACTTCTCTTCGGGGCTCTGGTCCGTGACCCGCTGCCCACCGCGCACCTCCTTCAACGCCGAACGAATCGCGTCCGCCGTGATCGAGTTGACCGACAGGATTTCCTTCGTCTCGCTCCGAACCTGCGCAAGCGCCAGCAGCAGGTGCTCGGTCGAGACGTACTCGTCCTTGATCCGGTCGGCCTCTTTCTGGGCCTCGTTCAGCACGTCCTGCGTCGCGCGATTCAGGCCGAGCTGCGTGCCCGTCGCGCTGGGGAGGCGATCCAGCTCGCTGGCCACGATCTGCCGGATGCGGCCGACGTTCGCTCCGATCTTTTGCAGCAGCGGCTGAACGACGCCGTCGGCCTCCTCCAGCAGCGCATAGAGCAGATGAAGCGGAAGGATCTCGGCATTCCCTTTCTGCTGGGCTGTTTCCTGGGCTTTGACGAACGCTTCCTGAGCTTTGATCGTGAACTTGTCAAACCGCATGGGCCTGTCTCCTTGACGGCCGACCGGACGTGGCAGCAAAGGCCGGGCGTGTACCCACGCCAAAGCAAAGCGCGGACCACGATCGGTGGCATCAGGTCGGGATCGATCACGCGCAAGGCTATTGAAAAAAGCGGCTTACGTTCAATCACGAGCCTGTCGATATGAAGCGTCTGACGGTGGGCGGGCGATCCGCCTGCCACGGTTTGATGAAGCCATCTGCCAAACGGAAAATCTGGCAGATGAAAAACCGATCCGTCCCGCGACTTCGGCCGCGATGCGGATCGGTGGGTTGTAGGCCTGTTGGCGCGCCTCGGCTATTTCTTCGGTGGCGCCGGCGCTCCCGGTTTGGGGCCGACGGGGGTGCTGTGTTGGTACAGGATCCCAATGATCGTCGGGATGAAGATGCACATCGGCAGGACAAACGTCTTTGCCGAGAGGTAGGAGCCAACCTTGGGCGCCAGGTCCTGATACTTATAGATCAGCCCAAGGATCCCGAAGATCAGCATCACCGAACCTTGCAGGCTTGTGTACATTACCAGGCAGCCGCGGAAGAGGATGAAGCAGAGGAGCCCGCCGCCGATCAGGCCGCACAGGGCGCCGGACCAGGTGTAGCTGCTTTCCAGGCCGGCCGAGAGCCAGACGGTCGCTCCGACCATCGCTCCGAACGCGCCTCCCATGAGAGCGACGGCGTACTTCATCGTCGGCCAGGTCACGGCCGCCAGCGCGACAGCGCCGACGATGGCGAGCGGGGCCGTGCCGCCGGTCTTATCGCCGATGATGGCCCCGAGCACCGCCCCGGCGGCGGCCGCATTGAGCAGCACGAGCCAGCGGAACATCGAAAAGCCGAACAAGAGGTAGACCACTCCAAGGATGATCAGCAGCGCCGCCATCCCCGGGCCCATGTGATTGCACCAGTCCAGCAGGTCGGTCTGGGCGGGCCAATGATCGGGCAGGCGCACCTCGCCTGTCTGGAATGCGCTGGCGACGCTGGGAGCGGGGTGTGTCGTGGCGTGGATCGAAGCGCGGGTCGCCGCCGCCCAGCGCGCCGCGCGGTCGGACGTTTCCGACTCCTGGAGCAGATAAACGAAGTTCAGGTTCACGGTTCCACCTTCTGAAAAGCCGGGCAATGGTCAGGTTGCCCCATCGATCCTTATCGGCGTCACGGCGAAAAAGGATGAGGGTGCCCGAGGATCGGAAGTGCTGGTTGGAGAACAGGATCCCGCTGCTAACAAGAGTCGCCGGGGCGCTCGACTGCGGCTTGTCTTATGGGTGGGCGGCCGCTAGAACCAAGGGATGTCCGCTTCCGAACCCCCCCGCCCCGCCGCCGCCGACGGGCGCGGGCCCGCGAATCATGAGGATCCCAGTGCTGCCGATAGCCTTCTGCCCCTCCGCGCCCGGATCGACGCGATCGACAGCCAGATCGTCGGACTGCTGAACGCCCGCGCGAACGTGGTGGTCGATATCGGCAAGGTGAAGCAGCAGTCGAACCAGCCGATTTACGCCCCCGACCGCGAAAAATTAGTTCTGGAGAAGGTCCGAAAACTCAACAAAGGCCCCCTGACCGACCGGTGCCTCGAAGCGGTCTACCGCGAGTTGATGAGCGGGTCGTTCGCGCTCGAAAAACCGTTACGGATTGGCTACCTGGGCCCGGCGGGCACCTTTTCCCACGCCGCGGCCGTGCGAAAGTTCGGCAGCAGCGTCGAGTACGTCCCCCTCGCCGATATCCCCGCCGTGTTTGAGGAAGTCGTTCGCGGCCACACCGACTACGGCCTGGTCCCCGTCGAGAACAGCCTGCATGGCGGCGTGGTCGATACGCTCGACGCCTTCCTGGCCAGCAGCGCCCGGATTTATGCCGAGGTGAAGGTGACGGTCCACCATTACCTACTGGCGAAGGGGCCGTGGGAGCAGATTCGGACCGTCTATTCCAAGCCGGAGATCTTCAGTCAGTGCCGCAAGTGGCTTTCGTCGACCGCCCGGGACCGCGACGTCCAGCCGGCCGCCAGCAGCAGCAAGGCCGCGGAGCTGGCCTCGGTCACGCCCGGCGTCGCGGCCATCGGCTCAACCCTCGCCGGTGAACTGCACGGCCTGCATGTCCTGTTCGAGAACATCGAAGACGACCCTGACAACCAGACGCGCTTCTTCGTCCTCTCCCGCGAAGGGGCCCGCCGCACCGGCGACGACAAGACCGCTGTCATGTTCACCACCGCCCACAAGCCCGGCGCACTGGCCGAAGTGCTGGACGTCTTCAAAGAGAACGGCATTAACCTGACCGACATCGAGAAGCGCCCCAGCAAGAAGGTCAACTGGGAGTATTACTTCTTCATTGATGCCGAAGGTCACCAGGACGACCCCAAGATGCAGGCCGCCATCGAAGAGGCCCGACAGCACTGCCTGCAACTGACGGTGCTGGGGAGCTATCCCCGGGCGACCGAAGTGCTTTAACGGCGAGCCTCGTGCGCTTCGAGGCGGCCGGTAGGGACCGCATCGCGGTCCGCACGTTACCCGTCCTCGTCATGAGGCGGCAGCGTCTCGATGTGATCGCGTCCCCCGTGGCGACCGCCGTGCGGTCCTTCGGCACATGCGCGGCGGCGGAGGCGGCTATCGAGACGACATCATCGCCTGAGCCCGCTCCGCTGCCCAAGCGGCATCGTCCCCCTCCAGCGGCGGGGTCGGCGGCTTCGTGTAGTCGAGGCGCCTGGCGTACCTGCCGTTGGCATAGGCTTGGTCGAGCAGCGGCTGCAGGGCCAGTTGGACCTGCGGGTCGTTGCTGCGCAGCGGGATCGGGAGGTCGGGGAGCTTGTCTCGAAGCGAGATCGGCTGCAGGTAGACACTTTCAGGATGGATGGGGATTCGGATCGTCGCCCGGTAGAGGCTCAGCGCCTTGGCGGGGCAACTGTGCGGCCGCAGGAGCCCGTTCCAGTCGCCGGCACGAACCAAGTCCACCTCGACAAAGTTGACGCGGCTCGCGACTAAGGCGGTTCGCTTCGCTCGAAAGGCGTAAAGCCCCTCGCCCTGCTTGTTCGTTGGGCTGACGAACTCGATGACCGTCACCATTCGCGAGGTTCGAGCATCAACGATTTGAATGAATCGTTCGGTGATCGGATCGACCCGGCTTAGAAGCCGGTAGGGCAACGCCTCCACCGAAGTCGCCGCCGCGACCCCGCCGCCACCTTCCACGAAGGAAGGTCCATTGGCGGGCGGCTCGAAGATCTGAACGTCCGGGCCGAACACCCGTGTGTCGCCTTTGTCAGATTCGACGGCGATGCGCTCCTCCGCGCTGGCGACGAGATCGTCGGGTAACACCCGATTCAACACGTCTCTTGCGCCGCTTACGAGCGACGTATGCACGTCCAGCCAGTGCGGCTCGAGGTAGGGGTCCATTCCGGGGAAGGGGCTGCTCATGTTGTGGATGATAGCAAGCCGGTCGCGCCGGCCGGGGCGGTTTCCCGCAAGTCAAGCGCCGCTGCTTACCGATACGGACATTATCGGACCATGCGACATCTTCTCCCCATTCTTCCGCTCCTGCTCTTCACGGCGTCGGCGATTGCCCAGCCGGTGGAGGTGAAGCGCGTCCTTCGGACGTTCGATTTCGAGGAGCGGCGGCTCAACAACCCCGAAGACCTGCCGATGCACTGGGCCAAGGTGGAGGGGCCGGGCCTGCCGCACTACGTCAACGGCCGCCTGGCGACCGATCAGGCGCACAGCGGCCAATATAGCTTCCGGTTTGACTTGAACGGCGGCGGCCTGGTCTATCGGTACGATTCCGGGATTATCAAAGCGCTCCAGGGCGCCCACTACCGGATCGACGCCTACTGCAAGACCACAGTCCTTCCCAACGCCCGGGCGCGGGTGACCGCGTATTTCGTCGATGTGGACAACCGCATTCTACCCGAGACGGTTCGGCATTCGGAGCTGTACGCGGCCACCACGCCCGACGAGGACTGGCGCCGGCTCTCGGTGGAGCTGTCGGTCGTCAACCCGCGCGCCGGGTGGCCGATCATCGAGCTTGCCCTGCTCCAGCCGGCGCAGTTCATGCCACAGTCGCTCGGCAAACGGACCCTCCACACCCAGGACATCCACGGCACCGCCTGGTTCGACGATCTCACCATCTCCCAGGTGCCCAAAGTCGCGATGACCACTGCCCGGCCGGGGAACGTCTTTCGCCGTGGGGAGCTATTGCGGCTGCAGGTCAGCGTGGATGATCCCTTCACTGACGATCTGTCCGCCCAGCTTGTCGTCCGCGACGCGCTGGGCAAAGTCGTGTTTCAGCGGACCGGCGCTCTGGATCTGGCTGGCGCGGAGAACGTGGGCCCGGTGCGAAAGCGCTTGCCGCTCGACCTTCCCGACCTGCCGGCCGGATGGTACGAAGCGTCGCTGGTCATGAGCAGCCAGGGGCAGTTCCTGGGCTCGCAGACGGTCGATCTGATCCAGCTCGCCGACGACGCGCCCGCCGCGCGGCCGGACGACCGGTTCGGGATCATCGCCACGTCGCTCCCGTTTGACGGATGGGACGAGCTGCCGCAGCTCCTTCCGCTCCTGTCGGCCGGTCGCGTGAAGCTGGCGCTCTGGAGCGAGGTGGGCGATATCCAGGCGATGGACCCGGCCGCGTTCGACGCGCTGCTGGAACGGCTGCAGGAACTGGGGATCACGCCGACGGCCTGTCTGACCGACCTGCCCCCCGAACTGGGTCACCGGCTGGAAGTGCAGATCGCCGCGATGTCGGCGGCCGCCACGGGGTCTGGGCCGACCGACAAGGCCGCCGAGCGCCGCCGGGCCCATCCCGCTCCGGCCGCTGGCGCGACCTGCTCGCGCCGACCCGCAGGAATGGCAGCCGCAACTGGCCTACCTGATCTCCCGCCATGCGAATCATCTGGACCGCTGGCAGCTTGGGGCCGACGGGTCGGACGCCTTTGTCACCGACCCGAAGATGCGCGAGGCGTACAAGCTGGTGTATGCCGAGTTCGCCAAGCTCGTTCAGAAGCCCGACCTGGCGATGCCCTGGCCGGCCTGGTACGAGCTGGAGGGAGAGCTCCCGGCGACGGTGGCGCTGTCGGTGCCGTCCGCGGTGGTGCTGCCGCACCAGTTGCCGCTCTATATCCAGGACACGCGCGGGCAGGAGGGGCACAATCTTAGCCTATCGCTGGAGTGGCTCGATCGGGCGCGCTACGGGCGCGAGGCGCAGATCCGGGATACGGCCCAGCGGCTGATCTACGCCCTGTCGGCCGGCGCACGGCGGATCGACGTGCCGCTCCCGTTCTCGGTCCATCGGGACGGCGAGGGGGAAGGCTCGCTCGTGAAGCAGCCGCAGGAACTGCTGCTGGTGTTGCGAACGCTCATCTCGACCCTGAGCGGCGCGACCTACCGTGGCCGGGTGCCGATTGACGAAGGGGTTGAGGCGTTTCTGTTCGATCGCAATGGGAAGGGCGTGTTGGCCCTCTGGGATCGCGGCGGCAGTGACGGCGGCGAGCGGGAGCTGGCACTGAACCTGGGCGATCATCCGGCGAGCATCGACCTGTGGGGCAACGTGCGGCCGCTGCTGAAGCGGGCCGGTGCCGGCAAGGACGGCCGCCCCGGCGAAGTGCGGCTGTTGCTGGGGGCCATGCCCCTGTTGCTGGTCGATATCGACGGGCAACTGGCGCAGCTCCGGAGCAGCGTGGCGATCGACCGGCCGCTGATCGAGTCGAGCTTCCAGCCGCACGTTCGGCACGTCCAGTTCACCAACGCTTACAAGACGCAGATCAGCGGGCTGCTCCGCCTCAAGCCGCCGACGGGCTGGAAAGTAAGCCCGCCGACGATCAATTTCTCGATCAACCCGGGCGAGACGTTCGATCGGGAGCTGACGCTCGAAATCCCGTACAACAGCATCGCCGGCACGAAGACGATCAACGCCGACTTTTCGATCCAGGGGGAGCGCAACACTGAATTCTCCGTCCCGATCCAGATCAGCCTGGGGCTGAGCGATGTCGGCATGCAATCGATCGCGCTGCGGGACGGCGCGGATGTGGTCGTCCAGCAGATGATCACGAATTACGGCGACACGCCGATCAACTACGGCGCCTTTGCCGTCTATCCCGGCCAGGCCCGCCAGGAGCGCCTGGTGACGCAACTGGGCCCCGGCCGCACGACGATCAAACGGTATCGTTTCGCCAACGCCCCCTCGACCGAGTCCTCCGTCCGCGTCGGCGTGAAGGAGCTGGTGGGGACGCGGATTTTGAACGACGAGGTCAGGATCCAGTAGGATTGGGAGATCACGGTGCATGTCGAAGCCAGATGGCTCGACCTTTCGAATCCGGTGGATCATGGCAAGGTCAAAGCGTTCTACGTCCGCGAGATCAAAAAGCAGGTTGGCGAGAGTTGGTCGCCCGTTTGACGCCGCCGTCCTGGTGCGAGCACGGCAAATTGCCGAGCGATGCCGCATCATCATTCGGCATGAGGATGGGGAATACTTCGGGCAGGCCCTTGAGTTGCCGGGGGGCGATGAACGACGGCAAGACACCGGTCGAGTGTTTGGCGAAGACCATCGACATCGCCGCAACCACGATCGCGACGATGATCGAGTGCGGGGAGATCCCACCTCTGCCAGCGTCTGATGAACGGCGCGACGAGCAGGTCAACGTTCGGCTGACCAAGCTGGAGAAGCTGACGTTTGAAGAAGCCGCCAGGAGTCGCGGGTTTCGCGGCCTGTCTGATTTCATGCGTGCTTCGACGCTTGGCAGCTTGTCGGCCAGATCGAGCGCCCTCTCCGGAAAAATGTAGGGCGGGGATTGTCACGCCGCTTGAAGCCGTTCGCCTCGCGAGCCGCGCCTTACAACTTCCAAATCTTCACTGCTCCAGGGGGTCAGCCTCCCCCACCGCCGCCGCCAGCTTGCTCAGCGCTCCGCGGAGCGCTGCGACCTCGGCTTCGAGGGTGGCGACCCGGTCGGCCAAATCGGTCTGGAACGTCGCGTCGTCGGTCGAATCCGCGACGTTCAGGGGAGCCTCTTCCTGCTCGGTTGGAGTCTCCGCTTCCGCGGCCGCGTCCGGGCAGAGGAGCTGCACGTACCGCTCCGCGCGGCTGCCGGGGCTGGGAGCGATTTGCCTGACCAGCGGTTCTTCGCGATCGGTCAGGGCGCGAATCATTGTCTTGGCGACGTCGAGGGAGTCGAGCGGGTGCATGCGCGAGGCGCGGCCGCGGATCTCGCCGAGGGTTTGGGGGCCGCGCAGGAGCAACTCCGCCAGGACAGCGAGCTCACCCGCCCTCACCCGCAGGACATCCTGGGCCATGTGCTTATACTTGTTTGTCCGGCTGCCGACGGTATCCACCCGGACGGAAAGGCCTTTGACGCGAAGGCCTTCCAACGCGTCGAACACGCGGCCGTCGTCGATCGCGAAGATCGGGTCGCGGTTGTTCTTCTGGTTGCAGCCGTTCACGGTCGCGTTCAGTGTCAGCGGGTATTGGTCCGGCGTGGTCGATGCCTTTTCGATCAGCACGCCCAGGACGCGGGCTTCGTCGGCGGTCAGTTGAATCATGCTGCCGATCGTACCGATGCAGGCGCGTCGGTGCGACGGGCGCGGTCAACGGGGCCGTGGTGCGGGGGTAGCGTTTTTAGAGCGGCGGCGGCGAGAAGCAGGAAAATCCGAAGCACCAAATCTGAAGGAAGATCGAAGGCGGAAAGAAGGAATCGAGCGCAGGCGTTTCGAGCTTTCTTCATCCCTTTCGAGACACCATGGAACCCAAAATCAACTTCTGGCGACTCGGATGGGCTGCCGCCGCGGCGTGGTGGGTCGGCCTGGGCACTTTGACGCCCGGCCTTGCCCGCGCTGAGCCGTCCGATCGCGACGCGATCGTCTACAACCGCGATATCCGCCCGATCCTTTCCGACAATTGCTTCTATTGTCACGGGCCGGACAAGAACAAGCGGAAAGGGAAGTTCCGGCTCGACGATCGCGAGTCAGCCGTGGCGAAGAAGGCCATCGCCCCCGGCAAGCCGGCCGACAGCTCATTGGTTGATCGCATCTTCACCAAAGACGCCGAAGACCTGATGCCGCCCCCGGAGACGCACAAGGCGTTGACCGAGGCGCAGAAGCAGCTTCTGGTTCGATGGGTGGAGCAGGGCGCGGTGTATCAGCCACACTGGGCCTACATCCCGCCGCGGCGGCCGCCGGTGCCGGCGGTCGCCAACGCGCCGCAAGCGTTGAGCCCGATCGACGCTTTCGTCCAAAGCACGCTTGCGGCGAAAAAGATCGCCCCGTCGAAGCCGGCCGACCCGCGCACCCTCCTGCGGCGGCTGAGCCTCGACCTCACTGGCCTCCCACCGACGCCCGCGGAAATGCAGGCGTACCTTGATGACCGCGGCTCCGACGCTTACGCCCGGCAGGTGGATCGCCTGCTCGCCTCGCCGCACTACGGCGAGCGCATGGCCGTCCCCTGGCTCGATGCGGTCCGGTTCGCCGATACGGTGGGCTTCCACGGCGATCAGAACGTCAACGTCTTCCCCTACCGCGATTACGTCATCGACGCTTTCAACCACAACAAGCCGTTCGATCAGTTCACGATCGAGCAGATCGCCGGCGACCTGCTACCCCACCCCACCACCGAGCAGCTTGTCGCCAGCGGCTTCAATCGCCTCAACATGATGACCCGCGAGGGCGGTGCGCAGCCGAAAGAATACCTCGCCAAGTACGCGGCCGATCGCGTCCGCACCGTTGGCTCGGCGTGGCTCGGCTCGACCCTCGGCTGCTGCGAATGCCACGACCACAAGTTCGACCCCTTCACCGCACGCGACTTCTACTCGTTGGGGGCCTTCTGGTCCGACGTCCGTCAATGGGGCGTCTACATGGACTACGGCTACACACCCAACCCCGACCTGAAGGGGTATAGCAACGATTCGCCCTTCCCGCCGGAGATTATCGTCGCCAGCCCCTACCTTGCGGCGCGCGAGCATCGGCTCATCCGCCGCCTCGACGACATCGCGGCCCGCGCCGCAGCGCGCTTCACCGATGACGCGCAGGCGGCCGCGGCATTCGAGGCGTGGCGCGTCGAGACCCGCGCGTTCCTGGACGCGCACCCCGACGGATGGTCGGTCCTCGAAGGCAAAGGCCTGCGCGACGAGCAGAGCCTGTCGGACGAGGCGGCCGCCCCGAAGGCGAAGAAAGCGGCTTCAACGACGAAGCCCGCCAGGGCACTGAAAGCCGCCGCCCCAACGGTCGTCGCGCAGGCGGCGCCGGGCGGCGACGGGTCGATCCTGCTGCTGGGGGCGGCCGGTGATAACGACGTCGTCCGATTCGCCCTGCCGGCCGGGCGGGTGGCGGCGATTCGGCTTGAAGCGCTGCCTCATTCGCGGCATGACGGCCGCGTGGTGCGGAATGGGGGCGAGTCGGCCCTTGTCGGCGTCAGTGCGACCCTGCGGCCGCATGATGGCGGCAAGGACGTCCGCCTCACCTTCGACCGGGCGGACGCGGATCAAAAAGAGGATCGGTTCTCCAACGGTTTCGCCGCCATCGGCGTGCTGGGCGGGTGGAAGACCTCGGCCGCCGCCGCGAAACAGGCGCAGTCGGCCGTATACGTCCTGGCGACGCCGGTGGCGTCCGGCGCGGGGGACGTTTTGTCGTTGACTCTGGCGAAGAACACGCTGGGGTGCATCCGCGTGTCGGTGTCGCCGGTCGCTTCGATCAAGCCGGTCGATCCGGCGTTCGTTAAAGAAGTCGATCAATCGATAAAGGGCTCGGCCGCCCCTCAAAGCCCGATCGCCCTGCGGGCGTACGTTCTTTCCGGCGGCGCGGGCCCCGAGCCGCTGGCCGAGGCGCAGCGGCTGGCGCGGCAGGTCGCCGAGTGTCGCGACGGCAAGTCGCCGACGCTGGTGACGGTGGCCCAAACGCCGCGGGTGGCGCGTGTGCTGCCGCGCGGCAACTGGCAGGACGAGAGCGGTCCGGTTGTCGAGCCTGCGCTTCCGGCCTTCCTGGTAAAGCCCGCCGGCGAACAGCGGCTGACTCGACTTGATCTCGCGAAGTGGCTCGTCTCCCAGGACAACCCGCTCACGGCGCGGACGATCGTCAACCGCACGTGGAAGCAGTTCTTTGGCACGGGCCTCTCGGCCGGTGTTGAAGACCTGGGTGCCCAGGGCGAATGGCCGAGCCACCCGGAGCTGCTCGACTGGCTGGCGGTGGAGTTCCGGGAATCGGGTTGGGACATGAAGCACATGGCGCGGCTGATCGTCATGTCATCGACCTACCGGCAGGATTCGAACCTTCGTCCGGAGCTGAAGGACATCGACCCCGGCAACCGGCTGCTCGCCAGCCAGTCCCCCCGCCGGCTGGAGGCAGAGTTCGTCCGCGACAACGCCCTCTTCGCCAGCGGCCTGCTGAACCTGGACGACATCGGCGGGCCCAGCGTCAAGCCGTACCAGCCGGCTGGCTACTACGTGAACATCCAGTTCCCCAGCCGCGACTACATCGCCGACACCGACGACCGCCAATACCGCCGCGGCCTCTACATGCACTGGCAGCGGACGTTCCTTCACCCGATGCTCGCCAACTTCGACGCCCCTTCTCGGGAGGACACCGCCTGCACGCGCGTTGTCTCCAATACACCGCAACAGGCCCTGACCCTCCTGAACGACCCGACGTTCGTCGAAGCCGCCAGAGTCCTGGCGGAGGCGACGCTGGCCGCCGACGGCGCCGATGCGCGTCGGCTGTCGTTCATCTTCGAGCGCGCCCTCGCCCGCGAGCCGCGACCGAATGAGCGCGCATCGCTCGAGGCGTTCCTCAAGGAACAGCGGTCGTACTATCACGAGCACCCGGACGATGCCGCCAAGCTCGCCCATGTGGGCAACGCGCCCCCGGCGGCCGGCGTTGACGAGCCCGAGCTGGCCGCCTGGGCCACCGTCTGCCGCGTGGTGCTGAACCTTCACGAAACGATCACGCGGTATTGACTTTGTTGGGCACGCCCCGCGTGCCGCCGAACCGCGCTCCCGACGCGCGGGGCATTTTTGCGAGATCCACCATGCGACACCCGATGCCGACGCAGGACTATTTCTCCCGACTCACCCGCCGGACGTTCCTGGGCCGCGGCGCCGGTGTGGGCTTGGGCGGCCTGGCCCTGGCGGCGCTGGGCACCCCGGCCATGGTCCGGGGCGAGGCGGAGGCCAAGCCCGCGCTCGCTGCCGACGGCCGCTGGCCGGGCGTCATCCACCCCGCCCAGTTCCCCGTGAAGGCGAAGCGGATCATCCACCTCTGCATGGCCGGCGGCCCCTCGCACGTCGAAAGCTTCGACCCCAAGCCCGAGCTGAAAGCGCTCCACGGCAAGCCCTTTCCCGAGAGCTTCACGAAGGGGCAGCAACTCGCCCAGCTTCAGGGGTCTCAGCTCATCGCACGCGGGCCGTTCGTCGATTTTCATCGGTACGGAAAGTCCGGGCAGGAGATCTCCGACCTCTTCCCCCATATCGCCGGCATCGCCGACGACATCTGCATCATCCGCTCGATGGTGACCGAGCAGATCAACCACGACCCAGCGCAGGCCTTCATGAATTCCGGCTCGATCCTCAAAGGGCGGCCGAGCATGGGGGCGTGGCTCCTGTACGGCCTGGGCGCCGAGACCGACAGCCTCCCCGGCTTCATCGTCTTCATCTCCCAGGGGCAGCGGCGGCGGCGCGCAGCCGGTCTCGGCGCGGCAGTGGTCCAGCGGGTTCCTTCCCAGCCGCTTTCAGGGGATCCAGTTCCAGTCGAAGGGGAACGCCGTCCACTACGTCGGCAACCCCGACGGCGTCTGCCAGAGCACCCAGCGGCAGGTGGTGGACGAGATCCAGCGGCTCAACGGCATGCTTGCCGAAGAGCGATACGACCCGGAGATCCAGACCCGGATCGCGCAATACGAGATGGCGTTCAAGATGCAGGCGTCGGTCCCCGAACTGACCGACTTCAAGGCCGAGCCACAGTATGTGCTCGACGCCTATGGGGTAAAGGAGCCGGGTGACGGGAGCTTCGCCAGCAACTGCCTGCTTGCCCGGCGGCTCGCCGAGCGGGGCGTCCGCTTTATCCAGCTCTACCACCGGGCGTGGGACCATCATGGCGACATCGAAAAGAACATGCCCATCGCCGCGAAGGAAACAGACCAGGCCAGTGCCGCCCTGGTGAACGACCTCAAGCAGCGCGGCATGCTCGACGACACGCTGGTGATCTGGGGCGGCGAATTCGGCCGCACGCCGATGGGCCAGGGCAGCGGCCGCGATCATCACATCAACGCCTTCTCTCTCTGGCTCGCCGGCGGCGGCGTCAAGCCCGGCATCACCTACGGCGGCACGGACGAACTTGGCTACCGGAGCGTGAAGGACGTCGTCTCGATGCACGACCTTCACGCGACGATGCTCCGGCTTTGCGGCATCGACCCCGAGCGCTTCAGCGTGAAGTTCCAGGGGCTCGACGCGCGATTGTCCGGGGTCGAACCGGCGAAGGTGGTCGAAGCGATCCTGGCGTGAGGCGCAGCGCCGCGTCGATCACCGCATCAAACGAGCCGCGCCCGTGAGGAAGCGGGCAGTCGCCGTCCCCGGCGACTGGGCCGTCGGATGGTCGGTTGATGTCCGCCTGCGGCGATCACCCGCTTCCTGACAGGCGCGGCTCGCGGGTGGCCCGCGCGGAGAGGGAGAACGGCGCTCAAACGAGCCGCGCCCGTGAGGAAGCGGGCAGTCGCCGTACTCGGCGACTGAGCCGTCGGATGGTCGGTTGATGCCCGCCTGCGGCGATCACCCGCTTCCTGACAGGCGCGGCTCGCGGGTGGCCCGCGCGGAGAGGGAGAACGGCGCTCAAACGAGCCGCGCCCGTGAGGAAGCGGGCAGTCGCCGTACTCGGCGACTGAGCTGTCGGATGGTCGGTTGATGCCCGCCTGCGGCGAGCCCCGCTTCCTGACAGGCGCGGCTCGTTTACGCGCGTCTTGGTCGGGCTGTGTGAGGGCAGGGAGGTTGAGTCGCGGGAGCTGTGGGGGAGCGCTCGGGGACCGCTTCCTGACGGGCGCGGCTCGCGGGTGGCTCGCGCGGCGTTCGGGGGTATGATCCCCCGGATGATGACCGCTTGCCGCACGCGGCCGTGCGCCGTATCCGTACTAACCGTCACGCTGATCGCCGCGGCGTTCGCCGCCGCCGCTCCTTCGACGCGGCCGTCGTACGTTTCGGCCCGCGACTTCGACTTCAAATCCCTCCTTGGCGGCCCGCCGGCCGACAACTCGCCCGAGCATCGTCAGGAGGTCGATCGGATGCTCGATCTTCAGGCCCACCGCACGCCCGACGAGGAGGCCCGGTGCAAGGCCGAAGAGGCTGTGACCGTCTTTGCCTTCAGCACCGTGCTGGGGGAAGGGTTCAACGAGAAGAACCTCCCGAGAACGGCCGCCATGATGCAGAGGGTCTATGACGACACCAAAGACGTGTCGGGCGCGGCGAAGCTGATCTGGCGGCGCGTCCGCCCTCCGCTGGCGGAGCCGCGGATCAAGCCGTGCGTCGTTCTCGAGCACACGGCGTCCTACCCGAGCGGCCACTCCGTTCGCGGGATCGTCTGGGCGACGCTGCTCGCCGAAATTTTCCCCGACCAGCGCGACGCCCTGCTCGCGCGCGGGCGGCAGATCGGGGACGACCGCGCCCTCGCCGGGATGCACTACCCCAGCGACGTGGCGGCCGGTCAGAAGCTCGGCGCCGAGATCGCCAAACGAATGCTCGCCAACCCGGCCGCCCAGGCCGACCTACAACAAGTCAAAGCCGAGTGCCGCGCCAACATGCATCCAGTCAAATAGCGTGAGCCGGCCGGTGTCGCCAAAGCGCATCCTATCTTTGCTAATATTTGTATTGACAGATATTGTTTTAACATTTATATTGGGGTGCGACGTCCATGGCCCGGCGGCGTAAGCCGGGGCAGAATGACGTTCAAACATAGGTCCTTGAGACAGAGCGCGTCATGATCAGCGTCATCCCCTCGGCCGATCGTTATTCCGCCGATCACGGGTGGCTTCAGACCCGCTGGCACTTTTCGTTCTCCGACTATCACGACCCGAAGAACATGAACTGGAGTGCCCTGCGCGTCTTCAACGACGATGTCGTCCAGCCGGGCGGCGGGTTCGATTTCCACCCCCATCGGGACATGGAGATCATCTCGTACATCGTGGACGGCGAGCTGGAGCACAGCGACCGGCTCGGCAATCGGCACGTGAACCGCCCCGGAGAAGTGCAGGTGATGTCGGCCGGCCGCGGCATCGTGCACGCGGAGCGAAACCCGTCCGCCGCCGCGGCCATGCGGCTGTTGCAGCTCTGGGTGCTCCCGCGCCACCGCGGGCTGGAGCCCCGGTCGGCGCAGAAGCCGTTCACCCGCGACCAGCGGCTCAATCGGCTCTTTCCGGTCGTCTCGCCCGTCGATGCCCCGATCGACGGCGCCCTGACGATCGACCAGGACGCGACGGTCTACGTCTCGACCCTTGAGGCGGGCCACACCCTGACGTACGCCGGGCGCCCAAGCGCCATGGCTACTTGTTCGTGATTCGCGGCGCCGCGGAGCTGAACGGACGCTCGCTCGTCGAAGGGGACCAGGCCCGAATGATCGACGAGCCGGATTTGACGATCAAAGCGACGAAGGAGACCGAGCTGATGTTGCTCGATCTGCCCTAAGCCCACAGCATGTGATGCCTTTGCGGCGCCCGAGCCACTGTGGCTCGGGCGTCGCGTTATACCGCAACCACTCGCAACCGAAGGAGATCGCCGATGAGCCCTGTCCCTCCTGAAACGTTGATCCAGCAGCTCGAATGGCGTTACGCGACGAAGAAGTTCGACCCGCAAAAGAAGATCCCCGCGCAGGAGTGGGGGACGCTGGAGAAGGCGCTGATCCTGACGGCATCGTCTTACGGGCTGCAGCCGTGGCGGTTCTTCGTTGTGACGGAGCCGACGGTCCGGGCCAAGCTGAGGGCGGCCGCGTGGAATCAGCCCCAGGTGACGGACGCTTCGCACCTGGTCGTCTTCGCGATCAAGAAGCCGTTGACGGCGAAGGATGTGGAGCAGTTCATCGCTCGCGTCGCCGAGGTGCGGGTGCGCGCCGCTGGGATCGCTCGAGGGGTATAAGACCATGATCCTCGGGTCGGTGAACCAGCCGCCGGAGAAGGTGGAGCATTGGGCCGCCCGCCAGACGTACATCGCCCTGGGGAATTTCCTGACCTCGGCCGCCCTGCTGGGGATCGACGCCTGCCCGATGGAAGGGTTTGACCCGGCGCAGTTCAATCAGATCCTGGGGCTGGAGGAGAAAGGGTACTCGGCGGTCGTCCTTGGCGCGGCCGGCTATCGCGCCGCCGACGACGCGGCCGCGAAGTACCTGAAGGTGCGGTTCAAGCCGGAAGATGTGGTCACGCATATCGCGTGACATTGTGTTTCACTTTTCGGGGATTGCTCGTGCGGCGCTGTCGTCTCATGTAGCAGGCTCCGTGTGCCGTCAGCTTTCTTGGTGGATCACCGGAAGACGAGCTACGGCACACGGAGTGTGCCTGCGACCGGGAGCTCGTCCCGTTCGGTAGGCGGCTGTATTTGAGCGGCCTTTGCCGTTCGATAGCGTCCGCGGCGCCTCCTGGGAGCGCCGACGTCCCGTCGGCCGTTCGTGTCGAGCCGACGAGGACGTCGGCGTTCCCAGCTGGGCCACCGATAGGGCCCTCGCTTGACGATCGCCGACCTGAGGGCGACGATCCCTTCCTCGGGAGCCGGTTGTTGGGGCGGTTCCGCCAGAACGTCCCGCGGACGAAAAGCCATCAGACGGAGGCGCGATTGAGTCAAGGCCCTTTTCTTCCACCGCCTCCAAGCTTTGATTACGTCCAGACGCGACGCGCGGACGTCATCCCTGTCGCGCGTCACGCCGCACTCCTGATGATTATCCTTGGGGCCCTGATCCTGCTCATCGGCGGCTTGAACTTCGCAGGCGTCATGTTGACGAGCCCGGAACAGTTGGCCCAGCAGCAACAGCAGATGGAGCAGGCACTTTTTGCCGGCGTTACGCCCCCCTCGTATTCAACAGGAACGCTTCGCACCTTATCCCTGGTGATGGCGGTGGCGGTCATGATCGTTGGAGTCAGTATCGTGATCCTCCAGGGCCCGGTGCGGCGGGCGCGGACGTGGGGGGTGGTGACGGCCGCGGTGATCATCGGCGGGGTGACCGTGATGAACGGGTTGACGGTCCTGGTCGCGGGGCTCGCCGGACTTCAGGCGCCACAGGTCCTCCCCGTCGCGTGCATTTTTAGTCTGCCCCTCGTGATGTGTGTCGTTTTGCTGTTCCATCTCTTCCGAATTTATCGCATCGTCGGCGCTGCCCCCGGTGCGGCCGGGGTCGGGTACGTCCGGCCGCTCGCGTTCGCGCCGCCACCGAACTACGCTCCGGCGGCCGTAACGGCCGGCCCCGGGGGGGCGGCGGGGTTGCCGGGCTTCGCCGGTACTCAACCGCCGACGTTCGCGCCCGCCGCCGGGCGGTACGGGTACGCGCAGGCGTCGGACGCAACCTGGGCGCCCCAGTCGATCCTGCGGCCGCCCGCGCCGCCGTCAGGGCCGGGCGCATCGCCTCCGGACGCCGCGACGGGGGGATCCGAAGCGCCCCCCGCCGATTCCCCAGAACGAAGTTGAAGCCGGGCGGCCCCCGCCGATGCCGGATCAGTTGATGGTCAACGTTCGCGGGAAGAAGTCCTGCTTCATCGCCTGTTTCGCAAGCTGAAGCGTCTCTTCGGCGATCGCGTTCGCGCGGCGCGTCCCCTGTCTTAGGGCGTCGAGCACGTCGTCGGGGCGCTGCTCGAACTGCTTGCGGCGCGTGCGGATCGGCTCGAGCAGGACGTTGAGCACTTCGATCAGCTTCCGCTTGATCATCACGTCGCCGACTTTGCCGTTTTGATACGCCTCGCGCTGCTCGGCGACCCAGGCCGCATCGGGGTTGAAGGTCTCGTGGAACGCCCAGAGGGGGTTTCGCGTCGGGTCGGTCTCGCCGGGGTCGGTGGCGCGGAGGCGCTTGGGGTCGGTGTACATCCCCATCACCTTCTTTTGCACAACGTCGGCGTCGTCGGCGAGGAAGATCGCGTTGTTGAGCGACTTGCTCATCTTCAAAAGGCTCCCCTCGGCGTTGGGCGGGCCCAGGCCGACCAGCCGCTTGACCCGCCCCAGGCGCGGCTCGATCACCGGGAAGAGCGCGCCCTGTCGCAGGTAGTCCTTGTCTTGCGTGTGCGGGTCGATGCCGCAGTAAAGCTGGTCAAACCGCCGGGCGACCTCGCGCGTCAGCTCCAGGTGCGGGAGCTGGTCTTCCCCGACGGGGACGAGCCTGGGCCGAAACGCGAGGATGTCGGCGCATTGCCCGACCGCATAAAGGGGGAAGCCGAAGGGGTACTTGTCACCCAGGTCCTTGTCTTTGATCTCCTGCGTGAGGGTCGGGTTCCGCATCACCCGGTTGAACGGAAGGAGCATGGCGAAGAAGAACGTCAGCTCGTCGATGGCCGGCACTTCGCTCTGGATGAACATCGTGCTGCGGTTGGGGTCGATGCCGACCGCGAGCCAGTCGGTCGCGATGTCCAACACGCTCTGCCGGATCTCGGCCGGCTTGTCGGACCGGGTTGTGAAGGCGTGCTTGTTGGCGATCAGGAAGTAGCAGTCATACTCGTCCTGCAGGGCGAGCCGGTTCTCGATGCTCCCCACGTAGTGCCCCAGGTGAAGCTTCCCGGTGGGCGTGTCGCCGGTGAGGATGCGGGGCTTGGTTTGGGCCGAGGAAATCGTGGCGGTCATAGGCGAGCGGTTATACCGGCGCTCACCCGGTTAAGCACGGAGAGCCGCCAGGGTCACCGTTCCCCCAAACGATCGATCGCGGATATAGCTCGTGGTGACCGAATTGTGGCATTCTTGGCATTTCTTGGCATTTCTTGGCGCTCTTGGCGCCCTGGCGCCCTGGCGTTCACTTCTCTTCGCTTGAGAACGAAATGAACGCCGAGACGCCAAGAGAAGAAACGCCGAGCGGGGAAAGATGGAAAGACGAGGCTTCCGGCCCTGCGCGGCGGGCTTACTCACGTGGGCGACTCGTTGGCGGCGGGCTCGACGGGGGCCGTGCGGACGGAGCCGCGCTGAAGCGGGCCATCTGGTGCCGCAGGACAGGGTCTTCGGGGCGAAGGGCCATCGCCTGCTTCTCAAGTCGGGTCGCCTCGTCGGGGTGACCAAGTCGGAACTGCACTTCGGCGGCCGTGTCGAGGATGGCGGCGTTCGCCGGCGCGGCCTGATGCGCCTGTTCAATCAGCGTGCGGGCTTCGTCCAGGCGCTCATCGCAGCGAGCGCAGAGCCAGGCCATGTCGTTCATCGCGTCGATACTCTGCGGCGACGCTTTGAGCCTGGCCACGCGTTCGGCGTAAAGCGGGGCAAAAACGCGTGCCGCATCGTCCGCCCTGCCCGACCCCTTCAACCCCGTGACCAGGCTCATCGAGACGTCCGGCGGCAGGGGTGCATCCGGGCCCAGGGCCAGCAGGGCGTTGGCGAATTTGCTGACCCGCTCGGCATCGTTGCGGGCGAGGGCGTCGTCCAGATAGCTGCCGTTCATCCAGATTTCAACGTAGCGTCGGACGCCCACGCCGAACGCCGAATCGGTGGTGGACAGGTTGAGCGCATAGCGGTCGGCGATCTCCAACGCGGCGCGAAGATGCTCGGCGCGGGCGAGCGGCTCGTCGCGGCGGCGCTCGACCTCGGCCATGCCGAAGTGGGCGCGGCCCAGCGCCGGCGGGCTGCTGTACGGGTCATGCAGGATCGCGCCGAACTCCGCCTCGGCGGCCGCGCTCCAGCCGGCGTCGATCAGGAAGTTGCCGGTATCCAGCCGCTTGAGCGGCGCGAAATAGCCCGACGCGTAGGCGGCCGCCCCCAGCGTTCGCGAAGTCCACGCGTGCCCCTGGCGGGCACGCACCTGGCTCAGCGCGTAGATCAGGTCGGGCCGGGCGGCTTCCGCCCCGAGCTGGGCGGCCGATGCGATGTCCCCGGCCAGGCCGTCGAGCGGGCCGGCCTTGGCGTGAAGGGTCAGCAGGCTCCGAAGAATTTCCGCTGGCTGGGCCGGCGTGCCAGACGAGGCGATTCGGCGGGCGGCGCCGTCGGCGAGCGCTGGGGCGGAGGCGCCGGTCGCGATGGCGAGCGCGTACTGCTCGCGAAGCAGGTCGGCGGCCGCCTGGGGATGGCCTTGACGCAGCCGCAACGCGACAAGGTCCGCGAAGACCAGCCGGATCTCCGGGGCCACGCCTTCCGTCGCGGCGTCCGGGTCCGGATCCTCCTGCGGCTCGGTCCGATCGTCGGGAAGGCGCGGCGGAGTCGGCGGCCTGGCGACGGTGGCGGCCAGGGGCTTCTCCAGGTCGATCGCCCGCCGGAGCAACGGGGCGGCCGCGTCGGGGTTCGCAATAGCCAGGGCATGCCCTCCCAGCGCGATCAGCGGGGCGTCGCGGGCGACGCGGTCGGCGTCGGCCAGCGTCTCCTTCAGGACCGCCTGGGTTGTCTTGGCGGCCGCCGCGATCCGCGAGGCGTCGCAGAGGAGCGAGACGCCCACCCACCGGACCGGGCGCGACGGGTCCTGGACGACCAGCCGCCCCAGGACAGGCCACCCCGCTTCATTGGGCATCGCCGCAAGCTGCCGGAGGATGATCTGCCGCTTGGCGATGGGCATCCCCGGGCCGTACGCCTTGAGGAGCATTCGCGCCGCCGGCGGATCGCCCGGGGCATCCCAGGGGAGGGCGCGGAGCAGCGCGGCGGCTCGGCCGCGGATTCTCGGGGAACGGGGAGCGAAGGGCCGCCATCAGCGGTGATCGCGCGACCGCCCCGATTTTCAGCAGGCTTTCGGACGACGCGTTGCGGGTGTCGGGGTCATCATCGCCGAGATTGAGGATCAGCTCCGCGATCTGAGCGTCGCGAGGGGCTTCGTCGGTGGCCGGCGCGGTGGGTCGCGGTTCGGACGGCGCGGTCGCCTGCGCGCGGGCGATGCCCGCGAGCGCGGCGGAGCTGAGAAAGACGCTCGCGACGAAGAGCCCCCGGATGCGCTTCATCCGATCTACTCTATCGTCGGCCGCGACGTCGCCGCAAGCGGCGTTGATGAGCATTTGATCAGGCCGGGTGCGGCTGGTTCTTGTGGAAACCCCCGCCAGAACGGAGGACGTGGTCGACCACGCCACCGCGTGATGCGGCGTGGTGAACCGCGTACTACGTTGCCACAAAACTCGGCCCCGGCCACCAGGCCTCGAACGCCGCCGTCTTCGTCGGCTTGATGCGAAAGGCCGACGGGGACGTCGGCGTTCCCACGGAGTGCGCGGTTCGCGCAAGAGCGGGACGGATCGATTGCATCGGCCGCTGGCGGTACGATGCGTGGCTTGTCCGGCCACGGCGGGGCCGGCTGATGCTTTGGTACTCTCGAATCGCGCCCGGCGCTCCCGCGCCCGGGGCGCGCCCTTTCGCGGAAGAGCGGACGAACCCATGAAGGCCTCCTCGGTGACGGAAAACCGCTTCCTGCGACAGCTCGGCATCGCCACGAACTGGCCGGTGCTGGTGGCGGTGCTGGTGCTGTCGTCGCTAGGGGTCGTCAGCATCTGGGCGGACGAGCGGTCCGACGCGATCAAGCAGATCGTCTTCATGGGCGTGGGGCTGTCATTCATGATGTTATTCCAGACGATCAACTACCAGACGCTGGGGCGCTATGCCTGGGGGTTCTACTTCTTCAGCATGGGGTTGATCCTGTATACGGTCGTCGGCGGGATCGCCGACGCACACCACGTGGCGTTGCCGGGGGTTCATCCGATCAAGGGGCAGTGCAACTGGATCACGTTCCGGTTCAGCAGCACGTTGTCGTTCGGGCTTCAGCCGTCGGAACTGACGAAGATCGGCTTCGTTGGAGTCATGGCGCGATACCTGCGGTTTCGGTCGAATTACCGCACGCTCGCGGGGCTGATGATGCCGTTCGGGCTGGCGGTGATCCCGCTGGTGCTGATCCTCAAGCAGCCGGACCTGGGGACGGCGCTGGTCTTCATCCCCGCGCTGTTCGCGATGCTCTTCATCGCCGGCGCCAAGATGCGGCACCTGCTGGCGATCGTCGCGCTCGGCGCGGCGCTGGCGCCGGTGGCATGGCTGTCAGGGAAGGATGATCACGGCGTCGCCCACAGCCACATCCCGGGGCTGAAGTACCTGCCCGAGCTCGTGAAGAACTATCAGCGCGAGCGGGTTTATTCGATGTTCAGCGACGATCCGCATACGGCGCAGCACGCCGGTTATCAGCAGGGCCACTCCGTGATCGCCTTCGGGTCGGGGGGCCTGCTCGGGAAAGGGGCGGGGCAGATCCCGATCGGAAGGTCCGTCCCCGAAGCGCACAACGACATGGTGTTCGCCTTGATCGGCGAGCAGTTCGGTTTCTTAGGGGCGGCCGCCGTGCTCGGGTCGTACCTGGTCCTCTTCGCCGCGGGCGTCGAAATCTCCGCCGGCACGCGCGAGCCGTTCGGCCGGCTGGTGGCGGCCGGGGTCGTCTCCATGCTCGCCGGGCAAACCTTCATGAACCTCATGGTCGCCACGCGCCTGATGCCCGTGACCGGCCTCACCCTCCCCTTCGTCAGCTACGGCGGCAGCAGCCTCCTCGCCAGCTTCATGGCCGTGGGCCTCCTGCTGAACATCGGCCAGAACCGCCCCCTCGTCATGGCGAAGACGGCGTTCGGGTTTGGGGAAGAGGAAGAGTGAGCCGTCGCGCGTCGTCGCCCGCCGCCGTCCAGCGGCACAGGGGCAACGACGCCGGTCTGGCGATCGCCCGGTCAGCGAACGCCCCCGCGACCCAGCAGGTCGAACATGTTCTCGTCGGCGCAAGCCTTGAAGAAGGCGGCGGATTCGGGGTTGCGATAGTTGCCGAGCATCGCGGTGATCATCGGCAGCGTGGTCATTATCGGGATGCCGGCCCCGGCGAGCAGCGCCCGCGCGTTCGCCGCGGCCGATTTCGTGCAGGCGCCGCACTGATCGATCAAGGCGATGATGTTGAACCCCTCGTCCTTGGCGCTGATCGCCGGAGGGACCAGGCAGACGTCCGTGGTCAGCCCGGACATCAGAAGGTTCGGGCGGCCGGCGCCCTGGACGGCGGCCGCGAAGGCGGGGTCCTCCCAGGCGTTGATCACCCCGGTGCGACGGATTCGCGCCGCAAATTCGTCCGGCATGAGCGTGCTGAACTCCGGGAGCAGCGGCCCTTGCGCCTCGGTCTCGAGGCTGCTCGTCAGGACAATCGGAACGCCGGCTCCTTTCGCGAAACGCGCCATCAGGCGCACCCATAGCTTCAGCTCTTCACGCTCGGCGGGCGACAACTCACCCGCCCAGTTAATCGTCCCGACCTGATGGTCAACGAGGATCAGCGCGGTGTTCTTGGAATTGAATGCCGCGGGGGCATACGAGGAAGCCATGGTCACTCCGGTTGGGGGGCTGTGCCCCGCCCTCCCCTTGGGGAACGACGGGGGCAGATAGTCTAAACTTGAACGATATGGTTCAAGCTTAGACAGGTTGGGCGTATCAGGTCAACTCGCGCTCATTTATTGGGGTGCGCGGCGGGTCAGTCCGCGGCCGCATTGGCTGGCGGGGCGGGGCCCAGGCCCGATTCGACCCGGGCGAGCTGCAGGGTGAGGAACAGAAGCTCATCGGCCGACAGCGGCGCCCAGGCTTTTTTCAACGCCGCGCGGTGATCGGGGAAGATCGCGGCAAGCCGGTCGCGGGCCGCGGAAGTGAGGTGGACACGCTTCACGCGCCCGTCGTCGGGGTCGGCGCGGCGTTCGATCATCTTGAGCGTTTCAAGGTTCTCAATGACGACGGCGATATTCCCCTTGGTCATCAAGAGCCGCCCGGCCAACTGCTGTTGCGTACACCCTTCGCTCCTCTGCACGGTGACGAGCACGTCGAACTGCGGGCCGGTCAGGCCGTGTCGCGCCAGCATTAGCTCCATGTGGCGGTGGAGCCGCCCGAAGGCTCTGGCCAGTTGAACCCATGCCGCGACTTCGGGCCCGGCGGCCGCTCGAGTGGCGAGGTTGGCGCGCTTGCTGGTCATTGGCAGACACCACTGCTCCCGCGCCGACGCGAGCCCATTCTCGCGGCCGGTCGAGAAGCTAACGGTCGGGAAGTTTAGCGTCATCGGTAGCGCAAAGCCGCCATATTCCCGCCGCGTCGGTCGGGTCGGCGCGGGCTTCGGGCGGCCGGCCCACAGATCGATCGACAACGCCTCGACCGACCACGCCTCGATCAATCGTGCCTTGCCGGGCGGTTCATGTTAGATTTCGCGCATGGCCGCCTCGGACGCCCCGCTCCGCGAAACCCTGCTCAAGCTGTGCCGCCGCGAGGACCTCACGCGCGAGGAGGCGCGGGCGGCGTTTGAGCATGTGATGTCGGGCGAGGCGGGGGAAGCGCAGATCGGCGGGTTGCTGGTCGGGCTGGCGGCGAAGGGGACCACCGTCGATGAACTGGTCGGCGCGGCGACGGTGATGCGGGAGAAAGCGGTCGGGGTGGGGTGCGAGGTGGACGGCGTCGTCCTGGATACGTGCGGCACCGGCGGCGACGTGCGCGGGACGTTCAATATTTCGACGGCGGCCGCCCTCATCGCGGCGGCGTGCGGAGTGAAGGTCGTCAAGCATGGCAACCGGTCGGCGTCCGGCAAATCGGGGTCGGCGGATGTGCTGGAGCGCCTGGGGGTGCGGCTGGAGCTGTCGGCGGCGCAGCTCCGCAAATGCCTCGACGAGGCCAACATCTGCTTTGCCTTCGCGCGATCGCACCACCCGGCGATGAGGTTCGTCGCGGCCGCCCGGTCTTCGCTGGGGATACCGACGATCTTCAACCTCCTGGGCCCGCTGACCAACCCGGCGCAGGCGCGACACCAGCTCCTTGGGGTGTTCGCCCCCGAGCTGACCGACCGCATGGCGGCCGTCCTCCGGGAGCTGGGGAGCGAGCGGGCGTGGGTCGCGCACGGCGACGACGGGCTGGACGAACTCTCCACCCTTGGCCCCACGCGGATCAGCGAGCTGCGGGACGGGCGCATCCACACCTTCACAGTCCGGCCCGACGAACTGGGCCTGCCGTATGCCCGGTTGAGCGACTTGCAGGCGAATAGCCCCCAAGCCTCGGCCGAAGCGATCCGCATGATGGTTCAGGGGAGGCCGGGCGCGGTGCGCGACATCTGCGTGCTTAACGCGGCGGCCGCGTTAGTTGTCGCGGGGCGGGCGCCGGACCTTCACGAAGGGGTCGCGATCGCCGAGCACGCGATCGACCACGGCAACGCCGAGCAGGTGCTGAGTTCGCTGGTGAAGTGGTCCAATGCCTGATCCTTTGCGCGAATGGGCCTCATCACGCACAGCTATTCAGGGGTGGGGGCGCGACCCTCTCACGCTTAGAAATGGGCGGACGAACCGGTCCGGGCGACCTTTCAGTAAATCGAATTTCCGCTTCCAAAGGAAGCGCGCGGTTATAATTCATCGAAGGGCGGCCCTCACGGATAAGCTGGGTAGGATGACCATGTCGTCTCGAAACGTTATCGGTGCAGTGTGTGTGGCGGTTCTGGCCAGTGCGTTGGCCAGTGCGTCGGTCGGTGCGGCCCAGTCGCCGTCCAGGGACGGGCCGACGACCTCGTCGTCGGCATCGTCGTCCGGCGCCGGAGGCACGGCCGCGGTGATCAAACTGGCTGGGGAAGTGGACGACTACAACCGCGACGCCCTCTTCCGCCGCTTTGACAAAGCGCGGCGGATTGGGGCCAGGACGGTGATCCTCGAAATCGACACCTATGGCGGGCTGGTCACGTCGGGGCTGGACATCTCTCGATTCGTTAAGAACCAGAAAGACCTTCACACGATCGCCTTCGTCAACTCCAAGGCGATTTCCGCAGGCGCGATGATCGCGATGGCCTGCGACGAGATCGTGATGACGCCGAGTGGGACGCTGGGCGACTGCGCGCCGATCATCATCTCCCGGAGCGGCGGCGGGTATGAAACGGTCGGCGGCACGGAGCGCGCGAAGATGGAAAGCCCGATCCTCGCGGACTTCCAGGAAAGCGCTCGTCGCAATGGGTACGACCCGTTGCTCGCACGGGCGATGGTGACGCTCAAACCGGCGGTCCATTGGATCGAAGACGACGCCGGAAAGCGGCAGTTCGTCGATGAGCCGGAGTTCCTGACTCTGACGGCCAGTCACAAGTGGCACATCGTCCCCGGCGTGGCGGACCCGATCGATTCAACGGAGACGCTGCTTACGGTCGGCTCCGAAGTGGCCCACAAGATCGGGCTGTCGAAGGGGGAGGCGAGCTCGGCGCAAGACCTCGCCAGCCAGCGCGGGTGCACCATCGCGGCCGTGTACGCGCCCAGCGCCGGTGACGACCTCGTCACCCTGCTCAGCAGCGCCGCGGTCCGGGGGATCCTTCTTTCGATCTTCCTCACGACGCTGTACGTCTCGCTGAGCAGCCCGGGCCACGGCGCCGCCGAGGCGACCGCGCTCATCTCGCTTGGCCTCCTGGTCGGCGTACCGCTTCTGACGGGTTACGCCCACTGGTGGGAGGTCGCGATCGTCTTCGCGGGGCTGGGGCTCGTCGCGTTCGAGATTTTTGTCTTCCCCGGGCACCTGGTGTCGCTTGTGGTCGGCAGCGTGATGGTCGTCGGCGGCCTGGTGCTGACCTTTGTCGGCGATGCCTGGAGCGTGCCCGGTTCCTGGGAGATGCCCGATACCTGGAAAAGCCTGGAACGCGGGCTCTTTGTCGTCGTCGGGGCGATGTTCTGCTCGATGCTGCTGTCGGCGTGGTTGCGGCGGAACATGGAGTACCTCCCGATCTTTAACCGGTTGATCCTGCGTCCGCCGGCCCCGGCGGGCGTGGCGGCGGCCGCTCCTTCGCCCTTGCCGGGGCCGCCGACGGGCCCGTTCGTGGGGGGCGGGGTCGAGACGGATCAGTGGCCGTTCGTCGGAACCATCGGCCGCTCGGTGAGCGAGTTGAAGCCGGGCGGCAGTGTGGAGTTCCCCTATGGGGATGACACCCGGATCGCGGCCGTCATCAGCGAAGGCGGCTTCGTCGAGCCGGGGTCGAAAGTCGTCGTGAAGGAAGTGCGGGGGAACCGCGTGATCGTACGTTCCGTCCCGCGCACGGCTTAACGTCCCGCGAAGCGTTTAGCCACTGGTGCGGACGCCGCCACGGGCGGGCGATGCTCTTCCAATGAATAAGCAACTTTAGAGTCGCGCCGACCGTTGCCGCAATTTTGATTTTGGGCACACTATGTGTGTCCCTTCCACGGCTTTGAAAGGAAATCATGTCTATGGCGCTCCTAGCTGACAGCGAAAGTGGCGGCGGTGGCTCGATCTTTTTCATCGTGCTGGCGCTGTTCCTTCTAATCGTCGGGATCGTGATTTTCGCTATCCTGGCGCAGTTCATCGGGCTGTATGTCCGAGCGATGGTCAGCGGCGCCACGGTCAGCTTTATGGACCTGGTCGGGATGAAGCTGCGGAAGGTCAACGCGATGGCGATCGTCAACGCCCGCATCCAGGCGATGCGCGGGGTTGCACGTGACGACCGCCGAGATGGAAAGCCACGTCCTCGCCGGCGGGCGGGTCGAGCGCGTCATCGCGGCGATGATCGCGGCCAACAAGGCGAACATCGACCTGCAATGGCAGACGGCGACGGCAATCGACCTCGCCGGCCGCGATATCCTCGATGCCGTCCAGACGAGCGTGAACCCGAAGGTCATCGACGTGCCCAACGCCTCAATGGGCCGGGCGACGATCGACGGCGTCGCCAAGGACGGCATTCAGCTCAAGGTGAAGGCGCGGGTCACGGTCCGGACGAACATCAAGAGCCTGGTCGGCGGGGCGACCGAAGAGACGATCATCGCCCGCGTCGGCGAAGGGATCGTGAACGCCATCGGCTCGGCGATCGACTACAAGCACGTGCTGGAGAACCCCGACAGCATCTCCAAGGCCGTGCTGAACAAGGGGCTGGACGCGAACACGGCGTTTGAGATCCTGTCGATCGACATCGCGGACATCGACGTCGGCGACAACGTCGGCGCGAAATTGGCGGCCGACCGGGCCGAATCGGATAAGCGGCGCTTCCAGGCCGAGGCCGAGCAGCGTCGCGCGATGGCCGTCGCCCATGAGCAGGAGAACATCGCCAAGCAGGCCGAAAACCGGGCCGCGGTGGTCCTCGCCGAAGCCGAAGTCCCGCGCACGATCGCCGAAGCGTTCCGCAACGGTCATCTCGGCGTGATGGATTACTACAAGCTGAAGAACGTCCAGGCCGACACGGGCATGCGTGAAGCGATCGCCCGACCGGGGGATGCCAAGGCGTGACCGTCGCTTGGGCGTATTGAACTTCCCAGCCCGATTCAGGTGGCGCCGCATTGCGACAGAGTGGAAACCCGAAGCACAAATCCGACGGAATGAATGAGGGGAAAGAAAGAAACCGGATGGGAGCGGGCGCAACGGTTCCGACCTTCTTCGTTCGTGCCTCCTCGAGCTTTCGTGCTTTGGAGTTTGCCTGTTCATCGGTCCGCGGGGCCGGGCGAGACAGACCATGGAACTGATTGAGATCTTGGTCCGGCTCATCATCCGGGCGATGAGGAAGGCCAGCGAAGGCTCGCCGGCCGAACAGGCGCGAGAAAGGTACGAGCGTCAACAGGTCGCGGTGAAGGTGCGGAAAGAGATCGAAGCTCGCCTCCAGCGTGAACTGGACGCTCGACGCGGCGCTGCGGGCGGCAACAAAGGGCGATCGATGCCGCCCCCGCCGCCGGCGGTCAAGCCGAAGCCGCGGCCGTCGGAGACGGCCGAGCCGATGAAGGTCGAGACCGCCCATAGCCGTAGGCCGGATGCCTCGGCGACGACGGCGGGTGCCCTGGCACAATGGATGCGCCCCAACACGCTTCGGAGCCAGTTCATCCTGACTGAGGTCCTGCGCCCGCCGGTTTCCATGCGGCCGCCCCGCTACTGATCGGGAGTGCGACTGACTGCCGACTTCAAGGCCTTAGCGGTTCCTAAGAGACGATGATGCGGACGCTTCCTTTCATTTTCCCGCTGGCCGCAAGCGGCTTCCACGGCGCGGCTGTGTTGGTGTTTGTGCTGATCTGGGTTGCGGGAGCGATTCGAAACGCACTGAAGCCAAAGGCGGCTCCCCCGCCGCCGCTCCCTGATTCGGAGAGCCCTTCGAATCGCGGGCTGGCCGCGCCTCCGCTTCCCCCTCGCCCCGCCGCCGCCCCGATGCGCGGCCCGCCGCCGATGCCCCTGTCCACACGGCGAATGGTCGATCTTCCTCCGGATCATGTGCCGCCAGTATTCAAGTCGGCTTCCACGCCCGCCTTCGTCACGCGCCAGCCGATGGCGGCCTTGACGCCCCCGTTGCCCCAACGGCCCCCCATGGCCCGCGTCGCGTTAGCCGGGCGCCCGCCCCTCCCTCCGCCGCTGCCGAGAAAGCGTCAGGCGGCGCTCCGCGCGCCAGACCTTCGGCCGCCGCCGCCCGCGCCGGAAGTGCTGCTCGATCTGGGCACCGAAGCGCTGGAAGTCGCGTCGGAGGCGATGACGGTATCGCGGCCGGCATCGCGAACTGCCCCCAGTTCCGGCCTGAACGCCGCGGCCATTGCGAGCTGGCTCAAACCGGCCACGCTTCGCTCCCAGTACATCATCAGCGAAGTCTTCGACCCGCCACCCGCGCTCCGCGAGTTCGATGAAGGGCCTTGAGGATCCGACCCGTCAGGCAAGGGAAGCCACGGACACGCGCATGACCCGGGCGGGGCGGAAGGCATCCTTCCGTGTCTCTATCCGTGGAATGCGCGCGATCCGTGGCCATTCGCCTTCCGACGTTACGCGTTCACGCCGCCGTCTACGTTGATGGCGGAGCCGGTGACGAACGCCGCGCCGGCGGAGGCGAGGAAGAGGACAACCGCGGCGACTTCTTCCGCCGTGCCATCGCGCCCGGTCGGGACCATTGACCGCATCATGTCGGCGGCCGGGTTCTTGGCGATGTCGGCCGGATTCATGTCGGTGTCGATCGGGCCGGGCTGGACCACGTTGACCGTGATGCGCCGGGCGCGAACTCGTGGGCAAAGCCGCGGCTCAGGCCGGCGACGGCGAACTTCGTCGCCGAATAGACCGCCAGCCCGGCGCCCAGAGCGCGTTCACCGACGATGCTGCCGATGTTGATCACGCGGCCGCCGTCAACCAGCCGGCGTGAGGCCTCGCGCGTGACCTGGAAAACCGATTTCACATTGACGTCGAAGCTCTTCTGGAACAACTCATCCGTGAACTCAGCGAGTGGGGCCGTGAGGTAGACGCCGGCGTTGTTCACCAGGATATCGAGCTTGCCGCCATGCTCGGCGTCGATGGTGGCGAAGATCTTTTTGACGTCGGCCCCGTTGGCGACGTTGCCGCCAATCGCCTTGGCGCGCCCGCCGTCGGCGGTGATCTGACGAACCACATCGCGCGCGGCGGCTTCGGAACTTGAGTAGTTGACGAGGACCGTGGCACCGGCGGCCGCGAGCTGGCGGCTGATCGCGGCGCCAATGCCGCGTGAACCGCCGGTCACCAGGGCCAGTTTCCCTTCGAGGGGCTTAATCGCCGCTGACGCTGTCTGTTTTGAATCGCTCATGTCTGACTCCTTCAATCGTTGCGAAGCGCGGCACACGCCGTACTTCGATTGTTATACATTCATCTAAATATGACCGTCGAACGCGCCGCTTTTCCGGGCCTTCGGCCGCCTCGGCAGGTAACGCGTCCCGGGCCGGCCGCGTTACCTGCCGGGGCCATTTCGAGGCTCGACGCCTGGGATTCGCCTTGCCAGCTCACGCTGGTAGTCCGCGAGCGTGTCGCGCCGGGCGGTGAGGTACGCGCACTGCCCTTCGCGGCGGGTTTCGATGAGGCCGGCGTTGGCAAGCTCCTTCAGGTGATGCGAGATTGTCGCCTGGGCGACGTCGAACTGCTCGACCAGGCACTTGCAGGCCACCTCCGAGCGGCCGCCGGCGATCCGCTCGAGAATCGCGAACCGCTGCGGGTCGGCGAGCGCTTTGGAGATCTTGATGAACTGTTGCGGGCCCATGACATTCGACATCAATAGATAGGCATCTAAACGTCAGAGGTCAAGCTGGATCCGTCAACAGCCGCCGCCGCTCCGTGAGCCCGGGGCCTGACCGCAAGAACACGTCCTTCTTATTCTCCACTTTGGCGGTTCTGCCAGGGGAAGCGCACCAAGGATCGCAACGGTACGGGAAGGGACAATTTCCTTCGATGATCGCTCGTCTCGGAAGCCCGATCCCCGGAACCAGATTGCCGCTGGGATCCCATGTATCAGCCACGCGACCTCGGGCCGCGCACGTCCACGGGGTCGCGATCTACTGAATTCGATCAGATCGAGAGGCGAGTTCGGTAGTCAGGCCGGCCCTGGACCAGAGCCATGCGATATCCAGCCGGAGTTCGGCTCTGGAGGGGCCGGACGGGTAGGCGGCGTGCGGCGCGCCCGGCCGCTGGATCGTTCGCTTGTCGCCGGCGCAGGCGTCCACAACCAATCGCTGGTACTCGGACGGGACGATGTGGTCATCGCCATCAAGGATGAAGACGGCCGGGCTGGTCACGCGGCCGGCGTTGGCGATGCTGTCGAGCTCGTTTGGGACGCGCAAGGAGACGGGTATCGCTCCGAGCCAGAGGTTCCACCAGCCGTAATGGCCGAGGATGAGCCGCCGCAGCGGCGGAGGGTCTTGAAGCATCAGGCCGGCGACGGGACGGCTCGCGGCGACGTGGAGGGCGGCGGTGGTCCCCATGCTGACGCCGGAGACGAAGATCGGCCGCGTCCCCGCGCAGGCCCGCAGCGCGTCGTAACTGGCGAGCGCGTCGGTGGGGATCGATCGAAGCAGGGAAGGGCCCGGCGACCCGCCATACCCGGCGTAGTTCATGGCCCACACTTCAACGGAATGACCCGTCCACAGGTCGGCGATCGCGCTGGCGGCAAGCTCCGCCCGGTCACCATTCCCGATGAAGTGGAGCACGAAGGCCCGCGGCTGGGCGTCGGGTTGAGCATCCGCCGGCCGGGCGCACCATGCCTCGACGAACGGCCGATCGGCGACGGGGATATGGACCGGCGTGGTGCCGAACATCTCCGCGACGGGCTCGGTTGTCCCATGGAGGAGGAATTTGTCGGCACATCCCGGCAAGGCGCAGAACATGGCGTAGATCCCTATGAGGGCTCCGAGAGCAAAGCGGCCGCGCCTGCGGCGGTTCTTGGACACAGAGGCTCCGCGAGCGAAGAGATAACCCATGTTCGCCATCGTAAGCGAAACAGAATCCGCCTGACGGTCATACCAGGGAAGCGGCCGCTCAATGGACCGGAGGATGACTTCCCGCCGGTGGGGTCGCCGGTGAGGTCGTCGGTGCGGTCGTCGGCGCGGGGTAGAGGGGAGCGATGGCTGCCGGCCCTGTCGTCGGCAGCGTGGTGGGCGGCGCGTTGTCCGGCGGGCCGCCCAGCCCCGCGATGATCAGCGACAGGGGCTGCGTCGCGGCGGGAGGGTGGCCCGTCGCCTTGGGCGCGGCGACGGCGGTCGGCCCGGCCGGGGGCGGGCCGTGGACGCCGCGGGGCGGAGCATCGCCGCCGGGGGCGGAGGACGGGTCGGTGGCAGGCGTCGGCGTCGTCTGGGCCGGCGACGTCGTCCGGGCCGGCGACGGCGTCTGAGCCGGCGCAGGGCGCGGCGGCGGGACGATCCAGTCGTTCCCGGTCGATGGCGAGGTCGTTGAGCCGACGTGGGTGGCAGGCACCGCGTCATCGATCGCGGCCGGGTTGATCGGTGGGGCCGGCACCGCGACGCTCGAGGCCGCCGCTGGGATCATGGGCGTCGAGGCGAGCCCTGGGGCGGCGCCCGGCCGGGAGGCCGCGCCGTCAACGGGGGGTTGTCCCCAGGCGGGCACGGCGCCGGCATGCTTGGGGGCCCATTTATCCCAGACCCAGTCAATCCCTTCGCGCAGCTCGCGGTATTGATCGCCGACGGGGTGGTCGTCGTGGGCGCCATCCTTGAGCAGGATGACGCGTGGCTTTTCGGTGTGGGACGAGCCGCCCCGCAGCTTGAGCCCGTAGCTGTCGATCACTTCCTGCTGATAGGAGCTGGGGATGACCGAATCCTGGCCGGTGACGATGAAAACGGCCGACGTGCCGACCGACTGGGCGTTGCTAAGGGTGTCCAGCTCCGCCGGCAGCCGCATGGCGATCGGCCCGGCCGCCAGCCAGAGGTTGTACCAGCCGTGGTGCCCCAGGACGACCTGCCGAAGCGGGGTGGGCGTCCGCACGATCAGCGCACCGGGCACGATGCGGCGCATGTAGGAGACGTACATCGCCGGCGCCGTGCCGAACCCCTGCCCCATGACGTAAACGGGGCGGCCTTCGGCCAGCTTGCGAACATGGTCATAGGCGAGCAGGGCGCACGGCGCGACCAGGTCCAGGGTGGCGGGGCCGCTGCTTCCGCCGTAGCCCGGGTAGTTGATGCACCAGACCTCGATATCATGGCCGGCCCAGGTTTCCAGCGCGACGTGGACGGCTTCTTCGGCGCGCTCGTCGGAATCGCAGTAGAGGATCGCGTAGGCGTCGGGCTGGGGGTTGGGGTTGGCGGTGCGGGCGGACCAGGCTTCGAGAAGCTCCCCGTCGTGATCGGGGATGGGGATCTGATGGTGCGTTTCGAACAAGCCGAGCTTGGGCTCGCGCGATCGGCGCAGGATCGTCCAGTTGCCAAGCCACCCGCTGGCGGAGATGCCGATGTAAGTCAGCAGGACCAGGGCCAGGATCGTCCGGCGGACGCGCTTGCGGCGAAACTTCTGGAGAAAGCTGGCCTCGCCCGCCTCTTCCTCGCCTCGGCGTTCAAAGCCCGGCGCCTCTCCCGAGGCCAGATCGAGCGACGCGGAGCGCGCGGTATTGGCGACGGTGATGGCGCGGGCGAGCCGGGCCGAGAGGTCGGCTTCGGACTCGCCGGGTGGCGCGGCGGCGACCTCGGCCGAGGCGGCGATGGCCGCTTCGGCCGCCGCGGAGGGCCCGCGCCGGAGCGCATCAGGGAGGAGAGATCGACGTCCGAGATCGTGGCGGCCGCAGCGTCCTCCGGGGCGTCTTCCTCAGCCTCGATGGACGGTTCAGTGTCGGGGCGGCGGTAATAGATGGTGCCGTCGTCGCCGGTGTCGAAGGCGAGCAGGCCGGCATCGGCGTCGATGGGCTTGGAAACCGGCGCGGGCCGACCCGAGCGTTCGGCGCCGGGTTGCGGGCGATTGGCGCGAGGCGGCCGAGAGGCGGCGCCGCCGGGCGGCCTGGGGCGCAACCCGGCTCGCGACGGGCGCTGTTCGCCTGACGATGGCGTGCCGTCCGGCCCCAGCTTGGGCGGCTCGGCGCTGGTCTCGTCCGGCATTCCAGGTGACGGCTCGCTCATCAGAATTCCCGATCACTGGCCCCCCGAAAGGGCGCCTTGCAGCCGTAATCAGTCGATGACGCGGCCGTCAGCGGCGCTGCGCCGCCGGCGGGAAAGGCCTCGCGGCATCGGGGCTATTCGGGCTGCCCCTTGGACATATCGTAGACCCACGGTTGATTCGCCGGCGCCCAGTCCACCAGCTCGCCGGCCGCGAAGAACAGGCCCAATTCACGAGTCGCCGCTTCGGGCGAATCGGAGCCATGGATCAGGTTGAAGGCGCTGCTCACTCCGTAGTCGCCGCGAATGGTGCCGGGCTCGGCCTTGGAGCCGAACGTCGCTCCCATCATCTTGCGGCTGATGGCGATCGCATCCTTGCCCGCCAGGGCCAGAATGACGACGGGCGAACTGGTCATAAAGCTGACCAGGCCCGCATAAAAGGGCTTGGACTTGTGGGCTTCGTAGTGCGTCTCGGCGGTTTTCAACGCGATCCGCGAGAACTTGGCGCCGACAATCTGAAGGCCCTTTCTTTCGAAACGGGAGATGATCTCGCCGACGAGCCCGCGCTGAACCGCGTCGGGCTTAAGAATGATGAGCGTGCGTTCCATGAAGGTATTCGTTTCTCAGACGGTGCAAAGGGCCGGGGCGACTCGCGGCAGGCGTGTCAGCCCGGCCGATCCGTGCCCGGTGCCCCGCCGTGACACGGTGGCGGCCCTGTCGGGCCGACCCGCGTCATTGTCCCGATCTAAAACGGCCGCGTCTATGCCTGTTTGCCAAATCCGAAGCCGCATACCGATCGAAGGTGTCGCACGACTCCGCGGCTGACAGGCAGCCAGATCGTGACCGGGACAGGACCGTGAATCGGCTTCACCGGCGAACGTGGGACGGCCCGCTGAATCGTCCGGCGACCATTCTCCTTGTTTGACTTTAAATCGATGGCGGGGATGAACGCAAGGCATTATGAGGAAGCTTAACATCCCACAAGCACAGGCCTTACAAGAGGAAACTTGGCGCAGAATTAGCGCGGTCTTAGGTTTTGGAGATGTGGCGATGTGGCGATGGCGGCGTGGCGGAGGATCGCGGGACTGGTGGGGATCTTCGCGACGGGGGGCGGGTTGCGAGGAATCCACGCGTGCCGCGTGCAGCGGCCCTCCCTCCCGAACCCTGCCCCGGAACGCCGGGAGAGGGAGGCAGACGGGGCAGGCGCAGAAGGCCAGGGGGCGTCCGGGGCGGGAAGGCCTTCACTACAGCCCGGCCGAATCGAGCGAGTCGTTCAGGTTGATCCCGCATTCGACTTTGCCCGAATGGGCCCATCGGCCTGACCGCGGGTCGTCGCCGGCCTGGATGGGCTGCGTGCAACTGAGCGGGTTGCAGCCGATCGAGGGGTACCCTTTCTCATAGAGCGGGTGGTAAGGCAGGTCGTGCTTCTTCATATAGCCGTGGATCTCGCGGCTGGTCCAGTTGAGCAGCGGGGAGATGGCATAGCATTCGTACCGCGGCGACCACTCCAAAAATTGGCGGCCTTTCCTCGCCGCGGACTGATTGCGGCGAATCCCCCGCAGCCAGCCACGCGGGGTCAGTTCCTTCATGGCGCGGTTCATCGGCTCGTTCTTATTCGCGGCGCAGCAGGCATCGGGGTTGAGGCGGTAGGCGGGATCGAGCTCACCCTGGACGCGGAGGTAGTCAATCGGATCATTGCGCGTCCGGTATGACCAGATGTTGAGATTGAGCCGCGCGCGGAGCTGTTCCATGAACAGATGCGTCTCGGCGAACAGGTAGCCGGTATCCACAAAAATGACCCGGATGTTCGGACGCACGCGGGTGACCATATGAAGCAGCAGCGCCGACTCGGCCCCGAATGAGGAGCTCATCACCAGGTCGTCGGGCTCGGGGAACTGCGACGCCGCCCACTCCACGACCTGCGCCGGCCCCTGCTTTTCCATCAACTCATTCAGGGCGTCCAACTCGAGCGCCGGCTCGGGCGGCCGCTCAAGGTCTGCCACGGGCGCAGCTGGGAGGATCGAAGTCATATCACTCACCATAGCGCATCAACCGACGTGAAATCAACGAAAGCGTCATCGAGACATATCTTGCACGCACGAGCTCGCCGATCTGGCCGCGAAGCCCTGCCCGCCGACGCGCCAAGCCACCGCGGATCAATGTCGCGGCGATGGGCTCGAGGCGCTGCATCGATCGATCAGCGCCTCCATCCACGCCCGCGGGACGCGCCGCCCGTTCGCTTTGCCAAGGTCGATATTGAGCTTGTTTTGCCCGTGGAAATCGCTCCCGCCCGTCTTCAGCAGCCCGTATCGGTCCGCGAGGCGGCCGTACTTTTCGACGAGCGCCGCGTCGTGATCACTATGGATCACTTCCAGGCCGGCCAGCCCCAGGTCCAGGAGGTCTTTGAGGACGCGCTCGAGCTGCGCGTCGTTCTCGGTGCGCAGTTGAACTGGGTGCGCCAGGACCGGAAGGCCCCCCGACTCTCGGATCATCTCCAGCGCGCGGCGTGGTGAAAGCCGCTCTTTGTCAAAATAGGCAAGGCCTCCCGGCGCGAGGTAGGCATTGAACGCTTCTTTGATCGAGCCGACAACGCCCCTGCGGACCAGCACAGCCGCGATGTGCGGGCGGCCGATGACCTTGCCGCCGGCTTCAGCTTCCACCTCAGCCATCGAGATTGGGATGTTCAACGCATTCAGCCGATCGATGATTCGCGGGTTTCGGTTGTCGCGCCCTTCGATGAGCTGGCGGGTGAGGTCCCGCAGCGACGCGCTCTGGGGGTCGATCCCATAGCCGAGGATGTGCAGGGTGCCGGGATGGGGGAACTCGGCGGAGATTTCGATCCCGGGGAGGAAGGTCATCCCGAGCCGCCGCGCCTCGGCCGCGGCTTCGGCGACGCCGGCGACGGTGTCGTGGTCGGTGAGGGAAAGGCCGGAGATCTCGCGGTGGCTCGCCAGCCGCGCGACCTCCGCCGGCGCGTAGGTGCCGTCAGAGGCGGTGGAATGGCAATGCAGGTCAACGAATGGTGTCATGGAGTCGAGTCCGCGGGAGGCGAATTGACGGGCGTTCCAATCACGTCGAGAGATAGCCGCCGGAGGCGAGGTACGACACCACGCGCTCGGCGGCCGCCCCGGGGGCTAGCGCTTCGGTATCGAGCAGGATCTCGGGCTGCGGTGGCGCCTCGTAGGGGTCGTCGATCCCGGTGAAGCCCTTGATCTCTCCGGCACGGGCTTTCTTGTACAAGCCTTTGGGGTCGCGCTGTTCGGCGGCCGCGACGCTTACCTTCACGTACACCTCGATGAACTCGCCCGGGCCGAGCAGCGCCCGCACGGCGTCACGATCGCGGCAATAGGGGCTGATGAAGCTGGCGAGGACGATCGTGCCGGCGTCGGTGAAGAGCCGGGCGACCTCGCCGATGCGGCGGATGTTCTCCGCCCGGTCCTCAGGGCTGAACCCCAGGTTGCGATTGAGCCCGTGGCGAATGTTGTCGCCGTCAAGCCGGTACGTGTGGCGGCCCATATCCAGCAGCTTCTGCTCGACATGGCAGGCAATCGTGGACTTGCCCGACGCGGATAACCCGGTGAACCAGACCGTCGCCCCCCGCTGCCCAAGCAGCCGCTCGCGATCCGACCGCGTGACTGTGCCGCTATGCCAGGTGATGTTTAAGGAAGCTTCGCCCATGCTCAGAAAACTCGGCGGCCGATGGCTGAAGACGCCGCGGGCGCTTTCACCGGCCGCATAGGAGACCCGTCGCCGGTCATTCTTCCTCGAACAGCGGCGTGCTCAGATACCGCTCGCCGAAGCTGCACATGATCGTGACGATCAGTTTGCCTTTGTTCTCCGGTCGAGCGGCGACCTTCGCGGCGGCCGCGATGTTCCCGCCGGAGCTGATGCCGCCGAAGATCCCTTCTTCCTTCGCCAGCCGCCGCGCCCACTCGAACGCTTCCTCGTCGGTCACCTTGATCACTTCATCAATGATGTTCGTGTGGAGGTTCCCGGGGACGAACCCGGCGCCGATCCCCTGAATCTTGTGCTTGCCCGGCTTCACGGGCTCGTGGGCGAGCGTCTGGCTGATGACCGGCGAAGCGACCGGCTCCACCGCGATCGCCTTGAACTCCGGCTTACGGGCCTTGATGACTTCCGACACGCCGGTGATGGAGCCGCCGGTCCCGACGCCGGCGACCAGGATATCGACCTTGCCGTCGGTGTCCTGCCAGATCTCCTCGGCGGTCGTCTGGCGGTGGATCTCGGGGTTGGCGGGGTTCTCGAACTGCTGCGGCATAAAGCTTTTCTTGTGTTCCTTCAGCAGCTCCTGCGCCTTGTTGATGGCCCCCCGCATGCCATCGGCGGCGGGCGTAAGAACCACCTGCGCGCCCAGCGCCTTGAGCAGCCTTCGTCGCTCGATGCTCATGCTCTCCGGCATGGTGAGCATCAGCTTGTACCCCTTGGCGGCGCACACGAACGCGAGCGCGATCCCGGTGTTGCCGCTGGTCGGCTCGACGATCATCGTCTCGTGGTCGATCTTCCCCTCCCGCTCGGCGGCCTCGATCATCGCCAGGCCGATGCGGTCCTTCACGCTGGCCAGGGGGTTGAAGAATTCGCACTTGGCGAGGACCGTCGCCCCGCCGGGCGGGATGAGGCGGTTAATCCGGACCAGCGGCGTGCCGCCGATCGTCTCGGTGATGTCGTTGAAGATTCGGCCGTGGGGTTTGAGTGGCATAGGGCTGCTCACCTTCGTCAAAGGGCCGCCTGGAGAGGGCGGCGGCCGCGGGCGTTATTCGGTTGCGATCGACTGCTCTTGAAACTGCTGCGACTGATCGTCCAGCACCCAGCTCGTCATGGCGTCCGCCTTGCCCTTGGCGATCGACACGATCACGTAACTGTAAAACGGCCACGCGTGCGCGCGATCGTATTCGCTCGGCCGCGCCGGGTGATCCGGATGGCTGTGATAATAGCCGAGGATGGCCTTCCCCTCCGCTTCCGCGGCCCGCTCGGCCTTGAGCTGCTGAAGCGGGTCGATGGAAAACCGATGATACTGCTCGTTCGATTCAACGGTATTGCGGCCGGCCTCAAGCCGATCGACCACGCGCCGCGGCGTCGCTTGGCCGTCAGGCCCGGGCGCGGTGTGATCGCGGCCGATGAGGATCCCGCAGCATTCGTTCGGGTAGCTCGCCTCCCCTTCCTTCTGGATCTGGAGCCGAAGCTCGGGAGAGAGGATCAGGTTCGCCATCGCTTGGGTATTCACGGCCAGTTGTCCGCCTCGTTGGCGCCGGGGATCGTCTCGCGCCAGAAATTCTCAGAAAGGTATTTGGCGGCCGAGTCACAGAAGATCGTGACCACAACGCCTTCTTTCAGCTCCGACGCGATCCGCATCGCGCCGCTGCAGGTTCGCGCCGGCGGAGACGCCGACCAGCAGCCCCTCTTCCCGCGCCAGCCGCAGCACCATGGCGTGGGCGTCTTCGGTCGCGACTTCCAGGTTGCCATCGCCGACGGCCGGGTCGTAGATCCCCGGGACGATGTTCGTCGCCATGTGCTTCATCCCTTCAAGCCCATGGAGCGGGCCGTCAGGCTGGATGCTGAGGCACTTGATCGCGGGGTTAAGTTCTTTGAGGCGCCGCGTGACGCCCATGAACGTGCCACTGGTCCCCAGACCGGTGACAAAATGCGTGACCCGCCCCCCGGTCTGTCGCCAGATTTCGGCGGCCGTCGTCTCGTAGTGGGCCCGCCAGTTCGCGTCATTGTTGTACTGGTCGGGATAAAAGTACTGGCCGGGGTTCTTGTCCACGAGCTTCTTCACGTAGCGCTGGGCGCCGTCCGTCCCTTCGGTCGGGTCGGTCAGGATCAACTCCGCGCCGTACGCGAGGAGGCTGTGCTTTCGCTCCGGGCTTGCGTTCTTGGGCAGCGCCAGCTTCACGCGATACCCGCGTTCGGCACAGATCATCGCGTAAGCGATACCGGTGTTCCCGCTGGTCGCGTCGATCAGCGTCTTGTCCTTCTTCAGCAGGCCCCGCCGCTCCCCGTCCAGCACCATCGAGAGCGCCGCCCGATCTTTCACGCTCCCGCCAGGGTTGTACCACTCGGCCTTCGCGTAGACCTCGACCGGCGCAACCGGCGCCGCCACCCGTCTGAATGCGAGAAGCGGCGTATTACCGATGAGCTGCAACACCGACTGTAGGCCGGACAAATGGGACGACACGCGCTCGTTCACTTTAATTCCGATTAATCCTAGCGATAAGTAGGCGATTCATCAACCGCGACCGCGTTTCTTCGGTTGATCAGGAGCGATCGGCCTACGACCCAACGAGGCGGCTGTAGATCGATCGCGCCCGATCCGGGTCGCGCGTCCCTTGGATGATCGCCCGTCCGTCGGCGAAGACCGTCAGCCGGCATGGCCCTTGGCCGGCCGCTCCCTCGACCGTACACCGGAGGAGGAACGGCGTCGATTCCACCGGCCCGCGCCCGGCGAGCCGCCTGGCGAGCGCGGCCATGTCGAGCCGCACCGCCGGGCCCGGCGGCCGGACCTGCACCGCATCGCGGCCGCACAGGCTAATCGATCGGCCGTCGATCGGGCGATCCAGAAACTCAAACGCCCTGACGCCGCACGTCGGGCACATCTCCCGCTTCATACCGGCGAGCGGGCTCGAGTGGAACCGCCCTTTCCATAGATTGACAGAAATCAGCCGCTCGTCCCCCCGCATGTCCCCGGCGGACGCGCCCGACCCGGCGCCCCAGACCAGCAGTCGGATTGCCTCCGTCACCTGGAGCGACGCGACAACCATCGCGGCGGCCGCCAGGACGCCGGCGGTATCGCAAGTGACCAGTTCACCGGGCAACGGCGGGTCGGGGAAGATACACCGCAGGCACGGCGACTCCCCCGGCTTCACCACCATGACGCGGCCCTCGACACCGACGCAGGCCCCATAGACCCACGGGATGCCATGCTTCACAGCGACATCGTTGATCAGGTAGCGGGTTTCGACGTTGTCGGTCCCGTCGAGAATCAGATCGACGCGTTGACCGTCGCTGTCGGGGCCGACGTCAGCGAGCTCGACGCCGGCGAGCGATTCGATATTGCCGGCGTGTACATCGGCGACGACGGGCTCGATCCGGATCGAGCTGTTGACGTGGCCGAGCCGCTCGGCCGCGGCGACGGCCTTGGGGGCGCCGTTGCGGGCATCGGCTTCATCGAACAGAACTTGCCGCTGGAGGTTGGTCTCTTCGACCAGGTCGCGGTCAACGATCCGGAGCCAGCCGACGCCGGCACGGGCGAGCTGATCGGCGCTGCTCGCCCCGAGCGCCCCGCACCCGATAATCAGCACGCGGGCGGCCGCCAGACGTTCCTGGCCGGCGGCGCCGACCTCCGGCAGGAGCATTTGACGGTGGTAGCGTTGGTCAGAGCTCATGAAGACAAAAGGTTGGTGCCGGGCCCGCGCCGCCACCGGGGCCGATTTGGGCGGGGTGGATTTTCGGCCGCTTGCCGCCGGGCCCGTCAAGCTATAGTGTTCGCATCGTAACGGTTTTACAGAGGAACGACATGCCCATCGACACGCAGCAGATCATGGATGAGGCCGAGAAACTCGGTCGGCTCGTCGCCCAGCACCCGGCCGTCGAACGGTACAAGCAGGCGCAGAAGTCCGTCGCTGAAGACAGCGACGCGAACCGAATGCTCGGCGAATTTGATCGCGCGCTGGAGAACCTCGGCCGCCAGGAACAATCGGGCATGCCGGTTTCCGATGCCCAGCGGATGCAGCTTGAGACGCTTCAGAACCGCATCGTGTCGCACATCAAGATCAAGAACCTGAACCTGGCGCAGGTGGAGTTCGTGGACCTGCTCCGCAAGATCACCCAGACGATCCAGCGCCCGCTGAACGACGCGCCGGAGGCCGCCGCCCGCTCGAGCAGCGCGGGCGGGCCGCGGATCACTGGCCTGTCGAGCGTCTGACCCCTCAGGGAGAGCACCGCCGTGGCTTATTGGCTCCTCAAGACCGAGCCCGATTCCTACTCCTGGCCCGACCTGGAGCGGGACAAGAAGACCGTCTGGGACGGCGTGACCAATGCGCTGGCGCTCAAGCATATCCGGTCCATGAAGAAGGGGGATCAGGCGATCGTCTATCACACCGGCGCCGAGCGAGCGGCCGTGGGCCTGGCGGAAGTCGCCAGCGCGCCCTACCCCGACCCCGCGGCCGACGATGACCGCGTCGTGGTCGTCGATCTCAAGGTCGGCAAGAAGCTCCCCATGCCGGTGACGTTGTCGGACATCAAGGCCGACCCGGCTTTTACCGGGTGGGATTTGCTGCGGATCTCCCGCCTGAGCGTGGTCCCCGTCCCGGAGCCGATGTGGGGCCGCCTGATGGAGCGTTCGGGAATATCGGCGGCAAATGGGCCAACGGTAAAAGCAAAGGGGACGAAGGTGTTGGCGGCTAAAGGCGGGGCGAAGAAGGCGAAGCCGCGGAAGCAGTGACAACGGCGATCGACCATCCGTTTTCAGCTTGGTCGGTACGCTGGCGGCGCTCGGCCGCAATCCGCTTGAAGAAGAATATCCGGAGGAACCGCAATGACCGACTCGACTTCAGCCGACCCGTGTCGCGGCCGTGGACCCGCTCACCGGCCAACCCGTGGGTGACGCGCACCTTCCGCACAAGCCGGCCGACGACACCGAGCAGGTCTATTACGAAGGCTCCCCGATGATGCGAGCGGTGCTCGGCAAGGGGATTCTCTGGTTCCTCGGCGGGTTACTGCTGATGGCCGCCGGCATCGCTCCGCAGTTCATCGCCAACCGGCACATCCCGGTCTACTTCACGCTGGCGGGAATCGTGCTTGGGCTGATCTGCTTCGTCGTCCCCTTCATGCAGGTCAAGACGATTCGGTATCGGATCAGCAACTACCGGGTCGATTTCGAGCGCGGCTGGTTCAGCAAGGACATCGACACCATCGAGCTATGGCATATTGCCGACCTGCACTTCCACCAGTCGTTCGGCGACCGCGTTCTCGGGGTGGGGAATATTGAGATCAAGTCGCATGATGAAACGATGCCGCTGCTGGTGCTGCACGGCCTGCCGAACCCTCGCCCGCTGTTTGAAACGCTCAAACAGCGCGTGATCGCGGTCAAACGGCAATCGGGCGTGGTCAAGATGGACACGGGCTCGTAAGGCCGAGTACGGCCCGCCGTTTGCACCATTCTGGCTGCGAAACGCTAGCAAACCAGAAGGAAGTGCTTTATGGCGGAACAGATGCGACCCGCGTCGAACGAAGTGGCCCCCGACCCCGCTCACAACTATGAGCGCGCTCATCCCGACCGTGAACCGGGCATGGGGCGGCTCGACAGTGACAGGCCGGTTATCTCTGAGCAGCCGGATCACATCGCGACGTCGGTGACGAACAAGCAGGACCCGGAACGCCAGATCAATGCAGAGAACGTCGTGGATCAGCGAAACGGCCGCGAGCCACAGCCGCAGCAGCCGGATCATTCGATGAAGGATGAAGAGCCGCTCGGGTGGGACCAGGCGCCGACCGACATTGATGACCCCGCGATGAAGCGGCACCCTCGGACGGAAGGGCTTGCGCAAGAATAGTCTCGCCGCGAGCGTCAGGCTGCCAGGCGGCGGATGACCACCGATTGCTCATGGTGGAACCGCTCGATCCCGGGCGCGGCCGCGTGTTCAGCGGCGAACGCTTGCAGGAGTTGCAGGTAGGTTGCGAGCCAGACCGGGTCGCGGGGGTCCATTCCTGGCTCGCGGACGCTGTGCCCTCCGTAGCGGCCGCGAAGTTCACGCACGTCTTGTGGCCATAGGTCAAACCCCGGGAGCAGACGCCGGATCGCCAACTGGGCGATCCGGTCGTGGCTCGCGAGTTGTTCGCCGCGGCGGGCGTGGCTGACGCTGCGGCCGTGGGTGCGATAGCGGATAAGCGGCTCAATTAGGTTCGCGGCGCGGGTAAGCGGTAAAAGCCGGGTCCAAAGCTCGTAATCCTGGGCGGTCCGGAAAGACTCGTCGTAACGGAGTTGGCTGTTCAGGACCGCGCTGCGGCGGATCATCACCGACGGGTGCGCGAAGGGGTTGCCGAGCAGGCACTTCCACCGGATTTGGAGGTCCGTCGGCGCCGCCTGGGCGAGACGTTGGACATCGCCGGTGGGCCCGATGATCAGCCGCGAGGACCCGACCACGCCGATCGAGGGGTTCTCCGACAGAAACCCCACCTGTGCGGCGAGACGGCGCGGGTCGCAGACGTCGTCGGCGTCCATCCGCGCGATGAACTGCCCGCGGGCGTGGCTCAACCCGATGTTCAGCGATCGTGTCAGGCCCCAGTTGTCCGGGTTCCGCAGCAGCTTCACCCGGGCGTCGCCTAGGGTTCGAAGGTATGCCGCCGACCCGTCGATCGAGCCGTCGTCAATAATGATGAACTCGAAATCGCCGAGTGTCTGTTCGAGCACGCTCTCAACCGCCTGCGGCAGGAAGGCGAGTTCGTCGTGCGTCGCCATGACGACCGAGACAAGCGGTTCCCGATCCGAACGACTCTCAAGCGCTTCGCTCATACGACCCCCTTCAGGCATTCAGGACGACGTTCCAGCCACAGGCCCAGGCAGAGCAACACCCATCTGCGCTGCGGCCGCGTGGGCTGGCCCTGGTGAACCCCCGGCAGCAGCGCCCCGAGCGCCCCGTCAGCCGCCGAGACACGCTCCCACATTCGTGCGACCGCGGGCTGCTTCAGCCAATCGCCGACCGGCGCTCCGAAACCCTGCTTCTTTCGCCCGCGGATCGATTCCGGCCAGAGGTGCTGGCAGGCGTTCCTCAGCAGCGGTTTGAGCGAGCCGCCGGTGAAGCGGATGGATGCCGGCAGACTGAAGACAAAGTCGGCGAGGTCGGCATCCAGAAAAGGCGCGCGCACTTCGAGCCCGTGGGCCATGGAGGCACGGTCAACCTTGGTCAGGATATCGCCCGGCAGGTAGCAGCATGTGTCGAAGTGGGCGGCCGCGTCGAGTCCGTCAACTCCCGCCTCGGGAGCGAACGCGCGACGCAGGGATTCGCCAACGGCGCCGGGCGCGTTGCCTCCCCAGAGGGCCGAGCGGTCCTCCAGCGCGGCGGTTGCCGTGCGAAGGTGACGGTCCCCGGCGCACGGCCCAGGGCCTGCACCCGCCGGGTTCCCCGGATCGAGGAGCGGGCGATACCACTCGTACCCGCCGAACAGCTCATCCCCGCCGTCGCCGGACAGGGCGACGGTTACATGGCGGCGGGCGTGCTCGGCGACGAAGTAGGTCGGGATGTTTGAGGAATCGCCGAACGGCTCATCGTACACCACGCTCATTCGGTCCAGGGATGCCGCCACGTCGAGGTCGGCTTGGAGGGCGAGATGATCGGCCCCGCAGGCGGCCGCCACGTCAGCGGCGAACGGCAGCTCATCGACCAATCCGCCGAAGCCGACAGCGAACGTCTTCACCGCCTGCGAGGATCGGCGGCTCATCAGCGCGACAATCGTGCTCGAATCGAGCCCCCCGCTCAGGAACGCCCCCAGCGGCACGTCCGCCACGCACTGCCGCTCGACCGCGCGGCCGAGCAGCGTCAGCACGTGCCGTGCGGCCTCCTCCGGGCCGGCGTCGGCCGCTCCGAAGGACGGCGACCAATAGCGGAAGAAGCGCGGATCGGCGGGCAGGCCGTCGTCGCCCACGCGCCAGACGGCGGCGTGCGCAGGCGGCAGCGGGTGGACGTTCTGGTAGATCGATCGGTCGGGCGGGACGTAGAAGAGGCCCAGGTAGGCGTCCACCGCTTCGCGACTCAATTTCGGCGCGATCAGCCCGCTGGCCAGGATCGCGCCGATCTCCGAGGCGATGACCGTTCGCCCGTCGTCGGCCCGCGCCCAATAGAACGGCTTTTCGCCGAAGCGGTCGCGGGCGGCGAAAAGCGTGCGCTGGCGGGCATCCCAGAGGGCAAAGGCGAATTGGCCGTTGAGGCGCCGCGCGGCCGCCTCACCCCATTCGATGCAGGCGGCAAGAAGCACCTCCGTATCACCGCGGGTTCGGAAGCGATGGCCGAGCGCTTCGAGCTCCGGGCGCAGCGCGCTGAAATTGAAGATCTCGCCGTTGAAGACCAGCGTGTAGCGGCCGGTCGGGTCGGTCATCGGCTGCGCCCCTCCGGCCGCATCGATCACGCTGAGCCGGGCATGCCCTAGCTCGCAGCCGCGGAGCCCGACGCGGCACTGGGCATCCGGCCCCCGGTGCCGCAGCGCCTCGACCATCCGCGCAACTTCCACGCCCGGCCCCGAATGGCCGCATGCCTCCCCGAGAATGACTGCGATCCCACACATATTCGTAGAGCACGCACGGCGTGCCGTAGCCCCAGTTCGGAACTCGTGTAGCAGGCACACTCCTGTGCCGTAGCCCGTCTTCGAAGGCGCGCGATGAGCCGGCGGACGGCACACGGAGTGTGCCTGCTACTTCACTCCGTGCAGCCCGGCATCGCGGAAGAGCGTCGCGAATCGATGCTCCCACAGATGCTCGGCGCGGGTTCTTCTGACATAGGCGGCCGCGATCTTCTGCCGGGCGGCTTCATTCCGCAGGTAGAAGCGCGCCCGCTCCACGCAATCCTCGATCCCATCGAACGTCACGCACTCGACGCCGGGGGTGTAGTAGCGCTCCAGGTTCGGGCTCTGCTGGCAGAGCATCAGCGTGCCAGAGAGGCCCATCTCAAAGGTGCGGCTCTTGATCTGAAGCAGCGTCGGGTCGCGGCTGGCGCCCATCGGCGTATAGCTCACCTTTGTCCGGTTCCAGACGCCGTTGATCTCCTCGAAGCTCAGCGCCCGCTCGGCTTGCAGCCGCCGCGCCCGCTCGGCGGTGTCGAGGGATTCAAAGTCGATTGACGTATCGTTTACCCGCATCGCACCCAGGCCGAAGACCCGCAGCCCAGCGCGTTCGCGGAGCGATCGAAGCTCGGGCACACGGGCCCGGTAAACCTGTCCGGCGAAGCTGAACCCCAGGTCCTTCGGGCAAGCTGAGTCGCCGAAGCGGCTCAGGCAGCCCCATTGGCTCAGGAGCAGGTTTGGGTGCTCGGCGCGGTTGGCGTCATAAATGTGTGGGTAGGTCGTCGCCATGAAGGTGAAGCGCGACGCGACATGGCGGGTGTAGCTCTCCCACTGCCAGTCGTCGTCGCTGTTCCAGGCGAGGATCGGTGAGAGCCGGGCCGCGTCCGCGATGGCGGAGCGCTCCATCCAGTCCTGGCCGCCCGTTTGATAGAGCACGGCGTCGTACCCGCCGCGCCGAACGGCGGCCACGAAGCGGGCGCCGCAGCCGGCGTCGCCCAGTTCGGCGCGCGTCGCCACGTGATCGAAATGCTCGACTTCGTGCCCGAGGCGCACCAGCGGCTCGGTGAACGCGAGGTACATCGGCTCGACGGCTTCGGGGTGGCCGTAGTAGGCCTTGCAGACGACGCTGAGGATCTTCACGCCGCGGCCTCCCGATCGGCTGGGGGCGGCCGCTTTCGAGCGCGGACGTGGCAGCCGAAGTGCAGCAGGTCGGCCGATCCGGTATCGGATGCCGAGAAACGCGCCAGCGCCCCCAGCACCGTCCCGACGGCCGCCTGTTCTTCTTCGGTCAGGACGCCGTTCGCGTGCAGCCGAGCGATTCCGGCGAGGCGGCGCGTCTCCTGGGCGAGGTATTCGAAGAAGTTCCCGTTCTCGCCCACCTCCAGCACCTCCAGCCCCAGCCGTGGGAGATGGTGGCGATAGAAGTAGCGGCTGAACCCGGTGCAATGATGGTCCGGCGCGAAGTGGGTGATGCTGCAGAATGGCGCGGTGAGGATCAGCTCTCCCCCCGGCCGCAGCAGGCGGGAGAGTTCGCGCAGGGCGGCGAGCGGGTCGGGGATGTGCTCGAGCACTTCGGTGCAGAGGACGGCGTCGAACGAGGCGTCGGGGCGGGGGATCGAGGTGATGTCGCACACGATATCCAGGCCGCCGACGTCCCACGCGCCGGTCTGAAGGCCCGCGCCGTCCCCCTGACCGTCATACCGGGCGAGGTCCTGGGATACGTACTGGAGATGCGGGCAGAACTTTTTGAACTGCCGCTCGCCCGCGCCGGCGTCGAGGATTTTCCAGCCGGCCGGGAGCGCCGCCAGCGCCTGCTCGAGCCACGCCACGCGATTAAACTCGTTGCGGCGACCGACGGCGGGCGGAGCTTTCGCCGCGGTGGCGGCGGGGGCCGCGGTGGCGGCCTTTGGCGGCTTGGGCAGGCGGGTTGTCGTCGGTGGCATAGGTAGCACCAGAATAAGATTCGCTTAGCACTACAGCGCTGATTCGGCGATCAAGCATTCCCGAATCAGAAAATCCGAAGCACGAATCGGAAGCAACTTCAAACAAAGGCAAAGCGGAAATCAGTACTTCTCGCTTGAATCCGGTTTCTTCTCCCGATCTCTCATTCCTTCGGATTTCGTGCTTCGGATTTCGACGCTCTTCTTATGTTCCATTGACCCAATAGCGCTGTGGTGTCAGGCCGCCAACCCCGTCGCGCCGGGCGGAGGCAGTTCGCGGCGGTTGGCGATCTTGCGGGCGGGCGCCGCAGACGATGTCAAACGGCGCGACGTCTTTCGTCACGACGCTGTTGGCCCCCACCACCGCGTCGCGGCCGATGCGGACGCCGTCGGTGATGGTCACGTTCGCTCCGACCCAGACGTTGTCCTCGATCACGATCGGGCCCCTGGACAGGTCGCCGGCGAAGCGCATGGGGCGTGCAAGCTGGCGATAGTCGTGGTTGCCGGCCGCCAGAACACAGTGTGGCCCGATCATCACGTTCGCGCCGATCGACACGCCCGAGCCGGAGAGGATTACCGTGAACGGCCCAACCTGGCTGAACGGCCCGATCTCCACCGCGTTGTCGCCGGCGCGGATGATGACGTATTCCTGGATCGCGACGCGCTTCCCGAGCCGGATCTGCCGCCGCGGCGACAATCGGGCCGTCCGGTCCACCTGGACGCGGCGGCGAAACAGGTTGCGCACCCGGCGACGCAGCAGTTGCCAGCGCGTGAGCGGTGTTGTTTGCTTCATTCGGTCCCTTCGTCGGGCACGCATCGCGTGGCGTCAGGGGGCGTTCCGGATTGGTCCGCGCTCGAACGCCGCGCAGGGCCCGCGGCACGCAATGCGTGCCCTGCGAAGGCGACGGTCCGTCCCCATGCGACACGCATGGCGTCCCTGGCGTTAAGCGGCGGCGGCCGGGGCCTCTGTCAGGTATCGAGGCTGCCAGAGGCGAAGCACCGGCACTTTGAACACCGCCCGAAGCTGCGACAGCCGCGACTCGACCTGGGCGGGGTTGATCGTCGATAGCACCACGCCGTCGGCGGCCACGGTGGCGGCCGCGTTGTCCGGGAGGATGGGCGCTCGCCGGTAGGCCCGGTCTTCCAGGGCGGCGCGGTTGTCGGCCATGGCGACCACGTTCAGGCCCGCGTGACGGCACGCCCGATACGTCGCGAAGACGTTCTTGCTGTAGTCGGCAATGATCACGCGTCGAATTGCGTGGTGCTCGGCCCAGGCGGCGACGGCGGCGGCCTGGCGGTCGTACTCGAACAGTCGCTCCAGGGCATTCGGGCCCAGCGTCCGGCGGCCGACCGCGGCTTCCCGCCGCGCCCAGACCCGCGCCTCGCGCAGCGCGGCGTTCAGCGCGTCCGCGTGCCCCTCGTGCAGCGCGATCGACCCGTACCGCCGGAGCCAGTCGGCCCGGTAGACGGCCCGCATCTCGCGCGGGAGGTAGCGCTCCACCAGGATCAGGTTGTTCCGCACGTCCATCTTGTGCGTCATCGCGCTGCTGCGGCCGGTGGATTGCTTGTCATGCCGAAAAGTCAGGTCCTCGAATCGCTCGATCCGATGCCCCGCCTGCCAGATCCGGAAGCTCAGGTCATATTCCTCCGCCTGCCGGAAGAACTCCGGCGCGAACCCGCCGACCGCGTCAAGGACGGCCTTGCGAACGATGCTGGCACCGCCCAGCGTCACGGCCGGGAAAGCCGGCCCTTCCAGCCCGCCCGACGGGAGCACCACCCGGCCCACCAGCGCCGCCGTCCGCGGGTGGTGAGAAAGGTAGCTCAGCGCCAGCGGGATCGTGTCGCCGACGGGGTAGCTGTCGTCGTCGAGGAAGGCGATGTAGCGGCCGGCGGCGATGGCGACGCCGTGGTTTCGCGCCGGCATCCCCTCATTCTCCGGCAGGTGGACGAGCGCCGCCCACGGCGCCTCCCGGCGAACGGCCGTGGCGGTGTCGTCGTCCGACCCGTTGTCAACGACGACCGCCTCCCACGTCCCTTCGGGCATGGGCGTATGGCGGGCCAGGTACTGCAGCGTGGCAAGGAGCCGGTCGCGGCGGTTACGCGTGATCAACACATAAGACAACTTCATGCCGCCATTCCTCCCGGCGCTCGCACGGGATTGCCCGGCTCGCGCACAGGATGCCATTCGTGAATCGTCACTGGGATGCAGTCGTCATCCGAGCCTGGGTCCAACTCTCGGGCGATCGACGTCGCGGCGGCTGCCGGCGCTTGGGCGGCCGGTCGCGTCGCGGCCGATTCCGTCAGTCGCTGGTGGATGCCCGCTATGACCCGCCGCATCCCCGCCGTGTAGCTGAGACGGCTCCTGACCGACGCCGCCTGTTCGGCCGAGACGGCCGCCCGCGCAGTGGGGTCGTTCAGAAAGCGATCGACCCGCTCCGCCAGCTGGGCCGGGCTTGAGAAACTGACTTCGGACAGTCGGGGCAACGTCTCCCGGAACGGCGCGATGAGCCCGGCTTCCTGGAACGTTCGGACGCACTCCACCGGGTCGTCGGCGTCGCTGGGGCAGAGGTAGGTCCGTGTGAGTACGACGGCGCGGGCGAGTTCGGATGCCAGGCCGGGCGGATTGCCCAGGCGGGCAATCATGGCGGCCGCGTCGCGGAGCGTGCGAACATCGGCCCCGAACCGGCTCTCCAACAGGTCAAGCAGCGCTTGGGGGCCGGTGTCTACGGGGTTGTGCCGGACAAGGAAGAACCCTCCCGCCACCAGCCCGTCGAGCAGCCGCTGGTGGGTGCAGGCGAAAGGGACGATCTGAAAGTTGATTCGGCTGCGACGCGTCAGGGCTTCCAAGTCCGCCCCATAGGCGACGCTGCCCGCGCATACGGGGCGAACGCCTCCCGCTTCTCCCAGCCGGCCCCGTAGAGGGCGAGCGACAAACCGCGTTCTGTGGCAAGGTTGATTAGCCACTGAACCGCCTGCTGGCGATAGAGCGCATCGTTGAGCGGGTGCGCCAGGCGATCCGCCAGGGCCCGAAGCGGCTCTTCGTTCAAACCGGCGCCGGTCTGGGCGTTGTAGTTCCGGACCAGCGAGCAAAGCTCGGCGTAGGTGGGGACGCTTCCGCCAGCGGCATAGATCGCGAAGAGGCGATCGACGCACCCTTCGGCGAGGCGGCGGAGGCCCGGCCCGCCCCCTAGGCCGTCGAGGAGCGGCCCGACCATCCCCTTCGGGTCGGCCGATGCGTTTGAGACGTAGACCAAGTCTTCCGCCGGCGGCCCATTGTCGCCGCCGCTTGGGGTCGGCGCGGGGTCGGGCGTCGGCGGCACGCGCGTCAGCTTTGAGAGCCCGACGAACTGCCGCGGCGGATAGCCGTGCCGCGAGCTGTACATCGGTCCGGCGTCGGTCAGGACGAAGTCGCGCGGCCCTATCGACGCGGCCGCCTGGGTCGTCTTCAGGTGGGGCAGGTGATCCTGCGCCCAGCAGGCGAAGGGGACGCATGCGTCGAAGAGGTCGCCATGCTCGTAGCGCAGGTGGTCGATCTGGAAGACCAGGTCGGGCTTGTGCTCGGCGAAGGCCGCCCGCATCGCGGTCTTATAGAGGCGGTGGATCGGCGTGGGCTCAATCAGGGTGCGGGCGTCCCAGCCGATCTGTTCGAACGCCTCGGCCGCGTCGCGCGTGGAGTATTGAAGGACCGTGGAGAACCGCGTGGTGAGCAGCAACACGCGCGGCCGCCGGGGTGGGTTGTCGCCGAAGAGCGCGCTCTGCTCGGCCGGGTCGATTGAGGCGTAGTACCGGGCGATCTCCTCCCGATAGGCGTCATCCCGCCGCACGACCTTTTCGGAAAGCGCCCGCAGCCAATCCTGCATCGCCCCGCTCTGGAGGCCCAGCCCCACGGCCATCGCCGGTATGCCCAGGAGCGGGTCGGACGTCGTGAGCGCTTCGAAGTCGCGATCCCATCCCGTCCCTACGAACCAGCGGAAGCGACCTTGCTCGATCGGGCCGCCGGGGCCCCAATAGTCGTGGATCATCATCGCATGCAGGGCGACCTGCGGGTCCGGCTCGAATACGAAGACCGGCTGCCGCATGCCGAGGAACAGGGCGGTTTTGTCGCGCGCAGCGCGTCGAGCAGGTAACCGTCGCCGACGCCGCAGAGGGCGATCGCCTGGCCGCGATCGAGATACGCTCGGACCTGGGCCAACATGGACGCGGACGCCGTCGTTGGGTCGTTGCCGGGCGAGAGCCCGATGAACCCCCCATCGGCGCGGCGGCAGGCGAGGGTCGGGCGCCCGTCGGTCGCGAAGGTGACCTTCACGTCCTCCTGCGCCGGCAGGTTCGCCAGGGCGTCATGCACCGCTGGAAGGTGGGTGTGGAGCGCGGCCAGGTTGTGGGCGAGTCGGCGTCGCAGGTCGGCCGCGGCGTCGCGGGGGGAGGCATGGTCGAAGAGCCAGGCCGCGTCGCTCCAGCGGCGGCGTCGCATGTTGAGTTCCGCGAGGCGAAGCATCGCCTCGGCCGCCGGCGGGCGTTCGGCGGCCGCGAGCGCGCGATCGGCCCGCGAGACATCGCCCCGCCGGAGGGCGGTGACGATTTCATCCAGCAAGGCGGCGGGCGTGAGCTGGCTTGTCGGGCTCATAACATCTCTTCAGCCGGCGGCCGCCCGCGCGACGACGCGGCGGCCTGAACGCGGGGCACGGGCCCCACCACCGCCACGGCGTGGCGAAGGCGGCCGGTCCGGCAGCCAGGCCGGCATTCGGAGTTATCGGACATTGGAGGAGTGGGAGAACAGATTTGGCCGGGGGCAACTCCCCGCGGTCGGGCGAGTCAGGGCCCGCAAGCCGATCCGGCACAGACGCTATTTTGCGAGATCGAGCGAGCTGGACGATCGCATGAACGCATCGCTCGCGCTGGTCGGCTGGGGTGTCAGATAGACGCGGATCGGGAAATCGGCCTCATACGCGCTTCCCTCCTCAGGCGTCGCGACGACTCGGATGTTCCAGTGGATCAGGGGGGACCCGTCAAAGTTCAAAGGAGAGCTGGCCGGATGCCCTGGCGGCAACGTGAAGGTGGTCGTATTCCAACGGGGCCGCCCAGCAGCGGCTGTTGGAGTGCCGGGCGCGCGGGCGACGTTCGCCCACTTTTCCAGCAGTGCGACGTTGCGGCCGCCTTCCTTCGGCGCGCCCGGAGGGGCGGCGCCGCGGATCGTCTCCAGGCATTGCAGCCCGATTCGCAACGCTTTGATGTTGCCGGTGTTGGGCCCTTTCTGACGGACCTTCAGCCGAAACGACTGTCCGACCACGAACTCCCGGCAGTCCACCGTAAAGTGGGTGTCGCTCAAGACCCGGGCTCGAAGCAAGAGCCGAAGGGCGTAGACGAGCGGCACCAGGCCAGCCAGCAACCCCACACCGAAGACGTAGCCGCGCCAGGCATGCCCGCCCCTTTGGAAGATCAGCAGGAAGAGGAACAGCGCCTCCCAGGCGCCGCCGGCAATGAGGGCGGGTCGGACGCGTGCCGCGGGGTCGAACGCCGGACGAAGGTCGAACCATTCCTTGTCGCCCGAAGGGTGGATCGCGCCCACGCCAGGTGCCTGTTCGGCCATGCCGCAATTCTGATAGCCCCGGCCTCCCCCGGCAAGGGGGCCGCACTGACTTTCGTCGCCTTACCACGGACCGGGAAGCGACTGGTTGCGACGGGGCCGGGATCGGCCGCGGCCTACGCGTTTCATGAAGGCCGCGCCGTTGTCATAACGGCGGTCCGGAGGCCATAATGCGCGAATGGCGAAGCGCGGCATGAAGGCGACGGACGCAGACGGGTTGGTCGAGGCGCAAGCCGGAGTCGCCGACCCCACCCCGGCGCAGGGTGAGTCGGCCGCCATGGCCTCCGCGCCGCAGTTGCCGCCGCAATCGCCTGCTCCAACGCCGGCGCCGCAGCCGCTCCCCATCCCCGTCACGCACGATCAGTCGCCGGATGCGCCGGTCGCGGTTCGCGGTTCGGCGGATGCGGCGTTCCCCGCCGCCCCGCGGCCGCTCACCGCCGCCGCCGGATCGGGCGCGGGCGCGGTGCGCCGGGGATAACGCCGGCCCCCGCCCCGGGGCCGGGCGGCTCGACCAGCTCGGCGTGGATGCCGGGGTCCGGGTCGAGCCCCGTCGCGATGCCGCCGCCGGCCCGGTTCGTGCCCTCCACGCCCGGGCCCTGCAACGCGCCCAACCGTTCGCCCGGGTACTCGGGCACGCCCGTGTCAAGCTTCGCCCAGACCGCGCCCCCGCCGCCTGCGAGCGCGCCGCAGCCGCCAGTCCCCTCGGCGCCGCTGCCATCGACCTGGTCCGCCTCGTTGCCGCCGATCCCCCCGCCTTCGGCGCGGGCCGAGGCGCAGGTGGCTCCTCCGCCGCCTCCGCCCCAGCCGCCGACCCCGCCATCGCCCCAGCCCGCGACGAACATTGCGGCCCTGGTGCCGCCCCCCCGCGCCGATTCGCCCGCTCCGGCGGCGCCAGCGCCCGCCCCGGCGCGCCGGATGGCGCCAACGCCTTCGGCTGGATCGCCTGTCCCGCGGCCCGAGGTCGCGCCGATTCGCCCGCCCGCCCCGGGGGCCGGCGCGGGAGCGGGCAAGCTCCTGACGCCAACGGCCGCCAGCGGGCCGGCGCCGGCGGCCGTGCCGCAGCCGCCGCTGCTCTTCGAAGTCGCATGGGAAGTCTGCTGGCAGCTTGGCGGCATCTATACGGTGCTGAAGACCAAGGCCGCGTGCATGCTCGAGAAATGGGGCGATCGCTACTGCCTCATCGGGCCCTACAACCCGAACACGGCCGCCGTCGAGTTTGAAGAGCAGCCCACGTACGGCTCGATCCGCGACACGATGCAGCGGCTGCGCGACGCGGGCATCCCGTGCTACTTCGGCCGCTGGCTGATCCAGGGCCGCCCGCGCGTCATCCTGATCGACTACCGCGCCCGCATGGGGTCCCTCGCCACCGACAAGTACCTCATGTGGCAGGACCACAACATTTCCCTGCCCGATGACCATGAGGTCAACGAGGTGGTCGCGTTCGGGTTCGCGGTGACGGAGTTCTTCCGCAACTTCACGAACGTGGTGAAGGACCGGGCCGTACTCGCCCACTTCCATGAGTGGATGGGCGGCGTCGCCGTGCCGCGGATCGCCCATCTGCGGATCCCGGTGGCGACGATCTTCACGACGCACGCGACGCTCCTCGGCCGCTATCTCGCCAGCGACAACCCGTACTTTTACGACCACCTCGGCTTCCTCAACGCCGACGCCGAGGCCGCTCGCTACAACATCTACCCGCGCTTCGCGATCGAGCGGGCGGCCGCCCACTCCTGCACGGTCTTTACAACCGTCAGCGAGGTGACCAACGCCGAGGCGGAGAAACTCCTGGGCCGCACCGCCGATGTCATCCTGCCGAACGGGCTGAACATCCACCGCTTCGCCGCGCCGCACGAATTCCAGCACCTGCACGCGAAGTTTAAGGAGCGGATCCACTCCTTCGTGATGGGGCACTTTTTCCCCACGTACACGTTCGACCTCGACAACACGATCTATCTCTTCACCAGCGGCCGCTACGAGTACCGCAACAAGGGGATGGACCTGTTCATCGAGGCGATGCACCGGCTCAACTGGCGGCTGAAGGGGATCCCCGGCGCGCCGACCGTCGTCTGTTTCATCATCACCCGCGCAGACGCGTAACATCAACGTAGGCGTCCTGCACAACCAGTCGATGTACGACGACCTGCGGAACACCTGCCTGGAGCTGCAGCAGCAGATGGGCCAGCGGCTCTTCACCAGCGCCGCCCAGGGCCGCCTGCCGACGTATAACGAGTTGCTGCCCGAGGATTCGCAGGTCCGCCTCAAACGCGCATTGCACGCGTGGCGAAGCCACCGCCAGCCGCTGATCGTCACGCACGACCTGATTGACGACGCGAACGACCCGATCCTCAAGCACCTGCGCCACCGGGCGCTGTTCAACGCGGCCGACGATCCGGTCAAGATGATTTTTCACCCCGATTTCGTCTCCTCCACCAGCCCGACGATCAGCCTCGATTACGAGCAGTTCGTGCGCGGCTGCCACATGGGGATCTTCCCCAGCTACTACGAGCCCTGGGGCTACACCCCGATGGAATGCGTGGCGCTCGGCCTGCCGGCCGTGACGACCGACCTCAGCGGCTTCGGCGCTTATGTCGAGCGACACGTCCCCAACCACAACGAGCAGGGGATCGTCGTCCTCCCCCGCCGCGAGCGCAGCTTCGAGCAGACGACCGACGCCCTGGTTGATTACCTCATGAGCTTCCTGCAGATGAGCCGCCGCCAGCGGATCGAGCTGCGCAACCGCGTCGAGCGGCTGGGGGAAGTGTTCGACTGGTCAAACCTCGTCCGCCACTATGACGAGGCCCACAACCTCGCGCTGGAGCGCATCGGCGCGAAGCGCGTCGGATCGGTTGACGTCCGGATCATCTGAGCGCCGACCGACATCGCCACACGTCGCGGAGGAGGAACATCCATGAACGTCCAGAATCGGTCGTTTCGGTGGCGCCCGATCGCCTTTTTGTTCGCTCTGACGCTGCTCGCCTCCGCCCTGCTTGGTTCCGCCGCCCACGCTGAACCCACCAGCCCGGAATCGCTCAAATTTGATTTCGGCGTCAGCGAAGGCGCCGCCGATGGGTTCGTCAAAGTCACTCCGGCCGACGCTTATTCGGCAAAGGCCGGGTTCGGATTCGACCTGGGCCTCAAGCCGGAAGCTGTCGATCGCGGAGCGGCCGCCGGCGGGGCCAAGCGGGACTTCGTGACCGCCGATCACCCTTTCTACTTTTCGGCGGCCGTGCCGGAAGGGAACTACGACGTCACGGTGACCCTGGGCGACGCGGCCGGCGAATCGACGACCACCGTCAAGGCCGAGTCGCGGCGGCTCATGCTGGAGAACATCCACACCGCCAAGGGGCAGGTCGTTCAGCGCGCCTTTACCGTCAATGTGCGGACGCCGAAGATCGCGGGCGGCGCGCAGGTCAAGCTTAAGTTGCGCGAGAACGACTCCCTCCTCTGGGACGAAAAGCTCACGCTCGAATTCTCAGGCTCGCGGCCGTGCGTCGGAGCGGTGGAGATCCGTCGCAACGACGCGGCCGTCACGGTTTTGGTCGCCGGCGACTCCACCGTCACCGATCAAGCGCGCGAGCCTTACAATAGCTGGGGGCAGATGCTCCCGCGATTCTTCAAGCCCGGCGTTGCGATCGCCAATCACGCCGAATCGGGCGAGTCGCTGCGCAGTTTTGAGGGGGCCGGCCGCACGGCCAAAGTCCTCGCCTCGATCAAGCCGGGCGACTTCCTGTTCATCCAGTTCGGGCACAATGACCAGAAGGACAAGCGCCCGGCGCCGGAGCGTTTACGACCTACACCGAGTCCCTGAAGCAGTTTGCCGACGCGGCGCACCAGCGCGGGGCGACCGTGGTGTTCATCACTCCCGTCAGCCGCCGCAGCTTTGGCGAGGGGGGGAAGATCGTGAACAACCTGGGCGACTACCCCGAGGCCGTCCGCCGCGTCGCGGCCGACGAGAAGGCCCCCCTGATCGACCTGAACCTCATGAGCCAAGCCTTCTACGAGGCAATGGGCCCGGACGTCTCGAAGAAAGCTTTCGCTCCCGGCGACAACACCCATCACAACAACTACGGCAGCTACGAACTTGCCCGCTGCATCGTCGAAGGGATCCGCGCGGCGAAGATCGAAGGGTTGACGAAGTACCTCGCCGACGACGCAGCGCCCTTCGACCCGGCACGCCCGGACTCCATCGAGGCGTTCGCCGTCCCCGCCAGCCCGACGCAGGCCGCGACGCCCAAGCCGGAGGGGAACTGATCGCGGAAGAAGAAAACCCGAAGCACGAAATCCGAAGGAACGAAGACAACACGATCAGGAAGAAAGCTCAAAACGGCAGCGTTTTGAGCTTTCTTTGTTCTTCTTGCTTCCGCTTCAGTCGGCCTCCGCGCTTCGGGTTTTGAGCTTACCTTCCCAGAGCGGCCGCTCCCGCTTCGGATACGGCCTGGTCCTGTTTCCCGGTGCCGCCACTGACACCGATCGCACCGACGACGACGCCGTTCTGCTTCAGCGGGACGCCGCCGGCGAAGATCATCACCTTGCCGTCGTTGGAGGCGTGGATCCCGAAGAACTGGTCGCCCGACTGGCTGTACTTGGCCAGGTCCCCCGTCTCGATGTCGAACGCGCGGGCCGTCCAAGCCTTCTTGATGGAGATGTCCACGCTCCCGAGCCACGCGTTGGCCATCCGAGCGAAGGCGAGCAGGTGACCGCCCGCGCAGGCCACGGCGATGTTCATCGGCTGGCCAATCTCCTGGGCCTTCTTCTCAGCGGCCGCGATGATCATTCTCGCCTCTTCGAGCGTGACGGAAGCGTGACTGTTCATGGTCTTGGTTCTCCTGTGGGTCTGATCGGCGTCGTGGTGAAAAAGCGTTGCCGTTCGGCCTCGCTCCGCCGCCGATCATCGCGGGCCGGTGCCCTCTGAGCAACGCGCATCGCTCCGGGCCGTGCCGCCGAAGGACGCCCCGCGGCTGGGCGGCCCAACCACTCCCTCCCGGTCGCGGCTCGCCAGACGCCGCGCGGGCTACCCAACGAGCCGCGCCCGTGAGGAAGCGGTCCCCGACCGCTCCGGCATCGGCCGCGTGGCCGACGGACGCCCCGCGACTGGTCAGCCCAACCGCTCCCTCACGGCCGCGCGGGCCAACCACGAGCCGCGCCCGTGAGGAAGCGGTCCCCGACCGCTCCGGCATCGGCCCCGTCGCCGACGGACGATCCGCGACGGATCAGCCCAACCGCTCCCTCACGGTCGCGGCTCGCAGGAGGCCGCGCGGGCCACCCACGAGCCGCGCCCGTGAGGAAGCGGTCCCCGACCGCTCCGGCATCGGCCGCGTGGCCGACGGACGCACCGCGACTGGTCAGCCCGACCGCTCCCTCACGGTTGCGGCTCGTGGGGCGCCGTGCGGGCAACGGGCGCTTGGCGACCCGACGTTCGGAGCGGTCACGCGAGCAACTCGTAGAGGCCCCGGCCGAGGGCGGCCGCCAGGAGCGGGGGGACGGCGTTGCCGATCTGGGCGTACTGGGAGCTTTTCGTTCCGGAAAATCGCGTCGCCGGCGGGAAGGTCTGGATCGCTGCGGATTCTTCCAGCGTCAGGCGACGGGCCCCCTCCAGACGTCCGACACGCGGCTTGCCGCCGCGCCGCAGGTGAGCGTGGTACGCGGGCACACGATTGAGCGTGTCGATGAAATGCGTCTTGTTGCCGCCGGCCGAGGCGAGGATCGTGTGGCACGGCGCTGACAGATCGATCGGGCGGCCGCCGCCGTTGAAGAGCAGCCCATCGTAGGGGCTGGGCCGCAAATCGGGTTTCTTCGCATAGATGACGTGCGACCCGCCGGCTTCTCCGCACGTGTCGCCCAAGCCGAGAACCGCCCCCGCCGGCACGAACGGCCGAGCGAATCCGGGCCCGTGAGTGGCCGCCGGGAACGCATAGCGGCCGCCGCTTCGCAAACCGACGACAAACCCGCGGCGACGCTTTTGCGGCACGCCGAACGCGGCCGCATTCAGCACCGCCACCGAGAGCGAGTACCCCAACCCCGCCAGTTGCCGGAGCACCGCGCTGAGGTAGTGTTGATGCGTCGCGCCAAACAGAGCCGGGACGTTCTCCATCAGAAACGCACGCGGCCGCGCCTCGGCGACGGCGCGGATGAACTGCGGGATCATGTCGCGATCGTCGTCCCCCGCCAGCCCCTTCCCGCCCGACGAGAATGGCTGACAGGGCGGCCCGCCGACAACAAGGTCAACGCCGTGGTAGGGCCGAAAGTCGAACAGCTCCACCGGCCGCGGCTCGATCGTCGCGGCGGGGAAGAGGCTCGAATATGTGGCACATGCGTCATCGCCGCGCTCGACGGCGACGACCGGGCGAAACCCGGCGGCCTCAAGCCCCAGCGTCAACCCGCCGGCGCCGCAGAAGAGGTCGAGGGTGGAAAGCGATCTGTGAACCGTCCGCGTCGAGGCGCCGCCGGCTTCCCTTGATGTGGTGACGTTCTCGTGGCTGATCGCTTGGAGGGCAGGCATAAGGTTGAGGAAGCCGATCGCGCCAGCCGCCGCCGGCGCGCGAATTGTAGCGGGAGGATCGCTCATGCCGAAACACGCCCCCACAACCCGATCGAAGCCGCCGAGCGGCCGCGGCGTTCGGTGGGATGAGGCGTGGACGGCGGACGTGTCGGCGCAGCAGAGCCGGCGGATGGCGCGGATTCGAGGGAAGCACACCACCCCCGAGCGGGTTGTCCGCGGGATTGTTCACCGGCTGGGCGGCCGCTATTCCCTGCACCGCCGCGACCTCCCGGGCCGCCCGGACCTCACGCTCGCCCGTCATGGGAAGGTGATCGACGTCCGCGGCTGCTATTGGCACGCCCACGCGTGCCAGCGGCACAGGCGACGGACCGTGCGTCCGGAGTATTGGGGCCCCGAGCTGGCGCGCAATGTGGAGCGCGATGGCCAGAATCTCCGCCGCCTTCGTCGGATGGGGTGGAAGGTGCTGGTGGTCTGGGAGTGCGAAACGGCGGACGTCGCCCGCCTGACTCGGCGGCTGGCGCGTTTCCTCGCTGCGGCGCCCGGCGCGGCCGCCGCGGAGGCCCGATGCGTCAGATAGTTGCCGTCGTTCGTGGGTGTGGCCAATTCTGTTGGCCTTCCTGACCTCTGATGTTGGGAACGCGGACGCCCTCGTGGGCTCGAGGCGAGAGGCCGACGGGGACGTCGGCGTCCCCAGGACGTGCCCGGGCCCATTTCTGTGCGGGCTGGCGGCTTGCCAAAATGGACGGCCACACCCACCTGCGTCGGCCGCAAAGTTTTCCTTGCCTGGAGGCGTGTTGTCGCTGAAGATCGCGGGACCAGTCAATCAGGGAGGTTCGTGATGACATCACCCTCAGGGCCGGGCGCTCCACTCCAGTACGGGCTCAGCGGACAACCCGGCCAAGGGCCGTTCTATAAGCATTCGGGCGCGGTCACCCTTCACGGCGCGGGGCTCGCCGGCGCGGTCGGCATCGTGGCCGCGATCGTCCTCGGGTCCATCTACGCCTACGCCGATCTGTACATCCCGATCATCTACCTCAACCTGCTGCTCAGCGCGGGCTTCGGCGCGGGGGTCGGGGCGATCGCGGCGCTGGTCATGCGGTGGGGCAAGGTGCGGAACGTCCCGGTCGCGCTGGCGATCGTCGGCGTCCTGACGGTGGCGGCCTATTTCGTCTCCTGGGTGGTCTGGATCTGCGCCGTCCTCGACCGATTCTCCGACCAGCCGCGGCCCTTCAGCCAGGTTGATCTGGCGCTGCACCCCGGCATGCTCTTGCGGACGATCCTGGCGATCAACGAGATCGGTACGTGGTCGATGGGGCACAGCTACTCCAGCACGTCATCGGGCAAAGAGAACGTCAGCGGGGTCATGCTCTGGCTGGCTTGGGCGGGCGAGGCGGTGTTGATCTTCGGCGCATCGCTGAAGGTGACGCAGTGGCTCGTCAGCGACCTCCCGTTTTGCGAAAGGTGCCAGGCGTGGTGTACGCCGGCCCTTGATGTCGCCCGTTTTGGCCCGGCCGCCCGGCCGGAAATGTTGCGGCGGATGGTCGCGCACGATTTTGACTGGCTCTATAGCCTGGGTCGCCCGCAGGCCGGTCGCTGGGTGAGCATCTCCCACCAGGCCTGCCTGACCTGCGGCGAGCTGCACACCCTTACCGTCAAGGACGCCAGCCGGACCGTGGACAAAAAAGGGCGCGAGAAGAAAGCCGAAAAAGTGGTGGCGAACAAGCTGCTGGTCACCGCGGCCGAGGTCGAGCGCGTCAAGGCTCTGGCGCAAGCCATCCAGCAGCCGGCCCAGGCGTGAGCGGCCGCGATCAGATCGCCCGGACCGGCATGCCGTAAGTTGACGCCGGCAGCGGTGGAAGATTCATCAGGAACGTTTCGCCCGCCCCTTTGAGGTAGAGGAACTGCCCTTCGATCTTTCGCGGCCGCAGCGTCTTCGTCGCGATGACGAGCCAGATCAGTCCGGAAACGAGGAGCAACAGGCCAACCGCCGCGCCGACGGACCAGTCATCGACGATCGCGACACCGAAGGGGATGAGCGACAGCCCCATCAGCGTGCAGGCTCCGAGCACCCCGTTGCGCTTGGACCGGCGATGGGCCGCACAGAGGGCGAAGCTGGCCGACCCCTGCTTGCGGATGCACAGGGCGACGATCGCATAGATGACGGGGCTGAAGGCGAGTGCGAACAGGCCGGGGTGGTGCCACCAGAACTTTTTCATCTTAGAGGGCCCGACGGCCGCCCCGCCGCATTTCACGCAGCAGTAAGGAAGGGTCGCGCCGCTATGGGCGACGATCGTGTCCCCATCCCGCCAGACGCCGGGCGTGTAGATCGACCAGCCACCGAGATGGGCATATTGCAGCGTCGGCGCGGGCCCGGCAAATGGCGGCGCGCCGTCAGGCGCCGCGCCCGCCAGGGGGATGTTCGCCGGGGCGGCCGCCGCCCAGCCAGCGCCGGCATGGACGAACGGCGCCGCCGCCGGCATGGACGTCGGCAGGTCGAAGGCCCGCCCACACGAGAGACAGGTCGTCTGTTGCCCGCCGTATTGGGCGACGTATTCCGGCGTCAACTGATATCCGCTGCCACAGTGAGGGCAGGCAAAATTCGCGTCGTTTGACATGAGGCCACTCCGGCGTCGGCCCGCCCTATCGGCTTAACACGCATCGCGGCCTTCGGGGCGGGATGTCTGTAAGATTACCGTCGCAAGTGCTCGTTGTCTTCGTCAGCTTCCCGAGTACCCGCGCCGGTAGAATCAGTCAGGCCCGTCGTCGCTCGGCACTGGACCGACGACGTCCCCCCGTGGGCTAGACGGCGGCTTCAGAAGCCTGTCGCGGCATTCGACGGAAGGGCCCCGACGTCCGCGTAACAGCCATTAGGTCATGCTCGCACAGCGCGGATCATTCTGCCCGCTTATGGTTCTCAACGGCTTCCGCAGACGCCTCCACCTCAATGATGAGCCAAACCTGACGTGTGTCGCCGGAGCGGCGGATGCCGCCGTCGAGCGTCATCCGACCCGCCACGATCGGGCGGCCGAGCGGAAGGTTCAGCATCGTCCCCAGTTGCTGGGCGAGCGCTGCGGCCGGCGCTTCCACGACTCCCCCCAGCATTTTCCCGCTGCGGCCGCTCGGCCCACTCGGTGATCGTGCAACGCACGTCAACCGTCGCCCGCTGTTCCCCCTCAATTAGTTGCGCCGCCGTCTGGAGAAAGACTCCGCCCTGCGCAGGGTGGCCGGCGGAACTGCCTTCGCTCGGCTGCGTGGCTGTCAAAGGCTCCCTCCTCCCCTCTTTGACTGGTCCAGAGGCGATGAAGACGGTTTGCCCGCTGAGGCTCCTCACCTGCCCGCGAATCAACGCCGAGGCCGAGCCAAGCTTCTCGATCGCGGCCATGTCGGCGACGCGGAGTGCCGCATCCCCCTCGAGGGGACGCGTGACGCTGTCGATCTGGAAGCGGCGCCACCCCCGGCAGTTACGACGTACGCCGACGTCGCTCAAACCTTCGTGGAGATGAACCGCATGCCGTGCTCGAACCGGGCGATGTATCGGCAGCCCGAGGCGGCGAACCGTGCTTTCATCGGACTAAAGTCCCTGGAGTTGCGACTGAGGAAGGCATGTGAGTCGGGTGCCGCCCCTTGCACTTGAAGGTCACCCAACACGGATGCGGCGACGATAGCGTCCTGCGGCGAGAGGTCGAAGTCCAGTTCGAGGCGCCGCGCGGACGCAAACAACGGCGGCGTGAGCGGGATCGAACGACCGCAGTTCAGCATCCGCTCGACCACCGATTTCAGCCGGTCGGCTTGGTCTTGGCCGATCCGAGCCAACGTAGCGACAAGTGGCTGCGCGCCTGCAACAACCGCTTGCTGCGGAGCGGACCGATTCAGCTCCGAGAGCTGCTTGTTCAGTTCATTGAAAAACGTCCGCCGCTGGTTCTCGTATCGGTTCAGTGTCGAGAAGGGCTCGCAGACGGCTAACTTAGGGAATACCAACTGCGCTCGCCCGACCTCAGCAAGCCCTAAGATTTTCCACGCGTGCGCCTCCTCCTCCTGCTGGAATGCGAGCTCTAGACAGAAGTTTGACTCCACGTACACGATCAAGCAGGTGCTTCGAGGTAGATTTCCGCATGCCGAACATCGACTAGAAATTGAGAAAACGGCCCTTGCTCGTCCACGCCGGAGGGCAGTGTGACCCGGCCCCTGGCTAAGTCCCCAAGCCAGTGGGAGAAGACCAGTTCAAGCTCCGCTCCTCTGATGTGCAGATCCAACTGGGCGTCGGTAAGGTACTCCCGCAGGACAGGCCGCATGTCGAGCACCTCGGGTTTTCCCCAACCCGGCGCGTGGCCGTCGCCTCGCCAAATAAAGCCTTTCGCCTGCGAAACGACCAGTACGTACCTGACAGGCCGTGCGACGTGTTCGAACATCGCGTCTCGAAGATCGACCGCTTGGGCGAGCGTGAGATGGGGAATGTTCTTCACTTCTACGACGGCTAAAGGCTGTCCGCTCGACGTGTTGATTGCGATATCGGTTCGACTTGGCATGACTACCTTCGCCCTCTCGGCCGGTGGCCGCTTGATATGGCAGAGCATATCAAGAACGCGCCACGCTACCGATCGATAATCGGGAGGGGCCGGGACGTCCGAACCGACCTTCGAAGGCGCAGTTCCGTCTCCTCGGGTTACGGCAGCGGGGACGGTGTCGTTTGCCGGAGTTAAGACGTCGGATCCGGACAGAAAAAGGGGGCAGCGCAACTGGACGTACCGGAGCTTGACCGGCGCTTCTGATGCCGCCCGCCATCAGCCAGGCCGGCCATCGAAGGCGTGAGCGTAGGATTCGGCAGTCAGATCCCCTTGGAACAGATGCGCCATCCAGGACTTGAACCTGGAACCCGCTGATTAAGAGTCAGCTGCTCTGCCAATTGAGCTAATGGCGCGTGCGAGGGGTCAGAGTTTAGCTGCGTCTGTAATGGTGTCAAGGGACGCCCGCCTCGGGCCGCCGCGTGTGTTCTCTGGATTACCGACCGCGCCGTCGCGACGGTCAGTCGGGTCGCGTTGACTCCCCTTGTGGGCAATTCTATCATCGAACCGTTCTTGTCCCGAAAATTGAAACTCCGAGCCGGAGCTAGACCATGGCCAGTGAGAATGTTGCGGAATTTGACGATCAGAACTTTGAGAAGGAAGTCCTTCAGTCGGCCGATCCGGTCCTGGTGGACTTCTGGGCCGATTGGTGCATGCCGTGCAAGATGCTCGCGCCGACCATCGATAAGCTGGCCAAGGACTATGCGGGCAAAGTGAAGGTCGGCAAGGTGGATACCGACGCGAACCGAGAGCTGGCGATGAAGTACCGGATCGATTCGATCCCGACCGTGATCCTGTTCAAGAATGGCCAGGTCAGCCAGAAGTTTGTCGGGCTGAAGCAGGAACGCGACTTTAAGGCTGTGCTGGACGCGAAGTGATTCGCGGGTAATCCGAGATTCGAAGCACGAAATCCGTAGGACGTATAAAAGGCAGAATGAAGAAACTGTAAACCGCGCTCTTCTAGCGTGGCGACTTAGTGGATTCAATCAGCAGGTGCGAGCCGCCGGAACGAATTGTTCCGGCGGCTCGCGGCTTTCTGAGGGCGGGCCTTGCCTGGTGAAGTTTACGGCTTCTTGTCGGGGGCCGGCTTGGTGGCGTCGGCGGAGGGTTTGGTGGCGGGGTTGGCGACGAGCTTTTCGGCGCGGCGGACGGCCGCCTCTTTTCGGTCGCGGGTGACGGCTTCCTTCAGCTCGACCTTTTGGGGGTCGGTGAGGATCGCCATGCTCTCGGCCTTCTCTTTCGCCTTGATCTCGTTCATCTCGGCGAGGGCCTTCTCATGGACGGTCTTGAGCTTGGTGATCTGATCCTCGCTGAGGCTCTTGATGTCGCTCCACGGCTTAACCAGGTGTTCCGACGTGCGGGTCGGTTTGGTTTCGGTGGCCGGCGGCGGTGTCGCGGGCGGCGCGTCCGGCTTGTCGGTCGGCGCGGCGATCAGGACAGACCCCAACAGTAGCACGCCGGCGCCGGCGTGAAGAAGATGCTTCAGCGACATGAATCGCTCCTTTCCCTTTCGATTGAACCCTTCGAATGAGGCTCCCGCGGAACCCCCGCCGCGACCCCGATCGTGCGAGCCGGACGTCAATAGGGATGAGAGATTACTCAACCGCCGGCGGATTTACGATCATTTCATGCGGACTTAACAGTCCGCTGGACGTGGACGCGTCGGCCGCCGCCGACGCCAGCGGCGGAGCGGGCGGCATCTCCAGTGCGAGGCGGGCGATTTCGAAGGCGGCGCGAGGGTGGGCAAGCGCTGGGCCCGTTGCCGGATGGCGGCGAGGCGGCCGGGGTCGGCGAGGAGCTGGCCGAGCTTGAACGGGAGCGTTGCGGCGTTGTTGATCTTGATGGCGGCGCCGTTCTCCAGCAGGTAGTCGCTGTTGCGGCTCTCCTGGCCGGGGATCGGGTTGATGATCGCCATGACCGCGCCGCGGGCGAGGGTCTCGCTGGTGGTCAGCCCGCCCGGCTTGGTGACGACGACGTCAGCAACCTGCATTAGCTCATCAATCTCGCTCGTAAACCCGAGAATCCTGCGCGATGCTGGGGTGGGAGAGGGAGCTTTTCCAGCTCGGCCTTGGCGTCAGCGTTCTTGCCAGCGACGACAACGACGTCCAGAGGCGTGTCGATCCGCAGGATGCTCTGGAAGAGCTGCGCGATCGGGCCGACGCCGAAGCCCCCGGCGAGTTGCAGGAGGATCGGCCGATCGCCGGCCAGTCCGTGTGCGGCCAAACACTGGGCGCGGGGCTTGGGCGTGCTGAAGACGGGATGGATCGGGATGCCGGTGACGCGAATATGCCCGCGTGGGACGCCCCAATAGGCCAGGTAGGCGGCCCCTTCGTCGGTGGCCGTGGTGTAGAGGTCGCACGGCTCGTTCACCCAGAGGCGATGGGTTTCAAAGTCGGTGGTGACGGTGATTTGCGGGAGGGCGAGTTTCCCCTTCTTCCGTTCGCCGGCGATGATCCCCGCGGGAAGGAAATGGGTGTTGACCACGACATCCCAGCGGCCGTCGTTAAGCAGTTCGGTGAACGGCCGCAGGTTCAGCTTTTCAAGCGCCAGTCGCATCTTGTCGCCGCTGACGGCAGCGCCGCTGGGGCGATCGAGCAGGTCGTACAGGTAGCCCAGGACATGCGGCGCCCGGTTGACGAACTCCAGATAAGCCGACCCATAGAGGGCCCTGAAGGCCGCGTTCGCGAGCGTCAGGACGTCAACGTTCTTCACTTCGGCGGAAGGGTCGAGCTGGCGCAGGGCGAGTTCGACGGCCTCGGCGGCACGGAGGTGCCCTCCGCCGACGGCGGCCGACAGGATCAGGATGCGGCGCGGCATGGTGCTCCGATGAGGTAAGGTCGCTGGCCGCACACGGCCAATCCGCATATTACGCGAAATCGGAGCGACCGGGCGCCGCGATGTCACTCGCGGGCGTGGCGATCTTTTGTGGCATCAAGTGGCGGACTCCCAGTCCGATTCGGCGGGGGCGTTCTCGCGTCAGAAACGTCTATCGCCACGAAAGGTGGCCACGCCCTCACTCGAGGTGGCGCATCATGCGTTCGACTTTGATGCACCGATTCTCGACGTAGTCGATCCCGGCACGGCCGGCGATCTGGCGGGCTTCGTCGCTCACGATGCCGCTTTGGAGCCAGAGGCCCTTCGCCCCGATCGCCACCGCCGAGCGGGCGATGTCGCCGCAGAACTCGGGGCGGCGGAAGACGTTGACGACGTCGATCGGCCCGGGGACGGCTTCGAGCGACGGGTAGCTCTTCAGCCCCATCACGGTCTGGCAGTTGGGGTTGACGTGGATCACGTCGATGCCCGATGCCAGCAGATCGGCCGCCACGCCGTAGCTGGGGCGGCCGGGGTCGTCGCTTAGCCCGACGACCGCCACCCGCCTCCCGCGCAGCATGCGTCCGACGGGGTCGGCTGGAACGACGGAGCGATCGACAGGCTCACCTTCACGTTCAGCGGTCGGGTCGCTCATCAGGCCTCCGGTCAGATGCACAGGCCGCTTTCCGCGAGCTTGGCCGCTCCCCGCGAGCTTGGCCGCTCCATACGCGATGGTGCGGCCGACTCGCTTTGGCGGCGGGCGGGACGCGTTCGTATAGAGCTTCAGACGCGGCGGCCCAGCCGCCTCCCGAACCCTCCACCGGTGTACCGGGAGAGGGGATCGGATCGGGCTGTGCACCCAGCCGCGGTCCAGCGGGAGCCGCAAATGCAAGGCCGCGTATCGACGGGGATCGCGCTATGCTAGTATTATGGTCTGACAGCGGCTGCCTGGGCATTCGGTAGTGGCCGCCGCTGGGAAGCGGGCACGCGAGCGAGTCGGCGGCCGCGGGGCTTTGAAGGCAGGATGCCTTTGGGCCGGACCCGCCCCGGACCGTCCTTTCGAATCGCGGGCATCGAACCTGAATTCATCTCATGGCCAAACGGGACTATTACGAGGTATTGGGCGTCTCGAAGAGCGCGACGGCGGAGGAGATCAAGAAAGCTCACCGCAAGCTTGTTCGTCAGCATCACCCGGACGTGCAGTCGAACAAGGGGAACAAGCAGTCGGAAGAGAAGTTCAAGGAAGCGCAGGAGGCTTACGACGTCCTGTCGGACCCTGAGAAGCGGAAGGCGTTCGATCAGTTCGGCCACGCCGGCGTCGGCGCGCAGGGCGCGGCGGGGCAGAACGGCGACCCGTTTGAAAGCTTCCGCCGATCGGCCGGCGCTCGGTCTGGGCGGCCGAGCGGATGGCGCGGCCCGGGCAACGGTGTCGGGGTCGAGGACGTTGAACCCGGCGACTTTCAGAACTCGGGCGATTTCTCTGACATCTTCGAGCAGCTCTTTGGCGGCCGCGCCGGAGCGGGGCCGCGGAGGCCGGGGCCTTCCACCCGAGGCCGCGGCGGCGCGGCTCCCGAGCCCGCGCCGCGCGGCGCGGATGTCGAGCACCCGGTGACGCTGACGTTCGAACAGGCGGCCCGCGGCGTGACGCTGCCACTGCAGATCAGCCGCGACAACAAACTGGAGACGATCGACGTCAAGATCCCGGCCGGCGTGAAGGACGGGAGCAAGATCCGCATCAAGGGGCGCGGGCATCGTTCCGAAGGCGAAGCGGGCGACCTGTTCATTATCACGACGGTCCGTCCGCACGAGTACTTCCGGCGGGAGGGGCTCGACATCCTGCTCGATCTGCCGGTGAGCCTCTACGAGGCGCTGAACGGGACAAAGGTCGAGGTCCCGACGCTGGAAGGCCCGATCACCCTGACCGTCCCCCCCGGTACGAGCAGCGGAGCGAAGCTGCGGATCAAGTTGCGCGGCGTGCTCCGCGGGGATGATCGTGGCGATCAATATTGCATGGTGAAGGTCATCGTGCCGAAGGAACTGGACGAGGAAGATCGGGCGGCCGTGCTGAGGATGCAGGCAAAGCACCCGATCAACGCCCGCGCCGACGTGAAGTGGTGATCGCGGCGCGATCGGAGTGGGACGGCGGCTGGTAGGCACGCATAGCGACGCATCGCGTGCCGCTACGTCCCCCGCCACGCCGGCGGGGATGGTTCGCTCGGCCATCGCCCTGTTCCGCGCGACATTGGGCACCGTCAGCGGCGCGGATTCGTGCCCTACCGGACGCCCAACCTGCGTTGACGATAAGGCGGCCGCGGAGAGGGTGGCGCGTATGAGGCTTCCCGTTGAAAAGGCCCGTCGTCGGTCGCCCCGGGCTCGCGCGGGGAAGGCGTACCTCTCGTTCGTGGGCTATCTCCTTGGGTTCGGCATTCTGTTGGTCGGGGTATGCCGGATCTACCTGATCCCCGCCATGCGGGCGGCCGCCACGGCGGACCCGCTCCAGCGCAAGCAACTCGCGGCGACCGCCTGGCTCGTCCTGGCGATCGTTCTATTCATCCTGTTCGCTGGGCTTCTGCTTACATTTCGCATCGGAAGGTTCTTTTTCCCTCGCCCGACCCCGGTCGCGCCGAAGCGGACCGAGTATTCCGACGCCTGGGCCGAGTCCGGCCGCCGCATGGCCGAGGCGCCGCGCGAAGAAGAGGACGACGCGTTCGGGTAGCGCCTTGACTCAGGCGCCCATCAACGCCGCCGACGATCGACGCGGCACCGGGAGAGGCGCGTCGTCCGCCGCACCGCCCGACCTGCTCGCTCGGCCCCGCGGCGCTGGTGCGAACCCCCACGGGTTACCTCGCGATAGGCCCGCCGCGGCGGCCGATTTGACGCGCCGCCCCCGGGTTCGGCCGCTCCGGCTTCCGCATAGATTCACTCCGCCGCCGTACCTATCATCCCCGCGTTAAGCCCCATTGACCGGAGATTTCGCAGTATGACTCATCCCCGCCCCGCCACCGTCGGTCAGTTGAAGGAAAGCGGTTATGCGCCCATCTCGGTCAAGGATGAGCTGCGCCGCAATGTGATCCGTAAGCTGCGGGCCGGCGAGGAGCTGTTCCCCGGGGTGATCGGATACCGCGAGACGGTGATCCCGCAGATCATCAACGGGATTCTTTCCCGTCACGACCTGCTCTTCCTGGGGCTGCGCGGGCAGGCGAAGACGCGCATCCTGCGGATGCTGCCCGACTTGCTGGACGAGTGGATCCCCGTGCTGGCCGGGACGGAGATCAACGACGACCCCATCCGCCCCACCACCCGGACCGGCCGCCGCATCCTGGCGGAAGAGAAGGACGACGCGAAAATTGAGTGGGTCCACCGCGCCGACCGCTACCGCGAGAAGCTGGCGACGCCGGATGTCACGATCGCCGACCTCATCGGCGAGATCGACCTGGTGAAGCACGCCGAGGGGCGGTATTTGTCGGATGAATCGACGATGCATTTCGGCCTGATCCCGCGAAGCAACCGGGGCATTTTCGCCATCAATGAATTGCCCGACCTCGCGCCGCGGATCCAAGTCGGCCTTTTCAATGTTCTTGAAGAGCGGGACGTGCAGATTCGCGGCTACCCCATCAGGCTGGATCTGGACGTGTGCCTTGTCTTCAGCGCCAACCCCGAGGATTACACCAATCGCGGCCGCATCGTGACCCCGCTGAAGGACCGGATCGGTTCGGTCGTTCGAACGCACTACCCGGAGTCGGTGGAAGAGGGGATCCAGATCTCCGAGCAGAACGCGTGGCTCGACCGTGCGGCGGCCGACGGGTCTGGAAGCGGGGTCCGGGTTGACGTCCCCCGCTTCATGGCCGAAGTGGTCGAAGAGGTCGTTCGATTAGCGCGGAGCAGCCCGCATGTATCACAGGCCTCGGGCGTATCGGTCCGGACCAGCATCGCCAACATCGAGACGGTCGTCAGCAACGCCGAACGTCGCGGCATCCAGACGGGCGAGCATCGCGTCGTCCCCCGGATGTGCGACTTGAACTACCTCGTTGCGAGCTGTCGCGGGAAGATCGAGATGACGCTCGCCGAAGAAGAAGGGGCGGAAGACAAGCTGATCCGTTCGCTCGTGGGCGAGGCGACGAAGGCCGTGTTCGGCCGGTACGACGACCCGGACGCCCATGACAACATCACCGAGCAGTTCAAGGGGAATCTGACGTTCCCCGCCGGCGACGACCTGTCGGCCGACGAGTTCGTCGCCAACCTCAAGGCGATCAAGGGCCTGCCCCAGGCGGCGGCCGCCCTGGCGAAAGAAATGAAGGTGGATGGCGGCGACCCGGCGACCATGGCCAGCGTCGGTGAGTTCCTGCTGGAAGGGTTGTACGTGAACAACCGCTTGAGCAAGTTCAACTCGAAGGGGCGCACGTTCTTCAAGAAGTGACGCTCGTGTCTGAAGGTACTGATTACGCGCGTCTGGCGTCAGATCAACAGTTCCCCGCCCCGTGCCGCTACCGCCACGGCAAATATCGCTTACGGCGCGGGAATAGCTGCTGCCGGCGCCCTCGCCGGCGGTGTCGTCAACCGCACATCGGTCCGCCGGTGAGGGCACGGTGAGGGCACCGGCGGCACGCCGCAGCGCTTCGCACCCACAATCTTGCCTGGAACGGTCCAGTACCTTGGACGGATTACGCTCTGTCGGCCGACCTACACGTTGCCGCCAAGCTCGTAGATGCGCCGCCTTGTCGTGGAGACGCGGCGAATCGTCTGGACGGTTTGAAGGGGAACGCCGGGCGCGGCCACCGATGTTGAGTTCATCCCGCCTGTCTTGAGCGAAGCCCCCTCTGGATCACGTCGCGGCCCGACTCTTGCGTGGCGACTCGGGAAAAGCTTTCGCAGCCTCCCCCTTCAGGAGCTTTCCCATGACGACCATGACCTCTCGACCCGATGGCCCCATCTCGGCAGCCAGTTCCGCCTCTGTTCCCAGTCACGATGTCGCATCGGGTGGGCCGCCGACCAACGTCGGGCAGGGAGAGCGGGTGGTTTCTGTGGCGGCCGGGGCGATCCTGGCGCTGCTCGGCTTGGAACGGCGTAGCGTGACGGGGCTGGTCATCGCCGGCGTGGGGAGCGCGATGATCTATCGCGGTGTTAGCGGGCACTGCCACGCCTACGAAGCGATGGGGCTCGATTCGAGCGAGAACGCCAACGGCGGCCCGAGCCGGGAAAAGATCGTCGAGCGCGGCGTACACATCCAGCGAACGCTCCTGATCAATCGGCCGGCCGAGGAACTGTATCGCTACTGGCGCAACTTTGAAAACCTGCCGAAGATCATGACTCATTTGCAGTCAGTGAAAGTGATCGACGAGAAGAAGTCGCACTGGGTCGTGGATGCGCCCAAGCTCGTCGGCGGGTCGGTCGAGTGGGACGCCGAGATTGTCCGGGACGAACCGAATAAGGTGATCTCCTGGCGCTCGCTCCCGGGCGCGGGCGTGACGAACACCGGCGAAGTGCGGTTTGCCGAGGGCCCGGGTGACCGGGGGACGGCCATCAGCGTCTCGGTCGATTACATCCCGCCTGTCGGCCGCGTCGGGGAATGGTTTACCAAGGCGTTCGGCCCCAGCGCTAAATTCCAGCTTCAGGAAGACCTGCGCAGCTTCAAACGCACTGTCGAAACAGGCGAAGTCCCCACCATCGACGGCCAGCCTCAGGGCAGTTGCGCCAAGCCAAGCCATCACAATGGTCGGTGAGCGTGTCGCGTGAACATCACCCCACGCCGGGCGGCCCTGGGAGAAAGCCTCTCACTTACACCCATAGCAACAGGCACCGCACTATGACGGCCGCGCCTGTGTCAGGAAAGGAAACGCCATCATGATGAAAGCCGTTGTCTGGTGTGGCCCGTATAACGTCAAAGTCGAAAGCGTGCCGGAGCCGAAGGTATTGAACCGCCGCGACGCGATCGTGCGGATCACGTCCACGTGCATCTGCGGGTCCGACCTGCATCTGGTTGATGGGTTCGTGCCGCTGATGAAGCCGGGCGACATTCTCGGCCACGAGCCGATGGGCATCGTGGAAGAGGTTGGCCCGGGCGTCAACAAGGACAAGCTGAAGGTTGGCGATCGCGTGGTCGTCCCCTTTCCGATCGGGTGCGGCGAGTGCTTTTTCTGTCGCCGCGAGCTTTGGAGCTGTTGCGACAACACGAACCCCAAGTCGCACATCGGTGAGAAGATGTTCGGCCACGCCACTGCGGGCATCTTCGGGTACTCGCATCTGACCGGTGGCTACGCCGGTGGGCAGGCGGAATTCCTGCGAGTCCCCCTGGCGGATGTGAATTGCCAGGTCATGCCAGAAGGGCTCCACGACCACCAAATCGTCTTTTTGTCGGACATTTTCCCCACGGGGTACATGGCGGTCGAGCAGTGCGATGTCCAGCCGGACGACACGGTGGCGATCTGGGGTTGCGGGCCGGTCGGGCAATTCACCATTCGAAGCTCGATGTTGCTGGGCGCCGGGAAGGTCGTTGCGATCGACGACGGCACGATGGTCCCCGAGCGTCTGAAGATGGCCCGCGACGCAGGGGCGATCACGATCTGCCACCGGACCGAGTCGGTCTCGGAGCGGCTCTTGGAGCTCACCGGCGGTATTGGTGCCGACATCTGTATCGACGCGGTCGGCATGGAGGCTCACGGATCCAACGCGCTGGAGAACTTCTACGACAAAGTGAAGACGAACCTGATGATGGAGTCCGATCGACCGGCCGCCGTCCGGCAGACGATCGAGTGCTGCCGCAAGGGTGGCACGGTCTCGATCGCCGGTGTTTACGGCGGGCTGGCTGACAAACTGCCGCTGGGCGCGCTGATGAACAAGGGCCTGACGATCAAGACGGGCCAGACGCACGTCCATCGTTACGTCCCCAAGCTGCTCGAACTGATCCGCGACGGGAAGATTGACCCCAGCTTTGTCGTGACCCATCGCGTGCCGTTGAGTCAGGCGGCAAACGCGTATCACCTGTTCCGAGAGAAGAAGGACGGCTGCATCAAGGTGGTGCTCGACCCGGCCGCCTGAGGGGGTGGATTGACAAGATTCCGAGGAGGATCACGATGACCTGGAACACGTTGGCTTTGACCCATGCGGCGCGAGCGGCCGCCGATTCGATGCGTAGCCATTCGCCCGAGGTGACCGAGAGCGAGATCGGGACAGGCCTGGGTTGGGCGAGCATCGCCGTGGGACTGACGGAAATCCTGGCGCCACGCCAGATCGAGCGCCTCCTCGGCCTGGAGGGGGGCATGGTGCGTGGGATCCTGCGGGTTTTGGGCCTGCGGGAGATCATGCATGGGGTGGACCTGCTTTCCCATCGCCACGCCGGGCCAGGCGTCAAGGCGCGTCTGGGTGGCGACATGCTCGACAGTGCGCTACTCGGCGTCGCCGCCTTAAAGTCCGATCGCCCGGCCGGCGTTTTGAAGCTCTTCGCGCTGGTCGCGCCGCTGGTCATTGCGGACCTGATTTTCGCTCCGCGAACTGAACGCGGCTGATCGCGGCTGATCGCGGCGAACAGGTTGAAGAGAGTTGGTGGCCGTCGGCCGGCTTTTCGCCCCGACGGCCTCTTTCGTATCACGCTTCGCGTTTTCGACGCTCGCTCGCCTCGTCTGATGGCTCAATTGGCGGCCGCGACACGAAAAGAGCCGCCTCGGTCGCGGCCGAAGCGGCTCTTGCCGTCGTGAATCATGGGGAACGAGCTCAGACCGTCGATGCCCTGGTGATCCCTCGGTGCCCGGGCCGTTTCATGAAGAAGTAGATCAACGCGCCGAGAAGGTGCAGGAAGAAAATCACCAGGAACCAGAGGATTTTCTCGGTGCCCTGCATGGGGCTGACGATGCAATCGATGAGCATCCAGAGCCAGAAGAGTGACGCGATCAAGCCAACGATCAGAAAGAGGATGCCCACGCCGCCCGCGAACAGCCCGCCGGCGGTGGCGTCGGATGAATCAGCGAGCAACTGCGGGACGAGCGAAGCGATTGCGGTCAACATGGTTAGCTCCCTTGGGGAATGAGGTTCGGCCAGTTCTGAGACACGTGAATTCCAATGCAAGTCCTGTGCCTCGGCCCTTAGAGGATCGTCACTTACCTCCGGGTCTTCCTGGCGTTCCTCATCCCGTTCCCAGGTTGCGGACAAACCGGCCGCGTTGGAGCGGGGCCGGAAGGCCCTCCCGCGTTGACAAGACACCCGGCGGGCGTCTACGGTGCGCCGATGCTGCGCGTGACTCGGCACGGGTTTCGGGAGATGTTCATCGGCTGCTTTGTCCTGGCGGCGATGGCGGTCGTTCTGGGTTACGCCTATTGGCCCTTGACGATTCTGATCGTGCCGATCCTGGGGTGGCTTTTCGCCTTCTTCCGCGACCCGGAGCGGCCGATCCCCACCGAATCGCACGTCATGGTCAGCCCGGCTGACGGCGTCGTCTCCGACATCACGGAAGTCACCCACGACGAACTGCTCGGGGGCCCGGCGGTGCGGGTCGGCATCTTCCTGTCGGTTTTCAACGTACACATCAACCGAAGCCCCTGCGACGGGAAGGTGCTGGTCATCCAGTACAAGAAGGGGAAGTTCATCAATGCGATGAGTCATTCCCGCGCTTCGGATGAGAACGAGAGCAACACCGTCCTGATCGGCGACTCCGCCAGCGGCCGCCCCATCGCGGTTGTGAAGCAGATCGTTGGCCTGATCGCCCGGCGGATCATTTTCACGGCGAGCCAGGGGGATTCCCTGTCCCGCGGCCAGCGAATCGGGATGATTAAGTTCGGCAGCCGCACCGAACTCTCGATCCCGATGTGGCTGAGCCCGCAAATCCAGGTGAAAGTCGGTCAGAAGGTAAAGGGGGCGGCGGACGTGATCGCTCGAATAGGCAGTGGCGCAAAGGATGAAGGATGAAGTTGAAGGATGAAGACATGACCCGTCCGAATGCCTTCCATCCTTCATTCTTCTAGCTTCATCCTTATTTACAATGGACCTTCGCTCACGGGAACATCGCCGCCGGCGGATTCGACGACATGGTCGGCGCGCCTACATTCGGTCCGCGTACTCGCTGCCGAGCCTGGCGACGCTGGGGAACGCCGTCTGCGGGTTTGCCGCGATGTACGTCTCGACGCTTGCGGGGAAGGGACCGGATCGGCTGACCAACTGGTTCTACGACCATAACTATATCGTCTCCGCCTACCTGATCTTTGTCGCCATGCTGTTCGACGGGTTGGACGGCCGGCTGGCGCGGTTTACCCGCCATACAACTGACTTCGGCGGGCAACTTGACAGCCTCTCGGACGTCATCAGCTTCGGCGCGGCGCCGGCGTTCCTGGCCCTTCAGGTCATCAAGTCGGCGAGTCACAACGACCTGCCGCCAATGCTCTCCCGCCTGATCTGGGCGATCGGCGCCTTATTCCTGAGCTGTGCGGCCATTCGGCTGGCTCGGTTTAACGTCAGCAACGATCACGGCGAGCAACACCACTTCAGCTTCCTGGGCCTGCCGAGCCCAGGCGCTGGCGGCGCCGTCGCCGCGCTCGTGCTCATGCAGCAAACACTCGCCCACGACGGCGACTTTTATGCCGCGACCTACCCCGCCTCAGCCAGCGTGCTGAGCGGGCTGTCCGTCGGGTGCATCTGGCTGCTTCCCCTGCTCGTGCTCGGGACGGGGCTGCTGATGGTCAGCCATATTCGCTACCCGCATATCGTGAATCGATACCTGCGCGGGCGGCAGTCGCTCGGCCGCCTGTTGTTCGTGTTTGTGCTCCTGCTGGCCCTGGTGGTGGCCCACCGATATACGCTCGGCGTCGGCATGATCGCTTACGTCGGCTGGGGCGTGATTGGGTGGGTTTACTATCGCCTGCTCCCGCGTCGCGCCACGTCGCGGCCGGGGGGCCCGGCCCTCGCGCTTTCCGCCCCGCCGCCGCCTGACGTTGCGACCGCCCCGAACGAGGCCGCGCCGCCGGACGCGCAGTCGCCCCGTCTGACGTGAATGCCCCCCGTCCGGCAACATAAACCGCAATCATGACGCTCGACACGCACCACCCGCCGAAGGTCGTTACCCGCTTCGCCCCCTCGCCCACCGGCTATCTCCATGTCGGCGGATCGCGGACGGCGCTGTTCAACTGGTTGCTCGCGCGGCACACCGGCGGGCGGTTCCTCCTCCGCATCGAAGACACCGACCTGGCGCCAGCACCGAGCAGGCCGCCCAGCAACTCCTTGAAGACCTGCGCTGGCTCGGGCTGCAGTGGGACAACAGCGAACCGGTCTACCAATCCACCCGGCTGGCGGTCTATAACCGCCTGATCGACGACCTGATGGCCCGCGGCCTCGCCTACAAGGCCTACGAAACTGTCGAGGAGCTGACGGCGCTGCGCGCCCAGGCGGAGGCGCGGAAGCAGTCGTTCATTTATCAGCGGCCGCCCGCGGACGTGGCGGCGCGCCACGCGGCCGAAGGGCGGCCGTCGATCGTGCGCTTCACCATGCCCAGGAAGGAGTACCGCTTCAAAGACGTCGTCCTTCAGAAAGAGGTTGTCCTGGCCGCCGACCAGGTACAGGACTTCGTCATCCGCAAGGAAGACGGCATGCCGACCTACCACTTTGCCGTCGTCGTTGACGATGCCGAGATGGGCGTGACCCACGTCCTCCGCGGCCAGGAGCACCTGCTGAACACGGTCAACCATATCGCCTTGCAAGAGGCCCTGGGGTACACGCGGCCGACGTACGGCCACCTCTCGGTCATCCTGAATGACATCGACGGAACGAAAATGGGCAAGCGCGACCGGGACAAGAAGATCCGGCATCGCTCGCTGGAGCTGATTCGCGGCAAGAAGCTGTCGGCCGCCCTGATCGCCCAGGGATCTGCGATCGAGCCGACGCGCGTCGAGGCGTGGCTCGCCGACGATCAGAAGCAGCTTGACATCGCCGAGCAGGCCGCCGTGATGGCGGTGATCGGGATGAAACCGACCGACCTCCCCGAGATCCTGGTCCACGACTTTCGCAAGGCGGGCTACTTGCCCGAGGCGCTACTCAACTTCCTCGCTCTGCTCGGCTGGAACCCCGGCGGCGACCGGGAGCGCATGACGGTTGCCGAGCTGGTGGAGCTTTTTTCGATTGAGGGGGTTGGCAAGGGGAATGCGAAGTTCGGGCGGGACAAGCTCGCGGCATTCAACACCGAGGCGTGTGCGGCCGCCAGCGAAAGCCGGCTTGTCGCGGCGATGCGCGATTACCTTAGCGTCAACCCGGACAGCCCGCTGAACGTCGCGACGGACGCCCAGCTTGCGCGGCTCCTCCAGATGAAAAAAGGGTTCCGACTGCTGCGGGAGGTGGACGAGGCGACGCGGTTTTTCTTCATGTCCGACGATCAGATCGCCTACGATCCCGACGCAGTGGAGAAAGTCTTGAAAAAGTCCGATGGACAGGGGCTGGGCGCGTTGCGATCGATCAAGTCGCTCTTCGACGCCGCGTCGGACTGGACGGCCGCCGGCCTGGAAGCGGGTGTGAAGGCCCTGTGTGAGCAGCGCGGGCTGGGGCTGGGGAAGGTGGCCCAGCCGATCCGCGTGGCGATCTGCGGGACGACGATCAGCCCGCCGATTTTCGACAGCCTTGAGTTCCTCGGCCGCGAGAGAACGATCGCGCGGCTGGATCGCTGCCTTCGAACGTTTTCGTGACGGCCGCGACCCCGGTTGGACGGGTCGAGACGAGGGGTTTCGTCGGCGGGGCGATGTTCTCGGCCGCCGCCCCGTTCGCTCTGAGAGGCGTGGGGACGGCGGTGTTGTTGTGGAAAGGTTCAATCGCACGTGATCGCCTTCAGCGTCGGCCTCGTCCTCTCCGCGGTCCTGTTTGCCCTGGTTGAGATTCACATCGAAGGCTCGGATGGCTGGGCCAAGCGGCTGCCCACCTGGCGCATCGAGAATCGCTGGACGCGGCTGCTGTACGGCTCCCGACCTCTCACCGGATACCACCTCTACGTTCAGCTCTTCATCACGCTAATGGCCCACCTCCCCTGGTTCCTGGGCCTCACCTTCTGGAGTTGGCGCGGCGAAGCCCGTGTGCTGGCCTTCCTGATCCTCTTCTGGGTGCTCGAAGACTTTATCTGGTTCATTCTGAACCCCAGCTTCGGCCTGAGAAAGTTCACCCGCCGCGACATCTGGTGGCACGCCCCGACCTGGTGGTGGATCATGCCGCGGGACTACTGGATCTTCGTGCCGCTGGGGTTGCTGCTGCTGTATGTGAGTTAAGCGGAAATCCGAAGCACTGGAGTGAACGAGAAAATCCGAAGCACGAAATCCGAAGGAAGAAGTCAGAAGCAGCGAAAGGGAAAGAAGAAAGCGGAAGCGAGATCCGATTGCTTCTTTCCTCTTGCCTTGTTGGAGCTTCCTTCGGATTGAGTGCTTCGGATTTTCTTCTTCCCAACCGCGGTCACACGTAGGCTGATACGAACCCGAGCATCGACGTCAGGGCCTGTGCGGCCGTGAGCGTCACGTACCCGTCGTCCTTGCCGTCGTTGCCGGCGCCGTCGATGCCCCAGGGGTTGCGGAGCACGAGCGACGCGGGCGCGCCGGTCGCTGAGAGGCCGACGGAGATCACGGTGTAGGCGTGCGAGCCGATCAGCGGGGCGCCGGCGGCCGGTTTGCCGGCCGCGTAGGTGACGGACTTGCCGGCGTCGAGCTGGCCCTTGATCAGAGTGAGAAGCTGCGCGCCGCTGGGGGCGGAGTAGGTCGATTGCGAGCTGCTCCCCAGCGCCGTGTAGGACTCGTCCATCCAGCCGCCGTCAATTGACTTGTAGCTGCCGGAGCCGGAGCGGGCGAACGTCCAGGCCTTTTCGATCAGCGCCACCCAGAGCGACCCCTGGGCGCCGAAGTCGGTGTAGGCCAGCCCGCCCCACGAGGCGACCGGCAGGTTCCCATCCACACGGACGTAGACGCTCGTTCCGTTCTTCTGGAATTGGACGGCGTACGTCCCGTCCCCCAGGTCCACAACCGACTGGCGAATCCGCCACGGGTCGGTCCTGGCCACCGACGCGAGGACCGACAGGAAGTAGCAGTCGCCAACGCCCCCCTGCCCGACATCGTCGGCCGATGGGCCGGCATCGGAAAATAGGGGGTGACTCGAGAAGTTCTGATACCCGGTCGCGGGGCTGCCGATCGATGGTTCGAGCAGCGTCTGACCGAGCAGGTCGGTGCTTACGGGGGCGGCCGCCTTGGCACTCGCCTTCTTGACGGCCGCCTTATTCACCTTCTTGGTCGTTGACGACGCCGCGGCCTGTTGCACGCCGCTGAAGGTCCCGATCCGATGGACGTTCCCCGTCGCCAGCTCGTCCGGCCGCACATTGGTCAGCACGTCATTGCTCGACGTCTGCACCCAGAAACTGTCGCGGCCGACGCCGCCGACAAGGGTATCTTTGGTCCCGCCGACGGCGACGAGCACGTCATTCCCGCCGCCCGCCTGAAGGTAGTTGGTCCCGAGCCCGCCATACAAGTGGTTGTTGCCGCCGCCGCCGTAGAGCTTATCGTTCCCCGCCCCGCCGTAGAGGAACGTCTCGATCTTCACGGACGCGTCGATCTTGATGGTGTCATCCCCCGCGCCGCCGTCAACCGCGAGGCTCTTGAACGGCCCGGCGAACGACTGCAGGTAGGCGGCCCCGTTGGTCACGACTAGCGCCCCGGCCGCGTTCTGAGCGACGTTAATCACGTCATTGCTCGACGTCCCGGTCACCCGGAGCTGTACCCCGCCTTCATAGGGAACCGTGATGATCGAGTACGGCGCCGTCGCCGACAGGAACGTCCGAGCCTCGAGCCGCTCGGCGCGGGCCACCCGAAAACCCCGGACCGATCGATGGCTTCGGGCCGGGCGAGCGAAAGTTGAAAGCGTTGTTCGTAAATCATGATCTCACTCCTGTATCGGTCGCGCAACCCACCGGCGAGAGCCGGGAAAGCGGCCGATCTGGCGAAGGAGAGATCGAATACGTCCGGAGAAGAGTCAAACCGGGCGATCTGTGGGGCAGGCAACGGTGGAAATGAGGCCCGATAACCGCGGGCGCGGTCAGAATCCAAGGGCGGCCGGCGTCAAGAGAGGCATGCGCCCTCGACATGAAGGGCAAGGCCAGTATAATCCTTCCCCTAAGCTTCGCCCGTCGCCCAGGTGGCGGAATTGGCAGACGCACTGCTTTGAGGTGGCAGCGAGTAACATCGTGCAGGTTCAAATCCTGTCCTGGGCACTTGAAGATATAGAAAGAACCGCGTTACCCTCATTTTCTGCGGGAAAACGCGGTTCTTTTGTTTCTACCTGCGCGAACTAGGTTTTATCAATCGATAGATTCATCTCGAAGGCAGACGGATTGAATCTCCGTCCGATGCGCCGGCCCGGATCAATCCTGATCCGTTGCTCGCACAAAACGCTTTGGTCGGTGGTCGCAATTTGCAGTGGACGGAAGAGGCGGCTACGCGCACAATCCTTCAAATAATTTGAAGGATTGTACAATGACCTACCGAGATGGACTGAGCGCGAAACGTGCGCTCCACGCAATCGCCGTCACCCAAGGCGGCTATTTTACGGCCAAACAGGCCCGGCAAGCTGGCTACAGCTATCCGCACCTCGCTTATCACCTGACGTCGGGGAACTTCTCGCGCGTCAGTCCGGGGCTTTATCGCCTGCCGGAAATTCCTCTGTCCGACGACGACGAACTGGTCCGCCTCGCACTTTGGAGTCGCAATCGCGCGGACGTCATTCAAGGCGCGGCCTCACACGAAACCGCCCTAGCCCTTCACGGCCTCAGTGACGTGCTGCCACCGCGAGTCCATCTGACGGTGCCCACCCGCTTTCGTAAAAAAGCCCCACGCGGCTGCGTGCTCCACAAGGCGCAGCTCGCGTCCGACGAAGTCACCGAGCGGGAAGGATTTTCGGTAACTACACCGCTCCGAACTCTGCTCGACGTAGCCAGCGCCAGAACGACGTCCAGAGAACAACTTGAGAAGGCAGTGGCCGAGGCCCTGAGGCGAGGGCTTGTCCGCCGCTCGCGGCTGGAAGCCGCCGTGCAGGACTTCCCAACCGCGGGTGCGCGGCTGTTACCCCTCACAAACCTCAAAGGATAATCCCACCCGATGCCGGCCCCGCAGCCCAAACGCTTCGCATCCGCCGCCGCCTTCAAAAGCTCCCTGGAAGATCGGCTGAAGCGCGCGGCGGCAGATCGCGGCGTTCCTCTCAATACCTTCAGACTGAAGTTCGTCATGGAGCGACTTCTCGCCCGGCTTTTCGCGGTGCCACATCCACCTTGGCTCCTCAAGGGCGGCTATGCGATGGAGTTGCGCTACCGTCCCCGCGCCCGTACCACCCGCGATCTCGACCTTTCCGTAAGCCAGGCGGATCCGTCCGCAACGTTGCCCGCCCGACTCGCGCAGATTCACGACGACTTGCAGGCCGCCGCCGATATCGATCCCGGCGACTATCTTCGCTACACGATCGCCGCGCCACAGACGGAATTGCAGGGTGCCCCTCTAGGCGGCGCCCGCTTCTCCTGCGAGGTCACCCTGGCGGGCAAGCTTTATGGCCGCTTTCATCTCGACCTCGGCTTCGGTGACGCTCTCACAGGTGTGCCCGAGCAACTGACCGGCGAAGCGGTGTTGGAATTTGCTGGCATTCCTGCCGCGATGGTGCTGGCCGTGCCGAAGGCGCAGCAGTTCGCGGAGAAGGTACACGCCTACACATTTCCCTGGCAGGACCGAACCAACACGCGCACCAAAGACTTGGTAGACCTCGCGCTGTTCATCGAACGAGGCGCACTGCCCGACTTGGCCGAACTGCGGGCGGCGCTGGCTGCAACCTTCGCCCGCCGTAATTCTCACCCGCTACCCAAGGAATTCCCGTTGCCGCCGGCCTCTTGGGTGAGCGATTACGCGGCCATGGCGATTGAGGCGCAGCTCCAGTCGAACAAACTCGCCGACGGTTATGAATGCGTCCGCAGATTCTGGGCAGAATCCTCTCTGAACCCCTAATCGCCGCGTCCTGTTGCGTCTGCGTCGCGCGCTTTCACATTGGGCTCCTCCGACAGGCCCGCCAGGTCATTATCGATGCTCCGGGCTGGCTCGCCTTCGCCTCTAGGCGGGGCGAATCGCGGATTCGGGCCCGCGCATCCTCTGCGTCCGGCCGTTGGGCAACCCGTGGCGAAGCGACCCCGACCTACGAGGCCGTTCTTTTTCGGTCTAAGGCTCCGGTTCTCGGGGCGGTCGAGCCCGAATAAACGTTGATCTGCTCAAGCCGTAAGCTAACCTAGTGGCTCGTTGTTTTGTAAAACGTGGAGTACGGGCCGCGAACGAAAGTGCCGCCGGTGCCCTCACCGGCGGTGTGGCCGGTCACGCGCAGAGCCCGCCGGTGAGGGCACCGGCCGCACGTCGGACGAGATCGCGGGGCGCCCGCGGTTCCACATGCGGAGGCTCACGACCCGCCAATCACGCCCGACGGCGTCTCGTCCATGCCTTCGAAGGAGGCCTCATGCGATTCCCGTTCCTGGTTGCCGTGCTCGCTTTGGCCGTTCAAGCGGCCGCGCAGGAGCAGCCGCGGGCGATTCTGGAGGGGAGTGGGGTCAAGGGCGGGGTGGTGGTTCATTTGGGCTGCGGCGACGGGAAGTTGACGGCCGCGTTGCATGCCAATGACAGCTATATCGTGCAAGGCCTGGATGCCGACGTGACGGAAGCCCGGCGGAACATCCAGGCGCTAGGCCTGTATGGGCCGGTGTCGGTGGAGAAGTGGGCGGGCGATCGCCTTCCGTTCGTGGACAACATGGTGAACCTCCTGGTCGCCAAAGACCTCGGCAAGGTGCCGATGGACGAGGTGATGCGGGTGCTGACGCCCAACGGCGTAGCGATGATCGGCGGGCAGAAGACCGTCAAGCCGCGGCCGGCGGCGATGGATGACTGGACGCACTACTTCTACGACGCCCGCGGCAACGCCGTCTCGCATGACACGGCCGTCGGCCCGCCGGAACGGTTGCAATGGGTTGGCAGCCCGCGCTGGTCGCGGCACCATGATCGCATCTCCAGCCTGAGCGCCATGGTCTCGGGCGGCGGGCGGCTGTTCTACATCATGGACCAGGGGTCGCGCGTCTCGATCCTGCTTCCGTCGAAGTGGCTGCTGACCGCCCGCGATGCGTACAACGGCACGATCCTCTGGCAGAAGACGATCGAAGAGTGGCAGGACCACATGTGGCCGCTGAAGTCCGGGCCGACGCAGCTCACGCGCCGCCTCGTGACCGACGGGCAGCACGTCTTCGTCACCATGGCGCTCGACGCGCCGGTGAGCAGCCTCGACCCGGCGACGGGGGAGCCGACCCGCGTTTACCAAGAGACCAAGGGCGCGGAAGAGATCCTGCACGTCAATGGGACGCTGTTCGTTCTGGTGAACACCGGGTCGTGGGCGCTGAACGACTACGCCCCCAAGCTCAACACGGGCGATCAGAAGCGGGTTGAAACAGAATACAACTGGGACCAGAAGCCCCGCGACCTGATGGCGGTGGACGTCGCCACGGGCCACGTGAACTGGCGGATCACCGGGAAGATCGCCCCGCTCACTCTCGCGGCCGACGGGAAGCGCGTCGTCTACTACGACGGCGACAAGTTGATCGCCCTCAACCCCGCGACCGGCCAGAACCTCTGGTCGAGCGCCTCCGAGGCCAAGCGCAAGCTGTTCGAATACAACTACGCCCCGCGCGTGGTCCTCCACGACAACATGGTCCTTTACGCCGGCGGCGACGGCGAGGAAAAAGGGGTATCGGCCGAGACCGGCAAGGACATCTGGGCCGCCCCGCACAATAAGTCGGGCTATCGATCGCCGGAGGACCTCATCATCACCGGGGGCCTGGTCTGGAACGCGCCGGATACGGCGGGGAACATGACCGGCACCTTCACCGGTCGCGACCCGCTCACCGGGAAGGTGGTCAAGGAATTCCCGCCCGACGTTGACGCGTATTGGTTTCACCACCGCTGCTACATCGCCAAGGCGACCGACAAATACATTTTGACCTCGCGGACGGGCATCGAATTCGTGGATTTCGACAAAGGGCACTGGGACATCAACCACTGGGTGCGCGGGGCCTGCCTGTACGGCGTGCTGCCGGCGAACGGGCTGGTTTACGCCGGCCCCCACGACTGCGCGTGCTACCCCGAGGCGAAGCTGGACGGGATGAACGCGCTCGCCCCGGCCGCCCCGACGCCGCACCCGCAGCCAGCCTCGGACGAGCAGCGGCTGGAGCGTGGGCCGGCGTACAGCGAGCCGATCGAAGACGCCCCTGCCGACGCCAGGGATTGGCCCACGTACCGACATGACCCGTGCGCAGCGGGTACACCGATCAGCCGATCCTGGGGAACCTCGGCCAGGCATGGCAGACCAACATCGGTGGGCGGCTGAGTTCGCCGACGGTCGCGGGGAGCGAGGTCTTCGTTGCGCAGATCGACGCCCATACGCTGCATGCGCTGCACCTGATCGACGGCACGCGCCTCTGGCAGTTCACCGCCGGCGGCCGCATCGATTCGCCGCCGACCTACTGGAAGGGCCGCGTGCTGTTCGGCGGGATGGATGGCTACGTCTACTGCCTCCGCGCCAAAGACGGTGCGCTGATCTGGCGCTTCCTCGCGGCGACCAATGACCGGCGCCACATGGCGCAGGAGCAGTTGGAGAGCGTCTGGCCGGTTCACGGCAGCGTGCTGGTGGAGGGCGGGATCGTAAGCTGCGTCGCCGGCCGCTCGATCTTTCTTGACGGCGGGATGCGCTTCGTCCGGCTTGATGCGGCCAGCGGCAAGAAAGTCGCCGAGATGGTCTACGATGACAAAGACCCGGACACGGGCAAGAACATTCAGGATCGAATCAAGACGCTGCAGATGCCGGTTGGCCTGAACGACATCCTTTCCAGCGACGGGAAGTACATCTACCTCCGTTCGCAGAAGATCGACCCGAGTGGGAAGCGCGTCGAGATCGGGCCGGTTTCGGGCAACCCGGTGGAACAAGGCGCGGCCCAGCACGGCGAGGGCTCGCATATCTTCGCTCCGATGGGGTTCCTGGATGATACCTGGTTCCATCGCAGCTACTGGGTCTTCGGGAAGAACTTCGCCGGGGGTCACAGCGGCTATTTCCAGGCGGGCAAGTACACGCCGACGGGCCGGCTGCTGGTCTTCGATGACAAGGAGGTCTTCTCGTTCGGGCGCCTCCCGCAGTACTTCAAGTGGACGACGACGATGGCTTATCAACTGACGGCCGCCAGCAAGGAGGCGCCGGATGTGGTCGTCCCCAAGGGGGCGGGCGAGGGAGGGGCCAAGCCGAAGGCCGGCGGCCCCGCCGCCGCGAAGCGGGCGGCCGCGGGCAAGTTCCCATCGGTGAGGTTCGATTCCGACCTGCTCGACGTATCGAAGAAACCGATCACCGTTGAGGCGTGGGTTCACCCTGAAGGCCCCGACGGCGTGATTGCTCAATATGGAGGGGGCCAGCTCGGTTACGCGCTGGGGTTGCAGGACGGCCGCCCGGGGTTCTCGGTCCGTGCCGACAAGGGTGATGTGGCGACCGCCGAAGCCGCCCGGCCGCTGGACGCGGGATGGCATCATCTCGCCGGCGTTCTCACCGAGAACAAGCAGCTCCGCCTGTTCGTTGACGGGCAGCTTGCCGCCGATACCAAGGCGCCGGGCCTGATCGCCCGTAAGCCGAACCTGGGCCTCATGCTGGTGCGCCGCCAGGCTCGCTGGTCAGCGAGTTTGGCAGAGGCGCGCCCTATACGGGGCAGCTCGACATGTTCGTCGTCTTCCCCAAGGCCCTAAGCGGCGCCGAGATCAACGAGCACGCGACGCAGGCCAACGCCGTGGCGGCCGGCAACGGCGCGTTGATCGCCTGCTCCTTTGATAAGGGGGATGCCCGCGATGAATCGGGGCACAATATTGCCGGAGTGCTGTCCGGCGTCGAAGTCGGGAAAGGCAAGACGGGGCTGGCGCTCTGGTTTAAGAAGGCCGCCGACGCGCCGGCGACCACCCGGCCCGCGGGGCTCGCCCTGGCCCCGGCAAAGAACGACGGGAGCTTCGTGCAGGATCGCTGGACGCGCCATGTCCCGGTCGTGACGCGGGCGATGGCGATGGCCGGCCGCATGCTGTTCATCGCCGGCCCGCCGGACAACCTGGACGAGGAATATGCGTTTGAGCGCCTGGCGGCGAAGGACCCAACCATCAACGAGCAGCTCAACGAACAGGACGCATCGCTCGACGGCAAGCGCGGCGGGCGCCTCTCGGGGATCAATGCCGATACGGGCAATACCGGGCAAGAGCTCGACATGGACAGCCCGCCGGTGTGGGACGGGATGGTCGCCGCGCAGGGCCGGTTGTTCGCCGCGCTCGTGAATGGGAAAGTCGTCTGTTTCGGGGTCCCCCAGCCATGAGAATCGCGTCACTCGTCATCCTTAGCGTGCTGGTCGGCGGCGGCGCGAGGGCGTCGGCCTGCTCGGTGCCGGTATTCCGCTACGCGCTCAACTACTGGCCGGCCGACCCGTACGAGCTGCAATCGAACGGCGCGAAGCTGCCGGTTGACGCCACGATCAACCTTAATGTCAGAGAGGCCGAAGGCGACTCGAAGTTGCTGGTGGGCGACCGGCCCGTCTGGTCGGGTGTGATGACGCCGCAGGCGTTGGCGCGGCTCCTCGATTCGCCCGCCCGGCGCGAGATCGTCGCCCGGATGATCCGCGGGGATTCGGTCGTCTGGGTACTGGTGGAGTCGGGCGACGCCGCGAAAGACGCGGCCGCCTTAGACGTATTGACCAAGCGATTGAAGTACCTGGAGTCGATCGCGATCGTCCCCGAAATGCGGCCGGACGACCCCGCCAACCGGATCGGGCCGGGGCCGGCGCTGGCGATCCGGCATTCCGTGCTTCGCGTGTCGCGTCACGATGAGCGCGAGGCGTTCACGCTGGCGATGCTGGAGAAGGACGCGCCGGCCTCCAACGAGCCGATCGTCTACCCGGTGTTCGGCCGCGGACGGGTGCTTATCGCGCTGCCGCCGGAGAAGCTGACGCAGGACAATATCGACGAGGTCGCACAGTTCCTGACGGCCGCCTGCTCCTGCGAGGTCAAGGACAAGCGCCAGGGGTGGGACCTGCTCATGCAGGTGGATTGGGACGAGGAACTGGCCAAGGCGGAGCAGCGGCGGCTGAATCCGGCGGAAGTGCCGACGGCCATTCCGAGCGAAGCGAAGCTGATGCCGGTAACGCCGACCCCAGCGCCGGCCGAGTTGAAGCCCCAAACCGTGTTGATTGAAGCCCGCGTTGCGGCCGCCCCTTCCGCTCCCGCCGCGCCGCTGCTTTCGGAGCGGTCGGGGACGCATCTTTTGATCGCGGCGACCATGGGGATCGTCCTCGTTGCCGTGGGCGGCCTTTGGCTGAGGAAACGGGCGTGAAGAAGTTTGTCGTCCTCGCCGCGATGGTTCTGGCGCTGCTCGCCGGCGGGTGGTTCCTCATGCATCGGCCGCCTGCGCCGGGGGCAGCCACCACGCCGCCGTCGGCCGCGAAGCCGCTCAAAGTCTATTGCGCCGCGGGCATCAAGAACCCCGCTGAAGCCGTCGCGGCCGCGTACCAGCAGGAGATGGGCGTCGCGACGGAACTCGAGTACGGCGGCACGGCCTCGCTGCTCACCTCGATCCGGCTTACAAAGGTCGGCGACCTGTTCATCGCCGCCGATAGCGCCGCGATCCAGGAAGCGCAGAAGCAGGGGCTGGTTCGCGAGGTGCTGCCCCTCGTCCGGCAGGTGCCGGTGATCGCGGTGGCCAAGGGGAACCCCAAGGGCATTACGGCGCTGGATGACCTGCTGAAGGATGGCGTGCGGTTCGCGATGGCGAACCCGGAGAGCGCCAGCATCGGCCGCGTGACCCGGCGCGTGCTGGGCGATCGGTGGGCCACGTTCAACTCGAAGGTGACCGTGCTGAAGCCGACGGTGATGGATGTCGCCGGCGATGTGAAGCTTGGCAGCGTGGACGCGGCCATTGTCTGGGATTCGGCGGCCGCCCAGTTCCCAACGCTCGACGCGATCTCCGTCCCCGAGCTGGCGAACGCCTCCGAAGAAGCGAGCGTCGCCGTTCTGGTCAGCTCCGCGCAGCCGACCGAGGCGCTGCGTTTCGCCCGATACCTGACCGCGCCCGAGAAAGGCGGCCCGATCTTCTCCGCGAAGGGCTTTAAGCCCGTGCCGGGCGATCACTGGAGCGCCAAGCCCAAGTTTGTCCTCTACAGCGGCGGGGTGAATCGCCCGGCGATCCAGCAGACGCTCCAGGAGTTTGCCGATCGCGAGGGGGTTGACATGACGACGGTCTTCAACGGCTGCGGAATCCTGTGCGCGTCGATGAAGGCGATGGCGCAGTCCCCCGGCGCCCAACTGCCCGACGTCTACTACGCGTGCGACGTCTGCTTCGTCCCCCCGGTCGCGGACCTTTACCCCGAGGCGGTCGTCCTGACCGAAGCCGACATCGTTCTCGCTGTGAAGAAGGGGAACCCGAAGACGATCAGGACGCTGGCCGACCTCGCCCAGCCGGGGTTGAAGGTCGGGGTCTGCAACGCCGAACAGGCCACCCTCGGTTTCATGACTAAGGCGATCCTGAAGCAGACCGGTTTGCTGCCGGCGGTGATGAAGAACGTCTGCTCGCAGGTCCCGACGGCGGATTTCCTGGTGAATCAGCTCCGCACCGGTTCGCTGGATGCGGCGATCGTCTACAACATCAATGCCCAGCCGGCGGCCGAGTTCATCGACACGATCCCGATCCCCAGCGCCGGCGCCAAGGCGGTGCAGCCGTTCGCCGTCGGCGCTCGCACGCCTTACCCCCAGGTGGCGCATCGCCTGCTGGATCACCTCAAGGCGAACCGCCAACGATTTGAGGAGGCGGGGTTCCGGTGGCGCAACGACCCCCCGATCAGCAGCAAGAGCATCGCCGTCCCCGATTTCATGAAGACCACCAGTGACTGACAAACACCGGGCCGGGCCGACTGGCCGTTCTGGGCCGCCATCGCAGCCATCACCGCGGCCTATCTCGCCTTCCTGGTCGGCATGCTGCTGGCCACCGCCACGTATACGTCGCCGCATCACCTGGCTCGGGCGCTGGGCTCGCGGGAGATCCAATACGCGACCGGCTTGAGCCTGATGACCTGCACGATCTCGGCCCTGCTCTCGCTGATATTGGCGGTGCCGGTCGGCTACCTGATGTCGCGAAGCCGGTTCCCGGGCAAGGGGCTTGTGGATGCGATGCTCGATGTGCCGATCGTCCTGCCGCCGATGGTGATCGGGCTTTGCCTGCTGATCCTCTTCCAGACGCGCCTCGGCCTGGCGGTGCAGCGGGTGGTCCCGTTCACGTATACCGTGAACGGCGTCCTGCTGGCGCAGCTCGTGGTTGGTGCGGCGTTCGCGGTGCGGCAGATGCGGACGACGTTCGATCATCTATCGAGCCGCCCCGAAGATGTCGCGATGACGCTCGGCTGCTCGCGCGGAAGGGCGATCTGGCTGGTGACTCTCCCGGCCGCCCGGCGGGGGATGTTCAGCGCCGCCAGTGTGGCCTGGGCCGGAGCCTGGGCGAGTTCGGCCCGATCCTGGTCTTCGCCGGCGCGACGCGGATGAAGACCGAAGTGCTGCCGACGACCGTCTGGCTCGAATTGAGCGTCGGCAACCTCGAGGCCGCCATCGCCGTCAGCCTCATGATGGTGCTGCTGGCGGTCGCGGTGCTGATCGCAATGCGCGCCAGGGGGAGCGCCCATGATCGCGCTCGATCGGGTCAACGTTCGAACCGGCGCGTTTTCTTTGGACGGCGTATCGTTTTTGATCCCGGCTGGCGCGTACGGCGTGCTGATGGGCCCGACGGGCTCGGGGAAGACGACGCTGGTCGAGATCATCTGCGGCCTGCGCAAACCCTTTGGCGGCCGCGTCGTCATCGATGGCGTTGACGTCACCCGCGAGGCGCCCGGAAACCGGGGCATCGGCTACGTCCCCCAGGACGGTGCGCTCTTCCCCACGATGTCGATCCGGGAACAGCTTGGCTTCGCCCTGCGCGTCCGCCGCCGCCCGGCCAGGGAGATCGAGCGGCGCGTGATCGAGCTGGCCGGCCATCTTGGGGTGGCCCACCTGCTGGAGCGCATGCCCGCGGGGCTCTCGGGGGGCGAGCGGCAGCGCGTGGCCTTGGGGCGCGCCCTGGCCGCCCGCCCGGCCGTCCTGCTGCTGGACGAGCCCCTGTCGGCGCTGGACGAATCGATGCGCGGGGACATGCGCGACCTGCTCCGGTCGATCCAGCGCGAAGAAGGGGTCTCCGTGCTTCACGTCACCCACGACCGCTCGGAGGCGGTGGCGCTGGCGGACGTGCTTCTGGTCATGAGGGACCGTCAAGTCCACGTCGCTGATCGGGCACAGCTATGAGCCAACCCACCAATATTCGCCGAGTCAACGATATGCCCGATCTCACCGAGGAGGAGCGTGAAACCTATAGCTGGCAGGCACGGATCCCGGGCTTCGGGGAAGAGGGGCAGCTCAAGCTGAAAGGGGCGTCCGTCCTGATCTCGCGTTGTGGCGGGCTGGGAGGTGCGGCCGCCTACGAGCTGGCGGCCGCGGGGGTCGGACGGCTCGTGATCGCGCATGCCGGCAACGTGCGGCCGAGCGACCTGAACCGCCAGCTCCTGCAAACCCACGACCGGATCGGCCGGCCGCGGATCGAATCGATCACCCGGCGGCTGAAGGAGCTGAGCCCGCGGCTGGATATTGTCGGCTTCAACGAGAACGTGTCAGAGTCCAACGCCGATCGATTGGTGTCGCAGGCGGACGTCGTGGTCGATGCCGCGCCGCTTTTCGAGGAGCGCTTCGCGCTGAACCGGGCCGCGGTCCGTCAGCGCAAGCCGATGGTGGAGTGCGCCGTCTACTCGATGGACGTGCACGTCACGACGATCATCCCCGGCCGTACCCCCTGCTTGCAGTGCCTGGTCCCGGCTGTCCCGCCGGACTGGAAGCGACAGTTCCCGATCCTGGGCGCGGTCTCCGGCGTCGCCGGATGCCTGGGAGCGGTGGAAGTCGTCAAGCTCATCACGGGGGTTGGCAAACCTCTCGTCGGCGTACGACTGGTCATGAACCTCGACACGCTCTGCATCCGCCAGTTGAAGCTGCTCCGCGACCCCGCGTGCCCCGTCTGCGCGGGCGTCGAGGCCTGATCGCGCTTCGGGGGCGGCGCATAAGGCCCACCGTGAGGGGACCGGCGGCACGTCCGACGACATCGTGCGCAAACCCGACCTTGCCTGAACGATTTCCGCTCGATCTGGATGAGGCTAAGTCTGAAGCGCTGCCAGCTTTCGAACGAATTCGCCGTGTTCCGCCGATTCGAGGCCTTGCCGGGCGGACGCGAGCACTTCCGCGAAGCGACTGGCGATCAGCGCATCGGCGTTGAGCCAAAGGCCGGGAAAGACTTCGCTGCGATAGACCTGCTGGTCGTCCGGCAAGAGCCGCGCATAGGAGGCGTCGCGGAGGACGAACCAGTCCAGATCCTGGTCATAGGCGCGGAACACCACGTACTCGGCCACCCCATTGCGGCGATACGCGTTCAGCTTTGGCCCCAGGTCAATGCTCGCGCTGCTCGCGGCGACTTCGACGATCAGTTCAGGCGCGCCCTGAACGTACCCCTCGGGCGTCAGGGCAGTCCGGCCCCCGTGGGTGGGGAGGATGCGCAGGAAAGCGTCGGGTTGCGGGTCGTTGTCAATGTCGAGCAGGACCGAACCGTTGTCGGACAGCACGACTCCCGGCGTGGAGGCCGCGTAAGTGAAGAGCCAGCCAACCAGCGCCGCATGCGGCTGGCCATGAAACTGGGAAGAAAGCGCCGCCGCCGCCATATGAACCACCCCTTCGATCCGCTCCGCCTTCACCCGGGGCGGCATGGCGGCATAACGCCGCAGATATTCCGAGCGGCCCAGACGGTCGCCCGGTTCAAGGGGCGGCAGCGGCCGCTCGGCCGATTCGACGCCTGCCCGTGCGATATTGCCAGAGGATAAGGTCGCCATGCCCGCATATGTTACGTTTGCCCGCGAGGAGCCGACAAGCCGATTGCCGCCCGCCGACGCTCCGCCCGCCGACGCCCGGGGGCTCGGGGTAAAAAGTTGGGTATGATGCTTGATCGATGGACGACGTCAGCGAACAGCTTGCGGCCCGCGACCGGATGCGGCGTCGCCGGACCGCGGAACTCACGCCGCCGCAGCGCCTTGAAAAGATGCGACAGCTTCAACAGGCGGCCTGGGAGATGCTTCGCCAGTCCCCCGACGGGTACGCCCACTTCCTTCGTCGCAACTTCAAGGCCCGGGCGATCGCCGCCCCACCGGAGAGCGCGCCCGATGCCCCCCGACCTTAAGGTGACCGACGCGCTTCGATCCCACGGCGTCCCGTTCGTCATTATCGGCGGGCATGCGGTGAACGTTCACGGCTACATTCGCCTGACCGAAGACACGGATGTCGTGTGGCTTCGGTCCCCCGAATCCGAGGTTGCGTTGCTCGCGGCGCTGACCAGCATGGACGCGAAGTACATCGGTCACGAGATCGACCCGCGAACGCGGCTGGAGACGGCCCATTCGGTCACGCGGGCGTTCATTCGGGCATCGCGGCTCATGATGCTCGCGACGTCGCACGGCTTTCTCGACCTGTTCGATTACGTCCCGGGGATTGACGACGCGTCCCCGGCCCAGGTGCTTGCCGAGAGCGTCGAGGTCGGCGGGTTGCGGTTCGCGTCGCTCGAGTGGCTTCGAAAGATGAAGCGGGCCTCGGGCAGGGCCAAGGACCTGCTCGATCTGGAGAACCTGCCGGAGTGAAGGGGACGTGGGGGTTCGGCTAATATTTTGTGGCGATTCCGCCAAGGCGTAGGGCGTGGTTCACCAAGCCACCTGTGGTGCGGCGTGGCAAACCACACCTTTCATTGCCACAAAAGATTGCCGCGCCCGGCCTGGGCCAATAACGCGCCCGCGCCCGGGCTTTGCGCGCCGAGCGCGTAGAATGGCCCCATGTTGAAAGACGAAACCGCGGACGAGGAAAAGGGCTTTGGGAACCTCGGCTTGGCGCCGCTCCTGATCGATACGTTGAAGGCGCTGGGGTACGAGGAGCCGACGCCGATCCAGCGGAAGGCGATCCCGGCCCTGTTGACCGGCCAAGATGTGATCGGACAGGCGGCGACCGGCACGGGGAAGACGGCCGCGTTCGCCCTGCCGATCCTGCAGCGGATCGCGGAGCTGGGCAAAGGCCGCCCGACGCCGTCGGCGCTGGTCCTGGTGCCGACGCGCGAGCTGGCGATGCAGGTCGCCGAGGCGATGCACAAATATGGCCAGAAGCTGCGGATCGCCGTCGCCCCCATCTACGGCGGCCACTCGTTCATGCAGCAGCAGCGGATGCTCGAACGGGGCGTGGACGTGGTGGTGGCCACGCCCGGCCGCGCTGTGGACCATATCCGCCGCCAGACGCTGAGCCTGGCCAAGCTGGCGATCCTCACGCTCGACGAAGCCGACGAGATGCTGGACATGGGCTTCGCCGAGGACCTGGAGTTCATCCTTTCGGAGACGCCGGCCGAGCGGCAGACGATCCTCTTCTCGGCGACTCTGCCATCGCGCATCGCGGGCATGGTCAAACGGCACATGAGGGACCCGCAGCGGATCCAGATCGCCACCGAGGCGGCCGCGAAGGGGGCGGCGCCGAAGGTACGGCAGACGGCATACATTGTCCCGCGGGGCAAGAAGCTGGAGACGCTCGCCCGCGTGCTGGATATCGAGGACCCGGCGTCGGCGTTGGTCTTCTGCCGGACCCGTACCGAGGTAGACAACCTGACCGAGCGGCTCGGAGCCCAGGGGTATCGGGCGCAGGCGCTGCACGGCGGCATCACGCAGGACCAGCGGACACGCGTCATCAAGCGGCTGCGGGAGGGGGCGATCGACCTGGTGATCGCCACCGATGTGGCGGCGCGGGGCCTGGACATCGAGCAACTGGAACTGGTGGTCAACTACGACGTCCCGGCGACGCCGGATTCGTACGTTCATCGGATCGGCCGCGTGGGCCGAGCGGGCCGGGAGGGCGTTGCGATCACCCTGGCCGACCCGCGCGAGTCGCGGCTGCTTCGGCAGTTTGAGATGCAGACCAAGGGGAAGATCCATCTCGCCCAGGTGCCGACGGTGGCCGACCTGCGGGCCCGGCGCCTGGAGCTGACGCGGGCGGCGCTGCGCGAGGCGATCCTCGCAGGCGGGCTGGACCACTTCCGCGTGGCGGTGGAATCCCTCGCCCAGGAGCACGACCTGATGGACATCGCCCTGGCGGCCGTCAAGCTCGCCCACCAGGCGACCGGCGGCGGCGCGGAAGAAGTCGAGCCCGAGCCGACCGTCCGGCCGGCCCCCGCCGAGGAGAAAAAGCGGAGCCCGCACATCCGGATGGCCCGGCTCTATATCGGCGCCGGCCGCCTCGCCGGCGTCCTGCCGCAGAACGTGGTCGGCGCGGTGACGTCGGAAGCGGGCATCAAAGGCCACCTTCTCGGCGCGGTCGAGATCGCCGACAAGTTCTCCACCGTCGAACTCCCCGACGAGCTGATCGAGGCCGTCGTCACCGCGATGTCCCAGACGCGGATCAAGGGCAAGAAGGTCGTCGTGCGGCGCTTCGCCGAGAAATGAGGAGCCGCCGAGCCGTTCCGCCGCGCCGGCGATCGATCCGACGGGCGAAGTCGCCTCGGAAGCCAGCGGGCGACGACGCAATCGAGGGCGGTGGCCAAGCAAATCTCAAATTACGGCAGTAGGTCGCGATCGGCTTGCAGTTCCGCGATGAGCCCCTTCTGGATTTCCGACAGCAACAGCCCGGCAAGCTCGACCTCGACGAGCCCGGCGAGGTCTTTCAGCGTTTGAGCCTGCTCCGCCGTCAGCTCGCGGGGCCTGGTGTCTATAGCGCACAGCGCCCCGACTTTAAAGCCGTCGGGCGTGCGGATGGGGTGGCCGGCGTAGAAACGGATTAGCGGGCCCCCCAGCACCCATGGATTATGCTTAAAGCGGGGGTCTGCCTCGGCGTTCGGGACGACGAGCATCTCACCGCCCAGAATGGTGTGGGCACAGAAGGCATCGGAACGGGGCGTTTCCCGATCCGGCGCGCCTGGGCCGACTTGAACCACTGTCGCGATTCGTCAATGAGGGAGACGCCGGCCATGGGGACGTTCAGGAGGCGGCAGACCATCTTTGTGATCCGGTCGAAGCGTGGCTCGACCGGCGTATCGAGGACGCAGAGCTTCTGCAACGACGCCAGCCGCGCCGGCTCATCCGGTGGGAGTGGTGCTTCGCTCATGGTGGGTTCAACGTGCGTTCACGCGTTCGTTCCGGGGGCACGATCGCCGAGCCTGCGCACCGCTTCAAGTGCTCGCTTCGGCGGATCATATGCCTAGTGGGCCGCTCCATCGAAATCAGTGGGTGCGCTCGCGAATAAAAAGTGCCGCCGGTGCCCTCACCGGCGGTGTCATCGACTGCGCAAAACGCCCGCCGGTGGGGGCGCCGGCGGCACGTCGGATGGCATCGCCGCGTACCCTTGCCTGGAACGGACCACTCGTCACCCTCGCGCCCCCGTTTTCACGCGCTGAAGTGTAGTCGCCCCGACCTCCTTCAGTCGATCGACAACAACGCGCATGTCCGCCGGCCGATCTTCCGGGCTCGTCCGGGCACAATCCATCACCAACGACGACAGGTCGGCCGGGATGGATGGGTCGATCACGTGCGGCGGTGTCGTCAGCTTGTCCAGGCGGGACGAATCTTCCCGGCTCGCCGTCATGACGGTCGGCAGGGGGACTTTGGTTAGCGTGATGTACAGGGTGGCCCCGAAGCAGTAGACATCGGTTCGCGGGGTCATCACGCCGCGATGGGCTTGCTCGGGCGCCATGAAGTTCGGCGTCCCCTGGATCCGCTCTTTGATCGTGCCGACCGGGCAGGCCTGCCCCAGGTCGATCAGTGTGGAGTGGGCGAGCGCTTTGACGACGATGTTGGCCGGCTTCACGTCGCAGTGGACGTAGCCGTGTTCATGGAGTGCGGCGATCGCCGTCGCCGCCCGGAGGAAGACGCACGCCCGTTCGGTGTTGTCGGTGGGGGTTCGCTCCTCCAGCGTGTACCCGTCGCAGTGCTCCATGAGCAAGGCCGCCTCGGTGACACCCTTGAGCCACGGCCGCTTCACGTGAATCTCGAGCGACCGCCGGATGCCCGGGTGGATTGCCTTGCGGCCGATCAGGTACTCCGTCCGAAGCTGCTGATAAAACCGCTCGTCCCGCGGCGAACGAACCTTCACGTGCTTGAGGACGTGAATGCCCGGCGTCTTGGGGTGCTTCACGTAATACAGGACGCTCGCTGCCCCTCGGGCAAGGAAGCCAAGGACGGTGTAGCCGAAGAGCGTTTCGGGAATGCGGTCGTCACTGGCCGAATCATAGACGCCCGATACCGCCAAGAGACGCTCTCCTTCGGCCGCCCCTGCTGGCCCTCTTGAACAAAAGCAGTCGATACCGCACGCCCGGGAAGCTGCGCGCTTCCGTGATGCCCATTCACCCTAGGGTCGAACCGACGCCATCGGCCATATCAATTCTTTGCTGACTCCGGGTTCTGATCGCTGGGGGCGAAGTTCCACCAAGCTTCAACCGTCGCATACGCGGGAGAAGGTCGAAAGGATTGAGCAGACGACGCGCAAAATGAGAAGAGGCGTCGCGAATGGGTTCGCGACGCCTCTTTTCAACTTTGCGGCCGTGGCGGCGAATCAGGCGTACTGGTTCAGCAGTGCCGTCACGTCGGTGGTGTAGAGGGTGGTCGCGTCGGTCGCCGCGCCGGCGAGAATGCCGGCCGCGTCGCTCTTGGCGGTGCCGGCGTCGGTCGTGGTCTTCGCGTCGGCGGGGAACGCCGCGGCGAGGGCATCGACTTCGGTATCGAAGGCGGTGGTGCTGCTCGCCGCCGACAGGCTGGACAGTGCGGTGCTGGCGGCCGTCGTGACGGCCGTCTTGTCCGCGCTGACCCGTGCGAGCAGGGTCGCGTTGGTGGGCTTCTTGACCAGCTTCTTCTCGTCGGAGACGAGCCGATCGGTCGCCTTCTTCAGCGCCGATGCGCCGCGGCTCTCTGCCTTACCCAAGGCGCTGACGAGCGCGGAGCCGGCCTTCTCCGCGGCCTTGCCAATCTTCAAGTCGGCCTTGGTGGCCTTCAATCGCTTGAGGTCCGCCTTCAGCACGGCCGCGTCGGCCTTCCCCTGCTTATCCAGATGCTTAAAGTCGGAAGAGACAAGGGATTCCTGCGTCTTGATGACCTTCAGCGCCGCCGAGACGCCGACGGGGGTTGACGACAAAAACGTACGCGATTCGAGCGTTTCGAGAAGCGACATGAGTTTTCCTTCCACCTGAGAGAGGCGAGCCCCCGGGCAGCGGCCGAGACCTGCCGCGCCGATCGTGGGCCAGATCGATCGATCTGGCAGCCGAGAGAGGCTCCGCGTGACCTGCCGGCCGCGCGACCATCGCGCGGCGGCCCGATTGCTAACTCGTTTTCATGCTAAGGAGGCCCGCATACCCACGCAAGATGCAAGAATGTCGGAGAGGCCTTAAGGCCTGTCTCGAAATTGACTGCCCACCAACCCATCGGAATGGATGGAGCGCGTCGGCCCCCCGCTTCCGTGTTCCCCCTTGCGGGAGCGGATGTCCCGAGCGAGAGGCATCAATCAGGCCGCACGTGGGAAAGCATGAACGAAAGTCGCCCTTGCCTGCCCACGATGGTTTGCATCAAGCGTTTGCCATTAAGCTCGGATGAAGACTTTCCGGACATAGAGGTATCGTGCGATCGCGAGCACGATCGCCACCGCGATGGTGTTCACCAGCAGATCGTGAGCGACCGTGGGCTTGTCGGGGTTCGCCGGGGGCAGGACGAACAGCGACGCAAGCTCTTCGTAATGGAGGGCTTTTTCCAACAGGTAGAGAAGGATCGCGTTGGACCCGATCCAGACAAACGGGCTTGCCCATGACCGCAGCCGCCAGACGTCCATGATCAGGTAGAAGCCGCCAAGCAGGATGGCACTATAACCGCCCGCCACCAGGACGAAGGAGCTCGTCCAGATCTTCTTGATCACGGGGAATTCGAGAGCGCCGGGGATTGTCGTTCCGGCGAGCAGGCCGCCCCAGTAAAGGCCGGCGGCCGCCGCGGCCGCCCCGACGAACAGGAGCACGAACGCCTTCTTCCACGACGCCAGGCCAGCGCTCCGAAGGAGCAGCCCCGCAAAGACGCCGAGCAGCCCCGTCGCGATCGCCGGGAGGGTGCTGAGGAGCCCTTCCGGGTCGTGATCGCCATCCCATTTGTGGAACGGGAGGAATCTCGAATCGACCCAGTTGGCCAAATTCCTTCCCTCCTCGAACGACGGCTGCCCGAGCCCGGGGACCGGCACAAAACGCAGCAGGGCCCAGTAGCCCACGAGCAGCCCAACGCAGACCAGCGCCAGCGTTCGCGGCCTGAAGAAGCAGAAGAGCAGCCCGCAGGCGAGGTAGGAAAGCGCGATCCGCTGCAGGACGCCCATCAGCCGCAAGTGATCGACACCCTCGGAGATGCCGCCGTAATAGAGCAACCCGAGGAGGTAGAGGGCCCCGCCCCGAACGACCACCCGACGCACCGCGACGCGGCGGCCGCGTGTTTCGATCAACTTCGAGAGGGAGAGGACGAGTGCCACGCCGGTGACAAAGACGAACGTCGGGAAAATCAGGTCATACGCTCGAACGCCCTCCCATTTTTCATGGCTGAGCTGCTCGGGGATGATCTTCAGCGTCATCGGAGAGATCCGGGAGACGGCGTGCGCCAGCCCCTCGCCGCCGATGATCCAGAACATGTCGAAGCCGCGCAGCGCGTCGAGCGACGCAAGTCGTTGAAGCGGCAAGGCGACGGGCGAGGTGGCGGCGGAGACCGCGTCGAGAGACGCATTGTCAACAGGGGCCGTGTCAAAAGGGGTCGAGATTGAAGCGACTGTGTCGAGTGGGACCGCAGCGAGCGGAAGCGTGTCGAGTGGAGCGACAGCGGGCGGAGGTTCGGCGATCGGCAATGGCTCCGGGCCGGTGCGCGGGTCAGGCTCCGCCGAATCGAGGCCGGTGGGGTCGGAGTGGGCGGTCGAAGAATGACCGTCTTCCGTGTTGGGCGCGCTTTCCATGACTGAACCTCTGAACGGTCGGCCCCGCGGGGATCGGCGGCCGCAAGAATAACGCAGACCCAATCCCGGTGCGCTATGCCTGGAGAGCGGGTTGCGGCCCTATCACTCCTTCGCTTTGGTGGCCCAACCCCGGGGGGTTAGACTGGGCGGCCATGCGCCTCGGCCGGCTGCGCCTATCGCTGTTCGCGTGCCTGATAGGGCCGGTCGTCCCTTATCTCGCGGCGGCGGCTGACAAGGCGCATCATTACGTCTTCTTCAACATGGACCGCGAACGGATCGTCGAAGCCGACTTCCTGAAGACCGGCGCGATCGAGGGGGCCCAACTCAAGTACACTTGGAAGCAACTGGAGCCGGCGAAGGGCGAATACGATTTCGCGGCCGTTCGCGAAGACCTGGCATTCCTGACCGCGCACGGCAAGCGGATGTTCATCCAACTTCAGGACGTCTCGTTCGACGCGTCGATCGTCCCGATCCCGAAGTATCTTCGGGACGACCCGGTTTATCACGGCGGCGCCAATCAGCAGTATGACATCCCCCGCGACGACGAAGCCAAGGCAGTCGCCGCCGGCTGGGTCGCGCGACGATGGGACCCGGCGGTGCGAGAGCGGTTCCAGAAGCTGCTCGACGCCCTTGGCAAGGAGTTCGACGGGAAGATCGAGGGGATCAACCTACCGGAGACCGCGGTCGATTTTGGCGAGAGCGGCCGCCTCTTTCCGCCCGACTTCTCGCCCGCCACGTATCGAGAGGCGATCCTGTCGAACATAGCCGCCCTCAAGCACGCGTTCCCGAAATCGGTGACGATGCAGTATGCGAACTTCATGCCCGAAAAGCGGGGCGAGACGGGCCATCCGTCCCTGATCGCCGTCTACGAAAAGGCGGCCGAGCTGAAGGTCGGCGTCGGCGGGCCGGACCTGCTCCCCGACAAGCCTTACCAGATGGCGAACAGCTATCCGCTGATTCGTGCGGCCGCCGGCCGGGTGCCGACCGGGATCGCCATACAGGAAGGGAACTACGCGTACCGCAGCACGAAGACGCACGAGCCGATGACGGTCGCGGCACTGAACGAATTCGCGACCGGCTATCTGAAGGTGGACTACATCTTCTGGAGCCCCGAAGAACCGGCCTGGACGCGACAGGTGCTTCCGTTTCTCGGCGGCCAGGGGCCGGCGAAGCGGCGCTAGGGGTTTCGGCCGTTTGAGGTTCTGGCACAATAATGGAAACCGTTTCGGCGTTTGACTCCGGCGGAGCGTGTGAACGGATGGCAGCGCTGACCAGACGAATACTCGTAAGACGGTGCTTGGCCGCCCTCTGCTTGCTTTCGTCCGCCGGCGTTTATGGTGGGCCGGCCACCACCGAGCCGGTCAACCTCGCCTTGCGCAAACCGGCATCGGCGTCGTCTATTGAGAATGACGAGCACGATGCGGCGCAGGCGAACGACGGCGATGCGGAAACCCGGTGGTGCGCCGATGACGAGCCGGAAGGCAAGCCCGAGTGGTGGCAGGTTGACCTGGGGAACCCGTCCACTCTCTCCGGCTGCGAAATCCGCTGGCCGTATGACGGGAAACGATATCGCTACAGAATCGAAGGGTCAACCGATCAATCGCATTGGTCGATGTTGAGCGACCAGACGCGAACCGACGCGACTACCCAGGTCCATCACCTTCAGTTCGAGCATGGGGGAGCGGCGCAACTGGTGAGGTTCCTGAGAATCACCGTGACCGGGCTTGACGAAGGATGCTGGGTCAGCATCTGCGAGGTGAAGGTGTTCGGGAAGTAATTAGTCTTGAAGTGGTCGTGTTCAGACGACTTTGAACCCCTTGCCGGAGCAAGACGATGAAGATCTGGATCGGGTGCCTGCTGACGTCATTCGTCCTTTGCGACCTTCGTCTGGCGGCCGCCGCGGAGCCGTCGCGACCCAATATCATCTTCGTCCTGGCTGATGACCTCGGCCTCGACGGGGTCAGTTGCTACGGGGCAAACAAGCACAAGACGCCGAACATTGACGCCCTGGCAGCCTCAGGCACCCGCTTCCAGACCTGCTACGCCTCTCCCCTGTGCGGGCCGACGCGTTGCCTGCTGATGACCGGCCGCTACGCGTTTCGAACCGGCGGGATCACGAATCAATCTTGGCGCACCGGCGGGCCGGGCGCGAAGTCCGCCGATGAATACCCGATGGCCAAAATGCTGAAGCAGGCCGGCTACGCCACAGGCGAGGCCGGCAAATGGCGGCAGGTGGGCCAGCTTCCAGGCGACTGGGGCTTCGACGAGTTCATCACTGACAATACCGCGTCGGGCTGGTACTGGAAGACGAACTACAACAAGAACGGCAAGGAAATTGAACTGCCGGAGGGGACGTACGGGCCGGACGTGATCCAGAAGTTCATGTTCGACTTCATCGATCGTCACAAGTCTAAGCCGTTCTTCTTCTACTACGCGATGCACCTGGTCCACAAGCCGACGGTTCGAACGCCCGATACCGCCACCGGAACCTCGGACGTTGACAAGCTGTACGACGACAACATCCGATACATGGACAAGCAAGTGGGCGACTTGATCGCCGAGCTTGAACGTCAGGGGTTGCGGAAGAACACACTGGTGATCTTTTCAGGGGACAATGGCACGGCGACAGGTTATCCGAGCACGGTGAACGGCCGCATGCTCAACGGTCACAAGGGGAGCATGTTGGAGGGGGGCTCGCGCGAGCCCTTCATCGCAAGCTGGCCGGGCGTAACGCCCGCGGGCAAGGTCTGTACGGACATCGTCAGCTTCGCCGACATGCACGCGACGTTCGGCGAAATTGCCGGCGTCAAGCTTCCGGACGGCATCAAGACGGACGGCCAAAGCATCGCAGCCCAGATCAAGGGCGAGCCGGGTACGCCGCGAAAGTGGGCCTATGTCCAGCTCGGCGCGCACTGGTTCGTCCGCGAAGCGGGTTTCAAGATGAACGAGGCCGGTGAACTATTCGACATGAGCGATGCGCCCTTCGTTGAGAACCCCGTCGCCGAAGCGGCCGACACGCCCGAGAGTAAGGCCGCCCGCCAGCGCCTGGCGGCCGCGTTGGCGGAGCTCAACCCCTCCGCCGGGAAAGTCGATCGCGACGGCCCCGCCATCAAGGCGGCTCGGCAGGCGAAGAAGAATGCCAAGACGTGAGGGCGTTGCAGGAAGCGACCGCGTTGTTCGGCTCCTCGACCGGTGGCACGCCTCAAGCCAAGGGGGCACTCGGTTTCAGGCCAGGCGCCTCCCCCCTACAATCGCCGCATGGCCTGCCTGCGCGACCTGCCGCATGTGTATCGAACGGTCGGCGTGGTGACCTTCGCGCGCCGGATCTGGCGGGAGATCGAGGACGACAACCTCTTCACCTGGGCCGCCGCACTCGCTTACTCGTGGCTGTTCGCCATCTTCCCGTTCCTCATCTTCCTGCTGACCCTCGTCCCTTACCTGCCGGACAAAACCAAGGCGATCGCCGAGCGCGGGATCCACGATACGCTCTACCAGGCGCTTCCCTCCCCCGACGCGGCCGACACCGTCTGGCTCAACATCCGCGACAACGTAAAGAACCTGCTGCACCAGCGCCAGGGGCGGCTGTTGCCGCGATTGATGGGCATCGCCCTGTCGGTGTGGGCGGCCAGCGGCGGCATGAGCATGACTATGGCGGCGTTCGACAAATGCTACGACATCGAACGCGGCCGCTCGTTCCATAAGCAGCGCGCGCTGGCGATGGGGTTGACGCTGTTCGTGGCGGTGAACATCGCCTTCATCGTCGCCCTGCTGCCGGTCGGCCGCTTTATGCGGGACTGGGTGATCGCGGAGGACCCCGATCTGGCCGGGTCGTGGATGGTCTGCGTCTTTGACGTTGTGCGCTGGGCGACGGCGCTTTTCTTCATGACATCCACGCTGGCCGTGATCTACCACGTTGGGCCGGCGGTGCGCCAGAAGTTCCACTGGCTGACCCCCGGCGCCCTCTTCAGCGTCACGGTCTGGCTGGCGCTGGGGCTCTTGTTTCGGCTCTATCTCTCGCACTTCGGCCGCTACAACGAGACATACGGGACGGTCGGCGGCGTGGCGGTGCTGCTGCTCTTCTTCTACGTGGACGCGCTGGTCCTTCTGATCGGCAGCGAAATCAACAGCGAGATCGATTTCCACGTTCACAGCCTGCGGAAAGGGACCCAGGATTTTCGAGGGGGTGCGTCGCAAGCACTGCGCTAGCCACTGCCCCGTATTCGAGCGGGCGACGCGGCGACAGGGAGTGGGCGCCCGACCTTCTACGACAACAAAGAGGGCGTCTAAGACCAGCAAGGCTCATCGGAAACAAAAATACCTTCTGACCCCTTTTATTTCACGCTGATCTTCCAGATCCCCCAGGCGCCGCCGCGGTTTGAGCGGAAGTAGAGCGCGCGGCCGGTGATGTCCCAGGCGGGGCAGTCGTCCCAGCTTCCGTTCGCGGTGACCTGGGTGACGTTCTGCGGGTGGGCGATGTCCATCGCCCAGATGTTGTAATCGCCCGGCTTGGCCGCTCCCTTGTCGCCGCGCGGGCGCGGTCGGAGGCGAAGGCGATCTTGGCGCCGTCGGTGGACCAGACGGCGTCGAAGTCGTCGGCGTCGAAGGTATTCGTCAGGTTGATCGGCAGGCCCCCCTTATCGGAGACGGTGAACAGGTCACGGCGGCCGCCGGCGCCGGGGGCGGAGAAGAGGACCGAATCGGCCTTGGGGCTCACGCGCGGTTGCTGCCCCGCCTGCGCCAGATCGACCCGGGCAGGCTCGTTCAGGGTCGAGAAATAGAGTCGCGGGTCCGCGCGGCCGTCGAGCAACGACTGAAAAAAGAGGCGTTGGCGCGGCTGGGAATCGAGCGACGGCCAGAGATCATCAACGCCCCCCTCGGGCTCGAGCAAGGCCGTCGCGGCGGCCGACGCGTCAACGGGGATCGACCAGATCGACAAGCGCCGCTCGCTCACGGGCGTGGTATCCCTGCCGGCCGCCCGGTTGGTGCTGAACAGGACGCGCGCGCCGTCGGGAGAGATCGACGGCGTCAATACGAGCGCCGTGTCATCTCCAATCGGGCGAGCCTTGCCCGATTCCAGGTCGAGCACGTTGAGCTGGCCGTGAAGTTCGCCGGAAGCGGCCGCCGTGAGTGTCGTGAAGACGATCAGCGAGCCGTCCGGCGAGACGGCCAGGCTGTCGATTGTCACCCCGCGGGCCGCCTGGTAGAGCGGGGCCGGTCCGACGCCGACCCCCGGCGGCTCCGAGACGTCGCGCATGGCGGTGGTCTGGACGATTTCGGCGTTCATCCGCCAGCCGCGGTCGGCCCGGCTGAAACGGGGGCGCGCCAGAGGCACCTGGCGCGTCTTCACCTCGGCCAGCGAAACCTTGTAATCCTGGCGGCCGTCGTCCCAGGGGATTGCGAACGGCGCCGATTCCCAGTCGGCCCCTTTGACCTTGGTCGCGGCGGTGCCGGCGAAGGTCTTGAGCGAGCCCTTGTCGTCCGACGGGGTGAATGCGAGCGTCGTCGTCGAGACGCCGTTTGCGTCGCGCGGCAGCTCCGTCCCGTCGAGCCGCACCACCGCGCCAGGCGGGTCGGTCGTGATGCGAACCAGCTTCGATCGGGAGGCCAGCTCCAGCTTGTAGTCGGTGCGGCCGTCGTCCCAACTGAACTTCAGTTCAGCGTCAAAGTAGCCCGGCTTCTTCGCCGTGAGCCGCTGCGGCACCCATTCGTTGGTGTCCGGATCGATCGGCACGGCGTAGTTCAGCAGGCTCACCGGCTCTTCCCCGCGGGACTCGCCGTTGAGGAATACCTCGGCGTGCGGCGGGATGGTGGTGATGTGCAGGTCTTTGCGAAGCGGCTCCAGCGGCAAGGCGTAGGCCAGCGACTGGTCGATCCATCGAACCGGCAGCTCCACCGGCTTGTACTTCGCGCGGACGGCCGTCACGGTGTGATCGATCCACTTGTTGTTCGCGTCAACCGTGAACTCCAGGTCCGTCGTGATCTGGCTGACCGGCTCGTTGCTCAGGGGCTTTCCGTCAACGCTGATGATCGCCTTCAGAGGGACGGGCGTCACGCCGAACGTCACGCGTCGGCTACGCGGCCGCAGGGTGATCGACAGGCTGTCGGTGACGAGGTCTTCCCGGGGTCGATCGATCGCGTCGCGATGATCCAGTTGCCGGGCGATCACCGCCCCGCCGCTCGCGGCGGCCGCCGTTTCGACCAGATCGACATGCTCGTCCTTGAAGCCGTAGCGGGTGACGGTGATGTGATGCGTCTTCTCCGTCGAGAAGTCCATCCGTTCCACGATGTTGCCGCGCCCGACGCCTTGTCCGTCGATCAGGATCAGCGCGTCGTCGGGCTTGGTGGTGATGGACATGGCGCGCCCCGACGGTGCGCAGCCGGCCGCCGTGACCGCCGCGAACAGAGCGCAACAGGACCAGACCCACGAGCGGAGCCGACTCAACGCAACCTCCTTGAAGGGATCAAGCGACGCGGACAGTGGTACCGAAAACGTCCGGCCCTGTAAATGCGGGTTACATGAAGCTGGCGTGGTGCAGAAACGTTCAGTCCCTCTTAACACTACAGCGCTACCTCGCGAATTGCGGCGCAACGAAGAAGGCAAAATCCGAAGCCCGAAATCCGAAGGAGTGACCAAGCGGAAAGAAAAAAAACCGATGAAAGCGGATGCGGACCGAGCAACGTTTTCCGCTTCGTCTGCTTTTCAGCTTCCCTGAAATTTCGTGGTTCGGATTTCAATTTTTTGGCAAGGCTTTACGGCTGTTCAGCGCTGTAGTGTTAAGTTCGAGGGCGGTCGGGGAACCGCGCGGAGCGACGGGATAAGGCGAAGCCCGCCGGCGGCCGCGGGAACCATGTAACGTGCGATCGCGTGCGCCGCGCGGGCGAGGCGCTCATTGCTCCGGCGTCAGCTCGAGGCGACAGCATCCGAAATCCAACGCGGTGACCGGCGTACCGTCGGGGTGCCGTGCGAGCCGCGGCGTCAGCTCGTAGTAGACAAAGCGGCCCCTTTTTTCGCCGGAGATGAGCCCGGCGATCCGCAACTGCTTGAGATGATGCGAGATGTTGGGCACGACGGAATTGAGCCGCCGGCAGATCTCCCCCACCGGCTGCGGCCCCGCCTGAAGGCACTGGATGATCCGGAGCCGCTCAGGGTCGCCCAGGGCCTTGAGGTACTTGGAGCATTCGTCGGAGTTAAGGCGGTCCGGCATCGCACCACCGGGCCGGGGTGCGACGGTTGGCAGGCTTCGGTTGGGATGCTCGATGGGCACGAGACAGCAGCTTACCCGCGATGGAGCGAAAGAATCTACGTCGGATCCGCGGGAGGCCCGCGCCGGGTGTGGCCCGCGCCGGGCGTGGCCCGTCTATTCTTGCAAACCGACTGCGCGGCACCGAAACCGGCCGGGGCGCTTCCCGGGAACGCCGACGTCCCCGTCGGCCTCCCGCGTCGAGCCGACGAGGACGTCGGCGTTCCCAGTAAGCCGCCGGCCCTATCTCGGCGGCCCGCACCACCCCCACGGCGGGTGGTGCGGGCAGTGAGGCCCGGCGGGCTCGCCGTCCGCGGCAACGCTCACATTGCAAGCTGAAAGTTGGCGCGCAGCAGCAGTTCGCTGCCACCGCCGTTGGCCAGGACCCCCGTGCCGTCGTCGCTGATGGGCGAGCCGGTCGGCAGGTAGTCAACGTCGAAGGTGAACTTCGCCCCCTGTCCGTAAACGTAGTAGTTGAAGCCTGCCGTGATCTCATTGACGCTGCCATGCAGGCCCGGCGAAAGCGTGTCGCCGTCCAGCTTCATGTAAGAGTAGCGGACGAACGGCTCGATGTGGTCGTCGATCGCGTAGCTCGCCTGCGCGGAGGCTCCAGTCGTACGTGTCGCCGATCGCGGCCCCGTTTAATTCGTTGTGGCGCGTATAGCGGCCGAGATAGGCGCCGTAGAGGCCGAGATGGCCGGTCTTGTAGATTGCGTCAACCACGTGGCGGAAGGCGGCCGCGGGGCCGATTCGCTGTAATCCAGCCCGCCGCCGAGGACCATCAGGTCCTTCTTGTTGCCGAGCGCCGTCGCGGCGTGGTACTGGCCCCAGTCGCCGAACAGCTTGTATTCCACTCGGGCGGCCGCGCCCCAATCCGCGACGTTCGTCGGGTAATCCTGGAACGTCTGGTTGGCGCTGGCGAACCCGTCCGTCAGCGCGACCTCCGATCTGAAGGGGCCGTTGTTGTCGTAGATCAGGCTCAGCCCGTGGGTGAAAGCATCCCCGCCGGCCAGCGTATCGACCACCAGCGTGCGCTCGACGGCGACGAACTCGGCGCTGCCGCCCAATTGCTCCTTGTCGAACGGCTCCTTGATCTGGCCGCCGCGGATGCTCCAGGGGGAGTTGGGGATCTGGTATTGAGCGAACGCGAGCTCCAGGATCGGGCGGCCGTTGTGGCGATCCGTATCCCAGAGGAACAGGTACGAAAGGTCCTTGCTGAAGACGTTCCCTTCCGCGCCGAACTCCATGCGCCGGATTTCGAAGCCGTTGTCGCTGTTCTCCGACGCGAAGGGGCCGGCGGCGTGGTCGCGGAAATTCGTGTTGTCACGAAAGACAAAGTGGAACATCGGATGCAGGCGGAACTCGCCGTCAGACGTGCTCAACTCCAGGCTGCCGTTGTTGAAGCGCGTGTTCACGGTGCCAAGGCTCAACGGGCTGGCCTCGGCCGCCGCCTTGACGCGCTCGCGCGTCGCCTGAACGTCGGTTTGCTCCGACTCCAGCTTCTGGACCATCGATTCAAGCTGGGCGACTTTACGCCGCACGTCCGGCGCGTTTTCGCCGCGCTCCGCTTCGAGCTTTTGAACCTTTGATTCGAGCCGAGCCACTTTATCGAGCAGCTCCTGCGTCGTCGGCTGCGTTGACGGCACGGCCGCCGCTTCGTCGGCGGCCGCGATTCGACGCGCCGGCGATGCCGCCAAGAAGCGCGACGCCGACGGCGGCGCGATATGCAAAGCCCATGACAGTCCTCCATTCCACACGATCCCCCGGCGCCGGCACCCCTCGCGAGCCGGCGACACCGCCGGCCACGGTTCGATGAGGGTCGAGCCAGGGGTCATCAATGACTTGAAACAACGAGAAATGCCCAAACCCAGCGACGTACCGACCCCCGCGTGGCCGCCGCCGCGACCACATTGTGACGAGGGATCGGTTGTTGACGCACGGGGTAAAGGATCAGCCCGTGCCGGGCGGGGTCAGGCCTTCTTCACCCGGCACGCGAAGCACTTGTAGGCCTGCTGGCCTGAGAGATTGTCGAAATACCGATCATCCGTGAGCAGGTTCGCCGGCTCATACAGCGGGTCGCCGAACTCCAAGGCGACCTTCTGCATCGGGCCGAACGTGTTAGGGACGAAGATCGTGTCCTGCCGGATGCCGTCCCAGATCAGGGCGGTCCCTGTGCACGCGCCGCGCGGGCTCTCGACCACGACTTCATCGTCGTTCCCGATCCCCGCGGCGGCCGCCGTCTTCGGGTGGATCTGGATGAGGCGAATGCCGTTCATCTGCTTGCCGGTCCAGGTCCACTGCGTGACGCCCGCAAAGTGGACGACGCTGGGGCGGCCGATCATCCCCATCAGCGGGAACTCCTTGTGGACCGCGCCGCTGGAGAGGGCGCCGATCTTCACCATCGGCGTGAGCGAGCCCGGGTTCACCGGGTTGGGGACAAACTCCTTGGTGTATTCGATCGTCGGGTGCTGCCCTGTCACCTCCGGGTGCGTGAAGAACGAGGGAAGCGCCGCGTGCCCCGCCGTGGCGAGCTTCCGCTGGATCTCGGGCGTGAAGATTTCGATCTTGCCGCTGGGGGTAAGGAAGCGTTTGCCCTTGTTCTTCGGGTCGAGGGATTCGGCGGCCGCGTACCAGCTTGGGTGGTCGAGGTAGAGCGTGCTGACGCCGGGATGATCGAGCGTGGGGCAGGGCCAGCGGAGCGGCTCGGCGCGCTTCTCCATCCGCTCGGCCGTCATGCCGCCGACGCCGGGGGTCAATTTGACGAACGTCGCCCAGAGGTTGCGATAGTCCTTCCACTCGACGGGGAAGTTCTTGGTCCAGTATTCCGGGGGGTTCTTCGTATCAACCTTCGCCATCGCGTGGGCCAGGTTGACCCAGATCTCGATATCCGGCTTGGACTCACCGACGCGCGGCACCGCCTGCTTCTGCCAGCGGATGGCCCGGTCGTCGCGCCGCATGTAGACCGTCTCCATCTCCAGCCCGCTGCAGACGGGGAGAATCACGTCGGCGTAGTACGCGGCCTCTTCCATGAACAAGCCGGTGTAGGCGTAGAACTCCAGCTTTTTGTACGCCTCGCGCACCTTGGTGGTGTTCGCCGACCCGAGGATCGGGTTGCCGCAGGTGAGGATGGCCTTCAGGGCGTACGGCTTGGCGTCGAGGATCGCATCGGGGAAGAAGTCGGGCCGACCGGCAGCGCGACGTCTTTCTTGGGCGTGTCGCCTTCGACCGGCGGAAGGTTAAGCCCGCCCGGCCATGTGTTGTGCATGAAGTTGCAGCCGCCGCCGTTGACGCCCACGTTGCCCGTGATGGCGGCGAGGAAGGCGAGAGTGCGATAGGTGTCGAACGCCCCAAGCTGGTGCGAGATGCCGGCGTTGCAAAAGATCGCCGCCGGCTTGGCCGCGGCGTACCCTTCGGCGATCCGCCTGATCGTGGCGGCCGGGACGCCGGTGACGCCCTGGGCCCACTCCGGCGTGTACTGCTTCTCGGCCAGGTGCTTTTTCAACTCGTCAAACCCGACCACCCACTTGGCGACGAACGGCGCATCGTACAGGTTCCCGGCGACAACGTGCTGAAGCATCGCCAGCACCAGGGCCAGGTCCGTATGCGGCTTGGGGGCGACCCACTCGTCCGCCTGGGCGCCGGTGGGCGTGAGGCGCGGGTCCACCACGACGAGCTTTGCACGGGTTTTCCGCCGGCTGCGCAGCAGGTACTCGAACGTGACGGGATGCGTCTCGGCCTGATTGGTGCCGAGGAACAGAAAGTATTTGGAAGAGCCAAGGTCTTCTTTCCCCGTCGCCCCGTCCACGCCGTAGCCGTTGGTGAAGTTGCCCAGGCCGAACGTCCAGCCGAGGGCGTCGCCGCCGGCGTCGTTGCAGACCGGGCCGACGTCGGTGTCATTGGGGCTGCCGAGCAACGTGAAGAAGCGGCCGACGACCGACCCTGTGCCGCGCGGCAGGCGGCCGGAAGTCTTGTTGGCGATCGTGTGCGCCTCCCCCGCGTCCCGCAGCGCCACCAGCTTCTTCGCGATGATCCCCAGCGCCTCGTCCCAGGAGACCGGTTCAAACTTCGAATCGGGCGAGCCCTTCTCGCCGCCGACCCGCTTCAGCGGCGTCGTCAGCCGCAGGCGGTTGTAGACGAGTTGGGCCATCATCGGCCCTTTCACACACAGACCGCCGGCCTGAACCGGGTCCTCGGTCTCACCCGTGATGTCGATGACGCGGCCGGCCTTCAGGTGGACCTTGAGCCGACAGAGCGAGTTGCAGAACTGGCATGCACTATCGACGATCGTGTCGGGCTGAAGCGCGTTGGATTGCTGGGTCAGGTCGAATTCCGCGGGGGCGGCCGCCGTCGCTCCCGGAGGGGCTTTCCCCGCCTCCGCGCAGCCGATCAACCCTGACGCGGGGATTGCCGCGGCGGCCGTTGCGATTGCTCCTTTGAAGAATTTGCGCCGCGACAGGTCAACATTCTGTGGTTCAGACATGAATCCCTCGATCCGATTGAAGCCCCTGGACGCCGGAGCAGCACTCTAACGTTCGTTTGAACGTTATTCAATCGACATGGCGGGATCGTCGGCTCGAGGTGGAACGGGGATGCGGGGCGCGGCTGGCGGTGCCACCACGGCCGGGTGGCGTGGCAGGCCACGCCCTATTTCGGTCGAGATGGGGTCGGCGGGGTCGTGTGACCCGGGGACGCTACATCGGCATGAGCCGGATCGGAACGCTGCCTTCGGTGACGCGCTTGATTTGTTCGTCGGCGATCGTCACCTTCAGCTTATAGCTGCCGGCGCCGAGTGACCTGGGGAGGATGATCTTCTTCACCACGAAAAAATCGTGGCGGCGGTTGCGGGAGAGATCGGTCGGGATGTCGCTCTTGTCGTGCCAGACGATCGTGCCGGTCTCTGTATAGAGGACCGCCTCCTGGCTCAACTTCGTCTCCCACATTTGTTTGTCGTTGCGCTGCGACGAGAAGTTCTGGACCTCGCAATAGATGATCAGCGGGTTGTCCACGCCCGCGCGCAGGTCGCTGGGCATCGGGTCATAGACGCCGAACCCTTTCACCGAGCTGCACAACTGGATGGTCGGGATGGACAGGTCGGCCGCGGCGCGGACGCGATCGATCATGTCAACCAGCGGCTTGATCTTGGCGCTCATCCGCAGGTTCCGGTCGGCCCGGATCTGCCGGCGGAACAGGCTCAGGCCGTCCATCATCGCGTTCAGCAGCTCCCGATCCTCGGACTGAAGCGTCGCCATCGTCTCGTATTGCGGCACCTGGTCGTCCTGGATCAGCCGATAGAGCTCGTTATCGAGGTGGCTGGCCAGGTCGCTCGGGGCGTCGTGCATCCGCTGGGTGACGCGGCGGCTGACCGAGTCCGCATCGATCGGGGATGAGGCGAGCAACACGGCGCGGGAGGGCTCGACATAGGACGACGCCTCGGGCGGCATGCCCGCCGTCGGCGATGGTGGAGCGGCCGCGGAGGCCGGAGGGCGGATCTGGGTCGGCTGATTGGCGGCCCCGATCGACGCATCGGCGCGGGCATCGTCCGGCGGCGCGGCGGCGACAGGTGTCGCGTCCTGCGGCATCGGGCGGGGTTGCTTGGGGAGGTTCGAGAGAACAAGCGGCTCCGGCGTGAGCCATTCCACAGGCGACGCCTGCGGCGCTGGCGCGGCGGCCGCCGTCGGAGCGGCGGGCGCGGCCGACGCGAGTGCCGCCGACGTGGGTGCCCCCGGCGTCGGCATCAGGTGACGAGCGACCGGCGCGTTCTCCATCGTCTGTGCGGTCGCGAGGGCGCGCTGCGTCACCGCATCGACGGTTGACGGCGGCTGCGACTGGGTTGGAGGATGCGGGTCCGCCTGCGCGTGCGGCTCAAGGTTCGAGGGAACGATCTCAATCCGCCGGTGCGGCCGCGACTCTTCCGAGCTGCACCCGGAAGTGAGCATCGCGCCACCGACGGCGGCGATCCCGGGCACGATGAGACAAGCGGCGAGGAGACGACGTGAATTCATGGTGTCCATCCTTGGACGCTCGTTCGACCGGAGCTCCGCCCGGCCTGGGCCCGCCACCGATCACCTTCCCACCCCGGAGAAAGCTTTGGCGGCTTCTACGTTCAATATATCGATCACCTCGGCGGCCGCAAGGGTTAGGGGGAGTTGGAGTTGCTCGGGTTGTGGCCGCCTGTCTTGGCAAGCCGCCTGCACGGCGCGGAAAGCGACTCGGGCCTTCCCGGGAGGGCGCGTACGCGCTGGGTGAGGAGCAACCTGCCGGCCGCAGCCCAGATGTAGGGCGGGCTTCAGCCCGCCGCAAAGTGGTGTGGTGGCGGGCTGAAGCCCGCCCTACATTTCTAATCGCGCGACCGATCAGATCAATCGCCCGGCGGCTCGCAGTTGAGCTTCCGCCCATTCGGCATCGGTATTCGTGAGAGGCGGGTCGCACGGTTCGTTGTATCGGGTGCGATCGTGGCGCCCCTCGCGATAGACCTGATCGAGAAGCGTCTGCAGGTCGAGTGTCGCGTCGGCGTCGGATGTGCGAAGCGGGATGGGGATCGCCGGCAAACGACTTCGCATCGAGATCGGATAGAGTTCGACGCGCCGAGCGGGATGCGGCCGGCGAATAATCACTCGATATGCCGCGTCAATGTCGGCTGGTGCGACGACGGGCCTGAGCAGGTCGCGCCATGCGCCGGCGCGACTCAGGTCGATCTCCACGAGGTTGACACCGCCTCGGGCAAGATCGTTGCGTTTCTGGCGATAAGCGTCGCGATTGTCGCCCGGAAGCTTGTTAGATCTGCTAAGGAACTCGATCACGGTGACGAGGCGGCCGCCGGAGGGGTCGGTCTCGATGTGCTCTTCGGAATCCAGTTCCAGGAGGATCGGCTGGGCGACGGCGGTTGCCGATTCGGGTGACGTCGCGGCGAGCGGCGGCGTGGTTGCGTCTTCATAAACGCGGGCGTCGGGGTAGATGGCTCGGGGCCGAGCGTACTCGACGCAATCGACAACGACCCGCTCCTCAACTCGCGCCACCAGGTCCTCCGGAAGAACGCTATTGAGCGTCCCGGACGCGAGCGTAATGAGGCGGCTGTGCACGTCGCCCCATGAACGCTCGAGGTACGGGTCCATTCCGGGGAACGGGCTTTTCATGAAGTCCACCAAATCGTGACGTACCGTAGGGCTACAGATACCGGCACCCGCCGCTTCACGCCTTCGGCTTGGCGGCCAGCGCGACTCGGGCGGATTCGAGCCACTCCTTCGGGGCCAGGCCGTACGGGCGGAACTTGTCAACCGTCCCCTGCTCCTCGCTATAGGCCAACGCGCGGTGGAAGCCGAGCTTGTTGGCGATCGGGGAGTCGATCAGGTTGCTGGAGTCGGCGGCGCTCATCTGGAACAGGACGCGGTTGTCGAACTCGCGGAGGCTGCCGCGGTCGAGCGTGCGCTCCACGGCGACCGGCGTATCGCACCAGGCGATAAAGTGGACGCCGACCGGCGGGCCGTCGCGGAGCAGGTCGGCGAACTGCTTGCCGGGGTCGGCCTTCTTCTCCGCGTCCAGCGAAAAGCTGAAGCTCTCGTCCGACTTGCGAAGCATGCGGTAGCGCTGCAGCCCGTTGATGAAGACGTAGATGTCGGGCTCGGGACGCGGGCCTTCCTCGACCACCGGCGCGGGCGGCTCCGCGGGCTCGGGCGGCGGCGCGTCCTCGGCCGCCTCGTCGTCGCGCTTGCCCAGCGAGGCGAGGAAATCGTCGTCGTCCTCCTCTTCCGCGGGCTTGGCCTGCGGCGCGGGGCGCCGCCCATCCGCCGCTGGACTTCTATCGCGATCTCGTTGATCGCCTCGCCGACGTTGCGGTAATCCACCGCGACGCTCGGCTGCGGGATGATCGCCCGGATCCCCTCCAGGATGCCGGCCAGGGCCGAGTCGGCCGGCGTGCCGTCGAGGAGGTAGACCTTGGCGGCCGCGGGGGATTGCTGCGCCGCGACGCTGATCATTTCCGAGGCGAGGATGGCGGTCGCCGCCTCATCCTGCTGTCCGACAATGAGCAGGTTCGACCCGCTGTTGCGGCGGTAGACGGTGGCGGCCGGCTCCTTGATCGCGACGGGGTCGCCCATCCAGGCCGGGACGACCGCGCCGAAGTTGGGGAATCGCCACGTCCCCGCGGCAAGCGAGGCGGCGAGTTGCCGGTTGAGCGTGATATCGGCGGCCGCGTTGCCTTCAAAAACGACGGTCTGGTCGTCGCCGATTCGGCGGAGGCGCGGCGGCGTGGTCCGTGCCGCGGCCGGAGACTTTCTTCAGGTAGTTATCGCGGCCGCTGTCGGAGAGCCAGGCCACTTGGAAGGGGCTGTTGGCTTCGACCAGGCCGCCCTGGTCGTTATAGATGCCTTCGCCCGGGCGGGTGAGGAGGCGGGCGGCCGAGTTGCCGTCGCCAAGGATGATCTGCGAATCGGCATCGCTGGTCATCAGGGCGACGCGGACGGCCATCTGGCCCAGCGTGCTGCGGCCCAGGCCGGAGTTCCCGCCGATCGTCTGGCTGCCCAGGATGACGTGCATGCCGAACGCACGGCCCTGGCGGACGAGGCGGTCCAGGAGCAGCGCCGCCTCGGACGCAAGCTTGTCTTCTTCGGTGAAGAACTCCTGAAATTCGTCAATGATCAGCAGCGTCCGGGGCATCGGCCCGGCATTGGGGGATTGGCGGTAGGAGGCCAGGTCCTGCGTGCCGGCGCGGCGATAGACTTCGCCGCGGCGGGCCAGCTCGACGTCGAGGCGCTGCAGGACGCTCAGGCCAAACTCGCGATCGCTTTCGACGGCGATCGCCTTGGCGTGGGGCAGGTGGTGCTCGGCGTAGGTCTTGAACTCGACGCCCTTCTTAAAGTCGATCAGATAGAACTCGACTTCGTCCGGCGAATACCACATCGCCAGGTTCGTGATGATCGCGTGGAGCAGCGTTGACTTACCGGAGCCGGTCTTACCGGCGATGATCATGTGCTGGGCGACGCCTTTGCCCAGCCGCATGTACTGGAGCCGCGTAGCGCCGCTGCGGCCGACGGCGACCATCAGCTCGGACCCGCTGTTCATGGTCCAGTATTGCTCGTCCTTGGGGGCGATGGTGTCGAACGCGACTTCCACGCGCTTCGCGTTCTTGGCCCCAACGCCGACGACGTGCGTGAGCTTTGTGAGCTGGTCCTCGGTCGGCGGCGGGTCCAGCGCGAGCGGGAACTGCCGGAAGACCTCATCCTGCCAGACGAACCGCTTCCCCAGCGGCGTGCTCTGAAGCACGAGATTGACGGCGCCGGCCTCCAGGTCCTCCTGGCGGATCTCGCTGGGGAGGGGTTCGCGCGTGTCGCGGAGGATCAGGGTGAAGACGCCGCACCGCGCGCCGCTGTTGATGATGCTCTGCAGGCGGCGGAGCGCGTCGGAGCTGAAGCCGGTCGGGAAGTCGGAGATGACCAGGTAGCGATAGGGCTCGGCGAGCTCGCCGGCCTGCGCGTTGTACTCGTCGATCGTGGCGTATTCGTTGCGCAGGTACTTCTGGATGACCGTTTCCATGTGCTCGGTCAGGTCCGAGAGGCGCTGGTCGATCTGGTCGGTTTCGGTCCAGACGCGAACGCCGACCAGGGCGTCGTCATAGTCGGCCAGGTGCATGAACCCGGCGAACGTTTGACCGAGGCCGACCGGGTCGATCAGGATGAACCGCACGCGCCCGGCGGGCTGCCCGGTGATCAGGCGGGCCATTACCATCTGCAAGGCGCCCAGGGCTTCCTGACGCCCTTCCCGATCGGTTTGGATCAGGAGCGACGCCGCGCCCGGGAAGGCGAGGCTGGCCGGGACGCTGAAGGCCTCGGGGAGCTTGATGGTCAGGGTGGGCGCCGGCTCGGCCGCCTTCACGGGGACGCGGCTGGCCGCCTGCTGGGCGGCGCGGAGCGGGTTGTCGAGCCAGTCAACGTCGGATTGTTCTTCCGGTTCCGGCGCCTCCTCGACAACCGGATTGGCCGAGTTGCTGGCGATCTGGCGCAGGTCCACCTGGATCTCACCGAAGCGGATCAGCGTGGCGAACTTCGTCGGCGGCTTCCATGTGCCCCACGCCGAGTCAGACCACTCAATCGGCGTGTTCGGATGGCCCGTCTTGGCCAGGCCCTCGGTGGAGGGGGCGTCGCCGTTCAAGTGACCGTTGGTTTCGCTGGGGATCCCGCCGATCCCGCGCAGGCCGTTCGCGAGGCGCCGCTCCAGGTTCGAGCGGGCCTGCTCGTACTTGCGGCGGCTTTCGCGGGTCAGGAGGTCGAACTTCTGCTGGGCCGCGTCAAGCTGCTTCTGCTGCTGATCGGACAGCTCGGTCAGGGCCGACTTCTGCCACTTCTCCGCGTCGGCAAGGCCCTTGTTGTGCTCCGACTGGATCCGGGCGAGCGATGTCTGCCGGCGGGCGCGAACCTGTTGTTCGACGGCCTCGCGCTTCGCGTTCGCGTTGGCGAGGATCGGGGCGATACGCTCCTTGGCGGCATTCACTTCGGCATCGCGGCGGCGCTGCGCCTTTTCGAACTGGACCTCGCGGGCGGCTTCTGACGCACGCAGCTCGGCCTTGGCAGCCTTGCGGGCGGCCGCGACACTCTCCTTGAACGGGCGATAGGCGGCGATGGCCTGCTTCTTGGCGGCCCCGCGCAAAGCGAAGCCCGCGACGAGGACGACGACGAGCGTGCCGCCCGCCGCGGCGGCCGCCGGGATCACCGGGTTGGCGGCCGGCCCGCCCGCGATGAAATACGCGGCGGCCGCGGCGCCCAACGCCAGGCCCACCGCGACCACATACATAAAGACGCCGGACAGGAGCCGCGGGAGGAAGAGCGTCCGCAGCTTCTCGAGGCGCTGCTCGACCCGCTCTCGCGCGGCGGCGAAGTCGGCCGTCGCGGGCGCGTCGGTGGTCGCCGCTTCCGCCGCCGACGCCCCGCTGGCGGCCGCCACGGTGACCCGGTATTCGGTCAGCATCTCGTCGCCCTTGGCGACGAGCTCGTCGAGCTCTTTCTGCCGGGCTTCGTGCTCTTCGGCCGCCTTTTTCCCTTCTTCGCGGATCTGGTTCTGGGCGACGTCGAAGACGCTCTCGGCGAGCCAGCAATCGTGATCGAGCCTGTCCTTGATCTTCTGGGTGATCGGCTCGGCCTGGGCTTCAATCTTCTGGCGGGAAGCGGTCTCCTGGGCCTGGACGGCCTGGGTGTCCGAGTTGTACTTGGCCTGCACGGCCGCGATCTTCTCGCGGTACTGGGCCTTAACCGTCTCTTCCAGCCCCTTGTAGCGCTGGCGGATGGCCTCGGTGGCCTTTTCCAGCTCTTTGGCGGCGCCGGCGGTGGACTTGATGCGGAATCGCTCGATCTTGGCCTCGGTGGCGGCGCATTCGGTCGAGAGGGAGACCAGGTCGCGCAGGGCGGCGCGCTGCGCGTCGGGCGTGGCCGGGGGGCCGTAGTCGGTCGGGGGCGTGAGCGTCAGATCGTTGGCTACGTCGGGCGGCGCGGCGTCGAGCTGAACGGCGGACTGTGTTGCGTCTTCGAGTGACATCGTTGCGGCATCCGATGGGGTGAGGGGTCAGGCGGACGATGGGAGCCTTGGCGGCGGCCGGCGTCGGGGAAGACGCGCAGGCCGGCCTGTCGGGGCGGCGCGCTCGTTTCAGCTACAGTCCCGCTTGGCCTGGGTGATGACCTGTGAAACGTGATCCATTGCGCTGGTTGCGGTTCGAAGGTCCTGCTCGAGCGCCCGGATGTACTTTTCCTCAAATTCCCGGGCGACCTTGTCGTCCCAGTTGCTCCGGGCCTCGGCCCACTTGAACAGCAGCCCCTTCAAGCCCTTCGCTAGCGTGCCTCTGGCTTCATGTACGCCCATAATCCGTCTCCCACAGAATCGCCGAATGTACGCTTATTGCCCGCCGCTGGATGCGACGGCCGCCGGCGCCGGTGCGGCATGGGCCGCGGCGTCCGCGGGGATGACCGCTTTTTCGTTCGCCGCCGCCGCTTCGTTCGGTGGCATGCCGGGCGCCGATGCGCCATTCGCCGGCGACGCGCTCGCATCGATTTTGGCGTCGGTAGCCGACGCAGGGGCGACCGCATCAGGCTCGGCCGGCGCGGCGATCGGGGGCGGTGCGTCGCCCGGCGGCATGGCGGCGCTTCCGGCGCTCGAGCCGCCTGTCGGCGTGTCGTCGATCACCGGCGCCGTGAGGGCCGCGTAGGCTTCCAGCGCCGCGACCATTCGATCCAGTTTCGTGGCGGCCACCGGCAGGTCGGCGCGGACGGTGGTCGCGAAGCGGCCGACTGTCCCGAGGTAGGCCTGAGCCTCCTTTTGCATCTGCCGCACCCAGCTCTTGGTAGCGGCGAGCTTCTGAATGGCCTCCTCCAGCGCTCGTTCGGCGATCCGCAGCGCCTTTTCCTCATCGACGACCGACTCTTTGGAACCGGCCGCCCCCTTGAAGACCTTTTTGAAGCGAACCGCCTCTTTGGCCTTGCTGACGACCTCGGTGCGCTTTCGAACCTGCGACTGCCAGTGCGACATCTGCTCGTTTTCGAGCCACATCTGGATGCGCTGGACGTCCGATTCGGCGTCGCCCAGCGCCACGCCGGCCGCGTCGGCGAATTTGATCAGCGCAACCCGGAACTGACGTAGGGCATCAACCGAACTGACTTTGGCGCCTTGGCTCATGGTCATCCTCCGGGCCTTTGTTGGCCGCGGCCGCCTTTGCTATTCGTCCGCGCGGGCATTCCCGCCGCCGGCCGACATCGCGGTCGTGCCTCGGCAGCGCCCGGCTGTTGGCGCGACGCCCGCGAGCCGCGCCGACCGTGCGGGCCGGGTGCGGCTTATCGCATTTTCAGGTATTCCTCGATCAGCGCCGCCTTCTTCGCCAGGAACTGCGAATGGGTATGGGATGACTCCAGGAAGGTGCCGAGCGCTTTCACAGTCTGGTCGAAGCCTTCTGTGAACTTTTTCTGTTCCTGGTCGCGCCAGGTGGCTTCGAGGCCGCGTAGCTTGGCGTTCAGGCCAGAGAGCAGCGTTTGCAGGTCGTTGTTGAAGCGGTTCAGGTCGGCCGCGAACCGTCGCAGCTCGATGGGGTCAACATTCGCTTTTGACACAGGTCACCTCCGTCGCCGCCGCCCGGAGGGGTCTGCCTCGGGCGAGGCGGCCGTGCCCCGCAGTTTACGCGAAGGGTGGGAAAACTCCGAATGATTTTCGACCGGCGATTCAGACGAAAAAAAAGAGGCCCGGCCGGAAAAACCGGCCGGGCCGCTACAGTGTGCTTGCTGCTGTGGTGAATCGGGCATCTCCCTCGGGAGCCACCCTTCCTCACCGGGCTGCCAGGCAGCCGCGTGTTCCGCAGGGGTTGCACCTGTCGGAAGCTGCCTAGAGCAGCCCACACATACAGTCAGAAATGGTCACGGATCACCTCCATTTCGGAAGCCCGCCGAGGAGTATCGGGAGGCTTTGGCCTTGCCCAGCCGCCACAGGATTGATTCGAGGATGACTGTCGGTCGGAGGGGGGCGACGTGAATCGCCACTGGGGCCGACCTTAGTGAAGTCCTCTACTACCTGCCGCCAGACGTCCTCACCCGGCAACGCCTTGCCGGGTACAACAGGTGAAAGCGATCGGCAGTGCCTTCCGCCGCTCACCTTTACCCGCCTTCCAGATTGGCATCTGGACGACGGGCGTCCATCCTGCGCTCCGCAGTTTGGACGCGTAAAGATTAGGCTTTTCGATGCCTTCAATCAAGCCGAATCCGTTTTTTTGGCGGACGCAACTTCACCTAAAATGGAACGTGGTTCCGCGGCCCCTGACTGGGCAATTTTTGTCATGCTGCAACTGCTTCCGCCGGAGCCGATATGATGTGCATATGGCGACCGCAGACGCTCAACAGACGCTCGAACAGGTACTACTTGGAAATGCGATGGCGCTGCCTTTCCCTCGCGGCCGACCTGGACCGCGTCGAACGCGGCGCAGGCGGCCCGGCCGTCCTCGCCTCCGACCCCCGCCTGAAAAAACTCCGCGAGGCGATCGGCGTCCTTCTGGAGGGGACCGTCAACCGCGCCGAGCAAGTGCAGAACATCTTCAGCGACAAGACTCCACCGCCGTCGCGCTAGGCCGGGCGAACCGAATGCCACGGAGTTGGTGTGGCGTCCGATCCATCCAAAGTCGCGCGGAGGGCGTGTTGTCGTCTCGGGTACGACGACAACAAGGTTATTTTCTTGAAGCTTCCCACCAAGCAAAATGCACGGCGCTTCGGCCGGGCCGGTAATTGGCGAACCGTTCGATCGCCTTCAGCACCCGTGATAGTTCCGCCGCGGTGGGGTTGACGACCTCCGACCACTGCTTCATCACGTCCGGCGTGCCCGTCACGGCTACGCCGAGTTCCTCCGCGATGCGCCGGGCCTTCTTGTCGTCGCTCAACACTGACCACCCGCGGCACTTCGCGATCGCAAGGCCCATCGACTCCCCGTCGTCGCCGATGCGTGCCGCAAGCTCGATGTAGAGTTCCGCTTCGGCGTCGCTCTCGCAGTCACAGCGGATCAACACGCCGCCGTCGATCGCCGGGGCAAGGTCGATCGGCAGTGCGATCAGCTTCTCGGCGTCGGCTGGATCTGGCTGGCGGTACTGCTGTGATTCCCGCTCGACGGCTGCCGGCAGGTACCACTCGTGACGCAGCGACGTCAGAATCGGCACGAACTGGCCACTTGCGTACAGGTTAAGGGTTCCGCAGGCATCAAGAATGACGGCCGGCATAGTTGGGCTCCGGTCCGTGTATCAGGTGTGGTCTGCCAGTAACGACGCCTCAAAGTCGGCCTGCATTGGCTGCAATCTCCCCTCGGCATCCACTTCGACACTGAGCATCAAATCGTGGATAACCCGCCGGGCTTCCCAGATGTCGCAACGCAAGTAGCTCGCCAATTCTTTCTCGCTCAGCTCCCCGCGCTCGTAGGCATGCACGGCGAGGAACTTGTAGCGGTCAGGGTACGCCGGTTCCGGGCGGCTGTCCGTGGTAAGGCCGAGGTGCTTCTCCGCCTCGCGGACGGGCAAGCCCTTTTCCTTCTGAAGCTCCCACGTGCCCTGCTTGAGCAGGCCGAGGGACTCCAGCCGAAGCGCCATTGCCTCCAGCGAAACGGAAAACTGGTGCTTTAGCTTCACCAGGTCGCCGACTTGGAAGTTGCCGGTGGTGTTCACGATCTCGTTGAACCGAAACCGCACGGACGACGCGGGCATCAGGAAGCTCATCGCGAACGATTCAGCGAATCTCTCGTTGGCCGGCTTCCTGCCGTAGATGGTCAGGTAGTCGATACCCGCGGTGTAGCGGTCCACGATGAGATGGGCGTACTCGTGGGCGATCGAGGCACGTTGCTTGTCGGCAGGGTGAACGCTGTTGATCAGCATGCACCCTCCGAGGCCGTCCACGAAGATGTACATGCCCGCGAACATCCTGGGCAGGCGGGTGAAAAAGATGCGGGCGCCAACATCCAGTTCCAGAAGGCTACGGATGTTCGGAATCGGCTGGTCGCCGAGTCCGAGCCGCTGCCGCTCACGGTTCGCAACGTCCTCGGCCAGCTCGCTGACGTTTACCCGTGGGTTCAGTTCCACCGGCTGCGGGTAGTTGAGCCGCATCGGGGCCTTCATCCGCTGTTCGAGGTCGAGGTAGTTCTCGACGAAGGCCTTGAACTCGCCGATCGCGATTTTGAGTTGCTCGACATCAGCGGGCTTCACCTTCTCCATCGCGGCACGGAAATGCGGCTGAAAGTCGGTCAATGGCTCCAGGGTGCGGACGAAATGGTTGACCGGCTGCCCGTAGAGGGCAGCGAGCTTAATGATCTCGCCGGGTTTGGCTGCGCGCTCGCCTTTCTCCAGCGCGATGAACGTCGGGCGGCTCACGCCGATGTGTTCGGCGGCAACCTCCTGGGTGATCCCCCGTGCTTTCCTTGCGTCGGCCAACCGCTGGCCGATGGTCCGCGGTGAGGCGGTTTCGGTCGTCATGAGGTGGCTCCTTGTGCGCGGGCGAGAGTTCGGGCTAGGTCGATCCAAGGCAGGTGGCGCCTGCGGGCGTCAGCAATCAGCAAGAGCCACTCTTTCCGGTAACGGCGGTAAACCTCGATGTGCGGCGCGAGCTGCCCATCGGACGAGACCGCCTTCGTCGCCTTCAGGTATCGCTTGAAACACGCGGGCGCTTGGCCAGAGTCCAACTCCGGCATGTGGGCGATCTGCTGGTGAAACGCGCGGATGGTTTCCATTCTCTTGGCGAGGATGACCGTACCTGGCTGCGGGTCTGCGAACAGGTCCACTGCGTATGCGTCCTGCGCCTCCGAAATTCCCGCCGTGAGCAATGCCTGCCGACGGAACACACAGGCTGGGCAGTGCCCGCACTGCTGCCAGCCTCTCCGTAGGAGCGGGTGCATGATGCAAGAGTTCGATTTGCGGGCAAGCTCTTCGAGTTTCAGCTCGCACAGTCGGGCAGCCATTTCCCCCTTCGTCTTTCCGGCAAAGGGTAAAACGTACCGCACCTCCGCGTCATTAACGTGACTGACCAGCAGGGAAATCAGGCGAAGAAAATTAGGGTGAGTGCTTCGCGTCGTCCGGTAATCGGCCGGACCGTTGACCAGCGGGAAGTTGATGGAGCCGACGCCGGACTCGAAGACCTCAACCTGCGGCGCGTGACGGAATTCGCGACCAGCCCGGCAACGCTCATGAACAGGAACGGACGGCAACGGTGAGTGGTTTCCTTGAACTTCGCCTCGAAATTTCGCTTGATGCTCACGTTCCGAATGAACGCACCGGCCTGAAACGGCTTTAGGTCGCACCGCTTGGTCAGCCCACTTTCTACGAGCAAGCCGAAGTGGTCGCGAAGCAGTTGCGACTTCTGCATCTGGTGGCGAACAGTCACCGGGATCACCAATCGTCCTGGCTGCTCGGCCAGACGCGCCGCCAGGCCCGACCCAGAATCAAGCCCACCGCTGTAGAGATGAACGAGGGCGTCGCAAGGAAGGCCATCGAACAAGCTGCCGCTCTTATCGTGCCGCGTACTCTGCGAGGCCACGAAGCGAAAGTTCCAATCATCTCCGCCGCTTAAAAAGTTGACGCAATCCTTCAGCAAAATCATCGTCTCGGGCTTCGACCAGAAAGCCGGATCGAGAACTTCCACTTCCAGCGTCGGGCTTCGCAGGCCATTCAGCGAAGCCATCCGCCGGGACCAGGCGTCGGCGACATGGACCGCCGTAGCGATTCGGATGAGGTTGACTTGACGCGCCGTCAGGCTTTCGCCGAAGCCCTTATCCCGCCCGGTGGGATAGATGCGGATGTGCTCGCCCTGCTTCAGCGAGAGCGATTTACCATTGCTGGTAATGGTGAAACTGAAACCCATGTCTAATGCGTTCATGGCTGGTTACCTCACAGAAGGTTCTCACCCAGGCGAGTATCTAAATCTGGCGGCGGTTCCCTCCGCGTGCGCGACGGGAATCGGGACAGGTTGTTCCGAAGACCCATGCCGATGCGGTCCAACATGGACTGAATCTGATCCGTGAACTCCTGCGAGAGCGCCCCTTCGTAAACATCGAGCTGGAGCTGACCACGGGCGGAATCCCAAGCGGCTTCGAGAAACGCGCGGACCAGGTCGTCCATGTCCGCATACTGAACCTCTGCCGCAACATCGCGAAGGAGCTGGGCATTGCGGTCGAAGTGCGATTGCTTGATCAGTTCGCGCAGCTTGGCCGGGTCATTGAGGACCGCGTCAAAAAGGTCGGCGGGATCAACCCCGTGATCCTTCCACTGACGCCAAACATTCTGGAACAAGGCGTAAAACTCGTTCTGGATTGCCGGGAACGCGTCGGTCGGATCGAGCCCGCCGTCAATGCGCTGACCGAGGGGTCGCCAGCGGCTGGCAGTCCTGGCGTCATGAACAAGGGTTTCATTTTCTGGCATTTACGGTTCTCCGGCCTGCGTACTGGTCGTCACCACCAAATATATGCTCCGCCTTTACTTTGTCAACCAGAAGTCCGTATTTTGCCGGACTGGAGTAAAGCCAGCTTTAGAAAATGCCCTGTCTTTCGACCGTCGCCGTCGGAGTGTTCCATCGCGGGGGTGCATAAGTCGGGGGCCCCCGCGATGGAACGCGACAGAGGCGGCGGGAGAGGCTTTCGACCGTGCAACACTTGAGTCTGAGGAGGCTCCGGAGCGGCGGGTGCCGCCTTCGCCCTAGTCGAACAGGGTCATCTGGCCGCCTGCGCCATTGCTGCCCCCGGCGCGCTTGCTGCGTTTAACCCGCTGCACGAAGCTCATCACGGGTGGCGCGGGCTTGGGCTCGGCCATAGGGATCACTTTATCTTCGACCGCTGGTGGCAGGTGCGACGGGCTCGGGTGCCTCAACGGCCTGCGGCTCTTCGGCCTCGACCACTGGCATCTTCAAGTGTGCTTACCGACGCCCTCGACAAAAACAGCGTTCAGGCGTGCGTCGAAGGTCGATCAGGCGGTTTCACGCTCTCGTTCGCGGTGGTATCCTCGTGGCGAATTGAGCCCCTCTCGGAATTTCGGGCATACGCTTTAGAAAGCAGGGGAAGAGAGCATCAAATGAAATACATCGACCCCCATATCCATTGCGTCAGCCGCACGACGGACGACTACCAGTACATGGCGCGGTGCGGCGTGGTGGCCGTTTCGGAGCCGGCGTTCTGGGCGGGGTATGACCGCTCCAGCGCGGCCAGCTTCGGCGACTACTTCCGTCACCTGCTCGAGATCGAGCCGAAGCGCGCCGCCAAGTACGGGATCGACCATTACGCCTGGCTCTGCATCAATGCGAAAGAGGCCGAGAATGTCGAGCTGTCGCGCGAGGTGATCAAGCTCATTCCGCCGCTGCTCGACCACCCGCGGGTTCTGGGGGTCGGCGAGATCGGGTTGAACAAGAACACGCGGAACGAGATCACGGTTTTTGAAGAGCAGGTGGACCTGGCCGCCCGGTACGATCAGATGATCCTGATCCACACCCCCCATCTGGAAGACAAGCACAAGGGGACGTCGATCATCACCAGCATCCTGAAGAACGACCGGCGCATCCGCCCCGAACGCGTCCTGATCGACCACTGCGAGGAGCACACGCTCCGGATGGCGCGCGAGAACGGATTCTGGGCGGGCCTGACGATCTACCCCGTCACCAAGGTGACGCCCCAGCGCGCGGTGGACATCATGGAGGTCTTTGGGACGCGGATGCTCTGCGTGAACAGCGCCAGCGATTGGGGCGAGAGCGGCCCGACGAACCTCACCGACACCTGCCTGGAATACCGCCGCCGCGGGCATTCCGAGCGCGAAGCGGCCGAGGTCTTCTTCAACAACCCGTGCCGGTTCTTCGGGCAGTCGCCGAAGTGGAAGATCGCCCCGATCCCCGTCGATTGACGCTTCTCGTTTCCGGCTATATTGAGTGCGACGGCGCGGCGCCGCCACCGCATCGGAGGGGCCCTTCCCACACTCGGCCGGAGCTCAATATGGCGTCGCTTTCCCCCCATGGTCAGCAAATCGTCTAGAGCTCGCGCTCCGGTACGGGTTCTCCGAGGGGGCGGTGGTCACCGCGCTGGAGTCGCTGACGCGGAACGGCGGTTCGATGGCGCAGTTCAGTCACCCCGAGATGGGCGGCGGCTGTCAGTGGATGCGCGGGGGGATGACGATGGTCGGCGATATGTTCAATCACGGGCTCAAGGCGCGGGTCGATCATCTGCTGACCGATTTGTCGAGTCAGATGACGCGCTCGAACCTGTTCGCCCCGCCGCCGGCGGCGTCTTCCTCGGCGGATGCCGGTTCGACCTACGCGGCGCCCGCGTTCAGCGGGGGCGGGCAAGGCATGTCGGGGAACTGGTGGCCGCCGGAGTTTGGGATGCCCAGTTCGACCGGCGGCCAGAACGACATCCGCTACGCGGTCTTCCCCGCGACCCGGCGGCTGGTCATCGACCGGAACGGGCACATCACCGTCTACGACTCCCTCAACCACCAGATCAGCGGCGTGTCCCAGCAGCAAGGGTCAGGGTCGTCGTTGCTGTTCACCAGTCAATACGGCTATGTGCGGGTCGATGACCTCCCGACGATCCCAGCCCGGTGGTAAACGTCCCAAAACGGGGCTTCTCCCCTTTTCTTAGGCTTTGGTTTGGCCGTGGCAGCAGAGGTCGATGACGACGGCGCTGGCGAGGATCAGGACTTCATCCTCTCCTTTTGAGACTTCAATCCCGTAACTGTCGGCCGCGGCGAAGCCGGCGCGGGAGACGGTGGCGACTGTTTGGCCGTCGCGGGTGAATCGGTATTCGTTGGCGTGGAAGTTCCCGGTGGCGAGCAGGTCGTCCGGGCCGGCCGGATCGACGGCAAAGGTCGCGTTGGGGGGCGGGGAGCTCTTCTGGAACTGGTCCGTCCGGACGACGGCGTGCAGCTCATCAGCGTAGTAAAGCTCGTACGCTGGCGCTTCGCTGACGATTTTCGGCTGGATCGATGCGAGCTCGCGGCGACTCAGGTCGCGGAAGGAGAGCCGTTCCCCCCTCCCCGGGCCCAGGAGGAAGGCCTCCTTCCCGCTTTCGGTCCGGACGGTAAACTCACGCCCGGACGTGAACCACTTCTCCTTCATCTTATAACGCATCGGCTGACTCCGTTTCACTCGGTCAAGCGACCCACCGCGGCGATCCCCAATTCAAAGACGATTCACTCGACGCATGCTGACATCCATTTTCCGCTGCGCCGATTAGAAGTCACTCCCCAATCTATATAGACGCGTTCTGCGCCATTTCGTTTGATTGATGCCCCCCGGCGTCGAAAGTTTCGCGGCCGCCGCGACCCGCCGCGCACGCGGGCGACACCGTTGCGACTTTTTGCCGCAGTGATCGGGCGTCCGATTGCGACTTGTCGGGCCGAAGCCGGTACGATGGCGGTCGCATGGATGCATTCGGAACGCTCACGCCATTGGCGGTCTTCGGACCGCTGGATTGGTTGGTGGTCGCGGGCTACTTCGCCCTCATGCTCGCCATCGGGTGGTGGGTGTCGCGGCCGGGGCAGGATGCGAAGGCCTATTTTCTGGCGGGGCGATCGCTGCCCACTTGGGCGCTGGCCGTCTCGATCGTCGCGACGAGCCTGTCGGCCGCGACGTTCATCGGCGTGCCGGACGAGGCCTACCGCGGCGACATCGGCTACCTCATCGTCCTGATCGGGAGCTTCGAGGCGGTGATCATCGTCGGGCTTCTGTTTGTCCCGCGGCTCTATCGCGCCGGGACCGTGACGATTTACGGGTATCTTCGGCCTCGCTTCGGCGAGGCGGCCGTTATCGCCGTGAGCTGCACGTTCCTCGTCGGCCGCATGCTGGCGTCCGGCACCCGCCTGTTCATGGCCGCCATCCCGCTTTGCCGCCTCCTCTTCCGGACGACCGATCCCTGGAATCATCGCGGCCAGCTCGTCTTCGCGATCGCGCTGATCGGCGTGATGGGAACGGCCTATACGGTGAAGGGCGGCATCCGCGCGGTCGTCTGGACCGACGCCGTCCAGCTCTTGCTGGTCATCGGGGCGGCCGCCATCACGATCGGAATCCTGCTACACCGCATCCCGCAACCCCCCGGCACGATTTTCCGCGAGCTCTTCAAGGCCGGGAAGCTGAACACGCTCGACACCTCCTTCGACCTGTCCCGGCCCTACACGATTTGGGCGTCGATCTTCGGCGCTGTTTTCCTGATGGTCGCCAACTTCGGGGTCGATCAGGATTTCGCCCAGCGATTCATGATCGCCCGATCGCCGATGCGCGGGGCGATTTCGGTGATGACGTCGCAACTGATCGCGTCGGCCGTGGTCACGCTGTTCCTGACCGTCGGGCTGCTTCTGTACGTCTTCTATCGCCGCCCGGACCTGATGGGCGGCGCGATCCCGGCGCACATCCCCAAAGGGGGCCTTGACCCGGCCTACCCGCTCTTTCTGATGACCGAACTGCCGAGCGGCCTTGCCGGGCTGGCGGTGGTCGGGTTTTTTGCGGTCGCGCAGGGGTCGATGGATTCGGCCATCAACGCGATGGCGTCGAGCGTCGTCACCGACCTGTACGACCCGTTCCTCGCCCGCCGCGGCCGCCCGATCGACTGGGCCGGCCGCTCCACCCGCGCGCCCAAGTTGGCCGTCGCCTGCGTTGGCGGCCTTATGGTCCTCTTCGCGATCGGCTGCGCCGCGATGTATGACCCATCGTCCACGCTGTTGAGCTTCGCGCTGGGGGTCATGTCGTTCGCGTTCGCGGGGATGCTCGGCGTCTTCATCACCGCGCTGTTCACCCGCCGGGGGAACCCGCGGAGCGTGATCGCGTCGTTGATCGCGGGGGCGGCGGTGATCGCCCTACTGCAGGATCAGACGTTGGCGGCCTGGACGAACGCCCTGTTCCGCCACCCGGTGAAGCTGGCGTGGCCATGGTGGATGCCGATCGGGACAGGGGTGAGTTTCCTCGTCTGTTTCGCCGGCCACCCCAGGCCGGCCCCGGCCCGGGGGTCTGACGTGTCGGTTGGAAAGGGCGGCGGCCGCGAAGTGAACGCTTGATCCGCCGGCTCATTCCTGGTGTCGCATTCGAAACTTCTTCGGCGTCATCCCGGTGCGTTTGCGGAATTGCTGGGTGAACGCGCTTTGATCGCAGAACCCGTGGTCGCGGGCGATTCGGCCGATCGACAGGCGCGTCCGGGTGAGCGACTCGGCCGCCCCCTGGACGCGCATGCGAAGCATGAGCTCGTGCGGCGTGGTGCCCAGGGCGTCGCGCACCTTCCGGTGGAGGTCGCGCTCCGACACGCCCACGGCGTGGGCGAGCTCCGCCACGGCCATCTTCCGGTTCCGGTGCTCGCGGACGTAGGTCACGATCGCTGTGACTTCCCGGACGCTGTCGCTGGAGACCCGCTCGTCATAGCGGCGGGTGATCCCCATGATGCCGATGGTGCGGCCGCCCTTGCCCGCAACCGGTAGCTTGGTCGTCAGGAACCAATCGAGGGCCCGTTGCTCGTCGTACCAGACCTCCAGGCGATTCACGAGCGGTCGGCCGGTGCGGATCACCTGTTGGTCGTCCGCGCGGAACCTGGCGGCGATCTCGGGCGGGAAGAAGGCGTCGTCGGTGGCGCCGATGATGTCGCGCTCCCCTTTGAGCCCCAGCCGCTCAAGGATCGGGCGGCTCGCGGCGATCATCCGCCCTTCAAGGTCCTTCACAAAAAAGAAAACGCCGGGGAGGTGCTCGAACAGCGCTTTGAACCCCTGTGGATCGGCCATCGCCGCAAAGAAGTCGCTCTGGAGACCCCGGTCGGGCATGGCGGGATTTTAACAAAGATTGGCAGCCTGTCACCAAAACGCGTGGACGCTCGTCCGGGTAACGTCTCGTGTCTGTCGCGCGAGGGTTCGACGAGCGCGACGCCCAGTGGTCGGCTGAAGGAGGCCCCGATGGTACGAACGGCCAAGTCTCGAGCGATCGCGGCGATTGTGTGGTCCGCCGTGATGGCGTCACGCGCCACTGGGGCGGTTGCCCCGCCGCAATTGACCGCGGCGCCGACCACCGAGCCCGCGTCGTCGCACGAGCAGAAAACGGCTCACGACCAGAAGATGGCGTGGTTCCGACAGGCCAAGTACGGCTTGTTCATCCACTGGGGGCTGTACGCGATCCCCGCCGGCGTCTGGAAGGGGAAGGCCGTTCGCCCCAGCAGCGAGTGGGTCATGGCCCATGTCCCGATCCCGGTAAAGGAGTACGAGCCGCTGGCCACCCAGTTTAACCCGACCGAATTCGACGCTGATGCCTGGGTGAAGGTCGCCGAGGATGCGGGGATGAAGTACATCGTCATCACTGCCAAGCATGGCGACGGCTTCGCGATGTATCGGTCGAAGGCCTCGACCTATAATATTTATGATGCGACGCCGTTCCACCGGGACCCGCTCAAGGAGCTGGCGGAGGCGTGCAAGCGGCGCGGGATGAAGCTCGGCTTCTATTACTCCCAATCGGTTGACTGGCACGAGCCGGGCGGCGAAGGCAATTCATGGGACTTCGAGCGGGATAGCGTCAAGGATAAGAACGGCGCATTCGATCACTACCTGAAGACGAAAGTGGAGCCTCAGGTGCGGGAACTGCTGACCGAGTACGGCCCCGTCTGTGAGCTTTTCTTCGATACGCCGGCGCTGATGACGCCTCAGCGCGCCCAGCCGATCGCGGACCTTGTTCATTCGCTCCAGCCGGCGTGCCTTATTGACGGCCGCCTCGGCGTGCCGGGCGATTACCAGACGATGGGGGACAATGGGATCCCCTCGGCCAATGTCGGCGCCGACTGGGAGACCCCGGGCGAGTTGAACCACAACTGGGGCTTCGATCAGAACGACCACGATTACAAGTCTCCCAGCCAGGTCCTGTTCACGCTAGTGGATGTGGCGAGCAAGGGCGGGAACTACCTGCTCGACGTCGGGCCGACGGCCCAAGGCGTGATCCCCGTCGTCGCTCGGGAGAACCTGGCGGCCGCCGGAAGATGGCTGAAGGTGAACGGCGACGCCGTCTATGGCGCGGGCCCGTCGCCATTCGAGGAAGGGTTTGGCGGCTTCGGCAGGAAGCTGCAAGAGGGGAACGGGAAGACAGTGTTCCTGCCCTTCCTCGATTGGCGCTGCACATCGGTTCCGGGGAAGCTCTACTTCACAGTCTTTCACTGGTCGAGCAACGGCTTTCGGATCCCGGCGTTCAAGAACGAGATCAAGAAGGCCTACTTCCTGCATGACCCCGACCAGACGAGCCTTCCCGTCACGGTCGCGCAAGGTCACCGCATCGTGCAGGTGCCCCACTACGCCCCGAACGTGATGGCAAGTGTGATCGTGGTGGAGTACGCGGGCGAGAGAATCGAACGGGAGTGAGAGCGGCCGCATCAGGGCGTGTGCGTTCCTTGACTCCGACTCCGCATGTCATCCTTTGAGAGCTACCCCAATGAGCAATCGATCTTATCCGTCCCCCTCACGGCTCGCGATGTCCATCGCCGGGCGATGCGGTGTTTTCGGTCTGTTTGCCGTTCTGAACGTCGCCCTGCTCTTGCGGCCGAGCACCGCTACGGCCAACGCCGCGGGAGGCGGTAATGGGACCGGGCCGATGTGACGGTGGTTGACAATGGCGACGGCACGGTGACGGCCGCCAACGGGGTTGTTTCGATCGTCATCGTGAAAAAGACATCGCGGCTGGACGCCGTCACCTACACCTACAACAACAACGGAACGCCGCGGACCAGCCAGATGCTGCAAGGGAAGGGGCAGTATTACTACGGCGGGTTCAGCCTGGGCAGCGGGACGTTTGTCTATTCTCTGGCGGCCGACCCCGCGACCAACGGCGGCAACTATGCCGATGTAAAGCTCGTCAGCGAGTCGGCAACCAACGGGGTGATGGAGACGCATTTCTCGCTCCTGCGCGGGTCTCCGGGGTACTACTCCACCGCCATTATGACCCATCGGAAGCAGGACGCGGCGTTCGAGGTGGGGGCGTGGGGCGTTGTGTCGCGGGTGCCGCCGACCTTCAACTGGCTGACGGCCGATGAGCGGCGAAACTTCTTCATCGGTGATCGCACCAAGAGCGGGATGAAGGTCCCCAATTCGCCGCACGAGATCACCGTGAACCTCGACGGCAGCCGCCAGGGGGAGTTCGCCGACAAATTTATCTACGGCCAGGACCATGCGGACCTACGGGCGTGGGGCTGGAGCAGCGTCGGACAGGGCGGGCTGAACGTGGGCATCTGGATGATGACCAACATGGATTTCAGCAACGGAGGCCCGCTGAAACGCGACGTGTCGGTCTATCCATACAGCGAATTGAACAACTCGATCCTGACGGGTGAACTCGGCATGGGATCGGACGGGTTCCTCGCCGCGGGCGAGGAATGGGCCAAGACCTGCGGGCCGTGGTTCATCTACATGAACGCCGCTCCGGCGTCCGTCACCGGCGCCAGCGAGGCGGCGCAGGCCCTTTACCACGACGCCCTGGCCCAGGCGAGCGCGGAGAAGGCCGCGTGGCCGTACGGTTGGTTCAAGCACGACAGTTACGCGCCCCAGACCGGCCGCGGCGCCGTCAAGGGCAGGCTTGTGATCGACGACAGCGGCAACCCCCATGCGTCGGCCGCCGGGTTGTGGGTCGGGTTGGAGCAGCAACCGCGGACCATCAAGGCCGCTTACGACTTCCAGAAATGGTCCAAGCCGTATCAGGTCCTGGGTGCGGGCCGAGGCGGATGGATCGTTCTCCATCCCCCATGTGCTACCCGGCGAGAACTACTCCCTTTGGGCGTTTGGGCCCGGGGCGGCCGGAACGTTCCTCTCGCAAAACCTCACCGGCGGCAACCCGCCGATTCTGTTTAATCTTCCGGCCAAGCCGTTCGCCGCTACGGTGACGGCGGGTGCGACGAGCGACCTCGGAACGATCACCTGGACGCCGACGCGGGTGGGCCCGACGGTGTTCGAGATCGGCTTCCCCAACCGCAAAGCGAGCAAGTTCCGACATGGTGAGGATTTCTGGTCGCCCGAAAAGCCGCCGAAGCTCGGGTTCCCGACGCCGATCTGGGGCGGCCAGATGTTCTTCCCCGCCGATTTCCCCGGAGGCATGGCTTACACCGTCGGGAAGAGCCGCTGGGCGACCGACTGGAACTACGTCCTCCCCTCCCTGCCCGATGCGGCCGGGGCGTATCAGCCCTGCACCGGAACAATCCACTTCAACCTGGCCGAGGCGCCCGCCAGCGAGGCGACCGCGTCGATCTACCTGGGCTGTGCCGGGGATGACGGCGGGCACGTGGTGGTCAGCGTCAACGACACCGACCTGGCCACGACCCCCGGCGTCACGGCGACGCCGAACCCCCTCAACGCCCATGACATCGACCGCAGGAACGGGGGCGTTGGAGGCTTCAACCCGCCGTACTCGGATGACAGCAGCATTCACTTCGGCGATCACGGGCCCTTCTCTGATGAGCGGTTGACCTTCCCCGCCAAGCTTCTGCATGCGGGGCAGAACACGATCACGATCAGGATGGATGCGAAGAGCCTCACCGCCTATCTCATGGTGGACTATCTTCGCCTGGAACTGACCGGCTTCGTGCCCCCCGCGCCGGCAAGCGTCACGGCGTACGCGGGGAACCGCCAGAACCAGGTCTGCTGGCCGGTGGTGCCTGGCGCGACCGCTTACAATCTGCTCCGCTCGACCACGGCCGCCGGTGGCTACGCCCCCCTTGCGACGGGCGTGATCGGTCCGGTGGCCGGGAGCGGGCCCCGCATGGTGACGTACACGGACACCGCGGCCGCCAACGGGACGCAATATCATTACGTCGCGCAGTCCGTGAACCCGATCGGGCCAGCGCCCTATCCGCGCCCAGCGCCGCTGTGACGCCGACAGAGTTGCTGCCGACGCGATCACCCGCGGCGCCGCTTGACCTGAAGGTCGTGGGCTCCGGTCATCACCAGGTGGAGCTGACATGGAGCCCTTCACCGGGCGCGAACTACTACAGCCTCTGGCGGACGACGCTCTACGAGAACGGCATCGGCGGCACGTACCCCATCGGCACGATCCTTCTCGAGGACGCGATCACGGCGACGCGCTTCGTGGACACGTCTCCGACGGACGGGAAGCTTTACAGTTACCAGGCCCGCGCGATCAATGCGGCCGGTGAGAGCGACCTTTCGACCGCCGTGACCGCCACCCCGCTCCCGCCGCCGCCGGCGGCCGCCCCGGGATCGCTCACCGGTGCCTGGGTCAAGATCAGGAACGCCGACGCGATCACGCTGAAATGGTCGCCTGTGCCCGGTGCGACCGGCTACGTCGTCTACCGCTCCCCGCGCCCGGATGGGCAGTTCCGCTGGCCGGAGGATTTTGTCACGACCCTCGTCGAGACGACCTACACCGATAAGAACAGCGACAAGAAAGACGCGAAGAAGGCTGATAAGCCGTTGGTGCCCGGCGCCGACTACTCCTACCAGGTCACCGCCGTGAACGTCGCCGGTGTCTCGCCTTCGGCGACGGTTCACGTCGAGGCCAAGTAGCCCCTGCGGCGTCTTTCCTCGGCGACAGCACGCGGGTGGCTGACGCGGCGCGTCAGAGCGGTGTCCCCCCGGCGAGCGGGTCGTTGTTGCCCCGAGCGGCGTCTGAGCGAGCCGCGACCTTGAGGGGAGCGGATGGGCTTGTCGGGCGCGGAGCGTCCGTCGTCGGCGGATCGGATTCCGGAGGGGTCAGAGACCGCTTCCTCACGGGCGCGGATCGCGTGTGGCCCGCGCGGCGTACGGGTGATCTGCGGCGGTGAGAGGAGGTCCGAAAACTCTCCGTTGAAGGGACGGCTGCCAACGAGCCGCGCCCGTGAGGAAGCGGGGCCCGCCGGAGGCGGGCATCAAGCGCCCGCGCGAAAACTCAGTCGCCGAGTACGGCGACTGCCCGCTTCCTCACGGGCGCGGCTCGTTGAGTGCCCGTTCCGCATTTGGTGACGGAGTGGTTGGGCTGGTCGGGCGCGGGGCGACCGTCGCCGGCGCGTCGGATTCCGGAGGGGTCGCAAACCGCTTCCTCACGGGCGCGGCTCGTCGAGCGCCGTTCCGCATCGGGTGACGGGCGATTGAGCTGCACGGGCGCGGGGGGCTCGAAGCCATCGCGGCCGGCGCGGTGGGCTTCTGGCAACGGCGGGGGCGATCTCTACAATTTCACTCCATGCGCCGATATTTTCCGGATTTTGAGGGGTTCAAAGCCGCCGCTCGCGATGCCGAGATCATCCCGGTCTACCGCCAGTTGCTGGCCGATCGCCTGACGCCCGTCAGCGCGTTCGAGGTCGTGGGGGCGCGAGGAACACGCGTTCCTGCTGGAAAGCGTCATCGGCGGGGAGAAGATCGCCCGCTACAGTTTCATCGCCACGCGACCGTCGCTGATCTACCAGGTGACGGCGGGCAAGGCCCAGGTGCTGCGCCCTGGGTCTTTACGGATCAGCGCCGACTCCAATCGCGAATTCATCGCCGATGACCCGCTTGCCGATCTGCAACGTCTCCTGCCCCCCGGCCGCTATTTCAACGATGCGAACCTGCCTGCGTTCACAGGCGGGCTCGTCGGCTATGCCGGGTATGACACGATCCGCTACTACGAAGGCGAGAAGCTCCCCAAGCCCCCCGCCGACGACCGGCGGCTGCCCGACCTGCTTTTCGGGCTCTATGGCGAGACGATTGTCTTCGACCACGTCGATAAGACCATCAAGGTCGTCGCCAACGCGAAAATGAACGACCCGGAGCGGCCGACCGATGTTGGGGAGTCGGCGGGCCCGGTGAAGGCGGCGTACGATGACGCCTGCCGGCGGATCGACGAACTGGTCGCCCGGCTCATGCAGCCGCCCACCAGCCGCATCGGAGAGATCGACCCCTCCGCGCCGCTTACGCTGAAGTATGAAAGCAACTTCACGCGCGAAGGGTTTGAGCAGGCCGTCCGCGCCGGGCAGGAATACATCAAGGCGGGTGACATCTTTCAGTTCGTCCCGAGCCAGCGCCTCCGCGTCCCCAGTGCGGCCGATCCCTTTGACGTCTACCGGGCGCTACGGATCATCAACCCGTCGCCGTTCATGTTCTACCTCAAGAGCCCCTCCTGCACGCTGATTGGGTCGAGCCCGGAGATCCTGGTGCGGGTCGAGAAGGGGAAGGTGACCAGCCGCCCGCTCGCGGGGACGCGTCGCCGCGGGTCCACGCCGGTGGAGGACAAATTGCTGGAGGCGGAGTTACTGGCCGACCCGAAGGAGCGGGCGGAGCACATCATGCTGGTGGACCTGCACCGAAACGACGTCGGCCGCGTGAGCAAGGTGGGCTCGGTGCACGTGGATGACGTGATGACGGTCGAGCGCTACAGCCACGTCATGCACATCACGACCAACGTCAGCGGCCAGCTCGAAGACGGGCGAACGGCGCTCGACGCCCTGCGCGTCTCGCTTCCGGTGGGGACCGTCAGCGGCGCCCCCAAGATCCGGGCGATGCAGATCATTGACGAACTGGAGCCCACCCGCCGCGGCCCGTATGGCGGCGCGGTCGGCTACATCGACTTCAGCGGCGATCTGGACACCTGCATCGCCCTTCGAACGATCGTCTGGAAGAACGGCGTCTTCGACGTCCAGGCCGGCGCCGGCGTGGTCGCCGATTCCGTCCCCGCGACCGAGTATGAAGAGACCTTGACCAAGGCCAAGGCGATGCTCAAGGCGGTGGAGATCGCGGAGAAGGGGTTTTGAAGGCGGTCGTTGGGATACCGGGGGGCCAGTCGCAGCTACGTCTGACCGAACGCCGATCACAGACGCGAGATCCTGGCCGGGCTTCCACGCTGCCATTGTTGAGGTTGTCATTGACTCGTCCCAAGCGAGCGGGACGAATTCTGTCGTCGATGCGGCCGGCGCTCGACTGCACTACAATGCCTAAATGCCGCTCCCCCTTCCTAAGCCGTCGCCACTGACCCGGAAGGTGACGTTGAACGACCTTCGCGCCGCCCGGTCCGGCGGCTTGAAGGTGGCGATGCTCACCTGTTACGACTTCACCACTGCCGGGCTCATGCAAAGGGCGGGCGTTCCGGCCCTGCTGGTCGGGGACTCCGCGGCCAATGTCGTGCTCGGCTATCCGAGCACCCTGCCGATCTCGCTTTCCCTCCTGATTGAACTGACAGCCGCCGTACGACGCGGCGCGCCCCTTGCCTTCGTGGTCGGCGATATGCCATTCGGGTCGTATCACGGTTCGTTAGGTTCCGCTGTACGCAACGTCTGTAAGATGGTGAAAAGAACGGGTTGCGATTGTGTGAAGCTGGAGGTGTCCGAGGGGCACGCGCCGCTGGTCCGTTCGCTCGCGGATGCGGGGGTCGCCGTGATGGCCCACATCGGCTTAAAGCCACAGAGTGTCGGTCTTCTGGGCGGATACCGCTTTCAAGGGCGGACGGCCACCGAGGCGGGCGTGTTGGTGGACCTGGCTCGGCGGATGACCACGTATGGCGCCGCGTCAGTCCTGCTGGAGGCGGTCCCGCCCGAGGTGGGCCAGGCGGTGGTGGAGGCCGTGGACGTCCCGGTGATCGGGTGCGGCGCCGGGCCGTACTGTCATGGGTCGGTGGTGGTCACGCACGACACCGTCGGCCTGACGGCGGCCGCTCCCCGGTTCGCGCCGAAGCTGGGGGATCTGGGGACGCCGAGCGTTCGGCTGTTTGGCGAGTATGTAAGACAGGTGAGTGAGGGGCGCTACCCCGCCCCGGAACATAACTACACGATGCCGGCCGGGGAGCGGGAGGCGTTCGCCGTCCGGATGCGCGGCCATGGAATTGGCCTATCGGACGGTGATGTGGAAGTGGCCGGTGAGGCCGACGGGGTTGCGGCGTCGGAGCGTCCGGCGGCCGCACAGTTCGAAACGTAAGCGGCCGGGCGAGAAGCCCCGGCGGGCCATCCCTCTCTGATTCCCATTCGTCTACAGGAGATCGGACAATGAACAGGTTTAAGAAGTCTCTTGCCGCGTTGACGCTTGGAGCGTCGGGCGTGGCCGCCTGCCTCGTGGGGGCTAACCTGGTGCAGAACGTCAAGTTCGCCCATGCCCGTGAGGAGGTCGAATCGACCCGTCAGCAACTGGCGACGGTGAATGACCTGGCGGTGGTCTTCCGCAACGTCGGCAAGGTGGTTGAGCCGTCGGTGGTCAATATCCAGGTGCACAAGACGATCAAGACCGGTCCACGGGCGCTGCCGTTCGATGAGGACACGCTCCGCAAGTTCTTCCCGGATCGGAACAACGGCGGCGGCGATGCCAAGCCTGATGCCCCGGACAACGGCGGCGGCGACGAGGAAGGCTCTGCCGAGCAGATCGGCACGGGCTCGGGCGTGATTATGGAGGTTCAGGGCGGCTCGGGCTACATCCTGACGAACAACCACGTGGCGGGCGGCGCGACGGAACTGACGGTGACGCTCGCCGACGGCCGCGTGATTAAGCCCAGCCAGGTGAAGGTCCTTGGGGCCGACCCCAAGAGTGATCTGGCCGTGGTGAAGATCGAGGCCGACCGTCTGATCGCCGCCAAGTGGGGCAACAGCGACGAGCTCGAGCGGGGCGACTGGGTAATGGCCTTCGGCAGCCCGTTCGGCTACATCGGCTCGATGACGCACGGGATCGTCAGCGCCCTGAACCGTCAGGCGGGCATCCTCGCCAGCCAGCAGGGGTACGAGAACTTCATCCAGGTCGATGCCCCGATCAACCCCGGGAACAGCGGCGGCCCGCTGACCAACCTCCACGGCGAAGTGGTCGGCATCAATACCGCCATCGCCTCGCGCTCGGGCGGCTTCCAGGGGATCGGCTTCGCCATCCCGTCGAACCAGGCAAAGATGGTGTATGCCGCGTTGAAGGACAAGGGCAAGGTCGTTCGCGGCTGGCTCGGCGTCAGCATCAGCGATGTCGCCCATGACCTGCCGCTTGCCAAGAGCTTTGGCTATAACGAAGAAGGCGGCGTTCTAATCCAGGAGACCTTCGCCAACACCCCGGCCACCGGCAAGCTTCAGCGCGGCGATATCGTTACCGAGCTGGGTGGCAAGAAGGTCGAGAACGTCCAGCAGCTCCGGAACATCGTCGCCTCCACGGCGCCCGGGGCCGACCTGAAGTTCACCGTCTGGCGCGACAACAAGACCCAGGAAGTGTCGATCAAGATCGGTGAGCAGCCGGAAGACCTGGCGGCCGTCGCCACCCGCAGCGGCGGCAAGGCCGGCCCCAATGCCTCGGCCGACAACCAGAAGAGCGCCGAAGCCCTCGGCCTGCGTCTGGCGAGCCCCAGCGATGACATCCTTCAGAAGTACGGCCTGTCCGACGTGAAGGAGGGCGCGATCGTGATTCGCGTCGCTCCTCGCAGCCCGGCCGCCAAGGCCGGCATCCGCGAAGGGGACGTCATCACCCGCGTCGGCGGTAAGACGGTCGCCAACGCCGAAGAGGCGGTCGATTCGATCACCAAGCAGCGGACCGACAAGGGCATCCGCTTCTATGTGACCAACGCCACCGGCTCGCGGTTCGTGTTCGTCGATGACCCGCAAGGCGACAAGAAGTAAATTTGGGTGACGGCATAACCAAGCGAGCGGGCGTCGAAAGACGCCCGCTCGTTTTCGTGCGCTGTGGATTTCGTAGGGCACGCATTGCGTGCCGCCAGCTCGCCCGTTCGATTGAGGGGGGGACAAATCCGTACCACGTCGCGGCCCCGTCGGCCCGCGTCGCGCGGGCGCTCGGCTTGCCCAGGCGCGATCCCCGTCGTCTCATTTTGATCGGACCTTTGCTCGCCAGTCCCGGCCCCGGCGGCGGCACGCGATACGTCCCCTACGAGGCCGCCTGGACGGGCGCGAGGGCTTTGTATTGGTCCAGGATCGGCAGCCGTGCCGGCGCGAGGAGGATGGCGCCCGCGTGGCCGCGGTCGCGCGGCTCGATGAACGAGGCGACCCGGCACGCCCGCCGCTTCCCGCGAATCACGCCGACGGTGTATTCGGCCGTGAAGACGTAATGATAGTGATTCTTGCGCGTGCCGTAGATGACGTTGATCACCTGGAGGTTCGCCGCCCCCGGGACGGGGAACTGCCGGGCGATGCGCGGCGTCAGACGGAAGCTGTCGCCGCGCCCGAAGTTCATCCCCCAGTCGCGGGCGAGCTCCCGCAGGGCCGTGCTCGACCGCTGCCGACCCGAGATCTCCCGCCCATACGCAACTCCCGTAATGCCCGTCAGGATGGCCAGAAGGTTCAGCGGCGACATGGGCGTATTTCGGTCTGACCGATGCGAACCGCGCGGCGGATCTTCGTCTTGGGGCGCGGAGCCGGCCGATCAAAAACTTGGGTGAGCGTCCGAGGCTCGACAGTGCCGCCGGTGCCCCCCACCGGCGGTCTTCGGCCGCAAGATGCTCCGCCGGTCGATGGCGCCGGACGGGCATGCCGGCGAGCCACCCGAGCGTCGCGGCCGGCGTCGGCGTGAGCGCCGCTCGACTACCTCGTCCCAACCGCCGCCGGCGGCGCCGCACGCGCCGAGCGGGCAGGCGGCGGGGTCGGCGTCGCGGCCGGGGTCGCTGGGGGCGTTGCCGGCTTGTCTGGCTCCGGGTCCTTCGAGAGATCAATGCTGTAGGTTGGCGCGACGGGCGATAGGGTCGTGCCGATCCACTTCGTGATCGCCAGGTAGTTGCGATCCGTCGCGCTGCGGATCGCCCCCTTGTAGCCGGCGGCCGCCGGGTGCGGAATGGCCGCCGTCTCAGGGGAAGCGCGAATTGGATCAGGAGCGACTCCGCCGAACGCGTCCGATCGACCATCACGTACTCGGTCTGGCGGACGGTGGCCCGCGTCTCCTGGAGGATGACGAAGTTCGAGTAGGCGGCCGCCTCCGAATCGCCGGGGAACAGCGTCAGGTTCCCCGCCTTTTCCCCGCCGTGACAGGCCGCCGAAGCGCATCCGACGACCACAAAACGGTTGATCTTCGTCCGGTACTCCGCCAGCGGCGCCGGGTCATTCACGAATCGCACTTCCTTCTGGAGTGAGTCCGGCCCCGACTTGAAGACCAGCTGCGCCATGTCGGGAGGCGTCATGTGAGACACGTCGGCCGCCGACGCGAGGTTCAGTTCGAGGATCTTCTTGCGGACGTCCGGGGTCATGCGGAATCGCACGGTCTTGTCCTCGGGCGACCACTCCATCTGCCGGATGCGGTTGATCTCGTCCGGCGTCACCTGGCGTTTGGCGCGGCCGAAGGCGGCCCTGGCGGGGAGGGCGGCCGCCGGAGCTCCCACGGCGCCAGGGTTGGCGGGCGGGGCGAGGGGCGTGGTGACGGTGGGCTGAGTCGCCGGAGCGGGCGGATGGATGAGCGCGATCTGCTGATCAATCGTCTTTAGCAGCGAATCGGCTTCGGCGTTGGTCGCCGAAATCTGCTTGGCCGCCACTACGGTCTGCCGGGCCTCGTCCAGCAGCTTGTTGTCGAGCGCGAAGCGGGCCAGGAGCAGGTGGGCCGCCACGTCCGACTTGGGCAGGTTGGCATAGCGTGCGTCGAATTCTTCTTTCGCGCCGCTGAAGTAGGTCACGGTGGCGACGTTGCGGCGATCGATCGACGTGCGGCCGCCGCCGGGCGCGCTGATATCGACCCGCCCGGGGGTGGAATCTTCGTCAACCTGCCCGAAGAAGGCCCCGCCCTCCTTGGTCTTCACCATGCCCGGCTTGGCGGCCGGCCACGCCGCCGACGCGACGAGCAGCAGCGCCGCGACGCCCGCCACCCAGCCCGCGCGACGCACGGTGTGTTGAGGGGTACGGCGCTCGGGGATGGGTGATTGAGATGGCGGTAGCATGGCGTCTCCTCGTCCGTGGTGCGGGCCCCGTCAGCCGCGGCTGGCCGCCTGTGGATGCGGCGGCCGCGATCGACCCGAGGACCATCGTATGAACGCCCCGGAACGCCCGCAAGCATAAGTCGGTCGGTCGCCGAAGATGGACATGACCAACGCCGCACCGGCCGCCCGCGCCCTGCGCCCGTCAGGAAGCGGGCAGTCGCCGTACTCGGCGACTGATCTGTTCGATGAGCGGTTGACGCCCGCCTCCGGCGGCCCCGCTCCCTGACGGGCGCGGCTCGTCGAGCGCCGCGCAATGAACAGGCCGCCTCTTCATTGAACATCGGCCCGTGACGCGATCTCAGCCTTTCGGCTACGATCGCCGTTTTGTGCGGAGGTCGGGATGGCGGAGACGAATGAGCGAGGGGCGGCCGGGCTGTCGGCGCGGCGGGTGCTGGACATGGCGTCGGGCTACGAGCCGGCGCTGATCCTCGAGGCGGCCGTCCGCCTGGGGGTCTTCGACCTGCTAAGCCCCGCCCCGCTCACGCTCGCGGACGTCGTTCGACAGACCGGCGCCTCCGAGCGCGGCCTGCGCGCGTTGTTGAATGCGCTGGTCGGCCTGGAGCTTTTGGCCCGCGCGGGGGATCGATATCTGTTGACGGACGAGAGCCGGGCCTATCTCGTCTCCACCAGCCCCGACTATCAAGGCTATATGTGCAAGCATGTCAGCGGGCACCTGTTGCCGCGATGGCTTCATTTGACGGAAGTCGTCCGCACCGGCCGCCCCGCGAAGGGAGTGAACGCCGAGACCGACGGCGCCCCGTACTTCCGCGAGTTCGTCGAAGACATCTTCCCGATGAGTTACGACGCGGCCAAGGCGCTCGCTCGCGAGCTCGGCGTCGCCTCGACCGCCCGCCCCTTCAGCGCGCTCGACTTGGCGGCCGGTTCGGGCGTGTGGGGCATCGCCATCGCCGAAGCCAGCCCCCGCGCCCGGGTGACGGCGGTCGACTGGCCCGATGTGTTGACAGTCACCCGCCGCAGCGCGACGAAGCACCGGGTGATCGACCAGTTCCACTTTGTGGAAGGCGACCTTCACGTCGCCGACTTCGGCCGCGGGCATGACGTCGCGACGCTCGGCCACATCCTCCATAGCGAAGGCGAGGCCCTGAGCCGCCGGCTCCTGAAGAAGACATTCGACGCCCTGAAGCCCGGCGGCACGATCGCGGTGGCCGAGTTCATCGCCGACGAGGGCCGCGAAGGGCCGCCGAGCAGCCTGATCTTCGCGGTGACGATGCTCGTCAATACGGACGCGGGGGACACGTTCACGTTCGCCGAAATGGCCGAATGGCTGGACGCCGCCGGCTTCGAAGGCGCGCGGGAATTCGACGCGCCCGGCCCGGGGCCGATCATCCTGGCCCGGCGGCCGGTGTGAGCGGGCATCTCCGTCTTCCTTGGCGATTCTCCTTAGCGACCTTGGCGTCTTGGCGTTCACTTCTCTCTTGGCGCTCGAAGGTTGAATGACCGCCAAGACGCCAGGGCAGGAGCGCCAAGAACTGCGGACGAGGACGGTAGGCGGCCGGCGCGCGAAATGTCGCGTGACTACTCGTTGGGATGTCACCCCAACTGTAGCTGGCTCCGCGTCGCGGCCCTCACCTCCCCCACTTCCAATCCTTCACCTCCGGCATGTCATCCCCATACTTGTAAATGTACTGCTTGTGCGTGACGAGCTTATCGCGCATCTCCTGCTTTAAGTACGCCCCGGTTGACCCCAGGCGCGGAAGGCGGTCAACGACGTCCTGGACCAGGTGGAAGCGGTCGAGGTCGTTTAGCACGGCCATGTCGAAGGCGGTGGTGATCGTGCCTTCTTCCTTGTAGCCGCGGACGTGCATGTTGCGGTGGTTGGTGCGGCTGTAGGTCAGGCGGTGGATCAGCCAGGGGTAGCCGTGGTAGGCGAAGATGACGGGGCGGTCGGTGGTGAAGAGGGAGTCGAAGTCTTTGTGGCTTAGGCCGTGGGGGTGCTCGGTGTCGGGCTCGAGCTTCATGATGTCAACGACGTTCACCACGCGGACTTTCACGTCGGGGAGCGCGGCGCGGAGGATGGAGACGGCCGCCAGGGTCTCGAGGGTGGGGACGTCGCCGGCGCAGGCCATCACGACGTCCGGCTCGACGCCCTTGTCGTTGCTCGCCCATTCCCAGATGCCGATGCCGCGGGTGCAGTGGGCGACGGCCTGTCCCATGGTGAGCCACTGCGGCGCCGGGTGCTTGCCGGCGACCATCACGTTCACGTAGTGGCGGCTGCGCAGGCAGTGGTCCATCACCGACAGGAGGCAGTTCGCGTCCGGCGGGAGATAGACGCGGACGATCTCGGCCTTCTTGTTCAATACGTGATCGATGAAGCCGGGGTCCTGGTGGGTGAAGCCGTTGTGGTCCTGCCGCCAGACGTGGGACGCGAGCAGGTAATTAAGTGACGCGATCTGCCGCCGCCAGTCGAGGTGCTTGGTGATCTTCAGCCACTTCGCGTGCTGGTTGAACATCGAATCGACGATGTGGATGAACGCCTCGTAGCTGTTGAACAACCCGTGGCGGCCGGTGAGCAAATACCCTTCCAGCCACCCCTGGCACTGGTGCTCGCTTAAGACCTCCATCACGCGGCCGGTGCGGGCGAGATGCACGTCGCCGGGGATCACCTCGGCGTCCCATTGCCGCTCGGTGCATTCGAAAATGGCGCTGAGGCGATTTGAATCGGTCTCGTCCGGGCCGAAGACGCGGAAGTTCTTCTGGTCGGTGTTCAGCTTGGCCACATCGCGCAGGAAGCGGCCGACGATGACGGTGTCCTCACCGGTGACGCTGCCGGGCGCGGGATCTCGATCGCATAGTCGCGAAAGTCGGGCATTCGCAGGTCGCGGAGCAGCGCGCCGCCGTTGGCGTGGGGGTTGGCGCCCATCCGCCGGATTCCCTCGGGCGCAAGGGCGGCGAGGTCGGGGCGGAGCTTGCCATGGTCGTCGAACAGCTCCAGCGGCCGATAGCCGCGGAGCCAGCTTTCGAGTTGGGCCAGGTGGCCGGGGTTGGCCCGCGGGTCGGAGAGGGGGACCTGGTGGGCGCGCCACGTCCCTTCGACCTGTTTGCCGTCCACTTCTTTCGGGCCAGTCCAGCCTTTGGGGCTTTTGAGGACGATCATTGGCCAGGTCGGCCGCTGGGTCGCGCCGCCGGTCCGGGCGGCCTGCTGGAATTCGCGGATCTTGGCGATCGACTCATCAAGGGCGGCCGCCATCGCGATGTGCATCGGGACGGGGTCGCTCCCTTCGACAAAGATCGGCGCCCAGCCGTACCCTTCGAGTAGCTTTTGCAACTCTTGCTGGGGGATGCGGGCCAAGATAGTGGGGTTGGCGATCTTGTAGCCGTTGAGGTGGAGAATCGGAAGGACAGCGCCATCGTTCGCCGGGTCCAGAAACTTGTTGGAATGCCACGCCGTCGCCAGGGGGCCGGTTTCGGCCTCGCCGTCGCCGATGACGCAGGCGACGACCAGGTTCGGGTTGTCGAACACCGCGCCGAACGCGTGGCTGAGCGAATACCCCAGCTCGCCCCCTTCATGGATTGAGCCGGGCGTTTCCGGCGCGGCATGGCTGGGGATGCCGCCGGGGAACGAGAACTGCCGAAAGAGCTTCCGCAGCCCCGACTCATCCTGCGTGATGTTCGGGTAGACCTCGCTGTAGGTTCCTTCGAGATAGGTGTTGGCGACCACCGCCGGGCCGCCGTGACCGGGGCCGGAGATGTAGATCATGTCCAGGTCGTACTGGCGGATGACCCGGTTCAGATGGACGTAAATGAAATTCTGCCCCGGCGTTGTCCCCCAGTGGCCCAGGAGCCGGGCCTTCACGTGCATGGCATCCAGCGGCTCGCGGAGGAGCGGGTTGTCATAGAGGTAAATCTGCCCCACCGACAGATAATTGGCGGCTCGCCAGTAGGCGTCCATCTTTGAGAGCGTTTCGGCCGAGAGGGAATCATTCATGTCATTTTCTCCGAAGTAAGCCGTGGGCCTTGGCCGACGCCCTTGTGCCGCCGGTGCCCTCCCCGGCGGAATCTGGCCCCGCCCGGGCCCGCCGGCGAGGGCACCGACCGCACGTCGCGCGTCCGATCCTCTAGGGACGGGTGGCCATCAGGGCGACTGACGCGTCCGCGATCACTTGTTCTTCGTCGGTGGGGATGACGCGCACTTCGACGCTGCCGCCGTCGGGCGAGATGACGGGGGCGTGCGCCTGGTTGCGGGCGGGGTCGATGCGGATGCCCAGGAAACCAAGCGTCGCGCAGATCCGCTCGCGGACGGGAGACGATTTCTCGCCGATCCCGCCGGCGAAGACCAGGACATCGACGCCGCCAAGGGCGGCCGCGAAGCTTCCGACCCACTTTTTCGCCTGGTAGCAAAACAGTTCGATCGCTTCGTGGGCGCGGACGTCGGCCGCCTCGAGCTCGAGCAGCTCGCGCATGTCCGACGTCGTCTCAGAGACACCGAGCAGGCCGGAGTGGCGGTTCACCATGTCATCGAAGGCGTCAGGCTTCATTCCCTCGGTCGCGGCGAGGTAGCGGATGAGGCCCGGGTCGATGTCGCCCGAGCGGGTGCCCATGGGGATCCCGGCGGCCGGCGTAAGGCCCATGCTCGTATCGACGCATCGCCCGCCGGAAATCGCCGCGAGGCTGGCGCCGTTCCCCAGGTGGGCGAGGATGATTCGCCCCGCCGCTTTCTCGGGGCCGATCAGGCGATTCAGCTCGCCCATCAGGTAGGTGTAGGAAAGCCCATGGAACCCATAGCGGCGAACGCCTTGCGCCTCAAGCCGTCGGGGCAGCGCGAGCATTTTCGCCACGCGCGGCAGGGCGCTGTGGAACGCGGTATCGAAGCAGGCCACCTGTGGCACGCCGGGGAACTTCTGGCCGAACGCTTCGATTAATGCGATTTCGTCGGGGAGGTGGTCCGGGTCCAGCGGGCTGATTCGGCGCAGTTCGTCGAGGAGCTGGGGCGTGACGCGCTGGGGGCGGGTGTAGTTGGGGCCGCCGTGGACGACGCGGTGGCCGACGACGGCGACGGCCGCCTCTTCCTTTGGGCGGCCGTCGTTTGCGTGGCGGAGGGCTTCCATGACGGCGCTCGCCGCCTCGGCCGGGTCGCGGGCGGCGACGTTGGATCGCTGCTCGGCGGCCCCATCGCCGCCGTTCGACGGCCCACCCGCGAGACGCTTGAACGTCATCGTGGGGTTCGGCAACCCGATGCGTTCAACCTTTCCCGTCAGCACTCGTTTCGGCGACGCATCGGTGGATCGGTCAAAGGCCGCAAAGCGGAGGCTGGAGGAGCCCGCGTTGAGGACCAAGGCCACTCCGGCCGCTTTCGCGTCGGGCTTGCGAGGGTGCGCTTCGATTGAGGGGGGCGTTGACGTCGGCATGATGGGGTTGCTTGCGGTGGCGGCAACGCCGCGGCGCTCCTTCGGGTGCGGATGGTATCCCGCACCGGCGGCAACGATGTGAAGATTCGGATAATCGTCCGTCTGAAGGAGGCATTCGCGGATCAGCTCGCCGTCATAAATGGGATGACGATCCTGCAACGTCATTGACGCAGTTCGGCCCCTTCCCACAATCGCGCTTCATGCGCTATGCCTCGGCCCTCGGTTACGTCGCCATCCCGCTCGCGTTCGCGATTCATCTTGGGCTGGGGGCGGGGCACGCGTGGGAGCCCACCGCGACGTTCATCCTCGCCGGGCTCGGCGTGATCCCGCTGGCGCGGAGCATGGGCGAGGCGACCGAGCAACTCTCTGAGCGGACGGGCCCGACATGGGGCGGGCTGCTCAACGCGACCTTCGGGAACGCGGCCGAGCTGATCATCGCGATCGTCGCCATGACCCGCGGGCTGAACGATGTCGTGCGGGCTTCACTCACCGGGTCGATCCTGGGGAACCTGTTGCTGGTGGCTGGCGGCGCGATGGTCGTCGGCGGGTGGCGCCGCGAAAAGCAAAGCTTCAGCAAGCAGGCGGCCGAGACCAACGGCGGGCTGCTCGTGGTCGCCGTCGCGGGGATGCTCCTTCCCGCGATCTTCCTCTTCACCTACCCCGGCGACCCGGACCTGGCCGTGCATGAGCACGCGGTCTCCATCGGCACGAGCATCATCCTGCTGATCGTTTACGCGCTGGGGCTGGTGTTCACGTTGCGGACGCACGCGCACATCTTTTCGTGCGAGCCGGGCCGCTCGCCCGAGTGCCCGCCGGGGTTGTCCGGGGTCGGGCCAAGCTGGTCGGTCAGGCGGAGCGTCCTGACCCTGCTTATGGCGAGCGTGGGCGTGGCGGTGGTGGCGGAGCTGCTGGTCGGGTCGGCCGAGGCGATGGCGCAGCGCGCTGGGGTGGAATCAGGTCTTCGTCGGGGTGATCTTGCTCGCGATCATCGGCAACGCCGCCGAGCATTCCACCGCCCTGCTGCTGGCCCGCCGCAACGACATGGGGACGGCGATGACCATCGTCTTTCAGAGCAGTCTCCAGATCGCGCTTTTTGTAACGCCGTTCCTTGTCCTGCTGAGTGTCTTGCTGGTCCGGTTCCATGTCGGAGCGAGCCAGCACCTGGACTTGTTGTTCTCGCCGATGGAGGTGGCGGCCGTCATCTTGTCCGTAGGGATTATCGTGCTGCTGGCACTCAATGGGCAGTCAAACTGGTTCGAAGGGGTGCTGCTTCTGGCGATGTACGGCATTCTAGCGATCGCCTTCTTTTATATCCCCACCTCCTTGCACGCCGGGTATGATTTGCACGGCGGCGTGGGCGAGAGACGATTGCCCTGAAGGCCCCGCGCCTGCCGTATCGCCGGCGATTGTCCGCCGACCTCTTGCAGCCCTGGTGACTCATGCGGATACCGATGCGCGACAACGAGTTGGCCCGGCGTGACCCCGGCGGACGGGACGGCGTGGAACTGCGCGGCGCCCCGCTGCGCGTGAAGTGGACGCTGGACGATTTGATCACCGCGGACGACCACTCCCTGCGCTGTGTCTTCTCGTGCACGGTCCGGGCGATGGACGACCGCGTCGAGCGGCGGATGCTTGCCGAGGTGCTCCTGGGCCCGCGGACATCGGTAACCGACGCCGATGTCGCAAACTACTTCGCCCCGTCGCTTCGAAAGCGGGCGATCGATGAAGCCCGGGCGCGGGCGCGGAGATCTGGCTCGGCGCTACGAGCGAGGCGGCCGCCCCGATGATCGCCGCCCTGAAACAGGCGGCCGAGGCCGTCGCCTTTTCCTGCGGCCTGGAAGTGCTTCCGCCGTTCCAGGTCAACCTCCACAGCCCCAGCTTCGAGAAAATGCGGCTCGCGTCGATGCAGCGCCGCCTCGCCGAAGAGCAGGCGGCCGGGCAGGCCGAATCGCTGCACGCGCCTCGGAAATGCTCAAGACCTACCAGCGCATCCGCCAGGAGGCCCCCGACCTCTCGGCCGGCCAGGTGCTGGAGCAGGTCAACCCGGTGGACCGGGGAGCGGTGCTTCAGGCGCTGCTGCGGGCGTCCGCGAAGAACGCGACGTCGGCGGACCTCTGGGCGGCCAGCGGCGAAGCATTGGTGCGGATTGAAATCCGCCCCGTCGGTGACGGCGGCGCGGGCGGGCCGAACGGGATCGCGCCGCGAACCGAAATCGTCTCCCTTCCCGATTCGCTCGGCCCGCTTCGCAGCGTGCGGCCGGCGGTGGTCGGCGGGAAGCGGGCGCTGCTCGTCGGAGCGCGGTTCGGCCTGATCGTCTTCTGGCCCGGCGGCGCGAACCCGCCCGAATACTATCGCGACCCAGTGGCCGCCGGGATGCAGTCGCAGCTGGGCTTCAACAGTGCGATCCACCTGCCGGACACGAATGAATTCGTCGCCGCTCACGGCGACGCGGGGATTGTTCGGTGGGCCGCCGGACGTTACGACGCGCCGGTCGCGGCGATCCGCTGCGAGCGATTCGGATCCACCGCCGTCGCCAGCAAGCCTGTGCCGCAACCGTCGCTGATCGCGGCGCAGTCGGCGGCGGCGACGATGGCCACGTTCGCCACCCCGAGCGGTGCGGCCGCCCGACCGCCGGGGCCTCGGAATCTTGTTGCCCTGGCTGAGGGGCAGGTCTGCTTTTCGATCGGCGAGCGGTTCGGTCTCGTCGATCCTGAAAACGCGGGTGACTTTCGGCTCCTGCGGACGGACGGCGCGGCGGAAATCCTGGCGCTGATCCCCGACGGCCGCCGGATCGCCGCCGTTCACGAGGACGGCAGCATCTGCTCGATCAGTCGATCGACATGGGACAGTGCCTGCGTCCAAGCCCCCGGCGCGCGCCTCCGCTCGGCCGGCGCGTTGCCCTGGCTCGGCGGCACCCGCCTTCTCCTGGCGGCCGACGAGGGAGCCGTCCAGTGCCTGGGCGTCGATGATCCGCTGATCACGCAATACAACAGCCCCCACCGCGGCCTGCGGACGATCGCCGGCTCGACCGAATGGGTAATCGCCGTCGCCTCCGACCGCGGCCGCCTGATTGTCTGGAATAGCTGGGACGGCCACCGCCCCGCCGGCGAGGTCCACATCTCCGGCCTGACCCGGCACCGGGTGGCGGATATCGCGTTTGGGTGATCGTCAGCTTCTCGGGATTTGAGGCTGCTTCCGGCGGCTGCACGTCAGCCGGGACCGCGGCCGGCCCTACGGGGACGAGGCGTGGGCCGCACGGACGGTGGCGGCATTGGGGCTCGAACATACGGTACGAAGGGAGGGCCGCCCGCCGCGGGGGGCCAGAACGATGGCGGGCGGATAAACCTTAGTCGCCTTGGATATAAACGAAAACGATTCCTGCTTCGTCGGAAAAAATAATATAATCATCATCAGACTTAATAGCGATAGCGTCTGCCTGGCCCCAAGGCTGCCACTAGGATGGTGGATCGACGTTCCGAGTCTGCGTGACGTCTACTGAATCCGCCGGCAGTTTGCCCCCTAACAACCGACTCACCATCTTCACCCTGGCCTCTTTGATGTCACTCTTGGGAATCGTAAATTCTGCCCAATAGCTGGGGTGCATCGCGGCATCTTCGGAACTCACCCGTAGGAGGCTCCAGCCGTCAGGTAGAGAATCTTCTCCCCTCATCATCCAGGAAAACTGTGTCTCCGCACGATGGCCGATCCAAGTCTGACGCTGAATGAGCGTCCGAAGGAACGGATAGAGGACTGCGGCGCCACATGCTACACTCACGCCGATAATCGCGCCCCACCAACGTCGGTGACCAACCATGCTTTGCATACCTAAATTTCTTTCACCAAGAAAGAAGGAACAACCTCATCTATCTGAACCGCTTCTTTGAACACGTGCCCAGCGAGACGACCGCCGTCGTAACCGGCCTGGACGATTGCCGCATCCGTTACGAGATTTCCGTAATGAGGGGCGCCGTCATAATCAAAGTCGTATGTGTCGGTCAGTGTACCCGTGACTCTTACGTTCACCGCTCGGAGATATGTCCGATCTGGCTGATCTGTTTCGCGTACTCTAACAATCGTCGCGCTGAACTTCGCCGCAGGGAATGAAACGCGGACGTAGCTAGTTGATGTTTGCCCGGTGCCTTGCCTTCCACCCTCACCACCTTCCAACTCTTCCTTTTAGCTGGCGATCTGAACGTCACGCTGCACGTCGTCGCGTCGGCGTCGGCCCTCACCCAAAGAGCGTAGCGCTGGGGGCCGATGACGGGGCGATGGAGTGGAAGGGACGACAGCGGAGGGTACTCCCGCCGCTCCCCTGGCAGCTCTGGAGCCGAGGTTGAGGTCCGGCTTTGCGCATGCCGACGTGCGCATTGGCGCGTTGGCGGACATGCTGGACGTGGAAGGATATAGGCGGATGGTGCGCGCCGATGGTCGTCAGGCGGCTTGCTGCGGCTGCTAGTGGAGAACCAAAAGCTGGCTGTCCCTGAGCGCCAGTTGCGCGTCAGGCGCGCCCCTGGTCATCGGAGAACTCGACTTCAAAGACGCCGGGGGAAAGGGTCTCGACGACGGTTCCGACCTGGCCGCGAAGCAGTCCCTTGTCCGGCAGATCGGCGGTGAGGGCGACGACATCAAGCAGTTGGATGGTGGGCGTCATGGGTTCACCTCAATAGCACGTAACAACTGGTCAATCGTAGCACGTCCTGACTGGCCAGAACAATCCAAGCGGAACGGATCGTCGCGCTGCCGGCGGCGGTGGTCATGGGAAAGTCCAGCACATCGCGCTGGCCATGTTCATCGGCGTCGGTCGGCTGCAAATCATCCTGGCGGTCATGCGCCGCATCCAGCAGTGTCCGGCGCAACAACTCGGCGTCACTGGCGGTCAATCCCAGGCGAGACCGGAACACGCTGGCCTTGTGCCGTCCGCGCGGGTGGGTGTCGCTGAGGCAGTAGTTGCGCAGCTTGGCGATCTCCACGACGATGTTGCCGAAGCGCTGGGCCAACCGCTCACCTTCCCTTTAGCTGCCGACGGTGCGCACGCCGGCGTGCGCGCTCAAGATGCTTTGGAAGCGTAACGGTCCACATATGCCTCGACTAGCTCGACGATCCTGTTCTGCTGGTTGCGTGGCAGCTTGTGTGCCCTGTCGAACGCCTGGCGAAGCTTGCCGGGCGGTCCCTTGGGGGCTGGCTGCTTGGTTGGACGGCCGAGCAGGAAATCAGCGGTGACGTTGAGGGCGTCGGCCAACGCGGCAAGCTGCTCGGCGCGTAACGCGACGGGCTTGCGTTCCCAATAGCGACGGAACGGATAAGGGGACAGTCTCATTTAGTTGACGGTCGCTGCCCAGGCCGTTAAGCTGGGCTGATGCCCCGCGCCGCTCGCAAGGCTCCTGGCGGAAGGGTCTTCCACGTCCTGAACCGTGGCGTCGGCCGCCAGACGATCTTTGAGAAGGACGAGGACTACGCGGCGTTTGAGCGGGTGATGGCCCACGCCCTTGCGGCCGATCCAGTCCAGTTGCTCGCTTTTTGCCTCATGCCCAATCATTGGCATCTGTTGCTCAAACCCCAGTCCGATGGGCAGCTTGGCCGGTTCGTGCAATTTGCTGACGATGACCCACGTTCGCCGCTCCCCGCGATTACTACCACGAAGGGGATCACGGCCGCCTGAGCTTTCCGGCACGGAAGACGCGCAGTCTCTCGCTCCGCGCTCTGCCCGATCGCGTTGTCTGATCAACGGCCCGTCACGTCGCCGCGGCCGTACCCTCCGGCAGCCGGACAATGAACGTCGCCCCCGTCCCTGGGACTGACTCCGCCCAGAGCTTTGCGCCCAGGACCGTCGCCGCCTGGTGGGCGATGTTAAGGCCCAGGCCGACGCCGGCCTGGCCGTGGGTTTCGCCGCGGGTGAAGCTGTCGAACAGCTTGCTTAGTTTGTCGGAGGCGATCCCAGGGCCCTCGTCCTGCACTTCGACTTGCCAGTCGCCGCAGTCGGCGAGCTGGCGGGCGCGGATCCAGACGCGGCCGCGAGAGGTGTATTTCACGGCGTTGGAGACGAGGTTCTGGAGGATCATCGAAAGCAGCTCGCGATCGCTGACCGTTTTCGCCGGGCGGGGGGTCTCCACTTCGAGCTGGATCCCCTTCTCTTTGGCCTGATAGGAGTATTGGGCGCCGATCTCCCCGAGGAGCACGTCGAGGTTGAGCGGCGCCCGCTTCACGGCGACCTTCCCCTTGCGGAATCGCTCGGCGTGGAGGAAGCGATCCATCGTCGCGACGGTCTCCAGGATCGAGCGGCGCATCATGTCCAGGTCGTTGACGGTTTCCGCCAGCTCGGCGTGCCCGGCCATCTCACGCTTGAGCACTTCGATCATCAGGAAGATGCCGTTGAGGCCGCCCCGCAGGTCGTGTGACAGGAACGAGAGGTACTTGCTCTGCTGCTCGTTTGCCTGCTGAAGCGATCGGGTCTGGTCGTCGCAAAAGGAGACGACCGCCTGCCTGGCGGCCGTGTCCACGCCCTGGTTCAGGGCGGCGTCTTCCTCGGGGTGCAGGTCGCGGCCGAGGCGGGCGGCGACGCATTCGAACACGGCCCGCCGCAGCAGGCTAAATTCGATCATTACTTCATTGACGTTGTAGCTTTGATGAAACCGCGTATTGCCATGCTCGATGGAGCTGGCGATCATCGATTCCGTCGGCCGCGGCAGCGTCGCGGCGAGCGCCTCGGCAAGCTGGTCGAGCACGTTGGGGACGCCGTCGCGGAACTGGGTGAACGTCAGCTCGTCGGCCGCCGGCAGCGCGGAACGGACCGCGCGTTCCCATCGTTCCAGGACTTCCGGTGTGACCGCTTTGACGCAGCGCCCAATTCGGGGAAGGAACGATCGAGCAAGAGGTCGAGTGGCGGATGCACCATGTCAACAGAATCTTCTTTCATGGATCAAGCCGGGTGCGGTCAGACGAGGCAATCAGGCCCGCGCGGCAAGAAGAGCCGGCGCTATGGCGAATGCGAACCGTATTCGAGTGACGAAGGAGCGTTCGGAGGCCCGGCGGCGGCCCTTGCCGCTAAGCGTCGAGGTGAGCCATTCTACGCTCGCGCCCATGCTGGAGCGATTTTGTTCGCACGAGAAGGCGAAATCAGGCGTTGGTTCGGGCCGAGTCGCGATGCTGCGAGGCGCGAAAGCGTTGGTCGCTCTGGGTTCTCCAGGCGGCGCGCCTGGACGTCCCTGTCGTTCGGCGGCCCCATCGGCCGATAACCCATTGGTGCTTGCCGCACGGCGCCATCTACGCGTCGGCCGCGGCTCCGGGCTCTCGCGTCTGGGCGGGCGCTGATGTGAAGGAGGCGTGCATTGGGCGACGCGGTCAAGGTAAGGATCAAACGCCTGCCCCACGCCGACGGCCTGACAGCGCCGACGCGGATGACGGCGCACGCGGCCGGTTTCGACCTGACGGCGGCGATCCGGGAATCGGTAACGGTTCAGCCAGGCGATATTTATGTCGTCCCCTGCGGGTTCGCCATGGCGTTGCCGCCGGGGTATGAGGCCCAGGTTCGTCCGCGAAGCGGGCTGGCGAGCCGCCTGGGGGTGACGGTGATCAACTCGCCCGGGACGATCGACGCCGATTACCGGGGTGAGGTGATGGTGCCGTTGATCAACCACGGTGCCGCGCCGTTCGTCGTCGAGCGCGGCATGCGGGTGGCGCAGATGGTGATCGTGCCGGTGCCGAGTGTCGAATGGATCGAGACCGACAAGCTCGACGAGACGGATCGTGGCGTTGGGGGCTTTGGGCATACAGGACGTTAAGGAAAGGGTCGAGGATGGCAGCGAAGGGATCGAGCCGTGCGGCAACCGGCGGTGCGTCGGCTCTGATTGCGCTTTGGCATTCCTGGTTTTCCATGGAGCGCTCCGACCTGCCTCGGAACGTACTGACGTCCCTGGCCTGCGCCGCGTGGGTTTTCCTTCTGGTCTGCCTCGGCAGCTTCCATCCCACCGACTGGCCGAGCCATGCGGTCGCCCCCTATCCGCCGGTCGAAAACCTCTGCGGAAAGGCGGGCGCGTTCATCGCCTATTACAGCTTTTTGGCGATTGGCCACGGCGTCTTCCCGCTCCTTTTTTTCACCGGCGTCTGCCTCGTCTTTGTCCTGTGCAAGAGCCGGATTGGCGACGTCTGGATGCGCGTCGTGGGCTTACTGGTCCTGGCGATCGCCTTTGCGGCCGCGGTTCATCATCTCACGCCTGGGTCGAGTGACGGCTTGCCGGAGGGTCGGGGCGGGATCATCGGGATCGGGACGGCCGCGTTCCTCAACCATTACTTCAGCACCATCGGGACGCGCTTGATCCTGATGACGACGCTTGTCGTCGGGCTCTTGCTTGCCGCCGACGACCTGGTTTTCCTTATCCCGGCCAAGACGGTGATGGCGTTCGCGGCCGTCCGGCATCACGGGCCGGCGCTGGTGGATATGGCCGGGCGCGTCGCCGGCCCTGGCGCGAATGCGCTGGAACTTCCCGGCGCTCCCCAAGCTCCCGAGCCTGCCCGGCTTTGTGACCCGCGACGCGGCCGCCGATTCGCTCGCGGCCAAGCGGGCCGCTCTGGCCGCCGCCCGCTCGGGTGGAACTTCGGCCGCCATCGACGGTGGGCCGCCTCGCCCCGCGACATCGCCGGCGGCCGCGGCAAGGGAGCAGCAAGCCGGTACGGGCGGACGCCTGCTTGACGCGCTGCGCGGATGGGGGAAAGGCGATTCGAAGCGGCGTTCCTCCGCGTCAGTCGCCGCCGACGCGGTGATGGCGGCGCTGAACAACGAGGATGAGGACGACCTTCTTCACCTTACCTACCCCCACGACGACCCGCAGCACGCGCACGCGGCCGCCGATGCCGCGTTCATGGACGAGGCCGACCTTGGCCCGGCCGAGCCGGCGGTGATCCCCCCCGCTCCGCCCCCCGCCGTCACCCGGCCCGCCGCGGCTGTTCCGGCGGCGCCGATCGGCCGGGCGGCGCAGATCCCCATCTCGCGGGCGCCATCGATCGTGGTGGAAGCCGTCAACGCCGCGCATGAAGCGGCCGACGGCGGCCCGGCCGGGCCGGAGGGCCTGGACGACGACGCCCACGATTTCATCCCGCCGCCCAGCGCGTCGATCCCGGCCGCCCCGGCGGCGCTTGACGCGTCTCCCCCCGACGGCGTTCCGGCGGCCGAGGCGAAGAAGGAGATCCTCGTCCGGCTCCCCAGCTCGCTCAAGCCCCGTCAGTCGGCGCCGGCGCCGATGGTCCAGCGGGAACTGGGCGAATATCACCTGCCCGGCTGGGATTGCCTGGAGGACGCGGAGACCGGCTACGCCGAAAGCCAGGAAGCGTTTGTGCGCGAGCAGGCGGCGATCCTGGAGCAGGCGTTGAAGGAGTTCGGGATCGACGCCCAGGTCGTCGAGATCGACACCGGCCCGGTCATCACGATGTACGAGATCAGCATCGCGGCCGGGACCAAGGTCTCGACGATCACCGGCCTCTCCAACGACATCCAACGGTCGCTCCGGGCGGAAACGGTCCGGATCGTCGCCCCGGTGCCGGGGAAGAACACCGTCGGCATCGAAGTGCCCAACGCGCAGAAGGAAAAGGTGCGCTTCAAGGAGCTGATGCAGCTCGCGCCGGAGGGGGCGGCCAAGCTCGACATTCCGCTCTATCTCGGCAAGGACGCCAGCGGCGAGCCGCTGATCTACGACATGGCGAAGATGCCCCACTGCCTGATCGCCGGCACCACCGGATCGGGCAAGTCGGTCTGCATCAACACGATCATCATGTCGATCATCTACAAGCAGCGCCCCGACCTGGTGAAGCTGATCCTGTTCGACCCGAAGGTGGTCGAAATGGCGATGTACAAGGACGTGCCGCACCTGATGTGCCCCGTCATCAACGACGCCGCCAAGGCGACCAGCGTGCTGGAATGGGCCTGCGAGAAGATGGACGAGCGGTACGAGTTCCTCGCCGAGGCCGGCGTCCGCAACATCAAGGGGTACAACAGCCTCACCCAGGAAGAGCTGATCGATCGCTTCAAGCCGAGCACGCCCGAGGAAGAAGCGAAGATCCCCAAGAAGCTCCCGTACATCGTGATCATCATCGACGAGCTGGCCGACCTGATGATGACCAGCGGGAAAGAGGTGGAGACGCATATCGTCCGCATCGCGCAGAAGGCGCGGGCGGTCGGCATCCACCTGATCCTGGCCACCCAGCGCCCCAGCGCCAACGTGGTGACGGGGCTGATCAAGAGCAACATGCCGACCCGGATCGCCTTCCGCGTGCAGAGCAAGATGGACAGCCGCATCGTGCTCGACCAGAACGGCGCGGATCTCCTGCTCGGCCACGGCGACATGCTCTTCCTGCCCCCCGGCGCGAGCAAGCCGACCCGGCCCAGGGGACGTTCATCGACGACCGCGAGGTGCGCGAGAGCGTGAAGGTCGTCCGCGCGATGGCCGAGGCGCAGTACGAGCCGGAGCTGGTGCAGATCAAGTCCGCCATGACTGGCGGCGACATGGAGAAGGACGAGCTGTTCGACGACGCCGTGCGCGTCGTGCTGGAAACGCGCCGCGGCAGCGTCTCGCTTCTGCAGCGCCGCCTGACGATCGGCTACAGCCGCGCCAGCCGCCTCATCGAACAGATGGCGGCCGCCGGCCTGGTCGGCGAGTACAAGGGGAGCCAGGCCCGCGAAGCGACGATCACGCTGGAAGAATGGGACGCCATGAAAGCCGCCGAGCAGAAAGACGGGGACGAGGGGATGAGCGTGTGACTATCGCAATAGGCTGGGGCGCGCGTCCGAGGGAGCCTATCGAGGTGACGAGGGCGAACGTCGGAGATCGAACCGCAACGGTTCGACGAACGGGAACGTACCGCTTGGATAAATGGGCTAGTGCATGGCGTTTGTTGGTTGCGGACCCTCTAACGCCGCATACTCGTCTTGTCCGGGACGTTCACTCGTCGCAAGCCAAGCCGACGCCGAGACCGCTGTGCCGCGCATTCGCCGACCTTCGTTTACGGTTCCCTACTATCGCCCACCACAAGGGGTCGCGCCGTCGTCTTGGTTATAGAATCGCGCGATTTGTTGACGCAGGTCTCGTGCACGCGTATTCTAACAGAATGAATCCCCTGAACCCCGGTGACGAAGAGTCGGTGATGACCGAGGTCTGAAGTGTTGCGCCGATCATCCTTCGCGAGGCGATGGACAGCGGGTTTGATGCGTTCCGGCGAAGCCGGGAACTGGACCCGGTTGGCTATGCCGATTACAGGCAGTCAACGCTGGCGAATATGCTTGCGGATCGGATTTACCCCTTTCTTATCTCTCTTGTGGCGACAGGCGATCCGGATGGGCTGCACCTACGGACAAAGCTGACCCAAAACGGCCGTGCAACCGAGCTTTGGATCGGGTCGGAGCTATACACAAAGGTGAAACGCATCAAAGACAGAATCCGCCCGTCGAAGGCGGAAGATGACGTCGAGGTCGATGGAATAATCGACCTTCAAATTATCGAAGAAGGCCTGCCGCAAAACATCCCTACCGGGCGAGTCCGTCGGCAGCAATCTCCATCTTTCTACACCGGGGCACAGCTTCCCCTCCCTGGGGTCCCGCCAGTTCAAGTCCCCGATGACGGAAGAAACCGCCTCTGTCTGATCGCTGGGTTTGACTTGGATCTGACCGAGGAACGTCTCAAGCGCCACCGCATCGGCCTGTACGATGCCAAGCGAAGCCTTTGGACGCGCTCGCTTCCCGTTCTCGAGTTGGATCTCATCGCCCAGATTTCACCCGGTTTGGCTGATCGGGTTGAAACGATGCGAAAGACAAGAAGTGCATAAAATGGTCGAGCACTGGTCCAACCGGAACCTCCAAGTCCCGGCGAGCGTTGAGCCGCAGGTATCGATCTCGCGTGAGGGCATACACATCGGCGAATTCAATCCGGCAATGCTGACGGCGGCGCGTGAGGCGCGATATCTCTCGCAAGCGGAACTCGCACAGCAGATGGAGGTCAGCCAGCCACTGATCGCTCAGTGGGAAACCGGTCACGTGCCGGGACTTCCTGTAAAGCGACCGAACGAGATTCAGGTCGCAAGGCTTGCCGCGTTGCTTGATTTCCATGCGAGCCTATTTTACGTGTCCAGGCCGGTTCGGCTGGCGAATCTCGGCGAGTTTTATCATCGTGCGTTCGCCAAAGCGAAGCGACTCCATGTCAAGGCGGCGCATGCCCGATGTAGCATCATCGATCTTCAGGTCGATCGATTGCTCGCACTCTGTCCGCCGGCAGAAGATCAGATCCCGGACATTGACCCGGACAATCATGCGGGCGATGTGGAGAAGATTGCCGGGTGGGCACGCGCGCGGATGGGCGTTCCGCCGGGGCCACTCGAAAATCTCGTCAACACGATCGAGGCGTGCGGTGGGATTGTGATCGACCGCGACTTGGAAATTGACAATCTGGACGCGCTCTGCCGTTGGGTGCCAGGCTTGCCCAAGCTTTTTTTCCTCAACGGTTCGCGGCCGGGCGATAGGATGCGATTGAGCTTGGCTCATGAGCTCGGGCACACGGTCATGCATTTCGATCGTGATGTCGAAGCGACGCTTGCGGAAGATCAGGCGCGGGTGTTTTCGGCGGCATTTCTTCTACCCGCCTGCGAGATTCGAAGCGATTTCGGGGTGAAGCTCGATATTCCGAAGCTCTCGGCTTTGAAGCGTAAATGGCGTGTTTCAATGCAGGCATTGGCCTATAGAGCTCACCAGCTCGGCTGCATAGACAAGACTCGATACACATCCATCTTTCAACAGTTGTCGCGACTGGGCTGGCGAAAAACGGAGCCGGTTGAGGTTCGCCGCGAGTCGCCATGCGCCTTCAAGCGGCTTGTGCGAGCGCACCTTGAGGCGGGCTATACGCAAGAGCAACTCGCTGAGCTGTTGTTTATCAGTTCCGATCGCTTGAACTGCTTGCTTGTAGACTGTGAGTCACCGGACTGGGAGGATTCAGGTGTTAGGATGCGTCTTGCCCGCTGATCGGAGACGCGGTGCCGTGAGGTGACTTTTCAGGGCTTGCAGAACAGGAATTGATTCCGACTTTGCGAGATCGAACATAACCTTTAAGTTCATAATCGATTGCGATTCAAAGAATTGGTGGGTTCGCGAGATCCTTGGGCCATTCGGAAAACGGGGGCCGGCCTATTCCCCTACTGCTCCGCCTTCTTCCCCGGCGACGCATGCTTTCTGCCCGGACGCTTGGCGCGGCTGCCGTAGCGGGTGCCTTCACCGCTGGCGGCCGCGCTGCCGCTGATGGGGTGTTTATTTGACTGGCCCGCCGGGGGCATCGCCGCTTGCCTGAGCTCGGGGTCGCGCGGCCCACCACGGTTTGCGGATACCGGCTTTGACTTGGCGCACCGCGTCTGCCGGGGTGTCGACGATGCGGAAGATGTCGAGGTCTTCGCCGTCGATGAAACCTTCGGCCACCAGGGTGCCGCGGAGCCAGTCGACCAGGCCCGCCCAGTGCTTCGAGCCGTAGAGGATAATCGGGGAGGGCTCGATCTTCAGCGTCTGGACGAGGGTGATCGTCTCGAAGAATTCGTCGAGCGTGCCGTACCCGCCGGGGAAGCAGATGAAGGCCGTCGCGTACTTCACGAACATGACCTTGCGCACGTAGAAATAGTGAAAATCCAGGCCGATCGTCTGATAGCGGTTCCCCTCCTGCTCCTGGGGAAGCGTGATATTGCAACCGACTGAAATGCCCCCGGCTTCAAACGCGCCGCGGTTGGCGGCCTCCATGATGCCGGGGCCGCCGCCGGTGATCACGGCAAAGCCGGCGTCGCACAAGCGGCGGGCGGTCTCCTGGGCGGCCGCGTAATAGGGGCTATCCGGCTTGGTGCGGGCCGACCCGAAGATCGACACGGCCTCCCCCACCTCGGCGAGCGACTCAAACCCCTCGACGAACTCCGCCATGATCCGGAAGACCCGCCAACTGTCTTTGCCGTCCACGGCGTTCGTGGTGATGTCTCGGGCCATGTCTGCCTTTCCGGGAGGGAAGAATAAAATCGGAAGCACGAAATCCGAAGGAAACTCAAAAAAAGCCGGAAGCGGAAATAAGTCAGAAAGAAGGGCTTGCCGGGGCTTGCCCCTTTTGCTTTTCCGTTTTCTTCTTTTTCCCCTTTTAGCCTTTTCCTTGGGATTTCGTGCTTTGGATTTCACACGTTGGGTCCATCGCGCGGTTGACCCTCGACCTCGAAGATGTTCAGAGCCCCAGCCGCGTCTTCTTCTCTTCCCATTCCGCGGCTTCGCGCTTGTTCTGGGTCGCCAGCGGCTGGCCGGTCCGGACGGCGTCGATTTCGAGGCGCGTGAGGTGGATGGAGCCGACGTTGTAGTCCAGGAATGCCTCGGCCGCGATCGGGACGATGGGGCGGATGAGGGCGTACATCGCGTTGGCATAATCGCGAATTTCCTGCTGGGCGTGGGCGTCCATCCGAAGGGAGAGGAAGTGCATCAGGTTGTGCAGGTCGATCTTCCAGTACCACTCGGTGTAGACGCTGACCGGCAACGCGATCCGCGCCAGTTCGCGGGAGACGCCCTTGGCGAGGAACTTCTCGTAGTCCGCGTGGCGAGATTCCAGCTCGTCGAGGTAGTCAACGAACTCCTTGGCGGTCAGGTCGTCGATCGGCTCTTCGCCCCCCTGGCGGTTCATCGCACTTTGCTTGCGAACGTTGGTGAGGCTGGGGCGATAGTAGCGGTCGGGCACGACCGAATAGCGGGCGCTGTATTCGTTCACGTTCGCGGTCCGGTGCCGGATCCACTGGCGGGCGATGAAGATCGGCATGACGTGGTGGAACTTGAACTCCACCATCTCAAACGGCGTCGTATGCCGATGACGGGCCAGGTATCGGATGAGCCCCCGGTCCTCGTTCACCTGCTTGGTCCCCTGCCCGTACGAAACGCGGGCGGCCTGGACGATCGCAAAGTCGGCCGTCTTGCCCACCGGGGCGAAGCGGGGCATCACGTCCACCAGCGCCACCAACCCGTGATCGTGGACTTTCACTTCCCATCGCGACGCGCCCCCCATGACGTCGAACATTTCCGCCTCAAACGGCTTGCGCTCGATGACCGGCTCGGGGATGTCCGGCGTGGGCCCGGTCTGAGGGGACGATTGGGGAAGCGGCGAAGGATGCGCCAGCGATGGGCCCTCGGGCGAAGGATGAGCTTGGGGTGTACCCGTTTCCATGACCCCCGATCATAGCCGTGAGCGCGATATTTCAAACCGGCGGCCGCCTCATGCCTCAATATCGAGCCCGATGTCAAGCGCCGGCGCGGAATGGGTGATCGCCCCCACCGCGATCCGTTCGACCCCGGTCAACGCGATCGAACGAACAGTCTCAAGCGTTACACCGCCCGACGCCTCCAACTCGACCTGGGGCCGTCGCCCTGATGCGTTGCGGAGGGCGACGGCTTGCTCCATCCGCGGGCAATCCATGTTATCGAGCAGGATGACGTGGAGGCCGTCGATCTTGAGCACTTCCTGAAGTTGCTCGAGCGTGTCAACTTCCACCTCGATCAGTCGCGACGGGTCTTCCGAGCGGCAGATGTTGACGGCCCGGGACAGGTGGTCGCGCAGCTCGCGGATGGGGATCGCCGCCAAGTGGTTGTCTTTGACGAGCAGACCGTCGTACAGGCCGATCCGGAGGTTAAACCCGCCGCCGCAGCGCACCGCGTACTTGTCGAGCAGGCGGAGCCCCGGCACTGTCTTGCGAGTGTCGTAAATCTTCGCCTTGGTCCCGACGACGCGCCGGGCGAAGCGCTGGGTGTGCGTGGCGACGCCGCTCATGTGCTGGAGGAAGTTCAGGACGACCCGTTCGGCCGACAGGAGCGAGCGGAGCGGCCCGCGCATCCGGAGCAGGGGCGTCGGCCGCTGATCGCTGAATCGCCCCTCAATGATCTCCATGTGGAAGCCGGGGATCATCTCCACCCGGAGCCGTTCGTCATAAACGCGGCAAACCATCTCGACGATCGGCAGCCCACAGACAACCCCCGCCTCTTTCTGAAGCAGCGTGCCGACTCCGATGGCCTGCTCAGGGACCATCAGGCGGCTGGTGACGTCATCCTCCGCCAGGTCTTCCCGCCGCGCGAGGTGAATGAGGTCCTTCAACTGTTCGAACGCGGGGAATGCGTACATGGGCCATCTCCTGGGCGGCCGCGGCCGCGACAACACCGGCCGGCACTTGGCCAACCCATTGTACGATGCGTCGTCGGCGGCAGGTCGATGAAGCTTGTCGTAGTCCCAAACCGTGAAAAGCGTTGACGTCGGCCACGCGCCGTTCCCCACACCATGGGGATGCCTCCTCAGGCCCGGCAGGCGTTCGTTCCCGCAGCCACGCGAGAATGTCTTCAAAGATCGCCTCGCGGCCGGTGTCGCGCAGCAACTCGTGCATCTTACCGGGGTAGCGGAGCAACGTCTTATCAACTGAGCTTGCTTGCGCGATGAATGCCTCGATCACCTTGAAGTCGGCGATGGGGTCATGCGGCCCCGCCAGGCACAGCAGAGGCAGGCGGAAATCGGCCGCCCGCTGAAGACAGTCCTTTTGACGGGCGAGGGTCGAGATATACCAGCGCGGCGTGGCGAACCGGATCATCAGGGGGTCGGCGCGGGTCTCTGCGAGCATCTCGGCATCGGACGACATCCACTCCTCTCTTAGCCCGGACGTGACGCGCAGCGCAGGCATCAATCGATTGGTGGCGGCCGCGAACGCCGACCAAAGCGGTCCGAGCATCGCCGCCGGACGCAAATATGGAGCCGAGAGGATGCATCCAGCGACATGCGACGCTTCGAGGATCCCTTCGATCCCGGCCGCGACAGCGACCAGCCCTCCGTGGCTATGGCCGAGGATAAACAGGGGAGGACGATGGAGCGTGTCCTGGGCAGTGCCCGGCGCCGGTTTTCCGCCTTCGTCGGCGCTGCGCTTCGGCGATCAGGAACGATCGAAGGTCTTCTAGGAATTCATCCCAGGATCGCACGAACCCTCGGGAACCCGTGGAGCGCCCGTGGCCGCGGAAATCGAAGGCGTGGCACAGGACGCCGCGAAGCGCGAGCCATCGCATGAGGTGGCGATAACGGCCGGAGTGGTCCCCGTAGCCATGGAGGACCAAAAGTCGAGCCCACGCCACGGCCGACGGAGCGACCGAGAGGGCCGACCGCTGCCCTCTCGCCACACTAATGAAACCCTCATTGAATGTTAGTTCGTTGGCGCCGTTCATCATAGTCGTTCAGTTTGAAAGAGTGTCCGACTCGACTAAGGTTGTGGGCTCGGGGAGGCGGTGTAGGCCGGGCTGACTATACTGTATATGCCGAAAGCGGCATCGGCGATGGATCGATAATCTTGCGCAATTCGCTGCGTTGCGACCGACGAGCCCTACCACACGTAGCGCTTTGTCCAAATATTAACACCATCTCTACCGAACGCTGATGGGCCTTCTCCTAAGATTTAGCGCATCGAGGAGTTGGCGGTTTGCCGAGGAAGCAACGCTGCTTAAGGAAGGGACGCTGGTGACGCCAGGTCGAGTAGCGGCTGGCATCTGCCCCTGGAGATGGAGCTCGGAGAAGTCGTTCCACGGATGGTGATGAACGGAATCGCGGCAAGACGCCGCGTCGGCCGGCGCATTCTCCGGTCGAAACCGATCAAGGAGCAGGCCATGGCAACGCACGGGGCATCTCTTCAAACGCCTGGCCGGCTCGCGCCCGCCGGGCCGGGCGGCCGCGGATTTCACGATGCGTTTCTCCCCGATCCGCTCGAAGCCGGCCCCGCCGGCGCCCCTCTCGCCGGAGTGGGGGACGCGCGAGCGAGCGAGCAGGGCTCCCCCCGATGGGCCCCGCCCGCCGGCAGCGCAACGCTGCGAGCGGACCTTCACTGTCACAGCATCGCCAGCACCGAAGCCGACGAGGCGGTTCTCTCCGCCATCAAGTGCCCCGAATGCTTCAGCGAGCCGGCCGATGTCTTCGGCCAGGCGACCCGCCGCGGGATGGACTTCGTCACCATCACCGACCACGACTCCATCGAAGGCGTCAAGCGGATCCTCGATCGCCCCAACGTCATTGTCGGTGAAGAAGTGACCTGCTACTTCCCGGAGGATCGCTGCAAGATGCACATCCTCGTCTGGGGCATTACCGCCGCGGACCACGACGCACTGCAAGCCCGGGCGGCCGACGTGTACCAGGTCGCCGAGTACATCGAACAAAACCGCATCGCCCACGCCGTCGCTCACCCGGTCTATCGCCAGAACGATGTGCTTGATACGTGGCACCTCGAGCGGCTGCTGCTGATTTTCAAGGGCTTTGAATCGCTCAACGGCGCTCACAGCCTGCTTCATCGCGACGCGCTGGAGCCGATGCTGGATGAAGTCACCCGCTCGCGAATTGAGTCATTGTCGCAAAAGCATTCGCTCGCCCCGCGCTGGCCCGAGCCGTGGAAGAAGACCCGCACGGGCGGGAGCGACGACCACGGCCTGTTCAATATCGGCCGCACCTGGACGGAGTTCCCGGCCGAGGCGCGCACCGTAGCCGACGTCCTGGATTGCCTCCGCGACGGGCGCTGCCGGCCCGGCGGCGAGGCCGGGTCGAGCCTCAAGCTGGCGCACAATTTCTACGGCGTCGGGATCCGCTACTTCAGCCGCCAGATGCTTCCCGCCGGCGCCAAGCCGACGATCGGGACGGCGCTGCTTCAGATGCTGGTGGGCGAGCGACGAACGCCGCGCAAGCGGGACATCGCTCGGATGGCGGTCGGCCAGGCGTACCGGGTCGCCGGCCGAAAGCTGCGTTCGGCCGGTCGCACGGCGGGGCGCGTCATTCGCCCGCTTACCGGCCGTCGCAAGGCGGCCGCTCCCGAGGCGACGCGTAACGCCGCCCACAGCGTCGTCGGCCGTCCGGGCACGGCGCTGCTGATGGACCTGTTCATCGATTCCTTCGCCGCCCGCTCGGGCGACTTCAAGCCGCTGACTGAAGCGATGGGGCGGGGCGACGCCCCGCTGGGGGAGCACGACGCGGTCTTCAAGCTGATCAACCTGATGAACCGCGACATCTGCGGCGGCATCGTCGGCGCGATCGAAGGGGCTGCCGGGGCAGGCGAACTGGCTTCGATGTTCGACGTCCTCTCGGCGGTGGCAGCCCACCAGTTCACGCTCCTCCCCTATTACTTTGCCTTATTCCACCAAAACCGCGAGCGGCACCTGCTGCCGCGGATCACGGGGCACGGCCGCACGGTGAGCGCAACGACCCTGCGGGTGGCGGTCTTCACGGACCGATTTGACGAGCCCGGCGAGGTTTCGCGATTCGTGCAGGCCATCGGCGCGGCGTCGTACGGCCGCGGAAAGTCGCTGACCGTCCACACATGCACCGCCAACCCCCGGCTCGACGTGCCGTGGCGGAAGAATTTCGTCCCACTGGTGAATAAGCCGGTGGCGGCCGAGTACGGCGGCAGCCTGGTGATCCCGCCGATCGCCGAAGTGCTGGAATGGGCCGACCGCCAGCAGTTCGACGCCGTCCATATCGACACGGCCGGCCCGATGGGGCTCTGCGGCTGGATGGTCGCCAAGATGCTGCGGGTGCCTCTCCTCAGCACGCACCACGTCGATCTTTCCTCACTCGTCTATGGGCTCACCGCCGACTGGCGGCTGACCTCTTCCGCGCACGGCCTGGCGGGCTGGCTTCGCAGTCAATCGGCGGCGACCTTCGTCCGCAGCCGCGCCGGCAAGGCATCGGCCGTCGCCGCAGGCGCAGCGGCGGAAAAGCTGGCGATGCTGCCGCCGGGGGTTGATGAGTCGCGCTTCCACCCGGGGCTGAAGCGGGCCGACTTCTGGTCGTCAATCGGCGTGGCCGAGAAGTTCCGCCTGCTATACATCGCGCCGCCGGGCCGCCCGGCGAACCTGCAGAACCTTGGCCTGCTGTCGCTCGCGTTGGCGCGGGTCGTGGCCGGTCGCTGTGACGTGGCCCTGGTGATCGTCGGCGAGCCGTGGGTCGCCGACGCCGTCCGAAACGAAGCGCCGCGCCTGCCGATTTACGTTCGAAGCGGCGCGATTGAGAACGACGAAGAACTCGCGGTGCTCATGGCCAACGCGGACCTATTGCTCGACCCGTCGCGCGTGGATCTTTGCGGGCAACGGGTCGTTGAAGCGCAGGCCTGTGGGCTGCCGGTCCTCGTCGGCGACGCCGGCGCCACGTCGGAAGTGATGGACGACGGGATCAGCGGCCGCGTCCTTCCGGCGGGTGGCGCCTCGGCCAGCGTCAGCGTGACCGCCGCCGCCGCATCCGGGCCGACCAGCGTGGGCCCGAAAGACCTCCTCGCGTGGGCGCGGGCCTGGGCCGATGCGATCGATGAACTGCTCAACGACGAGGCGACGCGGCTCCGCATGGCCCGCAGCGCGCCTCACCGCGTCGCCCGGTTTGCCCGGGTGGACGGCTTCGAGCTTTTCTGGGAAGAACACGTGAAGGCCGCGCGGGCCGAGCGCGAGCGGGACGACTTCGGCCGCGCCTGCCCTGTCTCGCCCGCCCCCGCCGGGTTTGGCGATGGTCCGGTGGACGGCTGGCCCGCCCCATCGACGCCCGCCGCGTCCGGTGGCGGTGAGGCGGCTGTCTCCCAAGCCATGGAGGCGATGTCGCGATGAATGCGATCCTGCCCGATTGGGATATGCGGACCGGGCGACTCTCCGAAGCGGGCAGCCGCGAGGGGGGCCTCCGCACCCGGCCGCGAATCCTGCTGTTGTCAGCGTCGGCCGGCGGCGGCCACGTCCGGGCGGCCGAGGCGATCCAGCTCGCTCTCACCCAGGTCTGCCCCGACGCGGTGGTAGCGAACGTTGATGTGCTTAGCTTCTGCAGCAACGCGTTCCGCAAGTTCTATGTTGACTGGTACTACGGCCTGGCGGCCCGCGCCGCACATGATTGGGTATCTGTACGACACGCTGGATCGGCCGCCCCATTGGCCGCAGTTGTCGGGCCTGAAGGCCGGCGTCAGCGCCAACCTGCAACGGCTCAACTTGTTCCGACTCGTCCAGCTCCTGGTAAGCGGGTCATGGGACCTGGCGATCCACACTCACTTCCTTCCCGCCGAATTGATCGCGTCGCTCCGCCGGAGCGGGCACGTCAACTTTCCGCACGTTACCGTCACGACCGACTTTCACCCGCACCGCGTCTGGATCCATTCCCCCTGCGAACGGTACTTCGTGGCAAGCGAGGAAGGACGCGCGGCCCTTGCCTCAATCGTCCCCGCCGATCGCGTGTCGGTCACGGGGATCCCGATCCACCCGGTCTTCGCCGAGCCCCGGTCGGCCGCGGAGTGCCGCCGCCGCCATGGGATCGGGGACGATCGCCCGGTTGTCCTTCAACTCTCCGGCGGGGGCGGGTACGGCAAGGTCGAACGGATTCACCGATCGATCCTTGACGTGCAGCGGCCGATTCATGTCATCGTCGTCACGGGCCGCAACGCCGAGGCCCGGGCGCGGCTCGAATCGCTGAGTTGCCCGCCGCGGCACGGCCGCACGATCCTCGGCTTCACCAACGAGATGCACGAGCTGATGGCGGCCGCCGACATTATCGTCAGCAAGCCGGGCGGCCTGACGACCAGCGAAGCGCTCGCCAGCGGCGCGGGGATGCTCATCGTGGACCCGATCCCCGGCCAGGAGACGCGCAACGCCGAGTACCTCCTGGAGGCCGGCGCCGCCGTGAAGGTGAACGACCTCTCGACCCTCGCGTTCAAGCTCGAATCCCTCCTCGACGAGCCCGATCGGCTGGCGCGGATGCGGTCGATCGCCCGCTCCATCAGCCACCCCAACGCGGCGTTCGACGTTGCCCGGCAAGCCCTCGAGCTGATTCGGCCACCGAATGCTGCGGCCGCGGCCCCAACCGCCCGACGAACGCCGCAGGTGGCGTTCCAAGCGAGCTGACAGGCCCGCGCACACCAACCCGGTTGACGTCGGAAAGCCTCTTTGGCACGATCCATGCCGGGCGGAGGTCTTCGCAGCGGACGTGAACCGTTGCCGCCGGGGGTTCTTTCGATGATCAATGTAGTCTGCCAGTGTGGGGTGGCGACCAGCGTTCAGGAGTCTGTCGCGGCCGAGATCGACGCATGCCCGGCGTGCGGGGCGGCGCTGCGCATCGCCTGCGGCGACCCGACCTACGCCGGCGCCGTCGTCAGCGGCCGCCTGATCGTTCAAGCCGGGCCGACCCTTCGCGGACAGCAGATCCTTCTCTGCGGCCCCGTCCCGATCGGGATCGGGAAGCTCCCGGAATTGGCGGTTCGGCTCCCCGGCACGCTGGTGTCGCGGAAGCACTGCCGCCTCGTCCCCTCGGGCGCCGGCGCCTGGCGGCTTCTCGATTCCAACAGCCGCAATGGGTCGTTCGTTAACGGCTCCCGCGTGGCGAGCCATGTCCTTTCCACGGGCGATCTGGTTGACCTGGGAGAGTACGAACTTCGGTACATCGACGCGGCCGGGCCGATCGCCCGCGCCCAACGGTGCAATCCCAGGCAGCCCGACCTCCGTCCAAATGGACGCCGTTCGACGACGCCCCGGTGGCTGACCCCCGCCTGCGGCTCACGCCCGACGACAACCCGCCGAGCGCAGAGCCCGCCGCGGCCGACTTGTCACTATTCGATCCCGAGAACTCCCCACGCGATCTGTACGATGTCGCGGCCGCCGGCAACAATGGGACGCTTGCGCCGACTGCGCAGGGCCGGAACACCATCGCCCGCACGTCGCGCGTCTCATCAGCGCCGCTGGGCGGCGGCATCCGCTGCAAAGGGTGTGACCGGTCGTACTCGCTCGGCACGCGCGTCTGTGTCGAGTGCGGCATCGACCTTAAGACCGGCCGCCCGCTCATTACCGCGCAGGGGATCGACGAAAACGCACTCCAGGTTTACACCGAGGGCCTGATCCGCGTCATCAGCTACTTCATTGCCTTTGGCCTTTACCCGATCGCGTCCGAGGCGTTCGGGGTATGCAAGCCGTATCTGGTCTGGGCGATCGCCATCCTCACGGTGATGACCAGCATCGGGTTCTGGGCGCAGGAATCGGGTGCCAATGGATATGAGCGCGACGCCGCCAATCGGCTGATGCTCCACGTCGGCCGGGTGAGCTCGGAGCAGGTCGTGGACATCTACGAGGCCCCCGAAATTGGCCCCACGAACCCCCTTGTGCGGCAATACCTGGCGGAGAAGGAGCGGCTCAAGGGCTCTGTCCCCCCCGACGACCTGCCCGCACAGGCGTACCAGGCATTGCCCGAGGGCGCACGCCTGCTCGACCCGGGGGACTTTCACGCGTACCAATTGCTGACCAACGCGTTCCTGCACGCGGGCCTGCTCCATCTGGCTGGGAACATGCTCTTCCTGCTCGTCTTCGGGACGCGGGTGAACGCGCTGCTCGGCCAGGTGAGGACGGCGATTCTCTACCCCGTTTTGGCGGTAGCGGCCAGCGCCGTATACGCGGTGTCGGCATCCAATGAGGCGCCTCATCTGGCGCTGGGGGCATCGGGTGCGATCATGGGCCTGGCCGGCATGTACCTGATCTTCTTCCCCATGCACAAGGTTCATAACGTGATATGGCTTCGTATTTGGCTTTACGGTTCGCCGGCGATGAAGATCTTCACGGTGCGCGGCTTTTGGGTGGTACTCTTCTTTATCGCATTTGACGTGGTGTACACGGCATTCGGCCTGAAGGACGGGGTCGCGCATTGGGCGCATCTCGGCGGGTTCCTTACCGGCGCAACGCTCGCACTTTTGATGCTGCTCAGCGGCCTGGCGGATGCGCGCGGCGGCGATTTGCTGTCGGTCATCGCGGGGAAGAAAATCCGACCGCTCGTTCGCCTCCACGGCGCGCTGCCGCAGGCGGCGTGAGGGCCGCGGGCGATGTGAGGGGCGCGGGGCCGGGCCTCCGCGCGGGCGACACGTGGGGGGTTTCTCAGTACACTTCCGGCGATGCATCGTCCAGAGTCTGGCCCCATTCTTCCCGGCAGTACGGTCGGCGTTCTAGGAAGCGGCCAGCTCGGCCGCATGTTCGCGATCGCCGCCCGGCGCATGGGGTATCGCGTCCATACATTCTCGCCTGACAGCGACACGCCGACGGGCCAGGTCGCCGACGTGGAGGTCGCGGCATCCTACGACGATCTGGACGCCGTCCGGTCGTTCGCCGCCGCGGTGGACGTCGTCACGTTCGAGTTCGAGAACGTCCCCGCCGCGACGGCGGCCGCCGCCGAGGAACGCGCCCCCGTCCGCCCCGCCGGAACGGTCCTTCACGTCAGCCAGAATCGCCTGCGCGAAAAGACGTTCCTCGCCGAGGCGGGCTTCCCCGTGACGCCGTTCTACCCGGTGCGATCGGCCGATGAGCTAAACGCGGCCATCGTAAAGCTGGGCGTGCCGGCGGTCCTCAAAACGGCTGACTTTGGTTACGACGGAAAGGGGCAGGTCAAGCTCTCCCGGGTCGAAGAAGGCTTGGCGGCGCTGGCCTGGTCCCCGGGGACGCAGTGGGTCTACGAGTCGTTCATCGACTTCGAACGCGAGGTGTCGGTGGTGGCGGCCCGTGGCGCGGACGGGGCGTTTGCCCACTGGGGCGTGATCGAGAACGCCCATCGAAACCACATCCTGGATGTGTCGATCTCTCCCGCCGACATCCCCGGCCGCGTTGAACGCGAGGCGATCGAAATCGCTCGCGGCATCCTTGCCAAGCTGGAAGTGATCGGGGTGCTCTGCGTGGAGTTCTTCCTCACCCGCGACGGCCGCCTGATGGTAAACGAACTGGCCCCCCGCCCACACAACAGCGGCCACATGACGATCGACGCGAGCGTGACGAGCCAGTTCGAGCAGCAGCTCCGCGCCGTCTGCGGGCTCCCCCTGGGCGGCACCGAGCGCCTCCGCCCCGCCGCGATGGCGAACCTTCTGGGCGATCTCTGGTCCGCCGGCGAACCCAATTGGGCGGCCGCCTGTGCCATGCCCGAGGTGAAGCTCCACCTATACGGCAAGGCGACCCCGCGCCCGGGCGCAAGATGGGGCACCTGACGGCGGTTGGCGCAACCGGAGCCGAGGCGGAGCGGATCGTCCGGGCGGCGCGCGATGCGCTCGCGCCGGCCTAAAAAAGGGTCGGCCTAAAAAAGGGTCAGAAGGTATTTCGGCCATTCATGGCCTGCGAAAAACACCTCCAGACCCCTTTTCGGCTCGCGGTGAGGGAAAAGGGGTCTGGAGCCGAAAAGGGGTCTGGAGGTGTTTCGACCGATTTATTTGCCCGGGGGCTGACTTGGCCAGAATACCTCCAGACCCCTTTTTCTCCGGCTCGAGTCTGGGCACCGGCGGCACTACACGCGGGGCAGGAAACACCTCCAGACCCCTTTTTTAATCGCGGAACTGGCTGTGCGTGATTGCGTCGAGCGACAGGTCGCTGAAGCGACCGGCCTCGTAGTAGACGTTCGCAAGGCCGGCGGTCATGGCGGCGTTGTCGGTGCAGTAGCGGAGGGGCGGGAACAGGACCGGGACGGGGAAGTTCGCCAGCGCCGAACGCAGCCCCCGGTTGGCCGAGACGCCGCCGCCGATGATCACGCTTCGGGCGCTGTATTGTTGGACGGCGCGGCGGAGTTTCTTGCTGATCACGTCGATGCAGGCGGCCTGGAAGCTGGCGGCGATGTCGTTCAACACCTGGCCGGTCGGGACCGGGTGATCGACCTCACGCGAACGCACGCCCGGGCCGCCTCTGGTCGGCACGCCGCGGACGTGATAGAGGACGGCCGTCTTCAAGCCGCTGAAGGAGAAGTCGAGCGAATCGGGGGCGAGCAGCGTCCGGGGGAAGCGGATCGCCTTGGAGTCGCCGTCGGACGCCAGCGCGTCCATCAGCGGGCCGCCGGGGTAGCCCAGGCCCAGGATCGCGGCGACCTTGTCGTATGCCTCCCCCACCGCATCGTCGATCGTCGCGCCGATCAGCGTCACGTCCAGCCACGCGTTCACCCGGTACAGCGCCGTATGACCTCCGCTCACCACCAGGCCGATCGCCGGCATCGGTGGCGGCTGATTCTTTTCCAGCATGACGCTGTAGAGATGGGCGTGGACATGGTCCACCCCGATCAGCGGCTTGCCCAGCGACCACGCCAGCGTTTTGGCGGCCGTCACCCCGATCAGCAGCGACCCGATCAACCCGGGCCGATAGGCGATCGCGATGGCGTCCAAGGATGAAGGAGAAAGGGCGAAGGATGAACTCTCAAGCCCGAAGGATGAAGAGCCCAGCGCGTCGCGAAGCACCGGGAGGATGTTCTCAATATGGGCGCGGCACGCGATCTCGGGGACCACGCCGCGGTATCTGGCGTGAAGCTCAGCCTGGCTGGCGACGACATTGGAGCGAACGTCGTACCCATCCGCCACCACGGCGGCCGCCGTCTCGTCGCAGGTTGATTCGATGCCGAGAATAACCATTTGCGGAAAGCTCGACGGATGAAGTCTGAAGGAGAAACGGGTGCAGAGTTAGCCGGATTGATGCAGACGGCACTGCCTGACTTCATCCTTCTGCTTCATCCTTCATCCTTATTTGACGGCCTGCGTGGTGCCTGTCAAGGTGGTCATGAGGTCGCCGTGGGCGTCGTGCCGGTCCGTCAGGATAATGTGGCCGACCATCGTGCTCACGGCGGCTTCTAGCTGGTTGTCAACGAAGGGGGCGGGCTGTGTCGTCGCCGGTTGTGTCGCCGGGCCGGTCGAGGGGCCGCTCGAGGCCCTGGGGAGCGCTCGACCGATGACTTCCAGGTCGCTCTGCTGGAGGACGAGCTGCTTCTCCGCCTCGTTGTCCATGGGGACATTCACCTGCGGCTCGACGCCCCAATCGGTCGCGTCCTTCTTCTTATGCACGAGGCGGCCGCTGGGGAGGTAGTAGTAGGCGACGGTCAGCTTCAGTTCCCCCGACTTCCCATCGAGCGGGATCAGTTCCTGGACCGACCCCTTCCCATACGTCCGCGTCCCCAGCACCAGGGCGCGCCGATTGTCGAGAAGGCTGCCGGCGACGATCTCAGACGCACTGGCGGAATGTTCGTTGACCAGCACGATCATCGGGAACTCGGCTTTGAGCGCCTGCTGCGGGTCGGCGACGGCGACGTCTTCGGGGCGGTTGCGGCCCTTGGTCGAGACGATCTTCCCCTCCTTCACGAACAAGTTGACGATCCGCACGGCCTGATCGAGGCGGCCGCCGGGGTTGAAGCGGAGGTCGAGCAACAGCCCCTGCATCCCATCGGCGATCAGGCCGTCGAGCACCGGCTTGATCTTATCGAACGTATCGGGCGTGAACTGCGTGATGCGGACGTAGGCGACTTTGGGGCTTTGGCTGACCCAGTAGTCCCAGTGGGAGTCGGCCTTGCGGCGATACCCCTTCACGGTGGGGACGACGATTTCCTGCCGGAGCATCTTTGGCAAGTCGAGCTCTTCGCCGGTCGCGTGGCGGACGCGCATCCGCACTTCCAGCGGGCCCTTGGCGATCTTGGCGATCACGTCCTTCAGCTTCGCGCCGTGGATGTCTTCGCCGTTGACCTTGAGGATCGTGTCCCCGGCGAGGACGCCAGCTTTGAACGCCGGGCTGTCGTCGATCGGGGAGACGACGCGAACGTCGCCGTTATCGGCCTGATCGAGTTGAATGCCGACGCCTTTGAACGTTCCGTCGAGAAGACGGTCGAACTCTTCCTGTTTCTTCGGCGGGACGTAGACACTGAACGGGTCGAGCTGCTCGAGCATGCCGTCGATCGCGCCCTGATGGAGCCTTTCCTCGTCCACCGGGTCCACATAGTGGGTGGCAACCTGGCGGTGGATATCGACCAGCGTCCGGACAAAGGCGTAATCGTCATCCCGCTGGGCCAGAGAGCCGGGCAGTTGAAAGGCGAGCACCGCGATCAGCACGACGCAGATGCTCCAGGCCATTCGTTCGCGTTTCATTGCGCTCCCGAGATCGATGAAATCGGCCGCCACGCTTGCCGCGGCTGGCAGGCGATGGATCTTAGCCCAATGCCTTCGGGGAACAAACGAGGGAGTGGGTGGCCCTCGACACTTCAGTAGCAGGCACACTCCGTGTGCCGTCCGCCGAGTTCCGAACCCCTCCCGCGTCCGGGCAACGGCACACGGCGTGTGCCTGCTACGAGAAGGGATGACGCCGAGCAAGCCTTGACAATTCAATCACTGGTTTTAAACTACTGTTTGAATGAGCCACGTTGACGACCCTGATCTTGCGCCCGACGTCGCCCAGACGCGCACTCGACTGATCGAGGCCGCGGCGCCGGTCTTCGCCGAGCAGGGGTATCGCGGCGCCACCGTGCGCAACATCTGCGCCGGGCCGGGGCGAACGTGGCGGCCGTCAACTATCACTTCGGCGACAAAGAGGGGCTTTACCTCGCGGTCATTAAGCACTTCCTCGCCCTTTCGATTCGCAAGTACCCGCCCGACTATGGCCTGTGCCCAAGCCCGACGCCGTATGACCGCCTCCGCGCGTTCATCGGGTCGTTCCTCCTGCGGCTGCTGGATCGGGGCCAGGCGGCCTGGTTCGAGCGGCTCATGGCGCCGAGATGGCCGAGCCGACCGAGGCCGCCGGCACTGTCCTGGCCAACATGATCCGCCCGATGAGCCGCATGCTTGAGGGGATCGTCCGCGACCAGATCGGCCCCGAGGCGGCGCACGACGCCGAGCGGGTCCGCTTCTGCGTGGCGAGCGTGATCGGCCAATGTGTCTTCTATCGCAACTGTGAGGCGATGCTGATGCGGCTTTACCCGGAGCATCGCCTCGACGCAGCGGCCATCGGCCGCCTGGCTGACCATATCGCCGGGCTGTGTGCCGCGGGTTTCCAGGCGTGTCGCTCGCCCGCTCCTCCCGCCGCCGCGGCGCCGGCGCCCCGCCGGGGCGGCCGGCCCAGGGCCGGCGCGGGCCGTTCCTCTTCCGGAGAGCTCAAATGAACTCCGTCGCAATGAAGATGCTGATGGGCGATCGCGCCAAGTACTTCGGCATCATCATCGGGATCACCTTCGCGTCGCTGCTGATCACCCAGCAGTTGGGGATCTTCATCGGGCTGATGTCGCGCACCTATGGCGCGATCACGGACCTGGGCGGGGCCGACATCTGGGTCATGGACCCGAAGGTTCAGTTCATCGACGACGTCAAGCCGCTTCAGGACACCAAGCTCTATCGCGTTCGGGGCGTCGAAGGGGTCGAGTGGGCGGTGCCGCTCTACAAGGGCCTGCTCAAGGCGCGGCTGGAGAATGGGAGCTTTCAGACCTGCAACGTGATGGGGCTGGACGATGTCAGCCTCGTCGGCGGCCCGCCGGTCATGCTGGAAGGAAAGCTGGAAGACCTGCGGCGCTCCAGCGCGGTGATCGTTGACGACGTCGGAGCGAACGACAAGCTCGCCAAAGAAGTCGGCGGCCGCCGGGTGCCGCTGAAGGTGGGGGACACGCTCGAGCTGAACGACCATCGCGGGATCGTCGTCGGGATCTGCCAGGTGTCGCGGACGTTCCAATCGCAGCCGGTCGTCTACACGACCTACGGTCGCGCCACCACGTTCGCGCCCAAGGAGCGGAAGCTGCTTTCGTTCGTGCTGGCCAAGGTGAAGCCGGGGTTTGACCGCCGCGACGTGTGCCGGCGGATCGAGGCCGTCACGGGGCTGGGGGCGTACACGCAGGACGGGTTCATCAAGATCACCTACGACTACTTCTTCAAGAACACGGGCATCCCCATCAATTTTGGCATCGCGGTGGGGTTGGGCTTCCTTGTCGGGACGGTGATCGCCGGGCAGACGTTCTATAACTTCACGCTTGAGAACCTGCGGCATTTTGGCGCTCTTAAGGCAATGGGGGCGGGCAACTGGCTCCTGCTGCGGATGATCACGCTCCAGGCGGTGCTGGTCGGCGTCATCGGCTACGGGCTGGGGGTTGGGCTTGCGTCGCTCTTCGGGTACGTGACCCGCAATAGCGAGCTGGCGTTCCGTCTCCCCTGGTGGCTCCTGTTTTTCAACGCGGCCGCCGTGACGTTGATCTGCGTTTTCTCGTCATTGCTCAGCATGTGGAAGGTGATCCGCCTCGAGCCGGCGATCGTGTTCAAGGGGTGAGGACGCGTACCGTGGCAGGCACACTCCGTGTGCCGTAGCCCCGTGTCGAGATGGCGGCCAAGAACGGCGGACGGCACATGGAGCGTGCCTGCCACGGGGCGCCCAACGCGTCGCCACAACCGAAATGTTTTGAAAAGCGCCCTTACGGTGTTGACTTACTTAACACCGTAAATAATGATAACATCGTTAGCTGACGGAGGCCCCGCCATGACGCCATCTGAGGAACGCCGGGAGCGGGAGAGGAACGAAGTCCGAAGCCTGATCATGGACGCCGCGCGGGAGCTGTTTGTGAAGGAAGGGTACGACGCCGTCTCGATGCGCAAGATCGCCGCGGCGATCGACTATTCGCCGACTGCGATCTACGTCCATTTCAAGGACAAGGCGGACCTGATGCTCGAGCTCTGCTGCCATGACTACGGCCGCCTGGATGCCGAGGCGCTGAAGCTCGCGGGGATCGCCGACCCGGTGGAGCGGATCCGCGAGCTGGGGCGTTCTTACATCCGATTCGCCGTCGCGCACCCGAACCACTACCGCTTCATGTTCATGACGCCGGTCCGCGGCGATTCGCTGCCGCCCATGCCGGATGCGGTGGTGAAGCACCGCCAGGACCCCAATCAGGACGGTTACGCCTTTCTGAAGGCGGCCGTCGCCGAGGCCATCGCCGCGGGCCGGCTGGCGCACGGCCTCAAAGACGCCGACCTCGTCGCCCAGACCCTCCACGCCGCTGTCCACGGCGCGGCCTCCCTCGAGATCGCGCACGGCCACGATCCCTGTTTCGAATGGCGGCCGCTGGAGCAGCGGATCGAACTCATCACCGACTGCGTGCTCCGCGGCCTGCTCCGTGGCGACGACCCGGCCCTCGCCAAACGGCGTTCGCACGCCGCGGAGACCTCCGGGGCGAAGCCGTCGAAGGCCCGCGCCGGTCCGCCAAGGCGCCGGCACACGCTCGGGCGGCCGGAAAGGCGACACGCGCATGAACTGGTTCAACGGCATGAGCTTCGTCGCGGTGAAGATGCTCGTCGGCGATCGGCTCAAATACCTGAGCCTCGTCGCGGGCCTCTCGTTCGCCGCCCTTCTCGTCACCCAGCAGGCGTCGATCTTCAGCGGGTACGCGAAGCGGACCGGCTCGTGGATCCGCGATACGCGCATGGCCGACCTCTGGGTGATGGACGAGCAGGCGGAGTTCACCGAGGCCAACAAGCCGCTGATCGACACGGCGCTGACGCGCGTCCGCGGCGTGGACGGGGTGATGTGGGCCATGCCGATCTACAAGGGGTACCTCAAGGCGCGCCTGCCCGACGGAACAACGGTCACGGTGCGGCTGATCGGGCTCGATGACGCGACGCTGATGGGCGCTCCGCCGAGAATGGTGGAGGGGTCGCTGGCCGACCTGCGGGCCGACCGGGCGGTCATTATCAATGCCGAACAGGCCAAGGATTCGCTTCGGCTCGGGCGGACGAGTGGGCATCGGCCGCTGGCGGTGGGTGATCGGTTCAGCATCAACGACCACGAGGCCGTCGTCGCCGGGACCTATTCGGCGACCCCGGAATTCTTCTGGGAGCCGGTCCTCTACACGACCTACAGCCGCGCCCTCGGCATGGCGCCGCGGGAACGCAAGGTCCTCTCTTACATCCTGTTGAAAGTCCGTGACGGCCAGTCGATCGCGGCGGTGGCCGCCCGCGTCAACGCCCTGCCGGGGCTCAAGGCGCTGACGGGGGACGAATTTGAGTCGGAGACGATGGGGTATGTGCTGAAGAAGACGGGGATCCTGATCAACTTCGGCATCACCATCGCTCTTGGGTTCGTGATCGGGGTATTGGTCGCCGGGCAGACGCTCTACACCTTCGTGCTGGACCACTTGCGCCACTTCGCGGCGCTAAAGGCGATGGGGGCGGGGAACTGGATGCTGATCCGGATGGTGGCGATCCAGGTGATTGTGGTCGGCGCGCTGGGGTATGGCATCGGGCTGGGGGGCGCGAGCATCACGGGCTTGTTTTTCGCCAGCGGAGGGCTCGCGTTCCAGATGCCGTGGCAGGTGCCGGTGTTTGGCGGTGTGGCGATCCTGGGGTGCTGTCTCACCGCGGGCGGGATCAGCCTGTTGCGCGTTCTGAGGCTGGAGCCGGCGATCGTCTTCAAGGCGTAACCGTCGCGGCCGCGTTCGGGAGGGTTTTCGAAGGAACTGCGATGACATCGACACTTACTGTCAAAAGCGCCGTGCCGCGAACGGTCTATCAGCCGCCGAGCGACAGCGACCGGGACAAGCTGGCGGTCTATTGCCGCGGGGTCGTCAAGACGTACAGCACCGGTTCGACGCAGGTCTTCGCGCTGCGGGGGATTGACCTGGATGTGAACGCGGGCGAGCTGATGATGCTCGTCGGCCCCAGCGGCTGCGGAAAGACAACGCTGATCTCGGTCATCGCCGGGATCCTGGAGCAGAACGAAGGGGAATGCCGGGTTTTCGGGCACGACTTCAAGCACATGGGCGCGTCGGCCAAGACGCGCTATCGCGGCGAGACGATCGGCTTCGTCTTTCAGCAGTTCAACCTGCTGCCGAGCCTGACGGCCGCCGAGAACGTCTCCGTCCCGTTGTTGATCAACGGCATGAAGCGAAAGCTGGCGGTCGAGCAGGCGAGCGAGATGCTGAATCGCGTGGGGCTGGGCGATCGGGTGACATCGCTTCCGTCGCAGTTGTCCGGCGGCCAGCAGCAGCGGGTGGCGATCGCCCGGGCGCTGGTCCATGGCCCGAAATTGCTGGTATGCGACGAGCCGACCAGCGCGCTGGACGCCGACACCGGCCACAAGGTGATGGAGTTGCTGCGGTCGGTCGCGCTGGGCCAGGGGCGCGCCCTGGTGATCGTCACCCACGACGCCCGCATCTTCAGCTTCGGCGACCGGATCGCGAAGATGAATGACGGGCATGTGGAGAAAGTGGTTCGATCGGCGAATGAGCTCTAGGTGGGGGGTAAGAAGAAAATCCGAAATCCGAAACCCGAAGGAAGAATACAAAAAAGCGAAGGAAGGAACCGAGCAAAAAAAGCAAGGGAATACGTCGTGCGATTGCTTTCTTTTTTTCTTAATTCGTCTTGTTGTCGTTTCTTTCGGATTTCGTGCTTCGGATTTTGGATTAACTTTCCGAACGAAGCGATGGGGGTAAGAAGAAAATCCGAAATCCGAAACCCGAAGGAAGAATACAAAAAAGCGAAGGAAGAAACCGAGCAAAAAAGCAAGGGAATACGTCGTGCGATTGCTTCCGGCGATTAGTTTCCCCTTTTCTTAATTCGTCTTGTTGTCGTTTCTCTCGGATTTCGTGCTCCGGATTTTGGATCTGTCTTCCCCAAAGCTCCGTACCGCAAAAGGTGACTTGTCATGATACGAAAACTCATCATCCCCTTCTTCGCCCTTCTGGGCGTCGTGGCGGCGATCATCACAGTGGTGAAAGGGAATCGGCCGGCGCCGGTGTCTGTTCCGGTGGCCGAGCCTTCGCGTGCTCCTTTCGAGTCTTACATTGCCGGCGCCGGGATCATTGAAGCCAGCACCGAGAACATCCAGGTGGGCGCCGTCATCTCGGGCGTCATCACCGACGTCTACGTCAAGGTCGGGTCGGAGGTGAAAAAAGGGGACGCTCTGTTCAAGACCGATGACCGCGAGCAACAGGCCGAACTTCGCATCCGCCAGGCGGCGCTGGCTTCGGCGCGGGCCAAGCTGGAGAAGGTCCAGAGCTCCCCGCGGCCGGAGGACGTGCCCGTTTATGAGGCCAAGCTGAACGCGGCACAGGCCGCGCTCCTCGACGCCCAGGCGCAATGGAAACTGTACGACGGGATCGCGGACGGCCGGGCCGTCAGCCGCGACGAGGTGAACAAGCGTCGCTTCGCCGTGCAGCTTCAGGAGGCCAACGTCAAGCTCGCCGAGGCCGATTTGTCCGAGCTCAAGGCGGGCGCCTGGAAGCCCGACATCGAGATCGCCAAAGGGGATGTCGCCTCGGCCGAGGCGCAGCTCAAAGCGACCGAGACCGACATCGAGCGTCGCACCGTCCGGGCGCTGGTCGATGGGACAATCCTCCAGCTCAACGCGCGGCCCGGCGAGTTCGCCTTCGCGGGCGTCAATCAGACGCCGCTCATGCTCCTGGGGAATACGCAGATTTTGCACGTTCGCGTCGATGTCGATGAGAACGACGCGTGGCGGCTGGAGCCCGGGGCGCCGGCCGAAGCATTCGTCCGCGGGAACCGAACCCTGCACGCGCCGATCGAATTCGTCCGCGTTGAGCCGTATGTGCTTCCGAAAAAGTCCCTCACTGGCGACAGCACGGAGCGCGTCGATACGCGGGTGCTGCAGGTGCTCTACCGGTTCAAGCGCAGGGCGCTGCCGGTCTTTGTGGGGCAGCAGATGGACGTCTTTGTCAAAGCCCCGCCGCTGACGGCCGCCGCGACTCAACCCGCGGCCGCTGCGCCGGCGACGGTCAACGACGCCGGGCCGGCAAACGGAGGTGCCCGGTGAACCTGCCAATCGCCCCACTGACGGTGTGCGTGCTCGACGCGCGGACTCCACGACGGCACCGGTCGAAGCTGAATCGGCCGCGTTCCCGTGCCGCCGGTGCCCTCGCCGGCGGTCCCGCGGGCCGCCTCGCGCCAGCGCCCAGGGGCGCCGCGCGAATGCTGATCATCAGCCTTTCCGGAGCCGCCGCCCTGGCCGGATGCATGGTCGGCCCCGATTATCAGCGGCCGGACGTCGCCACCCCCGACCGGTTTGTGACACCGGCGGCGGCCCAACCGACCGGCGACGTTTTGACGACTGCCCCCACGCGGCCGACAACAACACCGGCCGCCGACATCACGCGCTGGTGGAAGAGCTTCAACGACCCCGAGCTGAACTCTCTGCTTGGCCGCGCCTACCAGTCGAACCTGGACCTGAAAGTGGCACAGTCGCGGCTGGTCGAGTCGCGGGCGCAGCGGAACATCAGTGCGGCCGGGCTCTATCCCAAGCTTGATGCGACCGGCTCCTACACCCGCGAGCAAACCAGCGGCAACGGCAGCTTCTTCGGCCCGACGGGTGCGCGAGGCGGATCAGCTTCAGGTTCGGGCGGCTCAGGCGCGGGAGGGGCCGGAACGGGCGGCGCCGGTGGGGCCGGCTCCGGCGGCGCGAGCATCCCCGCGTTCCCCGCCAATGGGATCGTTCGGCGGTTCAACCTCTTCCAGGCCGGCTTTGACGCGAGCTGGGAGCTGGACGTTTTCGGCGGCCAGCGCCGCGGCGTGGAAGCGGCCGACGCGGATTCGGCGGCCGCCGTGGAGGATCGTCGCGCGACGCTCATCAGCGTCTTGGGTGAAGTCGCCCGAAACTACGTGCAGTATCGCGGCCTGCAGCGCCAGATTGCGATCACCCGCGACAATCTGAAGAGTGATACCGACACGCTCGCTCTGACTCGGACGCGCTTCGACCGGGGGCTGACGACCTACCTCGACGTTGCCCGCGCCGAAGCGCAGCTTCAGAGCACGGCCGCCCAGTTGCCGGCGCAGGATACGTCGCTCAAGCAGGCGCTGTTTCAGCTCGGCGTCCTGCTGGGCCAGGAGCCTGCGGCGCTGTCGCAGGAGCTGGCGGCCGACGCGCCGATCCCGGTCGTCACGTCGGAGATCCCCGCCGGGTTGCCATCGGAGATGCTGCGTCGGCGGCCGGACGTGCGCCGGGCGGAACGGCAGCTCGCGGCCGCCAATGCGCGGATCGGTGTCGCGGTGGCCGAGCTCTATCCTAAGTTCAGCCTGACGGGGCAACTGGGGCAGCAGAGTGTCACCCTGAAACGGTTCGCGGACGCCGGAAGCACGTTTTGGTCGTTCGGCCCGTCGCTCAGTTGGAATCTCTTCGATGCCGGCCGTAACCGGTCCAACATCGACGTCTACAAGGCCCGCGAGCAACAGTCGCTCGCGCAATACCGCCAACAGGTGCTGACAAGCCTTCAGGACGTTGACAATGCGCTGACCGCGTACGCGAACGAGCGGGCGCGCCACGAAGCCTTGACCCGGGCGGTCTTCTCCAGCCGGGAAGCCTATAACCTCGCGACCGACCGCTACACCAACGGTCTGACGGATTTCCTCGTCGCGCTCGACGCCCAGCGGTCACTCTTCATCGCCCAGGACCAGCTTGCCCAAAGCGATACGGCGATCGGCACGAGCCTGGTGGCCGTCTACAAGGCCCTCGGCGGCGGCTGGGAATGGGAGACCGATCAGGGCATCGCCTTCAACGACGACTGACCTTCCAAGTCGCGACGGGTGAGACCAACCCACCAAAAAGGGGTCTGGAGGTGTTATCCGACTCCCCAGCGCAGAAACACCTCCAGACCCCTTTTCTGATCCCCGGGAGCAGAAACACCTCCAGACCCCTTTACCAGGTTCCGAAGGCTTCGGCGGCCTGGCGGATGGCTTGGTTCACCTGGGAAGGTTGTTCCAGCGGCGACATGTGGCCGGCGCCGCGGATGATCGCGAGGCGGGATCGGGGGATCGCGCGGCCCATCGCTTCGGCGATCGCGGGGGGCGTGATTTGATCGCCGTCGCCCACCACGACCAATGTCGGGACGGCGATCGACGGGAGGAAGTTGGTCTGATCCGGGCGGTCGCGCATCGCGATCAGGGCGTTCTCGATGGCGATGGGTGAGCAGGCGAGCGCCATCTCGCGAATCGCCTGTGCGTGCTGGGGGCGCGTCTCGGCCGCGTTCGGGGCGAGCAGCTTCGGGGTCATCTGGTCGGCGATCGCGACCACGCCTTTGTCGCGAACGAGATCGATCATCTTCTGGCGGCCCTCGCGCCCTTCTCGTCGTCGGCGGCCGCCTTTGTGTCAAAGAGGATCAGCCCGCGCAGGTCGGTCGCGTTTTTGCGGGCGAAGGCCAGCGCGATATAGCCCCCCATTGATAGCCCGCCCAGAATGCACGGCAGCGCCCCCAGCTTCGCCAGCAGGTCGTGGATTCCGTCCGCCTGAGATTCCATGGTGAACGGATCGGACGAAGTCGATCCGCCAAAGCCGCGAAGGTCGGGGGTAATGACGCGATACCGGTCGCTCAACCCGGACAACTGCCCCGCCCACATCCGCGCGTCAACGGGGAAGCCATGGATCAGGACCAGCGGCGCCCCGCGGCCGGCCTCGGCGAAGGCGATGTTAGAACCGAGTGCCATTCTTCGGAGTCTAACTTGCCCATCTGACCGAGAGAACGTCTCGAAAGCATTTAACGTCATCCATCTCGCTCATCGCCAGATCCACCTGAACGCCCCGTGAATTCCCTCCCCCGCCCGCTTTTCTTTTGGCGGATCGCCTCTACATTTGAGCCAGGATGGCTTTGTTCGACCCGGACAATCTTCGGCTGACCGATTTCCTCGACGTGGCGACGCTCCAGGAGATCCAAGACAACTTCGCGGCCGTCGCGGAGGTGCGCGCTGTCATCACCGATGCTGACGGGCGCATCCTCACCCAGGCGACCCCCACCCAGGAATTTGTCCGACGGCAACGCGCGCTGGCCGACGGGGCGGCCCAGGCCGAGGCGACGATGGAGCGTGAAGGGGCCGAATATGTCGCCCCCATCATCGTGAACGATCAGCGGCTCGGGTCTATACGGATGAGCGTCAACGGGGCGGCCGCTCCCGGGGTCGATGAGGTGGAACTGGCCAAACTCGCCGGAAAGTATGGCCTCACCGACGACGATCTCGAAACGCTCACCGGGCAGATCGGCAAGGCTCGAAGCGCCCGGGCGGCCGCCATCCAGTTCCTCTTCCTGATGGCCAACGCCATCGCCCGGCTCTGTTTCCAGGAGTTCCAGCTTCGCCAGCGGATCAACGAGCTGACGGCGGTCTACGAAGTGACCATGATGCTCGCCGACGCCCGCGATTTGCAGAAGGTGCTCGACCGCACCGCCAAGATTGTCTGCGAAGTCATGGAGACCAAGGCCTGTTCGATCCGCCTCATCGACGAGGATCACGACGAGCTCGTCATCAAAGCTGTCTACAACCTCTCCGCCCAGTACCTGGCGAAAGGGCCGATCCGCCTGAGCCGCGCGGAGATTGACCGCCTCGCCCTCTCCACGCAGGGCTTCGGCTATGTGGCCAACATGGTGACCGACCCGCGCGTTCAGTACCCGCAGGAATCGTTGCAGGAAGGCATCGTTTCGATGCTTTCGGTCGGGATGCGCTATAAGGGGAAGTCGATCGGCGTGCTCCGCGTCTACACCGACGAAGAGCAGCGGTTCAGCCCCTTGAAAATCGACTTGTTGAAGGCCGTTGCCGCGCAGGCGTCGGCCGCGATCGAGAATGCCCGGCTGCTCACCGAGACGCTGCAGTCGGAGGCCCTGGAGAAGCAGGTCCAGATGGCGGCCGACGTGCAGCAGCGGATGATCCCGCAGACCCCGCCCGCCCTCCCCGGGATCGAGTTCTCCAGCGTTTATGTGCCCTGCTTCACGCTCGGGGGCGACTTCTACGACTTCATCCCCCTGCCGGCCGACAACCTTGGCCTGGCGGTCGCCGATGTCAGCGGCAAAGGCGTTCCGGCGAGCTTGATCATGGCCAGCGTTCGCGCCTTCCTGCGGGCGCAGGTGGACAACGTCTACTACCTCTATGAGGCAATCCGGCGCATCAATTTGATGCTCTGCCGCGATACCAAGCCCGGCGAGTTTGTGACGCTGTTCTACGGCGTGCTCGACGCGACGTCGCTCCGCTTTACATATTGCAACGCCGGCCACCCGCCGGGGCTGGTGTTGCGGGACGGGGAGCTGATCGAGCTTCAGAGCGACAACATGGTCCTGGGGATCAGCCCGGACGAGCCGTACGTGCAGAAGTTCATCGATTTTCAAAAGGGTGACTTGCTGCTGCTTTACACCGATGGGCTGCCCGATTCGATGAGCTTCGACATGGAAACCTTCGGCCGCCAGCGGCTGGTGGAGGCGTTCAGGAAAGCCGGCGCCATCCCCGGCGCCACGGCGGAGTTCGTCGCCCAGCAGATCCTCTGGGAGCTTCACCGCTTCGTCGGCCTGGGCCTGCGCACGGATGACGTCACCATGATCGTCGCCCGCGTGCTGGAATAACCGCTCAAACGAGCCGCGCCCGTAAGGAAGCGGGCAGTCGCCGTACCCGGCGACTGAGCTGTCGGAGGCGCGGTTGATGCCCGCCCGTGGCCGATCTCTTCCGCCGGGCGCCGGGCAAGCCACCCCCGAGCCGCGCCCGTAAGGAGACGGTCTCAGACCGCTCCGCAGTGCTCCTCGCCGCGAGGGACGTCGCACTGCCACGCGACCCGACCGGTCCGTCACGGACCTCGACGAGCTCGGTCGAGTCGTCGCAACTCGGCGGGGAATGACGTTTTCCGCAAGAAAAGGTCGGACCCCGCCGCACCGCGAAGGTGGTTCACCCGCGCCGCCATCCGGTATACTCGCCGGAAATGCCGAATCCTGAACCGATCGCGGAGCGGATCCTGGTCGTCCAGCCGGGCTGGGTGGGCGACGCCGTCATGGCCACGCCCACGCTCCGCGCCCTCCGCGAGATGTACCCCGACGCCCGGATCAGCTACCTGATGAAGCGGTACGTGAAGCCGGTCTATGCCGGCATGCCGTGGGCGGACAAGCTGATCACCTATCGCACCGGGAAGACCCGCGCCAAAGCGGGCACCGGCAAGTTCTTCGATCTCGCGGCGCGGCTGCGCGGCCCGGTTTGATATGGCCGTCCTGCTCCCCAATAGCTTCAAGTCGGCGCTCGTTTGCAAGATGGCGGGGATCAAGCGGGTGGTTGGGTACGAACGCGACGGCCGCAGTTTCCTGCTGACGGACAAGCTCCTGCCGCCGAAGGAATCGGGCCGATACGTCCCCTCGCCGATCGTCAAGTATTACCTCGGGCTGGCGCACTATCTTGGTTCCAACGCCCGCGACCTTCGTCTGGAGTTGTTCGTCACCCCCGGCGAGGCGCGCGACGCCCGCGAGGTGTTGCAACGATCCGGGCTCGACCCCGAAACCCAGCGGCCGGCGTCGCACGGCGGGTCGCCGCTGATCGTCCTGAACCCCGGCGCCGCGTTTGGCGCCGCCAAGTGCTGGAGGCCCGAATCCTTCGCCGCGCTGGCCGATCGATTTATGGACGAGCTGGGCGCGACGGTCCTCCTGTCGGCCGCCCCGAAAGAGCGGCCGATCGTCGAGGCGATCAAGCGGCATATGCGCCGCGCCCCGGTTGACCTGTCAAACAAGGGGATGACGCTCGGCTCGCTGAAGGAGATCGTCCGCCGCTGCGACCTGATGGTGACCAACGACACCGGCCCGCGCCACATCGCGGCCGCCTTCGGCGTGCCCGTGGTCACGATCTTCGGCCCGACCCACCCCGAGTGGACCGAAATCTACTACGCCAAGGAGCGCCAGGTCTCCATCCCCGTCTTCTGCGGCCCCTGCCAGAAGAAGATCTGCCCGCTCGACCACCGCTGCATGACCGGCGTCACCCCCGACATGGTGTGGGCCACGTCGATGGAGCTCCTCCGCGACCGACCAGCCGATGCACCGAGCATGGCGGGAACGGCTGACGCCGTTTAAGAACGGCAAAGAAGAAAATCCGAAGCACGAAATCTCAAGGAAATCCGAAAAAGTCAAAGCAGAAAAACGCTCAATCTGACTCGATCCAATTGCTCCCTTTCTTCTTTTGTATTCCTTCGGACTTCGTGCTTCGAATTTTCTTCTTTTCATGCCCGAAGGAACCATGTCCGGCTACTACGCGAACATCACCCTTTCCGGCCCGGGGCAGGCTGAAGTCGCCGCGTGGCTGAAGGACGCTGGCGAAGCGGCATTTGTCTCGCCCGTCGTCAAAGGCGCGCTGGTCGTCTTTCATCAGGACCTGTCGGCCCAGGAGGACCTGGCGCGACGCCTGTCGGCGGCTTTCCATTGCCCCGCCCTGCTGGTGATGGACTACGGCGGCGCGATCCTCCTCTACCAGCTCTACGTCAACGGCGACGCGGCCGACGCCTACGTCTCCACTCCCCACGACGACCTCGACACCGGCGGCGAGCCTGTCCCCGAGGGCGACCCGGCGAAGATCTGCGCCGTCTTCGGCATGGAGCACAAGCTCGCGACTGTCGACCGCATCCTCCGCCGCCCCACCGACCCCACCCGCGGCTACGCCCTCGCCGTCAACCGCCACGGCGAACTCGCCAAGGCCCTCGGCCTCCCCCTCTTCGCCGCCGGCGCGGGTTACGGTTCCATCGAGTTGGGCGAGTTGCCCGAAGGGCCGGGGTTTGATCCGCGGGAGATGATGCAGATCGGGAGCTGACTTTGACATCCTACCGCTTTGAGTACGGCCTATTTCGAAACTGGCGCGTTTTTAGGCCTTTACGCCTGCTTTTCACGCAGAGTTTGGCTTAGAATAGGCCTCCTCGATCCAAAGGATTATCGTCTGTCTCCTCTGATCGATTTTGTCGAAGGTTGCGGGACGCCTTACTCGTTAACCCGCAGCTGGGAGACCGCTAGTTCTGCGACCTGCGGACAGTTAAGCTTTGTACGACGAAAGGGAAAAAATGACTCGACCCGTCCAGCCTGTGCGGATTTCCAAACAATCCCTGCTGCTTTTACTTCTCGGGCTAGAGGATGGCAAGGCGTCCGTCGCAGGTATAGGGGGAATCACCCGGCTCCAGAAACTTCTCTTTCTCTTGTGGAAGGAGGCGGGCATCAACGAGATTGAAGCCGGCTTCGAGTTCAAGCCTTATAAAGCTGGTCCTTATTCTCGTAAATTATATAATGAGCTTGAACTTCTTGAAAACCTCAACTTCATTCGGAGCGATGTTGAAGGTGACGCCACCGAGCCAGAGGCAGCAGAGATCGAGTCCCTGTCGTTCGATCAACTATTAGGGGAGGACGCAGATGCGTTCAAAGATGTGCCTAGCCGCGACGCCTCGATGACTGCTGACTCGTTCGAGGAGCGTCGATTCAGCCTGACGGAAAAGGGACTGCAAGTTGTCAATCAACTGTTGTCTCAACCCGGCAACAGGCCTTTCGTTGATGGCATCCGGCGGATAAAATCAAAATTTGCAGACTATTCGCTTCAGGATCTGTTGTACCACGTCTACACTAAATATGAATCAGGCGGCTGGACAAGCGAATCCGAGATTCGCGACAAAGTGTTGAGAAAGGGCGCATTGAAGTGAGTGCTGACCTTGTCGCAATAAGCCTCACAATCCATGGAACCGTCGGCGCGGGAGCGCTGCTCGCGATCTGGAAACTCGGAGGTGAATCGAAGTTTGGGACAGAAAAGATCGCTGACCTTCATACGCTTCGGCCGAAAGTCTTGAAAGCAACCGTGACCGCCGTCGAACTCGCGCTGAATCCAATTCTAACGGTGGGGATGCATGTCGAAGCATACGAGATGGACGAAGACGGAAACCCAAAACCCAAGCCGGCGCGCTTAAGCGTAGACGGAAAGGAAGCACTCACGAATGCGATTCGCGACTTTGTGAAGGCGCAGTCGGCAGCATTGGTTGAACCTGTGCCGCCTCAGAGCACTTGATGAACGACTATCGCGATGCCTACGCCGCTTACGCTATCTTGTATCCTTCTTGGCGGTCTCCACCATTAGCTTTTGTGGCGGATTACTGGCCGCGAAATATGAATGGATCACGCTTACTGCGGGTTGGATACATGGTGTTGCATTCGGAATTGTCGTATTGCTAATCGCGTCCGTAGTAACATTTTTCTGTTACGCTTTGATCACATCAAGTGAAGTCGATGAATTAAAGAGCCGCTATGTCGATTTATAAGACCGAGGCTGCGCTGCTTGACCCGGTGCGCGTTTCGATGCGCCGTAAAGGGTATCGCCTGCAACAGCCTGAGATGCAATTTTACGATTACCGAATCGACCTTTACGGATATGCTGCTTCGCTCGGCCGGACGATCGCGGTAGAGTTGAAGTTGACGAAGTGGATGCGCGCATTCGAACAGGCGATGGTCTATCAACTGTGCGCCGATTTTGTTTACATCGCGCTGCCGGAACGAGGCGCACGTCTCGCAGACTTATCGCTGCTTGAGGCGAACGGAGTCGGTCTGATCTGCGTTCATTCCGGCCCGAGGTGCAAGATACTGCTTCCTGCGAAGCTGTCGTCGGTGATTGACGCGGAGTACCGCGAATTTTACGTTGGCCTTCTGAGCGAGCGATTCGCATGTCGGTAGTCACGCCCAAAGTCGTACTTCGTATCGGCTCACATGCCGAGAAGGAGTATTTCGAGAAACTTTCTTCGCAACTTGACGCGATCATGTTCGGCGGGAATCTTCTTGAGATCACTCCAACCGCGACAGCTAGCCTTCTAGCGCTGTTACGTGAGAAGCGGGGCATCAAAGGTGCGATCCCGTATTACCTTGATCCGATCACGTACTGTTTTGGCGCGTATATCGATCCGGAAACCGGCCAAAAGCGAAGCGACTTGCATGCGATTAAGTCAGAGCGAATCAATCGAAAAACGAAAAGTAAGTTCGTTGCGGTGAAAGACTCCTACATGTCGCTGGCAAGGCATCTAGGATCGGTGTTTGGGGACGCAGTGAGAGACGGTGATGTTTGTGCGGCGATCAATCCCGCAAATATCGCCGGTGATAAGCGCGATGCATTCTGTAAAGGTGTCTTGGACTATCAAACTGACCGAATAGCGCAGGTCATCTCCGACGAAGTCCCCGCCGACGACGTTGTAATGGCCGCTGCATTCGACGGTATTGGGCAACCCGCCGCGATCTTTGCGCCATATTTCTATGTGCATGAAAGCTGGGTACGGGAAGGCCTGCAGGTCGCTATGGACTTGGTGAAACGTTCGGTGTCGCTAGAAGACAAAGTTCCAGTCCATGCTGTGCTTTGTATTAACCACACGCTATTGAGCGATCGCGGCACAGTTGAGTTCATCAAGACGTCGCTTCCGGCCACGAAGGTCGCTGGTGTCTGGCTGTGGTTCGACGGATTCGATGAGTTTGAGTCGCCCCTTGACGAGATAGAGGCTGTTCGAGAATTAGTGGCGTGCTTAGCACAAAAAATGGAAGTATACAATTTGCACGGAGGTTATTACAGCTTGCTTCTTGCCCACGATGGGTTGACAGGCATTAGCCATGGTGTCGGTTACGGTGAGCGAAAGCCGGTTGCACAAGTTATTGGTGCCGCCGCGCCGACTGTACGGTACTACCTGCCCGCAATCAGGAGGCGCGCCGGAGTTCCCGACATTCAGAGATGTTTTCCTGATGCTCCAAACGGCGTCGGCATCAAAACTGCCGCTGACTTTTTTGAAATAATTTGTGATTGCACGATCTGCCGGGGTGTAATCGGCACTGACGTAAAGCGATTTTCAAGGTTTGGGGAAATGCACCGCGCGAACGAGGAGTCAAAGCGCAATACGCAGACGGCCACAGCAGCGAAGATATGCCGCTTTCATTTTCTATTGAATCGAATGAAAGAGCGAGATATGGTTGCGTCGATTCCGCGGAACTATCGATCGACGCACATTACTACCGCCGCCGCGCCATGGCGCAATCTGTTTACGATGCGCAATTATTTGGGTCCATACGGAAGCGAAGGCTACATAGAGCGGTGGGCAAGAGCGTTTTCAATTTAGAGCAATAGGTCACGGCCCCGTAAGCAAGTCATACTGTCGCTTCGAGTGCGCCGGCTCGGGTGGTAATTGCTGGACGTCACATCAGTGGTTCAGCCATGGAGCCCACACACATGCTAGACCTTAGCTGCCCGTGGTGAAACTAGCGCGGCCGCCGCTTGCGTCTTTCGCACGGGCTCTTCGTTGTCGAGACTTCGCGTATCTCTTCCAATACTCGTCGTCTCTCCGCCTCGATCTCGTGCGAAAGCCGCGGCGCGGCGACGCGCGGGAGTTTCACCACGGGCTGCTAGGGTCTGCTACCGGCGCTATCACGCATTGCAACCTGGGAGTTTCGCAGCTCGCCACAAAGCCCCCGCCTTGCGTCCCGTGCGGCCGATTCGTAAAGTTCCGCGGGCCGTGGCGGGCGAATTCCGAACCGACGACCGAACCCTCTGGCGTGTTGCGACATGACTGAAGCCTTCCCATCAAAATCTGGCAGCATCGGCGTTGCGCTTCTTGGGTGCGGCATCGTCGGGGGGGGCGTCATCAAAATCCTGGCCGAGCAGCGCGACCTCCTGTTGCTGCGGACGGGGCTTACGTTCTTGGTGAAGCATGTCGTCGTTCGGGATATCGCGCGGCATGGGGCGGCCGAGCCGGGGTTGCCGTATACCACCGACGCGGCGGCCGCCATTGATGACCCGGCGGTGCAGATCGTCATTGAATTGATCGGCGGCACCACGGCCGCGGGGGCGCTGGTGGAGCGGGCGCTGAGGCTGGGGAAGCCGGTCGTCACCGCCAACAAGAGCCTTCTGGCCGAGCGCGGGCCGGATCTGTTCGCGCTCGCCCGTAAGAGCGGGGCGTGCATCGCCTTCGAGGCCAGCGCCGGCGGCGGGATTCCGATTATCGAGGCGCTGTCGCGCGGGTTGATCGCCAATCGGATCGATGCGCTGGTTGGGATCGTGAACGGCACGTGCAACGTGATCCTGACACGCATGACGCGCAACGGGTGGGGATATCCCGAGGCGCTGGAGGAGGCGCAGAAGCTGGGGTACGCCGAGGCCGACCCGTCGCTCGATGTCTCCGGGCGCGACGCGGCGCAGAAGCTGGCGCTGCTGGCGGGCCTGGCTTTCAATGCCCGGGTACGTGAGTCGGACATCGCCGTGGAAGGGATCGAGCATCTTCAGCCGGCCGATATCGCCTTCGCGGGGAACCTGGGGTACGTGATCAAGCTTTTGGCGATCGCGGAGCGCGACTCCGGCGGCCGCCTGGGGTTGCGGGTGCATCCGACGCTGGTTCATAAGACCGACGTGCTGGCCGAGGTGAGCGGCGGGTTCAATGCGATCTCGGTTTACGGGCATGCGGTCGGGCACGCGCTGTTCTACGGCCGCGGCGCGGGGCGGATGCCGACGGCGAGCGCGGTGGTGGCCGACCTGGTGGCGACGGCCACGGGGATCGCGCCGCTGACGTTCAAGCGGCTGAACATTTTCCCCGACTCGGCCGCCCCGGCGCGGGTGCTGCCGGCGGACGAGGTGACCAGCCGCTATTACCTGCGGCTCATGGTGCGCGACCAGCCGGGCGTGATGGGGCAGGTGAGCAACATTTTGGGCGACCACAAGATCAGCCTGTCGGCGATCCTCCAGCCTGAGACCGCCGACGGCGCGACGCCCGGCCCGACAGTCCCGGTCGTCATCACCACCCACCGCGCCCAGGGCGGCCCGATGCGAGCGTCGCTGAAAGCGATCGACGCGCTGGCGGCCGTCGCCAAGCCGACGGTCTGCCTGCGGGTGATCGACCATCCGAAAGAGTTCGCCCAGACCTGAAGAGCGCGAATTCGGACGGAACGGATCACCAGCCGTGGCGCCTATAAATGAAGCGAACGCCAGGACGCCACTGAAGCCAAGCAGGAGCGCCAAGCATTGCAGAGGTCTTCCGCCATGCGGGGCGTTCGTTCCATTTCGCCGCGTATCGCGCGGCTCGATCACATTTTGGGGGTCAGGGTCAGGACGAGGTAGAGCTGCTTGCCGTCGGCGGCCGGGGCGTCTGGGACGCCGGGCTTGCCCTGGGGCTGCGTTGTCTCCGGGCGGTCGGGGTCGAAGGTCATTCCGCCGACGAGGATGGGCTTCCCGAGCGGGATGCGTACGGTCGTCGCAAGCTGCTGGGCCGTCACGTTGAGGCGGTCGAGCGATGCCGTCGCGTGCGAGATGATATCCGTGGAGGTTTGGTCACCGGAGGGTTGGGTCGTCGCGACAGCCCCCTTCCCACCCGATGTCAGGGAGATCGAAGGGCCCGGCTTTCCCCAGCCGCTGACGACAGAAAGCACTTCCACCACCGCCGAATCCTCTTCGAGCCGTGGGGTGAGTTGGAGCGTCACGCCTGACAGGAGCTGTGCGATCGTCGGCTGGAATGCGACCACAGCCGTCCCGACCACGGGCATGAGGTCGGTGACGACGGTCCTTCCCCGGCCGGAAAGCACGTGGGCCACTTGCCCGTCAAGGCAGGTCAGCCGCGCCGAGGCGTGAACGGCGGCCGGCGCGAGTTTCTCGATCGCGGCCGCGTCAACTTCGCCGAGGTCGGCCGCGACCTCGCGCCCGCGCCCGCCGGAGCGGGCTTCAGAATCGCCTTCAGTTCTTTAACGTCCAGCAGCAGCCAGTCCGCCCGGACATGGATCGGGCGAGACGATCTCGACGCCTTTCGCAGTTCGCCCAGAAGCGCCGCCAGGCGGGCGTGGGCCTCTTTGGTCTGCGTCACGATTAGCAGGTCGTCGAAGCGGAGGATTGTTCCAAGCGACCCGCCCATGTCACGCCAGGAGTCGCTGTCGATCGTTGATTCGATCAGCTTGATCAAATCGTCCGAGCGGCTCATATCTTCGGGCTTGGCGACCGGCTCGTGCAATGGGCTCGTGCCCGAGACGCTTCCGCTGAACTCTTTCTGCTGAAGCTGCGTGGGCGGGCGCAGGTCCGATTGAAGCGGGAACGGCGGAACGGAGTGGATCAGCGTTGAGACGTCATAAATCTTGGTCTCGGCCTTGGTTTCCCGCGCTTCCTCGGCGCCACTGGCTGCGGGGCAATAGAGGCTGATGAGGCAAAGCGCCCCGACGATCGGCGTGATGAATGGCGGTCCCATCGATCCTCCAAGGCTGAATTCCTAAACGTGGCGAAGGGGCGTCATGCTATCCGGACCGAATCGCTGGCGACAGGCGGGAAGTGGAAGGCGCTGCGGTGGGTGCGTCCCGATTTACCACCTCGTGATCGTCAACCGGCTCCAATTCCCCGCAACCCACCCTACCCCCGAGTACCAGGAGAGGGGGAACGACTGCGGCTAAGTGCGCACCCGTTCGACAGATCCCGCAAGCAAAACGACCGCGGCCGATGAAGGCCGCGGTCGTTCGGACCTGCAAAGCAGCGAAGGCCGCTACTTACTTCATCCCGCGGACCTTCGTCCCGACGGCCTTGGCCAGGGCGGCGGCCTTGTCGGTGGCTTCCCAGCTAAAGCTGCCGTCTGTGCCGGGGATGCGGCCGAAGTGGCCGTGGCGGGCGGTCTGCTTGTAGATCGGGCGGAGCAGGTTCAGGTGCTTGATGATCCCGCGTGGCGTGAGCGGGAAGTGCTCTTTGATCAACTCCGCGATCTGGTCTTCGGGGATAACCGCCGTCTGCTCGGTGCTGACGGTGACGCTGACCGGGTTGGCAACGCCGATCGCGTAGGCGAGCTGCACTTCGGCGCTTTCGGCCAGGCCGGCGGCGACGATGTTCTTGGCAATGTAGCGGCCCATGTAGCAGGCCGAGCGATCGACCTTGCTCGGGTCCTTGCCGCTGAAGGCCCCGCCGCCGTGGGCGCCGCGGCCGCCGTAGCTGTCAACGATGATCTTGCGCCCGGTCAGGCCGGTATCACCATGTGGGCCGCCGACGACGAACTTACCCGTCGGGTTGATGTGGAAGATGATGTCGTCGTTCCACAGCTTCCGCGGGATCACGGGGCGAATCACCTGTTCGATGATCTCCTGCTTCGCCCTCTCGGTGATGACGTCCTTCTTGCGATCGAGGACCGATTCGTCGTGCTGGGTCGAGACGACGACGGTGTGCACGCGGACCGGCCGCTCGCCGATGTATTCGACCGTGACCTGGCTTTTGCCGTCGGGGCGGAGCCAGGGGAGCTTGCGCTTCTCGCGGACTTCGGCGAGCTTTTCCACCACGCGGTGGGCGAGGTGGATGGGCAGGGGCATCAGTTCGGGCGTCTCGGCGGTGGCGTAGCCGAACATGAGGCCCTGGTCGCCGGCGCCGGTTTCGTTGTCCGCGTCGGCCGCGTGATCGACGCCGCGGGCGATGTCGGGCGACTGGGAGTGGATGGCGCTCAGGACGCCGCAGGAGTGATAGTCAAAGCCGATGTCTGGGTGGACGTAGCCGATCTCTTTGATCGTATCGCGGGCGATCTGGGCGGCATCGACATAGGCGGTGGTGGTGATTTCGCCAGCCAGGACGACCTGCCCGGTGGTGACGAGTGTTTCGCAGGCGACGCGGGCCTTGGGGTCCTGGGTGAGGATCGCGTCGAGGATCGCGTCGGAGATCTGATCCGCCACCTTATCGGGGTGGCCCATGGTGACGGATTCGCTGGTGAACAGATGCGTGCTGCGGCGGAATTCCGGGGTCACGAAGACTCCTCCTGAAGGTATATCGAGCGACCGGGGCGGCCGGGCGTTCTCGGGATCATCTCGGGAGCGTACCCGATCGGCGCTCCCCGTATGGTCAATCCACCCACGGATCAGAGCCGACCCGTCACGCGCGGCGCGGGTCGCGCCGGGCCGGTCATCGAGTGTGCGGGACTCTACAAGAGGCTGCTGCTTGAAGCAATCGCACCGATTCGCGACGCCCCCCGGACCATCGATCAACGAAAGAGGGATGCGCTAGCCGAACCGTCTGTGCCGGCCCTGGGGGCCAGGTCGGGCGGACGGCGTCATAACGCGGCCCACGCAGCGCATCAATCGGGCGCGGCCGCTATGGTCCGTGCCTGCTCGTGGTCGTTCGAACGGGATCGTGGGGCGCCGGAACGGCCGCGTCCGATCAGGCGGTTGCGAGCTGGTGCTCGAACTGGGACGCTCGGAGCTGGGCGAGGGCGTAAACCGACGCTTCCCGCTCACAGGCGCCGATCACGGTCCCGTGGCGATCGTCGGTAGCGCAGCCGTCATCGAGCGGCTCGCCGATGGGCGCCCACGTGGCGCGGTAACAAGAGAACATCAGGTTTTGCTTGATCCGCAGCTCCAGCCCCGCGCGGGCGAACGCCCCTTGGATCGCCAGAACGCTCGGATAACGGCGGCCGTCCGGGAGCTGCTCGGTATCGGCTTCGCCAAACGACGACCAACCGGTATCAAACAGACGATCGACGGCGTACGTGAGGTTCATGGCGGGCTCCTTGCGTCCTCTGGCGATCGACAGCCGCCGATCGGTCGGCTGTGCCGATGAAACCACTTCGTGCCGCCGACTCCAAATTGTCGTCGCGAAGCCGGAAGTGGTTTTCGGGCCGACATGGTAGCGCATCGGCCCCGGATCTCAAGAAAAACTTGCTTTCCAGGTGGATCTTTATCGTCCGATCCCCGGCGGCACTGAAGCCAGGCCGGCGACGGAGCGTCAGGCCCGCCGCGCGGGCCCGCCTTCAATCGGCAACGAATTCGAACGCAGGTCTTTTCAGATACAATGATTACGTACCAGTTGATCATTGAGCGCCGCTGTTCAGAGAGATCAAGTTTCCCCGCGCGTTTCGAGGATCTGGTATCTTGTAGTCGCCGCTCAGGTCGCGTCACCCGTCTTTCGTCGTCACCAGCGCGTGTCAAAGGGAGGTATTGTGAACACTCATAGCTTGAAATCGGGCGGCTTCGCGCAGTCGCGTCGGTTCTGTCTGCTCGGCTGTCTTCTGCTGCTTGCGACGGCCGCGGCGCTCGCCGAGCCGGCGACCCAGCCTACAACCGCTCCCGCGCGGATCGAGCCGGCGAAGGACGAAACGCCGCTCCAGGCGATCGCGCGGGGTTGCAAGGTATACGATCAGCTCGACGTCGATCGATCGGTTGAACTGTTTCAGTTGACTGCGCGGAATCGTTACTATGTACGTTCCGGGGCCTTTTGGACTAAGGCGATCACCGCCATCGAGAAACGATCGCGATCGAAATTTGGTGACAAGAAGACCGAAGAGTGGTTGCACGCCGTTGGGATCTGTGTTGAGGCCGACGTGCCGCGGATGCAGGTCACCATCGAAGGCGACCGCGCGAGGATCGTCCCGCCGGAGGGCTGTCCGCCATTCGAGATGGTTCTTGAGAACGGCGTCTGGCTCTACGATATGGACAGCGCGATTCAGAACCTGACTGCGGCCGAAGTGAAGGAAGTCGCGGCTCAGAACCTGGCCGATGCCGTTGAGCTCGAGAAAGTCGCCTCCGACCTCGCCGACGGCAAAATGAAGTCGAGTGCGGAACTCCTGCAAAGAGTAAAAGCAATCGTTGACCCGCCGCCCACGAAGTAGGCATCGGCTGCCGGTGTTCGAAACCACCTGATTCTTGGCGCTCTTCCCTTGGAGTCTTGGCGTTCACTCCTTTTTCCATACAAAGAGAAAGCGAACGCGGAGAACCGAAGATCGTCGAGGAACGAAGTGCCAAGACACGCCATTACTGGCGCGGTCAAGCCTCCTCGGCCGCCGACTCGCATCAATGCCGGAAATCGCCGCGCGCCGGAAGTCAAACCGGGCGCACCCGTCGCTTGACAAGGCGGGCGTCGTCGATAAACTGCTCCGTTCCACTCCGAGGAGCGGCGGCAGTGTCGTCGCCTGACGGGGGTGAGACGTCGGGAACTAAGTTCTGTCGGTAGCGCAACTTCGGTCGCCGCTGCGGCTTGGCTTTAGCCCCCATCGAAGGCATTCGGATTCAGTGCAGAGGAACGTTCATGAGCACGTACATGCCCAAGCCGGGCGAAATTCCCGCCAACTGGCACGTGGTGGATGCCACGGGCCAAGTGCTCGGCCGGCTGGCTTCCAAGATCGCGATCATCCTCCAGGGCAAGCACAAGCCGGAGTACGCCCCGCACGTCGATACGGGCGACTTTGTGATTGTCCTGAATGCCGACAAAATCGAAGTGACCGGCAAGAAGGCCGAAGTCACGCAGTACGATACCTACTCGCGCTACCCCGGTGGCCGGCATCTCTATACGTACAAGCGGATGAAGGAGCTTCATCCGGAAAAGATCGTCGAGCTGGCCGTGCGCCGCATGCTCCCCAAGAGCAAGATGGGCCGCAACATCCTCGGCAAATTGAAGATCTACAAAGGCGCCGCGCACCCGCACGCGGCCCAGCAGCCGAAGCAGCTCGCCTTCAGCCGCTAAGGTTGCGGCCGAGTTTGTAACGGCTTCCGCACGCCGGGCGTGTTGGTCCATACGGCTCGTCTGCCTGCCGGTTGCCTGCGACGGGCGCGGCCCGGAAGAGAATGATCCCTGGTGATTTAATAGGCCGGCTCGACCGGCAACCTTCCCCATGACCGAGCAAGACACTCCGACTACCGAAGCAACCCCCGCTGGCGCGACGCTGGAGATCGCCGCCCCCGTGGCCCCGGCCGCCGCGCCCGCGCCGGCCGCTCCAACCGGCCCCCGCAACTTCGTCTGGGGCGTGGGTCGGCGCAAGAGCGCGGTCGCCCGCGTCCGCGTTGCCGCCGGGACCGGCAAGATCGAAATCAACGGCCGCGAGCTGAATGATTTCCTCACCAGCGAGCGCGACCGCAAGAGCATCTTCGGCCCGCTGGAAGTGACCAGCACCGGGGGGAAGGTTGACGTCTTCGCCCGCTGCACGGGTGGCGGCCCCTCGGGCCAGGCCGGCGCGGTGGTGATGGGCCTCGGCCGTGCCCTGCTCAAGTTCGACGCCACGACCGAAGGCGCGCTGCGGACCAGCGGGTTCCTCACCCGCGACAGCCGCATGAAGGAACGCAAAAAATACGGTCAGCGTGGTGCGCACCGTCGCTTCCAGTTCTCCAAGCGATAAGCGAACTTGCGTCGCTAAGAAAACTCAACGGGCACGGCGATTCGCCGTGCCCTTTCTTTATGCGCCGGTGCGCCGATGGGAATGCGTTGCCGGCGGAGCCCGTCTGGAACGAGCCGCGCCAGTTAGGAACCGGGCGGTCGCCGTATTCGGCGACCGAGCTGTTGGATCGGCGTTTGATGCCCGTCGCACCGCGTATGAACACTACAGCGCTACCTCGCGAATCGCGGCGTAACGAAGAAGGCAAAATCCGAAGCCCGCAAATCCGAAGGAATGATCAAGCGGAAAGAGAAAACCGATACAAGCGGATGCGGAAGGAGAGTCGAATTCCGCTTCGCCTTCTTTTCTGCTTTCTTGGGGTTTCATGCTTCGGAATTCTCTTTTTTGGCAAGGCTTTACGGCTGTTTAGCGCTGTGGTGCTAACCGGCCCGTAGAGAAGCCGCCCATCTGCTCGACGCCATCGACCGCGCCGCGCCCATCGGGAAAGGGGTAGCCGCCATGATCGGCGACTGATCGGTTTTGCCAGCGCTTCACGCCCGCCTGCGGCGGGCCCGCTTCCGTACGGGCGCGGCTCGTTCAAGGCGGTTCTTCAAAGAACGCTTTTCGACGGCGGGAGCTCGTCGGGTCACGCGACCTTGCGAAGCTGCGCGGCCGCCGTGCGCAGGTCTTCGATGAAGTGGGCGTGCATCTCCTTCCGGCGGTCCGGGTCGGGGATGCGCAGCAGCGCCGACGGGTGGAGCGTCGCCATCAGCCAAGGGGCCCAGTCGGTCGCGAAGACCTTTCCGCGCGACGCCGTGATGCGGAAGTCGCGGCCCATCAGCGCCTGGGCCGCCGTCGCCCCCAGGCAGACGATCATCTTCGGCTTCAGCGCGTCGATCTCCGACTCCAGCCACGGACGGCATGCGTCCACTTCCCGCGCGCTTGGCTTGGAGTGGATCCGGCGTTTGCCGCGCGGCTCAAACTTGAAGTGCTTGACCGCGTTGGTCACGTAGCAGGCGTCGCGCGGCAGGCCCGCTTCGCGAAGCGCTTCATTCAGCAATTGCCCCGCCGGCCCGACGAACGGGCGGCCGGCCAGGTCCTCCTGGTCCCCCGGCTGCTCTCCGATCAGCATCACCTTTGCGCCGGCCGGCCCCTCGCCGAACACCGTTTGCGTCGCGGCGCAATAGAGCGAACACCCCTTGCAACCCGCGGCCGCCTCTCGCAAAACCGGGAGCGACCGACCTTCCGGCACGAACGCGGCCGCCGAAGTCGCGTCCGTGTCGCAGGCGCCAGGTTCGTCACTCTCGCGCGGCTTCCCTTTCGCGGCCATCGGCATCAGCAACCCCGGATCGCTCGGTCGTGCGATCGACGCCGCCCGCCGGACCATTTCCTCGACCCGCCGCGGCGCGTCGCGGAGCAGGTCGGGGATGATCTGCGTCTCAGGGAGCGTGCTCCAATGCCGAACCGGCAGTTCCCGCTTCATGGCCGCCACCTTCACCCGCGCGGGGTTAAAGATGTTCGCGTAATAGGTCAGCCAGAGGCTCTCCAGCTCATCCTCCCGCGGCGCCTCCGACCGCGGGACGCCCTCGCCAAACCGCAACGTTGACCCATCCCACGACGCGGACTCGTCGGGCGTCAGGATCGCCCATTTCATGCTCGCGAAGCGTTTGCGAAAGAACGGCGCAGTCAATCGAACGATGTAATGGTCGGGTCGGTGCCAGGCCACGTAAAACGGCTCAACCGGCGCACTCCCCTCGGCGGCTTCGGGCGGGTCAACCGATTCGACTTTGCGGAACCGCACAAACGCGGTCATCTTGTGACGGTCCCTGCTCACCGCCCGCTCGAGCATGATGGCTTTACGGACGTCGTCGTCGGTCGGCACGCTCATCAGCTCCCGCTCGCCGTGGGTGATCCTCCAGAGAAGGCGGTAGAGCAGTTCCCATCGCGACGGGTCGCGATGGCACGCGGCCAGCGTGGCGGCCGCGATGAACTCCCTCGGCACCCGAAGTTCGCCCTCCGGCGACACGGCTTGCGGCCGCGTGCCGGCTTCAGCTCTTTCTGACGCCGCTTTTTCTGACGCCACGTCGAACTCAAGCGTTGGCTCGCTACTGTCGGTTTCGGCCCAGAAGATCCCTTGCGGTTCAACGCCGTCCCGAAGGAGCCTCCGGGCGGCCGCTCGCCAACTTTCGAAGTCGCGTTGAATGTAAACCTGGAGCATCAAGTCACTCCGCCTGCATTGTCCGGCGTTGGCCGGATCGGCGCCGATCCACGATCCGCACCCTCTCACACCTCGCCCGACAGCGCCGACCTCGACGTCTCAAACAAGTTGAGTTGCGCGTCCGGCGCGACGATGCGGTTACGCAGGTCCGCCTTGTCGATTAGCGACGTGTCGGGGTTGTGGTCCTCTGTGATGACGAACGGCCGCACCTTTCTGAGGGGGACTCGAAGTTTCTGAAGGTCTTCGAGCCGTACCTTGTGGTGCTTCCTGACCTGCAAAATCCGTACGACATTGCGAACACCCAGCCCCGGGATGCGAAGCAGTTGCCACTTGGGGGCGCGATTGAGGTCGATCGGGAACGCGCCGCGATGCCGCAGCGCCCAGGCGAGCTTGGGGTCGATGCGCAGATCAAGGTTCGGGTCCTGCGGCGTCGTGAGCTCCGACGCGGAGAAGCCGTAGAACCGCATCAGCCAGTCCGATTGGTAGAGCCGATGCTCGCGGATGAGCGGAGGCGATTTGGGCGGCAGCCGCGTGTCGCCGTGGGGGATGGGGCTGAAGGCCGAATAGTAGACGCGGCGCAACTGGTGCCGCGCGTAAAGGCGCGACGCGGTGTCGAGCAGCGTCGCGTCCGGGCTCGCCGTCGCGCCGACGATCAACTGCGTGCTTTGCCCCGCCGGCGCATAAGCCGGCGCCAGGCGGCTGCTGGCGCGCTCGACCTTGGACTCGCTGACGGCCGCCCCGATCTGCGACATGGTGGACTCGATCGAAGCGATCGTCTTTTCGGGGGCGAACTGCTTTAGGTCCGCCGGCGTCGGCAACTCGATGTTCGCACTCAGGCGGTCGCAGTACAGCCCCGCCTGGCGGAGGAGCAATTCGGAGGCGCCGGGGACCGCCTTCAGGTGGATGTAGCCGTTGTAGAGGTGATCCTCGCGGAGCGACTTCGCCACCGCGATAAGCTGCTCCATCGTGTAATCCGCGCTCTGAATGATCCCTGAGCTGAGGAAGAGCCCTTCGATGTAGTTGCGGCGGTAGAACTCCATCGTCAGCCAGACGACTTCCTCCACGGTGAATCGGGCTCGGGGGGTGTCGCTGCTGATGCGGTTGACGCAGTAGCGACAGTCGTAGATGCAGTAATTGGTAAGGAGGATCTTCAGCAGCGAGACGCAGCGGCCGTCCGGCGTGTAGCTGTGGCAAATCCCGACTTTGTTCGTGTCCCCCAGCCCCTTAGCCGTTCCGGCTCGGCGGGAACCACTGCTGGCACACGAGGCGTCATATTTCGCGGCATCGGCGAGAATCGACAACTTGACCCGAACATCCATCGGAACTCCTCCTGACGAGTGATCGGGCACGTCCGTCAGGGGGATGTTAGCATGATCGCCTGCGCGAGGAACACGGCCTGTCCTCTTTCAGCGTATTTGAAGATTGGGGGCGACCAAACCTATTTTGGCCCAATGGGCAAAGCGGCCGCGCCAAAATGACGGTCCTGGGTGCGGGGAGATTTACTGATCCCGCACAAATCGTCGGGATCCGATATGTTGCAGAACGTTGACGACGCACATCTTAAAGCGAGCTGAAGCTTATGTGAAGCCTTGCGTTGCGGCGATCGTGGCATGCGAGTTGAGATCCGCCGCCGCAGCCGCTGCGCCAGCCTGGCGGGTGCGAGCTTTACTCCACAACCCGTAAGCTTTCATCCGATCGGCAAAAGCCGCCCCACGCCGGGGCGGCTTTTTTGACCGAATACATTTCGCGGACGGGGCCGCCGCTCATTTCACCGCGGCGCGGGGCGGTTCGTGCTGTCGCAGGCGAGCGAGTTTGGCGGCGAGTCGTCGAGCATCGCCGCTCGGCTCCAGTCCATCGGCATCGACCAGGAGGGAAAGGTCCGTCTCGGCCGCGATGCGGCTGGTCGGGATGCGCAACTCGCGAGCAAGGCGTGCGATTGTCGCCTTCACCATCTGACGCCACTGCTTGCGGGTTGCAGGAATGGACGGGGCGAACGTGGCCGGGCCCTTGGGCGGCGCCGGCCGACGCCCCACCGGGCGCGACGGGCCAGGGCGGGCCGCGCCAAAGCGCCCGGCCCCAGCGCGACTGGGGCCAAAACGGGAGGGGCCGGGGCCAAGCGGGCCTGAATTGCCGAATCCTGGGCGGCCGGGTTGCCGGCGAGGATTACCTGATTCTCTCTCCATCGAGATCTCCTGCGATTGCCGCGACGACGGCCGCTTTCCAACAACCCCCGCCCCACGCTCGACGTCGGCTGGCAGAAATATCGTGTAAGCGTCCCGTGCGCTGATCGTTTGCTAAAACTACGTTACTATTCTCCACCGGCATCTGTCGATTGTTCGGTCCGGTGACGACAGGCTCATCAATGGCAAAGACGCCCAACCCACAGGCCGGCCGCTTTTGCGCATTCATCATACACGCGGCGAAACCAATCCGTGACATTGTTTTTTGAATCTTGCGGAGCCGCCCTGGCCGCGGCTGCCCTAGCCGCGACGTGTGCTATCGTAGTCTCGTGGATCGGCCTTCCTCTACGGGACGCTCAAAAAATACAAACATTGCACGGTTTGCCCTGCGACCGACGCGGCTTCAACGAAATGCCCGCCGACACGACCGACCGACGTGGCGCTGTTGTGCCCCATCTTCTCGACCCAGGCAACGCCGATCGGACGCGCAAAGCTCCCCGTCGTCGGTGGCCGCTCGTTCCCGCCGCCGTGTGCTGCATCGCCCTCTGTTTCTGGGCTGACAGTCGGACGGACGCCCATTTCCTGCTCGTCCGCCTCAACGCCGAGCAAAGCCTCTCCTTGGTCGCGGACGACGGAATGTTGTCTCTGAATGTGGTGCGCTATGTGCGCTCGGCCGTTGTTGCCGACCGCCCGCCGGTGCGATGGCTTCACGAGCGGTCGTCGGCGGACTTCGCGACCCTTCAGAAGATGGTGAACCAAGGTGACGTCGCCCTCCTCGGCCAGCAGAATGAGGCGCGATCGGCCGCCGTGGGTTCCACGCCCTCGACTGGCGCGCGGCGGCCGTTCTCCTCGCCTTACCGCTCGACCATGCACACGCGGATCCCCCTGTGGGCCGTCGCCCTCGCTTCCGCCGCGGCCGCGGCCGTCGGTTTCGCCAGACGACGAGCGCCGCGCATCGGCCCGCACGCACATTGCCCCACGTGCGGCTACGACGTCCGCGCCACGCCCGATCGCTGCCCCGAGTGCGGGTCGCCAGTCCAACTCTGATCCGACCCCCTCCCCGCTTTGCGGGCGACCACCGCATGCGCGTGATCGCCCTTTTTCATTGGGTATGGGTTTGCTGAAAACGTGCCGCCCATTGACTTGCCGACGAGCGTTCGACCACTCTGCCGTGAGCCAGACAAAAAACGCACTCGAATAGAACGAGGTCGCGGCGAGGGTCGTTTCCTCGTTCGCCTGCCGGTGAGGGCGCCTGTGGCTCGCGGTAAACGGGGTCGCGTAACTTTGACGCGAGCGACGGCGTCACCGCCGGGTAGGGATGGTGGCGGGTAGGCCCCCAGCGCGGGGAAGGCGTCACCGTAAACCGATTCGAAACCGCATCAATGTATCGCCGCCAGTCGCCACCGATTGGACCGCGTCCGGCCGACAGAGCGGGAAGAGGAACTGCTGGGCGGGCAGGTCAGCGACCGCACTCCGTCCGCGTCTGCAAGGGGGAACGAAAACGCCGACGAATCAACCAGATTTGTACTTTATCACGTCTGCCACGACTTGCTCTTGACACCTAACGGATACCGAACGTATGATCCGGGGGAACCGCTGACGCGAGCGGGTGGAGTCCGCACGCACCGGAGCAACGTCGTCTGGCGATCAACGAGGGCCGCCGCGCGCGATCATCTTGGAGCCGCGGTGCGAAGGGAGGTGGGCGATTGAGGACGATCATTGCAGGCTCGCGCCACCTCACAGACATCAAATCGGTTGCCCGGGCCGTCGAGTCGTGCGGGTGGGTGGTGACCGAGATCGTCTCCGGCGGCGCGCGGGGGGCGGATGCCCTCGGGGAGGCTTACGCGCTGGCGCGGGGGATTCCGATCCGGGTCTTCCCGGCCGATTGGCGTCGGCACGAACGGGCGGCCGGCCCGTACCGCAATCGGCAGATGGCCCGGTACGCACAGGCCCTGGTCGCCGTGTGGGATGGCGCCTCCCCCGGGACTGCCGACATGATCCGCGCGGCTCGGTCACAGCGGCTTCGGGTACATGTGGTGCTGATTTAGGGCCTGGCACGGCGGCCGCTGATGAAAGCCCGCCGGGCGGGTGTCTGTTGTTCATTAAACAAACGTGTTGAGCGGCGCGGTCTCTCCCGCGCCCGCTTCGCTCGCGCGGCTCGGCCCCTCTCCGGCCTTCCGCCGACGTCGCCGCGGGCTTCCGATCATCTCTTTTGTGAGGACGCAGCCATGGGAAAGGGCAAGCGAGGCGGGTTTCCGGAGGCATATGCGACCTGGTCGCCGGCGCAACGCGCCGCGTGGCTCGGGTCAGACGAGTGCCGCAGGCTCCTGACGCGCCAGGGCGATCCAGGAAAGCGGCGCTCCACGCCGAGCAACGCCGCCTGCGACGCGATCTGGCTCGCGTTCAGCGGATCACCCCGTCCCCCTGCTGCTACGAGGCCTACGAGCGCGGCCATCCCTTCCCCCCGCCGGCCGAGCATTCCCCCATGCGAACCCCGTCACGGGCGATCACGCCGGAAGACCTCGCACGCTTCCACCCCGCTCCCTTCCTCGACGCGGCCGGCGCGACGTACGACGCGCGAATCTGGGACGACGTCCGGCGCCGCGCCGCGCTAAACGGCGACGGCCCCACCGTTCCTCATGGCACCAGCGACAGCCCCACGCGCCATGCGGTCGATCGGCTCCAGGCCGTCAACGCCGCCATCCAGGAGCGCGAGCTGCCAACCGAGGACCAGGCCGCCCTCAAGCGCCAGCTCGACCGATATCTCAACGGGAAAAAGACGAAACTGCTCGAGGTTGACTTCAAATTCCGCCCGAGCCGGTCAGCGTGACATAGCAACCCACCGCACTATCTCTTTGGGGAGGCACATGGGACTGACAGACGGACAGATCGCGGTTGCCGAGGAGTTGTCGGCCGGCAAGACTTATCAGCAGGCGGCCGACACCCTCGGCATCAGCTACTGGACCGTCGTCCGCCACGTCTACCAGGCGCGCAGGCGACTCATCGAGCAGCAGGCAACGCGCAAACGGTACGAGCGCGCCCTCACGCCCGCTGGCGGCAAGCCCCGCAAGCTGCGGCCCTTCTCGCTGCTGCAGGAAGATCATGTTTAAACGGCGCTTTTCACGTCCCCTCTCCCTCTGTGTTCCGAGGGCGAGGGAACTGAACGGCAGATGCGCCGGCCATCAGCCCCGCACAGTAGGCAGCGCGTTTTCGCGAGAACTATTCGGGCCCGCTCGGCCGCGAGCTGAGCCGCGAATAAACGCCCAGCGCCAGGGCTACCGCCGCCACCGCGAACCCGATCCGCATGATGTCGTGCGGCCTGTTCTTCTCGTCCAGCAGGTATTTCAGGAATGAAACAGCGGACACCAGCACAACGACGTTCGCCAGCTTGTCCTTCAGTTCGCCCAGCGACCGGACGACCATCCAACCCGGCACGTTCAGCTCGCCGATGAACAGTTCGTAAAGCGAAACGCTCAAGATCAGCAGCGACGCGACGACCAGGAAGATGTCCGCGATCTCTACGACCCGGGCGATGACCAACGCGCCTTTCGGGTCAGGCTGGACGATCGCGATCAGCAGTTCAAACGTCCTGGCCCCGCCATACGCCAGAGCGCCGACGGCCGCCAGCGCGTAGCGCGGCGACGGCGATGACCATCAGGTATCGCGCCAGCTCGATCATTCGTTTCATCAATGGCCCGCTCCAGCTCGCAGTCGCCCGCGCCGGCTGGCGCGTCGCCGCGGCGGACGTTGATCCCCATGAGCCACCACACGCCCGGCCTGAAAGCGACGGAGTTGTACCACACCTCCGGGAGCATCGGCGCGGTCCTCTACCTCGCGCGGGACGCGGCCGTCCCCGGAGTTGTTCGCGTCGCCGGCTGTGTCGCCATCGCCTTCATCACCATCGGATACGCCCTTTGCAGAACGATCCTCAAAAGGCCCTGCGCCAGCGGGCTGTCACTGCTGGCGATCTATCGCATCACCGAATTGCCGCCGGCGCGAACGCCGGCGCCTACCCCGCCGTGACCACGCCCCGACGCGCCGCCCGCTATTGGCCGGCCGTCACCCTTGGAGATAACCCGATGTCTGACCCCATCGCTTCAACCGTCGAATCCGTCCTGGCGCCGGCCGTTAAGCAGGCGGCCGACCGCCTCGCCTCGCTCGCCCGCGTTAGCGACCCCGCGACCGTCGCCGAATACGAGGCGACGCTGGCTCACGCCCTGGCGGCCGTCGTCGGCACGATCGCGCCGCTTGCCGAAACCGCCGTCTCGCACCTGCTCGGGAACGCCCTGGCGGCCCCCGCCGCGTCGGTGAACGCCATCCCCACGCTGCCGACCGTCAACACCGCCGGGACCGCCACCGTGACGAGGTAACGCCGATGACCGGCCTGGAACTGCTCGCCTATCAGGTGACGCGCGGCGCGATGGCGGCGGTCCTGGAGCATCTGCCCCAGTTGATCGCCGCCGCGCGCCTTGCCGGCACCACCACCGCCGACGAAAGCCAAACCCCGCCGGACCTCAAGGCCCGGCTCGACAAGCAGGTCCGCGACCTGATCAAGGGGAAGCCATGACCCATTGCCTTAGGACATCCCAGCCACTCAACGCTCCCGGGCCACGCCGCCTGTGCGTCGCGTTCGCCGCCGTCGCCGGCGGATGCGCGCCGCACGTGATCCTGATCCCACCCGGCGGCGCGATCCAGCTCGGCCAGGCCACCCGCACGCACAACGCGTTCGTGTTTGACGAGCACGGCCAGCGCGTCCAGACCGGCAGCGTTGACATCCCCGCCGGCTGGTACGCCGTCCCCCCGCCGCCCGCCCCCGGCGGCTGACGCGCCGCCGCCCGAAACCAACCGCGCAGGCCACCCGCGACCCGCGCCCGTCAGGAAGCGGGGCCTGCCGAAGGCGGGCGTCCACCGCCCGTCCAACCGCTCGGTCGCCGAGTACGGCGACCGCCCGCTTCCTCACGGGCGCGGCTCGTTACCGGCCGCTCCATCACCATGGCGGCTCGTCAGACGTCACACGAACCAAGCGCGCTTCATCCCTGCACGGACCTCGATATGCCCGACACCGAAGACCCCGCGATCGTTGCAACGCTCCATCGCCTTGAAGAGCGCATCGTGTTGAACCACACCGAAACGGTTCGGCGATTCACGGCCTTGAACTGGCGGCTGGCCCATATCGAGCAACTCGCGCGAGAGACCAAGGCCCTCGTTGACGGCGGCCGCGAACCGGACAAGGGCCTGGTCATCAAGGTCGCCCGCCTGAGCGACTGGATGAACGAACAGACGTGGCGGCAACGGACGGTCGCCGGCGCCGCCGTCGCCGGGATTGCCGGCGGAGTCGCGTCAATGATCACTTTCCTCACGCGCTGGGCGCATCGCTGATCCGCGCTCGCACGCCGTTAGCGCTCACTCTTCAACGAGGCTCGAACCGACATGCACCCACACGCCCGCCGAATGACCGTCGCCGCGCTGATCGCGTCGGCCGCCCTGATCGCCCGGGCTCGGACTATCGTCACGTTGAATGACGACGGCTCGGTCGTCGTCACCCGCGACGCCCCCTCCACCAGCACGGCGGCACTGACGCAGCCCTCTACCCAGACTCCGCCCTCGCCCCAGACTCAGCCTGCGCCGTGGGTCACGGTCATCCCGCCTCCCGCCACGGCGCCGGCGGCCCCGGCCCGGCGCCGCTCGCCCGCCACAGCCTGCTCGGCGTGAATCTCGAGCCGCCGGTCGATTACTCAAGGTCGCATGTCTACATCAACGCCGCTCGCCTCGCCCCCTCGCTCGACCTTGACCCCTCCCACGGCGACAACAGCGCGCCGCGCGGCCAATGGCTGGCCCGTCGGCGACTGGGGCCTCATCGTCATCCGCCAGGCCGCCCAGAGCGACAGCGGTGATTACCTCGTGGTCTTCGGCGGCCGCTGCCGATCGATCACCGCCGTCGGCGTTCCGACCCTCTCGCCCGCCGCCTACGACCCTGGCGCCGATGTCACCCGCTGCGTCATTCGCTTCGACAACGCCCTGAAGCGCCAGAACTTCCTCGTCTGTTTCAGCGGTGTCGCTTCTCCGTGCCGCTTCGCGAAGGTGATCCGACCCGGCTACACCGAGGCCGACGAAGCCGCGAAAGGCTTCTCCGACGAATTCCTCGCCATGCTTCGCGCCCTGCGGCCGGGCGTCATCCGCGGCATGGACTTCCTGCGGACCAACCATTCCCGGCTTGCCCATTGGGCCGATCGCCCGACGCAGGCCTCGCCCACCTACTCCGCCGGCGGCCCGGTCGAGGACCTGATTGACATTTGCAACGCCGTCGGCTCGGACCTGTGGCTCAACGTCCCGCACGAAGCTGACGCCGGCTTTCGATCGCGCCTCGCCGCGCTGGTCGCCGGGCGGCTGCGGCCGGACCTGTCGCTCTACGTCGAGTACAGCAACGAAATTTGGAACACGCAGTTCAGGCAGTCGCAGCAGAACCAGGACGCGGTGCTTCGAGATCGCGCCGCCGGGGTCCCGTTCGACCTCGTCCCCTCCGTCGCCGGATGGCAGCGGACCGCGCGCGAGATCACCCTGCTGGGCGACGTGTTCCGCGGCGCCTTTGTCGCCGCCGGGCGGCCGGCGTCACAGGTGCGGCCGATCCTCTGCGGGCAGGGCGCCGCGCCGCAAACGCTCACGGTTGGCCTGAAGTACATCGCCGACCACTTCGGCCCCCCTGCCGACAAGCTTTATGGCATAGCAACCGCCCCCTACTCCGCCATCACGCCCGATCTGCCGCCGACGGACTGGCATCTCCAGGTGCTCAGGGCCGACAAGAGCCTTCAGCGCAACGCCATCGCGCGGCAATACGGCGTGAAGGCACTGGCCTATGAGTGCGGCGTCGATCTCGATGGGAGCGATCTTCCGGCGACTACGCAAGTCGCCGGCCAGAGCGATCCCCGGATGCGGCCGCTGGTCTACACCTATCTCGACGGGCACCTCGTCGAGCCGGATATCGCGGGGCCGGCCTGCTGGTTCAACGTCTGTTCGTGGCCGCGGGCCAGGCGCGTGTACGGCCTGACCGATGACGTGTTCGACCTCGCCCAACCCAAGTTCAAAGCGGCCGCCGCATGGTCTGCCGCCCATCAGCGTTAGCAAACGCGGGCCGACTTGAGCCGCTTCCGCGCTACTCAGCACTTGCACCAGTCAACCGAGAGTTTATGAGCACCACCCTCTTCCGATTCAGCTTCCGTACCAACGGCGCCCTGACCGACGCGACCAGCGTGGCGCTCAGCGACGCGGCCGGTTCGTTCGGCGTGCGGCGGACCGACACTGGGGCTGTTCTGGTCGCGGCCGGCACGCCGATGCGCCGCGCATCGGTCGGCATTTACGAGCTCTCCATTGTCGATCCGGCCCCCTCGCTCCGGTACGAATGGTGGGTGGAGCTTGTCGCCGGTGGGACGATGAGCCACTATCAATACTTCGACGATGGCGGCGGCTCGCCGCCGACCGGGCATTACGCGGCGAAGGCCGATATCGAATCCCACTACGGCCGCGACAACGTCGCCCTTTATTCCAACCTGGATAACACGTCCACCGACGCCGACGACCCGCGGATTCAATATTGGCTGACCGAAGCCGACGCGTGGATTGACCGCGCCTGGTCGCAGTCCGCCGGCCGCGATGTCCCGATCTCGGCGGCGGATGTTGATTTCCCTTGCATGACCCGGATCGCCGCGGAGTGGACGGGGGCACAACTCTACCTGGCCCGTGCGATGTTGGACGTCGGCCCGCGCTCTGAAAGCCAGATCGACGGCCGCATGTCCTCGCACCTCGACCACGCCGAGCGCGCCCTCGCCGCGGCGATCTGGTCCTGGCAGCAGCGCCGCGAAGCGCCGTTCGGTCACGACGCGCGTCGCCACGTGGCGGCGCTCTTCTGCTGACCCGCCCGCGCCGTGCGCAGGCGTCATTGTGCCAGAGCCGTTCTTATCCCCTCTCCCGGTACTCCGGGGGGGTGCTAGGGAGGGCGCTCCGGCGCTCGATCGCAAGACCAACTCCCCACCTCCGCGCCGACGCCCCCACCCCCGCCCTCCCCCCGGGGCACCGGGAGAGGGGGAAGAATCACCGCCGTAACAGCGGCCAGTGTGTAGCGCGACATGCGTTGTACAGTCATTCCCTCATCTCAGGACCCCGATGCCTCGCCGCCAGAGAAAGCTTCCCGACGCCGACAGGAGCCCAGAGCCCACTCAACCCAGCGCGCCCCTGGTCGATGCCGGGACCACTCAATCGCCACCTCCCAAGCGATCACCCGCCGCCCGCGCACGCCGGCGGCGGACGTTGATGTCGGTCATCCAGGAGATCCTCTCCACGCCCGACGGCGACGAGTCCGAGCTGGAAGCGGCCGCCCGCGCCTTCGTTGACGCGATGAAGGACGGCAGCTTCCAGCACGTCAAAGGGTTCATCGAGAAGGAAGAGGCCGCCCCCGCCGGCGGCGAGGTTCATGTTGTCATCGAATATGTTGATCCCGGACGACCCAAGGCCGCCGAGCGAGATGAGCCTGTCGAGCGCGACGAGCCGGGCGGCCCGGATGTTCCGCCTGACCCTTCCCCGCCCGCATGAGGGCCAGCGGAAGGTCCTGGCGAACGCCGCCCGCTTCAACGTCCTGGAGTGCGGCCGACGCTTCGGCAAGACCACCCTCGGCGAACAGCTCCTGATCGAGCCCGCCATCGCCGGCGCCGACCGCCTGGTTCGCGCCGACTTACAAGCTGCTTTCGGAAGTCTGGCGGGAAGTGCAGTCGATCGTCCATCCCCTGGGGCCGAGTGTCAGTCAGCAGGAAAAGCGGATCGAGTTCTTCACCGGCGGCGTGATCGACTTCTGGTCGCTCGACCAACCCGACGCCGCCCGCGGCCGCAAGTACCGTCGCGTGGTCATTGATGAAGCGGGCATCGTCCGCGAACTTGAAGAGGCCTGGACGCAGGCGATCCGGCCCACGTTGGCCGACCTGAAGGGCGATGCCTGGTTCCTCGGGACCCCCAAAGGCAACGGGTTCTTTCATCGCCTCTTCGCCCGCGGCCAGTCCGGCGAGCGCGGCTGGCGCTCGTGGCGGCTGCCGACGACGGCCAATCCCTTCATCGACCCGCAAGAGGTGGAGGCCGCCCGCCGCGACCTGCCCCGCGAAGCGTTCGAGCAGGAGTTCCTGGGCATCCCGGCCGACGACGGTGGCAACCCGTTCGGCATCGCCGCGATCGCGGCGTGCGTCGCCCCGCTCTCGACCGACGCGGCCGTCGCCTTTGGGATCGACCTGGCCAAATCGTACGACTGGACGGTCGTCTGCGGGCTGGACGCCGCCGGGCGCGTGTGCGTGCTGGAGCGGTGGCAGGCCGACTGGGGCCAGACCCGTCGCCGCATTCTGGAGCTGATCGGCCGCACACCATCGCTCGCCGACTCCACTGGCGCCGGCGACCCGATCGTCGAAGACCTACAACGCAGCGCCGCCGTAGAGGGGTTCAAGTTCACCAGTCAATCCAAGCAGCAGGTGATGGAAGGCCTGGCCGCCGCGATCCAGCGAGGCGAAGTGCGGTTTCCCGACGGTTGGCTGCGCGGCGAGTTGGAGGCGTTCGAGTTCGCCTATCGCGCCGGGGGCGTCCGCTACGCCGCGCCATCGGGCCTACACGATGACGGTGTGTGCGCCTTGGCGCTGGCGGCCCACCAGCGGCGATCCGCCTCCGACATCAGCTTCGACGATACCGAGCCCGACTCCGTCGGCGGCCGCGGCGTCGCGTGAGCGTCAGGCCATGAAGATCGCGTAGAGGAGCCCAGTGACGTTCTTCAACAGCTCATTCGTCAACAGCGGCCTGGCCTACTCGTTTGGGGGGACAGGGTTCGTCACCACCACGACGCTGGCGCCGCCCGCCACGCCGGCGCTGGCCCGGCGATCGACGCGGCCGTGGCGCTCCCGGCGGCCGCCATGTCGGGGGAGCCGTACGCGTCGGTCGGCTGGGGCGGAGCGTTCTTGTCGGGCTACGGCGCTCGCCCGCTGCCCGGCCTGGCGACATACCTGGCCTGCCTGCTCGACCCGGTCCTGATGGCGGCGCGGGCGTACGCGCTTAACCCGATCCGAGTCGGACGCTGGCGCATCGCCGCTCGCGGTGACGCGCCGAGCGGCGCACGCGATTTCATCGAGCGGACGACGCGGCCGCTTGTCCAAGCCTACGTGAACGACGCGCTGTGGGCCGTCGATCTCGGTTGGGCGCCGTTCCAGAATGTCTTCGAGCGGCGCGACGGGCGATACGTCATTACCCGCATCCTGCCGGCGCGGCAGGAATGGTCGGCCGTGCTCGTCAGCCCCGAGACCGGCGACGCTGTCGGTGTTCGGTGGGATGGGGTTGATCTGCTCGGCCACAAGGCGTTCTTCTATACGCACGACGCTCGCGGCCGCTCCTACATCGGCCGCAGCCGGCTCGAGAACGTCATTGGCGCGGTCTGGGATTGGCGCGAAGACAACGACCGCGCCGCCACCCTGGGCAAAAAGGCCTGCGGGATCGTCGCCGGGATCGGCTACCCGCCGGGCAAGGGCGTGGACGCGGCCGGCCAGCCTGTCCCCCGCCAGCGCCAGGCGGACGCGATGGGCGCCATCATCACCAGCGGCGCGGGTTACTTCACCTTCCCCACGCTGGCGAGCATCCCCGAAGACAAGCTGCGGACGATGCCCGTCCCCGACCTGATCGCCATGGCGAAAGCGTCGATGTGGCAGGTCCAGCTTCACGACCTCGGCGACACCGGCCCGGCGATGGCCGGCCTGACGGCGCGGCAGCGTTACCTCGATGAGCTGAAGTGCCTTGGGTATTACGTCCCGCCCGAGGCGGTCCTCCAGGGCCCGGGCGGCAACCGGGCCAAGGCCGCCGCCCACGGCGACGTGGGCACCGCGATGCAGGAGCCGGTGAACGCCGCTGTGGCCGACGCCTTCAATCGCGGGCCGGTGGATTCCCTGCTCGAGCTTAACTTCGGCGGCGCGTCGGCCCGCGGCGCCGTCTGGTGGGAGCCCGAGCCGCTGGTCGATGCGCAGGAAGCGTTCGATAAGGCCCTGATCCAGGCCGTCATGGCCGGGACCGGCGGGCTGTCGGACTACCTCGGCCGCCATTTCGATCTCGACACGATCATGGAACGCAACGGCGTCGCCCGACGCGCCACGCCTCTGACCCCGCAAGAGATGCCCCGTCGCTCCCCGCCTTAACGAGCCGCGACCGTAAGGGAGCGGACGGGGGCCGCTCCCGCGGATGACACGGGCCCTTAACCAACGACGCCCCATCCGCTCCCTCACGATCGTGGCTCGTTGGGCCCCATACACACTTCGGCTCTCCCTCAACCCATCATGCCTTCACTCGCCCCTCACCCGGTCGCGCGCGCCGGCCTCGCCGACCTCTCCTACGTCGTCGGGCTTCAGAAACGCTTCAGCCACGAGGTCGGCTTCCTGCCACGCCGGGCGCTGGAGATGAAGATCAACCTCGGCCGCGTCTGGATGGCCCGGGAGAACGGCGAGCCGGCCGGCTTCATCCACCACGGTAGTTTCGCGGGCGAAGAGGCGCGGCTTTTCCAGGCGGCCATTCAGTACGACGCCCACCGCCGTCATCTCGGGTCGGCCCTCGTCGAAGACTTCGAGCGTCGCGCCGGCGGGGCCGGCGTGCGGGGGATCTCCCTGCGGTGCCTCGAAGGCCTCGACGCGAACGCCTTCTGGCGGGCGGCTGGGTATCAATTGCTCACGACCGAGCCGGGGGCTAAAGGGCGGCTCAACGTCTGGGGGAAGCGACTGGCACTTCCCGAACGCAGTCGATCGGCGTCGTCGTCCCGCTTCCATTTCGCAACCCGGCTGCATGCCTGCCCGCGTTGCGGCCAGCCCACGACCGACACCTGGAGTCGCGGCGCCCGCCGCTGGGCATTGTGCCCGACCTGCCTCAGTGCCGCCTGAAGGCGTCACGCCTGCTTGCCCGCACAGGAGGTCGATCCATGCCAGAGCATCCGATGCCGAACCTGCGCGGAGCACAAAGACACAAGCCGCTAATCCTGGCCTCTTCGGCCGGCTCACGCCCCAGCGCCATCTTCGCCGCCGCGACGGCCGCCCCCCAGTGGATGAGCCGGCGGCTGGGGCGGCCGGTCGTCCGGGTGCGCAAGCAGATCGCCACCGCCGGCCGCTGGGCGCATCGGGGCACCGGCCGCCCGATCGACATCCCGCGTTCGAGGCTCGCCACATGGGACCGCGAGACCCGCGCCTTGATCGCCGCCGGCGTCCATCCATATGTCCCCAATCGCCACCGGTTCGACATCGATCCCGCCGACCCCCGCCACCTGGACGCCGGCGAGAACTTCGGCCGCGTCGTCGATACGCAGCTCATTGGCGATCGCTGGTTCGCCACGGTCGAACTGATCGGCAGCCGCGCCTTGGACGCGATGGCCGCCAACGACGTGAGCATCTGCATCGTCGATGGCCAACTCGACGCCCAGGGCCGCCGCTACGGCGAGGCGCTCCAGCACCTGGCGATCGTCCCGGACCCGGTGCTGCCGAATATGGCGCCGGCTCAGCCGGCGATGTCAACAGAATCCAAGATTCGTTCCCTGCGTTCCGTCTCGCCGATCGCACTAGCCGCCGGTGCGATGTGGCGGGTCGCGCTGGCGCTCGCCTACAACCCGAACCAGCCGCGAGATTACCACGGGCGTTGGACCGCCTTCGCAGAGGCGGATAGCCGCCGTCAACCGCTTGGGGGTGGTGGGCCAACCAAGTCGTGCCCGCCGCCACGGCAACCCCCCCGTTAACATCAGGGAACTCACAGCCCGATGATCCGGCACCCGCCGAAACATCCTCCGAGCCAACGCCATAGAACTACGTCGAGACCCGGAACGCGGCACGAGTTGCGGCGATCGGCGTAGCGATGGCTCCGATCACGGGTGTGGAGGAAACGAACAGGCGGCTCGCGGCGGCCGCCGCCGACGAGATGCTTGCCAGGGACTTCTATCGCGGCTTGCTGACGCAGGCTCAAACTGACGCGTTGATGGCTCATTTCTCGACCGTCTCCGTTCCGCGCAGCGGCACGTCGGCGCAGATGGCCTCTCCTGAATGGATGAAGTGGTACGCGGCGGAGAAGGCCCTGACGATCGAGGCCCAGCGGACCGAGGCGGCGCGGCAGGCGGCGGCGGAAGAGAAGCGTTCGTCCAGCCTGCCGTCCGGTGGCATTCAAACCGCCGGGGACTCCGGCAACAGCCCGGCCGCGGCGGCTGGCGGAGGCGCGATCAACAATCCGCCCGCGGCCTCGCAGCCATCCACGCGACCGTCACAGAACATCGTTGACATTGCAACGATGGGTCGTACACCGGATGAGGTTGCGGCTATAAAGGAATACGTCAGGCGAACGAATCCCTGGCTTGCAGCTCAAGGCGGCGCAGTAGTACAAAGTACGGTGGGGTCCCTCCGAACGGCTGCGGACAAAGCTGCGGCGGACGAACGAGTCGCCGCTATGAAACGAGGAACGCCGTACGGTCCGTTCCCAGCAATTAAGGTGGGGCATGTTCCGGATACCGCGCTGAAGTAGGAAAGCCATTCCTCCGGCCGGGTGGATGGCGATGCGCGGCAACTCGAACAGCGTGCTCGCCGGCTATCTGAAGAGTCGGATCGGCCAAAGAATTGACGGGTTTACTGTTGATGGGAGCTTTCCATGACACACAGTAAATACTCGATTCGCAACGCGCCGGGGATCACCTGCTTCGATGGGGCGACCGAAACAGCGTTGCGGCGGCTCCCGGTCCGCTTGCCTGCTGCGCATGAGCGTCTGCTCCGCATGACGGATGGGATAACCTCGGGGTTCGGCTACATCCGTGTCTTTGGCGTAAGCGACCAAGTGCGCGATCAGGTCGCATGGAACGAAGTTGAGTGCTGGCGGTTCGCCTGGCCCGACCATTGCGTGGGATATTGGTTTTTTGCCGAAACGGCACACGGAGCACAGTTCGCGTACGAGGTCCACTCGAACGGGGTTCTGAGTGAGCGCGTCCTGTACATCAATCAGTGCACGCCGCCTTCTTGGACACTTCCAAACTTTGAAACGTTCTTTCAGAATGTGGTCATGGAGGACGCGGATAAGGCGGCCGACCCCGCCTTCGAACCGACTTTGAAACGTCTTGGACAGATTCCGCCAGACAAACTCGTGGTCCCCTTTCCACACCCCTGCCTCGGCGGGACGTGGGCGGGCGAGGAGGTGATGCTGCTCGATGCCAGAGAGGCCATGATTATGAACGCGGATCTTTGGTACGAGACGGAGCGAGTCGGCGAGTTGACCGCCGAGTCGCGCGTTGAGTCCTATTCCGACGCACGGGGCCGTACGCGGGTCCGGATCGTATGAGTAGGATCGGGTTGGACGGTGCGCCTGATCGCCGCCGGCGTCCATCCATATGTCCCCAATCGCCACCGGTTCGACATCGATCCCGCCGACCCCCGCCACCTGGACGCCGGCGAAAACTTCGGACGCGTCGTCGATACGCAGCTCATTGGCGATCGCTGGTTCGCCACGGTCGAACTGATCGGCAGCCGCGCCTTGGACGCAATGGCCGCCAACGACGTGAGCATCTGCATCGTCGATGGCCAACTCGACGCCCAGGGCCGCCGCTACGGCGAGGCGCTCCAGCACCTGGCGATCGTCCCGGACCCGGTGCTGCCCAACTTGGCACCGGCTCAACAGGTCCGGGCATTGTCTTTGTCGTTCGCCCCCAATGCCGCTTCCGCGATCGCGCTCGCCGCCGGCGTATCGGGACGGTTCAAGCTCGCGCTCGGCTACGACCCCAATCAACCGCGCGATTTCCATGGGAGGTGGGCAAACGTCGGTGACTCGGGAGATGCCGGCGGACCAGACGCTGCATCAGCCGTAATCCCTACGCGCTCCCGCGCAATGACATGGGGTAACAAGCACCGCTTCGTGATGAAGCGGTCGAGTTCGAGCTTTACCGGCAGGTCGCGGCGCAAGCTCACGGGCCGGTCACGCCGACGGATGTGGAGGAGGAGAGGCGGCGACAAGCCGACCCATTACCGAACAAGCGTTTGAAGGATGTCTCGCCAGCCTACGACTGGCGGGAATGGGCTCGACGGAACGGCGAAATCAAGCCGGCCGTCGCCGGCCGTCAGAGCACGCAGGAGCAGCTCTTTCCCGGCCTTCGAGAAGCCCTATGGCGGGACCACAACAAAGACTACACGAGTCTGACATCGGACCCGAAGCTGATCGAAAAATGGGAGGAGTGGATACGCCAGGAGGATTTGCGAGCCCACCCCCCCCGTCTCTGGCGGCACGCCTGAACGACATGTTCGGAATTCCGACCGGTCAGACCGGTGCGTTGAACATCAACGACGTCCTAGGCGCGCTGGCCGGCTTCGCCAACGCACATGTTATGCCGGGCGAGGGCGACGCCGGCGGGCGGAAATCGTTCCAGTTCGACACTGCGGAGTTAGTTGAGGTGTCCGCGCCGCGAAGTGCGGGCGTTGTGGACCGCGTCGGCGAGAGCGAACTCGGGAATGCGCTATCAGGCTTAGGCCGAAATCCGCTCGGGCGCAATATCAACACGCTTGAGGAGTTCGGGCCGGGGGCGGGGTTCTCGGGGGTCTTCGACGTGGAGTCGGGCAAGTGGCTCGCCTACCCAAGCGGGAAGACGCGCCTGCTTAACGGTGCCACCCCCCTCAACGTCGTCGATCAATACGGTGGACACGGTCCGGTAGATCAGGTTCTCCACGAGCTTCTCGGCAGCACCTCAAACAACCGGTTGGGCTTCAGCATGACCTTGGACGAGGCGGGAAACCTTAAGATGGGCTGGAACTCGCGGACGATAAACGCTCAGAACCCGAACTTGTCCGACCGGACGGTGCCAGAGAACATGCGGCAACGGGTGCTCGACGCGATCAGTCAGTCCACTGGAAGGAAGGCCTACACGCCATGAAAGTGTACGGGCATAAGCTACCAGCAACGCTGCGGAGCGAACTGTGGGGCGGGCAACCGACGCGCGGCCCGGACCGACTTGCGGCGCTCAAGCCGCTCCTCACGCGTGTTGAAGGGGTCCAGCCGAAGCTTTTTAGTCTCGAAGCCATCATTGATGCGAACCGTCTGTGGGGATCGGAGTATGTTGCGTACTACCTGGGAACACCCAACACTGCGTACCCGCCTGGCGACATCGATCCCGGACGGGCGGTAATCATAGGGGAGGCCGAGCCGGACAGCCCGATCGCGCTCGACTACCGCACCGACCCGCCGCGCAGTCGTCTACTTCGGCGACGTGGGGCGCGAGTCGTATTGGCTGGAATTGGCCGTGAGCTACGACGCCCTTGTCGCCAAACTTCGCGACGGTGGCTGACCCAGATTACGAACTTTCCATGACCAATGGCTTAAGCACGCTCCCTGCGCATCGTCGAGGAAGTATCGACGTGATTCCGCCCGAGCCCTTGGGTCGATGATTCTGATAGCGGGTCTACCAGATGAACAAGATAGAGCCATCCGGAAATGATGATCGGTTCGCATTGGCCTTCTATGGGATCGACTCGAATCTAAGTGTAGCCGGTTAATTCTATCAGATCGCGGAGCAATGGTTGAACTCATTGGGATACCCTCCCAGGCGACGTGGACTCTCCGGAGACGGGTGTAGCGGTAAGACCGGCGACTATTATCGCATGAGGGGGAAGTTCCGAAAGGTGGGGTTCACCAGCGTCAGGTCGTTCGGCTTGGGCTCAACGGATTTTGATTCCCCAATGCGTGGTTGGGAGGAGTTGGCCTCGGCGACTTTTTCGTATGCCGGGGACGACGGTGGGTACGCCATCCTTGTCATGCCGACCAGAAACGCGGTCGGCCGGGAGTGGTTCCCGATCGCGACGAAAGCCATTCGTATTCTTCGGCCTTCTACGGGATCGCGTTCAGGCGGGACGTTCGGTTGGGGCCGGCATTCTGCTCGATCGGCGTCAACCAGGGGCTCGACCCGGTAAAGACGGGAGCGGCCTACGAAGAAGCCAGGACCGTCTCGCGCTGGGGAGATATGGGTATGGTGAAGCAGGACTATCGGGACGGTCTCTTGCGGGATGTATATCCCTGGAACTTCCTGACCGAAGCTCAGCTCTCCCGTCGAACGGGCACCCAGACATTCCGACAATGGATCGACCAAAGCTCCGGGCGAGGAGTGCAGACCCCGATGTCTGATGGCGTGTTCCTTTGGGAAGTTGACGAATCGACCATCCCTGAAATTCGAGAAGTGCTGAACGCCTCCGGCGCGATTTTCGACTGGCGAAAATGCGCCTAAATCGAGACGAGGGGCGGCCATGGGAAGATCAGGCTCTACTTAAGGGCACCTTCCCGCGGCGTTGACCTTTTCTGCTCGGGCGGCCGCCGCGGCCGCGGCCGAACACAACCTTCGGCGGCACGCAGTGCGTGCCCTACTTCACGCGCTTGTTCCCGGCCGCGTGGTCTGCGCGGCTCGGCCTCTTCTTGTCTTTATCAACAGGAGCTCCCATGCCACAAGGATACCCGTCCGCGCGCGAGCGGCTTGTCGAGCGGTTGAAGACCGACGCGGCCGCCGACGATGCGACGTTGATTCAACTCTCGGCCGAGACGTTCGATCAGGGCGTGGAGGAGATGCGATCACTCGCCGCCCGCTGTGACGAGCTGGCGGCGGAGCGCGATCGGCTGGCGGGCGACAATGTCGCCCTGAGCCGGCGGATCCAGGCGCTGGAGGAGCGCGGCGTCTCGCTGTCGGCCGATGCGGCGCGGCGGCCGGATGAGGTGACGCTCGCCATGTTCGCGGAGAACATCGCCGCCAAACGCGAGCAGGCCATCGCCGCCGGCGTCCCCGAGGCGTGCATGAAGCCGTTCGATGAGCTGCTCGCCGAGGCGGACGGGCGGCCGAACGTGATCGCCCTTTCGGCCGTCGGTGTGCGGCCGGGCGATCGGCGGCCGCTGGCGTTCCGCCTCTACGACGCGCTCGCCCGGCTCGCCGGCGCCCACGCGCGCCGCTCGGGCAGGTCGCGCCGCGGCGCGACCTGATCGCCCAGGCCTCCCCCGCCGGCGGCGCGCCGTCGGCCGCCGACGTTACGCCCGAGCGCCGGGCCGCCCTGCTCGCGTTGGCGGGCATCTCTTCGGCGGTTAAGGCGTAAGCCGAGGGGAAACACCCCTAACGAGCCGCGACCGTGAGGGAGCGGTTGGCGCAATTCGTCGCGATGCCCGAGGGTTGAAAGCGGGCTTTCGCCGGGCGCCGAGCACTCCACGACGGTCGCTGGCTGTCTTCGCCCAATTGAAATTGAAGAGAGCGCATCCGTTGCCGGTGGGCGGGGCGTCGTCTTGGGTCGCGTACGGTGCGCCTTGGGGCGCCGACCGCTCCCTTACGGTCGCGGCCCGTTGGTGGCTTTCTCTCGAATGACAATGAAGACAACCTACCCGCTCCCGGTGGGTGGGGCGTCGTCGCGGGCTTCTTGCCGCGCGCCTCGGCGCGCTGACCGCTCCCTTACGGTCGCCACTTGCGGGTGGCTTTTCTTCCGGGGGCCGCGAAAGACCTGGGGCTTTCTCTCTTAACTCGACTTGGCCCAGCGCCTTTGAACGCGCGATCGGGCCGTCGTTCTCCCTTACGAGGACAACCCAATGAGCACGCTGCTCAAGACATTCACGAATGACCCGCTATCGCCGGCGCAGTTCCCTGGGGATGCGCGGCTGGATGCCGTGAAGTTCGGCATCAACCTGACGGTGGCGCGCGGCACCGCGCTGGCGATCAAGACCGCCGACGGGTTGGCTTACCCCCTCTCCCCCGCGCGGGGGACGGGACGCAGAACTTCGTTGGCTTCTCGGTCTACAGCGTCCAGACGGATGCCAGCGGAAAGGTTTACGCGATCAGCAGCGGCGGCTCCGCGTCGCCCGGCTTTCGCTCGGCGCCCGTCTCGACCGGGGCGCTCTGGGTCAAGGGCACCTTCAATCCCCAGGACGTGCAGACCAACGCCGCCCCGACGGCGGAGGTGGACACCTTCACGCCCGGCGGGACGATCGCCGCCGGGGACGTGTTCACCGTATCGATCCTCTACCCCGACGGCAGCAGCCGCTCGATCACCTACACGGCCGGCGCGACGCCTTCGGCGGCATCGGTGGCGGCCGGGCTCCGCGCGGCCTGGGCGGCCGACGCGATCGCCAGCGCCTACGCGGCCTCCGGCGGCGCCGCGACCTTCACGCTGACGGCCGCCATCGCGGGCAATGGCCTCAACCTCGGCAAGTCGATCGTCAGCGCCTCGGGCACGTTCACGCGGGCAGTCACGACGCCGGCGGCCGGCCGCTCGATCGCCGACATCCTCCCCGGCGCGCCTGGCGCACGGGTGCTTCATAACGGGTTGTGGGACATCCCCTAGGCCGGACATCCCACAGACCGGCCGCGACACCGCGACGCGCCCGCGCTCGTTCCCCACACGCCGATGGTGGAGGCTCGGGCATTTCAGAAGCCCATCTCGCTGGCATTGAACTGAAAGGAACCGCATGCCGTTCATCTATCCGCAAAACTTCGAGATCCAGGCGATCCTCCCGGACCTGCTCGGCCGCGCCCGCGACGGGCGCATCGGGCTGGACCTGTTCCCCGCGCACGCCGTTAACGCGGCCCAGGTCCGCTGGGCGCAGCAGGACAACTACTTCGGCCTGCAGCAGCTTCGCGGGCTCGACGGCGCACCGTCGCACGTGCAGCGCGTGGGCCTCAAGACGTATGCGTATGAGCCCGGCGTCTTCGGCGAATACGTTGACATCACCGAGGCCGAGCTCACCACCCGCGCCGGCGCCGCGCCGCTGGTGAACACGCCGATCGACATCGAAGACCTCGTCGTCGAGGCCGACAACCACCTCATCGTCCGCGAGCTGGACCGGATGGAGTCGAGCGTCTGGACGCTCCTCACAACCGGCACGCTCGCCATCCAGTTGGATCGCCCCGACGGCACGCAACAGGGGTATGCCGACAGCTACCCGATCCAGACGATCGCGGCCCCCATCCCCTGGGCGACCGTCGCGACGGCGACGCCCATCAAGAACTTCCAGGCCGTGCAGCAGATGGGCATTGGCCACTCCGTGGACTTGGGGGCCGGGGCGACGGCGTTCATGAACTCCGTCACGTCGAACAACCTGTTGAACAACGCCAACGCGGCGGATCTGGGCGGCCGCCGCGAACAGTTCGGCGCAACGTTCAACTCCGTGCCGGAGATCAACCAGTACCTGCTCGCCCAGAACCTCCCGCGGATGCAGGTCTATGACAACGGCTTCCAGCCCGCCGCCGGCCCGGGCGGCGCGGGGGCTTTCAGGAAGTTCATTCCAGACAACACGGTTGTGGTCGTCGGCCGCCGGCCGGGGAATGCGCGGGTGGGCGAGTATCAGCTTACGCGCAACGCGAGCAACGGCTTTCTGCCCGGCTCCTACCGGTATGTGATCGACCGGGCGAATGGGATGAACGGCGAGAAGCGGACGCCCGCGAACATCGAGGTCCACCGCGGCCACAACGGCGGCCCGGCGATCTACTACCCGTCCGCGGTGGTGGTGATGAACGTCTGATCCGCCGGCCGTAACCCCGCTCGCGAACGGACGCCCACTTCGCTCTGCGATTCGCCCATGACAACCGATCCCTTTTCAGCGGTCTACGCGGCGCTTTGGGCGGGCCTGGAGTCGTTCGCTGACTTCGCGGCCCTGGTCAAAGTGCGGAACCGGCTCCGCTTCGACGTCCCCGGCGTCCGCAACCCGACGCGCGAGACGTCGGCGCCGGCCGACCTGCCGGAGCTGACGCTCTTGCAGGGGGCGTTTCGACTCGCGCCGTACACGACCAACGCGCTGGCGTGCGATGTGGCACAGGCATACCCGGTTGTGATCGCGATCGACGACCTGCAGGTCGTGAAGCTGAACGCCGTGAAGTGGCAGGCGTTCCGCGCGCTCCTGGCGGCCGGGCACGATCTGGGGCTGCCTTACGTGCGTCGGTGGACGATTGAAGACGGCCGCGACGACCCGGCGGCGCGGCGGCTATCCGGGGACGCGCGGCGCTGGGCCGCCGTGCTGACGATCAACGTCGAGATGTCGCTTTCCAAAGCGGACATCGCCGCTGGGGCTCTGCCGTCCTGAAGCCTGCCGCCCGCTCACCTTACAAGGAGACTTACTCATGCCCTCCACCTTGAGCTCACCGCGCGTCGGGCTTTCCATCCAGGCGAATGTCGCCTCGGGCAGCGCCCGCGCCGGCCAGTGCGGCCGTCGCACATCTGGCCGGCCCGGTGATCGCCGCCGGCAATGCGCCCGGCCAGGTCGATCTGGCCTATTCCACCGCCGGTACGGTCTCGAGCGGAACGCCGGTTGTGATCGACCTGGGCGCGTCCGTGGCCGACCCGCTCGGGAACACGGTGCTCTTCGGGCACGTGGTGGCGCTCCTGGTCACCAACGACTCGACGACCGCCGGCCAGACGCTGACTGTCGGCGGCGGGACGAACCCCCTGCTGGCGTCGGAGTCGGGGCCGGTGCAGCCGAATGGCGGCGCTATTGCATCGTCGCACCCAACCCCGGGATTGCCGTCGTGGCGGGAAGCGCCCGGACGTTGCAGATCACCGCGGCGGCCGGAGCGTCGGTTCCGTTCAAGATCACGATCCTCGGCCGCTCAACCTGATCGGCGCTTGCGGCCCAAATTATCGGAGTGCAACCATGAGCTACACCCCTCGCTCGGGCGTCGGTGGGACAGCCCGAATCAATGGGACCGAACTGCCGGTCACGGCGTGGCAGGTCTCGCCGAAAGCGGACATCGTCGAATTCCGAAACTCGCTCAGCGGCCGCCACCCGCGCCGCGCGGCGACCTATGTCGATGGCGGCCGCTTCACGATCACCGTTGACTGGGACGATTCGAACAACCTCTTCAGCGCGCCACTGACAATCCACGCCGGCGATGTGGTGACGGACGTCACGCTGAACCTGGATGGCCCGGGCGGGTCGCTTTGCTGGCGATTCCCCAGCGCGGTGGTGGATTCGACGCCGCAGAGCGTGGCGGTTGAGGGAAAGATCACCACGACCCTTTCCTGCCTGGCTGACGGCGCGTTCGCCGCTCCGGGGCAGTCGGTTTCATAGAGGAGGCGGGCGATGTCTGAACTGGGTGAGCTGACCGCGGCCGGACGGGCTGACCTGCTGCCGGGGCATACGCTCTCGCCTTGGCGGCTGGTGACGATCGCCGAGGCGGAGGAAGAGATGGAGCGCCGGCACATCGCCACGTGCGTCGCCGGGGCCATCGCGCTCCCGCAGCCGGCGCAGCGCCTCGTCGCCGAGGCGGCGACGCGCGACATCCGCGACGGCGCGTTTAAGTATCGCGCGCCGGGGTTCGATCGGGTACTGCTCTCGCCTTCTTTCACCAGTCTTCGACTCTGGCTCTCGCTCCGAGCGCGGCACCCCGGTGTGACCCGCGCCCAGGCCGCCCGTCTGATCACGGCGGATAACGAGATAGCGGTCTACTACGCGACCTGCGAGATGGCGGGGTGGAGCTTCGCCGAAAAAAAAGCTCGTGCGGGCGAGGCGGCGGCCGCCCCGTCCGCTGGCGCGCCATCTACGACCGACTCCGCGAGCGCCGCCTGACGCCGGGGCAGATCGCCGACCTGACGCTCCCCCAGTTGGCGGCCGAGCTGGGCCTACCCTCCGACGACCCTGCGGTGGAATGCCGTGCGGAACGGGCACAGGCCCTGGGGTGTGGCCAATCTTTGTGGCCTTGGGTTAATATACGCGTGGCTCCGCCCTTTGATGGCAAGGAGGCCTCATGGACCGCGACGCAGTCAAGCGTGCGCTCAATGAACAGATCGAACAATCTCTGGAGAAGGCATTGGACGCGGTGGAGCACGCGCCCGATGGGAGTTGGATCGCCGCCAGCGAGTGGCAGGTCCGCGAGATTTTCCAGAAGCTCATGAGCGAATCGTATCAGCAGATATTGCAGGCCCGCATGGATGCCGCCCCTCAGGCGGCTTTTTCCCCCTCTGGATCAGCGAAAGCTCAAAAGCAAAGGAAAGCGTCTGATCAGCGTGCTGACCGCCGACGGTGAAGTGCGTCTTTGTCGCAAATACTTCTGGTCCAAGGCGTGTGGGGGCGTTTGTCCGGCCGATGAGTTGTCGGGCGTCGCCAAGTTGACCGTTTCGCCGGGTGCGATGGAATTGTGTTGTCTGATGGGCATCGGGCAGGACTTTGCCCAAGCCAGCGAGGACCTGAGGCGTGTGGGGGGCATCGGCACAAGCAAAGAGCGGCTGCGGGCCATTGTCGAGGGCACCGGCCAGGATGTTCGAAAGGTCCGCGACAGCGGCAAGTTGGCTCCGGCATGGACGACGCCGCAGGCGAAGCTGGACGACGGCACGAGCCGGGTCTACACCGGCATCGACGGGGTGATGGCGCCGACGGTGACCCAGGACGAAAAGGACAAACGCCGGAAAAGGCACGTGGAGCGTCGAAAACAGCGGGAAAAAGCCGGGTTGGGCAATGCCAAGCCCCTACCCCAGCGGCGTGTCGGCAGCGATGAGCGTTACAAGGAGATGAAGATCGGGGTCTTCTACGACCAGCCCAAGCAACGTCGCCATGTGTTCGTCAGCGAAAATGACGGCAAGGCTTTCGGCAAGCTGCTGGGCCGGCATGCATCGCTGATCAACCTGGAAGCAGCCGACTGCGCCTTGTCGCTGACTGACGGGGCCAAGTGGATCTGGCGTCAGGTGGTCACCTGGCTGGTGTGCCTCACGGCGGTGCTGCTGGACTTTTACCACCTGGCCCAGCATGTGCATGAGGCGGCTCGATGTTGCCTGGGCCAGGGCGAGAAAGCGCGGGCCTGGGCCAGTGCGGCGTTGAAAGACGTCAAGCAGGGCGGAGCCAAGGCTCTGTTGGCCACCATTGATGCCTTGGACAAACAGGTGCGTGCTCCGCACAAGAAAAAAGCCATCTCTAACCTGCGCAAGTACGTCTGGAAGCGACGTGAGATGCTCGATTACCCCACTGCCTTGGCCAAAGGCTGGGATATCGGCTCAGGCCCACCGAAGCGACCTGTAAGACCCTGACCTTGCGGCTGAAACGGCCGGGAATGAAATGGGACCGCGACCATGCTGCGCAGATGATGAATCTGATCGCCATGCGTGAAAGCGGGCAGTGGAAAGCCTACTGGACTCAGCGAGCGGCGGCGTAAGGCCACAAAAGATGGTCACACCCCAGGCCCTGCGCGAGGCGTTGTTTGATGCCGCTTGCCTCCGCAATCGAATCACGCCGCAGGACCTGGTTCGGCTCGGCGATGCCGACCTGGGGGAGGCCCTGTCCGAGGCGGGTGGGCCGTCAAAGGCTGACCCTTTGATCGTTCGAACGGCGCTGGCCCGATACCTGGAGCGAAAGGGAGGATGAGCCATGGAGATGGACGCGGAACTGATTCGACCGGACCTCGCTCGTCTGCGGAGCGATTTGGCGGCCGCCGTGTTCGGCCGGTCGGTCGTCGCCCCGGCGCGATTATCGATGGGGTCTCCGATGGGCTCTCCCCGCGCCACGCATCGCGTACGTGGCCGCGAGCAGCGGAACCCGACGCCCGCGGCGGATTGGAATGAAAGCGGGCGTGCTGACATCCCGAAGCTCGAACCGGCCGCTGTCGAGTCTGAAGCGCCAAGGGTCGGCGATCCCAACGCCGGTCGGCCAGCCGAAGCGGATGCGGCCGCGAACCCTCGTGCGGATTGGATGCAATTGCTCCAGGCCGTGTCGCGATCCGCCGGCGCTGCTTTCGGGGCCGCGCCGGGTGCCTCGTCGAGCGATACGCCGACGCCGGGCGGGAGCGGATGCGGCCCGAGCCCCTCCTTCGGTTCACGCACCGACGGGGCGGCCGGGCCGAGCGATGACCCTGACTGGCTGCGCTCGTTCGGCCGGACGGTCGGGGGCGATGCTGGCCTGGGCGGTTCTCCGTCGCTGGCATCGCAGGCGCTGGGATCCCCAGGATATGAGGCGGCCGCCGAGCAGTTGGCGCTGGCGGGCCAGCGGCTTCTTGAGGCGGCCGCCAAGATCAGCGGCGCGACCGCGATCGCGATCCTCTCTGCTGAATGAGACGGGGCCACCGTCGAAGACCATTCGGTTGAGCCGATCGTCCCGAACGCGCCGCGCCCGTGGGCAAACGACCAGCCGCCGTAGTTGGAGACCGACCTGTCGCATGGGCGCTTGACGCCCGCCCGCGGCGGGCCCCGCTTCCTGACGGGCGCGGTTCGTTGGCAACCCGCCCGGCGGCCAAGCTGCGCGGCGCGGAGTTGCCCGCCGGCGACGCGGCGCGAACCAGAGGGGCCGGAGGACCGCTTCCTGACGGGCGCGGCTCGCTGGGCGCGGCTCGCGGGGCGCGGTTCGGACCGGTTGGGCTTTGGATCTATGTGGGAGCCCATTTATGCCGCTCGATGCTTCGACACAGATTTCGATCGGGCCGTACGCCTGCTGGGACGAAGGGACTGAAGAGACCTTCAACGCGGCGACGCCGGCTGAGAATCATGCGGTGCGGACGCTCCGGTGCGCGTGGCAGGATCGGCTGGGGATTACGCAGTGGCTCATGGGCGGGTCGAGCCGAACGGGGGCCGCCGCCACATATCACCCAGCGCATGCGTACCCGGACCAGCCGAATTGGTCGTGCCGATCGGTTCGGCTTAAAGGGGAAGGCGTCCTGACGGTCGGGGCGGCCGGGCTGGTCGCCTATGAGCGGGCCGTGCTCTCCGTCACCTACGGCGTGCCGCAGTGGGCGGTGGGGGACCCGAACCAGCTTGGCGAGCAGGAGATCGACTTTGCGGCCGCCGACTACCTGGTGCCGCCGACACGGGCGTCGTTCAAGTGGTCGGACGGGACCGAACTCCCGCCGGCGGCCGTGCCGTCGCTCCGGGTGACGACCATCCACTACTCACGGACGCGGTTCGGCGTGGACGACTTTTCGGCGCTGCTGGCGACGATGGAGTCGCTGACCGACACCTGCAACAGCATCACGTTTGAAGGCGCGGCGCCGGAGACAATCCTCTTCCGCGGAGCGCGCAGCCGGCGGACGATCACATCGGCCGGGGAGCAGCGCTGGGCGGTGACGTTCAACTTCGCCCGCAACAAGCTGGGCTGGAACGTCCGTTGGCGCCCGGGGGTCGGATGGGCGCCGTTCACGCGGATGGACGGAACGAAGCTCTACCCGACGGCCGACCTCAATCAGCTCTACCCATGACCCGATTGCCCCGCGCCAACAGCCCGGTGTCGCTCTCGTCGGAGGTGTGGAATCAGCTCGCCGACGTGTTGGAGCGGCTCGATCGAGTCGAGTACGCCCCGCCGCTGTGGGTCGAAGACGACGGGCGCGTGCGAACGGTGGGCGTCGCCCCGCCGGCGCCCGGCGGCTTCTGGGCACAATTGACCGACAGCGCCACGCTATCGCTGGCGGCCGGGCCAACGTGGAAGTACGCCTGGTCGGAGCAGCGGCGAACGGCGACCGGCTGGGAGGCTGCCCCCGACGCCCGCTCCGGCACGACGACGGTCGGCTACGCGCTCAACACCGTCGCGACGGCGGATGCCGCGCCGGTGGGCGGCGCAGGCGGCGCCCCGGCGATCGGCGCCATCGTGCGGCTCTACGCCGACGCCCTGCCCGATTCCGACAACACCGCCTACACGTTCAGCTGGTCGCCCCCCGCGCTGTTCCCTGTGAACCTGACCCAGACCGGAGGCATCGACGGCACGGCCACGCTCGTCGCCGGCTACACGTACACCGCCACGACCCTGGCGGGCGTGACGCTGGGGACGAACCTTTCGCCCGAGTGGCCGCGCGGGATGGGGTCGATGACGCCGGCGACGAAGGGGACGGGGTATTTCAATGCCTCGGGGACATTCGTGCTGCATCAGGTGAGTGAGACGCTGAATGTGAACGGGTGTCCGTGAAATCAAGGATGAAGGATGAAGGAGAAGGCGGAAGGAAATGCTGAATGCTGAATGCTGGGTGCTGAATGAAGTCGGCGCTCGGAGCGCTCCCCCTTTCGGCATTTGAGCATTCAGCATTCTCTCCCGCGTTCCGACTTCAGCATTTGACCTTCATCCTTCGCCTTCATCCTTCATCCGTGGCTCATGTCCCAGATCCTCTGGAAACTCGACCCTTCCGGCAATGGGCCGCCGAAGCTGATCCTGGATGCGACGGGGAAGGCGGTTTATGACGCCTCGAACCCGCTGACGGCGGATGGGCTGGTGTCGCTGACGTCGGACCAGCTCGTCGCGTTCGAGTTCGGGTCGGAGTGCGTTTGCTGCCCGACGTGCAGTTTCCCGTCCACGGGGTCGGTGCTGGCGCCGACGTTCTTCCGGGTGCAGGTCTCGGGGGTGACGCCTTGCCCGGCGTACCAGCCGCTGTTGCCGGGGAACGCGAGCGACTGGACGCCGTTCGAGTGGGATGGGAACGGCGTCAACGGGACGTGGGACCTGCATCGCATCGTCTACCCGGACCCGTTCTTCCTGTTTTGGGCCGGCGGGAGCGGCGGGTACCAGGACGGCGACTGCATGTGGGCGCGTGCAGACGGTGGGGCAGGGGACGACGGTCTTCCACGATTACGACAACGCGGGCAACGCGCCGTCGCACGTGCTGCACACGTCGAAGCGCGTAACGTTCCTGATGCGCGGCTCGGGTAACACGATCGCCAACTTCCAGACGGCGTTCCTGAAGCTGGCCGTCTTCATCGGCTTTGACTACGAGTACAACACGACGCTCGGCTCGGGCGACGTGGTCTTCCAGTCCGACACCAACACCGGCGGCGGCCCGTTCGACCAGGCCGGCCCGGCGAGCTACAACAACCTGGTCGGGCCGTGCGGCGACACGTATACGATCGGGGCCTCGGCGAGCGGGGGGAACGCTGTGATTCAGCCGTTCTGGAGCTGAAGTCAAAGGATGAAGAGAATGCGGAAGTCGGAATGCTGAATGCTGAATGGGGGAGCATTCGGAGCGAGGTCTTCATTCATCATTCAGCATTTCAGCATTCAGCATTTCCTTCCTCCTTCACCTTCATCCTTCGTCCTTTCCCCCATGCACCCCCTCTGTCTCATCTGCCCGCTCGCGGTCTGCCGGGGGACGTGCGCCTGCTCGGTTGACGGCCTCACGATCGAGGGGCGGACGTCCTGCCCGAAGCACCGCTTCGGCCGGCTGCCGCTCCAGGCGATCCCCGACGACTACGAGCCCGAGACCTCGGCCGACTCGCCCAAGCGCGGGTCGTGCTGTGACAGCCCGAAGAAAGGCTGAATGCTCAAATGCTGAATGCTGAATGACGGAGCGCTCCGAGGGCCGTCTTCATTCAGCACCCAGCATTCCGCCTTCAGCATTTCCTTTCATCCTTTCTTCCCCACCTCCTTCAGCCTTCACAACTCCCATGAGTTCCATCATCAACTACGTTACCCAGGACGGTCAGACGACCGACGTCCTTGTCCCGTCGCCGCTCACCGGGGCGGGCGGGGGGCGCGGCGATCGTCAATAACGATGAGAAAACGGCGGAGTTCATCTGGACGAAGCAGGCGGCGAACCTGTTTTGGGCGGGGCCGGTGTCGGGGTCGAGCCCAAGCCGGCGTTCCGGCAGATCGTGGCGGCCGACATCGCGGGGCTCTCGGGCGGGTCGGTGACGAGCGTTGCGCTGTCGCTGCCGGGGATCTTCAGCGTCTCGAGCTCGCCGGTGACGGCGTCGGGGACGTTGACGGCGGCGCTGGTGAGTCAGGCCGCGAACCAGGTGTGGGCGGGGCCGGTCAGCGGGGCGGCGGCCGCCCCGGCGTTCCGGAGCCTGGTGGCGGCGGACATCCCGAGCATCGCGGAATCGCAGGTGACGAACCTGACGACGGACCTGGCGGCGAAGCTGTCGGCCGTCAACAGCGGGGTCGCGAGCAACATCAGCGGCATCGTGTACGGGAGCGGGACGGCTCTGGCGGCGTTGACGATTGGGTCGGGGCTGACGCTGACCGGCAGCACGCTCGCGGCCAGCGGCGGCTCGGGCACGGTCACCAGCGTGAGCCTGACGGCCCCCTCGTGGCTCGCCGTCGGCGGTTCTCCGGTGACAGGGTCGGGCACGCTGGCGGTGACGGCCGCCACGGGGCAGACGGCGAATTTGTTCCTGGCGACGCCGAACGGATCGACTGGGGGCGTGGCGCTTCGGGCGATCGCGGCCGCGGACCTGCCGACGAGCGGCGTGACGGCCGGGGCCTACACTCTGGCCAGCGTGACGATCGACGCCTACGGGCGCGTGACGGCGGCCAGCAGCGGGACGGCGGGAACGCCCAACGCGTACGCGACGATCACGGACGGGACGACCAGCACGACGGCCAGCGGCGCGGGGACCCTCACGTTCGCCGTCGCCAACTCCAAACTCTCGGTGGCCGTGAGCGGTTCGACGGTGACGTATGGGCTCAACCAGGCCAACATCACGGGCGTGGGGACGCTGACCGCCGGCGTCTGGCAGGGGACGGCGATCGCGGACGCGTACATCGCTTCGGCCGCGACGTGGAACGCGAAAGGCAACGGCACCGTGACGAGCGTTGCGCTGTCGCTGCCGGGGATCTTCAGCGTCTCGGGCTCGCCGGTGACGGCGTCGGGGACGTTGACGGCGGCGCTGGCGACCCAGGCGGCGAACCAGGTGTGGGCGGGCCCGGCCAGCGGGGCGGCCGCCGCCCCGGCGTTCCGGAGCCTGGCGGCGGCGGACCTGCCGGTGTTTGTCGCGTCGGGCGCTTCGCACGCAGCGGGTGCCGTCCCAGACCCGGGCAGCTCGGCCGGGACGACGCGCTATCTGCGGGAGGATGCGACGTGGGCGACGGTGCCCGGCGGCTCCTTCGCTTCGCCGGTGGCGCCCGCGTCGGTGATCGTCAACACGCTGCCCTACAGCGGCACGCAGATGAACCTGATCGGCATCGCGTCGCTCGGCAATGCGACGACGCCCAGCGGCGGGAACGGCGACGGGGCCGTCGAGGGGACGGAGTGGCAGAAGAGCACCGACGGGACGACCTGGACGGACCTTTACAACAACGCCGATCCCTCGGTCACGGCGGTGTTCGGCAACGTCTCGCCGGTGACGGCCCTGGCCATTGGGAACGTGACGCTCCGCGCGCGGTCGGTGGGGCGGATTTACAGCGGGGGGACGAAGGTCACGTCGAGCTGGGTCAGCAGCGGGGCCGTGGCGTACGCGGCTCCGTCGAGCGGGAGCGCGACGTTCGCCAGCGTGGCCGCGCCGGCGTCGGTGAAGTCGTGCCTGACGACCTACAGCGGGACCACGCAGTACGTGACGTGGCAGATCGATCAGGGGGACGCGTCGCCGACCACCGCCGACGCGGGCGGGGCGATCGCCTACAACGTGCAGTACAGCACGGACAACACCACTTGGCGGGACCTGGCGGGGACGAGCGGGAAGTTCAGCCGGATGATCGGCGGGCCGGTGACGACGCCGGGGTACACGTCGGGGAGCATGTACCTGCGTGCGGCCGCCGTGCCGCTGGTGACGAGCGGGGGGACGACGACGGCGAGCAGCTATGTGACGTCAGCGGCCGTGGCGTATGCGGCGCCGGGCCCGCCAACTTGCTCAACTACACGGCCGGCTCGGACCTCGCGTCGGGCACGTCGATGAGCGCGGGGGCCAACAACCTGGGGTCGTCGCAGTCATTCACGAGCGGCGGCGGGTTGCTGTCGATCACGGTCGCCGCTCTCGGTGTCGTCGTCGGGGCCGCGGCGACGGTGACGGGCTACATCTCCGCCGGCATCTCAATCGACGGCGGCACTTACATCCCCCTGTCGTACAGCCAGATCCCCCAGGATTCGTCTTACAACTGCCGCGTGTCGTGCAGCGCGTTGTACCGGACGACGCTGTCGGCGGGCTCGCACACGGTGCAGGTGAAGGTCTACGCATCAAGCGTCTCGGGCGGGATGAACCTCTACTGCCGCCCGTCCTCGGTCCCCAACGGTGAGAAGCTGGCGATCAGGGTGGATGAGGGGGCGTGATTTCTTTGTCAACGGGAGCAACGCACCATGGCATCATTCAATGTTGGAAGCGGTCCGGCGGTGGCCGATTTGTCGGCCGATCAGCGGGCGGCGGTTAAGAGCTACGTCGCGAGTCAGCAACAGCCGGGCGGGTCGATGGTGGGCTTCAGCGCGCAGCAGATCGCGGACGCGCTGAATGCGCCGGCGACGCCGAACCCGGCCCCGAACCAGCTCGACCCGATCCCATTGGCGGCCGTGCCGGACCTGCATCGGCGGCTGCTGACGGCGATCCTGGGGAGCACGGCCGACGTGGCGACAAAGGGCCTTATTGCCGGCGCGGTGGAGTCGCTGCGAAAGATGCACGAGGATTCGGGGCAGCCGATCGACCGGTCTGACGCGGCCGTTCAAGCGCTGATCGCGGCGGCCGTTGCTGGCGGCGTGGTGAGCCTGCAACGGGTGCCGGCGCTGTTGAACGTACCGGACCCGGCCATCCCCCGACTGATTTACCCGTCGTGGGCGATGGCGCATCTGGGCGGCGCGTGGGTCGCGGCCGCCGACGTGGCGGCGGCGGTGGGATGAGCGGATCAGACACTCAACGATCCGAGTGACGAAGCCGGGCCGCCCCGTTGGGCGGCCCGCTTCTGTTGGCGTGTCAGTTGTCTCGCGGGCGGTTTGCGGTGTCCCGCCGCCGGGTGCTCCGCTTTTGAACGGGCGACCAGCCAGGGAATCGATGGCGGTCAGCTATGGGCGGAGATGTCGAATGCGACCGTTTTGCGGGCCCGGTTGCGGCGGAGCGTGGGAGCGGCCGGGGAAGGATGCTCGGCCTCCGTGGTGGCCATTGCCATGACATAGGCCTTGGACGGGAAGCCGGCGGACTGAACGTCGGTCGTCCGCTCATTCATGTAGGCGACAGCTTTTCGAAAAGCCGACCACATGGTTTCATCGTCCACGCCGGCGGCGACGAGGCATTTGATCGTGATGCCCACGGCTTCATCGAAGGCGCAGAGGAAGGCGTCTTCGGGGGTGAACTCGACGCGCTGGAGCGAGGAGGGGTTCGGCATGGTCGGTTGGGTCCTTCAGGTGCAATGCCCGTTCGGGGGCGTCCGCGACTCGCGACCGAAGCGGCGACACTCTACTCCCCGGCCGCCACGTTATCCGCTCGATCGCCGATCATCGTAGCAATAGGATCGGCGGGGATCGCGGCCCTTAATAATAGGCATTTGTGCTCAATTTCTCGCCGTTATAACGTTGTGGTTTTTCAATATGTTGCGTGACTGGCGTTTGCTTTCGGGGCGAGGGGCGAGGGGCGGGGTGGCGGGGTTTCGACCGCACGGCGACTACGGGGCGTCCGCTGGCGGCTTGGTGATCCCGGCGACGACGGCGATCCGAACCAGGTCGGCGGTGTTCTCCGCGCCGGTCTTGGCCAGGAGATGGGCGCGGTGGTTCGAGACGGTTTTCAGGGAGAGCCCGGTGTCCAGGGCGATCTGCTTGCTGGACCGCCCGCCGATGAGGAGCCGCAGGATCTCCAGTTCGCGCGGGCTCAGGGTCGCCAGGCGGTCGCGGCCCCGGTCCGGCGGGGCCAGCGTCGTGTGTCCGGCGTGCGAGCGTGCCAGCGCCTCGGCGACCCGCGCGAGCAGCACGTTGTGGTCGAGCGGCTTTTCGAGGAAATCCACCGCGCCCAGCTTCATGCTGGCCACGGCCGCGGGGACATCGCCGTGGCCGGACATGACGAGGGTCGGGATGCCTAGGCGCATTTCCCGCAGCTTCGCGAGGAGCTCGATCCCGCTCATGCCCCGGAGCCGCAGATCGACAAGGAGGCAGCCGACGGGGCCTTCTTCAATCGCCGCGATGCACGCCTCGGCCGACGCGAAGGACCTGACCGCATGCCCTGCGGACTTCAAGACCACGCTCAGCGCCTTTCGGACGCCGGCTTCATCATCAACGATATAGACCGTCGGACCTGCAGCCATCGCAGCTCCTTAAGCCCCCCGCGTTCAGCGGCACTGTTCCGCGATCGGAAGCGTGAATTGAAAAGTCATTCCGCGATCGGGGTTGCGGGTCGCCGTCAATCTCCCGCCATGGGATTCGACGATCGAACGACATATGGAAAGCCCCAGGCCCAGCCCCGTCTCTTTCGTCGTGAAGAACGACTCAAAGACCCTGCCGAGCAAGTCGGGGGCGATCCCGGGCCCATTGTCGCAGACGGATACCCGAACCATCGCGCGCGGCGCTTCCTGACCCATCGCCGTCGTCACCGATACGCGGCGCTCCGCCGGCGGCAGCCCCCGCAACGCGTCGAGGGCGTTCTGAAACAGGTTGATCAGCACCTGCTGGATCTGGACCGCGTCAACCGATACGGGGCTGATCCCGTCGTGAAGGAATAACTGTGGGGTGATCGCAGCTTCGCGGAACTCGAACCTCAGCAGATCGATCGCCTCCCGGGCCAGACGGTTGACATCCATCGCCTCTTGCTTCGGCACCTGCTTGCGGATGAACGCGCGCAGCCGCATGACGATCTCGCTGGCTCGCCTCGCTTCGTTGCAGACCTCGGCCAGGTGGCTGGCCGACTCGCGCGAGACGGCCGAGTTGCCCGCATCGGCCCGGGCGGCGTCCAGGCAGACCCCCGCGTACCCCAGGATCGCCGTCAGCGGCTGGTTTAATTCATGGGCGAGGCTGGAGGCCATCTCGCCCACGCTGGCGACGCGGGAGAGGTGCGCGATCTCGGCCCGGTGCTGGTTGGTCAGCGCCTCGATCTCCTTGCGGGCGGTGATGTCGGCGATGGTGCCGATCAGCTTGGCCGAGTTCCGGTCGGGGTCAACGAACACGCTGGCGTGGTTAGCCATCCAGCGAACCCGCCCGGCCGGCGGGATGACCCTGAACTCCATGTCGAATCGCGACCGGTCCCCGAACGCGGCCTGTACGGCTTCCCAGAGCTTGTGTGAATCCTCAGGGTGAATCAGCCGCCTTAAGGCATCCATGTCGCCGTTCTCGATATGACCGGCGGGGATCCCGACGATCTGATGAACGCCTTCGGACCCGTGAATGCGGCCGGTCGCGGGGTCGAATTCCCAGATCCCCATCTCGGCCGCCTGCAAGGCGAGCCGAAGCCGTTCCTCGCTTTCGCGCAGGGCCTGAGCGATTGCTCGCGCTCGATCGCGACGCCCGCGAGGTGGGCGGCGGTCGCCATGACGCCCCCAAACTCCGGGCCGGGCGACGCGGGCGCGGCGCGATAGACGGCGAAGGCGCCGAGCGTGCGCTGGTCGCTGGCGAAGATGGGCACCGACCAGCAACTTCGCAGACCGTTGGCGAGCGCGACATCCCGAGCGTCGCTCCAGAGCGGGTCCGTCGCGATATCCGAGACGATGACCGGCTCACCCCGAAAAACGGCGGTGCCGCACGAGCCGCGGCGCGGCCCGATGCGGACGCCGTCGATGGCCGTGTGGAATGCCTCCGGGATCGAGCGGCCGGCGGCGAATCGGAGGCGCTGCTCCCTGGGGTCGAGCTTCAGGAGGGAACACAGCGACCCGGGAAGCCGTTCCTCGACGAAGTCCACGATCTCATCGAGCGCCACGGCCAATGGGTCACCCTTGGCGATGCGCTCAAGCACGCGGTTCTGCCGCATGAGGAGGTACTCGGCGTGCTTGCGGTCGGTGATGTCCATCATGGCGCCGACCATGCGGGTCGCGCGGCCGTCGGGTGCGCGGGTCACGTAGGCGCGGTCGAAGATGTTGACGTAGGAGCCATCGGCGCGGCGGAATCGGTATTCCCCGGACCAGTATTGGTCCGGGCCGCGGTAGGCGGCGGTGACGCTGGCGCGAATGCGGTCGTGGTCGTCGGGATGGACGCGGCTCGCCCACCACTCCAGGCGGGGCTCCACGTCGCCGGCGGGGTAGCCAAAGAGGTTCGTGATCTTGTCGCTCCACCAGACGACGTCGGCGGCGATGTCCCAGTCCCAGACGGCGTCGCTGGTGGCGCGGGCGACGAGATGGAATCGCTCGTTGGACTCGCGGGTTTGTGTCTCCGCCCGAAGGCGGTCTGTGACGTCAGCCGCGAGACAGATGCAGGCCGGGCGGCCGTCCAGGTCGAGGTTATGGGCGGTTACCTCGACGTGGATGACAGACCCGTCCTTCTTCCGGTGACGCCAGACGCCCCGTTTTTCGTAGGCGCCGCTGGAACGGCTCAGGGCCTCGCGCAGGGCGACGGCGTCCCGCTCGGTCCGGATGTCCATGATCGTCATGGAGAGGAATTCTTCGCGGGAGTAGCCATATTCGGCGACGGCCGCGTCGTTCACGGCGACGTATTGGAGCGTCTGGCAGTCATAGACGAACATCGGCGTTGGGATGCGGTCGAAAAGCGTGCGGGATCGTTCGTGACTGGCGCAGCGCCGCCTCGACGCGCTTCTGGTCCTCCACGTCCGTGCAGGTGCCATACCAGCGCGCGACCTGGCCATCGGGGCCGCGGCTGGTGACCTGGCGGCCGATGTGCCAGCGATACGCGCCGTCCGCGCGGCGCAGGCGGAACTCCATGTCCCGCGGCGTGCCGGATTGGATGGCCTGGGCCAGGTTGCGAGCGTGCCGGCGACATCGTCGGGGTGCAGCAGGGCTTTCCAGGACCAGCCCGTGAGTTCATCCACCTTGACGCCGCAATATTCATAAGCCCGGGCGTTTAGATGGTCGAGCGCACCGTCCGCCGTCGCGCTCCAGACGATCTGCGGGATCGCGTCGGCCAGGTCGCGGAGTCGGCGCTCGGCCGCCCGAAGCGATTCTTCGATGTGGCGCGCCTCGGTGACGTCGCGGCAGACGCCCCACATCCGCACCGGCTTTCCGTCGGCCCCCCGCTCGACGAGGCCGTCGGTGTAGAGCAGCCGGATCGCGCCGTCGGCACGGATGATGCGGTGCTCGAACCGATAGGGCGCGTCGGATTCCATCGCCCCCTCGATCATGTCGCCCACGTGCCGCCGCTCCGCGTCGGGGACGTGCGAGATGAACCCCGCCAGCGTCGGCTTGAATGCGGCCGGGTCGCGGCCGTACATGCGATACATCTCGTCCGACCACCAGACGGACTCCGCGCAATCCCATTCCCAGACCCCCAGCCCGGCGACGCGCTGGGCGGCCGCCATTCGGACGGTATTCAACCGGATCAGTTCCGCAGCCTGTTTGGACGCGGTGACGTCAACCACGGTCCCGATGCGTGTTGATGCCCGCGGTTTGCCGTCGGCGGTCTGTTCCAACAGCACCTGGGCGTTGCAGGCGAGCCACCGGGCGGTCCCATCCGGCGGAAGCGTCCGATACTCGACGGATTGCGTGCCGGCGCCCTCCGGCGACTGGTTGGGCTCCGCGATCCACGACGCGATCCGTTGCCGGTCATCCGGGTGGATGGACTGTAGTAGCGTTCGCGGTGTTCCGATGGCGGCCGCCCAGCCCCATAGGGTGCGGCAGCGGTCGTCGGCGTGGATTTGGCCGGTGAGCAGGTCGTGCCGCCAGGTGCCCATCCGGGCCGCGTCCAGGGCTAAACGGTGGCGCGCTTCGCTGGCAAGGAGCTTAAGCTCTGACTGCTTTTTCTGGGTGATATCGGTGTGGACGATGACGGCGCCCGGTTTACCCCGGTCGGCGCCGAGCCCGGGAGACAGGGGCGTCACCGTCATTTCAAACCAGAGGTCTTCCACCGGCGTCGGGCAGAGGTACTCCATGTGGAAGTGTTCGAGCGCGCCGCCGAGGACGCCGCGAACGCCCGCGGCCGCCCGGCGAGCATCCGGGCATGACGGCGCGGCCGCATCGCACACGTCCAGATAGTTGGGCCCGACGCCGCAGGCGATGGCGACATCGCCCCATCGCCGCGGCATGCCCGTCGCCGCGAATCGTTCCCAGGCGAGGTTGGTGGCGGTGATGGTGCCGCCATGGTCGAGAACGCAGATGTGATGCGGCATCGAATCAAGGATCGCCTTTGAAAAGCGTTCGCTCTGTCGAAGCTCGTTCTCGGCGATCGCGCGGCGCGTCACCTCGGTGGCGTCGCCCGAGGCGCCGGGTGCGCGCTCGCCGCCTGGCGGCGCGGCCTGTTCGGCCAGAAGTCTTCGCGCGTGGGCCAGTTCAATAAGGCTTGCGGCTTGTCGGGCGAGCGTCTGGAGGAGGTTGATCTGGGCATCCGATAGGGTGCGGGGCTGGAAGCCGAGGATCGCCAGGGCCCCGACCGCATGCCCCTGGGGCGTTCGGATCGGGGCACCGGCGTAAAACCGGACGTGAGGCTCGCCGGTTACGAAGGGGTTCTGCCGGGTGCGTGGATCGGCCGCCGTGTCCGGGACAATGAGGGGGCTGTCGCCAAGGATCGTCAGCGCCGAAAACGAAGCGTCACGGTTCATGGCGCCGACGCCGACGCCCACGCCCGACTTGATCCAGGCGCGATCGGCATCAACGAGGGTGATGGCGGCGATCGGGGCGTCAAGGAGGGAGGAAGCAAGGCTCGTGAGGTCGTCGAAGCTTGAATCATCCGGAGCGCCGATCAGGCCGCTCCCGTAGAGCGCTGCCAGACGTTGCCGCTCGTCGATCAGAGGTAGCGCGGACGGCATCCGATTCCCTTGAGCTACTTCGTTCCGCGGAGGTGCGCTTTCACAGGTGATCGATCATAACCTCTAACCGATCCGCTCCACGATGCACGTTGCGCCGACGCCCCGCTCGCGAAAGCGGCCCGGGGGCCTCCTTGCCGGCGCCGACGTCCCCTCGGCCTCTTGAGTCGAGCCGGCGAGGGCGCCGGCATCCCATGGCTCAGCGCTCTGGATTCCCACGCTCCTTTTGAGGCGGACGACCGATCGACCCCTGGAGAGGGTGTCAGGCCGGAGCAGCCGGCAATTGGCCGGTTGAAAGCGGGATCGCGTTAACACTACAGCGCTGAACAGCTGTAAAGCCTTACCAAAAAAGAGAAATCCGAAGCAACCCCCAAGGAAGCCGAGAAGAAGAGGAAGCGGAAAACGACTCTCCTGCCGCATCCGCTTTCATCGGTTGTGTTTCTTTCCGCGCGGTCATTGCTTCGGATTTCGGGCTTCGGATTTTGCCTTCTTCGTTACGCCGCGATTCGTCAGGTAGCGCTGTAGTGTTAACCGATAGGATGCGCATCGGGCGCAAACATTGCATTCGGAGCGGCAATTCTGGAAACGCGACCGCGGGCCGCCTATACTGCTTTCGCCGATGGCTTCCCCCGAAGAAGGTTCCCCCCCTCCTTCTTCACCCGTCGGCTTTTTTATTGCGCCGGTCCAACTTCAATCGCTCGCCTCCATCTTTCATGTCAGACGATTTCAGGATCCCTTCCGCACATCGGCGGGATGGACGTAGCGGATCGTGTTGTCTTCGAGGCGCGCTCGCTGCCAGAGCGCGTCGAGATCGGGGGGGCGGTCGAAGTAGAGCTTCGCGTCGGGGCGTACTTCGCCGCGAACGGGGTTGGCGGCCCGCGGGTCGGAAACCCATTCGGTGTCGATCGCCGCGATATAGAGTTGGCTGTAAGCGCCGGCTTCGGCCGAGATGTTCTGGTTATCGTGCCGATGAAACACGGAGCAGCCGGCCGAGGTGACGAACAGGCTCGCCGCCGCCATCGTCAGACCGCTCTTCAGACAGGTCACGCCGAGTCTTTTCATGCGCTTCTCCAGATGGGCCTCTGCCGCGTCGCTCAACGCTCTGCTCCCGGCAGCATACTGCCGCCCGGGGGCGGGTCATAGGCGACCGGGCGTGGCGACACGCCGTGCCGGGTGGGCCATCTTCGCTGGCAATACCGTGAACGTGAATTTTGGGGCACCGACGGCCTCGTCGGCTCAACGCAAAAGGCCGACGGGGATGTCGGCGTTCCCAGGGAGAGCGGCCGGGACGCTTTCCGCGTCGTGCAGGTGGCTTGCCAATGAAGACGGCTCGAACGGTGATGCTCGCTTCCAGATCCGGTTCACAGGGTGGCGGCCGTCCGGAGGCCCTCCCATTGCAGCCATGGATCGGTCATTGAGGCCCAGCGTTGGCGGTCATGATCGACGTGCGTGAGGCGGAAGAAGACGGCGTAGCGGATGAACGGCGAAAGATTGGCGGCCGCCGTGTGGGCGAGCAGGTAGTGGGCGAGCACGACATCGCCGGCGCGCCCGATGATTTGCAGCGGCTTCCCCTGATCGATCGGGGGCATTCCCTTGAGCAATGCGTCCGGGCCGTTCTGTCGGAAGTAGTCGGCGTGGCGGACGTGCGTCCCGGGCCAGACCGTGAAGTTGCCGTGGTAGGGCCCGGGCAGGTCGCTCAGCAGGACGGCCGCCAGGGCCGTGAAGTTGTAGACCGACCCTTTTTTCACGCCGTTGGTCGGCGTGTACATCCCATCGATATGCGCAAAGGGGGCCGGCGGCGGGTCCTCATTGCTGGGGAACCGAAGGGCGATCTGGGCGCTGCTGACCGGAGCGACGCGGCCGGCGCCGATGACCGTCTCGACCAGGGCGCGAAGCGGCGTGGCGTTATACAGGCCGGTGATCACGCGGTCGCCGCGCAACTCGGGGCAGAACGATTGGTCGTGGTAGGTGCTCATCAAGGCCGGGTCGAGGCCCTTCCCAACCGAGTGGTTGATCGCCTTGAGCGCTTCTCGGGCCACCATGGGAGGGACGGCGCCGGCGACGCGCACGAAGCCGTGCGTCACCAGGTCATGTCGTTGCTCGTCGGACAGATTCATGGGAGGTCCCTTGAAGCGGCGGCCGGCCTGTCGCCACTTTTGAAAGGTGCCAGCGGACGGAACGCCGTCACGGCGTCAGTCGCGATTTCGCTCGGCGAATGCGGTCTGTTCCGGTGCCCGGCCGACCCGCCAGCGGCGCATTCTACGGGGTGGACGGGCCGAAGCGAGCGACGAGCGGCGGTAGAAGATCCGAGTGCGGCCTATAGTTCCGCGGCGGCGGGGCGGGTTGCCCCTGCCGCGGCCTCGGTCGATTGATGGAAACCCACATAATGACCTCGCCCATCCTCGGTCATTCACGCGGTGAGTCGGCGGACCCACTCCTTGAGCGACTGTCCACCCGTCAGTTCGTAGCTCCGCATCAGCCCATCGGCGAGGCCCTGCTGGACACGGTCGGCAGGTCCATAGGGAGGCGCGTTGCGATCGAGCGATCCCTTCAGTGGCTGAGGCTTGACGCCTCGCAAAAGATTGGGCGATTGAAGCGAACCGAGCTGAATCAGCTGGCGCGGTGCCTCCACCGCTTCCGCCGGCTCCATGCGTGCGGCGCATCCAGCCGCGGGACAAAGGCCCAGCCGGCCTGACCCCGGCGCGGCGCGGCATGGGTTATGCAGTGCGATATACCGGTCGTCGTGCCCGAATGGCGGCCGACTCTGGAGGCGACAATGTCCAAGAATCAGCCGCTATGCTGCACCCCGCGAGCCTATAACCTGCTGTCCGCACAGCTTCAGTCGATCAATTCCAGCGACGCCCTACTCAACGGGTCCATGGCGATCGCGATGCATGAGATCGAAAGCGCGAGCGTCCAGGAGGTCGATGCGATCCTCCAAGGGTATGCCGATAAGGTTCGCTCGCGCTGCCGCGGATCGCAGCAGCAGGCGCTGGTCGCCCACCTCCACAACTACCTGTTCGACGAGCTCGGGTTCACCGGCAACACCCAAGACTATTACAACCCGATGAACAGCTACCTGCCGGCCGTCCTGAGGACGCGACGGGGCCTGCCTATTACGCTGAGCCTGATCTACAAGCTCGTGGCCGAACGCCTGGGGCTGCGGGCGTGGGGCGTCGGCCTGCCGGGGCACTTTATTGCCGCGATCGAGATGGGCGGGTCAAATCTGCTCATCGACCCATTCACCGGGGGGCGGGAAATCACCGTCAACGAGGCCCACGCCCGTCTGAAAGAAACCTTCGGCCCCGAAATAGAGTGGTCGGACGAGCTGGTTCGTGCCGCGTCCAACCGCCATTGGCTCACGCGGATGCTTCAGAATCTTCTGAATGTCTTCGGGAATCAGAGCCGCTACTCCGACGTCGCCGCGATCCTGGAATTAGAGATGCTTCTCTGGCCCGACCAGGTCCATCTCCAGAGAGACCTCGGCCTGGTTCTGGCCCGGTGCGGGCTTTCGCGGCCGGCGTCCATCTGGATCGATCGCTACCTTTCCACCAACCCCGACGATCCGCAGAAAAGTCAGCTTCAGGAGCTTTTGCAAGTCCTCGGCAAGTGATGCTTGGAGCCAGACGTTTTGCCCAGGTGGGCACGACGAATCGCATCAGGTCCGACGTCCTGTCAGTAGCGCTCGCTACGACCGTTGTACTTCGGGCGTCGCGAAGTAAGCCTGAAGCGGCTGCACGCCCCAATTTTCCTTTTGCATTGCCGCAATCGCTTGAATCGCGGCGCTGGCGCCGGTGACGGTCGTTACGATCGGGATTCGGTTCCGCAGCGCCATCGCGCGGATTTTCCCTTCGTCTGTCTGTGGGCCCTTTTTTGTCGGTGTGTTGATGATGAGCTGCACCTGCCCGTTCTTGATCACGTCCTGAATGTTTGGTCGCCCCTGTCCCAGCTTGCTGATTAGGGCGGCCGCCACGCCGCCTTGGGACAGCGCGTCGCGGGTCCCCGGCGTTGCGATCAGTGAAAAGCCCAGTTCGGTCAGGCGCTTGGCGATGGGGATGATCGATTCTTTGTCTTCCTTGCGAACCGAGACGAACACCGTTCCCCGCGTCGGGAGGACAGTGCCGGCGGCGATTTGGCTCTTCGCGAAAGCGAGCGGGAAATCTCGATCGATCCCCATCACCTCGCCGGTGCTCCGCATCTCCGGGCCCAGGATGATGTCCACGCCCGGGAACTTGGCGAAGGGGAACACGGACTCTTTGACGGATGTATGCGTCGGCTTCGGCAGCTCCACGACATTCAGGCTGGCGAGCGTTGCGCCGGCCATCACCTTTGCCGCCAGTTTCGCCCACTGCTGGCCCGTCGCCTTACCGACGAACGGCACCGTCCGCGAGGCGCGCGGGTTCACTTCGATGACGTAAATCTCGCCGTCCCGGATGGCATACTGGACGTTCATCAACCCCCGGACGCGCAGCGCCTTCGCCAGGTCGCGGGTCTGCGATTTCAGCCGCTCGACGATCTCCTTCGACAGTGAATAGGGCGGCAGCGCGCAGGCCGAGTCGCCCGAGTGGATGCCGGCTTCCTCAATGTGCTCCATGACGCCGATGACGATGGCCTGGCCCGATGCCGCGTCGTCACCCGCGCCGTTGGCGGCCGGCTCGAAGTCAGCGATGCAATCAACGTCGCACTCCGTCGCCGCATCCAGGAACTTGTCGACCAGGATGGGCGAGTCCCCCGCCGCTTCGACCGCGTGCGTCATGTAATAGTTGAGCTGCGCCTCGTCGCTGACGATCTCCATCGCGCGCCCTCCCAGCACAAAGCTGGGGCGCACGAGCACGGGGTAGCCGATGCGCTTGGCGACGTCGCGGGCCTCGGCGCGGTTGCGGGCGATGCCGTTTTCGGGCTGGCGTTGCCCGAGACGTTGGAGCAGGTCGCGGAACTGTTCTCGATCACCGGCCGCGTCGATCGATTCGACGCTGGTCCCGAGGATCGGCACGCCGGCGTCCTGGAGGCCTTTGGCGAGGTTCAGCGGCGTCTGCCCGCCAAACTGGACGATCACCCCTTTGACCAGCCCCGCCGATCCAGCGCCGCCGGCCGCGGGGGTTCGAAACGGGCCGCCGTTGATCCGCTCGCAGATGTTGAGGATGTCTTCGTGCGTCAGCGGCTCGAAGAAGAGCAGGTCGCTGGTGTCGTAGTCGGTGCTGACCGTCTCCGGGTTGGAGTTGATCATCACCGATTCGAACCCCATCTCCCGCATCGCGAATGCGGCGTGGACGCAGCAGTAGTCGAACTCGATCCCCTGGCCGATCCGGTTCGGCCCCCCGCCGATGATGACCACCTTCGGCCGTTCGGTCAGCCGGATCTCATCCTCCAGCAAGGCGGTGACCAGCTCTGAATCTTCTTCCTTGTGATCGGGCCGCCGCCCGACCACCGTCAGGGGCGTCTCGTAGGTCGAGTAGTAATAGGGCGTGGACGCCTCGAACTCCGCGGCGCAGGTATCGACCAGCTTGTAGACCGGGCTGATTTCAAGGCACCAGCGGACGCCGCGCACCTGTGCCGCCGTCATCCCCCACGCCGCCGCGAGCTGCACGTCGCTATAGCCCCACTGTTTGGCCTTGCGGATGAGGTCCCGCAACGGCGTGGCGCGGGCCGCATCGGCCAGAAAGGCCTCGCACGGCTCGCAGCCCGGGGAATCCAGCGACGACGACGCGACCACATCGGCCGCGTCGATCAGCTCCTGCTCGAAGTCGATGAGCTGCTTCATTTGCGCCAGGAACCACGTGTCGATCCGGGTCAGGCTGTAGATGCGTTCGATCGACCACCCCATCTTCAGCGCGTAGCGGATGTAGAACAGCCGCCCCTGGCTGGGGACGGCCAGCTTGCGCTGGAGTTTGTCCTCGGGGATGGGCCACTCGTGGTCGAGCGATTCGCCCTGGGCGGTCTTTTCCGACGCCGGGTCCTGGGCGCGCTGCGGCCCCAGGACGGCCGCGACCGGCTTGGGCGGCGGCCCGCCGGCCGCCTCGGCCTTGTGGGCGTTCAGCCACTTGTCATACCGGTCCAGCCCAAAGCCGAACCGTTTGACCTCCATCGACCGGATTCCCTTCTGCAGGGCCTCTTTGAACGTTCGCCCGATCGCCATCGCCTCGCCGACGCTTTTCATCTGGGTGGTGAGCGTCTCGTCGGCGTCGGGGAACTTCTCGAACGTCCAGCGCGGGATCTTGATCACGCAGTAGTCGATCGTCGGCTCGAAGCAGGCGGAGGTGTACTGGTCGTACTTGTCGCGCGGGGCGATGGCGTCGTCGCCCGGGGAGGCCGCCACGCCTTTGCGGAATTGCGGCTTGCGGATGCTGGTGATGTCGTTCGCCAGCTCGTCCAGCGTGTATCCGATCGCCAGCTTCGCCGCGAGCTTGGCGATCGGGTAGCCGGTCGCCTTGCTGGCCAGGGCCGACGACCGCGACACCCGCGGGTTCATCTCGACGACGACCATGTCGCCGTTCTCGGGATCGATGCCGAACTGGATGTTGCTCCCGCCGGTTTCGACCCCGACGGCGCGGATGACGGCGATGCTGGCGTCGCGCATCCGCTGGTACTCCTTGTCGGTCAACGTCTGGATGGGGGCGACGGTGATGCTGTCGCCGGTGTGGACGCCCATCGCGTCGAGGTTCTCGATGGAGCAGATGATGACGACGTTGTCGTTGCGGTCGCGCATCACCTCCATCTCGTATTCTTTCCAGCCGATGACGCTCTGCTCGATCAGCACCTCGCTGACGGGCGACGCGTCGAGCCCGCGCTGTACGATCGTCTCGAACTCTTCGACGTTGTAGGCGATCCCCCCGCCCGTCCCGCCGAGCGTGAAGGCCGGTCGAATGATCAGCGGCAGGCCGATGTCGGTCAGCACCTTTCGCGCGTCATCCATGTTGTGGACGACGCCGCTGCGCGGCACCTTGAGCCCGATCTGGATCATCAGGTCCTTGAAGACCTGGCGATCCTCGCCGCGATGGATCGCGTCACGGTCGGCGCCGATCATCTTGACGCCGTACTTTGTCAGGATCCCCTTGTCGAAGCAGGACATCCCCGTGTTAAGCCCGGTCTGCCCGCCCAACGTCGGCAGCAGCGCATCGACCGGCGTCCCCTGCCGCTTCTCGCGCTCCAGGATCTTCTCCACCGCCTCCGGCGTGATCGGTTCGATGTACGTCGCGTCGGCGAACTCCGGGTCGGTCATGATCGTGGCGGGGTTGGAGTTGATCAGGACGATCCGATACCCCTCTTCCCGCAGCGCCCGGCACGCCTGCACGCCGGAATAGTCGAACTCGCAGCCTTGACCGATGACGATCGGGCCGGAACCAATGATCAGGATCGAGTGGATGTCGGTACGTTTGGGCATGGGGCGCAGAATTTACAGGTTCCCGCCCCCATCTCCAAACGATCGGCCGCTTCGGCGTCAACGTTCTTTACGGCCTGAAATGCTCCCGGGATCAGAAGACCCCCTCGCCCTCACGCTCTCTCCCGGAAGACCTCGGGGCGGGGGACCGAAGACGCGTCCTCAGAGGCTCCTATCTTACGCACCCCTCTTTAGGTCGCGTCCGATCACTCTAAATTCGCCCGTTCTGTTCGATCGGTCCCGACGGGTAGCCTGTAGACCATGAACCGACCTCTTCACGCGGTGGTGCTTGTCAGCCTCCTATTCACGGGCGCATGCGGCCGGTCTGAAGGGACCTCCAGCGCTCCCGCGGCGACAGCGCCGACGGCCCCCGCGGCCACGCCTCCGCCGGCTGCCGCGACGGCGCCGTCATCGGCCGCCGTGTTGGCGGCCTATCCCGCGACGACGCAGCCGGGCCGGGTTCGCCCTGGCGATCTGTTGCTGATCGAGATCGCCGATCTCTCTGGGCCTTCGATGCCGGAGATCATGCCGAAGCAGGTGGGCGCCGATGGGACGATTTCCGCCCCCAGTTGCCCCAAGCCGCTCTTGGTCGCCGGGCTGACCGATGGCCTGATTGAAGCGTTGATTGCGACCACGCTCAAAGACGAGAACATCATTCGGAGTGCGAATGTTTCCGTGCGGCGGCTGCGGGTGTCCGGGACGGGAGGGCCGCCGCCGGGCCCCATCGCTCCGTTCGATCTTGTCCGGGTCAGCGTGGATGACCTGGAAGGCCCCGGCGCCACCACCGTCCGCATCAACCGAGTCCCCGCGGACGGAACGATCACGCTCCCGTACGCAGGGCCGCTGAAGATCGAATCGTTGACCGATCAGCAGGTCGAGGCCGCCATTGCGAAGGCTTATCGGGATAACGGAATCGTTGAGCATCCCACGGTGTCGGTCTTGCGCCTCGAGGCCGCCCCACCCGACGCCGCGCGCCTCGATCTACCCGACGCGCCGATCTTCCAAACGCCAGACTCGCTGGCCTGGCTTTACGCCACGCGAGCTGAAAACCGCACCGCCAGCCTCCGCTCCAAATGACTGGAGCGGTTGTCACGGCGCCAAGTTTGAAGTCTGCCGACGTTGACGCGGCCGCGATGGCCGGTGTACCCGCCGCTATCGGCCGGCGCATTGCATGGCCAGGATCGAGACGTCATCCCGTTGGCGCCGGCCCCCTGCCATTCGCGGAGCCGCTCCAGCAGCAGCGCGATGCTCCCCGTCAGGTTCATCGCTCGGCCTTCGCGCAGCGCGTCAAGCATCCGATCGTCGCCGAAGAGGTCATGCTCCGGGTTCATCGTCTCGGTCACGCCATCGGAGTACAGGTAGACGCGGTCCCCGGGCTTTAGCAGCACTGCTTTCTGCTCGTAGACAACGGTCGGGTTCACACCGATCGGGACGCCCGACCCAGGCAGGATCGTCGCCGTCCCGCCATCGCCGGAGAGAACCACCGGGCCGGGGTGGCCGGCGGAGATGTAGGTCATCTTCCGCGCCCGGACATCGACCACGGCGTAAAAGAGCGTCATGAACTGCTGAACGTCAGCGTCCCACGTGAATCGCTCGTTCAGCAGGGCCCCCACCGTGGCGGGGGCGACCGGCTCGAGCACGCCGCCCTCTCCGGCCCGCAGCAGCAGCGAATCAGCCCCGTCGGCGACGGACAGGATTCGGGACGCCGCGACCGCCATCAACGATGACGCCACGCCATGCCCGCTCACATCCAGCACGAACATCCCGACATGGTTCGGGCCCAGGGGAAAGACGCTCAGCGAGTCGCCGGCTAACTCCTCACACGGGAGGAATGACCAGGTGAACTCCAATCCCGGCACGGTCGGCGCCACGGTCGGGAGGAAGGCCAGTTGCACCTTGGCGGCCGCCTCCAGTTCAGCCCGGGCGCGGTCGGCGGCAAAGCGCATCTGCTGGTTTGCCGCCTCCAACTCCTCGTTCCGCAGACTCAGCGAATGCTCCAGGTCAAGGATGCGCTCCACCGATCGCTTGAGCTGAAGCTGCGTCCGAACCCGGGCCATCACGACCTGGAAGTCGAGCGGCTTGGTGACATAGTCGCTGGCGCCAAGCTCGAACGCGTGGACCAGGTCGTCGCTCTGGTCCTTCGCGGTCGCCATGATGACGGGCAACTCGGTCGCCGGCTTTGTCTTTCGGATGTAACTGAGGGCTTCCAGCCCTCCCATTCCGGGCATCATCACGTCGAGCAGGACCAGGTCGTAAGGCTCGTCCGAGATGCGCCGCAGCGCCTCGGCCCCATCGGCCGCCATCTGCACGGCGTAGCCTTGCCGGGCCAGCCTGCGCGACAACACCTCACGATTGGACAGGTCATCATCGACGACGAGGATCGACCCCAGCGACGCGGGGCGGGCGGCGCCGTCGGGCGCGGATTGACGGGATGTGACGGGTTCATCCATGCGCGCGGCTCAAACATCGGGTTCAACTGTCCGACGCTGCTCCGCCCTGCGACGGGCGGCCGGCATCCTTGGTCAAACCCCTTTTTCGTGAAGCAGCGTTTCGATCTGCGCCAGCAGCTTGGGGAAGTCGATCGGCTTGGTATGGTAATCGGCGCAGCCGGCTTGCAGCGCGTGCTCGCGGTCGCCGGTCATCGCGTGGGCGGTCAGCGCGATGACCGGCACGTTGGCGATGTCGGGCTCGGCCTTGATCTGGCGCGTGGCCTCCCATCCGTCCACTTCAGGCATGTTCATGTCCATCAGGACGAGGTCAGGCTTTTCCGCCTTCGCCGCCGCCACACCCAGCTTGCCGTCGGCCGCCAGCAACACCTCGAACCCGCGCCGTTGCAACCGGCGCGAGAGTGAGTCGCGATTCTCCTCGTTGTCCTCGACGACCAGGATTCTCGGCATGATCAAGACCTTTCCGCGTTACCCGAACTGGACGGGGCGGCCGCTCCCTCCGGGGCCGTCCCGTCCCCGCCGCTGATCGGCCCAACGCTCGGCGTGGCACCGGCGACATCGGCGGCCGGGGTATCGTCGCCGAGCGTCTTGCCCGCTTCCGATTCCCCGGGCAATCGTTCGCCCGGTAGCGGCTGCCCGGGCACCGCGACACCGGCCGCACTTTCCGGCGTTGAATCACCGGACGTAGCGGCGGTTATCGCCCGCCCCGCGGAACCGGGCTCATCGGCCGCACCGGCTGGCTTGCGGGCGCACTGGGCGACGATCTTCCGGACCTCTTTCAGTAGCGCATGGCGACTATAAGCTCCCTTTTGCAAAACGCGCTCCACCGTCCCACGCAGCATGTCGCGCTCGCCCGGCGTGAGGTCCTTGGACGTGAGCACCACGACCGGGATCGACTGCCATGCCTCCACGCGCCGAAGCTCCACGAGGAACTCGAACCCGTCCATCGTCGGCATCATCAGGTCGAGCAGGATCAGCGCCGGCACCTCCTGAGAACTTTCTGCAGCGCGACGCGGCCGTTGTCGGCCTCCGTCACCGCCCACCCTTGCCGCTCCAGCGCCCGATGCAGGACCTGACGCGTGGTGTCGTCATCATCCACAATCAAGACCGCGTTGGGGCCGTTGGCCGGCCGATACTTGCGGAGAATATAGGTGAGGCGATCGCGGTCGATCGGCTTGGCGAGGTATTCGGCCGCCCCCAGGAGATAGCCCATCTCCTTGTTGTTCATGATCGTCAGCATCACCACGGGGATCTCGGCGGTGACCGTGTCTTCCTTCAGCCGCGTGAGCACGGTCCATCCGTCCACCTTCGGCATGAGGACGTCGAGGAAGATCAGGTCCGGGCGGAGCGTCTTGGCGAGCCGCAACCCTTCGTCCCCGTCGCCGGCGGTGATGGCGCGGATGCCCTCGGCCGCAAGCGACCGCGACATCAGGTCGCGGACGGACTCTTCGTCGTCAATGACGAGGACGGTCACACCCCCCTCCACCGCGCCGGCGCCAGGTTCGGCGGCCGGCGGCGGCGCGGGCTTGGCGACTTTCGCCGGCAACTCGACCGTGAACGCCGATCCCTTCCCCGCCTCGCTCTGGACAACGATCTCGCCCCCCATCATCTCGCAGAACCGCTTGCTGATCGTGAGCCCCAGGCCGGTGCCGCCGTATTTCCGGGTCGTCGAGGCGTCTGCCTGTGTGAACGGTTGGAAGAGCTTTTCGAGTTGCCGATCGGTCATGCCGATCCCGGTATCCGAAATCTTGAGGTAGAACCTCTCGCCGGAAGGCCCCATCTCCCGTCGGGCCTCCAGGCTGACGGTCCCGCGGTGGGTGAACTTCGCCGCGTTGGACAGGAGGTTGAAGAGCACCTGCCGAAGCTTGGTCAGGTCCGCGTGCATCTCCCCCAGCCCCTCGGGGACGTTCAGCTCCAGCCGGTTCTCGTTCTTCTGGATCAGCGGCTCCACGGTCGCGGCGACATCGTTGATCATTGACGCGACGTCGAACGTCTCCAGGTAGAGCTCCATCTTCCCCGCTTCGATCTTGGACAGGTCCAGCACGCCGTTGACCAGCGCGAGCAGGTGCTTCCCACCCGCCCGAATCTTGTCCAGATCGGGGATGAAGCTCTGGACGCCGCGATCCTCCGCCTCCTCCTGCAACAGCTCGCTGTACATGATCACGGCGTTGAGCGGGGTCCGGAGCTCGTGGCTCATGTTCGCCAGGAATTGGCTCTTCGCGTGGTTCGCCGCCTCCGCCTGGGCCTTGGCCAGCTCAGCCTCTTCGGTCGCCCGCTTCAGCGCCTCCTCGGCTGATTTCCGAAGCGTGATGTCGGCGAAGGTCACGACCGCCCCCTCCACCGCCCCTTCATTGCGGATGGGGTTGGCCGAATATTCCACCGGGAACGATGTCCCGTCGGCCCGCCAGAAGACCTCATTGTCAACCCGACAGCCGCGGCCCGTCTGGTAGGTCTTGCAGATGGGGCACTGATCGGCCGGGTAAGGCGTGCCGTCCGGCCGTGTGTGGTGCGTCGATGCGTGCATGTGGCGGCCGACGAGCGTCTCCGGCTTGGCCGCCAGCAGCCGCGCGCCGGCCACGTTGATGAACGTGCAATGGCCGTTCAGGTCGATCCCGTAGATCCCTTCGCCCGTCGATTCGACCAGCAGGCGGTTGTAGTTCGCCAAACGGTTTTGCTCGCGTGCCGCGAGCGCTCGAACATGCTCGTCGCGGCGAAGCAGGATGTACGCGACAATGACGAGGATCGTCGCCGTCAGAGTCGCCAGCATCGTCGTCGCGATGGCGGTGTGAAAGCTGGCGCGGGAGCGGTCCGTTCGCTCTTCCAGAAGCCGGGTTTCCTCCCCTCGCATCGAGTCGATGATCGAGCGAATCCTGTCCATCGATTCGCGGCTCAGGGCCAGCGCGTCGTGGCCGACGATCGCCGAGTCCTTCCGCAGCCCGATCTCCGCCTCCATCACCAGCGAGACCTTGTCGATCGCGGCACGAAGGTCGGTTGCGCGGGCGACCTGGACGGGGTTATCGGCGGTGGCGACAGCCAGGCGATCCGCGGCGTCGGCCGCCCCTTTCAGCGCCGCGTGGTAAGGCGCGAGCCGGGTGGGATCCCCCGTTAGCAGGTACCCCCGTTCCGCGGTCGATGCATCGGCGACGCCCGCATACGCGCCCGCGACGTCGGTCAGCACGCTCTGCGTATGATGAACCCACTGGTCGATCTCGGCGAGCTGGTTGATGTTGTGATACGAAACCCACGCGTTGGCGATCAAAACAGCCAGCGCAAGAATCACCCCCGGCGTGCCAATGTTCCGAGACGACTTTGAAATTGCCTGAAAATGGTCCACCTTCTCGCTGGGGGGCTCGACTTGCCCTGGCTCATCATGCGGGCGCGACGGCGACATCGATCAAAGGCGCTGCGGCCGGCGCCGCGATCGCAGGCGCCGGGCAGTCAACCGATAACAGGGACAAGATCTGCGTGCGGCTCTGGGTGACCGACGTCGTCACGTAACTCGCCCCGGCCGATCGCAGCCGGATCAGAAGCCGGTCAAAATCTCGTGCTTTCCCGAAGTAGCCCACGACGATCTTCAGGTCCGCGTGGCGATTTCGCAGACGCCGGCACAGGTGCCGCGCCTGCGCCAGACCGCCCGGCGGAAGGACGGCGACAAAGACCAGCGCCGGCCGATCCCGCTCGACCCGCGCCTCGACGTCGGCCGGGAGCATTCGCGTCGAAATCATCTCCAGGCACGCCCCCTCGCCCGGCGTGACCGCCGCCAGCATCGCAATTGCAAGCTCTTCCGACCGATGGTGCGCCGCGCACCCCAGCACGAGCGGCCCGCCGACCCCCGCTGAAGGCGCCGGGGTCGCCACCGTGCCGCCCAGCTTGCCCGCCAAATGCTCGACCACCTTGGCCGTCGAATCGAAGATGAACGCCTCGTCCGACGCCGTGAGGCCTGATCGGGCGCGGTCCCGCCGCGCCAGGCGAAGCGCGGGCAGTAGAACGTCGTCCGGCACCCGATCAGCCCCCGCCAACCGCGCGTAATCGTCGGCGACGGTTTTTGCTTCTTCCGGGTCCCCCGCCAGCAGCCGCTGATAATACGACACCGAAGGCGCCAGCGCCGGCTGATCCCCCAGCAGCAGCGAAAGGAACCGAAGCCGCGGGACGTGCTGGCCAAGAACGACCATGCAGACAGTAAGGGGCGTGGAAAGCACCAGCCCGATCGGCCCCCACACCCACGTCCAGAAGACGGCCGCCACCAGCAGCGCGACCGGCGTCACCCCCGTGCTATGGCCGAAGACCAGCGGCTCGACGACGTTAGACGTCACCGCGTCCAGGACGAAGAAAACGCCCAAGACGGTCAGCGGCTGCGCCCAGTTCGGTGAGATGGCGAAGCTGACGACCACCGGCATGGCGGCCGCTACCCACGCCCCCACATACGGAACGAACCGCAGGATGACCGTCAGAAACCCCCACAGAAACCAGTACGGCACCCCAAGCAACAAAAGCACGATGCCGAACAACGCCCCAAACGCTGAATTGAGCAACAACTGCATCAGCAGGAATTTGCTAAGACGCTCCGCCGACCCGACCAGCACCCGCGTCGTCCCCGTCAGGCGGCCGTGCCCCAGCAGCCCGATCACCCGGTTGCGCAAATCCTCCCGCTGAATCAGCATGAAGATGACCAGCACGAGCACCAGCGCCGCGGTAGCGATCGGCTCCCCCACCGCGACCGCCAGAGTCGAGAGTCGCTCGACGGCCCCCGCCCCTTCGGTCCGCGTCACCACGACATCTTCCGAAGCGGCCGCCGGACGCGTCTGTGCCGGGGCGGCCAGCGCCCCATCCGGCGCTTCCACCGCCTCCGCGTGATTCGCCGCCCGCTTCACCGCGGCCGCCGCCGGCTCATTCGCCGGCCGGAACATCTCGCCGCCCCGCGCCATCAATCCCGCACCCCACCCGCGCAGCTTGGCGACCTTCTGCTGAATCTCCGTCTTGTGCGTCGGCAACTCTTCGGCAAGCCCCACCACCTGCGCCCCGACGCCCCACCCGACCAGTCCGAACATGGTGAACGTGAGCGTGACCACAACCACCACGGCCGCGATCCGCCGAGCCCCTCGTTTCTGTACCGCCGTCACCAGCGGGCTAAGCACAAAGGCGAGCAGGATCGCGAGCACCAGCGGCACAATCACGGGCTTGGCGACATAGAGGACTCCGACGACCAGCGTGAGTGTCAGCAGCCCCCGCAGAAAGCGGGAGCCGCGGCCGCCGTCAGGTTTCCTGCGTGAAGGTGCGCCCATAGATCGCTACAGATGACTTGCCAGAGCCGCGTCCGCATCAGACGAAAAAAGAACCCACTGGCCTCCCCGCTTCTGGGCCGGGAGGCCAGTGGGCGTTCCGGGGCCCGGAGTCGATCAATCGGGGTTATTTGCCTTGTTGTCCGCCTTGCCGACGGCCTCCTGAACCTTCCCGACGACCTGCTGCGCCTTGCCCTTGATCTGCTGGGCCGTATCACCGGTGATAGCACCGGCCACGTCATTGGCTTTGCCCTTGATCTGCTTGACCTGTCCCGCTGCGACATCTTCCTAAGCCATGATAAGCTCCTTTCGGTTAGACGACCGAGGAGCAGCGGAGCAAAGCCCATTCCTCGCCTCGCAAGCTCATCCTTTCAAGAGCGAGTGGTGGCAACTGCGACAGTTAGGCGTAGCAAGCTGATCCAATGTCGGCCACGGGAACACCCACATCCTCGTCGGCTCGATGCGTGGGGCCGACGGGCACGTCGGCGTTCCAAGGGGATTCCCGCGGATTCACGCATCGCTTTCTTATCGCTTGACACCCGCCCCCAATCCGATACATTCGACGCCCCTGCCGGAGCAATCCCGCAGGCGACAACTTCAGTCGATCCCGGGGCCATAGTGAAATGGGATCACGCGACCATGGCATGGTTGAATTTGGGGTTCAAATCCCCATGGCTCCATTTTTTTGGAAAAACTCGCCATCATACCGGTAGTGCCACGCACCAAGGGTGGCATCCCGCCACAACCAAATATTTTCTTGAGCAATTTATGGAGTCGCGTGCCGTTGCCGCGTTTTGGATATGGTTATCAACCGTTAGCGCTATGCTATCCACCACTTCTGGATGGGGGTTGATTCTTTTGGGCGAATCAGACCCGATCAAACCCCGTGCGTACCGATGCGAGCGGTCGCGCAGGCAGGTCGATGTTTTGTTGAGAATCCACATGCACTGCGATCTCCGGCAGTGCCAGGCGGAACGTCGAGCCAAAGCCAAGACGCGAATCGACGGTCAATTCCGCTCCGAGCAGCTTCGCCGCCTGTGAGGCGATCGCCAGTCCCAGCCCCACACCTTGCTGGCCGTGGACCTCGCCCCTCCGAAAAGCTTCAAAAATGTGCGCAAGTTTTTCCGCGGCGATGCCGGGTCCCTCGTCTGACACCCAAAGTACCTGCCGCGCGAACTTCGGTGCGAAGTCGAAACCAATACGCACCGTGCCACCCTTGCTGTACTTCACGCCGTTGCCCACGAGGTTTTGCAGGACCACGCAGAGCAGATCACCGTCCGACTCGACGAACTTTCCAGGTCGCACCTCTACCGCAATGGCCGTCCCGTTGGTGCCCGCTTCCCGTTCGAACTGGCTCGCGACCTTCGCGCCCACGGCATAAACGTCCACGGACGACAACACGGGCTTCTCTGCTGATGTCCGCAACCGCTCGTGATTGAGCATCCTCCGCATCCCGGCAACGGTGTCAGCAATCGAGCGCTGCGCGAGGGCGAGCGTCTGCTCGGCCTCGGCGAAGCCGCCAGCATTCTTCAAATCATGCGCAAGTGACTGCAATCCCAGCGTGACGCCATTGAGGTTGTTGTTCAGGTCGTGCGACAGGAACGCGAGAAATTTGAGTTCCGTCTCCGCAGCGGCCCGCAGTCGTAGCTTCTGTTGCTCTACCAGAGCGATCACGGATCGCTGGAGCATCACATCGATCGCGGCATGCAAAGCTGCTGATTCTACGGCGTGCATCCGTCGATTCAGGCCATCTTCCACATGCTGGACGGTGAGGGACCGTAGCAGCCTGTCCTCCTGCATGACATCGATCACGTCAAAGTTTAGGCGAAACCGCGATAATCCTTGGGCAGGCGCACTTCGAATCAACTCGCTGATCAATTCGGGGTCGTCCGAAGATAGCGCGTCGGCAATTGCCATCAGGATCTGCGGCGTCGAGTCCTTCAACTCGTCGAACGTCAGATGTTGCATCTGCGGCATCGCTTTCCGCACCGCGGTGTCCCACGCTCGCGTGATCTGGTCGGTTACCGCCCTAATCACCGCAGCGACCTCGGGGAACGGGCGATGGGTGAGTTGGGCAGTAAGCGGATTCATGATCAGGTCCTCTGGTCGATGCACGACCCCCATCGCGCGTGGACCCTCGCGCTAACTTCCCTCGTCCAGCATCGCGGATGCGATCCTATTTGAAAGGGAACCGTGCGTCTGTCCGGTAGCGGACGTTCTGACGCACTAATCCTGTAGTAGGGTGGAAACCGTTGATCTCCGTCACGATAATACCCTATCGCGCCGAAAGAAAGACCTCATTGGAGCAGGCATGCCAAACTTGGAGCGAACTGGCAATAAGATATTGGAGCGGCTCCCCGAGCCGGACTTCCTGCGCATCGTCGGACAAATGGAACGCGTAACGCCAGACGTGGGCGAGGTGGTCGCGTTCCCGGGAACTGAGCCCAAGTGGGTCCATTTTCCGGTCTCAGGCGTGCTTTCCTCCATGGTCGTCCTGGAGGACGGGAGCACCGTCGAGGCCTCCACTGTCGGCAATGAGGGGATGGACGGCCTCTACCTTCTCGCCGACCCGCTGGCCAATCCCTACCGCATCAACGTCCAGGTCCAAGGAGAAATGCTTCGAATGTCTGCCCCGGCATTTCGGCGGGCGCGGTCAGAGAGTGGGGCCTTGTCCCAGTTGTTGCTGCGCTACGCGTTAGTGTTGATTCAGCGCGGTGCTCAGAACGGAGCCTGCATCCAGCATCATACGATCGAGGAGCGGATGTGCCGCTGGCTGCTCGAGACGGCTCACCGCAAGGGGGCGGATCGGTTCGGACTGACGCAGGAATTCCTCAGCGACATGCTCGGCGTCCGGCGCCAAAGCGTAAACCTGACGGCCCGCATCCTTCAGCAGGCAAACCTGATCAAATACCACCGGGGAGAACTGACCATACTTGACCGCGGTGGACTCGAAGAAGCCTCGTGCGAGTGCTTCCGAGTCACGAGCCTGATGTACGAGAGCATGATGAGGCTCACATGAGTTCTATCAGTTCCTCTGATGGTGCGACACACGAATGCGTTGCCGTTGATCGATATCAAATCGTCGTTATCGCCGCGTCCGTAGGCGGCATCGAAGCAATCTCCACAGTTTTGGGCGCGCTTCCTTCGACGTTTCCCGTGCCAATTGCAATCGTGCAACATCGAGCTAAAGGACCCACGGGCGTGCTCGCAGAAATATTGAATCGCGTGAGCTCACTGCTGGTGAAGGATGCTGAGTCTGGAGAGGTGCTTCGAGCCGGAAGCGTCTATCTAGCGCCGGGTGATTTGCATCTTAAAATCGACAAAAACCGCGTCGTCACGCTCACCTTCGGTCCCAAGGTCCGCTTTGCGCGACCCTCCGCCGACGTCCTTTTTCAATCGGCGGTCGCAGTCTACGGCTCCCACGTCCTTGCTATCGTTCTAACCGGCGGCAACAACGACGGCACGGATGGTGCACTTTTCGTCAAGCAAGCCGGTGGAACCGTGATTGCCCAGGACCGCGCAACGTCGCAGCAATTCTCGATGCCTGCGGCGGCGATCACCGCCGGAGCCGTGGACTTCATCCTCCCGCTCGGTGAGATCGGCCCTCAGGTCGTTAGCTTGGTTAGCCGCGACAAGTGAACGCCGCCGCTATGATCAGCGATTCACGGATTCATTGTACTCCGTTCAATTGCCGCGACAGATTGGCTGACAAGCCCCGAAATCCGCTCAAAAACGCGGTTGGCATTTCTACTGGTGTCCCGCTGGCTCCATCTGTTTCGCTTCGCGAAAAATCTCTTTCGGTATTACAAGTGGCTCGATCCGCAAATGAGTCCTGCTACTGCGAATGGGCACTCCGCCGGCGTCCTTTGATGTTCGCGATTAACCTTGGATGTCGTTACAATCCCCGCAAGTCATGGGAGCTTTGAAGCCACTCCTGTTCTTGTTCGGCATTTTTATCATCAGCGGTGTGGCCGCGCGGCAGATCGCGCTGGTGGTTTATCGCACTTCGACCAATCGGGACACCGCCGGCGTATTCGTCTCAGGCGTCGCGTTCGTGGTAAGTTTCCTGGTCATTCTTTTTACCGGGATATTTTTTCTCGGGTCGATATTCATCTTCCAGCGATGACGGATCCGCGTTGGAGGCGGTTGCGGATCCACCACTCGGAAAGCAGCAGGTTTGGAACAAATCCCATCCAGGCATCGATCATGTAAAGATGAACTGGATCGATTCGAAAACTGTGCGAAAGAATGAGCTTCCACAACCGTAGAGTAATTGCTGAGAAGGTCATGGAATAGCTGCGAATCATAAATTCCCGGTGCCTTGCGATCTGTCCATGGCGGGCGGCTACAACTGCGATCAGTGTGAAGCTGAACCACAGCGAGTCCAGCAGAACGAAGGCGATACGCCCCGGAAGCATTCCGTTAGCGAAAACGGCGAGCACCATGCCGGCTGGGAAATTGATCGCGAGGATGTCGTAAGCGTAAAGTCGCCCGATGATCCGATGCAATGGTCGATGATCGCGAAGGAACGTTTCTGAAAATTGAACAGGCCCCGCCATCAACGCGAAAATCGCGGTGAACACGTGGATGTAAAAAGCCGACTTCCACCACCAATAACCGACATAAGCTTGTTTGAATCGCAGAAAATCAACGTCGTCGCGAAGCGCTGAATAGTCCGCCACCATACGCAACATCAGAAAAATCGCTGTGCATAGAATTAGGTAGACGAACAAGCTTTTCGACAGGATCACGACGGGTTTGGCGATCACAAGTGCGAGTATAACCGCAAGGCTGCGGAGTCACGGCAATCGCGTTCGAAACAGTTACCGCAAAAGATCTCCCAGCAGCCAAGCCAGTTTGGCAGGCAAACCTCGAATGTCGCTCAAGAACGCGGTTGCGAGTTCTATTGGTATCCCGCTGGCTCCATTCTTTTTATCCAGAGTCGATCACGATACCCGTATCGGTGGACGGCTCTGTGGCCTCGCGCCACAAAGGCAACCACGCAAAAGACCGGGCATCGAATTCACCGAAATGCTCGAATCGGCGGGCAAGGTTATCTGGCTTGGGCGGTGTCAGTCACCTTCGCGGCTCATACCGCATCGCCACGGCCCCCGACCCGAACTCCCGGCGGCTCACGAGCCTCAAGTCAACATGCTTCGATAGGCCGGCGAACAACGTCGGCCCGTGGCCTGCCAGCCTGGGGTGCACCACGAACTCGTAATCATCAATCAATCCCCGTTCCGCCAATGCCAGCGGGAGCGTTACGCCTCCCACGAACAGTCCCTTGCCTGCCCCCGCTCGCCGCTTGAGCTGCTCGACCGACTTAGCCAAGTCTCCGCGCACCAGTTCCGCGTTCCAATCAACCCGCTCCAGCGTGTTCGACACGACGTATTTCTTTGCGGCGTCGATCGTGCGGGCGAAGGGTTCCATCCACTCGGCCATCCATTCCGGCCGCAGCCCATTTGCCGGCCACCGCCAGGCGGCCCGCATCATGTCGTAAGTGACCCGGCCAAAGAGCAGGGCATCGGCCTGCGCGAGTTTCTCCGCCCAGAAACGATGCAGTTCTTCGTTCGTGGAACCTGCACGATGATCGACGCAGACGTGAAACGGGGACGTAGCTAGAATCATAAAACTAGCTGCGTCGTGCGCCGTGAAGAGAAGGTGTGGAGTCTAGCGGGTGAAAGTCCCGCCCGGGAAATAGTCATTGCACCCGGTAGCAGTCGAGACAGTCGCGAGGGCAACCGAACGGCTGAAGCTCTCGACGGAAAGGGCTGTTTAGCAGCTCCGCGAGCTTGCAGGCCGGAACACAAGTGAAGCGCCATTGAGGCCCCGAAACAGTTGATGCGGAAGCCGACCCAGCGACGTAATGGGGAAGGCCGCCGCCGTCAGTCGCAAGGCCGGAACCCAAGCCGGTGGATGACATGGATCTGACGGTTCCGCCGGGGTAGAGGCGACGGCATGCAAGGACAGATTCCAGCATCAACACGGGAAGTCCCAGCGATGAGGATGCCCATGATCTTCAACTGGCGGCCCGCGAGGGCATGAGCCGGGTCGTATGGGATGGCGGAGAGGCCCGTAGTACCGATGAAGCGGGTAATGACCGTGGAGGGAAGGGGCCTCAGTTGAAGGAGTGACGGACGAAGCATCAACGGCGCTTGAGGGCACTGCCTTTCGGGGCTAACACCTCACCTTGCGTCAGGCGACGCGGAACCCGTCAGACGGGTCGGCGAAGGAATGAGACTTCCGTGTGCCGATCGTGGTCAAATCCTTCTCCGAGAGCCGGATGCGGGAAATCCGCACGTCCGGTTCGATGAGCGGGACGTGGAAACGGAGCGCTTCGCGCCACCGCGCCACGTCTCGACTCTACCCCGTTTTATTCCGACCCCGTTTTATTTCGCCCGTTTCATTTCGTCTCCCAGCAAATCGAAGGGTTTTCTCAGGGAAAACTCAAGATTCTCGCAGTTCAAACGCACGTTTTCGAGCACGATGCTTGGAATCGTGGGTTTTGCGCTTAAGCCACCGCAATTGCACAAATCGTAACAGTTCAGACGCCTTTATGGAAACTTCGTCGTTATCGCGGTCGGTTTGGTCCAGTTGCGCGCGAAGTGCCGCCTGCTGGTCATGCAACTCAGCACGCTTGCCAGCGTATTCCGCCGGATCGATTTCACCAGTTGAACTTATCGTGAGAGCTGCTGTTGGCACAATGCAACTGCTGCGCCGAATCTCGTAGAGAACGCAATGGGATAAAAAGAAGCCGCCCATTTTAACTATTCTTCGTCGTTGTTTCGTGGTCGGAGCCATTCCAATCGATCGGCCCATATCTCTTCTCGTCGGCGACGCAACCGCGCAAAGCGATCATGGCTAAAGCGGATCGCCTCTGTACATCTCGGCTCGGCCAACCATTCTGGATGCGGTATGCAGACAGGCGTGTCAAACTCTCGCTCCAACGCGAAATTCATCCTATTGGGATGTCCAACTGAACGTTCGGCATTCGACATCGCGGCTTCGACGCTCATGTATCCGTGATTTTCAAGAATAGCTATTTCGGCTTCTGTGAAGCCGTTCATGTCAGTGCGAATGTTAGCGATTCTGAGGGACATTAGCGATGAAAAGCCTGATGCGGTATCTGCTTCGATTTCACTCGGATGCTCGATTCTCCACACCGCACCGCTTAGATGTTCCGCTAACCAGAGGTCGCGAAAAAAGCCAGCCGATTTACTGGTGATACCCGCATGCCGACCGACCGTCTCGAGACCTCTTAACAAGCCGGAACTCGCGAAAGGCATTGGATCCTGCAACTCACCCACCGAAATTAACGTAAGCCGGTGTCGATTGTAAACTGGAAGGATTCCGAGATTATCAAAGTTGCCACCGTCCGTTAGTTGCAAATTCTGTAATTCGCGATGCACCGGATACGCCGTCGTCGGAAACCCTCTCCAAATCAACACTTGATCCTGTCGTCTCAGCTTTGCAGAGATGGGACGGAAAACAGGTGGAAAGGCTGAAGAAGCCGCCACGGCGCGCGCCACTGTCCACGCGTTGGAAGGCAGAAAATAGGCTATGCTATTGCCGATGATGTCGCGCGTTGCACACCAAGGAATTCCAAAAGTCACATCCGTAGCGCAAAAAACTAAGTTGGGGCGAACAGGTAAGTCGACTAGTCGCTTGGTCGAAATGCCTTGGCTATAGGCTTTTGTCAGCAGTTTAGCCTGAGCGTTTTGAAATGGAATTAGGTGTGCCAACGCAGGCTTGGTGCGAATATCCTTTGAGACGAATTTACGAAAAGGCGCGGCGACCTTTTCTTCAAAATCTTTGGCAACGGTCCCACGTTCCGGCCAGGGTGCAAGATGTTCGACCAGATGGGCCGCAATAATGCTTCCGCCCGAAACCGCAGAAATCGTATCGACTTTTGAAAGAATGCCCAGCTCGTTCAACCGGCGCAACGCACCAAGATGATAGATCGCCGCACGATAGCCGCCGCCTGAAAGGCAGAGTGCAATATCAAACTTTCCAAAACGGGCGGGGTATTTCTCCGCAGCTTCAAGGGCTGTGATTTCGTCCCACTTTTTTGCGCTAAAATATTCGTCGCGTTCGCGTGAAGTCAAGTCCTTCGGCGGATCGACAATTCCTGCCGCTTCAACTTTCTTCAGTCGACCACTCGCATCATCGGAAGCTGCCAACATCCATTCATTACGGAGGCGAAACTGCCTCGCCCACAACAGTGACCGAATCTTTAAAAAGGAAAACCATAGCAAGGCGCCCGTTGCGAATACTCCAATGAGTATCGCCACGTTGCGCATCTGCGCATCCCTCAGTTGGCGATCGGAAAAGATGGCAATAATAACGCAACGAATGGGTCTCCTCCCAGTTGGACTCCAAGCAAAGCCGGCCGGAAAGAAGTACAGCTATCGGGATTGCGATTTAGCACTGCAGCGCTAATTCAGCGATCAAGCCTTCCCGAATCAGAAAATCCGAAGCACGAAATCCGAAGGAACTCCAAACAAAGGCAAAGCGGAAATCGATACTCGCGATTGAAGCCGGTTTCTTCTTTTCCGATTTCTTATTCCTTCGGATTTCGTGCTTCGGATTTTGACGTTCTTCTGGTGCGCCATTGGCCAAATAGCGCTGTAGTGTTAGAAGATAGCGACGGCAATTTCCTGTGCTATATCTAACCGTTTTGCTGCGAACTCGCAAATAGGCGCACTAATGCAGGATCAGAAAAGGGGACGGCTCAATTCGCCTCGGCCTTCACGATTTTCTTTCCCGGTCGCCCTCGTTCCCGCCGGGTCGAATCCAGCCCCAACCGCGCTACAACCACGTCTTGCCACGCCGTCTCGCCGAAAGGGCGACCCTTGGCTACGGATGTTCGTAAGGTGACCCACTCCGCGTCGGTCTGCGGTTCGTTGACCCATTGAACCCAGTCTGCCGGCCGTTCCACCGGCCAGATCGCGATCGGCAACGCCACGCGGCCGCCGTCGCCGCCGCGCTCCACCCGCCGCCACAGGCTCGACCATCGCCAAGCCTCGGCCCGCTCTACCAGATTGGCACGTAACGCGTTCCGTTCAATGTAACGCGCGACGGTCAGAAAATGCCGGTCTTCCTGGACCGCGAAGCATTTGAACCGCCCTTGGTAAAGGTGCCCCGTCCCCACCTGATGAAAATGCTCGTGCCAGCGGCGGCTGTGGGTGGTGGTGAGCCGCTGCGAACGCCGGGCTTGCGTCGCTACCGACGGCGGAAGGTTCGGTCATAGGCGGCATCGCATCACTCATTCCCGATCGACTGTTTGAGACCGTCCCCGGTTCAGATCCGGACCCGATCCCAATCAGGCTGAAAACTCGAGGCCGGTGAGTTGAGGTGTGTGGGGGACGTTGCGGAGGCGGTGGGCCTGGTCGCTGGTGCGGGCCCAGCGGAAGAGCCAGAGGGTGGCGGCCTTGGTCGCGCCGCTGACGCTGGAGAGGAGCAGGATCGGCCAGCCGGCGCGCAGCCCCATCGTCAGGGCGAAGATGACGGTGGAGATGTCTTTCAGGAGGAAGAACTGGTGCATGCGGATCGAGATCGCGCCGGTGCGGCCGCTGCGCCAGATGAGGACCATCTGGTGCGTGTACCCCTGCGCCAGAACGATCGTGGCCGCCACGATCAGCGCCTGCGAGCCCCTGCGGCACCAGAGGGTCGCGCCGGGGCTGGCAAACAGGACGGCCGGGAGGGCGATCAGGAGGATCGCGCAGCCGACGAAGCTGGCGGTGGAGGCCGCGTCGCGACGGGAGACCATCAGTTCGTAAATGACCGCGAGCGTCAGCAGCGACGCCGCGAGCCGCGTCCAGACGAGGTAGTGGTTGAAACGCGCCAGGCACATGCCGTAAAGGAAGAAGGAGAAGAAGGCGAGGTAGCTGCTGACGAACTGATTGAGCGAGAGGAGCGCCGTCGTCCCCTCCCCCGCCGCCAGCGTTCCGGTGCGATGCCCGTGCTTGCGCTCCCAGATCGTGCGCAATTGCGACCAGAGCCCGCCGAGGGTGAGAGAGAAGATGAGCGAGTTGATCAGCCCGCTGACGTGGTAGGTCATGTCAACTGAAGAAAGGAAGAAGGATGAAGATGGAGGGGGAAACTGGGTGAAGAATCGGAGGCCAGCTCCTCACCCTGCTATTCGAGCCGCTTGACCTCGATATATGTTGCGCCGACCGAGGCCCTTCTCGATCGACCTGGGCGCTGATTCGGGCGGGGCCGGCCGCAAGGCGGGCGTGAAAGAGGCAGTCGGCTTCGCCCGGCTTGATCTCCTGCGACATTGCGAGCTTCCCGCAGGAGATTTTTACTTTGGCGGCCGCCTTCTGAGGGTCGAAGCGGACTTTCACTTCGTAATCGGCCTCGGCGGCCACGTCGATTTGCCAATAGCCCATTCCGGCCGGGTTCCAGGGAGCGCGGCCGTTGCGGGCGTCCTGGCGGGTCAGGAGGACGGGGTTCTCGTGTGGGGTGCCGATGGCAATGCGCTGGGGGATGGAATAGTCGCGGGCGGCGGTGACGTCGGTGTACCAGGCGTCGTAGTCGCTTTTGAGCTTGGCCACCATGTCGGGGCGATCGGCCGCCAGGTCGTGCATTTCGAACGGGTCGTGGGCCATGTCATAGAGGTGGAAGAGGGTCTTGCCATCCCACGGGCCTTCGTTGACCTTCATCGGCTGGACGAGCTTCCAGTCCTGGCTTCGCGCGGCGAAGCAGCGATATCGGTCGGGGTGATCGCCTCGGTGCCATTGGAAGAAGAGCGTCCGGTCGGGCCATTCCACCGTCTGCCCGCGCAGCAGCGGCGCGAGGCTGCGGCCGTCGAACTTGATCTCCGCCGGCTTGGGGACTCCACAGAAGTCGAGCAGTGTTGGCGTGAGGTCGATCGGCGCGGCGATGCGATCAACCTTTTGGCCCGCGTGCAGCGCGGCGGGCCAGCGGACGAAGCAGAACTGGTGGATGCCCCCTTCGAACGGCGTTCCCTTCCAGCCCTGGAAGCCGGCGTTGTACCCGTCGTGCTTTTGGCAGCCGTTGTCGGAGAAGAAGAGGACGATCGTGTTGTCGGCCAGCTTCAGCTCATCAAGTTTGGCCAGAAGGCGGCCGACGTTGTCGTCGATGTTCTCGATCATCCCGTAAACGGCCGCCAGGACGTGCGGGTTGTTCTTGGTGGGCATCGGGTGGCCCTGCCTGGGGAAGGCGGCCGCACTGAAATCCTTCCCTTCGTAGCGCTGGCGATATTCGTCGGGGACCTGGTGCGGCTCGTGCGGGCAGTTGAAGGGCAGGTAGACGAAGAACGGCTGATCGCGATTGGCGGCGATGTACTTCGTGGCGGCGTCGGTCAGCACGTCGGTGACGTAGCCGTTGGTCTTCACCCAGGCGCCGTTGTGGCGGAGGGTCGCGTTGAAGTAGGCCCCGCGTTCGTCGGCCGGGTCGGGCGGGTCGCCCGGCTGGGCGAGGCCGCCGCCGTTGAGGACCAGCGTTTCCTGGAAGCCCCTGTCCATCGCCCGCATGGGGTAGCAGTCGCCCAGGTGCCATTTGCCGAAGATGCCAGTCCGATAGCCGGCGCCGGAGAAGATCTGGGCGACGGTCGTCTCGTCGGCGTGCATCATCGAGCGGCCGTTGTAGGTGTCGATGACGCCGGTGCGATAGTTGTATCGCCCCGTCATCAGGCAGGCCCGGGTGGGTGAGCAGACCGGCATCACATGGAACGCGGTAAGCGAAGCGCTTTGCGCGGCAAGCCGATCGATGTTCGGCGTATGAACGACGGGGTTGCCGGTGACGCCGAGTTCGCCGAAGCCCTGGTCGTCGGTGACGATGATGACGACGTTCGGCCGCCGGGCGCTGGGTGTCGCGGCCGGCGCGTCGGCGGCCCGAAGCCGGGGCTGAAACGCGAACGACACGACCAGAGCGAGAACGATCTGTTTCACGATAGGGTCCCTCGCGGCCGATCCGGTTCGCTGCGCACGCTCGATTGTAATGAATAGGCCTTCTCGGACGGTTCCGTTGCGGCGCGATGTGACCGTGTGCAACGGGCCTCGCCCGTGAGGAAGCGGGACCCGCCGCAGGCGGGCGTCAACCGCTCATCGAACAAATCAGTCGCCGCATACGGCGACTGCCCGCTTCCTCACGGGCGCGGCTCGTTCAGAGCCGTTTGCCACCGACACGTTGTTCGACAACCCCTTCTCTTCGCGGTGCGCATCAAACCGCACGGGCCACCCGCGAGCCGCGGCCGTGAGGAAGCGGTTTCGGACTGCTCCTGTGAACGCCACGATCCCGATGGACGCCCCGCGCCTGCACTGCTCTCCCACGCCGTCGCCGTCGCGGCTCTCGGCGACGCTCGCACAACCGCGGGGTCGCATGCGAGAATGGCGGCATGAAGCACGCCCTGGTCGTTCTTGTCGCCCTGTGCGCCGCCCTGCCTGCTTCGGTTTTGGCAGATGGCGGATCTCCACCCGCGCGGCCGTTCCCCCACCACACGCAGTACACCCCAAATACGCTACTGCCGAACCATCGTTCGCAGGCCCAGCTCGACGGGGATGTCGTCGCGTTCTATGAACACTGGAAGACGAGCTACCTTCGTGAAGCTGGCACGGGGCCCGACGGGAAGAAGCGCTATCGCGTCACGTTCGGCAAGACCAAGCCGGGGCGGACGGTGTCGGAGGGGCAGGGATATGGAATGGTGATCGTCGCCCTGATGGCCGGCCATGACCCGGATGCGCAGACGATCTTCGACGGCTTGCACGCCTTTGCGTTGGCGCACCCCAGCCCGGTCGAGCCGCGGCTGATGAACTGGGAGACACCGGACAAGCCGAGCGACAGCGCCTTCGACGGTGACGCCGACATCGCCTACGGCCTGCTGCTCGCGGATGCGCAGTGGGGGACGGCGCGGCCCGACTACGCGGCCGCCGCTCGGACGCGGCTGGCCGGCATGCTCGCTTCAACCATCGGCCCGCATACGCACCTGCCCCTCCTGGGGGACTGGGTGAGGCCAGGCGACAAAAAGTATTCTGAGGCGACGCCGCGCTCCTCTGACTTCATGTGCGGCCACTTTCGCGCCTTCGCCCGGTTCACGGGTGATGACACCTGGTCGGCGGCGGCGATGGCGTGCGAGCGGGTGACGGCCTCGATTCAGACCGGGCCCGCGGCCAAGACGGGCCTGCTGCCTGATTTCATCGTCAGCGCCGACACGGCCGCGGCGCCGGCGAAGGCGGGGTTCTTGGAAGGGAAGTCGGACGGCGCAGTTTGGCTATAACGCCGGCCGCGTGCCGTGGCGGCTGGGGGCGGACGCCCTGCTCAACCCCGGCGTCGCCACCCGCGCCCAGGCGGCTCGCATGTCGGCGTGGGCCCGGGCCGCCACCGGCGGAGACCCCAGGCAACTCCGCGCGGGCTACCAATTGGATGGCACGCCGTCCAAGGGGAGCGACTACTTCACCACGTTCTTCGTCGCGCCGTTCGGCGTGGCGGCCATGGTCGATCCCGAAGGGCAGGCATGGCTGAACGCGATCTACGACAGTGTTCGGACAAAGCACGAGGATTACTATGAGGACAGCGTGACGATGCAGTGCCTTCTGACGATGAGCGGGAACTTGTGGCAGCCAGGGTGAAGCGGGCGGCGATGGAACGGGGTGTCCAGTCAACGAGTCAGGTCATGGAGCGGCACGACACCGACCAACCTCGGCCGCTCGATTATGCGTCCCGCCAGGAGCCCTCGAACACGATGACCAGACGGCGGCCGCCGAGGGTCATCTCGTTGACGCTTGGCTTCATCTCCTTCCTCTTCGGCGCTCTGTTCATCGTGTTCGGGGCCCAAGGCATGCACTACGCCCTTTGTGATTCCCCGCGAATCGATCGGGACGGGGACCTAGTGACCTGCACGACGATGCTGCTGATCGGCGCTGTGCTGAGTGGGGTTGGTCTTCGATGGCTCGGGGCTTTCGACAGGCTAACTCGACGTCTTCGTCAGTAACGTTGCTGGAAGGGCATCACTCGTGATGCGAGTTTGACGTGAACTCTCGACTCCACCGTCGGCATGCGAGGTCATGGCTTCTCCGACGGCTTCGTCGCCGGCGATTTCGCTTCCGGCGGCGTCGCGGCCGGCATGAAGTGCAGGTCGGTCGCCCACTCGATGAACCGCTGGTGCCATGTCCCGAACGGGATCCCCTTGCGCGGAGAGATGGCGCCGCCGTGGTTGCCGGTGCCGTAGATGTGCATCTCGATGTTCAGCGGCTTGGGCTTCGTTGATTGGCCGACCTCGAAGAGGGCGTTGTAGAACTCGACCGTCTGTTTCGCATGAAAGACGTCGCCTGTCCCGGCGCAGACCAGGAACGTGGGCGGGAGGTTCTTGGGGACGGCCGACAGGTCCAGCGTGCCGGGCACCCACCCGGGGTAGACGAGCACCGTCCAGTCGGGGCGCGAGCTGACGCGGTCGATGGGGTCGGCCGCGTCGGGCTTGCCGGCGTCGAAGGTCAGTTCCAGCCGGGCGGTCTGCTCGCCGCCGGCGGAGAAGCCCATGTGCCCGATCTTATTCGGGTCGAGGCTCCATTCCTTCGCGTGCGATCGGACAACGCGCACGGCTCGCTGCGTCTCGGCCAGGGCATCCGTCGCCGAGCCGTATGGCTTAAGCCGATAGCGCTGAACGAAGCAGGAGATGCCGAGCGAGTTGAAGTAGGCCGCGATGTCGATCCCCTCCGGCCCGACGTTGCACGTGTTGTTACCGCCGCCCGGCGCGAGGATGACGGACATGCCGTTCGCTTTATCGGCCGCCGCGAGGTAAAGCTCCAGCGATGGGTTGTGGATGTTGGTCACCGCGGAAACGCGGCCGCCGCCGAGCTTCCACGTCTCTTCCTGATCCGACCCCGGGCCCGCTTTGAGGGCAGGATGCCCGGGCGGGAAAAGCGTCACCACGAGATGGCCGGGCGTGAGGGGTTTCGGGTCTAACAGCTTGACGCTGTCAGCGGCCGCGACCGCAGTCAGCGGCGGCAACATGCCCAACGCGACGACTGTGATGAGGGACAGCGATGCTAAACCAGTGCTAATCCGCATGCTTCCTCGTGTTAAGGCGTGCCTGGCTTCGAGGTGGCATCGCGCCATCGCGGGCCGTGGGGGTCAGTCAACCGTTACTTCAGACCTTCATGATTGTTGTATGACACCTTGGGACTGACCCGAAGCAAGGAGCGGCCGCTGGGGAACTGAAACTTTGGGTGGGCGGCCGCGTCAAAGAGGGCTTTGAGGGGTGGGCTGCGCCGCCCGGCCGGCCGTCCGATCCATCGCTTACGGCGGAACGGATCGAGGTCGGCTGTGGCCATCCACGCTCGCGTGGGCATGCTCCTCCGTGTTTTGAAGTGTGGCGGGTCAGGGAATGAAGGCATGCCCAGGCGAGCGTGGGGCAGGGCAGGAGCGGGGACGCCCCCGCCACATCAGACCGGAAGTCCGCCGCTTGATGTCACAAAAGGTCGTCACACCCATCGAGATAACTATGCGACACGTGCTCATATTTCTGGCCGCAATGGTCTATGTACACGCATCAGCTATCGCGATGGCGGCCGCCGAGGCGGCGTCGCCTGCCACAGCGCCGTCGAAACCTTATCGAATGGTGGCTCAGGTGGTGGATGGTTTGAGACCCGTCCAATGGGTGCTCGTGATCATGACCCCGGACGGCTACGCGTGGGTGACGGCTCCGGGCGCGTTGAACGCCTCAATCGAACGACGGGTGCCATCAGGCGCCACCCTGGAATGGGTGCCGCAGGACACGATCCGTGGGGGCGAGCCGCTTCGCTCCGAACACGAGCTGGACGCGCTTCGCGCTCTATGCACCGAGCGAAAGATCAAATTCGTCCACATCCCCGCGGGTTGACGCCGGGGCCGATCAGCATCTGGCATCGGACTGATCGCAGCCGAAGGTCTCGACGCCGGCCGGCCATCGCACGCGGCCAGAAGACGGGCGACCAAATCGATAATGTGCGATCGTTGGCATCGATTAGGGAGTTAGAGATGAAATGGGCAATCGTTATCGCCGTTCTTGCTGTCGTAGGGCTGGCCGAAGCGGCATCGGCCGAAGTGGAGGCAACTCTCTTGCGCGTTGAGGAATCGCGGAGCACCACGTTCGTCAAAGATGATTTCGGGCGGCCGAAGGATTCGTTGACCGTGCAGTTGGCTCTGAAAGGCCCGGAGGCGCAGACGGCGTTTCGCTACGGGGACGTGAAGTTCGACGAAGCGGTTGACGACCAGGGCACGAGCCTGATCCCGGCGGCCGATTCGATGAGCCCCGCGAGCGAGTTCACAGAGCTTCAAAACAATTTCTTTCGCCCCACCGACGCGCAGCGAAAGGAGCACCCGGACGGCTGGGCCTACCTGAGCCTCGCACCCGCAAAGCGATCGGCCCGGGCGATCAAACACCTTCGCGGCGGTTTAAGCGTGGCAACGCGGGGCACGGTCAAAAGGGTCGAAGCGACGGGATTGTTGACGGCGGGAAAGCAGACGATGGACATCCCTGCGGCCGCGGGGATCCAGATCGCCCTGACGGTCATTCACCCGGCGGGGAAAGAGACGCCCTCAATTGACGTCGCAATCAGCGGCGACCCCAATGCTCTGGAATCGTTCGAGGTGGTGAACGCAAACGGCCAGACGATCAACGAGGGCATCTGGACCGTCTCCTATAACCGCCGCGCCAAGCGGCAACAGTTCGACTTGAAGGTGCCTTTGGAAGATTCGATGAAGGTCGTCGCCAAAGTCGCCGTTGACCGCAAGATCACGCGCGTGAGGTTTGATCTCGGGGACATCCCACTTCCGTGATGTTTTAGAGATCATGCCGCGGCCGCGAGCTTGCTGTCGCAGAATCGCTCCCGGACGCTGGTGAACGCCGCCTCGTTGGCAACGAAGGCGTCCACCACGGCCGGAGCGAAGTGGGTGCCGGAATCCTTGAGGATGATCGCCCGGGCGACGCTGTGGGAGAATGCGTCTTTGTAGACCCGTTTGCTGGTCAGGGCGTCGTAGACGTCGGCAAGCGCGACGATGCGGCCGCAGAGGGGGATAGCCTCACCCTTGAGGCGATTGGGGTAGCCTGTCCCGTCCCACCGTTCATGATGGGTGAGGGCGATGTCGCGGGCGATGCGAAGGAACGTCGCCTCGGGGTGCTCGATCAGCGCGGCTTCGAGTGTGGCGGCGCCGAGGCGCGTGTGCGTTTTCATGATCTCGAACTCTTCGTCGCTCAGCCGCGCCGGTTTAAGCAGCACATGGTCCGGGATGCCGACTTTCCCGATGTCGTGGAGCGGGCTGGTTCGATAGATCAACTGGGCGTAACCCGCGCCCCCTTCCTCGCGAAAGCCCGGCTGGGTGGAGAGATGATCGGCGAGGATCTTGCTGTACATCCGGACGCGCTCGAGGTGGGCGCCGGATTCGGGGTCGCGCGATTCGGCGAGCCGGGCGAGCGCGAAGATCGTCACGTCCTGGGTCTGGAAAGAGAGGATCCGCTCGGCGATCCGAACGCGCGCCGCGAGCTGGTCGGGGTCCACCGGCTTGGGGATGAAGTCGTCCGCGCCCGCGTTCAGCCCGATGACGGAATCACCCGACTTGTTCCGCGCGGTCAGCAGGATCGTATAGACGTAGCCGCCGAAGTCGGCCTGGCGGATGGCCTGGCAGAGCTGCGGCCCGTTCAACAGCGGCATTTCCCAGTCCGAGATGACGACGCGGTAGAGGCGACTGGAGACCTTCGTCAGCGCCTCCTGGCCGTCGGCGGCCGTATCGACCTCGTACCCCCGCCGGCGCAGCAACGTGCTGGTCAGCTCCAGAGTGATGTCATCATCGTCTACGACGAGCAATCGCATCTAAAAACCTCTCAAATGCGCGGCATATCGATAGTCGGCTCAACCCACCCGGGGGGCGGCGGGGAGCGGGCCCAGTGCGGCCTGGCCGGCGTTCAGCGTCAGCAGGGCGCTCTGGCATCGTTGGATCTCCACGCCAAGCTCCTGGACGACTGACTCGGCCGCGGCGAGGTCGGCGGCGTGCCCAAGCGCCTCGAGCCGGGCCGCTAAGGTGGCGACTTTCCTCGCCGAGAGGTTCGATGCGGTCCCAGTCAGGGCGTGAGCCAGGCGCGTCGTCTCGGTGACGTCGCCGGCCTGGAACCCCTTGAGCAGGTCCGGCCACATCTGGCTCGTCTTCTGATGGAACTTCCGCACCAGCCGCCCCATCATCTGCTTGTCCCCCTCGCAGCGCGCCAGGAGGTCGGTATAGTCGAACGGAAAGTCGGCCGGGATCGACACGTCGGCGGCGATCGAAGGCTCTGGAGCGGGCGCCGGCCGCGCCTCTTCCGCCGGCCGCGCCTCTTCCGCCGGCGCGGGCGGAGGGCCGATCGGCCGCTCGCCTTTCCACTTCGGGCGCGTGGGCTTTCAGGCACGCGATCAGCTTCGCCGGGTTCAACGGTTTCGTGAGATAGTCGTCCATGCCTGTCGCGATGCAGCGCTCGCGATCCCCCTTCACCGCGTTCGCTGTCAGCGCGACGATCTTGACGCGACGGCGCTCATTGGGGTTGGCGCGCTCGAGCTCGCGAATGGCGGTCGTCGCCTCGAAGCCGCTCAGCTCCGGCATCTGACAGTCCATCAGGATGATGTCGTACGGCTTGGCCGAAACGGCGGAGACGGCGTCGCGGCCGTTGCAGACGATGTCACACGTGTACCCCGCGCGGGCCAGGGTCTCGGTGACGACGAACTGGTTCACTTCCATGTCCTCGGCGAGAAGGATGCGCGTCGTCTTTGCCCGTGTCGCCTCGCGCTCGGCGAACGCCGCGGCGTTCACCGGGGGAGTCGTCGGGTGGTCCACCGGCTGGACCAGGACCTTCATGACCGCATCAAGCAGGCTCGATTGCCGAACCGGCTTGGTGAGGAAGCAGCGGAACTCGCTCTCCTCCGCAACGGTGATCGATTCCACGCCGCTCATCAGGATGACCTGCGTGCCGGCCAGCACCGGCGAGTTGCGGATGGAGCGGCCGACGTCAAGACCGCTCATGCCGGGCATGTTCAGGTCCACGACGGCCACCTCAAACGGCTGGCCCGCGTCCGCGGCGACGGTCAGCGCGTCCAGCGCCGCCTTGCCGGAATCGACGGCCGCCGCCTCGATCCCCCAGGCCGCGAGCTGCTCCTGCAGGACCACGCACTGCGTCTGGCTGTCATCGACCACCAGCGCCCGCCGGCCCGAGAGGCTGAACGGGGCGAGCTCGCACTTGGCCCCTTCCGGCTGCGCCAGCGTCATGGTGAACCAGAAGCTCGACCCCTTTCCCGGGGTGCTCTGGACGCCGATCGAGCCTCCCATCAGTTCGACCAGCTGTTTGCAGATGGCCAGCCCAAGGCCGGTGCCGCCGTATTGCCGGGTGATCGAGCTGTCAACCTGCGAGAAGCTTTTGAAGAGCCGATTGATCCGGTCCGGCGGGATCCCCGGGCCGGTGTCGGTGACGACAAAGCGCAGGGAAACTCCGCGGCCGTTCGCCGCGCCGGGTTGGGAGGGCTCCGGCAGGACGCGCACCACCACCTCGCCCTTGGAGGTGAACTTGATGGCGTTGTTGACGATGTTCATCAACACCTGCCGAAGGCGGTCGTCGTCGCCGCGGACATGCGACGGGACGCGCGGGTCGATCTGGCAGGCCAGCTCCAGCCCTTTATTGGCCGCCTTCTGGGCCAGGACGACAACGACTTCTTCCACCGCCACGGGCAGGTCAAAATCGCGCTCGGCCAGCTCCAGCTTGCCGGCCTCGATTTTGGAGAAGTCCAGGATCTGGTTGATGATCGACAGCAGGCCGTCTGACGAGGAAGCGATCACCTTGGCATATCGCGCCTGCTGGGCCGTCAGCGGCGTGTGGGTCAGCAGGTCGGCCATGCCGATCACCCCGTTGAGCGGGGTGCGGATCTCGTGGCTCATGGTGGCGAGGAAGTCGCTCTTGGCGGTGCTGGCCGCCTCGGCCGCGACGCGGGCGGCGTCGGCGGCGACCCGTGCGGCCTCGATGCTCTCCCGGGCGCGCCGTTCCTCGGCCTCGGCGCGCTTGCGATGCGTAATGTCCTCGAGCGTCCCCTCGTAATACAGCACGGCGCCCCGCGCATCGCGGACCGCGCGGGCGGTCTCGCTCACCCACCGGAACTCGTCGCCGCGGCGGATCTGCGACTGGAAATCCGTCACGTTCCCGCGCTCGGCCATCAACTGGTCATAGAGGGCGCGCTGGTCCGGGTCCAGGTAAAGGCGGCGGTTGGTGGCGGCGTCGTTGGCGACCAGCCGCTCGGGGGAGTCGTAGCCGAATATCTTCGCCAGGGCGGGGTTGGCGCTTTGGAAGAGCCCGTCGGGCGACGTCTGGAAGATCCCCATCACCGCATTCTCAAAGATCTTGCGGTACTTCTGTTCGGTGCGCTCCAGGGCCTGGCGGCTCTGTTCGACGCGGTCTTCGAGCTTGGCGCGGGCGAGCGACAGTTCACGGTTCATCGACGACAGCTCGATCGCATGCCGCTTCAGCGGGCCACTGATGCTGCGCGTGATGAAGAGCACCAGCGAAAACGCCGCCGCCAGCGCAAGCCGAAACCGCCAGGCTTCGCGCCCGCCGGAAGACGTAATAGTCGATGCGGCCCTGCAGGATGCCGTTCAGCTCTTCGTCCGCGACCGACCAGAGGGCGAAGGAGGCCCGCCGCGCCGCATCGCCGGCCGCCAGGTACTGCTCGACCGTCACGCCCGCTTCGCCCCGCTGCAGCTTCGCCGTCAGATCGTTGAATTTTGTCCCCGCGTCCACGTACGCCTGCAACGCCCCGGGCATCCGGGCCTGGAGGCTGGGGTGCGTGCCGTAGAGCGGGTTGCCGCTGGTGAGCGCCGTGCCGACGCTGCTGGCGATGCGGTCCTGATCGTCGGCTTTGAGGAAGGCAAGATCGACGGTGAGCGTATCTCGAAGCTCGGCGGCCGCGGCGCCTTTCGCGTTGAGCAGGTCTTCGCCATCGCCCATCGTTCGCGACAGCCGATCCTGCGTCTGGGGCAGCCCCATCAGCGTCACATCCACCAGGTAATAGCTGTCGAGCTCCGGGTCGAGGATCAGGTTCGACATGTCGCCGGCATGGGCGATCATGGACCGAATGTGATCGATGAGCTGAAGGTATTGCTGATCGCGCGTCTTCGCGTCGGCGAGGCCCCCGTTCTGGAGCTTGAGCCTCTCCCATTCCGCCCGGACGCTGGCGACATCGCACCCCTGACGCTGGCGTTTGGCGAGGCCCTCGGGGGTAAAGCCCAGCGTCGTGCCAAGGCGGGAATCGACCTCGGCGACGGCGTCAAACGCGCGGTCGATCTCCTGAATTCGCCGAAGGGCATCCAGCGCAAGGGCGTTCCCGTTGGCGCGACGGGCATCCAGGCGTTGTTGAGGGACCAGATCAAGGAGCGTTTCCAGCGGCCGCTGATATTCGTTGCCGACTTTCTCTAGTTTCGCGAAGTGGATGTATTCGTTAATGCTCGTGATGAACAAATAGAGCATGATCGAATCAGGCAGGACAAAGACGAAGCTGATCAGCGCCAATTTCTGCGCGACCTTCAGGTTGTGGAACCATTTGAGCATGAATAACACCGTTGGCGCGGCTCACTCGATCGGCTTTCGTCACACATGAAGATCGGGTCATATTTCCTCCGCCTTAACAACTCTCTTTCCGGCGCAATAATTTGAAAAAAGGTGGGTGACGACGTGAGCGGGGTCACGGCGGGTTGTGTTATCGGTCAGGAGTGCCGTGGCGTGGAAGGACTGCGGGGCAAGCGTCTGGGGATCTGTCCAGCGGATGCGGATCGCGGCGGCGCGGAAGCCACTTACCGTGCCCGTTAGCTCGGGCGGCCTTTCGTATTCATGCGATTTCGCGGTAGTCCGGGTCTATCCGCGTTCCGTCGAGACGTCCAGGGGACGCCCGCCAGTAAACGCTCCGTGGGAGTATATGAGTTCGCTTTCGTGACGTCCGGGCTGCGGCCCGGGCGCTACGGCCGGAGTGGCCGGCGCTGGCCCCGACGCCAGGCGATCACCCTCTCCCTCGCCCACGCGGCGTCTTCGTCGCCGATCATCGGTATTTGAGGAGGTGAGTGGTAGTCGATGCCCGCGTAGTCATCGGAGCGGCGGCCGGGATCGACGCAGGGGGTGACGGAAGCTCGGCCGGCCGCCCACCCGATCCCCGAGCCAGCGGAGCGTCGGGGTGACCGCTGGAGGTGCCCGCATCGTCCCCGTCGCCCGATGTGCTGACGACAATTCGCTGTTCCGTCCGGACGATGCACTTGGGAAGCAGCCGCGGCGCGAGTTGTTCGGCGATTCAACCCCGAGGACGGTGTGGGCATTGCCCCATTCGGAGCCTTCGAGGTAGGGGTCCATTCCGGGGAACGGGGAAGGCATAGCGTGGCGATCGGCCGTTCGACTCATCCAGTCATGGCCGGATGAACAAGGGATAGCAGCGACAGGACTCGAACCTGTGACCCGGGGCTTATGAACTTGCTGCCAAACCTATAAAAACCCTTGGAATCCAGTGGATTTTCTTCATTTTAGAGGCTTCAAGGTCGTTTGCAAGTCTCCGCAATGATTCGCACATTTTAGCGAGGTTTCGCGGTATGTCGCGCGCCAAGAGAGTACGTATTCCGAGCCCAATTCTCGTGCGTTGACACAGTGTCAACGTCGCATGGCAAAGCGAACTCAACTTTCGCTTGCCGCATGTCCGGACGAGGAGGCTCCCATGCAATTCAAAGGTGTCGTGACGGACAGCGACCAGCACCAATGCCGCCGTGAGAAGCGAGTTTGGCCGGGGCCGTTTACATCATCCGATCGCATTTGACGCATCGACGGACGTCGCCGAGGAAGGAAGATCGGGTCCGGCGGCCCCCTTCGCCGTGCGACCGGTCATTTGCTTCAGCACGCTGACGCACGCACCGATCGCCGGCGGCTTTATTGGCTTGTTTTTGGATTCATCCAAAAGGGCTAGCAGCCGAACTTCGTCTGTCACCCAAGACCGCTGTTGCCACGGCTGGAATTCGACATACGCGAAAGGAACGACGAGCACCGGCTGAACGAACGGGATTGGGCCACGGTACGAGAGGTCGCTCAATTTGACCTCAAGCCAATCACGAAGCTTTAGGGCCAACTTTTGGGCCTCCTCAAGGTCTTCGGTTCGTCAACCGTTGAGCAGGTAGTTGCCGTCAGGGTCGACAGCGTACAGCCCCTTGTACGCCTTCGTTGAACAGACAGTAGACCCCTTTAGGCCCGATAAGCACATGGTCCAAGTCCCCCGACTTCGGATTTCGACGTTGTGAAATACGTGCCATTCATCTCCGAGGTCGCGGAGTGACCATGCGACCAGCGCCTCGGTCTGGCCGCCCCGAAGCCACAGAATACGCTCTCGCATGAGGGCATTCATTGGCACATTGGAGAGCCTCATGATGAGAAACGCGGAAACACAAGACGCAATTTCAACAGGTATTGCGAGCAGGGACAGGCGTGACGGACTCATCTGACGAAGCCATGGCACGGATGCCATCAAGTGACTGTAGATGCCCAATGCGAGGATCATCCCGCCGATCCCGGAGCCCGCCATCACAGCCGCAAGACGAATAGTCCAAATCCGTCGCATTCGCACTTCCGCCTGCGATTTCGCGTATTGGCCTGCCTTACCGTTGCCGTATTCCGTCGCCAAGATCTCCTCCCGGAAGCATGTTGTACCGAAGTAGAAATGTCACTCATCCGCCGAAGTAGAAGTGTTAGGAACTGGCGTAGGAGAACGCGTCGGTTTGTCCGCCTGGTTATCTGCTCATAAGCATTAGCGTCCGGCGTGCCGAAGATATCCCAGCTCCGCTTTCCGAATGGTCTTTAGGAGGAGGGCGACCGGTGCTGCGACTGCTCCGATCGGGTCGCTGCCTAACCCGATGTCCATCGCAAACCATCCGCCTGACGGGTTCGGCTTGCAGTTGCTCTGCCAGGAAACCGCTCTGACATCTGCGCTCACAGCTTCATTCAAGTCGGCACTCGCGCCGTCCGCCCAGACACCGGCTCGTAATTGACTGTCTGTAATGATCCTCACGTCGTCATTCGGGACCCATACGTACGGACACCCGGTTCCGGCAGGTTGATCCTTCGTGTCCGTCCACCAATAGCGCTGGCGTCCAGGCTCGTCGCTTTCGAGGTTCAGACCGGGAAGCTCCTCGCGTAACCTCATCTCAACCGCGTCCAAGTAGGCGCTGACGCATGCTTTGAACGCCTTTTCCATCTCATCCACAACGGATTTGTGCAGCGCAAAGAGCTTGGCGGCTTCACCGAAGCCCGTGAATGGCTGATTCATGCCTCCTCCTTTAGCCGAAGCTGGATCATTGCCTGCTGTAACACCCTCATGTGCCGCAGGACTGTCGTATCGTCGTTCCAATCCTCCTGAACTGACCAGTCAAGAGTCTGTTCGATCAGCCACCGCGTTTCGACGCGACCGACCGAAACCGCCAGAAAATGCGTGAACAACATACTAAACGCTTCGCGGGTTGACGACGCCATCGCTTCGTGGTCCAAGGCTTCTGCGATTGCGAGCGCTAACCCGGCGTAGGTCGTCAACTTTGCACCCACGTTCTTCGCTTCGTCTCCGTCCGGCGTGATTAGCACAACTTCGATGCGGGCGTTCGCAGGGAGCCCGAGCCGAGCCCGCACGGCGGGGACATACCCGATGGTCTGCCACTCTCCGGACGGCACCGCGTGTTCTACCGTCCCAGTCTTCGCCTCAACGATCACCGTTCCCACTGGGTAGCATAGGACCAGATCGGGAATCCCGTCTTCGGTGACGAGTTGCGTCATCGGTTCGCATGCGTCGATCTCCCGAAAAGCGTCGAGGGATAACGCCCGCAGCCACGCCCGTTGTCTCAGTGTGGCCGTCGGTGGGTCGGTGGCCGGATGAAGCGCCCAGGCCATCAGGCGCGTATACGCGTTCTCGACGTAGCTCAATCCCGCTTCAAGCAACAGGTCATGGGGTGCCCACCAGCGGGAAGCAAGCGACGCTCGCATTCGTAGGCGCGGTAGGTCATGCTTGAGGTGCGATACCGCGAGTGGCCTCGCCAAACGAACGAACTGCTCGAACGCTTCGGTCCCGATGGCAGGCCGGGTCCGCTGACTGTTCGGCCTCGCCGCGGCGATGAATGCGGAAAACGACCGAATCAAGTCTGCGGTAGATCGTGCGCCGTTCGGCTCTGCTTCCATCGTCCGATTCCTTCGGGCGGCCGGATGGCCGGGGTGGGTGCCGGCCAGATACTTTGTCAACGCGCAGACGCCCGTACCATGAGTTTACCTTCCGACTTCGAAAACAGACTGTCGGATGAACATGAAATATTGGCTCACGACTCACTACCCGCATCCGGAGCCCGATCATCACCCTTGGCACATCTACCTTCAACGTAAACACAAGGGGGCAGTGACGGGGGCATCTGTTGGAAATCAAGTCTTCTTCTACGAGTTTAAGCGGCAAAAGCCGATCGTCGGTGACTCGTTACGCTATCGGGTAGGCCGAATGGGCATCGTGCGCGTCGCGCGAATAGCTGGTCCAATTTACGAGAGGCCGGACAAAATACGTTACACCGATGGGCGGATCGGCGAATGGACCTGGGGTCTTCGAACCGAAGCGGCCGACACAAACGGATTCGTGCCTTTGAAAACTCTGTTACCGATCATCGGCTATCGCGCCCGAAGCGTCCTTCTCGGGTTCAATCGCGGCACGGGCGTGAAGGAGTTAGATCGGGAGCAAGCAAAGCGACTATTCCGAGCATTCAAGGCCGGGAAGGCACGGGCGTGAACGCTCGTCCCTTGGAGTCGATCCCGTCCAGAGCCGGCCGCAGTGCCTTTTCCAGCCGAATCATCGCCTCGATCATCTTGGCCTGTAGCGATCCCCACGCGCCTTCGTCACGGAATGACGGCCCCTCAACTTCCGACCGGATACGGCATGCGTTCTTCCCGTCCATCCGTTCCCATCCTAATGCTCCCTCAAACCGGCTCTCGATTTCGGACCGGGCCGCAAAGAGGCGGTCGAAATTTGCCTTGTTCTGCTCGGTTGAGAGATCGAGGTAAAGCTCCACGCGCGGTCCGGCTCTCGGGCCGACCACGTAGTACCATGACCCGATACCGGTTCGGTCTCGATCTCGAAGCCCACCGGGAATGGAGACGTTGGCGGTCGCATGAAGCGGCGTCTTGCCTTTCGCAAGTGCCAGAAGCCCCACCCAAAATCTAGCGAGGTCTAAGTTCGAGCGGTCGCTCCTTGCAATCCTCTCCAAGCCCCCCTTCTCCTTCAAACTCACGATGTAATCGGCCGCCTCCGGAAGCGGGATCACCTGCTGGACGTCTACGAGCACGCGTTCGCCATCGGCATGCGGCCGCATCCGGACGCACCGCATGTCGAGGCCCCGCTCATTCAGCCACATGACCGTTGTAGTTAGCTCCGTCGAGAATTCGGCCGCCACCAGCACGATTCGAACATCCTGACCGAATCGGTCTTCATCCGGTTCGGTCCAGTCAAGGAAGGAGAGCATCCGCTCTCGTGCATCGCCACCCTCGCCAACCTTATGCAGATGTGCGGCGTAGACGTCCGCCGCATTTTCGAAGGTCATTGCAGAGACCATGGCGGCATACCGGACCGCCTGAAGGTCCATATGCCCGCCGTCTTCCGTTCGCTTCAGCTCAATGACGACCAAATTCGCGTCCCGATCGAGCCCAAGCAGGTCAATTCGGCGACGACTCTCCTGCCAGTCGCCGAATTCTTCCGAAATAACGAGGACGTCCGGAGCGACGACATCGATCTGCAATCTGAGTAGTCGTTGCAGATCGTGGCGCTCCCGAAGGTTGACCGATTCGAAAGTCGTTTCACTGATCTTGCGAAAGGTGTCCGACGTTATCTCAAAGATAGCCATTTCGATTGACTCAGTTCGGGCAGTCGAACGCGATTTGACACAGGGTCAATTCTTGTTCGCGCAGCCCGTCACCGCGTTGTCACCGTGTCCTCTCGCCTCGCATGCACGTTTTGACACAGTGTCAATCGACATCGCGGAACGACTTTATTGTGGGTCATCGTATTCAATGACGAAAACAGCATCTTCCGGACGACCTGTTAGCTCGGTCATTCCCCCGTTTTCTTCGAAGTCCTTCTTAAAGGCTTCATCCAGCGCGATTGATCCGTCAAAACACTCGTGAAGTCTTTGCAGGAAGGACAATGGTTCCAAGTGCGCTTTTACATGACTGCCAGCCAGAACGGTTGTCTTTCGAGTTCCGCTCCCCTCGTACCAATAGAGGGACATGCTTCGAATCCGGCGGCCGGCATTTTTGACGAACGCTTCACAGGCCGCTCGTTCCGTAAATTCGATAATTGGCATATCTGCGCCTTTCGTTCTGACGACCGGATAACCTCGTGGCGACGAGCGACTAACCATCGTCTTCGATGAAGAAGTCAGAATCAGGCCGCTTCAACGTGTAACTGCGTACGGCGGTCACGCCGATATTGTGATCGATCATCAACTGCGTGAGTCGCTTTCCGTCAATCAGCACAATTTTCCGTTCCAAGCGGCCGACGAATTCTTGAGCTTCCTTTGAGAAACTCGACGTCGTGATAAGGACGCCCTTCCGTGCTCTGACCCCTTCCATGCTACCGGCGAACGCCTGTACGACCGGCCGGCCGACAACGTCCGCCCATCGCTTGGCCTGCACGCAGAGCACGTCGAGCCCGAGCAAGTCTTCCTTGATGATCCCGTCGATTCCGCCGTCTCCGCTCTTCCCGACAGCTTGACCCGCGTCGGCCAGCGTCCCGCCATATCCCATCGCGACAAGCAATCGCACGACCAACTGCTCAAAAAACGAGGGCGAGCACCCCATGACTCGGTCGAGCAGATCATCGGCGAGCGCGTTGCGAAGGTCTTGGTACGCGTCGTCGATGGCTTCCTCCGGAGTCTTCGTCGCGTCCGGCTCCGGAGAGTCACCGTCCGCTACCTTGGACGGCCTGAAGAATGTGTTAAACGACGCATAATTCTTCAGAAACGCGTTGTCGATTTTTGCAGGCTTCTGCTTCAGAACCTTCAGCCCCTCTTCAGTGATCTGTACCTTTCCGCGTACGGGATTATGGAGCAGGCCTGCTTTTTTCAGGTATGTCTTCGCCCACGCCCCCCGGTTCGAGACGATCGTCTGCTGACCGCTCTCCAGAAGCTGATCCCGTTCGACTGGGGTTAAATTGAAATGGTTGGCAAGTGCCGCCGCCACCTCGGCCATCGGGCGCTCTTGCCGGTCTTGAAGCACCTCCAGCAGGGGTAGCATAAAGGCTTGATAGTCAGGAATCGGCATCTGCGCTTCGCTCTTGTTGATCCGCTTCGTCGCTCATCGCGTCCCGCGTGACACTGTGTCAAATAACTAACCGGTCGCCCGCGCTGACGCTTAGATCGCATTCGCACGACAATCGCATGTCCTAAATGCCTTGTGGTAACGGTACGACGGTTTGATTTTGCTCGAGGCCGGGCATTGGCGGCTCCGATGACGACGGCGGCGAAAAGGGCATCTACCTTTTTTTCACAACCGGATTCTCGGGCCGCGCTGCCCGATGCGGGCAGGTACGCAAGTCATGCGTTCGGCTGGGTTTGACTGAAATAGCAGCGACAGGACTCGAACCTGTGACCCGGGGCTTATGAATCCCCTGCTCTGCCAACTGAGCTACGCTGCCGTGGTGGGTCGGTCGCGGCCGCTCCGCCCTGTGCCGACCGACGGGCCAGAGAATAACATTTTAGGGCCGTTTGACAAGACGGGTTTGAGGCCGTGGACGCGTTTCGAGCGTTTGCCCAACGGTTGAGCCGAAGGGTTCGACGTCGGCGTGGTCCGAGCCCACTCGAAGAGCGTCAGGGTGGCTTTGGCGCCGTGAGAGGACCGCCTTCCGATGCATTTTCGGCATGGCGCGGGCCGTATACGTGCTTGTGTCCCCCGCGGGGCAACGCTATCATCCGGTTTCCATCCCTCTGGGGCAGTTCGACGTAAATTCGCTCGAGATCGCGGGGCATCTTTCATAATCGTTCCGATTGGAGGCTACCCATGGCGGTTCTGTTTCAACGCGGGGCGTGTGGTGGTCTCTTCCTATTAGCGATGGGCTTTCTCTGTGCGACAGCGCGAGGAGACTATTCTGTAATAGACCTGTACACGATGAACCCGCCCGCCGGGTTGACCTATCCTTCGGCGGCCGGTCAGGTGGCGACGGACACGACGGGCCAAGTCGGCGGGTTCGCGAGCAACGGCGTCGTAGACAACGCGATCCTCTGGAATTCATCGGGGGTCGCTTTGAACCTGAACCCGACCACTCTGGCCGGCATCAACAGCACGGGTATCAAATCGATCGGTGGCGGGCAGCAGGTGGGCTCCGGCGGCGCCACGCGGAACGCTGCGAGCAACCACGCGTTGGTGTGGAGCGGCACTGCGGGATCGGCCATCGATCTGCATCCGGTCAGCTTTACGGGGATTACAAACTCCGCTGCGTTGGGCACTGATGGATCGCACCAGGTCGGAGCTTGGCAGTCCAATAACGGCCTCCCGCATGCTTTGCTGTGGAGCGGGTCTGCGGCGTCGGTCATTCAACTCCAGCCGACGCAATTCCCTGGCTATGTCGAGTCCGCGGCTGTCGGAGTGTCGGGCAATCAGCAGGTGGGGTATATCGGCACCGTCCCCGGTAACGGCGGCGCCATGCAACACGCCGCGATTTGGAGTGGCACGGCCGCTTCGGCGGTCGACCTTCACCCAACGTTGCTACCGACCAATTTCGACCTCGGTACAACCGCCCTGAGCATTAGCGGCGGGCAGGAGGTGGGGTACGGCCAGTTCAGCAACGGTTCCCCCTTTTCGCACGCTCTCTTATGGACTGGCACGGCGGCATCGGCAGTCGATCTGAACCCTGCTGGAGCGTCGAACTCGATCGCGGTAAATACGAACGGCACGTGGCAGGTGGGGTATGTTACTAACGCGAACGCCACCACCAGCGCTAGCGTCTGGAATGGGACGGCCGCCTCCGCCGTCAACCTCGAGGCGTTCCTTCCGTCTAATTTCTCCACGTCAAAAGCCTCATCTGTCAACTCGGCGGGCGACGTATTCGGCGTCGCAGAAGATACGCTGGGGAACTACCACTCGGTCGAATGGGTGGCGCCCGCGCACACGGCGAGCAGCGCCATCGCCGGCGGCGCAAATCAGACAACCGTCGCCGCCGGCCGCAGTTCGGCTTATGGTGAAGTGAGGGCGACATTCCCATTCGCCACGGCTGGGACGTTCTCGAATACCAACCTGCTTGAGACCCGGGAGATGCTCACGTCGCACACCGGTGCCGTAAACTTCGCCCTCCCCTCTGGCTCGGCGCTGCTGCAGGAATGGGGCCTGTCGTTCAGCGGGACGGTGACGGGCAAGATCTCGCTCGTATTCCACTTTGACCCGAGCATGCTGGCGCCGGGCGTCGACCCCGCGACGCTCCAGATCGAGCATTTCACGAACGGACAATGGGTTAGCCTCGGCGGAACGGTAGATCCGATCGCTGATACCATCTCGGTGCAGACAGACAGTCTGTCGCCCTTTGCGCTCGCCGTCCCCGAGCCCTCCTCATTCTCTTGTTTGGCCTTAAGCGTCCTCGGATCGGTCGGCCGCAGACGAGCTCGGCGGGCAATAGGCCGGCTATAGCAGCATGTGCCCGGCCTAGACCGTGAACAGCAACGCAAGATGCGGTTGCAGTAGGCATCATTAGCCGCCGAATCGCGGAACCTCCGATATGCAACCGACCACAGGCGAATAACGTCGCCGGGACGGATTGCGCCCTGATTGCGGCACCCGCGCAACGTGCAGCCGAAACGTCATCCTTTCCGAGGGCCGCCTCATGAAATGCCTTAGCCTTCTGACCGCCGTTGTCATTACGAGCGGTTCTCTCCTGGCAGCCGACTCCGCTGCCCCCCCGGCCCCGGGCGGGCCGGCGAAGGTGGCGGCCGCCTCTGCGCCTGCGACCAAGCCGACGCTGAAGATCATTCCCGGCAAGGTCATTGTGCCGACGGACGCGATGCATCGGATCTGGGGTGAGCTGGTCAGCATTGACCTCAAAACACGCACCGGCGTCTTCCGGAAGGAGACGACGGACGAGCTGATGCCGTTCACGGTTATGCCCTACGCCGAGTTGCTCCACCACGCGGCCTTCGGCGATCTGGATGATTTCCGGATCGGCGAGCGGGCGATCTTCCGCGTCCATCAGAATGACGCCGGGGAGTGGGTCTGGCTGACCTACATCCAGGACGAGATGAACATGATGAACGGCCACAAGGAGTACTTCTATGTGGACGCCATCAACCCCGATAAAAAGCAGCTCACCTGCACCTGGGCCAACTTTGACAAGAGCTTCGTCCGGGCCAAGGGCATCTCGATCGAGACCGATGCCCAGACGCGCTATTGGAAGGAAGGGAAGGCGGCCGCGTTCTTGGATATCCACATCGGCGACAAGCTCCGCACCAAGACGCACGGCGTCGGCAAAGGGGCCGTTCGGATGTGCTGGGAGGTGTTCCTGGACGATGCAAGCCTGCTTAAGTTCCAGACAGAGCAGAAGGCCGCCCACGCTGAACGCATGAGCCGCGAGGGGCTGCCGGGTTACGTGGACGGGACGGCCGGAGCGACGGTGGAGCTGACACTCTTCCAGGAAGGGGGAGAAGTCGCCCGGACGCTCAAAGCCGGCCAAAAAGTGCGCCTGGCCCTCGCCGGCGTCGATCGCAAGCCAACCGCAGCCCCGATCGGCGGCACCGTTGTCGCGGCGAAGATGGTCGGGAACCTTTGCAAGGTGACGATCAAGCTCGACGAACCGGCGGAGGCGTTTAAGGTGGGTGCGATCGCGCGGCTGTGGCCGGGCTGATGAACCTCAAATCCAATCACGAAACTCTAACAGCCTGTGGTGAAACTCGCACGGCCGCCGCTTGCGTCTTTCGCACGGGCTCTTCGTTGTCGCGACTCCGCGTATTTCTTCCGATACTCGTCGTCTCTCCGCCTCGATCCCGTGCGAAAGCCGCGGCGCGACGACGCGCGGGAGTTTCACCACGGGCTGCTAAGGAACAAAGACGCAGTGGGAGCAAGGAAGAAACGGCGGGAGACGGCGGGAACCCGAGGCTTGCGTGTGTCCGGGGCGAGTCAGTTCGGAGCCACGGATTTCACGGATGACACGGAAAGACGACGTGACACGGATCCGTGTCCTCCGTGCGATCCGTGGCTCCAGGATTCAGTGCTGTGAAGGGTTTTGTGCTTATGATTTTCCCTTCGTTTGAACTTACCCCAGCGGATTGATCGTCATCCCCGTCGCAAGCTTGGGGAAGAAGTAGGTGCTCTTCTGCGGCATCACCTCGCCGCGTTCGCCGAGCTGCTGGAGCGCGCCGAGCGGGGTTGGGCGGAGGAGCAGTGCCACCTGGTAATGCGTGCCGTCCACCTGGGGGGCGATGGTGGACGGGTCGGCGGTGTAGCCGCGGGTGAGTTCGCCGCCGGGGGAGAAACGCGGCCGCAGGACTTCGTCGAGCAGGTAGCGCTGGAGGATCGCCACGTCGAGCCTTCGCCAGGCGTCGCTCTGGGTCGGCTCGAAGGGCTTCAGAATGTCCAGGTTCTTCAGCCGGAGCTGGTAGAGCTTCCGCGAGCGGCCGTCGAACAGGCCGAAGGTGTGCAGGGCCTCGTGATTGAGCACCGTCGCGCAAAGTCGGCGAGCTTGTCCGGGGCGACGGGGGTTTCGGTGACGTCCCAGTCGGCGCCCAAGGCCGACTTGAAGGCGTTGACGTCGAAGTGGGTGAGCCCGCCGATGAGGCGGTGCGTCGGCAGGATCAAAAGCCCGTCGTCCTGCATCCCGACGAGCACGAACATGCAGAAGTTGGCCGGGTGGTTCGGCGGGAGCGGCTGGCCGGCCGCCTGCTGGGCTTCCGCCTGATATTGCAGGGCCGTGGTGTAGCGGTGGTGGCCGTCGGCGATGTAGACCGGCTTGTGGCCCATTAAATCGATCACCGCGTTCTCGGTCTCGGCGTCGGTGACGCTCCACAGGTCGTTGCGGACTCCATCCATGGTCCCGGAGAGTTCCGGGCGGCCGAGGTTCTGATAGAGCAGGCTGGTGACTTCGTTCTTGGGGTCCGAGAAGAGGCCGAAGATCGGGGAGAGCTGCATCCTCGTCGCCCGCATCAACTTCAGGCGATCTTCGATCGGGGCCGAATAGGTCTTTTCGTGCGGGACGACCTGCCCCTGCCCGAACGGGGAGAGGCGAACCAGTGCGATGAACCCGCGCCGGTGATAGGTGCGGCCGGCGTGATCAAAGCTCTGCGTGTAGGGGTAGAAGGCGGCGCGGGCGTCGCGCTTCAGCACACCTTTGGAAAGCCACCCTTGCATCGTCGCGGCCGCCTGCGAGTAGACGGCATCGGGGCCGACGGATTTGGGGGGCAGGTGCGGGAGGTCCACACTTACAATATTGTCAGGGTGCCTGGCCCTTAACGCGGCCTTGCCCGATTCATCAAGGACGTCGTACGGCGGCGCGAGCAGCGGCGACAGGTCCGACGACGCCGGCTTGACGTATCGGATGGCCGCGAAGGGTCGGATATGTGCCACGCAAAGGCTCCTGTTGTCGGACGCACGCGAGCGAGGGGAGAGGGGATGGGCCGCCGGGGCGTCAGGATAGGCGGGGGGTGCGAAACATCAAGCCGCCTCCGCTGGGGCGGCGGATGAGGGTGTGCCCTCTGAACGCCGACGTCCCCGTCGGCTTTGGTATCGAGCCGGCGAGCGCGTCGGCGTTCGCACCGCGGGGGTGTGACCATCTTTTGTGGCCTTACGCCGCCGCTCGCTGAGTCCAGTAGGCTTTCCACTGCCCGCTTTCACGCATGGCGATCAGATTCATCATCTGCGCAGCATGGTCGCGGTCCCATTTCATTCCCGGCCGTTTCAGCCGCAAGGTCAGGGTCTTACAGGTCGCTTCGGTGGGCCCTTAGCCGATATCCCAGCCTTTGGCCAAGGCAGTGGGGTAATCGAGCATCTCACGTCGCTTCCAGACGTACTTGCGCAGGTTAGAGATGGCTTTTTTCTTGTGCGGAGCACGCACCTGTTTGTCCAAGGCATCAATGGTGGCCAACAGAGCCTTGGCTCCGCCCTGCTTGACGTCTTTCAACGCCGCACTGGCCCAGGCCCGCGCTTTCTCGCCCTGGCCCAGGCAACATCGAGCCGCCTCATGCACATGCTGGGCCAGGTGGTAAAAGTCCAGCAGCACCGCCGTGAGGCACACCAGCCAGGTGACCACCTGACGCCAGATCCACTTGGCCCCGTCAGTCAGCGACAAGGCGCAGTCGGCTGCTTCCAGGTTGATCAGCGATGCATGCCGGCCCAGCAGCTTGCCGAAAGCCTTGCCGTCATTTTCGCTGACGAACACATGGCGACGTTGCTTGGGCTGGTCGTAGAAGACCCCGATCTTCATCTCCTTGTAACGCTCATCGCTGCCGACACGCCGCTGGGGTAGGGGCTTGGCATTGCCCAACCCGGCTTTTTCCCGCTGTTTTCGACGCTCCACGTGCCTTTTCCGGCGTTTGTCCTTTTCGTCCTGGGTCACCGTCGGCGCCATCACCCCGTCGATGCCGGTGTAGACCCGGCTCGTGCCGTCGTCCAGCTTCGCCTGCGGCGTCGTCCATGCCGGAGCCAACTTGCCGCTGTCGCGGACCTTTCGAACATCCTGGCCGGTGCCCTCGACAATGGCCCGCAGCCGCTCTTTGCTTGTGCCGATGCCCCCCACACGCCTCAGGTCCTCGCTGGCTTGGGCAAAGTCCTGCCCGATGCCCATCAGACAACACAATTCCATCGCACCCGGCGAAACGGTCAACTTGGCGACGCCCGACAACTCATCGGCCGGACAAACGCCCCCACACGCCTTGGACCAGAAGTATTTGCGACAAAGACGCACTTCACCGTCGGCGGTCAGCACGCTGATCAGACGCTTTCCTTTGCTTTTGAGCTTTCGCTGATCCAGAGGGGGAAAAAGCCGCCTGAGGGGCGGCATCCATGCGGGCCTGCAATATCTGCTGATACGATTCGCTCATGAGCTTCTGGAAAATCTCGCGGACCTGCCACTCGCTGGCGGCGATCCAACTCCCATCGGGCGCGTGCTCCACCGCGTCCAATGCCTTCTCCAGAGATTGTTCGATCTGTTCATTGAGCGCACGCTTGACTGCGTCGCGGTCCATGAGGCCTCCTTGCCATCAAAGGGCGGAGCCACGCGTATATTAACCCAAGGCCACAAAGATTGGCCACACCCCACCGCGGGCCGAGGCGGGTCGTTGTATGGACGAGGCGGTGAAAATCCCGATAACATGGGCCAGGGCCGACGTTGCTTCGGCCAGCGCCTCACGACGGCGCGTCTCGGCGCAACGACAAAGAGTTGATATGAAGGTCATCCTCGCAAACCCCCGCGGCTTTTGTGCCGGCGTGAACATGGCGATCGACGTTGTGGACGAGGTCCTGAAGCTTAAAGGGCCGCCGATCTACGTCTACCATGAGATCGTGCATAACCGACACGTGGTGGACGACTTCCGCGCCCGCGGGGTTACGTTTATCGACGATGTGAGCGAGGTCCCGCCGGGCGGCGTGGTGATCTACAGTGCCCACGGGATATCGCCGCACATTCGGGCGGCCGCCCGGGAGCGGAAGCTGATCGAGGTGGATGCGACCTGCCCGCTGGTGACCAAGGTTCACCTGGAGGTCCTGAAGTTCGCCAAAGAGGGGCACACGATCGTGTTCATCGGGCATGCGAAGCATGACGAGGCGATCGGCACCGTCGGCGAAGCACCGGAATCGATCATCGTGGTCGAGAGCCCGGAAGACGTGGAAAAGCTTCAAGTGCCGGACGAGAATAAGCTTGCATACGTGACGCAGACGACCCTTAGCGTCTCCGACGCGACGCGGATCATCACTGCCCTGAAGGCGAAATTCCCGAACATCAAGGCCCCGCCCCGGGAGGACATTTGCTACGCGACGACCAACCGGCAAAACGCCGTCGCCGAGTTGGGGGACGAGGCCGATCTGGTGCTGGTGGTTGGGAGCAAGAACAGCTCCAATTCCCAGCGGCTGGTGGAAACGGCGAAGGAAGCGGGCAAGCAGGCCTACCTGATTGACGATGAATCGGAAGTGCGGCCGGATTGGCTCGTCGGCCGCGAGGCCGTGCTGGTCACGGCCGGCGCTTCCGCGCTGAGCGGCTGGTGCAGGGGCTGCTGGACCGACTCCGTCGAGATTACGGGGCGGAATTGGACGTGCGAACGCTGGTTGAAGAAGACGTGACCTTTGCCCCGCCGAAGTCGCTTCGAAGCCTGGCGGTCGTCCGATAACGTCGCGCTTGTGCCGGGTCCAGCGCAAGCCGGGGATGAGAGCTTGGTCTGGGGAGGCCGACGTCTTCGTCCGCCTTCCGCGCCGAGCCGACGAGGACGTCGGCGTTCCCAGATTGAGATGGCGGCCGCGGAAGTATTGAGCAAATACCGATGGAAGTGATCGCCACCGAAATCCCGGACGTGAAGATCCTGGTGCCGAAGAAGTTCGGCGATCATCGCGGCTTCTTTTCTGAGACGTTCAGCAAGAAGACGCTCGCCGAGAAGGCCGGCGTCACGCGCGAGTTCGTCCAGGACAATCAGAGCCTTTCCGTCGCCCGGGGCGTTTTACGCGGGCTGCACTATCAGCTCCCGCCGATGGCGCAGGACAAGCTGGTCCGGGTGGTGCGGGGGTCGATTTTGGACATCGCCGTAGACATCCGCCGCGCCTCCCCACCTTCGGCCGCCATGTTGCGGCCGTGATCAGCGCCGAGAACTGGCGGCAGATCTACGTCCCGGTGGGCTTCGCACACGGCTTCATCACCCTCGAGGCGCACACGGAAGTTGTCTATAAGGTGACGAACTACTATTCGCCGCCCGACGAACGCGGCATCCGCTGGAACGACCCGGCGCTGGGCATCGACTGGGGCCTGACCCCCGCCGAGGCGACGCTCACGCAGCGCGACGCGGGGCATCCCCTGCTTGCGGAGGCGACCGATTTCTTCTGATCGTCAGGCGAACGTCGCTCGTCCTGTTGAGCTGTCCGGCGCTTTCGCAGCGCCGTGATCGCGTCATCGACCGCTCAAGGCAGTAGTGACCGCACCGCGGTCCGTCGCGGCGCAGGTTGAAGGCTCGAGCAACGTCGCTTGCTAAACGAACCGCGGACATGATGACCGCTGTGGGCCCGCCGGGAGGTCGCCGGTGCGCGGGGGCTGGTTCAGTTCAGGCCGCTCCGGCGACTGGATGGGCGGGAGTCGGAGCCCCTTGTGCCTCGGGTTGGGATGTCCAGGGTCGATCGATCGCCCGTTTGGAGCAACGCGTCATGAAAGGCATTCTTCTCGCCGGCGGCGCCGGTACCCGGCTCTACCCGCTGACGCGCTGCATTAGCAAGCAGCTTCTGCCGGTCTACGACAAGCCGACGATTTACTACCCGATGTCGGTCCTGATGCTGTCGGGCATCCGCGACGTTCTGATCATCAGCACGCCGCGCGACCTGCCGCGCATTCGCGACCTGTTTGGCGACGGCAGCCAGATCGGGATGCGGATCACCTATAAGGAGCAGTTGCAGCCGAACGGGATCGCACAGGCGTTCGTGCTGGGGGCCGAGTTCGTCGGCAGCTCGCCCGTCTGCCTGATCTTGGGCGACAACATCTTCTACGGCCACGACCTGACGGAGATGCTGGAGAGCTCCGCCCAGCTCAAGAGCGGCGCCCGAGTCTTCGCCTACCAGGTCAAAGACCCCGAACGATACGGCGTGGTTGAGTTTGATAAGTCGCACAAGGCCTTAAGCATCGAAGAGAAGCCAAAGCAGCCGCGGAGCAACTGGGCGGTGACGGGGCTTTACTTTTACGATGCCGGGGTCGTCGATATCGCGAAGAACCTCAAGCCGTCGGCCCGCGGCGAGTATGAGATCACCGACGTGAACCGCGCTTATCTGGAGCGGCACCAGCTCCAGGTGCAGTGCATGGGCCGCGGGATCGCCTGGCTCGACACCGGCACGTACGACTCGCTCCTGAGCAGCTCGCAGTTCGTGCAGACTTTGGAAGAGCGCCAGGGCCTGAAGGTCGCCTGCCTGGAAGAGATCGCCTTCGCCCGAAAGTTCATCGACGCCGCCCAGCTCCAGCGCCTCGCGGACGAGGCCGGCAAGAGCGAGTACGGGGCGTACCTGCGGCGCGTGCTGCGGGACGCGGTTTGAACGGGAACCTAGCCGTGAAAACGGGCCCTGAATGCTGAAGTCGGAATGCTGAATGCTGAATGGTGGAGCGATCGGAGTCGCCGAAGATCAGCCGTGGATGTTGACTCGTCTTTCATTCAGCATTCAGCACTCCAGCAATCAGCATTTCCTCCGCTTCCCCATTCAGCATTCCGCACTTTAGCCATCAGCATTTCTTATGACAACCTTACTCGTCACCGGCGCCGCGGGCTTTATCGGGTCGAACTTTGTGCGGCTGCTCGTCGGGCGGAAGGAGCCGGTCAAGCTCGTCGCCTTCGATAAGCTCACCTACGCGGGGAACCTGGCCAACCTCGAGGGGCTGCTGGGCGACCCGGCCCGCGCGGTCTTCGTCCGCGGCGATATCTGCGACCCGGCGCAGGTCCAGGCGGCGTGGGATGCCCACGGCGTGACCGAAGTCGTCCACTTCGCGGCCGAGAGCCACGTAGACCGCTCCATCCTCGGCTCCGGCCCGTTCGTCCAGACCAATGTCGTCGGCACCCAGGTCCTGCTCGACGTCGCCAAGGCCAAGGGCGTGCGGAAGTTCCTCTACGTCAGCACGGACGAAGTCTACGGCACGCTCCCCGAGGACAAGCCCGAGATCAAATTCACCGAAGAGACGCCCCTCCAGCCCAACAGCCCCTACAGCGCCAGCAAGGCGGCCGGTGACTGCCTCGTCCGCGCCTACTTCCACACCTTCCACCTGCCCGTCCTCACTACCCGCTGCAGCAACAACTACGGCCCCTACCACTTCCCCGAGAAGCTCATCCCGCTCTTCGTGACGAACCTGATCGAAGGGAAGAAAGTCCCCCTCTACGGCGACGGGTTGAACATCCGCGACTGGCTTTACGTCGAAGACCACTGCGACGCGATCTATACGGTCCTGAACCAGGGCCGCTTCGGCGAGGCGTACAACGTCGGCGGGAACAATGAGATCACCAACCGGAAGATCACCGAAACGATCCTCCGCGAGATGGGCGCCGACTGGGACGCGAACGTCCAATATGTGAAGGACCGCCCCGGCCACGACCGCCGCTACGCGATCGACGCGACCAAGATCAAAAACGAACTGGGATGGGAGCCCAAACACCGCTTCGAAACCGCCATCAGGACGACGATCCAGTGGTTCAAGGAAAACGAAAAGTGGTGGCGGGCGATCAAGAGCGGGGAGTACCTGAAGTATTACGAGACGCAGTATGTGGCTCGATAGCCGCCGCCTTGAGCTGCTCGGCTGCCTGGGCATCGCCCTGCTGTTCTTCTTCCTTCTGTTCGCGAAGCGCATGGAATGGGAGCGGTGCCGCGGGATCGTCCATCGGTGGGCCCGACAGAACGGCTATACGCTCCACGCTTTCAGGTCGGCCCACCTGTTCGAGGCACCCGACTGCTTTTCATTTCGTTCTACGAACGGTCGCTGGTTCCGCGTGACGCTGGCCGACAAGAACGGCGATTTCAGCAGACTGGCTTCGCACGGGTCCGCCACGGGTTTTGGTGTTCCGTCACGAGTCGAGGCCTCCAGGTGCGCCTTGACCACCAGATTGCTCCGGGATTTCCTCTCCTGCCGGCAACCAGGCCATCACAGCCGGATGATTCGAGCGGCGCGCGGCCGCTAGGCTGATCCCGCGCGTACAATAGGTTCGGCGTGGATACACGAAAAATTATTGGGATCATCGCCGTCGTCGCGCTGGTCCTCTTTCTGGCGGCGATCAAGTCGCTCGAACTGTTGTTTGCCCGGCGGATCGTCGAACGCTGGGCGCGCGAGAATGGCTATCGCTTGCGGGAGATCCGCATCGCCGGTGGCCTGGAGCCTGCAACCTTGCGAGGCGTTGGCCCGCCGAATCGCGGCTCATATAGAATCGTCGCAGAAGACGCCGCTGGACGTTCTCGACACGGGACCGCCCTTCTCAAGCTCTGGGTGCAGTTCCCAGTTGCCGAGGACATGGCGATTGTCTTTGACAACCATGCTGGCGGCCGCGGGTTTGATGTCGTCCCACTTGCACCGGCCGCCACGTCGGATGGCGCTTCGACTGGTTCAGCGGCCGGTACGCGGGAGTCAAATCGTGAGGCAAACATCGAACATCCAAATTGACCCCGCGACGCCGGATGACGTCCCGCTGATCCTCTCCCTGATCCGCGGCCTGGCGGAGTATGAGGAGCTTTCGCACGCCTGCGTCGCGACCGAACAGAGCTTGCGCGAATCGCTCTTCGGCGAGCGGCCGTTCGCCGAGGTGCTCATCGCCCGCGTCAACGGCGAGGCGGCCGGGTTCGCGCTCTTCTTCCACAACTTCTCGACCTTCCTTGGCAAGCCGGGGATCTATCTGGAAGATGTCTTTGTCTGGCCGAAGCATCGCGGGGCCGGCGTCGGGAAGGCGCTGCTCGTACGGCTGGCCCAGATCGCCCGCGATCGCCAGTGCGGCCGCCTCGAATGGTCGGTCCTGGACTGGAACGAACCGTCGATTCAGTTTTATAAGCGGCTGGGCGCCGTGCCGATGGATGAATGGACGATCTACCGGATGACCGGAGACGCGATCGCCCAGTTGGCCGACGGCCGCTCCGCCGGGCGGGGCACGAACGAGCCGCGCCCGTAAGGACGCGGGCAGGTTCCGTGGTCGTGAGACGCCGGTCGGCAACGAGGCGTAAAAAGCGGAGCGGTCGGGCCCCGTGGTCGCACGATGTCCGTTGGCAACCGGGCGCAAAAGGCGGAGGGGTCAGAGGACCGCTTCCTGACGGGCGCGGCTCCCGTGTGGCCCGCGCCTTACCTGGCGACTACGCCTGCCGGATCGCGGACTCTCCCGGGCCCGCGGCACTGGCCGCACAGGGGTCGCGAACAGAAGGGTCTTTCCCATGACGTTATATGACTCGGTCCTCGTCGCCGGCGGCAATGGAATGCTGGCCCACGCGATCAAACAGACGCTCGCGGCCCGCGGCGCGACGTTTCACGCGATCGATGTGGACACGCACGACCTCACCAAGGCGGCCGATGTCGCACGGGCGTTCGATGCGTTCAAGCCGACGTTATTGATCAACTGCGCCGCCTATACCAACGTTGATAAATGCGAGGAAGAGCCGGCGGCCGCCAATGCCGTCAACGGGACATTGGTCGGCCTGCTCGCCAAGGCGTGCCGGGATCACGGCGCGGCGATGGTGCATTACAGCACCGATTACGTGTTCGACGGCAAGGCGGGCCGGCCGTGGCGCAGATGACCCGACTGCCCCGCTGTCGGCCTACGGCCGCAGCAAGCTGCTGGGGGAGCAGCTTCTCCAGGAGCACGCGCCGCCGCGCTGGGTGATCGCCCGGACCCAGTGGCTGTATGGGCCAAGGGGAAGAACTTCGTCGAGACGATCCTGGCGGCCGCCCGCGCGGGCAAGCCGCTGAAGGTGGTGGATGACCAAGTCGGGTCCCCCACCTACACGTTCGACCTGGCGGCCGCCACGCTCGACGTGCTCGATCGCGGCGGCAGCGGCATCTGGCACCTCAGCAATGCCGGCCAGACGAGCTGGTACGGCTTCACGCGCGAGATCCTCGCGCAGTTCGGCGTGACGCCCGCCTCCCTGGGCCGAGCACCAGCGCCGAGTGGAAGCAAACCCGCCCCCAGGCCGCCCACCGCCCCGCCTGGAGCGTCTTTGACCTCTCCCCCTACGAGACGCTCGTCGGCAGGCCACTCCCGACATGGGAGAAGGGGTTGGAGGAGTACAAGAGGAAAGGATGAAGGATGAAGGCGAAGGATGAGGCGGGACCGAATAGCAGGCCGAAGCATCAACGTGAACCAGGAGCGGGGGCCGAAGTTCGCCGGAGCGGCGAGAGAAATCCCTGTCTCCCTTTCTTCATCCTTCACCTTCATCCTTCCGCCTTGGATTCAGCTCCTCTTAAACTGCTTCTCCAGGTCCCGCAGCGACAGCCGTAGAGTCGTCGGGCGGCCGTGGGGGCAGTTACTCGAGCGCTCGATCAGTTCGCGGCGGGCCAATAGCGCTTCGATTTCCGCAGGGGTGAGCGGGTCGCCGGCTTTCACGGCGGCCTTGCAGGCCATCATGTCCAGCACTTCGTGCAGCAACTCCTCCTCGTGTAGGTCGAGCAGCTCCTGTTCCCCCTTCTCCAGCAGCTCGCGGACGAACAGGGCCGGGTCCAGCCGCTCCAGGAACGAGGGGAAGGCGTGCACGGCGACGGCCCCCGGGCCGAATGGGGAGACGTCGATCCCCAACTTCGCCAGCAGCGGCTGGATCTGCTCGAGCATCGCGATCTGCGATGACGACGCCTCGATCGTCTGTGGGATCAGCAGCCGCTGCGCCTCCATCGGGCCGCGGCTCACGCGGGCGAGCAGGTCCTCGTACATGATCCGCTCGTGCAGCGCGTGCTGATCGATGATGACCAGGCCGTCGGGGCTCTCGGCCACGAGGTAGCTGTTGTGCAACTGCAGCGCCGGCAAGCCAGCCGGGAGAAGGCGCTCCACATTGGCCGCCGTCGCCGCCGTCGCCGGCGCTTCGGGCGGCAGGCTGCGATCAGGCAAATCGCCGCTTTCGCCGGTGGCGACCGGGCGACTGGCCGCTTCTGTCGGATCCGGCAACGCGTGCTTCGACGCTGACGCCCAGGCGTTGAACGACGACGTGATCCGCGCGGGCGCGCCATACGCCGATGTCCCCGGGCCCAGCGGCGGAAAGGACGGAAGGGATGACGCGCCGTTGCCGGGCAGATCGCTCGCGCCCGGCGGCCGCCCGGGGGACGAATCGGCCGCGAGGTCGAGGCGGCCTTTGAAGAAGTCCGCCAGCCGGGCCCGCACGTCGTCCCGCGGCGTTTCGCCGGAGGTGGCGACGCCGGGGAGGCCGAGGCCGGAATCCGATTTGGGTTGGGCGATCGGCGTCAGGTCCGAGCCGAGCAACTTCTCGCGAACGCCGGAATGGACCAGCCCGTGAATGCGGCCGCCGTCGCGGAAGCGGACTTCGCTCTTGGTCGGGTGGACGTTCACGTCCACATCCGCCGGCGGCATGTCGAGGATCAACACGGCGGCCGGGTGGCGGCCGGGCTCGGTCAGCCCGCGATACGCCTCCCGCAACGCGTGCATGATGAACTTGTCGCGAATGTGGCGGCCGTTGAGGTAGAGGTACTGATACCGCGGCGTTGGCCGGGCCAGCTCCGGCATCCCGACAATCCCCGAGATCCGCAGTTCCGCATCGCGGACGTCGATCTCCAGCCGCAGCTCGCGAAACTCCGCCGGCCACGCGGCCAGGAACCGCTCCAGTGGGTCGCTCGTGGCCGCCAGCGTGAGGCTCACCCGCCCGTTGTGCGTCAGCTTGAAGGCGACGCGCGGGTGCGGCAGTGAGAGCCGAAGCACGGTTTCGGAGATGTGGCCGTATTCGGTTGCCGTCCCCTTGATGAACTTGCGGCGGGCGGGGGTATTGAAAAAGAGGTTGCGAACTTCGATCGTCGTGCCGACATTGCCGGCGGCCGCCTGCGGGTCGCTAATGTCGCCGCCGCGGTTGAAAACCTCCCACGCCGACGGCGTCTGGGCCGTCCTGGAGAGGATCCGCGCCTGCGAGACCGAGCCGATGCTGGCCAACGCTTCGCCGCGAAAGCCCATCGTGGCGATGCGGAAGAGGTCTTCGTCGCTGGTGATCTTGCTCGTCGCGTGGGAGGCAAAGGCGAGAGGGAGTTCTTCCGGCGGGATGCCCGCGCCATCGTCAATGACGCGGACAAGCGCCCGGCCGCCGTCTTCCACTTCAACGGTGATGGACGTGGCGCCGGCGTCAAGGGCGTTCTCGACCAGTTCCTTCACGACGGCCGCCGGCCGCTCGATCACTTCGCCCGCGGCGATCCGGTTGACCAGTGAGGGTGAGAGCTGCTGAATCCGCCGCCGTTCCATCCGCCGAGTGTATCATGGCGCGGGTCGATTTCAGACGGCGCGACGCGGCCGCCGCCGCGCGAACCGCCTGAAAAGAATGTAGGGCGGGCTTTAGCCCGCGCAACGAGTCGTGCCGGCGGGCTGAAGCCGCCCTACGTTGATTCTTCTCCGCCGTCACGGATGGCAGTCCAATGGTCGCGACTGGCCTGCCGCTGTCCGCCGCATGAATCGTCGCCGAACCGACCGATCATGGCCGCTTCGGCAGCTTTCGGATTGTGAACTCGGTCAGGCCCGACACGTACCCCGCCTCCGGCCGGGCGGGGTTCTTGAGGTGCTTCCAGTAGTAGTCAGTGCAGGTTTCCTTGTTCACCAGAACCTTTCCCGCCGCGTCGGGCACGTTGGCGCCCGGCTTCGCGCCACCCCAATTGATGACCGCCCCTTCGAGTGTCTTCGGGAAATAGACCACGAACCCGCCGGCCGGCTCCTTGTACTCGGCCGCCCGGAGGTTGGTGCCGGGGTTGCTCGGCGCTTTTCCGGCGCCCATCGGCTGCACCTTGAATCGCACGCCGCCGACGGTGTTGGTGTACCAGCCTTCGGAACGGTAGGCGAGGAACTCCTCGGGGAGCCCTTTGAAGACGACGATCTGGTTTCCGTCTTCCTGCAGGAACTGGCCCGCGATGATCCGCCTCGCTCCACCGTTCGCGCCGCGTTCCAGGACCTTGAGCCACATCCCCTCCTTCAAATCGGCAACCTTGCCGGGGACGAGGTTGATGGTCACCGACGTGTCACCCGCCGTCGAAACCCGCTTCGCGTCGGCCGCCTTCTTGCCCCACGGGGTCAACTGGATCGCGCCGTCCGGATCGACCGTTTTCACGAGGCCGTAGGCTGCCTCGTCTGCCGCCGCCGGGGTTGTTGTCGGGTTGGCCGCTGCACCAAACGACGTACTGTCGCACGGGCTCAAAAGCGCGAGCACTGTTAGCGCTAGGAACAGCGTAACCGACCTCAGCGGCCGCGTGTTCGCGATCGATAATGAGTCGCTCATATGATCTCCCGGGCGGGTTCACCCTTGCGTCGGACGCCTTCATTCTCCCTTGCACAGGCGAATCCCAAACACGGAAGAGCATGCCTACGCGAGCGTGAGGATGGCACCCCTTCGCAGGGGCCTTCCCACGATTCTCGCGTCAGAAAGTCCACCCCACAAAAGAGGCACACACCGTCCGCTGCGCTTCCCGTACAATCGCCCTATGCGGATTCTGGCATTGCGTTGTATTCCGTTTCGGTCGGTGTGCCGTCTCGTTGGCCTCGCGTCGGCGCTGATCGTTTTGCCTGCCACGGCGTCGGCGCTTGATTCGGAGCAGGTGGCGCTGGTCGTCAATGAGCGGGCGCCGGCCGGGCAGCGGCTGGCGGAGTATTACGCCAAGCGGCGCAACATCCCGGACAGCCGCATCATTTCAATCGCGATGCCCGATGCCGACGAGATGTCGGCAGATCAGTATGCGAAGCAGGTCGTCCCGGCCGTGCGGCGGTTCCTGAAGGACCATGCGCTGGAGTCCAAGATCACCTGCCTGGTGACGTTCCAGGGCGTGCCGCTGCGCGTGGGGCCGCGGGTGCAGACGGCGGCCGAGCGCGAGGAATTCGGCGTCCTTGGCCAGGAGTTCGACCATGCGCTCACGGCGGTGAAGGCGGCGATCGCCTCGGTGGAGGGCGTTGCCCGGTCCGTGGACCCCGCCTTCCAGCCGATCACGGCCGCCGAGGACCTCCCGTCCCTCCAGGCGCGGGCCGACGCGGCCGTCCAGGCGACGCTACGCAACCTTGAGGAGATGACCGACCCGCTCAAACGGGTGACGCCGTTCACCGAGCTTCTCAACGCGATCGAGCTGCTCTATGGCCCGCTGGAGACGATCCAACGCCTCGGCCAGGCCCCCTATTCCACGTACGCGCCCCATCCACTGTCGCCGGAGAAGGTCGAGGCGGCCCAAAAGCGGCTCCAGAGCGACCTGGCCGAGATGGAGAGGCTCGCCGCCCAGCCGGAAGATGCCGATTCGCGAACGAAGATGCGCAAGGCCATCCGGGACGACTTCGGGCAGCTTCGGTATGTCACACTCATCTCGCAACAGCGGGCGCAGCTTGACCCCTCGGAAAGCCATGCGGCGTTCGACAGTGAGCTGGCGCTGCTCTGGTGGCCCGACAGCTACCCGCGCCATCGTTGGATCGACAACCCCCTGTACTACCGCGTCCGATACAGCAACCAGCGGCCGAAGACGCCGGCGGTCATGATGGTCATGCGGCTTGACGGCCCCAGCGAGCAAAAGGTGCATGACCTGATCGACACGACGCTCCGGATCGAGGCGGAGGGCCTCACCGGCGACGTCGCCCTCGACGCCCGGGGCAAGCCCGTCAGCGACGCCTACGGCCAGTACGACCAGACGATCCGGAACCTCGCGGAGCTTCTTCGCGCCAAGACGCGGCTGCACGTCACGCTCGACGATGCCGAACCGGTGTTCCTCAAGGGTTCGGTGAAAGATGTCGCGCTTTATTGCGGCTGGTACAGCGTGCATCACTATGTGCCGGGGATGGTGTTCAAGCCGGGAGCGGTCGGCTTTCACATCGCCAGCTTCGAGCTGACGACGCTGCGGGACCCGAACGATACCGGCTGGGTGCGCGGGCTGATCAACGATGGCGTGGTGGCGACGCTGGGCCCGGTGGCGGAGCCTTACCTGCACAGCTTCCCGAGGGCGGATGAGTTCTTTCCGTTGCTGCTGACCGGCCGCCATACGCTGGCGGAGGTCTACTGGGAGACGACGCCGCTGGTCAGTTGGATGCAGTGTTTCATCGGCGACCCGCTCTATCGGCCTTACGCGGTGAACCCGCCGCTCAAGACCGAGGACGTGCCGCCCCGCCTGCACGTGATCTTTGAGAGAGGGGCATCCCTCCTGCCCGTCGAACCGACGGGGCCGTGAGACAACGTCGTCGGCCCTTTACGCCGCCCTGGACAGAAGAGAAGGGAATGTCAGCCCACCCCATCAGATTTCGCTCCGAGGTGGCCTCACCGGGTCCGAACAATCGCTCAAGCGATCGGAACCCTCGGCCGATAACAAAGAGGACGACACAACGGAAACACGCACTATGGCCGTTCAGTTGATCTGCCCCAACCTCCGCTGCCGTAAATTCCTGACTGTGCCGGATGACGTGCGCGGCAAGGTCGTCCGCTGCCAGCATTGCCAGACGACGTTCCGCGTCCCCGAGGCCGGCTCCAAGAAGATGGAGTCACCGGCCGCCCGCGGCGCGCGGTAATCGGGCAAATCGCTTTGTCGCCGGCACGTGCCACTCCCCGGTCCAATCCTCGCCCCCGTTGACATCTTCTCCCTTCCGCTCAAAATTGCCGCGATGGATCAGCAACTGGAAGGGTTGAAGTTCGACGGCAACGGGCTCATTCCCGCGATCATTCAGGACGTTGCGACGGGGCAGGTCTTGATGATGGCCTGGATGAATCGCGCTTCGCTGGCCCTGACGGTGGAGACCGGAAAGACGCACTTCTTCAGCCGCAGTCGGAACAAGCTCTGGCTGAAAGGCGAGAGCAGCGGCCACGTTCAGCATGTCAAGTCGATTGCGACCGATTGCGATCAGGATGTCGTCCTGGTGAAGGTCGAGCAGGTCGGCGCCGCCTGCCACGAAGGGTACGAAAGCTGCTTCTTCCGAGAGTATCAGGCCGGGGGGGATTGGAAGGTCGTCGGCCGCCGCGTGTTTGACCCCGCCGAGGTTTACAAGAAGCAGTAAGATCCGGCGGCGGCGGGCCGCATCCCCGGGCGCCGGCGACGCCGTCCGCGTGCGGGCATGCGGGCGATTTTGCGGGGTATAACCGTTGAGTTCCGAGACCGTGCGACCCACCGACGCCGACCGAAAAGGCCGCCCCGCCGATGCCGGCCGCGGCCGCTCGCGCCCGGCGGCGCCCTCCATCGACCGCCTGGAGCGATCCGCCCTGCTCGCCAACGACGCGAGCGAGGGGCTGGGGATGCTCTACTACATTTTCCTGGGCTACCTCACGCTGATCTGCCTGGGCATCGCGGCGCTCAAGTCCCCCGGCACGATGACGCGGGGCAATGAGCTGGCGTACGAGCGGGCCGTCTTCACCTCGGTGAACGTCGCGACACTGACTGGGTTCCAGTTGAACGTCGGGCCCGGGCAGTTCAGCCCGACCAGCCTTGTCGGACCGGCGACGTTCGTGGCGCTGACGCTCGGCGGCGTCTTATTCGCGCTGAACGCCGGCGGGATGGCGGCCGTCCGCATCCTGCGGATGCCTTACACCGATGCCCAGGTCCTTGCGGCATCGACGGTCAGCACGTGCATGGCGACGCTGGCGGGCACGACCTTCCTGATCGGCCCCGGCCGCGGCATTTTCGACGCGATGTTGCTCGCCCTGTCGTCCTTCGGCAACAGCGGCATCTTCGTCGGGCGGCTGCCGAGCACCGAATCGTGGCAAGCGCACGTTGGGATGATGCCGCTGGCGCTGTTTGGCGCGCTGGGGCTACCGGTGTTGATGGACGTGTACGAGCTGATCATCGCCGGGCGGCCGCTGACACGGCATTCGCGGGTCGCCATTCGGACGACGGCCGCCCTTTACCTCGTGTCAATCGTGGTGCTGACGGTTTCCCGCGGGGAATTCTGGGCAAACCTTTTCGTCGGGTTTTCGCAGCATGGCTGGTACCCGAGCCAGGGGCGGGCGATGCGGGATGCGGTGATCTCCAGTTCGCTCCAGGCGGTGAACGCACGGGGCGCCGGCTTCCCATTCGAGTACGCCGGGACGCTGCCGCGGCTGACACAGTGGCTGCTCATCGGGCTGATGCTCATCGGCGGGAACTCGGCGGGGACGGCGGGCGGGTTGAAGGCCACGACGCTCGTCGAGCTTTTCGGCGGCGTTCGCGACGCGTTGGGCGGGCGGGGCCCGCCGGTCCTTCGGTGTGGCGGCGACGTGGGTCGGCGTGTACGGGGCGATCGTTTTGCTCGGCTTCTTCGTGCTGCTGCAGGTCTCGCCCGAGGCTCAGAGCGACAAGCTCTTGTTCCTGTCGATCAGCGCGGTCGGGAACGCGGGGTTATCGCACGATTCGCTATCGAACGTGGGGTGGGGGTTGAATACGCTGTCGGCCCTGATGCTTGTAGGCCGCCTGTCGCCTGTCGCAGTCCTGTGGTGGATGGCGGCGACGACGGATGACGCGGACCTGGCGATCGGGTGAGGCGGCATTCGCGCGTCGCGCGAATCACCTGCGAAACGAGTCGCGCCCGTAAGGAAGCGGGCAGTCGCCGTACCCGGCGACTGAGCCGTTGGATGTGCGGTTGATGCCAGGCTGCGGCGGGCGCCGCTGTTCCCCCGCGGGATGTCACGGTCTCAGGAACCGGTGGATAATGCGGGGGCTTCGGCGCGGGCGCGGTCGCGTTCTTCCTGCTCCAGTTTGTTTAGCTTTTCGACTCGGCGGAGGTGGCGGCCGTCGCCAAACACCGTGGAGAGGAAGATCTCGACGATCTGATTCACCTGCTCCTCGCCGAGCAGATCGGTCCCCAGGCATAGCACGTTGCAATGGTTGTGCTCCCGCGCAAGCCGCGCGGTGACCTGGTCGTGCGCCAGCGCGGCGCGGACACCGCAGACCTTGTTGGCGGCGACGGACATGCCGATGCCGCTTCCGTCGAGCAGGATGCCAACATCCGCGCGCCCGCTGGCGACAGCGCGGGCCGCGGGGGCGGCATAGTCGGGGTAGTCAACGCCGGTCGGCCCGTCGCAGCCGAAATCTTCGACCGAATGGCCCAGGGATTTCAGCACCGGCACAAGGCGGCGCTTGGCGTCGAAACCGCGGTGATCGGAGGCGATGGCAAGCCGCATAGCGTTCTCTTCGGGCAATCGGGCCTGTGCCCGGCGGCGAGCGGCCGGTTGCGACCGGCGTCGTGCCTTCCGGGTCACGTACCGGAGCGAGGTGCAAATTCAGGCAGCGCTCGGACGCGATCTTCGATCAGCGTGCGGAGCTGGCCTGCCAGATCCTGATAGAGGGCGAGGTCGCCGCCGATGGGGTCATCAATGTCGCCCGACGGATCGAGCGTTGCGACCTTTTCGCGGGCGGACGGGACCAGCGCCGTCACCGCCTGGGCGTGGCTGCGGCCCATGGTAAAGATCGCGTCGGCCTGGTGGATCAGCTCAACCGTCAGCGGCCGCGATCGATGGGACGACAGATCGGCCCCCAGCCCGCGAACCGCTTCGACCGCTTGGGGCGTGGCGCGGCTGCCGGGCATGGCATAAGCGCCGGCTGATACGACGGTGATCCCTTTGCGTTCCAGATCGGCCTCGGGGACGCCGGCCCGTTCGGAGAGCAGCCGCCGGGCGATCGCCTCGGCCATGGGTGAGCGGCAGGTGTTCCCGCTGCAGACGAAGAGGATCGTCGTGCGAAGCAGCCGTTCAATAATGCGGGCGTCGAAGACGCCTTCACGGAGGATCTCGTACTTCTCCCCGGAAACTTTCACGATGGTCGATGACTTGGAGTATCGCGCAGGCCCAGCATCGAAGATGAGGTCGGCCTGTCCGTCTAGGTCCTGGGCCATCCGCTCGGGCGCGGTATTGAGAAGGGCCGCGGGGACGGTGAGAGCGACCGGCCCTTTCACGCCGGAAAGGATATCGGTGGCGACGATATGATCCGGGCAGCGAAGGGTGATATCCGATCCGCTGTAGAGATCGCTCTGGGGGATGCCCAGGCCGGCGGCCACTTCGGCGCGGCGCTCGGTTGGGACGTCAAAAACCAGGGCCACCGGGCCAGGCCACAGCTTCTGGATCATCCGGCGGCCGAGATCCGTCAATGATCCGAGGTAAGCGTGCGCGTCCTGCGGCCGGGCAAGATGAATGGTGAAGGGGCGCTGCGTGGTGGGTGAGCTTGCCGGCTGATTCCGCAGGGCGCTCAGCCGCTGGCGGGCGCTCTGGCTCGTCAACAGCCCGGCCACGCCATAGACCGTTTCGGTCGGGAGGATGACCAGTTGACCCTCGTTCAGTAACGCCGACCCGCGCGAGATCTGCGCGTCGTAGTCGCCGCCATTGAAGATTGAAATGACCGGAATGGGCATATCGAGGCAGCCTCGCGGGCGGGGAGTCGGGGAGTCGTGGAGCCGTCTGACGAAGGATATATGAGGCGAGTCCAGGGGCGGTGTCAAGAGATTATGCCAAAGTCATTTAGCGGCCGCGTCGCGTTGTCGGCCGGGCCCCGCGGGCGGCGCCACGGACGCGGTGTATTACGATTCGACCCATGACCAAGCCGACTCCTCTCTTCGACCTGACGGAAGGACATCGACCGGCGGCCGTCCTGCTCGATATGGACGGGACGCTGACCGCGCCGCTGCTCGATTTCGCGGCCATTAAGGCCGAGATGGGCATCGGCAACCGACCAATTCTCGAATCGATCGCCGGAATGCCCTTAGACGCGCAGGCGCAAGCCAGGGCCGTTCTGGATCGCCACGAAGAAGCGGCCGCCCGCGACTCCACGCTCAACCCGGGATCGCGGAACTACTGACCTGGCTCGACGAACGGCGCGTCCCCAAGGCGCTCATCACCCGCAACAGCCCCGCCAGCGTAAGAACGGTCGTCGCCCGGCATGCGCTGTCGATCGACGTGCTGATCACCCGGGACGACGCGCCGCCCAAGCCCGACCCCGCGCCGCTCCACCTCGCATGCCAGCGGCTCGGCGTGGACGCCCGCCATGCCTGGATGATCGGCGACGGAATTCACGACATTGAGGCTGGCCTGGCGGCCGGTATCCGCACAGTCTGGCTCAGCCACCGACGCGCCCGCGCGTTCGCCGCAACCCCCTGGCGCGAGGTGGCGGACCTGTTTGAACTCGCCGCCCTCCTGGAGGCGTGTTGCACGCCGACGTAGCAGGCACGCTCCGTGTGCCGGTTTGTTTCAGTGGGGATCTTTGCTTTGCTCCGTTTAGAAGCGAAGTCGATGAACGTTCGGGCCCGCGGACGGCAGCGGCGATATCAGCCGACGTGCCTCCGGTGCCCTCACCGGCGGCACTTTGATTCGCGTGCCGTACCTCATAGGAAGGAACTGACCATTAAATTCCGGCCAGGGGGATTCGGAACACGGAGTGTTGCTGCTACCTCTTTGCCGCCACGGAGACGACGAGCCCCGTCAGGAGAATCAACGTCCCCAGGATCCCCATCACCAGGCCGAAGATTGCCCGCGGCATGCCGCGCTTGGTCTTGTCTCGCTTCAGATCGCGGATCGCGATGATCGAAACGATGAGCGATATGGGCGCGGGGAGGATGATGAAACTGAACAAGCCCAGGTACCCGGCCGCGATCGCCCATCCCGAGCGGCCGACCGGCATCAGCCAGCGCATGGCGGGGTCGTCTGGCGCCGAATTCGCCGGGGGCGGGTAGCCGCCGTACGTCCCGGCATATCCGAGCGGCATGGCGGGGATCGGCGGTGGAGCGGCCGCCGAATAGGCGGGGGCGGCTGGCATCAACCCCGGCACGCTGGCCGCCGGCACCCAGCTTGGCATCCCCTGCCGCCAGACCAGGTCCGCCGCCGCCAGGCCGCCGGAGGCGACGAGTTCCCGGAGCGACTGTTCCGACACCGGGCCGAGTTGCTGACCGCTCTTCCCGTAAAACCAGTCGGACATATAGCCCCGCTTGTTGATGTTGGTAGCTGAGACGCTTTCGAGCGATACGAGCCGATCAAGCCGGTGATCGTAATCGCCGGGCCGCGATTCGCAATCGCGAAATCCGGCGTCCGCCCAGCGGTCGCGGCCATTGTAGCGATCAGCCGAGGACGCCAAGGCGCAAACGCCAAGAGGGGACGAGGAAGAAAGTGTTAATCTGGTTTGGCCGCGGAAAGAGCCACAACCGCCGGGCACGGCTTCCAATCCGGGGCCTCGATCCTACAATCGCGCCCCGCATGATCGGTACGCTTGCGTCGCAATTTCGCACCCGCTTCCGCTCACCGGCGCCGCCCGCGGCCAAAGGAAAGAAGCCCAAAAAGCCCCGCAACGCCCTCTCCGATTACGCGCAATACATCGGGTTGCGGCTGGTGAACATGATGCTTCACTGCTTTCCGGTGGACCTGAATCTGCGCACTGCGCGGATGCTGGGCGACGTGATGTATCGGCTCGACCGGAAGCACCGCGACCGGGCGCTGGGCAACCTCCGCCGAAGCTTCCCCGACATGCCGGATGCCGAGCGCCGCCAGCTTGCCCGCCGGAGCATGCAGCAGCTTTTCATGCTGTTCATCGAAGTGCTCTTCACGACTCGGCTGGTTCACCTGCAAACGTGGTCGAAATACGTCGAGCTGGAGAATTTTCGCGAGGTCGTCGCCCTGCTGGTGGAGAACCGCGGCGTCATCCTGCTGACCGGGCATTACGGGAACTGGGAGATCCTCGGTTACGTGCTGGCGACGATCGGTTTCGAGACGACGAGCATCGCGCGGCCGCTCGACAACCCGTATGTCAATGAGTGGCTCCTGGGCGTGCGGGAGCGGAAGGGGCAGCGGATCATCGACAAGAACGGCGCGACGACGGAAGTCGCCCCCCTGCTTGCCCGGGGCGGGACGGTCGGGTTCATCGCCGACCAGAACGCGGGGAGCAAGGGGATGTTTGTCGATTTTTTCGGCCGCAAGGCGAGCACGTACAAGTCGATCGGGCTGCTGGCGATGGAGTACCAGGTGCCGGTGGTGGTCGGCTATGCCCGGCGGGTTGACGGCCGCTTCAAGTTCCGGATCGGCGTGCAGGACATCATTTACCCCAAGGACTGGGAAGCCGAGGACGACCCGCTTCGCTACATCACGCAGCGCTACTCGAAGGGGATCGAAGACTTCGTTCGCGGCGACCCCGGCCAGTACCTCTGGGTCCACCGCCGCTGGAAGACCCGCCCGAAAGGCGAGGCGCCCGAAGCGTTTGATTGAACTGGCGCCACCACGGCCCTCCCGAAGGGCGCGCACTGCGTGCCGCCGATCGACGCTCGGCCTTTTCAGGGTTTCTGGCCGCTGGGCCCCGTAGGGACCGCACTGCGGTCCCCACAGGCATTTCACTGGCCAGCGATGCCGCCTTCCCAGAGGCACAGGCGATGTGCGGACCGCAGTGCGGTCCCTACGACGATGACTGCAAGCTTGCCGCACATGGATCGGGAGCCGTCCGCTTGGTAGTCCGGCGTCGTCCGCGGCAAACGGTGCGTGCGCAGCAGTCGCAACGACTCTCGACCTTGTAGGGCACACGCTGGGCGCCGCCGACGAATGCGTGGTGCGGCGAACGTCGCCTTCTCGCTCAATCACCGCGCTCATCCGTCGATCTGAAGCAGCCGCCGATACTGTGCCAATACCGCCGGCCACGCATACCGCTCCCGCACCTCGGACGCGGCCGCCAACACCAGCCGTTGGGCCAACGCGCCATCCAGCCGAACCCGATCGATCGTCGCCCGCAGTTCCAGCGGCCGCCGGACGGGCGATAGGAGCCCGGTGACCCCGTCGCGGATGACGTCGCAGATGCCCGCCACGCGAGTACCGACCACGGGGACGCCGGCGGCCATCGCTTCGATCAGGACCAGCCCGAACCCTTCGGCATCGGAGGGGAGCACAAGAACGTCCATATCGGCCAGAGCTTCGGGCGCACGGCGGACGAACCCGTGAATCGTGACCGCATCGGCCAGCGCAAACCGTCGGATGGCGGCTTCGATGTTCGGGCGGTCCGGGCCGTCGCCGTAGAGGTCGAGACGGGCTTCGCCTCGGGTGCGCTCGGCCATCGACTCGACCAGGTCAGTCACTCGTTTCACCGGGTCGAGGCGGCCGATGAAGCCGATGCGGAACGGGCCTGTCGTCGCCCGCCGGGCCCGGGCGGCCACTTCGAATAGCGCGATGTCGACGGCATTGGGGATCACAACGACGCGCTCGGCCGGCGTGCCCGCCCATTCGCAGGCGACCCGCGCGCTGAGGGGGACGGGACGACCACCGCGTCCGCCGCGATCTGAATCGCCCGCTGCACGCGCCAGTGCCAGCGCGGGTTCGGCTGGGTGGTCTGGATCGACTGGAGGCAACGCACGCCGGGCGCGAATCCCGCGGCAAGGGCCGCGACGAGGTTCGCATGGACCAGGAAGCTGAAAAGCGTGTCGATCTTGCGGTCGTGAAGGAGCCTAGCCAGTTTCCCGACCAAGTGCGGGAGGCTCTGAAGGCCGTGCGCGTTCAGTGGCGTGACTGAAACCCCGGCGGCCGCGATCTCGCTCGCGACTGGGCCCCAATGCGACAGGCAGGCGACTTCGACGCAGACATTCGGCGGCGCGTGCAGGCGGGTCGCCAGCTCGCGGATGACGGTTGGCGTCCCACCGATCTCAAGGTCGGTGACCAGCAGGAGGATGCGTCTGGGCATGGCGAGGCCCCGGGGCGGCCGGGCATTTAGCCGGCGTGGGCCGCTTTCTCCACCAGCAGCTTGAAGGGGGCCAGATGCTCCGGCTCATCGATCAGGTTCTCCGGGTGCCATTGGACGGCGAGGAACAGCGGGAAGGTCGGGTCTTCCACGCCTTCGATCACCCCATCCGGCGACATCGCGTTCACGCGCAACCCGCGGCCTATCTGGCGGACCGCCTGCTTGTGACGCGTGTTGACCGAGATCTCCTTCGCCCCGATCGCCTCCGCCAGGACCGTCCCCGGCTCGATGCGAACGGGGTGCCGGCGCCCCGGCAGGTTCGCCACGCGATGCTCCAGTCCGTTCTCCCGCGGCACATCCGGCAGGAACTGAATCAGGCTCCCGCCCCGATAAACATTCATCAGTTGCGAGCCCAGGCAAACGCCCAGGATCGGCGTGCGCCGACGCTCAACCTCGGCGATCAGGGCGAGTTCGAATTGCTGCCGCGCCGGGTCGATCGGCTGCGCATTGGGGTGATATGCCTCGCCATAGAGCGAAGCGCCCAGGTCGCTGCCGCCGGAGAAGAGGATGCCGCTGAACTGGTCGGCGATCCGCGGAATGAGCGAAAGGTCGAGGCGATACGGGATCAGCAGCGGCAACCCGCCCGCGCGCTCGACGGCTTCGGCGTATGCCATGGGGGATTCATAGCGGCCGTTGTCGTCGTTCCGGTCGATGGTAATGCCTATGACGGGCCTTTTCATTCAGATGCCTCATGTAGGGCACGCACTGCGTGCCGCCGAACGTCGCTCCAGACGTTGCGAGTGAGCGAGGGCTCTATCGACATCATTCGTAGCGCCGCTCTGCTCGCGACCGATCCGGCGACGGTTTCGCTCGGGCACGTTGGCAACGCCGCACGCGGCGCACCCTAAGAACGCGCCCGGTAGTCGCCGCTTTTGATCCGTTTCGCGCCGCTGACGTCGCGGCGGTAAACGTAGGCCCAACATGGACGCCGGCCGCCGGCGGAAAGCCGCGCATCGCATCTTTCGCGGACGAACAGGCTCGCATCCGGTTGCGCGGGGTCGAACTGCTCGTAGTCGTCCAACTGTCCCAGCAGTTCCGCGTTTGGGATCTCAACTACAAGCCCCTTGACGATTCCGCCCGCCGCCGCGGCGCCCGTGACGAGGCCAGGGTAGTGCCCCAGGTCGTAGAGCGCCCCGTCGATCTCCGCCTCCCCGACGACTCCAAGCTCACGCACGAGGTCTGACACGCCCGGCGGCGCCAGGTCGGGAAGAAGCGTCCCATAGACGAAAAGAAATTCACCCATCTCATTCCACTCAATACGGCTGCGCCCGCCAACGAGCAAGGGCGACCCCGAGGGGCCGCCCTTGGCGGTTGGGAAAATCGACATCGCTCGACCCTGTTTACACTTCCACCGCCTCCGCCGACTTGCTGCCGCGTCCGGAGCGCTTGCGCTGGTTCTCGGTCAGGAATTCCTTGCGAAGGCGGATGCTCGTCGGGGTCGCCTCGACGAGCTCGTCTTCCTCAATGTACTCCAGCGCCTGCTCGAGCGTCATCTTGCGGGCGGGCTTGAGGATGATGTTCTCATCGCTGCTGGTCGTCCGCATGTTCGTCAGCTTCTTCGCGGTCGTCGGGTTGACGACCATGTCGTTGTCGCGGGAGTTCTCCGCGACGATCTGGCCTTCATACACCGGGTCGGTCGGCTCGACGAACATGATGCCGCGCTCCTGGAGGTTGTTCAGGGCGAACGCGTTCACATTGCCGGCCGCCATGCTGACCATCACACCATTGGCCCGGCCGGGGACGTCGCCGCGGGCCAGCGCGTACTCGTGGAAGTTGTGGTGCATGATCGCCTGCCCCTGAGTGGCGGTGAGCATCCGGGTACGCAGCCCGATCAGCCCGCGGGCGGGGATCGTGAACTCCAAGTGGACCTGGCCGCTGCGGTTGTCCATCCGGACCAGCTCGCCTTTGCGGTTGCCGACCAGCTCCATCACGCCGCCCATGCTCTTTTCGGGGACATCCACTACGAGGTACTCGATCGGTTCCAGAAGGTTCCCCGTCTCCTTGTCACGCTGCATGATGACGCTCGGCTTGCTGATGCTGAGCTCATACCCTTCCCGACGCATGTTCTCGATCAGGATGCCAAGGTGAAGCAGGCCGCGCCCGGAGACCTTGAACGCGTCCTTGTTCCCCGTCTCTTCGACCTTGAGAGCGACGTTGCTTTCCAGTTCCTTGGTCAGCCGCTCGCGAAGGTTGCGGCTGGTGACGTACTTGCCCTCGCGGCCGACGAACGGCGAATCGTTCACGCTGAACATCATGGTCAGCGTCGGGGGCTCGATCTCCGTCGCCACCAGCGGCTCCGGGTTGGCCGGTTCGCAGATGCTGTCGCCGATATCCACCGACTCCAGCCCGATCAGCGCGACGACGTCGCCGGCCGAAACGATGTCGATGTTCTTCCGACCCAGCCCTTCGAACACCTGTACCTGCTGTACTTTGCTCTTGATCATGGTGCCGTCGCGGCGGACGACCGTCACCTGCTGGCCCGTGCGGATCTTGCCGTTGTAGATGCGGCCGACGCCGATCCGGCCGACATAGTCGTTGTACTGGATGCTGGTGATCTGGATCTGGAGGCCTTTTTCCGGGTCGCCGTGCGGCGCGGGCACGTGCTTCAGGAGCGCTTCAAAAACGGGGACGATGTTGGTCCCCTTCTCTTCCAGCTTCCACGAGGCGATGCCCTGGCGGCCGCTGGCGTAAAGGACGGGGAAGTCAAGCGCTTCGTCGTCGGCGCCGAGTTCGACGAACAGGTCAAAGACCTCGTTGAGGACTTCGTCGGCGCGGGCATCCTGGCGGTCGATCTTGTTGATGACGACGATCGGCCGCAGCTCGTGCTGGAAGGCTTTCTTCAGGACGAAGCGCGTCTGGGGCATCGCTCCTTCGGCGGCATCGACGAGCAGGAAGACGCCGTCGGCCATGCTGAGGACGCGTTCCACCTCGCCGCCGAAGTCGGCGTGGCCGGGGGTGTCGATCAGGTTGATCTTGGTCGTCGCGCCGGTCGGGTCGGTATAGGTGATGGAGACATTCTTGGCGAGAATGGTGATGCCGCGCTGGCGCTCGAGCGGGTTGCTGTCGAGCATGGTGTCCTGCACCTGGCTGTCGCGGAAGTTGCCGCTTTGCCGGAGAAGGGCATCGACCAATGTCGTCTTGCCATGGTCAACGTGTGCAATGATCGCAACGTTACGAATGTCGTTTCGCACAGAGTTCATGTCTAAAAGGTCCGAGTAGAGGCTGGCAGGTCGTCAGGCGGTAACGTCCGGGCTGGCCGATACTTATCAGGTTACAGCATCGCGCCCGACCGCTGACCGTACGCCGACAAAGGGGCGGTAGAATAATAGGCCAGCCCTTATTATACAACGCCGACGCCGACACAAAGTTTGCGATAAACTAAGTGCGCGTCAAGCTTTCGAGTTTCGGGGAATCTGCGTGTTAAGATGCTTTTGCATCAGAACTTAATGCCAGTTTGGGCCGTCTCTGGAGGCCGTGCGGCAAACTGCCGCGCGGCGGCTCAGCTGTTGTGCCCGGACAACTAAACCCCCTTCAGCGCACCTTCACAGATATCGACCGGATGACGCCGCGTGGATGACTCGACGCCAGTGAAACAGCGCGACGCCGCGTCGAGTGCCGCGGAGGGCGCTCCCCGCGGGGTGGTTTTGCACGGCGTCGATGAGGCGGTTCTGGCGGCCGCCCGCAACGGAAACGGGGTTGCGCTCGACGCGCTGATCCGCACGCTTCAGGACCCTTGGTATCGCATGAGCCTGAGCCTGCTCGGCGACGCGGATCTGGCTCGCGACGCAACCCAGGAGACCGCCCTTCGGTTCTTACGGCAGTTGCCCGGGTTTCGCGGGGAGAGCCAGTTGCGGACGTGGTCGCTCGGAATCGCCCTCAACGTTGCCCGCGAGATGCGGCGAGCGTCGAGCCGCGCCGTTTCCTGGGTGGATACCGGCGACGTCGAAGCGGCCGCTGGGGGGGCGGCCGGTCGGCAGGCTGGCGGGCAGGCGGGCACCGCGTCGGGCGGCGGCCCTGTGTCGGAGGCGATCATCGCCGAGCAACGTGAGGATGTTCGCCAAAGCCTCGCCGGCTTGCCCGATCGCCAGCGGGAGGCGCTGGTCCTGCGGTTTTTTGAGGAATTGAGCGTCGAGCAGACGGCGGCCGCCATGGGATGCGCCGCCGGGACCGTCAAGGCGACGGTCCATCAGGCGCTGCGATCCATTCGCAAGCGCCTAAAGTTGACGCCAGATGTTTAACGTGCGATGGATTCTCTCTCCGGTTGCCGTGCGGCGGCCCAAAGATGAACATGACTCCCCTTCGTCGTCAGCTCAACCTCGCTCGGACCGCTCACCTTCAGGACCGATACCCCGGCGACCTGGCGGCCGAACTCGGCGCCCTGCGTCGCGCTCAGGTAGAGGCGCGCCGGTCGCGATGGGCGCTTTCCTTGACGTTCGGCGCGGGGGCGATCGCGGCCGCGGTTGCGACGCTGTTGGTCGTGGCGCGCTCGACCGGCCCTATGCCGGTGGGCAGCCCCGGCTTGGCTAACCCGGGCGCATCGACCGGCGGCGTTGCGATGGCGACGCCGGGCGCGCATTCCCCTTCGGGCGCGGCGCCAAAACGACAGTCGGCGGCCGCCAAAGGATTGGACGATGCCTTCACGCCGCCGCCGGTCTTGCGTTTCACGCCGGCGGTTCTGAGTTTCACGCTGGCGATCCCGGAGATGTCCAAGCTTCCAGAGATGCCGTCGCTCCCGTCGATGCCAACGGCCCCGCCGGAGATGCACGGCCTTCCCTCGCTTTCGGAGATGCCGTCCGTTCCCTGGTCGCTGTTTGATGATGCCCCCGCCGGCACCGCTCCGCACCCGACGACGCGGAATATCGGCGACCCCAAGGAGTCCGCATGATCGTCAAGCGTTCGCTATTGATCGCACCAACCCTCTGGGTCGCGGCCGCCGGCATCGCCCGTGCGTCGTCCGCCTCTGACGGCCCTGCTTCCGCTTCGGCCCAGGCGGCGAAGATCCAGTACCTGGACATGATGCAGCGTTATCTGACGCTGATGCAATCGGTCACCAAGCTGGCCGAGGACCCGACGGCGGCCGCCCTTGCGGCGACGTTCGCGTCGAAGGAATTGATCGTCGGCGAAGGGGGCGAGGCGAAGGCGATCGAGTTCTACGAGAAGATCCTTCCGGAGGCGAAGAACGAAGCCGTCCAGCGGGCGATCCGGATGATGCTGGCCGATCTGTACGCCAGGACGGGCCAAAAGACCAAGGCGATGGAGCAATTTCGCATCCTGATCGTCACTGCTCCCCCGAGCCCGATCGCGGCGACGTCCGCGAGTGACGCGGCTTCCGCTCCCGGGCCGCAGCCCGCCCGGCCGTAACGGCCGTATTGCGGCCCGTTGCCGCTGCGGGTCGAAAGCAATGCGGGTTCGGACGGATTCGATCGCCCGCCCAACGGCCACGCGTCGCCAGACGCCAAACAAAAAACCCCCGTCTGGTAACGGGGGTTGTTCTTGGGCGGCGTTGGGCGGAATACGAACGTTCTGAAGAGTTCGCGGTCCGGCCCCGAGCGGTCACGCGTCCGCCCCGCCGCCGTCCCCACCCTTTTCGCACTCCGGAAGACACACCGCGTGATCCGCAATCGTCCCGGCAACGGGACGGCGGTGGGCGGACCGGAGGCGCCGCGTGGGTTACTTGCCGGCTGACGCCCCGCCCGACGAACCGGACGGTTCGGGGTTGGTGCCGCTGGCCGTGCCGGCATCCAGCATGTGCATCATCCGCATCGACGGGGCGGCCGGGAAACTGTCGGCCGGGTTCGCGCCCGCCTGCACCGTGAGCTGATCGCCCTGCACGCCGCGGGCCTTGAGGTACGCGCGGACCGATTCCCGCCGCGCATCGGCCTGGTCGTCGGCCGGCAGGTCCAGGTAGACCACCAGCGGCAGCGACGCCTCTTCGTCCTTGAGCATCAGGTCGAGCTTGCCGCGCCCGAGCGAATTGAGCGCCGTCTGATCGAAGTGGTGCGGGCGCAGAGTACCGTCCTTACGGGCGGCGATCGCTGACTGGACTTCGGTCATCCGGTCGATCTGCCGCGCCTCCTCCTCGGGGCGGAACAGCTCCTTCGACTCGTCGTCATTAGCGCCGTGCTGGCACCCCGCGGCGGCCGTCAGCGCCAGGAGGGCGGCAACCGCCGCGGCGGCCGAGCGTGCGATGCGCGCCAGCGGCCGCGAGGGAGCAATCCGGCTGGGCAGATGAGCGTGTTGATTGTGCATGTCAGTAAGCCTTTCGGACTCGATATTCCCCGGCCAACCGCGCCGGGCCGGCGTTCTTATGTCGGTTTCGGTCGATTCAGTTGAATAACGCGCTGTGCATCAGGTCCAGGACAGTCGGGCCGCAGAGCACAATGAACGTGGAAGGGAAGATGAACAGCACCAGCGGGAAGCTGATCTTGACAGACGCCTTGGCCGCCATTTCCTCCGCCGCGTGCTGGCGATTGAGCCGGAGCGTCTCGGCGTGGATCCGCAGGGCCATGGCGACGCTGGTCCCGAATCGCTCCGCCTGGATCAGCATCGACGCCAGGGACTGAAGCGGCGCGTTGCCAGTCCGGTTGCCCAGATTGCGAAGGGCTTCCGAACGACTCAGCCCGACGCGGGTCTCCATGTGCGTGATGCCGAACTCCCGCGCCATCGCGGGGTGGGCGAGGCCCAGTTCCTGCCCGACCCGCTGCATCGCGGCGTCCACCGTCAGCCCCGCTTCAACGCAGACCACCATCAGGTCCAGCGCGTCCGCCAGGCCGTAGGTCAGTTCCTTCTGGTTCGACTTGATGCGGGCCTTGAGCCACAACTGCGGGCCCATGTAGCCGATGATCCCGCCGAACGCGAAGCAGAGAAAGAGCTTGTCGGCCGCCATGCCGACCAGGTACCCGCCGGCGACGCCGACGACCAGGAAGATCACCTTTGCGCCGACCACCACCTTCAGCGCCGACGACTGGTAGAGCCCAGCCATCCCCAGGCTGCGGCGCAACCCCGACTCGCCTTCGCGCGTCTTGGGCATGAACGGCTGGGCGGCCGCCTGCCCCAACTGCGACAACATCTGTTTGAAGGACCGCTTGACCGGCGCCTTGGTCGTATCGTGCGCCGAGCGACCGGTGAGGCGGCCGCGTAGCCTGCTGTCGTCCCCCTTCCCCTGCATCATCTTGGTCAGGTAGAAGGCGGCCAGCGAGACGGCTCCGACGGCACAGAGGATGAGTAGAAGTTCGTCGTCCATTGGAGTCGCGTTCGTTTGCGGTTGGTCACCCTGTTCTTCGAAGCCCTCATGGCGTTCCCGCCGCACCGGCGGTGCACTCGCACTAGACCTTGATCGTCGTAATCTTCTTGATGGTGAAGAGCCCCAGCATCTGGAGCCCCAGGGCCGTGCCCAGGAAATAGAGCCCGGTGCCGTGGAGCAGCTTGCCGCTGTACTCGGGGTTCTGGATATAGCACAGGAAGAACATGAGCCCGGGGAAGGCGACCAGGATATAGCCGGTGAATCGGCCTTCGGCCGTCTTGGCTTTCACTTGCTGGGCCAACCGGACGCGCCCGCGGATCATCCCGCTGATGTTCTTGAGCACCTCGGAAAGGTCGCCGCCGGTCTGCCGGCTGATCAGCAGCGCGGTGACGAAGAAGGCGAAGTCATTGGATTCGACGCGAAGCGCTGTCTCTTTCAGAGCGTCTTCCAGCGCCTGGCCGAGGCTGTGCTGGTCATAGCAGCGGCGGATCTCTTCGCATAGCGGCTTGGGAAGCTCTTCGGCCATCATCTGCAAGCCCGTGCTGAAGCTGTGGCCGGCTTTGAGGACGCGGGAGAGGAAGTCCAGCGCTTCGGGGAGCTGTTCCGAGATCGCGCTGCCGTTTGTTCCGCTTGGCGCTCAGGAAGAAGAACGGCAGGTAGAGCCCGACGGCCGCCGCCGGGACGCCCCCCATCAAGGTCGTGCTCAGGAGCACGCCGACCGCCCCCGCGAACAGCCCCAGCCCGATCGCCAGGCCGAGGAACTGGGTCAGCGAGACGTTGGGGTACGCCTGAAGCAATTGGCGGTGAATCGACTGGATGAATGCGCGGTGCGCCAGGAACGGCGGGACGCCCTGCACCTCGACGGTCCGGCGGATTGACCGGGCGATCGGGTCGCTGGAGATGTCCACCCGGCCTTCGGTGCTCAGCCGCTCGACGAGCTTGCGCCGCTGGCGCTTCTCGCCGCTGGGCAGCATCCGGATCACGGCCCAGATGAGGCACCCGACGGCCAGTGCGACGACGATCGGTAAGATAAGTTCGTCCATGACGCTTACAACCTCTCCGCTGGCCATGGCGGCCAGGCCGCGCTCTCCCCGTCCCAATCATCGGCTCGCGGGGCGGGCCGATTGACGGCTTGTGAATCCCCGCAACCGCCGGAGCCCACACGCCACGTCGCGGCCCCGACGAGGGACGAGCGGCCCGCGGACGACTAAATCGCCGTGCGAGGCCCGGCGCGTTTTCGGCCCCCTCTCCCGGTACTCCGGGGCAGGGCTGGGGTGGGGGCTCGTTCCGGCCTCGTCCCCGATACATGCCCCCACCCTGACCCTCCTCCGTGAATACACGGGAGAGGGGACCGGATGGTCTCTTTCGAATTCGCCTCGTCACGCATGGTCAGTTAGACATCGAGAATGCGCCGCTGGAACAGGTCCGACGGCAGTCGGATCCCCCGGTTCTCGATCCGCTCGGCACATCGCGGGCGGATGCCCGTGCAGACGAACCGCCCGACCGCGTTGCCCGTCTTCGTCCACGCCGATCTGCTCGAAGCGTGAACAGGTCGTGCATCTGGATCTGGTCGCCTTCCATGCCGGTGATCTCGCTGACGCTGACGACTTTTCGCTTGCCGCCGGTCAGGCGCCGGCGCCTGCACGACGATCTGGATGGCGCTGGCGATCTGCGTGCCGCAGCGCCTCGCATCGGGATGTCGTAGCCGGCCATCGCGATCATCACTTCCAGGCGGGCCAGCGCGTCGCGGGTGTTGTTGGCGTGAACGGTGGTCATCGAGCCGTCGTGGCCGGTGTTCATCGCCTGGAGCATGTCCAGCGCTTCGCCGGCTCGGCACTCGCCGATGATGATCGCGATCGGGCCGCATACGCAGACAGTTCTTCACCAGGTCGCGCTGGGTGACCTCGCCCTTGCCCTCGATGTTGGGCGGGCGCGTCTCCAGGCGGACGACGTGCGGCTGCTGGAGCTGAAGTTCGGCGGCGTCTTCGATCGTGATCACACGCTCGTCGGCCGGGATGTAGCGCGAAAGGCAGTTCAGCAGCGTCGTCTTGCCCGAGCCGGTGCCGCCGCTGATCAGGATGTTGCACCGCGCCTGCACGGCCGCGGACGAGGAAGTCCATGACCGCCGGCGGGAACGCCCCGTGGCGGATCAGGTCTTCGAGCTGCATCGGCTTGGAGCCGAACCGGCGGATGCTCATCGCCGGGCCGTCCAGCGCCAGCGGCGGGATGATGGCGTTCACGCGGCTGCCGTCGGCGAGGCGGGCGTCCACCATCGGGCTGGTTTCGTCGATGCGGCGGCCGACCAGGCCGACGATCCGGTCGATGATCTGCCGCAGGTGCGGGTTGTCGCGGAAACGGACGTCGCACAGCTCCAGGCGGCCGCGGCGTTCGACGTAGATGCGGTCGAACCGGTTGACCAGGATATCGCTGATCGACGGGTCCTTCAGCAGGGTCTCCAGCGGCCCCAGGCCGAAGGTCTCGTCCATGACGTCGTCCATCAGCCGTTCCTGGTCGGTGCTGTTGATCAGCCCTTTTTCGGACTGGCACAGCTCGCGGACCAGCAATGCGCACTTCGGCTCGGACGGTTTCGGGCGGGAGGGCTCGCAGGTTCTGCACGTCCAGCCGCTCGACGAGCTGCTGGTGGATGCGGACCTTTAGCTGGGTCATGTAGACCTGGCGCTCGGTCTGCGGGACGTTGGCCGGCATCGACATCGGCGGCGGCGTCGAGGAGGACGACGCGGGGCGCGGCGCCGGCGGCATGGGCAGGACGGACGGCGGGAGGCTGGGCCGCACCGGCGGCTCCGCCGACGGCGCGCCGTGGCTGTCGCTGTCCACCTTCGTGCCGCCTCGGGAGAACAAACCCATGATCGGTTCCTGTCTGCGGTAAGTCGTCCCTAAACGCCGGGGAAGGCTCATTTGTGCGGCAGGCGGCCGTTGAGGGCGCCGGCCAGGGCCGTCAGGCTGGTGCTGATCTCGGACCGTGGCGCCCGGAGCACCACCGGCTCGCCGAAGTTGATGGCGGCGATGGCGTTCTTGAAGTCGTTGGGCACCATCCAGGAGATCTTCAGGCCCAGGGCCCGCTCGACCTCTTCGGGCTCGATGTCGCACCCCTTCTTCACGTAGCGGTTGACGACGATCTGGATCTTGGTCGCCTCGATCGCCCATGCCGCCGCAGCGCGCCGACGAACCGCTCGGCGTTCTTGGCGCTGGGGACGTTGAGCTGCATGACCATCAGGTTGACGTCGGCCGCCGCGATCGCCGCGGCGTAGATCGGGTCGATGCTCATCAGCGAGTCGATCACGACGTAGTCGAACAGGCGGCCCAGGACGCTGCATGAGCCGGCTGACGCCGGCGCCGTTCACCCGCAGGGTGTCTTCGGGCAGGTCCGGGCGGGCCAGGATCGACAGGCCGCTGCTGGGGTGCATGGTCAGGGCGTTGTCCAGGAGGTGTCTTGTCCACCTTGTCGGCGGCCTCCATCACGTCGGCGATGGTGTAGCGGGGGCGAACGTCGAAGTAGCTGGCCACGCCGCCGCGGAGCAGGTCCATGTCGACCAGGACGGTCTTGCCGGTCTTGGCGAGCGACGCCGCGACGTTGCAGGCGACGGTGGTCGAGCCGCAGCCGCCGATCGTCGGGATCACGTGGATCACCTTCGCCTGCTTGCCCACGCCGCTCGACTGGGCGACGCGCTCGATAGCGGCCGTGAACTTCTCTTCGCTCATCGGCAGCGGGATGAACTCCCGGACGCCCAGGTGCATCGCCTCCATGAGGAGGTTCGGCATCCAGGACCTGGCTCATTAGGAAGAAGCTGACGCCAGGGTACTGCCGGGGCAGATGCCCGATCGCCTTCAGGTTCTGCTGCGCGTGAGGGTCGAGGTTGATGATCACGAGCTGCGGTGAATCGGACCGCCCCAGTAGGGACGGCAGGCCGTCGCCGGTGTTCATCTGGGCGACCACGGGGATCCCGAAGCGGCCGAGGAAGTTCGCCAGCTCCTGGCGATTGCCGGCGTCCGAATCAACGATCACAGAATTGAGTTGAACGTACATAATGTCGCGCTCCCGCTGGGCCTGTCCGCTCACGCACCCTGTCTTCCGGGCGATCCGGCTCCGCCGCCGCCGCACCGGGCCCGGCGACCTTCCCCGCCTCGCCGAGGCCCCGGCTTATCGTCGGCATGGAAATCTGAACGCTTAACCATCTGTGCCGAGTTGGCGGGCGGCGTCATTTCGAGGCTTCGTCGAGTGACGCCGTCCCTGAGGCCGGCCCGCCGCCGCCCGCTTCGCCCTGGCCAGCATCGCCGCGACCCGCTTCGGCGTGGCCTGGATCGCCATGACCCGTGTCGTTATGGGCCGCTTCGCCGGCCCCCGCGCCCAATTCGCGCCGGACGTTGAGGTGCCCGATTCCGGGCGGCCCGCCGGCGACTCGGAAGTCGCCGCGTTCGGCGACAGGGGCTCGCCGGGGCGGGCTTGCGCCGGGCCGCCTGGCATCGGGCCGGCTGGCATAGGCCCGGCCGGCGCCGCCTCGACCGTGTCGAGCTTGGCCTCGAGGTTGTCATTTTTCGGCTCGCCGTTCCGCAGGCCGATCGTGGCGGGGGCGGACGCCCCGCCGACGGGCGTGAACCCGTACGGCCCGGCGAACCTCGCGGGGGCAGGCCGCGACGACGCGGCCGCCGAAGGGACGCGCGGGTCCGGCGCGGGGCCGCCCAGATCGGCGTTGATGAACAGGTCGTTCTCGGTCGGGTAACGCCAGTGCTCCCCCGGAAGCTCCGGGACCTGGCCGGGGTTCATCGGCTCGACCAGGTGCGGCGTCACCAGCACGAGCAGCTCCGTCTCGCTCCGCTGGTACTGCACCGATCGGAACAAGGCGCCCAGCCCGGGGATGTCCCCCAGGACCGGCGTCACCGCCCGCGTGGTGTTGATGCGGCTGTTGAGCAGCCCGCCCACCGCGAACGACTGCCCGTCGCGCAGCTCGACCACCGTCGAAAGGCTCCGCTTGGTCACGCTGGGGATGACGAAGCCGTTGAACGACACGCTTCGCGAAAAGTCCAGGTCGCTGACTTCGGGCGAGACCTTGAGGCGGATCTTGCCGTCCCCCATGACGATCGGGATGAACGTCAGGCGGACGCCGAACTGCTTGTATTCGACGGTGATCGCGGTCGCCCCGCTGCCGCCGGCCTGCGGGACGGGGATCGGGAATTCGCCGCCGGCGAGGAAGTTGGCCTCCTGGCCGCTGCTGGTCGTCAGGTTCGGCTCGGCGAGCACGCGGAGCAGGTTGTTCTGCCGCAACGCTTCCAGGAACGATTCAAATGCCGAGTTACCGACTTTCCCCGCCCCGAAAATCTGCACCGCGGAGCTGACCGCCTGCCCCGCCCCGCCGCCGCTGAGCTGGCCGATGCCGCTGCCGCCGGTGCCGTTGTTGAAGCCGAAGGTTGATTTCCCGTCGGTGACGTCAACGTTGAACCCGAGGTTGATCGTCGCCGAGCGAGACACTTCGGCGAAACGCACCTTCAGGACCACCTGCTGCCCGCCGGCGATCTCGAGAAAGTTCATCACCTTCCCGTAGGCGCCCAGGAGCTGCGTGACCTGTTCCGCGACGGTCAGGGTTGGGACGCGGCCGCGGACGATGATTGAATCGTTGGCCGACGTGATTTCGATGGTCGCGTCGGGGAAGCCCTTCTTGATCTGTTCGCGGACGCCGGCGATGTCGAGCTCGACCGTGACATTGATCGTCTGCGCCCGGTCCTCGTCGTCCCACAGAATGATCTGCGTTTCGCCGGCCTTTTTGGCGGTCAGGAGGATCGCCGTCGGGTCGATCTCGTTGTCGCCGACGATCTCCGGGTCGGAGATGTTGATTCGCTTGTAGGGGGCGCGTCTTCAGCACGCTGCTGCGGCCCATGACGATATGCAGCTTGCCATCGGGGCCGACGTCGCCCACGAGCTGCGCGGGCTCCATCGCCGGTTGGGTCGCGGCATGGCCCGTCACGTTGATCGTGACATTCGCCGGCTGGGTCGCCGCGGGGGGCGTGGCGACCGCCGCGACAGGGGCCGGCGTCGCGGGGCGGGCCGGCGCCGCCGCCGGGGCGCCCACACTCGCCGCGTTCACGGGGCGGGCCGGCGGCATCCCGGTCGGGTTGGGGCCGTTGACCGCGTAGGCGGGGAGGGCGAGGGAAATCGCCGCCGCCAGGGTGGCGGCCGCACCGGTGCGGCGGAAGGCCTTGTGGCCCGTGGCGCGGCGCCCCGTGGCCGTCGTTCGCGCCGTCGCGGTCGTTCGCGCCGTCACTGTGGCGATGCTGGCGTTGTTCTTCACGCGATCCATGGTCGTCCCTTTCATCTGCTTCGATACAGCTTCTGATTCGTCGCCCTCGTCCCCATCTGGGCGTCAGCCATCCAACCCGCCTGCGCTGAGGGCCTGATTACAGGGCCAGAGCGTCACGCCCGCGGGGCTTACTTCTCCGACGGTTCATCGAGCGGGTCGGCACGGATGCCGCTGGGCTGGACCGCGTCGCCGCTGTCCAACTCGGTCATCACGTGCGGCTCGGCCCGGGGGCTTGAGGGGCGCGTTGTCGGCCCTGCTCCGGAGGGAGGTTGAAGGTCACGACGGTCCGAACACCGTTGCGGTAGACTTCGACGGTGCGGGTCTTGACCTCGGGCGCTGCCGCCGGGGCGGCCGCGACCACCGGCTGCGTGGTCGCCGCAGGCTCCGAAAGAGCGTTGATCGACGTCAGCGCACCTTGCCCGTCGTCCTTCTCGCCGCGCAGTTCGGCCAGGTCGGTCTTGTCGGTCGCGACCTCGCCGTGGTCAGGCCCGCTCCGCAGGACCATCCAGGGGCGGGCGACGCTCGCCGCCAACTGGAGGATGCGCGCCTGCTCCGGCGTGACCAGGAAGGTGACGTTGTTCGACGGCCCCGTGCTCTGCTGCGGCTGGCCTTCCGGAGCGGCGTTCCCCGCCCCCAGGTTGCGGCCGATGGCCAGGACCCGCAGGTCCTGAAGGACGGTCCGCGCGGCTTGAAGGTGTGTTTTCTCGTTGTTGACGATCGCCATCACGTCCACGTGGGCGCCGGGGGTGATCATCCCCGCGACGCCGGTGATGTCGTCGATGCTCACCGTCATGGCTCGCATCCCCGGCGTGATGTGGGCCTGGAGCCCTTTCTCGCCAATGCGCCCCAGGACCGGCTCGACGATCGGCTGCCCTTTGACGATCGACGTGGTCACCTCTCGCCCCGCGACGTCCGCCACCCGCTGGAACGCCTGGGTCGGCGCCAGGGCGTTGGGCATCTGGGCCACGGTGAGGTCCTCGGGCGTCAGCTCGCGGCCGGCGGGGATGTCGCCTTTGGCGACCACGACCGACGTCGTGTCGGCCTGCACCGGGGCTGGCCCGTGCGGCTTCAACATCTTCTTGGCCAGCACCAGCGCGACCAGCCCCAGCCCTACCGCCAGCACCAACGGCATCCACGTCTTCAAGTTCATAGTTGCTCCAGTTCAACGTCCAGCTATCGCTTGCTTTCGGCACGGAGCGGAAGCGGCTTTACCGCGCCGGCCGTTTATGCCGCGAGTGATGTGATCCAAAGCGGGCCCCCCGCAACCCAGCGCCGACTGAGGCTGTTTGAAGGGTCCGACAACGTGTGGTGTCAAAGGCAGTCTGGAAGCCAACGAGCCGCGACCGTGAGAGGCTGTCGGAAAACTGGTAACATCGACCTAACGACCGCCGTTTTCGAGCGAAAAACGAGGCATTTTTCGACGATTTTGGGGTTTTTCGACAGTCTGGTGAGGGAGCGGTTGGCGGCCCGAATCGCGCCGTCCAACGATGCTAAAGATCCCCCGCCCCCGCCGGCCGCTCCCTCACTAACCTGTCGAAAAACCGTCCGGTCAGGCGCCCGCATCAAACGAGCCGCGACCGTAACAGACTGTCGAAAAACTGGTGACAGCGACCTGACGACCGCCGTTCTTGAGCGAAAAACGAAGCATTTTTCGGCGTTTTTTGGGTTTTCCGACAGTCTGGTAACAGACTGTCGAAAAACTGGTGACAGCGACCCAATGACCGCCGTTTTTGAGCGAAAACGAAGCATTTTTCGGCGTTTTTTGGGTTTTTCGACAGTCTGGTAAGGGAGCGGTTGGCGTCCCGAGTCGCGCCGTCCGACGATGCCAAAGATCCCCCCGCCGCCGCCCGGCCGCTCCCTCACCAACCTGTCGAAAAACCTATAACCGCGACCTAACGACCCCCGTTCTCAGACGAAAAACGAAGCATTTTTCGGCGTTTTGCTTGGGTTGTTCGACAGTCTGGTCCGGAAGTGGGGGCCCGCGGCCGGCGGGCGCCGACCGAACATTGAACAGCCAAGTCGCCGGGTACGGCGACTGCCCGCTTCCTGACGGGCGCGGCTTTGGGAGACGGTATTGCGGCGAAAGGCGACGTGAAAAATCCGAAGGAACGATCGATTGGCTACCGAACGGTGGCGACCGTCCCGGGGTTATGCACCGTCATCGAGAAGGAACCGATGTTGTTGCTCCACTCGTAGCCGTCCCAGGTGGCGATGAACATACGGGTGGCGCCGCTGGGGACGATGAACTGCTGGACCGACCCATCATCACGGCGGCCGTCGCCGATGAAGAAGGTCTGCTTCAGCTTCGGGGCGAGCGTGGCGAAGTCGCGGCTGGCGGTCGTGGAGAAGTCCAGGTTGGCCGGCGCCGCCGTGCCGTCCGGGAGGTTGTCGTCGAGGAAGACGGCGACCAGGGAGTTGATTGGCGCCGTCATGTCGCTGATGCCGTGCTCCGGGCCGTCGTAGTTGTTGACCAGCCAACCCAGGTTGCCGTCGGCGGTGTACGTGGTGGAACTGCTGAAGTTGTTCGCGCCGCCGTTGACGCCGTCAAACGTCAGCGACGCGCCCGGCGTGAGGGTGACGCCGTTTGCCGCCAGCGGGGACTGCCGGGGGTTCGACGACGTGCCGGCGTAGTCCGGGTCGTTGGCGGGGTTGTTCGCGCTCGCGATCGTCCCCGCCGGCTCGCCGGCGAGGAATGGGTTGCTGGTCGCCGGCACCGTGAAGGCGATGGAGGTGCCCCCGGTGACGGTCGCGATCGACTGGACGGTGATGTCGCAGGTCGGGCGGCCGATCAGTTTTGCGAAGAGTAACGGGACGGCCGTGCCGCGGGCGGCGGTGTGCCGGGCGGTAACGCGTACGGCGTTCGCGGCGTTGGGGTCGGTCGTCGAGGTGAATGTTTTGGCCGATGTGTCCCAGATGCCCATCTCGATGTCGGCCGGGTCGAGGTTCATCGGCGCACCGTCAACAATGTTGTCGGCCGCCGCCGCGGTGGCGTTGCTCGCCGCGGCGCTTTGGCCGGCCAGGATGTTCTTCAGGCCGAAGGCGCCGTATCGCGCGGCCGCGTCGGCCGCGATCCGCATCTGCACCTTCACAAGCTGCACCCGCGCCAGGTCCACGCCCAGGGAGGTCATCGCGACCAGTGCGACGAACAACACAATCACCAGCGGGACCGCGGACCCGCCGCGGGGCTTGCCTTCGGTCGATTGAAGTGGCTTGCGCATACGTCGGTGCCTTCCAGGGACGGGTTCGGCTCCAGGCCCGCTCCGGCGGCACCGGGCGGCAATCGCGCGCCCGGCCCTCATTCGTGGCGCATCGTCGCGGCGACGCTCACCGATTTCGTCGGCGAGATCCCACCGAACACCGTCGGCAGCGGGTGAACGTGGAAGTTCCCCCATGTGGTGCTGACGGTCACCGTGCAGGCCGTCCCCGCGGTCGTCCCGGCGATCGTGGCGGGCACGGTCGTGACCGAATAGCCGCAGTTCTGCATCCCCGCGGTCTGCATTGCGGCGTCCACAACGCTCTGGACCGTCGTATTGGTGGCGGTGGACAAGATCGCCTCGCGAGCCCCGTCTCGGGCGGCCCCCTGGAGCGAGTTCTTCGCGTAGAGGTAGTAGCCGTACTCGACGACGCCAAAGGCGAGGTAGAACAACAGCGGGCAGACCAGCGCCATCTCCATGACGGCGCTGGCGCGGCGTCGGTGCCGGATCGACATCTGTCCGGCGGCGCCGGTCGTGCTCTTATAGCCTTGCATCAGGTCCTCCCGAGGGCGTTCAACATCGACGCCTCCTATGCCTCATCGGCCCGCCCAACGCGTTACTGTGCTGTCGCCGGGCCGATTATGGCCCGTAAGCGCTGGAGCGGGGCCAAGGCCCGGCCTCCGTCGGAATCTCCGTTACAGCCGGGACGGCCCATGGCCGTGCGGCCGCCGGGGCGACCGCCTGGCTTGACGCGGGCGCGGGCCGCCCTTCGACCGGCCGATCAAGCGCGGCCGCCATGGTTAAGGAAGTACAATACGACCAGGGTTGCGGCCAATACGGGGACGGCGAACGGGAGCGGGCGGTCGATCGATCGGAACGATTCTCCGGTCGCGGCCGCGTCGGTGACGCCGAGGTCGCGGGCGTGGGCGAGATGGATGGCGACGACAGCGCTGTTGCGGGCCAACGCCCGAAGCTTTCCGGTGGCGGCCGCCTGCGTCAGGACGATGACGAGGCCGATCAGGGCCTCGACCACGAAGACCATGAAAGTTGTCCCCGGGCCGAGCCATGCCCCCATCGCCGCCAGGAGCTTCACGTCCCCGCCGCCGACCGCGCCGATCGCGAACATTGGGAAAGTCAGCCCGAACCCGACGAGCAGGCCCAGCCCCGCGTCGGCCGGGGAGACCGAGCCGCCGCTCATGAAGCTCTGGCCGACGCCGGCGAGGAGCATGCCGAACGTCAGCCAGTTCCGGATCTTGCGGGTGCGCCAGTCCGCCACGGCGGCCCAGGTGAGCAGCAGGACCATCGGCAGGTAAGGCGAGAAGGCGTGCAGAGGCATCGGTATCTCCAGGGATCGAGCGCTTCCGTGGGTATATCGGCCTGCGGGGGCTTGTTTTGGAGGGAAGAATCGCGGATCGGCACGTCAAGCGGCGCAGCGTCGGCCGCGTGGCGCGGGGAGGGGTGGGCAGGTCCGAGAAAGAGCGGGCGGCGAGGTCAGAGCGACGCGTTAACGCTCGTCCACCGGGCCAGGACCTTGGTGCCGAAGGTGGAAATGACGGCGACCGTCGCGGCGATGATGAGGCCCGCGACGAGCACGTACTCGATGACTTCTCCCCCGGTGTCGTCCGTGAGCAGCCGCCATGCAAGGAGGTTGACGCGTCTCATACATATCCCGCGTGAAGCCGGGCTCTGGGCGTGCCGGGGGTGGGATCGGGGAAAACAGGCCGCCGCGCCCACGCAGGTGAGCGCGGCGGCCCGGGCCAACCTGCCCGCCGAACACCGCGCGGGCATGCGCCAATGCTTACGCAAAGACCGCCGATGAACCAATGCCATCGACTGCCGATGCTGAGGATCGGCCGCCGATGTCGTTACATCGACGCGTTGAGCGACGTCCAGCGGGCGAGCACCTTCGTGCCGACCGTCGAGATCGACGCGATTGCCGCCACGATGATCAGGCCGGCGATGAGCGCGTATTCGAGCACTTCGCCGCCCTGTTCGTCCAACACCAGATTCCGGACCAGGTTCTTCATCGCCTTCATGATTTCTCCTTAAAAGGCGAACGATCGTTGCCTCGGCACGACACCGCCCCGATGAGGGACCAGACGGTCCCACAGGGGGCGGAATCGAAATCCGCCCGACCGAGGGGCCCTGCGCGAGTGCCCGGCGCTGACTGGCCGCGGCCACGCCCGCCCACACGCGGACTGACCGGTTCATGCCTGCCCCCCGGTGCCGGTCTTACCCGGCGGCCGAAGGACAAGCCTGACTGCAACCGTCTCATCGGACGCCTGCTCGGGCCGCTTAACAGGGGCTGACCGAATGATTGATAGCTGGCGTTTATCGGAACAACCTCTCCGTGCTGCTCCTCACCATTGATCGTGCCCGACGTTATCGGAACAGCCTGTCAAGAAACTTACCTCTGCGAGGACGGCGTTCAACGAGCCGCGCCCGTTAGGAAGCGGGCAGTCGCCGTACTCGACGACTGATCTGTTCCACGCCCCGCTTCCTTACGGACCTCGGCGAACTCGGTCGAGCCGGCGCGGCTCGTTGGCAGGCGTCCCTTCAACGGAGGGCTTCTTGACAGTCTCGGAAGCGCGCCACCATGCGCTTTGGCCGACCGTGCCGCAAGCCCTTATCATGCCGCCGGCCCCTCTTTGCGGGCCGTCCCGTCACTTTAAATCCCCCGTCCGTTGGAGGCCCAATGCGCCCGAAGATGATCGTGATCGCCGTGTGCCTTCTCGTTGCGTCGGCAACAACAGCGCGAGCGCAGCTTCCGACGCCGCCCGAAAACCTCGGCGCCTGGGCGATGCCGTGGGGCCACGACGTCCCCGGTGACATGTCGGCCGCCGGGTTGCTCGATAAGCCGGCGGGCGCGAATGGGCCGATCGTGGCGACGGACGGCCACTTCTACGTCGGCCCGAATGGGAGGCGGATCCGGTTCCTCGGCGTGAACATCGCCTTTGGGGGCTGCTTTCCGCCGCACGAGCAGGCCGATCGGGTCGCCGAGCGGCTTGCGGCGTTCGGCGTCAACTGCGTGCGGCTGCACCACATGGACATGCAGCCCTACCCCGCCGGCATCTTCGAGAAGGGCTCCGTCGAAAAACTCTCACCCGACGCGCTGGACCGTCTGGACTACTTCGTCGCCGCCCTGAAGAAACAGGGCGTCTACAGCGACCTTAACCTGCACGTCTCCCGATCCTGGAGCAAATCGCACAGCTGGCCGGCGGCCGACAAGCTCCCCAGCTACGACAAGCAGGTGGACATCTTCCACCCCGATCTGATCGCCGCGAACAAGCAGTACGCCCGCGACCTGCTCACTCACGTCAACGCCTACACGAAAACGCGCTACGCCGATGAACCGGCCGTCGCCATCGTGGAGATCAACAACGAAGACACGATCTTCCTCTGGGGCGGGGAGAGGAACCTCGCCGAGCTGCCCGAGCCATACGCGGGGGTCTTGCAGAAGCAGTGGAATGAATGGCTGAAGCAGAAGTACGCGACCCGCGAAGCCCTGGCGGCCGCTTGGTGGAACGGCGCGATTCCGCTGGGCGAGAACCTGCTCAAAGGGTCTGGCATGCAACCGTCCGGCTCCGGTGGCGCCTGGGCTCTGGAGGAGCACGATAAGGCCAAGATGACGGCGACGGCTGCAATGCTCGATGGCAAGCCGGCGCTGAAGATCGTCGTCTCCTCGGTGGACGGGACGGCGTGGCACCTGCAGCTCAATCAGGCAAAGCTGGCGCTGACGAAAGGGGAGTTCTACACCGTCACCTTCCGGGCCCGGGCGGAGCAGCCGACAACGGTCGAGTTGAGCGTCGGGCAGGCGCACGAACCATGGGGGATGCTGGGGCTCGCCGGTTCGGTCAAGCTGACCCCCGACGCTCGCGAATATCGTCTCGGCTTTACGGCATCGGCCGACGACACGAACGGAAGATTGTCGTTCCATCTCGGTCACGACCAGACGACGCTCTACCTGTCCGACGCCCAGGTCCGCCTCGGCGGGCGGCTGGGGCTGACGGAAACGGAGCGCCTGATCGACGACACCGTCGCCCGCGGCGGCATGGGCGCCAGCGACACGGCCGCTCGGTCGCGCGACTGGTACGACTTCCTCCAGCAGACCGACGAGCGCTATTTCGTCGGCATGCGGCAATTCCTCCGCGACGAGGTCGGCGTGAAAGGCGCGATCACCGGGACGATCGGCCTGGGCATGCTGGGGACGAAGAGCCAGCGCGGCATGGATTTCGTCGATGCCCACGCCTACTGGGACCATCCCAGCTTCCCCCACCGCCAGTGGGACATGTCGGACTGGGTGATGAAGAACAAGCCGATGGTGGACGACCCGGCCGGCGCGACGCTCTGGGGCCTGGCGGCGACACGGGTTGAAGGCAAGCCGTTCACCGTCACGGAATACAACCACCCCGCGCCCAACGAATGGGAATCGGAGTGCATCCCAATGATCGCGGCCTACGCGGCGCTTCAGGACTGGGACGGCATCTTCCTCTTCGACTACATCTCCGGCGGTAAGTTTGAGAAGCCGGCGACCGACAGCTTCTTCGACATTGAGGGGAACCCGCTGAAAATGGCATCCATGCCGCTGGCGGCGCGGATCTTCCTGGGGCAGTCGGTGAAGCCCCTGACGAACCGCCTTCTCGTGCGGCCGCCGCCTCGGAAGATCCTCGATACGGCATCCCACTACTTCTACCAGCAGTGGCCTTTCCTGCGCGACGAAGAAGGGATCACCTGGCAGCTTGCCCTGCAACGCCGGTTGTCAATTGAGTTCCCCGACGCGAAGAACGCGGATTCGCCGGAGCGCTCGGCCAAGGGGACGATGAGCCAGGTCTCCTGGGCAAGCTCGGGCCCCGGCTCTGGCTCAGGGCGATTTGTGCTGCGTGACGCGGCGGCCGCCGGGTTTGTGGGCTTCGCGAAGGGCCCGTTGCCGATCGACCTGGGCGACGTGATCATCGAGCGGCTCGATACGCCCTTCGCCGCCCTGCTGCTCGCCCCGGCCGCCCCCGGCGAGACGATCCGCAACAGTGCGAAGCTCCTCCTGTCGGCCACGGCCCGCGGCGGCGCGACCGGCATGAAGTGGGACGCCGCCCGCAAGACGGTCGGCACCCATTGGGGCGAAGCGCCGCCCTTGATCGAGGGGGTGAAGGGGACGGTCCGGGTCGCGGGGGACAAGCCGCTGAAGTGCTACGCGCTCGCCCCCGACGGCAAACGTGGGAACGAGGTCCCCACAACGTTCCGAGATGGCGCGACAACGATCATGCTCGGGTCGGAGACAACGCTTTGGTATGAGTTGGTGCGGTAGGCGGCGCCTGATGTTGGCGGCCGTCTTGCTCCCTCTCCCGGTACACCGGGGGAGGGTGGGGGAGGGGGCCATCGGCGGGGAACGGTCGGTGACTGCACTGCCGCGCTACAGCCCCCTCCCTATCCCTCCCCCGGGAACCGGGAGAGGGGACCAGAGCTGATCCGCGCCGCTCGCCACGGCGGCCGTCGTTCATGTCGTCACCCAGCACGCGGCGATGTGCCCCGCCTCGCCCTGCTTGGGCTCCAGCGGGGGGACCTCCTGGACGCATCGGGACAACACGCGCACGGGCGTGCCGCCGGAGGTGATCTCGACGGTCTCGGCCGCCCCGGCTTCGGCGGCCTTCAGGCGCGTCAACGGGCAACGCGGGTGGAACGGGCAGCCCGTCGGCGGGTTCGATGGCGACGGCACCTCGCCAGGCAGGACGATCCGCTTCTTCCGCACCCGCGGCCCCGGCTCGGGGACGGCGGACAGCAGCGACAGCGTATAGGGGTGCTTGGGGTTGCCGTACAGCTCGACGCTGCTTGCCTTCTCGACGATGCGCCCGAGGTACATCACCGCCACTTCATCCGAAAAATGCTGCACCACCGCCAGGTTGTGCGCGATGAAGAGGTAGGCGATGTTCCGCTCCTGCTGAAGGTCTTCCAGAAGGTTGAGGATCTGCGCCTGGATCGATACGTCCAGCGCGCTGACCGGCTCGTCGCAGACGATGAAGTCGGGCGAAAGCGAAAGGCCCGCGCGATGCCGATGCGCTGCCGCTGCCCGCCGGAGAACTCGTGCGGGTAACGCCGAGCATACGTCGGGTCCAGGCCCACGCGCGACAGGAGCGATGCGACCATGTCCTGCCGCGCCGAACCGGTGGCGATACCATGCACCTCGATCGGCTCGCCGATGATGCCGCCGACAGTCATCCGCGGGTTCAGGCTGCTCACCGGGTCCTGGAAGACGATCTGCATGTGCCGGCGAAGGCGGCGCAGGGCTTCGCCCTGGTAGTTGAAGAAGTTCTCGCCTTTGAAGAAGACGGTCCCGCCCGTCGCGGGGATCAGCCGCAGAATGGTGCGGCCGACCGTCGTCTTCCCGCAGCCCGACTCGCCCACCAGCCCGAGCGTCTTGCTGGGGTGGATGTCGAACGTGACGCCGTCAACGGCCTTCACCTGGCCGACGGTGTCCGAGAAAAGCCCGCGCTTGATCGGGAACCAGGTCCGCAAGTCGCGCACCTGTAGCAGCGGGCCGGCAGCGCCGGCGGGCGTCGTGGGGCGAGGGGCCGCCTGCGTCCCGTAAGACATGATCGTGCCCGGATCGCTCATCAGCGCACCTCCCCGGCGGCAAGGGGTTGGAGGGCGGCGTCGCCCTCCGGTGGCCCCGCATCACGCCGAAACCCAAGCTGCGGCCGCCCCGCGACGCCCTCGGCATACCCTGGCACGAAGTGGCATGCGCCCCAGTGGCCCGGTTCGACGACCCGCAGGTTCGGCTCCTCGCGGGTGCAGACGGCCATGACGTTGGCGGCTTCGCCGTCGGCGTGGATCGTCAGCACCTCGCCGGGCGCGGCGGCCGCCGCGAGTTCGCGCGTCCTGGGGCAACGCGGGTGAAACTTGCACCCGCTGGGGAAACGGGCCGGGTTGGGGACGGAGCCGGAGATCGTGTCGAGCCGGACGCGCGTGTCATTCAGTCGCGGGACGCTCTTGAGCAGCCCCTCGGTGTAGGGGTGCTTGGGGTGGCTGAACAGCTCGTCCACGGTGGCGAATTCGACCACGCGGCTGGCGTACATCACCGCCACGACGTCGGCATTCTCCGCGACCACGCCCAGGTCGTGCGTGATCAGGAGGATGGCCATCCCCGTCTCGGCCTGGAGCTTGCGGAGCAGTTCGAGGATCTGGGCCTGGATGGTGACGTCGAGCGCGGTGGTGGGCTCATCGGCGATCAGGAGCTTGGGCTGGCAGGAGAGGGCCATGGCGATCATGACGCGCTGCCGCATGCCGCCGGACATCTGGTGCGGGTACTCGGACAGCCGCCGTCGCGGGTCGGAGATGCCGACATCGGAGAGGGCCTTCTCGGCGATCCGGTACGCCTCGCGCGACCCGACGCGCTGGTGCAGGACAACCGCCTCGGCGATCTGGTCGCCGATGGTGTAGACCGGGTTCAGGCTGGTCATCGGCTCCTGGAAGATCATGGCGATGTCTTTGCCGCGCACGGAGCGCATCGCCGACTCGGGCAAGGCAAGCAGGTCGCGCCCCAGGAATCGCACCTGCCCCCCCAGGACGCGCCCCGGCGGCTCGGGGATCAGCCGCAGGATCGACATCGCGGTGACGGATTTGCCACACCCGCTCTCCCCCACCACGGCGACGGTCTGCCCGGGGAAGACGGTGAGCGACACATCCCGCACCGGCCGAATCATGCCGCGGCTGACGTCGAAGCCGACGTTGAGGTCAATGATCTCCAGGAGCGGCTTGGAGGGATCGATGGGTTGAGGGGGCTGATCGGTCATGTGCTCTTTCGTCGTCGGCCGCGGCCGATCGCCTGGAAATCCAAGCTCCGTCGCGGCCCCGTAGGGCGTGGCTTGCCACGCCGCCCCCCGAATTGTGCCGAACGCCCCGATCGCCGCACCAGGGTCATTCTCGCTTGCGAAGCTTCGGATCCAGGGCGTCGCGCACGGCTTCGCCGACCATGTTGTACGAGAAAACGGTCAGGAAGATGGCCAGCCCCGGGAACGTCACAATCCACGGGGTGAAGCTCGTCCCGCCGGCCCGGGCCTGTTCGAGCAGGCCGCCCCAGCTTGCCTGGTCGACCAGGCCGAGGCCCAGGAAGCTTAGGATGCTTTCGTACAGAATCGCCGATGCCACGCCGAACGTTGTATTGACAAGCACGGGCGTCAGCGCGTTCGGGAGCATGTGCCGAAAGACGATAGATCGGCGCGGCAACCCGGCCGCAATCGCCGCCTGGACGTAGTCAAGCTTGCGAATCGTGAAGAACTCGCCGCGGATATAACGCGCGTAGCCCGTCCAGCCGGTCACGCCGATGACGAACATCATCAGGTAGATGTTCCGCTGCTGGACGAACGCCGTAATCGTAATCAGCAGGAACAGCCGCGGCACCGCTTCGATGATCTCGATGGCCCGCATGCCGATCAGGTCCAGAAAGCCGGCGTAATACCCGATCACGCCACCGACGATCACGCCGATCAGCACCGACACGCCGGTTGCGAGGAACCCGATCGATAAGGCAATGCGGCTTGCGTGGATCATCTCGCTGGCGAGGTCGCCGCCCCGGTCGTCCGTCCCCATCCAGTGCGCGAGCGATGGCGGGTGAAGGCGGGCATCAGGTATCTCGAACTGCCGATCCGTCGGCGAATAAGGGATGGGCGTGTGGAGCGAGAACTGAGCTTTGCCTTCCTGCGCGGCGCGGCGATACAGGGTGTAGTCTGGGCTCGACGGCGGCCGCAGGGCCAGATAGCAGGGGATGGCACAGATCGCCAGGGTCAGCGTGAGGATGCCGATCGACCGCAGGAGCGTGTACCGGCGTGACACGCCGAGCGAGGTGATGGTCGCGAAGGCGATCAGCAGCAACGCATCGGCCGGGGTAAGGTTCGCCAGAAGCGGCGAGCTCCAGTGCCCGCCAGACTTCAGCAGGATGGGGTGGGTATTGGCGATGAGCGGGGCGAAAACGGCCAGGAAGGTCAGGAACCCGAGCCAGGTAAGCCCCACCCGCGCGGTCGCGTGGGAGAGGGTATCGACGGCCGCCTGATGAACGAGCCCGCGGGGGTTCGACGGCACCGGCGCCTGGTCTGAGGGGCCGGCCGCGCCGGACGGCATTGCGGACGGCGCGATCCCCGCGAGGATTTCCGCGGCTTCAATCGACATAACTTACCCGGGGGTCGGCCAAGGCATAGGCGAGGTCGGAGAGAAGGTTCCCGATCAACTGAAGGATGCTGGCGATCAGCGTCAGGGACAACAGCAACTCGCGGTCGCGCGCCTCCACCGAATCGATCGCCAGTTTGCCCATTCCCTGAATTCCGAAAATCGTCTCCACCACCACCGAGCCGCCGATCAGCCCGGGAAGAATGCTGGCCGAAGCGGTGATCAGCGAGATCAGGCTCGTTCGGAACGCGTGGCGGTAGACCACTGCGTGCTCGGTCAACCCCTTGGCTCGAGCGGTCCGGACGAAATCCTGCCCGAGCGATTCGATGAGCGACCCGCGCGTGCAGGCGCGACAGGAAGGCGAACCCGCCGTAACTCAGGCAGATCAACGGGAGCACCAGGTGCCAGATCGTGTCGAGCAGCCACCCGCGTTCGAAGCCGGCGGGGCCACGGCCGGGAAGGAACGTCATGCCGTCGGCCATCACGTCGTGCAGGCCATTGGTCGGGAACCAGTGGTAGTACCGGTCGCTGGTCAGGAACCCGATCATCAGGACGCCGACCCAGATCTCGGGCAACGACCAGAGGCCGATGAGCACCGTCCCCAGTCCGACGTCAATCGCTTCCCCGCGCTTTCGGGCGGAAAGGATGCCGGTCCAGATCGAGATGCCGAAAATGATCGGCAGTGACGTGATCTCCAGCAGGAGGGTGATCGGGAGCGATTCGGCGATTGCGTCAGAGACGGGGCGGTGCTGGCTGAAGCTCTCCCCCAGGTCGGGCCATTTCAGCCCGACCGACCATGCGCCTGGCCAGCCGTGCCCCGGCTCTTTGCTGCCGATCGGAGAGATCTTGTTGAGCCACTTCAGGTACTGCTGGATCGGCGGCTTGTCCAGGTCATACCGTTTCTTGTAGTAGGCCTCCAGAATTCGCTTCTGGTAGGGATCCAGGTTCCCTTCGCGGCTGAGCAGCGAGGCGCCGACGCCGCCCGGCGTGGCCGCCATGACGAAGAAGACGACGGCGGTGATCCCGAGCAGAGTCGGGATCATCAGCAGAAGTCGGCGGGTGACGTAGGTCAGCATCGTTGGAAGCCCGTCCAGCTCACGACAAAACACCGCGGCCGCGGGTCGGTCAAGGTCGATCCCATCGAGTGGCGCCCCTGCGCGCTCGCGGTCCGTCGGGCAACGCCGGTCACTGCGTGTATTTCTGCTGCCCCTTCGGGACGTACCAGGGGATCGGCATCGACCAGATGTTCACATAGTTGAGCCCGACCTTCGACTTCTCAACGTTGGCGATGCGCTTGTCCATCAGCCGCAGCGCCTTGCGGCTGTTCAGGAACGTGTAGGGCTGTTCATCGGCAAGAATGCGATGCGCTTCGTGCCAGAGCGCCATGCGTTTCGCATCGTCCACAGTCTTTCGAGCTTTCTCGACGACCTTGTCGAATTGGTCGTTCTTGAACGACATGAAGTTGTCGCCCTTGTCGGCGATCTGGGAGGAAGAGAACTCCTGGTACAGGTCGCTTTCGATTGTGCCACCCCAACCGAGCGTGATGGCGTCAAAGTCGCGATTGTCCAAGTTGGTCTGGACAATCGGCCAGTCCTGCGGGTCAAGCTCCAAAGAGACGCCGCCCCTTGCAAAGCCGTCTTTCAGAAAAAGCACGACCCGCTCAGTCGTCGCGTTCTTACTCGGATAGGTGAGTCGGACCCTTAACGGCTCGCCGTCAGGGCCCTTGATGATCCCATTGTCATCGTGATAGCCGTTTTCGGTGAGCAGTTTCCGGGCGGCCGCGGGGTCATACGGGAGCGGCAGGATCGAAGGGTCCGCCTGGGGCGAACCGGCGGAGAACGGGCCGCTGATAGTCGTAGCGTAACCGAGATAGATCTCCTTGTTCACACGATCCCGATCCGTGAGCATGGTCATCGCACGGCGGACGGCGGCGCTTGCGAACTTGGTCGGCTTGCCGTTGCGGCGCTCGTTCCAGGCGATGTACGAGTAGCCGGCGGTAGCGGACTCGTACTCGTAACTATTCGCACGGGCCTTGGTCTTGGGGTCCTCAATGAGGCGGCGATACTGGGTCGGCTGCGTAGCGAAAATGTCGAGTTCGCCGTTGCCGAACATCGTCTCTTCCGCCGCCTCCTCCTCGACTTCCATTTCCACGATGCGATTGAATGGGGAAAGCTCGCCCCAGTAGTTCTCATTGCGGACGAGCTCAATCTTCTGCCCCGGGCGCCATCCGGCGGGGTCCGTCAGCCGATACGGCCCAGTCCCCATCAACAACCCGGGGTTCGAGTTAAACGTGTCCTCATTGAACTTTGAATAAAAGTGTTTGGGAAGCACGGAGATGCCGCCGCAAACCTCCATACTTAAGAAGTAGGGCTCAGTCATTTTGAAGCGGACTTCAAAGTCATTGAGCTTCTCAACTGATTTGATCTTGTCGAAATAAGCGCGTTGCCGCGCCGCATCCACCTTGGGGTTCATGACCAGCTGATATGAATAGATCACGTCGTCGGCGGTGAATGGCTGCCCGTCGGAAAACGTGACACCTTTGCGAAGCTGGAACGTGAAAGTCAACCCGTCTTCGCTGATCTGCCAGTCGCGGGCGAGCTGCGGGACCCATTCGAGTGAGTTCGGGTCGCGATAGACGAGGCTCTCAATCACCTTCGCCTGGACGATGTCGGCGTAGAGATCGGCGCTGACGAGCGGGGTTAGCTTCTTGACCTTGGAGCCGAGGTTATCGATGAGCCAGTCGCCACGCGCGAAATCGGGGCGAGCTTCAGCGGCCTTAAGGTTACCAAATGGGTCCACGCGGGACCCGGGAGTGGCGGAGGTAGAAGGACTGGTGGTCGAGTTGCCGGTGGCGACCGGCATGACGACCCGGGCGGGGCCGCCGGAAGACGCCATCTCCACCATCATCCGGCGGAGCGTCGCGATCTGGTCGGTCTGCTGGTTCCCCTGCGACTCGATCGTCTTGATGACTTTCCACTGCCGGTCTGACTGAACCATCCCAAGCCAGACGACGACGATGAGCAGGACAAGCAGCGTCAGCGTGACGAAATCCTTAAAACCGAAGCGATTTTCCATGAACGATCCTTCGATGCTCGCCCAAGGCCTGATGGCGAAGGTGGGCCTTCGCGGCGACTGGCCTCGGCCCATGGTCAGACGTCGTGGCGGACGTCGCGGAGGCTTTCAGGGTCAGATCTTAGCCCTGTCGCCCTTCGGGTCGAAGAGGCTCATCAGGCCGTCGCCGGCGAAGTTGAGGCACAGCAGGGTCACCCCCAGCAGCGTACACGGGAACGCGAGCAGCCACCAGCGGCTATAGATCGGGTTGAGCGAGGCGCTGAGCCCCTCCGACGCGAGCGAGCCCCAGGTGGGCATCGGGGCCTGGATGCCGATGCCGAGGAAGCTTAAGAGCGATTCCTGGAGGATCGCCTGGGGGATGGTCAGCGTCGCGTAGACGATGATCGGGCCCATCAGGTTTGGCAGGAGGTGGCGGAGGAAGATGCGGCGTTCGGTGAGGCCGGCCGCCCGGCAGGATTCGATGAACGGCTGGGCGCGGAGCGACAGGACCTGCCCGCGGATCACCCGCGCCATGGTCAGCCAACTGACGAGCCCGATCGCCAGGAACAGGACGACCAGGTTGGCGATGGAGGGCTGCACGCCGCTCTTTTCGAGCAGCGGGTCGAGCGCGATCTTCAGAAGCACGATCAGCAGGATGTAGGGCAGGCCGTAGAGGACATCGACGGTGCGCATGAGGAGAGAATCCACCCAGCCCCCCCGGTAACCGGCAAAGACGCCGACGCTGACGCCAAGAGCGACCGCGACCGCGGCGGCCGCCACGCCGATGGTCAGGCTGATCGTCCCGCCGAGCAGGCAGCGCCCCAGCAGGCTGCGGCCGAGGGAGTCGGTCCCGAACCAGCGCGCGGGGAACATCACGTCCGGCCCGAGCCGCGCGTTTTCCGGCTTCTGGGCATCGAAGTAGAGCGCGGCACCCGGCCGCAGCGTCCACGGCAGCGTCACGAGGCAGGCCAGCACCATCGCCAGCAGCAGTCCCCCGCCGATCATCAGCCGGCCGTTGCGCAGCGCCCGCCGCCAGAGACGATCCGGCGCGGCCATCGCGGACGCGTCGGTCCCGACGGTCAGGGTGGAGTCATCAATGGGGATCGAGGCGGTGGTCATATAGCTTTAAGCACTTGGGCATCAGGGCCGGCAACCGAAGGGCGATCGGATTCAAAAACGAACCGCAATCGCAGCCAGGTTTCGGCGTCATTTCCCGTCTGCATTCCGTGCCATCGGATGCCGCTCTCATCGACGATCAGTAATTGCCCGCTCACATCGGATCCCGTAAGGCCAGGCAGGCAACGTTGGATCATCGCAGTGAAATACGCTCGATCTTGCCTTCGCAGCCGCAAGACAATCGGGCCGTGATACCACTCCGGCGGGTACACCAGGATCTTCGCAAAGCCCTGGTCGAAAGTCAGCAAAGCGCGGCCTTCCGCCCGGCAGACTTTCGCAATGCTTTCGTCGCTTCGCCCGATCATTTCCTGGCTCCAGACCGTTACAGCATCATGGCCTGCGCGCTTGAAGACCTCTGTAACATCGGGAGGGAGGTTTTCGTCGGCCTTCAATTTCATCAGGCGACCTCGCTCGCCACGGGGACAAAACGTCCCTTAGCCAGTGCCGACGCGTAGGCCGGGCAGGCCCGTATGTCGTCCACGCCGATGCGATAGCGTCCAGCGATGTCGCTAAATGGCTCGCCCGCCGCGACATTGTCCAGCACGACCGTGACCAGGACGCGTGTCCCCCTGATGCACGGCTTTCCGTGGCAAACCAACGGGTCAACGGAAATTCGTTCGCGCCAGTCGATCTCGTTCTCTGCCATCGCACAGCTGCCTTTTGCCGGCCCCGTGGTTCATTCCACGGAAAACCGCGAGTCCGGCGTAGGGTCCGTACGGGAGGCGTCGATCGACGTCAAGTCATTCGGGCGACGTCATGCCTCCCGTGCCGACCTTCCGAGCGCCATGCCTCAGCCGGAAGGTCCGCACGGGAGCTGGGACCCTATCGAAAGAATCTCCACAACCGGCGCTCCGCGCGGCCAACATCCGCACTTGCTCACTCGCCACGCCTGGCCGTCACATCAATGCGCGGGTCTACGAAGGCGTAGCCGATGTCCACCAGCAGGTTCAGGCCGAGCAGAAAGATCGAATAGACCATGACCGTGCCGAGAATCAGGGTCTGGTCGCGGTTCAACACGCTGTTCACGAAGTGCTGGCCGAGCCCGGGGATGTTGAAGATCTTCTCGACGACGAACGACCCCGTCAGCGTCGCGGCCGCCGCGGGGCCGAGGTAGCTGAGCACCGGCAGCATGGCCAGCTTCAGCGCATGCTTCCAGATGACCATCCGGTTGGAAAGCCCCTTGGCGCGGGCGGTCCGGATGAAGTCGCTCGAAGAGGATGTCGATCATCGAGACGCGGGTGAGCCGGGCGATGTAGGCCATCGGCGCCAGCGACAGCGCCAGCCCCGGCAAGACCAGGTCGCGGGGAGCGCCCCAGGTGCCAATCGGGAACCAGCGCAGCCGCACCGAGAAGGCCGCGAACAGCAGCGCCGCGGTGACGAAGCTCGGCAGGCTGATGCCGATCAGGGCGACCGAAAGACTGAGCCAGTCAAACGCCCCGCCCCGCTTCACCGACGCCATGACGCCGATGGCGACGCCGCCGAAGGTCGCCACCGTCAGCGCGACAAGCCCCAGCGTGACCGACACCGGCAGCGCGGGGGCGATCAGGCTGTTCACCGACCATTCTTCGTACGTCAGGCTGTGGCCGAAATCCCCCTTGAGCAGTTGAAAGGGGTAGTAGCCCAAAAAGGTGTACCAGTGCTCGGCGTGCATGCGGTGACGGATGGCCTCGCGGACTTCCGGCCGCATCGCTTTGTCGGTTCGGTTGAAGGGGTCCCCGGGAGCAACCCAGACCAGGAAGAACGTGATCAGGTAAATGATCGCCAGGACGAAAGGGAACTGCAGGGTGCGGAGAGCGATGAATCGGCCCATGGTGATCGCGGGCGCTGGCTAGCGCTTCGCCTCCCTGGCCCGGATGCTTTTGAACATGATCATCGCCCGGGAGTTCAGCGGGATGCCGTGGATGTCGTCGCGATAGAGATAGGCGTTGACGTAGGTGTAGATGGGGAGGATCGGCGCCTCGTCGAGGAGGAGCTTTTCCGCCCGCTCGAAGTAGCGGAGGCGCTGGTCGGCGTCGGGCTCGACGTCGGCCTTGTCGCAGAGCTTCAGGTAGTCGGCGTTCAGCCAGTCGGAATCGTTGTTGCCGCTGTCGGGCTTGTACTTGTCGGTGAAGGTGGAGGGGTCGTTGTAGTCGCCGAACCAGCTCGCCCGGGCGACGGCGTAATCCTTATTGTGCAGGCGGTCGCGGAACTGCTTGATCTCGATGTTCTCCAGCCGCACGTCCACGTGCAGCGTGTCGATCCACTGGCGGCGGATGTTCTCGGCGATCGGCTTATGCTGCCCTTCGCTGTTGAACAGGAGCGAGATATTGGGGAACCCTTTGCCGCCGGGGTAACCGGCGGCCGCGAGAAGGCTGCGCGCCTTGTCGGCGTCGGCGGGGAGCCCCGCCGGGGAGTTGTAGCGCGGGAACGCCCCGATCGGGATGTACGTGGTGGACGGGATTTCGCCCATGCGGGTGATGGTGTCCACGATCACCTTCTTGTCCAGCGCCATCGTGAACGCCTGGCGCACCCGCACATCGTTAAACGGGTTGGCATGGCCGTCGTTCAGCTTGGGGCGACAGTTGAAGGAGTAGAAGTAGGTCCCGAAGGCAGGGAAAACGTGCAGGTCGGTGCGGCCCTTGGCCCGCAGTTCGGCGCCGATGTCGCCGGTGACCTCGGCGATCCAGTCAACGCCCTGGGTGTCGTAAAGGGTATAGGCCCAGAGCGGGTCTTCGGAGCTGATCTGGTCAATGATCCTGGTCGGAACGTTGGCGCGATCCCAGTAGTAGGGGTTGGCTTCGATGCGCAGCCGCTGCTTGAACCGCCAGGACGTGAGCTTGTACGGCCCGTTGGTGATCAGCTTCGGCGGGAGGGTGAATTCCTTCCGGTAGCTGACGTGCCCGGTCGCGGCGTCCACTTCTTTGAACTCCGCCATCGACTTTTCGAGCAGCGGGAAAGCGGGCGGAAAGGCACAGATATCGGGGAAGAACGTCACCGGGTGCTTGAGCGTCACGCGGAGCGTCTTGGGGCCGAGCGCCTCGATCCCGACCGTCTTGAAATCGGCGGGCTTGTTCTCGCCGTAGACCTTTGCGTACTCCTCGGCGCCGCGGATGTAGTAGAGAAGCGAGCTGTAATCCCCCGGGTCTTCGAGCATGCGCCGCCAGGCGAAGACAAAATCGGCGGAGGTGACGTCCGAGCCATCGCTCCAGCGGGCGCTCGGGCGGATGTGGAAGGTGTAGACGGTCTTGTCGGGGCTGAGGTCGATCGGGTCGGCGCAGCCGGGGATTGCTTCGAGCGTGACGGGGTCGAGCGTGTAGAGCCCCTCCCACATCGCATAGCCCAGGCGGATGTCCTGCATCCAGGACATGCGGTTGGGGTCGAGCGTGCCGACGTCGCCCCGGTTGATGAACGTGAAATCGGCGGGCGGGCCGGCCGTCGTCCGCTGCCAGAGGAAGGCCCCGCCGGCGAGCAGTGCCATCACCAGCAGAATGGGGAGCAAACGGTTCATAGCGACTGGCGGCCGGTCGTGCGAGTTTGCGCCTTCTCGCTCAAACCGCACAGATCAGGGCTTCGGCTTGACGGCCGCGGGCGTCGGGGCGGTTGGCCTCTGGATCGAAGGTGCCGTCCCGTGGGGCTTGGGCGGCGCCGGGGGAGGCGGCAGCAGGCCGGCGGACTCAAACTCCTTCACCAGCGCCGATTGGCGGCCGGGCAACGAACTGGTCGCGTCGGCGGGCTTGACCACCGCGAGCTGATTGGCGGCCGCCGTGATCCCGGCGGCCCTTGGATTGGTCGGCGTCGCGAGCTGGCCGATCTGGCGAGAGGCCTCGCCGATCCGCGCCACCAGGGTCACAAAATCTTCCTTTGACGGCACTTCAATGTCAGCCAACGAGGCCCGCGGCTGGGAGGCATCGGCCAGTCGAACCGCCTGGGCCAGAACGTCTAACATAGCGCCCACCAACTGCTTTTGATCGTCGGCCGGCACATCCTTGAACGCCCGATAGACGAACGGGATGCCGTGGTCGCGTTCGATTGTCGGTTCGGGGATGGGCGCCGCGGCCGCATTCGTCGGGTCGGCGGTGGCGAACAATGCGCCGCGGGTGCGCAGGAGCTTGGCGACGGAGCTGGCATTTAGCTTCAGGATGTCCGGCGTGGCCGCATCGACGCGCGCGGGAACGAAGACGTCGTACGCCTCTTCGGCGATGGGGGCTGACGTTTTAAACCGCTGGACCGCCTGGATGACGGCGTCGGCCAGCGCGGTGCTGCGAAGCTGCAACTGCCATGGGACGATGTATTTGGAGGCCTTCACGCCCCACAGGGCGACCGGTTCGGCCGGGTCGGCGACAAAGAGCAACGCCGAGCCATTCAGCGCCCCGTTCGCCACGCGCGGCGCGACTCGCGCCAGGACGATCGCCGCGTTGATGCGGATGTGGACGTCGGGGTTCGCCTGGAGCGGCTTGAGGGCGGTGTCCAGAGCCGCGGCATAGGCGGCCGCATACGCGGCGGACAAGGAGCCGCCGACCGGCGGGGCTGACGCTTCGACCAGTCGGCTGCGGCCCGACTCTTGGAACGCGGGGTTCGGGTCCGAAAGGTTCGCTATCTCGGGCTGGATGAACTGATCCAGCATCGCCTTGGTCGGCGGTGTGCCTGACTTGGCATCGCTGGTGATCGAGGGCCCGTGAACCTGCCCGAACGCAAGGCCCGACGTGGCGAGCAGGCTTGCCAGGACGGTCATCAGCGGGCGGAAACCAGCCAAATTGCGTAAGGAGCGGGCGGAGAGAGGGGTGGAGCCGAAGCGCTGGTCGTGGCGATGGTTCATCGGGGGGTGACTCTCGGCGGTTCCTCTGCCCTGCCCCCTCTTTGGCGAAGCCGGGAGGCGCGACGGACAACCGACGCGGGCGACGGACAACCGACGCGGGCGACGGACAACCGACGCGGGCGACGGACAACCGACGCGGGCGACGGACAACCGACGCGGGCGACGGACAACCGACGCGGGCGACGGACAACCGGCGTGAACGCCGGCCCCGACGACGGATTCGATCCGATGGGTCGAGTGGCACGCGACCGGGACGGTCGCAAACAGCGCTGTCGTCCCAGCACCCTCGCCGCACCCTCACGCGACAGCCTCTCGCTTCATCGGGCCAAACGCCCGCCAAGCCAAGGCTCGCTGGATCAACCCTTCACGCGGACCAAACCCTTTACAGGATGACTTGTGGAAGTCCGCGTAGCGCCAAAGCAGTATGATGTAAGTAGCAGATGCCAAAAATACTGTCAAGGAATACTCGTCCGCAAGCGGCCCATCGGACCGCGATTGCGCCCGCTCTTTCCCAGACTTACATGCAGGCCGCTCCGCTTGACGGGAGGCGGATGGGTGAAATAATTCACCCAGCGGCCGTTGATGCCAGCCGATCGCATCCCCCGACCCCGTCGTGGACGCTCCAACCGGCACCAACCGCATCGTAAAACCGGAAGTTGACCGTTTTTGCGATGCCTCATCCGTGCGACGGCGCGCCTCTTTCGCCACGCCGCCGACCGACCCGTAGGAGCAGCATGGACCTGCCGCGACCGGATTCCATCCCCAACCCCGCAGTCCGGCGACTCAGTCTCTATCTGCGCCAACTGGAGGGCTTCCAGCGAAAAGATCGCCGCACCATCTCCAGCAAACAGCTCGGCGAAAGCCTCGGCCTGACCGACGCACAGGTGCGTAAAGACCTGGCTTACTTCGGCCAGTTCGGGCACCCGGGGATCGGCTATCGGGTCGATGACCTGATCGGCCAGGTCAAGCATATCCTGGGCACGGACAAGGTCTGGAACGTCCTGCTGGTTGGGGCGGGGAACCTGGGGCGGGCATTGTCGGCGTATCGCGGCTTCGATTCCAAAGGCTTCAAGCTCGTCGCCGTGTTCGATAATGACCCGTCGAAGATCGGAAAAAAGCTTGGCCCCTTCAGCGTTCAACCCCTGGCCGAGATGACGCCAACCGTGCATAAGTTCGGCATTCGCCTGGCCATCCTGGCAGTGCCGGCCGACTTCGCCCAGGACGTCGCCGATGAGCTCATCGCGGCCGGCGTTCGCGGGCTCCTGAACTTCGCCCCGGTTTCACTCACTGTCCCCGCCGATGTCGCACTCAATACGGTCGATGTCGCTGTGCAACTCGAGCAGCTTTCATTCCAGGTGAACGTCTCGGCCGAGCCATGAACCGCCGAGGCCTGTCCCAAAACTCTTGTGTTGAAGCGTAGGTGCATGCCAAGACGCCAAGGAGAGAGCGCCAAGGGATGCTGGAGACCTTCTCGCCGCGGTGCCGTTGGATTAGCGCCTTCGGGGAGTGCTGTGACTTTGGAGTACGGGGCGGGGGCCTTCGCTACTGTTCCAGCCGCCAGTAGGGATAGGGGCTGTTGGCCTTCAAGTTCGCCAGGTCAAAATCGGTTGTCGCCGCACTCCCCAGGCCGCCCGGGAGCTTGGCCGTCGTCCACGTCTCGCAGTGGCCATCGAAAAAGGCGAGATTGGTCAGGGTGAACTTCCCGTGCCGGGCGTTGAGGCGGTTCGCGTTGACCTCCATCTCGTGATAGAAAACGCCGTCGAAAAACATCACCAGGTCGCTGGGCTTGCGGATGTTGGTCAAGGAAAGATATCGATCGGTCGCGATGGTTTCGATCCGGTGCGTGGGTTCGCCCGTGGTCGTCGAGCTCCCCTGCCCCCCGTTGATGCCGTACCAATTGTCCACGTAAAGCAGGCTCGAGGGGGACTGTTCCCGGTCGCACATCGCGCCGGTGCGGTCAACCCGGCTTGCCGGGACGGTCGAGTTGTTCGCGAAGGCGGCCGGCGGGAGCATCTCGGCGACGGCCGATGGGCAGAAGAAGACGCTGTCGGTCATCGGCGGCCTCCCCGCCGCCACGTCGGCGGCCGATGCCTGGGGGGCGGGGAGGTAGCGGTAGTCCACCAGGATGTTCGACCACCATCCATCGGCGATCGTCCCGACGGGCAGGATCGTGCCGCGGTTGTCGGCCGCGTAGGCGTTCACCGCGATCATGATCTGCCGAAGGTTCGAAAGGCACTTGGTCGTCCGCGCCTGCTCCCGCGCGGCCCCCAGCGTCGGAAGCAGGATGGAGACCAACAGTGCGATAATCCCGATGACGACCAGCAGCTCGACGAGCGTGAAGCCGCTATGGACGCGGAGTGGCCGGTGTTTCATGGGATGCCCCTTCATCATGGGCTGGCTCTTCATCATGAGCTGGCTCTTCATCATGGGATCGCCCTTCATTGTGGGATCGCCCTTCACCGAAGAGTGCCTGCTGAGGCCGGCCGGCTCGCGTCGGGCCTGACCGCGGTCACCGTTGCTCAAGAAGCCATAAAGGGTAAGGCGACTTGGCGGTCAGGTTGGCCAGGCTGAAGTCGGATGTTTGCGCCGCGCCCAGCCCGCCGGGTAGGTCGGCTGTGTGCCATGTTTCGCAGTGTCCATCAAAGAAGGCGAGATTGGTCTGAGTGAGCTTCCCATGACGGGCGTTCAGGCGGTTCGCGTTGACCTCTGTCTGGTGATAGACCAGCCCGTCGAAGAACATGACCATGTCCGTGGGCTTGCGGACGTAGGTCATCTTCATAAAGCCGTCGGTCGTCCAGTCGGCGATCCGGCGGCATGGCGCCGGTGCGGGCGAGGCCTTCGGTCGCGTTCATCCCGTACCAGCAGTCGGCTGAGAGGCCGCTGCTGGGGGAGCGGTTGCGATACCCCATGGCCCCGGTTCGGTCAACGCGCGACGCGGGGATCGCCGTGTTGTTTGTCAGGTCGGGCGGGAAGAAGTCCAGAACGCCCGATGGGCAGTTGAAGACGCTGCCGGTCAGCGCCCCTCCTCCGGCCGCCACCTCGGCATCGTTGAGCGTGGGCGCCGAGATATAGCGGTAGTCGATCAGGATGTTCCACCACACACCGTCATTGGGCGTGCCGAAGGGGATGATCGTGTTCTTGTTCTCGGCCGCGTAAGTGGTCACGCCTTGCATGATCGAGCGCAGGTTTGACAGGCACTTGACGGTGCGCGCCTGCTCGCGCGCTGCGCCAAGCGTGGGGAGCAGGATGCTGACCAGCAGCGCGATAATCCCAATGACGACAAGCAACTCGACCAGCGTGAACGCGCCTCGGTAGCGCGGATGACGGGAGAACATGAATTCGGCCCTTCTCGAAAAGATATGAAGACCTCGAAATCTTGCCGTGCCGGGCCTGCAACCGCAAGAGAAATGTGATGGCCTGTTCCTCCCGCGGGCCGCGGGAGAGCGGTCGGTCAGGGTCAATCGGCTTCCTTGAACCCGTCTCCGGCGGCCCGTACCCTTAGCCCCCTCTATGGCCAAGAACATCAAAAAGCGGTCCGACGACTACGCCCAGTGGTATCTCGACGTCATCAAGGCGGCGAAGCTCGCGGACTATGCGCCGGTCCGCGGCTGCATGGTGATTCGGCCGGAGGGGTATGCGATCTGGGAGGCGATCCAGCGCCAGCTTGATCGCCGCTTCAAGCAGACCGGGCACGTCAACGCCTACTTCCCCCTGCTCATCCCGCAGAGCTTCCTCACCAAGGAAGCCGAGCACGTGGAGGGCTTTGCGATGGAATGCGCCATCGTCACCCACTCCAAACTGGAGCGGGGCGAGGGCGGGCTTGTCCCGGCGGGCAAGCTCGAAGAGCCGCTGATTATCCGCCCCACCAGCGAGACGGTCATCGGGCACATGTACGGCCAGTGGGTCCAGAGCTATCGCGACCTGCCCCTGCTGATCAACCAATGGTGCAACGTCATGCGGTGGGAGCTGCGCACGCGGCTGTTCCTCCGGACGGCCGAGTTCCTCTGGCAGGAGGGGCACACCGCCCACGAGACCGAGAAGGAGGCCCAGGAAGAGACGTTGAAGATGCTCGACGTCTACGCCGACTTCGCCGAGAACGTCCTGGCCGTCCCGGTCGTAAAGGGCGCCAAGACCGACAGCGAGAAATTCCCCGGCGCCGTGACGACGTACTGCATTGAGGGGCTGATGCAGGACGGCAAGGCGCTTCAGATGGGGACGAGCCACAACCTGGGCCAGAATTTCGCGAAGGCGTTCGAAATCAAGTACTTGAGCCGCGAGCAGAAGCAGGAGTTCGCCTGGACCACGAGCTGGGGCGTCAGCACGCGGCTGATCGGCGCCCTGATCATGGCGCACAGCGACGACGAAGGGCTGATCCTCCCCCCGCGGGTCGCGCCCGATGTCGTGGCGATCGTGCCGATTTATAAGTCGCCGGAAGATGAGGCGAAGGTGCGGGGCTTTGTCGGGCAGTTGGTCGCCGCCATGACCGCCGGCCGCGAGGCGAACCTGATCTCCAGGCACGGGATCGAAAGCCACCTGTACGACGCCACGACCGAGCAACGCATCATCGCCGACTTCCGCGACGCCCGCCCCGGCGACAAGCAGTACCACTGGGAGCAGCGCGGCGTCCCTTTCCGAATCGAGGTCGGCCCGCGCGATGTTGACGGCGGCAGCTTCGTCCTCAAGAGCCGCACCGGCGGCCCCGGCGCGAAGGAGATCATCAAGCTGGCCGACGTCACCCCCGAGTGGCTCAAAGCGCGGCTCGACGCCGCCCACGCCGCGATCTTTGCAAAGGCGCTGGCGTATCGCCGGGAAAATACCCGCGACGCGGCCACCTACGACGACCTCAAGCGGCTGATCAAGGAGAACGGCGGCTTCGTCCGCTGCTACTTCAAGCCCGACCGGGCGGCCGAGGCGAAGATCAAAGAAGAAACCAAGGCGACAATCCGCTGCATCCCCTTCGACCAGCCACCGGCTGCCGGGAAGTGCATCTACAGCGGTGACGAGACGACGACCCAGGTGCTGTTCGCCCAGGCGTATTGAGTCGCGCAACGCGGTGACGAGCCTGTGGCAGGCACACTCCGTGTGCCGTGGCTTTCGAGGTTGCACGTGCTGCCTCTGTCCCTGCACGCGGGCGGCGAACACCGCCGTCGAGCCGACAAAAAGCCGGTCCGGTAAGTCGGCAAATGACCAGGGCCGCTACGATGCGGCGTAATCCGTGAATCGTCGTACTTCGGGCGGCCGGAAAGCCAAGACAATTCGGTCGCGCGGGATCCCTCGCCTGACCAACTCTTCAGCGATACCCTCCTCGGTCCCGTCGTGCTGGATCCAGACCTTCTCACCTCGAACGTCCACGTGGAGCACGCTCCCGTGAATCCGCGTTGAGCCGTTCCAACCCGAGTAGATCAGCTCGAAGTGGTCGTTCGACGGGTCGAAGATGGTCTCGATCTGAACGTCCCCCACCGACGGGACCGATGTTGCGTACTCGCCAATAACCTGCCGGATGATGTCGCGATAGTGATCTACGGGTGCCATTTGAGGATGACCTCCAGCGCGGCGTCGAAAACAACGAGGGCGATGCGTGCGTCTTCCATCACCGGCCGGGCGATCGGATCGCTCAGTATCCCACTGTAAACCGATGTGGCGACCGCGAGATACAGTTGTCGCGAAGGATCCGAACGTGCCAGGAGCGAACGATAGAATACGTATTGGCCCACCGCGACTTCCAGATCCCGCACGTCTGACGGCCCGAGAAAGCTCTTGATCTCGACCGCGATTCGTTCTCCATCACGCTCGGCGGCGATCGGCCGCTCGGCGCCGAGGTCAACAAAGACGTCCCAAAAGACAACGTATACGGGTCATGCGTGGTCGTCCATCCGTCCTTCGTCAGGGCGTTCAGGACCGAAGCATGGAATATATCTCGCGCTGGCATTGCGGCGAACAGCCTTCTCCGATGGCCCTCGAGCTTGATGCCCTCTCACCACTCCCGGCTACCTTCCCTGGCCCGCTCCGTGGGCGACCGCTACGATCGCGTCGGGAAGACATCGCCGACGAGCAGACGGAAGCCGGTCAGGGAAGGCTCCGCTTCGATGGTATCGGCCTCCCGAAATAGCCGCGTTGTCCCGTCGCTTCGGAAGAGGCGAATCATTCGCTGCTCGGGGTTGACGATCCACACGGCGCCTACGCCGGCCGCCAGGTACTCGTCCAGTTTGTGGTCGATCTCGCTTCCGCTGTTGCCAGGCGACAGAACTTCAACGACCAGGTCGGGCGCGACAAAAAATCACCTCGGGGGATCGTCGGCGAAGTCAACCGTTCCCACCGGATGAATGAGACGTCTGGCTTGCGGCCGTGATTGGGACGATCGACGCAGTGGATCATCGCTTCAACAGCCGCGAAACCGTGATTGGGGTACAGCGAGAGGTTGAGGCGGGACGATATCCGCGACGCGATGAAAAGTGCTTCCGCGCCCACCATCTTCTCAACGAGCGCGCCACCGACCAACTCGTAGCGCTTGCCGTCCCGCTCGCAAGCGCGTTCGACTTCCGCTGGCGACAGCGATCGGGATGGGCACAGTGTCGTCATCCGTGCTAATTCTTCGGTGACTCCCCGCGCTTGTCAAAGCGAAAGCTTCCCAACGGAGCCAGGCCTTGGGCCCCCTGTTGGAGAGAGTTTTGAGGCGTTTCTATAGCTTCACGCCCCCGGAATACTTCAGCGCCGGCGCGTCGGGGCTGGCTTCGGGGCCGAAGTAGCGGAGGATCACCAGCGGCTCGGTCTCGCTCGTGTTCTCGTAGGTGACGCCGGCCCTGGCGGCCGCCTCGGTGACGAAATACTCGTCCTCGGTCAGCTCATAGAACCCGATCATCTTCGGGCTGTTCAGCGGCTGGTTGTTGATCTTGCCGCGCCCCTGCACCGTGATCAGGCTGTTGGCCCCCTTGTCCTTGATCGTCACCTTCGTCCCGGGGTTGACCGTCAGCTCCTTGGCGGTGAAGAGCTGCTCGCCATAGACCTTGCCATAGACGATCCACTTGTCCACGTAGCCGTCCTTCGCTGTATCCGCGACCGGGACCGGCTCGAGATAGTGGTTCGCCTTGAAGTTCGGGTCGATGTTCCCTTCCCAGTCAAGCTGGCCGACGATGAAGTCGAGGTCCTGGTGCTTTTCCCTGGGCATGTCCTTGACGAGAAGCGACCACGGCACTTCGCGGCCCTCAACGAGGGACTGGTACATCCCGAAAACATCGCTCCCCCACTGCGGCTCATACGTGCAGAGCGACCCGGGGGCGTGAAGGATGCACGGGTGGATCAGCCAGCCGCTGCCCGGCTTCAGGCGATACGCCTGCGACAGGTCAAGGATGCCGTTGTCCCCCTTGTTCCAGTCCTCCAGCGTCTTGCGGAGCTGCGCCTTGGTGGTGCCGGGGTTCAGGCCCATGAAGGTGTAAGGGAAGTTGTTGCCGACGTTGTTGTGCTGGGGCGGGAAGTAGTAGCTTTCCGGCTTGCCTTCCTGGCCAACCAGGGCGGCCTGCTCCTGGTTCTGGTGCATGTGGTGCGGGATCGGCCCCATGTTGTCGAAGAACTTGGAGTAGACCGGCCATTTCTTGTACTTGCCCCAGATCGCGTCGCCGATCACCTTGCCGCCCAGTTCCTCCACCGTGTCCTTCAGCGTGAAGCGCTGGCCGGCATGCACGACGTAGCTTAGGCCCTCGTCGGGCGTCCGGTTCTCGTTGGCGCACGGGGTGGTCGAGCCGAACCAGCGCTCGTCGATGCCGCCGCGGTTGAGGCCAAAGGCATAAAGGTCGGCCGGGTCCAGCTTCAGCCGCTTGCCCGGCTGAAGGAACGACCGCGGGACCCAGCAGGGCGCCAGCCGCAGGAGCCCCCCGCTATCGGCGAGCGCCGCCTCGGCGGCCGCCCTTACGTTCGAAGAGAGCGTCTTCAATTCCTTCACCGACTTGGGGGCTGGCATACGCGGGGTTCCCTTCCGAGACGAGGGTGCAGTGGGGTCGGCCCCTCTTCGGGGCCGCGTTGGCGCGAGAATGTACCCACTCCTCTCCCGGAACGGAATAGTGCCGGCGTGCGGGCGGACTGGCGGGTGTGGCCATCTTTTCGTGCCATCAATCTGCGGGCTCCGCGTTGGATCTGGCGGAGGCGTCCCGCTCGGGTGCCGTGCCCCACGCTCGCGTGGGTATGCCGATGCCGACTCAAGCGTGGGGCGTGGCACCCGGCGTGTTATTCTCGCGTGAGCAACGCGTATCGTCACGAAAGATGGCCACGCCCCCGACTGGCCGAGATGCATCGTTCGGCCCGGGCAGCTTGCTCCTTGGTGGGTCTGACCTCATCGGCGCTGGCCGCGCGACAGCGCCTGGCCGACCATGGCGCCGATTAGCGTTCCGCGGCCGGGGATCATGGCCGACAGCAGCCCCACGATCATCGGCGTCGGAGCCTCACCCAGGCCGCCACGGCGTGCGACCTCCGCGCCGAGCTGCGCCGCCCGATACCGATCTTTCAGCATGCCGCTGCCGACCAGGTGCCGCATCCGGGCCAGGTCGGCGTGGGGCACGTCGAGCGGCCTGCTCGCGGCGGCCGCTCCAGGAGGCGTGTCGGCCCGAGCGGGGACAAGGGCATCCAGCACGACCAGGTCTTCCGTGCCGAGCAGCAGGACGGTCGGCGGGATGCCCAGCGCTCCCGCAAGGTCTACGACCGTCGAGAGGCGCGGGTCGCCGTCGCCCGCCTCCAGTTGAGCGATCGTGGCTCGCGACACGCCCGATGCCGAAGCCAGCTCGAATTGCGTCAGCTCGGCGATGAGCCGGGCCGCGACCAGGTTCTTGGCGAGCCGGGCGCTGATCGATTCCCGCTCGGCGGCCGCCGCCTCCGCCGTCCCCGCCGCCGTCCCCGCCGGCACCCACTCCGGCGGGGACGCGCGGGGCGGGCGCCCATCGCCGCCCAACGTCGTGCGATGCTCGGCCGCGTGGTGCCCGCTTCGCGCCTTCGGCGCGGGCCGGGGGACCGGGCTGTTGGCCGCTGAAGGGGTCATTGCGCTCCATCCCCGGGATGGAGGACGACGTCGGTCTGCTCCATCGGCTGGGCGTGCACCGCCCCGCCGCGGCCGGTCGCCTCGTCAACGCCGTTGGTGTTCGCGAAAATGTTGTCCCGCCACAGCCGTCCCCGTTTCGTCGGGCCAGCGAAGATGGTGTCCCACCACTCCACATGCCCATCGATGTAGGACACGTTTTGGCCCTGGTTCCGATGGTTGTTCGAATTGCCTCGGGTCTGGTCCTTGGGTGGGTCGTTGTAAGCGACCGATGTGACGTCCTGGTCCTGATCGTCGGCGAAGGTCTTCCCTCCCTTGCCAGGGTTGATGTCGGCCGCCACAGGGTACTCGGGCGTCAGGGTGGCGAGGTTCCAGTTCCAGCCCGCGGCTAAAGCTTTGTTGTTGGGGAACGCGGCCAGGAAGCTGTATGAGTCGTAATTCCGAAGGGGCGACGGAAAGTTCGAGTAGTCTTCGATCGTCGAGGGGTCCAGCCACTGCGCGACCGAGTTGCTCGGGCACCGGAAAACCTCCGGCGACACTCGTTTCTCCCGCAAAAGCAGGTAGTAGGAGGCCGCGACGTTGTCCGCTCCGACCGGCCCGGAAGGGTTGACGGAGGAAAAGGGGTTGTCGGTGGGGGAGTTGTCGCGGCCTCCCTGGCATGTGTTCTTGAGACCGACGCCCGGCTGCCAATAGGTGCGAGGAAGGTGCCCCTTGTTCTCTGACCCATACATGATCACGGCGGTCGCGATCTGTCGTAGGTTCGAAGCGCACTTGGTTCGGTTCGCGAATTCGCGCGCTCGGCCGAGGCTCGGCAGGAGGATGCTGGCCAACAGCGCGATGATCCCGATGACGACGAGGAGTTCGACGAGGGTGAACGCACCCTTGCGGCTGTGTCTGCGTAGCTTTTGCATGAGTGAAGTCTTCAAAAAAGATAGGTTTAGTAGGTGATTGGCGCAGCGGGCTACTTCCGTACCTTCAACAGCGACATGAGGCTGTTCCGGCGCCGAACAAACCGTCGTTGTGTTCAGTTAAACTCACAGGACCTCTCCGAAAGCACACTATCTCTATCGACATACTAGGCGTTAAAGGATAACGCACCGCCGCGGCTCCGGTCAATTGCCTTCGCTTCGCTGTCTATTGTTTTAGACGCGGCGGTTGGGTGATCGGCGTTGGATTTGGTTCGGTCGCTCCGACCGCAACTTGCCATGCGTCGGGGTTGAAGATCAAATCAGCCCCCCGCCGCCGAGGAGTGGGTCGCGTGACCCACGCTCCGCACGTCCGTTGCGGCGACTTTGTTTTCCGGAGGAAAATCGAATGAAGTTGGACCTTGCCCGACTCGTAGGTGCGTTGGTGATGGCATGCCTCGCCGCACCCGCCGTCTTGCGCGCCGCCGACAGCGCCCCCGCGGCGACCGCGGCCGCCGCCGCCTCCGCTCCCCGGTTCTTCGAGCTGCGGACCTACCACGCATCCGACGGGAAGCTCGACGCGCTCAATACCCGCTTTCGCGAGCACACCAACGCCCTGTTCTTGAAGCACGGCATGACGATCATCGGCTTCTGGACGCCGGCCGAAGGGGAGACCGCCAAGAACACCCTCATCTACATCCTCGCTTACCCGAGCAAAGAAGTGCGCGAGCAAGCCTGGAAGGATTTCCAGAACGACCCCGACTGGAAGAAAGCCAAGGCCGAGTCCGAAGCGGACGGCATCCCTCTGGCCAAGAAGGTGGACTCCGTTTACCTCAATCCAACCGATTACTCGCCGATCAAGTGACGGGTCGGTCCTCGGTAGCAGGCACACTCCGTGTGCCGTGGCCGATTCTCGAAAGCGGGCGAGATCATCGGATTCGAACACGCGAATCCTGTCCCCTCGCCCCCGGTACGCCGGGGGAGAGGGTAGGGTGAGGGGGTCTTCGGAATTCTCGGAAATCTCATGTTTTCCGAGTTGATCCGCCCTCGGGCAGCCCCCCTCACCCTTGCCCTCTCCTCCCGGAATACCGGGGGGAGAGAGGGCCAGAAGATCGCCTCATCATGCGCCGCCATTGGTGTGCCGGGGCGACTCGCGGTTGCTTCAGCCGGACTACGGCACACGGAGTGTGCCTGCGTGAACCTTTCTTGCGTCCCGTTCGATTGGCGCTCCCCATGACCCCCCTGCCGATCGATTCGTGCCTGCCGGAGCTGATCGCAAGCCTCCGGTTGGCGCGATCGGTCGTCCTGGTGGCGCCGCCGGGCGCGGGGAAGACGACGCGCGTCCCGCCGGCGGTGCTGGCGGCGGGCCTGCTCTCCGCTGACGCGCCGAACCTGGTCATGCTCCAGCCGCGCCGGGTGGCGGCGCGCGCATCGGCGGCGCGGATCGCCGAGGAGAATGGCTGGGACCTCGGCCGCGAGGTCGGCTACCACATCCGCTTTGAGCGCAACATGGGCGCCAACACGCGCCTGCGCGTTCTCACCGAGGGCATCCTCACCCGGCAGCTACTCGACGACCCGTTCCTCGAAGGCGTCGGGGCCGTCGTGCTAGATGAGTTTCACGAACGAAGCCTCCATACCGATCTCTGTGTCGCCTTGCTCCGCGAAATCCAGCAGACGGTCCGGGAAGACCTCATCCTCATCGTCATGTCGGCGACGCTGGACGCCGAGCCGGTGAGCCGATTCCTGGGCGGCTGCCCAATCGTCCGATCCGAAGGGCGCGCCTTCCCGGTGACCGTCCGACACGCCGGCTGGTCGCAGGCCTGGATCTCCGACCGGGCGGCCGACGCCGTCTTGGAGGTGCTGAGCACCTCGACCGTCGGCTCGGGCGCCGACCCGGGCGACATCCTCGTCTTTCTGCCCGGCGTCGAAGAAATCCGCCGTACCCTCGCTCGATTAGAGAACATCGCGGCCGCCAAGGATCTGCTCCTGCTTCCTCTTCACGGCAGCTTGACGGCCGAAGATCAGGCCCTCGCCCTGCGGCCGGCTCGACGTCGCAAGGTGATCTGTGCCACCAACATCGCCGAGACCTCCCTCACGATTGACGGCGTGAGGACCGTCATCGACAGCGGCTTCGCGCGCGTCGCCTCGTACGACCCGCAGCGCGGCCTCGACCGGCTTGACCTGGAACGGATCAGCAAGGCATCGGCCACCCAGCGGGCGGGCCGCGCCGGCCGCACGGCGCCCGGGCAGTGCGTTCGTCTCTGGTCGGCGAGCGAAGAGCGGGCAATGCCCGACTTCCAGGAGCCCGAGGTTCGACGGGTCGATCTCTGTGGCACCGTCCTGATGCTGCATGCCTGGGGCAAGACCGACGCCCGCAACTTCGGCTGGTATGAGCCGCCGCCTGAATCGACGCTGGTGGCGGCCGAGCGCCTGCTTGCGATGCTGGGCGCGCTGACGGCGGAGCGCGGCGGCGAGATCACCCCCCTCGGCCACCGGTTGCTGGCGGCGCCGGTTCACCCCCGGCTGGCCCGGCTCCTTTTCTCGGCCGCGTCACTCGGCCTGAATGCCGATGCGGCGGCTATCGCCGCGCTCTTGAGCGAGAAAGACCTCGGATGCCCCACGCCCGCTGAACGGGCAGGCCCGCGACAGGCCCGCACTCTGGGCGATTCGGACCTGCTGGCCAGGCTCGATCTGCTTGCTACGGCCGAGCGGCAACGGTTCGCTCCGCACCTTCGGGATGAAGGGATCGACCCCGCGGCCGCCCGGCAGGTGGCCAAGGTCAGGGATGATCTGCTTCGGGCCCTTGGTCGGATGGAGCGAACGCGCCCCGTCGCGGGCTCCCAGACCGCGCCGGCCGACCGCGACGACGCCCTCCGCAAGCTCGCGCTGCTGGCCTACCCGGATCGGGTATGCCGGCGGCGCGCCTCGGACCCGGCGGCGGCCGCGATGGTCGGCGGCGTGGGCGTGCGGCTCGCGCCCGAGTCGATCGTCCGCAACGCCGAGTTCTTCGTCGCGCTCGACGTGCGCGGCGATGAGCGCAGCGCCGCCCGCGAAGCGCTCGTCCGCATCGCCAGCGCGATCGAGCTTCAATGGCTCGAAGAGTTGTTCCCTGAAGCGATTCGCCGCGAGCGCGGCGCGGTCTTCGACGCCGAACGACGCCGCGTGGTGGGCCGCAGTGCGACGTACTACCGCGACCTGCTGCTCCGCGAAGATGCGAGCGCCCGCTCGATCCGAGTGAGGCGGCCGTTGTGCTGGCGGAAGCGGCGAAACCAGCGTCCGACTGGTTCACGAAAGACGCGGCCGCCGCCAACGTGCTGGCCCGCCTTGAGCTGCTCCGCCGCGCCATGCCGGAGCAGGCCTGGCCGATGTTGAGCGAGGCCGAGCTGATGGAAGTGCTCACGGAGGCATGCCAGGGGAAACGGAGCCTGGACGAGTTGTCGCGCGCCCCGCTGGCCCCCCTTCTGCTTGGGCGGCTGGCCTATCCGCTGGACCGGCTACTGGAGCAGCACGCGCCGGAGACGATCGATGTCCCCAGCGGCAGCCGCATGAAGCTCGACTACACGGCCGGCGCTGCGCCGGTGCTGGCCGTGCGGCTACAGGAAGTCTTCGGCTGGGCCGACACGCCGCGGGTCGCCGGCGGGCGGGTGCCGGTCCTGCTCCACCTGCTCGGCCCAAATTACCGGCCCGTCCAGATCACCAGCGACCTGGCCGGCTTCTGGTCCACGCTCTATTTTCAGGTCCGCAAGGACCTCCGTGCCCGCTACCCGAAGCATTCCTGGCCCGACGACCCGCTCTCGGCGACGGCGGTCGCGAAGGGCCGATCGACGCGCCGATAAGAAAGAATCGTCAATCGGTGTTAGAAGCGTATGGAAACGAGACGGGCAAGGATGCGATAATGAGCTCCGCACGGTCAAGCAACGCGTAAACCCAGTGGCGCCCCGAACCGGCGTGGAGGCGAATCATGTCCAGGGAATTTCTTTGGGGATCGAGCTTGCTCGTGACCCTCTTCGTGGGCGCATCGGCCGCCCTTGCGGTGGAGCGGCAAGACATTCGTCCCGAGCCCGGCGGTAAGCGGCTGCTCTTCGTGGACGAGAAGGACATCCGCCTTGAGCCCGGGGGGAAGCGCGTCCTCTACATTGACGACAATTACATCAGGACCGAGCCTGGCGGTAAGGCGCTTCTTTACGTGGACGGCGACGACATCCGCCCCGATCGCGGCGACATCCGTCTCGCGTTCATCGACAAGTACGGGAACTTCCGCCGCAACCCCAATTCGGACAATGTGCTGATCCACTACAAGCACCCCGACCTCTCCCCGACCCACATCGACAACCGGATCTTCTTCGTGGACGGCCCGGAGTTGACGCGTCAACAGCTTGTCGCGGTCCTCTACTACCTGAAGCCTGAGATCTTCAAGCTGAGCGATGCGGAGATCGCCTCCCTCCGCAAGGCGATGGCCGACGAGGCCAAGGCCGAAGAGGTGGCGGCGGCCGCGGACCACGTCGCCGGAAAGTGGATGGTCCTCAGCGGGAGCGGCCCTGTCGCGAAGATCGGCGGGGGCGGCATGACGATCGGCCCCAAAAAGGGCGACGCGTACCCCGTCGTGATCGACCATTCCAAGACGGGCGGGCCGCAGTGGACCGGCGTCGGCGTCTATAAGGAAATGAGCGGGGACAAGTCGATGTGGGTCGCCTACGGCACCCCCAAGACCATCGGCCTGTGCGTCTACGAGATCAAAGACGGCTCACTCGATGGGAAATGGTACCCCTGGTACGTGGACGGCGACGCGAAGAATGTCGGCACCGAGACACTGACCGGCCCCGCCACCCTTGATGGCGAGTACAAGATCGCGGCCGGCAAGGCGCCCTTCACCGGCGCCGCCTACTCGGGCACCGTCACGATCAAGCCCGCCAAGATCGTCGGAGCGGCCGACACGGCCAAGCCGTACCTGCTCTCCTGGACGATGGGCGCCGTTAAGGTCTCCGGGATTGGCATTCGCTCGGGCAAATACCTTTTCGTCGCGGCCGGCGCGGGCCGGACGTTAATATTGTCCGATATGACTACAACAATGGTTCGATGACAGGCGACTGGTTCAAGCTCGGCTCCAACGAAAAAGGGATGTCGGCGATCACGTCGATGAACTAGCACCACTGCGCTGAACAGCCGTAAAGCTTTGCTAGAAAAGAAAAGTCCGAAGTACCAAACCCCAAGGAAGCTGGAAAGAAGACGAAGCGGAAAACGGCTCTCCTTCCGCACCCGCTTTCATCGGTTTCCATTCTTTCCGCTTGGTCACTCCTTCGGATTTCGGGCTTCGAATTTTAGCGTTCTTTGTTACGGCGCGATTCGCCTGGGTAGCGCTGTAGTGTTAGGAGGCCGAGCCGAGCGTGGCGAGGCGGTCCCAGGCGACTGATCCGAGGTTTGTGATGGCCGCTCGTTCGCCCAGTGTTTCGTCGCTTTTGTCGTTTGGCCTGCTGGCCGTTCTTGCGCTGCCGGCTGTCGCGGCGGCCGCGACTACGCCGGAAGGGACGTTAACCGGCCATACCGCGATGGTCTTTGACGTCGCCTTCTCCCCCGACGGTAAACGCCTGGTATCGGTGGCCGACGACGGGTCGCTGCGGGTCTGGAGCGTCGCGGAGCGGAGAGAGGTCGCCCGGCTCCCGACCGGCGTGATGAATAACCGCAACCAGGCCCGCTTCACGCCGGATGGACGCCAGATCGTCACCCTTGGTTCGGAACAGAATATCCTTGTGGTGGACGCGGCGACGGCGAAGGTCGTTACGTCGATCCCGGTGAAAGATCCGCCCGGTGGCCCGATGGGCCTCGACCTGTCACCGGACGGCAAGATCATCGCCGCGGTCGGCCGCGGCTCCATCCGGCTGTTCGACGTGGCCAGCGGGGCGCCCCGCGGGGCCTACCCGGTGCACGCGGGCCACGGCGTCACCGCCGTCGCCTATTCGGCCAACGGCAGGCTCATCGCGACGGCGAGCACCGACAACACCGCCCTGGTGGTCGATGCCGCGTCCGGCAAGGTGCTCCGAACGTTTAAGATCAAGGCGAACGGCGTGGCCGTCGCGTTCACGAAGGATGCTCGGGCCCTGTTCGTCGCCTCCGAGCGCATTTTAGAATCGTTCGATATCGACACCGGGGCGGCCGCCCTGCTGATCGACAAGGGGGTGCCGATCCTTTCACTCTCCCGATCAAAAGACGGCGGCTTGCTGGCCGTCGGCGGCCCCGGTCACGGCCCGTGGCTTCTGGCATTACCCGAAGGCACACTCATCCAGGCCGCCACCTTCGACAGCGACGAGTGGGTCCAATGTGCCGCCCTTTCCCCCGACGGCCACCAACTCGCCGGCGGCAGCCACGCCGGCCCGATCTACCTCTGGCACAACACGAATTAAGGGGAGACTCCCCGTTTTCGTGCAGGGATTTGGGATGTTTGCGAACGTTGTTGTCGCGTCGGTGTCCAGAGAGCGGAGGAAGCGACCATGATCCGCACCGCCTTGCTCATCTATGCTGCGTCGATGCTGGCTGGGGCGAGCCTTGCCGTTGGAGCGGTCAACGGGCGCTTCGTCGGCGATACGGAGGCGGGGCCGATGGTGGCCGAATTGGCCACGGGGCGTGATGGGGAGCTTTCCGGCACGCTTCGGTGCGGTGAAATCATCGCGCCGCTGACGGCGCGCGAAGCTGATGGCCGCTTCAGTGGGACATTCTCTTCCAAGAGTGGGCGGCCGATCCCAATCTCCGGGTCGTTCGACGGAAAGCGCCTTCACCTTGCCATGAACGGCAACGAGTACGATCTCGCGCCCAGCGTTGAGTCGGCCCCCGCCCCCGCCGTTCCTGCTCCCGGTGCCAACGCCCCCGAACCCCAGGTGGAAGGAAAGCCTGCGACCGGCCATCGCCAACCCCCTCAAACCCAGCCCGTCGCCGTCGAAGTGCGGGAGGGGCACGTCTTCCAATACGTTATTCCGGCGGGATGGCAGGTGCTTGAGGAGGGGCAGTTCGCCGTGGTCCTTCGGTCCCCCGACAGCGCCGCCATTACCTATCTGGTCGGGAATGCCGGCCTTCTGCCCGGCTCAAGCCCGGTCCAATACCTTCAGCAGAAGCTTGATGCGCTCAAGCTCGAAAACCTTCGCTTTGGCGAGCCCCGACAGGGGAAGCCGATCAACGGGTGTGAACAGGCGGTTGACCTCGACTACACCTACACGTTCAAAGGCGTGGCTTGTCGCGGAACGGCCAAGTGCAGCATCCACTCCATCTACAACAACCTGACCTTCGTCATGACGGCGGCCGCCTCCGTTGAGGCGCAGTGGGCCAGCTATGCCGAATGGCTGCCGCTGGTCCCCCAGGCGGCCAAGGCGCTGAACGGTGCGGCTTTCGGCGCCCGGGGCATCCTTCAGCAGGACCTGGTCAACAGCGCAGCGCTCGGTAAACAGGCCGAGGCGAACAGGGAGGCTTCCGCCCGCCTCTGGGAGCAGGTGGCCGCCGACCGCGACGCCGTCCAGAAGCGCCAGCGCGAAGACATGCGCGACACCCTCGGCAATACCCACACCTACGACAACCCCTACGACCATCGCCCCGTTGACCTTTCGGCGAACAACTCGGTCTATTGGGTGAATATGCGGACGGGCCAGGTCGTCGGCGACCCCAGCCCCAGCTTCGACCCCCGCACCCCGACCGATCCAAACTGGCAGCGCATGTCGGGGCGATGAGCCCTGCATGAGCCTCCGAACGCCAGTCACGGCGCGACTTATTCGTACCGGAGCGCGTCGATCGGGTCGAGCTGGCTTGCCCGGTAGGCGGGGTAGAAGCCGAAAAAGATCCCCACGGCCGCCGAGAAGGTGGCCGACAGGATGATGCTGAAGGCCTGCACGATCGACTGAAATTGCGTCATGCGGCCGATGATCGCCGCCGCCACCACTCCGCCGATCACGCCGAGCAATCCCCCGAGGCTGCTCATCAGCACCGCTTCGATCATGAACTGGCTGAGGATGTCAAAATCCTTCGCGCCGATCGCCTTGCGGATGCCGATCTCGCGGGTGCGCTCGGTCACCGTCACCAGCATGATGTTCATGATCCCGATCCCGCCCACCAACAGCGAGATCCCCGCCACCGTCGCCAGAAGGATCGTGAATGTCTGCTGGCTGGCGAGGAAATTGTCCTGAAGCTCTTTCTGGTTTCGGATGTTCACGTCGTCGGCCAGGCCGGGCTGAACCTTGTGCCGCTTGCGGAGCAGTTCGACCGTCCCGCGCTGCACCTCGTCCAGGTTCGCGTTGGTCTCCCCCTGCACGTCGATCTCCCGAAGGTATTCGACGCCCAGAAGCTGCTTCATCGCCGTCGAATACGGCAGCAGGACCTGGTCGTCGGGGTTAAAGTACCCCTGGTCCCCCTTACTTTTGAGGACGCCGATCACGCGGAAGTTAATGCCGCCGATCTTGACCATCTGCCCCACGGCCTCGGACGCGCCGAAGAGGTTGTCGGACGTGACGGGGCCGATGACGGCGACCCGGGCCGTGCGGTCCACGTCGGCGTCGGTGATGGGGTCGCCGTGCTCCACTTCGAAGTTGCGGATCGGGAAATAGGTCGCCGACACCCCGCTGACGTTGGTGCGGGTGTTGTTGTTCATGTACTTCACCTGCTGCGTCCCGCCGACGACCGGCGAGATGGATGCGACGCCATGCACTTCTTTCAGGATCGCCGCGGCGTCGTCCAGCGTCAGGTTCTGCTGCGTGCCGCTGATGACGCCGCCGGTGCCCCGCTGCCCCGGCCGCACGACCAGCAGGTTCGTCCCCATTGCCGAAAATCGGTCCAGCACCTGCTTCTGCGCCCCGCGCCGATCGCCAGCATGGCGATGACCGCTCCGACGCCGATGATGATCCCGAGCATCGCCAGGATCGAGCGCAGCTTATTCGCCATCAGGCTCTTGAAGGCGACTTTGACGATCATCCAGAAAAGCATAAATCCTTCGAGTGGTTAGCGTGGGCCGCGCCGTGGGAAGCCGTTCGCGCGGGTCAGCTTGAAGCACCAAATCCGAAGCACGGAATCCCAGAGAAGCGGAAAAAACCAACTGGCAAAACGGAGAGTAAAAAGGCCTCCGCTGCCTCTTCTCCGCTTTTTTCTTTCCGGCTTTCCAGTTCCTTCGAATTTCGGGTTCCGTGCTTCGGATTTCCAAGCCTAAGCATTGGAGTTCAGCAAAGCAGTCACGTTGCCTTGCCGTCTCGCATGAAGATTTCCCTCCGACAATGGGCCGCCACGGCCGCGTCGTGGGTGACGATGATGACGGTCCGGCCCTTTTCGTTCAGTTCCTTGAACAGGGCCAGGATCTCCTCGCCGGTGCGGCTGTCGAGGGCGCCGGTTGGTTCGTCGGCGAGGAGGATCGCCGGGTCGGTCACCAGGGCCCGGGCGATGGCGACGCGCTGGCGCTGGCCGCCGGAGAGTTGGTTCGGCTCGTGGTGCTCGCGGTCGGCCAGGCCGACCATCTTCAGCGCCTCGTGGGCCCGGGCGACGGCATCCTTCCGGGCGGCGTAGTGCAGCGGGAGCTCAACGTTTTCCAGCGCGTTCATGCGCGGCAGCAGGTTGAAGGTCTGAAAGACGAACCCGATCCGCCGGTTGCGTATCTCGGCCAACTGGTTCTTGTTCAGCCTGGAGACCTTCTCACCCGCAAGCGTGTATTCGCCCGCGTCGGGCCGGTCGAGGCAGCCGAGGATGTTCATGAGGGTTGACTTGCCGCTCCCCGACGGGCCGCGGATCGCTACCATCTCGCCGGCGTCGATGGTGAGGCTGACATCATCCAGCGCGTTCACCGTCTGCCCGCCGACCTCGTAGGTCTTGCGAAGCCCGACCGCCTCAATGATGTGCTTGCCGGCCCAGGCCTTGGCGGTGCCGTTGGTCGGCGGCGCAGGCGCGGGGGCCAGCACAGTCGTGCCCAGCGCTGTCGTCGAACGCATTCCCATTCATCTGCTCCCAAAGGCGGACGCGCGTGAGTCGGCCGCCGCTCCGTCACCGCGATACGGTTTTAGTTCCGTCGGCCGCCACCGCCGCCGAACCCGCCCATGCCGCCCATCGGCGTGCCCGACGGCCGATTAGGGCTCGCGTTCCAGCGGCTGTCCGCCGGGCCCTTCCTCAGCGTGACCGTTTCGCCCTCGGTCAGCCCTGACGCGATCTCGACATTGGTTCCGTCGGTCAGTCCGAGCTGTACCGGCCGCTCTTCGGTCTTGGCGGCCTTCCCCTCGCCGGTGGCCACGCTGACGGTCGCCTTGTGGTCCTTGCGTGTTACCGCCTGGAGCGGGATGACCAGCACATCGTGCTTCTCCTTCTCAACGATTTGGACGTTCGTCGTCATCTGCGGCTTCAGCAGGGTCTTGTTCTCGCTGTTGACTTCCACCTTCACCTCAAAGGTGACGACGTTGGAGACATTCACGCCCTGCGCCGCGATGCGCGTCACCGTGCCGTCGAACCGCTTGCCGGGAAAGGCGTCCGCCGTGATGTTCACGGTCTGGCCGATGCGGACGCCGCCAATCTCGCTTTCATCGACGTTGGCCAGGACGAAGATCCGCGACAGGTCCGCCAGCGTCATCACGGTCGAGCCGCCGCCGACGTTGCTGATCGCCGACGAGATGATCGTCCCCTTCTGGACGGTCAGCGCCGAGATGACTCCGTCCATCGGCGCGGTGACGGTGGTATAGGCGAGTTGCTGTTTCTGATTGTCCAGCGAGATGGTGTCCGCTTTGACCTGCGCCTCGGCCAGCGCGACGTCCGACCGCTTCACCTCCACGCCCAGTTCCTGAGAAGTGAGGTCTTCGATGGCGAGCTGGGCGTTGGTCAGGTCGGTTTCGGCCTGGACGGCCAGCGCCTCCTGGGTGTCGTAATTCTCCTTCGTGTCGGAGTTCGACTCGAACAGCATCTTCCGCCGCGCGGCCTTGGCGCGCTCGTCGGTCGCCTTGATCTTGGCGGATTGAAGGTTGGCCTGCATCCGCTGCCGCGCGGTGGCGAGCGTCTTGATCGCGATGTCCAGGTTCTGCTTGGCCTGGGCCAGCTTGGCCTGGGAGCTGGAAAGCTGCACCTCGGCCTGCTGCACGGCGCGCTTCTGATCGATCGGGTCGATCTGCAGGAGCAGGTCGCCGGCTTTGACGACGTCGCTTACGTCCAGCGCCGCAACGCGATCCTTCGGGCCAAGCTGGGTCACCTCGCCCCCGGCGCGGCACTTGATCGGCACGTCAAGGTTTGAAGCGACGATCCCCGTGCTGCTCGCGGCCTGGAGGATATTCCCCTTCGCCACCTTCGCGACGGCGACGGCGTCCGCCGCCGCGCCGGCCGTACCAGACTCCCACGGCCGCCAGAAGAACGCGGCCGTTCCCAGGCCAAGCACCACCGCCGTCACAATCGTCCATCGCTTCATGCCAAAGCCCTCGTATTCGTCCTTCGAGCCCTGCCGGTAAAGGGCCCAGCCGCGCGGCCGCGTACGTCAGTCGGCGGCCCAGGGGCGCGTGCCGGGCGACGCGATTGATCGTGAGAGTCCGCTCAACCTCGAAGCCCGCCGTCAGCGGAGCGGCCCGTACGCTACGGTATACCGCCGTCACCCGGCGTAGTTTTCGCCGTGTCGCCCGTCCGTTACATTAGTCCGTCGATTGCGATGGCGGGCACACTGACTGAATCGGGCCAGAATGATCCATACGCTGAGGCCACGGCTCCCGGTTCGACGCGGCACTCCATTGGGGATGTCGCGCCGGGCCTTCCTGCGATGGTGCTCGGCGGCGACGGCGTCGGCCGCCTCCGGGCCGCTCCTTCGCGCGATGCAGCAGACGGCCCCCTCCACCCAGCCGTCCCCGCTCAGCGTGATCGTCCTCGGGGCGGGTCTGGCGGGGTTGGTGACGGCGTATGAGCTGGAGAAACGTGGCCACAGCGTGACGCTGCTGGAGGCCGAGCCTTCCCACGTTGGCGGCCGCGCCCGGACGCTCCGGTTCGACGGCGGTCTCTACGGCGAAGCTGGGGCGATGCGGATCCCCGAAAAACATGACATCACGCGCCGCTATGTCAAAGAACTTGGCCTGCCGCTCCGCCGGTTCGTCCAGTCCAACCCGGAAGGGTTCTACTACGTTCGCGGCACGCGCGATCGGATCAAGAACGTCCGGAACCTGAACAAGCTCTATCAACTCGCCGACAACGAGCGGGACCGCACCCCCGACGATCTCTGGGGCCAGGCGGTCTCCGCCCGAATGAAGAGCCTGACCGACCCCGAGCGGGCGGATCTGATGTCGATCACGCCGCAGACGGACGCGATTCGCAAGCTCGATCAGCTCTCACTCCAGCAGCTTTGCGAGGTGGCGGGCTTGTCCACCGAGGCGATCGAGTGGCTCGCGGTGACGCAGGGGCAGGAAAGTGAGCTGTCTTCGGCGGCCGACGAAACCTTGCGAGAAGAGCTCCAGCAGCTCTGGTCCCTGAAATTTGACGAGATCGTCGGCGGGACCGACCGGCTGCCGGCCGCCTTCGCGGCGAAGCTGCTGTCGAAGCCGCGCATGGGGTGCGAGGTGACGGCCCTCCGGCAGGACGCCGGGCGGCGCCGGGCGGCCGCCGTCTTCATCGAGAACGGCCAGGAGCAGCGGGTTGAGGGGGACTTTGTCGTCTGCACCCTCCCGCTCCCCGTGGTTCAGCGGCTGGCGGTCGACCCGGCGCTCTCCGGCCCCAAGCTCCGCGCCGTCCGCGAACTGAACTACGACTCCGCGACCATGGTCCTGGGCGTCGCCCGCAGCCGATTTTGGGAGGTGGACGAAGGGATCTTTGGCGGCGGCACGTTCACCGACCTGCCGACCGGCACCACCTACTACCCCTACAGACAACGCCGACGCGAAGGACCCCAGGGTCAGCGCCGCCCCGGCGGTGCTCCAGGCCAGCTACACTGTCGGCATGGCCGCGCGCCGCCTGGCCGCCCTTCCGCACGCCCGCCGCGCCGACCTCTGCATCGACCGCCTGGCGGCCGTTCACCCACAGCTCAGGAACCTGGGCACGATCCAGGAGTCGGCAAGTTGGAGCTGGGACGCGCACCGCTGGTCCGGCGGCGCCTTCGCCTGGTTCATGCCCGGCCAGCGCACGACGCTCTACAAGGACCTGATTGCCCCCGAAGGCCGCATCCTCTTCGCCGGCGAGCACGCATCCCTCTCCCACGCCTGGATGCAGGGGGCGCTGGAGTCAGGGCTGCGGGCGGTCACGCAGATCCTGGAGATCGCGAGCGCCCGCTGACGGGAGGGCGAAGCGAGTTGCCACAGATGAAGACCGATGAACACGGATAAGACGGGGAGGGAAGGTCCGACGGGATCTACCGGAGCCACTCATGCCCGACAGCGAGGCGACGCGCCTGGCTCGTAAGACCGCGATGAAGTTCGCGATTCGCCGGGTCGTCGGCGAGTTGTATGTCGGCAAGCGGCTGAAGATGCGATCCCTCTCGACGCTGTTGCGGGAGTTGCCACTCCCGCCGTCGCCCCGCGTGTTGGAAGTCGGTTGCGAGGACGGCGTCTTCTCGGAGTGGTTCTCGCGGAAGATCAAAGGGGCGACGGTGGTCGGCCTGGAGATTGACGTCGATCAGTCGGCCGCTTGCCGGGCGTGGGCGCAGCGGTCGGGGCGCGGCGATCGGCTCATGTTCAGGCAGGGGGATGTGCTCGACCTTGCCGACCGCGAGGCGTACGACGTAGTCTTTTGTCTGGACGTGCTCGGGTACATTCGCGATGACAAAGCGGCGATCGCCCGCATGGCGGCCGCGTTGAAGCGGGGTGGGTGGCTGGTCGTGCATCAACCCAACACGACCTATCAGCGGTTCGATCGCACGCTTCACTACGTCTCGCCCGAAGAGGCCGGGAAGATCACCGCCGGGCACCTCCGCCACGGGTACGCGCCGGACGAGCTCGCGGCCCTGATCCGCACCGACCCGACGCTCTGGATCGACCGACTCCTGCTCTGGAACGGACGGGCGAGCGACATTGCCCATCGCGTCTACACCGCGCTGGAGCGGCCGGCGTTCCTGCGCCCCCTGTCGCTCCCGCTGGTGGATGCCCTCTCGATCCTCGACCGCCGGCGGCCGCCGGCGCATGGGAATACCGTGTGCGTCGTCGCGAGGAGAGCGAGTACAGACGGTCGAGCTTAGAAATGAGAATGCTGTTGCGATTGTATGCCGTCCCACCGAAGCCGACGGGTCAAGTCCCCGCGCGATGCCCAAGGTTCGGCGGGGTGTCAAGCGGCGACGGCCGTGTACACCCTGCCACGTTGCTTGAGCCACGCGACATCTCCCTGCTTGGCGCGGGCCTCGATCTCACGCAGGAGTTCCACCACCTGTGGCTCAAAACACGGCTCACTCGGGTCTGAATCGGGAATAACCGCTTCGACCTCAATGACCACGACGAATTGATCGGTGCGAACAATTCGGGTTCGCTTTACTCGTTTACCGGTTAAGGTCATATATCACTCGTCAAAGAAGTGGATCGTGACAAGCTTCGCCACGCCATCAGAAGCTAAGTGCGACCATACCGCGTTCACCTCGGTGCCGTCAGCCAGAGACTGGCGTATTTCGACCGCGGGGTTGGGCTGAGCATTTGGACGTTCCGCGATAAGCGATCCGCTGGCGATACCGTTGACCACCTGCCACTCCAACACCCCGCGCTCATCCAGTCGCTCCGCGGCATGTTGACCGACAACGTAACGCCCTTCGGCCACCAAGTCCCGGATGATTTCGTAAACGCGTCCCACCCATCGTCTCCTCTCTCGTGACAGTTGTTGACGTCGCGTCGATCGTACCCTACATCGGCCGATGACAACTCGCCGCGCCGCCCGTTTATCCGCGACTCGTCACAAGGGCCGAATCTGCTCACGTCCCGGTGCGCTCGAGGATGGCGATGTTCTCTTTGCCATCGGGGTTCGGCTCGAACTTGACGACTTTGAACGGGATCGGGATGACTCCCCGCGCGGATTCCAGGAACGATCGGAGCGTCGTTTCTTCCCAGACGTGGAAATGAATGCTGTACTTCATGTCCATGATGCGGTTGACTTCGTTCGTCCGCTCCGGCTCGGACGTGATCTTGCTGACGAGCCCCACCCATTCTTCGAAGTGGCCGCGTCGCGAGGCCGCCGGGCCGTTTTGATGATCGGCGAGCATGTGCTCCCACGGCGTGGGCGGGCGATCGATGTCGAACGTGTATCGCCGATCCGGCACGGACAGAAAGAGCCGGCCACCGACTTTCACCCGGCTCAGGAACGAACGGAGCGTGCCGATCGGGTCTTCGCAGTGCTCGAGGAAATGGTTTCCGATCACGAAATCGACCGAGGCCGGCGCGACGGTGCTCAGCGTCTCCCCGTCGTCAACGATATCGATGTGGACGAGCGGCAGCGACTGGAGCTCGGGGTACTGTCGCCTCAACTCCGAGACCGGCATTCGGTCCAGATATCGAACCCGGCACCGCCCCGGGTGCACGACGAGCGGGTTGTGCAGCGCGCCAACCTCGATCCCGTCGCCCTTGAGGAACTCATTGGAGATCCGCGTCCGCGGCTCGCGGTTCCGCATTGAGATCAATCGAAAACGAAGGTTTCGGACGGGGCCCCACTGCTTGAGCGGCCGCAATCTGGATTTAACCCAATTCTTCACAGGGGTCGATGGTACGAGTTGGCAACATCACGGACAAGATTCGTGCGCTGCGGCGCCGACCCACGCCCCGGGCCTTGCCGATGGGCTCCCGAAGTTCACTTCAGACAGAACGAGGCTGCCGCGGACGGCGCATCATCCGGCCGCTTTCGCCGCCTGCTCGGCGGGTAACACTTGGGTGCCATGGCCCACGCTGGCGTGGGCATGTCTTGATCATCCTGACCGAACAACTGTGAAAACTGAGAACAGCACCCCCACGCGAGCGTGGGACATGGCACCGGGCGCAACGGAAGTGAGCGTCGCACGATTTCGCGATAGATATCGCCACTAATAGGGCCACTCCCGTCGTCGATCGCTCGCTGGCGTGACGCGTTTCGTTCGGTTTGCGGCGGGTCGGTTAATCCGCATCGGCCAATCTGTAGATTGTCTGCCCACCGACTTCGGCCTCGGGGCGGTATCTTCGATGGACGTACGCGTCGAGGTCCTGCCATGCCCGGGCGTAGCGGGCCTGACGAAGCGGGCTCTCCTCAAGCTCCTTGAGCCGAAGGCTGATCTCCGCGACCTGGCTGTCCACGTGGGCGGGGAGGATGACGAATCGGGGATTGCGGTCATCAAAGTCTTTGAGCAGCGCCGGGCCGAGTTCGGCGGCCGCCGCGTCGTCATTGGCCCAGAGGAAGGTCAACGGGTAGCGCGACCCGGGCCGGAGGTTGGTCTCGATCAGGAGGCGGGGCATCGCGTCTTGCCAGACGGCGTCGCCGGGGCGGGAGTGGACGCGCAGGTATTCCGTGACCGCGAGGCAGCGCGACGGCCGCTCGACGTCGGGGGCGACCATCCAGATGCCGAATAGGGAGACGCCGACCGGCAGCGCGAGGGCGGCCGCCAGCGGCAGCGGGCGGTCGTCGCGGGGGATCATCCCGAAGAGCAGCGCCGAAGGGGCCGCCAGGGCGAGAAAGTGATACGAGTACATCCGGCCCCCCGCCAAAACGGCGGCCGCTTCGAAACCCAGCCACAGGATTGCAAAGGCGACCAGAGGGCGTGCCGCTGAGCCCGTGACGCGATGGCCGGGGCGTCGAAAGATGATTGCCCGGACGACCGGCGGGAACCCGAAGATCACGGCGGCCGCCACCCACTTCCCCAGGTCCCAGACATCCCAGCGCGAGCCGGCGGCATATCGGGCCACCTGTCGCCAGATCGCCGGGGTTTGCGCGAGCAAGTCCGTGCCATAGAGGTAGGCGAGCGAGACGGCCAGCGGAACGGCCGCCCCGGCGGCTGCGCGCGCAGTTTCGCGCCGGGGGCCGGCGCGACAGGAGCGTCACGATCGCGAATGCGGCCAGCGGCGCAATTCCGGAAGGCTTGATCATCGCGCCGGTCCCGGCCGCCAGCCCGACGAGGAACGCGTCGCGCGGGTCGTCGCCGGCGAGGGCCAGCAGCGCGGCGGCGGCCGCGATGGTGGAGAAGGCGGCGATCAGCGTCTCAAGCCTGAAGCCTCCGTCAACGGCGAAATGGAAATTGAGGAAGGCCAGCGCGGCGACGGCGGTGGGGATGGCTGCCCAGCGCCCGACCGAGCGCGAAGCCGCCCGGGCGAGCATCGCCGTCGCGCCGAGGACCATCGCGGTTTGCAGTAAAACGTACCCTGGCCACGCCGGCCCAAGCAGCCGCCATGCTCCGCTGACGAGCAGGCCGACCGTGGGGAATTTGTTGTCCACCATCTCAATGCCGACGCGGCCGCCCTCGGCAACGAGCTTTCCCATGTAGACGAAAATGCCGCCGTCGGCCCAGTATGGTTGAAAGAGGTTCAGCGCCCGCTCGGCGAGGAGGATCGGCAGACAGACCACGACGAAGGCCCATCGGGCCCGGCTGCCATGGCAGGCGGCGTCCGCGGGCGGCGTGGAGCGGCCGGTTTGGAGGACGGTCGTCACTCGATTGGTATCGGCCTGCGATGGACGCGAGAAGACCCGCATCCCGCTGGCAACCTCCGCACTCTCCTCGGGTTTCGGCTGACGGTTATCGGACCTTCCCCAACGGACGATGCGAAAAGCGACGGTGTTGGACAGCGTCGCGCGGCCCGATTATGAACACGGCTGTCCAATCGCGACTCAAAAGCAATGCGAATGTATCTTGGGCGGATCCGGCAGGAAGCCCTACAATCAGTTCGGCCAGAAATCCTCCGCGTTGGCCGGCGGCCGGCACGTTTTTCGCATTGCGACTCAGGTTCGTGAAGGCGGAACGAAGGGCCTTGTGCAATTCTGCGGTCAGGATGGCGAGATGAATTCTTCGGATGTCATGCACCCGGACGCCATGGACGAATACGACTTGGCGGCCCCCGAGCCGGTGTCACGGTCGCGGGTATCGCGACCGGATCGCACTGAGCCGGCCGGAGACCCGATCCCGGCCGCCGAGGCACGTCGCGTGGTGCGTCAGCTCGATCAGCCGCCGACGCTTTACGATAAGGTGGAGGCGTTCGTCAGCAAGTTGTCGATGCGCGATAACTTCTGGAACAGCATCTGTTCGCTGATCTGGCTGCCGCTCGCATTTTTCTCGGGGATTCGGCTGAAAGAGCTGGATGCGAACACGTTCGTCGCTCGGGCGGTGCTCCCCTTCCGGCGGTTCAATCGCAACTGGTATCGAGCGATGGCGGGCGGCGCGCTGTTGGCCAACAGCGAGATCGCCGGCGGCTCATATGTTTTTGGCATCTGCGGCGGCGACTACACCGTTGTCTGCAAGCACCTGGACTATAAATTCCTGCGGCCGTGCCTCGGCCCGGCCGTGTATCGCATCAAGGCGCGGGAGAACATGAAAGACCTCATGGCCGGGGGCGGCGAATTCAACATCGTCGTCGATATGGACATCCTCCAGCAGGCCAGTCGCGTTGGCGAACGGGATAAGCGGGTTGGCCAGTGCGTCTGCACGTTTCACGTCACTCCCAAGGTCCACCACAAAGTGAAGCGGCTGCGGAAGGGTCGGTAACCGCGGGTAACGCGCCCGCGCCAGTTCCGGTAAACTCTTCCTGTGACCGCATTTGAACCTCTACCGACTTCTCGGGGCTCCGGCCGGCTGGCCGTACTGGGCTGGGGCGCGTTCCTTGGGATGAGCTGGACCTGGTGCATCGGCATGTTCCTGCCGGTACTGCTGGTCCGCGATTTTGGGCCGTGGGCGTGGGCGGTCTTCGCGATACCCAATGTCATTGGGGCGGCCGCCATGGGGCGAGTGCTTCGGGACGCCGAAGCGAGCCGGGAGATCACCGACGCCCACACCGAAGCCTGCACGGCATTCTCCGCCGTCACGATCCTTTTCCAGGTTACCTTCGTCGGATGGATCGGCCGCCTGCTGGTGGGGAACTGGGCGGCCGTTCTGATGCTCGGTACTGTGGCACTGACGCTCGCGATCAGCCAGCGCGGCCGCCGCGCCGAATGGGCGATGGCGGCGGGCCTCTTCGTTTTTTCCGTGGTCGCGTTCGCCGTCGCGCTTTCGAGCGGCCGGGAGATGATCCTGGCCGGGTTCCCCACCCGCTGGGACGAGGAATCGACTGCCCTGCCCTACCTGGCCATGGTCTGCATGCTGGGCTTTGGGTTGTGCCCCTACCTTGACCTGACTTTCCATAAAGCGCGGCAGGCGACGTCGCCGGCGGCCGGGCTCGGGGCGTTTATCTTCGGCTTTGGCGGGCCGTTCCTGCTGATGCTCGTCTTCACCCTTTGGTATGCCAGATTGCTGGCCCCCCTGTCGCGCGGCGCGTGCCCGCGATCCCGAACGGGCTCCGGTGGGCACTGGCGGCTCATTTGTGCGTGCAATGCGGTTACACGATTGCCGTCCACTGGCGTGAGCTGGGCTGGGGGCCGCGATTATCGGAATCGATCGCGAAGAACCCGAGAAAGGTGGCGGCGGCCGTGGTCGGCTTCGTCGCGGCGATCGCGGTCCACGGCGTCGGCCTCATGTCGGCGCGCCTCGGCGTGACGCACCTCCTCCCGGCCGAAGTCGTCTACCGGCTGTTCCTGTCGTTCTATGGGCTGGTGTTCCCGGCGTACGTGTGGATTTGCGTGGCCCCGGCGCGCGTGGCGTTACGACGGCGGCCCATAGGCCTGTCGGGGCCCGAGGCCGCCGAGGTGACCCGCGGGCGGATCCGGGTGCTGATCGCCGTTCTGATCGTCGCGGCGCCAATGTACTGGAAGGGCTTCATCCAGAATGACTGGAGCTGGCTTGCCCCCGGGGTTGGGGTGGTACTGCTTGCGCCGCTGACGCTCCCTTGGCTGGCCCGCCCACGCGGCGCCTCGCGGCCTCTGATGAAAGGCCCGAGGGACGGCGGCCGCCGGCGGAGGTGAGGTCGGGCCGTGCGTCGGCTCTCGACGTGCGTGCGACGATAGCAACCGTGCGATAGACTCCCACTTACCCATGCTTCGCAGGGTTGCCAGACGGGAGGATTGCGACCGACCCCCCAGCATAACGGCCTCATCCGTTCATCGCTCTCTTTGGTGGTTCGCGCCGTTTGCCCTTCCGGCAGTTGTGTGAGACGCTTCCTATTCAGTGTTATATCGTGGCAGCGACGGTTTTACGGGGAACGGTATCGTTTTCGCTGACCCCGCCTGAGCGTTTGAAAAGTCTGTGGGGCCGCTGACTTAATGCGCAGGTCGGGATCGGTGCGCCGGATTTCGGGCGGCCTGTTAAGTTAGGTAGCTCATAGACGGGAGTCGGTCAGTGCGGTGTTTTTGCCGGGTTTCTGCTTGAAGTTTAAGGGTCCACCGGATATTTGCGTTGATGTCGAAGATGTGTGAGCTGATGCATAGCCGGACTTGCCGGCAAAACTCCGGTCTCGTGGGTGCGAGGGAGTGATGGCGTCGGTTTGTTCACAGCGGCTGGCGGACGCGGCTGACGGCCGCAGCCTTTCGCCAGAATGACTTAATTCGTTCCTTCTGAATCCGCGGCGTGGGCCGGCTGAACCGCTGGCGCGCGTCATAGCGTTTCAAGCACCTCTTTTGCGCGCCGCGTTGCCGCGTTTGAGGGGCTGTTGAGCACAGGGCCGTCATGGGGACGCCTCGGCAAGCGAATTTTGTTAGACCCCGTCGCAGGCATATTGAATGTTAAAGGCGACCCGAGCCGTACGGTTCGGAAGCGACAGGCTGTGCCTGTCACGCTGGAGTTGTCCCCGTTCGCCTCGATGTGTGGGCCAGGCCTTTCGAGGGCCCGGCAAGTCGAGGCCGGGAGAGCCGGCAAGTGTCCTGACAAAGTATTGAATGTTTGCGAGCGCCCGCTGGAAGCGGCTCGCAAACCGGCGTCTGGGCGCCTGCCAGGGTGCCCCTGCGACCGACCCTGTACGTTGAGGAAGGGGTTCGAGCATGCGTATGAACGATTCGCGTGGGCAAGGGCGTGACGGGTCTCGAGCGAGCCCGACCGAGCCCAACAAGACTTTCGACTCCCGCATCGGCGCGGGGATCGGCGCGCGGCTGCGCCCGCTCCTGGCTGAATGAAAGCCTCGCGGCGCTGCCGACCCGTGAACAAGTCGATCGGATGATCGCCCGCGAAACCGCCCGCGCCGAACGCAGCGGCGGCTTCTTCTCCCTCGTCCTGTTCCCGCTGCGCGGCGCTCGCTCGGGCCGTTCGGGCCGCCGCCCCTTGCCGGCGACCGACCGCCGCCTGGTCCTGACGCTCCTCCGCCGCGTGCGCCTGACGGACGACATCGGCTGGTTCGGCGAGCGCCACCTGTGCGTCCTTCTTCCTGATACGCCTCCGACCGGGGCGAAGATCTTCGCCGATAGCGTTTGCGATCTCGTCGCGCGCAAGTCGCCGCGCCCGGCCGCGGTCGTCTATTCGTACCCGTTTCACTTCGATGGCGATGGGAATGTCGATTCCCCCGGCCCGATGCCGACCAACGGGCGCCGGGTGGCGCGGCTGATCGCCGCCGAGATCGATGGCCACCCCCATGTGCAGGGGCTTCCCGCCAATTCGCACGCCGTTAATGGGGCCAACGGGCACGCCGGCCCGAAGGTTCACCACGGCGGCACAAGCCACGCCCCCGCCAACGGGCGCGACCACGGTTCGGCCCATCGGCATGAGCCGCACCCCCGCCGGGAGCTTCCCGGCCCGCTCCTGGAGGCCGGCCTGGGGGAGGAAGAGCTTGACGCCGCGGGTGGCGTCGCGACCGCCGTCATGGAGGCGCCGCGGCCGGATAAACGGCCCGCCCCGGATAAACGGCCCGCCCCGGATGAACGGCTTGCCCCGGATGAACGGCTTGCCCCGGATGAACGGGTTGCCCCGGAAGTGACGCGCGCCGACCTGATGCCCTTCGTCGTAGGCGGCGTAAAGGCCGAACTGTCGGTCTATCACCCCGACGTGCTCCCGCTGCACCCGCTGCTCGCTCGGCCGATGCCGTGTTGGAAGCGCGTGATCGACATCGTAGGGGCCCTGTTCGGCCTGATGATGCTGATGCCCCTGTTCGCGGTGGTCGCGATCGGGATCAAGCTCACCAGCCCCGGGCCGGTGATCTTCCGCCAGCGCCGCTCGGGCCTGGGCGGCCGAGCTTTCAAAATCTACAAGTTCCGAACCATGTGCGTCGATGCCGAGGCGAAGCAAAAGGACCTGCGGCACAAGAGCGAGCAGGACGGCCCGGCGTTCAAGCTGAAGAACGACCCGCGCGTGACGCGCATCGGCAACATCCTTCGCAAGACCAGCATCGACGAGCTTCCCCAGCTCTGGAACGTGCTGCGGGGCGAGATGTCCCTGGTCGGCCCGCGCCCCCTGCCCGTTGGCGAATCCGACGCCTGCGAGCGCTGGCAGCGCCGGCGCCTCGACGTCACTCCCGGCCTCACCTGCATCTGGCAGGTTCAGGGTCGCTCGACGGTGACGTTCGCCGAATGGGTTCGAATGGACGTCGCCTACATGCGCCGCCGGACCTTCTGGCACGACGTGTCGATCATTCTCAAGACCGTCCCGGCCGTCCTGCTTCGAAAGGGCGCCCGCTGAAACGTCGATGACCCACCGAGGCGGCGTCGCTCGCGAGCGCGAGCCCGTCGCCTCGTTGCGTCGCCAGGAAGGTGCCCTCGCCTTTTGAAGTCCCTGATATGACGACCCTCGCGGCCGATCGGCCCTCTACTGCTGCCCCCTCGGGAGATGCCCCGATCGCTTTGGCGTTCGGTTGGCCCCGGAAGTTCCCTCTCTTCAACGGCGTGTTGGTCAGCGCGACCCACTACGCCGAGGTCGTCGCCCACTGCCTGCGAAACGCCCAGGCCGGTGTCCCCGCGCTGATCGACCTTATGCCGGTCAGCGTGCTGATCCCGGCCGTACGCGATGCCGACCTTCGCGAAAAGCTTAACACCTTCGACGTTGTCGCCCCTGATGGACAGCCCGTTCGGTGGTCGCTTAACTACTTTCATCAGGCGGGGCTCACGGACCGAGTTTACGGCCCGGAGCTGATGCGGCGCCTGTGCGAGGCGGCCGCCGAACGGGGCGTGTCGATCTATCTCTACGGCAGCACGCAGGAAGTGATCGACGGGCTGTCGCAACGTCTCGTCGCGATGTTCCCCGGCCTGCGGATCGCCGGCGCCGAGAGCCCTCCGTTCCGTCCGCTCACCGCCGCCGAAGACCGCGAAGCGACGGAGCGGATCAACGCCAGCGGCGCTGGGATCCTGTTTATCGGGACGGGTGGGCCGCGGCAGGAACTGTTCGCCTTCGCCCACCGCCATTCCATCAGGCCGGTTCAGGTGTGCGTAGGCGCCGCGTTCGATTTCCATGCCGGCAAGAAGAAGATGGCCCCTCCGTGGATGCAGAAGCGCGGCTTGGAGTGGTTCTTCCGCCTGACGCAGGAGCCCGGCCGCCTGTGGAAGCGCTACTTCGTCCAGAATTCAATGTTCATTCTGCTGTTTGGAAAGTACGCGATGAAGAAGATTGGCAGGAAACGCTGAATGATGAATGAATGCTGAACGCGGAAACTGACGGTACTGGGTGGCCGGCACGTGGGTCGCTCGGCCGACCTACATCGCCATTGCCAGGGCGTCCTGGGTGTACTGGCACCAGTGGACGGCGAGCAGCACGTAGGTGGCGAGGATAGCCCAGAGGGCAAACTCGGCTCGGGCGTGCGCTCTGAGATGCCAGAAGATCCCGACGCCGACGCCGGCCAGCGTCAGCTTCATGGCGACGAGGCAACCGATCCCATGACTTAGCGCCAGGCGGCCGATCGGGTTGGCTTCATTGAAGGGGGTGTACTGGTACGCCCAGATCGTGAAGCAGAGGTCCGCGACGTTGAGGAGGCTCAACGCGAGCAGCATCTGCCCGACGCGCTTGGTCCGGGCATACGGCCCGATGAGGCCCTGAACCTGCGAGAAGAACGAAATCCGCAGCGAGGGGGACATTTCCGAGCCCTTTCAGCCATCCGTGAGGATCGGCAACGCGTCATCGCGGGATCGGCCGCAATCATTGCGGAACGATCGGTTCGGCACACTGTTTACGCAAATCTGGAACCACCCGTCAGTCGGCCCGTCGGGGGTTGAGCCAGTCGCGATGTAAGCACTTCCCGGATCATCACTTCAGTCATTGAGGCCTTCGGCGACCGTGTCCGTCCCGCGCGGCGGAAAAGCAAGCAATGGGTCGGAATCCTCCCCTTACCTGCCCTTATCCTGGTCAGCGGGTTGCCTGAGTCGCGGGCCCTTCCGATCGCTTGCGCGATCCTCGACTGAATCCCCTGGCGGCAGCCGGTGAGGGCGGCAAGAGAACGACGGCCGCTCTGGTTCGCTCCCATCATAACGCCCTCTTCGGCCGCTTCGCGCGCAAGTTGGCTCAATTGTGAAGAAGAGTCGTTTCACCGGCCGGCCGACGCGAATCACTTGACTCACCCGTCACGGTTGCGGCCGGTCGGGCCGGCGCTATCCTGTTCGGCCTATGTCGCCCTGGTGGCTCATCGTCTTCCTCGCGATCTTCCTAATCGGCGTGACCAAGAGCGGGTTTGGCTCCGGCGTCGGCCTCATGATCGTCCCCATGACGATCAGTGCGTTCGACCACATCCCCGCGCTCAAAGCCAGCGCGGCGCTCGGCGTCCTGCTGCCGCTGCTGATCGCCGGCGATCTCATCTCGGTCTGGCAGTATCGCCGCCTCTTCAGCCTTGCGATCGTCCGGCGGCTGTTGCCGGGGACGCTGCTCGGCGTGGCGATTGGGGCATCGGTCTTGTGGTGGTTCCACCGCGGCCACGCCGGCGACCCGAAAGTTGTCGCGGCGCTGATCAAGCTGGAGGTGGGGTTTGAGTCGGTCGTGCTGGTCGGCCTGCACTGGTGGCGGGTTTCGCGCGGGCAGGGGATGCATGTCGCCCCGTCGATCGGGCGCAACGCGCTGGTCGGGGCGGCCGCCGGCGCCAGCAGCACGCTCGCCCACGCGGCCGGGCCGATCATCGCGCTCTACCTTCTGCCGCAAAAGCTCGATCGCCAACTCTACGTCGGCACGTGCGCGATCTACTTTTTCATGCTGAACACCGTGAAGCTGCCCCCCTACTTCCTGACGCGGATGTTCACGAGCGATTCGCTGGCGCTTTCGGGGAAGTGCCTGCCGCTGGTCATCGCCGGCGCGGCCTTCGGGTTCTGGCTGACGCGCCGCCTGCACGATCAGCTCTTCTCGAAGATCGTGTACCTCGTGACGTTCTGCCTCGGCTGGTACCTGCTCGCCGACGCAACCCGGACGCTCCTCAGGTAGCAGGCACACTCCGTGTGCCGTCCGCCGTCACGTCACCCCGCGCTCGGGCAAGGCAGGGTCGTCGCTCGCCACGCCACGACGTTGCGGCGGCGTGGTGAACCACGCCGTGCATTTCCGACGATTTATCGACCGCGGAACTCTGTGAAATTGTCGTGCAGGAACCCGCGGACATCGCGCGCGATGTCCTCGCGGCCGACCGGCCACCCCGCGTCGTGCAGGTCGTGGTATTTGTCCACCAGCGCGGCCCCGATCACCTTGCGGCTGTGGTCCCACTTGTAAAGGAGCTGATCGAGCACCCGCGCGTCCGAATGCTGCGGGATAAAGCTGGGCCCGAGCAGTTCGAGGCGCATCCGGGTCACTTCGTCGATCAGGCTTGGGTTGTTGAGGAACCACCAGCAGCCGAAGATCATCAGGTTCCCGAACTTCCGGGCCGCGACGCACAGCTCGTGCTGGTTCTCGCGGGCGAGCATCGTGACGAGGAATTTGTTCTTAGGGTGTTCGCGACAGAGGTTGACCACGCTGGCCACGTCGGCCTTGCCGACCATGTCGCCCGCGTCGTGCAGCGCCGGGTTCACCCGCAGCCGCGAGCCGATCATCATCGCAAACGGGAGCTTTCGCTCGGCGCAGACCGGCAGGACCACCTTGTCCAGCATCGCCTGCCCGGCGCGGGCGACGGCGTCGGTCGATTCGACCGGGTAGCGGAACTCCGGCGGCAGGCTCACCGCGAGGTAGATCGCCTTCTGGCGATCGATCCAGTCGTTGAGGAACCGGCGAGATTCTTCGACCGTCTTATCGTTCACCAGGTAGCCGGCCGCGTAACCCCAGGCGCTCATCTTGACGGCGGCCGCCGGGTAGTCCCGCAGCATCGGGTCGATCCGCAGAACCGCCTTGAACCGCGGGTCGGCCAGCGCGCTCGGGTCGCGCAGCCAGCGGGTGCGTTCGTTGTCGTCGAAGACGGGGTTGGTCATGGTGATGGATTCGACGTTCGACAGCTCCATCACCTTGTCAATGTACCCGCTGGGGCTTTGCCCTTCGAACCACTCGCGCATGCGGCCGAGGTTCTTGTCACCGGGGTCCAGCCCAAGCTTCGTCAGCGCCGTCAGCACGCCCCGGCAGGCTTCGGAGAGGGGCGTCCGCTCGACGAACAGGTGCTTCCAGATGTGGTCGGCCTGCTCGCTTTTGCTCATTTTCCAGGTACTGCTCATACGGCAGGGTGGTCGCCGGGACCACGCGGAAGACTTCGGCGATCAGGTAGTGGTAGGTGATCAGTTCGTCAACGCCCCAGAGCAACAGCCCGCGCGGATCGGCCTTGCCCGCCGACCCCGCGAACGGCGTCCCAAACCCCGGGGAATAAAGGTGCGTGTGAAGGTCGATGATCGGCTGCGCCGCCATCGCCGCCCCCACCGCCGCCCCGATCTCGTCTCGCCCAAGCCCGGCCGCCCGTCCTTCGCTGGTCATGTTCTGTCCCTGCTGGAAAAACGATCGATGCTTTCCGACAACTTAGGGTCGGAAGCTTACCCGAAACGGCGAAGGGGGCGTAAGGCCGGGGTTTCGGGTCGGGCGTGATTCACCCATGCCATCGGAATGGTGGCGGGGTGAACCACGCCCTATGTTGGGCCGTTGCGGGTGCGTTGCTCCGGCGGCGCTGACGTGTACTTCGCCCCCACGTCGAACGTCCCGTCCTCGCGGCGGCGCGAGCGGACGACGCGGATGTACGAGACGTTCGCTCCGGCGTGGGTCCCCATGTGGAGGCTATAGACCCCGCCCTTCACCAGGCCGATCGGGCAGCGGAGGCCGATCCCGCCTTCGGAGACATTGGTGACCAGCACATCAAGGCGGCCGATCTGTTCCGAGCCGATCAGGCGATGGATGATGCTCACCAGGCCGATCGGCCGCCGGAGATGCCGACGGTGCTCCTCGCGGCCGGCGATGCCGCGGTCGGCGGGCTCTCCCTCAATGGTGGAATGGGTGTGACGCCGCTTTCTCACTTACAAGGCATCGGCCCGGGGTCGGCCTGGCTTGGGGAGTTCGGCCGGGTTCGAAGGACCTTAAGGACGCGTGTCTCACGAGCCGCGCCCGTGAGGAAGCGGGCAGTCGCCGTAGTCGGCGACTGAGCCATCGACCGGCGGTTTACGCCCGCCCCCGGCGGGCCCCGCTTCCTAACGGGCGCGGCTCGTGGGGGACGGCTATCGCACTTCGCGTTCTTCGAGCCGTTTGGCGAGGGAGCGGTCTGAAACCGCTTCCTAAAGGGGCCGGCTCGTTGTGAGCCGTCGGCTCGCGGTGTGGCTCTATTTGCGGCCGAAGCTTAGCATCGGAGTTCGACGCACTGCCGTTCCGCCCTATAATGCCGGCCCGCAAGCGGGTGGCCGTTGAGTCGCCTTACTGCGCCCCGGTCGCAGGCACCCCCCGTGTGCCGTCGCCCCCTTTGGAGCCCGCCGACGTGTCACAAGCCCAATCCGCACCATCGACGCCCGCCTTGATGCCTCGCACCGCCGCGTCTTATAAGGTGCTGATCGGGATGGAAATACACGTCCAGCTCGCGACAAAAAGCAAGATGTTCACCGGGGCCGCGAATGGGTTCGGCGGCGAGCCGAATTCCCAGGTGGACGCCGTCGTTCTCGGGCTGCCGGGCGTGCTGCCGGTCATGAACCGAACAGCGGTCGAGTATTCGATCCAGGTCGGGCTGGCGCTGGGGTGCAAGATCGCCCGGCACACGAAGTGGGACAGAAAGAGCTACTACTACCCCGACCTGCCGAAGAACTACCAGATCAGCCAGTACGACCTGCCCCTCTGTTCCGAAGGGCTCTACGACCTGACGACGCCGCAGGGCCCGCGGCCGATCCGCATCCGCCGCGCTCACCTGGAGGAAGACGCTGGCAAGCTCCTCCACGAAGCCCCCGGCGGCCACGCGATCGACGGAAGCATTGTGGACCTGAACCGCGCCGGCACGCCGCTGCTGGAGATCGTCACCGAGCCGGATTTCGACTCCCCCGCCCAGGTGGCCCAGTTCGGCCGCGAGCTACAGAAGATCGTCCAGCACCTGGGCGTGAGTGAAGGCCAGATGCAGATGGGGCACATGCGGTTCGAGCCGAACATCAACGTGCATATCACCGATCAGGACGGGCTCGTTCACAAGACCGCGATCACGGAGATCAAGAACCTGAACTCCTTCGACGTGCTTGAGCGGGCAAGCGCCTACGAGATCCGTCGCCAGGTCCGGGAGTGGGAACAGACCGGCAGCCTCGGCCGCAAGAGCACCTATGGCTGGGACGAGCGGACAGAAGCGACCTTCCTCCAGCGGACAAAGGAAGAGGCGAATGACTATCGCTATTTCCCGGACCCGGATTTGATGCCGGTCGAAGTGAGCGACGAATGGCTCATGGAACTGAAAGCCCGCGTCGGCGAAATGCCGGCCGCCCGGTTGAAGCGATATGCGACCTTGCTCGGCGGGGATGAGAAGGCGCAGAAGGCGGCGTCCGTCCTGGCGGCCGACCGGGAGAGCGGTGACTACTTCGACCAGATCGTCGCCGCCGGCGCCCCCGCCATCGCGGCCGGTAAGCTCATGGAGGCGTTGCGTGAGCTGGGTAACGAACGCGGTGCCCATCCGGCGAAGCTGGGGCTTCAGGCGACGCGTGTCGCTGAAGTGATCGTGCTGGTGGAGGGCGGGAAGCTTGCCGCGTCGAAGGAGGCGGCGAAGCAGGTCCTTGCGGCGATCATGAGCGCCGACCGCCCCGCCGCCCAGGCGGCCGCCGATCTGGGGCTCACCCAGGTGAGTGACACCGGCGCGATCGACGCGGCCGTCGATGCGCTGATCGCCGAAAACTCCAAATCCCTCCAGGATTACCGGGCCGGCAAAGCCGCCGCCCGCGGCGCTCTGATCGGCGCGGTCATGAAAAAGCAAAAAGGGCTGAACGCAAAGCTCGTCGGTGAACGGCTCGATGCGAAGCTGAAGGAATGATTTCGAACGGTCGGGGTCTTCGTAGGGCACGCATTGCGTGCCGCCGACGGGGGACAACAGGGGGTTGCCCACGCCCTCGCCGCCGGGTCGGGCGACGCAGCGGTGCGCGGTGCGTGCCCTACGAACGCCCGAGCCCTGTCGCGCAGGCGGTGTAAACGCGCGATCAGCGCCGGATGAGCCTACAATCGGCCGTTGGTTCATCTGCGGAGTGGAAGTATGACATTTGGCCGGCAGAGCAACATGTCGCGGCGCCCGCATCGGGCCGATGAAGGGTTTCACCGGAGCAAGCGGCGAAAAGGGGTTGATCGTCTGGCGATGCTCGAGCTCTACACCAACCCTCCGCCCCCGTCGCGTGTGAGGGGCTTCCTCTCGGTTCTGACCGGCATCTTCCGCCGCAAGGCCTGATGCGTTCGGCGCCGCTCTGGCGGACGGCGCGTATACTCCTGTCGTGACGCCTCAAACCACCCCTGTCCGGCTCGACCTCAAGCGGGACGAAAAGCTCGAAATCGATTGGCAGGACGGACGAACCAGCATGTACTCGCTGGGCCTTCTCCGCACCATGTGCCCCTGTGCCCAGTGCAAAATGGTCCGCGAGGGGCAGGACCCGCACAAGATCGGCCACGTCGAGAAAAAGAAGCCGCTGCTGACCATCCTGCCGGGCAATTTTTCCAGCCCGCTGACCGCGACCGGCGCGGAACTGGTCGGCAACTATGCGCTGCGCATCGATTGGTCGGATAACCATGGGAGCGGGATCTACTCGTTCCAATACCTGCGCGAGATCAGCCCCGGGTAGGCCTTGGAAAGGGGAAAATCAAATCACGAAATCCGAAGGAACTAAGGAAAGAACAAAGCGGAAAGCAGAAATAGAGCAGAGGCTTCTTTCCGCTTTCCAATTGTTCCCCTTTGATTGTTCTTTCGAACTTCGTGCTTCGGATTTTCCGCTTGGACACCCGTCACGCGATCGTCACGGACGCATCCAAATAAACATCCTGCACCGCGTTCAGCAACGCGACGCCCTCGTTCATCGGCCGCTGGAAGGCCTTGCGGCCGGAGATGAGGCCCATGCCGCCGGCGCGCTTGTTGATCACGGCGGTGCGGACGGCTTCCTTCAGATCCCCTTCCCCACTGCTCGCCCCGCCGCTGTTGATGAGCGGTGAGCGGCCGCTGAAGCAGTTCAGAACCTGATAGCGGGTGAGTTCGATCGGGTGATTGCCCGGCGTGAGCTCGCTGTAGACGCGCGGGTCGGTCTTGCCGAACTTCAACGCGTTGTAGCCGCCGTTGGTCTCGGGGAGCTTCTGCTTGATGATGTCGGCCTGGATCGTGACGCCGAGGTGGTTCGCCTGGCCGGTCAGGTCGGCGGCGACGTGGTAGTCGGCCTCTTTGGTCTTGAACGCGTTGTTGCGCAGGTAGCACCAGAGGATCGTCACCAGGCCCAGCTCGTGGGCGTGATGGAAGGCCTCGGTGATCTCCTGGATCTGCCGATCCGACTCGGGCGACCCGAAGTAGATCGTCGCTCCGACCGCCACCGCCCCCATGTCGTACGCCTGCTCGACATCGGCGAAGAGGATCTGGTCGTACTTGTTCGGGTAACTGAGGATCTCGTTGTGGTTGATCTTGCAGATGAACGGGATGTGGTGGGCATACCGGCGGCAGACCGAGCCCAGTACGCCCAGCGTTGACGCCACCGCGTTGCATCCGCCTTCCATCGCGAGCTTGACGATGTTCTCCGGGTCGAAGTAGATCGGGTTGGGCGCGAAGCTGGCGCCGGCGGAATGTTCGATCCCCTGATCCACCGGAAGGATCGAGACGTACCCGGTCCCCGCCAGGCGGCCGTGCCCGATGATCTGCTGGAAATTCCGCAGGACGGTCGGCGAGCGGTCGCTGGGGACCAGGATCCGATCGACGAAGTCGGGGCCGGGGAGATGCAGGTGCTCCCGGGCAACTCCCTTCGCCTTATAGTTCAGAAGATCGTTGGCTTCGTCGCCAAGGATATCGGCGACAGGGCGGCGTTCGATCGAAGTGCTCATGAGGTCGGCTCCGCGGGATAGGGCCTTGCCCGACGGCCTGTCCGTCCGGTGCCGACGGATTTTCGCAGCAACCGAAGGCTGGGTCGATAGCGAATTCTTCTGTCGGTGCGATAAATGGCGAGGCCGTCACCAAGTTTGTCCGGCGACAATCCGCGGAAGCACTTCCACAAAGCGGCTGCGGGCCATGACGTGCGTGATCCCGGCCGCGCGGGCGGCCGCGCTCGTCGGCGCGTCGGTATGGGCGACAAACCCGACGACCACCGCCCCGCCGCTGATCGGCGAGGCAAGCCACTGGGCGACGGCGTCGATCGCGCCAGGCAGGTTAAGGTCAACAATGAGCCGAGCGGCGGGCTCGATCCCGAGCCGCGCCGGGTCGCGGACGACCTTGATGGCGACGCCGGCCGCCTTGCCCGTCGCGGTGATGCGGGAGGAGAACATCAGGTCGCGAACCAGGGCGACCACGGGCTGCGACGCAGGTGCGGGGGCGGGCGGCAAGGGAGTGGGGTCGGACGTCATCGTGCTCATTGAACTCCGGTGGCCGGGCTTCCGCAATGTTCGTCGCCGCCCGTTGCCGTCCGTCAAGGAGGCCGCCTCGGGCCGGCGGCCTGATCTCGCCCTTACGGGCGTTTGCATATCGGCCGATCGGCCCGCACAATTCGGCGACCGCCTCTCCGGGCACGGTGTCGCGAAACGGATTTCGACGACACGGCGCCAAGGCGGCAGACGCCCGCGGGCATATTCATGGAATCGATCGCTCCCGCACCCACCATTCCGGCTGGCCCCTCCCTGACTGCGACGGCACCTGGCCCCCGCGCGAAGCCATCCGCCGGTCGGAGGGTCGCCGCATGGTTCATCGGGCTGCTGGTCGTCGTCGGCGTGCTGACGCTCTTGAGCGGCTTTCGGCGCGTTTCGACCGGGCCGGCCACGGGCGAAGGGCTCTCGGGGTGGCCGCCAAGAGGAGATGCCAACCCTGAGCTGACCACACGCCCGACCGGGCTGACCACGCGTCCGACCGGGCTGACCACACGTCCGGCCGGGCTACCGGGGCTGCGGGTCGGGGTCTTCAATATCCATGGCGGCGCGGCGCGGACGATCAACCCGACATCCATCGGACGGCCGAAGCGATTCGCGGCGTGGACCTGTGCGGACTGGCGGAAGTCCGCGGCCGCCTGCTGTCGGGCTCGCATGATGAGGCGGCGGAACTGGGCGTAATCCTGGACATGGGCTGGCTCTTCGCGCCGGCGGAGCGGCGGTTCTGGCACGACTCCTTCGGCAACGGGATCGTCAGCCGCCTTCCTCTCACGTACTGGGCGCGGTTGCCGATGCCGCGCAGCGCCGATGCGTCGGCCTACCGCAATTTCCTTTTCGCGCGCGTGGCGGTGCCCAGCGCGGCCGGCGGCGCGCGCGGCCGGTGAGCGTCCTGGTGACGCACATCGATCGCGCTTCAGATCGAGACGCGCAGCTTCGGCTGGTGGCGACAATGTTCCTTTCGCTGCAGGAGCCGGCGATCCTGCTAGGCGACCTGAACGACGGGGCGAAGAATAAGGAGATCAGCGCGCTGCTGGCGAGCCCGGGAGTGCATGACCCGATCGATGAACGATTGGGCGCCAATGCGGGTCGCGTCGATTGGATCCTGACGCGCGGGCTCCGGACGGTGAATGTCGGCCGCACGGAGGCCGGCGCGTCCGATCACGAGTTCTTCTGGGCCGACCTGGAGTTCCTACCGTGAGCTCCAGCCCCCCGCCCGGAGCGGCCGCTCCGCTTCACGCGATACCCGCCAGCGCCGATGTACTTCCCATCGCCGCCGCGGCTGCGCCGACGGACGCCGGCCGCCATTGGCGCGGGCGCGCCGTGCGATGGTGTTTGTCCTGCTGTTCGCCGGTTCGCTCCTCCTGACCGGTTTGAGCGGCCGCCGCGTACTGACGCGCCACGAGGTCCTGGCGGCCGAGCCGGCGCGGGAGATGCTGGCGGGCGGGAACTGGGTCGTTCCGCAGTTCGCCGGCGTGCCGCGCCGGGTGAAGCCGCCGACGACGGGATGGGCGATCGCCGCGTCGATGGCGCTCTTTCAGAGCACGGACGAAGCGGTCGTGCGGCTCCCTTCGGCGGTGGCGGGCATAGCGACCGCGCTGCTGATCGCGAGCCTCGCGGCGCGCTGGTTCGGCCGGCGGGCGGCGCTGACGGCGGGGCTGATGCAGGCGACGTTTTATTACATCCTCCTCCAGGCGCGGCTGGCCGAGGCGGACATGCTGCTGGCGGCATCGGTCTGTCTGGCGATGTGGGCTTTCGCGGTGGGGAACGTAGAGGGCCCGGGCGGTGTTGCGCGAGCGCCTTGGCTGCCCGGTCTCTTTCACGCGGCGACGGGGCTGTCGTTCCTCGTCAAAGGGGTCGGGCCGGCCTTCATCTGGCCGGCGTGCATCGCATGGGTTATCCTTCAGCGGCGCCGGGAGGCCGTGCGTTTTCTGCTGGACCCGGCGGGGCTCGTCATCCTGATCGTGATGCTGGTTGGATGGCCGCTGGCGGCCTGGTGGCGGGACCCTGGCATCGTGCAGGTGTGGCGCACCGAGGTGTTCGGCCGCTTCAGCGGGGAGATGGCGCAGCGGCAACCGTTCTACTATTACGCGATCTGGGCGCCGATCCTACTGCTCCCCTGGCTACCGTTCGTCGCGTTTGGCGTCATCGCGGGGTGGCGTCGCGGCTGGTTGGGGCGGCCGATCGGGCAGTTCATCGTCTGCTGGTTCGCGCCTGGCTTCCTGATTCTCTCCTGCAGCGCCTGGAAGCACCCGCATTACCTGATCCCCATGCTGCCCCCGATGACGTTCCCGGCGGCGGTGGCGATGGTCGGCTGGCTCCGCGACGCCGCACGCCAGCGCCGATCGACGCAGGCAACCGGCCCCACGATGGGGCTCGTCGCGATTGTGACCGGAACGGTGATCGCGGCGACGATAGTCGGTTTGAAGGTCAAGGTAGCGGCTGGCGCGACGGCGGCATTGATCGCCGCCGCCGGCCTTGGCGCCGCGGCCACGGTCGCCGTGCTGCGATCTCGCTGGAGCACGCGGGCCTGGATCCCCGCGTTTGCAACGGCGTGGGTCGTCGCGACAGGCGTGCAGCTTTTCATTATCCCCAGGTACGATGACTATCGCGTATCCGCCGACCTGGCGCGGCAGGTGAACGCGGCCGTCCCCGCGGGCGAAACGGTCTACCTGATGGGCCTGGGCGAGCCGCACATCGCGTATTACCTGCGGTTCCCGATGAAGCGCATCGACCGCGAGCGGGATTTCGAACAGCAGGCTTTCAAGCAATCGGCGGAGATCTACGCCCTGGCCCCTGTATCGGCGACGGCGGCGCTGGAAAAGATCGCCACCCTGACGAAACTGGGCCAGCTCGAGCATCTCCGCAAGTCCGAAACCGAGGGGGACCGAACCCTCTTCGTGAGGCTCTCGCGCCGGGTCACCCCTCCGGCGACGCAACCGGATTAAAAGGGTCAGAAGGTATTTCCATGAAATACCTTCTGACCCCTTTACGAGATTTGATGATGTCGCAATCGCAAGAGATGCCGAAACCGCCTGGCGCGCGCGGCGCGACGCGTGGTGTGGGGCGCGATGATCGTCATTGCCGTGCTCATCGCCGGGTACGCGCTCTGGATTCAGGCCCTGCGGGACCGCTTCTACCCTCGAAACTGGGGCGTGGTCGAGCCGGGGAAGTTTTATCGCGCGGGGCAGATCTCGCGCCACATCATCAAGGGGACGCTTCAGGAGAATCACATCGGCACCGTGATCTTCATGTCCGGCGACAAGGCCAATCGGCCCGACGTCCAGGCCGAGGCCGCGGCCGCCGCCGAACTGGGCATCACCCGGCTCAACCTCAACCTTGACGGCAACGGCACCGGCAAGGTCGAGAACTACGTGCAGGCGGTCGCCGCGGTCGTCAACTCCGAGCGGCACAACATCCCGGTGCTCGTCCACTGCCAGACGGGCGCCCAGCGCACCGGCGGCGTCGTCGCCTACTACCGAACGCTCGTCCAGGGCAAACCAGGCTCCGAAGCCTACGCCGAGTTGCTCCATTACGGGCACGACCCCGACAAAAACCCCGTCATGATCCCCTACCTGAACGAGCACATGGCCGAGGTCGCGCAGCGCCCTGGTTGACCTGAAGGTGATCGACAAAGTCCCGGACCCGATCCCGGTCATCAAGCCCTGATATGCCCTGACCAAGCTCTCTTGGTCAGAGCCGTCAAAGCCGCCCTTATGAAAGGCGACTCCCGCGAATGAGCACCGCTCCGCCAGAACCCCTGATCGCCCCGCGGCCGCCGGGCCAGCCCGTTTCGCACCGCATCTCGGTGAAGTGGTTCGTCCTGATCTTCCTCTTCACGCTGCTGCTCGATCTGCCGTGGATGATCGGCGTGCCGCTGTCGGGGACCGAGGGGCACCGCGCGCTGACCGGCCACCAGATGGTGACCAGCGGGCAGTACCTGGTCCCCACGCTCTACGGCCGCCTCTACATGACCAAGCCGCCGATGCAGTATTGGTTGATCGCCGCGTTCGAGCATCTCTACGGCCGGCCCGACGAGTTCATCTGGCGGCTCCCGTCGGCGATCATGGGAGGCCTGCTGAACGCCTCAATGTATGCCTTTGGCGCCAGATGGTTCGGGCAACTCGCGGGATTAGTGAGCGGCTTCGCGGCGACATCGCTCATCGCGCTCTGGGGGCAGCAGGTCGGCGCGGACATTGATGGGACCAACTGCCTGTTCTCCGTTCTGGCGGCCGCCTGCGTGCTGGAGGTCTGGTGGGGCGCCGCGGCGCGAATGGGCGTGGGCGCTGGGGGGCGGCCTCGCGTTCGCGGCGATGTTCATGACCAAGCTCCACGCCGGCCTGCCGATCGTCGTCGGCGTCTGCCTGGGCCCGCTGGGCCACCGGCTTATTCGGGTTGGCGATCGTCTCTCGCCCCCCGCCCGCCGGAATCGGTCAAGCGCACCGTGGCTCATGGGGCTGATCGGCGTGGCGGCGTTCGTCATCTACGCGCTGGCGGTCTGGCTCACGCTCCGCGCCCAGCATCGAACACCGGATTTCTCGGGGATCCAGGAAGGCGCTTACAACCTCGCCCCGACAAAGCTCGACCGCGCGCTGCACGCCCTGCTCATGCCGGCGACGCTGTTCCTATTCGCGCTGCCTGTATCGCTGGCGCTGCCGCTGGCGGGGCCCGAGGCGTCGAGGGGGACGCGCGGCATCCGAATCGCCCGCTCGTCCTGGCCCTGGGGTGGGCGGTTCTCTTCTCCTGGCTGATCTGCCTTTTGTCCGGGATGAACAACCCGCGCTACGGGTACGTCACGCTTCCCCTGCTCTGCCCATTGGCGGGCGCCGTGGCCGAATCGATGCGGCACGCGCCGTTCCCCAATGCGACGCGGCTGCGCCAGGTGGCGATCGGGTGCGTCGTGCTGTTCTTCGGCGCGACGCTGGCGGTGACGATCGCGACGATCAAGGTCCCCGGGGCGGCCGTCTCGACCGTCGCCTGCACGATCACGTCGGCCGCCATCGGAGGCTGGGCGGCGACGCAGCTCTGGCGTGCCCGCAACCCCGCCGTCGCTCGCGGCGCTTGGGCGGCCGCGTGGGGCCTGGTGGCGATGATCCTCCTCCTCTCCGTTCCCCTGGGCATTCAGAAGAACGAATCCCGCGCTTCCAAGTCAGGCGTCGAAGCGGCGCGAAAGCTCCGGTCCCTGATCGGCCCGGGCACGCGGATCGATGTCGGCGCCGCCCTCCGCTACGAGCCCGAGATCTTCTGGTACGCCAAGGCCGACGCGCACGGCTACCTCCCCGAGGAGTTCGGCCCAAGTCGGTGCCGCTCGGGACGTGGGTCTTCCTGAACCAGCACGACGTGAGGGCCTGGAACGCCGCCGCCCCGGGGACGCTGTCGCAGGTGACGGTGATTACGAAGGACAAGATCGACGAGTACGTCGCGTGTTGGTACGACCGCCCGGACGATCGACGCTGATTGAACAGCGCCTCAACCTCCGCATGGCGATGGGATGAACAAGAGGTTGACTTTCTTGCGAGCCCGTTGCTCGTTCACGCCGAAATGCTCAACGGGGTGCCAGATGATCGACTTCGAGAGACGGCGTGGATCCTCTTGGACAAGCACGTCGCTCCCCGCTTTCCCCAATGACGCAACTACTGGAGGAATCCCAGATCGACGGCTTCCGCAGCTTGCTGCGCGCGGCGGCGTCGCTCAACGTCCGGGCCGTCGCCGTGGGGGCCAACGCCCGCTTACTCGCGTTCAATTTGCCGAACGGTATCCCGTCGCATCGGACGACTACGGACTGGGATTTCGGTGTGAGCGTCACAGACTGGGCCAGCTTCAACAGGCTCCGAAGCTTACTATTAGCGCCAGACGGACCGTTCATCCCAGGTCGTTATGAGCATGAATTTGTGCACGTGGCGAGCGGCTTGACGATCGACCTCGTGCCGTTCGGCGGCCTTGAGGACCAAGGCACCATCAGTTGGCCCAGTACCTTGAGCCGCCCTTGTCACGAGTCCGCCGGCCCTTCGAGCTCCCCGCCTGCGCGGTCACGGAAGGGGTTGAAGAGCGCCGGTGAAAACAACCCCGCGATCAGCCCTGGGATGCTTCGCGGGCGGCCGGTGGTGCGGTCCACCAGCGCCCATTCCGTTTCTCCTTCCGCGAGGGGCTTGCCCGATTCGCCGGATCGGCTGAATTTATACTTTCGAAGCGAGAGAACGCGTCGGAAGTCTTCGACCCAGGTGGTCACACGAATGCGGTCGCCGGCGAAGGCGGGGCGTTTGTAGTCGATCCGGTGCGAGCGGACGACCCACATCGCGTTAGCGGCCGAGGTGGCGGCGGTGCAGCCGACGGCGTCGGAGTGGGCGACGGCCGCCTCTTGCATCCAGCGGACGAACTCGACGTTGTTCGCGTGCCCGTTCGCGTCGATCGCCGACGGCGGGACCTCGATCTCATGGACAAATGTCTGGCTCACGGGGGGTTTACCTCAACGCTTTCGCCGGCGGCGGCTCAGGGGACGAGGGGACGGTTGACGACGGTGCGGCCAGCGGGGAAGCGGCCGCCGGCAGCGGGGCTCGGTCGAACGCGAACCACTCCCGGTTCTTGGTCGGGAGGTGGCCAAGCACGCGCCATCCCGGGATCTGCGGAGGGTTCTCCTCCTTTCGGCGAAGCATGACGATCACCTGCGGCCGCCCTCCCTGGGCGGGCACTTCGCCGAGCTTGCGGACTACATACGTCACCCGATCCAGATAGATGCTCAGGTCCTGGAGCATCGGCTTGGGCGCCTTGCGTGGGTCATAGTAGTACGGCTCGGCGTCGGGATGCGCAGCGCGGATCAGATAAGCGATCGGCTTCATCTCGGCGACGCCGGTCGCCCCTTTGCTGTAACCCCACATGAACAGCGCATTGCCGAATAGAATAGAGACGACGGCCGCGGCGATGAACCCCCACGCGTGGCGACGCTGCATGGCGATCCCGCCGACGAGGATCAGGCCGCCGAGAGCGGTCGCCCCGATCGCTAAGCCGGATGAATACCACACGCGTCCGTCGGGGCGAAGCAGAAACTCCCCCTTTGCCAGGAGCGTTCGTGACACGCCGAAGATCGCGATGCCCGCCGGGATCGCGCCGACCAGCGACCAATGAATGTTGAGCAGGAGGCGGCTGGCCGGCGATACCCGATGCGATCGAACCGCGTCGAGCGTGGCGGCGGCCGCCTCTGCGGCCAGGAAGGCGGCCGGGGCGAGCATCGGCAACAGGTATCGCTCGTTCTTGTCCCGAACGAGGCTCATGATCGCCATCGGAATGATCAGGAGCATCAGCCCAAGCAGGCGGCCACGAGAGAGCGCTCTTCGCTCCTGCCATGCCCGCACGGCGCCGGCGATGAACATCGCGAGCCACGGCAACAGGTTGGGAAGCAGGCTCAGATACGACCAGACGGGCGCGAAGGGGTGGTCGGTGGCCCCTTCCCGGGTGATCTCACGCTTCCAGTTCTGGATGATCCCCGGATTGCTGTGCAGGACGTAGAGTGGCCAGGGAAGTGCGACGGCGAGCATCAGGCAGGCCCCGGCAAGAAGCGCCAGGCGGCCGTGGGAGGGGATGCGCGGCAGTCGATCGATCCCGGCCTCCGGGGTCGCCGGCCGCCTCCACGCCATCCACCCGGCGAAGGCGGCCACCGGGACGACCGACTGGAGCAGCGCCACCGGCCCCTTGCTCATCAGCGCCAGCCCCAGCGCCAGACCGGCCCCGATCGGAGCGTATCGCCACTGGCCGCGCAGGACGGCACGGGCGAGCAGCGCGTTGGCGGCCGTCACCCAGAGCGCAAGCTGCACGTCAGTCGTCGAGGAGCGGCCGAACCGCAGCCAGAGCAGGCTGCTTCCAGCGACGAGCGCCGTCAATCCTCCCATCCGTGCGCCGCCCAGCGTCGCGGCGAGGTCGTAGGTCGCCCAGAGCGTCAGGCAGGACGTAAGAAGCGCCACCAGCCGGATTTGCCACGCCAGCGATCGGTAGCTTCGCTCGCGGGTGGCCAGGTCGTCGCTCGCCAGGCGATCGACGGTCGCCTGACTCACCGTGGCGGCCGAGATCCACGCGGTTAGCGGGGGCTTGGTGATGCGCGGCCCGCCGTTGAGGTTGGGGATGAACCAGGGGCCGCCGTTGCGCATTTCGAGCACGGTCGCGACGTTGAGTTGCTCGCTGCCGCTCGAAAATTCCAGCCACGGCAGCGTCGGGGCGACGGCGGCGAAGAAGAGGATGGCGATCCACAGAGGGGCCGAACGCCAGACGCCGCGGCCCGGAGCGCGCGCCAGGCGGCCCGGCTGGAGCGCCACGCGGCGACGACTCGCTTACGGCGGAGATCTGCGGCATCCCAGAGGACATCCCAGATTAGTAACGGCTCGGGCGAGCGAGCGAAAGCCCATCGTCCCGCGGCGGCGCCCGATTCGGAGAGCAGTGACTCGGAACGACGCGCGTTCCGCCGGGTCCGATAACAGCGGTTCGCAAGTGCCTGTCCTCGCTTCATCTCAAGCGGCCGCCTTGGCGCCCCGGGGCGGCGCGGCTGGTTCCGATAATCTTTTCATCGCCGCGCCGCGATCGGGCCGAAATGATCGGTGGCGAAGCTTGACCGCCCGGTCCCGCCGCCAAGTCGCCGCCGCAGGCGTTGCGGATCGGCTTACGCACCGACCGGACGGTTCTCCCAACGCGAACAGCCTATGGACCTTGCCACGCTGATCGGTTTCATTCTCGCCTGGGGCGCGGTCATCTTTTCGATGTTCCATGCCTCCGAGGGCCACCTGGAGTCTTACTTCAAGCCGAACGAGCTGCTGCTCGTCTTCGGCGGCGCGACCGGCGCCGCCATGCTTTCGATGCCGCTGCACACGGTCACCGGAGCGATCGGTTACATCAAGAAGTGGGCGTTCAACAAAGAAGCGCACATCGAGCACACCATCACCGAGATGGTGCAGTACGCCGAAACCGCCCGGCGGGACGGGGTGCTGGCGCTGGAATCGGTCGCCCGCGAAGCGCCGGACGCCTTCCTGCGGCGGGGGTTACAGCTCACGATCGACGGCACCGACCCGGAGATCATCGAGCGAATCCTTCGGATCGAGATCGAGGCGATGCAGGAGCGCCACAAACATGGCAAGCACTTCTTCGGGACGCTCGCCAAGTTCGGCCCCGGCTTCGGCCTGATGGCGACGCTGATCGCCCAGGTCGCCATGTTCCGGAACCTGGGGGGCGACGCGTCGCAGATTGGTAAGGCCCTGGCCATCGCCCTCGTCGGAACGCTCTACGGCTGCATGCTTCAGAACCTCGTCGCCGGGCCAATCTCCGAGAAGCTCTCCCTTCGCAGCCAGGAAGAGACGTTCGCGAAGGAAATCGTCCTCCAGGGCGTGCTCAGCATTCAGGCGGGGAACAACCCGCGCGTGGTGGAAATGCAGCTTCTGAGCTTCCTCTCGCCCAAGCAGCAGGCGGCCATGCCCAAGGCCGCATGAGCGCCCTCAAGATCCCCTTGCCGACTGTCGATTGCCGTGTGAATCGAGCCGTGCGGAGGCTCATAACCCCTTGACCCTATGGCGAAAGCGGCCTGCAAGTGCAAGAAGGTTGAATGTGAGGAATGCCCGGAGTGGATCTTCACCTTCGCCGATCTCGTCATGCTCATGATGGGGTTCTTCGTCATCCTATGGGTGCTCAAGCCCTCGCCGAGCAAGAGCACTGATGACAAGGCGGTGGACGATCATTGGCTTTTGGTCGTCAGTAAGATTCGGGAAGCGTTCGGCCGCATGCCGGACCCGGAGAGCAAAGACCCGGTTGACATCGAAGCGCTGATGAAAAAGCTCGAACTCGTCAAGCCTCCGATTAAGGGGCCTGGCAAGGGGGGCGAGACGACCGAGCCTAAGCAGGGGAGCGAAGGGACGGACCCGTTGGTCATGAACGTCCGCCCGGGAACGCATGTTTCCGTCGGCGGCCGCCTGGCGTTTGCCAAGGGGGACGCGGCGCTGTCGGTCGAGACGACGCGCGTGCTCGACCAGATCAGGCACATCATCGGAGGTCACCGGAACATCGTCCAAATCAAGGGGCATACGGCGCTGGATGATTTCGGCGACGCAGCGACGCCGCAGCAGAAGATGGGCCTGTCGCTCCGGCGGGCTCAGGCGGTGGCCGACTACCTGACGAGCCAAGGGTTGTCGCCCGACATCGTTCGCGTGCAAGGTTGCTCGACGTTTGAGCCGATCGTCCAGCGCACCTATACCCCCGACGCGCAGGCCTTGAACCGCCGGGTCGAGATTGAGGCCACGGACACGCTGGTCCAGGAGCGCCAGGACCCGAAACGCCCCACCACGGCGCCGGCCGCCTCGGTCACGATGGAGCGATAGCCCCCCCGTTGCGGCGAACTCTTCGCAATGTTTGACCAGTCCCCTCGGGACGCGCGTTCGCCGCGGCCCCTCCATAGCAACAAAGGGCGATCCATTGCGCGGGTCGCCGCAACCTGTCTGCCAAACGGCGTCAAACTGTCCAGAATCGTCGCGGTCCGATAAGTCGGCACTGGCTTCCCAAAGACCCGTGGATGTCGGTTATTTGCGCAATTCCCTTGACTTCTGACGGGAAGACAGGTGAAATGCGGGGGTCAGGTCGATGCTGTTCCACCGCCCGTTCAGCCCGCCTCGGTTCAGGCACCCGGTTTGCTTTGAGAATTTCCGTTCAGTCGGGTCAAAGGTGGACGCAAGAAGCTTACGCAAGGCGAGGTGTATATGGAGCGTACTTCTACGGCCGGCTCCGAGGCAGTCAAGCTGCCGAAGGTGACGGCAGAGGCGCTGTGAGCCGGGCGGTTGGAACAAGGCGTCGGATCGCTCCGTACCCGTTCCTCCCCCTCCGGTCTGGACCCGTTACATCGATAGCCGCCTGAAACAGTTCTGTACTCGGTAGGAAACTGGCGCTCATCGCCGTGGGGCGGCGGCCGGCCTGTCGTGACCACTCTTTTCGACGCGTCGCCACCCGGCCGTCCACGAAAGCGGTGGAGCGTGGTAGTTAAGGCCAAGGTGGCTCCAGCCATTCCGCGGCCGCCTGGATAGCCTGCGCCCGTGCGACGCCTTCGCGGATTGCGACAGTGCGGTCCCGGCGGTTGAGGCTTCGTTCAGACAACTGAAGTCGCGCAAGTCGATCGATCAAGGGCCGGTGACGCCCTTCATTGAGTTGTCGTGCGCTGCGCGGCGGGCGCACGATGCCGTCGAATGCCGCGGGCACACAATGCCGCGGGCACAGTGCCGTTCACGTAAGGCCGCCGTGCCAGTGGCTGGAGATGGGCCCGCCCACCTAACTGCGGCGGGCAGGATGTGTCTGCCCGGTCGGGGGACGGACGTCGCCGGCATCGTCCCGGGCTGGCCCGCGGCGATTGAAGTATAATCGCATCCATCGTAGGCCAGGCTCTGCTTGTCGCTTTCTATAGTTTGCCAGAGTGTTATCGGACGCTCTAGTAAATGTCTGGTCGCCGGGTGTCAATGGATCGCCTCGTTTTCGGCGGTGACGGTTTCGTGGTGTAGAGTATCCGCAGGATATCCGTCGTAGAACCCCACCAGGGCGGTCGCCGAAGGCTCTGATCGATTCGTGGCCGATTCTTCAAGCGTTGCTTTGCTTGAAAAGGATGAGTGTACGCGCATGGTCCCCCAAAACGCTGTTGCCGAACCGACCGATCCGCGGGCCCCGTCCGTTGCGTCACAGAGCGGCGTTGAATCGTTGCCGATTCAACAGTTCATCTGGGGCGCGGGGATGGAGTGCTCATTTCTGCCGCACCTTGGCGTTGATCAGTTCAACTGGACGCAGCACGATCGGTTCTGGCGCGAAGACCTGCGCCGCGCAAAAGAAGAAGCGGGGATCACCCACCTGCGCTATGCGTTCCCCTGGCACGTCCTTGAGCCGTCGCGCGGGCGGTTCGACTGGTCCTTCTCCGACGAGCGGATCGCCGAATGCGAAAAGCTGGGCATCCACCTGATGCTGGACGTCATGCATTTCGGCACGCCCACGTGGCTGAAGCAGGCCGTCGGCGACCCGGAGTTCCCCGAGTCGCTCGAGCGCTTCGCCGAGGCGCTCGTCGGCCGCTATCGGACCAGCATCAAGGTGTGGTGCCCGTTTAATGAGCCGCTGGTCAGCGCGCTCTTCTCCGGGGACTTCGGCTTCTGGCCCCCCCACTCGCGAAAGTGGCGCGGGTACATGCCGGTCCTGACGCGAATCGTCCAGGCGGTGTCGCGCGGCATTCGCGCCATCCGTCGGGTGCAGCCCGAGTCAACCGTGCTGCTTTGCGACGCGTCCGAAAACTATAAGACGCGCGTCCCTGCCCTGCAGAAAGAGGTCAACCGCCGCAACCTGCGCCGGTTCGTGGTGATGGACCTGCTCACCGGCCGCGTCGATAAGGATCACCCGCTTTACGCGTGGCTGCACGCCTACGGGATGAGCGACCTCGACCTGGACTGGTTCCGCGCCAACCCCCAGTCGCCCGACTTGCTGGGCCTGGACTACTACCCGCACAGCGACTGGCAACTGGACCAGCAGCAAGGGCAGGTTCGGCAGCGCCGCGCGGACAACCCGGCCGGCCTCTACGTCGTCGCCAGCGCCTACTACAACCGCTACGGCCTCCCGATGATGCTCACGGAAACGAGCGTGGACGGGCAGCCGATCAATCGCGAGATCTGGCTCGACAACACGATTGACCAGATTCGCCGCCTTCGCGAAGAAGGCATCCCCATGCTCGGCCTGATCTGGTGGCCGATGCTCGACCAGATGGACTGGGACGGGGCGATGACCCACCGGATCGGCAAGATCCATCAGGTGGGGCTCTTCTCGCTCAATCGCACGACCGACGGCACGCTCGCTCGCAAGCCCACGCCGCTCATCGAGCAGTTCAAGCAGGCGGCGGCCGCCGGCGAGGACCGCGTTGGCAAGCTGACCCACATCGTCCACCCGGCTCGGATCGACTCGCACCAGGAGCCGCTGGCGATGTCGGACGTCTGGGATGAGGACGACACCGCCGAGGCGGCCGCTCACGCCAGCGCGACCCTCGCCGCCGCCCGAGCCGGCCGCGCCGCCGTGCCCGCCACGACGGAGTCGCCCGCTGGGAAGCAGAACGGCAACGGGAACGGGCACCACACGATCGACGATGTCACCGCGGCGGCGCGCGTCGCCGACCCGGCCCCCGGCCTGGCGGGTGAAGCCACCGCCGGGCAGGGCGCCTTTCGACGATGACGCCCGGGGCGGCCGCCTCCGACGCGCTCCGCTCGACAGACCGTTACGGCATCGTCGTCTTCAGCCACCTGCGCTGGGGCTTTGTCTGGCAGCGCCCGCAGCAGTTCCTCTCGCGCTTCGCCAAGAAGCACCCGATCCTGTTCATTGAGGAGCCTTTCTTCGACAAGCCCGAAGGGTCCGAGCCGGAGCTTCAGTTCCACAACGTGATGCCAAACGTGACGGTCGCCTGCCCGCACTGCGCCGGCTCGTGGCACAACCGCAAAGACCTCCACCAGCTCCTGCTCGCCTGGGCCAAAGAGGCGCTGGAGGTGATGAACGAGAATGGGGCGTTCGATCGGCCCGTCCTCTGGTATTACAGCCCGATGGACTCGGCCTGGTCGCTCGGCCACTTCGAGAACCGCGGCATTGTTTACGACTCGATGGATGAGCTCTCGCAGTTCACCGGCGCCCCCGCCACCTGATCGACAACGAGCGGCGGCTCATGGAGCATTCGGACATCGTCTTCACAGGCGGGTACGAGCTGTTCCTCAAGAAGCAGAAGCAGCACCCCAATGTCCACTTCTTCGGGTGCGGCGTCGAAGTCTCGCACTTTTCAAAGGCACAGGACCCGAACACGGCCGTCCCGCCCGACATCGACTTCATGCGGCGGCCGATCCTCGGCTGGTTCGGCGTGGTCGATGAACGCGTGGACTACGCCATGGTCGGTGAAATGGCCCGGATGAAGCCGGAATGGTCGTTCGCAATGGTCGGGCCGGTCGTGAAGGTTGACCCGAACCTGCTGCCGGTCTTCCCGAACCTCTACTGGCTCGGCGGGCGCGACTATCAGGTCCTCCCCTCGTACTGCAAGGCGTTCGACGTCAACATGATGTGCTTCGCCATGAACGCGGCCACGCAGTACATCAACCCCACCAAGGGCCTGGAGTACATGGCTACGGGCAAACCGATCGTCAGTACGCCGGTGCGAGACGTGGTTCGCCAGTGGAGCGATATCGTGCATATCGCCAACAACGCCCACGAATTCGTCGCCGCCGCCGAGCACGCCCTGCGCCATCCGGACAAGCAGCGGATCCAGCGAGGCCTCGACCTCGCCCGCCGAAGCGGCTGGGAGAGCACGGTCTCAACGATGCAGCATCTGATCAAGGATGCCATCACCAAGCCCGATCGCCCATCCGGCCGCAAGATCGAGCCGTTGTCCGAAGTTGAGCTCGAGTACCAGTGGCAGGCGACGCAAGGGTCGTAAAGAGTCAAGGCTGAAGGACGAAGGCGAAGGGTGAAACCAAGCCTCGTCCCTTTTAAGAAGATTCGTTTCCGCGAGCTTTCAGCAGTTTGTCGGGCGTCATACTCAAGGATTGTCTTTCATGGAACCCAAAGTTGTCATCATCGGGGCCGGGCCGACCGGCCTGGGCGCGGCGTACCGGCTGAAGGAGCTGGGGTACAAGAATTTCCAGATGTACGACCGCAACCCGTACATCGGCGGCCTGGCGTCGAGCTTCACCGACTCCGCCGGGTTCACGTGGGACATCGGCGGCCACGTGATGTTCAGCCACTACAAGTACTACGACCAGGTCTTCGACACCCTGATGGGGAGCGACTACCAGCTCAACATGCGCGAGTGTTGGGTGCGGATGTTCAACAACTGGGTCCCCTACCCGTTCCAGAACAACATCCGATACTTGCCGAAAGAAGTCACGTACGAGTGCCTGGCGGGGCTTGTCGAGGCGCAGACCAAGCGGGATTACAAGAGCACCCGCAATTTCCAGGAGTTCGTGAACGCGGTGTTCGGCGACGGGATCGCCAAGCACTTCATGAACCCCTACAACTTCAAGGTCTGGGCCCACCCGCTGGAGATGATGAACAAGGAATGGATCGGCGAGCGCGTCGCCGTCCTGGACGTCAACCGTGCGATCAAGAACGTGGTGCTCGGGACCGACGACTTCGGCTGGGGCCCCAACAACCAGTTCAAGTTCCCGCTGTTCGGCGGAACCGGCGAGTTCTACCGCCGCTTCGGAAAGCCGCTGGAAGGCCACGTCAACCTGAACAAGACGGTTGACTTCATCAACATCGCCAAGAAGGAAGTCCGCTTCAAGGACGGCGAAATCGTCAAGTACGACAAGCTCTTGTCGGCGATGCCGCTGGACGTGCTCTGCAATGACGTGCTCAACGGAGAGGTCCCCAAGGAGATCAAGAAGGCGACCGCGGGCCTTCGGCACAGCGGCGGGTACATGGTCGGCATCGGCATCAAGCAGCCGTGCCCGAGCACCAAGAGCTGGATGTACTTCCCCGAGAGCAACTGCCCGTTCTACCGCGTCACATACCTTCAGCAACTACAGCCCGTACATGACGCCGGACAACAAGACCCACTATTCGCTGCTCTGTGAGACGAGCTACAGCGAGTTCAAGCCGGTGGACCAGGCGAAGGTGATCGAGGAGACGATCACCGGGCTGGTGAACGCCGGGCTGCTGAAGGACGAGGACCGCAAGGACATCGTCAGCACGTGGGTCTACCACGCCAAGTACAGCTATCCGACGCCCTCGGTCGAGCGCGACGGCATCCTGGCGCAGGCCATTCCGTTCCTTGAAAGCCACGGCATCTACAGCCGCGGGCGATTCGGCATGTGGAAGTACGAGGTGAGCAATACGGACCACACCCTGATGCAGGGCGTGGAGTTGGCGAACCGCTGGGTGCTGGGCGAGGCCGAGACGACGATCGGCATCAAGTACGAGAGCACCTTCGACGGCCGCCAGGCGGCGACGCACGAGCGTTCCAACCATGCCGGCAGTGGCGACCCCAAGCGGGCGGTCGTGACCGCAGTCGTCAGCGCTAAGGAAACGTCGGGCGCGGTGCACGGCACGACGATTGCATCTGGCCAGCTTACTGCGTCGCCGACCGCCGGCGGCGGCCCCGGTGACCAGCCGGAAGCCCATGTTTCTGAAGAGGAATTGGGGATCACATCCCCTCGAGGTGAGGAATGAAAGCCGTAACGACGTCGCACCCCGGACAACGTGACGCTCGCCGAGCACGCCGCTCGGCCGTCAAAACCAACCCTGACAGCCGCGGCCGCTGAAACGATCAAGCCGTCCGGCGCGTCGAAACCACAAGCCGGAGCGACCTCAATCGTCGCTTCGGCTTTTTCGTGCGCTCTGCGATTCCTTGTCCAGCAGGGGTTCGCTCGTGTGCCTGTTCCCGCACCGAACTCAATCGCGCTTCGGCTTCTCTCGCCTCATGAGCCGCTCCACCGTCCCCGTGGTGAGCGATGTGCCGGTGAGAACGATCGCGGTGCCCAAGGCCATCCGCTGAGTGACCGCCTCGTGCAGGAAGAGGCCGCCCCAGAGCATCGCGAAGACGGGGATCAGGAAGGTGACTGTGACCGTCCGGGCGGCACCGATCCGGGCGATCAGCCGGAAGTAGAGCAGGAACGCGATGCCCGTCGAGAAGATGCCCAGCGCGCCGACCATTGACCAGGCCCGGACCGAGGGCAAGGCGGCCGGCCGCAGCCACAGGGCGAGCGGGAGCAGACAGGCGGCCGATGCAACCTGGCTCGCCGCCGACGAGACCAGCGGTTTGACGCCCGCCAGGTAAACCCTTGAGTAATTGGCGGCGATGCCATACGCCAGGCCCGCCCCCAGGCCGGCCGCCACGGCCATCCCGGCTCCGCCGGCCTTGAACGACGCCCGCCCCCAGACCAGGACGCAAACGCCGGCGAAGCCGATCGCCAACCCCGCGAGCTTGTCCTTCGACATCCGCTGCCCGAGCCAGAGATAAGCGACGATCGCCGCGAAAAACGGGGCGGTCGCGTTGAGGATCGCCGCAAAGCCCGCGGTCACGCTGAGCGTCGCCAGCGCGAGGAGCGTGAACGGGATCGCGGAGTTAATCACGCCCACCACCGCCAGCGGCCGGGCCGACCGTGCGACATCGCGGACGCCGCCGCGGGCCAGAAGCAGCGGCACGAGGAAGAGCGAGGCGATCGCCCCACGGACCGCAATCAGCGGAATGGGCCCGAATTCCGGCGTGGCGACGCGCATGAAGAGGAACGACCCTCCCCAAAGGGCAGCCAGCGCCACCAGGCAGAGCAGGTCGGAAGGCGTCACGCGGCCGCTCTCGGCGTCGCTTGTCGTCGCGGCGGGAACAACAAGCGCATCGCCCTCGCTCAATTGCGTCGCTTCAAGCGTATCTTCGAACGAACTGCCTGCCGCCCCACGCTGGGTGATGGTTAACATCCCGTTGGCTCTCCACGTCCGCTCGCGCGGGCCGACACCCCCGACAGCCAGACGATGCGTCCGCCGGAAATCTTTCGCGGACTCGCATATTCGGCCGGGTATCCGTCCCTGCCGAGCGCCATGCCGCCGATTTTCGGATGACTCAATCAACCGGATGTTCGCCGAGCGCCGGCGCGTCCTCTGACCATTCGCGTCATGCGGCCGGTGGACCCCGCGCCAACCCGCCCTACGGTCTGGCGTCAATAACTGCGGCCGATTCAGATGTCGCTGCGAACTTTAGGCGTTCTATCGCCAAACTTCAGAGGATCAATCGATGAGTCAGCTCTTCACCCCGTTCCGCCTTCGCGACCTTGAGTTCAAGAATCGCGTCTTCGTCTCGCCAATGTGCCAGTATTCGAGCGACAACGGCCGCCCCACGGATTGGCACCTGGTGCATCTTGGCAGCCGGGCTGTGGGCGGCGCGGCGTTGGTGATGGTGGAGGCGACCGCCGTCTCGCCCGAGGGGCGCATCTCCCCGGACGACAGCGGCATCTGGGCGGCAGAGCACGTCGAGCCGTTCCGGCGGATCACGCGTTTCATTAAGGAGCAGGGATCGGTCCCGGCGATTCAGATCGCCCACGCCGGCCGCAAGGCATCCACGGACGCGCCGTGGCGCGGCGGCAAAGCGCTGGGCCTCGGTCAACGCGGCTGGCAGCCGATCGCCCCCAGCCCGCTCGCGTTCGACGCCGCTTCGCCGACGCCGCGCGAAATGACGGCCGCCGATATTGACGAAGTGGCCGACCAGTTCATCGCCGCGGCCCGGCGCAGCCTTGAGGCGGGGTTTGAAGTCGTGGAACTCCACGCCGCGCACGGCTATTTGTTCCACGAGTTCCTCTCCCCCTTGTCGAACCAGCGGCGCGACGATTACGGCGGCTCCTTCGAGAACCGCGCGCGTCTGACGCTTCGCGTGGCGAAGGCTGTCCGCGACCTCTGGCCGGCGAAGTGGCCGGTCTTCGTCCGCATCTCCGCGACCGACTGGGCCGACGGCGGCTGGGACCTGCCCCAGTCGATCCGCCTGTCGGCGATGCTCAAGGAGATCGGCATCGACCTGATCGACTGCTCCAGCGGCGCCTTGGTGCCGAACGTGAAGATCCCGGTCGCGCCAGGCTTCCAGGTCCCCTTCGCCCGAGCGATCCGCAAAGAAGCGGTCATCGCCACCGGCGCCGTCGGCCTGATCACCGACCCGCACCAGGCCGAAAAGATCATCGCCAATGGCGACGCCGACGTAGTGCTCCTCGCCCGCCAGCTTCTCGCCGACCCCTACTGGCCCCTCCACGCCGCCGCCACCCTCGGCGCGGACGTCGCGTGGCCGCACCAGTACGGCCGAGCGAAGAAGTGAGCAGAAAGAGAGCCCCCCGCGAGCCACGACCGATCAGTCGCCGAGTACGGAGACTGCCCGCTTCCTGACGGGCGCGGCTCGTTAGCCCCATCGCCGAGGGCACGTCATTCGGCAGTGCCTGACGGTCGCCGCTGGCGGGTGAAGGGTATTCGGTCACACTGACGATACTGCCGCTGGTGGAAGACTCGGCTGGGCGTTGATCCGGCGTCCCGGTCAGGCCGTCCCGCCGGATCAGAGCTAAGATTGGTGTCCCGCGCGGATGACGCACGAGACCGAAGACGACGGGCTCGCCCCCGGATGGCAGGTTGGCGCAGCTCTGCGACAAGCCCGTCCGATGCCGCCCGGACGGACGGAACGTTGCTTTACCTGCTGGTGAAAGACGACGCTGGAACGGCCTGACACAACCCGACCATTGGGACCGAGACAAAGCCGTGGATCCGCTTCCCGCCCGCCATCAAAAAAGCCCCACCGTCCGGTGGGGCTTCAAGAAAATAGTGCAGCCGATAGGGATCGAACCTATAACCTGCGGTTCCGTAGACCGCCGCTCTATCCAATTGAGCTACGGCTGCATAGCGAGCGGGCCAGCTACTGCGGCCGCCCGACTCGGGAGGGTCATCCTAGCCGTTTGCAGGCGCAGGATTCAACCGGCTCGTAGGTCTCGCTCTTGGGCCGAAGTAGAATTGTCACCCCTTCGCCGAAGTAGAAGTGTCCCTGTCGCGGAGGGATCGCGGCTCGGCCGGGCGTCGGTCGGTTGGCGGCCGCTCCGCATCGGAAGGTCGCTTGAGGAGATGGCTCATGGCGCCGACAGAATTTGAAAAGACGATCCCGATCTTCCGGATCTTCGATGTGGCGAAAGCCAAGGCGTTCTACGTCGATTACCTCGGCTTCAAGATCGACTGGGAGCACCGTTTCGACGAACAAGCGCCGCTGTACATGCAGTTGACTCGGGGCAACCTGACGATTCACCTGTCGGAGCACCATGGTGATTGTTGCCCTGGGTCCACCGTGTTCGTCTGGATGACAGGGATCGAAGGCTTCCACGAGGAGTTGAAAGCGAAGAATTACGGATACCTCCGCCCGGGCCTGGAGACGACCTTCTACCAGACGCTTTCCGTCCATGTCACCGATCCGTTCGGGAACAGGGTCCGGTTCAATCAACGAGTCGCACCGGTGGTCGCGGGATGACGCGTTCGGCGACATCTCCCGAACGGCGACAGAGTTCCCCACCCCAGACCCCTTCGCATCCATGAAGCAGCCTGGTGGCACATACGGGAAGGTCCCTCACGACGCGGCCGGCGCGTTCCTCCCGCCGGTGCGTGCTCGGCGATGCCTCCATTGCTTCTATGTCCTGGATCACCTTCCGACGACACAGTGCCCCGAGTGCGGGCAATCGTTCGATCCGCTCAACCCCACCACCTACACCACCAAACCGCCTTATATCTGGTGGCGATTCTGGATGCCGAGTTTCATCCTGGCGACGGCCGTCGGAATGGTCGCGTACCTCCTGCTCATCCCCGTGACCGGGTTCGGCTGGTCAGTGACGCTGGCCGTGCCTTTCATGATCGGCGCGATGCTTGGGTACTCTGCCCGGTGGCCGTGGGGCGCCACGCCTTTGGGGGTCTTTTCCTTGTTCCTGTGCCTGGTGATGCTCTTTGTCGGGGGGTTCAGCGGCGTCTTCTGCTCGCTCAAGCGGCGGACTTCCAGTCCGATTTGGATGGGGCGTTCGCGCTCGGGTGCCATGCCCCACGCTCGCGTGGGCGTGCTTTCAAGTTCCCTGACCCGACAGATTCCCAAAGACGAAAGGGCATGCCCACGCAAGCGGGATGCATGGCACCCGGCATGAAGTTCTCGCGTGAGAAACGCACATCGCCACGAAAGATGGGCCATGCCCGGTTGATGCCCTCCGGATTCCCCCAATTTGCCGGAAACGCATTACACTCCTTTCGATGCTCCACTACTTCAAGTTCCGCCAGGATCTGTCTTCGCCGACGCCGGCGAAGGAGATTTACGTCAAACGCGGGCCGGGCAAAGGATGGCCAGAGGAATGCCCGCCGATCCGGGCGGCCAACGCGTTCGGGTTTGACCTTCTCGCCAATTTCGATCTCACCTTCGTCCGCTCGCGCGGCGGCGAATGGCGTGTCGAAGAGGACATCGCGATCCAAAGCGACTTCGACTACGCCGCCGACGAGGAGTCCGAAGGCGCAGCCCCTCACCCAGCAGTACGCCTGGTTCTGGGAAAAGGGGCAGAAGCTCCCCCATGTCATTAGCGACCATGTCTACGAACAGATCCGCAACCAGGTGAAGGTGAGCAGCTTCCTGTTCCTGCGAACAGAGTTGAATGAACTGCTCCTCATGACCGACGCGCCCAACCAGAAGCGGCCGTGGAAGGCGATGACCGCCCTCATCGACACCGACTGGTACCCCGCCAGCTATCCGTGGCATGCCGTGCTCGAACTCGATCCGCGCGAGAAGAAGATCCACATCGCGAAAGGGGAGCCGATCTGCCGGGTGATCCCCGTTCGTCGCGACACCTACTTTGCCCAGGAGATGACACCCGGCGACTTCGATGCCTTCTTCGCCCGCGGGCAACGCTGGCTCGCGACGCATGGCCAGGTGAAGCCGGAGGAGCCCGCCGGGACCGTGGACATCACTCGCACCTATGTTCGGCAGCAGATAAAATCGAAATTCGTTGTCATCGAATGACTGATGCTCAATCGGCCGCGGCGCGCGGGGCTACTAATCCAGGCTTCTATCGCTGTGATCCCTGGTGTTGTGGATCCTCCGCCCCGCCGTGCCCACTTGAGGGGACTCGTTTTGAACAGCGCCAGTTTCCGCGAGCCCCGAGCACCGTTCTGCCCTCCGGGCGGTTGCGACCTTCACGACCGGGACATGACCGCCACCTTCGCGGCCGACATCCCCCTTGCCACCGCGCAGGACCACCTCGCCGCGATCGGCCAGTGGCTGCCGATCGACGGCGACCCGTCCCTGCCGATCGGCACGCTTGTCGATCGCGACTCCACCGGCCCGCTCCGCCTCGGGTATGGGGCGTGGCGCGATCTGCTGCTCGGCGTCCAGTTCATCAACGGACGCGATGAACTAATTTCGGCCGGCGGGCGAACCGTTAAGAACGTCGCCGGGTATGACCTGACCAAGTTCATGGTCGGACAGCACGGCGTCTTCGGTCGCCTGTTGACGATCACCACCCGGACCTATCGACGCCCGGAATCAGCACTCCGCGTTCGCTTTGAGGCCGGGTTCGACCCCGGAACGCTGCTCGCCACCGACCTGCGGCCGCAATGGGCGGCGCGAACACCGGACGGCGTCTGGTGCGGCTATCTGGGCGATGCGGCCACGATCGGCTTCTGCCAAAATGCTTTGCCCGCGCTTCGCCCGATCTCGGTGGAGTCGATTTCCCTGGAGGGCGACGGTGTGGCGCGACAGGCGTCGCAGGCCGGCGGCGCATGGCTGTTCCGCGCGGCCCTGCCCCCGGCCCGGGTGCTGGGGTTTGTCGAAGCGGCACGCCTGGCGAGTTGGTCGGCCGATGCGATCTTCGGCGTCGTTCGCGCTCCGATGGCTGGACCGGATGACATCCCGCGGCTGTTTGCGTTGACGAAGGAACTGGGCGGTGCCGCTCGCGCCATCTCCCCTGACGGGGCTATGGCCTTCGCCCAAGCGACCGGCGGCGAACGGCTCGTGCTGGCCCGCTTAAAGAGCGCTCTCGACCCATACGGGCAGCTCGCCCCCCTGCCGGAGTTATTATGAGCGCTCCTGATGCCCACACCGACGCTGGCGACGCCAGTAACCTCGTTCTGTCGCTCGACCCGCGCACCTATAAGCAGGGGCTGGGGTGCGTTCATTGCGGGCTTTGCCTGCCGGCCTGCCCGACCTACACGCAGAACGGCCTGGAAGCCGACAGCCCCCGCGGCCGCATTCAGCTCATGCTCGGCCTTGCCGACGGCGCGATTGACGCGACGCCGTCCGTTCGCAAGCATCTGGACCTCTGCCTCGACTGCCGCGCCTGCGAGACGGCCTGCCCCAGCGGCGTCGTCTACCACGAACTGATCGAGGAGACCCGCGCCCGCTTCGCCGCACGCGAACCGCAGCGCGGGCAGGAGCGCCTCTTGCAGTGGGCGTTCTTCAACATCTTTACCCAAGCGACGCGATTGAAGGCCGCCCTGTTCCCGGCGCGGCTGCTTCAGAAGCTGGGCATCTATCGACGGCTCCGCCGCTGGGGGCTCTTTGACGTCCTGCCGGCCCGCTTCCGCAAGATGGAACAGATGCTCCCGCCGACAGGGCGGCTCTGGCCGAAGGCGACTTCCGGAGCGATTCGACGCGACCGGGCCTCCCGGCGCCAGTCCGCGGCCGACGGTCGGCCTGTTCACCGGCTGTATCGGCGCTGCGCTGTTCGGCGATGTGAACCGAAAGGCGGCCGAGCTGTTGGCGGCCGCCGGGTGCGACGTGGTGATCCCGCGGCACCAGGGATGTTGCGGCGCGATCCACCACCACAACGGCGCTCACACCCCTGCCGAGGCGCTGGCCCGGCAAAACATCGAAGCGTTTATGACCGGCGCGCGGGCGGGGCCCAGTTGACGCGGTGGTGACGACCGTCGCCGGCTGCGGCGCGATGCTCAAGGAATATGACGTATTGTTGCGGGACGACCCGTCCTTTGCCGCCCGCGCGGCTGGCTTTGCGGCGGGCGTGCGCGACGTGACGGAAGTCCTCGCCGGATATGGCCTGCCTCCGTTGACCCACTCGGTTGAGCAACGGGTGACGTACCATGACGCCTGCCACCTCGCCCACGCCCAGCGTGTCACGGCCGCCCCCCGCGAGCTGCTCCGGCGGATCCCTGGAATGACCCTGATCCCGCTCCCCGAGAGCGACATGTGCTGCGGCGCCGCGGGGACCTACAACCTGACGCAGCCGGAGATGGCGGGCGAGCTCGCGACCCGAAAGCTGCGGAACATCGCGGCGACGGGAGCGGCGGTCTGCGTCACCGGCAACGCGGGATGCGCGCTTCACATCGCCGCGAGCGCGGCCGAGAAAGGGCAGGAGCTCACGGTGGCGCACCCGGTTGACCTGCTACACGCGGCCGCGTTCGGGCCGGTGCCGAATTGATCGTTGACGTCAATGCGTCAATCGCCTCGGGTGGACCCTTTGGTCGTTGCCCGGGCCTTGGCCTGTCGCGTGAAACCTGTGTCTCTTCTGAAGATGCGCGCGCCCGGCGGTCGCAACCGCAAGGGCGGACGTAGTATTCGGATGCTTCGGTTGTTGCGTACGCTTCGGTTGGAGAACAGATTGCGGAGATGACCCATGACCGTTGGTTCTCTGGAAGCGCATGAACCCGTCACGCCTTCGGAATCTGACGTCAAGCTGGCGCGTGAGGCCAGTCTGACGCTCGCGCGGTTCATCCATAAGGACCATTCGTTTCGCCTCGCTCCGAGCGGGCACATGGACGACGCCGTTGAGATCCCGGCCTCGGCGGCGGCGCTGTTGCTTCGTCTGCTCGGCGACATGGCGGCCGGTCACGCGGTCACTCTTATCCCGGTGCATGCCGAACTGACGACACAGCAGGCAGCCGACTTGCTCGGCGTCTCCCGTCCGTTCGTCGTCAAGCAGATTGAAGAAGGCAAGTTGCCCCATCGGAAGGTCGGCCTGCATCGCAGGGTGCTGTTCCACGATCTGATGGAATACAAGCGGAAGATGAACGCCGCGCGACAAAAGTCTCTCGATGCGCTCGCAGCGGAGGCGCAGGAACTTGGGCTTGGCTACTGATCTGGCGGGGGATCGTGTCGCCAGGTCTCACTGCACTCTTCGACTCCTGCGTGCTCTACCCGGCGCCGCACATCGGCGCAGATAGCCGCCGAGAGTACATGACGATCATCGGGAAGCGTCAGGCCATCGATCAGTGCCTCGTCGCCCCTGACGACCGAATCGAGCACGTTCGCATCCATCAGATCGCGCGTTCGCTCAAGGCGCTGGGTATCCACATCGTTTTCATCGCTGATAAACCGGGAGAAGCTGGTACGGCACCGCAAGCGTCATCACGCCCATCGCGGTGCGGTAGACCTTGCCGGGCTCGCTGTTCCCTTTGGGGGGCTCGGGCCAGCTTCCGTCGCTCGCCTGCGACTTGATCAGTCGGTCGAGGGTGATGTTCGAGACCGCCGTCCAGGCGGGGTCGCCGGCCTGAAATGCGGCGTGGGTGGTGTAGTGGAGGCTATAGAAGGGGTATAGCGCGGCCTCGTCGATCGGGTGATCGGCGAGGTACTGCCCGGCGGCCTTCACGTCGGCGCGGTCGCCGTGGGAGAGAAGGCTGAGGCACAGCAGGCCCGTGCCGGTCATGCTGATGCTGCCTGCCGCGCCGGGCTGGTAGCCGAACGTCTTCTGATCGGGTTGATAGCATCGCTCGACGAACCCAGTCGCCCGGTGGACGGCCGCCTGCTTCACCGGGAGCCCGGCTTCCCGCGCGGCCAGCAGGGCCAGCGCGTTCCAGGCGGTCACGCACAGGTCGCTGTCCTCGGCGGTGGGCGTGTAGCGCCAGCCACCGGCGAGGGCTTCCGGCTTTTTCACCGATTGGGCGGCGATGATGACCGTCACCAGCCGCTCCAGCGATTTCCGCATCGCGAGCCGCTTTTCGGCGACAGGCTGGACGCCGTACGCCTGGGCGAGTGCCAGCGCGACGATCCCCTGGCCATACATGCGGCTGTCGTCAATTTTCCCGATGTAGCCGTCGGGCGGCGTTTGCCGGACGAGGTAGTCTGCCGCCCCGCGTACCACCATGCCGTAGCGGCCGACGTCCGGCGTATGGCCGGCCGACAGGAACGCCAGCAGCGCCAGCCCGGTCATCGCCGACTTGGGGCCGGGGCGATCCTGACTCGCCGGTTTCAGGTCGGCGTCGAACGAGCCGTCGGGGTGCTGCTGCTTGGCCAGGTACGCGAGGCCCTGATCGACGGCTTCCTCCAGCCGAGGCGGGAGCGGCCGCTCGCCAGGAAGAGGGGTTCGGGCCGCAGGCGGCGCGCCGGAGGCGGCCGCCGCAACGAGGCAGGCGAAGAGCATCGCGAGCCGGCGAGCGGGCGGGATCGGCGCGGGATGACGAACGCGGCGTCTCATGTCGGCGGGTCCCCTGGCGCCTTTGCGCCGGCTTTAGACCGGGGGATCGAGATGTTCCGAAGCGGCTGCTTCGCTCGGAGGTTCGCATCATGGCGGGCGATGCGGGCGACCTTGCTCAGGATGCGGCGGCGAATCGCCGCGATCTGGCCCGGAGCGACGAGGTTTCGCCCCGCACAGTACCGCGCGAGCCACTGGTCGCGCTGAGCGTCGGTAATCGGGAGCGAGAGCGTGCTGTACCAGAATTGGGCCAGGTCCTTCACGATCCAGCGGCCGCGGGTGAAGACGCCGCCGAGCCGCCCAACCCGCGCCACATCGATCAGCCGCAGGTCCGGCGCGCCGACGTCGGCGATCGGCACCTTCACCATAAAGTGGCAGAGGTACAGGTCGCGATGGTGCAGCCCGCGGCCGTGGAGCTTTGCCGCCAGGTCCGCCGTCGCCTCCAGCAGCCGATCGAACGGCGTACCCGCTTCGATCAGCTTGTCGGCCGGCGCGAACGCGGCGAGGTCTTCGAAGATCGTGAAGCTGCGCCCGTCGGATCGTTTGCCCCATCCCACCAGCGCCGCGGTGGGGATCCCCTCGATCGACAGTGCCCCATGGCCCTTCACCTCGTCATCGGTCGCGGTGCTGATCCCGCGCACCGGCGCATAGCGCTTGATGTGCAGACGAACGTGGGGCGTGCGCCAGGCGTCGCCCAGGTCGGCGTCGAGCGTGCAGTTCTCGCGATCGGGCAGGCGGCGCCAGGGGACGATCCGCGGGTCGTTGAAGATCGCCTCGCCGTCGAGCCCCAGAATCCGCATCAGCGGCTGGTACTCCGCGGCGACCCGGAAGGTATTCTTTGGCGACTCCAGCACGGGCGGGATTCTATCTCGTATTGAGGCGGCGACCCATGGCCGTAACTTTGTTCCTATGCGGATCACGCACGCTGCTCAGGCCCCGGAGCCCTTTTCCAGAAAGCGGCTGATCCCCGGCTTGAAGATCACTTTCCCTTCGACCACCACCAGCTCTTCATCCAGGTAAAGCTGGACCGCCTTGGACAGCACCTTGCTTTCCAGATCCAGGCCGTTGCGCTTGACGTCCTCCAGCGAGTCCGACCCGACGTTGATGTGGAACACATCCTGCAGGATCACCGGCCCCTGGTCGAGCTGTTCGGTGACGAAGTGCGCCGTGCAGCCGTGAACGCGGACGCCGCTGTCGTAGGCCTGCTTGTAAGCGCAGCGCCCGGGAAGTATGGCAGCAGCGACGGATGAATATTGATGAGCCGATGCCGCAGCGCCGCGACGAACGTTGGCGGGAGGATTCGCATGTACCGGGCGAGCACGACCAGATCGGCGCCGTGCTCCTTGATCTGCCCGAGCAGCCACGCGAAGTGGGCGTCGGGGTCGTCCGACGACTTCCAGAAGAAGGGCAAACCGGCGCCGCGGGCGACGGGCTCGAGGTCGGGGTGATTGGCGAAGACGCCGGCGATCTTGCCGCGGAGCTTGCCCTGGCTGAAATCGGCCGCCAGTTGACGCAGGCAGTGCGGCTCCTTGCTCACGAGGATGGCGACCTTCTTCTCCGGCCGTTCGCTGTGCAGGTGAACGCGGACTTCCATGTCGATTCGCCGCCCCAGGTCGAGCAGTCCGGTGATCAGTTCCGACAGGTCAACGGCGAGGTCTTTCAGGTCCACCAGCATGTCCATCACAAAGAACCCGCGGACGACCCGCTGCTCGATGTCCTGGATGTTGATCCCCCGCTCCGCCATGTACGTCGCGAACTGCGCAACGACGCCCTTCTGGTCTTTTCCAAGAACGCTGACGACCGCGAGTACCGGCAAGGGACCTCCAGGCATGGGTGAGTGTGGATTGTAGAGCGGGATGCGGGGGACGCGCCAGGGTCGCGCAGCCCGTTTGGGAGCGGCGTCAGATAGGGGTCACATTGAAGAGTTGTCTACGAAGACTGTTTCCCAATGGTGGACGGACGCATAGCGGCCGTGGTCGTCGAGGTCGGCGTCATCGGCTTGGGCCCCTTCCTCGGCCTCCCCTTCCACTCGCCCCGGGTAAAGCTGGTCGGCGACGACGTACAGGGGGGATGTGAGCGGCGTCACCGCGCCCCCCGGTGTGACCGGTGTAACCAGATTCACCTCGCGGACGATCGGGCGATCGGGCCGCACGGTGCGGCCGAGGAACGCGATCGACGCGTCCGGTTCAAGGAATGCCGTGAATTGGAGCGGCCGGCCGCTCTCGTCGCAGAGCAGCGTGACGTCGGTCTGGGTCATCTGCTGCCGGCTCGCAAAGACAGGCTTGGCCAGGCCGTAGAAGGGGCCGCTGACCCGCCCGGCGCGAAGGGTGGAGCGATAGGCCCACGCGTCGCGTTGCGCAAAAGCGCCGTCCCAGATGACCAGCCGTCCGCCGGCCGCCAGCGCGGCCGGTTCCCGCGCTGCCCAGCATGAAATCATCGTGGCGGCGACGATTGACGCCGCCACGCCTGACGCCGCGACCACTCGATGGCGCCACATTGAAAAACCGACCATTCCTGCCGCCGTCAGTGCCGCGATCAGCATTAGCCGCCGCCGCAAGGCGAGCGGCCAGCCGCGCTCCCAGCCGTAGGTGGGCGTGTAGGCGGCCGATTCGATCGATGACCGGGGCCAACGGGCGCGTAGCGGACAACCCACCACGGCCCCAGTCGTTGCCAGGGCCAGTTGCCGCCGGGGCGTTTCTCGGACTGAATGGCGACCGTCATCCCACCCGCGAGCAGCGTGCGGAGCTGTCCGGAATCGACGCGCGTGGCGGCCGCCGGGTCGAGGATGACGGCGTCGAGTGATTCATACGCGGCCGCCGGCGAAAGCGGCGCTCGCGAAGCATCCAGCCGCACCGGAACGATCTGCTCCGCCGGGAACAGTGCGTGAGAGACAGCCGTTGCCGACGCTTCATCCCCGGAAGTGTAGCCGACCAGCCGCTCCCCCGCCGCCAGCGGCCGCAGCGGCGCCTCCAGGTTCGCCCCGCCGCCGCCTTCAGTCGCCCAACGGGCCGCCGTAATCGCTCCACCGCTCGACAACCACGGGACCACGGCGTCTGTCCGGCCTTCGGCCAGGGTGATGGAGGTGGCGAGCGCCCCCTCCGCTCGAAGCGTCAACGAATTGGCTCCGGGGGTGTCGGCGACGACCACCCGAACGGGCATATACCGGCCGTCGCGGTAGTGCCCTTCGAGCGGGAACGAAATTGTCACCGAGGCCGAGGCGGCCGCGTGAATGACGAAGAGGATCGCCATCCACACCAGCCCGATCGACCGAGAGAAGATCGGCATGATGCGATCCGGCCCGGCACGGCAGGTTTGAACGCCCCTGGCCACGATCATCCTTTCGGCCGCATCCGACGCAACGCCGTGGCTTACATCCCCAGCTCGACCGCCAGGCGAAGGACTTCGGCGACGCTCCAGGCCTGCGCCGGGCAGCCCACCGGCCGGTGCGGCTCGTCGGCCTCGAAGATCTCCGCGATCTGGCCGACGCAGTTCTGCTCCATGTGGTCGAGCAGCGGCTGAAGCCATTTTCGCGCCTGATCGACCGCCTGCGGCGATCGATCGTACACCTTGAGGTAAGCCGACAGGAACGCGCCGAGGGGCCAGGGCCAGACGGTCCCGTTGTGGTACGCCTCGTCCCGGTTGTACTGCGGGCCGGTGTAGCGGGGGTGATAGTTCGGGTCGCCCCGGGAGAGGGTCCGCAAGCCGAACGGCGTCAGCAGCTCGCGGCGGACGACTTCCACCACGGCAACCTGCTGATCGTCGGTGAGGGGGCTGTTGGGCAGGCTGACGGCGAAGATCTGATTCGGGCGGATCGCCTGATCGCGGTCGGAGCCGCTGGCGACGTCGGCCAGCCCGCGGAACGGGCTGATCCAAAACGTGCGGCGGAAACTGTCGGCGACACGGGCCGCGAGGTCGGTCTCCCCCATCAGGGTCAACGCGTGATACCAGAGGGCGTTGATCTCCACGGCCTTCCCCTGCCGCGGTGTGAAGGCTTTGTCGCCGCACTTGGCGTCCATCCAGGTGAGCTGGGTGCTGTAGTCCCCCTGCGTGACAAGCCCGTCGGCCTCCATCTTGATGCGGTAGCGGGTGCCGTCGCGGTAGCCGTTGATGATCTGCCGGCAGGCGGGGAAAAGCTTCTGGTCGAATGTCTCGGCGTCGCCGGAGACACGCAGGTACTCAAAGGCGGCATGGATGTACCAGAGGCTGGCGTCAACGGTGTTGTAGCTCGGCTCGTTCGTGTAGTCGTCGAAGCGATTGGGGATCATCCCCTCGCTAACGTAGTGGCCGAAGACAGTCAGCACCTGGCGGGCCTGCTCGAATCGCCCCGTGGTGAGGAACAGGCCGGGGAGCGAGATGAACGTGTCTCGCCCCCAGTCGGCGAACCACGGGTACCCGGCGAGGACGCTGTTCCCGTCGGTCCCGTCGGGCGACTTTCGCTTGACGATGAAATCGGCGGCCGCGTGAAAGAGCCGCCGCACGGTGGGAGAGAGTGCCGCTGGAGCGGCCGCCGCCGTCAGCCCCGCCCCGGTCGAGAGCCCCGGCTCCGTCGAGAGCCCCGGCTCTGTCGCTTCCAGATGCGGTTGGGCCCGGTCTGGGCCGGCGGCGTGGCGCTGGGCGAGCTGGAAGAGCGACACCGGCGTCCCACCCGCCCCACGCTCGCGCGTTCGACGCGAAAGCTCGGCATCCCAGTCGGGCAAGGCGTCAGGCGGCAGCGGAGACGCCGAGGCCCATAGCGTCAGCCGCCCGCGCCCTTCAAGATCCAGGACGAAGCGACCGGGCGTGAAAAGATCTTCGTGATCGTCCAGGCCCCGGTCGGTCTCCAGCGGATAGGTGTGGTTGAACCACCAGTCGCGCTTCTCGAAGAAGGCTCCGGTATCCGAGGCGAGGAAGAGGCAGTTGCTGTCGCCATCAACGCCGACGCCGCGCTCCTGCGGCCGCACGTCGAACTTGGGGTTCCCCTCCCAGGACCGGCGGATGCCGTGAAAGTCGCGCAGCGGCGTGAAGGGGAGCAGTTCAAGCCGAACCTTCCGCCCCGGCAGCGCCTGCCCGGTATCGACCGTGTATCGCACGCCGACGGTGTTCTTCTGCCAGAGGAGCAGAAGCTCCTTCGTGACCTTCGCCCCGTCGATCTCATACTCCCACCGAACCAGTTCACCCAGCTCGAACGTTCGCAGGTAACGGTCCCCGGCGGGTGGAAGGTGTCGTTGAACTGGTTGACCGAGAATTCGTGAACGGAGTCCGGGTTGCCGTCGAACGTGACGATCTCGCCAAGGCGGCTCAGCTCAAGGATTCGCCCCACCGGCGGCGTGACCGCCGCGCACAGCAAGGCGTGATAGCGGCGCGAATTGCACCCCACCACCGTGGAAAAGGCGTAACCGCCGATCCCGTTGGACATCAGCCATTCCCGTCCGGCCCACGGCCAAAGCTGGCCGTCGGTCTGGATCGAGTAGAGCGGTGCGGCATCGTCAACATTCGTCTCAGGCGACATGGCGGCCGAGTGTAATCGACCGGCAAGGGATGGGATAGACGAAGTCGGTTCAGGCCTTGGTTCCCCCCGCCGGTGCCCTCACCGGCGATGTCGCCGACCGCATCGGTCCGCAGGTGAGGGCACCGTCGGCACGTCGGATCACAGCACGTCGCACCCGCAATCTTGCCTGCAACCGCCCCTGGACGATTTTGACGTGGTTTTGTTCGACAGTTACCGTTTGAGCACCACTATTCCATAGGAGAGACCATGCCCAAAACCGCCCGGCTCGCGCGGATCGTCTGTTTTTTCTGTGCGGCCGCGTTGCTCTTCCGGCCGGCGGGGGCGGCGCCCGATCCGTTCGTCGGCGTATTTACCACCGCTGACGGGGCGAACAAGAAGATCGCCCTGACCCTGGAGCAAACGGCGGCCGATGGAGCCTACACGGGGATCATCCGACTGGGGGAGCAGGCGTTCCCACTGACCGCACATCGCGACGGGAGCGACCCGAGTCAACTCTCCGGGTCGTTCGTCAGCGACGGCAATTCGTTCGAGTTCACGGCGGGCTTCAAGGGTGGGCAGGTCGCCTTGACCACCGGCCGCACCACGTTTGCGCTGGCGCCGAGCAAGAAGAACCCACTGGACGCAGGTAACGACGGGCCGGCGCCCGCCGCGTCTGCGCCCGCTGTGGCTGCGCCAGCGGCGGGCGGTGCTGCCCCGCCCGCGGACACGCTGATGATGCGGCCGCAGATGCTTGTTGACCCCTACCCCAAGATGAACGCCGTTTCGGTGCTCGTCCCCGACAAATGGAAGCTCGGTGGTCAGATCAACTGGGTGCCGCAGGGGACGAGCGTCCTGGTGGACATGGCGGTGTTCGACCCGGCGCAGCACGCCGCCTGGCGGTCTTACCCGCGCTTCACGTACCTGGCCGGCGTGCGAGAGGCGGCGATCCGCCAGTTCCCACCGATGCGCGCGCAATACGAAAAGACCCTGGCCGACGGGACGCCGCAAGGGCCGGGCGAGATCCGTACGCTCGCGCGCTCGCCGCGCGAGTACGTGGAGAAGGTGCTCGTCCCCCGGCTCCGCAAGGACATCGCGGCAGCATCCGATGTGAAGGTCACTGCCGAAAAAGACCTTCCAGAGTTTGCCAAGGCGCAGGCGGCCGCCGCCTTTCCGGCCCAGCCGACGGCGGCCGCGTCGAAGTTTCGGGTCACCTATACCGCCTCGGATGGGCCGGTTGAAGAAGAGTTCGTGTGCACGCTCTACACGCTCCCCGTCGGCTTCGGGCCCAACGCCTGGACGATGTGGTTCTGCGACGTGACATCATGCCGGGCGCCAAAGGACAAGCTGGACGCGCTCATGCCGACCTTCGCGACGATCTCGAACTCCGTCACGGTGCAGCTCCCGTGGCAGAACTTCGTCACGCAGATCGGGGAGATGGCGGTGAAGCTCAAGAAGGCGAAGACCGACCAGATGATCCGGGACTCTTCGGCGCACCTGCAGGTCATGAACGACATGGCCCGCCAGACGAGCGCGGAGGTCTCGGACCGCATCCGGAACAACTTCGCCGAGCAGCAGAAAGGGAAGGCCCAGGCGCACGAGCAGTTCATGCACTACGTGGACAACACATCCTCCTACAGCAACCCCAACGACGGCTCTCGCGTGACGTTGCCTGGGAATTACAAGTATCAATATGTGAACAACCGTAACGAGATCATCCAGACCAACGATCCGGCGTACCAGCCGCCGGCCGACCCGAACACCTCCTGGCAGCCGATGCAGCAGGCGAAGTAGGAGGGCGGGCGGCGCGGGCCTTCCGCGCCACCTCCGTTCTTTCCAAAGTCTAAGTGAACGCCAAGACGCCAAGGGCGCCAAGGGCAGAAGCGTCAAGGAAGACGGGGGTTGCGGCCGTCGAGAAGATTGGCTCCCGGGACTACGCGTCAGGTGGGACCAATCGTTGAAAACCAGCGTCAGCTATCTCTTGGCGCTCTTCCCTTGGCGTCTTGGCGTTCATTTCTCTTGGTCCCGCCAGGGTCACGTCAATATCGGGCGCCACATCCAGTCAGGACGGAGCGATTAGTCGCCGTTCCCCATCGTGCGGCTCGGGTCGTCGTTCGGCTTCCCGGCGCGATCGGGAGATGTCGTGGGGCGCGTCGCTGGCAGGCTTTTCCTGGCCAGGGCCTTCATCGATTCCATTTCCGCGACCCACTTTGTTTCGAGCTCCCTGACCTTCTCCGGGTACCTCGCGGCGAGATTCTCGGTTTCGGAGCGGTCGTTCTTCAGGTCGTAAAGCTCCCACGGGCTGGTGTGGTCGGCGACGAGTTTCCAGTCGCCGACACGGATGGCGCGGTTGCCCTCGTGGTACCACCACAGAAATTCGCGCGAAACCGTTCCGTCCTTCTCGAAGACGGGCAGGAGGCTCTTGCCGGGGTTGGGAGGGACGGGCTCGCCGTTGAAGACGGTCGGCCAGGCGCCGCCGGCGACTTCCAGCACGGTGGGCGCGATGTCGATCAGGTGGCCGACGTTGTTCCGTAGCTCGCCCCGGGCGGCGATCCCCTTTGGCCAGTGCGCGATCAGCGGGGTTGACGTGCCTCCTTCGTGGACCCACGACTTGTGCAGCCGCAGCGGCGTGTTGGCCGCGCTCGACCACCCCGGCCCCAGGCAGAGGTACGATCTGGCCGAGCCGGGCGGGGCCGACTTGTCGTGCATGTCGCCGCGGAGCATCTGTTCCGCGCTGGCGCCGTTGTCGGAGGCGAACAGGATCAGCGTGTCGTCGAGCGCATTCATCGCCTTCAATTGCTCAATCACGCGGCCGATCTCGGCGTCGATCCGGTGGATCATCGCCGCGTGGATCGCCATCTTGATCGGCTGGAACGCCTTCTGCTCCGGCGTCAGCGTCTCCCACGCGACAGCATGCCCGATTTCGGCCGGGCCGATCGCCTCCTGAAGCTTCTTCTCCGGCAGGTTCCAGTCCGGGATGACATCCGGCTCGAGCCTGGACAGACGGCAGTGGAGGATCCCCAGGCTGGTCATCCGGTCGAGGCGCTCCTGTCGCAGCGCATCCCACCCAGCGAGATAGCGCGTGCGGTAGAGGTCGATGTCCTTCTGCGGCGCTTGCAGTGGGAAGTGCGGCTCGGTGAAGGCGAGGTATTGAAAGAACGGCCGATCCGGGAACTGCTCGGCGTGCTCGCGAAGCTGGCGGATCGCCTGGTCGGCGTCGGCGGTTGAGCTGTAATAACCCTCCGCCGAAACCGGCTGGAGCGGCGGATCGATCTTGGCTGCGACCGATGCGGGAAGGAAATGCCGATCCGAGTCGGTGTAGTTAAAGGCGCGGTCAAAGCCGTTCTTGAGAGGCAGTCCATCGACATGCCACTTGCCGGAATAGTACGACCGATACCCGAGAGGCTTGAGCAGCTCCGGCAACAACCGGGCCCACGGCGGCCGCTTGCCGGCGGCGCCGCCGCCGAGGCCCGGCAGCGCGTCGCGATGGACCTGCTGCGCGTAGTACCCGGTCAGGATGCAGGCGCACGAAGGCCAGCAGCGGGCGGTGTTGTGGAAGTCGGTGAAGCGCAACCCGCCGGCCGCGAGGGCATCAATGTTGGGGGTCTGGATCTCGCCGCCGTAGCAGCCGGCATCGGAGAACCCCATGTCGTCGGCGAGGATGATCAGGATATTCGGCCGCTTCGGCGAATCGGCCGGCGCGGCGGAGACGACTGGGGCCGAGCTCGCCCACCCGAGCAGTGGGATCGCCAATGCGGCGACTTTGAAAAAAACCCGGAACCGTGAAGAAAAGCGTCCGCGGGCCGATCGATGCCACATGTGATGTTCCTTGTATCGTTTCAAGGCGGATATGTGCCGATTTCCGTCGCAGCGTCTGGCTCGCGACGGCGGGCTCGTTGCTCGCCGTCGCGCGGGACGACCAAATTCTACGGAATCGTTCAGCGAATGCGTAGGGACGGGGAACGCCTGGGAATACATGCCGGAAAACGTAGGCCGTGGTTCACCACGCCACCGTGTGACGCGACGTGGTGAACCACGCCCGTATGTTCGTTTCACGCAGGCGTCCAAGAAGGTGAAACTCTGGTGCGGGCCGCCCACAAAAAGACCGCGATCCCCGCATGGGTCGCACTGAACAGAGCGTTGAAACATTACAACCTGGAGCGAGCCCTTACGGCCTGAAAATGCTCTGGTGCGGCCGGCGGATTTTTGTTGACGCAGGCGATTTGTGACAGTTATTCTGCCTAAGTAACAATCGCCGCTGGCGGATCACTTCTGGGAACAGTCTGACGAAAGATGATGCGTCACGTCGCCGGCCGGGCAGGCCAATTGAAGACCAATGATCGACTTTCTCCTCCGCTTTCGCTGTGCCCGATTGACTTGACAGTCAGTGCGGGTGGCCCAACAGTGCGGGCATGTCTGTCCCCAGGTCTCTGAGCCTTCCGTGCCCCGCGAAGATCAATATTCACTTGCGCGTGGCGCCGCCCCGCGTGGACGGATTTCATCCGCTTATGTCGTGGATGTGTACCGTCGGGCTCTTTGACACACTGGCGTTTGAGACGTTGGACGAGGCGCCGTCGGCACACAACGCCCCATTCACGCTGACGTCGGATGCGCCGGGCCTGCCCAGCGACGATGGGAACCTGATTGTGCGCGTGGCGAAAGCCTGGAGTGATTCGCCGATGGGGAAGGGCCGCCCGTTCCCGACCGCGATCCGGGCGGCTCTGGTCAAGTCGATCCCCGTCGGCGCGGGCCTGGGCGGCGGGAGTTCGGACGCGGCCGCCGCGATTGTGGGGCTGGCCAGGCTGACCCAAGCGCCGGGTGAGCCGTCGGCCGCCGATGCCCTGCGGTCCGATGCGGTCCGCGAGTTCGCGGCTCGGTTCGGAAGCGATGTGCCGTTCTTCCTGTTCGGTCCCAGCGCCGCCTGCACGGGTCGCGGCGAGATCATCCGGCGGATTCCGCGGCCGCGGCCGGCGTGGGCGCTCCTCGTCCTTCCGCCGGTCATGATGCCGACGGCGACGGTGTATCGAACGTTCGACGCATTGGGGCTTGGCGATGCCGGAGTCGTTGCGGCAGAGCCCGACTGGGCCGCCTGGGCATCAATGCGAGCGCTCGATCTGTTGCCGCTGCTGGTCAACGACCTTGAGGCGGCCGCCTTCGCAGTCCGGCCAGACCTGGGCGCCTTGCGGGCCCAGGTGGAGCAGGCGATCGGCCGCGTGGTGCGGATGAGCGGGAGCGGCAGCAGCCTGTTCTCGCTGTTCGACGATCGGGCCGAGGCCGAAGCGGCGTCCCGGGTCGCCGGTGCCATCCAGGCGCCAATGCCGTCGCGCGTCGAGGTCGTCGAGCTGGCGCCTGAAGCACAAAGCTGAGGGGATCTGACTTTTTGCCGACTGAGCGGGCGCGGGATGCGTCGCCGGCGGCGCTGTGATCGTTGTTCTCATTTCTGCGGCCGCTTCAATCTCGGCCGCCGTCCCCGAGTCTGGTTCGAATCATTTCTTTTGCCGGGCCTTTTTTGCACGGAGGTGCATCGTGAAGCTCACCGAGATCCGCATCAACCTCTGCGCGGGCGCCCACCCCGCAGGCGGTTCGTCCATTCGGAACAATGGCCCCCGACTTGCCGGAACGGGCAGCCGGCTTCGGGCGTTCTGCTCACTCACCTTTGACGGCACATTCGTCATTCGAGACGTCAAGCTGATCGAAGGCAACGACGGCCTCTTCCTCGCCATGCCCTCCCGCAAGCTATCGGACCACTGCCCTTGCTGTGCCGAGAAGAACCATCTCCGCGCCCGTTTCTGCAACCAGTGCGGCGAACGGCTGAACGAAGACCGCCATCAGCAGAACCGCAGCGGCAACGGCTTTCAGCGGCCCAAGCTGCACGCGGACATCGCGCACCCCATCAACGTCGAGTCGCGCCGGGCGATCGAGGACCAGGTCCTGGAGGCATACGTCCAGGAAGTCGAGCGGAGCCGCCGGCCCGGCTACACGCCGCCGAACCTCGATGCCGAGGATTTTGAGTTCGACGACCACGCCCCCGCCGCCGTGGCCGGGAGCACGCATGCCCGCGCCCCCCAGGCCGCCGTCGGCGTGATGCCCGCCATGCGGCAGGTGGGGACGGGCTACCGCTGCCGTTGACCGGCGGAAGTAAGGCCTTCGCGAGCCGCGACGAGTCGATCCAGCTCGCCGAAGTACCTGAGGGAGCGGTCGGCGCGCCGCTCCGCGTCACCCAAGATTGCTGGGCGACGCCTACCGGTCCCCGCCCACTCCCAAACGAGCCGCGTCCGTAAGAGGCTGTCGGAAAACTGGTAACATCGACCTAACGACCGCCGTTTTCGAGCGAAAAACGAGGCATTTTTCGACGATTTTGGGGTTTTTCGACAGTCTGGTAAGGAAGCGGGTACTCGCCGTACTCGGCGACTGATCGTGCTCGATGTGCGGTTCATGCCCGCCTGCGGCGGGCCCCGCTTCCTAACGGGCGCGGCTCGTTCGGAGCCGTCTCCCGTTGTGGAGGCAGCGGCCCGCTGCTGGCGGCCGATTCGCCGCCCGATACACTTTGCCTCATGCATCCACCTCGCCGCACCGGCGTCTGGAACCGCGCGTCCTGGGCGGTTGTCGTCTGTCTGTCATGTGTTTCGCTCCCTTCACCCTGCCTCGCCCAGGGGACGCGCGACGACTACGAACGATCCGCGCAGCTTGCGGATCGATTCCGGGGCAAGGTCTTTCGCGCCACGGTCGAGCCCCACTGGTACGCCAACGGCGACCGGTTCTGGTATCGCAATGACCTGCCGGGCGGGAAGCGCGAGTTTATCACCGTCAATGCGGTCGCCGGCACGCGCACGCCCGCGTTCGATGCCGAGCGGCTGGCGGCCGCGTTGTCCAAGGTGACGCGCGAGACCGTCGGGGCGAATCGGCCGCCGTTCGACCAGATCGCGTTCGGCGACAGCGCCGGACCGCTCCGGTTCGACGCATTCGGTAAGCACTGGTCGTGCGACCTCGGAAGTTATGAAGTGGTTGAGGCGGCCGACGCGGGCGCCGCGGTTCCCGCGCCGCCAACGGTCCGACGGGGAACGCGACGGGGCAGCCGAGTTCGACGACGCGAGCAGGCTCCGTCCGACAAATCGCCCGATGGCAAGTGGGCCGTTGTTCTGAAGGACCGCAATCTCTTCCTGCGCGAGATCGCGACAGGAGCGGAACGACTCCTTGGAGATGAACGCACCAGTGACGAAGCCTTCACCGGCGAGGCGTACTGGTCGCCCGATTCCACGCACGTGGTCGCGCTCCGCACGCGCGGCGGCGACAGCCGGAAGGTTACGGTCGTCCAGTCGTCGCCCCCCGATCAGCTCCAGCCGCGGCTTCAGTCGTATGACTACCTGAAGCCGGGCGACCGCATCCCGATCACCAAGCCGCACCTGTTTGAAGTCGCCTCGTCGAAAGAGGTGAAGATCGACGATGCCATTTTCCCCAACCCCTGGAGCGTGGAACAGGTGCGATGGGCGCGGGACGGCGCGCGTTTTTCGTTCCTCTACAACCAGCGCGGCCACCAGGTGATGCGGGTCGTCTCGGTTGACGCCGCGAGTGGCGAGGCGCGAGCGATCATTGACGAGCAGAGCAAGACGTTCATCGACTATGAAGGCAAGTCGTTCGTTGAAACCATCGACGATACGCAGGAAATCATTTGGATGAGCGAGCGGGACGGCTGGTGCCATCTGTACCTGTACGATGCCGCCACCGGGCGCGTGAAGAACGCGATCACGGCAGGTGAATGGGTGGTGCAGGGAGTGGACCGTGTGGACGCCGAAGCCAGGCAGGCCTGGTTCCGCGCCGGCGGGATTCGGCCGGGGCAGGACCCGTATTACACCCACCTCTGTCGGGTCAATTTTGACGGCACGGGGCTCGTCACGCTGACCGAAGGGGACGGGGCGCACGAGGCCGCGTTCTCACCCGATCGGCGGTTCCTGATCGACACATGGTCCCGCGTGGACCAGCCGCCAGTGACGGAACTCCGATCGGCCGCCGATGGCAAGCTGCTCTGCGAGCTGGAGCGGGCTGATGTTACTGCCCTCCTCGACGCGGGATGGCGCGCGCCCGACCGCTTTGTCGCAAAAGCGCGCGATGGCGCGACCGACATCTACGGCGTGATCTATCGGCCGACCCATTTCGACCCGGCGCTACATTACCCGGTTTTAGAAGACATCTATGCTGGCCCGCAGGGCGCCTTTGTGCCGAAGGCGTTCGCGCCGTTCTTCCGCCAGCAGGCGATGGCCGAGTTGGGGTTCGTTGTCGTCCAAATCGACGGCATGGGGACCAACGGGCGCTCCAAGGCGTTTCATGATGTCTGCTGGAAGAACCTCGCCGACGCGGGCCTGCCGGACCGCATCCTCTGGATGAAGGCGGCGGCCGCCAGGAACCCGTGGATGGACACGAGCCGCGTCGGGGTCTACGGGACATCGGCCGGCGGGCAGAGCGCGCTGGGCGCCCTGCTCTGGCACGGCGACTTCTACAAGGCGGCGGTAGCGGACTGCGGCTGCCACGACAACCGCATGGACAAGATCTGGTGGAACGAACTCTGGATGGGGTGGCCGGTCGGCAAAGAGTACGCGGAGAACAGCAACGTGACGCACGCGAAGCAGCTTCAGGGGAAGCTGCTGCTGATCGTCGGCGAAACCGACCACAACGTGGACCCCGCGTCAACGATGCAGGTCGTGAACGCGCTGATCAAGGCCGACAAAGACTTCGACCTGCTCGTCATCCCCAACGCCGACCACGGCCAGGACGGCGCATACGGGAACCGCCGCCGGCAGGACTTCTTCGTGCGGAATCTCCTGGGCGTGGAACCGAGGAGGAAGTAGGGGGAAATGCTGAATGCTGAATGCTGAATGCTGGAATGCTGAATGGAAATGCAAGGAAATGCTCGAGTGCGAATGGAGATGCCTGTGTAGGGTCCGCACGGGAGGCCTCGGCCGGCGTCCGCTACCTGGCGGCGTTATTGCCTCCCGTGCGGACCCTACATCCGCCAGTCAGCGTTCAGCATTTCTCCCACCATTCATCATTCAGCGTTCCAGCCTTTCCTTCAGAGCTGCGACAGGAACCTCACGTCGTTCTCGACGAAATGCCGGATGTCATCGATGGCGTACTTGCGCATCGCGATGCGTTCGATCCCGAGGCCAAAGGCCCAGCCGGAATAGATTTCAGGGTCGATGCCGCAGTTGCGGAAGACGTTCGGGTGGACCATGCCGCATCCGCCGAGCTCGATCCAACGCTGCTTGTCTTCAAACCAGACATCCACCTCGGCCGATGGCTCGGTGAAAGGGAAGAAGCTCGGGCGGAAACGCACCTTGGTTTCCGGGCCGAAGTACGCGTGGATGAACTGGATGACGGTGCTCTTCAGGTCCACCATCGTCACGTTCCGATCGACCACCAGCGCCTCGAGCTGATGGAACATCGGAAGGTGCGTCGCATCCATCGTGTCCGGGCGGTAGACGCGGCCGGGGATCACCACGCGGATCGGCGGCTTCTGAGTTTGCATCACCCGGATCTGCACGGTGCTGGTCTGGGTGCGGAGCAATTGCGGCGACGCCCCTCCCCCGTCCGCGGCCGCCGCTCCGGGGCGGGGGGCAAGGTAGAAGTTATCAAGAGGGTCGCGCGCCGGGTGGCTGGCCGGGATGTTCAGGGCGACGAAGTTGTGGAACTCATCCTCCACTTCCGGCCCCTGGGCGACCGCGAAGCCCATGCGGCCGAACAGCGCGGTGAGTTCGTCAACGACCTTCATCAGGATGTGCCGGTTGCCCAGCAGCGGCCGCAGGCCCGGTTCGGTCACGTCAACGGCGTCGGCAGGCGTGGCGGCCGCCTCAAACCGCGGCTTGAGCGCCGCGTGTGCCTCTTCCAGCGATTTCTTTAATTCGTTCATTCGCTGGCCGACGAGCCGCTTCTGGTCGGGAACGGCTTTGCCGATCAGGCCCATCGCGTCTTTCAACAGCCCCTTGGTGCCGAGCCATTTGATCCGGAATGCTTCCAGGCTCGCGGCGGAGTCGATCGCTTGCCGGTCGGCGTCGGCCTGGCGGGAGAGGGATTCAATCTCAGACAGGGAATCAGTCATGGTATTGAGTGGGGAGCGGGGCCGTTTGAAACGGGGGTGCGGGTCAAATAGAGTAACCTTCCGCGGACAGCCCGGGCTCGATCGGCCGCGAGGAGGCATTCTCGCGCTGGGGCCATTCGGGTCAAGCGCGGCGGCGGTTGATTCGCCACAACGGTGTTGCCGTCTTTGTCGGGAACGCCGACGTCCTCGTCGGCTCGGCGGGATAGGCCGACGGGGCCGTCGGCGTTCCCAGAGCGGGCCGGGGTCGCTCTCCGCGTCGTGCAAGCAGCTTGCCCAAAACAGACGGCGACATTCCGCCACAGCGCAGGGGACCTCCCATGGACATGTCGAAGCTGCCGCGGTTGTCCAAGACCGCCCCGCCGCCATCCGGCGCGGACGGTCCGCAGCCCGCCGGGGATGGATACCCTGACTTGCCGTATCAGGCGGCGGCCGACCGCCGCGCCGCCGCCGCCGGCTACGCTGGCGTGAACCCCTCTTTCGCGATCGAAGCCTGGGTCAGTATCGTCCTGGCGCTGATCCTTCTGCTCATCTGGCCGACCACGTTGAAGTATGCCGCGTCGAAGGTGTTTCACACGCCCTTCGCCCCGTACCTGACGCCGGGTGGTGAGGACGGGAAGCCCATCTATTCCGACAGCGCCCTGATGATGGATGGCTCGACCATCCCCTACCGCCAGAGCACACCGAACATCACCCCCAACTTCTGGAGCGACCTGACCATCACCTCGTTCGCGTTGGCACTGCTGTTCGAGGGCGTCGTGCTGATCTTCTCGCGGCGCCCGATCGCGATCTTCATCGCCATGGGCGTGACGCTGGCGGCCACGCTTGCGAACCTCATCTTCGTCGCCACGACCTACGGAACCTACGGCCTCGCACTGATCCAGGCGTTTACCGTCCTGATCGGCGGGTTCATGTTCTTCTCGCAGTTGCAGTTGCTGTCGTGGGCATCGGCGTCGGGCGGCGCACCGCCAGCCGACGGGCGCCTCGAGCGAATCGATACCGACCGGCGGCCGCCGGTGAGCCCCGTCGCGACGTTCTCCCGGATGCTGGACGATCGCCCCCGCCCGCGCACCGTCCACCACCGGTTCGCCCATCAGTCGCTCCGGCAACTCGCTTTCGAGAACCCCCGCAAATGCGTCGGCATGCTCCAGTCGGCCGGGGCGGACAAGTTCCTGAAAGACCTCTGGGCGGCGGTCCGGGCCGAATCCGCCCCCTCGCCCGGCCCTGACGCCGATTCATCCGACGGCCTCGAGGCCGACATCACCCAGATCGGCCCGTATGCCGGCGTGATCATCCAGATGCCCGCGGCACGGGTCCCGGGGGAAGCCCACCTCATCCTGATGGTCCTCTGCTCGTACGCCCGGGCCGACGGGTTCGTCGTCGATCGCGACCCGCTGCTCCAGTACTTCGTCCTCGAACATGGCGAGCCGGCGGCCGACGGGCAGAGTACGACGACGTTATCCGAGTGGTTAGCGGATTCCAGAGTGAATTACGGGCCGGACCGGCCGCCGACCTCGCGGCCTTCCGGGCAGCGGTGGCCGAGCGGGTCAAGTAGCCTGTCAATCCTCCGGATGGCATACCGCGTTTTGAAAACCATCCCGTTGCCCTGTCAACCTCGCGACTGACCACGTGGTAAATGAAACCGCCGGCCCCGACTCAAGCACTTCATGCCGTGCCGGGAGTCTGTCCGAGCCGGTCGGAAACTGCGGGGACAACTCTAAGCCATCCCGATTTCCGCGGCCGGTCAGCCCCACGGCCGCCGCGGATCGACGGGACTGCCTGAATCTTTTTGTGGACTTGTGCGTCAAACCCGCATCGTTAGCGCCGGATCCAAACCGCCGGGGGTTAGCAGGCGAAAGGAATCTCTTATGAACGCAACTTTGGGACGAATGGTTCTTATGATGGTCCTCGGCCTCGGATTGTCGCCGGCTTTGGCTGACAACGTCGGACCGAGGGAGCCGACATCCAAACCTGCCGCGTCCAACAGGCGTGACGCCCTGGCTGCCCTCGAGAAAAAGCTGCTTGGGGCGTGGCATGGCGGGCCCTGCGAGGGCAACTACACATTCAAGGACGACGGCACGTTCACGCTCGATTCTTTCACCCCCGGTGGCAACATTCTCACGGGCACATGGTCGATCCGCTGGGACCAGCTTCCGCCGACACTGGTCGTGACCTGCAATACATCCGACTTCAAGAAGCGTGACCCGAAGCGGAATGAATACGAGTATCTCGGCAAGCCGCGCGAGCTGAAGCTGATGGAGCTGACCAGCGATCAGTTCGTGTACCAGTATCCAGAGTACCCCGGCGACATACGCAACAATCGCCACGACTGAGCTAATCTCAACGAGAGTCAATGATTGCTACGGCTCTGAATAGTCCCGCGGACGAAATCAGGGGCATAAAGGGGCCGCCTCTCATTGTACGCCCCTCCTTCAAGCCGGCAGGCAGGTGAGCAGCGCGACGAGCATCAGGTACCCGAGCACCGCGACCCATCCCACCACGATTGTCGAGCAACGGGTTTCCATGTCATGCTTCCAGTCCCTCACGCCCTGGTTTGGGCGGCCGATCAGGCGGAGTTTCATCTTCGTCCCCACTTCAAGGATGTACCCAGGGCCGGAAACGTTAGTGCCCTCAACGGGGCTATAAAGGAGGATGCGGTTTCAATCCTCGGCCTTACGGGAAACCGCGTCTGACTGCGGCAAACGCCACGGTCGAAATCCGAAGCACGAAATCCGAAGGAATGGGAAAGGGGAAAGGAAGAAACCGAAATCCAGGCGGCTCGCTTCATTTCTGCTTTCGCTCTGTTTGGATTTCCTTGAGCTTTCGAGCTTCGGCTTTGCCTGTTCAGTGCCCCCGTGGATGGCGGAAATGTCATTCCGCGGACAACGTCATGGACCACTCCGCCCTACCCGCCGGTTCGACGCGGCCGGCGGAGCCGTCGCGAGTGGATCGCTCCAATTGATCGAAGCGTCCGGTTGTCGGCTGAAGGGCAAAGTTCTGACCGGCCGCCCAGCCGCCGGTGTTGACCCAGATGCCCCAGTAGGCTTGCAGGGTCTCTGAGCTGAAGCGGATCGAGACCGAGCGGCCGCGGGAGGGGTAGGTGATCGTCGCGGGGCCGGAGATGGGGTCGAGGGCGAACACTTTCCAGCCGCGGCGCTTGGTAAGTGCCGCGGGCTGGGACAGGTCGTCCCCTTCGCCGGTGGTCGGCCAATCGAAGGGCTTTTGGATCTCGACGTGGTCCGCGTCGTGGCTCAGGCGAAAGCCGCCCGGCCCGGAGAGGTTGATCCTGACCGGGCTTTCCAACGACATCAGCGGGTGCGCCGCCCAGACGAACCGCAGCTCGAACGGCGAGAGGTTGATCAGCGTGTACTCCGCCCGAACGGACGGGCCATCAAGGAACAGCTTGCGCGTCAGCCGGTAGCCGAACCGCAGCCCGTGCCAGACGGTGGTAATGCCGCCGCGGGTCGGGACGGACGTTGTCGGCAGCCCCCACAGCTCGCCGTGATCCGGGATCGGGATGCCGTCGTACGGGTGGCCGATGTACGGCCCGGGGCCGACCGCCGGGAACAGCTCATCCCAGCCCGCGTACCAACCTTTGGCATAGCTGGTGTCGTACAGGGGCCCGTCGGCAGCTCGGCCGGGAAGTTGTAGAGCAGCTCGAACCCGTCCTTCTTGTCGATGAGCGAGGCGACTTTGCCCCCGACCGACGGCCAGACCTCCATTCGCAACGTCTCGTTTTCGATCGTGACGGGATGGTTCATGTCCGCTCCGTAAGGACGAGAAGCCGGCGAAGTCCCCCCGATGCTCCTGAACAGCTCGGCCCGGGCCAGCGAAGGCGCGCCGCCGTGATGATCCATCTCAGCGCGGTTTCTGACGAATTCCCATACCGCCCTTGAAGTCGCCGTCTTCCAGAGTATACCGGTCTCTGCGCCGGCCCAAGAACAGATGCCCCCTTCCAAGCCGCTCAACCCCGGTCGGGGAGCGCGGAAAGATGGTCTTTTTCGATGATGATTGCCGATGTGACATTCGGGCGGCTCGTGGTTATCGGTCCTTTGTACCCCACGTGACAGGGCGTCTCGACGCTCGGTCCGTGATCGGCGAACGCACTGGCCCCGAGGCTCACAGGATGTGGGCTTCGACCCGCAACGCGCCCCCGTACATGGATGTACACATGCCAACCTTCGGGAAGTATGAGACGGAGCGCCCCCTTCACGAGGCCCGCGGCACCGCCATCTGGGCGGCCAGGCTTTCCGGCGACCACGGCCCGGCCCGTTATGCCGTGAAGGCCGCCTGGCCCGGCGGCGCCAGCACCGACGTGTTCGACCTGAACGCCGACGCCCCCGACGCCCTGGTGACGGCGGCCGCCGTCCAGGAACAGGTCGCGCGCGGGTCCACCTACTGGGCTCCGATCTTTGAGCACGGCACCGTGAACGCGCGCTCCTGGTACGTCACCGAGCTTTACCCCCGTTCCGCCCAGACGCTGATCGAGGCGCGAACGCGCGTCAACGTCGCGCAGCTTCAGGTGGTCACGCACTCGGTGATCCAGGCGCTGATCGACCTGCGCGACACCGCCGGCCGCCCCCACGGGAACATCAAGCCGTCCAACGTCCTGATCTCCGGCGACCCGACTTCGCGGACGATCGAGCAGGGGCAGGTCATCCTGAGCGACCCGGCGGCGATCGTCCCGCAGCAGTTGGAGCTTTTCTCCGGCGACCTGCTCGCGCTGGGGCGGCTGATTCATTCGCTCGTCACCTTCCACTCGTTCCGGGCACCGGTCGGCTGGCCGGTGCGGCCGTCGCCCGACTGGGCCCGGCTTGGCAAGCAGGGCGCCGGGTGGCTCCGCCTCTGCACAATGCTGCTCGACCCTAACCGCGTCCCTGGCGGCCGGGGCCTGGAAGACGTCGCCGAACGCGTACGGCGGCTTGGCGGCCCCGATGCGCGGCCGCTGCGAACAGCGGCCGCCGTGGGCGTGGCGGCCATGATCGCCGTCGCCGCCGGGGGCTTCACCTATCGCTCGCACCTGCCCGCGTGGCTTCGCGCCCCGATGGCCGCCGCCTCGGCGAGCCCGGAATCGGCCGCCCCGTCCACCCGACCGCCCAATGAGCCCGGTTCAACACCGGCGATTGACCCGGCACCGGCACCGCGCCCGACCCTTGCGGCCGACCTGATCCCGGCGCCCGGCCAGACCCTTGCGCGCATCTGGACCCCTGCCGGCCGACCCTTGCGACCGGCCCCACAGGAGCCTCCGGCACGACCCGGCCCGCCGCTGCCGAGCCGGCGGCCGTGACATCGGCCGCGACGATCGCTTCGCACACCACGCAGGGCACGCCCGCGACACGCCTCGCACCGGCCGCACCGATCTTGCCGCCCCCCGCCTTTGCGACACCGCCGACTCCGGCGCCGATCGCCTCATCGACGTCGCCGGCCGCCCTGCCGGCCTCTGTCGCCGCGCTCTCGGGCAGCGTTGATCCGGTGGTGCGATTGTTCCCGCAGTTCGCCCAGCGCGTCCTCGCCAGCACCCCGCCCGACCAGCATGCAGCGGCCGCCCTGCGCATCGCCGCGCTTGCTTCAGAGCTGGAGCTTGCGGCGCAGAACGTCAGCAAGGAGAACCTGCCGCCCGCGCCGGCGACGGTCCAACTGACGGAAGCGACATTCCTCATCCGAATCGGGATGCTGCGCGGCAGTGCCGCGCCGGCGCCGTCCGCGGCCGACCCTCGACCCCGGGCTTTGCTCGAGCTCTCTCGGCGGCAAAGCGCGTTGTCGAGCGGCGGCGTTGATCTGCCACCGGCCGCTCGCGACGCCGCCAAGGCACGGCTCGCCGGCATCCGCCAGCGGTTCCTGAATTCCACCGTCGTCGCCGATGGAGCGTCGGCGAGCGCGACGCCGGCGGCGTTCGAAGCTGAAAGCGGCGCCGCGGCCGCGGCCACGTCGTTGATGCTTGCCGAGCCGTGGGTCGAGCGCAATCGCGCCGCGGTCCTGGCTCGGGCGACCGAACTGCAGGTCGCCCTCCGCGCCTATGACAATGAGATCACGCGCGCCCTCACGTCCGCCGACTTCTCGCGCTGGGTCACCGCCGAACGGGCGAAGCAATCGCTCCCGTCGGTCTCGGACCCTGTTGTGACCGAGCAGTGGCTGAAACGGCGAGCCCTGATCGTGACCCAAATTGAGTCGGCAGGCCCGGCGGTTGCCGACCGACTGCGGCCGGAACTGGGGTCGCTCGACGCCGCCTATACGATGCTCGGGTCGCTTCTGCCGCCGCCCACGTCGTCCTCGCTGGACGGGGCGGCCGCCACGATCGCCGCGTCAAAGGCCGGACCTTCGGCCACGCCGCCCGCCGCCGCCCCGGCCTGGCGCGCCCGACTGGCCGCCGAGATCGAGGATTACCGTCGCCACGCCATCGCCAACGCATTCCCCGAGGCGGGCCAGCCGCTGCGCGAAGCGGTGACACGGGGGAACGTTGCGGCTCGCTTCGCGCCCAGCAGGCTTGGCTGCGCTCGGCGGAGGAGTTGCAGCAGTCGGTCAGTCTGATCGCGGTGATGCTTGAAGAGTACGCGACCGACGGCGAGCCTGCGCGAGCCGGCGGGCCGACCGTCGCATCGCTGCTCGGCCGCGTCGGTGAATTAGCGGCCTGGTCCAGCCCGCGCATCCGAGCCGCCGCGGCGGACGTGACCGGCCCCGCCGAACAACTTATCGCGATTCAGCGCGAGCAGAATCGGCAGGAACTCACCCGCATCGCGTCGCTGCCGCAGGCCTCGCCCTGCGTCTCGCTGGCCGCGTGGCGAAGGCTGGGTGAGGCGAAGGGCGCGTGGCCGTCCACCGTCGCCGACCTCGATACCGAACTGGCCCTCTCCGGCCGGCTGCTCGGCGCCCTGCCGCCATCCCGGCCGGACCTGACCGCGACCGTGACGCTCGGGCGGCGGGCGCGCTGGGATCGATACCTGGCGCGCAACTGGACCGCCAATGGCCCGGTCGCGCTGGAATGGTTCGGCCGCCAGGTCGCCGCCGGCACGATTGGCGCCGACGATCTGCCCCCGTGGTTCGTATTCAACCTGCACCTGGCGCACTTCAAGGCCAACCCGAATGACGTTGAAGCGTTCATCCGCTTTGCGCGGGATCGATGATGCGTTCGTGAAAGCGTACCCCGGCGCGGCTGCGGTTCGATCGGCGGCCGCTTCGTGGGGCGTGAAGACGGCGGGCGCAACGCTGGACGACGTCGGCCCGGCGACGGGGCGGGTCCGGCTCTATCGAAAGTCGTTCGGGGACGCGAGCTTCGATGGGTCCGGCATCAAGCTTGATTTCGTCCTGGTCGATCCGCGCGTCGGCGCCGTCCCACCCTTTTACCTCTCGACCACTGAAGTGTCCGTGGGCCTCTTCGCGGCGATCGCTCAACAGTCGGGGGCGTTCGGCGACGTCGCCTCCCTTATGCCGCGGGCGGAAGAACTAGACGTGGCGCACATCCCGCGCGTCTGGCGGATCGCGGGGCGGCAGTTCGTGCCGAACACGCTCTGGCCCTGGGAGCTTCGCGTCGCGCGGCCATCAACGGCGAGCCCGATGCAGTCGGTCAGCCCGCAGGCGGCGCTGCTGGCGGCGCGGCTGATCGGATGCCGTCTGCCGACGCCGGCCGAATGGGCGGCCGCCTATTCGGCCGCCGCGGGCCCGGATCGCGACCGCAACCCCTGGGCGATGAAAGGATGGAAGCTCCGCGACACCGCCTGGCAGGAAGCGCTGGCCCTGGGCAAGCCGCAGTTGGACAACGGGATCTTCCTCCCCGCGGCGCTGACCTCGGTTGACCGGGGCGTCTGGAGCGCGGAGGCGCTGGCGAAGCTCGGCGGCGAGTCGGCCGCCCAGTTGGTCGGCCGCCACGACCCGCGCGAATCCCACTTGTCGGAGCGATACAGCCCGCTGTTCCGAGAACAAACCGACTACCCGCGCGACAGCGGCCTGTATGACCTGGTCGGCAACGTCGCCGAGTTCGTGATCGATGCGAAGGATTCCGACAGTGCGGCCGTCGGCCTGACGGCGCATGACGTCGCCGCGTTCACCGCCGGACACGCCGACCGGTTGTACGTCGTCGGCGGATCGGCCCTTTCGCCTCCGACGCTGGACGTGCGTACGCCGTACCATGCGTCGCCCGAGCGGGCGCAGCGCGGGTACTCGGATGTCGGCTTCCGGCTGGCCTTCACGGCGCCGGGGTTCAATGCGGCAGATCGAGTGCGCTCGTCGGTGCGGGATGTCCCGTACCTGGCGCCGCCGAAGGAAACAGCCGGCGTGGCGGGGTTGTCCGAGCCGCGGGACAGCACGCCCTGACGGCGGCCGCCCCTCTTCCTCATCAACGTGACTGGCACCAATGGAACGGCACGCCGGGCGCCGGCGACGGCATTGCGATATCAGGGCAGCAGGAGTTGTTTATGCGTCTGGGACCTTCTTCTTCGGCCATTCGTTTCGCCGCCGCCGTGACCGTTGCGGCTCTGCTCGGCGGCTGCGGCGCCCCGAACAAGAGCGTGACGGTTGTGACCGAGCCTGCCGGCGCGTCGATTCGGCTGGAGCGCCTCACGCCGGCCGGGGGCGGCGCGGCGCCTGAGCTGGCGTCTGGCGCGGCGTCCCCGGCGGAAGTGAACCTCTCCTTCCCCCACGGCGACGTCTACCGCGCGACGGCGACCAAGGAGCAATACCTCCCCGCCTCGGTCGATATCGCCCTGGAGCCAAAAGGGACCAAGACCTACCGCATCCGCCTCACCCGTTACCTGGCCGATTGCATGGAGGTGGACTTTGTCCCGCGGTTTGTGGACCGGACGTGGTCGCTGGCGCCGCAGGCGCGCCAGACGCTCGCCTACCTCTTGTCGGCCGCCGAGGCGAGCGGCGAGCCCACGCCGACCCAGGTGACGGACAACCACGACCCCAACGTCGATTTTCGCAGCATCGCCACCTCCCCCACCGGCGACGACATCGTCTATCAGCGCGTCGAGCGGCACGTCCTGCCGGCGCGGGCCTACACGGTAAAGGGGCATGAGACGCTGGAACAGATCGCCGCCGAGACGGGGGCGTCGGCTGAATCGATCAAGGCGGCTAACCCCCAAGTGCATGATTTCGATCGGCTGCCTGGGGAGGTCTTGAAGGTTGAGCGGGTGGAGTTTGTCAGCGAGATCTACAAGCAGAGCCGCGGCGGCCGCCCCGCCCGGCTCACGACCGATCAGGCGATCGAGCTCACGCCGGCGTTCGACGCGATCGGCGAATATGTCGTCTTCGCCTCCGACGCCAGCGGCAACAACGCCACGCTCTGGACCGTGAAGCGCGAAGGGGGCGGCACCCGCCGCACACGGCTGACCCGGTCGGACGCGCTCGACTATGAGCCGTCCGTCGGGCACGACTACGTCGCGTACACGTCGATCCCCGCGCGCTCGCAAGGCCCCGGCGCCGGCGTCCCGCAGGTCTGGACGACCCGGTTCGACGGGACGGAGCCGAGCAAGCTTACCGACGGCGAGTCGGCGCAGATCTCCCCCGATGACCGCAGGATCGTCTACATCGCCCGCGTCGGTGAGCCGGCGGCGGACGGTCATTACACCCATCGGCTCCGAATGATGAATGTGGACGGCAGCGACCCCCGCGCGCTGATCCCGTCGGCGACGTACGACATCATCGACCCGAAGTGGTCGCCGGATGGCAAGTGGGTGGTCTTCGCCGCCAACCCGCGGGGGGACGCTGGGAAGATCGTCAATTTCGATCTGTTCGTGGTCCCCGCCGACGGCTCCCGCCCCCCGCGGCGGCTCACACGCAACGAGGCGTACGACAGTTGCCCCACCTTCGACCGGACCGGCCGCTCCGTCTACTTCCGATCGAACCGCGGCGGGAACTGGAACATCTGGCGGATGGCGGTTGACGCCCCGGTCAGTGCCCCGCGGGCGTCGCGGTGAGACGGGTGTGGCAACCGGTTGCGGCTATACAGGCCCCGACGTAGGGCGTGGTTCACCACGCCACCGCCTGCCAAAAACAGCGTGGTGAACCACGCCCTACGCCAGACCTGGACCGCGGATCTCCGCGTTGACCGCCTCGACGATCGTTTGCAGGTCCTCCAACCCCATCGCCAGCGGCGGCATCAACACGATCACGTCCCCGAGCGGCCGAATGATGACGCCGCGTGCCCGCACCCGTTCGCACACGCTCGCACCGACGCGGCGGCGCGGGTCGAACGGCCTGCGGGTGGCGCGGTCCTCGACCAGCTCGATACCGACCATGAACCCCTTCTGGCGGACCTCCCCGACGTGCGGCAGGTCCGCGAGCGGTCGCAGTATTTCCATCAGCCGGCCCGCTTTCTCGGCGACCCCCGCCACCAGGCCGCGGCGCTCGAACAGGTCGAGCGACGCGATCGCGGCGGCGCAGGCGAGCGGGTTACCCGTGTAGGTGTGGCCATGATAGAACGTCTTGCCCTCCCACGGCTCGCCGAGGAAGGCGTCGAAGACCTTTTGCGTCGCGAACGTCGCCGCGAGCGGGAGATACCCGCCGGTGATCCCCTTGGCGACGCACATCAGGTCCGGCTCGATGTCTTCATGCTCGCAGGCGAACATCTTCCCCGTGCGGCCGAAGCCGGTCGCCACCTCGTCCGCGATCAGCAGCGTCCCATAACGTTTCGCCAGCGCCGCGACGCCGGACAGGAACCCCGCCGGCTGGACGATCATCCCGCCCGCCCCCTGCACCATCGGTTCGATGCAGATGGCCGCGATCTGGCCGCTTCGTTCGATCAGGATGGCTTCGAGCGAGTCTAAGCAGGCGTCGCGCACGGCGGCCGCGGGCCGGCGCTCGACGTCGCGATAGACGTACGGGGTTGGAGCGAAGTGGGCATTGAAGAGCATCGGGAAGTACGGCCGGTGGAAGGTCGGGATGCGGCCGATGCTCATCGCGCCGACCGTGTCGCCGTGATACGCCTCCGTGAACCCGATGAACTGATTTCGGGCCGGCTCCCCGACGTTGTGCCAATACTGGGCGGCCATCTTGAATGCGACCTCGGTCGCGGTCGCGCCGCTGTCGCTATAGAAGACCTTCTTGAGGTTCGGCGGCACGACCCGCATGAGCCGCTCCGCCAAGAGGGCGGCCGGTTCGTTCGCCAGGCCGAGCAGGGTGGAATGGGCGACCTTTCCCAGTTGTTCCCGGATCGCCTGGTCGATCTCCGGCACGCGATGGCCGTGGACGTTGCACCAGAGGCTGCTAACGCCGTCGAGGTAGCGGCGGCCGTCGCTGTCGATGAGCGACATCCCCTCGGCCGCTGTGATGACCACCGGGTCACTCTGCGCCCACAGCTTCATAGGGGTAAAGGGGTGCCAGAGGTAAGCATGATCGAGGTCACGCAGGTGTTCTGTGGAGTTACCCATGGTTCGTGCCCCGGTAGTTGGGGCGTCGGAACGGACGGTTGAGGTTTATCCGGGTGCGATGCGCTGGGCGGAGTATCGGCCGCCGACGGCTGTGGTCAACCGTTAGGCGTGAGGCTCTTGGCCGCCGAAAGAGCAGGCAGCGCGGGCGCGGCCACAGGCGCAGCTTCTGCGTCGGGCGCCTAGGCAAACGGCCAGTTGTCGCATAAATCCGCCTGGGAATCAGGCGGATAGGGCCTTTCGAGGGGTGATTCGGCCAACGGCATATCAATTGCAAAAGGATGGGTCCGGGGACAACCACTCTCCTCGGAGCACATCCATGATCAAGATCGATGTCGGGAACGCCGTCCTGAAGCCTTCCCACCTCAAACAGATCAAAGCCTGGCTGCGCCGCTCGCAGGAACTCAGCAGCCGCCTGGGGCGATGCGTCGTGACGCTCACCCTCCACCGAACCGGGAAAGTTTACGAAGCCCGCGCCAGCGTCTGCGGGAATTCAAAAGCGCTCCAGCCGTTTGAGCTTCGCGCCCGCCAGCAGGACTGGTTTCACGCCTTCCGCGACCTCGTCCGCGATCTGACGCACCGCCTCCACGACCAATGCCTCCGCCGCGCCCTCGCCTGACGGCGGCCGCCGATTAGCACTACAGCGCTACCTTGGTCCATGGAAAACAAGAAGAACGTCGAAATCCGAAGCAGTAGAGTAGAGGACTGAACGGCCCGATTGCCGTTCAGCCCTCCCTCATCGAACCGACGGGCGAGTTTACCGCATCCGGCTTTCACGATACCGGTCATCTCAAGCATGCGCGAGTCGCGTTCGGCACCGTCAGGGGCTTGAGGCCCAGATCGAGCGGTTGCGCGTACCAGCTCGCTCGCCGGGCATCCGGTAAGCGCGTTGGCTGAGGCGTATTAACACTACAGCGCTAATTCAGCGATCAAGCCTTCCCGAATCAGAAAATCTGAAGCACGAAATCCGAAGGAACTCCAAACAAAGGCAAAGCGGAAATCGATACTCGCGATTGCAGCCGGTTTCTTCTTTTCCGATTCCTTATTCCTTCGGATTTCGTGCTTCGGATTTTGACGTTCTTCTGGTGCGCCATTGGCCAAATAGCGCTGTAGTGCTAAGTGGCGGATCAGCCGTAGCTGCACAAAGTGGTTGATCTGGTGGACCGCGTTGCGGGGGTAACCTTTGCCGAAGTAGTTGCTCCAGCCCGCCAAGTGCGTTGACCTGGTAGATCAACGCCGGGATGGGCACGAAGCTGCGTTCGGGGCCAGAATTGATACGGGGAAGAATGGATGCGGGGACGTAGCTAGTTTATTTGCCCGCCATCGTTCTGGCGCCGTACGGCGGACGGCCCGCCTTTCGTACCGTATGCGAGCCCCATCCCGCCACTGTCCGACACCGAGCGAAGATCAACTAGCTACGTCGCTACGTCCCCGTCTGATTCCCTACGGCTAAGAGGTGGGCCGGTCGGCCTTGATTACGTTCGCATCGGTTGCCCTTAACTCGCACGGCGCGAACCCGGGGAGCGCGAGCTTGGGGTCGAAAGTACTCACGCCTTCCACTTTCTGACCGTCGCGGGTCGCGATCACATGAACCGTGAGCGACCCGTCGGCGATCTGCCCGCTGAACGACATCGAGTCGATCGACGAGCCGGGTGGGCCGGCCGAGGAAATCACGGCTTCGCCCAGATACGAAACCGGCGTTCGAGGGTCGCCGCTCGTTCGAACGACCACGATGTCTGCGGACCGGGACGCCTTCGCAGCAATGAACAGAAGATCTTTTTCCAACTGCACATCGAGCACATAATCGGTTGGATCGAAAATAGGTGTTATGGGCCCAGTGTATATCAAGTCTCTAAAGCCAAGCTCTTGGCTAGTCGTTCCGCGAACCAACTTGAATCGGTCGCGTTCAGCGGTCACCGGCTTAATCCGCCGCACGGGGTCAACCACAACGACGCCCTTTTTCAGATACTGCACCTTCGGCCAGTCACCGACAGGGATTGTCGCGACATCGAGAGATTCCCGTGTTACGACCAGACGCGCACCGTCACCTAAAACCTTCGTAACGATAACCCTCCTCCCGGCGGGCTCGGTCGTTGGGGCCGCAGCCGAGCTGACCAGACCGGCGGCTGGCAGAAAGCTCAAAACGAGGAATCGGATCGAAATCCGGGGGAAAAATCGCCTTCGAACACGCACAACGACCTCCAAGAAGCTAGTAGTACAGGTTCCAGATGGGAGCCGGAGCGTCAATGTAATCCGATGTAGTTATCATAGAAGGCCCACGGAACCAGACAAATCCAATGATGTTTGTCTCTGCCCAGATAATTCTAGCATTGATGCCTGTTGCACTATCATCGGAAAAGGTTCCATACGATGGATCATACAACCGATGGCTACTGGGACCGATGCCCGGTATGGTAACCTCAACGACAGCATGATCGTTGAAGGACAGATACGGGGACGCATCTAGAATTAGATAACTAGCTACGTCCCCGTTTCTGTTCCGTCCCCGTTTCTGTTCCGCATGAACCGGCCAAGCTGCCCATCGGCCTGTGGTTTGAGCAACAGATGCCAATGATTGGGCATGAGGCAGAAGGCCAGCAACCTCCTGCCGTCGGACGTATCGTGAGATGCCCCTTTATGCCTTTATGGACCTCGTCGGTCGTACAAGTATTGTTCGCCGTGCCCGCGTCGCTACCGACGGAAGAACGCTGGCTCATAGGCGACCTCGAATCACCTATCACGCCCGGTCAGCGATTGGAGACTGCCCCCTTTTCCGTACCCAGAGACTTCCTTTTTTCCGTTCGCGTCAGATTGAGGTCCAACCGTCTTCCGTCCTATCGTGAGCGCGTCGGTTTCGAGGTCTTACTACGAGCGTCAGGCGTGGAATCAATCAACGTTCCGGCGATGCACGAAAGGGAACCTTTGCTTGGAACAATTTTAACGACCGCCTCTTTGGGCACTGTGTCACATATTGCGTGAATCGTGACTTTCATTGTTTTGTCCGCCGCCGAACCGGTGATTTGCGCGGACTTTATCTGGATATCGAGGTCAGAAGATTGATCCACTACATAAAGGTCTTCTATCTGCTTGGCACGCAACTTTTCGTCCGCGGAGGATCTTAAGACTTTGAGAATCGGGCAACGCGGATAGTAATAGGTAACATAAACGGTCTCGCCCTCAAGGAATGCGTCATAAATAGTAAACTCCGCCGGTATATTGTTCGCACCGAAGAAATAGTGATCGAAGAACCCGAGCGGCCGCGACCTACCACGATCGGTGACAGCGTAATGAACCCGAAATACCGTCAGCGGCCGAAGCGTGCTCAACGTCTCCGTTTCCCGGCCGTTCTTGTCCCGCTCGGTCGTGCGGAGCTTCGGTAGGTCCGCGTCCGGGATCGACGCGACATCGATCGGCTTGACGGTAATGATGAGGTGGGAACCATCTGGAAGGGGGCGGTCCAACGGAACCAATGTCGTTCCCGGCCGTGTGGCCGCCTCGCTTCCGATTGCGTCCACACCGAGACGACCCGTTTGAGGGCAGAGCTCTACCAAGAACACCCACAAAAGAGAAATGCAAAGATTTGCCCTGTATCTCATGTCACACCATTCACCCCGAGTAATTCACACCGATCAACAAGCCGTTTCGCGGATAGTCGAGCTTCACAAAAGCTTGAGATATCGGGTCGATCCAGCCAAGCACATGTCCTGTCGCCCATAGCATCCGTGCTTCAATAGGATGCTCGGTGTATCCGTCTGAAGCGGAGGTTCCATATGTGGGATCGTAAACCGGGCGCGGAAGAATGGATACGGGGACGTAGGACGTAGCTAGTTTATTTGACCGCCATCGTTCGGGCGCCGTATGGCGGACGGCCCTCCTTTCGTACCGTATGCGAGCCCCAATCCCGCCACCGTCCGACACCGAGCGGAGATCAACGAGCTACGTCGCTACGTCCCCGTTTGATTCCCTACGGCTGAGAGGTGGGCCGGTTGGCCTTGATTACGTTCGCATCGGTTTCCCTTAACTCGCACGGCGCGAACCCGGGGAGCGCGAGCTTGGGGTCGAAAATACTCACGCCTTCCACTTTCTGACCGTCGCGGGTCGCGATCACATGAACCGTGAGCGACCCGTCGGCGATCTGCCCGCTGAACGACATCGAGTCGATCGACGAGCCGGGTGGGCCGGCCGAGGAAATCACGGCTTCGCCCAGATACGAGACCGGCGTTCGAGGGTCGCCGCTCGTTCGAACGACCACGATGTCTGCGGACCGGGACGCCTTCGCAGCAATGAACAGAAGATCTTTTTCCAACTGCACATCGAGCACATAATCGGTTGGATCGAAAATAGGTGTTATGGGCCCAGTGTATATCAGGTCTCTAAAGCCAAGCTCCTGGCTAGTCGTTCCGCGAACCAACTTGAATCGGTCGCGCTCAGCGGTCACCGGCTTGATCCGCCGCACGGGGTCGATCACAACAACGCCCTTCTTCAGATACTCCACCTTCGGCCAGTCACCGAATGGAATCGTCGCGACATCGAGAGATTCCCGTGTTACGACCAGACGCGCGCCGTCACCTAGAACCTTCGTAACGATAACCCTCCTCCCGGCGGGCTCGGTCGTTGGGGCCGCGGCTGAACTGCCCGGATCGGCGGCTGGCAGAAAGCTCGTAACGATGAGTCCGATCGAAAGCCCACGGAAAAATCGTCTTCGAACGCGCACGACAACCTCCAAGAATCTAGTAGTACAGGTTCCAGATGGGAGCCGGAGCATCAATGTAATCTGATGTAATTTGGTCAGAACGCATAGGGCTCCAGACAAATCCAATGATGTTCGTCTCTGCCCAGATAATTCTAGCATTGATGCCTGTTGCACTATCATCTGAAAAGTTTCCATACGACGGATCATACACCCGATGGCTACTGGGGCCGATGCCCGGTATGGTAACCTCAACGACAGCATGATCATTGAAGGCCGTTGAAGGGGTCGATGGGAAGAACTGCGGGTTGAGAGGGGGGATATAGACGGCACCTAAAGAACCCTGGGCTGGGGCCTGATGGACGATGATGCCAGACACACTGACGATATGTTTTGGATTGAGGTTTCCGGCTGTTACCTCACTTCCACTTGCGACGATTCCTTGAGCCAGGAAGACATCCCGCAGAAAGTGAGCCCACGCACCGCAGGGGCCCTTCTTCGTGGCGACAAGAAATGCTGTCGTGAATTGCATTGGACTTGAGCTCGTATGGTCGAATTTCATGACGGTCCCGTCAACAGACTGTACCGAAAGAGTCGCGGTAAGCGCCCAGATCCCGTCTCGTACATCAATCGGCTTTGACTTGCCTCGGGCACCGGCGCAGCCAACTTCGAGAACAGTCTCAAAGATCGCACTATTCGATAGAGCGGGGATGGGAGTTGCTGCTGTCGGTGTGGCCAGCGGATCGGCCGCTGACACATATTCGAGGTCGGTTGTTGAACCGGCGTCGATCGTCCGCGGCGCGGTAGTCGGCCTTGTGGTAGTACCGGCATCGGGTACTGTGGGTGGAGAGGCCTCAGACACAGTCCAATCTAATTTCAAACTGAATACACCAGGCAATTCAGAGACGCCGAAGACTCCAACCGATGTCAGAATTCCCTGAAGCGTTCCCGATCCATTGCCACCGGTGTCAGGTCTGAAAGTCGCCACACCTTTCATTGTATACAGTTTGGACCCGAATAGTTCGGACGCGGCCACGGCATATTGCTGGCCAGCAACGCCTTTTCCAATGATGCAGTACCCCAGCTTGTAGTACACCCCACCGTCCACGGGTTTCTCGCCAGATCCGTTCTTTGCCGATCCGGTAGTAGTTCTGGTATAGCAGATCGGATCAAAGTGGTCCCCCTCATCGAGCTTCCCATTCCCGTTCGCATCATACCAGCTTCCGTCGTAATTCCCTGTTCCGTCGTCCTTTGCAATCGGATGATAGTGGCTGTGGTCCGTAGCGTCGAACGTCACCTTTTGGATTCGAAAGTCTCCGCCGGGGACAGAAGCGTCCGCTTTCGCGGTGACGGGCTGGGTGCTTGGCTGCGTTGCCGCGTCCGCCGCCATGAAGGCGCAAGCGCCCTGTGAGCCCGACGCTGCTGGATTGGCGGTGAGCTGGAACGTGATGAAATCCCGGGCCGTCGGGGCGAGGCCATCGGCGTAGACGACCTCGGGCATGCCTTCGCCGACGACCCAAGTCTGGCTATCGTCTCCGGCTTGAATGATTTCCTGGGGCGTGGGACCGGACTCGTCCCACACCGAGACGTCGCTATCCGCCGGCTGATTCACGGTCAGCGTGACGGTGGTGCCAGCCGGGAAGGTGCTTGGGACATGGAGATGAAGCGGAGTCAGGTTTGACAGACCGCCCGGGTTATCGTCGAGTGCGACGATTGCATTCTCGTCGCCAGCGGTGAAATCGCCGACCGAAATGCTCAGGACGCCGACTTTCGCGTTAAGCGTCGCGGCGTCGCCATCGTCGTCAGAGAGGGTGAGTTGCGGTTGAAGGATATCTCGGGCCCCAGTTCAGGCATCAAATGTCGGTCATCAATGGGACGAAGAGGGCCAATACCTGGTTACAGTCAAAACGATGAACGCGACCGGTGTTTCGTCGTGCTGGGTTGCGTTGAAAACGCCGTCTTCCGTCGTAGCCGCCACGGTGACGTCGTAAGCCGTATCGCCATATTTATAGGAATGAGACGGGAAAGCAGGCGGCGAATCGCCTCCGACTCCAGGGATCTCGACCGCCGAACCATCACCCCAGTCGATCACCCAACCGGTGACGTCGTCCCCGCCCATATCCGAGAATGTCGCGGCGACGGTAAAGGGCGTACCGGCGGGAACCGTATCAATGGGACCAATCGCGAGCTGGGGTTGCGCCTCCGACACACGTACGCCGCTGCTGACGACAAAGGAGCCGTCCTCGGAAGTGGCTGTCGCCGTCCCCATCGCCCCCTTGGCGATGATGTCAAAAGTTCTAACCTCCAATCTGCGGCGTTGTCAACCTAGACCGGTTCCCTGTCGTCGTCTTGAAAACATCCGCCATGCCGGTATGCTCCCACGCTGGCACGGGTGGATCGCCCGGGACGCCGACTTAGCTCAGTGGCAGAGCGACGCTTTCGTAAAGCGTAGGTCGAGGGTTCAACCCCCTCAGTCGGCTTGCAAACCCAGTCGCCGGATGACTATACGCTCCTGCGTCACTCTATCTCGGATTGTATTCTTGAGCGTCGGCCGGATGATGCAGGCGCCTCCCTGCTCGTGGGGATGCGTTAGACCAAAGGGTGTGCACGACCCACGCTAGGCCTAGAACCCCAGCCCCACGCCGCAGACGCCGTTCCACCCCCAGAGGCTCCAGGCATAGGTCCCCATCGCCGAGCCGACCGAGCCGCCGACGAAGTAGCAGCTCATGTAGACCGTATTGACCCGGCTCTGGGCGGTCGGGCTGAGGCTGTAGATGCGCGTCTGGTTGGAAACCTGCCCTGCCTGGACGCCCATGTCCATCAGGACGACGCCGGCGATCAACCCCCAAAGGTGCGTCGCGCCCAGGTAAAGATAGACGACGAACGAGAGCAGGGTGACGATCGCCGCCAGACCGACGACAAAACGCGGCCCGCGTCGATCGGCCAGTCGCCCCGCGATCGGCGCCGCCACGGCGCCCGACGCGCCGATGAGCCCGAATGCTCCGGCGAGCTGGCTTCCCGAGTGATAAGCGGGGGATTTGAGCAGGAACGCCAGCGTCGTCCAGAACGCGCTGAATGACCCGAACAGCAGCCCGCCGATCAGCGAAGCCTCACGCAGCTCGGCATGTTCCCGCGCCAGCGCCCAGATTGACGCGACCAGGCGGCCCCAGCGAAGGTTGGCGGCCGGTCGCCGCCGGGGGAGGCCGAGCATCAGCGTCACGGCCAGCCCCAGTGACATCGCGGCCGCCACCCAGTACATCGCCCGCCAGCCCCAGTACGCTCCCACAAAGCCCGCGACTGTCCGCGCCAGCAGGATGCCCGTCAACAGGCCGCCCATGATGTGCCCGATGACCTTGCCGCGCTGGCCCGGCCCCGCCAGTTCCGCGCCGAACGGAAGAATGATCTGCGCCGTGACGGTCGTCATCCCGATCCCCAGGCTCATGGCGGTGAGCGAAAGAAGATCGGTCGCCAGCGCCTCGCCGACCGAGAAGAGGCTGACGCTGACCAGCATGATCAGGATCAGCCGCCGCCGTTCGACGATGTCCCCCAGCGGCACGAAGAGGAGGATCCCGAGCGCGTAGCCAACTTGTGCGGCCGTCGCCACGAGGCCGATCTGACGCTCCGTCACCTGGAGCGTCTTCGCCATGTCCGGCAGCAGCGGCTGATTCAGATAGAGGTTGCTGACCGCCATCGCGCACGCGATCGTCATCAACCAGATGAGCCCGGCCGAGATTGGCTCGGCCGCCGCGCCAACGGCGGCCGCCGCGGGCGTTCCCTGCGGCGGCGGTGCCGGGGGATCGGGCGTGAAGGCTGTTCCAACGTCGAACGTTTCCACGCGGGCACCGTAACCGCAACATCGCCGCCCGACCACCGTGGGAATGACCCCGTTCCAGGAAGAACGAACTCGGCCGCCGGCATTCGCCAACTGCGCCGTGTCCATCGCTCCCGCTACAATCCCGCCGCGTCACGTCGTCCACGTGGCCCTGAAGCAGCCTCCATCGAACGGCATTCGCATGATGACCCGATACCGCAGCGTCGCTCGCTCCCCCGTCGCATGGGCCGCGGTCGTTGTTGCGAGCTGGGGCATCGCGGCTTCCGGGGCGACAGCGAGCGGGCGGCCGCCCTCCACCGCGCCCGCGACACAGCCGGCGACCTCCCGGGCGTCAACCCTCACCCGCCTCAAGCCGTACACCGCGTTCGCCTGGACGCCGGTCGGGCCGATGGCGCACATCCAGCCGTTCCTGTGGGTGAACACTTATGGCAACCCGGGCCTCGCCGCGCAAACGGCCAAGCGCATGCCCGACGGATGTCGGATCATCTTCTGCCAGAACGCGGCCGACGGCCTGCTCGGCCAGCCCGACGACCGCTGCCGCGACGAGCAGGGCCAACTGACGACGACCGACAGCATCTGGCCGGACAAAGGGGTCGAGATCGTCTCCCGCAGGTGGGGTGATTGGTGGGCGGGGTTTGCCCAGGCGGGCGGCACGTGCGATTTCTTCGTACTCGATTTCGAGGCGAACTGGTCCAACTGGGCGCTGAAGCCGCCGCACCTGGCGGCCATCGCCCGCGACCCGCGCTTCGGGCCGGTGGCGCAGAAGCTCGGGTTTACCGATCCGGCCGACAAGGCCGACTATGAGAAGACCGCCGCGTCGGGCGAGTACCTCAAGTGGAACGCCGTCACGGCCGCCATGCTCAGCGCGGACATGAACCGCGCTTTTGCCGAGCCGCTCCTTCGGGCGCAGCCGCAGGCGTTGATCTCCAACTACGGGTCAGTCGTAATGCCGCCGGAGAACGTGGTGCCGGACCTGAACGGGCACCGCCAATACACCAAAGGGCCGCTCTTTGGGAACGTCCAGGCGCCGGTCATCTACGGCTGGCTGGGGTGGGTGAGGGAGAGAACCCCCGGCCCCGATTGGGGGAGCCCGATGACGAGCGTCACCTATCTGGCGAATATCGCGCGGTCGGGGACGCGGTCGTCTCAAGCGCCGGCGATCCCCTGGGTCGCCTATCGCGGCTTTCTGGGGGACGACTCGCAACATCCTTCGGTCGTCATGGCGGGGACGGATTATTGGCAGGAAGCGGTCTATCACGCGATGCTCGGCGCCGGCGCGAGCAATGTGTTGTTCTGGAACCCCGTCGGCTACCTCCCCACCGGCCGCCCCGACCCCCGAACGGCCCGCCCGCGGGATATCGACGCCATGGAGGGGGTGATGGCTGAATTGGACCGCGTCGCCGGCGGCAGCCCGCTCGTCTTCCCGCTGACGCCCGAGCCCGTGGACTTCGCGGCGACCGTCCTCACCAGCGCCGCCCGCACCGCCAGCGGCCGCGTGGTCGCCCGGGTGACGTTCGCCCCGACCGTCACCGAAGCGGCCGTCGTCGTGGAAGGCCGAACCGTCCACGTCACACGGCCGCCGGGCCAGGTTGGCGCGTGGGTGGATATCCCCGCTCCGGCCGCCGGATCGCCCCCATAGACGCTTCGCGTCCACCCTGCCACGAAAACACCATGCCACGAGAACGCCTTTCGGATCGCGGATGCGGCTCTCGCCGGCAACACGTCCGACGCGGTCATACCGATCAGTCGTCATCATCCTTCTTCGGCGCCTTCCCCGGCGCAACAACGGGGAGCGGCCCCGTAGGGGTCGCGGGCATGCTCGAATCAACGCCCTTTACCGTTTTCCAGATGATGTCGTTCAGCTCGGCCGCGGGGGCGCGATCGGCGTGGGTGAAGTCCATGGCGGCCGATCGGGCCGCCAAATGTGCCCGCAAGGATTCCTCACGGGATGCGCCTGACCGCGACTGGGGCCCGGGGTTCTTACCCGCCGGGGCCGCGGCCGGCTCGGTCGTCGGCACACCCTTGTCCGGCAATGCCGGGCTGACGGGCTGCACCTTGTTGAACGCGCCGTTGCGTTGGAGGATCAGCTTTGGGTCGGCCGGGATCGCTTCAAACGGCGCGTCGTTGGACGGCTCGGTACTCCAGTCGAGGATCGCCCCCGAAGCGGCGTCAAACTGGCACATCGGCGGCAGGCCGAGCAGAAGCTCCATCGTCTTGATAACGCTCACCGTGTTCTGGAACGAATGATCGATTGAGGCCTTCTTGATCCACGGGCTGATCACGAAGCAGATGGACCGATGGGCGTCAACATGGTCCGGCCCATTCTGGGCGTCGTCCTCGATCACGAAGATCGCGGTGCTCTTCCAGATCGGGCTGTGGCTGATGGCATCCACGAGCTGGCCGACGGCGTAATCGTTGTCGGCGACCATCGAGCGCGGCGTCGGCTTGCCGGGGTTGGCGCCGACGGTGTGATCGACGCCGAATCGGACTGTCATGAAGGCGGGGACAGCCTGTCCGCCCGGCGCCTTCTTCAGCATCATCTGGAACTCACGATCCCACTCGGCGAAGCGGCTGGTCGTCCCCGCGCGGCCATAGTTGCGGCGCGAGCGGAGGTACCCTTCGTCGTTAAACTTCGCCGCGTAGGCGGCCGGCGCATCGCTGTCTGGGAACTCCAGGTCGAAGCGGCGGAAATCCACGTCGGTGATGCCTTCCAGGTCGTGCCCGGGCGGCTGCACGCCGATGACCGACGGGTAATTGTCCGGGAAGACCGGCTTCCCCTTCTCCTGTATGCCGTCGCCGACGAAGAAGCCGTAGTTCCGATAGGAGACGCCCTGCTTCCGCACCATGTCCCACAGGTGCCCGCCCGGCGCGGCGCCGACGTCGTTGATCGGCTTCGCCCCCTCCTTGAACCTCGGGTCTTCCGACAGCGGCTTGCCGTCGGGCCCTTTGGCGGGGAAGCCGCCGGCGGGGTAACCGCCGACTTCGCCCTCGAAATCGTAGTGCCGGCCGCGGCTGCTGTAGTTGTAAGGAACGTTCCGCTGGATGTATTCGTTCGCGTGAGCCTCGGTGGACCAGTTCCACCCGTCGCCCGACACTTCGCCGCTGTCGTAAAAGTTATCCAGCAGCACAAACCGCTCCGCGAGCGCGTGCAGGTTCGGCGTCACCTCGCGCCCGAACAGGCAGCGCGAGGGGTCGCCGTTCCCTTGCGGCAGGTCGCCGAGCACCTGGTCGTAGGTCCGGTTCTCCTTAACGATGTAGATCACGTGCTCGATCCGCCGCGGCTTGCCAGATGTCAGCGAGATCTCTTTCAGCGGGTTGTCCTTCAAGTAGCGGGGCGTGAGGCGGGCGTTCTCGAGCACGTCGCGCGTCAGCTCGGGAAGCTTTGCGGCCGGCGGGAGGTTGATCGTCGTGACAGTCCCCTCCAGGAGCGACAGCGGCGAGCTGTTCCCAGTCTTACCGACCATGTTGGGGTGTCGGGCGAGGTTGCCTTTCGCGTTGGCGACCAGGAGTCGCTTGCCGTCCGGCGAGGCGACGACCGCCGTCGGGTACCACCCGGCCGCCAGGTAGCCGGTGAGGCTCGCCTTGTCCGGGTCGGCGATATCGATCACGGCGACCGCGTTCATGTCCGCCAGAGCCGCGTAGAGCGTTTTTTCATCGGGCGAGATCGCCAACCCCAACGGCGTCGCCCCCGCGAGGTCCTGGGCAATCTCCGGGCGCAGCAGCACGGTGGCCGTGACTTTGTCGGTCGCGGTATCGACGACCGAAATTGTGTCGCTGTGCGCGTTGGCGACGAACAGGCGGGCGTGCGATTGGTTCATCGCCAGCGCCACCGGGTGCGATCCCGTCTGGATCGCCGTAAGCTGCTTCGGCGCGGCGGAGTCGGCGGCCGCCAGCACGTACACCGTCGCGTCGCGCTGGCTGGCGACGTAGACCTTCGAGCCGTCCGGCATCGCCGTAAGCGCGAGGGGGTAGTTGGACAGGCCGTTCTCAGTCTGGAATGCGAAGCGGCCGACCTCCTTCTCGGTCCGGGTATCATAAATTGCGACGCTGGCCGGGACGCCGAAGGCGTTCGCCTTGCGCCCGGCGGCCGTGGACAGCCGGTCAGGGTCGTTGTTTGTCACGTAGAGCATGCCCCGCGCGTCCAGCGCAAGCCCTGCGGGGAAGTCCCCCTCGTGCGTCGCGAGAGTGTGATTTAGCTCGAGTTGTCCGTCGCGATCGATCTTGAGGACGGCGATCCGATCGGCCGCCCCTTCGGCGGCGTAGATCGTCCCGGTCGGGCTGGCGGCCAGGCCGAAGTAGAGCCCGTTCGACGCGTTGCCGCGGTTGGATCGAAAGTCAACGTGACCGATGCCCTTGCCGTCGGCCGTCCCGATGGACCAGATCGACTCGCGAAAGCCCTCATCCGTCGAGACCGCGAAGCGGCCGTCGGGCGTGGCGATCAGGTTCACCGGCAAGCTGCCGACATCAACGCTGGCATCGGGCGAATGCGCGTCAAGCCAGCGGCCGGTCGGCAGAGGAGTGTCGGACGGCTGTGTCGTTGGTTGCGTCGTCGGCCGCCGATCGGCGGTAGTGGGCGCCGCCGCTTCCCCCCAGACGCGGCCGCCCTGGCCGATCGCGATCGCGGCAACCAAGCCCGCCAGCACCGCCGTTGCCGTCCGGGTCGCCAAGGCGGTGACTGCGCTCTGTCTGCGGTGCGCTGCCTGTTGTAGATGCGTTTTCATAGGAGACTGCTCCGCTGCCGGACCTGTTGCCGATGGACGGGGGAATGATAACGGCCGCACCATCGCGTGCCACGCATCGGCCGGCGATAATGCGTCGGAGCGCGGCGGCGACGGCGGCCGCATGGCGTTGCCGATCGCGATCTGGCCGGTGGAACGGCCTGCGGACTGGGTTCAATGGGTCAACGAACCGCCGACCGACGCGGAGTTGGATACCTTACGAAAAGCCGTAGCCAAGGGTCGCCCTTTCGGCGAGACGGCGTGGCAAGACGTGGTTATAGCGCGGTTGGGGCTGGAATCCACCCAGCGGGAGAGAGGGCGACCGGGAAAGAAAATCGCGAAGATTGAGGCGGAATGAAACGGGGAAGGAATGAAACGGGGACGTAGCTAGTTGATTCTCGCCCGGTGTCGCGGTTACAGTCGCTCGGATGGCACGAAAACCGCGAGTTGCACCGGGCGGACAGGTGTACCATGTGGTTAATCGGTCCGCGTCGCACTTCATGATGCTGCGGACGGACAAGGATTTTCAGGCGATGACGAAGGTTATCGTCGAAGCAGCCCAGCGAAATCGGACGCGGCTGCTTTCGTGGTGCCTGATGGGCAATCATTGGCACTTCGTCGTCTGGCCGCGAGACGACGGCGAACTGACTGCGTTCTTCCGTTGGATGACGCATACCCATGCGATGCGATGGCGGGTCGCCCACCGCACGGTCGGCAAGGGGCCGCTCTATCAGGGACGGTTCAAGAGTTTTCCGATCCAGCGAGACGACCATTTTCTGCGTGTCTGCCGATACGTCGAGCGCAATGCAAAGTCGGCCGGCCTGGTCGAACGTGCCGAGGACTGGCGTTGGAGCAGCCTTTGGGCGCGGGGCCACGTTGACGATGAGGCCCGAGCGGCGCTGAGCGACTGGCCGGTCGTTCGTCCGAAGGACTGGATCGACCGAGTGAACGAGGCGTTGACGCCGAAGGAACTTGAGCGGCTGCACGTCAGCCGGGACCGCGGCCGGCCCTACGGTGACGAGGCATGGGCCGCACGGACGGTGGCGGCATTGGGGCTCGAACATACGGTACGAAGGGAGGGCCGCCCGCCGCGGGGGGCCAGAACGATGGCGGGCGGATAAACTAGCTGCGTCGTGCGCCGTGAAGAGAAGGTGTGGAGTCTAGCGGGTGAAAGTCCCGCCCGGGAAATAGTCATTGCACCCGGTAGCAGTCGAGACAGTCGCGAGGGCAACCGAACGGCTGAAGCTCTCGACGGAAAGGGCTGTTTAGCAGCTCCGCGAGCTTGCAGGCCGGAACACAAGTGAAGCGCCATTGAGGCCCCGAAACAGTTGATGCGGAAGCCGACCCAGCGACGTAATGGGGAAGGCCGCCGCCGTCAGTCGCAAGGCCGGAACCCAAGCCGGTGGATGACATGGATCTGACGGTTCCGCCGGGGTAGAGGCGACGGCATGCAAGGACAGATTCCAGCATCAACACGGGAAGTCCCAGCGATGAGGATGCCCATGATCTTCAACTGGCGGCCCGCGAGGGCATGAGCCGGGTCGTATGGGATGGCGGAGAGGCCCGTAGTACCGACGAAGCGGGTAATGACCGTGGAGGGAAGGGGCCTCAGTTGAAGGAGTGACGGACGAAGCATCAACGGCGCACGAGGGCACTGCCTTTCGGGGCTAACACCTCACCTTCCGTCAGGCGACGCGGAACCCGTCAGACGGGTCGGCGAAGGAATGAGACTTCCGTGAGCCGATCGTGGTCAAATCCTTCTCCGAGAGCCGGATGCGGGAAATCCGCACGTCCGGTTCGATGAGCGGGACGTGGAAACGGAGCGCTTCGCGCCACCGCGCCACGTCTCGACTCTACCCCGTTCCATTCCCCGTTCCATTCCCCCGTTCCATTCCCGCCCCCGCGTCGGCGGCCGCCTGAAGGATCGCGGGGATCTCGTGGTCCGTCAGCCCGGGGATGACCGGCGCCACCATCACGCCGACCGGGACGCCGGCCGCCTTAAGGGCCGCGACCGCCTCCAGCCGCCGCCGGGGCGAGCTGGTCCGCGGCTCCATCTTCCGCGCCAGATCAGGGTCGAGCGTGGTCACCGAGAGCATGACCACCGTCCCGCTGAACGCCGTGAACTGCTTGAGCAGGTCGATGTCGCGCGTCACGAGGTGGTTCTTGGTGATGAGCCCGGCCGGGTTGCGAAACTCCAGCAGCACTTCGAGGCATTGGCGGGTGATTCGGAACTGCTTCTCCGCCGGCTGATAGCAATCCGTCACCCCGCTGATGGCGATCGAGACGGGCTTGTACTTCGGCGACTCCAGCTCCCGCCGCAGCAGCCGCGGCGCGTCGAGCTTGACCATGATCTGCGTCTCAAAGTCCAGCCCGGCCGAGAAGCCCAGGTATTCGTGCGTCGGCCGGGCGTAGCAGTAATTTCCGAGACAGAGTGCGCACCGCTTTGGCTCTACTGGCCCGCACTTTCGACGTGGTCGTGCGGTTCGAGCAGGCAGGCATCACGGGGTCCATCCGGTACGTCGGACCGAAGCCGCCCCCGGACCCCGTGACCGCTGCGGAAAAGCGGCGGGCTTATGAACGGGATTGGTACCGGCGGAACCCTAGAAGATCAGAGCAAAACGGCAACGCTAGAAGCAGTACCATCTAGACTACCAACGACGATACCGAGCGTCACAGGCTCAGAAAGTACCAACGGAGGCCCTTATTCCCCTACGCAAGAGGGGCGGGCAAGATCAGGCTTAGCACGACTCAGATCGTACCAGTAGGCGGATCGATCTATGATCATTTGGACTGATCGCAGGTGAGCGTGGAGCTAGAATTAGTTATTCTGCTACCGGGGATCGATACAATGTTCTCCCACTTTAAGGTCTGCCCCGGTTGAATAATTTGAGCCGTTAGCTCCGGGGTCCACACCTTGTCATTCTGTTCGATACGTGGGGTCCAAACCACATTTGTAAGAGCGAACGCTGAAGTATTGGTCAGCGTAATATCGTCGTTAAAGGTTCCCCAATGAATCTGCCAAGACCACTTTGTTGTCACCAAGTCGTTGAACTTCGCTGTCCGGTTCCGCCGCAGATCGGACAAGTCTGGATCAACCTTGGCTAGTGGAATTTCCGTCATCCCCTGACTGATGGCCTGCTTGAGCCAATCAAACGCATGGTCGTAATCTTCGATCCGACTGCACAGGCAGGCGTACTGGTAACTAAACTTTGGCGTGTTTTGTCGGAGCTTGAGAACATCATTGGCGACGGCCATAGCCTCATTCAGTCGATTATCCGCCATGTACGCCCAAGCCCGGTACTCACGGATTTCGCCGCCTTCGTCTTTCTCGTCATACGTTTTTACAACATCCCAAACACTCACTGCATAACGTGAAAGTTCGGTTGAACCGAGCGGAGACACTCCTGCGTTGATTTCCCGACTTCTAGCCTCTGTTGCCATCAAGGCTCCAAAAGCTAGGCAAATTCCCCGGTAGTCGTCGTAAATCGGTCCTTCTGGAATTAGGGATGCAGCATCGACAGAATCCTTCGCATACCAAAGGATATCAGATGCCTTCATCGTCTTGTCTTGGCAGGCATTAAGATTGCGAAAATTGCGAACAAACGGGTCCCGTGGCCGCAATTTAATCTTTGCCTCAGCGATGCGGTGCAGTTGACCAATATCCGCTCTTGAAATCATCTCCTGAATCTTCTTCGCCTCAGCCACGTCATTTTCAAAGCCCGCCTCACCACGTCGCCATCCGTGCTTCTGCGACAATTCCAAGGACACGTTTTGCGCCCGGCCCAAACTGGTCATAATCCGATCCGTAACTTGTTGGGCAGCTTGCGCCACCGCCTGCTGCTTAGCTCCCTCCCTTTCCTTTCCCTTGTCGTACTGGTCCACGAACAAGTTCACAAGGCCGACGACGAGCGCAGCCCCCGCAGCATCCCCCGACTCCATTCCCGCACCATTGCGGGCAAGATCGTAGGTAGCCGCTCCGCTAAAACCGGCTTTGAACCCTGAACCGAAACGATCTTTGCCAGCCTGTTCAACGGCTTGGGCTTCAATCTTGCCAATGCTGGCAAGAAAGTTCGTGTAGGCGTCGAGCGATAGGATGTAGTCGCCGTACAAGTTGGAAAGGTCCCGCCCCAAGTTGTGGTCGTTGATATACTGCTGGAAGCGCTGTGCCGAAAATCGAGCGTCGGCAACTGCCGCAGCAAATTGCTTAGGGTCCTGTACGTCCGAAGGCCACTGTTCGTACATTCCCTCTAGAAGACGGAGTAGAAACAGCCGCTCATCGACGTTCTTGGCTACTTCGACTTTAACCGGCTCGGCAAAAGCCTGAGCAACAAACGGAAGGGATTGTGCGAAGGAGAGTGCAAGAAATGCGACGGCCAATACGGTTGCCTTGCGAGACATGACGTCCTCCCGACGCTTGACGCCGCTGCACTTTTGGTCACTGGTACAAACCCGCCATCGCCAGATGACGGCCATCGACGGGGAGGAGCCAGAACGACAACTTCTCCAGTGCGGAGCTTGTAATCTATCCGCCACGACAGTCCGGCACAATGCAGGCTCTCCGCCAAACCCGCTGATCCTTGTGTAGGCCTCACCCGAACGCATGCAGCACACGAAGCCGGAAGTGGGTGAAGTTGCTCATCCCGCACGCCCGCCACAGGATCGCCCGCAGGCCTCGGTTAAACCCCTCCGTGCGGCCGTTGCTCGAACGGGCGACAAAGTAGTTGGTGATCCCGCCCATCCAGTTCTCCACCATCCGGTAGAACGGCTCCAACGCCTTGAGCCCCATCCGCCGACCCCGCTCGCACCAGGCCTGCAACCAGACGGCCGCCGTCTCCGGCCGCCGCACCCGGCCGTCCTCGAAGATCTCCCGCAACGCCTCCCGGTGCCGGTAGAGCTTGTCGAGCTCAGGGAAACGCAGCTTCAGCCGATCCAGTTCCTTCCGCTGTTCCGGCCGCAGGTTCTCCTGGTTGGTCAGCCAGAGCCAGCGGCTCCCTTTGAGCTCTTTAGCCTGCTCCGCGGGCAGGGACCGCTGGATCTCCCGCCGCGCGTCGTTGAGCCGGTCCTGGAAGTTCTTCATCACGTGGAAGCGGTCGATCGTCACCCGCACGGCCTCGCCGAACACCTCCCGCGCCCCCTGGGCGTAAGCCTCCCACATGTCGCAGGTGACCTCTTGCAGCTCCGCCAGCAAGCCCGACGCCTTACCCCGCTCCAGCCACGCGACGACGGCCGCCTTCTCCCGCGACTCCAGCACGTCCAGCACGCGGCCGTTGGTGTGGTCGATCAGGACGCAGCAGAATTGGCGGTGCCTTTTTTTAAAGACAGCTCGTCGATCCCCAGCGACCGCACCGGCTGAAGGGCGGCCGCCGGAGGGCGTGTCCGCAGGCGTTGCAGATGGTCGTAGTACCACCGCTCGGCCGTCTTCTCCGGCACGCCGAAGAACCGTGCGGCCGTGGCCAGGTCGCCGTGGGTCGCGAGGTCTGTGAGGCGGGAGAGGAATCGCTCGGTCGCGTGGGCCCCTTCGGCCAACGCCGGGTGACGCGGGGTGAAGAACTTGCCGCAGCGGCCGCAATGGAACTGCCAGCCGCGGACGATCAGCTCGGTCCGCCAGCCGCCCAGCGGCAGGTCCAGCACGTGCCGGTCATAGCAGGCATGCCGGTCCCCGGTGGCGCAGCGGCAGTCAGGGCAAACGCCCAGCAGGTCCGTTGGAACGACCGTCAGCGTTCGCGTTTTGGTCGAGCGATCTTCCGTCGCCTCGACCACCTCGAAGCCCTCAAGATCCAGCAGCCCCGTGAGCGTCCTCAACCTTTCGTCCAACCCGAGTGTCGCGTCCATGCGAAGTCCTCCGTGATTTCAAGAGCCGTTTTTCCATCACCACAACATATGGTGGATGATACCCAAGCGTCAGCCGTTTTGGCGGAGAGCCCAAAAGTCCGTCATCTACAAATGCAAATCTGGATGATCTTACTGGCGCCATCAGACGGCAGAGTGGCTACTCTTTCTATTTACGGGTCGTTTACGATAGAATAGAAGGATGCAATAGGTTCTTCTACACCCGGTGGGAAACTATTCCCGACTACCATTATGCGCGATACCACTGGGATTATGAACTTCCGACGGGCAACGCGTACACTAAACATTGGGGTGGTCAAGCGAGCACTACTGGCGAATTCTCGTCTCCGCCACTACAGCTGATTGCGTCGGAAGCTGCGAAGCTGATCGACGATGTAAAGAAAGGCTACAAACCATGAATTTGCGTACAGGGTCACAAAAGGAACCGAAAGTCTCTTCGTTTCTAATCAGTTGGTTCGTTTGTCTGCTCGCTTTGACCTCGGCTTGCTCTCGACCGCAAACATCTAAGATAGACGTCGCAAAGCAAGCGATTGGTCACATTAAGGAGGAGTATTCTCTCGATTCAGTGGCTAAAGTTGACGCCCCATTTCAAGATTATATGAAGTCATCATGTGTCAAGGAGTTGACGTATCTGAATGCTAATCCAGATCTGAGCGATCCGCGGCCGTTCGCGGCGTTCATTGCACCCCTTCCGGACAGGAGGCTCGTACTTCAAGTTATGTGGACGGGGGATGGAACAAGTGTTCTAGGGGTGGTCCTTGAAGTGAATGAGAAGAAGATCGGAACTTACGAAATTTGGCAGATTCCAACTGGAAAGGATCTGGATCTGGCACTCTCATCCCCTGTGCATATAAACTTTGCGTCCGTATCCATAGGCGGTGACAGTAGCTCGTCCACTCGGCCGACTGACATTCGCCTCGCATCAAGCGACGCGGACGGAATGTTAAAAGTTAAGCTTCTTCGCAGAGATCGGACTAGTTCTGTTGCGACCGATGTGTTTGTCGTCCGCCCCGGGGTCGAAAAAGGGGACAGTCTCAAATAGTCGGATCGCCGCCAAGTCGCCGATTCCATCCAGGGGACGTGGAAGGACGTGGAACGGGGACGCAGCTAGTTTTAGGATTCTAGCTATGTCGTGCGCCGTGAAGAGAAGGTGTGGAGTCTTGCGGGTGAAAGTCCCGTCCGGGAAATAGTCATTGCACCCGGTAGCAGTCGAGACAGTCGCGAGGGCAACCGACCGGCTGAAGCTCTCGACGGAAAGGGCTGTTTAGCAGCTCCGCGAGCTTGCAGGCCGGAACACAAGTGAAGCGCCATTGAGGCCCCGAAACAGTTGATGCGGAAGCCGACCCAGCGACGTAATGGGGAAGGCCGCCGCCGTCAGTCGCAAGGCCGGAACCCAAGCCGGTGGATGACATGGATCTGACGGTTCCGCCGGGGTAGAGGCGAGGGCATGCGAGGACAGATTCCAGCATCAACACGGGAAGTCCCAGCGATGAGGATGCCCATGATCTTCAACTGGCGGCCCGCGAGGGCATGAGCCGGGTCGTATGGGATGGCGGAGAGGTCCGTAGTACCGACGAAGCGGGTAATGACCGTGGAGGGAAGGGGCCTCAGTTGAAGGAGTGACGGACGAAGCATCAACGGCGCACGAGGGCACTGCCTTTCGGGGCTAACACCTCACCTTGCGTCAGGCGACGCGGAACCCGTCAGACGGGTCGGCGAAGGAATGAGACTTCCGTGTGCCGATCGTGGTCAAATCCTTCTCCGAGAGCCGGATGCGGGAAATCCGCACGTCCGGTTCGATGAGCGGGACGTGGAAACGGAGCGCTTCGCGCCACTGCGCCACGTCTCGACTCTACCGCGTTTCACATCTCAACACCACCGGCAAGCAGACAGTGAGCTTCTCCTCGAACAACTCGGCCAGCGAGATCGCCTATTCGATGCTGGTGCAGCCGACCGACGGCCGCATCGTGCTGGCCGGGCTGTCGGACGTGAGCGTGGCGGTGGCGCGGCTCTCCGGGCCGTCGGTGGACAAAAGAACTGGGATGGCTCGAAATCTCTCTGCCGGAAGTCACAGCGTTTCAAGCCCCACCACACCCAGCGCGCCGCCAAACCCGGCGGCAATGGCGACACTTCGTCGGACGTTGCGATGCGTCGGTGCCGGGCGAAGGCTCACGTTGCAAACTGGCATCGGCGATCGTGTCTGCACGTTGGGCAGAACGATCCCTTCGGCATGGCTATGGGCATTCAGTACGACCGACAGCAGGCCCGACGCGCCCAGGCTGTGCCCCAGCGCGCCCTTGTGTGAATAGAGCGAAGGGGGGTCGCCGCCGCTCGCCGGCCGCTCGCCGCACACGCTTTCGATCACGCGAAGTTCCATCTCGTCGTTCAGGGTCGTGCCGGTTCCGTGCGCGTGGATCAGGTCCACCGGCCGGCCCGCCAGAACGTCCTTAAGAAGCCGGCGCAGGGCCTCGCTATTGGGGTCGGGCGTTGTCAAGTGCGTCGCGTCGCCGGCGAAGGCGCAGCGATCGATCCGGACCGGCCGCCGGAGGGTTTCCCGCTGCTCGCCATTGGCGGCCGCCTGCTGGCCCGGCTCCCACCCTTCGATGAGAACGGCGGCGGCCGCCTCGCTGATGAGGAAGCCGCGCCGCCCGGTGTCGAACGGGCGACAGCCGTACCCCGCCGGCGGGAGTACGCCGAGGCGCTCGAAGTTCCCGACGAACAGCGGGTGCAGGGAAGACTCGGCCGCCACCACGAGGGCTCGGCGCGCCTCGCCGCACCGGATGAGCTGCGTCGCCCGGATCAACGCATGTAGCCCGCTGGCGCAGGCGGCCGAAAGCGTCAGCCGCGGGCCGCGGAAGCCATATCGAGAAGCGAGGGAGGTGAGCAGCGACAGGCCCCATCCGCCCCCGGGTGCGACGCCCGACGGCTCGGCCGGGAAGTGCCCGGCGGCCGCTACCCGGTCAGCGGGAGCAGGCTGGAGCCACCAATCGGCCGGGCCCTTGCTGGTGCCGATGACGATCGCGGTTTCGGCGTCGTCGTCGCCGCGGGGCACGGACGCCATCGCGTCATCCGCCGCCCCGGTTGCGAGCTGGAGGACGCGCGGGACTCCCGCGGCCGGTGGTTCGCCGACGCGGCCGTGATCGAGAGTGAAATCGCCCAGGAGGAGCCGCTTCCAGGTTTGCGCCAATGAGTTGCCCAGCGGCGTGCGGAGCCCGACCGCGACGATGACCGGGACCGGGCTCTGTTCCGAACCACCGTGTTGGATGCGGCCTCGGGCCAATGGTACGGGTTCGGCGGTCTTCACGTGAACAGGTCGGTTGGACAGGCGGGTCATGGGTGCCTGAATGACTATGTATCGTTAGGCGATAATCTGATCCCCTCTCCCCCGGTAGTCCGAGAGGGCAAGGGTGAGGGGGGCCGTCGGAAGACGGACGCGCTCTGAACACGAGAGATCCCCAAGAATTCGAAGACCCCCTCGCCCTAACCCTCTCCCCCGGAATACCGGGGGCGAGGGGAGTTGGAAGACGTTTTCGACGGCGGGAATCCACGCGCAGTTATTGGGAGAGCCCCGCGGCCGCGACGCCCGGAGCGGCCGCCGAGAGTTCACGCTCGTACAGGATCGGGATGTTGTGCCGGCCCGTATGAGAGACGCGGCTGAGCTTGGGGTCGGGCGAGGACGGCTCGACACCGCCGCCATCGTAGGCACGCCAGGAGAGGCCCAGGTCGCGGACCATCTGGTGGTCCATTTCGGGCTTGCGGCCGTAGGTGGTCAGGTAGTTGCCGATCATCGTGCTGTCGGCCCCGGCGAAGAAGATCCAGCTCTGCAAATCGCGCAGCACTTTCTCCCGGCCGCCGGCCACCTTCAGCTCGGCGTGGGGCAGCACAAAGCGGCAGATGCTGACGATCTTCAGGCACTCCATGGGCGCGAGCATCGGCTGGTTCTCCAGCGGCGTCCCGCCGATGGCGTTGAGGAAGTTGATCGGCATGACGTCCACGCCCACTTCGCGGAGGGTGAACATCATGTCGAGGCGGTCTTCCCATTCCTCGCCCATTCCGAAGATGCCGCCGCTGCACAGGGACAGACCGGCCGCCTTGGCGACGCGGAGGGTGTTCATCCGCTCGCTGAATGGATGCGTGGAGACGATATTCGGGTAGTGCCGCTCGCTGGTTTCGATGTTGTGGTTGATGCGGCGGATTCCGCAGTCGTAGAGGAACCGGGCGGTTTCGGGCGTCAAGGCGCCCAGCGTGGCGCAGGCGCGGGTCTTCCCCTCCTTGGCGATGCGCATCATGATCGGCTTGAGCCACCCTTCCAGTTCAATGCGGGTGGGCCCACGGCCGCTGTTGACGATGCCGAAGCTGTCCGCCCCGACCTCGGCCGCGTGCCAGGCGCTGTCCAGCACCTGCTCGTCGGTGAGCGAGCTGGTCTCCTTCGCCGGCCCGTCGTGATGGGCCGACTGGCGCAGAACTTGCAGTCTTCGCCGCACCCGCCGACCTTGGCGGCGACGATGGCGCAGAACTTAACGTCCCGCCCCATGAAGCGGATGCGAATCTTGTTCGCCCAGTAGAACAGGTCGTAAAGGTCGTCGGGGCTGGCGCCGCCGACGGTGGTGAGGTAAGCGGCGTCGTCGCGGCTCAGCAGTTCGCCACCCAACACTTTGCCGGCCAGGCCGGCAATCCGTTCGTGCACAGAAACCTCCTTGCGGCCGGCGAACCCGCCCGGCCAGGGACAGTCGATACGGCGGGAGTATCTGAAAAGACGGGCTTCGGGTAAAGGCCGGGGCCGCGATCGTCGCTGTACCGCGCTCGAAACAGAACCACCTTCCTCGTCAGCCCGCTACGAGCGGCTGGGGCCAAGGTCGAACGCGTGGTTCCTATCCCCGCGCTACGTCTCGGACAGATGCGACGCGGCTCCGCTCCGCTTGCAACCTCGCTACAATTGGCTGGCATGGGCAAAGCCTTAAAAGGTTCAAGCCGGCCGCTCGTCGAAGGCTGGCGGACGATCCCCATATTGGCCACGAGCCGGTGTGGGATATCGCGCGGCTGTTCCCAGACCAGGGTTCTTGTGAGTGAGGCCGACTACCTCGCGCTGAACGGCAATCAACTGGTTAAATTTACCGATGGCCATATCGAGTTGTTGCCGACGCCGACAACGGCGCATCAGCGGATGGTGCTGTTCCTGGTCACCGCCCTCATCGCCTTTGCCGCGGCGCGGGGAGCGTGAAGCTCTCTCCCCGTCGAAGGACGTCGCGGCCGCTGCCGCCGGACAGGATGACGAGTACATGCGCCGACCTAAGAACGACAGGAGGATCGCGCCCAGGCGTCGTTTTTTCAGGGTCATCCTTTGACCACACACCCGTTTCCTCAGAGGCGTACTTATGCTGAAAGACCTCCCATACCACTCCGATGCGGAAATTCTTGGCGGGATACCGGTTTTCAAGGGGACGCGGGTCCCGGTGCGAAGCCTGTTCGACCATCTCAAGGCCGGTGACTCGATCGATGTCTTCCTCGACGGGTTCCCGAGCGTAAAGCGGGAACAGGTCATCGCTGTGTTGGCTGAGACTGAATCGCACGTCCTAAGCCACCGCTGACGTGAAGATCTTACTCGACGAAAACCTCGACTGGCGGCTCGGGCGGTTTCTGCCCGGGCACGATGTCGCGTCCGTGTCTCGAATCGGATGGTCGGGGATCTCGAACGGTGCGCTACTCGCAAGAGCCGAGGCGGCCTTTGACGTTCTTATTACGATGGATGGGTCAATTGCCAGTCAGCAGAACCTGGGTTCATTCAACATCGCTCTGATAGCGTTGGAAGCGCCCTCCAACCGCTTGGTCGATACGAAGGCACTCATGCCAGAAGTGGTCGCCGCACTCCCTACGCTCAAGCCGGGTCAACTGCTAATCGTCCGCGCCTGATGCGGCTCACAACCGGCTCACCAGCAACTCCCGCTGAAAAATCATCTCCTTCGGCAAGTCCCCCGCCACCTTCAGGAACAGCTCTTCCTGGCTTAATAGTTCCGCCTTCATCGCTTCCTGGTCGATGTGCTGCAGGGCGGCGAACTGCTCGGGGGTGACGGTCGTGCCCTCCAGGTCGATGTCCTGGGGGCGGGGCATCCAGCCGATGATGCTCTCGAATGCGTAGCCGCGGCCGTGGCAGCGGTCGATGATCCACTTCAAGACCCGCATGTTCTCGCCGTAGCCGGGCCAGAGGAACTTCCCCTGGTCGTCCTTGCGGAACCAGTTGACATGGAAGATGCGCGGGCAGTCGGTCATCTTCTTGCGCATCCGGAACCAGTGGACCAGGTAGTCGCGGATGTTGTAGCCAATGAACGGGAGCATCGCCATCGGGTCGCGGCGGACCACGCCCACCTGGCCGGTGGCGGCGGCCGTGGTTTCGCTGCCGACGGTCGCGCCAACGTACACGCCGTGGATCCAATTGAATGCCTGGTAGACCAGCGGAATGGTCTTGCTGCGGCGGCCGCCGAAGATGATGGCACTGACCTGCACGCCGTTGGGGTCGTTCCAAGCGGGGTCTAACGCGGGGTTGTTGTGGGCCGGCGCGGTGAAGCGGCTGTTGGGATGGGCGGCCTTGCGGCCGCTGTCGGGCGTCCAGGGCTGGCCGGCCCAATCGATCGCGCTCTTGGGCGGCTCTTCGGTCTTGCCTTCCCACCAGACATCGCCGTCCGGCAACAGCGCGACGTTGGTGTAGATCGTGTCGCGGGCCATGGAGCGCATGGCGTTGGGGTTGGTCTTGTCGTTGGTGCCGGGGACGACGCCGAAATAACCGGCCTCGGGGTTGATGGCGCGGAGGCGTCCGCTGTCGCCGTCAACCCACATCCAGACGATATCGTCGCCGACGGTGGTGATCTTCCAGCCGGCGTCGCGATATTTTTGCGGCGGGATAAGCATCGCGAAGTTTGTCTTGCCGCAGGCGCTGGGGAAGGCGGCCGCCACGTAAGTTTTCTGCCCGTCGGGGCCCTGGGCGCCCATCAGGAGCATGTGCTCGGCCATCCACTCCTGCTGATTCCCTAGGAAGCTGGCGATGCGGAGCGCGAGGCATTTCTTGCCGAGCAGCGCGTTGCCGCCGTAGCCCGAGCCGAACGACCAGATCGTGTTGTCCACGGGGAAATGGCAGATATAGCGGCGGTCGGGGTTGACGTCGCCCAGGCTGTGCAGGCAGCGCGTGAACTCCGGCACGCCCAGCGGCCCGGGCCGCGCGGCGAGCTGTTCCCAAGCGACGTCGCCCATGCGGGTCATGATCCCCATGTTCACGACGACGTAGATGGAGTCGGTCAGTTGCACGCCCACCTTCGCCAGCGGCGAGCCGATCGGCCCCATGAGGAAAGGGACGACATACATTGTCCGCCCCCGCATGCAGCCGTCGAAGAGCGCGCGGAGTTTGGCATAGCCCGCCCGCGTCTCCATCCAGTTGTTGGTCGGGCCGGCCATGTCCTTGCTGGGCGTGCAGATGAAGGTCAGGTGCTCGCTGCGGGCGACGTCGTTGGGGTTGGAGCGGTGCAGGTAGCAGCCGGGGAGCTTCTCCTGATTCAGTTCGATGAAGACGCCTTCCCGAACGCCCTGCGCCACAAGGGCGGCGCGCTCGGCGGCGCCGCCGTCGCACCAGACGACGCGGTCCGGGCGGGTAATCTCGGCGCAGTCGTCCACCCAGCGCAGTACATGGGCATTGATCGCCGCGTGCGCCGAGGGCTCGCGGATGGGCCCAGGGGCTCGGGAGGGGTGGCTATCAACGATCTGAGTCATGGCAAGGCTCCTCGCGGCGGCGTGATGCGCTCTGGCGGGCTTCTCCCCCGCCATTCGACGCGCCGAGGGCAGGACAATACCATCCCGCTCGCCCGTGTGGAGCAGCCCGATCGACCTTTGCGGCAATTCCTGTGGCGGCATCCCGGTGCCGCCGACGCGGGCTCGCGTGGTTGGAGCGACCGGGCTACCTTTGGGACGGATGAGCGGGAGTTGACCTGTGGCCCAGTTCCGTACAATCGCCTTAATGCATGAGATCGTTCGATCGACCCTCGCGGCCTCGATCTCCTTGACCGTCGCCGCCCGGACGGCGGCCGGCCGTCTTGCGCCCGCCCTCGTTCTTGCGGGCGCGGCGGCGGCCGCGGGGTGCGGGGGCTTCTCGAACGTCAACGTCCCCTTGAACGCCACGAACCTGCTGCTCGAGAACCGCGTCGTGAACGCGACGCGCGCGGCGACGTTCACCGATGTCGAATCGGTCGCCGCGCCCCGGGCTCCCGGCGCGACGACCCGCCCTGAGATCAGCGCTCGCAATCGAACGTCCGGTGGCGCCGACGCCGGCGCGGCGGCCGGCCCGCCGCGCGACGCCGACGGGTGCTTCGTCGGCCTCTGCCTAAGTGGCGGCGGGTCGCGCTCGGCGAACTTCGGCACGGCATGCATGTTCGAGTTGGAACGCCTCGGCCTGCTCCAGAAGGTGGACTATCTCTCCTCCGTCAGCGGCGGGTCGGTGGCGGCCGCGTACTACTGCGTCGGAAGCGATGCCGACTGGACCCCCGAAGCCGCGCAGAAGCGTCTGACGCATCGCTTCGCCTCCGACGCGCTCTCCCAGTTCTTCGACCCTTTGGCGCTGCTGAAGGCGACGTTCACCGACTACGACCGGAGCGACCTGCTCGCCGAGACGTTCGAGACCGACATCTTCTCGCGGCGCGGCCGGGCCTTAACCTTCGCCGACCTTCGGCCCGATCGCCCGCGCCTCCTGATGAACGCGACCGACCTGCAGACCGGGCGGCGGTTCGTCTTCTGCAACGAGACGTTCGACCAGATCAACTCCGACCTGTCGAAATACCCGATCGCCTACGGCGTGACCGCCAGCAGCGCCGTCCCGGTCGTGCTGCACCCGGTCACCCTTCGCGATTACTCGACCGTTTTCGCCCAGTACCGTCACCTGGTGGATGGCGGCGTCTACGACAACCTCGCGGTGACGACGCTTGTCGAAACCTTCTCCGCCCATGTTGACGCGGCCATCTCCGGCGGCCGCCCCGACCCCTACCCCAAAGGGGCAGTCTTTATCCTGATCGACGCCGAAACCGACTACCGCGCCAATCTCTCGTCCAAGAGCGATGTAGGCGTGGTGGGGAGCGCGCGGGCGGCGGCCCAGCTTTCGACCCACTCGCTCCTCAGCCGCGTGAACGCCGCGACCATGGCCGACCTGGTCGTGAAACGGGCGGCGGAGAACGCCCCGGCGAAAGACCTCCGCGCGGCGATTTCCGCGCTCACTCGGGACGGGTACGTCTCCTTGGTCGATCGAACCGGGCACACGATCCGCGTCCTATATATCTCGCTGGAACAGGTCTCCCGGCTGGCCAATGCGCCGTCGGCCGGATTCTTTGACAGCTTGAATGGCATTGCGACCGATTACAACATCAAAGACAGCGACGCTTATCTGCTTTATCAGGCGGCCGGGATGTTGATCCACGACAAGTTCGGGCCGGTTGTCCGGCGGCTGGTGAGAGAGATTGACGCCTCCGCGGGTGAGGCGGCCGCCGCCCCGGCGACGACGGCACCCTGAAGTGGATCACTCCAGGGCGCCAGGCCGAACTCCGAAAGCCGAAGGTCGAAACCTCGGAAGCAGGGCGAACGGAAGTAGGGCACAGACGCAGTGCCAATGACCGCAACGGGTTGTGCTTTCGCTCTGTCTGAGGTTCGTTTGAGTTCGGGTGATGGGGTTTCCCGGTCCAGCGGAGCCGTTCGCATCTCGTCAGCGTGTTGCGGCGGAAATGCCGAAGCCGATGTTTGCGGGCCGGCGCGTAGCGGTTAAGATCGGCCCTCAACGAGGCTTCCGTGTTGCGGCGAGCGTTTGGCAGAGGTGGATCGGACCGTCCGAGTCGCGACGTCGGCAGGCATCGTGCAGGTTGACAGTCATTTCGCCCACTACGGCGCATCAGGCAGCAGTCCTAGCAACTTCTTAGGAGAGATCAATGCTATCCCTTCGCTCGGCGAGCGCACCGTCCCTGTTCCGGCCCCGGACCTCGCCGGCCGCGAGAACGTCGCGGTTCATCTCTTCCGCCCTGGCACTCATCCCGGCGGGGCTGCTGTTCGTTGTCGTGGGCGGTTGCACGAGCGGCAACAACAAGAACGCCGCGACGAACATGCAGCCGATGCAGATGTCGCCCGAGCAGATGGCTGAGAACGCGAAGCGGTCGCTGATCGCCGCCAACCCCAAGGCGCGCGTGGGCGAGGTGCTAGCGGTCATGCCTTCGAACCAGCTCGTCGCGGTCGGCGACATGCCGATGGCCGACCTGAAGAAGGGCGACCCGATCACGTTTATCGTCGGCGAGAAACAGTACGTGACGGGCACGATCGTCAACATCGTGAACGACAACCTTCACGTGAAGTACGAGCAGTTCGACGGTGCGGCCCGCGCCCGAAGGTGGGCGACCTGGCGATCAACCTGAACGGCAGCACGCTGGTCATCCCCCCGCCGGGGACGGTGACGCCGCCGCCGATGGTCACGCCGGAGACGTCCGTCGGGACCGGCGCCACGCCGATGCCCGCGCCGACGCCGATGCCTATGCCCGCGCCGACGCCGGGGCCAATGCCCGCGCCGACTCCCGCGCCAGCCCCGACTCCGGATGCCACGGCGCCTCCGGCCCCCGCACCGACGCCGGCCCCCGCACCGGAACCGGCCCCCGCGCCCGCCCCGGCCCCAACTCCCGCGCCCGCTCCTGAGACGACGACGCCACCGCCGGCCCCTGCCCCCACGCCGGCTCCGGCCTCCGATGGATCGACACCGCCGGCCCCGGCGCCCGCACCGACGCCCTCGCCTGAACCGGCCCCGACGCCAGCGCCGGCCCCCACCCCCGCGCCCGGGACGGATGCGACGCCCGCCCCGGCCCCCGCTCCGGCCCCGGCGGCCGACGGAGCCGCACCGGCCCCCGCGCCGGCTCCGACGCCCGACGCCGGCGCAGCGCCCGCTCCGACCCCCGCCCCCGCCCCGACGCCCGAGGCTGGCGCAGCGCCCGCCCCGGCCCCTACCCCTAAGCCGGCGCCCGCTCCTGTCCCGGCACCCGATGCAAGCAAATAAGGCGAGACAGGATGTCCCGCTGGGGCGCGTGCGGCCGCTCGCGTCGCCTGGATCGATCGTCTTCACCGTCGCCCACCCGCCCCGCCTGGCCGATCCTCGGTCTGGCGGGGCGGTTTTTCGTGAGGCCCGATGCCCGACCCCCAACCGGCCGCCCCGCCGCGGTTGATTCTTGCCAGCGCTTCCCCGCGGCGTCAGCTATTGCTGCGGCAGGCGGGCTATGCCTTTACAGTTGCGCCGTCGGATGTTGACGAATCGGACGTGCCGGCGGGCCTGTCGCCGGGTGGTCTGGCGGAGCACCTGGCCCTGCGCAAGGCGCACGCGGTGGCGGCCGCCTACCCGGATGATGTCGTCCTGGGGGCCGATACCATCGTCGCCCTTGGCGACGACGTGTTCGGAAAGCCGTGCGACGCCGAGGACGCGAGACGAATGCTCACTCGCCTGTCGGGCACGACCCAGGCCGTCATCACCGGCGTTGCCATCGTGCGGAGCGTGGCGGGCAAGGCGTGGTCGCGACAGGTGCGATCGGCCGTCGAAATGCGGCGGCTGACGCCCGAGGAAATCGCCGACTACGTGAAGGGCGGCCGATGGGAAGGCAAGGCTGGCGGCTACGGCATCCAGGACGACGACCCGTTCGTCACGCGGATGACCGGGAGCCTGACGAACATCGTCGGGCTCCCGATGGAGGCCGTCACGGAGATGCTTTCCCAGGCCGGCGTCGAGCCCGGTGAGAAGCGCGCGCCCAACTGATCGGCGCCCCCTTTGTCGCCGGAACACCGCGGGCCATGCGTCCGGCATTCTTCGGCGTTGCGTCTCCCGGGGCGCTGTCTTAGGCTGCAAGCCAGATGGCGTTCCTGCCCGGCATCCTCGCCCTGCTGACCGGGATCGCCGGCTGGTTCTACATGTTCTACTCGCGTGCGGCCCACCGCTTGTCAGGGCTCGAACGGCAGCGGCTCAACGACCACCGGATTCGCCTGCGCCGCCTGGGGGGCGGAGTGATGTTCCTCCTGGCGATTACGCTGTACGTCGGCTTCTACGCGGTTCGGCCGGAGTCCGGGCCCCGGTTGTTCGTCGCCATCTGGCTGGGCGTGTTCGTGCTTTTAGGGCTGATCGTCCTGCTCGCGCTGGTTGACGTTTACCTGACGTTCCGCCTGCGTCGCGCCTTGGCCGCGCGGCTGCGATCCGGCGAGGTTCGTGCCGCAATACGCCGCGTTGACCCATGACCTGAAGGGCCCAAGCCGGCACGGGCTCGCACTTGGGCTTTCTGTCGGCCGCCTTCAGAATCGATCACCCATGAACCCGTTTTCTCGCTTTCAAGACTCTCGTCGCAGTTGCAACGGGCAGCCCAGTAGCAACCGGCGCCCCCGTTGCAACCGTCGTTCGGATCGTACGCTTGCGGGATTGGTGGGCACCGATCAAATACTCCGGCGGCTGGGTTGGCGAGTGATCGTCCCGCTTTTGGTGTTGGTCGCGGGCGTTGGCTGCGGCAGCGAGAAGCCGCGCACGAGTATGGGACGGTCGATGTGAAGCTCGGGAGCAAGACGTTCCGGCTCGAGGTGGCCGCGACTCCGCACGCTCGCGAGAACGGCCTGATGAATCGTGAGTCGCTCCCGTCCGATCGCGGGATGATCTTCGTGTACGAAGAAGACGAACCGCGCAGCCAGTCGCTCCGCGGCACGCTCATCCCGATCGATATTGTCTACCTGAATGCCGCGGCGAAGGTTATCTCGATCAAGCAGTGGGCGCCGCGGCAAGCCGATACGTCCGCCCCGAGCGATGCGCCGGCGAAGTATGTGATCGAGCTGAACTCGAGGCGCGGCGTCGTCGGCGGGGCTGAAGGTCGGCGACGCGGTCGAAATCCCCGCGGCCGCCGCCGAGCCGGCCGAGGCGGGCGAGCCCGGCACCCTCTCCGTCAAGATTGGCGAACGTGCTTTCCACCTCGAGCTTGCCGCAACGTTCGACGCCCGCGCCTACGGGCTCATGAACCGCCCATCCATGCCGGCGGATCACGGGATGCTGTTCGTCTTTGAAAAAGTCGAGCCGCGCAGCTTCTGGATGAAGAACACGCTGATCCCGCTCGACCTGATCTACCTTGACGCGGCCGGCAAGGTCATCTCGATCAAGCAGGGCAAGCCGCTGCAGGAGGAACCGACGATCCCCAGCGATGGCCCGACGAAATACGTGATCGAGTTGAACGCCGGGGCCGCGGCCACGGCTGGGTTGAAAGTCGGCGACAGGGTGAAGGTGCCGCCCGCGGCCGCCGAGCCGGCCGAGCCGGACCGGTAGCCCGATCGAAAATCAGCCCCAGTCCGCCCATTTTTGCAAGGGTTGGCATAGACCCGCCCCATCCCCCAGCTAGAATGACGCCGCCGGAGAGAAGCTCGAGGAGGTCGGGGCAGGCGCGGGGCAGGACGTTCCACGGTCCGACGGGGATTTCGGGCCGGCGCAGGGACTCGATCATGGCATCCGTCTGCTTTTACTTCCAAGTCCATCAGCCCTACCGCCTGCGACGTTACAGCGTCTTTGACACGGATCGCCATTACTTCGACGACGCGAAGAATGTCGAGCTGCTTCGTCGAATCGCGACGCGCTGCTACCTCCCCGCCAACCGGATGTTCCTGGAAACCATCCGCCTGCACGAAGGGCGATTCCGACTGGCCTATTCGCTCACGGGACTGGTGTTGGAGCAGTTCAAGCGATTCGCGCCCGAAGTGATCGATAGCTTTCAGGAGCTGAACCAAACCGGCTGCGTCGAGTTCCTCGACGAGACGTACCATCACTCCCTCAGCTTCCTCTATTCCCGGGAAGAGTTTCGCGCCCAGGTCGAGGCGCATCGGAACCTGATCTTCGAATTGTTCAACCAGCGCCCCCGGGTGTTCCGCAACACCGAGCTGATTTACAACAACGACCTGGCTCATTTCGTGAGCCACATGGGGTACGACGCGATCCTCACCGAAGGGGCCGATCATATCCTGGGGTTCCGAAGCCCGAATTTCATCTACCGTCCGCCCCACGCTCCGCGGCTTAAGCTACTGCTGAAGAACTTTCGCCTCAGCGACGACATCGCCTTCCGCTTCGCCAGCAAGACCTGGGAGCAGTGGCCGCTCACCGCTGGCAAGTTTGCCCAGTGGGTGAATCAGATCAACGGGAACGGGTATGTCTGCAACCTCTTCATGGACTACGAAACGTTCGGCGAGCACCAGCCGGCCGAAACAGGCATCTTCGAGTTCCTGCGTCATCTGCCCGCCGAGGTCATGAAAGCGTCGAGGGACAACAACTTCCTCACGCCCAGCCAGGTAATCGACCGGTACGAGGCCGTCGGCGAGATCGACGTCCCCCACATGATCTCCTGGGCGGATACCGAGCGCGACCTCTCCGGATGGCTCGGCAACGCCATGCAGTCCAACGCCCTGCACGAGCTGTACAAGCTGGAAGGCGCGTTGAAGGAAAAGGGGGACCCGGACCTGCTGGCTGACTGGCGCAAGCTGACCAGCAGCGATCACTTCTACTACATGTCTACCAAGCATTGGGCCGACGGGGACGAGCAACTCTCCTTCAGCCCTTACGAGAGCCCCTACGACAGCTATATCAACTACATGAACGTGCTGGATAACATCCAGGCGCGGATCAAGGAATCGGCCGCCCCGACTTCGGCGCTTCCCCCCGGGCCGCCGGCCCAGGCCGTGCCCGAGCTGTTAAGGTGACCGAGTCGGGCACGCACGGCGTGCCGGCGCGGCGCACGGGCTTTCATTGGGGTTGCACCCGCGCCGCCCAATCGCGTTCCCCAAGGCGCGGCGGGGTGCGCGGCCGACGAATGCGCTCGCGGCCCAATGTCTATGCGAAAACCGGAACACCTCTCCCGTCGCCAGTTCGTCCGTGCCACCGCTTTTACCGCTTCGGCGATCGCCGTCGGCGTGAGCCCGGCGGCGGCCGATCCGGAGCCAACCTTGCCGCCGGGCCTTCACCCGCTCCTTACGGGCGCCGAAGACTTTTACGACGTCTCCCGCGGCAACCCGAAACCGTTCACGCTGGAGGGGGATGCACTGGCCGCCGCTCGGTTGACGCCCGAAACGTGGCGGCTGGAGATCGAAGCGGACCCGTTCGTCGGCGATGTCGTCAAGGAGCCAGCCAGCGTTCAGCGGCCGCTTTCGCTCGCCAACGGCACAGCGCTCGATCTCCCCTCACTCGTCGAGCTCGGCAAGACGCGCGGCGTTCGATACCTCAAGGCGATGCAGTGCCTGAACATCTCCGAGCCGCTGGGGCAGGGATTATGGGAAGGCGTCCCGCTTCGCGACATCCTGCGATTGTGCGGCCGCTTTAAGAATGTCCGGCGAATCGACTACTGGGGCTTCCACAACAACGACCCGAAGCAGCTCTTCCGTTCGTCGCTCAGCTACACCGAGGCGATGGAGACTGCGCCGGGGGACCTCCCGGCGTTCGTTGCCTACCGACTTAACGGCGAGCCGATCCCGCTCAAGCGCGGCGGCCCGGTGCGGATGGTGGTCCCGTGGTCGCACGGGTTCAAGTCAATCAAGTGGCTGCGGAATATCTCGCTGACGAACGATTTCAGGGCGAACGACACCTACGCCAACCAGAACAACGACCCCGAGTCCCATCTGAAGACGGCCGCGTATATCGACAAGGCGGCCGCCCGTTTCCCAGCCGGCCGGCCCGTGACGCTGACCGGCCGCGTCATCTTAGGCCTTTCCGGCGTCGAGCGGGTGGAATACTGGCTCTACCGTGCAGACCCTGGCGCGAAGCCCGTCGCCGAGGAAGACTCGGCGTATCAGGATGCGAAGTGGCTTCCGTGCGAATTGGAGCGCCCGCCAAAATCGTGGCGCGGCATCCTGCCTTCGGGCGTGTCGCCCAAAGACGTGCTTGGGTTTGACCCGAAGTCTGGCGAGCCGAGGTCGTGGCCGCTCCGTTACGGCATGGCGTCCTGGTACGTTCAACTGAACGATCTGAAGGTCGGTCACTACGAGTTCCGCGCCTGCGCCGTGGACCTGAACGGCTTCGCCCAACCCGAGCCGCGACCCATGGCCAAAGCGGGGAAGAACGCCGTCGAATCCCATCGGTTCGACATCGAATAACATCGGGACGCACCCCGTGCCGTCGGTGAACTCACCAGTGCGTTTTTCGAGGTTCGCAAGACCAGCGGCGCGGGATTGACGACCACGTCAATGCGACGGCGGCCTAAGCCGCGTCGAGCAGCAGGCCTGTTTTGCCGCCCCAGCGGAGCTTGCGATACGCGCGGACGCTGACGTGCTCGGCCTGGAGGATGGGCTGGAGGATATCGGCCGCAACATCGGCGTGGTCAACGAGCAACTGAAGTCGCGGCCGCTGGTGGATGTCGATCGCGAACTGGGGGACGGCCATCCCGATCAGACAGAGGTTCTCGGAAGCCCAGCGGTAGGCCTGGCCGATGCACTTTAGCTCACCGAGGCCATGCGGGGCGACGGCGACGAGGGTCATGGTCCGGTCGCGGGCGACGGCCAGCCGAGTCGATGGGGACATGGGCGGGCGGAGGGGGCATTCCACCAGCACGCTGCCGGGCCGGCCGAGGACGGCGGCGAGGATCATGTCCGCCGATGCGTCGGCGCTGGGAAGGTCGAGCACTTCGGAATCGCTCTGGTGTGCCGGCGAAATCGAGGCGGCCGGTGCGGCCGCCAGCGGCTCGGGCGCGACGGGCGCGCCGAACGGCGTCGCGGTGAATTGCTCGAACGCCGGCGCGGCGGTGTCCCGGACAATCCGCATCGCTGGCGCGTTGGCGGGCTCGGCGGCCGACAGAGGTACGTTGGCGGGCATGAGGGGCTCCGGGGTCGAATCGACTGCGACGATCTCGGGGACGCCAGGGGGCGCGGGCGCCGCGGCGTCCGGTTGCGGCGCAAGCGCTGCCTCGGCCGAAGCGGCGGCGGCGGCCGCTGCTTCGCGGGCGGCCGCTGACGCTTTGGCGCGGGCTAGGAACTCGGATACCACGTTCCAATGCCCAGCCAGGGCGACCTGCGCCTTATCGCGACTGGCCCGCATGTTCAGGACGATGTGCTCGGAGACGGCGTCGGTGTCACCGTCGTCGCTTGCGCAGACGGGGCTTGGCTCGATGGCCCAGTCGAGGAACTGCGAGCAGACGCCCGCGAGCTTATGGAAGACGCGGCCGGCTTCGGCCTCGTCGTGGGCGTCGAGCAGGACAAGCTTGATCCGCGGGCGATAAGGCCCGTCCGGCGCTTCAATGTCCGAGTGGCCCTTGAGCATGCGGTAGCTCGCCACGACGCCGTCATGATCGCAGGTGCCCAGAAGCACCCAGTCCGCCACCTCGCGAAGGAGCGCGCGGGCCTCGGGCGTTCGGGGCGGCGGCGCCGCCAGCAGCCATTGGGCAACGTCCCAGTTCATCTCTTCGATCGCTTCGGCGATGCCGCGCGGGTCGATCCGAGCGGCTTCCGTACCCGTTGGCTCGTCGGCTGTGAAAGGGCCCTGCTCGCACGTGTCGCCATCGGCCGCCTCAAAGCGGGTCAGCGTGAATTCGCCCGGCCCCAGCTCGATGAGGCCCAGGCGGCCGACGCGAGCGGCGAGCGAGCGGGCGTATGTTCTGACGGCTGACACGGCGTCGCCCGCCAGGTGCGAGCCCAGAACGACGGCGACGGGCGGGACCTCCGGGCTGCCCAGCGGCGCGGGCGCGGAAGCGGCGTATCGATCGGCCGGGCGGCATCCGCGCGGCCGAACGATGCGGCGAACTCTTCGGGGGTCATGTCGATGCTCTCGTCGTCGCGGCCGGACTGCGGCGCCGGGTCGCCGGCGAGGGAGTCGGGCGGTGTGACGCTGAAAGGCGGGAGGAGCCCGCCGGGCGGGATCCGCACCGGCCGCGGCGCCCCGCCGGTATGGCGATCGCGCACGTCGGTGAGGAACAGGTCGCTGATCTCGCTGAGAGTGCGTTTGCGGCGTTCCTCATGAGTCCGGGCCAGGGCCTCGCGCTCCCGCAGTTCCCGCTCTTCATCCTCGCGTCGGCTCACTGGGTCCATGGCAGTACGTCCTGTTCGCTCGCCGAAATGGGATCGAGGGCCCGAACGAAGGCCAGGCATGTGGGGGAAAGGACGGGTGCGCCCGAATTGAAAGGCCGAGCCGGCTAATGAGCGTCCCGGCGCGGGCTACTCGACCTCGACGACGTTGTTCAGTTCGCCGAACTGATTGGCTTCGACGTATTGGTTATGCGGGTCGGTGACCCACTTCCCGTCTACAACAAACCGATAGCGGTAGCGCCCCGGCCGCAGCGGCAGCTTCATTGTCCATTCGCCGGGGCGGCCCTTGTTGGACATCGGGGTAGACATCGGCGACCAGTTGTTGAAATCGCCCGCGATGAGGACCTGGTCCACCCCTTCGAACCGGGCGGCGAAGATGACCTCGTTACCGAACTGTTTCACGCCGTAGAAGTCTTCGATCTTCTGCGCTGTCGTGCGCTGCGGCGTGGCGACGCCCAGCGCCGCCGTCGGCATCGGCAGGCCCGCGGCGCCCGGCGCCGGGGGCGACACGGGACATCGGCTGCGCGATCGTCGATGGGGCCGAGCCGGAGGCCAGAACACCGTTGGCGCCGTGACCGCCGGAGGGCATGCCCGATCGCGCGGCGATCGCGGCCGGCGACTGGCCGGGCCGGGGAAGGCGGCCGCGATGGCAACCGCGGTCGGGTCCGTGATCGATGCGCGGGCCGCCGCGGCGCCGACCCCGCCGTTGGTGGCTGCGTTCGCGAACCCGGGGCTGGCCGTCGGGATCGAGTTGCGGCCGAACTGGAAGTTCGTGAGCTGGGCGAGCTGACGGGCCCGCTGCACCAGTTCGGCCGGCCGCGAAAGCGTCTCGGTTGATGCCGTCTCCACCTCCACGGGGCGATGGCCCATCAGCTCGCGGGCGAGGTTGACAAAATCCTTGTACCCGCGACTGCCGGGGTCGTATTCGGTGATCGGCTGGCCGAAGCTGGCGGCTTCCTTCAACTTGGTGTTGAAGTTGACCGTGCTCTCCATCAGGTATTCTTTGAACTTGCTACGCAGCTCGCTGAGCACTTCGCGGGCGAGCTTGGTGCGGGTGTCGTACAGCGTGGGGAGGACGCGGATCAGCACGTCGCGGCCGCCGCGTTCCCGCAGCATCTCAAGCGTCTCCATCATCTTCCCAAGGCCATGCAGACTGAAGTAGCCCGTCTCGACCGGGACAACAACTTCATCGGCCGCCTTGAGTGCGTTGAAGGTAAGCAGGCCGACGCTGGGCGGGCAGTCGATGATGCACCACTGGTAGGTTGCCTTCACGGCCTCGAGCGCCTTGGCCAGCCGCTCTTCGCGGCCGGGGCGGCCGGCGAACACCTGTTCGAACGTCGCCAGGCGCAGGTTCGAGGGGGCCAGGTCAAAATCGGTGGCGATCTGCCAGACGACCTCGGAGACTTTGGCGGCCTTGCCATCGCGGGCGTCCGACGGCTCGATCATGGTGTCGAAGATCGTCCGCTCGATCTGCTCTTCGGGGACGGCCAGCCCGACGCCGCAGTGGCCCTGAGGGTCCATGTCAACCAGGAGCGTTCGGTGCCCCAGACGGGCCAGGCAAGCGGCCAGGTTGATGCTGGTGGTCGTCTTGCCGCAACCACCCTTCTGGTTGATGATCGCGATCGTCCGCATGGCAAACCTTCCTTGGTTCACAAAGTTCCCCGGAGCTCAAGCCGTCCGAGAGTACGGCCGCTGGTCGAATTTCTTCGGCGGGCCGTTCCGTCAGCCCGCCTCCGGCAATCGCCCGACGCCCGGGTCGGCCGCTCAGATCGGCTTCGACGTCCCGATCGACGCCCGCGCCGCGCGAAATTCGCCGGTCCCTTCCCGTGCCGAAGTCGGAAGCCGCGGCGAGCGGCCTCGTCATTCTGTCCGCTGTCGGATGGGCGGGAGCGCGAGCGCCGCGTGCGTGTCGCAGTCTTCTGTCGCAGTTCACATCGGTGACTGACTGCTGAAAACTTTAGGTTTATGGGACAAGTGGGCTTGCGCGTGCCACTCTGGCAGCGCGCGGCGGAGCGCCATGAACCAGTCATGTCGCACAAAGGCCGACGCCTTGTCCGGCTTGGCTGGCTGCCTCGACGGGAGCGGCGGTCGCTCACTGAAGCGCGTGCCGCGCGGAGGCTCCCGTTCTTGCCCCGCCCCAATGTTTCCCGATGATTGGTGCCCTAAACTCACACGCGACCGGCCGATCATCTATAGGGGGGGCGAGCGACCGAGTGCGGGCTCGCCTCGCCAGCGTGTCGCGGAGGTGTGATGGCAGTGCGAAGAGGGTTAAGCGGATGAAGGAAGCGGATACGACCGACAACAATATGGAGCAGTCCCAGGAGACGAGCCAGCCCGCGACGGTCGTCGCTCGCTCCGAACTGGCCGACGTGCATGCGCTGGCGTCGCAGTTGATCGACGTGCTGCATGAGGTCCCCGACGGCGATCTGGTTGGGGAAATCGTCGCCAACGCCCTGAAGCTCCTGCGCGATCAGACCAACCGCGGGGACATCAAGCTGATCGATAAGTCGTTCAAGGAGCTGCGCTACGCGCTGAAGATCTTCGCCCCCTACCGCGACGTGCGCAAGGTGAGCATCTTCGGGTCGGCCCGGACGCTCGACAGCCATGATGACTATCGCCAGGCCGCCGACTTCGGGCACGCGATGGCTGAGGCGGGGTGGATGGTCATCACCGGCGCCGGCGGCGGCATCATGGCGGCCGGGCATGGCGGCGGCGGCGCCGAAAAGAGCTTCGGCCTTGCCATTCGGCTCCCCTTCGAACAGAAGACCAACGCCTTCATCGAGAACGACCCGAAGCTCATCAACTTCAAGTATTTCTTCACGCGCAAGCTGATGTTCGTCCGCTCCAGCCATGCCATCGCGCTGTTCCCCGGCGGCTTTGGGACGATGGATGAAGGGTTCGAAGTGCTCACGCTCGTGCAGACCGGCAAGAGCGTGCCGATGCCGATCGTCTTTGTCGATCGCCCCGGCGGCGACTATTGGAAGATGTGGCAGGACTACGTCGAGAAGCAGCTACTGGCGCGCGGGCTGATCGGCCCGGACGACCTTGCCCTCTACAAGATCACGGACAATGTGGAGGAGGCCGTTCGCGAAGTACGGCATTTCTACAGCAACTTCCACAGCACCCGCTACTCGCGCGATGAGCTGATCATCCGCCTCCATCACCGCCCGACCGCCGCGCAGCTTGAGGACATCGCGCGGGAGTTCGCCGACATCAAGGCCCGCGGGGATTTCCGCGTCTCCGACGCCCTGCCCGTCGAGCGCGATGAGCCCGCGCTGCAGCGATTGCCGCGCCTGATTTTCCCCTTCAACCGCCGCGACCACGGCCGCCTGAGGATGCTGATTAACCGACTGAACGACCTTGCGCCTAGCGAGTAGCAGGCTTGCAAGGCACGCCGAGCGCGCCGCCACCGTGAGGCTCTCGGAGAGTGTTCGTTCGCAAATACGCCTGCGAACGAGCCGCGCCCGTAAGGAAGCGGAACCCGCCGCAGGCGGGCGTCAGCCGCTGATCGAACAAGGTCAGCCGCCGGGTACGGCGACTCGCTGGGGCCGCTCTCGTCAACCGTACGTTCTCCTGCCCACCGCTTTCGGGAAAGTCGCGGCAGGTCGGCAGCCCCCTCGTCATCACTTGCAGCGAAGCAGCGTCATGATCGAGAAGGCCGTTCCGTAAGGCTTGTGGTAGTCCCACATCGCGAAGTCCCACCAGGAGCCGTCGTCCTCCTGGTACGGGAGGATCCCATCCTCGGCGAGCCGGGCGCCGTACTTGGCGCGGGCTTCGGGGCCCAGCTTTTCGATCAGGCGGGCGGTGTAATAGTGGCCGAAGTAGTAGTAATAGGGAGCGGTCTGATACCACGATTCGTGCGGGTACTGCCGCTTGCGGCCCATCTGGATGTACTCGTGCTCCTTGAAAAAGAAGTCGAGCCCTTCGCGGGCTTGGGCTTCGTTCACACGCGGCTCGCCCCACAGGAATAAGGCGAAATTGCAGGCCTGCGTTCGCCCGACGCTGCCCCGCGGCTGGTTGGCGGGCAGGCGGGGGATGTACTTGTAATCGTTTCCGTAGAGGTACGCGCCGTTCCCCAGACGCGCTTCGGCCAGGCGGTGCAGCGCCCGATCGATCATCCGTTGCGGGACCGTGACGCCCGCCTGCCGCGCCTCCCACAATGCGACGGCCCCGGCGGCCGTGCCAAAGCTCGTCGGCGCCATGGAGGGGGCGGCCGCCTGGGCGTTGAAGTCGTAGTAGTTCCATCCCCCCATGTACGTCTCGTACTGGCCCAGTCGCTCGAGCTGATGCTCGACGGCGGCGCGGATGCGCGCCTTCTGGCGGTCGTCCTTGGCCTTCTCCAACTCGACGGAGAGCGCCTGGACGGCGTACATGTGGCCCCAGGTGTTGTAGAGCAGCATCCCGTCGGCGCGGCGCGAATCGCCATGGTCGATCAGGAAATCCAGGCCCCTGTCGTGGGCGGCCGTCTCGCCCGCTTCACGAAGGGCCATGACGCACAAGGCCGTGGTGGCCTGACGGAACCCCTCGTGCGACCCGGGGACGGCCGCCATCACCTCAAACCCGCGCGTCTCGGTGCCGGTCCCCCACGAGCCGTCGGAATTCTGGCTGGCGAGCAGGTAGGCGACGCCCTTGCGAATCGATTGATCGATCGACAGGGGTTGCGTGGAGGGCCCGCGGGCCAGGCGGCTCATGGGCTCGATGGCGGCACTGGCGTGCCCCGCGCCGTTGCCGCCGGCCGACAGGGCCGCCGGTTGCGTGGTCGGCGCCCCCTCGTGGAACGGGATCGACGCCGGCGCTTCATCCGCCCGGGCGGACGGCACCATCAGCGTCACCACAAAAGCGGTGACGACGACGCTCGCGGAGACGCGGTTCAACATCATTTCTTTCCCGGAAGGACGACTTCATCCCCTTCGTTCAGGCCCGACACGACCTCGACCTGCTGGCCGTCGGACTTACCGAGCTTGACGGTGCGCTCGTCGTTGCGGCCCTCTTTTCGGATGGTGACCTTCGTCGCCCCGCCCGTCGAGCTGACGGCCGCCACGGGGATCAGGAGCGCCTTCTCGACCTTTGCGACATCAAGGTGAACCGCGGCGTGCATCCCCGGGACCAGCCGCGGGTCAACCTCGCCGGGCTGAAGCGTGACCTGGAAGCCGAGCGTCGGCGGGTTGCCGCGCGGCGTCAGCTCCACCGGCCCGCACGCCGCCTCATACGACGTCAGCGGGAAGGCGGCCGGTACGATCCTGGCCTTGGCGCCAGGCTCGACCCAAAACGCCTGCGGCTCGGTCAGCCCCAGCACCACTTTCATCTTGCCCGGCGTAAAGACGCGAAGCAGCACGCCGCCCGCGGCGACTTTTTCGCCCGCCTTGAACGACTTTGGGTCGCCGCCTACCCAGACGCCTTCGATTAGCGCGCCGTACGCCACCACCCCGTCCACCGGCGACTTAATCGTGAACTGGGCTTGATCCGCCTTCAGGTCATTCAGGCGCTTCACGCCCTGCTCGAAGGCGAGGCGGGCGGCCGTGACGGTCGCCTGGCGGACGACAGCCCCCTGCTGTTGGCTCGCCTTCAGAAATTCCAACGCCTGGTGCTGCGCGGCGGCCGCGTCTGTCACGCGGGCTTTGCTCATCGCATACTCGAACGACTTCACCTTCTCGCGCCGCTCTTCCTGCATCTTCAGGCTGATCTTCGAGTTCTCGAGCTGGCGAACCGACCGCTTGACGACGATGTCGGCGGTCGCATTGGTGAGCTCTTCGGACTTGTACATCTTCTTTAGCTGATCGAGCTCATCGTTCTGATCGTCAAGGTTGTCTTTGTAGGCTTTGGTTTGAAGGTCGGCGGAGAGGAGCATCTGCGGGCCGTCAACTTCGCTCCACCACTTTACGGCCGCGTCGGCGTTCTTGACGGCCTCTTCCTGCTGGCGGAGGGACATGGCATCGGCCTTGGTCCCCAGCGTCTGGTCGGACTCGGCCTTGGTCAGGTTCGCCTGGGCGGCCGCCAGGTCGTTCTCCGCGCCGGTGACGACCCAGTTGATCTGCTGCGGGTCGGCCTCGAAGAGCGTCTCCCCCTTGGTCACCGTCGCGCCGGGTGCGGCGATTTTCGTGATCGTCATCGGCGAGCCGAAGCCTTTGAACGTGATCTTCAGCTCGTACCCGTCCACCGGCTGAAAGACCGAATCGGCATTCACCTCGAGCGACAGCGTCCCGCGCCTGACGGCGGCGGTCGCGATCGCCGGAGCGGTCGTTGGCGCCGTCGTCGGGGCGGCGGTGGATTCACCGGTCGTCGGTTTCGTCGAGGGAGCGACCTTTTCGGGCCCGCCATCGGCGACGTCGGCCGGCGCAGTTGGGGTCGGCGATGGTGTGCTTGGCCGACAGCGTCACCGGTATCGCCGCGGCGGCCGCCATCGCCAGCAGGGCCCGGGCGAACCATTCCGACTTCCCCGACTTCCAGTTGCTCGACTTCCAGTTGCTCGACGCGGACGCTCTCATGTCGGCTCCTTGACGTGTACCTGCGATTCCTCTGTCACACTCTCGGCAGACAGGGCCGCGCCCCGTCAGGCATCATTCCCGTCCATCCACCCGGACGCCCTGTTTTGCGCGCTGCGCGGCCGGCGGGGATTCTACCCGCGGTCGAAGCCGAAAACGGCCGACTGACGGCTTTCCATATGGAACGTCAAACCGTCGTGCGAAGTCGAGGCGCCGAATCGCCAGGGCGCCGCCGCCGAGGAGGATCGTCACGCCGACGCCCAGCATGGCGGCCGCGTGGGCCATCGACTCCGGCAGGCGGCCCTGTTCCAGGAGCCAGAGCTTGTCGAGGTCGGCGCCGGGCAGGTCGGCGGCCAGTGCGGCACGCTCCTTCGAACCGAGCGAATCAATCTTGTTGAGGATCATCCCGTCAATGGTGGTCCTTGCGGCGAATTCGGCGAACTGTTCCTTGCTGTGGACGCCCCGCGTCATCACCAGTACGGCGACGTTCGAAGGGGCGGTGGCTGGCGCGCTACCGTCGGCCTCAGACGTGCCGGGGACCGCGGGGATGAGCAGCTTCTCGGTATGGTTCACCCCCTGTAGCACAGCCACCTGGGGGAGCAGCCGAAAATCAGTCAGCAGGATGTGGGCGTTGTCGCCCGGCCCGGAGGCCGCCAGCGCTGCGCAGGAGATCCTTTGCGGCGCGGCCCTGGCCCCGGCCGCCAATTGCACTTCCTGAACGCCGAAATAAGTGAGGACCGCGCCGCTGATGAGCAGCGCGATGGCGAGTCGGATCATCGGTCCAGGTCCCTTCGGCGGTTTCGGATCACGTCTCCTGGGGTCGTTGAGCACGCACCGCGTGCCCGCCGCGTCGCCCATGCGCACCGCGGGCGAGCGGCCCGCGAAAACGCGGCCGCCACCGGTAGGATGCGTGGGGCGCCACCCTATCGTACACGCGACGGGTGGTGGACGGGGTTTCCCGATCGCGTTTGTTGTGCGATAGGGAATGCCTTCCGCTCCAGGCCCTCATTGGAGCGCTTCGCGGCTCAATCTGAAGGAAACGCGAGGCCAGACTTGATAAAGGTTGACGACGCCGAAGATTGAAGGTTAAAACTGTTGGCATCATCGCCAAGGGGGCGATGGGGACGGGCGTGAGTCGTTGGCTGCCGGCATCCCGCCGGGGATGAAGGTGACGGTAATCGTCGTGGGGAACGCGCAGCCAACTGTTGCGCAAGAAAACGGGCTCTCCGCCAAAACGGCTGACGCTTGGGTATCATCCACCATATGTTGTGGTGATGGAAAAACCGCTCTTGAAGTCACGGAGGACTTCGCATGGACGCGACACTCGGGTTGGACGAAAGGTTGAGGACGCTCACGGGGCTGCTGGATCTTGAGGGCTTCGAGGTGGTCGAGGCGACGGAAGATCGCTCGACCAAAACGCGAACGCTGACGGTCGTTCCAACGGACCTGCTGGGGGGAAATGAAACGGGGGGGGAATGAAACGGGGGGAATGAAACGGGGACGTAGCTAGTTCTCGGATTCTAGCTGCGTCCTCGTATCACGTCCCCGTATCACGTCCCCGTATCACGTCCAGCTGCGTCCCATGACCCAACCTTCCACCCTTGGGAGCCACGCAAGCCCGGAGCACGATGTTCGCTCGCCTGACGGGCCTCGTTCGACGGTCGGGCTCGGCGAGCCGCCGGTCGATCGGTCGCCGCAGGAGGTGGGAATGAAACGCGGACGTAGCTAGTTATCGGATCCTAGCTGCGTCCCCGTATCACGTCCAATGCAGTCGCGAATAGTCGTGGACTCTTTCATGTTGCCTATCTGCTTGTCTCTCGTATTATCCACAGACTCTTTCAGCTAAATTGAGAATTGGAGCAGCAATGGGAGGAGAATTGCCAGGGTATCGCTGCCATCCTAAGCTGGCTGGCGCCATCGGTGGTCCTCTGGCCATCGCGGGATTATCACCCCAGTTGGAATGTTTAGTGGTATCGGGTGAGACGGAATTGCGGCGAGGAATATGCGTATTCTGCGGAGAGTTGGTGCCGCGTTCGCAGTGGCCCTTGAATCAATGTCCCAAGTGCCGGAGATCGTACAAGGGAAAGGGGGTCGGTGTTTTACCGATTCCGAATGAATGGAAGGAACTAGAGTGGTACGTCTCTGTCAATTCCAATCCCGCTTCCCTCATCTTTGATTTGGGCTCCGCTCCCACCGTGACGCTCTTATCACGCTCCAACGTTCTCTATCCCACAATCGACCGTATGTTATTTGCCTCCGGATGCCGATCGAGCGAACGGTATTTTCGTAAGGGGTGGATCGGCTTCACAAAACTGTTTCGTTTTTACCATTGCGATCGGTCGGCCTTAAAATCCGCAGTTGTATCAAGGGCAGGAGGCCTATTTGAAGACCGATTCGATCCGCCGTCAACATCAAGACCGCTAGCCGCAGATTTGAAAGATCACAGTCGCCCAGTCGGTGGATGCGAGGTTGAGGTTGGACCCGCGATCGACCCAGATCGTGGGCTTCCACTTGTCTACCTCGGCATATGGCTTGATAGAAATGCGAATGCGGCTATTCGATCGCGTCTAGTCGGCATCGAGGACTATGCAATCGATAACGGCGCGGAGATAGTCAACCCTTTACTTGGGTCTGAAGAGGCGTGGGGGACGGAACGCGGACGCAGCTAGTTTACGGATTCTAGCTACGTCCCCGTTTCACTCCTCTTTATAAAGGACAGACGGAGAGGGTCTATTTTAAGGACGGATTTGCCGACTTCAAGCCCTTCGTCTTTAAGCGCGATGACGGAAGCGGTGTAATTGTGCAACTCACCAACTACACCGGAAGTCGCACGGCTGACGAACGTCTTGCCAATCTAGCCGCTGGGTTCAGCGCCGATGAAGTCCACGAGGGCTATGTTTGGCATCACTCCCAGAAACTTGGTGAGATGCAGCTCGTACAACAGGAGGTTCATAATGCCGTCCGTCACACCGGCGGCGTCGCTATTTATAAAGCCGGCATTAGTAAAATCTATACGGACATGGGACTGACCCCGCCAAAGATGTACCAGAGCTAAAATCCGTGACTGACCTTACTTTTGTGACCTAAACTAAGCAGCTCTAAGAGCGAAAGTGATAAAAATGTCCGATTCGATTGTGATGAAGGGCGTCAAGGTATCAGTCACTACGCATGCACTCGAAGCTTTGGAGGCAAAGCTTAGACTGAAGCTGCCTGCCGCGTATCGGGCGTGGCTCCTGCGCTTCAATGGAGGCACTCCGGTGCCCGGTGAATTCAAGTACAAGACCGAGGAAGGGCCATATACCGATAGCCGGGTTGCCTTTTTTTACGCTGTATACGATGGCGAATACGAGAATTTCGAGAAGCAGTTCATCAACTACAAGGTCACGCAGCGGCGAATGCTGGATAACCTGATCCCGTTCGCCCGCGATCCTTTCGGCAACTGCCTATGCCTCAGCATCAGTGGCGCCGATGAAGGCGCTGTCTACTTCTGGGACCACGAGGAGGAGCCGGCAACGCCGAGCTACGCGAACTGTCATCTGATCGCCGATACCTTCGACGAATTCATCGGCGGGCTTCACTGACCGTGCCCTCTGGCATTTATCGGCGTCGCTCGCGCCGGTATCTGCTCGGCAAAGCAACAGTCATAAGGACATATTCAAGCGAAAATCGCTAACTCTTCCGGCTCTCCGCCACATGTGCTGATCGTTGTATACCACGTATGCGACTCGATGCAGTCAACGGATGCGTAACTGTTTTATTCTGTTGAGGTTGCGCTTCGTCAGAGTCTTGCAGCAGACCACATTAAGTGGGGGGTGTCCGAGCGTTCGTCAGCGACTTTGGCGGAGAGCCACTCTTCCTAGGAAATGAAACGGAGGAAATGAAACGGGAAATGAAACGGGGACGTAGCTAGTTGTTTTTTGCTCCATTTCGCGGTTACGTTCGCGACGATGGCGCGAAAACCGCGAGTCGAAGGTCATAAAGAAGGTCATAAAGGGGCCACCTCCTAATGTGACCGCTCGAGTACATAAAACGTCGGGTACATAAAGGGCGGCGGGAGGCGATTGACCCTATCGGCGATTAGGCGACGACCCGGTCAAAGGGTGGGGACCAATTGTCATGTTTTGCTTCGTCCGTCTTCCTTTGCCCTTCGCCGGCGTTGCCGTGCGGAAAGTTGCGCCAATGGCTTGCGTGGTCGTATCGGCCGCGTCAGCGTCTGCGTAAGGCCCAGGCGCCGCCACGCGCCTGGCCCATGGGTCCGATCCCAGCGGGCTGTCACGACGGAGTGACAATTGAACGCGGCTTTCCTGGTCCTTGGCCATCGCCTCATTGACCGTCTCCAGCCATTTCGGCGGCCGCGACGTCGGCCATTCGCCCAGCGGTGGCTCGGCTTCAGCCAACGCTCGCTGCGACAGGCTCGACCATCGCCATTGCTCGGCTCTTGTGACCAGCCTCGCCCGCAACGGGTTGGCCTCGACGTAGCGGCACAACGTCAGAAAGTGCTCGTCGTCCTGCACGGGGAACGACTTGTACCGGCCCTGGTAGAGGTGCCCGCTGCTGGCCGTATAATGCTCGGCTGAATCAATCTGACTGGATCGTCGCCGTCAACTGATGACGAATTCCTCATGCCAGTGCTCTCCGGGGACAGGCACGCTCAGGTTGGCGGAGGGCTGGCGCGTCCTTTTGCGATTGCCGGCTTTGGCATATGGCAACATGAACTGCTGATCGGGCCGCTCCGGCACCGATTACGGCGATTCCCCGCTTCCTTGCGGCCTCGACTCGTCGGCAGTGTTCAGACCCGCCTAAAGTATGGCCGCACCCGTCGGCGGCACGCGGTGCGTGCCCTACGAAAAAAGCGCCCCGCGATGGGGCGCTTCATCGATCATCCAAGCTATCCGGCCGATCAGTGCTTGACCTTGCTCGTCGCCAGGTACTCCACGACATTGAGCAGGTCATCGGGGGGAAGCTGCTCGAAGCCCTCGGGCATCACGCCCTTGTCGGAGGATTTCAGGCTTTTGATCTGGTCGCGCTGCAAGGGGTGGAGGACGCCGGCCGAATCCATGATCTCGATCGACGTCTTGCTCTCGGAGAAGAGGCGGCCGCTGATGACATCGTCGTCGGTCTTGGCCGTCCACTGCTTGTAGGTCCCTTCGACGGACCGATTGGGGTCGAGGATCTGAATCAGGTTGTCGGCCCTGGGCCGGGCGCCGATGCCGGTCAGTTCGGGGCCGACCTTGCCGCCCTTGCCCTCGAGGGTGTGACAGACCAAACAGTTCTTCTCGAACACCAGCCGCCCCTTTTCCGGGTCGCCTTGCCGCTGAAGGATCGGCATGGCCTTATCGACCAGCGCCTTGCGGTCGCTGACGATTTCCCGCCCGCCGCCGGTCTGAAGCTCCTTGGCCCGCGCGGCGATCTTTTCATCCGGGAAGCTGGTGAGCGACTGCCACTGCTGCGGCAGGACGTCTTTGTGGCTGATGGCGCCCAACTTGACGCCGTCGAGTAACGAGCTGGCCCACGTCTCGCGGCGGATCAGAAGGTTGGTCGCCGCCTTCTGGGCTGAAGGGGTGAGCTTGGGCCACTGGGCAACGACGGCCGCCCCGACTTCGGGGCTGCGGCTGTCGGCCAGTGCTTCGAGCAGCGCCAACTGGGCATCGGGCGGCGTGGTCGGGCTGATTTCGGTGACGACGGCGTCCACGGCCGACTTGCTGTCGTCGATCCCGAGCAGCTTTCGAGCCGAGCTGCCGCGCTGGGCGGCATCCAGCGTCGCGTTGGCGACAGCGGCCCGCAGTTCTTTGGCGGCCGCCACATTCTGCTCGGTGAACAGATCGCGTCGGTCCCATCGCTCCGCCAGGGCGAGCAGGCGATTGCGGGCGTCGGGCGGGAGCGACGCCATCACGCGCCGCAGCTCGGTGACGTCGGCGTCGGAGAGCTTGGGGGCGTTGCCGCGGGGCCAGCCGGCCGCCAGGCTGTTGAGGACCAGCCCGCCCAGGGCCGGGTCAGCCTTGCCGGCGGCGCTGATCGTGGCGACGACGCTGTCGGCCGGGCCGCGCTGGGCGTACTGGTTCACCACGATCGCGGTGACTCGATCGACGGGGTCGCCACCCGCGGCGGTATCGACTTGCATGACGACCGGGCCATCGATCGCGACCAGCTCGACGTCGTCGAACCAGGCCTTCCCTTTCGCGTGGCCCCAGCCGCCGTAAAGGCAGTTGATGCTTACCATCGGGCCGGGGGCCTTGAAGGTCAGTTCGACCTTCTGCCAGTCCCTCGTCCCTTTCACGCCGCGCGTCTTGAACTCCGTGCCGTGCACGTTGAGCAGTGCGCCGACGGCTTCGCCTTCGGTTGTGAGGTTCTCGGTCTTGATCCACGCCGAGAGCCGATATGCCGCCCCGGCCGATACGGGGACGTTAACAAACCAGCTTGTGTCCGACCCTTCGGCCGATTCGATCAGGAGGGAGTGACCGCCGGTGTGGCCGATGTCGGCCAGGCCGAGCTTCGCCTCGCCGCTGTACTGACGCGGCTTCCAGGAGCGGGCCGCGCCGTTCGCCTGAACGACCTGTTCGAATGACGGGTTGGGGATCAGATTGACGGCCTTCGCCGCGGCCGGAACGGCGGCCGCGGAGGACGAGGCGGTGGCGGGTTCGGAAGCCGAGCCGTTCGACGGCGTTGCCGCCCCGGCCGCTGCCGCCGCGCTGGCGACCGCCGGATGGGCTTCAAAAACAGCCTTCAGGTATCCGGCGTCGTTGTGGGCTCCGGCGATCGCCGCCGCGTCCATGATCCATTTGTCCCCGGCGTTTTCCTTGCGGCTGAGTGAGCCGTAGATCGCCTTGCCCGCGGCGTCGGACGGCGGCATCTCGCTCAGCGCCAGGAGGGCCGCCTTACGGACCTGCGCGTCTCGGTCGGCCAGAAGCTTGCCGCCCAGGATCGCCTCGACGGACTGCTCTGTTCGCGGAAGGACGTCAATTGCGGCGTGTCGGACGCCGGCCGACGGATGCTTCAAGGCGTTGACGGCGGCCGCGGTCGTTCCCGCCGCGCCCTCTCCGTCAAAGCCTCCAAGCCCATGGATCGTCCAGAGAGCATGAATCACGGCGGGGTTGAGCCCGATCTCGTCCATGGAGGGGTCGGCCGCCAGCGCGAGCAGCGCCGGCAGGGCCGATTTATCGCCCTTTTCGACCAGCAACCGCTGGGCGTGCATCCGCCACAGCATGTTGTCGCTCTTCAAGGTCTCGACCAGTTGCGCGGTGGACGCGTTCGACAGATCGTGCGTCGGCGACGACTTGGCGCCGCTGTAGACAATCCGATAGACGCGGCCGTGGCTCTTGTCGCGGAGAGGCGTCTCATATGCGCCGCCCTTCCCCTTTTCAAAGCCCTTGGGAATAGGGTTGTGCTGGATGATGAAGTTGTACCAGTCGGTCATCCAATACTGACCGTCGGGCCCGACTTCGCCGCCGATCGGGGCTCGTCCACTCGTCGTCGCTGGCGACGAAGTTGAAATCGTTGCGGGCGATGAACGCGCTGCCCTGCGGCTGGAGCAGGAACTGGCCGAGCAGATGCGCGGTCGGCTCGCCGACGAACGCGACCCGGTTCCAGTACTCCTTCGGATAGACGCGGGCGGTGTAGATCGCGTGGCCGGCGCCAGCGGTGTATTTCGCGTGGTTGTCCATCTGCCGGACCTTTTCGGTCGACGGGGTAGATCGCCGGTGTGTCATCGATCGGTTCCAGCCGCTTCACCGTCCAGCCCGTCGGACCGTTTCGTAGTAGCGGTTGGGGATGTGCAGGTAAAAGCTGGCGTCGCCGTTGGCGGTCGAGGCGAAGACGTTGCCGTCCTCGCTCAAGCCCAGGCCCCAGGTGTTGTTGGTGGTTGAAGCCAGGAACTCCAGCTTGGAGCCGTCCGGCTTGAACCGGAAGATTCCCTGACCGAAGGATACTTTCTGCCCGCCGACTTCGCCCTTGAAGCCCGAGTAGCCGCAGGTGCCGTAGACCCAGTTGTCAAAGCCCCAGCGGATGTTGCTCGGCCCGGCATGCGTATCGCGCGTGCCAAAGCCGGTGAAGAGGACCTTGCGGACGTCGGCGTGGTCATCTCCCTTGCTGCTCTTGAGGAACAGCAGGTCGGGCGCCTGGGCGACGATCACCCCGCCGTTGGCGAAGCACATGCTGGTGGGGATCGAAAGCTTATCGGCGAAGACGGTGAACTTGTCGGCCCGGCCCGATCCGGTCGTGTCCTGGCAGATGACGATGCGGTCGTGGCCGTCGCCGCTCTCCTGGAGGCTGTTGGGGTAGTCCAGCGTCTCGGCGATCCAGAGGCGGCCCCGTTCGTCGAAGGCCATGCAGATCGGGCGATAGATGTCCGGGTCGCTGGCGAAGATCTTCGGCTCAAAGCCCGGGGGCAGGAACATGTGCTTGACCGATTCGGCGGGCGGCAGCGGCACCTGCATCTTCATCAGCGGCGCGCCTTCGGTCCCCCACTTCTGGCTCGGGAGGTAGTTGGGGATCGGCGCGCCCGAGTCCATTTCGGCCACGGTGGGCGGCGTCGGCTGCTGGAGGGCCCAGTCACCGGCGGCCCAGCGGATGCCGCGGTCGAGCAGCGCCTGGAAATCAGCGTTGCCCCACGTGCGCTCGTCATGTCCCCATGCCGTGTAGAAGACGCGGCCCTTGCCCTGCGTGCGCACCCACGTATACGGCTCCTTGTGATCCCCTTCGACGCGATAGCCGAGCACTTCGCGGTTCGTTTCGTTCAGATGGTCGTGGACGTAGGTCTCGTCCCAGCTCTCGATCGGCTTGAGCCCCTTTTCGATCGGGTGATCGGGCGCGGCGATCGTCTCGCTGAAGGTGCCGGTTTTGTGGCTCTTGAAGCGCCCGCCCGTGAGGGCGGTGACCTTGTCGGAGTTCAGGAAGCAGTACGACCCGCAGTGGATCGGCGCGAAACCGTGGCCCGATTCCACGTAACCTAGGATGGCCGCTTCCTGGCTTGGCGAGATCTTATCGATGTTCGCGTAGACCATCAGCACGTCGAACCGCGCCAGCGTTTCAGGCGCCAGCATGGCCAAATCGTCGGTATACGTGAAGTCGATCCCGCGACGGGCCATCACCGAATAGGCCTGCCTGCACCGCTCCAGCGGGACATGGTGCCCGTTGTCCCCGAGCCAGAGCACCTTGACGCGGCGCGGCGTGACGGAGTCTGGCCCCTTCGCGTCGGCGGCCGCCGTCACCGTCTGATCGCGTGCCGACAATTGCATCGCGACAACGATGCAGGTCAATGTGATGAGAAAGCGTCGCATGGACATCCTCTTAAGGGTTCTTGTTGAAGTCTTGCAGGTGAATCGAACCTCGACCGCGGGTCATCGGACGTTGAAACGGCCGAAGCGCTAGAACGTCGGGATCATCACGCGATCACCGCCGCTCATCGCGGACTTGTCGGCGCAGATGCCGACCATTGTCCAGTTGGCGCTGGTCGCGGCATCCGGCAGGGCCGCCTGGCGGCCGAGGACCGCCTGGAGGAAGTTGTGCGCCAGATGCGGATGGCTGCCACCGTGCCCGCCGCCCTGTAGGAAGCTCAGGTGGTCGGCGTCCTGGATCGCCGCCGGCTGGGTGAAGCGGCGGATCGGCTCAGGGAGGCGGTGGGCGTAGTCCGGCACCTTCACGCGCGACGGGATCTCCGGCTCGGGCTTGCCCAGGGTGTGGATGACCGGTTCTTCGTTCTCGACCTGCTGCCACTCGAAGCTCTTCTTGCTCCCGTAGGCGTCGAAGCTTTCGCGATACTGCCGGGCGGTGTCAAACAGGCTCCGGCTGACTTCCGCGACGACGTCGCTCCCTTTGATCTTGAAGGTCGCGCTTTCGATCGCGAACGGGCTGCCGTAATGCTTAATCAGCTCTTCGCGGATCCGGCCCGAGCCGTGGCAGACGACGCTTTCGGCGTGGGCGCTGGTGCCCTCCTTGCCGAGGATCGCCAGGCAGGGGCTGACGCAGTGCGTCGCATAGTGCATCGGTGGCAGGCCCGGCCAGTAATTCGGCCACCCTTCCATGTCCTGCTGGTGGCTGCCGCGCAGGAACTGGAGGCGCCCGAGCTCTCCCTTGTCGTAAAGCTCTTTCACGAAGAGGTATTCGCGGCTGTAGACGACCGTCTCCATCATCATGTAGACCTTGCCGGTCTGACGCTGAAGCTGAACGATCTGGCCGCATTCTTCGATCGTCGTCGCCATCGGCACGGTACACGCGACATGCTTCCCCGCCTTGAGCGCGGCGATCGACTGGGCCGCGTGGTCGGGGATCGGGCTGTTGATGTGCACGACGTCCACGTTCGGGTCTTTCAGGACGTCGGCGTACTCCGCGTAACGCGTCTTCACCCCGAACTTATCGCCCACCTTGTTCAACTCGGCCGTGTTGCGACGGCAGATCGCGTACATCTCGGCGTCGGGGTGGTTCTTGTAGATCGGGATGAACTCAGCGCCAAAGCCGAGGCCCACAATCGCAACACGAATCTTGCTCGCCACGTTCAATCCTCCGAACCGGCCGTCCGGTGCGGCCGCCATGTCAGGTGTCAGATGGGTAAGGCCTCACCGGCGATCACCCGGGCCTTCATCGTAATCGAGCGCGACCGTGCCCGACAGGCCAAACGCCCGCCCGCCCGCGTCGCCGCGGCGGGCACTCAAAACCACTCATCGTGGCCGCCCGGCTGCGCCCGAATGACCATTTCGCTTAGGCTCCGCCATTCCGCGTGGCCGTCTAAGAACAGGATATTCCCCCCGTCGGCCTTGGTCGGGTCGCGGCTCATCAGGTGATTGCTGCGATGGACGCCGACCCAACCGCCGATGACGTTGGAAAAGTTGCCGTTCGTCGAGAGCGTGGCGTCGGCCGCCAGTTCGGCGTTGCTCGCGTCCTTGACGTCGGTTGATCGCTTGCGGTAGGCCACCTGGTGAGCACCGGGCGGGGTGGTGTAGTTGATCAGCGTCGGCCCGGTCGCGGCCGGGGGCGTGGCGGTGTTGATGCGGTACATCAGCCAGAAATACCCGCTTACCGACATTGTCGGGCTGAAGTCCCACAGGCCATCTTCGTTCTGGTGATCGCCGCTGGCGCAGTAGAAGGTGTTGCGCGCCATCCCGTACTGCACCATCACGTCGCGCGTCTCAACCGGCAGATCCCACAGCCAGTTCGACGTGCCGGGCTGGACCGGCACCCATCCCCTGTTCTGGCCCGCGTACATGGTGATCGACTGGCCGGCGCCGCGGAGATTGCTCAGGCAGACCGTGCGCTTCGCCTGCTCCCGCGCCCGATTCAGCGAGGGCAGCAGGATCGACACCAGCAGCGCGATGATCCCGATCACGACGAGCAGTTCCACCAGTGTGAAGCCCCGCCTGCTGGATCGCCTCGACCCAAAATGGAGCGGATTTTTCATGGGGTGCTCCACGGTAATGTGGCGGCGACGGACGAGACTGCTGAGGTGCGCCACGAGATGACTGCCGGATCGCCAGGGCACTCCCCTCCGCCGTGCTGTGGGGTCGCCCTGATTGTCAGGAGTAGACGCGATGGCCGCGACCATTACCATGAGGTTTTGCGAGAACTATTTGAGATTTTTCCCCTGCCGCCCTGCCGGGGTCGATTGACCGGCGGAAAGGCCGATCGATCCAAGAATCATGCGGAAAACGCTACTCGGATCGCGTCGCGGGCGCGGCCATCGGACCTTGCGATTCTGATTCGCTATGATATTTCTCCAAGTGACCGTCGCCGCCTCGCGGCCGCGTGCGAAACATTGGACATCGCTTGCGATCGCAAAAGGACTTCGTGCCTCGAACAGACCGACCTCGACCCCTTCGTCGCCGCAAGCTGGTTGCATTGCTCGTCGAGACGAGCAATGACTACGCCCGGGGCCTGTTGCACGGCGTCGTCGCCTATATCCGCGAGCATCGCCCCTGGTCCACCTATCTGGCCGAGCACGGCCGCGGCGATAAGCCGCCCGGTTGGCTTGCCGGGTGGGAGGGGGATGGGATCATCGCCCGGATCGAGAATCGCGCGATTGCCCGCGCGGTGGTCGCCAGCAAACTGCCGTGCGTGGATGTGAGCGCCGCCCGCCTGGTCCCCGAGCTCCCCTGGGCGGAAACGGACGATGTCGCCATCGCCCGCGCGGCGGCCGAGCACCTGCTTGAGCGCGGCTTCAAGCACTTCGCCTATTGCGGCGACGGGCGCTACAACTGGTCCACCTGGCGGCGGGAACACCTGCGGCGCATCCTGTTAGAGTCGGGCCACGGGTGTCACGTGATGGACATCGCCGCCCGGGCGCCCGGTGGCAAATCGGACTGGACGTCGCAGACCTCCGCCGTCGCGGCGTGGGTGCGAACCCTCCCCAGGCCCGTGGGGATCATGACCTGCTTCGACCTGGTCGGCCGCCAGGTGCTGGAGGCTTGCCGAGGGAACGACATCGCGGTCCCTGACGAAGTGGCGGTGGTGGGCGTCGATAACGACGAGCTGGTCTGCGAGCTATCGGACCCGCCGCTGTCGAGCATCGCCCCGGATACCCACCGCACCGGATACGCGGCCGCCGCGCTGCTCGACCGCATGATGTCAGGCGAAACGGTTGAGCCGGTCGGGCATCGCGTCAGCCCGCTGGGCGTGGTGGTGCGAGAGTCGTCGGACGTGCTGGCAATCGAAGACGCGGACGTTTCCGCCGCCGTCCGCCATATCCGCGAGCACGCCTGCGAAGGGATCAACGTTCAGGATGTGTTGGAGCATGTCCCGCTAAGCAGGCGGGCACTGGAGTCGCGCTTCCGAAAGTTGATCGGCCGCACGCCGCACGAGGAGATCGACCGCGTACAGCTCAATCGCGTGAAGGAGCTGTTGCGCCAGACCGACCTATCAATGTCCGAGATCGCCCACCGCGCCGGGTTCGAGCATGTCGAGTACCTCAGCACCGTCTTCAAGAAGAAGTTCGGCATGCCGCCGAGCGCCTATCGCCGTCTGGGCGGCGGCAATTAGCGGTACCGTGGTGAACAGCCGTAAAGCCTTGCCAAAAAAGACGAACTTTGGGGCTACGGATTTTGCCTTCTTCGTCAGCCCGCGATCCGCGAGGTAGCGTTGTAGTGCCTCAATGCCGCGGCGCGAGCTATTGCTTCACGGCTTCGCTCGCGACGCCGGCTCGGGCATCCGCCTGGGCATGCTGCGGCGTCAGCCGGGGGACCGCCCAGAGCGTCGTCTGCGACGCGACAAACAGCACCCCATTGGCGGCCACCGGCGTGCAATAGCTGGCGGCGTTCAGCGCCACCGTCGAAAGGACCTTCGGCTCCTTCGCCTCGGCCATCACCAGGAGGCCCTTCTTGTTGGTGATATAGACCTTTCCGTCCGCCACCAGCGGCGTGCCCCAGGTTTCAGCGCCGCTGTCGTAGACCCAGTAGGGCTTTCCGGTCGCCACGTCGAGGCAGTGAACGTGCCCCGCCAGATCGACAGCGAAGAGGAGGCCGTCATGGATGGCGACGCTGGAGACCGATCGCTCGATCCCCGTATAGGTCCAGACAGCGCCGGAGGTGGTGATGTCACCCAGGCCGGAGGCGTCGATGCAGTGGAGCAGCCCGCGGCCGCGGCCGTGGGTCGGGTCTTGACCGATGGTCGTGTAGACCCTCCCCTCGTGGAACACCGGCGTCGAGATGATCTCGCTCGGCCCGACAAACGTCCCGTCGTTCTTGTTCGTTGTATAGGGCTTGCGCTTGTCCCCGACGTAATAGTTCACCGGCTTGCCGTTGGGCATCCGGAACTCGGTCGGGACGCAGTCGAACTGCCACACCTTTTTGAAGTGGGTCGGCTCCTTCGGCAGCGTGGTGATCGCCTCAAACGCGTAGCAGACGCCGTCGGCCCCGCCGAAGAAGACCAGCTTCTTCCCGTTGACGACGCCGACCGATGGCGGCGACCAGAGGCAATGCCACATGCGGTGGCCAAGGCCCTCGGTGTCGGTCGCCAGCAGTTCGCCGGTCTGGGCATTGAGGGCGACAAAGCTCGGGGCGTCGGGGCGAAGGCACTTTTCGTGCGGGCGATCGACGCCGTTGCAGGTCACGCAGTAAAGCACGTTGCCGTCGATCAGGGGGGAGCAGGCGGCGACATCGTGCGGGCAGATGCCCAGGCGGTCGATCAGGTCGAATGACCAGATAATATCGCCGTCTTTCTTGCCGAGCGTCACCGGGGCGTGGCCGGTCCCGGCGACATAGCGGGCCTCATCGGTGAACGGCCCGTCATTCCCGTTCGCCATCCCGTTCACGTCCATGCAGAGGATCTCGCACGACGGCGTGACGACGTACACCCGGTTGCCCGACACCGCCGGAGACGAGCAAACGCCCAGCTTCTGCTCGCCATAGTGGGCGTTCTGGGGGAGCCGCTCGCGCAGGCGCGCCGGGATGGGGAGCCGCCAAAGCACGTCGCCCGTCAGCTCGTCCAGGCACTGGACCATTCCGCCGTGCGTGCGATAGAAGCGAGAGTCGGAATCCAGGGCCGCATCGTCCGTCCCGACGAAGACGCGGCCGCCGGCGACCGTGGGGTTCCCCTGCACCGCCCCGCCGAGCTTGGCGACCCAGCGGACGCCCTCCATCGGCTCGCGGGCGTGGAACGTCTCCGGCAGCCCCTTTTCGTCGGAAACCATGTTCCGGCCCGGGTCGTTCCCGCCCCACTGCGGCCAGTCCTTGCCGAACGCGGCGGCCGCGGTAAAAACCGAAGCCATGACGACCAAACCCATCAAGAATTGACCCGTGCGGAGGTGCCTCATGGAGACTAATACGCGCCGGCCCGCATTCCGTGGACATGGTCGAAGTTTGGCCATCGAACCGGGAAGCGGCCATCTTTAGCCGTCGCGAACAGCGCCGCCCAACGCGCCGCGCCCGTGAAGAAGCGGGCCGACGCTGTACTCGGCGACTTGCGGGCCCACTCACCGGTCAATGTCTCCCTGCAACGCGAACGCGTGGCCGCTTAGCACTACAGCGCGGGTTGGCGGCAAGCGGTTACGAACAAGCCAAATCCGAAGCACGAAGAACCAAGGAAACCCGAACAAAGCCAAAGCGGAAATCGACGCCTCGTTCCGGATTCGCTTGCATTGGTTTTCTTTCTTTCGTCTTGGTCATTCCCTTCGGGTTTCGTGCTTCGGATTTCGACGTTTTCGTTACGCCGCGTCGCGAGGCAGCGCTGTAGTGCTAGAGGGGTGTCAGGCCGGGTTGCTCACGTGCGGCGAAGGCGTCGGGAGCACCGCCAGCCGGGCGGCGGCGGGGCGGCGGCCCAGGATGTCTTCAATGTAGCAGCGGAGCAACTCACCCACGCCGATCGGAGCCGCGATCGCCCCGCCAGCGGTGTACGGGGCATCGCCGTCCACCAGCTCGCACAACTGGCCCAGGCCGTCCCCCTGTAGCCAGGTCAGGCAAGGCTCGAGGAGCTGACGCGCTTCTGCCACCGCCGCGTCCGAGCGGCCAGACGATCGGAGCATCCCGGTCACCAGCGGCCCCAGGAGCCACGGAAAGGCCGACCCGTTGTGATAGGCCCGATCTCGCGAGGCGACGTTGCCCGCGTAATGGCCCTGATAGGCCGGATGCCGGGGGCTTAGGGTGCGGACGCCCATCGGCACCGCAAGCTCCCCGCGGACCACTGACAGCACCGATGCGTGCCGGTCGGCCGCCAGGGCCGCAAAGCGGAGGCTGACCGCGAAGAGCTGATTGGGGCGTACCGCGGCGTCGGGCACGTCCCCGTCCGGGCCATCGTCGATCACGTCGTAGCAGCAGCCGGCCTTTTCATTCCAGAAGCGGCGATTGAAGGCGGCCTTGATGTTTGCGGCCAGTGATTCAAAGCGATCGGCCCGATCCGGACGCTCCAGTCGGCGAGCCAAGTCCGCGACAATGCAGACGGCGTTGTACCAGAGGGCGTTCAGCTCGACCGGCCGCCCCTGGCGCGGCGTGACGACCCAGTCGCCCACCTTCGCGTCCATCCAGGTCGCGCCAAGGCCGGGGCCCGGCAGACGAGCAGGCCGTCGGCGTCGAGCCCGACGCCCGGCCCCGCCCCGCCCGACGCATAAGCCTCGACGATCTGAAAGGCGGCGTCGGTCAGCGAACCCCGCAGCGACGCCTCTTCGCCGGAGTAGTCGAGGTATTGATGGACGGAGTTCACGAACCAGAGCGACACATCCGCTCCGCCGTAGATGGGGGCCGAGCCATCCTCGGGCAAGACCGAGGGGAGCAGCCCATCCTTCAACTGCGCGGCCAGCGACTCCAGGAGTTGCCGCGCCTCATCAAAGCGAGCGTTGACCAGGTGCAGACCGGTGAAGGCGATCAACGCCGCGCGGGGCGACGGGGGGCTCCAGTGGTATTGCGGGGCGGCCGCGATCGGGCCGTCCGGGCCGCCCCCGAGGATAAATGCGTCCGACGCCCGGCACAGCGCCTCCAGCGCGGGGTCGGGCGTGCCTGCCGGGCCGCCATCGGGCCCCGCGACCGAGGCGGCCAGGCATGCCTGCCGCGCCGACACCGCGACCAACTCGGCCCCGCCTTGACGCTGTGATCGTTGCACCGCGGCCGCCAGGTCAAGCGGCTCGGATGAGCAGGCGAAATGGACCGTCTGCCCCGGCAGCAGCTTGATGTGCGCGGTGCCCGGCGACCAAAGGTCTTCCAGGCCGGCGTACCCGCGCTCCTGCTCGCGGCGGTAGATCGTGTTGAGGAACCAGTTCGGCCGCCGGTCAAACGTCCCGTCGTGGGCGAAGAAGACATCCGGTGTGCGGCTCGTCGCCGGGACCCGCCAGTGCCCCTGCGAGCGTGGCTCCGCCACCAGGCGGCCGTTCCATTGATAGCACAGCTCGTGAATCCCCCGTAGCGCGAACAGCGGCTGCAGCTCCAGCTCGACCGATTGCCCGCCGCCAAGCAGCGTGTAGCTCACGATGGTCGTGTTCTCGCCCCGGAGCATCGCCAGGTGCTTGAGGATCGTCCATCCGTCCCCCTGGTACGCCCATCGGGGGAACGGATCGGCCGCGAACGCACGCAGGTGCTCGTGCCCCCGCGGCCAGATCGTGCCCGGGTATTCGTTGCTGGCGAGGTAAAACTCGCGGCCGCTGATGCGGACGGTCTCTTCCAGGCGGCTCAGAAGCACCATCCGACGGACCGGAGGGGCCATCGCCGCGACCAGGAGCCCGTGATAGCGCCGCGTATTAAGAGAGGCTACGCTCGACGAAGCGTACCCCCCGATCCCGTTGGTCGCGAGCCATTCGCGTGTGATCAAGTCATCGAGATCCATCTCGGCGACACGCAAACCGTCTGACACATGACCTCCAGGGCCAGATTTGTAGCCCGCACATCCAGATAGCGGCCCTTAAGGAACCCTCTCCGCCATCCTCTCGCGTCGGGCTAAGTGGAGGCGCACAGTCTACCATCCGTCGCGGAAAACGCGGCAGTCGAAAATTCGCCGAGCGGTGTTGGAAGAACAGGCGAAACCCGAAGCACGAAATTCGAAGGAAGCTGAAAAGCAGACGAAGCGGAAAACGCAGCGGTCGCTTGCATCCGGTCCCTTCTTTTCCCGTTGCTCATTCCTTCGAATCTCGGGCTTCGATTTTCGACGGGCGCCGCGGGCCCGGGCGACCGGGTGCGCAGCGCGCAAGCCCTAGTACTGCGGGCCACCGGGGTTGATGTCCTTGTTCCACAGCAGGATCCCCCCCGCCATGCTATGGACGTCCTTGAACCCGTTCTGACGCAGCGCCTGGGTGAACTGGAGCGACCGCCCACCGCTCTTGCAATGCACCACAATCTTCTCCCCTTCGTGCCCTTTCAGCTCCCCGAAACGCTGGGCGAGCTGCTGCAGCGGGATCAACGTCGCGCCGTCAATGTGCGTGATCTGGTACTCATTAGGGAGGCGGCAGTCGATGAAGACGAACTTTTCCTGGCGGTCCAGCATCCCTTTGACGTCTCGCGGCGTGACTTCCCATTCAGGTCGGAACGCATACCCCGGAGGGAGCCCGCGCGCGTCGAGTGACGGGTCGGGCTTGGCGGCCGGCGCCGCCTGCCCGTTTGAACCGCGCTTCGCGTCCACCACTTCACGCCGGGTCTCTTCAAGCGATTTGGGGTCCAGCGCCGGCACGCCGCAGAATTGCTCGTAATCAATCGGCGCGGTGATCGTCGGGCTCGTGCCGCAGATGGGGCAGGTCGGGTCCGCACGAAGCTTGAACGCCTTGAACTCCAGGTCCATGGCGCTGAAGGTGGTCAGCTTGCCGATCGCCGGCGTCCCCACGCCCAGGATCAACTTGATGACTTCGTTCGCCTGAAGCGTCCCGATGATGCCCGGGAGCACGCCGATGACGCCTCCTTCGGCGCAGCTCGGGACGCTGCCCGGGTCCGGCGGCTCGGGGTACATGCAGCGGTAGCACGGGCCGTGCTCGCCCGGCCGCATCGGGTTTGCCAGGTGCGGCGCGAAGACCGTCACCATCCCCTCAAACCGGAAGATGGAGCCGTAGACGTTCGGCTTCTTCAGCAGCACACAGGCGTCGCCGACGCAGTATCGGGTCGGGAAGTTGTCCGTCCCGTCGATAATCACGTCGTAATCCTTGATCAGATCGAGGACGTTGGTCGCGTTGACGATCGTCTTGATCTCGATCACGTCGCAGTCGGGGTTCACGTCGCGTAGTCGCTTGCCGGCCGCCGTCACCTTGTCCTCGCCAACGCTCCCGACGCCGAAGAGGATCTGACGCTGCAGGTTCGACGGCGATACGACGTCGATATCAACCAGGGCGATCGTCCCAACGCCGGCCGCCGCCAGGTAGAGGCTGATCGGGCACCCCAGCCCGCCCGCGCCGATGCAGAGCACCTTCGCGTTCAACAGCTTGAGCTGCCCCTCGACGCCCACTTCGGGAAGGATCAGGTGGCGCTTATACCGGTTGATCTGTTCGGTAGTTAGTTGCGTGGCCGGGCGCGGGGGCCGCTGCCGGAGGTCTTCGATAGGGTCTGCGTGGCGTTCATAGCGCGTGGTCCGTCAGATAGAAGAAGTTGTCTCGAGTCGGACGTCGGCGGATCGTAGGCGGGCCCCAAAAGAAAGAGGCCATGCCCGATCGACGGCATGGCCCGTGGCAGTCACCTGCCGCGCTTTAGCTGTTATGTGGATCGACAAGCTCGATCCCACGGGCCGCAAGCTGCGATTCAAAATGCCCCGGAGCAAATGGGCTCCGCCGAAGTTAACGGACTCTAGAACGTGGCCACGGGCCAGTCAAGCCGGCGCGGCGTGGGGTACAAAACACCTCCAGACCCCTTTTTCGTGGGGTGGGGGTGTTGGGTCGGGGCGCGCGGCTCCCAATCGGTCGGATGTTCGCCTAGACTATCGCACGGTGCGGGCTGACTGTGGGAGACTGGAATGAATCATCGAGACGCGGAAATGACCGAGGTCGTCATTGTGCTTGACGACCTGCCCGAAGATCAGACCAATCAGGTCGTGGAGCGATTGAGTTCGGCCGGGCTGGAGGTTTTCAAAGTCGATCACGAGCAGAGCTTTGTCGAAGGTTCGATCGAATCGCACAAGGTGCATGGGCTGAAAGAGTTACCTTCCGTCCGGTACATCCGCGCGGTCCTGACTTACACCGTCGATTACCCGCCCGGCGACCCGCGCGATCAGGATGGTCCGGAAGACGACGCCTGACCGTTGGCCCCGCGGCAAGGAAGCCCGATGGCATCGAAGCACGAGCGCGTGCGGGGTCAACCCTGGTCATCGATCCTTCCGTGTCGTTGTTCGTTGTTGAACGCAAGAGGACTGAACCCGCATGCCGGTCGTGCCGAAATGCCCTCGCTGCAGAGCGGTTCTGTTCGCGAGCGATAGCAGGCCACGCATATGCACGCGATGCGGCGAACGCGTCGTGCCGGTCCCTTGCAAGATCTGCTTTGTCTGTGCCGCCGACGTCACCAACGCCCCCCGCTTCAAAGACCCTGGCGGCGAATACTTCTGCACCGCCTGCTGGGAGGACCGCGTCGCGGCCGCCGGAAGCCAGCCCTCCTACCCGTGCGTCTCTTGCGGCAACGTCTTCGCGGCGTCCGACATCTATCAAGAAGCCAACCACTACATCTGCAAGCCCTGCTTTGAAACGCGCGACACCTTCCCCACCGCGTTGCGCGAGGCGGCCGCCGAAGCCGAAGAATCCCCCACCTTCGCCCCCGGGTTGAACGTCCCCGGCACCTATGCCTACACCGCCGTCCTCGCGAAAAAGCGCTACGACCAACGAATGTGGGTCATCGGCATCGCGGCCGTCGTCGGCGTCGTGATCCTCGTCGTCGCCGCCATCGTCCTCGCGTCGCGAAGCCACTGACTCGACACCCCTCGAGCACTGAATAGTGAACCGGGCCAAAAGGGCAGGTGGACGCCAAGCCGCCAAGAACGCCAAGGGAAGAATGAGCCACAATGCGATGTCTCTTCCCAAGCGGCGTCCCCCCTGGGAGTTCTTCGCCCTTGGCGTTCACTTCTCTCGCTTCAAGTCCTCCGCTCTGAGGTATCTTCTTCGAAAGCGAAACTTCGGGCCGCCCGGAGCGTCAACAGCGGCGGGCGCTTCCCGCTGGGGCCATGCTCCGCTCGTCGCGAGCGGTTGGCCCATCGCCCCAGCTACCCCGGCCGTGCCCCACTCCCTCAGGAGGGAAAGATAATGAGTTCTGCCCGCTGCGCAAGCCTTCTGGTGTTCGCCGTTCTGGTTGGGGTCGCCGGCTATGGTGTGCTGTTCGCGGCCGCCCCGCGTCCGGCGGCCACGCCGGGCACCCCTCGGCAAAAAGCCCAGAAGGCCGAAAAGAACGGGAACTTCAAGGAGGCCTATGACGCCTTCAGTAAGCTCGCGATGGACAAGAACGATGAGCCCGCCGAAGTGCCAGGGGATCTTCAGGGCGCGCTCCGCTCTCTCCAGCAGCTCGGCCGCGTCGATGAAATCGACGACTTTCGCGAGAAGGTGATCGCCGCTCACCCTGATAATTGGCGCCTGCTCTGGGCGGCGGCCGCCTCTTATCAGGAGGTGCCCGGCGAGGGGGTGATCGTCGCCGGCAAGTTTTATCGGGGCGGGCGTCATGGCAACGACGGACGGTGGACGAACGCCGCCGCGCGGGATCGCGTTCGGGCACTCCAGTTGTTCCGCAGTGCGGCGACCCTCGCCACGAACGACCCGGACCGGGCGGCCGTCGGCGAGCTTTACCTCGCGTTTGGCAACGCATTTCTCAGAAACTCCGGGAGCGACGGCGCGTGGCAGCTCCAGGCCCTGACTGACGTGTCCAAACTTCCCGACTTCGACGAGCCGCAGAACGTTCAGACCGCCTTCCTCTTCCAGAGCGCCCTCCAGTCGCGCGGCGCCCCGGTTGACGCGGACGGCAAGCCGGTTTTCTTTCGGCTGCCAAAGAGTTGGGAAGACGCCCGCAGCGACGGCGAGCGCTGGCGGTGGTGCCTGATGCAGGCGGCCGAGGTTTCGCCGGCCGCCGCTTCCAAGGCCCGCTTCGCCTTCGCCTCCTTCCTGCACGAGCAATTCGGCGTCCACACCATGGCGGGCGGCGGGATCTCGCCCTTCCCGATTGGCCGCGAACAAGGGGCGAATGGCGGCAAAGACGAGAGCGGCCCGTACGCCGTCCACACGCTGAAGGACAACGAGACGATCGCCCGCCTCGCAACTGGCATCAAGCGGTTCGATCTGCCCGACGAGTTCAACTTCATCAAGATCGCGCGGGAGCTCTCGGAGGACCTGAAGGCCCCCGACGCACCGGCCGCCCTGGCGTTGCTGGCGTCGGAGTTTGAGGATCGTCAGCAGTACGAGAAGGCGGCCGCCTGCTGGAAGACCGCTGTCGAGCGAAAGTGGGATCGCGACAACGCCCAGAAGCGGCTCGATCAGATCGTGGGGAACTGGGGCGAGTTCGAAAGCTGCCAGACCTTCCCGGCGGGCAAAGAGCCCGAGCTGGGTTTCCTTTTCCGCAATGGGAAGAAAGTATCGTTCGTTGCTCACGAGCTCGACACGGCCCAGTTGCTCACTGACGTCAAGGCGTACCTCAAGTCGCGGCCGAAGGAGCTCGACTGGCACTACGACGTGGACAACATTGGCTGGCGCATCGTCGAAATGAACGAAGGCAAGTATCGCGGCAAGGAAGTTGCCCGTTGGGATATGCCCCTCGATCCGCGGGAAGGCCACTTCGACCGGCTGGTGACGGTAAAGACACCGCTGAAAGCCGCGGGCGCGTACCTTCTGACCGCGAAGATGGACGACGGCAACACGACCCGGATCGTCCTCTGGGTCGCCGACACCGCGATCGTCAAGAAGAACATGGACGGGGGAACGTTCTACTACGTCGGCGATGCCAACTCGGGCCAGCCGGTGGCCAAAGCGACGGTCAACTTCTTCGGCTACAAGCAGACCTGGGTCGGGAAGGGGCAGAGCAACAAGCTCCAGCTCGATACGACCCAGTTCGCGGAACTGGGGGATGCCGAAGGGCAAGTGAAGCTGAAGACGAAGGAGCCGCTCGGCCAGTATCAGTGGCTCATCACCGCGACCACGCCTTCCGGCCGACTCGCCTACCTCGGGTTCAGCAACGTCTGGAGCGGGCCCTATAGCGACGCCGACCAGGCGTATGACCAGGTCAAGGCGTTTACCATGACCGACCGGCCCGTCTATCGGCCGGGGCAGTCGGTGAAGTTCAAGACGTGGTTCGGCCGCGCGCAATACGACAAGGACGGCGCGGTGGGCAAGAGCGGCCTGGAAGGCAAGGCCGTTACCCTCGCGATCAATAACCCCAAGGGGGAGAAGGTCCAGGAGAAAACCTACGCGCTCGACAACTACGGTGGTCTGGAGGGCGAGCTCGCGCTGCCAAAGGATGCGACCCTCGGCCAGTATCAAATTCAGATCGTCAGCCCCGACACCATCACCGCGACCGGCGGGTGCGCCTTCCGCGTCGAGGAATACAAGAAGCCCGAATTTGAAGTGAAGGTCGACGCCCCGACCGAACCGGTCATGCTCGGCGATAAGGTGACGGCGACTGTCAAGGCCAGCTACTACTTCGGCGGCCCCGTCGCGCAGGCGAAGGTGAAGGTCAAAGTCTTGCGGACGAGCCTCAACGCCGAGTGGTACCCGCCCTCCACCTGGGATTGGCTCTACGGCGTCGGCTACTGGTGGTTCGGGCAGGATTACACCTGGTACCCCGGCTGGCAAAAGTGGGGCTGCATTCGCCCCGCCACCCTCTGGCGGCCGTGGGGCCACGAGCCGCCCGAGGTCGTCAGCGAGACCGAAGCCCCCATCGGCGCCGACGGAACACTGAAGGTGGAGATCGACACCGCCCCCGCCAAGGCCGCCCACGGCGACAGTGACCACACGTACCAGATCTCCGTCGAAGTCACCGACGCCTCCCGCCGCACCATCGCGGGGGAAGGGTCGATTTCGGTTGCCCGCCAGCCGTTCAAGGTCTACGCGTGGGTCGATCGCGGCCTCTACCAGGCCGGAGACGTCGTGAACGCCGAGTTCGCGGCGCGCACGGTAGGCGGAAAGGGCGTGAAAGGCGCCGCACACGTCAGGCTGCTGAAGGTGACGTACAACGACGCCCAGGCGCCGGTCGAGGCCGAGGTTGAGAACTGGAAGCTGGAGACGGATGCCGACGGCCACGCCGCCCAGACGATCAAGGCGGCCGCACCGGGACAATATCGCCTCGCCTGCACCGTCACCGACGGCCGCGGCCGCGAAGTCGAGGGCGGCTACGTCTTCACCATCCGCGGGCCGGGGATGACCGCGAAAGACTTCCGCTTCAATGATCTCGAGCTGATCCCCGACAAGAAGGAATATGCCCCCGGCGACACCGTCAGGCTCCAGATCAACACCCGCCACGACGACGCGACCGTCCTGCTTTTCGTGCGGCCGGTCAACGGCGTCTACCTGCCGCCGAAGCTGATCCATCTCAACGGCCGCGGCACGATCGAAGAGATCGGGGTCGTAAAGAAGGACATGCCGAACTTCTTCGTCGAGGCCTTCACGATCAGCGGCGGGCGACTGTACGACGAGATGCGGGAGATCGTCGTCCCGCCCGAGAGCCGCGTGGTGAACGTCGAGGTGACGCCGAGCAGCCCCGAGTACAAGCCGGGCGAAAAGGCGAACGTGAAGTTCCGCCTGACCGATGCGCAGGGGAAGCCGGTCGTCGGGTCGGCGGTCGTCAGCATCTACGACAAGGCGGTCGAGTACATCTCCGGCGGCAGTAACGTCCCCGAGATCCGCGCCTTCTTCTGGAGTTGGCGGCGGTCGCACTACCCGAGCCGGGAAACAAACCTCGAGCGATCGAGCGAGCCGGTTCATAAGACCGGCGAGGTGACCCTCGAACCCGTCGGCCGATTAGGAGGTCTTGCAGCCGAGTCACTCGAGCAATCGGAGGGGAGGGTCTCCTATGGATTGTCAGCCGGCGCGGCCACCCTCCGCTCTGGCCTCATTTCGGGCCACGGGAGATATTTCGAAGGACAGGATTCGAACGCTTTGTCGGCGATGGCGCCTGCCGCCGCCGCCGCCGTACCCGGCTCGATGGGTTCCGCCGCCGTCGTCGCCCCGATCGTCCGCTCCAACTTCGCCGATACCGCTCTCTGGTCGTCCCACTTGACGACCAACGACAACGGCGAGGCGGACGTCTCCCTGTCGATGCCCGAGAACCTGACCACCTGGAAGACCCGCGTTTGGGCCGTCGGGCCGGGGATGCGCGTCGGGGAGGGGGATGCGCAAGTCATCACACGCAAAAACCTGCTCATCCGGCTCCAGTCGCCTCGATTCTTCGTGCAGAAGGATCGGGTCACGCTGTCGGCCGTGGTGCACAACTATCTGAAGACCGCCAAGGACGTGAAGGTGCGGCTGGAGACGCCGGGCGAGTGCCTCGCGCTGGCGGCCGCGGACAATGCCGTGACGCGAAAGACGCCGGCCGAGCAGGTCGTGACGATCCCCGCCGGCGGCGAACAGCGGGTGGATTGGGACATGGCGGTGGTCGCTCCCGGCACGGCCCTGGTCCGGATGAGCGCCCTCACCGACGAAGAATCGGACGCGATGGAGCAGCGCTTCCCCGTCTACATCCACGGGATGCTCAAGACCGACAGCTTTTCCGGCGCCATGCGGCCGGGGGATCGGACGGCCAGCCTCGCCTTCACCGTCCCCTCCGAACGCCTCGTCCCCCAGAGCCGCCTGGAAGTCCGCTACTCCCCCAGCGTCGCCAGCGCGATGGTTGACGCGCTTCCGTACCTCGTGGACTACCCGTACGGCTGCACCGAGCAAACGCTCAACCGCTTCCTGCCGACCGTCATCACCCAGCGCGTGTTGCTGGGCATGAAGCTGGACCTGAAGGCGATCGAGAAAAAGCGGTCGAACCTGAACCCGCAGGAGATCGGGAACGACGCCGCCCGCGCCGCCGACTGGAAGCGCAACAACCCGCCCAACCCCGACGCCCCGCCGCGGAACCCCGTCTTCGACGCCGACACCGTCCGTGACATGGCCCACGACGGCGTCACTCGCCTGACCAACATGCAGCTCGACAACGGCGCCTGGGGCTGGTTTAGCGGCTACGGCGAATGGCCAGACCCACACATGACCGCCCTGGTCATCCACGGCCTGCAGATCGCGCGGGAGAACGATGTGGCCATCGTCCCCGGGACGCTCGAAAGGGGCGTTGACTGGCTGAAGAAGTATCAGGCGGAGCAGGTCAACCTGCTGCACCGCGGCCGGCGAAGGTCGAGCCGTACAAGCTTAAGGCCGACAACCTCGACGCGCTCGCCTACATGGTGCTGACCGACGCCGGCGCCGCGAATGAGGACATGCGCGGCTTCCTCTATCGCGATCGAAACGACCTGGCCGTCTACAGCAAGGCGATGTTCGGCCTGGCGCGTGCAGAAGCAGGGGCACAAGGATCAACTTGCCATGATCCTCCAGAACATCAGCCAGTTCCTGGTGAAGGACGCCGAGAACCAGACCGCCTACCTGCGCCTGCCGGAAGACAACTGGTGGTGGAGCTGGTACGGCAGCGACGTGGACGCCGATGCCTATTACCTGAAGCTCCTCGCCCGCACCGACCCCAAAGGCGAGGCGGCCGCCCAGCTCGCCAAGTACCTCATCAACAACCGTAAGCACGCCAGCTACTGGAACAGCACCCGTGACACGGCGATCGCCGTCGAAGCCCTCGCCGACTTCATCCGCGCCAGCGGCGAAGACAAGCCGGACATGACCGTCACGATCGCGCTCGATGGCAAGAAGGCGCGCGAGGTCCACATCACGGGGGAGAACCTCTTCAGCTTCGACAACGCCCTCGTCCTGACGGGCGACGCCGTCTCCGACGGCCCGCACAAAGTCGAGTTCAGCAAAGATGGCGACAGCCCGCTCTATTTCAACGCCTACGTCACCAACTTCACCCTCGAGGACCCGATCCATCAGGCCGGGCTTGAGGTGAAGGTGAACCGCAAGCTCTACAAGCTGACCCGTGTCGATGCCTCGGCCAACATACCCGGCGACCGCGGCCAGGTGGTGGAACAGAAGGTGCAGAAGTACGACCGCCATGAGCTGGCCGATCTGGCGATGCTGACCAGCGGCGACCTGGTCGAAGTGGAGTTGGAGATCGACAGCAAGAACGACTACGAGTACGTGCTGTTCGAGGACATGAAGGCGAGCGGGTTCGAGCCGGTCGAGGTTCGTAGCGGCTACAACGGGAATGACCTCAACGCCTACATGGAGCTCCGCGACGAGCGTGTCTGTTTCTTCGCCCGCGCGCTGGCCCGCGGGAAGCACAGCGTGGCCTATCGCCTCCGCGCCGAAACCCCCGGCCGCGTCAGCGTAATGCCCGCCCGGGCAAGCGCCCTGTACGCGCCGGAACTGCGGGGGAACAGCGAAGAGCTGAAGCTGAACGTGGAGGATGCCGCGAGGGAAAAGCGCTGATCCGCGCTATATTCATTCCGTTCAAGATTGCGGGCTCGCATAGGGGCCTTTGGTTGAGGCGATGGCCCGGCTCCGACTGCGGCCGCTGACCGAATGGAGCAGGCACACTCCGTGTGCCGTTCGCACAAGCTCAGTGATGCTGCGATTCGAGAACACGGCGGACGGCACATGGAATATGCCTGCTCCGCTGTGATCGCATCCCCTACCCGTCCGACGCCGGGATACGGGACGCCGACCAAAGCAGGCTCCACAGCGGCACTCGCGGTTTTCGGTGGGCTGGCCCACTCCGTGCCCCGGCACACCGTCAATACGCCCGCACCAGCTTCGCCCCCCGGAACGCATCGAGAATGATCTTCTCGTGGTTGAGGCCCTCCAGCGCTTCGGCCTGGGCGCACCATTGGCACAGGCCAACGCCGTGGCCGTTGCCGTGGCCGTGCTCGAAGCGGATGGCGTTGGACGTGGAGACGGGTTGGACGAAGCTGCTGAGGAGCGTGGTCCCGTCGGCCGCGTCGGTGTTCACGGCCCAGCGAAGTTCCTCGCCACTCAGGAGGTAGCGGGTGTCGCGGACGTCAACGACGGTAAATTGCACGGGGCGGCCGGATGGGTTGGATCGGCTGACCTCGATCCGCTGGATCTGCGCGATGCTCTTCTAGGGCGGCCGCGGGATTTACCGAACGCCCGGAAGCGGCGGGTCAACTCGTCTTTGGCGATCACCACCGGCCCCCAGTCGAACCGGGGCGACGCGGCGCACCGGCGGCCGACCTTGTGGTCGGTCAGCGGTTCCTGCGGCGTGTCGCCGAACGCCTGCGCCGCCGACTGCCCCGCCCCGCCGCAACACGCGCTGAAATAGGCTTTGAAGATTCGCTCCTGCCCCGGCGGCCCGTAGGCGACGACGACGCCCCGCGTCTCGTCAACGGCCGCCCGGCTCTTGGCGGTCTCGCCAGCAATGCCGCCGTACATCTGGCTGCGGGTGTCGGCGTGGACGTCGAACGTCTTGGCCCCCGACGTCGTCCGCCATTCAAACAGGGCATACGTCCGCGCGACGACCGCCTGCGCCTTGTAGGCCTCGGGGGCGAAATCCGGGAAGAGTTCCTTGGCGAGGACGCCCTTCAGGTAGGCGTCGATATCGACGTGGTTGACGACGTCAAACGTGGTCGCCGAGACGGGGAGCAGGTGAAAGGTGCCGTGGTAGGCGATCTGGTTAATGAGCATGGAGCCATCGGCCGCCGGTTCGATCGTCAAATCGCCGGGGGGGAAGGTAACGTCCCCGATCTTCCAACCCGCCGCCGATAGCCGCAGGGCGACCGACCCGCGGGACGGGAACTCCAGCTTCTGCCCCGCGCCGCCCGTCGATTGGAATAGAGGAGGCTCACTGGCGGAGATCTGCGCCACCGACACGCCCGCGAGGATCCGAGCGCGAATCGTCGGCGGCCCATTCGGCATCGACGTCGAAGCCGGCTGCTTCTGCCCGCACCCCTGCCCCAGCAACGCCATCAAACAAAGATAGCCCCCCGCCGCGCACGGCGCGAGAGCCCGAAGCCGCCCCATCCGTGGGCCGAGTGGTCGATTCATGGCATCCATGCCAATCAAAGGATGAAGGATGAAGGTGAAGGCTGAAGGGATGCTCTTTCTTCATCCTTCACCTTCATCCGTCGGCCTTATTCTTCAAGCTTCCTCAGCGACATTCCGAACGTGCTCAACTGTTGCTTGATTTCGTTCAGGCTGGTTTGGCCGAAGTTCTTGCAGCCGAGGAGCTCGTCTTCGGTTCGGGCGGCGAGCTCGCCGATGGAGTTGATGTTCAGCCGCTGCAACGCCTTGCGGCTGCGGACGGACAGCTCCAGGTCGCTCACGCTCTTGCCCAGGATCTCGGGGGCGACGTTGCCGGCCGTGACCGGCGTGCGGCGAACGGCGACCTTCTCATCGGTGGCGGCCTGGCCGAGCCGCAGGCCCTTCTGGGCGAGCAGCGCCTTGATCTCGTTCAGGCTCGTCTCGCCGAAGTTCTTGTACCCGAGCAGCTCCTGCTCGGTCGTCTTGAGCAGGTCCCCCAGGGTTTTGATGCTCATCTTCTTCAGGCAATTGCGGCTGCGGACGGACAGCTCGAAATCGGTGATCGGGATATCGAGCACGGCGTTGCGCTGGTTGCCGCGGCGGTCGTCATCCTCGTAATACTGGCTGCGGGCCGATTCAACATCCTTCATGTAGAGCCGCGCCCGGACGTGGTTCGGGTCGGTGCGAAGGATGGCGTCGAGGCAACGGTGCGCCTCGTCGTAGTGATTGTTGTCCTCGTAGAGGACGGCGAGGTTCATCAGCGCGTTGAGATGCACGGGCGGGCAGGTGCAGATCCGCTCGTACAACTCGATCGCCTTGGCATCTTCCGCGCGGCGGTCGTAAAGAAGCGCCAGACGGAAGGCGGCGTTTTCGTGGTCGTTGTTCTCGTTTAAGGCCCGCTCGTAGAAATCGGCGGCCTTTTCGTGATTGCCCTCTTTCTCGGACTCCTGCCCGCGACGGTAGTATTCCTCGGCGGCACGCTCGTTAATCGACGAAACGGTCAGTTCGCTCATATCTCGTTTGTTCGCTAAACTAGGGGGCATCGGACGGGCGGAGCTACGGCAACCCACGCGGTTGACGGGTGCGGCGTGAAACCGCGATCCACGGCGGCCGCCGGACCTCTTCAATCGTGTCCCAGCGGCCATCCATCGCGCGGCGCCGGACGCGCCGGCGGGGCTCATCGCCTGCCACGTGGGGATAAGCTCGTATTTGTAAGCCCCTGAAGCAACAGTGTCAACCAGAGGCGACGGGCCGAACGCGCTCTTTTCGCCTTTCGCGAGAAGTCGCCTCCCCGGCAACGGCGGCCTGCCGCCGGAATAGGCGGCCGCCCCGCGATTGAAGCAATTTGTGGAAGAGATCCTGATCTTTGCCAACCCGATCGCCGGCCGCGGCAGCGGCAAGGCGATCGCCCGCCGCCTGGAGCGACGCCTTCGCGCGGACGGCTTCTCCGCGCGCCTCCTTCTCAAAAAGCCCTCCCTGATCGAGCCGGCCGACCTGGGCGACGCGCCGGGCGGCCCGCGTGCGGCGATCGTCATCGGCGGCGACGGCACCGTGCGGGCCGTGGCCCAGCGGATGTACGGGATCGGCCCGCCCCTGCTCGTTGTCCCGCTGGGCACGGCGAACCTGATGGGGCAGCACCTGGGGCTCCGGTACAGCGATGAGAACCTGGAGGACCAGGTCAGCCGCGCCATCGCACGCGGCCGCGTCGTTTCGCTCGACGCCGCGCGGCTCAACGGGCAGCTTTTCCTCTGCATGGCGGGCGTCGGTTTCGACGCCGCGGTCGTCCACGAACTGGCCCGGGTGCGAAAGGGGCCAATCGGTTATGTGAATTACGTGATCCCGGCCGCCATCGCCCTGCGGGAGTACAAGTTCCCGGCACTGCGGGTGATCGTCGATTCCAAGGAAGTTTTTTCTTCCGCCCCCGCCGTCGCCTTTGTGGGGAACGTGCCCGAGTACGGCACAGGCTTCCCGATCCTGACCCGCGCCAACCCGTCGGATGGGTTGCTGGACATTTGCGTGCTCCCGTGCCGCTCGATTTTGGACCTTGCCCAGCTTGGCCTGGCGGCGTTGACGGGCGAGCACATCGGGCAGGAAGGCGTGGTCTACACGACCGGCCGCAACGTCCTGATCGACGCGCCGGGCATCGATCGCCGTGTGCCGGTGCAGGTGGACGGCGATTCGGCCGGTCACACGCCCGTGGAGATCGGCTTGCTTCCGGTCCGGCTGCCTTTTATCGTTCCTTGAGGAGTTGCGGGAAACCGCCCCGACGGCGACCGGAGAATCGGTGCCTGGCCTCCTCGGCGGAGGCCCGGCATCGCACAAGAGTACGCGCGCTCTCGCCTCCTCCCGGCGAGCGACAGGCGCGACGCGAGCCGCCGAAGGGATATCCGGTCGCCTGCGTCACATCGCAATGCTTCAACTCAATCGCGGCCCCCTGTTCGTCATCGCCGGCCCTTGCGTCATCGAATCGTTCGACCTCTGCATGACGGTCGGCCGCCATGTTCAGACGGTATGCGAGAAGCTCGGGCTGACCTACATCTTCAAAGCGAGCTTCGACAAGGCAAACCGGTCCAGCAACGCGACGTTCCGCGGGCCCGGGCTCACCGACGGGCTCGTGGTGCTCGAGCGGATCAAGCATGAGCTGGGCGTCCCGGTGTTGACCGACGTGCATGAAGTCAGCCATGCGGCCGCCGCGGCCAAAGTGGTCGATGTGCTCCAGGTGCCCGCCTTCCTCGCCCGCCAGACCGACCTTCTGATGGCCTGTGGCCGCACCGGGCGCTATGTGAACATCAAGAAGGGGCAGTTCATGAGCCCCCAGGAGATGGGGAACGCCGTTAACAAGGTTCGCGCCGGCACGCGGGAAGAGGTGACCAACAACACCGGCCCCGGCCGCGTGCTGCTCACGGAGCGCGGGACGTTCTTCGGCTACAACCGCCTGGTGAACGATTTCACCGCCCTGCCGATCATGAAAGGGTTCGGCTGTCCGGTGATCTTCGACGCGACGCACTCCACCCAGCAACCCGGCGGACAGGGAACGCAGTCGGGCGGCAACCCGCAGTACGCTCCCCTGCTCGCCCGCGCCGCCGTTGCGGCCGGCGCCGAAGGCCTCTTTCTCGAATGCCACCCCGACCCGCGAAACGCTAAGAGCGACGCGGCGACCATGCTCGGCCTTGACGCGATCGAGCCCCTGTTGACCCAGTGCCGGCAGATCGCCGAGCTGCGCAAGGGTTGGGAAGGCTAAGCCGAAGCTGAAGCTGAAGCCCGAAACCCGAAACCCGAAGGAACGAGGGGAGGGAAAGAATAAAAGGCGAGGTCCGGAAAAGGAACGAAAACGGATGTTTTGCCCTTTCTTCTTTCCGCTCATTGGAAGTTCTTTCGAATCTCGTGCTTTGGATTTTCCTCTTCACCGAGCCGTTCATGGAAACTCCCTCCCTCACCCACCTTGATGCCTCCGGCGCCGCCCGAATGGTGGACGTGGGCCACAAGCCCGTCACCGCTCGCGAAGCGATCGCCGAAGGGTTCATCGTCATCCAGCCGGCCACGCTCCGCGCGATCGCGGCCGATGAGGTGCCCAAGGGCGAAGTCCTCGGCACCGCCCGCATCGCCGGCATCCTTGCCGCCAAGCGCTGCGCCGAGCTGATCCCCCTCTGCCACGGGTTGCCGATCGACAGCGTCGAAGTCCACTTCGACCTCCCCGAGCTTGAGCCCGACCACGAAGCGCCCGTCCGCCTGCGGATCAAAGGGATCGCCCGCGTCACAGCCAGGACCGGCGTCGAGATGGAAGCCCTCACCGCCGTCTCCATCGCCGCGCTGACGGTCTACGACATGTGCAAGGCGATCGACAAGACAATGGTGATCGACGGCGTCCGCCTGATCGGAAAGACTGGCGGGACAAAAGGGTTCACACCGACGGGCAACATCTCGTAGGGCACGCATTGCGTGCCGCCGACGGGGGTCATCTCTTGGAGAGACACGGCGCCGGCGACCGATCAGGTGACGTGGCGGGAGGCGATGCGTGCCCTGACGCGAAAATGACCTCGTCTACACTTCGATCGCCGCAAGTCGCCCGTCCAGGAACTCTTGCAGGAACGAAGCGGCCGCCAGGGCGTCAAGCTGCTTCTTTTTGTCCCGGCGCGTCATCTTCTCGCCCCCCCGCTTGCGCTCGATCAGCCCCTGCTCGGCCGAAAAGGAGCTGAGGCGCTCGTCCACGAATAGGACGGGGACCCCCGCCTTCTGGGAAACCTCCTTCGCCCAGGCGATCGCCTGACGGGCGGCCGGTCCGAAGGAGTCGTCCATATTGAGAGGCAACCCGACGACCAGCCGCCGTACGTCTTCGCGGCGGACGAGGTCGAGGATCGGAGCGATGGCCGAATCGGTGCCGGTCACGTTGAGGACGTCGTACGGCGTTGCGAAGCGGCCGCCTTCATCGCTCAACGCCAGGCCCACCCGCCGCGTGCCAAGATCGATCGCCAACGTACGCATGGCCTTATTCGATCGGCTGGGGCGTCGCAACGCCAGCGTCCGAGCCATTACCGCCAGTCGTCGCCGCCTCGCCGGCGTTTACCGCGGCGACATCGACCTGTGATTGGGCGGCTCCGTCGCCCCGTACGGCGACGGCCCGCTTCCTGGCGGCCGCGGGTTGTTCGCGGCGTGCCCGCGTGTTGACGGCTGCCGCGAACCTGTCTCACCCCTCGCCCCGAGTGCCGCGCCCGCATTGGCAACGTTCGGCCACTCTCTGTAGAGTCACCCGCCTTGACGCGCGGCGGCGGCGGGTGACTGGCGCCGGCCGCGGCGCCGCCGGAAGCGAGAGTGGAGCACGCATGACCGACCCCCGCATCGAGAAGCTTGCCGATCTGCTGATCAACTATTCCTGTGCGGTCCAACCCGGCGAGAACGTCCTGATCGAAGCGATCGACGTGCCCCACGAATTTACCAAGGCGCTGGTCCGGGCGGCCGGCGAGGCGGGCGGGCGGCCGGTGGTCTGGCTCAAGAGCAACGAAGTCCAGCGCGCCCTGATGCTCGCCGGGACGGCCGAGCAGTGGGACGTCATCGCCGACGTTGAGAAGGGGATGATGCAGAAGGCCCAGTGCTACCTGGGCATCCGGGGGAACGCGAACGTCTCGGAGATGTCGGATGTTCCGGCCGACAAGCAGAAGCTTTACGAACGGTCCGTCTGGAAGCGCGTCCACCACGACGTGCGGATCAAGAAGACCCGCTGGTGCGTCCTCCGCTGGCCCAACCCCAGCATGGCCCAGATGGCCGAGATGAGCACGGAGGCTTTTGAAGACTTCTACTTCAACGTCTGCACGCTCGATTACCGCAAGATGAGCCGGGCCATGAAGCCGCTGGTGAAACGCCTGGCCAAGGCGGACAAGGTCCATCTGATGGGCCCGGGGGATACGGATTTGCGGTTCAGCGTCAAAGGCATCGACGCGATCCCGTGCGACGGCCGCGTGAACATCCCCGATGGCGAGGTCTTCTCCGCGCCCGTCCGCGACAGCGTGAACGGCGTGATCCACTTCAATTGCCCCACCATCTATCGCGGGACGACGCACAACGATATCCGCCTGGTCTTCAAGGAGGGGAAGATCGTCGAGGCGACCAGCACGGCGACGCAGAAGCTCAACGAGGTGCTCGATACGGACAAGGGGTCGCGCTATGTGGGCGAGTTCGCGATCGGCTTTAACCCCTACTGCACCAAGCCGATGAAGGACATCCTCTTCGACGAGAAGATCGCCGGCAGCATTCACTTTACGCCCGGCTCCTGCTACGACGAAGCCTCGAACGGGAACAAGAGCGACATCCACTGGGACATGGTGATGCGCCAGACGCCCGACGTCGGCGGCGGCGAAGTCTGGTTTGACGGGAAGCTCGTTCGCAAGGACGGGCTGTTTGTCATCCCCGAACTTGAAGCGCTGAACCCCGAGCAACTGAAATAACGGTGGGTGCGACCCCCTGTAGCAGGCACACTCCGTGTGCCGTCCGCCCGGTTATCGAGCGCTCTCCAAGACGGGCTACGGCACACGGAGTGTGCCTGCTATTTGGGGTCCGTTGATCAGACGGTGGCTGGATCCGGCCGCGCTAACACCCTGTTAATTTTGGGTTAGCGTGATCTGTGTCATTTTGGACGGGGCTTCCTCGTCAGGAAACTCCTGCAAACCCGCGTGCGGTTTCGGGCGGTCCCGAGGCGCGCGCGAATTATCAAACAAGCGAGTTCCGATGAACAATGCGGCCGTCCAACCGGGAGCTGCTCCGCAACCGGGCCTTTTCCTGGGCCGGATGCTCTCGAACTTCAAGCAAATCGCCAGCTTTACCCCCTCCAGCCGGTGGCTCTCGCAAGAGTGCTGCCGATTCATCGACCCGTCCCGCCCCCAGATCATCGTCGAGCTGGGCGCCGGCACGCGCCGATCACCGAGCTGGCGGCCAGCATGATGCACCCCGACAGCCGACTGATCGCCCTGGAGATCTGCGACGACTTCGCCCAGGCGATCAAGAAGCGCGTCCCCAAGGCGGAAGTGGTGTGCGCCAACGTGCGCGACACCGACAGGGTTCTCCGCGACCGCGGCGTCGAAAAAATCGACGTCCTGATCAGCGGCATCCCCACGCCCAGCCTTCCGCCCGAGATCAACAAAGCGGTCCTGGAAGCCGTCACCCCGCGACTGGGCGACGCTTACTTCAGCCAGCTCACGGTCATGCCCTGGGTCTACAAAGCCATGTATGAGCGGCTGTTCGCGGACGTCCTCTGGAAGCTCGTCCCGCTGAACTTCCCCCCGGGCGGCGTCTACCACTGCCGCCGGCTCCGTGAAGACTTTGCGACCAAGCTGCCGGGGATGAAGAAGAAAGCCTCTTGAGGAAAATCCGAGGGAGGTAAATCCGAAATCCGAAGCACGAAATCCGAAAGAAGCAGAATCCGAAAGAAGCAGAAACCGAAAGAAGCAGAAAGCAGAAAGAAAGGCCCACTTTTTCTTCTTTCTTCTTCGAAAATTTCCAGTTCTTTCGGATTTCGTGCTTCGGATTTTCTTCTTCTCCGCCATCTCGTCGTCACCAAAACACCATCGCCCGGATCGCCTTGCGGCCATCCGGGCGATCTGTTTTTCGGCATCAGGCGGGTTGCGACCGAATCAGACCGCCAGAACGCCGGTTCGAATCAGGTAGGCCATGCGGCCGCGTTGCTCGGGGTTGAGCGTGGCGTGGATCTGCTGCAAGGCTCGGGTCACGGCATCGCGGAGCCGGGTGCTGCTGGCGACGCGCCGCTCACCGGCGGCCGCGGCCTTGGCGTTGTCGAACGCCTCGCCGGCCAGCGCGTCGGCCAGCTCGGCCCGGGCGCGGCGGTCGTCCACTTCAGCCTGGGCGCGCTCGGTCTTCAGCTCATCCAGGATGCGGGCGAACTCGGCGACCTGTTTCTCGTCGAGCTCGAGCTTGTACGCGAGGAACCGGAGCGGGCGTCGAACGCCGAAGCCGCCCCCGGGACCTCCGAAGAAGCCCCCTTCCGACGAATCAACGCCTAAGCCGTGACCCATCGCTGGACCTCCCCACCCCAAGCCGCTGCCGGGGTGGAAACCTTGGAAAAAACCGTGAACGGAAAACGGGTGACCCTGGATTGGGTGGCCGTGGTGCGTGCGGCACCCTCGGTGAGAGAAATGCATGACGATCTCCTGACGCGCCGAGGCAAGACGCTCCCGGCGGGGACTTACTGGCGTGGGCAACATGCCTCACGCTCGAACGATGTTAGGCGGGGCCGGACGGGGGTCAACTGGTGCCAGGAATGCGGTGCGGTCCCCGCACCCGCGACAGGCGGCTTCGTAGGGTCCGCACGAGAGCGCGTCGCGCCACATCCGCCGTGCAGACGCCGACCTGCTCTCGTGCGGACCCTTCTTCGTGGCCGCGACAGGTCCGCACGAGAGCGGGAGACCCACCGAGCAAGGAAGGCATTCCGCCGCTCTCGTACGGACCCTACCCGCGCAGCCGCCACCAAACGACGGCCCGTCCCTCAGGTCCGGCTGTTCACCAATCGTCGCCGGGCCGCTTGAAATTCTTCCTCGGTCAGGATGCCCATGTCACGCAGGGAGACGAGCTTCTCCAGGTCCGCGGCGACCGACTTCAGCCCCTTCTGCGCGGCCGCCGGCGGTGATTGCGGCGCCGGCTGCGGGGGCGACGCCGGCCGCTCGGTTGGGCGCGGCGTGTGCGGCATCGGCGCGGGGTTGACGCGCTTGCCCGAAAGGGTCGCCGTGGGCGTGGAGATGCCTCGGCGGCCGCCGTCGCGACCCCGACCTTTGTCCCGCCGGCCGTCCCCGAATGACGGCGCTTCCACCGGCGACGGCTCCACGACGGTCGGCATCGGGATGTCCGGCACCGTCGATTCCACGCCCGTCTCGCGATCGTACGCCTGCCGCATAAGGTTGCGCAGGACCATCAGGCACGTCTCCGACTCCATGAACGTCGGCGGCATGCGGAGGTAGACCGTCTTCTCGTCAATCACCCGCACCGTCCCCGGCGCGCTCGGCCAGCGCGAGCTCGGCGCGGGCGGCGTCATGCACCGTCAGGACGACATCGGGGTCTTTCTTGATAATGCTTTCGATGCCGAACAACCCGCACAGCAAGCCGCAGCTCGGTCAGGGCGAAGAAGATGATCGCCGGCCGCGGCGGCTCGCCGAAGGCGTCTTTCATGTCCTTGCTCGAGCTCCGCCAGCATCTCCAGGCTGGCGCAGCGCGTCAGCCGGCGGTAGAGGTCCATCCGCTGGCGGTCGCCGGGGATGTACGTCTTGGGGAGGAAGGCGCTGATGCCGATGTCAACGTGCGCCTCGGGCCGCGTGCGGCTTGGCCTCGTTCTTCAGTTGCCGCGTCGCCTCTTCCAGCAACTGGCAATACATCTCGTACCCCACCGTCGCGATATGCCCCGACTGCTCGGGGCCGAGGATGTTGCCCGCGCCGCGGATCTCCAGGTCGCGCATCGCGATCTTGAAGCCCGCGCCCAGATGGCTGTATTCCTCGATCGCCTTCAGCCGCTTGGCGGCGACCGGCGTCACCGGCCGGTCGGGCGGCAGCAGCAGGTAGCAATAGGCCCGGTGCTTGTACCGACCCACGCGGCCGCGAAGCTGGTGCAGCTCGCTCAGCCCGAATCGGTCGGCGTTGTTGATGATGATCGTGTTCGCGTTGGGGATGTCCAGGCCGCTCTCGATGATCGTCGTGCAGACGAGGATGTCCGCCTCGTGGCGGATGAACTTCAGCATCACGTCTTCCAGCTCCCCTTCGCCCATCTGCCCGTGGCCGATGAGGATCCGCGCGTCGGGGACGAGCTGCTGGATCTCGTCGGCCATCTCCAGGATGTTGCTGCACGCGGTTGTGGACGAAGTAGACCTGCCCCTCGCGCTTCAGCTCGCGGAGGATCGCCAGCTTCACCCGCTGCTGGTCGAACGGCATCACCTCGGTCACGACGCTCCGCCGGTCCTGCGGCGCGGTGGTCAGCGAGCTGATATCGCGCAGCCCCAGCATGCTCATGTGCAGCGTTCGCGGGATCGGCGTGGCCGACATCGTCAGCACGTCCACCGTCTTGCGCATCTGCTTGAGCCGCTCCTTATGCGTCACGCCGAACCGCTGCTCTTCGTCGATCACCACCAGGCCCAGGTCGGCGAACTTGACGTCCTTGCTGATGAGCCGATGCGTGCCGATCAGGATGTCGATCTCGCCCCTTGCCAGCCGCTTCACGGTCTCCTTCTGCTGCTTGGCGGTCTTGAACCGGCTGATCGACTCGATCGCGAACGGGTAGTTCACCATCCGCTCCTTGAACGAGCGGTAATGCTGCTCGGCCAGCACGGTCGTCGGGACGAGGACGGCCACCTGCTTGCCGTATTCGACCGCCTTGAACGCCGCCCGCATCGCCATCTCGGTCTTGCCGTAGCCGACGTCGCCGCAGAGCAGCCGGTCCATCGGCCGCGGCCTGCTGCATGTCCTGCTTGATCTCTTCCGCCGCGGTCACCTGGTCCTGCGTCGGCTCGTAGGGGAACTCGGCCTCGAACTCCTTCTGCCACTCGGTATCCGGCGGGTACGGCGTGCCCAGCTTCGGCCGCCCGCGCCGCCTGGATTTCGATCAGCTCGGCGGCCATGTCCATGACCGCTTCGGCGACCTTCGCCTTCTGCTTCTCCCACGCCCCGCTGCCCGAGCCGCGAAAGCTGCGGATGGCCCTGAAAAGCCGCCGATGTACTTCTGAATCAGGTTGATCCGCGCCGCCGGCACGTGCAGCGTCGCGTTCTCGGCAAAGCGCAGGCGTGAGGTATTCTTCGCTGTGGCCGTCCTTGGTGATCGTCTGCATCCCCGTGAACTGGGCGATGCCGTGGGCGACGTGAACGACGTAGTCGCCCGACCTTGAGGTCGAGGAACGAATCCACCGGCCGCGACGCGATCACCTTCTTGACCCGCCGCCGCTGCTCGTAGCGGTGGAACAGCTCGTGATGCCCGAGCAGCGCCAGCGGCCGCGGCGCTCCGGCGGGCCGCTCGCCCGGCGCGTGAGCCGGCTCACCCGCGGCGATCGACTCATCCCAGACGAACCCCCGGTGCAGATAGCCGAGCGGGACCTGGACCTTCTGGCACAGCCCCGGCTGCTCCAACTCGACCAGTTCGCAGAACCGTCCGGCTTCCCCTTCGTTCTCGCAGAAGACGGTGACGTCGTGCGTGTCGGTCAGCTCGGCCAGCTCGGCGATCGCCTTCTTCGCCTCGGTCTCGAACCGCTGCAGCGACACGATCGGCAGCTTGACGTGCGGCACCGCCTGCCCGTCGACGAGGCTCGGCATCGCCGACGGTCCCCTGGTCGAACTGGCTCAGCTCCAGCCGCGCGAAGCGGCTCGGCGTTCTGGAGGACCGCCGCGCAGCGGGTAAATCCCCTTCACCTCGGGCAGCCGGTCGAGATAGCTCTTGGCCTGCTCGGCGATTTCCAGCGGCGCCCAGAGGACGACGATCGTCTCCGGCGGCAGGTAGCTGAAGATGCTGACCGACTCGCCCGTCTCCGGCAGGTTGCCCTTGAGGTCGATGATGCGGATGTCGACGGCATCGCCTCGCCGCGAGCCGAGCGAGTCGAGGTCGAACCTGCTTGATCGATTCGACCTGGTCGCCGAAGAAGTCGATGCGGGCGGTCAGCCCGACCTGGTCCCCGACGCCTCGAACTCGCCGGGCGAGGTAGACATCGATGATCCCGCCGCGGACGGCGAAGTCGCCCGGCACTTCCACCTGCTCGAGCCGGTTGTACCCGTGCTCGGAGAGCCAGACGATCAGCTTCTCCGGCTCCAGGTCTGTCGCCGGCTTTAACGGTTCGGATGAGCTGCTCGAAGCTGCTGCCGCGACGGCACCGACTGCATCAGCGCCTGGATCGGCGCGACCAGGACGGTGTCCGGCGACACCCCGGCCGCGAAGCGCGACAGGAGCTGCAGGCGGTTGGACACCTGCTCCTCGCTCATCCGCCCAAGCCCGCCGCTGAGTTCCAGCGCCGGCAGCACCATCCGGCCGGCGGCCGATGAACAGCTCGATGTCGTCGGCCAGGTCGTCCGCCTCATCCAGATGCCCGCAGACGACGAGGCACGGCCGCTGCAGTTCCGCCGCGCACCGCCGCCACGGCCGCCGAGACGCTGCTGCCCCAGAGGCCGGAGGCGGTGGCCGCCCCGGTCTGGGCGAGCGTCCGGGCCAGGTCTCGTAGCGGGCGCGCAGCGGCAAGCCGCCCGATCGTGGCGGGGGTGGGTCGGTTCATGGGAAAACATGGTAGGTTTGCGGCGGGGCCGGGTAAAGCTGATTCGATGCGGCCTTCGCCGGCCACCTCCGTCCGCTATCCCAGATAAAACTGCGCACGCGCAAACGATGTGGGCGGCTCGTGGCTCGTTCCATCGAAAACAGCGGGTTACGGCCCGCGATCAAGTGCCGCCGGTGCCCTCACCGGCGGTGTCGCCGCTCCTACAAAGGACCCGTCGGTGAGGGCACCGGCGGCACGTCGGATCATATCGCCCCGCACCCGCAGTCTTGCCAGGAACGGTCCACTAGCGTTGCTTCTTTGCGGCCCAGGCGACGACGCTGGCGACGATCGCGATCAACTCGGCCGGTTCGACCGGTTTGGCAACGTGGTGCTGGAAGCCGGCCATGACGGCGCGCCGTCGGTCCTCGGAGCGTGCGTAGGCGGTGAGCGCGACGGCCGGGACGTCCCCTCCCTCTTCCGGCGCCAACGCCCTGACCCGACGGATGAGCGAATAGCCGTCTTCCGCCGGCATCCCGATGTCCGAGATCATGACGTCGGGGCGATCGGCGCGAACGAGCTCGAACGCCTCCGTCGCCGACGCCGCGACCGCCACCACCGCGTTACAGTCCTCAAGCAGCCGCTTGACCAGCGACCGCGCGTCGGGCTCGTCATCGACGACCAGCACCCGCAGGCCGTCCAATTTCGCACAATCGTCCAGCGGAGCGACCCGAAGCCCGACGTGACCGGACGGGTGGCGGCGCTCCGGCAGCGGCTCGGGCTCGGCGTGAAGCGGCGTTAGCGGCAGGGTGACGGTGAAGGTCGATCCTTTGCCCGGGCCCGGGCTCTTCGCCCGAACGCTGCCGCCGTGGAGCTCGACCAGTTGCTTGACGATCGACAAACCCAGGCCCAGGCCGCCGTGCCGGCGGGTGGTGGTCGCGTCGGCCTGCCGGAACCGATCGAACACGTAGGGCAGGAACTCGGGCTTCATCCCCTCGCCCGAGTCAATGATGCTCACCTCCACGTGCGAATTGACGCGCTCCAACAACACCTGCACGCGACTGCCGCGCGGCGAGAATTTCACGCTGTTGCTCAGCAGGTTCCAGAAGACCTGCTGCAGGCGCGAAGGGTCGCCCGAGATCGGGCCGGCGTGCGGGTCGAGCACCACCTGAAGCCGAACGCCTTTTGAATCGGCCGCGTGGCGGACGGTCTGCACCGCCGCCTCGATGACCGGAGCGAGATCGACCCGCTGAACCTCAAGGCGCACCTTCCCGCTGATGATGCGGCTCATCTCCAGGAGGTCTTCAATGATTTTAGTCTGCGCGCGGGCATTGCGTTCAATCGTCTCCAGGCCTTGCCGCATGTCCTCGTCGGAGCTGCCGTCGGATCGGAGGATCTGCGACCATCCGAGGATCGCGTTGAGGGGCGTGCGAAGCTCGTGCGACAAGGTCGCCAGGAACTCGTCCTTCACGCGGCTCGCCCGTTCGGCCTCGGCGCGCGCGGTTCGTTCGGCATCGAGCAGCTTGGCGCGCTCCTGGCCGGCGCGGCGCCAGTCTTCGATGTCGGTATTGGTGCCGAACCAGAGCGTGATGCGGCCGCCGGCGTCGCGAAGCGGGGCCACGCGCGTGAGGAACCACCGAAACAGACCATCGGCGCCTCTGAGCGGGAACTCCATCTCAAACGTCACGCCGGTGGCGATCGAATGCCGCCAAGCCTCCAGGACGCGTGGCAGTTCGTCGGGGTCGTGGACCGCCTGCCAGCCCCATCCTTCCATTTGTTGCGGCGTCGTGCCCGTGTAGTCGTACCACCGGCGGTTGTACCAGGTGATAAACCCGTCGGGGTTCGCCATCCACGCCAGTTGCGGGATCGTCTCGGCCAGTTGCCGGAACCTCGCTTCGCTCTCCTGAAGGTTCGCCTCGGCCGTCTTCTGCACGGTGACGTCACGGACGGCAAGCACCGCAAGGGCGACAGTCCCTTCCGGGTCGCGCACCTGCGTGCCGCCATAGCTGCCGACCCAGACTTTTCCGGTATCCCGGCGGCGGACGCGGACTTCGTAGTTGTTCAACCGCTCGCCTCGAAGCACGCGCGACATCGGCCACTCGCTTAACGGCAGAAATTTCCCGCTCGCGTCGTGCAGCTCGAACAGGTCGGGGTAGTCCGCTAATCGCGTCAGCATCTCCCCCATGGACGCGAACTCGTGCAGCGCCAGGGCGGCGGGGTTCATCGCCGTCAGCTCCCCCCGGGGGCTGGCGAGGACGAGCCCTTCGGTCATGCTCTCCACGACCGCCTGCCATCGCGCCAGCCCGGACTCGGCGAGGGCCTTGGTGCGGTAGAGTTCTTCCTCGGCCCGCCGGCGGGCGGTGACATCGGTAATCACCCCGAGCAGGGCCTGGGGGCGGCCGCCGCCGTCGCGCAGCACCGTCGAGCTCACATGGACCCAGACGTGCGCCCCATCCTTCCGCACGTATCGCTTCTCGACGTCATAGCTGCCGTTGCCCTCCCGCTTGGACTTCTCCATCAGCTCAATGCTCTGAGCCAGGTCTTCGGGATGGGTCACGTCCTGCATTCGCCGGTTGAGCAGTTCCTCGCGGGGGTATCCGAGCAGATCGCAAAGCCGCTGGTTGGCGAGGACGAACCGCCCGGCCATGTCCAACTGGCCGATGCCCGCCGTCGATTGCTCGAAGACGGCCCGCAGGCGCTCCTCGCTGCGCGCAGCGCTCGCTCGGATTGTTCCCGCTCGACGAGGTGCGTTCGAACCTGGTACTGCCGCTCACGCGCTCGCAGCGCGAACCGCACGATGCTCAACAGGCTGGTAACGCGTAGCGGCCGCTCAAGCACGCTCGCGTTCCCCAGGTGGGCGAGCAATGCGGTGAGCTTCGGCGACTCCGCGCCCGCCCGGGAGAGGACAACGACGGGCAGGTCCGACCACAGAGGCTGCGATTGGATGCACGCGACCAGGCCATCAGGCTCGGCCGCCAAGGCCTCCTCCGAGACAACCACCGCGCCGGCGCCTCGCCCGATCGCGTCACAAAGGGTCGCCATGGTCGAACAGACCGTGCAGGAGATGCCGGCGCCGCCGAGGACCCTGCACATCGCATCGGCGTCCCGCCGGGTCGGCGGGAGGAGCATGACGCGCGCGTTGTTGAGCGCCGCCTCGGGCAGCGCGTTATCTTGCGTCATCGGCATTGCCCGTCGGTGTTCGCCCGTCGCTGATATACGTCGGGACCCCCGTCAGGACGCCATGGAAATTCTCCAGCGGCTCGCCCACTTCGATGCCCCGCTCGGTCACCTGAAGCTCTCGCATGGTCTTCTCGTGCTTGCCGTTGCGCTTCTTGACCACCGAGACCGCCCGGCGCACGCGGCCGCGCGACTCGAAGTAGCGGAACAGGATCACGTTGTCCGCCAAATAGGTCGTGTCCACCGGCGAGTGCATGCCGCTGCCCATCATGCCCGACTGGGTGACGGTCATCAGCGTCACCACGCCTTGCTGGCCGAGGTACGCCAGCAGCTCGTGCAATTGCGCGGTCAGGAACTTCTCCTCGGGCATCGCGTTCAGGTAGCCGTTGAGGCTGTCCACGATCACCACCCGGGCCCGCCCGCCGAGCCCGTCCGTGCCGTCCACGGCGCGCCGCACGAGCGCCGCGAACTCGCCGGAGGAGAGCTCGGCCGGGTCAACCTGCTGGAGCGACATCAGGCCGGATGTCAGATGCGGCTCCACCGTGATCCCCAGCTTGCGCGACCGCGAGCGAAAGGTCCCGATGTTCTCGTCGAACACGTACATCGCGATGCGCTGCCCCCGTTTGGCGGCCGCGACGGCGAACAAAGTGGCTACCGTGGATTTACCCGTCCCCGCCGGCCCGAGCAACAGCGTGCTGGTCCCGACGGGCAGGCCGCCGCACAGCAGCGCGTCGAGCGCGTCGTTGCCGCTGGCCAGGTCCAGTTCGTCGAACTCGGTATGGTGCTCGGCCGCGACGAGACGGGGGAAGACGTCCAGGCCGCCTTTGCGGATGGCGAAGTCGTGATAGCCGCCTCGAAAGGAGACACCGCGCATCTTCACGACCCTGAGCCGCCGCCGCTCGGCGCCGTACTGGTTGGCGAGTTGTTCCAGCACGACCACGCCGTGGGCGATACTCTGAAGCTGGTCGTCATCATGGGAGCCCGTGCAGTCGTCGAGCATCAGGACGGTGCATTCCCGCCCTCCGAAGAACTGCTTGAGGGCGAGGATCTGTCGCCGGTAACGCAGCGAGTTCTGCGCGACCAGTCGAAGCTCCGACAGCGAGTCGATCACGACCCGCTTGGGCTTGAGCCGGTCAACCTCGGCGATCATCGCCTCGGTCGTCTCGCCCAGCTCCAGCTCCGATGGGTTGAAGACGGTCAGTTGAGCGTCCACCGACAGGTTGCGTTCGGAGGGGACAAGCTCGCAGATGTGGACGGCGGACAAGTCCCACCCGTGGCTGCGGGCCACCTTCATGATCTCGCGCCTGGATTCGGAGAGCGTAACGTAGAGGCAGATCTCGCCCGCCCTGACGCCTTCGAGAAGGAATTGCATCGCCAGCGTCGTCTTGCCGGAGCCGGGGGTGCCGGTGACCATGTAGAGGCAGTTGCGCGGGAACCCTCCGCGCAAAATGTCGTCGATGCCTGGGACGCCGGTCGTAAGCGGCCGGTCGTCAACATGATCGTCGCTGCCGTCCATTGGGACGTGCCCTCCGGGCACAACGCTACGGAGACTCAACCAGTTGGGAGAGCGTGCCCTCTCTCCGCCGTTGAGCGCCGGCGCTCGAATTCCTGAATCGAGACGTCGCGCGGAACGTGCGCGAATGTAACGAGCTTCATCGGTACGGCCAATGGGCAAACCGCCGCCGTGCCACCGACCTTTTCCAGTCGGCGGCCGACGATCCGGCTGGATATCTCCCGCGAGGTCAACCGCCTCATCCAGGCGCCCGCACACGGCCAGGCACGGCCGGTTCAACTCCGCGCAAACCGCCGCCGCCGGACGGCGGAACGCTGCTGCGGCGAAGGCCGAACGTGATTGCCGCGCCGGTCCGGGCCAGCGTCCGCCAGTTCGAGTAGCGGCAGCGCAGCGGCAAGCCGCCCGATCGTGTCGGGGTGGATCGATTCGTGGGAAATCATGTAAGGTTGCATCGGCCCAATAGGGGGATCGTTTCGTTAAGCCCTCGTCCAAATCTATCTTCTCTTAAACAAAAGGTATTTCTGTCGGCTGGCGAGGGAAGGCCGAGCCGGCGATCATACGCTTAAGACAATATTCGATGGCCGCAGCCCATGGACGACAAAGATTTCCAGATCGGATTGCAGGAGACGCTCTTCCCGGGCTTGTGTCCGATCACGGCCGCTGTCGGCGAGAGCGCGGGGGCCGGGGCCGACGAACGTGGGGCGGTCTTTACGCGGCGCGAGGTGGTTGATTTCATTCTTGATCTTGCGGGCTACTCGTTCCCGGCCGAGCTTCACCGCCGGCGTTTGCTGGAACCATCCTTTGGTGGAGGGGATTTCCTCGTTCCAGCGGTGGGCCGACTACTCGATTCATGGCGGACGGCGGATCCCCAAGGAGACCCCGCCGAAGGTTTGCGTGACTGCGTTAGAGCGGTTGAGTTACACCGAGAGAGCTTTCTGTTCAACCCGACGGGCTGTGGGCCGATTGCTTGAGGCCGTAGGGCTCGCGCGGAGTCAAGTGGAGGCCCTCCTTAGCACATGGCTTATCAATGGGGACTTCCTGCTTACGCCTTTAGATGGCCCTTTCGACATTGTTATCGGGAATCCCCCATATGTGCGGCAGGAGCTCATTGCCGACGTGCTCCTAGCCGAGTATCGACGCCGCTATCAAACCTTATTCGATCGTGCGGATCTCTACGTCCCCTTCATCGAACGGTCGTTGAGAAGCTTAAGCGAGGGTGGAAGACTTGGTTTTATCTGTGCTGATCGATGGATGAAAAATCGTTACGGCGGGCCGCTTCGGCGACTTGTGGCCGAGCGATTTCACCTGCAAGTTTACGTCAACATGGTTGACACCAAAGCGTTTCATTCCGACGTTATCGCTTACCCGGCGATTACAATCATCAGCCGCGAAGCAAGCGGGCCAACTCGGGTGGCTTATCGTCCAGAAATCTCGGCGAATGCATTGTCCGCACTGTCAAGAGAATTGGTGTCGCCCCGGCTCGGCGTTTCCTCAACAACCGTTCGTGAACTCGCGGCAGTGACCGATTCGGACGAACCCTGGGTTCTCGAGTCGTCTGACCAACTTGCCGTTGTGCGTCGTCTTGAAGCGGAATACCCCACCGTTGAAGAGGCGGGGTGTAAGGTTGGCATTGGCGTCGCTACTGGTGCGGACCAAGCTTTTGTCGGTCCATTTGACACCTTGGACGTCGAGCAAGATCGAAAGCTTCCGCTGGTGATGACGCGCGATATTCAGAATGGAGTCGTTGAGTGGAGAGGGTTCGGAGTAATCAATCCATTCGCGGACGAAGGTGGTTTGGTTGATCTTGCTCGATACCCTAAACTCAAGAAATACCTCGAGGCTCATCGTAACGTAATTGCCAGACGACACGTCGCTCGGCGCGCTCCGGAAAACTGGTATCGAACGATCGACCGAATCAATCCCGCGTTAGCCCAGCGGCCAAAGCTGCTGATTCCCGACATCAAAGGAAAGGCCCATGTCGTCTATGAAGATGGGCAGCTTTACCCGCACCACAATCTTTATTTCATCACGTCTGGGACTTGGGAACTTCACGCTTTGCGAGCCGTTTTGCTTTCCGGGATAGCAAGGCTATTCGTTGCGGTCTATTCGACGAAGATGAGAGGCGGATTCCTACGCTTTCAGGCTCAATATCTCCGCAGGATCCGCTTGCCGCGTTTCGAGGACATCGCGCCGGAGCTCAGGGCGGAACTTGTCAATGCCGCGAAAAGAAATGACATCGCGGCGTGTAATCATGCGGCATTCTCGATTTACAATTTGACGGCCTCGGAGCGGGCCGTTGTTGGCGGGAACGGAGAGTAGCTTGGCAATCAATCTGGTCGATTACGAGCGGAAAACGCGGGAAGCCGTAATGGCATTTTGGGGCAACAGACAGAAAGCCAGGCAGAAACAGAAAGAGGCCGGCGTGACCGACCGAGGTGAACGTGCGGGCGTAACGGGCGGCAAGAACATGGACGGCTTCACGGCTCTCATCATCGACCTCGTGAAAGCCAATGGGCTCGGGCACGCACTGATTCATCAGAAGCGGGCACTTCTGACGCTTCCCGGCTATTTTCGGCCGACAAAGCTTTGGGATCTCCTTGTCATGAATGACGGACGCCTCATCGCCGCGATCGAACTCAAGAGTCAGGTCGGGCCGTCTTTCGGGAACAACTTCAATAATCGCACCGAAGAGGCGATCGGGACAGCGCACGACTTTTGGATTGCGTATAGGGACGGCGCGTTCGGTGAAGGCTATCCGAAACCCCTGGTGGGTTGGATGATGCTGGTGGAAGACGCGCCAAAATCTCGCGCCCCCATAACGGATCGCTCACCGCACTTTGAGGTGTTCCCGGAGTTCGAAGGGGCATCCCACTTGAAGCGTTACGACCTGCTGTGTCAGCGGCTCGTAAAAGAACAACTATATTCGACAGCTTGCGTTCTTGCCACACCACGGGCCGCAGTACGCACCGGTAAGGTATCTGACCTGTCCGAGCTTACGAGTTTGAAAACGTTCGTGACTTCACTGGCTGGCCATTTCGCGACCGTTGCCGCTCGAGACGCGTAAATCTCCGCGTGCTCTAGTGGGTAAAGTTGATGGACGACAGTTTTCGCTAACATGCTGCCAAGCTCCGTCGCCCTTTCAACGGCGCGTAAGCCACGGTCTATCACAGATGTCGAGTCTCTACCCCTATCGGAGCCGCCATGAACAAGCCTCTCTTCGCCGCCTGCCTTGCCTCCCTGCTCGCGCTGGTCGCGCCGGCGGCGTTTGGCGGGGATGTGAAATTGACCCAGCATGACAACCGAGTCTCCGTCAACATCGACGGCAAGCCGTTTACCGACTACATCTTCGGGTCCACGAAAGAGCAGCCGACCGTGCGGCCGTACCTGTACCCCGTGCTGGCGGCCGATGGGACGCCGGTCACCTTTGACCAGTCGCTGGCCGACAAGTCGGACAAGAAGCACAGCGACCACCCCCACCACCGCTCGCTCTGGGTGGGTCATGGCGACGTGAACGGGGCCGATCACTGGACGCTCAAGGAGGGGGAGAAGCAGCCGAAACAGCGGCACCTGGGGTTTGACAAGGTCGAAGGGCACACGATTTTGGAGCGACTCGCCTGGGAGGGGAAAGACGGCAACCCGGTGCTGAACGAGTTGCGGACGATCGAGTTCCTGCAATTCCCCGACGGCAACCGCGGGATCGCGTTCATCCTCGCCTTTACGCCGGTCGGGGGCGACGTAACACTGGGCGACACGAAGGAAGCGGGGCTCTGCTCGGTACGGCTGGCCCACTCCATCTCCGATCATCCCACGATCACCCTGGCGACGGGTGCCACGGCGACCAATGAGAAGGAAGAAAAAGCCGTCTGGGGCAAGGCGGCCGACTGGTGCGACGAATCGGGCGAGATCAACGGCAAGCCATACGGCGTCGCCGTTCTCGACGACATCGATAACCCCCGCCACCCCTCGACCTGGCACGTTCGGGCGTATGGCCTGCTCGCGGCGAACATTTTCGGGCTCAGCGACTTTGACAAGAAGAACCCGAAGCATTCAGGGGATTTCAAGATCGAGGCGGGGAAGACGGTGACGTTCCGGTACGAAGTGGTCGTCCACGAAGGCGACGCCAAGTCCGCGAACCTTGAGGCGAAGTATAAGGTCTACTCGCAGCATGGGTCGGCCAAGTAATCGGGGTCGCGGTCTTTTGTAGGGCGCGCATCGCGTGCCGCTGAATGCGTGACGCATCGCGGCAGCGCGGCACACGCAATGCGCCCGATCCTTTCGGAGAATGCGGATGAGATTCGGAATGATCGCCGCGCACGCGCTGCGGGCAGGATGTGGGTTGCTCTACACCGTACTCGTCACGACGTCATTCGCGCTGGCCAAGAACGAGGGGACGAACGACATCCCGCGCGGGCAATTGGTGCGGCCGGGGCCGGCCTTGAAGCCCGATGAGGCGATCGCGCGGATGAAGGTGCCGGAGGGGTTCAAGGTCGAGTGTGTCGCGTCGGAGCCGGAGGTGGTCAACCCGACGTCGTTCACGTTCGACGATCGCGGCCGCATCTGGGTGACGGAGTCGGTCGAGTACCCGCGCCGAGGCCGGCAAGGGGAAGGACCGCGTCAAAATCCTGGAGTCAACCAGGAACGACGGGCACTTCGACAAGGTCACGCTCTTTAAAGACGGGCTGAACATCCCGTGCGGGGTGGCGATCGGGAACGGCGGCGTCTACATCACCAATTCGCCCGACATCCTCTTCCTGAAAGACACCAAGGGGGACGGGAAGGCGGACAGCGAGGAAGTGATCCTCACCGGCTTCGGCCGCGATGATCGGCACGAGCTGCCCAACAGCCTGACCTGGGGCCCCGATGGGTGGCTCTACGGGATGAACGGCGTCTTCAACCAGTCGCACGTCAAAAGCCCGGCGGACGGGAAGGTGTTCGACTTCACCTGCGCCGTCTGGCGGTATCACCCGCCGACCAAGACCTTCGAGCTCTTTGCTGAAGGGACGAGCAACCCGTGGGGGCTCGACTACAACCGCCAGGGGGATTGGTTCGTCAGTTGCTGCGTGATCGATCACCTGTTCCACATCACGCAGTCCGGATATTACCACCGCCAGGGCGGGCCCTATCCGCCGCTGACGCGGAAGCTCCCGTCGATCACCACCGGCCGCCATCAGCAGGCGGCGTATGGCGGCCTTTGCCTGTACGACGCCGATGCTTACCCGGAGGAATATCGGGGCACGCTGATCATGGGGAACCTGCACGGGTCAGCGCTGAATCGCGACACGCTGACGCGGGACGGCGCGACCTACGCCCAACACAACGCGCCCGATTTCCTGGAAGCGAACGACCCGTGGTACATGCCGGTGAGCGAGAAGATCGGGCCGGATGGATGCATCTATGTAATGGACTGGTACGACAAGTACCATTGCTATCAGGATGCCAACCGCGACCCGCCGGGGCTCGATCGCACCCGCGGCCGCATTTACCGCATCAGTTATCAGGGGACGCCGCTCGCCAAGCCATTCGATCTGCAAAAGGCGACGATCGACGAACTGATCGAGCACCTGTCGAGCCCCAACGTCTGGTGGCGTCGGACGGCGCAGCGCATCCTGAATGAGAAGTTCGAACAAGGCGGCCCGGCGCTGGTCGAGCGGCTCCATAAGCTCGCGCTGCATCCGTCCTCGAAGAATAACGCGCACATGCACGCGATCTGGCTGCTGGCCAGCCGCGGCGCGATCGACCCCGCCTTCCACGAACAGCTTCTGTCCAGCACGGACGCACCCACGCGCAACTGGGGTGTCCGGGCGGCCGGGCTGCAACGAAGCGTCCCTCCCGCCATTTTCGATCGGCTGAAGGGGCTCGCAAACGACCCCTCGCCCGACGTGCGGGCGCAGCTCGCCGTGGCGGCCGGTCGCCTGAACGGGCCGAACGACGGCCTGCCGATCCTGGAGGCGCTGCTCCTGAACGACGCGAACGCGGCCGATCCGCTGATCCCGACGCTCATCTACAACAACCTCAAGCCGATGGCCCACGCGCACGGCAATGACCTCCTCGCCTTCCTCGACGCGAACCCGGGGGTGGAAAAGTCGTTCGGCGCATCGACCGCCGGATGGGTTCGGCAGGCGATCAACGCCAGCGGCCGCGATCCGGTGAAGGTGGTCCAGGATCTGTCCCGCACGCTCGCCGCGGGGAAGCCGGACGAAAAAATTCGCCAGGCGCTGCAGGATACGATCGATGCCCTGTCGGCCGGCGGGCTGAAGCCGGCCGATCGGGCCAAGCTGTTCGACGCGCCGGCACGGGCGGCGGTGATCGAGGCGGGGTCGAAGGTCCGGTCAGCTCGGGTTCCCGCGACAACCATTGGCCTCTGGTGGAATGACGAGGCGGCCGCCGGTTTCGCCCGGGCGCTCATCGCCGACGGCGGCGTGGATGCGGCCGCCCGCGCCAGATGCTTAAGGACCTGGCCGAGACACGCTCGCCGCTCAACATCCCCGCCTTCGCCACGCTCGCCACTGATGCTCACGCGCCGGTGTTGATTCGGCAGGCGGCCGTCGATGCCCTCGGCTTCATGAACGACAGCGAGGCGGCGTCTGTTCTCGTTAAGAGTTATCAGCAAATGCCGACCGACCTGCGTCCGATGGCGGTCAACGCGTTGACGCACTCGGCGGCCGGGGCCGTCGCCCTGCTCGACGCGGTCCAGGCCAAATCGATCCCGGCGGCCGATCTCACGGCGAACCACGCCCGCCAGTTGCTGGGCCTCAATGACCCGCAAGTCTCCGAGCGGGTGACGGCCGTCTTCGGGAAGGTCCAGACCGAGCGCAACCCGGAGCGGGTGAAGGTTGTCGAGCGGATGCGTCAGCTCTTCAACAGCCGCCCGCCCGGCAGCCCTGAGGCGGGGCAGTTGGTCTTCGAGAAGACGTGCGCTCAGTGCCACACGATCTACGGCAAGGGTGGGAACGTGGGGCCTGACCTGACCGGCGTAGGCCGCGAGAACCTCGACGCGATCCTGACGAATGTGTTCGACCCAAGCCTGGTGATCGGCGCCCCCTACCTCGTCTACGTGGTGAAGACCAAGGACGGCGATTCGGTCTCGGGCATCATGGTCGAGAAGACCGACGCTCGGGTGATCCTCAAGGACCAGACGCACCAGACGGTGATCCCGACGGCCGATATCGAGAAGATCAGCGTCCAGAACATTTCGATGATGCCCGAAGGCCTGGAGAAAGGGATGACGGATCAGGAGTTCAGTGACCTGGTGGCGTTCCTGCTCACGCGTGAGCCGCTAAGGCCCGCCGCGAAAGACGCAAAGCGCCCTTGATGGCGTAAGCGAAGGCGAAGGGGGGCGGCCGCGTGGGGAGGAGAGCGCCAGACGAGAAACCTCTTAATACGTCTCCTTGGTTCGATTCCAGACGACCAACGCGGTCGTCAGCCCGATGAAGAGCGTGACGCCGGTGAAGGACCACTGGATCATGCTGGCCCCAAACGGTTCGGGGCTGACGGCGGCCTGTTCGGCCCCAGCCACATCGGACTGGCCCGCGGCGGCGGCGACGCGCGAGCCTAGGGACTCGACCCCCTGCGATGTCGAAAAGACCAGCGACTGATCCAGCGGGATCAGGATCGACCGCTCAAGTCGCTCGTCAGGCCCGACTTGTTGGACCACAATCGGAACCAGCGCCGCCGGGTTGGTCGTTGCGCCGCTGGGCAGACCATGCATGAGGCTCGCGGAGAGGGCGGCCGGGTCGTTTGTGGCGGCGGTCGGGATGTTTGTGGCGGCGGTCGGGATGTTTGTGGCGGCGGCAGGGTTGTTTGTGGCGGCCGGCGCGGCCTCGGCGGTGGCAACCGGCGAGCGGCGCTGCGTGATGATGCCATACGCGGAATAGGACCGGGCGGCTTGAAACGTTGGGGACGGGAATGAATTGGCCAGCACGGCCGACGGGTCATCCGCCGGCGGCCGATCCAGCGCATAGCGCCCGCGTCGCTCGCGGCGTGCGAGATCGAGGCAAAGCCGTTCGTCATCGAAAAAGCGCAGACGAATACAAAACCTGCGACGAAAACGCCCCCCGAGCGAGTGACCCCGCTGGACATAGCGCTCCTTGATCGACTGCGATACCTTGCCAAAGCTCCGGATGTGTACGGCGTTGGAGGCGAGGCCTGAGACGGCCGCGACCTCTCTAAGCCTTGTAACTTCCTTTTCGCTATTGTCAAAAAAATAAAAACCACGATGCACGACTTGCCGACTCTGGCGCCACGGGGCTGGTGCCCTTCAATGGCTCGGGAGGTGCTCGAGGAGGCGATCGATCTGGGCCTCGGTGTTGTAAAAATGGGGGGAACAGCGAAGACGCCCTTCGCGGACGGCGATCTCCGTCCGGAACTGCTTGCGAAGCCCGAAGAAGATCTGGTCGTGGTTGTGGGTGGGCGAGGTAAAGCTGACGATCCCGCTCCACTGCCACTTGTCGCGCGGGCTGACGATCACGTACCCCTTGGCGACAAGGCCCTCGATCAGCCGATCGGTCAACTCGCGCACGCGCTGGGCGATCGAACCGATGCCGATCTTGCGAAGCAGCTCGACGGAGGCCTTCAGCCCCAGCAGGCCGGCCACGTTATAGCTTCCGCACTCGAAGCGGCCGGCGTCGGGCCGAAGGGTGTAGTTGTAATCGCCATACTTTTTCGCGTCGATCACATTCATCCATCCGACCATGAGCGGCCGGGTGCGTTCCAGCAGCTCGCGGCGGGCGTAAAAGATCCCCGCCCCCTCCGGCCCGAGCATCCACTTGTGCCCGTCGGCCGCCAGGTAATCGATGTTCATCGCCTGCACATCCACCGGCAGCACGCCGATGCTCTGGATCGCGTCCACGCAGAGCAGCTTCCCGGCGGAGCGAGTGAAGGCGCCGATGCGAGCGATATCGTGACGCTGGCCACTGGCGTATTCGACGTGGGAGAGGGCGACGATGCGTGTCTTCGGGTCGGCCGCCTCTTTCAGGATCGCGTCGGTCGGCACATGGCGGCGGCCGTTCTCGTCTTTCTCCTCCGGGATCATGATCAGCTTGCAGCCGCGGCCGCGCGCCTGCTCCATCCAGGGATAGATATTGGCGGGGTATTCGACGGCGGTCGTGACGATCCGGTCGCCGAACTGCCAATCGATCCCGTTGGCGACGATGCTGATCCCCTCGCTGGTGTTCTTGATGAAAGCGATCTCGTCGCGGTGGCAGTTGATGAGCGACGCCGACGCCTGCCGGAGCAGCTCAATATCCTTGTACCAGGTCGTGCCGAGGTAGGCGCCGGCCTCGGCTTCGCGTGTCGCCGTGCGGATGGCCTTCCCCGTGACCGCCGGAAGCGGCGCCACGCCCGCGTGGTTGAAAAAATCCCAATGCCGCTGGACCGGGAAGGCTTCGGCGTTGCCGACGTACTGGCTTAAGCTGCCGCCCCGGAAGGCGGAGGCGGTGGCGGCATCCAGGGCCGCGAGAGGGTCGTCGGCACTGGCGTCCGCGACAGCCCCCTGGCCACCGGCATCGGCGAGGCGCATGCCCATCCCCGTGCCGATGTTGCTGGCGACTTCGATCGGGTCATCGGCCATAGAATTCTCGCCGTCCATGAAGCACGGGCGCCGTGGCGGCCGCATTCGTCCTGCCCGCGGCACGTCACGCGGCCTTGAGCGAACCGTGAGAGCAAACTCCGAAGAAAGGCGCCGCTTCGGTGCCGACGCCTCCCATTGGGTCGCCGTCCGGCTATAATACGCGGCGACCCGGAACTTCAAACCGCCCGGCGCGCTGTTCGATCGAGTAAATATTGGATGCCCGGCCGCCCCATCTCGGTCGCCCCTTCGCCCGCCGTTTCGGCCGGGCGCGGAGTTCCGCCTCACCGCTTCAGCCAAGACCTTCCCGGCCGCGTTCGCTTGAGGCGGCCGCCACCTTTGCACGGCGATCGTATTGGTTGCGGCGCGTCGCGGGCCCCGGTTCGCCCCTTCCCACCCGTTCGAGGTGAAACGTGATGCTAGTTCGATCCCGAACCCCATCCCTTGTGCTGGCCGTGCCGCTGGCGCTCGCGGCGTTCGTTTCGGCGGCGCGCCCGTGTACCGCGCACGACTTCGTCCGCGATTCGATCCCGCGCAAATGGGTTGAATCCGCCCTACCTGAGGACCTGCCCGAGCTTCAATACCCCGCCTACTTTGACGACCTCGACAAGGCGCGGCTCCAGGCGAGCACCGGGCGGTACAAGATGGCGCCGATCACCCTCCGCAAGCTCAAGGAGCCGGCCGCCGAGCAGCTCATCCCCATCGCGCTGGCCAAAGGGCAGGCGCAGTTCGCGCTCGGCCGGGCCGACGAGGCTCTGGCGACCCTTGCCGACACCGCGCAAGTCCAGCTCAAGGGCAGACCCGCGACGACGGTCGCCGAGGCCCCGGCCGTCCAAGTGCTCCGGGCGCGGGTCCTGGCCGACCTGGGCCGGACGGAGGAGGCCCTGGCGCTGCTGAACCAGCATCTGGCGGCCCACCCCGAATCGTGGGCGGGGCACTTTTGGCTGGCCAGCGTCAGTGAACAAGTCGGCGACCTGGCGGCCGCCAAGTCGCACTACGACTGGTTCGTCACCGAGCCGCACGACTACTTAAGCAAATGGGAGGCGGGCGACTTCAAGCCGGGCGGACCATTCGAAGACGCCGAGGCCGACGTCTACATGGGCCGCGCCGCCGACCGGTGGGCCGCCCTGAGCGAAAAGTACCGTGGCAACACCGGGCTCCCCAAGACGATCCTGAACATCTTCGTCCGCGCGGCGCGGATCGACGCCGCCAACTGGCGCGCCCACGTGGCGGCGGCCGAGTATTTCATGAGCCATGACGAGCGCGCCCAGGCCGTCGATGAGCTCAAGGCGGCACTGACCGCCAATCCGCGGGACATTGACGCCCTGCGACTCCTGGGGCGCGTGCATCTGGAGATGTTCGACTTCGATGGCTGCGACCGTTGCATCGACGGCATCCGGGAGATCGACCCGAAGAGCTGGGTCGCCGACTTGCTCGAGGCCCGCAATCTGCTCCATCAGCGAAGGCCTGAGGACGCCCGCGAGCCGGTCAACCGAGTGCTGACCGGGCGCCCGCGCAACATTGAAGCTTTGGGGCTTCTGGCGGCCGTCGAAGCATTGCAGCTCCACGATGACAAAATGAACGAGGCCCTGGCGAAGGTTGACGAGATCGACGTCAGTCACAAGAACTCAACCGCCTACCTCGAAGTCGCCGAGCAGTTGTCGGCGATGCGGCAGTACCCGCGCTCGGCGGAGATGTACAAGGTCGCCATCGAGCGCGCCCCTTGGTGGACGGCGGCACGCAACGGCCTGGGGCTGCTCTATACGCAGAGCGGCGACGAAGACCTGGCTTATGCCACGCTCGACAAGGCCCGGGAACTCGATCCGTTCAACGCCGCGACGACCAATTACATGCGGCTGCTGGACATGATGCTCGGCTTCACGCGGAAGGAGACGCCGCACTTCGTGCTGATGTACGACGCGACCGTTGACCCGTTGATCCCCGAGTACTTCGCCGACTTCCTGGAGAGCATCCATGCCAAGACCTGCGGCGAGTACAAGTTCGAGCCCAAGGTGAAGACCTATATCGAGGTCTTCCCCAGTCACGAGGCGTTCTCGGTCCGGACGACCGGCTCGCCCTGGATTGGCACCGTCGGCGCCAGCACCGGCCGCGTGATCGCGCTCGTCTCGCCGCGCAAGGGGGCTCGAACATGGAGGCATTCAACTGGTCGCAGGTGCTGCGCCACGAGTACACCCACACCGTCACCCTGGGCGCCACCGACAACCGCATCCAGCACTGGATGACGGAAGGGCTGGCGGTGTACGAAGAGCACACGCCGCTTCGGTGGGAATGGGTCCCGATGCTCTACAGCGCCGTGCGCAAGCACGAGCTGTTCACGATGGACAACCTCACCTGGGGCTTCGTCCGTCCGAAGCGGCCGATCGATCGGCAGCTCGCCTACGCCGAGTCTTACTGGATCTGCAAATACATCGAAGACACCTACGGCCACGACGCGATCCTGAAGATGCTCGACATGTTCCGCGACGCCGGCCGCCAGGAAGACGTCTTCCCCGCGGTGCTGGGCAAACCGATGGACGCCTTCTACGCCGACTTCCTCGCCTGGTGCGACAAGCAGGTGGACGGCTGGGGCTACGACAAGGAAACCAGCGCCAAGGCCGACACGCTAAAGAAAGAAGCCGAGACGGCGAAGGAATCGAAGGACTATCCGAAAGCGGCCGAGTTGTGGGAGCAAGTCGTCGCCATTCGCCCCGTTGACGCAATGCCCCACCAGCGCCTCGCCGGGCTTTACCTGGCGACTAAACAGTACGATAAGGCGATTGAACAACTCGACCTGCTCCATAAGGTCGAGTTGAAGGACAACCGTTACGCCAAACAGATCGCCAAGATCTACAAGCTGCAAAAGAAATGGGACGACGCCGCCCGATATGGCCTTCAGGCGGTCTACGTGGACCCGTACGACCTGTCCGCGCACGAGCTGTTGCTGGAGATCTACCAGACTGGGCAAAATGACCCCGCCGGCCTCGCTCGGGAGCAGCGCGTCGTGCCGATGCTGAAGGCATGGATCGAGCAGCAGCGCCAGCCGGGAACGTGAGGGGGGAATGCTGAATGCTCGAATGCTCGAATGCTGGAATGCTGGAATGCTGATTGTGGAGGGCTTGATTCATGGGTGCTAAGCATCGACGTCCGATCCTGGTGGTGGATGATGAGCCGGAGATGCTTTTTTCGCTGAAGGGGCTGCTGCGCCAGGAGTATGACGTCTACACCGCGGGGAGCGCCGAGGAAGGGATGAAGGTCCTGCAGGAGCACGAGATTCACCTGGTCATGACCGATCAGCGAATGCCGCGGGTCACGGGGGTGGAGTTCCTGAGCCAGATCAAGACCAAACACCCGACCGCCATGCGGCTCATCTTCACCGGGTACGCCGACGTGCAGGCGGTGATCGACGCGATCAACCAGGGGAACGTCTTCCGCTACGTCGCCAAACCGTGGGATCCGGAAGAGCTGCTGCTGGCCCTTCGGCAGGCGGGCGAACGGTATGACCGCCTCGCCGAGCGAAACCAGTTGCTCGACGAGCTGCGGACCTACGAATCGCAATGCATCGTCTTCAGCGACGACCTGCTCTCGGGGAAGAACGGCCACATCGCGCCGTCGGCCGTCGGCCTCGCGACAGAGCTCGTCGCACGCGGCCGCCAGTTGATCCTCCGGCTCGACGAGACGCTGGAAGCCGTAATCAACGAGCCGGCTCATTGAGACGCAGGCGCACCGTCTGGCGGCGCTCCCGCGGGATGCTGGGTCACACCGTGGAACATTCATCTACACCGCGTCAGCTGGCGGCGGCGGAGTCAACAAGTGACGCCGAAGGGTTAAGCGGCGTCGTCCGCAACGAGGGATGAGCGTGTATGACCGACTGGAAGGCGTAACCTGGCTATTTCGGGGCGTGCCGGCGGAATCCGAAGCGGAAGTGAAGGACGTTGACGCGATCGGGGAGGTGAGGCCGCCGCGGCCGGAACGCATCGGAGAGCGATGGCGCGACTTCCACCTGGCTGGGGCTACACAGACCGGGTACACGAGCTGGACCACCGATCTAAGCATTGCGGTGGCGGCCGCGGAGTCAACAAGTGACGCCGAAGGGTTAAGCGGCCTCGTCGTTATCTTCCGGGTACGCATCGACTCGATCTCCGAGGGTCGCTTATACGAAGGGCGTGAGGATGAAGAGGAATGGCTAATTGAGGGCCCGGTTGAGGATGTGACGGTATCACACGACGAAGCGAACGACGAGCAGTATGACTAGTTTGAAGGGCACAACTTCATGGATAAGAGCGGTCACTGACGCCGCGGCCGATCAACAAACCCCGCTTCCGCCGTTCGTGATCGGCGGTATGGGGACCGCTGTGTGTCGCGACCCCGTGACCAACCGTTTTGTCTCCTTTCGACGGCCGCTCGTATCGTTGCATGACGCGCGCGGCCGCGGCGTCGATTGGGCGGCATGGAGTGAAGAAGAGGGTTCACCGAGCCCCGTCTTGATCGTCCGCGAGCCGTTACATCCGACGCCGGATCGAATCAATGTGGTACTCACGATGTTGCGGGGTTGGCTCGTAGACCGTTGGGATGCCGATACTCTGCGTAGAAGCATTGACTCCCCCGCCCTCGACCTCGCTCACGCGCCGGTGGCCCCAGGCGGACCGAGCGAATGTCAACTGACTCGTGACGGCGGCTTCACAATCGCGATCCATCACGACGGGTGGACGATCGACTCGCGTGGGAGGTCGCTCTCAAAGTCGCGGTCGCGCGACGCGGACGGTGCCGAAGCGGGCAAGCTGACTCTCGAAAGCTTGGACAAGTTCTGCGGCTGGCTCGCCAGGAACTGGCTCGCTATCGCGTACGGGGCGGACGTTCGCCCGGCCGTGCTCCGGGATTCGAAGGCGACGGCCAGCCGCGCCTACGAGACCGCGCGACGCATGCGTCCTACGGCGCACGGCGAGGCTGATGAATTGAGCGGGTGGTGGTCACGCCACGCCGCCCGCGATGCGGACTGTGATCTGCCCAATCTGTTCCTGGAGCGGCAGGCGGACGATGTGATCGTTTCATGGGACGCGTCGCCATCGGCGGGCCGCTTCTTCACCCTCTCTACCGGGGAGGAGGCCCTCCCGGTGGATTACTGCATTCCCGCGCTTCGAAACCTTGTGCGGTCGCGACTAAAGGTCATGCCGCTGACGGAACCGGACCGGGCGACGTTGATGGCAACCGCGTCGAGCGACATCACGGTGGCCTATCGGGCGTTGCGCCTATCACCCTCATGTGACGACTGATTGGCTTAACGATCAGAAGTTCTCCGACGAAGCTGCGCGCGAGTTCGTTAGGGCCGGTACGTCCCGCAGCCCGCTCGTCGGATTATTGAGGACAAGTCAACAAAGTTCGATCGTTCTCGACGACTATGAAAAGGTCCTTCAGCGACTCAGGCCGAGCGATCCTCATAGTTATCGGCGGCTTCTCGATCTCGCGGATGGGATCAATCCCGCGATCGATGTTCGAGAGCCATGGGAATCTGGCTACACGCTCGCCGCACTTGTGCGAGAGAAGCTCGGCATGACCGTGACAGACCCCTTCGACGTTGACGCGGAGGTCCGGAAACTCGGCATCCAGTTGGAAGAACTTGAGCTGAGCGACACCTCCGTGTTGGGCGTGTGCGTGGGCTCGCCGGACTTCGTCCCGCTTGTCGCTGTCAACCGTAACTGTGCTGATGCGAACGGTCTCAGCGGGCGCCGGATCACGCTGGCGCACGAGTTATGCCATTTGCTGTTTGATCGGTTCAGGATGCGAAGCCTCGCTCGTTTCGAGGGGGCGTCGGATAGCGACCGTCTGGTGGAAATGCGCGCCAACGCGTTCGCTGTGGAGCTCCTTGTGCCAAGGGCGACCCTCATTCAGCAAAATGGGGAAATTCTCACGACTGAAGAGGAGTTGGAGCCAATCTCGACTCGCCACCAGATAAGCCTGACGGCCCTGAGTCGCCACGCGGAGAATCTTCGGCGAAGCATCCCGTGAAGCGGCCGCCGAAAAAAACGACCACTCACTTCGACTTTGGCAACGGGATCACCGGAAGATAGATCGTGAAGCACGTCCCCTTCCCCGGCGTGGAGCCCACTTCGATCCGGCCGCCGTGCTCGGCGATGATGCCGTGGCTGATGCTCAGCCCCAGGCCCGTTCCCTTTCCCTGCGCCTTGGTGGTGAAGAACGGGTCGAAGATCTTGTCGCGGATCGCCGGCTCGATCCCGCTGCCCGTGTCCTGAACCTGGATCATCACGCCTCCTTCCGACGGGCGGGCGCGGAGGGTGACGGTGGCGCCCTCGGCGGCCGCCTCGCCCGAATCGGCTAGGCAGGCGTCGATCGCGTTGGTCAGCAGGTTCATCACCACCTGGTTGATCTTCGGCGGGCAGCAGGTGACGCCAGGGAGCGGCGCGATATCAATCTCCAGGTCTACCTTCGCCGCGCGCGCCCGCCCGCGAACGATATTGAGCGTCGATTGGATGCCTGGGACCAGATCGGCCCCCTGTTGCCAGTCCCCCACCGCTTCCTGCCGAGAGAACTCGCGCAGGTCTTTTACGATCTGCTGGATCCGCTTGAGCCCCTCGCGGGAGCGGCCGAGGGTTTCGGTGAGGCTTGACAGCGTGTAGTCAAGATCGATCGTTTCGGCGATCTCCCTGATCTTCGCCAGCGCCTCAGGCGCCACGGCGGCCAGGGCCGCGTCGGCCGATCGGTAAAGGTTGAGCAGCTCGATCACCCCGGCCACGTCGCGCTGCATGACCACGACGTTATTCGTAACGAATGCAAGCGGGTTGTTGATTTCATGGGCGACGCCCGCCACGAGCTGGCCCAGGGCCGCGAGCTTTTCCGATTGGACGAGCTGCCCCTGCGCCTGCTTCAGCGCCTCATGCGCCGCCCGCTCCGACCGGACGGCCTCCTCCAGAAGCTGGTTTTTTTCGAGCAGAAGCTCCTGAGCGCCGCCTTTTCTCGGTGATGTCCCGGGAGATCCCCAGCAGGTACTGGGGCCGCCCCTGCGCGTCGAGGATGGGGATCTTCTTCGTGTGGAGGACCCGGGGGCCTTTGGCGGTCAGCATCGGCTCTTCGGGGATATCGAGAAGCTGGCCGCTTTCCAGAACCGCGCGGTCTTTGGCGACGAAGAAATCCGCCTCGTCCTTCGGGAAGACGTCGTAGTCGCACTTGCCGATGAGCATGCCGCGGGGGAACCCCATCAGTTCTTCGGCCTTTCGGTTGATGCGGACGAACCGCAGTTCCTTCGCGTCCTTCACGAACAGCATGTCGGGCATGTTCTCGACGGCGGACTCAAGGAACCGTTCCAGGTGGCGGACCTGTTCGAATTCCTCCCCCAGCTCGGCGTCCACCTGGCGCTGGGCGTCGAGTTTTTCGCGAAGCTGCGCCAATTCACAGCGCAACCGCTCGTTCTCCGCGGCGAGGGAAGAAGGGTCATCGGGGGCTGACGGGATGTGCGGCGCTGGGTCGGCCGCGGCGTTCGTGATCGCTGGCATCGTAGACGGATTGTAGCACGTCCGACGCGAAGGCGGCCCGTTCAAACCTGCGCCTCCTACGGCCGCGCGAGTGCTTTCGCTTGTTTGACCACCTGGACAAACGACGCGCGCTCGGGCGAGGCGGGCAGGGTCGGGATCGACTCGCACAGCCGCAGGACGCTGTCGTAGGAGATGCCCCCCCGCTCGGGCGACTGCCGCAGGAGCATGCCCAGCGAGGCGGCCGCCGAAGCAAAGCGAAAGTCGTCGGAGGCCTGCTCGGCGGGTCGCCCGTCGTCGGTCACGGCAAGCTCGACGGTTTCCGTCGCAGCGGGCCGGGTCGTCGCAGCGACGATGTCTGGCTCGGGCCGGTGATAGGTCACGCGGACCGACATCAGCTCGGTGCTGCCGGTCGGCGTGATCGACACGCGCTGATACTTCAGCGGCTGTGTTGGCTCTGCCGACGCCTGCTGCGCGGCGGGGACGACCTCATACAGCGCCGTGATCGCCGCGCCGGCGGGCAAGGCGCGGCGGAACGGCACGGCGCCGGTCACTGGATCGACCGACGCGGCCGCGTCGTACCCGATCAGCCGATAGGAGCCCGCGACGGTCGGGTTGAACTCGACGCGAATGTGAAGGTCCTCGACGCCGTCCGCCGCGCTGTCGCGCTGGGTGCCCGCCGCCGAGAACCCGGCGCGCGGCGGCGAAGAGACGGTGATTCGAACGAGGCGATGGCGCGGCTCCCACGGACAGGTGGCCACTTCGGCGAGGACCGCCACGGGGCGGTCGGCCGTTGACAACCCGGGCTCGTAGGCGAAGGCGTTCACCAACTCGTCGGTGCGAATGAACGCCGGCGGCGGGAGCTGGCCCGACGCGACCTGCCTGCGAAACCGTGCCCAGGTGCCATGGTTGGCGGCGCTGGGGAAGGCGGGGACGGCGGGGACGGCCGACAGCGGGTAATCGGCCGCCCGGATAAAGCTCGTCTCGCGGCGAAGCGGGAACGGCGGATTGACGAACGGCGCCTTCAGGCCGACGAGGTCGGGCGGGTCGCTGGGGAGCGGGTCGTCGAGCGGCTCAATCGATTGGCGGATCGGCGGGCCGACGGCGACGGCCGGCCCAATCGCGCCGACGCCTCTCGAGCCCCCGCCGTCGCCGGAGCTGATGCCCGGCCCGCCTGCCTGCATCGCCCCGCGGTAAAGAACCGGCAGAACGTTCGCCATGACCGTGCAGACAATGACGATTGAAGCGGCGAGGCTGCCCCAGAGGACACGGTCACGTCGGAATGTGAGCCCAAGGCTCTGGGGCACCGGCGCTCGGGCGGGGGCCTCGTCCTGGCGCAGCCGCCGCTCGATGGCCGCATAGTGAATGGCGCTGAGCCCCTCTTCGTCGCGCTGATCGCGAATGGCGGCCGCCTCGACCCGAAGGCCCGCCGCCACACGCCTGGCGATGGCCCGGGTTTCATCGACCTCGCGTTGCGCCGCGGGATCGGCGACCAGCCGAGCGTCGATCAAGATACGCTCCCCCGCAGATTCGTCGCCCTCGAGCTCCCCGAGCGCAAACGCCGTCAGCAGCGGCTCGTCGTGGAGCCCTTCGTCATCGTGCGTTGTGTTCATGCTGGGAACCTCTCGATCCCTCGTCGGGCACGCATTCAGTACCGTCACAACCGGGGACGGCCTGGCTAATTCGCCGCGGTCCGCTCGACGCTCCGGTAGGGCACGCATTGCGTGCCGCCGAACCCCGTCACCCATGTGCGATGGCGTAGCTCCAGTGTCACGCCCCCTTTCGATGGCACGCCGTGCGTGCCCTACGAGCGGTCGGCCCCACCGAACCTGTCGGTTCAACCCACCGTTGTGCCGCCTACCTTCTCAGTTAACTCCTTCCGGAGTGCCTTGAGCCCCGTGTGAATCAGGAACCCGACGTTCGTGACGCTCAACCGGGTGATGTCACTGATCTGCTTGTAGCTCATCGAATGCTGGAACTTGAGCCGGATGCACTCCTGCTGGTTTCGCGGCAAGACGTTCATCGCTCGCGTGACGCTGTTGAAGCTATCCTCGCACTCGGCCGCCACGTCGGGGGCTGGACTGGCGGCCGCGTACTGGTCGGCCTGCGCTTCACTAAGCAGCCGCATCCGCCGCTCCTTGCGCCGTACGTCGATGGCCAGGTTGCGGCAGACCGTGTAGAGCCACTCGGCGAGGCGGGGAGCGAGTTCGTCCGGGCTCTGATCGCAGAGGCGGAGGAACGTGTCCTGGACAACATCCCGGCGCGCTCGAAGTCGCCGCCGACGATGTGGGTCGCATAGAGCACCAGCGGCCGCTCATACCGCGCCACCGCCGCGCGGACCCAATCCCCCGCCGTCGCGTTCGACGGAGGCGCGTCCGGCACCGCTTTGACGCCCCGGTCTGGCATCCGTTCTCCGCGAGCTCGCCGCCTGCGCTCCCTGCGCGTCCACGCGACCTTTGCCTCATCATCCAGGCCGACCGCCCGCTCACCCTAGACAACGGCGGGGTCGCCAGGTTCTTAGAGCCATTCTACCGCGACGGGCAGGAAAGACGTGGAGTCGCCTTGGGTGCGAGCCGTCCTGTCCGGTCCAAGTCTTTACCGATTGCTCCGGCCGTTCGGGGCCCCAGGACGCCAGTCGCACGGCCAGGTGTCGGTCAGGTGGATGAACCCGAGCCGCTCGAGGATTGGACGGCTTGTCGGAAGTGCGTCAACGATCAGGTACCGAGCGCCAAACGAGATCGCATCGCGCGCTCGGGCGGCGACTACCGCCCTGTACCACCCGCGGCCGCGATGGGAGGGGCGCGTCCCGCCGCCGTACAAGCCCCCGAAGGCGCTCTGCGCGTGCGTGTAAAGGCGGCCGATGCTGACCGCTTCCCCGCCTTCGCACGCGATGTAGCCCAGATGATCGGTCGAGCCGGCCGCAAGCCCGCGAGCCAGTTCCCCGGCCGTCAACGCATAGTCCTTGCCGAAGATCCCTTCGGCGGCGGCCCGAAATAACTCAAGTTGGGCCGACGTGGTGACCGTGCCCACCGGGAAGGACGACGCCGCCACCCACGCCGGAGGCATCGCAAGGTCGAGCACCATGACCGCCTCGCGCGGGCCGATGTCCAAGCCATGTTCAGCGAGGCGGTTAGTCAGATCGGCGGGCGGATCATGACCGTAGGCTTTCCATTCGAACGCCGCACCCAGGCGTCGGTAATGCTCGACCTGATCGGTAATCACCTCGTCAGCGAGGGTGCTGTCGAACGACGAGAACAGGACCAAATGCCGAATATCGCCGCCGATGGCGCAACGCGTGACATGGGGCAGGATCTCCAGCGCCTCGCCGTCGCGGGCGAGCGACTTCCGCTCGGCGTCCAGGAGGCGAAGAACCGCGGCGCGATCGAGCGTGGAGGTGGCGGTCACAGTCATCGGGCCTTGAGGGCGGTCAGGTAGGCGCCGAAGGTGATCAGCGCAATGCCAACCCAGTTGATCGGACGCGGCCGCTCGTTCAGAAAAGCGAACGCCAGGGCGGCCGCGAGAGGAACGCTCAGTTTATCGATCGGCGCCACCTGCGTCACCTTTCCCCCAACCTGCAACGCCTTGAACCCGAACAGCCAGGAAGACGCCCCGGCAATGCCGGAAAGCGCGATCATGGCGAGGGCCTTGCCGTGGAGGGTGGCGAGCTTTGGCCAAAGCCGCTGCGCCGAGCAGATGCAGATCAGGAAGAAGAGCATGACGGCCGCTCGAATCGCGGTGGCAAGCGTCGAGTCGATCCCTTCCATTCCGATCTTGGCGAAGATCCCCACCATCGAGGCGCAACCCGCGGCCAGCAGGGCATAAACGAGCCAGCCATAGCCGGCGGGTTCCGCAGGAAGAGAGTTGAGTGTGCCCATGAGCGGCACTATATCCCGTCGGCGGTTGAAATCCTGGGTCGGACGCCGAAGAAAGGGGAGACTCCCTTTTTCGGGCGGGGGAATGGGGAGTCTCCCCTTTCTTCGGCTTGTCGAGAGGCTCAGGCGGCCTGGGTCTGGGCTTGGTCGCGGCCGGTGTCCGTGAGCTTGAGGAGGGGAAGGCCCGCTGAACGGCGGCGGCCGATGGCGACATCGGGCGATACTCCGGCACGCAGCGGGCGAGGGCGGCGACAGCGTCCGACGCCGATCCGTTCGTCGCGGCGGCCAGCAGGTCGAGGCCGCGGGCGACCGTGGCGGCATCGGTCCTCGGAAGCTGCCAGACCCGAATCTTCTCGTGCGCGGTCGGGCGCGTCTGCTCGTCGTCCCTGGCCAGCTCCTCGTGGAGCTTTTCGCCGCGGCGAACCCCGGTAATGCGGATCTCGATGTCCTTGTCGGGCGTCAGCCCGTTCCGAACGATCAGCTCTCGCGCCAGGTCGAGGATCCGGACTGGTTCCCCCATGTCTAGGATGAAGACCTCGCCCCCCTTCCCGATGGCGCCGGCTTGCATCACAAGCTGGCTCGCCTCGGGGATGGTCATGAAATAGCGCTGCATGTCCGGGTGGGTGACCGTCACCGGCCCGCCGGCTTCGATCTGCTTCTGGAAAATCGGGACCACGCTGCCGGAGGAGCCTAGGACGTTGCCAAACCGCACGGCGACAAACCGCGTCCCGCCCTGCCCGCGGACCGACTGCGGCCGCCCGTTGAGGGATTGGATGTACAGCTCGGCAAACCGCTTCGCCGCCCCCATGACGCTGCTGGGGTTGACGGCCTTGTCGGTGCTGATCAGGACGAATGCCTGCACCCCTGCGGCGGCCGCGGCATCGGCGACGACCTTCGTGCCGAAGATGTTGTTCTTGATCGCCTCGCCAGGGTTGGCTTCCATCATCGGCACGTGCTTATGGGCGGCGCAGTGGAAGACCACATGCGGCGCCTCGTCGGCGAAGACGCGTGCGATGCGGCGGGCGTCGCAGACGTCGGCGACGCACGGCAGGATTTCGGACCCCACCCAGGTGTGGCGCAGCTCGCGGTCGATCTCGAACAGGGCATTTTCGGCCCGCTCGACAAGGGTCAGCCGCTGCGGGCAGAACCGCAAGCTCTGACGGCAGATCTCCGAGCCGATGCTCCCGCCCGCGCCGGTCACCAGGACGCGCTTGCCGCCAATGAAACGCTGAAGCTCGGGAGTATCGAGGTTGATCGCCGGCCGCCCGAGAAGGGCCGCCAGACTTGGCGTCGCTCCTAGGGCCGCCGTGGTCGAAAAAATGGCTTTGGGGCCTCTCCCGAGGGCGCGGCCTTCAACAGGCAAGCGTGTCAGGGCACGTCGGATTGAACGCAGGATGCTCCGCACCTCGTCCTATATCGGCTTGAACGACAAATTGGGTTGAGGGTTCGTCCCGGTTTGGCACGACAGCGCTAAACAGCCGTAAAACCTTGCCAAAAAAAGAGAAATCCGAAGCACGAAATCGCAAAGACGCAGAAAAGAAGACGAAGCGGAAAAGACTCCCCGCCGAATCCGCTTTCATCGGCTTTTTTTTCCCCGCTTGGTCATTCCTTACGGATTTCGGGCTGCGGATTTTGCCTTCTTTGTTAGGCCGCGATTCGCCAGGTAGCGCTGTAGTGTTAGAAGCCGTCGCGGCCGCCGAGACGACTGGGGCGGGTGGCAGCGCGGCCCAGCTGGAGACGGTCAAAGTTCGCGGCAGCGGCGGTCGGACGACCCGCCTTCTGGCGGAATGCCGCGGTTTTCGTCCCGTTCTGTTGACTTTCCAAGCCTCGACGAGGCAGACTGCGATGCGGGCATGGGCTGCGTCGCGGCGAGCCGCACGGATGAGCGGCCGTCGGCGTCCCGCCGAGTATCGCAGAGTGTTCGAGCATTGGAGGCTTGATGCGCGCTTTGTTGTTGACCCTTTCGTTCGTGGGCGCGCTGGCGATCGTCCTCTTCTGCGTCATCGCAGTGGGGTGGCTCCGTCTGAATCGCCTCGATCAGCCATCCGAAACCGTGGCCGCCGAAGCCGGTGAATCCCCTGCGGCGTCGCTTCCGCCGAAAGCCTCACTCGACGGCGCCGGGCGTCTCTTAAACCCTCCGGCACCGGCGATCCCTCTCAAGCCGCAGGTGTCGGCCAGGGGCCTGGATCGGCCGGCGGCGATCCCGGAACCTCAGGTTCACGCGGCGGCGACGGTGGCCCCCGTGCCAATTTCCGAAGCGCCACCGAGACTTCGGCCGCCTGGCTGGGTTGCGCCGGAAGTCGCCGCTGGCGGCGCGGCCGCCGATGTCGGGCGGGTGGGCCCGCGGCCGCTCGATCCTGGGCGAGGCAATGCCGGGCCGATCCATCCCGCCCCCGCCCCCGTCGGAGCGGTCGCGCACGGAATTGACAGGCACGAGGCGGGCGCTCCGATCACGCTCCTGATTCACGGTGCCAGGTTGGTCGGCCCGGGCTTTCGTGCGGCGGCCGAGACGCCGTTCTGGGTGGACCCCAGTGACTGTGCCGAGTGGAAGCTGAACCTGCCCCGCGCGGGGACGTTCCGCGTCCGAATGACCTGGGGCAGCGACCCTGGCACCGGCGGGCCGTTCGAGCTGACGGTCGGTGACCAGACGCTGCGAGGCAAGACGCAATCGACCGGCAGCTTCTGGAACTTTGACCGAATGGACGTGGGCACGATCGCCCTGCCGGCCGGTGGAGCGACGATCAAGCTGCGGCCGGACGGCCCATCGGCCATCGCGCTGATGAACCTCGGCCGGCTGGAGTTTGTCCCGCTCGAATAAACTCGCGCGAGCGGTAAACGGATGTCGTTCGCGCGGGGGACGACAACCAAACCATCTCGCCTTCTGGGGCTCCGGATCGACTCGGGCGGGACACGTTCCATGCTACGGGGGCATGTGCATTGACGGTTTCCTAACACTTTCGTCATGCCGGGCGGGCTCGGCTGTCTTTGACGCGAGGCGGCATCGCGAGTTACGATGCTCGGCAACCACACGTCGTGGAAATGTCCGATTTTCAGCCGGGAGACCCCCCGGAAAGGAAGGAGTCCCATGCGTTACGCCTTGACCCTGTGCGCGGCCGCTCTAAGTGCTTCGCTGCTTGTCGGTTGTAAGGACGAGCCCGCGGCCAACACCCCCGTGCCACCGTCCACCGCTCCGACGAGCATGCCGACGACCGGCGACATGACGTCGATGATGCCGTCATCGATGCCCTCCATGTCAGCGTCGATGCCATCGATGCCGTCGATGTCCACGACAATGCCCGCGATGACCCCGCCCGCGATGACCCCGCCCGCGATGACCCCGTCCACCACCACGCCGCCCGCCACTCCGGATGCGTCGGTCTCGACCGACGACGCGAAAACCAAGGCCATGTCGATCATGGACGACGTCAAAAAGGCGGTCAAGGACAACAAGCTTGATGACGCCGACGCCGGCCTGAAGAAGCTGGATGACCTGAAGTCGAAGCTCCCGGCCGACATGCAGACGCAGATCGACGAGCTGAAGAAGACCGTCGAAGGCGCCAAGAAGATGCTCGGCAACATCCCCTCAGGCCTCCCGGGGCTGAGCAAGTAATCGTGCGTTCAAGCCAAGGGTCCTGACGACCAGACGCGGGGCACCATTTCCGGGCTACACTGCGCGAGGGCCGCATGCACCGCATGCGGCCCTTGTTCTGTTGCCGATCGACGGTTTCACCCTGCCTGTTGCGCATGGGCCCCGGACGCCACAACAGGGCGAGAAGACGCAAGGCCGACGGGGCGTCCCGTCGGCCTCTGTCGTCTTCGGTTCGATCGATTCGGGGCGATCCCGCGGCCGCTACGCGGTTGCGGCTCGTGGTCCGTTCCAGGCAAGATTGCGGGGGCGCGGTGACGCCACCCGAAGTGCCGCCGGTGCCCTCACCGGCGGGCCTTTTGTGTCGTCGGCAACACCGCCGGTGGGGGCACCGGCGGCACGTTCTCATCCTCAACACCGACGGCACCATCAATACCGCCGCACAGGTCGCCGACGGGGCACACCGCCCGATCTCCTTCACCACCTACGACAATCCCGGCGAAGCCGTCCTGCGGGACATGTACTCCGGCGATAGCGTGACCATCGACCCGATTGGAAAAGAGGACAGTCTCAATTAATGGAACGGAAAAGGGGGCGGTATCAAATAGTCGATCGGGAATGACTGATGCGAGGCCGCCTATGACGCAACCTTCCGCCGTCGGTAGCGACGCAAGCCCGGAGCACGATGTTCGTGCAACGAACGGCCTCGGGGAGCCGCCGGTCGATCGGGGGGCCATAAAAGGGTCACCTCCAAATCTGTCCCACCGGCGCCGCCAGCAGCGCCGCGGCCGACTCGGTCAGCAACACCTACAATGCCCTCGGCCAGCCGGTCACCATGACCGATCAGAACCAGACGGTGCATGGGTACGGCTACGACGTCCTCGGCCGCCCCGTCAACGGCGGCGACTCGGTCACGGGCCTCGACCGCTTCGGCCGTCGTGCCGTTGGCCGATTCGGTGATGCGGTGGCCGGCGGCGTCGTAGGAGAGCGACAAAGCGGAGTCGTCTACGCCCAGAACGTGTGGGACTTGGGTACGTCGATTCGCTCGTCGAACGGGACGCCCACAACGCGAGCGTCAGCGGCACGGGACTGAACCAGCGCCTCTACGCCCAACAGGACGCGAACGAGAACGTCACGGCGGTGACGAACGCAGCCGGGGCAGTGGTCAACCGCTGGGTCTATGGTTCCTATGGTCTTGCGACGCAGCTCAATGCCGACTGGTCAACCGGTGGGAGCGATTTAGGCTGGGTCTATCTGCATCAGGGCGGGCGGCTAGAGGCGGCGACGAGGCTGTACTACTTTCGGAATCGGGACTACGGCGCGACGCTGGGTCGATGGGTGGAGCAGGATCCGGCGGGGTATATTGAAGGCTCGGATAACTATGTTGCGCTTGGAACGTCGCCCGTGGGCCGCCTTGATAGCAACGGGCTGACCTCCTCACTCTACGAATCGACGGCTGCCAGCGGTAAGTCTGTTAGTGTCTCACTGAGCAAAGTCGCCGCCCTTTCAATGACGTGGGATACTAGGCTCTGTCTCGAAACCATGGTAGCTGCCTAAGATCTGATGCCCCAAGGAGGTGGGCACAGATGGAGCGACACGAACTTACGGACGAGCAATGGGAACTGGTTGAGCCGCTGATCCCCCGGAGCACGGCCCGCACCGGCCGGCCCGCCAAGGACCGACGGCTGGTCCTCAATGGCATTTTCTGGATTCTGGCGGCCGGCTGCCCGTGGCGCGACCTGGATCCACGCTTCGGTTCCTGCAAGACGGTGCACCGGTACTTTTGCCACTGGAGACGGACCGGCGTCTTCGCCGCGATCGTCGAAGCCCTGCAAGTAAAGCTCGACGCCGCGGGGCTGATCGACTGGGAACTGTGGGCCGTTGACGGTTCGAACGTGCGTGCCGCCCGGGCGGCCGCCGGCGCTGAAAAAAAGTCTCGAGCGTTACCCCGACGAGCCACAGGATCATGGGCTGGGCCGCAGTCGCGGTGGATTCGGCACGAAATTCCACCTCGTCACCGACGGGGCGGGAACGCCTCTGGCAGTCGAAGTCACGGCCGGGCAGGTTCACGACTCGACCCGGGCCGAGTCGGTCATCGGCCAAGCGGTCGCGACGCTGATCGGGCGGCGGCGGAAGGAGCGACGGCGAAAGCACAAACCGTCGAAACTGGCCGGTGACAAAGGCTACAGCGTTCAGCGACTGCGGGATTGGCTGAAAGGACAGAAGATCGAGCCGGTCATTCCGCACAAGGACAATGAGAACGCGCGGCACGACCCGTCGGTTCGATTCGACCGCGTCGCGTATCGCCGGCGCGGCGTGATTGAACAGTGCGTCGGATGGCTCAAGGAGTTCCGACGCATCGGGACCCGCTACGAGAAGTTGGCGGTTAATTTCCACGGGATGCTTCAACTGGCAATGATCCAGAGATACTTCCGTCTACTGTTTTGAGACAGAGCCTAGTCCAGTTGGCCCATATTACACCGGACATGAAGTTGATAATAAAACTATGTTTAAGGTCGCAGGCGCACACGTAGAATTCGAGATAACATGTCCGCCGCGGAATACCACGACACGTCCCACGACGGGTCCGGCGTCGGCACCAGCGCCACCCGCAGTTACCTGGTATCAAGACGTAAAGATTACGCTGCCGAAATCCCTCGAAGCAGAAGATCCAGAATACGTTGGACGTATCACGCAAGACGAGACGACGGAGCATGGAGGCGCTAACCCTTTTACCGGCTGGATCGGTGACAATAGGACTGGGAAAAAATCGGCTCCATATCCTTTTGGGGGGGCCAACTTGATGGAAGATACGCCGAATCTTCCGCCATATTCGTTGGAATGGACAACACCTGGTATTCCGGGGGTTCCTTCAATGCCGCATCCAAAGACAAATGAGCCACCGGTTTTCAAGCAGCCGCTATACGGTACGGATCGAAACATTGAAGTGACTAAGGATTTCGTGTCGCGTGCGGTGGATGGAGTTGGCAACACCTTGGCAACGATTCGGTGGACCGTACGGATGAATCCTTCCCTTCCCCGGGAAACGCGAATAAGCTTGAAAGTCGAAGGGGCAGAATGAGCGTCGAGAAGCCGGTAATTGCGCGGCTCGCCCGATTGATCGTGAGTCCACGGCTCCATCTGGCTGCTGTGGCGATTTTGTGGACCGCCACGTCGCTCGTTAGGAGCGATCAGAAGTATGAACCCTTAGAACTTAGCTCCCTCGGAATCTTCAACAGTCAGTTTTTCCCGTCAACGGTAAAGCCGACATCGTTTGCGATGAGAATTTCCGGAAAGCGCGTCGAGTGTATGGGGGAGATCAGGCAGCAGTTTGGCCGCTTAGTGCTCTCTGTCCCGGCGCCGTCAGGACCAAGAAGATCCATCACAGGAGTGGAATGCGTGGGTGTCAAGGCACATGAGGTGGATTGGGCTTGCGTCCGTGGAAGTTTTTACGTTAAGGCGGGATTGCCACCCTATGGTGACCCAGTCCCATATTCAATTACAATCGACGAATTAGTGGATCCGCAGATCCGGTATTCGAACAAAGACCGAATCTGGTTCTTATACAATCTTTCATTAATCGTCACAGTTGTGTTTGTAGTGCGGCTACTCGTGCCTCTTTTCCGGGCGAATGCTCAACCTCCGTCGCACTTCGAGGTGATTTTGGGTCGGAAAAGGGGGTCGGAAAAGGGGACGGTCTCAAATAGTCGACCGGGAATGAGGAATGAGTGATGCGAGGCCGCCTATGACCCAACCTTCCACCCGTGGGAGCGACGCAAGCCCGGAGCACGATGTTCGCTCCACGGGGGAATGAAACGGGGACGTGGGGAATGAAACGGGGGGAATGAAACGGGGAGGGGAATGAAACGGGGACGTAGCTAGTTGATTTTCGCCCGGTGTCGCGGTTACAGTCGCGAGGATGGCACGAAAACCGCGAGTCGCACCGGGCGGGCAGGTGTACCATGTGATCAATCGGTCTGCGTCGCACTTCATGATGCTGCGGACGGACAAAGATTTTCAGGCGATGACGAAGGTCATCGTCGAAGCAGCCCAGCGAAATCGGACGCGGCTGCTTTCGTGGTGCCTGATGGGCAATCATTGGCACTTCGTCGTCTGGCCGCGCGATGACGGCGAACTGTCTACGTTCTTCCGTTGGATGACGCATACCCATGCGATGCGATGGCGGGTCGCCCACCGCACGGTCGGCAAGGGGCCGCTCTATCAGGGACGGTTCAAGAGTTTTCCGATCCAGCGAGACGACCATTTTCTGCGTGTCTGCCGATACGTTGAGCGCAATGCAAAGTCGGCCGGCCTGGTCGAACGTGCCGAGGACTGGCGTTGGAGCAGCCTTTGGGCGCGGGGCCACGTCGACGATGAGGCCCGAGCGGTGCTGAGCGACTGGCCGGTCGTTCGTCCGAAGGACTGGATCGACCGAGTGAACGAGGCGTTGACGCCGAAGGAACTTGAGCGGCTGCACGTCAGCCGGGACCGCGGCCGGCCCTACGGGGACGAGGCATGGGCCGCACGGACGGTGGCGGCATTGGGGCTCGAACATACGGTACGAAGGGAGGGCCGCCCGCCGCGGGGGGCCAGAACGATGGCGGGAGGATAAACTAGCTGCGTCCCCGTTCCATTCCCGCTGCTTCGCTCGTACGCCTGGGGCCAGGGTAGGCTGATCGGGATCACGGATTACACCCACCTCACTAACGGTGCCCCGGTGGTCTATACGCCGATCGCGGACGCGACAGGGACGATCGTGGCGTTGGTGGACGCCTCGACGGGGCAGGTGGCCGCGAGCTACCGGTACGACCTGTGGGGCAACCCACTCTCCGCCAGCGGAGCGGCCGCGGGGGCCTGCCCGTTCGGCTTCGCGGGGATGTACCGCGACGGCGAGACCGGGCTCTACCACACGCCCAACCGGGAGTACAACCCGGTGCAGCACCGCTGGCTCACCCGCGACCCCTCGGGGGAGTCGGGCGGGGTGAACCTGTATGCGTATTGCGGGAATGACCCGGTGAATCGGAGCGACCCGACCGGACTGGTTGCCCCGCCCGCGTTCAAAGTTAATCAAGGTCGACCCGCAACGACTCCCGCGCGAGCCGCACCGCCGAGCGCTGTGATAGGCCCGCCAGCGCCGGCCGCCCAGACAGGTCTTGCCGATGCATGGGGATGGATCACGCGGCAGGCAACAAGTTTCTGGAATGAGGAGGCAGGCGGTCTTCAGGCAGCTCAAAACCTTTTACTGACCAACCAGATCGGCGACGACAATACGATGCTTCAGACCGCGCGGAGAGCATTCGACGAATCCAATTTTGATCGCGAGAACGGCGTTGAGGACGAGATTATCAGGCGCACCACTCGGTTCGGCCATTCGATCGCCCACCAATACATTGACGAGAGCGACGGAAACTCAGAGAACTTTGCGTTCGACCCGGAGAATAGAGCGAATGCCGCTAAGGTCGGGGGCGTCATCATCGACGCGACGGCGCTGGCAGTCAGCACGGTGAGCGGCGCACAGGCGTTGAACGCGGCCTTGAAAGCCGGCGGGCTCGCGGGCACAATTGGTGGTGCGCTGACCAACGGTCAAACGATTACCGCCGTCGTCATCAATGGACGGGAGGTCGCGCTTACGGCGGGTGCTCTTGTAGCCGCAGGCGTGGACGCAAACTCCGCCAACAACTTGATTGTCGCAATGAGCCGTGTTCCCAACCTGGACATGGGTAAACAGGGGAAGCACATTCCAGGGCACAACAATTTTATCCCGGGAAGAAGTGTGTTAACGGCCGACCCCGCAGAACTGGCTAAGTCCGCGGGCACCGGTACCCCTGTTGGATCCGTGCCGCGCGGTTCACCTGGATTTAAAGAACGAATAAATTTTGGGAAAATTATTGGCAACTACGTTGACCCCGTGACCGGCACGAGTTCCCCGACGACAAACGGGATAATCATCTATGCAAAGGATGGAATCCACATCATTCCAGCTCGTCCATGAACAGTGAAACTGATATTCTCGTCCGGTTAAGATTGTCAGTTCAGCGAGCCTTACTTGGGAACGTCTCTGCGGAAATGGCGGCAGTGCGCGCCCGGCTAAACGATGCTCAGATTGTCTTGGAGGTCTTCTTTTTCGGCGAAACATCTGATGCTGACCGGCAGACCGTTGAAGAAGTGGCCGCTGAAGTCATCGCAGATTTCCCAGAAACATATTCTATCCAAACCAATTGTGTGCTACTTTCTAGTTTGTCGCAGCAAGATGTCTCCCAATATCTCTTTTTGAGGGCAGAGGCATTTTCATTCGAAACAGAAAAGGAAAACAGAAAAGGGGGCGGTCTCAAATAGTCGACTGGCGTGATCCGAGACAGCGTATAACTTACCCGTCTTCCGTCGGTAGCAACGCAACATCGGAGCACGATGCTCGTTCCACTAACGGCCTCGGCGGGCCGCCGGTCGATCGGTCGCCGCAGGAGGTTGCCCTGTCGCACCAGAAAGCCGGCCGCCTGAATGAGGCGGAGGCGATCTATCGGCGGATGCTGACGATGCGGCCGGGCGAGCCGGGGCGCTGCACGGGCTGGGGCTGGTCAACCATCAGGCCGGCCGGCATGAGGAGGCGGCCGCCCTGTTGCGGCGGGCGGTGGAAGCGGCGCCGGGGCAGCCGGTCTTCCGGTCGAACCTGGCGGCCGTGCTGGGGATCATGGGGCGGCACGCCGAGGCGGCGGCCGAGTTGCGGCAGGTCGTCCGGATGCAGGAGCGGCTACGCCGACGGGTGGCGGAACTAAGCAGCCCGTGGTGAAACTCGCGCGGCCGCCGCTTGCGTCTTTCGCACGGGCTCTTCGTTGTCGAGACTCCGCGTATTTCTTCCAATACTCGTCGTCTCTCCGCCTCGATCCCGTGCGAAAGCCGCGGCGCAACGACGCGCGGGAGTTTCACCACGGGCTGCTAAGCGTGGCGATGGAGCGCAGCGGCAAGATGGAGGAGGCCGAAGCCGCCTACCGCAAGGCGGCCGAGCTGGCCCCGGCCGACCCGGCAGCCCGGCAGCCCGGCACTTCCTGGGCAACGCCCTCCGCCGCCTCGGCCGCGGCGCCGAAGCCGAAGCGACCTACCTGGAGGCGGTGCGGCTGGAGCCCAAGCGGGCGGGCGTCTACTCGGCCCTGGCGGGCATGCTCTCGGGCCAGGGGCGGCTGGCGGAGGTGATCGCCCACCGCCGCACGCTGGTGCGGCTCAAGCCCAAGTCGTCCATGGCCGCCAGCGCCCTGCTGGCGACGCTCCACTATGCCGAGGAATCGACGCCGGAGATGATGCTGGCCGAGGCCAAAGCCTGGGCGGCCGTCGAGCGCACCCGCTGATTCAGATAAAGCGGCCCACTGGATTGCCGACCGTGAAAGCCCCGGACCATGATCGCTCACATCGGTTCGTTCTTGACCGTCTCGTCGTAGATTCGGAGCAGTTTCGATTTGTCGAAGATCATCTCCTGGCGAGTCAGGCCAACGATGTCGTAGGTGCTTGTGAGTTCGATCGCATCGACGGGGCATGCCTCTTCGCACATCCCGCAGTAGATGCAGCGGAGTTCGTCGATATCAAACTTGGCGGGGTACTTCTCGCGATCCTGCCAGGGGCTCTCGGCCGCTTCAATGTGAATGCAGCGCGCGGGGCAGGCGGTCGAGCACATAAAGCAAGCCACGCACTTGACGCGCCCTTCCTCATCCTTGTTCAGGCGGTGCACGCCGCGATACGTTTGACGGAGCATGCCCCCCTTCTCCACGTCTTTGTCCTCGCGACGTTCTTCCGGGTACTGGATGACCCGGTGGTTCCCGCTGAGCACCTTCAGCATGTGCTTCATCGTCGTGCCGAGCCCGATGAAGACCTGCGGCAGGTAGAACTGATCGGTCAGGGAGAGCCGCGGCTCCTGGAGGACAATGACGTCGGAGTCTTTCATGATGTTTTCTGCGGGTTCAGGCCGGGAATACCCATCAACAACGAAGCAGCAAATCCGAAGCACGAAATCTCAAGGAACTTCGAATGGGGAAGAAGCGGAAAAGTCCAACTGTCAGCCCTCTTTCCGTTTTCTTCCTTATCCGCCTTTGAGCTTCCTTCGGATTTTGTGCTTCGAATTTTCTTTTTACTCCGCCCTAGGTCCCTGTTCGCCCGGTCACGTCCGGAACGGCCGCCACCGCGACCTGGGCGAGCGCCGCCCGGTTCAGCGCCGGGATGCCGCGCCCCTTGCCGGGCAAGGGCATCCGGTTGAAGCGGCTGTTGGTGATCCGGACCCGGCGGTTCGTCGGCGGCGGGGCCGGCAGGATCGTGCTCACCAGTAGCATGAGCACCAGGGTCACGATGTTCGCCAGCAGCATGATCAAGGCGGTGTGGCCATCCATCTGGCCCCCGTTCCACTCCTGGTCGCGCGTGTAGTAAATGATCGTGGCCGTCATCAGAAGCAGCGTGAGTGACATCGGGATCAGCGCCCGCCAGGCGAGCATCATGAGCTGGTCGAACCGGAACCGGGGCAGGCTCCAGCGCGTCCACATGAAGATGAAGACGATGACAAGCGTCTTACCGAAGAAGATCCCGGATCGGACCAGACAGAGGAGGATGCTGCTGGTGACGGCCGGGTTGGTGGGGTCCACGAACGCGTCGTGCGGCAGGAACGGGGCGTGATTCAGGGCGAAGGTGACGACCGTATCCACCCCCGGGAAGCTCCAGCCGCCGAAGAAGAGCGCGACGCAGACGGCGCTGGTGGTGATCATCCCGGCATATTCAGAGAGGAAGAAGAGGGCGAATCGCATCGCGCTGTATTCGGTGTGGTAGCCGCCGACCAGCTCCTGTTCGGCCTCGGCCAGATCGAAGGGGGCGCGGTTGGCTTCGGCATGGATGCAGATCAGGAACATGAGGAACGCGAGCGGCTGGCAGAAGATGTTCCATGCGGGGATGAAGCCCCAGTACCCCGCCTGGCGGGAGATGATCTCCCCCAGGTCCAGCGTGCCGAACATCAGGACGATGCAGAGCACCGACAGCCCCAGCGGGATTTCATAGCTGATCATGTTCGCGGTGGCCCGCAGCGCGCCAAGGAACGAATACTTGTTGTTGCTCGCCCACCCGCCGATGACGACGCCGTACACGGCGAGGGACAGGATCGCCAGGATATAGAGCACGCCGATGTTCAGGTTCGCGATCTGGAACGACCAGCGGTAGCTCACATCCGCCACGACGTGATACTGCGGCAGCGTGCCGGACGGGGCACGAACGACCTCCCCCTCCTTGTTGACGACGCCTTCCAGCGGCATCTGCTTTTCGTCGATGTTCTGGACCGTCGCCCACCAGGGAACGCCCGCTCGAGCGGCCTGGGCGAGATCGTCCGTCCCGACAACCAGGCCCGCCGGGGTCGGCGCGGATTTTACGACCACTCGCCGGGTCGATTGGACGACCCCGCCCCACGGAAGCGTCGCGACGGAAATGATGATCACGATGATCATGATCCCCGGCGCGATCGTGAAGAGGATCTTATCGACGTGCTTGGGGCGGTAATCCTCCTTGACGATGAATTTCAGCCCATCCGCCAGCGGCTGGCCGAGCCCGAACATCCCCTTGAGCTTCGCGAGGATCGGCAGCCCGAAGTCGAACCCGACCCGGTTCGGCCCGATGCGGTCCTGCACCCAGCTTGCGGTCTTGCGTTCGAGCAGGATCAAGTAGGCGACGGTCCCGAGGATCGTGAAGTGAACCACCAGCGTGATGTAGACCCACGGCGGGATGTTCGTTTGAACCCAGTGCAGCGCTTGAAGAGGATCCATATGTCTCGACTCGCTTTACCCTGATCCGCGGGGGCTCGCACGCCCGCCCGCTCTCGCTCGGCATTGACGCCGGTTATGTCAACAGGGCCGCCGAGAGCTCGCGGCCCTTTGCCGAATGCCTCGGCAGGCTCATTTCGCCGCCGCCACCCATTGCAGCGACCCGAAGGCCGCATCAAAAGCGGCCCGGGCGGCCGCGAACCGCTCTTCGCCCGACTCGGCGCTAAAGAGGTAGACGCGGTCGCCATGCACGGCCAGCACCGTCACCACCTTACAGATGCGGGTGCCGTTGCCCGACCCGTCGGCCAGCACGCCGCTCAAGATCACGCGCCGGGCCTTGGACTTCGGCAACGCCTGATCGATGTTCTCGACCACGTTCAGCGTCGTAAATCGTTTCTTCTGGTCGTCCAGGTAGCCGCTGACCACCGATCCCAGCGGGATAAACCCCGGGATGTGGGGCGGCAGCGCCGGCACGTCCACCGTCAGCTTGGGCGAGCAGGCATCGGCCGCGGCCGACGGGCTCGGCTCGGTCGAACGCCCGCTTGTCGTCCCAAGGGCGTCTCGGGTTGTCGGCGCCGAGGCGGTGCAGGGGACCAGCATCAGCGTGTAATCGGCGCTGGCTTTCTGTGCCCAGCCAACCGGGCCGACGATCCGATAGCCGTGCGCTGCGTCTTCGCAGACGACCTGTGTCGGCGGGTCAACCACGGCCGGGCTAGCCGGGCTGGTGGTCGGTAGCCGCGAATCCGCGGCCGGGTCGGCCGGCCGCGAGGTGACGGTTTGCGCCGTCAAGGTGCCCGCCCCGGATCGGGCGTTCACATTCGGTTGATTCTGACACGCCGTGAGGACGGTCCAGGTCAACAGCGGAACGATTGCGGTGGGCGCACCCCATCGCACCAGTTTGTTCTGTCGCCCCTTGAGAACGAACCGCCGTACGTTAAGCCGTGCGTTCATGCCACACCCCGGTTCGGGCGGGCTGGCTCCGCTTTCGCCCCGGCCGCCCATCCGTGGGCACCCGTCGGCATCGGAAGCCGGCTTCGCCGACTCGCGACCGGTCTCGCCGGCCGCCAGCAGGATCTGTTGATCCGGCGCTTTCCCCGCCGCCCTCGCGGCGACCGCGGCCGAATCATGCCACCCGGTGCTCCGCACCGAGGAGGCGATCAGGATTCTCATACGGGTCGAGGGCTTCTGAAAAGCGGGCCCCGAGCGGAAAATCAGTTAAAGTTCGACAAACTCGAATGCAGGCTCGGCCGCCGCCGCCGTTGGGATGGACACCGAAGCAAATGCCTCGCCCATCTCCTGTCGGATCGCCGCGGCATTGTACAGCCCGGTTCGGCCCAGGAGCTTAAGGTAGACATCGCCGGCCCGACGCGCCCCGTCCGGCGGGGCCACGGCGGACAAGAACGCCTGGATGCGGCCGGCATAGTTCTCCCAGCATCCTTCGGTTTCGGCCCACGCCGCCGACGGGAGCACGATATCGGCCGCCTCGCTGAGGCTCGACGGGAGGATATCCTGCACGACGCGGAACCCCGTCTTGAGCGTCGCCGGGACGGTGGAGGGGAGCCAGCTCGACAGGTAGTTCCCTACGATCCAGCCCCCCTTCAGACTGCGGACCTGTTCGCCCGGTTCGGCGAGCTGATCGAACGTCGCGGTCGGCCCGCCGAGCAGCTCGAGCACCCGCCGGATGCCCCGCGCGTTAGGGACCTTCTCGGCTTGAATTTCGAACGTCTGTTTGCCGGTGGTCGCGTTGCGGAAGACTTCATTCGACCCCGCGGTTGGCACCGGGCCGACGATCAGGACGGCCTGCGGGTCGATGGCGCGGATCGCCTTCCCAAGGAGCCAGGCCTCCTCGCAGGCCATCATCGGCGAGAGCAAGGCGAACAGGCTCCCCTGCCCGTTCTTTTCGACGACCGCTTTGAGGCCGGTCTGCGCCTCGCTGACCGCGTTCTGATACCCCGTCTCCACCTGCGTGCCGTACTGGAGCTTGCGGGCGCCGTGAAGCCGCTTCTCGTCGTGGATGGCTTTGTACGCGTAACGCGTGTCGTCGCTGATCCACCAAGTGTTGACGTCGGCGTTGTACCGCGGCTTGATCCGGTAGACGACCCCTTCGTTGTGCTCGAGGAAAATGTTCTCCCCGCCGCTGTCGGCCGGGCTGATCGACGGGACGCTCTTGAGCAGCCAGACCCGCTGCTTGAACAGGAACTCCTTGTCCAGCAGCGCCCCGACCGGGCAGAGATCCACCACGTTCCCGGCGAGCTTGTTGTTGACCGGCTTGCCCGGGAAGATGTCGATCTCTTCCTTGTGCCCGCGGCCGTCAACGTACAGCTCGGACGTCCCGCTTACCTCGCGCGTGAACCGCACGCACCGCGTGCACATGATGCACCGGTCGCTGTAGAGATAGATGTTGTCGCCGACGTCCTTTTTCGGGTTCTTGATCTTGTCTTCTTCAAACCGCGACTGGCTGCGGCCGAACTGGTACGAGTAATCCTGGAGGTAGCATTCGCCCGCCTGATCGCACACCGGGCAATCGAGCGGATGGTTGATCAGCAGGTACTCCATGACCTGCTTCTGATTGGCGACCGACTTGGTGCTCTTCGAATAAACGATCATGCCGTCACGAACCGGCGTCTGGCAGGAGGGGACGAGCTTGGGGAGCCCCTCCACCTCAACCAGGCAGATGCGGCAGGAGGCGGGGATCGATAGCCCGGGATGGTAGCAATACTGCGGGAGGGCGATCCCGGCTTCATTGCAGGCCTGCAGGACCATCTGGCCCTGCTTGGCGTCAATCGACCGGCCATCGACGTTGATCTTGAGCATAGGGTCGGGATGGTATAACGGATCGTGACGAATTTCACTAGGACGAGCGGCCGCCGTTTTGTCAGTTTCGGTGAAAGCCGTTGTGTCTCGATATCAAGCGGAAAACGACCCTTTCACTAGGGCGATCCGCTGCGCCGCGCATCGGCAACGTCGCACGTCGGCAACGCTCCGTCAGGATGAGGCCTGTTCGGCGTGCTCCGGGTTCGGGAGCGACTTCGCCTCTCGCCCCTCGTTGCCGCCGGGGAGCCGTTTCTCGTCGTTGATGATCTCGGCGACATATTCCTTAATCCGCTGGTCGTTCAGGAGCTGGCTCATCAGGACACGGCGGTAGCCGGTCGAGCGCATCTGTTCCTTCAGGGAATCTGTCCGCTCCTGCTTGAGCTTCTCGTTCTGCGAGAAGAGGGCCTCTTCGAGCGACTCGTTCTCCAGCAGCAGCGCGTACATGGCATCCGCACGCTTCCCGCCTGAGTTGAACAACCCGCCGTAGCCGGCGGCCTTGCGCCGGTAATCCTCGACGCGGGCCGTCAGCGTCTTGGCCTGCTCTTCGAGCCGGGCGTTTTCGGCCTTCAAAGCCGTGAGTTCCTGATCGTAGAGGTTTTTGAAGCCACGCTGGGTCGTGAAGAGCTCCTGCTCTTTCTGGCGGATCACCTTGGCCGAGGAGAGCGAGCTCAGGATCCGCCCGGCCCAGTAGCCCACGAACAGGAGAAGCCCGGCCGCCAGGACGTACAGGATGACGTCCACCGTCCCGTTACCGGACCGGGGCAGGTCCAGGGCGGTCATGGCGGCAAGGGAGTGAAGCTGGAGGGGATAAGACGTCGGATGCATCGGCGCGATTCTAGCGACCAGCGGACGCGGTGCGAGCGGTAGTCAAGCGAATTTAACGTGGCGATGGGCGGACAGGCCCTCAGGGCACTCCGGCCGCCCTTCCTGCGGAGCAAGCGGGGCTTCGGTTGGGGTGTAGCCAATTTTGTTGCCATTCCTGGACGCGGAACCGTAGGAACGCCGACGTCCTGGTCGGCTCGACCCGAGAGGCCGACGGGGACGTCGGCGTTCCCAGGGAGTGCCCGAGCCGTTTTCGCGCCGTACAGGCGGCTTGCCGAAATCGACGGCCACGCCCTTCCGGTTGGCTCAATCGCCGTTTGACACCCGACACCCCACCTACTATGAATGGTGTGGATAAGTGCCCGACCGCTGTCGCCGACACGTGCCGGGCAAGGCGATTTGATGTGTGGGAGCGCTGGGTTGGGGCGGTCTGTTCGCCCCCCGCCGAGCCCGTTCCCGCCAGCAGCTTGCGGCCTTAACCGCTAAAGCGCAGCTCCCCCACTCTTGTTACGGATGGTGATGCTGCATTTGTGTGGCGTTGCGCGGAAGGCGCTCCCCGACCGGGGTTGAGCCTTTGCTGGCAGGCCATCGGCCGCGTCCGCACGAGGCGTTCCGTGCGGCGACGGATCGCCCGTGAGACGGCGAGCGCCAGCGTTGCCGATCTGATAACTGTCCGAAGCGTGTAATTCTCAAGCGAGGCGTCCCGTGCCCCAAGCCCGTAAGCCCTTTCTGGAATTGATCCGTGAACGCGTCGTCGTGCTCGACGGCGCGATGGGCTCCGACCTGCAAACCCGTACCTTCGACCTCCAGCGCGACTGGATGGGCCAGGAGAACATCTCCGAAGTCCTCAACTTCACCCGGCCGGAGGTCATTCAGGAGATCCATGAGGGGTTCCTTGCCGTCGGCTGCGACGCGGTCGAAACCAACTCCTTTGGCGCCAACAAGATCGTGCTCGCCGAAGCCGACATGGCCGAGCGAACGTACGAGAACAACGTGGCGGCCGCCCGCATCGCCCGCGCCGCCTGCGACAAGTATGAAACGGCGGACCGCCCGCGCTATGTCATCGGCGCCGCCGGCGGCGGCACCAAGCTGCTGACCCTGGGGTTTACCGACTGGCAAACGGCCGAAGACAGCTATTACGAGCAGTTCCGCGGGCTGGTGGACGGCGGGGCCGATGTCCTGCTCTTCGAAACCCAGCAGGACCTGCTGATCATCAAGGCCATGCTGGTCGCCGCGGAGCGCGTTTTCGCCGAGAAAAAGGTCCGCCTGCCGATCATGGTCCAGGCCAGCTTCGACCAGGATAACGGCAACCAGATGCTGACCGGCTCGGACGTCACGGCCTTCGTCGCCGCCATGAGCGCCTACAAGAGCATCGACGTGCTCGGCGTGAACTGCGCCTTTGGCCCGACCGAACTCTCGCAGACCGTTCGCCACATCGCCGAGAACTTCCCCGGCTTCGTCAGCGCGCTGCCCAATGCCGGCATGCCCATCATGGTCGAGGGGAAGACGCACTTCCCCATGGGCCCGGAAGACTTCGGCAAAGGGATCGAGCGGTTCGTCAAGGACTTCGGCGTGAACGTCGTCGGCGGATGCTGCGGCACGCTGGCGACGCACCTCAAGCAGGTGGTCGATCGGGTTGGGATGCCGGTCGGCGGCCGGCGGCTCGTCCACCCGCGGCCGCGGAATGTCTTGTACCACGCGACGATCTCTAGCCTGATGAGCGCCGAGGACATCCGTCAGGACAATAGCTATCTCATTGTCGCCGAGCGGACAAACACCAACGGCTCCAAGAAGTTTCGCGAGCTGCTTCAGGCCCAGGACTGGGACGGATTGGTCGGCGTCGCCCGCGACGAGATGAAGGGCAGCCATATGCTCGACGTCTGCGTGGACTTCGTCGGCCGCAACGGCGTCCAGGACATGCACGAGGTGGTGCGGCGGTACGTCAACGCGATCCCCGCCCCGCTCATGCTCGACAGCACCGACCCCAAGGTCATGGAAGCGGGCCTGCGGCTCGCCGGGGGCCGGTGCGTGCTGAACTCGATGAACCTGGAAGAGGGCGAGGAGAAGCTCGGCAGCATCTGCGAGCTGGCGAAGAAGTACGGCGCCGCCGTCGTCGCGGGGACGATCGACGAAGACAAGCTCAACGCCATGGCCCGCACGCGCCAGCGCAAGGTGGACATCGCCCAACGCATCCGCGACATCGCCGTCAACCGGCACGGGCTGCGCGACGAAGACCTGATGTTCGACCCGCTCGTGCTGCCGATCAGCACCGGCATTGAGGAGGATCGTCGCAACGCGCTGGAGACGATCGAAGGCACGCGGCTCATCAGCCGCGACTTGCCGAAGTGCCACACCGTTGTCGGCCTAAGCAACGTCAGCTTCGGGCTGAAGCCGGCGGCGCGGGTGGTCCTCAACAGCGCCTTCCTCCACGAACTGCGCGAGGCGGGGCTAACGGGGGCGATCGTCCACGCCAGCAAGATCCTTCCCCAGAACCGCATTCCGGCCGAACAGTGGGCCGCCGCGCTCGACCTGATCTATGACCGCCGGCGCGAAGGCTTTGACCCGCTGACGCACTTCGTCAACCTCTTCCCCGACGCCGGGGCCGCGATCGTCGATGCGAGCATCGACCCGTGGGCCGGACTGTCGGTCGAAGAGAAGCTCAAGAAGCACATCATCGACGGCGAAAAGCGCAAGCTGATCGAGCGGCTCGACGAGGCGCGCCAGACCTACCCCCCGCTGCAGATCATCAACAACATCCTGCTTGAAGGGATGAAGGTCGTCGGCGAACTGTTCGGCAGCGGGCAGATGCAGCTCCCGTTCGTGCTCCAGAGCGCCGAGACGATGAAGGCGGCCGTCGCCTACCTTGAGCCATTCATGGAGCGAGTGGAAGGCACGAGCAAGGGGAAGATCGTCCTGGCCACCGTCAAAGGCGACGTGCACGACATCGGCAAGAACCTGGTTGACATCATCCTGACCAACAACGGTTACACCGTCTACAACCTGGGGATCAAGCAGCCGATCCACGACATCGTGAAGGCCTACCACGAGAACAAGGCCGACGCGGTCGGGATGAGCGGCCTGCTGGTGAAGTCGGTCGCGGTGATGAAGGAGAACCTGGAGGAGCTGAACAACCGTGGCGTGAACGTCCCGGTGCTGCTCGGCGGCGCCGCCCTGACCCGCGACTATGCCGAGGATGACCTGGCGAGCCTGTATCAGGGCCCCCTGCTTTACTGCAAGGACGCCTTCGAGGGGCTCCACATGATGGACGCCATCGCCACGGGGCAGGTGGACAAGGTCCGCTCGGATCAGAAGGACCGCGCCGAGCGGCGCAAGCGGCAGCGGGCCGAGAGCCAGGCGAAGTATGGCGCGACCATCCGCGGCGTCGCCTCCGATGTCCCCGAGATCGCCCGCGACAACCCTGTGCCGCTCCCGCCGTTCTGGGGCCATCGCGTTGTCCGCGATATCCCGGTTCGCAATATCTTCCCGTTCATCAATGAAGACGCGCTGTTCAAGGGCCAGTGGGGCCTGAGCCGCGGGAAGATGAGCGAAGTCGAGTATGAACGGTTCCTGGACGAAAAGGCCCGCCCGGTCTTCAAAGAGCTTCAGGACCGCGCGTCGCGTGAGATGGTCCTGGAGCCGAAGGTCGTCTACGGGTACTTCCCCGTGCAGGGGGACGGGAATGACCTGGTCGTCTATCACGTCGAGGAGTTCCTGAACTGCTGTCAGCCCGGCGGCATCGGCCGCTGCGAGCCGGCGGCCGCCCCGAGGGAATGGTTGCGGTTCAACTTCCCCCGCCAGGAAGGCCGCCGGCGGCTCTGCATCGCGGACTTCTTCCGCTCGAAGACGTCGGGCCAATACGACGTGCTCGGCCTTCAGCTGGTCACCGTCGGCGACCGGGCGACCGAGCTGGCTGAAGCCTTGCGCAAGAACGACCAGTACCAGGACTACCTCTACCTCCACGGCTTCGGCGTCGAAGCGGCCGAGGCGCTGGCGGAGCTCTGGCACAAGCGGATGCGCGCCGAGATGGGCTTCAGCTCCGACGACGACCCGAGCATCCGCAAGATCTTCCAACAGAAGTACCGCGGCAGCCGCTACAGCTTCGGCTACCCCGCCTGCCCAGACCTGGAAGAGCGCCGAAAGGTCGTGCAACTGCTCCACCCGGAAGAGATCGGTGTCGCCCTGACCGAGGGGAGCATGCTCGTCCCCGAGCAGTCCACTGACGCATTGGTGGCTCACCATCCGCAGGCGAAGTATTTCGACGTCTGATTTCCGTCTGATTTCCGGCTGCGGCGGCACGTCCGATGGCATCCATGCGCAACCCGCACTATTGACTGGAATGGACCACTAGACAGGCGCGAGGTCCTCGCTCAAGCCCCAGCCCTCCTCACGTTGATCTTGGAGGCAAGGTGGTTGAGAGGGCCGTAAGAGAGCAGACGCGCGTGCGGGCGAAGGGGCGTTGTGAATATTGCCGAGTCTCCGACGCCTGGTTCGACGAGCCTTTCTGGATTGATTGCGTCAGGGCGGAGCAGCACGGAGGAAGGTCTTCGCTCGAAAACCTGGCCTACTACTGCATGCATTGCAACCGGTACAAGGGGCCAAACCTCGCCGGCCACGATCTGACCTAAGGCACTGACGTATTTCTCTTCAATCCGCGCTCACAGGTCTGGGGCGAGCACTTCGAGCTTTCTGGGGCTGTCGTCGTTGGGAGGACCGCCGTAGGCCGTGCCACCGTCCAGACGCTTGGACTGAATCATCCCACTCGGGTCGCCGCGCGTGCGGCGCTTCTGAATGAAGGCCACACCTTCTGAACATCACCCTGAACGTTCGCGTCAGGCCGTGAGCTATCTCGGTCTGTTTTCCCGCAGGATCGTCTCCGCCCACTCGGCGTCCGCGGGATCCAGCGGCGGAACGGGGCCGGAGCGGTAGTCAGTGTCGTCGTACTCCCCGCTGAGATATGCCTGATCAATCAACGGCTGCAGAGCCAGCGGCACGTCTTCGTCCTGTTCGCGGAGCGGGATTGAGATGATCGGCAGCGGCTCTTGCAGAGGGGCCGGATAGAGCTCCGCCTCGTTCGGCCGCCAGCCTCGGCGGACGCAGATGCGATACGGCGTCCGACACGAGACCGGAACGCGATCTTCAGGGACCGAAAGCACGCGGCGGCCGCCTCGGAGCAGGTCGATCTCCACCCGGCTGATGCCCGCGCTCCGGCACTCCTCCTGCTTCTGGAGGAACATCGACTGGCCCTGTCCGGCCTTCTTATTCGCGGGGCTCAATACCTCGATCACCGTCACAACTCGGTTCCCGGATCGGGCATCGACGATCTGAATATACCCCTGGGTCATCGGTTCATCCGTCAGGTCAACGATCACCGGCGACGATGCCCCGGCGGCCGCGGAACCAGCGCTCCCCATTCGCGGCGTCGCGACCCGCGTCCGTTCGACCACTCGCAGGTCGGGGTACATGCTTCGTTCAGGCCCGCTAAGCGCTTCGACGAACACGCGCTCTTCAACCCGGGCTCGCAAGTCTGGCGGCAACAGCGGGCGAATCTGTTCCCGTGCGAACGTGATCAGCGTGTGATGGGCGTCACCCCACTGCTGTTCCATCCACGGGTCCATTCCTGGAAAAGGGCCGGCCATGGTCACTCCTGTTCGCACGGTCCCGTTGATCGCAGTATACCTGCGCACGTAGATCGGGGGCTCGCGACGCTCCTGCTATCGTGCGGCGTCGCCGGAAAAAGCGTATAGCGTGGCTCACCGCGCCGCACGATGCGGTGGCAGGGTACACCCCGCCCTACGTGACGGCCCCCGCCAGCCGGCGGCTGATCTCGTCGGCGTCGTAGACGCACCCGCCCCACGTCCCGCCGCTCGCGTTTTGTAAGGCGGCCCAGAGGCGTGTGTCGGCCGGGAGGTCGGGGTCGGCTGCGAGGTCCGGCCGCGGGGAACGGGCCGCGAGGATCTTCGTGCCCCATTCGACGCTGTGGAGGTCGGGGCCGTGGCCGACCAGGTCAAGCGTCCCTTCCAGGCGGTTGCGATCGACGGCGATTCGGATCAGGTCGCCGTCGAGCAGCTTGCCGATCGGGCCGCCCGCCAGCGCCTCCGGCGCGATGTGACCGATGCAGGCGCCCGTGCTGACGCCGCTGAACCGCGCATCCGTGATCACCGCGACGTGCTTGCCGAAGGGGAGATGCCGCAGGGCGCTGGTCACCTGGTAGATCTCTTCCATCCCCGCCCCCATCGGGCCGCGACAGATCAGCGCGACAACGTCGCCCGCCCGGATGCCGCCCTCCTTGATCGCCGCAATGACCGCGCGCTCGGTCGTGAAGACCCGGGCCGGGCCGGTCTTGCGGTAGATGCCATCGGCGTCAACCACGCTCGCGTCGATCGCGGTGCTCTTGATCACGGCCCCTTGCGGCGCGAGGTTCCCCTGCGGGAAGGTAACGGTGCTGGTCAGCCCGCGCTCGGCCGCGTGCGCGGGGGACATGATCACGTCGTCGGGCGAGACGCCGTCGTGGGTGTAAAGCGCCTCGCGCACACGGGCGCGCCGCTCGGATCCCTTCCACCGATCGAGCGCCCTCCCCAGTGGCTCCCCGGCGGCCGTCAGAGCGTTCTCCCGCAAGAGGCCCAGGCCCCGAAGGTGGAGCATCACCTCGGGAACGCCCCCCGCCAGAAAGACCCGCACGGTTACATGGCCGACCGGCCCGTTCGGCAGCGCGTCAACCAGCCGCGGCGTGGCGCGGTTCACCCCGGCCCAGTCGTCAACTACGGGGCGCCGAAGGCCGGAGGCATGGGCGATCGCGGGGACGTGGAGCAGAAGGTTGGTCGAGCCGCCGAATGCCGCGTGAACGACCATCGCATTGTGGATCGCGTCGTCGGTCAGCACGTGGGCGACGGTCATCCCCGCGCGCTCCTGGAAGGCCAGCGCGCGGGCCGAACGGACGGCCATGTCGAGCCAGATGGGCTGCCCGGACGGGGCCAGAGCCGAATGCTGCAAGGAAAGGCCCATCGCCTCGGATACCACCTGCGCGGTGGCGGCCGTCCCCAGGAACTGGCAGCCGCCGCCGGGGCTGGCGCAGGCCCGGCACCCCAGCTCGGCCGCCTCCTCCAGGCTGAGCGTGCCGTGTGCGTACCGCGCCCCGATCGTCTGCACCTTCCCCGCATCCTCCCCGCGCTCCGATGGCAGCGTGACGCCGCCGGGGACAATGACGCACGGCAGGTCGCGCACGCCGGCGAGTGCCATCATCATTGCCGGCAGCCCTTTGTCGCAGGTCGCAATCCCCAGCACGCCCCGCCGACGGGGGAGCGACCGGATCAGCCGGCGCAGCACCATCGCGGCGTCGTTGCGGAAGGGCAGGCTGTCCATCATCCCCTTGGTCCCCTGGGTGCGGCCGTCGCAAGGGTCGGTCACGGCGGCGGCAAAGGGGATCATCCCCAGCCGCTTCAATTCTTCGGCGGCCGCCCGAACCAGGAGGCCAACCTCCCAGTGCCCCGTGTGATAGCCGAGCGCGATTGGCGACCCATCGTCGGCCCGCAGCCCGCCCGCCGTGGAGAGGATCAGGAACTCTTTGCGATTCAGGTGCGCCGGCGCCCAGCCCATCCCGGCGTTCTGGCTGAGGCCAAAGAGGTCGCCGCTGGCCCAGTTCCGGAGCATCTGATCGTCGAGCGGCAGGGCGCCGGAGGGTCCGGCGCGCGGGTTCGGAGCGCGTCATAAATCTCGGCGGGCGAATCGAGCAGCGAACTGAGATCAGCGGCGGTCGGTTGGCGGAGGTCGGGCATCTAATCGAGTGTACGAGGTGCATCGAGCTGGCGGGAGTGTGTCCCCCCCGGTTTGTGTGCCGGTGTGCCGGCGGGGCTTTGTGTTCGTCGCGCGGTCGTCGCTGGTGGCAAGCCTGGAGACCTGAACCTCGGAACGCCGATGTCCTCGTCAGCTTACGGCGAAAGCCGACGGGGACGTCGGCGTTCCCAGACAGTCGGCGGATCGAGCCCGTCTCCCGAATTGATTAATGGCTTGGCGCAGCCGGGCCGGGTTTCGATGATACCGCCCATGGCGACGAACCCCCTGGCCGGACTTCCCGCGCCGAAGAACATCCTGATCGACGTGGCGGCCCTCGAGCGCGCCTACTACGCGAATCGGCCCGATGCGGCCGACGCGCGGCAGCTTGTCAGCTTTGGCACAAGCGGGCATCGCGGGACGAGCACCGACTCGACCTTCACCGAATCCCACATCCTCGCCATCACCCAGGCGATCTGCGAGTACCGCGCCGGCAAGGGGATTGATGGGCCGCTTTACATGGGCATGGATACGCACGCCCTGTCGGCCGCGGCGCAGCGCTCGGCGCTGGAGGTGCTGGCCGCCAACGGCGTGACGACCATCGTGCAAAAGGAGGGCGGCTTCACGCCGACGCCCGTCATCTCCTGGTCGATCCTCCGCTACAACCATAACCGAACCGAGCACCTTGCCGACGGGATCATCATCACGCCGTCGCACAACCCCCCTTCCGACGGCGGCTTCAAGTACAACCCGCCCAATGGTGGGCCGGCCGATACCGACATTACCGGCTGGGTGCAGGACCGGGCCAACGCCCTGCTTAAAGTGGGCAACACCGCCGTAAAGAAGATGCCGTACGAAGCCGCCCTGCGTGCCGCGACGACCCGGGCGGACGACTTCGTCATCCCGTTCGTCAAAGACCTGCCAAACGTCGTTGACCTTGACGCGATCCGATCGGCCGGGGTGAAGATGGGCGCCGATCCGTTGGGCGGCGCGTCGGTCGGCTACTGGGGGCCGATCGCCGAACTGCACAAGCTGGATATCACGATCGTCAACCCCAAGGTTGACCCGACGTTCGCGTTCATGACGGTGGATCATGACGGCAAGATCCGCATGGACTGCTCAAGCCCTTTTGCCATGGCCGGGCTGGTGAAGCTGAAGGATCAGTTCCAGGTTGCGTTCGGCAACGACCCGGATTCGGACCGGCATGGCATCGTGACCCCGTCGGCCGGGTTAATGAATCCGAACCATTACCTGGCGGTGGCGATCGAGTATCTCCTGTCGCATCGGCCGCACTGGCCGGGGACGGCGGCGGTGGGCAAGACGCTCGTCAGCAGCGGCATGATCGACCGCGTGGTAAACCGGCTGGGGCGGGTGCTGATGGAGGTGCCGGTCGGGTTTAAGTGGTTCGCGCCGGGCCTTTTCGACGGGACCTGCTGCTTCGGCGGGGAGGAGAGCGCGGGTGCCAGCTTCCTCCGCCGCGACGGGACGGTCTGGTCAACCGACAAAGACGGCATCATCATGAATCTGCTGGCGGGCGAGATCACCGCCCGCACCGGCAAGGACCCCGGCCAGCACTACGCGGCGCTGGCGGCCGAGTTTGGCGCACCGGCTTACACACGGATCGACGCGCCGGCGACGCCGGAGCAGAAGGCCGCGTTTAAGAAGTTGACCCCGGAAGCCGTGACGGCGACCGAGTTGGCGGGTGAGCCGATCACCGCGAAGTTGACCCGCGCCCCCGGCAATAACGCCCTGATCGGCGGCCTGAAGGTCGAAACCGCAAGCGGCTGGTTCGCCGCCCGCCCGTCAGGCACGGAGAACATTTACAAGGTCTACGCCGAGAGCTTTAGGGGCGCTGCCCATCTCGCCGAGATCGTAACAGAAGCCCAGCAGGTCGTCGGCCACGCGCTCGCCGCCAGATAAAACGGGGAGCCTCCCCTTTATTCGGCGTCCGAAACGGGGAGGCTCCCCGTTTTGAGGCCGCGAGTCTTTTTTGCGCTGATCAGCTTGGGGCCTGCGGGGCAGGACGGCAACAGTGGGCAGGATTCGCAGGCGGGCTTCCGCGCGGTGCAATCGGCGCGGCCGTGGTGGATCAGAAGGTGTGACCAGAGCGCCCAATCTTGCCGCGGGACGAGCGGGATGAGGTCGTGCTCGATCTTCACCGCGTCGGAGACGTGGTCCGTTAGGCCCAGCCGGTTGGCGACGCGCGTTACGTGCGTATCGACCGTTACCCCGACATTGATCCCGAAGGCATTCCCCAGCACCACGTTCGCCGTCTTGCGGCCGACGCCCGCGAGCGCCGTCAACTCCTCCATCGTCCGCGGGACCTCCCCGCCATACTGCTCTACCAGGGCGGCCGCCATCGCCCGAATGCTCTTGGCCTTGTTGCGAAAGAAGCCGGTGGACTGGATATCCCGTTCCAACTCATCGGGCGGAGCATCGGCGAACGCCTTGGCCGTCCGGTACTTCTTGAAGAGCACCTTCGTCACGAGGTTCACCCGGTCGTCCGTACATTGGGCCGAGAGGATCGTCGCGATCAGCAATTGCAGCGGCGACGCGTAATCGAGCCGGCACTTCGCCTGCGGGTACGTCTGTTTCAGGATCGGCAGGACGGCCGCCACCCGCGACTGTCGCTGGGCCAGTTTCTTGGAGGGTGCTCTGGGCATGCGTGCGAGGGATTCGTGACCGGAAAAGCCTGTCTAGTGGATGACTCAATGGATGGTGATCGTATGGGTCGGCGCCAGCCCTGCGCTCAATAAGACCATCCCCAGAAGCAGGCCAAGCATCAGGGTCAGCAAGGTGACGCTTTCTCGGTGATAGCGGTCAAACTTCTCCTTGGCGGGGTTGGCAAGATCGGGCTCGTCGGCGTGATCGATATATTCCTGCCGATACTTCCAGACCTGCGGCTCGATGATCTGCCGATCGTAAAATAGGATCGCGACCGCGCCGACAAACAGGGCCGACCGACTCAGGTGCAGAAGCCAGAATCGTGACGGGTCGATGATGACCCACTGGGCGATCAGCGCGAGCAGCAGCCCTCCGCCACAGATCAACTCAATTTTCCCGAGCACCTTCAGCAGGTCGGCCACGATCGACCCGGCGAGCAGCGTGCCGTGCTGCCCTTCCAGGTTGACGCTTAGCACAGTCGGCAGGAGAGGGTTGTTCTCCCGAACGGTCCGGAAGATCACCTGTGCGGCGATCGCGATGAAGAGCACGCCGCCGAACCAGGTGGACAGCGACAACCAGTAGAGCATCTGCACGAAGTCGAAGGCGGGTGGCATGGCCGGAGTATACGGTGCGCGATCGCGATTTTCTGTTACCGCGGCCGGGCCGCCCCGATCGACGCGGCCGCCGCGTCTATCCGACGCGGCCACCCCCGCGCGATCGGCCCCTTGATCCCTTCAAGGCTTGGGGTGCCCGTCATCCCCCGGCTTAATCAGCGGATGGATCTGCTCCTCAAGCTCTTCGGCCTTCTGAGTCGCTTCGTTGAGCGGCAGGCCCGGCTTGAGCCCCGGCCGCTTGTGGCCGATGCGCGTGAGCCACGCGTCGCAGAGGATCTTGCGACGCTGCGCGATCAGCGCGAGCTTCTCCTTGCCGCCGAGCTCATCGACCGGCGGCTCCCCTTTCAGGTCCGGCGCCACCGTGAAGCCGAGGTATTTCAGGACTTGTTCGGCCATGACCCAGTGACCCGCGTCGCCCGGGTGGACGCCGTCGGCCGCCAGGGCGAAAGTGGGGTCCGACTTCTCATGCTCGGTCAGGTACGCGGCCATCGGGCCGTGAAGGTCGATCACCTGCCAGCCCGAAGCCACCCGCTGTTCAAGAAGCCACTGGCCGTACCGTGCCAGCACGTCGTCGTATTTTTCGTACGGTCTAGAGTAGCCATACTCGCCCGCTCCATCGGGCAAGGCCTTGTGGTGAGCCTGGGCGGGCCGGGCGTCGTATGGCGGCGGGGTCAAAATGACGACGGGGACGCCGTCCGCCTTCACGCGCTCGACAAGGCGGCGCATGCCGTCCTGGTATCGGGCGAAGCGGTCTTCCGCGAAGGGGTGGTAGATCCCGTCGTTCATCCCGTAGCAGGCGAAGACGAGGTCGGGCTTCCAGTTTTCGGCCGCCAAAGTTCGCAGCGCGCGGTCGAGCCGTTCGTGCACGTCCGGGCGCGGGTAAGGATGCTCCTTCTCCGACAGCCCGCTGGCCGTTTCGCTCGACAGGCCCAGGTCGAGCAGTTCGAAACGGCGATCGGGGAGGTGCGTGACGAGCCATGCGTCGATGTCGTCAACGTAGCCGCCGGCGTAGGTGATGCTGTCGCCGATGAAGAGGATTCGGTGAACGCCCGCCAGTCGGGCCAGGGGCGCTGGCGCTTCGGTCGGCGGGGCTTTGTCGTCGGCCCTCAAGGGGCGGATCGAGATGAGTAACGTCAGCAAAGGGCTTATCACCGCGAGCAGCAGGATGGGTCGGATGGTGCGTCGGGTCGGCATGCCGTCGTCTCCGTGAGGCCGGGAGGATGAGGTTAAGAGGGCTTTTAGCGGCTGTAACGGTATTGCGAGCGTGGGTCGGCCGCAACCGGTCCGGACCGCGCCATGCAGAATCTTGAGCAGGTTGGTCTGAACATCGCCGCTTCAGATAGACTGGCCGCCCGCAACGACGCTTTCCGTCAGTATCGCAACGGGCCGCACCGGGTCGGGAGTTACCATGATGATCCAGTTTGCACGGCGTGGTTCCGGACGTTCGGCGCCGACCCTGTCGCACGCCCCCGTCGTTGAGGAGCTGGAGTCGCGGGCGCTGCTGTCAGCCTCGGCCGCGACAGTCCCCACGCAGTCCGCTTTTCGACCGGTGAGCCCTGTCCGGTCCGTGGCGGCCGCCTCCACGAGCGGCCATGTCCCCCTGGGCGGCAATCTCAACTTCCAGAATGACCGCGTGCAGGATCATCCCTTCGTGGATCTGGTGAAGGCGACGCGGGGCTTTTACAACGCCTCGGGCGGTCTGTCCTCGACGGACGGCAACGGCTGGCCGACGCAGGATTTCAGCTTCTCGGCCGCCGACAATTCCGAGTATGGCGTGGCGATCGCGGCCGGCGTCTACAAACTCTCCTTCACCGGGCCGGCCGCCACGACGGTCGCCTGGAGCCCCAGCGCCCCCGGGCCGCGCTCAGCGCCCTCGGTGGTCAACCTGGGCAGCCAGCCCGCGGTCAAGGTGACCAAGACCGGCTACACGGCGGCGACAGGTTTGACGACGTACGACGTGACCGTCCCGAGCGGCGTTTACACCCTGGCGCTGACGTTCACGCACTCCGGCGGCGGTGTGAAGAACATTCGCCTTCTGCAGCCGGGGTATTCGGCCGCCAGCGCCCCGGTCTACACGAGCGCCTACCTGAACCTGCTCAAGACGCTCGGCCCGGATGTCACCCGGTTCATGGACTTCACGCGGACGAATAACAGCACCCTCGCCAACTGGTCGGACCGGAGCCACGTCACCGATGCCAGCTATTGGCAGAAAGGCGTGCCGTGGGAGGATGTCATCCTCCTGGCCAACACGCTTCACAAGGGAGTCTGGGTCAATCTCCCGGCTCACGCGACGGACGATTACGTCACCCACCTGGCGAACCTGCTCCGCACGACGCTCGCGTCGGACCTGCCGATCTACGTCGAATACAGCAACGAGGTCTGGAACAGTTCGTTCGAGGCGTACCGTTTCAACCTGAGCCAGGCCGGCGCGGAAGTGGTGGCGGCCGCCAGGGCGGGGAAACTGACCGACCTCAATTACGACCACCTGAAGGTCGATACGAGCCAGCCAACCGGCGGCGCCAACATTGGCACCTGGGCCGACCGGCGCTACGCCCGGCGCGTGAAGCAAATTTCCGACCTGTTCAGGGCGGCGTGGGTGTCGGCGCACCAGGGTTCGCCGATCAACGGGCGGGTTCGGGTGATCCTCGGCGGGCAGGCGGCGAACCTGGGGCGGTTTGATAACGAGCTCAAATACCTCTCGGCGATTTATGGCGCTCCGAGCACCTACCTCTATGGCCTGGCGATCGCCCCCTACGTGAACCTTGGCCAGTACGCGGACTCGAGCGGGGATTCTCATGTGACCGAGGCGCAGGTTATTGCGGGCCTGACGTCAAGCCTTGCCGGCTATCAGAGCAAGGGCGTCTTCCCGGCGGCCGTCGCCAAGGCGAAGGTATATGGCTTGAAGCTGGAGGCGTATGAGGGAGGCTTTGATACCTATGGGTCGCTGAACGTCGCCTCGAAGGCGGCCGCCATGCACGATCCGAAGATCGAGTCCCTGATGACCCAGTACCTGAACCTCTGGTATCGTAGCGGCGGTGATCAGTTCAACTGGTATACGCTGGGCGCTCGGAGCTACAGCACGCTCTTCGGGTCGTGGTCGATCACGGACACGATCAACAACTATACGGAGCCGAAAGAACTCGGCTTTATCGCGGTCCGCAACGAGGCGCCGCCGAAATGAGTGGTGTGCCTCGCCTGGAACAGAGGCAGGTTCATGATGTGGCAGGCACACTCCGTGTGCCGTCCGCCCCGTCGGTGGATTGACGCGGATGAGCCACGGCACACGGAGTGTGCCTGCTACCAAGGTGATTCACGCGATTGGGGGGTCGGACAGTCGTTCTCGGGGGCTCCGTTCCCGGATCACTCATCCCCTCGAACCGCCGCCCGGATGGCCTCCAGGTCGAAATGTTCGCCGGGGCAGCGGGTCTTGCCTGTGATGTCGCCGTGGACGTAAACGCAGTCGCTGGGCAGGTCGTAACGGCGGCAGAGGTAGCGGGTAAGCAGACTCAGGCTCTGCATCTGTTTATAGCTGGGCTGGTGATGGTCAAAGTTGCCCACCAGGCAGATCCCGATGCCGTGGTTGTTGTAATATTCATCCTTGGTATAGCAATGGGCGCCGTGGGTCTGCTCGGTCCAGCGCGGGCCGACTTCGATCTCCCCATCCTCGGTATCGGTGCCGTTGCCGATCACGAAGTGATACCCAAGCTCGGCCCAGCCCTTATCGCGGTGGGCACGATCGAACCGGCCGGCGCCGCCGAGCTCGGTCGCGCTGTGATGAATGACGATGCATTCCCACCGCGCGGCCTCCTGCGGCGGGATCCACCCCAGCGCCCGGGAGGTGTCATCGGGAAGGATCGGCGGGCGGCTGCGGTGCGGCACCAGCGACGCCTGGGCGGAGTGCCCGTGCTGCCCGGCGTGCCATGAGGCGAACGCCGTCAGCGGGACCAGGGCGGCGATGAACCAGATTGAACTGGGGACGTTCTTCATTCGCACAAAGCCCTGTTCGGGTGACGGCGGGACCGCCGGGCCGGGGGCGGCGCCGACACCCTTATTTCGTGTCGCGCCCGTGGGCCGCGTTAAACTTTGCGCGGCGGGGGCGATCAGCGGCTTGCGGCACCTTGATTCGGAGCGAAAAACGCGTTCTCAGGCCCGATAACTGAAGATCCAATGCGTTGGCGCCGTGGGCCGTTCCAGGCACGATCGCGGGCGCGCGAGGAGGCGATCCAATGTGCCGCCGGTGAGGGCACCGGCGGGCCTTCTGGCCGGTCGGCAACACCGCCGGTGAGGGAACTGGCGGCGCTGATTCGTGGGCCGTGACACGTTGTTTTCGATGGAACGAGCCACACGTTACGCGGTCACCCGCGCGGCGGCCGCTTCGAACCAGGGCGCGCCGAGCGCCGCTCGGCCCCACAGCAGCAGCGCGGCGACAGCGACCGGCGTCAGTTGTGGGTCCGATAAATAGGGCTCGATGCCGACGGGCGTCGCGGGGACCGCGAGGCTCGCATTGTGCTCCGACTGATCGACCTGCCGCTCAAGCTCGGCGCGGGTCCGGGTGCATTTCACCCGGAACATCAGCTCCAGTTGGCGCAGGGACTCATCCTCGACAAAGCCGGCACAGCGGATCTCGGTGAGATCCGATTCTTGCAGCGACAGTTCCTCCCGCAGTTCGCGGCGGACGGTCGCAAAGACGTCCGGCGCGGCGGGGCCCGCGCTGGCGGATCGGCTCTCATTAACGCCCCGCGCCGCCTCCCCGCCATCGACTGGTTCCAGGCATCCGGAAAAAGGGTGGACGCGGCTTGGGTAATAGGCGACGCGGGCATTGCGTCGCCCGAGCATGAGGTACCCGTCGGCCGTCTCCAGGGCGGGGCTCACCCCCAGCGGGTTGGCCAGTGCCGATCGGCCGAAGCGATCGGCGATGTGGGGGTTCATCATGTTGGTCCCCATGAACATTTTGTACGAGGTGAGGCTCAGCGTCAGATCGAGAGCGGCATCGGTGGCGCGGTATGACTCGAGGCGGCACATCGCCCCGTCGAACAGATGAACGCCCGGCCGCGAGGCGGCCGCTTCCCACGCCGCGTCGATCTGGGCCTGTACCTCAGGCGGAGGCTCGTACCGGGCCGGCGACCACGCGCATCGGACGTCGTCCGGCCCCCAGTCGCCGAGCGCGTGGAGTCGCGGTCGAGGCGGCGGGCGCGGGCCTGGGCCACTCAGTGCGGCGGCGCTCAATTGAGGCGGTCCTTTGTCGGCGCCACGGGGGGCACCAGGCCGCCGATGCGCGGCGGGCGGGCCACGGCGGATGGGGGCAGCGTCACTTGGAATTCGCTGCCGACACCGGGCGTGCTCTGGACCTCCAGCCGCCCGCCCATGGCGTCCACCAGCCGCTTGCAGATCGTCAGCCCCAGGCCGCTCCCCTTGTTCCGGTCGCGCTCGGGGTTTCGAAGCTGGAAGAACTCGTCGAAAATATGGCGGAGGTGCTCCGGCGCGATCCCGATCCCGGTGTCCGCGACACCGAAGCGGACGCCTCCGTCGGGAGTCCGGGCCACCGTGACGCGCACCGAGCCCCGGTCCGTGAACTTGATCGCATTGGCGACCAGGTTGCCCAGGATGCGCGAGAGTTTGATGCGGTCGGTCTGGAGCCACAGCCACCCCTCCGGCGGATCGAAGGTCACTTCGATCCCCTTGTCCCGCGCGAGGGGCAACATCTGGCCCTGCTCATCGGCCATGAAGCGGGCGACGTCGAACTCGCTCTCCTGAAGCTCGACCCGGCCGGAATCGAACCGCGCGATGTCCAGTACGTCGGACAGGAGGTTGACCAGCGACATCGCGTTGTTGTGGAGTTCTGTCGCCAGCTCCGGGACGTCCGCGGCCATTGTGGGGCTGGTCGCCGAGCGCCGGATCAGCTCCGCCAGGAGGCTGATCGCGTTGGCCGGCGTCCGAATATCGTGGCTGACGGCCGCCAGGAACCGCGTCTTGCGGATGCTCGCTTCCTCGGCTTCGCGGCGCCGCATGTCGATCTCGCGCTGCAGGTCCTTGAGCGGCGTGATGTTGACGAATGCCGCGACCGCCCCGGCCGGCTTGCCGGCGGAATCTCGGATGGGGGCGGCGCTCAGGAGGAGAAGGACGCGCTGGCCGCCGGCGAGAACGACCTCCATTTCTTCCGAGATCGTCGTGCGGCCGCCGAGCGCCGCGTGGACGAGCGGCAACGCGTCGCGCAAAACGGGGTGCCCGTCACGATAGAAGCGGACGCTGTCCTGAAAGCCGGGGTCGAACTCGTTCGCGTTGGACGGCAGGTTGAACATCGCGGCCGCCGCCGGGTTCAACCGCGACTCGGTCGCATCCGCGTTGCAAACGGCGACGCCGAACGGGACCGTCTGCAGGATCGTCTCAAGCCGAAGCCGCTCTGAGGTCACCGAGTCGAACAGGTAAGAAGCCTCAAGGCTGACCGACGCCTGCGCCGCCAGCGACTCCAGCAACGCGACGTGCGACTCGACCCACTGGCTGCGCTGCCGGGAGTAAAGCTCCAGGGTGCCGACGGACCGCCCGCCGACCCGCAGCGGCGCCGCCAGCACGCCGACGAACGGCGGCCCGGAGCGCGGGCGTGGGATGACCACGTCGGGGCGCAGGGCGTTGTCCTCAAGGTAGCCGGTGCGGCCGCTCGCCAAAATGATCGACGCGAAGGCGTGATCGGCGGGGATGCTGTCGTTCTCAACCCCGTCGGGGCCGAAACCGTGATGGCATCGCACGACGAACGCGTTGCCCTCTTTCTCCAGGATCGCCGAGGCCGGCCCCGGCCCGTCGATCAGTTGCCCCAGCGTCTCGCAGATGCGGTCGAAGGTGTGGTCGCGCTTCATGTCGGAGCCGAGCGACCGGGAGAGGCTAAGCAGGGCTTCGAGCGTTCGTTCCCGGGCGGCCAGGTCCTCATTGCTGGCGCGAAGCTCCTCGCTCTGACGCTCGAGCTCTTCCGCCTGGCTCTGCAACTCCTCGTTCTGGCGCCGATCTCGGTCTCGCGCGCGGCGAGGTCTTCGTTCGTCGCGGTGAGCAGCGTATTGCGGCGCCCAAGATGGCCGAGCGCGACGATCAAGGCATCGACGACGATCGTGATCAGCAGCAGGTCCAGCAGCACGAGGGTCGTGTCGGTTGCCCGGCGGGTTAAGGATTCGGTGGGCATGCCGATCGAGCCAGGCGGCTGAATGAACAGGAACTTGACGAGCGTCAGAATTGCGAAGGCGGCCGCGGTGAGATGAAGGTACCTGCGCGAGCGGAGCCAGCCGAAGAGGATCAGCGGGGCGCCAAACCCGATGGGCATCATCCGGTCATGGAACAGGCCGAGGCGAACCAGGACGGCGAGCAGGATGACGCAGACGGACGCCGCGGGAGGGGCCCAGGCGGGAAAGGTTGGGCGACCGTCGCCCGCGGCGGCCTCCGGCGACGATGCGACTAGGGCTCGGCTCGGCATTGCTTGTCTTTAACGTTCCAGGAGGCCACGGGCAACTCTCGGGACGGCATCGAGCCCGAAGATCGAGCTCGATTCAGCCCTACAGCGACATACAAGGACCGCGGTACATCGGCGAAGCGGAAAATCCAAAGCACGAAATCCGACGGAACGACCAAGGGGAAAGGGAGAAATCGGATTCAGGCGGCCGCAACGATTCCGCCTTTTTCTTCCTTATGCGCCTCCTTCGGACTTCAGGCTGGGGACTCGACCTGTTTCGAAGGCTTTACAACGGGATCGCCCGGTCGTGTTAGTTTGACCTGTCCCTCGTCCACGCCGTCCGCGTCAAGAAGGGAGCCTCGACGACCGGGCGCGCGGCGCCGACGCGGTCGTGGTCGGTGTCGCAGCGGCGATAGAGGCAGTTGCCGATCGGGGCCAGGCCCCGGGTCGCCGGCCGCTCGGCCTTGCCCAGCATGATAACGCCGCCAGGGCGCAGCGCGGAGGTCAGGCGGGACCACAGGTCCCGTGTCGCTTCGGGCTGAAGGTAAATCGAGACGTTGCGGCAGAGGATCAGGTCCCATTCCCCCGGCTCGCGAACGGTCAGTGCGTCGGCCGTCCTCCATCGCAGCGCATGCCGCAGTTCCGCCGCGACCTGCCATCGCGAAGCGACCTGACGAGGGGACGGCGCCGCGCGATAGGGGCTCATCGGCGGCGCATAGTGGTTGAAGCCCGATTGCAGCGGCTCGACCGGCCGAAAATACCGGCGGATCATCGATTTCGGCAGGCCGCCGACGGCGGCCGCGTCGTAAACGCCTTCACGGGCGCGCTCGATCGCGTCGGGGCGACAGTCGGTCCCGAGCAGTTCGCAGCGCCCCAGCACGCCCAGTTCGGACAGGAGCAGCGCGATTGAATACAGTTCGGCGCCGTCGGAGCATCCAACGCTCCAGATCCGCGCAGGGCGACTCTTCGGCGGCGCCCGACGCTCGGCTGACACGTTCGGCTCGATCGAGCCCCCTGGCCGCCAACTCGGGGAGTACCTGTGACGAAAGATGGGCGAAGACAGAGCGGTCCCGGAAGAAAGCGGTCACGCCGATCACCAGCGCCGCGAGCGCCGCCCGTCCGGAATGGGACGATGCCTCCACCATGGAGCGGGCCTGCGCGACCGACGTGGCGCGGATCGCCCGCAGGCAGGCGGGGAGCCGCCGCTTGAGTGTTTCGGCCTTGTAACGGCCGGCGTCGAGGCCGAAACGCCTGAAAAGCCACACGATAAACGCCTGTTCCGCCGGCTCCAGCGTGAGCCGCGACGGCGCGGCTGCGCCGCCCGCCGGGCTCACATCCAATGACTCCGCGGCGCGGGGGTTCGATGTGGTGCTAAGGCCGTAGTTGACGGGAGTGCGACGACCGGCGCTGTCGAAGAAGACGATATGCCTAAGGTCATCCGCGAACGTGAGTGGCTGACGAGACATGGCTTTTCCCCCGTCTAACCCGCTTGGAACGCCTCGGCCGCGCCCAACAATCGCCCGGCCGTGAATGCCGACGAGGTCGCTTCGGCCGCCACGCTAGTTTGTCGTCAGGCGAGGATCAACTGAAGCCACTGTAATCGCTTCGTGCGGGTTGGGAAGTGCCCGGGCCCGGCGCGTGTCGCGAAATCCACGCCCCGTGAAATAGTTGGGCGGGCGAGCCAGTAGTCTGGCGGACGTCATTCACGTCAGCATCGGGCCCGATGGGCTGAAGCCCCGGCGCTCGGGCCGACGCAATTCTTTGCAAGGGTTCCACTTCGGCTTACAATGCCCGGGTGGGCCAAGTTGCAACACAAGGAGAACGTTCATGTTCCTTTCTCGCCAGCTCCTGAGTCTCGCCTGTGCGTCCATTCTGCTCGTCGCCGCCGGTTGCTCGAGCATGTCGGGTGGCGGCTCATCGACGATGTCGTCCCCCACGAAGGCGGTGGTTACCACCGGACAGGGGACAACGACGGTCTATGTCCCCGCCGGCGACAGCGTGACCATGCTCGCCAGCGACGGGGCAAAGAAGTGCCCCACATGCGAGGCCGACGCGGCCGCCTATTTCAAGACCGGAAAGCTGGACCCCAAGTGCCCCGTCTGCGGCGCCAGCCGGACCGCTCTCTCCGGCGTCAACTAACGTCGCCGATCTTTATATGCCGGCGCATCGGGTTCCCGGTGCGCTTGGAGACGAAGCGGGCGCCCGGCCATCGGGCGCCCGCTTTCGCGTGGCAGCGGCCTGGTCACACGCTCGCTTGGTCGCACGGACCGCTACAATGCCGCGACGTTTATGCCGCTGCCATTCGGAGGATGGATGACGAGCCTTGAAGCGAAACTGGCCGAGCTGGGCCTGACCTTGCCGCCGGTCTCCGGGCCGTTCGGCGCCTATGTGCCGGCACGGCGATCCGGGGGCCTTATTTACGTTTCCGGCCAACTGCCGATGCGCGACGGGCAAATGCTTGCCACCGGCCAGGTCCCCAGTCGCTGCTCGATGGAGCAGGCGAAGGCTGCCGCGCGCCAGTGCGTCGTCAACGGTCTGGCGGCCGTGCGGGCGACGGGTGTCGATCCGGGGTCGATCAAGGGCGTGGTTCGCGTGGGCGTCTTCGTGAGTTCTGACCCGCAGTTCACCGAGCAGCCGAAGATCGGCAACGGGGCGAGCGAGCTTTTGCTGGAGTTGTTCGGCGAGACCGGCCGCCACGCCCGGGCGGCCGTTGGCGTGAGCAGTCTGCCGCTGGACGCCGCCGTGGAGATCGACTTTATCTTCGAACTGGCCGAGTAGCGGCCGCCGTCCGGCGTGCAGGCCGGGTTTTGGTCTTCCCCTGGCCGCACGTTCACCGTGTAATGTCGGCGGCGAGCCCTACGATACCGCAAGGAGCCGTACAACGATCAATGATTCGACCCGCCACCATCTACGACGTGCCTCGAATTCAGCAGGTGATCAATAGCCACGCTGAGTTCGGGAAGATGCTGTTCAAGAGCCTCGCCCAGCTTTACGAGGGGATCCGCGACTTCGCTGTTTACGAGGTCGAAGACGGCACATGCGAATCGCCGGCCGGGCCCCGGGCGAACCGGGCCAGACGCCGGGGAGGCGGGTCGTCGGCTGCGTCGCGCTGACGGTCATCTGGGCCGACCTGGCCGAGGTTCGATCGCTGGCGGTTGAGGAATCCTGCCGCGGGCAACGGATCGGGTCGAAGCTGGTCGCCTGGTCGGTGGACGAGGCGCGTCGGCTGCACATCCGCAAGATCATGTCGCTGACGTACGAGCAGCGATTCTTCGAGAAGCTGGGCTTTGCCGTGGTCGAAAAGGAGGCGCTTCCGCTGAAGGTCTGGAGCGACTGCGTCCGCTGCCCCAAGCGCGACGGCTGCGACGAAATCGCGATGGTCCGAACGCTGGACGACGTCCCCGTCCTGTCCGTCGAACAAGCCGCCCCGACGCCCAAGGGCGTCTCCATCCCTGTCCTGGCGAACTGGTAAAGGCGGCCAATGCGAGCGGCGCGACTGCTGATGTCCCGCAAAGGCTTCCGCGGGGCTCAGGGCCAGCTCTACCTAAGAAGCCGACGAGGACGTCGGCGTTCCCAGGAGGTCCCCGTCGGCATTCAGCATTTCCGCATTCCGCTTTCTTCCCCCATCTGCTACAGTCCCCTCCCCATGACCCTCCTCCACGACAACCTCCCGCAGGCGATTGAAACCCTTTCGGCCCGGATCATTGCGATCCGGGACTCTCTTTGACTTCCCGACCAAACAGCAGCGCCGACAGGAACTTGAAGCGAAGATGAGCGAGCCCGGCTTCTGGGATCACCCCGAAGGCGCCCAGGCCATTGTCGGCCAGCTCAAGACGATTCGCGCGGCCATTGAGCCGGTGGAGGAACTGCTCCGCGGGCTGGACGATGTTCGAGCGCTCTATGAGCTGGGGCAGGAGGTCAACGACGCCGAGACGTTGGCCGAAGCCGATCAGCAACTGACCGATCTGGAGCAAAAAGGGGAGAAGGTCGAGCTTCAGTCCCTGCTCGACGGGCCCAACGACCCGCGCAACTGCTTCTTCACCATCCAGGCCGGCGCCGGCGGCACCGAGGCGCAGGACTGGTCCGAGATGCTGCTGCGGATGTACCTCTATTACTTCGAGCGACGCGGCTGGGACGTCGCCGAAGTCGATCGTCAGGACGGCGAGCAGGCCGGCATCAAGACCGTCACCCTCCACGTCAAAGGGCCTTACGCGTTCGGCTACCTCCGCGCCGAAGCGGGCGTCCACCGGCTCGTTCGACCGAGCCCCTTCAATGCCCAGGGGAAGCGCCAGACCAGCTTCGCGGCCGTCAAAGTCGTCCCCGAGTTCGACGAGGCCGGCAAGACGGTCATCCCCGAATCCGACCTCGACTACTACTTCTTCGTCCGGGCCGCCGGGCCCGGCGGGCAGAACGTGAACAAGGTCGCGACGGCCGTTCGGGCCACGCACAAGCCGACGGGGATCGTCGTCACCTGCTCGGTCGAGCGCAGCCAACAACAGAACCTGCGCCTCGCGCTGGCGATCATCCAGAGCAAGCTTGAGGCGCTCGAGCAAGCCAAGCGGGACGACGAGCTTCGCGGTGGTGGGCGACATGAAGGAAAATTCCTTCGGCAGCCAAATCCGTAGCTACGTCCTGGACGACCGCCGCGTAAAGGACGTCCGGACCGGGGTCGAAACGACGAACGTCGAGTCGGTGCTGGATCGGGGTGAGCTCGACCCATTCATCGACGCCGAGCTCCGACGCCGCAAAGTGGAGCGGAAGTAAAAACAGACCTGCCCCTCCCGCGCTGATCCCCTCAACGCATCCGCACCCATGAATTGAAAGCCCGGCGGGATGTTTTGTGCGCCGTCGCTCGACCCCATGCGCCCGCGTCGGAACTCCATTCCAGCCGATGCGTTACGATTTTGTTGGAGCAGCGCTGCGGGGAGGTCCGATAAAAAGAGTGGCTTCGCGTGTGAGCGAGACCTCACACTGAGAGGCGTTGAGCGTCCGATAGAATTTTGACCCGCCGTCCGGAATAACTAGACTACGCGCTCTGAACAGGGTCACGGCCGTCCTTCGGACCGCTGGGTTGGCCACGAGGGCGGGGCGCCAAGGAAGGTCAACTATCGCTAGCTCGGCCGGACGGGTTCGTCAGGCTCGTCTGCGTTGCCTCAAGGTATTCGAGGCATCGTTCTGGATCCGTCGTGCCTCGGGCATGCCTGCCCATCGTGCGCGGGTCATGGGTCGATTACGACGCCGGACTCGAATATGATCGTCGATTGTCACACGCACATCTGGCAGTCCCCCGAGCAATTGGGCCAGTTGGACCTGGGGACCAGCGCCCGGGCGACCCGTCGCCACGCGACCCGCATCGCCGCTTCGAAATCCGCCTGGCGAACCGTCCCCGCCGCCGACCCCGACCACCACTGGGCCGAAAAGCGCGACGGTTGATAAATCAATCGTCCTTGGCTTCAAGAGCCGCTATCTTCAAGCCGAGATCCCCAACAGCTTCGTCTCGGAGTACGTAAGCCGCTTCCCGCAGAAGCTGATCGGCTTCGCCGGCATCGACCCCACTGAGAAGAGCGCCATCGCCGACCTTCATACGGCGAAGGAAGACCTCCGTTTGCAGGGCGTGACGGTCTCGCCGGCCAACCAGGATTTCCATCCGACCGACTCCCGCGCCATGGACGTTTACGCCGAGGCCGAAAAGCTGGGGATGCCGGTCCTGGTCCACCCCAGCGGGCAGTTCACCGAGCAGAGCAAGCTGGAGTACGGCCGCCCCTACCTGATGGACGAAGTCGCCCGGACATTCCCCAACCTCCGGATGGTCATCGCGCAGCTTGGCCAGCCCTGGGTGGACGAGACGATCTGCATGCTCGGAAAGCATCGGCATGTCTTCGCCGACGTGAGCGGGCTGCTCTCGCGGCCGTGGCAGGCATACAACGCCTTCGTCAGCGCCTACCAGCACGGCGTAATCGACAAGCTCCTCTTTGGGAGCGACTTCCCCTACACCAGCGCGTCCGAATGCATTGAGGCGCTCTACAGCATCAACCAGATCGCCCAGGGGACCAACCTCCCCGTCGTCCCCCGCGAAGCCCTCCGCGGCATCGTCGAGCGCGACACACTGGGGTTGCTTGGCCTGATCTGACGAACTCCTCAGGAACAACATGAAATCGCTGGGACGCCGGAGCGGCCCTCGCCGCGATTCTGGCGCCGCGCGCCCCGCTCCGACGATAGCGAACAGAGAACCTATAGCCGGGCGAGACGGATCGCGCCCGGCCGACATTGCCCGAGTCTGAATCTCCATCGAAAGGATTGAACGTGCGACACGGATTGTCCCGCTCATCCCGCGCCTGGTTGCGCGGCCGCACCTTTGGCCTGATCGCCCTCGCCGCCGCTGGCGCGATGGCCTCCTCGGGCTGCTCGTCGCATCAGCCGGCCGAGCTCACGCTGACTTCCCTGGCCGGCAAGCGGACTTACCACCAAGCCTTCAGCCATGGGTTCATCGGGCGCAACGCGCATGGCGACCAGGACATCGTCCTCACCGCATCCGCCGAGCGGCCGGGCGGGCGCGATTGCGTGCTGAGGCAGCTCATGCACATCCGCGTCCTGTGGGAGCCGGGTCACCCGGTGAAGACGGATGGATCCTCGACCGCCAACGCAAGCGTCCAGTGGTACGTCTACACCGACGACGGCCATACGCCCGGCCAGGCCGAGATGATCGAGTATTCAGGGACGGCGATGGTCGCGCTGCAGCACGAGGACGGCGGCGCGAAGGTCACGATCACCCGCGCCGCGCTCCACCCGACCTTCGCCTGCGGCGACCTGACCGACCCGGTCGGGGACACGCGCTTCGAAGGGACCATCGAGGCTCAGCGAAACCCGGAGCAGGTCGAGGCGCTTTTGTCGGACGTGCGAACCAGCCTCGCGTCGGCGGCCGCCCGCAACTCGGCCGTCCGCCGCGCCGCCGCCGATGCCCGGTCGTCCGAATCGCCCCTGCTGCCGTAACCCCCGCCTGGAGCCCGCAAGACTGGCCGCACCCTACCCTTTTCCCATGGGTACATGGGAAAAGGGACAGATGCGTCCACCGCCCCGCCGCCCGGGCGGTCGCGGAGCGGGCTCGACGAACTTGCCCCTCGCCCAGGTTTCCACGGGGGTTGAGGAAACCGTCTTTTCTCGAACGGTCTACTCGATACGCTCCGCGTGAACGGCGAATACCCACACCCCGCTCCACACCCGTTGGAGTTGGTTCTTCAAGCGTTTCTTAGGTCGTCTCGGACCCGTTCCGGTGCGCCAGCGCGGCGGCTTGTTCAGCCTTTCCGTTTGTGATGGGTTGCCGGCAAAGTGATTTAAGGGCTGGAGGGCTGGAATGAGTGCGCTGGGACTCGAACCCAGGACCTACGGATTAAAAGTCCGTTGCTCTACCAACTGAGCTACGCACTCGGGCGGCGTCGGGGACCGGGGACTATAGGCATTTTTTGCGAGTGCTCAAATTGCGGGCTCGCCCGCGGCCGCCGTTCTTCTAGCGCAGCACCCGATGAGAGCTTCTGACGAATCATGGAGGCTTCTGAAGCCTCTCCCCGCAATCTTCGGGCGTCTATCGGGGCGGCCCCGATATCGACAGCTCACCCACGCACTCATAAATGCCTGGTTTACAGTATTTTATGAAGAGCATCGCGTTGGCGATCCTGGTGAAAATTTTCTTTTCAAACGTGGAGATTTCTGTTGTTGACACGAGGTCTGCTGTTAAAGTTTCGCCCTCTTCCTTGTCAAAAAAGAGGTGCGAATGACTCGGACCCGGCGACATGACCGTTGCGACCTGAAGGCCCGTCGGGCCATCGAAGTGGAATTGCTCGAACGGCGTTCGATGCTTTCGGCCTCGGTGGCGGGCGCCGGCGGCGGGACGGCCTCGACGGGGCCGGGCATCATCGGGCCGGCCGGTCTGACGGTTGTTGGTTCGGTCGCAAACGTTAAAGCGTCGGCGGTCGCGGTGGCGGCCACAACGACTCTCCCTTTCTTTGGCGACGTCGCGATCCTCAAGGGGATCAAGGCGGGGTCCAGCTATAACCTGTCGGCCACGGTCGATTGGGGGGACGGTACCCCGGTGTCGGCCGCCTCGTTTGCCGCCGACACGGTCGGCACGTATCACGTCCAGGGCGCGCACACCTATCAGGTCGCCGGTACGCATCAGACCGAAATCAGAGTCTATGCGACGCCTCATGGGCTGCCCGGCAAGCCGGTTCCCACGCTCGCCCAGATCGTCGCGGACGTTCACGGCACGGCTTCAGTCGCCGCAAGCCAAAACGCTGGCGCGACCCTTCATCTGACGGCGGGGAAAGCCTTCTCGGGTAAGGTCGCCACGCTTTATTTCCCGGTCGTCGATCCGCTGCCGGGCCTGATCCTTGGCCTGACGGCGACGATCAACTGGGGCGACGGCTCCACGTCGGTCGGGACGGTGACGCGCAACAACCTTGGGTCGCTCGATGTGACGGGGTCGCACACGTATCAGGCCGAGGGCAGCTTCAAGACGGATACGATCGTCCGGCTTGGGCCCATCGGCCCGCTGCGCAAGGTTGTCCCGGTCCCGCCGGTCTACCCGACGAAGGTCGTCGCGGAGATCCCGGGCGTCGCTGTCGTGGCGGCCGCCGTGGGCGGGAATGCCGGCACGATCGAAATCGCCAACGGGGTGCTGACGGTCATCGGAACGCCGTTCAACGACACGATCACGATCAGTGAAATTTTGCCGGCGATCGTCACGCCCGTGACCCCCAGGCCCGTATCGCCCGTGCTGACCCCGCGGTTTGAAGTGAACATCAACGGGCACGTGACGGACATCTGGTCGAATGCCATCAAGAGCGTTTATGTGGACGCCGGCGCTGGGAACGATACCGTAAGCTTGGCCGGTGGCCCTGTGGTTCGGGCGAACCCCCTGACGATTGACGGCAAGACGACCGGCTCGGGGTCATCGGCGCCCACAACGTTCGCGCCGGGCACGATCGCGACGCTGGGCATTCTCAGCACGGCCGTCAAGGTTCCGGCCATCATCCACGGCGGCAGCGGGAACGACACCCTCACCGGCGGCAGCGCCACCGATACCCTGTTCGGCGACGCGGGGAACGACACCCTGATCGCTTCGCCCGGCGGCGACATCGCCGACGGCGGCCCGGGCGATGATACGGCCATTATCGTCGGCCCGGGCGCATTGCCCCAGCCCGGCATCCCGTTCCCTCCGACGTATACCTTCTCAAAGCTCATTTCGATCGAGCACGTGGTCTATCCGCCCGTGGTTCGACCACTGATTCTCTAACCCGGCCGGTCGGGGCCGCCGGAACTCCGCCTTGAATGGCGGAGTGGTTTAGGGATTGGACGCGGCGTCCCAAAAAATCGTTGCCCCCGCCGCCCGGTTGGGATGGCATCGTCAACTGTCGCGGGTCGCGTCAAAGTCATGGCGATCGACGCGGAGCGCGTCCTCCGACCAGCGAACGTCGAACGCCCGGCGGCCTTTCATCAGTTCCAGGAGAGGCTCGCCCAGCGCCTCCCGACGCCAGCCCCTGAACAGGCGGCACCCTTCCATCGGCGTCCCATCTCGCGCCCGCTGGTAGAACTCCCCGAACTCCTGCCGGCTTGAAACCAGGGCCGGGTCGATCCCACGCCCGGCGCAGATGCACTGGGCGGCGGACCAGAGGGAGTCCGACCGAAACTTCTCGCTCGGCGTCGGCTCGACATCCCTGGCGTCGGCCGCGTCGTCTACCGGCAGTGCCAGCGCGCGAAGCGTCGCTTCGACAATCGCGGCGCCATGGGCCGCTTCAACCGGGCGGGGCAGGCCCCGCACCCGTTCCAGCTTTTCAATCGATTTGATCGGCGTTCGCGACAGGTCGATGAGGATCTCATCGCGAAGGAACGATCGGGGAGGCACGTCGGCGACCCGGGCGGCCGCGTCGCGCCAAGCGACCAGTTCCTTGAGGATCAACTGGTTCCTTCCCGCAAGCGAGCCGGAGCCCCGGACTCGCTCGTGCTGGGTCTCGGGGTTGAACCCGTAAAGCGACGGGTCGCACTGCGCTGCGCATTCTTCGGCCGCCCAGGGACCATGCCCCAGAGCCTCCAAGCGACGGGCGATCTCGGCGCGGACGAGAGGGAGGTAGCGGACGTCGTCGGCGGCGTAACGAAGCTGCATTGCCGAGAGCGGCCGCTGATCCCAGTGGGTGAAGGTCAAGCCCTTGCCCAGCCGCGCCCCCGTCAGTTCCAGGACCAGCTTCGACAGGGCGACCGGATAGGGCAGCCCGGCCAGGCCGGCGGAAATCTGGGTGTCGAACACGTTCACGGGCCCGCGGCCGAGGTGGCGAACCACGGGTTCGATATCCTGCTGGCCGGCGTGGACGATCTTCTCGACGTTCGGGTCGCAGAGCAGCTCCCAGAACGGCACGAGGTCAATTTTCGCCAGAGGGTCGATCAGCGACACGCGCGTGGTCGAGGCGACCTGGATCAGGCAGAGCTTGGGGTGGTAGGTCAATTCACCGATGAACTCGCTGTCGTAGGCGAACGACCTGGAGGCGCGGAGGTCGGCGAGGAGCTGCTCCAGTTGGCGGTCGGTTGTGATCAGGTCCGCCGGCCCCGGCGGGACCAGCTCATGCGCGACAGCGGTCAAAGCCGACGAGCCTTCCTCAGTTGAATGAGCGGAGTCGTGGTTGCGCCCTCGATGATCGATGCGCGAGTAAGGTTGACCTCGCCGTTGACGGGATGATCCCCCGGGTTGCGGGGGTTGCTCGCTCGAATCGAGGGTCGGCATTCTGAAGGGCTCCAACAGCGTATTGATCGTCAACCGTTCGGACAGCATCGAACCGAGCAGCGAATGCCGCTCCAACTCGTCCCTTTCTCGACACGCCCTACCCCGAACGGTTTGCAAAGTAGAGCCCGTTTCACCTGAATGACGACTTGTCTTCAGGCGGCGTAGAGGGGCGACAGTCCGGTCGGGCGACACCCCAACGTTTTGAAAGTCTAGCCCTGACCCGCCTGTTTCTGAACCCTTTGAACCCCCAATCGGCTCCCGGAGGCGCAAACGCAGGAGGGAGCGAGGCTGGGGCACCCTGTTTGCATCGGTGAAACGCTATATGTCACCGGCGGCGACAACCAACTCCGCGTCTCAACCCGAGCATCCAGATGCCGTCGGGCGATTAAATGTCCTTGTCGTCGAAGACGAACGCGTGACACGGCGCGCGTTGGAAATGCTCCTCCGCAACAGCGGATACGAAACCGAAGCGGTTGGGTCCGCTGAAGAGGCGCTCGGGGAGATTCGCCGGGGCTTGTCCCCGCACATCGTCCTCGTGGACATGGATTTGCCCGGGATGAACGGGATCGACCTGATCGAGCGGCTGGAGCAGCTTCGCCCGTGCCCAATGTCAATCCTCGTCACCGCGACGACCAGCGAATCGCTTCGCGCTCGGCTCAAACTTAGCGGGATCGGCTACCTGCGAAAGCCCATTCTTTTTGAGCACCTACTGGGGCTCATTTCGACCCTTGAGGCGTGTTGAGTCATCGCAGCCCCCCACCGTCCGCTTTTGCCCTCTCTATCGCCGGGGCGTGTTGCGAGATGCCGGCTTCACCCTGAGATGACCGGCGCACTCATCAGCTTTGCCACGGCCGGCGATACGTGGGCGGCCGCCGGGCGCATGGCGGCGGGCTCGCCCTCGGATTTCGTCATGTTCTGCAGCGTCCCCGCGTAGATCAGCACGAGGATGCCAACGACAATGCGATACATCGCGAAGGGGGTGAAACCACGGCGGCGAACGAACGCCATGAACCAGGCGACCACCGCCCAGGCGACGAAGAACGAGATCACGAATCCGATCAGCAGGACAATCCAACGCTCGCCGTTCATGACGATAGGGTGATCGCCAAGACCGGTATCGTGAGACGACTTTCGCAGGCCGACCGCCGACAGAAACTCCCAGCAGGTTGCGACGCACATCGTCGGGATCGACAGGAAGAACGAGAACTCAAGCGCTGAAGCGCGCGTCATCCCCGAAAGCTGACCGGCCGCAATAGTGGACATCGAACGGGAGGTTCCAGGGAAGACCGCCGAGAGGATCTGCCACAGCCCGATCCAGATGGCCTGGAAGATGTTCATGTCTTCCATATGGTCGGTACGGTGGAACACGGGCGGGCGCTTATCGTCGGCGTAGTCGAGGACCAGCGCCGCGGGGTTGAGGGCGGCCGCCACGCCGCTGACAGGGGTCCCCTTCAGCGCCAGGCCGCCCTCGCCACCGAACCGCTGATCCAGCTTTTGAGGGTAGAGCTGCGGGTAGAGCGTATCGACCACCCACATCACCACGCCGCCGATCAACAAGGCGCCGCCGATCACGTGCAGGTTCTCAAGGTTCTCACCGACCACCTTCTTGAGCAGGAAAGCCGGGATCGCCGTCACGACGAAGGCGACCATCGTGAGTGTCAGCGGGTGGGTCATGATCGTTCGATCGCCGCGCTCGCCTGCGGGAAAGGTCTTCAGGAACTTCATGATGCGGGCGCGGAAGTAGATGGGGAGGCAGAGAATCGCTCCCAACTGGATCACGACCGAGTACATCTTCCAATAACCGCTCTCCAGATCGACATGGCAGAGCGCTTCGGTCAGGCGCAGGTGGGCCGTTGAGCTGACAGGAAGAAATTCGGTCAGCCCTTCGACGATGCCGAGCAAGACCGACAGCAGATAATCATTCATAGCGTCTCCGACCATTGGGCCGACCGCCTGTCGGCCGCCGGGCGTCACGTTGCGGCAATGCAACGTGGGTCAAGCGATTGCGCACCTGCCCCCTAGATCATCGACCAGTCTTCGCCCGACTTGTCCAAGTTGAAGCCGAGAACTTTGGCGAACGAGGCGGAACACCACCGGCAAAAGCGAAAGCAGGGGCCGCGCGCCGACGCGGCCTGTAACTTGAGTCACCGCCAGCTCGACTGTGACTTCCATTCGGACCGGGCCCCTCGGGACGACCTTCAGTGGCTCGGCTTTGCGGTTCGAAATAGCGCGACCGCTCGCTGTACATAGAGCAGGCCGCTGACCACGGTAATGGCCACAGTGGCCCAGATGCAGAAGTCCCGAAGATACGCTCCGTAGAGCCGCAGATCGCCGTCGCCAATGGAGTCCCAGTAGTTCACATAAAGCAGGATCACCAGGATCGTGACGGATTGGAACACCATCTTCAGTTTGCCGCTGAACGCCGCTCCGAACGCTTGCCCGCCGCTTTCGCTGTTCCCCCGGAGCCCGGTGACGAGCAGTTCTCGGGTCAGCAAGAGGACGACAATCCCCGGCGCCACGCCGCTTACCGTCTTCACAACGCCGTGCCCCGGGCCCAGCTCGGCGGCCGTGTCGGGGATGATGAAGTTCTTGCCGGCAAAGAAGATAAAGCTCCCCAGAACGAGCACCTTATCGACCAGCGGGTCAACCACCCGCCCGAACGCCCCTTCCACCTTCCAGCGCCGAGCGAGGTAGCCATCAAGGAAATCCGTCACGAGGGCGATCACGTAAATGATGAACGCGCTGTTCAGGAGCCATGGGTCCCCGCGGCCGCCGTGCTGATAAAAGCTCAGCAGCACGAAAAAGACCAGCGCCAGGACGAGGCGGGCACCGGTCAGTGCGTTAGGGACATGGCGAAACATAAAGCGGCGGATTGTACGGGGATCAGTGCCGGGGGCAACTGGCGCTTTCGCGGCTGACGAAGTTGTCACATCGTTGGAAGTTCCCGGGAAGGCGTTTTCAGCGATTGGCGATCCGGGGGGGAAACGGGTTCAATAGCCCGCATGTTCGTCGATGAAGCCAAGATCCATGTGAAAGCCGGCGACGGCGGGAACGGGTGCGTCTCGTTCCGACGCGAAAAGTTCGTCCCCAAAGGGGGCCCTGACGGCGGTGACGGCGGGAACGGCGGCGATGTTATTTTCGTCGCCGACGCCGACAAGGACACGCTCCTAGATTTTGCCGGAAAGCATCACTGGAACGCTCCCCGGGGTGAAGGCGGGATGGGCAAGAAGATGTTCGGCAAGGGGGGCGAATCGCTGATTGTTCGCGTTCCGCCGGGGACGCTGATCTTTGATGGGGAGCATGGCTCGCTCCTGGCCGACCTGGACAAGATTGGCAAACGCGTCGTCATCGCGCGGGGCGGCAAGGGCGGCCGCGGGAACTGGCATTTCCGCACGCCCGAGAATCAAGCCCCCCGCTACGCCGAACCGGGGACCGAAGGCCAGGAACGCTTCCTGCGCCTGGAACTGAAGCTGATCGCCGACATCGGCCTGGTCGGGATGCCCAACGCCGGCAAGAGCACGCTGCTTCGCGCGATTTCCGCGGCGCGGCCGAAGGTTGCCGACTATCCGTTCACCACGCTCGACCCCCAACTGGGCATCGCCGAATTGATCGGCGACCGCCGGATCGTTGTCGCGGACATCCCCGGGCTGATCGAAGGCGCCCAGCATGGCGCCGGCTTGGGCCACGCGTTCCTGCGGCACATCGAGCGGACGAAGGTGATCGTCCATCTGCTGGACCTCTACCCGATGGACGGGTCCGAGCCGGCCGCCAACTACAAGACGATCCGGCGCGAGCTGGAGGCCTTCAGCCCCAAGCTCGCCGAGAAGCATGAGATCATCGCGGCCAACAAGACCGACCTGTCAACCGGCGACGACGATGCGCTGGACGTCCTGATGGAGGCGCTGCCCGACAAGGAGATCTACCCGATCAGCGGCGCGACCCGCCAGGGTGTCGAGCCGCTGCTGGAGTCGATCTGGTCGATCCTGCAGGTCTACAAGGCCGAGCAGGCCGAAGAAGCCAAGGCCCAGGCCCCGTCCTACCCGGTCCCCCCGCATCTGCGGGAAGAGACGGTGTAGCTCGCGGATCAGTCCCCGCTAAGACATGTCAAAAGGCGTTTTTGCGAACGCTGCCCAGGGAGTTGAATCGATGGCCTGGCCGACTTCACTTCAGACCGGACTGAAAGAATGGGCGACCGTCTGCCATGCCCTGGAACAGGGGCGGCAGATCCTCCTGCTTCGCAAAGGCGGGATCTCAGAGACCGCCGGCGAGTTCGAGATAACCCATCGCCAGTTCCTGCTGTTCCCGACGTACGTCCACCAGAGCCCGGCCATGCTCAAGCCGGAATCGCACACCGGCTTTGAGCCGCACAGCGCCGAGCCGGCGCGGATCACCCTGACCGGCGCCGGCGTGGTGACCGATATTCTTAAGGTCACCAGCCGGTCGGCGATGGACGCGCTCGACGCCGAGCATATCTGGGCGCCGCCGCTGATCGACATGCGTTTCAACTATAAACCCGAAAGCCCGCTCTACCTGTTGCTCGTCAGGGCCTATCGCCTGCACGAGCCGGTGACGATCGACGACACGTTCGCCTACTCCGGCTGCAAGAGCTGGGTCCCCTTGGCGCAGTCGGTCCAGACGGGCGGCGCGCTGCCTGCGATGGACGACGTGAAGTACGAGTTCCACCGCCGCAAGGCCCTGGGCGCCATGGCGGCCGCCTAGCGTTCCATCCATTTTCTCACACGCGTTCCATCGGGAGGCTCATGCATTACCGCCGACTGGGTGACACTGGGATCAAGCTGTCCGAGATCGGCCTGGGCGGCTGGCTGACCTTCGGCAACGCCGTGGCCGCCGACGACGCCCGGGCCGTCATGAATAAGGCGTTCGACGTTGGCATCAACTTTTTCGACAGCGCCAACGTCTACGCCCGCGGCAAGTCCGAAGAAGTCTGGGGCGACCTTCTGCAGGACCGCCGCCGCGCCGGGTACGTGCTGGCGACCAAGGTCTTCTTCCCCATGGCGGACGGCCCGAACGACCGCGGCCTGTCGCGCAAGCACATCATGGAGCAGTGCCACGCGAGCCTGCGCCGACTCCGGACCGACTACATCGATATCTACCAGTGCCACCGCTTTGACTCGGAAACGCCGCTCGAGGAAACCATCCGCGCGATGGACGACCTGATCAAGCAGGGGAAGGTGCTCTACTGGGGCTTCTCCGAATGGTCGGCCGAGCAGATCGAAGCGTGCCTGCGGATCTGCGCGTCAACCTACTACCGTCCGCGCAGCAGCCAGCCCCAGTACAGCGCCGTCTGGCGGAAGATCGAACAGAGCGTGATGCCCCTCTGCAAATCGGCGGGGATCGGCCAGGTCGTCTGGTCGCCGCTGGCCCAGGGCGTCCTCACGGGGAAATACAAGCCCGGCCAACCCTTCCCCCACGACAGCCGCGCCAAGGACGACCGCCAGAACCAGTTCATCCTGCAAATGACCGAGAACCGCGACCTGCTGGATAAGGTGCAGCGCCTCGTCCCCATCGCCGCGGACCAGCAATGCAGCCTCGCCCAACTTGCCCTCGCCTGGGTGCTCCGCCGCCCCGAGGTGACGAGTTGCATCATCGGCGCCACCCGCCCCAAGCAGGTCGAAGAGAACGCCGAAGCCAGCGGCGTGAAGCTGGACGAGGAAGTCATTCGGAAGATCGACGACATCCTTCGGTGAGGTCGCCGGGCCGAAAGTTTAACCCGCTTACGTGGCTAAACCGGCGCAAACGGAGGCCGTGGTTCACCACGCCACCGCGTGATCCGACGCGGTGAACCGCGCCCTTGATCGAGCGCCTTCGGCTGAAGGAGCAGACAGGAAGCCAAGCGGACGGGGCTTGCACTCGATACAATTCCAGCATGGGCATGCCCGCACAAAAACATCGTTACAGCCTTGAGGAGTACCTCGACCTGGAAAGAAAGGCCGACGGACGCCACGAGTACCAGGATGGTGAGATCCTCGCGATGGCGGGTGGAAGCCCGGAGCAGAGCTTCATCATTGCGAACTTCGTCCGCGAAGCCGGCAACGCGATGAAAGGAAAGCCCTGCCGGGTGGCGGAAAGTAACCTTCGCGTCCGGATCCCACAGCGGCCGCGATATGTTTACGCGGACGCGTTGATCATCTGCGGTCCGTTGCAGCTCGACCCACTCGACGACCAGCGGCATACCGTCTTGAACCCGAAGGTGATCGTCGAGGTCCTTTCGCCTTCAACCGAGGCGTACGACCGCGGCGACAAGTTCACGCAGTACCGGGAAATCGAGTCGCTGGAAGAGTACATCCTGATCTCCCAGGATCGGCCCAACGTCGAGAGCTTTCTGCGCCAGGCGGACGGCGCCTGGTCGATCCTGAACTTCACCGGCCGCGAGGCGGCGGCGAAGGTTCGCAGCCTCGGGTTTGAGATCCCGCTGGCGGAGATCTACGCGGGGATTGAATGGGTGTCGGAGTAGAGGTTCCTGTGCGAGCTCGCGATCAGAGCGGTAGAGGCACAGGATGCTCGAACTCGACGTTCGCCAGGGACAATCTCAACTCCGCCGGCGCGACCGTGAGCACCAGCGAGAGGTCGGACAGCGTGTCCTCCGGCACCCTTGACGCAACGAATTCCCAAAGGTCCGAATGTCGCCGAGACTTGCTCATCCCCTCGAATCGTGGGTTCACCACCCGAATGCGGATCGACGCGGGGTTTCGACGGTACAGGGATGCTTCTGACCCCGGGTGCCGACCCTCATAGTCGTCTAACGCGGATTTCAATGCCCGCACAGCGTCGTTAACGGTTCCTTGAACGATGGTCGCCATGACACACGTCCGTGGTTCGGCCATCTCGACTCGAGTCGAACTCCGAGGCGGCAACTACTCCGTCGCCTGGACCTGCGCGACGACGCCCACCCCTGGGCCGACTTCCGACTCTTCCGACGCGATGACCGTCGCCGCCGCTCGGGCGGCGCGGGTTTCTTTGGCGGTAGGTTTGGCGGGCTGCTCGCTGGCCACGCTGCGGCGGGCGACGACCGCGTCGGTCGTGCCGGGGAAGAGGGACATCAGCGCCAGCAGCCAGCGGTACGAGCGCGCGGGCCAGACCTCGGCGCGGGGACGCTGAATGCCCTTGATGATCGCCAGCGCCACGTCCTGCGGGGTTTGATGCACTTCGATTGCGCTGCGGCGGGGCGGGCGCACGCCGCTGCGGCGGACGGCCGTCCGAAAAAAGCCGGTGTCGGTCCCCACGGGGATCACCGTGGTCACCGCGATGCGCTGCGGCCGCAGTTCGACGCGCATCGACTCGGCCATCGCGATCTGGGCCGCCTTGGTGGCGGAGTAGGCCCCGAACAACGGCAGCCCGTGCCGCCCCACACCGGACGAAACGAGCATCATCTGCCCGCGCCAGCCATCGCGCAGTTCCTGGGCGGCCATGATCGGCATCGCGTGGCGGATGCATTCGGTGGCGCCCAGGACGTTGGTTTCGAAGATTGCCAGCAGGTCCGCGGCGGTCGTCTCGGCGGCCGGTCGGATGAACCCGAACCCGGCGTTGCAGATGAGGGTGTCGATGCGGCCAAAGCGGTCCATGGCCCGCCGGATGATCGTCTCGCAGTCCAGCGGCCGCGACACGTCCGCCTCGACGCAGAGATGGCCGCCGCCGAGCTCGCGATTGAGCGCTTCGAGGCGCTTGAGGCGGCGGGCGGCAAGCACCAGTCGCGCGCCCCTTGAAGCGAGCTCGACCGCCAGCGCGTAGCCAATCCCCGCACTCGCGCCGGTGACGATGACGACCATGTCGGATAATGATCTTTGCACGGAGCATAAGCTATCATCAGTTTTGGGGTTGCGACAGTCGGTAATCTGTCCTTAACGATTTCAGCCCGCCCCATCTCCACGCAGCAACGGCCTGTTAAAGGGTTTCTTCTTTGCTACTTGCTCATTCCTTCGGTGTTCCTGCTCCGGATTTCGACTTTTTCCATGACGCCGCCCTACATGGCTGGTGCTGCGACACTAGAATCGCCTCTCCGCCGCGACTCGGCCCCGAGAACCGAGGCCGCGCCGCCGGGGCGGCCGGCTCGCTTCGATCCAAACCTGTCCACATTCCCTTCCCCCGATGCCCCTAGCACGCGATCGAGCCATCTGCCTTCGCAAGACCGAGTTCAGCGAGACCAGTCAGATCGTCACGCTCTTCTCCCGGGAGTACGGCGTTCTCCGTGCGATCGCCAAAGGCGCTCACCGCCGCACCAAGGCCGGCGCGGGCAAGTTCGATGGCGGCATGGACTTCCTCGAAATCGGCGACGCCGTCTTCATCCACGACCCGGCGCGCGACCTTTCCCTCCTCACCGAATGGGGGCTGCGCGAAGGCCACCTGGAGATCCGCAATTCCCTGCGCGGGATCTACCTTGGGCTCTACGCGGCCGAGATGGTCAGTAAGCTGATCGAAGAGCACGACCCCCATCCCGACCTGTTCGACCGCCTTGCGGCGACCCTGGGCGAGATCGGAACGGCCCGGCGCGAGCAGGTCTTCCTCGCCTTTGAGCTCGACCTGCTTCGGGTCACCGGCTATCTGCCCGAGCTGTCGGCTTGCGCGGAGTGCGGGAAGCCCGTCACGGGCCGCGAGCGATGCTACTTTTCCGCCGGCCGCGGCGGCGTGGTCTGCACCGCTTGCGAGGGGACAGTGGCGGACCGAAGGGAGCTGGACGGCCGCCTGCTTCGGCTGATGCAGGGCATCCTGACGCTCCCGCGGCTCAACGGCTCGACCCTTCGGCTTCCCCACCTGACCCGTCATCAGACCGATCCGATCAATCGCCTCATCGGAAGCCATGTCGAGCAGACGCTGGGCGCCCGGCTGCACATGACGCACCTCGTGACATGAGGGCCCCGCGCGGCGATCGGCCGCGGATGAGGGGACATGCTTTACCGGCCACGCGGGCGCGACTGCTACGCCTCGCGCGACGCTCGTGGTAAAGTCCGACTGACCGAGCCGCGCCCCGGTTAGATCGACGGGGCCGATGTCGTCAGCCACCTCAACGGAGAGCCCATGCGGATTGGCCAGCCCGCGCGTCACGCCGAACAGAGTTCAACAGCCGCCGACGCGGCCGCCCCGCTGACCCGTCGCGCACTCCTCGCGACGGGCGTCACGGCCGCCGCCGCAGCGGTGCTTGCCTCGCGCGCGATGGCCGACGAGCCGGCTACCCCGGCGGCCGCCGGCCGCGCAAACCCGTCCTGGGGGACGGCGGCCGAGCCGTTCGGGTACTGCCTGAACACCAGCACGATCCGCGGCGCGAACCTGAACGTCGCGGAGCAGTGCGATGTCGCCATCAAGGCCGGGTACCACGCGGTCGAGCCGTGGCTGGGGGACCTGGACAAATATGAAAAGGGCGGCGGTTCGCTCAAGGACCTGGGCAAGCGGCTGGCGGACGCCGGCGTCAGCGTCGAAAGCGCGATCGGCTTCGCGCAGTGGATCGTCGATGACGACGATCGCCGCGCCAAAGGCCTGGAACAGATGAAGCGCGACATGGCGACGGTGGCTGCGATCGGCGGGAAGCGAATCGCCGCCCCGCCGATCGGGGCAAACGACGCCAAGGCCCCCCTGCTCGACCTCCACAAAGTCGCTGAGCGCTATCGCGCCGTGCTCGAGTTGGGCGATCAGATCGGGGTGACGCCGGAGTGCGAGTTGTGGGGCTCCAGCCGCAACCTCAGCCGCCTCGGCGAGGCGGTGCTCGTGGCCATAGAGTCCGGGCATCCCAAGGCGTGCGTCCTTCCCGACGTTTACCACCTGTACAAGGGTGGATCGAACCCGCTGGGCCTTCGCCTCGTCAGCGGCGACGCCTTCCACGCGATCCACTTCAATGACTACCCCGCCGACCCGCCGCGCGAAACGATCACCGACGCGATGCGCATCTACCCCGGCGACGGAATCGCCCCGACGACGGAGATCCTCCGCACGCTCAAGCAGATCGGTTACCGCGGCGTGCTGTCCCTGGAGCTGTTCAACCGCGACTACTGGAAGCTGAGCCCCGTGAAGGTCGCCCAGACTGGCCTGGAAAAGATGAAGGCCGCCGTGCAAAAGGCGTTTGCGTGAGCTTACCCATCGCCACAACGCGCACGAGGGAAGGAACCGGGACGTGCCGTGTGTCGTTCGCCACGGAATTTCGTTTTTGACTCGGCCCGCGAATTCGTGTTAGGCTTTCGCCGGCGGGACGAGGAAGAACAACCGGGCACGTTTTTCGGGGGTTCGCATGTCGGACAATCAAGGCACCACGGGGTCGGACGCGGCGATTCGGCTCGAGCAGTTCGTCGGGCAGGTTCAATCCATTCGTAAATCCCTGCACGAGGTGATTGTCGGGCAGGACCCGACGATCGATCTTCTGCTCACCTGCGCCCTGACCGGCTCGCACGCATTGCTGGTCGGGGTGCCGGGGCTGGCCAAGACGATGATGGTCAAGGCCCTGGCGTCGGCGTTCCGGTGGAAGTTCAATCGCGTTCAGTTCACGCCCGACCTGATGCCGTCGGACATCACGGGTTACGAACTGCTCGGCCGCGACGAAAGCGGCACGCCGCGCATGACGTTCCGGCCCGGCCCTGTGTTCGCCAACCTGGTGCTGGCCGATGAGATCAATCGGGCCGCCCCTAAGACGCAGTCGGCCCTTCTTGAAGCGATGGCCGAGCAGCATGTCACCGTCGGCGGGCAGACCTACCCGCTGGAAGACCCGTTCCTGGTCGTCGCCACTCAGAACCCCATCGAGCAGGAGGGGACTTACCCGCTCCCCGAAGCGCAGCTCGACCGGTTCATGATGGAGATCCACATCGATTACCCGACGCCACAGCACGAGGAAGAGATCGTGCTGAAGACCAGTGGCGGGCAGCCGAAAATGCCCGAAGCGGCGTTCGACCGCTCGACCTTCCTGGGGCTGCGCGACCTGGTCTGGGCGGCGCCGGTGCCGCAAAGCGTGGCGGCATACGCGGTCAAGCTGTGCGGGTCCAGCCGGCCGGGCGACGGCCGCTCCGGCTCGTTCATCAACGATTACGTCGGCTGGGGCGCCGGGCCGCGCGGCTCGCAGAACCTCGTCCGCGCCGCCAAGGCTCGCGCCCTGCTGGAAGGGCGGACCGCCCCGACGATCGACGACGTACGCGCCGTCGCCGTCCCGATCCTCCGGCATCGCATCCTTCCCAACCACCGCGCGATCGGGGATGGCGTCACCAGCCGGCAGATCGTCGATCGCCTGCTGAAGGACGTCGCGGCCTGATACCGAATGGCCGGGCCTCACCTGACACCCGGCGTCTCCCCGCTGCAATGTGCGTGCGTCGCAGGCAACGTCCGTCTACTCGGTGGCCCCCGTGACTGAAACGCTTCGCGCTTCGCAGCCTGTCGCCCGCCGCAGCCGCTTCCTGGACCTGGCGGCGCTGGCGGCCGTCGCACAGATGCGGTTCGTCACCCGCCACCAAATCGAGGGGGCCTATTCGGGGCGTCACCGTTCCCGCCAGCAGGGCGGCTCGACCGAGTTCGTCGATTACCGCGAGTACTCCCCCGGCGAAGACCTGCGCCGTCTTGACTGGAAGGTGCTGGGGCGCACCGATCGCCAGGTCATCCGCCTCTACCAGGATGAGACGAACCTCGTCTGTACGCTGGCGATCGACGCGAGCGAATCGATGCGCTTCGGCGCTGATCAAGGCGCCTCCAAGCTCGAATATGCGCAGTATCTGGCCACCGGAATGAGCCACGTGATCGGCCGCCAGCAGGACCGGGTGGGGCTGGCCCTGCTCGCCGGAGGGTTGCAGGATGTCCTTGCCCCGGGCGGGACACCGGGCCACCTGCTGCGGGTTCAGGAGCGGATCGAAGCGATTAAAACCGCGCCGGCGACCGACCTCGCCGCCGGTTTGCGCGACCTGTTCGGCCGCCTGACGCGGCGCGGCGTCCTGGTGCTGTTCAGCGATTTCCTGGTTGACGACATCGAAAAGACGTTCGCTTCCATCCGCCTTTTCCGCCACCGCCGTTGGGAGGTGGTGATCCTTCATCTGACGCACCCGGATGAAGAGCGGCTGCCCGAAGGCCTGGCGTACCGCTTCGAAGGGATGGAGAACGATGGTTCAGTCTCCTGCTCGCCGGCGGAGATCCGCAAGGAGTACGAGGCGCGCTTCGAGCAGCATGCCGCAACCGTCCGCGGCCTCTCGATCGCCGCGGGTTGCGACTACCGCCGCGTCTCCACCGCCGTCCCCTACCTGGCGACCCTCGGGGGTTTCCTGGTCGAACGGAGCGGGTAGCGGCAGAACGGAGCTTCGAAACCCGAAACTCGAAATCCGAAGGAAAGACAAAGGGGAAAAAAAGAAATCGGATTAAGCGACCGCGACGGTTTCCGCCTTGGCTTGGTTTGTAGTTCCTTGAAGTTTCGCGCTTCGGATTTTCCGATTCTTGTTTTTTTTGGCGGGGTCGCCTGATGCATGGCCTGCACCTATGAGTCTTCTTCACCCCTGGTACTTGCTGGGCCTTGTGGCGGTCGGCTTGCCGATCGTCGTGCATTACCTCACGCGGCCGCGGCCGCGCGTGCTGGCGCTTTCGACGCTGCGGTTCGTCCGCGAAGTTGTGGAACAACGGCGCGCTCGCCATCGCCTCCGCGACGTGCTGATCCTGCTGCTTCGAGCGGCGGCGGTGGCGCTCTTGGCGATCGCGTTCGCTCGGCCGCTGATCGGCGCCAAGCCCCTGGATGAGGCGCCTGCCGGCAACGCCGTCCGGGTGGTGATCCTCGACAGCAGCCAGAGCATGGGCGCGGTCTCGGGCGGGGCGCAGGCGTTCGAGCGCGCTTGCGCGGCGGCCGCGTCGCGCCTGGCGGCCGAGCCGGGCGTCACCGCAAACCTTCTCCTGGCCGGCGCAACGCCGCACGCGGTCTTCCCGTCGCCTTCGAACAATTACCTGGCCATCCGCGAGGCGCTCGCCGCCGCCACGCCGAGGCCGGAGGGGCTCAACCTCAAGGTGGCGATCGACGCGGCCGCTGACATGCTCGCCAAGGCCCGCGCCGGGCAACGGCTCGAGCTGATCGTCATCAGCGACTTCCAGCGGTCGAACTGGGCGGCCGCCGATTTCTCGACGCTCCCCAAAGAAACCCGGATCGATCTTGAGTCGGTCGCTCCAAAGGTGACACCGGCCAACCTTGCCATTGTCCGCGCCGGCCCCCGCGGCCGCGTCGAACAGGGGCGTGAGGCAAAGCTGGAAGTCGAAGTGGCGAACTATTCGCAAACGCCGCGTGATGTCGAGGTGGAGCTGTCAGTGCCGGGCGGGCCCTATCGGCTCAAGGGCCATTGCCCCGCTGGGCTGACGGCCACCCTTGCCACCGATGCGGTGCTGACCGCCGCAGGGTGGCAAACGGGCGAGGCCCGACTCGTCGCGGCACAGGACGCCTTGTCCGCCGATGATGCCCGCTCGTTCGTGCTCGACGTTCGCCCGCCGCTGACTTACCTGCTGATCACCCGCGACCCGGCACAGCCGCACGTATCCTCCACCCACTTCCTGGAGCGGGCGCTGGTCCCTCGCAAAGCGGCCGCCGGCGCTTCGGGGGAGCGCGTGATCCGGGTCAGCCCCGATGCCCTCGATCGGGATGCGGTCGCCGCGGCCGACGTGATCGCCATCGACCACCCCGGCCGCATCCCGGCGGAATCGATGAAGCTCCTCGCCTCCGTCGTCCGCCGCGGGCGCGCCATGCTGTATGTCGCCGCCGAGCCGATCGACGCCTCGAACCTCGGGGTCCTGGCGGAAGCCGCCGGCGCCGACCTCAAACTGCCCGTGCAGTTCGTCCCGGCGGCCGACGCCGCGCCGCGCCGGGATCTGTTCATCGCATCGACCCGATCCAGCCACCCGGTCCTAAGCGTCTTCGGCGAGGGGCTGGCCTCGGCGCCTGCGCCGCTGCGATTCAACGGCGGGCTTGACGCGCACGCAGTTCAGGGGGGCCTTACCGATGATCTCGTCGCCACCTACAGCGACCGGTCGGCCGCCCTGGTGTTCACCGCGTGCGGGGCGGGGAAGCTCGCCGTCTTGAACGCCGACCTGTCACGATCGAACCTGCCTTCGTCGCCGATTTTCGTCCCGCTGATCGGCGAGCTGGTCGGGCGGCTGGTCGCGCGGACGGGCGGCGGGGACGCGCAGCCTTGCGGGGAGCTGGCGGTCTCTTTCCTGCCGCCGGACGTGACGAGCGCGGACGGCCTCACGATCGACGGGCCGGCGGGCTCGGAGGTCGGGAAGGGCGCCTTGTCAACCGATGCCGGGCTTGTCGCCTGGAAGATGGAACAGGCCGGGCCACCTGGCGTCTATCAGGTAAAACGGGGCGGCGTGACGCTTTTCGCGTTGGCGACCGCCGCGCCCGCCGCCGAGAGCGATCTGACGCCGATCGACCCTTCGATCCTGACCACGCGCCTCGCCGGCGGGCGGACGGTCCACTTTTCGACCGCCGGCGCCGATGAAGCGCCGCCGGAGACGGGCTGGGCCTGGGTCATCACCGCCTGCGTGATCTGCATGCTTCTCGAAGTGGTGGCGCTGCGATTCTTCAGGACCTAGCGTGGGCTTTGCGGGGTTGGATGAAGTTGAGGGACGCATGACCATTGGGGCCGCATGACGTTAGAACCGCTGATCCCGCCGCCGTTGTGGCTCGCGCTGGCTGTCGCAGGCGCGATGCTGCTGGCGTGGTACGCATGGCGTCGCCCGTCGATGGTGCCGCTTCGCCGGTGGGTCGGGGTTGTGGCGCTGATGGGGCTCGCGGTGACCTTGGCGCTGGGGATCCTCTTGAACCCGATCCGCGTGCGTCAGATCCCGCCGCCGCCCGGCAAGCCGCTGCTGACGGTCCTCGTGGACGCCTCGGCGAGCATGGCCACGCCGGATGCCGGCGCGGGCTCCACCCGCTATGGCGCGGCGAGCCGCGTCGCATCGGACCTGGCCACCCAACTGGCTGACACGTTCGAGGTGCGGGTCCGCACGTTCAGCGGCGTCACGGCGGCCGCCGAGGCGCAGGACCTGTTCACGCACCGGGCGGACGGACAGAACACCGATATCGCCGCCGCCATCGCCGACAACCTCGCCACCGATCGCCCGCAGGGCCAGGCGATCGCGCTCCTGAGCGACGGGATCCAGAACGTGGGGGACGCCTCCGGCGGCGTCCTTGACGCCGTGCGCCGCGCCCGCGCGCTCGATGCCCCAATTTTTACAGAGACCTTCGGTGGCAGCGCCAATGCGATTGATCTGGCGGTTTCTTTGCGGCAGTCGCAGGACCTTGCGTTTGTCGGGCAGCGGGTCCCGGTGACGGTTCGCGTGGGTCAGGTCGGCGCGGCGGGGATTCACGCAATCGTCACGCTCCTGGAGGACGGCAAGGAGATCGGCCGCCAGGAGGTCGCCGTGACGGGTGAGTCGGTCGATGCCCGTTTCTGGGTCAAGCAGGAGAAGCCGGGGCTGTACCCCTACGAGGCGCGCGTCGAGCCGGTCCCCGGTGAGGTCACGCAGGCGAACAACCAGGCGACGTACCTGCTTCGGGTCGTCGATGACCCGATCCGCGTGCTCACGCTCGAAGGCAAGCCTTATTGGGACAGCAAGTTCCTCACGCGGACGCTCGCCTCGGTGTCGGCCGTGGAGTTGCACAGTGTCGTCCGGGTAGCTGATGGCCGCTTTGTGGAGCGGTCGGTCACGCGTCGCCGCGAGGCGGCCGCCACGCAACCGGCGGCGACGCCGGCCGCCCCGACAGCGGCCGCCGCAGGTGACGTCGATTCCGACACCTGGAAGGTTATCTCCAGCGCCGCCGCCGTCTTGAGCGACCCGGCGAAGCTTCGGCGTTACCAGGTCATTGTCCTGGGCCGCGACGCCGAGCCTTTCCTCACGGACGATGCGCTGGCCAATCTCCAATCGTGGGTCTCGCAGGACGGTGGCGCGCTGGTCTGCTATCGCGGCGAGCCGGTGGCGACGGTGAAGCAGGGGCTGGCCAAGCTGCTCCCTGTCAAATGGACGGTAACGCACGAATCGCGCTTCCACGTCCGCCTGACGGAACAGGGCCGCGACCTGCACTGGTTCGGCGGGGGCGGGACGGATGAGCAGACGGCGCTGGTCGGCATGCCGGCGCTCGCAAGTACCGCGCAGGCCGATCGCTCTAAACCGCTCGCCGTGGTCCTGGCCACCTCGATCGCGCCGGACGGGTCGGAGAGCCCCGCCGTCGTCTATCAGCCGTATGGCACCGGCCGGGCGGTGGTCATCGAAGGCGCCGGCATGTGGCGATGGGCCTTCCTTCCGCCGCAGTTCCAGCAGCGCGAGCAGGTCTATTCCGAGCTGTGGCACAGCCTGCTGCGCTGGCTGACGTCGGGCGCGAGCCTGATGCCGGGGCAGCGGATGACGCTCGTCGCTGACAAAGTCAACTTTGGTACGATCGAACACGCCACCGCGACGCTCTTGATTCGAGAAGAGGCGTCTAAGAGCGTCGCTCCCACTGTCGAGCTGACCGGCCCGCGCCCGACCGACGTTCGCAGCGCGGCCGCCGTGCCTTTCGGCGACCAACCGGGCGTCTTTACGGTAAACTTCGGCCGGCTCCCCGAGGGGCACTACCAGGCCCGAGTGGGCGCCGCCCGGGCGGACGAGGTCGCGGCCCGCACGGTCTTTGACGTCCGCGCCATCAGCCAGGAGCAGCTTGATCTGCAAGTGCGGCCGGACCTGATGGCTCGCATCGCCTCCGATAGTGGCGGCGGCGCCCTTGCCGCCCACCCGGCCGATGAACTGGCCGCGCAGTTCCGCGAGCATCTGCTGAAGTCGCGCCCGCCCCGTTACGAGCGCACCACCGCGTGGGACCGGCCCTGGCTGCTCGGTGTCGTGGTTGGCGCCTGGTGCCTCTCCTGGTTCTTCCGCCGCTCGGGAGGGCTGGTATGAAGCGGGAACGACCGGAGCAAGGGCGGGGACAACGTCTATCGAAGGCAGGCTCACATGGCTGAAAATCGGCTTCTGCAATCGATCGGCGACGTTCGGCGTCGCCTCCTGGCGATCGGCGTGGCCGCCGGCGCGGGATGGGCGCTGGGCGGCATCCTGCTCCTGTTGACGCTCTTCGCCTGGGCCGACCTGGCGCTGGACCTGTCGCCCGGCCTGCGCCTGGCTTGCGTATTCGCCTCGATCGCCTGCGGCATTGCTCTGCTTGCCCGGGCGGCCGTCCTTTCCCACTGGAGCGGCAACCCGACGGCGGTCGCTCGTCGGATCGACCACGTCGCAGGCGGCCGCGGCCAGGTGCTGAGCGGGTTCGAGCTGCTCCGGCAGTACGGCGGCACGGCCGGCACCGCCTCTCTCTCGCATGGCCTGGCGGCGATCGCGGTGGATCGCGCGGCACGGCTGGCGGCCGCGTCCAGCGCATCGGCGGCCGTCCCGGCAAAGCCACTCGTCTGGCCGTCCAGTCTCCTGGCGCGCTGGCGATCGTCCTGGGCGCGGTTGCCCTGGCGGCGCCGCGGCTGGTCTCCACGCAATGGGCCCGCTTCACCGACCCGTTTGGCGACCATCCCCCCTACTCGTCGATCGAATTTTCGGTCCAGCCGGGCGATACCAGCATCGTCTACGGCGCCGCGCTGGACGTGCGGGCGACGCCGAGCGGCGGGGAGGTTGACCGCCTCCAGCTCTCTTTCGAGCCGGACGGCCAGGCGGCCGAGTCGGTCCCCATGTTCCCCGAACCGGCCGGAGCGTGGCGCGCCACCGTTTCACAGGTGACGGCCCCGGGCCGCTACTTCATCTCCGCCGGCCACGCGCGCAGCCGCCGCTTCCGATACGACGTGATCACCGTCCCAGAGATCCGCGAAACCCGCGTCCGCGTCACACCGCCGGCCTACACGCACCTGCCTCCGTACATCGGCCCCGTGCCCGAGCGCGGCATCGTCGGCCTGCCGGGAACGAAGGTCAAGATCTGGGCCAAGAGCAATCGCCCGTTGTCGGGCGGCTCGGTCGCATTCATGCCGGCGATGGCCCCGCAGACCGCGCCGACGACGGGCCCTTCGCCGGTAGCCCTCTCGCCGACGGCCGAAGGGGCCGGGGAAGTCAGCGGCTTATTCACCCTCTCGGTGGCCGGCACGATCAACCTTACCGTCACCGACACCGCCGGCCAGCGTTCGCGCGAGCCGTACACGGCTTCCATCACGCTTCTCAAAGACCAGCGGCCGTTTGTGCGCCTGCTCGAGCCGCGTGAGAACTCCTTCGCCACGCCAGACGCCCGGATCGAGGTGCAGATCGCGGCGGAGGATGACTACGGCGTCGCCTCGGTTCAGCTTTTCCGAGGCTTGAACGATACTCGCGCGACGGCCGCGGACCTTCCGGTCCCGCCCAACCAGCCGACGCGCGTCCCGTCGAACGTCGCGATCGACCTGTCGCAGTACGGTCTCGCCCCCGGCGACGTGTTGAAGTTCTACGCCCGCGTTGAAGACAACGACCCGGCGGGCGCAAAAGGGTCTGAAAGCCCGGTCGCCACCCTTCGGATCATTTCCAAGGAAGAGTTCGCCCGGATGACCGCCGCCCGCGAAGGGCTTGAATCGCTCGAAGCCAAGTACGCGATGGCCGCTCGATTGATGGAGCAGCTTGATAACGCGATCGCCAAGCTCCAGGAAGAACTGAAAAGCCTCGATCCCGCAAGCCCGCTCGCCCAGGAGAAGCTCGACGCCATCCGCAAGCTCGCCGAGGCGATGAAGGACGCCGGCCACGACATTGACGAAGCGGCGAAAGACGAGCTTCCGTTCGACGTTGACAAGCAATTCTCCAAGCACCTGGCCGACGTCGGCAAGCATCTCGCCGATGCCGCGAAAGACGCGGCGGACGCCGCAAGCCAACCCGGCCTGTCGGCGGGCAAGGCGGGCGACAAGCTCGCCGAGCTTCGAAAGAAGCTGGGGGCCAAGCGGGACGAGTACAAGAAGGAAGTCACCCAGCCGCTGGACGACCTGGAGAAAATCTTCCCGCTCATTGAAGACCAGGCGCGATACATCGAGCTGTGGCAGCGCCAGAGCGACCTGGCGGAACGAATGAAGTCGGCCGCCGATGCCAAAGCCGACGACCCCCGAGCCAAAGCCCGCCTGCGCGACCTCGAAGGGGAACAGCGCCAGCTCATCCAGGACCTCAATCAGCTTCTCGACGAGATCAACACCCACGCCGCTCGCCTGCCTGTGGTAAAGGGGATCATGGTGCGCTCCGGCGGAGCGCCGGAGCCCCTTGCCGGGGCCGGGATCGGCGCGGCGCGGCCCTGCCCACTTCGATGAGTCGCCGAATACGCCGAACGGGCGCCGCCCCGCTAACTCGCACGGCTGCGACCTCCTACGCCCGCCCGGTCGCGGATGACGCCCCTCCGCCCGCGCCCAACCCGGACGAGCTGCGGGCGCGGCTCGAAGCGTTGCAAAAGAGCGCCATGTCCTTTGTGAAAAAAGTGCGGGCGAGCGGCGCGATCGAGCAGATGACCGACGCGGCCGCCGACTTGGGGAGTTTCGATGGCGCGACCGCCGCCGCCAAGGCGCAGCAGGCGGCCGACACCCTCAAGAAGTTCATCGGCGAATGCAAAGGGATGGGCGACGCCGCCAAGGGGCTCTGCCCGCTGACGTTCAAGCCCAAGATCTGCGATTCGATGGGCAAGACGATCGATGAATTGCTGGGCGCCGAGGGGCTTTCGCCCGGCGGCGGCACGGGTGCGTCAGGTGGGTTCAGCGAGCGGCGCAGCTCGCTTCGGAACACCGGCCTATACGGCCGCATTCCGCGGAAGCAGGCGGGCGGCGCACGGGCCGGCCGCAGTGCCTTGGGCGGCAACACGCCCGGCGAGACGAGCTCCAACCCGCCCGGCCAAGCGGGTGCGACAGCGCCGGGCGGCATGCAGGCGTCGGGTGAGTCCGATGTGGCGGTCCCTCCGCAGTACAAGCGGAAAGTGGGCGAGTATTTCCAGCGCGTCGCCGACGAGTTGGGCCAGGAATAACGCGCTTCCGCAGCGAGGCTCCCAATGCGATACCTTCATCCGTTTCGATCCGGCCTCTGGCTTCTCGCGTTCTCCTCCGCATGCGCCGTCGCGCTGGCGGCCGGGGGCGACCCTCCGGCGCCGGCGTCTGCCTCGAAGCCCGAGCCGCTCGCCGTTGTGCCCGAGCCAAAGGAAGCGGGCGGCGAGCCGGACGGCATCGTCCAGGTGGCGAACCTGATCTATGCCGGGACCAAAAGCAGCACCTGCTTCTCCGACCATTTCCTGGCCCAGGCGGAAAAGGATTCGTCCATCTCCACCAGCCGACGCTTCCACGCGGTGAAGCTCTCGTCAGATGAGCTTTTCCAGTTCCCGCTGGTGATCATGACCGGCGAAGGCAACTTCGAGCTTCCCGACGCCGAGCGGCAGAACCTTCGCAAGTTCATTGATGGCGGCGGGCTTCTGCTGGCATCCGCCAGCTGCTCCTCCCCGGACTGGGATCGCTCCTTCCGGGCCGAAATGCTCGCCATCTTCCCCGACCATCCGATGGCCGACATCCCGATGAGCCACGCCGTGTTCCACACGGTTTACGACGTCGGTGAACTCGGCGGCTCGCACGGCCCGGTGCGGCCGCTCCAGGGGCTGTCCATCGGCAGCCGGCTCGGCGTGATCTACTCCGCCGACGGCCTCAACGACACCGCCCACACCCACGGGTGCTGCTGCTGCGGCGGGAACGAAATCACCAATGACGCGCAGATCAACGTTAACATTCTGGCCTATTCGCTCTTGTACTGATCACGGGGGTGGCTTTGGGGCTGCGACAGGCGACATTCCACTGTGGCTCGGCTCGGCGGGATCGCGTCGGCGCGCGGGTCGATCCGCGTCAGGAGCGTGGCACCCCGCGACCTCGCCGAAACGCTCGGCGCGCCCGCCGCTACGCCTTCTGCGCCGTGCCGCTGACGGCGACATTGCTGGCGCTCGGGTGTGAGCGGCCGCCCGCCGCCACGCCGCCCGCGGCCGCGTTTACGATTGTCGTTTCCGGCGACACCAACGGATGGATCACTCCCTGCGGATGCACGTCGAACCAGTCCGGCGGCCTGCTCCGCCGCGGCTCGTTCGTCGCCGCCCGCCGCCTTGAAAAGCCGACGCTGTACGTGGATGTCGGCGGCGCCGTCCACGGAGGTTCCGAGTACGACCTGCTGAAATTCGACGCCATCCTCAACGGCGAGCGAAAGATGGGGCTCGCCGCCCACAACATCGGGGCCGCCGAGGCATCCTTGGGCGCTGTCGCGCTTGGCGCCTCCCGGGCGACCGGCGCACCGCTGATCTCGGCGAACGTCCAGGGCGAGGATGGGCGACCGGTGGCGGAACTGTCGAAGGTGGTCACGATCGGCAACCGCCGCGTCGCGATCACCGGCGTGCTTTCGCCGAAGTTCGTGTCCGGAAACCTTCACGTCGTTGAGCCTCGCCAGGCATTGCTGGCAGCCTTGTCAGCCATCAAGGGGCAATTCGACTCGCTCCTGATCCTCGCCTATTTGCCGCCCGACGAGTTGGGAGCGCTCGCGGCGTCGATGCCAGAGGCGGATGCCGTCATCGGCGGGCCCACTGGCCAGCCCGTCGCACCCTATCACGCCGGGCCGACCCTCGTCACCTCGGCCACGAGCAAAGGGAAGTTCCTGGCGGTCGTCGATGCCGGGCTCGCCCCTCCATGGCAGGCGTCGATCGTCGAGATGAACGGCACAATCGCTGAAGACGCGACGCAGCGGCGGAACCTCACCGAGTTCCTCGACACGCTCCGCCGGCTCGACCTCAAGCCGGCGCAAACCGGGCTGGCCCCGCCGGCCCCGAGCGGCGCCCCCACCGACTACCGCGTCGCGGGCTCCGCGTCGTGTGCCGCGTGCCATCCGACGAGCCACGCGACATGGCAGGCGGCCGCCCACGCCCATGCCTGGCAGACGCTCGCGGCGAAACGGTTCGAGGTGGACCCGGAGTGCATGCGGTGCCACACCACCGGCTATGGCCTTCCCAGCGGTTTTGCGTCGCGCGCCAGAGCGCCGACCGGGTGTCGGTGGGGTGCGAGAGTTGCCACGGGCCGTCGGCCGCACATGTCGCCGACCCGGCGCGGCACACGCCTTTCAAGGCGGCCGAGCAGTGCGTTACGTGCCACGACCACGAGAACAGCCCGCGATTCGACTACCCAACCTACTGGGCCCGCATCGCCCACGGGCCCGAAGCCCAACCCACAGGGGAGCCCGCGCATGCCCGTTAGAAGCCGACTTTCCCTTTACCTGCGCCGGGCTGCCGCCTGCGCCGTTGTCGTCGCGTTGAGCATCCTGGCCCTCCGTGCCCAGGCTGACGATGCCGCTGCCGCGCCGTCGGTCGAGCCGCCTGCGACGCGACCATCCGCCGACACCCTTCCATCCATCGGCGCAACCCAGACCTCGGTCGCCGTCGCAACTCAACCTGCGCCCGTCTCCACCCAACCCGCGCCCGAAGCGGCGCCGCAGGCCTCCCCTGTCGCGACCCAGCCTTCGGCCATCGCGACCCAGCCTTCGGCTATCGCGACCCAGCCTTCGGCTATCGCGACGCAACCTTCGGCCATCGCGACCCAGCCTTCGGCTATCGCGACGCAACCTTCGGCCATCGCCACTACTCCAACATCGGCCCCGGCAACCGAGCCTTCGGCCAATGCGGCGACACAGGCTTCGGTCAACGCCGCGACGCAGCCCGCCGCTCCCGCGCCGCTCCCCTGGCTGGACCGCTTTGCCGACGCCCTCGACGAGGCGCGCCGGTCGCACAAGCCGATCTTCGTTGACGTCGGGGCCGAGTGGTGCGTCTGGTGCCGCCGGCTCGACGCCGAGCTGTCGTCACCCGCCGTGCGCCAGCGGCTGGGGAACTGGGTCCGGCTCCGGCTCGACGCCGATCGGGATGCCGACACAATTCATAATCTCTCGATCGGCCCCGTCCCCGCCCTGCGCCTCCTGTCGCCCAATGGCCAGATGCTCGCCTGGCGGGACGGCTTTATGAAAGCCGAGGAGCTCGCCGCATGGCTCGACGCCCACTCCCCCGCCGCGCCCGAAGCGCCCCCCGCCGACCTGGCGGCATCGGGAGCGCCTGACGCGGCGGCCGTGGCGCGCCTGGTCGATGAACTGATCGATCGCGACCCAATTCTTCATCAGGCGGCCGCCCGCCGACTGGCCCCCTACCCGGACCAGGCCGCCCCCGCGGTTGTCGCCAGCTTCGCCGCCGGCAACCTCCGGCAGCGCCTGGCCGCGCGGGAGCTGCTCCTCTCCTGGAAGGCCCCGGTGGGAAAGCTCGATCCGTGGGAGCCGGCCGCCATCACGCCGGCGGCGATCGACGAACTGAAGCGGTGGTCGGCCCAGAAGCATCAGCCGCCCGGGCCGCCCTCGCTCACCGGCGCCGACCTGGAGATCGCCCGCCACGACATCGCGGCGATGCTCCAGACAACCGACCCGGCCGAGGTCGAATCGGCGCGGGAACGGCTGGCCCGCTTCGGCCAGGCGCTGCTCCCCGAGGTGTATACCGCCCTCGGCGCCGCGACGACCGACCGTGAACGGGAGCGCCTCACCGCCCTTCGCTACCGGGCTGTCGCCACCGACGCCCTGGCGCTGCGCTGGCCCGGCGGGTTCGACCGGCTCAGCGCCGCCGATGCCCAGACGCGGCACCAGGCCGTTGAAGACCTCGGCGCCCGCCTGACGCCGGACGAGGCGCCCCTGCTGATGGAGCTGTTCAGCGACAGCGACCCGTTCGTCCGCGAATCGAGCCTGCGGCTGCTCCAGTCGATGGGCGGCGAGACTGTTTCAGCGGGCCTGGTGCGGCTCCTTCGCGACCCGGAGCCCAACGTTCGCGCCGCCGTCCTCAAACAACTGACCGAGTCCCCCGACCCGCGCATGGTCCCCGAAGTGGCCCGCTACGTTTCGACCGAAAAAGACGTTGACCTTATTGTCCACGCGATTCGGTTCCTTCGGGAACTGAAAGGCAAGGCCGCCCGCGACTGCCTGACGTCGCTCCTTACCCACGAGAGCTGGCGCAGTCCGGGCCGAAGCGACCGAGGGGCTGGGTAATTCGGTCGAGCGATATTACAACGCCGTTTCCGCGTCGGCGGCCGATCAGGCCATGCACAACGAAATCTTCGCCGCCGTGCTCAAGATGGCCGCCGACCCCGATGGCTTCGTCGCCAGCCGCGCGATTACCGTGCTCAAATCCTGCCCCGACGACTGGGCGATTGAGGCCATCGAAGAGGCGGGCGTTCAGCGGCCCGGGCTCGCCGCCGACGCGGTTAAAGCGCTTGGCGCCCATGCCGAATCGGCCCGGGCTATCGTCGCGCTGCGCAAATTCACGTCCCACAAGGACGCGTCCGTCCGCGCCGCGGCGATCCGAGAGCTCGGCCTGCACATCGACGGCCCCAGCCTGCTGGCGGGCTTGAAGGACGCCGCCACCGCGCCCCGGCTCGCGGCCGCCCTCGTCTGTGGGGAAATCCTGAATAATGACCGCCCCAAGCCGTCATCGCCCATCAACGGCGCGGCGACGGCGTTTGACTGGGATGCCTGGTTGCCCGAGTACCGCGGCGGCAAAGGGCGGGATGAACGGCTTGCCGAATCGGCCTCGCCCCTTCGATCAATGCTCCACTCCGCCGATCTCGCCGAACGCGTTGCGGCGGCCGTCCCGCTCGTCGCCATGGGGGACGACAAGGACGCCCCCGCCGTCCTCAAGGAGGCGGCCGCCACCGCCGCGGATCAGAGAATCAAGATCGCCGCGGCGATCAAATGGCTGCCAACCGATGCCCGGCTGGAGTTGGCGCATCTGCTGGAGGCTCACGCCGACGGCGACGCGCACCTGCTTGCATCGATCGCCGAGCGATTGGCCGAAACACCAAGCCAGAAGATGACCCAATCGATCTGGGCCCTTCTTGACGACAAAGGCGCGAACCTGACCGTTGTCTCACAGGCCACCCGCTCGATCATCACCGCTGCGACAGGGCTTGAGTATTACAACCTTCGATCCGAGACCGGGAACATCCCCCGGGCAGTCAGATTGCTCATCGAAGACGCTAAAACACGGGCGGCGTCGGGCTCGGAGAATCAGCGGATCGCCGCGCTGGCGATCCTGCTGGGCGCTTCGTCCGACGATGCCGTGCCGGCCGCAAAGGCCGTCTTGGAGGGTCAGGGCGCGTCGGATCATCTGCGAACTGTCGCGATGCAGATCATGCTGCTCGGTCAAAGCGCCGCGGATGGGTCGCAAACCGCCGTCGCCGCCCTCGCCGGCACGTCGGCGACGGCGCGAAAGATCGCCATCGCCTACCTCGCCGGCGGTGGAGACGCCATCCATGTCGTCGATGGCGAGATGTACTTGAACTATAGCAACGTGGGGATCGACAGCCGCTTGTACGTCGGTAACTCCACTGAAGTCATCCCCACGCCACCGGCCGGGCTGGAGCGGCCGATGCTCGATCCCGTCCTGAAGGGCGGCGACCCCCAGTCCGTCGCTTACGCGGAGTATCTCGCGTGCCTGCTGGGGGACCGCGCGAGCTTGCGCCCCTGTTCAACTATTGGCAGGGGCACCGCGACGGCACCTGGTCCCGGCTCGCATACCGGGCGATCGCCGCGACGGCCGATGACGCGCTCACCCCCCAGCTCACCGAGATCTACGGCTTTCTGAAAAGCAACAACATCTATGAGCTGCGAGAGTTCTACTGGACCATCCACGCCATCAAAGGCCCGCAGGTGTTAAAGCTGCGCAAGCAGATGCGGGACGATGTCGGGATGGAGCAACTGCGTTAGGCCCACGGGGCATGTTTATCAGGAGATCATCATGATTCCAGCATTCGTCCGGTCGTTGGCGGTCTGTTCGCTTGCCTTACTGGCTTTGTGCCCGGCGCGGGCTGGCGCAGGCGGCCGCCTCGGCGGAGAGCGTGGGCATCTACGGGACCGGCGTCGCCGTCATCGAGCGCGAACCGAACGTGCTGCGGCTGCAGCAGGTCGTCACGGCCGACGGCAAAGACGTCAAGGAAGCCCTTGCCAAGCTGAAGGGGGCCACCGAGGCCGCGACGCAGAAGCTGACCAAGATGGGTGCGGCCGATGGTTCCGTGCACATCTCGGCACCTCAGCCGATGGACGCCACGAACAACGTCCAGATGCAGCGCATGATGATGATGCGAGCGAACCTTGGTGGCCGCCGGCCGCAGGCGGGGAAGGCCCCGGCGCCGGTCGTCACGCTCTCCTCAACCGTCAAGGCCGAGTGGCATCTGACCGCGGCCAACCTCGAAGCGCTTCTGGTGGAGTCGCAGGAACTGCAAGCCAAGGTGAAGGAGGCCGACCTGGGGGGCGACAAGGCGCAGAAGCTGACCCCCGAGCAGGAAGAGGCCCAGGCCGAGGCCCAGCAGATGGGCGACAACCAGCCCAACCCGCGCGACCCGCAGTTCATCTTCGTCCACCAGCTCACCAAGGACGACCTGACCAAGGCCCGCGCCGAGGCCTACAAGAAGGCCCATGACGAGGCGGAGAGCGTCGCCCACGCCGCGGGCCTCGAACTGGTGCTGTCCGAGTCCTCACCTCCAGCGCCGGCCCCAATGCCGGCGCGGATGGCAGCGACTACAACGAGCGCGCCTACTACTACATGCAGGCGATGGCCGCCTCCGCCGGGGCCGCCCGCTCCGACCCGGACGCCCTTCCTGAAGCCGTGGGCGCCCAGGCCGCCAAGCTCACGTATCGCGTGCAGGTCATGGCCTCGTTCGCGCCCAAGGCCCCGTGATGCGAGTCACCGGCGCCACGCCCCCCAGCGCGTTGCGCCGGGGGAGGCGTCGGTCGGCCCTGGTCACGCGCTTCTCCAGAGCGTCCAGCGATTCTCCAGAGCGTCCAGCGAGAAATACTGAACGCATTGATCCCCTCTCCCACGTACGCAAGGGAGACGGCATTTCTCCCGTGCGGCGCAGTGTTCTTGATTGCCAGATGGGGCAGGTCCTCTACCCGGAGATCGCGATGGGCGCTCCTCCCGTCCGTACGCTTTCGCTCTGTTGCCTCGCCATCGGCCTGCTGTGGGCCGCAGGCGATCTATTACGGGCGGCCGAGAAATCGCCCGCCAAGCCCGAAGCGGTTCAGGGCCTGGTGACTGACATGGAACGCAAAGGGCCGAAGGATGTCACGTCGTTGACGGTCAAGCAGGACGGTGAAGCGGCGCCGGTGAAGTACCTGGTGGACCCGGACCTCGGGAAGAAGGCGGCCGACGCACTTGCCACGATCTTCACGGTCGGCCGCGTGCGCCTCACGTACAAGCTCGAGGGCGAGGCGCGCCACCTCACGTCCGTCGAGAAGATCACCGGCCGCCCCAGCGGCACCATCACCGGCGAAGTGATCGAAACACACGGCTGGTGGCTGGAGGTCAAGCCCAGGAGCGGCCCTCCCGAGGGATATGCCGCCACCTATCCCAAGGAGAAATGGCAGGCGACCGAGGCCCAGATCAAGGCTCTGGAAAAGGGGGACCTGGTCACCATCAAGTTTGTGACGGATGGCGAGCGGCACCGCATCGTTCAGATGGATAAGAAAGTGAAGCCCAGGTAGCTCGAGCGATGTCAGTCCCCGGTCGGGCAGTTGGGCATCAGGCAACCTTCGGCTTGCGGTGCGCGCAAGTCGAAACTGATCGGGAGCCCATCCGATCGGCTTCAATGATGCGGTGCAAAAACTGGCGTCGGGAAGAACTATCTGCTGGGCTGCTATTGAGTTTTCCGCCCGCAATGGCAAGATATGCGGACTCTTAACCGGTCGAATGTGCGACATGGACTGCGATTTCCGTAGGGCACAGGCCTTCACAGGGAGTCCAGTTAAATGGCATCGATCACCGAACCCACCCTTGCACAGCGCGAAGTATTGAGCGGGATGGAAGCCTTTGTTGGGGCGAACCTCTCCTTTCTCGCTCCCGTTGACAAGATCTGGCAACCCACCGATTACCTTCCGGACCTGACAGCGCCCGATTGGCGCGAGCAGGTTCAGGGGCTGCGCGAGCAGGCGGCCGCTCTCTCCGACGAACTGCTGGTCGTCCTCGTCGCTGACATGGTGACCGAGGAGGCCCTCCCGAGCTACTCGGTCAGCTTCAACCTTCTCGCCGGCGATACGACCGGCACCGACGCGCGTCCGTGGGCGCGGTGGTTGCGCGGCTGGACCGCCGAGGAAAACCGCCACGGCGACCTGCTCAATGCCTACCTCCGCCTGACCGGCCGCGTGGACATGCGATCGGTCGAGAAGACCGTCCACCACCTGCTCGCCAACGGCTTCGAGGCCCGCACCTTCCCCGACCTCTATGGCGGGCTGGTCTACACCTCGTTCCAGGAACGGGCGACCAAGATCTCCCACGGGAACGTCGGCCGCCTCGCCAACGCGCAGGGAGTGAGCAGCCTGTCCACGATCTGCCAGAAGATCGCCGGGGACGAATCCCGCCACGAGGCGTTCTACACCACGATGATGGGAAAGGTGCTGGACGACGACCCCGAGGGCGGAATGATCTCGATCGGCAGCATCTTGCGACGAGTCATCGCCATGCCCGGCCGCCTGATGTACGACGGGCAGGACCCGAGCCTTTTCGACCACTTCGCGACCGTCGCCCAGCGGCTCGGCGTCTACACGGCGACCGACTACGCGACCATCGTGGAGCACCTGGTCTCCACCTGGGACCTCCCCCACCGCACCGTGACCGGCAAAGCCGCCCGGATGCAGGACTACCTCTGCAAGCACGCCGAAAAGTGCCACGCCGTCGCCGAAACCGTCCCCGCCCTCGCCGCCAACCAGCCGCCGACCGCGTTTAGCTGGATTTTCGGGCGCAAGTTGTGAGGCCCGCACGCCTCGTGCTGCTGCTACTCCGGCCGGGCGGAGAGCTTCGACTGCCAATCCTCGGCTGTGAGGAAGTAGCGCATAACGCGGACGAGCGGGTCACGGAACTCGTACACCAAGACATGGCCGTGCCCTCGTTTCCTCTTTCGAATCAGCCAATAACGAAACATGATCGCGGTCGGTCATAGCTCGCCCGAGGGTGGGCTCCGCCCCCAATCGATCGGTCTCGCCCAGCAGATACGCGAAGTACATATTCGCGTGCGGGCGGCCGTGGTTCCGAGAATTCCAGTCCCAGATCGCGTCGAGGTCGGCCAACGCTTCGGCGGTGTATTCGACCCTCATCCCGTCTGATCATCTTTGAACGCTTGGGACTTTCGAAGAAAGTGTTCGCGAACTTCCTCGGACGTGAGCGTCTTCGCGCCGGCCTGTGCCTTCGCGGATATGGCCGCGAGCTCGGCGATCACTCCCGGGGTGAATCGATCATCAAAATCGGGAGTAGCGGCGTCGTCATGAGACAGGGCATCAACCACCAGATCGTTGACGAACTCGTGAACGCTCGTGTACCCGCCAGCGGCCGCACGCCGTTGAGCGGCTTGGAAAACCTGATCAGTTAATTCAACGTGAGGCATGTTCGCTCCACTCTTCGACTTCTTCATCAGACGCCAAGTGCCTACCAACAAAAACGGCTCACAGTCCGTTCAGGACCATGAGCCGGTATTAAGAGCGGGTGAAGGGGGTCGAACCCTCGACATTCACGTTGGCAAGGTTAAAGCGTCAACTCGTAAGCCCCTTTCGGATCAATCAGTTACGACCGACGCGAAAGCCGATTACACTCCTGATTACATTCCGGACGCGAAAAACGGTAACGGGCCGGCCGCGGCCCCCCTCCAGAACACGCTCGCCGATTCTCTCGCCATGATCGCCCGCCTGCCGCTCACCGATGCCGAGAAGGCGGATGCGGTGCGGCAGTTGCTCAACCCCCGAAAGGACGCTCCCCGATGAAACGCCCCGCCAAGCCGCGCAAACGAAGCAGGAAGCCCCCTGATCCTGCGGGTGCCCCTCCCGCTTCCACCCCGCACGCCGGCGCTCTGGCGAAGGCCCCTGCGGACGTAGACGCCGAACGGGCGGCGCGGATTCGCGCCATTCCGGGGATGCATACCCCGGTTGTCGGCCGCAACGTCTACCGGTCGCAACTCGGCGACTTCTCGCAGGATGCCGCGCTCCATGAGACGTCGCTCGACCACGTCGCCCATTCGCTCCGACGCATGGCAACCCGCGGACCCGCTGGAGGAGATGCTCATCGTCCAGGCGATCTGGACGCACACCCGCCTTGCTCGCCTGTCGATCCTTGCCGTGCGCAGACCGGAGTCGATCAGGTGCGGGTGATGAACGAAGCCTGCGAACGGGCGGCCGGGACCTATCGCAAGCTGATGCTTGCCCTCGCCGACTACCGGCGGCCGCCCCGGCCCGATGGCCCCGTTACGATCCAGACCAACGTCGCCCACAACCAATTGGTGACCCATGGCACACCCGCCGCAAAACAAATCCCGTCGAACGAACAAGGATCGTCAAGGCCGCCCCAGGCACTACTGCCTCACACCGTCGGGGCTGGCTTCGCTGCGCCAATCAGCGGAGGCGAATCGGCCGTGGTGCTGGTCAACCGGGCCGCAGACGCCGGAGGGTAAAGAGCGATCGAAGCTCAACGCTTCAAAGCACGGCAACCGAAGCGTCGAAGCGATCGCCTCCCGCCGGGCATGTAACGATGCGCTTCGCACCGCTCGCACGGCCATCAGATGCCACAGGGATGGATCCGGTGAATGTAACTGATGATCCTTCCGGTCTAGGCCTTCCTATTGACTCGGCGCTTTACCGGCCCCCGAGTTTGTTTCTTCAAAGCTCGCTTCGAAGCTCCTAAGGCGCATCGAATTGACGAAGCTGGCGACAACATTCCGATTACCTTGACGGCTCCTCTTTCGATGATTTTCACGACAATGTCTGCAAGGACATGTTCGAAGAACTGGGCGTTCATGGGCTTCCTTTTCTGGGGTTTTTCGGTCCCTCTGACGTTCAGGGGGACAGTTCCAGGGAAGGGCAGGAAGTTTGTGATTTGACGCATGTTTTGATGGAACGTGCCCTAAGCGTCTATCTAGAATGGGCTTATGTCTCTGTGATTGTTCTGGTTATAGTTAAGTTCGACAACGTGACGCTGGTTTCGTTCCTGTCGATCTGGTAATTTGTTGCCATATGGCTCAACAGCAACAAAAGGGAGAGAAGCTCAAAGAAGCGCGTGGTGAGGTCGGCTGGGAAGATCGCTCAAAGGAGCGTCGGAGGCGAAAGGCTCTAGAAAGATGCGTTGGAGATTTTGTCGAGGAAAGGCGCAGCGAACATTTTGAGAAGAGGCACACAGAGCAGGTTGAGAGACTTCGACAGATTCCTCGTAAATTGCTTCTGAAGGCTCTTTATCAAATAACAGACGCTATTGATCTTCTGTCAAAGGCTAGAAGCGTAATCGAGATGGTTGATTTAGAATGCGAGGTGCCTTGTAGTCAGCGTATTGATCAAGGCTTTTTCTACAGGAAAAAGATGCGCCATGACTCACAGATCAAACTCAAAGTTGCTCAGTCAGAACTTTCGTTAGTTGCAAGCATTATTGGAGTAGCCGCAAAACCAGAGTTAGAGCGAATTTTTTCGAAGCCTCCGACTGACGAAAGCCTAGACATAAAAAAACCCTCCAAGGAACAGCCAGAAACCTTGGAGGGCTAAACGTTCAGTCGGCTTACAGGTTCCGACTAAATGGAAATTGTCTCGGCTAACTAGAGAGGAAAGCCGATACTATCTATATCGGAACATCATAAGAAATCCCTTCTTTTTTTTAACTCGTTGTTTTAAAAGAGAGGGGATTTTGCTTTAGACCTTAAAGCCGTAGCGTTCTCCCAGCCACTTCAAAGCCCTGTCAAACTGTTCTTGCGATGGTTTAACATAACTTTTATCTGCTACCGTCCTAGCAGATTGAGCCAGAAAATACTGGGAGAACTTCCCGTATTCCTCATGCGACCCCAGAAGCGAACTAGAAGTGTTCCGAATAACCTTGAGGCTTTTGCGGTCTTCCTTTTTGACTTTGATTTTATCCAGATGCCCCTTATAAGCCTTTGCGATAAAATCAACTGAACTGCTTTTCTTTCCGTCTTTAGACAACCACTTCCCAGCAAGAATACCTCCGTCTCCATTAACGAAAACTGAAGGGCTGTCATGGTTTGCTTCTCGCTTCAAGCCCTCTAACGTCTCGGCCCAGAGGCGATAAACAACCGTGGGCGTATCCTTATGCTTCTTTGTCTTTGAGCGTTTCCTCGTAATCGTTCCAGCCTTCACGTCAACTTCTGAATGTTTTAGGTCAGAGATATCTTTTGCAGTCATTCCGCAGTTAGCCATGAGAAGGAGGAAGGCTTTGAGCCTATCTGGCGACTGTTGACAATCTTAGCCAGTTCTTCCGTTTCAAAGATTTCAACGGTTGAGAGGTTGACAGAGACGCTCAAGTCTTTGCTCTTGATGTTTCTCGGCAGTTCGATAACCCCCCATTCCCAGCATTTCGTGACGAACTGCTTAGCAACCTGAAGCCTATCCCTTGCTCCGTAGCTGGAAAGTTTCCCATCGCCCATGAGGGTCAGAGACGCCGTATGCCAGTCGGTCAGCGTCAAGGCAGAGATTTCCTCTACTCGCCTGTCTGCCCCCACGAAGTCTCGAAACTGTTCAGCGTACAACTTGAGGTTCACGAAGCGTCCGTTGCTCCGCTGGTCCGTGACCGCTTGCGAGCGTTTGAAATCCAGGAAGCGAGTCACGAAGCCCCCTACCGTCTTCTCTGCTGGGATCTTCTGGCGCGCCGCAGCCAAAGCCTTGTCGATTTCGTCTCGCTCGTCAGCGGTCGGCTGGAGAGGTTCTGAGGCGTTTCGGTACTCCCTCGCCTGATTCAGAGCGTGGCGTTCTTTCGCCTCGCCAGTCAGAAAGGGCGCATCTGCCGAAGCCTTCTCTTTGGGCTTCAGTCCCTTCTGAATTCCCTCCCATTCCCCCAGGGCTGCCCTGTAGCCATCCATATCCCACTTTTCCCTACATTTGCCTTTGCCGAGGTAGTAGGTCTTGCCGTCTTTGAACTTCTTCCAGCATTTTCGAGGGGCGAACCACGACAGTTCAAACTTTGCCATTTCGTCATCTCTGTATCTAATCCAGCCCCCTTGTATCTAATTCTGGACGGGTGTATCTAAAAAAACGCGAATGTCAACAGGGGGTCAAAAAGCCAGAGAATTAGATACAGGATTAGATACAGAGGCGTGGGGGGCGATTAGGTACAAACAAAAACGCCTGTAACTCGTTAGGTTACAGGCGTTTATGGAAGCGGGTGAAGGGGGTCGAACCCTCGACATTCACGTTGGCAACGTGACGCTCTACCACTGAGCTACACCCGCGAGCATCTGGTTCGGGGCGATGGGGCCGCCGCCGGTTGTCGAGTGGAAAAGTCTACACGGATGGGGCGCGAAATCAAGGGCGGAGATAAATCCGCGCGGCGGAGCCCTGGGGAGAGGCCCGGGGGCGTTCCCAGCGCGCTGGGGCTGAATTCTCTGCCTGGGGGCTCTAAGATGCGGCCGTCTTTGGTGTGCCGGCGCCGTCACGGCGACGCCGGTCGGAAAGGAGCTTGCAATGGGCGACTTCAGCGTTTTGGTCCTGACCGCGCCGCCGGTGGGGATGTCGGCGGAGGCGGGCGGGGCCATGGTGAAGGTGGATGGGCGGGAGACGCTGATTCGCAGCGTCGAGCTCTTTCTCAACCGAGATAACGTCAAGCAGGTTCAGGTCGTGTTCGCCCCCGAGCAGGTGGAAGAGGCCAAGCGCAAGTTCGGGCCGCATTTCGGCTTCTCCGGGGTCAAGATCGTCGGCGGTGGGACGCGGTGGATGGAGCAGGTGGCGGCCGGAGCGGAGAAACTCGACCCGGCGTGCGGCCATGTGATCGTTCACGACGGGGCGCGGCCGGCGGTGCCCTATTCGGATATTGATGCGGTCATGGCGGCCGCGGAGAAGCACGCGGCCGTCGTGCTGACGTCGCCTGTGCGCGGAACGGTGTTGGAAGTGGAGGAAGGGGCGGCCGTCGCATCCCACGCGGCCGGGCGGTTCGTGACGGCGCTCACGCCGATGGCCTTCTCGCGGGAGGTCTTCCTGGAGATGGCCAAGTCCCGTGCCGAGATTCACCCGTCGCGGCTCACGATCCTGAGGGGCTCGCCGTTGAACATCCGGGTGGGCGGGGCCGCGGATGCAGCGCTCGCCAGGACGATGATCGCGATGCTCCCCAAAGCGAAGGTGAAGCCGATCAGCCCGTTCGAAGAGGCGCAGTGGTGAGGGTCGTTCCCTGGAGGCGCGGTTCGGTTTCGCGGCCGGTCGGCTGGTCGATCGGCGGGTCGTGTGTCTGACGCTTGCGGGGGCTGAAGGCACGTGTCGGATCGCACAGTTCCGGCGGCGCTGGCGGAGGCCGGGAGATCAGGCGGCGACGGCGAGGCGGTCGTCCTGGACCCACCACTGCGGTACGGGGTTGGGCGTCGCGACGGATTGGACGCCCAGCCAGCCAGCGCAAACGGCGATCGCGTGCCGCGCTTGCTGGGGGGAGTCGAACACCTGTTCGATGCTCCGGCGATTCTTCGGGTTCCGCCACGCGTTGAGCAGGCTGCCCACGGTGTGAAGCCTGAGAATGTGCTGGAGCGGCAACGCGATCTGCGATCGCATGACATCGGTGAGCGGAAGATCGAGAATCGGATTCCGAGACATATTGAACCGATCTGGCACGGCTCGCAAACGTCGAAGGGTTCAGGTGTTGGGCGACGTGCCTGAACGCTCGGCGGAAGCGGCCGCTGGCCGTATGTTCGAGCCTGGGCGACTCAAGGGCGGGCGCACTCGAGGAGGCGAGCCGCGCCGGCCCCGCCGCCCATTATCGGATGGCAGGAAACTCATGCTCTCACCCCACGTGGCATCCGTGCCGCGCGGGGCGTGACTTGGGCCACCTCGTCTCTGCGTGAACCGCCCAGTCGTCGGGGGGGCCCAGGCTGGCGACCGCTGTAATCACTTCGTGAAACTCATCGGCAGAGGGTAGAACGTTGCATTACGTTTTTTCACGTTGTGGATCAGTCCAGATCGCTTCTGTCAAGAGCCCTGAAGTGGGCAAATGGTTCATCGCTACGTCCCGCCACGGGCTCGTCTTGACACGTTTCTGAACCACCCCTAACGTGACGGCCGCCCACGGGGGGCATGGGGTGCGGGACCGTCGGCCCGACCCTCGCCATCGCCGCTGAGCCTCATCGCGATGGCCGCCCACCCGACACAGACTCGCACTGTTGCAGAAAGGGATGTTCTCCGTGACCCGGTTCCTGGAAGGAAACACCTGCGTCGTCGGCCTGCAATGGGGTGACGAAGGCAAAGGGAAGATTGTCGATTTTCTAACCGAGAGCGCCGAGGTCGTCGTCCGTTATTGCGGCGGGGCCAACGCGGGCCACACCGTTCGGATCGGCGGCGAGAAATATGCGACCAACCTGCTCCCCGTCGGCGTCTTTCGGCCGGGGGTGATGAACCTCATCGGCAACGGCGTGGTGCTCGACCCGGCGCGGCTCTTCGAGGAGATCGACGGCTTCGCCGCACGCGGCGTCCCCATCAGCCCGGCGAACCTGCGGGTGAGCTACAAGACCCACCTGGTGATGCCATACCACAAGCGGGAAGATGAGGCGCGCGAGGCCAGCGCCGGCGAGGGGAGCATCGGCACCACCAAGCGCGGGATCGGCCCGGCTTACGCCGACAAGATGCAGCGGTCCACCGCGATTCGTGTGGCCGACCTGATGCACGAAGAGAAGCTCAAGGCGAAGATCGAGCGGATCGTCACCGAGCGAAACAAGCTGCTGCGGGCGCTTTACGACGTTCCGCCGTTGGAATGGCGGCCGGTCTTTGAGGCCTACCGCGACTTCGGCCGCCGATTAGCGCCGTTCGTGGATGACGTCAGCTTCCTGCTTCTGGGGTACGCCAAGGCCGGCAAGCGGATTGTCTTCGAAGGCGCTCACGCGACCCTGCTCGACGTTGACCACGGGACCTACCCTTATGTCACCAGTAGTAACTGCAGCGCGCTGGGGCTCTATACCGGGGCGGGCGTGCCGCCGCAGATGTGTCAGAGTTTCTTTGGGATCATGAAGGCGTACAGCACGCGGGTCGGCGGCGGCCCGTTCCCGACGGAGCAGGAAAACGACATCGGCCAGTACATCCGCGAACGCGGGAACGAGTACGGGACGACGACCCGTCGGCCGCGTCGTTGCGGTTGGTTTGACGCGATGGCGGTGCGCTACTCGGTCGATCTGTGCGGCATTAACCCGATCGCCTTGACCATGCTGGATGTCCTAAGCGGGCTGGAGCACGTGCGGATCTGCACCGGCTACCGGATGAACGGAGTGCGACTGGAATCGTTCCGCGCCGACATGGACACCCTGGCCGAGGTTGAGCCGGTATACGAGACGCTGCCGGGGTGGAAGCAGGAAATCAGCGAGGTTCGGCGATGGGAGGATCTGCCGGCGGAGGCGAAAACGTACGTGCAGCGCCTGGAGACGCTGGCGGGCGCGCCGATCCGCATGGTCAGCGTTGGGCCGGAGCGGACGGCGACGTTGATCCGCTAGGCCCGCATTGATGGCGATCCGCCCCCGGGAGGCTGACAATGAGCAAGGGCACGGCGATGGCCGTGCCCTTGCTCGTCACGCTTTGGCGGGTTGTTGTCTAACACTACAGCGCTATTTGGCCAATGGAGCACAAGAAGAACGTCGAAACCCGAAGCTCGAAATCCGAAGGAATGAGAAATCGGGGAATAAGAAACCGGGCTCAATCGCGAGGATTGATTTCCGGTTCGCCTTTGTTTGGAGTTCCTTGAGCTTTTGTGCTCCCGATTTTCTGATTCCGGAAGGCTTGATGGCCGAATCAGCGCGGTAGTGTTCATTCAGGCCTTGATGGCGCTCCAGCGGACGACCCCCACCACCGCCATCAGGGCGAGCATGGCAAGGCCCGCCGAGAAAGCCGGCGGAAGCGGCGCGGCGGCGAGGTTGCAGGAGACGGTCACTGGCTTGATCGAGTCGGGGCCGACGTAGAACGATCCGCTTCGGTCGGTGCCGGTGAGATAGTCGGAAGTATTGTCGCCACGAGCCCCGCGATCGGCATAGACGGTGTAGCTGGAGATCGTGCTCAGGCTGATGTTGGGCCGATACGTGAATTCAAACGCGTGGGTATCGACGCCGACCGGGCCGGCGCTCATACACAGGTTGAATCCCTTGGGGGCGGGGATTGTTCCGGGCGTGCCGTCGAGCGAGTAGTTCACCTGGAGATAGCCCGTCTGGCCCCGGCCGGCCGCACGAGAAAAGAGCTGATGCTTTGAAGGAACGGCCCGATCTGGCCTGCCGGGGTGGCGGCGAAGCTGGCGATTGGGCTGACTTCAACGTACGCCTGGCCGGAAAACCCGGGCCCGTAGGTAAACCCAGTCAGGGAGACGATGGTTGGGTCGTAGGTGGTGCTGGTCGATCCGGCGGTCGGCTCGTTGGGGTCGCAGATCAGCTCCTGCTTGCGCTGCGCCTTGTTGCCATAGAGGGCGCCGCTGTAGCCGGAGCCGCCGGTTCGCTTCGCGATTGCCCCGAAGCTGACATCAGCGAAAGCGCCGAGCAGTCCGGCGGCCGCGATAACCGCGAAAAAGGATGAGCGGTAGGTGGATTTCATTTTCTGTGACCCGATTTTAAGGTGGACGGTTCCCCGAGACACAGAACTGTTAACCGATGAAACCGCCGCAAGCAAATGTTTTCTCCTCATTGCGGCCGCGATTAGGGAATCGACGCACCGTTCCGTCCGCCCGATGTGAAGATGGGGGAGGGCGACCGTCTTTCGGACGCTGTCGCGGCGGCGTTCGCCCGCTTGGGACGATCTGGATCGGAGCACCTTACTTTGATCCGCATCGCGGTCCTGGGCCCGCGGCGGCGATCGATGATGCGTGAACGGCTTACTTCGCGGGGTCCTTCGGGTACTGATCGCGGGAGATCGACTCGACCTGCCGCGTGAAAATATTGATCCGGATGAACCGCTCGACGTTCCCGGCGATCGTTCGGGCGTAGATATAGGTTTCATCTTTGTGAAGGTTGGTCGCCAGGTTGACCGAGCCATCGGCCGCGACGCGATCGGTGATGTCGCGCTCGGGTTGGCCTTGGGGCTTGTAGAGGAGGCGGGCGCCTGGCGTTACCTGGAAGTTCACCACCATGTCCACCTGCCCGCCGAGCGTCACCGAGTCGTACGCGTAAAACAGCTCCGGGTCGTGTGCGTTGAAGGCTTGCGAATCCTTACCGCCGCGGCTGGCGCCCTCGGGGAAAAGAAGCTTCTCGTGCAGGTCGTTCAGGTTCGCGAGGTTGGTGATCTGGAAGCTGACGTCAAATCCGTTGGGGCTCCGCTTGGCGGCATAACTGCTGGGCGGTTCGACGGCGACCGTGCCCGGCACGGCGTATTGCGTGACGAGCTTTAGGACGCGGTCCTGCTCTTCCTTCCGGTCGATATAGGCGAAGCTATAGTGGCACTTGACCGCGCCGAGGGTTGATTTGGCTCGGGGCGGCGTGGATGCGCAGCCGGCGAGGAAGGCGGCGAATAGGAGAGCCGTCGCCGCGGCCCAGCGGTGAAGGGAGGCGGAAGCGGACGTATGGTGCATGAGTTCCCGTATTGACATAAAGTGTGCCGCCGGGGCGATCGGCCCGGATCGTTCGGCTGTGCCCGGGCCTCGGAAAACGGTGAGGCGCTCTGGCGGAAGGATCGGTCCGAGATGGCTGGAAAGTTTCGCATTTTCGCGGCGGCTCTGTCACTGCTTGCCCTGTCCGGTTGGAAACTGGCGGCCGCGGAAGGGCCAAAGCCCGCTGGGGACGCCGCATCCGCTGCGGGCGCACCGGCGGGCGAAGGCGGCCGCGATGCGCAATCGCGTTCGGGCGGCACCACGCGTCCGTCCAACGGCGCCGGTCGCGGGCCGATGCGCTGGTTCCTGCGTGGCGACCCGCGGCCGCAGGAGAATCGCGGCGCCGCACCAACCGGCATGCCCGAGCGACCCCTCGCGGATGCAAAGCCGGCCACCGACGCAAAGCCGGCCACCGACGCGAAGCCCGCGGATGCCAAACCCCACGATCCGTCCCCGGACAAGCTATCGGTCACCCAGGGCAAGATCACGCTCGGTGAAAAGGAACTAACCTACCGTGCCACCACCGGCACGATCGGCCTGAAGGACGACGCCGGAAAGTTGAAGGCGGACCTGTTCTTCGTCGCCTACGAGCAGACGCAAAAGCCGGCCGCCCCAGCGACTGCGCCCGCCGCCCCACCGACGCCCGAAGGCCTGCTGGAGCCGCTGCCGCCCGAGTCGCGGCCGATCACCTTCGTCTTCAATGGCGGGCCGGGGGCGGCCGCCGTCTGGCTCCATATGGGGGCCGCTGGCCCTCGCCGCGTGAAGCTGACCGAAACGGGTGAGCCGATCTCCCCGCCGTTCGCCGATGAAGAAAACCCCGCCTGCTGGCTCGACATGACCGATCTGGTCTTCATTGACCCCGTCGGCACCGGGTACAGCCGCCCCGCTCCCGGCGAAAAGCAGGAAGAGTTTTCGGGTGTCGAAGAGGATGTGCGGTGGGTCGCCGAGTTCATTCGGCTCTACACGACGCGCTACAACCGCTGGCTGAGCCCCAAGTTTCTCGCCGGCGAAAGCTACGGCACCACCCGGGCGGCCGCCCTGTCGGATTACTTGCTCAACAACCAGGGCATCGCCGTCAACGGAATCGTGCTGATGTCCGTGGTGCTCAACTTCCAGACGATTTCGCCATCGCAGGGGAACGAACTGCCCTATGCCCTCTGGCTGCCGACCTATACCTCGGCGGCCGCCTATCACAAGCGGCTGGCGGCCGACCTGGCGGGCAACCTACCCAAAACGCTCCACGAGGTTGAGCAATGGGCGACCGGCGACTATCTGGTCGCACTGGCCCGAGGGAGCGATCTATCCGCCGACGAGCGGGCGGCCGTGGTGAAGAAGCTGGCGCGGTATACGTCGCTGCCGGCGACGTTAATCGAAAAGGCGAACCTGCGGATCGACCCGGGCTATTTCCGAAAGACGCTGCTCGAGGACAAGCGGCTGGTCATCGGCCGCTTCGACAGCCGCATCACCGGGTTCGACCAGGAGCCGCTCTCCCGCAGCGCCGATTTTGACCCGAGCTTCAACATCTACTTCGCCGAGTACACCGCCACGTTCAACGACTACGCGCGGCGGACCTTGAAGTACGAATCGGACGCTCATTACGAGGTCCTGACCGGCCACGTCCAACCGTGGAACTTTGGCCGCGCCGGGCAGGGATACCTGAACGTCGCTGATGACCTTCAAAACGCGATGCGGAAGAGCCCCCACCTGAAGGTCCTGTTCGCCAGCGGCCAGCTCGACCTGGCAACCCCATACTGGGCGACGCGATACACGGTGGACCACATGGAGCTCAGCCCCGAGCTGCGCAAGAACGTGATCCAAACCTACTACCCCGCCGGGCACATGATGTATCACCACCGCCCGTCGGCGATGAAGCTGCATGATGACTTCAAGGGGTTGATCGAGGCTTGCCGGGCGCCGTGAACATTGCGGCCGCTCACACGTTCCTCTCATGCGTCCGTCGCGACGCCGCAAGAGAGCGACCCACTCGCCGCCGATGCCATATCACTCGATAGTCATTCCCAGAGGCACGCCACCGGATAGAGTGGGAAGAGTCGATCGCCTGTGACGATGGTGAGCCCTTCGTGGATTGCCTGGGCGATAAGGATGCGATCGAACGGATCGCGATGATGCGTCGGCAGGCCAGACAACGCATTGACGTGATCAAGCGTGAGCGGAAGGAGTTGGAACGTGCCCCGCCCCAATTCGAGTTGGACGGCCTCGCGCAACGGCCTGACGAAGGTCATCTTTCCAAGATTGATCTTGATCTGAAGCTCCAGCGGGGAAGCGATGCTCAGAAAGACCTCGTTGTCAGGACTTTCGATAGCGTCGCGTGCCGCGACCGGCAAGGCTTCGGGCTGACGCACGACATAAACAAAAGCCTGTGAATCGAGCAGCAGCCTCATGGCCGAGCCTCTTCGTCGGTGTTGTGCCGCCACATGTCGTCAGGGAGCGGCGCTTCCCAATCGGGCGAGAGGTAGGCCACGAGATCACGCTGCTGACCGAGCTGGCGCTTCGGCTTGGGCGGCTGCGAAGCTGAATGCGGCATCAGCTCAACTTCGATCCGCACCCGCTGATTGGCGGAAAGCGTTAACGGCTCGTCGGGAATGAAGACCTTGCCATCGAAATACGCGTTGAGGGAGATCATCGGTTTGATTGTATCCACAAGGCGGGGCTATTGTGCCCCTCGTCGAGAAGAGAGGGGTCGCGAGCCGTTCCGCTTCGTTCCCCTAGGCCGCTTCACGATGACGCAGTTCAACCGATTTGGATCGGCCTCGATAGACGACTCTCAGAATCCCGGCCAGTCGCAGCCTGCGGATGGCGTCTTTGACCGCCGGGCGTGACGCGCCGCAGCAGCGCGCGAGTTCGGATTCGCTCTCGATGACGTTCGGATCGGCCTCGCACTCGGCCAGAACCGATGCCACAAGGTCGCCACCGGTCAGCGCGCGAACTCGCAGCGCTGGGTTCTGCTCCGCGACCCACTCTTCCGGCCGAAGTGCGTCACGTTTGAGGTCGAAGTCCGCCATCCAGCGCCCCCACTTGCGCGAGAGGGTCGATGCCCGCTGCTCAGCGAGGCGGGAGAGGGGTGCACTGCGACGCTCGACGTCAAATAGAGGGCGGGCGTCGGCCGCCGTTTTGCATGCGTCAATGGCAAGGTTGAACCGGGAGCCGCCAGAGCCGCTGTGTTGCCGCGCCGAATCCAGAAGAAGGCCCATTACCGGTAGATGCTCCGCCTCAAGTTCATCACGAATGAGACGGGCAAGGCGGTGCTTCGCGACGTAGTCGCCGTATGCCGCGAGCCAGGTGGCGGCCAAGATGAATAGGCGCGAGTTCGACGAAACGACGCGAGCCGTATCAAGCAAAAGGCGCTCGAGGTCGGGAGTAGAGGGAGCGGCCGGGACGTTCAGCATAGCGCCAAGTCGGGCCCAACGTGACGCAACGGCATCGAGAAGTGCTTCATTCATGTCTGCGTCTCCCACCCGTTCACGTACTGCCTCGCCATCTCGATTCGCCCGATCTCGCCCGGGTGGCTCAAGGCCAGCGAATCCAGATAACCCTGGACGAATTGCAACTCTTCCGGCCTCACACGGAACTGGACGAGGTGCTCGAGATCCCGTTCACGGTGGGCGATGAACTTCATCGCGATCAGGTCGAGCCGGCTGGCGGCGTAGGCGCGGAGCGGCCCGAAGACGCCGATTTGCACCCGCCGCATTCCCCATCCTTCCGGCAGCGTCCACTCGTACAGGCCCACGTCCTCACTCAACCAACTGGGCGGCAGGGACAACTCCCGCCCCGCGTCCGCGCGCAGGACGTCATCTCGATCTTGGGGCAACGGGCTGTGGATGACGTCAACATCCGCTGTCGTCCAACCGGCCGGCAGCTCACCGATCAGTACTCCTGCGGCTCCGCCGACGAGCAGGATCTCTACATCGCGATCCAGCCTTAGTCGTTTGCCAAGGCTCGCCAGAGCAAGGCGAATCCCGCCATCATTTAGGATCGCCATCACGTCCTCTCTAGCACTTGTCGGAAAAAGTTTACATACATATTACGAACAAGCGTAACTGAATCTCGGCCTCCTGGAGAACTAGTCGGCCTGGGTCAGCTCACAAGTTGTTATCTGCAATACGGTTATTTCAAGACGAGGCATGCCCTTTTCGGCGGTGACCTATCGCCGGGACGCAGGCGACGAGGCGCTGAATCTGTCCCGGACGAGAATCGCAACCACTTGGATCCTGCCGGCCACATCGATCGTTTATATCGACGCGGCCGCTCAATTGAGATAGCGCGGCGGCTCATCGGCCTTGCCCTGGTTGCAGAGCGTCTCCCAGGCCTTCAACGCCCATTCGGCGTGTTCGAGCTCGTCGAAGTAGAAGGTCACGCACGCGACGGAGCCGCGGCTGGCGGCCCAGGTGTTCAGGCCCCAGTAGGTCCCCTCGCCGTCCCCTTCGGGCAGGAGGTAGGCGTGGCCGACCAGTCCGGGCTCCAGGCGATCGAAGGTGCGCTTTGGGCCGGTCGGGTGCTCTTTGAGCAAGCGGGCGATGGCACTGTCGGCGTGGGCGTTGTCGGCGTCGAAGACGGCCGCGTAGACGGTGCGGCCGGGCTTCCATAGAACCACGTCCCCCTCTTCGGTGCGACGCTCGAACCCGTCCTCCAGTTCGAGGCTCCATCCACAGTTGATGTCAGTGCGAGCCATGAGCGTTCCGAGGAGGCACTTGAACGTGCGGCACGCGCCGCGCCAAGCCGAAAATCCGACGCACGCAACCCGAAGGAATGGCGAACGGGGAAAGCAAGGAACCGGGTGAGAGCCACGACTTCTGCTTTCGCCTTTTTAGAAGTTCGTTGGAGTTTTCGGGCTTTGTGCTTCGTTCTTCGCCCGAGCTTCCTCGGCTTATCCCCGTTGTGTCGCAAAGTAGAGGCCCGCGTAGACCTTCAGATCGACGGCGCGGCCCCAGCGCCACCTTGCTGGCGACCCATGCCGCGACCTCTCCCACCGGTACTTCGTGGAGCGTAATCTGTTCCTGCCCGTCCCCTTCGCCCAGGCCGGTTTTTCGGAGCCCGGTGGCGCGGAAGAGGGTGATCATCTCGTCGCACATGCCCGCCGACGAAGAGCCCGACCCCAGGGGCTCCATCGTGTCGGCTTCATAACCCGTCTCCTCCAGCAGCTCGCGCCGAGCGGCCGCCGAGAGTTCTTCAAGCTCGGACCCTTCGACGTCACCCGCCAACCCGGCCGGCAATTCAATCACCGGCTTCCCGACCGGCGGCCGGTACTGTTCCACCAGGATCAGCTTTCCGTCGTCTGTGACAGCGACGATCGCGACAATCCCCGAAATCCCTTTTCGCGCCGCGTATTCCCAGCGGCCCTGCTTCACCAGCCGCAGGAACTTCCCTTCGGCCAACGTCTCGATGGGTTGATCTTGTCCGGTCATGAATGCTCTCGGAAGACAGAAGGATGAAGGCTAAGGATGAAGGATGAAGGCGAAGGATGAAAGGGACGGAGGCGCGATCCTATTCATCCTTCATTCCTTCATCCTTCCGCCTTTCCGGCTATGTGCCGATCTGGGGGAGATACCCCAACGCGGCGAAGAAAAAGTAGGTGCCCGCGAGCGAAATCGCGGCCGATCCGAACCGTCGGACGGCGGCGAGAGTGAGCACGTCGCCCCGCTCGGCCGCCGGGTCCCCTCGGCCCAGCAGGTACAGTACCGCGAACAGCGGCAGCACGACGACCTGGTGCCCGATCTCCACCCCCGCGCTGAACGACGCCAGGGCCGCCCAGAGGCTCTGCGCCGGCAGCGCATTCATTGCGTCTTTCAAGCCCCCGGCGAACCCCAGGCCGTGGAACAACCCGAACCCAAAGGCGACGGCGAGCCGCACCCATCCCCTGCTGCGCCGCGGGGCAATGACGTTTTGCAGCGCGACAAACACGATGCTCGCCGCGATCATCGGCTCGACGATTCGTTCGCTCAGGGTGACGATGTTGAAGACCGACAGGGCGAGGGTGCAGGTGTGAGCCAGGGTGAACGCGCTGACGACTTTGATCAGGTCCCAGAGGCTGCGAACGGCCAGCACCAACGCGCTGACGAACAGCAGGTGATCGTACCCGGTGAGGATGTGCATGATCCCCAGCCAGATGTAAGACCGGACGATCTTCCAGAACTCCCCAGGCCGGGCGGGAGCGGCCGCCCCCCAATTGCAGGGGAAGACCGCGCTTTGTGTGCTGGTCAGGAGCGCGGTTTCATAGCCGGCCTGATCTTCCTGCCGGACGCGCAGGATGCACGAAGCCGACCAATTCACCTGGTCTGTCAGGAAGCTCTGATCGATCAGCACGTGGTCGGGCGGATGGGGTAACGGGTAGATCAGGTGGAACGAGTGCAGCGGCGCCTCCGCGGCCTCCGACTCGTCGGCGACGACGGAAGCCGCCTTGATGTCGGCGTCATCGGCCGCGATTCGCAGGTGACGCGCGACGTAGTCGGCATGTTTGCGGACCAGGTCCGGCCACCAGTCGGGCGGCGGCGCGGCGCCCTTCGCCTCCACCTGCGCGATCTGTTCGCGCGAGATCTTTGCGTCAATCGTGACGCGATCGCGGCCGATGACGACATCGAGCGCGTTCTCGACCAGCGGATGGGCCATCGCCGTAGCCGGCGAGACTAAGACGGCCAGCCACAACGCGATCGCCCATGCGCTGGAGCGCTGTGTCGGGCGCGCCGGCCGCTCGGGGGTGAAGTCACCTTGCGCTCCTTTAAGGCATTTTGGATGATCACGCCGCTATCCTGTCATGAAAAGTGAACGCCAAGACGCCAAGAACGCCAAGGGAAAGACGCGAAGAAACGAGAAACATCCGGTTCGTACGCTTGATAGACGAGGGAACGCACGCCTCTCGCTTTGCCGCTGGCGATTCTCCCTTGGCGCTTCCCCCTTGGCGTTCTTGGCGTCTTTGGCGTTCATCTCGTCTTAAGTCGCGCAAGGCTGAACGCCGTCAAGAGCCGCCATCATGAGGTTCCCGCCGTCATTGGCTTCTTCGTGCTTACGGGTGATGTCGCGGTTTCAATGGGCGACCCGTTGGCTGGCGGCGCTCCACTCGCCGTCGGGGGCGACGTATCGGAGGCGCCGGGCATCGGCGGATGACATTCAACGCCGTGGCCGTCGCGGTCGGCCATGCCGCGTTCGTTGGATCGCCGGCGGCCGATATCCCGCAGAATGCGCGCGACCAGCCCGGTCCAGCCGGTCTGATGGCTCGCGCCGACGCCGCGGCCGGTGTCGCCGTCGAAATACTCGTGGAAGTTGATCAGGCCCTTCCAGTGCTCTCGTTCGAACAGCTTGTTGTCGCCGTTGCATGGTCGCCGGCCCGAGCCGTCGGGGAGGAAGAGGCCGGTCAGCCGCATCTCGATATCCTCGGCCACCTCGGCAAGGTTCAGCATCTTGCCTGAACCCGTCGGGTGCTCGACTTTCACCGTATCGCCCCAAAAGTGGTGATACCGCTGTAACGCCTCGGCGAACAGAAAATTGAGCGGGAACCAGACCGGCCCGCGCCAGTTGGAATTGCCGCCGAAGAGGCTCGTATTCGACTCGGCCGCCGTGTACTGCGCGGTGTGCTCCTGACCCTCCAGCGTGAAGCGAAACGGATTGTCCTTGTACACCTTGGACAGCGATCGGATCCCGTGCGGCGAAAGGAACTCGGCTTCGCTGAGCGCATACTTCAGCACCCCCAGCAATTTGCGTTTCGACGGGACGGCCAGCAGGTAACGCCCTGGTTCCTTATCGTGCGGCGGCAGATAGGAAATGAACCGCCCCAGGTCCGGGCGGTGCTTCAGGAACCAGTTCATCCGCTTGCAGAAGCCGGGGAGCCGCTGCAGAACGTCTTCCCGCAAGATTTCGCAGGTGAACAGCGGGATGATCCCGACCATGCTCCGCAGTCGCAGCGGGATTGACGCGCCGTCGGTGGTTTGCAGCCAGTCGTAGTAGAAGCCGTCCCCTTCGTCCCACAGGCCGGTACCGCCGAGGGTGTTGATCGCGTCGGTGATCGCGACGAAGTGCTCGAAGAACTTGCTGGCGACGTCTTCGTACGCGGGGTCGCCGCTGGCCAGTTCGAGGGCCATGGAGAGCATGGTGGCGCAGAAGAAGGCCATCCAGGCGGTGCCGTCGGCCTGGTTGAGCCGCGCCCCGCCGGGGAGCGGCCGCGATCGGTCGAAGATCCCGATGTTGTCCAGTCCGAGGAAGCCGCCGGCGAAGATGTTGTGCCCTTCGGCGTCTTTGCGGTTGACCCACCACGTGAAGTTGATCATCAGCTTCTGGAACGCCCGCTCCAGGAAGAGGCGGTCTGGCCCGTCCGGGTTGCGGTGGGCGGCGATCTTATAGACGCGCCAGCATGCCCAGGCATGGACGGGCGGGTTCACGTCGTCGAAGCTGAACTCATACGCGGGGAGCTGCCCGTTCGCGTGCATGTACCACTCGCGGAGGATCAGCAGGAGCTGGTCCTGGGCGAATTTCGGGTCGATGTGCGCGATCGGGATCATGTGGAACGCGAGGTCCCAGCTCGCGAACCAGGGGTATTCCCATTTGTCGGGCATGGAGAGGATGTCGCGGCTGAAGACATGCCGCCACTGGGCGTTGCGGCCCTTCTTGCGTTCCGGCGGCGGCGCGGGCTGATGGGGGTCGCCGTCGAGCCAGTCCTTCACCACATAATGGTAGAACTGCTTGCTCCACATCAGGCCCGCGTACGCCTGCCGCATGACGCGAGACTGCTCCGGATCGAGCGAACCTGGGGTATGGACGGCATAGAACTGGTCTGCCTCGGCGATACGGGATTTGAAGATTTGGTCGAACGCCGGGCCGAACGCCTCTTGCGGCGCGGCGGGGTCCGGGAAGAGCCGCAGCCGCACGACCACTTCCTGACCGGCCGGCACCGTGAACCGGTAATGGGGCGCGGCCTTGGTGCCATAGGACTTGGGGTTGATCGCGTCGGCATTGCCATCGACGACGAACTGGTGGAACGCGTCTTTGACGAACCGGACGGTGTTGGGGACGCCGAAGGCCTTTTCGTTGTCGGTTTCGTTATCGGTGAAGAGCCAGGGGGCGGGCGTGCCGCCGACGGCTTCGGCTTCGAGCCGGAACTTCCCGAGGGTGGGATGGTCGGCGATGACCGCGGTGTCGCTCACCTTGTTCATGGGCGGCTTGAGGGAGCACCCCTCATGGGTGCATCCCCACGCCCAGGCGTTGCGATACCAGAGGGTCGGGAGCAGATGGATCTCGGCCGCCTCGGGGCCGCGGTTGGCCAGGGTCAGGCGAATCAGGATGTCGTCGGGCGACGCCTTGGCGTATTCGGCCGTCACGTCCCAATAGCGCTCTTCGTCAAAGACACCGGTGTCCGCCAGCTCGAACTCGGGCTGCTGCTTCGATCGGCGGCCGTTCTCCTCGACCAGCCACTGGTAGGGGAACTCCCGCTGCGGGTACTTGTAGAGCGCCTTGAAATAGGAATGGGTCGGCGTGGAATCGAGGTAGAAATAGACCTCTTTGACATCTTCGCCGTGGTTGCCCTGCGGGCCGGTCAGGCCGAAAAGGCGTTCCTTGAGGATGGGGTCTTTGCCGTTCCAGAGGGCCAGGGCGAAGCAGAGCCGGCACTCGCGGTCGCAGATGCCAAGCAGGCCGTCTTCGCCCCAGCGGTAGGCGCGGCTGCGGGCCTGGTCGTGCGGGAAATAGTCCCAGCAATTGCCATCGGACGAATAGTCTTCGCGGACGGTGGCCCACTGGCGCTCCGAGAGGTAGGGCCCCCACCGCTTCCAATTCTTGTCGCGCTGGCCATCTTCGAGAAGCCGAAGGCTCTCGGGGTCGGATCGTCCGGTGGAAGGCATTGATCGTTCTCCAGTCGTGGGCAAGCCTGTGGCGATATCCCGATAACGTACCCGCTACGGGGCGCCCGCACGAACCGGACGACGGCGAGGGATGGCGTTCGCGATGTCGAATCGGAACCGACCGTTGCGTCAGAGAACGAGAAAAGCGACTTCTAAGTCCCCGCACCCGCCCGGCTCACTCTCCCCGATTGATCTCCAAAGAACGAAGAACCGGAACGTTATAACCCGAGCCGCCCGCCGCCAGGATTTCGATGCCGCATTTTTCTCGATCGGGCCCATGTCGCCGAGGTCTGAGCCGCCCCAGTCGGAACCGGAAACTGCTATGATCGTCGTCGCGTACGGAGCATGCCCGAAGGAGCCGACACCCGTGCCGAACGGGCACCGCCCCGTTGCCGGCGTTCCAGGCTTTTGTATGAAAAACAGGCGAGTGAAAAAAGTGGTGATGCTTATGAAGCTGCTGGGTCGTGTGCAAATGGCATGGGTCGGGCTGCTGATGTTGACCGCCAGCCGGGCGGCCGCCGAGGTGAAGCCGGCCAGCATCTTTACCGAGCACATGGTCCTCCAGCGCGACGTCAAGGCGCCGGTCTGGGGGACGGCCCAGCCGAGCGAAGCCGTCAACGTGGCCATGGGCGATCAGCATGTGGCGGCGATCGCCGATGCCGGTGGGAAATGGCGGGTGGACTTGACCAATCTGAAAGCGGGCGGTCCGTTCACATTGACGATTTCGGGCCCGCGGAACACGGTGGCGTTCAAGGACGTGCTCGTGGGGGAGGTGTGGCTCTGCTCGGGGCAGTCGAATATGGAATGGTGCTGGAGCGATGCGTGGGAGGGCCGGAAGCGGTCGCCGCGGCCGCACAGAACACGCAACTGCGGCTTTGCACGATTTCACACAACAGCCAACTTGCGCCCAGTGACGACGTCCCCGCGCAGTGGGTGCTCCCGGCCGCCGACACCACCAGGCACTTCTCGGCCATTGCCTACTGGTTCGGATCGAAACTGCAAAAGGAACTGAACGTTCCGGTGGGCATCGTTAACTGCTCGTACGGCGGGACGGCCATCGAAAGCTGGATGCCGGCCGAGGCGCTTCGCGGCGGCCCGTGGCCCCAGGACAAGCATACCGTCATGGACCTGGCCAAGACCGAGTACGACAAGCGGAAGGCGACCATGCAGCCAGCGATGGATCAGTACCTGGCTGCCAAAGCCGATGCCATTCGTCAGCACCTGCCCCAGCCCCCGTTCCCGACTGGCTGGCCGGGCGAATTCCGCGGCCCCGCCGTCCTTTGGAACGGGATGGTCTGGCCGATCCACCCGTTCGCGATCCGGGGCGTGGCGTGGTACCAGGGGGAATCCAATGCCTACGTCGGTGTGGCCGACACGTATGCCGATCTATTGCCGGCGCTGATCCAGGCGTGGCGCGTCGCGTGGCGGCAACCGCAGTTGCCGTTCATCGTTTTCCAGATCGCACCCAATCGCAAACCGCAGGTGGACGCCAACGAGCCCAGCGGCATCGCGGTACTCCGGGAAGCGCAGTGGCAGACGACGCTCAGGACGCCGCAAACCGCGCTGGTCGTCACCATGGACCTGGGCGAGCCCGACGTTCATTACCACCAGAAGGAGCCGGCGGCCGACCGCGCCAAAAACGCCGCACTGTCGCTGGCCTACGGACGGGAACTGGAATATCGCAGCCCCGCGGTAATATCGATGGAGATTGAGGGAGGGACCGCAATCATTCGCTTCGCCCAGTGCGGCGGAGGGCTCGTCTCTCGCGGCACGCCCTTAAGCGGCTTTTCCATCGCCGGTGAAGACCATCAGTTCGTCTTCGCCGACGCCCGTATTGACGGGGATACAGTGGTGGTTTCAAGCCCGGCCGTCGCACACCCCGTAGCGGTCCGGTATGGTTGGGCGGATCTTCCGAAAACCAACCTGTTCAGCAAAGAAGGCCTGCCGGCCGCGCCGTTCCGTACCGACAACTGGCCCGTAACGGCCAAGGGCAAGTGAGCGAGTAGGACAGGTGGAGGGGTGCGATTTTCGGAGTATCAGTGCCGCAATCGAAGTTATCCGCAGAATCCGACCACAGTGCGACTCAAACCGACCCGGCCGGGCGGCGGGTCAGCGTGACCGTGACGCGGGCGACCGGCGTCGGCGGGACGACGGATCAATCGTTCGAATATGACGGGCTCGGCCGTCAGACCCTGGCGATCGATGACGCGCCGGCGGGAACGGCGCGGGTGACGATCTTCTACGACTCCCTCGGCCGCGTCTTGGAGGAGAATCAAGGGGCGAGTGATGTGACCCACACGGCATTTACAAGCTATTCCGGCACCGGGTTTACCTACCCCGGCGGCCGCGTGTTGGACGTGGGGTACGACGCCCTTTATCGAAAGGCCAGCCTGTACGATGCCACCGATTCCGCGGCCGTGGCGAACTGGGCCTACTTCGGCAATCGGGTGGCCACCGTAACGCTGGGGAACGGGATCACGTGCTCCTCCATGAACAACGCCCAGTCGCGGGCGGCCGTGCAGGCGGGGCAACCGACGCCGCCGTGGGGGGCCGCCTCCGGCGACCGCCTCGGTTACGACGGGGCGGGACGCATGATCGCCAAGCGGTACTTGCAAAACTCCAGTGGGTCGGGCTCCCCGATGCCGGCGGCGCTGGTGGTCGGCTTCACCACCGAGTACGACCGAGCGAGCAACAAGCTCTACGAGCGGCACCTGCACGCCGAGAGCCGCAGCCACCTCTACCCGTCGTACGACTCCCCCAGCCGGCTGCTCGCCTACCAACGCGGCACTTTGGCGGCCGGGGGCGGGTCGATCACCACGCCGATCGCCCTGCCGGGGACGGACCAGCAGCGGAGCTACGACCTGGACGGCCTGGGGAACTGGCAGAGCACGGGGTACACGCCCGTAGGCGGGGCGGCCACGACCGAGTACCGCCGACACAACTACCTCAACCAGATCACGCGGTTCGGCACGACGCCGGTCCTGTACGACCATGGGAACAACGCCGCCAGCCTCGACCCCGCCGTCAGGCCCCGAGGCAACGGGAACATCGCCGACGACGGGACGCGGCTGTACCAGTACGACGCGTTCACCCGCCTGATCGAGGTCAAGCGCAAGTCCGACGGCCTCCCCGTGGCGGACTACGTCTACGACGCCCTCGGCCGGCGGGTGCGAAAGACGGTAAGCAACGGCGGCGTCACCGGCACGGTGCCCAACGGGGCGTCAACCTTCGCCTACGACGGCGTGCAGTGCGTGGAGGAAACGACGCCGTCGTCAACGGTGGTCCAGTACGCGTGGGGCCTCTACGTCGATGAGCTGATTCGAATGGTCACCAGCGGCTCGGCGGGGCCGCAGCCGCTGGCGGCCGGATCCTACTATCCGTTGAGCGACCTGCTCTACCGGACCGTGGCGTTGACGAACCAGTCCGGGGCGGTGGTCGAGGCGTACGACACGGACGCCTACGGGAACACGCTGCTGTTCAGCGGGCCGGGGGCGGACGGGGTTTGGTTCACGAACGACGACTATCGGGCGAGCTACTCGGCGTGCCGGTACGTGTTTACGGGGCGGGAGTATGATGCGGAATCCAGCATATATTATTACCGTCGAAGGTTTTATGTCCCTTCGGCAGGACGGTTCCTGCAACGCGACTTCACTTCCTATCGCCCTAGGCGATCTAGGTCGTCACCAACGCTTGACCAGAATGTTTATCTGTTTGTTCAGAATGCCCCGATCGTGAGGCTCGACCCTTCAGGTAAGGAATCATGGATGCTTACGAACGGCCCGGTCTGGGCTCCACAACCCTGGCCTTCTAATGCGGGGACCTCGATCGCGGCAGCCCCCTCTGGTTCTACGACATCGTCACCGCTTTGTCGTTGTGGCCAAGACGTGACTGCCAACCTGATTGCAATGACAACAAGTGTCGCGCTGGCGTGGTCGGCGCTATCGACGGGTAAGCAACTCAACTTAGAATTTACAACTGTTGCACCCGGCTTTAACATTAATGCCTGGGATGTCAGAAGTATGCCATCTGGAACCGCGCTTGGTGGTACATGTGGTAACGGAAGCATCGGACTGTGCTCGGGAACGGTAACGGTGGCCGGCAAGTGTTACTATCAGAAAGCTGTAAATTACTGGCTCGCTGGAATCATCTATAGCGTTATTCATACTTCGCCGTTCTATCCCGACGCAACGTTATTCCTCGAGGAGGTTTACCTCTACACGACCGCAAAACAGGCAGATGACCCGAAAGATAAGCAGGATTGGTTCCTTGCCGGCACTTCTGGACTACCGTTGGCTGTGGCGGCACCTCCGGCGCTCACATCCTGCACGCCTTGCGCCACCTCCGCTCCATCGAATGCGCTCAGCTGGCACTGGGGTTCGCTCACCGGAACGGCATAAATTGTTTACCGAAGAGTGAGTTTCCCTTTGTTAACTCGTGACACCTTCAGAGATCTGATGCGTAAGATTCTCGGATCAATTACCGCACTTTCGCTAATGATTGTTGCTACAATTCTGTTCTTCTTGACCTTTGCGCTTGATCCAAGAGGGTATACATATGCAGCTACCGTTACATTAGCGATCTGTGCCGATACTGCGGCGATTTCGGCGTGTTGTTCCGCGTACTCCCGATTTCCGGTAGACACGACGATCAGAAGTGTTCTCGTGCTCGGCCTCTGTTTCTTGATCATTATCTTTTTCATTAAAATGTTTTGGGTATACGAATCGTTCGCCGGGTTGACGCGCGTGGAATGAGTAGTTGGGGGTCATAAAGGGGCCGGGGTCAACCCTGGCCAGCGTCTACGACCCCGCCGGGAAAAGATACGGGGACGAGGGGGGAATGAAACGGGGACGTAGCTAGTTGAGGGGGAATGAAACGGGGACGTAGCTAGTTGAGGGGAATGAAACGGGGACGTAGCTAGTTGATGTTTGCCCGGTGTCACGGTTACGCCGGACAGATGACGGGCTAATAAACTAGCTACGTCGTGCGCCGTGAAGAGAAGGTGTGGAGTCTTGCGGGTGAAAGTCCCGCCCGGGAAATAGTCATTGCACCCGGTAGCAGTCGAGACAGTCGCGAGGGCAACCGAACGGCTGAAGCTCTCGACGGAAAGGGCTGTTTAGCAGCTCCGCGAGCTTGCAGGCCGGAACACAAGTGAAGCGCCATTGAGGCCCCGAAACAGTTGATGCGGAAGCCGACCCAGCGACGTAATGGGGAAGGCCGCCGCCGTCAGTCGCAAGGCCGGAACCCAAGCCGGTGGATGACATGGACCTGACGGTTCCGCCGGGGTAGAGGCGACGGCATGCAAGGACAGATTCCAGCATCAACACGGGAAGTCCCAGCGATGAGGATGCCCATGATCTTCAACTGGCGGCCCGCGAGGGCATGAGCCGGGTCGTATGGGATGGCGGAGAGGCCCGTAGTACCGACGAAGCGGGTAATGACCGTGGAGGGAAGGGGCCTTGGTTGAAGGAGTGACGGACGAAGCATCAACGGCGCACGAGGGCACTGCCTTTCGGGGCTAACACCTCACCTTGCGTCAGGCGACGCGGAACCCGTCAGACGGGTCGGCGAAGGAATGAGACTTCCGTGTGCCGATCGTGGTCAAATCCTTCTCCGAGAGCCGGATGCGGGAAATCCGCACGTCCGGTTCGATGAGCGGGACGTGGAAACGGAGCGCTTCGCGCCACCGCGCCACGTCTCGACTCTACCCCGTTTCATTCCCAGATAGGGTACAACGTGACTCCGAAGAAGTTGGCTTTGATCTGCTCTGCTGCTCTTTCGACGCTGCTTGCCGTCGAAACAACTCGTTCTTTCACAGTGTCGGACTCGTTTGCAGTTCGGTTCTCAAAAAATCAAGTGATTCTTTACGCCTCGAGAGGAATATTTAGAATACTTCTCTCTCAAGACGATTTCCGCCGAACTGGATTCGTGACCTCTTTCGAAGTCGGAAAATGCGAACATGCGTGGCCAGGTGGAATAGGTTGGTCGCATCTACTCGGCGTTGAAGCATATTCTCGCTCCGTTCACATAACGAACGCTGTCAACGGTTCTTCCATCTGGTCGGGCCGAGTCAGTGCTCTAACGTTCCCGACGGTGCCTTTAGTGATTGCTTTTGGGTGTCTGCCGATCATTCCAGGATGCGCCCGCGCCTTCAGTTCTAAGCCCCAGTCTCCATTTCTCTGTGCCAAATGTGGATATGACATTCACGCGTCGCCCACGGCTGCCCTGAATGCGGAACTCCGGTGGAGATCGGATCGGGTCCGGGAACGGAAAACGGGAAAGACGGACGGTCGGACGGTCTCAACATATCGAACAAGAAGCAGGTAAGGTGCGACGTTCGGAGGATCGATGCCAGAGCCTTCCACGTTCTCGGGGGGAATGAAACGGGGTGGGGAATGAAACGGGGGAATGAAACGGGGACGTAGCTAGTTGACGACGCCGTGATGCTGGGGAACGGCTTCACCTGTTCCTTCATGAACAATGGCGGTCGCGGGCGGCGGGACAGACGGATTCCCGCCGGTAAGGGGTCGGTGCCGGCCTTTACACGACGGTCGCCCGGGCCTACTTTTGGCTCATGGAGCTTCTGCTGTCGATCACGCTGTTCGTCGGCTTTGCGGGGGCGTTCGTCTTCGTGAACCTGCTCGTCGGCTCGTTTGCGCGGCCGCGGCTGCCGAACGCGGAAAAGTCGGCGGTCTACGAATGCGGTGAGCCGACCCTGGGGTCGAGCTGGGTGCAGTTCGACTTACGGTTCTATATCGTTGCGCTGGTCTTCCTGATCTTCGATGTCGAGGTTGCGCTGTTTTACCCCTGGGCGGTGGCGTATGGGAGCGCGGCCGAAGTGGGCCGCGAGGTGGGAGAGACTGTTTTCCAGCTCCGGTCGGTGGCCCTGGTGGACATGCTCTTCTTTTTTGGGCTGCTGATGGTCGGGTTCGCCTATCTCTGGCGGTTCGGCTACCTGGACTGGGTTCGGTCGTCCTCCACCGCAAGCGTCAATGCGCCGCGGCCGATAGAGCCGAGGACAGCCGGCTCCCCTCCGCCGGAGCCAGCGGCCGATCGAGCCGCCTGACGCGTCGGCCGTTGCAACCCACCCGAGTCCTGGCGCCTTCAGCGGCCGACGCCGCCCCCGCCGCCACGGTTCAACGTGTAGGGCCAATGGGAAGAGGGGATCGGGCCGTCGAGCCGGTCCCCATCAGGAGTGCGCTCTGAAGCGGGCACGGCGCCATGGTTGGGGTCAGTCCCCTGGCTTTTCGGCTCGGAGGACTGGCACCCAGACACAAACAGAATCCCGCCGAGCAAGAACGCGGGGGCGGCGAACAAGTTAGCTTGTTTCATGCGGCATTTTACGCGCGCCCAGTCGCATTTCGATCCAAAACGTGGGGGTTTCGGAGGATTTTCGGGCAGCTTGAACGATTGCGGCCCAGGTCGCCGCGGCCGGCACTTGACATCGAAGCCGTTGCCTGAGCGTTGTCGAAGGTATCGTGCCGCGTCAGGTTCGGGCGCTTCGTCAACATCCGGCCCAGCCGGCGATAATCACTCTCAACAAGCAAAACGTTCAACGAAGGAGACTATGCCGAAGCAATCGAAGCTGAATCGTCGCAATGCGTTGAAGGCGGCCGTGCTGATGGCCGCCGCGGCCGCTTTCTCGCCTTTCCTAGCCTCCACGACTCGGGCGGCCGAGTCGGCCGCCCCGACCGGGCCGACAAAGAAGATCCTGTTCTTCACCAAGAGCTCGGGTTTTCAGCATTCCGCAATTAAGAGGGATGAGAAGGACCCGACCAAGCTCGCGTACGCCGAGCGGATCCTGACCGACATCGGCGCCAAGAACGGGTTTGAGGTGACGTGCTCGAAAGACGGCACGATGTTCACGCCCGAGAAGATCGCAAAGTTTGACGCGTTCGCGTTTTATACGACCGGCGACCTGACCGCCGACTCCGACAAGTACGCGATGACCCCCGGCCCGGTGGCCCGGACGGCAAGAAGACGCAGATCAAGGGCGAGAAGATCAGCTCCGAGCCGGGCATGGGCGCTGAAGGCAAGGCCGCCTTTCTTCAGGCCATCAAAGATGGGAAGGGCTTCATGGCCTTCCACAGCGCCACGGATACCTTCCACAGCAAGAGCAAGGTCGGCAAGGACCTGCTCCGCAACGTCAACGAGAAGGGCGAAGACGATTTTGACCCGTACATCCAGATGATCGGGGGTGAATTCATCATCCACGGGTCGCAGCAGAAATCGACGCTCCACCTGATCGACCCGACGTTCCCCGGGGCGGCCGGCCTGAAGGACGACAGCATTCAAGAAGAGTGGTATTCGCTGAAGAACTTCGCGCCAGACCTGCATGTCATCCTTGCTCAGGGGACCGATGGGATGACCGGCGTGATGTACGAGCGCAAGCCCTATCCGGAAACCTGGGCGCGGATGCACGGCAAGGGCCGCGTCTTCTACACGTCGCTCGGCCACCGCGAAGATGTCTGGGATCGGCCTGAGTTTCAGGCGTTGGCTGTCGGAGCGATGAACTGGGTCACGGGCCGCGTTGAGGCCGACGTGAAGCCGAATATGAAGGAAGTGACGCCCGAGGCGGACCCCAAGCCCTGGGTGACCCCGCCGAAGCCCGCCGCCGCGAAGAAGTGACTCGGCGGCGACGCTAACACGACAGCGCTGAACAGCCGTAAAGCCTTGCCAAAAAAGAGAAATCCGAAGCACGAAATCCCAAAGAAGCAGAAAAGAAGACGAAGCGGAAAAGGCTCCCCTGCCGCATCCGCTTTCATCGGTTTCTTTCTTTCCGCTTGGTCATTCCTTCGGATTTCGGGCTTCGGATTTTGCCTTCTTCGTTAGGCCGCGATTCGCCAGGTAGCGCTGTAGTGCTAAGCAACGAAACGAAGGGCTCGAGCATGTAGGCTCGGGCCCTTTTTCTTAACACTACAGCGCTCGCCCTGTACGGCGGCGTCATGGCAAAGCGCAAATCCGAAGCAAGAAATCCGAAGGAAGGAGCAAGGAGAAAAGAAGAAATCGGATGCAAGCGGCCGCGGTGTTTTGCGCTACGTCCTATTTCCGGCTTCCTTCGGATCTCTTGCTTCGGGTTTCCGCTGTTCGCAAGGATTTACGGCTGTTCAGCGATTTCGTCTTGTCATTCCTTCGGATTGCGGCGGACTTGGGGTTTTGACTTTTTCGTTACGCCGCGACTCGCGAGGTGGCGCTGTCGTATTACGTGGTGGAAAGTCGGCCGGTACCAGATTCGGCCACGTGCGAATGACCGGGCATTCGCGTAAAACTAATCGGCGTGCAGGATCGGCCGCCATGGGGGGCTTCAATCGACGAACGGACATCTCCTATGCGCCAGATCGCCTTCGCCATGATGCTCGTCGCCATTGGGTCACTTGTGCCCGCGGCTTGGGCGCAGGACTGGCCGCAGTTTCGCGGGCCGACGGGGCAAGGCATATCGACGGCCAAAGACGTCCCGGTGAAGTGGAGCGCGACATCCAACGTCGCCTGGAAGACCGCGATCCCCGGGAAAGGGTGGTCATCGCCGGTGGTGGCCGATGGGAAGGTGTACCTGACGACGGCCGGCGGCGGGCCGGTCGGTCTTTACGCCGTTTGCCTGGACGCGGCGACCGGCAAGATCCTCTGGAATACGGAGGTCTTCCAGCCCGACCCGAAGGCGGCCCGGACGATGCACCAGAAGAACTCGCCGGCCAGCGCGACGCCGGTGGTGACGGCGGATCGGCTGTATGTCCACTTCGGGCACCTGGGGACGGCCGCCCTCGATCTCACCGGGAAAGTGCTCTGGACGCAGCAGACGCTCAAGTACTCGCCCGTGCATGGCAACGGCTGCTCGCCCGTGCTGGTCGATAAGGAACTGGTCTTCAGTTGTGACGGGCAGAGCGACCCGTTCCTCGTCGCCCTGGACGCTGGCACCGGGAAGATCAACTGGAAGACGCCGCGCAACACAACGGTGCGCAAGACGTTCTCGTTCTGTACGCCGCTCGTGATCGAGGTTGACGGCTCGCGGGAGATCATCAGCCCGTGCAGCGGGCTGGTCGGCGGGTATGACCCCGCGGACGGGCATGAGATGTGGCGCGTCCGCTACGGCGAGGGGTACTCGGTCGTCCCGCGGCCGATCTACTCGCACGGGCTGCTGTTCCTCAGCTCAGGCTTCGACCTGGCGGTTCTCTATGCGATCAACCCGGCTGGCGCGAAAGGCGATGCCACCCGATCGGCCGTTGCCTGGACCAGCAACAAAGGCGCCCCGCACACCCCTTCGGTCGTGGCCTCCGGCGACGAGATCTATTTCATCTCCGATAAGGGCCTGGCCACCTGCGCCGATCAGAAGACGGGAAAGGTCTACTGGGAGCACAACTTTACCGGCGGCTTCTCATCGTCGCCGGTCCTGGCGGAGGGGCGCGTCTACTTCCAGAACGAGACCGGGACGGGGTACGTGATCAAGGCATCCACGACGTTTGAGCAACTGGCGGAGAACCCGCTGGACGAGCGGTCGCTCGCGTCGTACGCGGTCACGGACGGCGCGCTGTTCATTCGAACGGAGGGGGATCTGTTCCGCGTCAAGTAACGCCCGGGGACCGGGGTGATTGCATCCGGCGGCCCGCGGGTGAAAGATGCGGGGAATGAAGTTCAAGAAGCCGCCGCTGCGCATCCAGCCGACAACCCTCTGGGATTACCCCTCGCAGCATTACGGCGATGGCGTCCAAGGCGACCCGCTCTACAAGGGCGCAACGCCAAGCTACATCATCTGGAACCTGCTCCAGCGGTACACGAAGGAGAAGGACCTGGTGGTGGACCCTTGCGCCGGCAGCGGCACGACGCTGGACGTCGCCCGCGACCTGAACCGCAAGGCGCTCGGCTATGACGTCCACCCGACGCGGAAGGACATCTTCCGCGTCGATGCCCGCAAGCTGCCGCCGGAACTCACGGGGAAGGTGGACCTGGTCTTCATCGACCCCCCCTACTCAACCCACCTCGACTACGGCGACGACCCCCGCGACATCGGCAAGCTCGACGCGGCCGGCGGCGCCTACTACGCCGCCATGGAGCAGGTCTTCAAAGAGATCGCCCGCATCCTCAAGCCCGGCGGCCACCTCGGCCTCTACGTCAGCGACAGCTACGTCCACAACAAATCCGGCGGCGTCTTCCACCCGCTCGGCTTCGAACTTTTTTCCCGCATGCAGGCGCACTTCCAGCCCGTGGACATCATCGCCGTGACCCGGCACAACAAGACCCTGGAGATGGGCAACTACCGCAAGGCGGCGGAGGAGGGGAACTTTTTTTTGAGGGGGTTTAATTATCTGTTTGTGGTGAAACGAGGAAATGCCAAGGCTTGAAGATGTGGCGGCAGGGAGGCATTGGTCCGGCGTCATTGACGCAGAGAAGCGGTGCGTTTCCAGCAGACAGGGATTACTATTCATCACGAATGAAGCCGAAGGTTTACGTCGAAACGACTGTTGTCGGACACCTGACGAGTCGCTTGCCCAACGACATCGTGGTCGCAGGGCAGATGCTTGTCACCCGGCAGTGGTAGGCCGACTCGCGTTCGGATTTCGAGGCATTCATCTCGGAACTTGTCCTGCAGGAGGTTTCGCAGGGCGATCCCGCCGCTGCCACCGAACGATTGGAGATGATTGCGATGATTCCTCCGGCACCAATTCTCGGCACGGCGCGACAACTTGCCGATGCATTGGTTGCTCAACACGCGCTGCCCGAAAAGGCGAAAATCGACGCACTCCATCTGGCGATCTGCGCAACGAATGGCATTGAATACCTATTGACGTGGAACTGCCGTCATCTCGCGAATGCCACCCGCCAGAAGGCCATTGGGAAGATTTGCATGGCGTCGGGATACAATGCCCCGGTGATCTGCACGCCCCAGCAGTTGAAGGAGTCCAAGCCATGACAGAAGAAAACCCGATAATTGAAGAAATTCGGCAGACGCGAGAGCGATTGCTCGCGCAGCACAAAGACGACCTCGATTCGTTGGTAACGCATCTTCAACAGTCGGCCGCCGCGCGCAATCCATCGACCAAGTTGGCTTTCGTTGCGCCAGAAGAGGCAAACCTGCGCGAGCCAGCGCTGACGAAAAAGGTCGGTTGAAACCAGCGGGCCGAATTTACGGACAATCGCTGCGTTTGGCGATTTCTCTCTTCGCCGGGCCTGGCGCGGCTGAACGGATTACGGCGTTTGATGCGTGGATCGAGAGCCAATCACGAAATCACGAAATGAGGTCGTCGCTGATGACAGCCGAGATGCTGTTCACGCCGGCCTCATTCTTTACAGCGCGGCTTCATGAAAGCTTGTGAGTTCCAGCAGGGACAGCGATTCATACCGGGATCACATTTGCGCCCGGTACGCCTCGAAGCTAATGGACGCTGTTTTATCTGTGTCCATACTTCTTCCTCCCCCCGTTTCATCACGGCTCCGACACCGACGCCGTCCCCAACGGCTTCGCGTATTCCCGCACCACGCCGGACCAGGTTTTCTCGAACTCTGTCACAAGCTGCGTGAACGCGGCCGTCTCGACGCGGCGGCGGACGTCGTCAACGGCCGCGTCGGTGGTCCAGGCGCTGGCGAGCTGGGATTGACGGTTCGTCGCCTCCGAGACGCCGTAGACGAACCCGTTCCGCGTGTCGAGCAGGACGGCCGATGCGGTGCAGTTCACGTGGACGACCTGGTTCGGCGAGAGGCCGAGCGTGACGACCGTCAGCGGCGCGGCTTTGTCGTTGATGTCGAAGGTCGTATCGAGGGTGTAGACCAGCAGCATCTCGGCGTGAAGCGCGGCGGCCGCCTGGCGAAGGTCGGCGTCGGAGTTCAGTTCGCTGGACAGCAGCAGCCGGTTTAAGGGGGCGATGCCGTTGACCATTGGCAGCTTCGCCAGCTTTTCGACTTGGCCGTCTGGCTCGATGTCGCGGCCGGTGACGATCGAGAACTTCCCGGTCCCCCACCCCTTGGCGGTGCTTGACGTGTAACCGGGCGACTGCACCCGGACGACGGCGATGGCGGTCGGAAAATGAGCGAGCGGCCGTTTGTCGAGCGAGCTCTGAACCGGCGAGTCGGTCTTACTGCCGGGCTCGAGCCCCACCGCCGTCATGTCCGCCCCGCGGCCGGGCGTGACATAGGCGCTGGCACAGCCCACAGAAATCACCGCAAGGCCGACAGAGACCGCGGCATGAAGACAGACGCAAAGCAGTCGTCGAAACATCAAAGCCTCCGGGGTCGAATCGCCCGCTCCGGATGAGGGGGCACAACCCTGTAGGCTCGGGGCCTCGGAAAAGGTTCATCGGCCGCCGAAGGGGATCGGCACGACCGGGCTACCAGGTCATCGGGATCCCGCCGTTGGGGCCCATGCCGAGCGACGGGACGAACTTCACGCAGACGGGCGCGGGGACATCGACCCTGGCGCCGGTGGCCTTCAGCTTTCCGGTCTGAGGGTCAATGCGGAAGAGGACGACGCTGTCGGATTCCATGTTCGCCACGAGCATGAAGGCGCCGCTCGGGTCGATGCCGAAGCTGCGCGGGGTTTTGCCCTGCGTCGGCTCATACCCGACCCAGGCGACCTTCCCCGTCCCCTCGTCGATCTTCCAGATGGCGATGCTGTCCTGGCCCCGGTTGGAGCCGTAGAGGAATTTCCCGGATGGGTGGACCGCGATTTCGGCCGTCGAGTTGTTCCCCTTGAACTGCGGCGGGAGGGTGGGGGTGGACTGGATCTCCTTGAGCGTACCGGCCGCGGCATCCCAGGAGAAGACGGTGACGCTGTTGGCCAGCTCGCCGATGACGTAGACGAACTTCCCGTTCGGATGGAAGGCGAGGTGTCGCGGGCCGGTCCCGCCGTCGGTGGCGCCGAAGGGGATCTCGTTCTTTGACAGCTTGTGGGCGGCCGCATCGAGGGAATAGACAAATATCTTGTCCACGCCCAGGTCACACGCCAGGGCGAAGCGGTTGTCGGGGCTGCGGTCGATGCAGTGGGCGTGCGGGCCGAGTTGGCGACGCTTGTCGGCCCCCTGCCCGGCGTGCTGCATCACAGATGCCGGGTCACCGAGCTGGCCGTCGTCGCCAACAGGGAGCGACTCAACGCTGCCGCTGTTGTAGTTGGCGGCGAAGGCGGTCTTGCCGGTGGCGTCGAGGCTCACGTAGCAGGGCCCGCCGCCGCCGGAGGGCTTCTGGTTCAGCAGCGTGAGTTGCCCGGTAAGCCTGTCGATCTTCAAGGCGCTGATGACGCCTTCATGGGTGCCGTTGTAGTCGCTGATCTCGCCGGCGGCATAGAGGAAGTGTTGCGACGGGTGGACGGCCAGAAAGGAGGGGTTCACGAGTTCGGCCGCGACGCCCGCCAGCCGCAGCTCGCCGGTGGGGGGCGTCATCTTCAGGAGGTAGACGCCTTTGCTCTTGGGCCCCGTGTAGGTGCCGATATAAACGAACATTTCGGCCGGGCCGGCCGGCGCGGTGGCGGGGGCGGCCGTCGCGGGCCGACCGGCGAGAGCAAGAACGGCGATCACGATCAGGCGGAACGTTCGATTGATCCACATGCGCATTGGCTCCGGGGTGGTGAGAGTCGTGGCGTCGGAAAGCGGCGAGCGCCGGGGTAGGGTCCGTTGGGGAGGCATCGATCGGCAGCGCGTAATCAGCGACGTTCCGGCCTCCCGCGCGGGGCTCTCGCGATTCGATCCGCCGGGGACGGGCGAAAGGTCGGCGCGGGAGCAGGGGATTACATGTCGCCATCGAGTGAGCCGACGGCTCCTGTGCATTTAGACCCTACGCCCTCTACGCCTGCCGTTTTCAATCGAACGAACCATCAAGTGAGTCTACCGGGCAGACGGCTCGACGTTAGCGGGGCGTGTCGGCGGCGTGTGTTTCCAGGATTCCACCGCCTCGGTGAGCGTCGGCGCGTCGCCGTCGCCCGACCAGTACGTGCGGCGCGAATGGTTCAGCAGGCGGCCGCCCTCGTCAAACTGGAGCAGCAGCATTCGGTAGGCAAGCTGGCGATCGACCAGTCGATCATGGCGCGTGGACGTTCGAAGCTCCCATACGCCTTCCCATTCGTACCCGAGGATGCGGCCGCCGTCCGCTTCCAGCCCCGGCGCTCCCATCACCCGGGTGACGTCGTCGCGCCGTGTCGCGCCGGGCGCAGGTCGAGGAGCTTCTCGCCGGCGCGGCGCCGCGCGCTGACCTCCCCAAGTTCGGACATCCGCTCGTGGAAGCACGCGGCCCCGCCGACGGAGAACAGAATGCTCATCAGAATGACGTTCGTGCGTGCGACCAACCAACCCCCCCCTTCGCTCATCGCTGCCCCTGGCTCCGGTCTGAGGCCGGGCGCCGTTCGGCGGCCGAGGGCTCGGGGGCGGCGGGCTTTGTCGATTCTCCGCCCATCCGCAAGTAGAACCGCTCGATCTTGGCATCGAACGTCTCGCCCGAATCGCGCCGCATCTGGTAAGACCCTTCCATAGTGCCCCACGGCGTCTTCAGCGGGCAGAAGCTCTGGTACTTGAATGCCTGGCCCGGCTCCAGACGCGGCGTCTCGCCGACCACGCCAGGGCCCTGCACCTCCTCACGGCGGCCGACGCCGTCGATGATGACCCAGTGGCGGCTCAGGAGCTGCGCCGGCGCGTCGCCGACGTTGGAGATCAGGATATTGTAGCCGAAAACGTATCGACGGTCGGTCGGGTCGGACTGCTCGGGCAGGAAAAAAGCAGCCGCGCCGACACGAATTCCTTCCGTCGTCGCATCAGACATTTCGGGCGTGGCCATGCCTGAATACTACACGCTCGTCGGCCCTTCGTCGTCGGCTGCACGCGCCCATCCCAAAAAAGACCCGCCCGACGCCGCGCCCTGATATCGAGCCTTTGCGAGCGACCGTGGTAAACTGGCCACGGCATGAACGAACAGACGCTTGCGGAACTCACTCGTCGTGTGGCCCAGCACCGCGACGAACGGCATTGGAAGCAGTTTCATACGCCCAAAGAGCTGGCAATTTCGCTCTGCGTCGAAGCGGGCGAACTGCTCGCCCTGATGCAGTGGAAGAGCGGCGAGCAACTGCTCGCGGCCGTCGAAGCCAAACGCGGGGAAATCATGGATGAACTCGCCGATGTCCTCCACTCCACGCTTCTGCTCGCCGACGATCTCCAAATCGATCTTGGCGCCGCCCTCGAACAGAAGTTGCGGAAGGATGCGGAAAAGTACCCCGTTGAAAAAGCGAAGGGGAAGAACCTGAAGTACGACGAGTTGTGAATCAAAGGATGATGGGGAAAGGATGAAGGATCAAGGGTGAAGGGGGACGGGGAAACGGCGGATACTCATCGCGGGCTAGAACGAAAACCCGTTGCGGCCGACTTCTTTTTGGCGGTAGAGGGCGGCGTCGGCGACGCGTTGCAGCGTGACGGCGTCCTCGCCGTCCTCCGGGAATACGGCGACGCCGATGCTGCACGTGGCGGAAATGGCCTGGCCCGCCAGATCGAAGGGGATCGCGAGCGAGCGGATGAGTTTGCCCGCCACCGCGGCGGCCCCGTCGCGGCCGGTGATGCAGGGGAGCACGATCACAAACTCATCGCCCCCCATCCGCGCCATCGTATCGGTTTCACGAAGAATTGGCCGAAGCCTCTGCGCGAACTGCTGCAACAGGTGATCGCCGGCGTAATGGCCGAAGGTGTCGTTGATCGCCTTGAACTTGTCGATGTCCAACACCATCACCGCCAGGCTGGTCTTGTTCCGGCGGGCAATCGCCAGCGCCTGCTGCACGCGATCCTCGTAAAGGATCCGGTTTGGCAGGCCGGTGAGAGCGTCGTGCCGGACCAGGTGGGAGAGCTGTCGAGTTCGGGCATGGTGCTCGACGCAGATGGTGGCGAGCTTGCCCGCCATGTCGAGCGTCTGCGATTCAGAGCGCGACGGCCGCCGTGACTGATCGCAGAACAGTGCGAGGAGCCCCAGCGGCGTGTGGTCGGTTGACTGGACGACAACCGCCCACGCGGCGCGAAGGCCTTCCGTCGCAGCCTGCTCGCGCGCCGCCTGCCAGGCGGGGTCGGTCTGGACAAAGGTGACGCCGCATCGGTCGGCCGCCGCCCATGCCGTTGAAGACAGGTGCATGGCCAGCGACAGGCCGCCTGTTTCCAGGCAGAGCCGCCACGGGGTTGACAGGCGGTCGCCGTGAATTTCGATGTCGCCGTCTTGTATCGTTATGACCGCTGCCGACGAACCAGGGACCTGCCGCTCGACGGCCGCCGATAGCTGGGCGAGCACCCGCGGGAGCGGAAGGTCCCGCGCCACCATTTCCAACACCTGCCGCCGGTCGCGCTCCAGCCACTCGGCTTGTTTCCTTTCGGTTACGTCTTGAATGGTGCAGACCGCCCGGGTGGGCAGCCCGTTGGCGTACCGGAGCACCGCCGCGCTGACGCTCGCCCAGGCGACGCGGCCGTCCTTTCGAACGAACCGATGCTCGCACGTCTGCTCGGTCGCCCTTCCACAGGCCATCTGCTGCGCCAGGCCCAGTGCCTCGGGCAGGTCGTCGGGGTGGGCGAGCTGAGCGAAGGTCATCGTTCGCAGCTCGTCGGAGGCGTAGCCGGTGATGTCGCACAACTTCTGGTTGACGCGGATGAGGCGGCCGCTCGCCAGGTCCACCTGGGCCTTGCCGACGCCGGCCACCTCGAAGGTGGCGCGATAGTCTTCTTCGCTCTCGCGCAGCGCGTCTTCAACGCGCTTGCGGCCGGTGATGTCCTGCAATTGCGAGATGAAGTAGAGCGGCTTCCCCGTGTCGTTCCGGACGAGCGACGCGGTGAGCTGCACCCAGACGATATGCCCGCGTCGATGGAAGTAACGCTTGACCATCTGATAGCTGCGGGTTTCGCCGGCCAGCAGTTCTCGAACGTGCTCCATGTCGGCGTCGAGGTCGTCGGGATGGGTGATCGCCTGAAAGGTCGTGGCGAGCAGTTCGGATTCGGAGCGGCCGACGAGCTCGCACATCGAGCGATTCACCTTCAGCCAGCGCCCGTCGGGGCTGACCAGGGCCATGCCGATGGCGGCGTTTTCGCAGGCGGTACGAAATCGCTCCTCGCTTTCGCTCAGCGCCGCCAGGGCCGCCGTCCGCTCTTCGAGGAGCTTTTTCTTGGATTCGAATTCGGCGGAGTGGGCGAGAGCGCCGGCCAGGACGCCGGCCATCAGGCGCAGGCCCGCTTCATGGGTGGCCGTAAAGGCGCGCGGCGCGAAGAGACGACGTTGATCACGCCGATTGCTCGCCCGCAATGGTTGAGCGGCATTGAGATCAGCGAGCGGACGCCGGTCTCCCGGCATCGCGTCAGATCGAGCTCGGTGTCGTCCAGGGTGTCGGGGCAGTGCTCCAGCCGGCCGCCGCGCAGCGCCTTGCCCGCCAGGCCGTCGTCGAGCGGCCGAAGCAGGTCGGCAAGCGGCCGAGCGATCCCGGTGGCGGCCTTGCACGCGCGAAACGCTCCCTCAATGATCTCGACGATCGCGCCGTCGGCCCCCGTCAGGCGATGGGTGCGCTCGGCGATCATCCGGATGACCAGGGGCCGGTCCAGTTCCACGGCGGCGATGTCGTTCTGCGTCTCAATGACGGCCGACAGAAGTGCGTGGTCCGCATCGGGTGGCGGGGACAGGGGTTGCGGGACAGTGCCCGGCTCTGGTTTGGCGCTGGTTGACATCGGCGGTGTTTCGGGTCGATGAGCGTTACCGGTGTCTCATCGTCCGCCCACGCCAAGATGATTAGAAAACGGGGGATCGCAGCCGCACGATCGATCCCACGCCAGGTCTTTCTAGCGCACCCCAATTTTTCCGGCTCAACCGCACGTCGCCAGCCGAGTCACGAAACCCAAGGAACGATGAAGGGGAGAAGAGAAGCGACCGGCTGCAAAGCGCCGGATCGGTTTCCGCCTTAGCGTTGTTCAACGTTCGTTGAGGTTCTGTGCTTTGCGCTTGCCTGTTGCCCTGGAGTGTGGGTTAGCCCTTGGACCGCGGCCGCGTGCCTCGCTTTGGGCCTTTCGCGGACCCAGTGCGCGGCGTCGGCTTCAGGCCAGCCCGTTTACCGGCCGCCCGAGGGGCCTTGGGGGCGGGTTGGCGACGCTGCGGCCGCGGGGGGGGCGGGGTTCCGTCGATGTCGTCCAGTTCGACCGCCCCTTCCGGCAGGACCGTGCGCGACCGCTCGCGCAGGACCAGCCGCATCGGCACTTCGGCGTAGGGGAGCAGTTCGCGGAGGCGGTTCACCATGAACCGCTGGTACGATTCGGTCACAAACTCCGGCTTGTTGACGAACACGACGATCGTCGGCGGAGCGACGTCGGTCTGCGTGACGTAGAAGACCTTCACCCGCCGCCCGTGCGGCGTGCTCGGTTGGCGCTCCTGCATGATCTGCCGGATCGCCTCGTTGAGCTTATGCGTCGTGACGCGGGTATGGGCTTGCTTGAACAAGTGCTGCGCGAGGTTGAGGACCGTCTCGACCTTCTTTCCATCCTTCGCTGTGACGAAGGCGATCGGGGCGTAGTCAACGTGCTTCAGCTCCTGCGAGAGGTACTCGCCATATTCCTTCATCAGCAGCTCGCTGCTGAAGTCGGTCTTGCGCGCCTCGGCCTGTTCCTTGGCGTCCGCGACGACAAGGTCCCACTTGTTGACGACCAGGACCACCGGCTTGTGCTGGTCGGCGATGTACTGGGCGAGCTTTTTGTCCGGTTCGCTCACCGGCTCCGTGCCGTCGATCAGCATGAGCGTGACGTCGGAGCGGCGGATGGACCGCTGGGCGCGATGGAAGCTGTAGAACTCGATGTCGTTGGTCACCATGTGGCGCTTCTTGCGTACGCCGGCGGTGTCAATGACGATCAGCGTCTTGCCTTCTTTCTCGAACCGGACATCGACGCTGTCCCGCGTCGTGCCGGGCACCTCGGAGACGATCACCCGGTCGCCATGGCCCTCGAAGATCTCAGCGATCGAGTTAACCAGGGTGCTCTTGCCGGCGTTGCGCTTGCCGACGATGGCGACGAGCATCTGCGGCTCCGGCATCTCGGCGGGGGCGTCGGAAAGGTCCAGGTTCTTTGCGATCGACGCCAGGATCTGATCGGTGTTCCGGTCGTTCATCGCCGAGACGCCGATCGGCGTCCCCAGCCCCAGGCGTGCGAAGTCGCCGAGCATCACGTCGGCCTTGGGGCCGTCCGCCTTGTTGGCCAGGAGGATCGCCTTGATCGACTTGCGGCGAAGCGACGCGGCGATCGCCTCGTCGGCGCTGGTGCAACCCGCCTGGCAGTCCACCACGAACAGGACCAGGTCCGCCCGGGCCATCGCCAGCTCGATCTGGTGGTTGATATGTTCGGTCAGCTCGTTGGGGTCGATGAAGCCAATGCCGCCCGTGTCAACGACTTCGACGTACCGATCGCCCTGGGGCGTGGGAAGTTTGAGGGGCGTGGAGATGCGGTCGCGGGTGACGCCCGGCATGTCCTGGACAATGCTGATCCGTTTCCCGACCAGGGCATTCAAAAGGCTGCTTTTGCCAACGTTGGGGCGGCCGACGATGGCGACGACGGGAAGACGACTCATGTTTCACATTCTAAGGTTGCCGTCCGCCGATTGCGATGAAACGCAGCGGCCGACGGTGGCACAGGGGGCTCGGGGTACAGTGATCACGACGGCGCGGTTTGTTGACGCGTCGCCCGACGAGACGGTGGGGCCGCAAGGCTTCGCGCGGGCTCTGTCGCGCGGCCGTTCGGGATTGATGGGGCTGCGAATCGGGCGGCGCGGGGGCCACCGTCCTTGCAATTATTTTCACAATGTTGAAATGGGCGATCCGTAAAGGCCATAATGCTGGCGTCGTCCATTTCACGCGTCTCGACTTTTCCGTCCGCACCCGTTGTCCCAGCCGTGCGGGCGTTCGTCCTCACTCTCCAGCATCGGCGCAGTGCGCCGCGCATAAGGAGCACGTCATGCCCACCGTTCAAGAGGTTCTTGCCGTCAAGGGGAACAAGGTTCATTCCGTGCCGCCAGACGCCACGGTGACTGAGGCGATTGAGAAGATGAACCGCAACAAGATCGGGGCGCTGGTCGTCATGGACCAGGCGCGGGTGGTCGGGATCTTCACGGAGCGGGACGTCCTTCAGCGCGTCGTGGGCGCGCGGCAGTTGCCGCACGAGATGCTTGTCGCCGAAGTGATGACGGCCGACGTCGTCTGCTGCCGGGCCGACACCGACATCAACGAAGTCGGCGCCTTGATGATGAACGAGCGAATCCGCCACGTCCCCGTCTGCACCGAAGACGGCGAGTTGCTCGGCCTCGTCTCCATCGGCGACGTGAACGCCTATCACTCCTCGGCCCAGCAGGCGCAGATCCACTACCTCAACGAATATATTTACGGCAGAGTCTAAGTCGCGGCGCGGGCGTCGGGCTGTGGGGCTTTCGATTCAGGCCCGGGGCCGCTATTTTCGACGCCCGCGGCCGCCCCCGCCGGGGCCGCCGCTCTGGTTGCCACGCCCCCGCTTAGGCCCGCCGCCCCGTTGGTTCGCGGGCCCGGGCTTGGGACGGCCGCCCGAGGTCCGGGGAGCGGGCTGGCCGCCGACCTTTCCTCCGACCCGCGGGCGCTGCCCCGGCTGCGGGCTGGGGTCGGGCGGCGCGCCGCGTTTGCCTAGGAGTTCGGAGATCGACAGGTCCAGTTCGCGCCGCGCCACATCGACGCGGGCCACTATCACCTTCACGACATCGCCGATGCCGATCTTTTTTCCAGTCCGCTGCCCGCGGACAAACCCGCCGCGTTCGTCAACATCCCACCAGTCGTCCATCAACTGCTCGTAGCGAATCAGCCCGTCTACCAGCCATGTCGAGAGCTGGATGAACAGCCCGAAATTCGTCACGCCGGTGACGACGCCGAGGTATTCCTCCCCGAGGTGCTGGCCGAGCAGTTCGAGGAGCTTCACCTTGCGCAGCTCGCGCTCGGCGTCGTCGCCCCGCCGCTCCGTGAAGGAGATATGGCGGCCGAGCTCGACCAGGTCGCCGTGGCTGGGGACCTTGTCCATGTCCATGGGGACTTTTTTCCGCTTCTTCCCGCCGGCGTGGCCGGCGGTATTGCGGGCTTCGAAGTAAGCGTCGAGCAGCCGGTGGATGGTCAGGTCCGCGTACCGGCGGATCGGGCTGGTGAAGTGGCAGTAATGCTCGCTGGCCAGGGCGTAGTGGCCGATCACTTCCGGCGAATACTCGGCCCGCGTCAGGCTCTTGAGGATCGCCAGGTTGATCGCAAAGGATTCCGGCCGCCCGTGCACCGTCTGAAGGAGCGACTGGATCGCCTTGCGGTCCAGGTCCTTGGGGAGCTTGAAGCCCGCGACGTGGACGAACTGGCGCAATCGCTCCGAGTCGGTCATGTCGGGCGTGGGGTGCGTCCGGCGAAGGAACGGCACCTTGAGCGAATCGAGCAGTCGGGCGACCGCCTCGTTGGCCTCGACCATGAACATCTCGATCAGCGTGTGCGTGAAGCTCTGATCTTCGGGCACCGCGTCAACGACTTTACCTTCTTCGTCGAGAACGAGGTCAACTTCCGGCAGCTCCAGCGTGATCTGCCCCTGCGCCTGGCGGCGCTCTGCAGCCGCTTGGCGAGCGTGTTCATCTGGTGGAGCAGGTCAACGACTTCCTCGGCGTAATCGGCGATCCGGCGCGGGCCGTCGGGATGGGGGATTTCCTGCGCGTTGTCGATGATCGCCTGGGCTTCGCGATACCGCAGCCGCTTGGCGCTTTGGATGACGGTGTTGGCGAACTTGGCGCTGACTGGCTTCGCGGCGTCGTCGTAGGTGATGAAGACGCTCTTGCACAGCCGCGGCACCGCTTCCTGGAGCGAGCAGACGCCGTTGGAAAGGATCTCCGGCAGCATGGGGATCACGTGCCCGGGGAAATAGCAGGAGTTGCCGCGCTCGGCCGCCTCTTCGTCCAGTGCCGAGCCGGCGGGCACGAAGTGGCTCACGTCGGCGATGTGAACGCCAAGCTCCCAGTCGCCGGTGGCGAGCCGCCGAAGGCTGATGGCGTCGTCGTAGTCCTTCGCGTCGTCGGGGTCGATCGTGCAGATGACGTGGTCGGTCATGTCGAGGCGTTTTTCGCGCTCGGCATCGGGGTTGAAGTGGTCGAGCGCGTGACGGGCCTCGTCCTTGACCGCGTCGGGGAAGTCGCCGGGCAGGTTGAACTGCACGATGACCGATCGCAGGTCCACATCCTTCTCGCCGGCGGCGCCAAGCACCTCGGTAATGACGCCTTGCGCCGGCAGCCCTTTTTCAGGGTATTGCGTCAGCTCGATCACGACCTTCGTCCCCGGCTTGATATGCCGCGAGCCGGCGTCGGGCGCCAGGATCTGTTCGGTGATGGTGTTGCCATCCGGCAGGACGACCCACTGCCCCGCCACCTTGGCGAGCGAGCCGACGAACTTGTTCTGGGTCCGCTGGACGATCTCGGTCACGCGGCCGCGGTACATCACCTTGCCGTCCCGCTGCTCGCGGTTGGTGATCTTGGCGCGGACGATGTCCCCGTTGATCGCGCCGGCGTTCTCCCCTTCAGGGATAAACAGGTCCTCCCGGCTGGTCGGGTCGGTCGGCACGACGAACCCGAAGCCGCGTTTATTGTGTCGATAGGTGCCGCTGAACTCGTCGCGGCTCTGGCTCTGGCCGGGCAGTACGATGGACCCCCCGGCGCCAAGCACGACGCGGCCGGCGTGCATCAAGTCCCGTAAGGCGGTGCGGAAGGCGTGTTCTTCCTCTTCCTGAAGGTTCATTTCCCGGGCGAGCCCGGGCGGTTTCTGGGGACGGTATTCGTCGGACTTGAGATGAGAGAGGATTCTGGATTGCAATGGGTCTGACATAAAAGCTTTCCGGCCAGTGGCCGGCGGTTGCGAGCCGTCGCGGGCGCTCGATGGGTGCCGAAGCGCTGTTCGGGCCGCGCGGACGGCGCGAGTGCCGTGCTCGGAGAAAAGATCGAGTTTAAGGGTTTGAGAGAACGAGCAATAGGGGCACAGCGACTGATCGTGTACAAGCGCTCCCCGCGGCACCCGCGGGATGTCGATAAGTCGCACCCACCAAACAAGAGGGGAAAGGACGGAGACGTGGCAGGCAATTCACGAACTCTGCAACTCAAGCCCTCAGGCTAACCATTTCAATCGGCAGGAACGGTGTTGGGGTGAACAAGAAAAAACCACATCAGCGGTCAACTGTCGGATTGATCCCTTATCTTACTGGCCGGCGAATTTGTGTCAAGCGGCACTTCTATAAATCTGGCCGGCGGTGCTCACGGAGGCCGGCGGATCTGAAACTTGCCCGACGCATGAGCGGCTAAGATCGGCGTGCCTCCGCTGGTGATGACGCCGGCCAGCGCCGGTTAAAAAGGTTTTGAATCAGGAGACGGGACTTGGAAGTTCATGTAATCGAACCGCCGCGACCAATCGCGACCAACGCGGCCGCCGACGTCATCGCGATCGCTGACGGGGTCCAAAAGGTGTACGGGACCGGTCCGGGCGCGTTCACCGCGCTGCGCCAACTCTCCCTTCGGCTCCCACGCGGCCGGACCGTCGCACTGGTCGGGCGCAGCGGGTCGGGCAAGAGCACTCTCCTGAACCTGCTCGGCGCCGTCGATCGGCCCACATCCGGGTCGGTGCGGATCGACGGCGTGGATCTCGAAAAACTCTCCGACGCCGATCTCGCCCTCTTCCGGCGTCGGCGGCTCGGCTTTGTGTTCCAGTCGTTCCACCTGCTGCCGAGCCTGAACGTCTTTGACAATGTCGCCGTCCCGTGGGTGCTGGACCGCGGCCTGACGGTGGAACGGCGCAGGGAGGTTGCCGCGCTACTGGATCGACTCGGCGTCGGGGACAAGGCCGCGCGCTACCCGGACGAGCTTTCCGGCGGGCAGCAGCAGCGCGTGGCGTTAGCGCGAGCCGTGATTCATCGGCCGGCATTGGTCCTGGCGGACGAGCCGACGGGCAACCTCGACCTCAAGACCGGACGCGTGATCCTCGACCTGCTGGTGGACCTTCAACGCCAGTTCGGGACGACCGTGGTCATGGCCACCCATTCGGAAGAAGCGGCCGGGCGGTGCGACGATCGCGTGCGGCTGGAGGATGGTCGCGTCGTCGAGTCAACTGGACAGGTCCAGGCTTCGAACATGGGTGACGCTGGCGGCGAGGCGGATCGATGATCCGATTCTTCTCGCAATTGACCCTCGGCCACTTCCGGCGTCATCGACTGGAGGCGCTGCTTTGCCTGGCGGGCGTGGCGCTGGGCGTGGCCGTGATGATCGCCATTGATGCGGCCGTCCGCGCCTGCGTCGATAGTTTCGAAGGAGCGGTCGGCTCGCTCGCCGAGCGATCGACCCACGGCATCTTCGCCGAACAGGGGACGATATCTGACGACGCTTATCTCGACCTGAAGCGCCGGCGACTCCCCTTCCCAATGGCGCCGGTCATCGAGCGGGGCGTGTTGACGCGCCCCGCCGGGGCCGGCCTGGGGGCGCCTCGGCTCTATGGAACGCTGTCGGCCGGTGACGACCCGGAGCGGGACGGCGTCGTCGCGCGCCTCATCGGCATGGACGTCTTCGCCGAGCGAAACCTTCGGAGCTTCACGAAGGTCAAAGGCGGGATCGACGACGACGCGTATCACCGCTTCCTCACCGAGCCGGGGCAGGTCGTCCTGGTCGATGTGCTGGCGAAGCGGCTGAACGCGCATGTCGGAGACGCGATCCAGTTGACCGTCGGCTCGAAACGGGTAGACGTTCGCGTGGACGGCATTATCGAGCCCACCGGCGCCGCGCGGACGCAGTTGACCGACATCATCCTTGCCGACATGGCGACGGCGCAGGAACTCACGGGCCTGGTCGGCCAGCTCGATCGGATCGACGTGCGGCTGGAGTCCGAGGAGGAAGAGAAGACGCTGGCGGCCGCCCTGCCTCGGGGGCTGGTGCTCCGCTCGACGCAGGAGCGTAAGAACTCTCTGGCGGAGCTGATCCGCTCCTATCGAATGAACTTGGCCGCCCTCTCGATGATGGCCAGCTTTGTCGCCATATTCATCGTCTACAACAGCATGTTGATCTCGGTCCAGCAGCGCGTCACGAGCCTGGGGATCCTGCGGTGCCTCGGCTCGTCGCGATCGCAGGTTGGGGCAATCTACCTGTTCGAGGCGCTCCTGTTCGCGCTAGGCGGGGCCGTAATCGGCGTAGTCGGCGGCTGGCTGCTGGCGCGGGGGCTGGTTGGGTACGTCAGCACGACCATCAACGACATCTACGCCGCCGTCCGGCCCGGCCCGGTCCCGCTGGGGGCGGGCGCATGGGCCAAGGGGCTGGGCGTCGCCGTGATGAGCTGTCTGGCCGGGGCGGCGATCCCGCTCTACCGCGCGTCTCGCACGCCGCCCGTGACGGCGTTTCGCGGGACCGAGCGGTCAAGATCGGCGCGCCGGGCGGCCGTTCAGCTCCTGGGCGTTTCGGCGGCCCTCTTCGCCCTGACGTGGGGCGTCTTCTCGCTGCCGACCGCCTCGCCGTTCGTCGGGTTCGTCATGGCGGTGTTGATCGCGACCGCCTTCGCCCTGGCCTGCCCATCGATCACGCTAATGGTCTCGCGCGGGATCGACGCCGTGGCGCGTCGGGCCCAGGCGTTGCCGGTCCGAATGGCGGCCGCGGGTGTCGCCCGGTCGGCCGGCGTGACCGGCGTCGCCGTGGCGGCCGTCATGCTGGCGATGTCGATGACCATCGGCGTTCGCACGATGAGCCGCAGCTTCCGGGATGCGCTCGGTATCTGGCTCGAACGCCGCTTCGCGGCCGACGTCTTCATCGGCCCGGAATTGCTCGTCAATCACAAGATCGACGCGACGCTCGACCCGGCCATCCAAACCTGGGTTCTCGCCCAGCCCGAGGTCCAGCACGTTACGGAGTATCGGCAACGGACATTCCCGCTTGGCGGGCAGCCGAGCATGGTCATCGGCACCGGCGTGGTGGACCTGCTCACGCGCCAGAACGTCCCGATGAAGCTGACCCTCGGTGGCGGCCGCCCTTTTGATCCTTTGAACGACGTGGTAATCAGCGAACCGCTCGCCGGCCGCCTGCATCTCAAGCCGGGGGATACGCTGACGGTTGACGCGCCGGCGGGTGAACGCCGATTCAATGTCTTCGCCGTCTACTTTGACTTCGGGTCGGAGCGCGGCCAGGTGATGCTCGAACGCTCGACCTTCGCGGCCGCCTGGAAAGATGACGAGCTCAACTCGCTTCACATCGGCCTGAAGCCCGGGGCAAACGCCGACGCCGTCGCCGCGCGCTGGTCGGAGCAGCTTCGGGCGAAATACCCGGTCGTGGTGAACAGTTTTGGCGGCCTGCGGCGCGAGGTGCTGGCCGTGTTCGACAGGACGTTCGCCGTCACGGACGTCCTGGCGTGGCTGGCCGGCGGCGTCGCGTTCTGCGGCCTCGCGGGGTCGCTCCTTTCCCTTGCCATTGCCCGCCAGCGCGACTACGGCGTGCTGGCGGCGCTGGGGATGTCGGGGCGGCAGACGGCGCTTTGGGTCCTGTCGCAGGGGCTGCTCATCGCGTGGGTGGCGGCCGGCATCGCGGCGATTTCCGGCACCGCCCTCGCCTACGTCCTGGCGTACGTGATCCAGTACCGGTCCTTCGGCTGGAGCATTCCGACCCGCCCGCAGCCGCAATATTGGGTCGAAGCGATCGTCCTCGCCACCCTGGCCGCTGTCGCGGCGACGGTCTACCCCGTGATCCGCCTCCGCCGCACCGCCCCGGCCGGGACGCTCAGACAGGAGTGATTCAATGTCATCGCCCCAGGAAGAAATGCGCCCAGCGAGCCGCGACCGTCAGGGAGCGGTCAACACGCGCACCCCGAACGGAGCGGCCGATCACGCAACCGGCGTTCGCGTGGCCGACGGGGGAACTCGACCAACCCAGGGACCGGAGACTGACGCCGGCGCGTCCCCCATCCGCTCCCTCACGGTCGCGGCTCGCTGGGGGGTCCTTGCAATTCTTCTCGTCTTCCCCGCCTCCTTTGTTTCGGGCCAGACCTCCGCGACCGCGCCGGCGGCGCCCGAGTACAAGCAGGCCCTTGCTCCGCGCGCATGGTCCTTCCCGCGCGACCACGGCCGCCACGACGGGTATAAGACCGAGTGGTGGTATTTCACCGGCAATCTCAAGGCGGCCGACGGCCATCGCCTCGGGTATCAACTGACCTTCTTCCGCACCGCCATGCGCCCGGACGCCGTCGCCCGAACCAGCCCCTGGGCGATGAAGGACCTCTATTTCGCCCACGCGGCCGTCTCCGATATCGACTCCGGAACGTTCCGCTTCAAAGACCGCCTGGAGCGCGGGCGGCCTGGCCTGGGCGAGGCGTCCGACCAGACGATGGACGTCCACATCGTTGACTGGACCGCCCAGCTGGATGCCGGCGCGGCGGGAAGAGTACACCTGCCGCGGAGGAGCCGGACTTCGCGATCGACCTCACCTGCACCACGGGCCGCGGCCCCGTGTTCGAGGGCCCGGGCGGGCTGAATGCCAAGGGCCGCGAGCCGGGACAGGCATCGTACTACTACTCGATGACCCGCATGCTGACCGGTGGCACGCTCACTGTGAACGGCAAGGCATACACGGTCGAAGGCGTCACGTGGATGGACCACGAGTTCTCGAGCAACGCGCTGGCGAAGAACCAGTCGGGCTGGGACTGGATGGGCCTTCACCTTGACGACGGGGGCGAGCTGATGATCTACCGCATGCGCGACACGAGCGGCGGGAGTGATTACTTGTCAGGCACCCGCGTCGAGCCCGACGGCCGCGTGCGGTATCTCGCGGCCGACGAGATCCAGCTCGGCGGCAGTAAGCCCTGGAAGAGCCCAACCTCTGGCGCCGCCTATCCGCAGGAGTGGGCTCTTCGGGTGAAGGGGCTGCCGAACCTCATCGTCCGCAGCGCGATGCCGGGGCAGGAGCTGGTGACATCCGGGTCGGCGGATATCGCGTACTTTGAAGGGGCCGCGGAGATCACGGACGAATCGGGGAAGCCGGCGGGGACGGGGTATTTGGAAATGACGGGGTATAGCAAATCGATGGGTGGCTCGTTCTAATGCGCCGTCGCCGCTACGGCCGAACGCGGCAGAAACGGGCGTGACGGTGGGCGTGACGGCGAGCGGCTCACGACCTGCGGCCGGGGCTTTTATAAGGCTTTAGAACGTTCTTGACAGCAATTTGCCCTGACTTATCATCCCGCTGAAGTCCTCCTTTCGATGCCAGTTGACGTGACTCCGCGGCCGACCCTGAAGGCTCGCCGCCGTCGTTTCTCCCGCCGTAGTGTTTCTCAAGCCAGAAAGAGCTGATCAACATGCGAAAGCGAACCCAGATCGCGCTCCCGCCGAGGAAGCCCCCCGTTTGCAATGCCATGAGCGACGTACACGCTCCGCGGCCGCTCAATGGTTCAATGGAAAAGTTGGAATCGCGTACGATGTTGAGCGCCTCCACGGGGCTCAAGTTCAACATCTCCTACGACGCCAACTTAAACAGCTACCCGCAGCTCGCGGAGCTGAAATCGGCTGTCAATTTCACGGCCCAGGAATTCTCCAAGCTGTTCACGAACGACGCGACGATCAACATCAAGATCAAGGGCGACGCGACCCCCGGCACGCTCGGCTTCAGCAGCTCACAGTATGTCGAAGGCTTTTCTTACGGGCAGATCCGTTCCGCCCTGATCGCCGGCGCGAGCGGTGCCACCGACGCATCAATCATCGCCAAGAACCTTCCCGCGAGCTTCACTCAGCTCAACGGCGGCGGCAACAGCCTGTTTGAGACGACGACTGGGAACGGGAAGGTGCTTGGTTTGGTGCCCAAGGATGCTCCCGGGCTCGACGGAACGTTCTCCTTCGGCACACTGCAAAAGTACAGCTTCGACCCGCACAACCGGGCCGGCGGTGGGACTGGCGCGTTTGACTTCATCGGCACGGCCGAGCACGAGTTCTCAGAGATCATCGGGCGCCAGTCCGAGCTCAACAGCGCGAACAACTTCGAACCGCTCGACCTGATGCGCTACAGCGCCAACGGCGTCCGCAACCTGAATGGGGCACAGAACGACGCTGGCGACGCTACGCACGCATATTTCTCGGTGAACGGTGGCGCGACGGACCTGATGGATTTCAACGACGTCACCGGTGGGGACATCCACGACTGGAAGGGCGAAAACCACGATTCGTTCGACGCGTTCGGCCCGCCAAATGACGCTCAACCGATTACCCCCGTCGATATCAAGGTGATGGATGCGATCGGCTACACGCTCGCCTCGCCGACCCCCACGCCTACGCCTACGCCGACACCGACCCCAACACCGACACCGACACCCACGCCGATCCAGCACGTGACGCATCTGGACATCATCGGCGCCGGAACGACGGACAAGCTCGGGCGGCTGAACGACGACGCGACGATCAGCTTGTCACAGCTTCATATTTCTGGTCTAGACGTCGCCTCCTACTCGGTTCCCGGTTCGCAGAGCACGACCTTCAGCCTGAACGGCGTCTATGTCGGCCTTTCCTCCAGGTCGCGACAAACGCTTTTGAACGCGGAGCATTCGAACCATGGGCTGGGCGTCGGGACTTATACGCTGACTGTCCAAGCCTTCAGCCAGCCGTTCGGCCGCGGCCCCGGGAGCAGCTTTTACACGGTCCACTTTAAGATCGTCGCGTGATGCCGGCCGCGGCGCACAGGGCCCCGCGATAACAGGTCAACAAAAACGGGCACGTCTTGCAACGCGCCCGTCTCTCTTTACCTGACACTCCGTTGAAGGATGAAACCTGGAGGATGAACTGGCGGCGCCCGCTTCTCTTCATCCTTCACATCCATCCTTCGTCCTTCCGCCCAATCACCCGAGCTCTTCCAGGATCGCGTTCTTCACGTTGTTCGGGACCGCGTCGTACTTCAGCGGTTCCATGACCGACGAAGCGCGGCCGGTGCTCATCGAGCGAAGTTCGGTCGTGTAACCGAACATCTCCGACAGCGGCACCTCGGCGTCAACGACCCGCGTGTTGCCACGCTGTTCGCTGTTGAGGATCAGCCCGCGCCGCTTGTTCAAGTCACCGGTGACGTTCCCGACGAACTCGTCGGGCGTCGTCACGACGACCTTCATGATCGGCTCGAGCAGCGTCACGCCGGCCTTGGCGCACGCTTCCTTGAAGGCGAGCTGGCCGGCCAGCTCAAACGCGATCTGCGAACTGTCCACCTGGTGGTAAGAACCGTCCGTCAGCGTGATCTTCGCGTTGATCAGCGGGAAGTGGGCCAGCACGCCGGTCTTGGCGGCCATGCGGACGCCGTACTCCACCGACGGGATGTACTCCTTGGGGATCGCGCCGCCGAACACCTTGTTCTCGAACGCGATGTTGTCTTCCCAGCCAAGCTTCTTGAGGACCTCGGGGTCGAGCGGCTTGCCGTCCGGGCCGGTCCCGTCGAACGGCTCGATCTCGATCGAGCAATCGCCGAACTGACCGCGGCCACCCGACTGCTTCACGTGCTTGCCACGGGCCGCCGCCTTCTTCGTGATCGTCTCCTTGTAGGCGACCTTCGGCTTGCCGACGATCACTTCGACCTTCATGTCACGCGTCAACTTGTTACGAAGGATCTCCAGGTGGAGCTCACCCATGCCGGCGATGATCGTCTGGCCGGTCTCTTCGTCGTAGTTGGCGCGGAACGTCGGGTCTTCGCGCTTGAGCGTCGTCAGCGCCTCGCCCAGCTTCTGCTTGTCGGCGGCCGTCTTCGGCTCGATCGACATGCTGATGACCGGCTCCGGGAACGACATCCGCTCCAGCACGATCGGATGGTCCGGGTCGCAGAGCGTGTCACCCGTCAAGGCGTCCTTGACGCCGATGCAGGCGATGATGTCGCCCGCCTCGGCCACATCCACCGGGTTCCGCTGGGCCGAGTGCATCTGGAACATGCGCGAGATGTTCTCGCGTTTGTTGCGGTTGCTGTTGAGGACGCGCGTCCCCTTCTCGAGGCGGCCGCTGTAGACGCGGACGTACGTCAGGTCGCCGTGCTGGTCGTTGACGATCTTGAACGCCAGGCCGCAGAACGGCTCTTCCGGCACCAGCCGCCGGGAGATGACCACATCGGGGTGCGCCGGGTCCATCCCCTTGATGTCCTTCAAGTCGGTTGGGGCCGGCAGGTAGTCGATGACGCCGTCGAGGATCTTCTGCACGCCGACGTACTTCAGGGCCGAGCCGCAGAAAACCGGGTGGGCCTTGAAGTTGAGGGTCGCCCGCCGCAGCGCGGCCCGAAGCTCGGCCTCGGTGGGCTCTTCGCCCAGGAGGAACTTCTCGGCCAGCGCGTCGTCGGTCTCGGCGATCTTCTCGATCATGATGTTTCGCCACTTGGCGAAGTTTTCCTTCTCCTCTTCGGGGATCGGCTTCTCGGTGATCGTCTTGCCCTGATCCTTTTCGTCGTTGATCTTGTAGTAGTAGGCGACCCCGCGCAGGAGGTCCATCATCCCCTGGAATGAGCTCTGCTCGCCCAGGGGGATCTGGACCGGGATGGCGGTGGCGCCGAGGCGCTCGAGGATGCTGTTGTAGCTGAACTCGAAGCTCGCCCCGACCTTGTCCATCTTGTTGATGAAGCAGAGCCGCGGCACCATGTACTTGGTCGCCTGGCGCCAGACCGTCTCGGACTGGGCCTCGACGCCTTCCTTGCCGTCGAAGACGGCGATGGCCCCGTCGAGGACGCGCAGCGACCGCTCCACCTCGACGGTGAAGTCAACGTGGCCGGGCGTGTCGATCAGGTTGATGTTGTACTGCTCCCCGTTGCGGTTCCAGAAGCAGCTCGTCGCGGCCGATTGGATCGTGATGCCGCGCTTCTGCTCTTCTTCCATCGAGTCCATGACGGCGGTGCCTTCATGCACTTCGCCCATCTTGTAGATCTTGCCCGTGTAGAACAGGATCCGTTCGGAGCAGGTGGTCTTGCCCGCGTCGATGTGGGCGGCGATACCGATGTTGCGAATCTTGGTTAGGTCCCGTGACATGTTCGTTCCTCGCCCGCTCCAGAAACAGCGGGCCTCGTTGTTGCCGTATGAAGAAAGAGCCCCCGCGAAAGCCATTTCGCGTGAAATGCTCCTCGCGGTCTCTTGCCAGATCCTTCCAGAGAGCGACTGCCGGGCTCTTGAATGAAAGCCGGCCCCTGCGGGTGGGTGATTTGCCGCCTTGTAACCCGTCGCTAGCGGGCCCGTCAGGCGGTGAGCTTCGTGTCGTCGCGTTGCCCGAAGCTCCGGGAGGGATCGATTCGCTCCCACCTGCATGATCCGCTCACACTGACCATGCAGGGCTTCGGTCAGCATGAGCCGTTAATTCGGCTCAATCTTCACGGACACTCCTTGTCAGGCCAGTATCGTCAGTCCAGCCGTATCGTCAGTACGTCCGTTCGCGGGCGTGGGTTTGCCATCAGGCGCGACCCGGGCGCGGCCGCACTGAAGATAAGGCGTGACAATGTATCGACCCGGCAACCTTCGTCAAGCGATTTGTCGGCAAGCTGACGCGGGAAGGCGTCGAAAGGCCGATCTTGCCGCCCGGATCAGGCTTACCGGTCGCCCCTCAAGTTTTGAGCCCACTTGCTAAAATCGATAACATGGGCGCATGGCCAAATTAGGGGTAAATCAAATCCGTGATCTCGCCAGAAGGCTCGTTTCCGAGCGGCCCGGAGGCATTCGTTATTCGGAACTTATCAAGGAAATTGCAGCGGGAAGCCCGGAAACCCCCGTGAATACAATCCATGGGTCAACGTGGGACCTGGCGACTCGGTTTCCAGCCGAGATCATCAAGCCGAGTCGAGGCCTATTTCAACCTGCATCTGCAGCCGTCGGAACGGCCGACGACGTCGATCGAGATATTGAGAAGATCGTTGCTGGATTTGTCGAAACCGACTTCTACGAGCCGTTTGCCGACTGGCTTAAGAATGACCTGGACGAGGTCACGGTCGTCTCGTCATTAGGGGGCGCGGGGTTGAAGACAAAATGGGGAACGCCAGACGTCGTCGGTGTCTACAAACCGACCGCATCGAACTTGATTAAGTTCCCGCTGGAGATCGTGTCCGCAGAGATCAAGATCAACCCACAGGCTCCAGTAGTGGCGTTTGGTCAAGCTGTGGCGTACAGGCTATTCTCGACGAAGAGCTACGTCGTAATGCCGAGTTCGCTCTCTGAGGAAGACCTAAGCCGGTTAGAGTCGCTCTGTATGCTGTTTGGCATCGGACTCGCCTTATTCGACCTTTCTCTAAGCGACCCCAATTTTGTCATTCGAGTCCGTGCGCAGCGATACCTTCCTGATATGTTTTATGTGAATGAGTTTGCCGATCGTCTCCGCCAGCACAATAGTGAAGTGTTCGAGCACCTCTTTGCGTGAGCCAGACACTGAAATCTTGCGCAGATGACCTCATTGACGCCTCTCTGCCGGCCAAAGGGCTGCACCGTCGGCTTGACACCATAAGGTGCTTCGATAGGATACCTTAGCTCCCCCGAAGTTGGGGCATTCGTCGAGAGGTTCGGTGCGTAGCCGGACGGGTAGACGTACCGGGTCGAAGAAGTCGTCTCTTAACTGTTGACGGCCTCGCGGTTTGAATCGACTCGGGCCTTTGGGAGCTGTGTTCACCGCGAATGGTTGCATGTCCTCGGCCGGTGCCCGGGAGCACAATTGGCTTGACGCTCGATGGTTCGCCGTCGAAGGTTCAACCCGTTGCTCATTCCCGCCCCACCTCGCTGGGCAACTCCTTCGCTCGACCCTGCTAAAGAAATTCGTGGCGCCGTCAGCCCCATCCGGGATTGGACGTCCTGCTACGAGATGACTCATCACTACCCCGTAGTGTAACGGTAGCACAAGAGATTTTGGCTCTCTTTGTCTAGGTTCGAATCCTAGCGGGGTAGTCATTTTTTACGCGATCGCCGCTGCCGAGGCGTGGAACAGAATCCGCCCGGGCCGCACCGTCGTCGCCCTTCACCCGTTCGGCTATGAGCCTCACCGCCATCATCCTCGCCGCCGGCAAGAGCACGCGCATGATGTCGCGGCGCTCCAAGGTCCTGCATGAGGTCTGCGGCAAGCCGATGCTCGATTTCGTGCTTCAGGCCTGCTTCGAAGCGGGGTGTGGGCGGGCGATGGTGGTTGTCGGACATGGTAAGGACGAGGTCATGGCCCGGTACGCGGCCGAGACGAAAATCGACTGGGTTGAGCAGGCCCAGCAGCTCGGCACCGGCCATGCCGCCAGAATGTGTGAGCCTTACCTGAAGCGGCAGCGCGGCGACGTGATCATCCTCGCCGGCGATGGCCCGTTGATCACCGCCGACGTGCTCAAGGGCCTGGTCCAAGCGCATCGCGACGACAAAGCGGCCGCCAGCATGGCCACCGCGGTCCTGGACGACCCGACGGGCTACGGCCGCGTGATTCGCGACGCCTCGGGCGCGTTTCTGGAGATCGTCGAGCAAGTGGACGCGACACCCGCTCAGCGCGAGATTCGCGAGGTCTTCCCGAGTCTTTATTGCGTTCGGTCGGAAGAGCTGGTGCATGCCCTGGGCCAACTGAAGAACGAGAACAAGAAGAGCGAATACTACCTGACCGACATCTTCGGGATTCTTTGCCAGGCCGGCCGCCGTGTCTTGGCGGTGAACGCCGTAAGTGCGTCGGATGTGCTGGCGGTGAACTCGCGCGAGGAGCAGGCGCAGGTTGACGCGATCATGCAGGGGCGGATCCAGAGGCAGCTTCGGCGCGGCGGCGTATCGATCGCCAGCGGCGCGAATGTGTACGTGGAGGCGGGGGTGATGATCGGGCAGGATACGACGCTTTCCCCGTTTACGTTTGTCGGGCGCGACAGTCGAATCGGCCAGGGGTGCGCGATTGGGCCGTTCGCAATGGTCCCGCGCGACAGCGTGGTGCCGGACGGGTCGGTGATCGCCGGGAACGCCTTCGCCGAGGCGGCGCCGTTCGGCCCGGCGGCGATGTAGCCGGGGAGCGTGCGCCCGGGCGACGGCCGTTGGCCCATGCGGTCGCTCGAAGTTGTGACGATCGGCGTGGTCGATCGAAAGAGGCTTTTGGAATGTCGCATCTCGACGCCGACAAGTTGAAGCTGTTTGCCGGTCGGGCGAACCCGCTGCTTGCCCAGAAGGTGTGCGACTACCTCGAACTGCCGCTGGGGCGCGGGCATACCGAGCTCTTCCCTGACGGCGAGCTGATGGTCCGGGTCAATGAAGACGTTCGCGGCCGCGATTGCTATGTCATTCAGCCGACGTGCAACCCGACGAACACGCACCTGATGGAGCTGTTCATCTGGATCGACACGCTGCGGCGGGCGAGCGCGAACCGGGTGACGGCGGTCATCCCCTATTTCGGTTATGCCCGCCAGGACCGCAAGGACGAAGGTCGAACGCCGATCACGGCGAAGCTGGTGGCGAACCTGCTCGAACGGGCCGGCGCCGACCGTGTGGTGTCGGTGGACCTGCACGCGGCCCAGGTGCAGGGGTTCTTCGATATCCCGGTGGATCACCTGCACGCCGAGCCGGTGCTGCGGAAGTGGTTCAAAGCGCTCAAGGTCCCGAACCGGGTCTTCGTGTCGCCGGACGTCGGGAACGTGAAGCGGGCGCAGATGTTCGCCAACACGATTGGCGGCGAGATCTGCATCATCGACAAGCGCCGCAAGAGCGGCAGCGAGACCCGCGCGGCGCACATCATCGGCGATGTGGTTGGCAAGAACGTCTTCATGGTTGACGACATGATCACGACCGCGGGGACCGTGACCGAGGCGGTGCGGATCCTCCGGGACAACGGCGCGAAAGAGATCTTCATCGCCGCCACGCACGCGGTCTTCGCCGGCGAGGCGATGGAGCGGCTGGCCAAGTGCGAGTTCACGCGGATGGCGGTGACCGACACGATCCCGATCGGCGCCCGCTGCGAGGCGATCAAGGATCGGCTGGACGTGCTGACGACCGCCGACCTGCTCGGCGAGGCGATTCACCGGATCCACCACAATGAGTCCGTCAGCGCCCTGTTCCAGAAGGAGCGGGACGCCTCGAAGGACGCGCGGGACGGCGACGGGAAACCGATCGGGAAAGGCTCCCGTGAGAGCAAGGAAGCCGGCGAGGCCAGAACCGAGTGAAGCCAGAACCGAGTAAAGCCGGAGGCGAGCGAGGCCGCAAGCGAGTAAGCCCAGGCGAGACGCGCGGTGAAGCGTGAGCGAACCCGACCGCCGGAGCGGGCGGCGAAACGAATTAAACTGATTACCTGACGACTACTTTTCGGAGTTCACATGTCTGCTCAATCCGTTCAAGTGACCGCCAAGGCCCGGCCGGAGCTCGGCTCGCGGGCCAACAAGCGGCTTCGGGACGCCGGGTTCCTGCCGGGCGTTATTTACGGCCACAAGGAAGCTGTCGTCCCCGTGACGCTCCCCAAGCGCGAGCTCGTCAAGCATTTGTCGAAGGGGGCGCACGTCTTCGACCTCGCCATCGAAGGGCGCAGCGAGAAGGTGCTGGTCAAGGAAGTGCAGTACGACCATCTCGGGCTCGAAGTCATCCACGTCGATTTCGCCCGCGTGAGCCTTGATGAAAAGGTCGAAGTCACCGTCCCGCTGGAGCTCAAGGGATCGCCCAAGGGCGAAGCCGAGGGAGGCATCCTCCAGCAGCTCATCGCCGATATCGAGGTCGAGTGCCTCGTCACCGACATTCCCGAGGCCATTCGGCACAACGTCAGTGAGATGGCGATCGACGATGTCCTGCACATCAAGGACATCAAGCTGCCGCAGGGCGTGCGCGCATTGCAGGATGGCGACGCGATCGTGGCGACCGTGAAGACCGTCAGCGAGGAAGAAGCCGGAGCCGCGGAAGGCGTTGTCGCCGAGCCCGAAGTCATCGGCCGCAAAGCCGAAGACGGCGAGGCGGCCGCCGAAACCAAGTAGTCGGCGCCCGAATCACCGGCGTCGGCCTCCGGGCTGTGGCCGGCTCAGGATCGTGCGGCCGCCCTCTTCAGACGGCGGCGGCCGCGCGAATCGGCCATGCACCTTATCGTCGGCCTGGGCAACCCCGGACGAGAGTACATCGGCACCCGGCACAACGTCGGGTTCGAAGTGCTCGACGCGTTCGCCGCCCGCGCCGGCTGGGCGACGGGCCCCGGCGAATTTGACCGGCAGGCCCGGGCCCGGTTCGACGGGCTCACGCTCGACGGCTCGGTCGATCTTCCCTCGGGTGGCTCGGCGAAGGTGCTGCTGCTGAAGCCGACGACGTACATGAACCTGAGCGGCCAGAGCGTTCAGGCGGCGATGGCGTTCTATCAGCTCGAGCCTTCCGACGTGATGGTCGTCCTGGACGACCTGGCCCTGGCCTGCGGGCGGCTGCGGGTTCGCGCCGGCGGCAGCGACGGCGGGCACAACGGCCTGAAGGACATCCAGCGCGCGCTGGGCACGAGCCAGTACCCGCGGCTGCGCGTCGGCACCGACCCAACGCCGCCAAGGATGGCTGGCAAGGACTACGTCCTGGGGCGGTTCACTGAAGCCCAGCGGGCGCTGCTCGGCCCGGCGCTGGATCGGTCGGTTCAGGCGCTGCTGGCCTGGATCGACAAGGGCATCCAGACGGCGATGAATCAGTTCAACGTGACAGAAGAGAAAAAGGTGTAAGCGGAGAAGCGAGTGCAGGGAGGCCGCCGGCCACCCCACTCAAAGATGGCTACGGCGGCGACGGCCGCGTGGCGACGAACATATGAACACCCTGGCGGCCGGCGGCGAAGCCACGGCCGAAACCCAAGCTAGGAGCAGTCGAGATTATGGCAGAGACAGCAACCCAAACGACGCGCGTCACCCCTATCAACCAGTACGAGGGGATGTTCCTCCTGGGCCCCGCCGGGCGCAGGAGCAGAACGCGATCAATATCATCCGCGGCATGGTCGAAAAGCACGGCGGCAAGATCCTGGTGATCAAGAAGTGGGACGAACGCAAGCTCGCCTACGAGGTCGAGAACCAGAAGCGCGGCACCTACGTGCTGACGTACTTCCACGCCGTCGGCTCGGCCGTGGCGATGATCGAGCGCGACGTGAAACTCGAGCGAAGAGGTCCTCCGGTGCCTCATCACCCGCGCCGACGAACTGAACCAGCAGGAGATGGAAGCGGTCGAGCCGCAGCCGATCATCCGCGAAGAGCGCCCCTCGTGGGAGCGCGAAGGCAGCGGCCGCCCGTTTGAAGGGGGCCGTGGCGATCGGGGTGGCGACCGTGGCCCGCGCGACGACCGTGGCGAAGGCGACCGTGGCGGCGACCGGGGTGGGGATCGCGGCGGCGACCGGGGCGGTGATCGTGGCGGCGCCCGCCCGCCCCGTCCGGCGCGTCGCGACGATGCCCCGGCCGACCCTGGCGCATCGAAGCAGTGATCGCGACTTTTCGCACCCGATCTGGGAACCTCGAACGGTCCTGGCCGCGCCGCGGCCGACGGCTCTGGCCGCGTTGCGGCAAAGGGCGCTGGCAGCTTGCGATGAACGGCCTTGGCCGTGTTTCGGCGCGGCGGCTTGTGCCCAACCCTAGAATCGCTCGGAAGCAATCCGTCCGGGAGGTCCCTTTATGGCGAATTTCAACAAGATCGTTCTCGTCGGAAACCTCACGCGTGACCCGCAGATGAAGTACCTGCCGAGTCAGATGGCGGTGACCGAGTTCGGGCTCGCGGTCAACCATAAGTACAAGACCAAGAGCGGCGAATCCAAGGAAGAGGTGCTGTTCATCGAGTGCAGCATCTTCGGCCAGGGCGCGGAGATCATCAACAAGTATTGCCAGAAGGGTAAGCAGCTCCTTGTCGAGGGGCGGCTGAAGTTCGACACCTGGGAAGACAAGCAGGGCGGCGGCAAGCGCAGCAAGCATTCGGTCTTCGTGGAGAACTTCCAGTTCCTTGGCGGCCGCGATGCCGGCGGGGCCCCCGGCGGCGCCGATATGGATGCCGGCGGAGGCGAGTACGACGCTCCGCCCGCCCGTTCTTCGGCCCGCCCCGCCGCCGGCCCTCCCCGGCCCGCGCCGCAGCGGCCGGCCCCGGGCCGCCCGGCCGAGCCGCCGTTCGGCGAGGAGCAACAGTTCAAAGACGACGACATTCCGTTCTAACCAAGCGACAGGAAACGACTGGCCGGTGATCGGTCGCCGCCGCTGAATTTTTCCGGCGGCCGGCGAGCCATCAGCCAACCGGCGACTGACCACTGACAACCATTCGTGAGGAACGACATCATGGCCCAAATCAAATTGCTCCTGAAAGAATCGATCAAGAACGTAGGCAAGGTCGGCGACATCGTCGAAGTCTCGCCCGGCTACGCCCGCAACTTCCTTCTCCCGAAGGACCTCGCCGTCGAGCCGACGCCCAATAACGTCAAGAAGATCGAGGCCCGCCGCCAGGAGATCGAAAAGCAGGAGCGCGAGCGCCGGGCCCAGCAGGAAACGCTGCTCAAGCGCCTCGAAGGCGTCGAGGTCACCCTCGAGCGCCGCGCCAACGAGCAGGGACACCTGTACGGCTCGGTCACGGCGACCGAGATCGCCAAGGCGCCTTCAGGCGCAGGGCTTCAACGTCCTCCCGGACGATGTGAACCTCCCGGGCAAGCTCGACCGGATCGACACCTACCAGGTCAACATCCGCTTCGCCGAAGACCTGGCGACCGAAATCAAGGTGTGGGTCGCCCCCGACGCCGACAGCAAGGCGGCGATCGACGCCTATGCCAAGGCTCAGGCGGCGGCCACCGACCAGGCCGACGCGGCCGCCTCCACCGAAGCCTGATCCGCCTCAACTTCGGTCGTCTACCGCCCGGCGGCGCCGCTTGCGCCAGGCGTTTGTGCATAGCCCGTTGAAAACCCGTCGCCCGCGCGGCCCAGTCGCGCGGGTGGCGGGTTTTCGCGTTAGGATCCGCGGGGGGAAAGGACAGGATGATCGCGAGCCAGTCGCGCCCTCCTCTTCATCCTTCGCCTTCATTCTTCATCCTTTCCAATGCGACACGGAGGTTGTCTTGAACCAGATCATGGAGACCGGCGGCCAGTTCGAGCGCCTTCCGCCGTCGTCGATCGAAGCGGAGATGTGCCTGCTGGCTTCGATGATGCTCGACAAGGAGATGATCGGCGAGATCATCCAGATCGTCGATCGCGACGCCTTCTTCCAGGCCGACCACCAGATCGTCTTTGACGTCGTCGTGAAGCTGTACGAGCAGAACCGGCCGGTGGACGCGGTCCTCCTTCGTGAAGAACTCGCCAAGCGGCAACTGCTCGAGGAAATCGGCGGCAGCGCGTACCTGGCCGCGATCCTGAACACGGTTCCCTCGGCGGCCCATGGCAAGCACTACGCCGGGATCGTTCGCGAGAAGGCGCTACTCCGGCAACTGATCGCCGCGAGCAATGAGATCCTCCGCGACGCCTACGCCCCGCACGAGCAGGCTGAGCTTGTCCTGGACAAGGCCGAAAAGCGGATCTTCGAAATTGCCCAGAACAAAGTCGGCAAGGCGATGGTGGCGATGGAGGTGGTCCTGCACGAGGTTTTCGAGATGATCGAAAACCGCGGCCAGCGCGGGCTGGAGACGGGCTTCTTCGAGCTGGACGACATGCTCAACGGGATGCAAAACGGCGAGATGATCATCGTCGCCGCCCGGCCCAGCATGGGGAAGACGGCGTTCGCGATGAACATCATCGAGCACGTCTCCGCGGACAGCCGCCAGCCGACCGCCGTCTTCTCGCTGGAAATGAGCAAGCAGCAGCTGGCCCAGCGCATGCTCTGCTCACGCGGCCAGATCGACGCCCACAAGCTCCGCAAGGGCCTGCTCCAGTCGCACGAGTACGCCCACCTGGCCAATGTCGTGGGCGAGCTGGCCAAGGCGCCTATTTGGGTTGACGACTCGCCTGGGCTCACGGTGCTGGAGCTGCGTGCCAAGGCGCGGCGACTGAAGCTTCAGCATGACATCAAGTGTATCATGATTGATTACATGCAGTTGATGGATAACCCGGGCGTCGATAGCCGCCAGCAGCAAATCAGCGAGATCAGCCGCGGCATCAAGGCGGTCGCCCGGGAACTGAATGTGCCGGTCGTCTGCCTCTCCCAGCTTAACCGCGCGAGCGAAGGCCGGGATGGCCACCGCCCGCGGATGAGCGACCTGCGCGAATCCGGCTCGATCGAGCAGGATGCCGACGTCGTCGCCCTGCTGCACCGCGAGGATTACTACCGGATGAGCGAGCCCGATTTCCAGCCCGACAACATCGCCGAAGTGATCATCGCCAAGCAGCGAAACGGCCCGACCGGAACAGTGAAGCTGACGTTCATGAACAAGACGACCCGATTCGAGAACCTGTCCACCCAGCATGACCCCTTCTGACCCATCCGCCGCACAAGCGGACGCCGGTCGGACCCATGCGGCGAAGAGAGGACTATCGTAAACATTTTATGACGGACGACTTAACATCTACTCGGGCCTTATCGGATGTTGTGATTTGGCTAAGAAATTTGACGGCCGCCCGCCGCCACGTAGAGTCCCTCCTGCCGTAACAAGGAGGTTTTAGTGGGTCGGGTGGTCGTAGATGTCCCATGGGTGATGGGGGTTACTTTACTTTCGTTGCAGATCGCGTCCGCTGGCACCGTTCATTCCGGACTTCTCCGGAATTCGGGTTCCGCCACGGTAGCGCCCGCTTCGCCGACGGAATCGGCCCAGACGCTGCGTGGCAATAACGCGGCCAATGTGCTGGCGACGCGGCCCGCGGACGATCCCGGCGCGGCGGCCTGCCCGCGTCCCGCGTCGCATGGGGGGACGGATCTCGGCCGCTTGGGGCCCATGGCGGTGCCGGCGCTCGAAGGTTGGCCAAGCTCAGGCGTGTGGGGAATGGCGGCGGGCGATCGTCTCGGTCGTCGCGGCTCCACTGGCGAAGGGTGGACCCGGCTGGCCGAGGTGTCGTACGTCGATCCGACGACGGGGCCGGCCTCGCTTCCGCCCCGGGCCGTACAGGTGCCGGTTGGCCAGCCAGTGGCGGCATTTCTTATCACGCTGGTGCTGGCGCTGATGTGGGGGCGACGGGCCGTGGGCATGCGCCGCTCGCGATAGCCGCAGCCCGCCGTCTCATTTCGAGCCCCCTCCCCGGGGGGCCTCCCTCTTCGGCTCCCAGAGGAATACGCCAGCTGGGTCGATGTACCCGATCTTCTGCCCCAGGCGCACCCGCGCATGGCCGCCCGCGAACGGGCCGGCTTCATCATATTGAATCGGAAGCACGAGCTTCCCATTCACATCGACATACCCCCAGAGCCCGGGCGAAGCGACGGTCTCGCCGTCGTCGGAGAGCTGAAACCCCGTGTTGACGCGGGCAAGGCCTTCGGAGAAATCGGTCGCCGCGTCATACTCGGGCGCGACGATGTACCGACCTTTCGCGTCAATATAGCCCCACTTCCCCCCGACGAACGTCGCGCCCGGCCGCTCCGACCGGAGGAGCGCGCCGCCAAGGTTCACTCGCGCCCTGCCATCGACGAACTCGCCGGCGTAGTCAAACTGCGGGTCGATGACAATGCGGCCGAAGAGATCCGCGTAGCCCAGCTTGCTCCCCGCGCTGATGACTCGGAACGACACCGGGTCCGTTGTCGCCTGCTGACGCACGAGGGCGGGCATCGCCGACAGCGCGGGGAGGGGCAGCGGCCCGTCCTCCGCCGCTGGTGGCTGGCACCCGCCCAGCCCGGCCGCGGATAAAGCGGCCGCGACGAGGGGAAGCCACGCGAGCGATTGTCTGTTGGATCGAGATAATGCCATGACCCCTCCTTGGGGCGAACAGCCCGCGACCGCTCCGCGGGACGGGCCGGGAATACTTTACCAGAGGCCATACTCGCCCTGATGGCGCGCGTCGGATCGACAAGAGGCGATGACAGTCGTTGCCACGCCGGCCGGTGTGGCCGTTTTTCGGGGCGATACCGTTTCTCACGCGATAACATCACGCCGGGTGCCCTGCCCCACGCTTGCGTGGAGATGCTCTTCTCTGTTTCGAAATCTGTCGGGTCCGCAAGACGCAGGCATGCCCGCGCGAGCATGGGGCATTTCACGCGAGCGAGAACGCTCCCGCCACGTCGGCCCGGGCGTCCGCCCCTTGATGCCACAAAACGATAGCGACTCCCACGCGGGCTCGCGGCCAAAGTATTTCTTTCCGGCATGAGCGCGTTGGCATATAGTGTCGCCATGAGAGCCAAGTCTTCCCGGGGACGGGCTGGCTCGGACAGAAAATCCCTGTGCGGCCGCCGTCGGATCGGTCGGCCGATCGGGGCTGCCCGGCTTCTGCTCGCCGTCTTGACCGCCTGTCTCATGCCGATCGGGCGTGGCGGGATAGCCCCTGTCGCTCTCGCGGCCGAACTCCCCGAGGCCCGACGGGCGGAGATCGAACGTCGCCGCGAAGCCTGGCTCGCCACCTGCAACGATCTTGCCCCCCTCGAAGGAAAGCACCGCTTCGATCAGATCTTTCACTTCCGCATCGACGGAAAGGCGCTGGTCCTGGTCCCGCTGATTGAGCCGATCAAGAATCGCTCCACCCTGCGCGTCGATCTAGAGGGCGAGCCGATGCCCGCCCGGCTCATGTTTTCCGTCTGGGTCGGCCGCCGTCAGGGAATGGGGAGCCCGCGCTTCGACTTGTTTCATGAGCGATACGACGACGACGGCGTCATCCACTCGATGCGGGTGTTCCTTTCGCGAGACGTCCGAATTACTTACCGGAGCTTCGGAGATCACCTGATTCGCGATGTGGTCTTCGAAGAAACGGCCGACGGCGTCTCGCTCGACGCCTCCGATGGCAACGCCAAAACCATCGAACTGCACGAGCCTGACTTCATCACCTTCCGCCGCCGTCACGTCCGCGAGACGGAGGCCTTCCTTCGCCCGATCCTGCGGGAGCTGGGCCAGGAGGCCGTCCTCGCTCCCGACGCGGCGGCGGCGTGGCAGGTATTGGCGGACGACTGGCCTGAAAGCCCCGACGTCCGCGCGAAGGTGATCGCCCAGCTACCCGACCTGGGGAACGACGACTTCCGCCGTCGCGAGGCGGCCGCCCATTCCATCGCCGCCACCGGGATCGCCGGCGCCACCTCCGTCGCCCATATCGAGCGGGAGGGCCTTTCACCGGAGCAGAACCGCCAGCTCGACGCGATCCTTTCCCTCTATCGCCCCCTCCCCGACGACGACGCCGAGAACCTCCACGATGATGTCCCGTTCCTGCTCGATTGCCTGACGTGTGAGGAACCCGTCGCCCGATCTGTCGCCCTGCGTCGCCTTCAAAAGCTGACCCCCGCGGCCGCGAAAGTCGAACCGAAGGACCTGGCCGACGACGCCGACCAACGCATCTCCGTCATCGCCGCCCTGCGCGAGCAGGTTTCCCTCCTGCCCCAATCTCCGGCGCGAACCCAGCCTGCCAAGACGCCGTGAGCGATCGCCGCTTTTCCTCGCGAAGGGTGTGGCCGACTATTGTGGCGATACCTCGTTTTCGACCGGGGGGCGCCAAACGTAGGGCGTGGTTCACCACGCCCTGCGTTTCGGTCGGTTACCGCCACAAACGCTGACCACACCCCTTGCGAACGTCGTTCCACGGTGTTGCTTGACGCGTCGCAGGTTGTCGCCCACAATCCGCCGGGCCACAGGGGCGGCTCAAGCCTGACGACGGGCACGCCGCAAGGCGCGTCCGCTTGTTGCTCCGGGGTTACCCCGGGGGCGTTCGATCACCATGATTCGGGGCGCACGACGGAGGGGCGCTACCACGCCCGTCCCGTCGCGCCGGACAAGACACGTTGGGCCGCCCCCTGGCCCGTCCAATCGACCTTCGCTCCGAGTGCACGATGCGGCTTGACCGCTCGCGGTTCATCTATTCGCTCGCTGGGGCGCTGCTGGCCGACGAATGGGCGGCCGCGCCGATCCGCGCGGCGCTTCGCCGCTCGACCCTCGACCGCTCCTTTCAAGCCCGCAAACTTGATCTGCGACTCCTTGCCGCCTTCGCCGAAAGGCCCGTCTACGGCCCGCTTGTTGACTTTCTGATGGCGGATAGAGGCCTGGCCCGCGCGATTGCCCGCGCCGCGGCCGCCGTGCCGACACCGTCACCCCGGTTCCCGCGGCGCCGGGTCACGATGGGCCCGGCGCCGCTGTGGCTGGCCGGGCCCTGCGTGCCGGCGATCGCCACCGAACAGGACTTGGCGGCCTGGTTCGCAATGGACATCAAACGCCTGAAGTGGCGGGCGGACGTGTCGGGAAGGAACCGCCGCCATCCCCCTGGGCCTCTGCGGCCGTACCGATATCGCTGGGTATCGCGGCGAGAAGGGATGGCGCGGCTGCTGGAAATCCCCAAGGCCCCCTTGAAGCGGATGCAGCGTAAGGTCCTCTCGGAAATTTTGAGCCTCGTCCCCACCCACCCTTCCGCGCATGGGTTTCGTCGCGGGCGATCGATCCTCACCAACGCCGCGGCCCATTGTGGCAAGGAGGCCGTGCTTCGGCTCGACCTCACCGACTTCTTTCCCAGCGTCACTTCGGCGCGCATTTTCCGGGCGTTCCGGGCGCTGGGTTATCCGGCCGACGTCGCGCGTCTGCTGATGGGGCTTTGTACGACCTCGTTGCCCGCGGATGTCTGGGAGGGTCGCCCCGGCGCCCGCCTCGGCGCCGACGACGCGGCCTGGCAACGCCTCCGCGGCCGGCACTTGCCGCAGGGGGCGCCGACGTCGCCGGCGCTCGCCAACCTCGCCGCTGCCCGTCTCGACCGTCGCCTCGACGCGCTCGCCCGCGCCGCCGGTTTCATCTACACCCGTTACGCGGATGACCTGACATTCTCAGGCAGCGACGAGCTGGCCAGGTCGAGCAAGCGTCTGGCGACGCACGTCGCCGTCATCGCGGCCGACGAGGGCTTCTCTCTTAACCATCGCAAGACTCGCCTGATGCGCTGTGGCGTCCGACAGAGCGTGACGGGCGTGGTCGTCAATGTCCGCCCCAACATCACCCGTGCCGCGTTCGACCGGCTCAAGGCGATCCTGACGAACTGCGTCCGCCACGGCCCGGCATCGCAGAGCGAGGAGCCCCTGAGTCACCTTCGTGCTTCCCTGGCGGGAACCATCGCGCAGATCGGCTCCATCCACCCCGCCCGCGGCGCCAAACTGAGGGGGATTTACGATCGCATCTCCTGGGCCGCTGACGCGGAGGCCCTCCCGCCAGCCCCGTGACCGGCGGTCGCCGTCCCTTCACGCTGAGCGTCGGATCATCCGCGCGGCGGGCGGGGGAAACCCCAGGTGGCGGCGAGGGCGTCGGCGGCGAGCTCGGGGTCTTCGCCGGGCCAGCGGCCGCCGTGGCGGAGGTGGGCGTGGGCGATCTCGTGCGCGATGAGCCAGCGGATGAAAGGCTCGCTCCGGTAGCGAAGGGTTCGCTTGAGCACGACCGATCGCGACGGCCGATCGCGGCCGGGGGAGGCGACCGGGACGTGCATCATCCGCCCCGGCTCATAGTCGTAGAGCATGAAACCGGGGTCTTCAACCAAGTCGATGCGGACGTCGGTTGGCAGCGCGCGGAAGACATCGACCACGAACGGCCGCAGGAAGGCGTCGAGCGGAAAGCGGTCGAGCCATCGATGCAGCGGGTCGCGCTCGGCGCTGCGGAGAGCGAAGGGGCCGTGCGGCGACAGGATGGGGAGCGACCAGTTTGACAGAAAAGTCCTTTTGTGAATCGGCCGCAACAGGGGCGGACGACAGTCAAGCAGTCAAGTTTAGGTCAGCTCCCACCGAACGTCGCCCCACTTGGAGCGGGCGACCTACCCGATTACCGCCAGTGCGCTGGATCCGGCCGTTTCGCGGAGCTGGCCGCAGGCGGCGTTGACGTCGTCGCCGCGGGCGTCGCGAACGTGCGCAACCAGCCGACCCTCCCGTAGATGCGCCAGGAAACGCGTCGTGCGTTCGAGTGGCGGGCGGTGATATCGTGCGCCGCTCAGTCCAGTACCGATGGCGTTGTACGGGATCAGGTTGACATGGAAGCGGTCGCGATGCAGAAGCTCAACCAGAGCGGCCGCGTGCGCGTCGCTGTCGTTGACCCCATCGATCAGACAGTATTCGATGGTCGGGATGCGGCCGGTGCGGGCGTGGTAACGCCGCGTCGCCTCGATCACGTCCATCACACCATACCGCCGGTTCATCGGGACGATCCGCGAGCGGGTTTCATCATCGGCGGCGTGAAGAGACAGCGCCAAGTGGACGTTCAGATCGGCTTCGGCGAGGCGGTCGATGCCAGGGACGACGCCCACGGTACTGACCGTCACCTGCCGCCAGCCGAGCCCGCCCAGGTCAGGGTCGGCGATCCGGCGAACGGCCGCCAGGACGTGATCCAGGTTGTGCATGGGCTCACCCATGCCCATGAAGACGATGGTCGTCAGCTTGCGGCCGACGTCTCCCGCCGCGCGGCGCAGGTGGAGGAACTGTTCGACAATCTCGTGCGGCTCGAGGTTGCGCTCCAAGCCGCGGCGCGTGCTGGCGCAGAAGTCACACCCCATCGCGCAGCCGATCTGCGAAGAGACGCACCCCATCGTGCGGTCGGCGCGGTGGGTCGGCATGAGGACGGTCTCGACCGCCCCGCCGGCGGGAAGGCCGATCAGGAGCTTGGTCGTACCGTCCCCACTGACTGTTCGGGCCAAGGCGGGCGCGGAGCGAACGGTGAACGTCTGCTCCAGCCATGCGCTCACTCGCGACCCGATGCGTTCGATCTCGCCGAACAGCGGCTTCCCGTTCGCGGCGTAGTAGGCGCGGAGGATGGCTCTGGCGTGGACGGGGTTCAGACCGGCCGCCGTAATCGCTTCACGAAGGGAAGGGATGTCGAACTCGGCGAGCGAACGCATGAGATTCGAAGTGTACAGGCCTCTCACGCCGGCCGCGATAGGAGCGCACGATTGCGGCGGATCAGGTCTGATCCCCTCTCCCGGTACTCGGGGGAGGGATAGGGTGGGGGCTTCGGCGTGACGAATGCCGGTTTGGCAATTCGTCATTTCAGCGATGACGCTCCCTCCCCCGCCCTCCCCCGGAGTACCAGGAGAGGGAGAAAGAGATCGGGAAGAACCGCGTGGCGAGGGCAAACGTTGAACGCCTTCCGTCATATCGGGTTTCGTGTCAAAATTGCCGCCGGGGAAGCCTTTGAACGGAGCACTCGCTTGATTAAATCTGGAGTGGCGCGCGGGATTGTGTTGGCGGCCGCTCTTGCCGCCCTGCTGGTTTCGACGCGTCTATTCGCCGCCGATCCGCCCGCCCCGACGCCGGGGATTGCGAAGTGGGCGCCGTTTGGCAACGGTGTAGCCCTGACCCTCTCCGACGGCCGCATCGTTCAGCTGACCGCTCGATCGCCGTTGGCCGTGCGATTGTCGTGGGGCGCCGAGCGGGCCGGCAAGTCAGCCGACTGGGCGATCGTTCCGTCACCCGCAGACATGAGCGACGTGAAGGTGGAGGAAGCGGGCGGGCAGGTCGTGCTCTCGACCTCGCAACTCAGAGTGACCACGCCCGTTACCAAACTGGATCTTCAGGTCTTCTATACCGGCCAGGGTGACACGCGGCACGTGATGGCCCTCCCCCTACAGCCCGGCGCGCCGTTGCGGCTCGACTACGGCGCGCACCACGTGATCGTGTACGAAGACGATCGTGATTATGTCTGGTCGTATGCCCCGTCGGGCACTCGGCTCGAGTTGATCCGGCGCTACACCGAGGCCACCGGCACCGCGCCGATGCCGCCGAAGTGGGTGATGGGGATCGCGTACGGCTGTTACGCGGATGAAGCGAGCATGCCCCTGGTGGCGGCCAAATGGCGCGAAATGCGCTTGCCGATCGACGCGATCTGGGGCGACGGCGGCGTCTTCAGCGACCGGGCGATCAACGACTTCACCACCACCTGGCACACCGAGACCTTCAAGAAGATCCGCGACCAGCACTTCGCCCTGGGCCGGTGGATGATGCCTTCGCTGCGGCCGGGCTGCACGGACTGGGACGAGTTCTCCGTTCACACTTGGCTGGCGACCGATGCCAAAGGGCAATACCTGCTCGACGGTTTCTGGGGCTCGCCCGTCGGCGGCTGCATGCCGGACGTGTTCCAGCCCGAAGCTTTCGAAGCGTTCAAGAAATCGCATGCCGCCAATCAGGGCGTCAACGCCGGCTTCAATTTCTTCAAGGAAGACTACCGCGACGTCCACTATCGTAAGTTCTATTTCAATGGCCACTCGATCGCGGTGGACAAGGGCTTTCACATTCCGATGGACGAGGCGGGCGGGACCGGGGCGGCGTGGCGGCTGCTGCTGAGCCGCGCCACCTTTGAGGCGACCCGCGACCTGGGCACCGGCGGCCGCCGGGGCTGGCTCGATACCAAGTACCCGGTCGCCGGCTCGCAGCGATATGCCTGCATCTGGCCCGACGATCACCCGGGCGGCTATAAGGACCTTCGCGACTCGGTTGACCACATGCTGCACTATTCCCGCTTCGGGATCCCTTGGTATTGCGACGACCTGGGAGGCTATAACCCGAAAGTCGCCCCGACCAAGGAGCTCTACCTCCGCTGGTTCCAGTACGGCGTCTTCACGCCGTGGCCGACGCTTTTCGGCAAGCCCCAGTCGGGCACGCGCGTCCCCTGGGAATATGATGCCGACACCGTCGCCATCTTCCGAAAGTACGATGAACTGCGCTACCGGCTGATCCCCTATCTCTACACGTCTGCCTACGAAGCCCATACGACCGGGCGTCCGATCGCGGTCCCGCTCGATATGGCCTACCCGGATGATCCGGCGCTCAAGGCGCCCGACGGCCACCCGGCGACGGCGAACTATCTCTACGGCCGCCAGTTCCTGATTGCACCGATCGGGCAGCCGGGGCAGACGTCGGCATCGGTCTACCTGCCGGTGGGGGATGACTGGGTGGAATACCAGACCGGCCGCTATCACCACGGCGGCGAGACGGCCGCCATGGAGACGCTGCTCGAGTCGTACCCAATCTTCGTGAAGGCCGGCGCGATCATCCCTATGGGCGTTGCCGACAAGCAGCACGTGGGCGACGGCGGCCTGGTGGATCAGGCGATCACCTGGGACATCTACCCCGCCCACCCCGCCGCCGGCCGCACGGTTGAAAGCGCGTTCAACCTCTACGAAGACGACGGCACGAGCGACGCGTACGACCACGGCCAGTTTGGCATCACGCGGGTGGCGGCCACGTTCGGCGGCGCAAAGGGGATCACGATCGACCAGTCGGCGACCGAGGGGAAGTTCGACGGCAAGCCCACCCGCCGCCCGTACACGTTCATCCTTCACGACATCGACCACGCCCCGGCCGCCGTCCGACTCGGGGCGGCCGTCTTGGCGCCGCTCCGGGCGCCGGTCACGGCACCGACGACTCGCCCGGCGGCCAGCCTCGAGCAGGGGTTTGCGTTCGACGCATCGACGCGGACGGTAAGGGCCCAGGTGAACAGCGATACGGACGCGGTGGTTCACCTGAGCGTGCAACCGTGACGCGTCAGCCATATCTGAATGAGAAGGTTGCCAAGGTTTGGCGGCCGTGGGAAAATCTGGACATGGCGAGCGACCCACAGATAGTAACCATGAACGTCTCGCTTCCCCGCCCACTGAAGCAGTATGTGGACCATAGAGTTTCATCCGGCATCTACGGCTCGGCCAGCGAGTTTGTCCGCGAGGCGATTCGCGAAAAGCTCGACCGCGACAAGGAGCGGGCGGATTCGAAGAGAGAATTGACCGACAAGTTGCTCGAAGGGCTGGGCAGTGGAGAGCCGGTCCCTTACCGAAGCGGGCAATTTGAGCGAAAGAAAGCAGCCTTGACACGCAAAGCTGCCTCGGGGCGAACTCGGTCGTGACCTACACGCTGACGGTCTTTCCCGCGGCCGCGAGGGATGTTGACGCTGCCGTTGCGTTCATCGCCAAGGACAGCCTTCCTTTCGCATTACGGTTCTACGATTCCGTAGACGCCACGTACCTTCAAATCCGCGAACACCCGAATCGATATCCAAGGTACGAGGCGGACGACGCTCGGCTTGAGGAGCTTCGGAGAAGGTCGGTCGTAAGTTTCCCGAACTTTTTTGTCTTCTATCGGGTCAATGAACGGAGCGTCGAGGTCATTCGCGTCCTTCACGGCGCGAGAGATATGGCTTCGCTACTGGCAGACCGGGCGAGGCAATGAGCCCGCAGTTTGCGGGCGCTATTTCGCTTCCACCCCCGGCGGCGGCGTGGTTGTTATCCGCGCAACGGAACTGCGCGTCACCAGCGGGATCAGGTGGTGCCTCGCCGACTCGGCGTAAACTCGGGCGGCGTTCGCGGGGTTGAGGCAGTAGTCGATCGTTAGTACCGGCACACCCGCACGGGTCAGGCGGCCGTAGCGGGCGAGACGCTCGGCGGTGGATTGGCTTCCCTGGGCGAGGTTGGGCTGGTCGCCGTTGGAGGCGTCGTCCCACTCGACGTCGCCGCGGCCGGTGAACCAGGCGCCTTCGGAAAAGATGCCGTCCACGCAGGCCAGCGCGTCAGCGTTGGAAGGATCGAAGAGCGGAGCATCCTGGGCGACGATTACGGCGGCGGGATTCTTGGCGAGACAGGAGCTGCGGGCGGCCGCCAGGAGACGGGTCATCTCCCGGGCGGGGTCAACGCCCTGCCGGCGGGCGGCGGCCGCCACGGACGGATCTTCGTAGGCTTCAACCCAGTCGAGCCAGACGCCGTCAAAGCCGGCGGCCATGGCGCGCGATAGCACGCTCGTCTCGCCCGTGATCGTCAGCGCCTGCCAGCGCGGGTCCCAGAAGACGACGGGGTAGGTATCGTTCCAGCGGGGGTCGCGGCCGCCGGCGAGGAAGTCGGGGATGCCGGGCTTTCCGCCCACCGGCGCTTTCCACGAGCTGGTCCAGTAGGCTTGATCCGTTTCGGCGGCCCCCAGGTCGATGTAGGCGAGAACCAGACGGCCGGGGCGGGCGGCGCGGAGCTCGGCGACGCGGGCCTTCATGTCGATCCGCTCGCCACCTTTGAGGCTGTTGCCTGAGGGGATGACCAGCAGGTCGTAGCCGCTGTGCGCGAGGCGGCCGAACGCCCCCCACCGTTCCAACCCCTGATTCTGGAACATGAATGAGTGAATGCGGGAGAGGGGCGACGCCGGACGCGTGGCGGGCTCGGTTGCGGCTGGGGGCGCTGGTGAGAGGGAGTGAGTGGGCGTTGGAGCGGCCGCGTGTTGGGGCTCGCAACCAATGCTGGTCAGCAGGGAGACAACGAGAGTAAAGGGAAACAATGAGCGTCGGGCCGACGCGAAAACGAGCCGCGCCCGTGAGGAAGCGGGCAGTCGCCGTACTCGGTGACTGAGCTTTGTGATCGACCGTTCATGCCCGCCGGCGGCGGGCCTCGCTTCCCGACGGGCGCGGCTCGTAGATGCGGCGCTGGCTTGCATCACCCCGCGACTTGAGCCCCCGACGGCGCCGAGGCCGTGAGCGAAGACGGTTCCGGCGGGTGGGCCGCGGCCCGGGCTTGCTCGCGCTTGAGGCGACGCTCGCGGTTGTACTCGCGCAGGCCTCGGTCGAAGAAGCCGAAGACGTGCGGCGGCTTGATCACGCGGACGCCCGCTTTGCGCTGCTCTTCGACGATCCGATCGCGCAGCTCGCGCATCTTCGTCCAGTGCATGCTGGGGCGATAGTGGTGCTCGGCGTGATAGCCATTGTTGAACCAGACGACGTTGTACAGCCAGTGATAGCTGCTCACGCCCCAGGCGATCGGCATGTCCGGGTTGCCGCCGTAATGGCGGAAGTACCCGTTCAACATCGAGAGGCAGTGCCCCAGGTAGTAGAACGGAAGAAAGTAGAGCATGAATCGCCAGTTCAGAAAGAAACCGACGATGGCAAAGGCGGTGGTGAGAGCGGTCTCGAAGATGCCCCAGTACCCTTCGGCGACGCTCTTGCGCTTGATGTCCCGGTAGGTGCGGCGGACATCTTCTCGAAAGTAGCCCAGGAACGTGTAGGTCCAGATGTTCTCCGGCTCGCCGTCGTGGCCGTGCTGGTAGATCGAGATCCAGTCGATCGTCTCGCCGTCGGCGTCGGGGCGGTCACTGTTGCCCATGTGATGGCGGCGATGGACACAGTCGTAAAAGATCTGCGAGAAGCCGCAATCGAGCGACTCAAGAACGCTGAACAGCCGGTTCAGCAGCGGCGACTTGAAGTAAGGGTTATGGATGAAGTTGTGGCTGATGCCGTTGATGTTCCAGGAAATGCTGAACGCGTAGACGACCCCCGCGACGCCCAGCAGCCACCACGGAGCGGTCGGCACGTACTTGAAGGGCGCGACGCTCTTCCACGGCGCGTGAGGGAACGAAAAGAACATCGCCATGATGAACAGGCCATGGATCACCGCGAAGATCACCGGGACGATGTCCCAGTAAGTATGCGCCATCAGGATCGCCGGGACGTGTTTTTTTCGTTCGACAGCCATGTCGTCATTCCTGCATAAGGGATCGAAGAAACGCGCCTTCTTCAGGCGTGCTTTTCGGCCGCGGCGTTGTTCCTCGGGGCGTGCCCCATGGGCCCCAGGATGATCCCGCCGCACATGATAAGGATGGACCCGACCCAGATCGGCCAGGTCAGCCGCTCGCCCAGGATCACCACCGCGCCGAGCAGCGTGAGCGGGTAGTTGAGGCTGCTCATCGGGTACGCGATGCTGATGTCAACGGTAGACAGGATCCGCGTCCACGTCCACAGTTGGATCGGCCCTAACGCCAGTGCCGCCCAGGCCCACGGGTGAGTCAGCAGGCTCATATAAAAACGGCCGGCGCCCTCGCCCCCCGTCATCGCCCCGGCTTTGCTGCTGGCGACTTTTTCAAGCAGGAAGGCCGACACGTCCAGCAGGAGCAGCAACCCGAGCAGATGGTACGGGATCGCCATGCGGCCGGTTCGGGTCGGAAGGGTCGGCTTGGTTTCTAAGATTTCAGTCACAATCAGCCAATCAGGTCTCGGGAATGCGTCATCGCGGGCGAACCTTTAGCCGAAGATCTCGTTTCCTCTTTCGCTGGCCGCCACCAGAACAACGCCGGCCACGACCAGGCATGTGCCGAGCCATCGCTTGCGGTCAACCGGTTCATTGAACATCAGCCGCCCGACCAGGGCCACCGCGATGTAGGACGAGCCCATCAGCGGCAGTGCGACGCCGAGGGGCAGGAATCGAAGCAGCAGATACCAGAGCGCCATCCGGCACACGTGGATGGCGATCGCCGGGACGACGCATACGGCGTATTGCGCCCCTTTGCGCCGCCCACCCAGCCGATAGAGCACCTGCTCCGCGGTCTCGCCTGCGATGCAACCGATCACCAGGAGGAACGTTATAAGCGTCATCGCGGCGACCCGCCGAGGGACGGCGCCAGCATGGCCGGCATCGCCACGCCGGGCGGCCCGGGTATGGAGACTCCGAAAGCGTCGAGAATGGCCAGGTTGGCCCTGCGATTCAAGGCGGCCGCCGCCTCGCTCCAGGCGGGCCCTTTGGAGAAGAAGCGACCCGCGTCGAGCCGTTTCCAGAGGCCTGCCAGCGGCTTGGGCGCCCGATCACCGCAGACATCGGCGCCGACGATGATGCACTTGGAATCGAGCATTCGCACGCCGCTCGTCAGCTCGTTAAGCGTCATCTCCCCTTGTTCCCAGTCGGGCGCGGAATCGGCGTCGCGGAGGACGTCCTTGTCGATGCTTACGTAGACGCGCTGGCCGGCGAGCCGCTCGGCCGTCTCCCGAAAGATCGCTTCTGCGCCGTTCTTCTCGATCGTGCGGAACGTGTATTCCGTCCCCCAGGGCCGGAGCCGCGCAGCGCCGTCCATTGGCTCGCGCGGCCAGAGCATCGGCACGCGGACCCGCGCGATCCTGTGCGGGTGCAACGTGATGCGGCCGCTGGCGAGGTCGTTCGTGGGCGATCTGTAAAAGCGACGCCAACGGACGTCGGGGCTGTTCTGCCCGATCAGGGTCACCGTCCGCAGGCCGGGAAGCTGCAGCGCCGCGGAGAGCCAGTTCCCGCAGTGGTGCGTCGGCTTCTCGCGGAACCAGTCGGGGTGGTTGTCAACCAGGACGAGGTGGAACGGATCGACGTCCGGCGGCAGCGTACCCAGGAGGCTAAGCGTGACGTGATGGAAGTCCCCGGAACCGGTAAAGGCCAGCCAGCGGCCCGGCCGCCCCGCGCGGAGCCAATTGATGTAGCCGACCAGCGCCGTCTCACCCGACCCTTTGGCGTAAAGGCGCACGCGCCGGCCGAGCGGCCGGGCGCGCGTCGCGTCGGACGGGTCGATCAGGTGGTCGCCAAGAGGCTTGCTCCCGTCGAGGTCGATCACGATCGGGTTCAGCGAGGACATGACGCTCCTCCCCCGGACGCCGTCGCCACGGCGACTGCGTCAAGGGAAGAAGCCAGCCGCTCCATTTTCAGTTCACCTGGCCCCGCCGCGGTGCGCGATGGGGAGCATTGGGCCGCCGGGCGGGAGGCGGCCGCCGTCGATGGATCGTCACTTCGATCCGTCTCGCCTGCCCAGCCGGTGCCGAGCGTCGCCGCCGGCACATCGATCGCCGGCCGATAGGCGAGCAGCGGGCGCAGCCGCGCCAGGGCCCAGTGGATAACCGGGTTGGTGTGCCGAAAGAGCGTCAGACTGGGAAGGAACTGGGCGCCCAGGCGGGCCTTGGTCCCCTCGGCGCCGGGGCCGGCGTGGTAGACCGGAATGCCAGAGGCGACGCAATACCGGACATTTTCAACCCAGGAGATGAAGTAGAGGTTGTACTTGCGCCCCAGCGCTTCGTCGGCGCAGAAGTACTTATCGACCAGGCTGTCCCCCTGCCGCACGAGCAGGTTAAACGCGAGCAGCCGGTCGCCCAGGAAGTAGAAAACGTACTCGGCGCCGGGCACGGCGTCGCAGGCCCGCAGGAAGAACGTGCGGCGGTGGGCGCCGAACGACATGTCGGCCCGCTCGACGGTCGATCGGTAGAGCGCCTCGATCTGATCGATCCAGGCGGCCGGATCGCGGGTGCGCTGAATGCGGACGCTTTCCGCTTCCCGCTGTTTTCGACGCAGGTCCTTTCGGGCGTTCTTGGAGAGGCTGGAAAGGTAAGCTTCCACGTTCTTGAACGGGAGCGCCAGCCGCCCACAGGGGAAGGTGTCGATCCGGGCGAACCGCGACATCGGGCCGGGCGGGAGCCACCGAGCGCTGTCGGGCGTGAAGCTCAACAGGACGATCACCTTGGCGGAAATCCGCCGGGCGAGGGCGTTTAACTCCGCGAGCGCGAGAGACCAGGCGTGCCGAAGCGTGTCGAGCGGGGCGTCCGGGTCGATCCCGACCGCGCCCCATTCCCCTTCGACAAACCCGACGCCCAGCAGCCGCGGGTGAAAGGGCGAGCGCACGAGGCGCGACAGGGCACGGACGATCGTGGCGGCCGCCCCGTCAAGCAGGCCGTGGAGCGCGAACTCCACGTCAAACAGAGGGATGAGCAGGATCGGCATCGCGGCGAGGGAGTCCGAGTCGGTGACCACGATGCTTCGAAACGAAAACCCGTCCATGCCGCAGGATTGCACCAGTCGGACCAGTTCAAACGGGTCGGGGTGCCCCGGGAACAGGCGCGCCCACTGCTCCCCGGAGACCGGGTCGAGTCGATCGTGAACATGGGCTATCAGCTCTGGCATGGAGCGCAAACCTTCGACATCCGTCCGCGGAACCCGGCCTCAAACCCACCAAATGATCGCGCCGCCCCGATCAACGGACGGCACTCGATCCGCGGGCGCCCTGTTGTGGTTATCGGCCGTGGAGTCGCCGCCGCGTTGAGGCAAACGGCCGGTGCGACCTTCTGAAAAGGCCTCACCCTCATCGGACGGCGCGGCTTGCGGCGACATGACCGGCCGGCCGCACGGATTCGACGCAGGCGCGGCGCAGGACGGGGAGCAGCTCCAACGCGATGAGCCGGTGGCCTTCGGCATTCACGTGGACGCCATCTTCCCCCAGCACTTCCTGGGGAGGCCGGCCGCAGAGCATCACGCCGTAGCGCACGAGATCGGCCGATGTTTCGACGGCAAGCGCCTCCAGGGCGGCACGGTATTCGTCGAGGCCGCGATCCGAGGCCGCCTGCCCGCCGCCGCGCTCGATCATCGCGTTGACGTCGCGGCCGGCCAGTCGCGAGAGGTAGGGGCCGCGGACAGCCAGGTTGTGGTTGTGCATGTCCATCAGGACGACGCGGGTGCCGCGGGCGCGGGCGAAATCAACGATGGACCGGACGTTCTCCAGGTAGCGATCCATCCGGACGGTGTTCTGGCCAACGCGCCCGTCGGTGATGATGAACCGCTTCCAGTTCACGTCAACATCGTTGCTCCCCACGGCCAGGAGAATGACGTCCGGGCGATGGGCATCGAGCAGCCCTGGAAGCTCTTCCAGTGCTTGTAAGGTGGTTCGATGGACTTCGGCATCGACCACAATGTTGGCGACGGCCGCGAGCCCCTCGCGAAGGAGTTCGACGTAGCTGGGCGTCACGAAACCGACGATGTCCTTGCCGAGGATTTCGGCCGCGCCGAGCGACATGCTGTCCCCGACGATCAACAGCGTGGAGCGGCGGCCCATGCCGGAGGGGCCGATCATGCCTTCCCCGCCGCCGGCGTGACCGGCGGCGGAACTCGAAGAAGAAGTTCTGTTAGTGGGACTAATCATGCACCACTTCCTCTGGTTGCCCCGCGTTCAAGGCTGGTCGGTCCCGGCGACCCCGGGGGCGACGGCCTGCGCCTCCAAGTGCCCATTCGTGTGCGAATCGCCGTTCAACGACGCGGCCGACCCGTAGGCGGGGCCGCTCGGGCCGTCGAAATGCCGCTGATCGACCATGCGCTTCAGCTTGCGCGCCCCCCGGCGAACGCCGCCGGGCGGGCGGACGATGATTCGCATATCAAAGATCCCCAGCGCCAGGTTCTTCATCAGGTCGGGGTACTGCTCGGACATCTGGCGGCGGATCTCGTCGCGGAGCGCCTCCTCGTCCGTCAGCGCCGACTCCACGTGGATCTCCATCACCTCGCGGATGCCCTCTAGTTTGAAGACAATCTGCCAGTCGTGCGTCAGCCCCTCGACCTCGCCCAGGATCTTCTCGAACATCAGCGGATAGAGGTTGCCGCCGCTGGCGACGATCAGTTCATCACGGCGGCCGCGAAGCTTGGCCATCCGCGGGGCGCGGATCCCGCAACTGCAAAGCCCTTTTTCGATCCGGGTTACGTCGCGCATACGGTATCGGATGAGCGGCATCACGTCACGTCGCAGCGTCGTGAGGACCAGTTCGCCGTAGCCGTTGTCGTCGGGGTCGAGAATTTCGTATGTAAAGTCGGTGTCGTCAATGTGATAGCCGTCGAGGTTGTCGCACGGTTGGAACCCGAAGCTGCTGCCCAGCTCCACCGCGCCATAGCACATCTTCACCTGTGCGCCGCCCCAGACCTTTCGCATCCAGGGGATCGCATCGACCGGCATCTCCTCGGCGCCGCCAATGATGACCTTCAGCGGGTAGTTTGAGCCGTCCTTCTCAGCCAGTTCGGTCAGTCGAATCAACCAGGTTGGCTCGCCGAGGACGACGTTGAAGCGATAATCGCGCAGTCGGCGGTAGACCTCGATCGGGTCCACCTTTCCGAAAGCGAGGCAGAACGACCCGGTGGCCATGAGCCCGTAGTGGGCGAGCAGGCCAGGGATCCAGATCGAAAAGTCAAAGGCGTTGGCGACGCGGTCTTCCGACGTGACGCCCATCTGCATCATGCCGGCCGCCATGACCGCGCCCATGGCCTTCAGCTCTTCCTGGCTGTAGTAAACCTGCTTGTTTCGCCCGCTGGTGCCGGACGATTCGAAGACGATGGACGGCTTCTTGCAGAGAAAGTCGGTCGGGTTCTTCCAAAGGTCGTCGGGGACGGTGTAGAAGTCGCCCAGGTCCGAAGGCTTGCGGACCGCGTTGGGATCAATGCCCCGCTCCTTGAAGGCGCGGCGATAGAACGCTGAATGCTCGCCCGCCCACCGCACGGTCCTCTGAAAGCGGTTCAGCGTCAGGTCGCGCAGGAACCACGCGGGCGCGTTGTGATACAGCCACGTCAGGCGCGTCGGGTTCGTGCGGGCGGCGATCGCGTCGGAGATTCGAAAAAGCATAAGGGGTTCAATCAGACGCCGCGTCGTCGTGGCGGCGCACGACGCACTCGATCAGCACTCGATGCAAGTGGCTGGGCCTGTTCGCTGATCGCAGCGGCGACGGCCCGGTCGCAGGTCACGAAACAGCGCGCATCGCCCGCTCGATCGCCGCGGCCGTGATCTCGACGTCCGCGTCCGTATGCGAGGCGGAAACGAACCAGCACGCCGAGCCGGAGGCATTGGCATGAATGCCCTGCTCCAGCAGGCTGCGATGGAACGCCGCGTAACGCCTTGTGTCAGCGGAAAGCAGATCACGGTAATGCGCGAGCGGTTGATCCGTGCCAAAGATCGCCTGGAACATCGTCCCAAAGCCCTGAACCACCACCGGCACGCCCCGATCTTTGGCGGACCGGCGAATGGCCTCCATGGCGGAGTTGCCGACATGGTGCATCTGCTCGTGCAGGCCGCCGGCGACGAGCGATCGAAGCGTCTGCAAGGCGGCCGCGGCGCAAATCGGGTTGCCGTTGTAGGTGCCGCCGTGCTTGACCGTGTTCGCCGCGATCGGCTCCATGACCGCCCGGCGGCCGGCGAAGGCGCTGAGTGGCAACCCGCCGCCCAACGCCTTGCTGAACACCGCCAGGTCGGGGACGACACCAAACACCTGCTGCGCCGCCCGGCGCCAGTCGAAACCCCGTGACGATCTCGTCGTAGATTAGCATGATGCCGCGGCGAGTGCATTCGTCGCGGAGCGTCTTGAGAAAGCCCGGCTTGGGCATGATGCACGCGTTGTTCGCGACAACCGGCTCGGCGATGACGGCCGCCAGGTCGTGCCCATGCAGCTCGAGCAAGTGCAACAGGCGTGCCGGGTCGTTCCAGGGCGCAATCACCACATCATCGACAACGCCGCCCGGCGTGCCGCGGGAGTGCGGCTGGCTGTGAGGGGCATCTAGCGGGCCGGCATCATCGAGCGTCGGGCGGTTGCTGACGGCGAGCACGTCCACCCAGCCGTGATAGTGGCCTTCGAACTTCAAGATCTTGCTCCGCCCGGTGAACCCGCGGGCGGCGCGCACCGCGCCCTGGATCGCTTCCGAGCCCGAGTTTGCGAATCGGACCAGTTCGGCACAGGGGACGAGCCGACAGATCATCTCCGCCAGTTCGACTTCAACGGTATTGCAAGTCCCGAACATCGTCCCGAGGTCGAGCTGATGAGCGACGGTTTCGACCAGCGCCGGATGGCAATGGCCGAGAATGGTGCTTCCGTAGCTGAGAAGGTAATCGACGAACTCATTCCCGTCGGCGTCCCAGATGCGTGAGCCGCGGCCGTGAGTGATGAACAGCGGATAGGGGAGCGCCCCGGCGGTGGTGGCGCGGGCGGACGAGCTCACGCCGCCGGCAAGGGACTGCTTCGCGCGATCGAACCAGCGACGCGATTCATCCGTGGAAGCGCCGGCAGCCAACCCGAGCGTGCGCGGGACCCGTTCCGTCCGCACCGAAGGCGAGGGGAGAACGATCGATACGCTTGAGCCTGCACGTTTCGCGGACACCTTGGGCACAATGTCTCCTGTACGGTGATGCGGCCGGTTCACCAGCTCATGTCCACGGCAGAAACAACTTCGGAAGAAACAACTTCGGAAGAAACAACTTCACCCGAGACACAATAGATGGCATTCTGGATCGTTCCTCCAGACAGCCGTTCACCTTCAACGGCCGCCCCGGGGCGCGAGCGGCGAACCGCCTGCCGAAGCCCGTGCGAATAGCGCGACGTGTCGGGACCGTACCGATGCCGTCGCCTCGCGAACCCGAAAACGCTCGCCACGTGCTGACCGACATGCGACGAACGATCCCTTGGAACGCTATGACTTATCCGAACGTGCGTCACCGCCGCGGAATCGACCCGGCGTTGGATCTTCCCTACTGCGTGGATGGCCCCACAGCCCAGTCTATCGCGAGCGCGGCGAACATCGCCGCGACGCGCTCGACGGATGCAAAATCTACAAACTCGTCCACCGCGTGTGCTTGTGCCAGGCTTCCCGGCCCCCAGACAAGGGTCGGGGAATCAAAAAGAGCCGCGCGCAAACCCGCTTCGCACCCTGAGTTGAACCCTGCCCAAGTCAGCCCCTCGCCGAGCTCCGATTCCGTTACCCGCTGCGCCGAGCGGCAGAGCGGGTCGGCGATGGGCGTTCGGTGCCCGGAGTAGTCCTCGGTGAACCGAATGTCGATCCGGTCGGCCGCGGGCGAAGATACTGAGTCGGCCTCCCTTTCCGTGACCCGTCGAGCGACGGCAGCCTTTAGCTCATTCTTAAAACGCCGCTTCCATTCTTCGGGTTCGTCCCCGGGCAGAAGTTCCAGGTAGCCGCCGCACGTCGATCGATCGCAGATCATCCCCTGCCATTCGCCGGCATGCACCGAGTCCACCGTCACCGGCCGGGCAATCGGATAGGGGGCGAACAGCGGGTCGGCGGTTCGATCGTCCCACTTCCGCTCAAGTTCCGCAAGTGCTTCCAATACGTGCCTTTGAAGCTCGATCGCGTCTTCGCCCAGCCACTTGATCGTGCCATGGACGGCTCGCCCGCGACACGTGATCTCGAACCGGCACCCCCCACGCGACGCACAGCGTGGCAGAGCTTCGGTCGGTTCGAGAACGACCACACCATCGGCCCGATAACCCTTGAGCACGCTCGTTAAGGTGCCGAGCCCGACGCAGTCCTCCTCGCCCGGAACGATCTCGATCAGGACATCCCCAGCAAGCCCTTCGGGCACGGCAGCGCGGATCGCCAGCAGCGCCCATAACGCGCTGACCAGCGGCCCTTTTACATCACATGCGCCGCGGCCGTAGATTCGGCCCTCCGCCTCTTCGCCTGACCAGGGGCCGAATCGCCACCGGCCTTCACCCGGTGCACTGACCACGTCCGAATGAGCATTGAAGAGGAGGTTGCGCCCGCCGCCCGCGCCGGGTAACCGAATGACGAGGGTCGGCCGCCCTGCCAGCGGAAGGTGCCGGGCACGGCCCTCTGGATAGGCCGCGACGGCAGCTTCGGTTGTTTCGAACAGGTCCGCTTCGAAGCCCTGCGCCACAGCCCACAGGTGACAAAGGCTGGTGAAACCGCCTTCCGAACCGCTCACACTCGCTTTGCGCACGAAATGACGCAGGAGCAACTTCATCTCTTCGCGGCGACTCGCCAGCACCGAGGCAAGCGTCAGAGGCGGCCGTAAACCCCTGGTCTGTGCGTCGCGATACCCAGCGATGAGCAGCGGATCCGCCATCGGTTGTGCGTCTTGAGACGGCATAGCCGTCGCTTCTTTCGTCGTGAGGGTTCAAAGAGACCGGCCGCATCGACGAGGGGCCAGCCGACCAGCCGCATCAGCCGGCGACGGTCTGGCCAATCCATCCATCTGACAGGACGCGGGTGATGTCCGCCAGGGTGGAGTAGGGCACGAACGGCACGCCCTCTGCCGCCAGGGTTCGAGCGAGGACCGATTTGGCGAAGACCACGTCGGCGCCGCGTGAAGGGCACAAGTCGCTGCGGCCGTCGCCGACATAGATCGTCTTGCGTCCCGCCACCCCTAACACCCCAGCCGATGCACACTTACAGTGTGCCGCATTCGACCGGCACTGTGCGCTCGCGTGGGGGCAGCGAAGCTCAAGTTGCATCCCGCGGTGGCGAACGGTATTGGAGCGGACGGTCAATCCCGAGATACCATGCCGTTGAAGGATTCGATGGATGAACAGGTCGATCCCGTCGCTGAGGATGGCGACCGGCACGTCAAACGACGCAAGCAACTCGAGCAAACCTTTGATACCCGGGTCGAGATGGATGTGGTCGAGGAACCGATCCAACTCGGCCGCCGAGATGCGGAGGAGCGCGAACTCCTGCTCAAGGCACTCGCGCGAGCCGATCAGCCCGGCCTGCCAGCGCTGTTCGACGAGCTTCCAGGATTCGTTCGCCGAGTAGCGCTCGATCAGCGCGTCCAGGACGTCGGCCGTCGAGATCGTGCCGTCGAAGTCCAGCCACACCTGCGTCGCCTGCGGTTGGGGAAGCAGGCTCGGTTGCTCCAAGCGGTGAGAATTCATAAGGGTGTCACTCTCCAGGCCGTCCAGTGCGTCCTATAACTGAATCGGCTAAGCCGGCCCAGGGACGCCACCGAACCTGCGTGGAAAACGACTGACCGTGCAGTTTAGCCGAACATCACCCGGTTCGCATCAACCTTGGTTTGAAATGTCGGAAATGTAACATGCGCCTTGCGGCTCGTCACCCTGATGCAACGACGGGCCGGGCGGCGGCATCGCCCCACTGGGGACTTTGGGCGGCAGCGAACGGGATGATCGACCCTAAGCCCCTGGGCTGACGATCGGGTCGTTATTTTCAGGTCGCCCTTCAAGGTAGAACCAGTTATGGATCGGCTTGAGCAGGTCAAGAACCTCTGCGAGCAGGGCCTCGTCGATCGGCTCGGCCGCCCACAACGCCCACTTCTTAACGTTCTCGGGGTTTGCCGAGCCCACGATGCAGGTCGTCATGTCCGGGTGGCGGATCGAGGACCTGGAGTGCGAGCTTCGCGATGTCACTCCCTTTAGCATGGCAGTGATCCGCGACCCGGGCGGCGACTTCCCGGATCTGCGGGGTGGCCTTGTGCCACTTCGGGAGTTGGGTGCGGGTGAGCAGCCGGGCCGAGAAGGGCGCGGCGTTCATAATGCCGACGCCCTTGGCCTTCAGGAATGGGACCAGGTCGGCCAGCATCGTGTTCTGAAGGGTGTAGTGGTTATACGAAAGAATGACGTCCAGCGGCGCCCGTTCCAGGACGTACTTGAAGATGTTCATCGGGTAGCCTGAGATCCCGACGAACCTGACCTTCCCCTGCTCCTGAGCCTTGCGCAGCGCCGGCAGCGTCTCCTGGACGATCTGGCTCATCTCCACAAACTCGATGTCGTGGCAGAGGCAGATGTCCAGGTACTCCACCCCCATTCGCTCGAGGCTGATGTCGATGCTTTCGGCGACGCGGCGGGCCGAGAAGTCGAAGTGGGCGCCGCTGTAACGGCCAAGCTTCGTGCCCAGCAGGTATCTGTCCCGCGCGATCCCCTTCAACGCCACGCCCAGCAACACCTCCGACATGCCGCGGCCGTAGAACGGGGAGGTATCGATAAAGTTCATCCCCAGGTCCAGCGCCACGTGAACCGACCGCAGCGCCTCCCCCAGATCAACCGGCCGAAACTCCTGCCCGAGCGACGAAGCGCCGAAGCCGAGGACCGGAAGCTTCAATCCCGTCTTGCCAAGTTCGCGAAGTTCCATGAGACGACTCGAGTAAGAGACTTTGGGCGCCTGCAACCCAATCGGACGCTTAACACTACTGCGCTCAACCGCCGTAAAGCCTTGCGAACAGGAGAAATCCGAAGCACGAAATCTCAAGGAAGCGAAAAGGAAGAAGAATCGGAAAACGCCGCGGTCGTTTGCATCCGGTTTCTTCTTTGCCCGTTGCTAATCCATCCGCACCCCAATGGTCAGCAGCAGATTGGCGAATCGCTGCTGGTCGCCGGTCTGAATGGTGAGCACATGATCGGCGGTGTTGACCGCCTTGTAGAATTCCCACTTTTCGATCGGCTGCACCGCGATCGTGAGCCCTGCGTCCTTCAGCGTGGACCGATACTGCGCCCAAACCGGCGGGTCCTCGCTCAGGGCGTACTGGCCAGACCGCTCGTAATCCATCGTATTCGCCGCTTCAATCGGCACCGCTGAGAGGATCGCCTCGAGCACCTGCGTACACGTCACCAGGCCCGGCATGAGGTTGAGGCAGACCAATTCCGCGTGCGGGCCGCGCGTGTTCGATGCCGGGTAATTCCCATCCGCGATGAGGATCTTGGAATGGTGCCCCGCCTTGCCGATGACTTCGTTGATCTTCGGATGGATCAGTTTGTGTCGGAGCATAATCTCTTCTCTTCCGTAATCGCTCAGCGGGTGTCGCGACCGGGTTGGGGGCCTCTCGATCAGCCGACAAAGCGCCGGTAGGACTCCATCGTCTGGCGGGCGGCCGCTTCCGAGTCGGGCAGGGCGAACACCTCCGCCGACAGGTAGCCGCTGTAGCCAATCTCTCGCAACGCTTCCCCGATCGGCGCCATCGCCGTGTGCCCGCCGCCGACCGCCCGACGATTGGAATCGGCAAAGTGAACGTGGCCGATGTGCTTGGCGCTAGCCCGAATCGACGCCGGGAGGTCGGCCTCCTCGATGTTCATGTGGAACAGGTCCGCCAGAAGCTTTACGTTTGACGTATCGAGCGAATCGAGCAGCGCCGAACCCTGCTCCAGCGTGGTGCAGAAGTTCGTTTCGTAGCGGTTCAGCGGCTCATAGATCAGGGGGACGCCGTACCGTTCGGCGTACTTGCCCATGCCCGTCAGCGTGCTGGCGAGGTAGAACGTCGCTTCGTCGCGCTCCAGCCCCTCGCCCCATCTCCCCTGCATGGATCCGATGATGACGGGGGCGCCCAGCGCGCCGGCCGCGTCGATCATTGATTGGACGAAGTCCCGCGCCTGGTCGCGCTTGGCGCGATCGAAATCGGTCAGCCGAAGCCGATGCTTGACCCACCCCGCCCCGGTGCCAACGGCGGCAAGACTTAATTTATGCTCGGCCAGGAGAGGCCGGATGACCGACGGGTCGAGTTCCTCGGGCCGGGTGGGAAGATCTCGACCGCGTCAAACCCCAGGGCGGCCGCCTTGCGGCACCCTTCCAAAAGGTCGTCCCAGAAGACGAAAGGGCCGCCCCGCGCTTCGGGGACCAACGAAATCGTCACTGCGGATCGCATCATGGCGCCGTTCCGATGGAATTGAAGGATGCGGGAGCGTGGGTCACGAGCCGCACCATTTTCGCTTTACATCTCCACGACCGCCTTGATCACGCCGGTCTCGGGCCGCGTGTACGACTCGAACACGTCCGCCATCTGGTCGAACGGCGTCCGGTGCGTGATCCAGGGTTTGGTGTCGATTTTCCCGGTCTCGATCAGCGAGATGATCCGCGTGAAGTCGCGCGGCAACGCGTTGCGGCTGCAGAGCAGCGTCCCTTCGGGGCGGTGGAAGACGGGGTGCTTGAAGACAACTTCCTTCGTGGTGATCCCCACATAGACAAGCCGCCCGGTCGGGGCGACATAGCCGAAGGCGTTCGACATCGACACGTTGCTTCCGGTCGCGTCGATCACCACATCCGGCAGGCTGCCGTCCGTAACGGTGCGGAGGTCTTCCTCGATCTTCTCGCCCGCCATGATCGTCTCGTCTACGCCCATGACCTTCTTGCAGAACTCCAGCCGCTGGGCGTTGACGTCCATCACGATCACCTTCGCCCCTGTCAGCCGCGCGAAGACGATGGCGGACAGCCCGATTGGGCCGGCCCCGATGACCAGGCAGTTCTCTCCCGCGACCAGCGCGGGGCGATCGACCGCGTGACACCCGATCGCCAGCGTCTCAACCAGGGCGAGTTGGTCATACGTCAGCGAGCCCGAGGGGTGCAGCTTCTTCGCGGGCAGGATGAACCGCTCGCGAAGGCCGCCGTCCGTCATCACGCCGAGGACCTTGAGCTTCGCGCAGCAGTTGCTCGCCCCTTTGCGGCAGGCGTGGCAGTCGCCGCAGTTCATGTAGGGCTCGATCGAGCAGCGATCCCCGGGCTTTATGTTGGCGACGCCGGCGCCCACCTCAAGCACCTCGACCCCCAGTTCGTGGCCCGGGATGCGCGGGTAGATGAAGAAGGGCATCTTGCCGAGGTAGCCGCTGAAGATCGGTGCCGCAGATGCCGACGCGGTGGACGCGGACGAGCGCCTCCCCGGCCGCCGGCATCCCCGGCTCGGGGATGTCCAGACGTTCGAACTGGCCCGGCTGCTGAAGACGAATGGCTTTCATGGTTGGTTTCCTATCGGTCGAGTCATAGCAGCGCGCCGCGGCGCTGTCCAACGACCCACGGTCCGCCCGCCCGGTGTGACGCGGAATCGCAATACGGATCACCGAATGCCGTTAAAACGAAATCATTGATGTCGTTTGCCTTGACCCCCGCCTGACCCGATGCGGTTGAGCGGCATCGCGGTCACGCCGAGTGCCATGTCCTACGCTCGCGTGGGCATGCTCTCCCGCACCTTCGAGCACGGCCCCCGAGTGAGGATGCTGCACGCCACAGAATCCGTTTTGAACAGAGGATGGCCACACGCTTGGACCCGCTCGTCCCACGGTCGCTTGTGCCGCATCCCCCGGAGTGATACATACCGTCTGGGTCGCCGCGCCGCACGCGGAGGGTGCAATTGATCAACCCGTCCAGATGGGGAGCGACGACGACTTCGGCGGCCCAGCGCCCTTCGACAACTTCCGCGAGCCTCCATGCAGCCGAGCCCCGATCCTTCGCCGGCCAAACCCTTCAACGGAAAGGCTACGCCGCCGGAGACGTCGGAACCGGCGGCCGCCGCCGCAGCCCCCGAGGTGGCCCGCGCCGCGGCTCTGGCGACGTTTGAAACAAATGCCCCAGCCTCGTTTGACTATGTCGATTCGCCCGTCACGCGGCGGCGACGATTTACGGTTCATCTGACGATCGTTATCACGGTTCTGTTCGTGATCGGGATCTCGGGCCAGATCTGGCAGCGGTGGTCGAGCGTGCGGCTGCCGACGTCGTTCATCGGCTGCGTCGGCGACGAGAGCACGGACGGTGCCGAGCTGACGGTGAGCCCGCTGTCTGATCGGTCCGCAATGACGACGGCCACCCTCTCGGCGGAGAACAACTACGTCGGCCACGTGTTGGTGGAGCCGGGCGTCTATCGGGTCAAGGTGACACATAAAGGGCACCTGCTCCGCGAGGCGCAACTTCCTGTGTTACACATGCGCGGCGTTTATCTTTCGATCGTCGGCACGCCCTCCGCCGCCACCCGGCCGACGACGGCCGCCGCCACCCCCGGCGACCCGTGACCGGCGTCACCGATCACGGGCGTCGCCAATCCCGGCGTGTCACCCGCGATCGCCCCTCGTGTTTTTCTGTCCAGCCGACCCTTTTCGACCCATCGAGTAGCCATGACCGATCTTCCCTCTTCAGTGCAGTCCGACGAAGATGCTTCGACGAAGGATCGCATCGTCCTCGTCACCGAAGGGTCTGACGCAACCCCCCTTCAGTGGCTTCGCGAGCGAGCTCACGTCATAGAGGCCGGCTTCGGCACGCCGGCGTTCGACGAACAGATTGGGCGAGCGGAGGGGATGGTCGTCAGGACCTACACTCGAGTGAACGAGGCCATGCTCGCGCGGGCGCCGCACCTTAAGGTCGTGGGCCGCGGCGGGGTGGGGCTGGAGAACATCGACGTCGAGGCCTGCCGCCGCCGCGGCGTGCAGGTCGTCTATACGCCGGACGCGAACACCTGGGCGGTCGGCGATTTCGTCATCGGCTACATGCTGCAACTGCTGCGGCCGTGGGCTTTTTTCCGCGACCAAGCCTACGAGCCGCGCGAGTTCAAACGCGTCCGCGACACCGTGCGCGGCCGCCAACTGAATGAGCTCACGCTGGGCATCCTGGGGATGGGCCGCGTCGGCCGGCGGCTGGGGCACATCGCCGTCAACGGGTTCGGCATGAAGGTCATCTACAACGACCTGGTCGATTTCGCGGCGGCCGGCAACCCCCCGCCCTTCCCCGCGACGCCGGTCAGCAAAGAGACGCTCTTCCGCGAGTCGGACGCCTTAAGCCTCCACGTGACGATGCTCCCCGGCAACCATCATTTGGTCGGGGTCGAGCAACTGGCGCTGATGAAGCCCTCGGCAATCCTGATCAACACCAGCCGCGGTGAAGTGCTCGACGCGGCCGCCCTGTCCGAAGCGCTCCGAAACAAGCGCCTCGCCGGCGCCGCGATCGACGTCTTCGACCCCGAGCCCCCCAAGCCCGACTTCCCGCTCCTCGGCCTGGAAAACGCCCTCCTCACCCCCCACCTCGCGGCGCGCACCTACACCGCCATCGAGAACATGAGCTGGGTCGTCCGCGACATCGTCGAAGTGCTAAAGGGGAACGCGCCGAAATACCCGGCCCCGTGAGGCATGGGGGAAATGCTGAATGCTGAATGCTGAATGCTGAATGCTGAATGCTGAATGCTGAACGGAAGAGAAGAAATAATTGCCACAGATGAAGGCAGGATGGACACGGATAAGTCCGGGAACACGCGGGTCAGACCGTGGGTCAGACCGTTATCGTTCTCAGCCTTCAGCCTTCAGCATTCAGCATTCAGCATTCAGCATTCAGCATTTCCCCTTCTCCGCCTCAAGCCGCAGGCGCCTGTTTGCTAAGGGCGAAGACTCGGACGCAGTTGCGCCCGCGCGTTTGGCGGCATAGACGGCTAGGTCGGCCGCTTTGAGCAGATGGGCCGGTTCTCGGAAGGGGCAGCCGAGTGGGCCGCCCGGCTCCAGGCTCGCCACGCCGATGCTCACCGTCACCGGCAGTGACAACTCCCCAAGCGATAGGGGGCGGCCGGCGATCATCTTGCGGACGTTCTCGGCGATCGCCGCGGCCGCGGGCCGAGCCGTCCCGGGGAGCACGATCGCCAGTTCCTCGCCGCCGTATCGGGCGACCAGGTCCTGCGCGGGCGCTGTTTGAGACGAGCCGCGAAATGGACTTCAGCGCCTTGTCCCCCGCCGGGTGGCCGTGACGATCGTTGACGGCCTTGAACTTATCCACGTCGATCATCAGCAGCGACATCGGGCGGCCGAGCCGTATCGCGTCGGCGAACAGCTCTGCAAACGACATGTCAAACCGCGCGCGGTTCGCCAGCCCGGTCAATCCGTCGGTTGTCGCCTGCACCTTGAGCTGCTCGTTCTGCTGCACCAGCGACATCGCCTGCTGCTGGAGGGACGTCGCCTGCTCCTTGAACTCGGTCACCTGCTGCTGGCTCCGAAGCGTCAGCTCCACGAGCGTCTCGTTCGCTTTTTTCAGGATCGCCTCAAAATCGCCGGCGGGCCCGATCGGGATCTCGAAAAGGCTCGCGACCTCATGCGTCCGCCTGCCGATCTCGTCGAGCAGGTCATCGGCTTCGGCGGCGGACATGCCGTGGTATGTGTGTGCGAGCTTGCGCACGTGGGTGATCGCCTCGGCCGCCAGCGCGTCAACGTAGACGTCGGCGCAGCGGCCGCTCAAATGGACGACTTCGGTCAGGCGTCGAAGCGGAGGGTCGGCCACCTGCTCGGGAGCGTGGTGATAGGCGATGGGCATCAACAGCAGAGGCGGCAGCTTCCATTGCCCCGCGAGCAGCCCGCCCGCCTCGGCGTGATTCAAGCCGAGGGCGGCCGCCTCGACGCCGGCGAGCTGTTCGTGCGTGGACGCCCGGGCATGAACCTCGCCGTAGGCCTCGCCCAGCACCTGATCGAGCACGAGCATGCCGATGTCTTTGAGCAGCGCCGCGAGGAACGCCTCTTCCTGCTGCACCAGGCTGATTTTCGCGGCGATCGAGCGGGCGGCGGTCGCGCTGTAGATGCTTCGCTTCCAGTAGGTCAGGTGCTGGAACCCCTTGCCGCGGTTCTTGGACAGGTTGGAGACGAGCGAGAAGCCCAGGACCAGGGTCTTCACCGACTGCAGCCCCAGGATCACCAGGGCATGGCTGATCGTGCTGACGGCGTTGCTGCGGGCGTAGAAGCTGGAGTTGACGGTCCGGAGGATTTTGCCGGCGAGGGCGGGGTCTTTGGAGATCGTTTTGGCGATGACCGTGATGTCCACGTCGGGGCGCTGGGCGAGGTCCAGCACCTCCATGGCAATGGCCGGCAGCGACGGCAGGTTCGGACAGAGCCGAATTCGCTCGGCGAGCTGCTGGTTCATGAACGGTTCTCGGTCAACGTCCCACTCCGCGGCCCGGGGCACGTCGAGACGGAGACCGCCCTCGTCCCCGGGTTGGCCGACCCGTTGAACTATCGTCCCACCTCATCGCCGACTTTGGGCGATCCCACCGGTTCGATTTGAGCAGGATTGCGTAACAATCAGGTGAGATGGGCGAGTCTTCGATGCTGAGGTGGGCTGTTCAATTGGTTATCGGCCGCGGAAGTGACATTGCGGTCCCGCTCTGTCGCAGCGGGGCCGTACACGATCACACGCGGAGGGAGACTGGCCAATCGGTTACGCCTTCGAAATTACAGCGATGAACAACCGTAAAGCTTGCGAACACGGGAAATCCGGAGGACAAAATCTCTAGGAAACTGAAAAGAAGCCGAAACGGAAAACGGCGCAGTCAATTGCATCCGGTTTCTTTTTTCCCCTTGCTCATTCCGTCGGATTTCGTGCTTCGAATTTCGACATTTTCGGTGACGCCGCCGTACCTGGCGAGCGCTTTAGTCTTAGATCGAGCAGGCGATAATCGGCTCGGCCTCTCCGTCGGCGTTCTGGCTCCAGCGGCGGCCGTCCAGCTCGATCAGGTCCATCGCCTTTTTCGGGCGCCAGGTGCCGGGGGCGTATTCTTCCGGGAAGGCCTCGCTCTTCGCCCAGGCCTGTTCGATCGGGTCGATCACCTGCCACGCGGCTTCGGCCTCGTCGCCGCGGATGAAAAGGGTCTGCTCGCCGCCGATCGCATCGTGGATCAGTCGCTCGTAGGCTTCGGGCGGCTCGACGTTGAACGCGGTCTTGTAGAGGAAGTCGAGCGCCACCGACTTGATGTTCATTTCGCTGCCGGGGACCTTGCCGTTGAGCCGCCAACTGATCCCCTCTTCCGGCTGGACGCGAATGATGAGGTCATTGGGGTAGACCGCCGATGTGGCCTGCTTGCGGAACAGCGTCAGCGGGGGCGAGCGGAAGCGGACGACGACCTCGCTCAACTTTGACGGCAGGCACTTGCCGGTGCGGATGTAGAACGGCATTCCGCTCCAGCGCCAGTTGTCGATATAGAGCTTGACGGCCGCGAACGTCTCGGTGCGGGTGGTCTCGATCTTTTCCTTCTTGGCCGCTTCGCGATACCCCGGGGTCGGGACTTTCTTCCCTTTGTTCTCGTACTCGCCCGCGCCGTATTGGCCGCGAACAGCGAAATCGTCAACTCGGCTCGGGCGGATCGGCCGCACCGATTTGAACACCTTCACCTTCTCATCCCGGATGCTCTGTTCGTCCAGCGCCACCGGCGGCTCCATCGCCACCAGCGCCATGAGCTGGAAGATGTGGTTCTGGATCATGTCGCGCGTCGCGCCGCTCTTGTCGTAGTACCCGATGCGGCCGTCCGAGCTCAGCGTCTCGCTCACCGTGATCTGGACATGGTCGATGTACTTGTAGTTCCAGATCGGCTCGAAGATCGAGTTTGCAAACCGCATCACAAGGAGGTTCTGGACCGTTTCCTTCCCAAGGTAGTGATCGATGCGGAAGATCTGGTTCTCGGCCCAATACTTGTGGAGAAGCTGGTTCAGCGCCTTGGCGCTGGCCAGGTCGTGGCCGAACGGCTTTTCGATGATCAGCCGGTTCCATCCGCGGCCGTTCTCTTTGGCCTGCTCGCGCTCCCCGAGCCGCTGGATGATCCCCGTGAACGCGTCGGGCGGTGTAGAGATGTAAAAGAGGCGGTTCCCGTCGGTCTGGTGCGATTTGTCCAACTCGGCGAGGCGGTTCGCCAGCCGGTCCTGGTCGTCTGCCGAGTCGTAAGCGCCGGCGACGTAAAAGATGTTCTGTTCCAGGCGCTTCCACACCTCGAGATCGATCGGCTTTTTTCGAGCGTTCTTTTCGATCGCTTCCCGGCAGTCCTTTCGATACTGCGCATCGTCCAGCGGGACGCGCGTCTCCTGGCCGTCAGGCCCTTTGATCTTCTTTTCTTTGGAGCGGGCGTAGCCGACCAGGACAAACTTCTCGGCCAGAAGGCCTTCGCTGGCCATCTCGTAAATCGCGGGCACGAGCTTCAGCGCGGCCAGATCGCCGCTGGCGCCATAAATAACGATCGCACAAGGAGCAGCCGAAGCCATAACGCCATCCCTTCAAGTCGTGACCGGCGCGCCTTCGCGGGGACCTTCCCGCGGCGGGCCGTAAAGCCCCCGCGGCCCGATTCGCCACCCGCGGCCGCCTGCGAAGGGCAACGTTACTCGGGAGGGACTGAAATGCAATTGATTGCGGGTTCCCCCCTGCGGGGCGCGCACGGGAGGCCCCGGAACAGCGCCACGAACTCGGTCCCGTCCCAGCCTCCCGTGCGGACATGCCGACTCGAACGACACGCGATACGAGCATGGTCCGCACGGGAGCCGGGACGGGTCGGTAATCGTCACGCCAGCCGATGGATTCCGTACGAACCCTACGCCCCAGGAGTCCCCCGGCACACGGCCCGCGGGACCGAGCGGAGGCACCCCGTTTTGGCAGGCGCATTCCGTGTGCCGTCCGCGGGTCTCCAGCGACGCCGCAATTTCGGTGGAACGGCCCAGTGTGCGGCCAGACACTTTGACGTGACTGTGCAGCCCAAATGGTCGCGGCGAGGTAACCAGTGCATGGTCTTTCGCCCGCACTGGTCACCTCGCCGCAGGGTTTCGAGATAGCGACTGCTCGTCAAATAACGCCGCGGCCGACGCGATGACCCACGGAGCCGCCATTCGTCTCCCGCGTCGCCACCACAGGGCCCGGGCTGGCTGGGGCGGGACCCGAAAGGACCTGGCCTCCACTCCCCGCCTCGCGGGCCGCGCCTTGGCTTGCACCCTGCTGGCCCGAGCCCTGGCCCATTCGCGCCGGCTGGCTTCGCTCATCGCCCTGCCGAGCACCCTTCATGTCAACGCTCAACGCCCCGCGGACGAATTCGTAAAGGGCGTAGCCGAGCAGACCATACGCCGCCAGCTTCATGATCCTGAACATGCGGACCTCCTCAATTGTTCCGGTTCCGGGTTGGACGATCGCCGAACGCCTGCCACAATGCGATTCTGTTTCCGATCGGGCATCGTCGTCTTCGGGGGTTTGAGCAAAGGGCATGCCTGATAAGGCCGGTGACAGGCGCCTCCGCCGGCGCTATGATCCGCCCCATGCGAGACCCCCGCCTCGAAAAGCTGGCCGACGTCATCGTGAACTACAGCGCCGCCGTGACGGCGGATCAACTCGTCCGCATCAACAGCCCGGTCGTGGCGATCCCGCTCCAGATTGAAATCTATCGCAAGGTGGTGGCCGCCGGCGCCCACCCGCTGGTCCGCACCTCGCCCGACGCCCTGGCCGAGATCTTCCTTAAGGGCGCATCCGAGACGCAGCTTCAGTACGTCAACCCGGTCGCTCTGTACGAGATCGAGAACATCGACGTGTCGATCGGCATCTGGGCCGACGACAACACCAAGAGCCTGACCAATGTTGACCCCAAGAAGATGGGCCTGTCCCAAAAGGCGCGCAAGCCGCTCATGGACGTCTTCATGAAGCGGGCCGCCACCGGCAACCTGAAGTGGTGCGGGACGCAGTTCCCCTGCCAGGCCTCGGCGCAGGATGCGGAAATGAGCCTCGCGGAGTACGAAGACTTCGTCTTCAACGCCGGCCTGCTCGACCAGCCCGACCCGGTCGCCGCGTGGCGGGCCGTCAGTGAGCGGCAGCAGCGCCTGGCCGACCTTCTCAATGAGAAGTGCGCCGTCGGCAAGGGCGACTATCGGGTTGTCGCCGCCAACGGCACGGACGTTCGCCTGAGCGTCGCCGGAATGAAATGGGTGAATTGCGACGGGCACGAAAATTTCCCGGACGGTGAAGTCTTCAGCGGCCCGGTGCTGCAAAGCGTGAATGGGACGATCCATTTCAGCTTCCCGGCCGTCCATCACGGCCGCGAGGTTGAAGACGTGCGGCTGACGTTCCGGGATGGCAAGGTCGTGGATGCCTCGGCGTCCAAGGGACAGGACTTCCTCTACTCGATGCTCGACACCGACGCCGGCAGCCGCCACCTCGGCGAGTGCGCGATCGGGACCAATTACGACATCAAGCGTTTCACGCGGAACACGCTCTTCGACGAAAAGATTGGCGGGACGACCCACTTCGCCCTGGGCGCGGGGTACCCCGAGACCGGCAACAGCAACGACAGCGGCCTGCACTGGGATATGGTGGTTGACCTTCGCCCCGGCGGCTACATCGAGTTCGAAGGGGAGAAGATCAGCATCGACGGCAAATTCACGCGGCCGGGCTTCCCAGGCTTGTCGTGACCGTGCATGCAGATTCGCGCGCCCGCTTAACCTGGTCGTGCCGACGCTGCCCCATGAGCGCCCCCATGACGAAGACCGGCACGCCGGCGAAAGCCAGCCCGGTGTCATAGCGGCCGGTCAGCCCGACAATCACCGCGAGCGTGACGGCCAGCCCGCCGAATGCGATCAATTCCTTGCGACGCGGAAAGCGATTCTTCATAACAGGATCCCCATCCGCCGGAAAAACCCATATAGCCCACATGGGCTTGCCGTTGAAAACGCGTTGGTCCCCCTGCTACGACGCAAACGTGAATGGGTTCGTCAATTGCTGATCCCCTCGTCACAACGGCTCGCCATGCCGGTGGCTCATGTCGGCGATCGTGGACGAAGAGCGACGCGGGAGCTCACGCGGGACGCCGACCTCTTCGTCGGCCTTCCGCGTCGAGCCGACGAGGACCCCGGCGTTCCCAGGTTCAGAGGCTCCGGAGGTGCCGGCAAAGAGCGCCACACCCGATGCCGCCGAGGGCCGCCGTTTGATTGACAGGCATGTGACGCATCCCTAGGCTCGGCTTCGCCCTGCGACGGGCGGCCGGCCCGCACCGTCAGGCAGCGTCCGGGTATGAGCGGCCGCCCCTTCGATCGACGCCGCCCCACGGCGAACGACATCACGGATAAGGAACTTGCATCATGCCGACTTTCAAAGACGTCACTGTCCCCAGCGGCGGCCAGGCCATCACCATCTCCGGCGGGAAGCTTAGCGTCCCGGATCATCCCGTGCTGCCGTTCATCGAAGGGGACGGCACCGGCCCGGACATCTGGCGCGCCAGCGTCCGCGTGTTCGACGCCGCCGTGGCCAAGGCCTACGGCGGCAAGAAGAAGATCCACTGGATGGAAGTCTTCGCTGGCGAGAAGTCGTTCAAGAAGAACGGCTCGTGGCTGCACGAAGACACGGTCCCGGCGTTCGAGCAGTTCCTGGTGGGCATCAAGGGCCCGCTGACCACGCCGGTCGGCGGCGGCATCCGGTCGCTCAACGTCGCCCTGCGCCAGATGCTCGACCTGTACGTCTGCCTTCGCCCGGTGCGATATTTCACCGGCGTCCCGTCGCCCGTCAAACACCCGGAGAAGGTCGATATGGTGATCTTCCGCGAGAACACGGAGGACATCTACGCCGGCATCGAGTACGCGGCCGGTACGCCCGAAGCGGGGAAGGTCCTCGAGTTCCTCAAGCAGAACGACCCCAAGGGCTTCGGCAAGGTTCGTTTCGGCTCCACCGAAAAAGTCGCCGACTGGCGCAAGCTGCTCGGCCACGGCTCGGACGAAACGCTCCAGGTCGGCGTGGGGATTAAGCCGGTCAGCAAGCAGGGGACGCAGCGGCTGGTCTACTCCGCGATCGAGTACGCCGTCACCCACAAGCGCAAGAGCGTGAACATCGTCCACAAGGGGAACATCATGAAGTTCACCGAGGGGGCGTTCCGGGACTGGGGCTACCAGGTCGCGAAGGAAGTTTTCGGCGCGGTCGAGATCGACGGCGGCCCCTGGTGCAGGATCCCCGATGGCAAGCCCGGCGCGGGCATCGTCATCAAGGACTCTATCGCCGACATCACGCTTCAGCAGGTCCTCACCCGCCCGGAGGAATTTGATGTGATCGCGACGCTGAACCTCAACGGCGATTACCTCTCCGATGCCCTGGCGGCCCAGGTGGGCGGCATCGGCATCGCCCCCGGCGGCAACATCAACTACGTGACCGGCCACGCCGTATTCGAAGCGACGCACGGCACGGCCCCCAAGTACGCCGACCAGGACGTCGTCAACCCCGGCAGCGTGATCCTGTCCGGCGTCATGATGTTCGAATACCTCGGCTGGCAGGAGGTCGCGGACCTGATCAACGCCGGCCTGGAGGCCGCCATCGGCGCAAAGACCGTCACCTACGATTTCGCCCGCCAGATGGAGGGGGCCACCAAGATCAAGTGCGGCGAGTTCGCCTCGGAGATGATCAAGCATATGGGGTGAGCGACTTCGTGGCACGCGACGGGCGTGACGATCAGACGATTCGCACGCGTCAGGAAAGCAAGGGACCGATTCATGGTACGACGTGAAAGGGGCGCCGGTGGGGGGTCGCTTTTTCAGAGCATCGACCCGCGACGACACCCGCGCCTGTTTCTCCCGAAATACCTGGCGGAGGAAGCGGAGCGATTCCTGGTCGAACCGCTCGAACTGGAGCGCATCAGCGCGGTCTTGTCCCGCTGGGCTGATGCGGCCGAGAAGGGCCACCTCCAACAGAAGGAGACGTCCCTCGACGCCGAATTCCTCCAGACGATATTTGGCGAGGCGCTGGGGTACAGGTCCATCACCGAATCCCCTGGCAATTACCATCGCGAAAAAAACCCGACCGTCCCGGGCGCGGGGATCGCCGACGGGGCTCTCGGTCTTTTTGTTTCGGGTCAGAACGTGGCCCCCACCGTCATCATTGAGCTGAAGGGGGCGGACGCGGACCTCGATCACGACAAGTTCAATGGTCGCACGCCTGTCCAGCAATGCTGGGACTATCTGAACCAGCTCCCCGAGACGCCGTGGGGGATCGTCAGCAACTACATCAGCATCCGGCTCTATCACAAAGCTCACCCCCAACGACACTACGACGAGTTCACGGTCCGGGATTTCCGGGACCCGGTCCGCGTAAAGCAGTTTTATTACATCTTTGAACGCAACGGCTTGCTTGGGAACGGGCGGACCAAGACCGAGCCGAGGGCGAAGAAGCTCCTCGATCGGACGCAGAATCAGCAGCGTGAGGTGGGGGACAAGCTCTACGCGTATTACGCGGAACAACGGCAGGCGCTGATCGGGCACCTGATGGACGTGAAGGGCATGACTCAGGACCGAGCGATCCGGTCCGCCCAGTGCCTCCTCGACCGTGTCATCTTTATGGCTTTCTGCGAAGACCGAGGCCTGCTGCCGGAGAAGCTCATCGAGAGCACTTGGAAGAACGTCCCCCCGCTGGCGCACGCCACGAACCCGCGATGGCGCAACTTCATTGACGCGTTCCACGCGATCGACAAGGGGCACCCGTCCCTCGACCTTCAAGAGGGTTACAACGGCGGCCTGTTCAGCAGCGAGGGAGATAACGAGGCGATCGACAACCTCGATCTTGACGACCGCTGGACGGACGTGTTCAAGAATATCGGCGCTTATGACTTCCGCGAAGAGGGCGAAATCAGCGTTGACGTGTTGGGCCACCTGTTCGAGCGGTCGATTACGGAGCTGGAAAAGCTTCGATCCGTGGGGATGTTCGGCAAGCAAGCCGAACAATCCATCGGACGGATGCCCAAGAGCGCAGAGCGCAAGCGATTCGGCATCTACTATACACCGCCCCGCTTCACGCGATTGATCGTCGAAGAGACGCTTGGAAGGCTGATTGTCGAGCGCGTCGAAAGCGTCCCGGACGTTCGAGCGCGGGTCGCGGCGCTGCGGATGCTGAAGGTCGTGGACCCCGCGTGCGGCTCAGGCGCGTTCCTCATCGCCGCCTACGAGCGATTCCAGGATGCCTACGAGGATATCGCTCGACTCCTGCGCATCGAGGGTCACCTCCAGGAAGCCCTGAACCTGTCGAATGCCTATCCGGACTTCATCCTCTCGGACAACCTGTACGGGGTCGATCTTTCGGCCGAATCCGTCGAAATCACACAGCTCGCGCTCTGGATTCGGTCGGCTCGAAAGGGTCCGCGCCCTCAATGACCTTTCCAGGAACGTCGTGCAAGGGAACAGTCTCATCCGGGACCCCGCGGTCCACGCCAAGGCGTTCGTGTGGGAGGAGCGCTTCCCGGCTGTGTTTGCCTCCGGAGGTTTCGACGTGGTCGTCGGGAACCCCCCGTGGGAGCGGATGAAGATTCAGGAGCGTGAGTTCTTCGCGATCGCGGCACCGGAGATCGCGTCGTCTGTGAGCGCGGCGGATCGGCGAACCCTCATCGCCGCCATTGAATCGGCGATCCCTTCATTGTGGGAGCACTACGCCGCCGCGCAGCTCAGCGCTGATCGGACGCTCGCGTACGTGCGTTCCGCGGCCGCGAACTTCCCCCTCACCGGGCGCGGCGACATCAATACGTACATGCTCTTCGCCGAGCTCTCTCGACAACTGGTTTCGCCCACCGGGCGCGTCGGACTGCTGGTGCCAAGCGGCATCGCGACGGACAGCACCACGCGGGCGTTCTTCTCGGATTTGATGGAGACCCGCACGCTTTCCGCGCTCTATGACTTCGAGAACAAGAAGTTAGTCTTCGCGGATGTCGATGGGAGGTTCAAATTCAGCATTCTCCTAATGACAGGCAAAGATTCGCCTCAGACCGCGGCCGAATTTGTATTCTTTGCCCATTCGATTGACGACCTTACGGCCCCGCACCGCAAGATCAAGCTCTCGCCGAAGGACCTGAAGCTCCTTAATCCAAACAGCCGGACGTGCCCCATTTTTCGAACGCGGCGCGACGCGGAGCTGACGAAGCGCATCTATCGGAACTTGCCAATTCTCATTGATTGGGGCCGCCAGGCGGGAGGGAACGCGTGGGGCGTCACGTTTCGAAGGATGTTCGATCAGACAAACGACGCCGAGTCATTCCTCACGGGCGCTGCTTTGCATGCAAGGGGAATGGCCTTGGACGGCAATCGTTGGGTGGGCGGTGACGAGGTCTATCTGCCGCTCTATGAGGCGAAGATGCTCCAGGCGTATGACCACCGGGCGGCGGGGGTACGGATCGAGGCGGGGAATTGGATGCGACAGGGGCAGCCGGAAGAATCGAGCCTTGTCGAGCGCCAGAACCCCGAATTCGCGGCCCAGCCGAGATACTGGGTGCCCGAAGCGGTTGTTGCCGGATCGATCGGTGATCGGCCCGCGGTTCTCGCCTACAAGGACGTGACCAGCGCCACCAACCAACGGACGATGATCGCCGCGATGGTGCCGAGAGTCGGACTGATGAACTCGGCGCCAGTCATTCTCTTCGGCGAAACCCCATCGACCCCCGCGCCCTCGATCAGGCGGCAGATGTGCCTTCTCGCAAACCTGAACTCGATCCCGTACGACTTTGTCGCTCGGCAGAAGGTCGGCGGCCTCCACCTCAACTTTTTCATCGTCGAACAGCTTCCGACGCTCCCTCCTGATGTCTACGACGACGAGTGCCGGTGGGCCAAGGGCGTCACACTCGAGGACTGGGTGGTGGAGCGAGCACTGAAGCTCACCTGTACCGCGAACGACATGAGCCCGCTGGCCAAAGCGGCGGGCTTCTCACCGGTTGTGTGGAAATGGAAAGATGACGAGCGGTTGCGGCTGCGGTCCGAACTGGACGCGGCGTACTTTCATCTTTACCAGCTCGGCCGAGACGATGTCGCGTACGTGCTTTCGACGTTCCAGGGAATTGTCAAAGAGGATGAGGCGTGCGCCGGCGACGGCCCGACCCGCGCGTCCATCATGCAGGCGTTCGATCGGCTCGGGTAGGAGCGATCATCGAGAATCGGTCGAACGAGATCCATTCCATACTTAAGAAGGCGAGAGGACTCATGTTCAAGCGAAATTGCCGAATCGTCAGCGTCCTGTCTTTTTTGTGTTGCGTGGTAGGAGGCTGTGTTTCAGACCGTCCGAAAGCGATGCCGACGGATGCGGTTTACAAGGACGGCGGGAAGCCCGGGCACGGCAAGCATGTTGAGTACGCGGCCGATCAGGATGGGACCGTCTTCGTGACCGATCCGTGGGACAACTCGATCCTCTATTCGGCGGAGATCAAGAAGGGAACGCTCGTCGTCATCGATTCGGATTCCCATCAGGTCACGGTCGATGGAAAGCCGGTCGAGCTGAAGGGGAAGCTGCTCGGGACGGGGCACCTGATTTACCTGAGCCCCAAGAAGTAGGCCCAACACGCCCGCACTCTCGGTGCGGCCGAAGGGGCCGTTGACTGCTGTGCGGCCTCTACAGATAGCCCATTGCGCGGGCTAAGAAGAGGATCGCAAAGAGGACCGCCGCCGCGATGGCACTGAGCCAGATCAGCCGACGGTCGGGCCGTTCGCGCGGCTCGGGCCGATGCGGCCCCGAGACCAACGCGGCCGCCACGGGGTCGATCTGGGGGCGGCCGACGGCGCGGCGGAAGCGGGTGAACGTCGCCATGCCGGGGAAGGCGACCCGGCGGTCGGGCGTCGGGCCGAAGACGTAAGAGAAATCCCTGAAGTCGCCTCGGCGCCAGAAAGGGCGGGAGTTCAGCGCAAGCCGTCCGCGAAGCTGGCCGATGGTGACTAGCGTCTGGCGGTTGCGGTCATAGACGGCGCGGCGACGCGGGTCGAGCAGGACAAACTCGGCCGCCTCGCCGGTCGCGCGACTCGTGGGCGGCAGCGCCTCCGATCGCCTGGCGCAGCGCGCTCTCGTCCGCGGCCTTCTCAGCGCCGAGCCGCTTGTAAAGATCTTTCACCGGCCACCCCGTTGAGTGTGATGGGCCGCCGCCGGAGGCCGGAAGGCGGGGCTTGCGGGGGAAGGGCGCCGGGATAGAGGCCACTTCGTATGCCTGTCGCAATCGCTCGAATGCGTCCGTCGCGGCCGCCATCGCGACGGGGCCGAGCTTGACGAAGCGATCGGGGTGACGCGTCTTTGCGAGTTTGCGATACGCATTATGCACCTCGTCGGTCGAGGGGTTGCGGCCCAGCCCCAACAGTCGAAGGGCCTGGGGGCGGCTCATCGGAGCGTCGTCATCCTCGTCCGGCTCGGCGGTCGCCCGGCCCCCGGGTGCGCCGGCGGCCGCCCTGGCAGGCCGCCGCGCGGGCGTCGCCCCGTCGGCTTCCCAGTCGTCGGGCGCTTCCTGCGCCGGCTCACCCGCCTCGCGACGCTGCCACCAGAGCGGCGAGCCGGGGTCGCCCGCAAGGGGGAAGGGCTGGTGGGTCACGTGACGGAAGAGCCTTGCGAACGTGCGCGGCCGCACGCCCAGCAGGTCGGCTAAGAACTGCAACACGTGATTCTGACCGACGCTCATTTCCCGATCCTGTACGGCCATACTGATCGCCAACTCGAGCAAGAGCCGGGCGGTGCCGCGATCGGTATGGGTGGAGAGGTAACGGCAGGCGAGGTCGAGGTCCTCGAGGCGGGCATGGCGGGCGACGTCAACGACGGCGAGCAGATCAGGCCCCCCGAGCGAGGCGGCCGCCACGGCGCGGAGAAGCTCATACTCGCACTCGGTCACTTCTCCGTCGCACACGGCGATCCACGTCATGACGGTGAGGAAGCAGAGGCTCTGTCGATCGGTCGTGGAGTCAAAGAGCTTGCGAAGCGTCGGCGGGGCCGCCGACGCGGTCCCGTTTGCGGGGGCGGCCTCGGGGGAAGAAGGTGGGCTCGACTCGGATAACGCGATCACCGGGGCAGTATCACGTCGTCACGTCGATAGTCGCAACAGCCAATCCGGCTCAGTACATCAGCTCGCCACTATTCTGACCGGACCCGATGCGTCACCTCCGTCGGAACTGAATCGCACGTCGATGAAACATAAGTTTATTTTTTTACATATCTTACGATATTGCATACAAAATCTATCTATTTTGATGGCAAATGTGGACTTCGCGGTCGCGTTCGATTACGATCCTTCCCCAATGAGCCGTCTCCCATCCATCGTTCGCTCACGCCGATGCCGGCCCCAGCTTCCCCCTTGCGGCACCCACCGCTGTTGACGGGGACTGGCGGCCTCAGAGGTTCGTCGAGCCGGCCGCGTGTGGCCGGCGGATGAGGGCTGCCGTCTCCGCTCTCGGGGCGATCGTCCTCTCGTTTCACCGGTTCCAAACCCTTTTCTTGACCTGAAGGAGGTCTCTGTGCGTCACCATTTCGCGCGGCCGTTCCGCGCTTGGGATTCAGTTCGTCGAATTGCGTTCGGCGTCGTCGTCGTGACAAGCATCGACGCGGGCGTGGCGTCGATGGCGGCCGCCCCGCCGAGCCCAGCTGCGCCGGCCCCGACCAATGAAGAACTGGCCAGAGAGGTCGAAGCCCTTCGCGCCGAAGTTCACCAGCTTCGTGCGGCGCAGGCGCAGCCCGCGACACAGCCCTCGGCGTTGGACCGGGTGGACAGTCGGGACGTTGACGCCACGGTCGCGGAGATCCGTCGCGACGTCGGCCGCCACACGATGAACTTCCCGCCGGGGGGGCAATCCGGGCATGACCTGGACAAAGGGTTCTTCATCCGAAGCGATGACGGTCGATTTTCCCTCTACCCCGATCTGCTGTTCCAGTTCCGCGGCGTCGTTGACTGGCGGGATGATTCGAAGGCGGGGTCATCCAGCACGAACCAGGGCTTTGAGGTCCGCCGAGCCAAGTTCGGCTTCTACGGGACTGCGTTCGACCCCGACCTTAGCTACCGATTCCTATGGCAGGGCGCGAGCAATAACTCGTCGGTCGCTTTGCAATACGGGTGGGGGCAATACGTCTTTGCGCACGATGTGCTGGCCGGTGGCGATCTCGCCGTTCGGGCCGGGCAGTTCAAGAACGTGGTCTTCAAGGAAGAGACGACGCCCGATCGGGCCCAGCTCTTCTCCGAGCGGTCGCTGGTGAACGCCCAGATTGGCGGCAACGCCATCGGCTCCGAGACGCAGGGGGTCGATTTTCTGCTGACAGGGAACAGCTCTCCTTTCCACGCCGACCTGTTGGTGCATGACGGCATCAAGCGGTCGAACACCAGTTTCAATGACGTTCAGCCGGTGACGAGCACCAGCCCGACCGGCGTGGTGACGACGAAGAACGTCGCGACTGATTTCGGCGTCGCCGGGCGCGTGGATTACAAGGTCTTCGGCCGCTGGGGTGACGGGGACGACTTCACCGGCGTCTGGGGCCGGGAGGATCTGCTGGTCGTCGGCGGCGGCGCCGATTTCACGCAGGCGGACCACCAGAACATCGTGCATTTCACGGCCGACGCGCAGTACCAGTTGCTTCACAACTTCGTCCTGTTCGTCGCGGGGTATGGGGATTATTACGACTTCCGCAACCAGACCGGCCCCTCCAGCCGCACCGACTGGGGCGCCCAGGCCGAGGCCGGGTACTTCCTGACCCGATCGGTGCAGCCGATCGTGCGGTACTCGATCACCAAGCTCGATTCGAATGACAAGGTGGGCGGCGCGGACACCTTCCACGAGATCGCGGGGGGCGTGAACTACTTCTTCGGCCACGACGGCGAGCTGGGGAATCGGGCCAAGCTTACGCTCGACGTGACCTACCTGCCGGAAGGGTCCCCGGCCTTCACCGGGGGCGATTTCCTCGCCAGCCCGAACAAGAAAGATGAAGTCGTCTTCCGGGCCCAGTTTCAGCTTTCGCTGTAAAATCATTGTGCATGCTTCATGCACAGCTATTTTAGCGCTGCTGACGACCAGGCTTTCGAGTGGCCCGACGCGGTTGGCGCGTCGGGCCGCTCGCCGTTAAGCTTGTCTCCTGCGGAAGACGAACCCCCTGTCTCTCGGAGCCTCATCCAATGTCTCGCTTTACCCACGCGCTACTTTGGTCCGCAATTGCCCTGATAGCTTTCGCACCCCGTGGGGCCGCCCGGGCCGCCGACGCGCCGGCCGCCCAGCCTTCCAAGGAAAAGGCGGAGGAAGGGTTCGTCTCGCTCTTCGATGGCAAGACGCTCGATGGCTGGGTGGTGACGGAGTGCAAGGCCGCTGTCGAGGAGGGGAACCTGGCGATCCTCGACGGGAACGGCTTTGTCCGATCGGACAAGATCTACGGCGATTTCATTCTTGAGATCGACTGGAAGGCGCGCACGGCGGACAAGTACGATTCGGGCATCTATTTCCGCAGCGACCTTCCGCGGCCGAAGAATCACTGGCCGGACCGGTACCAGATCAACCTCAAGCAGGGCGACGAGGGGAACGTCGTCGCCCACAAGACCGCCCGCAGCAAGGGGCTGATCAAGGCGGGCGAGTGGAACCACTTCCGCTTTACCTGCATTGGCGCCCACGCCGACCTGGAGATCAACGGGCAGAAGGCCTGGAGCGTGGACGACATCGTTCCGCAGACGGGCTACATCGGCTTGCAGGTGGAAGTCCCCGGCGGCGGGCAGTTCGATTTTCGCAATATTCGTATTAAGGCCCTCACGCCTCCGGTGACTCCGCCGGCGACGGCGCCGGCCAAGTGACGCCCGTACTGCGCAGGTCGGCGGTGAAACCTTCGTCGGGGCGCTGAATGACTCAAGAACGAATCGCGAGCCTTGTAGCAGGCACACTCCGTGTGCCGTCCGCTCCTGCCTGCCAAACCACGGACCGCACTGTGCCAGTGCCCACAGCGGCCTTCGACCGAGCGGCGGACGGCACACGGAGTGTGCCTGCCACAGCGCGTCTCCGCCCCGTCCGAGGGATCGTCCCAATCCTCGTCACCGGAATGGCCCTGCTTCTAGTCGGCTGCAAAGATGATTCAATCACCCCGGCGCAGCGAGCCCGCCTGAAGGACCGCGGCCCCTTCCCGGACAATTATCAGGTCCTGACGCGGACCTTCCTGAACCGCGGCGTCACGGACCCCGCCGATGCCGTTTATGACGTTTCTCCCCCGGTGGAGGCGGAACTGCCGGTCGGCAGCGTGCTTAGCCCCAAGGAAGACGCCTGCTGGCGCGTCCATGCGGTCGTCCGAATGCGACCGGTTGAAACGACGAACCCCTCCGCCCCGGTTGAGCCGCAGGCTTACGACGTCTTCATCAAGCGCGGCATTATTCTCAAGACCGAGAAAACGCCCCCTCCCCGCCATGGGTAGAAGGGACAGCGGCCTGCTCGTGCGGCCGCCCCGCGTTGCCGCTATACTGGCCTTCAACAACGACCGTGCCGTGCCTGCCGAGACCGGCCCGGCGCTCTCAACCCTCGCTTCCCCAGGAGAACCTGCCATGGCATCCCGCCAACCTCGAGCCGCTCAATCGCCCAGCCGTCGCGACTTCATCCGAAACACCGCCCTCGCCGGCGCAGCCCTGTCGTTCCCGACCATCGTCCCCTCTTCGGTCTTCGGTGCTGATGGGAAGACCGCTCCGAACAGCCGTTTGGGGATCGGTTTCATCGGGATTGGCAAGCAGGCGAGCGGCCACCTGAACCACTTCCTCGGCCGCACGGACGTGCAGGTCATCGCGGTCTCCGACGTCCATGGCGGCCGCCTGAATCGGGCCAAGGAGACGGCCGACAAGAAATACGCCCAGCTCGAGCGCAAGGATTACAAGGGGTGCGACGCCTACGGCGACTTCCACGAACTGCTCGCCCGCAAAGACATCGACGCGGTGGTGATCGGCACGCCCGACCATTGGCACGCGGCCGTCGCTCTCGCCGCGGCTCAGGCCGGCAAGGACATCTACTGTGAAAAGCCTCTGACGCTCACCATCGGCGAAGCCAAGTCGCTTCTCGACGGCGTTCGGAAGTACGACCGGGTCTTCCAGACCGGCAGCCAGCAGCGCTCCAGCGGCCCATTCCGCCGCGCGGTCGAATTGATCCGTGACGGGCGAATCGGCAAGGTGACGGCGGTCAACGTCGGCATCGGCATCACGAGCAAGCCGTGCGACCTCCCCACCGAAGCGACGCCGGAAGGCATCAACTGGGACATGTGGCTCGGCCAGGCCCCGCAGCGCGGCTATAATGACGTGCTCTGCCGCAAGGAAACCGATACCGGCAAGTATCCCTTCAACCCCGGCTGGCGCGACTACCGCGAATATTCCGGCGGCTACATCACCGACTGGGGCGCCCACCACTTTGACATCACCCAGTGGGCGCTGGGCATGGATCAGAGCGGCCCGGCGGAAGCCCATCCGCCGGAAAAGGAAGACGACAAGTTCGGCGCGAAACTGATCTATCGCGGCTCGCCGGTCGGCGACGAGATCACCGTGACCCACGTCAACACCGTCTACGAGGGCGAAGTCCCCGACGCCAAGAACGGCGGCAAGATGAAGATGTCGAAGGAGACCAACGGGATCCTCTTCATCGGCGACAAGGGGAAGATCTTCGTCAGCCGCTCGATGATCATCGGCGACCCCGTCTCGATCCTCGAAAAGCCGCTGACCGATGACGACACGAAGCACTTCAAGATGCCCGACCACCGGGACATCTGGACCGACTGCATCGCCTCCCGCCAGCGCCCCAACTGCGACGTGGAGATCGGCGCCCGCAGCGTGACGGCCTGCCACCTGGTGAACCTCGCTTACTGGAATCGTCGCGTCCTGAAATGGGACGCCCAGAAGTGGGAATTCCCCGGCGATGCCGAAGCCAACGGCTGGCGGACGCGCGAACGCCGCAAGGGCTTCGAGCTGCCGCAGGTTTAGGCGCTCGGCCATCAGCGCCAGGCGCGAAAAGGAGTTTGCATGACACGGCGGCTGGCCTCACCGGCCGCCGTGTCGCGTATCCGGATCGCCCCTCGCGGTCTGGGTCACGGAGAGGGAACGACGGAACAACCGCGGCTTGAGGATGCGTTAAGCGGTGGCGAGGCAAGACCTTGGCAGCCAACGCCGACAAACGGAAAGGGAGGCGGCGCGGCGGCGACGATCTTTCGACATGAAGCCGTCGGAACGATCGAGCCCGTATCAGCACAGGTTTTGGGCTTGATGAACAAACGCGGGAGCGCGGGAGCGGGATCGGTGTCAAAAACGTGACCAGCGGCCGCTTCGAGAGTAAACTGTCGCAGCGCTTCGCGATTCCTATCTAGTGGTCAGGAGTAGTGGTAATGCCAATCGGACGGATCTTGTTGGTAGACGACCACGGCGACACGTTGCGCCTTCTATCCAAGCTGTTGCGGATGAATGGGTACGACGTCCTCACCGCGTCGTCCGCTGAAGAGGCGCTCGCCACGGCGACTTCGGAGCACTGCGACCTGCTCGTGAGCGACATCGGCCTTCCGGACCGCACGGGCATCGAGCTCATGCAAGACATCCGGGCGCTTCGGCAAATCCCTGGGATCGCCCTCACCGGCTATGGCGAAGACCACTTCGTCCAAAGCTCAAAAGATGCCGGCTTCACGCGGCACATCGTCAAGCCGGTGGTGCTTCAGGACCTGCTCGTCGCCATCGAGCAAGTCATCAAACCCGCCCCATAGTAAGAGCCTGACGCGCCGCCAGTAAGAGCCTGACGCGCCGCCCCGACTTTGCGGGCCGGGCCTCGACCGCGCGGGCCAAGCCTCGACCGCCACCCACAGCCCATCGCATCAACCGGCATCCCGCGCTGCGATCATCCACCCTATTTCGCGACGGCTTCGGCGGTCCGCGCCGACAGGCGCTTAATGTGCCCGTCAAAGTTGACGAGCACCAGCGCCTCGCCCTGCTTCAGGTCTTCCAGCTTCCCCGGCTTTCCGTCGATCGTGACCACCATCCCCGCCACGACCACCGCCTTGGCGTCCACCACCTCGGCCCCGCGGATCGTCCGGACGAAGAGCGTCTCCTTTTCAACTTTGACGAACTGGCCTTCAACCAGCCCCGCCTCCGCGATCTTGACCACCTTCGGAGCCTTGACCTCCACCTGGGTCGCTTTGCCGCTCGGCGGAGTGATGATCACCCGCTCGCCGGGCTTCAGGTCGGCCGGCTTTGCGGGCGACCCGTCAATCATGAAGGTTGTCTTAGCGTCCGTCGGAACGATCGTCTCTGTAAAATGCTTCTCGTCGATCTCGGCGACCACGATCGAATCCCCGTCTACCTTGACGAAAAGGCCCTCAACGGTCGTCGGCGCCGGCTTCTTCGCCGCCGCCACGGGTTGTGCGATCGATGCCAGCGTCGCGACCAACGTGGCGGCCGCCATCCGACGCTTCGGCAAAACAGACCAGGCGTTCAGTAAAGCTTTCACGGCGATGGTTCCCTCGGTCCAGGGTTGCTGCGGGTCGCCGGCGCGAGGAGCGGCCGGTCGTGGGTGTTACCCCAGCAGCTTCCGAGCGTTGAGAGCGGGTGCCTGGGGGTGCGACGGGCCCGGGAGCCGGTCAAAGGGGACTCCTGGCCTGCCTCGCGGGTAGAATCAGGGCAGAATGGATGCACCCGAGCTTCGACACGTCCCCGTATTGATGAAACCTGTGTTGGAGGCGCTGCGGCCGCGACCTGGCATGACCGTCGTGGACTGCACCCTGGGGCTCGGCGGCCACTCGGTGGAGTTGCTGCGCCGCGTGTCGCCCGGCGGCCGGCTGATCGCGATCGACCTGGACCCCGCGAACCTGGAGATCGCCCGGCCGCGCCTGGCGGCGATCGGGGGCGAGTTTCATCTGGTCAACACCAACTTCGCCGGCTTGCCCTCGGTCCTGGCGGCCGTGGGCATCCCTCGTGTGGAAGCGATCCTGGCCGACTTGGGCGTCAGCAGCCCGCAGATCGACGACCCGGGCGCGGGTTCTCCTATCGCCGGCCCGGGCCGCTTGACATGCGGATGGACCCGACACGCGGTAAGCCTGCGTCGCACCTGGTCAACACGATGGGGGAGCGCGAGCTCGCGGCCGCCTTGCGCGACCTTGGCGATGAGGATGACGCGGACAAGATAGCAGCGCTGGTCGTTCAACGACGTGAGGCGGAGCCGATCGCGACGACCGAATCGCTGATGGCGCTGGTCTGTGAGGCGAGAGATTTCACGCTGAAGCGCGCCGCCGGGGCCAAGCTTCATCCGGCGGCCCGAACGTTTCAGGCATTGCGCATCCTGGTCAACCGGGAGATGGCGAACCTGGAGCGGCTGCTGGATGTCCTGCCCGAGTGCCTCGCCCCGGGCGGCGTTGCCGCGATCATCAGCTTTCACAGTGGAGAGGATCGGCGGGTGAAGCGGGCCTTCCGCGATGCCGTGCGAGGGGAGGTCTATCGTGAGGTGAGCGATGAGCCGGCGGTGGCTGACCTGGCGGAGCAGCGGGAGAACCCGCGGTCGCGATCGGCCAAGCTCCGGTGGGCGCGCCGTGCCAAGGTGTAGAAAAGGCCGGGCCGCGTCGCCGCGGTAGGCGGGTGTGGCGGGTCAGTAAGCGCTGAACAGCTTTCCCGTCGTATCGACCAGGCCGCCGGCGTTGGCGGAGATGGTGCCGGTGGACGGGTCGTAGACCCAGCCGATCCCCGGCCCGGCCGAGAGCCCGATCCGGGTTGACCCCTTCACGGAGGGGTCGCCAACAGGCAGAGGCGGGACGGGCGCAGGTACGGCCCGTAAATAACGCCGTGGGTTGGGTCGGCCGTCGGGGAGACGGTCGCGGCATCGGCGTCGCTGTACTTGAGGAGCAGGTCGGCGACCGTTGGCGAAGCATTCGCCGCCGGGAAGACGCCGTTGTGCTCGGCCTGAAACGCGTCGAGCGCGCCGCGCAAGGTTTGGAGGTTCTGTGCGACGGCCGAATCGGCGGCCGCCGCGCTCCCGCGGCTGAGCCTGGGGATGGCGATCGCGGCGATAATCCCGATCAGGATCACGACAATCACCACTTCGATCAGGCTGAAGCCCGACGAAGCTCGGGCTCGCCCCGCACGATGAGCCATGGCGCCGCGCCGGAATGAGCTGCCACGGCAAATGGCCCGCGGCGGTTCGGGTGTACCGCTGGCGAACACACGCTGCCCGCGGGTAGCAGTAGCCATGACAGGGTCTCCGCGACCGGGCGGCCGACGCCGGCGCATTTGATGGCCACGGTGGCCACCGGGCAACCAGTCGCCACTGCGCCAGTGGTTGGCGCGCCAGTGATCGGCGCGCCAGTGATCGGCGCGCCGGGCGATCACGTATGGCGGCCGGCTCGTTGATCTCGAGGGGGGGCCGGCCGCGCATCGCCAGGATGCGGCTCGGGATCCGTTTAGATCGAAGCGTTGAGCGAGGTCCAGCGCGCGAGCACTTTCGTGCCGACGGTGCTGATCGACGCGATGGCCGCAACGATGATCAGGCCAGCGATCAGTGCGTATTCGAGCACTTCGCCGCCGTTTTCGTCGCGAACGAGTTCAGAAAAAGCGTTCTTCATGATGATCTCCTTGCCCCTTCCATCGGTCACACGACCTACGGACTTTTGAGGCGTGTGCCAAGAAACCCGCCGGAAGCGGCTTTCGAGCCGCTATAGCCGAGAGGCTCCGGATGCCCGTGACGCTTACGAAAGAGATGCTCCGCCCGGGCATGCCGGGCCGACGATCCCGCGGCCGCAAGCGACGCCGGGTCAGATCGAAGCGTTGAGCGAGGTCCACCGGGCGAGCACCTTTGTGCCGACGGTGCTGATCGACGCGATCGCCGCGACGATGATCAGGCCGGCGATGAGTGCGTATTCGAGGACTTCGCCACCGTTCTCGTCACGGATGAGTTTGCAAAATGCGTTTTTCATGATGATCTCCTTGCCGATACCATCGGTCTGATGCCGAGGCGACTTAGCTGATTCTGTCAAAGGATTGCCGGGGAACCGGGAAATACCTTCTGACCCTTTTAAGCGGTTCGATCCGGTGCGGCTGGGATGGTATGATCCAAGCCGGCCTGGTTATCGGCCTTCGGTGCTAACGAGGCGGGGTGGGGTTTGTCCGTGTGTTAGGTCGAAGGGCCCCATGACGCGGCCGGCGATGGTTCGCCGTCCCGGCCGGCGACTCGGAGGTGGCCACCATGAACACCTGCCCGCGATGTTCCAAGCATGCCGACCCCCGCGCCGGTTCTGCCGCCGCTGTGGGCTGGGGCTCGGGTTGTCCCCCACCGCTCCCCCGCCGATCCCGGCGACCTGGCGCAACGCCGCCGCCCGTGCTGGGCTCTCACCCTCTGCGGCGTTGGCGGGCTTTGGCGCGGCGGCCGGCGCGACCGGGCGCGCGGAAGCGGCGTTTCATCAACCCGCCGCGCCGGCGCGGGTGACGGCGGCGCGGGGGACGGCGGCCCGCCCGCCGGTGCGCAAGCAAAAAAGTGGCGCCGCGGGGATCGCGTTCGTTTTGTTGATCGTCCTTGCGGGAGCGGTCGCGGCGTTCGTGGGCGTGACCAGGAGCCACTCGATCTCGGAGGAGAATTCACCGGCGACCGCGACCGAGAGTGAGCCCACCAGCTATCCCCCCGTGAACTGGGATGAGATTCGTCGAAAGCTGAATGCCGATGTCCAATCGCGTCCCTTGATGACCGACCCGGCGCAGCCAAATGGGGTGACGGCCCCCAGCTTTACTTCCCCCTCTGTGATGCGAAAGCTCGTCCCCTCCCCGCCTTACATACCTCCCCCGCCGTACATGCCCCCTGCGCCGTATACTCCGCCGCAGCGGATCAACGCGCCATCGGTTCCGTCATCGCCTTCGGATCGACCCTGGTATCCGATCCCCGGCACGAACGGCGGATGGCGGCAGAACTCGGACGGCACGCCGTACTACGAGCAATCGACGACCAACAATCACAATTAGCGGCCTCTTCCACCGTGTTAAAGAGATCCGCCGCCCGCGATGATGCGCGCCTGGCCCGGGCCTCCTGATGGGTTAGAACAGGCCGAGCTGAAGCATCGCCGCTTCGGACATGCGGTCGCGGCTCCACGGCGGGTCCCAGACCAGCTCCACATCGGCGCTGGTTACCTCCGGGATATTTTCGATCTGCTTCTCGACTTCCCCCGGGAGCGACCCGGCGACCGGGCAGGCGGGCGCGGTCAGCGTCATCCGCACCTTGACTGACCGGTCGTCGCCGATTTCGATCGCGTAGATCAGCCCCAGCTCGTAGATGTTCACCGGGATTTCCGGGTCGAAGATCTTCTGGAGCGCGCCGATCACCTTTCCCTCGAGCAGCTTCTTCTGGATGGCCGGCGAGGGGCCCTCGGCGCCCACGGAGGTCGGGATCGGTGGCGTTGGATCGGCGGCCGCCGCCGTGTTAACCGGCGCGGCGTCGCCGCTCCCGCCCGCTTCGGCTTCGATCTCCCGGCGCCATGCGTCGAGCTTTCCCGAACTGGGCAGGACCGTGAGGCTCCGCTTGGAGGGAATATGGTGTCGGCCGCTCGGATGCAGGTCCATGGGTGAGTCCTTATCGGGGGCGCGAAAAAAGAGGAATGGCCATCATGGGGACAAGATGGACACAGATAAGAGGAGGAGGAAGGTGAAGGATGAAAGAGTCGGTATCCCCCGCTCCCGTTCATCCTCGACCTTCATCCGTACGCCTACTCTTATCAGTGTTCATCCTGCCTTCATCTGTGGCAATACGCATTGCTCTAACAGGCCGCGGAGGCTAGACGGGAGCCTCGCGCTGCGAGGCATCCGTCGGATCGGGTGAGGCCGCGATCGCCATAGCGGCCGCCTTGATTCGCTGGATCATCCCGGCCAGCCCGTTGCGGCGCTGGGACGTGATGAACTGGTCGAGCCCGATCCGGTGGAAGAACCTCTCGATATCGAAGGCAAGCACGTCCGCGGCACGCTGGCCGGAATAGATCCGCTGCAAGATGGCGATCAGCCCGCGCACGATGTCGGCATTGGCATCGGCGATGAATTCGAGCCGCTCGGCGGCCGCCGGCGATCGGCGGCCGACAAGGTAGACCTCGCTCATGCACCCGGGGACCCGCGGCGTCACTTTCTTCAGAAGATCAAACGTGTGCGGAAGCTTGGCCCCCAGGTCCAGCACATATTCGTTCCGCGCGTCGCGATCGCCCAGGACCTCGAACGCATCGGCCAGCGCGTCGGCCGCCGCCGCGGGCGAAGCGCCGGCGGCGCCAGGGTAAACAATTTCGTCCGACGGTGCGGCCGATCTCGCGGGCGAGGCGGCTTCGCCGGGGGATAGCCGAACGGCCGGGGAGACGCCGCCCGACGCGGCGCGGGATCCGGCCACTGTTTTTTCGAGCCCGGCGGCCAGTCGGTCAACGTCTTCGCGCGTGTTATAGAGGGCAAACGAGGCTCGCGCCGTCGCGGGGATATGGAAACGGTCCATCACCGGCTGGCAGCAATGGTGGCCGGTCCGGACGGCGACGCCGTCGGCGTCGAGCCTGAGCCCGATATCGAGCGACGAGACGGCCGGGCTCTCCAGGATGAATGAAAGGACGCTCCCCTTCCTCGCGGCCGTGCCGATCACCCGCAGCCCCCGGATCGCAGACAGCCGCTCCGTCGCGTACTGGAGCAGTGACGCCTCATGGGCCGCGAACGATTCGAAGCCGACGCCGAGCAAATAATCGATCGCCGCGCCCAGGCCGACCGCCCCGGCGATGTCTGGCGTCCCCGCCTCAAACTTGTTGGGGATCTTTGCGTAGGTCGTCTTCTCGAACGTGACCGATTCGATCATGTCGCCGCCCCCCTGATAGGGCGGCATGGCGTCAAGCAGTTCCGGGCGGCCGTAGAGGACGCCGATCCCGGTCGGCCCAAAAAGCTTATGGCCGGAGAACGCGTAGAAATCGGCGCCCAGGGCCTGAACGTCCGTCGGGTGGTGGGCCACCCACTGCGCGCCGTCGATCAATATCAACGCGCCGGCCGCATGGGCCATGTCGGCGATCCGGCGGACGTCGTTCACGGTGCCCAGCGCATTGGAGAGGTGGGTGACGGCGACCATTCGCGTCCGCTCGGACAGGAGCGCCCCGTACGCATCGAGCATCAGTTCCCCGGCGTCGTTGATCGGGATCACGCGGAGACGAGCCCCGCTCGCCTGGCAGGCAAGCTGCCACGGGACGATGTTCGAGTGGTGCTCCAGGCCTAAGACGATCACTTCATCGCCGGGCTTCAAGGTGGATCGCCCCCACGACGAGGCGACGAGATTGATCCCTTCGGTCGTCCCGCGGGTGAAGAGGGTCGCCCGTTCGTCCGGCGCGTTGAGGAACGCCGCGACCTTCCGGCGGGCGGCCTCGTACGCCTCGGTCGCCACCTGGCTTAGCTGATAAACGCCGCGGTGGATGTTCGCGTTCTGATGTTCGTAATAGTGCGAGATCGCGTCGATGACCGCCCGCGGCTTTTGTGTCGTCGCCCCGTTGTCGAGGTACACCAGCGGCTTGCCGTTGACCGTTGTGGAGAGGATCGGAAAGTCGGCCCGAACGTTCAGCGGGTCGAAAGGCTTGGGCCGCACCGGCGTCGAGATGGGGGCAACGAGTGTCATTTCAGCATGCTCTGTCAGGTGACCGCCGCGGCGCCGACGGGAGGGAAAACCTTCCCGACCTCCAGTGAGAGCCCCGGAAGGAGCGCGTCGTTGAGCGTCGCCCCCGCCCGGAAGACCGCAACCGACCCGTCCCGCCGGTAGACGTGCAGGAGACGAATCGCCGGCTGCACCACCCAAACAAGGGGCACGCCCGCCTCCAGGTATTCGAACACTCGCTCCAACTGCTGGTCGAAGGTGTTCGTCGGCGATACGGCCTCAACGACCAGATCGGGCGGGATGAAAAGTTCCGGATCGTTCGTCCCGGCCGGCATCCGGGCCGCCCAGACGAGTGCGACGTCGGGGCGTCGCATGTGCGTCCGATCCGCAAAGCAATAGGTTGGCTGCTCGACGAATACAAAAGCCGTTGATCGGGGGTACGCCGATTTCAGCAGGAATGCGATCTCGGCGGCGATCTCGTTGGCTCGGGTGCTCAGCCGTTTCTCAACCAATACGCCGGCATCCAGGTACAGCTTGCCGTCGCGGTCGGAGAGCGGCGCGACGTCGGCGTAGGAGAACCGAACCTGGGGCGTAGCGATCGCCGTCATATCGGCACCGTCATTCCGGGCTTTACCGCCCCGCCGCCCTCACATGTTGACGGCGACGTCGTCGTGGGACGCGAGGTCGGTGATCCGTAGGTCCTGGGGGAGACCGTGCTGGGCGGCCATGTATTCTTCGAGCCGCCGCCGGACCGGCTCAACCTTGATGCGGCGGGTGACGTCGGCCGCAAAGGCGTAGGTCATCAGGTGGCGGGCCGCTTCAAGGCTCACGCCGCGCTGCCGCATGTAAAAAACCTGGTCTTCATCCACCGGGCCGGTGGTGGAGCCGTGCGTGCACTTGACATCGTCGGCGTAAATCTCCAGCGCCGGCTGGGAGTTCATGGTCGCTTCATCCGTCAGCAGCAGCGACTTGCTGGTCTGCTTGCTGTCGGTCTTCTGGGCGATCTGGCGGACCAGGATCTTCCCCTTGAAGACGCCGGTCGATTTGCCGCCCAGGACATGCTTGTACAGCTCGTGGCTTGGGCAGTTCGGCGCGGCATGATCGAGCAGGGTGTGGTTGTCCACGTGCTGATCGCCGTCGATCAGGACGAGGCCGTTCAGCGTCGCGTCGGCCCCTTCTCCCTGCATGACGACGTTGAGGTCATTGCGCGTCAGCCGCGATCCGATCGAGGCGGAATGGCTCACGAACCGCCCGCCCCGCCCCAGCGCCACCTGCATGGTCGCAATATGGAAGGCGCTGCGGCTCTCCTGCTGGAGCTTGCAATGATCGATCTGGGCATCGGCGCCGGCGATGATTTCAGTGACCGAGTTGGTGAGGTAAGCGCCCGGCTCGGCCGCCACGTAGCTTTCGACGATCGTCCCGATCGCCCCCTCTTCGAATACCGCGAGAATGCGGGGGTGCGAGACGGTGGGCGCGGCCGATCCGCTGGAGATGAACAGCACATGGATCGCGTCGGGCACCATCGCGTTACGGGCGAAGCGGATAAACGCCCCGTCATTTACGAACCCTGTATTCAGGGCGACGAACGGGTTCTTCTCGATGTCGGCGTGCTGTGCGAGCGCGTCGCGTACGCGCGGTTCGTCGCCGCCGATGGCCTCCTGAAGGCTCCCGGCCTCGACGCCGACGGGGAGCTGGCCGACCGACGAAAGCTGGGATGCGTAGCGGCCGTCCACGAAGACCAGCTCGCACGCCGCGTCACTGCCGAACCCGTAGCGCCGTGCGGCGGCCGCGACTTCAGCGGTTACTTCTCCGCTTGCCGCCGCGAAAGCCGTCCGGGCGATCGCGCCAACGCTCGTATGCCGCCACTCTTCCAGACGCGTCGTTGGGAAACCGACGAGATTGAACCGCTGAAGCGCGTTCTTGCGCAGCGCTTCGAGCCACGGGGGGCCGGCCGCGACGTTTCTTGGGCGTTTCGGGCGAAGCTCGTCAGGAGGAGTCCCGGTTCTTCGACGACTTGAGTCATTTTACGATCCACATTCGATCTCAAGGGCTCTCATCAACCACACCTCCCGCCGCCGCGCCGTTCGCCTTAGGCGGCGGACGCCGCAACTTCCTTCTCGACCCAATCGTAGCCGTTCTGGTCCACCCTCTTGGCCAAGTGCCGGTCGCCGGTCATCACGATCCGGCCGTCCAGCATGATATGGACGACGTCCGGAACGATGTAATGAAGCAACCGCTCATAATGCGTCACGACGAGGAACGCATTGTCCGCCCGCCGCAGCGAAGCGGCCCCTTCGGCGACGGTCTTCAGCGCATCGACGTCCAGGCCCGAATCCGTTTCGTCCATCAGCGCCAGCGTCGGGTCGCAAACGGCCATCTGAAAGATCTCGTTCCGCTTCTTCTCACCACCGGAAAAGCCTTCGTTGATCGCGCGATTCATGAAGCTCGGGTCCATCTTTAGAAGGCGCATTTTTTCTTTGACCAGGTTCAGGAAGTCCAACGCGTCGAGCTCGGCGAGGCCCTTGTGCTTGCGCACCGCATTAACAGCGGCCTTGAGGAAGTAGCTCGTGCTCACCCCTGGGATTTCAACCGGGTACTGGAAGGCTAGAAAAACGCCCTCCCGGCCCGCTCCTCGGCGGAGCGTTCCAGAAGGTCCTGGTCCTTAAATGTGACCGAGCCCTCGGTCACCTCGTACGCTTCGCGGCCGGCGAGCACCTGGGCGAGCGTGCTCTTGCCCGAACCGTTCTTCCCCATGATGGCGTGAACTTCACCCGTATTGATCGTCAGGTTGACGCCTTTGAGGATCTGCCGGCCGTTGGGCGCGGCGACACGAGCGTGAAGGTTCTTGATTTCAAGCAGAGGCATAGACTTCTCTCAACTTCCCAATGGCGGCCGCCGAAGTCGGCAGGTGACCGCATTCGCCCAGAGTACCAGCCGCTCGTCACACGGAAATTATCAGGTACGACCCGCGAGCAAGTGCCGCCGGCACCCTCACCCGGCGGTGTCACCCGGCGCACAAGCCAGCCGATAACGGCACCGACGGCACTTCGGACGACAGCGCCTCGCACCCGCAATCACACCAGGATCGGCCCACTAGCCGACGCTTCCTTCGAGGCTGACCCCCAGAAGCTTCTGAGCTTCGACGGCGAACTCCATCGGAAGCTCCCGAAACACTTCCTTGCAGAAGCCGTTGACGATCATGCTCACCGCGTCTTCCAGCGCGATGCCGCGGCTCTTGCAGTAGAAGAGCTGGTCTTCGCCGATCTTACTGGTGCTGGCTTCGTGCTCGACGCGGCTGGTTGTGTTTCGAACTTCGATGTACGGCGTCGTGTGAGCGCCGCACTGGTCGCCGAGCAGGAGCGAATCGCACTGGGTGTAGTTGCGGCTGTTGGTCGCTCCCTTCAGAATCTTCACCAGGCCGCGATAGGTGTTCTGCCCCTTGCCCGCGCTGATCCCTTTCGACACGATCGTGCTCTTGGTGTTGCGTCCGATGTGGATCATCTTCGTGCCCGTGTCGGCCTGCTGAAAATGATTCGTCAGCGCGACCGAGTAGAACTCGCCGACGCTTCCTTCCCCCTGCAAGATGCAGCTTGGGTACTTCCAGGTGATGGCCGAACCGGTCTCGACCTGGGTCCAGGAGATCTTCGAGTTGCGGCCACGACATGCGCCGCGCTTGGTGACGAAGTTGTAGATCCCCCCGCGGCCGGTCTTGGGGTCGCCGGGATACCAGTTCTGAACGGTCGAGTACTTGATCGACGCATCGTCCATCGCGACCAGCTCGACCACCGCGGCATGAAGCTGATTCTCGTCCCGCATCGGCGCGGTGCAGCCTTCGAGGTAACTGACCGAGGCGCCTTCATCGGCGATGATCAGCGTTCGTTCGAACTGGCCCGTGTTCTTCGCATTGATCCGGAAATAGGTGCTCAGCTCCATCGGGCAGCGCACGCCCTTGGGGATGTAGACGAACGAACCATCCGTGAAAACGGCGCTGTTGAGCGTGGCAAAGTAGTTGTCGGAATAGGGGACGACGGAGCCGACGTACCTGCGAACCAGTTCGGAGTGCTCCTGTACGGCCTCGCCGAAGGAGCAGAAGATGATGCCCATCTCGGCAAGCTTCGACTTGAACGTCGTGGCGACCGAGACGCTGTCGAAGACGGCGTCCACCGCCACGCCGGCCAGAGCCGCCTGCTCCCCGAGCGGGATGCCAAGCTTCTTGTAAGTGTCGAGCAGTTCTGGGTCTACCTCGTCGAGGCTCTTCAGCTTTGGCTTGGGCGCGGAGAAGTAACTGGCGGCCTGGTAGTCGATCGGCGGGTAGTGGACCGCAGGCCACTTGGGCTCCTCCATCGTCAGCCAATGGCGGAACGCCTTGAGGCGCCATTCGAGCATCCACTCCGGCTCTTTTTTCTTCAAGCTGATGAAGCGAACGATGTCTTCATTGAGCCCCGGAGGAGCGGAATCGGCTTCGATGTCCGTGACGAACCCCCACCGGTATTCCGTGTTGGCAAGGTCCTGGATTTCGCTGGTTTCTGTCGGCATGCCACATCCTATTGAGATTGCGTCTCAACAATTATACGGACCTGTGATTGAACCGCCTACCCCTTTCAGCGGAATTGTGTGGACCGGAAGCCGGCCGAAACCCACCACAACGGGGCGGGTCGCAGAAACAAGATCGCCAGCCTGATGCCGCCATCGCACTGCAAGGCGGCATCAGGCTGGCGAAAAGAATACCCCGAAAGCGAGCGTCTTGAGGGCGCTAACGCTCCGATGGCTCAGGCTTTAGGCCTGAAAGCTGCTGCCGCAGCCGCAACTGCTGGTCGCGTTGGGGTTCTTGAAGACAAACCCCTTCTGCATCACTTCATCGCGGAAGTCGATCTCGGTGCCGTCGAGGTACAGAAGGCTCTTCTGGTCCACCAGGATCGCGACCCCGCTGCTCTCCATCTGCTCGTCGCTCTCGCCCGGTTCCTCTTCAGTGAGGTCGAGCATGTAGCTGAAGCCGGAGCAGCCACCGCCCTTGACGCCGACCCGAAGCCGGGTCTTATCCGCAGGCAGGCTCTGGGCTTCGATGATCGACTTGATCTCCTTCGCCGCTGCTTCGCTCAACAGGATCGCCATTTGATTGCACTCCGAAATCGTTAAGGTTGTCTCTAAGCCAGGGCCACAGTCTAACGAGGCGGGACGTCCCTGACTCTATCCTAGGACGCCCCCGCCCGCAATTGTAGCCTCGCGGCCGCGGGCTTTCCCAACAACCTTCTGGCCACCGGCGGGTGCGGTCGTTACGATTCGGCAGAATCGGAACCGGGGAGCATGTCACAGCTTAACGCGGCTTGAGTCGAATCGTGCTTTCGCGGCATCATCTTGGCTTTGTCGGAGATCCTTCATGCTTCATCGCGTTGGGCCCAGGCTCGGGCGGGTTGGCCTTTGCTGTGCGTGGGCGGTGATGTTGGGTGCGTTGCCGGCGCGACCGGCCGCCGCGGTTGAAGGGAATTCCCCCGCTGATCGAGCGGCGCCTGTCGTCGCCGGCTTTGAACGACTGAAGTCAGAGGGCAAGGCCGACCCTGCCGTTCTCGGGGAAGTCCTTCTCGGCGAGCTGAACTGTCTCGCGTGCCACACCGCTGAGAAGCAGCAGCATGTGCAGTCGAAAGGCGCCCCCGACCTGTCCGCCATCGGCGCCCGCGTCACGCCGCAGTGGATCCAGGCCTATCTGTTAAGCCCTCACTCGGTGAAGCCCGGGGCGACCATGCCCGACCTCTTCCATGCGTCGGAGCCGGGCCCGAAGGCCGGCGCTGTGGAGTTCCTAACCCATTATTTAGTTTCCCTGGGCGGGCCCATCGCCCCTTCGACCGAAGACGCGAATGAAGCGTTGATCGCCGAAGGGAAGAAGCTCTATCACTCGGTCGGCTGTGTTGCCTGCCACGCTCCCGAAGGCGCCGCGCCCTCCGGCGTCTCGTCCGTCCCCCTCGGCGATCTGGCGAGCAAGGAGACTGTTGACTCGCTGACGGCATTCCTGCTCGACCCGCTTAAGTCGCGGCCGTCCGGCCGGATGCCCGCCTCCAACCTCAGTCACGCCGAGGCCCAGGCGATCGCGCTCTACCTGCTCCGCGACCAGGCGAATAACCCGCAGTCGGCAAACCTCAAGCCCGTCAAGGCATCGGGTACGCACTTCGCCTACTACGAGGCGGCCGTCAGCACGGCCAAGCTCGAAGCATTCGATGCCCTCAAGCCCAAGTCGCAGGGATCCCTGCCCGGCTTTACGCTCGACATCCCCGGCCGCCGCGAGACGAACTTCGCGGTGAAGTACGCGGGCACACTGACGGTCCCGAACAACGGCCACTACAACTTCTTCACCCGAAGCGACGACGGATCGTGCCTCTACATCGATTCCAAGCTGGTGGTTGATAACGACGGCGTCCGTCCCGCCGCCGATCGGAACGGCTCCATCGAGTTGACCAAGGGCCCGCACGAGATTGTGGTGACTTATTTTCAGGGCGGCGGCGAATCCGAGCTGTCGGTCCGCTGGTCGGCCGAAGCTCAAGAAGCAGGTCATCCCCGCCGAAGTGCTGACCAACAGCCAGGGCCGCCCGATGATCCCGCAGGGGACCGGTGAATTCACGGTGGATCCGCAGAAGGCGCAGATGGGGCAGCGGATGTTCGGCATGCTCGGCTGCGCCGCATGCCACACGTCCAACGGCGTTCCCCAAGCGCGACAGTCCAAGCCGCTGGCCCAGCTTTCGGTTGACGCGGCCGACGGATGCCTGGGGACGACCCTTCGCAAGGCGGTCCCGCAGTACAACCTCTCTGATGCTCAGGTCGCCGCGCTGAAGGCGGCGATCATCTCGGCCCAGAAAAACGCGGTGGCGTTCGAGACGGCGTTGCCCGTCAAAGAGCAGGTCACGAGAACCGTCGCCGCGATGAACTGTTACGCCTGCCATCGCCGTGACGACGTCGGCGGCCCGGCCGGACCTCGCGCCGACCTGTTCGTGATGAGCGGCAACTTCGACATGGGCGACGAGGGTCGCATCCCGCCAAAGTTGACCGGCGTCGGCGCCAAGATCCTGCCCGACGCGCTGGGTAAGATCATCTTTGAAGGCGCGCTCCACATCCGCCCCTACCTCGCGACCCGGATGCCTCGGTTCAGCAAGGACGTGATCGGCGGCCTGCCTGCGTCGTTCGCCGCCGCCGACATGGCGGGCGAAGACGCGTACCCCGCCTTCACCGAAGCGGCGGCCCGCGACGGCCGGCTCCTGGTGGGGACCAAGGGCCTGGGGTGCGTCAACTGTCACGGCGTGGCGGGCGTCAAATCGCTGGGCATGCCCGCGCCGGACCTCTCCAGCGTCCACGACCGCCTGCGGCCCGGCTGGTTCCACGGCCTTCTGGTCGAGCCAACCCGCTACAATCCCGCCACCCGCATGCCCGCCTTCTGGCCGGAGGGGCGCGTCGCTCTGCCGGAGATCGCCAAGGGGACGATCACCGGCCAGATCGATGCGATCTGGAACTATCTGTCCCTGGGTAAATCGATCCCGCTGCCCATCGGCCTGCAGCCCACGAACGGCTATGAACTGACGCCCATCGACGAGCCGATCATCCATCGCACGTTCATGGCCGATGTCGGCTCGCGGGCCGTGCTCGTCGGCTTCCCCGAGCGGCTGAACATCGCTTTTGACGCGAACGGCGTCCGCCTCGCCAAGGCGTGGGAGGGGCGATTCTTCGACGCGGGCGGCCAGTGGGAAGGGCGCGGCGGCAAGGCGCTGGCCCGCTCGGGACCGACATCGTCAACCTTCCGGCCGGCCCCGCGCTGGCCCTCCTGGCGACGCCCGACGCCGAATGGCCGGCCATCCCGCCAAAAGAACGCAATGTCGGCGGCGTGTGGCACGGGTATGAGTTGGACGCCCAGAACCGCCCGATCTTCCACTACTCCCTGAACGATGTTGACGTCCGCGAGCAGCCGCTTCCCCACCTCCGACAAGGTTCGACAGGCCTGATCCGCCAGTTCCGCCTTGCGGCAGGCGGTGAGGCCAAGGGTTGGTACCTACTCGCAGCGGCCGGCAAGAAGATCGAGCCCAAGGGGCCCGGCGAATGGCTGGTGGATGACAAGCTTTTGGTGAGGCTCGCGGGCCCCGCCGGAGCGAAACTCGCCCCAGTCGTCCGCGATTCGGGCGGCATGCGCCAGTTGATCGTGCCCGTGACATTTACGAGTGGCAAGGCTTCGATCGACGTCGAGACGGACTGGTAAACGCGTCGGGTGCCGTTCCCGGCAGGCGACTTCCCATGCGAAACTTCACAGCAGCGTTTGGGGTGGCGGCGATCGCCATCGTCCTCGGATCGCCCGCATGGGGGCGGCCGCTGATGGTTGCGTACGTGCCCAACTGGGCCGACCTAAAGTCGATGACCGAGACAATCGACTACGACAAGCTCACGCACATCAACATCGCGTTCGAGAACCCGACCGACGAGTCAGGCACGCTCTCGTTCCATCGGAGCGAGGAATCGTTGATCGCCCGCGCCCATGAGCGGAAGGTCAAGGTGCTGGTGTCGATCGGCGGCGGGTCGGCCGCCACCGATCCGGCGCTGCGGAAGCGATATGCGTCGCTGCTCGATGATGATGCCACCCGTGCCCGGTTCATCTCGGGGGTCGTCGCCTATGTTCTTGAGCACCACTTCGACGGCGTGGACGTGGATATCGAAGGGCCGGCAATCGGCAGGAACTACGGCGCGTTCGTGCAGGGCCTGGCCGGGGCGCTGCACGGAAAAGGCAAGCTGCTCACCGCGGCCGTTGCCCAGGAATACGGTGGCAAGGAGGTCCCCGATGTGGCCCTCTCGAACATGGATTTTGTCAACGTGATGGCGTACGACGGCGCCGGCCCCTGGGACCCTAAGTCGCCGGGCCAGCATTCGTCCATGGCGTACGCGCGGTCGAACATCGCCTATTGGGTAAAGCGGGGCGTGCCTCGGGAAAAGCTGGTGTTGGGCATTCCGTTTTACGGCTACGGCTTCGGGCGCGCGTTCCGCAAGCACGCGTACGGGTACGACGAGATCGTCCGGGCCTACCCCGGCGCCGAGGCGGCCGATCAGGCGGGTGAGACGATCTGGTACAACGGCGTGGCCACCGTGACGGCCAAGGCGAAGTACGTCGTTGATGAAGGGCTCGGGGGCGTGATGATCTGGTCGCTCGATTGTGACGCCAGAGGCCAGGCGTCGCTTCTGGGCGCCGCCTACGAGGGCCTGACCGCGGCGCCGGCCGCCAAACCGGGCTCTCGATGATCGGAAGCGGCTCTGGAGTTTTTAAATTAGCTTTTTGAGGACGAAACTCGATGCAATTGAACTCTTCGTTATTGACGCTCCCGCGGGGCGTTCGCGTGGGCCCTGACCGTCGCCACGGCACTCGGCTCGTTAGGTTTCGCGGTGCGCCCGGCGGTTGCGGGGCAGGACTTCGTCCCACGCTATAACGCCGAAGAATGGCATTCCCCCAAGGCCCCGCCCGAGGCCGAATACTACAAGATCATCACCATTCCCACGCCCGAAGGCGTCGAGCTCGAATGCGGCGGGATGGAGAACCTGCCCGGCGGCAAGCTCGCCGTCTCGACGCGCAAAGGGGACATCTACGTCGTCGAGAACGCGAACGACGACCCGCCGGACAAGGTGAAGTTCACCAAGTGGGCCACCGGCATGCACGAGGTGATGGGACTCGCCTATAACGCGAAGGATGGCTTCCTTTATGCCGTGCAGCGCGGCGAGATCACGCGCCTCAAGGACTCCGACGGCCGCGGCCGAGCCAACGTTTACGAGACCTACTGCGACGACTGGGGCATTGGCGGCGACTATCACGAATACCCCTGGATGTCGAAGTTCGACAAGGACGGGAACCTTTTCGTCCTGCTCTGCCTCACCGGCTCCTTCACCAGCGAGATCGATTACCGGGGCTGGTGCCTGAAGGTGACGCCCGACGGCAAGAGCCACCCCTACGCCAGCGGCATCCGCTCGCCGGGCGGGATCGGGTTTGACGACAAGGGGAACCTCTTCTTCACCGACAACCAGGGCCCGTGGAACGGCACCAGCTCGCTTAAGCACATCACGCAGGGGTCGTTCCAGGGGAACCCGCAAGGGAACAAATGGTATGAGCTGCCAAAGGTGAAGGCCGAGCTGGGCGAGCACCGCGCGAACCGCAGACGCTCAGCCGCATCTGGGTGGAGGCGGGGAAGATCCCGCAGTTTGTACCCCCTCCTGCCCTGTTGCCGCACATCCGGGTCGGCCAGAGCTCCAGCGGGATCGTCTGCGACGCGAGCGCCGGCAAGTTCGGGCCGTACGCCCATCAGATGTTCGTCGGCGACCAGCACCACAGCAACATCTGCCGCGTGGCGCTGGAGAAGGTGAAAGGAAGGCTGCAGGGCGTGTCGATCCCCTTCCGCGAGGGTTTCAATTCCGGAATCGTGCCGATGATCCAGTCGCCCGACGGCTCCTTTTTCGTCGGCGGCACGAACCGCGGCTGGGGCAGCGTCGGCCCGAAGGCCTTCTCGCTGGAGCGGCTCGTCTGGACGGGGAAAGTGCCGTTTGAGCTGTTCGATATGAAGGTGAAGCCGGACGGCTTCGACCTGGCGTTTACAGGGAAAGTGGACCCGACAATCGCCGGCGACCCCAAGTCGTACGACATGACCACCTTCAGCTACATCTACCGCGCCGACTACGGCAGCCCCGAGGTGGACCAGACGACCCCGACGATCAAGTCGGCCACGGTCGGCCCCGATGGCAAGAGCGTTCGCCTGGTGGTCGATGGGTTGAAGGTCGGCAGCATCCACCAGCTCGACCTGGCCAAGCTCCGCCCGGCCGCTGGCACCCCCGAGGCCGGTACGCCGCCGTTGCACCCGGTGGTTTATTACACGCTCTGGAACTTGCCGGAATGAGCAGACGCCGCGATCGTGGTCTTCGTCGGGCACGCATTGCGTGCCGCCGATAGAGACCGAACAACGAATTGAAGTAGGGTCCGCACGAGAGCGGGACGGTCGATGACGCGGAGCATGCGTCGCCATGCTCTCGTACGGGCCTACCGTTGCTGGAATGCCGCAATCTCGCGGCCCGTTGGGGCGCGGGATCGTCGCCGAAACGTTACCCCCCGAGGTATGCCGTCTTCACATCCGGGTCTTCGAGCAATCGGGCGGCCGCGTCGGTTTTGACGATGCGGCCGGTCTGTAGGACGTACCCGCGGTGCGCCACCGTCAACGCCATGTGCGCGTTCTGCTCGACCAGGAAGATCGTCGTCCCGGCCGCGTTGATCTCCCGGATGATCTGAAAGATCTTCCGCACGATCAGCGGGGCCAGTCCCAGCGACGGCTCGTCGAGCAGGAGGAGGCGGGGCTTGCCCATCAGCGCCCGGGCGATAGCGAGCATCTGCTGCTCGCCGCCGCTGAGCGTCCCGGCCCGCTGGTGCATTCGTTCGGCGAGAATGGGGAATAGCTCGTAGCACCGCTCGATGCCGCGGCGCGTCTCTTCGCGGTCGCGCCGGGCGTACGCCCCGAGATGGAGGTTGTCGAGGATCGTAAGGTTCGTGAAGATCTGCCGCCCCTCGGGGACATGCCCGACACCGAGGCGAACGATCTCATGGGGTGCGATGCTTTGCAGCGCCCACGACTTCGGCGGAGCAGCGGCCGCGCTCTCGGAAGGCTCGGCCGCGCCGGCCCAGGCGATCGAGCCGGCGACGGGGCGCAACAGCCCGCTGATCGTGCGCAGAAGCGTCGTCTTCCCCGCCCCATTCGCGCCGATCAACGTGACGATCTCTCCCCGCTCGACGTCGAGATTGACGCCTTGCAGCGCTTTGATCCCGCCGTAGGAGACAGAGAGGTTTCTGACCGACAGAAGCATGTTGTCTTTGAGCGATGTCTTAGAACGAAGGTCGGATGCCGAAAACACGGGTCAACCCTCTCCCCTGCGTGGCTTTGCCTTAAAAATGCCGTTCGCCTTTTTAGTCGAGGGTCTGCCTTTTTAATACTGCCGGGGACGCCGCGACGTTTGTCCCGCACTCCGGGCACCGCTCTGGCGTGGCGCGAAGGTCATACCCGCACTTGCGGCAGAGTCCGATCGATTTGCGCCGCCGGGCGCTCACCCGGCGGCGCAAAGCCATCCACCCCAGCGGCGGCACGATGGTGGCGACGGCAACGCTCCAGAACGGGACGACCGCGGTGGCGTCCACGTTGCCGCTCGCCTTATGCCTCCCATACCACGCGAAGCCGCCCCGTTCCCAACTCACTTCGGTGTCGCCGGGCTCGGAGTTCAGTATCAGCAGAACGTTGGATGGCGTAATCGGCGTTAACCTTGTATCTCAACCCGTAGAAGTCCGCCGGGTGGCCGGAGCAATCGCCCCTGAACATCCCGAGTTCGATCTGTCCCCTTGCCGTATACGCCCATCGCCAGCCGCGATTGGAAACCCAGCTGAGTTGGTCCGACGACCGATCGCCCCTCAACCATAGGGCGCGCGTCGCCACGAACAGCACCGCAGACACCGCCGCCGCGAACGTGAAGAGGCGATGCCGCATGGGGGATGTTAACACCGACGCCTCAGGCAACGCTCGGCCGGAGGACAGCCCTTCCCACCTCTCCTAAAAACGCCCATCGTTTCGCAATTCCTACGCGAAAAGTACCCCGACGCCAGGCCCCGCATCATCTCCGACAACGGGCCCCAGTTCATCGCCAAAGACTTCAAGCAGTTCATCCGAATCTGCGGCAACTGGGCGTGCTTCAGTGGGTTTGGGAGCGGCTTTAACGCGACGGCACAGTCTATATCTTCACCGTTCTTTCGCGCGTCGATGCCCCAAACCAGAACCCCACCTTCGGTGTTGGCAAACGCCGACAGTGCCTCGATCCACTGCTCAATATCCTTCCGCTCAGGATTCTGTTCGCGCGGATCGACGGTCGCAGAGTTTTTGAAGTCAACATACTCTGTTTCCGCATGCCCGGCAGTTACCCAGTTCTCAACGTAAGCCGTACGATCGGCAGGCGACATCTGACATAGCTCTCTGAAAAGTGTCTCGGCTCTTGTCATAGACTGCCTCGTAAACTTATTGCTCGTCCGGACCTGATGATCTGAATGGCAATGGCGGCTCGTCTGCCTTCGCCTTTTTCGCTTTCGGCGATTGCTTGAACGTCGAATTCACCACCCGAACCGGCGGCATATCGACAGTCTTACCGGCAAGCAAGTCAGCGATCGTCAAAATCTGCAACATCGGGTACTTCTTTCCCCAGGTTACCGACTCGTAGAATCCCGATGAAGCGGCCTCCGTTCGCATCGGCTGAGTCGGTTCATTCATGCAAATGAGAACACCGATCTGTGCCTTTTCTCGAACCAACACCCCCTGGAGGTCGCGAAGATGCGGAACGCTCGTTCCACCGGCCTTCACGGAGAAGATGACTTGCTTAGTCTTACCGGACCCATCGTCGTGAAAGTAAAGGCGTCCGTCTACGCCTTTGTCAGGCCCTTTCTTTTGCTCGGCTGGCCTTGCATGGACCAACGACAAAGCCCACCACTGGAATTGGTAGGGATCTCGACGAGGTGCTCGCGGAGGATGGCGAGCTTCTGGGCTCCGGTAAAGTGGCGATGTTCGTTGGGCACGGGTGTTTGCTCCATCGGGCACGCTCCATATTTAACGCCGATGATAGCACTCTCCAGTTCCGACTGGGGCAACACACGTCTGCGAGGTGCCGGTCAACTTCATGTGCTGGGGGGCAATGCCCAAGTGCCGCTCTTCCCAAGCCCCCTTCGCCGCCAAGCGGGTCGAGAACGTCGCAACGGTCGGCAAGCCTTTCCGGGGGCAATGCTGGAAGACCTTCGAAATGGCCCGCGAGACCCTTGGCCCGCAGGTCTGGAAGGTCAAAGCGGGCCAGGTTCATCTTCAACGGGACGGGAAGCCCACCGACCGGACGTACTGGCTGATCGTCGCCAAGAACGTCCAGACCAAAGAGGTGAAGTACTTTGTCTCCAACGCTCCGCCACAGACGGCCCTGATCAAGCTGCTTATGGTCGCCTTCTGCCGATGGAAGGTCGAGCACGTGTTCCGGCTGGCCAAGACCGAGGTCGGCTTCGGGCACTTCGAGGGAAGGAGTTGGAAGGGGCTGCTGCGGCACATGATCCTGTGCCAACTGGTGATCTTGTTCGTAGCCGAGCAGACCGCTCGGCTCCGGGGGGAAAAATCCGCTATTGACGATGGAGCAAACCGCCCGGGCGTTGAACGTCGTGTGCCGCCGCTGGCAGGCGCGTCGCCGCAACTCGTCCGAAGTTGAGCACGTTTCGCGGGTCATCAAGTACCATCAGGCTCGGAATCAAGCCGCGAAACAATCACGGCTGCGGACGTTCAAAATGCAAACGTAGCGCTGTAGTGTTAATCGATATCGCCGGCCAGTTCCAGGTTCGACGTGGCGATAGGCCCTTGAAACGTATTCCTCATCATACGGCCTATACTGATGATTGAGCTTTGCAGCATCGGTGCGGCGGTAAAACAAGATCACGTCATGGACCCGGCCGTAGTGTCGAGACCCTTGCTTGGCATCGTTGTGAGATGACTGACGTTTCCAGATGATCTCATTTACATAGTTATCCGCCCCGAACACCGCGTCCATCAGCACCTTCAAGTAGTGGCTGGCAGTGGGGTCGCAGTGCAAGTAGATGCTTCCACTGGGCTTCAGAACTCGTCGTAGTTCCACGAGACGCGGGGCCATCATCGACAAGTACGCAAGCATATCGTTCTCACCGAGAAGAGTTCGATATGCCTGCATCGCCTGTGAAACCTTCGCGTGGTTTCCCTCGACTATTTCCTGGAAGGCATGAGCAGCCGCTTGGTCCCACTCCCAAGTATCGCCGAACGCCTTAATTTGGGCAGCAGCGCTGCTGCCGTCCTTCTCGGCAAACAGCACGTTGTAATCCTGGTTTGAGTTGAACGGAGGATCGAGGTAGATCAAGTCTACGGACTCATCCGCGACGTATCGTCGCAAGATTTCCAAGTTGTCGCCGTAGTACAGGGTGTTCGGAGCCTTCAAGTCTCAAGCGCTCCCGAAGGTGAAAGAGCGGCAGGATACTCGATCCGCTTGTTTTGCCAAGCGGGGTTCGCCGCGTACCTGTCGTACTGGTTGACAGGTCGGAACCGCAGAGACATAACCCGGGAGAGTTCAGAACCCGCGAGGCAATGCCACGCGGGTTCTTTTTGTCTGGTTTCTGCCCGTAAAAACGGGCCATAAGAGGTGGGCCAGGCAGGTGGCAACGGTCGGTCGCACAGACGCTCGCTGTAGGCTTCGCCCTTGGTGGCGAGGAATAGGGCGATTCTCTCTGCGTACCTTGAAGAGAGCGTCAGGACAGGTGGCCCCCGTCGTGACCCCTCGCCCACCAGCCCGTTCATCTTTCGGGGTGACTGCGGGCAAGCGGGTCCGACGCGATTACCCGCCAGGAAGAATACCAGCCCTCGGAGGACGAGGGTGAGAGGTCAAGCGTTGGCGGTCACGAGGCGTAGAGCCGGATGCGTGGCTGCCGTAGCCGCGAGTGTGGGACGCGAGCGGGAAGACTGCCGGTCAATCTGTCGGTCGCCTCGTAAATTCGCTTGCGTAGCTCCTCTTGATCCTATCGGACCCGCAACGGTTACAAAACGAGGCGTTGTTCGGGACTTCAACCTGACACCGGCCGCACGACGATCGAGGGCGCAAGCTCATCTTGGTCCGTTCCAACCTACCGTCCAGTTGCTTGATGTGATCCTTCAAATTGTTTCGCTCGTTTATGCTCTTTTGGATTTCAGACTTGATGTCCCTCAGCTTTTCGTCCACTAACTTAAGCTCGTCTTTTCTCTCTGACAGAAGAGAGTCGAGACGCGAGATTTCGCTATTTTCTTCGGATATTATTGCCTTTTTGTCTGATAAATTCCACTTTAGCCTTTCTCGTTCGAACGCGTTCCAAGGATCATCTAAGCTATTTTTCTTAAGTTTGACTTTCGTCGTCTTCACGATCTTATTGCTATCTCCGTGACCGCTCAAGAACGTTTTAAAACTCTTCAAGCCGCGCGTAATCCAAAAGTCTATTGTCTGGAGCAAACTACCCAAGACAATCACAAGGAACACGATAGCCACTATTGCCCCTGCTGTCTCCATAGTCACTACTCGATTTGTTTGAACACCTTGGCTTGCTAGTCCACATTTTTTTAATGACTCCCAGTGCCTCCCGGGATGCCGAGAAGGCTACGATAAGTGAGCCGGCGAACGCAATAGGGCAAAATTACCGTGAAAAAATCGCAAATAAGCGAAAACAACTTGTCTGACGAACTTCGACGTCACCACTTCCCAAGCGGACAAGCCTCGCTCTTCAAGAGCGTCTTCGCCTTCAGGAAGCACGAGCAAACGGAACAACGCTTGAGCGACAGGTCATCCGAGTCACCTGCGATGCCCGATTCTGGGCAATTCTTGCAGATGCTCCTGCGACGTTCGACCACGTCTCGTTCCGCATGACTGATGCCGGTGATCGCCTTTGTAAGCCCCACTGCACCTTTCAGCAGCTTCTTCGCCGCGCAGTCGCACCCGCCGGTAGGCTTCCCAGGGGGCTTGGCGGGAAGGTCCACGCGACGGTGTTTCCCCTTCGGGCAGCTTCCCGCCGTGTAGTGCTCCCGGATGTCTTTACCTGAAACCGTGCAGAGGCATGGCCCTTGGCAGGCTTGCTGGCGATGCTCGCACCGCATGCAAAACAGGCTGTTTTGTTGGGAAGGGGTCATGTGATGATCGCCAGTCCGGCGGAGCCAACGCATAGGCTCGTGGCACCAAGTGGGAGCGTGATGGAGCATGTCGCGTCGGAACAGCCCGTGAAGGGCAGCGTTACCTCGGCCTGTGCCATTGGGAGCTTGAAATGCTCGAGAACGCACACAGTGAAGGGACGGTTGTCGCCTGACAGGTCAACCTCGACTTCAAAAAACCGAGTAGTCGGCGAAGTCGTCCGGGTTCATGCCATCAAAGTTGACCTGGACTTTCAAGAATGGCCGACCTCCGGCCGCACGGGCCGAAACATTGACAAGGCGGGGTAAAAATCCGACAACATCCGCAGTATCGCCCCGGGGCGTAGCTCAGCTTGGCTAGAGCGCCTGGTTTGGGTCCAGGAGGTCGCAAGTTCGAATCTTGTCGCCCCGATTGACATTTCCTAACGAGTCCCCTTCCAAGCCGGGACTCGGTGACGAAGGCAGTGTTTCTTGGCCGCCTTGGGCGGCCAACGAGGCCGCCACTTCAATCTGACTCTTCTTATCTGTCGGTCCTTGATACGGCTCGATGGGGAACTGCTCGCTCCCCATCGTTAACACCCCGGAGTTCAGTTTCCGCACCGTCCGCTTACCCCACCGTTTCTCTTTGAAGCGAAGAAACAGGTTTGCGTTTACCCCGTCAATTAATGTGCGTGCTCCGCCATAGTCCTGCAGGTCCGAGGCCCGGTCGCACAGGTCGCGAGCGAACGCCATAGCCGCCTCCACTTTGTCCACGCCGGACGAACGTGGCGCTTCAGCATTCAGCTTAGTGAGTGCATCCTTGGCGATCTGGAGCCTCGATTGGAGGTCGTCAAACACCCTGCTGATCGCGTCGTACTGCTCCGCATTTCCCGCCCGTGCCATGTTCGCAGTGACCGGCTGAAGCTCCCGCTGAAGTCGATCAATTGTGTTGCCCCAGTCGGAACTGGAGAGTGCTATCATCGGCGTTAAATATGGAGCGTGCCCGATGGAGCAAACACCCGTGCCCAACGAACGTCGCCACTTTACCGGAGCCCAGAAGCTCGCCATCCTCCGCGAGCACCTCGTCGAGAAGGCCCCCATCTCCGACGTCTGCCAGAAGCATGACCTCCAGCCCACCCTCTTCTACCTCTGGCAGAAAAAGCTCTTCGAGGACGGCGCCGCCGTCTTCGAGACCAAGGCCGCCAGCACCCGTCAGCAGAACGCCGACGCCGAGAAGATTGCGGCCCTGCAAGCCAGGATCCAGCAGAAGAACGAAGTCCTCGCCGAACTCATGGGCGAGCACGTCGAGCTTAAAAAAAGTCTTGGCCTGATCTGAACGGCCGCTGGACCGCTCACGATCACCGCGACCAGGTCATCGACTTCGTCAACCGCTGGGCCGCCAAGACCGAGCTGCCCGCAGGCCGCTTCGTCGGCTGGCTGGGCATTTCCACCAGCAAGTTCTATGACTGGAAAGCTCGCTACGGCAAGGTCAACGAGCACAACGCCTGGGTCCCCCGCGACCACTGGCTACTCGACTGGGAGAAGCAAGCCATCCTCGACTTCGAGGCCCGCTTCCCCCTCGAAGGCTACCGCCGACTCACCTTCATGATGCTCGACGCCGACGTCGTCGCCGTCAGCCCCTCCAGCGTCTACCGTGTCCTCAAGCAGGCCGGACGCATTGACGCCTTCGACGGCTCACCCTCCCTCAAGGGCACCGGCTTCCAACAGCCCCTCAAGCCCCACCAGCATTGGCACGTCAACATCTCCTACCTCAACATCGCCGGCACCTTCTACTACCTGGCCAGCCTCCTCGACGGCATGAGCCGCTCCATCGTCCACTTCGAGATCCACGAATCGATGACCGAGCCCCAGATCGAACTGCTCCTCCAGCGGGCACGCGAGAAGTACCCCGACGCCAGGCCCCGCGTCATCTCCGACAACGGCCCCCAGTTCATCGCCAAAGACTTCAAGCAGTTCATCCGAATCTGCGGCATGACCCACGTCAGGACCTCCCCTTACTACCCCCAGAGCAACGGAAAGCTCGAACGCTTCCATAAGACCATCAAGACCGAGTGCATCCGCCCCGGCACGCCACTGTCGCTGGACGATGCCCGCCGACTCGTCGGCCAGTACGTCACCCACTACAACGCCGTCCGCCTCCACAGCGCTGTCGGCTATGTCACCCCCGCCGACATGCTCGCGGGACGGGACAAGCAGATCCACGCCGACCGCGACCTCAAGCTCAACCAGGCTCGGCAGGAACGACAGAAACGCCGCGAGGCGGACCGACCGGCCGCCTAGCTGTCACTGAAACAAGCCCCGCTTGCGACACGCGGGACGCCTGCCGATAATTCAGCCAGCCGGTGAAACGGAAGCGAGCTCCGGAGGCATCCGTCTCGCCCAGGGATAACCGGCTGGGCTTGCGACGAACGAACACTACCGGGCGGAAGGCATCTCCCGCCCTCACGCCTACGGGCCGTTCAGAGCATCCCCTCATGCCTTCCTAAAATGCAACCGCCCGATGGTCAGAGTGGCTAACGCACGCACACTCGCTCTCCAGTTCAGGCTGAACCAACACAGTCTCGCCTGGAAAGGGGCTCTTGGCGATGGACGAGAGTTCGCCGACGTGCGACAAGCGATTCGCGGCCCTCGGCATCCCGCAGACCGAAGAGGCCCGGCGATCCTACCGTCAACTGATCGTGACAGCGCCGGGGATAACGGAGTTCGTCAGTGGCGCGATTCTCTACGATGAGACGACGCGGCAACGCACGACGGCCGGCATCCCCTTTACCGATATCCTGGCCAAGGCGGGCATCCTTTTCGGCATCAAGGTGGATCGCGGCACGGTTGCGCTAGCCGGCTTTCCGGGCGAGAAGATCACCGAGGGGCTGGACGGGCTGCGCGATCGCCTCCGCGAGTACGCCGGCATGGGGGCCACCTTTGCCAAGTGGCGGGCGGTCATCGCGATCGGCGAGGGCCTGCCCACGGAAGGGTGCATCGAGGCCAACGCCCACGCTCTCGCCCGCTACGCCGCCCTGTGTCAGGAGGCCGGGTTGGTGCCCGTCGTCGAGCCGGAGGTTCTCATGGAAGGGACCCACACGCTGGCCCGGTGCGCCGAAGTGACCGGGCGGGCCCAGCGGGCGGTATTCGACTGCCTGGACGCCCAGCGGGTGCTGCTCGAAGGCATGATCCTCAAGCCCAATATGGTTCTCCCCGGCACCGACTGCCCGACCCAGGCGGACGAGTCCGAGGTGGCGAACGCGACGCTGACCTGCCTGCGGCGCGCGGTTCCTGCCGCCGTGGCGGGCGTGGCTTTCCTCTCCGGCGGCCAAAGCCCCGAGATGGCCTCGGCCCGCTTGAACGCGATGCACGCCGCCGGCGCCGCGACCCTGCCGTGGGCACTGACGTTCTCTTTCGCCCGTGCCATCCAGCAGCCGGCGATGGACCTATGGCGTGGCGATCCGGCGAACGTGGCCGCCGCCCAGGCCGAGTTGTTGTACCGGGCGCGGTGCAACGGGCTCGCCCGCCAAGGCCTTTACGTCGCGGCCTCCGAACCACGCCGCGCCGCCTCTTGAATGATTCGCCACAGCCCGCGCCTCCCGATGCGCCCTACCTTTGCTGTCATGATCTCGCCCGGAACATTTTCCGGATTGTTTGCCGCGCCTGTCCGCCAGCGGACAGACGAGCCACCCCTCTCGGCCTAGCCTGCGTCACTGCCGACCGGATGCCGCGAGAGTGGGCCCATCGGCTCGGCCTATCAAAAGCGAGAATCGAATGCCTGTCGAAGTGCTAGAACAACTCACGCCTCCCGTCACGGACTACACCCCACCGGCAGACGGGAGCCGCCCGCTCTCCCCGGAGATGCTGCGGAAGATGAACGCCTACTGGCGGGCCGCCAACTACCTGTCGGTCGGCCAGATCTATCTGTACGACAATCCGCTGCTCAAGCAGCCGCTGAAGCTGTCGCACGTCAAACCGCTGGTCGTCGGGCACTGGGGCACCACGCCGGGGCAGAACTTCATCTACGTCCACCTGAACCGGGTGATCAAACAGTACGACCTGGACATGTTCTACGTCGCCGGCCCCGGCCACGGCGGGCCAGCGATCGTGGGCAATGTCTATCTCGAAGGCTCGTGGACGGACGTGTATCCGAACGTCACTCAGGACGAAGCGGGCTTGAAATTGCTGTTCAAGCAGTTCTCGTTCCCCGGCGGCATTTCGAGTCACGTGGCGCCGACGACGCCCGGCTCGATCCACGAAGGGGGCGAACTGGGGTACTCGCTCAGCCACGCCTTCGGCGCGGCGTTCGACAACCCCGGCCTGATCGTGGCCTGCGTCGTCGGGGATGGGGAAGCAGAGACAGGCCCACTCGCCACGGCCTGGCAATCGACCAAGTTCCTTGACCCGATCACCGATGGAGCGGTCCTCCCGATCCTGCACCTCAACGGCTTCAAGATCAGCAACCCGACGGTGTTGGCCCGGATCGAGCATAAGGAGCTGGATCAGTTCCTGCGCGGGTGCGGCTGGGCGCCGCACTTCGTGGAAGGAGATGACCCGTCGACAATGCATCAGCTCATGGCCGCCACTATGGGGACCGTCGTCCAGGAAATCCGCCGCATCCAGGCGCATGCGCGACAGGAAGGCGACGCCGGCCGGCCGCGCTGGCCCATGATCGTCCTGCGATCGCCCAAGGGTTGGACGGGGCCGAAGTTCGTGGACGGGTTGCGCGTGGAAGGGACGTTTCGAGCGCACCAGGTGCCGCTGTTGGTCGATTCCGCTCACCCGGAGCACGTCGCGCAGCTTGAAAGCTGGATGAAGAGCTACAAGCCCGAGGAGTTGTTCGACGACACCGGCCGACTGAACGCGGAGTTGGCCGAACTGGCGCCCCGGGGCGACCGCCGGATGGGAATGAACCCCCACGCCAACGGCGGGCTCCTCCTGCACGACCTGAAGATGCCCGACTTCCATGACCACGCGGTCCACGTCCCTTCCCCTGGCGCGGTGGACGGCCAGGACACGATGGTGCTCGGGCGCTTCCTGCGTGACGTGCTCAAGCTCAATGATGAGCCAAGGAACTTCCGAGTCTTCGGCCCCGACGAGACGCTGTCCAATCTGCTCGGTGCGGTTTTCGAAGTGACCAACCGGCAGTGGGACGCCCGGGAAGTGCCGAACGACGAGTTCCTCGCGCCCGGCGGCGGCGTGCTGGACTCGATGCTCAGTGAGCACCAGTGTGAAGGCTGGCTGGAAGGCTACCTGCTGACCGGCCGCCACGGGCTGTTCAACAGCTACGAAGCGTTCATCCGTATCGTTGACTCGATGTTCAGCCAGCACGCCAAGTGGCTGAAGGTGACGGCCGAGTTGCCCTGGCGTCGCCCCATCTCGTCGCTGAATTACCTGCTGGCGTCGCACGTGTGGCAGCAGGACCACAACGGCTTCACGCACCAGGACCCCGGGTTTATCGACCACGTGGTCAATAAGAAGGCTAGCATCGTCCGGGTCTACCTGCCGCCGGACGCTAACTGCCTGCTGTCGGTGTTCGACCACTGCCTGCGCAGCCGAAATTATGTGAACGTGGTCGTGGCCGGAAAGCATGCCCTGCCTCAATGGCTGACGATGGATCAGGCGGTGGTGCATTGCACGGAAGGCATCGGCATTTGGCAGTGGGCAAGCAACGATCAGGACGCCGAGCCCGACGTGGTGATGGCCTGCTGCGGCGACACGCCGACGCTCGAGGTGTTGGCGGCCGTCTCAATCCTCCGGCGGCACCTGCCGGATTTGAAGATCCGGGTGATCAACGTCGTTGACCTGATGAAGCTTCAGTCGGCAAGCGAGCACCCGCACGGCCTGGACGAAAAGAACTTCGATTCACTGTTCACGACGAACAAGCACATTATCTTCGCCTATCACGGCTATCCGTGGCTCATCCACCGGCTCACCTACCGCCGGGCTAACCGCCAACTGCACGTCCGCGGTTACAAAGAAGAAGGCACGATCACGACGGCCTTCGACATGCGGGTGCAGAACGACCTGGACCGATTCCACCTGGTCCAGGACGTGATCGAGCGGCTGCCACAGACGGGCACCCGCGGGGATTACCTCAAACAGCAGATGGCGGACACGCTGGTCGAGCACAAGCTGTACATCAACCGTCACGGCGAAGACCTGCCGGAAGTACGGAACTGGAAGTGGAGCAAACCTCAATGAATGGGCAACCAGCTACGGCGTCTATGACGAGCGTTCAGATTGAAGTTGAAAGCCGGGCCGTCTGGTTCAGCCTGGACCGGGGCAACGGGCGCTGGCACTGCGCCGAAAGCCTGCAGGAAGCGGGCTTCCCGTTGATATCCGTCCTGGAGGGTAAACGGTACGAACTCTACTCGGACGGGACAATCGCCGAGGTGGAGAGGTGAGATCCCTCCGGCAAGCCGCAAACGTGTTCCCCGTGAGTACCCCAACAGCCGAGGAACAATGAGCGACGCCAGCGGCGGCCCCGACACGGGCGTGGTGGTTTCGGTGCGCGGCAGCGTCGTGGACGTGCGCTTTGATCGGCGACCGCCGCCGATCAATGCACTGCTCAAGACGGGTAAAGACAACCAGATTGTGTTGGAGGTGCAGGGCCAGGTCGATGCGCAACGCGTGCGGTGCATCGCGCTCACCGCCACGCAAGGTCTGGCGCGGGGCATGGCGGTGCAGGACAGCGGTGGCCCGCTGCTTGCCAACGTCGGCAAGGGGATCATCTCGCGAATGTTCGACGTGTTCGGGAACACAATCGACCGCCATGCCCCACCCACCGATGTACAGCGGCGCACGGTGCATCACGCGCCTCCGCCGCTCGCCGGGCGGTCCACCAAGTCCGAGGTGTTCGAGACCGGCATCAAGATCATTGACGTGCTGGTCCCGCTCGAACGAGGCGGCAAGGGGGGCCTGTTCGGCGGGGCCGGGGTAGGCAAGACCGTGCTGCTCACCGAGATGATCCACAACATGGTCGGCCACCAGGGCGGGGTGAGCCTCTTCTGCGGGATCGGCGAGCGTTGCCGCGAGGGTGAGGAGCTCTACCAGCAGATGAAGGACGCCGGCGTGCTTCCGCACATGGTGATGATCTACGGCCAGATGAATGAGCCGCCGGGCGCTCGGTTTCGGGTCGGACATGCTGCTTTGACGATGTGCGAGTACTTCCGCGACGACGAGCATCGCGACGTGCTGCTGTTGATCGACAATATCTTCCGCTTCATCCAGGCGGGCATGGAAGTCTCGGGGCTGCTGGGCCAGATGCCATCGCGCCTCGGGTACCAGCCGACCATGGGGACCGAACTGGCCGGCCTCGAAGAGCGCATCGCAAACACCGACGCGGGGTCGATCACCTCGATCCAGGCCGTTTACGTTCCTGCCGATGATTTTACGGACCCGGCGGCCGTGCACACGTTCTCACACCTGTCGGCTTCCATCGTGTTGTCCCGGAAGCGAGCTGGCGAGGGGCTTTTCCCCGCCGTGGACCCGCTCCAATCCAACTCGCGCATGGCGACGCCCGGCATCGTCGGCAAGCGCCACTACGAATTGGCGCAGGAGATCCGAAAAACGCTGGCCCAGTACGCGGACCTGAAGGACATCATCGCCATGCTAGGGCTTGAGCAGCTCTCGCCGGCCGACCGCAAGGTGGTCGCACGGGCCCGCTTGCTGGAACGCTTTCTCACCCAGCCCTTTTTCGCGACCGAACAGTTCACCGGGCTCAAAGGAAAGCTCGTGCCCCTGAAGGATTCGCTGGACGGGTGCGAGCGCATCCTGAAAGACGAGTTCGAGAGCTACCCCGAGAGCGCGCTCTACATGATTGGTGCGATCGGCGAGGCGAAGAAGCCGGCGGCCTCCGCGCCAAGCCGCCCGCGCCCGGGCCGCCCCACCAGCCGGAGGCCGCACATGCAGGCGCTCATGCATCTTAAGGTCCTGCTTCCGTTCGAAGTGTTCGCGGACATCGAAGGCGTTTCTCGAATTGTCGTCGAGACGCTCGCTGGCTCGTTCGGGCTCTTACCGCAACGCCTCGACTGCGTCGCAGCGCTGGTCCCGGGCCTTCTCGCCTATGAAACGGCAGCCGGAGGCGAGGTCTTCGTCGCGGTAGACGACGGCGTGATGGTGAAGACCGGCACCGACGTGCTCGTCTCTGTCCGCCGGGCGATTGGCGGGACGGATCTGGGCCAACTTCGGGACGCCGTCCAGAAGCAGTTCGTCACGTTGAGCGAAAACGAGCGCAGTCAGCGGCAAGTCATCGCCAAGATGGAAACCGGGCTCTTACGCCGCATGGCGGAGTTGCAACATGCTTGATAACGAGCACCCGGCCGCACCGATCCCGCAATCGGCTTTCGCCGCCAAGGTGGGGGAGAAAGCCGAACGCAAGCTCGGGGCTCGCCGTTCGAAGCAGAAGGTCTGGTTCGGGCTGGGCATGATGGGCCTGGTCGGTTGGTCGGTGGTCGTTCCGACGCTTCTCGGGGCGGCCGCGGGCATCTGGCTCGACGGGCATTACCCCGGCCGCCACGCATGGACGTTGTCGTTGCTGATCGCCGGGCTTGCCGTCGGCTGCCTGGACGCCTGGTATTGGGTTGCCCGGGAAGATGACGCCATGCGCGAGGAGTCCGGCGATGAGCACGATTAACGTTTCAATCCTGCTTCTGGCGTGTGCGTGCGGGGCACTGCTGGGCTTCCTCTTCTTTAGCGCTTTATGGTGGACCGTCCGCCGCGGCGTCGCCTCGCCTCGGCCGGCCCTTTGGTTTTTCGTCAGCTTGTTGGCCCGAATGGGCCTCGTCCTGGTCGGCTTCTATGTGGTCGGTGGCGGCCAATGGCAGCGGCTGGTCGCGTGCCTTGTCGGTTTTTATGCCGCACGCCTCGTCGTTCTTCGGATGAGGTTCAACAGCTTCCCTGAGGCGACCGAGAAGGTTTCAAATGCACCTCACTCCTGACCAAATCATCTTCTGGCAGCACGGCCCGCTCAAGCTGAACGCGACCATCGCGTTCACGTGGGGGCTGATGCTCGCCCTCACCGTGGGCTCGTGGCTGGTCACGCGGTCGCTGTCCAAGGGGATGAAGCGGTCACGCTGGCAGAACTTTCTTGAGATCGTCGTCACCGGCATCCAGCAACAGATCGGCGACGTAGGGCTGGAGGATCCGCGAGCTTATGTCGGATTTCTGGGAACGTTGTTCCTCTTCATCTCAACTGCCAGCCTCTGCACGATTTTCCCTGGGTATACACCGCCGACCGCTTCGCTCTCGACGACGGCGGCGCTCGCGCTCTGCGTGTTCCTGGCGGTGCCGATGTTCGGCATCAGGAAGTCGGGGGTCGGCGGGTACCTGAAATCCTACCTCGAGCCGACTTGGATCATGCTGCCGTTCAATATCATCAGCGAGCTGTCCCGCACGTTGGCGCTGGCCGTGCGCCTCTTTGGCAACATGATGAGCGGGGCGATGATCATCGCCATCCTGCTATCGATCACGCCGTTCTTCTTCCCCATTTTGATGACCGTGCTTGGGCTCCTGACCGGGATGGTACAGGCCTACATCTTCAGCGTCCTGGCCGCGGTCTATATTGCCTCGGCCACCCGTGCCCGCAAACCCAAGCCGGTGAAGGCGACTTCGCGTCGCCCGCTGTAACCAAGGAATCGCTATGGACAGTTCGACACTCATCGCGGTGGTCTCAATCGCCACCGCCGGCATCACGACGGCCATCGGCTGTATGGCGCCGGCGCTAGGGGAGGGTCGCGCGGTCGCGACGGCCCTGACCGCCCTGGCCCAGCAGCCCGACGCGTCATCCACCATCACCCGCACGCTCTTCGTGGGGTTGGCGATGATCGAGTCGCTGGGCATCTATTGTTTCGTGGTGGCGATGATCCTGATCTTCGCCAACCCTTTCTGGAACCACGCCATCGCGGGGAAATGACCCATGCCTATCGATTGGTTCACCATCGGCGCGCAGGCGTTGAACTTCCTCATCCTCGCGTGGCTACTTAGGCACTTCCTTTACAAGCCGATCCTCGACGCGATTGACGCGCGCGAGAAGCGAGTCGCCGCGGAACTTGCCGGAGCGGCCACCGCCAAGGGCGACGCCCAGAAAGACCGAGACGAATTCCAGCGGAAGAATCGGGAGTTCGACGAGGAACGAGCCGGATTGATGAGCAAAGCCGCCGGCGACGCCAAGGCCGAGCGGCAGCGACTTCTGGACGATGCGGCCAAGGCAGCCGACGCGGCCGTGGCCAAGCAGAGGGATGCGATGCGAAGCGATGCCCAAAACCTCCGCGCGGCCATCGCCCGCCGCGCCCAGCAGGAGGTGTTCGCCGTTGCCCGAGAGGCGCTGACCGACCTGGCCGACATGAACTTGGAGGACCGGATGAGCGACGTCTTCATCCGCCGGCTAAAAGCGATGAACGACGACGATAAGAAGCGGTTCGGCGAGGCGCTGAAGTCGGCGCCGGCGCCCTCGGTCGTGCGGACCGCGTTCGACCTCGGCGCCGGGCCACGCTTGACCCTCCAGGCGGCGCTGAACCAAACCTTCTCCGACGATATTCACCTGACGTTCGAGACCGCTCCGGCCTTGATCGGCGGGATAGAGCTTATGGCCGGCGGCCAGAAGCTGGCGTGGAGTATTGACGACTATCTTTCTTCACTTCAGTCGAGCGTTGACGAGCTCGTGTCCGGGCAGCAGGCCGCAACTCCGCCGCAATCCACCCCCACCGCGCCAAAGGCCGTTGGCAAGGTGAACTAGGCTCTGTCTCGAAACCATGGTAGCTGCCTAAGATCTGATGCCCCAAGGAGGTGGGCACAGATGGAGCGACACGAACTTACGGACGAGCAATGGGAACTGGTTGAGCCGCTGATCCCCCGGAGCACGGCCCGCACCGGCCGGCCCGCCAAGGACCGACGGCTGGTCCTCAATGGCATTTTCTGGATTCTGGCGGCCGGCTGCCCGTGGCGCGACCTGGATCCACGCTTCGGTTCCTGCAAGACGGTGCATCGGTACTTTTGCCACTGGAGACGGACCGGCGTCTTCGCCGCGATCGTCGAAGCCCTGCAAGTAAAGCTCGACGCCGCGGGGCTGATCGACTGGGAACTGTGGGCCGTTGACGGTTCGAACGTGCGTGCCGCCCGGGCGGCCGCCGGCGCTGAAAAAAAAGTCTCGAGCGTTACCCCGACGAGCCACAGGATCATGGGCTGGGCCGCAGTCGCGGTGGATTCGGCACGAAATTCCACCTCGTCACCGACGGGGCGGGAACGCCTCTGGCCGTCGAAGTCACGGCCGGGCAGGTCCACGACTCGACCCGGGCCGAGTCGGTCATCAGCCAGGCGGTCGCGACGCTGATCGGGCGGCGGCGGAAGGAGCGACGGCGAAAGCACAAACTGTCGAAACTGGCCGGTGACAAAGGCTACAGCGTTCAGCGACTGCGGGATTGGCTGAAAGGACAGAAGATCGAGCCGGTCATTCCGCACAAGGACAATGAGAACGCGCGGCACGACCCGTCGGTTCGATTCGACCGCGTCGCGTATCGCCGGCGCGGCGTGATTGAACAGTGCGTCGGATGGCTCAAGGAGTTCCGACGCATCGGGACCCGCTACGAGAAGTTGGCGGTTAATTTCCACGGGATGCTTCAACTGGCAATGATCCAGAGATACTTCCGTTTACTGTTTTGAGACAGAGCCTAATGATGACCGCATCAAATGACCTGCAAAACGCCATCGACCGCGCGTTCGACGAGGTCAGTCGGGCTCGATCGGTATTTACTCCGCAGTTGACGCCGCGCGAAGTCGGGACGATCACCGGCGTCTCCACGGGGATCGCAACGGTTTGGGGCCTCCCTAACGTCGGCTTCGAAGAGCTCGTCCGCTTTCCGGGCGGCCTGCTCGGTATTGCGTTCAATGTCGACGAAGGTGAGCTCGGCGTGGTGTTGCTGGGCGACTACACGCACCTTCGCGCCGGCGATGAAGTCACGCGGACTGGGCGGGTCATGGACGTGGGGGTGGGGGACGCCTTGCTGGGCCGCGTGATCGACCCCCTGGGCCGTGCTCTCGACGGCGGTGGCCCGGTGGCCACGACCAGCCGCCTGCCCGCCGAGCGGCCGGCCGCCCCGATCATGGACCGCTCTCCGGTCACTGTGCCGCTACAGACCGGGCTGACGGTGGTCGATGCGCTGGTCCCCGTTGGTCGCGGGCAGCGCGAGCTGATCCTGGGCGACCGCCAGACGGGCAAGACCGCGATCGCTATCGACACCATTCTGAACCAGCGCGGCCAGAACGTCCTGTGCGTTTACTGCGCCATTGGCCAGCGGGCCTCTGCCGTGGCGAAGGCCGTTGCCGGCCTAAGGGAACGAGGCGCCATGGCGTATACCGTCGTGGTTGTGGCCGCGGGGAACGACCCGCCCGGCCTGGCGTACATCGCCCCGTATGCCGCGACCAGCATCGCGGAATATTTCATGGACGCCGGCCGCGACGTGCTGATCGTTTATGACGACCTGACCCAGCACGCAGAATCGTATCGCGAACTGTCGCTGCTGCTCCGCCGCCCGCCCGGTCGCGAAGCGTTCCCCGGCGACATCTTTTACATCCATTCACGGCTGCTGGAACGCTCGACGCACCTGCGCCCCGAGCGGGGCGGCGGGTCCCTTACGGCACTGCCGATCATCGAGACCGAGGCCCAGGACATTTCGGCTTACATTTCGACCAACCTGATCTCGATCACCGACGGGCAAATCTACCTCTCACCATCGTTGTTCCAACTGGGAACGTTGCCCGCCGTCGATGTCGGCAAATCGGTCTCTCGCGTCGGGGGCCAGGCGCAGCGGCCGGCCTACCGCGCCGCCGCCGGTGACCTCAAGCTTGCCTACGCGCAATTCTCGGAGCTCGAGTCCTTCGACCGCTTCGGGGCCCGCCTGGACGAGGGCACGCGCAACACGATCGAGCACGGCCGCCGAATCCGCGAGTGCCTCAAGCAATCGAATTTCGCGCCCATCGTCGTTCCCGAACAGATCGCTGTTCTCCTGGCGGTGTCGGCCAAGTTATTCGACGACGTGCCGCTCGAACGCATGCCCGAGGCCCAGAAGGCTGTGCATGAGGCGGCGACGACCATCCCGCCAGAGATCAGTGCCCGGTTTGAGACCACCGCCAAGCTGGCGGACGCGGACCGCAAGGTCATCGTCGAGATCGCCCGCAAGGCGCTAGCCGGCTTCAAACCCGAGGCCAAACCGTGAGCGACACCACTGCGAGCCTACAGCACAAGATCGGTAGCGCTGAAGATCTGCAGTCGGTCGTTCGCACGATGAAGGCGGTGGCGGCGGCCAGCATCGGCCAATACGAGAAGTCTGTCCTCGCATTGGCGGACTACTACCGGACGGTGGAGTTGGGGCTGGGCGCCTGCCTCCGGGCGAGTGGCCCGATATCGGACCGCCGCGGCACAGCCGACGGCGACACGATCGGTGCCATCGTGTTCGGCTCCGACCAAGGCTTGGTCGGCCAGTTCAACGACGTCATCGCCGATCACACGGTCAATACGCTTGCGGCCCTCCCCGGATCGCCGGAGGTGTGGGCCGTGGGCACGCGCGTCCACGCCCGCTTGGGCGACGCGGGCCTGCGCATGATGGGCCTGCTCGCCGTTCCGACGTCTGTCGGGGCCATTACGCCGCTTGTCGGCCAACTCCAGTTGCAAAGCGAGGCGCGACGTTCCAGGGGTGGCTACACGCGGGTGTACGTCTTCCACAACCGCCCCCGGACCGGTTCGCTGTACCATCCGGTCGACGAGCGGTTACTGCCGTTCGACGCAGAGTGGAGCCGCCGCCTGCGCGACGTCCGATGGCCCACCAAGAGGTCACCGCAAGTCATTGCCGGGGTTGCGGCCGCCCTGCCGGCAATTGTCCGGGAGTACCTATTCATCTCGCTGTTCCGGGCCTGCGCCGAATCGCTGGCAAGCGAGAACGCGAGCCGCTTGGCCGCGATGCAGAGAGCGGACAGGAACATCGGCGACCTTCTGGGCGACTTGCAGGGCACGTTCCGTCGTCTGCGCCAAGACAAGATCGACGAGGAGTTGTTCGACGTCGTGTCGGGCTTTGAGGCGATGACGCCGCACATAACGGCGTGAGCCCCGCCGACGGTGACGAGGCCGGGACTCGGCGATCACTTGAAACCGCGTTCGGCCGCGGCCCCGCGGCGTGCCCGCGCGGTGGCAAGGTGGTTACAGACCCAATGGGACAATCATGACCTCTGTACCGAAGGCTCACACAACTCCGGTGACGCGCATGGATGATCACAACGCCGCCATCGCCAGACGCTACGTCTACCTTGCCACGGCCGTGTCCGCACTGGGCGGGATGCTGTTCGGGTACGACATCGGCGTGATATCCGGCGCGATCTTGTTCGTGAAGAAGGCGTTTGAGCTTTCGGCAGGCATGGAGGAGGTGGTTGTAAGCTCGGTCCTGCTTGGATCGCTTGCGGGGGCGATGGCGGGCGGCGTCCTGGCCGACCGCCTGGGCCGGCGGCGGCTGCTGCTCGCGACCGCCGTCATCTTCGCCGTCGGGGCCGTCGGCGCGGCTCTGGCCCCCGGCCCGACGTGGCTGATCGTCGCTCGCCTCGTCGCCGGCGTCGCGATCGGCGTCGCCTCGTTCGTCGCACCGCTTTACATCTCCGAGATCGCCCCGGTGCAGATCCGCGGCAAGCTCGTGTCGGTCAACCAGGTCGCCATTACCTCCGGGATCGTCATCTCGTACCTGGTCGACTACGCCTTAGCCGACGCCGGGTCCTGGCGGTGGATGTTCGCCATCGCGGTCGTCCCCGCCGTCGCCTTCGGGGTCGGCCTGCTGTTCATCCCCGACAGCCCTCGGTGGCTGGCCAGCGCGGGCGATCTGGGCCGTGCCCGGGCCGTGCTCAAGCGAATGCGGGAGCCGGCGGCAGTCGAGGGCGAGCTGGCCGACATCCAGCACGGCCTTTCCCGGCAGAAGGGAAGTTGGTCCGAACTGCTCAAGCCCTCCCTTCGGCCGGCCATGATCGTCGGCGTGGGGCTGGCCGTCGCCCAGCAGGTGACCGGCATCAACACCGTCATCTACTACGCTCCGACCATCTTCCGCTTTGCCGGCGTGTCGTCGGCATCGGTGGCGATCCTCGCCGGCGTCGGCGTCGGCGCGGTCAACCTGGTCATGACGCTGGTGTCTATGCAACTGATCGACCGGGTAGGCCGCCGGCCGCTTCTGCTGATCAGCCTGGCCGGCATGGTCCTGAGCCTGGGCGTCCTGGGCCTGGCGTTCGCCCTCCGGCAATTCGCCGGCAGCCTGGGGTGGATCGCGGTCGTCAGCCTGATGGTCTATGTCGGTGCGTTCGCCGTCGGCCTAGGGCCCGTGTTCTGGCTCGTGCTGTCGGAGATCTACCCGCTCGGCGTCCGGGGCCGGGCCATGAGTGTCGGCACCGTCACCAACTGGGCCGGCAACCTGGTCGTGGCCCTGTCGTTCCTGACGCTCACCCGCGCAATAGGCAAGGCCGGCACGTTCTGGCTTTATGGGGGGATCAGCGTCGGCGCATGGGCCTTCGCGTACTTCGTGGTGCCCGAAACCAAGGGCAAAACCCTCGAGCAGATCGAGGAACACTGGCGGGCCGGAAGGAAGCCGCGAGAGCTGGGCGGCGGTTCGGATGACTCCATGCCCGCCGCCGCCGCGGCGAACGGCTCTCTCGCCGCGCCGGCCAGCGCGTAACGTCCCGTCGAAGGAGCAACCAGCATGCGCGTAGGGATCGCCTCGGACTATGGCGGGTTTGACCTGAAGACACGGATTGCCGACGCGATGCGCCGCTCGGGGCACAACGTCATCGACATGGGTCCGCATCAATTGGAACCAGACGACGACTACCCGGACTTTGTCATTCCCCTGGCTCGTGCCGTGGCCGCCGGCGCGGTCGATCGAGGGGTCGCCCTGTGCGGCAGCGGCGTCGGCGCGTCGGTGGCCGCCAACAAGGTTCACGGCGTTCGCGCCGGTCTGATCCACGACGTCTTCTCGGCCCGCCAAGGCGTCGAAGACGACGACATCAACGTCTTCTGCGCGGGCGGGAACGTGATCGGCGCGGCACTCGCCTGCGAACTGGTCCAGACCTTCCTCTCCGCCCGCTTCAGCGGCGCCCCGCGGCACCGGCGACGCTTGGGCAAAGTAACCGCGCTGGAAGGCTCGGAAACCCTCCCCTGACCCACGACGACCCCGAATCAATAAACGACTGGAGCTTCATGCACGACTCAGAGAACCAGGGCGCAAAGCCCCGCGACCACGTCCATCCCCGCCATTCCTTTTTTCGCCACGCGCATAAAGACTGGCGCGTCTGGACAGCCGTCATCCTGATGGTTGCGATGATTCTGGTGTACGTGCTGACCAACGACCTGTCCCTGGTCCCCGGCCACCGGGCTCGCACCCCCACCCCCGCTATCGCGCCGTGACCGCACGGGCCAGGGTCAACAGGGGTTGCTCGAGGGGCGATCCCTGTCAGGCCCGCTGGTTTCAGTGTTGCGGGGAGGAGGAATATGATGTCGGATGGGTTCGCCGTCACGGTATTCGTCTTTGGGGTGTTCGTGACGCTCGCGTCAAGCGTGGTGCTGGCTCACCGAGTCGACCAACTTGGCAACCGGCTGCGGATGTCCGAGGGGCTGCTCGGGCTCCTCACGGACCTGGCCGCCAACGCGCCGGAGGTTACATCCGCCGTCACCGCATTAATCAGCGGGCAACACGACGTCGGGCTGGGCGTCGTCGTCGGATCGAACCTGTTCAATTTGGCGGCCTTGCTTGGCCTCAGCGCCGTCCTGGCCGGCACCGTCCCAGTCCGCCAGCCGGGGCTGTGGTTGGGCGGGGGTGTAGCGTTGGCCGTCGTGCTGATCGTCACCGCGGAAGCGGCCGGGTTGATCCGCGACTGGGCCGCCGGGGTGGGGTTGGCCGTGGTCATAACACCATACGTGGTCCTCCTGGCCCTACCGCTGGCGGCAATCGAGCGGTTGCCGATGCCCCGGCCCGTTTCCGACTTTCTCGCCGCCGCCCTGAACGATGCCCGCGTCGATTCCCGAAAGCCGGAGACACCAAGAAAAATGGCCTTCGTCAACGGCCTGGACCTAAGTAGCACCGCAGAAAGAAACGTTATTGTCGGCCAACTGCACGCTCACGTGCCAAAACGAGCGAAAAGGCCCGTTGTCCGTGTGATAACCTGGTTTTTCGATGTCTGACACGTGTCAGACACTGTAATCGATCATTCGTCGTTCCTACTTAGTGCCGACGCTGGTCGCCGTCGTCGCCGGCAGCGTCGTCATGGTCCGCATGGCCCTCATTCTCGGCGGCCGCTGGGGCGTGCCGTTAACGATAACCGGCACGTTGGCGCTGGCCAGCCTGACCGGCCTGCCGAACCTGATCGCGGCCGTCCGCCTGGCCCTCCGCCACCGCGGCTCGGCCGTTGTCAGCGAGACGTTGAACAGCAATAGCCTTAACCTGATCGCCGGCGTATTCGCCCCAGCCCTGCTGCTGGGCCTCGCTCCGCTTTCGGAGGCAGGCCGTTTCGCATTCGGCTGGTTGATCGGCATGACCGTTGTGGCGCTCGCCCTGACGTCCGTGCGGGGCGGCCTGCATCGGGCTGGCGGGTTCGTCATTATCGCCCTTTACGCGGCCTTCGTCGTGGTCACCCTCGTCTGGCGATGATCGACCGCAACCAGCGTAACCATCAGCGAGCCCGGCGATCGCACGCCCCGCGTGGCTAGGGCGACAAACATTCGACCTCGTCGAAACTCTCGACAACCGCGTCGAGCTTACGGTAACGGCCGGTGGTCGTCGCAGTCGCCTCCTACGGCGGCCGTGACCATCACCGTGAAGTTCTTCTGCTCCCAACGGTGATCCGCGACCCAGTTGAACGTGAACACGACGGCGGCACCAACCGGCAGTTCGGCGGTCAGCAGGTCCGTGACGTATAGGCCGACGCCTGTGTCCCATGCCGGCACGTCCGCTGCCGTAGCCCAACCGTCCGCCGTCCAGTGAACGATCGCGGGAGCCAGCGTCTCGACCCGCAGGATCTTTCCGTACGGCAGTTCGGCGACCTGCCCGTCAAACCGCCACAGCCAGTGCGGCGATATCGTTCGGTCCTTGAGGTATCGTTTGACAGTCTGGGGCGGCATGTCGAACACCGCACCGTCGGCCAACGAGCGGATCAGCTTCACATGCTCGGCGTGCGCCCAGACCAGCGGCTGCGCCGAACCGCTCGGCTGGCCGGGGCACAGGCGCCGCTCGGGCATGGGCTCCGAGTCCCACACCTGCTCGGAGATGAGCCCGGTCTCGCCGGCCATCGACTCCAGGACACCGAGCAATTGACGAGCGGCGCCAACGTTACCGGAAGCGAGCTCGTAGTGGGCCCGCTCGCCTGCGAACAGCGGCCAGCACCGCCCGACGCCGGTCCGTTCGGACGGGCTGCCATCGGCCTTTTCGCCATACCCATCATGGTTGTATCGGTGCCAGGCGGGGCCGCAGGGCGTGTCAACCTTCAGGACGGCATCGATCACGCGAACCGTGTTCCGGATTCGCGGGTCGTTCGCGCCCCGCACGCCAAGTCGGACCAACGCCAGGGCGTTGACGCTCACGATCTGGTCGACGGAGAACGTGTTGTCTCCGTCGAGGTTGGGGATCTTGATCGTCTCGGCGAAAAGGGGGCCCGCATCGCCAGACGGCTCGGCGGCGCGAGCCGGACATAGTACCCGTCCACGCCGACCCGCTTGGCCATGTCAGTCCCCTGGACGTACGTCCACCGCTCGATCGAGTCATTCCAGGCGTCGGCCGTCTCGCGAAGAAAAGTGCCCAGCAGCGATTGGTGGTTTTCGTCGGCCATATCGGCCGCGATCAGGAGGGCGGCGATTATGCTGGCGAGCGTGAAGGCGGTCAGGCCGGCATCCTCCTCCCAGCGGTCCTGCGGAGACGACGGGCCATGACGGACGATATACCCGGCCGCCTCGCGCACCATAGGCCAGAATCGCCTCAGATCCTGCTCCGCCACGCGCTGGTTCCGACGGGCCAGGTCCAGCAGAAGGATCGGGGCCGCGACTTCGTCAAGCTGCACGCCGGTCCAGAAGCCGGTGCCGTCCATCCACATGTTTTGGGGCCAGCGGCCGTCGCCCTCCTGGGTCGTTTGGAAAAACTCGAGCGCACGGACCACTTCGGCCGTCGCCCCGGCGGCCGTCAGAGCGCCGGCCGACTCGCCCGCGTCCCGCGGCCAGACCAGGTGGTATCCGCCCTCATCGCCGTCACCGTTGGCCGCGCCCCAGGGGAACGACAGGCTCGCGACCGTGCCCCCTTGGAAGTCTTTGGACTCGTGTACAGCCACCACCGCCACGCTAACGCGGAACGCGCTGCTGTTCGCCTTAGCGCCGGACCGAAGCGGGCGCAGCGACTCGTGCCACGCGCTCCACTGCCGGGCATAGAGGTCCCGGGCGATGTCGAACCCCCGGTCCAGGCTGGCTCGGGCGCGGTGACCGGCCTCGGCCGCCGAATGCCCAAACCCCAGGGCGAGCGTGAACTCCCCGCCACAGGCGGCCAGATCGATCTCGCCCGTCAGTGCGACGTTGCCATCGTCGGCCGCGTCGTAGTTCCAGGTCATCCGGTAAGATTGGTGAAGATCCTGCCAACCATCCGAGACGCCTACATACCCGGCCGACCGGTTTAACCACGGGGCCGAGCAGGCCAGGGCCAGGCCCGTGCTCCCGTGGTCCGCGAGCAACATGGGAACGCCCTTGAACTCGCCGACGCGGGCGTTGTCGCCTCTCCCCTGGTTGTCCAGATGCGGGGCGAGGAGGACGTACAAGTGATAGTCGGCCAGGGCGCCCCGTTTCGGCACAAACCGCGTTTGCTGGAGCACGACGTGCCGGTTTGGATCGGCGATGAACGTCTTCTCGATGACGAACCGTCCCTCCCGGCAGGTGTTGGTCACGAGGAAGCCGGGAATGCCGTCACCAAGCCAGTCGACCTTCGTGTCGGTGCCCGTCGATTCATCGGCAAAGAACGACCGGCCGTCAGTGACCAGCATCCCCATGTCCTTCACGGCGGGTCGGTCGACGCGCGGATAGTAAACCGCGTCGAGGATGCCGCGGCTGATGGTGAACCAGACGTGGCTCTCCAGGCTGCGGGCCGCGCCCACGCCGTCCTTTTGGCCGGCTGTCCACCGAGGGGCGAAGCCCGGCTTCCCGGGCGCTAAGTAGGAACGACGAATGATCGATTACAGTGTCTGACACGTGTCAGACATCGAAAAACCAGGTTATCACACGGACAACGGGCCTTTTCGCTCGTTTTGGCACGTGAGCGTGCAGTTGGCCGACAATAACGTTTCTTTCTGCGGTGCTACTTAGCTTCAAATGGGTCACGATCCCTCATCCGCGACCGTCAGGTCGCATTGGCATTGCACCGGTCAGGGCCGTCCCCACGGGACGGCGTGGGCCGCTCGGACCTCCCAAGAAGTGATTGCATAAGGCCAATTCAGGCGCCCGTCTGTCCGGTGCCGGACAGTGAGCCGCTAAAATGGCCAGGCCCTAGGGTACGCTTCGGGCGCTTGGTTATACGAGCCGAAATCAACTGTCGCTTCGCCGTGGTCTTGTCTCCACAAAAGTCGCCGCTTGGCTCCCACCAAGGCGACGAATAAGATCAGCAACCCATTTGGCGACTTAACAAACGCGGCGCCGAAATCCTACAAAGCAGTTTATTCGGGGTGACCGGAGCACGATTTGTAGGTGCAAGGGCGGATTCCGGGGCAAAAGAAGGTAAGTTTGGCTCAAACTCAGGTGAGTTCGGGCTGAACGTGGCGAAATGCGAATGAGAAAGGTGGAAGGTTGCCAAGCTTCTTGACTCCGAGGAGAAGGCTCTCGCGCTGCCCGATTAGACATTCGACGCGCTAAGGGCTGAACTTAGTCCTTGAACAAGCGTGATTTTCGCCCCCGGGTCCGGCCCTGCGCAAAAAAAGACTCGAAACGCCCGCGTTTTCGTATAATCAGAGAGTTACCAGGCTTTCTGACACGTAGACGCAAGGAGGCGTTTCGAGTGAACAACACTACACGCAAAAAGTTGGACCGACGCAAGCGGAGAATCGCGAAGCGACTGCGGCCACGCAGCTTTTCGGCACGAGCCAAGCCGATGTTCGCGGCCGCCAACGTCCACTACGACGTGGCCGGCCGCACCCGCGCCATCGGCCACGGCGGCATTGGGTCGATCCACCTGCTCGCTCGCAAGGTCGGGCTGATCGACGCGATCGATCGCGACGTGCGACTGCTCAAGGTTCACCTGCCCTATCACGAGTCGGACCACGTTCTGAATATCGCCTACAACGTGCTGTGCGGCGGCAACTGCCTGCAAGACCTGGAGCGGCTCCGAAACGACGAAGGGCATCTGGACGCGCTGGGGGCCGGCCGCATCCCAGGGCCCTCGACGGCCGGCGACTTCTGCCGGCGGTTCGAGTCGGCCGAGCAGGTCAACGCCTTGCAGGAGGCGATCAACTCCGCCCGCGTCGGCGTCTGGAAGGAGCAGGACGCGTCGTTCTTCGACGTGGCGACGATCGACGCCGATGGCACGTTGGCGCCCACCGACGGCGAGTGCAAGGTCGGCATGGACATCAGCTACAACGGCGTCTGGGGCTACCACGCGGCGGTGGTGTCGCTGGCCAACACCAAGGAGCCGCTCTACCTGCTCAACCGCCCGGGCAACCGCCCCAGCCACGAGGACGTGGCCGCCTACCTGGACAAGGCCATCGCCCTGACGCTGGGGGCGGGGTTCAAGGCGGTGCGGATGCGGGGGGACACGGACTTCAGCCAGACCGCCCACCTGGACCGCTGGGACACGTTGGGGAACGTCACGTTCCTGTTCGGGCTGGACGCCCACCCGAACCTCAAGCTCAAGGCCGAAGCGATGGCGGAGCAGTGTTGGTCCGAACTGAATCGCCCGGCCCGCTACGAGGTGGCCACGGCGGAGCGGGCCAAGCCCGAGAACATTAAGGAGCAGGTCGTCGCCGAGCGGGGCTTCCAGAACCTGCGCCTGGCGGCCGAGCACGTGGCGGAGATCGACTACCAACCGGTCAAGTGCCACAAGCCCTACCGGCTGATCATCTGCCGCAAGACCCTCGACGTGGAGATGCACCAGAGAAAGCTCTGGCAGGACTACCGCTACTTCTTCTTCATCACCAACGACCGTGCCACGCCGGCAAGGGAACTGGTGCTGGAGGCGAACCAACGCTGCGACCAGGAGAACCTGATCGAGCAGCTGAAGAACGGGGTTCACGCGATGAAGCTGCCCAGCGCCGACCTGGTGAGCAACTGGGCGTACATGGTGATGGCGAGCCTGGCCTGGAGCCTCAAGGCATGGTGGGGCCTGATGCTCCCGCAGGCCCGGGGGCGTGGCCGCCAGGCCCGCGAGCGGCAGAGGCACGACGTGGTGCGGATGGAGTTCAAGCGGTTCGTGAACGCGGTGGTGAGGCTGCCCTGCCAGATCCTCCGTAGCGGGCGGCGGCTGATCTACCGGTTGCTGTCGTACAGCCCATGGCAGGAGCCGCTATTGGCTGGCGTGGCCGCGTGGCGTACCCGGGCACAACGTTGACGAGGCGAGAAGTTGATGCCGGGGTCAGGATGCCCCGGTTCGGCGAGGCCTTGTGGACGAGGCGACACGATGCACAACGACATGTCGGACGCGGCCGGGGGCGAAGCGGCGTCGCGCCCCCAACGCGGGCGGTTTGGCACCGCGGGGGATACGCTTGTTTAAGGCTTAGTTCGGCGCAACCGCTTGTATTCGAGCCAGGTGATGACGATCACGAACAGGTCGAGCGCCGTGAGGACCAGGAGCCAGGCCGAGCGAGTGTGCGCGTAGCGGTAGATTTGATACGCCACGAACAATCCGAAAGCGATCATGGCAACCGGGAAGGCCCACAGGTGCTTTCGGAGCAGCCCCCAGACCAGCGCGACCTTTATGACGCCGTGCCACAGCAGAAAGACCGCGGCGAAGAGTTCGGTGGAGAAAGAAAGATGGTTAGCCGCGTGCAAGAGATGGATGGAGACGAAATCGTTCGGGTCTTCGCTGAGTTCGTTCTGCGTGAGCAGCCGCACGATGTGATTGATCTGGTGGGGATTGAGAAGCAGCAGCAGGACGCCGCCGACGATTTCGAGCACGCCATCGACGAACTTCGCCCATATGGCGATGTCGAAGAGAAGGTGAATCGTTTTGCCTTTGTCTTGCGGCTTCATTTCGCTCGCGGCATTGTACGCATGTCTGGAAAACTTTCGGGCAATGGTCCGATAGCGGACAGTCGGGAGCCACGACTTGCCCTACGTTCGGGGGATGAAAACCACCAGTTCATTCCCGGCCCTCGTGGCCTTCGTGATCATTCTGATTGGGGGCGGCCTGGCTTACGCAACTTACACGCCGACGGCGCACGTCGTGCCGATCTGCATCGGCGTCTTCACGGCTCTGATCGCAGGGGTCTCGGGCGTGTCGATCAGGGTCGCCGATCAGTGGGACAAGGCTGTCATCTTGCGATTGGGCAAGTTCCACTCACTCAAGGGTCCGGGGCTGTTCTTCCTGATCCCGGTCCTGGACTCGATCCCGTACTGGATCGATACCCGCGTCCTCACCACCGGTTTTAAGGCCGAGAAGACGCTTACCAAGGACACCGTGCCGGTCAACGTGGACGCGGTCCTGTTCTGGAAAGTAGTGGACCCTAAGCTCGCGGCCCTCGGCGTCGCCGACTACCGGAGCGCCATCAGTTGGGCGAGCCAGACCGCGCTGCGGGACGTGATCGGGAAGACCGTCCTGGCCGACATGCTCGAGGGCCGCGACAAGATCAGCTCCGTTCTGCAGAAGATCATCGACGAGCGGACCGAGCCCTGGGGCATCAGCGTCATCTCGGTGGAGGTCAAGGACGTCCTGATCCCCGAGTCGCTCGAGAAGGCGATGTCGATGCAGGCCCAGGCCGAGCGCGAGCGGCAGGCTCGTGTCATTCTCGGTGATTCCGAGCGCCAGGTGGCGGAGAAGTTTGCCGAGGCCGCAAAGAGCTATCAGCACAACCCCGTCGCCTTTCACCTGCGGGCGATGAACATGCTTTATGAAGGCTTGAAGGAAAACGCCACCATCGTGATTGTCCCCAGCACCGCCGTGGAGAGCATGCAGCTCGGCGGGCTTGCCGGGCTGACGGCGCTGACGATGGGGATCGGCCAGGACGGCGCAGCCAAGCAGCCCGCGGGCAACGGCGCCCAAACCGACGGCAACGGCAAGCCGACCGAGGCCGATCTCCTCATGCGCTAACGGCAGCGTGTTCGACCCGCTCGACAACACCCGACCGGCTCCGACCGGGGCGTTGGCGCGGGAAAAGCGTTCCCGTATGAATATGGATCACGCAACACGCCTCCCCCGGCTCTTCGTCCTTCGCCACGGTGATACCGACTGGTTGGACGCAAGGAAGCACACCGGACGGACTGACGTCCCGTTGAACGCCCGGGGCGAGCAGCACGCCCGTGAGCTCGGGGCTCGACTGGTCAGAGAGCGGTTCGCCCGGGTGTTTGTCAGCCCGTTATCGCGCGTCCGCCGCACGTGCCAGCTTGCCGGGCTCGGCGCCCGGGCCGAGGTCGATCAGGACCTGACCGAATGGGACTACGGGCAATATGAAGGCCTCCTGACCTCCGTTGTCCATCGCACCCGCCCCGACTGGTACCTCTTCCGCGACGGCGCGCCCGGCGGCGAGTCACCCGAGCAGGTCGCGGCCCGCGCGGACCTATTTCTTGAGCGGGTGCGACCGACCGACGGCGATATAGCTGCGTTCTCCAGCGGTCAGGTGATTCGCATGATCGCGGCTCGGTGGCTGGGGCTGCCCCCGTTGGCGGCCAAGCATTTCTATACTCGGACCGCAAGCTTGGGGATCCTGGGTTACGAACACAATCGGGGGCAGCCCGTCGTGCGTCTCTGGGATGACGCAGGCAGTCTTGACGGATGTTTAGAATGATCGTGACGCGGCCGTAAGCGGTCAAGCGTGGCTCACGTTCGATGTGCCGATGCCTTCGGATGGTAACACTTCAGCCGTCTGCCGGCCTTGACGCCGGTTGGGTCTTTAATATTCGCAATGTTCGGGTGGTGTACGGGTTGCGCGATCCGTTTCCGCCGGGTACATAATGCGGGATACCGCCCGACACGCAACAACTTCCCGACCTGAACACGATCCTCGAGGCCGCCAAGCGCGGCGACCTTACCGAGGCCCTGGCCAAGGTGCTGCCCCTTCTGGGCGCCGAGGCCGTTGTCTTCTTCGCCTTGGCCATGGCGCAGCATGTCGCCGGTCTTTCCCCGGCCACGCCGCCCGCCCCTTCGCCGTCAACGCCGTCAGCCATGGTGCCCGTCTACCAGAAGCCCCCGACTCGACGTCGCGCCAAGACGCCCGGCGCCAAGCAGGGTCATCCCGGCAGCCGACGCCCCGTCCCGCCCAAGATCGACGCCCACATCGACTGCCGCCTGCCTTGCTGCCCCGACTGCGGCGGTAAACTCGCCCGACGCGGCCGCTCCCGCAGCCGCATCATTGAGGACATCCCACAAGCCATCACGCCGGTGGTGACCCAGTACACCCTCCACCGCGACTATTGCCCGGCCTGCGACAAGGACGTTGAGCCCGTCGTCCCCGACGCACTGCCCAATGCGACGCTGGGGCATCGGGTCGTGGCCCTTAGCGCTTACCTGCACTACGGCCTGGGCGTCACGCTGGCCAACCTCCAGGACGTGCTAAGCACCTGCCTGGCCACGCTCGTCTCGGCCGGCGGGCTCGTGGACGCCTGGCGTCGCCTGGGCAAGGCCCTGCTCCCCTGGTACCTGCAGATTGCCCAGGAGGCCAAGGCATCGGCCGTGCTCCAGGCCGATGAGACCGGCTGGCGGGTGAGCGGGCAGACCCACTGGCTCTGGTGCTTCTGCAACGGCCACTGTTGTTACTACATGATCGACCGCGGCCGCGGGTCGCCGGCGTTGAAGAAGTTCTTCACCGAAGCTTTCCAAGGCACGCTGGTGCATGACTTTTGGGCGCCGTACGAGGCCGTCTGCGCCGAGGAGCACCAATACTGCCTGCCGCACCTGCTGCGCGAGCTGGTGAAGGTGGACGAGCACAACCGCTCAACCGAATGGAAGGCGTTCAGCAAGCAGCTCAAGCGGCTGGCCCGCGATGGCATCCGCCTGCGCAAGCGGCCGGGCTTCACCCCCGAGCTGTACCGTTCTCGAATCCGCCTGATCCACCAGCGTCTGTGCGCGCTGGCCGACACGCCCTATCCAAGAAAGGCTTTCGATTGTCAAGCCCGTTTCAAGGGTGCAACACCTCTTCGGGTGTGGCCAATCTTTGTGGCCTTGGGCTAATATACGCGTGGCTCCGCCCTTTGATGGCAAGGAGGCCTCATGGACCGCGACGCAGTCAAGCGTGCGCTCAATGAACAGATCGAACAATCTCTGGAGAAGGCATTGGACGCGGTGGAGCACGCGCCCGATGGGAGTTGGATCGCCGCCAGCGAGTGGCAGGTCCGCGAGATTTTCCAGAAGCTCATGAGCGAATCGTATCAGCAGATATTGCAGGCCCGCATGGATGCCGCCCCTCAGGCGGCTTTTTCCCCCTCTGGATCAGCGAAAGCTCAAAAGCAAAGGAAAGCGTCTGATCAGCGTGCTGACCGCCGACGGTGAAGTGCGTCTTTGTCGCAAATACTTCTGGTCCAAGGCGTGTGGGGGCGTTTGTCCGGCCGATGAGTTGTCGGGCGTCGCCAAGTCAACCGTTTCGCCGGGTGCGATGGAATTGTGTTGTCTAATGGGCATCGGGCAGGACTTTGCCCAAGCCAGCGAGGACCTGAGGCGTGTGGGGGGCATCGGCACAAGCAAAGAGCGGCTGCGGGCCATTGTCGAGGGCACCGGCCAGGATGTTCGAAAGGTCCGCGACAGCGGCAAGTTGGCTCCGGCATGGACGACGCCGCAGGCGAAGCTGGACGACGGCACGAGCCGGGTCTACACCGGCATCGACGGGGTGATGGCGCCGACGGTGACCCAGGACGAAAAGGACAAACGCCGGAAAAGGCACGTGGAGCGTCGAAAACAGCGGGAAAAAGCCGGGTTGGGCAATGCCAAGCCCCTACCCCAGCGGCGTGTCGGCAGCGATGAGCGTTACAAGGAGATGAAGATCGGGGTCTTCTACGACCAGCCCAAGCAACGTCGCCATGTGTTCGTCAGCGAAAATGACGGCAAGGCTTTCGGCAAGCTGCTGGGCCGGCATGCATCGCTGATCAACCTGGAAGCAGCCGACTGCGCCTTGTCGCTGACTGACGGGGCCAAGTGGATCTGGCGTCAGGTGGTCACCTGGCTGGTGTGCCTCACGGCGGTGCTGCTGGACTTTTACCACCTGGCCCAGCATGTGCATGAGGCGGCTCGATGTTGCCTGGGCCAGGGCGAGAAAGCGCGGGCCTGGGCCAGTGCGGCGTTGAAAGACGTCAAGCAGGGCGGAGCCAAGGCCCTGTTGGCCACCATTGATGCCTTGGACAAACAGGTGCGTGCTCCGCACAAGAAAAAAGCCATCTCTAACCTGCGCAAGTACGTCTGGAAGCGACGTGAGATGCTCGATTACCCCACTGCCTTGGCCAAAGGCTGGGATATCGGCTCAGGCCCACCGAAGCGACCTGTAAGACCCTGACCTTGCGGCTGAAACGGCCGGGAATGAAATGGGACCGCGACCATGCTGCGCAGATGATGAATCTGATCGCCATGCGTGAGAGCGGGCAGTGGAAAGCCTACTGGACTCAGCGAGCGGCGGCGTAAGGCCACAAAAGATGGTCACACCCCACCTCTTCCCCCCTTCGCACAGGGAAGAGGGAAGGGGGTGGGGGCGTGGGGGCGGGGACTGGGGCCTCTGGCCCCGCCCCCACACGCTTCTGACTCGTCTCACTCCGCCTCGTCGCTTCCCTCCACCGCCTCTCCCTCCTCCAACCCGCACGCCCCCTTCACTCCATCGCGCGCTCACTCCAACCACGCTCGCTCGTCCAGTCACCGGCTTCGGGCTCTCGTACGGCCCATCTATCCATTCGTGCTGGCCCCTCTCGAGGCGGCACATGATCTCGTCCGGTGCGGGCGGCCCACTTACAAAAAGGCCTGCGACCCCGGAACTACCAGGCCGCGGCCATAGGGCGTTCGGGCTGGCCCGAACCCGGACGAGAACACTGCTTCAACCCCCTCACCTGCTGTTCGCTTGACCCCTGCGGCTCTGACTCGCTCCGCGACTCCGGCTCACCCGGCCGCCGGTGGCCCGCCTCCGTGTAACACTCCCCATGGCGGCAGCACGCGAACCCCACCCGGCACAACGCATGCCCCACCGCGATGTACCCCCGACTCCGGTCCTTCTTCCCCCCGTCGGTCCTCCGGTCGAACACCTCCTTGAAGTACCCCCCATGACGCACCGCCCCGTGCGCCGCCTCGATGAACGCCCACTTCAGCACCCGACGGCCCGCGTGCCCCACATGCCGCCCCAGCGGCGTCAACTCCGACTCCTCCCCGCTCTCGTCAGCACGCGGCGCCAACAACGCGTAGCTCGCCAGGCGACGCGCGTCCTTGAAACGGTTCACGTCCCCCACCTCCGCCAGGATCGTGTACGCCAGAACCCAGCTCACCCCCGGCAGGCTCCGCCACAGCTCCCCCTGCGCGTCGGCCGCAACCTCCCGCCGCAACCACACCGTCGCCTCCGCGATCTGCTTGCGCAACTGCTTCAGCAGCTCCAGCTGCCCCGACAACGCCCGCCGCGCCGACACCCGCAAGCCCCCAACCTCGCCGGCCGCCAACTGCCCCAGGAACAACCGCCCCTTCTTCCCGAACAGGTCCCCGAACCCCCGCGTCGACACCCCGTGACGGTGCAACGTCGCATGCACCCGGTTCTTCGTCTCCGTCTGCTGCTTCACCAGCGACATCCGGTAACGCAGCGTCTCGCGACGGTCCCGCACCGGCTGCGGCGCCAGCCACACCTCCCACCAGTTCTGACGCTCCATCGGCAGCTCGCTCAACAGGTCCGCGTCCGTCCGATTGCACTTCGCGATCCCCCGCGCCTCCCGCCACGCCGCCACCTTCCGGCTCGATGCCAGACGCGCGCTCAACCCCGCCGCCGACGCCTCGTCCGCCACCCAACCCCACCCGAACGTCCCCTCCATCACCACCGTCACGCCCCCCGGCCACGACCGCAGCTCCCGCCGCAAAGCCTCCCGGTCCCCGTGCTCCAGCCGTTTTCTCCACACGATCACCCCCCGCTCGTCACGGGCCGAAGCAATGCTAAAATCCTTGTGCGTGTCAATGCCGACCTGCGCGACCCGCATATCGATTCCCATGGCCGTCTCCTTGTTTGAGCCCAACCGGATCCTAGTCCGGCAGGGGGCAGCCTTTCATGGGATTACAACGACCCCGATGCACGGCGGTTGGCCAAGCGCATCAGCCGCCACCGGGACCACCTGTTCACGTTCCTGGACAAGCCGGAGGTCCCGCACGACAACAACCACGCGGAGCGGCAGATCCGCCCAGCCGTGATCATCCGCAAGAACAGCTTGTGCAACCGCTCGGAGCAGGGGGCACTCACGCAGTCGGTGCTGATGAGCATCTACCGAACGCTGAAGCTGCGAGGGCGTGACCCGGTGCCGACGGTGGTCGCGGCGTTGCGAGAGTGGGTCACGACGGGGAAACTGCCGCCGCTACCACCGGCTGTCACGGCAGACGGCTGAAGTGTTACTTCGGATGAAGGTCAAAACGGATACTTCGCCCACGGTTTTTCAGCCGGTGGCCACTATAATCTGAAGTTGTAGCGTCCTTCAGCTCGTTGAACCCAGGTTCTCACTTGGGCATATTGGTAAAAGTTAACGCGTCTGTCCGCTACCGGACGTTGTAGCAGCGCCCCCGTCGTTACGATGGAACTCTAACGGGCCGCGGCAATGCCGCCTGAGCCGATTCAAAACTATCCGGAAGACAGCAGTGATTGAAAACTCGCATAAGACGGGGAACAAAATCCTGGACCGCCTGCCCCGCGCCGACCTGCGACGCGTTCTCCAGTTCACAGAGGCCGTTTCGCCCGCCCTCGGCGAGGTGGTCGCACAGCCGGGCACGACGCCGAAGTGCGTGCATTTCCCCGTCTCCGGCGTGCTCTCCTCCATGGTCATCCTCGAGAATGGCTCAACGGTCGAGGCCTCCACGGTCGGCAACGAGGGGATGGACGGCCTGTACCTGCTTGCCGACCCATTGGCCAACCCCTACCGCATAAACGTTCAGGTTTGCGGCGTATTCCTACGGATGTCAGTTGAGGCGTTTAAGGAGGCGCGAGCCGAAAGCGACGCGTTGTCTAACCTGTTGCTGCGGTACGCCCTTGTGCTGATTCAGCGCAGGGCCCAGAACGGCGCTTGCATCCAACACCACACCATTGAAGAGCGGATGTGCCGGTGGCTGCTGGAGACGGCCTACCGCAAGGGAGAGGATCACTTCGGCCTCACGCAGGAGTTCCTCGCCGATATGCTCGGCGTCCGCCGCCAGAGTGTGAACCTCATCGCCCGCATCCTCCAGTCGGCGGGGTTGATCAAGTATCACCATGGTGAACTGAAGATCCTTGACCGCGCAGGGCTGGAAGAGGCTTCGTGCGAGTGTTTCAAGGTCACCACCGACATGTACGACCGCGTGATGCATCTTTCTTGACCCCCCGACCCGTCCACGGCCCCTGCTGGTTCGGCGGCCGACGGCGGGCCAACTCGAACGACCGACGCCCAGTGGGCAGCCGGATCGATCCTGACGGATCGGGGCTACTTCGCTCCCGAGCCGAATCTAAATTAGTTAGTGCTTTTGAAGAGGTCTCAGCATGACAGATAAGAATTCAGTCGTGGCGATGTTCGATCAGCACACCGGGGCGGAAGAGGCGGTCAAACTGCTTCAGCAGGCCGGCTTTGACATGAAGACGCTGTCGATCGTCGGGAAGGGGTACCACACGGACGAAAACGTGGTCGGGTACTACACGGCGTGCGACCGGATGCAATACTGGGGGAAGAACGGCGCGTTCTGGGGCGGCATTTGGGGCCTGCTGTTCGGCTCCGCCCTTTTTGTGATCCCCGGCATCGGCCCCTTAATGGCGGCCGGCCCGCTCGTCGCCTGGGTCGTTGCGGCCCTTGAAGGGGCAGTCGTCGTCGGCGGGTTGAGCGCCATCGGTGCCGGGCTTTACAGCATCGGCATCCCGAGCAAGAGCATCTTGCGTTACGAGACGTCGCTTAAGGCCGGCAAATTCATGCTGGTGGTCCATGGGACGTCCGGCGAGGTCTCCCACGCCCAGGCGATTCTGTCCACCTCCGGGGCGTCGGAAGTCCAGTTGCACATGGCGGAAACCGCGGTCGCGGCGATCGGCTGACCCTCGGGCGGTTCGCGCAAGGTATGGAGCCGCGGCGGTGAATTACGCGGCCGCGACTCCCGTGATCGAAAGTGTTTGACGCCCCTTCTGCCGACCTTACTTTCTTGACGATGCCGCCGAGTTCTTGGCGCTAACGCCGGTTGTCGCCGCCCTCGTTATCTTCTAGTGACCGGATCACCGAGTTCCCGGCTGTCGATTCGCAACTTCCGACCGCGCGACTCGGGTGCGACGGTCTCTGATGCGACCTTTGAGCGTTCCGAAGACCGTTGCCGCCGCTCTACTTACATAACGGTCACGGAAACTCGTGACTCGCCGGTTAAGGAACAGCGCCGAGGTTTACCGCCTCGGCGTTTTCGTTTGTTTCGCGAGCGCCCACAAGGGTTTACGTTGCGGGTTGCCTCTCCGCATTTTGGAGGCAACGCGGGAGAGACATCGGCGTGATCACCCCTAACACCGGCTTACGCCCGATTTGGCAAAAAAGTCTCTCATCCGATCAGAGACATCCACCTTCGGGTTAACGGCTGGTTGGCATCTCTTAGCGGTGCCAACCCTGAACCCAATCCGTATCAGCCGAGCCGAGTTGAGATTTCGTCTTCCCCACGCACGTGGGGGTGAACCGGCGTTCGGAAGCTCGCCGCGATGGGCTGCACCGTCTTCCCCACGCACGTGGGGGTGAACCGGATCATGGCTGCCTCATTGTGCGCGAGCCCGTCGTCTTCCCCACGCACGTGGGGGTGGACCGACGCTGGACTCTCCGGCTGACAGAGTCATTGGCTTTGGAAGACCCGGCGGCCCATTCCTGGGCCGCCGAGCCATTGCGTTTAAAGCAAGGTGACTTAAGTCACGTTGAGCCTGAAGGCTTGGCTCCTTCGAGCTTGCCGGCACAGAGGCGCTATGCGGCCTTCCTCCGCTCGGCTTCAAGCGCCGCCTTCAGCCTCCTGACGGTGTTCTCACCACAACCGACACGCTTCGCGATCTCCTTCACCTTCAGGACCTGCTGGAGCAGGCCAAGCATCTGATTTCGCTTGCCGTAGCCCATATTGCTGTACCTGACCGTAGGAATCATCTGGTCGCGCTCGGCGAGGTCACGATTTCTGTCCTGGTAATGGTGGCGGTAAGCCCGAGCCGCCGTGCTCGAATTGAGGCCGAGGGAATCAGTCGCTCGGAGAGATGAGCTGAAGGACGCCCCAGATCGAATCTTCGGGAAAGCCGTGACACTTGGTCACTGGGCCAGAGCCCAATGCCTTCCCAACCCAAGCGTGGGGTGATCAGGTTCCGATTGGGTCGCCGTGTAGGGCAGGTGCGGCGAACAAGCGGACGTCGGCGTCACCCCAGTGGTTGGCCATTTTCCGCAGAACCGATCGCTTCGGCCGGCTTGGTCGGCGGAGGCAGAATCGGTACGGAAGTGGTTGAGCCCGCTTTGGATGGCGGAGGGATCCCTGGCCCCTCCGTTCGTCGGGATTGCACTTCCGGGTTGGTGAGCCTGCTGGCGACAGTGTCGGCCACCAACTTTAAGAGCCGATGGACCGCGGATCGCTCATCGACTGGGCCAGCCGCTTGGTTTCGGCCGCGGTCGCTCCGTGATTCGTGTCGCATGTGATGTCCTTTCCGGTAAACGGGTCAACGAAAAAAGCCCCGGCATTTCGCCGGGGCCTGTCAAAAGTCGTTCGCGAGTCGTGGGTCAGATAGAAGGCGGCTCGTAACCACTGGTCTTTTCGAACCGGTACCTGAGGTTCTGATAACGGCGCAGCTTGTCGTAACCAGCAGGAGGTTCGTGAAGCATTTCATACGGCGTCGTCAGGGATCTGCTGATCATTTTTCGCTGTAGGGCAAGCGACCTGTAAAGGGCGGTCTTAGTGACCCGAAGCGCGGCGGCGATCTGGCGCGGTTCCACGTTCTGTCTGGCAAAAGCGACCGCAGCTTCACGGATTTTCTCTCGCTGCGGAGGCTCGGAGAGATCCACTGTCACGTGTTGGGTCAGCAGTTCCGGGAGGCCATCAACCCGAGACGCGTCCGAGGCAAGTGCATCCAATCGAAGGGTCACCCTCGCACGTGGCTGCGGATGTCCTCCGTCAATCAACCGGACCAGATAGACATGGAGGGTCGGCACGAGCTGCCGTAGCAGGTCGTGAAACTCCTGCGAGTCCTTGGAAAGGCGGCTGCACTGGTCTTCGAACAGTTTCTGAAGTTCGCGAGTTGAGTCGGGCAGTTGTAGAGGTCTGCTCGTGAGGCGTTGGAGATCCAAACGTTCGACGTCGAGGCGGGCCGCTTCGGCGTCAACCTAAGTCATGGCCTCCAGCACCATCGGCTTCGCGCCAACAAGCGCGATCAGCTCCTGCACGTTAGCTCTCTTCCTGGCGAGGCTTTGCTCATCCTGGAAAAGTTGTTTCCTTCGCTGTTCCGCGTCGCCGCCCGATTCGGAAGCCTGCTCGATGAGGCGACGAAACTGCTCGTCTACCCCCTTGACATGAAACAAGGCATCCGCGATGGCTTGGACTACGCGGTCCAACACAACGGCTCCCTTTACGCCCATAGAGTTCCAGCACCGCGATTCTCGGACGCCTGGGCACATCAGCCCGTCAATCATCCCATTCGCCCCCCAAACCAAATGGCGGCCGCAGTACCAGCAGATGGCTGCGGCCGCCGGAAAGCGGGTCCCGCGCCTTCGGAACGAGCCCTTCTTTCGGCCCAGCTTGCTGTTCCCCTGTGCCATCTGGGTCGCTACGGCGTCAAGTTCGGCCAGGTCGACATGAGCGAGGTGGGGACAATCAATGAAGGTGGGGCCTGCCGGATTCGGCGCGCTGCGACGCCGGCCCGTGGCGTGCACTTTGACCGTTCGTAGAAAACCTCTACCCGGGGCTCCGCCCAGCAGGCGGTTCTTGAAATATCGCCGGACCATCTTGCCGTCCCACGTGAGACGGCGGCAGGTACTGGCCGGGCGGGAATCCCGTCGCGCCGCGAAACGGTAACGAATTGAAGTACTCTGCGACCGCTTCGCAGTTCCCGCTTGTGCGGAGACGCTGAAGGCCGTCGCGGATCACCGGGGTGGCTTCTTCGTCTCGCTGCCAGTCGAAGTACGTTGCGGCGTCGGGAGGCACGATGTACCCGGCAATCGGCAAGGCTGTTGCGGCACCCGAGCGCTTGAAGCGGTTCATCAGCTTCTGCTTGATGCGTTTCGACGTGTGGGACTGGTGGCCGACGTGATCTCGGCAGGCCGAAATCACGTCCTCCTCCCAATTATCGTCGGCAGTGTCGATACCGTCGTTCGGGGCCAGCACACGGGTCCCAGAATCGACTGCGATGCCACAGAGGTCTTTCGCGGCTGTGCCACGGACCATTCGCCCAAGATCCTCCGCCACGAGGAGGTCTAACTGACGGCTCCGAAGCAAGGCCTCAATTTCTGCTAACTCTGGGCGGTCAAGCCGCTCACCTTTCGCTATCGTCTGAATGAGCCGGTAGTCAACTGGTGCGTTGTAGAGCTCGGCAACAACCTCCCGCGCGTGATCGGCTTGGTCCTTCAGGCTCAACTCTTTTTGATTGGCACACCCGCTGATCCGTGCGACAATGCCAACTACCAACGTCGCCCCGTTACGAGGCGTCAGTTGGGCTCCAGCTGTAGCGAACACGCTTCGATCCTTTCCAACCGGCATAAAACCAGCTGGAAGGGCCGCAAATCACCCATGGGCGATCAATCCGAGGCAGATGCCAAGAGCGCATCTGCCGTAAAATAAACGCTTTGCGCGATGGATCGCCAGAACAGGAGTTGACCTGCAGACTCGTTAGGAAATGTCCATCGGCGGTCGCCCCGATTTCCGATTCACTAATCTTGCCCAGAGGTAGGCGAGTGGTGGCGGGGTCGAACGTGCAGTGGAGTGGATACCCCCGCACGCCGGCTTCTTGACTCGCTCTCACGTGCCCGTAGTGTTCGGGGCAACATGCGTGACACTCTGGCGGAACTTCTCGCCCACCAATTCGACGCCTCGCTCTGCACGCTCCATCTCGCTGTGTCCCGTTGCCCCGACTCGAGCTGGCGGCAACCCGTCGCGGCATGGAAATTCTGCCAGGCCGCTTTTCATGCAACCTTCTTCGCGGACGTCTACCTCCAGGCCAGTGACGATGTGGACGCGCTCAGACGCCAGCCGTTTCACGTCGAACACGCGGCGGAATTTCGCGATTACGAAGAGTTGCAAGATCGTGAGCCGGTACTGCTGTACGAGAAGCCGTTCGTCCTGGGCTATCTACAGGATGTGCGACGAAAGGCGCAGGAGACGATCGCGCGAGAGTCGGCCGAGGTGCTGGCCGGGCCGTCCGGGTTTCGCCGGCGCAAGTGCTCGCGCGCCGAACTTCACGTCTACAACATCCGTCACATCCAGCACCACGCGGCCCAGTTGAGCCTCCGCTTGCGGCTTGACGCGGGAATTGACATACCATGGGTGGGTCACGGGTGGGTTGAGGCCTGAAGAGATCCTGCGGCCGCACATCCCACGGGGCATGCGTCGGACACCTTCATTTCCGATGCGCAGCCCGGATCGAACCTTCACTTCTCCTGGCTTTGCGCTTGCGGGACCAGGTCCGCCTGGGCCGCCAGGACCTTTCGCACATCCTTGTACGCCCCGGGCGTCTCGTCTCGGAACGATTCGGTCCGCCGGGGGTCGAACCAGACACCGCGCATCTGGCGGCGGACATCGGCCCGCCCGAATCGCTCCCGGGCCGCGTGGCGCGACATCAGGCGACCGGCGCCGTGGGCGGCGGAGCACAGGGCGGTCGCGGTTCCCTTCCCCCGCACGTGGAAACTGCGCGTCCCCATCGATCCGGGGAGCACGCCCATGCCGCCCTGCGGCGCGTGCATCGCCCCCTTGCGGTGGACCAGCAGCGTGCGGCCGAAATGGGGCTCGGCCGCCACATGATTGTGATCGCACGAGATCGTCGGGCCCGGGCAAACCTCCACGCCGAGCTGGCGCCGAAGGATCTCCGCGACCTCGTCGGCCATGGCGCACCGGTTCGCCTCAGCGAACCGGCGCGCCCACGTCTGGTCCGCCAGGTACGCCGCCCCGTCGGGCGCATCGGTATCGAGCGCGGCAAGCCCGGCCGACCGGATCGTCGCCCGCGCGAGGTGGTGCGCCTTGACCGCCTGCCCCACGCCGCGCGAGCCGCTGTGAATCATGAGCCAGAGGCGGCCGTCGCCGTCCGCCTGCAGCTCGACGAAATGATTCCCGCCGCCCAGCGTCCCCAGCTCCGTGCGGGCATCCTCCTTGACGGCCGCCCGCAGCGCCGGGTGTGAAAGGGCATCAACCTCCAGCCCCGCCGGAAGCGGAAGAGCTTGCGCCCGGTGCCGTCGGCGGGTGGGGATCCTTTCGCCAATGGCTCGCAAGACCGCCCCGGCCTCGGCGGCCGCCAGCCGGTCGGCGGGGGCGTCGAACGCGACCGCGAGCATCCCGCACCCGATGTCGCCGCCGACGGCCGCGGGGTAGACCAGCCGGCTCGTCGCGATCGCGACGCCGATGCAGACATCGGCCGCCACGTGGACATCCGGCATCACCGCGATGTGAACCACATCGTCGGCCGCGCTTATCCGGTCGATCGTCGCCCGGGCGGCCGGTTCGATCGGCATGGCCAGCCAGGACCGAATCGTCGCCGGTCCTTTCACCGGCTCGTCCATGGCGCTTCACCGGCTCGTCCATGGCGCTCACGACGCGCCTCCCCTCGACGCCGGGCCGGCCGCCGGAATGGCGACGAACGTCAGCGAAGGGACGCGCTTCCGGCAGATCGCCTGGGCCACCAGCGCGCGGAGCCGCGGGGCGGCCGCGTTCAGCCGCCCGATCAACTCGGGGACCGACTCGCCGATGTCGGCCGGCACGCCCACCTGAACCACGAGGTTCGACGCGCCGCCCAGCGGTTCGACGGCATCGACCGACAACTGCCGCAACGCTGGGTCGCCACACTCGCCGGCCATCGCCAGCATCAGAGCGCGCTGCACCTGCCGGCAGAGCTACGCCGTCTTCCGATCCTGCCGCGGATCGAACTCGCGGCGGCCGGTGTCACTCTGTCCATAAAAAGCCGCTTCAAACTCCAACTCGATCGAGCGCAGGCGCGCACGACCTTTCCTGCCTTTGCGAAGACTCAAAGGGAGCTCCCTCTTTCGGCGCGCAAAACACCTACGTGTTTGTCGCCGGAAGAATTGAATTGCGAGAAGGGATCAGGGCCGCTGAAGAATCAGCGGGCCGCAATAGGGAGGATGAAAGGCTGGAGGAGCATGGGTCACCGAAGTTCGACGGACAATCAATGGCAGGACAGTATCAGCCACCCGCGGTTGAGGCAACGGAAATCGGCCCAAAATCACACGTAGGGCGTGGTTCACCACGCCGCCGCGTCATGCGGCGTGGTGAACCACGCCCTACATTTGTTTCAACGCCGCCGGCCGTTACGATCGGATCCTGAGAGACCATGTCCACAGAAACAATGTACGAGTCGCTCGAACCGCGCCGGCTCTTATCCGGCTCAAGCTTTTTCGTCGCCACGACCGGGAGCAACGCGGCCGCCGGGACGATTGCCCACCCGTTCCGGACCCTCAGCACGCCCTGGACGTGGCCGCGGCGCCCCCAATGGGAGGTGGCCCCTTTATGACCCCGTGTTAGACCAAGGTGCCTAACGGTTAAAAAGACAGGTTGGTATAGAATGAAGTTCACTCGGCATCTTCTAGATAGGAAGGTCGTCGGCGCGATATTGCTCGTGGTTTCCGCTGCCGTTCTGATAAGCTTTTGGTGCGGTGCTCAAATCTGCTTGAATGGCGGAGGCCCTGCGAACAAGAATGGTCGTCCTTCGTGGACTGGGTGCCTAGTCTTCCGGTACGGATCTCTGACGGGCAGATTTGAAGCCTGCCGCTCCGAGGATCTTCACGATCAGTCGGATGTAATCGAGCATTGGTCGATTTCAACTTCAATTGATAATGACCATCGTGGATACGAACTCAGTCCGGCTGAATATCACCATCGTCATACGCATGATTATGGGCTCGACCTCCAGAGGTGGTACTTTTCGATATTTCTGCCCTACTCGATCGCGATTGTTTCAGTCGTCTATTTTGCGGGACGTCGGATATTTAACTCAGGGCGTGGCTTTGCCGTAAAGCAGGTGTCGGAACGGAAAACGGGACAGGTGCGCTTTTCGTTGATGGCCGAGCCCCGATCACTTCCCTGACCGCATGGCTCGAACCGCTCGCAAAGCCCCCGCAGGGATCGTGTTCCACGTCTTCAACCGGGGCGTCGGTCGGCGGCAGATCTTCGACAAGGACGAAGACTACCTCGCCTTCGAACGCGCAATGGCCAAGACGCTGGCGGCGGAGCCGGTGAAGCTGCTCGCCTATTGCCTCATGCCCAACCACTGGCACCTGCTTCTCAAGCCGAGGGTCGATGGGCAACTCGGCCGCTTCATGCAGCGGCTGACGATGACCCATGTCCGCCGCTGGCAGGAGCACTACCACGAAGTCGGGCACGGCCACCTTTATCAGGGGCGGTTCAAGAGCTTTCCGGTGCAGGAAGACACGCACTTCCTGACCGTCGCGCGGTACATTGAGCGGAACGCGCTGCGGGCGAGGCTGGTGGAGCGGGCCGAGGAAGCCGAAGCGACGTACCTGGAGGCGGTGCGGCTGGACCCCAAGCGGGCGGGTGTCTATTCGGCCCTGGCGGGCATGCTCTCGGGCCAGGGGGCGGCTGGCGGAGGTGATCGCCCACCGCCGCACGCTGGTGCGGCTCAAGGCCAAATCGGCCATGGCCGCCAGCGCCTTGCTGGCGACGCTCCACTATGCCGAGGAATCGACACCAGCAATGCTGCTGGCCGAGGCCAAAGCCTGGGCGGCCGCCCACGCCCACGCCCACGCCGCCGGAGTGAAACGGGACGTAGCGACGTAGCTGGTTTATTTTCCCCCGATATCGCAGTTTCGGGCCCGAGGATGGCACGAACGAGACGTGAAACGGGGACGCAGTTAAATCAGAAAACTCGCTGCGTCCCTGCGTCCCCGTTTCATCAACCACGCCCAACATTTGGTTTGGCGCTTCGGATCAGGCCACACTGTCGAAAGCGTCGAGCGGTCGTTACGATCGGAGACGGAGGGCCCATGCCCACTGAAAAAATGTGCGAATCGCTCGAAGCCGCGGCGGTTCCTGTCCGGTTCAAGCTTTTTCGTCTCAACGACCGGCAACGACGCGGCCGCCGGGACGGTCTCCCACCCGTTTCGAACCATCCAGCATGCCCTGAACCTGGCCGTGGCGCCGGGGAGCACCGTCTTCGTGCGCGGCGGTACCTATGCCGAGCGCGTCACTCTCCCCCACAGCGGAACGGCGGCCGGCGGGTTCATCACATTGCAGAGTTATCCCGGCGAGCATGTGGTGCTCACCGGCCGCGGCGCGAACAATGACGATGTCGGTTATGGCGTGAACATGATCCAGATCCTAAATCAGAGCTACGTCAGGGTCGGCGGGTTTGAGATCGCCTACAACAGTGGCGCGACGGTGGGGGATGACGCATTCGCCGTGCTGGTCCACGGTGCCGGGAACGGCGTGCAGATCCTGAACAACACAATCCACGACATGATCGGCAAGGTGACGCGCACCTCGGGCGGGCTGAATTACGGTACCGCCGGCGCGGGCATCCACGTCTATGGCAGCTCGATCAGCAGCCCGTACTACAACGTCATTGTCAGCGGCAACACCCTCTACAACTGCCAGCCGGGCGACGACTCGACCGAAACGCTCACGCTCAACGGGAATATCGCCGGCTTTTCGATCGATCACAACGTCGTCCACGACGACAACAACATCGGCATCGACATGATCGGCGGCGAGGCCGACATCTTCGGCAAACCGGCCGGCACGTTGAACCTGCCCGTCGCCCGCAACGGCGTCTGCGACAACAACACCGTCTATAACATCCACGCGAATTACGGCGGCGGGTACGCGGCCGCCATCTACGTCAACGGCGCCAAGGACATTGTCATCGAGCGCAATCGCGTCAGTACAAGCGACATCGGCCTGTCGGTCGGGTGCGAGAATCACGGCTATGTCGTCACCGGCGTTACGGTCCGGGACAACATCATCGACCACAATACGCAGGCGGGGCTGGATGTCGGCGGGTACGACGCGTCCGTCGGGCGCGTCCAGAGCTGCACCTTCACGAACAACACCCTCTACCACAACGACACCACCGGCCAGGGGAACGGCGAGCTTTGGGTGCAGTGGGCCACGAAAAACGTCTTTGAAAACAACGCGATCCACAGCACCGCCCAGGACCTGCTGATCGACTCCGTCACCTACACCGACAATGTCTCCCGGTACAACCTGCTCTTCTGCGACGACGGGGCCGCCAGCGCCCAGTTCACCTGGGGCGGCCGCGGCTACACCGGCCTGTCCCGCTACCAGTCCGCCACGGGCCAGGACCGCACCAGCGGCTTCGCAAACTCCAGGTTCACCGCCCCGGCAACGGGCGACTTCCGCCTCGCACCCGGCTCGCCCGCGATCAACGCGGGGGACCCCGCCTTGGCCCCGGCGCCGGGCGAAACCGACTTCCTCGGCCACCCGCGCAAGCTCGGCGGCCGCGTGGACATTGGGGCGATCGAGTCGGCCTGACGACGCGCCCTGGGGAAGCGTCGGTTGGCAAGCGACTTCAACCGGCGTGCCTGAGGCCTCGGGGACCTTGCATCGATCGGTGACGATTCTGGGCCAGCCGGGGTGCAAACGTTGCAATTCGCGTCGAGCGATTATTTTACTTCGGAAGCTCCACGTATGTTTCTCGCGCCTGACGCGTAGCGCCGCGGAGACTCGCCGCGGCCCGTGTCGCGCCCGCGTGCGAGGACTGTCGCCATTTCCCAGCTCACGCTCCCTCTTCGCAACGACGCCGCGGCCTCCGCCGCGCGGGCTGCGCCTTCCCTCGCGTCGGGCCCCGCGGCGGATCGCGGGGCGCTGGCTTGCAACCTCCTGGCCACCCTGTTCCTCGCCTGCGTCGGCGTTGCGCTCTTCTCAGTCGCCGTCGGCCCTTCCCTCATGGGGGATGAGAACCAGTTCGTCTCCAGCGGGGCACTGCTGGCACGACACGGAATGCTTCCGTATCGCGACTACCCGTACTCGCACACGCCCAATCTCGTGTTCGTCTACGGGTTGCTCTTCCGCTTCAGTGACCATCTGCTGATGACCGCCCGGATGTTCTCGCTTGCCTGTGCGGGAGCGACCACGCTTTTTGTGTTCTTCTTCACCCGCAACCTCTTCGCCGGCCGCTCCCCGTATGCCCGCCTTGCAATGGCGGCGGCCGCGGTCGCGCTGCTCGTCTTCAACCGCACCTTCAGCTATGCGGCCGGGAAAGCGTGGAATCACGACCTTCCTCTCCTGATGACCCTCGCCGCTTTCGCCTGCTGCTGCCGCGCATGGCGGTCGGCGGTCGCCGCGCCGCCGGTCACTGCATCCCCGCTCCGCATCGGCTGGCTCGTGGCGGCCGGCGTGTGCATGGGCGGCGCGGTCGGGACGCGGCTCACCTTCGGCCCGGCGGCCGCCGCTCTGCCGGTGCTGGCCTACGCGCTGCAACCAGGGCCTGCCCGCCGCCGGGCCGCCGCGGCGGCCGCTGTCGTCGGGGGCGTCGCGGTGGCGATGACGCCCACCTTCCTCCTGCTCGCGATGGCGCCCCGTCAGTTCTTCTTCGGCAACGTTCGCTACCGGGCGCTCGCCGTCGCCTATGACCTGTCGCGCGACCCGCACCGGCTGACCCCACTGCGGGTGATCGGCTCTAAGCTGGCGATGATGGGCAAGCAGATGGCCGGCCGCGGGACCTACGCCGTGTTGATCGCCGCGACCCTCGCCGCCGCCCGCGCCGCCCGGCGCGCCCGCCGCACCGGCGAGCCCGACGCCGACCCGCGCCTGCGGCGCCAGACGACCCTCCTGTTCGGCATCGCCCTGTTCCTCTGGGTTGGCGGGACGGCGCCGACGCCGATGTTCCTGCAATACTTTTACGAGGCTCTCCCGTTCGTCATCCTGCTGGCGGCGTGCCTCACGGCCCGCGCCTTTCAGTCGCGGGCGCTTCCTCGAAGCCAGCATCGGCCTTGCGGTTGCCGCGACTGTCGCCATCGGCGCGACAACCTATCGCACGGAGATGAATCACTTCCGCCCGGCGCGCTGGGGAGCGGCCGACGCGCACGCGGTCGGCGCGCTTGCCGCCCGGATGACCGGCGGCCGCGGGCCGATCCTGACGCTGGAGCCGGCCTTCGCCCTGGAAGGGAAGCTCGACGTCTACGCCCCCTACGTGGTCGGCGTCTTCATGTTCCGGACCGAGCCGTCGATGCTCGAACAGGAACGGACCGAGCTGGCGGGCCTGGATGCCCACGACCTCCCAATCGACATTGATCGCCATCCACCGGCCGCCGCGTTGACCAGCGCCCGCGATGTCCAACTGGATATGGCGATCGAAGACTACGCGAAACGCAAAGGGTGGCGGCCGCACCCCCTCGGCGCAAGCGGGAACCAACTGTGGATCCCGTAGGGCGTGGTTCACCACGCCATCAGACCTTGCGGCGTATAATAAAGCTCCCCCTACATCGAACGCCAATAGCACTACAGGACTGGTCGCGCCGTAAAGCCCTTGGAACGATCCAAATCCGAAGCACCAAACCTCAAGGAAACGCAAAGAAGACGAAAGCGGAAACCGCTGCGGGCGCTTCTATCCGGTTTCTTCCGTTTCCGTCGCTCCATTCCTTTGGATTTTTTTTCGCGATCTGGTTTTCCGTGTCACCCCTCGACTTCTAAATCCCCGCCGGGAACGAGGACATTCCATAAGCCATCACGCCGGTGGTGACCCAGTACACCCTCCACCGCGACTATTGCCCGGCCTGCGACAAGGACGTTGAGCCCGTCGTCCCCGACGCACTGCCCAATGCGACGCTGGGGCATCGGGTCGTGGCCCTTAGCGCTTACCTGCACTACGGCCTGGCCGTCACGCTGGCCAGCCAATGATGCGGCTGCGGGAGCGGCCGCGTCGGGCGAGTTTACCGCCGCAGTCGGGGCAGCAAGGCAGGCGGCAGTCGGGTATCAGGGGAGCAGGGCTTTGCCCAGGCGACGCCAGGCGTCCACGAGCCCGCCGGCCGAGACGAGCGTGGCCAGGCAGGTGCTTAGCACGTCCTGGAGGGCACTCACGCAGTCGGTGCTGATGAGCATCTACCGAACGCTGAAGCTGCGAGGGCGTGACCCGGTGCCGACGATGGTCGCGGCGTTGCGAGAGTGGGTCACGACGGGGAAACTGCCGCCGCTACCACCGGCGGTCACGGCAGACGGCTGAAGTGTTACCCGAGGTTTAGAGTTCCGAAACTGCCAACAGAGACGGCCATACGCCCCGACCGCTAAAGAAGAATTGCGTTGAATTTGAAATTAGAGTTGCTACGCTCTCATTTGGACGCTTCATTTGTGGGGGGCGTTTCGTGCGGCGCATCACTCAATCCATCCTGCTGATCGCGTCGCCGGCGACATATCACTGACAACCTATCACTGAAAACCGTTGTACGCGGCTGGAAAAAAAGGGAATAGCGCACGGGATGTTCTCGCGTTGCGCTCACATCAAAAAAAGGCCCGATGAAAAATCAATCTTCGATGGATGACGCGTTAAGCCCGGGGAAGAACTTCAGCACGTTGAGCGTCCGAGACCTGGTCGCGGCTCGCGATCATTATCACGTCCATCTCACCCACAAAGAGAACGTCGTCGCGACAGCGGTGGGCAAGTACCTCATCCGAAACACCGATCCGTGGCCGACCCGGCTCACGCCGGAACCTGCGAGCCACACGCAGGCCAAGAACGCCGCCCCAAAGCCGCCGCGGACGCTCTCCAACTCGGCCGTTCGCGACTACTCCTGGCCGTGCATCCTCGTCTTCGTCGATCAATGGGCGGCGCCTCACGACTTCGGCCCGGCCAGGGCCAGCTCGACCCGGAGAACTACATCCCGTCGGCCCTGTTCATGCCTGACGGCACGGTGGTGCCGGTCTGCGTCGTGCAGGCCGAGGAGGGCCAGAGCGATCCTGGGCCTGTCGGCAGGATCACGTTCCCCGAGACGGCGATCGGCGGCGGGTACCCGGTCCTGATCGATGTTCAGGGGCAGGAGCATGTCGCGTCGATCGGCTGCCTCGTGACCGACGGCCACCTGGTCTACGCCATGACCAACCGCCACGTGGCTGGCGCCGCGGGTGAGAAGGTTTACACGATGCTCCGCGGCGAGAAGGTCGAGATCGGCGTCACCTCGCCGCTTCAGCTTCAGCGCAAGCCGTTTCAGGAGATCTACCCGGAATGGCCCGGCAAGGACGTGTTCGTTGACCTGGACGTCGGCCTGATCGAAGTGGCGGACAAGACGAAATGGACCGCCCAGGTCTACGGGATCGGCGCTGGGCAAGATGGCGGACCTCGGCACCGCCAACCTCTCGCTCCGCATGATCGGCTGCCCGGTGCGCGCCTTTGGATGCGCGTCCGGACCGATGGCCGGCGCGATCCATGCGCTGTTCTATCGATATAAATCGTTCGGCGGGTTCGAGTACGTCGCCGATTATCTCATCGGCCCGCGCCAAGCCGAGCCAGGCAACGACCCCGCCCCCGACGAAGCGCCCGCCGCCGCGAAGCGGCGACACAGGCCGCCGGAGAAACAGGACGAAGGCCCGGTTTTCTCGACGCGCCCCGGCGATTCGGGGACGCTCTGGCTCCTTGAAACCGGCGACGGCCGCGGGAACATGCCGCTGGCCCTCCAATGGGGTGGCGACGTCTTCATCGGCGGTGATGGCACGTTCCGCCAACCTTATGCCCTGGCGACGAACATCAGCGGGATCTGCACGCAGCTCGGCGTGGACCTGGTGCGCGACTGGAACACCGGGGCGGCCGACTACTGGGGCGCCGTCGGCCACTACACCATTGCCGGCAAGGCGATCGACCTGCTCGAGAACGGGGCGCTCCAGTCGTGGATGAGCCTGAACCGCGACCTGATCACCTTTCCCACGACCCGCGTCGTCGATAAGAACATGAAGGGGCTTTCCAACCAGTCCTTCGTCCCACTGGCGGATGTGCCGGACATGGTCTGGAAAGTCGGCCCCCACAAACGCGGCGGGATGAAGAGCCCCGAGCACCCGAACCATTTCGCCGACATGGATCAGAAGCGCCCCGCCGACGGCAAGACACTGCTGGACCTGTGCGAGGAAGACCTCGACGCCAACGTCAGCGTGGCGGCCTGGCGTCAGTATTACGACGACGTGCGTGACGAAAGTCGCGGCCTCCTGCCGTTCCGGGCCTGGCAGATCTGGGATGAAATGGTTGACGCCGCGACGAAAAAGGACATCGATCGATTTGTCTGCGCCGCCGGGATCCTCGCCCACTACGTCGGCGACAGTTGTCAGCCGCTGCACATCTCCTATCGCTTCAATGGAGACCCCGATCGGTTGGTGCCCACCCCCGTGAAGGACCCAAACACAAAGGAGACGGTCGAGAAGCAGATGCCGATCGGCGGCGGCGTCCATCGCGCGTACGAAGATGGGATGGTCAATTACAACATTGACAAGATCAACACGGGCCTGGCCACCGGGGCGGCCGCGGGCACAGACCTGCCGTCCATCGCAAGCGGGCACGACGCCGCCAAGGCGGTCGTCACCCTCATGCGGCGAACGTTCGACGCGATCAAACCTCTGGACATCGTGAACGCTTACATCCCGCTGAAGGCCCAAGGCTTGACGCCCAAGCTGACGGCCGCGGCGCTGTGGGGCAAGTTTGGCGACGCCACGATCGAGATCATGCGGGACGGGAGCCAATTCCTGGCCTTGATCTGGCAAACCGCCTGGGACGCCGGGAACGGCGATCGGATCGGCCCGGCCCGCCAGCTCTCCCAGGACGACATGATCGCGCTCTACACCAACGAGAGCTTCCTCCCGTCGCACACGATCGACACCATAGGGCCCATCCTGGAGGGCGGCAGCGGCGAAGCGGCCGCCGCCCCTTCTCCCCGGCGCCCATCGCCCCGGCCACCGTCACGGCGGCCGCCTCGAAGGCCAGGGGCCTGAGGCGCCGCCGCACCGATCCCGTCAGCTATCGCGTAAACTTAGCGCCGATGATGCCACCCCAGCCCCCCGCGCCGTCGGACGAGCCATTCAGCTACAGCCTCAATACCAGCACCATCAGCGGCGCAAAAGCTGCCGCTGCCGAAGGTGCTGGATGTGGCGGCACGGGCGGGCTTTGCCGGGGTCGAGCCGTGGATTGAGGAAATTGAGGCCTCCGTGGCCGCGGGCGTCTCCCTTGCGGACCTGCGCCGCCAGGCGGGCGACCTGGGGTTGAGCATTGTCGGGGCGGTCGGCTTCGCCCGGTGGATCGTTTCCGATCCCCGGGAGCGCGAGGCGGGGTTGGAGCATTTGAAGCGCGACATGGAGCTTGTCGCCGGCATCGGCGGGGCGCATATCGCCTGCCCGCCGATCGGCGCCCATGAGCCGGGCAGCCCCCGCCCCACGATCGATGAAATCGCCGCCCGATACGTCGCCATTCTGGAGCTCGGCCGCCAGACCGGCGTCACGCCGATCATGGAGCTGTGGGGATTCAGCCAGACGCTCGGGCGCCTGAGCGAGCTGCTGGCCGTCGCCGCCGAAGCCGGTCAGCCCGACACCTGCCTCCTGCTCGACAGCTACCACCTGTACAAGGGCGGCTCCGGCTTCGGTGGCCTCCCATTGCTCAACGGCGCGGCGCTGCCGGTGTTCCACATCAACGACTACCCGGCCGACCCGCCGCGGGAGAAAATCGACGATTCGCACCGCGTCTACCCCGGCGACGGCGTCGCGCCGCTCGGCGCGCTTTTTCGGACGCTCCAGGCGATCGGCTTCGGCGGCTACCTGTCGGTGGAGCTGTTCAACCCCGGCTACTGGCGGCTGCCTCCGGAGACGGTCGCCGGGGAAGCGATCGAAAAGACCCGCCGCGCCGTCCGCGACGCATTCGCGACAACGCGGACGTGACAACGAATCTCTCGCTATATACAAACACTACAGCGCCGATCCGGCGATAGCCTCAAAGGACGTTCAAGAAGGCCAAAGCGGGCATCGAACAAATTCGAGTTCGTCGTCACCCAGCCAACGGCCGATGACGCGCTGCGGAAGCTCCGCGAGGCGTCAACGATCTGCGACGTGGCGAGCGGGCGGTAGCCGCCAGGGTTCCGAAACGCCCGCCAGGCGGTCAGGCGTGGCGTCACATCCCTGGAGGCCGCGGCCGTGCCTATCGCTCATACCGGAGCGGGATCTGCACAAACCGATTCGGGTCGTTCGTCAGCGCGTTCAGCGCCGCGGTGATCGCGTCCGAATGGAACAGGTCAACGCTGGTCATTTCACCCGTGCGCGTGTCGTAGACGTCGCGCACGCCGCGGATGTACTCGATGAAATCGGAGGACGAGTCGTGCATCGCCTGCCGCTGGGCGGCGATCTGCGCTTCGAATCGATTGAAATGCTCGTCCTGCTGCCGTTGAAACTCGCGGCCGCGTTTGAGCAGCGCCGCCTGGTTGTCGGCGCCGACCTTGCGAACCGCGGCACCCGAGTCGGCAATCTGTTTGTTCACCACGTCCATGTTCAGCTTGATGCTGTTCAGGATCGCGTCCATGAGCGGCAGATCGCGGTCGAATATCGCATCGGGCGCGCGCATGTTCGTGAAGCTCAATTGCCAGGAATCACCTGGGACGACCGGCGCGGTCGAGATGCGGTTGAGCGTGCGAACGTGCGTAACCTTTTCCCCGTCGTGGTCGGTGACGGAGAGGTAGGCTAAGCCCGCCTTTGACCCGGCGATGAGCGGGTTCGGGTCGGCGGGGGCGACCTCGATCACTTTTTCCAGGGTGGTGTAGGGGCCGCCGCGCCGCCGCGCTTTCGCCTCGCCGATCGGGTACCACTTTTTCAACACCTCTTCCGCGCCCGAGCAATCCTCGCAGAAATTGAGGGTCGGCCATTGCTCGTTCGGGTCGGCGGCCGGGGCGGCGGGCTTTTGCGGCCCACGCGAGGCGGGGAGGTTCGGGTTCTGACGGCGCATCCGCTCCATCTGCTCGTACGAACGAAGGGCGTTCTGATAGTTGTTGAGTTGCATCTGATACGCCTGCCGCGCTGTGCGGACGAGCCGGCAGTCCGGCGTGTACATCACCTGCGTGCTGGCGAACACCACCGCCTGCCCGGCCGGCCCCTTGGCGACGATCCCGAAACTGGCGCTGGTGCCCGGCGTGGACCACCCCTCGGGCAGATCGATGCTGCCGCTGCCGTCAGGGAACTTGTGCGTCTGGAGATGAATCGGCACCGGCATGTAGCCAAACAGGGTGGCCATCGCCGCCTTCGACACATCGGGCGGCGCGATGATCACCGTCGCCGACCCGCCGCCCGGCCCGGCCTGGCAGAAGATCAGCCCGCGAACGTCCCGCCCCTTCAGCTTGCCGGAGACGCTCGCGCCGCCGTCGCCCTTGGCTTGGGCTCCGGCGAACGCCTGGATCAGCGTTGGCTTGTCATCGAAGACCTTCCCCAGCGCGTCGGCCGCCTGCGTGATCGCCGACTCCAGCGTGTGGGCGGCCGCCAGCTTGATAAAGAGCGTTTCGCCGTCCGGCGTTGAGCCCAAAATGGTAAACTCGCAGACCGATTGAAGCGTCGCCGAGTCGGCGGCCGCCGCTTTGTGCGGCTGCGTATTGGCGCCAGGCGGATCGGCGGCCGCCGCCGGCGAGCCCACCGCGCGCGTCAGCCGGTACGTTCTGTTGCCCGAAACGAGCACAAGACGTTCGGCCTCCATCGTCGCGGTAAAATCAAAGCCCGCTCCGGAAGCGGTGAACGTCCCCGACAATCGATCGCCCTGCGCCGTGCGCGCGCGGGGAACTGTTTCCCGCCGAGTGTGATCGTGCCGACATACCCGCCACCCGAGCTGGAGAACTCCGCGGTCAGCGCCCCGTCGGAGAACGACCCCGCAAACGGTGCCGTCCCCAGCGGGTTGTCAACGCTGGCGGTGATCGCGGCAACTTGGAGCAGCATCGCCACGAAGCCGGCGGCAAGGGGAATGAAACGGCCGGAGGATTGAGTCGGCGTCACAAAAACTCCTTCACATCGCGGCGCATGACAAGAACAGCCCCTTCGTTGTCACGCCGAAATAGCAGATTCTTGGATCACGGCGGGGGAGTCAATCAAAAACGGACCGGCTTCGTTGTTCGGCCCACTCACTCGCCGACGACGTTTCGGCGCCACGGACCAGGCAATGTACGAGGCGCTTCCCGATGTTTGCGTCCGCTTTCTTCTCTTTCCCTTGATCTGATTCCTTCCGATTTCGTGTTTTGGATTAAGTCCGTGTTGTGACGCCGACGCTGACGTTGCAACCTTACTTCTCGTACGCGTCCCCGCGGGTATCTGAAAAGTCCTTTGGCGTTTCGATCGTCGGGAACGGCCCGTCGTGAAGCACGTACCCTTCCCACCGTTGCTCGATCTGGAGCCACTGCTCCAGTGATCGCGTCGGGTAGAGCGGCGACCAGCCGGTCTGGCGGAAGGTTTCGGTGATGCCCTCATCGCCGACCGACGTTCGCCATTGCAGCAGGTCGGCCTGCATCTGCCGCAGGGTGGCCGCGTAGGCCGGGTCGGCCGCCAGGTTGTGAACCTCGTCCGGGTCTTTCCGCACGTCGTATAGCTCATCCGCCGGCTTGGTCGGCTGCATGAAGGCGTCCTGCGCGGGGGGCAGCTTCCCTTGAAGGTGCAGCACGTTCATGACCGCCAGCCCCGGGTAGGAGCTTTCCTTGTACTGGTTGAACTGGGCGTACGGCCGCTCGGGCATCAGGTTGTTGATGTACTCGAAGTCCGCCGACCGGATGGCCCGGATGGCATCGTGGGTCGCGTCCATCTTGTCGCGGCCGGCGAAGATGTGGCGGCGGGGGGCGACGGCCAGGCTGAGGACGTCCTGCCCCTGGACCGTCGGCGGGATCGGCAGGCCCGCCATCGCGAGGATCGTCGGTTCGATGTCGATGTTGGAAACGAGACGGTCCTCGACCGTCCCGGGCTTGGCGGCCGCCGGCCAGCGGATGATCAGCGGGATGTGCAACCCCTCGTTGTAGAGGAACTGCTTGGCCCGCGGCAGGGCGATCCCGTGGTCGGCGGTGACGACAATGATCGTGTTGTCGTACAGTCCCTCGCGCTTCAACCGGGCGACGACCTCGCCGAAGTGTTGATCGTCAATCTGCGCGCTTTCAAGCCCCATCGCCCAGTCGGCGCGGGTCAGCGGCGTGTCCGGGTACCAGGCGGGCAGCGTCACCTTCGCCGGGTCGATAAGGTGGCTCGGGTCATGCTTCCACTTGCGATGCGTGTCGAGAAAGGTCGTATGGGCGAAGAACGGCTGGCCGAGCTTGCGCTGCTTCCAGTCGGTCCCCAGGTACACCTCTTTCGTCGGGAAGACGAAGTTGAGGTCGATCTTGTTGGAGTACCCGCACCCCAGCGCCGTGAAGTACCCGGCATCGCGAAAGATCTGCGGCAGTGACTTCACCCCCGGCGGCAGCTCCCGCTTGGCGGCCGCCGCGGTGCGGTGCTGCTCCGAGTGGGTCGTGTACTGGCTCATCCCCGTCATGAGCGTCGATCGCCCCACGGAGCAAACCGGCCCCATCGAAAAGCAATTCCGGTAGACCGCCCCCTCGGCCGCCAGCGCGTCCAGGTTCGGCGTGTACATCTCTTTCTGGCCGTAGCACCCCAGGTAGGGGCCCAATCCTCCAGAATAATGAGCAGTACGTTCGGCCGACTCGCCGGAGCGCCGCCCGTCGCCGGGGCGGCCGCGACCGACTTCATGCCGAGCGATATCGCGATCGTCAAGACCACGAGCCGACATGCGGCGCTATCACGTGCGCTGAGGACCTTGCAGATGTTCATCCTGCGCCTCCGGGTTTGTTCGCGGCTAGAGCAGTGATTCCGACACCGGGGCCCAAAGATCGCCGTTGGCCTCGAAACGCCGCCCGCCAACCTATTTTGATCGACGGCCCCTGTCCACTCCCGACTATGGGGCTGCCACGCGACAGTTGCTGAGTTCGACGGCAGACCTGGCATATTTTTTCAGCGTCACTGGCCTTGCGTGGTAAGCTTCCCGCGCACCGACAACACTCCATGCCCCGCGGGACGGAACGGGAGACCCATGTGCGTCGTTCGATACCCCACACGCCGGTTGCGTTGGCGCCGGCTCGCCGCGTTATGCGGATTGGCGATCGTCGGCGTGGCGCGGGCCGACGATGCGGGACCACCGCCCGCGGCCGTTAACGACGCCTTGCAGCGGACGGTGGCGGCGCAGCGATCGGGGGACTTGAAGCAATATGCGGACACGCTCGCGTCGCCCGTGGCGGAAGTATTCCGGCTGCATGCGGATTCGGCGGTGAAAGTCGGCGAAGCAAAACAACGCCTCCGCCAGGTGCTCGCTGACGCCTTCGGCCCGCAGGCCGGCGCCGACCCATTTTCGTACGCGTTCGACGATGAGCAGCTTAAAAGCGCATTCCAGCGGCTCGTCTCTATACAAATCGAAAACGCCGGCCCCAGCGGCAACAATTGGAAGCTGCAGGTCACGACGACCGTGAGGATGCCCGACGGCGGCGTCAAGCAGATCCCCCAAGGCTTTATCGCGATCCAGTACGGGGCGACCTGGAAGGTCCAGGACCTGGCGGCGGCCGCCCAGCTCGCCTCCAAGCGGAAAGGCGCTGAAACGAACTGGGCGATCTACCGGATGTTCAACACCATCGCCGACGGCGTGCACGCCGGGAAGTACAAGTCACGAGCCCAGGTCGTAGCGGCGGCCAAAGACGCCTACGACCAGATCACCGACGCCAACGCGCCGCCGCCCCAGGGGCATGACGAGTACGTCGCGGCGGCCAAGGCATTCGAGGCTGGCGATTTTGCGCGGTCATTGGCGCTGTTCAAGCAGGCGGCCGCCAAAGGCTACCCCCACGCGGCTTGCATGGTCGCGATCCAATACTCCCGCGGCGAAGGCACCAAAGAAGACGACGCGGCCGCCGCCGATTGGTTTCGCAAGGACATCGCCCGCCACGACGCGACGGCCGAGAACATGCTCGGGTCGATGATGCTCGAGGGGGACCACGCGCCCAAAGACCCTGCCGAGGGAATGCGACTACTCCAACTGGCGGCCGAGCAGGACAACTCCGCGGCGCTGCTCAATATCGGTCGCGCTTACCTGTTCGGCTTCGGCGTGCCGAAGGACCCGAACCTCGGCCTGCAGGTACTACAATCGAGCCGCCGAGCTCGGTAACGAACAGGCCGCCTACTTCGTCAAGTGGCTCGGCCAATCCCCCGGCAATCGATCGTTCAAAGACCAGAACCAGGCGACCGCGTATCAGCAGATTCAACTGCTCCGCGCCAACGCGCTGATCGCCGAACAGAACGGGTTCCGCCCCGACGGCAGTTTCCGTCCCGGTGACGCGCGCTGCGCCGCCGACCTTCGCGCGCAGGCCGACCAGTTGCGCGCGAGAACGGGCTGGAATAGCCCAAGCCGGCAAGACGGCCGAGCGGCCGGCCTTTGACCGAAAGGACGGCGGGGCGCCTGCGAGCCGCGACCGTGCTTCAGACACGCTCTCACGCGAGGCTTGTAAAAAACTGGCATCGCGCCGCTGTCGCGAGTGTCGCGACAACGCCGTTATGGAATCCACCACTCTGATTGTCCCTATGCGAAAGCTGAATTTACCCCTCTGTCTGGCACTCGCCGCGGCTCTGATGGCGGGTCGATCGGCCGCCCCACAAGCGGCTCCATCAGTTACATCAGTTGCCTCGACAAGGCCCGCCGAGCCGTTCGCTCCGACGACGCAGTCGCTCAGTGCCTACACCTGCCCCGAGTGGTTCAACCGCGCGAAGTTCGGGATCTGGTCGCACTGGGGCCCCGACTCGGTGCCGGGGATCAGCAATAACTACGCCCACGACATGTATAAGCAGGGGGGATCAGACTACAAATGGCATCTGGAGCACTTCGGCCATCCGTCGAAGCTGGGCTACAAGGACGTGATCGAGTCCTGGAAGGCGGAGAAGTTCGACCCCGACGCCCTCGTCGCCCGCTATAAGGCGGCCGGGGCGAAGTACGTGGTCGCCCTCGCCACCCATCACGACAATGTCGATTGCTTCGACTCCACCTACCACGAGTGGAACTCCGTCAAGCACGGGCCGCATAAGGACATCGTGGGGCTATGGCGCGAAGCGACGCTCAAGGCCGGCCTACGCTTCGGCGTCTCGTCCCATGCCGACGAACGCGGCTGGAACTACATGTACGCCGCCCGCCTCTCGGATGCCACCGGGCCGCTGGCCGGTGTCCCGTACGACGGCGCCGACCCGGCGTGGGAGAGCCTCTACAACCATCCGGCGGCCGCCAATGACAAGCCGCCGGAGGAGTGGAAACAATTGTGGCTGAAGCGCCACATCGAGCTCGTTGACAAATATCAGCCCGACCTTCTTTATTTCGACGGCGGCATCCCCCATGGTCAATATGGCATGAGCTTGATCGCCCACTACCTCAACGCCAGCACTGAAGGCCATTCCGGAAAGCTGGAAGCTGTCGTGAACGTGAAGGCCGGGGCGTTTGTTCGGGACTATGAGCGGGGCGTCTCCGCGAAGATCGAGCCAAAGCCGTGGCAGGATGACACATCCCTTTCCGGCTGGTTCTATATGAACCATAACCCGCACAATGACGCGCACTCGGACATCAAAGACGCCGGCACGGTCATCGGCACGCTGGCCGACGTGGTGAGCAAGAACGGCAACCTGCTCATGAACTTCCCGCAGCGCGGCGACGGCACGCTCTACCCCGAATGTGAGCAAGTCCTGGACGAACTGGCCAGGTGGATGCCGATCAACGGCGAGGCGATCTTCGATACGCACCCGTGGACGAGCTTCGGTGAAGGCCCGACCGTCATCCCACCCAAGGGCATGAACGAACCGATGACGCCGCTCACCTGGCGTGACATCCGCTTCACGACCCGCGGCAACATTCTCTATGCGATCTGCCTCGGCGTGCCTCAAGGGAAGGTTGTCGTCACGTCCCTGGCATCGCGGGCGGACGGGGTCAAGACCGTTGAGCTTCTCGGCAGCGGCGACAAGGTCCAGTGGAAGGCCACCCCCCAAGGCCTCGAAATTGAGCCCAGCGCCAAATGGCCTTGCGACCACGCCGTGACGTACAAGCTGACGTTGAACTGACGGTGCGTCGTGGCGGCGGCCGCGACGTTCGCGCCTTCGGCCGGGCGCCCCGCCTTTCAGAATCCTCGCGCGGCGCGGGGCGGGGCTTGAACGGCCGAGCCTTTGGCCGTACGAATGACCATAGGTCGGGGCTACTCTGTTGCCCCGACACCGGCGGCTGCGCCACAATCAGGCCTGACACCGACCCGTACGCCGCAATCTCAAGACGATGCCGCGCCCCGGCGCCGATGGCCCCTCGGCGGATGATGCTTCCCCGCGCCCGGGCGCGGCGATCACCGCCGACCCTGGCCCGCGCTCGTTACCGTTGATCAAAGGAGTTCCGCTCATGTCCACCGAAGCCAAGTGCCCCTTCAAGCCAGCCGCCGGGAACGGCACGACCAACCGTGACTGGTGGCCCAAGCAATTGAAGGTCGAGCTGCTCCACCAGCACTCCGCCAAGTCCAACCCCATGGGTGCGACGTTCAACTACGCCGAGGCGTTCAAGACCCTTGACCTGGCGGCCGTCAAGAAAGACCTCGCGGCGCTGATGACCGACTCGCAGGAGTGGTGGCCCGCCGACTTCGGCCACTACGGCCCCCTGTTCATCCGCATGGCCTGGCACAGCGCCGGCACCTACCGCACCGGCGACGGCCGCGGCGGCGGCGGCCGCGGCCAGCAACGCTTCGCACCCCTCAACAGTTGGCCCGACAACGTCAGCCTCGATAAGGCCCGTCGCCTCCTCTGGCCGATCAAACAGAAGTACGGCCGCAAGCTCTCCTGGGCTGATCTGCTGATCCTCACCGGCAACGTCGCCCTGGAAACCATGGGCTTCAAGACCTTCGGCTTCGCCGGCGGGCGCGAAGACACCTGGGAGCCCGACCACGACGTCTACTGGGGCGCCGAGAAGACGTGGCTCGGCGGCGACGTCCGCTACGCCCACGGCTCGGAAGGCGTCGAGAAGGAAGGGGGCGTCCTCGTCTCCGACGACGACGCCGACGGAGACATCCACAGCCGCCGCCTCGAAAAGCCCCTGGCCGCCGTTCAGATGGGCCTGATCTACGTCAACCCCGAAGGCCCCGACGGCAACCCCGACCCACTCGCCTCCGCCTTCGACATCCGCGATACCTTCGGCCGCATGGCCATGAACGACGAAGAGACCGTCGCCCTGATCGCCGGCGGCCACAGCTTCGGCAAGACCCACGGCGCCGCTCCCGCCACCAACGTGGCGGCCGAGCCCGAGGCCGCCGGCCTTGAAGACATGGGCTTCGGCTGGAAGAACGCCTACGGCACCGGGAAGGGCGGCGACACCATCACCAGCGGCCTTGAAGTCACCTGGACGACCACGCCCACGAAGTGGAGCAACAACTACTTTGACAACCTCTTCGGCTTCGAGTGGGAACTGACCAAGAGCCCCGCCGGCGCCCACCAGTGGAAGCCCAAGGGCGACGCCGGCGCGGGACCGTTCCCCACGCCCATGACCCCTCCAAGCGCATCGCCCCCTCCATGCTGACGACCGACATCGCCCTGCGCGTTGACCCGGCATACGAGAAGATCTCCCGCCGGTTCCACCAGAACCCCGACCAGTTTGCCGACGCCTTCGCGCGGGCCTGGTTCAAGCTGACCCACCGCGACATGGGCCCCGCGCCCGCTACCTCGGCCCCGAAGTGCCCGCCGAAACGCTGATCTGGCAGGACCCCATCCCCGCGGTGGATCACCCCCTCATCGACGACATCGACGCGGCCGCCCTCAAGAAGAAGGCCCTCGCCTCGGGCCTCTCCGTCCCCGAGCTGGTCTCAACCGCCTGGGCATCGGCCTCCACCTTCCGCGGCTCGGATAAGCGCGGCGGCGCCAACGGCGCCCGCATCCGCCTCGCGCCGCAGAAAGACTGGCCCGTCAACCAGCCCGCCCAACTGGCCAAAGTCCTCAAGACGCTGGAAGGCGTCCGCGGCGAATTCAATTCGGCACAGACTGGCGGGAAAAAAGTCTCCCTGGCCGACCTGATCGTCCTCGCCGGCTGCGCCGCGGTGGAGCAGGCGGCCGCCAGCGCCGGCCACGCCGTAAAGGTCCCCTTTACGCCCGGCCGCATGGATGCGTCTCAGGACCAGACCGACGTCGCCTCCGTCAACATGCTCGAGCCGGTGGCCGACGGCTTCCGCAACTACCTCAAGCACGCGTTCGTCATCCCCGCCGAGCACCTGCTGATCGACAAGGCCCAGTTGCTCACCCTCACCGCCCCGGAGATGACCGTCCTGCTCGGCGGCCTGCGCGCCCTGAACGCGAACGAGGGCCGCGGCCAGAACGGCGTCTTCACCCAGCGGCCGGGCGTACTGACCAACGACTTCTTCGTCAACCTGCTCGACATGTCCACCGAGTGGAAGCCGACGACCCCCGAAGCCAACCTCTTCGAAGGCCGCGACCGTTCCACCGGCGCCATCAAGTGGACCGCCACCCGCGTAGACCTGATTTTCGGCTCCAACGCCGAGCTCCGGGCCCTTGCCGAGGTCTACGCCTGCGCCGACGCCGCCGAGACGTTCGTCCACGACTTCGTGGCCGCGTGGGATAAGGTGATGAATTTGGATCGGTTTGATGTGGCGAAATGATCGAGCTTGGGGCGCCGGCCGCCACAGATTGAAAGGCGGATCCCCACGCGCCGCGAGGACTCGACCGAGCTCGTCGAGGTCGGTCAAGGAGCGGTCGGCGTCCCAAGGCAAACCGTCTGCGCGGTCCGAACGACTTACTCGCCAAGCCTCGACCAGACTGCCAGACGACGTGCGTTCGGCAAAGACGGCGGTCAACGAGCCGCGCCCGTAAGGACCCGTAAGGAAGCGGGGCCTGCCGCAGGCGGGCATCAACCGCCAGTTGAAGAAATCAGTCGCCGAGTACAGCGACTGCCCGCCAGGTTCGCTCGCGGCTCGGCAGTCGTATTGGCCGAATCGTTTTCGTCGTGCAGGGTCGAACGATGGTCTTGCTGCACGGCTTCATCAAGAAGACGCAAAAGACGCCAAAGCGCGAGCTTGACCTGGCGATAGAACGGAAGAGAAAACTCCCCTGGTTCGTCTATGAAGAAGTAGCCTTTAGGGTCCAATTTCAAGGATTTTCTGGAACAGTAAGGAGATCCTGGAGGAATGCCGCGCCTCGGCGATCAAGTTCAAGATCGCGGACGAACTGGGGAAGGCGATGACGCGATAGAAGATAAGCAAGGCCGAAATGGCCAAGCGGCTGAAGACCAGCCGCACCGGCGTCGAGCGGCTGCTCGATCCGGCCAATACCTCCATCACGCTCAACACAATGGCGAAGGTGGCCCATCTTCTGGGCAAGCGCACCGATTTCGCGTTGCGGTGACCGCTCACGAGTCGAATCGTTTAAGCCCAAGACGCGCCGCACATCCCCCTCTCCCGGTACTCCGGGGGAGGGATAGGGTGGGGGCTCTGGCGTTGCTGTGCGGAACGGAAAACGGGACGGGTGCGGACAGGCGCGCTTTGCTGTGAACTGGCTCTGCGTAATGGGGTCAGAAACAGGCTCCCTGTCCCTTTTCCCTCCCAGAACACCCGGACGAATGAGCAGGCGGAATCAGGCGGAATGGTGGAAGCCGGACCCAAGCGGCCCTTGCGCGTCCCTGCGGGTCTCTTTTCGAACCTTCAGGATATTTTTCCTGGATCTTCTTCTGTCTACCGGCCTTTTCGGCTGTTCATTGCGCGTTTCAAGCGAGGTCAACCGCGTTATAATCCGGCTTGGGGTGTGCTGAGCGGCCTATGTTGTGGCCGCCTGTGCCTAACCGGAAACGAAGGAACCTGGAGCAGATGCCGAAGAAAAAGTCACTGTCGGGGCCGATGAAGGCCATGACGCCCCACTTCGATCCCTCGAAGAGCCGGAAGCGGAGGACGGACGTCTGGGCGGAGTGTTTGCCGCTGGAGGGCCGCGCCTATTTCGCGGCCGTCTTTCCGACGCCGATCGAGCAGTATGAACTCCAGCTTCTCAACCGAGCCCGCGCCAATCCGGCGGCCGAGGTCACGCGGCTGGGGGCGGGGGCCGGATGGGAAGGGGCGGCCGATCTCAACGAAGGCCTCGCTCCCGGCACGCTCAACGCCAACCCGCGCCAGCCGCTGGCCTTTAACCCCAACCTCGTTGATGCCGCCCGCAAACACAGCCAGTTCATGCTCGACAACCAAGTTTTTGACCACGTCGTGACGATAGCGGGGCAAAAGGTCGGCCCGACCGACCGAATGATCGCCGCGGGCTATCCCCTTCCCGTCGGCAGCGGAGGGGAGAACCTGGGCCGGCAGACCACAATCGACGACAACAGCGACGCCCTGCGCCTGGAACAGTTGTTATTCGTTGACGCCGGCGTTGCCGGCCGCGGTCACCGCTGGGCACTGCTGAACGACTTCAGCAATGAAGTCGGCCTGGGCGTTGCCAAAGGGACTTTCCAAGGCGGTCAGTTCACGATGCTGACCGAGGACTTCGCCAACGCCGGCAAAGGGAGCTTCCTGACCGGCGTCGCGTTCAACGATTTGAACAACGACCAGTTTTACCAACCTGGCGAACAACTGGGCGGCGTCACCATCACCGCGACGCGGAACGGTGACGGGCAGGTCTTCACCACCACCACCTGGGACGCCGGCGGGTACTCGCTGAAGCTCGACCCCGGCACCTACATTGTCACCGCCACGGGCGGCGCTGTCGGTACTCCGGCGCCTCAGACCATCACCATCGGCACCAAGAACGTCGAAGCCGATTTCATCGCGGCCAGCGCCACGCCCACCGCGCCGATGATCGTCACGCAACCCAAGGACACGACGCCTTTCATCAGTCAAACCACTTTCACGTTCAGTGTCGCCGCCACCGGCAACCCGACGCCGACCGTGCAGTGGCAGTCGGCCCCGTTCCAGTCCTCGACCTTTACCGATATCCCCGGCGCCACCGGCTTCGCGTACACCGCTCCGGTCGCGCCCGGCCTGAACGGGAACCAATACCGGGCCGTCCTGACAAACTCCCAGGGCACTGTCACCAGCACCGCGGCCACCCTCACCGTCCAGAATGGGGCGCCGCTTCCCATTACTGTCACCGCGAGCCCCAGCGATCAGACAGTCAACGTCGGTGACACCGTCACCTTTACAGCCGCCGCGACCGGGATCACCAAAGTCCAATGGGGGGTCAGCAGCGATGGCGGTAAGACCTTCACCACCATCGCCGGCGCCACGACACTGACCTACACCTTCACCGCCGCGGCCGCCATGAACGGCAATCAGTACCGCCTGAGCCTGATTAACTCGACAGGCGGGCGGGACTATTTCGCCAAGTTGACCGTCAACGCCGCCCAGACTGCGCCGACCATCACCGCCCAACCCATCACGACGACGGGGACCAACGGAGGAAACGCGACGGTCACCACCGACGCCGGCGGCTCTCCCGACCCGAACATCGATTGGCAGACCTTCGACACCGGCACGTCCAACCCCGCCATTTCCCGCGCCAATTCAGTTCACGCGGCCGCGTCCACGGGCAACTGGGTTGACGTTCCCGGCGGAACGGGCACGAGCCTTACCGTCCCCGTCTCGTCGGCCAAAGGCACGCTGCTATACCGGGCCGTCGTCACGAACGTCGATGGTTCGGTCACCACCCAGGTCGTCAAGGTCAAACCCAACTCCAAGACCCCGCTGGCGAATGACCTGATTAACCTGAAAGCCGCGTCCAAGGCGGCACTTGCGGCGATTGATGTGTGCAAACAGTCCACGAAAGCCATCATCAGCAAGCTTTCGGGCGACCTCCGCCGCCTCAAGGCGTCCAAGGGCGACAAAGCCACTCTCGCGGCCTTGATCGCCAAGGAGAAGTCGTCGCGAGCCACGTTCACGAAGAATGAGTCGGCCGTATTGTCAGCCCTGGCGCGGGCGGCGGCGAAGGTGAACGCCGACGTCGCCCGCCTGAACAAGAAGCCGGGCAACGTCGCGCTGACCGCCCGACTTCAGACGGATCTGGCGGCCCTGCAAACGGCGGCCGACTCCACGACCGCCCCCGCGGACGCCACCGCTTGCAAGCTGGCGGTCGCCGACCAGCTCGCCCCCATCAGCGCGATCGCACCTGCCGACACGCGGTTGCAGGAGGACGTGCAGTCCGCCCAGACCAACGCCTTCAACATCGGCCAGCAACTCCAGGCGCCAATGACAATTGCGTTGTCCATCGCCGGGCAACTGAAAGCCGACGCGCCAGCGTAAAGAGAACGCTTCGAGGTTGCATCCGTGGCAGGCCGCGCGTCCGATGACGCGCGGCCTGCTCCATATTTGAGCGGGGAAACGGGACGAGCGGGAAAGCGGGACGGGTCGAAGCTGCGCACGGCCGCCTTACTCGCGGCGTAGGTGATCACGCCTGGCACGCCCAGTTCGTTTGCGTTCGAAGATGTCAGGATGATCGAGATACCATCTCTGAAGAGAGGAATCGCCTTTTGCACGGTAAAGAAGATGCCCTTGAAGTTGATATCGACTGTCTTGTCGAATTGGGAAGATCGAGCTGCTGTTCAAGTGGATGAAGCAGCACCTCCACGTGAAGGCGTTTTTCGGGGCCACGCCCAACGCCGTGAAGACGCAGCTCTGGATGGCGGTGATGGTTTACGTGATGGTCCATCGCCTTAAGCAGATCCACGGGCTGCCCCAGACGCCGAACGAAATCGCGCAAATTCTGAGCGTCATGCTGTTCGAGAAAACACCGATAAATCAGGCGTTTTTCGAACTATGGGAACAGAACGCCGACTATGAAAACCATAACCAGTTGATGCTGTTCGACTTGTGACCGGACACTACTGTAATCAGATGTGAAATAGCGCTGATCGCGTCGAACGCCGCCTTGCATACCCAATCGCTGACGCATCGTTGCGTCGGGCCGCTCTGTTGATGATGTTCGCCCACCGGCATTTCCGCTTGGATGCCAACTTTTTAACCACTTTTCTTGACGGCTGGGCCATGGTGGTTAAAATCTTAACCAATCCGAACGGGATTCGTCATTCGTACCCAAAGGAGCCGCATCGTGGCCGAGGATGTCCCGCTGGCGGTGAGTCGTCGAGAACGGCAAATTATGGACATCATGTATGCTCGCGGCGAGGCAACGCCAGCGCAAGTCGTCGCGGACATGCCTGATGCACCATCGAAGACCGCTGTCCGCACGCTCATGCGGATCTTGGAGGAGAAGGGGCACCTGACCCATCGACAGGAAGGGATGAGCTACATCTACCGGCCGAGCCGGCCCAAAAAGCCCGCGGGACAGTCGGCATTGCGACAAGTCGTGCGCACGTTTTTCGGCGGGTCGATCCAGGAAGCACTGGCGGCACATTTGGCCGACGAGAGCGTCCAACTCCCTGCCGACGAACTTGAAAAGCTCGCGGCCCTCATCCGCAAGGCGCGAAAGGAAGGGCGGTAAACATGGTCACGCCGATTTTCCAATCATCGGGTCAGGTCGCATCCATTGCGTGGCATGCGCCGGGCGATTCGGCGGTCAAAAGCGCAATCATCCTGGTCGCCGCCTGGGTAGCGACGCGGATGATGCGCCGCGCTTCGGCCGCTACCCGGCATCTGGTATGGGTTTGGGCCGTCGTGGCGACGCTGACATTGCCGCTGCTATCGGGCCTTGTTCCGCAATGGCGCGTGCTGCCACGTTGGATTGGGCAGTTTGATTCGCCTTCGGCCGCGATCCTTCCTACCGAAAGCAAGTCCGCCGTGCCGGCGGAGACTGCGCCCCGAAAAAATCGCGGCCGCCGACGGAGGCCTTCGCGCCTGCGGCCGGCGTCGGCCCCATAAGTCGAGATAATGCTGATGCAGGTAGTGCGGCCGAATCGTCGCCGCCGGTTCACATCACTTTGCCTGCTGTCGCGTCAGGGCCTGTCATCGCTCCGCCGCGGGAGAGCGCCTCGGCGAGTCTACCCTGGTGGGCAACAATCATCTGGGCGACGGGTATGGCCCTCCTCGTGCTACCGATCCTGGTCAGCTTGGTCGGGCTATGGCGGATGGGTCGGCGACTGCCGCGCATTGATGACGACGTTTGGGAGAGCCTGGCTCGCGAATCATCGGCGGCATTGAGCGTTTCGCGCCCTGTGACCCTGCTGCGAGGCAGACCGAAAGCGATGCCAATGACCTGGGGAATCTTCCGCCCGAAACTGGTTCTGCCGCCGGAAGCCGAGGAATGGTCCGCGCAGCGCCGGCGGGTTGTGCTGATGCACGAGTTGGCCCACATCAGACGGGGCGATTTCGTGATTCAGATCATCGTTCAACTGGCTCGCGCCATCTATTGGTTTAACCCGTTGATGTGGGTGGCGTCGCGACAGATCGCCCTGGAAAGCGAAGGCGCCTGCGATGATCTGGTCATCGGCGGCGAAACCCGCCCTTCCGATTACGCCGAGCACCTGCTGGCCATTGCCACCGGGCTCAGAGAGGGCTTCCTTCTCAGCAGGGTGGCGGTAGCGATGGCACGGTCATCACGACTGAAGGCCAGGCTTGTCCGGATTCTCGATGGGCGGCGAAATCGCAAACGGCTTACGCTGATTCGGACGGCGGTGCTGACGTTGATCCTGTCAGCGCTCATCATTCCCGTGGCGGGGCTGCGGGCAGGGAAGGCGTCACCGACTAAGCCTTCGGATCCTGATGCGAAAGCCGTGGCCCCGGCTTCTGGCTTACCCGCAAAAGCGGTGGGGGCAAGCAGCATCGTCATGACGGTTACCGACGCCGCGACGAACAAACCCATCCCCGATGCGAATATTGCGATGGGGTATGATTACGTGACGAAATCGCTCAAGACTGACCAGCAGGGCCAGGCAACACTTCGTATCGAAGCGGAACACCGGCTTCAGTTCTGGGCTCGCGTCAGCGCTCCCGATCATGTCGGGCAATTGGTGAGGTGGAGCGCACCAAGCCCGCGGATGGCCAGGCAACCAAGGCGCTTGTCGCCAGTGTCTCGCTGCAACCGGGCAATCCGCTTGGTGGAACGGTGGTGGATGTGGATGGCCATCCCGTCGCCGATGCCTTCGTCTCCTTTCAGAGCGACGATCCCCGGATCGTTTATGAATCGGGCGTGAGCACCGATAAGACCGGGCATTGGGCAGCCAATGTTTTCCCAATGGATTCGTCGAAAATCACTTTCTCCGTCGCCCATCCCAGGTACGCGCCGTTGAAGAGCGAACCGTTGCCAATCGACCAGAGCCTGCGCGATCAGAGAGCGAAGCTAACCCTGCATTTTCCGCTGGAGGTCGAATTTACGGTGACCGATGCCCAGACCGGTCAACGCCTGGTCGATACAAATAGCTTTCGCATCGTGCCGCTGACAGCGCCGCAACTGAATAGCGATCCCTTAAACGTGAACGAAACCTCCCACACCCTCAACCACGGCACCGGCCACGGCGACTTCACACTCACCTTTGAGAGCCGCGTGATCCAGGCCGCAATTCGGATTGAAGCTGAGGGGTTTGAGCCGTTGACCTCGCCGCAGATCACGCGTGACAAGAACCGTAAGCCGATTGCATTCAATGCCGAATTGAGGCGCGTGACGTCGCACGATGCCGCTGCCCCCGCGGCAGCTTCACATGCAACCCAGCCGGCGGAACCGCGGCGTTAGTGGGCTGACCCTGCGCGTCTGCTCCATTGGTGGTACTCTCGTGTCATGCAATCCCTTCGCTATGCCATTAACGTCACGTTGGACGGCTGCGTCGATCATCGTGCAGGTTCCACGGACGAAGAACTGCATCGTTTCTGGGCGGAGAAACTCGCGCAGGCCGATGCCCTGCTCTTTGGCCGGGTCACTTACGACATGATGCGGGCCGCCTGGCGGTGGCCGGCAAATGGGCTGCGGCCCGAATGGATGGCCGAGTCGATGGAACCCTTCGCCCGCACGATCGACGCCGCAAAGAAATACGTCGTGTCGAACACGCTGGAGCGGGTTGATTGGAACGCGGAACTGGTGCGCGGAGATGTGGCTAAGTCGGTCGAGCAGCTCAAGCGGCGAGCGGGGGCAGGCAAGGGACTGTTCGTGGGAGGCGTAACGCTCCCGCTGGCATTGGCGGAACGGGGATTGATTGATAATTACGAGTTCGTGGTGCACCCCAGGCTGGCAGGCCACGGGCCGACGTTGTTCGCCGGCCTATCGAAGCATGTTGACTTGAGGCTCGTGAGCCGCCGGGAGTTCGGGTCGGGGGCCGTGGCGATGCGGTATGAGCCGCGAGGGTGACTGACGCTGCCCGAGCCAAATAACCTTGCCCGCCGATTCGAGCATTTCGTTAAAATTTGAGGCTCTTCCGGTTTCCGAGTGGGTGATTTCAGCCGATTTCAGATCGGCTTCAAGGTGCTGGTCAGGATTTTCAATCGAGGTTACTCCTCGTCTTGTAATCCATAGGCACGGCGTTGCAGAACGCGGATCTTGTTGTTCAGGCCCTCGACGAATCCCAATGGGACACTCTTCACCTCCAAGCCTCTTGTATTCGTGACCAGCGTCTTTCGGAGCCGATTTTCGCAACGCTGTATCGACGAGGCGGGTAACTCCCTCGAACCGGGCGTTCATTTGTTCCGGGCTCGACAGCGGCCGCCGTCTTGCGACGTCCTTTTTGCATTTTCGTACCGTTCCGGTCGGGGTTACAAAGCGACGGCGCTGCAATAAAATGGCGTCGTGATGGGACGTCTCGCTCTCGAGGCGCAGCTCGTTGGACCGCGGACAAAAGGATCAGCATGGCTAAACAAGACAAAAAGCAGCGTCACGAAGCGAAGCGCAAGGCGAAGCGATTGGAAGCCCGCCGCCGCGACGCCGTGAGCCCTGTCAAGCGCCTGGCCGATTCCAAGTACGAACCCGAGTGCTGGATGTCCGACGGAACCCACGGCCAGATCCAGATGTTTGCCCACAAGCTGGGGGGCGGCCTGTCGGGGGCCGCGTTTTTCCTGCTGGACCGAGGGGTCGTCGGGCTGAAAGACGGTTGGGCGCGGGTGCCGCTCGGCCGCGAGGAGTTCAAGGAGATGCTCGATTCATCGGCTGCCAACGGGATCCCCATGCGCCCGGCGACTCCCGAGGAGCTTCGCCGCTTCGTCGCCGGCGGGGCGCGTTGGGCGCACGACAACGGGATGAGGCTCCCACCCGACTGGCTGAAGGCGGCGTCCCTGATCGGCGGTGTGGGCGACTGGGCCTCCGCCGACGTCCCCCCGTTCTTCATCAAAGAGTTCGCCGGTCACCCGGAAGACCTCCGTCAGCGATTGATCGGGGAATCGTTCCAGTCGTTCGTGGCGCGACGCGACATCCGCTTTCTCTTCAGTGATGCCGCACCGATCCGGGACGAGCCCGGCGTTAGAATCATCAAACCGGACGAGGACGACGAGTTCGACGATGAGGATGAAAAGGCGAGCGAGAGGTTTGAGGCCGCGCTTGAAAGTCTCCCGATCGGATACCTCCATCTGCTCTTGCATCATTATGGCCCAGCCGCCGCCCCGCTGGCCGACGAGACGTCAAGATGGCTGCTGGCACGCGGTGAGGCGCCGTCGTCCGAGCTTGTGCAGGGGTGGAAGTCCCTGATCGTGGCGTGCCTGCTCGCGGAGGTTCAGCGGCCCGGGAGTAGCAGAGACGAGTTCGTCGAATGGAGCGACGGGATTCTGGCAGGGCTGCTCCGGCGAACCCCATTCGATCGTTATGAGGAACACCAGCGCGCCGTCGAGCAGTCCCTTGAATATCTGGGAACGAACCCCAACATGATGGCGGAAGCCATCGCCAAGTATGTCGATGGGCCTCCGCCAAAAGCTTCCAAGAACCGTTGACCGACCTCAGACGTCTTGTCGGTTCGGCTGGCTCGAATCCCCGGGACGGGCCGCTTACCCGCGGCCGGCCGTGCCGCGACTACCTTCCAAACGCCGCGCGACGTGACGACACGATCAGCGGTTCCCAATCGCCTTAGCGCGGGCGACCGCGACCATGGCGGCCATCGACTCCCGCCCGAACCGCCTTTGAAGTCCACGCACCCACGGCGTGCCGAGCCGCGCGAGCAAGTGGCGAGGTCGCGAGAAGGCGAAGATATCGAACCAGACGCTGTCATCGTCTCGGTCCCATTCCACGAGAAATCGCTCCTCCCCAGTCTCGGCATGGCCGGGAAGCGTGCCGTACGCAAACCCAAAGACCGACTTCGTTCCAACCACGTTGTCTACCACGTAGACAATTCGGCATGCGTTGAGCCACCAGGAACCGAGGGACCGCGCCGCCACCGCGACCACGCTCCCCGCTCGAACCGGGCCTGGCTCGGGCCATACGTCCATCCAACCGAGGCGATAGTGATCGAATCGCGCCAGAGCCGCCTTTGCCGCCTCGAAGACCGACTTTCCCGAGCCTAAATGAGTGCGGTGATGATCCACGCTGCACCCGGGCGGAGGAGCACCCGCCGTAGCGCCCACCGCCGCGTAGCTGAATGAAAGCGTTGACTGCGATTCCAGGAAACTCCGAACAGTGTCCGCCGTCGGCTTGCGAAAAGAGATCATCGAGCGCCACCTGATCGGCGTGGAACGCGGGAAGAGTCAGCGGTGATAAGCAGGGTTCGCTGCGTGGTTGGCTTGTCGATGGATGCCATCTGAAGCCCCGCCGCAGTCCGTCGGCGGCCGCTCATTCGCCGCCTCATACGTAAAGCCACACCACCCAGCGGCCGTCAAGTCTGGTACTGCTCGTCGGTCACCTTCTCCATCCACTGAACCGCCGCGCCGTCCAGCTTTTCCTGGATGGCGATGTGCGTCATGGCCGTCGTCCGTGACGCGCCGTGCCAGTGCTTTTCGCCAGGGGGGAACCAGACGACATCTCCGGGCCGGATTTCTTCCACCGGCCCGCCCAGCCGCTGCGCCCGTCCGAGGCCGGCGGTCACGATCAACGTCTGCCCGAGCGGATGCGTGTGCCAGGCGGTTCGAGCGCCCGGTTCAAAGGTCACGCTCGCGCCGCTCACCCGCGCCGGTTCGGTCCGGTCGAACAGCGGGTCGATCCGCACCGTGCCTGTGAACCAGTCGGCGGGCCCTTTGCCGGACGGGTTTGATCCGCTTCGGTTGATCTCCATGGGAATTCCCTTAACAAGTGAATCGATCGCGCGGCCGCGTGAGCAGTCGCGCGCCGGCGCCGCACGAACCGATCGTGATTGACTGGTGAGAAGCACAATAGGCGGCCGCGCGCCGCCAGGGCTATGACAATATTCACGGTTCCTCGACCCGCCCGTCGAATCCCGGCTCCGACGTGGACGAACCCAATGCGTTCCCCACGCCGTCGCGTCTCACCGAAAAGCCGTCGGCGCCGACGCGGTGGCCCTGGTGTTCAAACCCGCTGCCCGGCGCTACCATCACTCCATGAAAATCGACCCGGCCAACCAAACGACCGCCGACAATTACAAGATCTTGACGAATCTGGTCGTCCCCCGGCCGATCGCGTGGGTGACCAGCCTGAGCCAGACGGGCGTCGTCAACCTGGCGCCGTTCAGCTTTTTCAATGCGGTGGGGAGTGATCCGTTGTACGTCGTGATCGGAATCGGGACCCGAGACAGCGGCACGCCGAAGGACACAGCCAGGAACATTCTCGAGAGCGGCGAATTCGTGGTGAACCTCGTAACGGAGGACCTGCTCGGCGCCATGAACATTTCGGCGGCCGACTTCCCGCCGGACAAGAGCGAACTGGCGGCCGCCGGCCTGACCACCGCGCCTTCCGTTCACATCAAGACGCCGCGTCTGGCCGAGTCGCAGGCCAGCCTCGAATGCAGGCTCTTCCAGTCCGTTCCCCTCGGCGCCGCCACGCTGTTGATTGGCGAAGTGATCATGTTCCACGTCGCCGACGTGCTTCTCGGCCCGCGCTTTCACATCAACCACTTCGCGCCGATCGGCCGCCTCGGCTCCCCCTCCACGTACTGCCGCACGACCGACCGCTTTGAGCTTCCGCGCATGACATATCGTGGGTGGGAGGAGAAGCGAGTAGAGGACTCGGTGGACGTCGCACGAAGTCTGCGGCCGCTGCTCGTCTACAAGGGATGAAGGACGGGAGGATGCGAGCCCCGGTAGCAGGCACACTCCGTGTGCCGTGGCCCGCCGTCGATAGCTGTTCGGGCGGACGGCACACGGAGTGTGCCTGCTACTTTCGTTGTCGAGCGGGGACGGTTGGGTTGTCGAGCCTTTGTGGCAGGCGCACTCCGTGTGCCGCGGCCCGGCGTCGAGGGGCGCTCGAACACGTTCTTGCCCGACGCTCGTCCGCGCCGTGGGGATGATCCGAGGCACGGGGGCGGTCGGCGATGGGTGCGGCAAGTGGTGCGCGTCATTCGACCGGCCGCCCGGGATCAACTTACACTACAGCGCAATTTGGCCAATGGAGCACAAGAAGAACGTCGAAATCCGAAGCACGAAAGCCGAAGGAATGAGAAATCGGGAAAGAAGAAACCGGATTCAAGCGCGAGAATTGATTTCCGCTTCGCCTTGGTCTGGAGTTCCTTGAGATTTCGTGCTTCGGATTTTCTGATTCGGGAAGGCTTGATGGCCGAATCCGCGCTGTAGTGCTAAAAGGATGGGTGCGAATCGCGCGGGCGAGCCCGTGGCGACCCGCCCGCGCGTGCGGCGGGTTGCCGGGCGCTGCCGGGCGCGGGTTCGCAGGCGGCACCAATGGAGGCCCGACGAATGACCCGCACCGCATCGCTGAACCCCTTTTCATCCCAGATCACCCAGCCGCCGATCCAGGGGGCATCGCAGGCGATGTTGCTGGCGACTGGCTTGAGCGAGGCCGACCTGGACAAGCCGCAGGTCGGCATTGTCAGCGTCTGGCTCGAGGGCAACCCGTGCAATATGCACCTCAACACGCTGGCCGAGCACGTGAAGGCGGGCGCGACCGAGGCCGAATGCGTGGGGATGCGGTTCAACACGATCGGCGTGAGCGACGGCATCTCGATGGGGACGGACGGGATGAGCTACTCGCTCCAGTCGCGCGACCTGATCGCGGACTCGATCGAGACGGTCATGTCGGCCCAGTGGTACGACGCCTTGGTGGCGATTCCCGGATGCGATAAGAACATGCCCGGCTGCGTGATGGCGATGGGCCGCCTGAATCGCCCGGCGATCATGGTCTACGGCGGGACGATCCGTGCGGGCTGCGCCGCGTTTCGCGGGGGCGACCAGAAGCTGGACATCGTCTCGGCGTTCCAGTCGTACGGGCAGAAGCTGGCGGGGTTGATCACAGAGGACGAGCGGAAGGAGATCGTCCGCCATTCATGCCCGGGGGCGGGCGCGTGCGGCGGGATGTACACGGCGAACACGATGTCGTCGTTCATCGAGTGCCTGGGGTTGTCGCTGCCGTTTTCGGCGTCGTTGCCGGCGGACGACCCGGGGAAGCTGGACGAGTGCCGCCGGGCCGGCCGCCATGCGCGGAAGCTGCTCGAGCTGGGACTCAAGCCGCGCGACATCGTGACCCGCCAGAGCTTCATCAATGCGATGCGGCTGACGATCGTGCTGGGCGGGCTCGACCAACGCGGTGCTTCATTCGATCGCGATGGCGCGGGCGTTCGAAGTCGAGTTGTCGATCAACGACTGGCAGAAGGTGAGCGACGAGACCCCCCTGCTGTCGGATTTCAAGCCTTCGGGCAAGTTCGTGATGGAGGACCTGCACCAGATCGGCGGCGTCCCGGCGGTGATGAAGCTGCTGCTGGACGCGGGGATGATCGACGGGTCGCAGCGGACGGTGACGGGGAAGACCATCGCGGAGAACCTTGCGGAGGCGGAGCCCCTCGCGCCGTTCGGCGCGGGGGCGGGGAGACAGGAGATCGTCCATCCGCTGGGTCAGCCGATCAAGAAGGATGGCCACATCCGCATCCTGCGCGGCAACCTGGCGCCGCTGGGGAGCGTGGCGAAGATCACCGGCAAGGAGGGGATCCGGTTCCAGGGCCCGCCGCGCGTGTTCGACTGCGAGGAGGACATGCTCGACGGCCTGGCCAAGGGGCAGCATTCTCAAAGGGGACGTGGTCGATCATCCGCTACGAAGGCCCCAAGGGCGGCCCGGGCATGCCGGAGATGCTCACCCCGACCAGCGCCATCGCCGGGGCGGGTTTGATCGACGGGGTGGCCCTGATTACCGATGGGCGGTTCTCGGGCGGGTCGCACGGGTTCATCATCGGGCACATCACGCCCGAGGCGATCGAGGGTGGCCCCATCGCGCTGGTGAAGGAAGGGGATATCGTCACGATCGATGCCCAAGCGAACACGCTCGACTGCGACGTCACACCCGATGAAATGGCCCGCCGCCGCGCCGCCTGGAAGCAGCCCACGTACAAGGCGACGCGCGGCACGCTCTACAAGTACATCAAGAACGTCAAGAACGCCTCTGAAGGGTGCGTGACCGACGAATAAACGGGGAGTCTCCCCGTTTGAAGGCGGACCGGGCGCCGACAAAGCCCGGGGATCCCGAATTCCTTTGACTATGGGGCCTTGGCAGGTATTCTTGCGACTGAATATGGCGGAACTGTCGGTGCCCTTCTGTGGCGTGCCGCTCAGGGGTGTTCTGAACTTGGCTTGACGCTTCGCGCGGATCGCTTAGACGATGGCGCGATCATCAGTTGCAAGAGGGAGGACAGGCCCGAGCGGGAACGGTGGGATTATGTCGTCCGCGGCCGCTCGGCGTTGAGCACGCGGCCCCCCCCCCGCACGTCCCCGCCCCCGATCGACATTCGCGTCGCGCGTCTCAATCGGATCCTTTGACTGTTACCGGTCCTGACTGAATTCTTGGCGCTGTTGGAGGCCTTTGTATGGGTGGAACGTCTCGCGAAGTCCGCGTAGAGCGTCTTGAAGGCCGGCGATTGTTCAGCACGATCGCCATGTTTTATAACGCCAGCTATGTCAACACGAGCCCGAATGCGGCCACCGGCGACAGCTATAACCTGCTCTTCCAGCTCGTCAAGCAGGGTAACCTGGTCAACACCTTCTCGGCGACCGACGCCACCGGCTTCCACAACGGCCTGAATAACGCGAGCGTGCTGGTGATCCCCGCCCTCGACAAGGCGGACCTCGCCTCGGTCCTGAGCCCGGCCACGATCACTGAGATCCAGACCTTCGTCACCAATGGCGGCGGCGTGCTGGTCGCTGGCGACCCGCAGGGGCGCGACACCGCCTTTCTCGACACCGTCTTCGGGTATGCGGGCTTCAACAGCCCCGCCAACCCACCCACCGGCAATTACGCGCTGAACCCCGGCGGCTCCTCGGGGACCGTCTTCTCCGGCGGCTACTCCCTTTCGCGCAACAACAACGATTACCCCGTCGCAACCGAGGACCTGCCGGTCGGCTCCAAGTCGATCTTCCAGCAGGCCGTCCCGCTTGGCGGGGCGACGGCCGTCGCCCTGTTGCCGTATGCCGGCAAGAACCAGGTCGCCTACCTCTCATGGGACTACACGAATGGCGGCCCGAGTGGCACGCAGAACGGCAACTGGAACACCGCGCTGTCGCAGGTCGTTGACCAGTTGACCGGCAAGTTCACGCCGGCGGCCGTCGCTTTCATCACCCAGCCGACCACCGTGGCGGCCGGCACCGCCATCGACCCGGCGGTGCTTGTCGCCGTCGTGGATGTCAACGGCAACATCGTGCCGTCAGACCTCTCATCGATCAACATTTCGATCCTCAGCGGCCCGACGGGCGGGACGATCTCCGGCGCCTCAACGGTGCCCGACATCAACGGCGTTTCGACCTTCGCCAACCTGCGCTTCACCGTCGCGGGGGACTATCAGCTCCTCGCCACCGACATCGGCTTCTTCGGTTTCCAGCAGCTTCAGACGGCGACGTCGATCCTGTTCACGGTCCACGCGGCCTCTCCGGCGCAGCTTGTTTACGCCTCCGAGCCGTCGAACGTCACCGCGGGCGTCCCCTTCGCCCCTTCGGTCGTGGTCAATGTGGACGACGCCTACGGCAACCTCGTGACGACCGACATCTCCCCGATCACGATCAATGTCGCATCGGGTCCTCCGGGCGCGACGACCAGTGGCACGACCACTGTCAACGCTGTGAACGGCGTGGCGACGTTCGACAACCTGACGCTGACCCGCGCCGCCGGCTACATCTATACGCTCGTCGCGACCGACGGGCAGCTTGCGGCCGCCGTCTCCACGCCGCTCAGCGTGACGCCGGCCGCCCCGACGATGCTCGCCTTCGCCACCCCGGTTGCCGACGGCACCGTGAACTCGGCCATCGCCCCGGTGGTGATCGACGTCACCGACCCGTTCGGCAACACCGTCACGTCGAGCAATTTCCCCGTCGCCATCGCCATCGCGTCGGCCGGCCGGCGGGCCCTTACGGGCTCAACCGTCCTTACCGCCTACAGCGGCGTCGCGACGTTCAACAACCTTATCTTCAGCCTTCCCGGCCAGTACACCCTGGCCGCCACGGCGACCGGCCTGACGGGCACGACGTCGTCCACCTTCAACGTCGTCGCTGACGTGCCGAATAAGCTCGCCTTCGCCACCCAGCCGTCAACGGTGACGGCCGGCAACGTGATCGCACCGGCCATCGTGGTCAACGTCCTTGATGTCAATGGGGCGATTGTCACCACCGACAACTCGACGGTCACGCTCTCCATTTCGAGCGGCCCTTTGGGAGCGGCGCTCGGCGGGACGGTGACGGCCCAGGCCGTGAACGGCGTGGCGACGTTCAACAACGTGATCCTCACCGCGGCCGGCAACTACCAGTTGACCGCGTCGGATGGGGCGATCGCGACCGCCCTTTCGGCCACGTTCACGGTGATCCCGGCGGCCGCCACGCAACTGGCTTTCAGCACGATCCCGACGACGATCAACCCCGGCGTGATCCTGAACCCCGCCGTCGCCGTGGGGGTGCTGGACAAGTTCGGCAACGTCGTCACCACCGATACCTCGTTCATCACGATCGCCTTGGCCTCCTTCCCAACCGGCGGCGCCCTCACCGGCACGACGACCGTGAAGGCCGTCAAGGGCGTTGCCCGATTCACGACGCTCTCGCTCTCGGCGCTGGGCGCCTATACGTTCAAGGCGACGGATGGCGCTCTCACGCCGGCCACCTCGACCCCCATCACCGTCACCCCGGTGAAGCCGGTGCAGTTGCTCTTCTCGACCCAGCCAACATCGGTCGCCGCCAAGGCGGTCATGACGCCGGCGGTCGTCCTGCGGCTGGCTGACAGCTTTGGCACCGCCGTGACGGGCGTCACCTCGCCCGTGACGCTGAAGATTCTGACCGGCCCCACCGGCGGCACGATCGGCGGCACGCTGACCGTCAACGCGGTTAACGGCGTGGCGACCTTCAGCAACCTGACCTTCTCGACGCCGGGGACTTATACGCTTGGCGCCACCTCGGGGACGCTGGTGTCGGTGCCTTCCAGTTTGTTCGTGGTGGCCGGGAGCACTTCGGCGAAGCTGGTCGTCTTCAATCAGCCGACGAACGGCGTCGCAGGGAAGGCGCTCGGTTCAATCGTCATTCACATCACCGACGCGGCCGGCAACCTGGTCCCCACGGATACCTCCGCCGTCACCATCACCGTCTCCGCCGGGCCGCAGGGCGGCGTCGTGAGTGGCACGGCCACAGTGAATGCCGTCGGCGGCATCGCCACCTTCAACAATGTGGTGCTGACGACCTCCGGCAGCTACATCCTGCGTGTCTCGGACGGCCTGCTGGTCGGCACCGATCTAAAGCCGATCGCCATCGCGGTCGCCCCGGCCGCGAAGCTGGTCTTCGCGGTCCAGCCCAAGGGCGGGCTCATCGGCAACGCCATCACGGTGAAAATCGAGATCGAGGACGCGTACGGCAATATCGTCCAGAACCCGGCTGTCACCGTGTCGCTGGGGGTTGCGAGTGGCCCCGGGACCTTCACCGGCCCCAACATGGCCACCTCTGTGCTGGGCTTTGCCACGTTCGCCGGGCTGAAGTTTTCGTCGAAAGGGACTTACACCCTCAGGGCGATTGCGAACCCCCTGGCGTCCGCCCTCTCCGCGGCCTTCATTCTTATCTGATGTACCGGGAAGCGGCCTTGCCCTCGGTTGCCCGGCGCAGGGCCCTTTGCGTCGGCAAGGCGCGCTGTTGCGCCTGGCCGGACGGACTTCTCGCCGTCCCGCCGATCGCCGGCCGAGCGCGATCGTGGCGTTGTCGTTCGTTCCCCCAGGAGCCTCCGCGTGGTCGATCCATCCAGCATTACCTGCCCCAACTGCAACGCCGCCTTTCCGATGACCGAGGCGATCGAGAAGCAGATGGTCGCGCGGCTCCGCGGCCAGTATGAGGCCGAGGCCGCCAAGCGCGAAGAAGGCCTCCGCGTTCGCGAGCAAAGCCTGGCGCACGACACCGAAGCGGTGGAGCGCGCCCGCCGGGAGGTCTCCGAGAAGGTCGCCGCCCAGCTCGCCGAAGCTCGGAAGCAGATCGTCGTTGAGGAAGCGGCCAGGGCGAAGCAGACCGTCGCGGTGCGCCTTGGGGACATGGAACAGCAGCTCGCGGAGAAGGCGAAGCTGCTGGCGGCCGCCCAGCAGGCGCAGCTTGCCCTGCTTCAGGAGAAGCGCGCCCTCGACGACGCGAAGGCGGCTTTCGAGGTGGAGAAGGCTCGCCAGCTCGACGCCGAACGACAGGCCATTCGCGACGAGGCGAAGAAGGCGGCGCTGGAGACATCGAGCGCCGCGCTCCGTGACCTGGAGGAGCGGCTGAAGTCGAAGGAGGGCCGCCTCGCCGAGGCCGAGAAGGCGGAGCTTCAGCTTCGCAAGGAGAAGATCGAGCTGGACGAGCAGCGGCGCCAGTTCGAGCTGGAGCTTGCCCGCCGATGCGAAGAGATCCGCGACGCGGCCAAGAAGGAGAAGGACGAAGAGTTCCATCTCAAGGCGGCCGAGAAAGACAAGCAGCTTGACGACATGCGCCAGCAGATCGCCGAGTTGAAGCGCAAGAGCGAGCAGGGCTCGCAGCAGGCGCAGGGCGAAGTATTGGAGCTGGACCTGGAGGCCGCCCTGCGGCGGTGCTTTTCCAGTGACGAAATCGAGCCGGTGGCCAAGGGCGTGCATGGCGGCGACGCGATCCAGCACGTGCGTGACGACGCCGGCCATGCGTGCGGCACGATCATCTGGGAATCGAAGCGGACCAAATCCTGGAGCGACGGGTGGCTTTCCAAGCTCAAGGACGACAAGCTGGCCGCGAAGGCGCAGATCGCGGTCATCGTCTCCACCGCCCTGCCTAAGGACCTTGCGGCGTTCGATTGCCGGGAAGACGTCTGGGTCACTCCGCCGAAGTACGCCGTCCCCCTGGCCTCGGCGCTGCGCAAGGCGCTGATCGACACCGGCACGGCCAGGCGCGCCGTGGAGGGGCGACATGACAAGATGTCGATCGTCTACGATTACCTCTCGGGGCCGGAGTTCAAGGCCCGCGTCGGCTCGATCGTCGAGGTTTTCACGACGATGCGCGAAGACCTGGAGACCGAGAAACGGACGATTCAGAAGCAGTGGGCCAAGCGCGAAAAGCAGCTCGATCGGGTTCTGGCCAACACGGCCGGTTTGCACGGAGACCTGGCGGGGATCATCGGCAAAAGCCTGCCCACCATCGACCAGCTCGAGCTGCCCGCGCTGGCCGACGCGGCGGCCGACGGGGCGTGAGCGTGACGGACCGTTGACGCGTGCATCTGGAAGTTGGGCCGCAATGTCTGGACGCCCGCCGTCAACGCGTCCACGCGGAGGGGCCGGGGTGGGGTTCGCTGGGGCGCAACGGCGACCAGGCCCTCGCGCTTGATCGCCGAGGGGATTCGCCGCTCGATTGTCGGGCGACCGAAGTTTAAGGATAATCCCGGTCACGGGTCAGGGAGGGAACGGGTTGAGCCTCACGTCCGGCCCCGCCCCCCTGCCGCGGCCGAGGAGAAAAGCCCATGCACTTCGCGTCCTATCTGATGCTGCTCGCTTCCGTCCTGACGCCGGCCAAGCCCTGGGTGGCCCCCGGCCAGCCGATGATCGTCAAGGTGCAGGCCGATGGGCCGTCGCGCCTCGTCCTCTCCGATTTCGGAGGCAAGGACGAGCCGCCAGTCAGCCGGTGGCGGCCGGCGAGTCGTCGGTCAACCTGAAAGATGCGTTCCCCGACCTTTCCCGCAACCCCGGGAGCTACATCGTCTACGTCGTGCCGAAAGACAAGCCGATGGCCCAGTTCACCGGCACCCCGCTCGTCGTCAACGTGCGCGACGACAAACGGCGCGGCGCCCCGCCCGGCCCCGCGATCAGCAAGATCGAGCCGCTTCGGTATGCCGTCATGACGACCAAGCAAGGCGTCATCACGATGACGTTCTACTATGATGTGGCGCCGATCACCGTGGACAGCTTCCTGCGCCTGTCGGAAACCGGCTTCTTCGACGGGCTGACGTTCCACCGAATCGTGCCGGGCTTTGTCATCCAGGGCGGCGACCCGCGCGGCGACGGCACCGGCGGGCCCGGGTATCAGGTGCAGGCCGAGTTCAACGATCGCCCCCACGAGGCCGGCGTGCTCTCCATGGCCCGCAACGGCGACCAGCTCGAGCAGACCGGCGCGATGCCCCGCTGCGAATACGCCAACAGCGCCGGCAGCCAGTTCTTCATCTGTCTCGACTACCGCAAGACCCGCGCGCTGGACCGCAAGTACACGGCGTTCGGCAAGGTGACCAGCGGGATGGACGCCGTTAACGCCATCGCCGCCGTCCCCGTCCCCGACCCCAACACCGGCCGCCCGGCATCACCGCCGGAGATCGAGAAGGTCGAAGTGAAGCCCGTCACCGCGGCGGAGAACCCGTACGCGACGCTGTTCGGGTGGAAGAAGGAGTAGAGGCCCGCCACAAAGCGTGCGGCCGCCAACTCGACGTATCAGGCACACTCCGTGTGCCGTTCGCCCGCGTTCGCGACGCCGCAATGCGGGACGACGGCGGACGGCGCATGGAAGGCGCCTGCGACTCCGCCATCGTACTGCCCCGTCTCGGTCCGAAGCCGAGTCGCCGGACGCCGATCGAACCCTCTCCTATCGACCCTACAGCGGCGCTCGGTGTTTTCGCTGACGACTTCCACTTTTCGGGGCGATCGCCCTGCCGTCCTCAACCCCCTCGACTCGGGATGGAGCCGCCTACTGGGGCGTCGGCGTCACCTTTCCGCCCATCTCCTCGATCAGAGCCTCGGCTCCGTAGACTTGCTTCAACGCCTCGAAGACACCCCGAATATCCACCGCGATCGCCCGGCCTTCGCGCTCGTCGTATTGAAACTCGGCGCCGAGGCCTTGCAGGTTGCCGTCGAAGATGACGCCGATCAGTTCGCCCGACTCGTTCACGACGGGGCTGCCGCTGTTCCCGCCGATGATGTCGGCGGTGAGCACAAAATTCAGCGGGCGGCGTCCCCCGACTCTCTTTTCGGCGTCGATCCACCGCCGCGGCAGGTCGAACGGCGGCCGCCCCTGGCGAGCGTGGAAGCGCTCGTATAGGCCGAAGAAGGTCGTCCACGCTGGTACGTCCTCGCCCTGGGAGCGATATCCATCCACGCGGCCGAAGCTCATCCGGAGGGTGCCGGTCGCGTCGGGGTAGAGGTCGTCGCCGCCGGCGGCGAACGCGGCGGCCGCGATCTTTTCGTAGGCTTCGTGCTCTGCGGCGTCGATGCCGTCTTCCTGGCGGCGGCGCTCGGCGCGGGCGGCCGGGTCGATGGCGACGGCGAAGCGGATCAGCGGGTCGGTGCTGGCGTCGATCGCCGTGCGGCCGCCCTCGGCCAGGCGCTTTCGCTCGGCCACGTCCTTCAACTGGGTCCCGCGGATCAATTCACCGGCGCGTTCGTTGGGCGACTTGCCGTCGAGGGCGAGCAGGACCAACGGGTCATCCCCGCCCAGGATCGCGGCCGCCCGGGACAGGTCGCTCGACAGGCGGTTGATTTCCAGCGCCTCGTAAATTGGCGCTGTTGAATAGAGTCCGTGGAACAGACGGTCCAGGCTTGCGTCGCCGTAGCCTGGAAGCCGTTCGGCGTTGGGCTTGGGCTTCTCGGCGGCGAGGCGGACAAGATCGACCGCGTGGCTGACAAGCTCCGAATGCGAGAGGAGGTGCGAGATCGCGTCGCCCCGGGCATAGTTGCCTCGTTCGGCGTCCAGGGCGCGGGACAGCCGATCCCACGCGCCGCCCCACTCGGCTTTGCGCCGGGGGTCGGCATCGACAAAGGCGCGAAGCTTTTGCTCGGCGGCCGCCTTGTGCGCGATGAAGGCGGGGCTCTGCAACGCGGCAAGCCGCCCTTCCGACGCTTTGCGCCCGTTCGCCACCCCGAACAGCTCGTTGGCGGAGATCCGCGCGTTCTCCTCGCCGCGGCCGGCGAACGCCTCCAGCTCCGCCTGACGCCTCCAGACTGACGCGAGGCGTGTGGGGAGCGCGATGTCGCGAATGAAGCGGAGATGGTTCACGGTGTCGAGCCGCTGCGTGCGGCCGGGGTGCCCGAAGACCATCGCCAAATCGCCGTCGGAGTAGCCGTTCCCAGGATGGAGATAATGATCAACGTGAACCGGCTTGTCGTTTTCGTAAAGGCGGAAAAGGCAGATGTCCAGGTCGAAGCGGGGGTATTCGAAGTTGTCCACATCGCCGCCGAAGAAGGCGATCTGGCCTTCCGGCGCGAAGACCAGGCGCACGTCGGCGTACCGCTTGGACTGGTAGAGGTGGAACTGTGCGCCGTTGTAGAGCGTCACCACGTGGCTTTCCAGGCCGGATCGATCCTTGGTTTCCTTCTCGATCGAGAGGATGGCTTTCCGTCGGGCGGCATCGGCGGCCGCGGGCGTCATTGATGGCAGGGTGACGGCGTTGATGCGGGCGGTGATGTCCTCGGTGGACTGCAGGACGGTCACCTCCATGCCCGGGCACTTCAGTTCAGCGGAGCGATCGGCCGCGTAGAAACCATCTTGAAGCAGGTTGTGCTCGGGCGTGCTCAGCTTGGAGAGCGCGTGGCTGCCGACGTGGTGGTTGGTCAGCACCAGCCCATCCGGCGACACAATAGAGCCCGACGCCCCTCCGAAATGAACCGCCGACTTCTGCTGGTTCTCCATCCACCCGTCCGGGGGCTGGAACCCGTACTTCTGCTTAAGCAGCTTGAGCGGCGGGTGATCGGGCAGCCACATCCCTTCATCGCCGAAGGCGAGTGACGACACGAACAGAGTCATGCCGAGGATGAACGGCCCGGAGCGGCGCAGGCGGGTCAGGTCCTGGTTCATGCGGGGGATTGTAACGCGAAGCGCGGGGCCGTTTGCAGAGGTGTCGGTCGGTATTTCAGCGGCCGCCGACGAGCTACGCCAGTTAGGGAGCGGGATCTCCGCAGGCGGGCGTCTGCCGTTCCCTCACGCGCCCGCCTCGTTGATCCGAAGCGGCGTCCAACGAGCCGCGACCCGTAAGGGAGCGGTAGGGCCGGTTGTTCGCCGGTTGCCCGCCGGCGTCGCGGGCTGATCCGGAGCGGTCATAGACCGCTTCCTGACGGGCGCGGCTCGCGGGTGGCCGGCGCGACATTCGGCGCGTTGCGCGCGTGGAAGCGGGGCAGTTGCCGTTCGCGGAACAGATCAGTCGCCGGGTACGGCGACTGCCCGCTTCCTGACGGGCGCGGCTCGTTGATGCCGCGCGGCTCCCAGCGAGCCACGACCGTAAGGGAGTGGTCTGGCCGGTGGGTCGGGGGGCGTCCGCCCTTGTTCGCGGCCTGATTCGGAGCGATCAGAGACCGTTTCCTGACGGGCGCGGCTCGTTGAGGGTGGGCGGTCCGTTGGTGGCGCGCGGCGGATGGCGGGCGGCTCAGGCGGCGGCCGCTTCGGGCTCGGGCTCGGGGGTTGGGGCGGGGGCCTCGGCGTGGAGGCGGATGGCGACGAGGGTGAGGTCGTCGCCGAGGGATCGGGCGCCGCGGAAGGTGTTGACCGCGGTCACGACCGATTCGAGCAGGAGCTGCGCGTGCCCGCGGCGGCCGGGGGAGCTGGGGAGGACGCGACGCAGCCCTTCGTTGCCCAGGCGGCGCCCATCGGGCGCTTCGACGTCGGCGGCCCCGTCCGTGTACAGGAGCAGCGCCGCGCCCGGCGGAAGCTCGAACCGCTCGGTCTCATACATCGCATCCGGGTCAACCCCCAGGACCATCTGCGGCTCCAGCGGCACCGGCTGGAAGCTGGAGGAGGATTCGGCTTCGGCGAGCAGTGGCGCCGGATGGCCGGCCGTCGCGATGTCCACGGTGCGGTTGGAGGGGTCGATCACCAGGATCTGCATCGTCACGAACTGGCCGTTGAACACCTGCGTGCAGAGCTGGCGATTCACCTCGGTCATGCACTTCGCCGGCTCGTTGAAGCGCGCCAGCGTCGTGCGGACCAGGAGTTGAGTGGTCGCCATCAGGAACGCGGCCGACATGCCATGGCCGGTCACGTCGCCGATGCAGACCGCGGTGCGGCCGTCGGAGAGGTCGAACCAGTTGTAAAAATCGCCGCTGATGTGCTGGGCCGGGTAGTTAACGGCCGCCAGCTCGATGAACGGCGACGCGGGCCCTTGCGCGGCAGCCACGCCTTCTGGATCTGGCGGGCCCGGTCCAGTTCCTTGGTGATGGTCTCGTGGCGCATGCGCTCCAGCTTCATGCGGCCGCGAATCATCTGGGCGGCCGTGGAGACCAGGATCGCCGTCATCGCCACGACGACAAAGATGCCAAAAAACAGGATGCGCCGGAACAGCCGCCCGACGACCGAGTCCACTTCGGACAGTGGCGAGGCGACCAGCAGGAACCACTTCCGCCCCGCGGCCACCTCAACCGGGGCGGCGGTGAGGATCGACGGGGAGAATTGTTCGGTCCCGAGCCTGAACGGCTTGTTGATCGTCTGCGAGCCGCGATAATCGACGTTTTTGAACGCCGCGATCGCCTCGCGCACCTGCGGGTCCTCCGCCAGGTCGAGGTTGGTCCCGACCAGGCCGTTGGAGGCATGAGAGGTGACCATGGTGGTCAGCGACTCGTTGATCAGAAATGCGCCCGTCGAAGAGACCTTGTTGAGCGGGGCGAGGAACTTCCCCTTGATCTTTTCGACCGGGACGGCCGCCACGACGATGGTCCCGTTGTTCTTGCCGAACGGGAGGCAGACGAGGTTCAGGCCCTCGTTGTCGAACTTTTCAAACCGGCTGACCGACTGCCCTTTGACGCTTTTGATCCAGTCCTTGTAGCGGGCGACGATCTCGTCGTCGGTCTTGACGGCCTCGGCGCGGGTCTGGGGGTTAAGGTCTTCACGCGTGAACCCGTGAGTGACCATGGTGTTCCGGTCAACCACGAAGAGGTGCGACACGCGCTCTTCGAGCTGTCGGGAGAGGAGCGCGCCGACCAGGACGCCCCGCTGCCCCAGCGGAGACCGCGGAGTGCCGTCGCGGCGCTGGAGCGGCTGCGGCTGGCGATCGGGGCGGGCGCCTCTTTCGGCGGACGATCGTTGGGCGGGCGATCGATCGGGGGCCGATCGGGCGGCGGGTTCGCCGGGCCGGTCAGGGTTGGGAGCAGGGCGCGTTCTTCCGACGTGTCGTCGTTGCGAGGCAGAAGGTCCATGTCGCTGAGGATCGACTGGTAGAACTCTTCGATGCCTCGCGAGGTCTGGCCGACGAGCAGGTCCTGGCGTTTCTCCGCCTGGTCGATGGCCTCGGCCCGGGCGGCGCGGTGGATGGCATCGGACCCGATGAACACCAGCGCCAGGACGACGGCGAGGAGGCCAAAGTGGATGAGGAGGATGTTGCGGGCGAACCGCCTTACCGCTTGTTCCATGACTGCGCTTCGGTGAACCTCATCGACTCGCGTTCGACTGAACCGGCCGCGACCCGCCGCCGCGGGAGAATCCGCGGGAGCTGGCCTTGACCGCCACGTACATCTTTCAGGGTGAGATTGTACCCGTGGGAGGGAACCGCGTGGCCGGCAATCTTTCATACGCCGCAAAGCCCGGAGTATTCGTGCCTTGGCCAACCTGCGCGGTTTATCTGAAAGCGAGACGACGGTCGAGATCCTTTTGGCCCAAGCGGTTAGGTGGGACCGGGCGGGCCGTGGACGGGCGGGCGGCCTTGAAGGCAGGTGCAAATTCTGGCTGGTAGATCGATCTGACCCAGGCGAACAGGCCGTCGAGGGATCGCGCCCGCCGGCCGGATCGCGCCTCCCGGATTCGATGGAAGGCGGCCGTGGAAGGATTCGGCGGTTCGAACGGTCGGGAAAGAGACTGGGGCGCGCGTCGTAGCGGGGACGATCGATCAGGCGGCGTCGAGGTGCGCGGCGATGCTGGCGAGGAATTCCACGCCCGCTTCCAGCCGGGCATTTTTGCCGGCGCTGCGGTTGACCCAAATCACGCGCGCCGGGATCATCTGGCGCCGATTGGCCAGGGACTCACCGGTGCGGCTCAGGCCGACGTGGATGCTCAGCGTCTCGCCGGGGCGGACGGTGGCCCACATCGGCAACTCGATGCGCAGGCCGGTATTGCTGATGTCTTCGGTCTGGCCGCCGAAGTAGCGGCCGGCGGCGGGCTCGAACACTTTGACCGGCCGCGACTGGCGGATGCGCAGCCCGCGACGACGCTCGATCGGATCGGTTGACGAATCGTGTAAGCCAGATCCCAATGTCTCGTCCGCTGTCGTCGTTTCGGTGAAGAGCAACATCTAACGCTACCTCCCGTAAGGTCAACCCAACGCCCGTCCCCTTCTAGTTATCGGAGCACCCCCGACTGATTTCCCAGCAAATCTTCAACTCCAGGGCCGGATTCCGGTTATCGGGCCCGACGGGCTTGAAAGAAAACTGATATCGCGCTTCGTTTAGCCTCTGGCCTCTGATCGCTGAAGCGGGCCTTACAAACTCGGACCTGGGCGACAGACGGCTCCGCCAAGCGCCGGCGGCGCTCAAGTACGAAGGGGTGTGGCCCACTCTGTTGGCCTTACCACACCTTGAAGCTGGGAACGCCGACGTCCTCGTCGGTTCGACGCAAGAGGCCGACGGGGACGTTGGAGTTCCCCGGAAGTGCCCGAGCCCTTCTCCGTGCCGTGCAGGCGGTGCCAAAATAGACGGCCACACCTGTACGAAGCGATGGCGAAGCGCTCGCGACCGCTCCGCGAACCCCGTAAGATTCCGACCCTATGCCTTACAACTTCACCACCGTTGAGCGCAAATGGCAGCAGTACTGGCTGTCGAACAAGAGCTTCCGCGCTCTGGAGCCGGCCGAAGCCGGTGACATGCCCAAGTCGTACATCCTGGACATGTTCCCCTACCCCAGCGGGTCGGGGCTCCACGTCGGCCACCCGGAGGGGTACACCGCAACCGATATCGTCTCGCGATACCTGCGAATGAAGGGGCATAACGTCCTGCACCCGATTGGCTGGGATGCCTTCGGGCTGCCGGCCGAGCAGTACGCCATCAAGACCGGCCGCCATCCGCGACTGACGACCGAAGAGAACATCGCCAACTTCCGGCGTCAGATTCAGATGTTGGGCCTGAGCTATGACTGGGATCGTGAGGTCGATACCACCGACCCGACCTACTACAAGTGGACGCAATGGATTTTCCTGCAACTGTTTAACAGCTATTTCGACCCCGTCGAACGCAAGGCCAAACCGATCGCCGACCTGATCCGTGAGCTGGAGAATGAGAACCTGATCGCGGCGCCGGATGGGTCGATCCACCTGAACCCCAACCAGGAGGGGATGGAGGCGATCAGCGGCGATGTCCGGGTGACCTTCCTCGCATGGTCCACGCTGGCGGCCGAGCAGCGGCGCGACATCATTGACGGGCAGCGGCTCGCCTATACGGACGAGGTGCCCGTCAACTGGTGCCCTGGGCTGGGGACGGTGCTGGCAAATGAGGAGGTGATCGACGGCAAGAGCGAAGTCGGCGGATTCCCCGTCGAGCGCCGCCCCATGCGCCAATGGATGCTGCGGATTACGGCGTATGCCGATCGGTTGGTTGAAGACCTGGGCTTGTTGAACTGGCCCGAATCGCTGAAGGAGATGCAGCGGAACTGGATCGGCCGCAGCGTGGGCGCGGAGGTCGATTTTGAGATCTCCCTGCCCGAAGGCGCCCCGCCGGCCGGCAGCCCCGGCGGGCCGTCCGAAGGCGCCGACACGGCCGACGGCAGCGCCGAACCGGCCGTCACCGTGTTCACCACGCGGCCGGACACGCTCTACGGCGCCACCTACATGGTCCTGGCGCCCGAGCATCCACTGGTCGATCGCATCGCCGCCCCCGCCCAGCGCGACGCCATCACCGACTATCGGGCGAAGCTGAAAGGCAAGAGCGACCGCGACCGCATGGAGGCGACCCGTGAGAAGACGGGCGTCTTCACCGGCGCCTATGCCGTCAACCCGGTCAACGACGAGAAGATCCCCGTCTACATCGCCGACTACGTCCTGATGGGCTACGGGACCGGCGCGATCATGGCCGTCCCCGCCCACGATGAGCGCGACTTTGAGTTTGCCACCCAGTTCAACCTGCCGATCCGCGCCGTGGTGATGCCGCCGGACGACTGGCTGCGCGAGCAGGCGTATGCCAGCTTCCGCAAGTTCGCCGAGAGCGACCCGCGTATCGACGCGGCCGCCAAGGGAGACCCGGCCGTCGCCCGCGAAATCCGCGAATCGACCATCAAGTCGAGCATCGAGCGAATCGAATCAACCCCCGGTGCGCTCCAATCCCTGCGGGACGACTATGCCCGCCGGGCGGCCGCCTGGCCGGTGGCGTTCGGCGGCGAAGGGGTCGCCATCCATTCGGGCATCCTCGACGGGATGACCACGGCCCACGCCAAAACGCGGATCATCAATCACCTGGAAGAGCTGGGGGTCGGGCATCGGTCGGTGAACTACAAGCTGCGCGACTGGCTCTTCAGCCGCCAGCGCTACTGGGGCGAGCCTTTCCCCATCGTCCTGGACGCCGAGCAGAACCCAATCGCCCTGACGGAGTCGGAGCTGCCCCTGACGCTGCCCGAGATGGCCGATTTCAAGCCGACCGGCACCCCCGCCCCCCCGCTCTCCAAGGCGGCCGACTGGCTCCGCTACGAGCGCGACGGCAAGACCTACGCCCGCGAAACCAACACGATGCCGCAGTGGGCCGGCTCGTGCTGGTACTACCTGCGCTACATCGACCCGCAAAACCCCGACCGGTTTATCGACCGGGAGAAGGAAAAGTATTGGATGCCGGTGGACCTGTATGTCGGCGGTGTCGAGCATGCGGTGCTCCACCTGCTTTACTCGCGGTTCTGGCACAAGGTGTTGTTCGACCTGGGGCATGTCGCCTCGCCCGAGCCGTTCCAGCGGCTGGTGAACCAGGGGCTGATTTTAGGTGAGACGGAGATCCACGCCTTCCAGTCGGCATTGGGCGACTGGGTAAGCCTGTCGGACGTGAAGGACCTCGACGAAGAAGCGAGCGAGGCCGGCGTGCGGATGGTGGCCACCCACCGGAAGACCGGCGAAAAGCTGACCGGCAAGCGCCTGGCCGAGGAGGAGGTGGAGAAGTCGGGCGAGGGGTATCGGCTGCGATCGAACCCCGCGATCCGGGCCGACGCGCGAAGCTTCAAGATGAGCAAGAGCCGCGGCAACGTGGTGAACCCCGACGCGATCGTCGGCGACTATGGGGCGGATACGTTCCGACTCTATGAGATGTACATGGGGCCCCTGGAGGCCCAGAAACCGTGGAACACGCGCGACATCGTCGGCATGAGCCGCTTTCTGAACAGCGTCTGGCGGAACCTGATCGGCGACGAGGAGAACAACAAGGTCGCCGTGATCGACGACAGCCCCATCCCTGATGCGATCGACCGGCAACTGCACCGAACGATCAAAAAGGTCGCCGAAGATATCGTCGCCCTGCGATTCAACACGGCGATCGCGGAACTGATCAAGCTCAACAACGAGATGAACGCGCTGAAGACCATCCCGCGGCCGCTGGCGGAGCGATTCATCCTGATGCTGGCCCCCTTCGCGCCGCACCTGGCCGAAGAGGTCTGGCAGCGGCTCGGCCACGATCAGTCGCTGGCGCGCCACCCCTGGCCGGCGTACGATGAGGCGAAGCTGGTCGAGACGTCGATCGAACTGCCCGTGCAGGTGAACGGCAAGCTCCGCGGCAAAGTCCGCGTGGCGGCCGACGCCGCGAAAGAGGAGATCCTCGACCAGGCCCGCCGCGCCGAAGGCGTACCGACCTGGGTCGAGGGGAAGACGATCAAGAAGGAGATCTACGTCCCCGGGAAACTGGTGAATTTCGTGGTGGCGTAATCGCCCGCGCAGGCCGCGAGACCGCTCCGAACGAGCCGCGCCCGTAAGGAAGCGGGCCCGCCGCAGGTGGGCATCAGCCGCCGATTCACCAGATCAGTCGCCGAGTACGACGACCGTCCGATTCCTGACGGGCGCGGCTCGTTCATGGCGCGTCCAGCGAGCCGCGACCGTGCGTGACAGACTGTCGAAAAACCCGAGGAACGCCGAAAAATGCTTCGTTCTTCGCCCAAAAAAGGCGGTCATGAAGTCGCTGTCACCGGTTTTTCGACAGTCTGGTGAGGGAGCGGTCGGGCCGAGATAGCGCGGGGACGCCCGTTGGCCCCGCGGCCGGGCCGGGAGCGGTCAGAGACCGCTTCCTCACGGGCGCGGCTCGCGGGTGGCAAACGCGACGGTCGCAGACGGTATTGGTATGAGGTTCCGCCATGGGAATGGAAATCGAAGCGAAGATGGCCCTGCCCGACTTCGGGCCTCTGCGCGAAGCGCTGGCCCGCGCTGGCGCCGAGCGGGTCGGGGCGGTTATTGAAACGAATCGTTTTTTTGACACCGCTGACGATGGCCTCCGGAGCGGCGACAAGGGCCTGCGGCTGCGGACCAATCGCGACATCGAAAGCGGCCGCGAGACGCACGTGATCACGTTCAAAGGCGCCAACCAGCCCGGCGCGTTCAAGAGCCGCGAAGAGACCGAAGTTACCGTCGACGATGCCGAGGCGGCCGCCAGCTTGTTCGAGAAGCTCGGCTTCGAGCGCAAGCTCTCCTTCCAAAAGCGCCGCGAGACGTGGAAGCAGGACGACTGCAAGGTCGAACTAGACGAGATCCCCTACCTCGGCAACTTCGTCGAAGTCGAAGGCCCCAGCGAGGCGGCCGTCGAAGCCGTACGCCGCAAGCTGGGCCTGTCCGACCTGCCCCCCATCCGCGGCAGCTACATCGGCATGCTCACCCGCCACCTGGAATCCGAAGGGAAGGCGACGGAGAACATTCGGTTCGAGGGGTGAGGTGCCCTGCCGTAGGGACCGCACCGCGGCCCGCGCGCCACCCGTCCCACCTTCACGGCGGCACTGTTCGACTTTTTCGCATGCCCCGTGCGGACCGCGGTGCGGTCCCTACGGCTGACCAACCGCATCTTCCGCAACCTGCCGCCACGCGGCCGCCACGTGCAGGCGGCGGAACATCAACTGCTTGCTTAACGCCAGGGTCAACGGCGACACCTCGCCGAAGGGCGTCAGGCGGCCGTCGGGGCGCTGGACCATGATCTCGGGCTCGCCTTCAGGACGGTGGCCGAAGCCTTCGTAGGGGGCGTCGGTCGGCTCGTCGTAGAACAGGTCATACGCGCTGTCGCCGCCGGCGCGGGTGACGGCCGCCTCCACCGCGGCGAGTGCCCGGCGGGCGGCCGCATCTTCCGGGGCGACGCCGTCGGGCGCCGGCGCCAGGTGCGTCAGGTCGATCGTCTTGAAGACCTTCCGGTAAAGCAACCCGCGGCAGAGGTTCGCCAGGGGGACGTCGTCGGCCGATGCCCAGAGCTTGAAGCAGTGGAGCACCGAGATGTCGTCCAGGCTGGTGAATTCCGGAATGGTCATCCGCTGGCCGGTCAGGGCCTTGAAGACGACATCCTCGCGCGGCGGCCACGGGAGGCGGCCCTGGATCAGCAGCCGCCGGTGCGCGCTGAAGGGCCAGCTTGACCATCCCCTCGGCGCTGCGGACGACCTTGTGGAAGTAGACATTCCGGTACATGTGGTAGCGCGACTGGAGGTAGGCCTCTACGGCGCTGACGCCCTTCCACGTTACAGCGAGGCGGCCGCTGTCGGGGTCGATCGTCAGGGCGTGCAGGAGCCAGGTGAGGTCATAGTCGCCGTAGCCACTGCCGGTCATCAGGTTGTCGCGGAGCAGGTAGTCGAGCCGGTCGGCGTCGAGCTGGCTGGCGAGGATATCGCTGAAGAAGGCTTGATCGGGCTGGCCGCGGAGGAAGGCCTGGACCTTTTCGGGCATGAGCTTGTCGTGCTCGAAGAGGATGCGGTGGACTTCGCTCTCGGGGCTCATCACCACGCGCTGGGTGAGCAGCTCGTGGCGGATGCCGCTCACGCGCTCAAAGACGTGGCTGAACGGACCATGCCCCAGGTCGTGCAGCAGCGCCGACGCGAGGCAGACGGCCTCTGATTCTTCGTCGATCGGGAAGGAGCGGCGGAGCTGGTCGAGCATTTTGCGAGCCGTCTCCATGACGCCCAGGCTGTGGCTGTAGCGGGAATGGTCGGCACTGGGGTAGGCGAAGCTGGCCATGCCGAGCTGGCGGATGCGGCGAAGGCGTTGGAACTCGGCGGCATTGAGGAGGCGGAAAAGGAGCGCATCGACCGGCCGCTCCAGGCGAAAGGCGATCACGTCGTGGACGGGGTCTCGGATGATCTTTTCTGGCATAAGCGTCGCGCTACTGCGACCCTATGTATAGCCGCGCGACTGGGCGGGGAGAAATTCGACCGAAGCGGCGCCCGATGGCTTTCAAAACAGGCCCGGAGCGACATGACGAATTTTTAAGCGTAGAACGCTTCGTCGATCAAGCGATGATATCGTCCGGGGGCGGCCGATTGGCGATCCGGCCTCACCGAGGGGCGTGGCTTGTGTCTGCTACGATGGATGGAGACCCCTTTCATGTCTGAACGCACGTACTTACGGGCCCTTATCGTCCCGCTCGGCTCGGTTGCGGCGGCCGCGGCCTGCCTGCTCGCCCCGGCCTCGGCCGGCCCGAGGACGGCGACGCTCGTGACCCGCAGCCCGACCGCCGATGGGGAGCGGAACCGATCGCTCTCGTCGGCGGCCGCTCCGTCGAAGGACAAGGGCGGCGCGCACAAGACAACCTCCGTTTCCATCGAAAGCCATCGCTTCAAACCGGACAGCGTCGATGTCCAGGCGGGCGATAGCGTCGAGTGGACGAATAACGACGACTCGGACCACACCGTCACCGCCGCCGACAGCTCGTTCGATTCCGGCAAGCTTGGGACAGGGAAGGTGTACAAGCATAAGTTCGACACCGCCGGCCGCTTCTCGTACGCCTGCGATCGACATCCCAGGGAAAAAGGCGTGGTGATCGTTCATTAGGCACTGTTTCAAATCACACCGCCGCAGAACGCAACGGTGCAACTGAAATGGTCCCGTTTTCGGTTCCGGATGAAATCCCTCACCCTAACCCTCTCCCATGGTTACATGTGAGAGGGGACAGAAACGTCCACTCGGCCTCTTCCTCCCTCGCCCATGTACCCATGGGAGAGGGTCGGGGTGAGGGCGTTTTTTCTGTGTTCCGCGGTCCGATAAGAACCGGGCATTTTCGGCTCGTTTCACGGTCGATCTGTCCGCCCCTTCCGCCCCCGCGCAATCCTGTCGGTGACTCCCTGATTGATCGGCGATCTGCCGATGAAAAAAGGAACACGCCCTCGCCGGCGGAATGCCCTGGGGCAACGTCGGGCGAGGGGCGACAGGAACCCACCCATGTCCGATAACGCCAAGCCCCGCCTGCTGATCCTCGATGAGGATCGCATCATCCTTCAGTCCCTCGCGCAGTTCCTCCGCCGCGAGGGGTATGAGGTGCGGACGCAGGATTCGGTTGATGAGGCGATGGCCCTGCTGGAATCGTGGCGGGCGCAGCTCCTGCTGGTGGACATCAGCATCCCCGGCGTCCGGGCGGCCGAGTTCCTTCGCGATATCCGCCGCCGCTTCCCGCACGTGGTCATCGTCGTGATCACCGGGTACGGTTCGATCGAAGGGGCTGTCGAAGCGACCAAGATGGGGGCGTTCGATTACCTGACCAAGCCGATCGTTGACGAAGAAATCCGCGTCGTCGTCGAGAAAGCGGCCCGGCAGCAGTCGCTCCTGTTCGAGAACGAGTCGCTCAAGCAGCAGCTTGACCTGCGCTTCGGGCTGGAGAACGTCGTCGGCCACGACCACAAGATGCTCAAAATCTTCGACCTGATCGACGCCGTCGCCGACAGCCGCTCGACGGTGCTGATGGGGGGCGAAAGCGGCACCGGGAAGAGCCTTCTCGCCCGGGCGATCCATCACCGATCCCCCCGCCGGGACAAGCCGTTCATTGAGGTAAGCTGCGGCTCGCTCCCGGAGACGCTGCTGGAGTCGGAGTTGTTCGGCCATGTTCGGGCGCGTTCACCGGCGCGATCTCCGACAAGCCCGGCCGCTTCCTGGCTGCCGATGGCGGCACGCTTTTTCTTGATGAGATCAATTCAGCCTCCCCGGCGATGCAGGTGAAACTGCTCCGCATGCTCCAGGAGCGGACGTTCGAGCCCGTCGGCAGCACCGAGACGCGCACCGTGGACGTTCGCGTCGTCCTGGCCACCAACGTGGACCTGGCGAAGATGGTCGCCGATCGCTCCTTCCGCCAGGACCTCTATTACCGGGTCAACGTGGTGAACATCCGCGTGCCTCCGCTGCGGGAGCGGCTGGGGGACATCACGCTGCTGGCGACCCACTTCCTGCGCCGCTTCACGAAAGACATGGGCCGCGAGATCCTCGGCTTTACTGAAGCGGCGATGGGCGCGATGCGGCGCTATGGGTGGCCGGGGAATGTTCGCGAGCTGGAGAACGCCGTCGAGCGGGCGGTCGTCCTCTGCCGCCGCCCGCAGATCGACGTCGAAGACCTGCCCGAAACGCTCCAAACCGACGGCGCGCCCGGGCCATCGGCGTCGCCGGTCTTGCGGTATGGCGACGACGCCGACGTGATCTGCGAGCGGGCGATGCCCCTTCACGTGGCCCTGGAGGGCCCCGAGCGGCGGATCATCGAACAGGCGCTGAAGCGCAACGCCTACAACCGCCAGGCAACGGCCGCCGAGCTGGATATCAACCGCACGACGCTCTACAAGAAAATGCGCAAGTATCGACTGGATGTGGGCGAGTCGAATTGATCGCATCCTCAGGGATCGCGTAGAGCGCGTCGCGCCACGCGTTCGCTGCGGCCGCGTGACCCGACGTAGCAGGCACACTCCATGTGCCGTCCGCCCGCGCTCCGCGACGTTACAGCTTGAGTGTCGGCGGACGGAAACTGGAATGTGCCTGCTACTCAAGCGGCCGCATTCCCACAGGCGGTTGCGCGCCGCTACACCCCAAGCTCCGCAATGCACTCCCGCCGCGGCGCGAGGGTCGCCGGCAAGGCCCACTCGGGCCTCAGGTAGAACCCCGGAAGCACAAGCGACTTGATCCGACCCTCCCTGAGTTCGAGCCGGCGGAACGGGCCGCCGTCGCTCCGCCCGTAAGGTTCCACGCGGCCGGCGAGGCGGCCCACGACCCAGTATTCGCGGAGGCCGGCCTTCTCGTACTCAAGGTACTTCTCGCGCCAGTCCCGGACGACGCTGTCGGATGAGACGATCTCGACAATCAGGTCAGGGGCTCCCTCGCACCCGGATGCGGCCGCTCATCGCCCTGGCCATCGCCCAAGGGCGATTTGGGCTGTGTGGCTGTCCGGGATGAGTTGGAAACCCGCGTCATGTGAGCCAGTAGCTTATCGCGCTGGTGGTCCTCTGGCTTTGGAATTTTCGGGCCGGCGGGCGCCTAACACTACGGCGCTATTTGGTCACTGGAGCACGAGAAGAACGTCGGAATCCGACGCACGAAGTCCGAAGGAATGGTAAATCGGAAAGAAGAAACCCGATTCAAGCGAGAGCATCGATTTCCGCTTTGCCTTTGTTTGGGGTTCCTTGAGATTTCGTGCTTCGGATTTCTGCTTCGGGAAGGCTTGATCGCCGAATCAGCGCTGTAGTGCTAAACTGCACGACGATATGTTTACCGGGATCATCCAACAAACGGTGCGGGTCGTCGGCATTGCCGATGGGCCGCGGTTTCGTCGATTGACGCTTGCTTGCGATTGGGACGACGTGGCGCGTGGGAGAGTCGGTCGCCGTCAATGGCGCGTGCCTGACGGTGGCCGAGCCGGCGCGGGGCGAACTGCAGTTTGACGTCGTCCCCGAGACGCTTGGCAAGACCAACCTTGGCCTACTCAAGGCCGGGGATCGCGTTCATGTGGAACGATCCTTGCGGGTTGGCGATCGGATCGACGGCCATTTCGTGCAGGGGCACGTTGACGGGACGGCAAACGTGGTGCGACAGGTCTCGGCCGATGGCGACTGGCGTCTGGTGCTGGAAGCATCGGCGGCTCTGATGAAGTATATCATTCCCAAGGGATCGGTGACCCTCGACGGTGTGAGCCTGACGATCGCCGCCGTTCGGGAGCGCGAGTTCGAGGTGGCGCTGATCCCCACCACGCTGCAACTAACGAATCTCGGCGGGCTTGCGATCGGATGGCCCGTGAACCTGGAGTGCGATATCCTCACCAAGACGGTCGTGGCGACGCTTGAACGCCTTGCCCCGCGAGCCGAAGATGGAGCGCGTGGGGCCTCATGATCCGGAGCGGCCGATGGCTGTCTATAACGAAGGCTATGTCATCGGAGTTGTCCTGGGCTGCCTCGGCCTTCTGATGAGCTGGTTCGGCATCATGCAGTTAGCGCCCAACACAAACGTACTCACGCTTCTCTTCCTGCTGACGTGGGTCTTCGCGCAAGGCAAGGTGCCCGCGGCGGCACAGGAGCCGGGCCCGAACGGGCCCTGCGGCACGATGCCGCGGCCGCCGAGCCACAACGCCGCGTCTCGGGTACCCAAAACGCTTTGCCGGGGCGGAGATGTACGATCCTGTGAGCCCCATGAACGACTACCGGCCGACGCTTGCGATCACCATGGGCGAACCCGCCGGCATCGGGCCGGAGGTGATCGTAAAGGCCCTCGCCGACCCCGTCCTACGCCATCGCGCCCGGTACATCATCTATGGCATGAACGAGCTGCTGGCGTACGCGGCCGACATCGCCGAGTTTGACGTCTTCTGGTGGCGGGATCAGTACAACGGCCGCCTGCGCAGCTACCCGCACGACGTGGTCGTCGTTGACAACGACCAATACACGATGCTCGGCTCCGCCATCCGCAGCCCCAGCAAGATGGGGGGCGAGGCGTCGATGCGGTTCTGCCTCGACGCGATCGACGCCGCCAAGGCCGGCCTGGTGGACGCCGTGGTGACGGCGCCGATCGCCAAGGAGAGCTGGAAGTTGGCGGGCTACCCGTGGCCGGGGCATACCGAGCTGTTCGCCCATCGAACCGGCGCCCGCCGCCACGCGATGATGTTCGCGGGCGGACCGCTGAAGGTGGTTCTGGCGACGGTGCATATCCCGCTCAACAGCCTGTGGGGGCGGCTCAACATCGGCGCTGTCTTCCATCCGATCGAGCTGCTGCACCAGACAATGGTGGAATGGTTCGACACGCCCAAGCCGCGGATCGCGGTCTGCGGCGTGAACCCGCACGCGAGCGAGAACGGGCAGTTCGGCGATGAGGAAGAGCGGATCATCTCCCCCGCCATCCTGATGGCCCGCGACCAGGGGATCGACGCCACCGGCCCCTACCCGCCCGACACGATCTTCCTGGCCGCGCGGGACGGAAAGTTTGATGCCGTCGTCGCCATGTACCACGACCAGGGGTTGATCCCGGTGAAGTTGCTCGCCTTTGATCAGGCGGTCAACCTGACGATCGGGCTGCCGATCATCCGCACCAGCCCCGATCATGGCACCGCGTTCGACATCGTCGGCCGCAACCGGGCCAACCCCGGCAGCATGCGGGCGGCGATCGAGCTGGCGATCGATTTAGCCGTCAAGCGCCACGCCCGGGCGGAGATCGAAGCGAGGGCGCGGCGATCGGCGACGTGATAACTGGTTTTTTTGTTCGTGTCACGCGCGATCAAGGGCTCGTTCCATCCCAAAAGATCGGGTGTACGGCCGCGAACAAGTGCCGCCGGTGCCCTCACCGGCGGCGTTGCGGACCGGAACAGGCCCGCTGGTAAGGGAACCAACGACACCTCGGATGATCACCGCCCACCCGCAGTCTCGCCTGGGACGGCCCACTTGCTTATGCACCGTCGTTCAGCCGCTGGAAGAAGCGGATGGCGTCATCCCTCGACGCGACATGGCTGGCGATTCCGACGGCTAAAGCGTCCGCCTCGTCCACCGGAACGTTTGTCTGAACACCATTCAGTTCTAGAAAGACAAGTGCGGAATGCATTGCCGTACGCTTGTTCCCGTCTTCAGAGGGGTGATTGCTCGCGATATGGAACAAGTACGCGGCCGCCATCGAACCTAGATTCGCGTGCAGATACGATCCGCCGAATGCTTGCTGGGGCTGACTGACGGCCGATTCCAGAAGCCCTCGATTCAGTAGGTTGTGAGAGCCGCCGAATGTGCTCACTTGATACGCATGAAGTCTGATGACTTCTTCGACGGTGAGAAAGAGGGGGGGGCTTCGTCATTTTGCCAGCCGTCTGAACAGATCGGCATTCTGTTCGCCTGTTCGCTTCATCACGCTATCGAAGCGACCGGCCCGCTCGGCCTCGGTCAAGGGGCGGATGATGAGTTGAGCCCCGTCGGTGGTGATCAGCAGGTCCGTCTGATCGTCAATCCCAAGCGAATCCAGGATTGGTCGATCGATGACGACCGCGGAAGCACTCCCGTGACGCGAGATTCGTTGGACCTGGCCTGCAACCATCGGTGACCTCGTTTGAATCTCCAAAGCGTAACTCGATGTCATGATCTTGGCCACGCGGCAAAACAATGTCCAAAGCACAACGAGCCTGTTGTAGGGGGTGGTTCACCGCGCCACCGCGTCCGTGCGGCGTGGTGAACCACGCCCTACATTCGCCGATTGTCCAGACGGCGGAAGCGGGGTGTTTCTGACGTCCGGAGAGTCGGCGCCGAAGATTCGCCCGCGTCATAGCCCCGACAGGAACTCCACCAAATCCCGGATATCCTCCTTCGAGAGCGATTTGGAGATGTCGTCCGGCATGCCAGATTGGCCCCCCTTGCGGGTGCGGATCGTCGCCTTCTCGATCTTCACAATCCCCTGGTTCGGGACGTCGAGGCGGACTTCCTTGTCATCCTCGCTCTTGAGCAGGCCGGAAAAGGCGTCGCCGTCGGTCGTCCAGATGGAGACCGTCTCGTAGCCGGGGGCGATCTTCTTGCTGGGGTAGAGGATCGATTCGAGGATGTATTCGCGCGTGCCGCCCCGCTTGCTCAGGCCGGCCATGTCGGGGCCGGCGTTTCCGCCGACGCCGCGGATCGCGTGGCAGCGAAGGCAGGAGACGTCCTGCCGCTCGCGAAAGATTGACTCGCCGTGCTCAGCGTCGCCACCGGCGAGCGTCTCGCGATAGGCCGCCAGATCGTCCCCCTTCTTGCGGGTGGCCGCGTTGTACGCCTTGAGGCGATCGGCCACCTTGCCACTCTTGCGCGTCGCTGCGGCCGTCAGCAGGTCAAGCCGCGCCTCGGGCGTCAGCTTGCCGGTCGCCGCGCGGTCAAACGCCTCCATCAACAGCGCATCGCCTTCTTTCACGCCCTCCTTGCTTGTCCCCTTCGTTCCGACCGACCCGATCGCCTGGAGCGCCGCCTGCTGTTCCCTGGCCGAGCCGGATTCGATGAACTTCGCCAGCGCCGCGAAACCGCCCGGGACGCGCGGCGCGAGCCCGATCGCCGCAACCCGCACCGGCTCGGCGGGGTCGGCTAGTGCGAGGTTGACACTGCCGGGCAGCTTCTTGTCTTTCCGGTCGGCCATCACCCCAAGGGCCGCGGCCCGGAGCGTCGGCGGCGCCGAAGCGTCGGCGACAATGCTCTCCAACGGAGTGGTATTGATCTCCAGCGCCGTCCCGGCACTGAGGGCCGCGACGCGCACCGAGCTGGGCGCGGATTTCAGGATCTCATTCAGCAGCGGCGCCAGGCCCGCCTTGGCGGCCGCCGTGTTGCGGGGCGGCAGCGGGCGATAGAGCCCCGTGACAATGTCGCGGCCGAGCGACTTGTCCCAGTCCCCCAGCATCTTCAGCGCCTCGGCCCGCAGCACGGTCGATCCCGTGCCGCTCGCGGCGAACTTGGCCAGGGCGGCCGCCGATTCATTCGTCCCCATGCGGAAGTTCGCGTTCACCGCCCGCGTCAGGACCGGCTCGGACAGCCCGGCGGTGGCGATCAGTTTCGCCAGCGCCGGCAGCGCCTCGGCGATCGGCTCATCGTTGATCGCCCGCGCCGCTTCTAGGACCAGGTCCGGCTGTGCGTCGGCGAGGAAGCGGGCGATCTCCGGGCTCTTCTGCCGCCGCAGCGCGAGCAGGACGCCCATCCGCACCGCCGGCGATTGGTCGCTCGACGCCGACAGCAGCGCGCTGTTGTCCTTCATGCCAACCAGGGCCATGACGCCGGCATGCCGGAGATAAGCGTCCTGGTCGTTGTTCTCACGCAGAAGGTTCAGGATTTGCGGGAAGGCCTCTTTGGCGCCCAGCCGCGCGATGGACTGGGCGGCAAAGAAACGCACTCGGGGAGAATCGTCGGCGAGTGCCTTGATTAGAGCCGCGGCCGCACTGGGGATCCGATCGTCCCCGAGCACCTTGGCGGCCTGCGCGGACTTCTTCGTCCCCGTCCGCCAGAAGCGGCATGACGGCGGAGAGCGCCGCCGGGCTCTTGCGCCGAACTTGGCCGAGCCCCCAGATCGCATGCAGCCGGGCCAGAGCATTGTCGCTGTGAATCGCCACGGCGGTGAAGACGGGGATGGATCCGTCGCCCAGGTCGGCGAGCGCGAACTGGGCGGCCTGGCGGACGCGCATGTCCGGGAAGGTGAGCAGCCGCGCCAGTTCCGCCGGCGGCCGCTTGGAGAACCCGTCGGCCATGAGCTTCCGTGTCTCGGCGACGATCGGGGCGGTCGCCGTCTTAGGCTCGAAGAGGTGGTAGAGCCGCCCTTGCCCCTTGGGCTCCCAGCCGTTCACCCAGTCGCAGACGTACATCCCGCCGTCCCAGCCGAATTCGACGTCGGTCGCGAGGACGCCGACGATAAATTCCTTCACCTCGGTCGCCTCGAAGCTTGCACCCTTGGGCTTGTTTTGGATCGAGTAGACGCCGCTGTTCGCGGGGCCGCCGCGGAAGTCAACGAGATAGAACTTGTTGTTGAAGGCCTCGGGCATGCCAGTGCCGGGGGCGTAGGTGAGGCCGGCGGGCCCGCTGATCTTCTGCCCGGATTTGCCGCCGGTCACCGCCAGCTCGGAGATCGGCGGAAGGCGGTAGTAGGCGGGGGTGGTTGGGGCGACCTGCCAGAGCTTCTCCACTTCCCACGGCCCGCGGGCCGACGGCCAGGTGTGCCACTGGTACGGCGTCCGCCAGCCGCTGTCGCCCCCTTCGGCGATGTAGACCCACCGCGCCGCGTCGCCCGAGTCGCTGTTGTTGTCGCCGGTGAAGAGGTTGCCATGCTCGTCAAACGCGAGCTCCTGCGGGTTGCGCAGGCCGGTGTGGACCACTTCGAGCTCCGTCCCGTCGGTGTTGCAGCGGAGGACCGCGCCGCTGTCGGGGTTGTCGGCGAGCACCTTCCCATCTTTTTCGACGTGGAGCGCCCGATCGGCGATGCTCCAGTAGAGCTTTCCGTCCGGACCGAACCGCAGGCCGTGCATATCGTGGCCGCTGTAGTTGTATCGGACGCCAAAGCCGTAGAAGAGGCTCTGCCGCGCGTCGGCGACGCCGTTGTGATTGTGGAGCTTCCAGAGGTTGGGGATCTCCGTGAAATAGACGTCGTCCCCCTGCGTGATCACCCCGGCCGCCGTCCCGTCCAGCACGTCGTTGAAGCCTTCGGCGAAGATCGCGTCATAGTCGGCTTTCCCCGAGCCGGCCCGGTCCTCAATGATGCGGATTCGGTCCGACTTCGCTCGAAGCGCCTCGATCTCCGCGGGCTTCAGGTGGCGCTGGAGCATCGCCATGCGATCGGCGACGGTGCGGCAGGAGAGATCTTCCTCGCGCCAGGTCGGCAGCTTGCGCATGTCGAGCACGCACGAGCGCCGGCGATTGGCGTCAACGACGTAGAACCGCCCTTTCGCGTCGATCGTGAACGACGAGAGGTTCTGCACCCTCGGCTCGGACGCGAACAGCGACGCCTTGAACCCCGGCGGCAGCCGGAAGCCTTCCATCGCCGTGACCGGGTCGGCGAAGACGACGACAGGGTCCTTCTCCGGCGCATCATCCGCATTCGCTTCCTGCGCCCGGGCCGCGGGCGCTACGGTTAAGCCCAGCGCTACCAAAGCCCCCGCCGCGGCGTTGAGCAGCACAGCGCAGATTCGATGAACAGGGTTGGTGGACGCGAACGGTTGGAGCGACGTGTCGTTGAGCGCCATAGAGAAATAGTACACGGCGGCTTGCCAACCCTCCAACTGCCGGTTGGTCCGGAGCCGAGCCGTACTCACCTTGGCTTTTTCCGCGGGCTCGTCGCATCAGCGGACGGCCCACCCTCGCATCGGCACCGAGCAATCTCGGAACGTCCCATCTTCGGTTTTCCCGTGTGACCGGGGGCGGCGGAGATGGTATTTGGGGGACCGGCGTTTTACCGACAATTCGCCGCTGGCGGTGGCGGCCGTCCATGCCGGCCTCGTCAATGTCGAGCAGATCCGCGTGGTGCGGGTCAGTATGCCAACCCGGGGTCGGAACGCAATGGCGTGACCAGCCAGCCGCGGCCAACGTTTGGCGGAAGCTTCCGAATTGAGCGTGACGATTCACCCGCTGGCCGGCCCGGCGGGACCGTCCCGCCGTTGGGAAGCGCCCGGGTCGAGCGGCTGGTCGGCCCCGCGGCCGCGCTGAACGTCAGGACGGCTCACCCGCGACAGGCTGGCCGCAGCGCCGGCAGAAACGGGCGCCCGCCGGGCGTCGAGCGAAAGCGGCGCAAAACCGAGCGCGTCAGAGCGAATCGCATTGGTGCCCAGGGTGTTGATCTGCTCGATGGCCCCATTGATCTGGCGGACCAGTGACTTGACTCGCCACACGCTGACGGCGCCCGACAGTTCTTCTTTCAGCGTCTCAACCTGCTTCCGCCAGCGGACTTCATCGGGCGTGAAATCGTTCTGCCGCATGATCTTCAGCGCCCACCAGGTAAGCCGCGCTTCCTCGTGTGCGGGGATCGGCTCCAGGTTGAGCGGTTTGCCCGCCCCGGGAAGGTTGTCGAACTTCCCTTCCCGCATCGCCTCTTCGATCTTGCGATCCGCAAGACGACGAATGGCCTCGCCGATGTCGATGTTCTTGAGCGACATGGAACTGAATTGTATACCCGAGTGCCGTATAGGGGAGGGGCATCCGGCGTTGACGGCATTTTGGGGCCGTCTAACACTACAGCGCTGATTGGGCGATCACGCCTTCCGAAATCAGAAAATCCGAAGCACGAAATTTCAAGGAACTTCAAACAGAGGCAAAGCGGAAATCGGCACTCGCGCTTGAGTCCGGTTTCTTCTTTTCCGATTTCTTCATTCCTTCGGATTTCGTGCTTCGGAGTTCGACGTTCTTCCTGTGCTGCAATGACCAATGGCGCTGTAGTGCTAAGACGAAATGAACGCCAAGACGCCAAGAACGCTAAGGAAGAAGCGCCAAGGGGATCAGTAGCCATCGTTCTGAAGCTCCAGCGACTGTTCGGCCGGCTGTCGGCCACGCACGATGCGCTCGTAAACGCCTTTCTCGGCGCTGTTCCCCTGGCGTCTTGTCGTTCACTTTTTTTCCCGCAGGCTCATGCGCTGGTTCCTATAAGACATGGCATTTCAATATTGATCCTTAAGTAAACCGCCTTATGGGCCGACCAAAGGGTTGAACCGTGCCGGAGGCCGGTCTGAACGGACGCGGGTGGGCCAACGGGGGCTCGCCGCCCAATCGACGTTGCCGGTGTTGTCGCTGCCGAGCGGGCGGCGGCCGCCACCGGGGAGAGAATTGCATGGCACCATCGATCCTGACGCCTCCTGCCGGCACCGGCGACGCACCGCTTCCGCGCCCGGGCGGGCGAGGGCAGACGCCCCAGCGGCCCAACGGGTATCGCCCGTCGGTCGCCTCGCTCCCCCCCCTGCCTGACCTCAACGAGGTGATGGCCGACCTGGGCCCGGTGAAGGAGATCGTCCATCAGCTCGACAGCGTCCAGAAAGAGATGGACGGCCTCCGGGAAGAGCTGAATTTGCTGCGACGGCGGGACGAGACGCTGAACTTCTACATGCACCGACTGGACGAAGAGCTTCGGCTGGCGGCGCGGCTGCAGCAGGATTTTTTGCCCAAGTCGCTGCCGAACGTCGGACGGCTTCATTTCCATACGCTCTTTCGCCCCGCCGGCTATGTCAGCGGCGACCTCTATGACGTGATGCGGCTCGACGAGCGGCGGATCGGGTTCTACATGGCCGACGCCGTCGGGCACGGGATGCCGGCCGCGTTGCTGACGATGTTCCTCAAGCACGCCCTGGTCACCAAGGAATTGCTCACCCCCGGCCCGACGGCGTGACGCCGGCGCCCGGCTATCGGCTCCTGGACCCGGGCGAATCGCTTCGGCGGCTCAACGCCTCCCTCATCGAGCAGGGCCTGTCGCAGGCCACGTTCGCGACGGCCGTCTACGGCGTCATCGATATCGATACGCTCGAGGTTCGCATGGCCAAGGCGGGCCACCCGAGCCCGGTCATCTTCCGCAACGCACCCGGCGAAGACGGGACGAGTGCGGTCGAGAACTTTGACGCCGACGGCTGCCTGCTGGGGATCTTCCCCGACGAAGTCTTCGAGACCCGCACGATGAAGCTGGAGCCGGGCGACCGGATGCTTGTCTATTCCGACGGGATTGAAGTCGCCTTCGGCGCCGAAACGGCGAGCGGCCGCGCCCCCGACGACATGCGCTGGCTCCGAGAGCTCAAGGCCCGCCGCGACCTGACGGCCGAACAATGGCTAAGCGACTTCGCCGAGCACATCGACAGCGAATCCGGCAGCCTCGAGCCACGCGACGACCTGACGATGATCGTGATCGAAGTCGCTCGATAAAAGCCGGGGGAAAGCGGGAGGATCGCCACAGCGACCGGGGAAGAAAGACGGGGAATGTGGCCACAGATGAAGACAAGATGAACACGGATGAGAGGGAAAGGATGAAGGATGAAGCTGAAGGATGAAAGGCACCCGCTTGCATTTCTTCATCCTTCAAATTCATCCTTCATCCTTTCCCATTCATCTGCGGCAATTCTTCCCCTCCGCCATCAACGTCCCTTCAGCGCTGCGAGAACTTCTGCCGGCGTGGAACGGTCGCCGTGGACTTTGCTGGTCTTCGCGAATCGCACGACGCCTTCGCGGTCGATCACGAACGTGGACGGGTAGGCGGTTTCGCCTCTGGCGTCCCATCGCAGGCCATAGCTGTTGGTAAATGAATAGTCCGGGTCGATCAGGAAGGTAAACCCTTCGGGGATGCCTTTGCCGCTGGCAAAATCGCTCGCGTGCTCCTTCAGGTGCTCGCTCGCGCCCGGATAGACCAGGACGACCTTTGCCTTGGCGTCGTCAAACTCTTTCGCCTTTCCTACGAACTCGCCGACTTGCCGAGTGCAGAGCGGGCACTGGTAGCCCGGCCAGCCGCGAAGCTCGACCAGGACGACCGGCGATTGCTTCAGCAGTTCCGACAGCTGGACAGGATGCCCCTCCAGGTCCTTCAGAGTGAAATCCTTCGCCTTCTGCCCGGCCGCCGGCGTTTCACCCTGAGTGGCGGCCGCCATCACTCCGGACACCGCCGCAGAAAGCCGTTCCGGCCGCGACAGGGCTGCCGCCCCGATGACGATCAACCCAAGGGACAACAGAACGATCAGTCGCAAGGGCTTGTTCATGTGGCTTCCTCGATAAGAACACGCTGAATCAGAACGAATGGACCGCCGCTCCCGTCGCGCGACGATCCTCCATCGTGCCTACTCCGCCGGCGCGACCACTATTCCCGCTAACCGGAGATTTACAAACTTGGCCTGACGATGGGCGTCGCCGAAGTGGCACGCTTAAGACGGAGGGGAAAAGACGAATGAATATGGCCACAAGAAAAATGATGAAGGATGAAGAAATGCCGCAGGCATGCATTCGTCCTTCAGCTTCATCCCTCGTCCCTCATTCTCCATCCTTCTTCGTCTTATCAGTGTCCATCTTGTTTTCATCTGTGGCCAATCTCTCCCCGGCTTTCCCCGAACCGTGAAAGGCCCAGGAACTGCGCCGGGAGCGGGGTGGTTCCGGTGGTGGCCAGGTCGGCCAGGATTTCGCCGACGACGCTCGCGAACTTGAAGCCGTGGCCGCTGAAGCCGCAGGCGAGCGTGATCCGCGGGTCGGTCGGGTGGCGGTCGATGATGAAGTGGTGGTCCGGGCTGTTGGTGTAGAGACAGGTGCGCATCGCCAGCGTCGGGCCGGCGCCTTCGGGGAGAAAACGAGTGAGGGGGGCGCGGAACGATTCCTCGTCGCCGGGGAGCGGCTCGCGGCGGACGCGGTCGGGGTCGGTCTCGGGGCCGGGGCCATGCCAGGCGAGCTTCAGACCGGGGGCCTCGTCGCCGGGTCGCATCGGGAAGCCGTAGTGGATTGAGCCGTCGGGGTTGTCGGTCGCCCAGACGGGGAAGCGGCCGAGTGCAAACATTTCCGGCCGTCGCGGCCAGACCCATCCCATGACCTGCCGCGTGACCGTCAGCCGCGGGCCGAGCCTTTCGACGAGGCGGTCGGTCCAGGCCCCGCCGCAGAAGATGATCCGATCGGCCAGATAGCGGCCGCGTGAGGTCGTGAGGGTGAGCCCGCCCCCGTCGCAGCGCCACTCCAGCAGCGGCTCATCCCCATGCAGTTCGGCGCCGGCGCGGAGGGCCGCCTCGGCCTGCGCGGCGATGGCGCGCTCGGGCAACAGGAGCCCCGCGCGTTCCTCAAACAGCGCGGCCCAGTCGTCGGGCGCCTGGAACGCGGGGAATCGCCGCGCAATCTCGCCCGGCCCCAGAAGCTCATGGGCGATGCCATGCCGCCGCGCCGACGCGAGCGACCCCGCCACGAGCCCGCCGCCCGGCGGCCCCAGATAGAGCCCGCCCGTCTCATAGAGCAGTCTGCGGCCGCTGACCGCTTCCAGTTCCGCCCACAACGCGTAAGCCCGGCGAAGCAGGGGGACATAGTCTGGGTGCTCGTAATAGGCCATCCGAATCATGCGCGAAAAGCCGTGCGAGCTCCCGTTCGCGTGCGGAATGCCGAACCGCTCCAACCCCAGCACCCGAACCCCCCGCCGCGCCAAATGCCAGCAGGCGGAAGAGCCCATGGCGCCAAGGCCGACGACGACGAGAGGGAAATGCTGAAGGCGGGAGGGGAAATGCTGAAGGCGGGACGGGAAATGCTGAAGGCTGGACTGCTGAATGCTGAATGCGGGGGTCGGAGAAGGCGCGTCGGGCACGGGGTATTCCTTCGATCTGGCCGGTGCCTTGGCGAGAAAATCGTTCGCCGCTTGACCTCGGGCGGCCAGGGGTCTTCACTCTCTGCATTCAGCATTCAGCATTCAGCATTCAGCATTTCCCCTCCCCTTTCTTCGTCCCAGCACCGCCAGGCAGCCGATGGCGATGACGCCCGTGGTCCCCGGCTCGGGGGTGACAACGTCGTAGCCGAGGAGGCCCAACGCGTTGACGTCGGCGGCGGTGATGCTTTGCGCCACGCCGTAGCCCAGCGTCGGGTCCATGATGCCGATGTAACTGCCCGTCTGGGCGTCGTCTTTCCAGTGGCTCGCCTGGTTTCCGTCGCCCCCGTTCGCCAACGAGCCCGTTGACATCAGGTACTGGTGCGTCAGGTCGTTGGTGACCGCGGCCGCTCCCGGCGTCAACTCGCGCGGCGCGGTGGTAAAGTCGTTCAGCGTCGCCGGGTTGCCCGTCAGCGGGTTGAAGCGGAACAGGTCCAGCACCGTCGGGGAGACCTGCTGGTATTGGGCGGCCGTGGTCGTGTCCACAATATCCACGATCGAGGTGAACCCCAGCAGGTGCGCGATCTCGTGCGTGGCGGCCGTCTGAAAATCGATCCTACCCGCCGCGACCATCCCGCCCGACCGCGAATAGTCAAAAGCGAACGCGGAATTAAACGTGATCGACCCGTCGCTGGCCCCAAAGCCGCCCTGGCTCGCCGGCAGGTCCAGCCCGGTATACCCCAGCGCCTTGAGGTTCGCTTTCGAGGCGACGATCGACCCGCCAAAACTCCGATCCGACGGGAGATGCGCGTTGAACTGGGACGCCGTCGGAAGCGCCGACATCAGCGCCTGCGTCGGGCGGCCGGCACTGGTGTCAACCATCTGCCCGCGGACCGTGTCGTAGTCGTCCTGGAGCAGGACGTTCTGCGTCTGCCCGATGATGTTCGGGTTATTAAAGCCGGACGAGGTCAGGTCGGCATTGATGGTCACGTTGATGGGCGACCCGATCACGGCTTCCCATGACGCCGCGGCCCGATCGAACGCGGCCAGTGCGTCGGGGTTGGCGGCCAGCCCGGACCCGGGCACCACCGTGATCGTAAGCCCGCCCAGGCGATTGGCGGGGGCGGCCGGGCCCGCCTGGGCACTCGACTGACCACTCGAAACCGCCGGCAACCCGTAGGTATGAACGGTGGCGGAGGACCCCCACGAAACATGGGCCCGGCCCGCGATCAGGGCAAGCACGAAAAAAGCCAGCCCGCAATATCGCCTCTGCATGCACGACCTGCCCTGACGCAAGGAATGTTTCGCCGCTTCACCAGTCTGCCTTGAATGGGTGGACGTGCAAATCAGGCGTCAACACGTCCCACTTTGCCGACATCGTCAGCGTGCGAATCGAGGGGAGATGCGCGGGATATGGGGGCCGTGCGGCCGGGCCAGCCGCCGAGCGAGCGGCGATCAGGCGGTCGCGGAACACCCGCGTCGTTGGCGGCGGCCGAGCATCGCCAAGGCGCCAGGCAGCACGAGCAGGAATGTGCCGGGCTCGGGCGTGATGTTCAGTGTGAAGGCGCCGGGCGTTCCGAAGCCTCCGGCCGCAACGCCGCCGGAGGCGTTGGTCAGGCCCTGCGACACCGGCGTGAAGACATACGAGCCGGCCGCCAGGGAACTGATGTTGAGCTGGAGCGTCACGATCGATGTCGTGCTGAACGCCGCGTAATCGCCCGCGCTGGATTTGAACAGCACGGTCTTCGCGTTGGCGGCGTTCTGCGGCGTCGCGCCGACTGTCGGCGATGCGTTCACATCGGCCTGCGTGAAAGGGGCGTTCAGCGCCAGGACCGTGCTGGAGGTGGGGCTGACGTTCTGATACGTCCCAGCGCCGGCCGGAGCGCTGACGAGATAAAACTGAAGCCCGCTGATCGCGTTGCCGCTCGTGTCCAGCCGGACGTCCACTTTCTCGCTCGCCGTGCCGAGCGCCTCGGTATCAGTGGCCGAGGTCGTCCCGCTTTTGACAAGGCTTAGGATCGGTGAGGCGAGAGTCGGGGGAACCGCGCCCAGCAGCGCGAGACCGGCCGCGACGATTGCAAGCCCGCATACGCGGCCCCGGCCCTCGCCAAGCGGCCGATGGGTCAAGGAGCGCGGAGTCGTTTGTCGCATACGTCCTTCATCACCACCCCGATAATACCTTGCCGCTGTTCGCCTCGGCGCATCGCCCAGGCACTGTCGAAGGCGGCTCCGTCTAGGGGACGGTCTGGAACAGATTGTTCTTCACCGCCTGCAGGTCAAAGACATCGACGGTCCCGCTGTTGTCCACGTCAAAGAGGAAGTTGCTGGCGTTCGTCGTCTGAAGCAGGTGATTCTTTACGCCCTGAAGGTCGAATACGTCAACGGATTGATTCTGATCCACGTCCCCCACGAGCGACCGGACCGACAACCCGCTGCTCCCCGACAACGCGTTGCCCGCCAGGTCCTGGATGCCCACAAGGCCCACGGTGACCACTGTATGGTCCACGGCCGCCGTCAGGTTCAGCGTCAGCGTGCCGCCGGAGATCGAGGCCGACGAGAACGTCGCATTGCTGATCGTGAAGTTGGAGGCGGCCGGGGTCGTCCCGTTGGTCGCCGTGGTGATCGGCTCGCTGAAGTTAAAGATGAGCTGGCTCGGCCCGCCGGCACGCGGCTCGACGGTCGCCACGGCGGGCGTGCCGATAGTGAGCGGGAGATCGAACGTCCCCGACGCCGTCGCCTTGCGTGACGCGACGGTCGAGAGCGTTGGCGGGGTCGTGTCGAGCACGATGAACGAACCGGCGGCGGATGACTGCTGGCCGTCGGGGTTGGTGATGGTCACGGTCCGGCTCCCGGGGGCGGCCGACGATGCGACCGTGACGTTCAGCGTCACGTGGGTTGGATCGACATACGTTGCGTTATTGACGGTGACGCCGCCGCCGGAGATGGAGGCGGAGAGATGGTTGGTGAAGCCCGCGCCCGGGTCGAAGAAGCCCGTGCCGTTGCTGCTCACGCCGAGCACCGAGACGTTCGTCGTCACGTTCTGGCCGACGGACGGCGGGCTCGACGTGTCCGGCGTCGCCGGCCCGGGCGCGATCAGCTTCACAACCTGATCCGCGTAAGAATTCGTGCTGTTGACGAATTCCTGGATCGTCCACATCGTCTGATCGTCGTTGGGGTCGAGGCTGGTGAACGAGTAGTCGCCCCACCGATGGGGGTTGGTGTCGCTGGGGTTATACGCGGCCGAGGCGCTGGTGTAGGTGATCGGCGTCCCCATGGTGCCGAGCGGGTCCGTGGCAAGCGCGCCCGGTCGTGGCGGCATCGGGGTTGAAGGCGGCCCCGCCGGTGCTGAAGCCCATGGCCGCCGCGCCCTGGCCGTTGACGGCAATCGACGGGATCCAATAGGACCGGGCGGCCGACGCGGCCGCGTTGTTGTCGTAGACCGTGCCCGACTGGTTGAGCGTCGGCGTGCTGGTGAGGTTGGTGATGTCGTACCAGCGCGACGCCGTCCGATCCGCCGTACCTGAGGCGACGCCGCTGCTGGTCACCCCAATGTTATGGGCCGTCCAGAGGTGGCCATTTCGCAGCGTTGCGGCGAAGAGCCGGTCGTCCAGCGGGTCGAGCTTGACCCCGGTGCTGTTCGGGTGGTCGATCTGCACCGGGTAGGCCGTGGACGGCACGGTCAGGGACAGGTTGGTGATCGTCGGCGTCCCGCCGGGGGTGTTCACGCGGAGGATGGCGAGCTTCCCGAACGACTGGTTGTCCACGCCGATGAAGTAACCTTCGGTCGCCGAGGGGTTGTAAAGATCGTCAACCCCCTGCGGCGTGTAGGCCGGCGCCGCTCGTCGTGCCGGTGAGGTTGGCGAACTCGGTCACCACGATCGGGCCGCCGCTTGTAAGCGAGCTCTTGCGAACCACATAGGCGTTCGTCCCGGCAAAGCTGCTGCCGAACATATTGCCGCCGATGTAGAGCGCGTTGTTGTCGATGCCGAGCGTTTCGTAGTCGAGGAAGAGGTTATTGAACCCGCTGGGCGCGGAAGGCTGGTTGGCGTCGAAGTAGAAGAACGACCAGACGGTCGCCGCCGTGATCGTGCCGCCGTTGGCGCCGTCGCTCATGGCGATCAACACACGGTTGCCCGTGGACGGCGCGACATTGATGATCGTAATGAACCAGCGCGAGGTCAGCCGATCGTAGCGTACGCGGGGGTCGCTCGTCCCCTGGCCGTTGCGCACGGCGTTGAAGAACGAATCCATCGACGTGTTGATCACGCCGTCGCCGGCGCCGGTGGACTTGTTGAACGTGACCAGGCGCCCGTTCACGCCGACAACGTACTGGGTCGGGCCGACGGCGCCCATGCTGTCGGGCGGGTAAGCGAAGGTCGGGTTCGTGCCGGCCAGTGTGTCGGAGGTGAAACTGGTGCCCAGCGTCTGCGCCGTCGCCGGAGCGCCGACGGCCTTGGCCTGTGCGGCCGTGATCGCCTTGTGCGGCGGCTTGGGGTGTTTGGCGGTCGTGGCGATCTTCGGCGACTTGGGGTTCAGACGAAGGTTCGAGCGATTGGGATCCTGTGGCTCGCCATTCTGGATCGTCGGCGGCTTCGCGTGGATCGACTGAAGCGCCTTCGTGCTGACGCGAATCGGCTTCTTGCCGACCGAGGTGATCCCGTGGATGACGTTCGAGGCGGGAGGCTGTGCCCGACCGTGCGGCTCATGGTTGAGGTGCGGCGAATGGTACGCCTCGATCAACGCCTGCTCGAAGCCATGGGTATATTCAAGCGGCTGCGAGTGGAGCGGGATGGCGGCATTGAAAAACCGACGTCCCTCCAAGGCTTCGCAGCATCCAGCTCCGTCCGCGCGGAAGAATGAACCGAGCCGCCCCTTCAGTCGAGCCAATCCGTGCGTCATAGTTCCCATCCACCCGTGACGGGGAAAGCGTGCAGGCTGCGCCTCGGCGAACCGTCGCAACCGCTGGACGTGTCCGTCACCCCGGCCGCTCGATCGGGCCGATCATCTAAGGGTCATGTGTCTGAAATGCCGCCAACCGCCATCCGAAGTCGCCACCTTCGAAGCGATCGCTTGTAAACGATCCCCCGCGGCGAATCAATCGAAAACCCCAATGCGAAGAAAGGGGAGACTCCCCGTTATCGGCGTGAACCAAAAAGGGGAGACTCCCTGTTTCCGATCCCCGTTTTCGAGCGAGCCCTAATATGCCGCAAAGCGATCATAGCGTCCTGAACCAATTCCGGCTGGATGGCCGCCGTGCGCTGATCACGGGCGGGCCCAAAGGCCTCGGCCGCGAGATGGCACAAGCTTTCTCCGAGGCCGGCGCCGAGGTGGTGCTTGTCAGCCGCACCCTCTCCGAGTGCGACGCCGCGGCCGCTGCCATCACCGCGGCGACCGGACGTCCAGCCTTCGCCCAGGCGGCGGACGTCTCCCGGGCCGACGACGTTCGCCGCCTGGCGGGCGAGGTTGGCACCATCGATATCCTGGTTAACAGCGCCGGGCTCAACATTCGGCGGCCCGTCGCCGAGATGGGCGAGGACGACTGGGACGCCGTCCTGGACGTTAACCTCAAAGCCCCTTTCCTGATGGCGCGTCAGTTCGGCCCCCCGATGGCCGAACGCGGCTGGGGGCGCATCATCAACCTGGGGTCGATCCTCTCCGCGATCGGCATCGCCGGCCGCACGCCTTACGCGTCATCCAAGGCGGGCCTGCTTGGGCTGACGCGTACGCTCGCCCTGGAGTGGGCCTTGCGCGGCGTGACGGTTAACGCCCTGTGCCCGGGCCCTTCGCGACGGACATGAACAAACCGCTGTTGAATGACCCGGAGCAATACGCCGCCTTTGTGGCCAAGATCCCCGTCGGCCGCTGGGGTGAACTCCACGAGATCACCGGCCCCGCGCTCTTCCTCGCCTCCGACGCCTCCAGCTTCATGACTGGGAGCACGTTATACGTTGACGGCGGCTGGACGGCCCAGTGACCTGGCCTGTTCTGTACGCTTCCGATGCCCGCGCCGGCACGACCTTTTCCCCCCACGTTGGGCGCCGTTCGCCGTCGCGCGGCCCCGGGCGCCCCGCCGATCGCTCCGGTGCAGAGTAAGGCCCCAACGTTTCGATGGTTTCACGTATGTCCTGACCTGCTCATGGCCTCCGTTCCCGGCCGGGGCGAACGGGACAAATCTCGGCCGCAATGCCTTCGCAATTTCTGGCGCTCGGCGACGTTATTGGGCGATACTTCCCGCAGGTCCGATAGGAATGCCACCCACACGGAGGCCGGGAGCCTCAGAAGAACCAACAGATGTCGAACGCAAACTCGAAGAAGTCCAAGTCCCAGACCAAGTACAGCGCGATCCCGCCGAAGTCGGCCGCCGCCCCCGCGACGACCGCCCCCGCGACGCCGGCCGCCACCGAAGCGCCCGCCCAGGCGGTCGTTATTGCGACCGCTTCGGCCCCCGCGACGCCGGCCGTCCCGGTCGTGGTGGCCCCCGCCGCCGCCCCGATCGCCGCGCACATTGAAACGGCTCACAAGGCCGAAGCCGACCACAAGATCGAAGCCGCCAACAAGTCCGAAGCCACCCAGGAGACTGTCGCCGCCGTCGCGACCGAAACCCCCGAAGCGGTGACCTCGCTCTGCCACGGCCTGCGCGACTACGACGCCGATCGCGCCCGCGACGCGGCCGTCTCGCTCGGCCACGTCCGCCACGCCTCCGCCGTTCAGCCCCTCATCGAAGCGCTCACCAACGCCGATGGCTTCACCCACCCGGTCGTCCGCGCCGCGGCCGCCGCCAGCCTCGGCCAGCTCGGCAATCGCCGCGCCGTTGACGCGCTGATCGTCGCCACGACCGACTCAATGGCCGAAGCCAGCGCCGAAGCGATCCGCAGCCTCGGCCTGCTCGGTGACCCCCGCGCCGTCGCCCCCCTGGTTGACATCCTGCGGAACGCAGACGGCTTCTTCGTCGGCAGCACCCGTCGCGCCGCCCTCCTCGCCCTGGCCACCCTCGGCGGCCCCGAAGCCGCGGCCGCCCTCAGCGAAGTCGCCGCCAACCAGCTCGAAGACCCCACCCTCCGCAACGACGCCCAATCCACGATCGCCGAACACATGGGAATCAGCGGTTGAAGGAAGAAGGCGGGAACCCACGGATGAAGGATGAAGGATGAAGGATGAAGACAAGGAAGACGCGGCCCCTGCCGCTCCTTTCCCCCTTCTTCATCCTTCACCTTCATCCTTCATCCTTCTCGCCCCCCCTTCTTCATCCTTCACCTTCATCCTTCATCCTTCTCCTTCATCCTTCTCCTTCATCCTTCTCGCCCCCCCTTCTTCATCCTTCACCTTCATCCTTCATCCTTCTCCTTCATCCTTCTCACCCCCCCCCTTCAGCCTTTGATTAAAACTCCACATGCACCCGCATGCCGCCCACGAAGACCGGGCCTCGGTCGGCGTTGTAGGCCGGGTGGTTGATGAACTGGAAATCGGGCGTCACGTAAACGTGGTCGGCGATCTTGCAGTTGTAGTACGCTTCAAGCACTTCTTCCGGCGCGTAGTTCTTCAGTTGACCATCCCCGATCAGGAAGCCGATCCCGCCCGCGCCCAGGTAGTCCCGGTGGTCCTTCGCCAGCCAGTTGATCGTCCCCGCCACCCCCGCCACGTCCTGCGGCCGCCCCCATCGGTTCCCCTTAAGCGTAGCCCCCAACGCAACGCTCCGGTCGATCTCGGTAAACGTCCAGGTCTCACTGCGGCCGTCGTCCCAGGCCGCCCGCACGAATGCCCCCAGGTCGTTCGTCCACTCCTGATCCGCCGTCACCGCAACGCCGTACTTCGCCCGGAACGCCCGCGTCAGCGTCACATCCGGGCCGCTGGGGCCCGGGTTATCGATCGCCTCGCGATACTTCCCCGCGTCGGACCTATTCAAGAACCCCAGCACCTTCACCGACCCCGGGTGCTTGTCGAGCTCCCATCGCTTTTCAAACTCCAGGGCGTGCCCCAGCGCATCCAGCAGCCGCGAGTCGTACGTCGCGCCGTTCGCCTGCTTCGGCTCGGCGAATGCGCCGTATCGCAGGCTCCAGGTCGGCTGGTTTAGCTCGATCACCGCCCCTTCGGTGTACCCGCGCGTGTCGGCAGGGTAATCCCATCCGCCGTCGGCAAAGAGCCCCCAGTTCATGAACTGGGTGCGGGGGTCGTTGGCGTACGCGTTCTGCTGGAAGAAATCGACCGCGCTGAACTTCCCCAGGATCACCGTCAGCCGCGACACGTCCCGCACCCCGGCGAGCTGGCTCGGGCCGTCATCCACCTTCTCGGTGTCACCGCCGAAGCCGATCGTCTGGCGGTAGTAGAGCCGCGCCACATACGGCTCCGGCTCGGGCGTGCCAACGCGCGGGATCTCCCCGTTCGGGAACCCGGCGATGCCGGTCACGCCGCTGAACCCCTCGCCGCCGGACAGTTCGGGGCTGAAGTAAGCCTCACCCCCGGCCCACGGCAGCCGCGCTCCCAGGAATAGCGTACTGGTCACGGACGTGCGGATCGGCTCATCCCGCTGCAGGCTATGCGGGCCGACGTAAGGCGAAGGGAAAACGTCGTGTTTCTGGGTGATGACCGTCGCCTGGCCGTGGACGTTGAACCAGTCCGGCCGAGCCGTCGTGGCGGCCGCCTCGGCCGGCGGCGTCGCCTGGCCGGGGCTGTTCAGCGCCTTTCCCTCGGGGGACGGCGGCCGCTCCGCGACCTCCGACGCCGCAGCGCTCGCCGGCCGCGTCGTCGCCGGGCGGCCGCGACGCCGGGCGATCTCCTCCAGCTTGGCCTCGATCTCCGCCTTCTGCCGGTTCAGCTCGCGCTCCTGCGCGTCCAGGCTGTCCCCCGCGGCGGCCGCCACCGCCCCACCCGCCGGCGCGCGCCTCGGCGGCCGCTCCCACGCGCGTACCCACCGGCGCCCAACAAAAGAGGGCGGCCAGAGCCACCCCGTACCGGCGGCGCAACCGCTCACGAGACAAAGACATCCGAAGCTCCTTGCACAAGCCTCCTTGCGACGAGCCGCCACAGCGTTCCTTTTAGTCGCGGTTGTAAACAGAGGCAATCCGCCGGTGCGGCTTGCGGCGGATGCCGTGCGGCCCTCCTCTTGGAAGGTCGCCCGCACGACTCAGAAGACCCGTTCACGCTCTGGCCCGACGCCTCGGGCTTCCAGCGGCGACTCGTAGCACCAGGCCAGTCCGTCCAGCCGCACGAGCTTTTCCGTCGTGTAGGCGGCCGGCTGGCCGTCGGCGGCCGCCGCTTGTCGGTTCGATTGATCCGGCAGCGGGTCGGCGTGAGCGTCGGTGATGCGCCAATCGATCGCCTCGACGCCGCTCGTCCCGGGGTAGCCGAACTGGATCACCTGGACCGGCGCCAGCCGTCGGGCGACGAGCTGCAACCGGCAGCCGCCGAAGTGGCCGGTCAGGTCCACCAGGATGTCGAGCTTGTCGGCGCGGATCAGCTTCTCGGCCGGATCGTCCGGCATCCCCGCGATCGAGCGCCAGCCGTCGCAGAGCTGGCGGAGCTGGGCCATCGTCGGATCGGGGCGGCCGCCGGCGCAGTAGCAGAAGGTCTCGAACCGGTGGCGGTCCAGGTGGGCGAGGATCGGCCGCAGGAACCGCCCCTCGGGGTGGGCCGATAGGTTCGACGACAGATACCCCACCCGCAGCCGCCGGCCGGGCGTGGCCTCCACCTCCACCCGCGGCCGCGGCTCCGCCTGCGCCGGGAAGCGGGCATGGGCGGCCGCCCAGGCTTTGGCCTCGGCCAGCAGCATCTCCGGCGTCGATTCCTCGGCGTAGTGGAGCGTCGCCAGCAGGGCGCTGGCGGCCATGGCCGACTTGGGCTTGAGCCGCACCAGCGTGCGGCGGTGGGCGATCACCTCCGCCAGCCGCCCCTGTCCCGAGAGCATGCCCGCCAGGGCCGAGTAGACGCCCGCCCGCTTGGGGTCCAGCCGCACCGCCTCCAGGTAGGTCGCTTCAGCTTCGGCGCTGCGGCCGAGGCGGCGGAGGGCGTTGCCCAGGAAGTGCCGGGCGGCCGGGTCGGCCGGGGCCAGCTCGGCCGCCTTGCGGTAGGCGGCTTCGGCCTCCTCCATCTTGCCGCTGCGCTCCATCGCCACGCCCAGGTTCCGCCACCCGTCGGCGTACCCGGGCTGCATCCGAACGACGTGCCGCAACTCGGCGGCCGCCTCGGCGTGCCGCCCCATGATCCCCAGCACGGCTGCCAGGTTCGACCGGAAGACCGGCTGCCCCGGCGCCCCCTCCACCGCCCGCCGCAACAGGGCGGCCGCCTCTTCATGCCGCCCTGCCTGATGGTTGACCAGCCCCAGCCCGTGCAGCGCCCCCGGCTCCCCCGGCCGCATCGTCAGCATCCGCCGATAGATCGCCTCCGCCTCATTCAGGCGGCCGGCCTTCTGGTGCGCCAGAGCGACTTCCTGGGGCGACCGATCGACCGGCGGCTCCCCGAGGCCATTCGTCGAACGAAGCCCGTCAGGCGAGCGAACATCATGCGCCGGGCTTGCGTCGCTCCCAAGGGCGGAAGATTGGGTCATAGGCGGCCTCGAATCCATAAGAATCGTTGTTCGATCGCCCGCCCGGCGGAAGAACTCGGCGGGTTTCGCTCAATGTAACGCGCGACGGTCACGAAATGCGCGTGTTCCTCTACCGGAAAGCTTTTGAACCGCCGCTGATAGAGGTGGCCGTGCCCGACTTTATGTTTGGAGCGCCTGCCAGCGGCGCAGGTGGGAGATCGTTGGCCGCGCAGGCGTAAGAGAGGAGAAACTTGACGGCGAACTGTTCCCCTAGCCAGAACTGCGGAGGCGCCTCACGAGACATCCGGGCGGCGGCCGATCAAGACCACCACTGTCACGAGCGGTCACATTGGGAGGTGACCCCTTTATGACCCCCCGTTCTTTTCCGTTCCCCGAGCGGTTCAAGGCATGCGGTCAGGGTAGCGATCGTTTTCCGCTCCCGCACTCAGGGCATCTGTCGGGGGTTGCCCGCAGGTCATAGCCGCATACTGGGCAAACCCCCGCGATATCGGTTTCTTGTCGCGCGGACCCCCACCACGTTACGGCCAGATAAGCCAAAGAACCGGTAATGAAGGGTGTTAGAAAGTGAAGCAACTGACCGCCGAACGGATAGAACTTACACGCAGCATAATAGCCACCCCCGACACCGGCGATAAAAGACGGAACAGCTATAACCGCCTGTAGGAGATTGACCGCACGCTGTTTCGTCATGAGGCCCTATGCGATATGATGAAGATCTTCCTTAAGCGTGACTACGATCTTATCCGCTTCTTCCTTACTGCCTATGATTTTGAGGATGCTTGAATTGATTCCGTCAACCGCTTGTTTCAATGCCTGTATACCGCTCTTAACCTCTGGCGTGCTGAATCCGGACGTTAGCTCTGACTCGACAGTCTTGTCTGTTGCGACATCGATCGTGTTGGTGAAGTCCACCGCGACAAACGATCCTTGATCATCCCATAGAATTTGATTCACGTCCACATGCCCCAAGTAAAGGCCAGTTCCTCCACGCATGTGATGATTGTTCTCTAAATCCCGCACTTCTACTAGACCATCACCCGAGACCACCTGGACAACAGCATTCTTCGGCAGAATCATTCTCGTGTCATCGCCGGGCGGAATGAGGATATCGATTGGCAATCTTAAACTAAAGCCCACAACCTTGCAGTCCTTATTGATCTTCACAGAAAACAAATCTTTAATAAGTACAAGCTCCGGTGTGTTCATTAGCTTATCAGCCGTTTGCCACAAAGGTGTCGCTTTAGAAGCAGTTAATCCTTTGGGGTCACGAGATGAGGCGGGGGAATTTCGTAGAGATCTGTAGCGATTTGCTCCGTCAATGTATAGCTCTGGATCTTGCTCCATCCAGCGCCCCAATGGCGCGCTGTAGTCTCGATTCCGGAAATAGTACAGCCCCGTTGCCGCCTCTAGCCGACCGCCCTGGTGGAGGTAGACCCAACCCAGATCGGTCCCGCCGGGAGCCCAGGAATTTGCATCGAGCTGCGTCGCCTTCCCGTATGGGTCATAGACCCAGCGGTCGGCGACGGCCCCGGCCGCGTTCGTCACGGCCGTGACGTTCTCGTTCGCGTCCTGCTGGGCGTAGAGCCGCTGGTTCAGCCCCGTGCCGCTGACGGCCGCGTTATGGGCGTCGCGTTCGATGAGCGAATCGACGTACCCAAGTCCCCACACGTTCTGGGCGTAGACGACTCCGCTTTGTCGCTCTTCCAGCACCTGCCACCGGTTTGAGAGATAGAGGTCGGTCGTCGTGACGTTGGCCGATTCGGTGATGCGGTGGCCGGCGGCGTCGTAGGTGTAAGCCGCGATCGGCGTGCCGGCCGCGTTCGTGGCGGAGACGATGTGGTTCCAGGCGTCGTAGGTGTAGTGCTGGCCCGTCTCGTCGGTGAGGGTGTTGCCGTTGGCGTCGTAGGCGAGGGTGCTGCCGCCGGCGGTGTGAATCTGGTTCTTGCTGTTGTTAGCACGCGACATCGTCGTGCCGTCGGTGGTGCTGCTGGACCAGTTCCCCAGGGCGTCGAGGCTCCAGATCTGGCTGTGGCCCGCCAGCGCGGCGGGGAACGAAACCGAGTCCGGGGGACCGCCGCTGACCGAATTGGACAGGACGCCCCGCGTGAACGAGGTCAGCCGGTTCAGCGGGTCGTACCCGTTCACCGAGCCGTTCGCATGGTACAGCTCGCTGAAGTTCTGATCGACCAGGTTATTTTTGTAGAGCACGTTGCTGTTGGCGTCGTAGCCGTACTGGAAGCGGTCGGTGCTGACGGGTGTTGCCTGTGGTGAGCTTGTCGAACCAATCCAGTTCTGATCGATGACGCGGCCGAACCGATCGAGGCCGGTGACGTTATCGCCTGCGTACTGGCTGCCGCTGGTGATCGCCTGCGTGTCCCCCGGCTGCTGGAGGTAGCTCAAGGCGACGCCGTTGCCATCAGCCTGCTTCACAACCGTGCCGGCGCCCATGTACGCGTAATCGACGATGTGGGCGCCAACCGACCCAGAGCCGTTGTCATCCGCCTGATAACTGACGCGGCCGATGGCGTTATCGAGGGCGTTCCCGTCGTAGCCGTAGTGAAGGATGCGGCCGTTTGGATAAATGAGCGTCGTCATCCGGCTGCCGGTGCTCGGGTCGGAGTAGCCATATTGCACCTCGGGCGTGGACGACGTGACCGCGCCGCTCTGGCTCTGGTACTCGCCGGCAAGCTGGCCGAGGCCGTTGTACACGTCCCGCACCTGGTTGAGGACCGCGCCGCCGTCTTTGGTCCCGTAGGCGGTCATCTGATAGACGTTACCCTGCGAATCATAGCTGGTTGTGTGCAGCTTTACAGTGCCATCGACGCCGGTCCCCAGAGTTTGAACCGAGTCGGCGACGGGGCGGCCGAGGACGTCGTAGCCGTAGCCGTGCACCGTGCGGGACGTGATACGGGGACGCAGCTAGTTTTAGGATTCTAGCTACGTCCCCGTTTCATCCACCCGTTTCCGTTCCCGGCGTTAAATACTGTGTTTAACGGTAATGGCACCACAGCGCCAGCAGTAGTAGAAGAGTATCTGTGCTGCCCGATTGATATCGACCGAAATAGCTTTCCAGCGGTCATTACACAAACCAGCAATGAATGACGCTGTTTCACCACATCCCTTACAACGCGGCTCCACAACCCGTTGTATAGAAAATGGACGTCCACCCACTTGATTTGCCGCATCAATCGGTGTGCTTAGGGGCCGGCCAAATCCAATGTTGTATGTTTGGCAATCGTCAGTGGAGAATGCGTCTCGGTTGAATCTATCTATAGCGTCCTGAACATCTGGGCTCAAGGTAGACAGGATAATCTTTGACTCCGGAAGCTGATCGCCAAAGGTGTTTGTCCATTCGTCATAAGAATCCGTGGGGCCCACTGCTGCGGACAGGATCTCGATGTTGCCGCTCACACATGGACGGTAGACGAAATCATACCAGCTAATTGCACAGCGCATGCAATAAATAAGATCAAGACTGGAAGATTGATACGGGATTCCAAAAGCTGGGTCGTCCAAATCTAATGTAAGATAATTCACCCACGCCACTTTACAGTTTGGACAAAATGAACCGTTTGAGAAATTAGACCCTCCAATACGGTGCTGATAGACTCCGATGCCTGGGCTGATGGCTAGGGCAGGGAGGTGGTATTTGCTTCCATACTTTCCAAGTGTCTTTTTCATATTACTCTGGATCCTGAAGTGCTTGATTCATCCGGTCGCCATAATAGTCAAGCGCTGCTTGAGAGCCGATGATAAGTTCAACCCGATTTGTCGCCTCACCGACGGTGGACGGAAGGATGTCTCGCAGTCTTCGGAACGGCGAGTCCGGTCCTCCGGCCGAAGTGACGAGAAGCATCTCCGCACCGATCTTTTCGCCCTTGCATTTCCTGTCCACAAGCGCTTTGCACTTTCCAAGATATGTCTTGAATTCCTGACGCTGAGCGATCGCATTCGCAGCATCTGCCGAGCTGATTAAAAGTTGACCGATAAACGTCGCTGCGCTTAGAGCGAGAGCTTTTGAGCGAAACCTGCTAAACGTAAATTTGTTCCCGGTTTGCACATTCAGCTCATCCAATACTCCGCGATTATATTTTCCAATCGTCGATCCGGGCGGCTGATCCCACACGCGCTCACAAAACTCCTAAGCTTCTGCTGCGGTGAGATTTTTAGGGTCTTGTCCTTTTGCTTGAGGAATGCATCCAGTTCATCTTTTACAGCATTTCGGTAGTCCTGTGAAGAAATTCCACGGTATCTCTTCCCATTGTGTTCAGTATAACCGGTGATCTGGACGCGGCTGCCCTCGCCGTTCCAGATTTCGTGGACATCATCAGAGACCTCGGAGAAAAAAAATGCTCCATGGGATTAGATGGTGACCCGTGCCTCTGCTAGAGGCTAACCCAAGTTCGTCGGAGGAGTTAATTGGGTTAGATAAGACAAATGCATAGACGTCGCTTCCGTCCACATACACCTGCGGGTCGGATTGCAACCAGCATCCAAGCGATGTGTTATAGTCTCTATTCCTGAAATAATACAACCCCGTCGCCGGCTCCAGCCTCCCGCCTTGGTGGAGGTAAACCCAACCCAGATCGCTCCCGCCCGCTGCCCAGCCGGCGTCAAGCTGCGTCGCTAGTCCGTACGGGTCATAAACCCAGCGGTCGACGACCGTCCCGGTCGAGTCGGTCACTGCCGTGACGTTGTAGTTCGCGTCCTGCTGGGCGTAGAGCCGCTGGTTCAGCCCCGAGCCGCTGACGGTCGCGTTGTGGGCGTCGCGTTCGACGAGCGAATCGACGTACCCGAGCCCCCAGACGTACTGGGCCGTCGGCGTGCCGCCTTGTCGCTCTTCCAGCACCTGCCACTGGTTGGAGAGATAGAGGTCGGTCGTCGTGCCGCCGCCCGATTCGGTGATGCGGTGGCCGGCGGCATCGTAGGTGTAGGCCGCGATCGGCGTACCGGCCGCGTTCGTGGCGGAGACGATGTGGTTCCAGGCGTCGTAGGTGAAGTGCTGGCCCGTTTCGTCGGTGAGCGTGTTGCCGTTGGCGTCGTACGCGAGGGTGCTGCCGCCGACGGTGTGAATCTGGTTCTTGCTGTTGTTCGCTCGCGACGTCGTCGTGCCGTCGGTGGTGCTGCTGGACCAGTTGCCCAGGGCGTCGAGGCTCCAGCTCTGGCTATGGGTGGCCGATGCGACGGTGTCGAGCGTGCCACCCGTCGTCGAGGCGGAAAGCGTGCCCCGGGCGAAGCCGGTCAGGCGGTTGAGCGAGTCGTACCCGTTGCCGGCCCCGCTCGCGTGGTACAGTTCGCTCTGGCTCGAACTGAGCAGGTTGTTCTTGTAGAGGACGTTGGAGTTGGCGTCGTAGGCGTACTGGAAGCGGTCGGTGGAGACGCCGGTCGTCGTGTTGACCCAGTTCTGATCGATGACGCGGCCGAAGCGATCGAGGCCGGTGACAGAGTCTCCGCCGTCGTTGATCGCCTGGGTGTCGCCGGACTGGGCGAGGTAGCTGAGAGCGACGCCGTTCGCGTCGGCCTGCTTCACGAGGGTGCCGGCGCCCATGTAGGTGTAATCGACGATGTGGGGGCCGACCGAGCCAGAGCCGTTGTCATCGGCCTGGTAGCTGACGCGGCCGATGGCGTTGTCCAGGGCGTTGCCGTCGTAGCCGTAGTGAAGGATGCGGCCGTTGGCCTGCCCCGAGCCTGTCGAGGAGGGGTAGGTGAGCGTCGTCATCCGGCTGCCGGTGCTCGGGTCGGAGTAGCCGTACTGCACTTTTGGAGTGTATGACGTCACCGTGCCGCTGTGGCTCTGGTACTCGCCGGTAAGCTGGCCGAGGCCGTTGTACACGTCCCGCACCTGGTTGAGGACCGCGCCGCTGCCGTCGGCCGCGGCGTAAGCGGTCATCTGGTAGACGTTCCCCTGCGAATCATAGCTGGTTCTGTGCAGCTTTACAGTGCCATCGACGCCGGTGCCGAGGGTCTGAATCGAGTCGGCGACGGGGCGGCCGAGGACGTCGTAGCCGTACCCATGCACCGTGCCGTCCTGGTCGGTCATGGTGACCGGCTGGCCGACGGTGTTGTAGGTGTAGCTGACCGAGTCGGCCGCGGCACTACTGGGGGCACCGGTGGTTTTGTCCGGGTATTCCACCTTCGCCAGGAGGTCATTGCTGGTGATGCCGTTGCCGCCGCCGGCCGTGACGCCGTAGACGTACTGCGTCGTCTGGCTCGGCGTGCCGGTCGGCATCACGGCCGTCATCGTGAGCGTGTGGCCCGCGCCGTCGTAGGTGTAGGTCGTGGTCTGGTTGGTGGAGCTGGTCGGTGTGCCGTCCGTATAGGCGGCGATGGTCCTGGTGGTGCGGCCGAGCAGGTCGTACTCGGTCTTGGCCACGATGCCGCGGGGGTCGGTGACGGTGTCGGCCATCCCCTGGGCGTTGTACGTCGTCGAGGAGACGAGATGGCTGGCGTCGCGGACGTCCGGCGTCGGGCGTCACACGCCGATCGACTATTTGAGACCGTCCCCTTTTCCATTTTCCCCTTTTCCGTTTTGCAATCGGAGCGATTTGCGCCACCGCGCCACTTCTCGACTCCACCACCTACGTCCCCGTTTCAATTCATTCCTTTCTGCGTGCTTGGCTGTGTTGTTTGGGATCCTTCGTAGACGCCGCGATGCTGCCCCCTGATCTTCCCTGCTTCCACAGCCGTTGAAAGCATCGCGTCTTTCATCTTCGAACCTGCATAGTCTAGCGGCGATTTTCCAGACGTATTCTTTTTGTCTATATCACCCCCTGCCTTTCGTATCAATACCGCCATCGGTATACTACCTCTCTTCACGGCATAATGCAACGCGGAGTCTCCGGAAGGATCTTGTGCGTTAACATCTGCCCCGGCCTCAACGAGCAACTGCGCAACTTCATCGTATCTATTATAGATAGCAACCAGCAGAGGATTTCCACGGGATTCTAGATTAGCGCCGCGTGAGATAAGCAACTTCAGCATTCCGACGTCGTTATTGTAAGCGGCCCAAAATACTGACGAACACCCCGACATATCCTTCGAATCCACATTCGCCCCACGGCCTAGTAATAGTTTTGCGATTTCAAGCTTACGATTGGCGACTGCGCAAGCGAGTGGAGACAGCCCAGCAGAGTTTGTGGAGGCACCAGATTCGATTAAGTGTAAAACACTATTTTCATCGCCAGCCTCAATAGCATGCGTCAACCTCTCGTTCTCGGCAGGCATGTCGCCACTCTGTAAATTGCTTGGTCGGCTCGTCGCCGAAGTTGCTATAACTAATAGCAAAAGAAATATGAAGTGCCTAAGTGACATTCATGACTCTCCGCCAAAGTCGCGGTTGGGTTCAACCCCACTCGTGACGATGGATCGCGCCTTAAGTGTCGGAAGTCTCTTCAAATTAGAGCGTCAAATTGAAATCGCATTTTGGCGCCGCTGCCATGATACCGGCGACGGCGATCTTAACGCATAGTTATCCGCCCCGGCCAGTAATTCCTTCAAGATCTTCAGTAGTATTCTCCATTTCTGGATAGTCACCATATCTTTTTGAATCATCATCTGGCCAACCACGTCTCCAGGCCTCAAAATTAAAGCCAAGAGTCTCCGGATCCGGAGGCCGCTGGTTTTGAGTTGCCTTGTACTTAAAAGACCCATTGCGGTAAGACCAATTGACATCGTACTCGCCAAGAATTTGGTTCCCCTCAACGTTCGCACGATTTAGATAATAAAAGTAAACCTTCCAAACTCCGGCCTGATCGCATCGCGTTAAATATAATGTGAAAGTGCTGCTCCTAATATGGTTGACAATCGCCGCTGGCTTTTGCTCTTCCCCCTCATTCTCTGGAGCGATCCACCTCCCACTAATCAGCGGACGATCCTGTGTAACGTCTACCGTGGATCCGCCTATCTGGCGTATGTCTTGAATGTACACGACGGCCTGGTCATCACTTCCACCTAGGCGGGGATTGTAGAGATTATTGAAATATCCAGTGAGATTTGGACCAATCACCTTAGGAATAAATTCCCAGTCAGTAGAAATTGCGGGAGCAGTGCCTAGCTGTCCTCTCCTGGGTCTGTTTTCCTTGTTCCAGAAGTCGATTGCCTTTGCTGTAAACGGGCGTTTTAAGTCTAGTGTCAAAGTTGAAGTTAAAAATCCGTCTTGCTGCGATTGATTCGTAATTGTCAAGATCGCGTCGAGGTAATTGTGGGAGCCGCCCGCATAGGTCACAGGGAATGAGTGCGAATCGAGCCCGATGCTGTCGCGCAGATTCGTGGGACCACCGCCATACGCTTGATACCGATTCATCCCGTCAAGGTAAAGGGCAGGATCCTGCTCCACCCAACGCCCCAACGTCGCGCTATAGTCCCGGTTCCGGAAATAATACAACCCCGTCGCCGCCTCAAGCCGTCCGCCCTGATGGAGATAAACCCAGCCAAGATCGCTTCCACCCGCTGACCAGTCCGCATTGAGCTGCGTCGCGAGGCCGTAGGAGTCGTAGACCCACCGGTTGACGACCGTCCCGGCCGAATCCGTCACGGCCGTAACGTTGTAGTTCGCGTCCTGCTGGGCGTAGAGCCGCTGGTTCAGCCCGGTGCCGCTGACGCTCGCGTCGTGGGCATCGCGTTCGACCAGCGAATCGACGTACCCGATGCCCCAGACGTATTGAGCGGTCGGCGTGCCGCTCTGGCGCTCCTCCAGCACCTGCCACTGGTTGGAGAGATAGAGATCGGTCGTCGTGCCGGCGGCCGACTCGGTGATGCGGTGGCCGGCAGCGTCGTAGGTGTAGCTGGCGATGACGGTCCCGGAAGCGTTAGTCGCCTTCGTGATGTGGTTCCAGGCGTCGTATGTGTAGTGCTGGCCCGTCTCGTCCGTCAGCGTGTTGCCGTTATGGTCGAACGTCAGCGAACTGGCTCCGACGGTCGTGACTTGGTTCTTGCTGTTATTCGTCCGACTCGTGGTCGTGCCGTTCGTCGCACTGCTAACCCAGTTGCCGAGCGCATCGAGGTTCCAACTTTGCGAGCGGGCGGCCGACGGGACGGTGTCGAGCGTGCTTCCGTTGTGCCCCGAGGCACTTAGCGTCCCCCGCGCGAACCCGGTGAGCCGGTTGAGCGGGTCGTAGGCCGTGGCCGTGTCCCCGCTGGCCGTGCTGCTCGCGTGGTAAAGCTCGCTGTTGACGCTGCTGATGAGGTTGTTCTTGTAGAGAACGTTGGAGTTGGCGTCGTAGCCGTACTGGAAGCGGTCGGTGGAGACGCCGGTCGTCGGATTCACCCAGTTCTGGTCGATGACGCGGCCGAAGCGATCCAACCCCGTGACCGAATCCCCCGCATCCGCGACGGCGTGCGTGTCGCCGGGCTGAGCGAGATAGCTCAAGGCCACGCCGTTTGCGTCGGCTTGCTTCACAACGGTGCCGGCGCCCATGTAGGTGTAATCGACGATGTGCGGGCCGTCCGATCCAGAGCCGTTGTCATCCGCCTGATAGCTCACGCGGCCGATGGCCTCATCCAGTGCGTTGCCGTCATAGCCGTAATGAAGGATGCGGCCGTTGGGGTAGGTAAGCGTCGTCATTCGGCTGCCGGTGGTCGGGTCGGAGTAGCCGTACTGCACCTCGGGCGTACTGCTGGTGCTCACCGCGCCGCTGTGGCTCTGGTACTCGCCAGTAAGCTGGCCGAGGCCGTTGTACACGTCCCGCACCTGGTTAAGGACCGCGCCGCTGCCATCGGCCGTGCCGTAGGCGGTCATCTGGTAGACGTTCCCCTGCTGATCATAACTGGTTGTGTGGAGCTTTACAGTGCCATCGACGCCGGTCCCCAGAGTTTGAACCGAGTCGGCGACGGGGCGGCCGAGGACGTCGTAGCCGTAGCCGTGCACCGTGCCGTTCTGGTCGGTCATGGTGACCGGCTGGCCGAGAGCATTGTAGGTGTAGCTGACCGAGTCGGCCGCCGCGCTGCTGGCGGCACCGGTGGTGGCGTCGGGGTATTCCACCTTCGCCAGGAGGTCATTGCTGGTGATGCCGTTGCCGCCGCCGGGTGTGAGCAACTTCGCCCACTTCCGGCTTCGTGTGCTGCATGCGTTCGGGTGAGGCCTATACAAGGATCAGCGGGTTTGGCGGAGAGCCCGGCAGGTAAGCTTCCGAAGTTTGTTCCCCGTAAATTCGATCTCCGATAACGCCGGGCGGGAGAGACGCGGGCCGCATCAGCTTCGCCCGGGTAAATTGCTCTGTCGGCCGCGGAACGGATGTTCCGCATCACTCCGAGTACTCGCACCAGGTCTTGGGCGTCTCCCAGACGGTGACGCTGGCGAGAGTGAGGTTGCCGGCGCCCAGTTCAGGCAGCCGCGGCTTGAGCATCCGGTAGATCGACATGGCGATGTTTTCGACGCTGGGGATCAGCTCCCGGAACTCGGCGACTTCGATGTTCAGATGCTTGTGGTCGTACCGGTCAATGACCGTCCGTTCCACCATTCGCTCCAGATCGGGGACGTGGACGAGCACCCCGCTGTCATCCGGCACCCCGCCGACCGTCACCTGCACCTCGTAATTGTGCCCGTGCCCGTGCGGGTTGTTGCACTTCCCGAAGGTCCGCGCGTTCTCCTCGGCCGACATCGCGGGGTTGTGGAGGCGGTGGGTGGCGGAGAACTCGAACTTCTGGCTTAGTCGCACCATGGGAAGCTCCGAACGAACGGCGGACCAGGAGAGATAGGGGCTCAGGCCCAGACGCAGGCATTCCAACGTCGCCCCCTGGGCCTGAAGCGGCGGGCCAATCGCTTCAAACAGCGGCGTTAATGCCCCCGGTCCTCTCGGGGCGGCGGCGTGCGAACGCGCCGCAAGTACCCCTACGACTTGGTCCCGGATGAGGCTGTCGATCTTCTTGATGTTGATCAGGTACTGGCTCTGTGCGTCCAGCGGCCCGGAAACCGTGACGGCCAAGGTCATGAACTGACCAAAGCCCAATAGCGAGGGGTAACCGCCGAAACCGTTCGTCGGCCGCCCTCGGAGTTGTTCGGCGTCCGCGGCCGCGTCGGCGTTTACAGCGAATCGGACTTCACGCGTCAGTCGGAACATGGGCCCGATTGTAGGGCATTCGCCGTGCCAAACGGCATCAAAACGGGCTCGGCGTAATCGGTCGAAGGTTCTGGGGCTCGATCATCGCCCCGACGGGCAATTGCACGCCGTTTCAACTTTTTCAAACCCGGGCCGCAAGGCTGAACTGTTTGCTCACCGTGGCGGTATAACCAGTGCGGCGGCAGGATTGACGCCCGAGGCGCCAGACCGTTCTAAGGCGATCACGACCAGTTCTAAGGCATCGATAAGCGGGCCGGTTGTCGCGGCAACGGGTCGAGCGGCCGCCCGTACCTCTACTTACTGTGATACCTGTGAACCCAGATCGGCTCATCCCTCGCATCCTGGTCGGCCTTCTGTGCGTCAGCGCCGCTCTGGCGGGGTGTGGCAAGGAACCACAGATCGAGTCATTTGCGGCGCCCAAGCAGCCGCCTCCTCCTCCGAGCGATTGGCCGGTGCCGGCCTCCTGGAAGGAGGCCAGCCACAACTCCACGATACTCGCCTCGTTCCACGTCTCCGATGCGGACCCGGAGACGATTTTTACGATCAGCATGCTGGGTTCCTTTCCCGGTTTCCTCTTGCCGAACGTGAACCGATGGGAAGGACAGCTCCAGTTGCCCCCTTCCGACGAGGCTAACCTGACGAATGTCAGCCATCCGATCGAGCATCCTTCGGGAAAGGCGACTCGGGTGGAGTTGACCGGCCCCGAGACCGTCTCACCCCGCCAGAAGATGCTTGCGGTGGTGATCGAGGCAGGCCCGCAGACGTGGTACCTGAAGCTGTCAGGGGCCGAGACGACGGTGACGGCCCAGGAGAAGAACTTCGACGCGTTCGTTCAGGCGTTTCGGCCGCCGGCGAGTGGCCTCCCGACGCCGGCCGCCCGGCCGCCGACCGATTTCTCGGCGCTGCGGCCGTCGGCGACGACGGTTTCGGAAAAGCTCGCCAAATGGATAGCACCGCCCGAATGGGCCGCCGAGCCGCCTCCCTCGCCGACCAGCCCCCGCGCTCTCGCCTTCAAAGTCGGGGCCGAGCCGTCAACCGCGGAAGTAGTGATCACGCGGTTTCAGCGGGATGACGCCGGCTCGATGTTGAACAACATCAACCGGTGGCGCGATCAGGTGCGGCTGGGCCCGATCGCCCGAATCGAGGAGCTCGACCCGCACAAGGACGTCGAGCAGATTATGATCGCCGGTGAACAGAGCATCGTTTTTGATTTCGCCGGCCCGGATAAGGCGGCCCTCGAGAAACGGCTCGTCGTCGCCCTGACGGAACGGGGCGAGGAGGTCTGGTTCTTCAAGATCAGCGGCGCTCCTTCCGTCGTCGCGGCGCAGCGGGAAGCGTTTGCCCACTTCCTGTCATCGATCGAATTCGCGAAGGCGGATGCGAAGAGTCAGTGAAAGGCCTCCAGTGCCCGCGGCGCGCGGGCGCGTGAAGCGGGCCCAGCGCCGAGGGGGCGGCGGATGGACAAACGATTCCGGCACGGGCAGTCTCCGTGTCATTCCTTTCGGTCATGCTGGCGGCATGGCCGGCCAGTAAGCGGCCGCAGCGGCCGATCGAGTGGAACCCCGTGAACCCGACGATCAAGAAGACTCTGAAGCCCGTCGCCTCGCTGACGCTGACCGTCATCCTTCTGCTGATGTCGATCGTGCTCGTCTTCGTCGGGACCTCCGCGCAAAAAGAGATGGGCATCTGGGACGTCCAGCACCGCTACTTCCACAGCGTCTGGTGCTGGGTGCCGCTCAAGTATTTCTTCCCCCTCTCCGACTGGCTCTGGGATCGAGTGGGTGGCGGCATCCCCTTCTTCGGCGGTTACACCCTGATCACCGCCCTGCTCGTCAACCTGCTGGCGGCCCATACCGTCCGCTTCAAATTCAACTGGAAGCGGTCTGGCGTCCTGATGATCCACTTTGGGCTGATCCTGCTCCTGGTCGGCGAGCTGGCGACCAGCCGCCTGGCGGTCGAGAGCCAGATGCCGATCACCGAAGGCTCGAGCATCAACTGGACTCAGGATATTCGCGATTATGAGCTGGCGGTGGTTGACCCCTCTCCGAAGGACCACGACCAGGTGGCCGTCGTCCCGGCGAAGTTGCTTCAGGCCAACACCGACATCAAGGACCCGCGCCTGCCGTTCGACATTCACGTGGACAAGTACCTGCCCAATTCCGAGTTCCGCGGGCCGATGCAAGGCGCGGTCCCGGGGATGCCGAAAGTGACGGCGGGCATCAACCGAAAAGTCTCGGCCGCCGAGCGGCCGGTCGCCGCCGTTGGCGATGGGATGGGGCAGGATCTGCCCTCCGCTTACCTCACCTTCCGAGCCCCTGGGTTAAATCTGGGGACGTATCTCTTCAGCGTCTACCCGATCGGCGGTTTCGATGAGCCGCAGCCGGTGACGGTGGACGGCAAGACGTACCAGGTCGCCCTTCGCTTCAAGCGTCTGTACAAGCCCTACTCGGTGCACCTGTTCAAGTTCACGCACGCCAAGTTTGTCGGCACCGACATGGCGCGCGACTTCGCCAGCCAGATCCGACTGGATGACCCGGTGAACCACAAGACGCGCGAAGTCACGATCCGGATGAACGAGCCGCTGAGGTACAACGGCGAGACCTTCTACCAGGCGTCGTTTGACCCGCAGAATGCGAAGAAGACGGTCCTTCAGGTGGTCTACAACCCGGGTTGGCTGGCGCCATATTTCGCGTGCGCGATCGGGCGCTGGGCCTGCTGACCCATTTCGGGATGACCCTGGTCGGCTTTTTACGCCGGCAGTCGGCGGCCGCCGAGAATCGGGCGACACCCCCGCTGGCCGGTCCGATGTCGATGAGGCCAAGCGGTGGCGGTGGGCGTGGCGCTTTGGCCGAATCCTACACGCTTTCGCCGGCGCGGGGGCGCCTTGCGGCCTGGGCGCCGTTCGTGGTCGCGGGCTGCTGCCTGCTCTGGATCGCGTCTAAAGGGGTGACATCCCTGATGCCGGTGAAGTCGTCGCAGCCGCTTCACATTGACGCCCTGGCTCGGACGCCGGTCAGCTTTGAAGGGCGAAACATGCCCCTGGACACGCTGGCCCGCAACACGCTGAAGATCATCCGCGGGCGCGAGACCTTCCTGGTCGATGGCGTAGAGCATCCCCAGATCGAGTTCCTTCTCGACCTGATGGGGCGGCCGGCCGTTGCGAATAAGTACAAGGTCTTCCGCATCGACCATCCGAGCGTGAAGAGCCTCATTGGGCTCGACGAGAAAGAAAAGTTCTTTTCCTGGGACGACCTCCGCCTGGCGGACAACGGGACGAAGATCCAATCGCAGGTGGAGCACGCGCGAGGCGTCGCGGAGAAGCTTCGCGACCCGTACGACCTGAACATCCTCGAGCTCTACCAGCACCTGACGATCTACATGCGGCTCATGCAGGCCTCCGACTTTTGCGATCTAAGCGAGTTGATCCCCCGACTCGACGCCGCAAAGGCCGCGAACGACACGGCGGTGGTCGATGCGCTCTTGCCGCAGTTTCAGAACGTCTTCCGGACGTATCGCAACCTGACGAACTTCGAGGACGAGCGACTTTCGCCCGAAGAGCGCAAAGAGGCCGACGAGCAGCGCAGGCAGCAGGACCTCTATTTCGCTCCGTCGGATCACCCTGTGCCCGGCGCCGAGTGGACGGGGCTGGGGCAGGCGGTCCTCGACTCCCGCGGCGGCGGCAAGCCAGACCCCAACGCCGCGCTCTTCTTTTCGCTCATCCGCGACTACCGCGATCAGCTTCCGAGCCGGTTCAACGCGGACGTGGATGCGCTTCAGGCAAAGGTGCGTGCGGCAAACGTCCCACTGTGGCGGCCGGGGTACGAGGTCTTCTTCAGCCGCTTCGATCCGTTCACGATCTGCATCGCGCTGTATATCGTCTCGTACCTGATCATCCTCGTCTCCTGGGTGGTCGCCGGCGCGGCGCCCGCGGGGCGAGCGCCGGTCGCGAAAGTGGCCTTCGCCGTATTGCTGGTAACGGTGCTCTTGCACACGTTTGGGCTGGTGAGCCGCATCTGCATTTCCGGGCGGCCGCCGGTGACCAACCTCTACTCCTCGGCCATCTTCATCGCGTGGGGCGCCGTGTTGCTCTGCATCGGGCTGGAGCTGGTCTTCCGCGATGGCATCGGGACGGCGGCGGCATCGATCATCGGGATGGTCCCTCTCTTCGTCGCCAGCGGCCTGGCCATGCGTGACGCGTCCAAGGGGCAGGCGGACACCATGGGCGCGCTCCAGGCCGTCCTGGACACGCAGATCTGGCTTGCGACCCACGTGGTGGTGGTGTCGCTCGGCTACGCCTCGACATTCCTCGCGGGGTTGCTTGCGACGATTTACATCGTGGGCGGTCTGCTCACTTCAGCCTTCGACGCCGATCGGCGTAAGACGCTGGCGCGGATGACGTACGGCGTGGTCTGCTTCGCGATGCTGTTCAGTTTCGTCGGGACGATCCTGGGCGGTATCTGGGCCGACCAATCGTGGGGCCGCTTCTGGGGATGGGACCCGAAGGAGAACGGCGCCGTCCTGGTCGTTCTTTGGAACGCGCTGATCCTTCACGCGCGCTGGGGCGGGATTGTCCGCGAGCGCGGTGTAATGGTGCTGGCGATCCTGGGGAACATCGTGACGGCGTGGAGCTGGTTCGGAACGAACATGCTTGGGATCGGCTTGCACAGCTACGGGTTCATGGGCTCGGCCCTTTTCTACCTCACCGGGTACGTCTTCACGCAAGTTGCGATCGCCGGGTCCGGGATGTTGCCGCTTTGGATGTGGCGGAGTCATTCCGCTTCCAGGCCTGACGTTCACAGCGGCCGCGGCTTCACGGTCGGCAGCGCCAAGCTCGCCTGAGTCGCCGCTCAATACGTGGACTACGCGGCATCGCCGGCGCAGCGCCGCCGGCTGTCCCGCTGATCCCTTTCAACCCAAACATTCCCCTATCCAGCACTTAAGAATCGGACGAAGAACAACCCAATTTTGTGGTTGACGGGACGGGTACTGTTAGGGCATAATTCTCCCTAACAGATACCGGCATTCCGAACAAGGAAGTAGGAGTGGTCCCATGACGACAGTACGACAGATCGAACGAAGCTGGACGGGCAGAGATTACGGCCGGCTCTTCACGGATCTTCTATCGACGCGGCCGGAGGCGGTTTTCCGGGCCGAGTTTGAGACGAGCCGCCCGGCGCTGGCCGCCGCCATGGCGGTCATCCGGCTTGAGGAGTTGTCGCAGTCGCATGTGCCGCTGTACGCCCGCCTGTTGCGGGCGATCCTGGCCGAGCAGGAGGCGGACGGCGGCTGGGGCGATGCCGCGACGACGGCGGTCTGCCTCCGGGCCCTTCTCTGCGGCCGCGGGAACGGAGTCGCCTTGGACCGCGGCATGCGGTATTTGGCCAACCTTCAGAAGACGGAAGGGATCTGGCCGAACCTTCCGCTGAAGCGGCTCGCGGGTGATGCGCCGTCATCGGCGTTCATCCTCTACCAGCTCGGGGACAACCCGCAGTTCCGTAAGGCTGTCCGCTTCGCCGAAGCGGTCGGCTGGTTCCAGTCACATGCCAGTTCACTGGATGAAGAGGCCCGCCAGATGTGGGAGCACGCAAGCCTTCGCTGCCGCGTGCGGCCGATGCCCGAACGATCGGATTCGGTCTGGCTGACGATCGCCTGAGCGGGCGGTGTCAGGCCCGATCTCACGGGGGCGGTTCAGTCGTGCCGTTGAGAAGGCGGCAGTGTAGCCCACAACCCGGCGCGGCCGATCCCTTTTGGGGGGGGGCGGCCGCGCCTTTTTCGTTTCTGTGTAACGACGCCGGATCGGCGGCTTCCGCTCGTTGCGAAACCGCTAACGCCTCAACAAGTTTTGGCTTTCCTCCCCTTTGCAACCGAGTCTGGGGTGATTACGATGTCGGACTTTCGCACGTTGGCGTGTGAAAGCCGGCGTCGCGCGGCCCTTTGACCGGCCGAGACGACGAACGAGTCATTACCGCGTCATCGCGGGCCGCGATCTGGATCGCCGGAGCGGCCGCGGGGCGTTGCCGGATGCGGCGCGCAGCCGAACGGGCGCGCGACGGGACGCGAGCTTTTTAGGTCAGAGGGTTTGTCATGGCTGAGAACGAGTCTACCGAAGTCGCCCAGGCTGAAGGCACCGAAGCCGTCGAAAGCACCGAAGGCGCCGCGGGTATCGAAGCCGCCGAAGTGATGCAGGGCGCCGAGCCCTCCGAGGGCGCTGAGCCCGCCGAAGGCGCCGAAGGCTCGGAACCGGTATTCGAATACGCCGCTCGCGTTGAGGAAATCGGCCCCGGCACCAAGAAGGTTTCGGTGGAGATCCCGGCGACGCGGATCGCCGAGAAGCTGACCAAGCAATACAAGGAACTGCGCCAACAAGCCGTGATCCCCGGCTTCCGCAGCGGGCACGCGCCGCAAAAGCTGATCGAGCGGCGGTTCGGCTCCGACGTGCGCGACCAGGTCCGACGGTCGCTGATCGGCGAGAGTTACGAACAGGCCATCGCGACCAATGCGCTTCAACTCATCGGTGAACCGGAGTTCGAGAAGCCCGAGCCGAACGAACTGCCCGCCGAAGGCCCGCTCAACTACTCGTTCGTCGTCGAGGTGCGGCCGGAAATCACCCTGCCCGACCTCGCGAACCTGACCGTCGTCAGGCAGAAGATCGCGATCAAGGATCGCAACATCGACCAGGCCATGCAGAACCTGCGTGAACAGCAGGGCGCGCTGGTCCCGGTCGAAGACCGCGGCGTCGAAGCCAACGATTACCTCTCGGCCGACGTGCATCTGAAGGTCGATGGCAATGTCGTCCACCACCAGCACGACGCGCAGTTCGTCGTCCGGCCCGGCCGCGTCGCGGGGATCGAAGTCGCCGATATGGCCACGCAGCTCCAGGGGCTCAAGCCCGGCGAGACGCGGTCGCTTACGGTCAAGGCGCCCGAGAATCATCCGAACGAGCAGCTCCGCGGCAAAGAGATCCAGGTCGAGGTCGCGCTGAAGGACATCAAGCGGCTCGAGCTGGCGGAGGTGAGCGCGCCATTCCTTGAGGGGCTGGGCTTCACCAACGAGGCGGATCTCCGCGACGCGCTTCGCCAGCAGATGGTGGAGAAGCTCGACTCCGACGTCCAGCAGGCGATGCGGGAGCAGGTGTACGCATTTCTGCTCCAGAATGTGACGCTTCAGTTGCCGGAGAAGTTGTCCGAACGCCAGGCGGAGCGTGTCATCAACCGTCGCGGCGCGGACTTGATGATGCGCGGCGTGCCGGTCGCGCAGATCGAGGCGAACGTGGACCGTCTTCGTAGCGGCGCGGCCGAAGAGGCCCGTCAGGAACTGAAGCTCTTCTTCATCCTGCAGAAGATCGCGGCCGACCTGAACATCGCCGTGGACGAAGCGGAGCTGAACGGCCGCATCGCCATGCTTGCCGTCCAGCAGGGTCGCCGCCCGGAAAAGGCCAAGCAGGAGATGAGCAAAGACGGCAGCCTGACCGAATTGTACGTCCGGATGAGGGAACAGAAGGCGGTCGATAAGATCCTTGAGGGGGCGAAGATCACCGAGGTCGAGATCGACCCGGACGCTCTGCCGGCCCCGGGCGCGGCGGCGCAGGGGCAGTTGGTAGCCGAGCCGGCGGCGTCGAGCCAGGCGCCCGCCGCGGCGGAAGCTCCGGCGTCCGGCGACGCCCCCGCCGCCGGCTGATGGTGCCGCGGAGCGTCGAACGAGCACAATTGAATCGCGAGCGGGCGACCTGACCGGTCGCCCCTCCTTTTTGGTGGGACCATGTCCAAAGTGAACGCCCCTCGGGGGACGGTAGACATCTTGCCGGCCGAGAGCGCCAAGTGGCAGGCGGTCGAGCGGATCGCGCGAGAGACGGCGGCCGCCTACCACTTCGCGGAGATCCGCACTCCGATTTTTGAGCACACGGAACTGTTCCACCGGGGCGTCGGCGAGCAGAGCGACATCGTTCACAAGGAGACATACACCTTTGACGACCGCGGCTTCCCGCCGGTCTCACTCACGCTGCGGCCGGAGGGGACTGCCGGCGTCGTCCGTGCCGCGATCGAAAGCGGCTCGCTGAACGACCAGGGCGCGCGCCTGAAGGTGTTCTACATCGGCCCGAACTTCCGGTATGAGAAGCCGCAGAAGGGGCGCCTCCGACAGCACCACCAGTTTGGCGTCGAGGCGTTTGGCGTCGCCGGCCCGGAGCAGGACGTGGAGTGCATCCTGCTTCAGATGGACTTCTACCGTCGTTGCGGCTTACGCGACCTGGAACTGCACGTGAACAGCCTCGGCGATCGGGAAAGCAAGGCGCGCTACCGGGACGCGTTGGTGGCGTTCCTGTCGCCCCTGTCGGCGACGCTGAGTGGGGAGTCCCAGCGTCGGCTGAGCACGAACCCGCTCCGCATCCTCGATAGTAAGGACGAGAAGGATCAAGCGGCCTGCGCGGCGGCCCCTCCCGCATCGGAAAGCCTCTCCGACCGAAGCCGCGCTCACTTCCAGCGCGTCCAGGAGCTTCTCACCGCGGCCGGCGTCGCATTCAAGTCCAGCGCGGGCCTGGTGCGGGGCTTCGACTACTACACCGAGACGCTCTGGGAGGTGACGGCGGGAGGCCTGGGCGCGCAGAACGCGATCGGCGGCGGCGGCCGGTATGACAACCTCGTCGAGCAGCTTGGCGGACGACCCACGCCGGGCGTCGGTTTCGGCAGTGGCCTGGAGCGGCTTCTGATCGCGTTGGAAGCCCAGGGCGTCCAAGTCCCTCTGCCGCCCAACCGACTGGTCTGGTTGGTCAGCCACGGGGACGCCGCTCGGGATTTTAATTGGAAGCTGCTCGCCGATCTCAGGGCCGCCGGGGTTCCGTCGGACATGGATGCCTCCGGCCGCTCCTTGAAAGCCCAGTTTAAGATGGCCGCCGGCGCGGATGCCGCGTGGTGCGTGACGGTCGGCGAGAACGAGCTGGCTTCGAACGCCGTCGTGCTGAAGAACATGGCCTCCCGCGACCAGACGACCGTGCCCCGGGAAGAGCTGATCGGGCGGCTGCTCGCGGCCCCGGTCACTCCGCCCAGCAGCGTGGTCCCGCCGGCGGAGCCTTGAGCAAGGCTGGCGCGGGAAGGATTGTCAGCTTCCGTTGGCGGCCGCGACCGGTAAGCGCGGGCGTCCGTAGTGCGTTGCTTCGGTCAGTCGGCGACGATGAGCCGACAGCAGGTCGCTCCGGGTGAGCATGCCGACGACGTGGCCTGGCTTCCCCCGCTCGATCACCGGCAGGCGGCCGATGTCGTGGTTGACCATATGATCGGCCGCGGCGCGGAGCGTGGCGTCGGCGTAAACAACGATCGGCGGGCGCGTGACCAGTTCCATCACCTTGAGTGTGTCGGCCCGGGCCGGGTCGAGCAGGTCGCGCCGGGTGACGACGCCGGTCACCACATCGGCCGCGTCAACCACGGGGAACCCCTGGTGCCGCGTCCCTTTCGCCCCGGTCGCGACCCAGGCGCGAACCTCGCCCAGCGTCCGATCGCCCTTTAGCGTGACGGGTGATCGGGCGGCAACTTCAAAAACCAGCACCTGATCGAGGAAATCCGCGCCATACTCGGCTGGGACGCGGACGCCGCGCCGGGCGATCTTCTCCGTCATGATCGTGTTGCGCATCAGCAGGCACGACACGCCGAAAGAGGCGGTACACCCGCCCAGGAGCGGAAGAAGCCCCATCGGCTGGAGTGTTGTTTCGAACGCGAAGACAACCGAGGCGAGCAGCGCTCGTGAGGCCCCGGCGAACATCGCCGCCATGCCCACCAGCGCGGCGACACGCACATCGACCCCCGCATGCGGCATTGCCGCCTGGGCCGCCGTTCCCAGCAGCGCGCCCAGGCCACCGCCCAGGGTGAAGAGCGGGGCGAGCGTCCCGCCGGATGTGCCGCTGCCCAACGAGATCGACCAGGAGATGAACTTCATCAGGCAGAGGAACGCGATGAAGCCGATCCCCAGCCGCCCGGAGAGGACGTCGGAGATGTTGTCGTAGCCCACGCCCAGCGTGCGCGGGGCGATGTAACCGCATACCCCGACGGCGATCGCCCCGATCGCGGGCCACCACATCCAGTGGATCGGGAGCCGCTCGAACGCGTCCTCAACAAGGTAGACGACCCGTGTCACGCCGACCGACGCGACGCCGACGAGCGCGCCCAGCGCGACATAGATCGCCAGCGCGCCGCCCGCGGGTTGCGTGATGTCTGTCATCGCGAAGACGGGGGCGGCCGAGTGCTCCAGGAGTGATCTGACGGCCGCCGCCGTTGATGCGGCGAGCGCGACGGGGATGACCGATCGCGGCCGCAGCTCGAACAGCAGCAGCTCGATCGCCAGAAGCAGAGCCGAGACGGGGCTGCCGAACGTGGCGGCCATGCCCGCCGCCGCGCCGGCGGCCAGAAGCGTTTTGCGTTCCGAGGCGGTGGTTGACAGGATCTGCCCGATCACCGATCCGAGCGCACCGCCGGTCGCGATGATGGGCCCCTCCGCGCCAAAAGGCCCGCCGGTGCCGATCGAGATGGCGGAGCTGATCGGTTTCAGCCAGGTCATCCGCGCCGGGATGCGGCTCCCATGCAGCAGCACCTGCTCCATCGCTTCGGGGATGCCATGCCCGCGGATCGCCTTGGAGCCGTATCGAGCCATGACGCCGACGACGATCGCCCCGGCCACCGGGACCCACAGCACTCCGATGCCAAGATGGTTCTCCGCCGGAGAAACGCTCTGGATGGAGAAGCGGCCATAGAACGAGAAGTTGGTAACGAGCGCGATCAGTCTCACCAGCCCCTGCGCGATGAAGGCGGCCGCGATCGCAAGGAGGGTCGAAACCGCGGCGAGCATGACAACCCGCCCATCGACCAGTGACGGCACGGCCGGCACGTTGAGTTCCCGTAGGGTCGGCCCCAGAGAGACTGCGACCGGGAGCCCCTCCGTTGTTGACGCATTCTCCACCGCGTGGGGGATGGGCGCCCGGGTATCCCCCGTGCCCACGTCAGCGCGAGCGTCAGTTTGCGTGTAGGTTTTGGGGTCGGTGTCGGGGCGGCGCGTCGAGTGGTCAGCGCCGTTGACGCCATCTGGGCTTGGGTCGGGCATGGACCTCCTGCTAAATCATTCAAAGCCGCCGTCTGGGCTTTGCCTTGGCCCCCCCTTTCTTGCTGTCGCCGTTCTCCCCGGAACGGCCTGGGGTGGCGATCTCCTCGAGGAACATCGGCGGCGGCTCGTCGGAGCCGTACATCCGCTCGACCACAACCTGGAGCAGACGCGCCAGCTCCGCCAGCGAGCGCTTGGGCATGTGGTCCAGCGCGGCGATCAACCGGTCCTGGGCGGCCCCGGGCGCCTTGCGAAGCAGCGAATGGGCGGCGGGAGTGAGGCTCAGCTCCACCCGTCGCGCGTCGGTGCGGGCGCGGCCGCGAGTTACCAGTCCCGCGTCCACCAGGCGCTGCACGACGACCGACGCGGAGCTTTGGTGCGTCCGGGTCCGCTGCGCGAGCTCGTTCAGCGAGAGCTTGGGGCCGCCGCGCAGCTTCTGAAGGACGAAGAGCTGCGCGCCGCTCAGGCCGACTTCCTTCTCCGCCCGGCGCGACGAGGACCGAAGGACGGCGACGATGCGCCGGATGGAGTCGAGTACCGACTGCGTGCTATCCACCGCGGCGCCGTCAAGCCCAGTCCGCACCGCTGTTTTCGAGTCTGACATTATATGGATACCAATGTAATTTGCCTACGGAAAGAACGAGTCTATTTTGTTCAAAACATTGCTGTCAAGGATTGGCAAGTTTTTACGCATCTCCCTTTGTCGATCATTTGCTGGATTCGATGCCCGCCTTCTACCTCCAATCCCGCGGATACGGAGCGGCATTAATTCAACGCTCTCCCGCTTCCGATGCCCGGGTGACGGCTCGACCCGCAACGGCGCCACGGGTATCGTGCCGCGATTCACATCGAGGAACTTATGAGACAGACGAGCGACGCCTTGGCAGCCGACGGAGCGTCAACACGGGCGGCGGCGGGGCCGAGCGCCGGGGCCGCGGCGCTGGCCGATGAGCCGTTGCTCCTCAGTTACCCGGCTGCCGGGTCGATCAATGCCGGGCGGTGGATGGTGCTGCTGGCCGCCTTCCTTGGATGGATGTTCGACGGGCTGGAGATGGGCATCTTCCCGCTCATCGCCCGGCCGGCGCTGGAGAGCATGCTCTCGGCCAACTTCGCCCACATCCCCGACGCCGCCGTCCGGGCCGCGGCGCTCGGCGACGAGATCAAGCACTGGCATGGGATCATCGATGCACTATTCCTCCTCGGCGCCGCGAGCGGCGGGCTGGTCTTCGGCTGGCTCGGCGACAAGCTGGGGCGCGTCCGGGCGATGAGCCTGAGCATCCTGATTTATTCGCTATTTACCGGTTTTTGCTACTTTGCTCAAACGCCGACTCAGATCGGCTTCCTTCGATTTATCTCGGCGATCGGCATGGGGGGCGAATGGTCGCTCGGCGTCGCGCTGGTGATGGAAGTGTGGGACGCGAAGCACCGGCCCATGCTTGCCGGCCTGATCGGCGCCGCCTCCAACGTCGGCTTCGCGATCATCGGCGTCGCCGGGATGTTCATCTCGGTCACCCCGTCGAGCTGGCGATGGGTCATGCTGACCGGCGCGCTCCCCGCGATCCTGACGTTCGTCATTCGGATCTTCGTACCGGAATCCGAGAAGTGGCGCGACTCCCAGAAGCAAGCCCCGTCGCGGCCGCTGACGGAGCTATTCGCCGGGAAGCTCACCGGCGTCACGCTGCTGGCCATCGTCTTCGCGTCGATCGCGTTGATCGGCTCGTGGGGGGCGGTGCAGAAGATCCCGGCATGGGTTTCGGGCGAGTTGGTGGGTGGCAAGGCCCCAGCCGCGAAAGCGACGGCGCAAGTCGCCTCGGCGTGCGGGGCGATTGTGGGGTGCCTGATCGCGCCGATGGTCGGCGCGTGGCTCGGACGGCGGGTCGCTTACTTTGGGCTCTGCCTGCTGTCGCTGATCGCCTGCCAGGTGTTGTTTGGCGGCCCGACCAAGCTCGCGGCGATGTTCCCGTGGCTGCTCGGCGGGTTCAAAGACTTCAATTCGACGTTCCTGTGCATGGTCTTCGTGACCGGAGCGGCGACGGCCGCGTTCTACGGCTGGTTGCCACTCTATCTTCCGGAGCTCTTCCCGACGCGCGTCCGAGCGACCGCGCAGGGGATCGCCTACAACGCCGGCCGCATCATGGCCGCCGGCGGCGCCCTGTGGGGCGGCGCCCTGGGCGGCAGCTACGCCCGGATGGGCTCGATCGTCTCCCTGGTCTACATCCTGGGCATGGCCCTGATCTGGCTAGCCCCAGAGACAAAAGGCCGGCCGCTCCCCGAATAGGGAGCTGAAATGCTGAATGCTGAACGATGAATGCTGAACGCTGAATGCTGAATGCTGAATGCTGAATGAAGAAAGAGTCGGAGGTACACCTTCCCGTCTTTCATTCAGCATTCAGCATTTCAGAATCCAGCATTTCAGAATCCAGCATTTCCTACCCCACTTCGACGGGCGCTCCGTCGTTTTTCGCGGATTTGTAGAGGGCGGAGATGATCGCGATGGACTTTCGGCCCTCGGCGCCGCTGGTTTCGGCTTCTTCGCCGCGGCCCCAGTGCTCGAGGATCGACTGGATGTTCGCGGTGTGGAGCTCCAGGCCGATGTCACTGGCCGCGCCAGCGCCGCGGGTCTGGGCGGCCGCCACTTCGTTGATCCGGTCCTGGAGTTCTTTGTCGGCCGGCGTCTCGTCGCGGAACTTGTACATCTTCAGGCCGCTTTCGCTCACGGCGGTCCCGTTCTCACCGCCGATCTCGATCCGAACGGCCGAGCCGGGGTACATGGCGGTCGAACCGACGATCGTCCCGAACGCGCCGCTGGCGAAGCGGACGCTCGCGGTGAGGGTGTCCTCCACTTCGATCTTCGCATGAATCCGGCTGGCCGCGAACGCGCTGACGCGGGTGATCGGCCCCGCGACCCATTGGAGAAGGTCGATCGCGTGGACCGACTGGTTCATGATCGCCCCGCCGCCGTCCAGCGCCCACGTGCCGCGCCAGCCGCCGGCGGCGTAATATTCGTCCGTCCGGTACCAGGGGGTGAAACAGCCCGCCCAGGCGATGCGGCCGAAGCGATTTGCGGCGGCCGCCTCCCGCAGCGCCAGGTTCGCCGCGCTCCAGCGGTTCTGGCTGATGTAGGCCAGCTTCACGTTGTGCCGCTTCGCGGTGGCGAGCATCCGGTCGATCTTCTCAAGCTGGATCTCGATCGGCTTCTCGACGATGACGTTCACGCCGGCTTCCATCGCCATCAGCGCCGGCTGCATGTGAACGCCGCTGGGCGTGGCGATATTCACCACGTCAAGCTGCTCCCTGGCGTGCATCTCCGCTTGATCTTTGTAGATGGGCACGCCGGTGACGTTGTGCTTCTCCAAAGTCTCGCGCGCCCGATCGGGGTTCAGGTCGCAGACGGCGACCAGTTTCGTGTTCGGGAGTTGCGTCAGGACGCGGACGTGCGTCTGGCCGACCATGCTCGTCCCGATCACCGCACATCGCCATTGCTTTGCCATCCGCAAGCCTCCACAAGTCACGAGACTAATTCGATGTTGACCGACCCCATCATCGCGGCCGCCAGGTGCCTGGCCTTGCCCAACCATCGCCCGCCATTTCTTGATGTGCTTGGCGACCCCGCACTCGCAAAAGGATGCAGGAGAGCTCGCTGAATTGCAACACGCGTCTGGCAGCGTCCAGGCTAGCGATCATTGGGAACAAAAATCTTCCGGGTTCCCGTCCGACGCGCTGACGTATATTGTTGCCACGATGCTTGACGACCCTTCAGCCCCGTCGCGTCACCGGATGCGGAACGTCCTGAACACGATCGCACTCGCCGTGGCCGTGCTCAAGCGCGAGAAAGACCCCGGCTCTCGGATGCAGTGGGTGGACGACATCGAAAAAGCGGCCAACGAGGGGCTGGACATCATTGAGGCCTGCTGCCCCGAAGACGAGCTCGCCGAGTCAGGCGATCCCGGGGTAAATCAGCCCGCCTGATCGTTCCCAACCCTTCCGTCCGCCAAGGGCCCACCGCGGCGCGACCCGAAGACGCCTATGGAGGGCCCACTACAGCGTCGAACAGCGTAAAGCCTTGCCGCGAAGAGAAATTTGAAGCACGAAATCAAGGAAGCTGAAAAGGGGACGAATCGGAAAAAATCCTCCTTCCGCATCCGCTTTCATCGGTTTTCTTTCTCTCCGCTTGGTCCTTTCCTCCAGATTTCTTGCTTCGGATTTTGCCTTCTTCGTTACGCCGCGATGTGCGAGGTAGCGCTGTAGTGTTCAAGCACCTCTGGAACGAGCGGCCGGTGCGCCCAACGGCGGCGTTGGCGGCCGCACACCGCACACGCCGGTGGAGGCACCGGCGGCACCTGCAATCTCAGCGGTGTCACCCGCGATCTCGCCTGAAGCGACTCACTAACTTTTGCGATCCATCGCCATGGCGTACCCCTCCAGCAACTCCGAAAGGTGGTGCTCGTACGCCAGGCGGGGGCGCAGGTGAAGGCAGGCCTCGGCGATCGCGCTCCGGTGACGCGGGATCATGAGCTTGGCCATCGCTTCGGCCAGCGCCACGACGTTGCCGGGGTCGCTTAGCACATAGCCGTGCGTCCCGCTCTCCATCACCTCGCAGGCGCCGTTGCGCACGGTGCTGATCACCGGCAACCCCATCGCCAGCGCCTCCAGGACGACCAGGCTGCACGGGTCGTGGCGGGTCGGCAGCACAAAGAAATCCGACAGACGATAATGCGGGTAAGGGTCGCTCGTCGGCCCGTGGAAACGTACCTGGTTGGTGACGCCTTCAGCGCGGGCCAGGGCCACGTAGCGCCCAACGCCACCCTTTCCGACCACATGGAGCATAAGCCGCGGATTGTTGATTCGCTCCACCGCCAGGATCGCTTCGCGAAGGCCCTTCCGTTCGAAATCCTGCACGATGATCAGCGCGTGAACCTGCGCCTTCGGATAGTCGGCCGCCAGGCTAGCGGCCGCCGCATCGCCGTCCGCTCGCTCGGGGTTGAATCGCGCGAGGTCTACCGCGTTGAACAGCTTGAACAGCCGCGAGTCGGGGATTGAAGGGAAATGGCGGCGGATCGTCTCCTTGACGTACCCCGAAAGGCAGAAGACGACGGGTGAGGCGGCCGATTCAAGCAGCGACCGCTCGACCGTCGCAAAATAACGCCGCTTCCGGTTCACCCGGTTCGCCCAGCCGGCCAGCGTGCGGTGAAGGGCGCGGGCGTGCTTGGCATGGCCGGACTCGATCGCCTCCGCGGCCAGCCCCGCATGCGGATGGTACACGTCGCACCGCCGGACCGGCAGCATCGCGTGGACGATGTCGTACCGCCGTTCGCCCAGGTGGGCGTCGAGCGAGCCCAGGTAAGAGCGATACCGTCCGAGCCGCGTCGCCCCGTGGGCGAGCAGTGAGACGTTTTCGACATTCGGCCAGCCGCCCGGCCGCCGGGCCAAACTCCGAGGCCAGCAGCGACACCGCATGACCCTGGCCGCCAAGCGCCCGGGCCAGGTCGATCGTGTACCGCTCGGCGCCGCCTCGCGCGGGGTCGGCCTTGAGAATGGCGAGAGCGACGTTCAAGCCCGTAGTTGTATCGCGTTCGACATGCCTGCGAAACAGAAGCTTCGATTGAAGGCAGTCGCGGGCCCGGCCGTCCCATTTGGCCGGCCGCCCGCGCGACGCAGAGAGCGACCGGGGCATTCCGCGGGAGCGCCGACGTCCCCGTCGGCCTGTCACGCCGAGCCGACGAGGACGTCGGCGTTCCCGTAACCCATCAACAAGCGATATAAATGGGCCGTCGCCGTCGAGCCGAGGGATGGTCGCGTCAAGGCGCGACTGCCGGGGCCGGCAGCACCTCGAAGCCGCGCTCGGCCGCCTCTCGGCTTGCGGCCTGGGCGGCTTGGCGCCAGCGGCCGCCGGCAAATCGGGTCAGCATGAAGGCCCCCAGGATCACCCCGTAGACTGTGGCGGCCGTCCAGGGGCCGGCCGGGCCAGTGACTTCCAATGCGCGGCGACGTAGTGCCCGCCGAAGACCGTAATGCCCCAGCAGAGGAACCCCGTCGCCAGAGCGGGGATCAGCGTGTCGCCGGCCCCGCGCAAGGCGCCGTTGTAGATGATGTACATCGCATCGAAGCACTGGTAGATGGCGGCGAAGACCAGGAGGGTCGCCCCGCTTGACAGGACCGTCGGCTCCGTGGTGAACAGGCCCATCAGCCGGTTGCGGCCGACAAAGAAGAAGACACCGCAGGCGATCATGTACGCGCCGGCTAGGGCGAACCCCAGGTGCGCCCGTTTTCGGGCGATGTCGATCCGCCCCTCGCCGATGTACCGCCCGACCAGAGCCGTCACGGCGACGCTGATCCCGAACGCCGGCATGAAGCTGACCGACATATAGCGGAAGACGAAGACGTTGGCGGCCATCGCCTCGGTGCTGAAGACGCCCATCACCCACATTTGAAACGCCGACCAGGCCAGCACGTCCGCCACGATCTGTACGCCAGACGGCATGCCCACCTTGAGCAGCGTCAGCAGCTCATGCCGCCGCGGCCGCCAATGCCACAGGCCGTACTTCCGACGTACGCCGGGGAGCAGGGCGAAGCCGATCAGGCAAGCCATCTCAACGAACGTGCCGACGTTCTGCGCCCAGGCCGCGCCGATGACGCCTCCCTCACGAAACCCGCCATGCCCGAAGATCAGCAGCCAGGCCGCTACCGCGTTCACGCTCACGCCGATGATGCTCGCGGCCATCACCGCCCGCGGGCGATCGACGGCAATAAGAAATTGCCCGAACGCCGTGCCGACAAGTTTGAAGACCGAAAAGCCGACGACGATCCGAAGGTATGCGACCTCGAGCCCGACCAGCCGCTCCTCATGCCCCACGAAATGGAACAGCCGGTCAACGTATGGCAGCGCCGGGAGCAGGAGGGCCGCGAAGCCCAGCCCGAACCAGACGCCCTGCCACAGGTAGCGCCCGCACGCGGCGAAATCCTTGCGGCCAAAGCTCTGGCTGGCGAGCGTATTGACCAGCCACAGCACGCCCATCCCGAAGCTGATCACCGAGAAGGCGAAGATCCCGGAATTGGCGGCCGCCGTCGGCGGCAGGACGCCATCGCCCACATGGGCAAGCATCCACGTATCGATGAACTGCATCACCGTGTAGCTGGCCATCTGCGCGATGGTCGGCAGCGCGAGGGAAAGCAGTTCAACGATCGCTGTGCGCGCAACGGGGGCCTGAACCCCGTACGACGACTCCGCCTGGACATCCGCCATAACGGCATCTTAGATCAGAGAACGTGGCCCCGTGGAGAAAATCGGAACGGCGCGCCGTGCGCCGCTCAAACCGAGAAGGCGTTACGCCCGTTCCTCTTCGCGCGATACAGCGCGGCGTCAGCCCGCTTCATGAGCGATAGCGCGTCATCGCCGTCCGCGGGGTAGATCGCCAAGCCGATGCTGGTGCTCGCGGGAATGATGTTCTCCCCGCACTCGAACGGCGCCTGGAGGGAGTCGATCAGCTTTCGCGCGACGACCGCCGCGCCCTCGAGCGATTCCAGTTCCGGGAGAACCACTACGAATTCGTCCCCGCCAATTCGCGCCATCGTGTCCGACTTTCGGAGTTGTTGCTGGAGCCGCTGCGCGAACTGCTGAAGGAGATGATCGCCAGCCTGGTGCCCGAGCGAATCGTTGATCGCCTTGAACTTGTCGATGTCCAGCGCCAACAGCCCCACATGCTTGCCGCTGCGCGAGGCCATCGCGACGGCTTGCTCGATCCGGTCTTCGAACATCAGGCGGTTGGGCAGCCCGGTGAGCCGGTCGTGCTTAACCAGGTGCGACAACTGCCCGGTCGCGTGGTGATGTTCGATGCAGATGGTCGCCAGCTTGGCGCACATGTCGAGCGTCTGGGCTTCCGCCGCGGTGGGAGGGGATCGGCGCTTCACGAAAATGTTGAGAAGCCCCAGCGGCGCGCCGTCATTGGACCGAATGGCGGCCGTCCAACACGCGCCAACCCCCAGTTCCAACGCGAACGGACGCAGATCTTCCCACACCTCGTCCGAATCGATGAGGGTCGCCCCGCAGACGTTCTCCGAAGCCCACGCGCCCGATGACAACCGCGCGGCCAGGGAAAGGCACTGGGGCTGCATCGCATCCATCAAGCGCGCGGGGATGGCGGGCCCCGTCAGCGAAACTTCGCCGTCATGGAGCAGCATGATGAAGCCGAGCGACGCGGGGACCTGCCGCTCCAACGCGTCGATCAACCCATTCAGCACATCGGGCAACGGGAGGCCCAGAGCCACCATCTCCAGCACACGGCGGCGATCCTGCTCAAGCCACTCCGAATGTTTTCTCTCGGTGATGTCTTGAACGGTGCAGATCGAGCGTACCGGCCGCCCCGCCGGGTCTTTGAGGACGGCGGCATTGAGGATTACCCAGATGGTTTGGCCGTCTTGCCGTATGTACCGCTTCTCCAGCGTTTCTTCCGTGGAGAGGCCCTGGAGCATTCGTTGCGCCGACGCTTGACTGGCGGCCGCGTCGTCCGGGTGCGTCAGGTGGATGAAATCCATGCCGGTTAAGGCGCTCGCGGAATAGCCGGTCATCTGACAGAACTTTTCGTTCACCCTGACGAAGCGGCCGGTGATCAGGTCCGTCTGCGCTTTTCCAACGCCGGCCATCTCGAACGTCGCGCGAAATTCCGCAACGCTTGCCAGAAGCGCCTCTTCCGCCTGCTGTCGTTTGGTGATGTCCTGGATCTGGGAGATGAAGTAGGCCGGCTCCCCCACCGCGTTCTTCACAAGCGATACGCTCAACAGGACCCAGACGAGGTGGCCTTGCCGATGGATGTATCGCTTGACCATCTGATATTCGTCGATCCGCCTGGAGACGAGCTGGCCGACGTACGCGAGGTCGGCCCCCAGGTCGTCCGGGTGAGTGATCGACTGGAAATCGCGGACCAGAAGCTCCTGCTCGGTGTAGCCCACGATTCGACAGACGGACGGGTTCACCTGGAGCCAGCGGCCGTCGAGTGAGACCAGCGCCATGCCGATCGAGGCATGTTCAAAGGAACTACGAAACCGCTCCTGGCTTTCGCGCAGCGCGTCCTCGATCCGCCGCCGATCACTGACATCCCGGATGATGGCCAGGATCGCGGGACGGTCCGCGTGCTCGATCAGGATAATGCGTACCTCCACCGGGAAGAGGCTGCCATCGCGGCGGCGATGCGTGCCGTTGATGGTGGTCGGCTGGCCCGCCTTGAGCTGCGCCCATCTCCGTTTCACCTGTGCGACTTCAAAATCGGCTTCAACGTCCTGAACCGTGAGGTTCAAGAGCTCCTCGTAGCGATACCCCAGGCTCTTGCAGGCCAGCGCGTTGGCATCGAGGAGGCGTCCTTCAAGGTCGTGCACGACCACGGCGTCGCTCGCGTGCTGGAACAGATTGCGGAATTGCTGTTCGCTCGCGCGAAGCAGGGAAAGGGCCTCCGTCCGCTCGGCGAGCAACTGCTTTTTGGCGTTCAGTTCCGCCGCGTGGCTCAAGGACGCGACCACGACGCCCGCCATGAGGCGCACGGCCGCGATCTGCTGGTGCCCGAACGCGTCCGTGCGTCGCGACGCGACGACGACCGCCCCGATCGCGCCGCGCACGTGGGTGAGAGGCACTGCCACGAGCGATCGCAGCCCGATCTTGCGGGTAGCCAGGCGGTCCACGCGCGGGTCGCACTCGCTGTCCCGCGTGTACTGAAACCGACCGGTTCGGATCGCAAGCCCCACCAGGGATGCGACCATCGGCAGCTTCATGCCGTCATGCGGCGCCATGATGCCGGCCCCGGCTCGGCAGACGAGGTCGGGCCCCTCCATCAGATGGACCGCCGCGCCGTCGGCCGCCGCGAGGTGCTGCGTCCGTTCGGCCACCACTCGCATGATGACGGACGGGTCAAGCTCGACCGCCGCCAGGTCATTCTGAGTCTCGATAATGTCGTTCAGGTATGTGGCCCCGTCGCCGAGCCCGAGGTCGAGCTTCAGCTCAGGCGCCCCGGGGGCGTTGGAGTCGGTGTACATGCTGATCCGCTTCTTCCACGTGGACGCCGCGCATGCCCCTTGGCAATCAACATCGACCGAACCGTTTACCGACTGAAACCCAGTGTGAGGCGACCGACCTCTCGTCCGTCGAATCGCGACGGCTCGCCAAACCGCTTCGCATCGAAGGCAATCGATGAAACACCGTCGGTGAAACGGTCGAGATTCAAGGTATGGAGCTCTCCGCCCGGCTAATGGCACAGATTTGCGGCAACTGCGCCACGGGACAGCACGTTCGTGAGAAGCGGGCGTCGATCCGGCTGCCGCTCGGCCGCAAGGGGCTTGTGCTCCGACGAACCGGGCGTTCGAGCGAAGTGGTGCGGGAGCTGTCCGCGACCGGCGCCAGTCTGTTGGCCTCTGAACCGCTTCCTGAAGGCGAAGAACTGATCCTCTGCATCCCCTGCCTGGCCGGGCCGACGTCCGGGTAAAATGCGTCGTCGTCCGCTGCGAGAGGGTCCCGGGCGGGCAGGCGATCGTTGGCCTGCGGTTTCAGGCCGTCGTTCAGAGGCAACCCGAACGCGTTGCGACGAGCGACCCGGCCAGCTCATAACCGCTGGAAAAAGAGCCGTGTCAGGCGGTGGGCCGCGGTCCAGCTCTGGCGAAGCCGCGTCAACCGATCGAGTGAACTTAGGGCCCTTGGGTCCGCAGAGTGCCCGTTGCTCCGCAACCGAGCGGGCAAGGCTTGTGCGCAGCGGAACGCCCCGAGCGGGCTGCGCTGGGGGCGTGTGAGGGTTGATCCTGCCGATATCCTGGATGGAGATCGCTGGTTCGGGCGCGTCCAGTGTGACATCAGGCGGTCTGATCGATGACCGAGCCGGGCGGAAGGCTTTTGAGCGCGGCGCCGGTCGTGGAGGTGCCGCCGCCTTGGGCATCTTTAACGGCCGCGAGAAAATCATTGCGGAACTGCTTGCCGTCGATGCCGAACGACTGAAGCAACTTGCTGAACGCCTGCTGGGCGCCGCTTCCGCCGGCCTTGGTCGTGGTCGAGCCGCTTCCGTCATGGTCGCCGTCGGCGCCTCTGCTGCCGGATGCGCCGGCGCTGGGAGGCGCACCGCCAGGCTGGCTGGTGGGGGCCTTCAGCTTGCCGCTTTTGAACAGGTTGGCGATCGTATCTTCCACGATCTTGTTCGGGTCTTCGGTCGAGCCGCTCGACTTGGCCGCGTTCAGGGCGTCGGAAACCGCCGAGCTCACTTCCTTGAAGAATTTGCCGGGGCCGCCGTGGTGGACACGATGGTGCCTGCCGGACGCCTGCGTCGCGGATGTGCCGGAGGAGGTGTCGCCATCCGGGTCGGCGGGTCCAGCGGCCGCCGTGCTGCCGTTGACCTGTGCCGCCGAAGTCGCGCTGCTCCCTAAGCCGCCGTTGAGCCGCTGAATGAACTGATACAGCCCCTGCGCCGATCCGCTGATGCTCCCGATCGATGACATGGCTCTCCTCAGGGAAATGAAAAGCGATCGAATCGGTGCCCGCCGATCCGTCACTGCCCTCCTTATCGTCCGGGACGGGGCGCTCTTGTATTAAATTGTCGCAAGCTGGGGTAGATCCGGCACTTGGCGAGGGAAGAAGCTGGCCACGAGCGCGCCTCGATCTCGGTAATTCATTGGAGGCAAAGCAGTTGCTTCATACGAAGTGAGTTCGCCAGGTGCGAGTGGCAAGGGACTCGCGGCGATGTTGAATCGTTATCGGACGTTCGCGCAGGGCGCTGATTTCGCAGCGCCGATGAAGTGGATCGAGCGTCCGTCGGCGACGCCGGCCGCCTCCATGACCGCTTCTGAGAAAGTCGGGTGCGGGTGCATCGCCTCGATGATCTCGGCCTCGGTCGCCTCCAGCTTGCGGGCCAGGACCATCTCGGCCAGCAGTTCAGTGACGCTTTCGCCGACCATGTGGACGCCGAGCAGTTCGCCGTAATGCTTGTCGAAGATGAGCTTCACAAACCCGTCGGTCTCGCCGGCGGCCTTCGCCCGGCCGCTGGCATTGAAGGGGAACTTGCCAACCTTGATCTCGCGGCCGGCCTCGCGGGCTTTTTTCTCGGTGTAGCCCATGCTCGCCACCTGCGGGTGGGTGTAGGTGCATCCGGGGATCTGCTTGTAGTCGATCGTATGATCCGAGATGCCCGCGATGTGCTCCACCACGTTCACCGCCTCGTGATGGGCGACGTGAGCGAGGTCGGGGTGGCGATACCCGCCCATGGCCATCTGTTCGGGCCAATGCAGGGAGACGCAGTCGCCCACGGCCCAGACGTTCTCCAGGTTGGTCTGATATTCGTGCGTCGCCTTCACGCGGCTCTTGAAGATCTCCAGCTTTGATTCAGGGGCGGCCAGGCCTTCAATGTTCCCCGTGACCCCGATCGCGACCAGGGCCACGTCGGCCTCGACAGTGCCCGGCTTGCCGCCGGAGAGCGTGAGTCGAACCCCCTTCTCGGTAAGTTCCACCTTGTCGGTCTTTGTCTTGATGCGGACGTCGATGCCGCGTTTCTCAAAGACCTTTTCGATCAGCCGCGAAACGTCCTCGTCTTCGTTGGGGAGAAGGTGGTCGAGCATCTCGACGATCACGACCTCGGTCCCCACTGCGTTGTAAAAGTCGGCGAATTCGCACCCGATCGCTCCCGCGCCGATGATCGCGATCCGCTTGGGCTGCTGCGGCAGGTTCATCGCTTCGCGGCTGGTGATCACCTTTTTCCCGTCGAACATAACCCCGGGCAGCGGCGTCGGGCGAGCACCGTTGCGATGATGATGTGATCGGCCGTTACCTCTTTTGTGCCCTCCTTGCCGGCGATCCGCACGCGATGCGGCCCCAGGAGCTGCGCCGTGCCCACCTCGCTCTTGACGCCGGCTTTGCTGAAGAGGAAGGCAATCCCCTTGGACAGGTCATTGGCGATCCCGCGGCTGCGTTGAATGAGCTTGGTGAAATCGATCTTGAGGTTGTCGAACGACACGCCGTGCTTGTCGGCCTCGGTGCGCAGTTTTCGAATGAACGCGCCGTCGTCCAGCAGCGCCTTGGTGGGAATACAGCCCCAGTTCAGGCATGTCCCGCCGAGGTTCTCCTTCTCGACGCAGAGGACTTTCTTCTTAAGCTGCCCCGCCCGGATGGCGGCCGCGTACCCCGCCGGCCCGCCGCCGATCACCAGGATGTCGTATTCGTACTTCCCCGGCGTGCTCTTAAACGCCGGCGCCGAAGCGGGCGTTATCGCCGAAGCGGGCGCTGGAACGGCCATCGCCGGTGCCGCGGCCGGCTTATCGCTGGCCGGAGGGGCCGCCGGCGTTGCGCCTGCCTTTGCCGGCGCAGCGGCGGCGGCCGGCGCGGGGTTGGGCGCGGCGGCCGAGCCGGCGCTCCGCTTGATATCTTCCGGCTTCTCGGCCCCCGTCGCGATCAGCCCCAGGACCGCCCCGACCGGAACCTTTCCCCCTTCCGCCACGGCGATATGCGCCAGGGTCCCTGCGTCGAACGACTCCATCTCCATCACCGCTTTGTCGGTCTCGATCTCCGCGATGATCTCGCCCGCTTTGATCTTGTCCCCTTCTCTCTTCAGCCATTTGACGACCGTGCCTTCGGTCATGGTGTCGCTCTGCTGGGGCATGGTGATCTGTGCGGGCATGGTCTTGGCATCTCCGTAAGGCTTGTGGACGGCGGCGGGGAGATTCTAGGGAGTTGACCGTCCGGAGCAACGGTCGAAGCGCAAGCAATGCGTCTCCCGATGGAGAAGCGGACCATGGGCGTTGAAGGGACGGGCATCCACGAGCCGCGCCATCAGGAAGCGGGGCCCGCCGCAGGCGGGCGTCAACCGCCCGTTGAAGAGATCAGTCGCTCGTTCGGCGACTGCACACCTCCTCACGCGCGCGGCTCGCGACCTTAGCAGATCGGCCTGCAATCCGTCACAGGGGCGTTGGGATCGGACCGAGCAAAGCTCCCGCGCAGGACAACGGTCGATGTACGGACCGCAGCGCGATCCCTACGGCGGTGGCCAAATTTGGTGGGCCATCGGCGCCCCTCCGTTCGTCACTCGGGCAGCGCCGCGATCGCTTTCTTCGCCTGGTCGGCGTAGCTGGTCCCCGGGAATTGTTCGATCACGGCCTTGTACTTCGCCCGGGCCAGGTCCGCTCGGCCGGCGCCGGCGTAGCTCTGCGCGACCTTCAGCAGTGAAGTTGCCTTGGCCGAGGCGTTCGATTCCGAAAACCGCTTAATGAATCCGGCGTCGGATTCATACGCCTTCACCACCGTGGCGGCCGCCGCCCCGGAGGCCGTGTCGGCAAAATCGGTCGAGAGCGTCTTGAACTTGGGGTAAGCCTGATCGTCCTTCTTCGCCGTCTTGAGCGCCTGCGCCGACTCCAGCATCGCCCGCGACTGCTCCTCCCGCGCGGCCTTGGCCACGGCGGCCTTCACCTCGGGCTTGCCCACCAGATCACCGAGCTGGTGCGTCGCCTTCTCCCCGGCGGGCGACCCTGTCAGCGCCGCGGCCAGCTCCTTCAGCCGCGTCACCGCGGGCAGGTACTGCTTCGATTGGATGAGCGGAGCCACCTCGGCCAGCATCTGGTCCCCGGCCTTTTCAAGGTCGGCGCGCACGGCGTCGGCGTCGGCCGCAAAGGCCTTATCCTTTTTCGCGTCGGCGGGCACCTTTGCCATCGCCGACAACGCCGCCTTGGTGTTCCCCGCGGCCAGCGCCTCTCGGGCGGCGCCCAGGCTGGTTCTGGCCTCGGCGAGCAGCTTTGGGTCAACAAGCTGCGGCGGGTGCTCCTTCAGCACCTTCGCCAGCGCGTCGTCGATCAGGGAAGGGTGGTTGTTCCAAAGAACAGTCCCCTCCGGCCCGATGATGAACGTCGAGGGGATCCCCTTCACGCCCCAGGCGGCCGCGTACTTATTGCTCCACCCGCGGCCGTCAAAGTACCTGGGGCCACGTGAAGCCCTTTTCCTTCGCCGTGGCGACCATCGCGGATTTGTCCTCGTCCAGGCTGATCCCGATCAGTTGCACCCCTTCGGCGGCGTGCTTTTCATTCAGTTCGACCATGTGCCCCGCCTCCGCCATGCACGGCCCGCACCAGGTCGCCCAGAAATCGACGATGACAATTTTCCCCTTCAGGCGCTCGAGGCTCACTTGCGACCCGTCGGCCGCCTGGAACTCAAGCGTCGGCTTATCCCCCACGACGACCACGCCCCGCGCAACGCCGGCGGGCGCCGGCAGCGAAAGGCCGACAAGCAGTACAATCGACGCGATCGGCCGCATTGAAAGCCCCATAGAAAACTCCTAACAAGTGTCCCCGGAAAGGCCCCCCGCCTCGCGTGAGGTGAAATCTACCTGCCGCGGAGAAGCGTATTCGGGGTGATCGGGGCCGTCAAGGAGGGCTCAAGCAAGAAAACGATAGGTTTTCTTGGCCGCGAAGGGCCAACCCGCTTCGGTGGCGATCGTCGAGAATCGCGATCGAAGGTGTGCTTGCGATCCCGGAGGATCAGACCAGCATCATCCCAGGCTCTTCGAGGAGGCCCTTCACGGTGCGCAGGAATTCGGCGGCCGTCGCGCCGTCAACGGCGCGGTGATCGACCGAAAGGGTGAGGCTCATGACGGTGCGGGCGACGATCTGGTCCCCCTTCACCACGGGCCGCTTCTCGGCCGCGGAGACGGCGAGGATGCCGACTTCCGGTGGGTTGATGATCGCGCTGAACTCCTTCACGCCGAACATCCCCAGGTTGCTGATCGTGAAGGTGGCCCCCTTCATCTCCTCCCCTTTGAGCTTCTGAGCCTTCGCTTTCTTCGCCAGCTCCGCCGTTCGCTGCTGAAGTTCTTTCAGCCCCATCTGGTCGGCGCCCTTGATGACAGGAACGATGAGCCCGTCAGGAATGGCGACGGCGACGCCGAGGTGGACATCGCCAAAGCGGGTGATCGAATCGCCGGTGTAATGGGCGTTGACCGCCGGGTGCTTGAGCAGCGCGGCCGCGACAGCCTTGGAGACAAAGTCGTTCAGCGAGAGCTTGACGCCCTGCGGCTCAAGCTGCTTGTTCAGGCGGGCGCGGAGGTTCGAAACCTCTTCGACGTCCACGTCCATCGTCACGTAGAAGTGCGGGATATTCTGCTTGGAGCGTTGCAGCGCGGAGGCGATCGCCGCGCGCATCTTTGTGAGCGGAACGACCTCGGTCTGGCCCCGGGCGACGCGGGCGGCAAGTGCGGCGGGGTCGGGCTTGGCGGCGGCGGCGGCCGGCGCTTCCTTGGCGGCCGGGCGCTCGGCAAAGGCGTAGACGTCTTTCTGCACGACACGGCCGCCCGGGCCGCTGCCGGCGATCTGCGACAGGTCGATCCCCTTATCGGCCGCGATCCGACGCGCCAGCGGGGAGGCGAAGATCCGACCCCCATGCCCGTTGCCGTTACCGCGCGCTGAAGGCAGGGGCGGGACGGCCGTCGGCCGCTCGCGCGTCGCCCCATGGCCGACATCGGCTCGCTCGTGAATCTCGCCGGTGCTGGCGGCGATCAGGGTGCCGCCACTGGCAAGGTTGGTGATCGGCGCGGGCGGCCGCGCTGCCGGGGCGGGCGACGGCGCGGCCGCCACGCTCGCCGCGGGCGCGGCGGCCGGCGCCGCGGCGCCCTTGCCGCCCGCGTATTTCTTCTTCACGTCGGACGGGCTCTCCGACCCGATCGCCAGGACGCCGATCACCGCCCCGACCGGCGCCTTGCCCGCGTCGGCGACCGCGATATGCGCGAGTGTGCCCGACTCGAACGATTCCATCTCCATCACGGCTTTGTCGGTTTCGATCTCCGCGATGATCTCGCCGGCTTTGACCTTGTCGCCTTCCTTCTTGAGCCACTTCGCGACCGTCCCCTCGGTCATGGTGTCGCTCAACTGGGGCATCGAAATCTCGAAAGGCATGACAGGGGCTCCAGGTCTTTGAAAGCGGAACCGGCGAATCGTCAGCAACAAGTTGAACGCGCCTTAGCTGAGCGTTCTTTAGCGGTAACAGACGCCTTTTACGGCGGCGACGATCTGATCCACGCTGGGCATCATCGTCTCTTCCATGAAGTGGTTGAACGGGACGGGGATCTCGTCGCTGTGGACGTACTCGATCGGCGCGTCGAGGTAGTCGAACAGAGGCTTCTGGAGCTTATAAAGAATGCCCGACCCCATGCCGCAATAGCCCCAGTCCTCATCGACGATCACCAGGCGGTTCGTCTTCTTCACCGATTCGACGATCGTCTTCACGTCCAGCGGACGAAGGGTCCGCAGGTCGATCAGCTCGACGTCGATCGCGTGGTCGTTCACAAGGGCCTGCACGGCGGAGCGGACCACCCGCTGCAGCGGGCGGCCGTAGCTGACGATCGTCACGTCCGCGCCGGCTCGTTCAATCTCGGCCACGCCCAGCGGGAGCACGAAGTCCGCGCTATCCGGCACCTCGCCGGTGTCGTTGAGCATCTTCTCCGACTCCAGGAAGATGACCGGGTCGTCGCAGCGGATGCTGCTCTTGAGCAGCCCCTTTGCCTGCGCCGGCGTTGACGGGGCCACGACGATCAACCCCGGAACGCGGGCGTAAACCGATTCCATGCGGTGGCTGTGCGTCGCGCCAAGCTGATGGGCGATCCCGTTGCCGCCCCGGAAGACCACGGGGACTTTGAACTGGCCGCCCGACATGTAGCGGACGTTGGCGGCGTTGTTGATGAGCTGATCGATGCAGACCCAGGTGAAGGACCAGCTCATGTACTCGATGATCGGCCGCAGGCCCATGGTGGCGGCGGCGACGCCCAGGCCGGAGAAAGCCGCTTCGCTGATCGGGGTGTCGAAGATGCGGCGCGGCCCGAATTTTTCGAGCATGCCCTTGGAGACTTTGTACGCGCCGTTGTACTCGGCGACCTCTTCGCCCATGAGGAAGACGTTCTCGTCGCGCTCCATCTCCTCGGTCATCGCGGCGCGAAGGGCTTCACGGAGTTGTATGACGGCCATCGTTTTGACGCGGGGGCCGTGGGGCCGCCCTCTCCTTAGACAGTCGTGGCGCCGGGGTCGGACGCCGGGGGGTCGCGCAGCGCACATGCCTGCGTCGCTCGAACGGCCCTCGTGCGACGCCGGGCATCGCCGCACAAGCGGTCCACCGCCCGGAATTGAGGAAGTCGCCCTTACTTGGGGAGGTAAGGGTAGGTTTCGGCAAGGATGTCGTTGAAGCGGTCTTCCAGCGGCGGGTGGGGGTCGGCGTCGGCCAGCCGGACGGCCTCGTCGATCCGCTCGTTCACTTCGGATTGCATCGATTCGACCTGCGCGTCGGTCAACATCCCCTTCTCGCGGAGACGGACTTCGTACAGCGCGATCGGGTCGCGGAGCTTGGCCCGCTCCATCTCGTCCTTGGTACGGTAGGCCATGGCGTCGGACATGGAGTGGCCGCGGAAGCGATACGTGTCGGCGACGATGTAAGTCGGCCCGTCCCCCTTGCGCGCCCGGTCAACCGCCTTGCCGAATTCGGCGATGACAGTGTCCACGTCGTTCCCGTCAACGTGGTAGTGCGGCATGTTGTAGCCCGAGCCGCGCTCGGCGAGGTCCTTTGCGGCGCTGGCCCGCTCGACCTGCGTCCCCATGGCCACGCCGTTGTTCTCGACGATGAACAGCGCCGGCACTTTCAGGAGGCTGGCCATGTTCAGCGTTTCGTTGTGCGTCCCCTGGTTGATCGCGCCGTCGCCAAAGAGGCAGAAGGTGACCCCGCCGGTCTTCTTGTACCACTGTGCGAAGGCGAGGCCGAGCCCCAGCGGGACATGCCCGCCAACGATGCCGTGCCCGCCCATGTTGCCGACTTCGGCGTCGAAGAAGTGCATCGAGCCGCCCTTCCCCTTCGAGCAGCCCGTCGCCTTGCCGAACAGCTCGGCCATCGCGGCCCGCGGGTCCATGCCCAGCGCGAGGCTGTGCCCGTGGCACCGATACCCGTTGATCAGGGCGTCAACGCCCTTTCGGAACATCGACGCGATCCCGACCGCGATCGCTTCCTGCCCGCTGTAGAGATGGCAAAAGCCCCCGATCTTTTGGCCCGGCTTGCTGTACTCCTGGAATGTTTTTTCCTCGAAGCGGCGGATGAGCATCATCGTCCGGAGGCGGTCGCGTTCGACTTCACCGCCGACATGCGTCTGGCCGTTGCCGTTGGCGTGGGCCTGCGGGCCGCCCGCGGCGGCCGGCGGTACTCGACCGGCGGATTTCCGCTCCACTTCGTTGGCTACGGCCATTCGTGTACTCCGCGTAAATGCGCTGGTTAAACCCGCTGCGGGAAAGGACAAATCGGCTGACGACGACGGTTGGGCCTTTGACTCGGTCCGTTCCAGCGTTGTTGGTTCCGAAGTTTAGGAAATTTCCCCCCAACCTTCAATGCGCCCGCGCGGAAACCTCGCCCAACTGGCTCCACGGCCTTTCCATCGGCTGCCTTGACGCGCCCTTTCAGCCGCAACGCGCTCCGCCCGACCCCGCTCCAACGCGCAAATCGCGCAAAGATAACGATCCTGCCGGCCGCCCTGCCCGGCCCGGTCGTCGCGTCTCCGCCGCGCTGGCAAATACACAGACCGGCTGCGACCCCGTCCACGGCCGATAAGGCCGAGGCAGGGCCGCGGACGGTCTCCATTCGCTTGGTCGAGCGGCCGCCGGCAGAAACGCCTGCCGGATTGCTTCAATCGCACATCGCCTGCCCCGATTATCAGATCAGGCCGTCTTTCTTCGCCATCGCCAGGGCGAGGTCAACCACGCGATTCGAATAGCCCCACTCGTTGTCGTACCAGGCGACGACCTTGAAGAAGTTGGCGTTGAGCTCCATGCCCGCTCCGGCATCGAAGATGCTCGAACGGGGGTCGCCGAGGAAATCGGTGGAGACGACCTCTTCGTCGGTGTAGCCGAGGATCCCCTCCAGCGCGCCTTCGGATGCCGACTTCATCGCGGCGTTGATCTCCTTCAGGCTCGTGCTCTTCGCCGTCTTGAATGTCAGGTCAACGACCGAGACGTCCGGCGTCGGCACGCGGAAGGCCATGCCGGTCAGCTTGCCCTTGAGCTGCGGGAGGACCAGAGTCACCGCCTTGGCGGCGCCGGTAGCGGCCGGGATGATGTTCTGGCCCGCGCCGCGCCGCCGCGCCAATCCTTCTTGCTCGGGCCGTCAACCGTCGGTTGGGTTGCGGTCGTCGCGTGGATGGTCGTCATCAACCCTTCAGCCAGCCCGAAGCTCTGGTCGATCACCATCGCGACCGGCGCCAGGCAGTTCGTCGTACACGAGGCGTTGGAGACGACCAAGTGCTTGGCCGGGTCAAAGCTGGTGTGGTTGACGCCGACGAGCAGCGTCGGGACTTTTTCCGGGTCTTTGGTCGGGGCCGAAATGATGACGCGCTTGGCACCCGCCTTGATGTGGTTCTCGGCGCCGGCGAAGTCAGTGAAAAGGCCGGTCGATTCGATCACGTAATCGACCTTGTTCTTGCCCCAGGGGAGCTCGGCCGGGTTGCGGATGGAGACGGTCGGCACGAACTTGCCATCCACCACAATGCCATCCTCCCGCGCCTCCACCGAGCCATTGAAGCGGCCGTGGGTTGAGTCGTGCTTCAGCAGGTAGGCGAGGTTGTCCGGGGGGACCAGATCGTTGATGCCGACGAACTCGATGTTCGGGTTCTTGATGCCGGCCCGGAAGAACAGACGACCGATCCGACCGAAACCGTTAATGCCAACCTTCAAGGTCATGACTCGCTCCCAATCTGGTAGAAATCGACTTGCGCTGGTTTGTTCCATGACAGCCGAAGGCCCGGCCGAACCGCCCTGGCGGGCGGTAGCGGGACGCACGTTTCGCCACGTCCAGGCGGGCCCACGAGGCCGGTAGGCAAAGGGGGTCGTGCTGGCTGTCTGTCGAGGCGTTATTTAACTCAAAAAACCTTAGAGGTTGCGGCGAAGACTGTCAAGGCGACCGAGAGCGCGGGTTCCCCGGCGGATCGCCGGCGTTCGACGCCGCCAAGCGATGCACGATCGCGTCCGGTCGGCGTGCGACGGTTTGTCGGCGTTCGAGGTGCCCGGCCCCGTTGCCTCGTTAGAGTCGTGACGAGCCGACCCGGCCGCACGAGCCTCCGATTCTGTACGGCCAATCGGGGCGAATGAAATTGCATCAGGTCGTTTGCGGGATAAGATTAATAGGACCGTTGACAGCGTTTATGTAATGATACCCGCGGGGATGCGGGGGAACCGCAGCGGACAGCCGCGGCTGCGTCCGCGTCGTTCGCCGAACGGATGGTGGAATGTCCAGTGTCAGCCTTCCAGTGACGCGCTCGCGAGGCAGGGCGCTGGTCGTCGGCAGCACCGCTTGCCGCGGTCCCGTCGTCGAAACGCTGAAAGGCATCGGCTTCGAGTGCGAAGGCGTTGAAGACCCTTACGCCGCGACCGCCGAGATCTGCCGCCGGCCGGCGGATTATCAATCCTTGGTGATCAGCCTGCAAAGCATCTATCGGGAAGAGTTGGTGCTGATTCGCGCGCTCAAAGGCCGCTTCCCAAGAGTTGAGATCTGGTTGACCGATCTCGACGGACGCGCCGCGGCGCTGGCGGATGCGCTGTCGTTCGGCGCCGATGGTCTTCTGACGGATGACGGGCTGCATCGTCTGGGGGCTCCGCCAGCCCCGCAACCTGCCGCGGCCGCCCAACCCGCCGGCAGTTCGCGCCCGGCGCCCGAATCGCACGCGTCATCGCAAAATGGGGATCGGGGCGCCCGCCCGTCGGAACGCCCCACTGATGGGCGTTCGACCCCGCATGCCGCGTCGGATCGGGCCGGCGGCCAAGGGCCCAGAGCGGACGAGCCCGCCCGGCCGCGATCGGGGAATCGACCGTTACTGCCTCCCGGGCCACCCCCCGAAACCGAAGGGCTGGCGACCGCGGCCGCCGTGGCGGCGACCGCTGCCCCATCGGCTCCCCTCAACGGCCGGGGCCGCGATGCGCACGCCGGCTACTTCGATCATGACGAGCATGATGAAGACGGCTTTATTTCTGAGCCTGTCCTCACCGCCGATGAGCTGCGGGCGCTTCTCCACGAGCATCCGTCTCCGCCGTACGCGCAGGACGGCTGACCGGATCCCCCGCGCGGCGCTGACGTGTCGATCCCATTGGTCTCGAAAAAATGCAAAAGCTTGCATCCGAACGCGTCCTGCTCATCGGCGACACCGGCCGCGAGATGCAATCCGCGCTTGCGCAGGCGGCCCCGGGCGTCCAGTTAACGTGTGTCGCCACCGTGTTCGACGGGATCGCCGAACTGTGCAACGGGCCTTATACGACGGTTCTCGCGTCGGCCGAGCCGATCGAGCGCCGGCCCGAGGCCGCCGTTCGAACGCTCCGCCAGCTCACCGGCAACGGCCGCGTCGTTCTCTTTGGCCACTCGACGCTCAAGCCGCTGACTCGCAAAATGCTCCGTTTCGGCTGTGACGATTACCTGGTCACGCCGGCCAGCGTGCCCGAGGTGCAGCAGATCTTTTCCCGCCCGCCGATGCGGTTGGCCGGCTATGCCACCGACTCCGGCGGGGCCGAAACCGCGATCGCAGGCGGTGGCGGCCGGCCAAGCGGGTCGGCCGGCGGCTCTATCGACGGCTTGAGCCTGGCCGACATTTTTCTCGATGCCCTGCTCCAGCACCCGCATGATTCGATCGCGGCCGCTCTGCGGCAGGTCAACGCCCAGGTCGGCCCCGGCCTGCAACTGTTCTGTACCAGCGGGAAAACGGCCGCCCCCGTTGCCCAGCCGGGCCAGCGGTTGCTGACCGTGGAGGCCCCGCCGCAGAATGACCCGATGAGCGACGGCGGCTGCACGGTCCACTTGCTGGTGGGCGTCAACGAAGATCAGGCGTATGCCGAGGCGCTGCTGACGCAGGTGTCCCAGCGTGTCGGCAAGGCGGCCGCCCTGCAGGACCGTCACAACCGGCTCCAAAAACTCGCGATCACCGACGAGCTGACCGGCCTCTACAACGCGCGCTATTTCCGACATTTCCTGGCGCGAATTGTGGAACGAGCCCGCCAGGTTCATTTCCCGGTGACGCTGCTGCTGTTCGACATCGACGATTTTAAGAAATATAACGATCAGTTCGGCCACGGCGTCGGCGATGAGATCCTCCGCCAGACGGCCGCCCTGATGAAGCGCTGCACCCGCGAGCACGACTTGGTCGCCCGCATCGGCGGGGACGAATTCGCGGTCGTTTTCTGGGACAAGGAAGGCCCTCGCCAGCCGCGTGAGCCGCGCCCCGGCGTCCCCTACCGCCCGCCGCAGACGCCGCTCCAGATTTTCGAGCGGTTCAAGAAGCTTATCGCCACCGAGGCCTTCCCCGTGCTGGGCCAAACAGGTAAAGGCGTTCTGGGCGTCAGCGCCGGCCTGGCGGTCTTCCCTTACGAGGCGGCCGACGCGACAAGCCTGATCCGCGAAGCGGATGAGCGCCTCATGTATGGCGCCAAGAAGTGCGGAAAGAACACAATCTATATCGTCGGCGCAAATGACCCTGGCGCCCCACCCGCCCACAAGGCCGAATAGCGCCGCACGTCCCTCCTTTCGACTCGGCCTCGTAGCAGTCACACTCCGTGTGCCATGCGCTCTCAGCTTGAGGCGGCGGCGCGGAAAAGCTACGACACACGGAGTGTGCCTGCTACGTCTAGGGGTCCGTTCCCGGCAAGATTGCGGGTGCGCGGTGATGCCATCCAAAGTGCCGCTGGCGCCCTCACCGGCGGGCCTTTTGCGTCGTCGGCAAGACCGCCGGTGAGGGCGGCACTTCGATTCGCGAAGCGCACCCGCTGATTCAGATGTAGCGGCCCACCAGAGGTGAACGTCGCTTGCAAATAGACACAGGCGGACGATTCATTCGCGCCACGCGCTGGAGTCGTCCGCCTGTTTGAAATTTTACGTGCCGGAGCTGCTCAGACGTTGATCGCGGTGATCTTCACCGCCGTGTACCCCTGGCGATGGCCGGCGCGACGACGGTAGCCCTTGCGGCGCTTGTACTTGAAGATGTCGATCTTCGGGCCCTTCACTTCGCCGAGGACTTCGGCGGTGATCGTTGCGCCCGCGACGGTGGGCTGGCCGATCTTCGGCTCCCCTTCGCCGCCGACCAGCAAGACGCGGTCGAGCGTGATCGACGTGGCATCGTCGGCCACAACTCGGTCGATGTTAATGGTGTCGCCGGCCGTCACCTTGATCTGATGGCCGCCTTCTTCAATGATCGCGTACATGGTAGCTCCTGACCTCTCACTCCGCTCCAAGCCGGGGGTGCCGGGCGAAGCGCTCTTCCGGGCGTGGAAAGGGGGGAGATTGTGACACTCGGCGACGATTTGTCAAGAGTCGCAGTTCCCGTTCCTTAGTCGTCGAGGGATCCTCGATTCAGGCGGCCTTCTTCGCGTCCGCTACACCTTGCCCGGTTTAACCCCTATAATGCCCCCCTTCCGGGAAGCCGGCCTTTGCTCGATGCGTTGTGCTTGTGCCTGTTCGTCGGGCGTGGCCGGTCGGGTGGCGGTACGGAGACCGATTCGCGATGCGTCCCTGACCGACTCCGTGATTGCCTCCGACCGGCGCTTGCCGGATGGACGCCCCTCCGAGCCGCAGGTCGCAGACCTTAAGGAGCCCGCGTGGCAAAACGATCGCCGCTCGCCGAAAAGTTGGACCAGGTGAAGGAACGGATCGCCGCTGCCTGCGCGAAGGCCAAACGCGACCCGTCCGAAGTGACGGTGATCGCGGTGACGAAGACGGCCGCCCCGGAACAGATCCGGGAAATCCTGCAATTGGGCGTCAGCGACCTCGGCGAGAGCCGCGTTCAGGTCCTCACCCAGCGGTCGGCACAGATGAACGAGTTCTTCATGCGTCGCCAGGCCCACGGGGACGGGGCCGCTCCGACGCGGCTCCGGTGGCACATGATCGGCCACTTGCAGCGAAATAAGATCAAACAGGTGCTGCCCCTGGTGAGCATGGTGCACAGCGTGGACAGCCTGCGCCTGGCGGAGGAACTGGACGCCCAGGCGCTGAAGCAGAACAAGCGCGTGCCCCTCCTGATGCAGGTGAACGCGAGCGAGGAAAAGCAGAAGTTCGGCGTCGCGGTGGGTGCCGCTGTGCACCTCGCCGAGCAGATCGACTCGATGCCCAACCTCCAGCTCATGGGCCTGATGACGATGGCGCCCCATGACGGGGCCGAGGCCGAAGTGCGCCAGGTCTTCAGCCGAACCCGCGAAATCTTCGAAGAAATGAAATGGCACAAGATCGGCGGCGCCAACCTCAAACATCTACAGCATGGGGATGAGCGACGATTTTGAGCTGGCGATCACCGAAGGCGCCACACTGGTCCGGATTGGCACGCTCCTGTTTGGCGGCAAAGTCGCCGATCACGAGGAAGTCGAGGAAGCGTAAGCCGCTTGCCGGGCGGCGCGGAAGGTGCGGCCGCCGGACGCGCGGGCGCGGAGCCCGGCAGAGACAGGCCTAGCCGAGGCGGCCGCCGCAAGTCGCACCCAGTCCGCTCATGCCCGACATCGACTTCTTCAACTTTTTCCGCTATCTCCTAGGGACGATCGTGACGGTCTACGCGACCGTGGTCACGCTTCAGTCGGCGCGGAGCTGGTATGACATGCTTGCCGGCGGGGATCGATACCTCTCGCTCGCGCGGCGTTACCTGGTAGTGCATGGGTTGCGATTGAGGGTCCGGGCGTTCTGGGGAGATGTGATCATCTGCCTGCTTCTGTGCGTCGTCTTCCTGATTATCTGGCACGCCCACTACCTCATCTACGACATCGGCGAGAAGATCCGGCATGGCGGATAGCCCATCGAATCGAACCGATCGCGACGGCGCGACGTCGGCGGAGGTCAAGCTGTTGCCCGGCGTGACGGCGCTGGCCACGGTCCATCCTTCTCCTTCCGCGGCTGCGCCGGGCTCTCCCGCGGCTGCGCCGGGCTCTCCCGGGGCTGCTCCGGCCTCCGCCGGGGCTTCGGCATCCGCCGCCGAACGCCCCTCGGCCGAGCCCCGCGCCACGTCGAGTACGGCCTCCCCTACCCGGCAGCTCGCCGACCTGCCGCGCGACGAGCTGGAGCACCTGGCCGAAGAGTTCGGCATCGACCCCACGCGGTATAAGGACCGCCCGGCGCTGGTCGCCGCGATCCACGACCGCCGACACTTGATCGCCGGGCTCGATCGGGACGCGATGCTTGACGTCATCCGCTGGGGTCGGCGGCCGGTCACCCGCAACGCGTCCAAAGAGCAGATCGCCACAGAGATCGCCCGCGTTCGAACCATGCGCTTCGACGGCCTCTCGCACCGGGGCCTGATCGTGCTGGCGCGGATGCGGGGGATCGAGGCGCTGGACGTCAACCCCGTGCCGATCCTGATCAAAAAGCTCAAGAAGCAGGAAGGTCTGTTCGCCCGCCTCAGTCGCAAGCGGCGATCCTTTATCGCGACGGCGGTTGCCCGCATCGTCGGCGAAGACGAAAGCGCCACCGACTATAAGTTCCTGCCCCAGGGGGACCTTCCCGGCAGCGGCTCGGAGCCGAACAGCATCAAGAAGGAAATCGAAGAGGCCGGGCTCCTGGGCGGGATCACCAACCGCCTGAAGAAAAGCGCCGACAGCTACGTCAACCAGAAGCTCGACGAGATCGAGGCCCGAATCGATCGCAAGCTCGACGAGATCGACCGCCGCCTCGCCGAGTGGCGCGACAAGGAGATCGCTAATCGCATCCGCATCCTGAAAATCACGCTCTGGGCCAGCGTAATCGTCGCCCTCTTCTCACTTATCTATTCGTACGTGAAGGTCTACTTCGTTCGCTAGTTCCCCGGCCGCATTATGTCCGACCGCCCGCCCGCGCCCTCGCACCCCAACGGCCAGCCGGAGCCCTCGCGGGTGACACTGCTGCTTCGCGCGTTTCGACATCCGAACTACCGGTTGTTCTTCGCGGGGCAGATCGTCTCGCTGGTAGGGACGTTCCTGACCCAGGTGGCGACCGGGTGGCTCATCTACCATCTGACCCACAGCGCCTGGCTTCTCGGGGCGGCCGGCTTTGCGTCGCAGATCCCGATGTTCGCCCTCTCCCCATTCGCCGGAGTCTGGGTCGATCGGCTCAACCGCCAGCGACTCCTCGTCTTGACGCAGGCGCTGGCGCTGCTGCAATCTGCCGGGCTGGCGATCCTCGCCTTTCGCTTCGGCGACGCGCCGGGCGTAATCATCCCCGGGATTCTGGGGCTGAACCTCGTTCAGGGCCTGATCAACGCCTTTGACATGCCGGGCCGCCAGGCGTTCCTCGTCGAGATGGTGACCGATCGCGCCGATCTGGCCAACGCGATCGCCCTGAACTCGACAATGGTCCACGGCGCACGCCTGGTCGGCCCGGCGGCCGCGGGGATGCTGATCTACTGGGTGGGGGCGGGATGGTGCTTCACGCTGGACGCGATCAGCTATGTCGCCGTCATCGCCGCGCTGCTGAGGATGAACGTCGTCTCGCGGCCGCGGCGGCGGGCCGGAAGCGTGATGTACGAGCTGCGCGAGGGCCTGGCATACACCTGGAACTTCGCCCCCATCCGCGCGCTGCTGATCGTGATGGGGCTGATCAGCCTCAGTGGGATGCCGGCGTTTACGACGCTCATGCCGATCTTCGCCGACTCTTTCGCCGGGCCGGCGCACAGCAGCCAGCTCCTGGGCTTCCTTAGCGGAGCGGCCGGCCTGGGCGCGCTGGTCGGCGCGTTTTACCTCGCCGGCAGGCGGTCGGTCGTCGGCCTGGGGAACATTATCGCGGCCGCCGGCGTCGCGCTCGGGGCGGCACTCGTGGCCTTCTCGTTCTCACGCCATGTCGCGATCTCCCTGCTGATTGTCCCGATCGCCGGCGGAGCGGGCATGATCTTCTTCGCTTCGGCCAACACCGTGATCCAAACCCTCGTTGACGATGACAAGCGCGGGCGAGTGATGAGCTTTTTCTCGATGGCGTTCATCGGCATGACGCCGTTCGGTAGCCTCTTCGCCGGGGCGGCCGCCTCACGGCTGGGCGGCCGCGCCGGCGACCCCCTCGCGGGGGCGGCCCATACCGTCCTGGGCGCGGGCATCATCGTCATCCTGTCCGCCGGCGCCTTCATGACACGACTCCCTGCCCTGCGGACGATCGTCCGCCCGATCTACGTTAAAAAGGGGATCCTTCCGGCCGAAGTGGCGGCCGGAATGGAAACCGCGACCGAGATGGTGTCCGGCGCGGAGCATTAGGTCGAAGGCACACTGTATGTTGCCGTCCGCTGCTGAAGCAAAATTCGCTACGGCACACGGAGTGTGCCTGCCGCAAAAGGCGAGCACGGCGATTGGCCGGAAATGACCTCACGGCTGGAGCTTGAAGTAGCAGGCACACTCCGTGTGCCGTCCGCACCTGAAGCAAAATGCGCTACGGCACACGGAGTGTGCCTGCTCCAAGCGGGGAACATCGCGATTGGCCGGAGATGACCTCACGACTGGGCGTCAAGTCGCAGGCACACTCGATGTGCCGTCCGCTCGCAAGTCGATCCACGCTCGGCTCGGGAGTTACCTCGACTACCTAAGCAGCTCGGCCACTCCCTGGGCCTGGAGATCCTCTAACACCAGCCGGGCGACGGCGTCCGGGTCAGCGCTTGCCGCAGTCCGGACGCTCCGGATCACCGGCGGATCGCCGTCGCGGGCGCCGACGGCCGCGTAGAGGCGAATCGCGCCAATCGTGCGCGATGAAGGGGGCTCGGCATCTGGAGCGTCGGCGCCTGCGCCGGCGGGGATGACCTCGGCGTAAGCGGCAATTGGTGAATGGCAGTCGCCGTTGAGCAGTCGGACCAGGCCCCGTTCGGCCGCGACGCAAAGGGCCGACTCGGTGTCGTTCATCGATTCCAGCAGCGTCCGTGTCCGATCATCATTGCGGCGGCACTGCAACGCGAGGGCGCCCTGGCCAGGGGCGGGGAGCATGGCGGCCGCGTCGAGGACCGCCATGTCGGCGGCGTCGAAGAGGCCCGTCCGGCGGGCTCCGGCGTAGGCGAGAACGATCGCGTCGAACGCCCCCTCGTGAAGCTTGCGAAGCCGGGTATCAATGTTCCCGCGGACCGGCTCGACCAGCACGTCGGGGCGGCTGCTCAGGATCTGACAGCGGCGGCGGAGGCTTCCCGTCCCCACGCGGGCGCCGGGCGCCAGGTCCTCTAGCGTTCGCGCCGTCGTGGAGACCAGGACATCGCGGGCATCTTCGCGAACCGGGGTCGCCGCGATCACCAGGTCTTCCGTCGGGACCAGCGGCATGGTGACCGGCACGTCCTTGAACGAGTGGACGGCGAAATCGATCTCCCCCGCCAGGAGCGCCTGCTCAAGCTCTTTGGTGAACAGCCCCTTCCCGCCAAAGGCGTGCAGCGGCTGATCGGTGATCCGGTCGCCGCTGGTCTTGACGATCATCATCTCGACCACGAGCCCCGGGTACGACGATTCCAGAACGTTCGCCACCAGTTGGCTCTGGGTGCGGGCGAGCAGGCTCCCCCGTGTACCCAGGCGGAGCGGCCGCGGGATCGAAGCGGGAAGGACGTCGGGGATGGAAGACATCGTTTCAGTTCGGACCGTAATAACCGGTTTGCAGGGCGGCCGCGTTGATTCGTCCCGGGTGCTGGCCCTAGTGTACGCCGCCCGGCGGCGATTACGAGCGCTTCGGCAGCGTCCGTTGTCGCAAAGCACGGGCGGCGATCGACGGCGGTCGGCCATCGCCGCCGGCCGTTCGCCAGACGGCCTGTCCGGCGGGCGACGTCGCCGGGGCGCGATCAGCCGTTCTACGCCCGGCGATATCGGCCACTCGGCCTGCGGCAGCACCAGGGAAAGGCATTCATGCGCGGACCGATCTTTGTGACGGGTGGAAGCGGCTTCGTCGGCTCGGCGGTGATCGATGAGCTGGTCGGACGGGGGATCGACGTCGCAGCGCTGTCGCACCGAGGCGAGTTGCCGGCTCGCGGCGGCCGCGTTCGGGTCATCAAGGGAGGCTTGTCGGACGCCGTGGCGCTGGCGTCAGGGATGGAAGGGGCGGCGGCCGTCATTCATCTTGTCGGCATCATCTTCGAAAATCGTGGCAAGGGAGCCACGTTCGAAAAAGTACACGTCGCGGGGACGCGGAGCGTTGTTGAAGCCGCCCGGCGAGCGGGCGTGAGTCGGTATATCCATATGTCGGCGTTGGGCGCCCGGGCGGGGGCTCCGAGCCTTTACCATCGGACCAAATGGCAGGCCGAGCAGATCGTGACGGAGAGCGGGCTTGAGTGGACGATCCTTCGCCCGTCGATGATCCACGGCCCGCGCGGTGAGTTCATGAAGATGGAGGCTGGCTGGGCGAAAGGATCGGCCGCCCCGTATCTTTTCATGCCGTATTTCGGCGCCGGAGCGATCGGCCGCGGAGGGTGCGGGAAGCTCCAGCCAATCTACGTCGGGGATGTGGCCCGCGCGCTCGTGGAGGCGCTCGATCGGCCGCAGACCATCGGGCGGGCGTACGACTTGGGCGGGCCGGAGGAAATGACATGGCCGCAGATGCACAGCGCGACATCGACCCTCGTCGTCGGCAGGGCACGGCCGGTCCTGGCGATCCCCGCCTGGTACGCGAAGCTGCTGGCTTCGGTCCTCCCGGCGGCGCTGCTCCCATTCAACCGGGACCAGGTGCTGATGAGCCAGGAGGACAACACGGCCGATATCAGACCGTTCACCGAAACGTTCGGGTGGACGCCGCGGACGTTTGTGGAGACCGTACGATCGTACGTGTCGCAGCTATAATTCCCGCCCGCTTTTACCGCCGGGGCGCCGATGTGGGCCGAATAGGATGTTGTGTGAACGCCAATGATATCCATCGTGACCAGAGCAGGCCCAAGGCCCGGACGTGGGCGTGCCGCGCTGACCATTCTCCGGTGTCGAGCAACATGACGGATCAGGAGGCGCGATGACGACCGCAGCCGGCGCGAATGCGCCGCATGCCATGCTCCGATCCACGAGACCGACCTTGCCTGTCCCGCGTGCAATGCCCTGGTCTACCGTGATCGCCTCAAGTCCCTGGCGAACGATGCCTTGCGCCTGGAGCAGGTTGACCCCATGCTCGCCGCGCGAATCTGGGCACAGAGCCTGAGCCTCCTGCCGCCGCAGAGCGCGCAGTACGCCCAGATCTCCGGCCGGATCAACGCGTTGCAGGGGGCGGCGTTTCGAGGCGAGTTCGTCCCGTCGGGCCAAGCCGTACCATCGGAACGGCCGGCGCAGCTTGGCTATCGGGATCGGGAGGCGGAGCCGCGGCAGGAAACATGGCAATCCGCCCTTCTGAAGACCGGCGGGTCGATGGCCTTCAGCATCCTTTTGTTCTCCCAGATGGCCGGCGGCTGGTCCTTTGCGATCGGGTTGGTGCTTCTGATCTTTGTCCATGAGATGGGGCACGTGGTCGCCAACTGGTACTTTGGCATCCCCCAGAGCGCGCCGATCTTCCTGGGGATTTTCGGGGCGGTGATCTTCTTGCGGGGCGAGCTTCGCAGCGCGAAGGTCGAGGCGATCAGCGGGATCGCCGGGCCGGTCTTTGGCTCGGTGGCGGCTCTGGGGTGCTATGCCTATTTCCTGAAGACGGGGAATGAGCTGGCGGGCATGCTTGCTTACTACGGCGTGTTTATCAACCTGTGGAACCTGATGCCCATGCCCCCGCTCGACGGCGGCCGCACGACGGCCGCCATCACGCCGTGGGTCTGGGGCGTGGGGATCCTGGGCCTCGTGGGGTACGAAGGGCTTCAGCTCTATCACGCCGGGAGAGCGGGCGGCATCAACGTGTTCGGGATCGCGATCGTGCTGTGGCTCCTGAGCAATGCGGTCCCCCGCGTCCGGCGCGAGCTTTTGGGCGGCGGCTGGAAGCATCCGTATTACGCCGTTGGCTGGCCGTTCCGATTGGGGATGTCGGTGCTCTATTTCGGGCTGGCCGCACTGCTCATCGTCTGCCGGGCGCGTCTATCGAATGAGCTCGGTCTGTAAGTCGCCTCCGACCGGTGCCAAAGTGCCATCCGCCACGGCGCCTGCGGCCGCGTTGACGCGATTCCACCGTAGCGGGGGAATGCTGCCGTCAGGCGGCTCAACTCACTTCGCCGATTGCTCGCAGCGCCTCGATCGCCGCTTTGACGTCGGCCATGCGCTGGGTGCCCGCTTCTCGCTCGATCGCGATCGGGCCGGAATACCCTGCCCGCTTGAGGGCCCCTGAAAACGCGCTCGGGCCGACCTGCCCGGTCCCGAACGCGACTTCCGCGCCCCACGTCCTCCCCGGCTGAGTCGAAGCCGTGGCGTCCTTGGCATGAACGTGTCGAATATGCGGCCCGACGACGCCGATCGCCTCAATGGGCGCCCCCGCGCCGTAGAGGATCATGTTGGCCGGATCGAAGTTGATGTGGACGTTCGAGGCGCCCAGGTCGGAAAGGAACGCGGCCAGCTCGCTCGCCGGTTCTTGCCCGGTCTCCATGAGCAGGTCCACGCCGACCGACGCGAAGTCGGCCGCCACGTCCTGGATCCGGCCGAGCATCGCCTGATAGCTGGGGCTCGATCGGGGCGGCACGAACCCGATGTGGGTCGTGATCGATTGAATCCCCAGGGTCGCACCCAGCCGCGCCGCGGCGGCCGCCCGCTGGCGACGATCGGGCCAGAGCGCATCGGGCAGAAAGCCGCCGGTCCGGCGGATGGCGTCGATCGACGAATAGTCTTCGCCGTGAAAATCGATCATCCCGCCGGTAATGCCGATCCCCGCCGCCACAAGCGCCTGGTTCGCCCGGTGGCGATCCTCGGCCGAAAGCTCCAGGAGCGGGCCAAGCGCAAGCTGGACGTGATGGAGGCCCGCTTGCCGCACTTGGCGGATGAGGTCGTTCGTGTCGGCGGGCTGGAGCGACCAACTGCAAACCGCGATAACATGGCCTTGAATCTGCATGAGATGAGCCCTCGCCGAAGTGTGCGGGACGCGGCGGCGTCGCGCGGACGCCGTCAGCCATCCGCCCGGACTTCCGTCGCCTGGTAGCGGAGGTATCGCTCCTTCATCCACCGCACCCCCAGGAGATCGATGAACGCCCGCAGCGCCCGGTTCCGGAAGCCGTACTTGGCGGTCCCGGCGAACCGGGGCGAGTGCTTCACCGGCTCTTCGCGCACCGTGTAGCCCCGCATCTTGACGAGCGTCGGGAAGAACCGGTGCGCGCCATTGAACAGCTTCAGCCCTTTGATCGCATGGGCGCGATAGAGTTTGAGGCTGCTGGCCGAGTCGATCACCGTCTCCTGGCTGATCCAGTTGCGGATCCGGTTGGCCTGGCGGCTCTGCCACTTTCGAAACTCGGTGTCCTGCCGGTCCTTGCGCCAGCCGGTGACCATGTCGTACCCTTCAAGCAGCGGCAGCAGGCGGGGGATTTCCTCGGGGTCGTTCTGCAGGTCGGCGTCGATGGTGCCGATGATGTCGCCGCGGGCGGCCGCGAAGCCGGCCTCGAACGCCGCGCTCTGGCCGCCGTTCTTCGCCATCCGGACGACGCGCAGCCACGGGAACTTGCGCATCCCTTCGGCCAGCAGCCGCGGTGTTGCATCGGTGCTGCCGTCGTCAACGATAATGACTTCAAAAGGCTTGCCCGTCTGTTGTAACGCGGCCGCCACGCGCGCCAGGAGCACCTCGACGTTCTCTTCCTCGTTGTAAGCGGGGATCACCAACGAGAGGTAGGGCGCCTCGCCGGCGCCAGGCGCGCCGAGGGCCTGTGGGGGCGCCAAGGGATTGATCGTTGCTTCGGCCATGGGCGCGAAAGTGTACGGCGGGGCCCTGCAAAATACTAACGACGTCGGAACAGCGAAGTGACTCCGTTCCTGGTTCCGACCACAGGCGGTTTCGTGGGGCGGGATCGGGCCGGCGTCGGGCGGCCGAAGCGCCGCGCTTCGGCAAGATTGGGCCAGGGGCCGCCGAGGCGTCAGGCCGGCTTTTGACGCGCGTCGGCTCCCTTTGTCCGACGAGAATGTTCACGCGTTCAATGCCGGCGCCGCCCGCGAATGCACGATCCGTTGATTCGCGTCTCGAGCCACGTCACGTATGATGCCGAATGACCACAGGGCGGGGAGTGCGTTGCGTCGTGTAGCCCTTCGATGAAATTCGCTTCGCGTTGGCGGCCGCCGTCCTGGCGCGGCCGTCACGTCCGGCCGTTTGTCGTGCTGAGGGAGTGCCGCGTGCGGCGTTCGACACCAAGGCGTGGTGCGCCTGACCGATCCGACCGGGCATCAACGTTCGGGCGCCCTCGCGGCCGCGTGCCGCCGATTCACAAGCCCTCGCCTCATCCGGCCTCACCGCCGGGCTCGCCCCGAGAGACTGCCCACGCAAGTGTTTCGGCCCGATTCCTGAAGCCGCTCGCGCCTGACCTCAAGAAACAACGCAAGCTGCTCGGGGAGCTCTGCTCGGTCCTGCTTGCCCAGGCCGTGGCCGCCGCCGCATCCGACGATCGGCCGCCCGGTGATCCGACTCGCACTTCCGCCAAGCCAATGAGCGTCCCGGACGTGAAAGCGCTGTCGCGCCGGCTTCGCCAGACACTGGAGCGACTGCTCGCCGGCGACTCCGAGAAGCAGGTCGCGGCCCATCTCCATCTAAGCCCCCATACCGTTCACGTCTACGTCAAGGCGCTCTATCGTCGCTACGACGCTTCCAGCCGGGGCGAGCTGCTCTCTCGCTTTGTCATCAAAAGTGATGGCGATCGGCCGTTCCACTCCCCCGTTCCGGGCACTTGATCGCGGCGGCCTCCTGCTTTGGCTGTCCTGGCTCACCTGTTTCGGGTAGTCGACCGCCGGCCGGCGATTGGTCTGGATCGTGGCGCTGAGCGCGTTCGCGGACGTGCAGATGGGAACGCCGACGTCCTCGTCGGCTCAACGCGAAGGCCGACGGGGACGTCGGCGTTCCCAGAGAGTGCCCCGGTCGCTTCCGATGTCGTTCGGGCGGCATGCCAAGAGGGACGCCCACACCCGCGCCGGCCGCGCCGCCTGACCGCTCCAACTCCGGCGCTTCCGGTCGCCTCCCCAATCCCCATCAACCCCCGCACTACCCTGATTAGGGGAAGGGTGAAGCGGCGCGGGTGCTGGTATCTACCGCCATCGAACCGCCTACTCGAACAGGAGGCCTTCATGGCAGCGAGTATCGTGACCGGTGGAGTTTTTGAACCGACCGAGCGGATCAATGGCGTCATCCCCGCTCCAAAGAGCCGCCCGGCGCACCATGTCTTGCTCGATCAGTCGCCGGAGGTCTCCGGGCTCGATAGCGCGGGGCGTTTTGTCGCCGGGGGCGAGCAAGCCCCCCCGGCACAATCCAAGGCCCGGCGCCAGGGGACGAAGGGCGGGGCCAACGCCCCTCGACGCGCCGTTCCTCGCCCGCCGCTGACCATTGACGACGCGCGTTCGCTGATTCGCATCGCGGCGGCCGTCCACGCGGCCGGGCCCGCACGGGAGCCGCGGATGCTCGCGCTGATCGAAGGGCTCCGCGCGCTCGTCGGTGCCGACGCCGGCCGCATCGTCCTGGTCGGGGCATGCCCGCGGACCGGCGAAAGGCGTTTGTTCAGCCAATGCGTCTGCGGCCACGCCGGGCTGCCCCGGGTCGAGCCGGCCTCCGGCGCCGTGATGGATTCCTTCCTGGAGCTGGCGGGCCTGCGCCTCGTCGCGATGCTGAGCCTGTACCGGCACAAGCCATCGCCGCGGTTCAGCGTCGGGGACCGCGCACTCGTCGAAGCGAGCCATCGGGAAGCGGCGTGGGCCTACGCCGGCGCTCCCCTGACGCGGCGGAATCGAGCGGCCAAGGCCGCGGAGGCCGCCGAGTGCGACGCATGTAATGCCCCAACGCTTCCTGGGAACGCCGACGTCCTCGTCGGCCTTTACGTCGAGCCGATGAGGACGTCGGCGTTCCCAGGGTTCGGAGCTCTGGAACTGCCAATCAAGACGGCCCGCGCGGGCGACGAAGCGAATCGATCATTCATCGGACCTGAACACTCTCGGATACCATGGTGACCGTGGCCGGCGCGATCCGCCCCGCCAGTGAGATTCGAGGCATTTGGTTCGGGGAACACGATGAGCCGACCGATTCGCATCGGGCTGTTGACGCTGGTGGCGCTGTTCACGACTCTCGCCTGGGCGAAGCCAAGCGTCGCGGCCGCCGAACCCGCCCCGGCCGCCGCGCCGGCGGGCGCTGCTCCGGCGCCCCGCGACGACGGGCCTACGGCGGCCGCGAAGCCGCTCACGTCGCGCCTCCTCATCATCAGCGTCGATGGCCTGCGCCCGGACATGCTGCTCCGGGCCAACACGCCGACGATGCACGCCCTGTTCCGAGGCGGCACCTTCAGTTTCTGGGCGCGGACCGTGCCGCACGCCATCACCCTGCCCAGCCACACGAGCATGCTGACCGGCGTCATCCCCCGGAAGCACGAGATCGAGTGGAACAAGGACCTGCCCCTCAAGGAGCCGGTTTACCCCCGCTTCCCCACGCTGTTCGAGGTGGCCCACAAGCACGGCTTCACCACCGCGATGGCGGCCGGCAAGAGCAAGTTCGAGACGCTCAATAAGCCCGGCACCCTGGACTGGCCGTGGGTGACCGATTCCACCAAGGCCGAAGACGCCGACGTTGCCGCCCACGCCGTGGAGATCATTCGCGAGCACCGCCCGCAGGTGATGTTCGTCCACCTCCCAAGCACCGACAACGTCGGCCACGCCATCGGCTGGGGCACGCCCCAGCAGGAGAAAACGGTCGAGGCGGGCGACGCCGCCATCGCCCAGATCCTGGCGGCCGTAGATGAAGCGAAGCTCCGCGATGAAACGATCGTGATCCTGACCGCCGACCACGGCGGCGCCGGCCTGACCCACTTGCCGGATGACGCGAGGGCGCGGCACATCCCCTGGATCGTGAACGGCCGCGGGGTTCGCAAAAATGTTGACCTGACGACCTATCCCAATCTGATCATCAATACTGAAGACACCTTCGCGACGGCGAGCTTCCTCCTCGGCCTGCCGCTGTCGAAAGATCTCGACGGGAAGCCGATTCGAGAGATCCTCGAAGATCAAGGTGAGCTGATTCACACCGAGCCGACGAAGGACCGGTAAGCACCGCCGCCGCTTCCGCGACCTCGGCCCGCGGCCTATCATCCGGCGGGCTCTACCCTTTCACTGACTGGCTCGGAGGTTCGATGACTCACGTTTCGCTCGGATATGGTTCGGGCCAACAGCCCGTCGTTCGCAAGCGGCCGCGGATCTGGGCGGGGGTCGTCCTGGTCGGGGTGATGTGGTGCATCATGAAAATCCCGGGGTGGATCGCCCCGGGCTCCATGGCCCACGTCATGAGCTGGATGTGGGCGCCGATATTCGGCGTCGTGGCCGTCCTGATCTGGTGGGTCGCCGCCAGCCGCCTCGCCTGGGCGACGCGCTGGGTTGGGCTGGGCGCTTTCTTCCTCGGCGGGGTGATCGCGTTCGGGCTCGGCGACAAGTCGATGCGGATGGGGTTCACGCTGGTGGCGATGCCCCTGGTCCTGACGGTCTGGGTTTTCTGGACGGTGATCGGCAGCCACCTTGGCACGCGTACGCTGCGGCTTGGCCTGGCCCTGCTGATCGTCGGGACATGGTCCGTCTTCACGCTGCTCCGTTTCGACGGGCTGACGGGGAGCCTGGGCTCCGACGTCTCCTTCCGATGGAGCCAGACCGCGGAGGAGCGTTACCTCGCCAGCCGCAAGGCGTCGGCTCACGCGCCGAGCCAGGGCCCCGTGGCATCGGCGACGACCCTTCCAGCGTCGGGCCCCACGACCGGCCCCATCTCCGGCTCAACAACCGAGCCGACCACCGAACCCAGCGCATCCCCCTCCACATCGCTCGCCGCCGGCGACTGGCCCGGCTTTCGAGGCCCCAACCGCGACGGACAATTCACCGGCGAGACGATCCGCACCGACTGGGCGCAGCGCCCGCCGACGCTGCTCTGGAAGCACCTGGTCGGTCCGGGATGGGGCTCGTTCTGCGTCATCGGCGACCTCGCCTACACGCAGGAGCAGCACGGGCCGTTCGAATCGGTCGTCTGTTACGGGGCGAGCACCGGCGAAGAGGCGTGGTCGCACGACGACCAAACGCGGTTCACCGAGAATCTCTCCGGTGCTGGCCCGCGCAGCACGCCGACGTTTTGGGAGGGGAAGCTCTACTCCTTTGGCGCAAACGGGCGGCTGAACTGCCTCGACGCCTTGAGCGGCAACGTCATCTGGTCGCACGATGTGATGGCCGAATCCGGCGCAACCTTGCCGATGTGGGGCTTCACATCGTCGCCGCTCGTCGCCGACGGACTGGTGATGGTGATCACCGGCGCGAAGGGCAAATCCCTGATGGCGTATAAGGCCGACACGGGCACCCTGGCCTGGGCGGCCGGCGACGGGTGGGGCTACGGCTCTCCGCAGGTCTCCCGGATCGGCGGCATCGACGTCGCCCTCTATCTGACCGCCGACGGCATCACGGGCGTCAACCCATTCGGCGGGGATGTGCTGTTCCAGGCCCCCTTTACGGTGCCCGGCGGCATCAACCGGGCCATCCAGCCGACGATGGTGGGTGACGGCGAAATGTTGATCGGGACGGCCTTCCGCATCGGCACCAAGCGCGTCGCCATCCAGCGCGAGGGGAGCCAGTGGAGCACGCGCGAAGTCTGGATGAGCCGGTCGATCATGCCGTACTACAACGACCCTGTCGTCTACCAGGGGAACATCTACGGATTCGATGGGAACGGATCGGTCTCCTTCGTCTGCGTCGATGCGGCGACGGGCCAGCTCCGCTGGCGTCAGAAAGGGTATGGCGCGGGCCAGGTCCTGCTGCTCGCCAACCAGGGCCTGCTCCTGATCATGGCCGAATCGGGCGAGGCGGTCCTTGTTGAGGCGACGCCTGACGCCCACAAAGTCGTCGGCCGCTTTCAAGCGCTGGCCGGGAAGACTTGGAATCACCCGGTCATCTCGCACGGCAAGCTCTTCGTCCGCAACAGCGAAGAGGCGGCCGCCTACGACCTCAAGTAAAAACGCGATCGGGCCCTGGACGCCGCCGGACGTCCCCATCGGGCCTCGCCGGGCGCCGCGCGGGTTCCCGCGATCCGCGCCCGTCAGTAAGCGGTCCCAGACCGCTCCGCTCCCCGCCGCGACGCCGACGGGCGCCCCGCACCAGCACAGCCCAACCGCTCCCTGACGGCGCGGCTCGCCGGGCGCCGCGGGCGACACTTGACGTCCGCGACGCGCGGCGGCCAAAGTGGCCGAGATGGAGCCGCCCGCCCCCGATCCCACTGCCGACCCACTCGCCAGTCACGCTGATGCCTCATCGGCCGCCGCGCGCTTGAAGGAAATCGCGCGGCTTTTCACGCGCCTCGGCTTCACGGCTTTCGGCGGCCCGGCCGTTCATATCGCGCTGATGGAAGACGAAGTGGTCACCCGCCGCCGGTGGCTCGATCGGCAGCATTTTCTCGACCTGATCGCCGCGTTGAACTTCATTCCCGGCCCCAACTCCACCGAGATGGCCATGTCGCTGGGGTTGCTGCGCGGCGGGCTCACCGGGCTTGTGGCCGCCGGCGTCTGCTTCATCACCCCTGCCGTCCTGATCATCCTTCCGATTGCCTGGGCGTATGTTCGATTCGGCCGAGTCGCCGAGGTGCGGGGCGCGTTACAGGGGGTCAGCGCCGCCGTTGTCGCGGTTGTCGCTGTCGCGGGAATTCGCTTTGCCAGGACGGCGATTCGCGATCGGTTTACATTGATCGTGATGCTCCTCGCGGGCGGCGGCGAGGTCTTCCTCCGCTACGTGCCCGCCGGGCAACGGTCGGCGGCCGCTCTGCCTGGGTCGCTGCAGGCGGAAATCGTGGTGCTCGCCGCCGCCGCGGCCGCGGGGGCGATCCGATCGTGGCCCTTTTCGGCTGGCGCAACGGCCCCCACCCTCGCCCTGGCGGCGACCGCGCTGGGGCCCGCCTCGCCGCGGCCGCTCCTGTCGCCGCGACTGAGCAGGCGGGCCCTTGGGCCGGCCTGGGGCGCCTCGGCCTGTTCTTTCTCAAAGTGGGTGCGACGCTGTTCGGGAGCGGGTATGTCCTGACGAGCTACCTGCAAGGCGGGCTGGCCGACCGCCCCAACCCCTGGCTGACGCAGCAGCAGGTGCTCGACGCCGTCGTGGTCGGCCAGATGACGCCGGGGCCGCTGCTGACGGCCGCCACGTTCGTCGGTTACGTCCGGGGGCAGGCCCTGTTTGGAACGACAGCGGGCGCGATCGCCGGAGCGTTGCTGGCGACGGCCGCCATCTTCCTGCCGGCGTTCCTGTTTGTCGCGGTGCTGAGCCGCGTCCTACCGCGCCTCCGCGCCCACCCGCTCGCGCGGGGCACGCTCGACGCGATGAACGCGGCCGTCGTCGCGCTGATCTTCGTCGTCGCCGGGCGCTTCTCGGTCCCCCTGTGGCCGAGCCCCACGCGCATGTCCCTGGCCGCCGCTTGCCTCGTGACCCTGCTGGTCACGGAGATGAACTCGACCTGGCTGCTCCTGATCGCGGGAGTGATCGGCGTTGGCGGTCACCTGATGGGATGGCGATGAGCTATAACGGCGAAAATGTCGGTCAGACCCCCACCGATTCGGGGATCTCGGCGTTGTGGCTCACGGTCTGGATGTCTTCGTTCTCTTCCAGCGTGTCCACCAGCTTGAGCAGCTTAGCGCCGGCTTCGGCGTCGATCGCGACGGTGCTGTTGGGGACATTGATCACCTCGGCCGCCTCGATCGCGATGTTGGCGGCCGCCAGACGCCCCGCACCTTCAAAAGCGAAACCGGTGTCGTGATGACCTCGAAGACTTCCCCTTCGTTTCGCACGTCTTCGGCGCCGGCGTCGAGGGCGAGCTCCATCAGCTTGTCTTCATCGACCGCGTCCGACTTGATCGTGATCATGCCGAGCTTGGTGAACTGGAATGCGACCGCGCCGCTGGAGGCGAGGTTTCCCCCGGCCTTTTCCAACGCGCTGCGGACGTCGGGGGCCGTTCGAGCGCGGTTGTTGGTCAGCCCTTCGATCATCAGCGCGACCCCTCCGGGGGCGTACCCTTCATAGGTGACAGCTTCGAAGTTATCCGCCCCCAGCTCACCCGTCCCCTTCTTGATCGCTTTCTCGATCGTGTCCTTGGGCATGTTGACGGCCTTGGCCTCTTCAATCGTATAGCGGAGGTTCAGGTTCTCGCGGGGGTCGCCGCCGTTCTTGGCGGCGATGATGATTTTGCGCGAGATCTTGCTCCAGATGCGGCCGCGCATCGAATCGTTCGCCCCCTTCGCCCGCTTGATCTTCGACCAGTGACTGTGTCCGGCCATCGTTGCTCACTCCTCAAGTTCCGCGGCGGTTTTCGCCGTCGGCAACCGCTTTGAATGTCAGCGATTGTACAAGAGTCCGAGGGCCGGTGCGAGCGCAACCCGAGTGCTCGAAACGCCGTGCCGCCAGACGATGACACCACCGTGCCCGGACCCAGCGATCGCCGGAGGCATCCAGTTCTCCCCGCATTCGTGGCGCTCCTGCCTTGGCGTTCTTGGCGTCTTGGCGTTCAATTTCTTTTCGCTCGAAGACGAAGGGAACGCCAAGACGCCAAGAACGCCAAGGAAAGAAACGCCGAGGGGGGATTGCGAGGTCCACCTTCGGCGTCACTCGATTGCAGCGCGAGCGGATTCGTGTGGTCAGCTCTTACCGCGATCCTGTTTCAAAAACGACAGGGCCTCTCCCTCGCCCCAAATGTGTGCCTGCCGCGAAACAGTGGCCACTCCGCCCGCCGGCGCGCTGTTGACGCAACCGGGCAAACAGAAGGCCCTGACGGGCCATGCTCTCGCAGGGCCCCGCCAGGGCCACCTTCGGCTCGCTGAAGGAGGTTCGACGGGTTATTTCGCCGGCTCGGCGTTGTAAATCTTGATGTCGTCGAAGTAGCCGTCCTTCCCCTGGCAGCCGAATTCCATCTTCGACTTGGTGGGGTGGCCGATCCCCGAAGACTTGAGGTAGGCGGCCGGTTGCCCATCGACGGTGGCGCGCATTTCGTCGCCAACGGTCTCCAGGATCAGCGTGTGCCACTTCTCCGTCTCCAGCGCGAGCGGGAAGGTGGCGCTGCGGCCCTTGAGCAGCTTGTCCCGCTCGGCCTTGTTCTCCGGGCCCTTCATCGCGTAGATCTCGTTCTTCATCACGCCATCGCGCTGGTCGGTCAGGGTGATGCTGGTGGCTGTCATCCGCGCGGTGCAGATATGGCCGTAGTGCGACCCTTCGTACTTGCGATCGTCGAACTCGGCCGAGAGAGCCGTGGCGCCCGCGAAGCGGAAGCGGAGTTCTACGATGCTGTCCTTGGTCGGGACGTCGGTCCCGGCGACGGCCTGGTGCCCGACGACGGCGGGCTTCCCGTCGGCCGCCGGGGCGTTCACGCGGGTCTGGGTGCCTTTCAACGCGCCGTCTTCAACCGTAAACGTCGGGACGACCTGTTGCCAGGCTTTGCCGAGCTCCTTGCGATCAAAGTCGTCGGAGAAGAGAAGCTCCTTTTTCTTGGCGATCGGTTCGGCGGGGATCTTGGGCTTGTCGTCCGCCTTGTCGGCGCCGAACGAGGTGACCGTCAGCAGGAACAGCGGGGCGAGGAACAATCGAGCGTTCATGATGGGCTCCATAAATTGGGGGACAGGGTCCGCATCGTAAATATTCCGCATCGCGGCAACAAGGGCGTTTGGTGTGAGGCATTTGGTGTCTGGGAACGCCGACGTCCTCGTCGGCTCACCGCCAAAGGCCGACGCGGACAGGCTTACCAGGTCGTGCGGGACGCTTACCGCGTCGTGCCGGCGGCTTGTCAAAATGAGGGCCAAACCCAGCGGCTTGCCGCTTCTTGTTTGGCGAGCAAGTGGTACGCTGATCGGCAACAGGTCGCTTTGGAGGGACTATGGCGAAGATGTTACGCTGGGGCCGGCAAGCGCGCGCGGCGAGCGCTGCGGCGCTGTTCATGTCTTTTCACACCTCATTACTTATAGCCAAGACCGCGGCGGATGTTGCGGAAGCAGCCCCGGAGCGCATCGCGTCAATCGTGGATTGCGGCGCTGTGGGCGACGGGAAGCGGCTCAACACGGAGTCGATCCAAACCGCGATCGACAAGCTGGCGGCCGCCGGCGGCGGGACGCTGGTCGTCCCGAAAGGGGTCTTCGTCAGTGGCGCGATCTTCCTCAAGCCAGGCGTCAGCCTCCGCCTGGACAAAGAGGCCGTCCTGAAGGGCTCGACCGAGGTGCATGACTACCCAAAGCGGCTCACGCGGATCGAGGGGCATTCCGAGCCGTGGCTGCCGGCCCTGGTCAACGCCGAGAAGATGAATCACCTGAGCATCTCCGGCGAAGGGACGCTCGACGGAAGCGGGCAGCCGTTCTGGGCGGCCTTCTGGCAGCGACGCAAGGAGAACCCCAAATGCACGAACCTGGAAGTCGAGCGGCCGCGGTTGATGTTCATCGACGACTGCCGGAACGTCCGGATCGACGGGATCACCCTGAAGGACTCCGGGTTCTGGAACCTGCACCTCTACCGATGCACGGACGTGCGGGTCAGGAAGCTCGACATCCACGCCGGCGTCGGCACGAACCTGCGGCCGCCCAGTTCCGACGGGATGGATATCGACAGTTGCCAGCGCGTTGAAGTCGAGGGCTGCTCGTTCGCCGTCAACGACGACTGCATCGCACTCAAAGGGACCAAAGGCCCGTTCGCGCTGGAGGACAAGCAGAGCCTCCCGGTTGAGCAGGTTCACATCACGGGATGCACGTTCAACGCCGGCCACGCCGCGCTCACCTGCGGCAGTGAGGCGACGACGATCACCGCGGTCGACATGGAGCGCTGCACCGTGAACGGCGCGATGCCACTCCTTCACCTCAAGCTGCGGCCGGACACGCCGCAGAACTACAGCGGCATTGAGGTCCACAATATCACGATGCATGCGGGGACGATCTTCGACGTCAGCCCGTGGACGCAGTTCTTCGACCTCAAGGGGCAGCCACCGCCGCAGTCCGTTGTGCAGGGCGTGACTATTTCCGGGGTCACCGGGTCATTCGAATCGCTCGGGGCCATCAACCCAACAAAGGGCGTGCGGGTGTCGAAGGTCACGCTGAAAGACGTCAACGCGACGCTCAAGAGCGTGCGTTTCGACCACGCCCCCATCGACGGGCTGCGGATCGAAAACGTGACAGTGAATGGCTCTTCGTTCACCGGGGACTGACGCTGGCTCGCGACGCTGGCTCGCTCAAACCGCAGAGTCATCGGCAAGGAGAATCATGAAGACGCTTCCCGCGCTACTGTTTGCCGTCACGCTCCTGTTCACACCCGTTTGCCACGCGGCCGATCCGGTTACGCTCAAGCTCTGGCCCGATGGAACGCCGTCTGCCATGGCGCCCAAGTCGGACGCCACAGACAAGCTGATCAAGGGGTATGGCGGCGTCACGCCGACTCGAGTCAGCGACGTCGCCGACCCCACGATCACGATCTACCGCCCTGATAAGCCGAACGGCATGTCCGTCATCGTTGCCCCCGGCGGCGGTTACATGTTCCTCTCTTATGCCCACGAGGGGACGCAGGTGTGCGAGTGGCTCAACTCCCTGGGCATCACGGGCGTGCTGTTGAAGTACCGAACGCCCACGCGCGATGAGGCCGACCCTTCCACCCTGCCCGTGCAGGATGCCCGGCGCGCCCTGGGCCTGGTCCGGCATCATGCGGCCGAGTGGGGCCTGGACCCTGCTCGGGTTGGCCTGCTCGGCTTCTCCGCCGGGGCCAACCTCGCCGGCCATGTCGCCTGGGATCGCGGTGACCGCGGCTACCCGCGGAAGGCCGACCTGGACGACCCCCGCGGGCCGGATTTCCTGATCTTCATCTATGGCGGCGGATTCCTCTCCAAGGAGGACAAGACCAAGTTTAAGGACGGCTTCTCCGTCCCCGCCGACGCCCCGCCCGCCTTCCTCCTGGTGGCTCACGACGACAAGACCAACCCGGTCGAGGCCGCCATGCTCTACCTGGAGTACAAGAAGCAGAACCTTTCGGCCGAACTGCACATCTGCGCCAAGGGGGGTCACGGGTTCGGGATGCGGAAAGATAAGAATCCGATCAACGACTGGCCGCAGCGCTGCGCCGAATGGATGAAAAGCGTCGGTTTCCTCGACAGTAAGTAACATCCGGTCGGAGCCGCTGATCGATCTTTTTCGAGTGATGACCCATCCAACGCGGGGACAGAATTGCTTTCGATTCGCGGCCATCGGATGCTGAAGAGCCGCGACGCGCCCCTCCCTATCCACCGGAAGGCCATCTCATGTCGAACTTCATCTCGTCGGGCCGGACGACCTGGCTCCGCGCATCGGTGTTTGCTGCGATCCTCATTTCTGCCGCAAGCGTGTACGCCCAGGATAAAGTGATGCTTCGGCTGGATGTCGAGCCGGGGCAGGCGTGGAAGTTTGACCGCTCGTACGACGAAGCCTTGAACAGCCGGAAGTCGGCCGGCGGCCAAAGCTACGCGATGGCCAATAAGAATCACGCGCGTCGAGTCGGCCAAATCGAGATCCTGGCGGCGAAGGAAGGGCGGCCGACGTCCCTGCGCGTGACTTACGGGCCGGATTGCGAGACGACGGCCGAGGCGAACGGCCGCCCGCAGAAGATCCCCTTCCCGTTCGCCGGCCAGACCATCACCGTCACACGCGAGGCAAATGGGGCCATCACCCGCAGCTTTCGTGGGCAGGCCGAAGCGAACGCGCTGGCGGAACTCGACCAGATGCTCGACCCTGACGTCACCCTTTACCCGAATAAGCAGGTCGCGGTCGGCGAGGAGTGGGCAGCGGCCGCCGATGTGGTCAATCGGCAGTTCGGCGTCACCGGGCCGAGCGACTCCGCCGGGATGACCCTGAAATTGCTCGCCGTGAAAACCGTCGCGGGCCGCCCGGCGGCCGAGATCGCCCTGGCGACCCACGCAACGAAGGACATGGGCGGCGTCATCCGGAAAACCGAAGCCAAAGGGACCGCCCTCATCGAGGTCAGGAGCGGGCATGTCCTGAGGTTCAACCTGACCGGGACCTCGACGATCGCCGGCACGGCGACCGGCCCCGGGCCTAACGGGCGGGCGGTGCCGATCCGGTGGGAGGGCTCGGGGACCATGACGCAGTCGCTCGTGTCGGAGCCGGTCGGCGGTGAGATTGCTGTGGCGCCGGCCGGCAATGGGGGCGCGGCCGTGCCCGCGGCGGCCGCCCCGCACGGGGTCAACCCGCTCGATTCCCCGCCGGCAGCCGCGTCGCACGGGGCTAACCCGTTCGACGGTGTGCCGGCGGCCCCGTCGGCGGCGGCTGCGCCGCATGGCGTCAACCCGCTCGATTCGACGCCGGCGCCGGCCGCCTCCGCAGTCGCGCGAGTGCCGGAGCCGGCCCGGCCGCCGGCGCCGGGGCCCCGGCGGCCGCGGCGCCGATCAGGTTCGAGATGGCGAGCCTGAATGACGACCCGAGCTACATCGGTGGCGAAGTCTCCCGGTTTCTCATCCCCGCCGGCTGGAAGTTCGAAGGGAAGGTCGTCTGGGATTTCGCTTCGACCTTCCCCGCCCAAACGCACTGGCGCGTCTCCGCGCCGGACGGGGCCTCGGCCTTCGAGAACTACCCGGCGTTGCTTTTTTATTGGGACACCAACCGCAACGGGATCGGGTTTCATCCGCCGGTCGGGTCCAAGTACGCCGGGGGTATCGTCGAGCAGCCGCCGAAAGACGTCTTCGCCGCACTCCAGCAGTACGTGCTTCCGGCCTATCGGAAGGACCTGCTGAAGGCGCGGGTCGTCGGGACGGAGCGGCTCGACAAGCTCGCGCAGTACGTTCACGAACACAGCTTTGTCCTGCAGGGGCAGACCCAGCAGGTGATGGCCGGTCGCGTGCGGTTCGAATATGTGGTCAACGGGCAGCCGATCGAGGAAGACTTCATCGCGGCAATGTCAGTGATCCCGTCCCAGTTCCATACGGTGGACTGGCGCGTGGTGCAGCTTCGGTCCACCCGCGCTCCAAAGGGGGCGCTCGACGACGTGAAGAGCGACCGCCTGGTGATGGAGCGATCGATCCAGCCGAGCCTCGCGTGGTACAACAAGCTGTACCAGTTCTCGGCGGACGCCAACCGGGCTCGACTGGCGGAGATCCAGGCGACGGCCGAGCGCAGTCGCATTTTCGCGCAGATGACGAACGAGGTAAATGAATCCCGCAAACAGAGCTTCGAGAAGCACATCCACGACATCGGCGAACAGGCGCTGGTTGTCGATCAATACATCCGCGACGTGACGCCGTACAACACCACGCAGGGGCCGCCCGTCGAACTACCCAGTGCGTACAACCACGCGTGGCAAGGGGCGAACGGCCAGTACATCATGAGCAACAACCCCAACTACGACCCCAATACCGACCCGACTTCGACGCAGAGCGGGTGGGTCCTGCTGAATCGCACGAGGTAGGCGAGGCCCCCCAAAGCCGCGACGTTTTGGGGACGGGGCCGCGTCAAACGCGAGCGTAGGGCACCTCGCCAGCGAGCCCGCGCGAACGTCGAAAATGTTGCGGCCGTTCGCTGCGGGACGTTGGGACACTGCCCACGCCGACGACCCGCGTCACTCCCGGATCGTTAACCTGTTGCTGTGGCGACGGATGAAAATCCGCAAAGCCTCTGGCATGCGCCACGCTTAACAAGTCGGAAAACAAGAAGCCGACGCCGGCGGCCACGGCGAACATCGCATTCGAGGGCGATTTCGCGGCCGTGGCCTATCGACCCGCCGATGACCTCTTAGACGCGGCCGGTGTTGACGTCGCCAAGTAAGGCCCACGCGTATGAACATGGATCTGCCGATTAGCGTCGATGCCGAGCCCTACACCTTCGAACTGGTGCCTTCCCAGTGCGCGCTGCTGATCATCGATATGCAGCGGGATTTCCTGGAGCCGGGCGGCTTCGGTGAAATGCTGGGCAACGATGTGTCGCAGCTCCGCCGAACGATCGAGCCCAACAAAAGGCTTCTCGCCGCCTGGCGGAAGGCGGGCCTTCAGGTGATGCACACCCGCGAGGGCCATCGGCCCGACCTTTCCGATCTGCCGCCAGCCAAGAAGGTCCGCGGCCGCAGCGCCACCTGCATCGGCGACCCCGGCCCGATGGGCCGCATCCTCGTCCGAGGGGAGGCCGGGCACGACATCATCCCCGAGCTCTACCCGTTACCCACGGAGCCCGTCATCGACAAGCCCGGCAAGGGCGCTTTCTTCGCCACCGACCTGCACGCGATCCTTCAGAACCGCGGCATCAAGCAACTCGTCGTGACCGGCGTGACGACCGAGGTCTGCGTCAACACCACGGTCCGTGAGGCCAACGATCGGGGCTATGACTGCCTCGTCCCGTCCGATTGCTGCGGCTCCTACTTCCCGGAATTTCACGAGATGGGCATCAAGATGATCAAGGCCCAGGGGGGCATTTTCGGCTGGGTCTCCAGTTCGACCAAGATCCTGCCGGCGATCATGTAAGAGGCCGCCGCCCGAGGCGCGCCGATCGCGCGTTTTTGATTCTTCCCAGTGCAACCAAGTGTGACGACGCCTGGGGCGTCGCCTCGCAGGGGGCTCTACCGCGCCGTACGGGAACCACCGCCCCGGAGACTTTTCATATGGAAGCGACCAAACCCAAAATCTGGGTGCCCGGAGACTGGAATGCCTTCTTCGGCTTCGGCACCAACATCCTGGTTAACCTGCTCACCCTGACGAGCCTGTTGCACTTCGTGCTGAAGATGCCGGATGAGTTGATCTTCGGACGCATCCTGCCGGCGACGGGCCTGATGCTCTGCCTGAGCACGATGTACTACGCGTGGCTCGCGTATCGGCTGGCGAAGAAGACCGGCCGCACGGACGTGTGCGCGCTGCCGTCGGGGATCAGCGTCCCACACATGTTCATCGTGACGTTCGTCGTCATGATGCCGATCGCCCAGAAGACCGGCGACCCCTATAAGGGGTGGGAAGCCGGGCTGACGTGGGTCTTCGTCCAGAGCTTCGTGCTGATGGCGGGCGGGTTCATCGCGCCGATCATCCGAAAGATCACCCCCCGCGCCGCCCTGCTCGGGACGCTGGCGGGCGTGTCGATCACGTTCATCTCGATGGCCCCGTCGCTGCAGATGTTCATGACGCCGGTCATCGGCTTGACCTGCTTCGCCGTGATCCTACTGAGCTGGTTCGGAGGGCTAAGCTACGGCAAAATCCCCGCCGGGCTGGTGGCGATCGCGGTCGGCACGCTGATCGCCTGGGGCTCGACGGCCGCCGGGTTGAACTACGGCGACCTGAGCAAGGCCAAGCTCGTCAGCTCGGTCGCGAACTTCGGCTTCCACGTGCCCGTGCCGGCGTTCCATTATGTCTTTGACGGCTTCCAATTCCTCGGCGTGATCCTCGTCACCGCCATCCCCTTCGGGATCTATGACCTGGTGGAGGCGCTCGACAACGTCGAGAGTGCGGCCGTCGCCGGCGACAGTTTCCCGACGACCCGCGTCCTGACGGCCGACGGCGTTGTCAGCCTGATCGGCTGCCTGATGGGCAACCCCTTCATTAACGCCGTCTACATCGGCCACCCCGGCTGGAAGGCGATGGGCGGGCGGATCGGCTACTCGGCGGCGACGGGCATCGCGGTCATCCTGCTCTGCTGGCTCGGCACGATCTCGGTCATGCTGGCCCTGATCCCGACTGTCGCCATCCTGCCGATCCTGCTCTACATCGGCATGCTCATTGGGTCGCAGGCGTTCCAGGAGACGCCCAAGCGTCATGCCCCGGCGATCGTGTTGGCGATCATTCCCTCCATGGCCAACTGGGGCTTGACGATCATCAACAGCTCACTGGCGGCCGCCGGGGTCTTCAGCGTCTCCGATGAGCTGTCGCAGACCATGCTGTCCAAGGGCGTCTACTACCACGGCCTGGCCATCCTGGGCGGCGGCTCCACGCTCGGCGGGTTGATCCTCGGGGCGACGGCCGTCTGCATCATCGACCGCAACTTCACCAAGGCCGCCGGCTTCGCCGCGGCCGGCGCGCTGCTGACCTTCTTTGGCTTGATGCACGGCGAACATATCGGTGTCGCCCAGACGCCGGCGGTCGCCGTCGCCTATCTCATCGTGGCGGGCATCCTCTTCGCCGCCGGCGAATGGGGCGTCGTCAGCGCGACGGCATCGGCCCCCGCGCATGGCGATGAGGAAGAAGAAACAGCTCCAGGGCTGGAGGTCGAGCCGGCGATGTGATCGACCCGCCGAATTCATGCGTGCGCGGGCCTCGGCCGGTCGATCACGACCCGCCGAGGCTCGCGTCGTTTGGCCCGCGTGAGGTCAACAAAATCAATACTCGCGATTGAATCCGGTTTCTTCTTTGCCGATTTCTTATGCCTTCGGATTTCGTGCTTCGGATTTCGACGTTCTTCTTGTGCTCCACTGACCAGATAGCGCTGTGGTGTCAGGTCCCCTCGCCACCGGGAGTTCTGGGGGGGGGATCGAACAGCGCGTAATCACGCACCGTTACTTCGGCCGCATTCGCCGACGACTTTAACATCCGTGAAACCAATCCCCCCCCCCACCGGCACCAAGACTGCGAGCTCAAGGTCCGTTCCGCTGTTGAGAACAGCAATCGCGCCGTCGGGCACGCGGGAGATCATGACGATGCGCCACCGAACTTGGCTCGCGGCCGCTGCATGTGCTGTTGGCGTTCTCTTCATCACCGCCGCCAACGCGCAGGATCGGCGCCGGTCCGAGCGCGCTCCCATCGACGGGCGCGAACCTGCCCAGAACTCCCCTGCGCACGTCACGTCGGCCGACGTCGATGCCGCGATCAATCGGGCCAAAGCGTACCTCTACGCCCAGCAGCGCAACGGGAACTGGGAGGTTTCGCAGCAGAAGCAGTTGAGCGCGGCCGGCGCGGGCCGGGCGGCCGCGGCTTTGGGATGGGCGGCCCGGAGGAATTGATCCGCGACGTCTCCGCCGGACAATGGGGCGGGCTGACCTCCATCGCCACCTATGCCCTCCTTGCGGCAGGCGATACCGACCACGACGAGCGGATCGCGAAAGCGATCGGCTTCATGAGAACCGGCGATGTCACCGGCACCTATGCGCTGGGGCTTCACGCGCAGGTGTGGAACTACCTCAACCCGACGGCCCAAAACGGCTACAAGGCCGCAATGGTGAAAGACGCCCAGACGCTCCTCCGCGGGTTGCGGCAGACGGGCGACGCCAAAGGCCTCTATCACTACACGCCCGACGATTTCGGGTGGGACAACAGCACCGCCCAATTCGGCGTCCTGGGGATGTGGGGCTGCGCCCTGGCGGGCTATGAAGTCCCGACGAGCTACTGGAAGGCGGTCGAGGATGCGTGGGTCGCGCATCAGGACAAGAGCGGCGGCTGGAGCTACGGCGGCGGCATGGGTGGCCCCGGCGGGATCGGCGGCCCTGGCGGACGAGCAGTCCCCGGCGGCCCAATGCGCCCGGGCGGCGGCATGGGGCCGCCCGACATGGGCCGCGTCAAACTGTCGATGACCGCCGCCGGCGTCGCCACGCTCTTCATCACCGCCGACTACCTCCACAACGTCGGGAGCTGCAACGGCAACTACGTGAACGCCCCGATCGACGCGGGCCTGAAGTGGATCGACGCCCACTTCGGGGAACTTGCGTCGGAGCCGAATCGCTAGTTCTACACCCTGTTCGGCATCTCGCGGATCGGGGTCGCCAGCGGCCGCAAGTTCTTTGGCGCCACCGACTGGTATCAGGAAGGGGCCGACCAGCTCCTCGGCTACCAGCGGGCCGACGGCTCGTGGGGGGACGGCGTCGCCGATACCTCCTTCGCCCTGCTCTTCCTCGCCCGCGGCCGCGCTCCGATCATGATGAGCAAGCTCGAGTACCAACTCGACGCCAGAGGCGACAAGCCGAAAACCGCCAACTGGGACCAGCGCCCGCGTGACGTCGCCTACCTCGCGCGGTGGGTAGGGAAGGTGGTGGAACGGAACCTGAACTGGCAGGTGGTGAACCTCTCGGCCGACGCCGCCGGCCTGCACGACGCCCCGATCCTCTATATCGCCGGCAATCAGACGCTCAGCTTCACCGAAGCGGAAGAGGCCAAGCTCCGCCAGTACGTGGAACAGGGGGGCATGATCGTCGGCAACGCCAATTGCGGGAGCGCGGCGTTCTCCAAGTCGTTCAAGGACCTGGGCCAGAAGCTGTTCAACAAGTACGAGTTCCGGGTGCTCCCGGCGGACCACATCATCTTCAAGGGCGAGCTGGGCGCGGCGTCCTCCAAAGTCCCGGTAAAGCTAGAAAGCCTCAGCAACGGCTGCCGCGAGATGATGGTCCTGATCCCCAGCGCCGACGCCGCCCGCTACTGGCAAACGATGACCTACCGCGGGCACGAAGAAGTCTGGAAGGCGCTCGCCAACCTCTACATCTATTCAATCGACAAGGACGTCCGCTACCGCGGGGACAGCTACGTGGTGCTGCCGAACCCCAGGGCGCTCTTGCGCGGGTCGATCAAGGTCGCGCGGCTCCGCGCCGGCGACAACTGGGACCCGGAGCCCGGCGGCTGGCGCCAGTTGGCGGCCGTCATGCACAACCAGGACGCGATCGACCTCTCCACCACCGAAGTGAAGCTCGGCGAAGGCCAGCTTTCCACCTTCACGATCGCCCATTGGACCGGCACGACCAAAGCGCACCTTTCCGACGTACAGCGATCCGAGCTCCAGGCCTTCGTGGAGCACGGGGGAACGCTTATTGTCGATGCCGCCGGCGGCTCCGCGGAGTTCGGCGTGACATCCCACGGGGAACTCGCTTCCATCTTCCCCGAAGCCTTGACGGCGCTGGAGCGCCCGCTCCCTCCCGATCACCCGCTCTACGCGGCGACGGGTGAGAAGCCGGCCTCCTTCGGCTATCGCCGCTTCGCCCGTGCCGCGATGGCGGGCCAGCTTTCGGCGCCGAGGTTGAGCGGACTTACCGTGAACGGCCGCCTTGCTGTCCTCTACAGCGCCGAAGACCTGAGCGTGGGGCTCGTCGGCCATCCGGTCGATGGGGTCCTGGGTTACGATCCGCAGTCCGCGACCCGGATCATGCGGTCGATCCTCCGGTTCGCGACGGCCAAATAGCTTTCGATCCATCGTCTACTCTTGCCATGGGCACGCCGGTGCGAACGAACGCCGGCCCAGAAGGTAGACTCTGGAGACGATGGCCCCCAATCGCCTCACCCCCGTTCTCGCGTTACGTGCCCATGGCCCGGCGGTGTATGCCGCGATCATTGCGTTGAGCCTCGCGCGGTTCGCGGCGGCGGCCGCGGGCGACGCGGCGGTCACTTACAACCGCGACGTTCGGCCGATCCTTTCGGAAAAATGTTTCGCCTGTCACGGGTTCGACGCAAAGAAACGCAAGGCCGACTTGCGGCTTGATACGCCAGAGGGTGCGACGGCGACGCTGAAGAGCGGCGTTGTCGCTCTCGTGCCCGGCGATCTGAAATCGAGCGACGTCTGGCGACGAGTCACGACGGACGACGCCGACGACCACATGCCGCCGGCCGCGTCGCACAAGGACCTGACGGCCGCCGAGCGGACGGTCATCCGCCGGTGGATCGAAGCGGGGGCGCGATACGAGAAGCACTGGGCGTTCGAATCCCCCCGCCGGCCGCCGCTGCCCGCGGGGGCGATCGGGAATCCGATCGACGCCTTTATCGCCGATCGCCTGAAGCGCGAGGGCTTCGCGCCGCTCCGCCGGCGGACCGGGAAACGTTGCTCCGCCGGCTTTCGCTCGATCTGACCGGCCTGCCGCCGACGCCGCAGGAGATCGACGCCTTCGTCAACGACGACGCCGCCGGCGCTTACGAGCGACAGGTCGATCGGCTTGCGGCTTCGCCCCACTACGGCGAGCGCATGGCGGTCGCGTGGCTCGACGTGGCCCGATTCGCTGACACGAACGGGTATCTTCAGGACATCAAACGGACGGGGTGGCCCTGGCGCGACTGGGTCATCCAGTCGTTCAACGCCGACATGCCCTTCGACCGGTTCGTCACCGAGCAGATCGCCGGCGATCTGCTCCCCTCGCCCACGCCGTCGCAGAAGCTCGCAACCTCGTTCTGCCGGAACCATCCGATCACGACCGAAGGCGGGACGCTGGCCGCTGAATACATGAACGAGTACGCGGCCGACCGCGTCCAGACCTTCGGCACGGCGTTCCTCGGCCTCACCTTCAACTGCTGCCGCTGCCACGACCACAAGTTCGACCCCCTGCCACAGGACGACTTCTACAGCCTGCAGGCTTTCTTCAACTCGATCACCGAAAAGCACCTCCTCAACACCAAGGACCCCGCGCAGACCCCGTCGATCGAGATCGAATCGCCCCTGGCGCCGGCGGCCGGCAAAGCGGCCGTTATGGTGATGCAGGAGGCCCCAAAGCCGACGCCGACGTTTGTCCTCGCGCGCGGCCAGTACGATCAGCCCGACACAAACCGCCCTGTCTCGCGCCGGCCGCCGCTGGCGCTGGGGCTCTTCCCGCAGACGCGCCGCGAAATCGGCTTGGCCTGGCCCAGTGGCTCGTCAGCGCCGAGAACCCGCTGCTGGCCCGCGTGACGGTCAACCGGATCTGGCAGCGCATTTTTGGGACCGGGCTGGTGAAGACGGTTGACGACTTTGGCGTGCAAGGGGAATACCCCAGCCACCCCGAGCTGCTCGACTTCCTGGCCGTCGCGTTCCGCGAAGGTGACGCGGCGGCCGGCGCCCCGCCCTGGAGCACCCGGCGCCTGGTCCGGCTGATCGTGACGAGCGAAACCTATCGACAATCTTCTACCGTGCGGCCACCGCTTGCGGCGAGGGACCCGGAGAACCGCCTGCTCGGTCGTTTCCCGCGCCAGCGGCTCGCGGCCGAGGAGATTCGCGATCAAGCCCTCTTCGCAGCCGGGCTCCTGTCGCCGAAGCTCGGCGGCCCACCCTCGCTTCCCTATCAGCCCGCCGGCCTGTGGGAGGAGCGCGGCAACGAGGGGAGCAATACCCGGATCTATGAGCGAAGCGTCGGAGAAGCGCTTTATCGCCGCAGCCTCTACACCTTCTGGAAGCGAACCTGCCCGCCGCCGTTCATGACGCTCTTTGACGCCCCCGACCGGCTCACTTGCTCCGCGCGGCGGGTGGTGACCAACACGCCGCTCCAGGCCCTGGCAGTGATGAACGACGAGCAGATGCTGGAGTGCGCCAAGCTCCTCGCGGCGCGGACGCTCCGCGAGGCGGCGTCCACCCCTGATCGTCTCACGCTGATCTACCGCCGCGCGACCGGCCGCACACCGGGCAGCACCGACCTGGAGGCTCTGGAGCGAGGCCTGGATACCCTGAAGAAGCGATACACCGCCGCGCCGGACGACGCGGCCGCACTGCTGCTCCAAGGCGTCGCCCCGATTCCGGCCGACCTCGATAAGCCCGAACTGGCCGCCTGGATGCTCATCGCCAACACGGTCCTGAACACCGACGCGGCGTTGGTTCGAGACTAAAAAGGACGGCCTTACGAGCCGCGCCCGTCAGGAAGCGGGCAGTCGCCGTACTCGGCGGCTGAGCGGCGCTGTGCGCCGGTTCCAGTCAAGATTGCGGGTACGCGGTGATTGTGGCCGTTTTATGTGGCGACACCTCGTCTTGGAGGGAGCCGTTAAAACAAATGCAGGGCGTGGTTCACCACGCCGCATCACGCCGTCGCGTGGTGAACCGCGCCCTACGTTTCGGCCGGATACCGCCACAAAAGAGGGTCACGCCCATGGCATCCGACGTGCCGCCGGTGCCCTCACCGGCGGGCGTTTCGCGTGGTCGGCAGCACCACCGGTGGGGGCACCGGCGGTACGTTGATTCGTGAGCGTACCCGCTGATTTAGATGGAGCGGCCCGCCAGCCGTCCTACCCGGCGCCTTGTGCCGTTCGCCGTTTAACCCGAGGCCGCATGCAACCGCTTCACGACTATTGGTTCAACATCAACCGCCGGCAGCTCCTGAAAGGGGCGGCCGCCGGCGGCATGGCGTTCCTTGGCTCGACGGCGCTTCAGCAGCTCATGGCCGCCGAGACGGCGCCCGCATCGCCCCCCGCTCCAAGCCCCGCACCGGGCAAACCCACCCTGCCCCACTTCGCCCCGAAGGCGAAGCGCGTCATTTACCTTTACCAGGAGGGGGCGCCCTCCCAGCTTGATACGCTCGACTACAAGCCGGGCCTGCAGGCGCAGTTCGACAAGGATCTGCCGGCGTCGGTTCGCGGCGCACAGCGCCTCACCGGAATGACCAGCGGCCAGGCGCGGCTTCCGATCGCCCCGTCGCAATTTAAGTTCACTCGGTACGATAACGCTCTGGACGGGCTCTGGGTGTCGGACTTGCTCCCCAACACCGGCCGCGTGGCGAACGAGCTGTGCGTCGTGAAATCGATGTTCACGGAGCAGATCAACCACGGCCCCGGCGTCACCTTCATGCAGACGGGCCACCCTCTGCCCGGGCGGCCGGCGATCGGGGCATGGCTCTCCTACGGCCTGGGGAACCTGAACACCGACCTGCCTTCCTTCGTCGTCATGATTAGCCAGGGGCGCGGGCAGATGCAGGCGCTCTTCTCACACTTGTGGGGCGCTGGCTTTCTCCCCGGCGAGCACCAGGGCGTGCAGTTCCGTGCCGCCAGCGACCCCGTGCTCTTCCTGAACGACCCGAAGGGGATGCGTCGCGACGATCGCCGGGTGGTCCTGGACCTGATCGGCGACTTGAACCGCCGCCGCGCCGAGCAGAGCGGCGATGCCGAAATCCTCGCCCGCATCGCGCAATATGAGATGGCCTACCGCATGCAGATGAGCGTGCCCGACCTGACCGACCTCAAAGCCGAAAGTGAAGCGACGCTCGACCTGTACGGCCCGGACGTTCGCACGCCCGGAACCTTCGCCTACAACTGCCTGATGGCCCGCCGAATGGCCGAGCGCGGGGTGCGGTTCATCCAGCTTTACCACCGAGGCTGGGATCATCACCGCAGCGTTCCGCGCGACCTGCCGCTCCAGTGCCAGGACGTCGATCGCCGCAGGCGGCCTTGCTGCACGACCTACGCCGGTGCGGGTTGCTCGATGAGACCCTGGTCGTCTGGGGTGGAGAGTTCGGCCGCACCGTCTATTGCCAGGGGAAGCTGACGGCGGACCAGTACGGCCGCGATCATCACCCGCGCTGCTTCAGCGTTTGGCTGGCCGGCGGCGGCGTGAAGCCGGGCATCACCTACGGCGAGACTGACGACTTCTCCTACAACGTCGCCGACCGCCCCGTCTCGGTCCACGACCTGCACGCGACGCTACTCCACTGCATGGGGATCGATCACGAGCGTTTCACGTACAAGGCACAAGGCCTCGATTTCAAGCTCACCGGAGTCGAACCGGCGAAGGCGGTGACGGAGATACTGCTGTAGGGCGTGGCTTGCCACGCCGAAAACGTCGCCCGCGAAACCACCGAAATCGGAACGATGAGCCGGAGAAGCGTGGTGAACCACGGCCTACCGGACTGACCCGGGGACCGGCGTCAGCGCGGCGCATGTACGGCGTGGCTCGCCACGCCAACGTCGTCGGCCGTTGGCCCAACGGATTCCGGAGGCTCGCCCCGATCGCTCACTTCTTCGGCGTGGCCGCGTCCTCTTTCACGCCGGTGCCGGCGTACCCGGCCTTCGGAGCGCCGCTTTCATCCAGCTTGTCGCACGCCCAGAGAATGCCGTTGGCCAGGAGCTGAAGGTAGTGCGGGTCCGCGGTCGTGTGCATGTCATGCCCGAGCGTCGTCCCGAAGACGCGGCCGCTGCCGTACAGGTGCTGCCACGCCACCACATTCTCCGGGTGCTTCGCCTTCTCGTTGACGCCGGTCGCGATCAGGAGTGGGGTGGTGTCCGGGTAGGTCTCTTCCGTGACGTATTGCTCGTCCCCTTGGGTCTTCCAATCGGCCGGCCACCCTTTGATGATCGGGCTCTTGTCGCTCGCCGGGCGAACGGCGAACGGGCCGAACTTCTCGTGGTGGTTGGTCCGCATGCCGGCGAACTGCGCCCAGTCGGCCGCGGGGCGGAAGCAGTGCATCGCGCAATGGACCAGGATGGCGGGCTTGCCGGCTTTGGTGACCTCGAAGACCTTGTCGTAGAGCTTGGGGTCGATCGGCTTGTTATCGGCCGCGTAGCAGAGGTCGTAGATGATCGCGTCGTATCCCTCGCCGAATTTCGGGTCGCTGAGAAGGGTCGGGACGGCGTGGCTGTCTTTGCCGCCGTCAACGATGTCGATCGAGGCGTTCACACGCTCCGAAAGTTGCTCCTTCAGGTACGGGGCCTGCTTTCCGTAATCGTGGTAGCCGCCGCCGGTGATGAAAAGGATCTTCAGCGGCTTGGCCGGGGCGGCCGCTTCAGCGTGGAGCGCCGGCGAGAGCGCGGCGACGGTCACAACCAGGGCGAGGAGTGGAGCGAGTGTGCGCATCGGGAGTTCCTATAGAAATGAGGTTGCGAACCACGCCGGGACCACCGGGCGGCCGCCACGTCCGCCGCCGGGCCGATGTGGCGACCCGACGGCGACCCAAGCCGCGCAAACGGCTTGGGGTTCTATAGTATCCGGCACCGCCGGGCGAACAACTGGGGCGCAACCGCCCATTATTCAAAGGCCCACGGCCCGCGCCGGGCGCACCCACGCGCCGCGCGATTTACGCCGCCGCGGCCTTGGTAAGCGCGAGACGGCGGAACTCCTGAAGGAGTGTGACCGCAACGTCCGCCTCGCCGGCCTGCCCCGCGAGGCGAAGCCGCAGAAGGGTGCGGTCCAGCTCTTTTCGGTCAATCGACTTCACTTGATCGGCAAGGATAAGGTTCATGCCCCAGTCCGCGAAGAGTCGCCGATCGACGCGTCGATTCGACAACTGCTGCACCGCGGTGTGCCGAGGGTCGCCGGAAACGCGTGTGAAAAGGCTCGCCACGCGCATCGGCTCCCCTTCCAGCACCTGAAGGAAATGGCAGCCGCTGTAGAGCAGGAGCCCCGAAATCCCTTGGGCCTCGTTCTTCTCGCGGCAGCCTTCGACGAGCGCTGCCAACTCGCCTTCCGCCATGGGGGCGGTCGCGTCACTGATATAGAGTAGGCGACATAGATCCATGTAGGTGTCATCGGCAAGGAATCTGTCGTTCCTTAACGAGCGCTGGCTGGCCCCACCTCCCGCGTGCGGATCGAACCGCTGGACGATCCTTCAACGGGCGCCATCGTCAGCCGTAGCGCTTCGACGTCGGTCCGGTAAGGCCGCCCCTCGCGATAGCCGGGGATAGAAGGATCCGACGAGATGGGGCGAAAGAACGGTTATTCCTGTGGCTTGGCCTCGGGGTCCCAATCGCCGAAAGCCGACGCGGGCGTCATCTGTTCCTTCGACGGCGCGGCCGCCGCGGCGAGGTTATCCTTCAACCAAGCGTAGCCCGGCCCCTTGCAGCCGGAGAAATAGACGCGGCCCTCGCCCCACTTCGGCACGAAGTCGGCGGCCGCCTTGTCGCGGACGTCTCGATAGATGGCGCCGTCGGCCAGAAGCTTGTCGGAGAACGTGCAGTCGATGAAGTACCACGCCGCATCGCGAAAGTAAGACCCCAGGCCGAAGGCTTTGGGCCCGTCGAAGGTCGAGTTTCGGACGACCAACTTTTCCGACTCCGCCTTCGTCCCCTCGTTGAAGAGGCTGATCCGCGACCCCAGGCACCAGAACTGGCAGTCGGTCACGTAGCACGTCCCCCGAGGGCCGAGGAAGTGGTACAGCCCCTCAATGCGGCAATTGCGGAAGTAGTACTCGCCGTGTGACCAGGGGGAGACCGTGTCGCCTCCGCCGCTCGACAGGTCGCAGTCGCGGACGATGAGACGCGTTGAGCCTTTGATCGAGGAGAGCGCCACGGCGTAGTGCGTCGTCTTGAAAGGGTTGGTGATCGTCAGGTTCTCAAGTGTGACGTCGTTGGCGCCGTCCACCTCCACGCTGGCCCAGCTAAGCCCCGCTCTCGCCAGGTCCGCCTTCTTCGACGAATCGACTGTCGCACAGAGGCGCACCTTCTGCCGATCCTCCCCCACAAGCGTCACCAGAGACCGGTTCACCCGCACGGGGTCGGGGTAGTCGCCGGTCTTGATGAAGATGACGACGCCGCCCCGGTTGTCCCGCGGGATAGAATCGATCGCGGCCTGCACGGACCTGAACTGCCCGCTCCCATCGGCCGCCACGACGATCCGTGAGGGCGACGGGGCGGTAGCCGGCCCCATGGCCGCGAGAAGGTAAACATATAGGGTGGCGAAGCTCATGTCCGGTCGCTCCCGCCTGTGGCGTTGCGTCGCTCGTCGAGTCCGCGCATAGTTCGGAGTGTCAGGGCTTTGAGGACCTGTCCGGTCGGGTCGCGCTGTCAGGTCGGGTCAGCGCTGTCAGGTCGGGTCAGCGGCGCTCGCGCCGCAGGATCGGCGCACGACCAGCTCCGCCGGTAGCAGGATCGTCCGGGCCGGGAGGCTCGGGTCGGCGAGGCGCTGGGCCATCGCCTGCGCGGCGGCCGCACCCAATCGTTCGCACGGTTGACGCATCGTCGTCAGCGGCACCGGCAGAAGCCGGGCGTACTTCACGTCATCGAAGCCGACGACCCGCGCGTCATCCGGCACCCGGACGTTCATCGCCGCCAAGCTCTGCATGAGCAGAGCGGCCGTAAAATCGTTCGCACAGACCAAGGCGGGTGGCGAAGACCCTTCTCGTGACTTCGGAATGAGCGATCGAATGAAGGCCAAGTCAGCCGGATCGCCGACGGCCGCCAGCTCCGAAGCGTCAAGCCCGTTGCGAATGAGGCATTCTCGTGCTCCGGCGAGTCGAAGGTCAACCGTCGATGCCGAATCGGCGCGCGCCACGAAGCGGAACTTTCTGGCCCCCTGCTCTATTAGATGTGTGGTAAGCCGGTAGCCAGCGGCGAAGTTATCGATGCCGACCACATCGAACCTGCTTCGGCCGCCGATGGCGGCAATGTCTCGATCCAGTAGGACGGCCGCGATACCGGCGGCTTCGAGTCTGGCGAGGATCTGCCGGTTGACTTCGGCGCTTTCAGGGATGAGTTCGAGCGGCGCGAAGAAGACGCCGGCGACCCGTCTGGCGATGTACTGCTCGCAAAGCGATTCGGTGACGGGGTCGGGCAGGTCGGTCGGCGGCGGGCCGGCGTGCGTGGGAGCGGTGCCCATTCCGCCCCACCAGACGCTCATCCGGTGACGCTGCGCCTCGTGGACAATTCCGGCACAGATCGGTTCGAATATTTCGGTGTGGCCCAGGCCTGGCACGACGAGGCCGAGGACCGGGGTGGCCGCCTGCGGCTTGACGAATGAGCCGGAGCCCGCGCGACGGTCAATGAGCCCTTCCGCCTGGAGGTCTCGCAGGGCGCGAATGACCGTCGGCCGCGAAACGCTGAAGCGGCCCACCAGCGCGGATTCGCTGGGCAACCGCGCGAGGCTCGGATAGCGCCCCGATGAAATCTCGGCCCGAAGAAAGTCGCTGATCTCCCGGTGCTTCGGGTCTCTCGTCTGGGTCATAGTGTCCGAATGCCGCGAGCCTGAAAGGTTAGGTGCCCCGCCGACACGCGCTAGCTGTCAGAGCATACATGCTGACCAGATCGAGTGTTGAACTGAAACCGTTTCAACGTCAGCTTCGGAAACCGGTTGGGATGTTCGGCAAAAAGCGAAGATATTTGGCCACAGATAAGAGGGGACGGGAGAAGGAAGGATGAAGGATGAGGGTGAAGGATGAAAATGAGGCGCGAGGGGTTGAGTTTGCCGCCGTCGGCCGACGATCGCGTGCCGCTTGGCTGCCCCTCATCCTTCATCCTTTCTTCTCCCATCTGTGGCAATCCCGTCTTTTCTTCTCCCGTGACCGAGCGTCTCACGCCAATGCGAACGCCCCGGCAGGTTGAGCTGCCGGGGCGTTGCGGTTGTGTATAAATGCTGGCGGTGACCTACTTTCCCGCTGAAGCAGTATCATCGGCCCCGCGGGCTTAACGACCGTGTTCGGAATGGGAACGGGTGTGTCCCCGCGGGTATAGCCACCAACAAAGGCCCTGCCGACCGTTTGGCGGCCGGCAGGGCGTGTTCGTGAATTGATTCTTGAGTTCAAGCCTGCCTGCCCGGGCCACGCCGAAGTAACGCGTGTGGCTCGGGGGGACAGGTCCGCTCACGTCGGGCACATTTTTGCTTCCCTGGCCACTGCCCTTTACGGACAGCGGTCAGGGGAATATGCGACGGTGATCGGTAAAAGTGGTCAAGCTATCGACCGTTAGTACCGGTAACCTGAAGGCTTTTCAGCCCTTACAGCTCCGGCCTATCAACCGAGTGGTCTACTCGGGGTCTCTCGCTCAAAAGAGCATGGAACCCTCGTCTTGGCATAGGCTTCACGCTTAGATGCTTTCAGCGTTTATCCGTTCCGGACATGGCTACCCAGCCGTGCCGCTAGCGCGACAACTGGTACACCAGGGGTCCGTCCATCCAAATCCTCTCGTACTATGGATGAGGTGCCGTCAAGGTTCCTCCGCGCACAGCAGATAGGGACCGACCTGGCTCACGCCGGTCTGAACCCAGCTCGCGTACCGCTTTAATTGGCGAACAGCCAAACCCTTGGGACCGCCTTCAGCCCCAGGATGCGATGGGCCGACATCGAGGTGCCAAACCGCCTCGCCGCTATGGACGCTCGGAGGCGATCAGCCTGTTATCCCCAGCGTACCTTTTATCCGTTGAGCTATGGCCCTTCCACACGGGACCACAGGATCACTAGGACCAGCTTTCACTGCTGCTTGTGCTGTAGCACTCGCAGTCAAGCGGGCTTCTACCCTTGCGCTCGACGACCGATTGCCAACCGGCCTGAGCCCGCCTTTGTACTCCTCCGTTACTCTTTTGGAGGAGACCGCCCCAGTCAAACTAACCGCCTAGCACGGTTCCCCGCCCAGCTTCATGGGAATCGGGGTGAGATGACGAATGCAAACAGGGTGGTATTTCACCGATGGCTCCCCCCCGGCCGGAACCGGGGGATCAACGCCTCCCACCTATCCTACGCAGTCCACACCCGGCATCAGTACCAGGTTATAGTAAAGGTGCATGGGGTCTTTCCGTCTTGCTGCGCGAAGGCGGTATCTTCACCGCCACTTCAATTTCACCGAGTCTGCGGTCGAGACAGTAGTCCAGTCGTTACGCCGTTCATGCACGTCGGAACTTACCCGACAAGGAACTTCGCTACCTTAGGACCGTCATAGTTACGGCCGCCGTTTACGGGGGCTTCGGTCGCTAGCTTCGGGGCGAGCCCCTGACCAACTTCCTTAACCTTCCCGCACCGAGCAGGCGTCACTCTGTATACGTCCACTTGCGTGTTAGCACAGAGCTGTGTTTTTGATAAACAGTCGCCAGACTCGCTTCCTGCGCCCTCTCCTAAAAGGAGGAGGGACCCCTTATCCCTAAGTTACGGGGTCAGATTGCCTAGTTCCTTAACCGCAGTTCTCTCAAGCGCCTGAGGATACTCTCCTCGCCTACCTGTGTCAGTTTTAGTACGGGCGACACGCTCGTCCCCTCCGGACTTTTCTCGAGCCTTCCTCCACATGCTTCGGCAACAAAGCGGCCTCGCCCCATGAGCGAAACGCTCACAGGGACCCCCACGTCTGATCGGGGGACATGCCTTGGAAGACTACATCCGGAAGTTCAACCTTACGCGCCGGTGCAGGAATATTAACCTGCCTTCCATCGTCTACGCCTTTCGGCCTCGACTTAGGGTCCGACTAACCCTGGGCGGATTTACCTTCCCCAGGAAACCTTAGGCTTTCGGCGGGCAGGATTTTCACCTGCCTTATCGTTACTCATACCGGCATTCTCACTCCCACGCGCTCCACCACTCCTCACGGTATGGCTTCGACGCGGCGTGGGACGCTCTTCTACCGCTGTAAAAACAGCTCGCTGCTTCGGCATCCAGCTGGATTCCCGATCATTTACGGCGCTACTCTGCTCGACCAGTAAGCTATTACGCACTTTTTAAATGGTGGCTGCTTCTAAGCCAACATCCTGGCTGTCACCGCAGAATAACTTCCTAACGAACTAGGCTGGATTTCGGGGCCTTAGCAGGCGATCAGGGTTGTTTCCCTTTTGACCGCGAAGATTATCCCTCGCGGACTCACTCCCGAGATAAGCTCACAGGCATTCGGAGTTTGGTAGGGGCGTGTAGGCGGGTAGCCCCACGTCCCCTTTCAGTAGCTCTACCTCCTGTGAGTAGTGGCTCGAGGCTGCCCCTAAAGGCATTTCGAAGAGAACCAGATATCTCCCCGTTTGATTAGACTTTCACTCCTCCCCACAAGTCATGCCAGAACTTTTCAACGTTCACGGCTTCGGTCCTTCTGCCCCTTTTACGGGGCATGCAACCTGCTCATGGGTAGATCACGGGGTTTCGGGCCGCATGCACACGACTCAACGCGCGTTTAACACTCGCTTTCGCTACGGCTCCGGGCCTTGAGCCCTTAGCCTTGCCGTATACATGCACTCGCCGGTCCATTATGCAAAAGGTACGCCGTCACCCGTTGCGCTGACGCGCCATAGGGCTCCGACCGCTTGTAAGTGTATGGTTTCAGGTGCTTTTCATTCAGCTCGTCGCTGTGCTTTTCATCGTTCAATCGCCCTACTTGTTCACTATCGGTCATCGAGGAGTATTTAGCCTTGGGCGGTGGGCCGCCCCGCTTCACACGGAGTTCCACGAGCTCCGTGCTACTCTGGGAATCCTCTCAATGGGGACCTGCTGCCGTCGCATACGGGACTTTCACCCTCTTTGGTGCGACTTTCCAGACGCTTCCGCTGGCAGTGGTTTTGTAACCCCTCGAGGCCCCTCAACCCCGGGCCGAAGCCCGGTTTGGGCTGTCTCCGCTTTCGCTCGCCGCTACTTACGGAATCGATGTCTCTTTCTTCTCCTGCGGGTACTGAGATGTTTCAGTTCCCCGCGTTCGCTCTACCCACCCTATGCATTCAGATGGGAGTAACTGGGGGTCGCCCAGCTCGGTTTCCCGATTCGGAAATCTTCGGATCAACGCCTGTTTGCCGGCTTCCCGAAGCTTATCGCAGGCTACCGCGTCCTTCGTCGCCTCTCGATGCCAAGACATCCACCATACACCCTTAAGAGCTTGACCACATTTACCGATCACCGTCACCACCGGGCAGGCGGTAACGGGCTCCCACGACCCAACCCCCAGCCAAACCGTCGGCCGCCATCACCTCGCAAGCCCCAGGCTAAATGCCCACAGCCCACAACGTCATGAACAACCCACAGCCCAACCAGAAGCCAAAACGTGGAATCGACCTGTAACGGGTCCGATACCGATCCGGCCGGTGGAATCCGGCCGAACCGTCGCCAAAAAGATGCCCGACGACATCTCCCGCGGCCGGCCCCTCGAAAGGACCAGCCAAGACGGAAAAACCAAACCAAAAGGGAGATGTCGCGGATGTTTACTTGCTTTCGCAATAAACCTTGAACCTCAAGAATCATTCACTTGTCAAAGAGCAGACTATCGGCTGCTTCAAACATCTTTCGACGCCCGAAGCACCCGAAGAATTCCCGCCAAACGCGGGTGGGTCAGTCAACGACATACCGCTAAGCGGTACTCGACGGCGGCGGACCCATTCGAGTTCGGCAAAATTCAGATCTTCAAACTACGTTCGGCATTGCGTCGCCGGCCTAAGCCAGCAACCCTTTGGAGGGATCCAGCTTACCGAGGAAGGCGAGAGCAGCTTGGGGATCGATGCAATCCGTGTCCTCAAATCAAGGAAACCAATGACTCGCGTCACAAGGCAACGGCAAGTGAGTCGAACAGTCTAGTCTCTGTTTTCGTCTCGTCAAGCCCGCCGGCACAAATTTCTTTCGGCCGTCAGATTCGACGCGCCCTCGCGAAACGTCGTTCTCACTCGCGCGGTCGGGGATCTTACTTGACGCCTTCCTATTTGCAAGGCCTCGCGTCCCAAAGCGTGGGTTCGACGCTCCAGGGTGTGACGCCCGCGGGGCGTGAGGCGCGCACTCGCGCGCGGTCGATTCTCCCGGCGCCGCAAGTCAGTTTTTGTCGGCATCCTCGCGCACGCTGAACTCCAGCTTCCAGCGCTGATCGTCCACCGCGCTGACACACCAGAGCTCGAACACGCCCAATTCGCTGATCTGGGAATGGAATCGCACGGGGACGTAGTCTTCCTCGATCTTCTCGGGCTTTGGCAGGTTCGCTTCCATCGAGTCGGTCTCGACCAGCTCCCCCTCGGGCCAGTGGGAGAGAAGGTCGCCCGCTCGGTCGCTCTTGCGAGTGGCGGAGCTGAAGAACCGAAACGTGGCCGGCTCGCCGACGACGAGGCCGATCTCGTCGCCGGGGACGTCGGCTTCGCTCCCCTCTTCCATGCCGAAGGGGACGACGCAGAGCGCGCGCATCGGCCGCGGTGCGCCCGGGATCGCCAGTCCGGCTGTCTCAATGCCCACGTAATAGCTGCGAGCCGCCCCGCCCCGGATCCGAACGCCGCCCCCCTGCTTGATCGCGCCGTAACAGGCGGCGCCGCGGGCGACCGAATAATCCAGGTCGTCATTCCCGGCCAGGACGTGCGGCGCGGCGCCGCCGTCGAACCAGCCAGCCAGGACCTTGGACAAGTGCTCGCGGAAGACGGCGGCCTTGAAGACGCCCCCATTGAACAGGACGTGCGTCGGGCGGATCGGCGCGCCGTCGGGCGTCGCGTGGGCCGACAGGAATGCCGCCAGGTGACGGGTGATCGCGGTGTCGGCCTCGAACGGGAGCCCCAGTTCGCGGAAGCCGGAAGCGCGGCGGCGTTCGGGCCGCGCGTCCAGCTTGCAAGCGGGGAAGAACCCGGCAACCAGCATCTCCTGGATGGCGCTGCGATCGAGGTCCACCGACACCGTGCCGCCGACCAACTTCCTTCCGCGGCCGAGCACCGCCACCGGGTGCTTCGCCGGGCCGCCCGGCGAAAGGAGCGCCTCTTTTGCCGTTCGGCAGGCGTGCCAGAGGGAAACTGATTGCCACGGGTCCAGCGTCAGCCCGTTCTTGGCGAAGGCCTCGCTCGCGAAATGGGCGAGGGCCAGGTCCATATTGTCGCCGCCGACGAGGGTGTGATTCCCGACGGCGATGCGCCGCAGCGTCAGGTCGCCCGACTCCTCGGTCACGCCGATCAAGGTGAAGTCAGTCGTGCCGCCGCCGGCGTCGCAGACGAGCAGCGTCTCCCCCACCTTCAGCTCGCGTCGCCAGGCGTCGCCCCGGTCGCTGAGCCACGCGTAGAGCGCGGCCTGCGGCTCTTCGAGCAGGACCAAGTCGGCGGGCAACCCGGCGGCAAGGGCCGCTTCGCGCGTCAGTTCGCGGGCGGAGGCGTCGAACGACGCCGGCACCGTCAGGGTTACATGCTGTTCGGCGATCGGCGAATCGGCAAAGGCGGCCGCCCAAGCGCTCGCGATGTGTCTGAGGTAGATCCGCGATGCCTCGACCGGGGAAACCTTCGGCACTTCCGCCGGCGCGTTCCACGGGAGCAGCGGTTGATGCCGGTCCACCTTGCTGTGAGCCAGCCACGACTTGGCCGCGACAACCGTTCGGGTCGGAACATCAGCCGCCTGACGCCGGGCATAGGTGCCTACGGCGATCGAACTCCCCTTTTCCCAGGACATCGCGAGGGTGCGCGACTTCTGTTCGGCTTCGGTGCCCAGGTAGAGGAACGACGGCAGAGACGGTTGCGCCTCGATCGTCCCGGGCGCGACGAGTTGCGGCATCGGCAGAAGCTGGGCTTTTGGCGCTCCCTGCCCCAGCGGGACATAGGCCAGGACGCTGTTGGTCGTCCCAAGATCGATGCCGATGGAGAAGCGGGAGGCCATGTCGGTAGTCCTGTCAGGGCGATCGCCCCAGGCGCGCGGGTCAGGGGATCTCCACTTCGGCCGGGGCGACCACACGCGCCGCGTCGGGGCTGCCACTCCATTCGGGGAGATGCGCCCGTGTCGCCTGCCAGCCCGGGTGGCGGACCGCGCCGGAAAAGGGCGGTTTTCCGGCGACGTTGCCGATGAGCCGGATTTTCTCACTGTCTCCGGCGGCGTTCAGTGTGATGATCGATCCCTCGGGCTGGTCGAGCACCGGGCGCAGCGCGAAGACTTTCTCCAGCGTGGCGGCCGCTTCGCGATGGACGTCGCGAACGGCGGCCCCAATCTGATCGTTGCTGTAGGCCGCGATTGGCTCCAGAAGGAAATCGACGAGCCGCGCCTCACGCTGCAGGACCGCAAGAAGACCGATGGCTTCGGAGCGGGCCGGGGCGGGCGGCTTGGCCGGAGTCGAAGGAGCGGCCGCCGAGAGCACGTTCGTCGGCGCAGGCGCAGAAACGTCGAGCACCGGTCGGACGCGATCCGCCAGATCGGCGTCTCCCAGAACACGAAAGAAGAGTTTGAACGCGAGGCCCAGTCGTCCCATTCTAAACCCTCTCGTTGCCGGGGCCGATCGCCCTCATCCGGCGCTGACCGTGATCGAACGCCGATTCAGGGAGATTCAGTGCGCGGCGCAAATGATAGGAACAGAGGGCGTTCGAGCAAGCGACCGGTGCGCGAGGCAGGACCGGGGGTGTGGAGGCCTCTTGTGGCGGGAGCCCGCCGAAACGTCGGGCGTGGTTCACCACGCCCTCCAGTTGAGTCGGCCACCGGTGGTGGAATCACAGGCGGAAGAGGAGGGCGGCGTCGGCTGTTGTTGCGTTGGGCGACTCAGGCGAGGGAGAAGTAGGCGACTTCGAGTGCGGCGAGCACCTGCCGCAAGCCGGTGGAGAGGCCTGAGGGAAGGGCGGGGTCGCGGGCGGCGTTGCGGGCGGAGGTGAGGCGGGAGTCGATTAGTTCGCGCGTGCGATCGGCCGCTCCGGCGGCCTGAAGCTCGCAGCGGAGCGTTTCGGCGATGGCGACCGCCTGGCCGTTCGCGTCGCGGAGGCGGTCGAGCCGGGCATCGAACGCGCGGCGCTGGGCGTCGGGCATGTCGGCGCGCGCCCGCAGGAGCGTCACGGTGCGCTTGCCTTGGATCAGGTCGCACCCTTCGTGGGCGGAGGCATGCAGGTCGAGCAGGTCGTTTTGAAGCTGATACGCCTCGCCCAGCGCCAGGGCGAACGTCGAGAGCGGTCGGCAGGCGGCTTCACCTAGGCCGGCTGCCACCGCGCCGCAGAGCATCGGCCCCTCAAACGTGTAAGCGGCCGTTTTCCAGTGGTACCCGCGAAGGACCGTCGCCTCGGTCATCTCTTCGAGTGGGGCGTGGGACTGGCAAATGTCCACGGCCTGTCCGAAACCGGTGGTGCAGGCGACGCGCGAGAAGAGGCGAAGGACGCTGCGATAGGTGGGGTCGGGAAGGTCAACCTCGTGCAGCAGCCGCATCGACGCGCAATACAGCAGGTCCCCCGCCACAATCGCCAGGTTGGTCCCGAATCGGAGGCATTCGCCGTCCAGGGACGCAAGCTGGCGATGGAGGCTGGGCTCGTTGCGACGCGTGTCGGAGGCGTCAATGATGTCGTCGTGGGCAAGCAGAAACGCGTGAAAGAGCTCCCAGACGCACGCCAGATCGAGCAGCTCCAGGGGCGGGGCAGCGCCGCCGCGGACAGCGTCATAAGCCCATAGGCACAGTTGCGGCCGCACGCGCTTGCCGCCCGAGAGCACGAAGCGCCGGATGGCCGAATTCAGTGTCGAGAGCCCCGCCGCTTCGCACGAGTCGAACCGGGTCGCCGCGTTGGATGCCGCGCGCGCTCGGCCGCCGGGAGTGGGGAACAGCCGTTCCAGCGTCGCGGCAAGATGCGACTCGACCAACTGACGGGCATCGGCTCCGATGAGGTCCAAGAGTAATCCTTCCCGAAATGACCGACGCCCAGGCGGCACGTCGAAGCGGGCCGAGCGAGCGACGAGAGTAACTCGGCATTCTTGGCGGCCGCTGTAGCGGTTTCTAGTGTTCAAAAATCGTGAAAGGTTTGCATGCGAAGATCTTAGGGTCGGCAAGCCTCATCGACACGGGTTCGACCCTCGCGCGCCCTCGGCTCATTCGTCCCCGTGCTCGATCGATGGCCCCGCATCATAGTGCATGAGATAGTCGTGAGCGGCGCGCAGGATTTCTTTTGCATTCGCGTAGGTGAGACGTTTGATGGCGGCTTCGGCAGGAAGGAACTCGAAACCGACGTGCTCTTCGCTAAGGATAACCGCTTTTGAGCGGACGACCGCGAGGAAGAATAAAACGTCTTTGCGAACCAGCTTTCCCTGGCGGCCGCGGAAGAAGTAGGTGACTTCTCGCTTGAAGCCGGGGACTACGCTGGCGTTGGCGATGCCCGTCTCTTCGCGCAGCTCGCGTATGGCGGCCGCGAGGTCGTCTTCGCCCGCTTCGACGTGCCCCTTCGGGAAATCCCAATGGCGCCCGTAATCCAGAAGCAGGTAGAGGCCCTCCCCAGGCGACTCCGCCGGTCCCCGCCAGACCACCACAAAGCCGGCGGATCGTTCGTTACGTGCCATGCTTCTGTTTTAGCAGGCCGACAAGAGAAGGCTAACAACTGTGCGGGAAGCTCGCTTCCGTGTTCTCAACTTTCGCGGCGTTGCCAGTTTCGCTGTCATCCTCCCATCATGCGTGCCAGAGGATGATCGGTGGGATCGAGACATCCGGGCCCTCGCGACGGTGCGAGCGATCCGCGGGTTGTTCTCTTTCGGGCCGGCGCCCACGACGCGCCGTCCGCCGCCGCTCACTTTTTGGGAGTCAGCTATGCTGAAGCGTCAATGGGCAGTCTGGGCCGCCGTAGCGGCCGTGTCGATGGGGCCGGTCGCCGCGCACGCGAAGCCGCACGAGGAGAGTGACGAAAAGGAAAAGCCCGCCCTCCACAAGGGTCATGATGAGGAGGCGGACAAGGACGAGAAGGGCTCGAAGAATTACGCGAAGAAAGACGCGGAAGACCGCGACGACGAGAAAGACGAGAAGAAGGCCAAGCCGCACGGCGAGAAGAAGTCCGAGGCCAAGGACAAGGACGACGAAAAGGACGACGAGAAGGGGGACGAGAAAGAGGAGAAGGGGAAGCCGGGTGAGCACGGCGTCTCCGGGAAGAAAATGAAAGAGCTCATGATGCAGGTCCGCGAAGTGCGCGAGGAGCTCGACAAGCTGGAGAAGGAGATCCGCTCGCTTGGTGGCGAAGGGGACGAGATGAAGAAGGGCGAGAAGGGCAAGTGGGGCGAGAAGGCCAAGGAGAAGGACGAAGAGGACGAGGGCAAGGGGAAAGCCAAGGCCGGCAAGCACGACAAAGAAGAGGACGACGACGCGCCCAAGAAGGTGAAGAAGGCCCCGCAGAAGGGGCATGACAAGGACGAGGAGGACGAGAAGAAGTAGTCAGGGTCGCCTGAATCTCGGGAGTGCGAAGGACGGGCGAACGTTTTGTTCGCCCGTCCTTGCATCTCCATGTCCTCTCGATCGGGCCGGTATCGACTGGCGCGGCTTGCCACGCCGCCCTGTTCGCCGCTCGCGGAGTGAAACTACGCCCTGCGCGTGGATCCTAGGCCGACGCCGCGGCGAGATCGCGCTTCACGGCGGCGGTTGTGGCTGCGGCGGCCGCCGCGTTGTCGGCCAGCATCTGGTCGAACTCGCTGAGCTTCGCTTCGATCACCTTCGGCTGGACGAGTTCGTCCTGGACGACTTCGAGCGTCTTCAGGCCGTTGCCGGTGATGCTGACGACGATCGATTCATCACGGGGGATGCGGCCCTGTTCGATCAGCTTGATGGTCGCCGCCAGGGTGGTGCCGCCGGCGGGCTCGGTCCAGATGCCTTCGGTGCGGGCGAGCAGCTTGATCGCATCGACGATCTCGCGGTCGGTGGCGCTCTCCCCCCACCCGCCGGAATCTTTGACGACCTTGTAGGCGTAGTAACCATCGGCAGGGTTCCCGATGGCGATGCTCTTGGCGATCGTGTTGGGCTTCTGCGGCTCGATGATGTCGATGCCCTTATGGATCGCCTTCACCACGGGGTTGCAGCCGGCGGCCTGGGCGGAATAGATCTTCGGGCGGTTGTCCTCGACGAGGCCGAGCTGGATCAGCTCCTGGTAGGCCTTGTAGATCTTGGGGAGAATTGTGCCGCCCGCGGTCGGGACGACGGTGTGCTGCGGGAGCTGCCAGCCGAACTGTTCGGCGATCTCGAAGCCGAAGGTCTTGGCGCCTTCGGTGTAGTACGGCCGCAGGTTGACGTTCACGATGGCCCAGCCGTATTTGTCGGCGATCTCGGTGCAGAGGCGATTCACGTCGTCGTAGTTCCCGCGAATGCGGACCATCGTCGGCCCGAAGACGAGCGAGCCGAGGACTTTCCCCTGCTCCAGGTCGTGCGGGATCATGACATAGCACTTGATGCCCGCCTGGGCGGCGTGCGCGGCGACGCTGTTGGCGAGGTTGCCGGTGCTGGCGCAGCCGACGGTATCGAACCCGAACTCCACCGCCTTGCTGATCGCGACGGAGACGACGCGCTCCTTATACGAATAGGTCGGGTAGTTGCAGGAGTCGTCCTTGATCCAGAGGTTCGAGCAGCCCAACTCCTTCGCGAGGCGGCCGGCCTTTCGAAGCGGGGTGAAGCCGGAATGAAACCCGGTGACCGGCTTCTCCACCGGCAGCAGATCCTTGTACCGCCAGAGGCTCTTGGGCCCGCGGGCGATCGATTCGCGAGTGACTTTGCCCTTCATTCGGGCGTAGTCGTACTCCACTTCGTACGGGCCGAAGCAGGCCTCGCAGACATGAACGGGGGAGACCGGGGCGCGATGCCCGCACTCCTTACACTTCAAGCCCAGGACGTAAGTCATGTGATATCCCAAAGGGCGGACGGCGCGGAGCGCGGATGAAAGCCCACCGACGCCGCCGACATTTCCTCAAACCCGACACATGCACCGCCGCTGCCCGCGACCAGGCCCACCAACGAAATCAGGCCCCTTCCCGTAAGAAGAGGCCTGTGCAGCGATGGCGTTCAGGATTCTCCTTATCTTCCCCGGATCGAAGGGCCAGCCGTGTGGCTGGCTTCCGCCGGGTGGGAATTAGCACCGACCCCGCGACCGAGGCTAAAGCCTGATCAGGAAGTCGGTTGCTGTGGCGTCTAAGGGCCCAACCCTCAGCCACTCTTGATAAGAATCACATATTCAATTGTTCGGAGCATCTTAGCGTCGCCGGCCCCTTCGTCAATATAAAACCCGCCCCGGCCCGATGGCTGGAGGCGTCGGTCTGACGGGCTGCGGCGGCCGCGACGCGCATCCGTGACGGCGCTGGTTATAAGTGCTTTCAAATTCAGCGTTGACCGAATGTCAAGCGGGGTAGACAATTTGCTCGCGTGTGACAGACTGACCGCTTCAGTTAGGAGTGCGGCAACATGATGTACGCGAACCCGCTCCGGCAAGAGCCTCGAGTTTTGTTGTGCGATGACTCGGATGCGGAACGGAAACTCCTCGCCCAGATCCTTATCTCGGCAGGGTACGCCGTGGAGCAAGCGCCCGAGGGGATGTCGGCGATCGTTTATTTGAAGCATCGCGCGATCGACGTGGTCGTCCTAGACCTCCAAATGCCGGAGGTCGATGGCTTCCAGGTCCTTGCCTATATTCAAGAGCACCGCCGGGCGCTGCCGGTGGTGCTCCTTTCCGGCATGCCGCTTCACAAGATTCAGCCGCGGATTCACCTGCTGCCCACGCAGGAGCTGCCTCCGCTGCTCATCAAGCCGGTGGACCCGGATCAACTTCTGGGGATCCTCGAGCTTCAGCTTGCGGGTGGACTGTCGGAGGCCACGCCGTCCAGCGATGAAAAGTCCGCGTAGCCCCGGCGGCCGCCGCGGCGCGAGCGTGGAACTCGCGTAGGCCCCAGCTTCGCCGCGGCCGTCAGTGCCGGCGCCCTGTCACATCCCGCCGAGCTTGCGCAGGCCGTGCTCTATCCGAAGCCGGTTTGCCTGGTCAAGCAGCTTCTCATCCCGTTGAAGGAAGTCCACGAGGTTGGCGGTCGTCAGGCCCAGCTTGTCGGCCGCCACCGAGACCGAGCCGTCGCACGCGGCGAGCACGTCCAGCAACGTCCCCGCGATCTCCAGGTAGCGATCATGGCGGGGCGAGAGCCGAAGTCGGCCGTGAACCAGCAAGCCGTCCAGCAACTGCGCGGGCAGGAATGTGGTGAGGTCGATCGGTTGTCGAAGCTCGGCCGCGAGGCGCAGCCGCAGACGTTCGATCGCTTTGGCCCGGTTCTGGTGCTGCGATCGGGATTCCATCGCGATCGCCGAGAGGCCGGTTGGTTCGTGCGTCACGCGCACGGCGGAGCTTGTCTTGTTACGCTTCTGACCGCCGGGGCCGGGGCCGCGAAACACGTCGAAGCGGCATTCGGCGAGAAGCCGATCCAACGGGAGCGATCGAGGGTGGGCAGCGGGGGTCTGCATGGCGAAGGGTCGGATGTCAACGCACAACGCTACTCTTGTGCCAATCGTATCTTAAGGGCCGTCCTTAACAATTTATCCGCCTAACCGTGCCTTAATCGAGAGTTAACGGCGCAACCTTAGGCTATATGACAAATCGGTCAGGTTCATGCGGGCCTGATCATCGTCTATCGAACAGTGAAGGAGAAGGAACATGATTCAGGTATTGAAGCGGGCGGCCCTGGCCGTCGTCGCGGTGTCGATTAGCGCGGCGGGCCTTGCGTCGGCGCAGACGAGCCTCAAGGGCGAAGGCGCGAGCTTTCCCGCGCCCCTCTATCAGAAGTGGACCGAGAAGTTCGCCGAGGCCAAGGGCGTCAAGATTGACTATCAGGTCAGCGGTTCGGGCGCCGGCATCAAGGCGATTATCGCCCGGACCGTCGATTTCGCGGGCTCAGACTGCGCCGCTGAACAAGGACGAGATCGCTGGCGCTAAGGCCGCCGGCGGCGAGACGATCACGCTGCCAAGCTGTGCCGGCGCGGTCGTCGCCGCTTATAACGTTCCGGGCCTGAAGGGGAGCCTGAAGCTGACGGGCCCGGTGCTGGCGGAGATCTACCTCGGGACGATCAAGACCTGGAACGACCCCAAGATCGCCGCCCTCAATGCGGGCCAGACGCTGCCGGCGCTGCCCATCTCGCCGGTCTACCGCTCTGATAGCAGCGGGACCAACTTCGTCTTTACGAGCTACCTTTCCGGGCAGAGCCGCGAGTTCGGCACGACGGTCGGTTCGGGTAAGTCGGTGAGCTGGAAGGTGGGCACCGGCGCTGACAAGAATGCCGGCGTCGCGGCCGTCATCACCCGGGTACCGGGCGAAATCGGCTACCTCGAGCTGAACTACGCCGTCAAGAATAACATCGCGTTCGCCGACATGCAGAACAAGGCGGGCAAGTTCGTCAAAGCTTCGCCCGAAACCGTCGCCAAGGCGGGTGAAAACGCCCTGTCGATGATGAAGACGACGCTTGCCGCTCCGATCTGGAATCAGGCCGGCGACGAAACGTACCCGATCTCGTCGTTCACCTATCTGATCGTCTACAAGGATCAGAAGGACGCGGCGAAGGCTAAGGCGCTGGTCGATTTCCTGACCTGGGCCACGCACGACGGGCAGAAGCTGGCGCCCGATTTGACCTACGCCCCGCTGACCGAAGGCGTCGTCAAGCGAATCGATGAGACGCTCGCGACCATCACCGTCAACGGCCAGCCGATGAAATAAGCGGCCTGGCGATAGGGTGGCCGCGTTTCACGCGGCCGAATCAGAGTGCGTTGAACAAGCGAACGGAGCCGGGACGGTTGACACCGTCCCGGCTCCCGCCGTAGTTTGACCTGGAACCGACATGTCCACACCTCCCTCATCGCCCAGCCCCGACGCCCCTTCCGACGACCCAGCGCCTCGGGCGCCGGCGCCGTTCGACGTGGATAAGGTGCTGAAGGCCGGCGCGTATGGAGCGGCCATCACCATCCTCTTCATGATGGGCGCCCTGCTGACGGTTCTGATCGTCGCCGCCATTCCGAGCGTCAAGAAATACGGGGCGGGGTTTTTGACGGGCACGGTCTGGCAGCCCAACGAGCTTCGGTCGCCGCGATATATCTCCGCCGACTCCGCCGAAATCGCGAAGGACGCCAACGGCGAAGACATCGTCGATGTCTCGCCGCCAAAATTCGGCGCGCTTCCGATGATCTACGGCACCGCCGTCAGCTCGGGCATCGCCCTGATCATGGCGGTGCCGGTGAGCCTGGGCGCCGCGATTTTCCTCGTGCGGATCGCGCCCCGCCTGATGGTCGCGCCGATATCATTTCTAATCGAATTTTTGGCCGCCATCCCCAGCATCGCCTTCGGGTTGTGGGGCATCCTGGTGCTGGCCCCGTTCATGCACGATCACGCCGAGCCATTCCTGCGCGACACGATCGGCCGCTCGTGGCTGTTTCACGGCATGTTCTTCGACCCCAGCGGCGTGGAGTACAACTCGACCGGCCACAATCTGTTCTCCGGCGGGCTGATTCTGGGGATCATGATCCTTCCGATCATCACCGCCATTAGTCGGGACGTGCTGCGGAACGTCCCCCGGGCTAAGATCGAGGCGACGGTCGCGCTCGGGTCCACCTGGTGGCAAAGCTCCAAGGAGATGCTCAAGTACAGCCGCAGCGGCCTTTTCGGCGCCATCATGCTGGGCCTGGCCCGGGCCGCGGGGGAGACGATGGCGATTACCAAGCTCATTGGCAACAGCCAGCAGATCAAGGCGTCGATCTTCCTGCCAGCCGAGACGATGTCGAGCCTTCTGGCGAGTAAGTTCGACGGCGCGACCGACATCGAACGCTCGGCGTTGCTCGAGGTGGCGCTGATCCTTCTCGTGATGTCGCTGGTGTTCAACGTGGTCGCGCGCTGGCTGGTGGTCGGCAAGAGCGGCCGCAGCGCGGCGGCCGCCTGATTACCCATCGGTACAAACGACTGGCGGCGGCAGCAAACCCGATTGAGCCGCCGAGGTTGCTCATAGCGTCTAACGCCGGAGCCTTGAACGATGACGACCGCGATCGTGCCGAGCCCCTACCAGCGGACGGTTCCAAGTTCGCACGATGCGTTCACGCGCTGGGTCAGCCGCATCATGTATGGGATGTGCATCGCCTTCACGGTGCTCATCCTGTCGCTTCTGGTGCTGGTGACGCTGTACCTGATTGTAAATGGGCTGAAATGGCTTTCACCCGCGTTCTTTCTGAAGTCTCCGATCTTGTCCCAGGATCAGCCGGGGTGGCCCGGCGGCATGTTGAACGGGATCGTCGGGACGACCATCCTCATTATCATGGCCAGCGTCCTGGGCATCCCGATCGGCATGCTGGGCGGGATCTTTCTGTCTGAATACGACTCGGGTTCGAAGCTGGTTTCCGCGGTCCGGTTTGTGGCCGACGTTCTGACCGGCGTGCCGAGCATCGTGGTCGGCATCCTCGGGTATGAGCTGCTCGTCGCCCCCGTACACCGGAACAACGCGTGGGCCGGCGCGCTGGCCCTGGCGTTCATCATGGTGCCGCTGGTGGCGCGGACCACCGAGGAAATGCTGCGGCTTATCCCGAACAGTTACCGTGAAGCCTCGATCGCCCTGGGCGCGACCAAGGCCCGAACGATCCTCAAGGTCGTCCTTCCCTCGGCCGTCGGCAGCATCGTGACCGGCGTAATGCTCGCCATCGCCCGCATCGCGGGCGAGACCGCCCCGCTGCTGTTCACCACCCTCGGCAACAACAGCTTGACCTTCAACCTCAATGACAATTTCCCGGCATTGACCAAGCAGGTGTACGACCAGTTCGAAAAGCCGAGCATTGAGGAGCAGGGCCAGGCCTGGGCCGGCATCCTGGTGCTGATCTCGATGATCTTCGTGCTCAACGTCGCCATCCGGTTCGTGACCCGGGCGCGGAAGTAGCGGACAAACAAGCCGCGCGTTGCGTGACGCTGCTGGGTTGGCCGATGCCCCGACGCCCAATGCACGCCATACGCGGCACCCGATTCACGTCGGCGTTTTTCCCCTTGGCGCTCTGTCCTGGCGTCCTGGCGTTCACTTACTCTTCCTCGCTTGAAGACGAAGTGAACGCCAGGACGCCAAGAACGCCAAGGGAACTGCGCCAAGGAATACGCCGAAGCACCGCCGGGTCGGCGATGCAGTTCCGATAGAGGCTTGTCGTGCGAGCGACCACGTCCGACGCGCTTCCTTGCAATCGCGGCGGCGATCCACTATTTTCGCTGGCCTGACCGGTTGTCGCGTGTGCGGCCCGGAACCTATTATGACCAACCTCTGGCAGGACGCTGCCGCCCGATCTAGGGGGCTTAAGCGTCTTTAGTCGCTGGGGGTTGCGCGAGCCTGTGGGCTTCGCGCCCTGGTGTCTAGGAGTTTTAGATGTCTATCGCGGCCGAGAGCAAGTCTCAGATTCTCAACCAGTACAAACTTCACGAAAAAGATACCGGGTCGCCGGAGGTTCAGATCGCGCTCCTGACCGAGCGGATCAACCAGCTCCGGTCGCACTTCGACATCCATAAGAAAGATCACTCGTCGCGCCGCGGCCTCCTCAAGCTGGTCAGCCGCCGCAATCAGCTCCTGAAGTACCTGACGCGCGAGGACCGATCGCGGTATCAGCAGATCATCGGGCGCCTTGGCCTGCGTAAGTAACAACGGCTGGTGCCGGGCCCCGCGGCCCGGCACTTTCTGTTTATGGCGCAACGATTTGCCCGTCGCGACGCGACGGGCGCCGAAGCGCGGCACTGTGGGGCCCGTCGGGTTGTCCCGAACACAGTGCGCTCACCGGCCGTGCCCGGGTGAGTGGTCGCCTGACGCGAAGCCGTCGGGCGAGTTGTCGTCTGGCAGTATGTTTTCCGGGCGCGCCGCCCTCCGGCCTGACCGCCTCCGGCCGTCGATTCGCGGCACCCCGGTCCGCCACAGATGCACAAACCCTGGCAGTCAGCGGATGAATGCAAAGGCGCAAGGATGAACCGCCGAGGGGATTGCTCGTTTCTCCCGTCGTCCGTGTCACCCTGCCCCTTCGCCTCGTCCGCCGCCTGCCCGGGTTTGTCCATCTGTGGCCCGTCTCATTGTCTTCGGAGGCGACAGAGGATAAATCCTGATGCAAGCGATCCGTGTTGAACGCCAAATCGGCGGCCGTACCTTTGCGATCGAAACCGGGACCTATGCCAAGCTGTCCGACGGCGCCGTAACCGTCCACTACGGCGACTCGGTCGTCTTCGGCGCGGTCGTCCGCGCTCCCCGCGCGAGGGGATCGACTTCTTCCCCCTCCAGGTCGATTATCGCGAGCGCCGCGCCGCGGCTGGTAAGTTCCCCGGCGGCTTCATGAAGCGCGAAGGCCGCCCCACCACCAAGGAAGTCCTCACCGCGCGTCTGATCGATCGCCCGCTTCGACCGTTGTTCCCCAAGGGGTTCATGGATGAAGTGCAGATCCACCTGAACGTCCTCGCATTCGACCACGCCAACGACCCCGACGTCTTCTCCGGCATCGCCGCGTCGGCCGCTCTGGCGATCAGCGATATCCCGTTCAACGGCCCGACCGCCCACGTCCGCGTCGGCCGCATCAATAACGAACTGATCCTCAACCCCACGATCGAGCAGCTTGAGTACAGCGACCTGGATGTCGTCGTCGCCGGCACCCGTCACGCCGTTAACATGATCGAGGTCGGCGCTCGCGAGGTGAAGGAAGACGATATCGCCGATGCCATCGAGTTCGGGCACAAGGCCTGCATCGAGATCGTCGGCGCGATTGAAGAACTGGTGAGCAAGGCCGGTCGCGAGAAGGTGGGCGAGGTGAAGCAGCCCGATGCGGGCCTGATCGAGACGATTCGCGCGAAGGTCACCGAGAAGATCCGCGAAGTGAAGGGCAAGCCCGGGAAGTCGGACCGATCGGACGCGATTCGTCAGATCCTGGCCGATCTGCTGGCCGACCTGGCGCCCCCGATCAGCGACCCCGGCGCGCCGTACCTCACGATCCTCGCACATAAGCAGAAGGAAAAGCACATCCGTCATGTGTTCGTGGAAGTCGAAGAGGCGCTGACGCGGGCGGCGATCCTGACCGGTATCCGCCCCGACGGCCGCAAGTTCAACGAGATTCGCCCCATCACCTGCGAAGTGCAGGTGCTTCCCCGCGTGCATGGCTCGGCTGTCTTCACCCGCGGCGAGACGCAGGCGATGTGCACCGTCACCCTGGGCACCAGCTCGGACGAGCAGCTTGTGGACGGGCTGACCGAAGAATACAGCCAGAAGTTCATGCTTCATTACAACTTCCCGTCCTACTCGGTCGGTGAAGTTCGGCCCATCCGCGGGCCCGGCCGCCGCGAGATCGGCCACGGTGCGCTGGCCGAGCGGTCGCTCATCCCCGTGCTCCCGGGCGTCGAGCAATTCCCGTACACCGTCCGGATCATCAGCGACATCCTGGAGTCCAACGGGTCGTCGTCGATGGCGTCGAGCTGCGGCGGGTCGCTCGCCCTGATGGACGCCGGCGTGCCGATCACCAAGCCGGTCGCCGGCATCTCGGTCGGGCTGGTGAAAGAGGGGGACAAGTCGGTCCTGCTCACCGACATCATGGGCGAGGAAGACCACTTCGGCGACATGGACTTCAAGGTCTGCGGCACCCGCGACGGGATCACCGCCATTCAGCTCGATATCAAGATCGAAGGGCTCGACTACAAGATCATCCGCGACAGCCTCCATCGCGCTGGTGAGGCGCGCATGGTGATCCTCGACAAGATGGCCGAAACGCTCCCCGCCCCCCGCAAGGAGATCAGCAAGTGGGCGCCGCGGCTGCTTACCGTCAAGATCGATCCGGAAAAGATCGGCAAGCTCATTGGCCCCGGCGGCAAGAACATCAAGGCCCTTCAGGCCGAGACGGGCTGCAACATCGACATTGAAGACGACGGGACGGTCTACATCGCCAGCACCGACGCGGTGGGCGCTGAGAAGTGCCGCGACATCGTCGAGGCGATGACGGCCGAGGTGAAGGTCGGCAAGATCTACACCGGCCGCGTGGTGAGCATCAAGGACTTTGGCGCGTTCGTGGAGATCGCGCCCGAGACGGACGGGCTCTGCCACGTCAGCGAGCTGTCGGACAAGTACGTCGAGCGCGTCACCGACTACATCAACGTCGGCGACGAAGTGAAGGTGAAGGTGATCCTGGTGGACGACCAGGGCCGCATCAAGCTGAGCCGCAAGGCCGCCCTGAAGGAACTGGGCGAGAGCGACCCCGACCCGGTCGGCGCTCCCTCGGGTGGCGACGGCGGGTACGATGACCGTGGCGGCGATCGCGGCCCGCGTGGCGGCGGCGGTGGTGACCGCGGCCCACGTCCAGGTGGCGACCGCGGTGGCGACCGCGGCCCGCGTAGTGGCGGCGGTGGTGGAGGAGGCGATCGCGGCCCCCGCGCCGGCGGCCCGCCCCCCCGTAGCGGCGGCGGTGGCGGCGGCCCGCGCCGCGACTAAGACGGCATGAGCCGCCGCGCGGCTCGTGCGATCGATTCGACAACCTAAACGGCGGGCGACCCCAACGGTCGCCCGCCGTTTTGCGTGCCGGTCACAGCGCGGTAAGGCCCAAATGCAGCGTGTAACTGTCAGTGTAGTAGAAGCTGTTGCCGCTGTTGTTATCGGCGTTGAAGATCAGCTCGTATTTACCGGCGACGAGCGTCCCGTTCTTGGTGAGCCCGTAGTTGCGAATGCTGGAGTTGTTCACGTTGGGGCCCATCGGCGCGATGATCTCACTTCCGCCGTTGTCGAGGCGTTTCAGCTCGAACGAGAAACTATTCCCGTTGATGCCGTATTTCAGCTTGAACGCGAACGCTGTAGAGAGTGAGAACGTGACGTCAACCCTGGCGCCGGCGGTGCCTTCGTCGTGCGGGCCGACGGAGGAGAGACTGCCGGCCGCGTCGATGCCGCCGGAGCCGATGTTCGACGTGAGGGTCGAGGTGCCCCCGTCGCCCAGCATCGGGTCGGTGATCGAGGCGGTCTGATTGAACGACCCCGTCAGGTCAGACTTCACCGTCTTGGACAACGACGCGCCCTGCGCCGAAACGGAGCGTGTCGCCGCGTTGTAATCGACGATCGCCGGCGTGTGCAGGCCAAAGCCGAGGAAGTCGTCGGTCTGCCCTTTCTGGAAGGTCTTCGTGTAGCCGCCGTTCAGCTTTGGCAGAGACTGCGAAAAGCCGGCGTACATGCCCGTCGGCTTGACGCGCAGCGTGTAGGTCCCCGCCGTCAGGTCGCCGATGACGAAATAGCCCACATTGTTCGATGTCGTGGACACTTCGCCCGGGTCCAGCTTCTTGTTGTTGTTGGTGTCGAGGTAGACGGTTTGGCCGCCGACTGGCGGGTCGCCGCTCTGCTGGATGCCGTCGCCGTTCAAGTCCTCGAAGACCGTCCCGCTGAACCGGCACTTCTGGGTGTCGCCGATATCGAGGCCGAACACCTTGCTCGACGACGTCGCGAGCGGCACGACGTACGCCCCTCCATTCTTGGGCAGCGTCTGGCGGAACTGGGACGGCACGTTTTCGCGAACCGTGTAGGTCCCCGCGCCGAGCCCGCCGATCGAGTACGCGCCCGACGCGTTGCTGAAGGCGTTCGGATCGCCGGCCTTGTAATAGCCGAGGTGGTTGACATCGACATAGACGCGGACGTTCGCCAGCCCCGCCTCTCCGGCGTTGCGGGTGGCGCTGGCGTTCAGGTCGTTGAAGACAGTGCCCGAAATGGAGCCCGACATCAATCGCCGGTCTTCCATCCGCTCGATCAGCCCCGCCGCACGAGATGTCCGGTGAGAGGCCTTGGGAGAGCGCACAACACGACCACGTGGAGACAAGGATGCCATGATATTTCTTACCGTTTGGGGCCGCCCGAACCATTCATACGCGGTCGCGAAAAATGACCGTATCCGAGGGTATCGAGCAAAAATCAAAAACACAGTTAATTCTTGTTATTTGGGGAACAAAGCATCTTCGGGTCGCCCAATTTCGTTCGCCCGATGCCCGAAGGCTTTTTCAGTCGATCCGCCTGACGCTAAACAACCACAAGTGTCAGAGATGAAACCCCGCGTCGCCCTCGATCTGGCGTGGCGTGGCGATTTGGACCTATAGGCAAGATTTTCCGCCGCGGCGGAGAGGTCATCCGAACCAGGCTTCGGGCCGGTCTGATGCCGCAACCGCCTCCACGGCGGAGCAGTTTCAGGAAGCCCAGCGTCTGCCTGTCGTCAGGGCGATGTCGCCGCTGCCGCCGCGGGTCAAGGAACCGCTTCAAGCAGGGAATCCAGTTCCGCGAGGGCCGTGAGCCCCTCAATGAGTGACAGGGGTGGCGGCCCGAGTGCGGCCGCGATCAGCGGCCCGGCCACTGCGCCGTAGGTGTCAGCGTCTCGACCCACCAGAGCGACCCATCCAATGACGGACCATCCGGTCCTTTCAAACAGGCTCGCTGGAAGATGTGCCGGTCGCCGCGGGTAGGGGCGCCCCAGGATCGCCCACCGCCACGCCCAGACCGCGATTTGCAATGTCAACAAAGAATACCCGGCCCCGATCGACTTCCATCGTGGATCGAACGGGTCGAACTGCTCCGAAAAGTCGGCCGCTCCAAGAACCGAATACGCAGCGTTCAGTCGCTCAGGGCCCACGCGTTCCGCCCAGAGCCTGACCGCGGGATCGGTTTCGCGTCCGAGCCACCCCGCCATTGCGGATAAGAAAGGCGCGAGCCAACCATCGGTCAGGTCCGCCCGCGCTCCCGCTGCGGCGGTCAGGCTCTGCTGAATCAGGTAGGTCTGGGCACAGCAACACAACACCGACAGCGGGTCGTAGTGCGTGACGATGGCATGCTGCAACGTGATCCGGAAGCCATCGTCAGTCGATGCGGCGAATGCGGCGACCACTCCGTTTCGCATCAGCGAGCCGTTCGCGGAGTTCTCTGGGTTCTTCACAAACAACGAATGACCGGAGTCGTACCATGCGGCGCCGCGCTGGCGGGCGGTGAGTGTTTCCCGCGTTGTTCCGCCGACGTCGCGGGGCGCGGTCTGGAGCCAAGTGACAAACTCGTTCGCGATCGCGTCCAAGTCGAAAAGACCGCCGTTCCGGCACGCGGACCGGAGGATGCACATGGCCATGTCCGTGTCGTCTGTCGGTTGCCCCGGTGCCCAGCCGAACGGGCCACCCCCCACCTGCCGGTAAGGCCAGCCCGCCGGGCCGTGTTCCGAATAGGCGTCGGCAACCCCCTTCAGCCCTTTGAACTCCGACGTCGAGCCCAGTCCATCGCCAGTCGCCAGGCCCGCCAGCAGGAGCCGAGCAACGTCCTTCCTCAACCTCTTCATGGTACCCCTCTCGCTACTAGCGCCCGCCGAGTCGAGGAGCCGATTCTAGCCGATCTGCTCAGCGAAACAGAGTCGCTGGTTCGACGGATCGGAATGAGGATGAGGCGTTTGGTCAGTCCAAGCAGATCATCAAAGCATTCGCCGCCGGCGTCGCGGGCAGAGATCGCACCCTCGCCACGTTTGGCTGCCCGGGTATGATCGGGGCGACAGAGGCGGTCAGGTCAGCCGCGGAAGGCGGCCGTTTGAAGGATTGAGGTTTACGCATGCAGTGGCTGGTTGACCACTTTTATCTGCTGATCCTCGCCGCGGGGATCGCCCACTGTTTTGCCTTGGTGGGGCTTTGGGCCGCAGGGAAGAAGCAGCTGCGCGAGATCTCCTTTTATCTGTTCAATCTGGTTAAAGGCTTTTCGAGCTCGATCGACCATCATCCGGGGCTGACGGTCCACGAGCAGATTGACAGCTTTATCGCCGACATCTCCGAGGTCCTGCACAACCGGGAGCGGGCGGCCGATCGGTCCAAGCTCTATCACCGGCTAATCATCAAGGACGAATCCAAGCGCGATCTCCGCGGCACCAAGCTGGAGACGTTTTATAACGTCGCCCGGACGAGCATCGAGGCCTACCCGCTGCTGGGGATCCTCGGCACGATCTTCGCGATCGCGCTCGGCCTGAACTCGCCGCGGCCGATGCCGTCGATCGCCGGCGCCGGTCAGAGCATCGTCGCAACGACGCAAGGTGCGGCATCCGCCTCGCCGGAGGAAGAGTTCCCGGCCGCCACCAGTAGCGCGATCATTCGCAATTTCGCCAACTCGATCTGGTCCACGGCATCGGGGATCGGGTTCGCGATCGTGCTGATGATCGTCAACTCCTGCATCGAGCCCGGGTTCGACCGGTTGGAAGGGCACCGCAAGAGCGTGCGCGACGTGATCGGTGCTGCTAAAATTCAGTTGGGGATGGGCGTTTTGGACGGCCAGCCCCGGTCCGAGACAGCCGAAGCGGCCGCCGCGCCGGCCGCGGCACGCGTCGCCACCGGAGGGGCCAAGACGTGATCAGCCGCCGCCGGATGGTCTTTCAGCTCACCGCCCTGCTGGACCTGCTCCTGGTGGTGCTTTTCGCGCAGTACATGGAAACCGACGAGGCGGCCCGCCGGTCGATGCGGTCTGAATCGATGCGGCGGCAGCGGGCGGAGTCGGGCCAGCGGACGACCGAGCAACTCAAGCAGACCGCGCTAATGGACCGTGCCAAGCTGGCGGACCAGATCGAGAAGCTGGCGGCCGAGAACCAGCGTCTCACGACCTCGCTCAATTCAGCGCAGGCGCGCATCGGCGCCGCCGAGGCCGGCCGCGTCGATACCGAAAAGCGTTCCACCGAGCAGCTCGCGGAGATCGGCGAGATCTTCCGTCAGCGGCTGAAGATCGACTCGAACACGTTCAACGCCTACCTCGGCAGCGCGTCCCCGGCCGAGCGTGCCAGCCTGCTCCAGGAGATGCAAAAGCTCCAGTCGGGCCGGAGCGCGTCGATCGTCCAATACCTCCGTGCGACGGCAGAGTTCAAGAAGATGTGCAACCTATGGGAGGTCCACGTTTTCAGCGACAACACGGTCCGCATCGAGTTTGACGGGCAGGATCGGACCGGCCGCTTCCGCGTCAGCGGCGCGAGCGACATGGCCAACCGGGTGATCGACGCCGCAAAAGAAAACGGCGAGCCAAGGAGCTTGGTCGTCGTTTTGCTGACGTGGTCTGACGCGGATCGGAAGACTCGGGACGAGGTGACCACAGGGCTTCAGGATGCGATTACGGTCCTGCGAACGTCCTGGGGCAGCTCAAAGCGGCTGGAACTGGCCAAGCTGGGTTACACGCCCGAAGCGCCATAAGCGGCTCAAGCTCCTATCGAACCACGTCAGAGCAACAAGGGGGCGACCATGAAGGAAACACGATGAACCAGGCGACTCCAGAGAACGGCCGACGATCGATACTGCACCCCGACGGGCTCGGTGCTCCGCCGTCAGCCCACACGGATCCGCCGGCGACCGTGGCCGGCGGGGTGGCTGGGCCGATGCGCGCGGCCGACCCGATCCTGCAACCGGCCGCAAACGCATCGGCGGCACCCTCCCGACGCGGGTTCGGGATCAACCCGGTCCAGCGGGTGATGACCGGCGGGCGAAGCGCAAACAAGGTGGTGATTGGCGGCGTGGCGGTGGCGGCCGCATTGGTTGCGTACTTCGTCCTCCCGAAGTTCGGATTCGGGCCTCCGGGCCTGGGCAATAAAGGGGGCGAGGTGTCGGTCGGCCCGAGCAACGCCTTCATGGCGACGCCCGCCACGAGGCCAGCCGAATCACGCCCGTCGGACGGTACGGGCGGCACCGCGTCGCCGGGCGGCGCGTTTGTGCAGGTGACCGTCGAAGAGAGTAACTACCTGCTCAATGGACAGCCCGCCCCGATCGATTCGATCGTCGAGGCCGCCAAGACGGCTTCTGCGCGACCCAATGCCGCGCCCGTTGAACTGGTCATCAAAGACAACACCCGGGCCGCGGCCGAAGAGTCGCTCAAGAAACGATTCGCGACGGAGGGGATCTCGTACGCCGAGAAGCGGGTTCATTAGGACGAAACGAGAGGGCCGAATGCGCGTTCGGCGTTCACTCGCAAAAGACGCCCTCACCTTACCCTCTCCCCGGAGCACAGGGGAGAGGATATCGATGTCTTGACGCGCGTCCTTCCGTACCGTGGCATCGCCGACACCGAAGCGCCCAAGTGGCTGCCTGCACTCAGGCCCTCAGCGTCACCACCGCGATTTCCGGCGGGCGGCCGAAGCGGAGCGGGACGATGGTGGTCCCCAGGCCGGAGGAGATGAGGACCGGAAAGCACGGCCCGTTGACCAGTCCTCTCGCGTATTTCTGCCCGTAGATGCTGGGGATGATCGGCGTCCCCAGCCCGGGGCACCAGATCTGGCCGCCGTGAGTATGGCCGCTGAACATCAGGTCAACCCGGTAGCCGCTTGACCGAAACCCGAACCACTCGGCCATGTCCGGGTTGTGGGAGAGGAGCAGCCGAGGCGTGCCGGGCAGAACGCCGCCCAACGCCGCGGCGACGTTCGGCTGGTCCTCCCACAGATCGCCGACGCCCGCGATGCAAAGGCCGTCCGCGACGCCTCCGGCCCCCTCAATGCGACGATCCCGGGTCAGGAACACGCGGGAATTATCGATCATCCGGATCCCCCACCGTTGAAGTTCGACGCGCGTCAGCGCGACATCCTCCCACCAATCGTGGTTCCCCATCACCGAAAGAACCCCGCCCGGGAGCCGCGGCCGCAGGCGGCCCAATTCAGCGACGACCGGTTTGATGTAATTGCGCGATTCGTGGACGTAGTCGCCGGTGAGCACGATCAGGTCGGCCCGAAGGGCGTTCGTCGTGTCAATGACGCGCCGGATGTATGACAGGGGCGTCCACGGGCCGTGATGCAGGTCGGTCAACTGCGCGACGGTCAGTCCGTCGAGCTCCCGCGGCAGGTCGGCGACGCGGATCGTCCGGCGGGTGACCGCGAAGTCGAAGCGTTCCCCGACGAAGGAATAGGCCACGCCTCCCGCCACACCGGCGGCCGCCAGACGTGAGCCTGAGGTCAGAAATGCCCGGCGCGACAAGCCGCGGCGACCGGGATCGGCCGCCCCGTTGGCCGGGAAGCTCGGTCCCGAGCTCGGCTCGGCCGCGACGCTTGGCTGATCGATCGGCGGCGATTCGGCCCTGACGGGCGTGCCCGCTCCGCTCGCGCCGCGATCAGCCCCGCGCCCGCGGGGGACGAGCCTTCCGACGGCCCAGCCCAAACCGATGTAGATCGGGAGGTTAAACAGGGTCATCAAGGCCCACGCCCCCGCTCGGACGTGGTGGCCCGTCAGCAGGCCGCCCTGCTGGATGAGGAAGTAGCCCGGCCCTTCAAGCACGCGAGACGCGCCGTCAACCAGCGCCTGGCGCTCTGGAGCGGCCCGTGCTCGTTGAACGGTCGGCAGACCGCGTCGGCGAGGCATTCGAATGCGACGATCAGAAGCGCGAACCGAATCGCGGCTCGGCTCGGGGATGAATAGCGTCGCGCGACCATAATCACGATGCGGAAGATTTTCTTGAACAACAGCGTTTCATGGGACCCGGGCGGGCGAGCGGCCGAACATGACGACCCGGGCGCTGTGCCGGGTTCTCCGGGGGCCTTTCAGTCGGCTTCGGGGCATCTTATCGGAAACCTTTCGAGGGCCATGACCGGAAGCGTCGCATGACGATCCTGTACGGTGCCCCGCGGGCAGAGCCGTTGTGCGGGCGCCGCAATCATTTCTCAACCCACCCCATTTCGCAAGCCGATGGAAAACGGGCATCCGGGCTCCGTATTCGCCGTTTGCAACGACTCTAACGCGTCAGGCAAGAGCGATCCGTTCCGGTGAAGCCCGGCCCCGCGTTCGCGCGGTTGGATCGAGCACCTGGCGGGCAGCATCAGGCCCCATCATCGGCGCCGTTCGGCGGCAGAGGCACTATGAGCACGATCTCGTCAACGAATCCTTCCTCCATCGCTACGACCGGCCTTTCAACGTCCAGCTTCTACAACACGCCGGCGGTGGCGAAGCCGAAGGTGACGGCGACGCCGTCGCTCGCGGCCGACAGTGTCCAGATCAGCGACGCCGCCCAACAGGCCGCGAGCGGGGCCTCTACCGCCACCGCCGCCACCACCGCCGCGACCACCCCCAGCCCGACCCTTTCCGTTCGCCTCCCCACTGTCGCGGAACTGCTGAGCACGGACACGCAACGGATCGCCAACCTGACGACCCAGTACGCAAGCCAGCTCGACTCGCAGATCGCCGCCCTGACCGGCCAATCCTCGTCCACGACCGGCACCGGTACGACGACCGGCACCGGTACGACGACGGGGACCGGAACGACAACGGGCACCGGTACGACGACGGGCACCGGTACGACGACGGGCACCGGAACGACAACGGGCACCGGCACAACGACGGGCGCCGGCACGACGACGGGCACCGGCACGACGACGGGCACCGGCACGACGACGGGCACCGGCACGACGACGGGCACCGGCACGACGACGGGCACCGGCACGACGACGGGCACCGGCACGACGACGAGCACCGGCACGACGACGGGCACCGGCACGACGACGGGCGCCGGCACAACGACGGGCGCCGGCACAACATCAACCGGTACTGGCACCCCGTCCACCGGGACCGGTACAACCAGCACTCAAACCGGCACCACGCCCACCGGAACCGGCACGGCGACCGGAACAGGAACGACGACCGGAACAGGAACGACGACCGGAACTGGCACCGACACGACCGGCACAACTCCGACAGGGACCGGCACAACGGGAACGACCCCCGCGACCCCGACCACCACGACCCCAGCGACTGGCGCCGCCAGCGGCACCAATACGACCGGCACGACCACCACGACGGGGACGGGCACCACTGGAACCACGACTTCGTCCACCGGAACGGGCACGTCTACCGCGACGGGGACGACCGGCGGGACCGCCACGACCGGAGCGACGACGACCCCCGGAGCGGGCACAGCGACCGGGACCGGCTCCGCCGCCACCCCCGGCACCGATACGACCGGCGCCACGACGGCCCCGGGCACTGGTTCGACCACCGGCACGACCACGACGCCGGCCACGGGAACATCGGCCGCAACGGGGTCTGGCACCAGCACAACCGGGGGCGGCACGGCGACAACCACCGGGGCCGCCAGCACGGGCACGACATCAACGACCGGCGCGGGCACGACGGTTTCGGACGCCGGCTCGACCTCGACCGGCGGCACGACGTCCAATGCGGGGGCCACGATCTCCGACACCGGATCGACCGCGGCCTCGTCCAGCACCGGGACCACGACGACTCCGGTCGTTCGCTCGACCCCCGGCGATACGTCTGCCACGCCTTCGACCCCCGCAACCTCGACCCCCGCGACTTCGACCTCCACGACTTCGACCTCCGGCACGACCCCCACGGCGGCATCGACAACGGACGCCTCGGCGACTTCGACCAGCACCTCGACCGCCCCGAAGACGGCGGCCGACGTTAAGTCCGAGTATCAGGCGACCATCGCCTCGATCCAGAAACGGTTCCAGGACACGCTTGCAACCTACGCAAACGTTCCGACCGGGAACGACGCCGCCTCCCGCTACCAGCAGTTCCTCGCGCGCCGCGCCATCGGCCACGAAACCGACCTGATCTCCTTCCAGCTCGGCCACGCGACCCGGCACGCGCTGCACCAGCTCTCGCTCCTTTCCGGCACGCCGAGCACCGCCACGACAACCGGCACCGGCACGACGACCCCCGTGACGGGCACGACGACCCCCGGCACGGCGACAACCGGGACTGGCACCACAACCGGGACTGGCACCACAACCGGGACCGGCACATCAACCGGGAGCGGCACATCGACCGGGAGCGGCACATCGACCGGGAGCGGCACATCGACCGGTACGGGAAGCTCAACCACGACGGGTGATCCGACGTCGAGCGCCGCCGGCTCGATCGACCCGATCACGGGCAAGCCGAACACCGGCTCCCCGTCGCTCGACGCTCTGCTGGGCGCCGATTCGCCGGCGGCGACCGCCGCGGCCGCCGAACAGGCCGCCAACGCCTCCGACCAGGCCCTGCTCAATTCCCTCGCCTCGACCTCGACGCCCTCGGCTTCTTCCGCTTCAACCGACGCTGCGGCGGCGACCAACATCCACGCGGCCCACGCCGCCCACCTCGTTGGGGCAAGCCCCGCCGATGCCTCCGCCGACGCCTCTATCGTTCAGACGCTTGGGACCGCCACCGTCGCCAAGCCCACGGCGACCAAGAGCACCGCGCCCACCGAGCTTGCCAGCAAGGCGCAGGCGTCACTCATTCGCCTGCAGCATCAGAGTCACATCCTTCGCGGTTGATACCAATCGAATTTGGCGGCTCTCGGCACTGGAAAGAATGCTGCGAGCCGCGACCGTGAGAAAGCGCGGCCCGCCGCGCAGGCTGGCATAAACGGCACCGGGAACAGATCAGTCGCCGGGTACGGCGACTGCCCGCTTCCTCAGGGCGCGGCTCGTTGATCGCCGTTCTCTCAATGCCGCGCCGTTTTTAATTCTTGGATGGCCTTGCACAGGGGCCCGACCACTCCCTGACCAGACTGTCGAAAAACTGGTGACAGCGACCTGACGACGGCCGTTCTTGAGCGAAAAACGAAGCATTTTTCGGTGTTTTTTGGGTTTTCCGACAGTCTGTGACGGTCGCGGCTCGCCAGGGGCCTGTGTTGAGAACGGGGGCCGCGACGAGGGCGACAGTCCTTTAAGCCGCTACGTCAGGATCTCATTCACCACTTCGCCGTGGACGTCGGTGAGCCGGAACTGCCTTCCCTGGAACCGATAGGTCAGCTTTGTGTGCTCGATCCCCAGGCAATGGAGGATCGTCGCCTGCAGGTCGTGGATGTGGACGGGCTTCTCGACAACGTTGAAGCCGAAGTCGTCCGTCGCCCCGTGCGCGATGCCCGCCTTCACGCCCCCGCCGGCCATCCAGATCGAAAAGGCCCGGCCGTGATGGTCGCGGCCGTAGGCGTCGAGGCTGGCGTTCCCCTGGGCATAGGGCGTCCGGCCGAATTCTCCGCCCCAGATGACGAGCGTCTCGTCGAGCAGGCCACGCCGCTTGAGGTCCAGCACCAGCGCGGCGGCCGGTTGATCGGTGTCGGCCGCCATCTTCGGCAGTTGGTTGTGGATGCCGCCGTGATGGTCCCAGTCGCGGTGATAAAGCTGGATGAAGCGCACCCCGCGTTCGGCCAGCCGCCGCGCCAAAAGACAGTTGCGGGCAAAGCTGCCCGGCCGGGCAACGTCGGGGCCGTACTGATCGAGAATATTCCGCGACTCATTGTCCAGGCCCATCAGGTCCGGCACGCTCGCCTGCATGCGGAATGCCATCTCATATTGGGTGACACGCGTTTCAATCTCCGGGTCGCCGGCGGAAGCCGCCTGCAGATGGTTCATCTCCGCCAGGCCATCGAGCATCGCCCGGCGGCGATCGCGCGTGACCCCGGGCGGGTCGGCCAGGTAGAGCACCGGTTCGCCCCCGGCACGGAATTGCACGCCCTGGTGCCGGCTCGGAAGGAACCCGCTCCCCCAGAGCCGGGAGAGCAGCCCCTGGCCGGCGCGCTCCTTGTTCACGGAGATCAGAACGACGAACGCCGGGAGGTTCTCATTGAGATTTCCCAGCCCATAGTCCACCCACGCCCCGATGCTCGGCCGCCCCGGCTGTTGGCTGCCGGTCTGGAAGAACGTGATCGCCGGGTCGTGGTTGATCGCCTCGGTGTGCATCGAGCGGATGACGCAGATCTCGTCGGCGATCGTGCGCGTGTAGGGGAGCAGATCGCTGATCGCGGTCCCGCACGCGCCGCCCCGCTGGAATGCAAACTTGCTCGGCTGCAGCGCGAGCCGAGCCTGTGACGCCACCATTCCCGTGATCCGCTGCCCTTGCCGCACCGAATCGGGCAGGTCCTCATTGAAGCGCGCCCGCAGGAGCGGCTTGTCGTCGAATAGTTCCAGGTGCGACGGCCCGCCTGACTGGAAGAGGCAGATCACCCGTTTCGCCTTCGGCGCGAAGGTCGGCATGCCGGCCAGACCGTAGCCCGGAACGGATGGCGCTGCGAACGCGGCCGCATCCCGGCCAAGCAGATCCGCCAGCGCCGCCATGCCGATGCCCAGCCCGGTCTTCGCGAGCGCGTCGCGGCGCGTCATCGCCGTCTCGAATCGATTGCGGAACATAGGGCCTCAATCTTTCGTCATCGCTTCGTCGAGGTTCAGGATCAGGCTCGCGACCATCATGTGAGCGGCGAACTCCGGCGACGGCAGCGTGCCGTCCGGCTTTGACGCGCCGACGTTCAGCAGGCTCGTCGCGGCCGGCGGATCCGATGTGAAATCGTCTCCGAAACGCCGCAGCGTACGCAGCAGCACGCCCACCTCGGCCTCGGTGGGCCCGCGCCGGTCGCCAGTCGGAAGCCGAAGGCGACTCGAGAACGCTCCCCCTCGCCCCCTTCGCGAATCATGCGATGGGCGAGCTCGCGCGACGCCTCGACCATCCCCGGCTCGTTCATCAGCGTCAGCGCCTGCAAGGGCGTGTTCGTTCGCGAGCGTTGCACGGAGCAGAATTCGCGGTCGGGGAGGTCGAACGTCAGCATCGCCGGGTGCGGGGCCGTCCGCTTCCAGAAGGTGTAAAGGCTGCGCCGGTAAAGATCATCCCCGGTGCTAAGGGGCCATGTCGTCCCCGGGTACTTCGCATCGACTACCACCCCTTTGTAGAGGCTCTCGGGCTGGTAAGGGAAGACGCTCGGGCCCCCGATGCGGTGCTTCAGCAGCCCGGCGACCGCCAGCGCCTGGTCTCGTATCAGCTCGGCCGGCAGACGCACCCGCGGGCCGCGCGCCAGGAGGCGGTTCTCCGGGTCACGCTCGAGCAGCTCGGGCGATACGGCCGAGTCTTGCCGATACGTCGCGGACAGGACGAGCTGGCGGAACATCGCCTTGGTGTCCCACCCGCCGTCGATGAACTCCCGCGCCAGCCAGTCGAGCAGCTCCGGGTGGCTGGGCCATTCGGACTGACTGCCGAAGTCCGCGACGGTCTTGACGATGCCGGTCCCAAAAAGCTGCGCCCACCAGCGGTTCACGATCACGCGGGCGGTAAGCGGATGGTCCGGGCGCGTGAGCCACATCGCCAGGCCCAGGCGGTTCCGTGGCGCACCCTCGGGCCACGGGGCCAACAGGGCCTCCGGCACGCCGGGCGAGACGGGCTCGCCGTGAAGGTCGTAGACGCCACGGGTCAGGATGAACGCCTGTCGCGGCTCCGCCATCTCGGCCATCACCATGGTCGTCGGCAGGTCGCGCCGCAGTGCCAGATGCGCGCTCCACGTCGCCTGCCGCCGCTCGACGTCTTCGCCGGCATCCGGGTCAAGCGCCAACGCGGCATTGATGACCCATCCCGTCTCCACCGCGTTCGCAGTGGTGTCCCGCACCCGAGCCAAGGCATAGGGCAGCGCGTTGGACTGGAAGAGCGCGCGAACATCGGCGGCCGCCAGCGATCGGGGGAACGCCTTCCATTCGTCTATCATCCCTTTCCACGTCGGCGACCCCTTCTCGTTGTCCGCTCCGAGCAGCCAGGGCTGTGGCCCGGGCAACCCGGCGAGCCCGTCATTCAGGAGTCGCGTCGGCACTTCCTCGCCGTCAACGAACATCCGGACGGAAGACCCGGGGATTCGAAGAACGTCGGGGCTCGGCGGCGTGTAGCTGATCGCGACGTGCCGCCATTGCCGCGGCTTAATGCTGGCCCCGTCGCTCCGAAGCCGCATCGCATAGACGGGGAAGCGGCCGCTCGCGCGAAACTCGATTTCCCCGTCGATCAGCCGAACCTCCGTCCCGCGGCCGAAGGCGGCGTCGGCGGGCGCGCCCTGGTGGTTCAGGTTGGACAGGAGGGGCACGTCGGGCCCGACATCGGCGGCACTGTTGAGCCAAAAGGCGACCGTGCCGCCCAGCTTCCCATTGAGCGGGAACGCGTCGGCTTCGAGCTTGGCCGCCGGCCGGCTCCCCTCGACGGCCCAGGCGGTTCCGCGAACGCCCGCGGCCAGTTGCGGCGGCGCGCCGGAAAAGCTCCATCCCTTCACCTTGGGCTTATCGGAGTCGCAGTCCAGTTCGAACGACGCGCCGCCGGGTGCGCTTTTCGCGGCCGCCGCGATTGACTTTTCGACTTTCTCCCGCAGTCGCTCCGGATCCGAGGCAATCACCATGCGGCGCGCCTCGAGCCGCGCATCCCGATCGGCCAGCATGCTCGTTTGTCGCCACAGCTCCCGCGCTTGATCGTCAGTCGGGGCGGCCATCAGGGGGACGGCATTGGCCACGCGGCCGTCCTCCCCGTATTCGGCGATGTTGTTGAAGAACGCGAAGAGCCGGTAGTAGTCCTTCTGCGTCACCGGGTCGAACTTGTGGTCATGGCAGCGCGAGCATTCCATGGTCAGCCCGAGGAATGCCATGCTCGTCGTTCTCACGCGGTCGGCGACGTACTCGACCCGGTACTCCTCGTCGATGACCCCGCCCTCGGAATTGATGACATGGTTGCGGCCGAAGCCCGTCGCCACCCGCTGGTCGAGCGTGGCATTGGGCAGCAGGTCTCCGGCGAGTTGTTCGGTGATGAAGCGGTCGTACCGCTTGTTGGTGTTGAAGGCGTTGATCACCCAGTCGCGCCATCGCCACATTGAGCGGGTGGAGTCGTTGTTGAAGCCGTGCGTATCGGCGTAGCGGGCGGCGTCGAGCCATTCTATCGCCTGGCGTTCGCCGAACCGATCGGAGGCGAGCAGCCGGTCGGCCGCCGCGCCGTAGGCGGCTTCGCCCCGGGCATGTACGTCGGCCAGGAATGCGTCGATGTCCACCGGCGTCGGCGGAAGGCCGATCAGGTCGAAGCTTGCCCGCCGAAGCCACTTTTCGGGTGGCGCCTCTTTCGAGGGTGAGAGCCCCTCGGCTTCGAGGCGGGCGAGTACGAAGCGGTCGAGGTCGTTCTTCGGCCAGGCTTGCAGTTCGACGGCGGGCAGGGCCGGGCGCGTCGGCGGCGTGAAGGCCCAGTGCTTCTGATAGGCCGCGCCGCCGGCGATCCATTGTCGGACGACCTCGACCTGCGCGGCGGTGACGATCCTGCCCGACTTCGGCGGGGGCATCTGCTCCTCGTCATCATGCGAGAGCAGGCGCTTCATCACCTCGCTTTCAGCCGGCTTGCCGGGGACGATCGCGGCGTGGCCGCCGAGGTCGCGGGACGCCTCTTCCGGGAGATCCAGCCGGAGCTTTGCCTTGCGGTGGTTGGGGTCCTGGCCGTGGCAGAAGAAGCAGTTCTCGGAGAGGATCGGCCGCACGTCGCGATTAAATTCGATCGGCCGAGGATGCGGCGCTGCGAAGCAGGCCGCGGTCGATCCGGCGATGAGCCAGGCGAGGGGGAGGGTCAGTCGTAATGTTCGCATGCGGATGTCCGACGGGACCGAATGGCGCTGGCGACGAGCCGTACCGATTTGGGTTGACCACGGAAATCTGAACCGGCTCGGGCGAAGGGGTCAAGCGACAGGTGGATCCAGTCAGACCGGTTCATACTGTAATTCTTCTTACGGAATGCGGCACCGGTCTGTCGCGCGAAACCGCACTCCCGGATTTTGAAGAGTCTCGTTCGGCGGCCGAGACGTCCGGCCGATTCGGCAAAAGTGTTTCCTCTTGCTCTTGAACCAATGCTCTTGCCGAGCTAATGTAGCCCCTCGCGGTCTGCCAAGGGCCGCTCCGCGTGTATCGTCGTTTCTCCAGCGAGCCCCACGTTCAGTGGGCTCGGCAGCCGGAACATCAGCCCCGCGGGGGCTGATTTTTTTCGTCCCCACGCTTGGGCCGATCGCGGCACGGGTGGCGGGCGGGGCCGGCGAAACGACCTGAACCGCCACGGCCGCACGGTCGGGCGAGATGCACGCGGTCCTTACATTTTCACGCGCATAGCGCCTTTCCAAACCAGCGGAGAGAGGCCTTGCGGTTAACCCTAAGCCCCATGGCGAGCGGTGACTTGGCCATTCGTCGCGCCCGGGCTGACTGAAGAAGGATTTGGATTGTCGGTTTTGACCTTCCCCGGTTGATCGCGAGCACGCAGGCGGGCCCATCGAGCGGCCGCCGCGGGTTAAGCAGCGTTTCCGGAGAGTTTGAAGCGGACGGATCGAAATTGAATTGCCATGGCCCAGACTCAAGCCGAACTTGTCAAGGAACTGGTTGATGCCGGGGTGCATTTCGGCCATCGTGTTTCGCGATGGAATCCGAAGATGGAGCCCTACATCCGCGGCAAGCGGAACATGATTCACATCATTGATGTGAAGGAGACGATCAAGGGCCTGCTCCGCGCCAAGCGGCTGCTACAGAACACGGTCGCCGGCGGGAAGGATGTCCTTTTCGTCGGGACCAAGCGCCAGGCCCGCCACGCCGTTGAGGAAGAGGCCAAGCGGTGCGGCATGCACTATGTCAACGAGCGCTGGCTCGGCGGCACCCTGACCAACTTCCGCACCATCCGGGCTCGGCTCCTGCGGCTGGAAGAGCTGGAAAAGCTCTGGGCGACCGGTCAGATCGAAACGTATTCCAAGAAGATGAAGGCGACCCTGCAGCGCGAGATGACCAAGATCAAGGCCAACCTTGAGGGCATCCGCCGTATGACCAACATGCCGGGGCTGATGGTCATCGTCGATACCCGTCGCGAGCACATCGCCGTGAAGGAAGCCCGCAAGCTGGGCGTGCCGACGATCGCGTTGATCGACACCGACAGCGACCCTGAGCTGATCGACCTGCCGATCCCCGGCAACGACGACGCGATGCGGGCCGTCGAGATCATCATGCACGAATTGGCCGAATCCATCATCGAAGGCAAGACCGGCCGCTCCGACGTCAAGGGTGAAGAGGCCCAGGGCCCGCGTCGCCGCTCGACCCGCGCCAGCTTCAAGGCCGATGACGGCAAGCCGGAAGAAGCCGGCGCCGCGGCCGAGGGCGGCCCGGCCACCGACGCGCCGGCCGCCGACGCCCCGGCCGAAGCCGCCGCCCCCGCCGAGCCCGCGGTCGCCGAAGCGGCCGCCCAGCCCGTCGCCGCGGGCGAGCCCGCCTGATCGCCCCGCGGTTCGACTCGAATCAACTGCCACGGGGCGAGGCTTGCCTCGCCCCTTTTTCTTCGCGGCGGGGAGGGGCTACCATGACCCCATCTCAGCGGGCTGACGCGTCGGCCGGCGCGATCGGTGACGACGCGGGAGTCGGAAAGCCCCGACGTCCCCGCTCCCCGCGTTTGCGACCCTGAATCAAGAACTTACACGACCGGACCCCGATAAGACTGGAGACTATCCCATGGCGGAAATCAGCGCAAAGCTCGTCAACGAACTGCGGGCCAAGACCGGCCAGGCGATGATGGAGTGCAAGAAGGCCCTGACCGAGGTTGGCGGCGACCTTGAGAAGGCGATCGATTACTTCCGCAAGAAAGGCGTGAAGTCGTCGCTGACCGAAAGGACCGCCTCCGAAGGGCGAATCGTCGGCGTGGCGGCCGAGGACGGTTCGGCCGGCGCCCTCGTCGAGATCAACTGCAATACCGACTTCACCGCCAAGAGCGAGCCGGTGCTGGCGCTGGCGACCAAGGCGGCGAAGCTCCTGGTCGATAGCCCGACAGTTGACGTGGCGAACGCCGCCCAGACCAGCGCCGATTTGACCGTGGTCGCCCAGACGACCGGCGAGAACGTCCGCATCGGCAAGACCGCGTACCTGGCGGCCGCCCCGGGCGGGAAGGTCGCGGTCTATCATTACACGATCACCGGCAAGATCGGCGTCGTCATGAGCTTCACCGGAACGGCGACCGACGACCTGATCAAGAGCATCGGCGGGCACATCGCCTTCGCCCGCCCTCTGGGCCTGACGCGGGATGAAGTCCCGGCCGATCTGGTCGCCAAGGAGCGTGAGATCGCCGTCGAGCAAGCGAAGGCCACCGGCAAGCCGCAACAGATCGCCGAAAAGATCGCCGAAGGGAAGCTCAACAGCTTCTTCGCCGAGCGCTGCCTCCGGGACCAGGAGTTCTACAACGCCCAGGTCTACAAGGGCACGATCGCGAACTACCTCAAGCAGAACGGGGCGACGCTCGTGAAGTACGTCCGCCTTGAAGTCGGCCAATAAGCTCCCTCGATCGTCGATGCCGATGCCGTGTCGGCCCAGTAGTCCGTTCCGGGCCAGATAGCGGTTGCGCGGTGATGCCATCCGAGGTGCCGCCGGTGCCCTCAACGGCGAGCCTTTTGCTTGGTCGGCAAGACCGCCGGTGAGGGCACCGCCGGCACTTTACCACTGATTTAGATGGAGCGGCCCACTCGGGTAACGCGTGAACGAAGGACGGGCGGCTTCCGAAAGGGGCCGCCCGTTACCGTTGTTTAAGTGTGAAGTGTCGGCTGGGAAAGGCTGTTGCGGGAGATCAGCCTTCGAGGAAGGTGGGCCAGTCGTTGCTCAGCGCGTCGGTTGGTGACCGGGGCGTCGCGAAGGAATCGGCTTCGAAGTAAGTCTGCCAGCGGGTCAGGAGCTCGGGGTATTGGCGGATGAAGGTCTGCCACGCGGCATAATGGGCGCGCAGGAAGAAGGTCCGTTCGGCGTGTTCGCCCTCCGCCCGCTTGAGGTCTTCGATGCGGGCATTGGCGGCCGCCAGTTGCTTGCGAAGGTCTTCGGCGGTCGCTTTCAGCTTCTCGTTCTCATCGGCAAGCTGGTTCTTCCGGTCCTGCGCTCCCTTGAGCTGGAGCATCGCGTCGTCGTACATCTTCCGGACCTGCTCCGGGTTGGGGTTCTCCTGCGCACGGGCCGGCAACGGGGAAAGCAGCGCGGTCAGCATCACTGCGACGGCGATCCATGTACGTGGAAGCATGATCGTGACCTTTTTGTTGCCCATGCCGGGCTGACCGCCGGAAGAGAAGACTCCCGGTGCGGCCGCTATACAATGTCGTCGCTATACTATTCCGTCGCGGCAAGCGCCGACAACCGTGTAGATCTTCCGAACCGGGCCCACCTGGGTGATGTTCCGCCAGGAGCGCTTCGCCTCGGTTGGCGTGACGGAGGCAATGCGATGATTAAGTTTTCGTGTCATTGCAGCCATCGCTTCGCCGTCTCCGACGGGGAGGCGGGCGGGACGATCCAGTGCCCCGCTTGCGCCCGGCTCAATGACATCCCGGCGCTCGATGACCTGCCGAACCTCTCGGACGACGGCACGTTCCTCGTTGGAGGCCGCGAGGTCGCCCCGCCGAAGTATGACCGGCTCGGGCAGTTGATGTACGTCTATCAGAAGGATCGTGTAGACGACGACGGCAACGAGATCGACCTCCGCGTGACGGCCGCCGACCTGGTCGATGACATCGAGCCCATCCCGATGGCCGAGGCGCCGGCCCCGTCGCCGCGCCGGACGTCTCCCCGGTATGACCCGGAAACCGGCGAGCTGATTCGCCCCATCGCCATCAAAAGCGACCCGGCCCGTGACGCCCGGCCGGTCATTCCCATGGCGATGGCCGTCAAGACCCTTGGCTACGCGAACGGCAGCGGAGGCGATTACGCGATCAAGCCAGGGCACATCGCCGCCGAGGTCTTGCGGCCGATCAATCTCGTCGTCATGGCGTGCATCCTGCTCATGCACATCATCTTCAACGTCTGCCTGCTGACGGTGCTCAGCGGCATCCTGATCGTTTTGCTCGCGCCGGTCATCATGGCGATCGTTCTGATCTCCCACTACGGGAACGTCATCGACGACATCGGCACGGAAGGGGCGAACGAGCTTCCCCGCCCGCTCCGCAACGTCAACCTGCACGACGATATCTGGGCCCCGTTCAGCCAGGTGTTCGGGTCGCTTGGGCTCTGCTTCATGCCGGTGGTGCTGATGCTGGCGAGCGGCGCGCTGATGCACGAGGTCCCTCCGATCGTATGGGGCTCCCTTGCGGTCGCATTTGGAGCGTTGGGCATCTACTTCTTCCCGGCCGTGCTGCTCACGTTCTGCACCAGCGGCACCATATTGAACCTTCGCCCTGATCGCGTCCGGTCCGTCATTCGGCAGTGCGGCAGCCTCTATCCGATCATGGTGATGACGGCGCTGATCGGCATCCCGGTCTACGGGGCGGGAATGATCGGGACATTTCTCTCTCTGATGTCCAGCATCGGCGTCCTCGTCGTCGCCAACGCCGGCCCGCTCGAATACGGAACCGTCGCCTATCCGCTGCTCGCGGCGGGGATTTATCTGGCGCACGTCTTCTGCGTGCAACTCGGCGTCGCGTATCGCACACACCATGAGGCGTTCCCGTGGGTGCTTCAGCGATTCACCGGTAGCTCGAAAGCCGCCCGCTCGGCCGAGGAAACCCGGCTGCTGGTAGAGCGAAAACGCCGCGAGGCCCAGGCCGCCGCCCTGCGGCAGCTCGATTCAATCGAGGGGTGAGAAAAACTGTGCCTGTGGGTCACGCGCTGCTCGAAACGGGCTATTTCCCGGCGTCGGAACCCGGCGTTCCGAGAAGGCCGGCCTGTGCCGGGCGCGACGTGGGCAGCCGGGTTGCCGGAGGGGGTTCGGCGACCGGTGCGACGGAGACAGGCTGGCCCGCCGTCAACTGGCGCTGCTTGAGCTGGAGCTGAAGGCGCAGCGGGCGAAGGTCGTCGCGTTCGATCGCGCCGGGTTCGGGGGTGCTCTCGCCGGCGTTGCCCGTCATCTGGGCGAGGCGCTCGCTCGAACGGCCCCACAGCCGCCCCGCCATCTCTCGATCCGCGAGCCGGTACATCACATCCCCCAGGTGATCCAGGACCACGGGGTCGGTGCTGTCGCCGGCTTCCGCGGAGGCCGAATCGTCAGCCGCCACAGGCGGCGCCGAGGTTTGGGTCGTGGCGACCGGCGGCGTGGCAACTGGCCGCGTCGCGGGGGCTGGCCGCGTGGCAGGGGCTGGCCGCGTCGAAGGCGGAGGCCTCACCACCGCCGCCAGGACTTCCGGCCCGATCGCCCGCTCGAGCATGGTCCGCGCTTCATCGAAGCGGCCGCGCCGGTAGAGCACCCAGCCGAGGCTGTCGAGCAGCGACGTATTCTCCGGCTCGGCGTCAACGGCCGCCCGCGTCATCGCTTCGGCCTGCTCGAGGTTTTTCCCCTGTTCAGCCCACGCATAGCCAAGGTCGTTGTTCGCTCCCGAGTGGCGCGGGTCCGAGCGCAGGATCTGCTGAAGAACTTCCTCGGCGATCCCCTTCTGGCCGATCCGCGGGTAGAGCTGGGAGAGGGAATAGAGGGTATCCGGCTCGTCCGCCGCGGCGGCGCGGGCGGCATCCAGCACGCGGGAAGCGTCGGCCGCGTGAGACTGGGAGATGTGAATCTCGGCCAGCGCCTGCGCCGCCTGAAATTCCCGCGGGCGCCGCGCGACCCGCTGCTCGAAGCGGGTGACGAGCTTGTCCGTCCGATGGCTCTGGGCGGCGAACTCGGTCAGGGCGGCGATGATCGCCGGGTCGTCGCCGTTTTCCTCGTAGAGGCCGAGGAGCACCTGCTCGGCGGCGTCCGCCTGACCCATCGAACCCAGATCGCGGGCGTGCATAAGGCGGGCGAGGACATTCAGCGGCTCGTCGGACAGCCAAGCCGCCATCGCCCGCTCGGCGAGGTCCGTGCGCGATTCCCCGCGAAGGTACTCCACTTCCGCCACCCGAGCCGGGTCAAAGCCGGGGTGTGAAGCGATCAGCTTGCGCAGGCGCTGCACATACTCGGAATCGCCGCCGCCGAGTCGAATCGCATGACAGATGGCGAGGCGCAGTTCCGGCGAAGCCGAAGTTTCACCGGGCAGAAGGTGATCGTCGGCGGGCGACGTCGCCGCGGCGGGCGAAGTGCCCACCCGCGGCCGCGCCGCGCTCCGCTCGGCGGCCGCGACCTGCAATGCGAGGGTGAATTCCCGAATCGCGCCCGAGGCGTCACCATGCGAGAGCAGCAGCCGGCCCCGCAATTCATGGGCAAGCGTTTGATCGCCCGAACGTTCAGCCGCCGACACGATCGCCGCCGCCGCCCGTTCGCGTGACGCTTCAGTGAGGGCTCCATCGCCGAGGATCTGCCCGAGCCGTTCGCGATACGCCGGCGCGAAGGCGGTCCGGGCGGCCAGCGCGTCGGTCAGCGCCTGGCGCGCCAGCGACCGTCGCGGCCATCGGTTTGCCAGTTCGCTCAGGATGTAGTTCCGCGCCGCCACAGCGCCTGGAGAGACGTCCAGCCGCCAAAGATCCTCCAGGCTGATCGCACCCTTAGGCGGAAAGGGGCCGGAATCAACCCGCGCGCGGTTGGTCATCGCCGCAAGCCGCAGGATCGGCGACCCCAGGTCGCCAGTCAGAGCGGGCCGGGCGGCCATCGCCTCGATGAGGAGTCGGGCCGCACCGGCCGCGTCGCCGTCCGCGTCCAGGTTCGTGAAACGTCGGCGGACGATCGAGGCGTCTTCCAGCCATTTCCCCTGGGCCGCCGCGAGGCGGCGATCGGCCTCGTCGCGCTGGCCCTGGGCCTGCAGGACGTCGCACAGGGCGAAGAGGATGGGCCGATCTTGCGGCGACGAGGCGTTGCGCGCCTTCAGTACCGCCAGCGCTCCGCCGGGGCGACGGGTGATCTTGTACGCGTCCACCAGGAGCCCGACGGCCCGGGTGCTGGCGCTGGTGGCCTCGACCGTTCGCAACGCCGTCCCCAGCGCATCTTCTTCGCGGCCGAGCAGCAGGAGCGTGCGAACGAGGCGGGCTCGAACATCGACAAGGTCGCTGTCGGCGGGGAACGACGCGACGGCCGCACCGGCGGCCGCGTCATTGGGGCGCGTAACGAACGGATCGGCCCGGTCAGCCGGACGGGAGAGGCCCCGGTCCGCCTTTTCGTAGGCCGTCAGGGCGGCCGCCGGCTTGCCCTGCCGCAGGTACAGATCGCCGATCTGGAGGTTCAGCTTTGCCGCGACCTGCTGCGCCACTTCGCCTTCCGGGCCGGGCGCGGGGTCGCGGGACTCGAAACGCGCGACCAGCTTCTCATATTGCGTCAAGGCCGCCCGGTCGAACCCTTGCTCCTGAAGCGCGGGCCAGGAACAAATCCGCCTCGGGCGATCGCGGCCCGTCCTCGCGATATTCGGTCGTCAGTGCGGCAAGACGCAAATGGTCGAGAGCGTTCTTCGCGTCGCCGGTCGTCAGGTAGTGGCGGCCAAGGTCAAGTTGCACATCCAGATGGTCCGGGCCCAGCGCGGCCGCCTTCTCCAGCTCGGCCTGCGACTCGCGCTCAGCGCCGGGCTGTCCGTCCAGGGTCCGGGCGAGCGAGACGTGGAGCTCGTAGCTGTCCGGATCGAGCGCGGCAGCGCGCCGAAGTTCGGCGGCCGCCCCCGTACGATCGTTTTCCGCAAGAAGGCCGCGCGCCGCGCGTGAAGCGCGGCGCTTCCACCGGAGGCCTGCCGGACGGGCTTGACGCGGGTCGATTCGACGCAAGGGACAAGGGCGGCGGGATCTGCTCCAACGTCATCTCGGCCGGCACCACCGCCCCCGACCCGGCGCCCGCGCTCGCCCGGCCTGGCTGAGCCGCCCGACCCGCGCACCCCGCAACACCCCCCGCCGCGCAGGCAACCGCGACCAGTGCCGACAAAACGTTGAAGCGCGCAGGCTTGAGCATCTTCCCGCCACTGTAGCACGCCCGACCGGTTAGTTCACCGCGAGTGGAGGCCGACTGAATGGCGCGCGAATTGCGCGGCACCAGCGATGCACAGAGAACGATCGTCCCATCCGTCGAAGCACGCGCTGAGGTTGCGTGCCGTCACGGAGGGCTCCACGTCCCGCGCTCCCGTGGGAAGGCTTCTTCGATCTGTTGCAATCGCTCAAGCCAGGGCGTTGGAAACATGCTGACGCGCGAGCGTGCGGCATGCTTTCAAGCGTTGGCATCTTGCCAGCGAATTGACCGAGGACACGACCGCCGCCGCGTGCGCATCGCAGTTCGGAGTGGAAGGGTTCCTCTATTGCGCACTGCGACCCGTTCCCCCTGGCGGCAGCAGGCCGTAAAATCTTTCGTCATGTCTGAACGCCCAGCCCCCATGTCTTTTTTCACGCCGCCCGCCGTTCCCCGAAGGAAAGGGCCCCTGCTTCTCCCGTTGATCGTCGCCACCCTCGTCGGCGGTGTTGTCGGGACGCTTCTTTTTCACGCTTGGCGGCCTGGAATCGCCTCCGCCGAACCTCGGGCCGTCACCCCCCGCGGCGACCTGGCGGCCGACGAAAAAAGCAACATCGAGCTGTTCGAGCACGCCAGCCCCTCTGTCGCCTACATCACCACCCTCGCGCCGCAGATGAACTCCCGCACGCTGGATGTCTTCCAGATGCCCGCCGGCACCGGGACCGGCTTTATCTGGGACGGCGCCGGCCACGTCGTCACCAACTTCCATGTCGTTCGCGGCGCCACGGGCGCACGGGTGACATTGTCGGACCATACAACCTATGACGCGGAGTTGGTTGGCGTGGCGCCGGCGCAAGACCTCGCGGTGCTGCGGATCAACGCGCCGGCCGCCAAGCTTCCGCCGATCCCCATCGGCACCAGCCACGACTTGCGCGTGGGCCAGAAGGTCTTCGCGATTGGGAACCCGTTCGGCCTCGATCAGACGCTGACGACCGGGATTGTCTCCGCCCTCGGCCGCCGGATTGATGGCGCGGGCGGGCTGCCGATCGAAGACGTGATCCAGACCGACGCGGCCATCAACCCGGGCAATTCCGGCGGCCCGCTGCTCGACAGCGCCGGCCGCGTGATCGGAGTCAACACCGCGATCTACAGCCCCTCGGGCAGCAGCAACGGCATCGGCTTCGCGATCCCGGTTGACACGGTGAATCACGTCGTCCCTCAACTGATCAAGAGCGGCAAGGTGACCCGGCCCGCGCTAGGCGTGGTCCTGGACGATCATCTCAGCGAGCAGGCCAACCGCCAGCTTGGGACGACGGGCGTGATGGTCCGCAGCGTCACCCCCAACTCCCCGGCCGCCGCGGCCGGCGTCCGTGGCGTCGAAGCGAACACCGACGGCTCGATCATGCTCGGCGACATCATTCAGCGAATCGACGGCCGCGAGATCAAGACCACGGCCGATGTGCTGATGGCCCTCTCGCGCCACAACCCGGGCGAGACGGTGAAGCTTGTGTTATTGCGCGAAGGCAAGCTGATGGAAATGGCGGCGAGGCTGGAAGGGGCGTCGCAAACGCCGGGAGAATGACTCGCTGCTCCGCGGTCAAGGCTCCCGAACGGCAGGGATGATCTCGGTCCAGACCGCATTGATCGCGTCCGCGGCCACACCGTTTGACCGCCGCCGGGCCCGGATCGACTGATTCAAGGGCAAGGGCTTTACAATGATGACCTCGCCACAGCGTGATCGTTCGTCGCGGGTGATAAGCACGTTGATATCCGTCCAGACCCTCCTGATCGCGCTGAGCGGTGGCCTGTTCACGGTGTATATCCTCGTCTACGCATCCGCGGCGCGCATGGCGACCGACGATTTCATGGTGGCTTGCGTCTTACGGGACTACGGCGTTTTAGGCGGGATAGCGCATTTCAGGGCGACGTGGTGCGGGCGATGGCTGATGCAGGTCGTCGAGTTGCTGTTCGTGAAGATGACCATGCGCGACGGCCGGCTTCTCATGCCGATCGTCTCGGGGCTTGCGTTGCTGATCTCCGGCACGTGGGTACTGGTTAGAACGGCCTCGAAGCGATTGTCGGGCGTCCCTATCCCGCGGCTTCGGGGCCTCAGCATGGCCGTCTTCCTTGTGGCAAACAGCTTCTTCTCGCTTTCCTATCCGGGGGAAGTATGGGCCTGGCTGAACGGCGTTGCGAATTACCTGCTGCCGCTTGGACTGTTCGTTCTCGGTGGCGGCCTGATCCTCTCGGAGCGACCCAGGACGGCCTGGCTTGCCGCGGTGGTTTTTGGGCTGCTCGCCGGCTTTTCGGAGCAGGCCACGGTCGCGACGGTGGCGCTCCTCGGGTCGGTCGTTGCCGCGTCGGCCGCCAGTGCGGCGCTGCGCGGATTGAGTGTTGCCGCGTTTTTCCGCTCCGACGTCATCAAGAGAGCTCTGCTCTCCCTCGCGTGCTGTACGGCCGTGGCGGCCGTGAATCTCTCCGCCCCGGGCAACTACATCCGCCTGGGCGTCCGTCACGCGCCAATCTATTGGGGCAATATCCCTTGGCAGTCGGCGCGGATGACGTGGATCCTTCTGCGGCACCGTACGCTCTGGCTCGTGCTGGCGGCCGCCGCGGGAATTGTCGCCGGGCAAGAGGTCTCGCAAGTCGCCGGGCACTGGTCGCGGCTTCAGAGCCTTAGAGGGTTGGCATGGCTCATTTGCGGGTATTGCCTTGTCAACACCGCGTCGGTCGCGTTGCCGGCGATGGTCTTTGAATCCCCGCCGCCGCGCTGCTTTCTGTTTTCGTGTTTCATCGCCATCCTCACCAGCAGCGGCGCCGGCTATGTCGTAACACGAGGCAGGCTCCTGCCCGACGGCTGGCGAACGGCGCTGGGCGTCCTAACCGTCGGCGTATTGACAGTCGGGGCATTTCAAATCTCGCTCACGTTCGTCCGGCAGTACCCGATCATGCGGGCCTACGCCGCGGGATATGACGGCCAGTTCGCCCGATTTCGGGAGGTGGCCCGCTCCGGTCAGACCGAGGAACTGCTCGTGCCGGAGTTGCCGCCCGCCGGGCTGCTCCTCGACGCGAACCCCACGTCGGACACAAAGCACTGGATCAATCAGGTAATGGCGAGTGCGATGGGCCTCCACTGCGAGGTGCGGCGCGCGACGAAGGACTGAAAGCGGCCGACATCGCTTTCGGCGTGCTTCCGCGCCTTGACGACTCCGAGGCCGCCCGTGGCACAACATCCGGTTGCAGATCGCCGTTCGACGTGACGGGACGCTCAACTCTGACGTCAAGCGCGGGGCCAAGACCGTGACATTGAGACAACGGCTGACGTGCCGAGGGGTTTCTCCCGCTACAACCCCGTCTCGGAAGCGTCAGGCGAATGAGCCGCTCGCATCGCACGTCAAGCAGTCTTGGCGCGGTCACCGGAAGCGACGGAACCGTCGCCCCGGGGCGTTGTCCGTCGCTGCCGCGGCGACGGTCGCTTCGTAGTTCTTGCGGAACTGCCATAAGGCTTCGAGGACTCTTAATCGGTCGCGTCCCACAAGCCCCGGCCGTGAAGGTCAGAGCAGAGTTCCCCAACCGCCGCAACGAGTTGCGCCACGCGCATCTCGGAGACGACGGCGGCCAGTTGCCCGAGCCGCGTGAAGACCTCAGCTCTCAAGTCGGCGTCGCTCATAGCTGATCCTTAACGCGTGGAGAAGCTGCCCGACTCCGCCGATAGCGTCCGATGACCAAAACCGGCACGACCTCACTCGGCGCGAGTTTCGCACTCGTGTCGCACGCGTGACCCCATCCATGACCTCTGAAAGACCCTCAGGGTCCTCATAAGCGAGAATAGGAGGCACCCCGTCGGTTGATTTCCCGAACTCGCGAATCTGCCGGTGCAATCCATGGGTCTGCACCAGTCGAGCGGCTTGGCGCAATTGGCAAGTCGCCCGGCGGGACTCGACGAGTCGGCTCATCCACTCGCATAAAATAGTCTGGTGACTTGCCTGAGACGATTTCTGTGCTCAAACCCAGCCTTATCAAATGGCGCGGGACAGACCTCGATTAGACTCAAACGAGACGCGATGGTGATTTCCCCCTTCGCCCAAGGCCTGGCCCCGTTTGTCATCACGCCCTGGTCAACTTTTCCTACGCTGCGGTGGTCTTGCCGCGCCTACCCTGTGGTAAGCGATGCATTCATGCGGACGTCCCATGGTGACCCATCCGACTCCTGAACGAATTCCGCCGTTCTGATCGGGCGGGGTGCTTCGGTACTGTGAAGCGGTTCAATCGACGGGCCATGATTAGGAGGCGGTGTGTCAAACGAGCAACAGCCCGCTGGCGTCAGCCGAAGGGCTTTCTTGTCCAATGCGGGCTCCGCCGGGGTGGCGGCGATGGTCGGGGGTAGCATGTCCGAGTTCACCACGACTGCGGCGGCCGCTACCGAGACGGCCCCATCCACCGCTCCTCCGATCGAGGGAAACGTGACCGTGACGTTACGGATCAACGGGAGGGCGCACGACCTCCGAATTGACCCGCGGGCGACTCTGCTCGACTGCATTCGGGAGACGGCGGCGTTGACCGGCACGAAGAAGGGCTGCGACCACGGTCAATGCGGCGCGTGTACGGTCCACGTAAACGGCCGCCGCGTGAATTCGTGCCTTACATTCGCGCAGATGCACGACGGGGATGAGATCACCACGATCGAGGGGGTCGGGGCGCCGGGCTCGCCGCATCCGATGCAGGCGGCGTTCGTGGCCTGTGACGGGTATCAGTGCGGCTATTGCACGTCCGGGCAGATCATGTCGGCGGTCGCGCTGCTGAAAGAGCCGTGCGGGGCGGACGACAGCGACGTGAAGGAGCTGATGAGCGGCAACATCTGCCGCTGCGGCGCTTACCCCAACATCGTCGCCGCGATCCAGCAGGTTCGGCACTCCGCTTAAGGCCTTCGCCGGCCGAGGAGCACCCTCCCATGAACGTATTCGAGATGACCCGGCCCAAGAGCCTGGACGCGGCCATTGCCGCCGCCGCGACGTCGAAGACCGCCCAGCAGGGCGCGGATGTTCGCTTCGTCGCCGGCGGGACCACCCTGATCGACCTGATGAAACTCAACGTCGAGCGCCCACGCGCGTCGTTGACATCAACCGCCTGCCGCTCGACAAGATCGAGCCGGGCGCGGACGGCGGGTGGAAGATCGGCGCAACGGTTCGCAATTCCGATCTTGCGCATCATCCCGTGATATCGCGCGATTACGCCGTGCTCTCGCAGGCGCTGCTCGCCGGCGCGTCGGCGCAGCTCCGAAACATGGCGACGACGGCGGGCAACCTGCTCCAGCGGACGCGCTGCGTCTACTTCCGCGACACAGCCATGGCGTGCAATAAGCGCGACCCGGGCTCGGGCTGCGCCGCGATCGGCGGGTTCAACCGGTCGCTCGCCGTGCTGGGGACAAGCGAGCATTGCATCGCCACCAACCCGTCGGACATGAACGTCGCGTTAGCCGCCCTCGAAGCAACGATCCACGTGAAAGGGCCGGGCGGCGAGCGGGACATCCCGTTCGGCGACTTCCATCTTCTGCCCGGCGACACGCCAAACCGCGAGACCGTTCTTGAGCCGGGTGAACTGATCACCCATGTCGTTTTGCCCGCGCCCATCGCGGGAAGCAGGCAGGTCTATCTCAAGCTCCGGGACCGGGCGTCGTACGAATTCGCCTTAGCATCAGCGGCCGTTGTCCTGAATGTGGATGGGGGCAAGGTGACCCGCGCCCGCGTGGCAATCGGCGGCGTCGGCACGAAGCCGTGGCGTTCGCCGGAAGCCGAGGCGGCGATTGGCGGCCAGCCGGCGGGCCCCGAGCATTTTCGAAAGGCCGCCGAAGAGGCGATGCGCACGGCGAAGCCGCAATCGGAGAACGGCTTCAAGATCGAGCTGGCCAGGCGGTGCGTCGCTCACGCGTTGGCCATGGCCGCCGGCATGAACGCCTGATTGAGACCGGAAAGGAACTGACGATGCCCGCTACCACGGATTCACCGCTGCCGGGGACTGACTCACAGCGCGCTTCATCGCCCGTTGGCCGCAGGACGCCACGCATTGATGGGCCGCACAAGGTGAGCGGCACGGCGCTCTATACCTCCGACTTCCGCTTCCCCGGCCAGCTTTACGCTGTGCCCGTGGAGTCAACGATTGGGAACGGCCACGTCCAGACGCTCGATACATCCGCCGCCGAGCGGATGCCCAATGTTCGTGCCGTGTTGCACCGTGGCAACATCGGGAAGATCTTCCGTTCGGTGAAGGGGCCGGGGTTCGAAGGGATGATCGACGAGCGGCGGCCGCCGTTCGAGGACGATGTCATTCGTTACTACGGCCAGTACGTCGCTCTCGCCGTCGCCGACACATTCGAGGCCGCCAAGGCCGCCGCCGATGCGGTGCGGGTGAGCTACGTCAAGGATCAGCCGAACGTCAGCCCCGATCTGAAGGCGGACGCCGAGCCTAAGGTGGAAAGCCACCGGGGCGAAGCCGAGGCCGCGTTCGCGGCCGCCGCCATCAAGCTCGACCAGACGTACGCAACGCCCGTCGAGACGCACAACCCCATCGAGCTACACGCGACGACGGCGATCTGGGAGGGCTCGTCGCTGACACTCTATGAAGCGTCGCAGGCGATCACGAACCTCCAGGGCGTGATGGCCCAGATGTTTGGCGTGCCGCAGGAGAACGTTCGCGTCATTACGAAGTTCCTGGGCTCGGGGTTTGGCGGCAAGCTATGGCCGTGGACGCATTGCGTCCTGGCGGCCGCCGCCGCCCGCCAGATCGGCAAGCCGGTCAAGCTGGTGGTGAGCCGCCGGATGATGTTCCAGACGGTCGGCCACCGGCCGCGTACGCAGCAGCGGGTGCGGCTCGGCGCCACGTCGGACGGCAGGCTGGTCTCCCTCCAGCATGATTATGTCAATCACCAGTCGATCCTCGACGAATACAAGGAAGACTGCGGCGAATCGACGGCGTTCCAATACAGCGTCCCAAACCTCAGAGTGACGTCCGGCGGGGCGAAGCGGAACGTCGGCTCCCCCACCGCCATGCGCGGCCCCGGCGCGGTGCCCGGCCTGTATGCGACCGAGTCGGCGATGAACGAACTCGCCGCGCAGCTCAAGATGGACCCGGTGCGCCTCCGCGTCCTGAATGAGCCGAAGGTTGACGAAGGCTCGGGGCTTCCATTCTCGTCGCGTCACCTCCTCGAATGCTTCGAGGTGGGGGCGGAAAAGTTTGGCTGGTCGAAACGGACGCACGAAGTCGGTTCCATGAAGCGTGGCGGGGTGACGCTCGGTTGGGGGATGGCTGGCTGTTCCTGGGTCGCCGCTCGTTTCCCGGCGGAGGCGAGCATCCACCTCCGGGACGACGGTACCGCCCGCGTCGCGTCCGGGACGCAGGACATTGGCACGGGGACATACACCATTCTCGCGCAGCTCACCGCCGACAAGACGGGCATCCCGCTGGACAAGATCGAAGTGGTGCTGGGCGACACATCACTTCCGCAGGGCCCATCTCCGGCGGCTCAATGGTCACGGGGTCGGTCATCCCCGCGGTTTTCGAGGCGGCCGACGCGGCGATCAAGTCGCTGCTGACTCTCGCGACCAAGACGCCGGGGTCGCCATTCGAGAAGCGCAAGCCCGATGAGCTGGCGCTTCAGAACGGCAAGGTGTTCGCGAAGGCGGACGGCGCCGGCGGCGGCGTTGCGTATGCCGAACTCCTGAAGCGCGCCAACGTCCGCATGGTGACGGGCTCTGGCAAATCGGAGGGGACGTTCGGCAACCCCAAACCGAAGTTCTCGACCCATTCGTTCGGCGCCCAGTTCGTTGAGGTGACCTGGGAGCCTTACATCGCGCGGCTGAAGGTGAGTCGGGTGGTGACGGTGATCGACGCCGGCCGCATCCTGAACCCGCTGGCCGGCCGCAACCAGATTGAAGGAGCGGTGGTGATGGGGATCGGCATGGCGCTGTTCGAGGAGACGGTCTACGACCCTCGCCAGGGCGCGCCGATCAACAGCAACCTCGCTGATTACATCGTCGCCGTAAACGCGGATGTGCCGCCGATCGACGTTCACTTCCTCGACCACCCGGACTACGAGATCAACGCGCTGGGCGCCCGGGGCATCGGTGAGATCGGCCTCGCCGGCATCGCCGCCGCCATCACGGACGCAACGTACCACGCGACGGGCGTTCGGGTTCGGGAGTTACCGATCAAGATCGAGCACCTGCTGACGTAGACCTTGGGATCGTCGTTGGGATGACCTCGGTCTCTCGCGAGGCCGATCAGCGTTGGTGACTGCGCCAAGGAGCGCCCTGAAGGCGGCTGATGAGTTCGTCACGGACGCGCGCCATCGCCTTGAGCGGGTCGTACCTTACCGATCGGTTCAGCAACGCTTTGATGTCGTCCATAAAATCTCGATCGGCGGCTTTTTCGGTGAGGTTCTGCTCGAACTGGGCGCGGGAGACGTGATGTCCCTCGTTCTTCATGTATGCGTTGAAACAGGAGACTACTCGTTCGGGTACCACAAGATTACGGTCGAGGCAGAGCCAGAGATCGAAAAGATCACGGCTTTTCCGCCGCTGATAGAGGGCGCGCAATTTGGTTCCGAGCAGCTCGTCAAGTTCGTATGTGGTAACCTCAGCACTCCCCGCGAACCACCGGTTGCGGACGGTGAACGGACGTCTCCTCATGCCCAGCACGCTAAAATGCTCGCGGGTGTTGATCTCAATTTTCAGCCGGAGGGGTCGAACCGGCAAAATCTCCGAATCGAATCGGTACGCGAGAGTAACGTTCCCTCCCGACGCTTTCCGAGCCGGTTTGCCGAGCCACGAATCGAGACTTCCCCGAATCGCGTCCAGGACCGGACCGATCGCCGAGGCTTCGACCTGCACCAGATCGATGTCTTCGGAATACCGGCACGGTGAATCGAAAAACAACTTGTTGAGCGATGTGCCGCCTCTGAGGGCGATTCTTCCCGCAAGGGCTGGCTCAATGAACAGTTCGACGAGGGCGCGCGACAGGGCCAGGTCATGTTCCACCTGGGCATCTTCAGCCCAGGGCGCCGCGGTGCGCCACGCCGTGATGTCGGCCTGCGGGATCAAGACTCGACCTCGATCCGCGAGTTAAGTTGAAGGCGCCATCGCCGATTCTCCACCGAGCCCTTCCACGCGCGACCGGCCGCCAGCGGTACTGACCGTGGCCCCTGCCGTTGAAGCCATTCGTGGATCGGATTGGACAGGTGACGTTCCCGGAGCTGATCGAGAACGAAGCCCAGTCGCTGGGCACATGGAATGTCATTCGTCGCTCGCACGGCGGCGACAAGGCGCTTGGGCCGCAACCGCAGTGACATTTCGGCAATGACCGTCGCGACGTTGTCCAACCCACCTACAGCCCGGGCGAAGCGGATAAGGTCCACGACGGTGGTCTCCGGCGTTGACGCCCGCATTGTCCCTGTCGGTGTCTTGCAGGAAGTCGCAGCCGCGCGGAGCACAAACGTGCTCGCGAAGAAGTGAATCCGCGTCCGACCCGACTCGATGGATCGGACTGATCGGTCCGTAAGGACCTGAAATTCCTGGGGCTGGTGGTGCGACGCGCCGTACAGCGCGGCTGCGCTAAGAAGGCCAACGTAGTACGGCAGGCGCATCGCCGTCATCAGGTCATGAATGAACCAAGGCACCGGCGGCGCGCCGGCGTTTTTGTATTCGAGCGGGATGATCGCGTAGAAATACTCTTTGAGCCGGACGATGCGGCCATGCCGAACGGCTCGCGCGAGCGCCTTGTTCAGCGAAGACGGCGATAGCCCGCTTTCACTAAACGCCTCGGCTCGTGAGAAAGAGTACCTGCCGCGGGTTTGGAGGCCGTCGATCCACGATTGAAGCAATGGCGTTGGCAAGGAGAGCCCCTACGGGAAGTTCTGCGTAAAACGGCACTCGGCGCCCCTTTATGCAGACAGCTTAATCAAGGGTGGCTTGTGGGGCAACGCTTCCTATCTGGCCCGCATCATCCTCGGCGGGACCATCGGCCCGCCGGAATGCTCCGACGGCTCTCCAATCAGCTGTCATGGACGTGTCGCCGGCTTCTCGCTCCGCGCCGCGCGGCGGGCGGCCGCCGGGAGCTCGGGGTTGCCGTCGATGCCTGGGATCTTTTCGCGGTCGAACGGCGTGTGGGCGTCCTTCATCATGGCTTCCAGCCTCGCGACGATGTCGGGGTGGGCGGCCGCGATATCGTGGGACTCACCCAGGTCCTCCTTCAGGTTGTACAACTCGATCGGGCCCTTCTGCATCGGCTTGCGAACGGCTTTCCAGTCACCGGCGCGCACAGCCTGGGCTGGCACACCTTCGAAGAACTCCCAGTAAAGGTAATCGTGCTTCGCCTGATCGCCCGGGCGGCCGACGATCGATGGGACGATGCTGACGCCGTCGGTCTTCGGCAGGTCGGCGGCCGCGACGCCGGCGAGGTCGGCGCACGTCGCCAGGACATCCTGGAAAGAGCCGATCAAGTCCGACTCTGTCCCCGCATGCGTGTGGCCGGGCCAACGGGCGATGAATGGCTCGCGAATGCCGCCTTCTGTCAGGTCGCGCTTCGTGCCGCGGAGGGGGCCGCCTGAGCGGAAGAAGTCGGCGCTGTGGCCCCCTTCGTGGTGAGCGCCATTGTCACTGGTGAAAATGACCAGCGTATTATCATCCAGGCCGACCTCCTTCAGCTTGTCGCCGATGCGGCCGACGTACCCATCCAGCCGCGTGACCATCGCGGCGTACCCTTTCTCGACATCGGGCCAGTCGGTCGCGGCGTAGAGGCCCGGGTCTGGCACTTCGGTGCCGTGCGGCGTCGCTTCGTTGTTCGCGTGGGGGATCGTGAACGGGAGGTACAGGAAGAATGAGCTGCCGCCGCCGGCCTTCCCCGCCGACTTGTGGGCGTCGAGGTAGGTGATTGCCTCGTCGGCGAAGAGGTCGTTGCTGTACTGCGCTCGATTGCTGGAGACGCCGGCGCCGGTCGGCTTTTCGTTGGGAACGATGTTCTTGAGCGCCTCTCGGCTCGTGTTGCGCCACAAGAACGTCGGGTAATAGTTGTGGGCGTGCGTGTTGTTCAGGTAGCCGTAGAAAAAGTCAAAGCCTTTTCGATTCGGCTCCCCTTCCGTGTCAGCCTGCCCGATCCCCCACTTGCCGATCATCGCCGTCGCATAGCCGCCCCGCTTGAGCACTTCGGCCACCGTGACGTCCTGCTTCCGAAGGCTCAGGTTGTCGTTGCCTCGAAGTGCCGCGTGGCCGTTGTGCAGGCCGGTCATCAGCACGCAACGGGATGGCGTGCAGACGGTGCCGCCGGCGTACATCTGGGTGAAGCGCACGCCATCCTTGGCGAGCGCGTCAATGTGCGGCGTCTGGATTCGCTTCTGGCCGTAGCACCCCAGATCGCCGTACCCGAGGTCGTCGGCGAGGATGAAGACGATGTTCGGCCGCCCAGAATCGGGGCGCGCCGCGGCTGGTTCGGCGGCCGGCGTAGCGCCGGCCGCGGTCTGAAGCAGCAGCGTCGAAACGAGGCATGCTTTCGCGTAGAATCCGTTTACGTTCACTCGGGGCTCCTTGCAACCGTGCGCGTCCATTGGGGCGGCCGTGCGACACGGCCCGGCGAACTCTGACTCTCCTATGTGCGGCCGATACAGCCTGACCAAGCTCGAACAGATCCTGCGGCAGTTCCCATTTGTGAAGGTGCTGCCGCAAGGGGAGGCGCGCCACAACATCGCGCCGACCCAACCTGTCCTGGCGATCACCAACCATCATGCCGACCGTGCGGACTTTTTGCACTGGGGGCTGGTGCCGTCATGGGCGAAGGGGCCGGAGATCGGGCGTCGCCTGATCAACGCGCGGGCCGAGACGCTCGCTGAAAAGCCCGCATTCCGCACTTCGCTGCGCCGCCGGCGCTGCCTCGTCCCGGCGGACGGCTTTTATGAATGGCGACGAGAGCCGGACGGGACGAAGACGCCGATGCACATCCACCTCAAATCGGGCGGCCTGTTCGCGTTCGCCGGCCTGTGGGACGTCTGGCATTCCGCCGACGGATCGGAACTGACGTCCTGCACGCTCATCACCGGAACGCCGAATGAGGTGGTGAAGCCGATCCACGACCGGATGGTGGTCATCGTTCCCCCGGAGCGATACCAGGAGTGGCTTGCCCCGGAAGAACGGGCTCCAGACGAGCTTGCGCCGCTATTGACGCCCTACCCCGCGTCGGAGATGGAGGCGTACCCGGTCTCCACACAGTCTCTCTCAATCCGTGCGAAACCCGGAGGAACTCCCCATGCGCCGATCGATTTATTCCATCCCATCGAATAGACGGACGGCGCTGGTCGAGGCCCTCGAAGATCGTCGTCATCTCTCGGCTGGCGTTTACAACACCCCCCTCCCCGTCCGGCCCGACCTGACGCCGGCACAGGCCGCCCCTGTCGGGCTGGCGGCCGGCGCGAGCCTTCTCGTCTTCAACGCGGTGAAAACGGGCGACCCGGGTGCCGCGGCAAGCCCCAGCCAGACAGTGGTGATTACGAATAGAAGCACCCACACGGTGACGTTCGCGGCCGGGGCGTTTTCGATCGCGAACGATCCCGCGTCGTCTCCGCCGGCCGCGTCGATGTTCCATATCCTCAATGCCGCGTCGCTCCCCCACACGCTCGCGGCCGGCAAATCGCTATCGGTTTCCATCGACTTCACCGCGACGACGGTCGGCCGCGTCGGCGCGGTGCTGAAGGTGACTGCGACAGGGCTCCCCACCACTCAGGTTGTACTGCATGGGATCGGGACCAGCGGGCTCGGCGGCGCGAACGAGCCCTCCCTGGCGCGCATTCTTCGGGCCTACAACATCCCAACGATCGTCGGCATGGGGCGCAATGACGTCAACGAGGCCTCGAGCGTCTACCCCGTGTCGCCGGACAAGACGAGCCAGGAAATCTCGATGCAGCGTCTCGTGAAGGCCGGGCCCGGATCGGTCACGATTCAGGATCTGGCCGATTTCGTCGCATCAAGTCAGCCTTCGCTGACGATCGGCTACTACACGCCCGGTCAGCCCGCGGCTCGGACCAACCTCTTCTACATCAACAAATCCGACTCCCAAACCGTCAACCCCCATCCGGTCGGGAAGACCGCGTTCGACCCGGGCGCCAGCCCTTTCGGCATGTTCTTCGTCTCGTCGTTCAAAGACCACGGGCAGTTCCGCGTCGGCTACAGTGAGGACCGGTTCAACACCTGGGACTCAACTCAGCAACGCAAGTTCCGCTTCTTTCCCCTCCGGACGGCGGCCGGGGCGCTGGTGCCCAACGCGTACGTCATGACCACAACTGAATTTCAGCTTCCGGCCGGCTATAATTTCCACAACCTCGTGGCGATCATTCGGAACGTTCGACCGTCACCCTGATCGGGCGGCGTCGAGGGACCGGCTGGTCCCGGCCGCTCATCGGTGAACGCCGACCGACTCGGCTTGAGGTTGGCTGGCGATGTCAAGGGATTGCTTTAGAGCGGGCGTCGCTCATGACTCACATTCAGCTCTTCACCGCGGAGGCGGGCTCCAATCCTTATGCGGGGATCGTTGAGGTTGCGATCCCGATCCTCGTTGTCGCGTTCCTCGGGTTCATCGCCGTGTCCAGGGCTCGCCGTTACTTCAAGTCGGACGATCCGCCGTCAGAGTCGATGGGGTTCTCGTTATCGGACCTTCGAGACCTGCACGCCGCCGGCCGCATGACGGACGACGAGTTCGAGCGCGCGAAGGGGCGAATCATCGCCGCATCGCGCCGCGCCCAGCGCGAGACTCTGGCCTGCCTCCCGGCGGCCCGACCGCGCCGTGACCTGGGGCGGGGCCGCATACGCTGCTCGAAGGCGATCGCCGCAAAAACGTCTGTCGTCACGCCAACCGTCCTCGCCCGGGCTCGGCGATTCCTACAGTGCTTCAAGTTTCCTCTTTTTTCTTTCGCTAACGGCTGGGTAAGATCGGTAAGCGGGCTTCCTCGGTCATCCGCGGTCTGGATCGCGAATGCGCATCAAGTCGCTACCAGCGATTGAACGATAACCCATGGAGCAGCCACTAGGATGACGGCGACGCCGTCCTCTTGGCCGTGCGGCGCGGGCCATCTGGCGCTTGCGCAAGACCGCGACGCGACACAGCTTGAAAAAGCGTCGATGGCCTGTGTGGGCGCTGGCTAGGATCGGCCACCGACCTGGTGCGACGGGAATAACGGATCCACATTCTTGGGAGTGCGGGCGGCCGTGCCGACCTAGCATATGTTCGGCACACGCCGCCGAAGTTTACCGGACGTGCCGGGCCGTGCCGCCTTCATTCTGGGCGTCGGGGTCGATCGGGGCGGCCGGTTGAAGTGATTTGACGGAGTGGAGGGCCCCGCCCTCTTTATGAGGGTGCCCCTGAGGGTGCCGCCCTCTGCAAAGGAAGGCCGACTGATGGCAAACAGCAATCGCCCAGGGAATGGTGGTGGTCAGCAACCCCCGGGCAGCGGCGGAAGCACCCCTCCGGGCGGCTTTCGCGGGCGACGCGTGACGACGTGCAGCTTCTGTGGCAAATCGAGCCGCGACGTGGGCCCGATGGTGGAAGGGCCCAGCGACGTTTACATCTGCGCCAACTGCGTGGACCTGGCGCACAACATCATCCGGCAGGAGAAGCGTAAGCTCTCCAGCAGCCAGCCGCTGTTCAGCACCATCCCCAGCCCGCGGCAGATCAAGGAGCACCTCGATCAGTATGTCGTCGGCCAGCAGTACGCGAAGAAGGCGCTCGCCGTCGCCGTGCACAACCATTACAAGCGGCTGACCACGACCGAGCCCGTCGAGGAGACGGAGAAGAAGGAAGCGGCGTCCGTTCAGAACGATGTCGAGATCGACAAGAGCAACGTCCTGTTGATCGGGCCGACCGGCAGCGGCAAGACGCTGCTCGCCAAAACCCTCGCGCGGGTTCTGAACGTGCCGTTCGCCATCGGCGACGCGACAACGCTCACCGAAGCGGGCTACGTCGGTGAAGACGTCGAGAACATCCTGCTTAAGCTGCTTCAGAACGCCGACTACGACCTCGAGGCGGCCCAACGCGGGATCATCTACATTGACGAGATCGACAAGATCGGCAAGACCAGCGCGAACGTCAGCATCACCCGTGATGTCAGCGGCGAAGGCGTGCAGCAGGCGCTGCTGAAGATGCTGGAGGGGACGATCGCCAACATCCCGCCCCAGGGCGGCCGCAAGCACCCCGAGCAGCAGTACATCCAGATGGACACGTCGCAGATCCTGTTCATTTGCGGCGGCACGTTCGTCGGGCTGGAAGACATCATCCGCAAGCGACTCGGCAAGCGGCAGATCGGCTTCAACAGCGAAAGCTCGACCGCCGAAACCGCCCGCGACCGGGCGAACATCCTGTCGCAGGCGCAACCGGAGGACCTGGTCGAGTTCGGGATGATCCCCGAGTTCGTCGGCCGCCTGCCGCTGATCGCGACGCTGGAGCCGCTCAACGTCGAAGTGCTGATCAACATTCTCACCGAGCCGAAGAACGCTATCGTCAAGCAGTATCAGAAGTTCTTCCGGATGGAGAACAGCGAGCTGGAATTCACTCCCGGCGCGCTCGAGCTGATCGCCGAGCGGGCCCTCAAGCGCGACACCGGCGCCCGCGCCCTGCGGGCCGTCTGCGAAGAGATCATGCTCGACCTGATGTACAAGCTCCCCGACCAGGCGCAGGCCGGGAAGTACATCATCACCGAGGACATTGTTGAAGGGCGCCAGAACCTCTTCGAGATCAAGCCCCCGGAGCGGCGGAAGGAATCTGCGTAAACGTTTGGAATTCCGGCTTTTAACAGAGAGCGGGCGACCCGGTGTGGGTCGCCCGCTTTGTTTGGCCTGGCCTGAAGCTCAAAATCCGAAATCCGAAGGAATGACCAATAGGGAGAAGAGGAAATCGGACCAAAAGGACGGCTTCGCTGTTTTCTTTATTGTCTTCTCTGCATTTCCTTCGGATTTCGGGCTCGGATTTCCCCCTCCCCAGTCAGTTACTTGATCTCCTCAATACTGATCCGGTGCTTCACCGGCTTCGGGGCGGCCGCTGACGCTTCCACCAGCGCCTTGTCCTTCTTCATGGCGTGATCGAGGATCTGATCGAACGATGCGCCTTCATCCGGCATCGCCTGTTTGAGGTGGTGAACGTTGTGCATCAGCTCCTTCACCAGCGGCGTCTCGAACTGCTGCTGCTTGCGAATTTCGGCTTCGACCTTCTGGAACTCCTCCGCGAACGGGTTGTCGAGGAACTCGGCCGCCAGGTTAATCCCGGCGCTGAGCTGTTCGCGCGTGAACTCCTTCGACGCCTTCCCCCATGTCACCTTCGCTTTGGCCGAAGAGATGCCGGTCGCGACGAGCTTGAAACGGTTCAGTTCCTCGTTGAACGGCAGGAACTCCAGGATACCGCGTGTCGAGTTCGTGGACTTGGGGTCGCCGAAGAAGCAGAAGGGGTAGCGGCGGCTTTCCACATCAATGACGCCCCCGTGCGCCGAGTCGATCTTGTGCCCTTCGGTCGCCTCACACTTCCCGGCGCCCAGATCGACCGTGATTGTCCCGATGTTCCCGTCGCAGCCCATCGCTTTCAGGAAGGCATATGCCATGACCAGGTGGCCATTGGAGTCGGGGTGGACGCCGTCGCCGCCAGCCACGTGATACTCCTTGCCGTACTTGGCCTTCGCCTTCTGCATGACATCGATCATGGGGTCGTAGACATCGGCGTAGGAGACCCCTTCCTTCGTGGCGACCTCGCGAGCGATATCGCGCTCGGCGGCGAGGGTCTTGTTGTACATGACCGCCATCTCGGGGCTCTTGCGGAACGTCTCGCTATCGACGCAGCCGGGGGAACCAACGACGATCAGCCGCACGCCGGCCGCCTTCATCTGATGCACGATCTCCGCTTGCGACTTGCGATACCGGTCGGCCTTGGCGTCATCCATCGGGCTGTAGCCGCCGTCGTTCATGCCGTAGCACGTCGTCGCGACCGTCGGCTTGAACGGCGCAAAATCAGAGGCGAAGCGCGACAGGAAGCCCGGCGCCGTCTCGCCGCTCCAGCCGAACTGCGTCGCCCGCAGGTTGGCGGCCGGCTTGCACATCAGGAGGTAATCTTCGATGAACACCGAGTACCTGTTTCTGCTCCGTGATCGAATCGCCAACGATCGCGACGTAATCGCCCGCCTCAAGTTTCGCGGCCGCCGTGGCCTCGGCGGCCGCCGCTACCGTCGTACCCCGCAATCCGATCATTGCCGTCAGACAGGCCAGGGAAAGCATCAGACGTTTCATGTTTCGCTCCCAATGAAGAAGTGTTCGCGACCGGCCAAAGAACGATCGCCCTCGAAGCTCGGCGCGGGCCATAGAGGACCTGCCTCGCTGTTATCCCGAAACGGGCGGCCGTTTTCAAACCGACGACGGCGCCCCGCTCGTTCGCGTGACCTTAGTCTTGCCAATCCGCCTGCGCTATGCGTAGCGTCCCGGCAACCCTCTTGAGAACCCCGGCCTCCACGTCGGCCGTTCGCGCCGAGCCGACGAGGAATCTGGCGTCCCCGTTCTAAGGGTTTCCGGGATCGTGACGACGATCCGCCAAAAGCTCCAGTCCGCCTCAAGCGGCGCGGCATTTGCAGCGTAGCGAACGTCAGTCGGACCGAGGCCGACCAGGTCGCGACTCCGGCCTTGCCCTGACTCGAAGCGTGTCGTGTTGACAGGCGGTCCCCTCGATCAGGCCCCTTTTGGCACACGTGCGATAGGTGCGGAAATGGAAGAACGGCAACCCGCGCTGACGAGTGACGCGGCGCAAGCAGCCCCGTTTCGCCGGGCGAAGACAGTCCTGATCGTCGATGACAGCGAGCCGACGGCCAGAGCCCTGGCGTCGCTTCTGGGCACGGCGAACTTCCGCCCAGTTGTCTTCCATCGCGCCAGCAGCGCGCTCGAATGGTGCCGGGCCAACGCCTGCGTGGCGGCCGTCGTGGACATTCACCTGCCCGACATCAACGGCGTGATCCTCGCCCAGCAACTGCGCACGATCTACGGCCCGCTGACGCCGATCGTCATCCTGAGCGGCGACACCTCCATGCCGACCCTGAATTCGCTGTCGAAGGCGAACCCCACCCACTTCTTCAGTAAGCCAGTCAACGCCTCGCACTTGCTTGAGCGGTTGCAGGAATGGATCGACGGGGCTTCGGCGCCGAGGCCAGCCTCGGTGGATGGCATGCCTTGACGTCCGTGGCTGGCCTCATCGCGCAACAGATTCCGATCGGCCTGATTGGGGAGTGGCGGCGACTTGAGCCCGCTACCACCGTTGGCAAATTCCGGCGGCACTGTCTCAAGGGAGCGGTTCGCCGGCCCCTGGAATGCGCCGGACATCGTCTTCTTTCGTATACCGCTCGGCCAGCTCGGCGTAATGGCGGGTGAGCCACCGCATGTATTTGCGGTCTTCGTCCTTGACCGGCCGCACGATGCGGCCCGGGACGCCGACTACGAGCATCCCATCGGGCACGACCAGCCCCGGCGGCACCACCGCACCCGCCCCAATCAGGCACTCGCGCCCGATTCGCGTCCGGCTCAAGACGACGGACCCCATCCCGATCAGCGTCCCCTGCCCGATAAACGCCCCATGAACGACCGCCCGGTGCCCGATCGTCACGTCGTCCTCAATCTCGTTGGCGACGTCGGTGTCGCAATGGATGACCGACCCATCCTGAACGTTCACCCGCCGTCCGATCCGGATCGGCGCCACGTCGCCCCGGACGACGGCCCCGAACCAGAAGCTGGACGCCTCCCCCGCCGTCACATCGCCGATGACCGTCGCACTGTGGGCGACATAGAACCCCCCGGCGGTCTTCGTGAAAAGCTTCATGGCGAGCCACTCTACGCGCGAGCGGCCGCGGGCTCCATCTACGTGATTTGCTAGAACTCAGATCCGCGTTCGAAACGATCGAAGGCCATCGACATCTCGAACTTGAAGTAGCTTCAAAGGATCGGTAACGCCGGCGGCCGAGGCGTCAGCGTAGCTCGCCAGGTCCCCGATGCGAGTGCGTTCCTGAAACTGGGCAGTACCGGGCAGACCTCGGCCCTTCTGCCAGCACGGAAAACCAGCCCATGGGCGTCGACCGCCGTGGGCGCGCGGCGTCACGTCGCGGAAACGCCTCGCTCGGACAAGAGATCTCGATACCGCGAGGCTGACGGCCAGCACGATCATTACTTCGGCAGGAAGGCTCTGAGAGAGGCGGAACAGCGGTGAAGAAGCCCGCGTGGGTCGTGAGGCGCGGGTTCACGCGCCGACCTCGAACGCGCTTTACCCGAGAGTCTAAGGGGCCAGCGAGGGGAGAAATCGTCTACTCGGATCTTCTTCCTCGGGATCGGGTTCCCCTCACTACGCTTTGTCTGGATGAAATCGATCACCGCTCGCAGCCGACACTTTGGCCCGAAACGGCGTGGCCTGTTGCCCCGGATACTCGGATCTCACCTGCCAAACAAAGAAAATCTGATCGATGTACACTTCGAAACTCCCGCAGAATGCGGGGGGCTCTGGTTCTATGGGCGCGGAAGGATTCGAACCTTCGAAGGCATAAGCCATCAGATTTACAGTCTGACCCCGTTGGCCACTTGGGTACACGCCCTCACGTCGTTAAGACAGCCGGAGTATAAGCGACAGGCTACGGTTTTCAAGCTGGGACGGGCTCGGGCAGCCCCTGATCGTCATCCCACCACGCATCATCGGAACCGGGCGGGCCGGGTTGATTAATACGGTCTGGCCTGAAAGAAGTTGCATCCGGCGCCGCGGCCACGGGGGGCGGAGGTAGAATCAGGCTGCGGCTGTGGCCGCTTGGGAAGAAACCGGGGGTCAGCCGGAATTAGACGAACCGGGTACATTGCGTCTGACGTTAAACAGTGGGCGGTTGACGGATGGCGAAGGGGGGCCGCATATCGAGCGGCCGCTTCTTGGGAGAAGCCTGAGCATGGCGGAGATCAACGCATTACGCCGGGGGTACGGCTGGCGGCTGCGCCCAACCCGGACGATCGCTTTCTTCGAGCTGCTCGAGCGCCGGGACCTGTTCTCCGCGGCCTTCGATCTGACGCAACTGACTGCGCTGCGCAACAACCCAAACTATTCCGCGATCACCGGGTCGGGCGTGGGGATCGCCGTCCTTGACACCGGCGTCTATGCCCAGAACCCGGACCTGAGCGCGAACGTCGTCGCGTTCTATGATGCGGTCACGCAGCCGGTATCGACCCTCAACGCGTCGGTCTCCGGCGCGTTTGACCCGGACGGCCACGGCACCCACGTGACCGGGATCGCCGCCTCGAGCAACCGAGCGATCGGCGTCGCCTACGGGGCGAAGGTCGTGGACATTCGCGTGCTCGCCCAATCGGGCGAGTCGCAGCTCGGCGGCGACCCGCTGTTGCGCGGGCTCGAGTGGGTGGCGGCCCATTACCAGCAGTACAACATCAAGGTCGTGAACATGTCGCTGGGGGAGCCCGGCGTGAACGAGAACAGCGTCTCGGCGGCCGACCAGCAGAACGCGGAGACGATCGAGATCCACACGCTGGAGCACCTGGGCATCGCCGTCGTCACGGCGTCGGGGAACAGCTACGCGAATAACCCCGTGCCCGGCGCCAGCTTCCCCGCCGTGGTTTCGACCATCAGCGTCGCCAATACCTGGGCGACCGCGGGGCAGGCGTCGGACTTTAACGTCCCTTTCGGGTCCAACGGCGATCAATACTACGCCGTAGATACGGCCGCCACGCCGGATACGCTCGCCTCGACCAGCCAGCGCAGCACCCTTCCGAACCAGGTGGCCGCCCCGGGCGAGGACATCTACAGCACCTGGAATGGATCGAGCAGCGGCAACTCCAGCAGCGATCTGCTGCACAACACGCTGAGCGGCACGAGCATGGCCGCTCCCTTCGTCACCGGCGTGGTCGCGCTGATGCAGAACGCGGCAAAGTATTTTGGCGGGCACTACCTGTCCGATACCGCCCAGATCCTTCAGATCCTGCAGCAGACGGCCGATCCGATCGTTGACGCCAACAACCCCAATAACGCCCGCTATAGCAGCCAGACCAACCGCCAGAGCAACCTCCCGGAGACCGGCCTGACCTACAAGCGGGTCAACGTGCTGAAAGCGATTGAAGCGGTCCAGCAACTGGTCACCGGGGGCGCCGTCATCACTGGCCCCACGCCCGGGCCGGACACCGACAACACCGCGGCGGCCGCGACACCGGTCACCGGCATCGACGGCACAAGCCTCTTCACCTTCGACGGCGCGATCGGCTCCGACGGGCTGGTGCTGGACGGGGCGGCCGACGTCGATCTGTATAAGCTGGAGGTTGTTTCGCCGGGGAGCCTGTCGATCGTGTTAAGCCAGCCCTCCGGCGGATCGGCTTTCGCGGCCGCCATCCGGCTCTTCGACGCAAACGGGAACGTGATCGGGCACATCACGGGGACGCCCAGCGCTTACCCGACGCTCCAGACCGACGTAAACACGCCCCTTGCCGTCGGCACGTATTACGTCGGGGTCAGCGGCCTGGGGAACGAGGCCTATACCATCAATGGCACCGGGGCGACGGCAGCGTCAAGCACGGGCGATTACACCCTGCGAATCGCGCTGACCAACCCCGACCCCAACGGCACCGCACAGGGCGCGGTGGGCATCGATCTGACCCAGCCGAATGAGAGCCAGACCGACCCGAACACCGGCCAGCCCTATACGGATCTGGTCCAGAACGGAACGCTTGGCTCGGACCCGCCACCTACCGGCAGCACGACGCGGGTGACGGTTTCCAGTGACGTCGATATGTTCAAGTTCGTCGCGCCGGATAGCGGTACGGTAACGATCAATACCGACACCAGCCGCTATTTCTTCGGCGCCGACACCTACCTGAAGGCTTACGACGCGAACCTGCGGCTCATCGGCGCCAATGACAACGCCAGCGGGTTCACGACCGACAGCCTTCTGACGCTTCATGTGACGAGCGGGCAGTCTTACTACGTCGCGGCGACGGTGCCGGCAAACGCGAACTTTGACCCGAAGAACCCCTACGCCAGCCGCAGCGTGAACGCGACGCCGGCCAACGCGTCATACGACCTGCACTTTCGGTTCGACAACGGCGACGTGAACGGCACGGCGGTCACGGCGACAACCGTGGCGATCGGGGCCGGATCAAGGCGGCCATCGGGTCGGACAACGGCCACGCCTTGCAAGGCGCGAACGGCGGCGCGAAAGACGTTGACTTCTACAGCTACACCGCCTCGAGCGATGGGCTCTTTGACATCAAGGCGTCGAGCAGCTCGTCCGGCTTCACGCCGGTGGTGAGCCTCTGGGAGTTCACCGCGGGCAATACCAGCATTGTGAAGGTGGCCGATACCGCGACGCTTGCCACCCCGGAGCTGATCACGCCGGTCGCGGGCGGGCAGTCGTTCTTCGTCGCCGTGGCATCGGCCGGGAACAACGATTTCAACTGGTTCGCCCTTGGCAGCGGCAGCGGCGGTTCAACCGGCAACTACACGCTCAACTCCTCTCTCCTCCCGACCAGCGCCACCACGACCTTGAGCGATAACTCAATCCAGAACGGTACCCCGGAGACGGTCTCCGTGGGGCAGGCCGTGCAGGGGAATATCGGGATTGACGGGAATCTGGTCGTCGGGCCCACCGACGTTGACATGTACAAGTTCGTCGCCACCGCGACAGGGCCGCTGAATATTCGAACGATCACCAACCAGGAGGGAAGCGCCGACACCGTGCTCCGCGCATTCGACGCGAGCGGCAACCCCCTCGCCGCGAACGACAACATCGACGCGACGACGACGGCAAGCTCGGTCACGATCAACGTCACCGCCGGCTCGACGTATTACGTCGGCGTCAGCGGCGCCGGAGCCTCGTCCACCGCGTACGACCCCAAAACCGGGGCGGGCGCCGGCGCCGGCAGCACCGGGAATTACACACTGGCGATCGGCGCGGCGTCGAGCTCGAACACAGGGTCGAGCCGGACCTTCGACGCCCATACGCCGCTCAAGTACACCGGCTCGGGCGGGCAGGTCGTCGAGCTTCGGCTTTCCGGCCCGGGCACCGGCACCGCGGTGTTCGACAGCGGATCGGCCGACCCCGCCAGCGTCACGCTGGACGGCGTAACCGCCGCCTCCACCCTCACCGTCAAAGCAAGCAGCGCGACCCTGGGCACGCTGACGGTCAACGGGTCGATCAAGGCGATCGTCGCGCCGACGACCACATTCACCGGCGCCGTGACGATCAGTGGCACCGATGCCAAGCTGCAACTGGGGAACGTGAGTGGCGGAGCCATTTCCATCGCCACCGGCGGCCCCGCGACGCGCATCACCCTCGGCGCGGTCACCGACGAGACGCTCACAACGCCGGGGACGATCGCCTCGCTTTCGGTCGCGTCATGGGCCACGGCGACCGGCACCTCTTCGATCACCGCTGGGGCGATCGGGAAGCTGACCGCGAAAGGCGATTTCTCCGCTTCGATCAATGCCGCCTCCCTTGGCCCGGTGAAGGTGGCCGGATCGCTCACCGGCGGCACGTGGGCGATCGCCGGCGGCGGGGCAAGCCTTGCGGCCGGCGATGCCGCCTCCGCCTGGTCGGCGACGTTCGCGGCCGCTCTCGGGGCCGTCAAGCTCGCCGGCGATGCCGGAAGCCTCACCGCCGGGTCGATCAAAAGCCTCAAAGTCACGGGCAACGTCACCAACGCCACAATCCGTCTCACCGGGGCGTCCGGGCGAGTTCTCGGCTCGTTCACTGCCGGCGGCGACGTGAGCGGCGCCTCGATCCGGGCGGCCGGGAGCATCGGCAAGGTGGACGTCAGCTCGTTCATCGGCAGCACGCTCTTCGCCGGCGTCAACGATGGCGTGACCGCACTCCCGTCGGCCGCCACGGACCTGACGAGCGATCAGACGATCGTCAGCTTTACCGCGCGGAACGGCGTCAACATCGTTCTCCAATTCCGACGTCGCGGCCGCCTCGATCGGAACGGTCAGCCTGGGCAACGCGAACGGCTCCAACAACGGGACGCCGTTCGGTGTCGCCACGACTTCGCTGGCGGCGTTTAATAATCGCGGCGTCATCAAATGGACCCACCGCCAAAGCCCCAGCCTCCTTACAGCCGACGGCGATCTGGTGGTGCGGCTGCTGGGCTGATCCCTTGGAACGCCAGCGTCCCCGCCGGCCACACGCGTCGAGCCGACGAGGGCTTCAGGCTCAACCCTCCGAACAACACCGGCGACCAACCTTCCCCGTTCGCTCTACTTATTGATAATCCGAACCGTGGTGCGACGCGTTCACACACCCACGTTGAAGCTCGGCGACAACACCCTCGACCCCGTGCAGGCCCATCACCTCCGCGCCGTCCTCCGGCTGGCGGAGGGCGATGAAGTCGAACTGTTCGACAATGCCGGGCGATCGGCCCGCGGCACGCTGTTTTTTCTGGGCAGCTCCGGGGCACACATTCGAGTGACGGCTTTCGACGCGGACGCACCGCCCGCCACGACGATGTTTTCGATCGCGGCCGCGGTCCCGAAGGGGGAGCGAGCCGACTGGATGGTCGAGAAGCTGAGCGAGTTCGGCGCATCAACGTTCGTCCCCCTGGCCGCGGCGCGAAGCGTGGTGCTGCCCGAAGGGAAGAACAAGATGGAACGGTGGCAGCGGATCGCTACGGAATCGGCCAAGCAATCCCACCGCCGCGGCGTCATGCGCATCGCGCCGCTGACATCGGTCGATTCGCTGCTCGCGACCTTCGCCAAGGGGGCGGCCGATCCATCCGGCACGGCGCCGGGCTGGTACCTTTCGACCTCCGCCGACCGCGTATCAATCAGCGCCGCCTTTGATCGACCGCGCAGCGGCCCCCTTACCGCGCTCGTCGGCCCGGAAGGCGGATGGACCGACGCCGAGCTTGCCGGGTTCAAGGCAGCGCGCCTGCTCGCCGTCGGCCTGACGACGACAGTCCTTCGGGTCGAGACGGCCGCCATTGCCGTCGCCGCCATCCTTGGCTGCTGGGGAAGCGGCTGAGGGTGGCCCCGAATCGCGTCAACGCTTCAGCGAGCCCAGCCGCTCCGTTACCAGACACCCCGGGCGTTGCACCTCGGGATCGATCCCCTGTTCGACCAGATCGCGCGGTTCGGCGGCACGCAATGCGTGCCCGACCTGATCGGTCACTGCTTGGCGGGGTCGTTACGCGGGGTGCGAGCGGGACGGTCATTTGGCTTTGCGGACATCGTCGATCACGGACTGGATGATCTCGTCCAGGTGACGGGTCGGCTGGAATTCGATGGCGCCGCGGATGCGAGTCAGGTCGGGGACACGGCGCGGTAGGTCGTCGAACTTTTGGCCGTACGCCTTCTCCAGCGGGATGTATTCGATCCCGCTGCTCGAGCCGCACAGGCGGATCACCCGCGCGGCCAGGCCCTCGATCGACACTTCTTCGTCGCTTCCGACGTTGAAGACCTGCCCCACGCAGCCGGGCGAGCCGGCGAGGCGGACCAGCGCGTCCACCACGTCGGCGACGTGGCAGAAGCAACGCGTCTGCTTGCCGTCGCCGTAGACCTGCAACGGCCTGCCCGCCAGGGCGGCCGCCACAAAACGGGGGAGGACCATGCCGTACATCCCCACCTGCCGCGGGCCGACGGTATTGAACAGCCGCACCAGCGTCACGGGGAGGTGGAACTGCTTGTGGTAGGCAAGCCCCAGGAATTCGTCGATCCCCTTGCTGTAGGCGTAGCACCAGCGGCTGGACCGCGTGGCGCCCATGACGACATCATCGTCTTCGCTGAACGGGACACGTGCGCCCTTGCCGTACACTTCGGATGAGCTGGTGATCAAGACCGGGCGGCCGTAGCGGAAGGCCGACTCCAGCACCACCTCGGTGCCGTGGATCGTCGTGTTGATCGTCCGGACCGGCTCGTCCACGATCAACTGCACGCCGACCGCCGACGCCAGGTGGTACACGGCATCGCAGGAAGCCATCAGCGTGCCGACAGTTGACGCGTTCTCCACCGATTCCCGGACGAACTGAAAGCCCGCTCGCCCCATCAAGTGCGACAGGTTCTCCATGCGGCCGGTGGACAAGTCATCGAGCGCGACGACCCCGTGCCCGTCCGCCATCAGGCGCTCGGACAGGTGCGAACCGATGAACCCCGCGCCGCCAGTGATAAGGTATCGCTTGCTCATGTTGGGAACGGAGCACATTTCGCATAGGGCACGCATCGCCGCGCCCGTTGACACGGCGCCGTCGCGCGAGCCACGTGCCTCAATGCCGGACGAGCGACAGGGCGACCCGCGGCGCGGGCCCGTGGGCCCAGCGGAGCCGGGCCGTGCGCGGCAGCTTATCGAAGCGCGGCCCACACGTCGCTCCCTTAGTCGATCCTTAGCCGATTCGCTCGGTTGTTGGCGACTCGCCCGAGCGTCGCCAGAGCAGGTGGACGCGCCATTTTGCGTCGTCGCGGGCGGGGCAGTCAACGCGGTAGTGCGCTCCCCGGCTCTCGGTTCGCTCGAAGGCGGCCGATGCGATCAGCGAGCAGACGGTGAGCATGTTCTGCAGCTCCCACCCGGCGACCGCGTTCGCCAGGCCGCCCGCGGTCGTCGGCTCGAAGGTCTTGTCCATCACGTAGCGGCTCCAGAAGGCGACGATCTCCCGCGTCTCCCCCAGCCGCTCGCCCGTCCGCTCGATGCCGACGTTGCGCCACATCACGCTTCGCAGGCTGCTTTTCACATCGGTGACGTCCAGCTCCGTCTTGGTGGACGCCGGCACCTTGTGCTCGATCGTCAGCGGGAACTTCGCCGCGCCGTTCTGACGAATCGCCTGGGCGGCATCGGCCCCGGCGCGGGCACCGTAGGCTAATCCCTCCAGCAATGAGTTACTGCCGAGACGGTTGGCGCCATGGAGCCCGGTGCAACTCGCCTCGCCGACCGCCCAGAGCCCGGCGAGGCTGGAGCGGCCGCTTAAATCCACATCGACCCCGCCGATCATGTAGTGCGCGGCGGGGTGGATGGGGATTAGATCCTTCGACGGGTCAATCTCGAACTGATCGACCAGCTTGGCAAGCTGCGGGAAACGCTCCCTGAATTCCACGTTGGGGAGGTGGCGGACGTCGAGATACACATGCGTGAAGTGCGTTTTGCGGATCTGCTCGACGATCGCCCGGCTCACCACGTCGCGCGGGGCGAGCTCCCCCATCTCGTGGTAATCCTTCATGAAGCGATAGCCGTTGCGATCGACGAGCCGCGCCCCTTCGCCGCGGACGGCCTCGGTGATCAGAGCTCGGCTGGATCCGGCGACGTAGAGCGTCGTCGGGTGGAACTGGACCATCTCCATGTCCTGGAGCGTCGCCCCGGCGCGGTAGGCCATCGCGTGCCCGTCGGCCGTGGCGATCTTCGGGTTGGTCGATTCTCGATAGAGCTGCCCGGCGCCGCCGCTGGCCAGGATCGTCCCCTTGGCCCAGATGATGTTCAGCTCCCCCTCAATGACCGCCAGGGCACCGACGCAGCGGTCATCACTGGTGATCAGGTCGAGAACAAAGCTTTGCTCCGACGTGCGGATCGCGTCGCGGCTGCGCACGGTGTTGATGAGCGTCTGGGCCAGCTCCTTGCCGGTCGCATCGCCGAAGGCGTGCAGGATTCGGGCAAAGGAGTGGCCGCCCTCGCGGGTGAAAGCCAGGCCGTGCGCTTTCTGCGGGTCCTTGTCGAAGTTGATGCCGTATTGGAGGAGTTCGAGGACACGCTGCGGGCCTTCGCGAATCACGACCTCGACGGCCGCGTGATCGCAGAGGCCGGCGCCGCCCTTTTCAGTGTCGTCAACATGGGATTCGTAGCTGTCGGCCGGCTGGAGGACGGCGGCAATCCCCCCCTGCGCGTACCAGGTGTTCGACTGATCGATCGTGTCTTTCGTCAGGATCAGCACTTCAGCGCCGGCCTCGGCGGCCGCGATCGCCGCCCGAAGCCCCGCAACCCCTCCGCCGATCACCAGAACGTCGGTAAATCGCTGTGGGAGCCGGTTGGCCTTAAAGGGGACCAGATATCGACGTTGGGTCAGCGCCTCGAACATGAGACTATTTTAGAGGTTCTGTAAGCACTTTGCGATTTTTGAAACTCTGACAGCCTGCAAGCGGTTATGGGTCATCATCTTGAGCCGCGGCTTTCATCGAACGCACGGAAGCATCGCCGGCAGTGCATTTCCGTGACGTCCACCGCGATCCGCGGGCGCGAATCGACAGCTCTGGCCCCTGATCCCCACACGGTTTCGACCGTGTAAGTGTTTTCGAATGAATAGCTTGTGATGCATCAATGAATCGCCGTTGTAGCAGCAAATGCCGGCACGAAGCGGGGTATCTGTGGCGGGTCGCGCAGTTTGGGTCAAACGAAGCTCCGGCCCGCGTGTCGGGCTTTCACAGCGACGCGATTAATTGATAATGGCGTTCCATTACGCAACCGTGGGAAACTTGCCGACGATGCATGTAGCGGCGCGCTGACAGGCGTCGCCCGGGTGGGCGCCCGATGACCGGGCGTCCTATTTCACGCAGCCCTCCTCGATTGAAGCGGCGGCTCTCTTCTCCGTCCCGGAGAACAGGCGCGTGGTTCCGGTCGTCGAACCGGGGAAGGGCCGGCGCGTGCCGCGTCGGGGAAGGCCGGCCGGTTTCGCGGTGACCGTGGTGTAAGAGACAAGGACTTCAACTCCATGCGGATTACCTTTGTTGTCGGGCTGGCGGACCTCTCGGGCGGCTTCCGGGTGATTGCCACCTACGCCCAGCGGCTGAAGCAGCGCGGGCACGACGTGCTGGTGGTCTCCCGCCCGCGCCCCGCCCCGTCGCTCCGCGCCAAATGGCGAGCGCTCCGCAACGGCCTGCCGCAACCGATCAGCCCCTGGCGAGCCCCCTCCCACATGGAGTGGACGGGCGTTACCCACCGCCTGCTCGAAAAGTTTCGTCCTGTGACCGCCGCCGACCTCCCCGACGCCGACGTGGTGCTGGCCACCTGGTGGGAAACGGCCGAATGGGTCGCCGGGCTCCCGGCCAGCAAGGGCGTCAAGGTTCACTTCATTCAGGATTACGAGGTCTGGGGCGGCACGCAGACCGTGGCCCAGGTGGACGCGACCTGCCGGCTCGTCATGCCGAAGATCACGCCCGCCCGTTGGGTTAAGGAATTGCTGGAGAGCCAGTTCGGGAACAGCCCCAACGACATCACCTGCGTGCCGAACGCGGTCGATCTGAAGAAGTTCACGGCCGCCGAGCGGGGCAAGCAGGAGCGGCCGACCGTCGGATTCATCTACACGCCGTTCCTCAACAAAGGGACCGACATCGTCATCAAGGCGGTCGAACTGGCGCGCGCCTCGGTGCCCGACCTGCGGGTTGTCTGCTTCGGCAGCGTCGCCCCCGGCGCGCAGCTCCCGCTGCCGGAAGGGTTCGAGTTCCATCACCATGTGCCGGACCCGGAGCTGAAATCGATCTACGGCACCTGTGACGCCTGGCTCTTCGGGACGCGTAAGGAAGGGTTCGGCCTGCCGATCCTCGAAGCTATGGCGTGCCGAACCCCGGTCATCGCCACGCCCGCGGGCGCCGCCCCCGAGCTCGTCGGCGACGCCGGCGGCGGCACCCTCGTCGCCCCCGAAGACCCCCAGGCCATGGCCGACGCGATCGTCAAAGTCGCACGCATGAGCGACCCGGCCTGGCGCGAGCTCTCGGCTCGGGCGTATGCCATCGCCACCCGCTACACGTGGGACGATGCGACGACGATGTTCGAGCAGGTCCTGCTCGACGCCCACCGCAAAGCGCCCAAGAACCCCCAGCTCTCGGCGGCCTGAGAATCGTGCGGCCGCCCGCGGCGCGGTTTCCCGTCCCCTTGGGGACGTGTTCCCAACGCGCGCTGCGGGCGACAAGCGGCAAGCCGGGCATGCCTTGACGTGGCCGAAAGGACATGCCGTGCGCGGCGCTCTTGGATCGCTCCAGGCGAGTTAAGCGGGTCTGCGCCGACACCATCCGACGTGCCGCCGGTGCCCTCACCGGCGGGCCTTGCCCGCGGACGGAGACAGTGCCGGTAAGGGCACCGGCGGCTCCTGGTTCGCAAACCGCATCCACGCTTCCGACAGAAGGGCGCACTATGCGGCCTTGGCGGGGCGCGGGAGGGAGCGGCCGTCGGAGGGCATGGCCATCTGGACGGCGGTCGGGGCGGGGGAACCAAAGTACGGGAAGCCGTCGCGCGTCCACGTGAACGGCTGGGCACGGACGACCCGGTCCCAGCAGTCGTGGCGGAAGCGCTTGGAGTGGTAGAGCATCCAATCTTCGGTGCCGTCGGGGGACTGGGTAAAGCAGCAGTGGCCGACGCCGAAGACCTCGGACGTCGATTCGAAGACGGGCGCATCGTATTTTTGCCAGCTCGACGGGCCCATGGGGTCGGCCGCTTCATCCATGAAGAGCATTCCGAGCTTGTACGACGGCTGCCAGGAGCCGCTGCACGAATAGATCAGAAAAGTGCGGCCGTTCCTCGTCAGCAGTTGCGGGCCCTCGTTCAACCCCCGCTCCCACGGACGCTCGCCAACGCGCTCCCACAGGTGGCAATCGTTCGGGCAGATCCGAACCCGCTCGGTCGAGACGGTGCAGGGGTCGGACATGCGGGCGATGTAAAGGTGCTGAATGTCCCGCTCGTCCTCCCAGCCCGACCAGACGAAATGAAGCCCCGTCCGGTGCTGGAGCACGGTGCCGTCGATCGCCCAGCGGTTGACGGAGCGACCCTCCTTGCGGTCGCCGGTGAAGAGCATGCCTCGATCGATGTAGGGGCCTTGCGGGTCGGCGGTCGCCGATTCGAGCACGCCCATCCGATGGGTGGGGTTGCGGCCGTCGGAAGCGGCGTAATAGATGTACCAGCGGCCGCTGATGAAATGGAGCTCGGGCGCCCAGATTTCCGCGCGGTTCCAGCCCGTCGCCGGCGGGCTCCAGACCACCTTGCAAACGCCGCGTTCGACCGGGGTCTCGCTGTCCCAGACCTCCAGCCGCCCTCCCTCGCCCGTCTGGATCAGGTGGTAGCGGCCGTTCCTTTGGGCCACGAAGGGGTCGGCGCCGCTATAAAGCGGGTTCGTGAAGACGCGAGCCGGTGACGGCCGGGCAGCGAAGCCGGGAAGTCGCCCGAGGTGAGTGGAACGCGGGGGAAAGCCCGGCGTGGCGTTCCGCCACGCTTCAAAGGTCGTTCCGATCGGGGCCTGCAACAACGACATGGGTGCTTCCTGAAGGTCCGCCGGTTTCGCGACAGCGTGCCAAGCCCCAAACGGGGCGGCCGCCGCGCAAGAGCATTTTCTGCGTACTCATCGACCGATCCGCGTGGCACCGTGAAAAAGTGGCATTTTCAACGTTGACACACCTGTGGCGGACGGACGTCCCGCCCCAGATGGAGTCGGCAGAAACGTCCTTGACATGAAGAAACCCCGCTGGAAGCAAGGATGTAGGCGGACCAAATCAGGGGAGGTCTATCGCGGGCCGGCGGACGGGGCTGGCGGCAGGCAAGGTTCTATCAATCAGCAGTTGCGACCGCGCGAAAGTAGCTGCGGACGCTTGGGAGGTTGAGCACGATGAGCAGGATGACGGGGTAGATCACCCCGCCGATTGACACGGTCATGATGAACTGCCGCCAGTTCGTAGCGATTGATGAGGCCGGGACGCCCGCGTCAAAACCCTCGAACAGCCACATGACGCCTACGGTGGCGATGACGCACAGGGGGATTTTGACGGCCGCGTAGATCAGGTGCAGCCGGCGCGAGCGGGCCGAGTTCCGGAAGATCCCCGCGCCCGCCACGATCAGCAGGATCCCCATCGCCAGGGCGGCGACGCTCTCCCCCAGCACCAGGACCACGGAAACAGGGTTGATGGTGACGTTCGGCCCCGTGCGATTGGCCTGGGACGAGAGCGACCCGTCCGCCTCAATGTTCAGCATCCCCCCGCCGGTGATGATGAACGCCGAACCGTCCGGCTGCATCGCAACACTTGAGATGGGCGACCAGAGCGTCGCTGGCGTCACGTATTGCTGCGTCGGCGACATCAGCTCGTTCGTGAGCGTCGCCATCTGCGCCTTGGTCAGCTTCCTACCGGAGGCGGCCTGGCGCGCTGCACCACGGCGGCCGCCTGGGAGGCGGTGAGGGCGGTGCCGGCGGGGGCGATCGTGGCGAGCGGCGGCGCTGCCTGGCCCGATGGCGCCGTCGTTGTCGCGAACGGGTCGGCGCCGGGCGCCGGAGCGAACGGGTCGTCGCTCGCCACCGCGGGCTTGGCTGGTTCGGGGACGGAGGACGGGCTGGCCGGTTGCGCGGACGTCAAGGCCGACGTAGCCGCCTGATCCGCGTTGGAGGCGGCGGCCGCGTTGGAGGCGGCGGCCGCGTCGGCCACGGTGATCGACACGCGAACCACCGGGCTGGCATCCCGCGGCCGGAAGAAGGCTCGATTGGAGTGGACTTCGACATGGCCGGTCGAGAGGTCGAAATAGACGGGCGCCGGATCGTTCACGTCTTCGCTGACAAGGGTGCCTGAACGCTGAACGGCGGCGGCGGCCGAGGCGGTCGTCAGCCAGGCCGGGCTCGACGCCTCCGCGGTGGCCGAACGCAACGTGACTCCGGTTTCGGGGTTGGCGGACGCCGGGTTCGTCGCCGCATCGGCTGTGAACATATCGCGTCCGGCGCGGGCCAGGAGGCCGCCGAGCTGACGCTCCTGATCGTCGGAGAGGGGGACGAGAGACTTCATCGCCGAGAGGACGATCTGGCGGTCGGCCGCCGGCATCGATCCGGGGCCGGGGGGATCGGCCTGCGGCGTATTGCTCCCCGAGCCGGGTGCTCCGCTGGGGCTGACGGCGGCGACGGTCGTGTAGCGTTTGGGGGCCGAGGCGCCGAGTGCGGACGGGATCGCCGAGCTGCGAGAGATCGTCAGCGAGATCATGCCGAACAGCCCACTCAAGAAGGCAGAGCGCGCAGGTCATCGACCCGGCGATGATGCTCACCACGCCGACGGTCGAGATCAGGCCGGGACGCTTCGCCCCACCCCGGGGCAAGGCCGACGGTACCGCCCCCACCGGGTAGTACGGGTTGCCGTATGGGCTTGCCGCGTAGTACCCCGCAGCGGGGCTCTGCCAACCCGGTGCGGCGGGCATCGGCGGAGGGGCTGGGGCGATCGGCACCACAGGTCGCGGCTGTGCGGCGGACGGCGCGTGCGGCGCGTACCGCGGTTGGCCTTGATACTGCTCGGCGAAGGGGGGCGGCGGCACGTTGGCTCGTGGCGGGGCCGGGGGCGGCGGCGGCGCCGAGGAGGGCATTCCCGGCAGAGGCGATTCCGGCGGTATGAGCGGATCCTGCGACATAAAGGGAACCCCCAAAGCAGTACCGGGATCCAATGCGGCCGTTCGTTCGCCGCCACGCCCACTTCTACGTTGAAGCCCGGGGTTCATTCTCTGCGAATCGGCCGCACCGATTCAAGTCCGCCGGCTGCCGCACGTGATTCGTTCCTTTCGAAACTACGGGGGCGCACGGAAGCCGGGCCCATTGTAGCAGGCACGCTCCGTGTGCCGTCCGCCAGTCTCCAGCGTTGGCGCCGTGCGAGATCACGGCGGACGGCACATGGAATGCGCCTGCTACGCCACGATTCGTGCCATCCCGTCTCCGCCCGTCGCTGAAACCCGACGGACCGAACGAACCCTCGCACACGCGCCCAAACGCCGCACCCGCGGTTCTTAGTGGAACGGTCCACTGGTCGCCGGCGGGTACGCCGCTTCAGCTTGAAAGAGGGCGAATCCCCCGCTGGGGCAACCTCTTTCTCCCTCCCGGTACGCCGGGGGGCGCCGGGGAGGGGGCGGCGTCGCGGGAGACGAGTGATTTGGCCGCCATACAACCCGAGGGGCCGAATCGACCCTGGGAACGCCGACGTCCTCGTCGGCCTTTGCTCCAAGCCAAGGAGAACGTCCGCGTTCCCAGGCTGGCGTCCTCTGGATTCGTCGGAAAGCTTCCCACCCCCTTTCGACGAAGGACGGCGACTCGCCAAACGTGACCACACCTCTGCCAAAATGGCCCCGTTCCGAAGAGCTTTCAACCGACCGAACGCGCGTTATACTCCCCCGACCCGAAGGGATTCGGGACGAACGAACCCGTGCGGAAACGACTGGCGAGGGCTTGCATGGATGCAACGGCCGTCAAGCAATCTATCGGTGAGCCGCGCGTCCTGATCTCGCGCCGCGCGCTCCTCCACAACGCCCGCCTGATTCGCGCTCGCCTCTCCCCCGGCACGAAACTTTGCGCGATCGTTAAGGCGGACGCCTATGGGCACGGCGCCGCCCAGGTGGCCGACGCCTTATGCAACTTTGCCGCCGACGTCCCTGGCCAACCCGAGCGGCCGGCCGCCGACGCGCTCGCGGTCGCAAGCCTCGACGAGGCGGCCGGGCTCCCGGTGGAGGCCGGCGTCGCCGGCCCGCATATTCTGATCTTCCGCCCCCTCGAAAACTGCTTTCTCGGCCGCCAGCGGCAAAAGCTGGAAGAGGCGATCCGGTGCCGATGGACGCTCACGATCTGCAGCACGGCGGCCGCTGACGATCTCGCCCGCATCGCCCAGTCCACCGGCCGCCGGGCGTTGATTCAGGTGATGGTCGATACAGGGATGAGCCGCTCGGGCGTGCTGGTGAATGCGCTGCCCGCCCTACTCCACCGGATCGCCTCGCGGCCGTCGTTGCGACTGGCGGGGATCTGCACCCATTTCGCCAGCAGCGACGAGCCCGAGAACCCTTTCACCCGCGAGCAACTCACCCGCTTCAACCGGGCAACGGAGCCGTTCGCCGAGTCGATGGACAAGCGCGGGACGAAACTGATCCGCCACGCCGCCAACTCGGCCGCCTTGTTCCACATCCCTGAATCGCACCTGGACATGGTCCGCCCCGGCATCGCTCTGTACGGCATCGACCCGTCCGGGTCGCCGCAGATGGCCCGCCCGCTCCGCCCGGCGCTCAAGTGGACCGCGCCGCTGATCGGCATCAAGGACGTGGCTGTCGGAGCGACTGTCGGCTATGGCCAGACGTGGAAAGCGTCGCGCCCCACCCGCATCGGGTTGATCCCGGTCGGGTACGCCGACGGATATCCGCGCGATTTCAGCAATCAGGCGGTGGTAATGGTCCACGGCCGCCCCGCCCCGGTCGTCGGCCGCGTGAGCATGGACCTGACGACGATCGACCTGACCAACGCCCCGCCCGCCGATGTCGGCGACGAGGTCACCCTACTCGACAACGACCCGCTCTCTCCTGCAAGTGTCTACGCCCTGGCGAAATGGTCGAGCACGATCCCCTACGAGATTCTATGCTGCATCGGCCCGCGGGTGCGGCGAGTCGTCGTGGAGGGGGAAGACGCCCCGGCCGGCTTCACGGCCGAGCCTGGGTCTTCGCAGCAGTCGATGTGACGTTAGTACTACATCGCGACGCAGCTGGTTTCTTGATTCTAGATGCGTCCCCGTATCACGTCCCGTCCCCGTATCACGTCCCCCGTATCACGTCCCATGTCAGCACCGGCTTGGATTCCGGCTTTGCGACGGACGGCGGCGGCCTTCCCCATTACGTCGCTGGGTCGGCTTCCGCATCATCTGTTTCGGGGCCTCAATGGCGCTTCACTTGTGTTCCGGCCTGCAAGCTCGCGGAGCTGCTAAACAGCCCTTTGTGTCGAGAGCTTCAGCCGTTCGGTTGCCCTCGCGACTGTCTCGACTGCTACCGGGTGCAATGACTATTTCCCGGGCGGGACTTTCACCCGCAAGACTCCACACCTTCCCTTCACGGCGCACGACGTAGCTGGTTTTCTGATTCTAGCTACGTCCCCGTATCACGTCCGATTCTAGCTACGTCGCCGTATCACGTCTCCCCGTATCACGTCCCAACGATCAGCGGCTTTGGCGGAGAGCCAAAATGTCTTGCGACATCTCAATGGTGATGTAGGAAATGTCATATTCAGCCACGACACACCGTTGATTGAAGTGCGCGATTTTGGCTTCGATTGATGCATCGTCAAGTGCGATGTCCTCTCTCCTCTCGAACGCACCAATCACCTCCTCAAATGCCTTGGTGTAATCCCAGACCTGCGTGTATTCGGTTTCAAGCTTGGCAAGCCATGTCGTAAATTCGGACTGCAAGCGATTGTACGCTACGGTATCGGTAACCGTAATTCCCTTCAGTGCAGAAATGCAATTAGATAATTCATTCTTCAACTTTTGCGCAGCAATCAACGCCTCCCCCACTCGTTTCGCTCGATCTACCCGTTGTTGGCGACGATTCACGACAAAAGTCTCGACCCTCGTCCAAACGCTGATCGACACCGCGATCACCGCAATAATGATACTCAGATTTGGGCTCTGCATAAGACTTTTAGGATACCGCCAGTCTAGAAAAAGAACAATTACAAAGAGCCGCGACCATTAGAACGACACAAAGGGGCCACCTGCCAGGGACATGGAGGGGCCACCTCCCAATGTGACCGCTCGCGACAGCGGCGTTCGTAGGCCCGCCGCCGCCCGGATGTCGGGCAATCCGCCTCCGTACGTCGAGACCGGGCTCTAGCACGGTATCAGCCGGGATCACAACCCGGCGCAGCACCGCCGGGCCACCCGCGACCCGTTGGGGGATGGGGGGGCCGGGGGCTCGGGGGACGATCTGGCAGCGTAATCCGGAAATCATCCGGTGGACAACGTCGGCCCAGCCGGCTTCAAGAACTCGATTCCAGGGCGCGGTTCAAGTCTAAGGCGGCATGTCAGGGACGCCCGCCGCGGCGATAGGCACTCGACCTCCGATTCCAACGAAAGCCCCGCGCCGCCGGCAAGAGTGCCGACGGCAGCGGGGCATCCTTTTTCGTTGCGAATCAGCTCAGGCCGGCCTTTTCCTTGGCTTCGGCGGGGACTTCGATCTTGGTGGTGCCGACTTCGCTGAACTCGATCGTGGTCGTCCGATCGATGTCACGGTCCTGGCCGTTTGCGGTGACGGTCCCTTTGACGTTGTAGGCGATCTTGGTCACGGCGCCGTCCTTGAGCCAGACCTTGACGCTCCCCTTGGCGTCCTTCACCACGGGCGGGGTCGCGGCCGCGTTGGCGTTGGCGCCCGCGCCGCCGCGGGCTCGCCCGCCGTAGGTCATCAGGGCTTTGACGGCGTCTTCACTGAGGGCGGCCGACCAGGCCTCTTCGACCTTGGTGAATTCCATCGCGCTCTCGATCGACGTCTGGGCCTGGACGGTCGGGAGCTTGAAGTTCTTCGCCTGGCGGGCGGCGCGCTGGGCCGCCTGATCGTCGCCGGGGGTTTCGATCGACACCCAGCCGGCTTCGCCGGCCTTCAGCGCGCCCTTGTCGCCCTTCATGACAAATGCGACGGTGTTCTGGCCCATCGTCCGCGAGACCCAGGTCAGGCCGTCGGCCTGATACTTGCCTTCGCCGCCACCGCCTCGACCCGCCGCGGCGCCGGCCGCACCTTCGACCGTTTGCTTCCAGCTAAACCCTGACTCCGTGAGCTTCTTGAGCCCCGCCTTGATGTCTTCCTTCGTGTCGGCGTGCGCCAACGCGGCCGACCCAAAAACGACGATAACCGCTGCGACCATTGCGTTCTTGAACATGAACCACCTCGTGAAGTAGAAACCGATGACGCCCCCGTCCTCACTGGTGACGCGTCCGAGGCCGTTTATTCCGCGCCAAATTCATTTAACGTGATCCTGACATCGCTTCCTGGCGAGGAGGACATGACGATAGCGCCCGAATGATCGCCGCTTCACCTGGTCGTTCTAACTTCCGTCGGGCACAACGGTCTGGCGGGCTTTGAGTAACAGCGGGCAAGGAGACCAACCCATGAACAGCCATTTATCCCGTCGTGAGATGCTTCGCCTGGCGGCGGCCGGGGCCGCGGCGCTGGCAATGCCGTCGCTGGTCCGAGCGGAAGAGGCCAAGCCGAAAATCCCGATCGGCCTGGAGCTTTACTCGGTCCGGAACCTGATCCCCAAAGACTTCCCCGGCACGATCGAGGCCATCGGGAAGATGGGGTACAAAGGCGTCGAATTCGCCGGCTACCACGGGTGGGACCGCAAGCCCCAGGAGCTTCGCAAGCTGCTGGATGACAACGGCCTCAAGTGCTGCGGCACGCACACTGCGTTAAAGACGCTCGAAGGGGATGAGCTGAAGAAGACCGCAGAGCTGCACGCGACCCTGGGGAACAAGTTCCTCATCTGCCCCAGCCTTTCGGCCAAAGACGCGGCCGGGTGGGAAGAGCTGGCCAAGAAGTTCAACGACATCTCCGCCAAAGCCAAGGAGCTGGGGATGCTCGTCGGCTACCACTCCCACGGCGGGGACTTTAAGAAATTCGACGGGAAGACCTCGTGGGAGATCTTCTTCGACGCGACGAACAAGGAAGTGGTTCATCAGCTCGACACCGGCAACACCCTCGACGGCGGCGGCGACCCGGCCGCCCTGATCAGGAAATACGCCGGGCGGACCAAGACCACGCACATCAAGGAGCACGGCGGCCCGCGCGACGCGGCCCTGGGCGAAGGGACGATCGACTGGAAGACGATGCTCCCCCTGTACGAATCGGTCGGCGGGACCGAGTGGTATATCGTCGAGTACGAGTACGACAAGCCGATGGAAGTGCTCAAGCGGTCGATCGACTACCTGCACTCGCTGGGGCGATAAGCACCGCGCTTGGATTGGACTGAAACGGCCGGCCCGGGCGACCTCATTGGGGGATGCCCGGGCCGTTCGCTTATTCTGCCCGGAACGGGCCGCGGGATTGCAAAAAATCCCGCTCGATGCGCGGCGAGGCTCTCGCCGCTGGAATGCCAGATAGCAGGCACACTCCGTGCGCCGTCCGCCAGCTTACCGAGCGAGCTTAAAGACGGGCTACGGCACACGGAGTGTGCCTGCTGCATGATGCCGTCGTTTTCCGCCTTCGTCTCTCTTGATTCAGCTCTCCACAAGCTTTCATTCCTGTTCGGCTCCGTAGGCCTATATGCGGCCGCGCAGCGCGGCGATGGAAATCAGGCGGCCGCCTTCCGGGCGGAGCAGGTACGCGAACCGTGCCAGGTGCATGCCGCGAACGGGCGCTTGCGGGTCGGGGAACCCGGTCGGCGGCGACCACTCCGGAGCAGCCCACTCACCCAGGGGGATCGTGCGGCCTTCGCGCAGGTCGCCCACTTCCCGGTCCGTCAGCTCGCGCGACGGCGCCCACGGAAGGACCGCCCCGCCGCTGATTGCCGTCGCGACGCCGGAGCTGGGGTCTTCCCACGGGCCGATCGCCGCTCGGCAGAGTTGCTCGAGGTGTGCGCCACACCCCAATCGGCGGCCGATATCCCTCACGAGCGACCGAACGTAGAAACCGCCGCGCACCGTCAGACGAAGCCGGCTCGTGTTCGGCAGGTCGTGCTCGATCCACTGCGCCTCGTGCAGATAAACGCGGGACGGCGGCAGGATGACCGCCTCCCCGCGATGGGCCTTCACATAGGCCCGCTCGCCGTCGATCCGCTTGGCGCTGGTGGCAGGCGGGACCTGATCCTGCCAGCCGGCGAACGAGGCGATCGCCTCGTCGAGCACATCCGGCGTGAGATGCCCCGCGTCGCCCGTGGCCACTACGCGGCCGAGCGGGTCGCCATTCTCCGTTTCGATCCCCCAGCGCACCTTCGCCTCGTAGACCTTGGGGACGGCGTGAAGGTGATCGAACAACTGGGTCGCCGGCTCGACCAGGAGGAGAAGAAGCCCCGACGCGAAGGGATCGAGCGTCCCGCCGTGGCACATCTTCAGCCGCGCGTTGGCCGGCTTGGCCACCTGCGATCGCAGGCAGCCCTGGACCACCGAAAAGCTGGTCGGACCGACGGGCTTGTGAAGAAGGTGGACGCCGGGGGACATGATCGAAGGGGAAAGGGCGAGATCCGAAGCACCGAATCTCAGCGGAACATCATGAAAGCCGGAGCGGAATCCGTTGAGCGCCCTCGGATCCGATGCCTTTCATCTCCTCGCGGGCCGCTCAGTCTAAACCGGCGGGTAGCGAATCAAAGTGCCGCCGGTGCCCTCACCGGGGGTCGTGCCGACCACGCAAATTGTCCGCCGGTGAGGGCACCGGCGGCACGTCCGATGACATTACCGCGCACCCGCAAGCTTGTCTGGAACGGACCATAGGCCATTCCGTCGAATTCCCCAACGCCACGCGGTGCGAAAAAGACGGCCTTGGGATACCCAAGGCCGTCTGGAGTATTCCGTTTTTGTGGCGGCCCAACGTCGCCGCTTAGCGGCGGCGGTCGCCGAGCAGGCGAAGGAGCATCAGGAACAGGTTGATGAAGTCGAGATAGAGCGTCAGCGCGCCGACGACGGCGTAGCGGGCCGCCATTCCCGGAGTGCCGGCCGTCTGGTTCGCCATGTATCGGAGCATCTGCGTGTGATAGGCGGTCAGGCCGATGAAGACGAAGACGCCCAGGTAGTTCAGTGCGATCACCAGGATCGTGCTGTGGATGAACCACGTCACGACGCTGCCGATCACGACGCCGATGAGGCCCATCATCAGCAGGCTCCGATACTGCGTGAGGTCACGCTTGGTCACCATGCCGTAGACGCTCATCACGCCGAAGGTGGCGGCGCTGGCGACAAACGCGCCTGCGATCGACGTCATGCTGTAAGCGATGAAGATGGCCGACAGCGTCAGGCCGTTCAAGGCCGCGTAGAGCAGGAAGAGCCCTGTCGCCACCTCGGCGTTGATCTTGTTCACGGCGGCGCTGACCGTGAAGACGAGCGCCAGCTCGGCGACAAAGAGCAGAATCAGCGTCGGCCCGTGGAAGATCCGGGCCATCAGTTGCGGCTGGGTCGAAACGTACCAGGCGACCACGGCCGTCAACCCCAAGCCGGCCGACATCCAGGCATAGACTGCGTTGAAGAACGTCGTCACCGGCGTCGTTGGCGAGTAGGAGAGCGGTTCGGACTGCCGCCAGCCCCCAGCGGGGCCCTGCCGTTGCGGCTGAAATGGGTTGTACGGACCAGGCATGCTTGTCATGAAAGACTCCTTAAAAACCGTGACGGCGATGGTTCTCGCCGTACGACGTGATTCTAGAGCAAACAAAGCGACGTCGGCGGGTAGAAACAGACAGATTCCCTGTACCCGCGCCCGCTCCAACCCGCTTATCGGCCGTGCGGGTCGCTAGCGCTAAAGGCTATGCCGCATTGGCCCCATGGCACTTCTTGTATTTCTTCCCGCTGCCGCAGGGGCACGGGTCATTGCGGCCGATCTTCGGCTCGTCCCGGACGATCGGCTTCGACTTGACGGCCTCGGCCTGGGCGACCGCGCCGCCGCCCGACGACTGGCCGGCGTCGGCCGCCTCGGCAGGCAAGGCGCGGGTCTCGGCGACACCGTAGCTGCCGGCGTCCTCATGGACGGCTTCGGTCTCCCGGTAGTTGCTGCGAGACTCCGCCTGCCCCACAACGCGGGCGCGGAAGATCAGGTCAGTTACCTTGTCGCGAATCCCAGCCATCATCTCCTGGAAGTATTGGTAGCCTTCCTTCTTATAGAGCACGCGCGGGTCGCGCTCGGCGAACGCCTGGAGGCCGATGCCGCTCTTAAGCATGTCCATCGCGTAGAGATGGTCCTTCCAGCTTTGGTCGAAGATCTGGACGAGGACGAACTGCTCCAGGTCGGTCAGCTCCTGGCGCATGAGAAGGCGAACGCGCTCGACCAGGATCTCGCGGACGGTCCGCGGGAGGGCGTCGGCGTCCACCTCGGCAACGGCGGCCGCGGGGCGGGCGGACTTGGGCTCAAGGCCCTGGCGGGCGTCGGCGGACGGATCGGCGGGGTACAGGTCCACCTCGTCCAGCGTGATCCCGAACCGCGCCTTGAACCGCTCGATGATCTGCTGCGGCTTGGCGTCGCCCGCGATCATCGGGTCGATGACTTAGCCGATTTGTGCCGCCGAAAGCCATTTCTCCTGCAAGGCCCGCAGCTCGACACGAAGGCCCGAAACGCCCAGTTCCTGGATCCGCTCGACGGGAAGATCGATGTCGTATTTCCCTTTCGCCCAGGACCGGACGAAATCGGCCGCGTACGGGTTGTTGACGCCGCCGCCCGACGGATCGCCAAAAGCGTAGGTCAGCAGGTGCTCGACCGGGTACTCGATCTCGCGGCGGGAATAGGCGTCACGGGCGCGGCCTTCGATCAGGCCGATGACCTCTTCCGCCGGGAGGGGCTGCGCGCCCCGTGCCCCGTCGGCGACAAATTCCTTGGGCGAGACGTCGATCGAGAACTTCTCCTTCGCCCAGTTCGCAAGCTCCGTCTGGGGGAACAGGGGCTCGAGGTATTTCGCCAGCCCGTCAACATCGCGGCCGTCGATCTGTTCGAGCGCCGCCTCGCGCAGCGCGTCGCGGACTTCTTCCGCTTCCATCTTCTTGATCCGCGAGCCGGGGAGGCTCACGTGGAACCGGCTCATCGCCCAGCTCGACAGGCCGCTGACGTCCCATGACTTCTTGTCGTCGGGGTCTTCGCCCAGGAACTCGTCCATGTCCTTGGACAGGTCGTTCTCGACTTGGTTGCGGGCCGGCCCTTGATGTAGTCTTCGAGGTCGTCGAGGTCGCGACGGCCGCGAAGGTCTTCCGGCTCGACGACGACTTCGAAGTTGGTCCGCACCCAGTCGCTGACCGTCGCGGCGACAAAGTCCTGCGTGATAAACTTGTCCACCGCGTCGCGGATGGAGTCGCCGATCATCCCCCAGACGATCCGATCGACCGCCTTCCCTTCCAGGACCTGCTGGCGCATCCCGTAGAAGGTGGTGCGCTGGTAGTCCATGACCTCGTCATACTCCAGGAGGTTCTTGCGCGAGAGAAAGTTCCGCTCCTCGACTTTCTTCTGGGCGTTGACGATCCCCTTGGTGATGCGGCGGTCTTCGATCGCCATCCCCTCTTCCATGCCGAGCCAGCCGAGGACCTTGATCGTCCACTCGCCGGCGAACATCGACATCAGCTCGTCTTCCAGTGACACGTAGAAGCGGCTGGAGCCCGGGTCCCCCTGGCGGCCGGACCGGCCGCGAAGCTGGTTGTCGATGCGGCGCGCGGTGTGCCGCTCCGTGCCGATCACGTGCAGGCCGCCGACGATCTTCGCCTCCGGCTTAAGCTGGTACACCGACGCCAGCGGGTTCTCGACCCACTCGCCCGACTCATCCTTGATCGCCGTATCGATTTCAACCCGGCGGCCGGTGCCGCGCTGCTTGAGCGCGTACTTCGACTGCCCCTTTTCCGAGTGCGGTTCGACCGAGACCACGTCGAACAGCGTCTCCTGGGCCAGCTTGATGTCCGTCCCGCGGCCGGCCATGTTGGTTGCGATCGTCACATTGCCGACGACCTCGCCGAAGGCGTTGGTGTGCTGCTGGCCGGCCTTCAGCACGATATGGGCCTCGCGCTCGTGCTGCTTGGCGTTCAGCACTTCGTGATCGATCCCATACTTCCGCTTCAGGAGCGTCGAGAGCATCTCGCTCTTTTCGACGCTGGTCGTGCCGACCAGCACCGGCCGCCCGGCGTCGGAGTGCTCCTTGATCTCGGTGATGATCGCGTCCCACTTCTCGTGGGCCTTGCGGTAGACGCGGTCCTCAGAGTCCATGCGGATGACCGGCCGGTTGGTCGGAATGCTGACCACTTCCAGCTTGTAGATCTTCATGAACTCTTCGGCTTCGGTCTGGGCGGTGCCCGTCATGCCCGACAAGGCCTTGTAGAGCTTGAAGAAGTTCTGGAGCGTGATGGTCGCCAGGGTCTGCGTCTCTTTCTTGATCGGAACGCGCTCTTTGGCCTCAATCGCCTGGTGGAGCCCGTCGGACCACTGCCGCCCTTCCATCTTGCGGCCGGTGTATTCGTCAACGATGACGATCTCCATCTCGCCGCTGCGGCGGCCGCGTTCGATCACGTAGTCTTTGTCGCGCTCGTAAACGGCGTGAGCGCGCATCGCCTGTTCCATCAGATGGGGCCATTCGACATTGCTCCCCAGGTAGAAGCTGCCCACACCGGCCGCCTCTTGCGCGGCGGCGATCCCTTCGTGGGTCAGGTGGACGCTCTTGCGGTCCAGCTCCAACTCGTAGTAGGCGGTGATGCCTTCCTTCTTTGATTCGGCCTCGATGAGGTCGGCCTCGCCCTTTTCGCGCCGTTTCCTGGCCGATTCCTTCTCGTCCTTGGTCTTGGCCTTCTCCAGGTCCCCTTCGGCGGCCTTGATGTCGCGCTTGGCTTTATCGACCAGCTTCTCGATCGCGGCGAAGGGGCGATGAAGGTCCATCACCTTGCGGGCGACCTCATCGGCGCGGCGGTATTTGGGGGCATCGTCGTGGGCATCGCCGCTGATGATGAGCGGCGTGCGGGCTTCGTCGATCAGGACCGAATCCACTTCGTCCACGATCGCGAAATCGAGCGGCCCCTGCACCTGTTCCTCCTTGCGGACCTTCATGTTGTCGCGGAGGTAGTCGAAGCCGAATTCGCTGTTGGTGCCGTAGGTGACGTCAGCCTGGTACTGCTTGCGGCGCGAGTCGCTGCCCGGGTCCATGTCGGCCTGGATGAAGCCGACCGACAGGCCCAGCGCCTCAAACGCGGGGCGAATCCAGCTCGCATCGCGTTTCACAAGGTAGTCGTTGACGGTGACGACGTGGCAGTGATACCCCTCCAGCACCCGCATAAAGCAGGCGAGCGGGGCGACGAACGTCTTACCTTCGCCGGTCGCCATTTCGGCGATCTTGCCTTCGTACAACGTCAGCCCGCCGATCATCTGCACGTCGAACGGGCGGGCGCGGAACGGGGGCCGGCTCTCCGGGTAGACCTTGCGGACGGCCGCGTACAGCTCGACCGGGATCGGCACCTTCAGGTGCGAATCACCAGTGGCGATCAGGCGGCGCTGGATGTCATCAAAGATCCGCCGGGCCGACTCATCAAGGCGGGACGGGTCAAACTTGACGACAAACTCCCCCTCCTCGGGGCTGAAGATGGACCGGATGCCGATGTTGCGATCCATCGCCTCGCGGAGGATCGCAAACGCCTCGGGGAGAACATCGGCCGACTTCAATTCCGGCTTGGCCGCCGAGCCCGGCGCGACCGTCAGCCCTTCGTGCAGGGCGAGGACGCGGTCGCGGAGCTCGTCGTCGGTCAGCTGCTGGATCTTCGGCTCCAGCTCGGTGATCTGGGCGACGATCTTTCGCAGTCGCTTGAGGATGCGGTCGTTACGGCTGCCAAACGTCTTGGTCAGGAGCTTGCCAAAAAAGGCCATGGGGATCTCGATGAGTTGAGGCGGCCGAGGTCACCTGTAAGAGACCAGGAGGCGACAGCGGCCGCGGAAATCAATCAGGCGTGGCTGGACAGGGAAAGAACCGTCACCTTCGGGACCGGTGTTCGCCAGACTGCACGCGGCAGTCAGGTCACCGGCGTCAGGACGGCACGGGAACGGAGTTGGCTCAGGCAAGGGGCGGCGGGAGATTGATGCGAAATGGGCTCAGGGACGCGCCAGGCTGACACACCCGCTGATCGCGCACCCGCGCGACCGGCGGCAACGCGGCCGGCTTGGCATGTCGAGCCTGCGGCGGAATGACGGTCGGGACAACCTGGCTAAAGGTAACGGAAAGCCGCCGGACCACCCGCCCCGCGAACGCGGCCATTCCGACCGACTCGCACTCGGCGGGCGCTGCCCTGGCAACCTGATCGACGCACAGCGCCGTCGTCACCACGACCATCGCAAGAACTTTACGGCTCGTCTGCGTCATCATCCCGTCTCAACGTTCCGCTACGGGGCTGGATTTGCAGCCCGAGTTAACATTGTCCCGCGCCCACGAAAGTCGTCAAGCGCACACCGGCGCGCCCTTTCGTTCGGGGCGTGGCATCTTTGTTGGCATGCGCAGCTCTTTCCTGGACGCCCCCGCCGTTCTCTCGGCGCCGCGCGCAAAGCCGACAGGGACGTCGGCGTTCCCGGAAGGTGGTCACCCCGTCGGACCGAGTCGCCCGCCGTCTTCGGGAAAACAGGGATTTCTACGACGGGATGCCGGATGCGGTTTGGAACGACCAAGCGACAGGCGGGCACTTTGAAACTCCCGGCCCCCTTTCGGACCCGGTGGAGGCCCTTTAGAATCCCTCGCGCGGTCGGCACGGCGCCGGCACTCTTTCCTAACGGGCGGTGAACATGTCCAGCAAACGGGCTTTTCGACCGCTCAATGTTCTGGCGGCCGCGGTCGTCGCTCTCGCCTGGGCGGGGAGCGTTCGCGCCGACACCGACCTGACGGTTGACATCGGTTGGGGCGGCGTCGTCCGTGAGGGCCGCTGGGCACCCATCTTTATCCATGCCGCCGATTCCCGCACCCGCGAAGCGGTCCTCCGCGTCCGCGCGCCGCAGGGCGGGCTCTACTCCATGGAAGTGACCCAGTACTTCACGCTGGGGCCGACGAAGACGACGCTCCCACTCGTCATCCCGATCCGGACCAACAACATGGAAGGGCTGTCGGTCCGGATCAGCGACGCCGCGACCGACCGGACCCTGGCGAACTTCCCAAGCGACCCGGATAGCACAACCGGTGTCACCAGTGTTGACGGCTCGACCAAGCTCGTCGGCGTCTCCGGCATCCAGACGACGCTTCAGCGCCTGACCAGCGACCTGGCGACGAAAGCCAACAACGTCGTCGCCACGCACCTCAACCCGGACCTTCTCCCGACGGCCGCCGTCGGCTATGACTCGCTCGACCTGCTCGTCCTCAATGCGCCGGACCTGCTGCACCTCTCCCCGGATCAGCAGAAGGCGATGATCGACTGGGTGCGCACGGGGGGGAATGTCGTGATGTGGCCAGGCACGGATCCGGCGCCCGGTCGGGCCCGCTTGCTGACGCGATGCCCTGCCGGATCGAAGGGGTCCGCGACATTGTCGTACAGCCGGAGACCGCGGGTCGGCTGGGGCTTGGAGCGACGTTCGCCGGGGTGCCCGGCCGCGGGTTGATCCCCGCACCGGCCGCCGAGGCGATCCCCTTCTTCGGCCCTGACACTCCAGGCGCGACGGGCTACCGCCGCCGAATCGGCCTGGGGCGAATCATTGTCCTGCCGGCGGATCTGTCGGTCCTCGCGTTCAGCGACACCGCTAAGCGCAGGAGTTCTGGCGCCCGATCCTCGACGGCACCGGCATTCTTCCCGACAGCGCCGCCAAGATGGAGGATGCCATCGAGCTCAACCCGAGCTATGGCCGCTTCGGCAACGCGGATCGCGACTCGACCGCACAGTCCGCCGCGATCGCGCGCCTGCAGGATTACCTGGGCACGGTCCCGGGGGCCGGCCGCTTCGGGTTTTCGTATGTCGCGATGGTCCTGCTTGGGATGATGGTGATCGTGGGCCCGGTGGACTGGCTCGTATTGCGGAAGCTCGGCCGCCAGCCTTGGACGTGGGTGACGACCAGCGGCTGGATCGCGCTGATCACGCTTGGGGCGGTCTACATCGGCAACGTCGTCAAGAGCGGCGATTTGCACTACCGCTCGATCCGCCTCACCGATCAGATCGATGGGGAGACCGTGGGCGACACGGCCCTAACCTGCATCTATTCGCCCCGCACCACCGATTATCACCTCGACAACGCTCTCCATGCCGCCGACACCGCCCCCGCCACGCCCGACGCCGATCGTGCGGACGCTCAAGGGAGCGCGGAGCCGCCGGTGGACCGTTTCGACCCGCCGCCGGGGTGGTGGCGCACGCCCATGAGCAACGACTTCTACTCCCGCAACAGCCTTAAGAACGACATCGCGTTTCATCAGACTTTCGATCAGAACGCTCCGATGAAGATGTTGATCAACGTCTGGAACGTCCGGTTCCTTCAGGCGGAGCTGCCGTCGGCCGGCGGGGCGCTGCTGCGGGGCAGGCTTACGTTCGCTCCGGAAGGGTACGAGGCATCGGGCGGCGACTGGCGGCTGGTGGGCCAACTGACGAATCTGGCGCGCAGCCGCTCACGAACGTGAGGATCGCAACGCCGCGCGGGTTCTGCTATCTCGGCGAACCGACCCCCACGGACCGGCCGCTGCCGGTCTTCCCGGTGATCGGGCCGAGCCAAACCGTCAACGTGAACCTGCCGACGGTGCCAGACCCGGGTACACCGAAGCCGGCGGCCTCGACGAACACCTTCTATGGCTGGCAGGCCCAGGAAGAGATCCCGTCGAGCGACCTCTGGTCGGTGACGTCGGACATGGCGGTTCGTCATTCAAAACGGATCGCCACCCTGCTGGCCTCGGGGAGGTTTGCGTGCGTCTATGCCCAGGTCGCGGGGGCGGCCCCGCCGGCGACGCTCCGCGAGCGCGGGGCGATCGAACGCCATGAGCGATTTATCCGGGTGGTCGTGCCGCTTGACACTCCACGCGGCGTTCCGGTGACGATCGTCTTACCACCCGCGACTCAACCGGCGACGCGGCCGTCCGATGGTCCCTGACGCACCGGGAGCAATACGCGTGGAAACAGAAGCTGTGATCGATCCTGTGCTCGCCGCGGAGCCGCCCCCCGCAGGGCCGCCCGCCGCTACGTTGTCGGCGGGCCCGCGCAGAGCGTGCCGCCACCGATCCCGCCGATGTCGGCCGCTCCGGCAGGCGCGGACGGCGCGGCCGTCGGCGAATCAAGGACCAGCCCCGTCGGCGTGACAGCCTCGCCGATCGCCGGTGCGGCCGGCGACGCCGGCTGGGCGATCTACACCAAAGACCTCACCAAGCGGTACGGCGCCCTGATGGCGCTGGACCACCTGACTCTCGAACTGGCCCCGGGCGACGTGTTCGGCTTCATCGGCCCCAACGGCGCCGGGAAGAGCACGACGATGAAAATCATCGCCGGCCTGCTCGAACCGAGCTTTGGCACCGCGCTGGTGCTCGGCAAGCCGGTCGCTGGCAACGGGAACTTCGTTCGTAAATCGGTCGGCTACATGCCCGACTTCATCGGCGTATACGAAGACCTGAAGGTGAGTGAGTACCTCGAATTCTTCGCCAGCGCCTACGGCATCCCCCGCCGGGAGCGGAAGAAGGTTGTCCACGATGTGCTCGAACTGACCGACCTGAAATACAAACAGGACGCCCTGGTTGACTCCCTCTCCCGCGGTATGACGCAGCGGCTGAGTCTCGCCCGCGTGCTCGTACACGACCCGCCGATCCTGCTGCTGGACGAGCCCGCGAGCGGCCTCGACCCGCGCGCCCGGATCGAAATCCGCGAGTTGCTGAAGGAACTGCAGAGGCTGGGGAAGACGATCCTGATCTCCAGCCACATCCTCTCGGAACTGGGCGAGTTCTGTAACAAATTGGGGATCATCGAGCGCGGGAAGCTGATCGTCTCGGGCACAGTCGATGACCTGATGGCGCGGGCGCGATTTCATCCGACGATCTCGCTGCAGGTGCTGGGCGACCCGGAGCTGGCGGTCGCCGCGCTCAAGAACGACCCGCGGATCGAACGGATCGACCGGGTCGCGCCGGCGGCCGCCCTGGGGTCGGGCCAGGACGGCGGCCTGCTCGTCACGCTGCGCGACGCGACGTCGCACCACGGGTTCATCGTCGAAAAGCTGGTCGAAAACCACATCGCAGTCGAGAGCGTCCACCCCGAGAAGCTGAAGCTGGAGGACGTCTTCCTTCGACTCACGAAGGGGATGGTTCAGTAGGCACTGGGATGACTTGGACCGTCGGGTCGCGCGGCGGCCGCGGGAGGTAGCGCGGGGATCGCCGAAGCGGGTAAAGCCCCGCGTTCATCTTTCAGGCCGACCCCGCTGATCCGCCGCGTGATCGATTCTCCGATCAGGTAAGCGAGCGTTTGAGCGGCCGCCTCGGGCGGCAGGCCTGCCAGGCGAATGTTCGACACGCAGTTGCGGTCGGCGTCGGATCTTCCCACCTTCGGCTCATGCACGAGATACGCGCCGAGGCTGTCCGGCGTCCCAAGCCCGGGCCGCTCGCCGAGCAGGATCAGACAGAGCCGCACGCCCAGGGCCTGGCCGATCTCATCCTCCACCGCCACGCGGCCGTACCGGACCAGCACGATCGGCGCGACGATCAAGCGCTTCGCGGCGAGCAGGGGCAAAAGAGTGCCCACGACGACCGGCGCCTGCTTTTGGGCGGCCGGCGCCGAGAGACCATCTGACACCACGATCGCCACATCCGGCCGGGCGACCCGATCGGCGGCGGCGTGACGCTCTAACGCGACGAGGCTTTCGGCGTCGAGGCGGCGGCCGAGATCAGGCCGTTGAAGGTACGTCGGCCGATCGGTCACGCGCGTGGATGCTCGCAAAGCGTCCGCGCCGGCAGCCCGAAGGTCCGCCTCCAGCCGATCGAGATCCAGCTCGGCCCGGACGGTGTCCTGTGCTTCGGCGTGGTCCATTGAGAATCGAAGCAGCTCGGCCGTGGGCAGGCTCCCGCCGGCGCGGCCGAGTGCGATCCGGGCAGCGGTATGCTCCCGAAGATGCGACCAGGGGTCAGGCGTGGCGGTCGGCCTTGTGTCCATGGCTTAACGTGAGTCAACGACGCCACCCGCGCTGTGGGGCAGCGGCCGGTGTCGGAAGTCCCCGAGCAGCCGATGGCGGTCGGCGACCGGCAGGAGCCGATTGTTCGTGTCTGTCATCCCCATCCGGGTCAGCCAGGCCTCAAATTCCGGCGCCGGCCGGCGGCCGAGCGCCTGACGGAGATACTGGGCATCGTGGAAGCTGGTGGACTGATAGCCCAGCATGATGTCGTCCGCGCCCGGCACGCCCATCACGTAGTTGACGCCGGCCACCCCCAGCAGCGTCAGGAGCGCGTCCATGTCGTCCTGATCGGCCGAGGCGTGATTGGTATAGCAGACGTCGCACCCCATCGGCAGGCCCAGAAGTTTTCCGCAGAAGTGGTCTTCCAGACCGGCGCGGATGATCTGTTTCCCGTCATAGAGATACTCCGGCCCGATGAACCCGACGACCGTGTTCACCAGGAGCGGCGCGTACCGCCGCGCGACGGCATAGGCCCGCGCCTCGCAGGTCTGCTGGTCAACGCCGTGGTGCGCGTTGGCCGACAGGACGGAGCCCTGGCCGGTCTCGAAGTACATGACGTTGCAGGGGCCTGAGTCGGCGCTCGCCCCTCGCCGAAGCCCGCGCGCTGCCTCGTTCGCCTCGTCGAGCAGTTTTAACGTGATGCCGAAGCTCTCGTTGGCCTTCTGCGTCCCGGCGATCGATTGGAACACCAGGTCAACCGGCGCTCCGGCGTCGATGGCTCGAAGCGTCGTCGTGACATGGGCGAGGACGCACGACTGGGTCGGGATCGCGTAGCGTTGAATAAGCTCGTCAAGCAGGTCAAGCAGCCGGCGGGTGGCCGCGACGTTGTCGGTGGCGGGGTTGATCCCGATGCACGCGTCGCCCGAGCCATAGAGCAGGCCGTCGGTGATTGAAGCCGCGATGCCGGCGAGATCGTCCGTCGGGTGGTTCGGCTGAAGGCGAACAGCGAGTCGGCCCGGCAAGCCGAGGGTATTGCGGAAATGGGTGACGACATTGCATTTGGAGGCGACGAGGATCAGGTCCTGATTCCGCATCACCTTGCTGACGGCGGCCGCCATCTCCGGCGTGACGCCAGGGGCGACGGCGGCGAGCGCGTCGGAGGTCGTCTCGTACTGGAGCAGCCACTCCCGAAACGCGCCGACGGTGAGTGATGCAATGGGAGCGAATGCCGCTCGATCATGCGAGTCAATGATCAGCCGCGTGACATCGTCGGACTCGTACGGGATGAGCGGGTGCTCAAGAAAATCGACGAGTGGCACGTCGGCCAGCAGCGCCTGGGCGGCCGCCCTCTCCCGCGCATTCTCGGCCGCAATCCCCGCCAGCAGATCCCCGGATCGCGGCGGCGTCGCCTTCGCCATCAGGGTGCGGAGGTCCGCAAACGCATAATGTAGGTTGCCAGCAATTGTAGCATACGCGGCCATCTTTTCCCCTTCTATCATGCCAGTCTCCCCTCCACACCGGAGAACCCCCGCAAAACGGGGAGTCTCCCCTTTCTGAGGGGCGGGAACGGGGAGGCTCCCCCTTTCGGGCGAGTATGTTGACTTTGTGCTGGCGGAGGCTCAAAACATTGGGATGGGATCGGACAATTCATTTGACGTCGTTTCGGAGGTGGATCTGCAGGAGATGGACAATGCGGTGACGCAGGCGATCAAGGAAGTGATCACGCGGTACGACTTCAAGGGGACGGCCGCGTCGATCTCGGAACTGAATCGGAAAGAGAAGGAGTTGACCCTTACCGCCGACTCCGAGCAGCAACTTGAGCCGGTGAAGCGCGTGTTGGTTGAAAAGATGATCAAGCGCGGCGTTGACCCAAAGTGCCTCGACTATCAAAAAGTTGAGCACGCAATGCACAATACCGTGCGGGTCAAGGCAAAGCTCAAGAGCGGAATTGACAAAGAAACCGCCAAGAAGATTCAGAAAGCGATCAAAGACCTGAAGTTAAAGGTGAACGCGTCGATTCAGGGGGAGGCGCTTCGGGTGAGCGGTCCCAAACGCGATGACCTTCAGGCCGTTATGGCCCATCTCAAGGCGAACCCGGTCGGGATCCCCCTTCAGTTCAACAACTTCCGATAACCTCTGCCGTTCCAGCACTGGTGACAGAGCTCGTAAGGCCTTGAGCAAGAGGTATTTAGATGCACAATTTGAGGTGATGGCACCGCTGCGCCGCTGCCGATGAGGGGACAGCCTGCGTTTGCGTCTGTGGCTCTTGGCCTCGCGTGGTCGTGCCGCGCTCCAGATGACAACCGAGGCGTCAGTCGAGAGGAGCGCTCGAGCGCCATGTCGTGCTGGGTCGTCCCAACTGTCGCCGCTGAATGGTGGGGCATCTCCCTCGATCAGGTGATGAGCCGCGTCCACAGCGGCAGCGTCGAGTCGAAGACCGAGCATGGTTGGCTCTGGGTGGATATCGCCCCGCCCGGCCAGCCGATCCAGCCGCCGCTTCGGCGAGTTCGCCGGCGGCCGCCACCGACGTTCACCGCAATCGCCGCGCTGACCGGCGCCGAGGTTGAAGCTCTGGCCATCGGCCCGATCGATCGGGCCGCAACGGCCGCCGATCCGTCCGTCGTCGCCGCACCAACCACTCCTTCGCCGAGCGTTGCCGAGCTACCGCTGCCGGCTTCCGGCGACGCCGCCTCGCCTGACGCCGCCCCATCGGCGCGAAACGAGCCCGAAGAACTGGGCCCGCCGGACCTCGACGCCGAGCCCGACAACGGCGTCCCCCTCGGCTGGCGCGAGGCGCGTCAACGCGTTGGCCGATCCCGCCGCCGCCCACCGTCGCGTGTATAGCCCGCGTCGCTTCACACGACACGCCAGACAACCGCGATCAGCCGGGATGATCGTGACTTGGGTCGTGCCCGAACGAGATCGTATCGTTCTCCTCGCCCGGCTCCGGCTCGGAGTCAAAGCTCACGAAGGAACCCTGCTCTCCGTGGGCGACGTGTGCCTCTTCCCCGTAATGCGTCGGGCCCGCGGCCTGCGGTTCGTGTACCCCGTGGTCGATCCCGGTCTCGCCGCCGCCGCCATCCGCCACGCCGCCGCCATCCGCCACGCCGCCGCCATCCGCCACGCCGCCGTAAGCCGCCGGGTGGCCCTCGTCCGCAACGACAAAGTCATCCGACGCGGCCGCCATCGTATGACCCGGCTGCTCCGCCTGCTCCCCTTCCTCCCCGGCGCCGCCGTCGCTTGGCCAAGCCCCTCCGCCCTGCTCGCCGTTCTCCGAAGACGCTTCTGACGCCGCTTCGGCATCGACCAGAAAGCCAGGTTCGGCTGCGACAGGCACCGGCCCGGCCGCCTCGGAAGCTTCCGTTCGCGGCACGACTCGCGGCCCGCCCAGTTGGGCCTTGAACAGCCCTTCCAGGAACGCGATCTTTTCGGCCATCGCCCCGTCGTTGATCGGCAGGCTTTGGATCTCTCCCGGGAGCTGCGGGATCAGCCGGAACGCCGGAATCCCTTCGCGGCCCAGCATTTTCGCGTCGCACAGCCGCGTTGACAGCAGCATCGCCAGGGACTTCACCAACGCCCCGCCGTTCTTCAGCCGCTCGGCGGTCTTCTCACGGTACTCCAGCTCATCCTCATATGCCCGGGCATACTTCGGCGGAACGACCAGCTGATTGGTCTCAATGTCGCGGCCGCTGCGGCGAACGATCTCTTCGATCCGTTTGTCCGAATCGACCATGCCCGCCCGAGTCTTCGCCAGTGCTTTCAACAACGCCGGCGCCAATTCGTGAACTCGGGTCAACAGGAAATAGGTCGCGAGGCGCTCCTTCAGAGGCGACAGCATGCCCAAGTCGAGCATCGTCAGCTTCCACCGGGTCGAGATCGACTGAAGCTCGCGCATCAGCTTCTCGCGCGAGCCGGGCGTGGCGAGCAATCGACAGAAGCGGCCGCACCAGCTCGCGCTCGCCCCGGCATCGCTGTTGAATCGCTCGAGGCTTTCATGGCACTGGCGACGGAGGAAGTCGAGCTGCACGAGGAGGTCGTCGCACCGCTCGGTCAGGGCGAATCGGGTGGTGAACTTTTCCCCGCTTTCGCCACTGGGGAGCTCGATCGTCACCTCGCCCGAAGGCCCCTGGCCGAGCACCCAGTCCTTCGTGGTGTCGCGGACTTCGATCGAGCCCCGCACGGCGCTGCGAACGAAGATGTTCGTCCCGAGGTTGACCGGCTGCTCAAATTGGAATGGCCCAAACCGGCCGGATTCATTCTCGATGTAATAGGCCTGAATCCCTGCCGGGCCCCACTCGGCGATGCGCCGCTCGACCCCGCGGCCGCGGGCGACCATATCGACGTATTCCCGGTATCGCACCACCTGGTCCAGCGCCGCCATGTCTTCACGCCCGCGTCGAACCAGCGGATCGACCGCCGCAATCGCGGCGTCGGCTTCAGTCTTGGCCACATCAGCGGCGGCCTGCGCGACCTGCCACTCCTTGCGAAGCCGGCGGCCGATGAGCGACTCCCAGTTGCCGACCGGAGGCGGCGGCGCGGTCAACGACTGCGCCGGCACGAACCGCCTGCAGAAGTCGGTCCACGTCGCCGACAAGCTTTGGAAGCTTAAGCTGGAACCCCTGCAGCACCGGCAGCTCGGGGATCAGGTGAAGGGCGAGGACCGGCTCGTCCGGATCGGGGGCGTTGACGACGGCCGCCAGTCGCTCCAGCTCGGTCGTCAGCGGGCCGCGAGAATCGTTCGCCTGGCGGGCCGCCTGTCGAAGCGACTCGGCGCGGGCTTTTTGCCCGCGCACCCACCCGTGTGCGCCTGAGGTGGCCGGCAACTGGTTGGCACAGTCATTCAGGGAGCTCGCGGTAATTCGCAGTTCGTCGGGGATGTCGGGGTCGAGGAAGAGATTCACCGCCCAGCGCGTGCGCAGCGCGAATTCATAGATCGCCGCGTCATCGGGCGCTTCGCGGCCGAGCATCGCGTTCTGCGCAGCCTCCACCGACTGACGGATGGATTCGAGCGTCTGCGGGCCGTACCGGCAGATGCGGCCCAGGGGGTCGCCGCCGGCGGCCGGGTCGAAGTTCGCCTGCGCATCGAGCGGCAACGGCACCGCCGCCGAATTCACCCACTCCAGCGCCGACGGGTTGACGACGCTGTTCGGGTCGTAAACCCGATAGGCGAGCAATTCGCCTACGCGTCGAATGAGCCCCACGAGCGATTCCCCCGGATGCCAGCCCGAGGAGAGCGAGACGCCTTCCCAGGACACGTTCGGGTGATACAGCCCGGCGAGCGGGCGCACGATCGGCTCGGCCGATGGGAAGCCCGGCGGCAGTTGAATGCTGATTGACGCCGTGTTGGCGTACTGAAGCTGCCCCGCCTCGTCGATCACGAGCGTCGTCACCCGGAGGTCAACCTGATACTCGCTCGGTGGGTCCCCGCGCACCGGGGTGACGCTGACATACGGGTGATATGCGAATCCGCGCTGTAGCTGCCGCCATTCCCGCTCCAGCCGGGTGAGCTGATCCGCCGACCAGACGGATTCGGAATAACCGGCCGGGTTTTGATTCCACATAGCGTTAACCTGACCCCCATCCCGCACCGACAGACCGGCCGCGGGAAAGGATCAGTATACCATCGCTTAGTTGCGCATACGCGGGACGGGCCACGGCCAATTCCCGCCGCATCTCAATTTTGCGGAGCCCGCTGGTCTGGCTGCGGAGGGCACCTTCGGCCCCCGCCTGCCAGCGACGTTTAATTGTCACCCGGCCGCGGCTTCCGTATACTTCCCGGCCGGCAAAAAGAACGCCGGTTTTCGGGGCCATAGCTCAATTGGGAGAGCGTCGGGTTTGCAACTCGAAGGTTACGGGTTCGATCCCCGTTGGCTCCATCCAGCTCGCGGTGTCCAGTTCCTGGCAGGCAATCCTGTAAGACGCCGGTGTCTCCGGGAGGGAGCTTAGCCAAAAGTGTGACCGCCGCCGCGGGTTTGGGCCGTAGCTCTCCGGATGCACGAACCGTTCCCGTCACTTCTTTCTGAAGAACATCACATACAAAATCACCGCGGCCGAATTGATCAGCGTCAGGATCGCGATCTTGCCCAACGCGTCCCGTGCCGGTTCGGGGATCGGGGAGTTGAGCCAGACCAGCAGCCGGACCCACAACGATGTGCGGCGCGGCGCGGCGCGGGCCGGCTCGTGTGCCGATGCCTCCGACCCGTGGGGGCCCTCGCCGATGGCCGCCTGAAGTGCCGCGCGTTCTTCGGGCGATGTCTCGGCAGGCGCTTCGGCTCCCTCAAGCTGAGCCCGTTGCCCTTCCTTCGGCGCCGCGACGGCGAACGGGTCGGACGCGGGTGCCGGCTCGGACGCGGCTGCCGGCTCGGACGCGGCTTCCGGCTCGGACGATGCCGCCGGGAGGATGCTCTCGGGCATGCCCCGAAGCGTCGGCGACATCGCTGCCAGGGCCGCAGCGGGGTCGTCCATGCGGCCGGCGGTTAACTCGCCGAAGAGCTGGTCCAGCTCAGAAGAAATCGCCGAATCGACGCTTGCCGCACCCTGGAGTGCGGTCGGCGGAAGATGGGCCGCTGGCTCCTGTGCGGCAGTTGAACTGCGCGTCTTCGGTTCGACGGCCGCGGCCGGGGCGGGCGGCGGCTCAACGCCGGTTTCCGCATTGACGGCGGCTTCCACCGCCGTCGTGGATCCCCCGGGGGCTGTCGGCGATTCCGAGACTGGCGCGTCTTCGCTCAAGGCTGAAAAGAGCGCATCCAGCTCGCTCGCAATCGCCGGGTCGGGCGCGGCGGTCATGGCGGCCGCCGAAGTCCCCCGGCGGGGCCTTGGCGAGAGGGGCTCGATAGGAACCGGCAGCGGAAGGACGGCGCCCAAGGCGCCGGCGGCCGGGTCTATGGGTGCGATGACCGGGGGCCCCGGCTCGGTCAGCCGGGGCAGCGGCACCTCCTCGACGAACGGCTGAGCGGCCGGCGCAGCGACCGTTTCGTCTATCGATACGGCGCCGTCACCCCTGGCAACGTGGGCGACCGTGGGGAGCGGACCACGTGGCGGCCCGTCTTCGCGCGAGCGGGGAGGGATCAACGCCGGAGGGAGGTCGGTTGCCTCGTCCGCGATCTGATTCAGATCGATCAGGGGTGAGGAAGCTGACCTCGAGGCCCGATCACTCGACCGGCGACGTTCGACGGCCGCGCTGGACTGGGCCGCGGAATCCCCAAAGTCGCCTGACGCTGGTTCAACCACGCCGCTCCGAATAAACCCGGTCGCCGGTGGCGCCTCAATGGGTGTGACAGCGTCCGCGGCCGGCTCCCGGCTCACCATTGACTCGGCGAGAAGGCGGTCGATTTCTTCACCCGCCATCTGCGCGAGGAGGTCGTCGGCGTTGTGAGGCCGACCGGCCTGCGGCAACGCTTCTAGCGGATCCGGCAGATCGAGCCCCACCGACGCCATGGAACCTCAATCGACAGCGCCATCAACGCGATCGCCGTCAAAGAAGAGCCGCCGGAACTTCAGACTGTGCCGGCACAATTCACGCGCGCACCACACGCGCAGCCATTCCCCTTATCGGACCGATCGGGCCTGAACGTAACTGACAGCGGAGCATACGCACAAATCGGGATCATACGACAGAAGCGAACCAGTCGTGGGCCCCGTGGATGCTTTTGAGAGCAGGATCGGATGGTACAATCCGGAGACTGGAAGAACTTGGAGATTCCGATGAGCAAGAGCCCGTTCCCTGGGATGGACCCGTATCTTGAGCAAGCCTGGCGCGACGTTCACCACAAGCTCTGCACGTACGCTTGCGACGACATCCAGGCCCAGTTGGGCGATGGATTGCTCGCACGAATCGACGAGCGCCTGGTTGCCGAGTCCCTCGGTTCGACCGATCGATCAGTGTACGGCGATGTCCGCGTCGTTCATCGGTCACCATTGAGGCCCGCTCAACCCACCGTACCCGCCGGCGGTGTCGCGCTTGCCGAGCCGGTTCTAGTCGATCTGGGCGAATTGCCGCGGGAAGGCTTCATCGAGATCATCGATTCCCGCACCGGCGGAAGAGTGATCACCGTCATCGAGTTTGCCTCGCTCACCAATAAGCTTTCCGGCGCCGGCCGCGACCAATACCGCCGCAAGCGGAACGAACTTCGAGACGGCGGCGTCAGTTTGGTGGAGATCAACCTCCTCCGCTCGGGCTCCTTCCTCGATGCGTTCAAAGAGGACTACCTCACCCCCGAGCAGCGCGCCCCCTACTATGCTATCGTTCACCGTGGCTGGCAGGACGCGAAGTTTCAGTTCTACCCCATGCCGCTCGGCCAGCGCCTCCCCGGCATCGCGATCCCCCTTCGCCCGACGGACCCTGTCGTCGCCCTGGATATTCAGTCACTGATCGACCGCGCCTATCGCAACGGGGCTTACGATCAGGAGATCGACTACTCGAAGAACCCCATCCCCCCGCTCGAAGGCGAAGCGGCCGCCTGGGCCGACCAGCTTCTGAAAGAGGCGGGGCTCCGCTGAGACGGCGGAACCTGCGTAAACGACTATCCAGGCAGCGACGAGCGGAGGCGTTCGGTAACTAACCGATCCAGCCCGCCCGCATTAGCCGCCGCCCCTCCGCTTGAATTCCCCTCCCTCGCCCGATACCGTTCCACGCCCGCGCATTCGGGTCGAGCCCGTCGATGGATCTTGGGCAAACTTCGCTGCCAGAGGAGCTTACGTCATGTTCCCCCTCGCTGATCGCATGAGCCTTATTTCTGATTCGATCACTTTGGCCGTCAGCGCCAAGGCGAATGCGATGAAGAAGGCGGGGATCGACGTGGTTGGGTTTGGCGCCGGCGAGCCCGACTTTGATACGCCCGCCTTCATCAAGGACGCCGCCAAGGCCGCCCTGGACGCCGGCCAAACCAAGTACACGCCGACCCCCTGCTTCCCCGAGCTTAAGGCGGCCATCGCCCAGAAGTTCAGCCAGGAAAATGGGCTCCCGTACAAGCCGGAGAACATCACCACCGGCGCCGGCGGCAAACACTGCCTCTACATGGCCTTCATGGCCGTCCTGAACCCGGGTGACGAAGTGCTGATCCCGTCCCCCTATTGGGTCAGCTACCCCGAGCAGGCAAAGCTCGCCGGCGGTGTGCCGAAGATCATCCGGGGCGAAGAAGCGAACGGCTTTAAGATCGCGCCCAGCAGCTCGATGCGGCGATCACGCCGCGGACGCGCGTGCTTGTCCTGAACTCCCCGTCAAACCCCGCCGGCCATGCCTACACGCCGGACGAGTTGGGCTCCCTTGCGGGCATTGTCCGCCGTCATCCCCACCTGGTCGTTTTTAGCGACGAGATCTATGAAAAGCTTGTGTACGACGGCCTGAAGTTCGTCAGCTTCGCCGCCCTCCACCCGGAGCTGCTCGATCGGACGCTGACGTTTAACTGCCACTCGAAAAGCTTCGCCATGACCGGGTGGCGCATCGGCTACATCGGCGGCCCCAAGCAGGCGATCGACGCGATCAACAAGCTGCAAAGTCAGATGACGAGCCACATCACCAGCTTCGTCCAGATGCCGGCCGCCCTCGCCCTCACCGACCCGCGCGGCAAAGAGTCGGTGGAATCGATGCGTCTGGAGTTCGAACGACGCGGCCGCCACATGTGGCAACGCCTGTCGGCCCTACCCCGCGTGACCTGCGTCCGCCCGCAGGGCGCCTTCTACTGTTTCCCGAACGTGAGCGCCTACTTCGGCCGCCAGACCGGCGATCTGAAGATCGCCGACGCCGTGAGCTTCGCGGCCGCCCTGCTCGAAAAGAGCCATGTCGCGGTCGTCCCGGGCAACGACAGCGGGTTTGAGACCCATATCCGCCTGAGCTTCGCGACCAGCATGGCCCAGATTGACAAAGGGATTGACCGGATCGCGCAGTTCCTCCAGGCGCTCGAATGATCGGATGGGCCCGTAGGACTTCACGGCTGAAGCACGGTGGCGTCCATCGGCGGTTGTTGACCCGCTCTTGCCCCGGCCGGCCGCTCCTTTACAATTGGCTTCGGCGGAGGGGGTTGGGGTTAGGACCAGCGTGACACGCCGTCCCGGCTGCGAACCGTGAGAACGGGGCGGCGGCGCGAGGGGTCCGCCCCGGGCGACCGACAGATTGGATCCGCCGATGTTCACAGATTACCACTTGGACGGGTTGTTCGACGAGATGTTCCACTCCGTCGGCGTGCCCCGCAGCCACTATGCGGCCGTCGAAGGGCGGCTTAAGACGATGGGCCCGGAGGCCTTCTCCCGGCGCGTCAGGATGGCGGACGTCACCTTCCGCAACCAGGGGATCACCTTCAACGTCTACAAGGACGGGGCGGGCGTCGAAAAGATCTTCCCCTTCGACCTGGTCCCTCGGATCGTCCCCGCGAACGAATGGGAGACGATTGAGCGAGGGCTCGTACAGCGCATCACCGCGCTGAACATGTTCTGCCGCGACATCTACCACGAACAGCGGATCCTGAAGGAAAAGATCATCCCGGCCGACCTGATCTACGGCGCGAAGATGTTCCGCCGCGAGATGTTCAATGTGAACGTCCCGCGGAACATCTACATCCACATCTGCGGGTCGGACCTGATCCGGGCGAAAGACGGGCAATACTTCGTTCTCGAGGACAACGGCCGCACGCCCAGCGGGGTCAGCTACGTGCTGGAGAACCGCAGCGTGATGAAGCGGGTCTTCCCCGCCCTGTTTGGCGCGTACAAGGTCCGTGCAATCGAGGATTACCCGTACAACCTGCTCCAGGCCCTGAAGTACGTGGCGCCGAATCGGGCGGAAGAGCCGACGATCGGCGTGCTGACGCCGGGCGTTTACAACTCCGCCTATTTCGAGCACAGCTTTCTCGCCCGGCAGATGGGCGTCGAACTGGTCGAGGGGCAGGACCTGATTGTGGATAACGCCCACGTTTACATGCGGACGACCGCCGGGTTGCGGCGGGTGGACGTGATCTACCGGCGCGTGGATGACGACTTCCTCGACCCGCTCACCTTCCGCCCCGATAGCGTGCTCGGTGTTGCCGGCCTGATGAACGCGTACCGGAGCGGGAACGTCGCCGTAGTGAACGCCGTCGGCACCGGGGTCGCGGACGACAAGGCCGTCTACCCGTTCGTCCCCCGGATGATCAAGTTCTACCTCGGACAGGAGCCGATCCTGGCCAACGTTCGAACCTTCATCTGCGCCGAAGACGACGACCGCCAATACGTCCTGGAGAACCTCGACAAGCTCGTCGTCAAAAGCACGAACGAGTCGGGCGGGTATGGGATGCTCATGGGGCACCAGGCGTCGCAGGCCGAGCGAAACGAATTCGCCGAGAAGATCCGCTCGGACCCGCGCAATTTCATCGCGCAGCCGGTCGTCGAGCTGAGCCAGTGCCCCAGCCTCTGCGGCGACCGTTTTGAAGGGCGCCGGGTGGACCTGCGGCCGTACATCCTCTACGGCGAGAAAGTGGTCGTCATGCCGGGCGGGCTGACCCGCGTCGCGCTGCGGAAGGGAAGCCTTGTCGTGAACAGCAGCCAGGGCGGCGGCAGCAAGGACACGTGGGTCCTGGAAGACGACGCGGCCGACGCGGTGAGCCCGGCCATGCCGGAGAACGGCGGCGAGCTCACCGCGGCCGCGTCTTCTCAATCGCAGATGCCTTGAGCCTTCTCCGCTTCGTCCAGCTACTTTAGCGCGAACCCATGACACAACTCGCCCCCAGTAACGTCCCCAAGAAGTTCCGCCTCCACCAGCCGGCCCGCCCGATGATGGCGCGGGATGCCGATTCGATGTACTGGATGAGCCGGTACGTCGAGCGCGCGGAGCACATCGCCCGGCTCCTGCTCGTGAATGCGAACCTCCTGATCGACGTTGGCGACCTGGCCCCGACGCTGCAACTGCGGCAATGGCAGAGCGTGCTGACCGTCATGCGGACCGACATCCCGCCCGAGCTGCGCGAGGCGGAGAATGGTTCGACCGACACCGTCGGCGCCGGTGTGGCCCGTTACATGGCCTTCGACCACGCCAACATCAACAGCCTCTACAACTGCGTGAGCCGCGCTCGCGAGAACGCCCGCAGCATCCGGGAGAACATTTCGGCCGAGATGTGGGAGAGCCTCAATACGCTCTACTGGTCCATCCGCGGCGAGGACGCCACCGCCCGTTTTGAAGACTCGCCGGAAGACTTCTACCGCCAGATCATGTCCAGCTCGATGCTCTTCCAGGGGCTGACGGATCAGACGATGCCCCACGACCAACGATGGCTTTTCACCCAGCTTGCCAAGTACCTCGAGCGGATCGACGTAACGGCCCGGGTCATCCAGATGAAGTTCGACATCATGGAGGGGGCCGAGTCGATGCTGGAGGGGGCGCTGCGAAACATCCACTGGATGGCCGCCCTGCGAAGCTGTTGCTCGATCGAGGCGTTCCGGCGGCAGCACATGGCCGACATGGACCCGCTCCGCGTGGCGTCGTTCCTGATCCTCAACCGCAACTTCCCCCGGAGCATTCGCTATTCGGTCGATAAGGCGCACGATGCGATCGCCTGCATCCGCCAAGAGGTCAACCCCACCTCGATCGACCCCGCCGAACGGGTTCTCGGCCGCCTCGATGCGCACCTGGAATACGCCGAAATGTCGGAAATCCTGGTCGCGGGGCTTCCAGCGTACCTCGATCACATCCAGGCCCGCGCCGCCGAGGCGGCGCTGGCGGTGCAGAAGACCTATTTCCTGCATTGATCGTTCCCAGCGGCCGACAAGCGCGTCGCACTCGCCGGCTGAACGGCGTCGGCCGCAGGGACGAAGGCGTATGACGGTCCTGGCGCGCCTTGCACCCTTCCAGGGCCGGCCGGGCGCCCTCGATACACGCTCGGCAGCGCACGGTCGCCGTGTGGTCGCCATCGGTTGCGGAGCCGCGGAAGGGTTGTTACGGTATCGCTTTACGCGGAGAACCCCGATGCCTGTCGAGAAATGGTCTGACACGGTGGTCGTCGCCCATCTAAGCGACGACCCGCAGTTCACGGACGACCTGGAATCGATCGAGCAGACCCTGAGTCAGGGGAAGCATGATGCCGTGCTCGACTTTTCAACGGTTCGGTTCATCAACTCGTCCAATCTCGCCCGCCTGCTGAAGATCCGCAAGAAGATGGTTTCGACCGAATCGCGGCTGCTTCTCTGCGGCGTCAACACCCAGCTCTGGGGCGCGTTTCTGATCACCGGTCTCGATAAGGTGTTTGAGTTCAGCGACAACGTCACCACCGGGCTGGCGACGCTGCAGCTCGCCTGACAGCGACGGGCGGGATCGGTCGCTCGCGGGACACGGTTCCGGGTCGGCGTCTTCAGTCCATTTTGGTCATCAAAGAACGCGGCGGACGTCCAAGACGTCCGCCGCTCGCATTTGCATGAACTGGGGAATGGCTGCGGACTTACTGGGCGGCGAGTTGCAGTCGGAGCATCAGGACGGCAGCCGAGAGCTGCGGGTCCGACTCCAGCAGGTCCTTCTTCTTGGACGCGGTCCTCGGCGCCTGCGGATCACCCTGGATCTTATCCTTCTTCTGCTCGACCGCCTTCTCGATCAGCGGGGCGGTGTCGTTCAGCTTCTCCTGGGCGCCCTCGGCCGGCTTGGCCCCGGCCGCATCGCGAAGGATGTCCAGGTCCTGACGGGCGTCGATCGCGGCCCGCATCTGCTCCGGGGTCATCTCGATCGTGACGTCGGGGTCCACGCCCCAGGTCGAGCTGTTCTCTTCGCGGTGAATGCAGACGCCGTTCGGCAGGTAATAGTGGCTCGTCGTCAGCTTCAGGAGCGTCGTCCGGTCGAGCGGGAAGAGCATCTGAACACTCCCCTTGCCAAACGTCCGCTCGCCGACGATCGTCGCCCGGTGGTTGTCCTTCAGGCAGCCGGAGACGATCTCACTCGCGCTGGCGGAGTATTGGTTGACGAGAACGATGAGCGGCAGATTGCACTCGTCGTCGTCCTTCTTCGCCTTGGCGATCGTCGGCGGGTTCCCGGTTTCGCGATCGGGGTGGGTGCTGACGATGACGCCTTCTGAGAGGAACTTATCGCATACCTCGGTCGCGGCCGTCAGCAGGCCGCCCGGGTTATACCGAAGGTCGAGAATGACTGCCTTAGCCCCCTGTTCCTTGAGCACTTCCACCGCCCGGTCCAGCTCCTTGCTGGTGTCCTGCGTGAAATTGGTCAGCCGCATGTATGCGACCTTCTGGGCCGGGTCAACGAACCATTCCCAGCCACCCCCGGGCTTGTGGAGATAACCCTTGATGCTCGCGACGTGGATCGTCTCCCGCTTGATCGGATAGACCTTAGACGCGCCTTCGGGGCCGCGGACTGTCAGCGTGACGAGCGTCCCCTTCTCACCGGTGATGCTTTTCACCGCCTGGTTCAGTGTGATGCCCTTGGCGCTCTTGCCGTCAATCTGCGTGATGACGTCGCCGGCCTTGATGCCCGCCTTGTAGGCCGGGCTGTCTTCGAGTGGGCTGACCACTTTGAGGCTGCCATCGTCATCCGTCTGGATCTGGATGCCGACGCCGCTGAACTCGCCCTGCGTCGTCTTACGGAACTCTTCGACGTCGGTCGGCCAGATGATGCTGCTGAAGGGGTCGAGCTCGGCGAACGCGCCGTCGGCGAACTCGCTGACCAGGACGACCTCCGGTAGTTCCACCGTCTCCTTGTTGGAGGACTGGAGCTTCTTGAGCGTCGTCCGCAGGACGTTCTGTTCGGTGGCTGGCGTGGCGGCCTGGTTCTGAGCGACGGCATCGGCGACGGCCGCCAGGAACGCGACGCGGCGCGGCTCTTCCTTCAAGCGGGGGAACGCGGCCTCCAGCCCTTTCGTGGTCGCGAGCGCCTGCATCCCCTTGAGACCGCCGAGCGCGAGATTGCGGAAGCTCACTTCGCGGTAGTAGTTATTGCGAGCATCGACCAGGGCGTCCCAGAGGACCTCCATCTTCACGCCCTTCAGCGTGTCGCGCCAATCGACTTTGAAGCTTTCATTGTCCACCCCTTCCAGCGGCTTGGTCGTCGGGCCTGCGACGGGCCCGGTCGTCGGCCCGGTGGTGGGCTGGGTCGCGGGCTTGAGGATCGCATCGACTTCGTCGCGTTCCTTCTGCTCCGATTCCTGCAGCTTCTTCAGCACTTCAGGCGTGTACAGCGCCAGCAGGCGGACACGGCGGGTCGCCAGCTTCAGCCGATCCTTCCAGAGCGGCGTCGCCGGCTCGATCGAGCTCAGGTCGGAATAGAGCCGCAGGGATTTCACCCACTGCTCGTCCTTATCATATTGCTCGGCACGCTCGATGGCGCCCTTCACCATCGCGTCAACCCACGGCTCATCGCGGAAGGCTTTCTTGTCGTCGGCGAGCAGGTGGCGGCGGGTGGCGCCATCCACCGCGTAATCGTCTTTCTTGCGCTCCAGGAGCTTTTTGACGTCCTCGACCGACTTCTCATAGCTCTTATGTCGGGCGGCCGCGAACTCGACCCGCTGGTTCTCGAACCCCTTGGTCCAGGCCGCCATCTGTTCGATGCGCGGGTCGTGGCTGAGGGAGGCGGCCTTGTCGAGCAGTTCGTTGGTCTTGTCGAACTTGCCGACCTTCAGCGCTTCCATCGCCTGAACCTTGAGCTGCTCGCCCGAAGCGAGGCTGGCGCCCGGCACGGTGTCGGCCGTTGCGGCCGGCAAGCTGGCGTACATCGCAAGGCCGGCCGCTACCAACGGTACCGACCAGATCCACCGGCGCACGGGACTAATCATGAGGTCATCCTTGGAACGATGGACGCGCGAAAGGATTTCAGAAGCTCGACAAGCGATCCTGCGCCGAGCCGACTACCCGAAGCATTGACAGCCGTTAGCGGGACATTATAGCCGTACTGCCGACCCGTCAAACGAACCGCGGCCGCCCGCGGTACGCCGCAGGTGCGCTCCCTTGGCAGCCGGGCAACGCCCTTTCCCGATAGGACGGTGCAGGCACCCCGAATGTTCTCTGCCGGTTCGCAGCATTGAAAGGTTCACCGCCGCCGCGTCCCAGACGCCGAATGCACCCAATTCCACACATCATCGGCCCTGGGGTTAGCCGACTGCGATCCATGACACACGTCTCGCGCGAATTCACACTCGGGGCCAACGGCGCCGTCTCCCCATCCATGGAGCGACACCGGCTTCTCCGGTAGCATCGGCCGCAAGTCACGGGGCGAGGCGATCTCATGACAATTATGTCACCGCGCCTCGCGGCCGGCCCAATGGACGTTATTGCCCGATCCTTTCCTATGCAGACCATCGCCTCCCAACTTAGCGAGATTTTCCGCGACGCGATCCGGCAGGCGCTCGGCTTCGACGCCGACCCGCTCATCGGCGCTTCCCAGGACGAAAAGTTCGGCGACTACCAGTCCAACGCCGCGATGGGCCTCGCCAAACTGGTCTACAGAAAACCGGCGACAAGATCAACCCCCGCGCCGTCGCCGAACAGATCAAGTCCCGTCTCGCCGAGTCGCCCGCGATGGCCGACCTGGCGAAGGAAGTCACCATTGCCGGGCCGGGTTTCATTAACGTGCGGCTAACGCCGGCGTGGGTGGCCCAGCGTCTGAAAATGGCGGCCGCCGACCCAAGGCTGGGCGTCGCCACCAGCGCGGCACCTCAGACCGTGGTGGTGGACTACTCCGGCCCCAACGTGGCGAAGGAAATGCACGTCGGGCACCTCCGCAGCACGATCATCGGGGACGCCATCAGCCGAGTACTCGAGCTTCAGGGCGAGCGGGTCATCCGGCAGAATCATATCGGCGACTGGGGGACCCAGTTCGGCATGCTGATCTGGTACCTCCAGAGCGGGCGGCATCCCGTCGCGGCCGAGGGCCCTGGCGCGGGCAACGCGCCACCCGCGGGTGGCGGCCAGTCCGCGTCAACAACCGTTGACGATGCCGTGATCGACGATCTCGAAGGTTTCTACCGGGCCGCAAAGAAAGCGTTCGATGAAGGCCCCGCGTTTGCCGATGAAGCCCGCCGCACCGTCGTCCATCTCCAGGCCGGAGGCGACGAAGAACTGAAGTATTGGCGGAAGATCGTCGCCGAAACCCGTCGCAGCTATCAGCCGATCTACGAGCGGCTCGGCGTCCGCCTTCAGCCGTCCGACGAACGGGGAGAATCGTCCTACAACGCCGACCTGCCCGGCGTCGTCGCCGACCTCAAGGCGGCCGGCATCGCTGTCGAGAGCGAGGGGGCGACGGTCGTCTTCATCGACGGGCCGGACAAGTCGCCGCTCATGGTCGAAAAGACCGGCGGCGGCTACCTCTATGGCACCACCGACCTGGCCGCCATCCGCTACCGCGTGCGGACGCTCGGGGCGACCCGGATCATCTACACTCACGATTCACGCCAGGCGATGCACTTCGACCAGGTCTTTCGAACCGCCCGCAAGGCCGGTTGGGCCGAGAACGTCTCGCTGGAATATGCCCCCTTCGGCACGATGCTGGGCGAGGACGGCAAGCCCTTCCGCAGCCGCGACGGCGGGACCGTGAAGCTGAAAGACCTGCTGAACGACGCGGAGAAGCAGGCGCTGGCGGTCGTCACCAACAAAAGCCCCGACCTCGCCGAATCGCAGCGGCATGCGATTGCCCATTCCATCGGGATCGGCGGCGTGAAGTACGCGGACCTGTCGAAAGATCGGGTAAGCGATTACCTCTTTTCATTCGAGAAACTGCTCGCCCTCGACGGGAACACCGGGCCGTACATGCAGTACGCGTACGCCCGCATCAAGTCGATCTTCCGCAAGGCCGCGGAACGAGGCATCTCCACCGCCGTGGCGGCCGATGCCATCCGGCTTGAGTCCCCTTACGAACTCGCCCTCGCCAAGCACATTCTTCGCCTGGGCGAAGTGATCGAAGTGATCGGCCGCGAGCTCAAGCCGCACCACCTGTGCGCCTATCTGTACGAGCTGGCGACGCGCTACAGCGGCTTCTACGAGAAATGCCCGGTCCTTAGCAGCGAGGAACCGACCCGCTCCAGCCGCCTCGCACTGGCGGACCTGACGGCAAGGGCGCTAGGGCTGGGCCTGGACCTGCTGGGGATCGAGCACCCCGATCAGATGTAGGGCGGGAGGAGAATCGGAAGCACGAAACCCGAAACTCGAACGAAGTGGCAAGAGCGGAGTGGGAAGAAGAAAAAGAGGGCGGGGAGACTTCCTGCGTTCGTTGCTTCCTTCTCACTTTCCTTCTTTGCTTCGGATTTCGCGTTTCCGATTTCCCCTCTCCCCTTACGATTCGTTTATGAAGTTCGGCCGCATCAAGAGACAGCACGGACGGGTTGGCGGCCTGGACGCGATCCTGGACCGGATCGTGAAGCATTGCCCGCACGTTTCGCGGATCGTCCCGGGCCGGATCAAGGTCCGCCGGGGGCACACCCCGCCGAGCTTTAAGGTGCAGTACCCCACCGACGCGGGCCTCAAGTGCCTCTACACGGGGACCGGGACGGTTCAGGAGGTCTTCCTGATCTGTTCTGACGCACCCGCCGCGCGTCAATGGCTCATCGACCAGCGGTTTGTCACGCCGTAACGTTATGACTTGATGTCGCACGACCGCGCACCATCCCGGTCGATTCATTGCGTTCAATTTGTTTCGCGATAAACGCTGCGTTAAAATTGCACAGTCCCCAGATTTATCCGCAATTCTTTCTAACATCGACCGGCTGCCGGAAGTAACCCTTTCCGGCGGCCGTCGCTCGACGGCCGCCGGATTCACCGCCTAAGACTTGCGCCAGGGATGAGGTCTTTCCATGAGTAGTTCGAGCGATCCGGCCGGAGCGCCGGCCCTTTCGAGCGGAGTGAGGAGCGTTCACCGTCGGGGAGCCCGATCTATCGCTATGCGGCTCAGCCGCCGGCCCCTCTCGCTGACACGGCGACGCCCTACGGGGACCGGATCACCCGGCATATCGAGCGGCATATCGGCCCCTCGCCCCTGGTCTTTCACGAATTGATCTCGCCGGCCGCCCACATCGACATTCACCCGGTCCCCCCGACCGGCCGCCTGCCGAGCGAAGAGTACATCGCGGGGCAATCGCACTTCACGTTCGTCACCTCCGGTATGAGCAGCCTGCCGATGTCCGCCCCCCCCGCCTGCGAAGAGTGCCGATACGCCGAGCTCATGGTCTGTCTTCCCGGCGATTGGCCCGGCCTGCGTATGGACGGCACCTTCGACGCCGCCGCGATGGCCGACGAACGCAATTGGTGGCCGATCCGATGCCTCAAGATGCTGGCGCGGCTCCCCCACGTCTACAACTCCTGGCTCTGGCACGGCCACACCGTCCCCAACGGAGACCCGTGCGTCCCCTACGCGGAGAACACCAAGCTCTGCTGCATGCTCGTCCTGACTGCCGCCCTTGTCCCACCGACCGCGCGAACGCTGCTGATCAACGATGACGTCACCGTCCACTTCTTTGCCCTCTGGCCGCTGTACAAAGAGGAAATGGATTTCAAACTGGAGAAGGGGCTCAGCCCGTTGATCGACCGGATCGTCGAAGCCGGGATGACGGAGATGATCAACCCGAACCGCCCCAACTTATGTAAGTGACGTCGGGTCGAGTATGCTCCCGACGTGAGCTTGATCGATCGCGCCGTCGAACTTCTCAAGGCCGGCCGCCTCGTCGCGTTCCCCACCGAAACCGTCTATGGACTGGGCGCCGACGCGACCAACGCGGCCGCCATCGCACGCGTCTACGCCGCCAAGGGCCGGCCGCCGACCAACCCCCTGATCGCTCACGTCGCCGACATTGACGCCGCCCGCCGCTACGTCACCGCGTGGCCCGACATGGCGGATCGCCTCGCCCGCGCCTTCTGGCCCGGCCCGCTCACGCTCGTGCTGGGCCGCGCCGACCGGCCCGGCGGCATCGCGGCGGCCGCCACCGCCGGCGGCGCGACCGTCGCCCTGCGGGCCCCCGATCACCCGATCGCTCAAGCCCTGCTCCGCGCGTTCGCGGGCCCATCGCCGCCCCCAGCGCCAACCGATCCACCCGCGTCAGCCCGACCACCGCGCGCCACGTCGAGGAGGAGTTGGGAGCCGCCGCTGACCTTATTCTCGACGGAGGCCCGTGCGCTGTCGGCATCGAATCCACCGTCATCCACCTCGCGGCCGCCGCGCCGATCATCCTCCGCCCCGGAGGTGTCAGTGCGGAACAAATTGAAGCCGTGATCGGCCCGGTCGCCCGCTTCACCGGCGCAGTTGACACGTCCATCGCGGCCGCGAGCCCCGGGCAGCACTCAATCCACTACGCCCCCAGAGCACCCGCCTACCGGTTCGACCCAGCCGACGTCTCCGCCGCCCTGGCATTCCTAAGCCGCCACGCCCCGGGAGCGGCCGCCCTTCTGACACTGAGCGAGTCCGTGCCTTCGCCGCTCGCCCCGGCCGGGCACGTCCGGCAGATGCCTGCCGCGCCGGCCGCATACGCAAAAGCGCTCTACGCGACGCTCCGTGAGGTGGATGCCGACCCGGTCGAGTCGATCCTGATCGAAATGCCCCCCGAAGCCCCCGAGTGGCTCGCCGTCCGGGACCGCCTCACCCGAGCGACGCGCCCGCTCCCCCCGTAGGGCGTCGCTTGCGACGCCATCGAGGCTCGGGGCCCGAAAGACTGCCGTACGGAAGGCTATGGCGTCGCAACTGACGCAACACATTGCGCCCATCATCCGGCGGCCGGGGGCGGCATGGACAGGCGGCCGAACTCTTTCGCCACGACCTGCTCTTCAATCACGACCTCGTCAGCGCCGCGTCGATGCGCCTCGATCGCGGTCGAGGTGTACCGGCAACGCGCGATGATGCGCAGCGCCGGGTTCATCTGTTTGGCGAGTCGAACGGCCTCGAGCATCGCCGGGTCATTGGGAACGGTGATGGCAAAGAGGCGTGCCCGATCCACCCCCGCCTGGCGCAAGACGCATTCGTCGCTCACATCGCCGGGGATGACCGGCGTGCCGACATGGGCCAGGCGAACGACCGTCCCCGGGTTCAGTTCGATCACGCAATACGTCGCCCCGGCCGCCTGAAGCCGCTCTGCGACCGCCCGCCCGGGCAGCCCAAAGCCGGCGATCACCACGTGGCCGCTGAGCATCTCAGGTTCGATGGGTTCCTCCGTCGCCGCCATGTCCCACGCGCTCAACCGAGGCAGAAATGATCCGTCGCCGCCGCGCGACCTTCACCGCTCACGTCCAAGCCGTCGCAGGTCCTGCTCGTCCCCATCCATCCACTTCGCGACCTCGGCTTTGGAAAACAACGTAGGCGCTGCCGGCTTCCCCGCGTTTCCGCGGCGGCCCCACGCGGAAGCATGCAGTATGCGATGAGCTTATCCGGCGTAAACGGCTCACAGCAAAGTTCACTTCGGACAAGCTGCCCACTTCAGCACGATACCCCTCGCCCGACGGCCCAGCAACGAAATCCCTTGTCGAGCTGAGTTCGACGTGTTGCTCCTGTCTGTGGCAGGCGCCGAACCCCAGTAACACCTTTTTCTTCGTCTTCTCCTCTTGGCGTTTCCGCCTTGGCGTTCTTGGCGTCTTGGCGCTCACTTTTCTTCCATCTGGAGGAGATGAACGCCAAGACGCCAAGAACGCCAGGGGAAGAGCGCCAAAAAAATGCGAAGAGACGGCAGCGACGGCCTCCGCGGCGACGTTACCGATCCACTTCACCCATCACGATGTCGATCGACCCGATAATCGCGGGGACATCGGCGAGAAGGACGTTTCGACATAGCTCGCCGATGACAGCGAGGTTGACAAAGCTGGGCCCGCGGATCTTCACTCGGTACGGGATCACGCCACCCTGGCTCTCGATGAAGAAGCCGAGGTGGCCGCGGGGGTTTTCGTATTCGGCGTAGACTTCCCCCGGCGGCACCTTCATGCTCCGCGGCAACTTGGCCCTGAAAGGCCCGTCCGGCATTCGGGCGAAACACTGGCGGATGATGCGGGCGCACTGCTTCATCTCCTGCATCTTCACCCAGTAGCGATCCCAGCAGTCGCCCAGCGTCCCCTTCAGCCCCGCGCCGACACAGACGTCGAAATCCAGCTGGTCGTAGATGCTGTAGGGGCGATCCTTCCGCAGGTCGAGCGGGATGCCGCTCCCGCGGATCATCGGGCCGGACAGGGCGTAGCGGATCGCCAGGTCACGCGAGACAACGCCGATGTTCGCCGTCCGCTTGATGAAGATGTGGTTGAAGGTCAATAGGTCGTTGTACTCGTCGATCTTCGGCTCGAAGTAGTCGAGGAACTCGGTGACCTTCTCGGCGAACTGGGGCGGCAGGTCCCAGGTGACGCCGCCGACGTTGATATAGCTCAGCGTCAGCCGTGCGCCGCAGAGCTGCTCGAACAGGTCGAGCACGTACTCGCGCTCGCGAAAGGCGTAGAGGAACGGGGTAAAGGCCCCCATGTCCAGGCCGTAGGTGCCGAAGCTGACGAGGTGGCTGGCGATCCGATTCAGCTCGGCCGCGATGACGCGGATGTACTCCGCGCGGGGCGGCACCTCAATATTGGCGAGTTTTTCCACGGCCATCGACCAGGCGTGGTTGTTGTTCATCGCCGACAGGTAATCGAGCCGGTCGGTGTACGGCATGAACTGGTAGTAGGCAAGGTTCTCCCCGATCTTCTCCTTGCAGCGGTGGAGGTACCCCAGGTGCGGCACGGCCTCCAGCACCATCTCCCCGTCGGTGCGGAGGACGATCCGCAGCACGCCGTGCGTGGACGGGTGCTGCGGCCCCATGTTGACGAGCATCTCCTCGGACTGAACGTCAACCTGCTCATCCCCCTCGGCATCGAGCGCGGCGGGCTTCTTCGGCGGGTCGGCGAGCGGCGGATGGGTCGTGGTCATCGCGGGGCGATCTTTCGTCGAGATACTACCGGGTAACGAACGGCGGCCGGGAGTTATTCTAGAGGGGCCCGGAACGGCTGGCCAGCGGTGACGGGCCTTCGAGCAAAGTAGAAGTCGTGCGAATATACTTTAGCTAATACGCGCGGCTAAATTTGCGCTGCCGGTTCTGCCGTGGGGCGGGACCAGGTTGAGGACGGGACACATTAAGACCAGCGATTTTGCGAACTCGCCATCGCCCTCTTAGCCGTCTACCCGCAAGGAATGGAACGAGGCGCAGTCGGTTGAAGGCGTACTGGCGAAAAAGAAGGGGCTGCGCCCCTGAGACGCATACGCGAACGGGAAATCGGTATGCCAAAGCAGCGAACGATACCGTCAGAAACTCGAAATCTGCGGTTACTGGTGTCATCGACGGTTTATGGATTTGAGGATCTACTGGATCAGGTGTATGCCGTGCTCCATGGATTCGGCTACGAAGTGTGGATGAGCCATAAGGGGACCGTGCCCGTCGATCCTGGAAAGACTGCCTTCGAGAACTGCCTCGAAGCGGTGGACCGTTGCGACCTGTTCTTGTCGATCATCACGCCGTTCTACGGGAGTGGGAAAGTCGATGGCGAACTGTCGATCACTCATCAGGAGCTGCTCCGCGCGATCGAGAAGAACAAACCCCGATGGATTGTCGCACATGATCACATTCCGTTCGCGCGGGCCCTGCTGCGCAGTCTTGGGCATGGGACTGCAAGAGATCGAAAAAGGTTGACGTTAAAGAGGAATTCCGTCATGGACGACCTGCGCGTCATCGACATGTACGAGGCGGCGATCCGGCATGATATTCAGGTCTACCGTAATCGGAAGGGGAACTGGGTGCAGAAGTTTTCGCGCAATCAGGATGCCATGCTTTTTGCGACTGCTCAGTTTGGCGGCCAAGCGGATGTTGCAGCCTTCGTGCAAGACCAATTCCTCGATAGCGGGACGTTAAGAGCAAGGGCGATCAAGGAGCATCCATGAGCGACGAGCCGATCGCTAACGAACTTACGCGCGAGAATCAAGCCGGCTTGAGTTCGTTTCGGGCAACTATCGAACAGACCAAGTGGCGCGGCACGTCTGCGCGATGTTGAACACGGACGGCGGGTCGGTGGTGATTGGAAGGTCAGAGAAGGGCGATTTCGAACGCTCAATGGGCGGCGAGGATGTTGACAGGTTGCGGACGTTCCTGCACGAGCATATCACGCCATCGTCGCTTTATACTGTGACGGTGGATTCGACGCCGCAAGGCGATCTGGTCACGATTGACGTTCCCGCTGGAGAGGATCGTCCCTATGTGTTCGAGGGGGCTGTCTTCGTACGGCGTGGCGATCACACGATCGCGGCTGACGCCGCAACACTTCGTCGGTTGGTTCAGGATCGTGCCGCTCGTGCGGATCGGTGGGAACGACGGGTGACGCCTGATCTTTCGATGGACGATCTCGATCGGGAACTGATCGTCCAAACAGTGCGAAGGGCTGTTGAGCGGAGGGGCTATCTGTCGCGCGAACTGTCGTCGGACCAGCAGGCATTGGCGCGGCTGGGATTGGTCGTTGGACGACAACTGACTAATGCCTGCGACGTGCTCTTTGGACGGGCTGTCACCATTCGTAAACCTCAAACCCGCGTTCGCGCCGTCCTCTACCGCACAGATCGTGGCGATGATTTTCTCGACGAACAACTCTTCGAAGGCCCCGCGTTCGAAATCCTTGAACGGTCGATGGCGTTCCTGCAACGAAACGTCGCAATCGCCAGCGAGTTCAAGCCGGGCCAACTCGCGCGCGTAGGTAAGCCTCGGTATCCGTTCGACGCGCTGCGTGAGGGCTTAGTGAACGCATTGGTGCATCGTGATTACAAGTCGTTTTCTGGCTCCGTGTCGCTGAGCATCTACCCCGACCACCTTGAGATTTGGAATTCTGGGCAGTTGCCGGACGGCGTGACGGTTAGAGACTTGTCACACGGGGTACATCGGTCCGTTCTCGTGAATCCAGACATTGGCCACGTCTTTTACCTTCACGAGTTGATGGAGCGTGTTGGACGTGGAACGTTCAAGATTGTCCAGGATTGTAAAGAGGCAGGCCTCCCTCCCCCCAAATGGCGTCAGGATGCAGCTGGCGTCAGTCTCACGTTCTTTGGCAGCGGGTCTATCGGCGCTGCGGCGCAACTAAACGTGCGACAGCAAGCTCTGTTGCGCGATCTGGCCGGTGGGGACTCAATCGCCATTCGCGAGTATCTCGACCGATTCGCTGGAAGCGTAACAGAGAGGTCAGCCCGTCGTGATTTGGCCGGTTTGGCCGAGGCGGGCTATTTGGAGCGCGTCGGAGCAGCGGCGGCCACAACGTATCGGCGAACCGAGCGAACGGCGTAAGCCGGTCCGGACATATCCGGACATTTCCGATGGTTGCGATCGCGATGTGATTTGGCACAAGTCTATGGATACGCGTTACTTGCATCTTCTCCCGATCGACTGCAGAGCAGTGCGAACCGAGCTTCGGACACGATCCGGACAACGGTGAGCTGGAAGCGTCCAGTTTGCTCGACACCACAGAACACGCGGTGGGCGTTTACTTCCTGTTCCGGCGGAGCCGCTTGGGCAGGATCTGGCGAAGAATGTCGAGGCCCATCGCTTCGCTAGCAAGGAGGTAGACCGTCGCCCCGACGCCCATCTGGAGAGCGAGTTGCATAGCCCATGAGCCCCGCCGCTCGGCCGTGGGGTAGCCGGGGAGGTGCTGGGTGAAAATGCAGGCGGCGCCCATCAGCGCGGTCGCGGCCAGCATTTTCAGCACCGGCGCGGCGCTGCGGCGGAGGCCGATCCCGCCGATTTTGCGGTCGAGCATCCAGAGCATCACGATCGCCTGCACCGCGAAGCTGACCAGCGTGCCGACGGCCATCGCGGGCTCGCCGAACAGGCCCGATCCGCCGTTCAGGCCTGGGCCGCCGCCGCCCCGTCGCGGCCACCAGAGCAGGGGGATCTCGACGACCAGGTTCAGTACGATGTTCACGACCGACATCACCAGCGGCGTCACGGTATCGTGGACGGCGTAATAGGCCCGGTTCACGATCTGGAGCAGGCTGAACGCCCAGATCCCGCCGGCGTAGAAGAGGACCGACTGGGCGATCAGATCGGCGTCGGCCCCGGAAATCTGCCCGTGCTGGAACAGCAGCCGGATCGCCGGGTAGCGCACCAGGATCAGCCCCAGGCTCGCGGGGATCCCCTCCCAGAGCGACGCTTCGATCCCGCCGCGCAGGACGCTCTTGAACGCGTCCCGATCCTTGGCCAGCGCCTCGCCCGACAGGCCGGGGAAGATCGCCGTCGCCAGCGCGATCGCGAAGATGCCGAGCGGGAACTGGTAGAGGAACTGGGCCAGGTCCAGCCGCGCCGGCGCGCCCGCCTGCATCGGGTAGTGGATCAGGCGGCCGAACAGGACGAACGTGTCCACTGGCTTGCCGAAGCGATCCACCCCGCGCATCAGGCCCATCGAGATAGCCTTATCGAGCAGGACCGAAAGCTGGAGCACGCCCGCGCCCAGCGCCACGGGGACCGTCAGCTTGAGCATCCGCTGAACGCGCGGAGATCGAAAGTGGAAGATCGGCCGCAGGCGGAACCCGCACGCCCGCAGCGCCGGCAGCAGCGTGAGCACCTGCAGCGCCCCCGCCACCAGGACGAAGAAGCCGAGCCAGACGGCCAGCGTGGACTGGCGCGGGTCGATCGCCCCTTCCGCGGAATGGGCGCCGCTCAGCCCGAGCATCCACGCGCCGACCATCAGCACGACGATGTGGCAGACGTTCAGGATGACCGGCGCGAACGCCGGCGGCCCGAAACGCCGGTGGACCTGAAGCACGCCGCTCAGCAGCGCCGTCCCGCAGATCAGCAGGACGTAGGGGAGCATGATGGCGGTCAGCCGAAGCGTCAGCAGCCGGTCCGGCCGCAGGTCGCGGCTAAGCGTCATCCAGGCCCAGATCACGCCTTCGCCTATCAATGTGACAACGAGCAGCGTCACGCAGAGCAGATTGACGCTGGCGGCCGCGAAGTCGTTGGCGGCGTCGCCCGGGCCGTCGCCGGTTTCGCCCTTCTCGACGATCGCCTGGGCATAAAGCGGAATGAAGGCGGCCGACAGCGCCCCTTCCCCGAAAAGCTTGCGAAAGAGGTTCGGTATGGTGAAGGCAACCCGAAACGCCGACGCGACCAGCCCCGTCCCCAGGTAGTGCCCCGCGACCATTTCGCGCGCAACCCGAGCACGCGGCTGAGGAGCGTCAGGAGGCCAATCAGCTTCGCATGCCCGATGAACGATCGGGCGGCCGCGGGGGTTTTGTCGATGTCGATCGCGGTCATAAGCGAGCGTGATATAGCAGGCACCGTCCTGTGCCGTCCGACGCCTTCTTCGATCGACACCGCGGAGCGACGGCACACAGAGTGTGCCTGCTACACTGGTCCGCCACGCTCATTTTCGATGGAAGAAGCCCCTAGGCGCGGGCCGCTCTGGGCGGCGCGGGCGGTCGTGCGGCCGCGACGAGCGGGCTCCGCGCCCGGAGGAGCTCTTTGAGGGCTGCGGCCGCCGCCTTGATGTCAGGCGCGGCCAGGACGGCATCCGTCACGGCGATCGACCTCATTCCCGTCGCCAGCACCTCGGCGAGGTTGCCACTGGTGATGCCGGAGATGGCGACGGTCGGCACGGCGATCTCGGCCGCCACTTGCCGGGCGTACACTGTCCCGGCGACGAGGCTCTGCGGCTTGGTCGCACTGGGGAAGATCGGGCCGACGCCGATATAGTCGGCGCCGTCCAGGACAGCCTGCCGCGCCTGTTCGATTTTGTGAGTGCTGACGCCGACGATTCGCTCCGACCCGACGAGCCGACGAATCTCTCGCGCCGGGAGGTCGCCCTGGCCGACGTGGACGCCGTCGGCGCCGCTAAGCAGGGCGATATCAAGCCGGTCATTGATGATCGACTTGATGCCGTAACGGCGACAGAGGTCCACAAGCTGCTTTGCCCGGCGAAGCAGCTCGGCCGCCTCGAGCGTTTTCTCGCGGAGTTGGAGGCAGTTCGCGCCGCCGAGGGCGGCCTGCTCGGCCGCCTTCAGCCAGGGGATCTTGCAGGAGGCTTCGGTGATCAGGACGCAAAGGCGCACATCGGAAAAATCGGACTCCGCCCGCCGAAGCGTAAAGGCGATCTTGCGCTCGATCTCGTAGAATCGATAGCGGACCGATTCGACCTTGGCCGCGTCGTAGGGGGAAAGGACCTTGAGGTACTCTTCGATCGCGCGTAGCGCCTCGCCGGCGCGTTTCCCCGCGGCTGTGACCACGTCGGTTAGGTCTTCCCGGTCGAATTCGTGTTCGGTCGAGTTCGCCGTGCCGACATCGCCCGGCGTATCGCGATGGAGCATCGCCTCGGACAGAAGAGACTCGGTCGCCTCGGACAAATCATGGCGGAGCTGTTTCAGCTCGGCCTGCAACGAAGCGCTGTTGACGATAAACCTTGCGTAGTCCTCAATGACGCGCAGCGCCTCGCGCGCACGATTCGCATTCGCATCGAGCAGCCGCAGGACGGATCCGTTGATGTCAGCTCCCACGGGGGGCCGATTATAGGCCGAAGCCAGGCCGACGCTACGCGCTGGTTTGGGCTAACGAATCGTTTGGGTGTGATTGAGAAAGACCGCTTCTGACGGCGGCACGAATCGACGACTGGCTAGGAAACAGAGAATGAACGCACGGAAACGAGCCTTCGAGCAGAGCCTGCGAGCCCTTTCGCGTCACCCGGCCGCCCGGTCGCGGCCGCCCCTGGCGCGAAATGGCCATACAGTTGGTGTGATCCGACCCAGCCTATACAATCCCGGGGGTATGCCAAACACCAACCAGATCATTCATGGCGACTCGATCTCGATCTTAAACGAAGGCCCGGAGCAATGGGTTGATCTCGTCTTCGCGGACCCACCGTTCAATATCGGCTACCTGTATCACGGATACAACGACCGCCGGAACGATGCGGACTACCTCAAGTTCAGCCATGACTGGATGAGCGCCGTCCATCGGGCGCTCAAGCCGACGGGAAGCTTCTACCTGGCGATCGGCGATGAATACGCGGCCGAGCTCTGCGTGACTGCGAAACGGATCGGTTTCCACATGCGGAACTGGATCATCTGGCACTACACCTTCGGCCAACAGCCGAAGAACAAGTTCGCTCGCAGCCATACCCACCTGCTCTATTTCACCAAGGACGTGGACGTCTTCACCTTCAACCCCGACGCCGTCCGCGTTGCATCGGCCCGCCAGACGACCTACAACGACAAGCGCGCCAACTCCAAGGGGAAGCTGCCCGACGACGTCTGGTACCTCCGCCCCCAGGAAACCCCGGAGCCGATGTTCGACTCGGGCGGAGACACGTGGAACGTAAACCGAGTCTGCGGAACCTTCAAGGAGCGCGAAGGGTGGCACGGCTGCCAGATGCCCATCGGCGTTCTGAACCGCGTCGTGCTCGCCAGCTCCGACCGTGGCGACATCGTCCTTGACCCGTTCAACGGCTCAGGGACGACGGTCGTCGCGGCCGCCCTCCTGGGGCGCAAGTACGTGGGGATCGACCAATCCGAAGAGTACGTCGGGTATGCGAAGAAGCGCCTGGCGCATGCGCTGGAAACCGCCCACCCCCTGAACGGCGACAACCATTCTAAAGTGGCGGCCGCCCTCAACCCGGCCGTGGTTGACCCCCATCGCGAGAGCAAGGTGATGACCGCCACCGACGCGTTTGGGCGCAAGCGCGTCGCGCGGCGCGGGGCGACCAAGACGGCATAAGCTCGCCATCATCCCGGAAGAGTCGGCAGATCGGCGATGAGCGTCGGCTCCACACCTCGGGCACCGCCGGACGGCGTCACCGCGACCACCACAAAGTAGCTCCCTCCGGGGCGGCCGAGCGGCGCCTTGAACCTCACTTTGATCGGCAGCGTCCGGCCGGGCCTGAGCTGCACCTTTCGCGGCGCCGGGACGGCCACCGGCAGCGCCGAGCCGTCCACGGTGGGGGTTGAAGAGACGTAAACGACGAACGACGCCGCGCCGCTCGCCACGGCGTTCCCCAGGTTCTGGAGCGTGAGCGTGGCGCCAGCGCTGTGCCCCGGCCGCACCAGAATGGGGCCGACGGTACTGAACGTCGCCGCAAGCTGAACCGACGGCGCTCCCACCGTCACTTGAGTCGAGGTGACGCCGACGGCGGGGTTGGCGCCGCTCCCGGCCAGATCAACGGCGGCGATCAGGTCGTAGCTTCCGGACAAACCCGCGAGGTAATGGAACTTCGCCTTCAGTTTCCTGGACCCGCCGTTCCTGAGGTTCACTTTGCCGAGGGACAGCGTGGCCAGGGGGATGTCGTCGGTGGAGAGGATCGCATCGCTTGAGGCGTAGATCGTGACCGTCGCCGCCGACGAAGCCACCCTGGCGCCGGAGGTGTTGATGACCTTGAGCTTAAGCGTCCCCAGGTCGCCGTTGATGACCGAGGCGGCCGGCGTGGACTGGAACGTCGCCGTCAGCGGCGACGCGGGCAGGCTCGGCGACAGCAGCGGCAGGGATTGCGTCGGCGTGGGCGTTGGGGTCGGCGTGTTCGACGGGGCGTCACCGAGGGCGACCAGCGCCGTCACCAGGGCCGGCGCCCGCGGCGAGCCGAGGCCGGTGGCGACGTCATACCCTACGGTGGCCGGGATGGGGACGCCACCGGTGTTGTCCACCACGTCATGGAACGACGCGGAATACGCCGTTGTCGTTCCCGCCGTGTTGTAAAGCCCATACAGTCCCGGCAGAACCTGGGTTGGGCCGTCGAGCGCGCCCTTGCCGGCCGCGGTTCGCGCCTGGTTGGCGATCGCCACCAACGCGGCCCACTGGGGCGTGCCGGCACTGTTGCCCCCTTCGACCTGCCAGCCGACGTACCCCTGGTCGGGGATCGAGTCATATACGGCGAATCCGCTGTTCGGGTCGGCGGCGTAGGCGACGTCGGGCACGGCGCGGGCGCCGGTCGATTGGGCGGGCAACTGATAGGAAGGCTGGGGCTCGACGGTGCTATAGCCGCCGCTGGTGTCCGACCAGACGCTTTCGTTGAGGTAGGTCCCGTCGGAGGCCATGTTGAGCGTGGTCCCACCGACCGAGAGGACGCCGGCGGCGCTCGCCGGCCAGCCGGCGCCGCCGGAGACGCCGTTGTCCCCCGCGGCGGCGACGAATGTCACGCCGTTGTGGCCGGGCGGCGTTGTGAAGTGGGGGTCGTAATCGGTCTGGCCGGTGAATTCCTTCCCGGCAAAGGTGACGAACTCCCCGCCGCCCCAGCTCATCGAGACGACTGATACGCCCGGAGCCGAGCGGGCCGCATCGACCGCCGTCACCAGGTCCGGGTTGCTGTCGGAGTTGGCCTCGACCACCAGCAGGTTGGCGGCCGGTGCGATCGCGTGGGCCCATTCCACGTCCAGCGCGGTCTCGGCCGCCCAGCCGGTGTCTTCGCGGGGGAGATGGGCGCCGCCCGACTGGTTGATCACCCGAAGGCTGGGCGGGGCGGCCAGCCCGAACTTCTGGTCGAAGACGGCGAGGTCTGCCTGCACCGCGGGGTCGTCGTAGGCGACGACAATGGCGATCGTCTGCCCCGCGCCGTCGGCGGCGACCGATCCGTCACCCACTGTGACCTGATCGAAGCCGTAGGCCTTGCGGATCTGGTTGGGCGTGATGCCGTCAACCGACACCGCGGCCGCTCCCGCGTCAGCGGGTCGAAGGATGTGGGCCGGGACGACAGAGCCGATGGGCAACGACGGTCCGAAGGTGGCCGACAGGAGCCGCCTGGCCTCCAGAGGCTCCACGGCCGGGGCCTGCCCGGCGGTCGAGCGTGCGAGGGATTCCTTCATCCAGGCCTCCAAATACAACAGGGCCGCCGACGACCGCGGGCGTCACGGCACAACAACCCCTCGCGCCGCGAAGCCGTTCGGGCGTCCCACGACTCTAGCGATCTTCGGGCCTCTCCGCCCCGCCAGCAACGACAGAGACGCAAAATGTGCATGAATGCCCGCCCCTCGGAGAAGCGTTACGGGGAAGTAATCTCAAGGAGCGGCGGTTGGCTGTGAGGCGACGGGAGGCCCCTGTTCGTTGGCGGGGCGCGTGGTAGGGCCGCCGACAGTGCTCATTTCGACAACCGGCGGCGGCGTCATGATCGCGGGCAGCGGAGCGGGCTGTGTATCGGCCGCCCGGATCGGTGGCAGGTCGAACATCCGCCGAAGGGCCTTGAGCGACTCGAACTCGTCAGGCGTCAAAGGTTCGGCGTCTGGGCCGTAGGGATGAAAGCCGTTCTTGCGGATAAAGTCGATCTGGGCTTTGTAGTCGTCGCCCTTCTTTGTAAGGCCTTCGAGGCGGAGGCGGGCGTTGCGCACGCGCATCTGCTCTGAATAGGTGAAAAACCACGCCCCCATCAGCGCGGCGCCAAGCAGGACGGCGCCGAGCAGGATGAAATTGCGGGTTTTCGCCTGGGCGCGCGTCGGCATCGACGCCCGCGCTTCGGCCGCGACATCGGCAAGCCGTTGCTCGTCGGGGGCTGGAGGCGACGGCGTCCCCTCTTCGGCGACTTCCTCGTCGGCGGCCGCGTCGGGGTCATCGGCCGCCGCCGGTACTTGAACGTCGCCTTCGTCAGGTTCAGCACTCATAGCGAACCGCCCGATTGGCCCCCAGCCCGCGCGACGCCGCGTCACCCGGCAAGCGGGCGATAGGGCGACGGCCTCCCGTGACATCCGCACGCAACGCGCGCCCTACTGCCCAAAACCGGGAGGGAACCCTCGGCCGGGCGGCATCGAGACGGGCGGAGCTTCGGGCTTGGGCGTGACGAAGTCGCCGTCCAGCTTCTCCAGAAGCGAGCGGTCGAGCTCGAACGTCAACCCTTCGTAGATGCCGATCAGCTTCGCGTCCTTCCCCGGGTCGATCACGCGGAGGGCGTAGCTGGCGGTCTGAGCGCCGCCCGCGCCGATCGTGTGAAGCGTCAGGACGTACGTCGCGGCCGGGGTCGAGGTCGCGTACCCTTCCACGTACTTCGCCGCCTTCAACGGGTGGAGCGCATCGAGCAACTTGCGGACCTGCTCGTCGTCGGCGGACTTATCACCGATCACCCACTTGCTCGGCGGCGGCGGCGGAATGGCCGGCATCGCCGGAGCGGCCGGCATCGCCGGAGCGGCCGCCATCGTCGTCGGGAGCAAAGCGACGGGCAACGTCGCCGGAATCCCCGGGCCGGTCGTCGGAGAGGCCAGAGCGGAGACGGGCTCCGTCGAGGGGGCGGCCGCCGCGGTTGGGAGCGTCGTTGAGGACGCGGTCGCGGCAGGGCTGGTTGCGGGGGCCGTGGTAGCGGTGTCGCTGGGAGCGGCCGCCTCTGTCTGGGCGACGAAGACCGTCGGCTGCGGATCGTCCTCCGTGGCCGCGTCGATCGATCGGGGGATGGCCGCGGTCGCCGGGCCGGTCGAAGGCTGCGAAGTCGGCCGCGCGCCGGCGACTTGACGGCCGCGTCATCGGCGGCTGGGACGGCTGGGTCGTGGCGGGGGTCGCTTCAGGCGACACCGGCGGCAGCACCGGGCCCAGGATGAGGCTCTCTTTGCGGCGGCTGATCCGCAGCTCGCGCTGCTCGGCGGGACGAGTCGAGGGTTGGGTGGTGGACGGCTTATCGACCGTCAGCACCAGATCGCTCACCTTCTCGGCGTCGATGTCGAGAACGTTCCGATCGCGGAGCGTCAGCAGGTTCAGCTTTTTCAGGTTGTCGAGCACGTCGGCGTCCACCTTCGCCAGGACGTTGCTCTGTTGCACGGTGGCGAAGAGGCGCGTGTGCTTGGCGTCGGTGTAGTAGCCGAGCAGGACGGTCGTCGCTCCCTTGGCCGCGGCCCATGCGGGGGCGGCGACCGGCTCGGTCGTCGGCCGCGTCGCCGCGGATGTCGCCGTCGTGGCGGCGGCCGGGGCTGTCGGTTGCGTCGCGGGCGCCTCGGTCGAAATCGACACGATCGCCTGCGGGTGATCCATGCCGGTGAACTTCGATTCGATCGAGCCCGGACGGACGAACTCTTTCGCGGTCAGGCCGGTGATGCTCGACACGACCTTGTCGATCTCTGACTTCTCGGCCGCCATGGGCGTGGGGGAGGTGACCTTCCACGACGCGCTCGTACCCGAGGCTTCCACGTGAAAGTCGGCCGTGCTGATGGACAACTGCTTGACGGCGAACGAGTCGGCCGCGACCAGCTTCTTGCTCCGCAGCTTTTCAACCAGCGCTTCCGTCCCCTTGTCCAGGCGATCGGCCAGGCCCGATCCGGAGACGGAGTCCCCTTCGGCCGAATCGTCGATTTTCACCCAAAGGTCGTCGCCGATCTGGGATTTCTTACCCACCGCAAGCTTCACCTTTTTGCCGGCTTTGGTTTCGGCCTGCACGATGAAACGCGGGGTGGTGAGGCCGAGGGCGTCGTTGTCCGACTGGGCGATGGCCGTCCCCCGCGTGCGGAGGTTGGTCACGTCGCCCGCGAGGTCGTTGGCTTCAAAATCCTCGGCCGCCGAATCGACCGGCTGCTTGAGCCGCCACCCCTTGTCCCCCTTCACCAGCTCGACGGTGGGCGACGCGGCGTCGCTCGGCTGGATCGTCAGATGGGTGATCGCATCCGTGGTGGCGACATCGATCACGGCATGCGGGGCGCGAGGGTCTGGCTTGTCCTTCGAGTCGGTTGAGTTGCGGAATTTATCGATCAGGACGAGCCCCAACCCAAGCAGCAACACCACGAGAAGAAGAAGCGTGGTCTTAAAGTTCATAGTTCCACCGAGAGTGCGGCAATGAAGAAAATCCGAGGCTCTGTCTCAGAACAGATTCGATGTCGAACATTGTTCGACTTGAGCATTCCCGAAGACAACCCTCGCCCTAACCCTCTCCCATGGGTACATGGGAGAGGGGACAATCGCATCCAGTTGTCCGCGCGTCGAAGCTACGGACGGTGGCTCGACGACTGCTCCCTCGCCCATCCACCCATGAGAGAGGGTTGGGGTGAGGGTTCTTTTCTCTCGTAAATGATCCTTGTCGATGCCTAAGCGAACACCCAGGTCATGCCAAGTTAGCGCGCCCGACCGCTATTCGCGACGCGCCATGTAAACCCCAACGCCGGCGAGGACGACGAACAGCGGCAGCCCGAACATCAGCACGCCGACGTGCCAGAAACGGAGCGTCTCCTTTGACATCGTGGGGTCGATGCGGCTCACTTCCATCGCCGCCGGGCTGATGGCGATCATCGCGTCGTTCTTCGAGAGCCAGTAGATGCTGTTCAGGAACAGCTCGGCGTTGCCGGGGAATCGGGCGACGCGGCCGTCGCGGCTCCGGTCGGTCATTTCCAGGAACTGGTCTGTCGCGAACTGCGGCGTTCCAAAAACGACCAGCCGGCTCCCTTTCTCGCCTTCGGCGGCCGCTCCCGCGTAGACCGGCTGTCCGACGTCGCCCTTGGTCGGGTCTTCCTTGTTCGGGTCAAACGTCGCATCGTTACGGCGAAGCTGCAGGCGATCGGTCTCGCCCCAGGCCTTGGGCTCCGCCGGGATCGGCAGCAGCGGCGTCGCCTTCCCCGAAACCTGGATGGCCGCCGACTGGAAAATCAGGAAATCGAGGGCCTGCAGCGGCTTGGTCAGCGGGTGGTTGCCGTATTCGTCGAGGATGAACAACGGCTGGTACATTCGGCGAGCCCGCTCGATATCCTCCAGCTCGCGCCCTTCCGGCAGGTCCATCTTCTCATGGACGATCACCGCGTCGGTCCTGACGGTGATGCCGTAATCCCCCAGCACTTCCTTCAGCCCGTCGGACTCGGGAAGGAACATCACCATGGCGCTGCCGCCGGCCTTCAGGTGCTCCGATAGCTTCGGCCCCAGGCTCATCGCCCCCTGCCCCGGCTGAGCGCGCCCGAACTGGATGACGACCCACACCGCGTCCTTCAACTGCTCGTCGGTCGCGTCCGGGCCGTTCATCATCTCGGCGCGCGGGTCCTGCGATGGGCTGTCCCATTTGGACGCGTCCTTTTCGACGATCTCAATGCCGTTGGTCCTCATCCGCTGGGCGATGCCCGCGAGCGGGCCGGCTTCGCGGAACTCGGGGATCTCCGGCTGGGCCAGCGGCGGCCCGCCGGCACGCACAAAGGCGACGGTTGTCTTCTTCGGCGCGGTCAGCGTCAGGATGGCGCCGGTCAACTGCTGCTCGCCGGCGAATCGCGGCCGCGCGTTCGGCCCGTTCATCGGGTTGCGCTTGTCGGCCGCCTGCCAGAGCTGCGACGCCCAGAGCACCCGCATGTCCTTTTCGCCCATCACCAGGATTGCATCCTGCGGCTTGGCGTTCTTATCCTTGTTCTCTTCCGTCCGAAGGCTCTTGCGAAGCTCGTCGAGCTTTTCGACCGAACCGAGCTTGTCCATCTTCTGGATCTGCTCGTCGGCGAGCTTCTTCGTCGCGTCATACCCCTCGACCGACGCCGTCATGTACTGCCGCAGGTCGGCCGGCAGGTTCTGGTCTTCCTTGATCGACTTGAACCCTTCGACCAGCTCGCCAAAGCTCGACGCGATCTGCGTCATCGAGCGCTTCACCCCGTCCACCGCGTCCTTGTAGTTGGGCAGCGGCTCCTTGAGCGTCGTCTCGATCGTCTTCTTCGAAAGCTGAAGCTGGTCCGGGATGTCCACCAGCGCCGAACGCAGCACCGCAAGGTTCAGAAGGCTGACCGGGTTGTCCACCTTCTGCATCCGCTCCTTGAGCTTGGGCAGCTCCCCTTCGACGAACGCGTTAATCGCCGAGTAGGCCTTGGGGTACTCCTTGGTCAGGTAGTCGCGATAGGCCGTCTCCTGCCCGCCGTATTTTGCTTTGACGTCGTCGATCAGCGCCTCGACCTTGGCCGCGTCGGAGACCTTGTCGATCACCTTGACGTCGATGTTCTTGCCGCGGCGGCGATATTCCTCGAGCAAATCGCGGATCACCTGCGGCCGATCCACCCCATCGGCCGGCTGCCCCTTCGTCGGGGCGAAGACGCTGACGAGTGTCACCTTCTGGCCGAGGTTATCGATGATGTTGGTCGTCTGCGGCTTAAGGCTGTAGGCCGACGACGTGGTCGTGTCGATCGGGCGATCATTGCGCTGCGCGAACCAGACCAGGATCCCGACGATCGCGACCACCACAAGCACCGTCAGCACGACGTTGGAGCCATACTTTACCCAGCGCTGGCCCTGGCTCTCGGGCGGGCCGTGCCGGTCGGCCGCGGATGCGGGGGGCGACGATAGAAACTTCGGGGCCGCGGGTGCCGGGCGATTGTCTTGCTTGTTTTCTTCGCTCATGTCCGATGCCTCTGATGGCGTTCGATCTTGTGGGGAGGAAGGCCGGATCGCGGCGGGGCCAAAACTACTTCCAGCGCCAACTACTTCCAGCGCCGCGCTTCAAGGACCTTGGTCGTCATGAAGAGGAAGACGGCCGTCACGCCGACGAAGAAGACGAGGTGGGCCGGGTCGATCACGCCCTTGCTGAAATCGACGTACCGCTTGAAGACCGCCTGGTTAATCACCGTCCGCCAGAAGTCCGACAGCGCCGATCGCTGATCGAGCCACCAGGGGACGATCGTCACGAAGAACAGGACGGCGATCGCCGTGACGGCCGCCACCACCTGGCTTCGCGTGCAGGAGGAACAAAAGAGCCCGACCGAGAGGAACAGCGCGCCGACCAGGAAGATCCCCAGGTAGCCGCTGATGATCGGGCCATACTCCGGGTGGCTGTATAGCGCCAGCATGACCACGTACAGGAACGTGGGCGCGAGCATGATGGAGAAGAAGCCGAATGACCCCAGGAACTTGCCGAGCACCACGTCGGCCTCGTCCACCGGGGCCGTCATCAGGGTCTCAATGGTTCCGCTGCTCTTCTCCTGCGATAGAAGGCCCATGCTCAGGATCGGAAGGATGAAGACCAGCAGCCAGACCATCGAGTTAAAGATCGTCCGCATCGACGCCGGCTGGCCAGGCAGGAAGTCGTCCATGAACATGAAGCCGCTGGCGAGCAGGAACAACGCCATCGCCACATAGGCCATGGGCGAGAAGAAGTAGCTGCTGATCTCGCGGCGGGCGATCGCCAACGTTCGCTCCACCGAGCGGCCGATGCCGCGCCGGCCGGCCGCGGCGCTGCGCCGGCCCGATGCTTATGCGACGGCCGCTCCGACTGCGGCCCGGCGGCCGCGGTGGCGGCGGGCCCGGCGGGCTCCGGGCGTTCGATGTTCTCGGTTCGCTCCACATTTTCGGTTGGTGCGCTCATGCTTCACCCCCGGCGGCCTGGCTGACCTTGGCGACTGCCTGATTCGCGGTGACCTGCACGAAGAATTCCTCCAGCGTCGCATGCTCAAGGCGGACCTCCCGCAGCGGCCAGCCGTGCTGGATGACCGTCCGGGCGACCTCCTCGCGCACGTCGTACGACTCCTTGGCCTTGACCGCCGCCGTGACGTAGCCACGATCGGCCGGGCTCCCCTCGGCGTGGCCGTCGAGCATGTCCACTTTGTTCACCCCGCTCACCCGTTGCAGCGCGGCGCGGACCTGATCCGACGGGCCCTTGCACTCCACCAGCACCCGGGCCTGCAGCCGGCGGCTGTTCCGCAGCTCCTCGGGCGAGCCCTGCGCCACGATCCGCCCGCCGGCGATAATAATCGCCCGGTCGCAGACCGCTTCGACCTCCGGCAGGATGTGCGTTGAAAGCATGAGCGTGTGGTCGCCCCCCAGGTCCGTGATGAGCTTGCGGGTTTCGATGATCTGGGTGGGGTCGAGCCCGACCGTCGGCTCGTCGAGGATCAGCACCGCCGGGTCATGCAGAAGCGAATCGGCGAGGCCGACGCGCTGGCGATACCCCTTGGAGAGGTGCCCGATCACGCGGCGGCGGACGTTGCTCAGCCAGCAGCGCTCGATGACATAATCGATCCGCGTGCGGCGGTGCTGCCGGTCCATCCCGCGAAGGCGGCCGCGGAAATCGAGGTATTCCGTCACCTTCATGTCGGTGTAGAGCGGTGTATTTTCCGGGAGGTAGCCCAGGTTCTCGCGAACCTGCTCGGACTCGTGGAAAATGTCGAACCCGTTAACCGTCGCCCCGCCGCTCGTGGGTGGGAGGTAACAGGTGAGCATCTTCAGCGTCGTGGACTTCCCGGCGCCGTTCGGCCCGAGGAAGCCGACGATCTGCCCTTTGGGCACATGGAAGCTGACGTCCGAGACCGCCAGCACCGGCCCGTAGGCCTTGGTGAGATGGGACACATCTATCACTCTGATCCTCCGCGTGAACTTCCGCCGGCCGCGGCCAAACGCGTGGCCCGAGACGACGGCAACGCCCCGGACGCGGCATGGTGGTCGCGTACGGGGCCGCATCAAATGGCTCGTGGCCCCCGAGCGAAAGGCGCCATCAACGCCGGGCGCGGCGTGTGGCTTGTATACCCGCCGCCCCGCTCCGCGTTTTTCGATCTGCGGCCCCGCGCCACTCTGAGACGACGGCGTCGCGAAAACCTAACCGCCCACAACGCCCCACGACCGTCCGTACCCATCCAGGTCGCTCCGGACGGTCATTTAGTGCCGTCCTTAACGCCTGTCAAGTCATCAAGGCCGCCGCATCCACAGGCGAACGGGCCAGTATACCGCCCCTTCCCCTTCACAACAGGATCGGCGCCGGCCGGTCGCGAGAGATCGATGCGGGCACTCCCTGGGAACGCCGACGTCCTGGTCGGCTCTCCGCGCCAAGCCGACGAGGACGCCCGCGTTCCCGCCACAAACGGCCTGGCACACGATCCAAACTGTTGCAGTGCCCCGAAACGTCCCGCTGTGACTGACCATGGACAAGCGGCCCCTTTGCGAGAGAGCGCGATCGCGGGAGACGGCTCCTTCTCCCCGCGCTCCCGCATTCTTGGCGCTCTTCCCTGGCGTCTTTGATGTCTTCGCGTTCGTTTCGTCTTCGAGCGAGGAGGACTGAACGCCAAGACGCCAAGTGCGCCAAGGGGAGAAACGCCAAGGGGGCCGCGCGAGCGGGTCGGCGTGACCGCCTCACGACGCATGCCCCTCTCAACTACGACACGCACCGTTCCCACCCTCTCGCAACTTTGCCCTGCTCGGCGCATGTCTGGGGCATGCAACACCCACCCGCTCGCCACCGATGGATTGCGGCCGCCACCCTTTCCCTGTCGCTACTCTTGGCCACGCAGGCCCTCCGCGCCGACCCGGCCGCGACGGCGCCCACCACGCCGGCCACCGCCCTGGCGCGGATGCCGGTAAAGGAGGTCACCGTCTTCAAGGACGGACACGCGTTCGTCCTGCACGAAGGGTCGCTGCCGACCAACGCTGACGGCAACGTCACCACGGACTACCTGCCGACGCCCGTCTTCGGAACCTTCTGGCCCTACTCGGCCGACAAGAACGTCAAGCTCGCCGCCACAATCGCCGCACAGCGCCGGGTCTCGATCGAGCGGACGGCCCTGACGGTGCAGGAGCTGATCGAGGCCAACCCCGGCGCGGAGGTGAGCGTCACCGAGATGAGCCATCCGGCGGCCGCCGGCGTAGCGCCCGTGCCTTCGACGTACACCGCGAAAATTATCGGCGTCCCCACCCAGAGCAGCGAAGAGCAGGACGCGACCAACCCGCCCAACGGCGGCGACCCTCTTCCGATTAAGGCCGGCATCGTCATGCTCCAGACGACCGACGGCACCCGCGCCGTCTCGATGGACCGCATCGTGGACGTCTCCTTCCGGCGCGATTACCAGCGGAAGGTGGCCCGCGACGAGATGCGGAACCTGCTCACCTACAAGCTCGACTGGCCCGAAGGAAAGCCGAAGAAAGAGGCCGCCGTCGGCATGCTCTACGTGCAGAAGGGGCTGCGCTGGGTCCCGGAGTATCGCGTCACGCTCGACGGCAAGGGGCAGGCGTCGGTCCGGCTGCAGGCGACGCTGATCAACGAGCTGACCGACCTGAACGACGTCACCATGAACCTGGTGATCGGCGTCCCGTCGTTCGCGTTCAAGGACGCGATCGACCCGATGTCGCTCCAGCAGACGGCCGCCCAGTTGTCGGTCTATTTTCAGAACGGTTCGCGGACGGGCCTCGCGATGTCGAATTCGTCGATCATGATGAACAACATGGGGAACAATTTCGACAATGGGGCGGCCAGCCAGGTGCCGGGCATGCAGGCCGCCGGCCAGCCCGTGCCCGATGCCCTTCCGGAGATGGGCAACAGCGGGAAAGCGGAGGACCTGTTCATTTACACGCTGAAGCACGTGACCCTTGCCAAAGGGCAGCGGATGGTCGTGCCGGTGACCGAGTCGATGATGCCTTACAAGGACGTGTACACGTTGGATATCCCGCTCGCCCCTCCGCCGGAGGTGTGGCGCGGCAACGAGGGCGGCCGCGACAGCGAATTCGCCAAGCTGATGAACGCCCCCAAGGTCAAGCACAAGGTCCGCGTGACGAACTCGACCGGCTCCCCGATGACGACCGCCCCGGCGCTGGTGCTGCTGAACGACCGGCTGATTTCGCAGGGCTTAAGCACCTACACCGCCCCCGGCGCCGCGATGGACCTGGACCTCTCGACCGCCGTGGACGTTCGCGTGAAGAAGGCCGAGCACGAGGCCAAGCGCGTCCCAAACGCCCAGACCTGGGAAGGCAACGCCTATTACCGCGTGGACCTTGCGGGTTCGATCACGCTGACCGATTTCGGCCCCAAGCCGATCGAGGTGGAGGTGACGCGTCACGTTTTCGGTGAAGTCACCGACGCCAGCGCCGGCGGCAAGTTCGAGGGAGTGAACTTGTTCGAAGAAGGCGAATCCGGCGGCCTCCCCGGCTGGAACCAGTTCGCCTGGCCCAACTGGTGGCGCCACCTCAACGGCATCGGCAAGATCACCTGGACCGTCAAGCTCGAACCCGGAAAAGAGGCGGTGCTGGAGTACGGGTGGCGGTACTATTGGCGGTAGAGGCCCCCGCTGGCAGTCGGAGCCCGTCGGCGGAATGAACCAACGGTTCCGATGCCAGCGACGGCGGGATGATCGGCGGCGAAGTTTTCCGAGAGATCGATGACGAGCCAGCCGGATCGGGATTTGAAGGAGTCACTCCCTTACACCCCGGCTCCCTCAGGGCCGACGGTACTTTCGTATGATCGGGCCGGTAAGGGAATATATTTGCGATGGCCCTTTGTGGCGGCCGTGGCCCTCTCGTCCGTCATCCTGCTCATTGGAATCGCGCCCTTCATTGTAACTCGCGCATCGGGCAGGGATGGCCACTCGAACAAGGTTCGCTGCGCAAACAACCTGCGCCAGATCGCTCTCGCCTGCCTGATGTACGCAAATCAGTATCACGGGAACTTCCCGCCAAGCGTCGCCGCGATCATTGATGGGCCGGGAGCCCAGGAGATCACTCCGAATGTCTTCGTCTGCCCAGACAGCCGCGATGAACCGCTGACCCTCCCCATCGGCAACCGCGTCGATTCGGAACTGCGCGCGATGGGCCACCTCTCATATGTTTACGTCGGCAGGGATCTCCGCTTCGACGCCCCGACCGATACGGTCTTACTGTATGAACCGTTGTCCAATCATGGTGACGGCACGCACGTCGCGTACGTTGATGCCCACGTTAACTGGGTTTCGGCCGCCCAGTTCGACAGAATCGTTAACCGAATGAAGGCCTCAAAGCACACGGCGGGGACGAGGCCTTGAACGGAGGGTCGGCTCGGCTCGGCGGACTTCCGTAGGGACTGCATCGCGGTCCGCACGCCACCCGTGCGTTCGCGAAGGCTGTACCGCCCTACAGCACCAATGCGGCCGGCCACCTGCCTGGGCATCGTAACGCCGACGTGGACATCTCACGCGAACACGTGCCGCGCGAGAACTGAAACGCTACCTCATGAACCCGAAACCCGCCCCCAAGCGATCGTTACCCCCTGCTCCTTCCTTTGTGGTGCCCTACGAAGCCCCGATCGCGCCGACTGCGAAGCCAAGTGCCCAGGTTGGCCTTAGTCCTCTTCGCCACCTTGTTCGTGGCGATTGGGGTCCTGATGCTTTCCATGCCTTCGTCTCACCATCGAGAACAAGCTCCTCGAGTAAGGTGCTCCAACAACCTCCGCCAAATCGCGCTCGCCTGCAAAATGTATGCGAGCCAAGACCAAGGGAAGTTCCCACCGAGTCTGGCCGCGCTCATCGACGGGCCTGACGCGCAGGAGATTCCCGCGGCCGTCATGGTTTGCCCGTCGAGCAAAGATTCCGCGCCAGACCCGACCAGCACCACCCGCGCCGCGGCCGACATGAAAGCGGGCGGGCACCTGTCTTACATCTACGTGGGGGCCGGCCTCACCGATCAGTCGAGCCCGGACACCGTTCTCGCGTACGAGCCGCTGACGAACCACGACGGGGACGGGTCGAATGTCGCATATACCGACGCACACGTTGAGTGGCACTCGGCCGCCGAGGTGAAGATGATGATCGCCAGCCTGAACGCCGGGAAAAACCCACCGACGACGCGGCCGTGAAAACGCGGTGTAGGGATCGCATCACGGTCCGCACGTCTCCCGTGCGGCCGTCAGGGCCGGAATGGTCTCGAGCCGGAAATTCCCTCGTGACGGACCGCGGTGCGGTCCCGAAAGTTGTTGTGTGAAATGGATGAAGAGCGATGACGATGCCAAGGAACGACAGACCGAATCCGAACGTCGTCGGTTACGGGAGCACACCCGGCCCTTGGCGCACAAAATCACGTCGATTCACGGTGGCAATCGTGCTGTTTTTTCTCGCGGTGACGGGTCTTTTGATTTTGACGGCGGACGTTGTCCCATCCGGTGGAGCTCCGACGCGCCCCGTCAGGGCAAAGTCATTGACCGTCCTGGCCGCATCGGTCTCGGCGTGATGACATTCATCGTCGCGGACCGCGATGCGGTCCCTACCTACGGCTTCACTCGAGCGTAGCGTTTCCCCAGCCGAACCACGATCGGACGATCGACGGTGAACAAACTCTGCGGGTCGGTCACACGTTGGCCGTCGAAATCGACCGCACCCTCTTTGATCTTGCGGATCGCCTCGCCGTTGGAAACCGCCAGCGACGCCTTCACCAGGATCGGGGCGAGCTTCTGAGCGTCGCCGCCGACGCTGAATTCGGGCATCTCGTCGGGGGCCTTGCGTTCGACGAACTGCTGGTGGAACGCCGCCTCGGCGGCTTCGGCGGCCGCCGGGTCGTGCAGCCAGGCGATCAGGAGCTTGGCGAGGCGGATCTTGGCGTCCCGCGGCCGCTCGGCGATCAGGGGCTTGAACTCCTCCGGCGGCAGGTCGGTCAAGAGCGTGTAGTAGCTCTCCATCAGCGTATCGGGGAGGCTCATCACCTTGCCGAACATCCCCTTGTCGCCCGTCGGCGGGTCGGTCACGCCGATGTAGTTGCCCAGGCTCTTGCTCATCTTCTTCACGCCGTCGGTCCCGACCAGCAGCGGCGTGACGATGACAATCTGCCCCTCCCGACCTTCCTCCTTCTGAAATTCGCGGCCGACCAGGTTGTTGAACAACTGGTCGCTCCCGCCCATCTCCACGTCCGCGTTGATGCAGACCGAATCCCACCCCTGGAGCAGCGGGTAAAGGATCTCGTGCAGGCGGATATCCACCCCTTCGGCATATCGCTTGGCAAAGTCTTCGCGCGTGAGCACCTGGGCGACGCTCTTGCGCGGCGAGCTTGATGATGTCAACCAGGCCCATCTTGCCGAGCCACTCGCCGTTGTAGCGGACCTCCAGGTGCTCGGGGCCGGTCAGCAGGACCTTGCCGACCTGGGCGACGTACGTCTTCGCGTTCGCGTCGATCTCTTCCCCGGCCAGCACCTTCCGCGTCTGATTGCGGCCGGTCGGATCGCCCACTCGGGCGGTGTAGTCCCCAATGATCAGGACCGCCTTGTGCCCCCAGTCCTGAAACTGCCGCACCACCTTCAGCGGGACGGCGTGGCCGAGCGTGACGTCCGGCGCGGTAGGGTCCATCCCCAGCTTGATCCGCAGCGGTTTGCCGGACTCGTGGCTGCGCTTGAGCTTCTGGCGGAGATCGGGCTCGGTGAGCACCCGCTCGCAACGGCGGCCGAGGGTCAGGATCTGTTCGTCGATCGACATCGTCGTCATAAGGGGGTGACGGAGTAAAGGAACGTTGGGGCCGTGCGCCTAAAGGCGCCCGGCCGGATTCTAACACTAGGGCGTGAAGCGTATACGCCCGCATGATGGCAAAGGCGAAATCCAAAGCACGAGATCCGACGGAACGACCATGAAGAAGGGAAGGAATCAAATGCAACCGACGGTATCGTTCGGTTCCGCCCTGTTTCGTGCTTCGGATGTCGCCTGTTGGCAAGGCTGTGAAGTAGCAGGCACACTCCGTGTGCCGTCCGCCATCGTATGGATCGAGTTTAGAGACCGGCTACGGCACACGGAGTGTGCCTGCTACACGCACTCCGAACCCCGCCTGCTCAGCGGTTGCGAGCCGGCTCATCCGGCGTTCTGAAAGAGGTAGATCGCCGTCGAAACCGCATTGAAGCCCAGGTGAATGGTGATCGACGTCCAAAGCGATCCGGTCCGCTCGTACGCGTACCCCAGGCAGAGGGAGAGAATGAAGATCAGCGGCGCCGTCCAGAGCGGGTGAATGATCGAAAACGCGAGCGATGTCAGGACAATCGCAACCCAGGTCTGCCAGACGAACGGCCCCTGTCGCGGCCGGCCGGATGTTGCGATGGATGACAAGACGGCCGGCGGCGTTCCCGCGCTGGCGACCGAAGGCGCCGCCGCAAACGGCCGCGGCGACGTGAGCCGGACGATCGCCTGGCGGATGAGCGTCTGGAGGTAGCCGCGGAACGCGAACTCTTCGAAGAACGGGGCGGCGATCAGCGCGCCGCCGATCAGGGCGGTGCGGATCAGCAGTGTCGGGGCTTCCTTCATCTTCCGAAGCAGGTCATGCTCGGCGGGGTGCTCGTAGTGAACGAGCTCGTAGACGATCTCCAATGCCTTGCCGCACCCGAACATCAGCGGCATCACCGCCAGGAGGGCGAGCGCACCGGCGATGACCCCGCGACGGAATCGGGCCGAGCTAAATCCGAGATCCGACTGGCGGGGCAGCGAGAGGGCCCTGTCGCACATCATCAGCGCCGCGAAGCCGCACGTCGCGGGGACGGTTGCGATCAGGGCGTAGCCGAGGGGGCTGAGGCCGGCCGGGGCGGTGCTGAGTGCCTTTGTCGGGGCGCGCGGGAGGCGGCCGCCACGCACAACTGGCTGGCCATGCCCCACACCCAGATCCCAGCGCCGAGCACGCCGACCGTCGGCCAGAGCGGCCGCTGGGGCGGAAGCCGCAATGGTCCATCGACCGACCGGGCCCTGAAAACGCCGAGCAGCCAAGCCACGACGAGCGCGATGAGGAAGAAAAAGGTGATCTCGGCCACGCTCATCGCCAGCCCCATAAGCGGGCTGGCCGGCGGCGGAGCGAGCGGGGTCGGGGCGACCGGGTTGACGAGGCCGATCAAATGGAATAGCCGGTGCGAAATTGACATTCGATCGATCCAACCTACAGTGGCCCGCCGGTCGATTCTGAAGGGCCGCCACCCGGCGGGGGTTGCGGATTCTAAGCGATCCGCGGCCGAGTGGATACGGGCCTCACCGCCTGGTAAACCGCTGGACCCAGTCGTGTTCCCGCCATCGGCCGGCACGAGCAGGAAGCGACCCGGGCCCTCCCTGGGAACGCCGACGTCCTCGTCGGCTCGGCGTAAGCGGCCGACGGGGACGTCGGCGTTCCCAGGTTCAGATTTTGCCCGAGTCCCGCGAATGTTGACCGAGCGGGCCACCCGGGGCCGGCGACAGAGGGGAACATCGGCGTACGATGCCGGCCGCGGAGGAGAGTCTTTCCCGGGCCTGATCCGAGCGAGGGAACTGCCGGAGCGAGCGTGCTAAACTCCAGGGGCGGCCGGCGTCGCCGTCGCGGACGTTAAACCGGCGCTGCGCATCTTGATATGAGTACCATCCTCGACCAAATCATTGAGACCAAGCGGCAGGAAGTGGCCGAGCGAAAGGAACGGGCGCCGATCGAGGCTCTTAAGGAGACGATCGCGACGCTCGGCCGCCCGCGGAACTTCTTTCACGCCGTCACCCGCAAGACGGCCAAGCGCGTGAACCTGATCGCCGAGGTCAAGAAGGCCTCTCCCAGCGCCGGCGTGATCCGGGCGGACTTTGACCCGGTCGCCATCGCCAGGACCTATGCCGACGCCGGCGCCGACGCCTTGAGCGTCCTGACCGACGAAAAGTATTTCCAGGGAAAACTGGAGTACATCCACGCCGTGCGCGACGCCGTCAAGCTGCCCGTGCTGCGGAAGGATTTCCTGATCGATGCCTATCAGGTCTGGGAGTCCCGCGCGGCAGGGGCCGATGCGATCCTGCTGATCGCCGAGTGCCTTGAGACGGCTGAGATGATCGACCTTCAGATCCTCGCCACCGAGCTTCACCTGACCACGCTGATCGAGGTCCACGACCTGGACAACCTGATGCGGGTCCGCGACGCCGTGATCGGCTTCCCCCACCGCTCTTACAGCCTGCTCGGCATCAACAACCGCGACTTGCGCACGTTCAAAACCGACCTGGGCAACACGCTGCGGCTGGCGGAGCTGGTGGAGGATCGTTCGGTCCTGGTGAGCGAAAGCGGGATCCACACCGCCGAAGACATCGGCAAACTGGCGGCCGCCGGGGTCGGCGCGGTCCTCGTCGGCGAAAGCCTCATGCGCAGTCAGGACATCGCGGAAAAAGTCCGGACGATGTTCAGCGCCTGATAGAGAAGAGGAATGAAGGTGGAAGGATGAGACAGGCGCCTTCATCCGGCTACCAGAGGCGGAAGGCCTCTTAAAAAACGAACGCCCGCCGGAGCACACGTCTCCGGCGGGCGTTCAGCGTTTACCAACGGGCCGACTGGCCGGCTTAGAGGCCGCCGCCGGGGCCGTTCTTCATCTGCTGCTGCGCCTGCATCGCGGCCGACACGAGGCCCTGAACCAGCGTGTTGGGGATGTAGACGTCCATCCGGATCGAGCTCTCTTCGGTGCCGAAGGTCGAGCCGATCGGAGGAAGGTTCTGCGGGATCTTGACCGGGATCGGGAGGCCAAGGCCCTTGGCGTACCCAACGGCGGTCGTGACGAACTGACCGACGTCCACATAGGCCGCGCCGGTGCGCATCTTGGGGAGCTGTGCGGCGATCCCCTTGACGGCGGGGAGGTCGCCCAGGTTGTCGGTCCCGGCCTTGGCCGAGGTGATCGAGTCGGCGATCAGCTCCTCATTGCCGCCGGCGACGGTGAGGACGGCCTTGTCGCTCGCCTCGCCAATGACGCCCGACTGGCCATTGGGCCCATAGATGAAGCCCATCATCTGCTTGATCTGGGCCGCCTGGGGGTTGTCGTCGCCGATCTCCATCTTCGTCTCGAAGGTATCGAACGAGACGCCGCCGATGGTCTTCGCGCCCCGCTTCACGGCGAAGCCCATCTTCATGTCCTTCTGCTGCGGCATCGCCGAGTAGAGGGAGCCGACGGCTTCCATCGTGGCCAAGGCGGAGGCATGAAGCGCCTTCGCATCACCGTAGGTGACCTGGACCTGCTGGAGCACGCTCTCGGCGCCCAGCGCGCCCTTGGGAGCGACCATGCCAACCGCGCTCCCCCTGGTCGAGGCGACGGCCTTCTCCATCGAGTCGAGCGCGGGGACGAAAGCCTTCGCCTGCTCGACCTTGGCCAGCTCATCCTTGATCGGGCCGACAAGATCCTTGAAGACCTTTTCGCCCACTTCCGTATCGTTCACGCTGCCGCCGAACATGAAGTACTTGCGGTTAGGGAGTCCGGCGAGCATCGAGGCGTCGGTCCCCTTCATGCCCAGGGCCATCTTGCCGATGTAGCTGTCAGCTTCAAAGTCGGACGAGACGCTGGCGAGGATGCCGTCTTCGCCGATCAGCAGCCCGATCGTCGCGCCGTTCGAGTCGCGCAGGAACGACTGGGCGACGTTCAGGGCCTGTCCGACCAGCGCCTTGACGACCGGGGCGTACGGCTTGGCCGCGTCGCCGGCGGTTTCCAGGCTTTTGGTGACCTGATTCAGGATGTCGGCGCGGCTCTTCTCCAGTTGCGGGAGCAGGATGCCCCGAAGCTGTTTCACGTTGGCGTAAACGATCGCGTCTTTCGAGCCCGATTCCTTGGCGGCGACGCCGGCGAGCTTGATGCCGGTCGGCTTCTTGCCGAGCAGGCCCTTGGAGGCGCTGACGGCCGCGTACTTGCCCCAATGGGCGACGAAGACGTCCTTGCCGCCGGCTTCGGGCGTGACCTGGGTCAGCTCGCCCTGCGCCTCGGATTTCTTGAAGTTGGTGAGGAACGCCTGATAGTCGCTGGTCGGGATCACGACGATGAACGAATCATCCTCCGCGGCGCCCGACGCGGCCGGGTCGAAGTAGGCGATGGCCAGGTCGCCCGCCTTATCAATCCCCTTGCTGAGATGAGCTTGTTCCTCCAGCGCGCCCAGCGGGTCGCTCAACTCCGGCTGCATCTGGTCAACGCCCAGGCCCTTGGCGTACTTTGCCACCTTGGCGCTGAGCTTCGAGAGGCTGCTGACCTTCAGCACCACCAACGCTTCGGCCGGCACCTGGTCAAGGACCTGTGCCTGGGCTTGCGTTGCGGTGACAAAAGCCAAGAGCACGCCGGCGATCGCCAACGGCTTACGGATCTTCATGAGCTCTCCTGCTAGAGTTGCGTTCCCCGCGGGCCCGTCCGGCCGGTCGACCGAACTCTTCGCCCGCTCGATGCGTTGGCAATCGTAACTGCGGGCCCCCTAGGGTCAATTCTAAAAACGGTCTGCTGATTCCACTCGGTCCGGCAGGGCTCGGCGTCGCGACTCGCCGAGCCGGTGTGCCGCCCATCAGACCCGGTGGAAATTGCGGTTGCGCGGGTCGGCCACCGCCAGGACCAGCGCCGACAGGCTGGCCGGCCGCGCCGGCAGCAATGCTTTGGCAAATGCCCGAAGCGTCGCGCCGGTGGTCAGGACGTCGTCGATGACCAGCACCCGCTTCCCAACGATCGCCTCTGGGCGGACGAGCCCGAATGCGTCTCGGACGTTACGGGTCCGGTCCCGCCGGGAAATGAGGTGCGCCTGGGCGGGCGTGTGCGCCAGCCGGGCCACCGGGCTCAATACCGGCAGCCGTCTCCCGCGCCCGCGCGACGCGTGGGCCGCCAGCGCGCGGGCGATCACATCCGCCTGGTTGTAGCCCCGGTCGGCCTGCCGGAACCAGTGCAGGGGCATGGGGACCAGCACATCGGCGTCGGCCAGCAGGTCGCGGGTGACGGGGCTTTCGCAAAGACGCTCAGCCAGGACCTCGCCCATGCGCCAGCGGCCGCGGTACTTCATGTCATGGATCAATCGCCGAAGCGGCTCGCCGAGCGTCCCCAGGCGGTGCACCGCCCGATACGGCCGCAATCCGCGCCCGCGGCAATAGGGGCAGGGGGCATCCGCTTCGGCCAGCGGCGCGCCACACCGCCCGCACGCCGCGGCGACCTCCAGCTCCCGCATCGCCGCCTCGCAACTCCCACACAACGCCTCCCCCCCTTCCCCACAAGGCACATCGCACGCCGCACACCGAGCCGGATAACAGAAGGAGACGAGATCGGGATGAAGGATGAAGGATGAAGGTGAAGGATGAAGGGAAGAGAGAAACCGTCGCACGCCGCCGATCCCGCGCGCTCCCAGCGAACAAAGGATGAAGGACGAAGGTGAAGGATGAAGGGAAGAAAGAAACCGGCGCACGCCGCCAATCCCGCGCGCCGAGCGAACAAAGGATGAAGGATGAAGGTGAAGGATGAAGGGAAGAAAGAAACCGGCGCACGCCGCCAATCCCGCGCGCCGAGCGAACAAAGGATGAAGGATGAAGGTGAAGGATGAACGGAAGAAAGAAACCGGCGCACGCCGCCAATCCCGCGCGCTCCGAGCGTACAAAGGATGAAGGATGAAGGTGAAGGATGAAGGGAAGAAAGAAACCGTCGCACGCCGCCGATCCCGCGCGCGCCCGCCTCATCCTCGATCCTTTGCGTCGTCTCCTCTTCCTTCATCCTTCACCTTCATCCTTCATCCTTCTCTTCCCCCCCTCCCCCTTTGCTTCGAGGCGGCTCGGCCGGTAGCATCCGACGACTCCATGAAATCAACGATGTCGAACGAGTCGGCGGAGGGTGTTGCCGGGCCGTCGCAGGCAGCCCGGAGTCAGCCGTCGCCGCGGCAATTATCGCCAAGCCAACCCTCGCTCGGGCTGTCGCTTTCGGCCAAGTCCCTGCGGACGACCGAACAGCCCATCAGCTTCCTGATCGCCGCGGCGCTGGAGAGCCCGAGCATCATCAACCTGGCGGCCGGCCTGGTCGATACCGCTTCGCTCCCCATCGCGGAGTGCGACGCGATCACCCGCCGCATCTTCGCCGACCCCGTCCGCGGCCGCTCGGCGCTGCAATACGATACCACCAACGGCCTGGCCGACCTCCGCCTCCGCCTGCTTCAGCATCTGGAGCGCCTCGAAGGGCGGCCGGCGTCGTCGATGGGCCTGACAGACCGGCAGATCGTCGTGACCACCGGCTCTCAGCAGGCGCTCTACCTCATCGGCGACGCACTGCTCGACCCGGGCGATATCGTCATCGCGGCCAACCCCAGCTACTTTGTCTACACCGGAGGCGCTGGCGTCCCTCGGCGCTCGGGTCCTGACCGTCCCCATGGACGACCAGGGGATGGACGTGGACGCCGTCGGCGAGCTCCTTTCGCGGCTGGAGGGTGACGGCCAGCTCGGCCGCGTGAAGTTCATCTATTGCACAAGCTATTACCAGAACCCGACCGGCCTCACGCTTTCGGCCGAGCGCCGCCCCCGGCTGCTGGAGATCGCGCGGCGCTTCAGCCGGCGGCATCGCATTCTGATCCTGGAAGACGCCGCTTACCGGGAACTCCGCTACGACGGCCCGGCCCATCGGTCGATCAAATCGTACGACGCGGAAAACCTTCACACGATCATCAGCCACACGTTCAGCAAGCCGTTCGCGCCGGGCCTGAAGCTGGGGTATTCGGCGCTCCCGGCCGACCTGCTGTCGGCGGTCGTCAATCACAAGGGGAACCACGATTTCGGCTCCGCGAACCTCGCGCAGCATATCGCCCTGGAATCGCTGCGCGACGGGAGCTACGAGCGACACGTCATCGAGTTGCAGGCTGCCTACCGCGTTAAGCGCGACGCGATGCTCGCCGCGCTCCGCCAGTGGATGCCGGCCGGCCGCGGGATCGAGTGGACGCGGCCGGACGGCGGGCTCTATGTCTGGGTGACCCTCCCCGAATCGATAAACACCTCTCGCGGCGCCGCTTTCTTCGACGACTGCGTCAAGGAAGGCGTCCTCTACGTGCCCGGCGCCTACTGCATGCAGGCGACTGAAGATGGGTGCCTTGCCGTACATCACCTGCGACTTAGCTTCGGGCAGGTCGAGATGATAAACATCGAGCCGGGCATCCGCCGGCTCGCGGCCGTGGTGGGCCGACACCTCTCGGCCGCCTCCGGCACCTCAGGTTACGCCGCCGGCACAGCTCACGCCGCCGCGCCAGACCCAGACAGAGTCGGCAAGGTCGATGCCGACGACACAGACGGGGTCGCCAAGGCAGGGATCGCTTAATGGGCAGGACGCTCTTCTGGTACATCTTCAAGGATTTACTCCGCATCTTCTTCATGGCCAGCGGGGCATTGGCGGGGATCATGAGCTTCGGCGGGCTGCTGCGCCCGCTCACCCAGCAGGGACTGGACGCCGGGCAGGTAGGCAAGATGCTCTCCTATTTCACGCCGGCGATGACGGCCTATTCGTTCCCGGTGGCGGCGCTGTTCGCGACGACGGTGGTCTACGGCCGCATGAGCGCCGACAACGAACTGACCGCCTGCCGCGCCGGCGGAATCAGCCTCGGGCCCTTCTTCGGCATGGCCTTCCCGGCCGTCGTCTTCGGTTTGATCGTGGCGATCGTCAGCCTTGTCTTCCTCTGCTTCATCGTCCCCATCTACACGCTCAAGGCCGAAAAGGTCATCTACGAGAACCTAGCCAAGCTGATCGCCAACCGGATCGAGCGGACGCACCAGCTCGAGCTTGGGGAAGCGACGACCGTCTTCGCGCAGTGCGCCTACCTTCCCAACGGGGGCGAGAAGCAGCCCGGCGGAGTCCAACAGGTGGTCCTGGAGGACGTCTCGATCGCGACCTATTCCAAGGCGGGCGACAGCGGCAAGCCGACCACGACTCGGTCCAGCGCTTCGGCCGCCGCCGCCGAGGCGGCCGCCGCGGATCGATCCTCCGACTCTGGCGACTCGGGCCTCGGCTCCGTCGGGGGTGACACGTCGGGCAAGGGGGACAAGCGGCTCAAGCTCCCGCGCGAGTTCTGGACCGCCAGCTCGGCGACGGTCAACATCTACGAGCTCCCCAACGATCAGATCGAAGTGCAGGTGGGCCTGGAGGGGGGCGAGAAGTTCCCGCGGGATTTCCGGGGTGGGATGCAGGCGGGCATCGGCGTCGGTCGGTTCGGCCCGCTGGAGATCCCCTCGCCGATCAAGGAAGACCCGAAGTTCATGACGGTGGACCGGCTGAAGGACCTGTTCGACCACCCCGAGACCAGCCGCAAGATCAACGGGATGACAGACGGCTTCCTGAGGCGCGACCAGGAACAGCGGTTCCTGGAGGTCCTGCGGGATCAACTGAACTCCCCCACCCGCCAGGCGGTCCTGTCGTCGGGGAAGGAAACCGTCACCCTAACCGTCGTGGACGCCGTCTCCGCGACGATTGAAGGCGCGGCCCACGGCGACGAAGGGAACGCGGGCGAACTGGCCGTGAGCGGCTTCATCCCCGCGGCCGTCCTCTTCGAGCGGCGCGGCGACCAGCCGAGCCGACAAGCCGCCCGCGAGATGCGGCTTCGCGTCCGCCCGGACCTCGTCGCCGGGGCCATGGACGTGACGATCGAACTCCTCCAGCGCGCCCCCGGCAACTCGGAGCGGCCGACCAGCGAAAACTACTCCGACTTGATCAGCGTCCCCATGCCGCCCGAGCTGGCCAAACTGAAGAGCCGCCGCCTCGGCGACTATTTCCAGGAACGGGTGCAATCGACGGGGAAGCCCCTCCTGACCCGCGGCGAGCGCTTCCGCCTGAAGCGGGAGATGACGGTACTCTCAAACGGGATCCTCGCCGAAAGCAACAGCCGCGCCAGCTTCGCCGTGAGCTGCCTGATCCTGGTCCTGGTCGGCGCGGCATTGGGGATGATGTTCCGCAGCGGCAACTTCCTCACCGCCTTCGCCGTCAGCTTCGTCCCCGCCCTGCTCTGCATCACGCTGATCGTCTCCGGCCAGCAAACGTGCCACTCGGTCCCCTGGACCGAGAACCGCGCCAACCCCCTGCGCCTGGGCCTGACCCTGATCTGGAGCGGCGACGTGGTCAACCTGATCCTCGCCGCAGGGCTCCTGTGGCGCTTGCAGCGGCAGTGATCGTGATGCGGGCAGCGCCTGGCGAGGTCGGCCTTCTCGTTTTCGACACCTGCTCGGGCGGCCGCCGTTGAGGACATTGAGAGAGATCGTCTCTTACACCCCGCAGGGTCATTTCGGCGGCAACCTGGATCGCATCTCGATCAGGTTCGTCAAGCTTCGGGTGACAGGCCCGGTGCCAACCGAAACGTACAAGAGCTCTGACCGCGGCGGCGGTGGCGGCGACGCGGCGATCGACGTCGGCGAATACAACCCGATCATTGGCATCTACGGCGTCGTCGACCAACAACCGCACAGGATCGGACTCATCACCCGAGACTAATCTGAGGGGGCCGAATGCTTCACTGGGTGCGATTACCAACTCCAGGAGGGCCTCGGTCTGAGCCGGCCGCCAACGGCGCGACAGTTGAACCGAGTTGAACGAGCCTGTCCCCCTCTCTGATCCGAAGCCTTATCTGCCTATCACGCCCCTGTACCGCCCGTACGCCGCTTCCCAGGCGTCGCGGTCGCGGGGCTGGTATTGCTTCACATCAAAGCTGCGCCGGACGATCGCGCGGGCCTCCTGGAGTGACGCGACGTCACCCGTGGCCATCGCCTGGACCAGCACGTTCCCGGCGGCCGTGGCTTCCACCGGGCCGGCGACGACCGGGCGGTTGCAGGCGTCGGCCGTCATCTGGTTGAGCAGTTCGTTCTGGGTCCCGCCGCCGACGATGTGGATCGTGCCGATCCGCCGGCCGAGGATGTCCTCCAGGCCGTCGAGCGTGCGGCGGTAGGTGAGGGCAAGGCTTTCGAGGCAGGTGCGGACCGTTTCGCCGATTGATGCGGGCGCCGCCTGGCTCGTCTGGCGGCAGAAGCGCTCGATTTTCGGCGGCATGTCGCCGGGCAGGCCGAAGGGCTTGTGGTCGGGGTCGATGGCGGCCGCGAACGGCTTGGCCTCGGCGGCGAGGCGGGTGAGTTCGCCGTAGCTTTTGTCGATGCCGTGCTTCAGCCAGTGACGGCGGCACTCCTGGACGAGCCAGAGGCCCATGATGTTCTTCAGGAGCCGGATCGTCCCGCCGACGCCCCCTTCGTTGGTGTAGTTATAGCGGAGCGCCTTGTCGTCGATCAGCGGCTTGGGGATTTCGGCCCCCATGAGGGACCAGGTGCCGGAGCTGATGTAGCACCAGTCGTTGGGGGTGCCGGGGGCGGTCGGGGCGGCGGGTACGGCCGCCACGGCGCTGGCGGTGTCGTGGCAGGCGGGGGCGATCACGGGGATGCGGGCGACGCCGCACTCGGCCGCCACGTCCTCGCGAAGCAGGCCGATCGTGGTGCCGGAGGGGACAATCGCCGGCAAGAGCCGCGTCGGCAGGCCGAGCTTTTCCAGGAGCGGCCAGGCCCAGTCGCCGGTACGCGGGTCGATCATCTGGCTCGTCGAGGCGATTGACGACTCGCACTTGCGCTCGCCGGTGAAGAGATAGTTGAAGAGGTCCGGCACAAAGAGGAAGGTCTCGGCCGCGTCGAGGATGGCGCTCTTTGAAGCGACCATCGCCTTGAACTGGTACAGGCTGTTGATCGCCATGAACTGGATACCGGTCGCGGCGAAGATTTCGGCGCGGGGGACGATCTGTTCCGCCCGTTCCAGCATGCCATCGGTCCGCGAGTCGCGGTAGTGGAAGGGGTTGCCAAGGATGTCGCCTCCGGGGGCGACGAAGCCGAAATCGACGCCCCAGGTATCGACGCCGATCCCGGCGATCGGCTCCCCGGGCCCGATGGCGGCCGCCGCCTTCCGCAGGCCGACTTTCAGTTCCTCCCACTGGCCGAGCAGGTTCCAATAGAGATGCCCGTTCATCCGCCCGGTGGGGTTGGGGAAACGGTGCTTTTCTTCCAGCGTCAGCTTCCCCTGATCCAGGCGCCCGACGACGGCCCTTCCGCTCTCGGCCCCCAGATCAAACGCGACGAAGTTCCGTGCCGTCATGTCGTCTCCCGTTGCCCTTTTTTGCAAGCCCCGCGCCGGCCGGCATCTTAGCAGCGGCCGCCGTGGGGGACTACACGGAGAGTGGCCCGATGAACGACTGGGGGCACACCAAGCAAAACGCCCGTCGGCGGGGGCACCGGCGGCACGTCGGATGGCATCACCTAGCAGCCGCGATTTCGCTTGTAACCGACCGCCCCGCTGGCGGAGGATGTCCGTCGGCATCCCGGCGGGGAGCGGAGCGGTCTGAGACCGCTTCCTGACGGGCGCGGCTCGCGAGGGGCCTGCTCGGCTCCCGGCGAGGCGCGACGCTGCGCGGCTGTCAACGAGCCGCGCCCGTTAGGAAGCGGGCCCGCCGCGGGCGGGCGTCAACCTTCCGAAGAACAGCTCAGTCGCCGCGTACGGCGACTGCCCGCTTCCTAACGGGCGCGGCTCGTTTGATGCCGTTCCGACGACAAACGTTTCTTCGGCAGGCTCGTGTCGCGGCGGGGGGCGGAGCGGCGGGAGGTCGCTTCCGCGCGGGCGGGGCCCGCGAGGGGCAGGCTCGGCGTCGGGCGCGCCGCGGCGGCTGCCGCCAATTGCAATTGCGCGGGGGTTGGTTAGCTTGTCCATGGCGAATGCGGCCCGACCGGGCACAGGTCTGTTGAGAAAGCAAAGCGGACAGGAGACGGCATGTTGAAACAGACGGCGATGGGGATGGTGATCGGCGCGTCGCTGCTCGCCGGTTGCGGTGGAAGCAACGACAATGAGAAGCCAACCATCCGTCGGAAGTACCCCGAGGCCGCCGCCACCGAGCCGTCGGCAACCCAGCCGTCAACGACTCAGTCGTCCATGATCCAGTCGTCCATGACCCAGCCTGCGATGACGCAGCCGGCGACCGCTCCTACGTCGATGCAGCCGACCGATACGACGCCGCTCACCGTCCCGACCACTGTCACGCCCCCGATGCCGAGCTCAACCGGGGCCAAGACCGACCTGCCGCGCGGCGCCGCGTCACCCGGCACCGCCGGCGCACCGGCAACCCCTGGAGCGCCGTTGACCTCCGCGCCAAGCTTCTCCGCGCGCCGACGACCTCGCCCGCCGGCATCAACCCAACGGAATCATTTAACAAGTAATCGAGAGAGGGCCGCGTCACAGTTCGCGTTAAGTTTGATCGGAGTTTGCAATAATGTCGTCGCCCGATCGTCGTCAGAGGCGGCGTGGTGGATTTGGTCATGAATGACCGTCGCTGTGGGCCGATGACCGAGGGTTTGCATGTCAATTTCGTCCAGCGGCCTTCGCCTGCCCGCCCTGTTGCTCATCGTGCTGGCCGCGTGGCTCGGCGGGTGTTCCGATCAGAGCCAGACACCGATGAGCCGCCGCGAGGCCGTCCGGATCGCCCGGCGGCGACATCAGATGGAGCTGGAATCAGCCCGCGAAGCCCGGGGCGATTCGGTGCCGGTCGGCTCGTCGGGATCGGACATCGGCGAAGGCCCACCGCCCCGCCCATCGACTCGTCCCTCCCGCCCGGTCCGCCGAATCGCTGACGGGCGGAGGGTGAGCGCGTCCAAACTCGCCCCGCGAACCGGGTGGCGTTCCCTGGCGAGACTTTATGCCTTCGCGCTGTGCGGCGGATCCGACGATGGAACGACGCCGGAACCTGTTTTCGTCCCTCTTCGTCGCCGCTGTTCTTCTGGCGGCCGTGCCTTCCGTTCGCGCCCACGGCGATAGCGTCAGCACCGTTCATCTCACGCTCGGGCCCACCGAAGTTCGAGCCGCCATCACGCTCCATTTTCGCGACCTTTCCCAATGGGTCCCTCCCGGGCCGCCCGACTACCCCGCCGCCGTGGCCGACGCAATGCGCAGCGCCCGCGACTCGCTCCTCGCGCTCTCCTACGACGATGCGGCCGTCCCGCCGAATCGCTTCGCGGTCACGCTCCCAGCCCCCGGCACCGTCCTGATCAACCTGGACTACCCCGCCCCGCCGCCGGGTGCGGCATCGCTCGAAGTCCGGTCGCTCCATGTCGATCGGCTGCCCCTCGGCCACCACCAAGTCCTGAGCATTGAGGACGCCCGGCGCTCCGAGAGCGGCATCCTGATCGCCGAGGAAACGCTCGGCACCGAGCAGGATTCGGCGTCGATCGACATCCCTAAGGCGGCGTCGGGCCGATTGCGGATGATCCCCGCCGTCGCGGCGGCCTCTCCGGCGGCCGCCCTCGCGCCGGGCGCGCCGCCGCGAACCAAGCCGCATTGGGCCGCGGTGGCCGCATTACTCGGCTTTACGTGCGTCGTCGCTTACCTCGTTCTAAAACCGCATTTCATAGATAAAGGCAGGTCAACATGACCCCAATTGGACAGGACCGATGGCCGTTGTTCCGGCGATCGCTAGCGATGGCGGCCGTCGGCGCGCTCGCCTGGAACGCCCGGCCTATCCCCGCGGCCGAGCCGGTGCCCACCACGACGGTCATCACCACGCCGGCGATCACCACCGCCGACGAAGCGGCCGAAGAAGTGGTGGCCCTTGCCGACGCATCACCCGGCGCGGTCGTCGAGCCGAGCGCTCGCACCCCTTCCGCCCCGGCCGACGCGATTGGCCTTCGCATCCGCTTCGGCATGAAAGACGCCGAGGGGACCGATTGGAGCGGGACCGTTAACCTCTCGCAGGGCCACGTCACCGAAATGCGCGGCTGGCACTGGGCCGCCGGCGATCATGCCGATGGCACGAAGGGGTGGACGGTCCACACCCGCGGCCAGCCCGCCCAATCCGAAGCCGAGCGCAAACAAGTCGCCAACGGCAAGAAGCTCCCCGTATCCGACAACGGCGTCGTCCTTCGCCTCGAAGGGGCGACCGACGCGACCGAGATTGAGATCGCCACCGGCCCCGGCAAATCGAAGTTCAAGCTCGCCGACATCCCGTTCGGAAAGAACCTGCTTGCCCTTGATGGGAACCTGGAGATCGAGCGGACGCCGGTCGTGACCCCGCTGGCCGCGACGTGGGCCGATGAAGATTACCCGGCCGCCGCCGTCGCCAAGGACGGAACGATCTACGTCGCCTGGCTCGCGTTCACGCGCGGGCAGGATTTTCAATCGCACCGGGAGCGGCTGGGGACGGACACGGTCAAGCCGCAGACGACCGTCCTCAGCACCGGCGAGGTGCGGATCATCCATGACGTGAAGGACCTCGACTACCTCGCGGAGCCAACCGGCGGCGAGCGGCTGTGGGTCCGCGCCTGCCGCAACGGCAAGTGGGAAGAGCCCGTCGCGGTCGCCGAGGGGAAGAACGAGTACTTCCGCCCGTCGCTCACGATCGACGGCTCAGGGAAACTCTGGCTCCTCTACTCCGAACACCTGGAAGCCGACGCCCATCTCGACTACGGCAACTGGGACCTGATGGCGCTGCCGATCTCCGCAGACCTCAAGCCCGGCGTCGCGATCAACATTTCCCACGCCCCCGGCGCGGACATCCTTCCCGCCGCCACGACCGACTCCAAAGGGACCGTCTGGGTCACCTGGATGGGAGCGCGCGAGACGGCGTTCCATGTCTTTGTGGCCCACCAGGAAGGGGACAAGTTCAGCGAGCCGGCGCGGGTCAGTGAATTCAAGGCGAACGAGTGGGACCCGTCCATCGCCGCCGACAAGAACGGCAACGTGACCGTCGCCTGGGACACCTACGAGAAGGGCGACTACGACGTCTACCTCCGCACCCGGGCGGCCGACGGCAAGCTCGGCGACGTCACCGCGGTCGCCGCGACGAACAACTTCGAAGTCCGCCCCAGCCTCGCCTATGACCACGACGGCCAGCTTTGGGTCGCCTGGGAGCAGAGCGGCGAGCTGTGGGGCAAGGATTTCGGCGCGCTGAAGAAGCTGGGCATCCCGCTGTATCAGTCGGGCCGCTCAATCGGCGTGAAGGTCCGCAAGGTGGACGGCTCCTGGGCCAAGCCCGTCGGCGACTTTGCGAACGCCATCCCCAGCCGCAACGGCGTGCGCCGGCCCAATGCGCCCGCGTGCAGGTGGCCCCCTGCTTCCCCAAGCTGGCGACGGATGACGCCGGCCACGTCTTCATGGCCTTCCGCGGCCGCCCGCCGACCGGCAACTGGCGGACCGGCGTCGGCTCGGTCTGGTTCGAGTACCTCACCTACTACAACGGCGATCACTGGAGCCCGGCCGAATGGGTGCCGCGCTCGAACAACATCCTGGACAACCGCCCCGCCCTGGCCGCCACCGCCGACCATGACCTGCTGATCGCCTTCTCCGGCGACGGCCGCGGCGATGTCAGCCCCACCGCGTCGCTCCCGGACCCCAACGCTCCGCCGGCCGACCCGAGCAAGCCGGTGGACAACATCAAGCCCGCCGACATCAAACCGGCGGACGCGGGCGGCATCGTCGGTGAAGGCGGCAACGCCAACCCCGGCCGCAACGCGAATCGGAACCCCAACCGCAGAAACGCGAACGCCCGCAACGGCGCCGCCGGCCCCGACCCGAACAACAACCTCTTCACCGCCCGCATCAGGGTGGAAGGCGCGGTCGCCCCCGCCAAGCTGGAGGCGATCGCCGCCGAGAAGCCGGCCGAGCCGCTCCCGCTCATCCGCGACGAGCGCCAGGCGATCGCGGCCATCCGCGATTACCGCGTGAACCTCAACGGCGAGAACCTGCGTGTCTGGCGAGGCGAGTTCCACCGTCACACCGAGCTGTCGCCCGACGGCGGCGGCGATGGCTGCCTGCTGGACATGTGGCGATATTGCTACGACGCGGTGAGCTTCGACTGGATCGGCGACGGCGACCACGACTACGGCAACGGCCGCGAGTACTCGTGGTGGACCACGCAGAAGTGCGTGACGATGTTCACTCTCCCCGGCCACTTCGTGCCGATGTACAGCTACGAGCGCTCGGTGGTCTACCCTGAAGGGCATCGCAACTGCATCTTCGCGACGCGGGGCATCCGCTCGCTGCCGCGGCTGCCGCTCAGCGCCGAAGAGGCGCCCGGCCCCGCCCCCGATACCCAGCTTTTCTACCAATACCTCCACCACTTCAACGGCGTCTGCGCCGCCCACACTTCGGCGACCGACATGGGGACCGACTGGCGCGACAACGACCCGATGGTCGAGCCGTGGGTTGAGATTTACCAGGGGGACCGCAACAACTACGAGCGCCCCGACGCCCCCCGGTCCGCCGTCAAGGAGGCCGAGCTGAAAAAGTCAACCCCGGCCGCCGAGAGCTTCGGCGGCTATCGGCCCAAGGGGTTCGTGAACCTGGCGCTGCTCAAGGGGTATCGCCTGGCGTTCGAGTCGAGCTCGGACCACATCTCCACGCACATCAGCTTCGCCAACGTGCTGGTGAACGAGCCGACGCGTGAGAACATCATTGAGGCGATCAAGAAGCGGCGAGTCTACGCGGCGACGGCCAACATTATCGCCGACGTCCGCTGCCGCGTGAACAGCGTGGATCACTTCATGGGCGAGGAGTTCGAATCGGCGGCCGCCCCGACGATCAGCGTCCACCTCATCGGCGCGAAGAAGCTCGCCCACGTGGTGATCATCAAAGACGACCAGGTCGTCTACGACGCCAAGCCCGACGCGGTGGATGTGATGTTCGACTGGACCGACCCGCACCCCCAGTCCGGGAAGACCAGCTACTACTACGTCCGCGGCGAGCAGATCCCCGACATGCCCGAGGTCGAGGGCGAGATGGTCTGGGCGTCGCCGCTGTGGATCAAGTACACCGGGAAGTGATGGAGACGGTTGCCCCTCTCCTCCGCCTAACGGCGGAGGAGAGGGTTGGGCGTTGAAAGCCGCTGCCTTCGAAGGACCACATGAAACGAGCCGCGCCCGTCAGGACGCGGGCAGTCGCCGGACTCGGCGACTGATCTGTTCGACCGCCGGCTGATGCCCGTCCGCCGCGCCGGCCACCCGCGAGCCGCGCCCGTCAGGAAGCGGTCCCCCGACCCCTCCGCGTCACGCCGCGATGCCTACGGACGCCCCGGCGGCCAACCAGCCTGACCGCTCCCTGACCAGACTGTCGAAAAACTCAAAAAACGCCGAGAAGTGCTTCGTTTTTCGCTCAAAAACGGCTGTCGTGAGGGCACTGTTAAGGGTTTTCGACAGTCTGTGGACGGTCGCGGCTCGCTGGGGCGTTTTACATCTTCTGACGCCCGCTGATCGCGTCGGCGAGGATGTTCCGGTTTGCGTACTCAATGCTGCTCCCCGCCGGCAACCCCCGCGCAAGGCGCGTGACCTGGGCCTGCGGGAAGCGGCTCTCGATCTGCTGCTGGATATGGAGCGCCGTCCCGTCCCCCTCCAGCGTCGGGTTGGTCCCCATGATGATTTCGCGGATCGTTCCGCCCGCGATGCGCTCGAGCAGCGGGTCGATCGTCAGGTCGCCCGGGTCGATCCCCTCCAGTGGCGCGATGCGGCCGAGCAGGACGTGGTAGACCCCCCTGTAGAGCCCCGCCGACTCCAGCGCCAGCAAATCCTTTGGCTGCTCAACAACGCACACCAACCCCTGATCGCGGCCGGCGTCGCCGCAGATGCCGCACGGGTCCGCCTCGGTCAGGTTGTAGCAGATGGAACAATGGCGGATCCGCGTCTTCACGTCGCGGATCGCCTCGGCGAGCTTCATCGCTTCTTCAGGCTTCTGCTTGAGCAAATGGAACGCGATCCGCTCCGCCGACCGCATGCCAATGCCCGGCAACCGGGCGAGTTCCTGCATCAGGTTCTGGATACTCTGGGTGTAGCCATTCATTAGGGCGGATTATACGGAAGTGGAAAGGATGAAGGATGAAGGTGAAGGATGAAAACGGGCGGGGATTTCCGGACGCTCGTCGATCGTCGCTGGCCCGCGATCGTCGTTCGATCGCGGGCCACGGGATTGCCTTCGCTACGCGGGCATCGGCGTCGGCCCCGGTGGCGACTGTGAAGGTGGCGATTGGGACGGTGGCTGTTGGGTCGGTGGGGACTGACGGGGCGGCTCGATGGGGCGCGGCGCCGGCTTGCGGCTCCAGCGGAACAGCTTCCACGCCGCCCAGATCGCGACCACGAACGGGCCGACGATGCAGAGCCCTTCGATGATCCACTTGATCACCGTCAGCAGCGTGTAGCCGCTGGTCCGCAGGCCCGACTTAATCGACGGCCAGACGCCGTCGTCTTCGGCCAGGATCGAGCCGGTCCCCACCGTCACTTCGATCCGGGCGCGGGAAAGGGACCCTTCTGCCGCCGAATCGTTCCGCGACCGCTGCGTCATCGTCACGCGCCCCTGCCCGCGGATGGCATTCAGGATCTCGCCCGCGCTCCTCAAGGGGACGTCGAGGATCAGTTTGCCGACGACTTCGCCATGGTCGCCGTGAGAGGTGATCGGGGTCGAATCGGTCGCCCGGCCTCCGGCGGCAACGGCGGCCGCCTCAACGTCGGCCATCGCCTGGTCAACGCTCGCAACCTCCACGGCGGTGGTGATCGTCTCGCGCGGGGCCTGCGTGTCGGCATCCCGGAGGTTGACGCTCATATGGATCTTTGTGTCAACCGTGTTCGCCGCGTCCTGCGAGCGGACGACGTTGCGGCCGAAGACATCGGCCCCCTCGCTTAGCACCTTATCGACGGCCGCCTGATCCTTGCTTGCCGGCCCGTCGCGGCGGATCGCGAAATCGAGCGTGGCCGAGACGGCGTTCTTGTCCTGCTGGTTGAGCTGCGACGTGTAGACCTGGGCGTCGATGAGCCGCAACTGCTCCAGCAGCTTCGCATAGCGGGCGGGGACATCGCGGACGGCGACGTTCTCGCTGACCGTCTCCCGGGCCTGCAAGCCCCGTTCGTCGAGGACGGCGATGTCGTAGAAGACCTTCGTATCGACGGTGTTCTGGGCGTCGGCCGATCGGGAGACGTTGCGGCTGACGGTCTCGCCCGCCTCGGCGAGGGCATGTTCCACGGCCACGGCCGCTTCGCGCGGCACGGTGAGCTGCAACTGCCCCGCGACCGACGGCTTGTCCTGATCGGCCAGGTTCGAGAGCGCCACCCGCGCCCGGCCGCCCGAACGGCGTCGAGCAACTTTTCGAACGCCTGCGGCACCCCGCGCGTGGCGACCTGCTGGCGGATCGATTCGCGGGCCGACAGTCGCGCCTCGTCCGTCAGCGTGACCTGGAGGCCGACCTTGCTGTCAACCGTGCTCTCGGTCTCGGCCGATCGGGCGACGTTGCGGGTGACGACCAGGCCCGCCTCACGCAGCGCCACATCGATTTTTGCCCAGTTCTCTCGGGTAACGTCGAACGCAAGCGTGGCGGTGACGTTGTTCGCGTCCTGCTCGCTGAGCTGCGAGGTGACGATCCGCCCGCCGCCGGCGCGGGCCGCCTCCAGGAGCTTGTTGAACGCCTCGGGCACCGATCGCGCGGCGATCTGCAACGTCGTCGTCTCGCGCGGGGCGACATTGGCGAGCGAATCGATCGAGATCGCGAACCCGCGCTTGGTCGAGGTGACCATCTGCGTCTCGGTGCTTTCGACCACGTCGAGCCGCATCACCTCAACGCCGGCGCGGATGGCGGCCGACAGCAGATCGGCCTTGTCGGCCGGCACAGTGAAGCCGAGCGTCGCCGTAACCTGTTCGGCCTTGGGGCGATTGAGCTTGCTCTCCAGGATCGTGCCGCCGCCGGCCTTCACCTGTTCGATGACCTGCTGGTAGGCCTTCTCAACGTCGGCCGCCGCCAGGTGCAGGTTGCTGGTGACGCGCGGGTTGATGCCGGCAAGGTTGTAGAGGGAGATCTGCAGCCGCGTATCCTGGCGTTCCATCTTGGTGCCGGGGGGCGGCGTGCCGGAGCCGCCCTGGTTGGTCTGGCGGCGCTCGCGGTCGAGCCGGGCAACCTTGCCGATCTGCTTGAGGCGTTCAATGAGCGGGTCGGCCAGGTCCGGGGCGACGTCGGCGATGATCGTCGCCGAGAGGCGGCTTGCCTCTTCCTTCTTCAGGTCCGATTCGATGATCCGCCCCTTGGATTGCTCGATCTCGTGGATCGCGTCGGAGCGGGCTTTCTCGACGTCCTCGGCCTCTAGCCCCATGCTGACGGTTTCGGTCTGGCTGGTGGCGAAGGGCGTCTTGATGTCGCGTTCGAAGAGCGTGACGTTCAGCGTCGAGAGGGAGACGAGGTTGTTGTAGTAACGGATCTCCCCTTCAAGACCTTCGATTTTTTCGCGCCAAACGCCGAGCTGCTTTTCGGCCTCAAGCAGGTCCTTGATCTGCCCCTTGCCGTCCTTGATGACCGCCAGAAGCCGCTCCTCCATCGCCCGGCCGGCGCGGAGCTGGCTCTCGATGTCGGTGTACTGCTTGGTGATGTCCTGGGCGGCGATCTTCTGGCTCTTCAGGTCGCCGATGCCCCGAAGCTTCAGCACGAGCGTATCCAACCGGTCGGGCGGGCAGCGGACGATGACCGTCCCCTTCACCTTGCCGTTGGGGAGCTTTTCGGAATCGGTCGTCGAGACGTAGCCCCCTTCCTCGGCCGCGATCTTGGTGATCTGGAGCATGGAGCTGTCGAAGGAGTCCACCTCGAAGTTCAGATCGCCGTTGCGGATGATCTGCCGCTTGGCCACCCCGAGCTCGGCCCCGTTCTTCGCCGCGGCCGCCGCGCCGATCGGGGGAACGCCGGTGGGCGCCGGAACGCCAGTCGATGGAGACGGGACGACGCCGGGTGCGGGCGCCGGGTCCGCCACCGGGCGGCCGAGGCCGGGCGGGCTGTCGCCTCCCTTGGCCTGGGCGAGGTAAAAACGAGTGCATCTGCGAATTCGGCGGCTTTAGGCGTTGCCGGGCCCGGCGGCGAATCTTGCGGGACCGGGGCCAGAGCCGACGGCTTCTCACGTCCGGCGGCCGCATCCGCCGGGGGTGTGCCGGCGGGCGGCGGCGTCGCGCCGGGGCCCGGCTGCAAGGCGGGGTCGGGGCTCGATTGGCCGGGCTTGGGCGGCTCGTTCGACGGGCTCGCCTCCCGCAGCGCGGGCAACTTGCTTTCGGCTGGTGCGGCCGCTTCCGGCTTGGCTTCGGGCGCGGCCTGCGCCGCTGGCCCGGCGAGGGGCGCGGCACTGTCCGTCTGAGCCAACGGTGCGGCGGGTCTATCCTTCGCCCCGTCCCCGGCCGCGGCAACTTCCATCTTCAATTTGATCTGATCCCCATCGACCAAGTCGGGCTTCGCCAGGGCGATCAGGCCCGGCTTTCGCCGAGACTCCGAGCCCGCGGCCGACTCGCTCAGTCGCTCCGCCTGATCCCGCGCCTCACCGTTGCCCACCACGGTTTTGTAATAGGCCGAGGCACCGTTGAGATCGATCGTGACGCCATCATTGTTCGCGGCCGCCAACCCCCCGGTGGCGCCGTGGCTTGACCCCGCCGACGTCCCAAGAACGGCGGCGGCTGACCTCTCGACGCCCAGCGGGGTCGTCTGCGCGTTGCTCGCGACGACGTTCCCCTTGAGCGTGCTAACGCCCTCAATGCTCAACGTACCGCCTCCGAACGAGGTCGTACCGGTCGCGTTCGTCGGCGCAGCAACCCCGTTCACGCTGTACCCATAGGCGTTCTTGAGGCCAATGTCGTCCGCCTTGGTCAGCGCGCCGGGGACCGGCGGCTGCTCCGCGGGCGGGGGCGGCGCCGCGCCACCACTGCCGCCAGAAACGACCGGCGCCTCGCCCTTGAGCTCCTGCGGCGCCTTCATCGACCCGTCCGACAGCTCCTTCTTTCCGCCCTCGCCCCAGCCGCCACCCCCGCCGCCCGCCGCGCCCCCGCCGCCTACCCCCGCGCCCGGTCGGCCGTAGGGGGTTGCCCGGGACCCTTGCTGCCCCTCGACGCCCTTCGATCGCACGCCGCGCCCGAGCGATTCGCCACGCTGTTCAACTTCGGCCTCCGAATGGAGCGTGCGCCCACCTGCAAGAGATGTTCCACCGCCGGGCCGCCCCCGGTCGGGCGCCGAGTCTTGCATGGCCTCTTTGAAAGCGGCCCTGCCATCGGACTCTGTCGGTGCCGCGGACCCGTGCGGCTGCCGGATCAGGGCGATAGAGCCGCGCGCAAGTTCTGAAGGCGAGGCGAGCCGCCCACCGTCGCCTCGATTGGTCGATTCCAACGCTTGCCCTCCCAGAAGAAGTGTCCCTCCATCGGGGACCGTTACCGAATTCTTCACCCCTGTCGGCTCGACGCGCGTCGGCGGGCCGGCTCTCACGCCGTAGGATTCCGGACGCTCCTTTCCATCCCGCGCTTCCTCGTTTGAAGACATCAGAATGCCAAGACCGATTTGACGCGGATTGTTCGTCGCTCGGTCAGGCGCGAGATACCCAAGCTGAAGCCGCGTCCCCAGCTCATCAAGCAGAGCCGACGGTCGTCCGGCATGGGTCAGTATGGAGCTGTTCAACGCCACGCTCCCCACCATCCCAATCGCTCCCAGCAGCACGATGGCCGCCAGCCCGCGAGCGAATCGCCAGACGGCGGGGTCCACCATCGAGCCGCCGGCCGCGACACCGCGGCGGACGTACGCTGTCGCCGCGGTGATCGAGCGGAGCCGACGGCGACGGGCCTGGGACATGCCTTTCGGCGACGCATCGCGCAAGCGGCCGACCAGCGCCTCTTCAAAATCGGCGTCGGGCCGCCCGGCGGCAAAGAGCAAGGAGAGCGCCGCATCCGCCCGTCGCGCCTCTTCAAGCAGGGCAGAGCAGGCCCGGCACGCGGCCACATGCACTTGAAACGCGGCCCGCTCGGCAGCCGTCAGGCCGCCGGCGAGGAAGGCTTCGATCAGGTCGATAACGTGCGGCGTTTCAGGGTCGGAGGAAAGAGTCATGTTCGCACCTGATGGGGATATTTGCGCGTCAGGGATTCATCGACGCAGGGAAGTCGGAAGCGAGCCGATGGTCATTCGTCTTGCGGCCGCAGCATCTCGCGAAGCTTGGACATGCCTCGGTTCAGCAGCCCGCGGAGCGACCCGTTGGTCAGCCCGAGTTGCCTGCCGATCTCGTCGTAATCCGCCCCGCCGAGGTATCGGAGCATCAGTGGCTCCCGATAGGCCTCGGGCATCATGCGGAGCAGGTCGAGCACGCGGGCACGCTCTTCCGCCAGTTCGGCGAGATCGGGCGGCGAAGGGCCGGCGTCCGCGACCAGGCCCAGGGCCTGCTCGCCCGCCGCCCGCGCCCCGGCCGGCCCGCGTTTCTTGCGCCCGGCCCGGCGGCCGGCGTCGATCGCCACCGTTCGGGCGATCGAGAAGAGCCACGGCCGAAAGCCGCTCGCCTCGGTCATCTGGTGAAGGTTCTTCCAGGCGACGAGGTAGGTCTCCTGGGTCAGGTCTTCCGCGGTGTGCGGGTCGCCGGTTTCAAGGTAAAGCCGGCTGTAGACCAGCCGCGCCGTCCTGCGCACCAACTGCTCGAACGCGACGCGATCGCCCTTCTGGCCGAGAAGGACGAACTCCCGCTCGACGTCGAGCGGCGCGGGCAACCCGTCGGAAGGTTCGGACGGCGCCTCGGCAGTCGTCGCCGGGCGTAATGCTGGCAAGTCGGAAGTCGTCAAAGGGCCGCCTCGCTGTCTGGCCAATCGCGGCGTTTCGGGCGGCCCGGCCGCCGCCAGCCATCGACGACGCGGTTCGTCACCGGCCACGGCGGCTCGCCGTTCGGCCCGTTCGGTTTCATTCACGCCGCTCCCGGATTGCGACCTTCATGGCTTGGACACAAGAAAGAACGACAGTCCGACGCCGGCCGTGCGCAAAAGTTGCGACCGCCAGAGTTATTCCGCGCAGGGAGAAATACCTCCAGACCCCTTTTTGTGTGGGTGGACGCATTGATTTCCGCTTTGCCTTTGTTTGGAGTTCCTTGAGATTGCGTGCTTCGGATTTTCGGATTTGGGAAGGCTCGATCGCCGAATCAGCGCTGTAGTGTTAACCGCCCAGGGCTTCCAGCGGCTCGGCGCGGGATATTTTGTGGTCGGCTTTTTTTGCCGGGATCAGCAGCGTCACGAAGACCTGAGCGACGGCGAACAAAAGCATGGCGATGAAGACCCAGAGCAGGCCGCCGCAGATCATGCGCTCGACGGCGTGGATCACCTCCGGCGACAGCGTCACCCGGAACTTGGGGTCGAGCAGCTTGGCCGGGGTCGCCCCTTCATTCGCCAGGCGAACCATGTCGCGATGCGTCAAGCCGTTGAACATCCCGCCCAGGACGCCGATGCCGACCGCACCGCCAATCGTCCGGTAGAACTGCACCGCGCTGGTCACCACGCCCCGCTGCTGCCACTCGACCGCATTCTGGGCGGCGAGCAGGAAACTCATCGACGCCGGGCCAAACCCCAGACCGGTGATCGCCAGGACCCCGGTCAGCACCCATGGCGAAGCGTTCAACATCGCGCAAAGGACCAACCCGACGAAACCCACCAGGACGATCATCGAGCCGACCCCCGCCAATCGTCGAAAACCCCATCGCAGCACCAACGGCGCCGCCACGATCCCCGATAAAGCCCAGGTCAGCATCACCGGCGTGACGACGCGGGCGGCGCCAGACGCGTCGCCGCCGCGGCCGCCCTGGATATAGAGCGGCACATAGGTATCCAGACTCAAAAAGCCGACCCCCAGCAGCATGCTGCCAATGAGCGACGGACCGATCCACCGGTGCGTCAAAAGCCACGGCGGCATGATTGGGTTCGCCGCCCGTCGCTCCAACAGGATGAAGGCGAAAATCAGAACCACCGAGAGCGCCGCCAGGACGATACAGACCGGCACCGACCACCCTCCCGGCCCCAACCGCGACATCAGCGCCAGCACGGCCGTGCAGGCGCCGGCCAGCGTCGCGGCGCCCGGAAGGTCCAGATCCGTCGAGTGCGGCTTCTCCAGATCGTGGTACTTCCAGCTCAGCACCGCCAGGCCGAGCACCGCCAGCGGAAAATTGATAAAGAAGACCGCCTGCCAGCCGAGCCCCTTCACGAGCATCGCCCCCACCTGCGGCCCGGCCAGCGACGCCGTCCCCCAGACCGCGCTGAAGAACCCCTGGATCCGGGCGCGCTCCTGAAGGGTGAAAATGTCCCCGAGAATCGTCAACACCACCGGCATGATGCCGCCAGCCCCCAGCCCTTGAAGCCCGCGCGAGGCGATCAACTGCGGCATGCTTCGAGAAAAACCGGCCAGGAGTGACCCGACCAGGAACAGCCCGATCGCCCCAATCACCACGCGCTTGCGGCCGAGGGCATCGGCAAGGCGGCCGTACAGCGGCATGCTTACCGTACAGGCGAGCAGATAGATCGACGCCACCCAAGAGTAATGCTCCAGCCCGTGCAGATCGCCGATGATCGTCGGCATCGCCGTGCTGGTGATGGTCTGCTCCATCGACGCCAGCACCATCACCAGCATCAAGGCGGCCGTCACGTAGCGGCGATCTAGTTTGGCCGCGCCGGCCGGTCCGACGGCCGCCGGTACGGCCGGCGCCGCCGCCGCTGGCGGAGCGACTGGCCGCGTGGGCTTGGGCCAAGCCCCACGCGGCAATTCGTTGGCGTCGGCGAGGGCCACTGCCGGGGCCCCGTTGCTCCCGGGCGAAGGCTCTTCCGGGTCGTCGGCTGGAGATGCGGGATTCAATCGGGTCATCGCGGCGTTCCTGAAACAACATCCAAACCAGACGGCGGCTTCGGCCTGAAGAAAACTCCTGCGCTCATTGCCGCAGTTGGGGCACTTCATCCCCGGACGTCGGCGTTCGCCGCGTCAGCCCAAGGACCAAAGGCCCCGCCTTATCATCGTCAGACGATCAGGAGAATCATTCTCTGGCGGGAAGATCGATCGACGTCCGACGATAGGTCCGAAAGCCCACATCGGCAAAAGCAAAACCGCCTGGTCGGCTGAAGGCGGTGGCGGCCTCTGCGGGCTTGTCGCCTCGCGGCCGCTTGCTCGACTAACGATGCCTCAAAATCGGCTCAACCCTTAGGCATATTGTGACGTAACACCCAGTATGAATCGCCCGGCCCCCACCGCACTGTTAGGGATGATCTTGGCCTCGACCGTTCCTGGCGCCGACGCGGCCGCCGGTCCCGCGTCGAACGCGGCGGCCGACTCAACGCCAAACGATCTTTGGGACGGCGCGCTCTACTCCTTCAAACGACCCGAAAAGCTGGTTGTCGAGGAATCGACGCCGACCGCCGCCCAGGCAAGCTGGATGGATTGGCCGGAGCGGCTTCCCGCCTCGCCGCCCGATCCGGTGGACCGTGGCAGCGCCAAGTCGGTTGAGGTCGGGCCCTTGGACGTCGTGCGCCTGACGTTTCGTGACGCCGACGGCGAAGTGGTGCCGGCATTGCTGTGTCGGCCGCACGGCAGCCTCGGCCGGCTCCCGGTGGTGATCGCGGTACACGGCCTGACGAGCAACAAGGCCCAGGTCTGTGCCCAGGTGGGGCCGGCACTGTCGAAGCGCGGGTTCGCGACGCTGGCGCTCGACCTGCCCTATCACGGCGAGCGGCCGGGGAACCCGCTGGCCCTGCTGAACTTTTCGCCGACGGAAAAAACGTTCCCGCTTGCCCGTCGAATGGTGAATGATGTCCGGCAGTTGATCGATATCGCCGAGGCGCGTGAGGATCTGGATACGCGTTCCGGCGTCACCCTCGTGGGTTACTCGATGGGGTCGTGGGTCAGCGCCGTGGTCGGGCCGCTCGATGCGCGGGTGAAATCAATGGTGCTGATGGTCGGCGGCGCGATCGAGCTGCCCGCTCCGTCGCTGCTGATCCCCAAGATCGCCGCGACCGACCCGCGACTGGCGATTGCCCATTTCGCCGGCCGCCCGCTGCTGATGGTGAACGGGAAAACGGATGTCATTGTCCGGCAGGACTGGGCGAACCGCCTCTACGCCGCCGCGCCCGAGCCGAAGCGGCAGCTCTGGTACGACTGCGGCCACTTCCTCATGCCCGAGGCCTTCGAAGCGACGGCCGCCTGGGTCCAAGAGCACCGGGCGAAATAGTAGGGATGAGCTACTTGCGGTGCGAACAGCCCATTCGAGCAACTGTCGCCATTGGAATGCCGTGGGGTATACAAAAGGCTGCTGACGCCACTCCAGCGTGGGGATGGTACGAGGAAGCAGCAGACGACAACGGGCGCCCTCTTCTGAAGAGAGCGCCCGTGAAACTCGATAAATTCGCGTCGGGCTTTCTCTTAAGCAGCGCCGATCTTGACCGTGCGGCCGGACTTGGCGGCCTCCATCGCCGACAGGATCACGTCGAGCGAGCGATACCCTTCGATCCCGTTGATTAAAGGGAGTGTTCCGGTCAGGATCGACTTGGTGAATGAGTCGATCACCCCGCTTGCCACCTGGCGGGTGTTGGTCGAGATCTCGCCCACCTTGTGCAGTTCCTTCTCGCCATTGCGATAGTCGATCACGACGCCGTAGGTCGGGTCGATCCCAAGTGACAGCACGCCCTTCTCGCAATAGAGGATCGTGTAGTTCTCTTCCGGGCCGTAATTCGTCCAGGAGAGGATCATGCTGCCGATGACGCCCTTATCGGTCTTGAGGGTCAGGTAGGCGTTGTCGTCCAGGTCGATCGGGTTCCCTTCCTGGTCGCGCTTGTCGAGGGTGGACAGGATGGCGCCGACCTCGACGAACTCCTGCCCGAGCAGCCAGCGGAGCAGGTCGGCCTTATGCACGCCGAGGTCGCCCGTGACGCCCATGAACGCCTGGCCCTTCTTGAAGAACCAGCTCTTGGCGGCATCCACGCTCCACCCTTCGGGGCCGGGGTGCTGGAACGCGGTGCGGAAGGCGAGGATTTTGCCGAGCCGGTTGTCGGTCAGCAGTTGCTTGGCCTTCATGTGCGGGGGCATCAGCCGCTGATTGAGGCCGATCATCAGGTACTTGCCGGTTTTCTCGGAGGCCGCGATCATCGCCTTGGCATCTTCGCGAGTCGTCGCCATTGGCTTTTCGACCAGGACGTGCTTCCCTGCGTTGAGGGCTTCGATGCTCTGCGACGCGTGAAGGCTGTTGGGCCCTGCGACGACGACGGCATCGACGGCGGGGTCCTTGAGCAACTCCTTGTAGTCCTCGTAGGTCTTGGCCGTCCCGCCGTAGGCCTTGGCGATCGCTTCGGCGCGGCCAGGCGAGGGGTCGGCAAGGGCCGCAAGGTGGGAGTCGGGATTGGCGACGCACTCGGGGATGTGACGACGCTGGGCGATCGCCCCGCAGCCAATGATGCCGTACCTGACGGGCATGAAGTTCCTCCGCTGATCGGTCGGTGTTCGAGTTGATTGGGGCCGTGCCTCGAAGAATCGAATCCGCCAGCCCCGGGCGCTGCGTAGCTTGGGAGAGTTGATGAAAATGTCAAGCGGCGCGGAGAAGTTGGCGAGGAACGTGCGCCTCCGGCCGATCACCACCCGATTCCGACGTTCCTCTAGTTCCGCCTCACGTGGAATCGCACGCCTCCGGCGGCATCCATTTCTGGGGTTTCCCCTTCCACTTCACGTTGCAGCCGATCGGGTTCGTGACCTGAACCGCCGGTGTGCGGCCGGCCAGAACGGCATCGACCGCGTCGGCCAGCTCGTGCGTCGTCTCCCTGCCCGCCGTGCGCGGGCTGTCGTCGAGGCGGCCGGTATACGCCAGCTCCCATCGCCCGCCCGCCGATCTCGAAAACAAATAGAAGTGCGGAGTCCGCAACGCACCATACGCCCTGGCAACATCCTGCGAATCGTCGCGAAGGTATGGGAACGGGAACCCCTTTGCCTTCGCCCGCTCCACCATGGCGTCGAACGAATCGGTCGGATGGTTCTCCGTCTCGTTTGAATTGATGCAGGCCAGCCTCACACCGCGGCCGGAGTAGCGAGCAGCCAGTGCGATGATCCGGTCTTCGCTGCCGATGACATACGGACAGTGGTTACAGGTGAAGCCGATCACCAGCGCGGCGGCGTTCTCGAAACTGGCAAGCGCGTATTCCTCACCATCCACGCCCGGGAGCCGGAATTCTGGCGCCGTCTGGCCAATCCGTAGAGTAAAAGACATGACCAAACTCCCTCGGTAAAATGGTCGCTCCGCCGCGAATGGTCGCCCGATGTTGATTGTAGACGCCGGTCCCGGTGAGCGTAACAATCACCGGCTGGCGATACGGGCGTCTTACTTCCTGGTCGCGGCAACGCCGGCGGGGCGTCTTTGAGCAAGTATCGGTGTGTTCGGAGAAACCTATGCCTGATGTACCCTCGCTCCCGACCGCCCTTGGGCTGCTGACGCGCAGTGCGGCGTTCGTCGCGGTGGCGACACTCGTCATCCTGGCACCCGCCGCCGCCGGCAAGGACCTTCAGCAGCTTGGCGCTACCCAAAAGGCCGAGCCTCCGGCGACGGCGAGCCCGTCGGCCGGAGCGGTCGCCGCGCAGCGCGTGCTGGATCGACCGGCGGCCGCCCCGGACATTCGCGATTCGGCCATCAACCTGCGCCGGACCGTAACCGTCGAAGTGGTCGAGAAGACCAAAGATGCCGTGGTCTACATCTCGACGACGAAGATCGTGGAACGGCACCAATCGCCGTTCGGCGATGACCCGTTCTTCCAGTTCTTCGATCGCCAGGATGTCGTCCGGCTTCCGGCCAATTCCCTCGGAAGCGGGTTCATCGTACACCGCGACGGGTATGTCGTGACCAACAATCACGTAATCGATCGCGCCCGGCAGATCACGGTTGAACTGAGTGACGGCCGCAAGCTCCCCGCCGACCTGATCAGCTCGGACGCCGACGCTGACCTGGCGATCCTGAAGATCAACAGCGACGAGCCGCTCCCGGCCCTCGAGCTGGGCGACAGCAGCGACCTGATGATCGGCGAGCCCGTCATCGCCGTCGGCAACCCATTGGGGTACAGCCATAGCGTGAGCACGGGCATCGTCTCGGCGGTTCATCGCGACTTGAAGGACAATGCCGGCCATTCAACGCTCAAGGACCTGATCCAGACCGACGCCGCCATCAACCCCGGCAACTCGGGCGGGCCGCTCCTGAACGCGTACGGCCAGGTGATCGGCATCAATACCGCCATCCGGGGCGACGCCCAGAACATCGGCTTTTCGATCCAGGTCAACCGCCTGCGCGACCTCATCCCCGACCTGATGAACCCGGCGACCGCGACGAAGGTCAACATCCCCATCCGCCTGATGGAGCATCGGGTGCTCACGCCACCCGCCGGCGTCCGGACGACGGTCCATTTGAGCGCCAAGAACCTTCCGCCCGCGATCGAAACGATCGACGGCCGCAAGCCGATCGACCTGATCGATGCGTACGCGATGCTCTTGAATATACGGCCCGAGCAAAAGCGGATCACGCTCCGATTCGTGGACGGCAAGGAAGCCCATTACGACGTCGCGGCCGTTCCCGCCCCGGACGCGGTCGTCGAATCCCGCGGCAAGCTGGGGCTGACTGTCGAGCCCATGACCCCGATCATGGCCGAGAAGTATCACGTGCAGACGGAGGACGGCCTGTTCGTCTCCGAAGTCGCCAAGGGGAGCGTCGGCGCGAAGGCCGGCATCGAGCCGGGGGACGTGATCGTGCAACTCGGCCGCTATCGGGTGAACAACCTGAAGGACTTCGGCACGCTCATCCGCCGGCTCCCCGAGAGCGGCAAGGTGCGGATCGGCGTCGTCCGGGGCGATACCCTCGGCTACACGTTCCTCGAATTCTGAACCGGGCGGCCCTGCCTATGTGGCACATCCTGACGCACGGTGGCGCCGGCTCGCCAAATGAGTTCTCCGATGGATGCGAGGCCGCCTGCCGTCGCGGCGCCGAGGCCCTGGCCGAAGGCGGTCTGGACGCCGCCCTTCGCGCCGTCGTCGAGGCGGCCGCCGTTCTGGAAGATGACCCCCGCTTCGACGCCGGCACAGGCTCTTACCTTCGGATGGACGGCGGCATCGAGCAGGATGCGATTGTCGCCACCAGCGACGGCCGCATCGGGTCGGTCGCGTGCCTGGCCGGTACCCGCAACCCAATCCGCGTCGCGCGGCTGGTGATGGATAGCCCCCACGTCATGCTCTGCGGCGAGGGTGCGACCCGCTTCGCCCGCGACCGCGGCTTCCCCGCGCACGACTGCACGACGCCCGATGCGATCAACGTTCACCAGGACGCCATGCGTCGGCTCGCGACGGGCGAGCTGCGCCCCACGGAACAGCGGTGGCGCGGCAAGGGGATGAGCGGGACAGTTGGCGCGGTCGCCCGCGACACCCATGGCCGTTTTGCGGTCGCATGCAGCACCGGCGGCACAAGCCTGATGCTCCCCGGCCGCGTGGGCGACTCCCCCCTGTTCGGCGCGGGAGCGATCGCGGGCATCCACGGCGCGGTCTGCTGCACTGGCCACGGCGAGGAGATCATCCGGCACCTGGCGGCGATGCGATGCTACCTCCGCCTCGAAGCGGGCGAAGCTGCCCAGGCCGCCGTGGACGCGACGCTCGCGACATTCCCCAAGCCGTACGACCTGGGCCTGATCGCCCTGGCGGCCGACTCTTACGGCATCGGATTCACAACCCCGACCATGGCGACCCACTCGCTACGGCCGCCCGCCACCGGCGGCCGCCACGAATCGCAGAGCCCCGTTCAGCCTTGAGTACCGTCCCCGGTCGCGTTCGATTCCGGCGCGGCATCGGCGCGCAAAGGTCTTTGGTCAGCCCCCCGAGCTTCTCGGCCGCGACCAGATGGCATCGGATCGCATCGAAGATGCACTTCTGTTTCTTGGTCACATTGTTGTGGGCGTCTTTCATGCACTTGACGAGGGCTTTGTGGCAGCTCTCAAGATCGTCCTCAACGCTCGATAAATCATCCATATCAACTCCTCCCGCTCGGAGACGTGCCCAGGAAATCGGTCAACCGGGCGAATATCGCGTGCAGCCTGCTCCGGTGCAACATTTCAGGCGACTGGGCACAGCAGCCGACAGCCCAAAGCCAAGGCGAGCCTCCATTTGACCGCGGCCAGTGCGGGCGATAAGCTTGCCCGCCGGCATGAACGTAGGCCACCGCCGCGTCCATCGGCAGAAGCACGCACGGGGCGTAGCTCAGCTTGGTTAGAGCGCTAGACTGGGGGTCTAGAGGTCGCAAGTTCAAATCTTGTCGCCCCGATTCGCTACCGCGAATAGAGCAGTGGAGAAGTAGAACAGGCGAGCGGTAGACCAGAAAGATGATTCAACTCGGACCGCTCCCACTGCGGTCTCCTGCTCAACTGTTTCTCCTGCTCCTCGTGAAACGGCGAATCTGCTTGGTAACGACCGATGGCTTTCATGTTCGAAAATCTTCAGGTCTATCAGAAGGCCGTAGATTTCGCCGACACGATTGCTTCCTACACCGAGAACTTTCCTCGGGGTTATTACTTCCTGGTCAACCAACTCAACCGCGCCGCACTGTCCGTTGCAACTAACCTCGCCGAGGGCAATGGCCGGTTCACCAAGCCCGATCGGAAAAACTTTTTCACCATTGCTCGTGGATCGGTCCAGGAATGCGTTCCGCTGATTGAAGTCGCCCGACGGCGCGGGTTCATCTCTGACACCGATCATTCCAGCCTGAAGTTTCATCTGGAGGAGATCGCCAAGATGATCTCGGGTTTAATCAATGGCTTGAACAAACGCGAAGTTTAACAAATCTCTGGTTTCATCGCAGAAGTCCGACAAGAGTTCAACTGGTGTTCTGAATGCGACATTTCCCGATGGGTCCCCTTTTCTGTAAAAAGACACTCCCTGATAGGTGAGAAACGGCACAGGCGCTCACACCGTAAAGTGAGGAATTTCTCGCTTGCACGACCCGTCCGAACGTGCGGATAGAAAGGTGCCTGAACACTACAACGCTGATTCGGCGATCAAGCCTTCCCGAATCAGAAAATCCGAAGCACGAAACCTCAAGGCACTTCAAACAAAGGCAAAGCGGAAATTGACGCTCTCGCTTGATTCCGTTTCTTCTTTTCCGATTTTTCATTCGTTCGGATTTCGTGCTTCGGATTTCGACGTTCTTCGTGCTCCAGTGACGAAATAGCGCTGTAGTGTTAATCCTATGGGTGGACGTCGATAGAGGCTGAGCTTGATGAAATCTGTGGCGGGCTCGCTGGCCGCTGCTGACCGGCCCGGCAGGCACCCCCTGTCCCTCCCGAAACCTGGCGCTACCGCACACCCCAACCCGACGCAAAAGCCCTTCCCAGCGGCGAATGAGCGGACGGATCTTCTTAAACACCCGGCAGCACGTTGACGTACTGCTGGCTGGGGCCCGCTTCCGCACCTTTGACGAGATACGTTGCCGATGAACGGATTTTTTACGCGACGGGTTGCGCTGCTGATGTGCGGGGTCGCTTTGGCCGCATCCTCCGCCGCGCTGGGGGCGGATGGCGGCGACGACGTCGAATTGGCCGCGGCGCGCGCCGAGGCGATGAAGGCCTTCAAGAGCCAGGTCGCCCCGTTCATCACGACCTACTGCGCCGCATGTCACAGCGGGAAGAAGCAGAAGGGGGGCGTGACGTTTCAAAGCGCGCTGAAGAACCCGGGCTCGCAGGCTTTCCGGGCGGTGTGGAAACGAGCCTCGGCGCAGATCAAGACGCACGACATGCCGCCGGAAGATGAGGAGAAGCAGCCGAGCGAGCAGGAGCGCAAGGCCATGCTCGACTGGATCGCCGGGCTGAAACGCCTGAGCCCTAAAGACCCTGGCCAGTTCGTCATTCGCCGATTGAGCCGGGTCGAATACGGCAACACCCTCCATGATCTGTTCGGCGTCGATCCGCGGGTGTCGCATGACCTGCCGGACGAGGTGTTCGGCGCAGGGTACACCAATTCTCTTTCGCCGCTCCTGATGGAGCAATACCTCGTCGTGGCGAACGAGGTGCTGAGTCGTGTCCTCGCGCCGCCGGGCGCTCCGCCTACCGCCGTTCAGCAACGTTTGTTCGGGCTCGACCCGGGCCCCAAGGGCGACCGCAAGGGGGCGGCGCGGAAGGTGGCGCGGTCGCTTGCCCGCCTCGCCTACCGGCGGCCGCCATCGGAAGCGGAGGTTGACGTCCTGATGCGGGTCTTCGATCTGGCGGCCGACCAGGGTAAACCGTACCCCGAGGCGTTGCGCCTCATGCTGAAGGCGACTCTGGTGTCACCGCAGTTCCTGTTCATCACGCCCGGGGCCGCTGATAACGCCGCCGACACGAACGCGAGCGGAGGCATCGTCGCGCTGGACGACTACCAACTCGCCTCGCGCCTTTCCTACCTGTTATGGGAGACGATGCCCGATGCGGAACTTTCGGCGTTGGCCGACGCCGGAAAGCTGCACGACCCGGTCGTGGTCGCCGCGCAGGCCCGCCGCCTGATCGCCGACCCGCGCTCCCGGGCGCTGTTTGACGGGTTCGGCGCAGTGGCTCGGCCTCGACAAGCTTGCGGGCAAGACCTTTGACGGGACGAAGTTCCCACAGATGAACGCCGACCTTCGCACGTCGATGTACGACGAAGCGCGCATGCTCTTCGAAAGCGTTTTGCGTGAGAACCGCAGCCTCGCGAGCTTCATCGACAGCGATTACACGTTCCTCAATGGCACGCTGGCGCCGATCTACGGGATGCAGAGCAAGATCACCGGCCCGAAGATGCGAAAGGTAAAGCTGGGCGACGCCAACCGCGGGGGCATCCTGACCATGCCCGGCATCCTGGCGATGAGTTCCTTCCCCAACCGCACGAGCCCGGTCAACCGGGGCGTATGGGTCCTCGAGCAGGTGCTGGGTGAGCACGTCCCGCCGCCGCCGGCTAATGTGCCGGCGCTGGAGAAGCAGGACCAGCGGAAGGTCTCGACGCTGACGCTGCGTCAACGCACGGAGTTGCACCGGTCCGACCCGGTTTGCGCCAATTGCCATAAAGTGCTCGATCCGATCGGCTTCGGGCTGGAGAACTTCGACGCGATCGGCCGCTGGCGCGACCATGACGATTCGGGCGGCGCGATCGACGCCACGGGAGAGTTGCCCGGTGTAAACCGTTTCAGCACGCCGAAAGAACTCAAGAGGATCATCGCCGGCCGCACGGATGACTTCTGCCGAAATCTGAGCGGGAAGATGCTCGCCTATGCCCTGGGCCGTCAGTTGGAAGGGTATGACGAGATGGTGGTCGATCAGCTTTCGGGCGCCGTCGCCAAGGACGGCAATCGGATGCAGACGCTTGTGGTCGGCGTTGTGACCAGCTACCCGTTCACCCATCGACGCCTAACCAGCCAGATAGAAGTGGCTAAATCTAAGCAACCCTGAGTGCGCGGCTCGCAAAACGACCCTCACGCCGACCCGCTTCCATGGATAGTTGGGCCCGATTGAACACCTCAGGTTCGCCTGTGTCCATTCTCCCATGTGCTCATGGGAGAGGGAGTGAACCGCCGGGGCCACGGGGCACTTCCCTGATTCGAGAGCATCAATTCTCTTCCAACACTACAGCGCTACCTCGCGAATCGCGGCGTAACGAAAAAGTCAAAATCCGAAGCACGAAATCCGAAGGAATGACCAAGACGAAATGAAAGAAAACCAATGCAAGCGTACGCGGAACGAGGAGTCGATTTCCGCTTTGCTTTGTTCGGGTTTCCTTAGTTCTTCGTGCTTCGGATTTGGCTTGTTCGTAAGGGCTTGCCGCCAACCAGCGCTGCAGTATTGATAGGGGGACTTGAAGACCATGCACCCCTCCCCCAACGCCGCCAACGCCAGCGGGTATTGCATGCTGACACTTGAGGTTAGGACCGCGACCTGGGATTCACTTCTCGATCGTCGCGCAGTGGATTTCGGAGACGCAGCCCATGCGAAATAACCTGCTGATCAGCCGTCGGACCTGCCTGCGGGGCATCGGCGTCGCCCTTGCGTTGCCGTTGATGGAGACGATGGGATGGGCGGAACAGCCAAAGGGAGCGGCCTACAAGCCGCCCGTTCGCCTGGGGTTCATGTACATGCCCCACGGCGTCATCATGGAGCGGTTCTGGCCGACTGACCCCTCCACCTTCCTTTCAGCGCCGCCGCCAATCCTCGAACCGTTGCGTCCGGTACTCGATCAATGCCTGTTGATGAAGGGCATCAGCGGCGTGCCGAACGCCCCATTCAATGGAGCGCCCACGCGCTGGAACTCTCGACCTGGCTCACCGCCACCCTGCCGGACGCCGACAAGCGAGATACCGTCAATATTGCCATCTCGGCCGATCAGATCGCCGCCAACTACGTCGGCGCCTTGACGCCGCTGCCGTCGCTGGAACTGGCGACGATGCCGCAAACGCACAAGGAGAATCAGGACGGCCTCAACGAAGCCTATTACTCGCATTGCAGCTTTCGCGGGCCGACGCAGCCCCTGCCGGCGGAAATCAACCCGCGAACCGTCTTGAAGCGGCTGTTCCAGTGCCGCGAGAAAAGCCAGGCGGGAAGCGCGACGACCGCGGCCGATGCCCTCGATCGCTCGATGCTCGACCTGGTCCTGGGCGGCGCGAAGGACCTCCGCGGGACGCTCACCGCCTCGGACCAGCGCAAGCTCGACGAATACCTCGACAGCGTTCGGTCGGTCGAACGGCGCATCGCCGCGATCCAGCTTCGCCAGATTGACGCCGCCAAGGCCGCGGCCGGCGTTCGCACCGCCAGCCGAGCCTTCAGCGACTCCGCGCCGATCGAAATCAAGATGCCCGAGGGGGATAAGCGCAGCGATTACATGCGGGTGATGTGCGACCTCAACGTCCTGGCCTTCCAGACGGACCTCACGAGGGTGAGCACCTACATCGGATCGACGCCCAACGGCGTTTCCTATCCGGAACTGGGGTTCCCCGACGAACACCATTCCGTCACCCATCACAATTTTGAAGCGACCAAGTTGGACAAGGTCGCCAAGATCAACACGTTCAACGTCGCGCAGTTCGCGTACATGGTCCAGCGCCTGCACAGCCTGCGCGAAGGTGAAGGGACGCTGCTGGACAACTGCATCATGATGTGGGGGTCCGGCCTTGAGGACGGCAACAAGCACAAACGGGAACACCTGCCGTTCGTCATTGCCGGCAAGGGCGGCGGCGCGCTCAAGACCGGCCGCTTCCTCCCGGACGTCTCGGGCAACCAGGGTGACCTGCTCGGCACGCTCCTGACCTGCGCCGGCGTCCCCCTTGATCGGCCAATTGGCATTGCGACCAAACAGTTGACAGAGATGATCGCCAGTTGAGCGAGCGCGGAAGCAAAGCCCCGAAGCGCTAAACCTTCAGAACAGTTGAATGGGTGACGAGGGAAACCGCCCTGCGGATCGGCATGCGGTTTCGCCCTTCCTTCATCATCATTCTTTGAGGGTTCGCGCTCGGGCCCTTGAAGCGACTATCGCACAACGCCGTCGTCGGCTGGCAGGGCCTCTTCCAGCTTGTCGAGCGAGCCGGTCCACCCTTGAGTCATGCTGCCTCGCAGCTTGGTGAACGTGTCGATCTGCTCCTGGCTGGGCTCGCCGTGCGGCGCCCAGGTGATCGTCACGCGGGTGCGGCCGGGCCCTTCCTCCGTCAACCGCACCTGGGTGAGCATCGTCAACGGGAACGTCGGCGCGAACGGGGGCGGCGTGAGCTTCTCGTGCTCGTCGCAGAACTGCTGGGTGTAGACGAGGCGATCCGGGCGCCGGACCTCAAGGTACTTGGCCCGGCCGTACATCGTCGTCCCGCCGGCGTTGGTCATCGTGTAGAACGTGCCGCCGCCGGGGCGTATGTCGGCGCGGATGAACCGCATCGTCGCCCCGGTTGGCGGAAGCCATCGGGAGACGTGCATCGGATCGACCCACATCTGGAACACCTCCTCGATCGGCGCATCGAAGCTTCGGTTGATTACAAAGACCTCGCCGCCGCGTGTCCCCTTCTCCAGGTATTCGGCCAGGCGGTCCCAGGTCGATTCGCCCCCGACCTTCTTAATGAACTTTCGGGTTTCGGCGGCCGCCTCGGGCGTGGCCAGGGCCATGGTCATGTCCAACTGCGTCTTGCCGTGAAGTTCCGTGAACAGGGCCGTGACGCGAAAGAGGGGCGCGCGTTCGTCGTTACCGCCGTGGTCGTAGACCAGCTTCGACCCTTTTTCGACCTGAAGGTATCGCGTCTTGTTCGGGTAGTCCGTGCCATCGGGGCCATGCATCGTGTAGTCCCAGTGGCCGCCGGTCCGCAGGTCATGGCGGTGCGTGGTCAGGGTGAACCCGCGCAGGCCCCACCAGTGCGCCACCTGTTCCGGCTCGACCCATGCGCTCCAGACCACTTCAAGGGGAGCGTCGTAGACCCGTACGATTCGAATCTCGTTCGACTTAGCTATCGCCGCCATGTTTACGCCCTTTCGATTTCGCGGTAACGGTTTTCAAGTAGGCATCCAGCCGATCCAAGCTTTCCTCCCAGAAAGCGCGGTATTGCTCGACCCAGTCAGCCACTTCCTTGATCGCGTCGGCGTTAAGACTGCACACGCGCGTCTGCGCGTCACGCTTCTTCGTCACGAGGCCGGCCCTCTCGAGCACCTTCAGGTGCTTCGTGACCGCCGGAAGGCTCATCTCGCTCAGGAATGGCTCGGCCAGGGCGGAGACATTTGCCTCCCCCCGGGCCAGCCGCGCGACAATCGCACGCCGCGTCGGGTCGGCAAGCGCCGCGAATGTCTGGCCGATCGGGTCCTGCATCTCTTACCTGATGGTTAATTAACTATTAGGTTTAATACATTCGGCGGCCGTGCGATGTCAAGCGAATCGTTTCCCGTTCCACGGGAGGCTCGGTTGATACGATGGCACTCGGGTCGCCCGTCGGCCGCGAGAAAGATCGAGGTGGAATGTGAAGTCCCGGGAACCAAAGCGTGGGCAGCACGCGACGGAAAAGAGCGAACTGGAAAAGCTGCTTCTAGCGATCCTTGACGACGACGATGACTCTGCCCGGCGCCTCCTGAAGCGGGCGCCCTCTCTGGCAACCGCCCTGATCGAAAATGCCAGGCTGTACGAAACCAGGATCCTTCACTGGCTGTACGCGAATGATTCAGCGCTGCACCTGGCCGCCGCGGGGCATCGGGTGGCGATCACCCGAACGCTTATCGCGGCCGGCGCCGACCCGAACGTCGCTCGCAACCACCGTTTCGGTCGCCCCTTGCATTACGCGGCCGACGGCGCTCCGCAAGGCCCGTTATTCGATGAGTCGCGACAGGTCGAGACAATCCGCTGCCTCCTGAGTGGTGGCGCGGACCTCCACGCGGCGGACAAGAACGGTGCGACAGCGCTCCATCGAGCGGTCCGCACCCGGTGTGCGGCGGCAGTGGAGTGCCTTCTGGACGCCGGCGCGGACCACGCGGCCGCGAATCAGTCCGGGGCGACGCCGTTTCACCTCGCCGTTCAAAACACGGGCCGGGGTGGAACGGGCGACCCACCGGCCAAGGCCGCGCAGCGGCGGATCATCGAACTGATGTTGGAGCGGAACGCCGACCTGGCGGTGAAGGACGCGAGAGGCAAGTCGGTCGTCGATTGGGCAACAAGCGACTGGGTTCGCCAGGTGCTTGCCGGCACCGGCCGCGGCCGGGGATGAGCCGTCCCGGAACGATCGCCGAACTTGCACTTAAACCGCGGGCGGTGTGGCCGGATCGATGCGGATGGATAGACTCGCAACGTCGTCAGCGGCGGCAAGGCTGCTCGCTTTGCACAACTTGGCGGCCGCGTCTGGCGGTTGTGTTCCGTGACCCTTACCCGAGGGTGCGCCAATGATCGGTCAGTTGTTTTCGAATCGATCGGCGTTGATGTTCCTGGGCGTGGTAGCCGTGACAGCGTTCGGTACTGCGGCCAGCTTTGCCACGCCGGCGACGATGCCGGCGGCCGGTACGGCCGCGGCGCCGGGGATCGATCGCAAGGCGACGGACGGCACGCCCCTGCCGCCCGTCACGTTCGAGAAGAATGCGGCGGCCGCCCCGCCGCGGAAGGACGCCGGGGAACTGGAGTTGGCGGAGCAACTCCTCCTGGGCCCGCCGGAAGGGCTGGGGAAGCGGCTCTACAGCTCCAAGGCCAGCGCCAAGCTGCTCGAGCTTCGGATGACGCGGAAGATCGAAATCGAGCAACCCGCCGACCGCGCGGCGCGACCCGACGGCGAGCGACCGGTGGTCCGCATCATCGACGAGCTTGATGCCCCCTGGTTCTCGTGGGGGCAGGGGTCGGCGGACGTGATCGGGTTCGACCTTCAGGACGGCGTCATCGTCAAGCTTGTCCTCTATTTCCGGACGGCGGCCGCCGTCAATCGCGCGCGGATGGAGCTGCGGGATCTGAAGGGGACGCGCTGGGAATGCATCGGCGGTGGTGCGGGAAGCCGCTTCGTCTACAGCCTGCCGGCCGCCGCGCGTTACATCGTCGGGCACCCGGAGACCCCAGCCCCTATCCGCCGCGCGATGCTCGACCGGCGTCTTGTGGAAGGGATGACGATTGAACAAGCGATCGTCGTCCTTGGCCATCCTGATTCGATTGAGCCGTCAGGAGAGGGCGAGACCTTCACCTGGCAGATGGCGACGACAGAGAGTTGGCGCGCAACCGTTCATAACGGCAAGATCACGAGCTTGGGCCATTCCGTTTACTAATGGTTCACTCCGCGCATCGACGGCCGATCTCTCCGGTCGAGTGCGCAACGCGGTCCACGGGTCGCGTGCTCCGCCGGTAGGGTGACACGGCGTTAATTACGTTCACCGTCTCGTGACGGACCGCAGTGCGGTCCCTACAGTTGTCGCTTTATCTGTGGCGCCTACCGACCGTCCGAGACGGTCTCAGCTTGATCGCGCCGAGGGAGAAACAGCGGGCCAGCTCACGCGGGGGGTTTCGCCCACTGCTGGGCGGCCGCCCTCCTCCAGCGGGCTGTCGCGAAGGCCCAGGCGCGTGGCAAGCCGAGCCGCATCGAAGGGGGAGCGAACTTTCACATCGTTGTCAAAATAGACGTGGACGTCCCGTCTGGCTCGCTTTGCCGCCGGAGGCCCGACGCGGTCGCCGGCCGGCGCGTCGCGGCCGGTGGACCAAGCTCGGACCTTCGCCGCCCAATCATCCAAAGCGGCGTCGGTATAGCCGCTCGCATAGAGCTGTTCGGCTCCGTGAAGGCGCGCATAGACAAAGTCGGCCGTTACGTCGTGCAGCGACGGCCACGCACCGGCCGCGTCGGCTGTGACGAGCGCGACTCGGTGCTTTCGGAGGAGCTTGATGAAGGCCGCCGTAGCGAAGCTCTCGTGGCGGATTTCAACCGCATGCCGCATCGGGCGATCGCGATCCACCTGGGCCCACGTCCGGCCCTTCATCCGGGCGTCGCAACGCGTCTCCATCCGGGCCGCTTCGGCAGTGGAGCGCGGGAGTTGCGCCAGGAAGGTCTCGAACCGGGGAGGGTCGAACTGAAAGTTCGGCGGGAACTGCCACAGGATCGGGCCCAGCTTTTCATTGAGCCGCAAGACGCCGGAGAGGAGGAAGTTGGCGATTGGCGTCTCCACCTCGCGCAGACGGCGGATGTGGGTGATGAACCGCGGCGCTTTAACCGAGAAGACGAAGCCGGGCGGCGTCTGCGCGTGCCAGGCGGCGAAGCTCTTGGGCCGCTGCAGCCCGTAGAACGTCCCGTTGATCTCGATGCTCGGCAGCGTCGCCGCGGCGTAAGCGAGCTCGTTCTTGTGGGCCAGTTTCTTCGGATAGAACGTGCCCCGCCAGGGCGCGTACGTCCACCCGCTGATGCCGACGCGGATGCTTCCGACAGATGGTTTCCGTGCCCGCTCGCCCATCGTGGCAGTATAAACGCGCGTCGATGACGGCCGTCAGGTCGAATCGCGACGCCGACCTGACAGGTGTGGCTGTTGCCGGGGTGGGCGCAAAACCGGATGGAAACTTTCGCTTCGCCGCATCTTCGCATTCGTTGGCGCTCTTTCCTTGGCGTCCTTGGCGTCTTGGCGTTCAGTCCTCCGGCCGAAGACAAACGAGAGTTAAGACGCCAGGTGCGCCAAGGCAGGAACGCCAAGGGCGGACGGAAGAGCCGAAGCCGACGGGGAAGGAAGCCCATCACGGGCTCTCGCGTGCCATCGGCCCGGCCTCGCCCGCTTTATTTCGTGGGCTCCTTCGGCGCCGCGGTGTTCGCTCCGTCGATCGGATAGCCTTTCCAGACGTATTCCAAAGCTTCAGGCAGGGTCTGCTGCTTCGTCGGGCCATCCCCGTGGCGGGCGTTGCGGGCAAAGACGAACTGGTAGTGGTAACCCTTCTCCGCCAGGACCTTGGCCATCTTCTCATTCGCGACGACCCAGTCGTGCATATTGTCGCGCATCACGTTGGGGTTGAGCAGGTCCTTGTCGCCGACTTCGAGCCAAAGGCGGATCGGCTTGACGGGGCTGTTGGGGATCAGGTGCTCGTGGAACTCCCAGGCGCCGCCGGGCGTCTCCGCGTTGTGCGGCCACTGCTGATTCACGTACGTCCCGGAATAGGTGAGCACGCGGTGATACAGGTCGTTGTGATACCACGCCATAATCAACGCGCACGAGCCGCCGGAGCTGGTGCCCATCGTAGCGCGGCCTTCCGGGTCTTTAGTCAGCTTCACGTTGCACTGCGACTCCACGAGCGGAAGCACTTCCTTCTCGACGAACTCGGCGTACAGGCCGGACATGGTGTCATATTCCAGCCCGCGCTCGCTCCCCTGGGCGTCGCCGCTCCCGTTGCTGATCGAGATCGCGATCATGACCGGCACGCGTTTCTCGGCGATCAGGCTGTCCAGCGCGGTGAACAGCGCCTTATCCGGCCCGTCCGCCCCGACGATGAACGGGGCGACGGTCCCCGCGACATACTGCTTGGGCACGTAGACGGTCACCTTCCGCGTATACGGCGCCGGGTGGCTGGTGGTGACATTGAGGTTCGCCGGGTCTTTCGGGTCGGGCGTGCCGAAGGTGTTCGGCTCCCGAGCGATGCCGGGGTAGATCTTGCTGTCGGCCGACTTCATGACCAGCGTCGTGATCGCCCCTTGCGGGACGCCTTCCTTCGGCGTCATCTCCGGCGCCTTCGGATGGGTGGGGCCGATGATGAAGTTGCCGTCCGCGTCGGCCGGGGGGACCGAGCCATCAGGCAGTTCCTTAGCGGCGACAAAACCCGGCGTGGCGGGGTCGCGCGCCGGGGCGCCGGCCGCACGGGGCGCGACGCGGGCGGCGCGTCCGCGGCCATCGCCGGGCCGGCAAGCGTGGAGGCACCGATCAGAAGAGCGACACCGAGTAGGGTCTTGTTCATAGAAGTCATCGCGTAGCGATAAGAGGTGAACACCGGCCGCCGGGGAGCAACGCTCCCGCAGGCGCTGGGCAGCCGGTTATACCGACCGGGACGCCGCACGCAAACCGGGTCGCAATGTGGAGGGTCGCAACGTAGAGCGTGCTTCACCGCGCCGCATGACGCGGCCGCGTCATGAACCGCCGCCTGCGTCTCGGCGGGGTAGGACCGAAAAAACGCTCGCCACACGGCTGTGGGCGGCGCAAGCCTTGTAGTGCGGGCCGACGCTCGCGATAAAAGGAGCGCCGGGACTCGGCCGCGCTGCCCTCGCGCCTGGCGCGGGTACGAACATGCCGACTCGTTTGGAGTGCTTCGCCTATGCCGCTCACCGCCACAAAACCTCAGAAGGCCGGCCAGAAGAAGAAGCGGCGGAAGGCCAAGAAGCCTCCGCTCTCCCGCCAGCACAAGCCCGCGAACATGACGCTGGAGGAATGGCAGACGGCGTTGCGCCGCCAGTTCGGCCGCGAGCAGAAGTTTAAGCTGGTGAACCAGGGGGACGACCCGGTCTTCTCCCAGTTTCGCGTCCATAACCCGACGAGCCGCGGCACCTATCGGGTCGTGATCCGAGGCGGCTCAGTGGGCGACAATTACTGCGCCTGCCGCGATTTCAGCACCAACACGCTGGGGACGTGCAAGCACATCGAATTCACCCTGGCGCGGCTGTCCCGCGTGCGCGAGAATCGCCAGCGACTTCGCGAACCCTATCGGCCGCCGTATAGCGAGGTCGTGCTGCGATACGGGGCGCAGCGGGAGGTCCGCTTCCTGGCCGGGAGCCAATGCCCGCCGGCGTTGGCATCGCTAGCGGCCGATTATTTCGATCAAGGGGCGCCCTTCGCCCGGAATCGATCGGCCGCTTCCAGAAGTTCATCGCCGAACTGTCCCGCTTTGACCATGAAGTGCGTTGCGAGGACGACGTTCTCTCCTTCGTCGCCGAGGTGCGCGACGCGACGGACCGGCAGGCGCGCGTGGATCGGGCGTTCCCCGACGGGGTTCGCAGTCGCGGGTTCGAGAAGCTCGTCAACGCGGAGCTGTATGACTACCAGCGGGAAGGGGTTCTTTTCGCCGCGCGGGCGGGCCGGTGCCTGATCGGCGACGAGATGGGCCTCGGCAAGACGATCCAGGCGATCGCATCGGCGAAGCTCATGTCGGCGCACCTGGGCGTCAGCCGGGCGCTGATCATTTGCCCGACGTCGTTAAAGCACCAATGGGAACGGGAGATCTCCCGATTCACGGACCTGTCGGCGACGGTGATCAACGGGCTGCGGGCGCGTCGGCAGGAGCTGTTTCAGACCGAGACGTTCTTCAAGATCACCAACTATGACACGGTCCACCGCGATCTGGACCTGATCACCGGCTGGTCGCCCGACCTGGTGATCCTGGACGAGGCGCAGCGGATCAAGAACTGGAAGACCCGCGCGGCGATGACCGTGAAGCGGGTGGTCTCTCCCTTCGCCATCGTCCTGACCGGCACGCCGCTGGAGAACCGGCTGGAAGAGCTCGGGTCGATCGTGGAGTTCGTGGATGCCCATCGCCTGGGGCCGACGTTCCGCTTCCTCGCCGAGCATCAGATCCTCGACGAGTTCGGCAAGGTGATCGGCTATCGGAACCTCGACACGATCGGGAAGACGCTCCAGCCGATCCTGATCCGCCGCCGCAAGGCTGAGGTCCTCTCCCAGTTGCCGGAGCGGATCGACAAGCACTTCTTTTTCCCGATGACGCCAGAGCAGATGCGGCACCATGACGAGAACCGCGAACTGGTCGCCCTGATCGTCGCGCGGTGGCGACGGATGAAGTTCCTGCGCGAGTCGGACCAGCGCAAGCTGATGATCGGGCTTCAGAACATGCGGATGAGCTGCAACAGCACCTACCTGCTCGACCAGGAAACCGACTTCGGGCCCAAGGCGGACGAGCTGGCGACGCTGCTGGGCGAGGTGCTGGAGGGGCCGGATGCGAAAGTCGTCGTCTTCAGCCAATGGGCGCGAACGCACGAACTGATCCAGCGGCGGCTTTCGGCGCGCGGGATCGGGCACGTCTTCTTTCACGGCGGCGTGCCGGGCGTGCGTCGCAAGGCGTTGGTGGACCGCTTCCGCGATGATCCGGCGTGCCGGGTCTTTCTTTCGACCGACGCGGGGGGCGTGGGGCTGAACCTCCAGCACGCGTCGGTGGTGGTGAACATGGACCTGCCGTGGAACCCCGCCGTCCTGGAGCAGCGGATCGGCCGCGTCCATCGAATGGGTCAGAAAAGGCCGGTGCAGGTGTTCAACTTCGTATCGCAGGGGACGATCGAAGAGGGGATGCTGTCGGTCCTTAAGTTCAAGAAGTCGTTGTTCACCGGCGCGTTGGACGGCGGCGAGAAAGAAGTCTTCCTCGGCGGCAGCCGCCTGACACGGTTCATGGAAACGGTCGAGAAGGCGACGACCCGCATCCCGGCCGCGCCGCCGCCCGAGCCGTCGCCGGAACCGGAACTATCGCCGGAGCGGGTCGCCTTGCCCAAATCCGGGCCCGTGCCCGAATCAAAGCCCTTGCCCGAGGCCGCCGCGGACGTCACTTCGCTCGTCGTGGCGCCGGCCGCGGCCGATGGCCAGGGCGGCCAGCCCGAGCAGCCACCAGCGCTGGCGCCCGACGTCGGCGAAGCGGCGCCGCGCCAGGCCCCCGCGCTTCCTTTCCCATCGACGGACAATCCGTGGGCGGGGTTGCTTCAAACGGGCCTGTCGTTCCTTCAGCAGATAACCGCGCACTCCGATGGCAACGGCGACATCGCGGCCGGTCAGGCGGCACGCTCGGTCGCGCCGCTCATTCAAAAGGACCCGGTAACGGCCGAACCTTACCTCCGACTGCCAGTCCCCAGCCCGGAGGTGATCAACCAGCTTCTTAACGCGGCGAGCGAGCTGATCAGTCGGTTCCGACGGTCGTCGTGATCCTTGTCCGGCCCCTTGGGCCATCTGGTGTGGCGGTGCTCTCTTCGGGAGCGTGTCGCCCTATCATCCCTAATCTCCCGAACCGGCGAGCGTTCAGGCACAACGGCCCAGCACCATGTCGATCAATCTTGCAGTAAGCCCCACCGGCCGCCCCGTCATTGAGGCGTCTGGCGGTGACGAGTCTGAGCCACTTCCCGATGCGGTGGCGGACCGGATCCGCAAGGCGTTCGGCGCGAGTGCGTCCGCCGGGCTGCTGTTGCTGGCGACGTCCGAGCTGCGCACCACCCTCCCCGCCGCTTTCGCCTTCGCACGGAGTGTCGCCCAGGCCTACCTGACCCGCCTCTCCCACACGCCGGGCCTTGAGTCGGCGCAAACCATCGAGCCGATCGCCCCGCCCGAGCCGGAGCTTGCGGCGCTGGCCCAACAGGCGCCACCGCTCAAGGGGTCGGAGTACATCAACGCCGATGCCCTCGCCCAGTGGTGGAAGGAGCTGGATGAGCACGTTCGGGACGAAATCGCCGCCGGGCCGGAGCCGGCCGGGGCATACCTGCGGGCCAAGAACCCGCTCTGGCGGATGGTCGGCCGCGTGACCTTTCATCTGGCGGAGAATAAGCGTGACGAGCAGTACCCTTTCGCCTTCATGGCGACGTACGCCCATCGGTTGTCGGCCCAGGGGCGCTGCAACACCTGCCCCTTTCGCGGGCGCTTCAGGAGTACGCGGGGGCGAAGAACCGAGCGGCGTTGCTGTCGCTGTTGACGCCGATTCAGCAAGCGGCCGAGACGTCGGATTGGGTTCGCGATCAGGTGGCGGATGGCGGCGTCTATCGGGCGACCGCCCTTACCCCCAAACAGGCGTACCGATTCCTCCAGAACGTGCCGGCGATGGAGGCGAGCGGCCTGATCGTCCGCGTGCCGGACTGGTGGAAATCATCGCGGCCGCCGCGCCCGATGGTCAGCGTCAAGATCGGCGACGCCGCCAAGAGCACGCTCGGCGTCGATGCGCTGCTCGACTTCAAGGCCGACGTCACGCTGGAAGGCGAGCCACTGACCGAGCAGGAGCTCCAGGAGCTTCTGGGGGCGTCCCACGGCCTGGTGCGGCTGCGGGGCCGGTGGGTCGAAGTCGATGCCGATCAACTCTCGGCCGCCCTGGCCCACTGGAAGAAGGTTGAGCGGGACGCGCGGCACGGCGGCATTTCGTTCTTCGAGGGAATGCGCCTTCTTGCCGGGGCGACCCTCGAAGAAGCGGCCAATCCGGCGGCCGAGGAACAGCTTCGCGCATGGACCGGGCTCAAGCCGGGGGAATGGCTCGACCGGACGCTGTCCGACCTTCGGAGCCCCGAGCGCCTTCACGCCGCCGCCCCAAAGTCGCTTCGGGCCGAATTGCGGCCCTATCAACAGGTGGGCGTGAACTGGCTCCGTTTCATGACTCGCCTGGGCCTTGGCGCTTGCCTCGCCGATGACATGGGCCTGGGGAAGACGATCCAGTTGATCGCCCTGCTGCTGCACAAACAGGAGTCGGGCGAAGCCGACGCCGACGCACCGGCAAATAAAGCGCCGAGCCTGCTCGTCGTGCCCGCATCGCTCATCGCCAACTGGCGGAGTGAGATCGCCCGGTTCGCACCGTCGCTCTCGGTCGTGGTTGAGCATCCGTCGGAACCGAAGCCGCCCGCGGGCGGGCCGACTGTTCAAACAAAACAGCCCGACCTGGTGATTACCACCTACGGGATGCTGGCCCGAGTGGACGAGCTCCGCGCGCGGCAGTGGGGCCTGGTGGTGCTCGACGAGGCGCAGGCGATCAAGAATTCGGGGACGCGGCAGGCGAAGGCGGTCAAGGCGCTCCAGGCGCAGGGACGTGTGGCGCTGACGGGGACGCCGGTCGAAAACCGGCTCTCGGACCTCTGGTCGCTTTTTGACTTCCTGAACCCGGGCCTGCTTGGATCGGCCAGAGCATTCAGTCGGTTCAGCAAGTCGCTGGCCCGTGAAGGGGCGGCCGCCTACGGCCCGCTGCGGACGCTGGTGCGGCCGTACATCCTGCGCCGACTGAAGACCGACAAGCGAATCATCTCCGACCTGCCCGACAAGACCGAAGTCAAGACCTTCTGCGGCCTGACCAAGCCCCAGGCGGCCCTCTACGAGCAGTCTGTCAGGGAACTGGCGGAGCAGTTGAAGGCGGTTGACGGCATCCAGCGCCGCGGCATCGTCCTCGCGTTCCTGATGCGGCTCAAGCAGATTTGCAATCACCCGTCGCAGTGGCTCGGGGACGGAGGCTACGAATCGTCCCGGAGCGGGAAATTCCTGCGGTTGGGCGAGCTTTGCGACGAGCTGTCGAGCAGGCAGGAGCGCGTGCTCGTCTTCACGCAGTTCCGCGAAATCACCGACGCGCTGGATGCGTTCCTTCACGGCGTGTTCGGGCGGCCGGGGCTTGTCCTGCACGGGGGGACGCCGGTCCCCAAGCGGCGGGAGATGGTCGAGGCGTTCCAGCACGACGATGGGCCGCCCTACTTCATCCTGTCGCTCAAGGCGGGCGGCACGGGGCTGAACCTGACGGCCGCCTCGCAAGTGATCCACTTCGACCGGTGGTGGAACCCGGCTGTCGAGAACCAGGCGACCGACCGCGCGTTCCGAATCGGCCAGAAGCGGAACGTGCTGGTTCACAAATTCATCTGCCGCGGTACTGTGGAGGAGCGCATCGACGCGCTGATCACCGAGAAAACCAGCCTCTCGCGCGACCTGCTGGAAGGCGGCGCGGAACGGATGCTGACCGAAATGGGGACCAACGAACTTCTCAGCTTTGTCGCGCTCGATGTAAATAAGGCGTCGGTCGATTGAGGTCTCGAATCAGGAGCCGCAACCATGGGATGGTGGTACAAACCGTACGTCAGCGCGGCCGCCCGCCGAGCGAAGGCCAAGCGGGAGAGCGAAAAGTGCGCGAAGGGCGGCGAGGCGCTCTCGCCCGTCGTGCTTACGGGGACCAAGATCGCGACGACGTTCTGGGGCAAGGCGTGGTGCGATCACCTGGAATCGTTCAGCGACTTCGCGTCGCGCCTGCCGCGCGGTCGCGCCTACGTCCGCAACGGATCGGTCATCGATCTGCAGCTGAAGCCGGGGCGGATCGACGCCAAGGTGTGCGGGTCGTCGGTCTACACGCTGAAGATCGACGTGAAGCCGCTCGCGGCCGAGACGTGGAAGGACATTCGACAGGCGTGCGCCGGCCAGATCGCATCGGTCGTCGAGCTGCTGAAAGGGGGGATTTCGAACCACGTGATGGAGGTCGTCACCCGCAAAAAGGGAGGGCTGTTCCCATCACCCGGCGAGATCGAGATGGACTGCTCCTGCCCGGACTGGGCCGACATGTGCAAGCACCTGGCGGCCGTCCTCTACGGCGTGGGGGCTCGGCTCGACGAAAAGCCGGAACTGCTGTTCACCCTCCGCGGAGTCGATCACCTCGACCTGATCTCGCAGGCCGGCGACATGGCCGCCCTGACACAAGGGGCCTCGGACGCGAAAACAATCGCCGAATCCGATCTCTCGGACGTGTTCGGAATCGATCTCACTCCCGCCGACGCTGCGCGCAGCCGGCGGCCGCGAAACCCGGGAAAACAAAGCCCGCAAGAGCGAAGGCAAACAGCGTCCGACCATCAAAGAACGATGCCGTTGCGGGCACGAAGGCTCGTCAAAAGCCTGCGATCGCAAAGACGGCCCCCGACGCGGCGATTCCTTCGATACCTTCGAAGGCGCGACGCAAGGAACCCGGCCCGGTCAAACCTGCTGCCGTGAAGGCGCGGAGGAAACCCGTGCCTCCAAACCCGAAGAGGGGATGAAGAACGAATGCGGAAGCGGCCGCATCGCAATGCTTCCGTATCGCCTTTGTCGATCGTCCTTCAGGTTTCGCTCTACATTCAGGTCACGATCTCTTTCCGCACCGCTCACTTCACTCCGACCGCGTTGGAGAACTCGGAGGTATTCCCTGGGCCTTCGTCGGTTGAAGTGGCCGTGATGACCCAGCCGCTCGGGACAGCGCCAAGGTTCGCCGTAAACGGCGTCGGCATGGACGCGCCGATGACCGTGACCGAGCCGAGGTAACGCTGCCCTTCGCCGAAGCCTGACGGGTCAGCGACACTGCTCGCGTAAAAGTCGATCCGGAAGGGGAAGTGGTATTCGTCCAGCGTCCCCTTCACCGTCACGCCCGTGCTGGTGTGAACGGCCGAAAAAAGAGTCGGGTGATTAGGGCGTCCGTTCGGTCCGGTGACGGTCAGGGCGGGGTTGATCGCGTCCTCGCCGTCGCTCCCCAGATCAATTCCGAGGCCGCGGTTGGAGAAGATCGAGTTGCCCGTGATCTGGTTGGCGGCCGCTCCTGCGCCGTCCACCGCCACGCCGGCCGGATGAGCCAGGGCGAGATTGGTGCCGTTGTACGCGATCACATTGGCCCCACCCTTGGCGAGGTTGCCAATGCGATTGAACTGCCCATCGGTCCGAACGCCGTCGCCGCCGTTGCCAAGCGGCTTGGCTCCGCTGGCGTCCGTGCCGATCAGGTTGCCGAGAACGACGATCGCCGACGATGCGGAAGAGAGGAAGACGCCGTCCCCCTGGTTGCCGGAGATCACGTTCCGCTGCCAGCTTGCCGTGCCGCCGACGAGGTTCCCGTGCGAGGTCTGGCCGGGGATGAAGCTGCCCGCGTCGATTTCGACGCCAGCGACCGCTCCGTTGGCGCCGGCGGGCTTGGACTTTCCGTCAGTCGAGGTGCCGATGTAATTGTTCTGGATCCGGGTGAAATTCCCGCCGGTGACCAGGATGTTCTGCTTGACGTTGGCCGAGATGACGTTGCGATCGGCCGCGTTGATATTGCCGATCACGGTGCCGTCCTGGAAGGCGACAATGACGCCGATGCCGTTGCCGGCCGCCTTTCCGGCGGGGGTCAGGCCGATGTAATTTCCGTCGATCGCGGCGTTGGGGCCATTGACGTAGATGCCGGCCTCGTCGAACCGCGTGATCGACAACCCGCGAATGGACGAGCTACCCGCGACGACGTCGAGCCCGTCGGAGACAAACCCCCCGCCGTCGATCTGGACCAGCGGGTGGCCGGCGTAACCGGGCTGGCTGCTCGCGTCGATTTTGACCGCTTTGAGCAGGTTCGGCAGCGGGGAGCCGACATGAATCTCCAACTGCGATGTGGGCAGATGGAAATCGATCACACTTGGAACGGCGGCCGCGTTGGACTGATTGATGGCCCACCGCAACGAGTGGGCGACGGCGGCGCTGTCGGAATTGTTGGTCACCACCCATGTGCTGAAGAGCAGCCGCGATTCGAGTGCGTCGATTGCGGCGGGCGAGGCGTTTCGGGAATGAGTTGAGGACGTTGAGCGGCGCATTGGGGACCCTCGAGGAACGATCGGCCGCCCCGATGGGCCGGCGAGGCGGCACGAGCCGCGAAGAGAGATACCCGGTTCCCCCACGCGTTCTGACGTCGATCCACGATATCCTGCGAAGATGACGAAAGTGCTCAGGATGGATCGGCACCGACAGAGAACGACGCGTGGTGACTGAAAAGTTCTTCAACCCGTCCCGCCGCGCCTTTGGCCCTGATTGGCCTGGCGATCGGAATCGCCACCGTGGGGGCAAGCGCGTGTGCGGTCGCGATGGGGCTTTGGAGCCATGCGGACGCGACGGACGATCCCGGTGGTTGCGTGGTTCTTGGCGTCATTTCCGCGCTATTGACGGTGGCGATGTTGCTCTCGGCCCCGCGTGGCTAAACGGCGAGCCGGCGCGTTCAAGCGCGGTGCGGACTTCACGGCCTGACAAGTCAGTGGGGGAGCTTGGCCACGGCCGGCGGTCCTTCGCTTAAGCGGCCGCGTCAACCTCGACGAATTCCTTGCCGGCCTCCGTGGGGACCGGATCACCGACGGCCTTGCAATCCTGGACGTAAAGCTGAATGGCTTCGCGAACGTTGGCCAGCGCTTCGGCGCGGTTGTCGCCCTGGCTCACGCAGCCGGGCAGCGCCGGCACGCTGGCGACATACCCGCCATCTTCTTCCTGTTCCAAAACGACCGTGTAACGCATCGGGTTTTTCCTTCCGCATCGTAGACCGCTTCTTCTTTCGGTGCTGCTCAGGTCGCGGTGGAAGCAAAATGATACGCATTTGCCCCGAGGAGCTCGACGATCTGGTTCTGCTGGTTGCGGCGACGCCGATACGCCAAACAAAGTCCGCGGCGTGCGGGAAGTGAAAACGGGAAGGTCAGCTTTCCATTGATCGCGTAGCAGCGACGGCCGCGCTGCCGCGCGCCGGGGGGCGGCCGGGCCGGTGGGCGAAGCGCACGATTCCTGTCAGTACAAGTAAACCTGGACCGCACAGGTCGGCTTGGATTCCTCGGTCAACGCGCATCCATTGGATCCGGTAGAAACGGGCGTAGGAACCTGAAAGATGACACACCCGCGCCGCTACTTCAATCTCGCATATCCATCCCTAGCCCTAAGCCTGTGCTTGGCTCCGTTCGCACGCGCGGGGCAAGACACCGGGCTGGACAAGGTCGTGCGGCCGTTCTTCTCCGAGCACTGCGATCGTTGCCACGGCGAGAAGAAACAGAAGGGGGACCTGCGCCTCGATACACTCGCGGTCGATTTCGACTCGCCGAAGGTCATGGGCAACTGGATGGAGGTCATGTCTCGGATCAACACCGGGGAAATGCCTCCCGAGAAGGAGCCTCGCCCCAAGGCCGATGATGTGGCGCATGTCTCGGAATGGATCACTTCCCAGCTTCTGGAGGCCGAGGCCGCGCAGCAGGCGGGCTCGAAGGATAAGGTCGTCTTCTACAAGCTGTCGCGGGAAGAGTACGCCAACACGATCCGCGACCTCCTCGGCGTCACCTACGACGCGACCGACCCGACCGGCCTCCCGGAAGACCCCGACTGGCACGGCTTCCAGCGCATCGGATCGGTCTTAACGCTCTCGGCCGCCCACGTCGAAAAGTATTACGCTTCGGCCGAGATGGCCCTGGCCGAGGCCCTCCCGGCCGGCCCCGCCCCCAAGCGCGATGTGACCCGCTGGAACGCGTTCGATATTCGCGGGTGGAAGAGCTTTGAGAAAGAGTTCCAGTCCCGCGGCATCGCCGATAAGGTGCGGGTTGATCTGGTCCCGAACAACGGGGCGCTGGACGTCCGCGACATCAATATCAAGACGGCCGGCGACTACGTCGTTCGCGTGAAGCTCAGCGGCTTGCGCCCGGCGAACGGCCGCCCGCCGCGGCTTCGGCTCTACGCGGGGGACATCAGCCGCGTGCTTTTCGAGCGCGACATCGAGGCGCCCGAGGACCAGCCGACGACGATCGAATTCAAGACGCACCTTCCCGTCGGCAATCACTCCATCCGGATCGTCAATGCGGTGCCGGCCCCAACCCCGAGGCCCGCCGCTCGCGGCCGGGCCGCTCGGCGACGGCGTTCACCGGTCTTGAGTCGCGCGTGCCGTGGCAGATCAAATTCACCGATGACGACGGCAAGCCCATCCTCCCGTTCCTCCTGCTCGACTCGATCGAGTGGGACGGCCCTGTGGTCGAGTCGTGGCCGACGCCGGCGCACCAGCGGATTTTCTTTGGCGGCCCCGAGACGAACAAGGACCGCTCGTACGCCCGCGACATCCTCGGCCGCTTCGCCGAACGGGCGTTCCGCCACCCGGTGTCGCCGGATGAAGTCGAGCGCCTGACCAAGCTCTTCGACGTCGCGCGGCAACTGGGCGACGACTTTGAGGCTTCGATCAAGACGGCGCTGCTCGGCGTCCTGTGCTCCAAGAGCTTTCTCTACCTCGAACAAGGCGACGGCGCCACCCAGCAAGCGCGGCTGACGGAATGGGAAGTCGCGTCGCGGCTGAGCTACTTCCTCTGGAGCACCATGCCGGACCAGCGCCTGCTGGACCTGGCCCGCGCCGGGCGCCTGCACGAGCCGCAGACGCTTCGGGCCGAAGTTCGCCGAATGCTCGCCGACCCGCGGGCGGCCGAGTTCGCGGAATCCTTCCCCCGCCAATGGCTCCAGCTTCGGCGCGTCGGGATGTTCCCCCCCGACAAGACGCTCTACCCCGAGTACGACGAAGCCCTCGAATCAGGCATGATCGCCGAGAGCGTCGGGTTCTTCGCCGAGGTGCTGCGGGGGAACCTGAGCGTCCGCGAGTTCCTCGAGCTCCGACTGGACCCTGCTCAACGAGCGTCTCGCCGAACACTACGGCATCGCGGGCGTTCGCGGGGAGACGCTTCGCCGCGTGGCGCTGAAACCAGAGGATCACCGGGGCGGGGTGCTGACGCAGGGGGCGATCCTCAGCCTCACGTCGGACGGGACGCGGCATCGGCCGGTGCATCGCGGCGTCTGGGTGCTCGAATCGATGATCGGCAAGCCGCCGCCTCCGCCGCCGGCGAACGTGCCGCCGCTCAACACGCCGCCGCCCAACGCGCCCAAGACGACGCTCCGCGCCAAGCTCGAATCCCACCGATCCGACCCGAACTGCGCCGCGTGCCACCGGCGGATCGACCCGCTCGGGCTCGCCTTTGACAACTACGACGCCATCGGCCGCTGGCGGACCGAGGAACTGGTGAAAGAGGGGCGGCGCCAATCCCCGCCTTGACCCCAGCGGCGAACTGGCCGACGGGCGGCCGTTCGCCGACGCCGCGGCGCTCAAGAAGCTGCTGCTCGACGACACCGACAAGTTCGCCGCCGCATTCACTGAGAAGCTGGCGACCTACGCCTTGCGGCGCGGGATGACCTTCTCCGACCGCGCGCTGCTGCAACGCGTGACGGCGGAGGCCAAGCCGGACGGTTACAAGCTCGAAACGTTGATCGAGTCGCTCGTCGCGAGCGATCTGTTCCAGAAGCGCTGATCGGGGCTTTACTATGAGCAATTTCCTCACCCAGAGCTGGCTCCTGAACCGCCGGCACTTCCTACGCGGCGTCGGCGTGACGATGGCGCTGCCGTTCCTCGACGCGATGCGCCCGCTGACGGCCAGGGCGGCCGAGCGCGTGGCCTCGGACAAGCCCCGCCGCAGCGTCTTTGTCTACATCCCCAACGGCGTCAACGGCATGGCCTGGCAGGTGACCCAGCCGGGCCGCGGGTATGCGCTGCCGGAATCGCTCAAGCCACTGGAGAACCACCGCGACGATTTCACCGTCTTCAGCGGCCTGCACCACCCCAACGGCCTGGGGCAGGCGCATGTCTGCGCGGACACCTGGCTCACCGGCGCGAAGATCGACGCCCAGAGCGCCCGGAAATACGAGAACTCGATCTCGTGCGACCAGGTGATGGCCGAGGTAACGGGCCGCTACACGCGGTTCGCGTCGCTCGAACTGTCGATCAGCTCGGGCACCGGGCGGCCGCTGAACTCCTCGACGCTCGCCTTCTCGCGCGACGGCGTCCCCCTGCCGGCCGAGGACAACCCCCGGCACGTCTTTGACCGCCTCTTCGGCGAGGAGCCGGGCGGCGTCGCCGCCCAGCGCGCCCGCCTTGCCAAGCGTCGCAGCGTCCTGGACGCCGTGGGGGACGAGGCTAAGTCGCTTCGGGCGTCGCTTGGACAGGACGATCGCACCAAGCTCGACGAATACCTGCACTCGGTCCGAGATGTCGAGCAGCGTACCGAGCGACTCGATTCGTGGTTGAACATCCCCAAGCCGAAGGTGGACAAGTCGCTTGCCGCGCCGTTCCAGCGCGAGGTCTCCAAGGCCAAGGCGGGCGAGTACTGGCGGACGATGTTCGACCTGATCGTGCTCGCCCTGCGGACGGACATGACCCGCGTCGTCACGTACATGAACGGCAGCGAGGGGAACGGCCTGGCGATCCCGGAGATCGGGATCACCCAGTCGCGGCATAACCTGTCCCACCATAACGGCGACCCGGTGATCCTGGATCGGCTCGCCAAGAGCGACGCGTTCATCATGCAGCAGTTCTCGCATTTCCTCGATCAATTGCGCGACGTGAAGGACGGCGAGGATTCGCTGCTCGACCGGACAATGGTGCTCTTCGGCAGCGGGATGAGCTACGGCCATAGTCACTCGAACAGCAACCTGCCGATCCTTCTCGCCGGCGGCCGCGGGCTGGGGCTCAAGCACGGCCAGCACATCGACTACAACTTCCCGGCGGGGAACCAATACAAGCTCGACTACGACGAGTGGCGCGCCCTCTGCGGCAAGCCGCAAAGACGAAAAGGCCCGCCTGAGCAACCTGATGGTGACGATGCTTCAGAAGATGGACGTCCACGCCGAGAAGTTCGTCGATAGCCTCGGGCCGGTCTCGGAAGTGATCTGATTTTGGCCCCCCCCGAGTGTGAGCTGACCATGAAACTGCGAGCCTTCCTGCGCTGTGGCGGTGTCGCTCTGGCCCTGGCGTCCACCCCAGGGGCGAGGTCGCTCGCCGCCGATGCCGCCCCCGCGACCGAACCGGCGACGAAGATCGACGCCCGATACCCGTTCCGGACCGACTCCGCCAACGCCAGCCTCGCATGGTATGTGCCAAAACCGGGCGAGTTCCCGCCCCACCATTCAGACCGGCGCATCAGCGGCGAGCTGGTCTCGGCCGACTTCATTCATCGCACCGGCCAATTTCGATCCACCCGACTCGGGGGAGCTGATCTCCTTCACCATGCCCCCTTACGGCTCGGTCAACTTCCTAAACGCCGAAGCCGACCTGCGCGACGTGGAGCTGGGGACTGACTTCCTCTTCTTCCTCAACCAGGACGCCAACGGCGGCTTCACGCGCCTGGCGACCATGCAGGACTCGTTCACGATGGATGCCGGGCACGGCTTCAGCTACCGGCTCGACGAGATCAACGCGGCCGAGGGAAAACTGCTCACCACCAAGCAGAGCCCTCGCAAGAATCAAACGGACCTCGGGAAGAAAGAACTCCTCGTCACCGCCCAAACCCGCTTCTGGAAAGGGGAGAAGCAGGTGAAGCTGACCGATCTGGTTGTTGGCGACGCCCTGCTCTACAACCTTACCGGGAGGTCGGCCACCGCCTCCGGCCGCTGCACCGATGTCTGGGTGGGCGCGGATACCCACGAACTTGCGACGAAACAGCAACGGGCGAAGTTCGCCGCGTTCCTCAAGGCTTCGCGGCCTGCCGGGGTGGATCGATCGGACGGACGGCAATGCCCTCTCCATCACGCTTTTCACGGGCGACCCTGGCGCATTCAAGGAGACCTGGCTCGAAGAGTTCGCGACCGGAAAGGACGTGAAGGTCGTCGTCGCCAATGACGAGCTGCGCACCTGGAACCCGCCGGTGGACAAGGAATCGAGCACGGTGGTCGAAGTCCAGAAGGGGCCCGTCAACGCCTACGGCACCAGCGGCGTCCGGCTGACGGTTAACGTGCCGAACATGCTGGAGGGGTTCCGCAAGGGTCGGATCGTGCGCGTCTTCGGCGGCGGCTGGAAGCTCAAGGACCAGCCCTACGGCGAAAGCCTGATGGGCTACGGCTATGCCGGCCTCCACGACGCCGACTTGCTGGAGAACCTGCCGAAGGAATACCCCGCCCAGTTCCCCTTCCGCACGGACTGGGGGAACGCGCACCTCCCCTGGTATTCGCTCAAGGAGGGAGAAGCCCCACCGCGATTCTCGGAACACCAGGTGCTTGGGGCACTGGCGAGCGTCGCGGCCGACGGCCGCGGTGGCACGTTCCAGGCCGAGGGGGCGACCGACGCGACACCCTTCACCGTGACCCAGAGCGGCTCGTCCGTTCAGGTGAATCTGAACACCCGCGACAACGGCGGCCCCGCCCGCTTCCAGAGCATCCCGGCCACGGTGAGGTACCTCAACGCCGATGCGTCGCTCTTCGACATCCCGCTGGGCACGCGATGCCGCTTCGATCTCTATCAGGACACCGGCGGCCGTTTCACCCGGGCAAGCCTGGTGACGGACGAATTCAGCCACATGGCGGCCAACGCCCTGAGCTATCGAATCGATGCGATTCGCCTGGATGAGGGGAAGCTGAATGTCGCGTGGCAGATCCCGGAGGTGAAGAACTACAACGGCGACATGGAGCAGCCCCCGGACATCGGCCGCTCCGAGCTCCGCGTCACCGCCGACACCCGCGTCTGGAAAGCCGACAAGCCGGTGAAGCTGGCCGACCTTGTCGTGGGCGATACCGTGCTCGTCAACCTCACGGCCGAACTGCCGGGGCGCCGGCCCGCTGCACGGAGATCTGGGCAGGTGAGCCGGCTCAGAAGCTGGCGACCGACGCGCAGCAGAAAAAGAAGCGCCCGTAGGCCGGTTCGTTATCGAACCGGTACGCGCGACCCCCGCCGTGTAGGCCGGCGACGAAGCGGCACGCGATGCCTGCCCTACCCGATCGGATCCTCGCATCACACGACGCAACGAAACCGGGAAGCTCTTTCGAGCTTCCCGGCTTCGCAGTTGAAAGGTGTGCCCGCAGCGGCGATTCGGCGATTTACATCGTCGTCGTGTGGGCGGGCGCCGAGGCGGCGGAGTTGCCGCCGGAGTTGACGGCGATCAGGCGGTAGTAGTACGTCGTCGCCGTGGTCAGGCCGAAGATCGACGCCGACGTCTGCGACGACGAGACCGAACCGTAATTCGCCCACGTGGTGCCGTCGCTGGACGACTGGATGATCCAGCTCGTCAGGCTCGGGTCGGTGATTGAGTCCCACGCAAGGTTGATCTGCGTCGCGGAGACGGCGGTCGCCGTCAGGCCCGTCGGGGCGGCCAGCGGCGTGAAGACGCCGGTGGCGGCCGTGGAGGCGGAAGTGCCCGCCCCATTGACGGACGAGATCCGGTAGTAGTACTGCGTCGCCGGCGTCACGGTCATGTCGGCGAAGGCGTGGCTGCTGCCGGTGAGCGCCGGCGACGGCGTGATCGCCGTGAAGCTCACGTTGTCGGTAGAAACCTCGATCAGGTAGTTCGTCGCATGGGTTACGGCGGTCCAGGCGAGGTCAACCTCCGACCCGGAGACGGCGGTCACGGTGAAGCCGCTCGGCGCGGCCAGGAGCGTGGACGCGGTGACGACGGAACTGGTCGGAGAGTTCCCGGTCGCGTTCACCGCGGTCACGCGATACTGATATGCCGTGTCGGCCGTCAGCCCGGTGTTGGCGTAGAGGGCGGCCGTCGGCGTGCCGAGCTGCGTCCATGTCGTCCCGTCGGTTGAGCTTTCGACGATGTAGCTCGTCGCGCTCTTCACGTTGTTCCAAGCCAGGTCGATTTCCGTCGCGGAGACAACCTTCGTCGTGACCGTCGGCGCCGCGGGGATGCTCAAGGTCTGGGCGGGCGTCGTCGGGGCCGACGTGCCGGCCGTGCCGATGGCGGAGATGCGGTAGTAGTAAGAGGTGCCGGCCGCCACCGAGGTATCGGCGTAGGCGTGGCTGGTCCCGGTCAGGGCGGGCGACGGCGACAGGGTCGTCCAGAGGACCCCGTTGGGCGAGCGTTCGATCAGGTAGTTGCTCGCGTGGGTGACCGCCGTCCAGGCCAGGTCGATCTCCGTCGGGACCGTGGTGGACGGGGTGGCCGTGAAGCCCGCCGGGGCCAGGAGGAGCGTGCTGACCGTCTGCACCGAGCTGGGGGCCGAGTTGCCGCTCGCGTTAACGGCCGAGACGCGGTACTGGTAGCTCGTGTCGGCTGTAAGCCCGGTGTTGGCGTACGTGAGCCCGGTCGCCGTGGTGACGGTGGCCCAGGTCGTGCCGCCGTCGCTCGAGCTTTCGATCAGGTAGCCCGTGGCGCCGAGGGACGGCGTCCAGGCCAAGTCTACCTCAGTCGCGGAGACGGCGGCCGCCGTGGCGGCCGGGGTGGCCGATCGGGTGATCGTGTGAACGGCGGTCGTCGCGGCCGAGGTGCCGTTCGCGTTGATCGCCGACAGTCGGTAGTAGTACGTCGTGCCCGCCAGGAGCCCCGTGTCAGCGTAGGTCGCGCTGCTGCCGCTGAGGGCCGGGGAAGGCGTGAGCGTTGACCAGTTCACGCCGTCGATCGATCGCTCGATCAAGTAGTTCGTGGCATGCGTAACGGCAGTCCACGCCAGGTCCATCGACGTGCTGGATCCGGTCGTCGCGGTCGCGGTGAACCCGGTCACCGAGGCCAGGAGCGTGGTCACCGTCTGGACGGCGCTGGTCGGCGAGTTGCCGGTCGCGTCGGTCGCCTTGACGCGATACTGGTAGCTCGTGTCGGCGGTTAGCCCGGTGTTCGTATAGGTTGTCCCGGCCTGGGTCGCGATGCCGGTCCAGGTGGTCCCGTCCGGTGAGGATTCCAGCGTGTAGCCGGTGGCGCCGGTGACCGCGTTCCAGGAGAGGTCCACGCTCGTCGCGGAGGCGACGGTCGCCGTCAGCGTCGGCGTCGCGGGAATGGTCAAGGCGTGGGCGGCCGCCGCGGGGGCTGACGTGCCGGCCGCGTCGATCGCGGAGATGCGGTAGTAGTAGGTCGTGCCGGCCAGCGCGGTGGTGTCATTGTACGCGGCGCTGCTGCCGGTGAGGGCGGGCGACGGGCTGAGGGTCGTCCAGAGCGTCTGATCGGTCGAGCGTTCGATCTTGTAGTTCGTCGCGTGGGTGACCGCCGTCCAGGCCAGGTCGATCTCGGTCGCGACCGTCGTGCTGGCGGTCGCCCCAAAGCCCGTCGGAGCGGCCAGGAGCGTCGTGACCGACTGGACGTTGCTCGCCGGCGAGTTGCCGGTCGCGTTGATCGCCGAGACGCGGAACTGGTAGGCGGTGTCGGCCGTCAGGCTGGCGGCCGTGGTGGAGGCGTTGGGGGTCGTCGTGACCGTCGCCCAGGTCGTCCCGCCGTCGCTCGAATCCTCGACGAGGTAACCCGTCGCGCTCTTCACCGCGTTCCAATTCAACGCGACGGCGGTCGCCGAGCTGACGGTGGCGGTCAGGTGCGGGGCGGCGGGGATCGTGAGCGGATGGGCGACGGCCGTCACGGCCGAAGCGCCGTTCGCGTTGATCGCCGAGATCCGGTAGTGGTACTGCGTCCCGGCGAGCACCGACGTGTCGGCATACGTCGCGCTGCTCCCGATGAGCGCGGGCGACGGGGCGAGGGTCGTCCAGATCACCTGGTCCTGCGAGCGTTCGATCTTATAAGTCGTCGCGTGCGTGACGGCCGTCCAGGCGAGGTCGATCTCGGTCGGCGTCGTCGTGTTCGGGGTCGCGGTGAAGCCGGCCGGCGACGCGAGGAGCGTCGTCACCGTGGCGACGTTGCTGTTCGGCGAGTCGCCGGTCGCATCGGTGGCCCGCACGCGGTATTGGTACTGCGTGTCGGCCGTGAGACCGGTGTTGGAGTAGGACGTGATGAGCCCCGTGGCGATCGACGCCCACGTCGTCCCGTCGGTTGACTGTTCCAGGGTGTACGTCGTGGACCCGTGCGACGCCGGCCAGGAAAGGTTGACCACCGTCGCGCTGGCGACCGTCGCGGTGAGCGCCGGAGCGACGGGCAGGGTCGTCGCGGTGAAGGTCGCCGAGGGCGCCGAGACGCCGTTCGCGTTGATCGTGGAGAACCGGTACGAGTAGCTGGTGCCGGGCGCCACGCTCGTGTCCACGTAGCTAAGCGTCGTCCCGGTGAGGGCCGGGTTGGGGGCGAGGGTGACCCAGGTCGTCCCATCGAGCGACCGCTCGATCTTGTACGAGGTCGCGTGGATGTACCCGTTCCAGTTCATGTCAACTTCGGCGGGCACGGTCGTGCTGGCGGCGACGGTGATGTTGGTCGGCGCGAGTAGCGGCGTGGTGACGGTTCGCGTGGCGCTGTTGGGGGAGTCGCCAGTCGAGTTCGTCGCCCGGACGCGGAAGATGTAGGCGTTGTCGGCCGTGAGCCCGGTCTTGGTGGCGGTGAGGCCCGCCTGCGTCACGACGCTCGTCCAGTTCGTGCCGTCGGTCGAGATTTCCGCCGTGTAGGTCAGCGCCCCGGGGACGGCGGTCCAGGAGAGGCTGACGGAGGTTGACGAGGCGGCCACCGCGGTCAGGGTCGGGGCGATCGGGATCGTCAGGGCGTGAACGGCCGCCGCGGGCGCCGAGGTGCCGCTCGCGTCGATCGCGGAGACGCGATAGTAGTACGTGGTCGATGCCAGGCAGGTCGTGTCGGCGTAGGCGGCGCTGCCGCCGGTCAGGGCGGGCGAGGGCACGAGCGTCGTCCAGGTCGTCTGGTCGGTGGACCGCTCGATCTTGTAGTTGGTCGCGTGCGTCACGGCCGTCCAGGCGAGGTCGATCTCGGTCGGCGCGGTCGCGCTGGCGGTGGCGGAGACGCCGCTCGGGGCGACCAGGATCGTGGTCGAGGTGACGACCGTGCTAACCTGCGAACTGCCCGTCGCGTTGATCGCGGTCAGGCGGTACTGGTAGGCCGTGTCGGCCGTCAGGCCTGTGTTGCTGTAGGTGAGGCCGGCCTGGGTGGCCAGCGTCGTCCAGGTTGTGCCGTCAGTCGAGGTTTCGAGCAGGTAGCTGCTGGCGCCGGGCACGGCGGCCCATGCCAGGGTCATCGACGTCGCCGAGGCGGGCGTGGCCGTCAGCGTCGGCCGCGCGGGGAGGGTGAGCACCTTGAGCGTCGGCGAGTAGGCCGACAGCCCGTTCGCGTTGGTCGCCGCCAGACGATAGTAGTAGACCGTGCCCGGGCTCGCGGTCGTGTCCGAATAGCTCGTCGCCGTCCCGGCCAGGGCGGGGCTGATCGTCAGCGCGGTGAAGTTGGCGTTGTCGGTCGAGCGGTCGATTCGGTAGGTCGTCGCGTGGGTCACGGCGGCCCAGGTCATATCAACGGTCGTCGCGGTCGTCGTATTAGCGACCGCCGTAAACGTGCCGGGCGTCGCGAGCAGCGTCGTCACCGACTGCGGCGCGCTCGCGACCGAGTTCCCGGTCGCGTCGGTCGCCGACACACGATACTTGTAGCTCGTGTCGGACGTCAGGTTCATGTGGCTGTACGTCGTGGTCGTGGGGACGGCCAGGGTTGACCACGTTGTGCCGCCGTCGGTGGAATACTCCAGGAGGTACGACGTGGCGCCGGTGCTCGCCGTCCAGCTCAGGTTGACCTGGTTCGCCGAGAAAACGGCCGCCGTCAGCGTCGGGGCGGCCGGGAGCGTCAGGATATTCACAACGGCCGAGGTGACCGACGTCCCGATCGCGTTCGTCGCCGAGATCCGATAGTGGTACGTGGTGCCGGCGACGACGGTGTTGTCGCTGTACGAATTGCTGCTCTGCGTGAGGGCCGACGCGGGGGCCAGGGCCGCCCAGGTCGTCAGGTCGGCGGATCGCTCGATCTTGTACGTCGTCGCGTGCGCCAGGGCCGTCCACGAGAGCGCTACCTGCGTCGCGGTGGGCGAGGTGGCGGCAAAATTGGACGGCGCGGGGAGCGTCGTGGTGAGGGTCAGGACGTTGCTCGGGTCGCTGTTCCCGGTGGCGTTGGCCGCGCTCACGCGATAGCTGTAGGCCGTGTCGGCCGTCAGCCCGGTGTGCGCATAGGTGAGCGTCGCCTGCGTCGCCTGGGTGGCCCAGGTTGTCCCGCCGTCGGTGGAGACTTCAAGCACGTAGCTGGTGGCGCTGGCCACCGTGCCCCAGGTGAGGCTCGTCGCCCCTGCGTTGGTGACGGTCCCGGTCAACACCGGGGCCACCGGCTTGGTCAGCACGTTCACGGCGGCCGCCGTGACCGACGTCCCGACCGCGTTGATCGCGGAAATCCGGTAGTAATAGTGGGTCGCCGCGAGCGTCGTATCGACGTAGCTCGTGCTCGAGCCGGTGAGGGCGGGCGACGGCGCCAGGGCCGCCCAGGCGGTGTTGTCGAGCGATCGCTCGATCTTGTAGCCCGTCGCGTCGGCGACGGCGGCCCACGAGAGCGTCACCCGCGTGGCGGAGTTGACGGTCGCGGCCAGGCCCGTCGGAGCGCCGAGCATGGTCGTGAGAGTGACGACGTTGCTGGCGACCGAAGTCCCCGTCGCGTCGATCGCGGAGACGCGATATTTGTGCGCCGAGTCGGCGGTCAGACCGGTATGGCTGTAGGTGAGCGTCGCCTGGGTGGCGAGCGTCGTCCAGGTCGTTCCGCCGTCGGCCGAGGTTTCCAGCAGATAGCTGGTCGCGCCGGTGGCGGCCGGCCAGCTCAGGCTGATCGCGCTGGCCGAGGTCACCGTCCCCGCCAGGACCGGGGCGGCCGGGGCCGTCAGGGCATGGACGGCGCTGTTCGGCGCCGTCGTGCCGGAGCCCGAGACCGTGGAGATTCGGTAATAGTAGGTCGTCCCGCCGAGCAGTCCGGTGTCGGTGTAAGCGGCGCTGCTGCCCGTGAGGGCGGGCGAGGGGACGATCGCCGTCCAGGTCGTGTTGTCGGTCGAGCGTTCAAGCTTATAGCCGGTCGCGTCGAACAGCGGCGTCCAAGCGAGGCCCATCGTGGTGGCGGAGAGCGGCGTGAGCGTTAGCCCGCCGGCCGCGGCCAGGAGCGTGGTCGTCGTGATGACCGGGCTCACGGCCGAGGCGCCGCTCCCGCTGGTCGCGGTGATGCGATACTTGTAGACCGTATCGAGTGACAGCCCGGTGTTGTTGTAGGTCGTCCCGGCCTGGGTGGCCAGCGTGGACCAGTTGGCGCCGCCGTCGGCCGACGTCTCAAGCTGGTAGGAGCTGGCGCCGGTGCTCGCCGTCCAGGAGAGGTTGATCTGTGTGGACGAGATCGGCGTCGCCGTGAGTGTCGGGGTGACGGGGAGCGTCGAGGTCTGGGCGACGGCCGAAGCGACCGACGAGCCCAGCGCGTTGATCGCCGTGATCCGGTACGAGTAGGCCGTGCCGGCGGTCAGGTTGGTGTCGGTGTAAGTGCTGGCGGTTCCGGCCAGCGCGGGCGACGGGGCGAGAGCTGTCCACGTCGTGCCGTCGGGGGAGCGTTCGATCTTGAGGCTGGTCGCGTCGGTAACGGAATTCCAGTTCAACCGGATCGACGTTGTCGAGGCGGCCGCCGCGGTGAAGCCGGTGGGGGCCGCGAGCCAGGTCGTCGCCGTCGCCACCGCGCTCGGCGCCGAGTTGCCGGTCGCGTTGGTCGTCGAGAGGCGATACTTGTACTGCTTGTCGCCGGTGAGGCCGGTATCGGAATAGGTGATCGTCGCCGCGGTCGGCGTGGCGACCGACGCCCAGGTTGTCCCACCGTCGGCCGAGCGCTGGAGCACAAAGCCGGAGATGCCGACCACGGCCGTCCAGGAAAGGTTGATCTGGCTCGCCGACGTCGGCACCGCCGTCAGAGTGGGCGAGGTGGGGAGGGTCAAGGCGTGGAGCGCGGCGCAGGGGGCCGAAGTGCCGGCCGCATCGACGCCGGAGAGGCGGTAGTAATAGGTCGTATTCGCGGTCAGGCCGGTGTCGGTGTACGTGATGCTCGAAGCGGACAACGCGGGCGACGGTGTGACGGTTGTCCAGGTCGTCTGATCGAGCGAGCGCTCGATCTTGTAGCTGGTCGCGTCGAGCAGCGTCACCCACGTCAGCTTGACGCTCGTTGACGAAACAACCGACAGGGAGAGGCCCGTCGGCGAGGGGAGCAGCGTCGTCACGGTCTGGGTGGCGCTCGGGGCCGAAGCGCCTGTCGCATTGATCGCGGTAACGCGGTACTTGTAGACGCGGTCTGCCGTCAGCCCGGTGTTGGAGTAGGTGAGCGTCGCCTGGGTGGCGAGGGTCGCCCAGATGCTCCCGCCGTTGGTGGACGTCTCAATCTTGTAGCTGGTCGCGCCGGTGACGGCCGCCCAGGAGAGTGCGACCGCCGTCGCGGAGGAGACGGTCGCGGTAAGCGTCGGGGCGGCCGGGAGCGTCGTCGCCGTGACGGCGGCCGCCGGGGCCGAAGTGCCCGCCGCGCCAATCGCCGAAACCCGGTAGTAATACTGGGTACCGGCGACGGCCGTAGTATCCGAATAGGTCGTGCTGGTGCCGGTCAGCGCGGGCGAAGGGGAAAGGGCGCTCCAGGTCGTGTTGTCGGCCGAGCGCTCGATCTTATAGCCGGTGGCGTGCGTCACCACGTTCCACGACACGTCAACGCGGGTCGAAGAATAGGTCAACGCGGCGACGCCGGTGGGCGAAGGGAGCAGCGTCGCGACTGTCGCGGCCGTGCTCACCGGCGACGAGCCGGCGCCGTTGATCGCCGAGACGCGATACTTGTAGCTCGTGTCGGTGGTCAGGCCGGTGTCGTTGTAGGTCAGGCCGCCCTGGGTGACGACGGTCGCCCAGGTCGTCCCGCCGTTGGCGCTTCGCTCGAGTTTGTAGCTGAAGGCGGTGGTGGACGCATTCCAGGTCAGGTCGATCTCGGTGTTGGAGACGGCAGTCGCCGTGAGGGTGGGCGACGCGGCGACGGTCTGAACGGTCAGAACCGCCGACGGGACCGAAGTCCCGGCCGCGTCGGTCGCGGAGATGCGGTAATAGTAAGTGGTGCCGGGCAAGGTCGTCGTGTCGGCGTAACTGGTGTTGGTGCCGGTCAGCACCGGCGACGGGGCGAGGGCCGTCCACGTAGTGTTATTGACCGATCGCTCGATCTTGTAGGTCGTCGCGTGGGTCACCGCGACCCAGTTCAGGTTGACGCGGGTGGCGGAGGCGGCCGCCGCCGTAAAACCGCTGGGTGGGAGCAGGAACGTCGTCACCGAGATCGACGTGCTGACGGTCCCCGGGCCGCTCGCCAGCAGCGGCGTGACCCGGTACTGGTAGACCTTGTCGGCGATGAGGCCTAGATGGGCATAGGTGGTGCCGGTCGGCGTCGCCAAAGTGGCCCAGCTCGACCCGGTGTTCACTTCCAGCTTGTACGCCTGGGCGTTGGTGACCGAGGTCCAGCTCAGGTCGATCTCGTTGGCCGAGACGGCGGTGCCGGTGACGGTCGGCTGCGACGGGTTTGGCGTCGTGCCGACGAAGAGCGAGATCGGCGTATAAACGTACCCCTGGCTTGCGAGCGTCGCGGCGAAGTGCGCCTGCTCGGCGTCGATCTCACGCTGGAGGTTCGCCCCGCCGACGCCCTTGTGATGCGCCGCCACCTGGTGGCGCAGGTGCGCCTGGAACTGTTTCACCTTGGCGGCGATGTGGGCCTGTTCATGGGCGAGGTGCTCGGCGTTGCGGGCGGCCTCTTCGGCGGCCGCGGCGAGCTGGATGTCGGTGAAGGTCATCGGGGCATAGGTGCCCCCTTCCCTGGCGATGTGGGCGGCGAACGCGGTCTGCTGGTCGCTGATCGACTGCTGGAAGCTGACGTCGTTCACCAGGGTCGGGTGCTTGACGACTTCATGCGTCAGCTTCGCCTGGAACTTGGCGATGCGGGCGGCGATGACGTCTGCCTTGGTCGCGTGGGCGTGAAGCGGAACGACGTGGGAAGTGATCCCGTCGGCGGGAGGCAGGACGGTCTTGCCGGCCGGGGTCGCGGACAGCATTTGGCGGGGCTCGAGGGGCTCGATCAGGGCTGGACGGGCCGCCGGGCTCACAGGGGACGAGGCGTTGGAAGAGTCGTTCTTGGCAGGACCGTGGTTCGGATAGGACATCGCGCCCTCTTGTCAGTTTGTTGTCACGCGCCGGATGAACACAGGCCGGGTACGAAAGACCGGCAACCGCTGCTTCCGCTGTGTCCGAGCATCGGACGATCGGTGGCGCGAGATTACATCCGTTACAACTGGTAAAGAGGTGCCCCCAAAGCGGCGGGCAGCCTGAGGTGCGCGGGGTGCGGAGCGATCGGCGGCACGCGATGTGTGATCGGTCGCGGGATCAGTATCGTCAGCTCTATCCCTATCGGACCACGACATGGCACGGCCGCGGCACGGTCAACAGACGCCCGTGACCTCGGGTATTGCTCGATATGTCGCGTGCCCTCTCCCGCCGTACTTTCCTTCGCGCCGCCGGTGTCAGCCTGGCGCTCCCGATGCTCGACGCCATGTCCCCGGCGATCGGCCGCGCCGCACAAGGCGCCGCACCCGCACAAGGCGCGGCACCCGCCCCAGGCGCGGCACCCGCTACAGGCGCGGCGCCGGCGCTGACGGGCAAGCCGCGGCGGATGATCGCCATCGAGACGAACATGGGGATCCTGCCGCGCTACTTCTTCCCCAGCGCGGCGGGCAAGGCCTATGAGCCTTCGCCTTATCTGAGCCTGCTGAAGGATCATCTGGCCGACACGACCGTTTTTTCCGGCGTGTCGCACCCGGAAGTGGACGGCGGGCACCAGGCGGAGACGGCGTTCCTCACGGCAACCCCCCACCCTGGCCGCGGCGGGTTCAAGAACACCGTCTCGCTCGACCAATACGCGGCCGAGCAGATCGGCATCCTCACCCGTTTCCCCTCTATGACGCTGCTTGTCAGCAGCGAGACCCATCAGAGCCTGTCATTCACACGCGGCGGCGTGATGATCCCTGGCGAGCGAAGCCCGGCGAAGCTCTTCGAGCAGATGTTCATGCAGGGCAGCGCCAAGGAGATCGAGGCCGCCACGCAGCAGCTTCAGACCGGCCGCAGCATCCTGGACGCGGTGGGCGACCGGGCGAAGGGGCTGCAGCGGTCCGTCGGCCGCCGCGACAACGAGCGGCTCGACCAATACTTCACCAGCGTGCGCGAGCTGGAGAAGCGGCTGGTCGTCTCCGAGGAGTGGGAGCACAAGCCCAAGCCCCGCGCTCCCGGCGCCAAGCCCACGGACATCACCGACATGAACGAGCTGATCGCCCGCACGCGGCTCATGTACGAGCTGGCGCGAATGGCGCTCGAATCCGACTCCACGCGGCTCATCACCCTCTTCATCAACACCGCTTCAGTGGTCCCCAAAATCGCCGGCGTCAAGAGCGAGACCCACTCGCTCACCCACCACGGCAACCGCCCGGAGAAACTGGACGAGCTGCGCCGCATCGAAGAAGCGCAGTTCACCGCCCTCGACGAGCTGCTTACCGGCCTGCGCGGCGTAAAAGAGGAAGGCGAGCCGATGCTCGACCGGACGATGGTGCTATACGGCACCTGCATGGGCAACGCCAACGCCCATTCCAACGACAACCTCCCCGTGCTCCTCGCCGGCGGCGGCTTCAAGCACGCCGGTCATCTCGCGTTCGACGCGAAAAAGAACTATCCCCTCCCGAACCTGTACGTCAGCATGCTCCAGCGCCTGGGGATTGAGTCGGATCGGTTCGCATCGAGCACGGGGACGATGCGCGGCCTTGAGCTGGCGTAGCGAATCGGGTTGCCGGCCCAGTCACGGCGCCCTTCGGTGCCCGCGCGAGCGCGAACCACGACCCGGTTAAAATCCGAAGCATCAAATCCGAAGGAAGGACCAAGGGGAAAGGAGAAGAAGAAACCGAGCCACGACGGCCGCAACGGTTTCTTCTTTAGCCTTATCTGAATTTCCTTGATATTCCCTGCTTCGGATGTCTTTTCTTCATCGCCGATAGGTGTCTCCGCATGAAGTTCCGAATCGCGCTACTCGGGCTGGTGTTCGCCGCGCCCGCTCACGCCCAGGACGCCCGCAAGGCGTTCCTCTCCGACCACTGCATCGAGTGCCACGACGCCGACACGCACAAGGGGGACCTCGACCTGACAGCCCTCTCGGCTGACGTCTCAAAGGCGGACGCCTTCTCGCGCTGGGTGAAGGTCTACGACCGCGTCCGCGATGGCGAAATGCCTCCGAAGAAAAAAAAGCGGCCGCCCGAGCCGGCGACCAACGCTCTCCTCGCCGACCTCCGCAAAGACCTCACCGCCGCCGCCCTCGCCCGCCGCGGGGAGGAAGGGCGGGCCACCGATCGACGGCTCGGCCGCGACGAATACCAGAACACCCTCCGCGACCTGCTCGCCCTGCCGGGGCTCGACGTATCCGACCTGCTTCCCGATGACGGTTCGGTGGCCGGGTTCGACAAGTCGGCGGCCGCCCTCGACGTCTCCCACGTGCAGCTCGCCAAGTACCTCGAAGCGGCCAACCACGCACTGGACGTCGCGATCGCCACCCGCCCGACGCCGCCGGAAACCTACTCGGCCCACATGTACGCGTCCGAGTGCTACGACTTCAAGATCGTCCTGAGCAACGGCGACGCCGCTCTGATGACCGCCGATTACCGCGCCGACCTCGACGCTATCCCCCTCATCCGCGACAAGAAAGGCGTCACCCTCCGCGAGATGGAGCAGTCCGGCGCGACCACCAAAGGGGACGCGACCGCCGTCTTCCGTCACGAGGACTGCGCCTTCCGGCCCCGCTTCGATCATTTCGCGCCGATCTACCCGGGCCTTTACCGTTTCAAAACATCCCTCTGGAGCCTCACGTGGGACAAGGGGAAGGTCGAGCCGGCGCAGGGCACCCAGGCCGCCTGGCTCAAGTCCGGGCCGCGGCTGCTGGGGTATTTCGACGCCCCCTCCCTCACGCCCGCCGTTCACGAGTTCACGGCCTGGATGAACCCGGGCGAGTACGTCACCTTCAACGCCGCCTCGCTGAAGCACGTCCGCGTCTCCGAGCGCCAGGGCCGCTCGGCCGAATACGTCGGCCCCGGAATCGCCATCGACTGGCTCGACGTCGAAGGCCCGATCAGCCCGCAGTGGCCGCCGGAGGGGCATCGCCGCCTGTTTGGCGACCTGCCGATCGTGGCCTACGACGCGGCCATGGGCAGCCCGCCGCCCCGCCAGCCGCTCAAGCAGCTTCGCCCCGGCGCCAAGCCCTCTCCACAGCGGCCAAGCCGAAACGACCCGGCGACCTACACCGTCACCACCAAAACCCCCGACGACGATGCGCGCCGACTGCTGACGGCGTTCATGAACCGCGCCTTCCGTCACCCCGCCCCCGAATCCGAAATCGCACGCTACTTCGCACTCTACCGCCAGGCGGCCGATCGCAAAACCACCTTCGAAGAGGCGATGCGTACCGCCTACCTCGGCGTCCTCTGCTCGCCCGACTTCCTCTACCTGCGCGCCGAGCCGGGGAAGCTCGACGATTACGCGCTCGCGTCGCGCCTGAGCTATTTTCTCTGGGATTCGATGCCGGATGACGCCCTGATCGACACCGCCCGCGCAGGCAAGCTTCACGACGCGGCCGAGCTGCACCGCCAGGTCAACCGGATGCTGGACGATCCGCGGTCCGAACGGTTCATCGAGCACTTCCTCGCCCGGTGGCTCAACCTGCGCGATATTGACGCGACATCGCCCGACACGAAGCTCTACCCCGAATTCTCCCCCTACCTCCGCGATTCAATGGTTCAGGAAACCCAGTCCTACTTCCGCAAGATGGTCCACGAGGACTTGGGCATCGAGCGGCTGGTCGCCAGCGACTTCACCTTCGCCAACGCCCCGCTCGCCAGGCTTTATGGCATCGACGGCGTGGACGGCTCGGTGCTGCATGAAGTGAAGCTGCTCCCTGAATGCCATCGCGGCGGGATTCTCACCCAGGCCAGCGTGCTGAAGGTCACCGCCAACGGCACTGTCACCTCTCCCGTCAAGCGCGGCGCGTGGGTGCTCGACCGGGCGCTGGGCACGCCGCCCGAGCCGCCCCCGCCGAGCATCCCGGCGATCGACCCCGACGTTCGCGGCGCGACAACCATCCGCCAGCAGCTCGACAAGCACCGGTCCGACGTCTCCTGCGCCGCCTGCCACGCCCACATCGATCCGCCCGGATTTGCCCTGGAAAGCTTCGACGTCATCGGCGGCTATCGCGAGCGATACCGCTCCGTCGGCGAAGGCGATGTCGTGACGATCAACGGTAAAGAAGCCCCCTACCGCCTCGCCCTGCCGGTGGACTGTGCGGGAGTGACCCCCGACGGCCACCCTTTCCGCAACATCGACGAGTTCCGAACCCTGCTGCTCGAACGCCCCGAGAAGCTCAGCCGCGCTCTGGCCTCTAAGCTCCTGCTCTACGCCACCGGCGCCGAGGTTGATTTCGCCGACCGTGCCGCCGTGGACGCCATCGTCGATCAAAACCGCGCCCAGCACTTCGGCGTCCGCAGTCTGATCCACGACGTTGTCGCCAGCGACGCGTTCCTCAACAAGTGAACGAGCCCAAAGGAGGGCGAGCACCGCGTGCCGCCGCGGCCTCCGCGAGCCGCGAGGCAGTGCCTTCCCACATCGCGGCTCCCGTCAGCGGCACGCAATGAGTGCCCTACCGTCACCGCCGCCGCCGAGAGAGGTTGGGAGAGGGAGGGCGGTAAGGACGAGGCGGAACGGCGTCGTGAGACCGGCGCTTCGACTTGTCCGAGCGCCCATATCAATGACGGCGGCCGCCCCCTGGAGAGGGGGCGGCCGCTTCTGGCTGCTTCGATGGCAGGACCCGCCGTCGCGGGTCGGCGCCGAGCCCTTTTACTGACCGATCTTGAGATCGCCGAGGCCGGTGGACTGTTCGCCACCTTCCAGGCCGCCGCGGAGGCCGCGCTTTTCGGCGCGTTCCGCGCGCTTCTCTTCGCGCTGCACCTCTTCGGCCGCCCACTGGGCACGCTTGAGCGACAGGCCGATCTTGCGCTCTTCGCTGTCCACGCGGAGGATCTTGACTTCGACCTCCTGGCCGACCTTGACCGAATCCTCGGGCTTCTCGACCTTCTGGTCGCTGATCTCGCTGATGTGGAGCAGGCCTTCCAGGCCCGGCTCCAGCTCCACGAAAACGCCGAAATTCGCGATCTTGGTGACCGTGCCATGAACCACCATGCCCGGGCGGTAGTTGGCCGGGATGACGGTCGTCCACGGGTCTTCCTGCATCTGCTTCAGGCCCAGCGCGATACGCTGCTTTTCCTGATCGACGCTCAGAACGACGGCCGACACGGATTCGCCCTTCTTGAGCACTTCCGACGGATGGCCGATCTTCTTGGTCCAGGAAAGGTCCGAGACGTGCAGAAGCCCGTCGATCCCTTCCTCGATCTCCACGAACGCGCCGTAGTTGGCGATGTTGCGGACCTTCCCCTCGATGACCGAGCCGGGCGGGTACTTCTCGGCGACGCGCTCCCAGGGGTTCTCCTCGACCTGCTTCATGCCGAGCGAGATTTCCTGCTTGTCCTTGTTGATCTCCAGGACCTTGACCTTGACCTTCTGGTTCGGCTGAACCACCTCGCTGGGGTGGTTGATCCGCTTGGTCCAGGACATCTCGGAGATGTGGACGAGCCCTTCAACGCCCTCTTCGAGCTTGCAGAAGGCGCCGTACGACATGATGTTGACCACTTCGGCGTCGTGAACGCTGCCGACGGGGTACTTGGTCTCGATGTTCTCCCAGGGGGACGCGTCTTTCTGCTTGAGCCCCAGCGCGATCTTTTCCTTGTCCTTGTCGATCTGCAGGACCTTGACCTCGATCTCCTGGTCGATCTTGAGGATGTCGCTGGGGTGGTTGAGGCGGCCCCACGACATGTCCGTGATGTGCAGAAGCCCGTCGATCCCGCCAAGGTCGATGAACGCGCCGAAGTCGGCGATGTTCTTGACCGTCCCCTTGACGACCTCGCCCACCTTGAGGCGGTCGAGCGTCTCCTTTTTCTGGCGGATGCGCTCCTCTTCGATCAGTTTTCGGCGGCTGATGACGATATTGCGGCGTTCCTCGTCGATCTTCAGGATCAGCGCGTCGATGTTGCGGCCGATCCAGTCCGAAATCTCGCCCGGGCGGCGGATATCGACCTGGCTCGCCGGCAGGAAGACCGGCACGCCGATGTCCACGAGCAGGCCACCCTTGATCTTCTTGGTGACCTTGCCGGAGACCGGGTCCCCTTCCTTCTTGCTCTTCATGATGGCTTCCCAGTTGATGATGCGATCAGCTTTGCGCTTGCTGATCTTCACCAGACCGGTATCGCCTTCGACGTCTTCGAGCAGGACGCGCACTTCGGTGCCGACGGTGACGAGATCGGGCTCGTCGAATTCGTTTCGCTCCAGGATGCCTTCACTCTTGAGCCCCAGCTCGACGACGAAATCGTCGCCGGCGGTGCTGCTCACGCGGCCCTTGATGATGGCGCCGGGCGTGAAGTCCTGAACCTCGTCACTCTTGATGAGCTTGCTAAGGTCATCGGCCGCGTCGCCCAGGGCGAGGGCAACCGCCGAGTTGACCTCGTCATCAAGGTCGCCGAGGGAATTGATCAGATTGTAATCGACCATAGAACGTGTGTGGGGCCGGCCGTCAGGGCCGCGCCCGAACCTTGTAGTGTCGTGGCCAGTGGTAATCAGACGATGTGGCGAGGCCGAACAGCCCGCAAAACCGCCCTGAAAATCGCCGACGTCCACGTGTCGCCGGCGCTCCGTTGTTTTTCGCCGGGGCGGACGCCCGCCCACGTGGCGAACCCGGGATTATAGGGCGATATGGGCAGGATCACAAGGCCTTGCCGTCACCGCGTTGACGTCTTGACGTCATCGTTGAGGTTCAGGCCCGCCGCTCTTCGCGAAAGGCGGGCTCTTCAAAGGCTGCGGCATGGCTCCGACGATAGAGCGCACCGCAGAAGACCGCCCGATGCGGAAGTAAGCGTCGGCATCGACTCGGGCGACCTTGCGAGACTTGGAGTCGCCATTTCAACGAGCGACGGCGGACGGAGTGCGCCTGCTACTTTACAACCTGCCTCGCCGCAGTCCGCGCCGAGTGGGCCGCTCCATCTGAATCAGTGGGCGCGCTTGCGAATCAACCTGCCGGCGGTGTCATCGACGACGCAAAATGCCCGCCGGTGGGGGCACCAGCGGCACGTCGGATGGCATCGCCGCGCCCCCGCAATCTTGCCTGGAACGGACCACTAGGACCAGGCCAAAGTAGCAGTCACACTCCGTGTGCCGTAGCCCTGGCCCTTGCGTCTCAAGCAATCGGGTTCGCCTCGGGGCCGAACAAGGCGCAAGGCAAAAGCTGACCTCCGGGGGGTCGATGTGGCGGCCCGGCGAGTCCTCTCTCCTGCGGGCCACGGCACACGGAGTGTGCCTTGTTACCCCGCGAGGTGGCGACGGGACGACCGGCGTCGGTGCGATCGCCCCGCCACGAACACATGCTGAATCGATCCGTCGCTGTACATTCTCGCCCGGTTTTGCTAGACTGTACCCGACGACTGTCCGATGCTTGAATTGGGCTTATCAGAACCCCCGCCTGTCACGCCTTTGCGGATTTCATTCTGATCGTTCCGATATAGCTCTGTAGTCAACCCCCGCGGTTCGCGCCTTGTTCGACGTGTTCGATGCGCCGGCCGCACTTGTTTCGGTCCCGATGGAGGTCAGGCTGTTGCCTCCCCACCGGCCCGACATGCAGCGGTACGCCTTACAGCGACACGCTCGAAAGTGATCTGATGAGTTTCAAAGATTTGTTATTGTCCGAGCCGATTCTGCGCGCGCTCCAGGCCGAGGGGTATCACACCCCCACTCCCATCCAGGCTAAAGCGATCCCCCCGATCCTGGAAGGGCGCGATGTTCTCGGCTGCGCCCAGACCGGCACCGGCAAGACGGCCGCGTTCGCCCTGCCAATCCTGCACCGGCTTTCCAACGCCGTCGCTTCAGCCAGTGCCGATGCCGCCGGAGCGGCCGGTGACAGGCCGGGCCGGCGCCCATCCGCCGACGCAGCATCGGCCGCGCCCCGCGATTAAGGTGCTCGCCCTGACGCCGACGCGCGAGCTGGCGACCCAAATCGCGGAGAGCTTCCGGACCTACGGCCGCAACGTCCCGCTTCGCTACACGGTGATTTTCGGCGGTGTCGGGCAGGGGCCGCAGGTGCAGTCGCTCCGGACGGGCGTGGATATCGTCGTCGCGACGCCAGGCCGCCTGCTCGACCTCATGGAGCAGGGGTTTGTCGACCTGCGCTCGGTGCAGGTGCTGATCCTCGACGAAGCCGACAACATGCTCGACATGGGCTTCATCCACGACATCCGCAAGATCGTTCAGCGGCTGCCCGCGCAGCGGCAGAACCTCCTGTTCTCGGCGACCATGCCGCGCGAGATCCTGGATTTGGCGCACACGATCCTGAAGAACCCGGTCAGCGTACAGGTCGCTCCGACGTCGTCGGCGGCCGAAACCGTGAACCAGGCGGTCTACTTCCTCGAGAAGAAGAACAAGCCGGCGATGCTGGCCCACTTCATCAACAACAACCCCGTCGGCCGCACGCTGGTATTCACGCGAACCAAGCACGGTGCCGACAAGGTCGCCAAGCACCTGATCAAGTCCGGTATTCGCGCCGAGGCGATTCACGGCAACAAAAGCCAGAACCACCGGAGCCGAACGCTCGCCAGCTTTAAGAGCAGCGCGCCGCCGGTGCTGGTGGCGACGGACGTCGCGGCACGCGGGCTGGATATTGACGAAGTCTCGCACGTGATCAATTACGACGTCCCCAACGTGCCGGAGACGTATGTGCATCGCATCGGCCGCACCGGCCGCGCCGGGGCGTCGGGCGAAGCGGTGAGCTTCTGCGATCGCGAGGAGCGGGACTTCATCCGCCAGATCGAGCGCCTGATGAAGCGATCGATCCCGGTTCGGAGCGACCAGCCCGTGTTTGCCGATGCCCCCGCCGGTTCGGCGGCGGACGAGGCGTCGCGCGAAGACCGGCCGGAGCGGCCGGGCAGTTCGGGCTCGCGTCGGCCGCAGCGCGAGCGCACGGCCACTTTCCCGCCTCGTGCTCCCACCGTCGCCCCGGGACGGGCGGCCTTTGCCGCCGGCGGCGGCGTCCGCTCGACGCATGGCCCCGCTTCGTCGCACCCGCCCCGGCCGATGCACCGCCCCAGCGCTCCGGCGTCTGAAGGGCAGGAAAAGCCCAGCTACGGCAACGCGAAGCACAACACCGGTCACGGCAAGTCGTCGTACGGCGGCTCAAGCGGGGGCAAGCCTCATTTTGGTGGGGGGAAGCCGAGCTTTGGCGGCGGCAAGCCGGCGTTCAAGGGCGGCAAGCCTTCGTTCGGAACCGGCAAACCGGCATTCGGAGGCGGTAAGCCCGCCTTTGCAAGCGGCAAGCCGGCCGCCGCGCCGCCCAAGCCGGCGTCCGCGCCTGCTCACGCGGCCCAGGGTGCCCAGCGCCCCGCCTCGGCACCACGACACCCGTCGCCCCGCCCGCACCCCCTCGGCGCCCGCGCCGGCGCCCGGCCGAGCCGTCCTCGATAACACCACCGTTCAACCGCAAAAGGGCGTGGGTCGCATTCGTGCAACCCACGCCCTTCTTCGTTGAAGCCCGCCGTAGCACTCCCGTCCCAGGTAACGCACTGTCACGCTTGCAATGAGGGTGAAACCTCACCGATTTTAACGCGGTCATTGCGTGACAAACGACGAGCTTGGTTCTTCAGTCGAGTGCCTCTCAACGCGTGTCAGAACGTCCTGCCCGCTTCAGCACCTAAAGCATTCCTTGGCGATGCTTCCTTGCGCTCTTGGCGTTCACTTCTCTTCGCCGCTCGCAGATGAAGTGAACGCCAAGACGCCAAGAGCGCCAAGGAAGACGCTGAGCCGGGCGCCGCTGATCGAGCAAGAAGCCCACCAAGGTCGCTCGTGTCAGCGGAACGAGCGGGTTACAGCCCGTGACGGAGTGCCACGGGTGCCCCCACCGGCGGTGTTGCCGACCACACACGAGGCCCGCCGGTGAGGGCACCGGCGGCACGTCGGATCATGTCGCCGCGCAGCCGCAACTTGCTCCCGCGAGACGACTCGTTCGCGACCTGCGCCGGTCGCGCTACCGGATGAACTGAAACTCCGGCAGCATCGCCACGACCCAGAGCAAATCGGCCGCACTTTCCGGTTTTACGGGGCTGCCCAGGATCTCGGCGGCGATGGCGCGTTCGGCTTCAGTCGGCTTTCGAGCCAGGGCGTGTTCGTAGAGGTCAGTGACCCATTGTTCTGGCGCCTTGGTTGCGATCGCGGCGATTTTTCCGCTGCCCCGCTTTAGGCGCGCGTCGAGGGCGGCGCCGTTCGTCAGCTCCAGCGCCTGGAGCGTGCTGGCGGCCGCCGCGCGGGCCGACATCACCTGTTCGCGATTCGGTCGTTCAAGGGCGGCTTCGAGCGAATCGGAATTCAGCAGCGCCGCCCGGATCTTCCCCGCCCGGACGGTGATCGATAGCAGGCTCGGCAGCCGCTTGCCCAGGTCAACCGGCTTCAGGCCCTTCCCCACCTTCCCGCCCGCGACAAGGGCCGGCCCCTGATCGATCGCCGCCGCCTGGTCGGGGAGCAGCGTGGCCGCGGGCCAGGCCTTGTCGTCGAACGTCGCGAGGTTCGATCCGATCTCGGGGGCGCGACGAACGTGCCAGCTATCGTCGGTTACCACTTCGACGGTGTGCTCGCCCGTCTTACACCGAAGGTAGAAGGCCGCGCCGCTCGACGGGTTGATCTGGTCAAACAGCTCGGGCCGAAGCTCCAGGTCGTCCTCCCGCAGCGCGGGCTTCTCGGTGTGACTGTCCACCGACAGGACGATCACGTTCTCCCCCTTTTGAAGCAGCGACTTGAGGTCATACAACTGCGTGCGGCCGTTGGTGGAACGATCGTTCGCGGCGCCGGCGGCGGCCTTGCCGTTGACTTGGATGTCGAACTTCTGGCTGGCCGCGGCCGCTGCGAACGCTTCGTCGGGAACGGCGTCGAGCGCAAACTTTTTTCGGAAGACGACTCGGTGGCGGACCAGCGGCAACGGCTCGGGAGCGCCCGCGGCGACCGAGTCCTTCGCGGCCGCCCTGCCCGTCGGGCCGACCTTGGCGACGGACGGGGCAGCCTTGCCCGCCTCGGCCTTGCGTTCCTCGGGATTCCCACCTTCGACTTTTCCCGCCTCTGGTTTGCCAGCCTCGGGCTTGGCGGCCTCGGGCTTCTGATCGCCCTTGGGCATCACCGAGCCGTCCGTTTTTGCGGGCGCGGAACCTTTCGAAGGGCCTTTCGCCTTCGGATCAGTCTTCGGGGCGGGTTTCGCCGGGTGATATTCCGGATACGCGGCGGCGTGCGGGTCAAGGATGGCCGCTTCGGCCAATTCGGTGAGACGGGCCGCCTCGATCGAGGCGAGTCGGGCTGTCGTCGCGACTTCTTTTGCCTTTGGGCTGTTCTCGGCCGCCAGCTTCTGGACTTCTACCGCGAGCTTTTGAGCCTCCTCGGTCTTGGCCTGCGCCACCTGCCACCGCATCCGCAGGACGCCGGGCTCGAGCGGCTCCGCGGTCCAAACCCATCTGGGCGCCGTCAGGCCAGGGATTGGCTTCCCGCCGCTGAAGTCAAAGTCGGGCGAAGAGGGGAGCATGCCCCAGTCGCCGGTGATGCTGCTCAGAGCGTCGCAGAACTGTTCGGCCGTCATCCGGCGAATCGTGGGGCCCTGGAAGGTGTAAGGCTGCGCCGGCCCCTTGTCCGCCGGGGCGGCCGGGCCTACCGACGCGTACTGATAGGCCCGCGACGTCAGGATCACTTCGATCGTGTGCTTCAGGTCGTAATGATGATCGACCAGGTCCTGCGACAGCCAATCGAGCAGGTCGGCGTCCCATGCTGGCTTTTCCATGTCGTCCAGCGTCTCGACCAGCCCCCGGCCGAGCAGACGCGCCCAAAGCCGATTGACGATCGTCCGGGACAGCCGCCCGTTTTTCTGGCTCGTCATCAGCTCGGCGAACTTCTTCAGGCGCTCGGGCTTGGCCAACTTGCCGTCGATCTGGCCGATCTGTGAATAGAGGAAGCGAGCGCTCACGCTCTGGCCCGTGGGCTTATCGCAATGGACCAGCTCCAGCGGCTGATCGCTAAAGACGGCCGCCAGGGAATACGCGTCGGAGAGCGTCCAGTCGCTCACAAAGCTGTCGTGGCACGAGGCGCACTTGAGGTTGACGCCGAAGAAGACCTGCGCCACGTTCTGGGCGGCCTGCATCGGCGGGGTCATACTCGCGTTGGCGCTGCCGCGCCAGACAATCCCCTTGGCGAACCCCTCGCTTGCGGGGGTCGGGTTCACCAGGTCGCGGACGAACTGGTCGTAGGGCATGTTGTCGAGCAGCGCGCTGTACAGCCACCCGGTGATCTGCTTGCGGCCGCCGTCGATGTAGCCCGTCCCCTTGTAGTCGTTGCGGAGCAGGTCGTTCCAAAACGTGAGCCAGTGGTCGGCATAGCCGTAATTATCCGCCAGGAGCCGGCTTACAAGGGCCAACCGCTTGTCGGGGCTTGGGTCGGTGCTGAACTCGTCGAGCTGCCGAGGCGTGGGAAGCAGGCCGATGACATCCAAATAGACGCGCCGGCAGAAGAGGGCGTCGTCCACGATGGCCGGCGTCGCGAGGCCCATTGAAGCGAAGTACCGATCAACGAGCCGATCGATCGGGTGCGCGTCGCCGCCTTCGGGCAGATCGACCGAGCGGGGCTCCAGATTGATCGGCCTGGGGCGTGCGAAGGTGACCGAGGCGTCCCAGCTCATCCCCTGGTCGATCCACCCCCGAAGCAGCCCGACCTGCTCCGGCGTCCAGCGCGTCCCCTTCTGGGGCATCACGTTGTCCGGATCAATCCCGGCGACCAGCCCGATCACGCTGCTCTCGCCGCTCTTTCCGATGATGGCGGCCGGGCCGTTGTCACCACCCTTCAGAAATGCGTCCCGGGTCTCCAGGCTGAAGCCGCCCTTCGCCTTGCCGCGGCCGTGGCACTGCAGGCAACTCGCCTCCAGCAGCGGCTTGATCTCTTTCGTGAAGTCAACCGGGCGCTCGACCGCCGGGGGAAGGGCCGCCTCCTTCGCCGATGGGACATCCGCGCTCACGATGCCGCATTGAAACAGGCCGATCCATACCGCGCTAAGGAGAAGGGGGGAATATCGCATCGCTGGCGTATCTCGAGCGTTACCGACCGATCGGGGGAACGGGGACACCAATAGGTATACGTCCGCGGGCGGGCCGTTGCTCGGTTGGCGATCGGACGAGTTGGATCAGCCGGACGAGTTGGGTCAGCCGGACGACCTGGGCAAGCGAATCGAATCGATCACCTTGGCGAAGATCGGCTGATACCTGGGCCAGGTGGATGTCGCGGCCGACGCGTGGACGTACAGCCGCTTTTCCCCGTCGAGCGGGATCACCAGCTCCCATCGCGTCAGCGGCGTTTCATCGTTCTTGTTGGTGTATTCGAGGCGGCCGTACTGGAAGCCGTGCGGGTGGGTCAGCGTCTTCTTCTCGGTGAGGGCGAAGCCGGGCTTCTCCTTTTCGGCCTTGGCGACCGCCCGATCGAGCGTTGACGCAAGGTCCCGCTCGTCCCGGTCGGCATTGACTTCAAAGAACAAGTCAGGCGCCCAGTTACCGTCAACCGCAGGCGCCGTGTAATCCTTGCCACCCTGGTCGAACTTATTTTCGGCCTTCCACCCTTCGGGCACATCGAATGTCACGCCGAGATAGGTGCTGGGGACGAAGGTTGTTGCCGCATCTGCGGCGGCGGCCGCCGGCCCCGCGGGCTTCGCGTCGTCGGATTTCGAACAGGCCGAGAGGGAGATCGCCGCTGCGGTAACCAGGCAAATCGCGACGTGTTTCATAGAGACCTGAAGAGCGAACGATGACAACCGATGCGGTTACGTTACTCAGCCGATGGTGCCCGCGGGGCGCGTCGCCGAGCGGTTGCGCCGTTTGTGCCCGGGTGATCCGGCGCATCGCGGCGCGATCGGGCCGCCGGCGCCTCAGGCGAGGTGTCCGCGTCCGACGAAGGGAGCTTTCGCGGCCGCCCTCTGGGGCGCATCGTTGATTCCAGGCCCAGGCGGCGCGCGATCCGCTGCTGCCAGGTGGCGGACCCGAACGGCGTCCCCCGCTGGGCCGACTTCTGAAGCAGCGCCAACTCGGTCTTCTCCAGCCGAGTATCCACGCGCGTCCCAAAGTTGCGGGGGACGTCGATCGGCCAATCGGTAGCGCCGAGCAGGAACCCGCTCATCTCCTCGGCCGGCCGCTTCCGATGCGAGAGGCTGGACCATTCCCAATCGGCGGAACGACGAACCTTGTCCGCGCGAACCGGGTTCGATTCGACATAACGGCAGACGGTGAGCAGATGGTCGTCCGGCTCGATCGGGAAGCTGCGGTATCGCCCCTGATACAGGTGGCCTGTCCCCGACGAGTGATGCCGCGCATGCCACCGCCGGGTGTGGGTAACCGTCAGCCGACGCATGAACTCCGACAGCTCCCCTTCCCGGCGAGGCCAGAGGATCAGGTGCCAGTGATCCGGCATCATGCAGTAGGAGAGGACACGGATCGGCACGTGCTCGTGGGCCTCCTGGAGGGCCTGCTCGAACTCGGCGTAATCGGCGTCGGTCTTGAACATCGTGATTCGCGCATTGGCGCGGTTGAGCACGTGGTACACCACTCCCCCCGGAGTAATTCGTCGAGAACGAGGCATGCGCGGAGGCTATCCGCACACACGGGGCGGGTCAAGAAAATGAGTTTTGACCCCATATCCGATGACGCGATCGGCTTCCCGGCGCCTTATTCGGCCTCGTCTTTCATGTGGTGCTTCGCGTATGCGAGGGCGACGCCGAAGAAGGTCAGGTCGGGCGAGATCGCGTGGATCAACTCCCATCCGCTGAAGAGCCGGTTCGCGTCGCCGCCGGTGGCGATCACTTCCGGCCAGCGGCCGAGCTCGGTGGCGTGGTTCTCGACGATCTCCCTCACCATCCCCCGCACCCCGTGGTAGACGCCGTGGCGGATCGCCTCCGCGGTCGAGCGGCCGACCCCTTGCGACGGGATCGCAAAGTCAACGCGCGGCAGCTTCGCCGTGCGCTCGTGGAGGGCGTCGAGCTGCATGTCCAGGCCCGGGGCGATCGCACCGCCGACGAAGTCCCCCTCATCGTTGCAGATGTCGATGGTGATGGCGGTCCCGGCGTCCACGACGACACACGCGTGCTCGAGCTGTTCGAAGGCGGCCGCCACGTTCAGCACGCGATCGACGCCGGTCTGATCGGGCTCATCGGTGAGGACCTTGATCGGTAGATCGAGGTCCTTGCCGACCCAGACGATACGGCGCGACGCGACGTCGGCAACGATGTCATCCACCGCGCGCTCCATCGCCGGGTGAACGCCCGAAGCGACAATGGCGGCGTTGTCGCGGCCGCCGATCAGCTTCCAGGCTTCCGCGATTTGATCGCTCCACGCGTCGCGCTGGGCGTGCGTCAGGCGGGTCACGGGGCCGGGCTCACCAGCGATAAACGTCCCGATGCCCAACCGCGAGTTACCGACGTTCAGCACGACAAGGTTGATCTCCATGCACCCAATATAGCGCGGACGCGCGAGACGGAACAGGCGGCATGGGAGCAGCCAGCGGCGAGGGCCAAGACGCGCGAGGCCGCCCGCCAGGATGAAGCCGCCCAGCCCGGGATGAAGCCACCCTGCCGGCAAGCCGATGACAGGCACAACAGGCATTCCAGGCAGTGGCAACGTCGCTCTGTTGCAAGTACCCTGACTGTCGTGGCTTCGGCGGCTGTTTGCCCAAACGGCTTGCGTTAGTTCAGGATGCTTGCGTCCGAAAACTGTGGCGGCTGGGCGTTGAATCGCCGATGACGATCGCATCGTCAGGCACGAATGTGCGTCGGCCGCCCAAGCTCAACCTTTTGCGGCGGCCCGTTTGGCACGGTTGTTGTACTGGCGCCTCTTGGAGCGGGCAGCCGCAGTGGGGTCGCACGGAGAGGAACGACATGTCCTGTGTTCAGAGCGATGACTCGTGTAGCACGAAGTCATCCTCATCTGACTGGTCAGAACGCGGCCGCCTGGCCACCGAGCTCCGCCGCCACTTCTCCGGCCGTGATCTGCGCTACATCACGGCCGTCTTGACGCCCGACGAGTTGGGGGTCATCCGCGACACCAGCGACGCCCTGATCATCGCCCGCATCAAGCGAATGCCGAACCGCCGGCTGGCGAAGTTCGACAAGCTCGTCCCGATCGATGACGCGGAGATGGACGATTACTTCGCGCTTCAGCTTCAATGGCTCCGGGACGAGGAATACCTCCTCGGCACGCGCCTCGGCCGCAGTCCGACGCAGAAGGAACTGTTCATCGACTTCATGAAGAACCACAACGGCCTTCGCTTTCGAGCTTACTTCGCGATGAAGTTCCCCGGCAAAATGAGGCCGTGTGCCATGAAGCTCGCCGCAGGCACGATGTAGGGCGCCCACGCCAGGCAACGATGGCGTTGCCCGCTTAACACTACAGCGCTGATTCGACGATCAAGCCTTCGCGAATCAGAAAATCCGAAGTCCGAAATCTCAAGGAACTCCAAACAAAGGCAAGGCGGAATCGACACTCGCGCTTGAGTCCGGTTTCTTCTTTTCCGATTCCCCGTTCCTTCGGATTTCGTGGTTCGGATTTCGACGTTCTTCCTGTGCTCCACCTGACCAAATAGCGCTGTAGTGTTAATCAGGGTTTCTCCGGCGGCTTCAGGTTCGGCCATTGGGCAACGGGCAGCCGCGTCTCGGCCTCGATTGCAAGCAGCCGGTTGTATTTCGCCAGCCGCTCGGACTGGGTGATCGACCCAACTTTGATCTGATCGCCGCCCCATCCCACTGCCAGATCAGCGAGCCAATCGTCCTCCGTCTCTCCGCTTCGCGCGCTGACTGTCACGCCCCACATTGATTTGCGCCAGGCGAAGGGCATCGGCCGCCTCGGTCAGGGTGCCGACCTGGTTGACCTTCAGCAGCAGTGTGTCGGCCGCGCCGGCGTCCACCGCGCGCTGGATGCGCGAGACTTTCGTACACAGCAGGTCGTCCCCCACCACCAGCGCCTTGCCGGCCAGCGCCGCGCGGAGGGTGGGCCAGTGCTCCCAGTCCCCTTCCGCCAGGCCGTCTTCCAGACTGACGATCGGGAAGCGCGCGACCCAGCCGGCGAGTCGTTCGATCATCGCCGCGCTGTCCAGCGACTTCCCGTCGATCGCGTAGCGCCCGTCCTTGAAGAAGTGGCTGGATGCGACGTCAACGGCCAGCATGACATCGCGGCCGGGCTCCAGGCCGGCCTTGGAGATCGATTCCACGGCGTCGGACAGCATCGCTTCGGCGTCAGGGAACGGCGGGGCGAGGCCCCCTTCGTCCGCCCGGAGCGCGCGGGCGTTGTATTTTCGCGCCGTCAGCCGTGCGGCCGCCTGGTAGACCGCGAAGGCCATCGCCAGCCCCGCGTCGATCGAAGTGGCCGACGCGGGCACAATCAGCACATCCTGGATCGGCACCTGCCCGCCGGCATGCTTCCCGCCGCTGAACAGATTGATCGTGAGCCGCGGGAGCGTCTCAAGCCGAAGGCCGCAGAGGTTGGCGAAGTGCTGATAGAGCGGGATCCGCTTCGCCGAAGAGGTGGCCCGGGCAAAGGCGAGCGATACGGCAAGGATCGCATTAGCGCCAAGCCGGGCTTTGTTGGGCGTGCCGTCCAGTTCGATCAGCAGACGGTCAACCTGCGACTGATTCGCGAATTCGCGACCCCGAACCGCGTCGGAGATCTCCCCGTTGACGTGCCCCACCGCCAGGCGACATCCGCGGCCGCCGTAGCGCGTCGGGTCGCCGTCACGCAGTTCCAACGCCTCGGCCGACCCAGTCGAAGCGCCGGAGGGGACCGACGCCGACGCCGTGGCTCGCACATCCCCTACCTGGACATTGCAGGTGGCGAGAAGCGTGGGGCGGCCGCGGCTGTCGAGAATCTCCCGCGCCGAGATACGGTGGATCGTGATCATGTTGTTCCAGGATGTTTTACGACGGGAGGGCGGCCCGAGCCAGCGTTTCCATAGTCTGGGGCGGGGACGCCATCAGCCGCGTCGCGACCTCTCGCTGGGCCGCGCGCTGATCTGTATCGAGGTATTCCAGGGGTGATCGCCCGACGACACGCGCCAGGAGGCAGGCGAGCGTGTGACGAACGGATCGTTCTTCAACGTCGGCCGCCCAGTCGGCCGCGGCGATCGCGAGCCGGTAAGCCCGCCAGAATTCGAGCGCCGCCGCCTCGAATTGCCGCGCGAGGGAGGGCGAATGCCGCGCCTTACTGAGGAAGTGCGTCAGAGCGAAACCGACATCGAACGCCGGGTCGCCCCAGTGGATCACTTCATGGTCGAGCAGGACCAGTCGCCCGTCGCGGACGAGGACGTTCTTGGGGCTGTAATCCCCGTGGACGAGGGCGAATCGGGCGGCGCGGGTGTCGTCGATCAGCCTCGTGATGAAAGCGGCCGCCTCCGGCGCTCGGCCGGCGGAGTAGCTGTAATAGGGCTCGACGCGGAGGCTTTCGAAGAACGACCGGTCTTCAAACGCGGCCGCCACCTCACCCCGCTTTTCCCACGACGCGCAATGCACCCGCCCGAGCAACTCCCCGAACTGTCGCGCATGGCCCATCTCAACGCGGCCGACGAGGAGCATCGCCTTCCAGTTCTCATGCGGCGACGGGACGGCCGCCATCGCGAGCAGGTCTTGGGCCGGGTCATGGAACAGCAGCGGCGTGATCGTCCCCGGCGGCGCCAGGCGCGCCAGCCACCGGAGCCCCTCCGCCTCCCGATCGATCCGCCGCGGGTCGCTGAACCAATCCACGGCCACGCGCAGCTTCGGCAACGCCTGCTTCAGGACCCAGCCGGTGTCGTTCGATCGATCCGGGAATTCGACCAGGACGGTCCGGTTGGAAACGCCGCCGGGCAGCCCGCGCGAGAGGATGCGCTCCCCTCGTTCAACGCGGCCGGTTTCCCGCAAGTAGGCCGCGAGTTCGTCAGGCTTTTCAATGTCCAATCCCGCGCCGGCCATGGCGGGAAGTCTACCCGTCGCGCCGCGGTGACGCATCTCTCCCGCGCAAAGGCGTCCCGTCAAAAACGTGGGGCGTGGTTCACCACGCCGCTCCACGCGGGCGGCGTGGTGAAACACGCCCCGCAGAGGGCCGCTCGACGGCCAAATGATGCACGTGCCCGGACGTGGACGCGGCGGGCCCGCCCTACACCGCGTGCTGCTCGATCGCCTTGGTCGGGTTGGCGGCGTACTCGGTCGCGGCGCGGATGAAGCCCATGAACAGCGGCTGCGGGCGGAGCGGACGGCTGGTGAGCTCGGGGTGGGCCTGGGTGCCGACGAAGAACGGGTGCTGGTCGGTCGCCAGTTCCAGCACCTGCATGATGGGCTGGGTTGGGTGCTTGCCGCTGAAGATCATCCCGTGCTGCTCGAGGACGCGGATGTAGTTGGGGTCCACTTCGTACCGGTGGCGGAAGCGGAGGCGGGTGCTGCGGGCGTTGTCGAAGAGCTTGGCGGCCAGCGTGTTCGGCTTCAACTCCACGTCCTTGCCGCCGAGGCGCATGTTGCCGCCGAGGCCTTCGATCCGCTTCTGATCGGGGAGCACGTCGATCACCGGAGCCTTACAGCGCGGCTCGAACTCGGTGCTGTTGGCGTCGGCGATGCCGCAGACGTTGCGGGCGTACTCGATCACCGCCATCTGGAACCCCAGGCACAGGCCCAGGTATGGCACGCGGTTCTCGCGGGCGTAGCGGATGCACTCGATCTTCCCTTCGGTGCCGCGGACGCCGAAGCCGCCGGGGACGATGATGCCGTGGCAGTCGGCCAGCCGCTTGTGGACGTTGTTCGCGTCGATGTTGGTCGTGTCCATCCATTTGAACTGGACATCCACGCCGAGATGAACGCTGCAATGCTCCCCGGCCTTGATGATGCTCGCGTACGCGTCCCGCAGGGCGGTGTATTTGCCCGTCACCGCGAGCGTGACCGAGCGGTTCGCCTTGCCGATGCGATCGACGAACCAGCGCCAGCGCATCCGGGCCTGGTCTTCCTTGTGCTGATCGACGCGCTCGTGCAGGTCGAGCAGCGTGAGCACCTCGCGGTCCATGTTCTGGTCGTGCAGGGCGTCGGGGATGAGGTAGATGCTCTCGACGTCGTGCATCGAGACGACGCGCCGCATCGGCACGTTGGTGTACATCGAGATCTTTTCCCGGACCTTCGGCTTCACCTCGGCGCTGGCGCGACAGGCGATAATGTGCGGCATGATGCCCACTTCCATCAGCCGCTTGATGCCGAGTTGCGCCGCCTTGGACTTCTGTTCCCCCAGCGCGTTGGGCTCCAGGATGTACGTCAGGGCGACAAAGACGACCGAATGCTCCCCTTCTTCAAAGGCGAGCTGCCGGCACGCCTCAAGGTAGTGCGAGTTTTCGTAGTCGCCGACCGTGCCGCCGACTTCGACAAAGACGACGTCCGCGCCGCTTTTCGCGGCGAGCTCACGCAGGCGGAGCTTGATCTCGCCGGTCACGTGAGGGATAGCCTGAACGTCGCGGCCGAGGTAACTCCCCTCCCGCTCCTTCCTCAGCACCGACGACATGATCTGGCCGTTGGTGGTGAAGTTGGCGGCCCCCAGGTCCTGGTCGAGCAGCCGCTCGTAGGTCCCCAGGTCCATGTCGGTCTCCATCCCGTCATCCAGGACGAAGACCTCGCCGTGGCGATACGGGTTGAGCGTCCCCGAATCGATGTTGTAGTACCCCTCCATCTTGATCGGGGCGACCTTCAACCCCTTATCCTGGAGGAGCTTGGCAAGCGAAGAGGAGAAAATCCCCTTTCCCAGCCCGCTCATGACGGTCCCCACGACGATCACGTACTTGTGGTGCCCCTTGCGATACCCGGCGGGCATCGGGGTATAGAACTCGGTGTCCTCGGTGGACTGGCCGATCTTGGCGAGGAGTTCTTCGTTGCTCATAGTCATTTCCGTTCCCGGTGGGCCCTGAGAACCGCCCGCCAGACTGCCGCGCCATCGGTTGCCGCGTCGCTCCGCGCCGACGTTTCGCTTCAGCCAAAAACAATATGACGCCCCGCGAGCGCAAAAGCTCACAAAGCCGTCCTTCGCGCCCGTTCTAATTCCCTGGCCACAAGAGAGAGGGCGGGCCTAAAGCCCGCCCCGGCGGTATCGCTCGACAAACGCGGCGTATTGCCGCGGCGTGTCGATCCCGTGTGTGGCACGATTCGTTGTCAATACGTGTATCGACCGGCCATGCTCAAGTGCACGGAGCTGTTCAAGCTTTTCGGTCTTTTCGAGCGGTGTCTGCTGCCACGATGCGAAGCTCAGCAGGAACGCACGCCGATACGCGTAGATCCCGAGATGTAAATTGTAGGCCGATGCCGGAGCCTCGGCTCGATCACGGTTGAACGGAATCAACGACCGCGAAAAATAGATCGCCTTCCCATCCAACCCAACAACCACTTTGACCAGGTTCGGGTCGGCCGGGTCCGCCCCGGCCGGGAACGGCGCGGCGGCGGTGGCCATATCATCGCCGGTCGCCTCGAGCCGGGCGATTAACGCATCGACGATGCCCGGCTCGATCTCCGGCTCATCGCCCTGCACATTGACAATGATCTCGCCGGCTTCCGGCCCGAGCGTTCGCGCCACTTCCGCGATCCGATCCGTCCCGCTCTGGTGGTCGGGGGACGTCATCACGCATGTCGTCTCATACGGGCGGAGCGCGTCAACAATTCGCCGGTCGTCGGTGGCGACGATGATCCGTGTGACGTTCTGGCACAAGCGGACGCGGTCCACCACGTGCTGAACGAGCGGCCGCCCCGTATCAGCGGCGAGAATTTTGGCTGGGAACCGGGTCGATCCGAAGCGGGCAGGAATGACAACGGTCGCTGCAGCCAAAGCCGAACCTCACACCGAACGGTCAACTTCGAACTGCCCGAGGAACTTACAGCCCGACGGTTCATGTGTCAAAGAAAGTTAGATCTGTAATAATATTGGATCGCGCGTGGATCCACCCCTTCCGGGGTGAACCCCGGCGCGCGATCGCGGCCTACACGGTATGCCTCTGGTTCAGTTGAACTTGCGCGCGCGGCGGCGTTCGCGACAGAGACGGGAGATTTTCATGCGGCCACGTTTGATGTTGCTTCTGGTTGTCCTGTCGGTCACGCTCACTCGCGGCGTGGCGGCCGCCCCCGTCGCGGCCCCGCTTGCACCGGCGACGCCGCCGTCGTCTCTTTCTGGCGAATCTTCAGTTGACGACGTGCTGGACGCCCTCGACGCACGCGGCCGCTCACTCGACGCCTTCTCGGCCAAAGTCACCCTGACGGAAACCGACGAAGCGACCCAGCTTTCCTCCACCCGCACCGGCTCAATCACATTTCAGCGCAAGGCGGGCGACGACGCCCGCATGCGGATCACCCTCGACCAGCGCGTGGAACCGAAGAAGATCTTCGCCGAGAAGATCGAATACCTGCTCGACAACGGCTGGCTGGTGGACCGCGACTACCAGAAGCGGATCGAGGTGCGTCGCCAGGTCGTCAAGCCGGGCGCAAGATAAATCTGCTGAAGCTGGGCGAAGGCCCCTTCCCTCTCCCGATCGGGCAGAAGAAGGAAGATGTCAAAAAGCTGTTCGACGTCCAGAAGCTGAAGCCGGCGAAGGACGACCCTGCGGGGAGCGTCCACGTCCTCCTGAAGCCAATCAAAGGGACGCAGTTTGCGCGGCGGTTCAGCATGATCGACGTCTGGGTCGAGCCAAAAACGGCGATGCCCGTCCGGATCGACACACTCGACGGCAACCGCGTGACGACGCGCAGCACGACGCTCGGGGATCTGGCGGTGAACCCGCCGCTGAAGGAGGCCAGCTTCAAGCTCGACCCGATCCCCGAGGATAAGTGGAACGTCCACGACGAGCCGTTTAAGGAGTGACGTCGCGGGCCATTTGAATCGTATCGCGGCCCCCTTCGCCATCGGTCAACGTACCGCGTCGCGCGATACGTGGCCCACCGAGCGAATTAGGTTGTCGAGACGGGCCGGGCCCGTGCGCGTTGATAATCAAAAAACCCAGCAGTGCGATGACGCACGAGGCCTTCCACAGCAGCAGCCATAGCGCTCCCGCCAAATGAGCTGTGCGTGAAGAGTTGCCTCCGAGGACGCTTTCCCGGTCCCTCGCTCCCGGTGTACCGGAGGGAGAGGGGACCAGGAAAGCGCCTCATGCTGCACAGTCCTTAAGGCCCGACCGTCACCGGGGCTCGGCGATGTCTCCCGGCCCGGCTGCGACCGCAATCTGCCCGGCGGGCGCGGCGGCCGCCTCGGTCAGCTCGGCCGCCGGAACGGCCCCGGCCGTCGGCCGCTTCGCCTTGGCGACACGGGGGACCAAAGCACGCTCAAGGTTGCTCATCGCCTGGCGCAGCCGCTGGTCGTTCTCGACCAGCGCGATCCGGACGAACCCCTCGCCGTGCTCGCCGAAGGCGCGGCCGGGCGACAGGGCGACTTCCGCCTCGTCCATCATCCGGAGGCAGAACTCGATCGTGTCTTCCCCCTCTTTGTAATGGTGCGGGTTGATCCTGGCCCAGACGAACATGCTGGCCCGCGGCCGCTCGTAGGTCCAGCCGAGCCGGTCGAGCCCGCGGCAGACGATGTCGCGACGTTCGGCGTACAGCTTAGACTGCGCTTCGGGCGTGTTCCCGCATTCGCGCATGGCGATCACGCTGGCGATCTGCACGGCCTGGAACATGCCGTAGTCGTAGTAGCCCTTGATCGTCGCCAGCGCCTTAACCATCTCCGAGTTGCCGCAGCAGAAGCCGACGCGCCAGCCGGCCATGTTGTAGCTCTTGGACATCGTCGTGAACTCGACGCCCAGGTCTTTGGAGCCGGGTGCGGCGAGGAAGCTGGGGGCCTTGTACCCGTCGAAGTTGATTTCGCCATAGGCGAAGTCGCTGATGATCATCACGCCATGGCGGCGGCACATCTCGATCGCCTTTTCCCAGAACCACGGCTCGATCGTCAGGGCGGTCGGGTTGTGCGGATAGTTCAGGATCAGGAGCTTGGGCGTGGGGTAGAGCTCGGAGATCGTCTTTTCGATCCGGTCGAGGAACGCCTGATCATTCCCCAGGGGCACGCGGATAACGTTCGCGCCCGCCATCGCGACAGCGTAGATATGGATCGGGAACGCCGGGTCGCCGACGACGGCGGTGTCCCCCGGGCCAAGCATCGCCAGGCAGAGGTGGCTGAACCCTTCTTTCGACCCGATCGTGGCGACCACCTCGGTATCGGGGTCAAGATCAACCCCGTACTTGTCCTTGTACTTCTTGGCCACTTCGCGGCGCAGGGCGGGGATGCCCTTGCCATCGCTGGTGTAGCGGTGGTTGCGCGGGTCGCGGGCCGCCTCGGCGAGCTTATCGACCACGCAGTCAGGCGTCGGGTCGGTGGGGTTGCCCATCCCCAGATCGATCATGTCGATCCCGGCGACACGCTTGTCATACTTCATCTTGTTGATCCGCCCGAACAAATAGGGTGGAAGGCGGGCGATACGGGCGGAAACGTCAATCTTGAACGGTTGCTGGCTCATGGGAAGCTCAATGGGTTTCGTCGATCCACCGGAAAACGATCGTCAGAGCCGAGCGAAAGGTCGGTCACGCATGACCGGGTTCCGCCCGCCATCCGAGCGAGTCTTCAGGCGCACCGAACGGACAGGTTTCGAAGGCGGTCAGATTCTAGCACTTGCCGGGCAAGCCACACGGGCCCGCGGGTACGCAAATCCGGGGGCCTGGGGCGGCAAGGGGCGAAAGCGTCACTTCGGGCGCCACGCCGCGGCCGCCCTCTGACGGCTTTATTGAACGATTGCAATCGATGGGGTGCCGCGGGGTCGCGAGGCTTAGGGAATGACCCCACGGCTACCTAGCCGATGCCGCGGGGCGCGTGCCCGACGGGGCAGCGGGTCGCGCGGGGGCGGCCGGTGCGGGAGTCACCGGCGCCGGAGTCACCGGCGCCGGAATCGCCGGTGTAGGACTCGCCGGTGTAGGACTCACCGGAGGCGTGGCAGGGGCCGGTTGGGTCGCCGGTGGCGCGGGCACGGGCGCCGCCGGGCGCGTGGCCGGCTGGCTGCTCGCCCCGGGATGGAGAAGCCGGATGCGCTCCTTCTCCATGTCCATTTCTTTGAGTGCCTCTTCCTTCGACCGGACCTGGGCTTCACGCGCCTTCAGGCGGTCGGTGAACTGCTGGCGGACCACCGGGTCATTGATCTTCAGCGACAGCCGTGCCGTCTCGGCGATCTTCTCGCGCAGCCCCAGCACCAGGGCCTGAGTGAACTGGGCAGCCATTTCCCGCTGCAGGATCTCGCGCTGGTCGGCATACTTCACGGCCTTGGGCATGATCCGCTCTTCGAGGCGGATGATGTGGTAGGTGTTATCCGCATTCACCAGGTCCGAGACCTGCCCAACCTTCAGTCCGAACGCGACGTCGCGAAACTGCTTGGGGTATCGCGGGTCTTCGCGGCCGAAGGGCGTCAGGTCGCCCCCCAGCACCCGCGACTGGGTATTGGTGCTCATCTGCTTGGCGACATCCTCGAACTTCTCACCGGCCGCCAGACGCCGAAGGGCCTCGAAGCTGTCGGTCGGGCGCGCCAACTGGATGTGCCGAACGTGGACCTGCTCGCCATACCGCTCGCCGAAGCGCTTCTGGAGCAACTCCTCGGTGATCCTTCCTTTGGCGACTGGCTCAACCGCCTTGCGGAGGTACGCGTTGGTCTTCAGGACCAGGTCAAACTCGGCCTCGGTCACGTTTTGCTGGCGATAGAACTGCTCGAGCAGCGACTTGTGCTGCTGCTGCATCTCTTCTCGCAGCGCCGCGACCTGCTTGGTCTGCTTGTTTTTGTCCGCTTCATCGATCTTGTCCTGGAGGCGCTCGTCGGCTTCGTGGAAGAGCTTGTCGAGCGTCTGATCGCGTTCGGCACGGAAATCTTCGGGGCTGACCGTGACCTTGGCCTCGTCGGCGATCTGCTTTGCCAGCGCAAGTTGGACGACGTCCAGCAGGATGTTCAACCCGCGCGCCTCAATGAGCGGCCGCAGGACGTCGTCGGCAGGGATGGACAGGCCGTTGACGGTGGCGAACGTCCCACCGACATACACCTTGTCCGGCGGGAACACGAGCCCCGTAGGCTGAGCCGGCGGGACAGGGGCCGCATTGATCATGCCGCCGCCCGGCGATCGAACGGCCGTCGGCGTCGTGGGGGGCGGGGGCGTGAGTTGCGTGTCACCCTCGCGCCCGCTGCCGGTCGCACCACCCGACGTGGCGGCGCACCCCGTCGTAAGAAGCACGCTTAAACAAAACCCGGCGATCAACGTTTTCAAAGGACAAGCTCCACCGATCGGCCTACCGCCACACCAGCGGGTTGAGTATCCGAATGCTCGGCGCGGGTGTCAAGTTGAGCTGGCCGGCCATCGCCCCGCCCTCGCCGTGGCCGCCGCTTCCGTCAACTTGCTGGCTCGGTTAACGTTACGTGGGCGTTCAGGGCCTCTCTTCTTCAGCGAAGGACCGTCGATGCGAAGCCTCCTTGCCCGAGTGACCTGTCGCCCCCTCCTGCTCGCCGTGACGCTGCTCACCTCGCTGTCGCCGATCGGCTCCGCGACCCGCGGCGCGGCCGCGAAGCCGACCCAGGAACCGCTGGTCGTCGCCTGGCCGGCCAGCGCGCCCGCGCCGAGCGGGCGCTGATCGTCAGCATCGACGGGCTGCGGCCGGATGTGCTGCTCCTGGGCAACACCCCCCGCCTGCACGAGCTCATCCGATCCGGCTCTCACACCTTCTGGGCGAAGACGACCGAACTTTCCGTCACGCTCCCGTCGCACACGAGCATGCTGACCGGCGTCACGCCCGATCGCCACGGGATTACCTGGAACTCCGAATCCCACGCCACCGAGTACCCCCGCTTCCCAACGATCTTCGAAATTGCCAAGCGATCCGGCATCACCTGCGCGCTTGTCGCGGGAAAGGTCAAATTCAACTGCTTGACCAAAGCCGGCACGATCGACTGGGAGAGCATCGCCGCCAGCGACGATGCCGACGTCGCCCGCCGCGCACTGGAGATGATCCACGACCACCACCCGCGGCTGCTGTTCGTCCACTTGCCCGGCGTTGACCACGCCGGCCACGCCAAGGGATGGGGCTCGCCCGAGCAGTTCGCCGCGGTCGAACAGGCCGACGCCGCCTTCGCCGCTGTGGTTGACGCGTTCCGCGCCGACGCTGCGGCCGCCCCGTTCATCATCGTAACCGCCAACCACGGCGGCCAAGGCCTCGCCCACGGCCCCAACGACCCCCGCAGCCGCACGATCCCCTGGATCGCCGCCGGCCCCGGCATCCGCACCAACTACGACCTCACCCGCCAGGCCGCCTTAAACGTCAACACCGAAGACACCTTCGCGACGACCTGCGCCATGCTCGGCCTGAAGCCCGACCCGGGCCTCGATGGAAAGCCCGTCGCTCAGATCCTCGTGCCGGCCGAGAACCTCATGCACGAAGTCCCGGCCGACTCGGCGAAGTGATCACGATGAACCTGTAGGGGTCTGAACATCACCCATGCCCCCATTTGCCCTGATTCTTCCGGCCGCCGGCCGCTCTGTCCGCTACGGTGGCGGGCGCAACAAGCTGCTTGAGACGCTCGCCGGCGAACTGGTGCTACGACGCTCCTTCCGCGCCTTCGCCGAGCGGCCCGACGTCGCGGCCGTCATCGTCGCCACGGCCGACCGGGAGGCCATCCGCTCCGCGCTCGGCATCCCCGCGGCCGCCCGCGGCGCGATGCCGGTGATCTACTGTGACGGCGGGCCCTCTGCGCCCACAGCGTCTGGAACGCGCTGAAGCAGGTGCCGGAGTCGATCGAGTGGGTCGCGATCCACGACGCCGCGCGGCCGCTCGTGTCGGCCGCCTTGATCACGCGGACGCTGGAAGCCGCCGTCCGCCACGGGGCGGCCGTCCCCGCCCTGCCCGTCACACTGACCGTCAAACAGGCCGACGGCCCGCTCCCCGCACGGGTCCAGCGGACGCTCCCCCGCGCCACCCTTTGGGCAATGCAAACCCCCCAGGTCATGCGCCGCCGTGACCTGCTCGCCGCCTTCGCCGCCTGCCCCATCCCGCTCGATCAGGTGACCGACGATGTGCAGGTACTGGAATTAAACGGCCAGGACGTATGGCTCGTGGACGGGGAAGAACGAAACCTGAAAATCACGACAGCCATCGATCTGCACATCGCCGAGACAATTCTCGCACGAGATGCCGGCGCCTTACGGGGCTGACGCATCGGCTACTCGTATGCCGCTCGTCCCTCGCGTGCGCCTTTCATCCGAAGAGAAAGTGAACGCCAAGACGCCAAGTGCGCCAAGGAAGAGCCAAGAGAGCGCATCTTATTGAGGTCGCGCCCCAAGAGATTCAGGCTCCATCGCGCAGACCTACGCCTTCGCCTCCTTGGCGCTCTTCCCCTTGGCGGCCTTGGCGACTTGGCGTTCAATTTTCTTCCAAGGGCTTGCGGATCCGCTCACCTCGCGAAAATCGCAATGAGGCAGATGATCGTTCACCATTCCGACCGCCTGCATGAACGCATAGCAGATCGTCGTGCCGACGAAGTTAAACCCCCGGCGCTTGAGGTCCTTGCTCAGCGCATCCGATTCTTCAGTTCGCGCGGGCACCTGTTTGGCCGATCCCCACTCCCCCCGCTTCGGCTTGCCGTCGACGAACCGCCAGACGTACGCGTCGAAGCTCCCGAGCTCATGCTGGATGACCAGAAAAGCTTTCGCATTGCGCACGGCCGATTCGATTTTCAGCCGGTTCCGGACGATACCCGCGTCACCCATCAGCGACTCAACCTTCGCCTTCCCATACCGGGCGACCTTGGCCGGCTCGAACCCGTCGAACGCCGCGCGATAGGCCTCCCGCTTTTTCAGGATCGTCTCCCAGCTCAACCCCGCCTGCGCCCCCTCCAGGATGAGGAACTCGAACAAAGCCCGGTCGGCATGCACCGGAACCCCCCACTCCGCGTCGTGATACGCGACGCCCAGCGGCGTCGTCGCCCAATCGCACCGGCGAACAAGAGCCGGTTCTCCCGCTTGCTCATTCAGCATTGGGCATTTCCCGCATTCAGCATTCCCGATTCAGCGTTCAGCGTTCAGCATTTCTGCCCACCCTTCATACCCTGATCGTTCCTTTCGACGCTTCGTCGCTCGGGTCATCCTCGTAAAACGACTCGTCGCTGACGACGCCCGGGTCATCCAGGGAATCGCGGCCCTCGGGGAGGCCCATCTCGGCGCCGTCGGAATTGAGGGCGTGGATCTCCAGCGTTCCGTCCTCGGGGTAGAGGACGACCTTCCGCACCCAGATCTCCCCATCCGGCGATGGGCCGAGCGTGCAATCCACTTTCTTCTTGCCGTCCACCCAGACAATCAGTCGGCTGCTGAACGCATCGCCGTACTCTCCCTCGTGAGTCGGCGGCTGGATGACGATCAGGGTCTTGATCGTCCGGTCCCCCTGGGATTCGCTCCGGCGGTAAATGTGCGGCTTCTCCTCGTCCACGCAGGCGAAGACACCCTTCTCCGCCAACTCCGGCGCATGGTCCTTCAGGTACTGGACGCGCTTCAACCCGCGGACCTGATTGTCGGTGATCGAGATCTGCCCCAGCTCGGGAGCGGATCGGTACTCAAAGAACCCCGCGTCCGCCGGCTGGTTGACCTCCGGCGGCAGGTCTTCCTTGGGCGACGGTGGCGCTTTGGCGGCGACCGCGCACGATGCCATGCAGAGTGAGATCAGGGCGACGCAGCGGAGCTTGTGAGCCATAAGAGTCCTTCGCGTTCTCGCTCGGCCGTTAATGGCTACCCAAGGCCGACCCCGATGACCCACGCCTGGCGAGACTTGCGGGAACGGCGAGGGTCATGGCAAAGCGTCACCCAGCACGGCCTGAGTCTGGTCGTCCCGATGTCGTCTTAGACGCTCGCGAAATTCAGGCCGGCCGATTGCGAGGATCGCTACGGCAAGCAGCGCGGCGTTCACCGCGCCGGCTTTGCCGATCGCAAGGGTTCCGACCGGGATGCCCGCCGGCATCTGCACGATCGACAACAGCGAGTCCATCCCCTGCAAGGCGGCGCTCTGAACCGGGACGCCCAGCACGGGCAGGATGGTCTGCGCGGCGACCATGCCCGGAAGATGGGCCGCCCCGCCGGCGCCGGCAATGATGACGGCGATGCCCCGTTCCTCGGCCGCCTGGGCGAACTCTCGCAGCAATTCAGGCGTCCGGTGGGCCGAGACGATCCGCCGTTCAAACGGAACCCCAAGCGTGTCGAGCGTCGCGCACGCGTGTGAAAGGGTCTCCCAGTCGGACTTGCTGCCCATGACAACGGAGACCAGTGGAGTGGGGGTCTGTGCGGCCATACCGTGTTTCGCGGCCCGAACCGATCGGGGCGGAGAGGGACCCGCCGCCGCGATCCATTTCTTAATGTTTTGAGTCGCCGAACCCTCTTCCAGTTCCCGCCGACGATCCTAACATACGTCGCTGATGTGGGGAACTTCCACGGTCTTTGACGCTCACACGACTTTTGACCCCGCCGCCGATTTCGACGCCTTCGTGCGGAGCGTCCCGGCGAAGTGGGTCGTCTACCTGCTGGCCGATGCGCAGGATCGCCCCGTTCAGCTTCTGTGCGTCAAAAATCTGCGCTATAGCCTGAAGCGGCGGCTGGGGACCGAGGAGGACCTGGGCCCGTCCAAGCGGGTCAATTACCGGGACCTTGTGCGGCGCATTCACTGGCGGCGCGTTGACAGCGCGCTTGAAGCAGACTGGCTCTACTACGAAGCGGCCCGCGACCTCTTTCCGAAAACGTACAAGGGGATGGTCGGCTTTCGCCCTGCCTGGTTCGTTCATGTCAACCCCGACGCCGACTTCCCGCGCTATACCAGGACAACGAACCTGACGCTGAAGACGGGCGTGCTCATTGGGCCTGTCGAGGACAAGCACGCGGCCGCCAGGCTGATCCAGCTCGCCGAAGACGCGTTCGACCTCTGCCGCTACTACAACATCCTGGTCGAAGCGCCGCGCGGGCGAGCCTGCGCCTACAAGGAGATGGGCAAGTGCCCCGCCCCGTGTGACGGGACGATCTCGATGGAGCAGTACCGGTTCCTGGTCCGCTGGAGCGTCGAGACGATGGTGAGCCCGGCCGCCTTCATTGAGGATCAGAATCGCCGCATGCGACAGGCGGCCGCCGACCTGAACTTCGAAGCGGCGGCGCGGGTCAAGACGTTTATCGAGAGCCTCGGCGGCCTTGGCAAAGGGGCGCTGCGGCACGTGGCGCGATTTGCCGACTTCGCCTTCCTCGCACTCCAGCAGGGCCCGCGCGACGGAACGGTAAAGGTCTTCCTGATCGCGCGGGGGCGGATCGAACATCTGGTGAGCCTGATCGCCGAACCGCGGAGCCCGTCCGATCTGCTCCGCCTCGCGATCGCGGCCGGGGCGTCCGACGTCGCCGGGCACACGGACGGCATCGGCGCCGAGCGGGTGGGGATCATCGCCCATCACTTATTTTCGCCCAAGCAGTCGCATGGCGTCTTCCTGCCCCTCGGCGAAATCGAAGAGCGCGCCCTGGCGAAGGCTTTCAAGGAGCTGCGCCGCCAGCGCCCGGCGGATGTGGAGGAAGAGGCCGAGGGGGTGTTGAAAGAGCTGCGGTCGATGGAGCCGACGTGACGGCGGCGGGGTGTTCTGTCTCGGGGATCGCCGCGGCTTCACGCGGCGATCATCTATTGCTCGGAGGGCGGGTACATCGCGTGGAACCACGCCGAGATGGAGTCGCGATCCAGCGGCTTCGCCCCCATCAGTTGCTTCAGGTGCCGTAAACTCTGGCATCTTTCCGACCCGCCGGCCGGCTCCGGCCTGGTTTGCCCAATTCCTGGAAGCAGTGGCCGGCGAGCGCCTGACCGGCGCCTCCGACCGGCCTGAAATCGTGCCCGCCGAGCGATTTTTAGACCTCGCGAAGCAAATTCAGAGTTCGACGAGCAGCGATTATTACTCCCGGTGGGCACGCCGGTGGCTCGCAGGCGCCAAACCACCTGTTGACCCGCCGGCTTATGACCCATAGCGATTACGGCGAAAGCTCCAGAGCGGCGAGCAGGCCACTGTCTTTTCGGCGTGCAGACGGCTTCTCTCCTGGCCGCGAGGACGGCGTTCCTGGCATCGCTCCGGCAATGGCTGTGTCGCAAGCGCGATTTGACCGCCCGGCCGAAGATCATCGACCGATCGGCCCCACCCACCCTCGTTTTTAGATCGCCAGCGGGGTTCGATCACCGATTATGACCGATTTTTCGCGATCAGTCACGCAACAATTCGATATTCCATGAGCGCGATCCTATTAGAAGGGCCTCGCAGCGCCGATCAGCGCTTGCCGCCAAGGCGACTTCTCAGCTCACCTTGATCATCGCCTTGACGACGACGGTTGACGAGTTGTCGGTCACCGTAATCGTCACCGTGTACGCCTTCCTGGTCGTGTATTTATGACTGCCCTTGAGGGTCCAGAAACTGCCATTGTTGGTTATCGCTGATTTGAATGCGAAGGTCGCAGATGACTTGGTGCCGTCGTTCCAGTCGATCGTGGCATTGTAGTCGCCGGCATTGATATTCACCGCATCCTGATCGCGGAAGGTTCCGAGGGCCACGTTGGTGAACGCGACGCCGGATTTGGCCGTGAGCGCGAGATTCGATGGCGTATCAAGCGGAGACTCGGCGATCTTGGCCACGCTGCTGGCCACGACGGTCGATCCGCCGGTCTGGTGAATCGTTACTTTAACCGCATAACCCGAGGTATTGGCCTCGGCGTAAGTATGGCTGGCGGTGACGTGGAAATGGCCGGCGGCGTCCGGGACGATGGTGCCGGCAGTGGTTGACCCATCGGCCCAGTTAACGGTGGCGCTGAACCGGCTCTTGGTGGCTGTCAGATCGTCGCTGATAAAGTTGGCGACCGTCCCGCTCGCGAGCCGGCCTTCGTTGCCGGTGATTGTTGCTCCGGTCGCCTTGAGCGACGGCGCCGGCGCCGCCACGTCTACGGTGTCCTGCACCTGATTTGAATCCGGCACGGTAATGTCATCGTGATGGATGACAACCGTTGGATTGAACGTGCCAGTTGCAGTGTACACATGGTTGCCGCTGAGCGTGAAAACGCCGTTGGCGTAGCTAACCGTGCCTAAGTTATCGGGATTCGAGCCATCGTTCCAATCGATCGTGGCGGAATAATCGCCGGTCGCTTCAGGCCCACCCGGATCGACAAACGTGGCGAGTTTCAACGTACCGGTGCTGCTGCCCTTGGTGCTGTGGAAAGTCGAAATCGCAGGTGATGCAACGACCGCGGGATCGGAAACCTCGGCGTTGGTCGATGCATTGACAACAATGCCTCCGGTATCGTTGCGGCCTTTCGTGTCTGTGATCGTGATGAAAACGGGATACTGGCCTTCTTCGATATATTTATGCTTCCCGTTGACATCAAACCCGCCGGCAGGATCGGCGACAACCGTACCGGCCGAGGTCACGGTATCACCCCATGAAATGCTGGCGGTGAAGTCCGTCGCCTGCGAACGGGTATCCGGATCGGCAAACTTCGCGACCGTGGTTGTGAAAGATGTGCCCTCCACCGCGGGAAGGGAAGCAGCGGCGGTTGCCGTCAAGGGCGGATCGCCGATCACAGTCGCGTCGATGTCCTGCGAGAATTCCGATGTATCGCCGAACGGGGCGATGCCGGTGGTCGTGGCTGTAGCCGAGACGGTTTCCCCGATGGTCAGCGTTACGGGGAAGGTTCCGGTGAACGTTGCATTGCCTGAAGAATCGGTGACGACGGGAATGGTGCCTAGGAAGGTTTGTCCTTGGCCGAATCCGGACGGATCGGGCTCTGCGTTCGCATAAACATCGACAAGCAGGGCGGTGTTGGCGTTGGTGTTGATTTCACCGGTGATCGTCGTGCTGCCGCCCGACGTGATGGCCGAAGCGAGGACGGGGAAATTCTGAAGATGATTCGCGCCGGTGTCGCCGTCGCCCGGATCGTTGGGGGTCACGCCGTCGATGCCGAGGTCGATACCAAGACCTTTGTTGGAAAAGATGGAGTTGTGGCGGATGACGTTTTCAGTGCCAGTAAAAAAAAGATTGGCACTAAAAAAAACGGCGACGCCCGCACCCCCATTAAAAGCGATAATATTGCCCTCGGACGATAGTGTCCCGCCGATCATGTCGCCCGCCCCGTTCGCTTCAACGCCGGCCCCACCGTTCCCAAGGCCCAACGTCCCTGATGCATCGGTGCCAATGTAGTTACCTTGAATGACCTCGGCATCGCTGGCGAAAATGCCAATCTTAGTATTCCCGGAGATAACGTTACGCGTTCCGGCAGAAGTACCACCGATCGTGTTATTAGCTCCCGAATTTTGGATACCATCAGTGTTGCCCTCCGCCGATGTTCCGAGTGGGTCTGTGCCGATGTAGTTTCCGGCGATGGTGTTACCATTGCTGCTATTGATAAAAATTCCGACACCAGCCCCACCAGCGTTAAAGTGACTGATGATCAGGCCGCGAAGCACAGAGCCGCCACTCCCAGTGCCTAACTCAATCCCAATGCCGGCAGCAACGTCATCCGTACCATCGAGTTGGATGATCGGAACGTGTGTCGTCGAATCAAATCCATACTGAGTCGTGCCATCGATCAGAACGGGTTTGATGATAACAGGCAGGTCAAGACCAGTCGCGCTGGGATCCGAGCCGACCATGATCGTATGAACGCCGGTTCCTGGAATATTGAAGTTGATCGTGTCAGCGGTCCCGAACGTACCGGGAGTTTGCGCGGTGATGTCCGCGTCACCGAGCTCATTGCCGGCGTTGATCGCCGTGATGGCTTCGCGCAGCGATACCGATCCATCGTTGGGCGTGATGTCGTCGGCCGTTGTCGTCACCGTGATGGACGCCAGCATCCGGCGAACCTCAAGCGGCTCGATCGCGCCCCGTTCCGCCCGTTGAATGTTCCGTCGGGCAACAGTGAAAGCGTGGAACTTGCGGCCCTTTGTTCGATCAAGCATTTTCTTCCCGTCCAGATAAAACAACGGTTAACACGAACCGTTTGGGGAAAAGCCCCCGCCCCAAGTTTAGAGCAGGCGAACGATAAGCAGACAAAACGCGAGACACAAGGCTTTTCTAGCAAGAATTCGCGGCGGCGGAACTTCTCAACGAGGATTCTTGTCACTCTGTCGTCCGTTTGGACGGTTGTAACGATTATGTTAAATGACCTTGCGCAATCGTGCGGGGTGATTCCCCGCAGCGCGTCCGCCTGATCGTCGGTGACTTCAGTCGTGTCTTTCAGCGCCACGTCGAATTCGTACGTCTTCATAGCAGACTCCGTCGGCCCCACGCGTGGGCACGGGAACCCGACTTGTACAACTGCCAGCCACGCCCCAATGCGTAATCGAACGCCGCTCCAATAACTTTTTCGGCTCTCCGCCACATGTGCTGATCGTGGTGTACCAGGTCCTGGAGTCGGTGCGGGCGAAAGTTAGGTAACCATCGTCGCCCGATGAAATTGCGCTCCTGGATGGTCCCGCAGCCGACCGCAACCAGTTGGGGTGTCCGAGCCCTCGTCAGCGACTTTGGCGGAGAGCCACTTTTTCCGGTGGTCGTTCACGGAATCGTCTATTGATTTTACCGCGCGCATCGTCGAGACCACGCTAGCCCTCCGTTCGGGTGGACGGGAAATCCTCTGGCCCGGCGGATTGGTCGATATCCGTTCTACGCGAGCGTTCTCCATCCGCCGCCACAGTTAAGGAAGTGGGGCCGAGTTGATCTTGCGGGGAATCAAGAAGGCGGAGTTGCGGTCGATGTCGACGACGATCGCGGGGGAACGGGTCCAGAGGTCAGGAGTCAGACGGAGGAAATCTGACCTCTGTCCTCCGACCTCTTCCTCCCTGCCCTCTTTGCGTGGCATCTCGTCGATGTCAAACGCGCGAAGAAGCTCCGCAAGCCAACGGGTGGTTTGGCGCCTGCCAGCCACCGGATCCCCAGCATTGACCGAACGGCAGGGACTAAGTCGCGATAGGCATGACGATCAAAACGGCTTGAACCACACCGGCCCGTTGACCCGCCTGCTGACGTCCCAGAGCGCTGACGGTGCATCTCCAGACGGGCCACGGCGGGAAAATTTCGATTTCTTGTAATGTGCCTGAAAAAAGCGCTCTTCCACCGCCGGCCCTCGACGCATCCGAACGATCGGAAAATCGGACAGGATGCCCGCATGGTCGCGAAAGTGAAGCAGATGCGCGATGTAGAACGACTTGTACAAGCGCGTCTTACCTCCGAAGGCGCCGCCCGCTTGCTCAACGATCGCCGTCAAGATTGCTTTGGCCTTCTCGCGTGAGTCCATTACCGATACCTCCAAGGGCCGGTCGTCGCTTTTTCGATCCGGCCGATATCATCCTATCGGCCGTTCCCGCCGCCAGGTAGCAGGATCGACAAGGGCGAGTGCTGCCCCGTAGACGATCTCCGACAACGCCTTAAGCCCGCACCACCATTCTACGGCAGTTCGCGAACGCGCAGGTTGCGGAACTCGACGCGCGCCCCGTGGCCTAGGAAACCGATGTGCCCTGTCTTGTTCCCCAGGCCAGGATGGCGCTTCAAGACGTTCGGGTCTTTAACGTCATCCAGGTTCGCATCGACGATCACCACGCCGTTCAGCGTCACCTTGATCTGGCGGTCGTCGGCCAGGATCTCCTCGCTGTTCCATTCGCCGACTGGCCTTAGGTGGCCCCGCTCGGCCGGGACGACGTCGTAAATCGAGCCGTGGTACTGCGAAGGGTGAATCGATTTGTACTGGGTGCCGGAGTCGTCGAGGATTTGAATCTCCATCCCCACCTGCGACGTGCGGCCGGCGAGCGGGGCTCGGATGCCGATCCCGTTGTTCGCGTTCTCGCTCAACTTGAACTCGAAGCGCAACACAAAGTTCGCGTATTCTTTCCGGGTGTAGAGGTTCCCGCCGTCCTTCACCGTGCAGAAGGCGACGCCGGTCGCGGGGTCAACTTGATAACCAGCGCCCTGTCTCATCGCGTTGTCGGCCATTCCGTAAACCCAATCGTCCAAGTCGCGGCCGTTGAAGATCGGCTTGAAGCCGGGCTCGACCACAGGTCGCGTCGTGGCCTGGGTCGCGGGCCCACCAACCGCCTCACGTTGGAGAACAACCACAAGCATCAGGGAAACCGCGAGGCTGAAAGCGAGCTTGATCGGATGGCATGACATGGGCTCTCTCCGAGTTGCGTGACTCGTTTCTTCGTGAGTTGATTCTCCCGCCGCCCGTAGTAACGGCCGCGCGAGGCTTGCGTTGTGCGTCCGGGAGCGGCCTTCGGCCGCGTCCAATGGGGCGCGGCGGTCGCATTTTTGTTGACCGGGCCGGTTTGGTTTCACTAAGATGAGGTTCGGATGGGGATGGGTTTAGGCGAAGCTAAGTCCTCCGGAACGCTTTGGATAACGTGCGCAATAAAGTTCTGGTACTGGCCGGCCAATCGAAGACCAATGCCGCGGCGATCGAATCCCTTCGAGCTTGCTGCGAAGTTGTCGAGATTGCGTCGATCGACGAAGCGATCAACTCCCTCCGCCACGACCACTTCAGCGCCATCTTCTCCGACTCCGCCGATTTCCTCCCCCTTGAGCGAGCGTTAGTCAGCCAGCAGGCCAATCTGGTCCTGAACACGATCGGGGAAGGGGTCTGCATCGTCGATGCCGAGGGACGCTGCAACTGGATGAACAAGAAAATGCAGGCTTGGCCTGCCCGGGTGCATGAAAAGATCCGCCGAGCGTGCCAGGGGAGCTTCGAGCTGTTCAGCAAGCAGGTCTCACCGCAGAACGCCGAAACGCCGGCGAGTTTCAACCGGTCCAAGCGATACGCGCTCAACATCGAAGATCAGCAGTTCATGGAGATGATCGCCTCCCCGGTGATCAACCCGGCCGGGCAGGTGGTGCAGGTCGTTGCGGTCGTCTGGGATGCGACGGGGACTCGGCGGCTCCAGCAGAAGATCGACGCCATCGACAAGGCCGGCCGAGAACTGGTTCGCCTCGAAGCCGACACGATGAGCAAGATGAACGTCGGCCAGCGGCTGAAGCTGCTGGAAGAGAAGATCATCAGCTACACCAAAGACCTGATGCACTTCGATCACTTCGCGATCCGTTTGCTTGATCGGCGGAGCAAGAAGCTGGAGATGGTCATCAGCGCCGGGCTCCCGGCCGAGGCGCTGAACATTGATCTGTTCGCCGAGACAGAAGGGCATGGGATCAGCGGGTACGTCGCCGCGACCGGCCGCAGCTATATCTGCCCCGACGTCGAGCGCGACCCGCGGTACGTCTTCGGGCTGGATCAGGCCAAGAGCAGCTTGACCGTCCCCCTGACGTTACATGACCGCGTGATCGGTATCTTCAACATCGAGAGCCGGCACCGGGCGGCCTTCAACGAGGATGACCGACAGTTCGCTGAAATCTTCGGCCGCTACGTCGCGATCGCGCTGAACATCCTCGACTTGATGATCGTCGAACGCGTCGGGACGGCCCACAAGGTGGCCGACGATGTGTGTGCGGAGGTCGCTGGGCCGCTGAACGACATCGGCTCCGACGCGACCGCATTAATGGACGACTACATCGGGCATGACGACCTGCGGCATAAGCTTCAGCAGATCCTGGATAATGTCGGGGTCATCCGAAAAGCCCTGCGTCAAGTGGCGGCCGGGCCCAACACATCGGTCCTGGGCGCGCAGGAAGTGAAAGAGGATGAGGACCCTGTGCTCGCCGGGGCTAAGATCCTGGTCGCCGACGACGAACCGAACATTCGGAACACGATCAGCGATATCCTTCGAAAGTACGGCGCGACGGTGACCGTCGCGGCCAACGGTGGCGAGGCGGTTCATTACGTCGAAACGGCGGATTTCGATCTGGTGCTCAGTGACATCAAGATGCCGGACAAGACGGGGTATGATGTGTTCTCCGCGGCCCGTCGCCGATCAACCTCGGTACCGGTGATCCTGATGACCGGCTTCGGCTACGACCCCAACCATTCCATCGTCCGGGCAAGCCAGGAAGGCTTGCAAGCGGTGCTCTTCAAGCCGTTCAAGGTCGATCAGCTTATGTCCGAGATTCGCAAGGCCCTGCAATCCCAACCGGTCCGATAAGGCCGGCCGCCCCTGAAACCTCCCTCGCCGTGCTCCCTTCCTCCAATCGAACGGACCAAACGAAGAACGAGGCCAACGCCTCGTCCGTCGGTCTTCAATGTTGCTGCTGCGCGGACAGCGACTGGCGCCATTCTGTCCGCCATCAATGCGGCTCAGCGCCCAAACTTACCCGTCAGCGCTCGCGCGATCGACGCGTTGGAGCTCGGCGGCGAGGAACTGGGCCTGTCGTGGGCCTCAACGACTTCGCTCGAGACGATCTGCGCGGACAGGCGGCGACTGCCTTCAACCGGAGGCTTGCCGATGACGCTGGCGATCTGGTTCACTTCCGCCTGCTTGGTCGCCAGCTTCTGCTCTAGTTCATCAAGCTGGGATTCGATCGTCCGATATTCGGAGAGAGCGGCCGCGTAGAGCTGTTCACCCTGCTGCAACCACTGTTGTAAGGAATTGGCGGCCAAGTTGTTCTCCGAAGGGGTGGTCATCTCACCCAGCTTAACGACGCCGCGGCAAGGTTGCACGGACTTCCTCGCATCCCGGAGGGCGCGGCGGCGCTACGTCTCATATGAGACATCGGACGATCGGCTTGCGGACATGACCTTTGACCGGGCGCGACGCGTCAGAGCGGTTCTCCGGTACGGAAGCGGGTGAGCCTCCGAGTGATTTCAGCCACACGCGCCTCGGGGAGCCGCTTGTTCTCCTCCTTCGAGAGCTGCGCGTTGTACCAGAGTGCCTTCTCGTATTGCCCCGCGGCCGCTTTCGCATCACCAAACTGTTCAAGCGCTTTCGCAAACGCGAGCCGCGCCTCGACGTTGTTCGGGTCGAGCCGGAGTGCGGCGTCGAAGTCGTTTCGGACCAGGGCCTGCGCTTCCGATTTCTGCGCGATAAGCGACGGCGTTGTCGCCCGGGACGCAATCACCGGAAGGAGGATGTCGGTGTAGAGCCGTGCTCTGGCCAGACGATAGGTGGCCGAGGAGGGATCGACGGCGATCGCTCGATCCAAAGCTGGACGAGCCGAGCCAGGGTCGCGCGTCATCTCGTCTGCCTGTGCTTCCTGAAAGGCGTAGTCCGCGTTGTATCGCACGACTGAACCGGCATCGTGGTAGTCGCGAGCGGCGATCGCGGCATGGTCCGCGGCGGCGTTGCGAGCCTCCGGCGTGCCCGCCCGTGACAGCTCGACAGCCATTCGGAATTCCTCGTGCCCGTTCTGTGCATCGCCTTCGGCCGCGGCAACGGGGATCACCACTGCGGCGGCGATCACCAGCCAACCGATAGCGCCCGCCGCGAGCGTGGCGTACTCGGTCCAGCGCCTCCGGCGCTGAACCGACGTGGCCGCCGGATCACGCAGGCTGACGCCCCAAACGGCGCCAGCGAGCAGCGCCACAACCGTCATTGGCCCCGGTTCAAAGAGGGAGAAATCCACAAGATTGTGGGCCATGAACAGGGCAAGGGCGACGCACATGGCCCGAAAGACCCACGGGCAGTCGCGACGTTCGAGACAGGCGCCGCCCGCCCGCATGGCGCCAAGCAGCAGGCCGCCCGCAAGGCCGACCCCAAACACGACGCGCTTGATCCCCTCGAAGACCAAAAATGCGCTTTGAGCCTGCCAGTCGAAGCTGATCAATACACTCAGGAGCATGCCGGCCGCCGCCAGGGTCAGAAGCGGCAGAGCCTCTCGCTTCCCCGGCGACGCCAGTGAATCGGCCGTTCCGGCCCCGCTCGTTGGCTTAGTCTTGTGCTGGGTGACCTCCCAGACCCATCGTGCCAACCAGGCGACGAGGAAACCCCCGCCGACGATGCCGAGTTCGACGAACGCGCGGACCAGGAAATTGTGCGGGTCGCGGATTTCCTCCGGTGCAACCGGCAGGCGATAGGCAAGGTACTGGGCGCCGAAATTATCCCAGCCGACACCGATGAAGGGGTGCGCTTTGAACAGGCGTGCCGACGCAACCCAATAGTTCCACCGGAACGCCATGCTGTCGGTCGGCAGCGTGCCATGGGCGATGCCGTGACCGACGACGGCGGCGATCCCCAACAGGAACAACCCCACGCCCATGAAGTAGGCCCGTCGGCCGAGCTGTGCCAGTCGTGCGCCAAAGTGGGCGAGGCCCCAGAGGGCGGCCGCTCCGATCACGGGTGTCAGGTAGGCGGCTTTGCTCTGGGTCAGGCGAATCAAGATCGCGAACAGTGGGAACGAGCCGACGACCGGCATAACCCACGCCCAGCCCTCCCCATCCGCCCGGCGCTGCATCGCCACGCCAAACGACGTCACACCCAGGAGGACAAGCAGGGCCGCATAGGTATTGGTCGATACGCTGAAGCCTGTCGGCGCCCCGCTCTCCACGTTTTTCTGCAACTGCTCGGCATCCCGCGAACCGGGCTCTTTATTGAGCGAACGAAGCATCTGCTCGGTGTGCTCGTGCGCAAAATCGCGCAGCTCCGGCAGGTCGATCCGCCACCACCAGAGCCCGTGCAGCAGCAGAAGGAAAAAGATGCCCAGCGTGGCGGCCGCAACGATCCGGAGTCGGCCCCAGGTGCGGACGAGCTGCCCCGTTGAGGCGAGGAATACCAGGGCCGACGCCACGTGGGCGCCGCTCACAACGGCCGCGAATTTGTCGGCCGCCCAGAGCGGGCTGACCATGAGCCAGCCGATGAGCAGCCCGAGCGGCAGCATCGCCCACGAGCGACGGATGCGAAAGGAAGGATCGATCGCCTGCCGGAGCAGCGCCAGCAGGCCCGGCACGCACAACAGAAGATCGAGGAGCAGGCCCTGCGCGGCCGGGCGTCTGCGGGACGTGCTCGGGCCCGAAATCGCTGACGAGCGAAGGGCGCAGCGTCTCGGCCATCGTGGCCCGGGCGATCACCAGGCAAAGGGAGAGCCAGAACGCGGCCGTCGTGCAGAGCGCGCCCACCCCCCCGCGATCCCGCGGCCGCGCGAATACCGCGACGGGCGGGACGGGCCGGCGTTTGGAGGCGATCCGAGTCATGAGCGTTCCGGCGTCGTACTCACAGGTCGCCGCCCACTGGGCCACTTCATCCAAATCAGAAAATGCGCCCGCGGACCAAAGCGCCGCCGGTGCCCTCGCCGGCGGTGTCGCCGATTGGAGAAAAGGCCCGCCGGTGAGGGCACCGGCGGCACGGCCACACGCGCGCAAACTTGCCGCAGACGGTCCACTACTCGCCGCTGGCTAACGGCTCTCCGAGAGCCGTCCGCCGCAGAGCCACCGCGTCGCGCGTTTCCGATTCGTCCGCCTCGAGCCGCTCCACCGAGCCTGGCGAAGGGGTCGCGATCTCATTCGTTGAAGGGAAGGCGCCAGACGCTTCAGCCCCGCCGACGGGCGCACCGGGTGTTGCTCGAGCAAAGCGACGACGCCCAAGACGAGCAGCGTCTGCCCGAAGATCAGCATCGCAAGGTAGGTGGAATGGACGTGCGGCAGAATGATCGCCGCCACCGCCGTTGCCGCCGTGACGAGATAGAGGCAGAGAACGGCGGTCCGCTTCGACATCCCTCGTGCCACCAGCCGATGGCTGAAGTGATTCGTATCGCCGACGAAGGGGCTCTTCCCGTTCATGATCCGAATCGTGCTGACGACAATCAGGTCATACAAAGGCAACGCCAGCACGATCACGGGCACGAAGACTGAGTACCACCCGGCCCCGAGTGACACGCCAGGCTCAAGGTAGGTCGTCCGGATAGTCAGCACGCCCAGGACCAGGCCGATCACCAGGCTGCCGCTGTCCCCCATAAAAATGCTGGCTGGAGCGAAGTTGAACCAGAGGAAACCGAGCAGGGCGCCGAGCAACAGGGACAGGGATGCCGCGACGAACCATTGTCCGATGGAGGCGGCCGTCGCGAAGAAGGCGGCGGTGCAGACGGCCGCAACACCGGCCGACAAGCCGTCCATGTTGTCAAGGAAGTTGAATGCGTTCGTGATCCCGGCAATCCAGAGAACCGACAACGCGATCGACAGCACGCCGTGCATGTGAAGCTGGTCGTCGAGTGCGGTCAGCGCCCAGAGCGGGCGGAACGGCGTCACCAGCGCCGTGATGATCCCGATCTGCACGAACAGTTTAAGGAAGGGCCCCATCGCTTTACGGTCGTCCGCCAGCCCCAGCACGTGCGTCGCCAGCATCGCCCCGAGCAGGGACAAGGCGAGGGGCGTCTGCTGGCGTGCCCCCCGCCAGTACGCGGCGTCGAAGTGAGTGCCGCCCGCGGTTTTCGGCCCGTCCGACGGCTCGACCGCGTTGACCACAATCAACCCGGCCGCCATGGGAAGGGTAAAACCGAGAAAGATGGCGATCCCGCCGCCCAGCGCGATCGGCTTGCGATGAATCTTCCGGTGGCCTGGCTTATCAACGAAGTTGAACCGAGGCGCAAGCCGTCTCACCAGGGCCGTCCCGGTGAACGCGATTGCAAAGCTGACGAGCGCGAGGCTCGAAGACGGCGAGCAGCATGTACGAGGGTCCCAGAAGGCCCAAGCGAGGCGGTCACTCCAACGACGGCGCCCCGACGCCGGGGGAACGACGGCGGCGGCGCGTTGGCCCCTCCGCCACATCGAGCGCCCGGGCTTTTGAATAAGCGAACGAGCCCGAATTGTCACGCGAGCGCGTGAGAGAGATGAGCCGATCAATGCGGGAGGCGGACCTGCAAAAAGTGGATGTGGTCGTCGATCTCCTGAATCTGGCGATTCAGAACGCGACGATCCTGGGCCGAATGGACATGCTCGATTCGCCGTCGAATGTCCCTGGCTTCGATTTCGAGCCGCTCGATCTCCTCGATCGTTTCGGACTCGGGGTTGTACACCTGACTCATTCTCGTTCCTCCGTGTGCCAGACTATATCACGACAACTTGCGGCGGACCATTCAGGGGGTGCCAAGTCTTGCTGTGGTTCCTGTTAGGGGCTGGCCCAGAGCGGTAACTGCGGTGTCGGGCACGACTTTGATCACGCGCGCGGGGACGCCGACTGCCGTGGCGCCCGCCGGAATATCCACAATAACGACCGCTCCCGCCCCGACCGTCGCCCATTCCCCGATCGCCAGGCACTGAATCACATTCGCACCGAGCCCAACAAATGCGCCCCGCCCGACCCGGACTCGCCCCGCAAGATGTGTTCCGGGACAGACATGGGCGCCTTCCATCACATGACATTCGTGGTCAACGATCGCGGAAGTGTTCACGATCACCGAATCCTCCACCCGCGCTTCGGCACAGATGACCGCATTCGCGGCGATCACCACGTTTAATCCCAGGGCGGCCGTCGGGGAGACGGTGGCGCGGGGGTGAACGGCGTTCACCAGTTCGAATCCGTGATCGGTAAGCAGGGCCGCATACTGGATACGAGCCCGGTTGTCGCCGATCGCCACGATGGCGGCCGCCACGCCCTGGCGGCGAAGTCGAGGCAGCAGGTTCGCCGGCCCGAGGACCGGAAGGCCGCCGCAGGCGGTGCCGGCGAGGGCGGGATCGGCGTCGATAAACCCGATCGGTTCCACGCTCGCGGCGGCGCGCAGGATGTCGAGCACCACCTTCCCGTGGCCACCGGCGCCGACGATCACAACTTGCATTTCGGCCTCCCAAGCCCAGTTTGACTTCGGCAGAAGTCGCGACGCCAGTGTCGCGCAAAGCGGCCGCGGGCAATACCTCTATGTTATCGGACGAGCCGGCGGACTGGCACGAGCGGCATCCGATTGGGCGGCCTGCGCGGGGATTAACGGCTGGTTCAAGATTGTCGGTCGATCGGATCGGGGTATAATCCCGGCCCAACCGATGGGGTCGTCATTTCGCCGGCCTCGCGGCTCATCGGAAGCGGATGGACGGCTTCCCCGACGAGCGCAAATCGAATCGGTCTTTAGACGCCGCGACCCGTCCCTACCCGTGCTGGAGGCACACATGGCAGATGGCAACCCGGGCAACCAGGAATTTCCCACGATCCTCGGCGCAGATGCCGATTTCAAAGGCGAACTGAAGTTCGAGAAGGGCATGCGACTGATGGGCCGGTTCGAGGGGAAAGTCACCACCCCGGGGCGTATTCACGTCGCGAAAGAAGCCCACATGCAGGCGGACGTCGAGGCCGGCGGGATCGTCGTCGAGGGCGAGGTCATGGGGAACCTCTCGGCGAACGATCGAATCGAGTTGAAAAACAGCGCTCGTTACGAAGGTGACCTTCGCGCCAGCAAGCTTGTCGTTGACGAGGGGGCAATCTTCAGCGGGCACGTCAGCGTCGGCCCGACCACGCGAAGAACATCGGACCGGTCACCAACCGCCTCGAAAAAGAAAAGAAGCCCGGCGCCCTCCCCGGCCCCGTCGTTCAGGGGCAGCCCCTGAAATAACGAAGGCGATGAATTTAAGGATGAAGGCGTCGAATCTAAGGATGAAGGCGGAAGGTGAAGGATGAAGTGAGGAGAACAATTCGCTTTCTTCATCCTTCACCTTCATCCCTCATCCTTTCCTCGTCGAATCTAAGGATGAAGGCGGAAGGTGAAGGATAAAGTGAGGAGAACAATTCGCTTTCTTCATCCTTCACCTTCATCCCTCATCCTTTCCTCGTTGAATCCAAAGATGAAGGCGGAAGGTGAAGGATGAAGTGAGGAGAACAATTCGCTTTCTTCATCCTTCACATTCATCCCTCATCCTTTCCTCGTTGAATCCAAGGATGAAGGCGGAAGGTGAAGGATGAAGTGAGGAGAACAATTCGCTTTCTTCATCCTTCACATTCATCCTTCATCCTTCACCCTTTGCTCTCCCTCCCAATGCAGCCCAAAGACCGCACCATCCCGTCGCTCATGGAGGACATGGCAAGCGTCACCTGCATCCACTGCAACAAGGTGCAGGAGGTGGGGCGGAAGGCGCTAACGGTCACGTGCAAGCATTGCTACAAGCCGCTCAACCTGAAAGACCTGGTCTTTTCGAGGTACGAGGCGCGGCGAGTGATCGAGACGGTCGGGATCGTCACGGTGGAGAAGAAAGGGAACGTTGTCGCAGACAAGATCGTCTGCGGCGGGCTGATCGTCCGGGGCAAGGTCAAAGGGGCGATCGCCAGCCGCGGGCCGGTCCTCGTTGGGCCGGAAGCCGATCTCATTGGCGACGTCACCGCTCCGACGATGGCCGTCGGCGCTGGCGCGGTGCTGGAGGGGCATTACTCGGTTGGCAAGAAGTCGCCCCTTGATCCGGTGTGACCCGGGGCCCATGCACGGTTGCAGGCGCACTCGCTATGTCATTGCTGTTCGTCACCGCGGAAACCGAACATCGGAGGGTCAAGGCCTGTGACTCTCGCTTGAGCGCCCGGGCGCGGATCAGGGATGTGAGGGGTACTTCTTTCTTCGTCCGCTCTTGGCGTTTTTGACTTGGCGTTCTTGGCGTCTGGGCGTTCACTCGTCCTTGCTGAAGACGAAGTGAACGCCTAGACGCCAAGGACGCCAAGGGAAGAACGCCGAGGAATTAGAAAGGTCGGGCGGGAAGCTCCCTTTCGGGGTGATCGCTTGTGCCATGCGCGTGCCCTGTGTCAGGCAGTAATTCCGACAGAAGTTTGACCATACCCACGCCGAATCAAGGCGTCGTCGTGCTTTGCATTCGACAATCGGTTGCGGTAGACCTTCGGGATGCAGCGTGACGAAGTCATCCCGATCCTCGATTTTGGCTCCCAGTACGCCCAGCTCATCGCCCGCCGCGTGCGGGAAAAGGGCGTCTACAGCGAACTGGCCCGGCCCGATATCCCCTTTGAAGACCTTGAAAAAATGAACGCCGAAAGGAATCATCCTTACCGGCGGCCCCAGCAGCGTCTATGAGCCCAACGCCCCGCGGTGCGACCCCCGAATCTTCGACCTGGGCGTGCCGGTCCTGGGCATCTGCTACGGCATGCAACTGGGCGCACAAATCCTCGGCGGGATGGTCAGGCCCGCCAAGGCCCGCGAATACGGCCGCGCCAAGCTCCAGGTCACCGCCAAGGATGCCCTGACCCATGGCCTGCCGGAAGAGACAACCGTCTGGATGAGCCACGGCGATCAGGTGCATGAGCTTCCCGACGACTTCATCCCACTCGCCACCACGCCCACCTGCCCCTTCGCCGCGACCCGCCACCGCACGCGGCCGTTCTACGGCGTGCAGTTCCACCCCGAAGTCACCCACACCCCGCGCGGCGATGTCATCTTCCAGAATTTCCTCTACGAGATCTGCCGCTGCACCGGCCAGTGGACCATGGGGAACTTCGTCGAGCAGACGACCGCGCGGCATTCGCGAGCAGGTGGGCGCCGCGAAGGTGATCTGCGGCCTGTCGGGCGGGGTGGATTCGTCGGTCGTCGGCCGCCTTGCTGCACAAGGCGATCGGCGAGCAGCTCGTCTGCATCTTCGTCGACAACGGCCTGCTTCGAAAAAAGGAGCGGACGTTGGTCGAGACGACGTTCCGCGACCATTTCCAGATCAACCTGATCACCCATGACGCGACCGAAGCACTTCCTCTCCGAGTTGAAGGGCGTCACCGACCCGCAGCAGAAGCGGAAAATCATCGGCAGGGAGTTCATCGAAGCCTTCAAGCGCGAGGCGGCCGGCATCGCCGGTGCCCAATTACCTGGCCCAGGGGACGCTCTACCCCGATGTGATCGAATCGGGCCACGGTTACGCGGGGACGGCCGCCAACATCAAGCTGCACCACAACGTTGGCGGCCTGCCGGAGCAGCTTGGCTTCGAACTGGTCGAGCCGCTGCGGGAATTGTTCAAGGACGAGGTCCGCAAAGTCGGCGAGGTGCTGGGCCTGCCCGAGCAGATCGTCTGGCGCCACCCGTTCCCCGGCCCCGGCCTGGCGGTGCGGGTCATCGGCGAGGTGACGCCCGAGCGCCTGCGGGTGCTCCGCGACGCCGACGAGATCGTTTTGGAAGAGCTGGTGGCGAACAATTTGTACCGAAAGACCGCGCAGGTCTTCGCGGTCCTGCTGCCGATCGGCACGGTGGGGGTAATGGGTGACGCCCGCAGCTACGACAGCGTAATCGCCATCCGCGCCGTCGAAAGCCAGGACTTCATGACCGCCGACTGGTCGCGCATCCCGTTCGACGTGCTGGCGACGATGAGCAACCGGATCATCAATGAAGTGCGCGGCGTGAACCGGGTGGTGTACGATATTTCAGTCCAAGCCGCCGGCTACCATTGAGTGGGAATGAGCTCGCTGGTTACGAGTCGGACGTGGCTGGCGGTTCGCAGCCCATCTTATTCGTTGCCATGGAGAATCCAAGTTGGATGGGTCCGATGTCAGTCGGTGCTTGCGGGGCCGTATGCCACCTGTGAATGAATGACCATGAGTACAGTGAAATCGCACATGGCGAGTCGTATGAGAACGCACTTGCCGGTTACAAGTCGCACAGGACGGGCTTCGAAAACCTTTGGCGACTTGAGCGGGAAGGCCAGATGATTGGGTTCATGTCGTCCATTTCGCCGGCTATGAGAGCATGGTAGGGATCCGGCAAAAGGGCGGAGGACGAGGAATGAGGAAGGCGGCAGACGAGCGGCCTGGAAATTTTGTGAGCTCAAGCAGGAGAAGTCTTCTGTCGCATTCCGTGCCCATTGAACAGGCGTCGGCCCGGCTTGGTGAACTGATCGGGATGCTGAAGCCCTTCGGCGACTGTGGCTTGCGATCTACGCCTTTGTCGGCATCCAGTTCGGATGGCTCCTGCGGCCGTTCATCGGCGCACCAAACCTCCCGGTCGCCTTCATCCGGCCGGATAGCTGGGGGAACGCTTACGTCCAGGTCGTACACACAGTCAGTCTCGCCTTCAGGGGCCATGGGCACTAAACGAACGTGCCGCAACTGCCCAAGTCTCTTCTGTTTTCCTCCGCGGGGGCCCGGTTAGCATGTTTCCGCCGAAGAAGGGCCGAAGCGGCTTTGCGCGGCGATCCCACATGACCATTCGCGAACTGCGCATCAAAGGGTATCGATCGATCCGGGACTTCTACTACCGGATGAGCAATGTGAACGTGGTCGTGGGGCCCAACGGAAGCGGCAAGACGAACTTGTACCGTGCGCTGCACCTGCTGCACGCGGCCGCCGACGGTCGCTTTGCTCGGGCGGTGGCGGAGGAAGGGGGGATGAGCTCGATGACCTGGGCCGGACCGCGGAAGAAGGGGCCGGTCCGCGTGACGCTGGCCGTCACATTTGACGAGATGGCGTACGAGATGACGTTCGGACTGACCCCACAGCCCACGATGTTCATGCTCGATCCGAACATCAAAGCCGAAAAGGTCTGGCTGTCGCAGGGGCGTCGCCGTGTTCTGGTGTTGGAGCGGGCCAACACGACGGCGTTTGCCCGCGACGCCGATGGGGACAAAGAGTCCTTTCCGCTGGCGATCTCCCCGTCCGAATCCGCCCTTTCGGAAATTCGCGAGCCCGGGCGTTTCCCCGAACTGGCCCGCCTTCGTCAGGAACTGCTGGGCTGGCGCTTCTACCATCAGTTTCGAACGGATCCCGCGGCGCCCGTCAGACAACCGCAGATCGGCTTCCGCACGTTCGCCCTCAGCTCCGACGGCGCCGACCTGGCGGCCGCCTTTCGGACAATCTCCGAAATCGGCGACCGCGACGCAAAACTCAAGGCGATCGCCGACGCATTCCCGGGCGCTCAACTGATCGTCGGCGGAGAGGGGCAACGCTTCACCTTCGGCCTGCACATGCCCGGGTTCCAGCGGCCGTTCTCACAATCCGAGCTTTCCGACGGCACGCTCCACTATCTGTGCCTGACCGCGGCCCTGCTCAGCCCTCGCCCGCCCGCGCTGCTCGCCCTGAACGAGCCGGAGAGCAGCATCCACCCCGACCTCTACCCCGCGCTGGCCCGGCTGATCGCCAAAGCGTCCGAGTCCTCGCAGCTTTGGGTCACCACGCATTCGGGCGCCCTTGGCTCGATGCTCGAAGCCGCGACCGGAGCAACACCCATCACGCTGAAGAAAGTTCACGGCGAGACCCGCATTCACGGGTATGGGATCGTCGGGCCGCTCGATGATGAGGACGAAGAAGAGGCAGAAGAGGATGAAGTCCACGAGCGGGACGAGCCGACGGAAAACACCTGATCCCCTTCGGGCGATCCACGAGCCGCGCCCCTCAGGAAGCGTGCCCCCGGCAGGCGGGGGTCAGTTGACCTTCCAACAGATCAGTCGTCGAGTACGGCGACTGCCCGCTTCCTTACGGGCGCGGCTCGTTCGAGGCCGTCCCTTCGCGGCGGCGTTATCCCTTCACCGGCGTTGCCGTCGGCGCGGTGGTCGGTTGCTTCTCCGCGGCCGGGTCGGCCAGGGTCGTCAGCTTCGCCTTCTGGACGAAGACCAGCGAATCGGAGTTCACACAGTACCGCAGGCCCGTCGGCCGCGGGCCGTCGTCGAAGACGTGGCCCAGGTGACAATCGCACCGGGCGCACAGGATTTCCGTTCGCGCCATCCCGTGGCTGCGATCCACGTGCTCGACCACGTTCTCTTTCGATACCGGCTGAAAAAAGCTCGGCCAGCCCGTCCCGGAGTGGAACTTCGAATCGGAGGTGAACAGCGGCAGCTTGCAGCAGACGCAGGCGTAGACGCCCTCTTCTTTCGTGTCGAGCAAGTTGCCACAGAACGGGGCCTCGGTCCCTTTGTTCCTCGCAATGTCATATTGCGACTGGGTAAGCTGGGCCTTCCACTCGGCGTCGGTTTTGACGACCTTCGGCTCGTCGATCGGCCCGACAAGCTGCCCCTCACGGTTGAAAACTTTCACTTTCACGGTCGAATCCTTTCCAGAACCGGACGCGGAGCCTGTGGCGGCCTCTTCGGCCAAGGTCGGCCCGCAGCCGGCCACGAGGCACGCCTGGGCCCACGTGAGCCCTGCCAACTTCAGTAGTGTTCGCCTGTTCATTTGCCTACCTCTTTCGGGCCGTAGCGGCCGCCCCGATGCCCTCGGTGAGATATACCTCGCGGCCGCGGGAACTATTTCCTCCCCGACTCATCATCGTAGCGCTGCCACGCCCGCCCCGCCGGGAACGCATATTCAGCCAGCGAGCCCGGGTGCATCTCAATACTGTACCCCGGCCGCTCAGGCGGCAGGTAGCGGCCGCTCCGCATTCGCACCGGGTCCAGGAAATGCTCGTGCAGATGATCCACATACTCCACCACCCGGTTGGTGGTGGAGCCCGCACAGGCAATGTAATCCCAGATGGCCAGATGCTGCACATATTCACACAAGCCCACGCCGCCGGCATGCGGGCAGACGGGGATGCCAAACTTGTTCGCCATCAGGTAGACGGCCAGGACCTCGTTCACGCCGCCGAGCCGGCAGGCGTCGATCTGGCAAAACTGGATCGCCCCGGCCTGCATGAGTTGCTTGAAGACGATCCGGTTGGCGCACATCTCGCCGGTGGCCACGCCGATGCCGGCCGCGTTGACCGATTGCGCGATCGCGGCGTGGCCCAGGACATCGTCCGGGCTCGTTGGCTCCTCAATCCACCACGGCTTGAAGCGCGCCAGAGCGGCCATCCATTCGATCGCCGTGCCGACGTCCCAGACCTGGTTCGCGTCCATCATCAGGCGGCGGTCATACCCGATCTCTTCCCGGATGACGGTGCACCGCCTAACGTCGTCCGCAAGATCACGGCCGACCTTGATCTTCAGGTGCGTAAACCCCTTGCCGCTCGCCTCGCGGCAGAGGCGGCGAAGCTTGTCATCGCTGTAGCCAAGCCACCCGGCGCTGGTGGTATAGGCGGGGAAGCCGGTCTCGAGCATCTCCCGTTCGCGATCGCCCTTGCTCGATTCGCGGAGGCGGAGTGTCTCGATCGCCTCGGACGGCGTGATCGCGTCGGTGATGTAACGAAAGTCCACGCAGCCGACGAGCTGTTCCGGCGACATGTCGGCCAGGAGTTTCCAGAGGGGCTTGCCTTCGGCCTTGGCCCAGAGGTCCCAGACGGCGTTTACGACGGCCGCCGTCGCCAGGTGAATGGCCCCTTTGTCGGGCCCGATCCAGCGGAGTTGGCTGTCACCCGTGAGGTGTTTCCAAAACTCGGCCATTCCTCCGATCCGCGACGTCCAGCCCGCCAGGTCTTGCCCGACGATCAGCGGTTGCAGCGCGCGGACGGCCGCCACGCAGATTTCGTTGCCGCGCCCGATCGTAAACGTCAGGCCGTGCCCCTCGAGCCCGTCCGGCCGATCGGTCTGAAGCACGACATAGGCCGCGGAGTAGTCCGGGTCGGGGTTCATCGCGTCCGAGCCATCCAAGGCGCGGGACGTGGGAAATCGAATATCTCGAACGGTGAGCCCCGTGATCCGCATGCGACGTGGCCTCCGACGTCAGCCTTGGATCGCGCCCGCCGCCCCCGGCGCCAAGCCGCCGGCCGCGGCCGCCGGCTGTTGAGGCTCCGCCGAGCGGGTCGCCTGCCGGGCACGATAGCGGTTCTCGACGAACGCCGTCTCTTCCTTCAATGATCGCAGGGTGATCCGCGTCTCGTGCACCAGCAGCGAACAGCCAAAGACGAGCCCGCCCACACCGGTGATGCCTGTGGCCACGGCGATCAGGCGATTGATGAAGTTGATGTAATCGTTCCCCACGCTGGCAACCGCCGTCGCCCCGAGAATGGAGATCAACGCCGCGCTGGCGAACGCGCCCAGGGACAGATAGAAGCAAGTGAGCGCCCGCAGCAGAAGCTGCGCCCGGCGGCCGGCATAGCCGAGCTGCCGGATCCGCAGCGCCCCGGTCGCCGCGTCGGCCATGGGTCCTTCAAGCATCGCCGACAACTGCCGCTGCCGATCGACCGCCCGCGCGAAGCGATTGCTCGTCCCCAGCGCCAGCACCGACGATGCGTTGGTCAACACGGCCGGCGCCGCGATGAACGTCAGCGCCGCAAAAGGGTTGTCACCGAGGATCGCCATAGCCGGCGGGTAGCTTAACGGCGACGCGTCGCCACGGGAACGACACCGCCCGAACGGATGGATTGCGGTCGGTCAACAATCGATGTGGCGTCCGCTAGAATCGCCCCATGCGCGAAGCCGACCTGCCCTTGCGATCGATTACGCCGCCCGCCTGGGCCGCCAGCGCCCTGACGCGCCCGCTCGAATTGCTCAACGACCATGCGCACCTCGAAAAGAAGGCGGCCGTCAACGCGCTGGAACTGCTGAACCGCTGGCCCGAGCCAAGCCCACCCGAGAATTGGGTCACCGCCATGACCGCCATCGCCCGGGAAGAGGTCGAGCACCTGGCGGTCGTCACCCGGCTGCTCGCCCGCCGCGGCGGCCGCCTGACCAAGCAGCATTCGAACCTCTACGCAGCCGACCTGCACAGAGAAGTCCGCCGCGGCAGTGGCCCCAACGAACTGATTGACCGCCTGATGGTCTCGGCGCTGATCGAGGCCCGCTCGTGCGAACGCTTCCGCCTGCTCGCCGACTGGTGCGCCGAGCCCGCCAACACCGGCGCCGACGGCGAACTCTCTAAGCTCTATCGCGGCCTCTGGGCCAGCGAGCACGGCCACTACCGCACTTTTCTACAGCTCGCCGAAGAAATCCAACCCCCGCGTGAAGTGCAATCCCGCTGGGGCGCGATGCTCGACGCCGAATCCCGAATCATCACCCGCCAACCCCCCGGTTCGCGGATGCACAGCGGGATCGGATGATGCGTCAACCGGCGCGGCTCAACGTTGAAACCACCTCCGCCAACCGCTCGGCCTCGGACGACGTGTTGTACACCTGCCAGCAGGGGCGAACGTAGGTCCGTTCGCCGAAGCGGACGATCGGCACTTCGACCTGGTGCTCGGTATAGAGCCGTTGTTGCAATGCTTTCCCCTCATCGACCGACAGGCGGTCGAGCGGCGGCGGGAGCGGGACGGTACACATGGAGCCGAGCAGGCTGCCGTCCAGCGGAGAGATCGGCTCCACGCCCCATTTCCCGCAAAGGTACTGCTGGGCCCAGACGGCCATCGCGTGATTGTGGGCCCGCACTTCGCTCCAGCCCAGTTCGGCCAAAAAGGCGATGGCGGCCGGGGTCGTCAGCCAGGCGCTGATGTCCCGCGTCCCCTGCCAGTCGAACTCCTGCCGGAACCCCTCACCGAAATAGTGACTGATGACGGCCGGGTGCAGCCGGTCCCGCAGCCGCTCCTGCGCCGACAGGAAGGCGCTCCCCTTGGGCGCGCACACCCATTTGTGAAGGTTCCCCGTGTACCACGCGGCGCCGATCGCCGGCACGTCCAAATCGAGCATCCCCGGTGCGTGGGCGCCGTCCACCAGCACACTCACTCCGCGCGCTGCGCAGGCGGTCACGATTCGTTCGACCGGGAAACGCAGGGCCGTCGGCGATGTGACGTGGTCAATCACCAGAACCCGCGTCGGGGGTGATACGGCGCTCATGACCGCGTCCACGATCGCCTCCAAGGAAGGGACCGGCAGCGGGAGTTTGACTTCCCGCACGCTCGCTCCGGACCGGGCGGCCACGGCCCGCATCGCCTGGCGAACTGCGTGGTAGACATGGTTCGTCGTCAGCAGCTCATCCCCCGGCCGCAAATCGAGGGACTGGAGGACGGCATTCACGCCTTCGGTCGTATTGGTGACGAAGCCGAAGTCGTCCTTCCCCATCCCCAGGAAGCTGCCGACGCCGGCGCGGGCCGTCGCGAGGAGTTCAGGGCTCCGGCGGCCCAGCAGCTCGATCGGGTCGGCTTCCAGGCGGCGGCGCCATTGGTCCTGGGCCTTCAGCACGCGGGTGGGCGCGGCGCCAAATGAGCCGTGGTTGAGGAAGGTGATGTCCGGATTGAGCCCCCATTCGGCTCGCAGGCCTTGCTTGAGCGGCCGAGGGGGTTGCGCGATCGGCTCCATCGCCGAAGCGTAGCCGACGCATCACGCGGTTCAAAGCGCCACGCGTGCGAGGTTTCAAATCCGCCGAACCGATTGCTCGCCTTGTTTTGGCTGGCGTCGGAACTTACGATTTTCCCATGAACCCGACTGTCACCGACGCCACGCCCCCGGCCGCCCAGGCCAACGAATCCGGTCGCAAAGTCCTTGTTCGAATTCGGCGGCAGGACGGGCCCGGGACCGAGCCCCGGTGGGAAGAGTTTTCCGTCCCGCACCGCCCGAACATGAACATCATCTCCTGCCTCCAGTGGATCGCGGCCAACCCGCGTACGGTGGACGGCAAGGAGACAACGACGCCGGTCTGGGACAGCGGCTGCCTCGAAGAAGTCTGCGGCGCCTGCACAATGGTGATCAACGGCAAGGTCCGCCAAGCCTGTTCGGCGCTGGTCGATAAGGTGAAAGACCCGGCCGCCCCGAACGACCCGATCACGCTCGAGCCGATGACCAAGTTCCCCCTCGTCCGCGACTTGTTCGTCGATCGCCAGCGGCTGTTCAACGACCTGAAACGCGTGAAGGCCTGGGTGCCGATCGATGGCACGTACGACCTGGGCCAGGGCCCGCCCATCTCGCAGAAGCTCCAGGAAGACGCGCTACCCGCTCTCGCGCTGCATCAGTTGCGGCTGCTGCCTCGAAGCCTGCCCCCAGTACACCCCCGCCAACAAGTTCGTCGGGGCGGCCGTCATCAGCCAGGCGCGCCTGTTCAACGACCACCCGATCGGCAAGGCATTGAAGGAAGAACGACTCGACGCCTTGATGGAAGAAGGCGGCATCGCCGACTGCGGCAAGGCCGGCAACTGCGTCGAAGTCTGCCCGAAAGAGATCCCGCTTCTGGAGTCCATCGCGGCCGTGCAACGACAGGCGACGGTCTACTCCATCACGCGGTTCTTCAGTAAGTGATTGGCCCAGGCCGCCCTCATAGTCAAAAAAGGGAAATCCGAAGCACGGAAACCCGAAGGAAGCTGGAAAGAAGACGAAGCTGAAAACGACTCTCCTTCCGCATCCGCTTTCATCGGTTTTCTTTCTTTCCGCTTGGTCATTCCTTCGGGTTTCGGGCTTCCGATTCTGCCTTCTTCGTTACGCCGCAATTCGCGAGGTAGCGCTGTAGTATTAAACGGGGGCTTGAAGCAGAGCGAAGGCACACGGAGTGTGCCTGCTACGGGGGGCCGGGGTAACGCCGGCGCTGGATCGCGATGTTCCGGCGGCCTTCGGCGATTGGCTTGATCCGCACGTCAATGACGTCGGAGGGCAGGAGGTCGCTCACCCGCTCGGCCCATTCGACGACCACCACACCGCCCTGGTCGAACAGCTCGGTGAAGCCAATCGCCTCGAAATCCTCCGCGCCACTGACGCGGTAGGCGTCGAGATGAAAGACGGTCAGGCGACCACTCGCGTAAACGTTCATCAGGACAAACGTCGGGCTGGAGACGGATCTCGGCCGGCCACCGAGGCCGCGAACCAGGCCGCGGACGAACTGGGTCTTTCCGGCCCCCAGGTCGCCGTGCAACGCCAGCGTCTCGCCGCCGGTCAGCCGGCTCGCCAGCCGGGCCGCGACGTCCTCCGTCTCGGTGACGCTGGCGGTCTCCGTTACGTAAGGTTCGTCCAGATCGGGCTCGTCCTCGATCACAGGGAATGCTCCCAGCCCGCCGGGTCGAGCGGCGCCAACCCCTCCGCCGTCTTGAGGAGGATCTGATCTCCGTCGATGACTCGCCCGATTCGGATGCTCGGCGCCACCCGGCGGCCGCGATGCGGTGAAGAGCAGCTCGTAGTCCTCCCCGTCGCTCAACGCGTGGGCCAGCGGAGCGCCGCCGTCGTGCTGGGCGAGCGACACCGCATCCGGGTGAATCGGCACGGCATCGGCATCGATGACGGCCCCGACGCCGCTCTGTCGGCAGATATGCCGAAGGTCACGCGAGAGCCCATCGCTCAAGTCGATCATGGCGGTCAAGGCTTTCGATCCCGCAAGCGCCCGCGCCTCTCGGACCCGAGGCGCGAAGGTCATGTGGCGGCCCAGAATGCTCCCCCCGAGCGCGCCGGTCACGTAAAGACCATCGCCCGGCCGTGCTCCGCAGCGTCGGACCGGGGGGATTCCGTCACTGCGGCCGAGTATCGTCACGGTCAACACCAGTTTGCCGCCCCACGAGCCAGTATCCCCGCCGACGACGGGGCAGGAGAACGGGTCGGCCGCGTCGCGAAGGCCCTGATAGAGCTCCTTCGCGTACTCAACGCCGACGCCCGCCGGAAGCGCCACCGTCGCAACGGCGGCCGCCGGCAGACAGGCCATCGCGGCACAGTCGGAGAGGTTGCGATTCATCACCTTTCGCCCGATCTGCCGGGGCGTGTGGACCGCCGAATCGAAATGCACCCCATCAAGCACCTGGTCCACGCCGACCAGCAGCAGGTCATCCCGCCCCCACTTCAGGACAGCGAGATCATCGCCGGGAGGCACAATGACGAAGTTGTTCGGCGTCTGTCGGCCGCGAACCCACTCGATGAAGTCGAACTCGCCGGCCATTGGAGGAGCATCCACTTCGGGGGGCATTGCCCGGGAAAAGAACCCTCACTCACCCTCTCCCATGGAGTCAAGGAGAGTGCTATGAGAGGGCTTTGCGACCGGCGTTCTGGAACGGACGGCGGAAAGCCCCGATTCACTTCGCCGCGTTGCGCTTCTTGGTCGTCGGCTGCGCCGATCGCTAGCCTGGTGGGCGATCGCCTCGGCGAAGTATGGAGGGAGGGGCGCCTCAAAGGTCATCTCGTCGCCGGTCTGCGGGTGGGTGATGCTCAAGCTGACGGCCGCCAGAAGCAATCGCGCGACTCCGCGATCCCCATCGCTGCCGTAGACCGGGTCGCCCACGATCGGATGCCCCCGTTCGCTCAAATGAACGCGGATCTGGTGCTTGCGGCCGGTCTCCAGTCGCACCCGCAACACCGACAGCCGCCCCACCACCTGCGTGACCTCGTAGTCGGTAATCGCATGCTGGCCCTTCCCCGCCTGGTGCGTGGAGTGGACGGTCCCATCCGCCCGCTCGACCAGATGCGTCTCGATTCGCCCCGATGGCGGCCGCGGCGCCCCACGGACGATCGCCTCGTAGATGCGCTCGACCCGGTGATGGAAGAACTGGCTCTTCAGCGATTGATACGCTTCGTCCCCCTTCGAAAAGATCAGCAGTCCGCCGGCGTCTCGATCAAGGCGGTGAATCAGGCCCGCGCGGCGCGCGGGTCATTCATGGCCATGTAGTCGCGAACCATCGCGAGGAGGGTCGGACGCTTTTCACCGGGGACGGTGCTCGTCAGGAGCCCCGGGGGCTTGTTGACCACGAGCAGGTCCTCATCCTCGTAGATCACCTCGACCGTGGCGGCGGGGTCGGCCGGCTCGCGTTTGGGGCGGTTGCCGACGGATACGGTATCCGCGTCGCTCAGCGGCAGCGAGAGCTTGCGCGCGGGCTTCCCGTTCACGCTGACCCGCCCGGCTTCGACCATCCGCTTCAACGTCTGCTTGCTGGAGTCGGGGTAGAGGGCGGCGAGTCGGTCGTACAGCGTCTGCGGCATTGGGGGGATTATATCGCGCGATGTGCCGGGTTCCGCCACGGCCGCTTCCAATTCCCGAGCGGCGCGGGCGGCCGCGACCACTGCCGAACCTGCGGCGCCCCTGCGTGCGGCGCGCGTTATCGGACGCGGCCCGGCAATCTTGACGCCTTCCGGCCGCCCGCTCCGATAAGAGCGGGGCTACGGCGCGGCGTAGGCCGCGTCAGACAGTTCCCGGAAGGAGGCCTCAATGGTGGATCGACTGCTGGCTTCGACGATGAATGCGATCGTCCTCTCGCTCATTACCCTGACGAGCGGTGGGTCGCTCTTCCTCGGGTATTGGGGGCTCCACGAGCTTTTCAACGGCCAGGCTGTTCCGGGCAGCTCCGCGCTCTTCGCCAGCCTCGCACCCGCGCTGGCGGCCAGCAAACTGCTGCGCTACCGGACAGACCTGGTCGGCCCTTGACGTGCGCGGAGGGCGACGGGCCTTGTATATCAGACGGATCAGACCGCCGGCCCTTGCCCCGTCGCCGACGCCGCCGCGATGAGTCGCTTCATCACCTTCGCCTTGACGGCGGCCGCGTCGTGGCGGGAGGTCAGGATTTGCAGCGACCGCAGCCCGCGCGTCGTCCCCAGGTAGAACCCCGCCCGCGTCAGGATCTCGCCCCACAGCACATCGGTCACGGAATCGAGCTCCAGGGCGTCGCTCACCAGCGCCGGCGGCATCGAGAAGGCCCGCAGCCGGACCGCCCGCTCGAGCCCCAGGGAAGAATCGGCACACAGCGCCGCCAGCGGCTTGAGCGGGAGGACCAACCGCACGCTCCCCATGACCGCCAGCGGGGCGGCCGCCAGCTTTTGCGCCGGGGCGAACGCGAAGCGGCCGTTCCCGGCGGGGTCGGTCAGGCGACGGAACGCCGCAAGCAACTCCCCATCTGTCAGCGGCCCGTCCAGCCGCACCACAACCTCGTCCGACCCTTCGGTCAGCGCGGCGATGGCCTCGGGGATCAGATGCCGGAGCTGGAGCTGGCGAAACGATTCGGTGAGGGGGCGGCGCTGTTCGTCCTGGCCAAGGATCACCAGCTCGAACGCCCGCGTCTCCGCTGGCCACGGGCCGGCCGGTGGAGCCCCCTGCGGCGCGATCGGGCCAACCATCCCGCCCGACAGCCAGCCAGAGTCGCGCTCGACCTGTGACAACTCAACCTGATTGATTCGAACGATCATTCCGGTACACCGCGTCTCCTCCCGCTCCGCCACTTGTTTTTCATCGTCGCGTGACGCCCACGCCAGTCGCCCCTACGCCAGTCGCCCCTACGCCATTCGCGCCCAAGCCAGTAGCCCCTACCTCAGGCACCCCACGCCAGTGGCGCCGGAGCTGGCGGGTCAAACCACGGCCAGCTCGAACGTCGCCCCCGGCAGCCCCGTGACATTCACCATCACCCCGACTGAAATGGCTCCGTTGGCAAGATCACAAAGGATATCGTTGTCCGGCATGTCAACATGCACCGGCACCCCCGCATGCACGATCAGCGACGATTTCGTGACCGCGCGAACCTGCCCCTGGATCGTCCGCGGCGGGCCAAAGATCGGAGCGATGAAGTTGCCGCCGCTGGGGACCGTCCAGACCTTCCGGGCCGTCACACGGATCGTCCCGCGAACCGGCTTGTTCAGCGGGCCGGCATAGCCTGGGGAGACCAGCCGCAGCTCGTAATTCGTGCCGGCGGGGGTAAAGATCACGAGCCCATTCTCAACGCGAACCACTTTTCCGTTGGCCAGCGGGGCTCGAGCGGCCGCCGCGGCGGGCGGGTTCGTCGTCTTAGCACTGCCCGTCGTCATCATCATGTCTTTCCTCAAAGGCGTCGATCACTGATGGAGCCCGATCTCCCCTGATACACCGTCTTTCGCCGGCATACTCTATCGATCCACGGCCGAGTTTGTAAGGGCTGGGCGAAACCTTGCCCGCCTGCGCCATTGCTACAACCGAAAAGTTGGACCGCGGAACAGGGGAACGGATGCTCATCCGAATCGATCGGGGAGCGAGAGGGACCGGTACGGGCAGCCGAGTCCAGGGGGTCACCTGCGAGAAGTGCCACGCGGCCTTCTATCACAGGTTGTTGCGCACAGCGGCCGCATCGATCCAGTGGCTCGTTCCATGGACATTTCGGGTCCCGCCCGCGACTAACACTCCAGCGCTGCCTTGTGATCGCGGCACAACGAAGAGGTCGAAATCCGATGCACCAAATCCGAAGGAGTCACCAAGCGGAAATGCCGGAATAAAGAAACCGATGCGGATAAAACGAACCCACTTCCGCTTTGGCCCTGTTCGGGCTTCCCTGATTCTTCGTGCTGTGAATTTAGCATGTTTGTAAGGGCTTACCGCCAACCAGCGCTGTAGTGCTAAGTGCCGCCGGTGCCCTCACCGGCGATGCCACCGACCGGACATAGGCGCGCCGGTGAGGGCACCGGCGGCACGTCGGATGACGGCGTCTCACACCTTGCAATCTCGCACGGAACGGTCCACTAGCTGATATCAACAATGAAGACGGAAGCTGGTGGGATCGAGACCGTTTCATCGCGTCCGGTCGGACCCACAGACCGCGCCGACGTCATGCGGTACAGTGGGCCGCTCCTGCGCCGCGGGCACAACCGCCGGCGCGATTCACGGATGACCTCTGGAGCCCTTCCCGCAATGCGCATTTCCGATGACCATGCCGACCACCTCATTCAGCACGGCTACACCGTCGTAAAGGGGTTCCTTAGCGCCCAGGAGCTGGCGGCCGCCCGGGCGAACATGCTGCGCTACTACCCTACCGCCATGGAACTGGCCGCCCAGCCCGAGCGCTACCCGTGGGTGCTGGACGACCCCGAGCACCTGCAGAACGAGTTCCCCTTCTCCGGCCACGCGCTGAATCACCAGTCCACCCACCCCGACCTGATCGACTTCGTCGAGCGTCTGCTGGGCACGAAGGAGGTGCTTCTGTCGCAGGCCGCCATCTGGGCCAAGTATGCGGGGACGGGCGATTTCGATCAGGAGATGCACCTGGATTACGAGGGCAACACCCTGGTCGTCCCGCGCGACGAGGGGACCTTCCGCCAGGTGAACATGATCCTCTACCACACCGATGTTGACGCGACGATGGGGCCGACCTGCGTCGTGCCGAAGGAAAAAGCCCGGAACCTGTCCATGTGGCCGGCGTTCCGCTCACGCGAAGAGTGGCCCAAACTCTACAAGCAGGAGCGGCAGGTCCTGGCCGCGGCCGGCGACCTGTTCATCTTCGCCATGGGCACCTTCCACCGGGCTTCCAACATGACGGCCGAAGCAGGCGTGCGCTTCAGCCACCATATGGTCTGGCGCGCCGCGGCCCACCCATTCGCCGGATACCACCAATGGTCCCAGTTCGGCGAGAAGCCGGAGATGAGCCATTTCCTGGAACGGGCGACGCCCCGCCAGCGCGAGATGCTCGGCTTTCCCGCGCCGGGGCACCCTTACTGGACGAAAGCGACCGTCGCCGGCGTCGCGGCCCGCTACCCGAACATGGACATGACCCCGTACGGCGGCGCGGCCCCGGCGCCGCCGTCGCCCCAGCCGGAGGGAGAGCCGCGGCCGCCGACGCGCCGCAAGGCGCGGTATTGAACGAGGCGGGGAGAGAAAGAACGATTGCCACAGATGGGGGCAGGATGGACACGGATAAGCGGCGGATCGGGTCGCCCGTGGATCGAACTCGCCTTGGCCTTCCGAAGGGAATTGGGTCTCGGCTGTAGGGCCCGCACCGGAGCCATCGGATGACTCGAGCCTGGGGAGGACGCCCCGGCTCCCGTGCGGGCCAATCCCCCGCGGGACGCGGAAGATCCGCACGGGAGGCGGTGACGTCTCCGGGCTCCGGCACGCTGACTGGCGCCTCCCGTACGGACCCTACCTTCGCGCCTGCACCGGTAGCGAGTTTCGCAGCTTTTCGAGCAGCGACTTCAACTCCCTCACCTTGCGGCCGGTCGCAACGGACAGGAAACGGAGTCGCCTTGTCCTTCGCCCTTGCCCAGATCGGTTCGTCGTCCCGCCAGACGATCGTCAGCAACAGCAGCGCGAGCACGGTCTGAATGACTGGCTCCGGCGCGGGACCACCAATGGCCGCGGCGGCGGCTTCACGCCAGCGAGCTGCGTCACGGCCGACGTCTTCAAAAACCCGCTCGACCCCTGCGAAGGACCCGTCCGCATTCTGAAGACCGAGCACGGAGAGCGCGTCTGCGGGCAGGGCGGCCGGAGAGGCCAACGGCGAGCCTCCGGCGGCGCTTGGCGATGCATCTTGCGACAACGAGGCGTAGATCGTTCCGAACTCATCCTCCTCGGCGGAATCGCGCGCCAGGTCCAGCAGTCCAGAGCCGCAATCCGCTGACTGCGCGGGAACCGGTCCTTTGTCGAGCGGCGGTGGTACGGGCATCGGCGCACAGGGTGCGGCGTCCATGGAGGCGGAGAACATCGCGCGGCCCCGAATCGCCGCGCTCAACCCGGCGGGCATTTGGGAAGGGACGCGGCGCAGCACCGGCCGAATGGTGGTGTGCGGTCCCTCCTCCCGTTGTTCGACGGCCACGAACGAGGTCAGGCTCGACAGCAGGTTGAAGGCCTTCGAAAGCTCGATGACCGTCTCCCGCTCGCGCGACTTGATCGCCGGGCGATGGCGGCTGCCCGCCAAATCGTTCACCTCTTCCAGGCTTTGGATGGTCCGCCGTGCCCACATTGTCCCGATCACGCCGCCGTTCCGCTCCGGCGGCCGCGGGGGCGGGACCGCCAGCGCCCATTCTTGGCGGCCAGCGGGCGTGCGGCACGAGAGCGTGACCTGCCGGGGCGGGTTGCCGATCCCCCGCGCGAAGACAGCGAGAACGTCGCCATCAAAGATCGGCGGCAGTTCGGCGAGCGTCTGCAATTGGGCGCCGCCCCAGTCGATCGATATGTCTTCCACCCGAGGTGACGCGAGACGAGCGAACGTCCGGAGCACCTTGTCGTCGATGCGTTCGCCCTCGGTGATGAACTCGGCCGCCCCGCCGGTCGCGCGGGCAAGGCCGCGGACCAGATGCTGGCTGCAGGCGGATCCGATGCCGAAACTGAAGATCCGGTTGCGGGTTCGATGTCGCCGGGCCAGATCGATCACGGCCGCCTCGTTCGAGACTTGTCCGTCGGTCAGAACCAGGATCTGCCGGATGCTCCCGGCGCGGGGCCGGCCGAAGGATCGCCTCCAAAGGCTGGTAAAGCTCGGTGCCGCCCAGGTCCGCGCTGGCATGCACATAGGCGAGCGCCCGGTCCAGCGTTTCCTGGGTATAGGGGAGCGGCTCGGTCGCCATCAGTTCAAAGGTGGAGCCGAAGCGGCAGATGTTGAACGTGTCGCCGGCGCTCAGGCTCCGGAGGCAGAGCTTCAGCGCCGACGTGGCCTGGAGGATCGATTGACCCGACATCGACCCCGAGCAGTCGAGGACGAACACCGTCTCACCGGCCGCCGCCGGCTCGGTCAGTTCGTCCACGTCAAACTCGGGCATGAACGTCACGGCAAGGAACGTCTCGCCGTCGGCGCCGCGGACCGCCTCGACCGCAGGCTGCGCTTCGTGCGCCAGCGCGATGCTCAAGACGATATCGCGGTTCATCTCCGTGATGCCGCCGGCGAACGTCACCCGCGTGGCGGCCTCGGCGAGCCCGCGATCAACGGTCCCCGAATCGACGTGGATCGTGTGGCTCGGCGACTCGACCCCTTGCACCTCGCGGCCGAGGTCGATCGTCACGTCCATCGTCAGCCCATAGGGGACCTGGCGCATTCGCGGCGGGTTCAGCGCATCGCCATCAATGGCGGCCGCCAACGGATCGGTGCCGGTGTCGGTCACGTAGCGCGGGGCAACCGTCGTTGGGAAGGCAACGCGGATCGAGCGGTCAACCCGTTCCAAAGCGCAGACGTAGACGATTCGGATCATTGCCGCCTGCCGGGGCAACAGGTTGCCGACACGGACGGTGAACACATCGGGCCGCTCCTGTTCGAGCATGAACGCCCCGTGGCCGTCGCCGATCGCCTGCTCGTAGGTATCGATCGCCTGCTCCGCATCATTAATGCGGCCGGTGAGGACGCGGTCGCCGGTGATGACCTCGAACCCGCAAACGGCCGCCCCTTCAGGGAGGGGAAAGGTGTAGAGCGCCTCGATCGGCCGCTCTTCCAAATTCACAAACGTTTGCTCGACCGTAACGCGCTGGCTCATCCCTTCGAGGCGGGCGATCAGGCGCACGCCGCGCAGTGCGACACGATCGGCCAGGTTGGACGTGAGGATCGAAATGCCTTCGCTGGATCGCATAGGTCCGCCTTCCCGTTGAATCGCCCGCCCAACTCCGGTCGCGGCACGCGGCCTACGAGGGCCGTTCCGCATCTTCACCAAACACGTCTCGAATCGCCTCGCGCAGCGCCGCCAGCGCCGCGGCGGGCGGCTGGTAGCGCGTCGCATCGAAGTGCAGCTCAAGCCCCTCGCCGATGCGCACCCGCGTCCACAGTTCCGCGGCGACCTTGGGTGCGGAGGCCGCTGGTCCCGAAGCCTTGACCGCCGCCGTCGCCTCGTCGGCCGCCCCGCCGTTCAGGATCCGCCGGATGGCATTTAGCGAATGGCCTGCCGCCTGGAGCGATGCGATCTGTCGGAGCCGTTCCAGATGGGATGCGTCGTAGTGCCTCCCGCGCCCCACGCCCAGCGGCGCGGGCAGCAACCCCTGCTGAACGTAGAACCGCACCGCGCGCCGACTCAAACCGGCCGCATCCGCCAGATCCCCAATCGCCATCGCGCCGACGTGCATGGACGTCATAATACGACAGTTACTGTCACATTCAAGGAAAAAAAACCTGTTCGAGCGGACATGGAATAACGCGGCTCGACCTGCCTTTCTGATCCGTGTCGATCCCGCCCCCATCTGTGGCAAAGACTCCCCCCCGTCCCCATTCTTCGATTAGAGTTTGTGCCCCATCTTCTCCCGCTTCGTTTCGAGGTAAAACCGGTTGTGCTCCCCCGGCGGGATGCGGATCGGCACCTCTTCAACCACCTGAAGGCCGAAGCCGTCGATGCCGTAAATCTTCTTCGGGTTGTTCGTCATGATCCGCAGCTTGCGCAACCCCAGGTCGCGAAGGATCTGGCTGCCGATGCCGTAGTCGCGCCGGTCGATCGGGAGGCCGAGTTGCACGTTCGCCTCGACAGTATCGAGCCCCTTCTCCTGAAGGGCGTACGCCTTTAACTTGTTCGCCAGCCCGATGCCGCGCCCTTCCTGGCGGAGGTAGATCAGGGCGCCTTTCCCTTCCTTTTCGATCATCTGCATCGCCGTCGATAGCTGCGGCCCGCAATCGCAGCGGCCGGAGCCGAAGACATCGCCCGTGAGGCACTCACTGTGAACCCGGACCAGCACCGGCTCATCGTGGATGATCGGCATCCCTTCGGAGTCGAGCGTCCCCACGCCCCCTTTGCAAAGCGCCAGGTGCGGCTCACGCTCCAGCGGGGTCTGGTAGGCGTGGAGCGTGAAGGTCCCCCAGTTGGTGGGCAGCGTCACGCTCTCAATCCGTTTGACGAATTGTTCGCGCTTCAGCCGGTAGCTGATCAGACCGGCAATGCTGCACATTTTGAGCCCGTGGCGGGCGCAGAAGATTTCGAGTTCGGGGCGGCGCATGGCGTCGCCGTCCTCGGGCCGAAGGATTTCGCAGATGACGGCCGCCGGCTTCAGACCGGCCATCCGGGCAAGATCGACCGACCCTTCCGTCTGGCCCGCACGGACCAATACGCCCCCTTCCCGCGCGGAGCGGGTTCATGTGGCCGGGCCGAAGGAGGTCTTGCGGCTGCACGTCGTCGGCGATGGCGACTTCGACCGTCTTGGCACGATCGCGCGCGCTGACGCCCGTCGTCACGCCAAAGCGTGGGTCGGCGTCGATGGTAACGGTGAACGCCGTGCCAAGGGTCGCGGTGTTAAGGTCGGTCTGGCGGTGGAGGCGGAGCTTGTCGCACTGTTCGCCGGTCAGGGCGAGACAGATCGTCCCGCGCCCGTAGTTCATGATGAAGTTCATCTTCTCCGGCGTCATCGACTCGGCCGCGTAGACGAGGTCACCCTCATTCTCGCGATCCTCGTCGTCCACCAGGACGATGGGCTTGCCGGCTTTAAGCTCTTCCAGGATGTCGGGCAGGGGCGAAAAAGGCATGTCACATTCTAGCACGCCCGAGATAAAGTGGCAGAGCCCGCGGCATCCTGCGCCGGCACCCCACCCCGCCCTCCCCGGGCCACCGGGAGAAGGGGAAAACATGCTACGAGTCGGAAATAACAAACCGGTGATCGGCGTTGCCGCCGACCGTTGCCTCGATCATCATATGGATCGCATCGCGGCCGACCCCGTAGTAGCCAGGAAGGTCGCCGATTCGGCGGAAGCCCATCTGCCCGTAGAGCCGGATCGCGGCGTCGTTACCTTTCTCGACTTCCAGGTAGACCCGTTTTGCCCCGCGGCCGGTCAGTTCGGCCAGCATCGCCTTCAGTAGCTTCTGGCCGATACGCTGACCCCGGCAGCCGCTGTTGACCGCCAGGCTGTAGATCCGCCCGGTGCAGCCGCCGCGATGGTGCCGCACCAGGGCGATCCCCTCACCCACGACCGCGTCGCCCTGCTCGGCGATGAGGAAGATGGCGCTCTTCCGTTGTTGCAAGTATTGGAGCTGCCGTTTCTTAAGGCTGACGCTGGGGCTGAAGCAGGCGCGCTCCAGCTCGACGGCCGCCGACAAATCTTCCTTCCGGGCGACGCGTACCCGAACGGGCAACGGCGTCATCCCCGCGAGCGGCTCGATCGGCTGACCATTCGGTTCAATCGAGACCGGGACTGCGACCTGGCTTACCGGCGCTTTCCGCATGACGTATTTCTGCAGCAGCTTCAGCGGGCGATAGCTCATCTTTGTCCAGGCGAGCGTCTCCAGCCCCCAGTCATCGCCGACGTTGACAAACGGTCGCTGCGACCACGTTCCGCGGCAGAATTCGCTGAAGATGAACTGGGCAAGGCCCTTCACGTTCAGGTCGGTCTTCTCGATGGTAATGCTGCTCTGATCCCGCCCCAGCGGCTCGCCGAAGGTGAAGCCCGCGAGCCGAAACCCGGACGGATCGCGCAGGGCGGATGAATCGGCGGCGCCGCTTCGGCTTGCATTGGCTGATTCGCCTTGCGTCCCCCCGACTTCCTCCTTGCTCTTCGCGTATACGACAAGCCCTTCCATGCCAAGCGCCTCGGCGGACTCCAGGCAGAGATCGGTGGCGGTGGACTCCTTGATGCGCTTGGCGCGGGCGGCCGCCGTTTCGTCGCTCTTGTTGTGCTGCACGTCCTGATGGGCCTTCCACTCCTCGAGCAACGCGCGGCAATCGGCCAGATGGCGGTCGGCGCTGTACGCGCTCGACGCGATGGTCGTAGTTGCGGAGGAACCGGTTTTTCGCCTGGCGCTTGCTCGCCAGGTCGCCGCCGGCGAGATCGATCATGCGGCGCACGTCATAGACGTAGTCGAAGCCCATCGGCTCGGCGACGTACCGGCCGCGGTCGAAGCGGGAGAGTAGCTCATCGCTCGCATACTCGACGCGCGACTTATCGGGCACGCCGTGGGAGCGGTTGTAATCGTCCATCAGCTCGAAGGCGGCCGCCATCGCTCGATCGCCGCCGGTGTCGCCGATCGGGGGAAGGAGCAAAGTCAGGTCGCCGGTGCCGTTGGCGAAGACGCAAACGTGGCCCTCAATGCGCTTCCAGAGGATCTTAAGGCTGTTCCGCCAGGTGTAGAGCTGGGAGAAGGTGTAGTCGGAGAGGGGCTCGGAGAGGCAGGAGAAACAGGGGCCGAGGTCGCCGCGGTCGGTCAATCCCACCGAACGCAGCCCATAGCCCGAGAAGGGGTCATCGTCCATAAAATTGACGGTTTCCTCCGAAAAACGCCCTGCCCGGCCCCACCCGGGGCGCCCTCCTGGCATGCAATCCTGCTGCCGAACCCGCCGACCTGGGCAAGGTTCTCGCCGCCCAGAGCTTCGATCGCCGCCCGATCGCGTTGAAAATCGCCGATGCGATGGCTGGCGGTCACATTGTTAACTTCGGACGCAGTCTATATCGGCCGTACCGGGGCTTTGGACAAAAAAAGCGGGAAATTCCTGCAGTTTGCTCATTTATGCTTCGTGCCGGCCTGTCGAGCCTGACGGAATAGAAAGGGGGCATCGGCGGAGTCTTCAGGCGATCCCAAGTCGGAAGCGACACTTCTCCGTGTCGCCGCGCTGATAGAGCGGGTCCGACTCGGGCACCGGGACAACGTTCACGAAATCCGCTCCAAGCTTCTCGCAAGTGCGTCGGGAAGCCGCGTTATCCGGGTTACAGGTAATCCAGATTGACTTGAGCCCATACCGCCGCGCCAGCGGCAGCAACAGGCGACAGGAGCGCTCGGCGTACCCTTGGCCCCGCGCGGGCGGGTACACGTGGTAGCCGAAGTTACCGTAATAGAGTTCGATGCTCGGTGTCGTGCCGACCCGCAATCCGATCGCGCCGGCAATCCGCACGGGAGGCGGCTCGGCCGGTCCGTGTGCGGCGTGGCGAAGCATCATCCAGAAGTGGTGTGAGGGGACGCGGCCGATCAAAGGGTCGGCGGGCTCGCGACCGAACGGGGCGGCCGCCAGGAACTGCTGGACATGGTCGCGCGTCACTCGGGCGTCGGCCGGTGCGTCGCGAAGCGTCAAGGGGTGGCGGCAGGAGGCGAGAAGATCATCGACCCAGCGTTGCTGCGGTGCGACCAGTTCCAACTCGCGATCCACGAGCGGCCCGGGATCCTGGAATTGGAATCGACGGAAGGACGGGAACGGGATGGAGAAAGGCACGGGAGGTCAGTTTACCGTGCTTAAAGGGGGGGCGGGGGCAGTCGCCACCAGCGCCGCCAATATTGAATCGCCAGTAATCGGCCCGCTTACTGGAACAGCTTGATGCCCAGCGCGTCGGCACGGTAATAGAGAGCGACGAGCCCAAGGATCTCGACCACCACGGCCGCCGCGACCAGCGCGGTATACACGTTATTGGTCGCCTTTACGATCTGCACGCCGCCACCGAGTCAACTCATGGCCTGTCTCCGTCTGGTGCTTCCGCTCGACTGCTAACGACTGATCCGGGCCTGCAAGGGCTTCGCCGTTCACGCTCGGCTCACTGCCAAGTCGTTCGCACTTCGTTGCCCTTCTGAACGGCCGTCACGGCGGGGCCGGTGAGATGGCCGCTCGACTCGTTGGGCTCGACCGCGTCCACCGTCAGGTAGCCCAGGAACTGCTGGCGCGTTCGGTCGATCACCCGGAACTGCATCCCCTTGGTTACCGAGTCGGCGCTACCGACTAGAATCGTGGCGTAATCGACCCCGCCGACGTTCATCTTCGCCTTCACGACGCCCCGGATGTTCGCGGTGACCATCGACGGGACATCGCCCGAGGGCGAAGCGGCCCCCGACGGGATCCCGGCGCCCGAGCGCCGACCGCGGGGGCTCCCGGAGCCGCGCCCGGCGTCGGTGCGGCCGCGAGCTGCCGCTGCAGGCGGGCGACTTCATCGCCCAGGGCGGCGGTTTGCTCCTTCTCGTACTTCAACTGGGTCCGGGCGACGTCGAGGCGGTTGCTCAAGTCCGAGGCGGACGCTGTCGCCTCGGTCAGCTTCTTCTGGAGGTCGTCGCCGCTCTTGCGGAGGTCGGTGATCGTCCCCTCTTCGGCCTTGATCGTCTCCTGCGAAACGGCGAGCGCCGCGCCGCTGGAGGTCAACTGAATCTGCTGCGCGGCGATCTGGTTCTGGAACGTCTGGATCTGGGAGTTAATCTCAACGACCTTCTGGATCTGGGTGTCAAGCTGCGCCCGCAAGGCGTTGGCGCGATCGGTCGCTTCATTCACCGCACCCTGCTTCTCGGACAACAGGTGCTCATTAGTCTGCATTGCTAGGGCGAGGTCGTTCTTGGCCTGCTGGGCGGCCGTATTGGCGGCCGTCGCTTTCGCGGAGTAGTCATCGACCTTGTTCACAAAGACCACCAGCGCCGACGCGAAGAGCATGGACAGGACCACATGCAGGACGATGAACACTTTGGTGAGGGCGCTCAAGGGGGCTCCTTTTCACAATGCTGTGCGACGATGCTGCGAAGGTCGAGGCGGTGCGAACACTGTCTTGCGACGAAAGACAGCCGGACGAGCGTCCGCCAATCGGCGGCCGATGCAGGCCCACAGCCCGACGATCGATCGGCGGATCATCGGCTCGCATCTCACGGTTCGGGCAATATTTTGTCGTAAGGGCTGCAGACTAAAGGTGAGAGAAAAAGCCAGACGCCTCAGCAGGCATCGTCCCAACGGGCAGGCCACGGCCACCCGCGAACACGACGCATCCGATGGTCAGCCGTTCAATGACCCATTTACGACCCTTCAACGGTGGACGGGTCGAAAATAGGTAGCCGCTCTCAAATCCGCCGCGCCTCCGGTATCAAAACCACCGCAAACCACTCCTGCGACCCGAGAAACGCGAAAACTATCCTAACTTTAGTGCAATGCGTGTCAAGTTTTTCTTGACGCCCACAACGGCCGCCAAAGCCCCTTCCGTCCGGCCGCGCGAGTCGCCGCAATTGAAGTTGGAGCCGCCCCTAATGCCGTCGAGCGGACCGAACCTCGGGCGGCGCAAGGCCCAGGATCCCCTGCGCGGCGGCGACGCGGACGTCGGGGTCGGGGTCTTTCAGCAGCGGCGCCAGAAAAGGCTGCGCGTCCGTCCGCCCGATCGCGCCGAGCGCCACCGCGGCAAGGATCTTCTGCCGTGGGTTGTCGCCCTTGGCCCCCTCCAGCGCGACAACGAACCCCAGGTCCGAATTGCTCCCGCCGAGCATCGCGTAGGCACGCGCGGCGACAAGCTTCACTTCCTGGTAATCGCTCACAAGGCCCACGCGCACATGCTCGCGCACGCGGTTGTCATTTGCCGACGCCAACGCCAGGATGCCGAACATCTGGTCGTCGGGGTACTGGCTGGCGATCAGCCCGATCATGTCTTCCTGGCCCTGTTCGTCGCCCAGCCGCAGGAGGCCCTCGCCCGCCTGCTGGCGCACCGCCGGGTTGGGGTCCAGCCGCATTGTCCTCAGGATCGCGACGGCGCTCTTCTCGCCGAGTCGCCCGAGCACCATCGCCGTGCTGCCCCGTACGCCGGGGTCGGTGTCGTGCGCCGTGTGCTCCAGGTCGTGGCTGTATGCCGTCATTCCGATTCGATGCAGCGCGAAACGAATCGCGATCCGAACCCGGGCGTCCTTGTCCTCGGCGCGGGACAGGAGGATCGGCCGGGCGGCCGCAAGCTTCAGGTCCCCCACCGCCATGGCCGCCGAGAACCGCACGATCGGCTCGGGGTCGCCCAGCGCTTCGATGTAGTCGCTCGCCCGCTCGGCGCCCAGCACCTCCCGTTCAGCCTCCAGCGCGTGGGCGCGGATCCCCGGGTCGGGCGCCTGACGAAGCGCGGCGAGTTCCTGCACCGCCGCCGCTCGCAGCGCGGGGTCCAGCGGCTCGACCCGCTCGGCCCGCGGGATCGGCGGTTCCTTCGGCGGCCGAAGCGCGCGCCCGGCCGCCACCCCTCCGTTCGGCTCGCCGCACCCAGGCAACGTGAGGCTGGCGACACAACTCAAACAGTAGATGCCGGCGATCGCTGCCGTTCGTCCGGGGCTTTCCGCCCAATCCTGCCACTCGGTTCCCTTGGTCTTCATAGGTGTATTGAAGGTCTTGTGTGGAAGTGCGTCGGATCGCCTCCTGGGCCTGGACTCATTAGGCTCGAGGTGCGGCGGCTCAACATCCATCGGAACAACGCGGCAATCGTCATCAAAGCCGTCGCCGCGGCGCACGAATCGGCGAAGAGATCGCCGAAGCGGCTATAGAAGGTCCGGCGGCCGTCGAGCGCCAGTTGTGCGACGCTCGTGCCGGTCGTTCGGGCGGGGACCAGCTTCGAGCGATCGACCCGCCCCATCGCATCAATGAACCCGCTGATCCCCGTGTTGACGCTTCGCGCCGTCGGGGCCCGATTCTCGATGCTTCGGAAAACGGCCGCCTGAAGGTGCTGGGCATTTTCGTTTGCCAGGAACCAGCCGTCGTTGGTCAGGTTGACGACCAGGTCCGCGGGCTTGCGGCCGCCTTCCACGCCACCCGCGCCATCACGGAACATCGCCGCGACCGTCGGCCCGTCAATGTCCTCAAAGCAGATCGGCGTGACAAAGCGCCACGGCTCGCCTCCTTGCGGCCTCGGGAGCCGGAAGACCACGCGCTCGGTGCCGCGGCCGAGCTGGTAGCTGTCCATGTCCGGCGGGCCCATCGCGATCAGTTGCCGATAAAGCCACGGCCACGACCGCTGAAAAGGGATGTACTCGCCAAAAGGGACAAGGTGGATCTTGTCATATCGCCCCACCTGCCGCCCGTCGCGCCCGTAAAGGTAGGCGGCGTTCCGCGTCTCCAGCCGCCGCTCGACCTGCCCGGGGACGTCGATCGCGTCAAAGAACACCGCACCGGTCAGCAGGGCCGAATGATGTTCCCGCATCAGGCGGCCGATCCGGGCGTCGGTCTCATCAAGGAAGCGGCCGTAGTCGGCCGCCTTCTTGTTCTCCGACGTCCGATAGACATAGCGAGCTTCAGCGTTCAGCTCAGGCATCATCGTCTCGGACCAGATCACGAGGTCAACGTCTGGATGCGACGCCAGCACGTCCTGGGTCAGCCGCAGATGCTCTTCGAGCCGGTCCTCTACCCGAACCGACTTCTGCCCCGAATTGTCCTGCGGGTAGTTCGGCTGGACGACCAGGACCGTCGGGCCGGGCGACGCGAAGCGCGGCGCTTCGGAGAACCGGAACGCCCCGTAGCCGAGCGCCGCGATGAAGAGCCCGGCCACCACGACCCCCGATGGGATCAGCGGCCGCACCGGCCTGCCGCCACGCCGGTGGAGCAGCAGCAGCGTCACCCACGCGTTGATCGAGGCAACGATGAACGAAACCCCATAGACGCCCGAAAAGTCCGCAATCTGGCAGAACGCCAGGAACGGCGTCTGGGCGTGGCCGAGCTGGAGCCACGGCAGCCCATTGAAAGGCGCTGTGGCCCGGAGCCATTCAAATGCCACCCAAATCGCCCCGGTGGCGACGATCGTCAGGAGAGGAGAACGTTGCCAGGTGGCGGCCGCCCAGGTCGGCTCGTCCGGGGGCGCCAAAGAGCCGCCAGGCGACGCGAGGGCGGGGAACAGGCCGAGCGCGCGAATCAGGAGCCCCGGGACCGCCCAATACAACCCCAGCAGGATCATCAGGGCGACCAGCCCCGGGAAGGTGACATACCCCAGCCACCACATGTTGCCCGAGAAAAACAGCGTCCCGGCCAGCCAGCTCCAGAAAAACGCCCGAAGCGGCGTGCGGCTGGAACCGACCACCCCAAGCCACGGGACCAGCCCGACCCACGCCAGGTAAAACTGATTAATGGGTGCGAAGGCCAGGCTTAGCAAAACACCTGAGAGGAACACCCACCCCGCCCGGGCCGCGAATGTCTTCACCCGCCGCGGCCGCCGCGCAACCCCGCGCGATGAACCGGCATCGGGGGACGGGAGCTTTGGAGAACGCTTGGCCATCGGGCGAGGCATCGTCAAGGCTGACCCCAGCCGCGTCAAGCGGCGGCTTGGAACCAAGCGCCCCGCGGCGTGAACAGATACTGTGACGATTTCGGCCAAAACGTAGGACGTAGTTCACCACGTCACAGGGTGATGCGGCGTGGTAAACCACGCCCTAGGTTTCGACCGACGCCTTTGGGCCGCCGCCATTTCCCGCTGACTTCAGTAACACGCCTATCCCCGTCCCGGCGGCGTTGGCTTATAGTGTCGCCGCCATGGCAAAACACACGATCGTATTGATCCCGGGCGATGGGATTGGACCGGAAGTGATGACGGCCGCGCGACGGGTCATTGAGGCCGCGGGACTGTCGGTAGAATGGGTCGAGCTACCCGCTGGCGAGGCCGCGCTGCGGCAGGGGTTCGACAACGTCCTGCCGCAGCGCACGCTCGCCGCCATCACCGCCCACAAGGTCGCCCTCAAGGGGCCAGTGACGACGCCGGTCGGCAAGGGGTTCAAATCGGTCAACGTCCAGCTCCGAAAAGCCCTGAACCTGTACGCTGCCGTCCGACCCGTGACGAACGTCCCCGGCGTTAAGACGCGGTTTGACAACGTCAATCTCGTCGTCGTCCGCGAGAACACCGAAGGGCTCTACAGCGGCATCGAAAGCGAAGTGACCGAAGGCGTCGTCACCAGCCTGAAGGTGGCGACCGAAAAGGCCTGCACGCGCATCTCCCGCTACGCGTTCCGTTACGCCACCCGTCTTCATCGCCGGAAGATCACCGTCTTCCACAAGGCGAACATCATGAAGCTGACCGACGGGCTGTTCCTCGCGTCGTCGCGACGGATTCACGAGGAGGAATACCCGAACATCGACTATGAGGAGATGATCATCGACGCCGGCTGCATGAAGCTGGTGCAGGACCCGACCCGTTTCGACGTCCTGCTGATGGAGAACCTCTACGGCGACCTGGTAAGCGACCTGTGCGCGGGCCTTGTCGGCGGGCTGGGCGTGGTGCCGGGCAGCAATATCGGCGACGACGGCGCGGGCGTCTTCGAAGCCGTTCACGGCTCGGCGCCCGACATCGCCGGCAAGAACATCGCCAACCCGCTCGCCGCCATTATGAGCGGCGTCATGATGCTGAACCACATCCACGAGGACGGCATCGCCGACCGGATCAACCAGGCCTATCGAAAAGTGCTGGAGAAAGGCCAGGTCATGACCCGCGACCTGGGAGGCACCGCCGGAACGGTCGAGTTCACCGATGCGATCATCGCGAACTTGAGCCAGTGATTCGTTCCGTTAAAGATTGCGGGACCGCACCGGGGCCGGGCCCATTTTAGCTGGCACACTCCGTGTGCCGTCCGCCCGTCTCCAGCGACGCCGCCGTCTGAGATCGCGGCGGACGGCACATAGAATGTGCCTGCTACTCTGCGATCGCGCCACCCCTATCCGCCCGTCGCCGAATCCGAGGTGGAATAGCGTGCTAGTAGGTCGTTTCAGGCAAGATTGCGGGTGCGCAGCGCTATTCTCCGACGTGCCGCCGGTGCCGTCACCGGCGGGCATCGTGTCCGAACGCCGACACCGCCGTTTTTTTAGGGCACCGGCGGCACTTCTTCGCGGGCTGTAAGCCCCCAATTTTCGATGGAACGAGCCACTCGGCAGCGGGGGATCGGTCGAAGGGTTCTCTTCTCTGCCGCAATCCTTACGAGCAACGGATCAGGCTCGCGGTCTTCGACCATCCGTAGCCGCCGGCCGCCATCTCGGCCAAACATCGTTTGAGCGCCCGCCGCAATTCGGCATCGGGGACGAACGCCGCGAGGGGCGCGTAGTTCACCAGGGCCCCGTCGTCCACACACCGTTCCCAGCCGACGGGAGCCTCCGCACCGAGCTTTTTCAACACGGAGCGCACCACGCGGCCGGTCGCTCGATCGTGCCGGAGGAGCCACCCCGCATCGCCGGACGAGAGCGCCCAATAGATCGGCCGCCGCCGATAGAGGCGCTGGTGCCATGTGAAAAAGTCCTTCGCTAGAAACCTGCTCAGCCCCCCGATTGCCCGCTCGACGCCTTCCACCGCGCCGGGGCCGGCCGCCGCGTCGATCCGTTCCCGCAGGCGTCGAAGCAGCGCGGGTGCGGCCGGCCAGAGCCTGATGGGCTCGAGGCGGGGGTCGCGCCGCGCCGCGCCAGCGGCCGACCTCAAGCCCGATCGCATAAGATGCCCATCGCCGGGCGCGCTCGGCCTCTTCCACATCAATCAAAGCGGGCGCCGCGGCGCGGGGCGGCGCCGGCGCGACGCGGTAGAGGGCGCTGATTTCAACGTCAAGGTCGGCGCTCCAGCCGGGCAAGGCGATCGCGTCGGCTCGCGACCCAGTCGCGGGCATCCGCCCACCGAAGCGGGCCTGAGAACTCCGGGGTTGTTTCGTCGCGCGCGTCCAGCTCGCGCTGAACCTGGATCGCCTCGGCGACCCCGTCGCACAGCGCGTCGGAGAACGACTCGGGGACGGGAAGCTCGGCCACGTCGCCGACCTGGAAGTTCACGGTGGGGTTGATCGCCCGAAGCAGGCGCTCGGCCGCCGATGAGTTCAGGGCCGCCAGAAGGCCCAGCGCCGCGCGGCGATCGGCGGGGAACAGGGCCGATCCGGCCACATCGAAAATCGCTCCGGCATCGAGCCGGCGCCGAGAAGCGGCCGCTCGTGAGGTACGAGTACGTGAGCCCCTCCCGACCGTAATACGCCGCATTCTTGGCGACCCATTCCCAGGCGCCCTTGAGATAGGGGTAGCGCCGGACGATCTCCGCCTTGATCTCGCGCCCGTCCGCTTCCCAGTTGACGCGATGGCGCGGCGATTCATGCCAGCGCCGAAATCGGCCCCCTTTGACGTACGGGCGCCAGCGGCCTTCCGTCGCGACCGCCACCGGTTCGACGCCGAGGGCTGTGACCTCCCACCAGTATCGGACAAACCGGGCGTTGTCAGTCGTCGCCAGCCCCTGCCGCGGGGGCGCGATCGCCTTCAACCGTGGGAGGCGATGGAAGGCGTCTCGATCGGCTTCCGCGAGCCAATAGGCCCAGGCCAAGCGCGGGATGGCGGCGAAGGAGGCCTGTCGCACCCGGAAGCGGCCGGTCGACGTTTCGGACTTGGCGGCCGCGAGCATCTCCTCCAACCGCTGCCGCTTGGCGGCCGGGCCCTGTTCGTCAACGAGCCGGAAAATGTCGATCTGCTGGTCGACGCATCCGTCAGGGCTTTGGCCGCGCTGGGCAGTGAAGGCGACGGTCTGGAGCGTTCCTGGGTTCCCGACGCCGAAGAGGCCGGGGCCGAAATGGGCAATCGACTCGACAGCGGTCGCCTCGGCCAGACGTTGGCGAAGCGCCTCGAACGAGCTCGTGAACATGAACGTCTGCATCGACAAGAGGCCCATGCGGCCGCCGTCGCTCAAGAGATCGATACACCGGTCGATGAAACAGCCGCACCCGTCGGCGCGGCCGCGCGGGAAAAGCTGTTTCAGCTCCCGCACCCTGTCTTTGGGAAGGTTCCGGGCGGCGAGGTAGGGCGGGTTCGTGACGATCACGTCGAAGCGGCTTGGCCACACGCCGTGCCGCGGAAGCAAGTTGGACCGCAGCGCATCGGCGGCGATGAGGTTGCACGCGGATGCCGCGGCGCCGATGCCGAGATGAGCTCCGAGCGCCAACCGCGCCAGGCGAAGGACGAACGGATCGATATCAGCCCCAAACAGGTTCCGGGAAAGGATCGAACGCGCGGCGGCCGCGTCGTTCGGGGCCGAAGGCTCGGCGGGCCACCCACGGCGGCCGGCCTTCTCCTGCTCTTCGCGGTACATCAGCCTGAACAGTTCGGCCGCCGCGATCCCCATGTTCATCGTCCCGCAGGCGGGGTCGAGGAACGTCAGGTCAGCTACCCGGCGACTGGGCGTCGGGCTGGAAGCGGGTTCAATGGGCCCGCCGCGCGCGCCAGCCAACGCATTCGCGGCCTAAGGGAAGTGTCAGGGTGAAGGTCGAGCCAGGCGCGGCCGAGCGTATTCTGCACGAGCCACTCGGCCACCCAAAGCGGAGTGAAGAGCTGCGTGACGGCGGGGATCTCGGCGGCCGTGAACTTGCGTCCACTGCGAGCGGTCTCCCGATAGGCCGACGCAAGCGCCGGGGCGTTCATCGCCTGAAGCGCCTGCGACAGGGCATCGGGCTCGTTGAGAAGGCCCGCCAGGCCGGTCGATGTCGCACGCCGAACCAGGCGATCGACCGCGCTATCGCGGCCGCGGATGGGGAGGCCGCGAAGCTCCCACATCTGTCGCGCGAGTGCGATCAGCACCCGCCGCCGGCTTCGCTCGCCCGATCGACCGGCGGGCTCGGTTTCGCCGGTGTCGCGACCGGTCGTCGCCGCCGCCTCGCGCGTCAGGCGATCGAAGATCGGATAAAGCCGCTTGGTGCCCTCCACGGCGAGCGTCTATACCAGACGCATCGGGCGTTGTCGCGCCCGCTCGGAATGGGCCGGGGGGAGAAATACCTTCTGACCCCTTTTTTCGCCGCGGCCGGCTTAGATCCTTCGAAGCGTTCATTCTCCTTAGGCCTTGCCCCGCAACATGTTCCGGAGCACCGTGTGAAGGATGCCGCCGTTACGGTAATACTCGATCTCGACGGGGGTATCGATGCGGCAGACCGCCCTGAACTCCACCAGCGCGCTGGTGGGGCTGGTCTTGCGGATGGTCACTTCTTGCAGCGGCGTCAGGTCATCGCCAATCACGATGTCGAACTGCCCCAGCCCCGTGAGGCCGAGTGACGAGCGATTCTGCCCCTTCAAGTACTGCAACGGCAGGATCCCCATCCCAACCAGGTTGCTCCGGTGGATCCGCTCAAAACTCTCGGCAAGGACCGCCCGGACACCGAGCAGGTAGGTCCCCTTCGCCGCCCAGTCGCGGCTGGAGCCCATGCCATAGTCCTTGCCCGCCAGGACCATCAGCGGCGTCCCTTCGGCCTTGTAGCGCAGGCTCGCATCGTAGATCGGGATGACTTCGCCGTCGGTCGCGCCCGGGGCGAGATACTTCGTCACGCCCCCTTCCGTGCCGGGCGCCAGGAGGTTGCGGAGCCGGATATTGGCGAACGTGCCACGGGTCATGACCCGGTCATTGCCGCGACGGGCGCCGTAGCTGTTGAAATCAAGCGGCTGAACACCGTTCTCGATGAGGTACGATCCCGCCGGCGAGCTCTTCTTGATGCTGCCGGCCGGGGAGATGTGATCCGTCGTCACGCTGTCACCCACCATCACCAGCACGCGCGCCCCGCGGATCGCCTCGATTGGCTTGGCCTCGGGCGTGAGGTCGGTGAAGAACGGCGGCTCCTGGATGTATGTGCTCTTATCGTCCCAGGCGAACAGCTCGCCCCCTTTCACCGGGATCGCGTTCCACGTCTCGTTGCCGTTGGCGACGTCGCCGTACTCCTTGTGGAACAGGTCCGGGCCGATGCACGCGGCGATGGTGTCGTTCACTTCCTGCTGCGTGGGCCAGATATCGCGCAGGTAGACCGACTCGCCGGCGTCATTTTTCGCCAGCGGCTCGTCCATGATGTTCGCGTCCACCGTCCCCGCCAGGGCGAACGCGACGACCAGCGGCGGGCTAGCCAGGTAGTTCGCCTTGACGTGCGGGTTGATGCGCCCTTCGAAGTTCCGGTTGCCGCTGAGGACGGCCGCCACAACCAGGTCTTTGTCTTCGACCGCCTTGGCGATCGCCTCGGGCAGTGGCCCGCTGTTGCCAATGCAGGTCATGCAGCCGTACCCGGTGGTCTGGAAACCGAGCTGGTCCAGGTAAGTCTGGAGCCCCGCTCTCTCAAAGTAATCGGTGACGACGCGACTGCCGGGCGAGAGGCTGGTCTTGACGTACGGCTTGACCCTGAGCCCCTTCTCGACGGCCTTCTTGGCCAGAAGCCCGGCCGCGATCATCACCGACGGGTTGCTCGTATTGGTGCAGCTCGTGATGGCGGCGATGGTGACATCGCCGTGCGTCAGCTTGTGCCACTGGTCATCCATGGCGACGTATGCGGCGTCGCGCTTGTGGCTCCCCTTGAGGTGTTCGATCGTCGCGGCTTCCTTTTCATCCTCATCCCGCTGCCGCTCGACGTCTTTGTCGTCGGCGACGACGCCGGTCGTCGATTCGGCCGCTCCGCGAAGGGGGTTGACCGGCGCCTCGGCCGACCACCGGTCCAGCCTCGGCGTCGCGCTCTCGCCGACTTCCTTCTTGAAGACGTCGACCAGGTTCGACCGGAAGCTCTGCTTCACGCCGCGCAGCTCGACCCGATCCTGCGGGCGGCGCGGCCCGGCGACGCTGGGGACGACCGTCGCCAGGTCCAGCTCCAGCACCTCGGTGAACGAAGGCTCGACCGATTCGCCGCGCCACAGCCCCTGCTCCTTGCAGTACCGCTCGACCAGGTCCACATGCGATTCATCGCGGCCGGTCAACCGCAGGTAAGCCAGCGTCTGATCGTCCACGGGGAAGAACCCCATCGTCGCGCCATATTCCGGCGCCATGTTCGCGATGGTGGCGCGATCGGCCACCGACATCCCGGCAAGCCCCGGGCCGTAAAACTCGACAAACTTCTCAACCACGCCGTGGCTGCGGAGGATCTGGGTGATGACCAGGACCAAGTCGGTCGCCGTCGCCCCTTCGGGCAGGCGGCCGTGCAGCTTAAACCCGACCACCTGCGGCGTGACCATATAGATCGGCTGGCCGAGCATGCAGGCCTCGGCCTCAATGCCGCCGACGCCCCAACCGACCACGCCCAGGCCGTTGATCATCGTGGTGTGGCTGTCGGTCCCAACGAGCGAATCGGGCAGGGCGACGCCGTCGCGGACCATCACGACCTTGGCCAGGTACTCCAGGTTCACTTGGTGGACGATCCCCTGCATGGGCGGGACGACGCTGAAGTTCTTAAATGCCTTCTGACCCCATTTCAGGAATTCGTAGCGTTCGCGGTTCCGGTCGAATTCGATCGCGGTGTTCTGGGCGAGGGACTCTGAGGTGCCGAAGTTGTCCACTTGGACCGAGTGGTCGATGACCAGATCGACGGGGACAAGCGGGTTGATCTTCTGCGGGTCGCCGCCGGCGCGCTTCATCGCGCTGCGCATCGCGGCCAGGTCAACGACGGCGGGCACGCCGGTGAAGTCCTGGAGGATCACGCGGGCCGGCTTGAACGGAAGCTCAACCGGGTTCACCTTCTCGCCGCGCCACGCGGCCACATTCTTCACATCCTGCTCGGTCACCTCGAAGTTATCCGCGTTCCGCAGACAGCTCTCCAGAAGGATCTTGATCGAGAACGGAAGGTTCGCCAGGTTCCCCAGCCCCAGCTCGGAAAGCCGATTCAACCGAAAATAGCTGACATCGCCGGCTTTGCTATTGAGCGTTGCTTCAGCGCCAAAGAGATTGAGGTTCTGGGCCATGTTGGTTTCGTCTCGTCGCGGGCTTGCCGCGGCGCGGGGGTTGAGCATCCGGTCGTGCCGGCGGTTCCGTCGAACTGTGCAAGGTCTTCGAGCCAGCCGAGATGGTATGCGCGGGGGGGGTGGGGTCAAGCCAAACGACATCTCCCCCGACCGTCCCGAGGGCGGCCGCCGACTTGCCGTGGGTCAAAAGGTGAAGGCCCTCTCCCCAACCCTTTCCCATGGGTACATGGGCGAGGAAGGAACGCGACCGCTCCGCGGCGATCGGATGCGAAGGACCGAACGGAGTTGTCCCCTCTCGCATGTACGCATGGGACAGGGACAGGGTGAGACACGGGGTGGATAGGGTGAGGGCGCTTGCGGCGGCGAGCCTACCTCGCGGCGAGCCTACCGCGCCACCGGGGTGTCGGCGGAGTCGTCTTTCGACGGAAGTTCCACGTGAACGGCAACCGGCGCCCCGTCGCTCGGGTCGCGGCTCCATCGGAAACGGTAGGTCCGGCGATAGCATGACATGCAGCGCACCGGCTCCAGGAACAGAAACAGCAACGGGACATCCCGGCCCCGAATTCGGGAGCGCCGAAGCCGCTCGGAGCAGTTGCTACAGGTCCTTGCCACTGTCGCAAGAGTCTGCTCCCTTGGCGGGCCGGCCGCAAGCCCCTCACGTAACCTTGCATTCGACCGTCGCAGGATGGGCAAACCGTCACCTGTCGGTCAAAAGCGGCCGCCCACCACAGCCGGAGGAAAAATTATTGGTCAGATCGTCCAGCCGCCGATTGAGATCGATGTGGGCCGCCAGTGGCCTTGTCGAAGCGGTGCGCAGGCGTCGAGCACACGGTCCCGGGATCCTTCAATGGCCTATATCATCCTCTCTTCCAAAGAAGGCGTGATCGGTCGCCGGCAACTGGCGGACGAGCCTCTGACAATCGGTCGGTCGTCCGAATGTGGAGATCGCCGTTCGCGATATCCTCCTGTCGCGGAAGCATTGCAAGCTAGCGCCCGCCGGCCGCGGCTGGGTCGTGATCGACCTGAAAAGCAAGAACGGCACGCGGCTGAACGACGCGCCGGTCGGCCGCCGATCCCTTCGTGACGGTGACGTCCTGCGGCTCGGCAAGACGACCATCCGATTCAAGACGGGCAAGCTCACCTCCCTGACACCGCCCCCGGCAAACTCGCGCCGGGCGGTCCTGCTCAAGAATCGCCCGGCCGACCCGGTCGAGGCGATGGCCGCCACCGTGACGGACTTCGATCCGTCGGAGGGGTTCGCCGAGCCCGAACGGCGCTGCCGATTCCCCGTCCCGCAACCCATGCCGCGCGACCCCGACGCCTACGCCCGCGAAGACGTCTACTCGATGTTGACGGAAATCGCCTCCAGTTCGTGGGACTCGATCTATGCGACCGCGTCTAGGCCGTTGCGTGAGTTGCCCTCCGCGCCACGCCTCGAAGCGCTTCTGAACGGCCTGTCGGGGGAATCTCCCGCGATGACCCCCGACGGAAACGTCTCGCGGACAGTTCTCCCGGCATCGGCCGCCGGAAAAGTGGGCGGCTCGGCCGTCCAGACCGCGCCCGCGCCGCAGGCGGTCAAAGGGCTGGCGGCGCGCAGCAGGTTCGCCGGTTGGGGACGAAGCATCCCGCGGTGATCAAGCGATTGGAATTTACGGTCGGCAATCCGATCCGGGCTCAGGTCGCCGTGGCCCCCGCGGTACGAAAAGAGCGGATCGGGGATCGGCTTCGGCGAGTCATCGGCCCCCACCGCCGCCGTTGCGCCGCCGCGGCGGCCGCCGCCGGCCGCCAGATTGAATGCGTGCGGCGGTGGGTCGCGCCGCGCGGCGCGGTCATCCTGCTCTAGTGGGCTGTTCCATCTGAATCAGCGGGTGCGCTCGCGAATTAAAGTGCCGGTGCCCTCACCGGCGGTCTTGCGGACGACGTCAAACGCTCGGCGGTGAGGGCACCGGCGGCACATCGGATGGCATCACCGCGCACCCGCAATTGTGTCGGGAACGAACCGCTCGCCCGCTTGCCCGTCGGTTCAACCAGCGTTGAGCCGGGATCAACCCAGGACCGGCTCCACGATTGACGACATCGACCCCTTGCACGAAGCCACCCGAGGGTCTTTCCCGTACGCGCCGATCTGCTCCGACTTGAGCTCCGCCATCTCCTTATGGGTGGTAAAGACGACGGCGCGGCCCTCGTCGTTCACTTCTTTGGCCAGCACCTGCCCCCGCTCGTTCGGATGACCGAACAGGGCCTTGAGCATCTCGACCACATACGCGACCGAGTGAGCGTCGTCGTCCAGCAGGACGACGTTGTACGGGGGCAGCTTATCGAGCCGATTCGCAGGCCGGGGGGCCGTCCTCGTGGCCGGGGCGGCCGCAGGAGGTTTCGGTGCGACCGAGGTACCACTGTCGCTATTCGGGTTCGCTGCTTCTGCCATGACAACGCCTCGCCCCAAGTGCTTGTAGGGCTCGCTTTCTCTCCATCACGATCCACAGATCGCACGCGAGCTTTCGACGCGACCATTCTACCGGGAGCGTAGGCCGGCCGCCCTGAAGTCACCAACCCCAATTCGGTCACGACACGGCGAACGAATCGGCGGAATAAGCCCCCAGATGGAACGCGGCTTGCAGGACCTCTTTTTTCATGGCTCCCAAGGCTCACCCCGATCAGGCGCAGGCCACCACGCTCGATCGCGTCAGACCTTGGATTTCAGCCGACGCGATCGCCTCGGATCCAAACGCCATCAGGCCCCGCGGCCGCGCTCTTATTGGACGGCGGCTCCTGGAAGCCTTAAGTCGTTCCAGCAATTCATGTTGGGCCGCGCGCCCGTCGATGAACCCCAACGGCAGGGCGGCCGATCCCGACGCGATGCAGCCGGGCAGCGGCCCCGCGAAGTCGGCCGACGACGATCGTCGCGTTAACGCTCCGGATCCCGCCACATTCTTCGGCGGCGCTGCTGACCTGGTTGGCGGAGCGGGCACGGCCGACGCCTCGTGGCTGAGCGTCGAGACGGCGGCGTTACCGTTCACGAACCCGGCTGACGACCTATCATCTGATATGACGGCATTCGTCGAATCCTGTGTCGGCACCATCGCCGGGTCGGCCGTCGCCGCCGAGCGACAGGCACGCGGGCGCCCGCGCGCCAAGAAGCTGCTCTCGCTCCTGGCCAACAAGAAGCGCATCCTCGTCACCACGCATCAGCATCCGGACCCCGACGCACTGGGCAGCGCCGTCGCGATGTCCACGCTGCTTGCCGAGAAATTGCCCGGCCATCCCGAAGTGTGCATATCCCTCAAGGGACGCGTAGGCGGCGGGATCAATGACGCATTTGTCCGTGCGAGCCATTTCAAGCTCACGCCGTGGGACGACAACGCCCTCGATCACTACGACGCGATTGTCCTTCTGGACACCCAGCCGCAGTTCAATTTCAGCCCCTTGCCCCCGGGCGTGACGCCTGTCGCGGTGATCGATCATCACCGCGGCCGCGGCCGCCAGCCTGACGTTCCGTTTTGCGATATACGAACAGAGGTGGGGGCGACGAGCTCCATCGTGTTCAGCTACTTCATGGAGCTGGACGTCAATATCCCCTCCGACCTTGCCGCCACCCTGCTCTACGCGATCGAGTCGGACCTCGCCGGGGCGGCCGGTACGCCGGGCGAGCTCGATAACGTCGCCCTCTCGACCCTCACCGCTCTGGCCGACACGCGCAAGCTTTATCAGATGCGCTACGTGGATCTGCCGCGGAGCTACTACATCGCCTACTTTCAGGCCCTGGCGAACGCGATCTTCCTCGAAAACGGGCTGATGACCCACCTTGGCCCGGTTGACTCACTCGAAAAACCGGCCGTCATGGCGGATTTCCTCCTCCGGTTCGACCAGGTCCATTGCGTGCTGGTCACCGCCGTCCATGAGACGAAGCTCATCCTCAGCCTGCGGACGAGCAGCACCCGCCAGTCGGCGGCCGACGTCATGCGGCGCATCCTTCGCAAGATTGGCGAAGGGGGCGGCCACCGCAGCAAGGCGGGCGGCTTCATCAACATCGCCGCATTGACCGCTTCTGAAATCGAGAACCTCCGATCGCTTATCTGGCGACGCTATCTGCGAACGCTGGGGATCAGGCCCGGTAAGGGCCAGAAGCTGATCCCTTCGGTATAACCCTTCGCCGCCTGCCAGGGCCGCCTGCCGATCGCTCGCGGCACGGCGGCGCCACCTTCACCTCTCAACGGTTTGTCGCGGCGGCGTCTCACCCGTAAACTCCCCCGTTTCAGACTTTCGACCCGATGGAAACCCTTGCCGGGCGCCGGCCCTGCCGGCGGCGGCTCGCGACCTCCAGATTCAAGCCCATGAGCACCGAACTTCCCAAGACGTACGATCCCTCTTCCGTCGAGGCCGAAGCCTACCGCGTCTGGACGGAGGAGAAGGCGTTCCATGCCGAACCGGGCGACCCGGGCGCCCCCTATGCGATCGTCATTCCGCCGCCGAACGTGACGGCCGCGTTGCACCTCGGGCATGCGCTGAACAACACGATTCAGGACATCCTCACCCGCTACCATCGGATGCTGGGCGACAATACCTGCTGGCTGCCGGGGACCGACCATGCCGGCATCGCGACCCAGACTGTTGTCGAAAAGCGGGTGATGCAGGAGGAAGGGAAGCGCCGCACCGACTTCGATCGAGAGACGTTTGTCGCCAAGATCCAGACCTGGAAAGACGAATACGAAAAGACGATCACCGGCCAGCTCAAGGCGATGGGGTGCTCGTGCGACTGGGACCGCCAGGCCTTCACGATGGACCCGGACCGCGCCAAAGCGGTGCGTGAGGCGTTCTTCCGCCTGTTCAAGGATGGGTTGATCTACCGGGGCAAGCGGCTGGTGAACTGGGACCCGGTCACCCAGACCGCGCTGGCCGACGACGAAGTGGAGATGGAGGAAGTTGACGGCTTCTTCTACTACCTCCGCTACCCCCTCACGGACGGCACCGGCCATGTGACGGTCGCCACGACCCGCCCCGAAACGATGCTCGGGGACACCGCCGTTGCGATGAACCCAAAGGACCCGCGGGCGGCCGAGCTGCGCGGCAAGCACGTCCGGCTTCCGCTCGTGAACCGCGAGATCCCGATCATTGAAGACGAGTACGTGGTTCTTTCGGTCGCGCACGGCGGCGACCCGGCCGATGTGAAAGCGCAGTTCGCGAGCGGCTTTCTGAAGGTGACGCCCGCCCACGACCCCAACGACTACGAGATCGGCCGCCGTCATAACCTCGCGGTCATCAACGTCATGGCGCCTGACGCCGCCATCTCCGACCAGCACGGCTGGACGGATATCGGGGGCGCCGGCTTCCTCGTCGGCAAGAGCCGCGAGGCGGCGCGCCAGCTCATCGTGAAGTGGTTCAAGGAGAACGGCCTGCTGGAGGAGATGAGGCCCTACCGGCACAGCGTCGGCCACAGCTACCGCAGCCACGCCGCGATCGAGCCGTACCTAAGCGACCAGTGGTATTGCCGCGTGACCGACGACCGCCTCGCCGGAGCCGCGCTAAGGGCGATGGCGCGCGACGGCGCTTCTCAAGAACAAGGCGCCCCCGAGCACAGCGCCCAAACGAGCCGCGACCGTAAGGGAGCGGGCCCACCCCTCCCGCAAGACGCCCCCGAGTACCGCGCCGCGACGAGCCGCGACCGTGAGGGAGCGGGGCCGTCCGTGGAGCGGACGGCTACGAACGCCGCGATTCGCCCACCGTCCGAAGAACGTGACATTTCCGCGTTCGGCTACCTCATCACATTTACCACCTACGGCACTTGGCTTCAGGGGAGCGACCGCGGTTCCGTCGATCGGCGGCACAACGTCCCGGGCGAACCCGGCCTTGAACCGGACGAAATTCTCGAACGAGCTGAAGTTCGCGCGGCTCGCACACGCTCCGTTCAGTCTCGACGAAGCTCGAAGACGTGTTGTGCAGGAGACGATAGCGGAAGTCTGCAAGTATCGTGGGTGGACTCTCCATGTCGCCCACATTCGTCCGACCCATGTACATGTGGTGGTCACAGCGGACGCGCCACCTGAGAAGGTCATGGAGAACGTGAAGGCATACGCAACTAGACGTCTACGAGAAGGCGGGCTCGCCTCCAAGGATTCGCGCGTCTGGACGCGACACGGGAGCACGCGATATTTAAATGATCGATCCGCGCTCAGCGCCGCAATGGTGTACGTTCACGACCAGCAGGGCGAGCCGATCGGGCCGGCACCGCTAGTCGCGGCGGACGTTGCCATGTTGCGGGGCGCGGCGGAAGACGTTTCCGCTGGCGCGGAAACCCCGCTCCCTTACGGTCGCGGCTCGTTAAATGCGGAACCCTCGCTCCTTGACGGTCGCGCGCGTTGGGAAGGCCAACTCCGGTTCTACCCATCGCGTTATTCGAAGACGTTCCAGACGTGGCACGAGAACATCCGCGATTGGTGCATCAGCCGCCAGCTTTGGTGGGGGCATCGCATCCCGACCTGGAGCTTTCAGATTGGGAACGAACAGCAGGCTCTGGAAGCACTTCAATTTATTGAACAACTGACGAAGGAAGATCGCGCCGCCTTCGATAACTTCGGCGAGTCGAACGCTCTCCACGTCTGCATTCGATCAGACGACGACGCGGAAGCGATTCGTTACATTGAAGCCCGCGGCTTCCGGCGCGACCCTGACGTCCTCGACACGTGGTTCTCCTCCGGCCTGTGGCCGCTGTCCACGCTGCAGTGGCCGACCGACAACCCCGCGCTCGACAAGTGGAACCCGTCGAATGTCCTCACCACCGCTCGCGAGATCATCACGCTCTGGGTCTCGCGGATGGTGATGTTCAACCTCTACTTCCGCGACTGCCTGCCGTTCACCGACGTCTTCATCCACGCCATGATCCAGGACGGCGACGGGCAGAAGATGAGCAAGAGCCTGGGCAACGGCGTGGACCCGCTCGACATCATTGGCTCGCACGGCGCCGATGCGATGCGGTACACCCTGGCCGCTATGACGACGCACACCCAGGACCTGCGCATGCCCGTCGATCTGGTGGACCCGCACTCGGGCGTCGCCTTCGCGCCGCAGAAGATCACCAACGCGGCCGGCTACGTGGTGGCGGCGCCGACGCAGGTCAGCCCGAAGGACCCGACGAAGAAGCTGGTCAGCAGTTACGGCGTCATCAGTGGCGCGGTCAAGCCAACGGCGGACATGCCGCTGGCGAAGAATACCAGCGGCAAATTCGACCTCGGCCGCAACTTCTGCAACAAGATCTGGAACGCGGCGCGCTTTGCGATGGGCCACCTGGAAGCGGCGGCCGCCACGGCGGGCGGGCCGGCGGAGCCGGTCGATGAGATGAAATGGTCCCTCGCCGATCGCTGGGTCGTCTCGCGGTTCAACCGGACCGTCGCCGAGGCCGACGCCGCTCTTAAAGATTATCGTTTCGACGTCTATGCCAAGGCGTGCTACGACTTCTTCTGGCGCGACCTGTGCGACTGGTACCTTGAGGCGATCAAGCCCGCCATGAAGGACCCTGCCGCGCCGCCCAGGCGGCCCATGTGCTTGCGGCGCTGCTGGACGGGCCCTGCGGCTGATGCACCCGATCGTCCCGTTCATCACCGAGACCATCTGGTGGCGGCTGAACGACGCCCGCCCGACCCGCGGCCTCCCCGGCCGCATTGAGTGCCCGCCCAGCCCGCGCCTGGTGAAAGCGAAGTGGCCGGTCGTCGGCTCGTTCTCAGAAGCGGCCGAGTTTGTCTTCCCTCGCATTCAGGAAGTCATCGGCGTGATCCGCAACCTGCGGAACGAGCACAACGTCAAGCCGAGCCAGTCAGTGACGGTGTCGATCCGCGCGCCCGGCGACGCGGCCCGGTCGATCAACGAGAACCGGGAGCTGATCGAGCTGCTCGGGCTCTGCACGCTTAAGGCGATCGACGCCGATCTGCCGGCCCCCCCAAACGCCGCCCGCGCGGCGGCCGCCGGGTGCGAAGTCTTCGTCGAAGGGCTGGTGGACCCGGCCGCCGAGAAGCAGCGGGTCGCGAAGGAGCGGGAGTCACTGACGAAGAAAATCGCCGCGATGAAGGGCCGCCTCGGCAACGAAGCTTATATCGCCAAAGCCCCCCAGAAATTGGTTCAGGAGAGCCGCGACCAGCTCGCGACACTTGAAGCGGAGTTGGCAAAGCTGCCCGTGGATTGACATCAAGCAGGGCGTGCGGGTCGAGTCGAATGTAGCGCGTGCCACGAGGGTGATGCGGCGTGGCGAGCAACGACTTACACTGACGCAAAAACCTCCTTGACGCGCGATCGCGTCAAGGAGGTTTTGTTTCTCAAACCGAAAGCGGGCCTTCTATTTCCCAAGGTACGGCCGGGCGGGCGGTGCGTCCTTGTTGTCGTCCTTGTTCATGCTGACCCGCGCGGTCGAGCGGGCGGGGATTGGGGCGGCCGCGGGAATGGCGGAGGCCGACGGAGCCGGGGTTGCCGCGGCGACGGAGCCTGTGTGCGTCGTCGGGAGGATCAGGACCTCCACGCGGCGGTTCTTGCTCATCGCGTCCTTGGTGGGCGACGGGTCCACCGGGCGCTGGTCGGCATAACCGGCGACTTCAAGGCGGCCGGAGGCGACGCCCTGCCGCTGGAGTTCCTTGCTGACCGCGATGGCGCGGTGCGCCGAAAGATACCAATTATCAAGGTGCCCGGCCTTGAGGGTCATGGGGTTGCTCACCGGCTGGCTGTCGGTGTGGCCGACGACCATCAGCTCGTACGGCGCGGCGGCCGACGAATTGAGGATCTGGGCGAACTTGTCGATCGCCTGCTTGGCGGTGGGCTGCACTTCGGCGCTTCCCGCCGAGAAGGTCAGGTCGCTCTTGAACTTCACCAGCCCGCGGCTGCTGTCGAAATCGACCAGCCCCGGGTTGGCGGCCGCAAAGGCATTCAGCTCGTTGGTGACGGCGACCGGGAGCGGCGTCGAACCGGCCTTGCCCGCAAGGTCGATCGCATCGCGGTACTTGGCGTTCAGTTCATCAAGCTGACGAGTCAGATCGGCGATCGTGGCGGCCTGATTGGCGTTCAGTGCCTCGCGGCCGCTCTCGGAGGACTGCTTCATCTCGAATTGGTGCTTGAGGACCGCGTATTGCGCGTCCGCGGTCCGAGCCCGCGCTTCCGCTTCCGAGAAGGCGGAATGCGCCTCGTCCCGGTCGAGCTTCATCGCGTTGTATTTTTCCTGGGAGACGCAACCCGTCATCACCAGCCCGAGGGTGGAGAGACCGATCAGTCGAAGAATGGTCGAGGAAAGAACGGTTGAGGAAAGCTTCCGTGCCATACGCATGCCTCCATGCATGAAACTGTCCGGGACGTGAACCACCCCGGGGGGACGAACTGTGTTCTCAGCACCGCGTACGATGCGTTTGCCCGGCAAAAGGGATGGCAAGGACCGAGTCGCTCGTGCCCATTCGCGAGATGCCGGTGGAAGAAAGCCGAAACAAACCCAGCCGATCCGCGATGGCCGACGACGTCAGTATTGGGCCAGATCCCACATACGGCGGGCACCTCGCATCGCCGGAATCGCCCGAATTCCTGCGGTGCAACCGCGATTCAGTGTCCGATAACTTTTCAGGATTGCAAGCCCGCGCGGCAAAAAATGCGCGTTCTCCTTTTTTCGGGAGCGCCGTAACCGCGCTCCCGCGAGCAACGACAAGAGGCACGGCGGGCGCCGCGCCTCTTGTCGTTGCTGTTCAATCGGGTGGCGAGGCGTCCCCTATCGTCGCTACCGCTTCGCCGTGGACCCGACGCGGCCGATGATCAGGCCGATCACAAAGAAGACCACGACCGCGATGAGGCCGATGCCCGACGAGGTCAAGAAGTTGATCTTGTTATCGACGAACCACTTCAGGATGTTAGGCCGGCTGCCCAGCACGGCCGCGATCAGGATAAAGCTGGCGAAGACCATCACCCCGGCGGCCGCCAAGGCCGCCCCGCCGAACGCGGGGGCCAAGGGATCGGCGGCCTGCACCACCATCGGCGGCGCCGCGACGCGCGGGGCCGTGGGCATTTCGTCGTCGAGGACCGAGCCAAGGCTCCCCTCGCCCACGTCGATCGCCGGCTGGCGGCGCCCACTCATCGGCCCCGCGCCGGGCGTGATTTCATCCAGGACGGCGCCGAGGCTGGTGTCGTCGCTCTCGCGGGTCAGGTCGAGCAAGCCCGAGCCGGAGCCGACGCCTTCGAGCGACAGTTGGTCGCGAATGCCGCCGGAGATGTTCGTCTGGGCCATCGGATCGACGAACTCACCGCCGTCGTCAGTCCCGAAGACGTTAATGCCCGAGCCGCGGCCGCTGCCGCCGGCGGAACCGGACAGGCCGCTGCCCGACGGGCCCCCCGGACGACCCGGCGACGGCACGCCGCCCAAGGAGCCGGAGAGGCCCAGGTCGGTCGCCAGGGCAGTGTCGTCCTTCATCTTCATCGTCATGCCGGCATTGGAGCTGCCAATGCCCGACGCGCTGCTGGTGAGGTTGGAGCTAAGCCCCGACCCGCTCAAGCCCGACCCGAGGCCCGAGCCGGCAAGGCCAGAGCCCAGCCCGGAGCCCGACAGGCCCGACCCTAGCCCCGAGCCGCCGATCTCTCCTTCGGCGTCGCTCATGCTGATGCTGGTGCCGCTGGCGCCGGTCGTATCGACCAGGCCAATCAGCCCGCCGGAGTCGGAGACACCGAGATCGACCTGGTCGAGGCCCTGCGCGTCATCGCCGCCCATGCCGCCGCCATCCGCGCCCCCCTTGAGCTGCTCGACCTGGTCCGCCTTGAACATCAGGCGCGGCCCGTCACGAAACTCGCGGAGCTTGCCTTCGCGGGCGTACTGCTTGATCTCCTCTTCCGACTTCCCGAGAGCGGCCTTGGCCTCCTCAAGCGTGTAGAACATCTTGGCCATCATGGGGCGGTTCTCCTCGGTGCCTGTCGCTTCCGCTCAGATTCTCAAAGACGTCTAGCCCTGGCGAACGTCACGCAGCGATTCGCACGATATTACCACCGCGCCGCGACTCCGCCTCATGCGGCGCAAGTCGTTCGCATCGTCCGCGTCAGCCGCTAGGGTCGGTCCGTCGGCATCGCGTTCTGCGGGGCGACCGGGGCCGGCGGGGGCGCCGCGGACCCCGCCCTGCTGCACGTCGAGCAGCTTGGCGATCTCGGCCGGGTCGGGCTGCGTGTTCCAATTCCCCAGCTTGCGATCACTTCGGAAATTCCGCGCCGCGACGAACCGGAGCACCCGCTCGCCGGGCAAAAATTCGTACGCACAGATCGACTGCGTATCAATGTCCATCAGGTAGACGCCCCAGACGTTGGTGCCGAACTGCGCGGGCATCAGGAAAATGCCGCCCCCGCCCGCGATCGGAGGGGTCTGGGGCGCGCCGAAGGCGGCCGTACCAAACGACGGGCCGCCCGATCGCCAGAGCATCGACGCGAAAATCGCCGCCAGCAGGCCGGCATTTGCGTAGAGAGCGAAGACTAGAGCGCCATTGCGACGACGGACGCGTTTCATAGGAGTGAGTGAGTGCAACCACCGGCGGCCAAGGGTCGTTCGGTTCACGTGAGCCAGCGGCCTGCCCATCGACGGAAGGCGGCCGCGGTTCCCGAGTGCGATCGTCAGCCATCGGCTTGGGCTGCCGCGATCGACAAATCTATCCGCCGCCGGGCGTTCCGCGCGTCAAAGTATACGTTCCGGCGATGGCGTCGCAAGGGAATTATGAGCACGGCCCAGGCGCGCCCGATCTCGCTAAACTGCCGCAGGGACGTTGCTTGCCGCCATCAGTAGATGGGCAGATCGGCCTGGACGAGCTTCGGCGTTTGGGGCCCTCGGTCCAGCAAGCGCGTCTTATAGGTCGAGACGGCCACGCCAGGGGTGCCACGCAGTTCGCCCGTCTCGAGCTGGAAGGGCCATGAATGCCAGGGGCAGACCGCGCACCCGTCGGTGACCCAACCGGCCGCCAGGTTGCCGCCGGCATGCGGGCAGTAATTGTCGAGCACAAAGACGCGGCCGCCGTTCAGGTAAACGGCGAGCTGAAACCCGCCGATCTCGACGTACTTCCCCTTCCCCTCCTCCAGTTCCGAAAGATCACAAAGGCTCGTCCAGGACATAGGGCACTTGGGGCAAACTTCGCGGCCCGGCCGCATCTTACTTCGCCGGCTGCTGCGGTGCATCGGGTGCGGGCGACGCAGGGGACAGTGGCGCAGTGGGCTGAGCACTCATTTCGGGGGCGGCCGGCGCCGGAGCGGCAGGCGCCACGGCGGCGGGCGCCGCACCGGCGGGCATATCCCCCCCGGCGGCGGCCGGCATGGTGCTGGGCATCGTCATCGGCGGAAGATCCGCTCCGGAGACGCGTTCGGCCAGCACGGCCGTCATCTTGCCGATCACGTCACTCGCCTGCTGAATCGCGAAGGCGACGACTTCGGGATGGTCGGCCCCCTTTGCGACATCAAGTTCCCGGACGCGCCCGCCAAACTGATCGAGCGAGTCGGCGATCGCGGCGTCGTCGAACCCGCCGGTGCGGACCGCGTCGTCCAGCGCGTTCCGCACGGCGCGAAGGCCGGTGTCCACAATCGGGTCCATCGACAGCGAGTTGGAGCGGGAATTCAGCTCGGCGCGGGTGTCTTCAACGACGCTGAGCTGATGATCGAACACACCGGTGCGCCGCGGCCCTTCCAGAAGCGCCAGCGTCCGCGCCAGCGAGCCGAACGCCGAGCGGAACAGCTCCCGATTCTCCGACTGCGTCCGCCCGGGGAGCCCCTTGGCGATCAGGCCCAGCTCGGCTGAGCGGACGCGAAGCTCCCGGACCCGCGCGACGGGGTCCGCAAGTTCAGGGTTCGCCGCCATTGAGGGAGACGGGCCTGTCTTCTTCGCCGGGCCGGCGCACCCCATCGCAAGCAGGCCGGCGACGGCCACCACCGCGAAATTGCGACCCGACGCGGCCGCCAGCGCGGGCATGAGGCTCAAGGGCCGAGCGCGCGCCCGGAACGCGTCGAGCCTCTCGGGTCGCCGGGGGTCAAGTGATACGCGCACGAATCGCTCATGAGGTTTCCTTGGGGTCGATCCGGACGCCCGCCGCCGGGCTCGCGCCCCGCCCTTATTAGGTGTTTGGCGCGAAGACTGATCTGGCCGGCGGCTCGCCACACAGCCCAACCCGTTCGCTAGCCGTACCCTATCGGCCGCTTGAATGGGGCAACGGGGGCTTGGATTGAAACAACGTGCGGCCGGCGCAACAGGAAAGCCTAGGCGGCTATTTCATCTCATCAACCTTCACCGGCGCGGTGTTCCGCCGACACCAGGGCCGCCTCCAGCACCTGCTGGGTCTTGAAGGCGTCTTCGAAATCGGGGAGCGGAACGACCGGCGTTTTCCCGCACAGGGACGTCACCATGTCGGCCACCTGGTTGATGAAGCTGTGCTCGTAGCCGACGACGTGCGCGTCCGGCCACCACGCCCCCGCATATGGATGGTCCGGCGCCATGGGTGACCATGATCCTCGCCCACCCCTGCTGCTTGCGGGGGACGGTCGTATCGTAGAACTCGAGCCAGTTCATGTCTTCGAAGTTGAACCGGATCGCCCCCTTGTCGCCGTTGATTTCGATGCCGTTCTTGTTCTGGTTGCCGGTCGCGAAACGGGTCGATTCGACGCTGGCGACCGCGCCGCCCTTGGTGCGGGCAAGGAAGAGGGTGGCGTCGTCAACGCCGACCTTCCCCATGCGGCCGCGGGCGCCGGCCGCCCCGCCGGCGATGCCCCCCGCCGACCCCTGCTCCGGGATCTCGCGTTCCTTTACGAACGTCTCGGTCACCGAGCCGACGACTTCGTCGAACTCGTCGCCAGTGATGAAGCGGGCCATGTCGATCACGTGGGCGCCCAGGTCCCCGTGCGCGCCCGACCCGGAGACTTCCTTGCTGAACCGCCAGATGAGCGGCACGCTCGGACCGGCCCAGTCCTGGAGGTAAAACGCGCGGATGTGGTAGATGCGGCCGAGCTTCCCCTCCCGGGCCAACTGATGCGCCAGGGCCACCGCCGGCACGCGGCGATAGTTGTACCAGACGAACGTCTTGCCCTTGGCGGTGCGGGCGGCATCCCGCATCTGGCGAGCCTCGGCGAAGTTGCCGGCCAGCGGCTTTTCGCAGGCGACGTCCTTGCCCGCTTCGAGCGCGGCGATGGACATCTCGGCATGCGCGTTATTCGGCGTGCCAACGTCAACCAGCCGGACATCGGGGTTGGCGATCGCTTGCCGCCAGTCGGTGGAGAGGTTCTTCCAGCCCCACCGCTCTTTGAACTCCTTCAGCTCTTCCGCGTTGCGGCCGACGATCGTGTGCATGACCGGTTCGGCGGGCAGGTCGGTGAAGAACTTATGAACCTTCAGGTAGGCGTTGCTGTGCGTCCGCCCCATGAACTTGTGACCGATGAGACATACGTTGATTGACGAGGGGTTCGCCATGAGCCGAGGCCTCCGCAGCTTCCGGGGAAGTCGAGCGGGCGAGTCGGGCCGTGTATCCCGTCCCAGCCCGCTTCCCGACCGGCCGGAGTGTAGCGGCAAGGCCATTGGTTGCAAGATGAAGCGAGGTCATCGCGGCGTCGGAGCGCAGCATCTGCTTCGACGTCTTCATGAACGAGCCGCGCCCGCCAGGAAGCGGGGCCCGCCGAAGGCGGGCATCAGCCGCTCATCCAGCAGCTCAGTCGCCGAGTGCGGCGACTGCCCGCTTCCTTACGGGCGTGGCTCGTTCGATGCCGTTCGATCACGGCCGACTGCGCCCGTCGGCTTTGTACCGATCCATCCGGGCCTGAAGTTCCTTCACCTTGTCCGGCCTCTGGTCGGCGAGGTTCTTCTGTTCGCCGAGGTCGGTGCCCAGGTCGTAGAGCTGGGCATTGGGCGCCGTCTCCGCGGGCCGCGTCGTCGCCTGCGTGTTCGCCCGGGCGCGGCCTCGGAAGCCCGGGGCGGGCGGGATGTACTTCCACGGCCCCACCCGGATCGCCTGCCGCTGAATGCCGTTCGATTGGACAATCAGGTGATCCCGCGGCGACTTGCCCCCCAATAGAGCGGGCAGCACGTCATAGCTGTCCGGGCCAGCATCAGCGGGGACCTCGACGCCGCCGATGTGGGCCAGCGTCGCCATCATGTCAACCAGCCCAATCAGCTCATCCGATGTGGACCCCGCCTTGATGTGCCCTGGCCAGCGCGCGATGAACGGCTCCCGGTGGCCCCCTTCATAGAGCGACCCCTTATAACCCCGCAGCGCCCCATTGCACTTGTGGCCGTTGGCGTCCTGGATCGCCCCGTCCTGGTAGCCGTCGTCCATCACCCCACCGTTGTCACTGGAGACGATGACGAGCGTATTCTCAGCCAGATTAAGCCGATCGAGCGTATCGAGCACCGCGCCGACGCTCCCGTCGAACTCTTCGATCACGTCGCCCCGGATGCCGCAGCCGCTCTTCCCCCGATAGCCGTCGCCCGGGACGCGCGGGACATGGATGTCATGCGTCGCGAAATAAAGGAAAAAGGGCTTCTCCCGGTTCTTTTCGATAAATTCGACCGCCTTCCTCGTCAGTGTCTCCGCCATCAGCTCATCGACCCAGCGGGCCGACTTGCCGCCGCTCATGTAGCCGATGCGGCTGATCCCGTTCACGATTGTGTTGTCGTGCCCCTGGCTCGGCTTCATCTTGAGCAGTTCGGGGTGTTCCTTGCCAGTGGGCTCTTCCCCGACGCGATGCGCATAGCTGATTTCGATAGGATCCTTCCCGTCGAGCCCGACGACGCGTCGGTCGTCAACGAAAACAGTCGGGACCCGGTCGCCGGTCGCGGGGAAGAAGAACGCCGAATCAAACCCCACTTCCCGCGGGCCCGGCTTGATCTCCTTGTTGTAATCGAGGTCGCCTTGCCCCAACCCGATGTGCCACTTCCCGACGATGCCCGTCGTGTAGCCCCCCTGCTTCAACAGAGACGGCGTCGTCGGCTTCGCCGGGTCGATGGCCAGCGGCGCTTCGCCACTGAGGATGCCGGCGCCGGCAGGGTTGCGCCAGGCGTACTGCCCGGTCATCATCGCGTAGCGCGTCGGCGTGCAGGTTGACGCGGTCGCATGGGCATCGGTGAAACGGGCCCCTTGGGCCGCAAGGCGGTCGCACCGAGGCGTCTTGACGAGCGTCGCGCCGTAGCAACCCAGATCTCCGTAGCCGATGTCGTCGGCGAGGATGAAGACGATGTTGGGCTTCGACTTGAGCGGCACGTCGGCCGCGTGGAGCCCGATGGCCCAGCCGACGACCAGCACCCCGGCGGCCGCAACGGTTATTCTGTGAAGTCTGCCCATCGCGAACCCTCGTAGACGATTAAGCCCCCTGCGTCCGGTCCCGCGTCAGCGCGGCGGCCCTGATGCCCTGCTCATGGTCGCCGACTTCCTCGACAAAATCGACGCCTGTCGCGGCTGGCCGATCGCCCGGCGAACCGCGCCCGTAACAGACTGTCGGAAAACTCAAAAAACGCCGAAAAATGCTTCGCTTTTCGCTCAAAAACGGCGGTCGTCAGGCCGCTGTTACCAGTTTTTCGACAGTCTGGTAAGGAAGCGGTTTCAGACCGCTCCGCGTCACGCCGCGATGCCGACGGACGACCCGCGCTCGATCGGCCCAGCCGCTCGCTCACCGTCGCGCCTCGATAGCGCCTCCAGAGTCGGCTACAGATCCCCCAGCGCCTGCGACAGGCGCCGGACCTCGTGCAGCGCCATCCCCCCGAGTTTGGGGATCTGCCCCCCGACGTGCGGGACGATCGCCTGGCCCAGCCCGAGCCGAGCGGCTTCCCGCAGGCGCAGCTCCAACTGCGGCACCGCCCGGACTTCGCCTCCCAGGCCCAGTTCCCCGACCGCCAGCGTCCCCGGCGCGATCGGCCGATTCATGTGGGCCGATGCGATCGCCATCGCGATCGCCAGGTCGATCGCCGGCTCGACCACCTTCACCCCGCCGGCGACATTGACAAAGACGTCGTCGGCCGCCAAACGCATCTCCGCCCGTTTCTCCAGGACAGCGATGATCATGCCCACGCGGTCGGCGCTGACGCCGCTCACCTTCCGCCGCGCGGCGCCGATGACGCTGGACGCCGTCAACGCCTGCACCTCGACGAGCAACACCCGCGTCCCCTGCATGGCGGCCGTGACAACCGTCCCGCTCGGCTGGCCGCCGGGCCCGTATTGCTCCAGGAACAGGTTACCCGGGTCGGTCACCTCGCGCAAGCCAGTGCCGGTCATCTCAAACAGCCCGACCTCGTGCGTCGAGCCGAACCGGTTCTTCACGCACCGGACAATCCGGTGGCTGTGGAATCGGTCCCCTTCGAAATAGACGACGGTATCGACGATATGCTCGATGATCTTCGGCCCCGCCAGCGTCCCCGCCTTGGTCACGTGGCCGACGAAGAGGATCGCGACGCCACTCGATTTGGCGAGGTAAACCAGGTCCATGCAGCAGTCGCGCAACTGCGTCACCGACCCCGGGGCGGCCGGCAGCTCCGGCTTGTAGATCATCTGGATCGAATCGATCACCACCACGTCCGGCTTCTGCTTGTTGATCTGGTGGATGATCCGCTCGAGATTCGTCTCGGCCAGCACCAGCAGCCCCGGCGCTTTCACGCCCAAACGCCCGGCGCAGCTTGGTCTGCCGGGCCGATTCTTCGCTGGTGACATAGAGCACGCGGAGCGGCGCACCGCCCTGCGAACGGACGGCGTGCGGCCCGCCCCGCCCGGCGATCATCGCCTCGGCCGCCGCGCCGGCCGCATCGTGCGCCGAGCGGTCGCCGGCCAGCTCATGGGCCACCTGCAGGAGCAGCGTCGATTTGCCGATCCCCGGCTCCCCGCCGACGAGCACCGCGCTGCCCGGCACCACGCCTCCGCCCAGGACCCGATCGAACTCGCTGATCCCACACGGATGCCGAGGCGATTCGGCCTCGTCGATCTGATCGAGCGTCAGCGCCTCTCCGCCGCGGGACAAATCCCCATCCGCTCCGCCCGCCGCGACGATCCCGCGCGCCGCGGCCCGGGGGTCATCCGTCGGGGCCTTGTACTCCTCCAGCGCATCCCACGTCCCGCAGTCCGGGCATTTGCCCATCCACTTGGGGTGAACCGAGCCGCATTGATTGCAGAGGAATTGCGTGCGAGACTTGGCCATAAGCACCTGGGACGATTGTAAGGGAGCCCGCCGACAAGTCGTGCGGCGGACGGAGGAAATCAGGTTGTGCTTGAGGGAGGGATTGATGTCCGCACCCGGCCCGCGAAACACGGCGATGCATCCGGTACTCCGTAATCCATGGGCGCGACAACTAACGATCGCCGGTTTGGGCTGGCTTTTGTTTCTGTTCCTGCTGCGCGTCGTCTGGGGTCAGGTCGCGGCAGTCCGACTTGAGGGCGAGATCGAGCGGCTTCACGCTGCTGGTGAGCCGGTCCGCGCCGCCGACTTCGCGGCTGAGTCGCGGGATGACCAGGAGTCGGTAAAGGTGTTCAATGAGGCCGCTGATCTCGCCGATTATGACGTCTCGACGCTTCACTTGCCGGCGGTCGCACCGTTTACTCCGCGGGAAAAGATGTTCATCGAAGACCTTGTCTCGGCGAACCCCCACTTGTTCGACCTGATTCACGTGGGATGTGTTGCGTCACGCACTCGGCCCGCAACGCCCCTGCCGAACACGACGGCGACAAGACGATACGGCGCAAGATATGGGAAGATCGCGTCAATGCTCTGCGCCAAGGCAATTCTTGCCCACACCGACGGAGATGACCGCAGTTCGATAAACGGCGTCCTGGATTTGATTGCGTTGCAGCAGGCGGCCGCCGCGGAAGATTCTGGCTTCTTCCCGAAGATAAATGCGATCCACTGCAGTAGCCACGTTGTCTCGGCGATCGTCGAGATTACTCCCAACCTTCAGATCGGTCCGTCGGGCAAGCCGGATCCCGCCACAAGACCAGCATCGCGGGAGACGGTCGTTCAGGTCGTACGGAATCTGATCGACGTTCCGGCCTTTGCCAGTCAGTCCATCCGCGGCGCCCAGTTGGATCGCTACGCCGAGGTATGCGCCGGGCCGGGCCGGGAAGACTTTCTTCCCGGCGTGCTTGCGGTGGTGACGCGGCCTATCTTTACAGAGGGCGCACGTGCGCGGCTGAAGGCACGGACGGCCATCGTCGCAGCGTTACAGGCTGACCAATACCCTCGCGCCGTGGCACTCCTCGACACCGCGTTTGAGCCGTCGGATGGCAAGGGCGTGTCGCACGTGCAGGGCGTCGCATCCCTGGAGCACGATCAGCCTTGGGAATCCCCGCATCGTTGGTTCCAGATGCAGTTTTGGCACCGCAGTGAACGCCTGATGGCCGGGACCGCTCTGGCCATCAGGCTTTTCCGGGTCGATCACGACGGGCAGTGGCCGCAAAGCCTGAAAGACCTCGTACCGGCGTATCTCCCTTCCGTCCCGATGGATCTTCTCTCCCCCGATGGAAGCGCGCTTGAATATCTGCCGCCTGCGCCGGCGAGGCATGCGGCGCTGTACGGGCTCTATGACAGCAACGGGAATAAGCTTGCGCCGCCCGACACGACTGACGGAGTGGCCATTTGGAACGCATGGAGCAGCCTGCACGACAAAGGTGCTCCGACGCTCGTCCTCGACGCCGACCCATATTTTCGCGTAGAGCGCCATCGGATGAATGGCTTCTGAAGAACCGCGCCGAACGGCACCCGCCCCGAATCGCGTCGTGGTTTGGTCCGTTGACATACTCTTGGAGTGCGGCCGGTGCGCGTGCCGGCGGTGTTGCGGACCGAAAATCATCCCCGCCGGTGAGGGCATCGGCGGCACGTCGGACAGAGTACCCCCCTCACCATTTTCGATTGAACGGGCCGCTATCCTGCCATGGAATAAATCGCGACGGCCGCGAAGATCAGGCTGGCGGGCAGCAAGACCATCATGATCGCAAGCGCTCCGGCCCACATCAGCGGGAGCAATGCGCTAATGAGAATCCCTCGGCCGCTCCCGCTGTGAGACGCCCTCATAACAATCATGGTAACACTTCAGCCGTCTGCCGTGACAGCCGGTGGTAGCGGCGGCAGTTTCCCCGTCGTGACCCACTCTCGCAACGCCGCGACCACCGTCGGCACCGGGTCACGCCCTCGCAGCTTCAGCGTTCGGTAGATGCTCATCAGCACCGACTGCGTGAGTGCCCCCTGCTCCGAGCGGTTGCACAAGCTGTTCTTGCGGATGATCACGGCTGGGCGGATCTGCCGCTCCGCGTGGTTGTTGTCGTGCGGGACCTCCGGCTTGTCCAGGAACGTGAACAGGTGGTCCCGGTGGCGGCTGATGCGCTTGGCCAACCGCCGTGCATCGGGGTCGTTGTAGGGCGTGTCGGCCAGCGCGCACAGACGCTGGTGGATCAGGCGGATTCGAGAACGGTACAGCTCGGGGGTGAAGCCCGGCCGCTTGCGCAGGCGGATGCCATCGCGGGCCAGCCGCTTGAGCTGCTTGCTGAACGCCTTCCATTCGGTTGAGCGGTTGTGCTCGTCCACCTTCACCAGCTCGCGCAGCAGGTGCGGCAGGCAGTATTGGTGCTCCTCGGCGCAGACGGCCTCGTACGGCGCCCAAAAGTCATGCACCAGCGTGCCTTGGAAAGCTTCGGTGAAGAACTTCTTCAACGCCGGCGACCCGCGGCCGCGGTCGATCATGTAGTAACAACAGTGGCCGTTGCAGAAGCACCAGAGCCAGTGGGTCTGCCCGCTCACCCGCCAGCCGGTCTCATCGGCCTGGAGCACGGCCGATGCCTTGGCCTCCTGGGCAATCTGCAGGTACCAGGGGAGCAGGGCCTTGCCCAGGCGACGCCAGGCGTCCACGAGCCCGCCGGCCGAGACGAGCGTGGCCAGGCAGGTGCTTAGCACGTCCTGGAGGTTGGCCAGCGTGACGCCCAGGCCGTAGTGCAGGTAAGCGCTAAGGGCCACGACCCGATGCCCCAGCGTCGCATTGGGCAGTGCGTCGGGGACGACGGGCTCAACGTCCTTGTCGCAGGCCGGGCAATAGTCGCGGTGGAGGGTGTACTGGGTCACCACCGGCGTGATGGCTTGTGGGATGTCCTCAATGATGCGGCTGCGGGAGCGGCCGCGTCGGGCGAGTTTACCGCCGCAGTCGGGGCAGCAAGGCAGGCGGCAGTCGATGTGGGCGTCGATCTTGGGCGGGACGGGGCGTCGGCTGCCGGGATGACCCTGCTTGGCGCCGGGCGTCTTGGCGCGACGTCGAGTCGGGGGCTTCTGGTAGACGGGCACCATGGCTGACGGCGTCAACGGCGAAGGGGCGGGCGGCGTGGCCGGGGAAAGACCGGCGACATGCTGCGCCATGGCCAAGGCGAAGAAGACAACGGCCTCGGCGCCCAGAAGGGGCAGCACCTTGGCCAGGGCCTCGGTAAGGTCGCCGCGCTTGGCGGCCTCGAGGATCGTGTTCAGGTCGGGAAGTTGTTGCGTGTCGGGCGGTATCCCGCATTATGTACCCGGCGGAAACGGATCGCGCAACCCGTACACCACCCGAACATTGCGAATATTAAAGACCCAACCGGCGTCAAGGCCGGCAGACGGCTGAAGTGTTACCAATCATGAACGTGACGCGATACCAGGCGATCACGCCAACTCCAGCCAACAGCGGCCCCGCGAAGATCGCAGCATAAATGATTTTGATCGCTGCGGCGTTGAATATATCGCTGATCAGAAAAGGCGGGACGGAGACGATCAGCAGCCCGATGCTAAAAAGGGGTAGAGGAGCGCAGGAGTAGAACGCCAGGGCGGCCATGCGTTCCCGCTGGAGGGTCGAATCACCCATTCTCCGGGCTAAAAAGCTTCCTGTCCCGGTCACCGTTATCAGCGCCAGGAGCAGCGCACAAGCGTGCCAAGGACGACGACAATTTCCAACACCCATCCGAAGGCATGGCCTTCCGATATTGCCGCACGCAGGCTTGGCAACGGCCCGCCGATGGGGACGCGCATACCGCCGGCCCAGGGGATCGCAGGGCTGGATCGACAGAGAGCGACATAACCCGCGACGAGCAGGCCCGCCAGTGGTAAGAAGACCAGCGTGACCGTCACGCGACGGAACGACCGCGCATCTTCGGCGCGGATCGGCCGGTTGACCTCTTCGCCGATCTCCCCCGGCCGCCGGAGCACCCGGTAGACGGTCCGAACGTACGCCCGAACCCGCCCGATCGTCTGGCGATGGGCCCAAGGGATCTGTGACTCGAGCAGTTTCTGACGATCGAACGCAGTCCCGCACTCGGGGCAGCGGGCCTCCGCGCCAGTGCCACCAGGAGGCAGCCCCCGCAGGTTGTAGGCGCACTGCGGGCAGAAGATTTCCGCGGCCGCTTCGGATGATCCTTCCGCGTCAGACGAACTCTCCGCCGACACCGCCTCGTGCTGGATCATCTCCGCATTATGCGGGGAGCGGCTTGTCGATAGAAGCCTCTTCTGACCGTCGCGACGTCGGGCCCGTCGGTCGCGGAACCTCCGCTGGGTTCGTGGGTCAGGACCGGAGCAGTCTGGGACCGCTTCCTGACCGGCGCGGCTCGCGGGGGGCCCACGCGGGCTTGGCGAGCCGCGACCGTAACAGACTGTCGGAAAACCCAAAAAACGCCGAAAAATGCCTCGTCTCTCGCTCAAAAACGGCGGTCGTTGGGTCGCTGTTACCAGTTGTTCGACAGTCTGGTAAGGGAGTGGTTGGAATGCTCGCCGCGGGACGTCCGTCGGCGTTGCGGCGTGACGCGGAGCGATCTCAGACCGCTTCCTGACGGGCGCGGCTCGCGGGGGCCGCGCGGCGTTATGCGGGCTGTGGGCGGGCCGGTCCCCATCTGTGAAGGCCCTTCCGCCGCGGTTACGATTGGCCCTATGTCCACCCGCCTCATCGACATCGTCGAGAACCTTCCCAACTGCCGCGTCGCGCTGCTGGGCGATCTGATGCTGGACCGGTACATCTATGGCAACGCCGAGCGGCTGTCGCCCGAGGCGCCGGTGCCGGTGCTGCATTTTCAGCGGGAAGAAAAGCGGCTCGGCGGCGCGGGAGGCGTCGCCGCGAACCTGGCGGCGCTGGGGGCGGCCGTTGACGTCGTCGGGGTCCTGGGGCGCGATGCCGACGGGCGCGAGATGCGGCACCTGTTGGAGGCGGCCGGGGCCAGGACGGGGCGGCTCGTCGAGGTGGATGACCGACCGACCACCTGCAAGTCGAGGCTGGTCGGGCTGGCCCAGCATCGCCACCCGCAACAGATGATGCGCGTGGACTACGAGGAACAGCGGCCGCTGACGCAGGCGCAGCGGGACGAGGTCGTCCGGCAAGCGACGGCCGCCCTCGATCAGGCGGCCGCACTCTGTATCGAAGACTACAACAAGGGCGCGCTCCTGGGCGACGTCTGCCCGCGGGTCATTGAGGCGGCTCGCGCAAAGAACGTCCCGGTGCTGATCGACCCCGCCAATATCTCCGACTACCAGAAGTACGCCGGCGCCACCGCCCTGAAGATGAATCGGATCGAAACCGAAAAGGTGACCGGGTTGCCGGTCAACAACGAGGCCGAATACGACGCGGCCGCCACCTGGCTGATCAACAAGATCCACGTCGAAGCTGTGATCATCACCCTCGACAAAAACGGCGCCTACCTGGCGACGCGGGACGGGCAACGGCAGTGGCTACGGACGCGGCAGCGTCAGGTGTATGACGTCACCGGGGCCGGCGACATGGTCCTGGCGATGCTCACCGTCGCCCGGGCGGCCGGGGCGAACTGGGCCGAATCGGTCGCGCTGGCCAACGTCGCCGGGGGGCTCGAAGTCGAGCGTTTCGGATCGATCCCGATCAAGCCGGGCGAGATCATCCAGGAGCTGCTGACCGAAGCCCACGATCATCTCGGCAAGGAGCGCACCCTTGCCCGTCTCGTGACCGAATTGCAGCATCATCGGGCGAGCGGCAAACGGATCGTCTTCACCAATGGCTGCTTCGACCTGGTTCACCTCGGCCACGTGAAGTACTTCCAGTTCGCCCGGCGGCAGGGGGACCTGCTCGTCGTCGGGGTGAACACCGACTCGAGCATCTCGCGGCTGAAAGGGCCGAACCGCCCGGTGATCACCGAAGGGGATCGCGTCGGTGTTCTGGAGGAGCTGGAGAGCATCGACTACCTCGTCCGCTTCGACGAGGACACGCCGCTGAAGTTGATCGAAACCATCCGGCCCGACGTGCTGGTGAAAGGGGCGGATTACCAGAAAGAACAGGTCGTCGGGTGGGACATCGTCGAATCCTACGGCGGCCATGTGGCGCTGGCGCCGCTGATCGACGGAAGAAGCACATCGTCAGTGATCCGGAGGATCTTGGAAGTCTATTCGAAACGGGAGTAAGCGTGGGGGGTGAATCCGAAGCTTCAAATCCAAAATCCAAAATCCCATCGGATTTCCGGCGAGTGCTTAGACTTTTGAAGCGATCCGCCTCTCACCCCGGCACTTTCTCATCCACCCACTGGCACAACGTGTGATAGAGCAGCTTGTGCCCTTCCTGGATCCGGGCGGTGCTCTGGGAGGGGACGATCAGCGGGATGTCGCAGCGTAATTTCGCCTGGCCGCCGTCTTTGCCGAGGAAGCCGACGGTAATGAGGCCCTGTTTTCGGGCGAGGTCGAAGGCGCGAAGGATGTTGGGGCTGTTGCCGCTGGTGCTGAAGCCGACGAACAGGTCGCCTGGCTTGCCGAGGGCTTCGACCTGCCGCTCGAAGACGCTTTCGTAGCCGAAGTCATTGCCGGCGCAGGTGAGGATGGAGGGGTCGCACAGGGCAATGGCGGCGAAGGCGCGGCGGCTCTTGTGGAAGCGAACGACCAGTTCTTCGACGAGGTGCATGGCGTCGGTGGCGCTGCCGCCGTTGCCGGCCGCCAGGAGCTTCCCGCCGGCGTTCCAGCAGGACCAGGCGGCCTCGGCGAACTGTGTCATCGGCCCCGAGAGGCCGGCCATCTTCGGCAGCATGTCGGAAGATTCAGCGATGGCGGCCGCCAGCGCGGCGGAAACGGATGGGATCATGGTGGTTCTGCCCGTAGTGCCCCCGGGCGCAGTGTACGTCAGGGAGGGGGGAATGCGGAAATGCTGAATGCTGGAATGCTGAATGCTAAATGCTAAATGCTGAATGGGGGCTCAGGACCGTTCCGGAGGGCTTTAGCCCTTCGATCTACCTCCGCATTCAGCATTCAGCATTCAGCCTTCAGCATTCAGCCTTCAGCATTTCCGCATTCAGCATTCAGCATTTCCGCGTTCAGCATTTCCGCGTTCAGCCTTCCGCCTTCAGCACTTCATCTTTCCGCATTTCGTTCCGCCTTTCTGGAAAGACGTCAAAGTTCAGCCGGTCCTGCTCGATGACCAGGGGGCGCTTCAGCACCTGGGTGTGGATCGAGCCGATGTACTCGCCGAGGATGCCGATGAAGAAGAGCTGAATGGATGAAAAGAGAAGCACGCCGATCAGCAGCGGAGCGGTCCCGATCGGGTAGCGATACCAGAAGAGCAGCTTGGCGATCAGGTAGCCCAGCGCCATTACGAAGCTGACGGCCGACATCAGGAAGCCGAGCATCGTCGCCAGGCGCAGCGGAACCTTTGAGTGGTTGGTGATGCCCAGCATCGCCATGTCGTAGAGCGTGTAGAAATTGTTCTTGGTGAGCCCGCGGCGGCGCACCGGCTGGTGGAAGATGATCTTCGCCGACTCGTACCCCAGATCGGCGATCAGGCCGCGGGCATAGGGGTAAGGGTCGTTGATCCGCCGCAGCGTGTCGATCACCGCACTGTCGTAGAGCCCGAAGCCCGTCGCGTTCTTGACCAGTTCGACCTCTCCGGCCAACCGATTCACGAGCGAGTAATAGGCCGAGCGGATAGCGAACATCAGCGGCGGCTCGGACGATGTCGTCTTCACCCCCAGCACGACCTTGTACCCCTCTTCCCACTTTTTCAGGAAGTCGGGGATTAGCGCGGGAGGGTCCTGGAAGTCGGAGGCCATTCCGATCGTCGCATCGGCATCGGATTGGAGCAGCGCATAGTACGGCGAACGGATGTGGCCGAAGTTGCGGGTGTTGAGGATGACCTTCACATTCCGATGAGCGGCCGCCAGCCCGCGAAGCAGCTTCTGCGTCCCATCCTTCGACGCGTTGTCGATGAACAGGTGCTCGTACGAATACTGCGGGAGCGAGTCAAAGATCTTGGAAATCGTCGCGTGCAGCTCGACGACATTCTCGGACTCGTTGTAGCACGGCGTCACAACGCAAATTCGTTTCTGGTCCATCGCCGCGCCTCCGAGATCACCGCTCGCCTTGCTCCCGATCCACCCTCCGCTCCACGACAACACCGCCCAGGTGCGGGGCGATACCACATGAACGACTCCCTATCTTGCGGGCGCGGGGCGACGAGTATAGAGCTTGAATGTTACGGTTCGGCTAGCGCCGGCCGGGCGACCGCCGGAGGCCGCGTGGCGTCTTTTGTGGCGACAGCTCGTGCTCGACAGGGCGCAAAGAAATGTAAGGCGTGCCTTCACAACGCCGCATCACGCCGTGGCGTGGTAAACCACGCCCTACGTTTCGGCCGGATACGGCTACGATAGATGGCCACACTCGCGGGAGGGACGAGACCGATACGAGGCGGATAAGGGTACTTCCACGCAAGACTAACGCAGCGGTGATTCGAGGCGCTGGTTGAGCGTGGGAAGCGACCACTGACCCCCAACTTCGGTGATGACGACCCGATCGCGGCGTTCGCCGGCCGCCGCCAGCATCCTTTGGATAGGCTCCTCATTCGGCTCGTGGCCGAGGCGGAACGTGCTGTGGTGCATGGGGAGGATGTGGTCGGCCGCGACGTGGTCGGCCATGGCCAGGGCTTGCTCGGGCGTCGCATGGGCCTGAATGTAAGGCTGATAGCCGCCGATGCCGACGATCGCCAGGTCCACCTTCCCTACGCCGCGAAAGCCCTCCTGATACGCCGTATCGCCCCCGTAAAGCACGCGTCGCCTTTCGCCCGCGGCCGCGCTCTTTGACGGGCATTCCAGCAGGTAGGCATTGTAACCGCGGTGGGTGTCGTAGAAGGTCCGCGCTCCCCAATGACGGACCTCGATCGCGCTCACGGTCACCGGCCCCGCCTGCGCCGATTCGCCCCAGCCCAACTCGCGCACGTCATGGAACCCGAGGTCGGCGATGAGGTCTCTTGTTTGACGCGCGGTGATCACCGGCGTCCGCTTCGGCAGTCGATCGAGCGTCGGGCGATCGAGGTGATCGAAATGCGCGTGCGAGATCAGGATCAGATCGATCGGGGGGAGCTCGCGGAGCGAGAGCGCGGGCGCGAGCAACCGCCGCGGGCCGCCGGTGACCAGGCCGAGCCCGACGCCTACCCTGTTCGACAGGACGGGGTCGGTCAGGATCGTAACGCCGCGCGGGCCTCCGAGGCGGAGGAGCACGGTTGCGTGGCCGAGCCAGGCGGCCGCCAGATCGTGGTCCGCCCAGCCGTCCAGGTCAGGCTTGCGAATCGAGCGCGGCGGAGGGTTCAGGCGATTCAGCATGCCGAACCGCCCCCTGCTTCGCCCGAGACGGTCGGCAAAGCGGAGGGTCACGGGGCGACGTTTGGCCCAATCGGCGAAGTTTCGCCAGCTCACGGAAGTTCACCTTAAAGTTACGGCGTTGCGGCACCCGGCGTCCGGGGGCAGAGGCAGCGCCTGGCGCCGTTTGCAAAAGACGGTTCGATCTTACGCGCCCCACCCAAAGAAGGCTTGTGCGTTTTGGGTCGTCACGTGGTCGATCTCTTCGACGGTCGCCCCTCTGGCGAGGGCGACAGTTCGTGCCACATGCGCGACCAGGGCGGGCTCATTGGTTTTCTGATGCCGGACCGGTTCCGGCGTCAGGTAGGGGGCGTCGGTCTCGATGACCATCCGGTCGAGCGGCGTAAACCGGACAACGTCGCGCAGGAAGTCGTTCTTCTTGAAGGTGACCGCCCCCGTGAAGCCCAGCATGTACCCCTGGTCGAGGATTTTGCGAGCGTCGGACGCCGAGCCGGTGAAACAATGGAACAGGGATCGAACCGAGGGGAAGCGCTTCAGGACCGCGAGCGTGTCATCGGTTGCCTCGCGCGAGTGGATGACGACGGGGCGTCCGAGCCGCGTCGCCAGGTCGAGCTGAAACTCGAACACCTCGAACTGTCGCGGCCGCGGCGCGTGCGAATGGAAGTAGTCGAGCCCCATCTCGCCGAGCGCGACGACGGCCGGGTCATCCTGAATCCGCTCGAGCGTCGGCAGGTCGGCCAGTTCCATCTCGTGCGAATGGTTCGGGTGGACGCCGACGGCACATCGCAGATGGGGACGACCCTGGCAGACGGCGACGGCGGCGATGTCGTCTTCCAGACCCGTGCCGATCGTGATCATGCGGGCGACCCCGGCGGCCGCGGCCCGATCGAGGACGGCGCTCAACTGTGCTGCGAGGCGGGGGTCAGTCAGATGGCAGTGCGTGTCGATCATCTCGAGCCGGGGAAGGTTGGGCGTTTCGCATCAGAACGTCGGCTCGAAGGCGTGCGGCGTATGGCGAATCACCGGGTCGCGGCCGTTGGGCCAGACAATCCCGACCACGTCAAATCGGCTCGGTGGCTGGGGGATGCCGTATCGGCTCAGGTAGAGCTTGGCCGCCTTGGTGATCTGATGCTGCTTGGCGGTGTTCACCTGCTCTTCGGGGGCGGGGTCGTCATAGGCGCGGGTCTTCACTTCAACGAAGACGAGCGTTTTGCCGTCTCGCGCGACGATGTCAATCTCACCCATGTCGCAGCGGAAGTTCCGCGCGATGATCTTGTAGCCTCGATTACGCAGATAGCGGGCGGCCAGGTTCTCGCCGCGATCACCGAGCGCGTCTCGAGGGCCTTTGGCCGTCAGGAGAGATTGCATCCAGCGGATCATCGGGGTCGAAAAGATAGCCAAGGTTGTCCGGTGGACGCAAGCGCGTCGTCAGTGCCCGTTTCAGCTCCCCGTCGTCGCCCGCGCTTGAAACGATCGCGTCGTTAAAAACGGAGAGCCGCCTGTGCCACGCTAAGGCCGGGCTCAAATGTTCCGGCCTTGCGTCGCACAAGCGGCGGTCTGCGATGGATTGTAGTGCGGAGGCCTGACGCGGGCGAATGCAAGCCAGCCGGGCAGCCCGTGCAACCTTCGACACGCGGCGCGCAGGGACCCGCGGCGGGCAGGTGCGGCTGGCGGCCGGGGCGCGATCACGTCGATGCGGTCGCGACCTCGGCGGCCTGTTCCGGCTTGGCCTCGACCGGAGTTGTCGAGGTGGCGGTCGTCGCAGCGGGGGCGGCCACGACTTCTTCCTTCTTGACCCGGCGCTTCTCGACTAGGCGAACAGCCTTGCCAACGCGGTCCCGGAGGTAAAAGAGCTTGGCGCGACGGCTCTCGCCGCTGCGCTTCACGACGACCTTCGAGATGAACGGCGAGTGAAGCGGGAAAATTCGCTCGACGCCCTCGTTATTCACGATGCGACGGACGGTGAACGTCTCGTTGATCCCGCGACCCTTCCGCATGAGGACGGTGCCGGAGAAGATCTGGATCCGCTCTTTTTCGCCTTCGATGATCCGGGTATGCACGTCGATGGTGTCCCCGACTTCAAATTCCGGCGGGTTCGCTTTCAGGTGGGGCTTTTCAACGGCGTCAAGAATCTTGTTCGTCATGGTCACTCCTCGGATCCTGGCCCTCACGGGCGACGTCTGAAACCGGGCGTCGAAGGCGTCGCCGGCTTGGATCACCGGGCGGGCAGCCCCGCGCCGGATGGCGGCCGCAGTTCAGGATCCGTCTCACTGTTCCTGCGGGCTCTGTATCGTTCCCTCGCCCGGGCTCGGACGCGAGGCGCGCTTAGGCTGTTTCGGCGGCTCAGGCGGATTGCGTTCAAGGTATGAACGCCACAAGTCCGGCCGCCGCTCGGCCGTTCGCAATTTTCGCTGCTCTAATCGCCACTTGGCGATGAGCTGATGGTTGCCGCTGAGGAGCACGTCCGGCACCGGCATCCCGTTGAACTCACGCGGCCGCGTGTATTGCGGGTATTCGAGCAACCCGTTCGCAAACGTTTCATCGGCCGCGCCATCCTGATGCCCCAGCGCTCCGGGCAGATGGCGGACAATCGCGTCAATCAGCACCATGGCGGCCAATTCGCCGCCACTTAAAACATAGTCGCCGATGCTGATTTCCACCGGCTTCAGGCCATTGATGATCCGCTCATCGAACCCTTCGTAGTGGCCGGCGATCATGAGAAGCCGCGGCTTCTTGGCCAAGTCTTCCACCATCGCCTGATCGAGCGGCCGCCCTTGCGGCGTCAACAGGATGCGGAGCGGCGCGGTGGCATCCTGCGCTTCGACGGCGGCGACGGCGTCGAACACCGTCTGGCACATCATGACCATGCCCGGGCCGCCGCCGAAGGGCTTGTCATCGACCGACTTATGGGCGTCGGCGGCGAAGGACCGGATGTCGGTCAGGTGGTACGAGACCAGCCCTTTTTCCGCCGCACGCCTGGGGATGCTCGTCCCCAACACCGGGAGGAACATCTCAGGAAAAAGGGTCAGGATGTCAATCCGGAGCGGCATTCCCTCATCACACTACGCCACCGACCTTGACGCCTGAACGCCTGCGGCGGGGCCCGCCCAAGACGACAGGCCAGCCGCGCCTTTCAAGCACCGCCGCCTGAGAACCTTAGCCGCGTGAGGATGACCGCCGCCTTAAGATAACGGAAGTCCAGGGAGGCAGACCGTTCAGCGCCTGCCGCTCAAGCGGTGGCGGCGACGGCGGCTTTCGGGTCAACGGGCGCCACCTTGGGCTTGCCCGGACGGGGGAGCCGCAATTGCTTGTGGTCGAGGCCGTTCTTCTTCAGCAGCGACGAAACGGTCTCGGACGGGACCGCGCCAACGTCGAGCCAATGCTTGCAGCGGTCAAGCTTCACGACGAACTGCTTCGCCAGATCCTTGTTCCGCGGGTCATAGTAGCCAAGCTCTTCAATCACACGCCCGTCGCGGGGCGATCGGGAATCGATCGCGCTCAGACGGAAGAACGGGTAGTTCGTCCGTCCCTGTCGCTTGAACCTCAACTTCACGGCCATGCCAGTCTCCTGCGGTCTCTGTCGCGAAACGTCGGTTTTTCGGCCGAATCGTCTCTGTGAATGCTTCCTCGGTCGCCCTGGTCGATCGGCGTCGGAAAATGACCAGAATCGAAAAGTATAACCAGTTCCAAGCGCGTTACAAGGCCTTTGTATCGTTCCCGCGGGACGGATTTACGGGCCTGCGATGCCAACCGAATCCCCGCATTTCACGATCCCCTCACGCGTTACCCGCGCAACCCATCCGCTGCGGCCGACGATCATTTCAGGCAGGTCAGCGTCCCATCGCCTCAACTGACGGCACGGCTCACGCACATCCGTGATCTGGATCTCACATTCACCCACTCGCAATCGATCCCCTCTGACCAGCGCCTGAAGGTCGATGCCGCGTGTGGTGAAGTTATCGCCCAGTTGTCCCGGGAGCAGGTCAATCCCCGACTGCCGGAGCGAATCGTACAGCTCCTCGCTGAAGAGGCAGATCGCCCGATCGGGGCCGCCGTGATACTTGCGGTTCTTCTGCCAATCCCCTTCGACGCCCGCAAACCCGACACGCGCCATGAGGATCGGCAGCTTCGGGATTCCGCCGTCGGAGATGTTCAGATGGGTCAAGGTCGCGCCCATATTGCGAAGTCTAGGGCGGTCCGCGCGAAGACGGGACCGACTGCGTTCTCAACCGGACCTCGACTTGAACGGGCCAGACCTGCCCACGCCGCGGCCGACACATTATGCTGGCGGCATGCCAGACAACCAGAAAAGTGGGAGACCGCCCGGCCCGCCAAATCGGCCACGCGTCGCACTCGTGACCGGCGGGGCTAAACGGGTCGGAAAGGCGATTGTTGAAAAGCTGGCCGGAAGCGGCTTTTCCGTCGCTTTCACCTATCTCGAAAGCCAGGCCGACGCCGAAGCCTTGCGTTCCTCGATTAAGCGGCGCGGGGTTGATTGCGTGGCGATCAAGGCCGACCTGACGCGCCCTGAATCCGCGGTCGAGCACATCCGCACCATCTTCCGCGATTCGTTCGACCGGCTCGACGTCCTGGTGAACAACGCGTCGCTCTATCACCCCGGCGGCCTGAACGACATCCAGTACGAGCCGTCGCGGCGGATGTGGTCGATCCACGTCTGCTCGCCGATGCTCCTCTGCCAGTCGTTCGCCCCGCTGCTTCGCGACGCGCGCGGGCATGTGGTCAACATGCTCGACCTGCTCGCCGAGCGCCCCTGGCCGCAGTACCTTTCCTATTGCTCGAGCAAGGCCGGCCTTTGGAACCTGACATTGGGCCTCGCCCGGGAGCTCGCGCCCGATGTGACGGTCAACGGCATCGCGCCCGGCGTCGTCGAGTGGCCGAACGATTACCCGCAGGAAGCCCGCGAGAAATACCTCAAGCGCGTCCCCCTCGGCCGCCCGGGCACGCCGCAAGACGTGGCCGAGGCAGTCCATTTCCTCTGCACAGCCGGAAGTTACATGACCGGCCAGATCATCCGGCTCGACGGGGGACGATCGATCACGTAGGGAGGCGAACCCCTTTCTTCGCCCGGTCCAGCACCTCGCGGGCGAGGCGTTCGGCGGTGGCTTCCCGCAGTAGTTCGTCGATGAGCACCTTCGGCTGCACCTTCTCCTGGATGAACAGCGGCGGCGCCTGCACGACCAGGTCGGACCAGTCCTGCTCATCCTTCCCCCGCCAGACCAGTTGCGGGTCGAGATCGACATTCCGCGGGTACCGCACCGGCCGCGGCTGCTGGTGCTCCCGGTTGAGCACGGACTGATGCTCGGCGGTGGGGATGTTCTTGCGCGTATCGGCCTCGTGCCGTAGGGTTTCGATGGTCTTGAGCGTGCGGGGTTTCTTGGCCATGTTTGCGTGTTTCAGGGTTGATCGCCGGGTTTCTTGCGATCGTCGGGAAGATCTCGGGCGATACGTTTCACCTCGCGGTCGAAATCGCTTTCAAAGGCGCTATCTTGCCTGACGCGGAAGGCGTCAAAGTGTTCCTCCGCGAGTTTCTTTGCGACCTCGTGAGAGACGGAACCAGCATTGGTGAGGACGTCGTACTCGTTGAACTTGAGAAACGCGTCGAGCCGATCGACCCAATCGGCCATCTTCATCGGAACCTGGCGGGCGGCCTGATTTTCGGCGTAATCAAGGTACATGGAGACAATGCGGTTCAGTTCTTGGATCTCCTTCTCGATCAGATAGTTCTTTGCGATGGCGACATCTGATTTGAGAATCTTGCCATCCGGCGCGTTCTTCCAGTTGTCAAGCCCATGGACGGTTTACCAGCGTCAACCCGGCCTGCAATGATCTCGGCAGCGGTTTTGCCGGTTACGGCCCAGTGCAGCTTGTTCTGCACGGTCTGGAAAAACGTCTTGGTGAGAGGCGCAGACCTGTCGTAGTCGATGCTGCACTGCTCATAGATGTCTGTAATCTTCTGGTAAAAGCGCCGCTCGCTCGCGCGAATCTCGCGAATCCGTTGAATGAGTTCGCCGAAATAATCCTTCCCAAACCGCTTATTGAGTTTCAATCGCTCGTCATCGAGCACAAAGCCTTTGGTGATGAATTCACGAAGCGTCTGAGTGGCCCAGATGCGAAACCGGGTGGCTTGCGCCTGTTCACGCGATAGCCGACTAAGATGATGGCGTCGAGGTTGTAGAACTCGATCTCGCGAGCGATGTCGCGATTACCCTCGCGTTGAACTTTCCGGAATTTCCGGAGAGTTGACTGCTCGACCAGTTCCCCTGACGCATAAATGTTTTTCAGATGTTCACTTACGGTTCTTACGTCAACGGCAAACAGGTCGGCGAGCTGTTTCTGGCTGAGCCAGAATGTCTCTGACGCATAGAGGACGCCCACATGAACAGCACCGTTGGGCGAGCGATAGAGAATCAGATCGCCTTCCGGGTGGTTGTCGGATTCGCTCATCGTTACCTTTTCTTGCGGACACAAGGTTTGTGGGATTAAAGGCGAGTGATCGGCACGACCGCGGTGTCAATCATTTTGTTGGACTCGTCTTCCACCTTCGCCGCAAAATCGGTCTGGATCTGGTACACGTCCGTGAACTCCGCAAATGCCCAGCGGCCGTACTGCCTGAGGTTGTTCACACCCGGGCGCCCAGTAGGTCTCCATGGTCGATTTCTTCTCCTTCGCGTCCTCGCGCCGATAGCCTTTGATTTCGACGATGAGGTGCAGGAGGTCATCCGGCCCGCGGCCGTCGTCAATGAGCACGATGAAATCGGGCAGATACTTGCGGATTTCGGACCCGTACCGATACGGCACTTCGAGCCCGAGATTGTGGTTCTTGGCATACGCCTTCACCCTCGGGTGCGCCTCGGCGACGCGGCAGAACTCGCCTTCCCAGTCGCTGTCGAGGATGACCCAGTTGATCTGGCAGCTTTTGGAGCTGGTTTCCCAGCGATGTTCGCGGGACGTGTTGAAGCGGACGTAGGCGGTGGAGCCGGTGGGGTTGTAGGCATCGAGAAGTGCCTTGATCGGCCGAGAACCTTCGAACGCCCTGGTGATGCCGGCGGTGATGCGGTTGCAGGCCATAACCCCTTGCCTTCGTCGAAGACGAACTCGGACTGCTTGGCGCCGGCCTTGCGTTTTTTCGGCTTGGGGATCGGCGTGATGAAATCCGCGCACGGCGGGCCTCAAGGATCTTCTGAGTGGGCTGCCCATGTTCGTCGAGCTCCCAGTGCCGGGCCGGCCGCGCATAGGGGGAGTTGAGGATCGGGTGGTCGAAGAACGGATTAGACATCGGACGTCACCCTTGCTTCTTCCAGAGCCGCGGCGGTTCGCGAGTGCGACTTTTTGGCCGCCGGATCGTTTTGCAGAAGAAGGGCGACACGGGCTCCCCCTCAAGCGTCGCGGCACCGTCGAGCTATGTCACGGTTAAGTGCGGCCGATGTCAACGTTGCGGCATGGCTTTGACACTTCAGAGGCGTGGTCAGTGCCCCGCCGGTTCCGCGAGGCGGCCGATCTCCCCGCGTTTACAACAACAGCTCGGTCGGCCCTTCTAGGGCGAACACTCCAAATCTTGGCGTCCGACGTATGCTCAACGTGAGGGATTGCCATGCATTTCGAGCTGGGGTTGCGCCGCAGGGTGCTACGCGTCGTCCGCATCTTCGAACGCGGCCTTGCCGAGGGTTTTGGCGAGGACGGATGTGATCGTGTCGGGGTCGAAGCCGCGGCGGGCGAGAAGGCCCGCCATGCGGCGTCGCGCGACGATGGGGCCGAGCCGCAGGAGGTGCGGGGCCTTTTTCGTCGCCAGTTCGAGTGCGATCGCGTCGGAGCGTTCCCGGTCGTAAACGCGGTTCAGGGCTTGCTCGGCGGCTTCCCCTTTGACGCCGGCCTTCATCAGGTCGATCGAGGCTCTGCGCCGGCCCTGGCGTTTGAACGTGGCGGCCTGCTCGACCTTCGCCTTGGCGAACTGCTTGTCGTCGATGTAGCCCAGGCGAACGAGGTCTTCGATCACCGCGTTGACGACCTTCTCCCCGTACTCCCGCCGCATGAGCTTTCGGCGGATCTCAGCGCGGCTGTGCAGGCGCGACTGAATGGCCGAGATCGCCCGGTCGAAGCATTCCTGCTTTACCTCACCCAGTTCGATCTCCAGCACCTGCTCGGCCGTCAGGAGCAGCCCCTCGCGCAGGCGAAACCGTGCGATGACATTAACGTTGCAGCCGAAGGCGAAGCCGCCATCGAGATAGACGTTCCGCCGGTTCGGCCGGCGCTTCTGCTCTGCTATCCTGGTGATCAGAGGCATGGCGGGTACACGCTCACCGCTTTCGCTTCTTGTTCCGGTCCTTCTTTTCCATATGCCCCGACTTCTTCGTCTTGAGCATCGGGCCGCCGGGCATCCCGAGGTTGGAGAGCTTGCCGGTCGCCAGCGCCTGCATCATCTTGACGCGGCCCATCATCCCCATGCCGCCGACGGCGCGCATCATGTCGCGGGTCATGCTGAACTGCTTGATGAACTGGCCGACGTCGTTCAATCCCACGCCGGCGCCTCGGGCGACCCGTCGGCGGCGGTTGCCGTCCAGGAGGTCGGTGTTCTGCCGCTCCTTTTTGGTCATCGAGTTGTAGATCGCCGTCATGCGGCCCATCTGCCCCTCGACCTCGCCGCCCCCCATGTTCATATTGCGGACCATCTGGTCCATACCGGGGATCATCCCCATCACCTTCTCCATCGGCCCGAGCTTGCGCACCTGGCCGAGCTGCTCCATGAAGTCTTCGAGGGTGAACGTCCCCTTCTCCAGCTTCGCCTGCTGCTTGGCGAGCACTTCGGCGTCGAAATTCTTCTGCGCCGACTCGACCAGGGCCAGGATGTCGCCCATCCCGAGGATGCGCTGAGCCATCCCCTCGGGACGGAACTCTTCCAGCGCGTCCAGCTTTTCACCAGTGCCGATGAACTTCACCGGCTTGCCAGTAATCATCTTCGCGCTGAGCAACGCGCCGCCGCGGGTGTCGGAGTCGAACTTAGTCAGGATCAGCCCGTCGATCTCGAGCTGTTCGTTGAACGCCTTGGCGCTGTTGACGGCGTCCTGCCCGCTCATCGCGTCCAGGACCAGGTAGATCTGATGCGGCTTAAGCTGCGAGTTGATGTCTCGCAGTTCGGCCATCAGGTCGTCGTCCACGTGCAGGCGGCCGGCGGTATCGAGAATAACCACGTCGCGGCCGCTGGTTTTCGCCTGCTGAATCGCGGCGCGGCAGACGGCGACGGCCGCCCCCTTGGCCACCTCGCCATGGGCGGCCGACTTCGTCATGTCGGCATAGACGGGAACACCCACCTGCTCGCCGAGTGTCTTCAACTGCTCGATGGCGGCCGGGCGCTGGAGATCGGCGGCGGCCATCAGGGGGTGATGCCCCTTGCCGATCAGCATCTTCGCGAGCTTGCCGCAGGTGGTGGTCTTTCCGGCCCCCTGCAGGCCGCACATCATGATGACCGTCGGCGGCGGCTGGACGAAGTAGATCCGCGTATCCACCGGCCCCATCAACTGGACGAGTTCCTCGTAGACGATGCGGACCATCGCCTCGCCGGGCTTGAGCGTCTTGATGACCTCCTGCCCGATCGCCTTCTCGACCACCTTCTCGGTGAACTCCCGGACGACTTTGAAGTTGACGTCGGCCTCGAGCAGCGCAGTGCGCACCTCGCGCACCGCTTCGCGAATGTTCTCTTCGCTGATGCGGCCGCGGCCGGAAAGGTTGCGGAACAGGCCACTGAGCTTGTCGGATAAATTGTCGAGCATGATCGGGTCTCTGAACCGCCGTCTGTTACGCAACCCCGCGGCAGCCTTGCGCCTTCGCCGGGGCGTGCAGGTGCGGATTGTAGAGGGAACGGGCGGCGGGAGGTAGAGAGGGTTGTGAACCGATCACCCCTCGGGCGTCTCGATCAACTGCTGAAGGCGATCGGCGAGCTCGGGCGCGAAGCGAAGGAGCCACGACCCGTCGATCAGGCCGACATCCAGCATATCGCGCAGAGGGGTCCTGTCCTGATCTCGGAAGCTCGTCAGCTTCAGGGAAACCCTTCTCGATCGGATGGTGCGTGCCGTGGAGCGGCTCTTGAGGCAGCCGTGTCATGGCATGTGGAGTATAGCGGAACGACTGCCTCAGACGCGGTGTGCGGGGCTTTGCTACCCCGCATCGACCACCGCCATTTTTAGGCGAATTTACGCAAGGAGCGCGATCGCCTTTCACGAGGGAAGATATAATCGGGCTGCTTCGCCGGCGGCTCAGGCGGGCCGGCGGCTTCGAAACATCTCACCGCTCCGCAAACCTAAGGAGACTGCCATGGCCACTGCCATCGCTCCGCAGCCCATCAGCGCAAAATCGGTTAAGGTCGGACAGACCCGGCTCCTCATCGACGGCCAATGGGTCGATGCCGTCAGCGGCAAGACATTCGAGACACTGAACCCCGCGACCGGCGATGTGATCGCGCGCGTCGCCGAAGGGGACAAAGCCGACGTGGATAAGGCGGTCAAGGCCGCTCGCCGGGCGTTCGAGACCGGGCCTTGGCGGAAGATGAGCGCTCGCCAACGCGGCCGCCTGATTTACCGCCTGGCCGACCTGATCGAAGAGCACAAGGAGGAGTTGGCCCAGCTTGAGACGCTCGACAACGGCAAGCCGATCAACGACAGCCGCAACGCCGACCTGCCGCTGGTGATCGACTGCTATCGCTACTATGCGGGCTGGGCCGACAAGGTCGAAGGCAAGACGATCCCGATCAACGGCCCGTTCTTCTGTTACACGCGGCATGAGCCGGTCGGCGTTGTCGGCCAGATCATCCCCTGGAATTTCCCGCTGCTCATGCAGGCTTGGAAGCTCGGGCCGGCGCTGGCGACCGGTTGCACCGTCGTGCTCAAGCCGGCGGAGCAGACCCCGCTGTCGGCCCTTCGCATCGGCGAACTGGCGATGGAGGCGGGGTTCCCCGATGGCGTCATCAACATCATCCCCGGCTTCGGCGAGACGGCTGGCGCGGCAATCGCGGAACACTACGACGTGGATAAGGTCGCCTTCACCGGCAGCACCGAAGTCGGCAAGTTGATCATGACGGCGGCCGCCCGGACGAACCTCAAGCGCGTCACGCTGGAGCTGGGCGGCAAGAGCCCCAACATCGTCTTCGCCGACGCCGACATGGACGCGGCCGTCCGGGGCGCCCACTTCGCGCTCTTCTTCAATCAGGGCCAATGCTGCTGCGCCGGGTCGCGGCTGTTCGTCGAAAGCCACGTCCACGACGAGTTTGTCGAGCGCATCCTGCGGGAGGTGAAAAAGACCAAAGTCGGCGACCCGTTCGACACTGCGACGACCCAGGGCCCGCAGGTGAGCCAGGAACAGTTCGATCGGGTCATGGGGTACATCGAACACGGCAAACAGGGCGGCGCCAACCTGCTCACCGGCGGAACGCGCGTCGGGCGACAAAGGGTACTTCATCGAGCCGACCGTCTTTGCCGGGGTCGTGGATGAGCACAAGATCGCCCAGGAAGAGATCTTCGGCCCGGTGATGTCGATCATCCCGTTCAAGGATGCCGACGAGGTGATCGCCCGCGGCAACCGCTCCATGTACGGGCTTGCGGCGGCCGTCTGGACGAAGGACATCACAAAAGCCCACCGCGTGGCGGCCGAGCTGAAGGCCGGCACCGTCTGGGTCAACTGCTATGACGTCTTCGACGCCGCGGCCCCCTTCGGCGGCTTCAAGATGAGCGGCATCGGCCGCGAGCTGGGCGAGTACGCCTTGCGGAACTACACCGAGGTGAAGACGGTGACTGTCGCGATGTAAATCGCCGGGTTGCTTGCCCTTACCGACATTGCCGCGGCCGACCCCGTTCCCGCTTCCGAACGTTTCCGGCGGTGGGAATGGGGGTCGGCCGCTTTTCTGTCACGTCCGGGCCTTTGAACCTCAAGCTGAATTCGTTGACGAGTTCTTGTCCCGGATGGTAGATTCTCACAGGTTCGTCATCTCGATCATTCTGCAACATGCGGCCGGAGGCCTTGTCTCATGCGACGCCGACACGCATTTACTCTCGTCGAACTTCTGGTCGTCATCGGGATCATCGCGGTCCTGGTTGCGGTCCTTCTTCCGGTCCTTGCCAACGCCCGCGAGTCGGCGAAAGCGACTCAATGCATGAACAACCTCCGGCAGATCGGGCAGTGCCAGGCTGTCTATCTGAATGAGACGAAAGGCGTCTATTACCTTCCCGCGTATTGGGGTTGGACGAAGGCAAACCCTCCGTGGATCGCCAGCCCACCACCCGCTGGATCGGATCCCGCGTACCCGCGTCAATGGTGGTATCAAAACTATTTCATGACCCGGTTCTTCGGAGTGAAGGCCATCGACAGCGGGCGCTACCCTGCCGGGATGATGTGCCCTAACGCCGTCCTGTCGTTCGTAAATGTCAATTCCAACGGCTATACCCTCTATGAAAGCTTTGGGATCACTTACACCCAGTTGCCGGGAACGCCGCAGTCGCTGGCCCCGGCGTTTATCAACATCTGGTTCCGAAACCAGGTGCTGACCCCTTCGGAAAAGATTAACTTCTGCGATGCGACCAGCGAAGGCGTGAACGTATACGCCGGCGGCACGTCGCCAAACGGAACGCTCCGCTACTTTGACCCCCACTACGGCGGCGAGCGTCACGAAGGACCCGATTGGGGCGGCGCCGTTGCCTATCGGCACCAAAAGGGCGCCAACTGCCTCTACTACGATGGGCACGTCAATTGGATGCCCATGAGCGAACTCCGCTACGACTCCACCGACCCAACCACCGCGAACAATCTGCGCCAGTGGCGGCCGAAGGACCGGTGACCCGCCGCGGCCCTTCGTGACCCTCTGAAAACCGTCCGCTCCGCCAATTTTCCGGCAACCGATCTCCCGTATCATAGTCCTGCGATGCGTCACTTGCCGTCCGACGTGGCAAACCGCCGCGGACACGGGGCTATGCGGCCCATGGCCGAGGACTCAGCATACCCCTGCTTTCCTCTTGCGGCGTCTGAAGTATCCTGTTCGTCCTCGCTATGCTGGCGAAGAACTGCTCCTTGCCATGGAAGGTAGACCGGATGGATTCGTTGAATCTCGCGCACGTCGATCAGATCGCGTCGGAACTTTCGATTAAAGCTCACCAGGTGCAGGCGACGGCCGCCCTGCTTGCCGAAGGGGGGACCGTCCCGTTCATCGCTCGATACCGGAAGGAGGCGACGGGCCTCCTCGACGAGGTGGCCGTCATGTCGATTCGCGATCGGCTCGCGCAGCTTCATGAGCCGGATCAGCGGCGCGCGTCGATCGTCCAGTCGCTCCAGGAACGGAAGCTTCTCACCGACGAGCTCAGGGGAAGATCGACGCGGCCGCCACCATGGCGGCGCTGGAAGACGTCTACCTCCCCTTCCGCCCCAAGCGGCGGACCCGCGCCATGATCGCGAAGGAACGCGGGCTGGAACCGCTGGCGGAGTTGATCCTCCGGCAAGCCGCCGAGATCGACCCCGACACCGCCGCGGCGGCCTTTGTGACGCCGGAAGGCTCGACCGTTGCCGAAGACCTCCGCGTCCCCGACGTGGCGGCCGCTCTGCAGGCGCGCGGGACGTCATCGCCGAGCGGATCAACGACGACGCCGACGCCCGGTCCAGGATTCGCGAGCTCTTCCTCACGGAGGGAATGATCCGCTCACAGGTCCTGGCCGGGAAAGAGGCCGAGGGGGCGAAGTTCAAAGACTACTTCGACTGGAGCGAGCCGCTCGCCACGGCCCCATCGCACCGCGTGCTGGCGGTTCGCCGCGGCGCGGACGAGGGCATCCTGCTGTTCCAGGTCCGCCCGCCCGAGGAAACGGCGATTGGGCTGCTCGAAACGCAGTTCGTCAAAGGCTCCGGCAAGTGCGCCGAGCAGGTTCGACTCGCCGTGAAGGAGGCGTACAAGCGGCTGCTGTCCACTTCAATGGAGACCGAGGCGCGGCTGGAATCCAAGCGCCGGGCCGACGCCGAGGCGATCGACGTCTTTGTGCAGAACCTTCGACAGCTCCTGCTTGCCTCGCCGCTGGGGCAAAAGCGGGTGCTGGCGATCGACCCGGGCTTTCGAACCGGCTGCAAGACGGTCGTGCTCGACGGGCAGGGCCGCCTGCTGCTCAACGACGTGATCTACCCCGACCAAGGCGCCCACAAGACGCGGGAGGCGGAGCAGACGGTCCGCGCGCTGGTCGAGAAGCACGCGATCGAGGCGATCGCCATCGGCAACGGGACGGCCGGCCGCGAGACCGAGGGGTTCATCCGCGGGCTCGGGCTGCCGGGGTCGATCCCGATCGTCATGGTGAACGAGTCGGGCGCGTCGATCTACTCGGCGTCCGAGGCCGCGCGGGAAGAGTTCCCCGACCACGACCTGACCGTCCGCGGGGCTGTCTCCATCGGCCGGCGGCTGATGGACCCGCTGGCGGAGCTGGTCAAGCTGGACCCCAAGAGCATCGGCGTCGGCCAGTACCAGCACGATGTCGATCAGGACCTGCTGAAAAAGTCATTGGATGACGTGGTGGTGTCGGCGGTGAACGCGGTCGGCGTGGAGGTCAACACGGCGTCGAAGCAGTTGCTGGCGTACGTTTCCGGGCTGAACGCGACGATCGCCGAGAACATCGTCAAGCACCGGGACACGAACGGGCCATTCAAGTCCCGGCGAGCCCTGCTGGACGTGACGCGCCTGGGCGAAAAGACCTTCGAGCAGGCGGCCGGCTTCCTGCGCAGTCCGGGGGGCGGACAACCCGTTGGACGAATCCGCCGTCCACCCCGAAAGCTACACGGTTGTCGATCGGATGGCGACGGACCTGGGCGTTTCGGTCAAAGAGCTGATGCGGAACGAGGCGCTGCGGAAGAAGATCGAAAAGCAGAAGTACGTGACGGACAAGGTCGGCCTACCGACGCTGAATGACATTCTTTCCGAGTTGGCCAAGCCGGGCCGCGACCCGCGCGAGCAGTTCGAGCTGTTCCAGTTCGCCGATGGCGTGAACAAGATCGAAGACGTCAAGCCGGGGATGAAGCTGCCCGGGATCGTGACGAACGTGACGGCGTTCGGCGCGTTCGTCGATATCGGCGTTCATCAGGATGGGCTGGTGCACATCAGCCAGCTCGCCGACCGGTTCGTGAAAGACCCCAGCGAAGTTGTGAAGGTGCAGCAGCGGGTGGAAGTGACGGTGATGGAGGTTGACCTGGCGCGAAAGCGAATCGGGCTCTCGATGAAGAAGGGGCCGACCGCCGCCGCACCGCGCCCGGCGGCCGCCGCCGCGCCCGGCGCACGGCCGCCCGGTGCGATGTCGCCCGGTGCGATGTCGCCCGAAGCGTCCTCGCCCGGTGCGTCGTCGCCCGTCAAGGGCGGGCCGACCCGGCCTTCGCCCGCACCCCGCCGTCCGTCCGGCCCGCCGGTGCCTGCCAAGGAAGGATGGCTGACCGCGGCTCTTAGAGACGCGAAAGGAAAGTAAAGCGAGCAAAGTAGCAGGCACACTCCGTGTGCCGTTGCAATCGCCGCAGGACATGAAGGCGTGGACGGCACAGGGAGTGTGCCTGCTACTGTTTTCCGCGCTCAGAACTGCTGGACGACATCCGGGACAACGACGACCTTTTCCAGCAGGATGTAGTTGCGGCCGCGATATTCGGTGATGGAGCCGGAGATTCGGAACTTTAGGTCGCGGCTGGCGCCGCTGACGGCGCTCTCCATCGCCATCAGCTTGAGGCTAGGGAGGATGATGACCGGGGGGTCGTGCATGGTCTTGCCGTCGGCTTCGAAGACAAACTCCGCCTGGGAGCCATCGGCGGGATGGGTCAGGCGGCCGAGGCGGTCGGCCAGGTAGGTCCCCTCCCGCGTCAGCGCGACAGTCGGGGCCGCCGGCTTGACCGAGCCAGCCCCGCTGGTGCGATCGACCATCGGCGCGTCAACGCTGGGTTGAAGCACCTTTGGCGCGGCCGCACCGGGCTTGAGCATCTGGCCCAGCATCTCGTCGGCGGTGAGCGACTTGGGGGAAGGCGTGCCGGCGGGGCGCGTGGTCGGCCGCGTGGCCTGGGCCGAAACGCCAGAAGCAAGCGACAGAACGAAGATCAGGCCAAGGGCCAAAGCGCGGGCTGGGTTCATGATGGTCTCCAGAACAGGACCGGCCGCGATCGGCTCTTAGAAGTATAAACGACCGGCCCGCTTCGTTCGATTGCGGCACGTGCATCAGCCAAAAATGTAGGTTCACCACGCCACGACGTGATGCGGCGCGGTCACCCCGCCCTACATCCGTTCGGCGAACGCCTGCGAGCAAACGAGGCTCGGCCCGTCCTCCGGGGGCGGGGAGAACCGCTGGCGTTTCTCCACGTGCCCACGCTGGCTCTCTGTTGACTATCGGCCGACCAATGCCCCGGGCCGCACCTCCGCCGATGGATCGTTCGTGCGATGATGTTCCCTCGGGCGCACGCCGCCGCAAATCGCAAAACCGCGCACCGCCGCTATACTCACGTCGGATTCAGTGGTTGCGGCGGGTGCCCGCCCGCTCGACCCGCCTCGCCGAACCGACGTAATGGAGGTCGCCTCACATGTCCGAACAGGCAGACAAGGCTGAGCAGACACCGTTCACGCACGCCCCGCACGCCCCGCACGCGCCGCACACCGCGATCGAGGCGCACCCGGCCCCGGCGGGCGGGGCTCCCCCGCCGGCGGAAACCTTCGCGGCCATTGAATCGACGCTCAACGAGCGACGGAAGTTCGACCCGCCGGCCGCCTTTGCCGCCTCCGCCCGCATCGGCTCCCGCGCCGAATATGACTCGCTCTACCGCGAGTCGATCGACCACCCCGAACAGTTCTGGGGCCGGGCGGCCGAAGAGCTCTTCTGGTTCAAGAAGTGGGACAAGGTGCTCGACTGGAACCTGCCCGACGCGAAATGGTTCGTCGGCGGGAAGACGAACGTCGCCTACAACTGCCTCGATTATCAGATCGAGCTGGGTCGGGGCGACAAGGCCGCCATCCTCTGGGAAGGCGAGCCTGAGAGCGGCCGCCCCGGCAGCGGCGGCTCGATCCATCGCATCACCTTCCGGCACCTGAAGGACGAGGTCTGCCGCTTCGCCAATGGCCTGAAGTCGCTGGGCGTTCAAAAAGGGGACCGGGTTACGATCTACATGCCGATGGTGCCCGAGGCCATGATCGCCATGCTCGCGTGCGCCCGCATCGGGGCCCCGCACTCGGTGATCTTCGGCGGGTTCAGCAGCCAGGCCATCGCCGATCGCGTCGAGGACGCGCAGAGCTCAATCATCATCACCGCCGACGGCGGCTTTCGCCGGGGGACGGTCGTCCCGCTCAAGCAGAACGTCGATGAGGCGCTGAAGCGGACGGACCGCGTCAAGAAAGTGGTCGTCCTTCAGCGGGTCGGCACGCCGGTGACCGACGGGGTCGCCTCGGCGACGGCGCTGAACTGGACCGCGGGGCGCGACGTCTGGTGGCATGAACTGGTTCGCGACCAGAGCACCGAGTGCCCCGCCGAGCAGATGGATGCCGAAGACACTCTTTTCGTGCTTTACACCAGCGGTTCCACCGGCAAGCCGAAGGGCATCCTTCACACCACCGGCGGGTATATGCTCGGCACGTACCTGACGTGCAAATACGTCTTCGACATGCGCGACGAAGATGTCTACTGGTGTACGGCCGATGTTGGCTGGATCACCGGGCACAGTTACATGGTGTACGGGCCGCTCTCCAACGGCGCGACGACCCTCATGTACGAAGGCGCCCCGAACTTCCCGGATTTTGGCCGGTTCTGGTCGATCATCGATCGTCACCGGGTGTCGATCTTCTACACCGCGCCGACCGCGATCCGCGCGTTTATGAAGGCCGGGCGCGAATTCCCGGATCGCTACGACCTGCGATCGCTGCGACTGCTCGGCACGGTAGGCGAGCCGATCAACCCCGAAGCCTGGATGTGGTATCACGAGGTCATCGGTCACGGCCGCTGCCCGATCGCCGACACCTGGTGGCAGACCGAGACCGGCATGCACATGATCACGCCGCTGCCGGGCGTCACGCCAACCAAGCCCGGCACGGCGACGCTCCCGTTCTTCGGGGTGGACGCGGCCGTGGTGGATCGCACGGGCAAAGAGCTCGGCCCGAACCAGGGCGGCCTGCTCGTCATTCGCAAGCCATGGCCTTCGATGCTGCGGGGCATCTTCAATGACCCCGAGCGGTATCAGAAGCAGTATTGGAGCGATGTTCCCGGATGCTACTTCACGGGCGACGGAGCGCGTCGCGATGAGGACGGCTATTTCTGGATCATGGGGCGCGTGGACGACGTGATCAACGTTTCCGGCCATCGCCTGGGGACGATGGAGATTGAAAGCGCGCTGGTCGCGCACCCGGCGGTGGCCGAGGCCGCCGTTGTCGGCGTCCCCCACGAGATGAAGGGGCAGGGGATCGCCGCCTTCGTCACGCTGGAGAGCAATCGCGAGCCGACCGAGACCCTGAAAAAGGAGTTGACCCAGTGGGTCCGCGGGCAGATCGGGGCCTTGGCCCAGCCGGACCAGATTCGCTTCACCGAATCGCTCCCCAAGACCCGCAGCGGAAAGATCATGCGGCGGCTTCTCAAAGAGGTCGCGGCGGGTGGCGAGGTGAAAGGTGACACAACGACGCTGGAAGACCTGACCGTTCTGGCCAAGCTGCGGGAGAAAGATGAGGCCTGATGGCTTGTTCCGACGAAATCAGCGGGTAACGGCCCGCGCATAAGTGCGGCCGGTCCGCCACCGGCGGTGTTGTCGGCCGCTGACAAGGCCCGCCGTGAGGGCGCCGGGCACGTCGGACCCTATCGCAGCGCCCGCGCGATCTTGCTTTGAACGGTCCACCAGGTCGGCGCCGCGTCCGATAATTAGCGTTGGTGGGCGTCAGAGCGAGAGCGCCCCGCTCGTCTGCGAATCGTATGGTTCTTATGACGGGCGGCCGGCACAGCCGGCGTGGCCGGCGTACCGTGAATCGCCACTGCGTGGCGAACTGTCGCACAGACCTGATTTCGCTTCCATTCGGCCCGAAACGGCCTAGAATCCCCGCGAATGAGCGAGCCCAAGCGTTATCGTACGATCTTACTTTTCGGCGCTCCCGGGCAGCGGCAAGGGGACGCAAGGGAAGATCATCGGGCAGATCCCCGGGTTCCATCACAACTCGACGGGTGACATCTTTCGTTCGCTCGACCTCTCCAGTGAGACCGGCCGCAAGTTTTGGGAGTATGCCGGGCGGGGCGAGCTTGTCCCGGATGAGTTCACGATCAGCCTCTGGCAGCAGTTCATCCGGGGGATGGAATACGTCAATCAGTTTCATCCGGAATCCGAGTTCCTTGTCCTCGACGGGATCCCGCGGAACGTGAAGCAGGCCGAACTGCTGAAGGAGACGATCCAGGTGGATGCGATCATCTACCTCCGCGCCGAGAAGGCGAAGATGATCGAGCGGCTCCGCCGCGCGCGTTGAAGGAGAACCGGATCGACGACGCCAGCGACGCCGTCATCAACAAGCGGATGGAGGTCTTCGAGAAGGAGACGCGCCCGACGCTTGACTTCTATCCAAAGGAAATCGTCCACCGGATCGACGCCACGATGTCTCAGATCCGCATCCTCAGCGAGATTGTGGCGATCCTCGTCCCGCTGAAGGAAGGCCTCGATCGCGACAAGCAGGCTCGCCAAAGCGACGCGGAGGCTTCCGCGGCGTCGCAACTCGTAACCCAGGAAGCGGCCGCCCGAATCCAGGAACAACTGATCTCCTGAGGCTCGCCGATCGCGGCCTGTTTCCCGGTCGCACGGTCACGACAGGCACTCAACCAATGACAAAGCCCTCGGGACAACGGTCCCGAGGGCTTCTGTTTTACCATCGATCGCACGCGTTCGGTGGATCAGGCGCGGCTTAGGTACTGGCCGCTTTCCGTATTCACGCGGATGACCTCACCGATTTCGATGAACGGCGGCACGCGGGTCTTCAGGCCGGTTTCCAGCGTCGCGTCCTTCTGCTGGTTGGTGGCCGTAGCGCCCTTGATGCCGGGCGGCGTGTCGGTGACCTTCAGCTCGACCATCGCCGGCAGTTCGTAGCTGACGACCTTGCCTTCGTGGAACATCGCCATCAACTGGGTGTTCGGCTTGAGATAGAGTATGTCGTTGCCGAAGACTTCCTTGGGGATGGTGGTCTGGTCGTAGGTCTCGGTGTCCATCAGGACATGGCCTTCGTTGTCCGAATAGAGGTACTCGACGGTGCGGCGATCGAGGGTGGCTGTTTCGATGTCGTCCGTGGCGCCAACGCGCTTGTCCTGGATCGTCCCCTTGACCACGTCGCGGAGCTTGAACTGGACCTTTGCCCGCAGGTTACCGGGGGTGTTGTGGTCGGCGCCGGTGACGACGAACAGTTTCCCGTCCATCATGACCGCCTGACCCTTACGAACTTCGCTGGCACGCATGGTTGTATCCCTCTGATCGTCGAGCCCGAAAGCGCGGCTCCGCTGCCTTGAACAGCCACATCGGGTGACGTCTCAAGCGACGACACCGGCCCGATTGGCGCCTTCCACACGGGAGGAGGCCCCCGCCGAAGCCGCTCCTATCCATTTCACTCGTTCTCACGAGGGAAAGGAGGGGAGCTTAGCAGGGCCACGCGACCCCGTCAAACGGACGCATCGCGCGGTTCATCCCACAATCGCCCCGACCGGATCGTATCAACGCGTGGCGGCGGATATCGTTCGGCGCCGACCGAGCCGGGCGCGGCGCCACATCGTCGCGGCCGTCGCTCTCCCCTTTCGCTATACTCTTCCATCATGCCGGTCCACGATTGGAAACGCGTCACTGCCGGGACATTCCACGACTTCCATCTCGCGTGGATCGCCGAACTGAGGCGGGCTTTGAATGGCGGGCTCCTTCCCTCCGACTATTACGCCATGGCGGAGCAAAGGGCCGCTGAATTTGAGCCCGATCTCCTCACGCTCGAACGCCGTGACGCGACGGCCGCCCGCTACGATCCTTCGGATTCAGCCCATCCGGATGGAGGCACGGCTCTCGCCACCGCTCGACCGGCGGCGCGGCTAATCGGGGAAGTTGACGATGACGCGCTCTATGCGCTCAAACGGCGAACGGTCACGATCCGTCACGCGACGAATGATCGAATCGTCGCGTTGATCGAGATCGCGTCGCCGGGGAATCAGGACCGCGCTCAATCGGTGAAGCGGTTCGTTGACAAAGCAGTCGCCGCGCTTCAATGCGGCTATCACCTGGTCGTTGTGGAACTGTTCCGGCCGCGGGCGTCGGGACCGGGCGGGTTGGCGAGTGCGGTATGGGAAGCGGTCGGAGGAGAAGGCCTGACGTGGCCGGCGGCGGAGCCCCTCTCGGCCGCGTCATTCCGCGTCTCAGACAAGATTCAGTGTTACGCCGAGCCGTTCGCGATCGGCTCGCCGCTGCCTCCAATCCCATTGTTTTACGACCCGGACTGGTACGTCAGCCTTCCACTGGAGCAGACGTATCGACTTGCGTACGACGGAGTGCCCCGTCGGTGGAAGCAGGTCATCGCCGCGGAGGGCCCGGCGGATTGACGCGATCGTGCCGCTTTACCGCGTTCGTCTTCACGATGGTTGAAGGAGAGCCACGCGGTCGAAGCCTTGCCGGATTGAGCAGTGACAACAAGCGGCCGCTCTCGCGGTAGCGTCAACGCGGGAGAGGGCGCGACCATCTTGTGTGACGATCGCACGTTTAACGTCGCGGCGTTAACCACCGGCGGCTAAGTCGCCCAGACGCCGAGTCGAGCGACTGCCCGATTCCGGGCGCGCCCGATGCGCCGGCGGCATTCGATCAATGACCCTTGTTTTCTGTGAGGAGCCCATGCCTTTCAAGCTACACGGCCTGCTCTCTGGAACAATTCTCGCGATCGCATTGTCGAGCATGAGCGGCTGGGCGGCCGCGGCCAACGCGCCGGCGGCCGGCGAATCGCAACAGTTCATCGTCTTCCCCGGCGGCGATGGGCCTGGCAAGGGCAAGAGCATCGTGTTGATCTCCGGCGATGAGGAATATCGCTCTGAGGAATGCCTGCCCCAACTGGCGAAGATTCTCGCCAAACGGCACGGGTTCAAATGCACCGTCCTCTTCGCCATCGATCCGGCGACGGGCGAGATCGACCCGAACAACACGCGCAACATCCCTGGGCTGGAGGCGCTGGATTCGGCCGACCTCATGATCATCCTAACTCGCTTCCGGGCGTTGCCCGACGACCAGATGAAGCACGTTGACGATTACTTGAAAGCGGGCAAGCCGGTCATCGGCCTTCGGACGGCGACCCACGCGTTCAACGGCATCAAAGGCGATTACGAGCACTACAACAACGGCTATTCCGGTAAGCAGAAGAAGGAGTGGCAGGACGGCTTCGGGCGCCTCGTTCTAGGTGAAAAATGGATCAGCCACCATGGCGCCCACAAGAGCGAGTCCACCCGCGCGGTGTTCGCCGCGGGCGCGAACGAAAGCCCGCTGCTCAACGGCATCAAAGATGGCGAAATCTGGGGGCCGACCGACGTCTACGGCGTCCGCGTCCCACTGCCGGGCGATTCAAAGCCGTTGCTGCTCGGGCAGGTCTGCGTGCGAAGCGGCCCGGCCGACCCCAAAGACCCCTTTTTCGGCATGCGGCCGACCGACGTCGCCAAGCCCGATGACAAAAAGAACGACCCGATGATGGTCGTCGCCTGGACCAAAAGCTACCAGCTTCCTGAAGGCAAGCCGGGCAAAGCCTTTGCCACCACCATGGGAGGGGCGACCGATCTCGTGAACGAGCCGCTGCGCCGCCTCCTTGTCAACGCCGCTTATTCCCTGCTCGAGATGAAAGTCCCCGATCGTGCGGACGTCGAGCTCGTCGGCCCATACACGCCGAGCGCCTTCGGCTTCAACGCCTTCAAGCACGGCGTGAAGCCGGCGGACCTGAGAATGGATTGACGATCCCGGCGCCTTTGGGCAAACCGACAACCGCGGCCGCTAGAGCAGAACCTGCTTGGGACGCCCGCCAGCCTCGCGGGCTGAATCGATTCGCGTGCTTGGCGGGAAATCCGCATGGGGGTGATCCCGCACACTGGCTGGGCGGGATCAGATGTGCAGCCTCGTCAGCAGGCTGAAGGCATGCCCGCGCAGGCCCGGGACATGGCACCCGGCGAAAGCAGTCCCTTCGACGCCTCCCGCGGGAGCGTATTGCAACTGACGCTGCTCACACCTGCTTTCGAATGTTTGTCGCGAACGCCCTTCCGCGACGAGGATTGCCGCCGTATGATTTCATGTCACGGAGGCTCAACCAGTTATGGCAAAAGCAAAGAAGTCGAACCCCAAGGCGGCGGAACCTGAAGCGGCACCAGCGATCGCGGCGCCTGCCGCTCCAACCCCTGCCGCTCCGGTATTGGCCGTGACGCCCGCACCGGTTCCCGCCGCGCCGGAAAAAGCTGGCACGCCCAAGGCGGCCGCCCCACCCGAGGTCGCACCCGCGGCGAAGGGGAAGAAGGCGGGCGGAGCCAAGAAAGTCGCGAAGGTCGAGGCTGCGGCGCCCGCGGCGACGCCGGCGACGCCCAAGGCTCCCGTCACACCGGCCATACCCCTTGTTGACACGAATTTGGCTGCCCGCGCGGCCGCCACCATGCTGGTGAATCGCGAGTCGCTCGCGGCCGCCGGCAAGGCGACGGGAAAGCCCGAAAGCGGCGCGTTCAAGCAGATGAAGCAGGGCTTAAATAAGCCCTCCACCGGCCTCACCGGCGCACACGGCTTGCCCACCGACACGAAGAGGCGGCCGCAGGGCTTCGGCGGATCCCAGAACGTTCGCAACCAGACCTTCGGAGCCGACGTGAATCGGACCGGCGTGCCCCGTCGAACGGGCGGCTGATCCGCGAAACGACCTGCGCGACCGGGTGTGCCCCTGGCGTTCGCCATTGCGGAACGCCGAATCTGGGAACGCCGACGTCCTCGTCGGCGGGACGCGAAGGGCCGACGAGGATGTCGGGCGTTCCCAGGCAGTGCCCGTAGGCCCCCCTACTCCGAGGTCTTCCCGATGCCGCCGACAGTCCCTCCCGCTGGCTCGGTACGTCTCCATCCCGGAGCCTCCGCGGTGATCTTCGACGCCGCCGGCCGCCTTCTGCTGCAGCTTCGCACGGACAACGGGATTTGGGGGCTGCCCGGCGGGTCGGTCGAAGTCGGCGAGTCGATCGCACAGGCCGTCGTTCGGGAGGTGCGCGAGGAGACCGGGTACGACGTGGAGCCGATCCGCCTGATCGGCGTCTATTCCGAACCTGCGCTCACGACGGTGCGGTACGCCGATGGCAACGTCATCCAGTTCGTGAGCAACCTTTTCGAGTGCCGGATCATCGGCGGCGCCACCGCGTTGTGCGCCGAAACCCAGGCGCTGGAATGGCACCACCCGGCCGCCCTTCCCACGCCTTTCATGCCAAACCATGTGATCCGCGTTCAGGACGCTTTACAGCGGCGGCCGGAAGCGTTCTTTCGGTAGTGAAGAGATAGGCGAAACGGCATCGTCGCCAGGCGGCGGGTTGTCGTCGTCGTCTTCCGAGCCCCAGAATTCGACTTCGTCCACCATGCCGTACTTCTCCGCGATCTTCGGGTCGGACGTCGTGAGCTGGGCGTAATCATCCTCCGTGCCACCGCCCGAATCGAGGGTCACGCCGTCACAGCGCATCGCCTCCAGCTCGTTGGCGGTCGCCCGTAGGGCTGCGACCATTTCTCCGAGCGTCGTCGCCTTCGCTGTGAGCCATTTGTTCCGCCAAAGGGTTACAAAACGACGGCGAGCCGACTTCCATAAGTCGATGTACTTCTCTCTGACATGCGGGTTGATCCGCTCGGCGAACTCTTTGCCGAGGTTCAGGGCTTTAATCAATTCCAACACATCGGCCAAATCTCTCACCCGACCCGGGCTCGACAATCCCGATGCGAGCTTCAACTCAATGAGGACTTCCAGGTTGACGTAACGAATTCCGTCAAGCTCGATACCGGCGTCGATTGGGTCAGGGAAGGATACGGGCTTTGGTTTGCCGTCACCGGGATATCCTCCGGTGAGCAGGAATTCAATCTTGACGCCCAGTGCGGCATCTCTAGAGTCTTGCTGTTCTTGAAAGCTCGAACGTAGCCCAGGCCCACCAATTCCGCGTGAATTCGCTTTAGCCCTTCATTCGTTACCAGAAGATCGACGTCTTCCGTGTATCGGCGGTAGCCATGCTGGAGCAGCGCCATGCCTCCGACGACGGCGTAGTCAACGCCGATTTCCCGAAGTCGAGCCGTGATGTTTCGAAAGGCCTCCTGGACCTTCCCTTGACCTTCAAAAAACAGGCTGCCTTCGCTCAACGCCAGCCTCGGATCGCGCGCCATGGCCGCTTCGTAGGGAACTATTTCGTCAGTGCCGCCATGTTTCGCCGGTTGCGAAGATGCGGCCGCGGGGACATTTGTGCCGTCCATCGCAGACCTTTCTCGTCAAGCTACGGCCTCAAATCACCTGAAGAATCTCCAGCTCCGTGATCGTGCGCGGGTCGAAGTCGATCCGGCGCTCGAAGATGCCGCCCAGGCCGCTCTTGTCGAGCGCGATGATCCAGCCCTCTTCCACGATCAGCTCCTCGATCATGCGGCCGTCGGAGAGCGTCGCCTTGCAGACCGCGGTGTACTTTCGCTTGGGGACGCCGCTGGCGACGAGCATCTTCCGCCACTCTTCGGGCAGCACTTTCGCCAGTCGATTCCGTGATGGCGCCTTTGAATGCATGTGAAAACCCCAACTCCGGCCACTTCTGTTCAGCCGCCTTGAATGCCGCAGGATTGCAAGTCGGCCGCTTCGTTCACTTCGTCGGCGGCGCGGGGGTCGGGCCAGACGCCCGGGCCGTCATCGGCGTACCACCGGTCCAGTACCGCCGTCCACTCCCGCAGGCTCCGGACGTTGATGAAGTCGGCCTTCACCTTCGCGGCATCCGGATGGAAGCGATTGTACTTGATCCCCATTTTCCGCATCCGCCGCCCGGCGAGCTGTTCGCCATGGATCTGCATGGCGATGGAAAAATGCTCGGCCAGCGCCTGGCGCTGCTCGAAGATCGTCGGCGGGCGGATCGTCTCAACCGCGCCGGCGAGCAGAGCGGCCGCCTGGCGAAAGACCCACGGGTTGCCGATCGCGCCGCGCGCGATCCAGACCACATCGACGCCCGTCTCCCGGAGCATGCGGACCGCATCTTCCGCCGTAAAGACATCGCCGCTGCCGAAGATCGTCCGACCGGGGTATCGGCGTTTGACCTCGGCGAGGAACGACCAGTCGGCGCGCCCCTGGTACTTCTGCTCAACCGTCCGGGCATGAACTCGAATAGCTGAATAGCCGTTCGCCCACGCGGTGTCGGCGATCTGGTAGAAGCGATCCTCCGCCTCGGGACCGTCGTCGAACGCGCGGCGCAGGCTGATCGTGGTCGGCACGCCGGCCGGGACGGCGTCGCGCGCCGCCTTGATGATGTCGATCGCGCGCGGCACGTCCTGCAACATGTGGCCGCCGCGCGCCTTGTTCTTCACCTTCTTCACCGGGCAGGCGAAGTTCAGGTCAATCACGTCGTACCCGAACCCCGCCAGCACGGCGGCCGATCGGGCCATCGCCTCCGGCTCGCTGCCAATGATCTGGCCGGCGACCGGGTGGTCTTCGTCGTTGATATCGATGCTCTTTTTGAGCCCCTGCCCGCCGGAAAGAAGGATCACGTCCAATAACGCTTCGGTCACCGCATAGGGGCAGCCGCGCCGGCGCGCGACGAGACGCATCGCGCGGTCGCTGTAACCGGCGAGCCCCGCTTGCGAAAAAGGAATCGGGAGTTGGATCGGGCCGATCTTCACACCCCGATTCTAGCCGCTGTCTGCTTTGGCCCAAGACGTTCAGAGCCGAATTCGGCACAGCGGGTGTGGCGGTCTTTTGTGGCGACACCTCGTTTTGGAGGGAGGCGATAAAACAGTCGCAGGGCGTGGTGAACCACGCCCTACGTTTTGGCCGGATACCACCACAAAAGACGGTCACACCCGGCACAGCGGGGAACCAGGGGCGTAACCCCGCGCAATTCAACCGGATAGACGCCAAGCCCGGCCAACATCGCGGCCGAGCGGTCAAGTGCCAGACTGGATGACCGATACCTCTCATACCGCCGTCCGCGCCAGAGGAACGTCCGTACACGGGCGCAAGCCGTCCGACGCCCGATAAGGCCGCGGGATTCGCGCCGGGCCGGCGCCTCGTCAGGAGATGCATTGCAGGCGGAGCAGAACAGCATCAAGCCTTTCCCCGTCGCCGATCCCGGGGACGACGCGGCCCATTCCGACGCCGCGAAAAGCGAAGCCTCGGGGCAACGCGCAAGCGGCCTTTTTCGCAAGACGATGGTGCGGGGGGAATCGTCTGTCGCGTCGATCGGGATCGCACTGGCGGCCATTCTTCTCAGTGCGATGGCCGCCTCGGGCGGCTGGGTCATGCGAACCCAGCAAGCGGCGTCGACCGCGGCGCGGGAGACGCAGTTCACCGCCGTCACCCAACTCATCGGCCGCAGCGCCGAAGCCCTGCTGGCGCAGGGCGACCTGTCGGCCGTCCAGCGCCTGCTGATCGAGACCGGGCCCAACTGCGGCCTAGCCGAGTGCAGGGTTCAGCTCCCCGATGGCCAGGTCGTCGCCGCGATCGACTGGAAGCAGGTGACAAGCCCGCGCCTGCCCGACCACTGGCCCAGCGGCCGCTCGGAGATCGAGTCGCCCGAAGCCCCGGGTGAATACGCGCCGTCAATCACCCTGCCGCTGAACATCGCCGGCCACGGGCCGGCGACACTGCTCGCCACCGCGGCGCCCCCGCAACCGATCGGGACGTACTGGGAGGCGCAGAGCGGCGTCGGCGTGATTGGCGCGACGGCGATGCTCGCCCTGCTCCTGGTCTACCGCCGCGCCCGAACACGATTGAAAGCCGTCGGTGCGATCCGCGAAGCGCTGTTGGAGCTGGCGACATCCACGGGGCCGGCCGATGCGCGGGTTGGATCGGATGCTACTTTGCTGCTAAGCCCGGGGCTTGGCCCCGAGGCGATGGCCTGGAACGAACTGATCGCCGAGCGTGAACGCGGCCGCAAGCAGTCAATCGCCGATCGCGCCCGCGCGGCGCCGGGCGCCGCCGCCAGGGCAAAGGGGACCTGGAGGCCGCCTGTGACGCGATGAGCCAGGGGCTCCTGCTCGTGGACGAGCGACACAGCATCAAATACGCGAACGGCGCGGCGGCCGCGTTCCTGCACGCCGATCGCAAGCAACTCGCCGGCGCCGATATCGGCAAGTTCCTGCAAGTCGCGAACGTGGTCGAAGCCGTCCGCGGGGTGGCGAGCGGATCGGTTCGGCGGCGCATTTCAATCGACGTTGAAGGAGCGGAGTCGGGCGGCCAGGGTGGGAACGGCGTCCTGCGATTCAGCATCCGCCCGGTCCGCCGCGAAGACTCGGCCAGCGCGATGGTCATCATTGAGGACATTACCCAGCAGCGCGCCGCCGAAGAGGCCCGCCACAACTTCGTCGCCCAGGCCACCCACGAGCTGCGTACGCCGCTGACCAACATCCGCCTCTACGTCGAAACCGCGATCGACGAAGGGGAGAACGACCCCGCCACCCGGGCCAAGTGCCTGAACGTCATCAACGGCGAGACGCGCCGGCTCGAGCGGATCGTCGGCGAGATGCTCTCGGTCGCCGAGATCGAGGCGGGCTCGTTCACAGCGCACTTCGACGACGTACGGCTGGACGCCCTCTTCGCGGAGCTGGTCGAGGATTTCCGGGAGCCGGCGCGGGACAAGAAGATCGCCCTCAACTTCAAGCTGCCCCCCAAGTTCCCGATCTTCACCGGCGACCGTGACAAGGTGGTCCTCGCCATCCACAACCTGATCGGCAACGCCCTGAAGTACACGCCAAGCGGCGGCCAGGTGACCGTGAGCGTCGAAGTGGACGCGACACAGGTCCGTGTCGCCGTCCAGGACACGGGCATCGGGATCAGCGAACAGGAACAGGACCGGGTGTTCGAGCGCTTCTACCGCGCGAAGGACCCGCGGGTCGAGCGCATCACCGGCACCGGGCTGGGGCTGACGCTGGCGCGCGAGGTCGCCCGCCTGCACGGCGGCGACGTCACGGTTGACTCGCAACTGGACAAGGGGAGCACGTTTACCGTCTCGCTGCCGTTGAAGGCGGCGGCTTGAACGTGTGCCCCGCACCCATGAAAGCCCCGGAGCGTGAAGCGCGATGAAGATTTACGAACAGCGTCAGGGGGCGGTGCTGGTGCTGAAGCCCGAAGGGGCGCTCGTCGGCGCGGACGTTTCGACGTTCAAGCAGCGGGTCCTGCAGGCGATGGAGTCGAGCCTCGGCCGCTTTGTGATCGACCTCTCCACCGTGCCGTTCCTCGACAGCGCGGCCCTGGAGGCGATGGCGGAGTTGACCGAGGAGCTGGGCAAATCGGGCCAGGTGCTGCGCCTGTGCGCGGCGAACAAGACGGTGCGGGAAGTGATGGAACTGACCGACCTGACGAGCCTTTTTGACCATTTTGAGGACCCGAACACCGCCGTCCGCAGTTTCCTGTGACGTTGGCCGCGGCGGTTGGAGCGCACGTGATCGGCCGTCCAAAAAAACTTCGCATTGGCGAGACGCTCGTGCAGGAGGGAGTCCTCTCGCCCGAGCAGCTTTCGCGCGCCCTGGCCGAGCAGCGATCCTCCGGCCGCATGCTCGGCGAGATGCTTGTCGAACAGGGGGTGATCAGCGGCGCCCATCTCGTCAACCTGCTGGCGCGGACACTCGGGGTGAAGGGATGCCAGCTCCGCCACGGCCTGATCGACCCGCCGCTGTTCAAGCTGATCGGCGCGGAGGAGGCCGAGCGCCTGCTTGCCATGCCGATGTTCCGGGTTCACGGCACGCTGACGGTCGCCATGACCGACCCGCAGAACCTGCCCAAGATCGACCGCCTGCGCCAGTTGACGGGGTGCCGCATCCGCCCCGTCCTGGCGCTCGAGGGGAACATCAAGGAGTACATCAAGAAGTATGCGTCGGGCGAGGCGAGCGTGGACGCGTTCCTCTCCACGCTGGCGGACTCGGATGTTGAAGTCGTCGATCGCGAAAGCGTCGACGAAGGCCCGGCGACCGACCTGGACAAGATGGTCGCCGGAAGCCCGATCATCAACCTGGTGAACGTCGCGCTCCTGACGGCCGTCCGCGATAAGGCGAGCGACATCCACATCGAGCCGGACAAGAAGGGGACGCGCATCCGCTATCGGATTGACGGCGTCCTTCGCGACCTGATGAAGCCCCCGCCGGGCATGCACGCCGCGATCATCAGCCGGGTCAAAGTGATCGGGAAGATGGACATCGCCGAGAAGCGTCTGCCCCAGGAGGGGCGCGTCCACATCGTCGCTGAAGGGCGCGAGATCGATCTTCGCGTCAGCTCGATGCCCACCCTGCTGGGCGAGAAGCTGGTGCTCCGGATCCTGGATAAGGCGAACCTGCAGCGTGAAGCTCGAGGACCTGGGGTTCCGCGCCGAAGCCCTGGCCGCGTTCAAACGCATGCTCGACCAGCCGCACGGCCTGGTGCTGGTCACCGGGCCGACCGGCAGCGGCAAGACGACAACGCTCTACTCCGCGCTGGACCTGGTCCGCAGCCCGGAGATGAACATCGTGACCATCGAAGACCCGGTGGAGTACCAGCTTGACCTGGTCAACCAAACCCACGTTCACGAGGCCGTCGGGCTGACGTTCGCCAAGGCGCTGCGGAGCATTCTGCGCCAGGACCCCGACGTCATCATGGTCGGCGAAATTCGCGATGAGGAGACCGCCCGCGTCGCCGTGCAGGCCGCCCTGACGGGCCACCTGGTGCTGGCCACGCTCCATACCAACGACGCGGCCGGGGCTGTCGCCCGGCTCCTCGACATGAACATCGAGTCGTACCTGCTCTCCAGCGCCCTGAACGGCGTGGTGGCCCAGCGGCTGGCGCGCACCATCTGCCCCGGGTGCGCCACCAAGTACTACCCCACCGACCACGAACTGCGCGACGCGGGCCTGTCTGACCGGGTCGGGCGGGCGTTCCGCAAAGGAGCGGGATGCCAGCAATGCCACGACAGCGGCTTCCTCGGCCGCTTCGGGATTTACGAAGTCATGGAGGTCAACCCGCCGATCCGCCGCATGATCCACGCGGGGACCGCCAGTCACGACCTTCGGGCCGAATTCCGCCGACAAGGTGGCAAGGCCCTGCGCGAGGAAGGCGTGGCGGCCGCCCTCGACGGCCGCAGCAGTTTGGACGAAGTCCTCCGCGTCACGCACAACGAAGATGGCGAGGTCAACGCCCCGCCAAAGCCTCTCGGCGCCATCGCCGCCGCGCCGGCTGAAGGCGCTGCCGCCGCGCCGGGCCCGGCCGGGAGGTGGCATGAAGCTCGCCTACCAGGCATTTGATCTGGCCGGGAAGCCTGTCAACGGGCTGACGGACGCGGCCGGCCCGGACGAGGCCGTCGAGGCGCTCCGGCGTCAGGGCCTTTTTGTCGCCGAAGTGAGGCCCGCGGATGCTCCCCCGCGTACGGGCGGCCGCCGCGCGAAGCCGGGCCCCGGAGGCCGGTTAAAGAGACGCGCCCGGGCGCCGGGCCACGGATGGGAAAGGGCCGCCGCCTCAAGAACCTCTCGATGTTCACGCGGCAGCTTTCGGTCCTGGTCTCTTCGGGCACACCGCTGGTCGAGGCGCTTGGGGCGCTCGAGCGTCAGGCGAAGGACCCCGGCTGGCATGACGTTGTCTGCGCGCTGCGGGCGCGCGTGGAGGAAGGGGCGACGCTCTCCGACGCGATGGAGCGGCGGCCGGACATTTTCGACGCCGTCTGCCGCAGCCTGATCGCCGCGGGCGAAGGGGGCGGAAGCTTCGACGAAATGCTCGACCGCCTCGCGACGCTCACCCGCAAGCAGGTGCAGGTGCGGTCGGCCGTGATCGGGGCGCTGATCTACCCCGCCCTTCTGATCGTCATCGCCGTGGGCGTCCTGATCACGATGCTGGTCTTCGTCCTTCCGCAGTTCACCGGGTTGTTCGCCACCCTCGACGTCCCGCTTCCGCCTTCGACCAGGCTCCTGGTCGCCGTCTCCGACGTTCTGTGCCGGTATTGGTTCGGCCTGCCGGTCGTGGCGATCGGCCTGGGGCTCGGCGGCCGGGCGTGGCTGGCGACGGCGCGAGGGCGACGCTCACTCGACACGCTCTTGCTCGCCCTCCCCTTCACGCGGTCGATCGTCCGCAGCTTCTGTACGGCGCGGCTGACGCGTGTGCTGGGGGTGCTGATCAACGGCCGCGTACCCCTGATGGAGGCCCTGACCCTCTGCCGGGGGACGGTCAACAATTCGCACTTCGTGGAGCTGATCGGCCGCGCGGAACAGGCGGTGATGCGCGGCTCGTCGGTCAGCGCTACGCTGGCCGAAAGCGACCTGGTCGATCCATCGATCGCCGAAGCCGTTCGAAGCGGCGAACAAAGCGGCCAGATGGGGAGCCTGCTCCTGAACATTTCCGATTATCTGGACGAGGAGAACGAGGTCATCGTCAAGTCGCTGACGAGCATCCTCGAGCCGCTGATCCTGATCGTGCTCGGGGTGATCGTCGGCTTTATCGCCATCAGCATGTTCCTCCCGCTGTTCGACCTGACGGCGATGGCGCAGCAGCAAGGGAGCCGATGATGTTCCGCTTCCAGACGCTGGGCGGGCTTGGCCGGCGGTCGCGCCGCAGCCTGATCGGCCTCGATATTGGCGCGCGGCTGATCAAGGCGATTCAGCTCGAGTCGTGCCCCAGCGGGCTTCGAGTCGCGGCGGCCGCCGTGGTACTACGATCCGCGCTGGGCGAAAGCCAGAGCGACCGAATGATGGCGAATGCCGGCGCTCCGGTCGGCGCCGCTACGGACCGCGCCGCCGATCCCGCCGACCGAGGGGCCCGCGGCGTTAACCGGCAGCCCCGGGACGTCTCCGACAACCGCATGCCCGCGTCGCCCGACGCCGCGCCAGGGGTGCTACCGGCCGAAGACCTGGCCGAGCTGGCGAACGTGCTGTATCGATCCGGCTTTGAAGGGCGAAAGCTGGTCATCGCGGCGCCGCCCGAGGGCCTGATCCAGGCGATCCTCGAGTTGCCGCCGCGGTCCAGCCACGCGCCGCTTGAGCAGATCGCGCGGATGGAACTGGCTCGCTCCCACGGGCGCACCCCCGATTCGTTCGAGCTGGACTGCCGCGACCTCCCGCCGCCGGCCGCCGGGGGCCGCGCGGAAAGGGGGCGCGCGTCATGGCGGTCGGTTACCCGCGGGCGGCGGCCGGACACCTGCTCGACGCCTTTGAGGCCGTGGACCTGTTGGTCGAAGCGATCGATGTCCGCTCCTACGCCCAGGCACGGGCGGCGTCGGCCCTTGCGGCCCTCACGGCCGGCCATTCAGGCGTGCCGGCTGTCGGGATGAACGGCATGACCGCACTGCTGGACCTGGGCTGGTCGGCGGCCAACCTCTCACTGGTCTACCGCGATGCCGTCGTCTACAGCCGCGCCCTCAGCGACGGCGGCATGGCCGACCTCCGCGCCGCCCTCGCCCGGCGCCTCAGTCTCGACGATGAAGTAACCGAGTACCTGCTGACCGAAGTCGGCTTGTCGCAGCGCGCTCCCGGCGAGTTCGAAGCGGAAGCCGTGCATGCCGGCCAGCTTGACCTCCCGGACGACGCCCACAGCGTCCTGGCCACCCACGTGGACGCCTTTGTCCAGGAACTTCTGACCTCGTTCGCCTATGCGGCCCGCGAGTACCCGGACACCGCGATCACCCGGCTCCTGATCATCGGCGGCGGGGCTACTGTCCCCGGCTTGGCGGAGCATCTCTCGGTGCTGCTCGGGATCGACGCGGCGACGTTGACGCCAGCGGACCTTAGCGCATGCCCGCCTGGGCTGCTTTCGATCTGCCACAGCCCCGCGCTGACGACCGCGCTCGGCCTGGCGATGTTCCCCGCGCGTAACAGGTTCTGGATGACCCGAAGCGTTGAAGCGATACCGGACACATGACCAAGCCCGTGAACCTCATCCCCGCCGCCCGACTGAACGCGCGCCGCTGGCGCGCCGAACGGCGCGCTGCGCGGTCGGGTGCGCGATCTATGGCACGCTCGTGGTCGGGGCGGCCGCAACGACTCACGGGACGTGGGGCGAGTACGACGCGAGCCTGGCCGATCGGCTGACCCAATCGACGGCGGCCGCCGAAAAGACACGCGAGGAGATCGGATCAACTCGGGCGCGGCTGCTCGCCATGCAGGCGACCCTCCGCACCAGCCAGGCGATCGCCGACCCGCCCGACTGGAGCTTGCTGATGGCGCTGATCGCCAACAAGGCCGGCGCGGAAGTCGTTCTGAAGAGCCTCGTCGCCCAGGCCAAGGCGCCCGAGCCGGCGGCCCACGCGAAAGAGGCCGATCGCCCGAAGGCGCCCGGCAAGGCCGCTGCCGCGCATGTCGATCATTCGCCCAGCGCCGATCCCGGTTGGGGAGTCGCCTTGGCCGGCGTCGGAATCAATCAGGCGGCCGTCTCCCGATTCGTCCTGCGGCTCGAGGCGACAGGGCTATTCCGCCAGGTGAAGCTGCTGGAGACTTCACGCGAAGCTTTCGCCGGCCGCGAGGCCGTGGGCTTTCGTGTGGAATGCGCGCTCGGCGACGGCGCCGCCCCGGCCCCGCGGCCCACCGAAGGTCGCGCGAGTGCCGTCGTTTCCACCCGTCCCATGAGCGCCGGGTTGGACCGCGGCAACGCGCGCCCTTCCACGCGCCCGGTTGATGGGCGGACAAAGCCGACCGCGATCGCTCCCGTCGAGCGGGCCACGATTCGGGACGTGATCGCACCCGCGCGGCGCCATACCCCCGACTCTGCGCCTACGGCCGCACTTGATGGGAGCGGAGGATGAATAAGCTCGTCCAGTTTCGATCAGACGGGCCCGGCGTGTGGCGGATCTACGCGGTCGGGGCGGCCGTCTGCCTGTCGCTGTCGGCCGGTGGCTATCTTCTGGGCATTCGACCCGCGCTCGCCGCCCACGATCGAAGCGAAGCGAATCGTGCCGAGCTGGACGCCCAGCGACAAAAGGCGGCGGATCTGGCCCTCATCCTGTCGGCGACGCAGCGGGCGCTGACCACGACGGAGTCGCAGGTCGCCGATCTGTCGGTGAGGCTTCAGCCCACGTCAACCCTCAACGACCGCCTCGCCCGCCTCGCCGACGCGGCCGCCGCCGCCGGTCTGACCGTTCAGGAAATGCAACCAGGCGCCGCCACCGCCCCCGGCCGCGATGCGATTTACCTTTCGCTCCCGATTCGCATGTCCGGGACCGGCACGTACCCCGCTTCCGCCGCGTTCCTCCACGCCCTTCACGAGAGCTTCCCGGACACCAGCGTGCAGACCTTGGAGTGCGCAAACGCGTCAAATGGCCGGGACGCCTCGGCCCGCACGTTCCGCTTTGATCTGGCCTGGCACGCGGCGAACGACGCGCGATAGCGGCGAACGATGCGCGATAGCGGCGAACGATGCTCGATAGCGGCGGCCGATGCTCGATAGCGGCGGCCGCGGGCGATCCCGCCGATCGCGACACAAGACGACTGAAGCGCGAACGAACGACGGGAGGCCTCCGGATCTCCGGTGGCCTCCCGTCGTGGAATGATGGGCTCGCAAGCGTGCCAAAGCGCGATGCTTAGGCGGTCGCGGTGGAGCCGGTCGTGAGGATGGCCGGTCTGCCCATCTTCTTGCTACGCATCATGAAGTAGATCAGGCCATAGAGGCCCCAGATTACGACGACGCCCAACGCACAATATGGCTCCATCGGGCTCATACCCGCGACGAACTTCGGGCCGACGACGTAAAAAGCCATGCACAACAGGTTCGCGATCAGACCAAACACTGGCACCGCGACGTGCTTGATGCCATGAAACATGTGGTGTTCGCGGAAGGCAACAATCGCGGTGATGCAGGTCATCATGTAGAGCAAGAAGGTGCCGAAGTTGCTGACCAGCGTGACGACCAGCATTCCCTGTGGAATCTTTGCTGCCGTGTCCGGGTTGAAGAGACCGAACTTGTAAAGGAAGTTCTTCGGGAGCGAGTCAAGCGTGGCTTGGGTCTGGGCGACCGGGCCGCAGAAGTTGAACGCCACCGCAAAGCAACCTATCACCGCCGAGATGATCGCCAGGGTCCAGATCGCGCGGTGCGGCGTTAGGCGCGTGCCATGCAGCATCCCGAAGTGACTTGAGACTTCCTCATCACGACCCATCGCATAGGTCACGCGAGCCCCCGTGCTCATGCAGGAAAGCGTAGTGCCAACCAGGGCCAGGAAGACGGTCGTCGCCTGGATCATCATGAACCACCAGCCGGCCTGGGTGCCGCCGAACAGCCACGCGCCCACGATCTGCATCTGGTCACCAATCGGGGCGGACGAGAGGGACGCCGTCTGATTGGTATAGTTGTTATGCAATAGATAATTCGACGCGAAGTACTCGATGGCGTAGCAGAACCCACCTTGAATCACGAGCGAGAGGATGACGGCGCGTGGGATGTCCCGCTTCGCGTTCTTCGCCTCTTCGCCCATGGCCGTAACGGACTCGAACCCGACCAGGATCAGGATCGCGACGCAGGCCTGCACGAATACGTAGCTAAAGCCGTGGGGCGCCACGACCGAGCCGGCGCTCGTGTGGTAGTTGAAGCCGTCGACCTGCTTGTTGGCGTCGTTGGGGTCCGGGACCTTGGTGATCGCTTCGCTCTCCTTGTAGGAGACTTCAAAGGGCTGATCGCTCAGCTTCGGGCTACCGTCGTCGTTGAACAGCGCGACGTCGGGAGCCTTTGGGTCCTTCGCCTTCTCCTCGGCGGTGGGCGGCCGCATCGCCTGCTGGCGGTTGTAGGCTTTGCTGTTCCCGTCCTGATCAGCGATAAGGCCCAGCCCGTCTTGCTTGCTTCAGGATGATTGATGCGATACCCGATCGCCATCCCCGAGAAAATGAGCAGAGCCGTGATCTGAATGATGTTGATCGCGGCGTTCACGCCAGTGGTGCCGCCGACCCCGCGGAAGGCAATGTAGGCGACGCCGACCGAGAAGATGACGCAAAATACCATCATGAAGACGGGGCTCGGGACGGCCGCGTTGATCAACTTGGGCCAGATATTCCCAGCCATGTACCCGACGACCAATGCGGTGACGCCCACCATGACGCCGGGGTAAACCCAGTAGTACAGATGGCTTGCCCAGCCGACCATGAACTTCGCGATTCGAGCCCACTTAAACGACTGCCGCTTGGAGAGAAAGGCCTGCTCGGCAAAGAAGTAGCTGGAGCCGGCGCCCGGGTAGAGCTTCGACAGTTCGGCGTACGCGACCGCCGTCGCCAGGCACAGGGCCAGAGCGACGAGGATCCCAAACCACATTCCGATGCTCGCGATCGGCTTACCGTAACTCGACTGAAGTGCGTAAGTCAGCCAAAGAAATGCCCCAGGCGCGATCAACGCCATGGCGTTGCTGGTGAGGCCCGTTAACCCAAGCGTGGGCTTGGGCGCAGTGCTGGTCTGCGCGTCGGTTGCCATTGAACAAACTCCTTAAACGTTGGGCGAGGAGGCACTACGGGACGGCGGGAGATGGGCGGAAACGAGGCAATGGAAGAGCCTTTACGCGCGGGACGTCCCTTCCCTCACGCTGCTGCAAGACCAACCCTCGGATATGCCGTCAAACGCCGGCTCGTGAAGCGCCGCTCTACAGGTCGGGAAGCGGTGGTTGGAGAAGGCCTAGTCAAAGCCCATGCCATCGAGCAGATTCAACGTGAATCACCATAGCCTCACCGAAACGCGCCTTTTGTGCGCGACCGAGCCGGGCGGCAATCCAAACCTTGGTGACTATTATTTGCGCAACGCGGATCCCGACCGACTAAATCGCATCGAAACTGCGCATGCCGCACCCGATCCCGTGGGGTCAGATCCGTTTCTCTTAAAATTATGAGACCGTAATGTGAGCGGGCCGCAGGCACAGCCGCGCGATGCGATGCGCGGCAGAATTGAACCTATTGCCTTCCCGCTGCGCAATCCCTATGCGGTGCGGCTTGGATGCGAACTCTGCCGCTAGGCTCCGCGGCAGGCGTTTCTGATCCGGGGCTGAAGCGTACGCGGTTGCACCTTTGGCCCGGAAGTTGATAACGGTTAGCGGCCGCTGGCGAACGGCGCGGCGCGATCGGCCCCAACGTCCCAGAATCGAACGATGAAGATCCAATACGCCTCGCTCAGTATTGCCGGGCCGGTGCGCCCGCACAACGAGGACAGCATCTCCTTCTGGCAGCCGGAGGGCGACCCGGGGTGGCGCGAGCGGGGAGCGGTCGTCGTGCTTGCCGACGGTGTCGGCGGGCAGGACCGCGGAGAGGTGGCGAGCCGGCTCGCCTGCGACGCGGCCATCCAATCCTTCCGCGAGTCGCGGCCGGGCATCGCCCCGACAGCGGTCCTCTTCCAGATGTTCAATGCGGCGAACCTGGCGGTCTACGACCAGAACCTCGCCGACCGCGGCCGCAACGGGAAGATGGCCACGACCCTGACCGCCTCGATCTTCCGCCACAACGAAGTCTCGATCGGCCACGTGGGCGACTGCCGCGTCTACGCCGTCCAGCAGGGGCGGATCCGGCGGGTCACCAACGACCATTCCTACGCCGGCGTGCAGTTGAAGCTGGGCCTGGTCACGGTGGACGAGGCGATGAGCAGCTCTCTGCGCTCGGTACTGACCCGAAGCGTCGGACAGGAGCCGACCACCAAGGTGGACTACCACAGCGTCACGGTCAGCGCCGGCGACATCATCGTCCAGTGCTGTGACGGGCTGTGGAGCGTGCTGACCGAAGGGGAGCTGTACAACGTCATCAGCAAAATGCAGCCCGCCGACGCCTGCGCGGAGCTGATCAAGCTCGCCGAGCGGCGCGGCGCTGACGACAACCTTTCCGTCCAGGTGATCAAAGTCGATAGCGTGGAACGCCTCAGCTACTACCGGGGCTTGCCGACCTACCAGAAAGAGAACCCAGCGATCATGGGCACTGAACTTGAAGTCGGCCAGACCCTTGATGGACGCTACCTCATCACGGACCTTGTCAGCCGCAGCGGGATGGCGTCGATCTTCAAGGCCAGGGATATCAAAACCGACCGGGTCGTGGCGCTCAAAGTCCCGTTCATGCAGTTCGAGTCGGACCCCGGCTTCTTCAGCCGCTTCCAGCGCGAGCAGGAGATCGGCCAGACGCTTCGCCACCCGTACATCCTCCGCGTCGAGCCGGAAGACCCCGAGACGCGGCGCAGCCGCCCGTACCTGGTCATGGAGTATCTTGAGGGGCAGACGCTGGGCCACCTCATGCACACGGTGCGGCCGATGCCGGTCCACGATGCCCTGAAGATCACCAGCTTCATCTGCGAGGCGCTTCACTACATGCACGAGCATGACGTGGTCCATCGGGACATGAAGCCGGACAACGTGATGATCTGCAACGACGGAACGATTCGGGTCATGGATTTTGGCATCGCCAAGAGCGAAGGGCGTCGGCTGACGTTCGGGGGGTTCACCCCCGCGATGGGCACGCCCGACTACATGGCGCCCGAGCAGGTCCGCGGGCGCCGCGGCGACCCCCGGACCGACATCTTCAGCCTCGGGGCGATCCTTTACGAGATGGTCACCGGGAGCGTCCCGTTCGAGGGGAATAACCCATTCATCATCATGAACGCGCGGCTGACCGGCGATCCGGCGGCGCCTCGAAGCCGTAACAGCGACCTCTCGCCCCAGGTTGAGGAAATCGTGCTTCACGCGATGGCTCGCGACCCCAATCAGCGGTATGCGACAGCGCTGGCGATGAAGCATGATCTGGACAACCCGGACGCCGTTCAAGTCACCGGGCGGGCGGATCGGCTGGTTGAGCCGGTCGCGTGGAGAGGACGTTGGGCGCGGCTCAAGTGGTACATTCTCGCGGGAGTCGTACCGGTGCTGATCATTCTGCTGTTTTACGTGTCGTACGTAATCAAGAAGCACATCCGCTGGACGAACTGACGGCCGCCCGGCAAGGGGTGAGCCCACGCACAATCGCTCCGAATGGCCGGGCGCTTGCAAGCCGGTCGCCCGCCGGCGGATGGGATTGCCGTTTATCCCTGTCAACCCGCCGCCGATCGGCCCCCGAGCGACCCCACCGAACGACGGGCAACCCGCGCGGACGGAACGATCGGACGGACTTTGCATTGCCGCTCGGCGACGGTGAGTATTTTTACCACTCGGCGCTTGCCTTCGTATCCCCATCCATGGGAAAACAGGGCGCATGCCGAATGTGTCCGAGGCTGGCATAGCTTTGGCGGCCCCCCGAGCGATCGCGGACGACCGCCCCGAATGGTCGGCGCCCGCTCCCTCCCTGATGGATCGCGTCCGTGCGCACATCCTGGCCACGGACCCCGAATTCCTGCGTTACGGAAGCCCCCGCCCTGCCGCACAACACGTTGCGCCCGCCGACTTTATCTACGCGACGGAAGAGCCGTTACCGAATCCGGACGCCGTCTTCGGAAAGTTGCGCTGGGGCGGCCAGTACGTCTATGCGACCCGTTCGGCGTCAAAGATCGAAGCGTTGCCGAAGCGCTTCAAGGACCGTGGGTTTGAGATCGTGGAGGAGGGCGGCTGCCTCCGCCGAAGGGTCTTCGGGTTCCCCGTCCCCTTCTTCGCCAACAAGGTGCATTACTTCGTTGCCCGCAAGGTGCACCTGACCCTCCCGCGCGAGGTCAGCGAGCGATTCACTTATCACCTGAAACTGGTCCATCACAACTCGGGGCCGGACGGGTACGTCGTTCTCAAGGAGGTCCCGAGCATCGAGCGAGTCGCTTCGCGGCTTCGCCACAAGTTCCCTGACGCGAGCGCCGAGCTGATCGAGAAACGGGCGAGGAAGTTCACCGAGAAGATCTTCCCGCTCTTCCTGACGCGCGAAGCGGCGATGTTGAAGATCCTTGACCGGGACCTGCCGAAAGAGTTCGGCGGCCGCGTCCCGCACGTCATCGAGCTGGAACAGGATGGACGGGGGTATGTGCGCCGGCTCTGGATGAACTGGCTCCGCCGCGCCCCCGGGAGGCGAGCCGCTCACCCAGCTTGAGTTTGCCCGCCAGGCGACGGACCTGTTACGCGTCATGCACGATCAGGTGGGGGTGATCCACCTCGACCTGCGGCTCGACAACATGGTCATCACCGAAGGGGGCGTCGGTTTCGTCGATTTTGGCTCGGCCGTTCGACAGGGGGAAGACATCCAGGGCAACCCGCTGCTCTCCACCATCTTCGACGAGCTGATGCGGACGAGCCAGATCCAGCGCCTGCTTGAGAAGATGACGACCACGGGCGAAGTCACCTCGAGCATCCTCAACAGCGCCCACGGGAAGGTGGACAAGGCGGTTGACCTGTTCTACCTCGCGATGCAGATCAACTCGCCGCTGGGGAACCCGGACTTTGCCGGGCTCGTCCGGATGGACCCGGCCAGCGTTGAGGCGGCCGCCCTCGCTCGGATCACGCAGGAAGTCCTCAAGCCGAAGCACCCGGACCGCCCTACCATCCAAACGGCCGGGGATCTTCTGAAATCGATCAACCGGATCGGCCACGCCGGAGCTTCCACGGCCAGGTAGCGCGACCTCTCCCTGTGCGGATTCCTTTCCCGGTGCATCGCATCGACCATACCGGAATGCATTCAGAAGCAGCGCCAAACATCGACTGGCGTCTCGGGACCACCGGCTTTTCCGACCCTGACTGGGTCGGCCCCTTCTACCCGCCGTCACTCGAGCCGGCGGAACGGCTTTCGTTCTATTCGCGGTACTTCAACGCCGTGGAGCTTGATACGACGTTCTACTCCGCGCCGAATGCCGCTCGGGTTCGAAAGTGGTCGGCGGCCGTCCCCGATGACTTCCGTTTCGCCCTCAAGACGCCGCGCGCGATCACGCACGAGCTCTCCTCCCCGCATGCCGCGGACGCGATGAGAGCGTTCCTCGACCCCCTGCACGAGATGGGCCATAAGCTGGGGGCGGTGCTCCTTCAGTTCCCGCCGAGCTTCACATTCGACTCGGCGGCGGTGCTGGAGCGGTTCCTCGACGCTTTGCCACCGGCCCCGCCGATCGCCGTCGAGTTGCGAAACAGCACCTGGGGGAAACGCCGAACGCTCGATCTGCTCAGCTCCCGCGGCCGCTGCCTGGCATTGGCAGAATATGTTTCTCGCCCCGCCCGGCTGTTCGCCACGACAGACTTCCTCTACGTCCGCTGGATCGGGGACCACGGCCGCTTTGAGACCCACCGCGCGGAGCAGGTCGATGTCAGCCCTTCCTTGAGCTGGTGGAAGCAGTCGCTGGACGCGATCCAACCGCGGCCGCGAACGATCTTCGGTTTCTTCAACAACGATTATTCCGGCTACTCGTTCGGCGCGCTGGCGAGGTTCTCCGAGATGATCGGCCGCCGGGTGCCGATGCCGACTGGGGATGAGCAGCCGACGTTATTCGGCTGAGGACCCACCGCGGACGCCTCGCGCGAACGACGCGCGGCGCCCGGCGAGCCGCGACCGTAAAAGACGGACTGTCGGAAAGCCCAAAAAAACGCCGAAAAATGCTTCGTTTTTTGCTCCAAACGGCGGTCGTTAGGCCGCTGTTACCAGTTTTTCGACAGTCTTGTCAGGGAGCGGTTGGGCTGCATGACCGAGGGACGTCCGCCCGGCATCCCAGCTCAGAGCGGAGCGGTCTGGAACCGCTTCCTGACGGCCGCGGCTCGTTCGAAGCCGTGCGTCCTGAGGCGCGTTTCGCGACACGCTCTCACGGGCGCGCGCGCGGGTGGCCCGGGGGGCGGCGAACGCCGCAACGCCGCTTACCGCGCGGCGAGATCATTCACGCTCTCGACCACGACCCACTCCGGAACGGACAAAACAGCGAACGAGGGGAGGCCCATTTCGCGCCAAAGGTCAAAGCCGCGTGATCTGGAATGGCGGGCGAGGAACAGCGCGATGACGGTGCCGTGCGACACGACCGCCACGTTCTCTTCGGCGTCGCGCGGGACGACGGCGGCGACCGCGGCACTGAATCGCTCCAGCGCTTCAGCGGCCGATTCGCGGCCGAGCACGCGCTCGGTCGGGCGCGAGAAGAACAGCGCCATCAGCGACACGAATTCCCGCGTCGGCAGATGGGGCACATTGCTTCGGTCGTGCTCGTGGAGGCCCGGCGCGGTGGCTCGCGCAACGCCCAGCGCCGTCGCGAGCAGATCGCCTGTCTCCTGGGCCTTGACCTCCGTGCTTGAAAAGACCCGAGTTGGGAAGTGCGGCCGAACGGCGTCGGCCAGCGCGACGCAGCGCGCCTTCCCCTCGGCCGAGAGCCGCCATTGCTCGGGCGGGACGGCCGGCCGCACCAGAGGGGCCGAATGTTTGATCAGGATCAGCTTTCGCATCCGTGACTTCCGCCTCCGGCCGTTCATTCGCCGCTGGCGACGACTTCCGGCAGATGGATGGCCTTTCGAAGTTCGCGCTCGATCGTCACCGCATCGCCGCGGTCGGCCCAGGGGATTTTGAGGCCATGGACGGTGCCGTTACGCAGGGTGATGGAGAGGCGGAGCGCCTTGCCCCCGAGCAACCCCAGTCGCGCGGGGGCGACCCGCACGTTGGTGATCTGGTTCCGCGGCCAGACGCGGGCGCATCGCCCGGCATTGAGGGCGCGACCTGGATCGCCAGGGCGTTGGCATAGACGTGCGTCGCTGTCGGCACCGCGCGAACGATGCTGCGCGCCCATCGCAGCGCGAACCCCCAGAGGACCACCACCGCGACAAACAGGAGCGGCAGGAGCCACTGCGCATCGGAGGTCTCGGCGGGTGGAGTTTCTTCGGAGGTGACGTTGTCGATCGTCAGGACGAGCAGCGCGAGCATCCCGCCCGTGGCCATGAGGCTGATGAGGAACGCGGCGATCAGGGCGGGCCGCCGGTTAGGCGTTGGGGAGGTGAGGGAAAGGGACGCCCCCTCCCGGTGCCAACCATCATGTTTGCCGCCCGGCCCATACCCGAATGCGTCAGCGATTCCTGCCATCGTCCTACCTGCCGCGCCACCGCATCATGGGGTGAAAGCTCTTGGGGTGCCGGCGTCAGATGTACTGCGACGCGACCGCGATAAAGCGCATCCGTCCTTCGTGCAGTGCCACGTCCAGCGAGCTCTTCTCTTCGGCGTCGAGGTTGTTCAGGGTCTTCGACTCAAGCATCGTCAGCGTGTCGAGCTGATACTTCGCCATATCCAGATCGACCTGCGGCTCGGTCCCTCGGGGGGCGAGGTCGCCGAGGTAGAAGAGCGTCTGGGTGAGGATCGACTGGATGAGGGTCGTGAACCCGGCAACCGGCGTCTCGCGCCCCGGCCGCCCGCCGCGGCCGCGTGCGGCGCGACCGCCCGCGGGCGACACGGCGGCCGCCGGGCCCGCCGGCGCGGCCGCGGCCGGGGCGCCGATGATCGGGCTTGCCGGTGGAGCGGCGGCCCGCTTCTGAGCCTCTTCGGCGAGACGGCGCTTCTCTTCCTGGGCTTGCTTCTTCCAGTCGTTGTCAATGTGAAGGGACGGCAATTCGTCAGCCATGAAAGCTCCGCAGAACGGGCAACGAGACGGCCGCACGCGCGGCGTGGCGGTTCAATTTTGGACGGCGGGCCAAGAACCGCCCGGCGCTTCGGCGGCGAGAGGGACCTCGCGGCTAGTTCCGGCCGGCCGACGGCGTCGATACGGCGTCGAAGTTCGCCGTCGCGACGGCACTGTTATTATGAGCCGTAACCGCCAGCCCCACCAACACGTCGGGGCTCATTTCGATCGATTCTTCGCCCACTTTAGCCCAGTCCTTGCCATCCGCCGAGGCCGACGCGGTGAATAGATTCCCCTGCCGGGCCAGCTTGACCCAGTACGGGGCGTGGGCCGCCGGGCCGGGGGTGTGGTCGCTGGCTCCGCCGGCGGCGCGGCGGCGCTGGAATGATACGCCCTGATCGCGGGTGACGCATGCAAAGGCGTGCTGCGAATCCGGAGCGGGTTTTTGCCGGATCATGACGCCAGCCTTGATCCAGCCGTCGCCGTCCGAAAGCGACGTCACGTGGGCGACCACCGAGCCGTCGCCGTGCATTGTTCTGTAAGCGAACTGGAAGCCGTCGGCGTTGTCCCAGATGTCGGCGCCGCCGCCGGAGATCGTAAAGGCGCCCTGGTTGAACATCGCATCGCCCGACTGGCCGACACTCCCGACGTCTTCGGCCACCCATCCTTTGGGCAGCGGCCCGGCCGGCGGGAGGGCCGAGATCCACTGGCCGATCGCGGCGACGGCGTTCGGGTCGAGCGTATTGCGCGCGAGCGGCGGCATGCGAACGGCCGGGTCCACCGAGCTAATCCGGCGATAGAGGATCGAATGGCCCGGGTCCGCCGATCGAACCAGCTTGGCGCCTTGGACCCCAAGCGTATTGACGGGCGCCATGTTCACCACGCCGGCGGCATTCAGCGGCGTATCAAACCGCGCGTCCCAGCGCGCATGGACGCCGCCGGGGCGATGGCAGTTGGCGCAGTTCGCGTCGAGGTAGGACCGGACGCGCTGTTCGAGCGGTGCTGAAGGGTCGTTCACCGCCACGAGCTTCGCGAGCCCGGCGATCCGGGCTTCATCCATCGGCGGGTTGAAAAGGCCGAGGTGGTTCCACGTCCGAAGCTGCACGTCTTTGACACCGCTGGCCGCGTACAGGAATTCCCCGTCGAGCTGCCGCGATTTCGCGCCCAGCACGTACCCGGCGGCCGGCGTGTGGCAGCGGATGCAGTCGGTCTGGCTCGGGAAGTACCACTGCTGCGTTCGCGACGCGCCGTCCTTTGTCTTGATCGCGACGTCCTCCGACTGCGACGTTTGCAGGAGGTCGGCGTCGGAGTTGTCCGCGCGCCACTTGTAGGTGACCCCGTACGCCGAGCCCGACGCGTCCAGCACGAGCAGCCGGGTCTCCAGGCGCCGCCGCGCCGCGCTGTTGGACTCGTCGATCGGTAGCTCAAAATGCTTGACGAACACGGTGCCAGGCGGGAAGGACCACTCCCCGGTCTCCGAGAACTTGATCGTCTCGCCGGTTGGGACGCCGACCCACCGGCTCTTCGCCGCGCCATCGCTCCAGAGCGGCGAGTTCACCGTATAGGGCAGGAAGCCCGGCGCGATCGCCAATTTCGCGACGTCGGCAAACGCGCCGGTCTGGGAGAGAAGAGGCGGGAAAGGCTTGCGTCGCGGCGGTGGGCCGGTCCGCTCCAATGTGAGGATCTTCCCCGCCTGGCTGCTCATCTGGCAGAGGTAGACTTCGCCGTCCTGATCGAGGCCGAACGACGACAACCCCGTGTAATTGCTCCCCGAATTGGGCCCGGGCCGAAGGGCATCAGGCAGAGCTGAACCTTCGTCGCCGGCGCCGTCCGCTCGTCGAGCACCCAGATTTTGCCGGTCCCGTTGTCGCCGAAGAGGTAGCGGCCCCTCAGGTCGTCCGCCCACCGGCGGCCGCGGTAGACGACGCCGCCGATAACCGCGTTCCCTTCGCCATGGTCGTAGTCGATGACCGGCGGCTTGCTCACCCCGATGTGGGCGCCCTGAAGGTCGCCATGGAGCCCTTCGATCAGCGGCCATTGGAAGTTGAGGCCCGCCGGGTCGCCCGGCTCGATGATGTCCACTTCTTCACGGTCGCCCGCCCCAACGTCGCCGATGAACGCGCGGCCGCTCTCGGGGTCGTAGGTCATTCGGTGCGGGCTGCGCAGGCCGACCGCGTAATACTCTTCGAGCACGTTGGGCTGGCCGACAAACGGGTTGCTGTTCGGGATGAAGTAGTTGGCCGTCTTGCCGTCCGCCGGCTGGCGGCCGATCGGGTGGCTGATCGAACCGCCGCGCTGATCGACGTCGATCCGGAATAATCCGCCAAACAGGCCGCCGTCGAGCCGCTGGGCATTGTTCCCATCTTCGTCGTCCCCGACGGTCAGGTAGAGGAACCCGTCGCGGGGGTTAAAGAACATCCCGCCCCCCTTGTGCCAGACGGTGTGCGTGGGCTGGTCAATCAGCACAAGCTCAGGCCCGGCACAGCCTTCCCGTCGCTGCCAAGGGTGAAACGCGAGAGGCGATTGTGGTTCGGCTTATCGGTCGGCGGGCGATGTTCGGGGTCGCCGACGACGGTGCCGGGCGGCACCCATGCGTACCAGACGAACATCTGATGATTGGTTGCGAAATCGGGATGGAGCACGAGCCCAAGCAGCCCCGAGTCGTCCCACCCCTGGCACTGCGCGGAGAGATCAAGGACCAATTGTTTTTCCGCCACGTCGGGCCGGTTCTCAAACGACCAGACACGCCCTTCCCGCTCCCAGACGAGCAGCCGCCGCCCTCCCGGGATGGGGCAGATCCCGAGGGCATTCTTGAAGGAAAGGTTGGGGAACGCCTCGACCGTCTTCCAGTTGCCGGAGATGCCCGGCCCCAGCTCCGGCATGCGGCCGCCGACGTAAGGCTTGAAGGCCGGGCGAGTCTCGATCCCGTACGGCGCCGCCCCACCCCTCCCCGCGCACGCCACCGTCACAAGGACCGCCGCCCACGCCGTCAAATAAGCTCGCGCCATGGGCAACGACTATCTTTCCCAAGCCCTCCGGCGTCAACCGGGCGGCAAAGCCCCCGCGAGCCGCGTCCGTGAGGAAGCGGTCTCAGACCGCTCCGCCTCACGCCTCACGCACGCCGCACCGGCGAAACACGCCCCGCGATCGAGCGACCTGACCGCTTCCTTACGGGCGCGGAACGTTGGGGGCCGCGCGATCAGGCGACCGGGGCGTTTCCTTGCGGGGTGAGACCCGCTGGGGCGCTCTCCCGACGGGGTCATTCGAGGTACGTGTAGCCTTCAAGCCCATTCTCGTAAAACTTGAGCAGCACGCGCGATTCGTCGAGGCTTAGCTTCTGTTCCCGCAAGGCGCGTTCGACCATCTTCCGCATCGAGCGCATCAGGTCGTCGGCGGAGAACTGGACGTACTGGAGGACCTCCCGGACCGTGTCCCCCTCGATCACCTCGTCGATCGAGACGTGGCCCGTCTCGTCGAGCGTCACGTGCACGGCGTTGGTGTCGCCGAGCAGGTTGTGAAGATCCCCCAGGATCTCCTGGTAGGCGCCGACGAGGAAGACGGCGATGCAGTAGTCCTCGCCCTTGTAGGGGTGAAGCTCCAGCACGCTCTTGACCTGGCGGCGGTCGATGAAGCGGTCCACCTTGCCGTCGGAGTCGCATGTGATGTCGGCGAGGATCCCGCGGCAGCTCGGCTCTTCCTTCAGGCGGTGGATCGGCATGATCGGGAAGAGCTGGTCGATCGCCCACGAGTCGGGCATCGACTGGAAGATCGAGTAGTTGCAAAAGTACGTGTCCGACAGCATCAGCTCCAGGTTCTGGAACTCATCCGGCACATATTCGAGCCGGCGGATGATCTGCAAAATCTTGGAGCAGATGCCGAAGAAAAGCCGCTCCGCCAGGCTCCGATGCTCCAGCGTGCAATAGCCGAGGCTGAAGAGGTTCAACACGGCGTCCTTGGCGATCTGGGCGTCGTGGTAATACTCCATGAAGTTCGCCTCATTCACTCCGGCAAAGGAATCAAAGAGGTTGACCACCGGCTGCGGCATCAGCGCCCGCTCTTCCGGCAACAGGGTAGCCGGCAGATCGAAGCGGGCGAAGCCGCTCCAGCCCAGGACGTTGAAGACCAGCACGCTGTGGTAGGCGACCATGGCGCGGCCGCTCTCGCTGATGATGGTCGGGTGCTCGACCTTGGCGCCGTCGCAGATTTCCTTGACGTGGAAGATCACGTCGTTCGCGTACTCCTGAAGTCCGTAATTGATGCTGGAGCCAAAGTCGGTCTTGGACCCGTCATAATCGACGCCGAGGCCGCCGCCCACGTCGATGTACTTGAGCCCGGCCCCCAGCCGCTGCATCTCCACATAGACCCGGATCAGCTCGATGATCGCGCCCTTGATGTTGCGGATGTTGTTGATCTGGCTGCCGAGATGGAAGTGGAGCAGGTTGAGGCAGTCGCCCATCCCGTTCTTGCGAAGGTACTCCAGCGCGTCCATCACCTCGGCGATGAAGAGCCCGAACTTGGACCGCACCCCGCCGGACTGCTCCCAGCGGCCGGCGCCGCGAGCCGCCAGCTTCACCCGCACGCCGATGCTCGGCTTGACGTTATGAAGCTTGGCGTACTTGACGATCAGCTCCAGCTCGCTGAACTTTTCAACCACCGGAATGATATTGCGGCCGATCTTGGTCGCCAGAATTACGGCCTCGATGAACTCGTCATCCTTAAAACCGTTGCAGATGATCGGCGTGTCGTTGTCATCCACGACCGCCATCACCGCCAGCAGCTCGGGCTTGCTGCCCGCCTCCAGCCCGAAGTGATAAGGGCGGCCGAAGCTGTGGATTTCCTCCACGACGTGGCGCTGTTGGTTCACCTTGATCGGGTAGACGCAGCGGTATTCGCCCTTGTAGTCGTGATCCTTGATCGCCCGCTCAAAAGCGTCGTGAATCTGGCCGACGCGATGCTTGAGGATATCGGTGAAGCGGATGAGCGTCGGGAGCTGAATGTCGCGCTTGCGCAGCTCGTCAACGAGTTTCTTGAGGTCGATGCTCTTCGTCGGATCCTGGTTGGGGTGGACCGACACATGGCCGTCGTCGTTAACCGCGAAGTACCCCTGGCCCCAGTTCCGAATGCCATAGAGCTTGGCCGAGTCCTAAGTCGTCCACGGTCGAGGCGGCTGGGCGCCATTGCCGTTCCCGCCGTTGGGCCCGTGAACGCCATTCCCGTTGCCGTTGGATCGGGGCGTGGCGCCGAGCGGCACGGCGGCGACCGACATCGCAGGCGCGGCGCCGGCCGCAGGTGCCCCGGGTGGGAGGGGCGTTCCGGAAGGGGCCGCACCGCCCGCCTGGATGGTGCTGGCGGCTTCGGTTGTGTTGCCTACCTGGGTCGCGCTGGTTGGATGGGCCATGTTATCTTTTTCGGAACGGACGCTCGTTTGAGCCGACGTCGTCATCTTCTGTCCTTCGCTCCCTGACCCGCCGATCGAAACCGCCACGGCGACGCACGCCTGCGGCGTGAAATGAATCCTAACGGTTGTGGCGGAAAGTCAATCGCCAGCCTCTTTTTTTACGCGACTCGCCTCGCCTCCCGCCTACCACGCCGGCTGCTGCTGGGTAAGGCAGTGGATCGCGCCCAACCCCCAGATCAGTTCGACGCAATCGACGCCGATCACTTTCCGGCCCGGCAGGTGCTTCTGGAGCGTTTCCAGCGCCCGCCGGTCGTTTCGCTTGTGCCGGTACGTCGGCACCAGGAGCGCGTCGTTCACGAAATAGAAGTTCGCGTAGGTGGCGGGGAGTCGCTGCCCGTCATGCTCCACGACGCCAGGCATCGGCAATTCGACGATGTCGAACGGGCGGCCGCCCTGATCGCGCAGCGATCGAAGCCGCTTCCCGTTGTCCTTCAGGATGGCGTAGTTTTCGTCTTTGGGGTCGTCTTCGACGGTGGTGACGATGGTCGTCGGGTTGATGAAGCGGGCCAGGTCGTCCACATGCCCGTCGGTGTCGTCCCCGACGATCCCCTCGCCGAGCCAGCAGACGTGCTTCTGGCCGTAATAGTCTTTCAGGTACTGCTCGACCTTCTTCTTCGAGAGCTTGGGGTTCCGATTCTTGTTCAGCAGGCATGATTCGGTGGTCAGGACCGTCCCGGCCCCGTTGAAGTCAACGGCGCCCCCTTCCATGATGATTTTCGGATAGAAGATCGGGAGCTTCATCTCCTCGGCGATCCGGGTGGGGACGGCATCGTCATCGTCGTACGGCGGGTATTTCCCGCCCCAGGCGTTAAAGCCCCAATCGACGATGGCGGCCGCCTGGCCGCCGCCCCGCTTCTTCTTCAGGACAAAGGCCGGCCCATGGTCGCGGCACCAGCTTTCGTTCGTCCGGATGTGATGAAAGAAGACGTTCCCGGTCGGGCAGCCGTTCTCGGTGAGTTGCTGGCGGACGAGGTATTCCCAGTTGCCATTGGGGACATTGATGTGCACCTGTTCCCGCGGCACGATCTCCCGCATGATCGCCGCGAGGTTGGCGGGGATGGTGTGGTACTTGTCCGGGAATGAAATCCCCTCCGGCCGCGGCCAACTGAACCACGTCGCCGCGTGCGGGGCCCACTCGGGCGGGAAGGCGTAGCCGAGGGAGGCGGGGACCCCATCTAAGGTTTTCAAGTTGGCCATTGGCTGCGATTCGGGTCGCGAAGAAGACCGTCGTGGAAATCGGATGTGACGTTTATATTCGAAGGAGAAACGGGTCCTATGCCGGACGACGTCTCGGCCCCTTCAGCGTGGGCTTGCACTTCCCCATCTCGAGCTGCTCAATTCGTTCAATATTCGCGTAAGCTACAACGTCATACCCGTCCGCTCTTGGGCTTTCGGGGGCCGCGTTTCGAAGGACAAGCAGCGAAGTTGCCAGCGTGTGCGCGGCGTTAGGGGCAAGCACGTCGATTACCTTGCCGCTCACCAAGTGAAGCCGAAACGCGACGAAAGGATCCCGCTCCAACTCCATCAGCAGGTCATCTTCGGTCATTCCGCTCTCCTTAAAGCAATGCAGTGTGCAGATCTCAACGTGTCCAAGAGAGCTTGAGATCCTCTGTCAGCCTCACGCGGCCGACTGCGGCCGCGGATCGGCAAGCTAACTGACTGACTCGGCATCAAAGAGGGCGATGGTGCCGTCCGGGGCAAAGTATACCGCCGTTCCCGAGCGTGTAACGACCGTTTCTCGATCCAAGGCGATGACTTCACTTCCGCTCACCAGCTCGATCACGAATGGCTTGAACGGAGTGCGGACTTGGAATCCCCTCAGGCTCGTTTCAAAAATTCTTTCCGTCATTCGACGCCTCCCAATTGCCGGGGGTTCAACAGAATCCGATTGATATGCGAACAAGCTCGAGTCAAAGATTAGTTTAGCGTGACGAAGACACCGGCGCATCCACAAACCGCTTCGTCAGGTTCTCATACGCGTCAATCCTCCGGTCGCGCAGGAACGGCCAGTGCGTGCGGCTGAACTCGACCTTCTCCAGGTCGCACGGGACGATCAACACCTCTTCCTTGTCCGTGCTCGCGCGGTGGATCACCTGACCGTTGGGGGCGGCCGCGAAGGAACGGCCCCAGAATTCAATCCCCGCTTCACTGACGGGCTTGCCATCCGGCCCGAGCACCTTCTCCAGGCCGATCCGGTTGGGCGAGCAGGTGTAGCACCCGTTGGCCACCGCGTGGCTACGCTGGATCAGTTCCCAGCTTTCGTGCTGGGCCTGGCCGTATTCTTCCTTCTCCGTCGGGTGCCATCCGATGGCGGTGGGATAGAACAGGATCTGCGCGCCCTGGAGCGCCGTGAGCCGGGCACCTTCGGGGAACCACTGGTCCCAGCAGATCAGCACCCCGATGCGGCCGTAACGCGTGTCCCAGGCGCGGAAGCCCGTGTCGCCGGGGGTGAAGTAAAACTTCTCGTAATAAAGCGGGTCATCCGGGATGTGCATCTTGCGGTAGATGCCCAGCAACGAGCCATCGGCGTCGATGATGGCGGCCGTGTTGTGGTATACGCCCTGTGCCCGCTTTTCGAAGAGCGAGACGATAACAACGGCCGCGTATTTCTTCGCGATGCGGGAGAACGCGTTGGTGGTCGGCCCGGGGATGGGCTCGGCCAGCTTGAAGAATCGATGGTCCTCCGCCTGGCAGAAGTACTGGCTCCGAAAAAGCTCCTGCGTGCAGATGATCTGAGCGCCGTCTTTCGCCGCCTGTTCGACAAGCTTTAGCTGACGCGCCAGGTTGTCGCGCGGGTCATCGGAGCAGGCCATCTGCGTCAGCCCCACCTGGACGATGGACACATCGGCCGCCGTCGAAGTATCGCCCTTGTTCCCGCCGCGGCGAGCAGGAGCGGGCGATGTTCGGGCATTCTGTTTCTTCATCTGTTTTGCCGGGATAAGTAGGACGAGCCGCTCGACACCGGCACCCTTAGCCCACGATCGACCCAGCCAGTGCCGCCGCGCCCCACCCGCGTCGCGGCCGCTGGCCCTGATGTCAAAGTGTAGCGAGCGGAAGGAACCAAGGCAGGCAAGTTTCGAGAAAGTCGTCCCGTCCGCGCGAGGTGGGGAGAAACGACTTTCGGATCAGCCGAGTCTTTGTCGGTGGGAGCGATCGCCCGCGTCAACGCATGACCCATTCGCTCGGCTTGCGATGCGCCTCGTCTTCTCCGGCGGTCACGTCCTCACCCACCATATGGAACATGAGCTGAAGGGTCTTGTGGAGGATGATCGGCTCTTCCTCGTTGGTGACAGGGTCCTTGTGGGTCATCGTGTTCCCGTCCTTGTCCTTGAGCTTGACGTATTCGCCGCTCAGACCGGCGCAGAAGATCGAGAAGGAGCCCATCCGAGGGGCTGGCTCCGGCCAGATCGCAACACCGTCTTTCGCCTGATCCTCGCCAGCGTTCAGCGGCCCTTCGATCTTTCGGGCAGTCTGGAGAAGCTTATTTCCCTCCTGCTTGACGACCGCATCGAATACCTCCCGAGGAATGGCGCTGTCGCTCTTAATGACCTTGCCATTCTCGGCGAGCATGCGGAAATCGGGCAGGTAGTCGATGGGCTGGTCGCCGGGGTTGGTGACGGTGTAGGTCATATACCAATAGGCCGACGTGTGCCCCTTGCCGAACACGTCAACGAGCAACCGCTTGGGCGTGCCGTGCGTGAACTTGAACTCCCAGGAGACAGGGTACGGGCTGGGCTGCGGCGCGGGGTCGGCGGGAGCTGGGCGGGCAGCCGCCCCGACCATGACGACGGCGAGAATCAGTGCGAGCATGCCGCCCCTGATCGACCGCGACCGAACCGCAGTGGAAGGCGAAGCCAAAGCCGGCGCGAGTGAGCAAGGCACCAGTTTCATGGGTGTGGCCTCCGGGGGGGTGGGGCGGCGTGCTGTGCGTCAGCCGACGGCCCGAGCGACCGACCAAATCCTGTCGGGGGATCGTGTTCTAAAGGCAAGTCCGGCGGCCGCATACGACGAAAGCTTTCCACGCTACCGAGCCATGCGGCCGTTCGCAGGTTTGCCCTTCCTGCCAGGTAGTTTATCTTAGAACAGGTGGGGCTACTGTCAAATTTCCGCAGGCCTGTGACGGCGCTCGATTCGCCGCCGTCCGGGGGCCCGGTCGGGCTCGTCCCGGCGGGGTTGGTCTGCCGCCCCGCGCGGCCCGACGAATTGCCGGAAGCCGTTCGGATGCTCCTTTCGGTCCCGGGCCGCCCGGCCGAGGCGTCACAGGTCGCCGATTTTCTTACCTTCGCCTCAGAACGCCGAATCGATTCGGCGGGCGCCTGGGTCGCGGTGGCGCCCTCCGGCGCATCATCTGGGCCTCTTTACCCGTCTATAGCCCGGGGCACACGTCGCTGCTGCTCCTTCCCGCGGAGCTGCCGCCGGCGGTGGAAGAAGGCGCAGCGGGTCGGCTGGCGGACGCGCTCTGCAACACTGCGGCCGCCCGCGGCGTGCAACTCGCCCAGGTCCTGCTCGACCCGACCGAAGTCTCCGCCCGCAGGCTGTTCGCCGTTCATGGTTTCCGCGAGATGGCCGAACTACTCTATCTCAGCGTCGGCGTCCGTCGCCGGGCGCCGATCCCCCAGATCCCCGATTCACTTCGGTGGGTTGAGTACTCGCCGGCCACGCATGCGCTCTTCTCCCGCACGATCGTCGAAAGCTACGAGCAGAGCCTGGACTGCCCCGGCCTCAACGGGCTTCGGGAGATCGAGGACGTCATCGCCGGGCACAAGGCGACGGGGGACTTTGACCCCCGGCTCTGGTACGTGCTGATCGAGAAGCCGGCCGCCGCCTACTCTGGCATGGCGAGCGGGCCGCGCCGCATTCTTTCGACGCCTGGCAGTGCCGACGTCGCGGCGTCGCCCGGCGACGCGGGCCAGGCGGCCGAAGGTCGTCCGCTCGCGGTCCTGCTTCTGAGCCCTATCAGTCAGACCGACGCCGTGGAGCTGGTCTACCTGGGCCTGCCCGTCGCCGCGCGAGGGCGCGGGGTCGGAGCACTGGTGATGAAGCATGCGTTGGGCGTGGTGGCGCGGATCGGAAGGTCGCGATTGACGCTCGCCGTCGATGCCGGGAACGCGCCGGCGCTGGCGCTCTACTACCGGCACGGGATGCAGCGGGTCGGCAGCAAGGTGGCGATGATGCGCGACCTTCGCCCCTCCGGCGAACCGGCGGCACCCTTAGCGGCCGCTCCGCCGTCGCGCTCCACATAAAGCAGAGGCTCGCTCGTCCCGCGTTTCAGGCCCAGCGGCGGCTCGCCGCGCCTCGAAGCGCGGGTGCGGCGCGAGGTGAGATTCCGACACCTTGGAGCACGGACGGGCGCACCTCAATCTGTGATGAATGTCACGCGATGTCTTGGCATATTAGCGGCGTTGCGGATCGCTATAAATGGGGGCCGTCGGACACTCAAGAAGCCGCGCGAAAATTGATCCACCAGTCGTCCCCACGTCCCATAAATCGGTGGGGAAACTGTGAATAAAAACAAATTCATGTCCGTCGTCGCTCGGTGCTGCCGATGCTGCTGGACGAGTGGGTGGAAATTCCCGGAACCCGCTCCTTGCGACCCTGGATGGACAGGACTATCTTCCGGCGACCCAACCGGGGAGATTAGAGCGCTCGCGACCGGCATCAGCCAAGGAACGGCTAGCCCACGCGAGCCTGTCGGGCTCGACTTTTCGAGCTGGGCCGTGCTGGCTCATTCCAGCGGCGGCGCAAGCCATTCACGTCGTAAGACGCGGTCTCAGGGACGACCGAATCAGGGACGAACAATTCCAGGCATGAGGCCTAACCCGCGGTGATCGCCTGCGCTCTTGGCAGGTCTGTCTCATCGTGGGCGGGCTCGGGACGGTGCCGCGCTGGACGCGCGGAGCGATCGCCCGTGACGCTTTCGCGCAGGATGCGCGATCGCTCGCGCCGGGCGGCGCACACCCTCGGGCAGGTTCGCGCCGCGGCGGCTTTCATCGGCCCGACGCGGCGCAACGGTCGGAGGCATCCGCCACGGGTTTGTCGTACCCGGCGTTGCCTCCGAGGCTCTCGGCTCGGAAGGAGCTCTCGCGTGAGTTGCGTCAGTGCCCACGACCCCCAACTCGCCCGCCTCGCGGATGCCATCGCGCAGCGGGTCGGCCCACAGCGGTTCCATGTCTGGTTCAACAATTCAACCCGGCTCGATCTCCGCCAGGATGGGCTGGAGATTGCCGTACCGAATGACTTCATCAGCGAGTGGATCAACAAGAACTTCACTCGCCCGATTCAGGAAGCCGCCCACGAGGTGCTCGGCTGCCCGCTTCCCGTGCGATACAGCGTCGTGCCCGAACTGTTTGAAGTTGACTCCAACGGCGACGTGACCGAACAGGGCGAGGACTGGGCGCCCTCCGCTCCCTCCTCGCGGCCCGACTCCGCGAAATACCTGAACGGCAAGGCGGCCGCCGAATGGGATGCCCGGGTCGCGCCGTCGTCAAAGGCGAGACAATCGATCAACGAGGCGACGCGGCCGGTCCGGTTGTCGCCGCCGGCGTCGATCCCCGGCGTGAAGACGCCGATGGCGAGCCTCACCTCCGGCATCTCCGCGGCGGCCGTCGCCGTCTCGCATGGGGCCCGTGAGAATGGCGGCTCCGCCTACTCGACCCTGTCCACGTTCGCCGCGCGGCCGCGGTTGCGGCACGACGTCGAGAGCTTTGTCGTCGGCCCCAGCAACCAGCTCGCGTACAACGCCGCCTTGTATGTCTCGGAGTTCCCCGGCGCGCAGTACAACCCCCTCTTCATCCACGGCGCCTGCGGGCTGGGCAAGACGCACCTGCTCCAGGGGCTGTGCCGCCGGTTCATCGAAAAGCACCCGACGAAACGCTGGATGTACCTGACCGGCGAGGAATTCACCAATGAGTTCCTAGCCGCCCTGCGGGCCAACAAGCTTGATAGCTTCCGCCGCAAAGTCCGCGACCTCGACCTGCTGGTGATCGACGACGTCCATTTCCTCGGCGGCAAGAAGGCGACCCAGGAGGAGTTCCTCCACACCTTCAATGCGATTGAAGCCATGGGGCGCCAGGTCGTCATGGCCAGCGACAACCACCCGAAGCTGATCGAAGAGTTCGGCGAATCGCTGGTGAACCGGTTCGTCAGCGGGATGGTCGTTCGCATCGACCCGCCGAACGTGACGACCCGGTCCGATATCCTTCGCGCCCTCGCCGTTCGAGCGGGGCTTACCCTAAGCGAAGAAGTGATCGGCTGGATCGCGCGCCGGGTGACGCAGAACGTCCGGGAGCTCGAAGGGGCGATGATCCGCATCGGCGCCCACGTTCGCCTTACAGGCAGGGCGGCCGATGTCGCCACCGCGCAATCGGCGCTGGGGGATCTGGATCGGCAGCTTGTCGCTCCCGTCCGCCCGGAGAACATTCTGGGCGCGGTGTGCCAGTACTTCGCCCTGGAGCACAAAGACCTGATGTCCGGCCGCCGCCAGCGGACGATCAGCCTGGCCCGCAGCGTGGCGATGTACCTGATCCGCCGCATGGCGAAGCTAAGCTTCCCGGAGATCGGCGCTCGGATGGGCAAGCGGAACCACAGCACCGTCATCAGCGCCTGCCGTCGCATCGAGCGGGCGGTCGGCAAGAACGAGAAGCTGGCCTGGACGAGCTCTGTCGGCGAGCGGGAGGAAGAGGCGTCCGAACTCGTCCAGCGCCTGGAAGAGCACAGTCGCGCCATGCAATAACGCCGCACACTCCACATCCACCATCAACTCATCCCTTGATGACGGTGGCGGCGTTTCGCCGGGACACCGGCGCGGGCCCGCCGGCGTCATTTTGCGTTAGGACGGGGAGACGTTACATTTGCGTCGCGGGGAAACGGGCTGGCAGGCGGGCGCCGCCGGTCGCCGTCGTCGCTCGGTCTGTGCGACAACACCCTTTAAACGCGCTCTGTTCACCGTTGGCTGGCGGGAGCCGCAGCTATGCCCCTGCACTTCGGATCGCCCCTGTTGAACTCGGTTCGCGCCTCAACGCGGCCGAGTCGGCGACAATTCCTCGCGCACGCCGTCGGCGCTGTCGGTGTCGGCGCGTCGCTGCTCGGCGCGGGGAGCGTCACGCACGCCGTCTATCACGCTCCGATCACGCCCACGCCCGCTCCGGGCAACCGCGACGTCTGGGCGGTTTTATCGGATACCCATGCGCCGGCCGATGAATCAGTCTCCCATTTCGGCGTGAACCTTTGCAAGCGGATTCGCGGCACGGTCTGCGGCGTTCTGGCCATGCCGCCGGGCCTGTCCGGCGTGATCGTCAACGGCGACTGCGCGCTGCACAAAGGGGAATGCGACGACTATGTCACCTTTCGCGACCTGCTCGTCCGCCCGATCGTCGCCGCCGGCCTGCCGGTCCACGTCACAATGGGCAACCACGACCGCCGCGACCACTTCCGCACCACCCTCGAGGAGGACCTCTCGCTCACGCCCCCCGTCGGCGGGCGGAACGTCGGGGTGATTCAGGGGCGATACGCGAACATGTTCCTGCTCGACTCCCTTGAAGTCACCGATCATTCCTCCGGCCGCATTGGTTCGGAGCAACTGAACTGGCTCTCTTCGACGCTGGGGACGATGAACGATCGGCCGGCGCTGGTCTTCGGCCACCACCCGTTGGACCGCGACGGGAATTTCCTCGGCATCGGCGGCTGGCTCAAGGACGGCTCGGAGCTGTTTGACGTCATGGCCGCTCATCGGCACGTCAAGGCCTACCTCTACGGGCACACGCACCGCTGGAACATCGAACGTCGCGGCCGCATCCATCTGGTGAACCTGCCGGCGACCGCCTACGTCTTCGAGCCCGGTCAGCCGCCGGGATGGGTGGAGATGGGCCTCTGGGAAGGCGGCGCCGAATTCCGCGTCCACCGGATCCCCGGGACCGAGGATCATTCCGCGTTCCATGAAGTGCCGGTCATCCGCTGGTCCTAAAGCCGAGCCGTCGCCCGCCGAAACATTCTCTCCCGAGCCGTTTTTGGCTGCTTCAAGTCTCTGAACAAACCGCGCCCGTCAGAAAGCGGGGGCCTGATCGCGTGCCGAGTGACTCCGATTTCATGAAACAGCCGGAGGTGCACCGGCTCAACAAATCGCGCCGCCGGATACTCGCGAAAGTCGGGAGAGACGTACCCGATCCGCAGCGCTCTTTCCGCGACCGTGACCGTGCCCGGCGCAGCTCGCAGTGTTTGAGCCGCGTCCGAATGTGGGCCGTGACGGCCAGGGCGTGAAGGTGGGTACAGCGGCCGGGCATGTCGATCGGCCCAGGCAATGTGAGCGGCGAACATCTCTTCCGGAGCTACGTCATCGAGAGAATGGAGCGAGACCAGCAAGTCGCTCCCCGCCACATGCGAGCTCGGCCGCAGCTCCGTCAGTCGCTTGAAGCACTGTACAACGTCTTCAGCCTTGCCCAAGGCGGTCAGTGTCGCGGCGAGGTTGTTGTGGGCCTGGGCGTACTTGGGGTCGAGTCGGATCGCCTCGCGGTGGGCGGCCTCGGCTTCGGAGAGGCGGGAGAGCGCTCGCAAAGCATTGCCAAGGTGGTTGTGCGGGTTCGGCCACTCGGGCTTGAGCGCGATCGCTCGGCGATAGGCGTCTACCGCCTCGGCCGGCCGGCCGGAGTGCTCCAAGGCGACACCGAGGTTGTTCCAGGCGCCAGCGTCCGCGGGGTTGAACCGAACCGCCTCGGCAAGGAGGGCGGCCGCTTCCGCGTGCCGCCCGAGCCGCCCGAGCACGGCCGCCAAGTCCGATCGGACGCGCGACGCCCGGGGCTCGGTCGCCGTCTCGGCGGCCGCCCTGCGAAGCAGCCCGTGTGCTTCGGCCAGGCGTCCGGTCCGAGCGCAGAGGAGCCCGAGCGCGTGCAGGGTGACACTGTCACGCGGCGAAACGGTCAAAGCATTCCGATATTCCTTCTCAACGTCCGTCACATGGAGGCCAGCTGCGGAGGCGAATCACGAGACATCCGGGCGGCGGCCGATGAAGGCCACCACCGTCACGAGTGGTCACATTGGGAGGTGGCCCCTTCATGGACCCACCGGCTGAAACTGACGGTGAATAAAACCAAGACGCGAGTTTGCCAGGTGCCGCAGGAGAAGTTCGACTTTCTGGGCTACACGTTTGGCCGGCTGTGGTCATACCGGACGGGCCGCCCGTATCTGGGGGTCTATCCGGCGAAGAAGCGCATCGCGCGCCTCTGCGAAAAGGTGACGGAAGCAACCGACCGGCGGCGTACAACCCGGCCCGTGACGGAAGTGGTGCTCGACTTGAACCGGGTGTTGTCGGGATGGTCGAATTACTTCGGTCTCGGGAGTGTCAGCCGAGCCTACCGCACCGTGGACAACCACGTCGGACACAGGCTGAGGATGTGGCTCAACGCCAAGCACAAGGTTCACTGTATCGGCAAGAAGCGATTCACCGATGCGGCGACCCTCAAGCGACTCGGCGTTTTCTGCCTGCAAGGGCGGAAAGGGAGTCTTCCGTGGGCGACGGCATGAAGTTCTTCTCCGAGAGCCGGATGCGGGAAACCCGCACGTCCGGTTCGATGAGCGGGACGTGGAAACGGAGCGCCTCGCGCCACCGCGCCACGTCTCGACTCTACCCCGTTTCATTCCCCTCCCCGTTTCATTCCCTGGGTATCGGGCGCACGCTTTTTGGGGCCAGGTGTTCCTCGCTCTTCTCCAATGTCTGCTGTCGCTCCGCTTGATCGGCAGCCGTCCTGGGAACTTCCGCTGACGGGACAGAAAGAGTTGGCCAGAAGCCCAGCCTTTGTTGAATCGCCCGACTCCAGTAACGCCAGACCGCGGCGAAAAGCCATAAGACCGCTGGAAGTGCGACAATCCAGAAGGGAAACGTCAACCTCCGCGACCAAGTACCATCGGACGAAGCTTCGGGTGGGCGGTTATCATTTGACGGGTCCCACTGGAACTTAGGAAGGGTCAAATTTGAACCGAGGTCCTCCAGATCTATTGTCTCCATAGACCAATGCGGAACGTCCGTTGGAGAGTGCCATGGATGGCCGAGCGAATGCTGCCATTCACAATCGCTAAAAAGCTCGAGCTCGCCGTGATTCACTCCAAGTACGAACTTTCGTAGACCTTTGAAATATCCAATGGGACGACCGAACTTGGTCGGAGGCACATCCACAATGGTCGCAAAAAGGTAAGAATAGGCAATCCTCCTTGGGAAAGCCATACTCATACACCAAGATGACAAAACCAATGCGAAAACTGCCAATTGGACGAAAATGGGCATCATCTTTAGATTGATTATGCGCCTGAACACCACGCATGCCTCCTTTTTCGAATCGCCCTAATCGGCGATACACGCTCGAAGCGAATGCAAACGCGATTTTGGTTCTCCGTCACCCTCCAACGCAGAAGTCCGTGAAGCACGATGCTTGTCGAAAGTTTTTGGATGGGCTTAAATCGCGCTGGTGATCGTCGAGATTTTGATTACTTCTTACCTTGCGGTTCGGCGGCCTTTGCCAACATCGCTTCCTCAATCTGGTTAGCGACGTCACGAGGCTCTCGTGCTGCGAACTTCCGGACCAACCCTGAAATGACGTTGATTAGGATTCCTATATCGTGCGGAATGTACCAGCCTGAGCTGTTGTCGGCATACTGGATTCCCTCTAGAACGATGGAAACCTTTTTCTCCTTTTGGTCTGCCTTGCAAATCACAGTGCCGTCCGCAAGAAGCGACAGATCCACCGCATAGTAGACCGTGTTGCCATCTTGCGTCACGATTTCCTTGAATGTTTTTACAAAATTACCTAAATATTCATCCGCAGCATCCTTAATAATCTTTTTGACTTTGTCCGGAAGCTTGTCGTAGTCGGTTTTCGGAACATCGACTGAAATCTTATTTCCTTTGAAGCTCGTCATATCCGCCGTCGCATGAACATCGGTCCTGCCGCGCCTGAACTTGATATCTACACCCGTTACGTGAAAGTCCTTCACTGTGTAGTCAGACGGCGATGCTTCAAGCCCAGACCAATCAATCATCGAAGCCGGAGCGGCGCGTTCCAAGAGGTACAGATTATTGCCGTCTATGTTGCCAATCGGATCGTTCTCAACCCACCTTCCCAACGTCGCGCTGTAATCGCGGTTCCGAAAATAATACAGCCCCGTCGCCGCCTCCAGCCGCCCGCCCTGATGGAGGTAAACCCAACCCAGATCGCTCCCGCCGGGCGCCCAGGAATTTGCGTCGAGCTGCATCGCCTTCCCGTACGGGTCATAGATCCAGCGGTCGACTACGGCCCCGGTCGAGTCCGTGACCGCCGTGACGTTGTAGTTCGCGTCCTGCTGGGCGTAGAGCCGCTGGTTCAGCCCCGTGCCGCTGACGGCCGCGTTGTGGGCGTCGCGTTGGACGAGTGAATCGACGTACCCGAGACCCCAGACATACTGGGCGGTCGGCGTGCCGCCCTGGCGCTCTTCCAGCACCTGCCATTGGTTGGAGAGATAGAGGTCGGTCGTCGTCCCGTTTGCCGATTCAGTGATGCGGTGGCCGGCGGCGTCGTAGGTGTAGGCCGCGATCGGCGCGGCGGCCGCGTTCGTGGCGGAGACGATGTGGTTCCAGGCGTCGTAGGTGTAGTGCTGGCCCGTCTCGTCGGTGCGCGTGTTGCCGTTGGCGTCGTACGCGAGGGTGCTGCCGCCGACGGTGTGAATCTGGTTCTTGCTGTTGTTCGCCCGCGACGTCGTCGTACCGTCGGTCGTGCTGCTGGACCAGTTCCCCAGGGCGTCGAGGCTCCAGCTCTGGCTGTGGCCCGCCAGCGCGGCAGGGAACGAAACCGAGTCCGGGGGGCCGCCGCTGACGGAGTTGGACAGGACGCCCCGCGTGAACGAGGTCAGCCGGTTCAGCGGGTCGTACCCGTTCACCGATCCGTTCGCGTGGTACAGCTCGCTGGCGTTCTGGTTGACCAGGTTGTTCTTGTAGAGCACGTTGCTGTTCGCGTCGTAACCGTACTGGAAACGGTCGGTGCTGACAGGCGTTGCCTGTGGTGAGCTTGTCGAACCAACCCAGTTCTGGTCGATGACGCGGCCGAACCGATCGAGGCCGGTGACGGAGTCGCCTGCGTACTGGCTGCCGCTGGTGATCGCCTGCGTGTCCCCCGGCTGCTGAAGGTAGCTCAAGGCGACGCCGTTGCCGTCCGCTTGCTTCACAATCGTGCCGGCGCCCATGTAGGTGTAATCGACGATGTGCGGGCCGACCGATCCGGAACCGTTGTCATCCGCCTGATAGCTCACGCGGCCGATGGCATTGTCGAGCGCGATGCCGTCATAGCCGTAGTGAAGGATGCGGCCGTTCGGATAGGTCATCGCCGTCATCCGGCTGCCGGTGGTCGGGTCGGAGTAGCCGTACTGGACCTGCGGCGTGGACGACGTGACCGCGCCGCTGTGGCTCTGGTACTCGCCGGCAAGCTGGCCGAGGCCGTTGTACACGTCCCGCACCTGGTTAAGGACCGCGCCGCCGTCTTTGGTCCCGTAGGCGGTCATCTGGTAGACGTTCCCCTGCGAATCATAGCTGGTTGTGTGCAGCTTTACAGTGCCATCGACGCCGGTCCCGAGGGCCTGGATGGAATCGGCGACGGGGCGGCCGAGGACGTCGTAGCCGTAGCCGTGCACCGTCTGGTTCTGATCGGTCATCGCCATTGGTGCCAACGGCTTCGGACGCGCCGTCGCGAGCCGTCACATCGGGATGTGACCCCTTTATGACCTCCGCGCCACCGCGCCACGTCTCGACTCTACCCCGTTCCATCCCCCGGTAAACAGTTACCCGTCACGAGCGGTCATATTGGGCGGTGCCCCCTTTATGACCTCCGGCAAGCCCTGCTACGGCCGGAGGTAAGGGCTTAAGTTGATGCCATTAGCACCTGTCCCGCTTTCCGTTCCGCCCGTCCAATCCCCACTGGCCACCTGTCCCGTTTTCTGTCTTCAGTTGCCTCCTAAACCCACCGGCTTTAGCCGGTGGTCGTTTAGTCCCGAGGGTCGAGACGCCGTTGGTTCGTCCTGTTTTTCGTCCCGTGTAGGAGAAGATTCCCATGTTCTGACGTCAATTTCTGACTGCGAGACGAAACCCGAAGTGCAAGCTCCAGCAGCCATAATGGCCTTAATAGCTTGCGGCAATGAGGCCGGCGGAACCTGCCGGTCGAGAAAAACTAGATAGCCGCCTGAAACTGGGCGGACGATACCCTGAGCACGCTCTCCTGCATTCACAGCAGAGTTGACTATGAGAGTATCATTCGGGAGTCGTGGAAGATAACCCCACTGAACCGATGGCTCAATTAGCTGCTGAACGCTCGATGAGTCGGCGTTAAAATCTAGCGGCGTCGCCGTTGTAGTCCATCCAGAATTGGATAATCGCTCAATACCGTCTTTGGTCGTCGTAAACCGAGCGTGGCAGGAGCAATATAGTGAGTCAGGCGTTAAGATAAAGTCAACTTTCTGTAAATTCTCTGAATTGATTAGCATGAACTGGCACATTATGGAATATTCTGCTTCCTTAAGTGGAGTCAAATTGGAACGCTTGACATAGGGACCTCCGAACATACTTGTTGTCAGGATTCGGATGGCAACGATCACTGTAAGGAATACGAAGCCAAAAAAAGTGATTCGTAGCCGGCGATTCGCTGGCTTGAATTTTTTCATTCGAAAACGAATTTTCATGGCCAATCTCGATCTAAAGAAATTTAAGAGCCCCCTCTTTAATCGTTTGCCAAGGAGGACGGGGAAACGGGGACGGGGAAACGGGGACGCAGCTAGAATCCTAAAACTAGCTGCGTCCCCGTTCCACGTCCCCCATCGACGCCGGTTCCCAGAGTTTGGACCGAGTCGGCGACTTGGCGGCCAAGGACGTCGTAGCCGTAGCCGTGAACCGTCTGGTTCTGGTCGGTCATGGTGACCGGCTGGCCGACGGCGTTGTAGGTGTAGCTGACCGAGTCGGCCGCCGCGCTGCTGGCGGCGCCCGCTGGACAGATTGTAGTTGATGCTGTTAAGAGATGACACTCCGTTTCATTCCGAGCAAAGGATCGTTAGAGTGACTAAGCCGTTCTGGCGTCGCGCAGCGCCTATCAATCGGCCGATCTGACTAGTGCTTACTTCTATTCGATCCTTTGACAACAGGACGATGTGAACTGTCGCATCCGTCTTCTTAATTTCGGCCTCCATTCGTTGCAGCTCAAAAGGCTCGTCGAAATCCGGACTCGTCAGGATCGTTATCTCGTCCGATCTTTGCCCGATCGCTGTTCTAACCGCACCCGGTGTGTCAGGAGCGCCATCTACGAGAAACTCGCGGAAAAGCCGCTTTGCAACCGCAGCATTTTCAGAGCTCGACGGAACAGGATTTGGAAAAGCAGATTCGATCGTTGGATTACATGTTTTGAGAACGTTGAATTGAGATCCCACTGGAACGTGGTCAATCCATCGACTGACCCAATCTCTCTCAATACCACACGAATCGAGGGAGATCCTCGCCACTAATACATGGGTCGCTTTTACCGGTGAGGCCGCCGGTGACGCCGAGGGTAGTTGAGTGACTGCGGAGCATCCAGGCACGAGCACACCTGACAATGAGGTTACCAAATATAACCTTAATCGAGCGATATAGGTTTTAGGATACATCATGTTCAACTCCGTTCAATGCTCTTCCTTCGGATCGACAAAATCTTGATTGAAACCGTTTGGCCAAACGTCCCATGTTACTGCCGATTTTTCGTAGTCGGCGGCGTTCCAATTCACGCTAAACTGAAAACTATAGGTCGCAGATAAGCCTGCAATCGTCTTACCGGCACCGTCTTCGACCCGAACCTTCCATACCATCTTCCTTGATAGGAACGTGGGAATGCTGTCCGAAGTAGCGCTCCACGTCGGGTTGTCTATATTCCAGTTTGGTCCCCAAGCGTACCCGGAATTGAGATTGTGGCCCAGTCGATAAGGTGTGTTATCGTATCCCCAATCATTAGGAATTTCCTTAGTCGTCGGCGGCTTATCAGAAAATGTCTTTGTGTCGGTCACGCTCGCGCTCATCCGGTATCCACTAGTGTCCTGCTTTGCGTCACTGACCAGACGCGTCAACGTCATCAAACTCAAATACCATTGGTACTCAAACCCCTTGCTCCCTATGGTTTGAGCTGCTCCTGGAAGCGGGATACCGAGCTCCTTATACGGAATATCTGTTTTGCCAATTGAATGCTTGAAGAATGCACCTTTTCCAAGGTGGCGAACAACGATGTGCAGCTTTGAAATATCACAAACCGGATTTCCACTTCCGGGAACGATTCCGCTGTCCTTCGCTTGATCCCCGAGGCGACTGATTTCCGGCCAGTCGAGCGACGGAATAGCGTTCGCTAAATCCCACCATGCTGAGCCTGTCGGGCGTGTCGCTGGAGCGGAAGTTGTCGTCGGACTCAATCCTGATTGATCGTCCATTGCAACCGGGTTCGAGGCCTCCGTCGCGTAGGAGCCCACGTTGCGGAAAAACATCGTGGCCGGATCGCGTTCGATCCAACGGCCTTGCGATGGAGCGTAATCGCGGTTCCTGAAATAATCCAAACCCGTCGCCGCCTCCAGCCGTCCACCCTGGTGGAGGTAGACCCAACCCAGATCGGTCCCGCCGGGCGCCCAGGAATTTGCGTCGAGCTGTGTCGCCTTCCCATACGGGTCATAGACCCAGCGGTCGACAACGGCCCCGGTCGAGTCCGTCACCGCCGTGACGTTGTAGTTCGCATCCTGCTGGGCATAGAGCCGCTTGTCCAATGCGGTACCGCTCGACGCCGGGGTGTGGGTGTCGCGTTCGACGAGCGAATCGACGTACCCGAGACCCCAGACGTATTGCGCGGTCGGCGTGCCGCCCTGGCGCTCTTCCAGCACCTGCCATTGGTTGGAGAGATAGAGGTCGGTCGTCGTGCCGTTGGCCGATTCGGTGATGCGGTGGCCGGCGGCGTCGTAGGTGTAGGCCGCGATCGGCGCGGCGGCCGCGTTGGTGGCGGAGACGATGTGGTTCCAGGCGTCGTAGGTGTAGTGCTGGCCCGTCTCGTCGGTGAGGGTGTTGCCGTTGGCGTCGTAGGCGAGGGTGCTGCCGCCGACGGCGTGGATCTGGTTCTGGCTGTTGTTCGCCCGAGTCGTCGTCGTGCCGTCGGTGGTGCTGCTGGACCAGTTCCCCAAAGCGTCGAGGCTCCAGCTCTGGCTGTGGCCCGCCAGCGCGGCGGGGAATGACACCAAGTCCGGAAGGCCCGCCGCTAACGGAATCATCGGCCGCGTCAGCACATTGGCATTGCCGACCGCCCCGCTTCCTTCGCCTTCTCTCGCGTCGTACAATCGCCTCCCCCCTATGCGAGTTCGGCTTTCAAAGACATTTCGGTTCGAGGCCGCCCACGACCTCCCCACGTTCCCGGCCGATCATAAATGCCGGCGGCTGCACGGGCACTCGTTCCGGTTTGATGTGATCGTCGAAGGCGAAGTGGACCCGGAAAAGGGGTATCTGATCGACTACGGCGACATCAAACGGGCGGCCGACCCGCTGGTGCGGCGGCTCGACCACTATTACCTCAACGAGGTTGACGGCCTCGCGAACCCGACCAGCGAGAATCTTGCCAAGTGGCTCTTCGACCGGCTTAAGCCAACTCTGCCACTACTTTCGAGCATCGTGGTCCATGAAACCTGCACATCTGTTTGTGAATACATCGGTTAACGACATCCGCGGTGTTACGCTCTTCTTTGTTTCACGTTTGAATTCTGTCAAATTCCGTCACCTGGATGATTTCTCTTGAAACGTTCTGGAAGATTCTGCATACTTATGCACAGACTTGGTGGAGGAATGAATGCCCGCGACTGCGACCAACCGGCTTGAGCGATCGGAAGTGGAGCGGCTTGTCCGTGAGGTGCTGACCCAGCGCCTCAAGGGGCAGGTGAACCCCCCGCCGTCGAATGAGCGACACGCGGCCCAGGGCCGCCAGCCCGGCGGCCCACCCAACCCGCTGGTCGTCAATGTCTCGGCCCGCCACATGCACGTCACTCAGGCGGACCTGGAGGCCCTTTTCGGCCCCGGCGCCAAGCTCACCAAGCTCAAAGACCTCTATCAGCAGGGTGAGTTCGCGTCGGAGCAACTGGTCACGATCATCGGGCCACGGCAGCGGATCATCCCCAATGTGCGCATCCTCGGGCCGCTGCGAAATTACACGCAGGTCGAGCTCTCCTACACCGACGGGATCTACCTGGGCATCGATCTCCCCCTTCGCATCAGCGGCAACCACGACGGGACGCCCGGCTGCGTGATTATGGGCCCCAAGGGGGCAATCACGCTGAACCAGGGCGTGATCCGCGCCGAGCGCCACATCCATATGTCAACCGACGACATGGCGTTCTACGGCGTGAAGGACGGCGACCGGATGAAGCTGCGGATCGAAGGCCCGTGCGGGCTGACGTTCGAGCGGATGGTGGTCCGATACCACCCGAAAGTGGTCCTTGAAGTCCATATCGATACCGACGAGGGGAACGCCTGCGACCTCGACTCGGCGACCCATCTGGAACTGGTTCGATAAGTCGGCGACGCACGAAACCCGAAAGACGGAATCCGAAGGAATGACCCGTTCCTTCATTGCATCTGTCGCCCGATCGGGCGACGCGTTCGGAACAGAATAGAAAGGTCTTCCTATGGCTAGCGAAGCGCTCGGCCTGCTTGAAGTCAAAGGTCTGGTCGCCCTCATGGAGGGGACGGACGCGATGCTGAAGTCGGCCAATGTCGAAATGATCGGCTGGGACAAGGCCGGCAGCGGCATGGTCACCGCGTTCGTCAAGGGTGACGTGGCGGCCGTAAAGGCCGCGGTGGACGCCGGCGCCGAAGCCGCCGGCCGCATCGGCACCGTCATCAGCGTGCATGTCATCGCCCGCCCGCATGACGAGCTGGTCGGCATGTACCCCAAGGCGAAGAAGCCGGCGACCGCCGCCGCCCCCATCGGCGGCCGGTTGGCCGAGCCCGCGAAAAAGTAACCGCGTCAGCCGGGAGGCCGATCCGACGCCGCGAACACCGTCGTCGTTTGTCGGCACCTCGCATGGCCCCGGAAGCGCGCTACTCGCGCGGCGTCGCGAGCCGGCATCAATGATCCCCGAACCACCGCGAACGGCCGCCAGAGGCGGACCCCCCGCTGTGACAGGAGCGAAACATGGCAGACGGAAATGGCAACGGATCGTACGGTCAGGCCCTGGGCATGATCGAAACCAAGGGATGGGTCGCACTCGTCGAGGCGACCGACGCGATGACCAAGGCCGCCAACGTCGAGATCGTCAAGACGATCCAGATCGGCGGGGCCTTCGTGACGACAATCGTCCGCGGCGACGTCGGCAGCGTGAAGGCGGCCGTTGAAGCCGGAGCCGAAGCGGCCGGGCGCGTCGGCGAAGTGGTCGGGAGCCACGTCATCGCTCGCCCCCACCCCGAACTGCTCGCCGGCTATGGCGCGGGCGGCGGCGGGTCGTCGCTCTAAATCGCGACGCCTATCCGCTCCCGCCGCCTGGCGTCACGTTGCGGCATCGGGAGGCGAATGGAGCCCCTGCGCGATCTGCGCGAGATCGCTCTCGCGGCGGCAATCGCCCCGTTCGGCGCATGCGGCCTCGGATCGGCGACACCGGCCGCCAGATGCCTGAGCGGATGCGGAACAAAGTCCGGATGGCGCGGCGGATGTTCGACGCGGCGAAAGTGAAGCACGAATAGGCCACCGATGCTCGTTCTCGTAGCCAACCTCGGGTCCACCAGCTTTAAGTACAAGCTGCTCGACATGAACGCGGGCGGTGCCGAACTGGCGCGCGGCGGGTACGAGCGAATTGGCCAGGCCGGGTCTGATTTCGCCACCCATGGCGACGTGATCGACGTGATCCTGAAGGATCTCTCGGCCAAGGATCAGCGTCCGGACGCGATCGGCTTCAAGGCCGTCCATGGCGGGCCGATCTCCGGGGCTGTCCGCGTGACGGACGACGTCATCGCCACGATGGAGCAATTCGCCGACGTCGCCCCCGCGCATAACCCGCCGTACATCGCGGCGATGCGGGCCTTCCGGGAAAAGCTGCCGGGGACGCCGCAGGTGGCCGCGTTTGAGACGGCCTTCCACCAGACCATCCCCCTCTCCCGCCAGGTGTACGCGATCCCGTGGGAGTGGACCGAGAAGCTGGGCGTTCGCCGTTACGGCTTCCACGGGGCAAGCCATCGCTACATTGCGACGCGGGTGCCGGAACTGGTCGGCGAAGAAAAATCGCGCCGGATCATCTCCTGCCACCTGGGCGGCTCCTGCTCGGTCTGCGCGATCGAAGACGGCAAGAGCGTCGCCAACAGCTTCGGCATGACGGCGCAGACAGGCGTCTTCCATAACAATCGCGTCGGCGACTTCGACACCTTCGCCCTGCTGAAGCTGACCAAGCAGGGGCATTCACTCGAAGAGATCTTCAAGAAGCTCGGCAAGGAAGGCGGTCTGCTGGCGCTGAGCGGCGTATCGCCCGACATGCGCGACGTCGAGAAGGCGGCGGCCGCCGGCAACGAACGGGCGCGGCTGGCGATCGACGCGTTCGTCGAGTCCGTCCGGTCGTTCATCGGCCAGTACCTGGTCGTGCTGGGCGGCGCGGATGTGATCGCCTTCACCGGCGGCATCGGCGAGAACGGCGCCGACATTCGGGCGGCCGTCTGCCGAAACATGGAATGGGCCGGCATCCGTCTCGACCCGGAAAAGAACAAACAGCGCGGCCACGAAACCCGCATCAGCGTCGAATCGGCCGGAACGGCCGTATGGATCGTGCCGACGAACGAAGAGCTCATCGTCGCGCGGCTAACCCAGGCGGCGCTGACCGCATAGGGCACGTGCGGCGCCCCGTGTCGGGGCGAGCGGAAGGCCCGTAGCGCGCGCATGGCGTGCCACGCGGTGCCAGCGACCGGTCGGACACCGCGACGATGCGGACCGAGCGGCATTCGGGCGCCGGTGATCGGGGACGTGGACGGCGGCACGCGGTGCGTGCCCTACAAGGATCGTGGCCCGTCGGGCACGGCGAAACGAATCAACGGAGACTGCACATGATCAACGGTGAAGCCATTGGCCTGATTGAAACGAAGGGGATCGTCGCGGCCGTCGAGGCGCTGGACGCGGCGCTGAAGGCCGCGAACGTCGAGTTCGTGGAGCAGCATAAGGTCGGCAGCGGGCTGGTCGCGATCACGGTTAAGGGCGACGTCGCCGCCGTCCGTGCCGCGGTTGATGCCGGCGCCGAAGCGGGCGGCCGCGTGGGGGAGATCGTCTCCGTCCACGTCATCCCGCGCCCCCACTCCGACGTCGCCAAGATGGGTTGAGCGGACGCGGGATATCGGCGCCATCCGCCGTCCATCCTTCGCCTTCATCCTTCATCCTTTCCCCCAGGACGCCATGTTCCTTGCCCGAGTCACCGGACACGTGGTCGCGACCGCGAAGGACAAGACGCTGAACGGCCAGAAGCTGTTCGTCGTCGAGCCTTTGAACGTGAAGTACGACGAGGCGACCCAGCAGCCGGCGTCGCTGGGGAACACCGGGCGAGCGATTGTCGTGCTTGACGCCGTCGGCGCCGGGGAAGGGCAATTGGTCCTGGTCGTGCAAGGCTCCAGCGCCCGCATGACCGAGCAGACGAAGAACCTGCCGGCCGACGCTGTCATCGTCGGGATCGTGGATTCGGCGCAGTTCGGCGGCAAGACGTTCTACCCGGCCGGCCGTTAGGAACGGCAACATCATGAACCAAGCTCTCGTTCAAGACGTGGTGGCCGAAGTGATGAAGCGGCTGGGGGACCGGTCGGCGTCGGGCAATGGCGAAGCGCGTCCGATCCCCAACGGGGGTGCGTCGGCCGCCAATGCGCGTCGGCCCGCCGGCGTGCGCGCGGGTGAGGATGCCGCCGCCAACGAGCCGCAGCGCAAGGCGACCTACGCCCAGCCGCATTCGGTGGCGGCCAAAACGGGTGAATACGGCATTTTCTCATCGGTTGACGAAGCTGTTTCGGTGGCGACCGAGGCGCAGAAGAAGCTCGTCAAGCTCTCAATGGATGAGCGGGACGGGATCGTCAAGCTGATCAAATCGACGGCCGCCGAGAATGCCCAGGCGTGGGGCAAGATGGAGCTGGAGGAGACGAAGATCGGCCGCCTCGATCACAAGATTGAGAAGCTGCAGATCCTCGAGTCTCGTCCCCGGGGTGGAATTCCTGAAAACGCAGGCGACCAGCGGTTCCAACGGCGTCTGCCTGGAAGAGTTCGCGCCGTTCGGCGTCATCGGGATCATCACGCCGGTCACGCACAGTGTGCCAACGCTGTCGGCGAACGCGGTCAACATGATCGCCAGCGGCAATTCGATCGTCGCCAACCCGCACCCGAGCGGGACGAACTGCGCCGCCCACGCCGTGCGCGAATACAACAAGGCGATCGCCGCCAAGTTCGGGATCGACGGGCTGATCACCTGCGTCGTCCCCCCACGCTGGAGACGGCCGAGCAGATCTTCAACCATCGCGGGATCCCGCTGCTGGTCGTCACGGGCGGGCCGGCCGTCGCCCGGGCGGCGCTGGCGGCGAAGAAGCGCGCGATCGTCGCCGGGCCGGGCAACCCGCCGGTTGTGGTCGATGAGACGGCGTGCCTGAAGAACGCGGCCGCTTCGATCGTGAAAGGGGCCGCCTACGACAACAACCTCCTCTGCATCGGCGAGAAACAGGTCTTCGCGGTCGAAAGCATCTTCGACAAACTGATGGCCCAGATGGAGAAGGCCGGCGGGTTGATCCTCAACGCCTCGCAGATCGACGCGCTGACCAAGCAGGCGTTCGTCCTGGACAAGAAAGACGGCAAGCTCCACGTGAACAAGGATTTCGTCGGGCGCGACGCGTCGGCCCTGGCGGCCGCCATCGGGACGCACGTCCCGCCGACCACGCAATTGCTCGTTGGCGAGACCGACAAAGACCACCCGTTCGTCCAGCACGAACAGATGATGCCGTTCGTGCCGTTCGTCCGGGTGAAGAACGTCGATGAGGCGATCGACCTCGCGATCGAAAGCGAGCATGGCTATCGCCACACGGCGATCATCCACAGCCGCAACTTGGACACCATCACGCGGTTCGGCCGCCGGGCGAACACGACGCTCTTCGTCGTGAACGGCCCGAGCCCCGCCGGCCTTGGCCTGGGCGGCCAGGGCTACCTCAGCTACAGCATCGCGACGCCGACGGGCGAAGGGATCACGACGCCGCTGACCTTCACGCGGTATCGCCGAGTGATGATGACCGGCTCGCTGCGGATGATCTGATCGGAAGGCCGAGACGAGCCGCGGCCGTGAGGGAGCGGTTGGGCCCGATACCCGCGGAACGTCCGTCCCCATCGCGGCGTATCCCTGGGCGGTCTGCGACGGTTTTCTCACGGCGCGGGTGGCGAGAAACGGATAGCCGGCACGACGGTGCCCGAAATGGCACCCGAGGGAATTGATGCTTCTAGGCACCGTCATCGGCCACGCGACCTCGACGATCAAGCATCGGTCGCTCGTCGGATGGCGTCTGGTGGTCGTGCAGGCCCTGGGCGCCACCCGAACGCCCGATGGCGACCCGGTGCTTGCCGTGGATAGCCTCGGCTCGGGGCCGGGGAGCCTGGTCGTGCTGAACAGCGACGGAAAGCGCGTGCGCGAGCTGATCGGTGACGAGAAGAGCCCGGCCCGATATTTCGTCACGGCGATCGTGGACGATTGATGCTCGCCGAAGAATGCGACGGTCCCGTAGGGCACGCATCACGTGCTGTTGACGGGGTCGCGGACGCGGAGGGAAAGGTTGCGGTTTCTGATCCAGGCCGACGGTTGACGGGGTTGGCGACGGCACGCGATGCGTGCCCTACGAAATGCACGGATGATCGTAACGGCCCGGCAACTTGAGGACCTGCATCGGAGCAATGGCTCCAACGGGCACGTCACGCTTCCGTCCCGCGCGCGGTTGACGCCTCTGGCGGCCGACTGGGTCAAAGCCCGGAAGGTCACGCTCGGCTTTTCAGACGTCAGCCTAAAAAGCGAAGCCGGCCTGGCCTCGATCGTCACGGTTGCCACGCCGGCGCCGGCGACCCCGGCGGCCGCGTCAGGGCTCGCTCCCCTTCTGTGGTGGTGCGACGGGCCCTGCGGCGGGGCCAAAGGGGCCATCGTGGCGCAGGCGAAGGAATCGAGCCTGAGTCCGATCACCCTTCCGTCCGAAGCACGGCAAATGGTGCCGGTGATCAAGCTGGCGGCCGCCGAGATCAAGGCCGGGCGAGCGGCTGGCGTCATCCTGCTCGTCCAGAGCGCGGCCGCGGTGATGGTATTCGCCAATCGATGCCCGTCGCTTCGCGCGATCGTCGGCACCTGCCTGGAGGCGGTCGAGCAAGGGATCGGCCTGGTCGGCGCCAACGTGCTGGTGATCGAGCATCCGTACAAGACGCTTCCGCAGGTGAAGAGCCTCGTCGGCCGCTTCGCCCGCGGCGTGCGGGAGCCGAGTGACGAAGTTCGCAGGCAGTTGCAGGAACTGGCGAGTTGCCCGTGAGAACGGGCGCTTCGCACCGATGAGCGAGTCTTGGGCGGCGGCGGCACGCCGTGCGTGCCCTACAGGGTGAGAATGAGAATTGGGCGAGTCATCGGCCGGGTCTGTTTGACGAACACCTACGAGACGCTCGTCGGCGGCCGATTCTTGATCGTCGAGGTTCAGGACCGCTTTTCGCTTGCCGGCCGGCCGCGGAAATCGAAGGAGACGATCGTCGTCTACGACCATCTCGGCGCCGGCGATGGAGAGCTGATCGGCTTCACCGAAAGCGGCGAAGCGACGCGGCCGTTTTTTCCGGAGAAGCGCGTCCCCCTGGACGCTTACAACGCCGCCATCCTGGATCGCGTGGTGATTGACGAAAAAGCCGCGGCCACGATGCCGTGACCGGATCGAGCGTAAGACCGGATCAGACCAGTATCGCGATTTTCAGGTCGGTTGAACTTATAGAGCGAGAGTCATCATGGCATATGTGCCCAACGGTAGCGCGAACGGGAATGGCGCGAGTCGCGTCCCGGAGTTCAAGCTCAAGGAACAGATGTGCGACATCGGCCGCCGCATCTGGACGAAGGGCTACTGCGCCGGGAACGAGGGGAACCACTCGATCCGCATCGGCCCGGATCGCTTCCTCTGCACGCCGACGGGCATCAGCAAAGGGTTCCTTAAGCCCGACGACATCTGCACCGTCGATTCCGAAGGCAAACAGGTCGCGGGGAAGCGGAAGCGCACCAGCGAAATGCTGATGCACCTGGCGATCTACAAGGCCCGGCCCGACGTGAAGGCGGTCGTCCACAGCCACCCTCCGCACGCGACGGCATTCGCGATCGCCGGCGTTGACCTGCCGACCTGCATCCACCCCGAAGCCGAAGTCTTCCTCGGCGCGGTGAAGACGGCGAAATACGTTACGCCCGGCGACACGCGGCTGGGCGAGTCGCTGCTCCCCTATGTGAAAGACTCCAACACGATCCTGCTGCAGAACCACGGGACCGTGACGTACGACATCGACCTGGAGAACGCCTACTACAAGCTCGAGATCGTTGACGCCTATGCCCGGATCCTGTTGCTCGCCAAACAGATCGGCAGCATCCGACCGCTCGATTCCGGCGAAATGAAGGAACTGCTGGAGCTCAAGCAGCGCTTCGGCCTGCGTGAGCCGCGGCTGGAAAAGGGCGCCGAGCCGTTCGCCTGCTCGGTTGACTTTATCAGCCGCGTCGGTGGTGAAGTCGCCACCAAGGGTCGCGTGCAGATCCAGGGCGGCGGCACCGCCCCGGCCCCAACCGTCGCCGGCTCGGAAGTGCGCCCAAGCACGGCCGTCCAGGGCTCGTCGATGGAGCAGGCGATCCACTCGATGCTCCCAAAGAATACGCGGCTGGAGAGCGTGAGCGAACAGGATGTCGAGACGCTCATCCAGACGATCACGGATCAGATCATGGCAAGCGTTTAGGAAAATCCGAAGTCCGAAGCACGATCCGAAAGAAGGGGAAAGAGAGACAAGAGGAAAGCGGGAACAGACGAGGTTGGCTTACGATCGTTTTCCCGTTTCTCCTTTTTCCTTTCTTATTTGCGCTTCTTTCGGAGTTGGTGCTTCGGATTTTCTTCTTCTGGGAACTCAAGATGAAGGTATCGATCATCGGCGGCGGCGGGCGGGTGGGGTCGAACGCGGCGTTCGCGCTGCAGTGCGCCGGCGTCGTCTCCGAGCTGCACCTGCTCGACGCGAACGAGCAGATGGCCTCGGGCGAAGCGCTCGACCTGATCCATGGAACGAGCATCGCCGGCGACCAGAAGATCTACGCCGGGAACTATGACAAGGTAGCCGATGCCGACATCGTCTGCATCACCGCCGGCCTGCGGCGAAAGCCCGACGAGAGCCGCCTCGACCTGATCAACCGGAACGTCTCCCTCTTCAAGCAGATCCTCGACTCGATCAAGAGCGCGGGGCTGAAGAAGGACGCGATCCTCTTCGTCGTCTCCAACCCGGTCGATGTCCTGACCCGCCTCGCGATCGACTATTTGAAATGGGAGCCGTCGAAGGTGATCGGCCTGGGGACGGTGCTCGACACGGCCCGCTTCCGGTCGCTCATCGCCCTGGAGACCGGCCTGCCGGCCAGCCAGGTGAAGGCGCTGATCCTTGGGGAGCACGGCGACAGCATGGTCGCGGCGTGGTCGTCGGCCGAAGCGGGCGGCATCCCGCTCGTGAAGCTGGACGGTTTCAACAGCACGCTGCAGCAGAAGGTGTTCGAGCGGACCAAAAAGAGCGGCGCCGAGGCGATCAGCCTCAAAGGAGGCGCGGGGTGGGCCGTGGCGCTGAGCATCGCGGAAGTGATTCATCCGATCGCGCTGGGCCAGCCCAAGATCCTGCCCATTAGCACCCAGTTGAGCGGCGAATACGGTATCCGCAAGACCTGCACCAGCGTCCCGACGCTGGTCGGCAGGGCCGGCGTCATCAAGCGGTACGAGATTGAGCTGTGGCCCCGCGAAGCGTCCGGGATCGTCGCCGGCGCCAAGTCGCTCGATGCGACGTACGCGCAGATCAAGTGACGCGACTTGGTCCGGCGCTGGCGGCCGGTCGCCTTTGCGTTCCTGAAGGACAGCGATCGCGTTCCTGAAGCTCGCCCCATGCTGAAATCCCTCGACGCCAAGCTCGCCGCGATCCATGCCGACCCCTCCGGCACGCGCGATTTCATCCTCGCCGACGCCAAGGATGCCGACATGGCGGCCGGCCTCGCCGCGACCGGGAAGGACGCCCGAACGGGCAAGCCGCGCACCCTCGCCGAGTATCGCCAGCAGATGCGCGAGGTCCTCCGCCAGGGGCTGGTTGACATCCTGTTAATGTCCCCCAGCACCGCCGACCAGCTCGCGATCACCGAACGGCTCTTCGCCGATTCCGCCGTAACGCCAGCGGTCCGCGCCAACGACACGACCGACATCCATCTCCCCCTTGGCGGCACTTACGCGGCCGAGCCATCGCGCCCCTTCCGCAGCGCCACCATCGAGCAGCTTCAAAGCGGCAAGGCCAACCCCTCTGACGCCGACCGCCGCCTCGGGCCGGACCTGGGGCTCTACTCGATCACGCCGAACAACCACCTGGAGTTCGATTTCCCACACCTCCTGGCCTACAAGGACTTTCGCCTCGAAGCCGAACAGAAGCGGTTTCGCCATTTCCTCGAGGTGTTTGACCCCAACGCCTGCGGCGAAAAGTGCCCGGCGGACCTGGGAAGGTTCATCAACGACCTGATCATTCGCACGCTCGCCGGCGTCCCCCGTGCCGGGCGGCCGGTCTTCCTCAAGATCGCCTATCACGGCCCCCAAGCGATGGAGGATCTGGCCACGTACGACCCGCACCTGGTCCCCGGCATCCTCGGCGGGTCGAGCGGGACGACTTTCGACGCGTTCAAGCTGTTGGAAGAGGCGAAGAAGCACGGCGCCCGGGCGGCGCTCTACGGCCGCAAGATCAACAACAGCGAGGACCAGCTCACCTTCATCACCTATCTTCGAGCGATCGCCGACGGAACGATCGGGGCGGAAGAGGCATGCAAGGCCTATCACGGCGACTTGCAACGCCTGAAGATCACCCCCTACCGCCCCCTCAAGGACGATCTGCAACTGACGACGACGGCGACGAGCTACGCGGGCAGCGGGAGCACGGTGTCGCTGGCGAAGTCGCTGGCGAAGCCGCCGGCCGCGGCGGCCGCCAAGCCGCCTGGCCCCACGAAACCGTTCGCCCCGGCCAGGCCCGCCGGCCCGGCCGCCGAGCGATCCCGCCCAAAGGTGACGTTCGGCGGCAGCTTTGCCGGGCCTGCGCGCCCAGGGCCGGGGCCTGAGGCGGCAGCCAAGCCCTCCGCGCCGCCAACACCGGCGGCGGCGCCACCCCCTTCGCCATCGGCCGCTGGCGCGAACGGGATCCCGATGAAGGAGGATGGCTCGCCCGACTACAAGGCGATGACGCCGGCGCAGAAGCTTGCCTTGTCGCGTTGGCGCATCCAGGCCGACCTTTCCAGGAATGGGGACGGGCGAAGCGGATCGGTCTGACGCGCGGCGCGGAAGCCAAAAACGCGGCGAGCACCCGGGAATAAGCTTTGCATTGCAGGCTTCAAAGCGGGCAAGACATCGCTAAGCCGCTTATGGATGCCGCGCTGCGCGGCAGGCGTACGCTCCGCGGCGTAAATCGTTGCGTCAGGCGGCCGGTTCACGAGTGATTCCCGATGATGATCGCTGAACGCCAGTCGCTCCTGAAAGACCTCCTCTCCCGCAGAGGGATGAGCGATCTCGATTCGCTCGCGGCCGAGCTGGGGGTCTCGCAATCGACCGTGCGGCGTGACGTTGAACTGCTCGAACAAGGCGGCCTGGTCGAACGAACCCACGGCGGCGTGATCTGGATCGGCGAACGCCGCAGCGGCGGCGCCCGGCCTTACGCCTTCGACCAGCGGATGGGGTATCGCACCGACGCCAAGCAGGCGATCGCCAAGGCCGCCCGCCATCTCGTCCAGCCGGGGCAGACGATCCTGATCGACGGCGGCACCACCACCTTCCAGCTCGCGCGCGAGCTGATGGGGGAGCCGATGCAGCTCGTCACGAACTCCCTCCCCATCGCCAACCTCTTCCTGAACGACGACCAGGTGGAACTGGTCCTCACTGGTGGACAGGTCTACCCCCGCTACGGCGTCCTTTTGGGCCCGATCGCGGAAGCGGCCATCGAAGGGATGCACGCCCAAACGCTCTTCATGAGCGCCGCCGGCGTCCACGATGGCCAGCTTTACAACCAAAACCTGCTGCTCGTCCAGGCCGAGAAGCGGATGATGCACCAGGTGCAACAGGTGGTGCTGCTGGCCGATTCGACCAAGTTCGGCCAGCAGGCGCTCGCCGCACTAGGCCGCTTGGACGAAATCGACATTGTGGTCAGCGACAGCGAACTGTCCGAAGCCCATCAGGAACAGGTTCGCAGCGCCGGGTGCAAACTCATCCTCGCGCCCGCCACCGAGCGTGAATCGGTCCTGCGCCAGGCACGCCTGTAGCAGGCACACTCCTTGTGCCGTAGCTCTTCCTTGCGTCGCCGCCTGTGACTGTCGGGCGGACGGCACACGGAGTGTGCCTGCCACAAGTGTGCCTTCACGCGAGAACAAACGCCTTCACCATGTTGGGCCCGTGGACGCCGGTGACGGTGTTCATCTCGATGTCGGCGGTCTTGCTGGGGCCGCTGATCATCGTTACGCCGCTCCCGGTGCCGTCGCGCTTCAGTGCGTCGAACAGGTCGATCAGGTCGGGGAGGCACTGGCGCGGCTCGACGACCACGATGTGGAGGAACGGGACGAGCGACAACAGCCGGCCATGGACGGGCGTGTGGCGGATGGCCACCGTTCCGGTCTCGGCGACGGCGTAATCAATGTCGGTGACGCCGGTGTCGAAGTCGTACGTTTCGTCGGCCGTCATGTCAGCCCACGATCGCGCATCAAACCCTGCTGCCTGAAGGTGGGCCAGGGCGCCGATGCGGGCGAGCGTCGGCGTGTCGGAGAGCATCACCCGCCGGCTCTTCCGCTCCTTCAGGAACTCGACCATCCGAGGGAGCAGATCTTCAATCCGAACCGCCTCGACGAGCATCTTCATCTCCGATGCCCGCTTCATGAACAGCTCGGGCAGCCCGATCGAGCTGTGAACGAGGCGCGTGGTCGGCTCATCGATCTCCGGCGGCACCGGGACAGTCGTCAACGGCGCCGTGCGGCCGAGGGACCGGCGAACTTTTTCAATCACTGGATCGGCGGAGGGAGCGGCATTGGGCATGGGAGGCTCATTCTGAGAAATCAGCGACATCCGAAGTGAGCGACGGCGGCGGCGTTGCCGATTTGTCCTTCTGGTTTCCGTTTTCAGTCCTTTGACATTCCTTCGAACTTCGTGCTTCCGACTTGTTGCGTCTACATCGCCCTATCACACGGGCGACCTCGCGCCGGCACGCAATTCGTGCCCTACCTCGGCCGGTTCTTCCACAACTGATGGAATGTCTTCACCGCCGGCGCCGGAAGGTCCCGGATCTGTGTCCAGCCGGACGCCGGGGCGGGGACGGACTTAATCCACCCCGTCCCGCCGGCGCGACGACGCAGGTCAAACTTCTGGGCCTTGGTGATCGCGTTGTACAGGAACGGCGATTTCATCGCCCATGCCCACATCCGATAGACCGATCGCTCAAGCCCACTGTTCAGGTGGGTATTGACGATGTCCCGCCGCATGTTGATCAGGTGCTTGGGGATGTTGATCTTGACGGGGCAGGCCTCGTAGCACGCGCCGCAGAGGCTCGACGCCTGCGGCAGGTCCTTGAAGTTCCCAAGCCCCTGAAACAGCGGCGTGATCAGCGCGCCGATCGGCCCGGGATAGACGCTGCCGTAGGCGTGGCCGCCGATCTTGCGGTAGATCGGGCAGGCGTTCAGACAGGCCCCGCAGCGGATGCAGCGGAGCGTTTCGCGGTAGTCCTCGCTGGCCAGGATCTCGGTGCGGCCGTTATCGATCAGCACCAGATGGAACTCTTCGGGGCCGTCCTTCTCGCCCGCGCCGCGCGGGCCGCCAAAGATGTTCGTGTAAATTGTGATCGGCGCACCGGTCGCGCTACGGGTCAACAGCTTGAGCATCACGGCCAGGTCGGCCATGCGGGGGACGAGCTTCTCGATGCCAACCAGGCTCACGAGCACCCGCGGGGTGCTGACGCTCTGCCGCTGGTTCCCTTCATTCTCGACGCAGCAGAGCAACCCGCTCTCGGCGACCATGAAGTTCCCGCCGGTCATGCCGAAGTCGGACTTGCGGAACTTGTCGCGAAGGTATTCGCGGGCCTGCATGCACAGCGCGTTGGGGTCGTCGTTGTACGGCGTCTTGAAGTATTCGCTGAAGAGTTTGGCGATGGAGGCTTTGTCCTTGTGGACGATGGGGGCGACGAGATGGCTGGGCTTGTCGTGACTGATCTGGACGATGAACTCCCCAAGGTCGGTCTCGACGACGTCCAGGCCGGCAAGCTCCAGCGCATGGGCAAGGTTGATCTCCTCGCTGACCATCGACTTGCTCTTGATCACCCGCTTCGCGTCCGCCTTAGATGCGATCTCGAGGATGATCTTCTTGGCCTCGGCGCCGGTCGCGGCGAAGTGGACGTGGCCGCCGTTGCGCTCCACGTTGGCCTTCATCTGCTCGAGGTAGTAGTCCAGGTGATCGAGGGTGTGCTGTTTGATCTCCCCGGCGAGCTGGCGAAGCTTATCGGAATCCGGAAGTTCCAGGATGCGAAGCTGCCGCGCGGTGTGCTGGCGAAGGACGGCGTTGTTGACGGCCCGCTTCAGCTTTTCGTCGCCGGCCGCCTGAACGGAGATCGAGTGGAAGTCATGCTTGGACTGGGCCGCTTCTTGAGGAACGCGGCGGTGTTCGAATCGATCGGCTTGTCCTCGAGCGTCGCGGTCATGCCCGGATTGTAAGACAGACCGGTCCGCCCACAAACGCGCCCGAGCGGAGCCCCGATCGATTTGAAAACGTGGTGCGGGCCGTCGGTCGGCGTCAAAAATACTGAACACTGATCGTCAGGTCGGCCCCTTCCGGGGGGAGGGTGAAAGTCGCCTCCTTGAACGTTGCGCTGCGCATCCGGGGCTTGGGGTTGTTCGTCACGCCGTATCCCTCCCGGGGGATCCCGAGGAGGTTCAGGTCAAGCTTGTTGTTGCGATTCTCGTCATGAAGCACGGATGCGCCATACACGCCGGGCGGGAGGGAGCAGGAGAAAGTCACCGAATCGGCATCGATCGCTTTGATCTGCCAGAAGGCCGCCTTCGTTTGGGAGGAGGGGAAGCCGTCGGCCGACGTGAAGACGCCGAAGATCAGTTGTCCCGAGTGGTTCCGAAGGTCCACGACTTTGACGGTCAGCCGGGCGGCCGGTGAAGCTGCGGTGGTCGGCACGGGGGTCGTGGCGGAAGACGAACGGGTGGCAGGATACGCTGAATTGGCAGCGGGGGTTGGGGTGACCGCCCGCTCAACTCGCGGCATCGCAAGCGGCGGCGAGGCGGCCGGTGGGTTCGAGCAACTCGCCGCGCCGAGCCAGACGACGCCGAAGGCGATCCCGCCAGCCAATGCCACCCAAGCCGTCCGGGCCGCGATCCTCTCGCAGCGTCCCATGTGATGCCCTTCCGTCCGATTCGATGCCCTTGGTGCGTCGCGGCCGCGTCCTGCCGCCTCGGTATAACGGGCAAATTGTAGGTCTGCTCCAAGGACTTGCCGGAGTGGGGGGCACGGTCGGCTCGATTGGCGGGAAAGACCTGACCGTGACCGTCGCACACATATGGGTCGGATCAGCGCATAAAAAAACCCCGTAGGCGTGGGTGAGACCTACGGGGTAAGGAGGGAAGATTCGTTTCGCTCTTCGAATATTACGAGCGAGTCACACGCCGGTTCCACCTGACGGGTTGACACCGCGAATTATTTTGCTTCTGTGTTCTCCAGGATCTGCCGTGCTCTGCCCGTGATATCGGCCCAGCGTGCGTCGGCGACTTTATTTATTGTGAGAAAGTCGCCAATGAACAGAAGGCTCGACACGCCAGGAATTGCGAACAGTCGCTCCGCCAGGAGGTGGCCCACCGCCGCTTCGGCTTGAAGGAAGCTAATCGGCTCGTCAACCAACTCACGATCCAGAATCAACTTCACCGCGTTCGGGTTCGGGGTCGCCTGAACTTCTACCACCCGAACGATCATCCAACCTCACTAAGCTTACCCAGTATACCGAGCTTCACACAAAATACCAAGCCCTGACGAGCTTTTAATCAAACTTTCTTCGCGCAAGTTACAACCCGGTCGATCATATCGATCTACTTTGGAGGGATTGGAGGTCGGGAAGTTGTGGATAACCTGGCGATAAACATGAGGCCGCCCGAGGGCCGGGCTGGTTTCGCTGTGCATGCTTGACACCTCGCGCCGTAACCCGGACCGGCGCTTGGCCGTTCACAGCGGAACGGCGTACGGCGTGGCTCATCACGCCACCACATTCCGCTCCGGCTACCGCGGCCGGAGCAGGCATCGTGGTAGCAGGCACACTCCGTGTGCCGTCCGCCCGATATGCGAGCGACGTTCCCCCGGCAAGCCGACTCAAAAACGGGCCACGGCACACGGAGTGCGCCTGCTACGGATTCGGCAGGTACAATTCGTTCGGTCGAGCGGGCAGCCGAATCAAACCGACGGTGTTCGCGGCGCCGGGCGACTGACGGGGGCTTGATGTCTCTGGAGACCTGCTTGAGACGCTCACCATTGCTCCACCAACGATTTGCGTGTGCCGTGTGGGTCGGCCTGGGCGGTTTGCTTTTGATCGCGGCCGCGTCGCGTGCCGACAGCCCGGCGTCGCAGCCCGGCCCGCCTCCTCCGCCCTCGCAGGCCGAGCGGATCGACCATGCGATCGAGAGCGCGAAGGCCTACCTCTATAAGACGCAGCGCGAGGGGAAGTGGGAGGAAGTGCCCAAGCCGATCGAGGCGGAAAATTACTCGGTCCAGGGGCCGCAATGGGGCGGGCTCACCGCGCTGGCGACGTACGCACTGCTCGCCAGCGGCGAAAACGCGCAATCGCCGCGGCTGGTGCCCGCCGTGCAGTTCCTGGTGAAGGCAGACCTGATCGGCACCTACGCTGTGGCGTGCCGGGCGCAGGTGTGGGCCTTGCTGCCGCAACCACTCAAGCCAGAGTATCGCGCGGCGATGCTGAAGGACGCGGATTTCCTGCTCCGCGGCATGCACGCCGGCAGCGGCCGCGGCTTCTACCACTACCTGCGGTCCGACGAAGGGTACGACCACAGCACAAGCCAGTACGGCGTCCTGGGGATGTGGGCCTGCGCCCAGGCGGGCTTCGATCCGCCGGCCCGGTACTGGCAAGAAGTGGAATCGGCGTGGGTTCGCGACCAACTGAAGACCGGCGGCTGGGACTACGACCCGGCCGACGAGTCCCGCTTGACCACAGCGTCCATGACGGCGGCCGGCGTGGCGACGCTCTTCATCACCCAGGAGTTCCTTCACGCGGACGCGGGCGTCGAGTGCCGGGGGAACATCTCCAGCCCCAGCATTGAAGCGGGCCTGAAGTGGATGAGCGATCACGTTGCGAAGATCACTCCGGATTCGACGCAGGGGCGATATTTTTACACCTTGTACGGGCTGGAGCGGATCGGCGTCGCGAGCGGCCGCAAATACTTCGGGAGCATCGACTGGTTCTCCGATTTCGCCGATCGCGTCGTCCAGTACCAGCAACCCGACGGCTCGTTCAATGGGACGGTTGAAGACACCGCTTTCGCCCTGCTTTTCCTCGTCCGGGGCCGCGCCGGTGGTGATGAACAAGCTGGAGTACAAGATCGAGCCGACGGTCGGCCATAAGCCCGTCGATGCGAACTGGGACCAGCGCCCCCTTGATGCGGCCAACATCACCCACTGGTTGTCGCGCCAGACGGAGCAGCCGCTGAATTGGCAGATCGTCGGCATTGACGCCCCCGTCTCGGATTGGCACGACTCACCGATCCTCTACCTCGCGGGGAACCAACCGCTCAATTTCACAGCCGAGCAGGAGAGCCGCCTGCGGCAATTTGTTGAGGAAGGGGGGCTGATCGTCGGCAACGCCGACTGCGCCAATGCCGGCTTTGTCGCCACCTTCAAGAAACTGGGGGGGAAGCTCTTCCCGATGTACGAATTCCGGGAACTCCCGGCGAATCACCCGATCTACACCATCCAGTGGCCACGATCCAAATGGCATCGCCAGCCGGGCCTTCAGGGGCAGAGCAACGGCGCGCGGGAGTTGATGCTCCTCTATCCCCAGACCGACCCCGCCCGCGTCTGGCAGACCCGGTCGATCGCCGGCCGCGAAGAGGCGTTCCAGTCCTTCGGGGACATCTACCTCTATGCCGTCGATAAGAAGGACTTTCGGAACAAGGGGGACGTCTATCTCCCCTCGCCCGACCCGTCGATTGTCGGGCTCCCCCGGCTCCGGGTCGCGCGCCTGGAGTATGCGAGCAATTGGGACCCTGAACCGGCGGGCTGGCGGCGGCTGAAGACGGTGATGCACAACCAGCGTGTCGCTGACTTGTCGGTGGAGCGCGTGAAGCTGGGGACCACAAGCTTGGCGAGTTACCGGGTAGCGCACCTCACCGGGACGGCTCACTTTCGCCTGCCGGACTCGCAACGGGCCGAAATCAAGAAGTTCCTGGACGCCGGAGGGACGCTGATCATCGATTCCACCGGCGGCTCGACCGAATTTGCGGAATCCGCCGAGGCGGAGGTCGAAGCGATCACCGGCACGCCGGCCGCGTCGTTCGCGGAGCCGATGCCCCTTTCAAGCCCTTTGTACACGCTGGCGACGCCGCCGATCCAGGAAGCGGCTTACCGTTACTTCGTACACAAGGCCGTCGGGCCGCTGAAAGTGCCCCGCCTTCGGGCGGTGAACGTCAAAGGGCGGCCGGCGGTGTTCATCAGCCGCGAAGACCTGAGCGTCGGGCTGGTGGGCCAGTCCGTCGATGGGGTCTTCGGCTACACCCCCGCCTCCGCGACGACGCTGATGAGCGAGATGCTGAAGTACAGCCAGAGGCCGGCGTCAAAGCCTTAACCACATCCAGGCGGGAGCTTTCACGTCGGCCGCGGCTTGCGGTACAACGCTCGCCCTGAGCAGCCCCACTGGGTCAACCTCGCCATGCATACCGGCCGCCGCGGCGTCGGTAGCGACCCTCGCGTCGGAAACCCCTCGCAGGGTTGGGGGCGTCGCAACGCTTTGCTTTGTGACGCTCATCTGGGGGACGACGTTCTCCCTGACACGCTCCCTGGAGACAGACCCGGCGCACCCCATCTCGCCGGCGTCCCTGACGCTGTTGAGGTTCGTGATATCGGCCGCCGTCTTCGCGCCGTTCCTGCGGAAGGATCGGCGACTGTGGCGCGTGGGGCTCGAACTGGGCTTCTGGCTCTGGTGCGGGTATGCCTCGCAGGCGAACGGCTTGCGCACCACCACAGCGGGGCGAAGCGCCTTCATCACCTCGCTCAACGTTGTGTTCGTCCCGCTGATCGTCGCGGCGGCCGGCGGGCGCGTCGGTTGGCGCGTCTGGCTCGCGGCCGGCATCGCGCTCGCCGGGACCGCCCTGCTCTCTTACGACGGGGCGCCTCCGAATCGGGGTGACGCGTGGACGCTTGTCACGGCCATCACCTATGCCGTCTACATCGTCCGGCTGGAGCGATCGGCGACCCACTACGGGCCGTTGCAGCTGTCGGCCGTGCAGTCGGTCGGCGTCGCGCTCTGGAGCCTCGGATGGTTCGTGGGCGACGCATGGCATTCGACCCTGTCGCCGGGGTTCGCCCTGGCCGATCTCACGTGGGGCGCGATCGGCCGCGTCGTTTACCTGGGGATCGTGGCAACCGCGGCGACGACGTGGCTTCAGGCGATCGGGCAGCGGACCGTCCCGGGGCCGCAGGCCTCCTTGCTGTACACGATGGAGCCCGTGTGGGCGTCGCTATTCGCGCGGGCGTTCTTCGATGAACGATTCGGATCAAAGGGAGGAGCCGGGGCCGCGATGATTCTGTTGGCCGCGATGATGAGCCAGGCGCCGACGGCGCTGCCCAGTTGGGCGCGGCGGGTGCCGACGCGGCCGTAGGCGTCCTCCCTCGAAGCAGCGAAGGCGCCTGCCTTGATCGGCGCTCCGCCACAAGATCTCTGCCAGTCTGGCAGGAACGCGGCGGCCGCCCCGCCGCAAGTGCATCTCGGGTCGCGATTTGCCGTCGATGAAGGATGGCACCGGCTTTGTACACGGCGGAACAGGAATCTGGCGACTTCTTCACCGAAACACCGGAGCAAACGCATGTCCGCGACCGAGACCGCCCCCGAACGGATGGAGTTCAAGACCGAGCTTAAACAGCTTCTCGACCTGATCATTCACTCGCTCTACACGAAGAAAGAGATCTTTCTTCGGGAGTTGATCAGCAATGCCGCCGACGCGATCGACAAGGTGCGATTCGAATCCCTCACGCGCCCCGAGCTGGCCGAAGGGAATACCGACTTCAAGATCAAGCTGACCGCCAACGAGGCCGACGGGACGCTTACCATCTCCGACAACGGCATCGGCATGTCTCGGCAGGCGATCGTCGAGAACCTTGGGACAATTGCCAAATCGGGCACCCGCGCGTTCCTCGAAGGGTTGAAGCAGGCCGATGCTCAGAATCGGCCGGAGCTGATCGGCCAGTTCGGCGTCGGGTTTTACAGCTCGTTCATGGTTGCCGATCGCGTGACGGTCGTCTCGAGGCCGGCCGGCTCGCCCGCCGACGGCGTGAAGTGGGAATCGGACGGCCAGGGCGACTTCACCGTTGAACCGCACGAAAAGGCCACCCGCGGGACCGATGTCACCCTTCACCTGCGCGAGGACGCGAAGGAGTTTCTCTCTCCCTGGCGGCTGCGGGAGATCGTGAAGCGCTACTCCGACTACATCGAGCACCCGATCGTCGCGGACGCGGAGAAGGAGAAGGAGGGGGAAAAAGCCACCGAGGAAGAGACGCTCAACAGCCGCCAGGCGATCTGGCTTCGCTCCAGGAGCGAAGTCAAGCCGGAAGAGTACACTGCGTTCTACAAGCAGATCGGCAACGACGACGAAGACCCGCTGAAGACGATCCACATCGCGGCCGAGGGGGCGCCGTCGATTTTCGCGCGCTGCTCTTCATCCCAACCAGCCGCGGCATGGATTACCTTGCCGGCCCGGAAAAGAAATCGAGCGTTGACCTCTACGTCCGCCGCGTGCTGATCAAGCACGAGTGCGAGGAAGTCTGCCCGCCCTACCTTCGGTTCATCAAGGGGGTGGTGGACGCGACCGATCTGCCCTTGAACGTCTCCCGTGAGACGCTCCAGCACGACCCGCGACTGACCAAGATCAAGAACAACCTCGTCAACCGCGTGCTTAAGACGCTCGAAGACGCGAAGAACACCGAGTACGACACCTACCTGAAGCTGTACGCCGAGTTCGGCCCGTACCTGAAGGAAGGGGCGGCGCAGGACTGGTCCAACCGCGAGCGACTGTCCGACCTGCTCCTGTTCGAGAGCACCAAGACCGAGCCGGGGAAGTACACCTCCTTCGCCAAGTACGTCGAAACGATGCCCGCCGACCAGGCCGAGATTTTTTACCTGATCGGCGAGAGCCGATCGCTGATCGAAAACTCCCCTTACCTGGAGGGGTTCAAGGCGAAGAACCAGGAAGTCCTGCTCTTGAGCGACCCGATCGACGAGTTCCTCGTCTCATCGCTCTACAAGTACAAGGACAAATCGCTGAAAGCCGCCGACCGGGGCGAGGCCCCGACCGACGCCGCCGACGAGGCGAAGAAGGCGGCCGCCGAGAAATTCAAGCCGCTGCTGGACACCCTGCGGGCCAAGCTCCAAGAGGACGTGAAAGAAGTGCGACTGTCCTCGCGACTGAAGGAAAGCGCTTCGGTCCTGGTGACCGACGAAGGCGCGATCAGCGCCCACATGGAGCGGCTGATGCAGCGCATGGGCCGCGGCGGCGAGGTCATGCCAAGCAAGCGCGTGCTGGAGCTCAACGCCGAACACCCCGCCGTCGCCTCGCTGCTGAAGCTGCAGGAACAGAAGCCGGATGACCCGCGCGTCGAAGCCTACGGCCGCCTGCTGTACGACCAGGCGGTGATCGCCGAAGGCTCGCGCGTGAAGGACCCGACCGCGTTCGCTCGCCGGATCAACGAGCTAATCGCGGCACAGGCGTGATGGAACCCGCTGCGATCGGTCAAAAAGACCCTCTCCCCAACCCTCTCCCATAGGTACACGCGCGAGGGTGAGACACTGCTCCGCGAGCGACGCAGCGCAAAGAATTGAACGCATTCATCCCCTCTCCCATGTGCCCATGGGAGAGGGATAGGGTGAGGGCCTTTGCGCGACGGCGCTCAGGAATCAGAACGGAGACGACGCGACCGAGCCGTCACTTCCGCCCTCCAACTTGTTTTGAGACTGGGCTGGGGAAATCCGATCGGGCGAACGCGCGGGGCGTCGCCGGACGCGATCTTACGGCTCCGTCGCGGACAATTCGGGCTCGGCGTAGGACGGGCGGGCGTTGCGAGACGGGAGATCCAGATCGGCCTCGGGATCAAGCGTTTCAGCAGTGGTCACAAACCCGACCGTGGCCGCGAAATCCCCGCTGTCTGTCAGGCTCAGGCACAGATCCAGCCCCAGCAGCTTGGCATAGGCCCGCACCAAGGTCAGCCCGAGGCCGGCATGAGTCGTCCCGGTTCGGGAAGCATCCTTCCTCCAGAACGGCTGTTGGAGAAGCGAGAGATCGGACGGCGTAAGCGAATCGTTCGAGTTGACGAGCCGCAGGTTCACCGTCTCGCCTTCCTTCGCGACCAAGCATTCGATGCCGCCGCCGGCGGCGCAGTGATCGACCGCATTGGTGAGCAGGTTGACGACGATCGCCCGCGCCAGCCCCGCGTCGGTCGCGACGGCGGCGGATTCGGGCAGCAGGAACGACATCGACAGCCCGCGTCGAGCGGCCGCCGGAGCGAGGCCCGCCCAGACGTCACCAATGAGGCGACAGAGGTCCACGCGATCAGACGCAACGCGCATCGCGTTCGCATCGCACCGCGCCAGGGAGAGGAGCGTGGCGACGACCGACTCCATCTGCCGCGCGATCGCCAGAGCATCCTCGAACGACGCTCGGCTTGATTCCGGGCCGGCCGGCCACCGAATGGCTACTTCGGCCAAGGCGCGAAGCTCCGCAATTGGGGTTCGAAGCTCATGGGCGACATCCGCGGTGAACCGCCGCTCGCGCTGGAAAGCGGCGTCGAGGCGCTCCAGAAGCTTGTTCAGCGCCGCGCCAATCGAACGAAGCTCGGCGGGGACGTCGGCCGACATCTCGAACCGTCGCGAGAGGTTGGTCGCGTCGATCGCGGCCGCCTCGGCGGATAGGGCGCCAAGGGAGGCCAACCCTCGCTTTACAACCCACGGCACCACGGCCAGCACGCCCGCGCACAGCAGCGCTGCCGTGATTAGCAGCGAAGAAAGCAGCGCTCGCTCCACGCGGAGGACCGGCGCGCGATCGACCAGCAGCGAGAGCGTGATCGGGGCCTCCGCGGCGGCCGCTCCGGCGGTGGCGCGCGGGCTCTCCTCGTCCGCGCGAGGCGTAAACCTGAAATGGACGGCGCGGCCGGGCCGTCCGTCCGGCAGGGCTTCGTCGGTAAAGAAGATCGCCTCCGGCGCGCTCGACGGCCGAATATCGCGGCCGCTCAGCGACGGGGACCGGAACACCACCTGCCCCCGTACGTCACGAACCTGAAGGTAATCCGGATGGTGAACCGCGCCGAACTCGGGCATCGTCTCGTCGATAGGCGGGAACTCCAGGCTGCCGTTCGCTTCCCGCTGCACTGTCGAACAGATCGCCCGCCCCCGCGCTCGCAGCGTCGCGTCAAACTGCCGTCCGACGATCGCACCCATCTCCAGATAGCAAAAGACGCCGGCTAACGCCGATAGACTCAACGTCGCCGCGACCATCCAGAGACTCAGTTGATACCGGATCGAACGCATGAACGCCCTTCAACGATGTTCAACGCCGGCGCCATCCGCGACGCCGTCGGCTTCGAGCGCAGCCGCACGCAATCGGTGAAATCCAAAACTGCGAAACTATAAAAACCCAAGCCCGGTCACGGTCGGAATCGACTTGTTCGACTGTATCAGTTTCTTGCTTTTATCTTGCTCATCCTTCGGATGTCGTGCTTCTTATTTCGAGCGTTTTGTTGGGCCGCCCGTCACGCCGGATCGTTCTACTACCAGCTTCCCTTCCCCAGGACGTACCCCATCCCGCGCCGCGTGACGATGAGCGAACTTTCGCCGGGGCGGTCGATCTTTTTCCGCAGGGCGTAGATCGCGGCATCGACGACGTTGCTCATCGGCTCGACCTTGTCGTCGTAGATCGCCGTTTCGATCCGGTCCCGGGTGATCACCTCGCCGGGGTGCATGGCGAGGTACTGAAGCAGCGAGTATTCCCGGGGGGAAAGGTCGATCTCGCGGCCGCCGCGTTTCACGCGCCGCTGGGCGATGTCGATCTCCAGGTCCTCCAGCTTGATACAGGGCGTCTTGACGCCGTGTCGCCGCCGGATCAGGGCCTCCACGCGGGCCAGCAGTTCGTCGATGGCGAACGGCTTCACCAGGTAATCATCCGCACCGCTTCGCAGGCCGAGGACCCGGTCTTCAACGGTGTCTTTGGCCGTCAGGAGCAGAACATGCGTGTCGCGGCCGCCCTTGCGGAGCTTCTCCAGGATCGTCAATCCGTCGATCCCGGGCAGCATCAGGTCCAGGATGATCACATCGTACGGATTGGATTCGGCGTACCAAAGGCCGTCCGTGCCGCTGCCCGTCACGTCAACCGCGTACCCCGCTTCACGCAGGGCGCGGCCGACGTGGGTCTGCAATCGCTCCGAATCTTCCACCAGAAGGAGCCGCATGATGAGGCGTTCTCCGGGGCAACAGGCCGCCAACCGCGAGCCGGCGAGGCCGGCTACTTACCGGCGTCCGCCTTCCCGTACTTCGCGAGCTTAAAGTCTTCCTCGACCGCGAGGCCGATCCCCGGGGCGTAGAGCTTGATTTCCGGCTCTCCCTTTTCGAGGGCGCTGTCGTCGGCGACCTTCACGCAATGCTTCAGCTCACCGGCGGGGGTCGTCACCGTCTCGTCGGTGCTGACAATCTCGCACCGATCCATGGCGACCTTCGGCGCCTGTTCCTGAAAGAAACGCATCCCAGCCTCGGGCTTTCCGGGCATGATCACGCCCGCCTTGGCCCCGTCCACCCCGGCGAGCCACGAGCCGCCGTGGCCGGTCACCTTCCCGTCCTTGTACATGTCAACGTCCTCCCCGAAGTAGAACACGTCCTGGTTCTCCTTGGAGATCGCGAAGTAGTTGCGGGAGATCTCAATCAACTCGCCCCCTTCCGTCTCGCGCTCCTCAATGACGCGTGTTTCAACCCCATCGACTTGCTTGGTCTCGTTCAGAACGGTGATCGTAAGGGTATCGGGGCCTTGCGCTTTTTTGAGCAGCAGTTGGTAGCCCGGCTCCAGCACAAAGTAAGGATTGCGGCCGACCGAGGCGAGCTTGCCAGCTTCGGGTATTGCCGGCTTGGCCCAGACCTTGGCGGGCTGTCCCGACTTTCCGGGATCGGCCCCGGCGGCGACGGCGAGGCCTCCGGCCGCGAGGCCCAACGATATCAAACCGAGCATCGTAATCGCTTGGAGCGTCCGCGTGCTTTTCATGAGTCGAGCCCTCGATCGGGTAAAAAAAGGTTGTCCAGGCGCGTCGCCCGCTTGTCCTCGGCGAGCCTTTTGCATTTCGTACGACAGCTCTTCCACGCCCGGCGGTATCGAGTATCCTCCGGCACCATACGGACGGCACGATGACGAGATGATGATCGCGTCAGAGGCACGAGGACGTTCGTTCACGTTCGATTCGTCATTATCTCATCATACGGCGAAGACTACTGTTACCGCTGTTTTAAGTGCCGGCCGCACTTGCCGGTATGACAGGACGGGCGATTCTGACCTTCATGCGTAACATCCCACTCCGCCTCCGCAAGCGACTGGTGCCGCTCGCCGCCGCGCTGGCCGCCGGGTGCACCGCGTATGTCGCCGAGCCGTTGAACAACGATTCGATCAACCGGGCGTTGGCGCTGCCGCCAGCGGAGACCATCGCCCTGCGGGCCCGGCAGGTCGAGCACCCTCTTCTCAGGCCGGTCGCCATTGACCTGAACGAAGGGATCACCCCCGAGCAGGCCGGTGTGCTGGCGGTGCTGATCAGCCCATCCCTCCGGTCCGAGCGGGATCGACGCTCGCTCGCGTCCGCCCAGCTCATTCAAGCCAAACTGCTCCCCAACCCTCAGCTCGACCTGGTCGTGGACCCGGTGACCGGGGGCAACACCCTCGGCACCAGTACAGGGTACAACGTCGGCGTCAGTTGGGACTTTACTTCGTTGATCTCCCACGGCGCCCGCGTCGCGGCCGCCGAGGCGCAGTCCAGGTCCGTCCACCTTGATGTCGCGTGGATGGAGTGGTTAACGGCGGAGGCGGCAAAGAAAAGCGCCTACGACCTTCTCTCCCTCCAGGCACAGGAACAGACCGCGCTGGAGATCGAGCGCCGGCTTACCGACGACCTTAATCTCGTCCGACGCGCCGTCGATGCCCACCAGAAAACGCTGCTCGACCTGGCGGCCGCCGAGAGCGCGGCGCGCAAGGCCCACGCCGACCTGCTCGCCCTGCGGCATGACCTTCGGCACCAGGAACTGGCGGTCAAGCAGGCGATCGGGATGCCATCCGATGCGACGCTGACGCTCCGCGGCGACGTGCGGGCAACATGGATGGGGCTTCCCGACGCGTCGCATCTTCTTGAGGGGATTGAGGACCGCCGGCTCGACCTGGTCGCCCTGCGACACGGGTACGAGAGCCAGGAGCAGACCGTCCGCGCCGCGACGCTGACGCAGTTCCCCAAGATCGTGCTCAACGTGCACCAGGGGAGCGACACCACCAACGTACACACGACCGGCATGGGCGCGACCGTCGATCTGCCGATTTTCGACCAGAACCAGGGGAGCATCTCGATCGAGCAGGCGACGCGGCGAAAGCTGTTTGACGAATACGCGGCCCGTCTGTTCGACGCCCGCGCGAGCGTCGCCCTGGCGGTGGCGGACGTGGCCACGATCCGCGACCAGATCGCCGACGCCGACGACGCCATCCCCAGCCTGCGGAAAACAGTTGACACCTATCAGCAGGCCGTCGCCCAGGGGAACATCGATCTGTTGACGTATTACAGCGTGGCCAGCGACCTGGCCTCGAAACAGATGGACGCCCTGAAACTCCGGCAGCAGTTGCTCCAGGCGAAGATCGCCCTGGAAATCGCGGCCGGCGAATCGATCAGCGACGGCGGCGCGGCCGAGGGCCCGTCGTCCGGGCCGGCGGCCCCCCTGCCGGGCGGCATTACGCCGGCCAAACCCCCTCAGCGACGACGGAGGCGAGCCCGTGAAGCCGTTCCTGGCATGGATCCTCATTGTCGTCGCGGTCATCGGGGCCGCGGGGGCCGGCTATTGGCTCGGGCATCGGCCCGCGGCCGCCTCCGGCGAAGGCGCCGCCCCGGCCGAAGGGGCCGCCACAACACAACCCGCCGAAGACGCCCCCGTCGCCACGGTCACCCTGGCTACCCTGCGCCGCGGCGAAATCAGCGTCCCGACCCTGGCCTACGGCGGCGTGGTGACGCAGCCGGGCGAAGTGCAGGTCATCTCGGTCCCCTTCGAGTCGAAGGTCGGCCGCATGCTCGTGACGGCGGGTCAGCCGGTCGCGCCGGGCGACCCATTGGTCGAGATTGACCTTAGCCCCGCCGCCAAGCTCCAGCTCACCGAGGCGCGGAACGCCGTAACGGCGGCCGAACGCGACGCCAGCCAGGCGCAGCAGCGGTACGACCAGCGGCTCGCGACTAACACCGAACTGAATGCGGCGCAAAACGCATTGCAATCGGCGAAGGGGAAGCTCGCGAACCTCGTTGAAACCGGGGCCGACAAACCCGCACGACAGTTGACGTCGTCGGTTGCGGGCGTCGTCAGCAAAATCGATGTGCAAACCGGGCAGATCGCGACGCCCGGAGCGCCGCTGGTCGAAGTGGGGCCGAGCGACAAAGTGGAAGCGCGCCTGGGCGTCGAGCCAAAGCTCGCCCAAACGCTCGCGGCAGGACAGGTCGTCCGCCTGCGGGCGATCAACGACCCGTCGGGCGACGGGGTCGAGGGGCACGTCCGCCTCGTCTCCCGCCGGATGAACCCGGACAGCCGGATGATCGATGTATTCCTCTCGCTCCCCCCCGGGTCGGGCCTCATCCTCGACCAGGCGATCTCCGGCGAGATTATGCGGCAGGCAAACGACGCACTGCTCGTCCCGCGTGACGCGGCGGTGCCGACCGATGAGGGCGGGTATGCCGTATACGTCGTGCAGGACGGCCACGCGGTACGGCGCTCGGTCAAGGTCGGGCTGGAAAATAACACCGAGATGCAAGTCGAGGGCGAAGGCTTGAAAGAAGGAGCGAAGGTCGTCGTGGTGGGCAACTACGAGCTGACCGACGGGATCGCCGTACAAAGTGACGGCACTCCCGAGACACAGCCGACCGCGACGACACAAGCCTCCACAACGCTTCCCGCGACTACCGAACGTGCGACAACCGAACGTGCGACGACCGAACGAGCGACAACCGAACCCGCGACGACTAAGCCCGCGACGACTAAGCCCGCGACGACTGGGCCCGCGACGGCTAAACCTGCAACGGCTCCTGCCCCGGCGGAATCGCCTTCGACGCTCCTTTCCCCGGCGTCTCCATCGCCGGCTGACGTGCCGGCCGCCCCGCCGGCGACGCGCCCGGCTACCCTTGCGACGACGGAGGCCTCCTCGTGACGGTCGCCGCCTGGTCGCGCGGGCATGCCCGCTCCATCCTTTTTTTCGTCGTGCTCCTCGCGGCCGCCGGGCTCGCCAGTTCCGTGCGGCTGCCGGTCGGGCTCTTCCCGCAGGTTTATTTCCCGCGTGTCCGCATCAATATCGACGCGGGCGACCGTCCGGCCGAGCAGACGGCCGCCGAAGTGACGAACCCGGTTGAGCAGGCCGTCCGGGTGATCCCCGGCGTCCGGCGGGTGCGCTCCACCAGCACCCGCGGCTCGTGCGAGCTGACGATGGACTTCGACTGGGGCACCGACATGGTCTCGGCCGCCCTGCAGGTCGAGTCGCAGGTCAACAAGATGCTCCCCGGCCTGCCGGCGGGCACGTCGTTCGAAATTCGCCGAATGGACCCCACGGTCTTCCCGGTCATCGCCTACAGCATGACCTCCGATTCGCGCTCGGCGACGGAGCTGCGCGACGTGGCGATGTTCCGGCTGCGGCCGACGCTGGCGACGGTCAACGGCGTGGCGACCGTCGGCGTCCAGGGGGGCGATACCGAAGAATTCCGCATCATCGTCGATGCGGCCAGGCTCGACTCCTACGGAATGACGCTCGGCGATGTCTCGGCGAAAGTCGCCGCGGCCAACGTGTTGACGGCGGTCGGGCGACTGGAAGACCACAACAAGCTCTACCTGGTCATCACCGATTCCCGATTCCACGAGGCCGATGAGATCGCGGCTACGGTGCTGCGGGCCGGCCCCGGCGGCGTCGTACGACTGTCGGATGTCGCGATGGTCCGCCGCGACGTGAAGCCGCAGTTTCAGCGCGTTGTGGCCGACGGCCACGACGCCGTGCTGCTGAACGTCTACCAGCAGCCGGGCGGCAATACGGTGCAGATCGCCCGCGACATCCGGGCCCGACTTGACGCCGAGCGCCCGAACCTGCCCCCGGGCACCCACATCGCCAACTGGTACGACCAGTCGGAGCTGATCCTCTCCTCGGAGGTCGGCGTCCGTGACGCGATCCTCATCGGTGTCGGGCTGGCGGCGATCGTCCTGCTGGTCTTCCTGCGCAACTGGAAGATCACGCTGATCGCCATCATGACGGTCCCGCTGGTGCTGGCGGCGACAGTGCTGGTGCTGAACGCGCTGCACATGAGCTTCAATATCATGACGCTCGGCGGGATGGCGGCCGCGGTCGGCCTCATCATCGACGACGCGATCGTGATGACGGAGCACATTATCCGCCGCCTCCATGGTCGCGGCGGCTCACGCGTCGCCGCGGAAGAGAAGGTGATCGAAGCCGCCGGCGAGTTTACGCGCCCGCTTGCCGGCTCGTCCCTATCGACAATCGTCATCCATATCCCGCCGGCGTTCCTGATCGGCGTGACGGGGGCCTTCTTCGCCGCACTGTCGTTGACGATGGCCTCGGCGCTGGTGATCTCATTCGGGGTTGCCTGGCTTGCGGTGCCAATCCTCGCGTCGCTCTGGCTGGGGCCTAAGGACGCCGAGACACGCGAGCCCGGCCCGATCGGGCGCCGGGTGGGCGGCGCTTACCGCGCGGCGATGACGCCGGTGCTGCGCTTCCCGTGGATTGCGCTGCTCCTGATCATCCCGCTGGCGATCGGCGGGTACATCGCGTACGGCCGCGTCCCGTCCGGCTTCATGCCGGCGGTGGACGAGGGGGGCTTCGTCATCGATTATTTCGCCCCGCCGGGAACGTCCGTCGCCGAAACCGACCGCCTGCTCCGCCAGGCCGAAGCCATTGTCCGCAAACATCCGGCGGTTGACACCTATTCGCGCCGCACGGGCCTTTCGCTGGGCGGCGACCTAAGCGAGGCAAACGAGGGGGACCTGTTCGTCCGCCTGAAGCCGATGCCGCGAAAGCCGGCCGAGGAAGTGATGGAGGATCTCCGGAAGGAGATCGAGCACACGATCCCCGGGCTCAACGTGGAGATCGCGCAGCTCGTTGAAGACCTGATCGGTGACCTTACCGGCGCCCCCCAGCCGATCGAGGTCAAGCTCTTCGCGTCGGACCAGGCGGTGTTGCTCGATCTGGCGCCAAAGGTGGCGGCGGCGTTGAAGGACGTCCCACACCTGGTCGAGGTCAAGAGCGGGATCAAAACGGCGGGCGATGCGATGCAACTGGCGGTTGACCCGGTGAAGGCGGCGCTGGAGGGGGTCAGCGCCGAGGTCGTCGCAAAGCTCCTGGCCGACGCGGTGTCGGGGAACGTCGCCACGGCGACGCAGCGCGGGCCAAGATCGTCGGCGTTCGCGTCTGGCTGCCCCACAACGCGCGGGCCACGGATCAGGAGCTGCGCGACCTGCTGCTTCGCGCCCCCGACGGCCACACGTTCCCGCTGTCGCGGGTTGCGACCTTCAGTCGTATTTCCGGCCAGCCGCAGATCACCCGCGAAGACCTGCGGCCGATGATCGCCGTCACCGGCCGCATCGAAAACTCGGACCTTGGCTCCGTGAGCCGCGCGGTGCAAAAAGTGCTCGACGCGCCCGGCATGATCACGCCGGGCGTCCACTATGAGCTGGGCGGGCTGAAGCGCCAGCAGGACGACGCGACGGCGGGCATCGCGACGGTCATGGCCGTCGGCATCCTCCTCGTCTTCCTCCTGCTTTTGTTCCTGTATGAGAGCTTCCGCGTGCCGGTGGCAATGCTCCTGACCACCATGCTGGCCGTGGCGGCCGTCATGCTCGGCCTCTGGGTCACCGGCACCGAATTGAACATCAGCTCCGAGATGGGGCTGGTGATGATCATCGGCAACGTGACCGAAGTGGCGATCTTCTACTACTCCGAGTTCACCGGCCTGCCCGAGGGCGACCCCACGATCGATCGCCTGATCACCGCCGGGACCGGCCGCGCCCGGGCGATCAGCATGACGACAATCGCCGCCATCCTCGCCCTGGCCCCCTTGGCGCTGGGGCTCGGCCAAGGCTCGGCCATGCTCCGCCCGATGGCCATCGCGATCATCACCGGCCTGGCCGTGCAGCTCCCGCTGGTGCTGGTCGCCATGCCGGCGCTGCTGATGATGATGGGCATCCGCAAGCCACGGCGACGCGGCACCGCCTGATCGTCCGAGATAAATCTTCGTCACCTGCGCTTCGCTGGGCGCCGAACAGGCCTGGCGCCCGTCGGGTGTCGCCTACCTAGTGCCGCACGTCTGTTGCTCAGCGTCTATCGCTCGACGCGACATGGGATTGCCGATACCTTTTGCGAGCATGTCCGCCGCGCGGGTGGACGCGTACCGCGGATCATCAACTGACCCAACGAGCCCCCATGGCCGACCTGCATCTACTCTCCCCCCACGGATTTCGGGCCTCCGGCGTTTATGCCGGGATTAAGACGCAGCATAAGAATGACGTTGGACTGCTCGTCTGCGAAACCGTCGCGGCGGCGGCCGCCGTCTTCACGACGAACAAGGTGATCGCGGCGCCGGTGAAGGTCGGCCAGGCCCATATCGCCGGCGGCCGCCTGCGCGGGGTCGTGGTCAACGCGGGGAACGCCAACGCCTGCACGGGGCGACAGGGGGAGAAAGATGCCCTGGGCATGTGCCGGATCGCGGGCGAAGTGCTGGAGGCCGAACCGGGGCAGATCCTTCCCTCGTCCACCGGGATCATCGGGCACCTGATGCCGATGGACAAAGTCGAAGCGGGCATCCGCGACGCCGGGCAGTACCTGGGGAGCAGTTCGGAGCACGCGCTGCTCTTCGCCGACGCCATCCTGACAACCGACCTCACTCGCAAGGCGGCGGCGGCCCAGTTCAAGGTTGGGCGCGAGACAGTCATTGTTGCCGGCGTCTGCAAGGGGAGCGGGATGATCGGGCCGCGCATGTCACTCGCGGGCGCCACGGCCGGCAAAGGCAAGCGCGGCAAGCCGCTTCACGCGACGATGCTCGCCTACCTGACGACGGACGCGAAGATCCCCGCGCCCAAGCTGCGAGCGCTCCTTGGCGACTCATCTGAACGGAGCTTCAACGCGGTCACGGTGGACGACCACACCAGTACGAATGATACGGCCGCCATCATGGCTTCGGGCCTGGCGGGCGCGATTGACTCGCCCGCGGCGATGAAGAAGTTCGCCGCGGCGCTGGACGAGGTCTGCCAGTCGCTCGCCTATCAGATCGCGGCCGATGGCGAAGGGGCGACGAAGGTCGTGATCATCAAGGTCAAAGGGGCGGAATCCGATTCTGATGCGAAGAAGATGGCCCGGGCGATCGCCAATTCGCCGCTGGTGAAGTGCGCCATGCACGGGAACGACCCGAACTGGGGCAGGATCGTTTCGGCGGCCGGGTTCTGCGGGGCGGCGTTCGACCCGGATCGGGCGACGCTGACGCTGCAGGGGACGATCGTCTTCCGAAACGGCCAGCCGGTGCCCTTTGACGCCGAGAAGACGAGCGCCTTACTCAAGGCGCCGCAAGTGACGGCGGAACTCTCCTGCCGATCCGGCACAGGGGAGGCGACCTGCTGGACCTGCGACCTCTCAAAAGAATACGTGACGATCAACGCCGACTACCACACATGACGGCGCGATCGCTCCAGCGCCGCGTGCGAGAGTCGTCGATCACTGTTCCAACCCGCCAACCTGTGAAACGGGAGATGCGATGAGACTGTCAAAATGGGCATTGATCCTTGGCGGCATCGGGCTGGCCGCTGGGCTGAACGACAATTCCTCGACGCGTGCGGCGCCCGCCGACGCAGCCGGGCCGGAAGCCGCGGCGACCAGCGTCACGGAGCCAACGGTCTTAAGAACCCAGCAGTTTGAAAACGGTGAGCTGAAGCTCCCCGAAGTAGACGCCGACCGGCTCGAGGGGTTTCTCCGCGACTTGAACCAGCGGCGGGATTACGACTTTTCCCAGCACGGCCATCACCCCGGCCTGGACAACGAATATCTCACTCGCTGGGTGGGGCACGTGATGGATGAGCTGATCAGCCGCGGGTACTACGTGGACAAACATGGCGATCTTCATCGCCCCGGGGCGGTGGTGGCGACGCGGTAGCGGCGCCGGTGCGCCCGCCGCGGACGTCACGGGGTGGGAAGCTTGGGGCCGGCGGCGTCGGGGGCCGGCGGCTCGGCCGACGGCGCCGTGGTCGGTTGAGTGGCCGGGTGGGCCAGGTCGTCCAGGATCGAACTGCCGAGTGTCGCAACCATGGGCGTCGAATCCTTCGCCAGCACCGCGGCGACGGGCTTGGCGATTTCGGGCGGCATCTCCGTCGCGCCGACGCCGGCGAGGATACGGACCTCCCAGTTGGGGGCGGCCGCGAGCTTCAGCAGTTTCGCCTGCGCGTCGCCCGCGGGGCCGACGCGGGCGTCGGTATATTCGGCCCAGCCGGCGACATCGGGGATTGGGTCCGATTTCATCTTTTGAAGCTGGTCGGTCAGCTCTGAGGAAAGGGCCAGGATGTCCCCCTGCCCTTCGGCCTTAGGCTGCCGGGCCAACACGATGTGCGCAGCCATGGTGTCGATCGTCAGCATTTTGGAGCTCGGAAGCCCGGTCAGCCCTTCCAGGGCCTTCTTACGCTGAATGAGGTCGTTCATGGCGGCGCTGGTACGGACGAACCGCTTGTCGAACTGGCGAATCAGTCCGGCCGGGCCGGGAACGGCGTGGCCGGCGACGAGCGTGGGGTTGGTGATCACCTTCGCCTCGACCGTCAGCGTCCCCGCGGGCTTCTCGCGCAGCACGTTCACCATTTTCCCCTGGTCGATCTCGATGGTTTGGGTGCAATTGGTCCGTGCCTTCAGCACCATCGCATTGGCGATGCGGTCGTAAGCGGCCGTGGGGAAGCTGCGGGTGCTCACGTCCAACGTCCCGATCTCGGCCGTGAACCAGAGGTCCTGCGAGATGGTGCCGCCGGGCCCGATCGAGATGTCATAGTTGCTGATGTTCTGGATCGTCACCCGCGCCATCAGCGGCTCGCCCACGTGATAGGCCGCCTTGGGGGACTGCCGAACCGAGTCCCATGGCTGGACCGTGACAATATAGAACTTGCCGGGCCCGCCGGTGTTGGTCGGCGTCTCGGCGATGCGGACCCAGTCCTGGATCGGCTGGTGCTCGGGCTCGCGCGTGCGGGTCAGCTCCGCGGCGATGGCGGCGCTCATCGGCGGCCGTTCGGGGTCGAGCTTGCGATCCTTCAGTGCCGCCGATAGCAGCGCCGCGACCAGGCCGGTCGGGTTTCGCCCGAGAAGGCGGCGGCCGATGTCGTCCGCCACACGGATATTCAGCTCCTGATCGCCTGGGGTCACGGCGTCCTTGGAAGACTCAACCCGCACGACAACCGGCCGCGTGGACGGGCCACTCGTCGGCTGGGCCATCTTGACCATGCCGCGTGCCGTCATTCGCAGAATGCCCAGCTTCGCGAGCGGGTCGCGCTCCTGGATTGACGCCAGCGCCTTGTACGCCTCCTGCGGGTGGTCGCTCACCAGGTCAAGCCAGCCTTGCAGGCGGATGGCGGTCGTGTCGTTCGGCGGCAGCACTTCTCGAATAGCGCCAACCCATCGCGACGCCTCATCCGGCGCTTCCTGAAAGTAGATCTGAAACCAGGCGAGGTCGGTCATCGCGGCGACAAAGGCGTCGCGAACCGCCGGCGTGGCCTTCCCCTGCTTGATGCGATTGACCGATGCGGTCAAGAAATCGCCGTTCTTGATGTCGGCGTCTTCTCCGGGCGCCGGGGGCGTCGCGGGGGCGGAGGTCGGCGCGGCCGAGCCCGTTCCGGCAGGCCGAGACGAAGGAGCGGCCGCGATCCGCGCGGCCCAGGATCCGCTTTGCCGCGGCCGACGCGCGGGTCGTGAAGACCGTCTGGGCAACAGACAACTCCTGGTCGTAGGCGACGGCCTGCCCCAGCACGCGGTGGAAGGCGAGCTTCATGAACCAGGCATCGGGGTCGGTCGGGTTCGCCTCGAGTACCTTACTGGTGATCTGGTCCGCCTCGGGCCCGTGGCCGGCGATGTAGAGCTGCGTCGCGTAGTCGAGGAACGCGGAGGGCTCCAGGGTCGCCCCCTCGCGCGACGCGAGGTTGAAGGTCGCGCGAAACCAGTCGAGCGACCCTTCGGCGATGCCCGCCTCGGCAAGCTGGTTGGCGAGCTCCTGCGTGATGCTGAACTGGGTCGGGTTGCAGCGGATCATCGCGATCAGCGTCTGAACGCGCGTGCAGCGGGGTGCCGCTGGCCGAGATCAGGTCGTACTCGAGCCGTCGCGCCTGCATATCGAGGGGGTTGAGCTGCACCGCCTGCTGGACCATGCCGATCGCCTGCTTCTGGCTTCGCTCCATGAGCAGCGGCACCGACGCGACCGCCGCGTGAGCGCGAACTTCCGCGGGGATGGCGGGGCGATCCACCACCGACTTCAGGTATCTCACCCGCTCGTCGATCGTCTCCATGCGCGAGAGGTACAGGTCGATGAGCTGGGCCTGGGCGACCGGGTCCTTATGAAGGCCAACGCGTTCGAGCGTCTTGTTGTAGTTCTCCAGCGAATTGATCATCCCGTCCGGGTCATTCAACTGCCGCATCGCTTCGGCCAGAAGCCGGGGGTATCGCGGCTCGTCGAGATTGAGCTGCGCGGCGGCCGTCAGCAGCACGGCGCTCTGCCGCCACCGGGCCGCCGTCACCGGCCCGCCGGTCTGTAGGACGGCCTGCGCGGCCTGGGCGAACTTCGTCGCCAACTGCACCTGGCCGTCGGCCAGTTCCTCGCGGGAGATCGCCTGGGACGGGGCTTTCGGCGGCGCGACAGCGCCGGCCGGTGCCTGGGCTGCGGCGGTGGGGCACAGAGCGGCGGTGGAGCAAAGCGTCGCCCCCGTCGGCAGAATCGCGACCGCGAAAGCAATCGCCCGCTGACCGAGCGATCGCCGCGAGCCCGATCGTCCGGTGATCTTTAGAGTTGGAGTTGAACGCTTCATGTCCGCAATCCTCAATTTCGGCCGCCCCGGCGGCGTCCGGCCGTGCGCGGCGGGAAAGTCATTTGCCCGCTCGCACAAGCTTTTGCAGGGAAAGGCAGTTCCAGGAGGCCGCCGCCGACTGCCTGCGCGGCGTGGCGCAATCATATCGTCTGACCGGGTGAAAGGGGTCAGGGCGGAATCGCCGCCACGCATTATCGGCATCAGATCCAAGGAAATATCGGGTTGGCCCGCGAATAAGTGCCGCCGCCGCACTCACGGGCGGCACGTCCGGTGCCTGGGCCCGGTCCCTGGTTTCTTCCGCAACAGAGAAACGCACCCGTTATGGCGAGCCGGCATTTTCCTGTTCCCTAATTCATTAAGTTTGTATAAAGTATTTGGAAAGGTTTGACGAATTCCCTGTTGAACGTGTCTCAATGGGCTGCGCACGAGCAAAACCATGCCCGCGTCGCCCGACCGCAGCCCGCTGATCGCTCTCCAACCGCGATTCGGGAGGCTAAGCTATGCGGTTCTATGCAGTTATAGCCCTCATGACGCTCATGACCTGTGGCGGTTACTACCGGTGTCGGATCGACGCCGGCGCCGAACGCGTTCGGCGGACCCTCCTCGACCGGCCGATTTCGTCACCGCGGCCGGGCGAGGCGCCCCTCGCCCGAATCGAGGCCGACCGCAAGCTGCTCCATCAGCTTGAGCACGAGTTCCCCATGCTCTTCCCCCGAACCTGAAGCCTCCACGCCTGATAGTCAGGCAACGTGAGGCCCCGATCGCGCAAACGGATCTCCGCCGCTGACTGCGACCGCCCCCGGAGGCGCAGGCTTCCTTTCTCACAACTTTTTTTCACGCTGAGAACCGCCGCCGCACGCCTTCGACGGCAGCGCGGCAGGGTTCAGTGATTGGCGCAACGACGGGGGGGATCCTCTTACCGGGCAAGAAGCTCCAGAGTGACGGCCGCGACAAACGCAAACGCGGCGAGTAGCGCAGGCCCCACGAAAGACGTCATCGAACATTCTGGACCGACGATAGCCGCCAATCGCAAGCGACGTCAGCGTGACCTGGGCGACGGCGAACGCGGCGACGGCGGCCGCCCGCACCGCCCAAACTGACATGGTGATGCGGCTGGCCCGGTCGGGCCCACCGCGGCTGGGCGTAAAATCGACCACATCTCCCGCCAGGTCCATCGAGTTGTCCCACGCCCAGATCGCCAGCACGACCAGACAGACGCCGATCAGCAACCCGGAGAGGATGGTCGATAACGGCCTCAGTCGGCGTCTTCGCATCGGGGCCACTCACTCGATAAATGTTCGGCTCGGTCGTTCTCCGCTTACCCTCTTGAACTGTCGGACGTAGACCTTGTGTCGAAATGGGCGACTCCCGCGGCCGATCCGCCCTTTTCGGGTTCGCGGTCGCGGCGACCGCCCAACGTGCCTGCGGGATGTCCGGCGCACCCAGCTCGTGCCGCCGAGCGCACCGGCGGGACATTGCAACTCGTCGGTGTCGGTCAAAAACTCGCGGCCGACGGCACACACAGCTATTCCTCGGCCCTGCCGGCCCGCTTGCCTGCCCAAAGCTCCGCGAGCACCGGGCGATCGGCCGCGAGCCGTGACGGGTCTGCCAGCAGTTCCGCGCGGCGGCGGAGCCAGGTCGCGCAGTCGGGACGGCCGATTCGACCGGCCGCCACAGCCAGTAGCGCCTGAACCCGCGCGGCGGCCTCCGCCGGCATGAGCTCCGCGAGCTCCACCTTGCTCATCATGTGTGCCATCATCGCGGGCCAGGCGCCGGTGCGGGACTCATAGTCGAGTTGAATGAGCAGGAGCTTCAGGACCTCGTTGAGCGACAATCGCTGATCGTAGAGTCGGGAGAGGGCATCATAGGCCCCCTGAAGGTCCCCCAGTTCAAGCATCGAATCGGCCAGGATGAGCCGCGTCGGGCGGCCGATCGAATCAAGCGGCCCCAGGCGCTGGGAAAGGACCGCCTGACACAGCATCGCGGCCTCGCGCCAGCGGCGCTGCGTGTGCCGAAGCAGCGCCAGGCTATGAAGGGCCGAGAGCTTCCCCGACCGAAAGATCGAGAACGCCTGCAGCGACTTCGCGAGCGCCGTCTCGGCCTCGTCGAATTGGCCGGAGGCGATCAGGCCGGGCACGTCGGTGGCGACCTGGCGGCCTTTATCGCTTGCCCAGGTGAGCGCCAGCCAGACCCCGCCGATGACGACGAAAAGGATGGTGCCGTCCATCTGGGGCGCGACGATCGGACGGACCAGGATCGCGGCGATGACGGCGGCCCCCATCACGCTTCGGATCAGCGCCGCGATCAGCAGGTCGCGGCGGAACCGCGCAATGGCGTCGGCGGCGGAGAACATGTTGCCCGGCTTTTCGATGGTGGCGGTAATCCCGATTTGCAAAGCGGCTCGATTCTAATCGTAACTGGGTGAGGTTTCGGGCCCCGAGGTCAGGGGTTCGCGTCTTGATTCCCCATAATGATCGCCTTGTGGATGGCGATCGGCGGCCCGCCAGGCCTCAGCGTGGCATCGTCATCACGCGGCCTCTGGCGGCGCGAACGCCGGCCGATACTTCTCCTTCAGCTTCCCTACCTCCGGGAAACGCCGAAACAACTCCGGCGGCGGCGCAAGAAGCGTCGCGTTCTCATATGCCGCCTGGGCGTCGGCCGCCCGGCCGACCAGATCGTAAGCCCGGGCGACCAGCACCCACGCGTCGGCGCTCCGATGGCCTAATTGATCCCGAATGACCGTCCCGTGCTTCTCGAACGTTTCGATCGCCTCGTGCGGGTGCCCGGTCTTCACGTCGCGGTAGAGCTCGACCAGGGCAAGCCCGGCGGTATCGACGCCCTGCCCCGTCGCGGCCGCCCTGCGCATTTCGCTGATGGCCCGGTCCGCATCGAACAAATGGTCTTCCCGCAGCATCGCCATCGCCCTCCCGACGCGCAGGGCGAACTCCGAAGAGGGGTCGAGCCCTCCCTGCTCGAGCAGGTAGTCGTGGACCAGGATCGCGTCGGCGAATCGATGATATCGAGCGAGGACCGAGGCGAGCAAGATCAGGGCCTGGGCCCGCATGGAATGGGACTGCGTTTCCCCGTCCAGGTATCCGGTGAGCTTCATCGCGGCGTCGGGCCAGCGGCGCAACTGCACGAGCTCGGTGATCGCGGTCAAGGTCTGCTGTTCCCCTCGGACCCGACGAATGAGCAGAGAAGTCATCACCGAAAGGCTGATCATCAGGACGCCGGTCGTCACGGCGGCGACGACCTTCATTCCGTTTGTCAGTTGGGACGAGAGTGTCCCGATGAGCAACATGAGCAGGAGGAACGCCCCCATGGCGAACCAGAGCCGAGGCGTCTGCCGAACAGGCTCACTGGTTTCGAGGAGCGCGGCGACGTCTGGGAACGGGGCGGCCGGGGGCGGCGCGACCCCTTGCATAAAACCTTGCGGTAACGGCCCAAACCCGGTTGACGGCCCCCCCGCCGCACGAGACGGAAGCGGCGGCGGGCGGGGAGGGGTACGCTGCGCGTCGTCGGGGAGGGGCGAAGGCGAGGTGGGTTCGGTCACTTGTATGTGATTCTAGACATCCAGAGAGGGATTGAAAGCACCCCTCCTCGATTCAGACGTGCTCGGCGGCCGCGACAGGTCGCGTGCCCGGTTAAGGCCTCAATGCCGCGGCGAGCTGTTGGAAGATAAGCGAGACGTTGACGTTCGCGTCGAGATAGAACTCCGCCCGGGCGACGGCGTCGATCGCGGCGCAGGCCCGTTCCAGGAATGACGGATCGGTGGTCTGAGCCATCTTCTGTCGCGTGTGCTCCGCGGCGAGACGGAGGTACAGGGTGAGGCCGGCACGCTTGGCCTGGTCTTCGCTACCCAACTCGTCTCGCTCCATCTGCTTCTTGGCGAAATCGTCGGCCGCCTGCTTGAACCAGGCAGGAAGTTCGTCGGAGGGCCGCCCGGAAAGGATGCCGTCCATCTGGGCGACCAGATCCTCCGCCGGCCCGATGACGTCGTCCTCCACCCACCGCAGCGCAACCCCCAGCGACCCATCGGCCAAGGCCGCGGCCCGTTCGGCGACGGCCGGTGCGATGGCGCGAGCGATGAGTTCGCGGACGACCACAGCATCCCGCAGCGCCGCGAAACGAATGACCTGCGTCCGGCTTCGGATCGTCGGCAGCAGAGCGCCGAGCTGATCGGTGACGAGGATGATGAGCGTCCGGCCCGCCGGTTCTTCCAGCGTCTTGAGCATTGAGTTCTGGGCGTGGCTGTTCATCGTTTCGGCCTGCTCGACGATGAACACCTTTCCCCGGCCCATCACGGCCTTGCGGCCGGCCGGCTCGACCAGCTCGGGGACGATCACCTTGATCGACAGGTCGATCGCCTTAGACGTGCCCGTCTTGTCGTGGAAGCGAATCAGTTCGCGGGTGACGATGTGCAGGTCGGGATGATTGCCGCTCGGAAGGAGCGTGCAGCTCGGGCATGTCCCGCACGGGGTCGCGCCCGACGGGCGCTCGCAAAGGAACACGCCGGCCAGCGCGCGGGCCGCCGTCCCCTTCCCGACACCAACGGGGCCGGAAAAGATCAGCCCGTGCGGCAGCCGATCCGCCTGGATCGCCCGCCGAAGCGACCCAATCGCCTCCTCCTGCCCGAAAATGTCATCCAGCCTCAACATCACTCGCAACACGTAAAAGGGTCAGAAGGTATTTCGCGGCGCCTCTCCGGCTTCGCGGCTGCCGATCAGTTGGCCGCCTCCAGCAGTTCCCGGGACGCATGCCATATTTCCTGATGCACCGCGTCCCGAGCGCGGCTGGCATCGATGACCCGATACCGAGCCGGGTCGTCCACTGCCTGCGCGAGATAGTTGCGTCGCACGGCTTCATGGTAGCTCATCGGGCGCTGTTCGATCCGGTCCATCTGGGGCCCGGCCGCCGTACCCGACGCGCCGCGGTATTTCGGTACGACCCGCTCCATGCTGTCCGAGGCCGGCATGTCGAGCAAGAGCGTGAGGTCAGGCCAGCGGCCGCGAGTCGCGATGCCGGCAACGCGGCGAATCTCCTCCCCAGTCAGACCATCGCCCCCCAGCTGATAGGCCAGCGTGCTGGAAACAAATCGATCGGAGAGGACAATCTTCCCCGCATCCAGCGCCGGGCCGATCGTCTGGGCCATCATCTGCGAGCGAGCCGCCATGTAGAGGAGCATTTCGCATCGCATCCCCATTTCCTGATGCGCCGGGTCGAGAAGGATCTGCCGGATTTTTTCGCCGATGGGCGTTGTCCCCGGGTCGCGCACCGCCAGGACGTCGGCCGCCGAGACGCCGGCCGCGATGATCCTTTGCCGCAGGAGCTCGGTCTGGGTGCTCTTCCCGCACCCTTCCGGGCCATCCAGAACGATAAAGCAGCCTGAGGCAGGAGGTCGAACGTTCGCCATAAGGAGCCCAGCCACCTTCGTCGAGCGGCCGCGCGATGCGCGGCCGGAAGGTCGGCATCATATCCACCCCGGCGGCCGGCGCAAGGGCGCACCTTGACCGTTCCCGCGCAACAGTCTTACATTCGCTCCGATGGACGATCGCAATGCGATGGTGGCGGCATCGAAACTCGGGGATAGCGGGCTCGCTACCGACCTCGAAGCCCTGAAGCGTGCCTTCGGGCGGCGCCTCGCCCCCGACCCCGGCGCCACGGCGGCCAACGCTCGAACGCACGTGATCCGAGCGCCCGGCCGCGTCAACCTGATCGGCGAGCATACCGATTACAGCGAAGGCTTCGTCTTTCCGATGGCGATCGAGCCCCGGGTGACGATCGCCTGTCGGGCGAGGTCAGACGGCCAGGTGCGGTTGGTGTCAACCGTCTTCCCGGACGAAGTCGTGCAATTCTCCCTTCAGGAGAAGATCGTCCCAGGCCAGCCGTCCTGGGCGAACTATTGCAAGGGCGTCGCGCAGCAACTGGTGGCGGCGGGGATCCCGCTCGTCGGGATGGACGCGCTGCTGACCAATACCCTCCCCGTCGGAGGTGGCCTGTCGAGCAGTGCGGCCGTTGAAGTGGCGACGGGGCTGTCGCTGCTCACGCTTGCCGGCACCGAGATGGAAGCGATCCAGTTGGCCGGCATCTGCCACAAGGCGGAGACCGAGTTTGTGGGGCTGTCGGTCGGCATCATGGACCAGACGATCGTGGCGACCGGCCGCGAGGGGAACGCGATGCTGCTCGATTGCCGCTCCCGGGCGCGCGAGTACGCGCCGATCGACCCGACGGAGCTGCGCGTGGTGGTCGTCAACAGCGGCGTTGAGCACAAGCTGGCGGAAAAGGGCCATCGACGCGAGGGGACGACGGAGCAGGACAAGAGCGAGTACGAGGCGCGCGTCCGCCAGTGCCGCGAGGGTGTCGCCTACTTCAGGAAGGAGGACCCGTCGGTGCTGACGCTGCGGGATGTTTCGCGTCAAAAGATGGAGGCGGCGAAGGACGCGTTGTCACCGACCGTCTTCCGCCGCTGCCGGCACGTGGTCACCGAGAACGCCCGTGCGACGCAGGCCGCCGCCCTCCTCGCCGACCGTCGCTATGAGCGATTCGGCGAGCTGATGGTCGAGAGCCACCTCTCGCTCCGGGACGATTATGACGTCAGCATCCCCGAACTCGATTTCCTGGCCGAAGAGGCGATGAAGGTCAACGGGGTCTACGGCGCCCGAATGACAGGAGGCGGCTTCGGAGGGTGCATCGTCGCGCTCTGCCAGCCGCGGTCGGTCGGTGCGCTCTTATCGCACATCAGAGAAGCCTATTCGGCGAGGTACGGCAAGTCGCCCGAGGCGTTCGCGACCACGGCAACGGCCGGAGCAAGCATCGTGGAATGAGTGCGAGTCGGCTCGCGCCGGTGCCGCGTTGAATCGGACGCGCAGGAACGTGAAGGGGCAGAGAACGACCGGAGCAGCGTCCGCGGCCAGTTGTTCGTAAAAGCGATCGAGTCTGCCGTACGTAGAGGTGCGGATGCGGGACTGGCCGATGGGGGGCAGCTGGCGTTCCGCGAGCGTTGATGTTGATGGCCCCCGCGGCGAACGTGAACGCGCCGCTCGAGGCGACCTACCTAGCGGCGTTCCGCGGCATGCCGGCGTTCTGGCGGGACGTGTTGGAGGAGCGAAGCTAGATCGCGGTGGTGTGGTCCCAGTGAGGCCGACGCGTTCAGCCCCGCGCGGCCCGGAAAACGGCGGCCACATCGAACGCCAGCTCGGCCAGGAGGCGAGGGCTGTAAATTTCCGGCGGGCGGACGATCTTTTCCACCCAACGGCCGCCGGCGCGGCGGAGGGTCAGCATTTCGCCGGCATCGCCGCGGGCGGCGTCGATGACCCAGTATTCGCTGACGCCGAACTGGAGGTACTCGTCCCGCTTTTGGCCATAATCGCGGGCGGCGGAGCCGGGGGAGACGACTTCGACGACGAGGTCGGGGACCCACGTCGCCCACAGATCCTCTTCGTCGTCCGGCGGCCGCTTGTAGAGAGCCACGTCCGGGTGCCGCTCAGATTCAGCGCCGCTGATGAGCAGCTTCACCTCGCCCCCGCCTCCGATGCGGTAGACTGCTTGGGGGTGTGCGGCGCGATACTCAAAAAACTGCCGTTTGACCTCGTACACTTGACCAAAGTGAGGACCGCCCGGCACGTCAACCACGGTAATGACTCCGTTGCTCAGTTCGTAGAGATGCCCGTCTTCGCTCTCGGCAAGGTCGAAGTCGGCCATCGCCATCCGCCGGCCGTGGTCGGCGGGCCCGATTCGGGTTTGAGTTTTGCCCATCATGTTCCTTCTATCAGAGCGGGCGTCCGCTGCCGGGGCCGTAGTGCGATCCTACTGCCCGTGGGCGGGCCGGAGCAAGATGAAAGGCTCGCCGCGCGGTTGGCTCGGGCCCGCCCGTCCCCGGGCCGGCCGGCCGTGTTCCAGCCCCTTCGCTTGCTGGCCCGCGTTGCGGGCGGTGCGGCCGGCCCCGTCCACTTTCCCCCAGCGTGCCTTCGCATACACTTGCGGCATGAACCAGCTCTCCTTTCGCTCCCGCGGGACATTCCTGGTCGTCGCCTTACTCCTGCTCGCCGGGAGCGCCCCGGGCGTCGCCCGCGCCGAGGCGGTCCGGGTTGAAGTGCGCCAGGAGGCGGGGCATTGGCAGCTCGTGCGCGGCGGCACTCCCTACTTCATCAAAGGAGGGGGCGGGGACGGATCACTCCCGGCGCTGGTGGCGGCCGGTGGGAACTCCGTCCGGACCTGGGGCGTGGAAAAGCTGGGCGAACGCCTGGACGAGGCCAAGCGACTCGGCGTCACTGTCACCGTCGGCATCTGGCTGGGCCACCCGGACCAAGGGTTCGACTACACCAATGCGGCCCAGGTCGAGCAGCAGGCCGAAACCGTTCGCCAGGCGATCCTCAGCTACCGGGATCACCCGGCCGTCCTGATGTGGGGGATCGGGAACGAAGTCGAAGCGAGCGCGCCGGACAACGCGGCCCTCTGGTCCCACATCAACAGCATGGCGGCGCTCGCCCACCGGCTCGACCCAAACCACCCGACGATGGCGGTGGTGGCGGAAATGGGGGGGAGCAAGGTTCGCCGACTCCATCACCTGTGCCCGGAGATCGACATCGTCGGCATCAACGCCTACGCCGGCGGCGCCACCGTGCTCCAGCGTTATCGCGACGAAGGGGGAACCAAACCGTTCGTGCTGACCGAGTTTGGCCCGCCCGGCTATTGGGAATCGCCGAAGCAGTTCGGCCACGGGGTTGAGCTGACCAGCACGGAAAAAACCGGCTACTACCGCAAGGCTTATGAAAAGTCCGTGCTCGGCGCGGAGGGGCTTTGCCTGGGGTCATACGCGTTCATCTGGGGCTATAAGCTGGAGGCGACGCCGACTTGGTTCGGCATGTTCCTGCCGGACGGCGCGCGGCTTGGCGCGGTCGATTCCATGACCGAGTTGTGGTCCGGGAAACCACCGGCCTCTCGGTGCCCGGAGATTGCGTCGCTCAAGGTGGAGGGCGTTGATGATGTCCCGCCCGGCGGCACCACGCGCGTGGCCCTGAAGGCTCTGAGCCCGGACCATTCCCCGCTGACGGTGAAGTGGTCGTTGCGGCGCGACATGTCTGAGATGGGAGAACAGGCGGAGAAGAACGCGCCGGCATTTCCCGAAGCGATCACCCGCGCAGACGAGCAGGGTGCGGACCTGAAAATGCCGGCGGACGGCGGCGTCTATCGACTGTTCGCCAACGTCTACGACAACCACGGAGGAGCGGCGGTGGCCAACGCGCTGCTTCGGGTGCAGGGGCCGGTAAAGCTCCCGAAGGCGGCCGCGGCGACGTTGCCGCTGATCGTCTATGACGAGGGGGATCACGAATCCCCCTACGCCCCCGCCGGCTGGATGGGCAACGCGAAGGCGATCCGCCTCGACCCCAAGTGCGAAAACCACCCCCACGCGGGCAAGACCTGCATGCGGGCCGAGTTCGCCGAGGCGAGCGGCTGGGGCGGCGTTGTCTGGCAATCCCCCTCGGGCGACTGGGGCGATCGAGCGGGGGGGCTGGACCTCTCTTCGGCGAAGAAGCTGACGTTTTGGGCTCGGGGCGAGCACGGCGGGGAAAAGGTAACGTTCCTCCTCGGGCTTATTCAGAACGACAAGCGGTTCTTCGACACCGCTAACGCGAAACTGGAAAATGTCGCACTCACGCCGGAGTGGAAACAGTATTCCGTGGACCTGGCGGGCAAAGACCTGAGTCGGATCAAGACCGGGTTCGCCTGGACTTTCGCTTCCCATGGCGAGCCGGCGGTGTTCTATCTTGACGACATCCAGTACGAATAAGGCCGCGTGCGGCCGCGACGGCCTTCTGGTGCGGGAACCGAATGTTCATCCTCTACGCCCTGATCGGGCTGATCCTGGCTGCCCCACTGGGCCTTTTCCTGAAGAAATTTTACTTCACGGAACGGATGCGCATGACGTCGGTGACGATCGGCACCGTTGTCAGCGCCGAAGAGCGGGTGATCGTTGAGCGGGACATTCGCCGAGTCGAGACCCAGGTGCTCGTCCGTTTCCTCGCCGGCGGCAAAGCATTCGAAGTCGCAACAGTGCTCCGCGGCGCTCGCGCCGCCCAGCTCCCCGCGGGCCATTCCGTCGGCGTCCGGTACAACCCGGGGCATCCCCAGATGGCGGAGATCGCGGGGTAGCGGAAGGGAAGAGGAAAATCCGAATTTCAAAATCCGAAGGAAGGGGCAAAGAACAAGCAGAAAAGATAAATCGGATCGACTGCTTTCCCTTGTCCCATTTTCTTCTTTCCGTTTCGGTGTTCCTTCGGTTGGCGAGTCCCGGCCCGGGTCAATGGCTTTGATTTCGCCTCTCTTTAACTCCTTCATCCTTCATCCTTCGCCTTCATCCTTCATCCTTCCCCCGCCCCTCACTCAAACGCTCCGTGCAAATACCATTTCCCCGTCTGTACGACGCGGAAGGCCCAGAGGCGGCGGGAGGCATCATCTTCGATGTCGAAGTAATCGCGGGTTTTGTCGTGGCCTTCCCACCAGGCGCCGGCGATCCGCTCGGGGCCGATGGCGTGAATCACCCGGCAGGGCTGTCCGTCCAGAACGAACGCCAGGGGCGCCCCTTCCCCATCGAGTGACGGGGCGGCCGTCACCCGGATCTCACGCGGCGCGGGCAGCAAATGCAGCGGCCGAGCGGCGCGCGGCGGAGTGACTTCGTCGAGGAAACAGGGCTTCTCCCCTTTTGGCATCTCCGCCGTTGACGTCAGTTGATATGCCCGTTCGGGCAGATGCGATTCGACGAGCCGAGCCTGCAATACGGCGTGATCCCCCAGCCTCGCCCCCAGGCGCTCGACAAGGTGGCCCAGTTCGGCCTCGGCCGCCTGTTGCTCGCCGCCCTGAAGCAGCGGCTGCCCGTCGGTCAGCCGTTCAAAGACCGGCACCGACAATCGGATCGCGACGAACCCGTCGTCAGTCCGCAATTGCTCCAGCGCGCAGCGAAGCAGGTTGAACAAATTCGCGGCGTCCCGCGAAGGGCGGGAGAGCAGGACGGTGCGGCGAAGGGTTGGCGCGTTGGCGGGCTTGAAGTCGGCTTCCAGGCGGCGGGCGCCACACCCGCATCGGGCGAGTTGGGCGATCACCTCACCGAGGAGCTTTTTGAACACAAGCCAGACCGCCTCCAGCGAATCGACCGCCCCGTCAAACTCGATGCCGGCACGGATCGGCGGCCGCCACGGGAGGGCGGCAAGCACTTCGGGGCAGTGCCCCATCGCCTGGTCGAGCCGCCGCAGGAGCATCGGGCCGAACCGCGCCGCCAGGGACGAGCGCGGGAGCTTCAGCAGGTCGGCGATGGTCTCCACGCCGAGATGGCCGAGGGCCGCCGTCGTGGCGGCATCGATTCGCAGCGCGCGAATCGGGAGCGGATCGAGCATGGCCCGCACGCCGTCTGCGGGGACGATCATGCCCGTCAAACCCTCGGGCGAGTCGAGGGGAAACCCTGGCGGCCCTTCCGCCGGTTGAGCGAAGGGGGCCGGTCGAGCGACAGCGGAGGGTCGTGCTACGGCGGAGGGTCGTGCGAAAGTGGCGGCCCAGGCGGCCCCGACGCTCGGGGCGATGGCCACCACCGCCGTCACTTTCAGCCGCGCCAGCGTTTCAGCAACCAGGGCACGAAGGCGGCCCATCCCGCCGAAGAGCCGCTCGCTGCCAGTCACATCCAGGAGAATGGCATCCGGCCCTTCGGGGGCGACGACGGGGCTGTAACGAACAAGCCATCGGCCCAGCGCGACCAGGGCGACGGCATCTTCCGCCGGCCGATGCGGCGCATCGGAAAGCCCGGGGCACAAGGCCCGTGCTTCGGCGAGGGCCATGCCCGGGCGAATGCCGTGGGACCGGGCTACCCCGCACGCGGCCATGACGATCTGGCGGGAAGCCACTTCTTCGATCAACACCAGCGGGGCCGCGACGGACGTGGGGGCACGTTCGCCGGGCGCCTGGCCGACGGCCGTCGCCGAATGCCCGGCAGATGATTGCCCGCCGGCAGATAACCGCCTTCCGGCGGGCGATTGGCTTTTGGCAAGCGCCTGGCTTCCGCCAAGCGACGGGCGTTCGAGGGGCCGTGCACTTTCAGGCCGAGGCGCGGCTTGCCCGCGGGCCAGACGCCTCCTCACCCGATCGATCGGCCACTGCGTCAAACGCACACACAGGATATGCGGGGCTGCCGGGGACGGCCCCGGCCGGGATGCGGCCGGTGTCGATGAATGGGTCACGGTAGACCTCCAGGATGACGGCTTTGCCGATCTGTCCTCCGTGACCGTGGGTCAATTGGACGCGCCAGCGTTGAACGGGCCCGCTCCCGGCGACCGGGCGGACGAGCCAGCGGGTGGCGGCCGCATAGTGGGCGGGGAGCGCTCCGGACCGCCCGGCCCGTCGAAGCAGAAGCCCCGCCCCACCGCCGCGCTCGACCGCAAGTTGCAGCCGCCGGGCCTGGACGCGCGACAGCCGATGGGCGCTGCCACCGTCGCCCGGACGCCTCGGCACCGCAGGCATTCGGCGACGGCCCAGACCTCGTCGGCGTCGGTCGTCGGCCGCAGGAGCAGCACCCGCTCCAGCGGCAAGCCGGCCGCCCGCAACGCCGGCGGGTAAATCTCCCCCTTCGGGTCGGACCAGGCGACGACCCCGCCCTCTTGTTCGACGACGCGGGCCGAATGGGAACGCATCGACGCGGCGGCGGCGGCCGCCGCCGATCGGGCGAGCAACAGCGCAAACGACCGGGCCGGCCCATGCCCAGGCTCGGCAAGGATCTCATGGACCGCCCCGAGCGAAAACGCGCCGCCGGGGGCCAGGGCATCGAGTGCGGGCAGCCCCGTGCGGAACGACCGCTCGACCGCCCGCCGCCCCATCGCCATCCGCAACGCCCCCAGCGACAAGGGGGGCTTGAGCGATGCCTGGACAGGGGCTGATCGCCCGGCCGCCAGTCGGGAAAGCAATGCATCGGCCGCCCCTCGCGCGCCACCCCCTGCCGCGGAAGAAGACATCGCATCAGCATCGCCCCATTCATGGGCGGCCTCGATCGGTTCGCTCTGCTGCTCATGCACGGATAACGTGCGCAGGCGCTTCCTCCGGCGTTGGAACGCACCGCATCGGGCCTCCTGATCTGTTCTTACTTTGTTAGGGTATCGATGGGTGCCCGAAGCCGTCAACGCAGTGGGTTAGAAATGGTTCAGTGGTCAACAAACAAGAGAAACGCTAAGAAAAACGCCCAGGCGTCAAGGACGACAAAGAGAACTGGCGAACAAGGATGAACGCCGCAGCAATCCCAGGTTTCCCGCCCGATCACGCCCAGAGGACCCAAAAGTCAGCGCCCGTCTCCGTCTTTGAAAGAGTCAGAAGGTGATTGGACTGGAACAGCGGTTGCACCAAGCGGGCCGAGACGACGCCGTAACCCGCTTTTCCGCTTGCCGGGGACGAACGAGCCCTGAATGGCCGGCAATTGAAAGGTGACCGATGTTCCGTGAAAAGATTGAACAGGTCCTGGAGAAAATGGTCCCCGACCTCGCCCAGTGCCGAGCGGCGGCCGATCGGCTCCGGGCGGAGCATCCTTCTGAAACCTCCGTCCAACTCGCCCGCCGGGCCATCCAGACGGCCCGCAAGACCGCCGCGGCCGCCGGCGCCACGACCGGCCTGGTTTCCAACCCAATGATCATGATCCCTGCCGCTTTGGCAGACATGGCGGCCGTCCTTCGGATCGAGGGGCACCTCTGTGGCGTCATCGCCGCTCTCTTAGACCCCGAGGCGATGACCACCGCCTCCATCCGCTCCGACGTCATGGGGATCCTCTTCCCCGGTGCGGTCAGCCAAGCGCTCCGCCAGGTGGGCATTCGCGCCGGCGAACGCTTCGGCGAGCGGCTCAGCCGCGGGCTGATTCGCGACACGCTGGCGAAGGACTCGGCCCAGACTGCCCTGAAGCTGGTCAGCCGCAGCCTTGGCCTGGAACTGACGCGCAAGTCGATCCTGGAAAAGACCGCACCGATCTTGGGGGCGGGAATCGGTGCCGGGTGGAATTGGGTTGAGGTCGGTGTGGTCGGGGATCGAGCGATGCATTACTACGGCTTTGCCCATGACCCGCTTCTCCCCTACCCCGGCACGGCCAAGCGGGTCAAGGCGGTGATCCGACGCTGGGTCGGGCGGCCGGAGATCACCACCATGGCCACCCCACCGCCACTTCCGCTGCCGGGGCCAACACCGGCGACAGGCATTTCGTAGCGCACGCATCGGGTGCCGTTCAAGGCTCACGCAGGCGTTCGGACAAGGGCTCTTCTTTTACAACATAGCGTACGATGCGAGTTGCGCAATTGGCGGCCCGCCGAGGACATCCCATCGGCGGCACGCAATGCGTGCCCTACGATAGATCGCGCGATCCCTCTCGATAAATAGCAACGATCCTTCGTAAAGCCGGCGTTGAAACGAGGGGCACGCGTCGATGCAGCATTCGGTGACAGTTGGAGCACACCAGTGCCAGTTCCTCAAGGCGTGTCTTCCGACTCGTCACTGCCTCCGACAGCGGGATTCGGTGATGACACTCGATAAAATCACGGCCCAAATCTCCGTAAAACTGAACGAAATTGAAGTCACAGCATTCGCAGCTCAGTGTAGGTGCGCTTTCTTTCTTCTTCGCGACGATTGACGGGTCTCGCTCTCGGTCAAGATGGATTGCGATCAACACTCGTCCTTCCAACGTCTCGGCCGCGAGATTGAACTCATCTGTCGGGAGTGAATCAGTAGACAAGCCGTCGGCAGGCGAACGCCAGAAGAAAATTTTGTCGGGCTGAATCAAGTTTGCTGGCTGGCCCGTCTCGCCGGTAGACATCCTCAGGCACCACGCCCCGGTCTCTAAGAACGGAATAATCTCGGAGACCTCGTTAACGTGCCGCGCGTGAATATCTTTGTTCCGCTCGCTTTCGCCGCGAGGTGCGAGCTTGAAAGTACCTTTGTACGCACCCGCCCTAGACCGATGGGGGGTATACAGGCGCGCGGCCCCCTTCGGTTCTCCCCACGCAACAATGATTGGCTCCGGCATAGCGATGTGTTTTACGCGTTCTGACATTAACTTCCACTCCAACGGGACCCACAGATGAGATGTACCAACCCTTGGCGGCCGTAGATGCACTAACTCAGTGTATGACTTCGGCCGTTCCAGTCTTTCTGCTGTCTCGCAAAGTTGCGCCGGGATTTGCGATGCTGAGACACACGATTATCTCGAAGGCAGCTTCCCTCGCGTTGGTCCTTTGGCCCGCGTTCGTCCACGCCGCGCCCAAGCTGCCCGCCCCCGCCGCCGGGTTCCTTGAGAGCCATTGCATCGAATGCCACGACGCCGACACCCGCAAAGGCGATCTGGATCTCACCGCACTCCCGCTTGATGCCGACAATGACAAGACATTCGCCGAGTGGGTCAAAGTCCACGACCGCGTCCGCGACGGCGAGATGCCTCCAAAGAACAAGCCCAAGCCGCCGGCGAACGAGACTCAGGCGTTCCTGAAGCAGGTCGCGGCGCCGCTGGCGGCGGCCGACCAAGCCCGGGCCGCGACCGAGGGCCGCGCCGGGTGGCGGCGGCTCAATCGGTACGAATACGAGAATGCGGTTCGCGACCTCCTTCACGCCCCTTGGCTTCAGATCCGGGAGATGCTGCCGGAAGACGGCGAATCGCACCGGTTCAACAAGAGCAATGAGGCGCTGGGGATCTCCCACGTCCACATGGCCAGTTACCTGGCGGCCGCCGAATTCGCCGCTCCGCCAGGCGATGGCCCCCACCGTGGAGCGGCCGCCGACGGTCACCAAACGGTACTACGCCCGCGATCAGGCCAGCTTCATCGGCAAGCTGAAGTTCACCCAGTTCAACCGCAGCCCCGAACGCGCCGTCTTCCCCCTGCTTGGCACCGAAGCCCAGCCGGACGTGATCGACGGCAAGCTGCCCATTTCCGTCGGCGCCGCCGACCCCGAAACCCGCGAGCGCGAAGCGTTCGGCGTGGTCGCCAGCAGCTACGAGCCGATCGAGATCCGCTTTGACAAATTCGTCGCGCCCGTGTCCGGCCGCTATAAACTGCGGCTCAGCGCCTATTCCTTCACCGCCGGCACCAGCAAAGAGCCCAAGTGGTACACGGCCGACCGGTCCAAGGCCTCACCCGGGCGCCGCGCAGAGCCGGTGACGCTCTACTCCAGCACGCCGCCGCGTCAGCTTCGCCTCCTGGGCTCGCTCGATTTCTCGACCGAGCCGACGGTCCAGGAGATGGACACCTACCTGTTGCCGGGCGAATCGATCCGCCCCGACGCGGCCCGCCTTTTCCGATCGCGCCCGCCAAGCTGGCACAACCCGCTGGCCACAAAAGACGGCATCCCCGGCGTCGCTTTCAAGTGGCTTGAAGTCGAGGGGCCGATCTTTGACCAGTGGCCGACGGCTGGCCATCGCCTGCTCTTCGGCGACCTGCCGCTTCGCCCCGCGGCATCGACCGACGAAAGCGTCGATGTCGTCTCGAAAGACCCCCACGCCGACGCCGAGCGGCTGCTCACCTCGTTCATGGCGGCGGCGTATCGCGGGCCGGTCCCCGGCGCTGAGGTGAAGCGATTCATGGGCGTCGTCGATACCGCCCTGGCCTCCGGCGCCCGGTTCACCGACGCGATGATTACCGCGTACAGCGCCGTCCTCTGCTCGCCGGCCTTCCTGACGGTGGACGAGAAGCCCGGCCGCCTTGACGGTAACGCGGTCGCCTCGCGGCTGGCGTTGTTCCTCTGGAACTCCTCCCCTGATGAAACGCTTCGCAAGCTCGCCGCGAGCAATCAGCTGAATGACCCGCAGGCCGTCGTCGCCCAGGCCGACCGGCTCCTGGCCGACCCGCGCTCGCGGCGGTTTGTCGATGCTTTCCTCGACTACTGGCTCGACCTTCGCAAGATCGTCGCCACCGCGCCCGATGCCTCGCTCTACCCTGATTACTACCTGGACGACCTGCTCAGTGAATCGGCCGAGCAGGAGACCCAGCTTTTCTTCAACGAACTGGTTCAGAAGGACCTGCCGGCAAGCAACATCGTCTGGTCCGGCTTCGCCATGCTGAACGAGCGGCTGGCGACGCATTACGGCATCCCCGGCGTCGAAGGCGTGGCGATCCGCCGCGTGGAGTTGCCCGAAGGGTGCGTCCGCGGCGGGCTGATGACCCAGGCGAGCGTTCTCAAGGTGACCGCGAACGGGACGACCACGTCCCCTGTCGTCCGCGGGGCGTGGATCATGGAGCGGGTGCTCGGCAAGCCGCCGCCGCCCCCGCCGCCCAGCGTCCCCGCGATCGACCCCGACATCCGCGGCGCCACCACGATCCGCCAGCAGCTTGAGAAGCACCGATCGCTCGCGAGCTGCGCCGCCTGCCATGCGAAGATCGACCCGGCCGGCCTGGCGCTGGAAAGCTTTGATGTCCTGGGCGGCTGGCGCGACCGCTATCGCGCGATGGGCGACGGACCGCACGAGGCGGGCTTTGGGCATAACGGCCAGCCGTTCGCGTTCCATGTCGGGCCGTCGGTGGACCCGAGCGGCGTGCTCCCGGACGGCCGCCGCTTTGAGGACATCCAGGACCTGAAATCGCTCCTGCTCGACGACTCGCGCCAGGTCGCTCGGAACCTGGTCGGCCAGCTTGTCGCCTATGGGACCGGCGCTCCGATTCGCTTCGGCGACCGGGAAGCGGTTGAGCGGATCCTCGACCACGCCCAGGCCGATCATTACCGCGTCCGCGGGCTGATCCGAGAGATCGTGAAGAGCGACCTGTTCCTCAATAAGTAACCCTCACTATGAAGACGACATCGGACCCGACATCCGCCGCCTCGAATCGGCCGACCTCCGCACGGTCGATCTCCCGCCGCTCGTTCCTCCGCGGGACGGGCGTGGCGCTGGCCCTTCCGATGCTGGAGGCGATGCACCCGGCGTTTGCGCGCGAGGTGGCCACCGGCCAGCGGCCGCGACGAATGCTCGCGATCTGCAACAACCTCGGCGTCCTGCCCGATCAGTTCTTCCCGACCGAGGGCGGGCGCGACTACAAGCTGTCACCCTACCTTGAGCTGTTGAAGGGCCACCGGAAAGACTTCACCGTCTTCAGCGGGGTCTGGCACCCCGATGTGGACGGCGGCCACCCGGCGGATAACTGCTTCCTGACGGCCGCCCCGCACCCCGGCAGCGGCGGGTTCCGCAACACGATTTCGCTCGACCAGTACGCGGCGATGCAGGTCGGCAATCAGACGCGATTCCCGTCCCTCACGCTCGGCGTCAACATCGCCCGCGGGCAGCGCAGCCTCTCCTGGACGGGGACCGGCGCGATGATCCCGTGCGAGGACAAAGCCTCGGAAGTTTTCAAGCGGCTGTTCCTCCAGGGTACGCCGGCGGAAGTGAATCGCCAGATGCAGCGGCTGACGCTCGGCCAGAGCGTCATGGACGCCGTCGCCGGACAGGCTAAGGACCTTCAGCGAACGCTGGGCGCGCGCGATCGCGATCGGCTCGACCAATACTTCTCCGGCGTGCGCGATCTGGAGAATCGGATGGGCGAAGCTCGCCAGTGGGAGCTGAAGCCCAAGCCCCAGGTGACGGCGAAGATGCCGGTGGACCCGCCGACCCCCCGTCAGTACATGGAGCGGACGCGCCTGATGTACGACATGGCGATGCTGGCCTTCGAGACCGATTCGACGCGCTTCATCACGCTGATGCTCGATAGCATCAACTCACCCGCGATCGAGGTGGACGGGCATGACATCAACGACGGCTACCACAGTCTGTCGCACCACGGCAAGTCGCCCGCCAAGCTGGCGCAGTTGGAAGCGATCGATCAGGAGCACATGAAGCTGCTCGATGAGATGTTCACCCAGTTGAAGTCGAAGACCGAAGGGAGCGAAACCCTTCTGGATCGGACGATGGTGCTCTACGGCAGCAACCTCGGGAACGCGAACACGCACGTGACCACGAACCTGCCCGTGCTTCTCGCCGGCGGCGGCTTCCTGCACGGCCAGCACCTCGCGTTTGACCGCGAGCGGAACTACCCGCTCCCAAACCTCCTCGTCTCGATGCTCCAGCGCCTGGGCCTGGAAGCGAATCGATTCGCCACCAGCACCGGCACGATGCGTGGGTTGGAGATGGCCTAAAAAGAGCACGGGCGATGCCGTGCCGTTCAGTTTAATACCGCTAAGTCGGGGATTCTCAAGTTTTGAGTCGATCCCGGCTTGCTCCCCGCGTCGGCCGGGTGCTCCCCGAAGGAGCCGTTGCCGCCCGTCTTCATCTCGGTGGGAGCCCCGTTGGACGCCCCGCTATTCGCGTTGGTGGTCGTCATCGGGGGGCTTGAGCTTGTGGGACCGCTCTTGTCGTTCGATGCACAACCCATCATGAACGCGCCGCCGACGCAAGCGACCATCCCGAGAACCCATTTCGATGCAAGCATGAATCGCTCCGGCTGAGATAAAAGATCGTCATCCTGAATCAACACGGGTAAACCACTTGGCAAACGGGGTGCCACTTTCCGCTTTTTGCTCTGATGCGGTTGGCCGGCCCTCATCCCACGGCACGCGGTCGTGCCCTACCCAGACGTCACGTCTCGCCACGAAACCGATAGCCGACGCCGCGGACGGTTTCGATCAACGCTTCTCCATCGCCCAGGCTTTGACGGATCTTGGCGACGTGGACGTCGATCGTTCGTTCGGTGACGGCGGTCTCGCGGTGCAGGGCGCCGTCGATGATCTCGTCGCGGGAAAAGGCGCGGCCCGGCTGGCTGGCGAGGAATTCCAGCACGCGGAACTCGCTGAGTCGCAGCGCGATCGGAGGCGCCGTGGAAGCGCACCTGATGCTTTACGGTGTCGATCTCGATCCCGTTCCGCTGGATGACGGGCCCGGCAACGGATTGAACGGCCGCCCGGCGGAGGACGGCTTTCACGCGGGCGAGCAACTCACGCGGGCTGAACGGCTTGACCAGGTAATCGTCGGCGCCGACGTCAAGGCCCAGGACCCGGTCGGACTCGCTGGCCCGGGCCGAGAGGACGATCACCGGCGTCCGCGACGTCCGCGGGTCGCTTCGGATCGCCTTGCAGACGTCGAGCCCGTCCATGTTCGGCATGGTGAGATCGAGCACCACCAGGTCCGGCGCGTGGGACCGGGCGATCTCCAGCCCCGAGCGGCCGTCGGTCGCGACGATAACGTCAAACCCCTCCTGCTGGAGGCGGCGCTGGACCAGTTCGAGCAGGTCCGCCTGATCGTCAATGACGAGAATGGTCGCACGGGTGCCCATGAGGTCGGGCCGTTGACCGGCCGCCGGCGGATCGTAATCGAAAATCAGGATCGGGCGAGAATGCCGAGGCGATCGGCCGCCGGACCGGTTGGTGTGCGGGCCGAACGGGGTCGCATCGCGGGCTTTACGGTCGGCTACCGGTTCGTGCGACGACCATCGCCCCGTCGCCCCCAGCGATCAACTCCGAGGAGGCTTCGGGAAGTCGGATCAGCGGGAGCCGCACCGTGAACTGGCTGCCGCGGCCGTGGCCGTCGCTTCCGGCGGCGATCGTGCCGCCGTGGGCATCCACCAGCGCCTTACAGATCGCCAGGCCCAGCCCAAGCCCGCCGAACCGGGCCGCCACGTCAGGGTCGGCCTGTTCAAACGCCACGAAGATCGCCGAGAGGCGCGTCGGATCGATGCCGATCCCGTTGTCGGCGACCGTCACCACGAAATCGCCGGCGTCGTCGTTGCGCGTGCCGACGGCGACGGAGCCTCCCTCCGGCGTGAATTTGATCGCGTTGCGGAGCAGGTTCCAGAAGACCTGCTGGAGCCGCACTTCGTCGCCCAGGACTAAAGACTGCGACGCGTTGGGGGAGACGTGGAAAGCAATGCGTTTGGCGGCCGCGTCGTTCCGGCAGACTTCGGCGGCCGCCATCAGCAACGGGTGCGCGTCCACCGGTTCGGTGCTGAGCCCCAGCTTCCCGGCGCTGATGCGCGTGAGGTCGAGCAGGTCGTTGATCAGGCGGATTTCCAGGTCGATGTTCCGGCGGATGGTTCGCAGGTCCTTCACCATCCGATCGGGAAGTGACGGGTCGTCGAGGAGCATGTCCGTCGCCATGATGACCGGGCCCAGGGGCGTTCGCAGTTCGTGGCTGACCATCGCCAGGAAGCGGCTCTTGGCGGCGCTGGCGCTCTCGGCCGCGTCGCGCGCCTTTCGGCTGGCGGCGTGGAGGGAATTGGTCAGGACGGCAACGGCCGTGAAGACCGCCACGCGCAGGCAGTCTTCGCGGATGGCCGTGAACGAGTTGGGGTGCGGGGCCATCAGGAGGTATCCCGCGGCGACGCCCGAAAGGGCCGTCGCCAGCAGCCCTGGCCCCAGCCCGCCGTACCACGCGCTCAAGAGGACCGCGGCGAAGAATTGCGGGGAAATGCCCGAATCGCCGATCCCCGCCAGAACTCGCGTCAAGCCGACCGCCCCGGCCACGGACAGGACGGCGATGCCATATCGAATCACCGCGCGCTGGCTCTGGTCTGGCGGCATATCCGTTCCCGGGGATGATGGCTTTCTGGCCGTCGCCGGCGACGCGCCGGGCCCAGGCGACAGCGATGCCGCCTGACAGGCGTTCATTCTTGCGCCGGGCGGCCGGTTTCGATAGGCTCGATTGTTAACAGGTTGTGAAACGCGCTTCCGAAGGCTCACACTGCGCGTAGATGCGAGTAACCTTGGCGGGACGCACGCGGGCGCGCCCGTACCGCGCCGGCCGCCGCGATTGAGGCGATGAGGCCGGTCGTCGGCGATCAAGCTCGCCCGGCCGACCCCCGCACCGACGGAGTGACAGGCATGTCTGTGGTCCGATTCTCCCTGCGGCGGTCGTACACGATCGCGTCGCTGGTCATCCTCGTCTGCCTGCTGGGCACGCTCGCCATCGCGCGGATGCGGACCGACATCTTCCCCGAGATCAACATCCCGGTCGTCAGCGTCGTCTGGACTTACAGCGGCATGAGCAGCGACGAGATGCAGAGCCGCATCATCAGCATCCACCAGCGGCAGATGGCGTCGCTGGTGGATGACGTCCAGCGGATGGAGGCGAACAGCTACAACGGCGTCGGCGTGATCAAGGTCTACCTGAACGAAGGGGCCGACATCAGCCGGGCGGTCTCCCAGCTTGGCAGCAGCGCCGCGGTGGTGATGAAGTACATGCCGCGGAACATCGTGCCGCCGCTCATCATCCGGTACGGGGCGACCGACGTCCCGATCATCCAGCTCAGCCTGTCGAGCACCAGCCTGCCCGATGCCAAGCTGAACGACTTCGGCCAGAACGTGATCCGCCCGGCGCTGGCGGTGGTGCAGGGGGCGTCGGTCCCCTTTCCGTACGGGGGAAAGCCGCGCGTGGTGATGGTTGACCTGGACATGAACAAGCTCCAGTCCCGCGGCCTGTCGCCCGCCGACGTGAGCAACGCGATCCAGGCGCAGAACGTCATCGCACCATCAGGCGACGTGAAGATCGGCGACACCGATTATGCCGTCGCGCTGAACAACAGCGCGGACGTGATCGAATCGATCAACAGCTTCCCGATCAAGCGCGTCGGCGGCGTGCCGATCATGCTTCGCGACGTCGCCTTCGTTCATGACGGGTACCAGGTTCAGACTAATGCGGTGAATACGAACGGCCGCCCCGGGAGCCTGATGATGGTCCGCAAGACCGGCGGCGCTTCGACGCTGTCGGTCATCAACGGCGTGAACGAGGCGCTACCCGACATCAAGCGGCTCCTGCCCGCCGGCATGGACATGAAGCCGATCTTCGATCAGTCGATCTTCATCAAGGCCGCGTTGAACAGCGTCCTGATGGGCGGCCTGATCGCGGCCGCCCTGACGGCGATCATGATCCTGCTCTTCCTGGGGAACTGGCGGCTCACGCTGATCATCCTCGGCTCGATCCCGCTGTCGATCGTCACGGCGATGCTGGTCATGTACGGCGGCGGGCAGACGCTGAACACCATGACGCTCGGCGGGTTCGCCCTCGCCGTCGGCATCCTGGTGGACGACGCGACCGTCACCATCGAAAACATCGAGCGGAACATCGAGCTCGGCAAGCCGCTTCTCGTCGCGATCGAAGAGGGCTCGGATGAGATCATGCGGCCGACGCTCGTCTCGTCGCTGGCCATCTGCATTGTCTTCGTCCCCGTCTTTCTCCTCCAGGGGACCGCCAAATACCTTTTCTCGCCGCTGTCGCTCTCCGTGATCGTCTCGCTCATGGCGAGCTGGGTGCTCTCGCGAACGTTCGTCCCGATCCTGTTCAACCTGCTGATGCGCGGCCAAGCCCACGGCGACCATCGCCCGAGCCCTGGCGCCAACGGCTCCGCGCTGGGCGGCCAGGAGAAGCGGCCCGGCCCCTTCACCCGAATCCACTTAGGGTTTAACCGTGGGTTTGATTCGTTCCGAGAAGCGTATCGCGACGTGCTGGCGTGGGCGGTCCATCGGTCGGGGCTGACGGCCGTGGCTTTCCTGGTGCTGATCGTCCTGTCTTGCGGGCTCTACCCGTTCCTGGGGATGGATTTCTTCCCCCAGGTTGACGCCGGGCAGATGCGGCTTCACGTCCGCGCCCCGCCCGGGACACGGATCGAGCGCGCCCAGGTGCTTTTCGCCGACACCGAGCGGGAGATTCGCCGGATCGTCGGCGATGGGGAGATCGATGTTGTCCTGGACAACATCGGCCTTCCTTACAGCGGCATCAACCTCGCCCTTTCCGACACGGCGACGGTCGGGCCGATGGACGGCGAGATCCTGATCTCGCTGAAGGAGAAGCACCGGCCGACCGCCGAGCACGTGGCCGCGCTCCGTCGCGAACTGCCGGCGCGATTCCCCGAAATGGGGTTCTTCTTCCAGCCCGCCGACATCGTCAACCAGGTGCTGAACTTCGGCCAGCCGGCGCCGATCGACATCCGCGTCACCGGCCCGAACAGCTCCGCCGATTACGCGGCCGCCCAGAAAATCCTGGGTGACCTTCGTCAGACGCCGGGCATTGTCGATGCCCACATCTTCCAGGTCCCCGACGCCCCCGCCATGAAGCTCGACGTCGATCGGACGCTCGCCGAAGAAATGGGGATGACCCAGCGTGACGTCGCCGACAACGTCCTGGTCACGCTCAGCTCCAGCGCGATGGTGGCCCCGAACTTCTGGCTCAACCCCCGCAACCAGATCAGCTACCCCCTTGTGGTCCAGACGCCAACCTACCGCGTCAACAACATGGCCGACCTCGTCGGCATGCCCCTGGCCGGGCGGTCAGAGCGGGAAAAACAGCTCCTGATGAGCGTCGCCAGCGTCAGCCGCGGGCACATCCCGATGGTCCAATCCCAGCTCAACATTCGACCCGTCTTCGACATTCACGCCGACGTGCAGGGGACCGACCTGGCCACCGTCGCCCGGGGGATCGATCAGGTCATCAAGGCGGATCGGCCGGAAGAGAACACTGGCATCCATATTATCGTCGCGGGCCAGGTCGTCACGATGCGCGAAAGCTTCGGCGGGCTCGCCGGAGGGATCGGCCTGGCGGTGGTCCTGGTCTTCCTGCTGATGGTGATCAACTTCCAAAGCTGGCTCGACCCGCTCATTGTGCTGATGGCCGTCCCCTGTGCGCTATCTGGCGTGATGTGGATGCTCTTTATCTCCCACACGCACATCAGCGTGCCGGCGCTGATGGGGACGCTGATGTGCATTGGGCTGGCGACGGCGAACAGCCTTCTCGTCGTCAGCTTCGCAAACCAGCAGATGGCGGCCGGCGACGACGCCCGGTGTGCGGCCGTCGCGGCAGGGTATACTCGCATCCGGCCCGTCATCATGACCGCCGGCGCCATGATCCTCGGCATGATCCCCATGGCGCTGGGCATCGGTGAAGGGGGCGAGCAGAACGCCCCCCTCGGCCGGGCCGTCATCGGCGGCCTGCTCTTCGCCACGTTCGCAACCTTGATCTTCGTCCCCGCCATGTATCGCCTGATGCGCGGCCGCAAGGCCCTGAAGACGTTCACCCGCGCCGCCGCTTCGACCCCTTTCGCCGAAGCCGCTCTCGCCTAGGAGACTTCGCTTAGGAGCTCTGTCACAATGCAAACCAACCCGCGAGACCCCAACGGCGACGGCGCTCCGCCGGGCGGCCCACCCCGCGCTTTTTCCGTCCACATCGACGACAGCGGCACCGCGTTGATCGAGCCGGACGGCCCTGTCGGCTAAGTGGATTATCACAAGGGCGCCGTCGCGGCCGCCGAGATCTCCAGCGTCCCCATCCAGTTCAGCGCCCGCACGCCGGTGCTGGTGGGCATCGCGGCAGCCCTTCTCGGCGCTCTGCTGATCGCGATCTTCGTCTTTGGGCTGTTCCATCGCAATCGGATGGACGAAGCGCTGAGGGCGGACGTGCGCCGCGCCGCTTCGCTGGCGCCCTCTGTCGATGTCGTCCGCGTCCACCGTGCCGCGGCCGAGAGCATCCTCACGCTCCCCGGGGAGGCCCGCTCGTTCTCGGAAACCACCCTCTACGCCCGCACCAGCGGCTACCTCAGCAAATGGTTCGTTGACATCGGCGACCACGTAAAGGACGGCCAGACCCTGGCCACCATCGAGACCCCCGAACTGGACGACCAGCTTGTCGCCGCCAGGGCCAAGGTGGACCAGCTGAAGGCGGATGCGCACGTTGCCGAGACGACGTCGCAATTCGCCAAGGTCAGCTTCGACCGGTGGGAATCGGCCGCCCCCGGCGGCGCCGTTTCGCAGCAGGAACGCGACCAGAAGAAGGCGGAGCTGGACTCCGCCGTCGCCAAACTCCAGTCGGCCAACGCGCAGGTCGCACTGGGCGACGCCGACGTGAAGCGGCTGCTCACCCTGACCGGTTTCAAGAAGGTGGTCGCGCCCTTCGACGGGGTCATTACCCAGCGGCACATCGACATCGGCACCCTCGTCACGGCCGGCAGCACCACGAACACCACCCCGCTGTTCACCGTCTCGCAGTCTGACCGGATCCTGGTCTTCGTTGACGTCCCGCAGGCGGCCATTGGCGACATCAAGGTCGGCATGCCCGTCCGGGCGGCCGCCAGCGAGCAGCCGGGGCAGGTCTTCCATGGCAAAGTTGACCGCACTGCCGGCGCCGTCGATCCGGCGTCGCGGACGATGAAGGTGCAGGTCCTGGTCCCCAACCCCGATCTGCGCCTTCTGCCGGGGATGTTCCTTCGGGTGACGTTTGAGTCGAGCCGGCCCGCTCCGCCAATCAAGATCCCCTCCAGCGCGATGACGTTTCGCCCGGACGGGCCGGCTGTCGCGGTGATCGGCGCAACGGGACGCGTCGCGTTCCACCCCGTCACCATCTTGCGTGACCTGGGCGATTTCATCGAGATCGGCTCCGGCGTCGAAGACAACGACAGGGTCGCCCTGAATATCGGGAACACCATCGTCGAGGGTTCGACCGTCGATGCGCATGACGCCGATACGCCGATCCCGGCCACCCCGGCGCCCGGTGCCGGCCCCACCACGCGAACGGCGGCGACGCCAGTGCCTATTACGTCGCTTTCCTTAGGCGCAGCCGCGCCCGAGCGAGCGGTTTCGCGGTGATCTCGGCTTCCGTCATTAGGATCATCCGGTGCCGCGTGGCGCGCTTCCGTCTCGACCTGTCCAGTGGAGGCCCTGCATTGAACGCTCTCAAGGCTAAGGCAAGCGGCGCAAGATGCGCCGCGGCGGCCGCCATCGCGCTCCTGTCGGGGTGCGCCGTCGGGCCGGACTATCGGCCGCCGCACGAACCGCTGCCGTCGGCATTCGGGCCGGGGAGCATCGCTTCGGCTACCCAGCCCGCGAGCGGGCCATCGGGCGCGTCCGTTGACCTGGAGCACTGGTGGGCGTCGCTGGACGACCCGGAGCTCAACTCCCTGGTTCGCCGGGCGATCGACTCGAACTTCGACCTGCGGATCGCCAGCGCCCGGTTGCAAGAAGCGCGAGAGTCGGAGACGGCGGTCCTCGGCGGGGTGATACCGTTCTTCGGCGGGACGCCGGGGGTAGAGGGCGTGGCGGGGGCGGGGCGCGGTTCGGGCTCCGACTCCTCCCGCGGCCGCACCAGTGGCCCGCTCAATGCCGCTACGAACACGCGAGGGCTCCAGGAGATTACCCATGTCATGGGGTTCGACGCGGGGTGGGAGCTGGACTTGTTCGGCCGCTTCGATCGGACGGTCGAAGCCGCCGGGGCCGACACGGCCGCCGTCGCCGAGATCCGCAATGACATTCTGATCAGCGTGGTCGCCGACGTGGTGCGAACCTACATTGACGTCCGCAGCCTTCAGTTCCGCCTCCAGATCGCCCAGCAGAACGCGGCCGCCCAGGCGCGAACGCTCGACCTGGTCTCGTTCCGGTTCCGCGGCGGGCTGACCAACGAGCTGGACGTCGCCCTTGCCGAGCGGCAGGTCGCCACGACGCTCGCCCGCGTCGCGCCGTTCCAGGCGGCCGTCGAAGCGGCGCAGCGACGCCTCGCGGTGCTGCTCGGCCTCTTCCCCGACGCGCTGCGCGAAGAGCTCAACAAGCCAACCCCCCTTCCGGCATCGCCCCCGATCGTCGCGCCGGGGATGCCGATCCACCTCCTCCGCCGCCGGCCCGACATCCGCCGCGCCGAGCGCGAGCTTGCCGGGGCGACGGCTCGGATCGGGGTGGCCACGTCGGACCTCTTCCCCCGCGTCTCGCTCACGGCGGCCGCCGGATTGCAGGGGCAGGGGCTGGGCCGTACGCCGGTCGAGAGCAGCTTTATTTACTCGGTCGGCCCGACCGCGTATTGGCCGCTGCTCGACTTCGGGCGGCTGGACGCGATCGTCAAGGCGCAGAACTTCCGCACCGAAGCCGCCCTGCTCCGATACCGCAAGACGGTCGTTACCGCCGTCCAGGAAGTGGACGACGCCCTCTCCAGTTATGTCGCCGAGCAGAACCGCCTGCAACAGCTCAGCCGCGCCGTGGAAGCGAGCCAAAAAGCTGTCCGGCTCGCCGGCGAACGGTATGACAAGGGCTTGGCCGACTTCCTGAACGTCCTGGACGCCCAGCGCCAGTTGTTCGACCTCCAGGACCAGTACGCGACCGCCCAGCAGGGGCTGATCGCCCAATTCATCGCGCTCTACAAAGCCCTCGGCGGCGGCTGGCAGGGGTATGACCTCCCGCCCCCGCCGATGGCCCGCTTTGCCATCGTCGCCGCGGTGCAAGAGGCGATCGATCGGCCGAAGCCGGAAGCCCAAAGCGCAAAATCCGAAATCCAAAATCCGAAGGAATGATCGAAAGGGGAAACAAGAAACCAAATGGAAACCTGCCATTTCGTTCTTTCCTCTTTTTGACTTTTCTTCTTCCTTCGGATTTTCGTGCGTCGAATTTCCCGCTTTTCGACCGAGCCAAAGAGGGCGGCCGACGATCGGCCGCCCTCTGTCAGTCTGAGGTCACCTCGGGATGCCTTCGTTTACAGCAGCAACTGGAACTGCGTCGTGAGGACCAGTTCGTTCTTGTCGTTGCTGATCAGCACATCGCTGCTGTCGTCGTTGATCGGGATGCCGTTGGGCAGGTACATCAACTGGGTGCAGATCTTCGCGTTGTGGCCGTGGAACCAGTAGTTCACGCCGACGGAAATCTCATGCACGTTGTTGTTGCTGCCGTTGGGCGTGCCCTGCAGGTGCATGTACTCGTACCGGGCGAACGGCTCCCAGTGCTCGTCCAGCGAGTAGCTCGCCTGCAGGAGCAGGGAGGGCTCGTAGGTGTCCTGGCCCAACTGGCCGGTGGCGCCAAAGCTTGTGGAGACGGGCCCGCCGTTGGGGATGCCTAACTGGTGGCGGGTGTAGCGGCCGATGTACGACCCGTAGAGGAACAGCCCTTCGGTCGTTCCGTACTGGGCGTCCAGGGCGGTGGTGAACTCGGCGCGGTGGCCGGTCTCGGAGTAGTCGGCGCCGGCGCCGAGGACGAGCAGGTCATGCTTGTTGCCGTGCGCGGTGATCTGGTTGTACTCGGCCCAGTCGCCCATCACCTTGTATTCAAAGCGGCCGGCGAAGCCGTAGTTGTAGTTGATGAAGTTGGCCGGGTTGTCGCGGAAGTTGGTGTTCGCGGCGCGAATGCCGTCCGTCACGCCGCCTTCGAACCGCATGTCCTTCTTCGGGTCCCAGATGAACGTCGCCCCCTGGGTGAAGGCATCGGTGTTGGCGAAGATGTCGTTCTGAAGCGATCGCTCCGGCGTAATCTCGTACTTGGAGCCGACGATTTCCTCGTGGGCGAGCGGGTCGTGGAGCTGGCCGCCCTTCACGTAAAAGTCGGTGCCGGAGATGTGGTACTTCACCCACGCCTCTTCGAGCACCGGCAGGCCGCCGATGCCGTTGTTGACGCTCCCCGTGCCGCCGCCGCCCACGTTGGTGGTGCCGTTCCCGCGGTAGGTCGCCCAGTTGAAGAAGTACCTGAAGGTCGGGGGAGAAGAGGTTGCCATCAAACCCGAAGCGGGCGCGGCGGATCTCGAAGCCGTTCTCGGTCGAATCTTCCGTTCCGGCGCGCTTCGCTTCCTCGCGATAGTTGATCACGTTGCGGACCTGGAGGTGGAGCCACGGGTGCCAGGAAAAGTTGCCGTCGCCGCTCTTGACGACGAACTTTCCGTCGGAGTAGCCCGCCGTGAACCCTTCCATGTCCAGGAGTTGGCCGCGCGTGCTCGCGTCCCTCCGGACGGCGTCAACGGCCGCGTCCACCGCCGCCGTGTTGATCTGGTCGTCATGCTCCTTCTGATGTTGTTCCTGCTCCGCCTGTTTCGCCTGGAGCTTTTCGATCTGAGCCTGCATGGCGTTCATGCGCTCGATCATCTGCTCCTTCGTCAGCTCGGTGCCGCTCGACGGCGGCTCGGCCGCCCTGGCGAACCCGCCCAGACCGACACAAAGCCCGATCGACGCCGCCTGCGCGATCATCCAACGACTGCGCTTCGTTCCCTTCACTGCAACCTCCCTAGGGGTGTGAGTAACCGTTCGGCCACACATGTCCACCGGGCGACGCCACAAGGGTCGCCTCCTTCCGCTCTCGATGCCCAACCGCCATGGCCGCGTCGGCTGAAGCCGCCCCGCGATTGGGCCGCCACGATCGGGCGCGGCTTACCGTAACCTTCCGCGCTCGCTTCCGATGAAGGATCTATGAGTGAATGATTAAGACAGCCGTAGTTGTTCGATTGCGCTTCTCGTTGGACCTCGCCTCTATCGACGGCGGATCAGCAAAGCCGCGAGTTGGGCGAATCGCGACCTGGCGCGCCAACTCTTCTCGGCGCGGGCGGTTTTCGGCTTCTCGGCCCGTATGGCGTCGTTCACGACGCCGCTCGACGTGGGTGCCGTGGTGCGCCTGGGCCGCGAAATACCTTCTGACCCCTTTACGGGTTGAGGAGCTCGATGGCGGCCACTTCCAACTCTTTGCCTTGGAGGGTTTGGGGGGTTCGCTCGCCGCAGTGGGGGCAGCGGAGCGGCGTGGGGTCGGGGAGCGTCCGTTCGGCCTGACATCGCTCGCACCAGACGGTGACGGGGACCCGTTCCACCTCCAGCGTGGCGCCGGAAACAGGCGTGCCGGACGTGGCGGAGTCAAACGCGAAGAGCAGCGCCTCGGGGACCACCCCGGACAGCATGCCCACCCGCACCTTCACCCGCAGAACGCGCGGCGCATCGGATGCATCGTCCAGGGAGCGCTCGATCTCGAGCTGATCGAGAACGACGTCCACGATGTTCTTGGCGATGGAAAGCTCGTGCATAGCCTAAACTGCCAAGTCGGCTTCCGCCGCGAGCCCACCGGCGTGGCCGTGCTTCGGCGAACGCGCCCGCACGACGCGGGAAGCATCCCGCGCACCCCCTGGGAACGCGCCGTCCTCGTCAGCTCCACGCCGATCGGCCCGACGCAAGAGGCCGACGGGGACGTCGGCGTTCCCACAAAGAGCCGGGCATGCCCCCGCGCAGCCGGCGCACCGCACCACGTCGCACCGCGCAACGGTCGCACTGCGGAACGCCGCGGCCGCACAATAATTGACTCCCGATTATGCCGGGGCTACCTTCGCCCACAACCATCAGACCGCGCCTCCAGCCGCACGCCGCGCTCCGATCGATCGGCCGTCCGGCTTTCATCGGAAACGCTCAATTATGCCGCTCGACCCAGGCGATTCGCTGGACATCGCGTCGCTCGCCGCTCGCTACGCGGCCGGCTCCCTCGACCCGCTCGACGTCGTCGAAGCAATCGACGCCCGCTGCGCCACCTTCCCCGACCCAGCCGTCTGGATCCACCGCCTGCCCCTGGCGTCGCTGCGCGAGCAGGCGCATGCTGTCTCCTTGCGCAGGAGACAAGGGGAATCCCTCCCGCTCTTCGGCATCCCGTTCGCCGTCAAAGACAATATTAATGTCGCCGGCCTCCCCACCACGGCCGGATGCCCCGCCTTCGCTTATACGCCGTCAACCTCGGCGACCGTCGTCGAGCGGCTGGTGCGCGCAGGGGCGATCGTCGTCGGGAAAGCCAACCTCGATCAGTTTGCTACCGGGCTGGTCGGCGTCCGATCCCCCTACGGCGCGTGTCGAAGCGTGTTCGATTCGCGATACATCTCCGGCGGCTCCAGCTCCGGCTCGGCCGTAGCCGTCGCGGCCGGCTTGGTCAGCTTCGCCCTGGGGACCGACACCGCCGGCTCCGGCCGCGTGCCCGCGGCATTCAATAACATCGTGGGCCTCAAGCCGACCCGCGGCCGCCTCAGCACCTTCGGCGTCGTCCCCGCATGTCGATCGCTCGACTGCGTTTCAATCTTTGCTCTGACCTGCGAGGACGCGCGGCGCGTCGCCCAGGTGGCCGACGGGCCCGACGCGGCCGACCCTTACTCCCGTTCCCCCGCGGAATGGGGCTCCGCCCCCGCTTTTAACGCGGCCGCCTTCCGGTTCGGCGTGCCGGCGGCCGGGCAGCTCCAATTCTTCGGCAACGCCGAAGGAGAATCGCTGTTCCGCCAGGCGGCCGATCGGCTCACGGCGATCGGTGGGACGGCCGTGACCATCGACTTCGAGCCCTTCGCGGCGGCCGCTCGCCTGCTCTACCAGGGGCCGTGGGTCGCGGAGCGGCTGGCAGGGATCAAGGACTTTTTCGCGAAAAACCCTGACGCGTTGCTGCCCGTCACCCGAGCGATCATCGGCGGCGCGACAAAGATTGACGCCGTTGCGACGTTCGAGGGGATGTACGCGCTCCAGCGGCTGCGCCGCGCGGCGGACGCCCAGATGGCCAGGGTGGATCTCCTGCTTCTGCCGACGGCGGGGACGACCTACACCGTCGCCGAAGTCGAGGCCGACCCAATCGCCCTCAACACCAACCTTGGGTACTACACGAACTTCGTCAACCTGCTGGACCTGTCGGCCGTCGCCGTCCCGGGCGGTTTCCAGAAGAATCATCTTCCGTTCGGCGTGACGCTTCTTGGGCGGGCCGGCGAGGATGTCGTTCTTCTGGAGATCGGCGGCCGCCTTCACAATGCCGGCGGGATGCGGCTCGGAGCGACGGCCACCCCCACCCCAACACCTCCCCCATCCAAAAGGCCTCCCCTGATGCCCGAAACCCCCGCCGCCGTGTCGATCGCCGTTGTCGGCGCCCACCTTTCGGGTCAGCCGCTCAACCATCAGCTCACCGACCTGGGTGGCACGCTTCAGCGAACCGCCCATACCGTCCGTCGCTATCGCCTTTTCGCCTTGCCGGGCACTGTACCCCCCAAGCCAGGCCTTGTACGGGTGGCTGACGAGACCGAGACGGGGATCGAGCTTGAGGTCTGGGGCTTAACCGCCCAAGCCTTCGGCGCCTTCGTGGCGGCGATCCCGCCTCCCCTGGGCGTTGGGACAATCGAGCTCGATGACGGCACGTTCGTCAAAGGGTTCCTTTGCGAGTCCTACGCGATATCTCGTGCTCGTGACATCACACACACCGGCGGGTGGCGGCGATTCTTATCGACGCTTCCCTAAACCCATCGCGCCCGTTCCACCTTCGTCTGATGCATCAGCCCGTTACTGGCCTGCGCTTTGCATTGGCAGGACGAGGCGGCCTTGCGGACCGCATTCGCTGCTTTTTTAAGCGACAGGGGTCCCTAGCCGACTTTCGGGCATACGAATGACTGTTCTTTGCGCCCTTAAGCGGATCGCGAAGGCGATTGCGGTTGCATTCCCCTCTCGCCCGAGTCGCGCTGCGCTACCGGCCGTCGTCGTCGCCGGCCTCCTGATCACTTACACGCTTTACCGATGCGTCAATCTGTGGGAGGCCCGGACCCTCCGCAGCGAGGTCACCTCGCGCCTCGCGAACGGGCGCAGGTCCTTGAGACCAAAGTCCTGCGCTCGATGGACGTGCTGAACTCCATCGAATCATTGTTCGCCACGCGACGATCGACCTCTAAGCTTCGCCAGCCCGGGGCGCCGGCCGATCTGGGCGTCACCCGCGAGGAATTCGCGCTGTTCGTCAGCCGGCCGCTCTGGCAACAGCCCGAGATGATGGCGCTCGGCTGGCACCGCGCGTCCCGGCGGCCGCTCGTTCCGACTACGAGGCCGCCGCTCAACGCGATGGCCTTACCAAATTTACCTTCACCGAGTTCGGCGCTTCCGGAACGACCGAACCGGCACCGCTTCGAAACGAGTACTTCCCGGTCTACTACATCGAGCCGGGCCCGAAGAACGCCGCGGTAATGGGGTATGACCTCGGGTCCGACGTAACCCGCCGCCACGCCCTGGAGCGCGCGTGCGACACGGGGATGCCCGTCGCCACGCCCCCGCTGCGGCTGGTCCAACCGACCGACGGTCGCCTCGGCGTGATCGTCTATCGCCCCGTGTTTGACCCGGAGGCCCCCGCCGATGGAGCGGCCGCCCAGACGCCCGCCGGCAGGCGGCAGCGCCTGATGGGCTACACGTCAGCCGTTTTCCGGATTGATGAACTCCTGAAATCCTCGTTATCGGACCTTCCCGCCCAGGGCCTGAACGTTCGCGTCGCCGAAGCGACCCCCCGTGGCGATACCGTCTACCGCCTGGAGAGCGCCAAGGAGGCCGGGTCCCCCGAGAACCTTACCCGCGCCAGGAGAACGCGGCCGGTCGGGCGTCGCTGGACGGACTGGCCTCGCTCGATATCGCCGGCAACCGCTGGGACCTCATCCTCACCCCCACGGCTCCATTCGTGGACGCACACTCCAGCGGGCAGTCGCGGACGATCCTCATCACCGGGCTCCTCACCACGCTCCTGCTGACCGGCTACCTGTACAGCGGGCTTCGCCGCACGGCCGAAATCGAGCGGCGCGTCATCGAGCGAACGGCGCAACTGTCGGCCGAGGTCGCGGAGCGAAAGCGCGCCGAGGCGACCGCGCGCCTGGCGGAAGCCCAGTATCGCGGGATTTTCGAGAACGCGGTCGAAGGGATGTTCCAGACCACGCCCGACGGCCGCTACATCACGGCCAACCGCGCGCTGGCGGGCATCTACGGATATGACTCGATCGAGCGGCTGGTCTCGGACCTGACGAACATCGCGGGGCAGCTCTATGTCGAGCCTGGCCGCCGCGAACAGTTCGTGCGGGACGTCCAGCAGCGCGGCGAGGTCGCCGAGTTTGAGTCACAGGTCTTCCGCCGCGACGGCGTGGTCATCTGGATCTCGGAGAACGCCCGGGCCGTGCGCGACGCCCGCGGCGTTGTGCTCTATTACGAAGGCGCGGTGGTGGATATCACCAGCCGCAAGGAGGCCGAAGGGTCGCTGCGCCGCAGCCGCGACCTGCTCGAAGCGCGGGTCATGGAGCGGACGCGCGAGCTGGCCGAGACCAACGCCGCCCTCCAGGCCGAAGTGGCCGAACGTCGCCGCGCCGAGGACGCGGCCGAGGCGGCGAACCGCGCCAAAAGCGCCTTCCTCGCCAGCATGAGCCACGAGATCCGCACGCCGATGAACGCGATCCTCGGCTACGCCCAGATCCTTCGGCGCGACACGGGCCTCTGCCGGACCCACCGCGAAGCCCTGGCGACGATCATCGCCAGCGGCAACCACCTGATGGGCCTTCTGAACGACGTGCTCGACCTTTCCAAGATCGAGGCCGGCCACGCCGAGCTGCGGCCGACGTCCTTTAACCTGCCGGAGCTTGTTCGCGACCTCGACGCGATGTTCCGCCACAAGTGCGTTCAGCGCGGCTTGGAACTGCGAATCGACACCGACTTCGGGCCCGGCGGCGTGGCCTGCGGGCTGGGGCTCGTCGCCGACGTGCGGAAGCTGCGGCAGGTCCTGATCAACCTTCTGGGCAACGCGGTGAAGTTTACGGATGCCGGGTCGGTGACGCTGCGGATCACCGCCGACGAGGGGGCGGCCGCCGGGATCGGCCGCTTCCGCTTCGAGGTCGTCGATACGGGCGTCGGCATCGCCCCGCAGATGTGCGCGGCGATTTTCGAGCCGTTCCAGCAGGCCCACGCCGACGAACGCCGCGGCGGGACCGGCCTGGGCTTGACCATCGCCCGGCAGATCATCGAAAAAATGGGGGGTGAGCTGGTCGTCGCGTCGAGCGCTGGCGCGGGCTCCTCGTTCTACTTCACCCTCGACCTGCCGCGCGAGCGCGTGGCCGCTCCGGCGATCGGGTGCGGCGGGGCGCTGGAGCCTGCCCACACTTTCGGGGCCGACGGCGCACGGCTGGCGCCCGGCCACGTCGTCCACGCTTTGATCGTCGAAGACATCCTTGAAAACCGCCATGTGATGACGGAGCTGCTTCGGCAGGCCGGCTGCCGCGTCACCGCGACCGAGAATGGCCTCCTGGGCCTGAAGGTGGCTGCTCAACACAGGCCCGACATCATCTTCATCGACATCCTGATGCCCGGCATCGACGGTGTGGAAGCCGCTCGCCGGCTCCGCGCCCTCCCTGGGGGAGAGCGGTTCAAGCTCGTCGCGACGTCCGCCAGCGTGCTCAATCAGGAACAGGAAGCGTGCCTTGTCGCCGGCTTTGACGACTTTATCCCCAAGCCCGTGCAGGCCGAAAGGCTCTACCAGTCGCTGGGTCGCTTGCTGGGAGTGGAGTTTGAGGCGCCGGTCGCCGCCAACGCCGTCGATGTCTTGCCGATGCAGTTTGATGGCCTCCCGACCGATTTGTTGCCCGAGCCACTCCGCGCTCGTATCGTTGCGGCCGCCGAGTTCTACAGCGTGACCGAGATCAGACGGTGCGTCGAAGAGGTGGACCGGCTCGGCGTGGCGGCCCGGCCCCTCGCCGAATTTCTTCGGCGCTCGGTTCATCACTACGACATGCCGGCGATCGTCCGCGCCCTAACGCTTTCACTGCCGGTCGATCCGAAGCCGGCTGATTCGGAGCTGACGACCGCCGCAACCGTCGCCGGCGGCGCATCACCCCGCGGCGGCGAGATCATGCGGCCGCGTGCCCCGCGCCATCGGGGCCGCCGCCTGGCGATCTAATCGCATTGAGAGCCGATGTGCTGTTCGGGGGAGGGGGATCCGCGGCGTCAGGGGAATGCCGGCGAACGACGGCAGCCCGGTGGGCCTCGGCGGCCGATGTGAATTCATGAACAACCGACTCGCCACGCTGACTCCCCTCAATGATGTTCCGGGCGACGTTGCGCCTGGCCCGGGAGAGGCTGCCGCCGGCACTGCGGAGGCCTTGAACGGCGTCGGGCCCGGTCATGCCGGCCGCATCCTCATCGTCGATGACACCCCGGCGAACCTTGATGTCCTGGGCCAGGTGTTGGAAGCCAACCATTATCACGTGCTGGCCGCGCCGTCGGGCGAAGTGGCCCTGCGGGTCGCGGAAGCCGCCCGGCCCGACCTGATCCTGATGGACGTCATGATGCCCGGGCTGAACGGGTACGACGTCTGCCGCCGGCTCAAGAGCTCGAGGTCGACCGCCGGGATCCCGGTCCTTTTTCTCAGCGCCCGCGACGAGATCAGCAGCCTGGTCCAGGGCTTTGAGTCCGGGGCGGTCGATTACGTCGCCAAGCCGTTCGACCCGGAGGAGGTCCTTCACCGCGTCGCGGTCCACCTGAAGATCTCGCGGCTGGCGCTCGAGCTGCTTCAGAAGAACCAGGAGCTTCAGGCCCGATCCGATGAGCTGCAGCTCGCCAACGAGGCGCTGCGGGAGGAAATGCGCAAGCGCGAGCGCGCGAGACCGCGCTGGCGGCCGCCGACCAGAAGCTCAGCGCCATCACCGATCGCGAGGCCGAACGATGGGGCATCGCCGGGTTCGTCGGCAAGAGCCGCACGATCAATGACATTCTGCGCGACGTGCGGCGGGTCCAGAATTTCGGCTCCGTCAACGTCCTGGTCACCGGCGAGAGCGGGACGGGCAAAGAGCTGGTCGCGCGGGCGATCCACTTTGGCAGCACCCGCGCCAAGGGGCCGTTCATCGCGGTCAACTGCGTGGCGATCCCGGAAGAGCTGGCGGAGTCGATGTTGTTCGGCCACCTGCGCGGGGCGTTCACCGGCGCGACAATGGACCGGAAGGGGTATTTCGAGCTTGCCGACGGCGGGACGCTCTTCCTTGATGAGATCGGCGACATGCCGGTCACGCTGCAGGCCAAGCTCCTCCGCGTGCTGGAGGACGGCCGCGTGACGCCGCTGGGGTCGAGCCGCGAGAAACAGGTTGACGTGCGCATCGTCGCGGCGACCAACGCCGACCTGGACGCCCAGATCGCATCGGGCGCGTTCCGGCAGGACCTTTATTTCCGGCTTGCGCAGTTCTCGGTGCAGGCGCCGCCGCTGCGGGCACGGCCCGAGGACATCCCGCTGCTGGCCCAGCATTTCCTGAAGGTTTTCGCCGAAGAGATGGGCCTGGCGGTGCCTCGGATCACCGCCGAAGCGCTGGCGGCGCTGGCCGCTCATGATTTCCCGGGGAACGTGCGCAAGCTGAAGAATTCGATCGAGCGGGCGCTGATCGAAAGCGGCGGGGCCGACATCCGCGCGTCGCACCTGATCCTCGGCCCGTCACGCCGCCACGGAGCGGGCGGCCTCTCGCAGCCGGGGGTCGCGGGGACGGCCAAGCCGCTGTCGCCTCCCGGGGCCGTCGGCGTCAGCACTGACGCCGCCGAGTTGCCGCTGAACCTTGAGGCGGCCGAGAACCTCTTGATCAAGCGGGCGCTGGCCGAAACCGGCGGCAACATCGCTGAAGCGGCGCGGCGCCTGGGGATCAACCGAACGCGCATCTACCGGAAGCTTGGCGAGCGGACGACATAGTGGGCCACTCCACCAGGAGCTTCGGCCCCGATCTGGAGTGCCGCCGGTGCCCTCACCGGCGGTGTTGCCGGCCGCAAAAAAGCCCTGCCGGCGAGGGCACCGGCGGCACGTCGGACGGCATCGCCGCACGCCCGCTCACTTTCATGGAATGGTCTGCCGGGCGTTCGGTTGTCGCCAAGGGGGCTCGCGCCGGCACCGACTGGTCCGCGTAGGTACGTCTGCGGCTCGTCTCCCCTCAGAACCTCTTGACCACCGACCCGCCGCGGCTTCGAGAGGGCGGCCGACGCTCCCACCGGGCTACGCTTCGCGTTTTTCCCTTGGCGTCCTTGGCGTGTTGGCGTTCATTTCTCCGCCCGCCAGAAGCCAAGTGAACGCCGCGACGCCGAGGGAAAACCGCCCAGTAAGCCATGCTACGAGGTTCGCCCGGGGCGCTGTTGCAGGTGTATGTCACAGTACGAGTGCAACACCCCGCAAACGAGGATCGGCCCTCGTGGCTGCGCGTTTAACATCTTTACGAATATACAGTTGTCGCTGACACACCCGGATGGCACGCCGCTTGTCTTAGGGCGAGTTGGAACGGCTTTCGTTGGTCGATGCTGTGGCTCAGGCCCTTCTCCGCGGACAGGGCTCCCGCCTTAAGCGGCCTGGGTTGCGAATTGACAGCTCTGGCGCATCAAGGGCCAAGGCACACGACGGGGCCGCCTGCCACGCCGCGCCATCACACAGTTGCGGGTTCTGAGGGAACACCTCCCTCCAGGCATGGGGCCGCCCGCTTTTCGATTCGGGAAGGATTGACCGACATGTCCGCAAAGTCTGAATCACCCTCCAGCTTTTCGTTTTCCCGCGCTGCTGGGCAACCTCGCCGCGCACGCGCCGCCGCCGCACGACGGCTGTTCGTCGCGGTTGCAGGGCTTGCCGCCGGCGCCCTGGCGACCGCCTCGACCGCCCACGCGGAAAGCCGCGACCTTCCCGGCCCGGAGAGCCTGACGCTCCGCCCGGTGGTTGCCAGCGACGCCGGCAACGACGCGGCAATGTCAACGCCCTCCACCGACCCCGTCTTCCTCGCCGAGATGGCGGCCACTGAAGAGAAGCCAAACATCCACGGCTTCATCGAGTCGCCGTTCAAGACCTCCTATATCACGCCCCGCGGCCTGGTCGTTGAGAACGCCGGGGTGGTCTGGCAGCCGGTCGGCGGCATCGTCTTCCCGATCGGCGACGCCGGCCCGGTGAAGGGGATCACGTTCGTCACGGGCATCTGGAACAGCGTCAACACCGCCCAGGGCGACCCGAAAGTGGGCGCCTGGAACGAAATGGACGTCTTCGCCAGCTTCTCGGGCAACGTCGATAAGTTCTCGGCCACGCTCACCTACGGGGCCTGGAACTTCCCCAACTCGACCATCAACAAGCCCTCGACCGAGCACGTCGCCGACCTGAAAGTCAGCTACGACGACACCGGCATGTTCGGCGATTCGATGATCGCCCTTCATCCGTACTTCGACTTCTTCTACTCGATCTCGGGCAGCTCGAACGTCGTCAACGGCAAGAACGGCAGCACCTACTACTTCGAAATCGGCTGCGCTCCCAGCTACACCTACAAGGCCATCGAGAACTACCCGCTCACCCTCTCGTTCCCGGTCTACATTTCGGTAGGCCCCGAAGGGTACTGGGGCCGTGGTGACAGCGCCTTCACCGCCCCGGACGGGAACCTCGGTGTCCTCTCGGCGGCCGCCAAGCTCGAAGTGCCGCTGCCGATCCCGGCCCGCTACGGCTACTGGCATGCCGACGCCAGCGTCATCTATTACCACCTCTTCAACGACGCCCTGCTCCGCGCCGGCACGCTCCTCAGCGGCAACACGGATCGGGACATCGTGCAGGGGACCATCGGCGTCGGCGTGAACTTCTAAAGCCGCCACCATCGCACCAGCCGGCGGCGCCGAGGCGGGCCATTCCGGCCCGCGGCGACCCCAGAGCCCACACCAGCCGCGCGAGCCCGGGCGTGATGCCCGGCTCGCGCGGCCGGGCGACGGGGGAACAGCCGCCGCGGGCTCAACGCCGCGGGCATTTCATACTCATTAGGGCCTCGCACACCCCGAACTGTCGGGCTGGGAGAGGCCGCGCTTTGGCGGAACTTGAATCACTGCCGGCCCTTCACCGGCCCGGCCCTTTGCCGGCTTTGCCACGTGGATCACGGGGCCAACCAAGGAAAAACATGAACCTCGCACGCTCTCTGCGCCAAGCGGTCATGCCGCTTGCCGCGTCATTCCCCAAGCTTCTCACCGCCGCCTGTGTCGCGGCGGCCGTTTCGATTTCCACCGGCTGCAGCAAGCCCGGGAGCGCCGACTCCGGCGGCACGCCCACGACCGGCAGCTCGTCCAAGCCCGTGACGGTCGGCTACCTGTACGTCGGCACGAAGGATGACTATGGCTACAACCAGGCCCACGCCCAGGGTGCGGCCGAGGTCAAGAAACTCCCCGGCGTGAAAGTCGTCGAGGCGGAACAGATCAAGGAAGACGAAAGCTGCGAACAGACAATGGAGGCGATGGTCAAGCAGCAGGGCGCTACCCTGATCTTCGCCACGTCGTTCGGCTACTTCGACCCGCACGTGAAGAAGGTCGCCGCCAAGTTCCCCGATGTGACGTTCCTCCACGCCGGCGGCACCGTGAAGGACGGCGATCCGAGCAATGTCGGCACCTACTTCGCCTACATCGACGAACTCGAATACCTCTGCGGCATGGTGGCGGGCAAGGCAAGCAAGAGCAACAAGCTCGGGTACATCGCCGCCAAGCCGATTACGCCGGTCCTTCGAGATATCAACGCGTTCGAGTTGGGCGCCAAGAGCGTCAACCCGGCCGCGACGACGACGGTCATCTTCACGGGCGACTGGTTCCAGCCGTCCGTCGAGGCCAACGCCGTCAACACCCTCGCCGACCAGGGAATTGACGTGGTCACCGGGCACATCGACAGCCCCAAGGCGATGATCCAGCAGGCCGACAAGCGCGGGATCTTCGTCTGCGGGTATCACGCAAACGGCGCCGACCTGGCCCCCACCCACTACCTGACCGGGGCCGAATGGGACTGGGCCCCCATGAACAAGACGTTCGTCACCGACTACCAGGCCGGGAAGGACAAGCCCAAAAACTTCACCGGCAGCCTGAAGGATGGCTCCGTGAAGCTCTCGCCCTATGGCCCGATGGTCACCGACGAGACCAAGAAGGCCGTCGAAGCGATCAAGGCGCAGATGGTCGCGGGGACCTTTAAGATGTTCAAAGGCCCGCTCAAGGACAACAAGGGGAATGAAGTGATCCCCGCCGGCAAGGAGATCGAAGACCAGGCGGGTGAGCTGTGGGGCATGAAGTACCTCGTGGAAGGCGTCAACGGCAGCACCGGAAGCTGAGTGGGTGGCGACGTCCCCTTAGCGCCGATCAGGCGGAGGGCTCGGGCGGGTCTGCCCGAGCCCTTCCGCCGCTGCAAGGGCCGCGGCCGCCGAAGGGTTCCAAAAAGCCGCCGCACCGGGGCTGCCCGTCAGCGGCGACGATCGATCGACCTGCATACAGGAGAGATCCGAAGCCCGGAATTCAATGGAAGTTCAAAGAGGACAAAGCGGGGAACGCCGCAGTCGCTTGCACTCGGTTCCTTCTTTTCCCCTTGGTCATCCCCTCGGATTTCGTGCTTGGGACTTCGATCGTCCCTTGACGCCGCGGTACACCGGTAGCCATGCAGCGCTAGCAACCGGCCGCTTTTCACTCGCCGCACTGAACCGTGGCGCCACGGGGCTCGGGCCGGCGCGGTGCCCGAGTACCCCGAGTTTGCCAGCACCCAGCGCGTCCACCGTTTTTCCGACAAGCCATCCCTCTACAAGTGAGTTCGGAGCGCCGCATGCCCGTTGACCCCGTGCCGTACCAAACTCGACCGACCCTGGTCTTCCGCGCCAAATCGCTGGTCCCCCCGCCGCTGTTCGATTCAATCGTCCTGTCGATCGCCGCCATCATCATCTCGCTCTTGTTGTTCGGGGGGTTCGTGCTGATCAACGGGACCAACCCGTTGGATGTCTTCAGCGTGATGATTCGCGGCGGATTTGGGGACGTTTCGAGCTGGCGGCGTACCCAGTACGCGTGGGAAAGCACGCTGATCCATGCCGCCCCGCTGCTGCTCACGGCGCTGTGCGTCGCGTTGCCGGCGCGGGTTGGCATGGTCATCATCGGCGGCGAGGGGTGCATCCTGCTTGGAGGGCTCGCCGCCGCGCTCGCCGCGCATCTTCTGCCCCACCTGTTGCCCCACGCGTCCCCGTTTGTCGTGATCACGTCAATGATCCTGTCCGGCATGCTCGTCGGCGGGATCTGGACCGTTATCCCCGGCGCACTGCGGCAATTCCGCGGCGTCAACGAGACAATCAGCAGCCTGCTCCTGAACTACATCGCCTTCGCGATCCTCAACCACTGCGTCGAAGGGCCGATGCGGGACGTCACCAATACGAACCACCCTTCGACATGGAACATCGGGCAGGCCAACCTCTTCCCGATGATCCCGGGCACGGAGCTTCATATCGGGCTCGCCCTGGGGCTCATCGCCTGCGTCTTCTCCTGGGTCCTGATGGACCACACCACCCACGGGTTCGCGACGCGCGTCGTTGGCGGGAACCCTCGAGCCGCGCGCATCGCGGGCCTATCGATCGCCCGCTATTCCCTCGTCGCGTGCTTTCTGGGCGGCGCGTTCGCCGCGCTGAGCGGCGTTGTCGCCGTCGGCGTCCACGGCACCGCGAACGACAGCCTCGCGGCCGGCTACGGGTATGACGGCATCCTCGTCGCCTTCGTCGCCAGACAAAGCCCGCTCGCCGTCATCCCCGTCGCCATCTTCCTGGGGGGCGTGACTGGCAGCGGCGACATGATGCAGCTCGAGCTGGGCCTGAGCGACGCCAGCGTCAAAGTCTTCCAGGGCATTCTCTTCCTCGTCATCCTGGGGCTCGATACGTGGTCGGGGCGGCTGAAAGACATCAAGAACACATGGTTCGCGCGCCCGCTGGTGAAGCTCGTCGCGATGATCGGCAAGCGAGCCCCACAAGGAGTACCCCATGCCAGCGCCTGAACTGACAAGCCAAGCCCTTGGTTGGTGGGGCGTCCCGCTCGCGATCTTCGCGGGCGCGGTCCGCGACAGCACCCCGTTCATCTTCGTGAGCCTCGGCGAGACGCTCACGGAGAAGAGCGGCCGCATCAACCTGGGCCAGGAAGGGACGATGGTGATGGGGGCGATGGCCGGTTTCGGCGTCTCCTACCTCACCACGCAGTACATGCCGGCCGCCGGCCCGCTGCTCGGCCCCTGGGTCGGCGTCATCGGCGCGGGCCTGGCCGCCTCGCTGCTCGGCGTGATCCACGCATTCCTCTGCGCCCAGCCCCGCGTCAACGACGTCGCGGTGGGGATCGGCATCATGCTGTTCGGCTCCGGGCTCGCCTCCTATCTGGGCAAGCCCCTCATCAGCCATACCGCGCCTCAGTTGCCCGACATCAACTTCGGCTGGTGGAGCCACTCGTCGCAGATCCAGGCGGCGCTGAAGGTCAACTGGCTCTTCCTCATCGGGGTGGGGCTCGCTCCGATCCTGCACTGGGCACTGAAGAACACTCGCTGGGGGTTGATCGTCCGGACCGTCGGCGAGAGCACCGACGCGGCCCGGGCAATGGGGTACTCGGTCAACAACGTCCGCCTCCTGTCCACCGCGGGCGGCGCCTTCCTGGCCGGGGTCGGCGGCGCCTTCCTCTCGCTATATTTCCCGGGGAGCTGGAGCGACGCGATCCACAACGGCCAGGGGCTAATGGCGGTCGCGCTGGTCATCTTCGCTCGCTGGAACCCCGTCAACTGCGTCTTCGCCGCCCTTCTCTTCGGTGGCGCCAAGGCGCTGGGGATCGCGCTTCAGTCGGTCAACATCAGCACCGGCCACTACCTGTTCGACGCGGCCCCCTATGTTCTGACGCTCGCGATCATGATCGCCACGTGCTCCTCCAGCCGCAGCCTGGCCGGAGCGCCCGGCGAACTCGGAAAGGCGACGGCGTAGCGACCGCGGCAACGGCTGTTCGCGGATCGTGGACTCGCGTTCCGCCACCGGCGACGCTCGGCAACGGCAACCCTCACTCACGAATCCCATGAGCCTGAAGTACATCGAATCGCAGCCTTACCCGTGGCCGTACAATGGCGACCTTCGACCGGACAACACGGCGTTGATTGTCATCGACATGCAGACCGACTTCTGCGGCAAGGGGGGGTACATCGACCTGCTCGGCTACGACATCTCTCTCACCCGCGTCTGCATCGACCCGATCAGCCGCCTGCTGGCGGCGATGCGCAAGGGCGGGTTCCATATCCTGCACACCCGCGAAGGTCATCGACCTGACCTGGCGGACCTGCCGGCAAACAAGCGGTGGCGGTCGCGGAAGTTCAATTCAATCGCCGGCATCGGCGACGCCGGGCCGTGCGGCCGCGTCCTCGTCCGCGGCGAACCGGGGTGGGACATCATCCCCGAACTCTACCCGCTGCCGGGCGAGTCGATCATCGATAAGCCCGGGAAGGGCTCCTTCTGCGCCACCGACCTCGACCTGATCCTCCGGCAGAAGGGGGTCGAGAACATCATCCTCACCGGCATCACGACCGACGTCTGCGTCCACACGACCATGCGCGAGGCGAACGACCGCGGGTACGAGTGCGTGATCCTTGAAGACTGCTGCGCCGCCACCGACCGGGGGAATCACGACGCGGCGATCAAAATGGTCAAAATGCAGAACGGGGTTTTCGGGGCCGTCTCCGACTCCGAATCGCTGATCAAAGGCATCCTATGACCCAGACGTTGCAGAGCCCGCCGCCGGCCGCCAGTCAGACCAAGGCGCCCGGCCTCTCGGCCATCGGCATCAGCAAGCGCTTCGGCGCCGTTCAGGCCCTGGACGACGTGTCGATGACCGTGCGGCCGGGCACCATGCACGCCCTGCTCGGCGGCAACGGCGCCGGCAAGAGCACGCTCGTCAAGTGCATCATGGGCTATTACCTGCCCGACGTCGGGCAGATCAGCCTTGGCGACCAGCCGGTGACGATCCGCAACCCCCGGGAAGCGCTGCGGCTGGGGATCGGAATGGTCTACCAGCACTTCACGCTGGTCCCCAACATGACCGTCGCCGAGAACCTCGTCCTGTCGCGCGGGCAGGTGCCGTCGGTGGTCAACTGGAAGAAGGAATACGAAGACCTCCGCGCCTTTATGCGAACGACGCCCTTCTTCATCCCCATCGGCGAGAAAGTCTCTTCCCTGGCGGCCGGCCAGAAGCAGAAGCTGGAGATCTGCAAGCAGCTTTACCTGCGCAACAAGGTCCTCTTCCTCGACGAGCCGACGAGCGTTCTCACCCCCGCCGAGGCGGACGAGCTGCTCACGATGCTCAAGCAGCGGACCGACTCCGGCGAACTTACAGTCCTCATGATCACCCACAAGTTCCGCGAGGTGATGAAGTTCGCCGACGAAGTGACCGTCCTGCGCACCGGCAGGTTCGTCGGCAAGGGGCTCGTGAAGGACCTGACGCCTTCAGATATGTCGGCCATGATGATCGGGTCGGAAACAACCCGCACCGCCGCCCGGGACAACAAGGCGCGCGGCGAGGCCCACCTCCATATTGACGGGATCCACGCCCTGGACGACATCGGGCTCAAGGCGCTGGAAGACCTGAACCTGAAGGTCCACGCCGGGGAGATCGTCGGGATCGCCGGCGTGTCGGGCAACGGGCAGAGCAAGCTGGTCGAGGTGCTGGCCGGGCAGCGGCGGGCCGAGCAGGGCCAGATCCGCGTCCACGGCGAAGCCTACGGTGCGACCCGGGCCGAGATCCGCAAGCATCGCGTCAACTGCCTGCCGGAAGAGCCGCTGAAGAACACCTGTGTCGGCGCGATGAGCGTGGCGCACAACATGGTCCTCCGGAACTTCGACCAGAAGCCGCACTCGGTCGGCGGCTTCCTGAACAAAGGGTCGATCCGCCGCCTGGCCCAGGACCTCATCAGCCGCTATCGGGTGAAGACGCCGTCGCCGGAAGAGCCGATCCGCAACCTTTCCGGCGGCAACGTCCAGCGGGCGGTGCTGGCCCGGGAGCTGTCGGAGGCGGTCGAAGTCCTGATCGCCGCGAACCCCTGCTTCGGCCTCGATTTCGCGGCCGCCGCGGAAATCCGCGCCCAGATCATCGAGGCGCGGAACCGCGGGTCGGCCGTCCTGTTGGTCAGCGAAGACCTGGACGAGGTCTTCGAGCTTTCCGACCGCATTATCGTGATGTTCCACGGCAAGTTCGTCTATGAGACGCCGATCGCCGAGGCCGACATCGCCATCATCGGCCGCCACATGGCAGGCCACGCCTGACCGGGGGAACCGGGGGGGCGTGCGATCAGACTGAAGCAAATTGACGTGAGCGGGGTACGACGGCGACTGGTGGTCGGCTGGAGGTTGGATGCTGGATGCGTCGAGTCGCGGCGGAGAGGCGGCTGTTCTTTTAACCCGGGCGATCGCGATCTCGGGCCTCCCCTTTGGTGAGCGTGCCAATGATCGTCCCGCTGGCGATCGTGCGGCCGGCGATCGTGCGGCCGGCGATAGTTCTGGCGATCGTGCGGCGCCAACGGAGCAGGGTTCGGCCAGCGGCGAGGCCTACGACTGGCGCCCGTTCCGCCCCGGCATCGAAATCGTGCGTCTCTACACAGCCCCGTCGGGCCATTCCTCAGCGCTGCTGCGTTACGCGCCGGGCGCGAAGCTGGCCCGCCACTCGCATATCGGCTTCGAGCACATCCTGGTCCTGTCCGGGACTCAGATCGACGATAACGGCGAGCACCCGGCCGGCACGCTGCTCGTCCACCCTCCGGGTACGGCCCATTCTGTCTCGACCCAAACCGGCTGCACCGTCCTGGCGATCTGGGAGAAGCCAGTCGTCTTCCTGGATTGATGCAATCGGCCTGAAAAGTCCGCGTGCCGGTCCATGCGCCCAATCTTCCGTCCGGCGGACAGGCCATCGATCGTCATTTGGGAAGAAAGTGCCTCGGGGGTGGCCACGATCAGGTTCGTGCGTTGGAGGAGTGGGACGCGGTTCCGGGGCTCATGAGCGGGAGCAACGCGGCCGCCCAGGCATCGCCCATGATGTCGTACCCGATCTTCCCCGGATGGACCGGGCCGGGTATCAGATCGGTGCGGATCTTGCCATCGGCGTTGACGAACTTGGAGTACTGATCGACGAACGTCACCCGCAACCCTTTGGCGGCAAGCGTCGGGATGAGGTCATGCTCCAGGAACCGGTTGTACTCCTGGGCTTCGACGTTGCAGTCGATCCCGTTGGCATTGATGAAGCCCTGGATCGGCAGGATGCTGGCCACCAGCACGTGTGCTGACGGCCGCGACGTCGCCAGGTCGCCCACGAGCGCTTCGATCCGCTGCTCGAGCTGGGTCATGAACACTGATTCGGGAGCGTCGTGGTTCGGATAGCCCGCCGCGGTGTGTTGAATGATGTCGTTGGTGCCGGCCATCAGAAGGATGTAGTCCGGCTCGAGAGGCGGGCGGCCGGCGTCGATGCCGCCGTCCAGCCAGTAGCCTCCGTAGGCATCCCATGCTCCTGTCCAGCCGTGCAGGTTCGACTCAAGTTGGTCGATTCTGTAGCCCGGGTGCCCGTCATTTCGCGCTTCGCCGGCCGCCAGGAGGGCGGGGGACGCGTTGGTCGCATGGGTCCCGACGTAGCCAAATGACACCCCCGCGCCCGTCAGGTCATCGTACAGCCGCTGACGATAACCCCCCGGTATCGGCGGGTCGGTCGGCCCGGACCCCCAGGTGATCGAGTCGCCCAGAGCATAGACCGTTGGCCCCGGCGGGATTGGGGCCGGCGGCGTGCCGAGCGTCGGTTGAATCAGAAGCCTGAAGTTCCCCTGTGCGGTCTTCGATGCCGTGCGGACAGCAACGCGATAGATCGACGGGTAGAGTTGCCAGGAGATCGCCGACGGCAAGTACTGCCACACCGTGCCGCCGGTGACGTCCATCAGCGACACTCGGGCGGCGCTCGCGGGGTCAACGGAAATCGATGCCATGGTCGGGGCTGTGACACGGAACGAGTAGTAGGAGAGGCTCCATGACGCCCCCACCCAACCCGTCGCCGACAGCCCCTTTGTCGTGAGCGCGCCAAGGTTGCACGGCGAAACGGAATTCTGGCCTCCCGACTCGGCCGTAAACGTCACCTGCCGGGTGGTGCCGCTGACGCCGACCAGGTACGGCCCGGCCGCCAGGCGCTTAAACCCAGTGCCGCTTTTTGATGCCCCGTAGAGCGTCTCGCCGGAGTCGATCGAATTGTTGCCGTTCTTGTCAATCGCGATCGACAACGCCCCCCCACCGCCGACCGTGCTCACCGAAAGGCTACTCTCCAGCGGCAGCGAAAGCTTAAACACGCGAGTTGCTGGCCCAGTGGGCTCGGTCACGGCGCCGGATAACGCGCCGATATTGACGAGGGAATTCGCGCTCAAGAGCGATCGCTGTTCCAGCGACTCGACAAGTGGGGCACGCGAAGCCTTCCCCACACCGGGCCCCATTCGCCGGAGGGAGAAGCGAACGCTTCGCAAGCTGATGGCTCCGAATTTCATAGAGATGGGTAACTTATCAGATCTCTTGGCATTCCACGATTTCATGCCCCAAGAGACGACGACACCCATCGAACCCGCGTGCCACACACGCAAACGGGGCACGCGCAATGCGTGCCCCGTATCGAACTCTGTCTGTAGGTGGTTCCCTATGCCAGCGTCCCCAGGAATTCTATCCCCGACACCGCCTGGGCCGCCCGGACCACGTCGCCGCCCGCGCGCTCACCGGGCTCGAGGCCATCGGACCGCGCACACGCGTTGTCCGTGGCGCCGGAGCCACCGTCGATCACCGGGGCGGTCGTCCCACGATCGACGTATTCGCCGGCTATCCAGAGCGTCGCGGGGCGGACGGGCGGGTCGCGGAGCAGTTCGACGACGGAATCCGAAATCTTCTGGCAGTCGAAGTAATAGCCGCTGCACGGTTCGTCGCCGCCGGCGCAGTTGCCGATCGCCGCGATCGTAACGTCGCGTGGGGCCGCGGCGCCATGCCGCTCCATGGCGGCCAGGGCGAGCCGGGCTGTCCCGGCGCTTTCACAGACGACCGCCGAGACCTGTCCCTGGCCCCGATCGCCGAACAGCGTGTCAAGGTCTTCGGGCGACACCACGTCAACCGTCGCGTCCACCGAGTAACGGCCGGCCGCCTGGCGAAGCGCCCGGACCAAAATGGTCGAGCCTTTCGCCTCGACGGCCGCAATGCGGCGATGCCCAGCGAGCACCAGGTCGCGGGCAATCAGGCTGGCGGCCAGCATCAAGTCCGTCAGCACCGCATGCATCGAATAGGTTCGCGGCTCATGCCCGACGGCGATCACCGGAAGGTTCCGAACGACCAGGTCGCGCAGCAGCGAATCGGGCGCCGAGGGCATCAGGTCGATGACGGCCGAAAACTGGTTGAGGAAACTCGGCCGCATCTGCGTCACGTCGTGCGTGAAGTGCAGGTCCGGGTTGCTCTGTTCGAGCAGGCGGACCAGCCGCGCATCGGACTGGCCAATGTCCCCAAGGACCAGCCATCGCCCTTCCGCCTGCGAGGCCGGGGCGGTGCCCTTGACGAAAGTGCCGCGCCCGATGCTCCGGTCCAGCAGCCCCTCGGCCGCAAGGTCCGTCAGGGCCTTGCTGAGGGTCTTGGCGTTGACATGGAAGCGCTTGGCCAGCGAACGCTCGCCCGGCAACTTGCTCGCGAATTCGCCAGAGGCGATCGCATCGCGAAGCTTTTCGCGGAGTCGCTGAAACTTATAGCTGGTGGAGGATCGGACGGTCCGGGCGGCCGGCGGCCGATCGGCCGCCAGCGGATGGCTTGAGCCGTTGAGCGCCGATTCCGGCGAATCAGCAGTCGTATTGGACGAGTCGATGGGGCCCATGTCCGTACGTCCTGTCGAGTAGATTGCGCCAGTCAATCGTTGCGGCCCTGACCAGGCGCCGCCACGCCGACGTTTGACACCCCCTGCTCACGTCTCGGGACAGCGCCCGACCGTAAGCCTGCCTACTGACTGCTTTCGGCAAGGCATCGCTCCGACCTTTGGCGAAACGCTGTTTTTTTACCAGTCGGATCGCGGGATTATTGGTCGATCCCGCCCGTGGCCCCGCGGCAGCAGGAGCAGCATCGGCCGCCGTCGCCTCTGTTTCAGATGGTTGCTCAAGACCGTGCCGGCCGGTCCTGCCGCATACGATGCTTCAAATGGCCGACCTGCTCACCTGGGATTCGGACCTCCTCATACCGGCGGCCGGGCTCTATCTGGATGCCCGAACGCCGCGCGCCATGTCGTTCGTCTCCCATGCCCATACGGACCATCTCTGCTGCGACGGCCATCACGGCCGCTCCATCGCGACCGAGCCGACGGCCGCCCTCTCGGAACATCGTCTGGGGCCGGGGGAAGTGCTGGCCCTCGAATATCGGGCCGAACATTCCCTCGACGCCGAAACGCGCATCCGACTCCTGCCCGCCGGGCACGTCCTGGGCAGCGCTATGCTTCACCTGTCGCGGCCGGAGGGGACGCTGCTCTACACCGGCGACTTCAAGCTTCGCCACAGCCTCACCGTCCCGGCGGCCGACCCGACGCCCGCCGACACACTGGTCATGGAAAGCACCTATGGCCAACCTCATTTCCGCTTCCCACCGTGGCGTCAGACCGCCGACGAACTGGTGGCCCGCGTGGCGGCCGCCCTGAAGGAGGGGCGCCAGCCGATCGTCATGGGGTATAGCCTGGGAAAGGCGCAGGAGATCGTCCGGATCCTCACGGATGCCGGCATCGTCGTCACATGCCATGGCGCCGTGGCCGGCATCAACAGGTTGTATGAGCGATTCGGCGTCCACCTTGGGCGCTACCGGCGCTACGCGGCCGAAGATTTTCACGGCCCGGCCGCCCTCGACCTTGCCCAGCGCGGCGCCCTGGTCGCCCCGCCCCAGGTTGCCCGGAGCGGCTTCGTCACTCGGTTTGAGCGGCCGTTCAGGGTGATGATGTCCGGCTGGGCACTGCTCAAGGGCAGCCAGTACCGCTACGGTGTGGACTGCGCATTGCCCTTATCGGACCATGCCGATTTCGACGAACTGATGGAGCTGATCGAGCGCGTTGCGCCACGAAAAATCTTCGCCCATCATGGCTACAAGCACTTCGTCGATCTGCTGAAATCGCGGGGCTTTGACGCGTCACTCGCGCGGCCGGACCCGCAGTTGTCGCTGTTCGGCTAAAGATCGAAGACAGCTGTGATTGCCCTTAGGGCACGCACCGCGTGCCGCCACGTCACCCGGTCCGTCAGCGGGGCCGCGGCTCGCCGGCGGGCGGCCCCCTCAGCGGCCCGCATTGCGTGCCCTACGAGAAATGACGAGCCTATCGCCCGCTCAGTCAGCGACAACCCCCCGCGCCGCCGGCAGGTGAAGCGTGAACGTGGTCCCCCGGCCGACCTCGGATTGAACGTCGATCCGCCCCTTATGATGCTCAACGATCTCTTTGCAGATCGCCAGGCCTAACCCCGTCCCCTTGGCTTCGCCGCGACGGGCGGTCCCCTTCGTGGTGAAAAAGGGCTCGAAGATGCGGCCGATGTGCTTTTCCGGGATGCCCGGGCCGGTGTCGATCACCTGAATCCGCAGCTCGTCGGCCGATGATTCGGCGCGAGCCGCGCGGACCGTGATCGATCCGCCGCCGCGCCCCAGCAATGCATGCCGGGCGTTGATCAGCAGGTTCAGAAGCACCTGCTCGAGCTGAATGGGGTCGCCGATCACCGCCAGCCCCGGCTGCACCTGCACCCGCAGCGCGATCCCATCTTTCCGCGGGTCGCGGGCGAGCACCGCCAGGGTCTCTTCCACGAGCCGCCGCACCGTAACCTCCCCCACCGAAACCTCGCCCCGCGCCAGCCCGAGCATCGAGGCGCAGATCTTCCCCGCCTTGCTGGAGCTCTGGTAGGACTTGGTCAGCGCCTTGCGGACCAGGTCCATGTCTGGCTTGTCGCTGTTGGCGCTGGTGAGGGCATATTGCGAGTAGCTGACAATCGGCGTGAGCAGGTTGTTGAACTCATGCGCGATGACCGCCGAAATCGTGCCGATCGTCGCCAGCCGCTGACTTTCGTGAAGCTGCTCCCGCAACGCGTCGAGCTGCGCCTGTAATAAGGCCAGCCGATCGACCAGGGAGTCACCGGTCACATCATCCGACGGCTGGCTGGTTTGTCGTTCGATCACGTTAACCGGAGTATCGGCGGCGACTCCGGGGCGGCTTGATAAGCCAATGCGCTTGTGAGGGTTAGACTTTATGAGACGACCCGCCAACCCTGCCGCGTGGGGAGATGGCGCCGTCTGTAGCGATTCCAGAGCCTCGGCGCCAAGCCGCGATCGCCTCGCTCGCGGCCGCCGTCATGCCGAAGCGGGCACCCCCGCGGGCAGGCGATGATGCTTTTCGAGCAGCGACAGATAACTGCCGCGATAGGCCCCGAAGCTGATCATCGCCATCAGCGGCACCACCAACCCGCCCAGAATCGGGACGAGTTGCAGGAAGACCATCACAAAGAAGAGCAGCCGAATCCCCCATCGCAGCAGGAACCGGCGGCCCGGCGGCAGGAACTGCCCGATCGGAAGCACGAGCGCCATTCGATAGTAGACCGCCCCGGCGATCATCCCGATGACGGGGATGAGGCTCATCAGGAACGAAACACCGAGCACCACCGGCACGCGGCGGCCGAGGTACGCAAGGTATTGCTCCGAGAACGCCTGCTCCCCCACCGCGCCCGAGCCGCACGTCGCGCACGTCTGAACCGCCGCGCCCGCCCGCAGCCGCGTCGCGCAGACCGGGCAGCGGCGCTTCTCAACCAGACGGAACCGGTGGGATGACAGGTCCTGCGCCGGCCGGACGAGCGACTGTCCCAGGAACCCAACGTCCGCTGGGGACGGCACGGCCGCCTTGCAACGGGGGCATGCCACAGCGCAAGCGTAAAGCGACGTGCCGCACTGAGCGCACGCAATTCGTGATCGCTCCTCCGCGACCGCGAGCCGGTGCCGCATGATGAACAGCACCGCCGTCGCGATCGCGATCAGCAACAGCATCAGGACCGGGAACAGGACCAGGAAGATTGCCCCGAACGCGACCCACGCGTCTTCCGCCCAGTCAATGAAATGATCCAGGTGCGTACCATCGACATGCTCAAAGAGGGCGATCATCACCTTTCGCCGTGCGAGGCTCACCCGGAACGTCCCCACTGCCGCGATGAGCGGCCCAACCCACTCCAGCATCCCGGCGTATTCGAATGATCCGGCCTGATGGGCAGCGTGCGATGCGAAGCCCGCATCCGTTGAGCTGATGACCCCGAGCGACGTCAGGAAAGCGAGGGCTGTTTTCAGGTGCACGTCAAATTGATGCAGAAAGTTCCGCGCTTCCGGGTTCTTCTGGGCGACCGTTTCGAGGAGCGACAAGACGCCCAGGATGATCAGCGACGGGTTGCTAGTGAACCACGACGGCGCCGTCCCTTGGGCGTGCGCGATGAGCCCGATGTTGTGAACGAGCGGCAGGTGGCCGCCGAACCGAAGCAGCAGGGCCGTGATGAATGCCGGCAGAAAGACCCGCGACGAAAAGAGCCCGATCGATCCAATTGCGAACAGGAGGCTGGTGGCGTTCATCGGACAAAAGGATAGCCGTGCCGGTCGCATCGTCCAATTCAAGGTATAAAGGCCAGCGGTCGCTTCAGACGAAAGGCGCGGTATCCGTCATGCAAGGGGAAAAGCCCGAAAGCCGATGGCCTGCCACTCGCGTGGCCGCTCTGATCCTGACCGTCGGGCTTTTCGGACTGGGCATCTACACTTGGCGCATCAACCCGGACCGACAGACACTCTGGCTGCTCATCATCGGCGTCGTGCTCGGAACGATCTATACGATTCGCGGGGAGCTGCCTTCGTCGATTCTGCGCGCAGCCACTCGCACTGGTCAGGCGGCACCGGGGTCACGGCCGACGACGACCCCAACAACCTGTCCCCGCGCCTGTACCTGCCGATCCTCGGCGTCGTCATTCTTGCGGCGATCCTTGCCTATCTTTTCTATGGGCCGCGCCGATAGGACGAGACACATAACCCCGGACGTGGTCTTCGCAAACCAAAGTGCCGCCGGTGCCCTCACCGGCGGTGATGCCGACCGCGCAGAAAGCCCGCCGGTGAGGGCACCGGCGGCACGTCGGAAGGTATCGCTCCGCACCCGCGACCTTGCCTCGTAAAGTCCACGCGCCCCTTACCGAACCCATCGCGCTCCGCCGCCAGACGCGCGACCAGCGCGAGCGATGCCGACGGGAATGAGCGAGACATGACCTTCGGACCGCGGTGCGGTCCCTACGGTGATTGCCCAGAGCGAGGTGCTCTGATCGCGATCCGAGGATTCATTTCCGCATCAGCTTTGCGATTGCGCCCGGGTTGGGGCCGGAGTTCATCTCGACGACGAACTGCCGCGCATTGCTCTGTGGGCAGTAGAGAATCACCTTGTCGCAGAATAACACGTGCAGCCCGTCACCGTGGTCCGCGAGCGGCTCGTAGGCCAGCACCGCGTCGGCCGGGGAGGTGAGCGTCAAGCCCTTTCCCGAGTAGACGTACGACGCGTGACCTGGTTGCGAGAGAGCGACCGCCTTCGCAACATTGCTCGCGCCGGCGGCGGGGGTGTCGTGCGTGGCGGTACAGACGAGTGATTCGGGCGCGAGGCTCCCGTCGGCGACGAGATCGGCCAGGCTGTCCGGGTAGCGGCCGCCGTGGGATTGGGCGTACCCCGTCAGCGCGACCGCGATCGCCTCCAGGTTCGACTGGCAGCGGGCTCGGTTCGCCTTGTCGCGGGCGTCGGCCATGACGGGGCTGACCAGCAGGAGCATGAAAAGCCCCAGCACAAGCCCCCCGGCGCCCAGGCTGACCCCCGCGACGGCGAGTGATTTATGCCCGCCGCGCATGGCGCCGGTCGGGCCGACCTTGATTCGCGTCGCGAGGAGGCCGGCGATCCCGCTGATCAGCGCGACGAGCGCGGCAAGACCGGCCGCCATGGCGAGGATGGAAGCCGGCGTAGTCGGAAGGAACTCGGGTGCCGGGCCTTCCATCCCGCTGGATCCACCCATCGACGATGCGAACGCCCATACCGCCGAAGCGGCCGCCAGGAGAAAGAAGAGCCCTCCTGAAACGATCGACACCACCGCCGCCCCGTTGGGCTGGCGGCCGATCGACGCAATCTGCCCGGCGGCGCGGCGGGCGGCCTTGGCCGCAACAGCGCCCGGCGCCGCCGCAGCCGAAGCCTCGCCGTCAGTCGGGGGCGTGCGGTGGAGTTGGGGCGCGACATCTGGCGTTGCGGCGGATGCGTCCGCCCCGGCCACGCGATCTCCTGAAACGGCAGACTCTTTGGCGGCCGGCGGCGGCGTTGGGCTCGGCGGGTCGAGCGGCTTGGGCTCCGGGTCCTTCACCGCGAAAGGCCGGCCGCAATTCATGCACCCCATGTTGCGGCCGCGATAGACCTCCCGCTGGACGTCCGTCATCGGATAGGGATACCCGCAATGCGGACAGGTCACGAGGTTCGTGGACGCGGCCATGCTCGAAGTATATCCGCGGCCGGAACGACTGTGAGCGGGCCGGTTGCCGCACCCGGCCGCGGGCGGCGCCCGGCGTTACTTGGAGGGATCGCTCTGCGTCGGCTTGGCCTGCTCCTCAAGCGCCCGTTGCGCGTCGATCTGATCTTGCGGCGGGTTGGGCACCCAGCAGCTTCGAGGAAGCGCCTGAAGGAGCTGCTGGCTCTTTGCGACCGACTTGTCGTCGGGGATTCGCTTCGCCGCGTTCTGCGCCTCCTGCTTGAACTGCTCGAACTCGGCCTGCGTTCGGGTTTCCGGCTTCCGCCAGGCCGAGGCGCTTTCGGGCAGGGCCTTCACACGGGCGTCGGCCGCCTCGACGCGGCTCTTGAGGGTGGGGTGGTCGCTGCTGACGGCGGAGGTCGTGTCGTATCCTTTGGCGATCATCGTCTTGAAGAAGTTCCCGAACTGCTGAGGGTCCCAGCCGGCATGGGTGTAGAACCAGAAGCCCAGTTCGTCCGCCTGTGCCTCGTCGCCGCGGGTGAAGCCCATGTTGATGAATTGCCCCGCCGCCGCCGCCAGCCCGGCGCCGCTCTGGGCGTACTCCGCGCCGTGCTCTGAGCCGCCGGCCGCGTAGCCGGCCGCCCCCAGCACGCCGGCGCCGAGCATCGCCGCCGTCTGGCGCTTCATACCCTTCTGGACGTGGCGGCAGTAGATATGGCCGAACTCGTGGGCCATGACCGCGGCCAACTCGTCCTCGTTCTTACACTGCTGAAGCAGCTCGTTGTAGATGTAAACGTGCTCTCCCCCGGTCGTGAAGGCGTTGAGCGTCGAGCTGTTCACCAGGTGAAACTGGATGCGGTCGGAGAACATCCAGCTCTCGTCCTGCTTCTTGTCGAAATGGGTCTTGGGCCCGACGTGGCGTCGGTCCGCCTCCTTCGCCGAGGCGATGATTCGCTTGCCGATTTGCTGGAGGTAGTCGTTCACCGGCGCGTCGGGGACTTCGGCCGGCTTCAGGCCGGAGTTGAACTGCGACGCCTGCTGCATCGTGGACTTGTCGCTCGGCGAGCATCCCCCCGCCCACACCAGCGCCGCCATGGCGAACGCCGCCCGCGCGAGCGTTGCCGTAGCCCGGCCGCGCCCGGTCGGCGTCGGCGCGGCGCATCGCCGAACGATCGGCGTAAACGCGTGAAAGTTGCCGCCCTGGATCCTGGTCCGCGGACCTGAGTCTCGCCCAAACATCGTAGTCTCCCTCGCTCAAGTCGAATTGACTGTACAGGTCGCGACTCTGCCCGAGCGACCTTGTTCGCCACCGCTCGCTCGGTCGAAGTAGAGCCAGAGCCGGGCGGGTGCGACAACTGTATCCAACTTCGCGCGATCAGGCACGCCGTTCGTCGCGACGGCGACACATCTGCCTGAGCAGATGGATCTGAAGGGGTGAAATGTTGTCACGTCGGAAAAATCTTTGGGGGATATTAAGCCCTCCCCGCCGGGGTGTCATCGCACAAATCGTTCGGGAATACCGTTCTGATTCAATGCGGTGACACCGTGTCGCAAGCTCCGCGGCGGTGCTGTCGCTGTGAAGATCCGAAATCCCGGACGCCGATTCGAGGAGTGTCAACGTGACGCCGGGGGCAATGACGGCCGCGAACCGGCGGGCGGACAGCCCGCGGAAGGTTCTCGGCCCGTTTGAACGGCATCGCGGCTGACGCGCTCGCGGCCTCCATAGCCCGCGGCGCTTTCTCACGGCACCCGACCGACAGGCACAACGACCTCTTCCGCGCCGACACGCGCCGCGGGAGCGGTTTCGCACGGAGCTTATATGATCACCGGCAGGTTCTTCAAAGGCGGCATCGCGGCCCATGGCAGCGCAACGGACACCCTCGATGCGCTCACTCACTACAACGACTTCGCGGCGGAAACCGGCGCAAGGCACGACGACGACCTTTCGCCCGAACAGCCGATCGTGGCGCGCAACGCCCGCCGATCCCTGCCAACCGAACCAATGATCCCCGACGGCCGGCTCGCCGCCGCCGCCGCCTCGGAGGGAATGGATCGCTTCGTCGCCGAGCAACTGTTCGAGGAAGACGTACGGGCCGTCCTGTCGATGATGCGGCCGCACCGAACCGAACGGCTCATGGGCTGGTCCGAATATCGCACCGGCGGCGCCCACTTCCGCGCCACGATCTCCTGGGACAAAGATTTCGAGGCTTCCGATTCGGCGACCGATCAGCAGATGTCGGTCCCTCATCTGACCGATGTCCTCGAAAGTATCCTGGTGGGTTCGGTGAAGAACCAGGACGAGTTGCACGCGGCCGAGGAGTTTGAGATTTACCGGGGCGTCGTTCGCGAGCTGTATCGCCGCCTCGATGAAATGCAGAGCTGCTACGAGTAAGCGGCGATCGTCACGGGCTTGCGACGGACCGGGAGCGTGGGTGCTCCCGGGCCGTCGAGCTCGGCTGATGGTGTCGCCGTCGGGTTGTTCATGTGTGCCTGCCGGACGCGGGGGCCGGCGCGATGCTGCCTTTGGAGGGGCCAGACGCGCCGTGCTCCCCCCGATCGATCGCCGGCGGCCGCGACATGCGCCGCCCGCGTAAGGTTCCCCGGTTCAACAACCCGCCGCCGCTCTTTCGTGCCGATAAGGGTGCGGAGCGATCAAGGCGGGGCACGCGAACATTGGTACGGGAAATCCAATGCCATCTCAAAATAAGTCGAGCGTCAATTCAGCACCCGTCCGGCCCGAATTAGTGAGCCAGCGCCCGCGGGCCACGCGTTCCGAGTCGGAGCGCGAAGCCGCCCGGCGCATGCTGGAGCTGATCGGGAAAGGCTCTGACATCCGCCAGCGGAAGGTGCGCCGCGTGAAGGCCGCGATCAAGGTTCGGGCCTACGAGAATGACCTGAAGTTCGAAGTGGCGCTGGAGCGCCTGAGCGCCGATGTGGCTCCCCCCTCGGCCGCCACCGGCCGACCGGGCAAGGGGCGCGGCGACTCGGGCACGGTCAAACAGACTCCCCGCCGCCGAACCCCGCGCGTCTCCTCGGGGCGATCGCAGGCGAAGCGAAAAGCGGCTCGCCCGGCGGCCGTCAGCGCTTCGGCGGCTTCGCGGCGGCCGCCTCGGCTTCGGGGGTGATGTCCCCGTAACCGGCATCGCCGAACAAGGCGCCGACGAAGCGCTCGGGGTCAAACGTCTCGATATCCTGCGGCGTTTCGCCGAGCCCGACGAACTTCACCGGGATATTCAGCTTGTCCCGAATCGCGAAGACCACCCCGCCCTTCGCCGAGCCGTCCAGCTTCGCCAGAATAATCCCTGTCACCTGGATCGCCCTGCCGAAAACTTCTGCGTGCTGAATCGCGTTCTGGCCCGTCGTCGCGTCCAGGACGAGCAACGACTCGTGCGGCGCTCCCTCGATCCGCTTGGCGACGACGTCGCGGATCTTCACCAGCTCGCGAATGAGCGGCTCCTGGGTTGGCAGGCGACCGGCGGTATCGACGATCAGCACGTCGTAGCCGCGGGCACGGGCCGCCTCGCACGCGTCATACGCCACGGCGGCCGGGTCCGACCCCTGATTGTGGCGGATAATCTCGACCCCGACCCGTTCCGCCCAAACGCCCAGTTGCATCACCGCGCCAGCGCGGAACGTGTCGCTGGCGCAGAGCATCACCTTCTTCCCCATCTCGTTCTTCAGCAGCCAGGCGAGCTTGGCGATGCTTGTCGTCTTGCCGGCCCCGTTCACGCCGGCAACCAGGATCACGGTCGGGCCCGATGCGGCGTACCTGATCTCCCGATCGGTCGGCGGCCACGACGCCAGCATCTCGCTCTTAACCACCCCTTCGGCCTCGCCAGCGTTGCGAATCTTGCCCAGGCGCCACCGGTCGCGGACGGCCCCGACGATGCGCTCGGCGTTGGCGACCCCCATGTCCGCCTGGAGGAAGCGGTTCTCCAACTCTTCCAGGAAGGCGTCGTCGATCTGGCGGCCGGGGACGAAAAGCGTCCGCACGTCGGTGAAGAGGATCTCCCGGGTCTTCTTCGCCGCGCGGCTGAGGCGATCGATGGTCTTGGAGAAGAATGTCATGGCGGCGTTCTCACTCCCGCGGCGAATCGGAAGCCGGCCCCGGCTCCGGATTCGCAGGCCCCACCGCGTCGGCCGCCACCTCCGGCTGGGGCGACCCGGGGAGGCCGGTAAGGGCCTTGTGCTCCTTCATGATCGCGTCGAGCACCCCGTTGACAAAAGACGGGCTGTTCTCGGTCGAAAATTCGCGGGCGAGTTCGATCGCCTCGTCGATTACCACCTTGGGCGGCGTGAGCGACTGCGTCATCTCCCACACGGCCAGGCGGATCAGCGCGCGGTCCACGCCGGGCTGGCGTCGCGTGGGCCATTGCGGGGCGACCCGTTCGACCCAGGGGTCGGTCGTCTCCCGCTGGCGCCACGCGTTCTTCGCCATGTCGAGGGCGTCGCGACGGACCTCGTCCAGCTCCTTCGACGAGAAATCTTCGGCGGGCACGTTGGACGTGCCCTGGGCAATGCACAGGCGGGCCAGCTCCGGCTCGTCGGATGCGCTGGCATCCCAGACGAACAGCACCTGCATCGCCAGTTCCCTGACCTTCCGCTTCTTCGAGGACATCACCATCGAGCGTCAGTATAGGTCGCGCGGGCCCGGTGGCAATCGGCGCCGCGCTCTGACCCGCCCCCGACGCCCGGCGGAGGAGTTATCCGGACGTGCGACGCCGTCCGCTACAGAAAATCCGGTGATTATTCCGACCTTAAGGACACCGCCCTACGCGCGGGCGCTGCGACCTCGTCGTGCGCCGATTCTCTGCCGCGACTGGCTGCCGTCGAAAGGATTCGCAATGTTCACCCCACGCTTCAACCCCGCGCGACGTTCGCACGTCGCCTGGCTCGCCGCCCTGTCGCTCCTTGCCGCCACCACGGCCGCCAGCCTGGCCGGCCCGATCCTCCCCGGCCAGACCGTGCTGCTGGACGCGAACGATTACCAGTTCCCCGGCGGCTCGGTCCTGGCGATGCGGACGATCCCCTTCAGCGTGATGTATCGAAACACCGGGGGCTTCCTCGCGATCCCCCCTTCCGTCACCGGGTCGCTCACGGAAAGCGTGGTCCGCGACCCATCGACCAAGACCCTGTCGTTCGTGTACGGAGTTGGGCTCACCGGCGAAGGGGGCACGAGTGCGGCCGAGGGCTCGATGTTCGCCGTCGGCGACTTCTCCGGCTTCAAGACCAACGTCGCCGGGATGCTCGATTTCGAACAACTCGCGCCCGCCCACCGCACGAAGGACGGGGCGATGATCCTCTTCCAGAGCGACAGCCCCGGCGTGGGCGGTCCGCCGACCCTCGTCATCCACACGAACGCCACGCAGTTCGCGCCGACGGGCGCGTCCATTACGCGATGGCCGATGATTTCCCGATGAAGAACCCGAACGACCCGACGCTCGGGACCGCCGTCGGCGAAACATCCATCAATGGCACCTTCGGCCCCGTCGGCGCGACGATGGGCGGCGGCGGCCACCCCACCGCGGTCCCCCTTCCCCCAGCCGCATACAGCGCCTTGGGCGTGATGGCCGCCTTCGCCCTCCTGACCGCCTTCCAACGCTGGCTCTCGTCAGCCGACCGGAAGCGCACCTGAATTTGACCGCACCCAGCGGCCCAAACTCAACCCTCTATTGCCCCTCCTCCACCATAAAAGGGTCAGGAGGTATTTCTGATTCCGAAATACCTTCTGACCCCATTACGGGTGCCGGGGTATGACAACTCCGGGCCGCGCCAGCGCGGCATCAAAGCGCTGGAGAGCGCCGCTCCAGCCGCATCATGACCGGGTTGCGCGGGCGCAGCGTGATCGTCGGATTCAGCTTCATTTCGCCGCGGCCGATCACGGTCGCGCGCCAACGCCGGGCAAGCGTCGCCAGGACGAGCATCGCTTCCGACCAGGCGAAGGCCTCGCCAATGCAGACGCGCGGGCCGCCGCCGAAGGGGTAGTAGGCATAGCGAGGGCGATCGGCGGCCGCGGCGGCCGCGCCGTCAAGCCAACGGGACGGGTCAAATCGCTCCGGGTCGGGCCACCAGCGCGGGTCACGATGGGTAACCCATTGGCTCATCAGGACAATCTCGCCGGCCGCGACGGAGTGGCCGAGGATGGCGCACTCCTGCTTCGCCTGGCGGGCGACGGCCCATGCCGGCGGGAAGAGGCGCATCGCCTCGGCGATGACCGCCCGCGTGTAGGGGAGCTGGTCCAGGTCTTCCGCGATCGGCAGGCGGTCTCCCACCACTTCTTTCAGCTCGCGACGCAGAAGCGCATCGCACTCAGGGTTCTTGGCAAGGCAGCACCAGGCGAAGGTCAGCGCGTTGGCGGTCGTCTCGTGCCCGGCGGTGAAGATCGTGAGGCTCTCGTCGCGAAGCTGGGCATCGCTCATGCCGTCGCCCGCGGCCCCGTTCGACGATGCGGCATCCGCGGTGGCCGCCACGGGCATCTCGGCCGCTTCAGCGCCGTCACGAGCGCGGACGAGCGTTGACAGCAGGTCTCGGCGCAGAACGCCTTCACGCTGTTCCGTGCGGCGCTGGGCGATGAGCCGTTCGATGGTGGAGAAGAGCGTCGCCCGAGCGGCACGGAATCTGAAGTTTGACGGCAACGGCAATCGATTCAGCAGCGGCCCCCACGGCGCCATCGCCCGGCTGAACATCCCGACGGTGATGTCCATCGCCCGGCCCAGCTCGGCGACTTCGCTTTCCACTTCGGCGTCAAAGAGCGTCTTGGCGACGATCCGGAGGGTCAGCGCCATCATCCGTTCGTGCATGTCGATCGATTCGCCGTCCCGAAACGCATCGCCCGCGGCGGCCGCGATCCTCGTCATGTCGGCCGCATACGCCGCGACCCGGCTCGGATGAAACGCTGGCTGGGCGAGCCGGCGCTGGCGTCGATGAAGCTCCCCTTCGCTGGTCAGAAGCCCGCGGCCCAGCGTCCCCCCCGCCCGCTGCAAAGCCGGCCCTTTCGTGAATAAGCCGGCCTGGGTGACCAGCACCTCTCGGATGAAATCGGGGTCATTGACCAGCAGGTATCGCCACGCGCCCGCCTTGAACGGGACAAAGTCGCCGTAGCGCCGCGCAGACCGCTCCAGGAAGCCCAGCCGGTCGCCGCGCAACTGGAGCAGCACGTCGCCGGGGAAGCGGCTGCGCGGCCCGAAAGGGTTGCGGCGAAAGGCATGGCGGCCATTATGCGCCGCCCCGCCGCCGAGGCGAGCCCGCCTCGCCCTGACAATCCGTCCCCTCGGGGCGCTCGAGCGTTACAGCTTCCGTTCCGGCCCGACCTTGTTGATGGTGTTCAACACTTCGCCCTGAATCTCGCGGCCGCCCTCGGCCAGCTTCACGTTCCGATAGCTCACCTTCATCTGCATGACCGGCGCAAGACCCGCCGTCTCAATCTGAACGGTGCGGCCGTCGGCCGACAGCTTCACCGACTTCACCTCGACATCGTCGTGCTTCTTAACCTTCGGGTCTTTCACGGAAAATTCCGGGGACCCGTAGTTCTGCGTCCAGGCATAATTCCACTGCTCCACGTCCCAGTTCCCGGCATCGGCGGCCGACGCCTTATCCAGCGGGACGTCGAACGTGATGAACAGCCCGTTCTTCGCGGAGTGGAACTCCACAGGCTTCGCCCACGGCTTGCCCGTAAAGCGAACGCGGTCGAGCGCGCCGTCGCGGCCGGCGTTGGTCTGCCACCCTTTGAGCCCGCAGATATAGAGCTGCCCGTCCCCGTTGGGGTATTCGGCGCCGCCGTTGAATCGGCCCCGCATGCAGGAACTGTCGAACTTCAGCGGGAACTTGACGGCGGCCGCCTGCTCGACGCCGTCGGCCTCTTCCATCATCACCGCGAAAAGGCTGGAGAGCCCATAGGACATATGGACCATGTGCCCGTCGAGCGGCCCCCACTTCCCGCCGGCGTTCTGGGCGCGAAGGCCTCGCCGCCGCTGGAGTTGTCAACGCCGTTGTGCGGGAGCCAGAAGATCGGCGGCTCGAACGACGTGGTCGGCGGCCCGGCTGGTGGGCCGCCGGGACCATCCCGTAAAAGCGACCGGGGCGAATGTGGTTGACCTTGCTGGCGGGCATCCAGTGCCCTTCGTTGTCACTGCATACCAGCATGTCGCCCGGCCCCATCGCCGAACCATTGGGGGCCCGAAGGCCCGTGCACAGCACTCCAAGGCGGCTACCGTCGTTGCTCACCTTCAGCATCGTCCCCTGGTGGTCGCTCTTGACGTTCGGCGGCCACGGCGAGCCTTTGCCGTAGTAGAAGTTCCCTTCGGTATCCGCCTGCAGGTCGAGACAGAACTCGTGGTAGTTCGTGGTGACCTGAGTGTCGTTGTTGAAGTTCTCGTAGAGGTCTGCCTCCCCGTCCTTGTCGAGGTCCCGCAGCCGGGTGATCTGGTCGCGCCCGATGACATAGACGGTGTCGTGCAGCACCTTGAGCCCCAGCGGCTGAAAAAGCCCCGTGGCGAAACGCTTCCATCTCAGATGCTCGAGCTTCTCATCTAGCCCGGAGACGACCCACACATCCCCGCCGATCGTGCAGACGGCGGCCGTGTGGCCGTCCGAGAAGAAGTCGAACCCGGTGAACCGCGTGAAGACGCCGAAGGGGTTCTTTTCGGGGGCGGTGATCGTATCCACCACATACGCGTCGTCTGCCGTGCCCGACGAGCGGAGCTTGCCAACGGTTTCGATCGCCGCGCCCCATAGCGACGGCCCGCCTTGCGTCAGGGCGGCCGGATCGATCGCCTTTGGCAGTGCGGCGATCGTCGCGTCAAAGGCGGCCTGCGCGCCGCTTTGGCCCGCTCCAGATGACAAGCCGGGCCAAACTCGAATCGGCCTGGGCGGGCAGATGCAACATCACGCGCCCGTCGATCCGCGCCAGGCTCGCGCCCGGCGGCGTTTCGATCAGGGCGACGCAAGTCTGCGTCTCGCCCCGGCGCGACTTTGCATCCACGTGGACCGATTTCCCTTCCGCATGGCCCGGCACCGACGCATTGACGTCGCACACGACCATCGACAGCGGATGATTCGTCTTCCCGATCCGGATGGTGCGCGTAAAAGCGAGGTGCTCCCCGGTGCCGACCCAGCCGGGCAACTCAAGCACGTCGGCCCCCGCCACGGTGTACGCGAGCACGACATCCTGGCCGTGACGATACAGCCCCTTGTAATGGGCCCACCCCTTTGGCAGCGGCCCCAAATGCGCGGACGGGTCGGCGACGGGCGGCTTGCGGGGGTCCGTGAAGTCCATCTCACCCTGCGGCCCACTCCAGCCGGGGCCAACCCGGGTGGCAAACCGGACGGAATCAAAGCTGCGCACCCTCGGCGGGCCACCATGGGATGCCGTGAACGCAGTGCTCTTGTTCGGGTCTACCAGGCCGGCCCACTCGCCGGCCGTCCAGGCCGATTGGGCAGGCTTGGCTTTGGGAGGCTTCCCGCCAGCCGCCTCGGGCTTCTCCGCCTCGACAGGCGCGGCGTCGCCGCCCCGTACCCACCCTGCCATGTAGCGAAGCAAATCGGTATCGAAGCAAACCGCGGCGTCTCCTTTGCCGAGCTTGATGACCACGCCTTTGTAGGCCGTGTTGCCGTCCGGGCCTTCGATGGTGTTCGCCAGAAAAGGCCCAATGTCAGCGTTCTCAAGTGCCTGGGCATGGCAGACTGTCACCGACGACAGAACGCCCGCGACGAGCGCCATTGCCGCATACTGAACCCGCCGAATGAAAATAAATCCCATACCCGCTCTTACTGGGCAAGCGTGCCCTGCGTTGGTGCGTCAAAGGCACGATGCTTGCAAACCTCCGCTACTGCGGCCGGCTTCGTTGGGCCCGATAAGTGGCTTCTCAAAAAACGTTAACCTTCCAAGGCTGCCGTGCCGAAGCTTGGATGATGCGCTTCGTTACCCGCTTCGTGCTTGGAAGGGGTCGCGGGTGCGGGATAGGACGCCTTTCGGACGCGGGCACCAGGGTGTGATCGAGATGTCAGACGAACCTTTCATCGAGACCTCTTCCGCGATCCCTTTCGGGAGTCGTACAGCGACGCCAACGTCGCACGAGCCGATCGTTGGGGAGTTCGTGGAAGACGGAGAGCCGGCGGCCGCCGATCCCGAACTGTTCGAAGGCCAGGTCGTCAGCGAAAAAGAGAAGACTGACCCCGAGTACGAGGTTCTCCGCGAATCCAACGGCCGCGGTCGCGGGACACTGAAGCTGCGACATGGGGTCACGTTGGATGTCCGGCCCTTGAAGCCGGCCGCGGCGCCAACGCCAGCTCCCTCGCCGTCCGCGCCTCTCGAAACCTCGCCTGAGACGGCCGTCGCCGGCGCAGGCGACGCCCGCGATCTGGTCGTTCGTTCGGACGACCCGGGCCTCTTGCCGCCGGGCCGCCGGCACCGGCGACGGCTGATCCTCAACTGGCTGAAGAACCTGACCTTCGACGATTGCCTTGATGCCGGGTGCGGCCGCCCGCACCTGTTGCATTCGATCGTCGAACGACGCCGCGCCCAGGGCCGGCCGGTGGAAGGGTGCGGCTGCGACATCTCCGCCGAAATGATTCGGGCCAATCAGCCCGACCCGCTCGGCTGCACGCTGCTTCCGCTGGACCTCACGCAACAGACCTGGCCGGGCGATCGCAAGTTTGATCTGGTCGTCTGTGCCGATGTCCTGGAAGAGGTGACGCAGTGGCGAAAAGCCCTGGCGAACCTGGTGCGGATGACCCGGCGATACCTGCTGATCACTGTCCCCGCCGGGCCGATCCGAACGCTCGACCGGCTCGCCGGCCATCGCCAGCATTTTGACGGGCTGGAATTGGCCGGCGCGATTGTCGGGCACGGGCTGACGATCCTCCGCCAGCGCCGCTGGGGGTTCCCGGTCCACTCGCTTTACCAGTCCGCGCTGAGCGGCCTCGGCCCAGAGAAGGTCGTTCATTCCTACGCGGCCGGTCACCACTCCATCACCCAGCGACTGGTCTCCGAGGGCCTCTACTACGCCTTCTTTTCCAACGACCTGTTCCATGGCGGCGGCCAGCAGATGCTTCTCGCCCGCCGAGGATGACGCGCCGGCGCGGATCGCGGGCGGGCGGGGGCGTAACTTGGCCGTGGCGTAATTTCGTTCCTCCCTGCCTCGCGGGTATCCTCCTGACGATCCTATGAAGCGTTTTTTCGTCACCGGCGCCGCCGGGTTCATTGGCAGCAACCTCGTCGATCGGCTCCTGGCCGACGGGCACGCGGTCACGGGCTTCGATAATTTCTCGACCGGGCAGGAACGATTCATCGCGCCGGCCCTCTCACACCCGAACTTCAAGCTCTTTCGAGGCGATGTGCTCGATGAAGCCGCGTTGACCGACGCCCTGGCCTCGGGCGGCGGGCATGACCTCGTCTTCCATTTCGCCGCCAACGCCGATGTCCGATTTGGGACGCGCCACCCCCGGCGCGACCTCGAGCAGAACACGATCGGGACGTTCAACGTGCTGGAATCGATCCGGGCCGCCGGCGTGCGGCGGATCGCCTTCGCCTCCACCGGGAGCATCTACGGCGAGCCCCAGGTCTTCCCAACCCCGGAAGACTGCCCGTTCCCCGTTCAAACGTCCCTCTATGGAGCGAGCAAGCTCGCGGGCGAAGGGCTGATCCAGGCCTACGTGAGCGGGTTCGGGTTCCAGGGGTATGTCTTCCGATTCGTCTCAATCCTCGGCGAGCGGTACAGCCACGGGCACGTCTTTGACTTCCATAAGCAGCTCGCCGAGCACCCTTCCGCCATTCGCGTCCTCGGCGACGGCAAACAACGGAAGAGCTACCTGCACATTACCGATTGCGTGGACGCCATGCTGACGGTGATCGACAACGCCCAGGCCCCGTTCAACGTCTACAATCTGGGGACGGACGAGCATTGCACCGTTGACGAGTCGCTCGGCTGGATTTCGGCGCGGCTCGGCGTGCGGCCGGTTCGAGAATATACCGGCGGCGAACGCGGCTGGATCGGCGACAGCCCGTTCATCTTTCTCGACACCGCCAAGGTTCGCGCGCTTGGGTGGAAGCCGAAGCTGACGATCCGCGAAGGGGTCGAGAGGACCGTCGATTTCCTCACGGCCAACCCGTGGCTCTTCGAGAACCGGTAACCCGCATGCACGAGCCTTCCTCGGCCGCACCGAGCACTCTTTCGGGCAAAGTCGCGTTGGTCACGGGCGCAAGCCGTGGGCTGGGGCTCGAGATCGCCCGGCGCTGTTCTCGCGGGGCGCCCATCTGATGATGGTCGCCCGGGGCACGCCCGCGCTGTACGAAGCCTTCAACGCGCTGCCGGCCGCCGCCGCTGGCCAGCGTGGCATGGCGCGGCCGGCCGATGTCGCGTCGCCGGGCGCGATCGATCAGCTTGTCGACCAATGCGAGCGCGGCCTGGGCCCGGTCGATATCCTGGTCAACAACGCGGCGATCCAAGGCCCGATCGGCCCGCTTGAGACAGCATCCTGGGATGCGTGGCGCGCGGTGTTCGAGGTCGATTTCTTCGGGCCGGCCTACCTCTGCCGCCGGGTGACCCCGGGGATGCGGTGCGCGGGGCGGGGGAAGATCATCAATATCTCCGGCGGGGGCGCCACCGGCCCGCGGCCGGACTTCAGCGCGTATGCCAGCGCTGAAACCGCGCTCGTCCGTCTCACCGAGACGCTGGCCGAAGAGCTGAAGGAGGCCCGGATCGACGTGAACGCCGTCGCCCCGGGCGCGATGAACACGCGAATGCTCGAAGAGACGCTCGCCGCCGGCCCCGACATTGCCCGTCGCGAGTATGCCGCCGCCCTGGAGCGATCCCGCTCCGGCGGCGCGCCCCCGACGGCGGCCGCCGAATTGGTCGCCTGGCTCGCGTCGGCGGAAGCGGACGGGATCACCGGGCGGCTGATCAGCGCCGTGTGGGACGATTGGGCAAGCCTCGCCGACCGTCGCGACGCACTCAACCCGACCGATGTATTCACGTTGAGGCGAATCGTCCCGAAAGATCGCGGGTTGGACTGGAAGTAGCGGGCACTTCCTTGAACGCGACGGTTTGGTGTCATGTAGCAGGCGCACTCCGTCTGCCGACCGCCGCCGTCTTCGATCGATACTGAAGAGCCACGGCACACGGAATGTGCCTGCTACAGAAGTTGTAATCTTCTGGACATCGGCATGAGCCCATACGGCGTCGCCATCATCGGATGCGGCTTGATCGGAAATAAGCGAGCCAAAGTTCTTGGCCCGGCAAAGCTGGTTGCCGCGGTTGACCCGATTTCGGCCCGCGCGGAGCAACTGGCTGCCGCCCACGTCGGGTGCATCGCGGCCGCCGATTGGGAAGCCTTCGTCAACCGGCCCGACGTCCACATTGTCATCGTCGCGACGACCAACGATCAGCTCGCTCCGATCACCCTTGCCGCAATTCAGAACGGCAAGCACGTCCTGGTCGAGAAGCCCGCCGCCCGCTCGGCCGCCGAGCTGCGGCCGGTCGTCGAAGCGGCGGCCGCTTCGTCCGTTGTCGTCCGGGTCGGGTTCAATCACCGCTTCCACCCGGCGCTGCTGAAGTCGCGGGAGATCGTTGACTCTGGCGCACTGGGGCCGCTCATGTTCGTCCGCGGCCGCTACGGTCACGGCGGCCGCCTTGGGATGGAAAAGGAATGGCGTGGCAACCCCGCCCTCTCCGGCGGCGGCGAAATGCTCGACCAGGGTGTCCACCTCATCGACCTCGCCCGCTGGTTCCTGGGCGAATTCACAGACGTCAGCGGCCACGTCGCAACCTTCTTCTGGAACTGGCCGGTCGAAGACAACGGCTTTGCCCTGCTGAAAACCGCCAGCGGCAAGGTCGCCTGGCTCCACGCGAGCTGTTCGGAATGGAAGAACCTTTTTTCGCTGGAGATTTACGGCCGCGACGGCAAGCTCGCGATCGACGGCCTCGGGGGGAGCTACGGCGTCGAGCGGCTGGCGTATTACAAGATGCTCCCGCGGATGGGCCCGCCCGAGACGACGCTGTGGGAATACCCGGGCGAGGATCAGAGTTGGCGCCTGGAGTGGGAGGAATTTGCCGGCGCGATCGAGGGCAGCAGCGGAAGAACTGGGGGGACGCTTGATGACGCGATTGCAACGCTTCACGCGGTCGATCGACTCTACGCCCAACAGTCCATGGCGTTGCGGTAGGGCACGCATCGCGCCGCCGCATTACAGGTTCGGCGCGAGTCGTCGTGAACGCTTTGACTGCAGTGCCCGTGATCGGCACGCAGTGCGTCGCAGTGCGTGCCCTACGAGATGCGGCGGCGTCGCGGCGCCGGTTGCGACTCGCGCGGCGCGAACATACGATTCACGCAGTGCCAATAGAGCCCCGCGCGATCGACGATTGCCAGCCTTCCGCGTCTTCAGTCAGCTTCTCGAATCGATTATCCGGCATCCTCCACTTGAGGTCGGTATGAAGCTTCGATGCCTCGTTGCCACGGCCGCGGTTTTGACGGCGGCCGGATCGGGTGGCACGCTCGGGCCGGCGACCACGGCTCGGGCGGAAGCGCCAGCGCCGGCCTCGGTTCGCCCGGCGCCCGATCGCCCGGCCCGCTCGGCAATCGAGCCCTCCCCGCCGCGCCTCTTTGACCCTGCCCGCCACATGCATGTTTCCGAGGTGAAGATCGGCATGAAGGGGTATGGGTTGAGCGTCTTCAAGGGGACGAAAATTGAGCGGTTCGATGTCGAAGTTGTGTCGATCCTTCGCAACTTCAACCCCAAATGCGATGTCGTCCTGATCACCTGCCAGGGGCAGAACCTGCAGCACACCGGGAGCGTGGCCGGGATGAGCGGATCACCGGTCTTCCTGCGCGACGACCAGGGGCGCGAACGAATGATCGGAGCGTTTGCCTACGGCTGGCCGCTCGCCAAAGACCCGATCGCCGGCGTGCAGCCGATCGAGTACATGCTGAATCTCTCAACAGAAGACGCCCCGCCACCGGGGACCGGCGCTCCCGGAGCAACGGCGTTGCGGCACGACGCCGCTCAGAGCGCCGGGGCCTCCTGGTCGCTCCCTGAGGCGATGGCGGCCTGGGGGCGCTCCCGCCGTGGCGCCGCCTCCGCCGCCCCCGTCTTCTCGAGAGTCGCCCGTTCGCGGCTCGGCGACGAAGGCGCCCCGCGGCTGCAACCGTTCCTCACCCCGCTGATGACAACAGGCGTCTCCCCGGCGCTGCTGGAGCAGTTCGGCTCGGCCCTTCGCGAGAACGGGCTGACGGCGGTTCAGGCGGGCGGGGCCGCCGGGTTCGACGCGCCGGCCTCGAGCGGCGTGGGCCCGGGAGATGAGCCGGCGGCCGCCATCGAGCCGGGGTCGGTCCTGGCGGTGCCGCTTTTGACAGGGGACGTGGAAGTCACCGCGATCGGGACCTGCACCGAAGTGCTGGGGGATCGCGTGTTCGGGTTCGGGCATTCCTTCAATAATGAAGGCCCATTGTCGCTGCCGTTGGGGAGCGGCCGCATCAGCGGGGTGGTCGCAACGCTGACCACCAGCTTCAAGCTCGGTTCGATGACCCAGCCGCGCGGGCACCTGACGGTTGACCAGACCGTCGGTGTCGCCGGACGGCTGGGGGCCGCGGCGCCGATGGTCCCGATCGAGATGACGGTGGTGGACGCAAAGGGGCAATCGCGCGAGTATCGGTTTCGCGCCGCCCAGCATCCGCGATTCACGCCGCTGGTGGCGGCCATGGCCTTCTCGTCCGCGGTCGGCGGGGCGAGTGAGCTGCCGCAATACAACACCGTGGAGTACGACCTGACGATGGACTTCGCCAACGGCCGCTCCGTCCGCATCGCGGACACCGCGGTCAACTCGACCTCCGGCGATCTCTTCTCCACCGCCGGGTTGGTCCTGCAATCGGCGGCCGAGAACCCGTTCGAGCGCGTGCCGCTGAAGAAAGTCACCGGCACCGTCCATGTGACGTCAGAAGCGCGGGAGGGGCAGATCCTCGAGGTGAATGTCCCTCGTTCAAAGTACAAGCCCGGCGAGATCGTGAAGGGGTTCGTCACCTACAAGCCCTTCCGCGCCGCCGAAGACACCTTGGCCGTCTCGCTGGAGCTCCCGAAGGACCTGGCGGCCGGTACGTATGAGCTGGTGATCTCCGACGCCGATCGCTTCATGGCCGACGAGATGGCGACACAGCCCTTCCGCTTCACCGCCGAGCGGGTCGATGAAATGTTCGACGCCGTTCGCGACCTGACGGCCGTCCGACACGATGCCCTCTACCTGCGGCTGCTCCGCCCCGCCGATGGCGTCGCCATCGGGCGGACCGCCATGCCGCAGCTCCCCGGCTCGCGCCGCCAGATCCTGATGAGCGCGGGTCGAAGCAACACGACGGCATTCGTCAGCTCAACCGTGAAGACAATCCCCACAGACCGCGTGATGCGCGGTTCGGCCGAGTTTGCAATCACCATCGAAACGAACGCTTCGACCCGGGCTGAACCAGCGCCGCGCCCCGGGGCCGTTCCGCCCGCGGCCGCCCCGGCCAAGGCGGAAGAAGCTCGCCCCAGCCGAACGGGAAACGTCGAGAGCCCCCCGAAGGCGCCCGTCGGCCCGGCCGCGCCCTGACCGCTCGAGGCGCTGCGCCCCGCCAACGAGCCGCGCCCGTAAGGAAGCGGGCAGTCGCCGTACTCGGCGACTGATCCGAAGGATAAGTAGTTGACCCTCGCCAGCACCGGGTCCCGGTTCGTGCGTGGCGCGTGTCACTCCCTCCCGCAGCGAGGGAGCGCGTCGGGGGCAAAAGGGCAATGAGCAAAGATTGCCCGTCCAACGCCGCCCGACCGCTCCCCCGCGGTTCCGGGCTCGCAGTTCAACGACGCTGGCCAATCGGCCTGTACTTTGGAGACCGCATGACCCTTTCGACGTCGTTTCATACGCACCGCCGTCCGTTCATGCTCGCCGCCGCCGCGCTCGTGCTCGGGCTCGCGACCGCCTGGTCTGCGGCGGTGGGGACCAGCAACTGGTTCCACACCAGCGACGCGGACTGGAAGCCGGGCACCTTCGAGAATGTCGTGGCGACCAACCTCGGCGACCTCAAGCTCTCCCGCGCCGTCAAGACGCTTCTTGAGCAGGACCCAAAGGTCAGCTCCGTCAACGCGCTGGCCGAGGGCAAGGACGGCTCGATCTACGCCGGCACCGGCCCGCATGGGGTGCTCCTGCGCGTCAAGGGGGAGGAAGTCACCACTCTCGCCACACTTGAGGATGCGACCAACATCTTTTCGCTTATGGTCGATTCAGAGGGTCGGCTGCTCATCGGGACCGGCGGGCAGTCGGGCCGCGTGCTTCGGATCGACGACCCGGTCAAGGCGGCCGCCGGCGAGGCGAAAGACGTGAAGCTGACGGAAGTTTTCAAAGCTGAAGGCGTTCAATATGTCTGGCAGATCCGCCAGACGCCCGACGGGAACCTCTACGTCGCCACCGGCCCGACCGGGCAACTGTTCGAAGTGAAGCCCGACGGCACGCAAAAGGTGCTGCTCGACAGCGACGAGAACAACCTGACCGCGCTCGCCAGCGACGGGAAAGATACGCTTTACGTCGGCACCGACCCCAACGGCCTGGTCTACCGGGTGAACCGCAAGACCGGCGAATCGTTCGTCCTTTACGACGCCCCCGAGACCGAGATCAGCGCGCTGGTGCTGGATGCCAAGGGGAACCTCTACGCCGCGACGGCCGAGGCGCGTGACGAGGCCGGCCCGGGCGGCGCGGCGGGCCTTCCGGCGGCCGGCGAGGCCGGCGGCCGGCCCGAAGGGGGCAGTACGGGCGTCCCGATCCGCTCGGAACCACCGAAGGAGCCGGCGCCGTCAAAGCTGCCCGACCCCAACCCCGGCCGCCCTGAGCCGATCCCCAAGTCAAATGAGGGTGCGGGCAAGGAGGCCTCCAGCCGCATTGACCTGCGCCCTGCGCGATCGGCGGGCCTGCTCGGCTCGACTCTCCGGGCTCGGCATGGCCTGCACGCACCCCGCGTCCGACTTGTAGCGGAAACGCATGCCGAGGCCGGTCACCCGCGGCCGCCTACGCCGGGCCCGAACCCCGGCAACCCGCCACCCTCCGGAGGCCGCCCCACCAGCCAGCCGTCTCGCCCCGCCACGCCGCCGCGCCAGCCGACCGTTGAGGTCACGCCCCCCGAAGCCAAGCCCGAAGGCAACGCGGTTTACAAGATCGATCGGGACGGCTTTGTGACCGAGATCTTCCGCCAACCGGTACTGATCCTCTCGATGGTGGAAACCGGGGGCACGCTCCTGCTGGCGACAGGGAACGAAGGCCAGATCTACCAGGTCAGCCCCTCGGCCGATGAAACGGTGGTCCTGGCCAAGGTCGAGCCCAAGGAGATCATGTGCCTGCTCCCCGCGAAAGACGGGCGGGTCTACATGGGCATGGCAAACGTCGGCGGCTTGGCGGCGATGAGCTCCGGCTACGCCAGCAGCGGCGTCTACACCAGCCCGGTGCTGGACGCGGCGCAGATCAGCCGCTTCGGAAAGATCCACCTCCATGGTTCGCTTGGCGGCGGGACGGAGCTGAAAGTCTCGACCCGCAGCGGCAACGTCAAGGACGCCAGCGAGAAGGGGTGGTCGACCTGGTCGGACGACGCGCCGGCCACGGAATACATGCAGGTGAAGTCCCCGTCGGCGCGGTTCCTTCAGTATCGCTTTACCCTCGCGAGCAAGGAGGGGCGCGAGACGCCCGTCGTCGAAGACGTGAACATCGCTTACCAGGTGCCGAATCTCCCGCCGGTGGTCAAGGCGGTCAAGGTGACCGCCGCGATCGACTTGGCGTCGCCGCCGCTCGCGATGGAGCAGGACGCCGCCCCGGCGCCCGCCGTCCCGCCCCGCCAGCCGCCGAGCCACAAGCTCACCATCAACTGGGATGCATCCGACCCGAACGGCGATACGCTCACCTATTCCATCTACTTTCGACGAGAGGATGGGAGCAAACAGGCCCCGTGGATCCTTCTGAAGGACAAGCTGACCGAGCCGACGCTGGAGTGGGACACGCGCACCGTGGCGGACGGCCGCTACGAGATCAAGGCCGTCGCGTCGGATGCCGCGTCGAACGTTCCCGGCATGGGGCTCGCCGCGACGCGCGTGAGCGACCCGATCACGGTCGATAATACTCCGCCCCTCATCGGCGACCTGAAATGGTCGCAAAAAGGGGCGGGCGTTGAAGTTCGGTTCAGGGCCGTGGATCGGACAAGCGTGATGGCGGCCGCCGAATTCGCAGTGGACTCTTCGAAGGACTGGCAGGCGATCCTGCCATCTGATAGCATATGGGACTCCCCCGAGGAAACGGCGACGTTTAACGTCGCTGGGCTGACTCCGGGCGTCCACCAAGTGACGATTCGGGCAAGCGACGCAAAAGGGAACCAGGCGTTTGAAACTGTTCTGGTGACTGTCGCGGCGCCGACTGCCCTGAAGTGACTCGCCTTAAGTGACTGGCACCCCCCGGGGGACCGGCCGCCGGGGCGTGGTCGTCGGTATCGTCAGGCTTCGTTGTCACGCTGCCCTCCGTTGGAGGTGGCTGTCGCCCAGGCAACGGGTGTCGCCCAGCCACGTGGGAAGCGAGTTTTGGATCCAGGTTTGTTGTTTCGCGTCAGTTCGCCACGGCAAGGTACGGGCCCGGAGGAAGGCCCACGCCAGTGCGGACGAGCCGTGACGGAGCCCAGCAATGCATTACCCCCATAAGACGAGCAAGATCAAGCGCGCCCGCAACATCGGCTTCCGCGCCCGCATGCGAACCAAGAAGGGCCGCCAGATGATCAACCGCAAGCGCCGAGTCGGGCGCCGCGTCCAGGTCGTCTAAGGCGGCGGCCGTCCGTCGGCGCCTCTCACTCCGCGATCGCTTGCGCTTGAACCCGGCCGCCGCGGGCGGTTCGGGTTCTTCGCTGCGCTACTCGATCGCAGCGCCGGCGCTTGTCGCCATATCACATCCGATCTTTGCCGCTCCCCAGCGCAATGCTTATACTCGGGCAAGTGCCGGCAGCCGCTGACCCTTGGGCGGCCTGACGCTGAATCGTGGTTGCCGCTTCGATTGGGCGGTGGTGGCGAATCGGCGTCGGGCGGAACGTCTGATCGGGAGTGGCTCCGCCCGGGCGGCCGGTACCGCCTTTCGCCGCCCCCGCCGAGTCACGTCTCTGCTCCCGATCCGCCCGCCATGGGCGCATGTCGCCCAAACGGTTCGCGCCCGCGGCATCCATTCTTCAGGAGGCCCCTCGGCCGCCGCGCTCTCATTCGCGCCGCGGCCGGTGGATTTGAGGCGAGGATCGATTCATGCCCAGCTACACCACCGCGGACATTCGCAACGTACTTCTGGTCGGTCACGGCGGCAGCGGAAAGACGTCGCTCGTAGACGCCATGCTGTTCGAAGCCAAGGCCGTCAACCGCCACGGCTCCGTCGCCGAGGGGTCCAGCTTCAGCGACTTTGAGAAGGAGGAAAAAGAGCACAAGCACTCGATCAACGCGGCCGTCCTCCACCTGGACCACGCCGGCAAGCGCATAAACCTCATCGACGCCCCCGGCAGCCCGGACCTTCTCGGCGCCGGCCTGGCCTGCCTGCCGGCGGTGGAAACGGTCGCCGTGGTCATCAACGCACAGACCGGGATCGAGATCGTCAGCCGCCGCATGATGGACGCCGCGAAAGAGCGAAACCTCCCGCGAGCGATCATCATCAACCGATGCGTCGCGCCGGAAGTGGGCCTCGAGGCCCTGCTCAAATCGATCCGCGAGACCTTTGGCCCCGAGTGCCTGCCGATCAACCTGCCGACCGGCGGCTGCAAAGGGGTGGTAGATTGCCTTCTTGGCAATGAAGGTGAGAGCGACGTCGATACCGTCCGCCGCTGCCACGCGGCGATCCTCGACCAGATCGTCGAGATGGACGAGAACCTGATGGAGAAGTACCTCGGCGGAGACGAGCCCGACTTCGCCGCCCTCCACCCCGCATTCGAAAAGGCGATGGACGAGGCCCATGTCGTCCCGATCCTCTTCACCGACGCCCGCAGCGGCATGGGCGTGAAAGCGCTCCTCGACGCGATCGCCATGCACTTCCCCAGCCCGCTGGAGGGGAACCCGCGGCCGTTCCTCACCGGATCGGGCGTTGGCGATCGCGAGAATGAGCGCCCCTTCGGCTACATCAACGACCCGGCGAAGCCGCTGCTGGCGCACGTGTTCAAAGTGTCGAGCGACCCATTTGTCGGCAAGCTCGCGATCTTCCGCGTACACCAGGGCCGGGCGGCGGCCAACGCGCAGGTTTTCATCGGGCACAATCGGAAGGGCGTGAAGCTCGGGCACGTCTTCACGCTCCAGGGGAAGGATCACCAGGAGGTCCCGGAGATCATCGCCGGCGACATCGGCGCCGTGCCGAAGATCGAAGAGATCCACACCGGCGACGTGCTCCACGACGACCACGCGCTGGACAGCGTCCACCTCAAGCCGCTGACCTTCCCCACGCCGATGTACGGCCTGGCGATCACTCCCGAGAACCGGGCCGACGAACAGAAGATTTCCGGCGCGCTGGCGCGGCTGGCGGAGGAAGACTCGACCTTCACCTATCACACCGATCGCCAGACGCATCAGATGGTGATCAACGGCCTGGGGGAGCTGCACCTGCGGCTCGTGCTGGAGAAGCTTAAAAATCGCGGGCTGCACGTCCACTCGGAGCCGCCGAAGATCGCCTACCGAGAGACCATCACGGCGCTGGCCGAAGGCCACTACCGGCATAAAAAGCAGAGCGGCGGCGCCGGGCAGTTCGGCGAGGTTTACTTGCGCGTGGAACCGCTGAACGGCGAGTCGGCCGCCTCGACGGCGAACGGCGGGCCGGGGTTTGAATTTGTGGACGAGATCTTCGGGGGGACGATCCCCGGGCAGTTCGTGCCGGCGGTGGAGAAGGGCGTGCGCGACCTGCTCGACGGCGGCGTGATCGCCGGGTATCCGGTGCAGGATGTTCGCGTCATCGTTTATGACGGGAAGCACCACCCGGTGGACAGCAAGGAAGTCGCCTTCCGGACGGCCGGCAAGTTCGCGTTCAAAGATGCCTTCCTGAAAGCCCGTCCGGCGCTGCTGGAGCCGGTGGTCAATATGTCCGTCACGGTGCCGGAGACCAGTGTCGGCTCGATCACGGGCGATCTTGCGGGTAAGCGCGGGCGCATCCAGGGGACCGACGTTTTGCCCGGCGGGATGGCGCTGGTGAAGCGCAGGCGCCGCTTGCTGAGGTGATGCAGTATCAATCCCAGCTCAAGAGCGTCACCGGCGGCCGCGGGAGCTTTGTCATGGAGTTAAGCCACTACGAGCCCGTCCCGCCGCAGGTCCAGCAACAGGTGGCGTCGCATTACAAGCCCAAGGCAGAAGAGGAGTAGCCTGAAGCGCAGTCGAGGGTGGATCGCCTGAACCGGCCAGTTGGTAAACCCGGCACGATTCCCCGCCGATGATGTATCAAGCGGCCGGGGTCTTCATGCACCCTCGATCGGCCACCCAAAGGTTTACAACAGGGCGAGCGGGCAGGTGCGTCCCGGCGCTGGGTCCATGAACGAAGATCAGTCACATCGCCACCTGACAGGCCCCTCCTCGCCACGGCCCCACCCTGGCGACGGAGTAGATTGCCACGTTTCGACTCGGCAAACGCCGGTGGGAGGCTCCCGCGACCAGCGCCTCACAGCGGCCGCCCTCGGTTACGGTGACGACGTCGGCGTGATGTGCATCGAACACTGGACGCTCAAGACGTGGCTCGGCGAACAACTTGGTCTTTCGCCCGCAACGCCGGACGACGAGACGCAACGGGTCTACGCCTTCCAGGCGTACCTCAATGGGTCCCCGCCCGCCCCCATTCTCAAATCGCTAACCAAAGGCGGCCTGCGGCTGACGCGCCTCCGCGAACAGGCCCAGTCGTTCCTCCGCCCGGGCTAAAGAAAGGGGAGTCTCCCCTTTCTTGGCGCCCGCGTTTCAAATCGGTTAGCACTCGAACAGGTGGCGTGGGCGTTGCCTTGGTCGGGCATGGACATCAATGATCGCCTTTTTGTCGAGATTCACCCCCTTGAGACAGCCCACTCGCCTCATCCCCATCCGATCAAGGATGGCCGCTTCGATCCGGCCTATGTGTATAAGGTCCTGGGCGTCTACAACCCGTCGGAAACGAGCGAGTGCTACTTCATGCTGTCAAACCTTGAACGGCAGATCTGGTTCATCCCGCAGCGGCATCTGCTCGCCTATCGACTGATCGATTCAGACGCATTCTTCCTCCCAAAAGACGAGCCCGCTTCAGTTCTGCCGATCAACGGCCGCTCCACGACGAACCGGAGCGAATCACGGCTGACAGGCGTGGCGAACGGTTGAACGCCCCTTCCCCGTTCCCGACGCATCGCCTATACGTAACGCCATGGCGACTTCCACGCACCCCTACGAAAACCCGGTCTACTCGGGCTACTTTGCCGACCCTGCTGTGATCCGAGCCAGCGACGGCGTTTATTACGCCTACGGGACCGGCCATGGCCCGGAGAATGACGGCCGCCAGTTCCCGATCCTTCGATCGACCGACTTCTTCCACTGGGACTATGTGGGTGGCGCGCTGCCGAACCTGCCCGTCGAGCAGAGTGAGACGGGTGAGCCCTTCCACGCCTACTGGGCGCCCGAAGTGGCCGAGCGAAACGGCAAGTTTTACCTGTACTACTCGGCGGGCAGCGGCGGCCGCGACGAAACCCACCGTCTCCGCGTCGCTGTGAGTGACACGCCCACCGGCCCGTTCGCCGATTTGGGGCGAATCCAGCTTCCCGGGGTTTTTGCCGACACCTTCGCGATCGATGCCCACCCTTTTCGCGACCCGGCCTCGGGCAAGTGGTATCTCTTCTTCGCGACGGACTTCTTCACCGACCGCGTCGGAACAGGCACGGCGGCCGTCGAATTGGCCGGAGACATGCGGACCCCTGTCGGGACGGCGGTCACCATCCTGCGGGCCAGCTCCGACTGGATGATTTACGAACGCGATCGGCCGCTCTACGGGAAGACGTGGAACGCCTGGCACACGGTGGAAGGCCCGTTTGTCTGGTATCACCCGGACTCCTCAGGCGCAGGCCGCTACTACTGCTTTTATTCAGGTGGGAACTGGCAGACTTCCGCTTACGGCGTCGGCTTCGGCGTCGCCGACAGCCCGCTGGGCCCGTATCGGGACGACTGGAACCGTCAGGGGCCCAGCGTCCTTTGCGGCGTCGAGGGGAAGGTCCTGGGCCCGGGGCACAACTCCGTCGCCTTCGGCCCGGACGGCAAGACCGAATACCTCGTCTACCACGCCTGGGACGCGGGCCGCACCGCCCGCCGCATGTTCGTGGACCCGCTCACCTGGGTCGAGGACGGGGCCGGTCACCTGAGCCCCCGATGCCAGGGGCCGACGTTCGGCGGTGCGACACCCTGACTTGCGACCCAGGTATCGCATCAACGCCACCATCCCGACAGACGAAACGTCCAACAGCGGGTTGGCGAGCGGTCACTGGTCCAATCGCCAGAGCGGCACCGGGTACAGCTTCAGATTGGCAAGCGAGAAAGTGTTGGTCGCCTTGCCCCCGATGTTCGCGTCGCCGATCCCGCCGGGGAGGTCTGCTGTCTTGAACGTTTCGCAGTGGCCGTCGAAGAAAAGGATATTCTGGACGTGCTCTTGTTATGCCGGGCGTTAATGCGGTTCGCGTTGGTCGTTTGAATGTTCCCTCCAAGGCCGTCGAAAATGAACGCGAGCTCGGTCGGCTTGTGAATCTCGGTGATCTTGCAAAGCGCAGGCGATCGCCCGCTGGGCGCTGGCGGGTCACCGGGCCAGCGGCGCGAAGGAACCTCATAGTTCCAGCCGCTCGTCCCGTTGATCCCGTACCAGCAGTCCACCTTGATCGTCGTGTCAAAGAACTTGGAGGTGAAGTCCACCCCCTTCGTCCCTTCGCCGTCGGTTCGGCTGGCGGGGAGGCCGTTGGTCACATTGCTGGAGCCCAGGACGTCGTTGTTCCCGGACGGGCACTTGAAAACGCTCGGCTGGCTGTTCGGCTGCCCGGTCGCGTTGAACGGGGAGGGCAAGTACTTGTAGGCCACGAGGATCGTCGCCCAGGACTCAACCGTTGAATATCCGTTGGCCGACGGCGGCGTGGTCGTATCAAGATAGTCCATCGGGACCACCTGACCTTTGAAGTCGCTAAGGTACCCTTGGTGCCCAATCCCGATCTGACGGAGGTTACTCAGGCAAGTCACAGTCTGCGCCCGTTGCCGTGCGCCTGCCAGCGTCGGTAGAAGGATCGAAACGAGCAGTGCGATGATCCCGATCACAACCAGAAGCTCAACCAGCGTAAACGCGCCACGCGCCGCCGAACGGGCACTGGAGGGTGAGAGAGTGGTTGAGGGGTTGGACGACGCCGCGCGCCAGCGACGGGACGGCCCGGGATTGCAAGCCATGGGAAGCTCCAACAGAGCAGGGCAGCGGCGGGCTCTGAACCGAGCCCAGCCGCGATCACGCATGCGAACAGTTCGCGGCCACAAGAGACGTGAGACGTCCATCGTCTGAAGGCTGCCCCATTGTTACCAAATCTCAACCTCGATCGCTACCGCCAAGGGTCGGTTAACGGCGATCCTGCCCAAGCAAATGCACCGGCACCCCTCGTGAGGAGGCGCGGCGAGGCGGATCGAATGATATAACCGCGATAAGCCCGGTTAAACATTCTGTTAGGGACCGCGCGTGACGGCAGTCGCGGCCCATAATGTCGCCAGTCGTGGGGCGGGCGGCGAGAGCAACATCGGCAGCGTGCCGCGGGCGGGCATTTTTCGCGAACAACTGCCAGAAATGGGAGAAGATCCTTTGGCCAGCAAAATTCATCTCGTCTCCGCGGGCTCTGACGGGCTCGTGCGCGTCGCCGCCGACGGCAACATCACCAGTGACGACACGCGCGGCGGCGTCAATCTCTTCGCCGCGGCGCTGGCCCGCTCTGGGCCGGGAGCAGGGTCGTGCTGGACTTCTCGAAAGTACAATTCATCGATTCGTCCGCGATCGGCTGGCTGATCCAGTCGGCCCGCGAGTTCAAGGCGCGCGGCGGCGGCCTGGTGGTTCATTCCATCGTTCCGCGCGTCAGACAGATGTTTGACATGCTCAAGATCGGCTTCATCGTGCCGCTCGTCATCGACGAGGCTGCCGCGCGGGAACAATTCCTGGCGCCGGTGGCGCCCGCGAGAACGCCCAACGGCTCGCCGGTCGCCGGCGGCATGGAAGGGCCTCGGGCTGTCGTCGAAGGCGCCAGCGGAGGGAACAGCCAGTGAACAGCAGCAACCTGAACCCACTCAACTTATTTCAAACCCTCGCGGCCCTGCGCGGCGAGGGGCGCCCGCCGCGGTCGCCCGCGATGATGCCTGGCGCCCGCCCAGGCCTCGACCCGTTCGGGCCTGACGTCAACGGGCTCATGCCGGAACAGGCCGTCTCCAGGTTCATCCGGTATGCGATTGACCTTGGCGCGAGCGATCTCTACTTCGTCGCCAACGCCGGCAACGTCGGCGCGCTCGTGCGCCATCTGGGCCTGGTCCGTCCGATCGGCGCGATGCCGAGCGACGTGGGCCGCCGCGCGTTAGCCTATATCAAGACCAACGCCCGGATCGATACGACCGAGCGGCGCCGCCCGCTCGACGGCCGCTGGGATTTCGACACGCTTACCGAACGATCCGAACGGGACGGCACGCCGACACCGGTTGAAGCGGGCGTCCCTTCGCGCGTGGTGGACCTTCGCATCAGCGTCATCCCCACGCTCTACGGCGAAGACTTTGCCATTCGGCTTCTTCGCCGCGACACGAAGCTGATCGGCCTGGAGTCGCTCGGGTTCTCCGACGAACAGTTCGGGCATTACCAGACGATGCTCGAGAGCCCCAGCGGCCTGATTCTCATCACCGGGCCCACCGGGTCGGGCAAGACGGCGACGCTCTATGCGTCGCTCGTTTCGCTCGCCCACAGCGGCCCGGGCGGGATGCGGAAGATCAACACCATTGAGGACCCGATCGAATTCTCGATCGAGGGGCTGCGGCAATCCCAGGTCAATACGGTGATCGGGCTGACGTTCGCCGAGATGCTGCGCGGCGTCCTGCGACAGAGCCCCGACGTGATCATGGTCGGCGAGATCCGCGACCCGGAAACCGCGGAGACGGCGGTCCTCGCCGCCAACTCCGGCGTCCTGGTCTTCGCGACCCTTCACGCCCCTCGCGCCGCAGGCGCGGTGCAATCAATGCGCAGCCTCGGCAACCACCCCCACTTCCTCGCGACCAGCCTGCGCGGCGTGATCGCCCAGCGGCTCGTCCGCACGCTCTGCTCCAAGTGCCGCATCCCGTTCGATATCAGCGACGCGCCGCACGTGTTCGAAGAAGTCAGGTCCCTCCTGCACGGCGACGAGGGAAAGACGCTGTACGCCTCGGCCGGTTGCCCGGCCTGCAACATGACTGGTTATGCCGGGCGCACGGGCGTCTATGAATTGATGCCGATCGACCCCGCGATCCGCGACCTGATCGCCGCGAACGAGCCGGCGGCCGCCATTCATACCAAGGCCGTCGAGCATGGCATGCTCGACTTCCGCCGCAGCGCCCTGCTGAAAGTCGCCCGCGGCATCACCAGCACCGAAGAAGTCTTCCGGATCATCCCGACCGAGCAATTGGTCAACGTGTAGGGCGGCGGGAAGACAGGGAAGGCCCCCGCCGGCACGCGTGCCGCGCGGGGCGGTACGTTCGACAGCGCATGAAGCACCTTCGCAAAGAACTCTGGTTTAACACGCCCCAGCGGCGCGATTACCTGAACATCACGGGGCAAATTCAGGCGCTGGTCATCGAGAGCGGCGTTCAGCACGGCTTGTGCCTCGTCAACGCGATGCACATCACCGCCAGCGTCTATATCAATGACGACGAACCGGGGCTGATCAGCGACTACGACGACTGGCTCGAGCGCCTCGCCCCCCACGCGCCCACGTCACAATACCGCCACAATCAGACCGGCGAAGACAACGCCGACGCGCACCTGAAGCGGCACCTGATGGGCCGCGAGGCGGTCGTCGCGATAACGGACGGAAAGCTCGACTTCGGCCCCTGGGAGCAGATCTTCTACGCCGAATTCGACGGCCGCCGACGCAAACGGGTTCTGGTGAAGATCATCGGGGAGTGATCCCTGGGCGATCTGCTCGCCCTTCATCTGCCGCCAATCAGGATCAACGTCGCTCCGACCGCCATGATGGCCGCCCCAATCATCCGCTTGACGAAATTCCCTTCCTTGAAGACGCCGCGGCCAAGCAGCACGCCCAGGATGATCGACGTCTGGAAGAGCCCCAGCACGGACGCCGCAGGCATCGATCCCAGCGCGACGAGCGTGGTCAACTGCATCAGCCCCGTGGTGGTGACCAGCGCGGTTCGACTGCCCGGCTGCGACCGCAGCGTGGCGGCCGCGAGGATCATCCGCCGCCAGCCGGACAGGAGCAGCGCCGCCGGCAGCGAGACGACCAGACCCCCGATACACCAGCCGACGAACGCCGTCAGCGGCGTTGACAGGTGGACCGCCTTCTCCAGAAAGATCGCTTCCGTCGCCGAAAGGATCAGGGCCGCCAGGCGATAGCGAACCCCCCGATCTTCCAGCAACCGAAGGAGAGACGCCCGACGCCGAACCCCCGCCGTCCTGTCTACCAGGAAGTAGCTCCCGGCGACGGTCAGGCCGATTCCAAGGATCGCCCAGAGGCCCGGGCGCTCGTGGAGGACGAGAGCGCCGACAACAAGGCTGACGACCGGTTTGAACGCGTTGATCGGCCCGAGGATCGACAAGTCAGAAACGCCTAAGGCGTGTACAATCAAGGCGTTACTCGACACCGCGAGCAGAACGCAGAAGGCGACGTTGCTCAAAAAGCCTGGCGCCGCCGGCGGCAGTTGCCAAAGCACGGGAAGGCAGCCGATCGCGAGCAGGCCTTGCACGTCGAAAATGATAACGATGGGATCGATCGATCGGGCGGCCAGCAGCTTCTGGAACACGTTCGATAAGGGATTGGCAACAATCCGAATGAGAATGCACGCCCAGAAGAACATGCCGAGTTATCCCACGCGCCTCGAACGAACGCGATACCTTCTGCGACACAAGGGCTTACAGATCACCCCGATGGGTTGATCAGCCAGTCGCGGCGGCCGCCCTCGCCCGTCACACGATCATGGGTCGATACGAATAAGATCCAAATGTTTCGATGATTCATTATCGGAATGACCGGATATGAACCCCACTGCAAAGACCTTTCCGATGAGGCGGCCGTCATGACCCTGGAGCCGCCAACCAACGACGCTTCCACGTTGCCTGCCGGTGACCTGGCCGCCGCTGCTCCATCGGTCGAGCATTCGGCCTTTCCGGAGCCCAATTTCGGCGGGGCGACACCCGTCGGAGTTTCCCCCCGAACGAACTGGTTCTTGATTGGGGCCTTCTTTCTCGTCATCGCCGTGGCGGCCGCCGGCTATTGGGCGTGGGATCGGAACAAGCGGTATACGGCGAAGGAGAGCTTTCACGCTGAAGCCGTCCGCCTGATGACCCACGCGTCGCGAGCGGACATGGACAGCGCGATTGGCGACCGGGGCGTCGTGTTGACCGCGAAAGACGGCGGCTGGATCGCCATCCGCTATGGCGGCTCTGACGAAGAGCCCGTCTGGTCCGAGTCCGTCGCGCGAGACAGCAGCGGCGCGTGGCTCACCTGCGAACGGCGTTTCGACCGCTCGCTGCGGATGTACCAGGCCGACAAGCTGCGTCGCGACGAAGACCTGGCGCGCGGGCTCCCGGCGCAATGGGCCAGGCCCAATTTCCTGTGGCGCAACTACAATCGCTCCCTGGACGAAGTCGAATCATGCGCCACGCTCGACGCGGCACGCGACCGTCTCCAGAAGATGGGATTCCACGCGCTGACGCCTTGAGGCGACGGCCTTGGCCATCAATGGCGGATCCGAATCCGCGCCAGATTTAATTGATTTGAGCGGGGCAGCCGGCCCATCCGGCTGCCCCGCTTCTTTGTTATCCCTCGCCCCGCGGGGCCGCAGGGCCTCATTTCCGGCCGGGTATCCGTTTTCATCGGCGATGAGTCCGGCGAGACGCACTGGCCGCGCGTCACAGGCGTGGCCATCTTCTTTGCAAGCCGCTGCACGGCTCAAAAGGCGGCCCGGCAACTTTCCCGGGGAGGCCGGCATTGCGGTTGGCCCTTCGCGTCGAGCCGACGAGGACGCCGGCGTTTTCAAAAAGCGTTGCCCCAGCCTGAGTTGCAGTTATCATTTTAGAGATCTTGCCCGCGGCCGAACCGTTGCCTTCCCGCTTCGTGCGTGGTGCGGAATGACCCGGCGCTGAAGCGGGCCGCATTGCGAGGGTACTGGTATGAGGCTCGGAATCGATCTTCCGTCGCGGGTTGCCCGCGCGCTCTTGTGTATCGTCTTGATTCAGGCCTGGGTGGGCGGCGCATCCTGGGCGGCCGACCCCGCGGCAGCAGCTTCGCCGCCCGCCGTCGCCACCCTGCCCGCCGCCCCGGCCGACGCGGCCGCCATCGCGGCCGAGCTGGATCGATCCTTCGCCGCGCTGGCCGCCGCCGACGCCGACCTCCCGCGCGATACGTTCGACCCGGCCGCGATAATCAGCGCGGTCGGAAAGGAGCCCGCCACCCTGCTGAACTGGGTGCGTGATCAGACGTTCTGGGCGCCGTACCGGGGCGTCCTCCGCGGCGCGACCGGCGTCCTCATGGATCGGGTCGGCAGCAGCGCCGACCGGGCCATGCTCCTCGCGCAGTTGCTTCGCGAAGCGGGCCAGGAGGTGCGACTGGCCAGGGCGACACTCCCCGAGCCGATGGCCGCGACACTGCTCGCCAAGGTGCGGCCCATTCCGCACGACCGGATGCAGGCGGCTCGCACGCCCGCTCCTCCGCTCAAGATGCAGGCCGCGGCCGACGCGTTCGCCACGAAATACGTCCGCCCCTTCGGCGTCGATGAGGCTCGGGCCCGCCACAGCTTCGCCGACGCGACACTCACCTCGGACCGCCTCGCGGAAGAGATGGTCCAGCGATCCGCCGAGCAAACCCCCGCGCTGGTCGAAGCCATCGGCGAGCGAGACGCGGCCGGCAACGCCGCGGACGAGGGCCAGGCCCGCGCGGCGGCCCTGGCGGCGATCGCCGACCACTGGTGGGCGCAGTGTCAGACCGAAGGCAAATGGGTTGACCTGGACCCGCTGCTCCCAGACGCCGCGCCCGGGACGTCGGCCGCCGCCACAGTCGCGGCCACCTTCGTTCCGTTCGTTGCCAAGACCGGAGCCAGCGTGCTGGATGGAAAGCCGTGCCATGAGGTGGGGATCAGTGTCATTGTCGAGCGCTGGGACGCCGGCGCGCTCAGCGAACAGACGGTGCTGTCGCATACGTTTCGATCGGCGGAAGCCGTCGGTCAGTCGATCCGCCTCGACCACATGCCGATGAACTGGCCCAGCGCCATGAGCCCAACGGCCTCCGACGCGGGCGAACAAATTCAAAAGGCCGCGACGGACGAGAAGACATGGGCCCCATGCTGAGCGTCGGCTCGGCCCCCGCGATCTACCAGGGCAGCTTCGACACCGAAGGCCGGGTGACGGCGAAGGCGAACCTCGACGCCCTCGCCGGCCTTGGGGCCAAGGCGGGCGCCCTGGGGAAGGCGATCGACGCACTGTCGCCCGATGAAAACGTCAAAGTGGAGCGGCCGACGCATTTGACGGCGGAGTGGATCGAGTATCAGGTGCGATCCCCCGACGGGAACGCGCCGGTCACCCTCCGCCGCCAGGTGTTTGACCTGATCGGGCCGGCCGCCCGCGCGGCCGGCGCCCCGGCGTTCACGCTCACGGATCCAGCGCGGCTGGAGCGCGGGCTGGACCTGCTTGGCGGCGGCGAGATCCTGATCTGCCCCTGCCAGCTTTCGCCGCAGTTCGTCGCCCACCTCTCGGCGACGATCGCCCTGTCGAACCGAGCCGCGTTGCGGAGCCTCCTGGCCCCCGCCGGACAGATGAACGGCGACCGCGTCAATGAGCTGATCGGCAAGCTCACGCCCGGCCCCGGCGAACTGCATGGGTTTGCCGTCGCGCGGGGCCAGGCCAATCGGCTCGCGGGCGACGTGTATATTGATCGCCCCAACGTCTTCGCGGCGCACCGGTTCGTCCGGGTGCGGCCGGCGGCGGCGGACGCGCCGGCGCGCCTTTCGGTCACCGCATGCCGCGGGTTCGACATCGTCCACAACCCCGTCGCGGTACGTCCGGGCGCCGGAGTTGACCCGTTCCTCACCCGGCTCGAACAGGGCGTCTGGGACACCAGCGCCGAGGGGCTTCTGTTGGGTGGATGTGCGAAGGTTGAGAACACGTCGGAGCTGTTCGCCGGCGCTGGCGCGAATGACTGGGTCACCCTTCGCGGGCCCGCGGACCTGCCCAAACTCCCCGCCGGCCTGCCCAACGACTTAAAGGCGCGGATCGCCGCCGACCTCCGCTCCGGCCTGACGGTCGTCGCCCCGCGGCAGCCGATCACACCGGGGCCGGGCGCATCGGCTTCCGTCGCGCCGGCGGCCGGGTGGTGGCGCATTGACCCGCACACCGGCCAGTGCCTTGGCATCGGCCAGCAGGGGTGGGGCGTGAGCACGGTGGAGACGGCGGGGATCCTCCGCGCGATCCTTAGCTACGCCGCGATGTCCTTCTGCGTGCTGGGCATCATGACCGCCAAAATCGCCGCCGGGGCGAAGGTTGCGCTGGTCGTCGCCTGCGCGGCGGCCGGCGCCATGGGGGCAGCCAGCAATCTCATCGGCGCGGGGTTGTCGTCGGCGGGGATGACGGCGTCGGGCGTCGCCGGAGTGGTCGGCGTCTTCGCGGACATCCTTTCCCTCGCCGGCGCCGCCGGCGGGTACTTCGGCGGCCAGTAAACAACGAGCCTGCGCATGAAAAATCACGTTCGGCTCCTGTGTGTGGTGCTGCTCGGTGCGACGCTCGCCCCGGCGATGGCGGCGGCCGCTGAAACACCCGCAACGCGGATCCTGCTGACCGCCGATACCGAAGGCGAAGTCGGCCCCTGTCGCAACTGCCCGGCGGGCGTCGGCCTTGGGGGCTTGGCGCGCTGCGCTTCGGCCGTCGCATCGCTCCGCGCCGGCGCCGCGGGCGGCCCCGTGCTTCTGCTCGACGCCGGGAACTTCCTGGTCGGCGCCGACACCCTCGCCGGCGAGGGCAAGGGAATGGTCGCCGCGTACGACGCGCTCGGCTACGACGCCGCGAACCTCTCCTACCGCGACCTGCGGATGGGAAAAGGGCCGCTGCTCGCGGCGCTGGCGGGCGCGAAGTTTTCACCCGTCTCGGCGAATCTCATCGACGACACCACCGGCAAGCCGCTGACGCGGCCATACGTGGTCAAGATCGTCGGCGGCCGCAGGACGGCCCTCATCGGTATCACCGAACCCCCGGCCGGCTACGACGTGCTGCCCCATCTGCGCGAAGAGCTGTCCGGTGTGACGATCCGCCCCCCGGCCGACGCACTGGCCGAATGGCTGCCCAAAGCAAGGGCGGAGTCGGATGAAGTGGTGCTGCTTTACTATGGGACGGCCACGGGGGCTCGAGCCATGGCCGGGCGATTTGGCGCCGATCTGAGAGCGATCGGCGTCGGCGGCATTCGCCCGGCGCGGCTGCCGCGCGGGCTGACGGTGCCCATCGCGGCGGCCGAAGAGCATGGAAAGGGCATCGCCGAGCTGTCGCTCGCCGCGACCGGGGCCGCCCCGCCGCGCTCGATCGAAGTGGGGCCCGACACACCGGAAGACGCGGCGATGCTGAAGCTCCTCGCCGCGTACCCGACCATGCCCGCCGTCGCCACCGTGGGCCCGCGGTCGCCGATCCCCGCAAGGCCGTCAACATCGACCGCGGTCGCGCCGGCCGATTCATTGGCGACCCGGTCGGCCCCGCCGGCGACATCGCCGCCGCCCGAGCCGCCAGCGCCGATGGCAACCGGGCCCGCCATGGCGTCGCTTCCCGGTCCCTCGATCGTGCCGACACCCGCCGTCGCGAAACCCCCCGCCGTCGCGAAACCACCTTCCGTCGATCAGCCGCCCGCTTCGGCAGGGACGCCGGCGCCCCACCCCGCGGAGGCGTTGGCGCCGGAGGGGGCCAAGCGCGTTACCGCCAAGCAGCCGATGCCGCCCCGCGGCCTTGCCGCGCCCGGCGCCACCGCCGAGCAGGTCGCCGCGGCGATTGACCGGGGCGCGGATTACCTCTGGAGCACCATCCGGAGCCGCGAAGACGCCGGCAAGCATCAACGGCTTGGCGACAACGAAGGGTATGACGTCCTCGCCTGCCTGGCCCTGGTACACGCCGGCGCTCATCGGCGCCTCCCGGAGTTCGACGCCGAGCTGCGGGCCTACATCGGTCGGATCGTCCCCGAGAGCCTCGGCACCTACGCGGCAGGCATCTACTGCATGCTGATCGAGTCCTATGGCGACTCCACCTTCCAGCCCAAGCTCCGCCGCGCCGCTCGATACATTTTCGAATCTCCAGTCGGTGAAAGGGTCGTGGGGCTACACGGCCAACCTCCCCACCAACGCCCTTCGCGACCCGGCCGAGGAACGCCCGCTGCAGGTCTGGGGCGGCCGAGCGCCGGAAGGCTCGGGCGCTAAGGCCGAACATTGGGGCCGCGTCACCCGGCCGGGCGAGGATCACGACGGCGACAACTCGCTCGCGCAGTACGCCCTGCTCGGCCTCCATGCCGCCTCACGCGCCGGCGTCGAAGTGCCGCCGGAAGCATGGAAGAACACGCTGGCCCTCTACCGCGCACGGCAGTCGGATGAAGGCGCGTGGGGCTACGTCGGCCCGACCAGCGCCAGCTCCGGCAGCATGACCTGCGCCGGCGTCTTCGGCGTCTCGCTCTGCCGCTATCACCTTGGCGAAAAGTCGCCGGCCGAGGATGAAGCGGTCGAACGGGGCCTGGCCTGGCTGGCGGACCATTTCTCGGTGACGGCCAACCCCGGCGGCGGGGCTTACCACTTCTACTACCTCTATTCGCTGGAACGGGTGGGGCGGACGCTGGGGACGGAGTTCATCGGCGATCACGAGTGGTATCCGGCGGGCGCGACCTTCCTGGTGAACGCCCAGCGGAAAGACGGCTCCTGGATCGAGGCGGATGACCCCGGCCGCCCCGGGCTTGCCACCAGTTTTGCGCTCCTGTTCCTGACCCGCGGAACGGCCACGCTGACGGCCGAGCGCGCCCATGGCGGCAACGGCATCCTCAAGACGAACATCGCCCAGGGTCCGGCGCCGCGCGTCTATCTCGTGCTCGACTGCTCCGGGTCGATGCTGGAAGAAGTGGGCGGCAAGACCAAGTTCGACGCCGCCCGCGACGCCGTTCGTTCCATCCTCGCCGAGCTGCCGGACAACACCGACTTCGCCCTCCGCGCCTACGGGCACCGCAAGCGCTCCATCGAGCCCGGCTCCGACGACGACACCGAACTGGTGATCCCGCTCGGGCCCCTCGACCGGCGCCTCGTCGCAACGCGCCTGGCGGCCCTTCGGGCACGCGGCAAGACACCGCTGGCCAAGAGCCTGCATGAGGCGGCGTCGGACCTTGGGCTGGGGGCGGCGGCCCGGGGGGCCGACCCGGCCACCGCGATCATTCTGTTGACCGACGGCGGCGAAGATACCATGCCCCGGCAGGACCCCGTCGCGGCGGCCGGGGCGTTGGGCGGAGCGTCGCTCCAGATCGTCGGCTTTGACATCGGCCGCGACGATTGGGGCGCGCAGCTTCGCGCGATGGCGGCCGCCGCCCGCGGCAACTACTGGTCGGCGAGCGATCCGGCCGGGCTTCTCCGCGACCTCCGCGCCGCCGTCCTCCGCACGCCCAGCGGGTTCCGCGTCCTGGATGCCTCGGGAAAGGTCGTCGCCCAGGGCGCGTTCGGCGACTCCAAGCCGCTTGCCGAAGGGAAGTACGTCTTCGAGACCGCCTTCTCCGATCACAGCTTTCGCGAGCCGCTCTGGGTCAACACGGGATCGACGACCGCCGTCGTCTTCGACGCGACGAAGATGAACAATGGCGATGCCGCCGCGCCATCTGCCAACGCGCCTTCCGCCGCGTCACCCTCCGTCGCAACATCTCCGCGCGAACTGCTGGCCCCGGCGACCGAACCGCCGGCCGGTGCAAGGGACGTCAAGCCCTCCTCCGCCGGCAGCCCGGCCGCGTCGCCTGGGCGCCCGAAGTTCTGCACCCACTGCGGCAACCCGATCAACGCGGCCGACAAGTTCTGCACAAAATGCGGTCAGAAAATCCCGGGTTAGTGGTGCGTTCCCGGCAAGATTGCGGGCCGGCTGATTCAGATGGAGCGGCCCACGAGTGGTCCGTTCCACCCAAGGTTGCGCCTGCGGCGTCGGGCGCGCGGGGGAGGGTTCGATCGGTCTGCCGGATCTGAGCGACGGGTGGAGATGGGGTGGCGCGGTCGTAGCGCACGTTCGACGTGACGTCGGCCGCGATCTCGCACGGCGGCGTCGCTGGAGATAGGCGGACGGGGGCGGACGGCACACGGAGTGTGCCTGCTATAGTGGGCGGCTCCAGTGCGGCCCCGCAATTCTGGAACGGACCGAAGCACTATGCCGAAGCGATGCCGTTCGGATTCCGCGGATGATTTATAACCTTACCTTCTTCAGATGCTTGCGAGGCGAGACCGCGCAGGCGGGGTTCGCTGTCGGGGTAATGAAGGGTGATGCGGGTTAGGTCGGAGCATCGGGTCGGCCGGTGTGCGGCGTCTTAACCTGTTGTTATCGCACCGGCGGGAACCGACAATGCGGCCGCGAAGCGAGCTGATGTTAGACGAGCCAAGTGAGACGAGGCTGAAGCCCGCGTGCCCCGGTTGGGTCAGGGTGGTTTCACCCTCGGGGCGAAACCATATCAAGCGGCGGGCTCGGTCGGCGATTGCCGGTCGGCCCCTGCCGCGAAGGAGGATCCTCGTATGTTTATGCAGTTCGTTAAGCGTTCTTTTGTGCAGCGGGCCGGTCGCATCCTTGTGGCGGCCGCCCTCGGCGGACTCGCGACACTCGGTTGCACGTCGTCAAGCGAATCCGCCAAGCGGGATACCATGACGGCGCACGTTGGGAACTATACGCCGCCGCCCGCGGGCGCGCGGACGCCGCGGGTCGGCGTCCCGCCCTTCAGCGTCCAGGCGGCCGCCGGGAGCTTCGGCGGGAGCGACGGCTCGGAGTTGAACGCTCTGGCCGCCGACCAGATGACGTCCCTCCTCGACGCCAGCGGCCGCTTCCGCGTGATCGAGCGGGCGCAGCTCCAGAAGCTGCTCGACGAGCAGAACCTCGAAGGGATCGTGAAGGCTGGCGAAATGGCCAAGTCGGCCCAGGTGCGCGGGGTCGATTACCTGTTGCTCGGCCGCGTCACGAACCTGCGTGTGAAGCGCGAGGATAAGAAGTCTGGCCTGGGCGTCGCCCAGGTGGGCGGGCTCGTGAACCTCGGCGGTTTTGACTACAAGAAGAAGGACATCCGCGTCACCACTGAGGCCGGCGTTGACATCCGCCTGGTGGACCCGAGCAGCGGCGAAGTCGTCGTGAGCAACTTCAGCGAGTTCCAGCGCAGCGACGCCGCCAACGCGATCGGCATCGCCATTCTCGGCGCGAGCGCCGAATCAGACGCCGACATCCAGATCAGCAACGACGACAAAGGCAAGATCCTCCGCATGGCGCTGGACGACGCCCTGCGGAAGAGCCTTCCCAGGATCGACCGTTTCCTGGCGACCTCCGCGTCGGCCAAGCCCGAGGCGTCGGCCCACGAGCATGTGGCCCCCGCCGCCGTGACGCCGCAGGCCGCCAGCAGCGAGTTGACGACGCCCGTCGCGCCGTCGGCCCCCGCCGCCCCGGCAACGCCCCCTGCGCCCGCGACACCGGCCGCCGCGACACCGGCCGCCGCGACACCGGCCGCCGCGACGCCCGACGCCCCCGCGGGCACCGTGGTCGGCAAAAAGTTCTGCGGCGAATGCGGCAAAGAGATCCCCGCAAGCGCCAAGTTCTGTCCCTTCTGCGGCGCGAAGATTAACTGATCGCCTCGCCCCAAACCGCGAATCCGACACGCAGCAGGCCCCGTCGCATGGCTCTTCAGCCGTGCGACGGGGCCTACCTTTCGCTCCCTTCGAAGAAACGTGAGAGCCCCGTTCCGTCGCCTACTTCCTGTCGATGTCCGGGAGCGTGGCCGGTTTCTCCGGCGCCATGCGTTCGGCCCCCATCCAGTGGAGGGCTTCGCGAATCGTTTTGGCAAGGGGCGCGGTCTTTCCTTCGCCGTGGAAGTGGATCGCGGTGGGGGTTTCGCGCACGTGGAGGAGGATCGGCGCCATGGAAGAGATCTCAAAGCTGGCGGCCGCCGGGTCGCCCTTGGGGTCGCGCTGGGGGCCGCGAAGGGCGTCAATCACGTCGTTGGCCTCGAAATCGGTGACGCAAAACTGACCGACGACGCTCATCTTGCCGCACGAGCAGGCGTAGAAATAGAGCGTGGTCACCAGGCCCGCATCCGGCGGAACGAGCATTCCTTCGATCGCCACCGTCAGGTCATCGCGCGGGATCGTCACCACGTAGACATGGTTCCGCAACTCTCCCGGCCGGCCGAGGATTTCCGAGATCTGCTTCCATTGCGCCGGGCCCGGCTCGTCCCCGTCGGCGACAAGGTCCAAAGGCTCGGTTGACGGGCGCGTGTCGGGCGACTTGGCGAGAGAGTCATTTCGGGCCGAGGAGACGGGGGTTGCCGGCGGCATCGACACCGTGGCCTCGCAGCCGGCAAGGATGATCGGCGCGATCCACAGGAACATTGCGGGTGCGAACGAGCGAACAGCAAAACAGGCAAGGCAGGTTTCCATGCTTCCTCCGGGTGGAACGGACGACTGCGGCTCACGCTACCTTCGCATGAATCATTCGGCGACGCATTGCGCGTCGAAGACGGAGCGGGCCCGCCGAACCAGCGGCGTCCGCGCCCGTGGGTCGGCGTCCGGCGGCACGCCGTGCGTGCCCTACTGAAGCTCGCTCGCGTGGGGGGCGCTGTTCGCCTCTTCCACCAGAATCTTGGCGGCGGCCGCGGTGCCGAGGGTCAGGGCTTCGCGGCCGAGGGGACGCACCCGGACGGCGTCGGCGACGGGGTCGCGCAGCTCCACCGTGAGCGAGACGCCAGGGAGCAGGCCGCAGCGGTGTACGAACTGGAGGAAGGCCGGGCCCTGATCGATCACGCGGGCGACTCGGACGGGCTGGCCCGCCGGGCACTCGGCCAGGCTGGAGACGCGCGTGCCGTTTCGCAGCTCGCCGGCGGCCGAGGGAATTGGGTCGCCGTGAGGGTCCACGCTGGGGTGATCCAGGAACAGGTCGATCTTCTCCAGCACCTTTTCGGAGATCGCGTGCTCCAGCTCTTCCGCCTCGGCGTGGACCTCGGACCAGTCAAGCCCGAGCGCCGAACGAGGAACAACTCGAGCAGCCGATGGCGTCGCAGGACGTGGAGGGCCAGCTTCTCGCCGCCGCGGGTGAGACGGGTCCCGCCACGCGGCTCGTACTCAACCAGGCCCGAATCGCATAGCGCCTTCACCATCGTCGTCGCCGTGCCGGGCACGACGCCCATCGCGCACGCCAGGCGGCCCATCGAGACCAGCCGATCCGGCGCGTGCTGCTGCTCCAGGTAGAGCTGCTTGACGTAGTTTTCGACGGTGCTGCTCGGCATGTTCACGATCGGCGGGGGCCCACGGAGCGATGTCGGGCCGTTACTTTACTCTTTGGGCGCTCGGTTGACAAAACGCCGACACCTATACTACCCTGATTTTGATTAATCAAAATAGGTTTTTCCGATGACGCTCGACCCCGCCGCTTCCGCATCCTCTGACCGCCCTCCATCTGACGCCAATACACCGGGTTATGGAGCCTGGGGCGGGGCGCCGCATTCGTCGATGGAAGAGGTTCACCGGACGGTATCCATCCCCCGCGGCCACTGGTGGGGGCGGCTGGTCGCGTTCGCAGGGCCGGCATACCTGGTTTCGGTCGGGTATATGGACCCGGGGAATTGGGCGACAGACATTGAGGGGGGCAGCCGCTTCGGGTATCGGCTCATCTGGGTGCTGCTGATGAGCAACCTGATGGCGGTGCTCTTGCAGACCCTCAGCGCCCGGCTGGGGCTGGTGACCGGCCGCGATCTGGCGCAGGCGTGCCGGGACGCGTACGGGCCGGTCTCGCGGTGGTCGCTGTTCATCCTTTGCGAAATCGCGATCGCCGCCTGCGACCTTGCGGAGGTGCTGGGGACGGCGATCGGGCTAAACCTTCTGACGGCCCAGATGGGGATGTTCTCCGGGCACGGGGTGCCGATCCTTTGGGCGGTGGTCCTCACGGGGCTGGACGTGCTGCTGCTCCTGGCGATGCAAGCCTGGGGCATTCGCAAGATGGAGGGGTTCATCCTTGCGCTGGTGGGGACGATCGGCGCGTGCTTTGTGCTGGAGATCTTCCTCTCCAAGCCGGACTGGGCGGGCGTGGCGAGCGGGTTCCTTCCGTCGAAGCTGGGCGGTTCGGACGAGAGCCTCTACGTCGCCATTGGCATTCTGGGGGCGACGGTCATGCCGCACAACCTCTACCTCCATTCGGCCCTGGTCCAGAGTCGCAACGTGGAGAAGAGCGAGCGGGGGATTCGGCAGGCGTGCCGGTTTAACTTTCTCGATTCGTTCATCGCCCTCAATCTCGCTTTCTTCGTCAACGCGGCGATCCTGATCGTGGCGGCCGCTACGTTCTGGTCGCGGGGGCAGGCGGTGACGCGGATCGAAGACGCCCATGGGCTTCTCAAGCACCTTCTGGGCGGGCTGGCCCCGGCCGCCTTCGCGATCGCGCTGATCTGCGCGGGGCAAAGCTCGACCATCACCGGCACGCTCGCCGGGCAGATCACGATGGAGGGCTTCCTCCACTTCCGCATGCGGCCGTGGGTGCGGCGGCTCATCACCCGCGTCCTGGCGATCGGGCCGGCCGTCGCGGTCATCGCGATCGTGGGGGACGGCGCTACCTTTAAGTTGCTGATCTTCAGCCAGGTGCTTCTGAGCATGCAGCTCCCGTTCGCCGTCATCCCGCTGGTGAAATTCACCGGCAGCCGCACGCGAATGGGGCCGTTCGCCAATCGGCCGATCTGGGCGGCCGTGGCGTGGCTGGTCACCGCGGCCATCGTCTTTCTCAACGGGCAGTTGCTCTATTCCAACATCGTCGGCTGGGCCGACGACGCGGGCTCCAGAGCGTGGATGGTTTACGCGGCCGTCATTCCGCCCATCGCGGCCCTGGCATGGCTGCTGATCTGGATGACCTTCCGCCGCGAGGCGACGGTGGCGGTGGCGCGGTCCGCGTCGGCGGAACGAGTGGCGGCGGCCGCGATGGTCGATTCGCTCCATCTGAGTACGATCGGCGTCGCCCTGGACGCCTCCGACAGCGACGCCCAGATGCTCGCCGAGGCGATCGCCCTGGCCCGGGCGCACCGGGCGAGCCTGGTCCTCATGCACGTGGTCGAAGGCGTCGGCGGCCAGTGGTATGGCGACCATGCGGGCGACGCCGAATCGCGGCACGACGACCGCTACCTGCGCCAACTGGCCGATGCCCTTCGCGAGCCGCTGGAGAAGGACGGCGTGCCGTCGGTTCGGGCGGTGCTCGGGTATGGGCCGGTATCCAGGGAACTGGCGAGGCTGGCGAAACAGGAGAAGGTCGATTTCGTCGTGATGGGCGGCCACGGGCATCGCGGCGTATCGGACGTCTTGCGCGGCGAGACGATCTCCACCCTCCGGCACAAAGTGAACGTTCCAATCCTGGCCGTGAAGCTGCACGAGAAGTGACCTTGTGATTCCTTCGGCCGAGACCGGCGGGTTTCGCCCGCCGCTGCATGATATAGCAGGCACACTCCGTGTGCCGAAGCCGGGAATCGAGTCGGGTGGGATTGCCGGACAGCCTGTCGAATCAAGGGGCGGATCTATACCTGAGGTTGGCGCGTTGCGCCCGCTCCAGCCGGGCGACGGCACACGGAGTGTGCCTGCTACAGGAATCCGCGATGCCGCCTTGCCCTCGTCGTCTTGACGGGAAGGCCGATTGGGCCTTTCGCGGGGAATCGGTACGCTTGAGTGATGGGTGACGTCGCCACGCACGAACTGTTCCTGGCGCTTCGGTCGGCCGCGGCAAGGGTCCCGGGCGGGCGGTGGGCGGTCGGCGTCAGTGGCGGGGCCGACAGCGTTGCGCTGCTATTGCTCCTTCACGAGCGATCGCTTGCCGGTGCGGAGATGGCCCTTCACGTCGTCCACCTCGACCATGAAACCCGCGGCGAGGAGAGCCGGGCTGACGCCCAGTTCGTCGCTTCCCTCGCCGAACGCCTGGGCCTGCCTTGCACGATCGCTCCAAAGTCGGAGGTCGAGCGGCTTCCGGGACTGATGGCACGCGAAAGCAATCCATCGGCACGGTATCGGCGGCTGCGGCTCGCGCTATTCCGTCACGCGGCCGCCGCGCACGGGCTTGCGGGCGTGTTGCTCGCCCACCATTTCGACGACCAGGCGGAGACTGTCTTTGAGCGGCTGCTTCGCGGCTCTGGCTACGCCGGGCTCTGTGGGATCGCCCCGGATGCTTGCGTCGAGGGCGTTCGCATCGTTCGCCCATTGCTGCAAGTCCCGAGAACGGAACTGCGCCGATACCTTGTCGCTCGCGGAGAGGTCTGGCGCGAGGACGCGAGCAACGCGACCGACGCCTTCCTGCGCAATCGCGCCCGCCGCGAGCTCGCCGCGCGACCCGGCGTGGCCGCGCATCTTGTCAACCTGGCGGCCGCCTGCCGCGCCCTCCGCGAATGGGTCGCCACATCGTCCCCAAGCTTGCCCGACCGATTTGCCGTTAACGATCTCGCGTCGCTCCCGACCCTCCTGGCCCGGGAAAGCGCCCGCCGCTGGCTCATCGGCCGCGGCGTTCGGCCCGACCTGCTCGACCGCGCGCCGCACGCGGCCGACCACCTGATCGAAATGGCCGCCGACGCCGCGACCCCGCCGCGCCGCCATTTCCCGGGCGGGCTTGAGGTCCGACGGCAAGCCGGAGTCATTTTTGTGGCGACGATCCAGACCCGCGCCACGCCGCGTCTTTGACAATATGTTAGCGATAACGATGTGTAACGCCGAGTAAGTGTCGATATATTATCAGTTATGACGGACCCGCATCTGACGAGCCAATTGCCGTTGTCGCTCGACTCAGTGCCGGATGTTGAACGGCAGGTGGCTGATCGCGCCCGACAATTGCGCCTCGCCGTCGGCTGGACTCAGGCGACCCTTGCGGAACGATCCGGCGTGACGCTTGCGTCGCTTCGGCGTTTTGAGCGAACGGGGCTTATCTCGTTCAGGGGCCTTCTGCGCCTGTCCTTCGCCTTGGGTCGAATGGAAGAATTCAGCGCGCTTTTCGACCCCCCGCCGGCGCGGACGATGGAAGAACTCGCCCGACTCACTGCGACGCTGCGTCGAAAACGGGGCTCAAAATGAAGGAATTGGAGGTGTTCCTCGAACGCCGCGTTGGGGAGTCGCTTCGCGTCGGCCTATTGGCCGAGCAGGATCGAAGGGCGTTCTTTCAATTTGACACCGTCTTCCTGCGGACCGGCCTCAACTTGTCCCCATTCAAGCTTCCCCCCCGGCCGGGCTTGATCGAGCACGCCGACCGCGCCTTTGGCCCGATCCCCGGCCTGTTCGACGACTCGCTTCCCGATGGCTGGGGCCGACTCCTGATGGATCGACGGCTACGGGCCGCCGGGCGTGATCCGGCCGCCACATCGCCGCTCGATCGGCTCCAATACATTGGACGCTCCGGCATGGGAGCTCTGACGTACTACCCGCCGCTCGAGGCGGAGCATGGGCGTCGGCCGCTTGACCTTGCCGAGCTTGCACTGAACGTTGACAAGGTCCTGAGTGGGTCGCCCTCAAAGGTCCTTCCGGCGCTCCTGGCGGCGGGAGGGTCCCCCGCCGGCGCTCGGCCAAAGGTCCTGGTGGGCCTGCGCGGGAATGAAGTGCTGTCCGGTGAATTAGATGTGCCTGAAGGGTTTGAGCACTGGCTGCTCAAGTTCCCCGCTCACGACGAGGGGGTACGGGCGTCTGCCGTCGAGTACGCTTTTGGTGAGATTGCGACTGCCGCGGGCCTCCTAACCCCACAGCGACGATTGATCTCGGTCTCCCGCTCAAAGCGTTTCTTCGCTGTCAAACGTTTCGATCGGTCGTCCGGTAACCGTCGATATCATGTCCAGACTCTGGCCAACCTGCTCCACCTCAACTTCAGGCTCCCCTCGAACGACTATTCGGACCTGCTTCGAGCGACGGGTGCGTTGACGCGAAACTCAAATGACGTTGCTCGGGCATTTCAACAGATGGTCTTCAACATCGTGATGCACAATCGTGACGACCACACAAAGAACTTCGCTTTCGTCATGGCTGATGATGGGGCGTGGTCGCTCTCGCCGGCGTACGACCTCACGTTCTCGCGCGGCCCAGGCGGTGAGCACACGATGACCGTTGATGGCGAAGGGCGTGAACCGACGCTGTCACACTGCCTGCGGCTGGCGGAGCAGGTTGCGATCGATCCGTTGGAAGCGCGTCGCATCGTCGAAAAAGTAAACACCGCGGCTGCCGCATGGCGATCGACGTCGAGCGCGGTCGGATGTTCGAAGGCGGATTCCAAGGAGATCGCAAAGCACATTCGTCCGCTCCGGTAGGCGGCATCGCACGTTCAGCCTGCCCCCGCTTATTCCGATAGCGCGATGGAGCGAGAGACGGCCGCTGGCTTGATCAACGCTCGGCCGGACTGACCCATGAAGCACGGTGAGGCCATCATCCCGCGGCCCGCTTCCTCGGAGCGGCCGCATATCGCGGGGCTCGACGGCTTGCGCGGAGTGGCGATCCTCGCGGTCATGTGGTCTCACTTTCGGCCCCATGCGCCGCCGCCGGTGTCGGAGGGGTGGCCGCGGCTGGCGCATAACGCTTGCAACGCGGGGTGGGTCGGCGTTGATCTGTTCTTCGTTCTGTCCGGCTTTCTCATCACCGGCAATTTGCTTTCGGCTAAAACGGGCGGCGACGCGTTACCGACCGCGTCCGGTCGGGCGCGGTACTTCGGGCATTTTTATGCGCGGCGGGCACTGCGCATCTTTCCCCTATACTACGCGGCGCTGGCCGGCGCCGTGATCGCGCTGCGGGCCTTTGGCGACAGCGGGGACCAATCGCACTTACGAGACGTCGCTCCCTGGCTATGGCTTCACCTTGCGAATATCCCGATCGCCCGGGGTGGTTGGGTGCTGGGCTTCAAGCTCCTGACCCTGAATCACTTCTGGTCGCTGGCGGTCGAGGAACAGTTTTATCTTGTGTGGCCGCTGGTGATTTACTTCTGTCGCCGCCGGACGCTCGTTGCCGCGTGCATCGCCGCGATCGTCCTGTCGCCCGCGCTGCGATGGTACTGGGTGGCGATCGACGGCAACAACTACGCCGCCTCCACCCTGATGCCGTGCCGCGCCGACGCTTTCGCGGCCGGCGCATTGATCGCACTGACGCGGCGGACGCTTGGCGGCGCGATGTGGCCGGATCAAGCCGCGGCGAGCCGGCTGGCACGGGTCGGCGGCCTGCTGATCGGAGCGGCGGCGACACTCTTCGCACCGACGTTCATCGCCGACCCTGTGATGGACGTCCTGGGACGATCAGTCATCGCCGCATTCTTCGCCGGGGTGATTCTCCTGACGATCAGGGGCCGGCCCTGGCGTTTCCTGACGGGTGGCCTGCTGCCTTGGGTGGGGAAGTACAGCTACGGCGCGTACGTGCTCCACTACCTTCTCTATCGGACGCTCGATCAACTGTTCCCCGCGGCGTCAGTCGGGCCGGTGGGCCGCTACCTCGCGTGCGTGACCCTCTCCATGGCGGCCGCGTGGCTCTCGTGGCACGTGCTCGAGAAGCCGTTCTTGTCGCTGAAGCGATACTTCCCCGCGAATCCGGAAGGGAAGGGTGATTCGACGGTCCATCCGGCGCCGACCGCGGCCTTTAATGAAGGCGGCCGCTCCCTCATCGGCCCGCCAGCGCCCGTCGGCGCAGCCGCGTAAAGAGCCCGGCGGCCGCGAAAATGACGAACAGGCTAAGGACGATGGTCGGGCCCGTCGGGAGGATGGGCACGCCCGATTGAGCGTGAGCCCGGCCAGCGTCCCCACCAGCGCGACGGCGGCCGCCGAAGCCACGGCCGTCGCCAGTCGGCGCGAGAGCATCAGCGCCGTCGCCCCCGGCAGGACGAGCAGCGCGGTGACAAGCACCGTCCCGACGATCCGCGCCCCGATGATGATGGTGATCGAGATCAGCAGCATCATCAGGTAATGGATGAACCCCACCTGCACGCCGGACGCCTCGGCCATTGAGGCGTCGAAGCAGTAAAAGATGATCTCCTTGTTCAGCAGGATGACGGTCGTCACGACGGCGGCGCAGACGGCCACCGATGCCATCATGAATGCGGGGGAGACGTCCCGCACGTCCCCAAAGACGAAGACCGCCCAGCCGACCGGCTCCATGCCCCGCCGCGCCCGGTAGACGCTCTGGGCGACAACGCCCCACGCGAACGACGCGACCATGAAGATGCCGATCGCCGTGTCGTTGCTCACGCCAGGCCCGCGCGTCAGCCAGCCGATCGCCATGGCGGTGGCGAGGGAAAAGACGATCACCCCGAAATAGGGCGCCCACGGAAGGTCGAACACCGACCCCGCGGGGAGCAGAGCGGCCAGGAACCAGGCCGTCCCCGCGCCGCCGAAGCCGCTGTGGCTGATTCCCTCCCCAATAAAGGCCCAGCGGCGGGAGACCACGAATACCGACAGCGTCGCGCAGGCCGCGGCCATCGCAATGGCGGTGATGAATGGGGCCAGGTGAAGCATGAAGGTTGGCGTCAGCACGTCCTCACGGGCGCGGGTCGGCGGCTGGTTTACCTGGCGGCCGCCGCTCCGGTGTGTGCGAGGCGGGTTGGGGGGTGCGCATCGGTGCGGGGTTCGCCGCACGCCGAATGCCCGCCGTCCAATGGGCCGTCGGGCAAAGGGAACACGCTCGGGCCGGCGCTCGCGGAGCTCGGGGCGGCCAGCGGAAGCCCGTGCGTGCAGACGTGGCCGGCCTTGATCCCCATTGCCTCCAGGTCACAGGCGAAGAGGCGGTAGACCAGGTCGGCCGGAAGGTGATCCGGGACGTCGTGATAGTGGAGAACGCTGTCCAGGCAGGCGATCCGATCGCTGATCGCCGACACCGCGCAGGTCGTGGCTGACGAAAACGACGGTCAATTGGAGGTCGTTCTTCAAGCCGGCGAGGAACTCGATGAAACGCTGCTGGCCGCCGCGGTCGATCCCCGTGGTCGGCTCGTCCAGGAGAAGCAGCCGCGGGCGCGGGGCGAGCGAGCGGGCGATGTAAGCCCGCTGGAGCTGCCCGCCGGACAATTCGCCGATCGGCCGGTCCGCCACATCGGCGACACCCACGCGCTCCAGCAGCGAATCGACAAAGGCGAGGTCTTCGCGACTGAACGCGCGAAGCATCCCGGTCTTGCCGGCCAGGCCCAGACGCACGACCTGCCGTACGCTCAGGGGGAAATTGCCACCGCTTCGGCGGCGCTGCGGGAGGTAGCCGATGAGGTCACCGCGGCGGATGGCTTTGGCCGGCCGCAGCCCGTCCACACGGATCGTGCCATGGGTGGGCTCGAGTAACCCCAGCAGCAGCCGCAGGAGGGTTGTCTTTCCGCCGCCATTGGGCCCAATCAAGCCGAGGGTGCTGCCCGGATCGACGGTGAGATTGATGTCCCGAAGGATTTTGTGCGTCCCCGAAGGCCCGCCAGACCCGTAAGAGAAGTCCACCGATCTCATTTCCACGAGTGGGGCCATGACGCTTCATTCTAGGAGCGGCGAACGCTTTTGAAAGCGGCTTGCATCTGACTGCGGCCGATGGGATACCGGGTTGAGGCCGGACTGCCGCGATCGGCCCGTGCGCCGCCAGGATCGAAAAGTGTTTTTTCCGCGCCGATTTGTCGGTTGCCCCCGCCCCAGCCCGGTGCTAAGATTCGACAGCAGCAAATTGCATACCGTTTTTTTGCGTAGACGTCATTTGTTCGGGGTGTGCAAGCTAACCAGGTCAGAGCTATGCAGTTAAGTCAGTCACTCTCAATGCGTCCGGAAATGCGTACGCTGCTCACGCCGCGCATGATCCAAAGCATGGAGATCCTTCAGTTGCCGCTTCAGGCACTGGAGGAGCGGATCGAGCAGGAGTTGCAGAGCAACCCGGTGCTCGAATTCCGGGAAGGCGAGAGCGAGGCGGATGTGATCGCCGACGCTCCCGAGGCCCCGGCCGCCGCGCAGGACTTCTCCGAGAACGAGCGCGCGCTGGTCGTGAAGGAAGATGCCAGCCAGGCCGAAGACTTCGATCGCCTCTCCAAGCTAAGCGAGTACCTGGAGAACGAAGACTTCAATACCAACGAGCGGTCTAACTATCGCCAGGCGGCCTCATACGATGGAGAGCGGGACAAAAAGCTCGACGCGATGAACAACACCGCCGCCCGGGGAGAGACGCTCTCCGAGCACCTCATGGGCGAATGGGCGTTCGTCGAATGCTCCACGCCCGTTCGCAAGGCCGGTGAGGCTGATCATCAATTACCTGGACCCCGAAGGGTATCTGCGGGTCGAGCTGGAACAGATTCAGAAAGAGTCCAAGCAGCCGCTCACGCTCCTTGACCTTCAGGAGGCGTTAGCGCTCGTCCAGACGCTCGAGCCATCCGGCATCGGGGCGCGAAATCTCCAAGAATGCTTCCTGATTCAACTCACGACGCTGGAGAATGACGAAGGCGAGGCGTCCGAGGGGCACGATTTCGAGCTCGAGCGGTCGCTGGTCACGAACCATCTCAAAGACCTTGAGATGAATCGCTACCCGCAGATCAGCCGCAAGCTCGGCCGCCCGATCGACGAGATCCAGGCGGCCGTCAAGCGGCTCGGCCGCCTTCACCCCTACCCGGGCAAGCAGGTCGGCGGCGAAGACGCCCCGCCCATCACGCCCGACGCGATCATCTACTACGACGAGGAAAAAGACTCGTACGAGATCGAGATGACCAACGACCCGGCCCCGAACCTGTTCATCAGCGGGATGTATCGCAAGTGGCTGAAGGACAAGTCGAAGGACAAGAAGACGCGCGAGTTCCTGGCCAACAACGTCCGCAACGCCCGCTGGCTGCTGGAGAGCATCGAGCAGCGCAAGAGCACGATCATCCGCGTCATCCGGGCCGTCGTTGACGCCCAGCGCGAGTTCTTCGACAAAGGCCCCGAGTTCCTCAAGCCGCTGCCGATGATCCACGTCGCCGACCAGCTCGGGATTCACGTCGCTACGGTCAGCCGGGCGGTCTCCGAAAAGTGGATCCAGACCCCGCGCGGCGTCTTCCCCCTCCGCCGATTCTTCTCGCAAGGCACCACCAGCGCCGAAGGCGAAGACATGAGCTGGGACGCCGTCAAGGAGAAGCTAAAGGGGATCATCGACAACGAAGACAAGAAAAACCCCCTCAACGACGACGAGATCGTCCTGAAGCTCAAGGAACAGGGGATCGAGCTCGCCCGCCGCACGGTCGCGAAGTATCGCAAGATCCTCAACATCCCGACCGCGAGGCAGCGGAAGGCTTTCTAAGGCGCTCGCTTCCTGCCGCACATGCCACGGTCTATCCGTTGATCTCCTTGATCTCAATTCTGCCCGCCGCTCACTCCAGCTCCGCGCCGCGACCGACCGCCCGCATGGCATGATCGAGATGAGCGGAATAGGTCGGGTTGTCGGGATTGATCCTTAACGCGGCTTCGAACTGCTTCACAGCCTCATCCCGGCGGGCGAGCCGGACGAGCTGGACGCCCATCTCGTCGTGGGCGTCGGCGTTAGCCGAATCCAGGTCCAGGGCGCTCTGGCAGGATCTGATCGCATCGTCGTAGCGGCCGAGCCGGCCGAGGCTGCGCGCCCGCTCCAGCCAGAGCCCCGACGTCTGCGCATCTCTTGACGCGGCATAGGCGAGGCCGCGATCGCATTCGGCGAGCGCTTCCTTCGGACGCCGCAGCTCGCGGAGAACGGCCGCGACGCGCCGATAGGTGGCGGGCTGCCGCGGGTCGCACTGAATGGCGCGCCGGAACGCGGTGATTGCCTCTTCCGGCCGCTTCTCCTGGTAGAGCGCGGCGCCAAGGTGAATGGAGTTGCCGCGGCTGGGGCCGGAGACGTCGAGCGCCCGCCGCGCGACTGTCACGCTGTTCGCCCAGTTCTGAACCTGCTCGCCGGCCGAGTACGCGAGGAGCCCTGCGACGACCATCGCGGCGACCCCGCCCACCCACGCGAAGACGCGGCCGTGCGGGATCGACCAGATGACCATCACGCCCAGGCCGATCGCCCCGAAGTAGCTGGCCTGATCGGGAAGCGTCTGTTCGGAAAGATTCAGGCTGGTGAGCCCCGCGATCGGGCCAAGCAGATACCACGTCCAGCCGATCGCCAGCCACGGCCACGCCCGCGCGCGGAAGCTCACGCAGAGCGTCACGGCGGCCAGGATCGCCACCGCCGTGAGCGTGCGGCCGCTGCCGGGATACCCCAGCGGCCGCGGGTAGTTCAGGGCCAGACGGGTCGGCCAGAACGTTCTGCCAAGGTAGCGGACATACGCCACCGGCACCTCCGGCAGCATCGCAATCAGCGATGGTGCGGGGCCAGCCTGGAACGCCGGCCCGCCGAGGCCGGTCGCGGCAGTCGCGTCGGTAGGGAGCGTGGCGGCCGGAGTGGTGGCCGGCGAGGTCGCCGTCGAAGGCGTCGGCGTCGCCGGGGCTTGCTCGGACGGGGCAGGGCTGTTGACGATCGAAGCGCCGTCCGACGCTTCCCGCCCGCCCGAAGCCGCGACCTGTGAATCCGGCGTGTAGGCGACGATGGATCGGGCGGTCAAAGGCGGCGCATTGGGGTCGGGGGAGGCGAGCGCCGTCAGGATAATCGGGACGATCGAAATGGCGACGAACGGAAGCTTCGGCAGGATGCTCCGACGCGGCGGCCGCGGGCCTGTCGCCGGAGCCGCGCCGGCCGGCGTGTCAACAGACGCGGCTGCAAGCGCCGTGGCCGGCGTACCCTGCTTCGGGTTCCTCCTGGGCCAATAGTCGAGGGCGATCAGCAGGATGGGAAGGCCGATCATCAAGGGGCTGGCGCCCAGGCTCAGTGCAAAGAAGATGCAGGCCAAAAGGTAGCTGGCGATCGCGCTGCGCGCCGCGCGGGCGTAGCCCGTGTAACAGAGAAGTGACAAAAGCCCGAAGAACAGGGCGAGAAGGTCTTTCCGTTCGAACGCCCACGCGACCGACACGAGGCGCAGCGGGTGGACGGCGAAAAGCAGCGCACAGCCGGCGCTCCGCCATGTCGATCCCGTCCATCGCAACAGCACCGCGAAAAGAAGCACCACGTTGGCGGTGTGGATCAGCAGGTTGATGACATGGGTGACCATGTCGTTGGTGCCGAAGATCTCGGTGTCGATCATCAGCGACAGCGTCCCGACCGGCGCCGCGTAGCCGTCGGTGCCGAACTGGAAAGCGTTTGCGATCCCATCCGACGTCAGCCCCGGCCGCACCGACGGGTTATTGACGATGAACTCAAGATCGCTGTAGTTAATGAACTTACAGTGCGCGACGCCGCCGAGCGCGTAGAGCGTCACGATCGCAAGCAACGCGGCCGCCAGCCACGACGACCAATCCCGCGACTCCTCTTCGACGATCATCGGCCGCTGAAACAACCCGCCGCCGCGCGGCGGCGCAACCGTCGGCGCCGCCGGCCCTGACATAGTGCTCATCTCGTGACTCCGTCCTGACTTTGGGACGGCATCTCTACCGATCCGCGACGCTTCCCACAAACGGTTTGTCGAACGCTAACATGCCGAGCCTGGGTCGCCGCCTTCAGGATCTTCGGGAGCCCGTGCGGGCGGCCGCATTGATTCATGGGAATGGGTCTCAACGCCTGCTCTTGCGGATGAACTCATAAGGGATCGTCAGTCGGCCAACGATCGGCACGCCGTCGAGCGTCGCCGGCTCGAAGGTCGCCTTGCGCCGGCGGCCGCCGCGGCTTCATCCAGGCGCTTGTAGCCCGAACTCTTAGTCACTGTCGTTCCGCCGACGCTCCCATCGCCCAGAACCTCTACGCTTATGTCAACTGACCCTTCTTCACCGCGCCGGTCGGATTCCGCCGGGTATTCAGGGACCGGGAGCCCGCGGCTGTCGAACTCGCCACCGCGGTCGCGGCCGCGTGCGGTCTTGCCACCGCCGCGCTTCGCGACATGCGCCGCTGTCGCCACATGCCGCGCCGGGGCCGGGGCCGCCGCAGGCTCGATTGATGCCGGGCTTGTCGTCGGGCCGGCCCGCTCGGGGGCTCTCAAGCTGCGAGGCTGATGGGGGAACGCCTGTTCGAGCAGCGGAGCGGTGCCGCCGGCCGCGACCGACTGCCGGTCGGGCGGCTCGGTCGCTCCCGTCTCGTCTGGTCTGGGCGGCAACGGAGCAGGGACCGCTGCTTCCGTTGTCTCCTCGGCGGGCGGCTCGGCGGGGGCCGGCGCCAGCGGTGACTCGACGGGGCTGTGCGGGAGCGGCGGGAGGTCCGCCGCCACACGCTCACCGGGCGGCGTCGTCTCATGCACGAGTTCAAAGCCCACGGTGCGGTTAGTGCTTTGGTCGTCGCGATCAACATGGACGGCCGGCAGCGCGATCAATCCAAGGCGAACGAGCGCGTAGGTGGAACCGAGGACGGCGCCGTGAACGATCACCGCCAAAGCGAAGGCATGAAGAAACAACAGCCGCTCCGCGCGACGCGGGCGTCGGCCGCGGCGATCGGCGGGGTAAAGGGCCGCATCAAGGCCGGGAACGCAGTCGTCGTCCCCCTCCGGTCGTTCATCGTCGATCGCGTCGCGCGGTGCCTCGACGGGTAGCTCAGTCGGCTCGGGGCGGGGCGCGTATGGCTGATCCGCCGACCCGCCTTCCTCCCCATCGCCGACCCGATCGCCAGCGCATTGGCCGATGGGGTCGAGACGAAGCTCTAGGGCGTCTGGGGGCATCGGCTGTTGTGAAAGGATGTTATCACTCACGCACAACGCTTGAGCACTTCTAAAACCGCGCGGTCAAACCGACGCGAACCTGGAACGGCTCCGCCGGGTGCAAGTGGATGTCATTCACGCCGGACGGCGGTTCCCCTTTGAGCCGCGACGCGTAGTAATACTCGATGTCGTCCGTCTTCGTGTTGAACAGGTTGAGGAAATCCGCCTTCAGCGTCCACGTTTCATTGATCTGATAGCCGACCTGCGCGTCCACCAGCGTCGAGGAATTCGACTTGACGCTGTTGTCTTCGATCAGGGGCCGTGGGCCAAAATACCGCAGCCGGACGCCGCCGAAGAACCCTTTCAAGTCCGGCAGGTCATGCACGGTGACCCCCGTCTCAAGGACGCTGGTGATCGATTCCGGGACGTACGGCCCCGGGGGGTTGAACCCCCGGAACTTGGCATGGGAGATCGAATAGTCCGCGTCCAGCGTCAGGTAGGGCGTCGGCTCGTAGAAGTTGGACATCTCGATCCCGTAGCGGCGGCTGGGGGCGCCGGGGACGGTCTCCGCCGTATCGCCGCCGAAGACCTCCTCGGAGTTAAGGTCGAGGCCCCACAGTGAGACGGTGGTCTTGAGGTTCGGGACAATGCTCGTCCGCACGCCGACTTCGGCCCCCTTGGCCCGGACGAGCGGCGTCGCGCGGCCGGTCGGCACCAGCGTGCTCGGGATTTCGGTCGTCGTGACGCCGCGAGCGTCGTTGCTGTGGAAGCCGTACCCGCCGCTAAGGTAAATCTCGGTGTCGTACCAGGGCCCGAAAATGAGGTTGACCTTAGGGCTCACAATGCCGGTGTCGAGGTTGCCGGAATTGGCGGCCAGGTTGCTGCTCACGTCGAAATTGTAGAAGTCCCCTCGAACGCTCGCTTCGGTGCGGAACTTCTTCGCCCACTGGGTGCGGTTTTCGATATAGACGCCGGCGCTGGTCTCCAAAACGTCGTCCGCCCGGACCGTCTCAAATCGATGGCGCTGTTGCGTCAGATGCAGGCTGTTGTTGACGTCGTCATTGCGGACCTGGAGGCCGATGGTCGTCCGCGATTCGAAACCGGCGAACGGAGTCGCCCACTCATGGCTGGCGCGCAGGCCGGAAATGAACCGGCGATCCTGCTGCTCGAACTGGTCCCCTCGAACCGGGTCGTTCAGGAAGTACGTGAAGTCGTTGAACAGATCCATGTCATACCACTTGGCGAACGCCAGGAGGTTGTCGGAAGAGTCGGCGTCTTTATGGTGAGCCTCCGCGACGACGGTGTACTGCTGGCTGTTCCCCCCGTCGCTGGGGTCCAACGACCCGAAGCGATCGATCAGGCCTTCGGTAACAGCCCGCCGCGCGATTTGATTGGTCGCGTTCCATTCGCCGTGGTAACCCAGGCCGGTGATGCTGAGCCCGTCGCTGGCATCGCCCTGGCTGTACTTCAAGACGCCGTTGTACCGGTTATAGGCATCGGGGACGTCCCACGGGCCGTCTTCATGTTCAAACTCCAGGGCGTAGAGCAAGCGGCCGGCGCCCAGTCGCGTGGAGTCGGCGAGCAGGCCCCTGGCATACCCGTAGCTTCCCCCCTCGACCATCGCGATGCCCCGCGGCAGCGCATCCATGTATTTCAGGTCAGCCGACCCGGCGGAGGAAAAGTCGCCCACGTCGGCGGAGTAGGGCCCCTTTCGGTAACGGATGTCTTCGACAAGCTCGGGGATCAGCGGATTGAGGTCGAGGTACCCTTGTCCGTGGGCGTGGGACGGCAGGTTCTGCGGAACGCCTTCGAGTGTCACCGCGAAATCGGTCCCGTGGTCGAGTTGAAAGCCGCGGAGGAAGTATTGGTTCGCCTTGCCGGGGCCGCTGTGCTGGGTGATCACGAGCCCCGGCACCGCCTCGAGGATCTCGGCCGGCCGAAGGATGGGCCGACGGGCAAGTTCTTCGGGGCCGACATAACCCTGGCTCGCGGTGTCGGCGACCCCCAGCAGGTCTACGCCGCGGCCGAATACGCGTACCGCCGGGAGGCGCGTCTCACTGGGCGCGGTCAAAAGGCTTTCCGCCGGCGAGGTGGTGGGAGCCGTGGCCGGCTGCGACGCCTGAGCGGTGGCCGCGGCGTCCGACGCGGAGGACGCGGATGTCGTCGGCGGCACTGTCGTGGCGATGATCGGGGCCGTGGGCTGCGCCGCCAGAACCAGTGCAGGGCAAAGCCAGGCCGCCAAGAGGACAGGGATCGTTGACGCGGAGCGCGTGGGCGGCCCCCAGCGAAATGGCGGCATAAGTTTCCCTCGAAGCCAGGTTGAAGAACGGGCGCGATGAAGGCGAGCCGACCGCCGCCACCCTGAAGTAAGATTGCGGCGCACGGCCGCCCTGATACGTATGCCGCCGGGAATCGGATGTGGAGTCGTTTCGCCGATTGGGGATCGTTGTAGTCGCTGGCCCCGTCGTTCCGCAAACCCATGCGGATTTGTTCGCCCCCCGTTACGGCGGGGCCACCAACGCAGGGCTCGAAACGGAGTGCGTGTGGCATTGAGCAACCACCGTTCGTTGTCCGTCGCCGCAACGGCGCTGGCGCTGCTTTGCGTCGGCCAGTCCTGTTCGGGCCCGGTCGCCCCGCCTCCCGGTGGAGTCGCCGGAGCCGACCCGCGAAAGGAGGTTCAGCCGCTGACGTTAGCGGCGTCACAGCCGATCTCCGCTCCATCCCTCCCGTTCAAGCCCGTCGCGGCCCCTCATCTACCCAACGCTTATCAAGTGACGGGGAAAGTAATTTGCGGCGGCCAGCCCGACGGGGAGCCCGGGTTTGGCGAACTGGAGTCGCTCGGCGTCAAGACCATCATCAGCGTTGACGGAATCGCTCCGGATGTCGAACTCGCTCATCGGCACGGAATGCGGTACGTCCACCTCCCCTTCGGTTACGACGGCGTGCCCGAGCAACGGGGTGTGGCGATCGCAAAAGCGCTGGCGGACTTGCCCGGGCCGGTCTACGTCCACTGCCACCACGGCATGCACCGCTCGCCGGCCGCCGTCGCCGTGGCGTGCGTGACGAACGGGGCTCTTTCGAAGAGCGACGGCATTCTGTTGCTCCACACGATGGGGACCGGGGCCAACTACACAGGGCTCTGGCGGAGCGCCGAAGATGCTCGGCCGCTATCAGCGACGGCGCTTGCCGCGGTTCAAGTGGACTACGTGGAGCAGGCAACGATCCCGCCGCTCACTGATGCGATGGTCGGGGTTGACCAGGCCCTGGACCGTCTGAAGCTGGCCCGAGCGGCCGGATGGGCGACGCCCCCCAACCTCCCGGACGCGGCTCCGTCACACGAAGCGCTCCAGTTGAACGAGATGCTCGTGGAGATCAGCCGTTCCGATGCGGCGAAGCAGAAGCCGGAAGGCTTCCAGGAGCGGCTGCGCGACTGTGCCCAGAAGACCGACGCCCTTCGCGCGGCGCTCGCGTCGGAGCCGACAAACACGCACCGAGCCGACGCCGCGTTTCAGCGGGTCACCCAGTCGTGCGCCGCCTGTCACAATACCTATCGCGACTGAATCCGGGCCCCGTCTCAACACAAGTCGAAGGCCGAAAGTCGCGGCATCTTATGTGATTGTGCCGCAAGCCCACCCGCTGGCGGATCAGAGGATCAGCTGAAACTGGGCGCGGACGACCAGTTCATTACCCCTCGTTTCCGGCAGCACGCCCGAGCCGTCGTCGGTCACCGGGGAGCCCTCGGGGAGGTAAGACGCGTCGAGCGTCAGCCTGGCGCCTGTCCATACAGATAGTAGTTCACGCCGGCCGTTCCTTGAAGGCCAGGCGGCGACCGAGCACCCGATCTTCGGCGAGCGGGGCGAGGCCGACAAAGCCAACCTCGGCCGCATGATTCGGACGACCCAGTGGAAGCTCGCGCTTCATCCTCGCGGGCCCAAGGCGGGCCGCGTAGAGCTGTACGACCTTGAAAAGGACCCGCACGAGCTGAAGAACCTCGGCGAGGATGCGGCCCTGGCCGCCGTGATCCGGGATCTTTCGGCGAAGATGCTGGAACATATGCGGGCGATCGGCGACCCGGCCGCGGCGCAGTTCAAGCAGTAGGGTTGCTTCCGCAATGGCCCCTCACCACCCTATCGCCGCTGAGCCGCCGCCTTATCGCCGGCGATTGCTGCGGCTCGCGATCCTTGGCCAGAGCCCGTGCCATCTTTGCGTCGCCGCCTGCTGTAAGCAGAACGGCCATGCCTACGCTGTCCTGCTGGAGGGGGACGAGCGCCGCCGATTCGCGGCCTGGTCGGTTTCGGCTCAAATCACCGATGGCGTCCGGGTCAACCATGAGCGCGTCATTCCATACCGGGACGCGCGTTGCCCGTTCCTCGGCCCGACGACCTCTGCACGATATACGAGGATCGCCCGGTCAACTGCCGGCGATTCCAGTGCGTGGCGGCGTACCACCGCGGCGGGACGGATCTTTCGGGGCATGGAGAGTTTTTGAATCGGAACCCGACGGTTCTGGTGATGCTGGAGGCGTTATAGCCACATCGTCAGAAGGTTGGCTCACAAAGATGACGAGTATATGCTGTGGTATATACAGGAAGAGTCATGGCAGTCATCGCAAAGCTATTTCGAAACGGCGCGAGCCAGGCCGTTCGCTTGCCCAAGGCGTTTAACACTACAGCGCTACCTGGCGAATCGCGGCCTAACGAAGAAGGCAAAATCCGAAGCCCGAAATCCGAAGGAATGACCAAGCGGAAAGAAAAAACCGATGAAAGCGGATGCGGCAGGGGAGCCTTTTCCGCTTCGTCTTCTTTTCTGCTTCTTTGGGATTTCGTGCTTCGGATTTCTCTTTTTTGGCAAGGCTTTACGGCTGTTCAGCGCTGTAGTGTTAAGCGAATCGGAAACGCCATTCTTCTTTATCCGAAGGGGGGCGATTGGGATCTCATGGAAAGCGCGATCGGCCGAGTTGATGATGACTTTCTGCCCACTCCGAATCAGCCTGTCGAGCCGCCGAAACGGAAGCGCCTGTAATGCGTTTCATGCTCGATACAGACGTCCGCATCACTGTGATTCGAGGCAAATCGGCGGCAGCGCTCAGGCGACTTCGATCAAAGGCTTCCTACGGGTGCGGCATTTCCGCGGTTACTCTGGCGGAGCTTCGTTACGGCGCGGCGAAGTCGGCGCGACGTCTCCATAATGAAGCATGGTCACCATCTTCTGCGCGCCGCTTAAGATAGCCGAATTCGACGCTTCGGCGGCGGCGTCGTACGGCTCCATTCGTGCGGCTCTCGAGATTGCAGGGACGCCGATCGGCCCCTGGATACGCTGATCGCCGCCCACGCGATTTCGCTCGGCGTGACTGTCGTCACTTCGAACACCCGCGAGTTTCATCGGGTGCCGGGCCTCGTAGTTGAAGACTGGGCTCGTCTCTGACCGGACGTTTCTTAACGGCTCACGCCCCTCTCACCGCCCGGGCGATCAGGAAGGCCGCTCCGGCGGCCAGGCTGCCGACCAGGGCAGTTTGGAGCGCGCTTCGGACGGGCGTGCGGCCGGTGAGGCGCCCCTTCACGTAGCCGAAGACGATCAGCGCCATCAACGTCACCCCGACCGACACCGCCAGCGCTTTGGGGGCCGAGGGGATCAGCATGTACGGGACCAGCGGGAACATGCCGCCGGCGATGTACGAGGCGGCGATCGTCAGGGCGCTGTTGCGGGCGCGGTTCGGCTGCGGCTTTTCCAGGCCCAGCTCGAACCGCATCATGAAATCGACCCAGGCCTCGGGGTTGCGCTTCATCGCGTCGATGATCGGGGCGATCTGCTCGGCCGCCATGCCGTACCCTTCGAACACTTCGGCCACTTCACGCTCTTCATCGGCGGGGCGCTCGACGATCTCCCGCTCTTCACGGTGGCGTTCGCTGGCATAGTGCTCGGCGTCGCTACGGGCGGCGAGGTAGCCGCCGAGGCCCATGGCGATCGAGCCGGCCGCCACTTCGGCCAGGCCGGCGGTGACGACGATCGCGGTGGTCGCCACCGCGCCGGAAAGGCCGGCCGCCAGGGCAAAGGGGACGGTCAGGCCGTCGGACATGCCGATGACGATGTCCCGGACGGTCTCCCCGGCGGTGAAATGCTTTTCGACGTGGGCGGTTTGATGCATCGAAACAGACTCCGTTCAGGATTTGCCGGTGGCGTCGGCTTGTCAAAGGTCGAGAGAGGCCTGTTCAGGGCCGGGCCGGCGCGGTCGCGGCGAACCGTGGTGTACCAGACCTGCCGTCACGGGCAAAGAATGGCGAGGCGTTTAACACTACAGCGCAACCCACGAATCGCGGCGTAACGAAGAAGTCAAAATCCGAAGCCCGAAATCCGAAGGAATGACCAAGACAAAAAAACACCCGACGCAGGCGGATGCGGAACCAGGGTTTGATTCCGCTTCGGCTTGTTCGGGTTTCCCCTGGTTCTTCGTGCTTCGGATTTGCATTGTTCGCAAGGACTTACCGCCAACCAGCGATGCGGTGTTCATGATGGGCGGGTTGGGGCCGTCATTTGTGGCGAATGCTTGCAGGAATCGAAGAGGGGTGAACGCCAAGACGCCAAGAACGCCAAGAGAAGAGCGTCAAGAATGAAGAATACGGGTACTCCCTCACAGGGTGACGCGCACGGCCGAGGCTTCCATTCCCCCTTGGCGTTGATTCTCTTGGCGTTCTTGGCGTCTTGGCGTTCACTTTTCTTCTCCACGAGCCGTAGCAAAAGTTCCGGTTAGCGGATACCCAAGCGGATGGGGTTGGCGTAAGATCCCTGCTAAGCGGGGACGAGCCGTCCCTGCAACGAAACCCAGAAGAAGGAGATTGCGCATGCCGATTCGTAATGCCGACGCGGAGTGGAAGGGTGACCTGAAGGGTGGGGCCGGGAAGGTCAAGCTCGGGAGCGGTGCTTTCGAAGGGACCTACGGGTTCGCCTCGCGGTTTGAAACCGGGCCCGGCACCAACCCGGAAGAGTTGATCGCCGCCGCCCACGCCGGGTGCTACTCGATGGCCCTTTCGCACACGCTGGCCGAAGCGGGCCACAAGCCAACGCGCGTCCATACAACGGCCAAGGTCCACCTGGAAAAAGTGCCTGACGGCTTCGCCATCACGAAGATTGAACTGGTGACCGAGGCGCAGGTCCCCGGCCTCGACGCCGAGGGGTTCCAGAAGTACGCGCTCGGCGCCAAGACGGGCTGCCCGGTCTCCAAGGCCCTCGCCGCCACGCCGATCACGCTCGACGCGAAGCTCGTCTAGACCCCATTCAGCCAGCTCGCCCGAGCGGGGCTCGACACACGAGGGCGATCCACCGGCCGCGTGGATCGCCCTTTTTTATTGGGCGACGCATCGTTCCATCTGGGACCGCCGCTCGGCTCTGTTTTAGATCGCACAAACATTGCCGCCGCCGGGTTGCCCGTGGATCGTCCAGATGAGACATTTTCGCAAATGGCCAGCCGTACCGCCCAAAGCGTTCGAGCCGCCGTGGACGAAACGTATCGCGCCGAGTCGCGACGCGTCTTCGCCACGCTCGTCCGGCTTCTGCGCGATTTTGACCTGGCCGAGGAGGCGATGCACGAGTCGTTCGCGGCCGCCGTCGAACGCTGGAGCGAGGAAGGCGTTCCGGCCAACCCGCGGGCGTGGCTTATTTCGACCGCCAAATTCAAGGCGATCGATTCGCTCCGTCGCCGCGGCCGCTTTGACGAACTCAAGCCGGAGGTCGCCGCCCGGTTCGGCCTCGTGGCAGAGGCGAACGCCGCCCGCGCCGACGAGGACATCGAAGACGACCGCCTTCGCCTCATCTTCACCTGTTGCCACCCGGCAATCGCCCCCGCCGTTCAAGTGGCGCTGACCCTTCGCGAAGTGTGCGGGCTGACGACCGAAGAAATCGCCAGCGCCTTCCTCACCGCGCCCACCGCGATCGCGCAGCGGATCGTCCGCGGCAAAGCGAAGATCCGCGACGCCTGCATCTCGTCCGTCATCCCCACGCCCGCGGAGTTCGCCGAACGGCTCGAATCCGTACTTGCGGTGATCTACCTCGTCTTCAACGAGGGTTACGCGGCGTCGTCGGGCGAAGCGCTGACGCGGTCGCACGTGTCGGGCGAGGCGATCCGTCTCGGCCGCCTGCTGGTCGAGCTGCTCCCCGGCCCGGAGGCGATCGGCCTGCTGGCCCTCATGCTGCTTCAGGAGTCGCGGCAGAGGGCGCGCTCCACGGGCGCCGGGGAGCTGATCCTCCTGGAAGATCAGGACCGTTCGCTCTGGGACCAAGAGCTGATCCAGGAAGGGCTAAGGCTGGTCGAACAGTCGCTCGCCACGCGGCGTGTCGGTGCGTATACAGTTCAGGCGGCGATCGCGGCCGTTCATGCGAGCGCGCCGACGGCGGCCGCGACCGATTGGCGGCAGATCGTCGCGCTGTACGACGCCCTCTACGCCCTGAACCCGTCCCCCGTGGTCGAACTGAATCGAGCGGTCGCCGTCGCCATGCGGGACGGGCCGCAGGCCGGCTTGGCGCTGATCGACGCGATCCTGGCGCACGGCGACCTCACCGACTACCATCTCGCCCATGCGGCACGGGCCGATCTTTCCCGGCGGCTGGGGCGGTTCGACGATGCCCGCGCGGCGTACGAGCGGGCGCTGGCCCTGGCCCGTCAGGAGCCGGAGCGTCAGTTCCTGACCCGGCGGCTCGCCGCGTTGTGATCGCTCAGGTACACCGGCCGCGGGGCGCCCGCCGTTACCCGGGCTCCTGAAAGAATTCCGACAAACTTCGCGCCACCTGTCGATCGGCGTGGCGGCCCACTCGACTATGGGGTGATGTCGCGGACGGATGACCCTCTGGTGGCGAATCGCGCGGCAAGTCGGCCGGTCTGAAGGAGCCTCATGCCTCGACAGAAAGTAACGCCGTTCCTCTGGTTCGATACCCAAGCCGAGGAAGCCGCGAAATTCTATGTGTCAGTGTTCAAAGACGGCCGAATCCATGGGAGTAAGCCCGGTCCTGGCGGCGCGGTGATGTCGGTGGAGTTTCAGCTCGCCGGGGCCGAGTTCGTCGCCTTCAACGGCGGCCCCCATTTCAAGTTCAATGAGGCGATCTCCCTCTCCGTGGATTGTGCCAATCAGGCGGAAGTGGATGACCTTTGGGAGCGCCTCTCCGAAGGGGGCTCGAAAAGCCGGTGCGGCTGGCTGAAGGATAAGTTCGGCCTGTCCTGGCAGATCGTGCCGTCGGACCTGCCTCGTATCCTGTGCGATCCCGACCCCGCCAGGCCCACGCGCGATGAAAGCGATGATGGGCATGTCCAAGCTGGACATCAACGCCCTCAAAGCGGCGGCCGACGGCCGCTCTTTAACGTGACGTGTGTCGTGACGTGACGTGACTTGTCGTGTCGTGACCCGAGTTTCGCGACGGCAGTTCCGTGACCGGCCTCGGCCGGTAGCGTTCGTCAGGATAAAACCGGTTGGGTCGAGCCCCGACCCCTTGGAGCGGACAATGAAATACATGCTGCTGATTTACGGCGCCGAGGGCTGCTGGACCGACGCCGAGCGGAAGGATTGCATGCTTGAGTCGATGCGCCTGGGCGACGAGCTCGATGCGAAAGGGAAATTTGTCGATTCGGCCCCGCTTCATTCGGTTCAGACGGCGACCAGCCTTCGCGTGCGGGACGGGAAGCGGCTCATCACCGACGGGCCGTTCGCCGAGACAACCGAACAACTCGGCGGCTACTACATCATCGACGTCGATGACCTCGACGAGGCGATCGCGTTCGCCAGCCGCCTCCCTCCCGCAAAACTGGGGACGGTCGAGATCCGGCCCATTTTCGATGTCTCTCCCCTCCGACAACTGATGTCCGCGGCCGCCGCGCCGGTCGATTCGGCCGCCGGCCGACCAGCTGTGTAAAAGGAACAGAACCGGCGTCACCAAACGCGTGGGGTCGAGCGACCCCGCGCTCCCGCTCATGCCTCAAAACCACTCACTTCCGAGGTGCCAATGTCTTCGAACACGATCCAACCCTACCTGACCTTCTCCGGCCGCGCAGATGAAGCAATCGCATATTACCGCGAGGCACTTGGCGCTGAAGTCGCCATGCTCATGCGCTTTGACGAAAGCCCGCACCCCGTGCCGCCCGGCATGCTTCAGACCGGCTTCGAGAAGAAGGTCATGCACGCGACGCTGAAGATCGGCGGCGCGATCCTGATGCTTTCCGACGGCTGCGACGACAAAGCCAGGTTCGGCGGGTTCAGCCTGTCGCTCGCGCTGCCGACCGAAGCGGACGCCCACAAGGCGTTCGCCGCGCTCTCCGACGGCGGCAAGGTCCAGATGCCGATGGCGAAAACGTTCTGGTCCCCCTGCTTCGGCATGGTCGCCGACCGTTTCAACGTCGCCTGGATGGTCACGGTGACTGAAGCGGCCGCCTGAGCCGGTGCGGGCCGAGGCGGGCCCAGATCCCCGTGGCGAGGCGAACGGCTGGGGACCGGCCCCGTCTCTACGAGGCCGAAGGCACCGGGGGCGAATAGCGCCAGCGCGCCGCGAGCGGGAGGCGGCCGTTCGTGACAAGGTGCTACGCCTCAACCCGCCCGCCTTTCAGGACTCGCCGCCGAGGAAGGCGAAATCCGAAGCCGAAATCCGAAGGAAATGACCTTGCGGGAAGAAAGGAAACCGATGAAAGCGGATGTGGAAGGAGTGTCGTTTTCCCCTTCCTCTTCTTTTTTTTCAGCTTCCTTGGGATTTCGTGCTTCGGGTTTCTCTTTTTGGGCAAGGCTTTACGGCGGTTCAGCGCGGTAGTGTTAGCGGGGGTCGAACTCATCCGGCAGGCGGCTCGCGTTCCAGAGCCGAAGGGAAGCCCTTGCTACGGCGTCTGCGTGAGATTCGGCGTCGGAGCTCCGACGGGTATAGTATTGCACGCCCATGCCGGACGAACTGCGTGACAACCACGGCCGCCTTATTTCGTACTTACGCGTCAGCGTAACCGAGCGATGCAACTTCCGTTGCGTTTACTGCATGCCGGCCGAGGGCGTCCGACTGGCGCCCAAGTCCCAGTTGCTCACGTTCGAAGAGATCACCGAGGTCGTCCGCGTCGGCGCGAGCCTGGGGCTCACCAAGCTCCGTCTCACAGGCGGTGAGCCCACGGTCCGGTCGGACCTTCCGACGTTGGTTCGGATGCTGGCGGGGGTGGAAAGGGTCCGCGAGATTTCGATGACGACCAATGCGGCCCGCCTCGGCGAGCTGGCGGCCCCGCTCAAGGCGGCCGGTCTCTCCCGCGTCAACGTCTCGCTCGACACACTCAAGGCGGGTCGAGCCCGGGAAATCGCCCGCCGTGACGTGCTGGCCGAAGTGCTCCAAGGAATCGACGCCGCCATCGACGCCGGCCTCACGCCGCTCAAAATCAACGCGGTGGTGATGCGCGGCGTCAATGACGATGAGCTGGCCGACCTCGTCGATTACGCCCGCGAGCGCGGCGCCGAAATGCGGTTCATCGAGTACATGCCGATGGGCGTCACCCGATTCGACGAGCACAATCGAACCGTCTCCGCCAGGGAGATGCTGACGGCGCTCGCCGCCCGGTTCGACCTGGTCCCCGCGACCGATCCCGCCGCCGATCACGCAAGCGACCCGGCCCGCGGGTACGTCTGCCGGCGGACCGGAGCGCGGGTGGGGCTCATCACCTCCATCAGCGACCACTTCTGCGGCACGTGCAACCGGATGCGCCTCACCGCCGAAGGGGGCCTGCGGCCGTGCCTTCACCAGGACGCCGAGGTGGACGTCCGCGCAATCGTTCGCTCCGGCCTCCCGGGCACGGGAACCGCCCTCACCCAGGCCTTCCGCGACGCGGCCGACCGCAAATGGGCGGGCCACCACATGACGGCCTTCGTCCCCCTCTATAGCCGCAAGGAAATGGTGTCGATCGGGGGTTAACTTCAACGCCCCGCCCACCGCTGTGTTCCCGCATTCCCATCGCCATTCCGGCGTCATGTCGCCGCCGTCCGCTTCACATTCGTTATCGCTTGCGGATCGCGAGGATCGTCCACGGAATCCAGTGCGTCGCAAATGTGCAGTACCCCTGCAATAGAGCCGATCTAACCGCTAGTTTCGTTGTGCGCCGGAGTTGCCCCTCCGCAAATCGCATGAACAGGGACGGATTCGCCAGCAGAGGAATCGAACATGGCATTGAAGATGACTATCGGCAAACGGATCGCGGCCGGTTTTGCCGCGACCGTCGCCGTCGCCATCGTCTTAGGGCTTTTCGGGCTCTCGCGCCTGAACATCGTGGAGACAAGTTCTCGCAAGGTGATCGGCGAATGCCTCCCGGGCGTCTACTACAGCGGCCGCCTGACCGCCTACCACCAGAGCGGCATGGCGGTGTTGCTTCAGTACATGGCGAGCCGCGACCCCGCACAGCACCACCAGATGGAAGGTCAGATCGCGGAGATCGCCAAAGGCGTTGACGCATCCCTCCAGGAATACGAGAAAACGGTCAGCACCGAAAAAAATCGAGCCTACGTCGCGCAGATGCGCCAGGACCTGCCGGCTTGGAGAGCGGCCCGGGCGAAGGTGATCGACCTGGTTCGCCAGGGCAAGCCCGAGGAAGCGTCGGCGGCGCTCCAGACTGAAGCGATCCCCGCCTTCAACGCGGTGCGCGATCTTGGCGCCGAGCTTGCGCGATACAATTTCGAAGACAAGTCAGCGGCGTCGGTCACCGCCCTGACGGGCGCCCTGTCGTCGGGGATCGAAGGAATGTACATCGGGATGGGGATTGCCGCGGTGGTTGGCATCGTCATCGCTTTTGCGATCAAGCGAAGCATCGGCAAGGCGCTCGGCCGCATCTCCGACATGCTCAGCGCTAACGCATCGCAGGTGGCGATGGCGGCCGGTGAAGTCTCCGCCTCGAGCCAAAGCCTCGCCCAGGGCGCCAGCGAGCAGGCCGCCTCGCTGGAAGAGACATCCGGCGCGCTGACGGAAATCGAGACAACAACGCGTACGAACACCGAAACAGCCGAGAAGGCCGCCCGCCGCGCCGCCGACTCGCGGGCCCACGCCGAGGCCGGCCAGAAGGCGGTGCGCCAGATGGACGCGGCCATCGCCGAAATCGAAAAATCGGCCGGTGAGACAAGCAAGATCCTCAAAACGATTGATGAGATCGCGTTCCAGACGAACCTTTTGGCGCTCAACGCCGCCGTCGAGGCCGCCCGCGCGGGCGAGGCGGGCAAGGGGTTTGCCGTCGTCGCCGAAGAGGTTCGCAGCCTGGCCAAGCGATCGGCCGACGCGTCGAAGCAGACCGCGGCCCTGATAGAGGGCTCGGTGGCGGCCGCCCGTAACGGCGTCGCCATCAGCGGCCAGGTCGGAAAATGCTCAGCGGCATCACCTCCTCGACCGCCGAAGCCGACACGCTTGTCGCCGCGATCGCGGTGGCTTCCAAAGAACAATCGCAGCGCATCGGCCATGTTAGCTCGGCCGCCGGGCAGATGGAGAAGGTAACGCAGAGCAACGCCGCCGGCGCCGAGCAGAGCGCGGCCGCCGCCGAAGAATTGAGCGCCCAGGCGGCGCAGCTCCAGGTTGTCATCGGCGAGTTGCTCAGCCTCGTGACCGGACGCTCCGATACGCCCGCGATGCGCCAGACGGGCCCGGTAAGACCAGCGCGTCGCACCGAATGGTTTCCCGCCGCGCCACGGCACGCCTATCGCGAGCGGCCGTCCCATCCCCCGTCGTCATTCCCCGAAGCGGCCTCCACCGACGCCGGGGCGGACACGTTCTTTCCGTCGAATGAGGGAGAAGCCGGGCCCACGGACGCCGCCGCCTAGCAACGCCTCACGTTCGCGCGGCGGAGCCCGGCGGTACTTCGTTATCCGAACACGAAATCCAGGGCTTCCGGTCCGGTCGCCGCATCAGGCTGTGACGCGGAGCCAGGGACGGGAGTGCTGATAAGCGGTTACGCCCGTTTGCCGATCCGCCTCCAGCGACGTACGGTACGGCCCACCGGAGGGCTCATGTCGCGTCCGCGGATTGAATTTGCCTGGGTGATCCCGATCTTTCTCCTGGCCGCCGCTCCGGCGAGAACCGCGCCCGCCGCCGAGCCCTTCGTGGGGAAGCTTGACCTCTTCACAGCCGGCGACGGCGGGTATTCGACATACCACATCCCCGGCATCGTTGTGACTTCAAAGGGTTCCCTCCTCGCCTGGTGTGAGGCGCGGCGCACCGGGGGCGACTGGGCCGCGATCGACATCCTGCTCCGCCGCTCGACCGATGACGGCAAGACCTGGAGCCAACCGCAGCGCGTTGCCGATGTCGCGGGGCCTAAGCTCAAGAACCCGGTCTCCCTCGCGATCAAAGGCGTCAAGCCGGAAGACGTCACCTACAACAACCCCGTCCTCATCGCCGGCCGCGACGGCGTCGTCCACATGATCTTCTGCCTGGAGTACATGCGCTGCTTCCACCGCGGCAGCACCGACGACGGCCTGACCTGGAGTGACCCGGTCGAAATCACGACTGCCTTCGAAGGCTTTCGATCGCGATATGCCTACAAGGTCCTGGCGACCGGCCCGGATCACGGGATCGAACTCCGGAGCGGCCGCCTCTTGATCCCGGTCTGGCTCTCGACGGGCACCGGCGGGAACGGCCATCGTCCGTCAGTGACCGCGACGATCTACAGCGACGACCATGGCGCCTCGTGGCATGCCGGCGACATTGCGGTCCCCAATACGGCGGATTGGGTCAATCCCAACGAGACGGTGGCGGCGGAGCTCTCCGACGGCCGCGTCATGTTGAACGTGCGGAGCGAGTCGAAGGCGAACCGTCGGCTGGTGACGATCAGCCCCGACGGCGCGACAGGGTGGTCAACCCCGCGATTTGATGACGCCCTTCTCGAGCCCATATGCATGGCCGGGCTGGTCCGCGTGACGTCGCGCCCGCAGTCGGACAAGGACCGGCTCCTGTTCTCGAACCCGGACAACCTGGCCCGCGCCGACGGCCACGAAGCCCCCGGTAAGAACCGTGATCGGAAGAATCTGTCGATCAAGCTGAGTTACGATGAGGGCCAGACGTGGCCCATCAACAAAGTGCTGGAGCCCGGCACCAGCACCTACAGCGACGTGGCGACCACGCCCGTTGGCACGCTCCTATGCTTCTACGGACGCGGCGATAGGCCCGGCTTCGCCGGCGACCGCCTCACGCTCGCCCGCTTCAACCTCGAATGGCTGACCGACGGCAAAGACACGCTCGGCCGATGACCCCGGACGCGCCGCCCGTTCGGGCCGCGGGACGGTGGCCTCGATTCACTTCGCGTTCAGGTGCTTCACCAGGAACTCGACGGCCGCCGTGTTCGCTTTCTTCACGTCATCCCCTTTGAATCCGTGCCCGGCCCCTTCAAGCGAGATCATTTCCACATCCACCTCGGCCGCCTTGAGGCGGTCGTACATCATCACCGCCTGTTCGTGGTTCACGTACTTGTCTTCCGTCCCTTGCAGGAGCAGGATCGGCGGGCAGGCGGGCGTGGCCCAGTAGAGGGGGCTGGCGAGGATGTGGCGGTGGCGGGCCGTCTCGAGGTTGCCGCCGAGGAACAGGGGCAGCACTTCGGCCGCGTCCACGCTCTTGCCATAGGACTTGGTGAAGTCGCACGGCCCGTAATAGCTGACGGCCGCCTGGACGGCGCTGGAGGGGCCGGGGTTCTGGTCGCCATCAAAATCATGCGCGTTGCCGGTGACGGCAAGGAACTGCGTCAGGTGGCCGCCGGCCGAGTCGCCCATCACGCCGATGCGGGCCGGGTCGATGTGGTACTTGGCGGCGTTGAGGCGCATCCAGCGGACGGCCGCCTTGCAATCTTCGACGGCCGCCGGGAACGGGTACTTGGGCGCAAGGCGGTACGTGACGGTCACGGCGACCATGCCGCGCCCGGCGAGGTCCTTGCACATCGAATCCCAGCGTTCCCGCTTCCCGGCGCGGAAGCCGCCGCCATGAATGCAGACGACGGCGGGGAACGGCCCGTCCCCTTCGGCCGGGCGCGCCAGGTTCAGTTGCAGGTGCTGGTTGTCGGGGTTGGCGAACTCGATGTCTTTCTCGAAGACCGGTTCGGCGGCACGGGCCGCGGCGGTTAACGAGAGGAACAGGGCGATCGACGCGATCCGAATGAATGCCTGACCCATGGAAGCTCCCTTGAAGTGAAAGTGCGGCGATCTTACCGACCTGGCGCCGGCTGGGAATCGTGCCGAGCGTAAAATCGCGCCCGCCCGCTTCCCGCCAGCCCCAACTTGCCTTGTCGCGGGTCGTGGGGAGACAATTCCGTCATGCCGACCCCATCCCTGAACGCGGCCGCTCGATCGCTCGTCATCACGGCCGCCCTGCTCGGATGTTCAGTCCCCGCCCGCGGAGCCGTCACGCCCGCCACTCGGCCGGCATCTCCAGGCTCGTCGGCGGCGGATCACGACGCAATCGTGGACGCTTACATGACCGGCAACTGGGACGAGGCGCTGAAGCTGCTCGGCCCCGCCAACCCAGTAAGGCCGACGCCGATGTTAAAGCCCACAGCGCCCGGCAGGCCGGCCACCCAGCCGTCCGCGCAGGATCAGGCCGCCGACGACCTGCAATACATCCGAAAGGCGATCGCACAGGGCCGCCCGGCCTGGTGGGCCCACTGCAAAGCCGGTGAGAAGACACCGCTTGTCGCCGAGATCTGGAATGGGCGATTCAGCGGCCGCTACGACCCGGCGGGGAAGACGTCGCTCCAGTTGAGCATCGCCGGCTCGTCGCGAAGCTTTACCCTCGCGTGGCCGCCGGCCGACATGGACAACCCGACGCAGGCCGAGCACGGCTTCTCCCGCGGCGAACTGATCGACCTACAGGTCTGGAACACCCTTGGCATGGCGGCCGCCTGGACCGAAGTGCCGCTCGCCACCCAGATTAACGCGACGGAGAAGGACCGGGCCGCGCTCTCGCAATACCTCGATTTCCGCGGCGACCTGGCAGGCGTCTACTACGGCAACCCGAGAGCGCGGCGATGGGGCCTGTGGCTCTACCTGGCGATGTACATGGACAAGTACGCGCCGATGTCCAACCGCAACTCGCGAGAAGCCGTCGGCGTCGCGTTCCTAGCGAGGTCGTGGCGCACCGCGCGAAGTACGCCTCCATCAAACTGCCGCAATCCCTCCCCGCTGAAGGGGCGGAAGAAGCGCTGGCCACGGCCGCCCGCGGCTGGATCGAAAAACACCCCCTCACCTTCGCGGAAGACCGCGCCCTTCGCGAAGCGCTCCTGCCGGTCGCCCAGTCAAACGGGCTGCCTGTCCTGAAGTCGGCGAAGGTCACGTACCCCAACAAGATGACCCTCTGGTTCGACCAGGACGCCGACAAACAAGATCGGGAGAAACGCGGGGAGTGGTATCGGGCGCAGCTTGAGAAGCCGGTGCAGTAAGCTGGCGACAGATCGAAAGCCGCATGCCTTGACCCGAGCGCTCGCGTGACATTTCTACTTCGGCCAAGGGTGACACTTCTACTTCGGCTAAGGGTGAAACTTCTCCTTCGGCTAAGGGTGACACTTCTACTTCGATAGGCATCTCCTCACCGCCGCACATTCTCGAACAACCCCTGTGCGGTTATCATCCAGCCGCGCGGCGACGCGGCCGTGAAGGTCTGATCGAATCGGTTTCTGGAGCCGTCTGCGGAGGCCCTGCTCATGATCTCGTATGAAGCCCCTCGCCCCGTCAAGTCGCCGACGCTTCGGAAGGGGCAGGTGCACCTCATCGCCAACGGGGACCTGCGCCTGTCGGCCAATCAGAAATGCTGGCCCGCCCAGGCGACGATGGAGGATGCCCTTCGGAAGGCGATCGAGGAACAGGGGTGGAGCGTCGTCCGCGCCCACCCGTATAAGGAGCAGGAGCAGCACGGCTTCATCGGCTCGCAGAAGGAGGGGATGGAGGTCTTTCGGTCCGTTGACCCCGACGCGCCGCTTATCGTCGCCGAATCGGTCTGGCAGTATTCACACCACATCCTGCACGGGCTGATTTCCCACCGCGGCCCCATCCTCACCGTCGCCAACTGGTCCGGCACGTGGCCGGGCCTCGTCGGGCTGCTCAACCTCAACGGGTCGCTCACCAAGGCCGGCGTCAAATATTCGACGATCTGGTCCGAAAGCTTCACCGACGCGTTCTTTCTGGATTACCTCGCCCGGTGGCTCAAGAAAGGCCACGCCAAACACGAAACACCTCACGTCGCCAAGTGGAAGGACATCAACGTCCCCTCCAAAGCCCGCAAGCTCGGCGAAGCGCTCGCGGCGGCCCTGAAGGCCGACAAGGCGATCATGGGCGTCTTCGACGAAGGGTGCATGGGGATGCACAACGCCATCATCCCCGATGAACTGCTCAACCCCTGCGGCGTCTACAAAGAGCGGCTCAGCCAGTCGTCGCTCTACTATGAGACGACCCAGGTGAGCGACGACGAGGCGGCCGATGTCCGACGCTGGTTTGAAGACCACGGCCTGACCTTCATCACCGGGCCCACCGAAGCGACGGACCTGACCGACCAGCAGATCCTCCTGCAGTGCAAGATGTATATCGCCGCCGTCCGCATCGCCGACGACTTCGGCTGCCAGACGGTCGGCATCCAGTATCAGCAGGGCCTGAAGGACCTGCTCCCGGCGAGCGACCTGGTCGAAGGGACGCTTAACAACACCGAGCGGCCGCCCGTCCGCTCGCGCGATGGGTCGCGCATCCTTTACGAGAATGAGCCGCTCCCCCACTTCAACGAGGTGGACGAATGCGCCGGCCTCGACGGCCTGATGACCTATCGCGTCCATAAGGCGATGGGCCAGCCGGTCGAGAACACGCTGCACGACCTCCGCTGGGGCGACATCGATCGATCCGGCACGGTCGCCGACTACGTTTGGGTCTTCCTGATCTCCGGGTCGGCCCCGCCCGCGCATTTCATCGACGGCTGGAAAGGGGCATCGAGCGAGCGGCAGCCGCCGATGTACTTCAGGCTCGGCGGCGGAACGCTCAAGGGGATCAGTCGCCCCGGCGAGATCATCTGGAGCCGCATCTATATCGACGACGGCAAGCTGAAAATGGACCTCGGCCGCGGCGGCGTCGTCCTGCTCCCCGAGTCCGAAACCAACCGCCGATGGCAGGCGACGACGCCGCAGTGGCCCATCATGCACGCGGTCACGTATGGCGTCAGCCGCGATGAAATGATGGCCCGCCACAAGGCGAACCATATCCAGGTCGCCTACGCCGACACCGACGACGACGCCGACCGCGCCCTGCTCGCCAAAGCCGCCATGGCGGATGCGATGGGGATGACCGTGGCGCTCTGCGGCACCCGAAAAGATGGGCGCGCCTGGGACAAGTAAGTGGTCGGCGAGGTGGCAAGAAGCAAATCCGCACCCAAAACCGGAATGAACAAAGGGGTCAGACGAAATCCGGTCGGTTTAGTCGAACCAGCTTCCGTTCGGCTCTGCATGAATGACGTGCTCACGCCGAGATAGATCTCGACAAAGGGGCCTTATGACCACGCCGCCGATGCCTCCGGAACCTCCAACCGCCATGCCTCCCCCACTCCCGCCGCAGGTGATCGGCTACGCCGGGCCACCGCCGCCGAACACGGGCTCCGGTCCCGACCTGGGCCCGCTCAACATCTCCTGGAAGGACAACCTCATCCAGCTCGCCTGCGTCATCGCCGGGACGGCGATCTGCATGGTGGTCGGAAAGAAGTTCTGGGGAACTTCGGGATTTGCGCTGGGGCTGTTGGGCGGGTTGCTCCTGTCAACGATCATCTCAGGCGCCGTGATCGGAATCCTGCGGAGAAAGCGTCAAAAGCCGCGCGCGTGAACCGGCCGTACACGTTGGGTCGTTGCTTGCTTCTGCTTGCGGTTTCACAGGTTCCTTTGGATTGGTGCTTCGGATTTTCGCTTCTAAAGGTTTCGAACAAGTAGCCTTCTCGACATGACCCCCAGCGCCCTCTTCTACATCAGCGGCCACGGCTTCGGGCACGCCCGCCGGGTGGCGCAGGTGATCCGCGAGCTCCGGCGGATCGCACCCGAAATGCCGCTCTCTGTCCGCACCACAGCGCCGCAGCGGATCTTCGAGCCGATCGACCCTGCCCACTTCGCCTCGACCGAACTGGATGCCGGAATGGCCGAACTCGACCCGCTGCATATTGACGCCGAGGCATCGCTCCAGCGGCTCGAGCGGCTCGTCGCCCGCAAGCAGGCCATCATCGATTCCGAGGCGGCCGCCCTCCGCGGCATCCGACCGTCAGTCGTCATCTCCGACATCCCCTTTCTCGCCGGCGACGTCGCCGAGGCGTGCGGCATCCCTTGCCTCGGCATGAGCAATTTCACCTGGGACTGGATCTGTGATGGTCTATTCGAGCGACACCCCCACCTCGCCGCCCGCTACGCCGCCGTGCGGCCGCACATGCTCGAAGGGTATGGAAAGATGGCGGCCGCCCTCCGCCTCCCCTTCGGCGGCCTGAGCGAAGCGTTCCAAAAAGTGATTGACGTCCCCCTCGTCGCGGCCAAGGGGACCGCCTCACCTGCCGACGTGCGAAGAAAGCTCAATATCGGATCATCCGACCTTCGCCCCCGCATCTTGTTCGGCATGCGCGGCGGCCTGGGGACCGCCGCCCTCCTCACCGCGGCCGCCGCCTCGCCCGATTTCCTCTTCCTCTGCCCCTATGCGATCAACGCACCGCTCCCCGCAAACGTGCTGCTCGCGCCGCTGGGCCCCTTCCTCGACTTTTCCGACCTGCTGCTCATCAGCGACGCCGTCGTCTCCAAGCTCGGCTACAGCCTCGTCGCCGAGTGCCTGGCCACGCGCGTGCGCATGCTCTGGCCCCGCCGAATCGTCTTCCGCGAAGACTTCATCGTCGAGCGCGACGCCCCCCGCTATATCCCGATGCGAGAGCTTAACGTCGCCGATTTCACCTCCGGCCGCTGGCGTGAAGGGCTCCGGGAGCTGATGGCCGTCCCAATGCCCGAAGAACGCTGCCCCGCGGAGGGAGCGACAGCGTGCGCGAAGGCGATCCTGGCGGCGGCGACAGGGGCACCCGCTGACCGTTAAGATCAAGACTCGGCCGCCGTCGTGGTGCGCCCGTCTACGCGGCATCGAAGGCGGCTGCCACGCTCGAAAAGGGCGCTCAACGATGGCCCAAGTCTAATCGGCCGCATTTCATGAGGATGATCGCGTGCGGCAATTCGTGGCCATCCTGGAAGACGACACGCCCAGGATCGAGCGAATGCAGGCGGTCCTCGCGGAGAGCCTGCCCGCGTATGAAGTGGCGATCTTCGCCGACGCGCAGCGGATGATCGATTGGCTGGCCGGGCACATGGCCGCGGTGGTACTTGTCTCCTTAGACCATGACCTGCCGATCCGAACTCCCGAAGGGCTCCCAATCGACAGCGGCACCGGCCGCCAAGTAGCCAACTACCTGGCGTCACGGCCGCCCACTTGCCCCGTCATCGTCCACAGCTCGAACCCATACTTTGCGCCAGGGATGTTCTTCGCGCTGAAGGATGCAGGCTGGCCCTGCAGCCGCGTCTATCCAAGCGACGACACGGCTTGGATCGCCATAACGTGGGGGCCGGAAGTCGTCCGGTACGTGGAAATCGGCCGAGAGCGCAGGGCAATCGGCGCTGCCGCGGGCTGAAGAATGTGAGCGAGGCCTTATGCCTTAACAGTGAGACCCACGCATGTATCAACTTAAACAACTGCCAGGTGACGTCGCATGGATTCCACTCGCTTTTGCCGGGGTCACGATGAAGCCGCTCCATACCGACACCGCCACTGGGGCAAGCACCGTGCTGACCCGCCTGGCGGCCGGAGCAAGCATCCCGCGTCACCGCCACACCCTGGCTGACGAAACCGTCTACGTGATCGAAGGGGATTTCGTGGAAGACGGCGTCGCCTACGGGCCGGGCTCCTTCTTTGCCGGTCAAGCCGGGACAGACCACGGCCCGCACGATTCGGTGTCCGGCTGCGTCGTCCTGACCCGCTTCTCGGCCGCACTCGATTTCGTTATCGCCGAGTGATAAGGCGTGGTCGAACCGCGGCCGCATGCCGGCCTTTCATGGCCCGCAGATCCAGAGCGAACCGCCGGCGTGAGCCGTGCGCCACGCAACGGTCAGCGACGATGTCGCGAAGGAAGCGGGTGCTCCACGTCTCAGTCGTTACTGTCGTAGCAAACTTCAGGTGTGACGGTGTGGCCAATATCGAACGGGCTGGCGAACGGCCCGAGGGCCGTGCGCCTTTTCGAAGTAACAGCAGCCGCCAACGTTCAACGCGGCCGCAAGCAAGCAGACGTTCAGCAAGGCGAATCTCATGACACTGCCCCTCCATCGCCTCCGTGAACAACGGCCCACGGCTCATGCTTCGGCGGAAGGTTGGTTCCGAGAGTTTGTGGAGGGGGGGAGCACTGCCTGATCGCGAAAAAGAAACAGAACCACCTGCTTTCGCAAGTGGCCCCGTCTTGATTGGGCAGAGCCGAAATCGAACCGGCGACACATGGATTTTCAGTCCCGGCCACTTCCACGCAGTTCTGGCCAAAAACGGCACTTCCGTCAACCACTGGGGCGCTCACTGGGGCGCTGGCTAAAGTGCATTGGTCTAGGGGCTTGTTGTGGCTCAGTGTGTGACAATGAGATATGCCCGTGCCGTGCAGGTCTTCGGCCGAGGGCCAACGGCATACGGGGGTGCGATGTCATCGTGTCGCTGTCGGCGTTGGGTCTTGCTTCATTCAGCCGGGCAGATAAGCCTATCTTTTCGGGTAACCAGCCGCTCCCACATGGCTGATGGATTCACGATTTTGGATTAAAGGCTCTGTCTCGAAACCATAGTAGCTGCCTAAGATCTGATGCCCCAAGGAGGTGGGCACAGATGGAGCGACACGAACTTACGGACGAGCAATGGGAACTGGTTGAGCCGCTGATCCCCCGGAGCACGGCCCGCACCGGCCGGCCCGCCAAGGACCGACGGCTGGTCCTCAATGGCATTTTCTGGATTCTGGCGGCCGGCTGCCCGTGGCGCGACCTGGATCCACGCTTCGGTTCCTGCAAGACGGTGCACCGGTACTTTTGCCACTGGAGACGGACCGGCGTCTTCGCCGCGATCGTCGAAGCCCTGCAAGTAAAGCTCGACGCCGCGGGGCTGATCGACTGGGAACTGTGGGCCGTTGACGGTTCGAACGTGCGTGCCGCCCGGGCGGCCGCCGGCGCTGAAAAAAAGTCTCGAGCGTTACCCCGACGAGCCACAGGATCATGGGCTGGGCCGCAGTCGCGGTGGATTCGGCACGAAATTCCACCTCGTCACCGACGGGGCGGGAACGCCTCTGGCAGTCGAAGTCACGGCCGGGCAGGTTCACGACTCGACCCGGGCCGAGTCGGTCATCGGCCAAGCGGTCGCGACGCTGATCGGGCGGCGGCGGAAGGAGCGACGGCGAAAGCACAAACCGTCGAAACTGGCCGGTGACAAAGGCTACAGCGTTCAGCGACTGCGGGATTGGCTGAAAGGACAGAAGATCGAGCCGGTCATTCCGCACAAGGACAATGAGAACGCGCGGCACGACCCGTCGGTTCGATTCGACCGCGTCGCGTATCGCCGGCGCGGCGTGATTGAACAGTGCGTCGGATGGCTCAAGGAGTTCCGACGCATCGGGACCCGCTACGAGAAGTTGGCGGTTAATTTCCACGGGATGCTTCAACTGGCAATGATCCAGAGATACTTCCGTCTACTGTTTTGAGACAGAGCCTAGTCCGTAGAGCAGGGCTTCTCCGCGATGTCGAGTTTGAGTTATCCCCTATTCCCAGTTAAACTTGCACTAAATGGCCACATCCTCGGCGAAAGTTCAAGAATCGGTTCAGGTGCCCTTTCGGATGCACCCCCGAATCTTCGCCGCGCTGGGTTCCGATCTCGTGACCAACGATATCGTGGCCATGATCGAGTTGGTGAAGAACTCCTACGACGCATTCGCCACCCGTGTCGATGTACGCTTCGGCACCAACGAACAGGGGGCGTACATCGAGATCGAGGACGACGGCCTCGGCATGTCGAACGCGATCATCGACGACGTTTGGTGCGTTGTGGCCACGCCTTACCGCCAAATGAAGCCATATCAGGCCAAGGGGAACAAGTCCAGACGCGCTTCGGGCGAGAAGGGGCTGGGTCGTCTCTCGGCCGCGCGACTGGGTACGCATCTGGAAATGGTGACCAAGCCGTCCCAACTCGCCGGTTGGCAGGTTGACGTGGATTGGACCGGGATAGAAGGTGCAGGACAGATGAATGCCTGTTACGCGACCCGGAAGAAACTCATCACCAATCCCTTCAATTCTACGGGCACAAGGATTCGGATCAGTCAGCTTCGTTCCGAATGGACGGAGGAGAAGGTCGCAGACCTGCGTGATAACCTGTCACGCCTCCTGTCTCCCTTCGAGTCCGTAGAAGAGTTCACGATCTGGCTCACCCCTCCAGGGGAAACCGCGCTGGCCGTCGAAGTGGAGTCCCCGGAGTTCCTCTCGCATCCACCCTATTTAATCACGGGCAAGCTGTCGAAAGAAGGCACTCTTACTTTCAAATACACGTACACGCCGATAACGGGAAAGCGTCGTCTCTCGGGAACCAGCATCAACTGGGAAACTATCAGTGGCAGTCTGCCAAGCACGCGGGGCACGGAATCCGAATCGCCGCGCTGCGGCCCATTCAGATTCGAGATTCGTGCATGGGATATTGGCCCCGATGATGTCGAGGACATCGCTGAACATTTCAATTTGCAAAAGGGGTTGATTCGCCGTTCGATTCGGGCCTTCAAGGGCATCTCATTGTACCGCGACAGCATCCTTGTCCTACCGAAGTCAGACACCGCGAGGGACTGGTTAGGATTAGATTTGCGGCGTGTCAGCAAGGTCGGCACACGCCTCAGCACCAGCCAAATTATCGGGTATGTTGCTGTCACTGCGTCCAACAACAAGAAGATCGACGACACAAGTGATCGGGAGCGATTGGTCCAAAATGAGGAGGTGCGGGAATTCCAAGACATAATCAAATATGTCGTCGCTGCCTTCGAGACCGAGCGTGATCAAGATCGACGAGAAGCAAAACACGAAGAGCCTCCTCTCCGAGATATTTTTAAGAGCCTGTCATCGTCGTCCCTCATCGAGAGCATCGACCAACTTGTACGAGATAAGGCAGACGCCTCGGAGGCCTTGCCTCTCGTCACCGATTTTAGTCGTGAACTGGATCGCGCCCGTGAGCAGATTGAGCAGCGATTCATCTACTACAGCCGCCTCGCCACGGTCGGCACCATCGCTCAAATGTTGGTCCACGAGGTGGGGAATAAGACATTGGTAATCGGGCGGCTTTTGACCTCAGTGAAAGAACTGATCGCCCGGTCGGACCAGAAGCACGACGAACTGCAACGAGAAGTCGTTCTAGCCGAACAAGCCCTTGACGCCCTCGGCGGACTGGCAGAGCGTTTTTCACCGCTGGCGAACCGGTCGTTCAACAGCCGCAAGCGAGACTGCATCGCGGAAGACATTATCGACGATTGCCTGCATGCGCGGGCCGACGTGATCTCCCGGTTAAAAATCGAAGTCGCGTGGAAGTCGAATGCAGAGACCAGAGTAGGCATCGATCCCGGCGAACTTTTCGCCGTCGTCTTCAATTTGATCGACAACGCCCTGTACTGGCTCAATCGAAGAGACGAGGGACAACGCCGCCTCCGCGTCACCGCCAAGACCGTCTCTAATGCGAAACGACTTGAAATTCAGGTACACGACAGCGGTCCCGGTGTGAAACCGGGTGACGAGCAGAGAATCTTCTGGCCCGGCGTGACAAGACGACCGAACGGGATTGGGATGGGGCTGACCATCGCGTCCGAACTTGTGGCTGAACATGGTGGCAAGATGCGGCTGATTCAGCCGGGTGATTTGGGGGGAGCGACGTTCGCCTTCGACCTCCCCATCGCGCCTACGACGAGGTAGTGGTCATGGCACAGAAAGTCGTCGTATTGATGATCGAGGATGATGCTGCGACGGCCGAATCGTGCCTCAAAACAATCCGGGACAGGGTGCCGGAGGTCCATGTCGAGGTCGAACACAATTTCGGAAACGCCGACGCAAAGATCAAAGCCCTGTCTCCCGACATCATTGTACTTGATCTCTACGAAGGTGATCCAGTCGCCGAAGGCTCGGCCAAGGGGCTGCCGATCTGGACGCAGATTTGGCAAGGCAAGTTTTGCCCGCTGATTTTCCATACCGCACGCGAGTTTCCTGATGATCCCCCGCCACCCAAGGATCACCCATTCGTCCAGTACGTGAGGAAGAGGGCCAAGAGTGATTTGGTGGTGGCCAATCACCTGAAGTCCTTCCTGCCCCACGTGAACGCTCTCCGTTCCGTTCAGCAAGAGATTGCCGGTGTACTTCAGCCTGTGCTCCGAGACGTTGCCGCGATTATCTGGCGAGCGCAGAGCGACGAGAAGGAGCGAGACCGCACCCTCGTTCGGGCGGCAAGACGCCGGGCGGCGGCCATGATGGATGAAGCCACATTGCTCGACGGCAAGCCCATGACGAATTGGGAGCAGTACCTCATCCCTGCGCTCGGCCAGAACCCGCTGATGGGGGATTTGCTGCGAGTCGTCACCGGCCAAAGCGACGACCCGCACTCTTACCGCGTGGTCCTGACCCCCTCGTGTGACATGGTGAAGGGCAGGAAGCGGTGTGCCACGCAGATTCTCGTGGCTAAGTGTCGGCCCATCTCAGACTACATGACGGCCGCAAATCTCTCGAACATCAACGAGAAGAAGATGCGCGAGCGGCTGGCAGTCCTACTGACACAGGAGGAGTGCGGCGGCTACGTCGCTCTCCCCGCACTGCCCGGCGTATTTCCCGTCATGGCAGCGGGGATGCGTGATCTCGATTTCGTCCAGATGAGTACCGTCGCGAACGCCGCATCCGAGGGGATTCAGTACGTGCGAATTGCCTCAGTGGATAGCCCATTCAGAGAGAAGCTGGCATGGACGTACCTTCAGATTGCAGCACGGCCGGGAATGCCTGACTGCGACTCCGAGGAATTCATTACCGCCATCATCAAGGCTATCAGTGCCGGTACAGGAACCAAGAACGTATGATTGCGGTGGATTTCTTTTGCGGTGCAGGAGGTTTGACGCGAGGTCTCATGAACGTCGGCGTCAGCGTTGTCGTCGGCATCGACAACGACAAGGACTGCGAAAAGACCTATGAGTTCAACAACAAGCCAGCGAAGTTCATTCATGGCGACCTCACTAAGTTGGACGTTGACATTTTGAAGAAGCACATCGCAGGCGTGCCGAAAACCAAGCTACTTTTTGTAGCCTGTGCCCCATGTCAACCATTCAGTCAACACCGACGCGGAGAAGGGCCGGGGCGTGACGGCACTTTGCTCATGCGGCTCGCGGCGTTCGTCAAGCGATATGAGCCGGGCCAGTTAATTGTAGAGAACGTGCCGGGACTGGCGAAGGTCGGCGGGTACAGCACGTATCATCGCTTTCGTCGAGTGCTCGAAGATTGTGGATATAAATGGGATGATGATGTTCTTGACGCGAAGGACTACGGGGTTCCCCAGACCCGGCGTCGTTTCATCCTGATCGCGACTAAAGGGGTTGCAGCCAGCCTACCCGAGCGGACACATGGTCGGGGACGAGTGCCGTACGTGACGGTTCGCAATGCCATCGCGGACATTCCTCCCATCGGGGCCGGAGAAACTCACCTCAGAGTGCCAAACCACCGAGCGTCCGCGATCTCTCCCATCAACCTCCTGCGATTGAAGAACACGCCTTCAGATGGTGGCGGAAGAATGGACTGGGACGAGAAGCTCGTTCTGGCCTGTCACAAGGATGGATATGAGGGGCACAGCGACGTGTACGGACGCATGGCGTGGGATAAGCCAGCGCCGACTCTCACATGCCGCTGTCATAGCATCAGTAATGGTCGTTACGGGCATCCGGTCCAGCATCGGGCAATCTCGCTTCGAGAGGCGGCTCGCCTCCAAACCTTCAAGGACGGGTTTGTTTTCTTTGGCCCCTCGAAGGCTCATCTCGCCAAGCAAATCGGCAATGCCGTCCCTGTCCTCTTTGCAGAACAACTAGCTGCTCACGTTCTTGGTCTGCGGGAATCAGCACCCCGCGAGCGGAAACTGAAGAGGTAGTTGCAACGTGCCTGACGTGCATGATCCAGAAACTCGGTCGTATAACATGTCGAAGGTTCGGTCCTCCGGCTGTGCCACCACCGAGGGAAAACTAATTCAGTTGTTTCGGCGGCAGCGAGTGAGCGGTTGGCGCAGGAACTACAAGCTGTTCGGCAAGCCTGACTTTGTTTTTCCTCGGGGAAAGATCGCCGTCTTTGTTGACGGGTGTTTTTGGCATGGTTGTCGAAAGCACAGGAGCATCCCAGCGTCAAACCGAACTTTCTGGCTCAAAAAGATCGGAGCTAACCGCCGTCGAGATCGAATCGTTACCCGGCTGCTTCGAGGACAAGGCTGGACTGTTCTGCGCTTCTGGGAACACTCGCTTCGCCGTCCCGGAGCAATCATCTCGCGGCTAAAGAAATCTCACGGTCCCACAAAACCCCAAAGATTAAAGGCTCTCCGCCAAAGTCGCTGACGAGGGCTCGGACACCCCAACTGGTTGCGGTCGGCTGCGGGACCATCCAGGAGCGCAATTTCATCGGGCGACGATGGTTACGTAACTTTCGCCCGCACCGACTCCAGGACCTGGTACACCACGATCAGCACATGTGGCGGAGAGCCAGATTAAAATGGTAACGAGCGCAACACGACCGGAGTTTCGATTTACAACATGCCAAAGCATCAACTCACTTTGTCGTTCAGCGCCATTCGCAACAGCGAGTTGTTCTCCAACCATTGGCTGGAAACTCGACTGCCTCTGGAACTCGAGTGGCAGGAATTGCGGCAGGAAGCCAAGGACGTGTTGGACGCGATCCTGAAGCTGTGGAAGGTGCAGAAACCGCGCGTCGAACAATACGGCGCGGAACAGCCGCTCGAACAAGCCTTCGTCCAGCCCGTCTTCGAGAGGACCGAAACTGGTCAAACGGGTCAGCTGAAATATTCGCGCCGTCGGGCCTTCTTCTGGTACCGCAACGCCCCACCACTAAGCTGGGTTACGATGGAAGTGAATCGGCACCGGTTTCTTAGGTTGCCACCGCTACCTCCGCAACCTCGTCAACGTGAACTGCTAGTTTCATCGTAGAGGTCTGACCCTGACCGTGGAACACACGCTGTCACGCACTGGGCTCACTAAGTGACTGTGAATAAAGCACGACGATCCGCTGGCGGGTCTCGATGCGCGGCAGTAGTTTGACCACGCCAACGTGAACTTCCATACAGCCGCCAAACGGCCTAGGTTAGCGTTGAGAAACACTTATGGCTCTTGTTCCACAACCCATTCCGCTACTGCAAGTATGGACGACCCTGAAGGATTCCCTTTTCGAAGTTCAAGGTGCATGAGTTCCGCCTGCTCAAGCAGCGCGTTGAACCGCTTGCCAGCGGCGCGACAAGCAACATCAAAGGTCTGCCCACCCCGCATGTCCTTCTGGACGAGTTCAAAGAAAGCAGACGCAAGAATGTTTAATCCCCGGAACATCCCAAACAGACCAACAGCGCCCTTCTTCTCCAACACCCCTGTGAGGGTTTCCAGATCGACCAACTCCTCTTCTACGAGTTCGGTCATGCCCCTCCCGGTGGCCATCCCACGTGACCGCATTGCTACGATCATGCCCTCGACCAAGGTCGTGACACCCTCGCCGATTTGATCATTGAATCCACAGATTGTCATGATGTCAGACTCCCTTTACGCTCGTACATCGAACGAACAAACTCAAGAGCGAGATTCAAGAGCGAAGCCAATAAAGATACGAGTGCAGTGACAACAGCAACGACAAGATTCCCCTCCTTGCCATTCTTAACAGACACTGATGAAAGAAGGCTAAAACCGACGACGGCAAAAATGAATAAGTACAATCCCATTAGAAGGCTCACAAATTCGAGCCTGATCTTATTCATCACTTTGTAGTACACGAGAAAGGTGCGCGACTCGTCGCGGCACAACCTTCGCACACTCCGCATTCTGACAATCGTAGGGGCATTCCATTGAACGTCCCTGCTTACTCGGGACGCGAGTTGTTCCAACTTTTGACGGATAGTAAGCAAGTCAATTGTTCGATACGTCAGCATCGCGATCAGAAGAAAAAATAGCGTATTGTCCATCGAGCTTTACCCCCGTTCAATGCTGCTTGGGCAGCGACCCTGCAACTTCTCCCAACCGGCCTTGGTTTGTAAACGCGTTCCAAGACCAGCCAGTGAGATACGCTAACCAAGACACACAAGAGGGTAGAATGATCGACCACCACTGCCACGCGCCGCCTTTAAAGACAGAGATCACACCGACAATGATGCCAACCGCCGACCCAATCCCAATTGCTACCCACGCGAAGAGCGTGGGTGCGCATCGTTTGGTGATCGCAGGGATGATCACGGCCGGTGCAAAGGCAGCCATTGGGGCGAAAAACGCTAAAAACAAACCAAGCAGTGTCGCACCAAACTGAGATACAATATCCGTGAGGATGAACGATACAATAATAATCCCCAAGGCCAGAGACATGGCACGGCGTCCAATATTCACCACCCGCCTAGTTGTCTGCCCCGATATCACCCCTCCAGCCAGAGCCGCACGGTCCATCGCCCGGCTCGCCTCGCGGCTCACATCGTAAGCGTATGTGTATCCTAAACAGCCCACGAGACTATCCGCTGTGGACAAGAAAATCGCGGTTACACCGCAAATCATAACGACTGATAGAAATGCCCCGAATCCGCCGCTTCTTCCTAATACATATGCCACAAAGGCGTCCCACGAGTCGCCAGATGTGCTTACGACCTGTGTAGCACACATTCCGAGGACCACCGGGAGAACCCATGAAAGGGGAGATTCGGTCAAGTATTGGGCAAGTCCACTCTTCGTGCGCTTCAAAAGCGATCCACTCGCCGTGTTGGGATCAATAGCAATGGATGCCATCCGTTGCCAATTAGACATATCGACGAACTGGAAGATCAGAGGTAGACTAGCAAACGCAACTAGCTTCAGCCCGAAGTCAGGTATGGAAGAAGGATTGATGGATTTAAACGTCAGAGTATGGGTCTGCCAGAGTTCAGCTTTCAAAAGGATGGGAATTAGCATTCCCAGAAATGATAGAATGGTAAGGCCATCCAAAATCCGCAAAAACTTCGAATTTTGCTTACGCAGGAACGCCTTAGGCTCTGTCTCAAAACAGTAGACGGAAGTATCTCTGGATCATTGCCAGTTGAAGCATCCCGTGGAAATTAACCGCCAACTTCTCGTAGCGGGTCCCGATGCGTCGGAACTCCTTTAGCCATCCGACGCACTGTTCAATCACGCCGCGCCGGCGATACGCGACGCGGTCGAATCGAACCGACGGGTCGTGCCGCGCGTTCTCATTGTCCTTGTGCGGAATGACCGGCTCGATCTTCTGTCCTTTCAGCCAATCCCGCAGTCGCTGAACGCTGTAGCCTTTGTCACCGGCCACTTTCGACGGTTTGTGCTTTCGCCGTCGCTCCTTCCGCCGCCGCCCGATCAGCGTCGCGACCGCCTGGCCGATGACCGACTCGGCCCGGGTCGAGTCGTGAACCTGCCCGGCCGTGACTTCGACGGCCAGAGGCGTTCCCGCCCCGTCGGTGACGAGGTGGAATTTCGTGCCGAATCCACCGCGACTGCGGCCCAGCCCATGATCCTGTGGCTCGTCGGGGTAACGCTCGAGACTTTTTTTTCAGCGCCGGCGGCCGCCCGGGCGGCACGCACGTTCGAACCGTCAACGGCCCACAGTTCCCAGTCGATCAGCCCCGCGGCGTCGAGCTTTACTTGCAGGGCTTCGACGATCGCGGCGAAGACGCCGGTCCGTCTCCAGTGGCAAAAGTACCGGTGCACCGTCTTGCAGGAACCGAAGCGTGGATCCAGGTCGCGCCACGGGCAGCCGGCCGCCAGAATCCAGAAAATGCCATTGAGGACCAGCCGTCGGTCCTTGGCGGGCCGGCCGGTGCGGGCCGTGCTCCGGGGGATCAGCGGCTCAACCAGTTCCCATTGCTCGTCCGTAAGTTCGTGTCGCTCCATCTGTGCCCACCTCCTTGGGGCATCAGATCTTAGGCAGCTACCATGGTTTCGAGACAGAGCCTAATGCGAAGCCAGACAATTAAGATGCCTGAAACAACAACAAGCGGAAGGAGGATGGGGGCATCGGTCGAACTAATGACCGTTGGGGTGTGCCAGATGATCCAAGCAACTAGTACGTGCAGGCCGATATATCCCAACAGCAATTGAATTTGATCCGCCCTAATTGCGGCGTACTGGCCACCTACCCACAGGTACAGAATAAGGTAGAAACCCATTATGGCGGTAGCAAGGTAATAAATAGCACTTCCGCCGCCGAGCAGGATACTCAAAGCCTTCGCGCCCCACACAATTTCAAATGCTGCCAGCCCCGAAAAAGCCAAGATCGATAGCATGGCGCTAAAACGGCGTAGCCTAACTAAGCCGTGTATGTTCCCGATGAATGCGTGTAACGTATTCGAGCTTCCAACCAAATTTATTTCGCGACCCGAAAAATATGGTAGAAGTATATACAGCAACAAGATTCCGACCGCATAGAAGATCGTGTTCCAGACTGCCAGCCACCAGTCCCCCGTAAAGGCGAAGACGAAGAATGGATAAACGGTTGACATTTGGAGTTGGTAAGCGATCTGGGACGCTCCAAACTCAGCCGCTTGATGTCGGCTTCTGGATAAGAAGAAATCATCTGGGTGTAACAGCGCCTTCTTACCTGACCGTCGTGCGACGATCAGGTAGATCAGAAGGGTGGCCAGAAACGCGCCAAATGCCAAGATCGAGTTCATTTGCTAGTCATTATGACGTTTACGAGAACATCACCCTCACAAGCCGCTTGAGACGCGAGCCGCTAAAGTGGAAATTCTTGTGTAGATGCTGCACTGCGATCCACCTCGGAACGGCGCGGAATTCCCCGCAAAGGTGTCGAACCCTCCGACAATAGCATTGGTCGCGTTGGATGCAACCGGGATGGCGCATTTTTGCAAACGGCTTGGATTTGTCATCTGAACCCTTGATTGCCTCGGCGCTTGCCCATCTGGTCGATAAAGTTGTCGCTAATCATTACATTACGGAAAGGTTGCTATCGGATTGTCGGGCTTTACGAGCATCGACACAATCGCCAGAACTTGCGGAAGATGCGGTTCTTATACCACCTTTGTTCGCCGCTTCGCAAGGATAGCCGCGCTTTTCGCTGAATCTCGGCCCATGTCAATCGGCATCCGGCGGTTACGAGGGCTGAAGTTGCTCAGAGGCTTCGGTTAAGCACTCACGCGGCCCCGTCCATCTGCTGCGGCAACGTTCCATTTGCGGTCGGGATTAGGATGCCTGAGCAAGTCGCCGGTTTGTGCTGGGGCACCACCTTGAGGCAAGCGAGGCGGATGGCGTCCTCGGGGTCGGTGGCGTGAATGCTGGAAAATGGCTTTCCACCGTCATAGACCGTATAGCGTTCATTCATTGCCTTGGTCCGCCCAGTCATTCCACAAGCCGGAGGCAGTTCCGTCTCGATTGAGGGTAAAAACTGGGGCGCTTACTCGGGCGCACCACATGCTACCTCACGCACCAATCGCACCATTCCGAGAGGGCAGAGGAGAGATGTGAGAAGACGAAAAACCGCCGTCTTTCTGTTGAAAGCGGCGGTTACGGGCCTCTTGAGGCCAATGGGCAGAGCCGGGATCGAACCGGCGACACATGGATTTTCAGTCCCAAAGAAACCGCGTTCTCGGCCTCAAAAACCGCGTTTTGCGCCAGGAGGATACATCAAAATACACGCGAAATCAACGAGAACCTGTGTCCGACACAGGCGCGAGCTTTGACGATAGACGGCCGATGGACCAAGCAGGAGCGGTCAGCCTTTTCACGTTGAGTGGGGCTTAGAAGTTAATCTCGCGCGATCACCGACCGCAGCGACGCCGAAGAAGCTGACCCTGACTCAGACGGTCGGGAGGTAGGATTCGGTGCTCGTCGAGCGTGAAGCCGGAAGACGCCGAGTGCGAAGCTTGCGCTCGACCCGAATCTCGGATGTCGGTTGCAGATCCGTCGCGGGGGAGACAGCGGCCAGGTCCGCGAGGTCAATCCGATAGCAGTGACGGTGGTTGTCCCCAAGGTCGATGGCGCGGAGCCGCCCTCCGCGAATCAATTTCCGGATTGTTCGCCGATCGACTTGGGCATGCTGTGCGGCCTGCGTTTCAGTCAGTAGCATGGGCATGTCTCCTCCCTAACGCGTTAGTTCTCGATCCTGTTCTCCATCAAGGGAGGAAGATTCGTTTTGTCAACCGGTTGATGCGGCCGCGCAGACGCGATTTTGACCTGCTTTCGAAAATCCTGCGGGCAAAGTAAGCCGGCGAAAGCGTGCCCCTCGCTTTCGACCTCGTAGCACTCTGTTTCCTTTTCGCAGGCCAGGCAGGCACCCGTCTTGATCGATTTGACGATGAACACGATCGACTCCTTTTCGAAGCAGGGTTGGAAACGCGTGGTCCGGTAAACTACGTCGTAGAGGAATGTACCTGGCGGACGCCACGCCCCGAGGATTCTGCGCGAATTTGTCAGGAATCGCGGGCCGAAGGCCCCTTGAACTACGAGGTGGGTGCGGTGATGCCGACGCAGCGATGAGAAGAAACTCTACGAAGGAAGGTAACGTTTCAGCACTTCAACGATCGCCGGCGTGGTCAGCTCATGCCCGATGAAGCCGTACAACTGCCGTAGGGTGGAACGGATCTGATCGATGTAGCGGTCGCAGCCAGCCCCGGACCTGTGGCACCAACTTCGGGTGATCCGGTCACGGTGAGTTGCCATGACGAAGCGATCGTCGATGACCGCGATTCCGTCATACGCTCGAACAAAGTTAAGCAAATCGAGTGGTAGGCGCTCGTCGTCGATAAGGCCCACCTTTACACGGCGAGCGAGAACAGACCGCTCGATAAGGGCGGAAATGAAATCGAAATAGTTTTCGTCCTCAACTCGGCCCAGCGGGCCATTCGGGCCTCGGAGCGCGGCGAACTCCGATTTCAAGAACGTAAGCATGAACGGCGCGCGTCCGACCCACCCCTCGAAATCAGCGAATCGCAGAAGGCGACCCTCCGCGAATCGCCGCCAGCTCGGCCGCAAGCGCTTTCCGATACTACCAAGTGGCATTAGGCGCCGATCTTGATCGGCCTGAGTCATCGGAGTCGGCATTTGAGCGACCGGAGGAATTCGCGTGTGGCAGAGAATTTCGCGGGCGCCGGCTTCCTGTTCCTCCAGCATCCGTGCCGTCCTGGCTGCCATGTCGGGGCGAGGCAGGAGAAAATGGGCACGCTCGAACTCCATGAACTGGAGCGAGGACTCGCACTCACGGCCGAGGAGGTAATTGAAGATCTCGTCGAACGGCTTGTTCAGGCGCACGGCCGCCACCGCAATTGACCGTTCCACGGTGGGAACAGTCCAGAGCGTACCCCGGTGCCCCCGGAGGAGCCGCCACAGCGTTGAGTGCGACAGGCCGATCCCAGGCACGGAATTCAGCTCAATCAAGAACTGAAGGACTGACAGCTCCTCGGCCTTGATAAGCCCGTTAAAAAAGCGGCTGCATCGGGCGTGCACTTCGTCGGTAAGCAGCATGGTCTGGGCCTCCAGAACGAGTTCATCGGAGGCTACCACGCACGAGTGGAGAGTGGCGGACGTTACGGAAATTTTTCAAACGTCTTCGATCCCGTTTCGGACTTCGCGTTTCAAATCGCTCGCTCGCCGGTAAACGGTGGGTCGCCCTTTCTCCGAAGTGCGGCGCTAAGGCCAAAGAAAAGCCCCCAGGTTGGTCGGGGGCTAAAGGTCCACTGTGGCAGTCACAAGGAAGCAGCAAACATGAGGAACCTGCCCCACAAGCCGTCTTCGAGTTCGAGGACCGAAAGGGACAGGCGGATGCCGTCATGGAGCAGGTACATCGCCCGATTGGCCTCTAACCCGCCACTCAACGGCGGCAATATCAGCAGCGGGAGCCACCCTTCAATGAGGCCCGGACAGTCGGTGAGGAGCGCAAGCTGGCTGGCGAGCGTCGACGGCCGAAGGTCAAGCGATTGCAAGGCGTTGAGAACTTCGTTCAAGCCGACAGCGTCCGAAATCGAAAGCTCCAGGAGCGTCAACTCGCCAGCCGCGGTGCCCGCGGATGGCACTGGAGCGCACTGCTGCAACACTTCTGGGGAGGGCATTTCGCACCCAGAGCTCTTCAGAAGTTGGGACAGACTGGTCGCCGGGGTCACAGCCGGAACGCAATACGCGTCCAGCCGCCCCAGGTAGATCAGGGGGGAGAGAGAGGGCATGGAAACTCCTCATGGGTAAGACTGGCCAACCGGCACGAAACGTTCATGCCGGCTCCTCAGCCTCACCCAGGAGGTTCCGAATCGGGGACTTCGGTGATTTCTCGCCTCAGGCTACCATAGGTCGCACGCCGTGCGCAAGCGCGGGTGGATCGCGGCACGAAGCGCGGCGGCGACGGCTTTACGATTGAATGGTGCCTCGGGGTGCTTCGACGCTGCCGCTCCCGGGACGCGGCGACGGACTTAAGTCCACGATGCGGCCGACGCTCGGTATGAACAATTCTGGTTGCGTCCATGCGACGTCCTCTTTCGTCACCAAATTCGTGAGCCTTAGGATTTTAACTTGTTCAGGGACCGTCGCTGTTTTTCACCGAAATTTTTCACGGAATTGATTGCAATTTCGGCCGGCGCACGTATTGGAAAGCCTCGCGTGAAAGCGAGGCGAAAGGACTCATGGTTCGAAAAGCCACTCGGCGAACGGAAGGACGGGCGAGGGCTCGTCTTGATCCGTTAACTCCTCCGGCGACAACTCGGAGGCCCCGGATTTGTTCTCTTCCAACATGCCGCAAAGGAACGTCTCGTATAACGCGGCGATGTGAAAGATGTCCCGGGTGATCATGCAACGGAGCGCCAGGCGAGGGTGATCGGGAAGCGGGACGAGCAGACCTTGAAGGGTTTCCTCTGCGACCTGGATCTTGGCGTTGCGCTCCTTCAGCTTTTGACGGAGGTCGTCGAGCGACCAAAGCAGGTCGTCGTCCAACTCTCTTGCAACGGCTCGAAGCTCGGCGTCCAGCATCGGCTGGCTTACGCCGTGCCGCGGATCAAATCGGCGGGCAAGTCTGCGTCGGGGCATGAGAACTCCATCCCGGAATCGCTCCGGGGTGATGGGTGCAGGACGCCCGCCTCACATCAAGACGGGCCTCGTCGCATTCACCACTGCTGATAATTCCGACCACGAGCCCGGTCGCTCTCCAAACGCCGGACGCACCTGGAGCCCGCGCAGGGTTAAGGGTCAGAAATTCTCAGGCTCCAACTGATATCGAAGGCGCCCGGGTGGCGGGAGGTTGCCTTTGAGGTCAATGAGGTGCTTTTCGACGTGACCGAGGCGCCGGATAATGTCGTCGAGCTTCTGTTCGACAGTGATTGGCCTGGGGCGGGGCGGCCGATTGAAGCCTGATGTGTTGTTGGTCTGAGAATCCATAGGCAATTGGCTTATCTGATCTCTAGCTTGGTCTTGATGACGCGGATGGTGTCCTCGAGAACTTCGACCCGGCCGGAAAGGCCGCCCGTCTGGAGCTTTAAGTGGTCAATCCGGGAGATCGACTCACGCACGTCACCTCGGATGTCATCTAACTTGCGGTGAACCTCGTCGAAGCCCCGCCCGATCGCGAGGGCGAGCGCGTCAATTTTGTCGTCGGTGGTTTGGTTAGGCATGGAAATATTGGGCTACTGATAATGCAAGATTATAACATGCGACAAGCCGTCGGAACGCTCTAGGAAACGCGATGCTGGCGATGTCAAGGGGACGATTTGATCGGGCCAGGGATATAATGGAAGCTCGAACCGGGGCGCGAAACGCTCAGGTTCCGAATCAAGCCCCTGTTGCCCCGGCGGCTCCTCAACACACGGCATGTCGTCGGCACGCGAACATCCTGTTTAGACCTGGGCAGGATGTTCGCGCAGCGGCCGACCGGCTCCTGGGTCCCACCCTGACGCCGGTCGGCCCAGCGGAGCGGGGCTTGCTCCGGAACCATGATTGAAGATCACATGCCATACGTGGGGGTGCGCCGAGTCTGGGGAGGCGAACAACCTTTCTCGCTTCGGCGTGCCGATCGCCGCCAGCACGTCTACCTCGTCGGCAAGACCGGCGCCGGGAAGTCGTCGTTGCTAAAGAACCTGCTCCTGCAGGACATTGCCGCCGGAGCGGGGGTAGGGCTCATCGACCCACACGGCGACCTGGCCGAGGAGCTACTCGACCACATCCCCCCGTGGCGAACGGACCACGTCGTCTACTTCAACCCCGCCGACGTCGAATATCCGGTCGGCTTGAACCTGCTGTCTGGCGGCTCTGCTGCCGGAGGCCGGCATCTGGTCGCTTCGGGGATCGTCGCCGCCTTCAAGTCGATCTGGCGGGACTCCTGGGGCCCACGGCTCGAATACATCCTTTACGCTGCCGCCGCGGCGCTTTTAGAGTGCCAAAATACGACCCTCCTCGGCATCCAGCGGATGTTGTCCGACGATCATTACCGCGACTGGGTGGTCCAGCAGGTGAAGGATCCGGCGGTACGGTCCTTCTGGGTCGATGAGTTCGGCCGCTACGACGCGAAGTTCCGGCGCGAGGCGATCGCCCCCATTCAGAACAAGGTCGGCCAACTCCTGATGGCCCCGGCCATTCGGCACATCCTCGGCCAGGTCCGCTCGGCCTTTGACCCCGCCTTTATCATGGACCACCGGCGCATCCTGATCGCCAACCTCGCCAAGGGGCGGCTGGGGGAGGACAAGGCGAACCTCCTGGGGGCGCTCCTCGTCACACAGTTTCAACTCGCGGCGATGGCTCGCGCGTCCGTACCGGAGGAGGAGCGCGTTGACTTCGGGCTGTCGATCGACGAGTTCCACAACTTCACGACCGATGCCTTCGCGTCCATCCTCACGGAGAGCCGCAAGTACCGGCTCGGCCTGACGCTAAGCCACCAGTACACCGCCCAGCTCCCAGAGGTCGTGCGCGACGCGGTCTTCGGCAACGTCGGCACCCTCATTGCCTTCCGCGTAGGCGAGGCCGACGCCCGCCTCCTGGAGCGGGAGTTCGGCAACAGCTACGCCGCCAGCCAGTTCACCAGCCTCGACAATTACGAAATATGCGTGAAGACACTCGTCAACGGTCGGCCGGCAGAGCCGTTCCTCGGCCGGACAGTGCCGCCGCTGGTGCGCCGGTATGGCCGGCGGAAGAACATCGTCCGTCGCTCGCGGGAGCGGTATGGGACTGCGCGGGCTACAGTCGAGGACAAGCTCGCCCGGTGGTTGAAGCGGTGAAAAAGAATCTCTGCGGAACGGGCCGCCTTCTCTCCCGTGTTACAATATAGTCAATGCCTTCCATAACTGGGGGTAGTTTCAAGCCCGAAGGGGTCGAGCTCCAGGCCCGCGACGTCGCCTTGCTTCGCGGGCTGTTCGAGTCGCGGCTGATGACGCTCCGCCACGCCGCGGCTCTCTATTTCGACGGGCATGCCGAGGCGGCCAAGAAGCGCGTCCAGAAGCTGAAAGGTTCCGGCCTCGTCGCCGAGCGCCGCGCTGCGCCTACGAGCCTTCCATCCTCTTTCTCACCCGCCGGGCCTTTATGCTCCTCTTCGAACAGGGGCACCTAGCCGACTACCCTCGCCTGGGCTGGGAAAGCCTGGAGAAGCGAGCAAGGGTCTCCGAGCTGACGCTGCGCCACGAGCTAGCGGTAATGGACGTGAAAGCGGCAATGATCACGGCCGTCATCAAGACGCCGGGACTGTCGGTGGCTGAGTTCTCGACTTGGCCGCTGCTCTATCAGTTCCGAGCGAGCCCGGGCGACGGCCCCGACGTCCTGGTGAAGCCCGACGGCTATGTCAGGATTTTGGAAAACAGGGGTCCAGACGAGGTGTATGAGCACACGTTCTTCATTGAGGTCGATCGCTCGACGGAGCCGCAGGAGACGCTGGCCCGTCGGGCCGCCTGTTACCTTGATTACTACCGTCGCGGCGGGCTGGCGGCGCGGAACGGCCAGCCACGCGAACAGTATAAGGAGTTTCCGTTCCGCGTTCTCATGGTTTTTCGCAATCCCGAACGACGGAACAATGTAGCAGATCGGCTACTCCGCAATCGACCCGCGATCTTGACTCTTACCTGGCTCACAACGCTACGAGACGTTCTCGCAAATTCTTCGAATGCGATTTGGATTAGGCCGGTCGATTATCGGCGGGCACTGGACGGCACTGCGTTCGAACCGTCACTTCACGGAAAGAATCCCGTGTACAGGCGACAGTCCGAGCGCGAAGCACTCGTAGACGCGAAGGTCGTGAAGTGGCGACTGATATCCAAAGAAGGGAGAGACCATACAGGTGACGAAAGAAAATCCACGCAACCTGAACGGGATAATCTTTAAGAGGTTTAATCTGATGGCTGAAATAGTACAGCAATACATTAATCATAAGGTGTAATATTATATGAACATACAAAACGCGAAGGAGGCAACAGAAGTCGAAGAGCTAAGGCAAACAACTATAACAAATGAAACGCCGCCTGTATCCGGGCTTTCAAAGGCACGGGCGTGGTATTCTAAATACTACAATGCGAATCTTAATCGACGACCCGGCCTACACTTGGCCGTCTTAATCTTGGTTCTCCTCATACTCTATCTGTTAGCATCTATATTTCTTCACGCCGGCTCTTATAGCAATTAAGAGAGGAACCGTTCGCCTCCCCAGAGCTGAATCAGGTCTTGACGGGGGCAGGCTCGGAACTGAAGCGAACCACAATCGGATCGCCTTTCGTCGTAGCGCCCAGAATCACTTCCTGTAAGAGGATAGATGACGCATCGTAGAGACTAAAACCCGTCAGTGCAGCACGCACTGTCGTAAGGCTGACTTTAAATCCGGCCCGAGCAACGGCCTGCACAATGGAATTCTCCGACGTCACACTCTGTGCCAAACTTAGAAAATCAAGCACAATAGCCTTGGCGGCATCGCGTCGGCCGAGCTTAGAATCAGCCACGGAGACTAAATCACCGATCATATTGTTCAAAGCTGGAATGCTCTCAATATCCTGCAGAAGGGAGATAATGGTTGTAGGATTCGGCAAAGGGACATTAAATATGTCGAGAAGAAGATTGCAGATGTTCACGCCGGCGGCCAGAAAATCGAATTTCATTGACACAGTTATGACCTGTCCGCTGTTGCTGAAAGCGGCCGTCAGAGCGTCCACAGAATTTGGCCCGATCATTCCGTTCGCTGCAAGGCGACCTTCCAACGTGGACGGATAGGAAATCAGTTTGTCGCCCGCAGAATCAGTTGAACGTCAGGTGCAGCCAAAGCGACACCCCGTTTGAAACATTTAGGTTTGCCCGGAATGGAGATGTCGATAAAATCTTGAGGTCGCCAGTGGCCAGCCCGAACGCCTGCGTGTCATCCACGGTCACCTGAAGCCCACTTGGTCGATCGATGACTACGTTTACGGAAGTAGCGGAACTCCAATCCCCCCTGCTGTCTTCCGCCCTTGCGAAGTAGAGATAAGAACCTTGGGTGACAAAACGCGTATGGAACGGCGCCGAGACCCAGTTTCTACCCTCGAAGCTACCGGTCGCAACCACAGGATCGTGAGAATCCCACTTGCCGTTGCCGTTACCGTCGCGATAGAACTTTACGGCAGTAATTGGGTATTTCCCTGCAACACCCTCTGCAGCCAATGTGAACGATGCGCCCTGGGGAACATGATTCGGTGTAGCGACAAGACGCCCGATTGTCGGCGGCAGAAAAGCCGTCGTAAATGACGCCACGCTCGACCATCGGCCGTATGAGTTGCCGCGACCCTTTACTGCCCAGTAGTAAGTTGTGCCAGCTTTCAGGCCGGCAGGCGGTTCGAAAGTGGTTCCAGAAGGTGTGCTATTGATGACGACTGTCGCGCCGCCGTGAACAGCCGACGGGTTGTTCGGGATGTCGGATCTCTTCGACGCAATCATGATTCGGTAGGACGTAGCACCTTCGACGGAGGTCCAATGAAAGCTTGAGGTGACTGGCACGTTTGCGGCGCTTCCACTGGGCGTTAGGAGACGTGGCGCTGAAAGGAATGTTGTTGGGGTTGGGGTCGGTGTTGGGGTCGGGGTCGGGGTTGGAGTCGGGGTCGGTGTTGTGGGAACAGATAGGCTCAAGTCGTCGAGAGCGGGGTAGGTGAGCGACGCTGACCTCGAATCAGGTCCGCTGCTAAAATAGGCAAAGTTGTTACCCTTGCTCGCAATCGAGTAGGCGGGAAAGCTGAATTCGTAGTGGTTGACGCCGTCGCTCACGTCGCCCTGAACGCTCCCGTCTGGGAGCACGGTGAATAGTGTGTTGAACGACGACCCGAACTGAAAGGACGGGGTTACGGAGGCCACCTTCGTTCCGCCGTCAATTAATGTGATTGTTGAATCGGTGTATGTCTGGTCACCTCTTGTAAACTCAAGACCATACCCGTTCCCAACGTGCCCATCGTTCTGGGCGACAAGATAGCTGTCGTAGCGGTCTGCCAGGCCGCCAAAGCCGTTTTCATCAAAGAGAGTTGCGGAGACGGTGAGACCGTTTGCCAGAGGCGCCGGCCGGCAGATGCCGGCGAATTGATTCGCACTAGTTCCCGAAAGCCGGCCGGTCTGGATGGAGAGGTTTCCGTTCACGTTACCGGAGGTGTCCGTCCAGCCGTTTCCGGCGCTTGCCGAGTCGGGGCGGTCAAAGTTGTCAGTGAACGGTAAGGGCGTGGGGGTCGGCGTGAGCGGCGTGAGCAGGAAAGAATGGGACTGACCACCAATCGTACCGACACCAATGATCTGTCCACCGCTGCTGATGCCGTCTGCCTGCTGCAGCGTCCACCCGGCCCCTGAACTGTCTAAAAGCAGATTGAGATCGGCAATCGTCCCGTCGGCGTACACAAAGGCGTGGGTCTGAGCGTCGCCAGTTACATCCGAGAAACCAACGATCGATCCGCCGTTATTAATGCTCGTCGCCCTACTCGAAGTCCCCCCGAGCGTGCCGAGATCGGACATGTTGCCGTTCGCATACAGAAAGGCGTGAGTGCCAGTGCCGGATGCGGCGGTGTCATACCCTACAACGGCGTTGGAGTTGTTAATATCTGTCGGCGTAGTGTGGTAAAGGTCGGCGCCGAGGTTTGGAAGATCCGTTCTCGCGCCGTCCGCTGACCAAAGAAGGCCTTGCGCCCGGGCATCGAAAATCAGATAGCCTACGGTGATTCCGGAGTCATTGATCGACGTCGCCCACGAGTTCCACACGCCGCTCGGGAGCGAAACTTCTGGTGCGCTCGCCGGCCACTTCACGGCATCATTGCGAGTGCTTCCAACCACGTCGCCGACATTATTAATAGCCGTTGCCCCGGCGTTTCGAGCGCCGGGCGACGGCAGTTGGTAGCCAGCGGCCGGAGTCCAGACAAAAGGCTCTGAAAGTCCGTTATCCGTACGCAATGTACCCGTAACGGTTTCGCTGTTGTTGATAGCAGAAGCCGCGGCGGACACGATCGTGCCGCCAGAAAGAGAATTGCTGGAATCCTGCGGCAACGCACCGAGTCTGCTCATTCCTGAAGATGCGGACCAGATGAACGGTCCATTGGAATCGTTCCCGACAAGCTGCCCCTGGTCATTGATGCCGGCGACCGTGTTACCTGCTCCAAGATCGGTAAGCGTATACGCCGCCGCCGACAAGAGCTGCCGCCGCTCAAGAGGCTCAATCAACCAAGCGAATCCGTGATATGAATCACACGCCTGCGAATGAAAGCTTGATCCGCGCGATCTAGAAGTAAGCTTTGCCCGAGATAGCGATTTAAACCTGCCCAAGTGGCCCTCCCTGTTGTAACCACATGATAACCGGCCAAACGATTCGCTGGCGGCTTGTCGGAGAACTAGAGTGACGACAATCTCATTGGTGGTCAATGCAGGTCACCGAAAATTAGGGAAAGTTAGCGCAAGAACGCGTCACATCGCCTCCGCTCGCCCCACACGTGGGTTGGTAGGGTTGCTGGTCATTTTCGATCGCTTCCCGAGGTCGGTGCTGGTCCCGGTTTCGCGGGGGACTCCTTGGGTCCAGGCTTCGCCCGAGTATCGGGCTGGGGCTTCGTAGGCAATCCGCCGCCATGGTCATTTCCGTTGAACATGAGCACTTCCTTTCCGTAATTGTTCAGCTGACAGGCCGATCAACCGGCCGGTGCGAAGGTAATATTTTTCGAGTGCATCTCGTGAAGCGACGAAAAGCACGAGCAAGACGACCGCGACAACCGCGTCCGTCGTAAAGCCGAGAAAAGGCAACGTCCCGAGGGCTCGATTGACTGCGTAGGCCAGCAAGACGGCCAGCAGCGTGTTGCCGCAGAACTCGTAGTACCGAAAATGGTTCTGCACCAAGTAGTCGAACCCCCCCAGCACGTGCCCCAACTGCGCGTCATCCCAGACCGGCCGCTTCACACCGGTCCATCGGTGGATTCGATCGATGAGGAACCACCGGAAGCAGCTCAGGATCAACCCGACGGCGGTCGCGCCCAAGACCGCGTAGAGCGGCGGCGCCAGCCCGAGATCGTTCTGACTCACCGGCCGCAGCCACTGGGCGACGGCGGGGAACAGGGGCGTCAAGCCCGCCAAGCCGATAAATCCTGGTAACACGTACGCGATGATGAGGCCGAATTGGCCGTTGCTGGACGTCCCTTGCATGGGTTTGTGGGTCGAAGCGCCGCCCGCAACGTGCGGGCGCACCTGATGAGCCCTATTCTCGCTTGACACGCATCTAGTGTCAAGCCGTTACCCGATGATCCTTCCGGGACGGTGCCGACCAAAGCCCAACATCACGCCGGCTACGCTTCGATCCCTCCGTTTCTCCGACAGCTCCGTGAGGAGGCACAATTGACCCAGCGGCAAATCGGTGCCGCGTGCCGGCGGCCGCAGTCGTGGGTCTACAACTGTGAAAGCGGGAACCGCCGAGTTAACGTGGCGGAGTTCGCGATGTGGTGCCTTGCCTGCGGGGTGAGGCCCGCCGACGCGATTCGCCGGGTTGGGCTCAACGGCTCTTAAGAAGCTTGAATCGGGCCACAGAAAAGGGCGATCCGGTGGGATCGCCCTGAAGTTCAAAAGGAACGGCCTTCGCCCAGTGCCGGGAGGCAGGACGAAAGGGCTTCGGCGGATAAATCCGTCGGCTGCCCCTGCGTCAGTTTTGCCCATCGGCAGAATCGAAGGGGCGAGATCGCGGTCAGCACCTCGGTGGCGCATCGATCACCGGCCGCATCGGCGTCGGTCATCACCCAGACGTGGCCGTGCGGGCTCACCCATCTGGCGATGAGGGCTGCTTGCTCGACGCTGCAACTGGCACCCATGAGTGCGACGACATTCGGGTAGCCCTGTTGCCAGAGCCACCATGCGTGCGTGAACCCCTCAACGACGACAAGATCCTCGACACCGGCCGCCAGTCGGTGGATGTTGTACAACAGGAGCGACTTGCGAAACTCGCTCGTCGTTCCGCGGTACGTGCGGGCGCCGGGGAACAGGTACTTCGGCGTGCCCGCGGCGACCGCCGTGTCGTCGATCAGGCGGCCGGCGTACCCGACCAGCCTGCCGTCGGGGTCGTGCAGCGGGATGGCGATTCGGCCTTGCATCAGGCCTTTGCCACAGTATCCTAATCCGAAGAAAGCGATGGTTTCCGGTGTGAATCCCCGCTCTTTCAGGTAGGGGTGGCTCGGGTCGAGCCCCTTTAGCTCGAAGTCGAGTGGCGCATTCACGATCGCCGGGCAGGTTGCACCCTGCCCGGCGTTTTCTTGCGCCGGGGCGATGGCGATCGGCCGGTGAGGCGGGACGACGTCCTCCATGACGGGCGGCGAACGAACTTTCCGATCGGACTTCGGTGAGGCGGTTTCCTTGAGACCGAACACCTCCTGTAGACGAAGGGCGACGGTGCGGATGTCCTGCCCGATGTCGGGGTTGAGCCCCTCCATCCGGCAGGCGAAGTCGATCACGTTCCCGCGGGCGCCACATCCGAAGCATTGCCAAATATTCCTTCGCAGGTTCACGGAGAAGGACGGCGACCGCCGCTTCCCCTCGTGTCGCGGATGGGTCGGCAGCGGGCAATAGCCGTGGGCCTGATCGCCCTTCTCCTTGAAGGGAACGCGGTAGTGCCGAAGCACCTCCCGAAAGTCGAGCTTCTCGCGAAGCTCCTTGAAGTTGAGCCACGTGACCAAAGATCACCTCCTTGAAGTAAGAATTCCCGGACTGCGACGGACGCTTCAATACTCGGCCGGCAACAGGAACGTCGTGACCGAGCGATCCGCCTCGGTAATGACCCAGATGCGGGCCCGGTCGGGAAGGAAGTACGCGCTGAACAGTCGCCCGCCCTGGGCGACCGCCCGGTCGTTCTGATTCGCGTCGTCGGGGTCGATGTCGCCCCAATCGCCGGCGCTGTGGCGAGCGAGGTAGGTCAGGAACGAGCCGCCGTTACGGTTCAAGGCCTCGGCGGCGCCCGGCGTCGAGACGACGTGGCCGAGGGGGAAAAGGGGTGTGAGTGGCATCAGCGCGACTCCCTTCTGGAGTCGAGCTCGACCGGGACGCGGACGTGCCGCCGTACGATTGCATGCATAAAGACCTCTGCCCGGAGGGCGGTAAGCGTTGGAACGGTGGGAACTCGGACATCGCGCAGGCCAAACGGCCGGCGTGATTGTGGAACGAAGGAAAAGCCAGGCAGGTGCCTGGCTGGGGGAGCGGGGTCGAGGACCCGCGTCGAAGCTCAACTGGGGGTCTCGCGGCCGCCGGCCTTGCCTCGGCGGGGTGCGGGCTTGGAGGCCTCGGCCTTCTCCCGGGTGATCTGGTGCGTCACCCAGGACTCCGCGTCGAGCAGCAGCTTGGCCGCGTTGGCCAGGTCGTCGAACCCAAGGGAACCGGTGTCCTTGAACTCCTCGCCGTCGCGGTAGGTGCGAACGAGGGTGACGTTGTAGAGCGGGCCGTTACGGGTCTCGTTGCGCCAGATCGAGGCCTTGAGCGAGTGCTTGCGGATCGTCTGGACGGGGGCGTTGCTCCCGGCCGACGGGGCGGGCGCTTCGGACGATGCGACGGTCATAGGGTCTCCTTTGGGGCGAAACGCCCCGGTTGGCGAGCCGGAAAAGGGAACAGGTGGCGCAGCAACGGGCTGCGCGGAGTTCAGTCGTGATCGCTCGGAAGGTCGGACGGGGTCGGTCGCCCCGCTTTGATCACCTGGTCGGCGGCTTTGAAGATCTTCTGGGCCGACCGCTCGGGGATCTGCTCGGCGCCGAGCCAATGCTGGATGTAGCCGCGACAGAATTCATCGCCGGGCAGGGCAAGGCAGTTGCAACAGATCAGAGCGACGCATTCGGCCTCCACTTCACGAAGGTTCTTCGGTGTGGCGTCGTGATCGTCGAGTTGACCGGTCACTTCGGCCGTATGGCCCAGAACGACGTGCGCCATCTCGTGAAAGAGGGTTTTATGGGGAAGAGCCGCCAGCGGGGAGACGGCGACCGCTCGCCCCCAGGCATACCCCTGGCAATTGCCGTTGGGGTGGCAAAAGGGCTCGCGCTGCATCCCGAGCGAGGCCAGCGCCGCCGCTTCGGACCAGTCCGGGAGCTCGGTCGGGGCGTAGTCGGCCCCTTCGGTCTGCGAGAGGACGAACCAGTGGGGCTTGTAGGTGAAGACCGTGATCGCTTGGGCCGCGGCGCCAGGGGGTTCATCGCCGGTTGTCGGTCGTCGGGCGTCGGCGGCCTCTGGCATGTTCGGGGAGATCGGATCGGCCCCCGGGTGGGATGGCCTGCGCTTAACCGTCACCGGCATGCACAGGGTGATCGCCTTCTCGCCCTTCTTGACGTGACGGCCGATCTGCTTCCACCCCTGGAACGTATGGAGCGGCCCGACCTCAATGCCGCGAAGGGCGCATTGCCACAGTGCGAGCAGTTGATTGCCGACGGAGTAGTTCCAGAAGCTGCGGTAGGCCGAGGAGATCACGCCGGGGTTGCGGACGGCGTCGATGAGGATCGCGGACCACGCGGCCGGCGGGGCCGCGGACGATGCGCTGGGCATAACACCTCCTGCCCATCGGGCAGTTAAATTGTGAAAGAACTGAAAACAACTAAACTGCCTTCAGTTTGACACATCTGAGGGGCTCGGCGCAAGGGGGCTGTTCAATGACTGGAGGACGGGGGGGCTGACGGGGCAGCGCAGCTTCAAGTGCAGCGCCACGAGACCCGCGCGAGCGCGGCGTCGCAAACATCACCCTCGCCGGGCGGCGTCGCTACACCTGCCCTTCACCGATCACGGACTGGGCGAGCGCGTTCGACTTGATTGAGCATCCACTCCTCGTCGTCGGGGGCATAGTTTTTCCCCTTGATCTCCTTGCAACATTCCTGCTTAAGGTCGGTGACGGTCATGAGCCGGTTGACGACGGCTCGAAATGCCTCGCGGAGCCGGCGATCGCGCTCGGCCTGCGGATCGGGCGGCGGAGGGGAAGCGGGGGCCGGTTCCGGTGTCACCGCCGCGACGACTTCTTCCTCGGAAATGATCGGCAGCACGTATTCGAGTCGCTCCAGAAGACGTTCTTCGTAGGTGAACGTCGAGTTGATCAGCCGAATCTCGTACCGGTGGCGGCCGGGCGTCAGCGGCTCGGCGTACAGGTTGTCCCGGGAGGCGTCCCGGTGCAGCAGCCCCTCCTTGCGATGCACCTGGACGACGAACCGTTCGGTGACCTCGGGGTGAACCGCCCAGGCGATGCCCACCCACGCCGTCCCGTCCCGGCGGGCCAGCGAGAACCGGACCGTCATCTGGTAACCCTGGAGGAGGTGGACGAGCCGTGCCTCGGGCGGAATCTGGGCGAGCCCGGAGAGGTTGGCCATCACGTCCGCCTTGGCCTTCGCGATCGCGTCGGCGATCTCACGCTCGGCTTGTCGCCGGCGCTGGCCGATCGCCTGCTCCTGCTCGGCGACGGCGGCTTCGCGACGAGCGACGTCCGCACCGGCAATCCGTGCCGATTCTTTCGATCGGTCGTTTGCCTCGGAAGCGCCGATGAGGGCACAGACCACGATGAGGGCCAACACCGCCACGCCGGCGATGCCCGCGATTTGACAACAATCCATCTCGGCCAGCATGACTGATCTCCCTTCGTTCGGAACATGGTCTTGGCGTCGAAGCCCCGTGCGAAATGCCGCTGACGACGGCGCTAGGTCGCAGGGGCGGCGTCAGGTCAACGGGGGCCGCCCGTTCTCTTCTGGTTGATGCAAAGATGGGCTGGCCCGGCTTGGCAATCGCCGCCGGGCCGTCGTCGGCTCCTCGTCGGAAAGGAGAAATTGTTCGACCAGTTGGCGCTCCCGCTCCGCCAGACGACGAACGGCCTCCGCCATGGGCAGGGCGAACCCCAGGCGGCCCAGGCATCGCACCGTCCACCGTTCCACCCACTTCGGGGTCGCCCGCCGCTTCTCCACGGCGATCGTCTTCATCGACAGGGGCGCCGCCGACCCCGCGATCTTCGCCACGAAGTGGCGATCGGGCTGACCGGCGAGGAACTGGCTGAATCGAAACAGTTGCTCTTCCACGCTCCGAAAGAGGGGGGCCGACGGCTCACTCCCCAGGATCGGCAGCAGCATCGGGCTCGACGTCGTCCCCTGCGTCGTTGACCGGGAGACCGAGCCGTTGCGGCCCCGGGCATCCGACGACTGGTCGCCCCAGGAACGACTCCCGCCGATGGTGTCCGACGCACTTTCGGTCAGCGTTTCGCTGCCGCCGGTCGTGTCGGAGACGCTCTCGGTGAACGACTCGCTCTCGCCGCTGGTTTCGGACTCGGACGTTCCGCGGGTATCGGCGAGGCTGTGCGAGCGGGCGAGGCTCGACCCCGTCGAGCGGCTTTCGCCCCGGCTGCGCTGCAGGCTGGCCCCGGCCGTCGCCGAGCTTCCCCACGACGCTCCGTCGCTCGTCCCCTCGGTCTCGGAGGAGCCGGAGGCGCTCGATTGGGATCGGGACCAGGTCAGGCGTGCCGATCGCGGGTCAACCACCCGCTCGTCGAACGTCTCCTCCTCTTCCTCAACGTCCATGTAGCGGCCGCCGAGGGCGAAGGATTCGCCGTCGGTGGCACTGCGGGTTCGGCCGGACGAACGGCTTCGACCGGTCGTCCGGCCGCGGCTGAGCGACAGGCTCAAGCTCTCCCCGGTGCTGCTGCCGTCCGTGAGGCTTGCACCCGCCGTCTTTCCCTCGGAGACCCCGTCCCCGGTCGTTGACGCCGCACTGCCGGTTAGCGTGTGGCTTGAGCTCGTCGACACCCCGTGGCTGGTCCCTTTGGTATGACTCCAATTCGTTCCGACGGCATGGCTCGTCCCGTCGGTGTGGCCCCAGTTCTCCCCATGACCGCGGGTGACGCCGTCCGTGTGCGTCTCCTGCCACCCTTCGCTCTGTCCGCCGCTAACGCTGGTGCTGTGGCTCGACAGGTAGGTGATCTGGTACCCGAGGACTTTCGTCGCATGGTGTTGATGCTTGACCTGGTCGGTGTCCACCTGGCCCCGGTAGAGCCAGAGCACCAAGGCCGGGAGGTCGTCCGGATGGTCGAGCTGGAAGACGACCTTGTTCCGCGCGTTCGCCATGACGGAATGCCAGACCATCCGGCCCGACTCGCCGTGCGCCAGGAGCTGGCTGGGGAATTGGTGCCCGAGCGTCATGTGCAGCCCGAAGCCCCGGGCCTGGTCCAGGGTCTTGGCCATCGCCGGGGTGACGAACTCCTGGAACTCGTCCAGGTAGACGTAGAAGGGCTTCACCCCCTCCCGCTTGCCGCGGGCCTTGGCCGCCGTCCATAGGTCGCTCAGCATCAGCGTGCCGAAGGTGGTCGCGTCCTCGTCGTCGATGTTCCCCCCGGCCGTGGCGAGGGAGACGAGCACGATCGACCCCTTCGCCAGGGCGGCGCCCAGGTCAAGCGAGACGTCGCTCTGACAGAGGCTCGCCCGCATCGCCTGGGTGGAGAGGAACTTCCGGATCCGATTGACGGTGCTCTCCACCTCCTCCTGAAAGTCCGACTCCTTCCGCAGCGCCGCCGCCTCCCAGACCGTTCGGGCGAAGACGTCCTGGACGTCGGCGGTGATCGCCCGCCGCAGCTCCGGGCTGCGAACCAGCAGCAGCGCCTCGGCGAGGGTGCACTGCTTCTCGTACAGCGGGAAGAGGATCGCCCGGAGCCACTTGGCGAGCCGCGGCGTATCGTTGGTATTGGATTGGCCCCAGGCGTGCATGATCCCGCGAACGAAGTTCGCGATAACGACCGCCGGGTCTCCCCCCTCCCGGCGGCGCAGAAGGTTGTAGCTCACCACCCAATCCCCCCGCCGCAGGTCGATCGGGACGATCGGCCAGCGTCTTAGGTCCCCCGCGGCGATGAACTGCATCAGGTCGTCGAAGAGCTTCCCGTGCGGGTCGAGGAGCAAGAGGCCGCAGCCGCTGTGCGGCCAGGCCAACACGTCCTGGCGGATGAGGCCCTCCAGGAACTTGCTCTTGCCCGCGCCGGTCGCGCCGACGACGTACAGATGCTTGCCGCGGGCCTCGCGGGAGAGCCGAACCGGCTCGCCTGCGGCGGGGTGGGTGCCGAGGGTGAGGTCATTACCGGGGTGCATCGCCCCGGTATACCCGTCCGGCGCGGGCCGCCCGGCCGGGCGGTCTTTTTTTCTCACGACGCGGGAGCGGGGGCGGAAGTCGTTCCGCCGGGGCGTGCATGGGCATGGCCCGGGGCCTGTGAAGGCCCACCCGCCTCCCGTGCCGGGAGCAATCGTGTGGGGGGGCGTGTGGGGGGTGAGTTGTCGGGGCAATATCGCGTGGCCGGTACTCCGGCCACACCGCAGCGGCGGCCCCGACTTCGGCCGGTTGGCGAGCACGAAGCGATAGCGTCCCGATAGGGTCGAGCGCAGTCCCGATAGCCGGTAGGAACCGGCCGAAGTCGGGGGCGCAGCCCCACGACAACTCACCCCCACAACACGTTGATTCTCCGCGATCTATCGCGGAATTTGTCCCTCCGGAACCCTTCCCCTGTGTGGGGAAGGGGCCGGGGAACCCGTCTCAGGCGGGTGAACGCGACGAAAAAGGCTCTCTCGAAAGAAAGCCTTGTCGTCGTCTTTTGGTATCGGACACCTCGTAAAGGACGTCGCTAGGCGGCGTCCGCGGGATTGGTTTTCCCGGTCACCCGTTTGATGGCTTCGGCGAGGGCCGCGAAGATGCGGTCGTCGCTCAGCGTGGCGGTCTCGCTCTGGACGATGATCGTCGCCTTGTAGCTGGTGTGATAGACCCGCTTCGGCTTGGCCGACGCGCCCTGTTTCGCGGTGGCGGGCTTGCCCTTGATCCGGTCGATCTCCTCGCGGATCTCCTTCTGGGTCGCCCCGTTGAGCAGTTGCTCCACCAGTGGCGCTCTGATGCGCCGGCGCTCCAGGCGGGCGATGCGGATCATCGAGTCGTACGAGACCGACAGTTGGGTGGACCCAACCCGGTGCTGGAGGTCGCTCGGCAGGGTCAGGATCCGGAGCATCCCGCTCACCCAGGTCTTGTCCTTGCCGATCATCTTCGCCAGGTCGTCCTGGGTCGTGACCCGCTCGTCCTCGTCCAACAGGGACTGCAGCGCCTCGGCCATCTCCACCGGCCCGACGTCCTCCCGCTGCACGTTGCTGACGATCGATTTCATGCGGCGGGTCAGGGCGTCGTCCGGCTCGCGGATGAGCACCTCGACCTGCTTCAACCCGGCCTGCTTCGCCGCCCGGAAGCGGCGGTGGCCGGTGACGATCTGATAGGTGTCAGGCGCCCCTCCCTCGATCGGGGTCACGGTGATTGGCTCGACGAGCCCGACGGCTTGAATCGACGCGACCAACCCGTCGAGGTTGCGAAACACCTTTCGTTCGTTCTTGGGGTCTTCGAGCAGGCGGTCGATGCTGACCACCAGCCGCCCCCGTTTCTTGAGCGGGCCAGCGTTCGCCAGCCCTTCCCGCACCAGGTCAAGCCTGGTCTTTCCTTCAGGCAGCTTCATGTTGTTGCGTATGTTCAACGGCGACGCGACCGGCCCCTTCGAAAGGTGCCAGCGTCTCCGCGCGATGTTCTCGCCCTAATAATTCCAAGACCTCGCTCACCAGGGCGCCCATGTCGGTCGCTCCCTTGGAGTGGGGCCGGTAGTCGAAGATCGACCCACCGTTCTCGTCCACCTGGGCGAGCCAGCCGCAGGTGCGGACCTCCGTCCGAGCCAGCCGGATGCCATGGCGTTCGGTCGTGGCGATGACCCGGCGTCGAAGCCCCGGCTGCCGCGACAAGTTGGAGAGAACGTGCAGCACGTGATAGCCCGGCTGATCGGCATCACCGTCGGCCGCTTCCCCGGGGCGGAGCCGCAGCAGGAGCTGGTAAAAGTTCGCGTAGCTGCGGACCGCCTTGGTGCTCTCAAACGGCACGATGAAGATGTCCGACGGGTAGATGCAGTTCTCCATGACCGGGCTGATTTGGTTCGGCGAATCGATGACGACGCAGTCGAACGGGTGGGTCAACGAGGCGAGCAGGCCCGTGAGCAGGGTCGGGTACCCTTCCACTTCTGTGATCTGCCGCCCCAGGTCTTCCAGCCCCTGGCTGGACGCGACGAACGACAGGTTTGGAAAGCGGGTCGACTGGACGACCGATTCGAGGCTTCGCTTCCCCTCCAGGGCGACGACCAGCGTCCCCTCGTCGGTCAGCCCGTCGCCGGCCCCGAGCCACTGGGTGACCTGGGCCTGCGGGTCCATGTCGATAAGCAAGGTGCGTAAGCCCCGTGCGGCGAGGCCCGCGGCCACGCTCATCGCGATGGTGCTCTTGCCACACCCCCCTTTTGCATTGATGACGGTGATGATGTTCATGATGATGGGTGATTAAATGTGTTGCCGGACGGCCCCAGGATCCGGTGCTTCGCCTCCTCCAGGGCGGCGGTGAACCCCGCCCCGGCCGATCGTTGGATCCGGGTGTTGGGTTCACCCAACCGGCCCCCCGGCTCGGGCCAGTCCTGCTCGATCGCGGATCGAAGCATGCCCAGGCGGTTGGCCTTCACCTTCCTGCGGTCGATCCACGCCATCTGCCGCTCGATCCGCTCGGCCCTGAAGCTCGACGCGATCCGCCGGGCCGCGACGGCGTCGAACCCTTGCGCCTTCAACTTTTCAAAGACGGCAGCAGCCTGTTGTTTCAAAGTGTTATTTGATTGTTTTATTTCAATGTCGGTAGGGATTTCTGACCGATCGCCCGGTGGGGTTTTCCGACCGTTCCCGGTGCGGATTTCCGACCGATGTTCAAGGCCGGTTTCTGCCGGTGTGTTTTTCCGACCGTTCGGCGCGTCGGCGGCCGGGTTGAGCCACTTCAGCGGCGTAGACCGCCGCCCGGCTCGTGCGGCCCCCCGCGGAATCGAAATACCCCTCCTCAACCCGTTCAATGTAGTTCATCCCGATCGCGCGGCGGATCGCCGCGGCAACCGCGGTTCGGTCCTTCAACCGGGCATAGTTCTGAATGTGCTGGTAGGAGAGGGCGACGTTGCGGCGGCGGTGGCCCCACTTGTTCTGGAACCCGATCGAGAAGCGGGTGACCGACCCTACGACCTTGAGCACGGCCAGGGTCTCAGCCGGCAAGAGGACGTCGAAGAACTGGTTAGGGATATACGTTCGGTGCCCTTCGCCGGCAAAGAACCCGTTAAATCGCTTGGGGTCTTTGACGTATTCGCCCCGCTCGTCCCAGGCCAGTTCGTAAAGCCCCGTTACCGCCGCCCGGCCGGCCGACTTGGCGCGGGGCGAACGGACGCAGCGGACGAAATGGCCCGCTAGCGCCTCGTCGATCGCAGCTCGAATCATGTCCCGACTGATGCCCGCCCGGTCGATCAATTCGGCGTAGCTCACGGCATGAACCTCCGCACGAGGCCGCCCTTGCGCGTCGCACCAGCCGAGCGTCTTTCGGATCAGATACCCGACCAGCCGCACCGCCCCCCGGGAGCAATGCGGCAGGCAGACGTCGAAGAACTGGTTGGGCACGTACGTCGTGTTGCTGGTCGGCAACGCGAAGCCCGCGAAGCGTGAATCGCGGCTCTCCAGGTGACGCGGCGCGGGGGTTCGAGGCATGGACGGGCGAGGACGGTTAAAGGCGAATAACGGCCTCTCTCGACTGAAGAGGCCTGAGCTCCTTCTTCTCCATGAACTTCGCGTACTCATGGACGATGGTGTTGATGACCCAACTGCGGCTCATCCCCATCCGGCCCGCGAGGTCGTCGAGGTAGGTGGAGACCTCCGGCTCCAGGCTGACGCCTGTATAAAATCGGTTCTTGTTGCTTTGCATGCGGATGTGTTGCGACCCGTTAGCGGCGTCGCTGCGCCCATTGTAACACAACCTAACAGACGCAAGCCCAAGCGGCTGTGGATAACTCCCCCCCCACGAATCCCCCTCCTCCCCCGGCCGAAGCGTCTCGGCCCGCCGAAAATTGTTCCGAACGTTTCGGCCCAGCAGTAGAGCCACCGGTTTTGTTCCCGTGTAACGAAATTGCCCCACTTATCCCCAGCCCGTACGGTCTTGGCCCCTTGCGCCCAGGCACCTTAAGCGTGTATCATAAAGGACGTTATGATTCATCAAAACGGGGAGAAACGGGGGCTTGAGCGGGTCACTCCCCCGCAGGATGTGCCGAGCCTTTCAGCCAGAAGCGTCAACCTGCTCCCGCCCCTCATCGTGCGGGCCGGGGATCGCGCCGTTCGCCGCTTCATTGAGTTCTTCGCCGCCACCATCCGCAACCGAAACACCCGCGCCGCCTACGCCCAAGCGGTGGGCCAGTTCTGCCACTCGTGCGAGAGGCGAGGGATCGAGCTGACGATGATCGACCCCGTGACGGTCGCCACCTACATCGAAGCCCTGACCCGCACCCATTCCGCCCCGACGGTCAAACAACATCTGGCGGCCATCCGCGTCCTCTTCGACTGGCTGGTCACCGGCCATATCGTCGGCGTCAACCCCGCTTGGTCGGTCCGCGGCCCCAAGCACATCGTCAAGAAGGGGAAGACGCCGGTCCTGACCGCCGCCGAAGCGCGGCTGCTCCTGGACTCAATCGACACGACGTCGTTGATCGGGCTCCGCGACCGCGCCCTGATCGCTCTCATGTGCTACAGCTTTGCCCGCGTCTCCGCGGTCGTCGGGATGAACGTCGAGGACTACTACCAGCAGGGGAAGCGGTCCTGGATCCGCCTGCACGAGAAAGGAGGCAAGTTCCATGAAGTGCCGGCCCATCACAACGCCGAGACCTATCTCGACGCCTACTTGGCGGCCTCAGGGTTCTCGTCCGACCGAAAGGGCCCGCTCTTTCGGAGCCTTTCGGCCAACTCCAGCCACCCTCCGACCCGCCCGGTTGTCTCGCACGGACGTCCTGCGGATGGTGAAGCGCCGCGCCCTCGTGGCCGGAATCTCGGCCGACCGAATCTGTTGCCACACCTTCCGGGCCACCGGGATTACCGCCTACCTCGAAAACGGCGGGACGATCGAGCACGCCCAGGCCATCGCGGCCCACGAGTCGCCGCGAACCACCAAGCTTTACGATCGAACGTCCGACGTGATCACGGTCGACGAAGTCGAACGGATCGCCATTTGAACGGAGAGAGTTGGGTGAACCCAACATCAGAAGCGGTCAGTGACGACCACGTTGACGATTAGCGAAATAACTCTCTGTCGTTCTGCTCATATCGAGCCAGGTGGAACCGGTCGTCGTGTCGCCTTCGAACACAATGTTGCCGTTGTGAAGTAATGCCGAACGGTCGGGTTAATCATGATTCCTGTATCGGCAACAGGAGATGGCGGACGACGGCTTGGCTACGCAACGAGCACCGCTCAACCCGTAAAACCCTCTGAGGAATATCCTGAAGACCGCTCCGAACAGAGTGGGGGATCGGGACTAGCATTGGTTGTAAGGAAGAGTTGTCTCGTAAAACTCGGTAGGACGCAGATGCTACCTCTTTTCGCAACCTCAACATCGATCCGGAACCTTCATACCAAACCAGCCGTCTTGGGAAATCCCAGTCGAAAGTATAGGCCAATAGAACTGACACACCGCTCTGGGTCTTAACTTGGGAAAGGCTAAAATCAACCCACTCAAAAAGGATATGGACCCGCCGCAGTATCGACATTTGCACCAATAATGACTGTAAGCTTACCTTGAAAGCGTTTGCCATTCGCATGTAGGCTTTGAAAGAAACATCAGGAAAGGCGGCGGCGAGCGCGTCTACGCGTAATACGAACTGCGGCAGCGGCATGAGCAGCAACCCAGCAACAAAATTACAAAACTCCTCCTCGATGTCGTCCATTTGCCTCGGGTCAATACCCATGGGGCAGAGGCTTCCACAGCGAAGCAATTCGTGGGCGACTTCATGGGCAATGACAAATCTGGCGTGTTCCGAGGCTACAGGGATATGAATGATACGACGGCCGTCAAGAGTCGTAGAAATCCTGCCAACCGCTTTCAAGCCAGCATCATGTACAACTGTCAACCCAAGCCTGCTCGCAACGCGCAACACGTCAACGCATGGCTCATGAGAATCTGACTGATCGTTGACACCAAGGTCGCGATAGACGCGGGCAAGCTGTTTGCGGAATTCCGGCGAACGAAGATGTGTAACCTTCTCTGCAAATTGGAACCGTCGCTGAGGGCCACGACTACCTGGCAAGGTCTCACGAGTAATCACTTATGATCCTCGCTCTCTCGTCGGAGACGACCTTCGAATGTCTGCCAAGCAAACACAGTGGATGGAATTGGCGTATAATAACTTTCTTCTAGGGCCGAGGCGCCTTCCGAAAAGAGCAGAGGTTGCGCCGAACTCTGGCTCTCGGAATCGCCGGGACGATCAACGACGTTCCACCGCACCCCGTCGAACATGAAACTCGGTAGGCGAGTACGCTCACGAGCGTTTGTCCACAAGTCTTCACCGTCCACATCGGTATTTGCGCGACTTGCTAAATATGTCGCGAGAGTATCTAACGCAATTTCCAGTTTTCGAACCGTCTTTTCAGGCATCGGAAACGTGGTCGTTGGCAAGGTTCCGAAAGCGGCACCAGACCGTTCCACACGGCAACCAAATTCGAAGCCAAGTGGCTTCAAGAGCTGCCGTGTCTCAGAATTCGCAAGCAAAGCCATGATGAGCGGGTTACGTTCAATTCTTTCGATGATTCCCGGGTGGCATCTAGCCTTTGCGGAAAATGTCCTTCGGTCAAGTCCGAGTAGCCGCCGGCGCTTAAGCATTAAATCTACATCGGGTTTCCAATTGGCACGACGGCGCATTTCGTCGAGCCCCCGTCTTAGCAACGGTACCCCATGAGTTTGAAGGTAACTGCCAAGATTTTCCTGGAGTGTGACTCGGTCTCCAAAAAGTACAACGTCGTAACTGCCGCCTAGCCTCTCTCCTCGCACGATACGTGAAATCCCGCGAAACCGCTCTGGGTTCGTGAATCCGTTTAGGCCTTCGATATAGGCCGGGCGCACCGTGCCATCCTTCTCCACGCCTGTCTTCATCATCATCACTACTGGGATTCCTCCTGCGTCGGCAAGTGCCATCTCTCGGCCAACGCCAAGGGCCGGAGGGTTAACGAAAGCAAAAAGCGCGGCTGCACCGGCTACCTTGTCAACAACAGCGTTGAACACTTCCGCTGGCAAAATGTCATCCTGTGCGTCAGGGTCCGCGAAACTGCCTCCTTTATACACTTCGATTGATAAGCCAGCCAACAAGGTTCGATGAAAAACGGTTGCCACATCTTGCGCGTACCAGTCCATTCGCCGGCGCTTTCTCGGATTGAGGCCCGTAACCGGGCGAGATATGAAGACCAAACAATGTTGAGATTGGTCGTCTTGGCCGACAAAGTGATAGGCGCGAAGGTCGCGGATGACGCCGGTATCGTCCATATAGCAAATCCTCTTTTCTTCATGCCCATCGGGAAATTATGGATCACCGCTCCTTCGCGAATCTTTGAAATAATAGCCAGCGGCCGTCCCCGCCAGTGTTGCGATGACCGTAAACCAAAGACGCACAAGTTCGAGAACCTGTTTGCGTGTTTCCTCGCTGGGAATAACTGCTACTAGGAAGAAGAGAGCTGGGGCGAGGACACCGACAATCGCGAGCAGTATGCCGGTCACAAGATGCTTGACGCGAGCCTCGCGCCATCGGATGTGAGCATCAACTACCTTAATGCCGACATCACCTGGCTGCGCGGCTTCAGAATCGAGTTTGACAGGCTTCAGACTGTGAATTTGCTCGTTCGGGGGGACGACTGCTCTAGAATCATATAGATTGGGGTTGCCGATAACTTCTTCGCAGGCTGGAGGAACGCCACTTTGTGAACGAGGCGGTGCCTGATCGAGATGACAAGCCTTTTGAACTTCTCCTTGATTGATATGTGGGCTTTCCATTTGAGTTGACTTCGCCTAGCAATCACTCGATTCGTTTCAGTGCACTTGGCTCTAAGCGAGCACGATAATGCGGTCTGGATCCTTGTTTTCCTTGTCGCGGAGGATCAGCTGAAATCGGCCGTCGCTTACGAGCCGCAGGATTGACAACGCTTGGCGCACAGCTTGACTAATTGTCAGGCCGCGCTTCTCGCGGAGTTCGTCGAACTCCCGAGCGGCGTCACCTACGAGTTCGACAGTTATGCGGCGGGGTTCTTGAGCCGCGATTGCCTTCTCCGGCGGAGAAACTGCTTCGGGGGCGGCGAATTCAGAAACATTCCATGGCTTTGACATGATGCACCTGCCTTGCGTAGAGGTCCAAGCGGACGAAATCCCACTGATGAATCGTCCTTCCTCACCGACGAGATGAGACGCAAAATTATAACTTGGTTACAATCGAAGTCAAAGGGAATCTTGCGGCTCTAAAAATCAATGGCCGCTGGTCGAGATTGTCTCAAGTCATCCGATCGACATAAGGTCATTCATTGAAATACTTTACATTCGCATCCCGAAGTGCTAGGATTTGGTTGGGTTTGTATTCGAACCCGGCTGTCGCAAAATCGGACAGCGATCGTCACCCCCTCTACGCTACGGCATAGAGGGTTTTTTTGGTTCTTCTCCCAATTCCGGGGAAGGCCGCGCGGATCTTGAGGAAGAAGTAGGCGCCGTCGCGGAAGCCTATGCCATCCGCTTGATCACTTTGATCTTGTTGTTGATCCCCTCCAGCACGCTCGTGTGCAGCGGGAACCGGCAATGGCTCAGGATCCTCGGCAGGTAGGCCTTGAGCTTGCGGGCGAACGCCTTCAGCGGCTCCGCCAGTCGCACGCGGTCCTTTTCCTTCGTGACGTTCTCTAGGTTCTTCAGCAGCAGCCAGCGTGACCCCTTGACGAACGCTCCGACACCCCAACTGATTGCGGTCTGCGGCGGGACTCTCCAGAGCGCAATTTCATCGGACGACAATGGTTACGTAACCTTCGCCTGCACCGAGTCCAATACCTGGTACACCACGATCAGCACATGTGGCGGAGAGCCGTAAGTCGTTGTCGTTCTTTGCCCACCCCCGATATTGTTGAAGTGAATCTCAAACTTCGGCACGCCACCTCTAGATACGTCCTTCACGATTCCGCCAAGGATCGCGCGCCCAAAGGCCCACCCGGCAAGCTCCGTCTGGCCTTTGAGAAAGCACACAGGTTGCCCAGGCACGAGCAGAACCAGATCGTCAAGTTTGTCGAAGCCTATGCCGACCGTTACGCTTCCAAGGCATCGTGAGCGGTTCACATCCGCCTGTATCCCTTCACATCCGTCCATGTCCGCCAACGCAAAGGCGCAGCGCCAGCATGCCGCACCAGCCGGACCTCAACCTCGGCTCCAGAGCTGCCAGGGGAGCGGCGGGGGTACCCTCCGCTGTCGTCCCTTCCACTCCGTCGCCCCGTCATCGGCCCCCAGCGCCTGCGCTCTTTGGGTGAGGGCCGACGCCGACGCGACGGAGTGGAAGGGACGACGGGGACGGGTCTGTTGTTGATGACAACGGCGGAGATCGGATCAGTTGCACGTTTCCAAGTGCGTACCGTTGCGCACGTTCACAACCGGCCAGAGGTGTCAGCCAGGTTGTTGACGGCGCGCACATCGGCACGTCCCGACTTCCCTTTTAGCTGCCTCATCGGCCGCTGGGAGGGCGCGCCATTGCGCACCAAGTCAGCGGTCAGGATGGGTCCGACAGTCGCTTGCCGTGCGCACAATGGGCGCGCAGTTGGCACGTCGAAGAAGCGGCTAAGGAGGGAACGGCAGGCGTTGAAGTGCGCACCATCGACACGTCACCAGACCAACCGGGACGGTCCATCAGCGACTTTCTGTGTTGGTTCAGCCTGAACTGGAGAGCGAGTGTGCGTGCGTTAGCCACTCTGACCATCGGGCGGTTGCATTTTAGGAAGGCATGAGGGGATGCTCTGAACGGCCCGTAGGCGTGAGGGCGGGAGATGCCTTCCGCCCGGTAGTGTTCGTTCGTCGCAAGCCCAGCCGGTTATCCCTGGCGAGACGGATGCCTCCGGAGCTCGCTTCCGTTTCACCGGCTGGCTGAATTATCGGCAGGCGGCCGGCGTGTCGCAAGCGGGGCTTGTTTCAGTGACAGCTAGGCGGCCGGTCGGTCCGCCTCGCGGCGTTTCTGTCGTTCCTGCCGAGCCTGGTTGAGCTTGAGGTCGCGGTCGGCGTGGATCTGCTTGTCCCGTCCCGCGAGCATGTCGGCGGGGGTGACATAGCCGACAGCGCTGTGGAGGCGGACGGCGTTGTAGTGGGTGACGTACTGGCCGACGAGTCGGCGGGCATCGTCCAGCGACAGTGGCGTGCCGGGGCGGATGCACTCGGTCTTGATGGTCTTATGGAAGCGTTCGAGCTTTCGGCTGACTGCCGCCAGATAACCCACCAGCTTGTTGATCTCCTCGCCCACCACGCCGCAGCGATCGAAGTCGGCCAGAATGCGGTCCAGCAGCTTCGGGTCTTTGAGCAGTTCCATCGCCGCCTTCCGCTCGGCGTCGGGCACGATCACTTCCTTTTGCTTGGGTTCCGTGGCTTGGCGGATGCACTTCTCCTGCAACTCCTCGACTTTCAAAAACACCTGCCCGAGATCGCGCTTGAGCAGGTTTTCATCCAGCCGCGTCTCGGCCTGGGCCTGGGAGATAAAACTCTGCCGGTGCTTGGCGTTGCACAGATCCAAACTGTCCAGGTGGAAGCTGTACTGTTCGCCGCTCTGCACCAATACGCGCAATTGAACGCGGAGCGTTTCAAAGGCCAGATTCTTGCCGACGCCGCGCACCCGCCACTGACGCGGGCCGAAGTTGAAGAATGTCTCGTCGGCATCGGTGGCCGGCTTCGCCAGCGCATCCGTCGGCGAGGATGCCGCCAGCGGAGTGACAGTAGATGATTTTTTCTCCTTAGCTGTTTCAGTTGGCACAACAACGGGAATGGCGGCTAAAGGTGAAGGGGATTCGACGGGTGGGGCCGGTGCTTTTTCTTTAGCTGCTTCATCGGACGTGGCAGTTGACGTGATGACGATTGGCCCATCCATCCCCGCGATCTCGGCCGGCGTTTCCAAAGCAATCGCCAGCGCAACCCGCGCGTCCTTGTTCATGCAGGCGACATCGTTGATGTCCTTCCCCGGCGGCAGCTTGGCCCGAACGACCGTGATGCCTTTGGCGACAAGCTGCGGCGCGAGCCTGGCGGCGGCGGGGTTGCCGGCATCGTCATTGTCATAGCAATTGACGATGCGCTTGGGCTTGATTTCCTCGATGAGCTGCCAGTGCGCGTTGGTAAAACCGTTGACGCCATAGCGCACGTGACGTTGCGGAATCCCGCACACCACAAGGTCAGCGCGTCGATGATGGACTCGCACAGCAATATCTCTTTCTGTCCGCCGCCGGCGCAGGGCCGTGGCGTTCCACACGGCCCGATGCTCACCGGGCAGGTAAAGATGCAGCGGCGTTCCTTCCCGCAGGTTCGGCGTGATCTTCCGCCCGTACATCTGCGCGACATTCCCATGCTCATCAAGGATGGGAAAGACCACGCAGCCATTGAGGTGTTCGTGGCCGCTTTCACGCAGGACGCCGAGCCGTTGCAACTGCGCCTCGAGCGCGTTGCCCGCCGCCGTCTTGGCCGGCGGAATGCGATACCCGAGCGTCCGGTTGGCATAACCAATCAGAAAAAGCTTGGTCGCTTCGGCGTTGAAGCAGCGACGTTCTTCCAGGTAACGCATCGCCTTGATGTCGTTGCAGAAAGTCTGGTGATAGAAGTCCATCACGTGCCGCAGCAGCACGTGGTCGGCCAGGTCCGTCGCATTCTCCACCAGCGCCGCGTGGGTCGTGCCCATCCGCGTTTTGATCATCGGCGCCGCCGGCGGCGCGACGCCCAACCGCTGGCGAAGAACTTCCGCCGCCTGGCGGAATGACACGCCTTCCTTCTTCATCACCAGTTGGATTGTGTCCCCGCCGCCGCACCCGGCCAGACAGTTCCACAGGTTTTTCGATGGCGTGACGCCGAAGCTCGGCGTGCGGTCGTCGTGGAAGGGACAGCACCCCATCAGGTTGTCCGGTCCCATGCGTTTAAGCTCGATCCCGTACTCCCGGCACAGGTCTTCGACCTTCACCTGGCTCTTGATGCGCTGGAGTTCTTCGTCGGGAATCCGGGCCATGTCATGGGCCTCCAAATGGCAAAAATCCCTTGTTTTACCGATGAAAAACCTGTCAAGGGGTCTTGCGTGGTTTTTTTTCAGTTAATGGACGGCAACGAGCGTCCGAAAGAATATACGTTACACGTTAGTCGTGCAAGCGACGCCACCACGGCAGCGCAGGAAGGAACATTAAGATGGAATGCGTTATGCCACGCACGAAGCAGCCATCCCCGGCCAGCACCGGTTTCGGTGCCAGACTTGCCCAACTCCGTCAGGAGCGCGGCATCACCCAGGTCCAGTTAGCACAAGCCGCTGGCACCACGCAACGCGCCATCTCTTATTACGAGAACGAAGCCGGCTATCCCCCGGTCGATGCGATCATTCGCTTGGCCGACGCTTTGGGCGTCAGCGCCGACGAACTGCTGGGCGTGCGCAATGGCAAACACCGAACGGTTAAGAAGGAACAGCAAGACCCCCAAGACAAACGGTTGTGGAAGAAGTTCCGTCAGGTCGCAAGCTTGCCGGAGAAAGATCAGCGCACCGTCATCCGCCTCATCAACTCGCTGGCGAGAACGTCATGAGTGGTTTTATGTCGATCATGATTCAGGCACGGGTGCCAAGTCGAACTCGTGCGGCGACTGTTCCGCGATAGTCAGTCGTTTCCCGGCATGGAAAAGGGCAAGGGCTTGGGGACCGACAAAACGCCCTTGTATCTTGCTAAAGGATTTTTTGAATGCTGAATTGAACTTTTTCATCAATTCCAGCGAGATCGCGGAATCGGACGCAGTTCCGACAACTCCCTGCAAAACAATGTCTTCCCCCCACATTCCGGCTGGCGTGAGACTTACGGTATCCGGGTTGAAAAGCTGGTCCATGAGATACCTTTGTACTCCGCCAGCCCCCTTTATGCTCCTGACGGTAATTGGCGCCGTGGTCTTAGTGACCAAAAAAGCCTTACAAACACTGCCAGTTTCACGATCAGCAACTCCGAGATTCGGAATATCTGTCCCGTGTAAGAACGTCTCAAAGTCCTGGCTCAATTCATTGCCGGTGCGCACATACTGCAATGGCTCATCGCGCTCGACAGCTTCAAGCACGAGAAGGATATCTTCTCTTATGGCAAAGAACTGTATTTGTTTCATGACTCATATCCTTCACCGTTTCGGAATGAGTCTGAGTTCGTCGTTCGGGAAGGCCGCGCGGATTCTCGCGGCTGCCGCCGCTTCGGCAGGAGTCGGCGTGACGCCATCGGCGAGCGTACTGATCGTCTGAATGCGGACTGTCTGCGTTCCGTTTGTTGCCGTAATATCGACGAAAGTCCCGCCCGTCGTTCCTGGCCCTGCCCCGGCAATGTACTCCTCCCCTGCTCTACCGGCACCGTTAATGACCTTGTATCCCTGACTTTCCAAGCCAGTTGCCAGCTCGTTATTGAGCGCCCGCGTGGCGGTGCTTCCCCATCGACCACCGGATTCGGAAAGGTATCGCTGCAAGAGCGGAGATTGTACTCCACTCTCTGCGGCATACCCGTCCAGCGGCACGCCGCGAACGCTGATGCCCGTCAGGCCGCAGTTCGCATTGTGCACCCACACCGGCGGCCCGGTCGAGTTGGCGGCCGACGCGAAGTAGGTGTGGCTGCCCTCGACGCGGAAGTTGTATACCTCAATGCCAAGCGGGTGCTCTTCACGGGTCGTTGACGCCACCGTCGCCGAAGCGCCGTCCAAAATCGTCACGCTTTGGCCCGACTTGAGCTTGCCCGCCTCGACCCAGCCTTGCCCCGGCACCCAGAACGGGTGGTTGTCCGTCGTTTGGAGCGTTTGCTCGCGACCTAAACCGGTGCGAACGGTGATCAGGCGCAGGTGGTCGGCCGTCCGGCGAAAGACCGCCTCCACCCGCCTCGGTCGAACCGGAGCGGCCGCGTCCCCTTCCTCCCGGGAGAGTACCCTGTCACCCGGTTGAACCTCTTCAATCGCACGGGTGACCAAGCCTGCCGCGTCTCGCGCGGCCGATGAGTCGATCACCGGCGTCGCCGCCTGTGCCGACGACGGCCCCACGCCAGCGGGAATCAGGCTTGAAACGAGGTACCCGCCGCAGCCGATCAGCAAGAGTGCCCAGCAGAGGCCGCCGAACGCACCTGCGCGGGCTGATGAAAATCGCTCGAATCGCTTCATGGTCGTCTCCTAAAATTACCACTCAGGCGACACGCGCTCAAACCGGTTGGCACGCCGGCAGAGAACGGCCGGCGTACAGCGGCCGACCGCGTCGGCGTGCAGGGTGTAGGGGCATGACTGGGGGCTCGACGCCATCGGCATCGAATTCGACGCCTGGAAAGATTGAGCGGAATGGCGTCTCCTGCAGCCCCGCAGTCGCTTCCGCGCAATTAGGCCGAGCCCGCCCGAAATGGCGATGACCGCAAACCCACGTCGGACGGCGGCAGTTCGATACACCCGGGTATCTTCCGGGACAATACCCAGGTTCGTGGCCGTGGAAAGCTCGGCTCGCTGGACCGCAATTCGCGTCCCGGCAATGAAACAAGTGCTTTGTCCTACTCGTTCCAGAGCTGACTCGACCTCACCCCCGACCGCCGCAAACGAGCCGGAGGCGCTGCCGCTCCCAACGTCACCTCCGACGGACGCGAAAGCGCTTGAAGCGCTGCCGCTTCCGACCTCGCCCCCGACCACCGCGAGTTGGGAAGCGCCGCGACTGGCAAGCGAGCCGATCGCGCGGCCAGCGAGGCCTATACCGCCCCCGATGGCGGCGCCGACAGTGCCGCCGATCACCGCCTGGGTTGCGACGCCGGAGGCCGAGTCACCGGCCGCGTAGGCGTTGAAGCCACTCCCAGCGGCACCGCCTACCAACCCGCCAATGACGCCGCTGAGAATCGGGGCGGCCGCACCGCCGCTGACCGCCGTTGCGATCACGCCCAGAATGATCCCGCCGGCGAAGATAACCGCAGAGTCAAACGCCGCTGCCCCGCTCCTCTGATAGTCCGTGGCATACGCGTTCCGCCCCGTGAGGTAGGCCATCGGGTCGGGCTGTAAAGCGCGGCCGTGGTACGGGTCGTACATTCCGTTGACGTTCTGGTACAAGCCAGCGGTCTGCAGCGTCGCCGTGGGCGTGTCTCCCGGGCCAGTGCCGCCCTCCACCAGGGTCCAGTCCATCGGCTGCCAACGCATCCCGTGATATCGGTACTGCCAGTCGTAATTGGTCGCCGGAACCACCGAAGTGACCGTGGGAAAGCCGTCCTGATTGTACCGGTATCGCTCAACGACGGTTCCGTCAATGGCGGCGATTGAGGTGACGCTCCCGTCGCGGTCGGACTGGGCGTAGAGGCGTTGGAAGGTGGCGCCGGTCCCTTTATCACGCAGGATCAAAAGGCCGTCGGGGCTGCGAACATACTGGGCGAGCACCTGCCCGGTATCCGAGCCGCCGCGGCCGCTCAAGTCTTCGATGACCTGGTTTTGGTTGGCGTCGTAGATGTATCGCGTCGTCGCCTGGGTAACGCCGGAAGCATCGGTGACACGAAGCGCGATCGGGCGGCCCAGCGCGTCGTAATCATAGCGGCGGTTGGCATTGACCGAGTCGTTCCCGTTATTGACGGTCTTGACGGCCCGATTCCAAGCATCGTACGTGACGGCGGCCGACTGGGAGCCGCCCATGCTGACCGTCGTCGCGGCATCCGACGATGCGGACCCCAAGCCCCCGAAGTCGTTGTACGTCGATTCCGTGGGGTAGGCCGTGCCACCGTACTTGTTGCCGGTTTCGTCGAGCTTCCAGGTGACGGGCGTGCCGCCGCCCAGTTGGAAGGAGTTTTGGCGGTTTGAGGCGTCGTAGGCGTAGTGCTCTGAAAGCGTCGGGTCGATCAGATTGGTTCTGTCGATCGCGCTGCTGTCAAAGTTATACGCGTAACGGAAATGATCGATACTGGCGCCTCCCTTCGCCCAGTTGACGTCGTTGACGCGACCAAAGTTGTCCAGGCCGACCGAGACGCTGACGCCCTCTTGCGGACGTGTCCGGGAGATCATTGCCCCAACGCCAAGATATTGATACGACTCAAGCGTTGCGGCGGGCGTGCTGTCGGACAGCGACGAGACCTGAGTCGTCTGCGGGTCGCGGTTGTACGTAACCACCCGGCCGTCCGGGTAGGTAAGCGAGGAGAGGAGGCTGCCCGAGACGGCGTTAGAGTACCCGTAGCGAACGGTCGGGCTTGTTCCGGTCACCGGCCCGTTTGCTTCTTGGGACTCGCTGGTGAGCTGCCCGAATCCGTTGTAGGTACGCTGTACCTGGTTGACCACCGCGCCATTTCCATTCAAACTCGTAAACGTCGAGGGCCGCCCGGCCGCATCGAACCCATACGAAAGAGTTCTAACATCGCCGTTGATGCTCAAGCTAGGAGAGACCGATTCACGCGTCAACCGCCCCAAGCCGTCATACGCGTAGGTGTGATCGGTCTGGTTCCGATCTTTCCATTCGATTCGCTCGCCTGCCGCGTTGTAGTTGAAGTGCTCGACAGTCGCGGTGACGGTCGATTGGCTAAAGCCCGGGTATTGGACCGACCCGAGAAGATCGTTGGAATTGACAGCCGAACCTCCGCCGTCCGCTCCTATCCCCACGCCATAATTGTAGAACGTGTTGGCGGTGCGAGGATGGCCCGAATCGTCGTAAGCGGTGGTCGTAACCTGAGTGCGATGGTCCAATCCGTCATACCGGTAATCGGTCCGCCGATTGTACTCGTTATCATTGCTGTGATTCAGCGAATAGTTGTCGAGCGTGTACAGCGGCCGCCCAAGAGCATCATTTAAGCGTTTCTGCACGATGCCGCCCGGATCCGTTGACGTCTGTACCCATCCGCCGGCATCATACGTGTAACGGCTGACGAGAAGCTTATCCGTGCTCGAGAAGGGCGGAAAGCTTGTGCGGGCGTAAGGCGCACCGCCATTCGTGCCCGCATCGACGGTTGCGATAAGGCGATCAGCGCCATCGTAATAGTTGGCGGTGTAGGAGACCCTCTGGTTGCCATCCGGCTGGAGGTCAAACGTAGTGGTTCCAATGGGGTTCCCGTTCCCGTCGAAGGTCACCTCTTTCGAAGACAGCGACAGATTGTTCCGAGCGACGACCTCTGTGGAATCGCCTCGGCCCGCTCCGTCGTAGTGCGTCAAGGTGGCGATCCCCTGCGGGTTGACCGATTTGACCAAGTTCCCCCGCGAATCATACGACATGCTTTGCGTGAGCGCCGGCAGCGCTTCGACCGCGGCAACGCTCAAACTCCCCGCAAGACCGTTGTTCGGGTCGATGGAGTAGGTCCTGCTCTGATACGGACGCCCCCGGTCATCAAAGGCGGTCGATGAAGCGGCACGAAGGCTGCCGCCCTCTGTCGGGGGCAGGCCGTCCACAAACGAGCTGGGCGCAGTCTGAAGCCCTGTGCCGCTGAACGTTAACGAGGCAGTCACCTCACCCAGGTTGTCGAGCTCGCGCCAGACAAGAGGTTGTTGAGTTGCGGCATCTCCCTGGTCCGCCCACGTGGCAACCAGGCGATCGCGCCAATCATAGTAGTTCGCGGTCGTGCGGGCCGGCGCCAGCCCCCACGGTTTGAACCGACTGGGTCAAAAGCCCGTCGCCGACTTGCCCGCCATCGTATTGGTTCGTCGTAATGCGAGTCAGGTTCCCATGCGCCGAGCCATCGGAACTCCATCCGCTGTCGTCGGTTCCGAGCCAGACTTCCGTCGGTCGATCCAGGCCATCATAGACAGTCCTGGTGACCGTTTTTACCGCGTCAACCGATCGGTCCGGCCGCCCGACGAGATCGTATGACGCCGTGCTAGTATGAAAGCCACCGCCCGGTACGTCAAAATATCGATCCGTTTCTACGACGCGGCCGGCGTAGTCAAGCTTTTGTACCGTCTTGGAGACGGTATACGATTGGTCCTTTGAATAGGTCGATGCGGTAATCGTCCCGGCGGCGAGATCGGTCGTGACGATCGTTCCAGGCGCCGCGGTCGAACCGGGCGCCGTGCCTTCGTCGATCGCCGGCGGAGTCATCACCGTCTTGAGCGAAGTGGACGTTTGGACATAGTCGTAGCTGGTCACGTGCCGATTCGCGTCCACAACCACTTTGGGCCGCCCGAGGCTGTCATAGGACGTATCCGTCGTCAGGTTGAGGTTACCCTGATCCCGAATGGACGTGACGTGATAGCCGAACCCATCGCTGTAGACGACGTGATCTTTCGTCGTCCCGTCGCCTTCGAGAAGGTCCGTGACGCGACCATAGGTGTCGTACGTCGTGGTCACGGGCTCCGGGGAATTCGTCCCCCCCTGACTCACCGGGACAAGGGGAGGTGTCAGGACGACAGTGCCGGGCCGATCGCCGTTCCAGGCGGTATACGCGTACTGCGTCTTGATTTCCTGACTGTCGGGCCCGAGGCGCTCGTCCCCTTGAACTGGCTGACGAATTCGGGAACGACGACGGTGACTCCATTCGCACTATGAGTCGTGTAGCTGACGTAGGACTGCTTGATCCAATCCTGTTGATCCAGGCCTTGTCCTTGTGAAATCGCTGTCAGCTCTACGTAGCCGGCATCAGGCGAATTGGCGGAGCCATACTGGAAATGATCGACCAAACCAGTGGCGTTATATATCAGTTGAAGGTTCGAGCTTTCGCTATTCACGAGGTCCGGATACGACGGCTGAATCAACGAGACTGCCGACGGCATCGCCATCAGGATGAGTCTTCCGGAGTAGTCAAACCGCTGGTAGGTAACCCACTGGTTTCCATGGTCCGACTGTTGAACTGAGGTCGCCATCACCTCGCCGGCGTAGTTGCAGAAAGTCGTTGTCGCCGTCCCATCGGCGCGGGTGGCGACGACGTAGTACTTCCAGTCATTCACCCCGGTCCTGCCGTTGAGCGGTTGCGTGCCGTCGGACGTGGGCGGAGCGTTGTAGCTGTAGTTGACAGTACCAACCGCTGAGAGGCTAGGGGAGAAGGCGCTCGTCGCGGTGGATGGCGCCGAGGACGCTCCGCGCCCCTGGACCGACTGCGATGCGACAGAGCCGTCGGCATTGTAGGAAAGCACGAAATCGGCGTACGGGGCAAGAGCGTCCTCGGTCATCGCGACAAGGCTTTGCCGACTGTTGGCGAACTGGGTGCGGGCAATCCCCGCGGTCCCGATCGCGAGAATGAGGTTTCCTGCTTGATAACGGTAGTACTGTTGCCCCACTACGGCACCGGTGGCGTCCGTGATTGTCGCGAATTTGAGATCCCCGTCGCCGCCCCAGGTGTCTCCGGTCGAATAATAGTCGTAGCTGACCGAACGGACGAGCCCGTCGCTGGCGCCGCCTGATCTCTCCAGCTTCACGCCGGTCAGACGGTCCGGCGCATCAAGGTATGCTGGATTGAACGGTGCGTAAGTGTACGTCCAGGTTTCGGTCACACCTTGGCCGCTTCGCGTCACGGTATGCAGCTGATAGTGCTGCCGGGTTGAGCCGGCGCCGGCGACGGTGTAGCTCGCCGTCGTTTCGTTGCCGGCGGCGTCGATGAACTTCATGAACCCGCCGAGCGGGGCCGGATTGCTGTTGTCTTCGCCGAAACCATTGAACACGACGACATTCCCGGAGGCGTCGGCCATCCGGTACTCATTGTTCGCCGCGTCATAGTGAAGCGTGTCGGGCAGGTAGAACCGAGCCTTGAACATGGGGTTGGTCGAGCTCGTGTCGCTGCCGCCCGGGTTGAAATCGAAGTAGCGGGCGCCGCGGCCGCTTGCGATCTCGACGATCGTATCGCTTGCCTGGAGGATAGATGGCAATTCGCTGATCGACCAGCCGTTCCCGACCTGCGACGTAAGGCCGAAGCCGAGCCGGTTTGTCCAAGTCCGGGTGACGCCCCAAGGCTGGCCGAAGCCGCCCGAGGAAATGTCCGTCACGGCGGGCGTGGCGGCATAACCTCCAGCGAGGCCGACAGCGCCGTCAAAGGCGTTGGCCGCATCGCCGCCGGCCGCGTTGGAAGGAGTCGCGCCAGAACGTTCGCACTGTCGCCGATCGGGAGCGCCGTGGCATCCAGCGCCGTGAGGCGGACTTCGTCGCTGAATCCGTCGAGCGCGCTACGCGAGGTGAGGACGATGCTCTTGATGGTAAGATCGCCGGGCTTTGCGCTCGGACGGACCGCCTCGACATACAAAGTTACCGTCGTCTGGCCCGGCTGGATCCCAAGTTCCGCGTACGTGTACAAGTGGTCCGGAAGAATGTAGTCGCTAAGCGCCCGGGCGGATTTGCCGTCCTGCGCACTGCCGACCTTCTTCCAGAGTCGCAAGGACCCAGGCGCCGGCGTATAGCCGCTATTCGGGTGCGCCGAAGTCGGATACGTAACTGCACCGGGGTCTAAGCCCGCGTATTCAAATTTTACGAATGCTGTCGAGGCGTCAGCTCCAGGCGGAACGTTGAGAACAAGCGGAGTGAAGTGCTCTTGCGGATTCCCCGAGTTGGTCTGGTTCGGGATCAGTCCGTACCCGTCCGCGAAATCTGGAACACCGTTCCCGTTCCGGTCCGCCGTGTTGACGACAATGAGCTTGCCCGTCTTCGTCGGGTCATCCTCAATCGACTCCTCGTATTGCGAGTCCGAGGGTCCCGTCGGGTCGCCGCCGGACTCGGCGGCAGGCGTCGAGGTCCCTCCCTTCGCGGAATTGCCCGAGTCGATGTCAAGGTCAACATTCCCGGCCGTCATGTGAGTTTGCGCGGAACTGTTTCCATCGGAAACCGTAATCGGTATGTCACCAAGCGTTCGGCTCGGCTTGACCGCTTCCGCGTAGAGCGTGATGGAGTGAACGTCTTTGGTGAACCCAAGCGCCGCAAGATTCTTGCCGGAGTATGTTCCGGCGGGGACGAAGTAACCCATTGCGAGGTTCGGGTCGTCTGCGGCGGGCGTGGTGATGGGTAGCGCGATGCGGTCCGTCGGGTGCAACCAAAGGCGCAATGCGTCGATGTGGTCCGGGCTTTTGTCCGCGGGGAGCTGATAGACCCACGGATGGGCAGGGTCCGAAGACGGATGTCGAGCGGCCGACGGGTCGGAGTCGTTATATGTAATCTGGAGGGACGCGGTCGCCGGGTCCGCGTTGTCTGGAAGTTCGATCACGACAGGCGTCAGCACGATGCCGGTATTGGTCGGAGCGGGATCGCTTTCAGCGAACCGATATCCGTCACTGAATTGAAGGTTGACCGGGACGTTCTTGCCAGCCGTTTTGCCGGGGGGTGCCGCGTCAATATTGTCCTCTTCGACCGTAAAGTCGGGAGGCGCCGAAGCGTCGCCTGTATTGTCGCTGTCCGTATCGACATCGACCGTCGTGTTTGGGGTCGGTGTGGGAGTCGGCGTGGGGGTTGGCGTGGGCGTGGTCTGTTTCACCACCCCGACGCTGAAAGTGCCGTCCCCGGGCTCCCAGTCGTGGTCTTCAGAATCGAATGCGATAGTGCTTCCGAAGACCCTGAAGGCATTCGACGAGGGAAATTGGAACGTACCGGTCGGCGAGCCGTTATAGGGGTTGCTGACCGTAACGGATCCAAGAACATATTCGTAGATTAGCGCGGCCTCGGACGTCGCGTAGAGCCAGATAGACTGGTTGGGGATGGCGCTCATCGCGTTCTGGGCGAGGGTCATGCTCACGCTGGAAGTCGCGTAGTGTTCGGAATAAAATGCGGCGGACGGATTAAGAGTAATTCGGAAATACCCAGGCGTATTGAGCCCCATCGGATCGGACGGATCGGGAGTGTTAGAGTCTGTCTTCGTCGTGATGTTGTCGCTCGTAGTGCGTGATTGTGGCGACGGCCCCCCCAAAGTTGTCACTCGGAACTGATAAGTAGTTCCCGGCTGAAGGCCTCCCACCAAAAAGCTGTTTGCATCCGGACCGGTTGTACCGAGCAGCTCCCATGTGCCGCCAAGGGTCAGAGACTCAATTTCATAGCCGGTTTCGTGATTGCTGTTGTCTGTCCACGTGAGTCGGATACTTCGCGAGGAGATTACTTCACCAGCTAGAGAGAGGACCGGCCGCAAAGGAAATCCTGCCGTTGACGTGGCCGACCAGTCGGACTGGGCATTACCACGAACCGCCGCCACACGATAATCAAAGACCTTGCCTTCTACATCAATCAATTGCCCCGAGCCATCCAGATGTTGGCCAGGAGTGTCTGACATTCCTGTCGGCGTCACCGTCCCGTACTCGCCGGAGAGGTCAACCCAGTTGCCGGACCCAACGTCCGCGTACTGAACTCGGACGTAGTCCGCGGCATTCGTGTCAAAAGACCATGCCAGCGCAATTTTGTCAGGGGAGATCGACGTGGCGTTGAAATTTGTTGGTGCCGGTATCTTCGTTATGACAATGTTGATAGCAATATCAAGGCTATTGGGCGTCGAGGCATGAAGGACGTCAGTGCCTTCCCCCGTGTCCGGCGCGGTGTACGTAGTTCCTCCAAACGAGCCAAGTTGCGCGCCCTGAACAGACCACGAAAGAGGTGGCTGGTCAACGAGTTGACCAAATTGGTCAAATACTTCAGCCGAAACTTGGGCCGTGGCCCCATCGGTCAGCTGAAGACTTGCAGGGGACACGTCGATCCGGGTCGGCGTCTGCTGGACCTGCACATATACGTTTGCCCAGTCCGAATCTCCGGAAGAATTAGTAACGAAAACGGCGAATTCGTATGTACCGGCTCGATTGAACGAAACAGTCGCCTGGCTAGAATTGCCAGTATCAGAGATGGAAGGGAGGGATGCCCCTTCCGGGAAGGTGACCGCCTGCCAGACGTAATTCAGGTCTCCACCGCCGCTGCTATCCGACGCCTGAACGCTGAGCGTTGCCGTTGTCCCGGTTACCGGAGAGGAGTCGGCTGTGGCCGACGCGATCGAGAGCGACCCATCGCCGGCGGTCGCCCCGGTCGTGAAGGTTTGAACATTCGTAGATGCAGAAGATCCAGCGGCGTTCTCAGCGACTACCCGGTAGTAGTAGGTCGTACCGAGCGGCAGCCTTGTGTCAGTATACGAATCAATCCCCGCGCCAACCTTTGTGTTCACAAGGTCCGAGCTGAAGTCCGGTGAAGTCGATCGCTCGATCGCAAAATCGGCCTCGTTGGACGAGGGTAAAATCGTCCAGTGGAGCGCCACCCATGTGGCTCCCTGGTTGGTAAAACCGAGATCTACCGGTGCCAACGGGACGTCGTTTTCGACGTTTACGATCACATTCGTTAAGATCGTGGTGGAGACACTGACGGTGATCGTCTCGTTCCCGTTTGCACCGGTAGGAGCACTGTACGCGCATGTCGCGCCATCGGAACTGATCGACCCACCCAATCCCGGCGTGACGGACCATGAGAACGCTGGCTGGGTTGCGACGGGGGTTCCGAACTGGTCTTCGGCAACCGCCGTCAGATGAGTTGTAGTTCCACCTTTAATGCTCGGGTTCGCAGGCGTCACGGCGATCGAGGACAGTTTCGGCTCGACGACGAACGACGTGTAAGCCGTTGTCGAAAGGCCCTGGCTGTTCGTTACCGTCACGCCGACGACGTAGGTTCCGGCAGCCGTCAACTGGGCGAAGTTATATGAGTTGCGAGAGTCACCGCTGAAAACTAAGGGGGCCGTTCCCGGTGGGGTAACTATCGAAGACCAGTCATAGGTGGCAATCGACGCTGTAGCATCTGTCGCTGCGACATTCACACGCAGGGCTGTGTGATCGGTCGCGTCGATACTTGCAGTCGGTGCCCCGTTGATTTGCGGGGCACCATACCTTACTCCGACGGTCATTGTTGCGCTCACGGGCCCGGCAGGTGTAGTCAGTAACGCCGTGATGGTTGCCGTCGTCGGGAACTGAATGCCATCGGTAGAGGCGACCTCGAAGGACGCCTGAAGCCCCGTTGGACTGATCGTCCCGATCGACGACTGCCAAGTGACGTGCGTGAGCGTTGGTTCAACCCCAAACTGAGTAACCGGCGTCGCAAAAAACTCTTCTGAGACGTCGGGCGAGACATTAATCGGCGCGGGGCCTAGGACCAGGCGATATCGATTGACCACCGCAAACGGGGTTGTCGCCGTCTGAGTGACGCCGAGGCCGTCCGTGACGGTCAGCGAAACGCTATACGAACCCGCGTTAGAAAAGCCGACAAAGGCAGTAGACCCAGAGGAATCAGAGCTTGAGTAGCTTATTGGCAGGGTGCCGCCGGCGCCTGTGACAGTCCACTTATACTGGAGAGCGCCGTCGCCACCGTTGTCCGTCGCGGCCGCGGATAAGGTCGCCCCGGTGCCGTCGGCGTTGAGCGTCACAGTTGGCCCTGTGATCGCGATACTCGCCGTCGGGGAAGGGGTCACGGTGAGAGTGCCGGAGGTATCGAACTTGGCTAGAACGAACCCGGTTCCATGGTTATAAACGTTTCCCACTGCCACGATCTGGCCGGCAGGCGTCATCGACACCGCCCCCGGTGAAAAGCTGCCTCCTGCGTCCAGTCCGGTTACTTGCACTCCGTCCAGGCCGAAATTGGTATCGGGTGTCCCGTCCAGATTGTACTGGGCGATGGTCAGGTGACCTTGCCCTGTGTTCAGGTCGCGATTGGACCCCGTGACGATGAAATGCGTCCCGGAAACCCGCAGGCGCACCGCGTCATCAAAGTTCGAAGTGAGGGACGTATGGAGGTAGCCGCCCGCTCCCCACGAGGTATCAATCGACCCGTCGGGGTTCATTCGGGCGACGACCACCGAACCATTCACGGCGGCCGCCGCGAGTATCTTGTTATCACTGGTGGAATCCCATGTGGCGTCGATGGATTGAATCCAGATGGACCCGAACCCGAAGGGTGCGACAAGCCCAGTCCCGTTGAACGAAGTGTCGAAGTCTCCTGTGGGCGTTAACTTGATGACGGGCGCATAATTAAACGCTCCCTGGCCAGAGAGGATGATTGAGTTGTCAGCAAGGACCGAAACGTCGTAGAACGCGCACCAACCGCCCAGAGCGAGCGTTCGCCGCCCGTCGTGGTTCGGCCCGAACGCGGGATCAAGGAGGCCGTTCGCGGTGTAGCACGCGATGGAGAAGTTCCCCCCCGTTCCACCAGCCACGATGATGCGGCCGTCGGATCCGATCCCCATCGCTTGGCCGTAGTCGTAGCCCCCCAAGTCAGTCGTGGTGATGCCGGTGCCGTCGGAACCGAACGTCGTGTCGGGCACTCCGTCGGCGTTGATGCGGGCGAGTGCAAAGTCAGCGCCCCCGACACCGCCATTGAGGAAACCGGCCGCGAGAATCTGACCGTTGGGGAGCAGTTTGATGGAATTCACCGCGCCCCAAAACGGCGTCATCGAACCGCCGGTCCCAAAGCTCGTATCGAGCGACCCATCAGCGTTGAATCGCCGCAGGCCGATCCCCGCGTAGGTTGCGCCGCCAACGATGATTTTGCCGTCTGGTTGGACCGCAACCGAGTTAGTCGTTCCGAGTTGCAGAGCGGTAAAGCCGCCGTTCACGAAGGAAGGGTCCGGACCCAGTGCGACGGTTACTGGCTTGCCAGACGCGTCGATGGAGTTCGCAGTGATGTCTTCTACTCCGGACGTGGCGTAAGTGTGGGAGACGACCTGATCGGTGGAAGAATAAGTCGTAGGCGTCGAGCCATCTCCCCAGTTGACTGTCACGCTGTTCGTAGCGCCGTGAAGTTGAAGCGAGTAGCTTTGTCCCGCGGCCACGGTGGAAGCGCCGCTGATCCAGAGTCCATACGGCGCCGCGTCCGCCGGCGGGCGGGTGACCCGCACGTTGTCGATGAATGCGGTGTTGTCCCCTCCCGCCGAGTCAAGTCCTTGGATTGTCAGTACGTGCCCACCGCCCGTGACGACGAACGAAGCGGTTGCATAGCGGTGGTAGCCCCGATCCTGCGGCGTTATCGTGCCTTCGACGTTGCCATCGACAAGTATTTGCAGGTCTTGTTGGGAGGCCTGATACACTCCACGCTGTGCCGCGTCAAAGGAAACGACGTATGGCTGGCCGGCCTGCCACCCGGTGATGTACTGATTTGCTGACCCGTAAGACTGGATAAAAGCGACCTGACCCCCTTCAGGCGCCCCGCTGTTTGCCCAACTGAATCCGCTGCCGTTGCCGGATATTCCCGCCGTCGAGTTGAAGCGCCAGTTCCCGGCGGCTGTTGGATCCGTCGAAAAGTTTCCCGCGCCAATCGTCGGCTGTTCAAAGCCGCCGTCCTGGACCGAGACGGTCAACAGGACACGTGATTCGAGCGCTTCAACCGCGAAGCGCGCTACTGCGTCGGGAACTGACGATGCGTCAGGTGCCAGCATTGGCTTCGAACGCGTTTGCGGACGTTGACTTGAATTGCCTAAGTGTCTGAACCGAGGGGCTCGACGGAAACCAAAAGAAGACCCCGCCGCACCGACATTACTCTGGCCCATGTTCGGTATCCCGAAATGCGCAGCGTCACGGGCAAGTTCACCAGAAGTGAAGCCGGTCTTCCGCATGAGCGCATTGCTTCTGCGGAGAGATCGGATTTAGAATGTTGGTGAAGATTCCCGCCGCGGCCCCGATCCCGTCCCCATCGTCGCTTTGACGATGATGTAGCTGTCATATTCGTTTTGCAGATCGCTGTCAAGAGAACCGGAACGCATTTCGATGTGGAGGTGCCTCGGCACCTCGGCTCACCACCAACGGCAAGAATCCATTCGCTGATTTCAGTAAGGCTGCCGACATTTGATTCTATTTTTTAGATCCTTTTGCAAATGTCAAATGGTTAAACATTCATGTTGGCCATACGAACTCCGCATGAATTAAAAACAGAAGCAAGGGTATCGTCGGGAAACGTTTGTTGGAGACGCTCACTTTCCACTAGGAGTTCTCATGTCAATGTTTATCCGGGTCAGAAATCGGCTCATCAATATCAACATGGCAAAGTATGTTGACATCGAAGCTGCTGGCGGCGGCGTTGCTACGATTGCGACGATAGTTCACCGGAGTCGCAGCGAATAAAACGTTTGCGCCTGACGCAGGTTAAAGCGGCCGAGCAACTTGGTCTGAGTCAGCCTGACGTTTCAAAGCTCATGGCTGGTCGGCATACAGGGTATTCCGTCGATGGACTTCTGACACTTCTCAACGCACTCGAAGTCAACGTGGATATCGTGGTGAGACCGAAACATCACGGGCGAAACGTTCGGCCGGGCGTCGTGCGAGCGATGGAAGAGGAGATGGTGTCAGAGCCGGAAACAATCACCGCATGGGCGAAGTAACACACGTCGCAAGCAAGGCGACCGAGCGATACGGTCGAGTCGGCTTCCAAAATAGACAAACTTGAACTTGTGACGACGCGGTTAAATCAGCCAAGCACTTCTTGTACGGTGCAATCGGGAGATAGAGGCGAAGTGGATCGTCGAGCAACGGAGTAAAACCGTATTTCTGGTCCGTGAAGTCGTTTCATCCCACCTTGAGTTTTATCGAATTGCCCATTACAGGGGCTTCCCACCTGGAAACTGCCTTACGGCCTCGAACCGTTCAGGAGTTCCATGTTTTTTGTAAAGGTCTGACAGATATCCCATGTTGCCCGACACGAGTTCGCGTTCTCCCCAGATTGACCACACAAGTCTCGCGCCGCGTTGGGCGAGAAGTTTTGCAACCAAATCCTTCCGCAAATAGACAAGCTCCTGTGCGGCACTATCATCGTTGTGACAGACGACGACAGCTGAAGCGAGCTTTCCTATTTGATCCCGAAATTCGCTTGTTTGCTGATCGACGAGAAGACCGAGCTCTTCGCAGATCTGTCTCCCAATGAGCGGCGGACATCCTCCCGCGTTGGTACAGGTGTGGTAGCTCTCCCAACCATTCTCGATTACGGGAATGGTGACTTCGACAGTATCGTAGATGTTCTCATTCCACGTAATCATTGACGGCTCTTCAGTTGACTGAGAATCGTTTTCGAACATTTCGAGGCGAGCCATTTCTCGTTCCCTCGTGCCGACGACAAACTTCCATTCGGCGTGTCCCAACGGGGGGTACGTGTCTGACCATCCCGCTTCACCCACAAAGGTGTAGTGGAGGCTCGGAAGTGATAGGTCATTCGAATCGTAGGAATGGCCGTCTTTCAGGTGCTGGCTAATGCGCGGCATGTCGCTCTCCGCTATCAGCACTCCGACGACATGGCAGAACACACCAACGCCCTGCTCAACGTCGCGCTGGTTATAGTAACCGCTTAAAAGAACCCAATCGCCGGGTCGCCCGTTGACTTCCTGCCGTTCAAGGAGGTGTTCAATATCGGGTGGCGTTCGAAGAGCAAGCCACTCCCGAAGTGGTACGGCCACAGAACCAACTTTCGCCGGAACAATCGGATCGGTCAACCCTTGCCCTGGAAAACTGGGGTCGATGTCGCACTCAGATATCCTGCCGTTCTCTCCGTACCACTCTTTCACTTTATCAGCGTCAACGCGATGTCCTGCCATCTCGAAAAACGCCGTCCATGAATACTTTTTGCCATACCGATCGACTTTTCCGCTTCCGAATTTTGATCGTCCGAAACGATCGTGACCAACGTTGCTGTCGATCTCTCGAAATTTCTCTTCTTGATACCCAAGGTCATGAATTCGCCACTGAATCTAAGCCATCACCTCCTGATACTCGGGGTGGTTGTACTGATAATTCCCCCGCCCCGGAACGAGGCGGCCAATTGTGTAATTCCCAAAGTCCATGCGAATTGGACCTCGATAGCTGCCTTCAAAGTCATCTTTTTTGCTCTGCCATGGCTTCCGCGGCATATCAGGAAACGGAGGCCGGACCGCCTTGATCTCTGATCCGCTCAGACACTCCGGATCATGTAAAAAGCCGAGCTCGACTACGTGCCTCGCATAGTCTCGCAATAGCATGTGAGTCGTGGAGAGCGGTGCTGTTGCGGAAAACATTGCTGCGTGAAGTTTTCTTGCCGCCTCCGGCAAGAAACTACCTGCCGTGGAATCCTGTGCGGGGTCGTTGTGAATTGCCATCGCGGCACCGTAGAGGGCCGCAAGCGCTCGTTCAGGAACGTACGGGTCAGAGATGGAAAGGGACTCCAGTGCCATCGACAAGAGTTCAAAAGGAGCATTACGGCCATACCAGTACAGCGCCTTTGTCGCCTCATCGCGGAGATCTCTTACCGTGGTTGTGAAGAGCCACATCGTCCAGCGTGCCCGCAAGTGGTCAGCCGGTTGGCGGCGCGTTGTAGCCTGCCAGTCTTGCTGGAGTGCACGAACGTCAGCGAGTAAGTCGGCATGGTGGCGTCTTAGCCACTCTGACCAACTGAGATCCAGCTTTGGAGTGCCCATTTCTCTGAGGACACCATCGAGAAAATCTGCGTTGAGTGGATGGGCGATTGCCGATCGCACAGATCGGAGTGCCGCGAACACACTGTCAAGTCTCTGTCCTGCAAGCATTAGGCTTTTCACTTCGCCTGCAGTGCTTTCATCAAGTGATTTGGCGACAAGCGTGATGCTCGCAACAAGTGCCGACGCCTTCAGCCTCGGATCGATTAGTGCCCACACCTGGCATCCCGGATACCGTGCCGGCAGAACACCGACCATCCCATAGAATATATCGCCACCTAATGGATGGCGTTGCTCAGCTGACCCCGCAAAACCCTCGAACGCATCTTTGCCACCCAGCCATTCGGAAACTTCGCGCCGACCGCGATCGATCGCCAGGGCCTCTGCAATCACGTGCCCTGCCATCGCGTCGTAAACGAGGGCGATGTGCCGTTCGCCCCCTGCGAGCGCATCATCGTCCGAGACCGAATTTTTGCCTAGACGGCCAACCGGTGGCATTTGACGATGAGCGGCGGCTCTCGAAGCAACCCGGAGGATAATTCCTTCCTGTTCGAGAGCTCGAACAATGCTGCGGTCCCATGGACGGGTGTCGTCGCGAATGAGTTTTCGAAACTCGGCCTCATCGACAGAGCGAGCTCGATTTGTCCAGAGCAATTGCCCGAGCTGATTGAGAGCTTGAAGAACATCCTGCGAATAGTATCGGTGCCCTGGTAACGACAGTTGCTGAATTCGATCGACGGTCGCATCGATTAGTTTTGCGAACATCTCTGTCAACGAACCGGGGACTGCCTCCAAGCCCACGACCTTCGAACGCTTGGGATTTGCAACCTCGCAAAACAGGCGCAGCGAAAGAGGGTGCTGGAGCATTTCTTCCGGCAGGTCAACGTCTCTTGCGTCGATTTTGAAATACTCGAAATATTTCCGTGCGACCGATGGCGCATCTTTCTCGAAGCCAGTGGTGACTATCCGGTTGAAATTGTCCGGTAGCGATTCGTCAGCGAACTCTTTCGAACGAACAGTGCAAACTAGAAGAACGTGCGGATATCGCTTGAGCAGTTCTACGGCTGCCGCAAGCTGCGGTTTCCAACGTCTCGGATCTTCTGCTTCATTAAGGCCGTCAATCACGAGCGGTAATCGCCGTTGGCTCCGTTGACCTGCCGAATCCAGGGCGGCGATGAGTGGTTCAATGCTTGATACCGACAAACCGCAGATGCTTATCCGCTGAGCGAGATCGTCAATGTTGCCTGCTGCCGTCAGACCCTGACCGAAGAGAAGCAAGCCTGCGGGTCGATCTTTCGTCGCGCGTGTAAGGTTGACAGCCATGTGCGTTTTGCCGGCACCGGCATCTGCAACGATCGCAATGGCGAGACTGCGTAGGACCTGTTTCAATTCTGCGAAGAGTAATTCTATTTCTAAAAGAGCTGCAACTGCATTTGTTGCAAGAAGAGCAATTGTACTCTGTTCGTTTCGCAGTTTTCGCACCGCGGTCGCCGAAAATGGTCTATCCGCGGCTCTGTACTCGTCAAGGCTTTTGACGACGAGTTCAATGTTGCCGTCAGCCAGCGCCGTTAACGCAGAAATGATCGCCACATTTGCTGACCCGCAACTGGTCACCAAGCCCGAGAGGAATCCCTGTAGTTTTTCTGAAGGGGATTTATAAACTTTGAGGTGTGGCAGCATCAGGTCCAGCGAACCAGCGATGGCCCGTAATCGCTGCCAAGACCCTTCTTCCCCGAGAGCGCGGCGAACGCTCGCTTCGGCTTCCGTGATTTTATGCACCTCGGGGATCCAGCGCTGCTTAATCGTGGCAACGCTCAACGCATGTAATCCGTCTAAGTGTTCTGCCGTCAGAACGAGCTGGCCGAAGTACGTATTTTTGAGAAAGCTCGCTTCTCCGCCAAGGAGTGGCTCCAAATCGTCTGTCGTTTTCAGCTGCGGCCTGAGCGTCAATTTCTCAAAGAGCGAGTAAAACCACTCCTGATCTTTCTTCGTGAGGGCGAAACGAGTCCACAATACCCAGTGCGTCAACTTCGGATTGGCGGCAACCGATCTCTTTATCGCTTCTTCAATTTTACTGCGCCGCGTTGATCCAAGATCCGAGCCACTAGGCAGAGCGTGATACCACCGGCATTGCCAGCCATACCAGTCCCCTGGCTTCCCGAGCGTGCATTCTTGGTCGAGCTGAAGATCAAATTCGATTCCGGGCTGGTTAGCCAACGCATGAAAGCTGCCAAACCGCTCGTAGTTGATTCGTATCGCAGAACGGCAAACATGCTCAAAGTTCGTTTGAACGGCACCCTGCAATCGCTCAAATTGGTCCCAGTTAAGAAGAGCCACGGGTCCCCCTCAAGGTTTCGCCTCGGACGTGTCGCTCGCCGCATTGGAATGCGCGGAGTAAATCTCGATTTTCGCATCCCTCGAATAAAACAGTTTTAGAAAGCTTGAGACTTCAAGTTCTTCGGTTTCGATTTTCACGCTAGTACCTTCGAGGGATACCGTGTGGTCGTAAAGAAATTGTTCGAGCTCGGCTGGCCGTATCGATCCGATGTTCATCTCAGACAGAAGCTTAAGAAGATGTTCAGGGTATGCGTCTCGCAGGTCGTCGTGGAAATCTCCAACATCGACGTGTTTTGAACAATGTTCGGCGAGACGATCGATCGCGCGTTTTGCAGCTTCCGCAGACGCGACATCCTTAAACCTGGCTACCATGACAAGGTTTGCCGAATGTTCGGATCCAAATCCGTACCAGAGTTTCATTGTGGTTTCTCCAATTCAAAACTTTCCAGCTCGGCGATCGCAGCTAGTACACCCCGGTGCGAAATTGGCACCCCCGACCCGTCAAACGACGAGCGTTTTACGATACCAAATGCGTCGATGTGGGCATACGAGCGTAAGCCTTTCTCTTGTAACAAGGGATTGAAAGTTGACATACCTGCCGAATCAGATTCAGCAATCGAAAGCGCAATCTTTGCGTGGCCTCCATTTGACCAAGCGACTAATTTTGCTCGGGATTCATCGTCGATTCCCGCTGTCCTGGCGGTGGGACGTTCGGGCAGCAGGAGCAATTCTCTCGCTCCGACTTCATGTGCGAAGTTCGCGACTGCATCCAATTCATCGACCGTCTGTCCGTTGACGACCATGTTCAAGCCGAAGCGAGAAATCGCACTTATGTCACAGAGGTTGGTTCGGAGCGTTGAAAACTTTCGGCCGCGCAGCCTTTCGTAAGTGCTGGCGACACCGTCTACGCTGACCCGAATGAAGTGAACTTTGCCTGCGAGGTTTTTGACGATCGAAGGCGAAGTCCAATGCCCGTGAGTTGTGAGCGATACCGCCATTGAAGTCAACGTAACCGCATAAGCGCAAATTGCTTGGACCTCGGTGTGCAGTGTCGGCTCTCCTCCACCGAATCCAATTCCGAGACACCCGTTTGCCTCAAGCTCGTCTAACCAGCTCATGATCTTTTGCCCGTTCAGTCGCGCTCCTTCCTTCGGCGCGTAGCAGTACGAACATCTCAGATCGCACGCGTTTGTGAGGGCGATGGAAACCTGTCGAGGAGCTTTGTGCCAGAGGTGCTCTGGAACGGTGACTTCATCTATAAGCAGATTGAGCCCAGTACACCGATCGAGCACATGAATGCCATTGGGTCCGAGTCTAGTCTTTACGTCTGCTCTCATTTATCATATCGGACAACAGTGCCGATTCCCATAGAAATCAAGATCGCATGTATTCGATAAAGTCTGAGGCGGGCGACACGCTTGATATCAGCAGGTGATCTCTAGCCCGCGTGCATGCCACATAGAGAAAGTGCCGCTCGGTCTCATACACTTCCTGAAGATCCGCGTCGTCCCCAACCGTCTGACTTCGTTCTTGAAGGGGGATAATTTCGTCATCGCATGCCATGACGGCGACAGCGCAAAATTCCCGTCCTTTGGCATGATGCATCGTGCTGACCGAGATGTGGCAGCTCAAGGCTTCCATGCGTTGATCAAGAATACGGAACGGCAAGCCTGCTCGCTTCGCCCCGAACTTGAGAAACGATTGCCGCTCAAGATTGCGAACTGCCTTTCGCACGACTGTTTCGGAAATTGCTGTGAGACGTGAGAGTTCACACACGTGAAATCTCTCCGACTGGGTCTTCTCCTTCCGGCGGATTAATTCGCACCGCCTTGCCCCTTCCCTCACCGCGACCATCGCCAAACAGCCGAGATAGACTCTCGCTCCTCGCGTCGTGATGATACCCGCTCCCAGTGCTGAGGGCACATTCGAAATTTCAATCGGTGTAACCGTTTTAAATCCGCCCTGAATACACACGTCTCCTATCCCCCTTGATGGGAGGCGCTCAGTTCAGAAGCAACACAACACCGCTTACCCCGACCGACTGGAAGATAATGTATGACGGTGTAACGGTGTCGTTGTGGCCGTCCGTCGGGAGCTGGACGCTCAAGTGCAATTCGCACTACATTATCCGGAACAACCAGGTCATTGGGTCGGGCAGATGGACGCCCGCTCAGATTGAGGCGGAACGCCATCGGGATCGAGCGATGAAGGCTAAGTTCTACGGTACGCCCGCGCCAGAGCTCGAACCCAAGATTGCGATGCCCGCCGCGACGGTCCAAGTGGTTCGAGAGACTAAGAAGCCGCTCGGTCGCTTGGCGCGGTTCAAACGCTGGTCGAAGTCCTGAGGGCCAGACTTAATTTCTTTCGCCCTTCTGCGCGGAGGAGCATCAGCCGTTTCGGGCTGATGCCGACGTCCAAAAGCCGACGCCGAAGATCACGACAGTTGTCTTTCGCACGATTGCGAACACCGCCAAAGACGTCGGCGGACAACTGCAGAAACGTCTCTAACGCGTTTCCATCCGATCGTCTCGTGATCGTACACTTTTCCGGTCGCTGTATCCCGGTGGCCCATCATCAAATCAAGCGCTTCGCCGTCTCTAGCGCGCTTAGCCAAGGTCTTGAAGGTGTGGCGAAGGCGGTAGAATGTTACCCCATCCAGATCAAGCTGCCGAGCCATTCTTCCAAAGGTGATGCTGATCGCGTTGTCAACGGCGACGCCGACGAGCTTTTTCGCTTTGGTTCCGTTGATTTCAATCTCCCTGTGAACCTCCCTCTCGCGGTAATAGGGAAGGCCCTTCCGCGTGACGAAGACCAATGCCGCTTGCCCATCTCTTTGAATTGCCAGCCGATTGTGCTTCAGCTTGCTGACACGGTCTAAGGCACGCCTGGTATTCTTCCAGAGGCAGCCAACCCGTAGAACGCCGGTCTTTGGGCGAGGAAAGCTTATTCGCCGACGCTCAAGGTCGATCATGTCCCACCTTAGCCGCCCCAGATCGGCAGGACCAAGGCCGCAGTTCACCCCGAGAAGAATCATCGCACGAAAGGTCGGATTCGCACGTGCGAGAAGCCGGTTGACCTCGCGGCCGGTGACGATTCGGCTGGAAAAGTCCTTCTGCCCCGCCCGGAATCGCGCTTGCCGAAGGGAGTCGGGGTCCGTTGCAGGCGCAACCCAATCGGAGCCGGTGTTCGGCATCGATATCCAACCGTTCGTCGCCCCGAAACGAAGAAAGGCTGTCACATACGCTCGTACACGCTTGCGGGCCAGCCGGCCGAGCTTCCGCTCGTTGACCAAACTCGACATGTAGGCGGTGAAGTGCTCCGGCCGGAGTCCGTTGGCTGGCGTCCCTGGCTTACAAAACGCGACGAAGCTGCAAATTTCAGAGAGGTAGTCACCGAGAGTCGTTTTGGATAACTCGCCTGTATCGACCTTCGCCTTCTTGTGCGCGAGAAACCGGGCCATCAGCTCGCCCAAGATCAGGTCGGATGGGGTCGCTTGGACATTCACGTTGTCGATTCCGGCCTTGATCGCATCGCGACGGACGAGCCAACCGGACTGCGGGTCCTTCAAGGCACGCTCGCCTTTGGGGTCATCGGACCAGGAACCAAAGTAGAATTGTTCAGACCTTTTGGTTCGGCGATTCCAGACTGACTTGAACCACTGGCCGTTGCGATGCGGCCGCAGTGGGAACCCCTCGTAGGGGAGGGGTGGTCCGAAGGATTGGGTGTTCACAGATGCCTCCTGTGTCGGAACCTGTGTCGAAGCCGACAGAGGTCTACACGGCGGGAGGCAAATAACGTCGGTTTCCCCCGAAAATCTCAATGTTAGAGCCAAATCGAACAGGCGATACGCATAAGTGCCGCAAACCTTGTGATTTGCGGCACTTATCGTATGGGCAGAGCCGGGATCGAACCGGCGACACATGGATTTTCAGTCCATTGCTCTACCAGCTGAGCTATCTGCCCGGTGAGCGGTCGAGCATTGTATGGGAGCGGGGGACGTTTTCAAGACGGCTGTGCGGTTGAGGCGCTGCCGCGTGGGGAGGTCGGGCGGCGTTCGGCGGGGCGGATGAAGGGGCGCTCCACCGCCAGATGCAGCAGCCAGGCCATGCCGATCACGGCCGGGAGGGTCAGGGCGAAGAGAAGGGGCGTCCGCGGCGCGTGGTGGTCGGGGGAGCGGGACATGAAGCAACCGGCGATGAACAGGACGATCGGAAAGTGAATGAGGTAAAGGGTATAGGACATGTCGCCTAGCCACGTCAGCCGCTCGAGCGGGCGGAGGCGAACGCCGCGCCGCTCCAGCGTGAAGCCGATCGCGATCAGGCCCGAGAACCCTAACCCCAGCGCGAGGGTGCGGAACAGGTCGTAGACGCCCCGGCCCGCCGGGGGCTTACCCGCCGTGAAGAAAATCAGCAAGGTCAGCGGCATCAGCGCCGCGAAGGGGATCTTCAGGCGGCCGGCGTAGATGTCCGCCAACAACGCACCGAACCACCAGGCCGGGAAGGCGGTGAAAAGCATGTGCGGCAGTTGCAGGCCCGGATAGTCGCGGAACGCTACGCCGATTGCAAAGGCGGCCGCCACGCCGGCGGCGCCGAGCCAGACGCCCCGTTTGCTCAACCACCAGAACAGCGGATAGACGGCGTAGAACCACCACTCGAACGTCAGCGACCAGAGCGGCGTGTCCGTGCCCCATGTCGGGCGGCTGAAGACGACCGCCGGGTGATGCGAAAAGAACCCCGGCCCCGGCGGGACGAGCTTGGAATTGGCCAGGAACAGGACGTTCGCCACCAGCGTCCCAGGCTGATAGTTGGGCGTGTAGACCAGGTGGCGAAGGTGCAACGCCGTGCCGGACTCGTCGTGGTAGATCGGCAGGCCCATCTGGAGCCCGGCCGAATCGACCACCGAAGTGACCACGATCGCGGCGAGCAGCGGCGGGTAGAGGCGACGGGCCCGCCGCCACATGAAGCCGCCCCACCCGAACGTGGCGGCCGCTCCGCGCGCCTTCAGGTCGCGGGCGTAGCGAAGGTGGATTACGAACCCCGACAGGACAAAGAAGAAGATGACGGCCGCCGTCGCAAAGCGGAAGAGCAGGACCGTCTGGACCAGCGCTTTCCCCCAAAACCCGGCGTGCCCGCTGCGCGAGAAGAGGTAGTTTGACGCGTGCCGAATGAAGACGTACAGCGCCGCCAACCCGCGTAGCCCGTTCAAGAAGGCGGTCGGAGGGGAAGAGGAAAGGATGAAGGATGAAGGTGAAGGATGAAGGGAAGGCGAGGAGGCGGAAACGCCTTGCGACGTTGAAGGCCCGGCGGAAACCTCTGGAGCGGCCGATGACGGCACGGCCTCCGGCCCGACTTCATCCTTCGCCTTCATCCCTCATCCTTCTCATTCATCCTTCTCATTCGCCTTCATCCTTCAGCCTTATCACTGATCCGCCCTTCATCCTTGCGTTTTTTATTGCGGCGGCTCGATCCGGACGGTGTCTTCGCGGCCGGCGCGGTTGACGACGAGGACCACCGCTTCGCGCGGCTTGTCCTTGCGGGCGGCCTTGTAGAGCGTCTCGAACTGCTGGACGCTTTCGACCGGCTGGCCGTTTAGCTGCAGAACGATGTCGCTGCGCGTGCTGCCGTTGCCTGTGAGGCCGCCGCTCTGGGCGGAACTCTGCGGGCGGACAAGCGCCACCAGCACGCCCTTGGCGTCTGGCGCCAGGTGGCGCGAATAGCGATCAACAAAGACGGTGTCGCGGACGGAGAAGCCCAGATCGTCGGCGTAGAAGCGCTTGGCCGTGTTCGCCTGCGGAGGCTGCTGCTCCAACGTGACCTTGATTTCCTGGAGCGGGTCGCCCTTCTTACGGAGGATCGAAAGCGTGACGTCCTCCCCTTTTTTCATTCGCAGGATCTTGCGCCGCAGGATGCCCGGAAGCTCGCTTGCCTCGTCGCCCCGCTCGAGCGGTTCGCCGTTCACTTTGACGATGATGTCCCCCTGCTTCAGCCCCGCCTTGGCGGCCGGCGTGTCGGGCAGCACTTCCCCCACCTGGATCGCCGGCTGGTTGGTTAGGTTATAGACCTCGGCGACATCCTTGTTCAGCCCGGACATCTGGGGGATGCCCATCCACGGAAGCGGCATTGGCGCTCCGGCGGCCGGCGGGTCTTGCAGGCTCTGAGCGAAGTCGCGCGTGGGGGTGTAGAACTTCGGCGGGTTGTTGATGGCCGCCAGCGCATTATTGGTGTCATTCAGCCAGACATTTGTTCCAGACTGCGTCCCAACGAGGCCGATCGCCTTCCCTTTGACGTTGAAAACGGGCGAGCCCAGCGCCGCCAGGCCGCCTCCCTGCACCAGCACCTGCGGCACCTCGCCACGGAGGGTGGCGGAGATGTTCGATTCCATGAGGTACGTCTTATAGCTGGCGACTTCGGGGAGCATGCCGATTGAGATGACCGTCTCCCCGATCTTTACCGGCACCTCTTCAAACTTCAGCGGCTTCCATTTGCGGCCGCCCTCCTTGGGGCGAAGGAAGGCGAGGCTGGTGCGCTCGTCGCGACCCTGGAACACAGCTTCGATCTCCTCAGGCTCTTTATCCTGGTTAGGGATGAGGATCTTGAAATCTTTCATCTGCTCGTCAGGGATGAGCGGGTTGAAGACGGAAATGGTGCTCATGATGAGCCCGTCCTCGTTGACAACCACTCCGGCGCCCGAGAGTTCGCGCCGATCCAGTTCGTTGGCCCACGTATATTTCACGACCACCAGCGACGGGGTCGTTTGCTCATAGAGCTTTTGGGCGACATCGGAGGAAACGGCGGCCATGGTGGGCCCCGTGACGATGCCAAACAACCCCAGGAGGGCGGCGGCGAGAAGCATGGGCAGAAGGCGGGTCGAACGAGGCATTGCGTCTCCGTGGTTCAAGTTCGATGGGCTACCATGGCGGATAATGAGCGAGCAAGGCGGCAAATCGGTGAGCCGTCCTTGCGCGAATGTCGGCGGGCAGCCGGCACGCTCGGACATCTCTCCGCGTTTAGGGCTCTAGCGACCCCCGCTTCAGTACGACACTTTCAGGACAGCCGACTGGCGGCCGCGGCCCCGCTGGATGTCGAGCAGGACCTTGACCTCTTTCCCCTTGGTGGAATCAGCGTACAGCTTGGCGAAGTCGTCGATCCCTTTGACCGCCTCCCCGTTCACGGCGCGGATCACGTCGCCGGGCAACAGCTCCGCCTTCTGGGCGGGGAAGCCGGGGCTCATGGTTGTCACAACGACGCCCTCGGCATCATCGAGCAGCCGCTGATTGGCGTACGCGCGGGTGACTTCCCGCACGGACAGGCCCCATATCTTGAACTCGCGCTCGTCCCCGACGGCGCCTTGCAGCTTGTCGGTCTTGGCGGTCAGGTGGAGCGTCTCTTTGCCGCGCTTGATGGTGAGGGTGACTTCGGTGCCGATCGGCAGGTCGCCGATCATCTTTCGAACGGCCGCGATCTCCTCGGGGAAGCGGACGTTGGTGGGCTTGGCGTTGACGTCGATCAGGATGTCCTGCGTCTTCACGCCAGCCTTGGCGGCCGGTGAGTTGCGATCGACGCTGTTGACCAGGACGCCCTTGTTGATGTCGATGTCATAGAACGTCTCCAGGTCCTGCAGGGGCTTGAGGTCGATGCCCAGGTCGCTTCGGTCCACCCGGCCTTTGCGGTCGGCGGTCGCGGTGGCGAGGATCTTTTCGATCACCTCGCGCGCCGTGTCGATCGGGACGGCGAAGTTCAGGTTCTGGCCGCCGCCGCGCGTGTTGATGCCAATCACCTTCCCCGTCATATCCACCAGTGGCCCGCCGGAATTGCCGGGGTTGATCGGCGTGTCCATCTGGATCCAGTTGGCGAAGATGCCGGTCTCGTGCTCGTCGATGCTCATCCGCTCGGGGTAGAAGGTGCGCTCGGTGTTGGAGACGACGCCGAGCGTCATCGTGCGTGCCAGCCCAAACGGCGTGCCGACGGCCATCACGTCCTGCCCGGGGATGAGGTTCTTGCTCTCCCCCAGAACGGCCGGTTTGAAATCGACGTTCTTGCGCTTCACCTCGTCCATATCCATCTGGACGATCGCCAGGTCGGTCCAGTGATCGTCGCCGATCAGGCGGCCGTGGACACGCTCCTTATTAAAGAGCGTCACATAGATCTCGGCCGCCCGGCCGGCGACATGGTAGTTGGTCAGGATGCGCCCCTGGGCGTCGATGATCACGCCAGAGCCGATGCCCCGCTGGAGCGAGCGCTTCCCCTCGGTGTAAATTTCCTGGGCGACGTCGAGCCGGACGACGGCCGGGAAGATCTGTCCGGTGACGGCGACCACCGCCTGCGGCGTCGCCGGCGGGAAGGGGTCGGAGCGGTTCTTCGCCCCACCGCCGACGGAGGGGTGCGTGCTGGTCAGCGGCGCATCCGGCTTGACGGCCTTCACGGGGTTTGACTGGGGCTCTGTCGCCGTGGCGCCGGAGAGTCTTTCGAGCTCGTCCGCAACCGCCGATCGCGCACCGGCCATCGGTGAGAACAGAGCGGCCAGCAAAAGCGCCGCGACCGCCAGTGTTGCCCGCGGTCGCCGACACCGGGCATGGCGGTCGGCGGTAACGGAGCTGGCCGCCCCGGCGCCCCCGGGCAGGCGCCCCGCTCTGTGATGGTGGTTTGGCCGCGCGACTTGGTCGTATCCAAAGCGACTCCGATCGTGTTTTTCCCCGACTCGGCCGCGGCGACGCGCCCCGGCGCAGTTTACCGGCTACACCGCCGGCTTGCCCCTGGGACGTGCATCGCCGCGGTAGACCGATATGAATCATATCGGCGAATGGCCGCGGCGATGACCCCGGCGAAAGTTTTCACGCCGGCGCGTGTACGCCGGTGCCGCGCGCTACTGAACATGCGCGAAGCCGATGGGCGCCGCAACCTCGGTCGTCGGGGCCGCGACGCCCAAGCGTCCGCCGTCGCGTCCCGCAACCCTCCATCAGGATCAAACGCTCATGGGCTTTGCCTCGGGATCTGTTTCTTTCCGTCGCTTTGCCGTCGTCGGCAAGGCCCCCAAGTCGATCGACCAGGAGATGCTCGACGCCCTGGCGGGCCTGGCGCTCAAGCCCGGCGAGTTCGGCGTCCCCGAAGAGGAAGAGTACGGCTGGTCGGGCGGGCGGCACGTGTTTGATGCCGCCTTCAGCTTCGAGCACAACGTCTTCGGCGACGCCCTTCACTTCGCGCTCCGCATCGACACGAACAAAGTGCCCGGCGAACTGAAGAAGGCGTTCCAGATCATGGAAGAAGAGGCGGTTGCCGCCGCGAACCCGTCCGGGTTCATCAGCAAGAGCCAGAAGAAGGATGTGAAAGAGTCGATCCGGTCCAAGGTTGACGAGGAGCTGCGCAGCGGCAAGTACCGGCGCAGCAAGTTGCTCCCCATCCTGTGGGACCTCCCGTCGAAGACGCTTTACTGTGCGGCCGGCGACGCGGCTTTCGAGAAACTGGCGGAACTGTTCGAGCGGACGTTCGAAAAGGCCGGCTTGCGGCTCGAGCCGCTCACCTCGGGCAGCATCGCCGCCCGCCTGCTCGAACCCCGCGGCCGCAAGCGCGATTATGAAGACGTGAAGCCGACCCGCTTCGTCATTGGCCCGGAAGGGGACAGCATTTTCCCCGACTACCCGTGGACCGCCAAAGGACCCGAGCCGAAGGACTTCCTCGGCAACGAGTTCCTTCTCTGGCTCTGGCACGAGGCGGACAACCGCAAGGGCGTGATCGAGACCGAGGAATCCGGCGATGTGACGATCTACATCGACCGCTCGCTCGACCTCGACTGCGCCTACGGCCAGACTGGCAGAGATGGGCTCCGCGGGGACGGCCCCAGCCGCATGCCTGAGGCCCGCGACGGGCTCCGGTCGGGGAAGATGCCGCGCAAGGCCGGGCTGGTGCTGGACATCAACCGCCAGCAGTTCTCACTGACGATCAACGCCGAATCGCTCGCGATCGGCGGCGCCAAGCTTCCGGATGTCGAGGACGCCGAATCGCCGCGCGTCCTGTTCGAAGAACGCGTCGCCATGCTGCGCGACCTGTGCAAGGGGATCGATGCGATGTTCGACACCTTCCTCAAGCTCCGCGCCGGCTCGGGCTGGGAAGGGCAAACGAGCACGATCCGCCGCTGGATCAACCAGCCGAGCAAGGCGAGCGCGGCCGCCTGACGATCATCAACCGCCCGCGATGCCTTCGGCCGCGCGAAGTCCCTCAACCCTGGGGCCGCCGAATCGCGCCATCCATCGCGCCTTTCGGTAACGCCCGCAGGGCGTCATGAGAGCGTGAGGAACAAAGCCGAGATGCGAGACTATTGCTGTAGCCACACGGGGACGAGGTCGGCGGGGAACGTGTCGCCCTCCAGGGTGACGGCGTACGCCAGGTGGAACGTCATGGACCGCTCGGCCGCTCTCTTGCTGACCGTCATCGCCATCCACATCCACGTAGGCTCACACTCGGGGAAAAGGTCGCGCTTCCCCGCGCAGGTAGAAGTAGGTCGTCTTTTTCGCCGCATCCTTGAAGTCGTCCGCGGAGAAGGTCATGGTCATCTTCGGGACATAACCGCGATCCGGCGCGCGGGCCGGCCGCGTGTCGGGGGTGACGGCGATTTCACTGTTGTATTCTTTTCCCGAGAAAACCCGAACGTCCCATGGGCCCGCATCAACCGTGCCTTGAGGCGACGTGACGGGATAGATCAGGAAATTGCCCTCGCCCACCGAAGGGGACCGGGTAGCGTAATGGCACGGCAGATCGAACCCCACTGAAAAGTCATCGATCTTCAGCTTCTCCGTAAGCGTGCGAGTGAAGGCGCGCCTCCGGCCCACACGCCACATGAGAAGTTGAACGGGGTGGCGTTCGTCGTACTTGAACTCCACGCCCGCCACATTAAACGTCGGGATATAGTCGAGATATGGAACCTGCATCCGGGGATCGTCATAGCCATCCTTCCTTTTGGGGCCGAATTGGAAATGTCGTCCCCCATAAGGCCCCACTGCGACCTTCCCGTGAGAGTCGGATTGCGCACGCACATCGCGCGTTCGCACGTCGCCGGCTCCGATTCGCGACAGAGATTTAACAGCGATTTTGCAATGGAACGTCACGTCCGGAATTGGGTTGTCGTCCTGGTCAACGACGATCCCGGCGAAGCGCACGGGGACGTTCCCGCTCAGTCGCTCGGCGGTCGGAAGCAGCGCAAAATAGCCGAGCCCCAAAACGATCGGGACAATCGTCATGAACATGATCGCCTTTCTTCTTCTGGGCATTTATTTCACTCTAGCCGTCATCATCCAGACGACGATCGCACCGTTTTCCAGTACATTTAACGGATCATGCTGGTGGAATTGAACTGCGCACTGTGATTGGAAGACAGACCTGTAAAACCGAAATTACTCCCGAGGTCCAGTTCGTTACGCCGGACAGTTGCCCGGCTATCGGCCGCCATGCCTTCGCCGCCGCTTATCGCACGCCCCGCCCGCTCGTCAGCCCCGCGGCGAGGATCGTCCCGCGGCGCGTGGACGATCGTCGGGATCTTCGCGCTGGGCCTTACCGTCGCGGCGGGGCTCTTCCTGGCGCCGACCGCCGTCTCGCCAACCGCGCCGCCGGGGTTGCCCTTGGGATTCCCCGATCGCCCCCTCCGCCTAATTTTTTACGACTTCGACGCCGCCGACCGTAACCCCGATCAGGCCGTTGCGGAATTGAAGGAACTGGCGGCCGGGCCGACGGCGGCCGACATCTTGTGCGCATCGGGGATCGAAGCCGACGCCGTCCCGCTCCTGGCGACCGCGCTCGACATGCGGGCGAGTTACTTCCCGCAACTCTTTCAGAGGTTGCCGCGCTTGCCCGGGTCGGCCGAGACGACCGGCGTCTGCATTCTCTCCCGCTACCCGCTCTATGATGCCCGCGGCTTGCGAGTGGACCGGCACAAAGGGTTTGGCGTCGCGGCAGTCGTGGTGGCGGGCGGCCGCAAGTTCGAGGTGGTCTGCCTGCGCCCGGCTTCACTCTCGGCTGACGATGCGAAGCAGTACATGGTTGATGCCGTGCGACGCGAAGCGGCCGCGGCGCCTCTGCTGGCGGTCGGGACCTTCGACCCGCAGTTGGAGTCGGAGTTGATGCGTGTGGCCGGTCTGGTTCGAGTGGGATCGCTGCCGGACACGCTCCCTTCGCAAGGCGGACAGCTTCGGATCATCGGAAGCCCGGGCTGGATGGCGGGCAATGTTCGGCCGATCCCAGGGGAGTCGCAACGGCCGCGAGGCATCCAGGTCCAACTCCTGCCCGGCATTCGCTGATCAAGGCGTCAGGAGATGCGCGCGAATCAGTTCGGCCGACAGGGGCGATGTGGGGTGAGCCGTCCCGGCGGCGAAGGCTTGTTTGCCTGCGATTGCCGCACGCGCGTCGCGCAGGAGCGCATCCCGCGTCCGCCCCGCGGCGCGGACGACCGGCCGGGCGGCCGCGTCGATCGGATGAGCGTCGCGCGCGGGCCACGCGTGCAGGAGCGCCTCCGGCTTCGGCGACGATCCGCTGCAATGCTGCCCGTGACTCGACGAGCCCCTTCGCCTGTGCGGCGAACGGCTCGAGGCCAGCCCACCCCTCGCCAAAGAACGTCACCGGGACGCCAGCGTTCATCAGCACCCGCGCCACGCCCTGCATGTAGGCTGGCGTGATAAGGCGATCGATGAAGAGCGCCCGATCCAGCCCCTCGTCGGGGACGTCGTAACGGCGCAGCGCCTGGGAGAAGTAGGCCGACGCGTCATCACCGAGAATGAAGGGATCGGAGGTGAGTTCATCCCGGATCGAGTTCCAGAGCAGGAGATGGCTCGAAAAGTCGGCGAGCCCTTCGGGCGGCTCCAGGTCGCGGGTATCGGCGATCAGGGCTAGAGATTGGGCACGCGCCGATCCTTCCGGAGCGGTGGCCGCCAGGGGCGCGGCCGCCGACGGGGCCTGAGATCGGGCCATCGGGCCACCGCGACGCGGTCGGCCGGCCAGCCGGCCTCAATCGCGCGGGTTCGCCATGCGGCATCGGCCACCAGAAGGCGATCGCCCGCTCCGGCCGGCACAAAGGCGGGCAGCCGGGGCGTGGTGACCCAGGTCAGCCACGGCATCGCCAGCGGCAACAGGTCGGGCAGATCGGATCGAGCGGTGTTGGCGGTGACCAGAGCGTCACACGACTGAACGGCGTGCAGCAGTGCCAGCGGCGATGAGCTGATCGGCTGGTCGGAGTCGATCAGGCGGACCTGTTTCTCCTGCCCTGCCGACTGACTCACAAGTACAGCCGCCAATGCCTGCGCCGCATCATCCCATAGTCGAAAGTGCGACCCAGTGACAACGCAGAGCCGAAACGCGGCGGGAGATTTAGGGGGCGCTGAGGGCGGGCGCCATCCGTCACGCAGGCCGGTCAGAAGCGCCGCACGGCGCGACACGACCGCGCTGAAGACTTCCTGCGACGTGGCGATCAACGGCTCCAGCGCGGTCGGGTCGCTTACGGGCATGCGAATGAACTGGGCGGGCGTCGGCAGGCCGGGAAGTTGGTCGTATAGGTCGCGCAGCGCGTTCGCCCAATCCGGACCGGCCGCGAACCAAAGGCGGCTTTCCCGGATCGCGGTGGACAGATCCTCGCAAACGAGCAGCACGGCGAGCGCTCTTTGGTCCGGCTCAATCGTAATGACGGCGCGGCGCTCCAGGCGATCGAGCGCCTCTCGAACGGCGGCCGCATAGGGCGGAGCGAGAAAGCAGGCGACGACGCCGTGTCGTTCCAGCTTCGCCAGGATCAACTGACTGACCCGCGCCGGAAGTGAACAACCTGCCCACCAGGCGTTGTCGGCCGTCATCACCGTCAACGCGCCGTCGCGTCCGAAGACAGGCGTAACGTCGAAAGGGTAGATGAGCTGTTGCGCCAGGCGAGGCTGCGAGCGCTTTAGAGCGGAGATGTTTGCCGCCCAATTCGCCTCGGCCGCCGCGTCTGCGAGGGTTCGCCCTCCTCCTGAGGAAGCGATGGAGCGGCTTTGACCGCTCTCGAGCTTGATTGCAGTAATGGCCACAGTGGTTTATCGGCCTCTCCGCCGGAACGGATCAGCCAACGTCCGCGAGAAACGGGGAGTCTCCCCTTTCTTGGGCGGCGGAAACGGGGAGGCTCCCGTTTATTTGGCTTCGGAGAGCTTGAGGTTTCGGTATTCCATTTGGCCCCGGTCGGCTTCGAGGCCAATGCCGCCGCTGGCGGGGATCTTCAGGGCGTCCTCCAGGACCTCGCCGTTGCAGGTGCAGTGGGCGACGTTCCCCTTCACCACGACGATAATCTCGTTCCAGTCCTGGGCCTTGTACTTCTGGAGCTTCTTGTACGGCCCGGCGACGAGGTAGTCGCGAACCTGGAGCTGCGGGCCGCGGATGAACAAGCCGCTGTCGGCGTTGACCGACGCCCGGAACTCCAACCTCAGCTCGAAGTCATTGGGGAACTTGGCGGTGGTCCAGAGTTGCTTGACGCCCTTGTTCTCCGGCGTCGCCGCGTTGACCACGATCAATCCGTCCTTGGCACTGAAACGCTTGTCGTCCGACTCGGTCTTCCCGTCGAACTTCTCGCCGGTCTTGTATCCCCAGCCGGTGAGGTCCTTGCCGTTGAACAGCTCGATCGTCGCCGGGGATGCCGGCTTGGCTTCGTCCGCTCGGAGGACGATCGCACCGGTGGCCGCCAAGAGAAGCGTGAGCGTGAGAGCCAGAGAAGAACGGCGCATGGTCGGTTCCTTTCCAACGCGGTTTTCGACCGAGGTCGCCAAGACGTGGGTCGCAGGCATCAAGAATGACCTCAAAGCGATCTTTTGGAAAGGGCGCCCTCCCCCCGGGCCGCCGAAGAACGGGGAGACTCCCTATTTCTGAAGAATAGGGAGTCTCCCCTTTTCGGATGCTGGGGAGCTACGTCTTGTCGCGGCGGCGCGGTATCTTGTTCCGCGATGAAATTCACAAAGATGCATGGGATTGGGAATGACTACGTTTACATCGACGGCTTTGCCGAAGCGGTCGCGGACCCGGCGGCACTGGCCAAAATGGTGGCGGATCGGCACTTTGGCATCGGCGGCGACGGGCTCATTCTCATCCTTCCGTCCGATCGCGCCGACGTGCGGATGCGGATGTTCAATGCCGATGGCAGCGAAGCCGAGATGTGCGGCAACGGCATTCGATGTGTCGCCAAGTACAGCTTCGATCATGGCCTGACCCAGCAAAACCCCATGCGCGTGGAAACCGGGCGGGGCGTCCTTTCGCTTTCGCTCGAGGTCGTCGGAGGGAAGGTAAACCAAGTCACTGTGAACATGGGAGAGCCGATCCTCAACCTGGCGGAGGTGCCTGTCGATGTCGCCCGACTCGCGGGCCGCTCAACCGGATTCGCCCATCGCATCACTCTCCCCGCATCCAACGAATCGTTTGAAGCCGTCTTTGTCTCGGTCGGGAATCCCCACGCGACGATTTTCGTGTCGGACGTTGCAAAAGTCGAACTCGAACGAATCGGACCGCTGCTCGAGCATCATCCCGCCTTTCCCCGGCGGATCAACGTTCATTTTGTCCAGGTTCATTCCCGGGAAGAGGTTACGATGCGGACGTGGGAACGGGGCAGCGGGGTGACGCTCGCCTGTGGGACTGGCGCCTGTGCCGTCTGCGTGGCGGGAGCGCTGACCGGCCGCACCGATCGGAAGATCCTCGCGCACCTCCCTGGCGGCGACCTGTCGCTAGATTGGCAAGAGAATGACAACAGCATCTATATGACTGGGGCTGCAACCGAAGTGTTCAGTGGGGAGTGGCCGCGCTGAATCTGCTAAAATCTTCGGCGATCCTCGGCCGCCCGATGGGACCTTATGGATGGATCGGGGCACCTTGATCGTCCGTCGAGCCGAACTTTGGCGAACTCTTTCGGCCGCCCGGCGTTGAAATGAGGCGGCCGCCGATGCGTGGGTTTTCGTCTCACGGCCGTGGGTGAAGGTCGATCGGCGTCCGCTGCTATTCCAACCCGCTTCTCCGGACGGGCCATCAGACATCGAGTCGCGGTTTGAACTGGCCGATGAGCGAGTACGGGGTTCGCGTGTCGGCCGTGCCCGCCCGGGCACTCCGCGCTTTTTCTGACCTGTGGTGCTCCGGGGCTTCGAGATGACCAAAGAGCTGTCATACGGTGCGCGATCCGGAAAGCCCTCGCTGTGGCGCGGTCATCTTGCCGTTGGCTTGGTCGTGTTGATCAGCTTTGCGATCTGGGCCAAGGGGCGCGGCTACAAGACCGCCATCCTTCACGCCGTCGCGCCGCGGTACTTTGCCGGCATCCGGCACCCCAGCGTCATTGGGTCGCGGCCGGCAGATCATGACGGCGACGTCCCTCCGGATGCCTTCATCGCCTGTGACGTCGAACTCCCCAACGTCGGAAAGGGCGTAGACGGCGCAACGCTCCCCTCCGGCGTGCGGCTGTTCCGGACCAACAACCAAGCGCCTGTCGAAATCAAGACGAACACGACTGGCGGGGGCGACGCGATTGTCATCCGCCCCGAGCAGCGCCTCGACACCAGCACCCAATACACGCTGGAGATCCTCCCGGCCGTCAAGGACACCAGCGGCACCTCGTTCGAACATTACACGACCACCTTCACCACCGCCGCGGGCTCGGTGTACAGCACGTTCCCCGCGGCCGCCGAGAAAGTCGCGCTCCCCTCGTCGCAGCTTCCGAAGATCGACGCCAGCGGCCAGGGCCTCTCGCCCTCCCAGATGCCGAGCTATACGTGCGTCACGTTCGGGCCCGACGGGCGGCTCTACTCGACGACGACCGACGGCCAGATCATCCGCTTCGACGTGTTGCCAGACGGAACGTTGGGCGCGCCCACCCCTATCCTGACCGTTCACGCTGCCAATCACGCGGCGCGCCTGGTGACCAGCATCTGCTTCGACCCGACGGCGACGGCCGACCACCTGGTCGCGTGGGTAAGCCATGGTGAAGGGATCCAGCGTTCCGCCAAGCCCGCCGACTGGACTGGGAAGATCAGCCGCGTGAGCGGGCCCGATCTTGCCACGTATGAGGATTACGTCGTTGGCCTGCCGCGCGCCCGGGCCGACCACGTGACCGACCAGATCATCTTCGGCCCCGACGGCGCGCTCTACTTCGCCCAGGCCAGCAACACGGCGATGGGCGCTGCGGACAAGGAATGGGGCTATCGGCCGGAGCATCTGCTCACCGCCTGCATTCTGCGGCTCGACACGCGTGCCGCCGCCGCGCATCCGCTGGACGTGAAGACCGAAGAAGGCGGGACGTACAACCCGTTCTCCCCCGACGCTCCATTGACCATCTATGCCAGCGGCGTGCGCAACGCGTATGACATGCTCTGGCACAGCAATGGGAGTTTGTATGTCCCCGTGAACGGATCGGCCGCGGGAGGCAATTCGCCTGCGACGCCGCCGGGCGGGGCATGCGCGAATCGCCGGCTCGACGCGGCCGCCAAAGGACCTTATTGCGGCCCGGAAGTGATCGCGCTCAAGGGGCTGCCCACCCAGGCGGATTACCTGCTTCGCGTCGAGCGCGGCGGCTACTATGGGCACCCCAACCCAACCCGCGCCGAGTTTGTCATCAGCGGCGGGAACCCCACGGGCCCACTCGACCCGTGCGAGGTGCCCGAGTATCCCCGTGGCACGAGCCCGGACCGAAACTGGCGGCCGCCCGTCTACGACTTCGGCAAGAACCTCGCACCGTGCGGCATCATCGAATACAAGGGGAATGCCTTCCCGGCGCTGAAGGGAAAGATACTGATCGCCCGCTACAGCGGTGGGAAAGACGTGTTTGTCGTCACCCCGGGGAAGAACGGGGAGATTGTCGAGACGGTGGCGGGGATCGAAGGGTTCACGAGCTTCTATGACCCGCTCGACCTGTGCGAAAGCCCAAAAACAGGTTACCTCTACGTCGCCGAGTACGGTGGAAAGCGAATCACCCTGTTGCGGCCGCGGATTGGGATCGCCAGCGATAAGGCGATTCGGCAGATGCCTCTGGCCGGCAACCTCCACATGCAGCGAACTGCGGCCGCCGCTCGCGTGGAATGAGCCGCTCAATGGAATGAACCGATCGCGAGGAATGAACCGCTCGCGAGGAACGAAACGCGCACGTCGAACGGCCGCCGCACACCCTCCGCCGTCCCTGACCCGGCCTTTCAGATCCAGTATGATCCTTCAGCCGCCTTCCGCGGTTTTGGCCACAAGGACAGCACAATCCGAAAAGGACATCTGAATGTTGCTGGGGGCCCTTGTTCTTGATCGGCGAATCGGCGAGATTTCGGGCGGCTGTCGCAATTCCGGCTTAGTTTAGGCGTTGTGCAATCCACACGCGCCCTTACGATGAAGGCTCGAGAGTGACGGGGGGCGACGGTCGGGCTTCAGTTTCGGGCCCCGAAGTGAACTTTATCAGACTATCTGCCCAGCGGCCGTGCCGTGGGCGCCGGGAGCCCTTCTCGTTCTGTAGCGGAGAAGACCATTGAAGGATCAGCATCAGGGCATGGGCGCGTCCCGTCCGCAGGCCAAGGCCAGCGCCCTCTCGGCCAGGCGGGCGCGCGGCGACGGCGCTCGATCGCGCACGGCACAAGGAGGCACCATCGCACAAGCCGCCGCTGCCGCCGTGGAGTCGCTGGAAGGCCGTCGGCTCTTGTCAACCAGCGTCCTGACGTACCACGACAACGGAATGCGGACCGGGCTGAACGCGACCGAGACGACGCTTACGCCTGCGAACGTCTCCTCCGGCCAGTTCGGGAAGGTTTTTTCCGAGACGCTCGACGGCAATACATTCGCGCAGCCGCTGTATGTGCCGAACCTGTCGCTCGGCGCCAGGGTGCACAACGTCGTCTTCGTCGCGACCGAGCACGATAGCGTTTACGCCTTCGATGCCAATACGCCCGGGGCGCCGCTCTGGAAAACGAGCTTCCTCAACCCCGCGAAGAACGTCACGACGATCCCCAGCGCCGACATCAACAGCTATGACACCTACCCGGAGACGGGGATCACCGGGACCCCCGTGATCGATGCCACGACCAGGACGCTTTACGTCGTCGCCGCGACGAAGGAAGTTTCGGGGCAGACGGTCAGCTACGTCCAGCGACTTCACGCCCTGGACCTTCTGACCGGCAAAGAGAAGTTTGGCGGCCCGGTCGTCATTCAGCCGTCGGTCAAGGGGACCGGCGAGGGAAGCGTGAACGGGGTCGTCAGTTTCAACGCGCGCACCGAGAATCAGCGAGCCGGCCTCGCCCTGACCAACGGCAAGGTGTACGTCACCTGGGCGGCCCACGCCGACCACGACCCGGCCCACGGCTGGCTCGTCGGGTATGACGCGAAAACGCTCAAGCAGGCGCAGGTGTTCAACTTCAGCCCCAGCGGTCACCTCGACGGCGTCTGGCAGAGCGGGGCCGCTCCTTCGGTGGATACGAACGGCGATTTGCTGCTGACCACCGGCAACGGCACCTACGACGGCAACACCGGCGGGCCCAACTGGGGCGAAACCATCATGCGGTTCGGCACCGCGGGCACGGACCTGGTGCTCAAGGACTGGTTCACGCCGAGCAACTTCGACCACCTGAACCAGCTCGATCTGGATTTAGGCTCGGGCGGCATCCTGCTGCTGCCCGACCAGGCGGGCCCGGTCCCGCACGAGGCGCTCGTCGGCGGCAAGGCGGGCCTGCTGTACCTGGTCAATCGCGACAACCTGGGCCACTTCGACCCGGCGACGGATCATGTCCTTCAGACGATCCAGCTCCCCAGCGGCATTTATTCGACCCCCACCTATTTCAACGGCGCTGTCTATATCGGCGTGATCGGCGATGGCATTCGGCGGTTCGCGATCAAGGCCGACGGAACGCTCGACACGTCGTCGGTCACGGTGACGAAGGAGACGTTCAACTATCCCGGTACGACGACGGTCGTCAGCTCCAATGGGGCGTCGAACGGGATCGTGTGGGCCATTCAGGTTGGCGTCCCGGGCAACCTCCGGGCGTATGACGCCGGCGATCTCTCGCACCTGCTCTACACGACCGACACCGCCGTCGGCCGCGATGGGCCGGGGACGACGAACAAGTTCACCGAGCCGGTCGTGGCGGACGGCCACGTCTACGTCGCCGGGGGAGGCACGCTCAACGTGTATGGGCTGTTCGCCAAGGTCGGCGCGCCGCCGGCCGCCCCGACCACCGCCACGGCGACTGTCAGCTCGCCGACCCAGGTCGATCTGAAATGGGCCCGCAAGAGCACCAACGAGACGGGGTTCAAGATCTTCCGATCGACTGACGGCAAGACCTTCACGCAGATCGACGTCGCGGCCGCCGGCGCGACCCAGTACAGCGACAAGACGGCCTCGCCGAACACTAAGTATGTCTTTGAAGTCGTCGCGACCAACACGTCGGGCGACTCGGCCGGAGCCTTTGCCGGGCCGGTCACCACGCCGCCCGCCGTCGTCGTGGACCCGAGCATTGTCGGATGGTGGAAGCTCGACGAAGGCTCAGGCACCACCACGGCCGACAGTTCGCCCGGTGCCGACGCGGGCACCCTGGTCGGCGAAGTGACATGGGAAGCCGGCAAGGTTGGCCCGGCGGCGCTTAATTTTCACGGCACCGGCCAGATCCCATCGTACGTCCAGATCGCGGACGAGGCGGCCCTCCGATTCCAGACATCGCAGAGCTTCAGCCTCGGCGCCTGGGTCAACCCGGCGGCCCAGCCGGGCAAGGATGTCGGCGTGATCACCAAGGCCGCCGATGCCTCGGGGGGGAACGGGTACGGTATTTACATCTCGGCCGCCGGGAAATGGGAGTTCCGCGGCGGCGGCTCAATCGTCATCGGGCCGTCCTACATGAGCGGCTGGCATTACGTCGCCGTGACCCAGGACGGCGCCGCCGGCAAGCGAACGTTTTACATTGACGGAGTCGCTGTCGGCACGGGCGCGGCCGCGGACGCAAGCGGCGCGGGCGGGATGGTCTTCGGCGGCAGCGAGGGGACGGCGGACCAGAACTTCCCCGGCAAGATCGACGACGTTCGCGTCTACAGCCGCGCCCTAACCGCCGACGAGGTGGCCGGGCTGGCGGGCGTCACGCCGCCCCCGCCGCCGGGGACGCTCATCCCCACCGACGACGCCTACACCTCAGACGCCGCCAAGACGACCAATTACGGCGCGACCACCCAACTGCTCGTCGAGGGAGCGGCCGCCGGGCAGGTCCGCCAGACGTATCTGCGGTTCGATCTGAGCGGCATGGAGAACATCAACGGTGGAAAGCTCCGCCTCTTCGGCGGCCTGACCGGCGGCACCGCCGGCACGTCGGCCACCGTGCAGGTCTTTGCGGTGCCGAGCACGGACTGGAACGAAAGTACCATCGACTTTGCCAACGCGCCGCCCCCCGCCGGCAAGGCGATCGGCACGATCACCGTGACCGGCGCCACGGCGAAGTGGTACGAGGTCGATCTGACGACCTACCTGCAGCAGCGGCAGTCATCCGGCGCGCTGCAGGTGGCGTTCGCGCTGATCGGGGCGAGCCAGACGTCGTTCACCGCGACGTTCAGCAGCCGCGAGGCGCCGGCCAACGCTCCCCAGCTCATCGTGACGACCGGCATCCCCACGCCGCCGGCGGCGCCGCTCTCGGCTTCGGCCAGTGCTGTAACGCCGAACCGCATTGATATCACGTGGCAGCCGGGCTCAACCAACCAGAAGGGCTTCAGCATCTACCGATCGACCGACGGCCAGACCTTCACACTCTTGCAGGCGGTCCCACCCGACTCGACGCTGTACAGTGATCTGACGGTCAAGCCCGACACGGCTTATACCTACCAGGTCATGGCGACGAACAAGGCGGGCGGCTCCGCGGCCGTCGCGACAATGGCCGTCAAAACGCCAGCGGCCCCCGCGGTCGTGACGCTGGGCCCGGTGGGGGATGCGTATGTGCAGGATGGGTCGGTCGCCGGGTCCAACTTCGGGTCTGCCAACGGCCTTTACGTCAAGAGCGGCATCCCCGGGCTGACGCGCGTCAGCTACCTGTCATTCGATATAAGCTCGATTGCGTCGGCGACATCGGTGAAACTGCGGCTCTTCGGGCAGGTCAACACGACCGCGTCACAAGTCTCGCCCGTGCCGGTCGGCGTGTACGGCGTCGCGGACACGACCTGGAACGAAGGGACGATCACCAACAAATCCGCTCCGGCGGTCGGGTCAGCCCTGCTCGCATCGGCGACCGTCAAGTCGGCGAGCGGCCAATGGTATGATTTCGACGTAACCTCTTACGTCCGCGCAAATCGCGGCCGGGGCCACCCGCGTCAGCTTTGCGCTGAAGGGGACCGCCACGACAAACCTCACCGCCTCGTTCAACAGCCGCGAAGCGACGCCGAACGCGCCGCAGCTCATCATCTTGGCCTGAGGCGGCTCGTCGCCCGAAGTCGCTCGGCCGGTCAAGGCATGCCCACGCAACGTGGGGCATGGCACCCGGCGTGACGATCTCGGTTCAAAAACGGCTGTCGCCACGAAAGATGGCCACGCTCCACGAAGCGAACCGAGCGCGGCGCCATTGGCCGACCGAGTGAAGAGTAGTACTCTGGCCCACTCTGGCTCCGAACCGCGGAAGTTGTCGCCGCCTGGGCGGGGGGCACCCACCTCGTGCTTTGACGGTTGTCAGCCGAATACGCCGATCTGCTGAAGGAGAAATAGCGTGATGGATCACGAAGAACTGGGCCCGTCGTCGTGCGGCAAATCGATTTGGGAGAAACTTTTCGAGCGGTCGAACGACGAGCATCGGCCGGTGATCGAGAAGCTGGAGGATCGCCGCCTGCTCTCGGCCGACGTCCTGACGTTTCACACCAACGGAATGCGGACCGGCCTGGACGCACAGGAGACGATCCTGACGCCGGCGAACGTCGCCAGCGGCCAGTTCGGCAAACTTTCCAGCGTGACGCTGGACGGCAACACGTACGCGCAGCCGCTTTACGTGTCGGGCCTGACGATCGGCGGACGCACTCGGAATGTGGTCTTCGTCGCCACCGAGCACGACAGCGTCTATGCCTTCGACGCCGACGCTCCGGGAGCGCCGCTCTGGCACGTCAGCTTCATCAACCCCGCCGCGGGCGTGACCACGTTCCCCAATATCGACACGTTCCCGGAGACCGGCATCACCGGCACGCCGGTGATCGACGCGGCCACCGGGACGCTCTATGTCGTCGCCGCGACGAGAGAAGCCTCCAACGGCGCCGTGAACTACGTTCAACGGCTCCACGCGCTCGACATCCGCACGGGCCAGGAAAAGTTTGGCGGGCCAACTCTGATCCGGGCATCGGTCGCGGGCAACGGGATTGGGAACGTCAAAGGTGTCATCAGCTTCGACGCCCGCAACGAGAACCAGCGCTCCGCGTTGGCGCTCGCCAACGGCCGCGTCTATGTCGCCTGGGCGAGCCATGATGACACGGAGCCCTCCCACGGCTGGCTGATCGGGTTTGATGCCGCCACGCTGGAGGAAGTCCAGGTCTTCAACTTCAGCCCCCGGGGCCACTTGGCGAGCGTCTGGCAGAGCGGCGGCGGGCCGGCGGTGGACGCCAGCGGCAACCTGTTCCTCGTCACCGGCAACGGCACATATGACGCCAACGTGGGCGGCCCGGACTGGGGCGAGACAGTCATGCGGTTCGATACGTCGGGCAGTAACCTGGTCGTCAGAGATTGGTTCACGCCGAGCGATTACCAGTTCCTCAACGGGATCGACCGCGACTTCGGGTCGGGCGGAGTGATGCTGCTGCCGGACCTGCCCGGTGTTCAGCGCCACGAGGCGCTGGTCTGCGGCAAGCAGGGCATTCTCTACCTGCTCGACCGGGACAACCTCGGGCATTTCAACCCCCTGTCCGACCACGTACTGCAAACGATCCAGCTTCCGACCGGCGTCTACTCGACGCCCGCCTATTTCGACGGAGCGATCTACACCGGCCCGATCAACGGGCACATCCTCCGCTACGCCCTGCTTCCGAACGGCATGCTGGCGACCACGCCTTCGTCGATGAGCACTGAAAAGTATGGTTTCCCCGGCGTGTCCCCGGTCATCAGTGCCGACGGGACGTCCAACGGGATCGTCTGGTCGCTGGCAACCGGAGCGCCCGGCGCGCTCTGCGCCTACGACGCGGCCGATCTGTCCCGCACGCTCTACTCCAGCGCCACGCTCGCCCAGCGCGACGGAACGGGCGTCACGAACAAGTTCACCGTGCCGATCGTCGCCGACGGGCATGTGTACGTCGCCGGTGGAGGGGCCCTCAGCGTCTATGGGCTGATCGGCGATGTCGGCTCACCCCCCGCCGCTCCGACGGGCGCGGCCGCCGCCGCGCCCTTCCCGACCCGCGTTGACCTGAAGTGGTCCCCCCACTCCACCGACGAGACGGGGTTCAGAGTGCTCCGTTCCCTCGACAACATCGTCTTCAGCCAGATCGACCTTGCCCCGCCTGGCTCGACGCAATTGAGCGATACCTCCGCCGAACCGTCAACGACCTACTACTACCGGATCGTCGCCACCAACGCCGCCGGCGATTCGGCGCCAGCGGCGACCGGCCCCGTCACGACCCCGGCCCAGGCTTCGGTGGTTACCTTGTCGCCGGCCGCCGATGCGTACGTTCGAGGCGGGTCGTCGGCGATGACCAATTTCGGCGCGGACCCAACGCTTCAGGTGAAGACCGGGCCGGTCCGCCTGACCCGCGTCGCGTACCTGTCGTTCGACCTCGCGTCGGTCGCCGACGCAAAGACTGTGAAACTGCGGCTCTTCGGCCGCATCAACTCCACCGCCCCCAAGGCAAGCGTGCCGGTTGCCCTCTTTGGTGCCCCGGGGGCGGGCTGGACGGAGGACGGCGTCACCTACGCCAACGCCCCCGCGACGGGGGCGACGGCGCTCGGCACCGCCTCGATCACCCCCGGCGCTGGTCAGTGGTTTGAGTTCGACGTGACGGCTTACGTCCGCGCCCAGCTTGCCGGGGGAGCGACGCATGTGGGGTTTGCGTTGCGCGGCGCGGCCAAGACGAACCTGATCGCCCTGTTCAACAGTCGCGAGGCCGAATCCAACCCGCCGGAACTCGTGGTCTCAACCTGACGGCCGCCGGCCGCCGCTCAGCCCTTTTTCTCTCCAAACAGGTTCCCAATCGAGGCGCCGCCCGCCGCGGAGGCGACCTTCAAATATTTGGCGGCCGGCGCTGTCAGGCGATAGACCGCGCTCGGGGCGACGCGGACGATGTACGTCCGGCTCGCCAGCCCGGTGAAGCTCCATCCGCCGGTCGAGGAAGTGATGGTTGACACGTCGCCCTTGTCGAGCTTCCCGTCGCCGTTAAGGTCGAGGAAGACCGTCACGCCCGCCAGGCCCGCGTCCCCCGAGGCGCGTCTGCCGTCGCCGTTCACGTCGTTGAAAACGGTCCCGCCGATAAAGGCCGTCTGCGTGACGGCGAAGTCGCGGCCGCTCGCGGCCTGACCGGCGGCCAGCTTCACACTGAACCCCGCCGGGGCGGCCGGGGCACCGCCGGACAGAGGTTGACGCCAGCCGGCCTTCAACTGCTCGCGGACGGTATACGTCCCCGCCGGCAGGTTCGAGAAAGCGTACGCGCCGCTGCTGTCGGTCATCGTTGACGTCTCGCCGTTGTTGAGTTTCCCGTCGTTGTTCGCATCGAGCCAGACGACCCAACCTTTGACCCCCGGCTCGACGATCGGCGTCGTGTTCCGTGCCCCGTTGCCATTCAGATCATTGAAGACCGTTCCCGAAATCCTGCCGCGGATCGGCGTCGGGGTGGGGGTAGGTGTGGGAGTTGGAGTGGGCGTGGGCGTAGGAGTGGGAGTCGGCGTAGGAGTTGGAGTGGGAGTCGGCGTGGGAGTCGGCGTCCCCGCGCCGTTCGCCAGGCTCAGCCCCAGCAGGCCGTGGGGCTGGTCGAAGGTAAACCAGTCGAACGGGCCGTTGCCGCCGGCGGAGGCGATCTTTGGCGCCCGCGTCGCGATCGAAGGAGTCGCGGGTGTGGCGGCCGCCAGACCGCTCAGGCCGGAGACATCGGTGCTGGCGACAAGAAAGTTCATCCCGAAGTCGCCATCGAGCGTCAGTTTCTGCCCCGTGCTTGGGTCGGCGACCGACACATCGGCCACCAGGACCGGCGCGTTGACGAACTTAAGAGTCACCCCCTCCTGAGTCTGAAGCCACAAGCTGCTCAGGTAGAAGCCGGCGACGTTGAGCGAGCCGGTCCCTCCGAGGCCGCCGAGCGGCAAGACGAACTGGTTGGCGACCGGCTTGTCGTTCGCGTCGAGCAGCACCGGGTTGGCGCTGTCGTAGGTGCCGGGCTGGTAATGAACGTGAACCTGTGCCGCGAGCGCGGTCGAGATGAACGACGCCCCAGCGCCGGTATCGAAGAGGAAGCTCCCCGAAGCCGTGGCGGAGCCGAGCGCGATCGAGACGGGCGGCGTGGTGTCGGCCGCCGAAGGCGTAACCGGGTTGGGCCCGATGAAGGGGTTATCGCTGATTGTCGGGCCTTGGGCGCCGGCTGGCGACGTCGTTGTGAAGCGGCTGAAATCGGCGTAGCTCATCTTCACGTGATACGCGGTCGGCGGGATGCCGGGGTTGGTGTCGGCCGCCGCCGCGTTGTACGGCGTGCCGGGGTTATAGACGTAGGTGTTGACATCCCCGAGTTGTGAAATGTCGGAGGCGTTCGTCGGACGCGCGTCGGCCACGACCACCTTTCCCTGCAGCGCGGGCATGCCGACGATGTCGATCGGGCCGGTGAGCGCGTCGCCCGGCACGGGGTTTAATTCCGCGCGGATGGGGCCGAACGCCTGCGTGTAATTCGCCGCGTTCCCAGTCGGGTCGACGGAATTATTGAACGGCGCCAGCGCGCCATAGATGGGGCCGGAAACGTTCAGATCGCCCGTGCCGGCGACGCCGGTATCGCTGAACTGGATCGTCCGCCCGTTGTACGTGGCGGGCTGGATGCCCAGCGCCTGGGCCGACTCCTGGCTGAGGAGCACCTGGCTGGTCCCCGTGTCGAGGTAAGATTGCACATCGACCCCGCCGGATGCGCCAGCGGAGCTCCCGCTGGCGTTGAGCGGTAAATCGCGTGGATCTGGGGCTGGCTCAACGCGGCCGGCAGGACGCCGTTGATGTTGATCGTCCCAGTGAGCAACTCTCGCCGCTCAAGTCGCTCGATCACCGCGTCCGACGCCCGCAGGCCGATCTCAACAGTCCGGGCCGCCGCCAACGCCGCCGCTCGAACCGCCAAGTGATATCGCAAGATGTTCACCATCCGTAAAAAGCAACCGAGATGTCGCCAGATTCCGATTTCCGGCACGCTTCGCCAGAGCGCTGACGCGGGGATGCGAGTATAACAGGCACCCTGAGCGGGTTCACGATAATTTCGTCCGCTCGCACTGCCGCGACTTCAATGCCGGCACCAGCGGGCCGCGACCGTCAGGGCCGCAGGGAGCGGTCGGCGCCTCAGGGCGCCCCGCCTCGAGCTCCCGAGCTGTTCGCCGCGGGGGTTGGACTGCTCCCCGGTAAAGACGGCGGCCAGACGAGCCGAGCCCGTAAGGAAGCGGGGCCCGCCGCAGGCGGGCTTCAATTCGCACATCCAACGGATGAGTCGTCGAGTACGGCGACTGCCCGCTTCCTACGGACCTCGGCGAGCTCGGTCGAGCCGGAGCGGCTCGTGCGGTGCGGTCGGATAAGCTACGTCTTACGTCTGGAGGCTCCCATGCAATCATGCCGTCGCCCCGCCCTCCTGACGCTCCCAGGGGTCGGCGCGCTCTTCTTGGCGGTTGGGGTGCTGGGCCTGCTCGGCTGCGAGCGAGCCCGCTTTACCTCGGCCGCCCCCGCCTCGGCGGCGCCGGCTCCCGCACCGCGAACCGCTCCCGCCGACGCGGCCGTCCTCGCTGTCGGATCGCCCACCACGAGCCCGTCCGGCGATGCCTGCTGCAAGAGGCTCCCCTCCCGGTTCGGCACGCTCGCCGTCGGCGGCTCGACGACAATGCCGGCCGGCCTGGCGACGGCTCGCGCGGCGACGGCCGACGCCGCCAGCCCGCTCGTCATTGAGGGAATGATCTGGCTCCCCGGCGGCGAATACACGATGGGGACTGACGCTCCCGATGTCTACCCACCCGAGCGGCCGGCCCACCGCGTCCGCATTAGCGGCTTCTGGCTCGATCAGACCGACGTCACCAACGCCCAGTTCCGTGTCTTCGTCGATGCCACCGGCTATGTAACCACCGCCGAGCGAAAGCCTGAGTGGGAAGAAATGGCGAAGCAGTTGCCACCGGGGACGCCCAAGCCCCCGCCCGATAAATTCGTCGCCGCGTCCGTCGTCTTCACGCCGCCGAGCCAGCCCGTCTCCCTGGACGATCCGTCGCAGTGGTGGGCGTGGGTGCCCGGCGCCAGTTGGAAACACCCGGAAGGGCCGGGCAGCAACATCGACGGGCGCCTCGATCATCCGGTCGTCCACGTGAGCTGGGACGACGCCGTCGCCTACTGCAAATGGGCCGGAACGCGGCTCCCCACCGAGGCCGAGTGGGAGTACGCCGCCCGTGGCGGCCTGGAGGGGATGCGCTATGCGTGGGGGAACGCCGAGCTGTCCGCCGATCACCCCCAGTGCAACACCTGGACCGGGCACTTCCCCGACGTCAACGACGCGAAGGACGGTTATGCGCGCACGTCGCCCGTGAAGGCCTTCCCGCCGAACGGCTACGGCTTATACGACATGGCCGGCAACGTCTGGCAGTGGTGCTCGGACTGGTATCGGGCCGATGCCTTCGAAGGGTTAACGGGCGTCCAGGTGGACCCCCAGGGCCCCGGCCGCAGCCTTGACCCCGACGAACCGTACGCGCCAAAACGGGTCACACGCGGCGGAAGCTTCCTCTGCAACGCGAGCTACTGCACCAGCTATCGCATCACTGCCCGGCGGGGGACCACGCCGGACACCAGCCTCTCCCATACCGGGTTCCGTTGCGCTCGCTCCGGGACGGGCCCGGCGGGCGCCCCACCGGCGAGCCAACCGGTCGCCGCTCGGCCGAGCCACTGAACCGGTCGCTGCAGATTCACCAGATCGCCGCTTCCGCGGCGAGGCGGCCTGCGGTACATCGGTGCAATGGACCTGGAACTCAATGGGAAGGTGGCGGCCGTCACCGGCGCCAGTCGTGGCATCGGCCGGGCCATCGCCCTCCGCCTCGCCGCCGAGGGAATGCACGTCGTCGCTGCGGCCCGCGATGCCGACCTCCTGCGGACGCTCGTACAGGACATTGAATCCGCCGGCGGCCGATGCCTTGCCTTCCCGGCCGACCTGCGCACCCCCGACGCACCGGCCGCCCTCGTCGCGGCCGCCATCGAACAATTTGGCCGCCTCGACGCGATCGTCAACAACGCCGGCGCCACCCGTCGCGGCGATTTCCTCGAGCTTTCCGAAGCTGACTGGCAGGATGGGTTTGACCTGAAGTTCTACGCCGCCGTACGCACGTCCCGGGCCGCCTGGGGGCATCTGAGACAGTCTGGCGGGACGATCACGAACATCGCCGGCGTCGGCGGCCGCACCGGCAGCGCGGAGTTCACGATTGGCGGCGCCGTCAACGCCGCGATGCTGAACCTCACCAAATGCCTCGCCGACCGCGGGGTCCGCGACGGCGTCCGCGTGAACGCGATCAACCCCGGCTCCATCCTCACCGACCGCCTCACCCTGCGCATCCGCAAGCTCGCGGCCGATCGCTCCCTCCCCGAAGCCGCCGCCGCCGCCGAGATGACCGAACACGCCGGCCTCGCCCGATTCGGCGAGGCCAGCGAGATCGCTGACGTCGTCGCCTTCCTCGCCAGCCCCCGATCCGCCTACATCAACGGCGCCATCCTCGACGTGGACGGCGGCCTCACCCGGACGCTCTAGAAACACCTCCAGACCCCTTTTCCACGCCCCCTTTTCCACGCTCTAAGAAAGGGGTCAGAAGGTATTTCCGCAATTCGCAAAATACCTTCTGACCCCTTTATGGGGCGAGGACGTTGAACGTAGCGTTTGCCTTTCATGATGGGGACGATGGTTTCGCGGTGCCAGCCGGGGGGGATTGGAGGCGGGGCGGGGGGCTCGTCGTCTGTGACGTCGGTGATGAGGAGGAGCGGGCGCGGGCCGGGGATGGTTGGGAGGGGGTTGGGCCGGACGGCGATCGGGCGGTCGGCGTCGAGGGAGAGGATCAGCGAGGGGAGCGAAAGGCTTCCGTACTTTGTCGGCGCCTTAGGGCTGTAAAGCCTTGCCTCGGGGTATTTGTTCCAGATCAGTTCCGCGAGCCGCTGCTGCGGGACGCCTTCGTTCGCGCTCAGGGCGATGCCGCGGAGGGCCATCTCGGCGCCAACCCAGCACGCGAGCAGGATGCCCAGCAGCGCGCCGGCGAGGCGGCGATCGGTGCGATGGCCGCGCCGCCAGATGATGAAGCCGGCCGCCAGAAAGAACGCTCCGAGGGTGGCGGCCGTAACTGCCTCCCGCGTCGAAAACCACGGCCGCCCGTCCCAGGTACGGTAGGACGCGACCTTCGTGGAGATGCCCAGCAGCGGAAGCAGGATCGCCAGATAGGCCGTCGCCGCCCATGTGAAGGCATCAGCGAGGCGATCCGCCAGCGGGACGGCGGCCGCCGATCTCAGGCGATCGAAGTAGCGCACAATCGCCCACCCCGCGAGCACGGCCGCCGGGCCGGCGAAGGGGATCAGGTAGCGCTCCCACCGCTCGTGGAAACAGGTCATCACGAGGATCGGCGGAAGAAGCAGGAGCAGCGCGAGGACAGGGGGCTCCGGAGGCGCGCTGTCCGTGTTCGCTCCGACCCTGGGCCGAGCGGGCGCCTGATTCGACAGCGGCCGAAGGATCGCCCCACCGGCCGCCCACCCGCCCACCAGCGCCCACGCCGTCCAGGGGAGCAGCCAGCGGCCGAGGCGCAGGTACTCGTACCAGGGGCTCGGGGGCACCCGATTCGCCTGGGCACGCGTCAGCTCGGGCAACCACATGCTCCAGACGGCGGGCACCGTCGCCCAGACGTACACATACCACCACAGCCCGACGATCAGCGCCAACGCCACCCCCGCCAGAAGCGGGAGCAGCCACCCACCTTGCTCACGATCGTTTGGTGTTCCCTCGACCCGCTCTTTTAGGCCCGCTCGATGCCGCCAGAGCGCGAAGAGCGTGAACGGGACTGCCGTCTGAAGTAGGGCGATGTGCGGCCCTTTGCTCATGCTGGACAGGCCAAGCGCCACGCCTGCCCCAAGGAACCCGACCCAGCGGCGATTTTCGATGATTGCGGCCGCCAGGAACGCGTTGCAGACCGACACCCATAGGGCAAGCTGAATATCGGTGGTGGCCCGCCGCCCCTGCCGCAAGAACAGCAACATGCTCGCGCAGACGATCACCGACGCCCATCCTACGCGTCGATCGCCCTCCGGCAGGCCCCCGCCGCCGATCATGCGGCCGAGTTCGTAGACGGCCAGCAGCATCAACCCGGCGCCGAGTACAGCCGACACGCGGCACTGGCGCACGAACTGTTCGAAGGCGGCCGCCCGATCGCCGGCGGCCGGGGCCGCAAGCTTTCGTACGGTTTCCGTTGATACCGGCACTGCCGAGAGCCAGGCGGTCAGCGGCGGCTTGATCGTGCGGGCCTCCCCTTCCAGGGTCGGCAGGAGCCAGTTCACGGGCTCCCCCACGGCGGCGTTTCGACGCATCTCCTGAACGGTGGCGAGGTTGATGTGCTCCACCCCGTCGAAAAACTCCAGCCTGCCCAATGTCGGGAGCGTCGCGAGAAAGAAGACGCCGGCGACGATCGCCGCCAGCAGGCGGCCGGGAACGGCGCGCTCTCGCTGAGCGCCGGCCGCCGGGCGCGCATCGGAGGAGCGTAGCGAGGCGAGAGGGGCCTGCGTGTCGGACGGTACGCGCATCGGGTGCAACGTCTCATTGAAGGTAGGGAAGAGACTCTCCCCCGCCATGGCCGACGGGGTTGGGGCGGAGCGTACCACCGGCTCGCGGACGCGCAAACAGCGGCGTCGCCAGAAGGTTAAATTTCAGTTTCGGTTCTGCGCGGCGGCTTGTTTCGACGGGGCCTTGCGATTATCTGTCGCCCCGGAGGAACACCGTGCCGGAACCGTCCGATCGCTTGAACGACCACCGCCTGAAGGTACTGGTGATCCGCCATGGGATCGCCGAAGATCGCAAGGCCTTCGGCCGCACCGGTCAGCCGGACTCGGTGCGCCCGTTGACCAAAGAAGGGCGCCGGAAGATGCGAGGCTCGGCGCGGGGCCTGTTTCACATGATGCCGCGGCTGGACGTGATCGTCAGCAGCCCGCTCGCCCGCGCGGTGGAGACGGCCGAGATCGTGGGCCGGCAGTTTGATCTGCGGGCGGGGAGGCTCGCGGCCCTGGCGCCGGGCAAGCCGGGTGCGACCGTGCTGGGCTGGCTGCAAGACCAGCCCGATCGATCGGTCGTCGCCCTTGTTGGGCACGAGCCGGACCTGGGGCAGTTCGTCAGTTGGGCGTTGACGGGGTTACGAGAATCGTTCCTTCCGATGAAGAAGGGGGGCGCCTGCCTCCTGGAGTTCCGCGGGGAGGTCAAGCCGGCGCGGGCAAAGCTCATCTGGGCGATGAGGCCGGCGCAGTTGCGTAGCATGGCCGATTGAAGATGCGCCTGTCGCCCGGCGGGCCCGGGGCGACTGAAGCGAACCTATGGCGAAAAACAAAAATCATCACGGGCCGACGGTGAACAGCGCTCCCCGTGCCGCGGTCGCCACGGTCGGCCCCGTCGCCGCCACCGCGATGCCTTCGACCCGTTCGATCGAAGTCTCACCGGAAGAGTTCCTCAACCGCGACATCAGTTGGCTCGAATTCAATCGGCGCGTCCTGCATGAGGCGCTGGACGATCGCACGCCGATCCTGGAGCGCGCCCGGTTCCTGGGCATCTTCAGCTCAAACCTTGACGAATACTTCATGAAGCGGGTCGGCGGGTTGAAGCGGCAGGTGCTGGCCGGGGTCGTCGCCCAGACGCCGGACGGGCTGACCCCGCTCCAGACGCTCGATGCCATTCGCACCGCCGTGCGGCCGATGCTCAAGAGCCAGGCCGACTGCTTCAGCAAGGTCATCAGGCCCAAGCTCGCCGAGCACGGCATCCACCTGCTGGAGTGGGAGGATCTGAGCGACGACGAGAAGAAAATCGCCGTCAAGTACTTCCGCGCCAATGTCTTTCCAGTCCTGACCCCGCTCGCGGTTGACCCGGGGAACCCGTTCCCGTTCATTTCGAACCTGTCCACATCGCTCGGGGTGATCCTCCACCACCCCGATCGGCACGACAATCTTTTCGCGCGCGTGAAAGTCCCCGAAGGCTTCCCCGGCTGGGTTCGCGTTGACAACCCCGCCGGCACAATGCCGACCCCGGCCGGGGCGGCCGGCGTCTCGGTCGGGTTCCGATTCGTCAGCCTCACCGAACTGATCTGGCACAACCTGGCGGACCTGTTCCCCGACATGGCCGTTGTCGATGTCATGCCGTTTCGCGTCACCCGAAACGCCGACCTGGAGCGCGATGAGGAAGGGGCGGAGGACCTTCTGGAACTGATTGAGGAAGAGGTCCGTCGTCGCCGCTTTGCCAAGGTGGTGCGGCTGGAGGTCTGTTCCGAGCCAAACACCTGGATTCTCGAGTTCCTGATGGGCGAGCTGGAGTTGACCGCCGACGACGTCTACGAGATGCCCGCGGAGCTGGATTACCCCGATTTGAAGATCATTGCCGACCTCAACCTTCCGCAGCTCCGGTACGAGCCCTGGTCGCCGCTGCCGCCGATCCGTCTGGCGGATGAGGATACCGATATCTTCACCGCCATCCGCAGCGGCGACATCCTGGTCCACATGCCGTACGAGAGCTTCACCGGCAGCGTCGAGCGGTTCATCCGGGCGGCGGCCGCTGACCCCAAGGTGCTGGCGATCAAGATGTCGCTCTATCGCACCGGCGACGAAAGCCCGTTCATCCAAACGCTGATTCGGGCCGCCGAGGCGAAGAAGCAGGTGGTCTGCCTGATCGAACTCAAGGCCCGGTTCGACGAAGAGCGGAACATCCAGATCGCCAACGCGCTGGAAAAGGCGGGCGTGCATGTCGTCTACGGGATCGTCGGGCTCAAGACGCACGCGAAGACCGCGCTGGTCGTCCGGCAGGATATCGACGCGATCCGCTGCTACGCCCACGTCGGCACCGGCAACTACCATTCGGTGACGGCGCGGCTCTATACCGATTTCGGCCTGCTCACCTGCGACGCCGAGATCACCCACGACGTCGTCGAACTCTTCCACTACCTCACCGGGCGATCGCTCAAGCGGGACTACCAGAAGCTGCTGGTGGCGCCGGTGAACATGCAGAGCCGTTTCCTGGAGCTGATCGAGCGGGAGATCGAGCACCAGAAGGCGAAGCGGCCGGCGGCGATCATCGCCAAGATGAACAGCCTGGAGGACCGGAAGATCATCCGGGCGCTCTACCGGGCGAGCGCGGCCGGCGTGTCGATCGACCTGATCGTCCGCGGTTTCTGCACGTTGCGCCCGGCGTGCCGGGGCTGAGCGACAACATCCGGGTCTCCAGCGTCATCGGGCGCTTTCTGGAGCACAGCCGCATCTTCTACTTTCGCAACGGAGCGGCCGATGACCTCGGGGGCGACTTCTTCATCGGCTCCGCCGACTGGATGTACCGGAACCTGCTCGCCCGGGTGGAAGCGGTCGTGCCGATCCAGCAGTCCCCGCTTAAAGCGCGATGCTGGGAAGTGCTGGAGATCATGCTCCACGACCGCCGACAGGCGTGGGACCTGCACCCCGATGGTTCGTACGTGCAGCGCTCGCCCGCCAGCGCGAAAGACCTCGGGACGCACCAGTCGCTGATCAACCTCTACCGCCAGCGCAGCGTCGTCGCGGCGGCCGAGCTTTCGGCGGTCGGTTAGGCGCAGGCGCCTCGGACTTGCTGGGCGGGTCGTAGCGTTGATTCTCTTTCGCTCGACAGAGATCATTGATTTATCAGCGAAACTGGTATCATTTGCTTCCGGGCGTGGGGCTTCAGAAGATCAGAAGAGCGACGATCGCCGGGTTACAGAGGCGCCTCGCGGCACGCGGGGCGAACGTCCCCGCGTGGACGGGCCGAATGGGACAAATACTTATCGTTGATCGTGACGCCGCCGCCGGCGCGGTATTCGCCGCGCTGCTTGAAAATGCCGGCCACCGGGCGGTTTCAGTCGCGGCCGCGGACGACGCGGCCTCTCTTCTCAGAGCGCAATGCTCCCTTGCAACGCCCGGCCCGCAATTGGCGCCCATCGGTTCTAAGCAAGCCGCCGGTCACCACCCTCTGACGTCGAATCGCAACGGGAGCGCCACCGCGAACGGGGCCGCACATCCCGAGGCGGGTGGCCACGGCTTTGACCTCGTGCTGTTGGACGTCGCCCACCCCGACATTGACGGCATGGGCCTGCTGCGGCGGATCCGGTTTGAGCTTGCGCTGACGGATTTGCCGGTTGTCATCTGGTCGGCCAGCGAGGACCAGCACCTTCTATCCCAGGCCGAGCAGCTTGGCGCGGTCGATTTCTTCGTCAAATCCCGGTTTGATTGGCCCCAGATGCGAGAGCGGCTCGAAGCGCACCTCGCCCGCCGAAAGTAGCGGGTTGCGCATCGGGCATCTGTAACCATTCTGTGGGGTGTGCCGTCTGCACGACCAGGAAGGACGGCGGCAGGTACGCCTCCGCGACGCGGCGATTCATTGCCGGCGCATCATTTTGTTGAAATGCCGGCGGCCCGTGGCACACTCTCTACGCGTGAATGGTCGCCTGATCGTGGGCTGGGGGCGTCCCGACACAGCGGCCCCGCGTGATTCGTAAACCAATTATTCGTCGTCACCGCCGCCGGCTTGCGCCGGTCGGCCTCGGGAGGTTTGATGCGCACTAATCAGTCGAGGGGTCACTCCGCATCCGGGCACAACCGGTCGGGCGCTCCTGTCGGAATGCGGCCCGAACGCCTGGAGGGGCGCCAACTCCTGTCGGCGGCGCCGCTGTTCAGCGACAGCCCGCACGCCGCGCCGGCGACGATTTCAGGCTCGATCTTTTACGACGCGAATCGGAACGGCAAGCGTGACCCCGGCGATACGCCGCTCGGCCGTCGCGTTTACATCGACTTGAACCACAACGGCCGCTACGACAGGAATGAGCCGCTCACCCGGGCGACGCTGGCAGGGGACTACACCTTCGGCGGGCTCGCGGGCGGGACGTACCTTATCCGCGCGATCCTGCCGGCCGGCTGGTCGCAGACGACCCCCGCCACCCTGGCCGGGCAGACGGTCAAGGTCGGCGCCGGGCAGCACGCGGCCGGGACCGCGTTCGGTGAATCGCCGATCGTCACTTCGCCCGCCGCGTTCTGGTCGGGCTACGGCCGCGACGCCCAGCACACGGGCATTTCGGCCGTAGGGTCGCAGACGATCCACAAAATTCACTGGACGACGCCGGTGGACCTGCAGCCACAGTTCAGCGGGAATGACCTGCTGATCCACTACGGCTCGCCGGTCATGACGCAGGCGAACACGATCATCATCCCGGTGAAGACGGGCGCGACCGACGGCTTCCGCCTCGAAGCGCGCGACGGGGCAACCGGGTCGCTCAAGTGGCAGCAGAGCAGCGACTACCTGCTCCCGCCGCATGGCTGGGTCCCCAGCTTTTCCGGCACGCTCGTGGGCGACCGCGTCTATTACCCCGGCGCCGGCGGCACGATCTGGTACCGCGGCAACCTTGACGCCCCCGGGCAGGCGCCCGTCACCCAACTCGCCTTCTTTGGCCTCGCAAATTACTCGGCGAATAAGGCGAGCTACGACGCCAGCGTCTTCATCGATTCCCCGATTACCGCCGACGCGCAGGGGAACCTTTATTTTGGCTTCCGTGTCACGGGTGATACGCCGCTGCACCTTCAGGGCGGCGTGGCGCGGATCTCCGCTTCTGGCGTGGGGACGTTCGTGGCGGCCGCCGACGCCGCGGGCGACCCGACGGCGACGAAGGCCGCGCAGGGGAGCGCGCCTGCGCTGAGCAATGACGGGAAGCTTCTCTACGTGGCGGTCAACAGCAGCGGCTTTTTCGCGGCCGCCGCGATCCGCTCAAACAAATACCTCCTGGCCCTGGACAGCACGACGCTGAAGACGGTCGGGAAGGTACGCGCTGATCGACCCGTCCGACGGCGGCATCGCCAACGTGGACGACAGCGCGACGGCCTCCCCGACCGTCGGGCCCGATGGCGACGTCTATTTCGGCGTGCTGGAAAGCTCGTTCGGTTCGAACAGGGACCGCGGCTGGATGCTCCACTTCAGCGGCGACCTGACGCGGACTAAGACGCCCGGGCTCTTCGGCTGGGACGACACCGCGTCGATCGTCCCGGCGAGCATGGTCCCGTCATACCACGGTTCGTCGAAGTACCTGATTATGACCAAGTACAACGACTACGCCGGCAGCGGCGGGTCGGGCGTCAACAAGATCGCCATCCTGGACCCCAACGCGACGCAGAAGGACGCGGCCAGCGGCGTCACCGTCATGAAGGAAGTCCTGACGATCGCAGGCGTCACGCCCGACAAGGACTTCCCCAACGTCCCCGGCGCGGTGCGCGAGTGGTGCATCAACGACGCGGTGGTTGACCCGGCGACGGATTCGATCCTCGCCGGCAGCGAAGACGGCCGGCTCTACCGGTGGGACCTCAAGTCCAACACCTTCACCGAGAGCATCACGCTCACTCCCGGCGTCGGCGAGGCTTACACGCCAACCCTGATCGGCCCCGACGGCACCGTGTACGCCATCAACGACGCGACGCTGTTCGCCGTCGGCAAGTGAGGGAATCAAAGGATGATGGGAATCGAAGGATGAAGGATGAGGGTGAAGGATGAAGGAAGGCGTGCGGAAGATTTTCTTTTCATCCTTCATCTTCATCCTTCATCCTTTCTCCCGTACCTTCCCGGCATGAGTGATCTGAGGATCGAACCGCTCTCGGCGCCGTTCTCGCTGAAGTTTTCGCCGCCGGGGTCTAAGAGCCTGACGAACCGGGCGCTGGTGCTGGCGGCGCTGGCGGAGGGGGTCAGCACCCTCTCGAATGTCCTCTTCGCCGCTGACACGCTGGTGATGCTCGATTGCCTGGGGAAGCTCGGGTTCGGCGTCACGTCCGATCGGGAGTCGCGGGTCGTTCAGGTCACCGGGGCGGGTGGGAAAGTGCCCGCCGCTTCGGCGGACCTGTTCTGCGGCAACAGCGGGACGACCATTCGGTTTGTCACGGCATTGTGCGCGCTGGGCGCGGGGAGTATCGCCTCGACGGGATCGCCCGCATGCGGCAGCGGCCGATCGGCGATCTGGCGGCCCTTCTCAAGAACATCGGCGCCCGCATCGACTACGAGGCGGCCGCCGGTTTCCCGCCGGTCGTCGTCCATGCCGACGGGCTGCCGGGCGGCCTCGTTCGCTTCGGGCGCAGCGCCTCCAGCCAGTTCCTTTCGGCCGTTCTCCAGGTCGCGCCCTACGCCAAGCATGAGGTTCGGGTTGACTTGGAGCCACGCCAGACGAGTTGGCCCTACGTCGCCATGACGATGCGGCTGATGGACGAATTTGGCGCCACGCCTCACCTCATCCGCGACCCCGACGGCGAGCCGAAGCAGATCATCATCCCGCGCGAGCCCTACCAACCGACTGATTACGGGGTCGAGCCTGACGCCAGCAACGCCAGCTACTTCCTGGCGGCGGCCGCATTGCACCCCGGCTCCAAGATCACGATCGAAGCGCTGGGCAAGCAAAGCCTCCAGGGTGACGTGGGTTTCGCCGATGTGCTGCACCAGATGGGGGCCGACCTGCTCTTCGGCCCCGACTTCATCACCCTCATGGGGACCGACCGCCTGGAGGGGATCGACGTTGACCTCGCCAAGATGCCCGACACCGCCCAGACGCTGGCGGTGGTCGCCCTCTTCGCCGATGGGCCCACGACGATCCGCGGCCTGCACACGCTGCGCGTCAAAGAGACCGACCGCGTCGCCGCCCTGGCGGCCGAGCTGACACGCCTCGGCGCGGATGTCTCGGTCGATGGGGACGACCTGACGATCCACCCGCCCGAAGACGGCCGCCTCCGCCCCGCCGCTATCCACACCTATGATGACCACCGCATGGCCATGAGCTTCGCCCTCGCCGGGACTAAGTCCGCCGGCGTAACGATCCTCGACGCCGAATGCGTGAACAAGACCTACCCGAACTACTTCCAAGACCTGGAACGCCTGCGAACCACAGCAAAGTAGCAGGCACACTCCGTGTGTTGTCCGCCGTCTCTCCCGTAGGGCACGCACGGCGACGCAATGCGTGCCCTACTCGGAACGGATCGGCCGACGTTTCGTCGATTGATCCAATGATTCAGCCGACGGCACACGGAGTGTGCCTGCTCCTTTCCCTGCTTGGCGAGTTGCGGGACGTCCGATTAACCATTCTTCAGCGAATTCACACCTTCCGCGTCATCTGATCACGAAGCAATAGGCGTCATAGCGCAGTTCGCTCCAGGCCTGTTCGTCGAGAGTTCGGCCGGGGAACAGGGGAACGTTGGTCGGCGTGAACTTTACCCGCACACGGATGGCGACCCGCCCCTCGGTCAGGTCGCGCGGCACCAGGAACTCGTCGTCCCGGAAACGCCGGTTTGAGGTTCGGACGTTGTGCTCGGTGGCGCCAAGCTCGCCTTTGGGGTTCGAATAGACGCAGGTGTTCGACCCGGCCAGGTACCAAGCGCCCGCGGCCTTCCAGTCCGTGCCCGTTTCGCTCCCGATGAACACTTGGGCCCGCTGGTTGGGGAACTGGTAGTCCAGCTTGCGGCGCAGCAGGACGCCGACGTTTTGCGGATCGAGCTTCAGTGTGAACTCCGACGTGCCGGTCGTCTTGCGGCCGCGATCGGCCTGCGCGGGGTAAAACTCGGTTTTCCCCGACGAATCCGGCCCCCACTCGTAGCGCGACACGACCTCGATCGGCTCGGAGGCCTGTGGCGAATCGTAGTGGTGGGCCGTTTCGCTGGCGACATCACCGATCTTTAGCTCATCCGTCTTGACGAGCGACGCACCCTGGCGGCCGTACCAGTAGGTAACGGTCTGATAATGCTCGGTGGACTCGTCGTTCCCCCCGTGCTCGAGTTGGATCACGGCATTCTTGCCGAAGGGCATTAGATCCCCCAGCAGGAATCGGTAGGCCGACTCGATCTGGTCCTCGGCGTTCTTGGCGCTTTTCGCATCGCGTGCTCCGACGGGGTGGCCCGCGAACGGAAGGGTCATGGTCTGTCCGCCCCAATAGTCCCCGCCGCCTCCCCATTCTTCGGTGCCAGTCCCCTGCGCCTGCGGGGTCTGGCTGTCATCGAAGAAGAATCGCGGGTCCCCTTCGAGCGTCCCGAGGTCCGCACGGTCGGAAAAGATGAACGACGTGCCGACCAACTGACCGGACCAGTCGCCCCCGCCTTCGACCTCGCGCGTGTCGAGCAGCGTCAGGTCCTGCCCGCGGACCGGTTGAGGATGGTCCCGATAGGTCGCATGGAAATAGCCGACGCGGCGCTCGGGTTCACGATAGGGCTCGTACCGGGCGCTCCAGCGGAGGGCGGTCAGGTCTGTCTCTGCGTTGCCGAGCAGTTCGATCTTCGCGGAATGGAAGAACGGCATCGGAAAATAGCAGGCCAGGTTCACGCGCTGGGCGTCGAACCGGACGTTCACAGGGAAAGCCTTCACAAGATATTCGCGCTCATCGCGGTTGTAGAGTGTGCCCGCGCCGAAGAAGAGCGCGACCGGCGCGTCGACGGAGGCGTGGGGGAGATGGTCCCACGTCACGCGCAGCCGCGCACGCCCCAGGGCGATAGCCTGATCGCGCGGGGCGGAGATCTCCAGCGCTCGCAACATCGCCGGCCCTTTGGGCGCGATCTCCCGCAACAGCACCGTATCGTTCTTGCCGACCGAGAGTAAGTCGCCTCCGTCCCGGGTGACATCGTTCTTCCCGTCGGCAGGCGCCAGATCGGTACCTGCGCGATTGATGAGATCGAGCACCTCCTTGTCCGGCGGCGCTTCCCCATCCCACGCCTTGATCGGGTGCGACAGGGGGATCCCCCGCACGAACTGCTGGTAAATGTAGTAGCCCGTGCCATATCGCGTCCGCGAGTAGGCCATACGGAATGATTTCTCGAACGGCATCGGGCACCAATTCAGGTCCGCCCCCTTGGTGACGGACCAGGTGAAGGCGAGCGGCGCGGGGAAGAGGCCCTCGGGCAGGAAGACCGAATTGGGCACCGGTTTGGTTGGATCGACGGTGCTGCTCTCCCGGATCAGGTGGTCCTTGCCATCGACCTCGTAGTGCCACGGGCTGCCGTGCCAGTGGTTGTAACGGGCGAAACAGAGGACGCCCGGGCCTTCAACATCGAGCGTTACGTTGCGGTCGTCAGCGAGCTGATACAGAAAGTGGCTGGCATCCGCGCCTTCATTGCCGCCGCGCCGGTCGTAGGTGCTGCGCATGTACGCCCGCATGCCGATCCGTTGCCAGGGCCATCGCTCCCACTGCCGATAGGCGTCCAGCCCGACGGGGATCTCAGGCGGCTCCTCGGCGAGCAGCGGGAGGGAAAACAGCCCGATTGACATCAGAGCGGCCCAGAAAGACCAACGACAGGTGAGAGAGGAAGCCATGGTTCTCCGTTATTCTGATGTGCTTACGGACGAGTGGGCCGTCCCAGGCACGATCGCGGCCGCTCGGCGACATCATGCAAAGTGCCGCCGGTGAAAAGTGCCGCCGGTGCCCTCACCGGCGGTGTTGCCGGCCGCACAATGGCCCGCCGGTGAGGGCACCGGCGGCACTTTGAGTCGCGGGCGCACCCATCATTTCGACCGAATGGCCCGCCGGTCGAGTCGGGAGATCGGCTGATATGACCGAACGTCGAACCCGGCGGACGGCACACGGAGTGCGCCTGCTACGGGAGAACCGCTACCGGTTCCCATGCTTGGCGAGCTGCTGGAGGGCCGATCGGAAATCCTTCGGCAGCGGCGCCGCCACGTCGATCACCTCTCCGCCGGGGGCGACGAAGCGAAGCTTCTCGGCGTGGAGCGTCAGCCGGTCGATCAGGGGGAGTTCTTCGGTTCCCCGCTTCGTGTGGTAGGCGCGCTTGAAATCGCTGAGGTAGATCCCGGTTCGCCGAGGGGCTTCGCCGGGGTGGCCGGGGTTGTGGTTATATAGCGGATCGATCGCCAGCGGCATGCCCGCGTGGCGGAGGTGGACGCGAATCTGGTGCGTCTTGCCGGTCTTGGGGAAGACGCGCAGCAGCGCGAAACCGCGGAACCGCTGTTCGACCTGCCAAAGCGTCCGCGCCGGGCGGCCGCCGTGGCGGACGATCGCCATCCGCCTGGGGGAGGCCGGATGCGGGCCCAGCGGCGCGTCCACCTCGCCCGACTCTGCTGCGGGGACGCCGGCGACCAGGGCAAGGTATTGCTTTTCAATCGTGTTGTTCTGGAACTGGTGGGAGAAGTGCCGCTGGGTGGCGAAGTTCTTGGCCATCAGGAGCACGCCGCTGGTCTCCTTGTCGAGGCGATGGACGACGCGCAGCCGCGGGTCGGCCGAGCCGGACGAGGGGAGGCCCAGTTGGCGGGCCAGACGCTCCAGGACGCTGTCGGATTCGCCGCGGCCGGGGATGGTCGCCAGGCCGGCCGCCTTGATGGCCACCACCCAGTCCACCTCGTCGCGGACAATCTCCACCGGCGCATCGGCGGGCAAGGCGGGGCGGCGGGTCGATCCGGTGGGATTCATGTGCAAGAGGGCCGATAACGCGCGGCCTGGCCCTTCGACCGCCGCACGGGCGTCACCTGTGTTACGGCCGGCATCGCCGAAGCGGCCGATTGTCGGTTGACGCCTATTTTTTGGAGTTCTACTATCTCTCCCGGCAAGCTGTCGGGAAAACTGTCAGCTTGAGAGAGAGTCAGCTTCAGACATTGGCGCCCCGCGTGCAAGGGGCACCCTGCCGGTCGCCGTAGGTTTTCGGTGACTCGTGACGTCCAACCGGTAGCCGCTTCGTGCGGCGTGGCTTGGGCCGGTTGTCGCCTAGCAGAGGGAGTACCCTGTGCGCCTCTTGATTGCGATCCCTGTCTATAACGAGCGGAAGTACGTCGGGCGGGTGCTGGACCGCATCCGTGCGTTCCACCCTGACCTGCTGCTGATCGACGATGGCAGCACCGACGGCACGAGCGAATACCTGGCCGAGCGGGCGGCCGCCGGCGATCTGACCGTCATCCGCCATGACATCAATCGCGGCTACGGCCAAAGCCTGATCGACGCCTTCGCCTTCGCCGATGCCGAAGGGTACGACTGGGTCGTCACCATGGACTGTGACGAGCAGCACGAACCGGAGATGATCCCGGAGTTCAAGCGGCAGATCGAGACCGACCAGTGGGACATCATCAGCGGCTCCCGCTATCTGCGGCCGCGGGGCGACGACGACCTTCCCCCCGGCGACCGGCGTACCATCAACGCCCACTTGACCGGCCTGCTCAATGAACTGCTGTCGCTGAACATCACCGATGCGTTCTGCGGGTATAAGGCGCACCGGGTGTCGGCGATGCGGCGCCTGCACCTGGATGTCCCTGGTTATGCGTTCCCGATGCAGCTCTGGCCGCAGGTGTGGCATGCGGGGCTGCGCCTGACCGAGATCCCGGTGCGGTTAATTTACAACGACCCGACACGGCACTTCGGTGGCAAGCTGGACGACGCGGGCAACCGCCTGCGACACTACCTCGAAGTGCTGCAAACCGAGCTTAGCGCCTTGTCCTCCCGGGCGGCTGGCGACGTCACGGGCGACGCATTGGCCGCCCACGGAGCGATGGCATCACTCCAGGCCGGAACGTCCACCCGCGCCGCGCAGGGCGCCGCGGTGATCGGCCGCCGGTTGGCGATGCCGCACGCCGGGGTGGCAACGGCCGGTGAGGCGCCGGGCGACGCGTTCTCCCCGGCGCATCACGATGACTCGCGCGTCCGGGACGGGACCCCCTGTTGCTGTTCGAAATAACCTTCATGGACGCCACCGCACCGGTCGAACCCAACTACGCAAGCTGGAAAGCCCCGACCGCGGACGGCCACGCCCTGATCTGGCCCGAAGCGGCCGCCATCATCCGGGGGACGCTGGAGAACAACCGGTTGCTTCGCGGCGCGGATCGGGCGCTGCTTCAGAACGTCCCGCTCCCCGAAGTTCGAGCGCAGCTTCGGCGGTTCCTGGGCCACGACGACGACGCCCGCCCGCTCATCGCCACCGGGCATCAGACTGAACTGCATCATCCGGGCGTCTGGGTGAAAAACGCGATGATCGACGCCCTGGCCACCCGGTTGTCGGGCGAGGCCGTTCATTTCGCGGTGGATACCGACGCGCCCAAGCACCTGTCGATCCGCTGGCCCGGGGCGGCCGAACCCATCACCGACGACGCGGCCGCCCGATCCGCCGAGTGGAGCGGCCTGGTTTCGATGCCTACGCCCGCCCACCTGTACGAGCTGACCCGGCGCATGGAACAGGCCAGCGCCGCCTGGGGGTTCGAGCCGCTGCTCCCGCGGGTGCTGGCGTCGCTGCGGCGCCTGGCGCTGGAGCCGATCAACCTCTCCACCGCGCTGACCAACGCCCTCCACGAGCTCGATTGGAGCCTGGGCCTGCGGCACGGGGCGTTCACGGTCTCGCCGATCTGTCTGTCAGAGCCGTACCTGCTGTTCGTCCACCACGTGCTCGCCCGGGCCGGGGCGTTCGCTGCCGACTACAACGCCGCGCTCGACGCCTACCGCCGCAAAAACAAAATCCGCACCTCCGGCCGCCCGATGCCGGACCTCAAATTCTCCGACACCGCGTGCGAAGTCCCGTTCTGGCTGGACAACCTCGCCGATGGCTCCCGAGAACGGGCGACCGTGGTTCGGGTGAACGGTCAGTGGGCTTTGCGCGCGCCGGGCGTTGCCGACGACCCGTTCCGCCTCGAGCCCGACACCGACGGCTGGGATGCCGCCCGTGCCCTGCTGGCCTGGCAGCGCCGCCACAACCTCCGGCTTGCGCCACGAGCGCTCACGCTGACATCGGTCCTGCGGCTGCTGGTGGCGGACCAGTTCGTCCACGGCATCGGGGGCGGCCAGTACGACCAGGTCACTGACGACCTGATCACCCGCCACCTGGAAATCGAGCCGCCGCGATTCTCGGTCACCACCGCCACGCTCTACTTCCCCACCGCCCTCTCGACGAGCCGCGCCTGTACGCCGTGCGTCGAGCAGGAAGGTCATCGGCTGCGACACGGCGCGCTCGGCGAGGAGAAGATGCGGCTGGTCGCGGCGATCGAAGCGGCCCCCCGCCACTCCGCCGACCGGCGAATGCTCTTCCACACAATGCATTCCCGCCTCGCCGAAGCGGCCACGCACCCTGACGTCCGCGCCTGGGAACAACGCCTCCGCGACACCGCCGGCCGCGAGATCGAGGAGCGGGCCCTGTTCGATCGCGAGCTCTTCTACGCCTTACAGCCCGCCGACCGCCTGGAGCGACTCATCGGCCGCTATCGGGAAGCGTTCCAGAGCCTGTAGTCTCCGACGTCTTTCTCCCTCTCCCGGTACTCCGGGGGAGGGCGGGGTGGGGGCACCGCTGCGGGTAAGTGCGCGTGGCAGCTCCGCGGCGACGCCCCCTCCCTATCCCTCCCCCGGAGTACCGGGAGAAGGGACCAGACGGATCGAGAAGCGCTCGAACGTGCAACCTGCGGCGATCCCGCTACCTTTCTTGGCCATGAGCATCCAATCCGCAACCGCCGACTATGAGTCCTGGCTCGGCTCTCATGTCCAATTGGTCCAGGCGGACCTTCAGGCCAAACACACGAAGATGGCGGGGCGGACGGCCTTTCCGTTCCTGCGGGCGACGTTCTACCGCTGGGCGAAGCGGTGGCCGAAGGTTTGCAAAGGGCTGCTGGACGCGCCGCAAGTGCTAGGCGTGGGGGACCTCCACGTCGAAAACTTCGGCACCTGGCGCGACGTTGACGCCCGGCTGGCCTGGGGCATCAACGACTTCGATGAGGCGTGCGAGGTCCCCTACACGAATGATCTGGTGCGTCTCTCGACGAGCATCCTGCTCGCGGCCGCGGAGGGCCTGCTTTCCGTCAGTGAGCGCCGGGGGTGCGAGGCACTGCTCGGCGGCTATGCCGACGGGATTGATGCTGGGCGGCGCGGCGAGGCGCTGCCGTTTGTCATTGATGATCGGAATCGGTGGCTGGGCCCGCTCGTCGCCGATCGAGACCCGGCGGCGTACTGGCGGAAAATGCAGGAGGATTATCGGCGCGGGCTGGCGGCGGGGACAGCGGCGCCGGCGTCGGCGGCACGGGCCATCGAGACGGTAACGCCCTGGCTCGGCAAGGCCGCCCCGCTCGCCCCGCGCACGGCGGGAATGGGGAGCCTGGGGCGGCCGCGGTTCTTTACGCTCGCCGACTGGCACGGCGGCCTGGTCGCGCGCGAGGCGAAGGCGATGGTTCCGTCGGCGTGGGATTGGGCGGCCGGGACCAAGCCAGCCGCAGCCTTCCCGCCGTACGAGAAGCTCTTCGCCACCGCCGTTCGAAGCCGGGACCCGTCGATGCAGGTTGTCACGGCGAAGGAGGGAGCGTGGGTCGTCCGGCGTCTGGCGCCGGATGCGGACAAGGTTGACCTGCCGGCCGCCACGGCCTTGCCGGACGAGACGCGGCTGCTGCGGGCAATGGGCCGCGAGACGGCGAACGTACACCTTGGGACGGCGGCCGCCGTCGCCGACATCGCCAAAGACTTACCCAAACGCGGCGCCGAATGGCTTCGCAAAGCCGCACGAGCGATGGCCGAAGACGTCCGGGCTGACTGGTCCAACTGGCGGGAAACGAACGCGTCGGCGACGACCGCCATCAAACGAACGTGAAGTAGTCGATGTTCACGTAGTTCGTCTTGGAGCCCGAGAAGGTCAGGAACAGCGACTGTTTCCCCTTGATGGACGTGACCGTCGTTGACTTCAGCGCGAACGTCGTGGTGCCGCCCGTGGAGAGGGCGTTGAGGCGCCCGTAGACGATCCCCGTCGCGCTGCCGATGTGGACCTGGATCTGCCCGCCGGCGGCCGCGGAGGGGACGGCGATGTGGATCTTCACGCTCGACACGCCGGTGCCAAAATCGACGTTGTTGTATTGCAAGTAGCCGCCCGGGCTCAGCCGCGCCACGCCGGCGGAAGGGAGGAAGACGCCGCTCGCCTGATCGTACTTGGCCGCGAGGATCTGACTTTTTGCGCTCCGCGTCGTCGGGGTGGGCGTGGGGGTTGGGGTTGGGGTGGGCGTCGGAGTCGGAGTTGGTGTTGGTGTTGGAGTTGGTGTTGGCGTCGGAGTAGGGGTCGGTGTCGGTGTCGGAGTAGGGGTCGGTGTCGGAGTAGGGGTCGGCGTCGGAGTAGGGGTCGGCGTGGGGGTGGGCGTCGGCGTGGGGTAATCCAGGAACACCCCGCTCAGCACTCCGCCCTGGCCGGCGGTGTCGGTCACGCGGAAGGTGACGTTCCCCTTGATGGTGTACTTGAGGTATTCGCCGCCGCTGAAGTTCGCGACCGACGTCGTCGCCAGCACATTTCCTGAGACGGTGTCGAGCACGTCGATCGTCTCCGCCCGGCCGAGGTTGTCGCCGTCGAGCAGGTAGAGCTCGACCGCGTGGCGCGCCCCGTCGATCATGTTGAGCGTGGCGGTAAAGCTGGCGCCGGACCAGGCCGAGAGATCGCGCGTGCCGGGCACCGTCTGGGACTGGGGGGCGCGCGGGTCGAGCGTCAGCGCCGTGAACGTTGCCTGGGTGACGGCGGTCGTTGAGAAGATGGCGGTCCCGGGCAGCGTGTTGTTGTCCGAGGCGATGGCCGCCCCTTGCCAGCCGTAGGTCCCCTTCCAGTTGCCGCCGGTCTTGGCATCGGCGCCCAGGTACGCGACGGTCGGGGCGACCGGCGTTGGCGTCGGGGTCGGGGTGGGCGTGGGGATGGGCGAACGGGGGAGCAGCACGCCCGTCGGCGGCTTGAAGCTGCCGTTGACGCCGGCGACCCACGGGGCGACGCCGTACTCGTAGGCGCCAAGGTCGGGGGCGTTCTTGGTGTACCCGTCGGTGAACGGGGAGAGGATCTGCCCGGCGTCGATCGCGGGCGACGTTGGGAGCAATTGGTAATTGCTCGCCGCCGTGCTCGCAAACCCGGCCGTCGATGTATAGAGCAGGTTGTTGGACTTCGTCGAACCGCTTCCGAAGTCGGCCACCGCGCCGAAGAAGATATTGTTGCGGAAGTCGGTGCCGGAGAGATCCTTGCTCCCGCTGCTGCCGACGGCATGGGTCACGCCGCCGATCGTGTTGTCGTAAATCCGGCTGTTGGTGTTGGGCGGGTTGAAGCGCAGCCCGTCGTCGCAGTTCCACACCAGGTTGTGATCCACGAGGTAGTTGCTGTCGAGGTCGTCGAAATAGATCCCGCCCGACCCGAACCCGCCGCTGCGGACGTTGTAGACGACGTTGTAGCCGATCTCGCCGCCGGTGCCGTCGGTGCCGTAGGTGTAGATGCCGCCGCCGTCGGTCGTCTGGAGCATCACATCGTGTACCACGTTGTTCAGCACGCGGTCCTGCGTCGTGATGCTCAGCTTGATGCCGCAACGGGCGCTGTTGTAGATGGTGTTCGACTGGATGAGCGTATTGATGCCGTATACATCCAGCGCGGAGCGATTCTGGCCGGAGTAGTCGGTGTCGTGGATCGTATCGTTACGGATCGTGTTCCCCGACCCGAAGACCGAAACGCCGGAGCCGGCGCTGAATGCGACCGTGCTGTTCTCGAAGGTATTCGAGGTCCCGTCGATCCGGATGCCGGTCGAGAACGATTCGTCCCACCCGTTCGGAACGATCCCGTAGTGCGAGACGTAGCTCGCGTTGACCCCTGAAATGTCCAGGTTGCTCGATCCCCAGTCGGTGTTGATCGTCGCGGCGAAGATCTTGAAGCCCAGGACGTTGATATACGACTTCTGCGACAGGTCGATCGCGTACGTCCGCGCCTTGGCTTCGACGGTGTGATTTGTCGGGGCGTCACCGGCGGGCGTCCAGAGATAGAGAAGGCCGCTCGTCGGGTCCCGATACCACTGCGACGCGGCCGTCAGCGCCTGGAACTTCCCCGTCAGGTAGAACTTGTTCCCCGCGACCGGCGTCTCGTACGACCCCGTCGTCGTGCGGCTGGTGAACGAGAAAGTGATCCCCCCGATCTGCGAGCTGGTGACTGTCCCCGTCTGCCAGACCCACGCCTGGCCCGGCGCGAAATGGATCGTCGCCCCGTCCCAATAGCCGGGCGGGCTCCATGACAGGTTCGGGTCATAGATCGATGCCGTCGAGGCGCCGGGACCGTCCGCGACCGACACCGTCACGCCGGCGAACTTCGACGTCACCGGATGCGAAACGTCCAGCGAGGTATTGGGGTACCGCGCCTCGTTCAACATCTGGCCGTCAACAAAAACCTGGTTGTAGCCCGCCCCAAGGTCCCACGACTGGGCGGCCGAGTAGATCTTCCCCGAAGTGTTCGACCAGCCCACGACCGGGTCAGCGCCGTCGATGGTGACGGATTCGCCGTTATAAGGCTCATACGTGATCGGCGACCCGACCGTCCCCGAGTTCAGAGGCGTGACCGTCTCGTGATAGACCCCGCCACGGACGAAGACGGTATCGCCCGGCTGCGCCAGCGTGGCGGCCGCCTGGATGGTTCGCAGCGGCTGGTCAATCGTGCCGGCGTTAGTGTCCACCCCGGTGGTGGCGACGAAGTAGGCGCTCAGCAGCCGGCGCTCTTCCAGCGCCTCGGCCGCACACACATCCGCCAACCGCCGTCGCGCAATTTGAGCCCGTGGTGACACGCTGAAGCCTCCTGACACATCGAAACAGAAACGGAGAGCTGACGACGCGACCCATACCGTGACCCGCCTCTGCCGCGCCCAGAGCCGTGGGAGCTTACAGCAAGGCAATGGAACTACAAACACCAATATGGGGACCGTCGCAGTTTTTCCCGTGCGCGGCCACGGCCCCCGCGGCGATTCGATTCGCGCGGGGGCTGTAGGGGCTTGGGAGCGTGGCGTCCGGTGTCACCCCGCCAGGGCCGCGAACGACACCTTGACGGGGGCGATCCCGGTGTAGCCATAGGTAGTCGTCGTGTTTTTGGGGCCTTTGACCACCGCGGGCGAACCGGCCGCGAGTCGATAGTTGTGCGCGCCGGCGTTGACGAACTTGGGGTTCACGCCGGGCATGATGTTGCTGGTGTGCGTCGATCCCGGCCCGAACTTCACCGTGTTGGTGAAGATGTTGTAGAGGAAGACCGTCCCGAGCATGTCCCCGTTGCCCGTGGTTTCGAGGCTGCGCGTGCTGTCGGCGAACGTGTTGAAGTAGATGCGCTCGTACCGATTCGTCGGGTTGAGCTTCATCGCCCAGTTCGTGTTCCAGACCAGGTTGTTGTGGACGTAATAGTTGCTGGAGAAGTTATCCAGGTAGACCCCCGCCGCCCCGAAGTTGCCCGCGCGGACGTTATAAACAGTGTTGTAGGCGATCTCCGTACCCTGGCCATTCGTGCCGTAGGTATAGATGCCCCCGCCGTCGGTCGTCTGGATCATCAGGTCGTGGATGACGTTGTGCAGGATCTTGGTGTTGTGCGAATAGGTATGGAGCACGCCGCTGCGGCCGGCGTTATAAATGGTGTTCCCATCAACGATATCGTTGTTCCCGATCACCACCACCGGCGCCCAGTCCCCCGCGTTATAGTTGATGTCGTGGATGACGCAGTTCCGCGCCACGTTGCCCGAACCGCCGAGGAACACCCCGTCGCCAGCGCTGAACGCGATCGTGCTGTTCTCCAGCACGTTATTCGTGCCATTCAACTGGATGCCTGACGTCTGCTGCTGCGACCACGCCTGCGGCTGGGCGATGAAATGGGACACGTACTTCACATCCAACCCCGACAGGCGGTCGCCGGCGGACGTGGAGCTGGTCACGATCGTCGATGCGAACAGGTGGAAGCCGGCGACATTGATGTGCGAGCGGCCGCTCAGGTCAAACGCGGTGGTGCGACGCTTCACCTCGACCGTATGGTGCGACGGAGAATCCGCGGCCGGCGTCTCCAGGTAGAGCGCGCCGGACGGGTCACGATACCATTCGCCGCGGGCGTCCAGCGCCGCGAACTTGCCTAGCAAGAAATAGGTGCTCCCCTTACCGGGGTTCTCATAAGACCGCGTTGGCTTGTACGAAGTGAACGTGTATGTGAGGCGCCCGGGGGAATAGGCGGTGATCGTCCCCGTCTGGGCGACCCACCGCTGGCCCTGTGAGATATGGATCGTCCCGCCAACCCAGTAGCCGGCCTTCTGCGTCAGCGCCGGGTCGTAAATCGTGGCGACCGACGCCCCGGGGCCATCCGCAATGTGGTAGGTGGCGGACCGCACCGTCGCCAGCGTCGGGTGCGAAGGGTCCAGCGACGTGTTCGGCCAGCGGGCCTCATTGATCATGAGGCCGTCAACAAAGACCTGGTTCTTGCCGAAGCCCAGATCCCACGACGTCGAGGACCGATAAACCCCGCCCGCGCCGCCCGACCAGTTCGAGACGACATCCGCGCCACTGATCGTGACGTTCTCGTTGTTGTACGGGCGGTACGTGATCGGTTTGACGGCCGTCCCCGAGCGCGCCGGCGTGACCGCCTCCCGATAGATCCCCGCCCTCACAAAAACGGTATCGCCCGGCTGGGCGAACTGCGCCGCGTGCTGGATTGTCCGGAAAGGTTTGACAAGCGTGCCGGGGTTCCCGTCGGCGCCGGTCGTAGCGACAAAGTACGACGACAGCAACGTGCGCCCCTCGAGCGGCTCCACCTGAATCGGTGAGGTTTGCGGCTCCATTTCGCCAGAAAGCCCAATTCGACGCTTCACGCAATCAGCCCTTCCGGCGCCCTGTTCCCAGGAATGCGGGGCGCCAAACAAGGGGCGGAGTCTAGGGGTCGCGCCTGGCTTTCGCGAGTGCAAACAAGCGATTAAGCATCTCTTTTTTTCAAGCCAACAATCCCTCACCATCCCTCGCCGGCAGATTCTCCCCAAAGCAAATTCTCATCCGCTCCAGCGCGAGGCTCCTCGAGATCGTCAAGGGCCCGGTGGCCCGGCGTCGCGTTCGTCGAATGAGCCATGCGGCCGTGCTTTCGATACCGTCCAATCGTCTTGTACGGTTCGGCTACGAAGCGCTCGCAATCCGACGACTCCCTCTCCATTGTAAAGGGGTCAGAAGGTATTTCCGGAAATACCTTCTGACCCCTTTATTCTTGCGCTGGTCGGATAAAGGCGACGGCCGGTTGTTCCGATGGGAGTGCAAGGGATGGGGCCTGGCAGAGGTGTTGAAATGAGTGACGTGGAGACATCAGCGGCGGATGAGTCACAGGAGAACGGCGCGACGGTGGATGCCGGGGCCTCGCCACGACCGTATGCCGTCGAAGGGGAACGCCGAGCGGCCGGTGAAGGGCCGGATCGACGCCTGACGGCGGCCGATCGGCGCAGCGGGCTCGAACGCCGTACGCAATCCCGCGAAGACGCCGGCTACAGCGGCCCTGAACGCCGGGTTGCCGAACGCCGCGATAACACAGGCCTTGAGCGCCGCCGTGGGCCCGGCCGCCGCCGTAGCGATGAACGCCGAGAGGCTGAAGAAGGCGAAATGAACGTCGAGCAGTTTGAATTTGTGATGGCGATCGAGGCCTACAAAAAAATCAACAAGCGCCTCTATCCCACCTGGACCGAAATCCTGGAGGTTGTGAACCAGCTGGGCTATCGAAAGGTGCTCCCCAGGAGCGTTCGCCTCGACGCGGTCCCCGAACCGGAACTCTCGGCACAGCCGCCAAAAGCCGCTTAAGATTGAACTTAACCCCAATTCCCACGGTACGTTATAGAACCGCAGCGGAAGGCGGATCATGTGCAATTCTTACTCGTGGACTTGACGTTGAGACTCAGTCTCAATTGAATCCCACGGATGAAGACTCATCCGCTGATCGCCGCGTCCTTGTTCGTCATCGCACTCTTGACCCCCGTCGCCAAAGGCGATGACAGTCCTTCCCCGCCGGTTGACTCCCGGTATGCGTTCGGTCTGCTCGATCATCGCAGCCGTTATGGAGAAGGGTGGTTCCCCGAGCCCCTTCGCGGTGATGAAGGGGACGTCGATCGGGAAATCCGGTTCGACTACTTCCATTCCGAACGAAACGGGCAGCAGTCAGGCGCCGTCAAGGCGGAACTGGAATACAACGTCGGCCTATTGACGCTTGAAGTCGAAGGGCACTACCAACGCGACACCGAGTCTTCCATCGGGTCGCTCGGCAATCCGTTGCACCTCGCCTCGGCGGGCGTCGGCTCGATCACGTTCGCCGCTCGCCACCCCCTCCTTCAGTACGTCTCTCCAGACGGCAACTTCGACTACACGCTCGTTGCCGGGCTCGAAGTCGGCGTGCCATGGGGCTCGCAGATCAGCAAAGACACCGAGATCGTCCCCCACCTCTTCCAACTTTTCCGATTCGGCGAACATCTGAGCGTGCAGGCGACGGCCGGGTACTCCGCGCTGATCGGCCCGGACCAGGGCGGCCACAGCTCCTTCGAGTACAACCTGACCCTCGGCTACAACCTCGAGCGGGAAGAATTGCGTCTACCCGATGTCGTCCGGACGATCCCGATCTTCGAGCTCTCCGGCGACACGGCGCTCACGCGCGACGACGCGGGGCACAACGCCCTCTTCGGGACGGTCGGCGCACGGTTCAACCTGGAGTCCGTCGGCCCGGCCCAGCCGCGAATCGGCATCGGCTACGTCTTTCCGATCGACCAGGGCGCTCGGGAGGAGCTGCGCTGGGGGATCGTCACGAGCCTGGTCTTCGAATATTGATTCGTGTGCCTCGCGATGAGCAGCGTCATCGCGCCGCCCACCGAACGACGGAGGAAGTATGTCGATCTCCCGACGCGAATTCGTGGTGTTGGCTTCCGCGATCACCTGTGGATGTGGGAGCAGCAACCGTGATCAGGGCGGCGACGTGGCCCCGCTGATCGCGCGGGATGTCGATGCCGGCCCGGCGGCCGACGTCTCCGCACGAGGGACAAGCGACGCTCTTGCCGCAAACGGATTCTTTCTCATCCGCCAGGACGACGGCTTCGTCGCGATCTCCTCGGTCTGCACGCATCGAAGTTGCCGCGTGAAGCCCCTGGCCGATCGCTCGTTCCGATGCGGCTGCCACGGCTCGACGTTCGACCCGGCCGGCCGCGTCACCCGGGGGCCGGCGTCGCGCGACCTCCCCCACTACGCGACCTCCCTGGACGAGCGCGGGCACCTGATCGTCCACGTGCGGCCGACGCCCCCGCCGGATGAAGCTTGAGGCCGAACCGGAAGCTTGTCCGTCAGGATTGCGCGCCGCCGAAACCCATGGGGGATCGGGATTAACAGTCGCCGGGGTACGGCGACGACCCGCTTGCTGACGGGCGCGGCTCGTCGGCGGCATCCTCGCGGGTTGACGCCCGTCACAAGCGCGAGCCACGCCCCCGCGATAGGTCACAGGCCGTGCCGGTGCCGCTCGCGCAGGCCCGCCAGCCCCAGCGCGGCACACGCGGCGGCACCCACATAGTAGCGCGACACGACCTGATCCGCCGCTCCCTCCTGACGGGCGCAGCCCCGAGTAGGCCAGCGCAAAGGCGACGACGAAAAACGAGAACGTGAGCCGCGAGAGCCAATATCGCATCAGATGGGGCCTGCCTGTTTACCGGCTGCTGCCACGGCCCGAGTATCGCGGCCGGCTCCGGCATTATCACCTGAAGGCGTGGCATCGACACCCATGGCGTCACCGTTGTGAGCCGATCGAAGGAATTGCGACGCATCGCGACGGGCCGGCGCCGTGGGTTTGAAAGCGAGAACGGCCGCCGGGCTCCTCTTCGGAGGCTCCGGCGGCCGTCATGGGTCGGTTCGCGCCGGCGCTCGTCAGGGCACTACCGCTGATCGAACGCACGAAACGATTCGTCGCGCGGGTCGGAGGGCTGGGCTTCGTCCTCGCCGAACGGGATCAGTCGCGAGGCGGCCGAGTTCCCGGCCTTTGTGTGCCGCCCCGCCTCGGGACGGGCGGCTCTCCCGCTTTGGACGTGCCGTGCCTGCCGGCGGAGCGCATCGCCCACCGCGCCGGTGGAGGGGTTTGCCCGCGTCGCGCCGTCAACGAGGAGCAGAAGCTCATCCACGACGCCTTTCACCCGAACCGCCTGGGCCGTTAGTTCCTCGCTGGCCCCCGCCGTCTCTTCGGCGACGGCGGCATTGGACTGCGTCAGCTTGTCCATCTGGGCGACGGCCGTGTTCACCTGGCCGATCCCCTGTGACTGCTCCTGCGCCGCCACGGCGATTTCGGAGATAAGGGCGTTCACCTTGGTCGTGCCGCTGACGATCTCCGTCAGCGTGCGCTCCACCTCCCCGACAATCTGCACGCCGACCCGTGCGCGGGTGACGCTGCCTTCGATCAGGCCCGCCGTCTCCTTCGCGGCGGCTGCACTGCGCTGGGCGAGGTTGCGGACCTCCTCGGCGACCACGGCGAACCCCTTGCCGGCCTCACCGGCGCGGGCCGCTTCGACGGCCGCGTTCAGCGCCAGCAGGTTCGTCTGGAAGGCGATCTCGTCGATCGTCTTGATGATCTTGGCGGTCTCCTTCGCCGACTTCTCAATGTCGTTGATTGCGGCGGCCATCTTGGACATCGCCGACCCGCCCTTGTCCGCGGCGCTCTTGGCCTCTTCAGAAAGGGAGGCGGCCGCCCTGGCGTTCTCCGCGCTGCGCTGGGTCATTGAGGTGATCTCTTCAAGTGTGCTGCTGGTCTCTTCCAGGCTGGCGGCCTGCTCGCTCGCGGACTGTGCCAGCCCCTGGCTCGACGCGGAGACCTGCACGCTGGCGGTCGAGAACTGCTCGGATCCGTCGCCCAGCGTGCCGGCCATTCGCGACAGGGCCTTCTTGATGGAGCGGCCGATGGCGAACGCGAGGGCCCCACAGACGAAGATGGAAACCCCCATGGCCGCCTCCGTGCCCTTTCGAGCGCGAGCCACGACCGCCGTGATTTCATCGCCCGCGTTCTGGCCGTTTGATTTGTTGAAGTCGAAGAGGGCTTGAACAGCCTTCAAGTATGCCTGCCCGGCCGGGCGAACCTCCGTATCGAACACTTTCATGGCTTCAGCGCGCTTTCCTTCGTTCACCAGCGCGATCGACGCGTCGCGGACGCGGAGGTATTCCGCGCGGGCCGTAGGAATTCGACCGAAGATCTGACGATCCTCGTCGGTCGTGATCGTCGCATGGTAATCGTCAAGGGCCTTGCCGATCTGTTGCCGTAATAAACTCATCTCCTGGGAAGTTTCCTCCCGGCGCACCGGGTCCTCCGATGCGATGTTCCCGAGCATCGCAAGCTCCGATTGAAGGACGAGGCATTCGATCTGCCCACTGATCGCCGCGCCGGGGAGGCAGTCCATCGTGACGCGCTTCGCCTGAACATCGATCGACGCCAGACGGTAGAGCGTGAACGCCCCAAGCCCGCCGGTCAGCGCCAAACAAATGACGAACCCCCCGCCGATTCGCTTGCCGATCGTCAACCGCATCGTTCGATCTCCGTATTCGCCCAACATGCGGCGCCGAACGGGCCGGTCGAGCTGATGTGAGGCCCTCGTTTCGTCAACCACGCGGCCAACGGTGCTCATGAGGGGTATTGGGGGAGGCTCGACAGCGCCCGACGTTACAGTTTCGGAAAATTACACCTCTCCGTTTAGCGGAATTTCGCTGGCGGAGGTGAAACGGACCGCGAGCCACGGAAGCTCGCGTACGGCAGACCGACGCGGTCAAAATCCGAAGCACCGAAGGATTTCAAGATGTGAGTTTCGCCTGTTCAAAAGGCAAACGACCTTGCGGACGTGTAGCTGTAGCGATCGACGGAGATTCCGTAGAACGATGACGGGCCCCGCGACGAACGCCCGTCCGGACGCCCAGTACTCATGAAATGTGTTGGTCGGTGGCGCACTATAGGACCGCCCGCACCACGCCCCCCTCGACGCGCAGCGCCGCGCCGTTCGTCGCCGACGCCAGCGGGCTGCAGACGTATGCGACCATGTTCGCAACCTCGTCGGTCGTCGCGAATCGTTTGAGGAGGGAGGTGGGTCGCACCGTGTCAAAGAACTCTCGCTCCACCACCTCACGCGGCTTCCCGGCGCCGGCGGCCATCTGCTCGACGAAAACCCCTACCCCTTCGGACAGCGTCGGCCGGGCAAGACCGAATTGACGGTGACGCCCGTTCCCGTCGTCATCTCGGCCAAGCCGCGGGCCAGGGCGATCTGCGCCGTTTTAGTGACGCCGTAATGGATCATCTCCACCGGGATCTGCACGCCCGACTCGCTCGAAATGAACACGATGCGGCCGAAGTTCTTCGCCAGCATTCCCGGCATGTAGTGGCGGCTGAGGCGCACGCCGCTCATCACGTTCGTCTCAAAGAACTTCATCCAGTCCGCGTCAGAGATCCGCGCGAACGGCTTGGGCTCGAAAATACCCATGTTGTTCACAAGGATATCGACCCGCGGCAACTGCCCGAATAGCGCGTCGGCGCCCGCCGCCGTCGAGAGGTCGGCCGCGATGCCGCGCACCTCGCCAGTCGCGCCGGCCTTGCGAACGGCGTCGGCCGCCCCATCGACTCGCGCCTTCGAGCGGCCGTTGACGACCACCGACGCCCCTTCTCGCGCCAACAGCGTCGCAATCGCCAGCCCGATCCCGGCGGTGGAGCCGGTGACCAACGCGGTCTTATCGTTCAGTTGCAGGTCCATCATCAACTCCAGGTTCAAGAGAGGCGGACGGGTCAGGCGTTCACGATCGACATCATGTTCGCCGGGTAACGGTCACCGGCCGCCGACCCCTTCGGGGCCGCCGCTTCGATTTCGCTCAAGTCGGCCGCGGTTAGCGTGATGTCGGCCGCCGCGAGATTCTCATGGAGGTACTTGCGGCGCTTGGTCCCGAAGATCGGGACGATGTCCGGCCCCTGCGCCATGACCCACGCGAGCGCGAGCTGCGAGGGCGTCACCTTCCGCCTTGCGGCCATCGCTTCGATGCGGCCGACCATCTCCAGGTTCTTCTGAAAGTTGTCCCCCTGGAACCGGGGCGATTGACGCCGGTAGTCGTCGGGCGCGAAGTCATCGAACTTGCGAACCTGCCCGGTCAGGAAGCCGCGCCCCAGCGGGCTGTAGGCGACCAGCGCGACGCCCAATTCCCGGCAGGCGGGCAACGGGCCGTCTTCGATGTCCCGGCTCCAGAGCGAGTATTCACTCTGCAAGGCCGTTATCGGATGGATGGCGGAGGCGCGGCGAAGCGTCTGGCGCTTGCTTCGGAGAGCCCGAGGTGACGCACCTTGCCCGCGCGAACCAGGTCGGCCATCGCCCGGACGGTCTCTTCGATCGGCGTCTTCGGGTCAACACGGTGCTGATAGTAGAGGTCGATCGTCTCAACGCCGAGGCGTTTGAGGCTCGCCTCACAGGAGCTCTTCACGTACTCGGGCTTGCCGTTGAAGCCCCGGAGCGACGGGTTCGCCGGGTCCCGCACAATCCCAAACTTTGTCGCGAGCACCACCTGGTCCCGCCGGCCTTTGATCGCGCGGCCGACCAGTTCTTCATTGATGTGCGGCCCGTACATGTCAGCGGTGTCGAGAAAATTGACGCCGGCGCCCAGGGCCGCGTGGATCGTCGCGATCGACTCTTCGTCGTCCCGCGCGCCATAGAAGTCCGACATCCCCATGCATCCAAGCCCCATGGCCGACACTCTCAACCCATCGGGTCCAAGCATTCGCATCCGCATCGTGAGACTCCAATAAAAACCGTCCGCGGCCGCGTGAAGGCGGCAGACACGCCCATGACCATGCGCCCGCTCACCTAATCGCTCGCCGCGACGATATCGCCGGGCGGAGCGGCCGCCCTCAGCGCCGTCACCAGGCCGTCTATATTGAACGTTGTCGCCTCGATCGTAGGTTCCAACCCGATCTCCCGCAGCGTCGCGGTCGTCACGGGCCCAATGCTCGCAATCTTCACGCCATCCAACGTATGTCGATGGGTGTCGCCCAGGAGCGCAACGAAATTCCGGGCGGTGCTGCTGCTGGTAAAAGTGACCCAGGTCACGTCCTTCGCGGCCAGCGCGTCGAGCAGCGGCGCCGGGAGCGCGGCGGCAGGGCGCGTTTCGTAGACGGAGATGTCATCCACGGCGGCCGCCCCGTTCGCCTGGAGGCGCTCGCGTAACACCGGCCGGGCAATGTCAGCCCGGAGGAGGAGGAACCGCTTGCCCGATACGTGCCCGCCGCTCGCCAGGCCATCGGCGAGCGCTTCGGCGACGAAGCTTTCAGGGCAGAGATCGACCTTCAGGCAAAGTTGTTCTTGGATGGCCCGCGCGGTTGCGTCGCCGATCGCGGCGAGCTTTGCCGTGCCGAACGCGCGGGCGTCGAGCCCGATTTCCGCCAGCCGCTTCTTCGTGAAAGCCACGCCGTTCGCGCTGGTAAAGACGACCCAGTCGTAGTCCCCCATCCACCGGAGGGCGGCATCGACGGCCGTCGTGGCTTCGGGCGGGTAGAGTTCGATCGTCGGGGCCTCGATCACCGTGGCGCCGAGCGCCGTGAGGCGCTCGGTCAGGTCGCTCGCCTGCTGACGGGTTCGGGTGACGACGATGGTCTGGCCGAAGAGCGGCCGCGTTTCGAACCAGTTCATCACCGGCCGCAATGAGACGACGCGGCCGACAATCGTCAGCGCGGGCGGAGCAAGCTTCGCTTCGGCGACGCGCTCGGGCAGGTCAGCAATCGTGCCAACGACCGTTCGCTGCCTCGGCGTCGTCCCCCACCGAATCGTCGCGGCCGGGGTGGATGGTGGCATCCCATGCTCGATCAGCTTCTGGCAGATCCTCGGCAGCGATTTCACCCCCATGTAAAAGGCCAGGCACGGCAGCTTCGCCAGGCTCGACCAATCCAGATCGGACGAAGCCGCCGCGCCGGGTTGCCGCGCCCGGGCTTCGGCGTCTTTGTACTCGTCCTCCTTCTCGTGGCCGGTGACGAACGTGAAGCTGGAATTGAAATCGCGATGGGTGACCGGGATCCCGGCATAGGCCGGCGCCGCCAGGGCGGCCGTCACGCCGGGGACCACTTCAAACGGCACTCCAGCGGCGTGAAGGGCTTCGCACTCCTCGCCGCCGCGGCCAAAGACGAACGGGTCGCCCCCTTTCAGTCGGACAACCCGTCGGCCGCTCGTTGCCAGTTCCACCAGAAGGGCGTTGATCTGCTCCTGCGTCATCGAATGGGCGGCTGCCTTCTTCCCAACGTAGATCGCCTCCGCGGTGGGACAGTGCCCAAGCAACTGGGGGTTGGACAGGTAGTCGTAGACGACGACATCGGCCGCCTTCAGAAGCGCCGCTCCCTTGACGGTGATCAGGCCAGGGTCGCCCGGGCCGGCCCCGACGAGGTAGACGACGCCCTGCTTCTCAACGTGATCAGGAGATCGCCGACTCGGTTGCCAAGGTCACCTCAGTGCGTTCACGTTGTGGGGGATCCCCGAACGCCGCGGCCCTCGCAGCGCTGGAGCGGACTCAAACCCATGCCGAGCAATTCTTCAGCCTCTGTGCCTCTAAAGGTTATAGGCGTCGGCGCTACCTTCCAACAGCGCGGCGGCCTCGGTCGCTTTGGGTGCGGCTCTCTTCATCGCGATACCGAAGCCTTGAGCCTGGGAACGCCGACGGCCTCGTCGGCTCTCGATAGGGAACGCGGACGGCAACGGCGGCGTGCCCCGGATCACACGACCGGGCACCCATCCGTGAGCGTCCGCACCAGCCGCCCGGCCCGGCCGCGACATCAACTTCAGATCCCAAGTTAATCTAGGACCCAAATTCTCCAACCGGATATGTAAAGATGGGGTAAATGCCGCGGCCGAATTTGCCGAGAAAGAAGGGTATCCGCTCTACGCAGTTTCACACCTGCGATCGGTAGCGGGCTTTGGATGTCGTCGCCGGCTCGCGATCGGCGATCAAAAGGACAGGAGTGCCCAGCATGGTTGCCCTACTCAAGATGCCCAAGCGTCATTCGGCGCACGGCAAAGACGAACGCCGGATGTTCCCCCGTAAAGAGATCATCGCCCGAGTCGAAGGGAAGCGCCTGGACCACTCGATCCCGGCTCGCCAGCAGCCGCATCTGACGCTCGCGCTCCGCGACCTGTCGATGGGCGGCCTCAGCGCGATCAGCCAGACGCCGCTCGGCCGCGGAGAGCGCGTCGCGGTCTTCTTCCCGCCCCAGGGCTCGCTACGCGGCTGGGACGCCTACGGCCAGGTGATCCGCTGTGAGCCCAGCGCGCTGGGCTACCGGGTCGCCGTCGAATTTGACCCGATGCCAGCGGCCGCCTGAGGCGTATTCCCACCCGTCGATCCCCCCGCGACTTCTGCGGCCGCTGGGCCCATCTTCGCGACCCATTCCACTTTCCGGCGACGAATCGCGCATTGTCCGGGGCACAATTCCTTTCCGATGGGGCGGGTTCGGTGCGGTAACCGAGCTCGCCCTTTTTCATTGGCTGAGTCAAGCGAGTCCCGCCGTCGCGCGCGATTGCCGAGTTAGAAACCGGTGCTCGGCGCGGAATTTCGGGACGCCCGGGATAGGGCCCGGAGTAACAACTCGTTTGCAAACGACGATGGAGGATGATACGGCAGGAGCCGCGCCGCCCCCAAGTCGCGCCGGGCGGTCGCGCGGGCGCCGCCGCGCCGGACGGCGGTAACTCATGCTGGCGGCTGGGCCGTACCATCCGCCATCAAAGCGCCACCCCGGGAGTACAATACAGACACATGACTACCGCCGCCCCTGATTCCGCATCCGCCCCAACCAAGAAGACCATCGGCTCGCCGGCGAGCGGCGCGAAGACGACGAACCCGACGCCAGACGACTACCGAATGACCATCGGCGAGCACCTCGAGGAGCTGCGCACCCGACTCATCCTGGGCCTGATGGGGTTCGCGATAGCGGCCGTCGTCTGCTTCGTCTTCGGCGAGAAGGTCGTCCGGTACTTCCTCCTGCCCCTGATGGACGCACTGAAGACTGACGGGTTCAGCCCGCAGGTCTTCATGAGCGAAGTCTCCGAGAGCTTCATGGTTTACGTGAAGATCAGCATGATCACGGCGGGGGTTTTCGCCTCGCCGTGGCTGGTCTATCAGCTTTGGCTCTTCATCGCCGCCGGCCTCTATGAGCACGAGCGCAAGTACATCACCAAGTACCTCCCCTTGAGCATCGGGCTGCTGATCAGCGGGATGGTCTTCCTCTACTTTGTCGTCCTGCCGCTGATGTTGCGGTTCTTTGTCGCCTTTAACCTCGGCGTGCCGGTCAGTTTTCCGACGCAGGTGGCGACGGAGTTGCCGGCCGATTTCCGGCCGATCCTGCCGATCCTCCACGGTGACCCGGCGAAGCTCGAGCCCGGCCTCTTCTGGTATGACGCGGCGCAGGGTCGGCTGAAGTTCGTGATCGCCGGGGCGTCGAAGCCCGAGATCCGGGTCATCTCGTACGGCTCCACCAGCATCGTGAGCCCCCACATCACGCTCGAGGCCTACATCGACATGGTCGTCGGGATGCTCCTGAGCTTTGGGCTGGCCTTTCAGACGCCGCTCATCGTCCTCGCCCTGGTGCGAATCGGTATCTTCGAAGTCGATCAGCTCAAGGCGATGCGGCGGTATGTCTACTTCGGCATCTCGATCATCGCCGGCGTCATCGTCCCCGATGTCGTCGGGGGGATGATCGCCCTGATGGTGCCACTGATGTTCCTCTTCGAGCTTGGCCTCTGGATGGCGCGCGAGCCGGGCAAGGGGACAGGGTTCTGGACATGGGTTACCGCCCGATATCGGTCCACGCGCGAGCAGATCCGCCTGCGCGGCATGGGCGCGGCATCCGATAAACTGCTCACCTGGGGCGGAACGATCCTGCTGATCGCCCTGATCATCCATGTGATGACCCGGGATCGAGGCGTTGAGAAGGGATCGCTGGAGCCGGCCGGTGGCCCAGGAGTCACCACCCAACCGTCCACGCGGGCCATCGAGCCGACAAGCCAGGGGACGCCGCCCGCGACGACGGCGGCACAGCCAGCGACCGCGGCGGCACAGCCAGCGACCGCGACACTGGCGACGACCCAGGCGGCAGTGCCGATGACCGTTCCGGCGACGCTTCCGGCCGCGTCGCCAGCCACGCAGCCCTTCCGGCGGCCGTGAGCCGCCGCTGGCTGGCTTCGCCTCGGCCTCGTGGTTATCCGGACGCCCGCACGAACCGCCCAGCTTGCGCAATGTCCCATGCCGCCGCTATGATGGGCCGATGACAGCGCTACGCGTTACTCGCGCTGATCGAAACGCTCTTGTCCTCGTTGCGGACGCCCAAACATGATCAACCCATGGCACGACGTAACTCCCGGCCACGACTTGCCCCAGGAGTTCAACAGCATCATCGAGATCCCCTTCGGCTCCAGCGTGAAGTACGAGCTGGATAAGGTGAGCGGGTTGATCAAGCTGGACCGGGTCCTCTACTCGGCCGTCTACTACCCGGCGAACTATGGCTTTATCCCCCAGACGCTGGCGGAAGATGATGACCCGCTCGACGTGCTCGTCCTCTGCCAGGAGACGGTCGTCCCGCTGACGCTCATTCACGCCCGCTGCATCGGGCTGATGACCATGATTGATGGCGGTAAGAAGGACCATAAGATCATCGCCATCGCCACGGACGACCCCGAATTCAACAGTTACCGTGAAGCGTCGGAAATGCCCCCGCATCGCCTGTCGATGCTTCGGCGCTTCTTTCAGGATTACAAACAGCTCGAAGGCAAGGCCGTCGAGGTGGACGAAATCTCGCCTTCCAAAGAGGCGTTCCCCATCATCGAGGACGCGCTCGCCCGCTACAGCAAGCAGCGCCGACGCGGCTTCAAGATTTGATCGCGCCGCGCCCCGAAGCGCCGCGGCACTCCCTTGGGGGACGCCTCCGGCCGCGTCGGCCATTGGCGCTGAGGTGCGGAGCCGACGAGGACGTCAACGTTCCGAGGTCGGGAGCTCTCGCGTTTCATTGACCGCCCGAGGCCCCACCGCTATAGTCGCGCCAGAGTGCACTGGCTGCCCGATCCGGCCCGTTCGGCTATCGTTCGAACGGCCGGAACGCCTGAAGTCTCCTGATTCGACCTTTCGTTGGGATTTTGCGATCCACGCTCGAAGGGCGCCCGGGGCACGTTCGCGAGCAGGGTCTCGCGCCGCGGCCGTGCTGCCGGGGCTGTCGGGAAGGTTCATCCCACTCGGGAGACGCGCCCCGCGACGCAAATCCCTTCAACAAGGCAACGGCTCCTCACCCCGGGACACATCAGCGTGACCGACTCCACCTCTGCCCAAACATCCGCTCCTGACACCGCTTCCCAAGCCGCCAAGCCTTCGGCCGAAGGAAAGGGCGGGCTTCAGGGCGTCGTCGCCGCACAGAGCGGCATCTGCTTCATCGACGGCGACGCCGGCCGCCTCGTCTATCGGGGCTATGAGATTGGCGACCTCGTCGAGAATGCGTCCTTCGAAGAGACCGCTTACCTCCTCTGGGACGAAAAGCTCCCCAACGCGTCCGAGCTGGCCAACCTGAAGAAAGACATTTCGCACTCGGCCAATCTCCCGGCGAACGTCATCGACCTCATTCGAGGTTTGCCGCCCGCCACTCAGCCGATGGACGCCCTGCGCACCGCCGCCAGCGCCCTGGCCGCAACCGACCCTTACACCACCGCGAACACGCCCGAAGGGAACCGCCGCAAGGCGATCCACCTGACAGCACAGCTTCCGACCATCGTCACCGCGTTCCATCGCCTCCGGAGCAAGCAGGAGCCGATCGCTCCCGACCCGGAACTCTCGATCGCGGCCAACTTCCTGTACATGCTCAACGGCAAGAAGCCGCACGAAACCCTGGTTCGCGTGATGGACGCGGCCCTGGTCCTCCATGCCGAGCATGGGATGAACGCCAGCACCTTTGCCGCCCGCGTGACGGCCGCCACGCTGGCTGACATGCACGCCGCGATCACCGCCGCCATCGCCGCCCTCAAGGGCCCGCTGCACGGCGGGGCGAACGAAGCGGTCATGCAGCTCCTGCTCACCTGCCGCGACGCCGACGACGCCGAGCGCAAAGTTCGCGACATGATCTCTCCGGCCGACCCCGCCAAGCGGCAGAAGATCCCGGGGTTCGGGCATCGCGTCTACAAGACGTTCGACCCCCGCGCCACCTTCCTCCGCAAGATGAGCAAGCAGCTCGGCGAGGCGGCCGGCAACACCAAGTGGTACGAGATGAGCGAGCGGCTGATCCCCCTTCTCAAGACGTCGCCAAAGTTCAACGCCGAGTCGGGGAAGTACGACGGCCCGGCGACGAACCTCAACCCCAATGTCGATTTCTTCTCCGCCAGCGCGTACTACACAATGGGGATCCCCATCGACCTGTTCACCCCCATCTTCGCCGTCGCCCGAGTCACCGGCTGGACCGCCCACGTCATGGAGCAGCACAAGAACAACCGAATCATCCGCCCCACGGATGATTACACCGGCCCCTTTGGCAAGAAGGTGGAGCCGATCGGAAATCGAAAGTAAGCGATCCTGGGTGCGTCATCTTTGACGCCACCAAACTTCAAGAACGAGCGAAGGTGTACGGCGTGGCATGATTGCCACGCCGTACGCGTTTCAGGCGTGCGTGACGCCCGCTGGCCGAAAGCCCTGTCCCAGCCACACTCCGTGTGCCGTCAGCCCGGTCTCAGGGCGCCGTTGAACGCGGGCCACGGCACGCGGAGTGTGCCTGACGACCACGCACCAAGTTGCTCCGCCCCCCACACGAACGACGGCCGCGAGAAAATCTCGCGGCCGTCGTTCGTTTTGCGCTCTGTTCCGGTCGAGTTCCCCCGTCCGTTTAGCGGCGGGTGGCCGAGCGGCGACGGCGGCGGGCCAGCAGCCCGATCGCCGCGGCGCCGACCAGGCTCAAGGTGCCGGGCTCCGGGGTCAGTGCCGTCAGACTGATGTCGTTGCTCAATGTGGACGTGTCGCTCGGGAAGTTGTCCTGATAGTTCACCATGAACTGCACACCCGAGACCGTCACGACGCCGCTTTGGGCGATCGGAAGGCCCGTGGCCGGGTCAGCGAGCTGGAGGGTCGTCGCCCCAGGGGTGTTGTTGTCAACGATGTAGTAGACGCTTCCCGGGGTGATGGCCGGGTAGTTGCCGTAGGTGATCTGCAGGTTGGCCGTCCCGCTGATCGCCGTCCCGGCCCCGGTGGCGCGGAGCTGGTTGTAATCGACGCCCGGGGTCACCGTGGTCGTTCCGTTGCCGACGAGCACGACGCCGTAGTTGGAGTTGCTGTTGACCGACAGACCATCGCCGTTGAGGGTCACTGTGCCATTCGTGGTCGTCAGGACGCCAGGGCTGTTGCCGGGGGCAAGCGTCCCACCGGCGTTGATCGTCGCGGGGCCGGCGATCGTGCCCGACCCGCCAAGCGTCCCGCCCGACTGAACGGTGATGGGCGACGCGCCCAGCGAGCCCACGCCCGCGGGGTTGCCGACGAGCAGCTTCCCGAGCTGCACGGTCGTCGGCCCGCTGTAGGTGTTGGCGCCCGTCAGCAGCCAGGTGCCGCCACCGCTCTTCGTGACGGCCGTTGTGAAACCCGTCACGTCGCCAATCACAGGGTTGAACGTGTTGGTCGCGGTGCTGGTGCCGGTGAGGGTGAAGGTGGTGGCCGCCGGGCCGCTCTGGGTCAGTCCGACGGGGTTGGAGAAGGTGATCGGTGCCGCGCCGGAGGCGTCGAGCGACGCGGCGATGCCGGTCAGCGCGATGACCCGGTCGGTTGTCGCGGGGCTGGAGCCGACAAACTGGAGCGTGCCGGCGGAAAGTGTGACGGTGCCTTGCGCGACAGTCGTCGGAGCGCCGAGAGCGGAAGCGCCTCCACCAACCGTCGTGACGGTGTTGAAGGCCAGCGTGCCGCCTGAGACGGTCGTGGTCCCCGCATAGTAGCTAAGGCCAGTGAGCGTCTGGGTGTTGGTCCCGATCTTGGCCAGGGCGAGGTTGGCGGCGGTGCCCGCGGCGAGCGACCCGCTGAACGTCGCGTTGGTAACGTCCGAGCCGGCCCCGATGGTAAGCGTCTGGGCCGCACCGCTGTTGGTCACAAGGCCGCCACCGCTGAGGGAGCCGATCGACAGGGGAAGGGCGTTCATATTGAGCGCCCCGGCCGTGGCAACCGTGTAATCAGCACCCGCGTTCGCCACGCCGCCGAAGGCAGCGGCATTGCCCAACAACAGCAAGCCGCTGTTGACAGTGATCGGGCCGGTGAAGGTGTTGGCGGTCGTCAGCGACAGGATGCCCTGGCCGGTCTTGTTGAAGCCTCCCGAGCCGCTGACGGCGCCGCTGATGGTATCCGTCGTCTGGGCGGCCGCCACGTTGAACGTCGGGTTCTGGCCGTTCAGGTTCATCGCCCCGCTAAGAGTGACCGTGTTATTGGGGTGGACAAGGCCCAGGCTCAACGTCGTCGGGCCGGTGAAGGTGGTCGCCAGGGCGATCGTCTGCGCCGCGTTGGCGCTGGCCAGGTCCACCGTGCCGCTGATCGACAAGGCCCCGGCGGCCGCGTTGGTCCCCAGCGAGGTTGCGTTATTTACAAAGATCGAGCCGCCGCTCAGCACCCAGGCTCAGGCTGGCCGTGTTGGCGTTCGGAAGGATCAGCGAGCCCGAGCCGGTCTTGGTGATCGCGCCAACCGAGGTAATCGCCGCGGAAATGGTCAAGTCATTGAGCGACTGGCCGGAGACGTTGATCGTCGCCCCGCCGGCGTTGGCGAAGTTCACGGTCGTGCCGCTAAGCTGCGGCGTGAAGCCGGTGTTGTCATTGGTCGCGGTGATGGGCGTGGGCGAGGTCAGGTTCAGGAGCGTGGCGGCGTTAACGGTCGGGTTGGCGTTGCCGCCGCTGTTGTTGAACGTCACGCTGGAGGCGGTGTTGGTGCCGACGTAGTTCAGAGTGCCGCTTCCGTTGACCGTGATGTTGCTGGTCGCCGCGATCTGGCCCTGGTTGGTGTTCATCGTGACGGTCGCCCCGCCATTGATGAACAGGTTGCCGGGGATCACGATCGCGCCGGCGTTGCCCGTCAGGTTCGTGGTGCCGCCGGCGTACTGGTCGGTGGTGGAGTTGACCGTCGTTGTGCCCGTGTAGGTGTTGGACAGCGAGCCGACGGTGATCGCGGCCGTTGTGCCCGTCGCGAGAGCACCCGCTCCATTCGGTGCGGTGAACCCGATCGTGAAGCCGGTCGCGTTTGTACCGGAGACCGACGAGATGGTCGCACCGCCGGGGATCGTCGGGCCGCCGATCGACTGCCCGATGGTCGGGGCAAAGCTAGTCGGGAACGCGTTGGCCGCGGTGGTGACGCTCGAGCTGCCGAGCGTTGTGGTCGAGGTCGCCGTCGATGCAGGCGGAGCGAAGGTCAACTGCTGGTTGCCGGTGGTGCCGGCCACCGTGCTGGCCGAAAGCGTCACGGTGGTGCCTGAGATGGCCAAAATGGTCGTTCCGGCGGGGATCGTCGCGGGCGTCGCGGTGCCAAGCACGTTGCTTGCCGTCACGCCCATGCCGACGACAAGGCCCGTTGCGTTGGGGACCGTGATCGTGGACGACGCCGCCGCAGGAAGATTGACCGTCTCAACCGCCTGCGGCGTCAACGTGAGCGTCGCATTGCCCGTGTGAACCAGCGACACGGCGCCGCTGCCGTTGTTCACGATCGGAGAGTTGAGCGTCAGGCCGTTATTGGCATAGCTGTGGATGTAAAGAGTCGAGGGGGAATTGACCACGCCGGACGTGATCGACCCGCCCTGGATCGTCGTCAAACCCTTGTTGCTCTGATCGTTGACGAGGATCCCACCCCCAGCCAGCACAAGCTGATCCAATGGGCCATTGAGGCCGAGCGTCGTCGCCTGTTGGGCGTTGAGCACCGCCAGGGTGTTGAGGGTCTGTCCCGCGATCGCCACCGTGTTAGCGGTCGTGTTGGAATTGACGGTGGCGCCACCGCCCAAGGCACCGTAGTTGGCGGTGCCGTTGCTGTTGGGGGTCGTCACGCCGGCCAGGTTGGAGTAGGTTGCCCAGTTGACCGTATTACCGGTATTGGCGACCAGGTACTGCGGCCCAATGATGCCGTTCACCATGCTGCCGGCATTGAACGGCGCGCCGTTCAACTGCGCGATGTAGATGTGAGCGTTAGCGGCCGCGAAGTTCCCCAGAGCGCCGCTGTAAGGAGCGTCGATCAGCAGTGAACTGCTGTTGCTGTTGTTGAGGTTGGCGACGTTGAACGTCGGGGCCGAGTTGTTGCCGTTGTTGCTGTACTGGGCGACGTAGAAGAGGTTGGACCCGCCGTTGAGGTTGACGGTACCGATGTTCTGGGTCGTCTGAAGCGAACTGGGGTTCACCCGGAAGGCACCGCCCGTCAGGTTCAACGCGGCCGAGCTCGAGACACGCTGATTAATGTTGGCCAGGCCCGAGTTATCGAGCTGAAGCTCCGAGAAGTTCGCATTGATCGTCGTGCTGGCCAGCGTCGCCTGATCGCGCAGGACTAGCGTGCCGCCGCGCACGGTGGTGGTGCCCGTGTAGCTCTGCGGGCTCGAGAGGGTCAGGGTCGTATTGCCGGCCTTGTCAAGGCCCAGGTTCCCGCTGAAGACCGTGCTGATGACCGTGCTGGTGTTGTTGGTGATGAGCGTCGCGGGGGTGGAACTGGAGTTGGTGATCACCGAGTTCGGGCTGGCCGCGGTCCCGCCGGCGAACGGAAGCGGGTTGGTCGTGGTCAGCGTTCCCAGCGTGGTGGTCACGCCGTTGATATCGAAGGTGCCGTTATTGACCGCCAAGGCCTCGGCGCCCGGCGTGCCCGAGCCGTTAGGGTAGTAGAACAGCGGGTTGACCGGCAGGTTCGATCCCAGTTGGAGCGTACCGCCGTTGATCGTGATGACCTGCGACGTACTGGTCAGGACCGGCTGGTTCAGGATCAGCGTGCCGCCGTCCGCCTTGGTCAGGCCGCCCGTACCTCCATTGATCGAGGCGTTCAGGGTCAGCGTCGAGCCGGCGAGCACGTGCCAGTCGGAGGTCACGCCCCCGGTGTTCACCTGGCCGGCGGTCAGCGCGTTGGAGCCCGCGACGTTCAGGATACCGTCGGCGTTGGGGGTGATCGTGAGCAGCGCACCGTTCGCGCCCCAGGGATTGCCGGGGATGATCGCGAGGTTCACACCGCCGCCACTCTGAAGCGTCAGCGTATTCGCCGTCACGCTCGCAGGCACCTGCCCGGGCGACAGGGCGTTGCCCGTCGCTGAGCCGAAGGCCACGGCGCTCAGGCTCACGTTGGTCGTGTTTGTCGTCGCGGTCGTGAGGGTCGTCGCCAACTCGCTCGCGGCCGTGATGCCGGCCCCGAAGCCCAGCGGCCGCACCAGGCCCGTCGCCGAGTCAATGGTGAGGAAGCCCTGGCCCAGGCCGTTGGCCGTGCTGTCCACAAGGATATCGGGCCGGACCGTCTTGGTCGTGGTGTTGTTCGCGCCACCGCCCTGAGTCGCGGGCGTCGATAGGCCGGGGGGCGTCAGAGGCGTGCCGCCGGTATTGGCGAACTGCAGCGTGGCGTTGCCCGCACCCGCGGCCGACCCCAGGTTGCTGCCGCGAATGAGCAGCGACGTCTGAGCGCCTTGGCCCGCGAGGGACTGCAACGTCACGTTGACGCCCGCGGTTCCCGCATTCAGCGTCACGATACCGCCGCCGGTCACCCCGACAGAGCCCAGCGCCTCGTTGGCGGCCGTGGAGCCGTTGCCGCTCACCGTCAGGTTACCGCCCTGCATGTTCAGGGCGCGGACGGTGGGGGCGAGCGTGTTGGCGGTGGTGAAGAACGCCCCGCCGAGGCGATTGTCCTGCTCCGCCGCGGTGGCGTTGTCAACCAGCAGCGTACCGCCGGTGTTGAGCGTGTACGTCTGGAAGTTGGCGACACCGGCCGCGTTCACGGCGACGCTCCCGTTGGAGACCGCGAGCGTACCGCTGGCGGTCGTGTTGCCGCCGCCCGTCAGCGTCCAGGCGCCCGTGCCGATCTTGGTCACATTGAGGAGGCCGGTGGCGTAAGGGCTGGCGAACGAGCCGGCGTAGGAAGTGCTCGTGTTATCCAGGCCGGTCGTGATGTTGCCAGCCGTGCCCTGAACGCCGTTCAGGAGAACAGCCGAGGGGCTGCTAGAGGTGATCGAGCCCAGGACCAGGCCGGCATAGCCGGCGCCTTGGTTATTGCCGCGGGCGTCGATCGTGGTGCCGGCCGCCATAGTTACCGAACTGCCCAGGATCGCCAGCGCGCTGCCGCTGCTGGGGCTGTAGGCGAGGCCACCGGTGTTGAGGTTGAACGCCGTGCCCACGAGGTTCGTGCTCTGCCCGCCGATGCCCAGCCAGCCGGTGCCGCTCTTGGCGATGGCGCTGGCGGTCGTTGCGATGTTGGCGTTGACGGTAAGGCCAACCTGGTTCGGCGAATAGACGTTGGCGTCAACCTGGATGATCGGCGTGGCGTTCGTCAGGTTGATGAAGCCATTGATTACGGGGACCGTGTAGGTTTCGGCGTTGTTGGTCGAAGTGAGCTGGCCTGCGATAGTCAGCGTGCCGGCCCCGGTGAAGACGGTCGGGCCGTTACCGGTGTTGGTGCCGCCGTTGGTGCCGCCATTGTTGCTAAAAGTCAGGTTCCGGATCGTTTGAGTGTTGGAGGCATTCTGGTTCGGGAGATTGGCGGAGCTGCCCATATTGTACTGCGCCGCGCCGTTGATCGTGATGCTGGATGTCGCCGCCAACTGGTTTGGCAACTGCTGGTTCAGCGAGGTGGTCGATACGGCCAGCGAATCGGTGCCGGCGTTGGTGCTGCCGCTGAGGATCACGTTGCCTGGGATGGCGGGGCCAACCAGGCTGTTGAGGTTCAGGAACACGCCGCTGTCGTAGAAAGTCCCGGTGAACGTGTTGGCATTCGTCAGCGTCAGGTTCGCGCCGTTGCCGTTGGCCAGGTTGTCAACGATGACGTTCGTGTTGCCCGACGGGCTGTCGATGATCTTCGAGTTGACCGTCGCGGTACTGCCGCCGACGTGGACGTACAAGTCGGCACCCGTACCCGCCTGGATCTGGCCGGGGGTGGTGGTCGAGCCGAAGGTGAAGTTGGCGTTGGTGGTCAGCAACCCGCCTGATTGGAGCTGTAGAGTGTCGGCGGGGTTGTTGAAGCTGAGCGTTGCGTTCGCGCCGGTAAAGCTGTTGGTGACGATCGTCGAGGGGGTGCCCGCCGCGGTCGGCAGCGTGACCGCGCCGGTGACGTAGCTGTTGATGCCCGCACCAAAGGTGCTGACCGGCTGGTACTGCAGCGGGCGAACGCCGGAGGCGGGGTCGTAGGTGGCGAAGGCCCAGCCCTTTTCACCGTTGAGGCCCGTCACCGTTGCCCACGGCCCGATCAGGCCGTTGGTGAGCGTGGGGGGCGAGGTGAAGAAGAATCGGGGGTTGTCGCCGACGCCGAAGCTAGCGCTACCGATGCCCCCGGTGAAGTTCAGCGTGCCGCCTCGGGTCGGAGTTCCGAGGCTGGCGAAGGTCACCTGCAGGGCACTGCCCTGGTTCATTGCGACTTGGGAGCCAATGGAACTTGAGCCGACGCCGATGTTCAGGGCGCCCAGCGAGATTGCATCGACCGGGGTGGAGCCTGTGCCGGCACGGCTGCGGAACTGAAGGCCGCCGCCATTGAGCGTGATCGGGGCGGTGCTCGACAGGCGGTTCGAGACGGCCTGAACGCCCGTATCGTCCCAGATCAAGGCCGCCTGGGTCACAGTGACCGACGTCGTGTTCTGCATCGTGCCCAGATCCACCAACTGCGTCGCACCCCCTTGGAACGTGGCGGAGCCCGAGAAGGTGTTGGGCGAATTGACCAGAAGCGTATTATTGCCGTCGCGGACAAAGTTGAGCGTTGCCCCGCTCGCCGAGCCGCTCAGCCCCACCGTGTTGCCGCTGATCGTGCCAATACTTTGGCCGTTAGAGATGTTGCCCGCCCAGGTCTGATTGCCGCCGAGAGCGACGGAGAGGGTCGCCGGCGTGCCGACATTGCTGTTGACGATCGTGCCGCCAGCCAACTGCGTGGCACTGCCGCTGCGGAGGCTGCCTACTGATTGGAGGGTGCCGTTCAGATCGAGCGTGCCGCCGAAGGAAACGGTCAGGTTCTGGCCCGTGGCGCCGCTGCCTTGGTTGCCGGGCGTCGGGCCGGTCGTCAGCGGGCGGAAGATCGTGTTGTTGCCGCCGGCCAACTGAAGCGTGCCGCCGTTGACGACGGTGTCACCGGTATAGGTTTCGGCGGCGCCCAGCACGAGCATGCCGCCATCGGCCTTGGTCAGGCCACCGCCGTTGACAAAGATTGGCGCGCTCACCGTGAGCGTGGTGCCCGTTCCGGTGGTGTGGAAGATCAATTCGCGATTGAGGTTGTTGGTCCCCGTGAGGATGCCCGGGCCGCTGATGGAGTAAGTTGCGACCGCGGCGTTGGTGCCGACGGCGAGGATGCCGCCGGAGTCGATCTGCAGGCCCGCGGCGCCGATCGTCAGGCTTGAGCTGGCCCCGTTGTTCAACGTCAGCGAGTTGATCGTCTGGGCGACCGGCACGCTGCTCAGGGGATTGGCGGCCGCCGCGCTGACCACGTTCGGCGTCGTCAGTCCGCCGGTGACCGCGCTGTAGAAGGAAAGCTGCGTGTTGGCGGTGGCGGTGGCGTTGGCGGACAGGGTGATCTGGCCGGCGCCGATGGCCGAGATGGTTGTGCCGCCCGCGATGCCGGCGCCGACCACTTCCATGCCGGTCGTGAGCCCGGCCGTGTTGATGTTGACTGTGGCGTTGGCGTTGGTGGTGTTCGCGGCAAGCGCGGTGACGACCGTGGGGACCGACGTTACCGCGTTGGCCGCGTTACCGTTCGTCCCGACGATCGGCGCGATGCCGTTGGTGTTGCCGTTGTAACCGGCGAACGCGACGCCGACGCCGGTCGCGGAGGTGTCCACCACCGCAAAGGGATAGATCAGGGCGTTGGCCGCACCAAAGAGGCCACCCTGGCCGACACTCTGGCCGTTGTTCCCGCTCGAGCCCAGGCTCGTCGCGCTACCGACGAACGTCGCGGTGCCTGAACCGGGCGTGGCGCCGAGGTTGTCGCCGCGCAGGAGCAGGGTGTTCCCCGCGGCTCGGGCAAAGATCGAGGTGGACGTTGACGCTACCTGAAGCGTGACTCCCGCGGTGCTTGCGCTGTTGATGGTGATCGTCGAGCCGCCATAGCCGTTGGCGAAGGTGGTACCGAGCGCGTAGTTGTTGCCGCCCTGGCTGGCGATTTCGGAGACCGCCGTGACGCTGTTGCCGTTGACCACCAGATTGCCGCTCAGGAACATGCCATGGTTGCCCAGGCGCTGCGAAGTCGCCGTGGTGCTGTTGTCAAGGGTCAGCGTGGCCCCCTGACGCAAAAAGTTCGCGTTGCTCGTGCTGGCGATCAGGGCCGTGCCGTTCATCGTCAAGCTGCCGGCCTGCACGTCGATGAGCGTCTCCGCGCCGGACCCGGTGCTGAGCGTCAGGTTATTCCCGCCGATCTTGGTGATCTGCTGTGCGCCGGTGATGGTGCCCGTGAGCGTGATGCCGCCGCTTACCCCCGGCTGCAGGCTGGGGCCGCCGATCGCGGTCGTGCCGTTGAGCGTAATGTTGCCGGGATAGGTCGCGGCCGTGGCGCTGCTGTCAATCAGGGCGCCCAACTGGTTCGGGGCACCAACGCCGGTCACGCCGCCGCCGTTGAGCGTCAATGGTTTCGTCGTTGCGACAGCCTGGCCGTTGAGGTCCACCGTGGCGCCCGAGGCGACGATCGCCGGGTTGGTCACGCTGCTCGTGAACCCGGTAACCCCGGTGAGCTGAACGGTGCCGCCGTTGATATTGAACTGGCCGGTAAAGGTGTTGGTGTTGCTCAGGGTTAGGACATCGGGGCCGACCTTGTTGAGCGCTGAGCCGGCGACGCTGTCCTGGAGAGTCCCGAGGATGTTGATATTGCCGAAGCCGCCGATCGCGGCGTTGACTGTGGCGGTCGCCGCGCCAATCGAGACGGTGCCGCCGGCCGGGAGGCTGGCGGTGTTGGCGCTGCTGTTGTAGAGGCCGGCACCCGCCGCGCTGCTCTTGCTCGCCGGTCCGGCGCCGCCGTTGAGGATGATGTTGCCGGTGGTGGCCACCGTCTGGCCATTCAGGTCAAGCGTGGCGGGCGTCGTCGTGGCGACGCCGATGGTCGTCGTACCGCTGGTCAGGCCACCGCCGTCCTGGAGCTGGACGAAGCCGCCGCTGATGTTCAGCGCGCCCGTGAACGTCCCGCCGCTGGCGAGGACTAGGGTGCCCGCGCCGGTCTTGGTCAGGCCGTTGCCGCCGTCGGTCAGGCCGCCGGCCAGCACGAGCGTGCCAGTGGTCGGGTTAACCGTGCCGCCGGTGCCCAGGGTGGTCAGGCCGGTGACGACGAAGGCGCCGTTGCCCATCGCGCCGGCCGTTCCGGTCCCGTTGGCGACCGTGAGCGTCACGCCGTTGGACAGGGCCAAGCTCGGGACGGCGTAATTGAAGTCGGAGCCCAGGCCGTCAATGGTTGAGTTGGCGGTCGCGGCGATGGCGTTACCGAGGATCGCGGCGTTCTGAAAGTTGTTGGCGCTGGTGTAGTTCGTTGCATACGACGTGGCCGTGAGGGGCAACGCCTGCAGGAAGTTGACCGGCGGCTGACCGGTGATGTTGTTGCCTGCGGTATCGGGGCCGGAGTAGAGGACCTGCAGGCCGCCGCCGCTGCCGATATTGAACCCGCGCACCGTCACCATATGGTTGCCGACCGAGAGGCTGACCGAGCTGAGCCCTTGCTGGTTCAAACCGTGGCCGCCGCCGACATCGTTCTGCAGGAGCTGGCCATCGACCACGATCTGCATCTGGTCGTCCGAGCCGCCGCCGAAGTAGTAGGTGCCGCCGCTGGTCACGGTGAGGAGCCCCTGGAAGAGGCTCAAGCTGTTCGACAGGGCGCCGGTGTTGACGCCCGCCGGCCCCTGGCGGAGCCCACTGTCGTTGGGCTGCACACCAACCAGCGTGCTGTTGGGGGCGATGCCGAAGTTTGCCGCGTTGGCCATGGTCGCCTGGCCCGTGAAGAAATACTTTCCGGTTAGGCCGCCGGGGGTGTAGTTCGCGGCGCTGGCCGTCGCGTAGTAGGGCGAAAGCTGAAGCGTGCTGCCGCTGTTGAGCGTAACCGTGCCGGTGCCCAGCGGCGTATTGTTCTGGCCCGACCCGATCGAAACCTGCGTCGTGCCGGTGACGGTAAAGCCCGACCCGCCGGTGTTGCTACCACTGTACACGAGCGTGCCGGGGCCAATGTTGGTCGGCAGGTTGGTGCCGATGGTGAACCCGCCGGGCAGGACCAGGGTCAGGCCGGAGCTGACGTTAAACGTGGCGGGGCTCGTGGTATTGGCACCCAGCTGGCTGGACGTGAACTGTAGCCGGTAGCCGTTGCCGCCGGTGACGTTCAGCACCGTGCCGGGAGCCGCGCTGCCTAGATTCTGAATGCTGCTGGTGAAGGAATACCCGCTCGTCGGGTTACCGGTCACGGCGCCGTAGTCCAGGCTCCCCATCACGATGGTGTTGCCCGTGTTGGCGCCGTTGTTGTTGACGTCGATGAAGGCGTTGCTTTGCGAGCTGTTGATCTGGACGTTGTTGCCGTAGGTGATCAGGCTGTTATTGCCGGTCCCGCTGTGGTGCAGGGAGAGCACGCCTCCGTTGATCAGCACCGCGCCGGTGCCCAGCGAGGTGCCGGTGCCGCCCACGCCGGTGGCCAGTAACGTACCGGCGTTGAGGACCACCCCGCCATTGAACGTGCTTTGGGCGCCGACGTTGTTGTTGAGCTGCAGAGTGCCCAGCCCAGTCTTCACGATGGCGGACCCGGCCCCGGTTACGGTGCTGGAGATCGCACCGGTCATATTCGGAGCGTTGACGTTGATGTTGACGGGTGCCCCGGCCGGCAAGGCGAAGGTCTGGCTGCCGGCCCCGAGGGTAAGGCTTGCGGCCGCGGTCGATGGGGCGTCGAACGTGAGGTTGTTGCCAGTCAGCACCACATTGTTGCCGACGCTGAAGGCGCCGGTGCTGTAGAGCGTGTTGCCGCTGTTGAGGGTCAGCGTGCCGGTGCCAAGCGGGCCGGTGAGCGGCCGTCCGCTGGCCTGGTTGGTGCTGCTGGCGGCGATGGTCAGGGCGGTGTTGCTGGCCAGGTTCACGCCGCCGGTGAACGTGCTGGCGCCTGAAACCTGCAAGTTGCCGCCGCCGGTGACGCTAACAACATTGTTAGCGTTCTGAAGGGCCGAGGCGATGGCAAGGGTCGGTTGATAGGGAGCGAGGTTCTGCCCGTTGAACGTGATCGGGTTGACCGTGATCGTCGGGGCCCCGACGTTGCCGAGGTCAACGACGCCGCCTGTCAGGGTGTTGACCGAGGCCGTCGTAACACCACCGACGTTGTTGGACGACGCGGTGATCGTACCGCTGGTGATGTTCAACAGGCCGGTGTTGGTGAGCGTCGGGTTCGAGCCGCCATCGTTGTTGAAAGTCAGCGAGCTGATGGAGTTGGCGATGTTGCGGAAGGTGATCGTGTTCGTGCCGGCCGTGACACCCGAACCGGTGCTGACGGTGACCGTGTTGGTCGCCGGGTTCACGGCGGTGACAAACTCGCTGCCGGGAATACCGGTACCGGTGACGTAGTCGCCGACGTGGACCCCGTTGGTGCTGGTGACCGTCAGCGTATTGGACCCGAGGGTGGTAACGGTGCCGCCAAGGCCCAGGTCGGACGCCGTCGTCAGCGTGCTGTTGCCGGTGATGGTGACGGCCTGCGGTGTGCCCGGGTTGATCAGGCTGCCGGCGGTTTGCGTCAGGTTGCCGCCGTTAAGGAAGATGCCGCCCGTCCCCAGCGCGCTCTGGCCAACCGTGACATTACCACTGTTACCAAGGGTCAGCGTGCCCTGGTCAACATAGGTGCCGCCGGTATACGTGTTGGTGCCGTTGATCGTCGCGCCGCCGCTGCCGCTCTTGACCAGCGCCGCGCTCCCGATAATCGCGCTGTTGACGGTGAGGGTGCTGCCCCCGAGCAGGAACAGTTCGCTGCCGGTGGTGGTCAGATTCCCTTGGTTAGTGGCCGTGCCGGTGGTGACGCCGAAGGGGAGCGCGCCGATGGTCAGGGCGCCGCCGCCGGCCATCAGGCCGCCGCTGGAGACCGTGAGGGTGGTCCCGGCGGTCTGGACAACGTTGACGGTGCCTGTCGCACGCAATGAGTTGACCGTCATCGTGCCGATGGCGACGCCCGTTCCGGTGCCCATCGAGACGTTGTCGGTCGATGCGGCGTTGTTGAGCAGAAGCGGGGAGTACCCAGCGAACCCGGTCGTGCCCAGGGCGCCCACGCCGTAGGTCGGGTTGTATGCCGCGAAGTCGTTGCCGTTGACCGTGAGCCCGCCCCCCAGCAGCGAGCCGGGGCCGCTGGCGGTCGTGGCACTTTGCCCGCTGATGAAGATCGTCGGGTTGGTGCCGATCGTGCCCAGCACACCGTTGGGGTTCGTGAAGTTGATGGTCGAGCCGGGCGTGCGGGTCAGGCTCGTGAGGGTCAGAGCCGCGGCGGCCGTGCCCGACGTCTGCACGGTCGTCTGCACGGTGTTGTTGATCGTGTTGGCGCCTTCGGTGGCAGTGACGGCGCCCACGGTTTCGGCCGAGTTGTACTGGGTGCGGCCGATGTAGGAGAGCGTGCCGCCGCCCAGCGAAATCGGCAGTGAGGCCGACAGGCGCGTGGGCAGATCGATTGTGCCGCTGTTGTTGTCCAGGGCGAGGGTGCTGCGATTGATCGTCAGGCTGCTGGTGTTCTGGAACGCGCCGTTGTTGAGCAGGGTCACCTGGCCGCCAGCCAGGTTGATCAGCGTGGGGCCGGAATAGGTCTGCGGCTGAGTGACCGTCCAAGTGTTCTGGCCCGAAACCACTAGGCCAAGCCCGCCCGCGATCTGGCCAGCCCACGTTCGGGCCGCATTATCGCGCTTAAGGTTGACCACCGCGCCAGCGTTGCCGGTCACGGTAGAATTGCTGCCGACCGGCCCAGGGGGGCGACAACGCCTGCGTCACTGAACAGGTCGGTCACGATCTGTGAGTTGCCGTTCAGTTGTACTGTCGTGACGGTCGGACCCGCTCCCAGTTCCAGGTAGTTAGCGAACTGGATGGTGTTGTTTCCGGCGTTGAGGTTCAGGGTACCGGCATTCACAACTGTCTGACCGCTGTGAAACGAGGTGCCCGCGAGGGTTAGCGTCCCGGGGTCAGCCTTGGTGATTCCCGAATTACCCGCCGTGCCGCCGCCCACGATGTTGCTCGCGACCGTCAGGTTGACGCCGGCGGGCGTGTGGAAGATCAGTTCGTTGGTACCGCCGGTGAGCTGGCCGCCGCTGATCGTGTTGGCGCCAGCGCCGTCCAAGGCCAGCACCGCGCCACCCAACGCATTATTGGCGACGGTAAGCACTTGGTTGCTGTTGGTCAGCGCCAGCGTCGCACCGCTGTTTAGCGTCAGCGAGTTAATCGTCTGGGCCAGCGTGTAATTGGGGCCGCTGCTGACGCCGGCCAGGCCGATGTTGGTCCCCGTGGTCGTGAAGGTCAGGCCCGCGGCCGCGGCCTGGGCGGCGGTGGTGTTGGCATTGATAGTGACCGACACGCCCGGGTTGATCGCGATGATGAATGCGTTCGCCGGCAGGCCAGTCCCGGTCACCGAGCTGAGCGACTCACCGACGAATAAGCCGCCCGTGCTGGTGGTGTTAATGGTGGGAGAGGCGGTAAGCCACGTGCCGCTGATGATCGGCGTGCCGCCCGGGACGCCGTTGTAGTTGAAGTTGTTGACAAAATTGGCGGTGGTCTTAGTCGCACCGAGGTTCCGAAGGAAACCGTTGGCGCCGACTACGGTCGATGTGGCGAGGCTGATGGTGCCGTTGTTGTTGACCAAGGCCCACGGCAGGACTCCGTAGTTGGCGAAGCCGGCAGTGGTGCCAGCGCCTTGGAAGTTGGCGGCCGTCGTACCGGGGCCGGTACTGATCGTGGATGAAGCGACCCCGGGGCTTAGTGCGGTGACGAGGGGCGCGCCGATCGAGTTGAAGGTTGCGGTTGAGAACTGGCTGTGAGTCCAGGTGCCGGCGCCGCTGGTCAGCGCTAGATTGGTCTGCTGGCCGGTGCCCGGCGTGACGTTGAGGCTCGTCTGGCCGCGGCCGACGTTCAGGCCCAAAAACGTCTCCGTGGAGGTTGCGCCCGAGTTGCCCAGCAGGTTGAAGGTAGCGCCACCCACTGTGGTGAACGTGTGGCCACCGGTGCGGCTGGGCGTGTTCGTGCCGGTGTCGTCGGCCGTTAGGGTGCCGCCATAGTTGACCAGCACGGCGCCGGTGCCTTGCACAGCGCCGCCCGACAGGACGATCGTGCCACCCTGTGCCGCCAGAGCCCCGCCTGACCCGGTTTCCGACACGGTGAAGAGCAGGGTACTGCCGGGGCCGGCCTGCATCGCACCGGTGCCGGTGATCGCACCCGTAATGGCGACACCGCCCGAGCCCGCCTGTCCCGTCCCGCCCGTCCCGACCGTAACAAAGCCTCCGGTGTTGGTCATCGCCGCGCTGATGGTCAGCGGGTTTGCGGGGTCGTCGTTCCCGATCGTGGCGGCGTTGGAAATTGTGAGTGCCCCGCTCCAGCTGTTGGGGCCGGCGACGTTCTCCAAAGCGCCGCGGCTCTGAATGCCGCTGTTTTGCAGCGTGTAGGCCTGAGTGAAAGTGGCGCCGGTCGAATTGTTCAACTGCAGGGCCGCACCGATCGCGTTGTTTGCGATCGACCCAGTCGCGGTGATCTGATTTGAGTTGCTGATCTGCAACGCGCCAACCTGAATGTTCGTTTGGCCATTGAGCGTCCCGGTCGCTGGCTGCGTCAGGACGAGCGTGCCGTCTTCACCCTTGTTCAGGTTCCCGGCGACCGTGAAACTCAGCCCGGTGCCGACCGTCAGCGTTTGACCGAATGCGGCCGACAAATAAGAACCGGTGGCACCCGAGATGTTAATGGTCCGGGCAGTCGTGAAATTGCTTAGAGCCAAAAACTGCGAGTTGGTGCCGGTGTTGTTGAGCGTGATGGTGTTCGCCGAGTTGCCCAGGCCGGCATCGCTGAACGCCGAAACCACGCCGCCATTGATCGTGATGTTGCCGGTGAACGTGTTGCTGGCATCCGCCGAATTGATGCCCATTTGCAGGAAGCCCAGGCCATTCTTAACGATCGCGCTGGTGCCGGTAAGGTTGGTGAGCGTCAGGCCGGGAACGACATTCGACACCTGAGGGGCCAAGGGGACATTACCCACGCTGACAACCGTGCCGACGCCGAAGGTTGTGGTCGTCGCCGCCAGAGGCGCCTGATTGGCCAGCAGCAGGCCGTAGCCGTTGAACGGCTGAACGTTAAGAGTATTCGCCGCGTTGAAGGGGAGTGTTGCGGTCGGGGCAATGGTCTTGTTGGCGGCCTGGTTGAAGAGGGTCGTCGCGCCGCTCTTGCCCACGATGTAGCCGGTGGTGTTGCCCGCCCCAAAGAGCGTGGAGCTGACCTGCGTCGAAAGAGCGTAGGGGATCGTCTCGGGCGTGCTGGTGCCGTTGCCGTCCCCAATCAGGCCGATGCCGGAGGTGGCGTTGGTGAAGGCATTGATGGTGCCCCCGAACGCACTGGCGCCGCTGTTAAGGCCGAGGGCCGCGTTGGCGCCAAGGGTGATCGCGCCGGTATAGCCGGTGGCATCACCAATGGTGACCATGCCGATGGCATTGGCAGTGGTCGAGCCAGTCAGCGACAGGTTGTTCGCGCCGGCGAGGGTCTTGATCGCGAAGTTCTGGGCGACCGTCTGGCCTTGGAACTGGCTGGCCCGCAGGGTCGATGCGGCGTTGACGGTAACCGTGTTGTTGAGGATGCCGTTGTTGTTCGCGTTGGCCGAAAGGGTACCGCCGTTAAGGGTGACGGGGTTGAAGATCTGCACGCCGCTGATGACCAACTCCGGCGCGTTGAGCCCCACGGGGCCGTTGATTGTGATCGAGCCGCCGTTGAACCCCGTGGCGGTGCCGAAGCCAAGGGCGGCCACGCTCTGATCTTCGATCAGGCCATTGTTTGACAGGTTTACGTTCCCGGTGAAGGCGATGCTGGGGCCGCTGATCTGCAGGTCGCCGCCGCCCGTCTTGGTGAGCGTCCCGCCGCCGGTGAAAAAGCCGAAGCCCTGCGGGTTGAACTTTCCGCCGACGCCGCTCGTGCCCCCGCCCGTATTGAGCGTGCCGCCGTTGGGGCCGACGTTGATGACGAACCCGGTGGTGGGGGCGGCGGTCGTCCCGGCCGCGTTCGGGAAGTTCAGCGTGCCGCCGTTGAGGATGGTCGTTCCGAGGCCCTGGTTGTTCAACGCGGTGACGTTCGTGGTGAAGGTGCCGTTGATCGTGAGCATCCCGGCGTCCACTTCCGTACCGCCGGTGTAGGTGTTGGAGCCCGCGAGCACCAGAGAGGCCGTGGAGCCCGTCCCGCTGGCCAGCGTCAGCTTGCCCGCGCCGCTGATCACCCCGTTAAGGAACAGTGTCAGGCCGCTCGCAACGGTCACGTTGGTGTTGGCGCTGACCAAGCTCATGGGAGCATTGATCGTATTGTTCTGGGCGAGGTTGTTGAGCGCCGCGGCCGAGGCGCCGTTGTCCAGGTAGATCGTGCTGCCGGCCGTGCCCTGGTTGACCGTGTAAGCGAAGGCCGCAGCCGGGTTGAGCGTTAACGTCCCGACGTGCTGAAGCCCATCGACCGTGACCTGCTGATTGGCGGTCAGCGCGGAGTTGAAGTTCGCCACGTCGCCTGCGGTGTGGGGAACGTTGCCTGTGGACCAGTTGCCCCCAGAATTCCAACTGAACGGCCCTGCCGCAGTGGGCAGCCAGTTGGCGGCGTTTAGGGTGTAAGTGCCGCCGACCACGAGGTCGATAAAGCCCGGGTCGGCCGACGTGCTCAACGTATAGGTGAGGCTGGGCGGAGCGGTGGGCAAGACAAAGTTGGAGAGGGTGGGCGCGGTCCCGGTGTAAGAAATCAGCTTATAGTTGCCAGCCTGGGTCGGGTTGCTCCCGCTGAAGCCAAGGTTGGTGCCGGAGCCGATGCTGATGCCGCCCAGCAGCGCGACCTGGTCATAGACGGACAAGCTCTGGATATCGAACTGGAGCGTCCCGCCAGTGCTCGTGTTGAAGTTGTTAATGGTCAAGGGGCCGTTGCCGACGATGCCGACGCCGCCCGGATTGATCAAGCCGGACGAGCGAAGCGTCACGCTCTGGAAGTTACCGCCGGCCACGGCGCTAGTCAGCAGGCCGCCGTTGACGGTAATCGTGCCGTTGTTCGCGTAGCTGCCGGCCGCCGTGACGCTGCTGGAGAGGGCCCCGCCGGTCATCGTGACGGTGCCGTTCAAGCCACCGGCGGCGCTGACGTTGGTGATGTTCGTGCCGCTGATGCTGACGCCGCCGGTGTTGTTGTTGGCGACGCTCAGGTTCGTCGTGCCGCCCGAGAGAGTCAGGGCAGTGCCGCCATTTAGAGCATTGGCGGTGTTCTCCGCGAACGTGCCGCCGGTCTGAATCAGGTTGGTGACGAAGGAGGTGGGGGCGCCGCCGATCGTCATCGTGCCGCTGCTCAGCGCGTTGGCGACGTTGGCGTTCAGCGTGCCGCCGGTGAGGAAGACGTTCTGCAAGCCCAATGCGGCGGCCGCCGTCACGGTAAGCGTGCCACCGCCGACCGTTGTGACGCCTGTGTAGTTGTTCGCGACACTCAGCGTCGCGGCCCCGCCGTTGACGATGAGGGTGTTAGTGCCGGTCAGTGCGTTGGCGGTGTTCTCAGCAAGAACGCTGTTCGAGAAGTTCTGGACGACCACCGGCCCCGTGCCCAGGACGCCGGCCGCGTTTGCGTTAAGCGTAGCACCCGCGACCTGCACGCCGCCGGTAAACGAGTTGTTCGCGCTGGTCAGAGTGAGCGTACCGCCACGGTTGTTGCTCACCGTGCCGGCGACCAACTGACCCGGGCCGGAGATAGCACCGCTGATGGTCACGGTGTTGCCGCTTTCCGGGTTGATCGCGGCGATGCCGCCGCCCAATGTGATGGGGCCGGTGTAGCTCGCGCCATTGAACCCGCGGATCGCACCGAGATTCCCGGCGGCTTCGGTTGACCCCGGGCTGTTGTTGATCGTGATGGGGTTTGCGATGGCGAGGGCGGCGTTGCCCCAAAATTGGCCACCCTGCGTGCCCGTGCCGTTGATGATAATAGGGGTGGCGGCGTTACCGAGGTTCGTCAGCGCGGTAATCTGCAGACGGCCCTGGTTGAGGGTGATCGTGCCGCCAATGTTGCTGGTCGTGGCGGAGAGCGTCAGGGTGGCCGGCGCACCGCGGCGTTGCCGTTCAGGATCAGGTTGCCACCGGCATTCTGCGTGATGACGTTCGCGTACGTGGCCGAGGCGGTCCCCGGCGCGAAGATGAGCGTGCCGTTGTTGGCGATGGCGTTTCCCGCGAGAACGGTGGCCAGGCCGGTGCCGCCCGCGCCGAGCTGCAACGTGGCGCCCGAGGCGACGGTGATCGCGCCGCTGGCGGTATTGGCCGCGGGGGGGTTGAGGATCGTCGTGCCGCTGGCCGCGCTGATGGCCGCGGTCCCGCCCAGGATCGCATTAAGCTGGCCGCCGTTCAACGAGATGGTTCCCGTGGGGGTCAGGGTACCGGTCGTGCCGGTGATCGTGCCGCCGTTGAGGGTCAGGTTCGTGACCGCCTGGCTGAACGTGCTGATGCCGAGCGTGCCGCCGTTGACGACGATGCTGGAACCCGTGGCCAGCACGTTCGCCAGGCCCAGGGTCACGGTGCCGCTGTTAACCGTCGTGGCGCCGGTGTAGCCGCTGGCGGTGGTGTTCAGCGTCAGGGTGCCGGTGCCGGAATAGGTCAGGCCCTTGCCGGCGCCGGTGATCGCCGACGAAATGATCACGTTGTTCGGGCCCGCGATCACCAGATCGGTGGCGGAGCCGACCGCGATAGAGCCGCCGCTGATGGTCAGCGTCTGCGCGCTGGTGTTGAGCAGGCCGTTGAGGGTGAGGGTGTTGCCGCCGAGCGCGAGGGTTTGCGCGGCGGTGTCCGTGATGTACTGAAGCGTGTTGGCGGACGCGGCGGCCGTGAGCGTCTGGGCGCCGTTAAACGTGTAGTTCGTCGCCGCGCTCGTCACGTTCGCGAAACCGGCGGTCGCGAGCGTCCCGCCCGTGTACGCCGTAACCGCCCCGCCGCCGGTGGCATACGAGGTCGCGACACCGGTGCCCACGAAGGCCCACGGCGCGAGGATGCCCGAGCCGTCGCCGGCGTTGCTGACGTTAATCGCGCCAGTGGTCGGCAGCGTGGTGAACGCGATCGTCCCGCCGTTCGCGCGGGTGATCGTGCCGAGGGTCGCACTGAGGCTGGCCGCCCCGTTCTGAGTGGCGGCGAAGGTGGAGGCACCCGTGTTGAGGGTAACGCCGTTGAAGGTTTGGCTGTTGGTCCCGCCGTTCAGTCCCTTGATCGTCGTCGTCGCGCCCGAGAGCGTCAGGGCGGAACTACCGCTCACGATATTCGACGCCGGCGCGCCGGCGGCCGAGAAGTCCAGCAGCAAGCTTGCGCCGGTGCCAACCGAGGTGGCGCCCGTATAGGTATCCGTGCCGGTGAGCGTGAGAACGCCGGTGCCGGACGCCGACTGCACGTTCAGACCGAACGCCCCGCCGCCGATGGCGCCGCTGAAGACGACCGGAGAGTTCGCGGCCCCGTTGACCGTGATCGTCTCGGTGGCGGAGAGGGTCTGCGCGCCGGTAAAGGCGACGCCGCCGGTCCCGGTCCCGGCGAAAGTGAGCCGCTGCGCCCCAAAGCCGGTGATCGAGCCGCCCAGCGTCAACACACCCGTGCCGCCCAGCGTGATCGTGGGGTTCGCGGCCAGCGTGATCGCGCCGGTGCCGAGGTTGAGCGATCGAGTGCCGCCGTAGGTAAAGCCGCTGTTGAACGTGAGAGCGTTGTTGCTGGTGTTGGTGATGGCCGCTGCGGTGGTGTTGTCGATCGTCCCGCCGTTGATCGCGAACGACCCGGTGCCGGCGGCCGTGGCGCTGTTGAAGTTGAGCTGCCCGCTATTCAGCGTCGTGCCGCCGGAATACGAATCGGCGCCCGAGAGCGTGACGGAACTGGTCCCACCGATCGCCAGCCCGCCCGTGCCGCTTAGCGTGCCGCCAAGGTTAATCGCCCCGACACCGCTGACCGATTGGGTGCCGCTCAACTGCATTGCGAAGTTGAGCGATTCAATCGCGGCGCTCAGGTTGCTGATCGGGCCCGACAGGGTCATCGTGTTTGACCCGCCGATCGTGTACGCCGCCGCACCAGGAATGAACGTCAGCCCGGCGATGTTGAAACCGCCGGCCAGATCGTCGGTGAGCGTCGTGCCGCCGCCGCCGGCGGCGCCGAAGATGAGCGAGTCGCCGGAGACCGGCGGGCTGTTCCCGACCCAGCCACCGGTCGAGAAGTTGCCGGTGTTCCCCACCCACGTGTCGGTCGCGGCCCGCAACTCGTTGGGAGTCAGCGGCCGAACCACCCCAAGCACCGCCGAGCAGACGGCCAACCAGCGGGCTGAAGTTCTGCGACCCTGCCGCGACACCTTGAGGCGACTGACGATCGAACGCATGTTCCCTCTCCAAACTTCAACAGAGATGCAACGGACGCTTGCGACACACCGAACGCTTTGCAGTGCTCGGACACTCGACACCCCCGAGCACCCCTCGCGCCACCCACAGAAGATCATTTGGCTTGGAAGATCCCGCGCGGCCCGGACGGGCCCGGGATTGATTTGTGGGCCGGAGACGCGCACCGGACCGCTTGCAACGCTGCGGCTTCAACATGAAATTTTCTCCGCCAAGCCCAAACGTGCGGGCCTTCCCGCGCCGTCAACGACCGAAATGCACCGACGCCCTACACCCAGGCCTCCTGCCAATTAGGCCTCATGCCAGCCAGGCCTCATGCCAGCCAGGCCTCATGCCAGCCAGGTCTCATCGCAGTGCGGAATGCCCCTCGCAGGCTCCCGCTCCGTCAAAAGACCAAAGGGCTCTGCACAAACCCATTTGCCGCAGTGCGTCTTCCGCCACGGAATACTGCCGCAAGCATGGACCACCGACGCGCGGAAGTGCGAGAGAGATCACCGATCGAACCCCCGCACTCCGCCACTCAATTTTTATCGAACTGCTCGCTATACGACATGCGTCACATTCAAGTTGAACGCGACGGGGTGGAAGCGCAGCCCTCCACCGGGACTTAGGCAGGGCCAAGTATAAGTAACAGGCAACCGCGGACAAGCAAAAAATCTTGAGTGAAAACGCCCGATATGAAGTCTTGCTCCGTTATCGGGCCTGAATCGAGCCCGCCCCACCGGAAGTCATGGATCCGTTCAGGGTTGATCGTTATAAGCGGTACGGCTTCACACCCTTAGCACGGCGACGGTGCCTCGCCTGCAAAGCGATGCAGAGTGCCAGAGTGCCGCCGCGCGAAATCCGGATTTCTCGTTCATCGATCCCAAGGAGATTGTGTAATATATCGACACAGTCATCTGTCCCCGAGGTTTGTGCCGTTGTTCACGGCCGCTAACGTTCGGCGGAGTCGCATCGTGATCGACACGGTGGACGTGGCTGTCAGGCGTGATTTGTACATTTGTACCGCGGAGTCGTAAAAAGATGCAGAGCCGTACTCGGGTTGTGTTGGGTGTTGAGGATGTCCGGAAGCAACTGAACAACGCTGAAGCGAGCCACGCCGTTGCGGCGCGAACCCGCCGCGATTCGTCGAAAGTACTCGACATCGATCCGTCGCGACGCCTCCGGCGCGACGGATCGACAAAAAAAGGACAACCTGTCGCGGCTGCGGCCCGCAAAGCGGTTGCCGCTCTCGCGGCCGCGGCGTCGCTTGTCGCGTGGGTCGCCCCGCCGGCTTTGGCCAACGCCGAGTTGGACGTCACCAACGGCAAGACCGATCTGACCACCAGCGGCTCCTACGACCAGGCAACCCCGCCGACAACGACAAGCGACATTACCTTTAAGTCTGGGACGGCCTACTCTCCGGCCGCCTTTACCATCAGTGGTAACACTGCGCTCGGCATCGGCACCCTCAACGACCTGAGCAGCACCTCCCTGACCCTCCAGAACGGCACGGTCAGCACGGTTGCGACGCTCACGCTCAATGGCGGCACGAATTCGGTCACGGGGACGGTCGCCGGCGACCTGTTCTATGTCGGAAGCACCGGCAACCTGACGCTCCAGAACGGCTCGGGGACCCTCAACCTTGCCTTAAACGCCGCCGGGAACCTGGATGTCGTCGGAACGGCGGCCATCAGCTCGAACATCTCGGGCGCGTTCGGCCTCACCAAGACCGGGGCCGGGACGTTGACGCTCTCCGGGACGAATGGCTTTACCGGCAGCGTGACGGTGGGCGCAGGGACGCTCAAAGCGGGTAGTGCCGGCGCTCTGGGCGCCGCGGCCGACCCGGTTTCGGTCACCAGCGGCGCCGTGTTCGACCTCAACGGCCAGACGATCGCCAACACGAACGCATTGACTCTGAATGGTTCGGGCATCAGCGGCGCCGGGGCGCTGATCAACAGCTCGGGGACGGCCGCCACCTATTCGCAGGGGACCATCACCCTGGCCAGCGACACCACGATTGGCGGCACGGGGACGATTAATCTTGGCATCGCGAGCGCGGCCAACACCGCCGTTCTGGGCGGGGCGTTCAACCTGACCAAGACCGGCACGGGGACTCTGATCCTTAATAATGGCGCCAACACGTTCGGCGGGGCGGGCAAGAACCTCTACATCGCCCAGGGCACGCTGCAGTTGGGCAACAACGGAACCACCGGGGCCAACTTCGGGAATGCCGCGACAACCATCGTCCTGGGCGACGCCTCCGGCACCAACGCGAACAACGTCATCCTTTCGTATTCCGCGGGCGGCAAGAACGTTTCTCTCGCAAACCCGATCAGCATCTCGGCGGGGACCGGCACCCGCACGATCAGCACGGTCTCGGGCGCGCCGACGTTCAGCGGCGCCATGACGCTGGCGAACAACGTCACCATCACCAATTCCAACGGCAGCGCAGGCGGGGTGATCTTCAGCGGCGGTGTGACCGGGACCGGCAATATCACGCTCACCGCGACCGGCGCGGGCAGCCCGATCACGTTCAGCACCACCGCCGTGAACAACACCGGCACGATCACCAACACCGGGACCAACAACACCGCGGCAAGCGTCGCGACGATCAGTGCCGCGGTTGGCAGCAACGTCGGGAACATCACGCAGAGCGGCATCAACCTCTTCACCGTCAGCGGGGGTATCACGCTGGGCGGCGACCGAACCTATTCCAGCACGAGCACGGGCCTCTTCACTTTGGGCGCCATCACCGGGTCGGCCGCCGCGGGGGCGACGCAGACGGTGACATTCACCCCGGCCAGCAGCGGGAGCATCACGGACAACGGCGTTATCGGGAACGGGGCGGCCGGTGGGAAGGTCGCGGTGCTCGCCGCCGCGAACGGTGGCGGCATCGTCACTCTCAGCGGCGCGAACACGTACACCGGCGGCACGACAATCCAGTCCGGCGCGACGCTCGACTTCTTCAACACGGCCGCGATGCCGGGGTACCCTATTCTCGCTTCCAACCCGATCTCGGTCGCAAGTGGAGCGACCCTGGGCCTCGGCTTTGGCAGCACGGGGCAGTTTTCATCGACCGACGTGACGAACATTCTGAGCGGCGCCATTCCGGTTACGCTCGCCACCGGCGCGAGCGTCGGGCTGGACACCACAACCGCCAGTGCGACCCTGAGCACGCCGTTCTCAAACGCGGCGGGTTCCACCGCGACCGGGCTGTCGAAGCTCGGCGGCAACACCCTTACCATCACCGGGGCCAACACCTACAGCGGCCCGACTACCATCCAGAACGGCGTCTTAAGCGTCTCGACGCTGAACAGCGTTTCCGGCGGCGCTTCGAGCAGCAATCTGGGCGCGCCGAACAGCGTCGCCAACGGCACCATCTCGCTGGGGTCGGGGACAGCGACAGGGCAGTTGACCTACACGGGCCCGGGGGAAACGTCCGACCGAGCCATCATCCTGGCCGGGACGACGGGCGGCGGGATCCTCGATTCCTCCGGGACCGGGCTGCTCAAGTTCTCAGGCGGCGTGACCGAAACCGGGGCCGGCGTCAAGACGCTGACCTTACAGGGGGCGAGCAACGGCGAACTGAGCGGCACCATCGCCGGCGGCGTCCTGGGGAGTAGCGCTCCCCTCACGATCACCAAGACCGGTTCGGGGAACTGGCTTCTCTCCGGCGCGGGCAACACCGCTACAAACCTGAACATCAATGGCGGCAACATTGATACCGGGCCGAACGGGCTGACGCTGAATGACGGGCCCGGCGCGACAGTCGCGGCGTCGGTGACCACGACGCTGAACGGGAAGATCAACCTGGCCGGCGTCGGGACCGCTGCCAACGGCGCGGACTTCGGTTCGACGGTCGCCGGCGCCGTGCTGACGGTGAACGCCGTCATCGCCGGTGGCGATACCAACAGCATCGATTACTACAGCAGCGCCGCCGGCACGACGATTTTGAACGCCGCCAACACGTACTCGGGCCAGACCTACCTGAATTCGCAGATCGTCCAGGTGGCTTCGATCAACAGTGTGACCGGCGTGAATCACCTCGCCGCGAGCAATCTTGGCGCGCCGACGACGGCCGCGAACGGCACGATCCTGATCGGCGGCGGGTCAACACTGCGTTATGTCGGGACGGGTGAAACGACCGACCGAGTCATCGCCCTTCAGGGCACCACCACCGGCGGGGTCATCGACCAGTCGGGGACTGGCCTGCTCAAGTTCACCAGTGCGTTCACGGCGCCGGGGGCGGGGATCAAGACACTCACGTTGCAGGGCTCGACTCCCACCGGGACCGGTGAAATCGCCGGGGCGATTGTCGATAACAGCACGACCAACAAGACGTCGCTGACCAAGCTCGGGACCGGGACCTGGACGCTTTCCGGCGCCAGCACCTACACCGGGGCGACGACGGTCAGCGGCGGCAACCTCATTCTGAACGTCCCGGCGAGCCTCGGCTCCACGCTTGCCACCACGCCGGTCGCGATCACCAGCGGCGGCACCTTGTCCCCGGCCGCCGGCTCCTCGATCGGCAGCACGAGCGCCGCTGGCGCGACGCTGGCCCTTAGCCCCGGCGGCGTTCTGAATCTCGCCGACGGCACGGTGGGGGCGTTCACCATCAAGAGTTCGGTGACCACCTCTCTGGTCTCCTTGACCGGCGGAACGATCAACTTTGACCTCGGCGGAGCGACGACGGCGGCCGACCAGTTGATCATCGGAAGCACCGGCACGGCCGCCGCCACGTTGAGCGGCGCGGCGACCGGCATCAATATCGTTATCCCGGCGGGGACGTCGAGCCTGGACACCAGCCACCCCTACACGCTGATTTCCGCGGGCGGCGGCGGCCTCTCCAACAGCAATTTGTTCCTGACTTCGCCGACGGTCGTTGTGGGCGGGCAGACCTACACCCTCTCACTCGCCGGCAGCACGGCCACCGCCGAGACGCTCACCATTTCGAGCGGCGGGGCCGCGGGCGTGCCCCCAACGGCGTTCTTCACCGGCCAGTACGGGGCCAGTTGGTCCTACGTGGACTTCAACACCACCGCGTCGAACTTTGTCACCGCCGCCACCGGCGGGAACAACACGTTCGCGATCCCCGGCGCGACGACGAACGTGACGCTGACGGCCAACTCCGCCACCAACCTGGCGACGACGCTGGATCAGTCGTTCACGATCAACAGCCTGAACTTCTCCGGAAGCGGGACATCCAACACCGCCGGATCGAGCGTCTCGTCGGGTTCGGGGGGCAACAACACCCTGACGATCAACGCGGCCGCCGTGAACGGCAACGTCGCGGGGAACGGCATCACCATCGCCACGGGCTCCGGGGCCAACCTGGTCGCGGTCGATGTGGCCCTTGGCGCCAGCCAGACCTGGACCAACAACTCCACGAACGCCACCTCCTTCAGCGGCAACATCACGGGCGCGGGCCTCACGCTCACCACAGCCGGCACAGGCGCGATCCAGATCGGCGCCGGCGGGACGACGGGGACGATCGCAACGAACGTCGCGATCGTCAACAACGGCGTGCTCGCGTTCAATCGCTCCAACACGGTCACGCAGGGCGTTGATTTCAACGCGACGGTCAGCGGCACCGGCGGCATCACGCAGAACGGCACCGGGGCCCTTGTCCTGAACGGGACGAACACCTACTCCGGCCCGACGACGATCAGCTCGGGCACGCTGTCGGCCGCCCTGCAGGCGAACCTGGGCACGAACGCGACAGCGGCCGCCATCACGTTCCCCTCGGGGAGCACCGGCACCCTCCGCTTGACGGGCACCGGCTTCGTCGGCGTGGCGGGCGCGGGCGTGACGCTGAACGGGAACGGCATCATCGACCTGGAGGGGACGGATGCCGCGACGATCAGCGGCGTGATCTCCGGCACGGGCTCTCTGAGCAAGATCGGATCGGGCTTGCTGACACTGAGCGTCGCCAGCACGTTCACCGGCGCGGTGAACGTCAGCGGCGGCCTTTTGGCCTTCCCCGGCACTGGCACCAGCGCCGACCCGACTACGCTCGGCGCTGGTGTTAAGAACATCAATCTGACCAACGGCGGCGGCGTTCGCGTCATCGCCGCCTATTCGAACCCGTCGTCGGGCACGAAGAGCTTTGTCATCGGGAGCGGGGGCGGCACGTTCGATGTGCCGAACGGCTTGTTCCTTCAGTTGGACGACGCGGGGCAGCTTGCCGGCACGGGCGATCTGACCGTTCAGGGGACCGGCACCGGCTACGTCCTCCTGAACAACCAGGCGTTCAACTTCTCCGGCAATGTCTTTGTGAATAGTGCGACGTTGCTGCTTCAGGCCAACAGCGTTCTGGGCACCACCCCCGGCCGCACGCTTACGGTGGCAAGTGGCGCTGTGTTAAACATCAACAACGGCGGTCTCATTCTGCCGCTGGGCATCACCCTGAACGGCACCGGGATCGGCGGCGCCGGGGCGATGGTCGGCACCGCCGCGACCACGCTGACATCGGGCATCACGCTCGCCAGTTCCGACGCGTCGATCGGTGGCACCGCCACCCTGACCGAGACCGGCCCCGTCGGCGGCTCCGGCGGGCTTACCAAGGTCGGGGCCAACACGTTGGTTCTCGCCGGCGCCAGTTCCTATAGCGGCAACACGACGATTTCCGCCGGCGTGCTTCAGATCGGGTCCGCCGGCGCGACGGGCACGTTGCCGACCACCGGCACCTTCACCGACAACGGCACGTTCCTCATCAACCGCACCAACGCCGTGAGCCAGGGCGTTGATTTCCCAACGGCCGGGATCACCGGGACGGGCGGCATCACGCAGGCCGGCACGGGCGTCACCACGCTGACCGTGCCCAACAGCTATGTGGGGACGACGCTGGTCAGCGCCGGCACGCTCACGCTGAGCGGCCCGGCCACGCTCGGTGCGACGACCGCCCCGCTTACCGTCAACGGCGGCGGATCGGCGGCCGCCGCGGGCACCCTCGACCTCGGCGGCACGAGCCAGACCGTTGGGGCGCTGAACGGCGTGACGGGCACCGCTCTAGGCGCCATTCAGAACAATGGCGGCGGCGTCTCAACCCTGACCGTCAACGGCGGCGCCTACGCCGGGACCATCAGAGACAACACCTCCGGCACGGGAACGGTGGCGCTGGTCAACCTGGGCAGCCTGACGCTCAGTGCCGCCAGCACCTTCTCGGGCGGCACCAGCTCGAACGGGGCGGCCGGCATCAACTCGTATGTCCAGCTCACCAATGCGGCGGGCGCCGGCACCGGCCCGATCGCGTTGAGCACCGGGAACGGCCTGTTGGTCGGCGCTGCCGCGACAATCCCGAACTCGATCAGCGGGGCCGGCGACGTCGAGAACTTTAACGGGACCGCCCAAACAGTGGTTCTCTCGGGCGGCCTTTCCTACACCGGCTCAACGCTGTTCCGGTTCGCCGCCAGCACGGTCAATTTCGCGCCCAGCGTCAACAGCGCGCTTTCCGGCCCCATCGGGACACCGCTCACCGCGACCACCGGCTATGGAGCGATCGCCACCACCGCAAGCGGCAACGTGATCAAATCCGGAAGCGCCACCCTGAGCCTCACCGGGCCCAGCGTTTACACGGGGACGACCGTCGTCTCCGGCGGGACGCTTGCCTTGGGGGCGACGGGCAGCCTGGCGAATACCGCGATCTCGGTCGCCTCGGGGGCGACATTCGCCGCACTTCCGGGCTCGGGGGCCACTTCGGCGGGAACGACCGGCGCCGGCACCGCGGGCGCGACGCTGACGCTCCCCTCCCAGGCCGCCTTCAGCATGGTGGACGGGGCGATTGGCACGTTCAACCTGAACCAGAATGCGTCGTTCGCCGCCGCGCCGCTCACGCTGACCTCGAGCATCCTGAACCTGGAGCTTGCGAGCACCGGGGCCGACCAACTCGTGGTGGCGGGCGGCACGGGGGCGGCCGCCATTACGGGCACTAACGTGGTGAACGTCTCGGTGCTCGGCTCGTCACTGAGCAACGGGGCCTTCACGATCATCAACGCGAACGGCATCGCCGCGAACAACACGCTGTTCAAGTTCGGGAACGGCGCTTCGACGGAGAGCCTGTCCGTGGGCGGCACGACTTACACCCTGTCGCTCGGCGCCATCGCGGGGCAGGAGCAGATCACGGTGACCCAGCCGACCATCAGCGCCACGCTCACGTGGACAGGCCAGACGGGGGGCAACGGCGCGCCGGACTCGGTCTGGGGGACAACCGGCGACACCAACTTCGCCACCGGCTCGACTCCGGCAAGCTACACCGAAGGTGCGGCCGTCACCTTCCAGGACCTCAACACGGTGACGGGCACGAACGTCACGAACGGCACGGTGACCGTCCAGGCGACCGGCGTGAGCCCGGCGTCGGTGACGGTAAACAACTCGCTCGCCGTCCCCTACACGTTCAACAACGCCGGCGGGACGATCGGCATCGCAGGGACAACCAGCCTGACGAAGAGCGGGGCCGGCACGCTGACGCTGGCGGGGGCCAACACCTACTCGGGCGGGACGGCGATCAACGGCGGCATCGTGAACCTGGGCCTCGCCGAAGGTTCCGGGAACGGGCCGCTGGGCACCGGGCCGATTTCGTTCGGGGGCGGCACGCTTCAATACAGCTCGTTCAACCAGACGGACTATTCCGCTCGCTTCGCCACGGGGCCGAACCAGGCCATCAGCATCGACACGAACGGCCAGAACGTCACGTTCGCGGCCGGCCTCACGAGCCTCGGCGGCACGTTCACCAAGCTCGGGAATGGTACCCTCACCCTGACGAGTGGCCCGGGCGCGAACACCTACACCGGCGCGACCCTTATCGGCGGCGGCACGCTGAAGCTATCCAGCACGGCGGCGTCGGCTCAGGCCGGCATCCTGGCCGGAACGCCGACGATCACCGTGACCAGCGGGGGAACGCTGCTGCTACAGAGCACGGTGGGCGATCTGCTGGGGTATACCTCGGGCAAGGAAGCGCTGATCATCAACGGCGGTACGGTTACCAACAATGGGGGGTCCACCCGCATCACGCTGCAGAACGTTCTGACGATGACCGGCGGCCTGCTCAGCGGCACCTCCCTCGGCGATACCAACTCCGGCGCTTTCTCGATCAACGGCGGCATCGCCGCCACGTCGGACGGATCGGGCAACCCCGCGACGATTAGCGCCAACATCAGCACCCAGACCGCGATCAGCCTGAACGTCTCCCGCGGCGGAACGATCGGCGCCGGGTTGCCGGACCTGATCATCAGCGGCCCCATCACCCCTTACGGCTCGGGTGGCACCAACGGCATCACCAAGTCCGGGCTTGGCATCCTCCAACTCAGCGGCGCCAACACCTACAGGGGGAACACAACGCTGCTCACCGGCACCACGCTCGTCGGGAGCACGGCCGGGCTCAGCCCCAATGCCGGGCTCGTGATGGGCGACACCACCGGCAACGCCGCGAACCTCGACCTGACGACTTTCAGCCCAAGTGTCACCTCGCTGGCGACCAACACGCTTTCTCCCACCGCCGCTGACGCCATCAACATCAATCCGGGCAGGACGCTGACGGTCAACGGCAGCGTCACCATCGGGCCGGTCGCCACCGCGGTGTCGCAGATCTCGAAGTTAACCGTCGCTGGCGGGGGCGCCCTCGCTGTCGTGTCAACCGGCGGAACGTTCACCGTCGGCGGGAACAGCACGACGAACGGCAACTCGGAAGCGGCGACCTTGGACCTGACGGGTCTTGCCACGGCGACCATCAACCTCGGCGCGACCGGGACGGTGCGTATCAACAACAACCAGGCCACCAACACGGCCGGCAACCAGTCCACACTGCTGCTTCCGACGCCGTCCGTCGCGGGTGGCACCGCGGTGGCGACGATCACCACGAATGTCTTTGACGTTGGCGACGCGGCCGGCAACACCGGCACCCCTGGCCAGATTAACACCGTGCTGCTCGGATCCGGCGTGACGGCGCTGAACGCGAACACCGTCAACATCGGCACCGGCGGCCGCGATGTTGGCGCCATCACCTACTCCGGCTCGGCGGTCAATGGGACGCTGGTTGTTCGAGCGGCCGACGGGTCGTCCGCCGCAGCCCTTAACGTCGGCGGTGGCGGCACGGCGACTTCCACGGGCGTCGCCGGCGGCACCGCCAACACGTTCGACGTCACGGGCCACAACGCAAACCTGCTTCTCAGCACGCTGACGATCGGCAGCCAATCCCGTAACAGCAACGTCACCAGTGCGTTCAACTTTGACACTGGCCAGTTGACGGCGACGGCGGTCCAGGTCGGCTTCCAGACGGCGGCCGCCGGCACTGCCGCCGCCAGCACGATGAGCTCAGCGCTGAACATCGGCGGCGGCACGACGAACATCGGCTCCGGCGGCCTGGACCTGGCGAACAACGTGAACACGGGCGCCACCGCCAAGTCCCTCAACGCGGCGTTCAACCTCACCGGCGGCACCGTCACGATCGCGAACAACTCCGGCTTCACGGGCGGGCCGTCAGGGGGCGCCATCCGCCTGGAAAGCAACGCGGGCGGTGCAAACAATGCGACGAGCGCCTCCGGCACCGTGAGCGTGACCGGCGGCACCCTGATGCTCCAGGGCGATGTGGTCGTCGGCAGCTTGGTCGGGGCGACGCCCAGTTCCGCGACGCTCACGCTCGACGGCGGCACCCTCGACCTGGGCGGGCACAACATCGGGAGCGTTACCGCCTCCGTGCCGACCTTGAACCTGCGCAGCGGCACGCTGGCGAATGTCGGCCAAGTGAATAACGGCGGCGGGTTCGCCAAGACGACCGCCGGCCGCCTGATCCTGTCGGGGATCAACAGCTTCACCGGGCCGACGTCCGTCACCGGAGGCACCCTCAACGTGACCGGCCAGTCAAACGGCACGGGGACGTACAACATCAACACTGCCGGTACGCTCGCCGGCAGCGGTACGGTCGCGGCGGCCGTGACGATCGCCCGCGGCGGCACGCTGTCACCTTCCGGCGGGTCGATCGCCTCACCGGCGACCTTGACGCTCTCCGGCGTCGGCACGCCGCTCACATTCAGTGCGACCGGGAGCGCTGCGGCCCCCTCGTTCGCACCGGTCATCAACGGCGCGTCGAACGACACGGTCAAGCTGACAGGCGGCGCCGGGGCGGCCGCCTCGACGGCGTCGGTGGACCCCTCCACCACGCTGACCCTTCTCGACGCCAACCCGGTCGTGGGGACGACCTATTACCTGCTCGACAACGCGACCTCGGGCGCCGCTGTTTCAACCCCCTTCGCGGGCGCCGCTCAGGGGAGCACCATCACCAGCATCTCCGGCGCCCAGTACGTGATTTCCTACACCGCCGACTTCGAAGGCAGTTCGCCGACGTCAACGACCGGCAACGACATCGCGGTGACGGCCCTCACCCCCGAGCCGGGATCGATCGGCCTGCTGGGCCTGGGCGCCCTGGGGCTCCTCGCCCGCCGCCGCCGCCGGGCGGGTGCGGCCAAATGATGCCAATGCGGTCTCGCTCCGCCCCATCCCAGCCGGCCGCGCGACGATTCGCGCGGCCGGCTTCGTTCATGAACGGGTCTGGCAGGCTACGGCAGGCGTCGAAGCCCGGTATTTCCCGCTTCGAGTTTTCCGCGACGGTCAGAGTCCTCGATCGTCACGCCGTCCGCTTACCTCCCTGAATGCGTCGGCCCCGCCCCGAGCACCGCACACTCGCCGGGCGTATGATCCTCAGGCAGCGCGGGGTGCTCGTTCGCCGGGAGGCGTTCAGCGGGCGCGGCCGCCCCATCACTTCAATAGCGAGGGAGAAAATCGATGCGTCCAGTTCGTTGCCTCTGCGGCGCCGTCTGCCTCTGGTTCGGAGCCCTCCTCCCAGCGCAGGGGGCCCGTGCGGCCGACACCGCCTCGAATGACCCCTACGAGACCTACGTCCGAACTTCGAGCGACTTTCGCCCGGTTGACCAGCGGCCGCAGCGCCTGCTGGAGGCTTTCCCGTCCTGGACGTACATGCCCTGGACGTTCCGTTGGGGCATCGGCTACACCGCCGCATCCGGCAAGTGGTCGCGCGAGAGTGGCTACAACGGCGCTTTCTTCGATCGCGGAGAGATCGCCGACGGCGCTTCCGCCACCGGGAAGCTGGACTGGGTGAACGCAAACCGCCTTCGCTTTTACGTAGACCATCTCGCCGGAAAAGGCGACCTGCACCTATGGGATGGCAACGACCTGAAGCCCCACGCGGCCGCTCTTCACGGGACGGGCGTGCGGACGGTCCCGGTGAACGCAAAGCTCGCCGAAAAGCTCCATCGCCTGATTCGCGAACACATCGCCCCCGTGCAAGGCTCGCCCTTTCGCGCCGCGTACGCACTGGACGATGAGCTCTCCTGGGGCCATTTCGTCCACCCGGCCATGTGGCGGGTGACCGACGACCCGGAGGCGTACCCGCGCTGGCTTTCGCAGATCTATGGCCCGTCGGCGCCTCAGCGCGACCGGTGGGTCAGCTATGACGACCTTCGCCCCAGTTTGAAAAAGTGGGACGTCGCTCACTTTAACGCGAGCCCCCTGCTCGACCAGTGGACGTTCAACGACTCGGTCTGGGCGAACTTCCTGGGCGACCTGGTGGAGTACACGAACAGCATCGACCCCCGCACGCCCTGCGGGTTTGTCGGCGGCCAATGCCCAAGCCCCTTCGGCGGATACGACTATGCCCGCCTGATGCGCAAGGTGCAGTTCGTCGAGGCGTACAACCTCGGTTCATCCCAGGCGATCATCCGGTCCTTCAACCCGCGTAACGCACTCCCGACGGTGACGACCCATTTCCACCAGTCGGTCGCCGACGACATCTGGCAGGCATGGTATTACCTCGCCCACGGCAACCGCGGCATGATCGGCTGGGTCGATGGCTGGTTCGACGGGAAAACGCCAAAGCCCTGGCATACGCAGGTCGCCCCGAATTTCCTCGAGATCGCCGAAAAAGTAGGACCGAAAATGGAGGGAGCGCAGTGGGCCGGCGACGGCGTCTACCTCTATTACAGCCATCCTTCCATCCAACTCGGGTGGGTGATGGACGCCGAGGCGCATGGGAAGACCTGGGTTAGCCGCAACGGCGACGACAAGCTCGGCGCCTCGCATCAGGTTCGTCACGCCTGGCTCAACATGCTGGCCGATGAAGGGTTTCGGCCGAGCTTCGTCAGCTATATTGATGTCGTTCAGAAAGGGCTCCCAGCGGACTGCCGCGTGCTCATCCTGCCCGCCTGCCTTTGCCTCTCGACCGCCGAAGCCGCCAGGATCGACGCCTTCTGCAAAGCGGGCGGCACGGTCATCGCCGATTACCTGCCTGGCCTGTGGGATCAACATGGCAAGGGGTACGCGGCCGGCGGCGTGCTCGACCCGCTCTTCGGCGTCCACCACGACCCGAGCCTCAAGGCGGCCGACCTGTTCAACGGGCCCGACCACCCGCTCTGGTGCGAGATCGACCAGGACGCCAACTTCACCTACCCCAACTACCAGACGTTCCTGACGAACCATAACACCTGCATCCGCGACGCGTCCGGCTTCAACAAAGCGGTGCGGAACATGGGCGTCGGCCACGTCGCCCGGTACGGCGCGGGGCAGGCGGTGATGATGAACCTCTCCCCCCAGTGGTACAACGCGTATCGATCGCAAGGAGCGGAGGCCGCCCAGCGCCGATCGATCTTTATGAAGCCCGTCAGCGACGCGGTCGGACAGCCGTGGGCTGCAGTCGTCGCTACGAAGGGTGCGGCGTTCGGCGCCGAGCTAACCTGCTGGGACAAAGCCGGCCGCCGGACGCTGTTCGTCTGCCAGAACCCGGAAGTCGTCGGCACCCAGACTGGCGGTGGCAACGCGGCCGGGCTAAAAACCGACCGAATCCCGATCACCGTTCATTTCGCCCAGCCCAGACCGACGTCCGCGACGAGCGATCCGGCCGCGTGTTGGGCGACGGTGCCGATTTCACCCTGGACTGGGTCATGAACGAGGCCGTCGTCCTCTCGACGGCCGGGCCGTTCGGTGGGAAGTGACGGAGAAGATGAGGGAAAAGCCGGGGGGAAATATGGCCACAGATGAAGACAAGATGAACGCAGATGTGGAAGATAGGATGAAGGCTAAGGATGAAGTGAATGCTACTCCGCGTACGCTATTTATCCTTCATCTTAATCCTTCTTAGGTAGGTTCATCTTGTTTTCATCTGTGGCCATACACTTGAAGTTTCCCCTCCGTGCAATCCGTGGCTCAAGATTTACAGCCAATTTGCAATCCGAGTCAATCCAGCGAGATCTCGACCAGGATCAGGTCGCTCCCGCGGCCGACGATCATTCGGGCCGTATCGGGGGCGTCGAAGACCACGTGGCTGCCCAGCGGGACCCCGTCATACCTGGCCGGCGCCTCGGTGCCGTCGATCGCAAAACCGACGGAGCCGTCCGCCGTCGGAACGGCGCGGGCGACGTGGCGGCTGTCCGGGCTGAAGGCGAAGTGCCCCGCCATGCCGTAGCGCACCCCATCGACAACCAGCACCCGATCCGTCCCGTCCAGCCCCGTGTGGGCGATCCGGCCGCCGTCGGGGCTGTAGACGAGCGTGCCGACGCCATCCATCGGGGGGAACTCGCGTCCGTCCAGCACCACCATCTGCTTGCGGGCGCGCCCGCCGACGAAGGCGATGTGGCGACTGTCCTGGCTGAAAAAGAGCGGCCCGATCCCGTCGTAGTCGATTGTCGGCTTCCCGTCGATCACGGCGGCCCAACGCGACGTCGGAGCGACGCCGGGCGCGGCGGCCACCGTAGTCTCGGTCGTGATCGCAACCCGGCGGCCGTCGGGGCTGAAGACGATGTCCCCCAGCCCGTCAAACGCCTTGTACTCCTTGCCGTCCACGACCAGCATCTGCTTCCCCGCCCGCCCCGCGGCGTACCCAACGCGGCGGCCGTCACGGGAAAATGCCGGGCCGGCGACCATCTCGTAATGGGGCCCCTCCTTCCCATCAATGATGATCATCGATTCCTTGCCCGACTTCGCCCGATACCCGTAGTGATCGCCTGTATCGCTGAAGAGCAGGCCGAGCACTGAGTCGTAGCCGTCGCCGCGGACGCCGTCGATGACGTAGAACTGCTTGCCACCGGCGGCCGCACGATAGGCAAAATGGCGGCCGTCGGCGTTGAAGATCAGCTCCAGGTCGGTCAGCGAGGCGCCGTCGTACGGCTCGCTCTCCTTCCCGTCGATCACCATGACCGGCTTGCCGCCACTCTCCGCCTGTGCCCAGTACGCGTGCCGCGCCCCGTTGAAGGACAGCAGGGCGGGCCCGTCAGGAAGTACCCTTTCCCCTCCGCCCACGACGTGGCCGGGGCGGCCGTCGATCCGATGGCGACGAACATCTTCCCGTCGTGCTGGGTACGGCAACTGAAATGGCTTGCGTCGAGGCTGAAGCCGAGCGAGCGGCCGACGATCCAGCTCACCGTCGGCCCGCGCGCCCCATCGACCGCGACGTTAAAGCGCCTCTCATCGACGCCCGGCCCGACCGCGTCTCGATCGTCGCCACGTGGCGGACGTCGTCGCTCGCGACGGTGTCGGCGACCTTCACCCCCGGCTCGATCCGATAAAGCAACTTCTCCCGGATGCGGACCGAAGGGTGCGCGATCGCCGGCGCGGTGGTGGGCAGTGTCTCCGGAGCGGCGCGGGCGCGGCGGCCGCCCCCCGCCAGCCCGAGCGCCACCGCCAGCGCGAGAACCGAGGCAAAGCAAGAGCCGCCCCTCGAAGAACGGCGACCGGTCGCCGGCGACAAGCGGCGGCCTCGTAAAATGTCGTCCGGCATTCCGTCCTCGGCCTTCAGCTCGACCCCACATCCGTCGCCTTCGTCCATCATCCTTTCCGCTTATGACTAAGCAGCCACTCGTAGAGCTTGGGGTCGTTGTACGCCTGCACCCACGAGTCATGGCCCGTGTTGGGATAGCGGGTGAACTGAACGTCGGTGCCGCCGGCCTTCTTGACCGCTTCGATCATCTCTTCGCTGCGCTTGATCGGCACGGTCGGGTCGTCCTCGCCGTGGAACGCCCAGACCGGCACCTTCGCCATCCGCTTCACGCGGCCGGGGTCGCCGCCGCCGCAGATGGGGGCAATCGCCGCGAACAGGTCGGGGTAGCGGCTGGTCATGTCCCACGTCCCATACCCGCCCATGCTCAGGCCCGTCAGGTAGATCCGATCGGGGTCAACGCGGTACTTTGCCTGTACGTCGTCCAGAAGCCCCTTCAGCACGACCGGCTCCCACCACCCCGTCTTGGGGCACTGCGGCGAAATGAGGATGAACGGGAACTCCTTCCCCTGCGCCACCAGCTTCGGCGGCCCGTGCTTCTCCACGTCGCGCACGTTCGAGCCCCGCTCGCCGCTGCCGTGCAGGAACAGCACGAGCGGGAACTTCGTCTCCTTCTCCTTGTCGTAATCCTTCGGCAGATAAAGCAGGTAGTTGAGCCCCGCCTTCATCTCGAAAGTCTGCTCACTCTGCGCCGATTCCTTCGGCTTCGGGGCGTCGCCCGCCGGCGCCGTCGGCTCGGCCCTGGCGACCGTCGAGAACAGGAGCACGGCGAGGGAAAGAAGAGCCCATCGTTTCATGGCATGCCTCCAAGGACGTTCGATTTGAAGCGGCGCGCCACAGGGGCGCGCGATCCGCGGTTGGCACTTATACCCTGCCGGAGGTGATTTTGGGCAACGCTTTGCTTTAGCGCCGCGGCCAGGGAAGTCATTCATCAGTGCCGGTTAGAGGCTCATGCCATCGAACCTGCGAGTGCCGATGTAGGCGTCCGCACGGGAGGCGATGATCGGCGCCCGTGGAGCGGCCGCGCAATCGCCTCCCGTGCGGATCTTCCGATTTGGAAGGGCGCGCTCCGTCCGGAAGGTCTGAACGGGAGCGGACGGATACGCGTCGTAACTATGTCCTCAACCGACGCTCCCGTACAGACCCTGCACCGCAACTTTCAACCGAACGACCCACTCGTTAGGGCATGTACTCCGCAAAGTCTCGCAGGTGCTTGTCGTCGTCGGAAATGATCGTCAACATGCCTTTACCGCGACCGGGGACGGGGCGAACGTCGCTCCCCGGCTTCAATCACAATCCGAGCCAGAAACTTGTCATCGCGCGTGATGATCACCTCTTCGCCGGGCGGCAGGTTGTCGATGATCTCCGCCAGGTGACCTTCCACTTGTTCAATTGGCATGGTCCGCATTTCGAATGATGTCAGGGGTGGCGGATCGATGTTTCGGGAGTCCGAGGAAGCATCACGACACAACAAGGCATGGAAGGAAAAAAAGATGCACCCGGCCGTTCCCCTGAACAACGCCGTTTTGCTTGCGTCAGATCCTGTGTTCGACAGTGATCGCGCCGCAGCTCTTGTTTCCGCAGCAGAAGAAGAGGATCTGTGCGGCCCGCGGTACATCGACGGTGATGCCCAGCCACCGATCGTTGTAGAGGCTAGCGAGAAAGTAAGTCGTTTGTCCGCACACCGTACACCGCGGCTCCATCTGTCGTTGGACTGAGAACGGCCGGCCTCCAACCTGGTTCGAGGCATCAACGGCTGTCCTCAGCGGCCCCCCGAGCGGCGGCGTTGTAGCACTACAGCGCTGATTCTGCGATCAAGCCTTCCCGAATCAGAAAATCCGAAGCACGAAATCTCAAGGAACTTCAAACAAAGGCAAAGCGGAAATCGATACTCGCGATTGAATCCGGTTTCTTCTTTCCCGATTTCTCATTCCTTCGGATTTCGTGTTTCGGATTTCGACGTTCTTCTCGTGCTCCAGTGACCAAATAGCGCTGTAGTGGTAGGCGTCCGCATCTTCGTCATCAACGGCTCTGCCGCTGTTGTTGAATCAGTCGATCGCCTTCTGGGCCCTATCCGTCACCGGGAACAGCTCCACGTCCGTCGCGGGGAGAGCGTCTCCAAACAAATCGGCCCATTCTGGCGTCACTTCGCCGCGGTTGGCTAAGACGATCTGCATGCGCCAATCGCCAAGCGGCCGATACACAAATGTTTTCCAACTCAGGGCACACCGCATGCAGTAGACCAGATGCAACGCGGAAAGGTCGCACGGAATGGTGAGGCGTGGGTCGGATAAGTCGAGGGTCAGGTACCCGACAAGAGGGGCCACACAATTCGGACATACGCCGCCGTCCAACACGACGCGGCCGCCGATCCGATGCCGGTACGGCCCACGCCCCGACCTGATGAACAGCCCGGGGAAAAGTTGTCGGGGCCTCCGTCCGACCATGGGTGGCCTCATTCGAATCGAGCGACCGTCATCGCCTGTCGCAACGCGCCTCCACACGCCTGAAGGATCGACGCCGCGGCGGCGGGATCGACGCCGCGTTTGTGCATGACGACCGCCAGCTTCACGTGGCCGTCGGCGCGGCGGAGGAGGGACTCGGCGTCGGCGGCCGCCAGGCCGGTCAAGGTAGCGACAATGCGCGCCCCCCGGTCCCAGAGCTTGGTGTTCGACGCCTTCAGGTCGACCATCAGGTTCTCGTAGACCTTCCCCAGCCGCACCATCACCAGCGTCGAGATCGTGTTGAGCACCAGCTTGGTCGCGGTGCCGGCCTTAAGGCGGGTTGAGCCCGTCAGCACTTCGGGGCCGGTCAGCGGGCGGATGTTCACGTCCACCGGCGGCTCGGATTCCACCGGTTGGACGCAGGAAAGGAAGATCGTGCCGGCCCCGCGTTCGCGGGCGCGGCGGAGGGCGCCGTGGACGAACGGCGTCGTCCCACCCGCGGCGATGCCCATGACGACGTCGGACGGGCCGACTTCTTTTTCATCTACGGCGGCCGCCCCGCCTTCGGGGCGATCTTCGGCCCCTTCCTGGGCGCGGAACATGGCGGCCTCGCCGCCGGCGATGATGCCCTGGATCATCTCGGGGGGCGTGCGAAAGGTCGGCGGGCATTCGGCCGCGTCGAGCACGCCGAGGCGGCCGCTGGTCCCCGCACCGACGTAGATCAGCCGCCCCCCCGCCGCCAGGGCGGCCGCGACCCGTTCAACCGCCGCCGCGATCGCCGCCCCCTCGGCGCCCACCGCCGCCACGGCCGCCGCATCCTGCGCGTTCATCAACGCCACCGCCTCAGCCACCGGCATCGCATCCAGCGACATCGACTCGGAAAGACGAAGCTCGGTCAAAAGGTGAGAGCGCATGGGGGAAAGGATGAAGGATGAAGGTGAAGGATGAAAGGGAGGGAGGAGAGGAAAGTTCGGCAGGCAGCCGAGTGGATGGGGCGGAATAGTAGTGCAACTTCTTTTCTGTAAATTCCTACCATCGTCCGTCGATCCACGCTTGGGCTGGCTGGTCCGGTGACGAGCCGTAGGCGAGTTACCGGACCAGCCAGCCCAAGCCGCCGCAGGCTACACGCCCGCAGGATTGCTCGCACTCTGGTCCATGTTGAAGTACGCCTTGCCCTCCGTCTGCCACTGCTCATGCAACTCCAGCAGCAATGATCCGATCAGACGATCGCAACTCGCCTTGTTCGGGAACACGCCAACCACACGCGTCCGCTTCTTCAACTGCTTCATGATGTTCTCCAGAAGGTTCGTGCTCCGCAGCCGATGGCGGTGATGCTCCGGTAAGCCTTCCACCGCAAGGCAGTCCTCCAGCCCGCTCCGTAGCATCGCCGCAACCTCGGGCGACTGCTTCTCCCACCGGCACGCCATCTCCTCCCCTCGCAGCAGGCACTCGCTCTTGCTCTCGCCCGCGAACACAACCGCCAGCTCCGTGTTCAACTGCTTGAGCTTCTTGTACGACACCTTGCGGCCCATCTCACGCTTGTAATGCACCCGGCAACGCTGCCACACAACCCCCTGGAAATGACGCGCCATCGCCGCGCGGATCCCGCTGTGCGCGTCGCTTACCACCGCCTCCAGACCTCGCAAACCCCGGTCCTTCAGCGACCGGAACACCTCGCCCCACGTCTGCTCGCTCTCGCTGTCGCACACACGCCAGTCCAATACTTCACGCCGCCCCGACGCTGTGAAACCCACCACCGTCAGCGCCGCCTGACTCACCACCTTCCCGTCCACACGAACCTTCTCGTACCGCGCGTCGATCATCAGGTACTCCCAGGCCGTGTAGTCCAGCCGCCGCGAACGAAACGACGACAGCTTCTCGTCCAGCTCCATCGCCACACGGCTCACCGTCATCGACGACACGTCCAGACCGCACATCTCCTGCAGCACCTTCTGCACGTTCCGCGTGCTCACCCCCTGGAAGTACATCTCGCCACACGCCACCAGCAACGCACGCTCGCTCCGCTGGAACCGCGCGAACATGCTCGGGTGGTACGGCTCGCAGCCCCGAACCTGCGGAACTGACAACTCCAACTCCCCAACTCGCGTCAACAGCGTACGGGCCTTGGTCCCGTTGCGGTAACCCCGACGACCAGACTCCCGAGCGTGACGACCCGCTCCCACGTGCGCCGCCACCTCCTGGGCCATCCCCACCTCGATCACGGTCTTAAGCAACTGGGCCAGACCGTCCTTGTTAGAGAAAACCCCTTGCAGACAATCCACGATCCCGTCGATATTCGTCTCAGCCACCGTCCGTCTCCTTGGTCAAATGTCCGGTAAACACTTGATCGAAGCGGACGGTGGCTCACTTAATTTACAGATCGAAGGTTACACTCCCGGCGGAATCTTCTCTCCGTCTTCCCTTCATCCTTCACCCTCAGCCTTCAGCCTTTGATTCCCCTCCTTCAGCCTTGGATTCTAATCCTTCAGCCTTCGCTTCCCCCACTCGGCGCCGAGGACGACGCTGGCCTTCGCCCCTGTGGCGGCGGGGACGTTGGAGGGGGTGCCGTCGAGCGTGGCGGCGCCGAGGAGGGCGAAGGCGACCGCTTCCTTGGCGGCCGACGGGATGCCGAGCGTATCGGTCAGCCGCACCGGCAGGTCCCCCAGCGGCTGGCGGAGTAGTTCCATGATCACCGGGTTTCGCGTGCCGCCGCCGCTGACGATCAGTTCGTCCGGGAACGGGTCGAACCGGCGGATCGCGTCGGCGATCGTTGTCGCCGTCAGCAGGCACGCGGTCTTCATCAGGTTCTCGAACGGGAACTTGCGGCCGATCTCGGCATACGCCGACCTAAAGATCTCGATCATCGCGGGGCCGTCGGTGCTCTTGGGCGCAGCCTTGACGAAGTACGCATTCGACAACATTAGCTCGATCAGCGGGAAAACCGGCGAGCCCCGCGCGGCGATCGCCCCGTCCAGGTCGTAGCCAACGCCATTGGGGTCGTACAGGCGCATCAGGTGGTCCGAGACGCAGTTCCCCGGCCCGGTGTCGAACGCGACCACTTGCCCGATCCCGCCGCCGCGCGGGAGGCAGGTGAGGTTGGCGATCCCGCCGATGTTCAGGAGGATGCGCGTCTTCAGCGGGTCCCGGAACAGGATGTAGTCGGCAAATGGGACGAGGGGCGCCCCCTGACCGCCGGCCGCACAATCGGCCCGGCGAAAATCGCTGACGACCGGGCATCCCACCTCGGCCGCGATCAGGGAAGGGTCCAGGATCTGAAGAGTGTCAGGCGGGCTGTGGTGGAGCGTTTGGCCGTGGGCCGCGATCGCGGAGAGTTCCGCCGCAGTGCGACCCGCCGCGCAGAGCGCCTCGTTGACGGCGGCCGCATAGACCAGCGAGATCTGCCGGGTCGCTCGGACGATCGCCGCGAGCTCGACGCCGCCGCCTTCTCGGAGGCGGAAGATCGATTGCCGCAAGGCCGCGTCGTGAGGGGTGTGATGGTGGGAGAGCAGTTCCGCGGACATTTCTAGCCCGCGGCCGCGAACGAGCACCAGCGCAACGTCCACGCCGTCGGCACTGGTGCCGCTCATTGCTCCGGCGATGAGCCGGCCAGGCCCATCCGCTCCTCCGCCGATGGCTGTACTGACCACGGCGTCACCCATGCCCCCACTGTAGCGTCCGGGCGACCCGGTTGAAACCGTCGGACGGCGGCGCATCGGGCGGCGGCGCATCGGACGGCGCCGAACCGCGGGAAGCGGTGCGGCCGGCGCGGGCCGCTTCACGAGCGTGGCGCGCTCGGCGGAGTCAAGCGAGAACGCGGAGCATCAGGAGAAGGCGGGAAGGCGTTGACGATCCGATTTTCCGATTGGCCCGTTTGTTACGGCTGAGGCAGGCTTGAGGGCTCGTTCAGGGTGATCCGGCCGCAAAGGGGGGGGGTACGGATGAGAGGCGGTTCCCTGCCGGGCAATGGCGAGTATAATCGGCCTGTCGGTCGCCCGTGGTGAGCGGGCCTCAACCTTTGCCGTGGAGCACCTTATGTCTGATTCAACGAAACCCACAGAGGCCGGCAAGGACGGCGCGCCGCCGGAAGGGGCAAAGGAGCCCACCGAAGCGGGCGGCCAAAGCGGGTCAACCGCGACCGCCAAGCCGAAGCGCGGCGCGAAGAAGGCGCCGAAGAAGCGCCCCCCGGGCATGCTGCCGCCGTGGAAAGTCCTGCTCCACAATGACGACAAGAATGAGATCACCTACGTCCGAGCGACCATCGTCGAGTTGACGCCCCTGAACCAGCAGGATGCCGAGCAGCGGACCGACGAAGCCCATCGCAACGGTGTCTCCCTTCTCCTGGTCACCCACAGGGAGCGAGCCGAGCTTTACAAGGACCAGTTCGAGAGCAAAAAGCTGGTCGTCACGATTGAGCCGGCTGACAAGTAAGGTCCGTCGAAAAGGTCAAACGAAGCTGCATGGTTTAGCGATCGCGACTTTCAACCGCTCCAGATACTCGGCGGCCGGTATGTCGATGCACCCGAACCGGCGCAGATGCTTCGTCGTCGCCTGGGTGTCGAGCAGCAGGTAACCCCTCCGCCGGAGTCGCTCAACCAGGTGTACAAGCGCGACTTTGCTTGCGTCGGTTCGCCGGTGGAACATGCTCTCGCCGAAGAACGCGCCGCCGAGGCTCACACCGTACAGCCCGCCCGCAAGCTCCCCCTCGCGCCACGCTTCCACACTGTGCGCGTGACCCGCCTCGTGAAGGCCCACGTACGCGGTCACGAGTTCGTCATTGATCCACGTCCCGTTCTCGCGCACCCCCATGCAGCCTCGGATCGTCTCGGCGAACTTTGAATTAATTCGAACCTCGAATTTCCCCTGGCGGACGGTCTGCCGAAGCGTCCCCGGGACGTGAAACGCCTCGGGCGGGCTCAGCGGGATGATGCCACGCGGGTCGGCGGTGTAAAACCGCAGCTTCCCATCCGAATCCGCCATCGGCAAGACCCCGCGTGCGTAGGCGGAGAGCAACATGTCCGGGTTGAGGAGGGGCATCGGCCGCATTTTAGCGGCAAATTCGGTCGGCTCGTTCGCGGGATATGCCGGGGATGAGCACCCCAATCCAGGGTACGGCCGCACAGACCGCAGTCCGGTCCGCCGTGGGGCGTGCCGCTGGAATCGGACGATGCCGCGCCGCATGTCGAACAGGTGGCGCGCGGACCGCGGTTCAGTCCCTGCCAGACTCCGCCGACGAACGCGCAGCTTATCGAAGTTAGGGTTTTGTACGATAAAAGTCTTGCCTTTTTCGGCGAGGGTGCTATTTCATAAGGGCATGGACCGGGTTTCAACCCGACCGGCTCGCTTGGGGCTGGTGCGGGAGGCGCAGGAGACGCCCGCTAAGGAACGGCCCCGGCCAGGTTCGCACGGGAGGCGTGTGCCTTTTGACGCGTGTTCGAGTGCCCTGCTGGCACTACAGCGCTATCTAGTCAATGGAGCACAAGAAGAACGTCGAAATCCGAAGCACCAAATCCGAAGGAATGAGAAATCGGGAAAGAAGAAACCAGATTCAATCGCGAGTATTGATTTCCCGCTTTGCCTTTGTTTGGAGTTCCTTGAGATTTCGTGCTTCGCATTTTCTGATTTGGGAAGGCTCGATCGCCGAATCAGCGCTGTAGTGCTAGTCGGGTGTCGAGCGCCCGTCGGCAGGCGAGAAGGATCGGGGCACTGCCGCGGCCGATCACTCGTTCGGGGTCGTTCAGACGTCTACGCTCATGGAACCTCTCGGGCCAAAATTCGTCGGCAGCGCCGCCGGCTCGGTCTAACCCTCGACGAGATGGCGGTCCGGACCGCCATTTCCAAGCCCTACCTGTCGCTGATCGAGACCGGCCGCGTCCCGAACCCGCCGAGCGACGAAAAACTCCGTCGCCTCGAACAAACGCTCGGATTTCCCGCCGGGGAACTGGTCTCCCAGGCCCACCTGCACCGCACGCCGCGGGACGTGCGCGCCGTCCTTCAGAAGCTGATCCAGCAAGGGCGGGAGAAGGCGACGCCGGACGAGAGGCCCGGATCGGAAGAGAGCCGAGCACCCTTGAGCACGGCGAAGGCGGCCGCGGCTGACCTGCGCCCAGCCCTTCCCGGCGAAGCCGCGCGGGAGCGTGCCGCCACCCATGCGGCAGCGGGCGCCAGGGTACAGGGGGCCGTCGCGGCGTCGCTCGCGTTGCAGGGGATTAACCTGGATGACGCCTATCTCAGCGGCGTGCTTCAGGAGCTGGTGGGCCAGTCGGCCGCCGTCGAAGGGCGGGACATTGAGTCGCTGCCGGCCCAGTCGGTGCCGGTCGTCAACCGCGTGTCGGCCGGGTACCCGAAGGACTTCACCGACCTGGGGTACCCGCCGCGAGCGGCGGACGAATACGTCAGCTGCCCGGACGTCTTCGACCGTGACGCCTTCGCCGCCCGGGTTCATGGGGACAGCATGACGCCCAAGTACCGGGAGGGGGACGTTGTCATTTTCTCACCGGCCGCCCCCTGGCGCGACGGGAGCGACTGCTTCGTCCGCTTCGAGGACGGGCAGACGACGTTCAAGCGAGTCTTCATGGAGAAAGCCGAAAATGGGGCCGCCGTGCTGCGGCTGCAGCCGCGAAATGAGCGCTATCGCCCGCAGGTCATTCCGTCTGAAAAGGTGTCGGGGCTGTATAAAGCCGTCTATCAGTATCGGCGGGTTGATGACGAGTGAGAGGACGCGTTAAATCCGAAGGACGACGACCGGTCAAATCCGAAATCCGAAGCACTAAATCCTAAAGAATGACCAAGGGGGAAAGAAGAAACCGGAGAAAATTCGGAGCGAATTCGACCGTTTTCCGCTTGCGTCATTCGAACTTCCTTCGGATTTCGTGCTTCGGATTTTCTCTTTTTCCTGAACGCGACCTACCGATCCACCCACACCGCCGGCGGCTCGATCGCGTCGATCGGCCGCCGACCCGCGTCGGCGCGTCCGGAGCCGGCGAGGCGGCTGATGACCTTCACCGTCATGTCGTGGTCGCACGTCATCTGGCAGCTAAGGCGAAGGCCGGCATGGGCCGTCAGCCCTTTCGCCGCGGCGACGGCCTTCTCGGCCTCGGTGATCTGCGCCGGCTCGCCAGCGATAAACTGGACGCGGCAGGTCGTACACTTGGCCTTCCCGCCGCAAGCGTGAAGCTGATCGACTTTCGCCTCGTCGATCAGCGCGTTCACCAGCCGCTTATCCGAGGGAACGTCAAAGGCGCCAACATCTTCCACGGTCAACTTGGGCATGCGATCTCCTGATCCGAACCCCGCGGCGGCTGCAAGCCATCCGATGGCCGAAGAACCGCTAGCGCGGCAACTTGTACCCGCGCCGGGCCTGGACGGCCAGTATTGCCTGTTACCGCCAAAATCCCTGATGGGCAGGAAGGTCGATTTCAGAACTGTTCTGGAGGCGCCGGATAAGGACGCGATCACGTCTTTTGTCGTAGGCAAGGAGCTCAACGAGATTCTATATGAGCGGCCAGCGGGCTGGTTCGCCTATCTCGAAGATAAGGCCAAGCTCGGGTGCCCGTCGCGAGAGGAGATTGATCGGCTCGCGGAGGCCAAGGCCTCGCGCGATGCCCTGGTGCGTAACCGGGGCGTAGCGAGCAGCGTTTATGTGTCGAAAGCCGGCGGGCTCGCCCGCGGATGCGGTGACGGTCGCGCTTTAGCGGCCGCTCGACGGGCTTAACGGCGCCAGCCGATGGTCGTTCAGCAGCCCGCCCCAGACATCGTCGTAATCGTAGCCGACGCCGGGGAGCGCGCCGGGAAGGTGCGTGCCGCGAGCTGCGAAGAGGGCGCCGCGGCGGAGGACGCCGTAGTAGAACCGCGCGCTGATCACCGGGTCCAGGGGCGACGCCGAGATCCGGTACTTCGCCCAGACCCGCTTGATCTCTTCGGCGCCGACGGTCGCCATCCACTGGCTGGTCTTGGCGGCGTCGTGCTCGCGGAATACGCCGAGGAAGCGGTTCAGGCGGACGAACTTCGCCCCCGCCTGGATGAAGCGGACGAACAGGTCATAGTCGAGCGCAAAGCGATAGCCCGGGTCCACGTTCCCCGCCTTCTCAAACACCCGCCGGCGCCAGAAGCAGGTCTCCTGGGGGATCAGGTCCCAGCGCGATTGATACCAGTCGCTATGCCGCGGCAACCACCAGTACCACTTGACCCGGTTGTCGCCGTCCACCGTGCAACGGTGGCTGTAGACCACGTCGACGCGTGGATGATCCGCGAAGTATTGAGCGACCGTATGCAGCGCCCGGGCGCGAGCATGTCGTCGCTGTTCAGGTAAGCCATGATCTCGCCGGTGCTCCGGGCGAACCCGCGGCTCACGGCATCGCTCTGCCCCTTGTCGCGCTGGCTGACCAGGCTCGCGAAGCGATCGGCGTACGGCCCCAGCACCCGGAGCGTGTCGTCCGTCGAGCCGCCGTCCATGACGATGTACTCCAGCTCCGGGTATCGCTGCAGCAGCACGCTTCGGACGGTCCAGCCGATGTACCGCGCCTGGTTGTACGACGGCGTGATGATGGAGATGCGAGGGAGCGTCATGGCCGGCATCGAACGCCCGAGCGAAAAAAACGTCTCGAGCGGGGGCTATCGTATGAGAATCGCCCGCCGAAACGTAGCGTGTGGTTCACCACGCCACCGCGTGATGCGGCGTGGTGAACCACGCCCTACCCCTGTTTCGGCGCCCGTGTGTTCGATGACGCCCGTCGCCAACGAACCCCGTCCGCGACGTCGGCCCTGCGCCACAACACCGCGCTCATAGGAAGCCCGCGGCCGCGCCGTTACGATCTGGGGATGCCCGAGCCGATCGGTTCCCTCTGCCTGGTCCTGCACGGCCACCTGCCCTACGTTTTGCACCATGGGGCGTTTCCGCACGGGGAAGCGTGGCTCTACGAGGCTGCCGCCGAGGTCTATCTGCCGCTGCTCGACCTGATCGGTGCGGCCGCCCTGCACAATGCACGGCCGGGCCTGACCATCGGCCTCACACCGGTCCTGCTCGAGCAACTGGCACACGAACGGTTCCAATCGGGGTTTGTCAGCTACCTGAACGGAATGCTTGATGTCGCGCGGCAGGATGCGGTCACGTTCGCGGCGCGGGGGGAGGGGCATTTCGTCGAGGTGGCGAACGGATGGGAAGCGTTCTATGGCCGAGCGCTGGAGCACTTCGAGCGCATCGGCCGCGACATCCCGCGGGAGTTCGCTTCGCGTTATCGCGAAGGGCATATCCAGGTCCTGACCAGCAACGCGACGCACGCCTACATGCCGCTGCTGCTGAACGATCAGTCGCTGCGGGCCCAGATGGCCTGCGGAACCGCCTACAGCCGCCGGCACATGGGTGCGCCCAGTCGGGGGATGTGGCTGCCGGAGTGCGCGTATCGGCCGACGTGGGATCACTGGGTGCCGTCGGTCCTGTACCCCGACGCGCGCGTCCGTCCCGGTCTGGAGCATTTCATCGCCGACGCGGGGGTTGACCACTTTTTTGTGGACACGCACCTGATCACCGGCGGCCAGCCGCTGGGCGTGATGGAAGGCGGGCACTTCCGGGCCAGGGCGAGGCGCAGATGCACTGGGACGTGCGCCGCGGCTGGCGAAACCCGCTGGAGCCGGTCGGCGTCGCCAGTGAGCCGGGGCCGCCGCGCTGTTACGCCTTCGCGCGGCACCCGCGGACGAGCGAGCAGGTCTGGTCGAGCGTCATCGGCTACCCAGGCGCCGGCGAATACCTGGAGTTCCACCTCAAGCATGGCACACGGGGGCTGCGATATCACCGGGTCACCGGCCCGAACGTGCCGCAGGAGGCGAAGGAGCCGTATCGCCCGGCCGACGTAGAGGCGCGCCTCTTCGCCCAGGTTCAGCACTTTTGTGCGACCGTGCGCAGCTCACTGGAGGAGTACCGGGCCTGGACCGGCCGGGCGGGCGTGGTGGTGGCGCCCTTTGACGCGGAGCTCTTCGGGCACTGGTGGCATGAAGGGCCGCGGTTCCTCCGTGACGTCATCCTGACGCTGGCCCAGGATCCGGGGGTTCGGCTCCTTACGGCCGAGCAGGTCCTGGAGCAATTCCCGCCCGACAAGGTGATGCGGCTGCCGGAAGGGAGTTGGGGCGAACAGGGGGACCATCGCGTCTGGATCAACGACAAGGTGCGCTGGCTCTGGGAGATGGAATATCGAGCGGAGAACCGAATGCTCGAGCTGCTCCGCGACCTGCCCTGGCGCGGCAATGCCCGGGTGAGGGACGTGCTGCAACGGACCGGCCGGGAGCTGCTTCTGCTCCAGGCGAGCGACTGGCCGTTCGTCATTCATTCGGCCGGGGCAACGGATTACGGCATCCAGCGGTTCGCCGGCCACTACACGCGATTCGATCGGCTGGCCCATATGGCGGCGACCGTCGCCGGCGGCGCCGAACTGGACGCCCTCGAACGGGCGCAGTTCGACGAGGCGGCCGCCCACGACAGCATCTTCAATGAGATCGACCTGAACTGGTGGGGATGAGGGTATCGCGCGGTTTCGGCAATGCGGATCTCAGCGACGGACGGAGGCGGGACGTGCGGTCGCAAAGGAGCAGGCACATTCCAAGCGCCGTCCGCCGTCGTCTCGCATCGCGGCGTCGTCGAACGCGGGCGGACGGCACACGGAGTATGCCTGCTACGTCGGTTCAGCGGCCGCAGCCGAGGCCGAGGCGTACACGGAACATCGCCTCAACCGACGCCTTTGAGGCGAGGGCCCTACACCGCGACATCGAGTGGAACGAGCCGCTAGATCCGTCCGCGCGTCGCATCGCCGGAGTGGCGGGCGCCGTTGCCGTTGTGCTGGCCGTTGGGCTTGGGCGAGCCGTTGGAAGCGTGAGCGACGGGAGGATGCGTGATGGGGGTGTGGACGTGTGCGTGCTCTTCGAGAAGCTCGTCATGCTCCGCGTCGAGCAGCTTCTCGTTCGAGAGGAGCGCGTCGAAGCCGTCTTCATCCTGTTCGGCCGCATGCTCGCCTGTCGCGGGATGCTCGCCTGTCGCGGGATGCTCGCCTGTCGCGGGATGCTCGCCTGTCGCGGAATACTCGCCTGTCACCGCGTGTTCGTCCGGTGCGCCATGGGCGGCGGCCGCCAGATCTTGCTCTACGTCTTCCTCGCCTTCGTCCGGCAAGCTTTCGAAGACGATGTCCAGGTCTTCATCCGCCAGTTCCGCTTCGGCGGCGTGAGCGTGAGCGGCGTCAGCGCCTGGAGCGGCGGGCGAATGCGACGTGCCGTTCTCAACCTCGACCCGTTCCGATTCACTTAGCTCGTGCGTATCGTCCAGCGCGACGGCCGGCTCGGCTTCGGCCGCAAGATTATCGGCCGCCGAGGGGTGGGCATGCGTCCCCTCCGCATCAAGGTGCGGGTGCTCCTCGGCTTGAGCGAGCCGCAGGCCCCCAACGTGCCCCGTCTGGGCGGCGCCCAGCGTAAGCGGCAGCGCCGCATCTTCATCGTCAGACTCATCAGCGTCGTCGTGCGCGGCCTGAGGTTCCTCATCGCCATCGGCTTCATGCTCGCCAGCAAGCTCATGGTCGTCGCCGACTTCGTGCTCCGCCGTCGCGTGCTCTTCGTCGGCCGCGGCGACCTCTTCTTCGACTCCCTCCTCGGGGAGGAAGCCTTCATCACCGACGGGCGCTTCGATGAAGTCGCCTTCCTCGGCGGCCGCCTCGTCCATGCCGACGGCTTCTTCATCCTCACTCTGCGCGAGCCGCATCCCGCCCTGGCGGAGAGAAGCAATCGGGAGGACGCTGTTGTAAAATCCGACCGCGAAGAGCCCCTGCTGCTGCTGGTAGGGAAAATTGATCAGGTTGCAGAACTCGGCGATCACGTTCTGTGCGGCCGGGTCCTGCCGCTCGGCGGCCTGCACGGCGAGTTGATGGCGACGGTCCCGGAACCTCATGATCTGCACGAAGCGTCCGGTCGAATCGACCCCGCTCCAGTTCGCCCCGGCCTGCTCATAGACTTCAAAATGATCGCAGCCGAGCCGCGCCAGCGTCTGTCGAAACCGCCGCAGGAGCCGCAAGTGCTCACCGCGACGATCTTTAGGAACAATGTAGCTGTTCGTTTGCAACAACATCCGGCGTTTCCCGTCTCCGAAGTGGCCTCAGGTGCCCGAACGGCCACGATCGCTGTGATCCTACTTACCAATCCGCCGCGGCTATCTTGCCACAACACGGATTTATCGGCAAACCCGTAACCGAAGTAGATGCGCCGGCCGCCAACAGCCCTCGCGGCCGCAAGCGTCCGCCGCCCAAAACCGAGCCACTTGAACGCGCCGATAGGATACGACCTGCTCGGTCAAGTGGATTTCTCTCCCACTCGCCATCGGCCAACGCGAGCGCGCCGAACAGGTTGTTTCTACCGCAAGCCTCCCGACTTCGCCGTGGAAACGTCCGTCAGCCCACGCCCGAAAGCCTAATAGACGTTACGATTGAATCAGTCGTTAAGGTTCGAGGAATTCAGCGCAAGCAATTCCTAAGTCTCACCAGCGGACGAAGCGTCCCCCGGCGCGACCAAGGCGCCTTCGCGACGCCGTGCCGTCACAGTTTCGGAGGGGCCGGCTTGAACGGCGCCTCGAATGCGTTGGCGCCCTTCACCTTCACCTTCCGTTTGTAAACCTTGTCGCCACACGCGGCGAAGAGCGTGTCAAAGTTCTCCCCGCCAAAGCAAAGATTCGCAACTCGCCCGTTGGGCGTTGGGAGGATGCAGTTGACGCGGCCGGCCTGATCGCACACCTGAATCCCCATCCATGTCGCCACGTAAAGCCGCCCGTCCCGATCGACTCGCATCCCGTCGGCCCCGCTGTCGTCGGCGGTGTCCGGGGCATGAAGGTGGAAGTACTTCTGCTTGTGGGCGAGCGTGCCGTCCGCCTGAACCTCGAAGCTGTAGACCCAGTGCGACCGCCAATCGTCCACATAGAGCAGCGACTGATCGGGCGACAGAGCCACCCCGTTCGCGAACTTGATCCCCTCATCAACCACCTTCGCTTCGCCCTTCGGGCTGATGTACCAGACCTTGCTCGGAAGATGGCCGGCCGGGTTGGTGACGAACATGCCTCCGTCCGCGCGGACGACAACGTCATTTCCCTGGAACCCTGACGCCACTACGGTCGGCTGCCCGTCGGGCGCGTAGGCGATGATCTGCTTCGCCCCTTCAGCGACCGCAACCAGGCGGCCGTCCGGGCTAAACGCCTGGCCGTTCCCCTTCTTCGAATCTTCGACGAAGATCGCCACCTTGCCATCCAGCCCGATCCGATACGTCTTACTGTTGGGGATGTCATTGAAGAAGACTTCGCCCTTCGCGTTGGCGGCCGTGCCTTCGGTGAACCCGTACCCCTCGGCCGCCACCTTCCACCCCTCTCCGGGGATCAGGATTTCCTGGAGCTGCGGCGACCCCAGTCCCGCGCAGATCGGCGCCGGGTAATCCTTCCAAAGCCAGCGCATGGCGTCTGCGAAGACTTCCGTCGCCTGTTTCGCGTTATGGCCGCCGTCGCCCCAGACGTGATTCACCTCGTACCCGGCAAAGGTGAGCGACCGCTCCATCGACTGGTTGGCCATCCACCAGTCGCCGCCGTAGATGTTCAGGTCGGAGCTCCCATCCTGCAGGAAGATGCGCAGCGGCTTCGGCTCGACCTTGCGAATGAGCGTCGGATAGACATTGCCGCCGCGAAGATCGACGAACGTGCCGATCGAGCTGAAAACGCGGCGAAACGCGTCCGGCCGCTCCCAGGCCGCCGTGAAGGCGCAGATCGCACCGCTGCTCGACCCGCCGATGGAGCGGTCGTTCCCCTCGTGCGACAGGTTAAGCTTCCGCTCCCGTTCGATCGTCGGCAGAAGCTCGTCCAGGAGAAAACGCGGCATAGGCATCGCCCAGGCCGTCATATTCGTAGCTGCGGTTGTAGCGAGAGAGGGCGTCTTTGCTTTTCGGCTTCATCTCGCCCGGCCGCACGAAGATGCCGATCGTCACCGGCATCGACCCTTCCGCGATGAGGCGATCAAACACCTCGGGCGCGTTGAACTGCACGCCGTCCTGATTGACATGGACGCAGGCGGGCTTCGAGGCGTCGTATTGACGCGGCACGTAGACCCAATACTCGCGCGTCGTCCCGGGGAAAATCTTGCTCTGGTCGAACGTGTACCTGGTCAGTTCCCCCTTCGGAGGCGCCGCCGCAACTGGCGTCACGGCGACAGGGTCGCCGGCGAGGAGCACCGTCGGCGCCACGAGCGCTAAGCAAAAGCCGAGCGACAGGAGCAGGGGTGGAACGTGCTTCATGGGCCCTCCGAAAGAGAATGACCGGTCAATACTTTTTAGACTACGGGACAAGCGATTCGGGCGACTTCGGGCCGCACGCGGTCCGCGCAGCACCTGTCGCTTGGGCGAGGGAGCATCGCTCCAAGGATTTGCATTGCCTGCGGCCGCGGTGCGGTCTCTACACGAGAAAACCGCTACCCGTTCGCCTTCAGCACGCCGCGGCTTCGCATCCATTCGGCGAGACGATCCGCCCAGGTGGCGACGGGCTTGTCGGTCTGCTTCATTCCGAAGCCGTGGCCGCCGGCGGAATAGATGTGCAGCTCGGCGGGCACGCCGGCTTTTTTAAGGGCGAGGTAGTAATAGACGCTGTTCTCGGAGTTCACCCGATCGTCATGGGCTTGGACAATGAAGGCCGGCGGCGTCTGGCCCGTCACGTGGATTTCGGGTGAGAGCTGGTCCGTCCCCTTCTCCAGCACGCCGCCGGGGTAGACGACGACGGCGAAGTCGGGCCGGCAGCTCTCCTTGTCGGCGGAGTCGATCGGATCGTAGCTCCGCTTGTCGAAGTTCGTGCTGGCCGCGCAGGCCAGGTGCCCACCGGCGGAGAAGCCGAGGATGCCGACGCGCCCGGCATCGATCCCCCACTCCTTCGCTTTCGACCTCACCAGTCCGATCGAGCGCTGCGCATCCTGGAGCGCCGGCGCATACTTCGGCATCCCTTCCGGCGCGGGCACGCGGTACTTCAGGACGATCCCTGTCACGCCGATCGTGTTGAGCCACCGCGCGACGTCCTCCCCTTCGTAATCCATCATGAGGCTCTTGTAGCCGCCGCCTGGGCAGACCACGATCGCAACGCCGGTGTCCTTGTCCTTCTCCGGCCGAAACACCTGGAGCGTCGGGTGCGTCACGTTCGTGACCTTCTTCCCCGACCACTGCTCAGGGCCGACTTGCCCCGTCTCCCCCGGCGCCTTCCCGGGCCAGACATCGAGCGTCATCGTCCCGTGCGCACCGACACTGTCACTACCTGGTGTTGCTGCGTGCCCACCAGTGTCTGCCGCGGATGCGGCGGGCGCCAGTACAAACAACGCGGACAGCAACGGCAGGACGGCAAAAGAAGCGCGCATCAGATTCTCCCGTGGAAGTGGAACCGGCCGCGCCAGGCGTGACGGATCGTACGACGCTCGCCCGCGCTCAACCGTAATCAAATACCGCCCCACCGTCCCAACATTGCGGACATTCGAAAAATCCGCCTATCCCGTTCATCCTTCGACTTCATCAGTCCGCGTGGGACTTCATTCCCCGCCCCGTCTGCGGTTAGAGTGATGCCGCCACCTGGGCAGGGCGAAACGATTTTGTCCGCGTCGAGCCGCTCAAGTCATTTGATTCGGGGAGCCAACCCATGCGATATGCCTTTCGCTCATCACGCCATGCCGTCTCGACATTGCTCTTGGCCGCGCTGACGATCGGGGCCTCGTTCGTCCCGGCGAATCAGTCGGCGGCCGCCGAGCGACCGCCGGCCTCTCCGGCGAGCCCGATCGCGCTGATGTCGATCCGGTCGCTTGACGCGCTGGCCGAGCTGGCCAAGGCGGCGGACCTTGAGCTGCCGGCGTTCCTGACGCCCGAGGGGATCGACTCAACCTTCCAATTCATCGGCCGCGACGGCGTCGCGCCCGATCGGCCCGTCGGCTTTGCGATCTTCGACACCAAGAGCCCCGATCAAGGACAGCAGGCGGCCGGGTTCGTGCTGCCGGTAAAGCCGGGCGTCGCGCTGATGCACACCTTTACCGATATGCGCGGCGTCGCCCTCGCGGGTCACCCCGACACGATCGTGGTCGGCGAAAAAATCGGGTTCCGGCGGACGCATTCCAACCTGCTCTTCGGCTATCCGCCCGAGGCGATCGCCGCCGTTGATGACCTTCTCCTGGCCGACGCTTACGCGAACAACGGCTTGGTCGCTCGAGCCCGCGCGGACCTCAAAACGATGCGCGAGCGCAACCCGAAGCAGTTTGAATCGTTCCTTGCCGACAGCGACAGAAAGGCCGCCTCCGGCGACCCCAATCGGGCGCAGGGCGCACGGGCCTTCTCCGACTTCGTGCGGGCGACCGATCGGATGGAGCTGTCGGTGTCGCAAGTGCCCGAATCGACCGACCTGCGCGCGTCCATCACCTTTGACCCGTTTAAGGCCCCCGCCGGCGGCCGCTACCCCAGGCCAGGGCTGCCGCCCGGCTGCATCTTCCGCGCGGATGTCGCCGCTTCGCTCGCCGAGATCGCGCCGGGGATTACCGATGCTTCGATCGCGTCGCTCATCGACAGCGTGCCCGACCGCGCCGAGCCGGCGCGGAAACGACGGATCGCCGCGGCCGCGTCCAAGGCCTTCTCGCTGGTGCGGAGCAGCGGCGGCACGACGATGGCGATGACGGTTGCCCCGGCCGCCAATGCCGCGCCGGCGGCGGATCATCCCGAACCGCCCCTGCTGACCTTCTACCTCGTTCTCCAATACCCCCGTGATGTCAAGTTCATCCCCGAGCTCCGCTCGGTGGTCGCCGACGTCTCCACGTTGATCGCCGAGGAACAGAAGGACGGCATGGGAAAGAAAAGCACGACCGAGCTCGAACAGTATGACATCGGCGCGGGGAAGGTGACGCGCGCCGTCTTCGCCGATGACGCCAAGCCCGTCTTCTACATGGACGCCGTCCAGCGCGGCCACACGGTCTACCTGACGATCTCCAACGGCGGCCAGCATTCGATCGAAGCCCTGGCGGCCGCCGACCCCGAGGGCGTGATGCCGGCGCTGGTCTCCGGCTGGCTCGACCCTTCCGAGCTGTTCAAAGCGATGAACACGACCCCCGATGGATGGGTCGCAAACCTGCCTGAGCCCAAGCGGCTGCGCGTCCTCGAATTGTTCAAAAGGCAGCGGCTTGAGTGGCACGGGGGGCCGGCCGCCGCCCCGATCGGGCCAGGGTCGCTGACGATCGTCATCACCCTCCGCCGGGACATGCTCCGAAGCGGCAAAGAATTGATGACTTGGCGCAGTGAACCGAAAAGGCTGTAAAGTGCTCCGCCTATGGCCCGGGAGCGGCGCGCAGCGCCGCGAGCGTCCGGGGCCACCGCAAAACCTCCTGGGACCAATCCGCCATGGAAGAATTCGAATCGAACACCGAGCACGTCGAAGAACACCTGCACGAGCATGCGCACCACGCCCCGGAACGATGGATATCCGGCGTCGCACTCACGGCGGCTTTGCTCGCCGCGCTGGCCGCGACGGCCGGGCTGCTTTCCGGCGATCACGCGAACGACGCGATGATCAACCAGATCAAGGCGTCGGATCAATGGGGCTTTTACCAGGCGAAGTCGATCAAGGCGGCCATTATCGAGACGCGGATCGACGCCCACGAAGTGGCTGGAAAGCCCGCAAGCCCGACCGATGTGGCCTTGCGCGAAAAGTATCAGAAAGAGCAAGCCGAGATCCAGCGCGAGGCGAAGGCCAAAGAGGCCGAGTCCCGCGACGACTTCAAGCACCACAAGGTCATCGCCAAGTCGGTCACGCTGTTCCAGGTCGGCATCGCGATCAGCGCGATCGCGCACTGACGCGCCGCAAAGCGTTCTGGTACGTCGGTATCGCCCTGGGGATTTTCGGCTTGTTCTTTCTCGTGACCGGGGTGTTGCCGCAGCCTCCGGATGCGCAGCCGGCCGAGGCGACTGCGACGCTGTCGGCCCCCGCCTGAACTTAGCCCGCGGAGCCCGTCGAAAGCCGCGGGTGCAGGGCCCCAACCGGAGCAGTCGGTTGAGGCGATCGCTTCGCGTGCGCCCGCGCTCCCGTGCGGACCTTCCGGCTGCATCGCGCCGTTTGAGTGCGAAGGTCCGCACGGGAGGCGATTGCGTCGCCGGTAGACGGGGCGCCGATCGACGCCTCCCGTCCGGACCCCACACCGGCATTCGCGGCGTTGGAGAGCGACGCGTTCATTCCGAAGCGGCCGCCTGCTTCTGGTACTGGGCGAGCCGGTAGTAAAGCTTGCGGATGCTGATCCCCAACTCGGACGCCGTGGCGGCGCGGTTGCCGCCGTGGCGCTCGAGGATCGCCATGATCGTCTGACGCTCCACCGCTTCCATCGACAGCGCCTCGCTCCCCTCGCGCGGCGGGAACTCCAATCCCCGGCGGCGCCTGTTCGGCTCGTGCGGGCCGTTGTTGGAACCGTCGCCGTAGCCGTCGGCGGCCGCGGGCGATGCCTCGTCGTCTTCGCCGCTTTCTTCATCTTCGCCGGGGCGAAGCTCCTCCGGGCTGGGCAAGGACGGCCCGACCAGCGGCGATTGGGCCTGCAAAAGACGCTGGAACGCGCGGCCCAGCGCGATCTCCAGGTCCCCCAGGGCGCACGGTTTGGTCAGGAAATCGACCACGTCGAGGTGGATCGCCCGCCGCGCGGCGTCGAGGTCGCCGAACCCGGTCAGAATGATCCCCTGGGACAACGGGTAGTGCTGCCGCACGTGCTTAAGCAGATCGAGCCCGCTCTGGCCAGGGAGGTTCAGGTCCACGATCAGCACGGGGAAGGGTTGGCGTTCCAGCAGGCGCTGCGCCTGCTCGGCCGACGCGACGCCGGTCGGCTGGAAGCCCATCTCCCGCATCGCCCGGACGAGCATCTCGCGAAGACGGGCCTCGTCTTCTACCAGCAAGACCGGCTGCCCGATCGGGCCGCGAATCTGTTTCATGGTGCAACCTCCGACGTAGCCAGCCCCGACCCCCCGGTCGCCTTTCCCAACGGCCCTTGACCCGCTCAAGCCGGCGCCGCGGCACGGAACCGCGCCGGAAGCCGGACCGTGAAACGGGCGCCCTTGCCGGGCCCGGCGCTCTCGGCGCTGATGCGCCCGCCATGGCTCTCCACGATCGCATGCGTGATCGAGAGCCCCAGCCCCGTCCCTCGCGCGCTCCCGGCCCGGTCGGCCCGCCGGGCGGTAAAGAACGGCTCAAACACATGCCGAAGCACTTCCGGCACCATCCCCTGGCCATTGTCGCGCACCGCCAGCACCACCCAGTCGCCCGCGCAACGCGCCTCAATGCTCACCTCGCCGCCCTCCGCCGGGGCCGACTGCAAAGCGTTGATCGTCAGGTTCAGCAGCACCTGCTTCATTTCCGTCAGGTTCGCCTGCACCTCCAGCGGGCCGGAGTCGTCGATCTCCAGGCTCACCCGTCGATCGCGGTAGTCCTTCAGCCCGCGGGTCATGCTCGCGACGTCGCGCACGACGCCGCACAGGTCCAAAGGCTCGCGGCTCTCCTTGCCGTCGCGCAAAAGGGAAAGAAGCTTCTCCGTGATCTCCTTGCAGCGAAACACTTCGTCGCGAATCACCCGCAGGCTCTCCCGCGCCTCGTCCGCGCCGGCCTCGCCAAGCGGCAGTCGATCCGCCTCGAGCTGGCGGCCGGTCAGCTCGGCATAGCCCGAAATGACGTTCAGCGGGTTGTTGATCTCATGCGCCACGCCCGCCGCCAGGAACCCGACACTCGCCATCCGCTCGGACCGGACCAGCTCCCGGCTCTTCTCGCGGACCTGGTCTTCCAGACGCTTGTAGAAGCCGTCAAGCTCCCTGGCCATCCGGTTGAAATCGGCCGCCAGATCCTGGAACTCCCGGGTCGAGCCCATGCTCGGCGGGTCGATCGCCTCGCCGAACTGGGCACCCGAGATTCGGGCGACCCCGTCGCGCAGCCGCTGCAACGGAACCATGACCAGCCGGTCCTGCCCGAAGCCGAGCCCCGCCGCCGCCAGGATGCCAACCATCGACATCACGCCGATCAGCGTCAGGTTGAGCGCCACGCGGTCCGCCGCGGCCCGATTGCGCGCACCGATAAACCGGACACAGTCATCCGCGACGCGGTCGATGTCGGCGATCGCCAGGTCGGCCTGATCGCGAAGCGCCGCGCTCGACGCGGCCGATGCGCCTGGCGAAGCCGAACTCGGCGAAGGCGAAGCCAAGACCGGCAACACCGAAGCCGCGGGGGACAACGGCAAAGCCGCGGGGGAAATCGGCAAAGCCGTGGGGGAAATCGGCAAAGCCGCGGCGGCCGGCGCTCCCTGAACCCGATCGAGGATGGTCTGAAGCCGCTCCCGCGCCGACGCGGCCGATGCGTTGATCGGGCCATAGGCCTGGCGCATCGACGCGTCCGCGGCGGCCGCGTCCCCGTACCCTTGTCCGATCCGGATAAACTGATCGATCGCGCCAATCACTTCAGATAAGTGCCTGACCAGCACGTCCCGGTTTTCCACCGGCGCCGCGAGCAGGCCGCGCACCGTCCCCAGGTTGACGGCGATCCCGGCGACATTGCGAAGCTCGGCATAGGCGCTGCGCGGCAGGTCAACTTCTTCCCGAAGCGCCTCGAGCCGCCAGGCCGAAATGCCGCCGGCAATCAGCAACATGCCGACCAGGCCCAGGTTATGAATCAGGAACCGGCGCCGAAGAGTCATGGTGGTCTCGGAGGACGAGAATCCAAGGCGGAGTTAAAACGCCCTTCGCAAAGCTCGCGATCGGGCGTGTGGGCGGCCCCATTGCCCGGTCGGGTCACGCAGATCGATCCGCCGCGCAGACCGTGATAGCGCCCCGCGCCGCCCCCGCGATATCGCGCGGCGCGACGGGGCCGGGAGTGAGGGCGGCCCAAATCCTACGTTTCAATCAAGAGACGCCGCGCGGCCTGCAAACTTTGCAGAATGGAGGGTCAGATTCAGAAACAACGGTCTAACTCTGGCCAGAATCGCCGTGCGTCCACGACCCCGTTGACCCAAGCGGCCGCCGAAGCGACGGGCCATCGGAGCACAAGTTTAACAACCCGGGCACCCACTTTCGCCGAGAACGGTGATAGATTGAAAAAGTGGTTCGGATCGAACTCCGCCGCCGGGAGCGGCCGCCGAAACGATCTTACGAATCGCTAACAGCCATCGGTTTGTCGCCCGACGAGGGAATGGCCCGCCATGTCTCAACGCGACCGATCCATCGTTCGACCAGGGTTCACCCTGGGGTTCACCCTCGTTGAAGCCATCGTGGTGATCGGCATCCTCGCGCTCCTGATCGGGATCCTGCTCCCGGTCATCTCAAGCGTGCGGGAGCAGTCGCGCCGGGCCACTGATATGAGCAACCTCCGTCAGCTCACCCGCGCATGTCTCCAATATGCCTCGGAGGATAACGACGCTTGGCCGGTCGGGCGCCTGCAAAGCCCTGCTGCGAAGGCGGACGACTATACGTGGCTCAGCTACACGTCATGCTGGCAGCCCCTCGTCCAGGCGAACCCCGCGATAGGCCACATCAACTCCTGCCAGAGCGTGCTGGCCGGGTACGCCGACATTGATGATTTCGGCGTGCCCGGGTCGCCGACGTCGCCCGGCTACTCGAAGGGGTACGGGGCGGCCGCCACATACCCCAATGACTGCACCGTCGGCTGGGTCTACTGGGGCGGGCGGGCCGATCTGATCACCAACGGGATCACAACCTATCGCAGCCCCCGGCGCTCCGGCCAGCGCCTCTCCCCCAGTTCGCAAACCCTTTGGACCTGCTGGTGCTGGGACTCCAACGGGAACAACACGCCCTCGGTCTGCCCGCACGTCCGTTCCACCTATCGCGAATACCCGGCGGGCCAGCGGCTCGCGCCGCCACCGGACGGTTTGTGCGTCGGCCTGACCGATGGCTCGGCCACGTTCGCCCGCTGGGACGAGATGATCATCGTCACCCAGTCGAACGGCTATAAGCTCTACTACCTCCCGTAACCTCGGCCGCGTCACGCCGCGCCTTGGTGATTGCGGAAGGCGACCACCGGCGCCTTTCTTGGCGGCCGCCGTTTCTGCAATCTTTGCAGCAATAAATTGAACCCACCTACCGTGACGGCGTCATCGGCCCGGAGGCCGTATGCCTCGGGCCACGCAGGGCCTCACACACCCAAACAGGGAGCCACCATGGTCGGGAAGAACTTGTGCCGCGCGTCGCTCATCGAGACGCTGGAAGGCCGCCAGTTGATGTCGGCGACGCTCTTCGTCCAACACAACCTCGTCTCCGACGGCGCAGTGCCGGCGGATCACATCGACAAGAACCTAGTGAACCCGTGGGGCGTCTCGGCCGACGACACCGCCGGCGCGGCGTGGGTCTCGGACAATGGGACGGGGCTGTCCACACTGTACGATTTCGGCACCGGGTCGCCCGTGCCGCTGGTGGTGCGGATCCCCGGCCGCAACGGCCCGGGGGCGCCGACGGGGCAGGCGTTCCTGAAGCAGGGGACGAACTTCAACTTCAGCAGCGGCGGCAAGTCGGGCGCCGCCGTCTTCGTCTTCGCGTCGGAGGACGGGGTGATCTCGGCGTGGAATCCGGCGGTCTCGCTAAACAACGCAGTCGTCACTTACACCGGCAGCGCCAACTCGCTGTACAAGGGCCTCGCGGCGGCGACGGTCGGCGGGGTCCCCTACTTGTATGCCGCGAATTTCGGCACCGGGCAGGTGGATGTGTTCGACACCCACTTCCACCGCGTGACCGAGTTCGGCAAGTTCCTCGACCCGACCGTTCCGAACGGGTTCACGCCGTTCAACGTTCAAAACGTCGATGGGAAGCTCTTCGTGACCTATGCGGCCCGTGCGACCGGCGCCCACGATGAGACGCACGGCGCGGGGCTCGGCTATGTCGCCGAGTTCAACGCCGGCGGCCGCCTCATTCGCCACTATCAGCACACCGCCGCGATGAACGCCCCCTGGGGCGTCTCCCGAGCGCCGCGCACGTTCGGGGCCTTCGCGGGCGACGTGCTGGTCGGACAGTTCGGAAGCGGCGAGATCCTCGCCTTCAATCACAAGACCGGGAAGCTCGACGGCACGCTCGACGGCGCGAATGGGAAACCGATCGTCATCAGCGGCCTCTGGCCCTGAGCCTCGGCGACTCGTTCGCCACCAGCCACACGATCTTCTTCACCGCCGGCATCAACGACGAACAGGACGGCCTGTTCGGCAGCCTGGACGCGCTGATGAAAAAGTGATCGGCGCCTGAAGGAACAGAACCGCGAGTGGACCGACGCGGCCGCGTGATCGCCCGCATCCGGCACAACCGAACGCGCAAAAAAAAGAAACGGAAGGCGTCCGATCCGGATGCCTTCCGCTTTCTTCCTTACCGCGTTCCCTTGATCTCTTCCTTGGGGTTTCGTGCTTCGGATTTGCGATTTCTTTTGCCCGCTTACGGCTTCTTCGCCGGCGCGCTGGCCGCCGCGCCCGGCTGCGGCTCTACAGGCATCGGCGGCCCGAAGAACCCAGTGTCGATATCGGCCTTGTGGGCCTTACGAAGCATGTCGATCAGTTCCGTCGTCTTCTGGGCGCGAGCTGCGCTTTGATCGGATCGGCCAGCTTCTCCGGGGTGTCGAACCGTTCCAGAACCTGAATAATGTGCCAGCCGAACGGCGTCTTGACGGGGGCGCTGATCTCGTTTTCCTTCAGTGAGAACGCCGCCTGCGAGAACGGGGCGACCATTCGCGCGCGGGTGAAGCTCCCCAGGTCGCCGCCGTCCGCGCCCGAGCCGGTGTCGTCCGACTCCTCGCGGGCGATCTTGGCGAAGTCGCCTCCCGCCTTGAGCCGCTTGGCGACGTCCTCGGCCTTGGCCTTCGCCTGCTCTTCGTTCAGTTCCTTGCGCGAAGGGTCCTGCGGGACGCGCGAGCCTGGCGTGCGGATCAGCACGTGACGGGCATGCACCCGCTCCAGGTCCGCCTTGTGCTCATCGTAATACTTTTTGACCGCCGACGCGTCCACATCGTCCTTGACGCTGTTGATCAGCGCCTGCGCCAGCACCTGGTCGCGAACAGACTCAATCTGCCGCTTGACCTTGGGCGCATCCTCCAGCCTGCGATTCTTCGCCTCGGCCGACAGCAGCTTCATCTTCACGAGGTAGTCCGCCAGCTCCCGGCGGCCGGGGCCGCGCGCCATGGCCTGGTCCTGCTGCGGCAGGTCATCCACGAACGCATTGAAGTCATCAACAGTCACCTTGTCTTCGCCGACGCTGATGATGACTTTGTTCCCATCCGGGCTGGATGGGCCGGTGGTCGCCACGGGGCCGGTCGTTGGCGCGGCGGCAAACGTTGGCGCGGCGGGCGGTGCTGCAGCCGACCGGCGCCGGAGCAGGCACCGGGGCCGGCACGGGCGACGGCGTCGGCGCCGGCACGGGAGCCGGAACGGGGGCGGGGACGGGTGTCGGGATCGGCGCGGGTGACGGCGCCGGCGTTGGCGCGGGGACCGGCGTCGGCGCGGGGACCGGCGTTGGCGCGGGAATGGGCGCTGGAACGGGCGTTGGCGCGGGCGACGCCAGCGGAACGTTGGCAGGTATCGCGGGCGCGGCGTGGGCTTGGTTCGGCGTCGCGGCCGAGATGACCGCGCCGGCGGCCCGATCGTCGGCCGACGCCGCGGTCGGTGCAACGGCGCGGGCGGGCTCGGGAGCGCGGTCGGCCCGAAGGAGTTCGGAAACGACGGGCATAGAGACGGCCGCCGTCGCGGCCAGGATCAGCGCGTAGCGCACCGTAAGCTTTCGAGTGTCCGGGTTCACGATCAGCGCTCCGAGGGTACGTCGGTGAGGCCCTTCGCAGGCCATCGCCGGGCCGCCGCCCGTGGGTTGGGCCATGCACGACCAGATGCAAAAGTAAGCTGTTCCCCGCCCGGGGTCAGGCGTTTGCAGCCCGACTAATCTACCTGCCGTCGTCGTCAGTGCAATCGCGAAAGTTTCGGCCCGCACGGCGAGTTCTGGCCCTGTTTTTCGGCGGTATCCCGTCGAGGCATCGGGGCGGTTGACCACGCCACCGCGTGATGCGACGCGGTGAACCAGGCCCTACATTTCTTTCGGGCCGCTGGTCAGAACACGTATCGCCACAAAAGACGGCCCCGCCCCGCGCGGCGCTTCCGGCGCCCCATTGCCTTGCGCGATCGACGCAAGGCCCTCCGGCCGGGCCTACGATCAAAGGCAACTGAATGTCCGCGGCACGACCGTCGCCGCCTAACCCACGGAACTCACATGCCGACCGCTCAAGACGTGATCTGTTTCGGATTGAAAGCCTCTCGCTCGATGGTGGAGGCGTTCACCCACGACCTGACCCCCGAGGAATCGCTTCATCGCCCGACGCCAGAGGCCAACTGCGCCGCGTGGCTCCTCGGCCACCTGGCGTCGTCGGACCGCCGCGTCGCGACATTCGTGTTCAAGGCCGACCCCGCGTCGCTGCCGGCATTACCCGACGGCTTCGAAGCCCGCTTCGGCCGCGACGCCGACGCTCCCAAGGCCGCTAGCTTTGGCGACACCGCGATCCTGCTCCCCCTCGCCCTGGCCCACCGCGACGTGCTCATCGCCAAGACCGCGGCCGCGACGGACGACTTCCTCGCCCAGCCCGCCGCCCGCCCCAGCCCGCGCTGGCACACCACGGGCGAGATGCTGGCCTTCATGGCCCTGCACTGGACGATGCACGCCGGCCAACTCTCCACCATCCGCCGCTCCCTCGGCCGCCCCCCGCTCTTTTGAGAACCGGCGGCCGCTCCACCGTTTCTGACCGCCGCTCGAACCGCTCGTACGAGCCGCGCCCGTCAGGACGCGGGCAGTCGCCGTACTCGGCGACTGCCCGGCCGGAGGAGCGACTCGCGCCCGACCGGCGCGCCCCGCTTCCGTACGCGCACCTGGGAGTTGGCCTGTCTCCAATCTAAAACCTCGCGCCCCACGGCGCAGACCGCTGCTTTACCAGACTGTCCAAAAACCCCAAAGATGCCAGCAAATGCTTCGTTTTTCGCTCAAAAACGGCGGTCGTCACGTCGCTGTTACCAGTTTTTCGACAGTCTGTCACGGTCGCGGCTCGCCTGACGCTTTCTCGCGATCACTCCGCATTCAGCCTTCAGCCTTCAGCCTTCAGCCTTCAGCCTTCAGCCTTCAGCCTTCAGCATTTACCATTCGCCTTCCCCCCGTCCGCTCCCGTTCCTACCGCCCACCGGTTACATTCTTGTGAATGCCTGAAAACCGGCGCATCGTTCTGACCGGTGGCCCGGGGGCTGGCAAGACGGCCATTTCGTCGGCCATCGCACTCTGCGAGCCCGAGCTTTTCGTCCGCGTCCCTGAGGCGGCAAGCCAGGTGTACACCGCCCTGGGGACCCGATGGGACCGGCTCGAGCCCGGCGGCCGGCGCGAGGTCCAGCGGCGGATCTTCCGGCTCCAGCGCGATCAGGAGGAACAGTTGGCCGGCGAGAACCCCGGTAAGGCGCTCCTGCTCGATCGCGGGACCATCGACGGCGCCGCCTACTGGCCCGACGGCGCCGACGCCTACTGGCAAGACCTGGGGACCACCTACGACTCGCAGCTTGCCCGGTACGACCAGGTCCTGTGCCTCCAGACCTCGGCGGCGCTGGGGCTCTATGACGGCGATGGCTCCAACCCCTGCCGGTTCGAGGACGCCGACGCCGCTGTGGCCAACGGCGAGCTTCTGGCACAGCTCTGGTCGGGCCACCTGAACGTACGGTTCGTGCCGGCGTTCAACCGATTCGAAGACAAGGTGGCGGCCGCCCGGGCGCTGATTGAGACCGACACCGCGACGCGGCCGCAACCGCGGCGTTGACAACGACCTGAGCGGCCGACGCGGCCAATGATGTCCCTCCGCGACTCCACCCATGTTGCGACGCTTGCGACGACCGAAGATTGGCGGCACGGCCCGGATCGGCACCCTGGCCCTGGGGGCGCTGCTGGCCGGCACCACGTCGCTGGCGGATTGGGCGGGCGTGCTCGCGCCGCTCGATCGATATTTCTACGACCTGCGCGCCGCCCATTGCCAATATTTCACCCCGCCGCCGAGCGATCAGATCGTCGAGGTGGACATCGACGACGGGGCGATCGAAGCGATCGGCCGCTGGCCCTGGCCGCGGAGGGTGCTGGCCGACATCATGGAAGAGATCGCCGCGGCCGGGCCCAAGGCGATCGCGACCGACATCCTCTTCACCGACCCGCAGAAAGTGGAGTTCGTCCCGATGCCCGGCCCCACGCCGGTGACGCCGCCGCAACCCGCCGCCGCATCCCCCCCGGCCGATACGCCGCCGGCTCCCGGCCCCGCGCCGGAACCGGCTGTCGGCGCCATTCTGGCGAACACGGCCGGTCAGCCCACCCCGTGCCTGCCGCAGGATGACGACAGGGCCTTCGCCGAGTCGATCGGCCGCATGGGGAACGTGCTGATCCCTTTCTCCCTGACATTCAAGAAGCCCGCGCCTCCGCTGCCCTTTGAGGTCGAAGCGCGCCGCGCGCTCGAAGCCGACCCTGAGTGCGAGGTGGCGGCCGTTGTCGCCGCGCTCAAGGCGGGCCCGCGCGAGCCCTGCCCGACGAGCAGATCTCGGCGGCGGTGACACGAGCCTGGCCCAAGGCGCGGCATGAGGCGGTCCGGGCACGTGTCCGGGCGGCATTTGACGCGGCCGCCGCCAAAGGCGACTCAGAGCCGGGCGCCGAGCAGATCATTCGTGCCCTGCTGCCCCACACCGACAGCGAAGTCTCCATGAAGAGCCCGGCGCTGCGGGCGACCCTGAGCGAGTTCGAAGCCGAGCGATCGGCGCGGGCATTGAAACGCTTTGGAATGCCTGCTCCCCCCGGGCTCCGCGCGCTCAACACCGCCGCCGACGAATCGATCCCCCTGCCCCGGCTGCTGGCAAACGCGGCCGCCACGGGCCTGGTGGACTACCTGCCGGAAGCCGACGGCGTGGTCCGGTCGGTGCCGCTTTTTTTTGAATATCGTGGCAGGGCCTATCCGCAGATGGGGCTCGCGCTCGCCTGCATGATGCTGGACGTTCCGCTGGAACGACTGCGGATCGAGCCGTCCGGCGTGACGATCCCCGGCGACCCGTCCCACTCGCGGCCGGACATCACGTTGCCGACGCGGACGTATCACTCGGCCAATCTGGGTGTGGATGTCCCGATGCTCTACGACATCCCGTGGCGGGGCCCAGCGACCCATTGGCGATGTTCGACCGGTCCGGCCGGGGCGAGCGCCTTCAGCACGTCCAGGTCCTGGACATTTACGATACGATCCGCACCCGGCGGGCGATCGTGGACAACAACCTTCAGGCGGATTGGCCCTGGGCAGCGTCTACGGCTTCACGAACGAAGCGGACGTGGGCGAGTTCCTCGCCAAGCCGCCGCCGGCCGAGAGCGCCGAGCCGCGGGTGGCGATCATCGAAAAGGCGTTCGCCGCCTTGCGAAGCCAGCAGATCCCGCTGGACAAGTCGCCGGACGACCCCAGCGTCACCGACGGGAACGAGCGCCTGCTGTACCGGAGCATCCGGGCATTGCGCAATGCGGCGAGCCAGGCCAATCGCCTCTCGGCGCAACTTGCCTCGCAGCGGGCGACGCTGCGCAATCGACTCCACGGCAAGGCGGTCATCATCGGCGCGGTCGTGACGCAGATGGACCTTCGGAAGACCAGCATCCACCCCAAAGCGCCCGGCGTCATCGTCTACGGCACGATCCTCAACGGGATCCTGACGCATGAAGGGTGGCGAACCCTTCCCGGTTGGGTGACCACGCTGGCGACGATCGTCTGCGGGTTGGCGGCGACCGCGTGCGTTGGAGGGCTCTCGCCCCGGTGGTCCGCGCTGGCGGCGGCGCTCCTGCTCGCCGGTTTCCTCGCCTTCAACGCGATCGCCCTGTTCGATTACGGGAACCTGATCCTCGGGGTCGCCGGGCCGGTGACGGCAATCGGCCTGGCCTGGGCGGGCGGGACGCTCACGCGGCTGTTCATCGAAGGGCGCGAGCGGGCCCGCGTCACCCGACGGTTCAAAACGTACGTTGACCCGAAACTGGTCGATTACGTGTTGGCGAACCCGGGTGAAGCGGCCCTGGAGGGGCAGATGCGGGAGATGACGGTCGTCTTCACCGACCTGACCGGCTTCACGGCGATGAGCAATCGGCTGGGTGAGCAGATCATCCCGCTGCTGAATGAATTCATGGGGCTGGTCAGCGCGATCATCACGGCTCACAACGGGTTGGTGAACAAGTTTTTGGGTGATGGGGTGATGTTCTTCTTCAACGCCCCCGCCCTGAACCTCGACCACGCGCCGGATGCCATTCATACGGTTCTGGCGATCGAGGCGATGCTGGTCGAATTTAACCAGCGGCTGGCGGTGCGCGGGTTGCCGGCGGTGGGGTTGCGGGCGGGGGTAAGCACCGGCCGCATGGTGGTGGGGGATGCCGGCAGCCGCGACCGGAGCGACTACACCGTTCTGGGCGACTACGTGAACCTGGCGGCCCGGCTGGAATCGGCGAATAAGGCGACCGGCACGGCGAACCTCGTCACCGATCGAACCGTCGAGCTCTGCCGCGAGCGCGGGGCCGACTTCCTCTTTCGGCCGATCGCACCGCTTCAGGTCGTCGGGTTGCCCGAAGCGGTGATGACGTACGAAGTGCTCGCCCCGGCGGCCGCCGCGACCGAAGAGCAGAAGGCGGTCGTCGAGCTGAGCGAATCGGTTGTGCGGTGCTTCCGCGCGGCCAGCCCGTCGGACTGCCTCACGTCATTGGAGCGCCTCGAGGCGCGGTTCGGTCGGAACAAAGTCACCGCGCTCTACCGCGAGAAATGCACCCGCCATCTGGACGGCGAGCCGACGGCGACCTTCGATTGCCAGATCGCCCTGACCGAGAAGTAGCGGCCGTTCCCCCGCGTCACTCTTTGGACCAGAAGTCGAGCACCATCACGTCAGCCATGACCGGGCCGAGGGTCTTGCCGAACTCCTTGTGGGCGGGGTGGACGAGGTAATCGTCCCGATCCTTGTCCGAGGCGAAGGTCAGGACGAAGCAGTGCGTGAACCCCTTGCTGTGTTTCTCGGGGCTGACGTTGACCCCGCCGTGGAGCGTCACAACGCCGGGGATCTTGGTCTTCAACGCGGCGAACGCGTCTTCGACCGCCTTGATCTGCTCCGGGGTGGCCGTCTCCTTGAACTTCACCGAGACGACGTGGTAGAGCGCCCCCTTCTCGCCGGCCTCCTTCTTCTCGCCCGAGCCCTCCGCGGCCATGGCCGAGACGGACATCGCAAAGACGACAGCGACCGATAGGAGCAGATTGGTATGCATGCCGGCGTTCTATCGTCTCGCCGCGACTTCGTCCACCCGAAATCCGGCAAGCCGGTTGCAGGCACACTCCGTGTGCCGTGGCTCTTCGCGCCGCGGGTGCCGCGTCTGCGTCGTACCCAAACCATCCGAACGCGGGGAGCGGACGGCACACGGAGTGTGCCTGCAACCTGGCGTCGTCAGACGTCGCAAACCTGGACCGCCTCGCGCAGGCCGGCGAGGGCATCGCGCGTCGGGATGTACTCCTGGCCGACATACCCCTGGTAGCCGATGTCGATCAGCGCCGCCATGATCGGCTTGTAATTGATCTCCTGCTGGTCATCCAGCTCGCGGCGGCCGGGCACGCCGGCGGTGTGGACGTGGCCGATGTGATCCTTGAACTGGCGCAGCCGCGTAATCACGTCGCCGTCCATGATCTGGACATGGTAAATGTCAAACAACACCTTCATCCGCTCGGAATCGACCTTTTTCACCAGGTTGACGCACCAGTCCATATGGTCCCCCATGTAACCGGGGTGGCCCTTCATCGTCACGTTCACGCGGCTGTTGAGCATCTCCAGGCAGAGCGTGACCTTCTTCCGCTCGGCCTGCGCCATCACCTGCTTGTACCCCTCGACGCAATGCTTCATCCCCGCTTCGTCTGAGATGTCTTCGCGCATTCCGGTAAAGGTGATGACGCTGGGCACGCCCCCTTCGGCGCACGCGTCGATCTGCGAGCGGAGCCTGGCGATCGTCTCGTCGTGATACTTGGGGTTGCACATCCCCTTCACGAACCCATGGCTGCTGCCGATGGCGCACGTGAGGCCGTACTTTTTCAGCGTGGGCCAGTGCTCGGCGGCGATCAGCTCGATGCTGACGCACCCCAGGTCGCGGGCGACCTTCGCCATCGCCTCCACATCCCAATACTTCGAATAGCACCAGTGAACCAGCGACTGCTTGATGCGGCCCTTCGTCACCCGCGCCGCTTCGGCGGCCGGCGCCGACGCCTGGAGCGGCCCGGCCAGGCCTCCCGCCGCCACCATCCCCGCCGCCGCGCAGAGCGCGTCCCTCCGGCTGACGGCGTTCGTCGATTCACCAGGGGCTTCGTCGGCCGCTTGCGTCGAGTGGGTCATGGTCGGCTCCAAAGGGGGATGCTCTTGGTCCAGTGAAAAAGGACTGCTACTTTTTGGGCGTCAGGTCGGCCGCGCCGCCCTGGTCCCACCAGTGGCTCAGGAGGCCGAGAAAGGCCGGCTTCCCGTCATGCTTAACGGTCGTCCAGAGGTAATTGTCCGTCACTTCGGACGAATCGACGTAATGGTCGGCCGCCATCTCGTTGATCTTCCCCGAGGCCGCCGTTTGAAGCTGCCCCAGCAGCGAACTGTCCGGCTTCGCCCCGCCTCCGGTGACATTGATATGCGTCCGCACGTAGGCTCGAAAATCGTCCTTGCTCGGCTTGGTGATCGCCAGCGCACAACCAGTCCGATCGCCAGCACGAGGATGATCAGCTTTCGCATGCGGGTGAGTATATCAGACCGACGGCGCCGCACCGAGTGAAGCGGCCGCCAGGAACGCCGACTCCCAGCCGCCGAAGGTCGCGATCGTTTCATCGATCCGCCGCTGGACCTCGGCGAGCCTCTCGACGGCGGCCAGGATGCGGCGATACACCTCAATGTCAGCATCTGAAAGCACACGCCCCCGCCGATCGCGCAGCCATCGTTGAGCGGCGCATAGGCGCCGACCCTGTAGGCCCACACACCCTCTGGCACGTCCCTGAAGCCGAACGCCAGGCTCACCCAGACATCCTTCCCGTCGTACTTCGGGAAGCCCTGGGCGACGGTTCGACCCTCGCCGACGGTTGGCTCTTGCCGACGTGCCGCCGGTGCCCCCACGGGCGGAGCGTGCGCCGTTTCACGCGGCTCCGTCGGCGACGGCGCCGGCGGCACGTCGCCCCAGACCGACCGATGCAGCGCGCAGAGCTCCATCCCGCATCGCGATAGGGCCTCCCGCAAAGGGGCCGATGGCGGGCCCCGGCCCAGGTCACCGGCGCCGGCATCGGGATGCGCGGGAACTGGGTCGCCAGATAATGCGCGAACCGCGTCTGGTAGCTCGGCGCGGAGAGGATCGCTACGAGGTAGTGAAAGGCGTCGCGGAGCGCCGCTCGATCGTCGTCGCCCGAGTGGCCGATCAATTGCCGCACGAACGCCGGCGCCACGCCGCCCCGGACGGTCCCGCCCGCGACTTCGACGAGACTCGGGAAGACGTAGCTTCGGTCGTACGCCGACACGCATTTGTGGCCGCTGAAACCATCAACCACGAGGAGGCCGAAGTCCTCCTTGGTCTGGCGAGTCGTCACCAGCGCCGGCGCATTGCGCGAGACCGCCGCCGAGGCGGCGAAGCTGTTCGTCTTGAGGAGGCTCTTCTTCAATAACGCCCAGCGACGGTCGAACGGCCGAAACAGGATCGGGCGGGCGTCGTTCGCGATGCCCTCTTCCGCCAGCGCGGCACGGTGTGACCTTAGGGAGCTGGCGTGGCCGTTCGCTTGCAAGCCCAGATCGTCGCCGGCGGCGAAGCGGCGCACCTTTTCCAGAAGCGCCGCGCGATCGAAGTCGAGCAGCAGCGCGTCGCAGCCGGTCTCGGTCCCGGTGGAGTAGTGCCGAAATGCTGTCGTCAGCGGGACAAAGCCGTGCCATTCGGCTTCGCGGTCGTGTCGATCGGCGACGAAGGCGTAATCGGGCGGGCGGAGCACCGCCGCAGCCCGCGGAAGCGCTTCGACCCCATCGGCGGCCGCGGCAAGGCGAAGGGCCTTCTGGGCGCGCGTCCCAAAGAGGTCGGATCGCACGACGTCCGCCATCGCCGGGGCTTTCCCCTGATTCGGGCGACGACTTAGGAAGGTAACGGCTCCCCCCTGCCGAATGGAAAAGAGGTTCTGATCGACGACGGCATCGGAGCCGGAGCGGCCGCGTTTGTTCGCGTTACCGTGCAGGTCCACCACTTCAATGCGGCCGAACGCCGAGGCCAGCCCCCAGCGGACGCCCCGAAGCGTCGGCCCGTCAAGGTACGAATGGTTCGTCACCAGGCCGACGACGCCCGACCCGGCCGCTTCAACCAGCCGCTGCGACAGGGCAAAGAATTTGATGTAGTCGTCCTGCAGGTTCTTCTCGAGCTGCAGCATGCCGCGCTCGCGAATCGGCGCGCCGCCGATGCAGCGGTATGCGTCGATGATTGAGCGGCCCCGCGCCGAAAGGTTGGCGGAGAGCGCCGACCAGGGCGGGTTGCCAAGAATGACCAGCGGCCGCCGCGACAAAACCGCCTCCTGATCGATCAAACCGCCGAGCCCCTCGCGTAGAAATGCGTCGAGCGCATCGTCACAGCGGACGTCAATACCGTCGGCGCCATCAAGCCGGTAGCCTGTCTCTCGCAGCCGCCCCGCGACGGCCAGGCGGGCGATTCGGGCGGCGCCGGGCATCAATTCAATCCCTCGAAGCCGGGGCAGAAGGTGAAGGCCAACATGCGCCCGCCAGCGCGCGGCGCCCTGTTCGGCCGTCAACCCTTCGGCCCGCGCGCGACCGGTCACGGTCGCGTGGACGCGGCCGATCGCGCCGACCAGGAACGCCCCGGTTCCGGCGGCCGGGTCGAGAATGATCGGAGCACGCTCCGACACATCCGCCAGCCCGTCCGGCAGGTCGAACTCTTCCCGCAGGAGCCGATCGACCCCTGCCACGACAAAGGAAACAACGGCCGCCGGTGTGTAGAAGGCGCCGCGCCGCGCGCGTCGAGATGGGTCGAAGGCGGCGAGAAACGATTCGTAGGCGTGAATGAGCGGCGGCTCGCTCGACGCCGGGCCAACGCGGGCGACGGATGAGGCGAGGGGCGACGCCGCGGCGGCCGTGACAATGTCCCGCGCTTCCGGCCCGTCCGCCACCGCTCGCGCGACCGTGGACGGCAGACCGGCGGCAAGCAGGCGGTTGAGGATTGACGGGCGCTCGATTCGACCTGCGTGGCTCAACGAGGGGGTCGAACAACAGCTCGGAGGTGAACGCCTCCGCGGCGGCGTTGGCGAGGCAATCGAACGCGGCGACCGTCTCTCGACCGGCCTCCGGCGCCAGCCGCAGGAGCTGCGCGATGGCGGTTCGCAACGACCGCGCGAGGCCGCCGAGGCGCGTTGCATGGCGGGCCAGTCTCCGGGGCGTGATCGGATGTCGGGGGAGGCGTCAGGGTTCATCGACGTTGCTCAGGACGAACGGCCGCACCGGCGTCGGAGGCGCATTCTGCACGATTTGCGAGTTATGGGAACTCGTCCCGGACGCGGCGGATTCGCAGCCCATCAGCCCCGGCCAACGGCGTGTGCCCGCGACGACATCGCCATCCGAATGACACCCCGCAAATTTTGCCGGCGACGGTGCGACATCTGCCGCAGTGACGGCCGCCGGGTGTCATGACGACCTGCGCTTTCGGTGATTGCGAGCGACGATCGGCGTGTCGCACGCCTTGCGATTGTTGCGCCGAAGGCTTTTACCGGACTGCGGAGAAGGCTTGAAAATCGCGCGCGATGGCACCGGCTTTGTGATGTCGTTCGGCGGTCACGCCGGTGGCGGGTGACGCAGGGTGTGGGACAAACGTGCGATGCCAATTCGCATCTACTTGAAGGAGGACATCATGATTGGATTCAACTGGATGACTGAAACGCGGAGCAATGCCCCGATCTCGTTCGATCACTCACTCGTGTACGACCGGGTGGAGGCTCAGGAGAGCGTCCCGTCGTTCGCGGCCGCCGGGCGGCTGATTCGCGGACGACTGTGCGACGCCATCCCAGCGGTGGCCCCGATGACCGCTCATCGCCGCGAGCCGGAAGCTCCTTCGGTGCTGGTCCCGCCGCCGCCGTTCGCTGGGCTGACCAAGCAGGAGGCGGAGTCCGAATCGCTGCGGCGCGCCCTTGCCGACGGCCGCGACTCCAGCGAGCACGCGATCGATTTTGTGGTGGAGCGCCTGCTGGAAGAGCTAAGCTGGTAAGGGGCAGGTTCCCGGCAGGCCCCTGTCCGACACCGACCCGTCCGGCGCGATCGAACGCTCGGCACGCGGACGGGACTTCCGTGGTCCAGGGCAAGATCGGCCGCCACCGAGGCGGTGCGACCGAAGCGGGGCTCTCCGGCGTTACTTCTTGGCCTTCTTTGCGGGAGGCGTGGCCGCGGGCTTGACTGGCGCTGGCTTGACGGCCGCCGGTTGATCGGGGGCGGTCGTACCGATGGCCTGTTTCGGCCCAAGCGCCGCATAGACGATCAGATTTCGCATGATCGCCGTGGCGGTATCCGGGGCATACCCCATGATGCCGTCCACCGGTGCGCCGGTGATCCCGGCGGACAAGTCTTCGCGGCTATAGAAGACGCCGATGCGCTTGTCCACGGTGATGCCCCGGACGCGCGGTGAATTCAATGCTCCGTTGGATCGCGATCGGGCGAAGGAGCGGAAGCGGACCGAGGCGATCTTGCCGCCGGGCATCGCGTAGATCGCGTGGTCGGCGGGGAGGATCTGCCCAAGGTCGGCGGGGGTGCCGCCGAAGGTCGCCGCCAGCTCGCGCTCGGCCGCGTCGGCGAAGTCCGTGCGACCGCCGGCCGCGTCAACGATGAACGTCCCACCGCCGGTGACGAAGCCCTTGATCGCTTTGCGCTCGTCCTCGGTCCATTTGAAGCTGGTGGTGCCGGTGAGATGGGCGATCTTCGCGCCAGCCAGCTTCGCATCGCCGGGCTTGGCCGATTCGATCTCAAGGTGCGCCGCGACCTGGTTGTGGATCAGCGCGGCAAGGCGATCCCAGCCGGCCGGCTCGGGGTCGGGGTTGTCCCCCGACATCAGGCGGAGGAGCTTGATCTCCTTGTCGGCCTTGATGTCCGCCCGCGGCTTGATCAGATAACTTTCGCCGCGGCCGACGAGGTTGGACTTGTCCACGGCGTAGAGAAAGATGTCCTGCGCGAGCTGGTACGCTTCCTTGCGCGTCTTCTCGGCCCGAACCTGCCACGCTTTGCCGATGTCGGCGTCGGGGATGAGGATCATCAGCTCGCGCACGCCGTTGGAAAGGGCGAGGACTTTGGGCTTGTTGTCCCACTTCGCGGGGCGGAACTGTTCCTCGGTGTAGATGGGGTGATTCGGCGGGAGCTCACGGAACTCGTACCCGGGGAAGATGCGCTTGCCCAGGCCGATGAACGCCTTGGTGAAGTTCCCGTTGCCACAGTCGGCGTTGCCGAGGATCAGCCCCCCTTTCTTACAGAAGTCAGCAAGCTTGTTCGCCTCGCCATCATCAAAGGTGAATGGCTCGCTGCCGGCGATGTAGAGGATCGGCGCGTCGTGCAGGTCGTCCGCGGAGACCTTCAGGTTAACGATCTGCCAGTTCAGGTAGCGCTCGACCTGCCGGCCCGACCAGTGGACAAGGTTGGACATGTCCTGCGGGCGCTCGTTCCACGGATCGGCCTGCGGCTTGGCGCCTTTGCCTGATGGCGCTTCCCATTCGAGCTTGTTCATCAGTACCGGCGCTCGGCCTCGAACCATGAACAGGATCGAAAAGACGGTGTCGGGGACCTTGCGCGGGTTATGGTTCGCTTCCTCGGTGCCGAAGGAGCCGTCGGCGTTCTGGTGATGGACCAGGTAGTCGGCGCCGCAGGCGCTCCAGTCCACCGTCCCAAAATACTTGCGGCCGCTCGCGACGCCGATGCGGCTCGATGCCGTACATGCCGTAGAAACCTTCGGGGCCGCTGGGAGTGATGGCCTGCTCGATGTGCTTGTCCATCCACGCCAGGCCCCGCTCGATGTTCTCATTGCGAGCGCCGCCGCGACAGACGGACCAGACCGTCCCCTGTGAAAGGAAATCCTGGGTGATGAAGAGCGTGGCGATGCCGGCGGCCGTCATCGTGGTGCTCTCGGCCTTCTTGTTCTGATAGGGCCAGCCGCCATCGTGGTTCTGATTCTTTCGCCACGTCTCGTCAACGAGCCGCCAATAGTCGTTAGGGACTTCCTGCCCCGACTGCTCCAGCGCCCACATGCCCAGGACGCTGATCTGCGAGACGCTGTTGTCGCCGGGCCAGCTCTTCTGGGGCACGCCCTTTTCGTCGGTGTAATAGGCGTAGAGCCCCTTGTTCTCGCCGCTGGACTGAATGGCGTTCAAAAGGATCTTGGCGTCGTTCTTCGCCGAGGTGCGGGCATCCTTGTCGTTGTCCTTGAGGTACTGGTACATCTGGCTGCGCATCGCGATGGCGTAGTGGCCGTGGAGGTCATGCTTTTCCAGCCACATGATGGCGGAGGCAAGCCGCTTGTCCTGCGAGTTCTCCCCGGCCGCGAGCAGTCCGTAGACCGCCGTGGCGGTGATGCCGCCCCACTGCCACGCCTTGACGCTCTGCTGCTGCCCGGTCGGCCCCAGGTCGGGCTTGTCCACCAGTTCCCAATTGTCCTTCGATCCGAGCGCGTTGTAGAGGTATGCCTTCGCCTTATCGATCGACGATTCGACCTCCGCCTGCGACGCGGCCAGGCAGCGGGCTGCGGGCGCGAGGAAGCCGAAAGCGACAAGTGAAATAGCGGCTTGGGTCAGAAGGCGCCGGGCGCACAGGCGGACGGTAGACGACATGATCTAAACCCTCGTTCGGATTCCCTCTTCACTCGAACCGCGCGGCGGCCGGAGACTTGGCGCAGGACGACGCACCCCGGCGCAGCGGCCGCCCGCGCCTCCTCAGACGCCGCCTGGCACGTGAGGCCGGCGGAGTGAAGCCCCGGCGATCAGTTCCCTCGCCAGCGGTACAGCAGCCGCGGCGTCGCGAGGCGATCGAGCGCCTCCGGCCCGGCGTTGACGTTGATCCCGTTGATGGTCAGCCCGTTATAAGCCGTCGCCGGCCGGGCATTGCTGGAGACAAAGGGGAGCAGGCTTGAGAGGGAGAGCTTCGGCTCCTCATAGCGGATGATCGTCGGGCCGACGAGGTTGGCGCTGCGGGCGGCGACGTACCAGGCGTCGCGCGGGTAGCCGATCTCGTCGATCAACCCAGCCTCCAGCGCCTCGGATGCCGCGAAGACGCGGCCGGTGAAGACGGTCGGCAGCTTCTCCTTCACCAGTTTGCCGCCGCGGCCCTCGTTTACAACCTGCTTGAATCGCTCGAACGCCCGATCCGCCAGCCCCTGAAGGTACTTCTGATCCTCGGGGTTCGGCGCGGCATAGGGGGATCCCGCGTTCTTGTAGACCGCGCCGGTGCTGACGATCGTCGTCTCCTTCACGCCGTACTTGTCGAACAGCTCCGAAAAATTGAGCTGCGGCATCAGCACGCCGATGTTCGCCGTCAGCGTCGTCGGCTCGGCGACGATGTAGTCGGCGGCGCAGGCGGCGTAATAGCCGCCGCTGGTGGCCATCGACTTCATCGAGACGACGACGGTGTCGTTCCGCTTCTTGGCGCGGCGGTCGTCCTTGTAGCGGCGGATGCGCTTGTAGATTTCGTCGGCCGCCGTCACCGTGCCGCCGGGGGAGTTGACCTCCACGACGACGGCTTTCACGTTGGGGCTTTCGTCCACCTTATCGAAGAAACGGTCGATCCGATCGGAGGCGGCCGCGTCGATCTCCCCATCGAGCGGCAGCACGGCGATCTCATCGGATGAGCCAGTAACCAGGGTGGTCGTCTGCACTGAACGCGTGGCGGAGCCGCCGAAGTCGAGCAGGAGCATCGCGTTGATGCCCAACGATCCGACCAGCAGGAGCAACAGCAGAAGAAGGACGACGCGGCCGAGCCGACTCCGCCGACGCGGCGGGGGAGGCGGAGGCGGGTAGCTTCCCGGCGGACCCCAGGGCATCGCGACGGGACCTTCACCGGGCGTTGGTTGGGGGATCATGTGGGTTATCGACTCTGGCAGCCCGCGGACGACCGATTCAACGAGCGTTGCAAGCGGTTAACTTGGAGCTTACGCGATGTTTACGATGGCGGCCAGAAAAAACCGCCCTGGGAACGCCGACGTCCCCGTCGGCTCCGCGCGTGAGGCCGACGGGGACGTCGGCTTTCCCATTAAGCCAGCCACTCCCGATGGGGGTCGCGCACCGCTACCGCTTTTTGCGGCCGTCATGCTCGACAGTCACGACGCCGGCTGTCCCCCCGCGCACGGCGAAAGCTCCGATAACCTTCATGTAGCGCGGTTCCAGCACCGCCACCAGGTCATCCAGGATCGTGTTGACGACCCCTTCGTAAAAGATCCCCTTGTTCCGGTAGGCGAAGAAGTAGAGCTTCAGGCTCTTCATCTCCACGCATTTGAGGTTTGGGATGTAGCGGATGGTGATGGTCGCAAAGTCGGGCTGGCCGGTCACCGGACAAAGGCTGGTGAACTCCGGGAAGACGAATTCGACTTCGTAATCGCGATCGGGCCGCGGGCTGTCGAACGCATCAAGGATCGCTCGCGGCTCGCGGATCTGCGCATCGCTGAGGATCGATTTGTGCCCAAGGTGCGAAAGCGCGTTGTTCATGGGGTGGGGTTGTATGGGGCCGAGCTCGATGGCGGCACGGGGACGGCGCTGGCCGGGGCCGAAGGGACGGGCGCGATGAAGTCGAAGAGATTCAGCGTCGCTTCCGCCTCCACACGAGTCGCGGCCGCCGGCCGCGGGGGCTTCGGATCGGGTTCTTCAGCTAAGCCGGGGACGCCGAGCTGGGCGATTGGCGCCGTCGGGTCGATCGTCGCCAGGTCCGTGAACCTGACGATCCGATCCACCTTAAACGTGCGCTGTTCGCCGCGAAGGTGGCAGTGGGCGAGCAGGATCAACTCCCCGCCGGTGCGACGGACCCGGATCGGGTCGATCGAGCGGATGGTTTCCTTGCCCCGGCCATCGACATAGGTCATGCGGACCGGGCGCCGTTGGTCGAGCGCATCCTGCAGTTCGATCGGGAGGGCCGCCTCCCGCGCGTTGGCTGGCAAGAGGCCCATCGGGCCGCCCTGGGCCATAAAGACGTCGCAGAGCGGCATCTCGTAGTGCCCCAGCGGAATGAGCAGCTTCTCGAATACGGCGGCCGTCGTCTGTGCGTCGGCCAGCGCCCGATGCGCGCCCGACGGCTGAATCCCCAGGCGCGGCGCGAACCGCTGCAGCCCGTTGCCCGAACGGCCGAACTGCCGGCGCGCGATCCGCACGGTATCGAAGACCGGCGCGTCGCCAAGCTCGCCGCATAGATCCGACCCCGCGCGTCGAAACTCGCGATTGAGGAAGGAGAGATCGAAACGCACGTTGTGCCCGACGACGGCCGCCCCGCGAAGCATCGCCAGGGCGGCCGGCAACTGGTCGCCAAACCGCGGCTGGCCGGTCACCATTTCCTGCGTGATGCCGGTCAGCGCGACCACGCCGGGGCTGATCCGCCGCTCAGGGTCCACGAGCTGCTGATACTCCCCGACGATTCTTCCCGCCTCAATGCGAACGATCCCCAGCTCCGTGACGCGATCGCCATAATCGGCGGACGCCCCGGTCGTCTCGACATCAACGAACGCAACCGGGATCTCCCGCAGGGGTTTGATCAGGGAAAACAACATGCGTGACTTAAGTACGCCGAGCGCAGATCAGCGGATCGCGAGCCCACCGTGGGGGGCGGCCAACAGGAAAAACGAGGCCGAAATCCGAAGCACCGAAGCCGAAATTAGAAGGAAGCTCAAAAAGGAGAAGGAGGCAATCGAACCGACCGCTTGGGCTCGATTTCCTGCTTTTCCACTTGGCAGTTCCTTCGGATTTTGTGCTTCCGATTTTCGTTCTTACCCGCGCCCATTCGTGCTTCTGATTTCTTTCGTGGGGCTCGCCTAGAACCGCAGCTTCTCTCTCAGGCTTCCCCCGATGAGGCTTTCGATGATCTTGCGGGCCGCGGGGCTTTCGAGGAATCGCGGGTCGGTCATCGCCGACTTCAGCGCGTTGCGCAGGGGGAGCGTGCCGCTGAAATGGACGGGGACGGAGAGCTTGGGCATCAGCGGGATCTTGTTCGTGTCAAACCCGATAGCGCCGACGAGATCATACGGTACGTTCCCGCCGGACTTGGCGATCGCCTGCTCGGCCGCCAGCATCTTCTCAAAGCTCAGGTGGACCGGGAGCAGGACGGTCGTCGCTCCGTTGGCCGGCACCTTGCCGTCCGGCGCCGCTTTGTCGTTCAGGACCTCAACCCCGCTTAGCCCCAGCCGATAGTCCGCCGTGGCGGCCGGGATGTCGATCGCGTTCGGGTTCTGCACGTCAACATTGAAATTGAGCGTAACGCCATCGGGCGTCAGGTTCCCCACGTTCAAGGAGTGGAGCGACGCGGTCGGCTGCTTGAGGTTCAACCCCGCGCACCCAATCGGTCCGCCCGCCAGCGCGGCAAGCAACAACAGCCCGACCAGGTTTATGGGGCGATTGGACGAGCGATTCATTCGAACCTTTCAGATGGATGATCGGGCCGTACGGACTTCGACGCCGATCGCGGCCAACGACACGCTGACGCCGGCCAAGTATCGCGGGCGGTCTTTAGACGTTCGCCCCGACGATCGAGCATTCAAACACGATGACCCCCTGGACCACGCCCTGAACGCGGCTGTGTAGCCGCTTGTGGCGCTCCCAGGTTTTCAGGCCGATGAGCAGGAGGCGACAGCCAGGAGTGACCGGCATGCGGAAACGGATCTCTTCGGCGGAGCTGAAGCCGATGAACCCCGTCCAGCCGGCGAACATTCGGGCGTAAAAGCTGGCGAGCTGGGCCGCTGCTTCCACCATCAGCACGCCGGGCAGGAGCGGCCGCCCGGGGATATGGCCGGGCACCCAGAACTCATCCGCGCGGACATCTTTGTACCCGATGATCCGCCCCGCCGCGCCATCAGCATAGAGGATGCCGTTCAAATGCTCCATGTCGCCCCGCTGCGGGTTGCAGGTTCGGACGACTTCCTGGTCGAAAACGATTTGGGTGAGGTCAAGGCCGCTGATGTCGTAGAGCAGGGTTGGGGGCATGGGGTGAGGATGGGAGAGTGAAAGTGGGGAAGGTCGTTCGTGGGCCGCGTGCGGCCCCAATTTGGGTCGGATGGACGTTCAAGCAGGGCCGCACCCGTATCTCTGGACGACGCTTCCCGACTTCACGGCGCTCCGGCAATATCAGGACTGACCGGGCACGGCGACGTCCGCCTCGCCCTCACGCCCCTCCAGGATCTTGATCCTGACGTTCTGGGCGGCCGACTTGATCTCCTGCATCTTCTTGCGGACACGCGTTCCGGCGGCCCGATTGCCACCCGTCGCCTTGTCAACGTCGTCTTTCGCCTCGGCGACCAATCGCACCAAGGTTTCATATTCCTGCATAGAACCTCCATGAATAGCTGTCTTCCCGCCCACATCAAAGGCGGCTCAGACCGGCCAAAAACTGTAATGGGAGCGGTTTTCAGTGTCAAATCAGCCCTTAGCGCGGGCGCTCGATCGGTGGCGAGTTTTTTGGCGACACCACTGCCCCGCGACACGCTGGACACGTTCGCCGCGCAATGAACGCGACACGCCCACCAAAGATGACAGTACCCAATTGGGATGAGTACGCCTCAAATCGCCGAGGAAAGCCACGCGACGATGTCGGACGGCTTAGCGAACGCTGGCATCGCATCGATGAGGAGATCCAGTTTTTCGTCGGGTAATGCCTCGACCTGATTTCGGACGGGCGGCGCCAGTTCACCCACCTTCCGGCCCAACGCTCGAAGAACGAGGGCGGCTTGGCCCTGACGCATGCCCCGCGCCTCGCCCCGTGCCTCACCCCGCGCCTCCCATTCATTGACGATCTGCATGACAGACTCCTGTTCCGGTGGGTCCAGCGTCTCGACCTCCCGATCGTACACCGTTAGCGGCCGCACTCAAGCGGAGATATGCATCCATAAAGTCGCGGATCAACGCCTGGCGCGCCCGGTCCAGCTTCAACGTCGCCATGAGACGCAGGCACTCCAGCTTCACCCGCGGCCGATCGGCGGGGGCGATTTGCATTCGGGTCATCAACGCGGCCGCCACCGGGTTGGGCTGGCGGACGAAGTCCCGCCACGCCAGTCGATTGAGCTGGATCGCCCGAAACCGGAACGACAGGACATCCAGGTCCGGGAACCGCACGTCGTACGTCTCCGGCTCGGCACGCAAGGGCGCGTCGTAGGTGAACAACGCGATGGGGTAAACCCGCAGCGCGTGCTTTTCGGTCAGTCGCGCGAAATACCGGAACATCCGGGCCGCGAAGTCCCCCTGCGCCGACGCCTGTGTCTCGACGTGCAACAGGAAGAACGCGGCTTCTTAGCCCGGTTCCCGAAAGCGGCACTTCACCAGCAGATCCACCTCGTGCCGCTCGCCGGCCGTCAGGTCGGTGAAGACTTCCTTGTCGAGGAACTCCAGGCTCGCCGGGTCAATGGACTCGGCGATCGCCGGCAGGAACAGGAACAGGAACTCGCGAAAGAACGTCCGCAAGAGCAGCTTGAACAGGCGGTCGTGGTCCATAGCCGGACATCTTACCGCATGACCAGCGACCGATGGATGGCGACGCCTCATCGGCCGCCCCGGTGGTTAAACGTCCCGCCACCCGCGGCCGGCGTTCCGGGGAAACACCTCTCTACCGCATCAACCGGCGATCGATTTCACGTGACGGTGAAACGCATCGATGAGCTGCCGGGTGATCGGCCCCGGCCGGCCGCCGCCAACCACGCGGCCGTCGATTTTCGTCACCGGGACCACTTCGGCCCCCGTCCCGGTGAGGAAGCACTCGTGCGCGATATACAGGTCATGACGCTGAAGCTGCTTTTCGACGCAGGGGATCCCCATCTCGCCACAGAGGCGGATGATCACGTTCCGCGTGACCCCTTCAAGAATGCCGTCCGTCGTCATGGGCGTCTGGACCTGCCCGGAGCGGACGATAAAGATATTGTCAGCCGTGCACTCCGCGACGTTCCCCTCCCCGTTCAGCATGATCGCCTCGGGCACGCCGGCGTCGTTCGCCTCGATCTTGGCCAGGATGTTATTCAGGTAGTTCAGGCTCTTGATCCGCGGCGAGATCGCGTTGGGGTGGTTACGGATCAGCGTGGCGGTAATCACCGCCATCCCATTCTCGTACATCTCCCTGGGGTACATCGCGATCGTGTCGGCGATGACGAAGACCGACGGCTTCTCGCATGAAGCCGGGTTGATCCCCAGCGCCCCCACGCCCCGCGTCACGACCAGTCGAACGTAGCAGTCCCGGAACCCGTTCGCCTTGACCGTCTCCTCAATCGCCGCTCGAACCTGCTCGATGGGCGTCGGGACCGTCAGGCGGATCGCCTTCGCGGACTCATAAAACCGCTCCAGGTGGGCTTCGAGCTCGAAAACGCGGCCGTGATAGACCCGAATGCCTTCGAAGACGCCATCACCATAGAGCAGCCCATGGTCATAGACGCTGATCTTGGCGTCCTTCCTGTTGACGAGCTTGCCGTCGAGCCAGACTTTCAGTTCCATCGCTCGGTCCCTCAATTAAATGGTTCGCTGCTCTTGTATGCCGGATAGGGGGGATCGGCAACTGCGGCCGAAGCGCGCGTGCCGAGGGCACCGTGCGCCCTCGCGACCGTCGCCACCCTTCCTGGTACTACAGCGCTGGCCCTGGACGGCGGCGTCATGGCAAAAGTCAATCCGAAGCATGAAAACCGAAGGGTTGAGCGAGGCGGAAAGAAGAAACCGGATGCGAGCAAGCGCGTCGTTTTCCGCTTCGTCTTCTTTTCCGCTTCCTTAAGATTTCGTGCTTTGGACTTGCCTTGTTCGCAAGCCTTTACCGCTGTTCGGCGCTTTAATGCTGGGGCGGGGACGATGAGGCGGCACGCGGGGCGTGCCCTGCGGGATCTGCTCTACCGCGGCGCCTGCTCCAGGCGGCCGTCCTTCAAAACCAGCACCCGGTCGGCCGTGCGGGCGAGGGAGCGGTCGTGCGTCACCATCACCACCGTCTGCCCGTTCTCGCGATGGAGCTTTTCGATCACCGTCATGATCTGCTGGCCCGTTTCGGCATCGAGATTCCCCGTCGGCTCGTCGGCGAAGAGAATCCGAGGGGAGTTCATCAGCGCCCGGGCGATCGCCACACGCTGCCGCTCGCCACCCGAAAGCTGGTTCGGCCGGTGCGTCAACCGATGGTCCATCCCCAACTGGGCCAGCACGCCCTAAGCCTTCTCCCGCAGCGCTCGCTTCTGACCGCCAAAACCGAACCATGATCGCTCGATCATCGGCGCCAGCATCGTGTTCTCCAGAACGGTCAGTTCGGGCAGAAGGTGGTAGAACTGGAAAACGAACCCGAACTGGAGGTTCCTGACGCGGCTCCGCGCTGACTCGCTGACGGAGGCCAGATCCTTCCCGTCATATTCCACCGAGCCCGAATTCGGTGAATCCAGCGCCCCCAGGATGTGCAGCAGGGTGCTCTTCCCCGACCCGGAGCGCCCCTCAATCGCGACGAATTCGCTTGGGTACAGGCTCACATCCACCCCCTTCAGGACCGCGACCTCGCTGTCCCCCATTTGGAACGTCTTCTTCAATCCCTGGGCGCGAAGAATCGCCGTCGATCGAACATCGGGCCGGGAGGAGGACGCGGTGAGCTGTGCCATGGATGACGCTGTTGATGCCTGAGAGACAATCGGAATTCCAGCGGGCCGACGCGCGAAGGGCGTCGATTGCGAGCGCCCCGATCAACGGTCCCCGCTGAACGAGCCAGGGCCAGAGGCCCTCACTCCCACCGCAGCGCCTCAACCGGGTTCAGGCGGGCGGCCCGAATCGCGGGGATCAGCGCTCCCAGCACCGACGCCAGCACCGCGATCATCAGGATGATTACCGTCTCCCGCGGGTTGAGCTTATCGGGGATCGTGTCGAAGGCGTATACCTCCGGCTTCCAGATCTGGATGTGCAGCGCCCGTCCCAGCCAGGCGTGCAGCGCGTTGATATTGTGAACGACGAGGTAACTTACCAGCAGCCCCATCCCCGCCCCCGCCACGCCGATCGCCAGGCCGTACCCGAGGAAGATCCCCGCCACCTGGCCGCTGGTCGCCCCGACGCTCTTGATGATCCCGATATCACGCGTCTTCTCGGCGACGATCATGTAGAAAATGCAGAAGATCAGGAAGATCGCAACCACGCTGATGATCGCGAACAGGAAGACCACCAGCACTTTCTCATTCTCAATCGCGTCGATGAACTGGGCGGCCGATTCGCGCCAGGTCTCCACCTGGATGTCCCCCATGCGCGATTCAACGCTAAACCCGCCGTCGCGCTTCACCCGCTCGGCGAGATCTTCTTTTATCACGTCGTCAACGACCGCCTGCACCCGCGCCTTCGCCTGCTCGATATCAACCCCGGGCTTGAGCTTGATGTGGATCTCGCTCGTCCGCGCCGGTTCGGTCACTTGCGCCGGTGCCGCGGTCGGTCGCTGTCGAAGCCACCATCCCCAGGTCCTGCTGAAGGACGTCGAACGGAACGTAGACCGATCGGGCGTCGCTCTGCCACATCCCCGTATGACTGTCGTCCATGATCCAGTAGGAGCGGTCGGCGCGGTTGTTCGCATCGATCCGCCCCTGCGCGGTGAAGCCCATCACCGTCAGCGTGCCGCGCAGATGGTGCTTGAAAGGCGCCCGGCCGACCAGCGATCCATCGGGCCCCTTGTGGATCTCCAGCACGCCCGTGCTCCCGATCATCCCCGGCCAGCGCGACTGCAGCGCAAGCTGATTGACGCTCTTGACCCAGAATTTGTCGTCGGACAGGCCGGTGAGTCGATCGCGGTCTTCGTCATTGAGTGGCGCGGTCGCCACGATGGAAGACCGCCCCCGGTCGTCCGGGGCCACGTCGATCAGCACTTTCTTGTTCAGCTCGGCATTGCCCGTCTCGAAGTGGCCGTTGAGGTCGAGCACCTTGACGTTGTCCGGGAGGGCGGCAAGCGGGATAGAGACCCGGTCGTGCAGGTCGAACGGATTGAACGTCGGCCGCGTGAGGGGCTTGTGCCCCGCCTGCGCCGGCTCGGTGGATTGGCGGTAGAGCGATTCGGGGAAGTGGTTCACCTGTCCGATCTTGTCGATCGGAAGGCCGATGACTTCGACCCCGATGATCTTCATGTCCCGGTCGGCGTCACCGATGTCGATCAGGCCGAACGCGTTGATCTCGGGGACGGCGGCCGCCACGATGTCCTTCGTCGGCCCTTTCTCCATCCGATCGATCATCTTCTCATACCCGCCGAAGCCGCGCAGGGAATGGTTGCTGACGATCAGGTCGCCTGACAACCCGCGTGACGAGTTCTCGAACATCTCCAGCCAGCCGCCCATAACGCTAATGACGACCAGCACCATCGTCGTACAGAGCATAACGGCGGCCAGCGATACCCATGCGATCCGGCGGCGGCGCAGGTATTTGAAGATCAGCAGCCCGACCATCCGCGGCCCGCGCGCGATGAGCCACGCCGCGAAAAGCGTCGCAAGGGCCGCAATGCCGAGAAGCTCAAGGGGAAGGGATAAGTGCATGGAGTTGTTAAGTGCGCGGGGTCGCTTACGGGTTCAGACGATCGATCCGGCGTCCAGCGCTCGGGGCCGCCCGCGTGACGCGGAGAGCGGCCGGGGGCACTCTCGGGGAACGCCGACGTTCTCGTCCGCCTTTCGCGTCAAAGCCGACGAGGACGCCGGCGTTCCCAGGTACAGAGTTCGCCGAACGCATGTCATTCCTGCGGCTTCATCAGCGGGAACAGGATGACGTCGCGAATGCTCTCGGCGCCGGTCAGGAGCATGATCAGCCGGTCGATCCCCAGCCCCAGGCCGCCCGCCGGCGGCATGCCGTAACGCAGGGCGGTCAGGAAATCTTCGTCCGTTTTCTGCTTCTCCGCCTCGTCCCCCACCTGGTGGGCAAAGTGCTTTGCCTGAGTATCGGGGTCGTTTAGCTCGCTATAGCCGGGGGAGATCTCCTGGCCGTTGATCGCCAGCTCGTACACGTCGGCGAAGAACGGGTCGGCCCGGTTCTCACGCGCCAGGGGGATGATGACGCTGGGGACGTGCGTGACGAAGGTTGGGTTGATCAGCGTCGGCTCGATGAGTTTTTCGTAGACCTCCTGCAACTGCTCGGCCGCCGATTTGCCGCGCAACACCAGGGCTTTGCCGGCCTCGATCTGCTTCAGCGATTGCTCCCGGCCCGCACTCAGTTCCTCCGGCGGCCGACGTGATCGCCTGACGAACCTTGTCCGCGTTCCCCGACGCGAGGGCCTCGAACAGCGCCGGGCTCGATTGCTCCATGGGTCGCTTGTCGAACTTCCAGCCGGTTCGTTCTTCCACGAGCGCGTCCATGCGCACGCGCCGCCACGGCCGCCGCAGATTGATCGTGCGGCTGATTTTCCCTTCCTTGTCGTAGTGCAACACCTCCAGCGTCGTGTCGGCCAGGGCCAGGTGCCAGTTCTCCTGCGGGCCGCGCGCGGGGTTGGCCAGGTGGTAGAAATAGGCCCGGTCGGCGATCTCGGCGTCGGTCACGCCAGTGCGATCGAACGCGCGGTGGATCCCCTCCACCCGCTGGGCGATGAAGCAGATCATCCCTTCGACCAGGTTCGCCATCGTCTCGAACGAGCCGAACGCCTCATAGGCCTCGAGCATGGTGAACTCGGGGTTATGGCGAGGGCTGATCCCCTCGTTGCGGAAGTTCCGGTTCAGCTCGAACACCTTCGTGAAGCCGCCGACGAGCAGCCGCTTGAGGTAAAGCTCCGGGGCGATCCGAAGGTAAAGCGGGATGTCCAGCGCGTTGTGATGGGTCTTGAACGGACGGGCGGCCGCCCCGCCGGCGATCGGCTGCATCATCGGCGTCTCGACTTCGATGAAGCCTTGATCGCGCATGTACCGGCGCACCTCTTCGACGATCCGAATGCGCAGCTTCAGCACGCGCATCACGTTCGGGTTCGCCCACAGGTGAACGTATCGCTGGCGATACCGAAGCTCGACGTCCGCCAGGCCCTCCCACTTGGCCGGCGGCGGCAGCAGGCTCTTGGCGGCCATCGACAGACGGCTCGCCCAGATGGTGACTTCGCCTTTGTTTGTTGACCCCAGCGCCCCCTCGGCGACGACAATATCCCCTAGGTCCACCAGCGCCCGGGCCTCCCAGCTTGTTTCGTCCGCGCGGCGCTATCGACGGCGATCTGCAGGTCGCCGGTCTCATCTCGCAGCGTCATGAAGCTGAGCTTGCCCATGTCGCGCTTCAGCATCACGCGGCCGGCGGCTTTGACAACGGGGCCGCCGTCGTGCCCCATCGACGCCTGATACCTCGCCTTGATCGTCGCCAGAGGGGTCAGCCCCGTCGTGCGGCCGCCGTACGGATCGACGCCTAACTCCCGCAGTTTCTCGGACTTCGATCGCCGTTCCACCTCGTACAGGCTCTCGTTGTTGGCTGAAGTGGGACGCGGGGTACTGTCTGTGGGCTGTTGACTCATGATAACTCGTCGGGTCCGTCTGGAAGTTCAGATGTGGCCGCTGTTTCCGTGGTGTCGCGCACGCGGATCGCTTCCCGACGGTGCGAGTTCTCGGATGGCCCTCCATCACCTGATGCCGGCCCTATTGTCGCGGCCGCGCGATTGAAGATGATAGTTTCGCTTACCCAAAAGTAAAAACGTCGCACTGAGCCGAAGAACCGACCGGCAGCCAAATGTATGATCGAGCGGCGATGGAGCGCGCACGCGGTTCAAGGCCTGTCGGACAAAGGCCTCCCCGGAGCAAAGGACGGACGATGAGACGATTGGGAGTTTCCCGCGCCTTGCTGGTCCTGCTGCTCTTCACCTTGAGCCTGGCGTGGGTGCCTGCCTGCCGGGCGAAGGCCGCGGCCGCCGGCAGCGTCATCGAAATCCCGCCGGTCGAGCTGCGGGTCACCCTAAGTGAGCATTACCGAATCCGCTCCGACCTCGAACAACCCCTGGTTGACGATCTGGCCCGCCGGATGGAGGGGATGTACCTCGAATACACCCGCCGCTTCGCCACGTACCGCCCGGACGACGCGGAGATGTCTCGCCTGGAGGTTTACCTCTTCCGAAGGCAGGAGGACTATCTCAAGTTCACCGGCGAGCGGCTGAAGAACACCGGCGGCGTCTATATGCCCCGGCGCAACCTGCTCGCGGCGTTCCTGGACGGCCAGGGGCGCGACGGCCTGCGGCGGACGCTTCAGCATGAGGCATTCCACCAGTTCGCTTTCAACGTCATCAGCCCGAACCTCCCTGTCTGGCTGAATGAGGGGATGGCGCAGATGTTTGAAGAAGGCATCTGGACAGGCGACGGTTTCTGGGTCGGCCAGGCGCCGCCGCGACGGCTCCGCCAGCTCGACGCCGATCTCAAGGGGGACCGGCTCATCGACTTCGACAAGATGATCGCCATGACCCCCGACCAGTGGGCGTCCAACCTCACCGGCGACCGGGACATGGGCGCGACCGAGTACAACCAGAGCTGGGCGATGGTGTATTTCCTGACTCAGGCCAAGACCGCGACCGGGCAGGACTATCGGCCGCGACTGTTGAACATGCTTCGCCTGATCCACGACGGGAAAGACGGCGAATCCGCGTTCCGCGAGGCGTTTTCGGACAACTTCAGGGGGTTCCAGGACCGGTTTGTCGAGTCGGCGCAACATATCAAGCCGACCGACGAAGCGACCCTCATCGAGCGTCAAAGCGTCCTGGGCGACCTGCTCGCCGAGCTATGCCGCGAGGGCAAGACGTTCAAAGACCTCTCCCACTTCAAACGCTCGGCCCTGATGGGCAAATATCGGATGCACTATTCCAAGGGCGCCTTGGAGTGGGACACCGACCGGGACCTGGGGGTCTACTTCGCCGATATCAAGGGCAAGGCCCTTCCGCCCGAGCAGCTCTACTTCGACCCCCGTCCGGGCAGCCCGCTCCCCGATATCGTCTGCCGCTGCTGGACGACTTCGCAGCTTCGGACGCGCTTCTACGCCAACGGCGACAAGATCGAACACGATATTGTGGTGGAACCTACGCGGTAGGCGGGTAACAGGAAAATCCGAGGCGCCAAATCCGACGGAAACGAAAACAAGGCCAAAACAGAAATTACGCGCCGGATCGCAGTCCGATTTTTCCCCGTTTCCGTTTCAATTTCCTCCGGGTTTCGCGCTTCGGATTTTCTTCTTCTCCCGCGACAATCGCCCGACCGTGAAACCAACCACCCCCATCTATTTCGATCACAGCGCCACGACCCCCGTTGACCGCCGCGTTCTTGAGGCGATGCTCCCCTGGTTCAGCACCACCTTCGGCAACGCGGCCAGCGCGCACCCCTTCGGCTGGGCGGCCGCCGACGCCGTCTCCCGGGCGGCGGCCCAGGTCGGCGCGCTGCTCCATATGCCGCGCACCGTCACCGGCGTCTACGCCCCGGCCCCGGCGATCGTCTGGACCAGCGGCGCTACGGAATCGAACAACCTCGCCATCAAAGGCGTGGCCGCCGCCTACGGCGACAAAGGGCGTCACATCATTACCCAGGTGACCGAACATAAGGCGGTCCTCGACCCGACGATCACCTTGCGTCGCGCTGGGTTTGACGTGACCTATCTTCCCGTGGACCGCGGCGGCCGCGTGACTGCCGACCAGGTGGCGGCCGCCATCCGCCCGGACACGATCCTGACATCCATCATGTGGGCGAACAACGAGATCGGCACCCTCCAGCCGATCCGCGAGATCGGCCGCGTCTGTCGGGAGCGGGGCGTCCTGTTCCACACCGACGCGACCCAGGCCGTCGGACGCGTCCCGGTGGACGTGCAGGCGGACAACATCGACCTGCTGAGCTTCTCGGGCCACAAGCTCTATGGGCCCAAGGGGTGCGGCGTCCTCTACGTGCGCCCGACGGTCGGCTCGCGGCAGGAGCGGATCAAACTGGCCCCCCTGCTCGACGGCGGCGGCCACCAGGGGAACATGCGCTCTGGGACGCTGAACGTGCCGGGCATCGTTGGGGTCGGGGCGGCGTGCGAGATTGCCCAGGCCGAGACGGAATCCGACGCCGCCCGCCTCGCTGCCCTGCGGGATCGGCTCGAGTCGGGCATCGTCCAGTGCGCCGGCGTCAGTTCGAACGGCGACCCCCGCCATCGCCTGCCGCATGCCTGCCACTTCTCCTTCGATGGAATCCCCGGCGAGGTGCTGATGGGCGCGCTGGATGACCTGGCGGTCAGTGCCGGCTCGGCCTGCAGCAGCGGCAGCGAGGGGGCGAGCTATGTCGTGAAAGCCATCGGCGCCGACGCCCCCGGCCGCAGCACGCTTCGCTTCAGCCTCGGCCGCTCGAACACAATCGAAGAAGTGGACTACGCGATCGACCGCGTCACCAGGGCGCTGGCAAGCCTCAGGTCGATAGGCCTGTAGGGCGGGGTTCATCTCGCCGCGCCTTTGGTAGCAGGCACACTCCGTGTGCCGTCCGCGCATTCGGGACGCGTGTTGTGCCATCAGCCGCCATCCGGAGGGGCCACGGCACACGGAGTGTGCCTGCTACAGAAGGCCCCATCCACCATCGACGCCTCACCGAGTATACTTAGGCCATGCAAAAAGCTTACTGGTTCAAGGCAAAGACGTACGGATGGGGGTGGACACCTTCGGCGTGGCAGGGGTGGGTCGTCGTTGCCATATTCGTCGCCTTCGTCGAAGCCGGCGCGCTGACTTCGCTGTTCGCCATCCGCGGCGTAGGCGGCTGGGTGGGGTTCGCCGCCACGCTCATTGTCGCGTGCGCCGCGCTGACCATCGTCTGTTACAAGACCGGCGAAAAGCCCGCGTGGCGATGGGGCGGAAAACAATGATCGATCAAGCGAAGCTCGGATCGTCCGCCATCTCTCGCCGTCAGGCGATGCGGCTCGGCGCCGGCGCGATGCTCGCCGCCGGCTTCTGGCCCGGCTGGGCCGAGGCGGCCGCCGACGACGCGGCCGGGGGCGAAGACTTCACGTTCCTCTGCGTGAACGACCTTCACTTCTTCGACGACAAGTGCGTCCCCTTCTTCCAGCAGATGGCCCGCCAGATGAAGGCCACCGAGGATGGGGCCGATTTCTGCCTCGTCGTCGGCGACCTCGCCGAGGACGGCAAAACCGAACAATTCAAACAGATTCGCGACATTCTCAAGACGCTGGAGATGCCGACCCCGGTCGTCGTGGGCAATCACGATTACGTGGCCGGGACCGACCGTAAGGCGTTCGAAACGTTCTTCCCCGACTCCATCAACTATCACTTCGACCACAAAGGCTGGCAGTTCTTCGGCCTCGACACGACGCAAGGCCGCCAAGGCAGCGGCACCAGCATCCAGCGCGAGACGCTCGCCTGGCTCAAAGACAACGTCCCCAAGATTGACGCCCGTCGCCCCACGGTCCTGTTCACCCACTTCCCGCTGGGGTTCCTGGTCCCCTGCCGCCCGTCCAACGCCGACGCGGTGTTGGAGCCGCTCCGGCACTCCAACCTGCGAGCCGTCTTCAACGGCCACTTCCACGCCTTCACCGAACGCCCCGGCCGCGGCTTCCAGATGACGACCGACAAGTGCTGCTCCTTCCACCACGCCAACCACGACGGCACCCCGGAGAAGGGGTACTTCCTCTGCAAGGCGAAAGATGGAAAAGTGGAGCGGACCTTCGTCGAAGTGAAGCTGCCACCAAAGGCGTAAGACCCCGGACGGGAAAAACGTGACCAGTGATCCGCCGTTTATGACGGCGGGATGTAGGGCGTGGCTCGCCACGCGCTCGGCATTGCCATCGCGGCAGCGCTTCCCGTCATAGGGATTCTCAATTGCGGCGCCTCAGGTGGCTTCGATGAACGCCGCCGACGTGGTGGGCTCGGGGATGGCTTCCCCCTCTTCCCGCAGGCCATCGAGGTGAAACTCAATCGCTTCCCGCATCGTGAGTTCACACTCCTCGCGCGTGGCGCCCGTCGAAGCGCAGCCAGGTAGGCCCGGGGAATAGGCGGAAAAGCCTGTCCCGGTGGGTTCGATGACAACGAGATATCTCATTTGAGCCCTGCCTGCTTCAAAATACTGTTGAGTGTCCCCGCCGCTAAGTCGTCACTCGGCTTGCCGGGGACCGTGGACGACGCCTCGCTTTACGGGGTGGTTGAACTGCCGATGACTCCCTCGCGTTCGCGCATGCCTCCACCCTCCGGCTTCGATCAAACGGATTACATCGCGAACCTTCATCTGCTTACGCAAGGCTGAGGCGTGTTGTCAGCGATCGAATCTAGTCTTCGGACGCTCGAATCTTAGCCAAGGCCTCCTCCCACGGGATGACCGCAAGAGGGTTTTCCAAGTGGGACGCGATCTCCGACTCCAACGCCGCTTTATCCGCGGCCGTCAACTCGCCATCGCCACCCATTCGCCGCCGATCACCGCGCCCAACTTCGCTTGTACCTCCGCTAGCTCCGCCAGTTGCAGCTTAGGGAATTCGGCAAAAATTCAGCTTTGCTCATGACACGTATTATACCAGTGGAATCGGCCGCTCCGCATGGATTGTACGTCGGCCAAGAAAGCGCTGTCTCCGAGTTAACGCCCCATAATCCTCGCCGGTCACGTCATCCCCCCGCTCAACCGATGAAGGAGGCATCGACACGCCCAGGCCCATTCTCTTTCGATCGATCCGCGCCGCCTCGACCCGCAAGCGGCTCTGGCTGGCGGCCGGGGCGATCGTCGTCTACCTCGCCACCGTCGCCGTCCACCAGACGGCCGCCACGGCGCGGGAGGCGCGGGTGGGGCCGTCCAAAAAGCAGTTTGGGCTCGACTTCATCGCCTTCTACACCGGCGGCTCTTTCGTCCGGACAGGGCGATCGGCCGAACTGTTCAACCTGCGATCCGTTCAGCGCTTCGAGCGCCAAGTCGCCGCGAGCAATGGGGCTGACATCGGCGACGCGCTGGGCCCCTGGTGGAACCCCCCGTTTTACGCCTGGGTGTTCGCCCCGATTTCGCGGCTCCCCTTCGGCGCGGCGGCCGCATTGTGGATCGGGCTCAATATCGCTTGCGTCGCCGGCGCCTGCGTGCTGCTGTGCCGCATGCTCCCCAGTGGCGGCGGGTGGCGAACGTGGGCGCTGGTCCCCGTGCTCACGGTTTTATCGGTCCCGTTCATTCATTGCGTGACGCACGGGCAGAACACCGGAACCTCGCTGCTGCTGCTGTCCGTCGTCGTCACGTTTTGGCGGGCCCAGCGCGGCGTTGCCGCCGGGCTGGTGGCGGGGCTGCTCTTCTACAAGCCCCAGCTCGCGGCCGTCCTCGGGGTCATGCTCGTCGTGAGCCTGGGCGCCGCGCCCTCGTCGGGCTGGCCGTGACCGGCGCCACGCTCCTTCTGATCAACCTCATCACCCTGCCCGGCACGCTGGAGCAATTCCTTCACCAGATGCCGAAGAACATCCACTTTGTGCAGGTGGAGCGCGTCTATCTCTGGGAACGCCATGCGACATTCAAAGCCTTCTGGCGCCTGCTGCTCCAGGGGACAACCGTCGGCGAGATGACCAACCTCGCGGCCGGTTTGACCGCCCTCTCCATGGCGGGCGTCGCCGTCATGCTCATCCGCGTCTCCCCCGTAGGCAGTGGGTCGATCCGCTGGGACGAGCGTCGATGCCTTCCGGCCCGGCCGCCCGGGATCGGCTGATCGCCGCGTCAATCGCGGCCACGCCGCTGCTCATGCCCTTCTACTTTGACTACGACCTGCTGCTCCTCGCCGTCCCCGCCGTGCTGACGGCGGCCGACCTGATGCGTCGCATGCCCGCCCCGCGCCACGGCAACATCGCCAACGACCCCTCCGACCGGCCGCTCACGATCGCGTGGCCGGCGCTGTATTGCCTCATGCTCATCAACGCGGACATCGGCGAAGCGATGCGGCTGAACCTGGCCGTGCCGACGCTCGCGGTCCTCGCGTCGCTCCTGATGGCCCGCGCCGGCCGGCGGCAAGTGGTGTCGGCCGCGGAGGAGCCTCCGGCCCCCCTCCTCGCCCAGGCGGCCTGATCGACCGGAGGACGCCAGCGATGCCGTGCCGCACCCAAACGTCGGATCTGCCCACGCTCGACGGGTCTCACGCCGGCCCGGTCGAGCGGCGACTCCTGAAGGCCGGCCTGGCTATGTGGCTCTTCCTGGCGACGGCGATCCTGTCGAGCATGGCCGGCGGTGTGCGAACCTCGCTCGTCGGAGGGGTTGCCGGCGACGATCTGATCCCTTCCTACATGGCCGGCTCGTTCGTTCGCCGCGGCCGCGCGGATCTCTTGATGGACTACCCGGCCGCGGTGCGCTTCCAGGCCGACTTGCGTCGCTCGGCCGGTCTCGAACAGCACGGGCGAACCGGCCCGTGGCTGAACCCGCCGTTCTATGCCTGGCTGTTTGTGCCGCTGGCGGGGCTCCCCTATCGGCAGGCGCTGGTCGCGGCCGCGTCGTGCAACGGCTTGATGCTGGCCGTTTCGATCGCGCTGCTCTGTCGATTGGTGCCCGGCGGGTGGCGGCGTAAGGCGCTGGTGCCGCTGCTGCTCCTTCCGTCGATGCCGATGCTGCAAACCGCATCAAGCCAGCAGAACACGTTCCTCTCCCTGTTGATCCTGACGGCCGCCGTGACGCAGTGGCGGGCCGGGCACGCCCTGCGGGCCGGAGCGATCGCGGGGCTGTTGCTATTCAAGCCGCAGCTTGCGGTCATCGTGGCGGCCGGCGTGACGGTCGGCCTCGGCCGCCGAGCGGCGTACGGATGGCTCCTGACCGCAACGACGCTTCTTGCCCTGACTTGCCTCACACTCCCCGGCGGACTAACCGACTACTTTGCCAAGCTCCCCACCGTCCTTCCCTGGCTGCACGCGGGGCGGCCGTACGCGTGGGAGCGGCAGGCCACGCTCCAGGGCTTCTGGCGGCTCCTGATCCAGGGCCGCACCACCGGGCCGGCGCTGCCGCTCGTCACGTTGATCTGGCTCGCCACGGCGGTGCCGGTCGGCGCGGCGCTGGCGGCGATCATCGTTCGCCGGGCCCGGTTCCCGTTCGGCAGTCAGCCCCTGGGCCCGCTGTCGCAGGATCGGCTCATCGGCGCCGGCATCCTCTCCATGCCGCTGCTGATGCCCTACTTCATGGATTACGACCTGCTCCTGATGGTCATCCCGGCGGTGCTGTTCGCCGCCGAAATGTGCCGGGGTGAAGGAGTGCCAGCCTGCCGCGACCGTGAGGGAGCGGTCTGTGAACCGACTCGCGCTACTCTGAATCCCGCAAACGCTTCCGCCGGAGCCGGACCGCTCGCTGACGTCCGTGACGGAGAAGTCCGCGCACCAAATCGAGCCGCTCTGGATTCCGCAAGCACTTCCGCCGGGACCAGACCGCTCCCTTACCAGACTGTCGAAAAACCCAAGAAACGACGAAAAATGCTTCGTTTTTCGCTCAAAAACGGCGGTCGTCAGGTCGCCGTTACCAGTTTTTCGACAGTCTGTCACGGTCGCGGCTCGCAGGTGGCATTGGCGATCTCCCTCGTCGATTGGGCGTTTTTGGGGTCGTGGGCGCTGCTCTACCCGCTGCTCTTCGTCAACGCGGCGATCGGGTCGGAAACCCGCGTGAGCCTGACGGTCCCCCTTCTGGCCGCGATGACGGCTTTGGCGGCCGCCCGATTCGCCCGGCCGATGGAAAACATGGGGAGGATCGCCGCTTCGTCCGATAAGAAGTCTATCGCCGCCCCGATTGAACCGTCGGCAGCCCCCTCGGCCGCCCTCGAAAGACCCGTCGCGGCGTGAGCGCGGACCTTCCATGACTGGCACTCTTCCCCAATCCCGACGCCACGACGGCGGCCGTTGGATGTGGCGCGGCGTCTTCGGTGTTTCGCTGTTCGTCGCAACCTTCATCGGCCAGCAGGCAATTGAACTGTCCCGGCATCCGGCGGCGAAGCTGTCGCTCGGCCACGATCTGCTCCCGTCCTACACCGCCGGCGTGCTGGTTCGCGCGGGCCGATACCGCGACCTCTACGACTCCCCCCGATTCCAACGCGCCGAACGCTCGGTGATCGATCAGGCCAACCTCGCCGGCGACGAACGCTACGCCCCCTGGCTTAACCCCCCCTTCTTCGCCTGGGCGTTCGCCCCGCTGGCCGCGATCCCGTATCGCCAGGCGCTCGTCGCGTGGGCGATCCTGAACCTCGCCCTCGCGGCCGCCTCGGCGGCCCTGCTCTGCCGTGCCCTGCCTGGCGGCGTCGGCTGGCGAACGCGGGCGCTGGTCCCCGCGTGCTTGATCGTCTCAGTCCCCTTCTGGCAAGCCGCCAGCCATCAGCAGAACACCTTCCTGTCGCTCTTCCTGCTGACGGCGACGGCGGCTCTGTGGCGCAGCGTGCCGCGGCCGCGGGCGACGGCCCAGCGGTTCGCCGAGCGTTTCGAATCCGCGTCGCGTCGATCGCCGCCCGGTTCGTCGATGCGACTCGCCTCCTACGAGGCACAAGAGCCCGGCCGCCCCCGCGCCCGCTGGGCCCGCGGCCTGCTCACCGGGGCAACGGCCGGCTTCCTGCTCTTCAAGCCGCAGTTGGCGGCCGTCGTGATCGCGGTCCTCGTGGCCGATATCGGCCTGCCGGCGCTGATCGGAGCCGCGTGCACGGCGATCGCGCTGCTGCTCGTCAACGAATTGTCGATGCCCGGCTCCGGGCGCGCCTTCCTGCACGGCGTCCCGCCGATCGTTCACTTCATGCAGATGGAGTGCGACTACAACTGGGGCCGCCAGATGACGTTTCACGCCTTCTGGCGGCTGCTGGTGCAAGGCCGCCACCCAGGCAACACAGGCGTGGCGGCCAAAGACCTCTGGTGGGCGTCGGCCCTGATGACCGCCGCCGGCCTCGCCCGCGCCGTCTGGCGACAGCGAGCCACCACCCGCGGCGGTGACGACGCGACGTGGCGCAGGGGCGCGATCAACTGATCGGCGCGTTGATCGTCTGCATGCCGCTGCTGATGCCCTACTACATGGACTACGATCTGCTCCTACTGGCCATCCCCGCGACGCTCTTCGCGGCCGAGCGATGCCGAGACCGGGGCGGCCGCTTGAACCGGTCGATCGCCGGGCCCACCTCGGCACACTTTGATAGCTACCGAGCGGCCGCCTGGGCCACCCTCTTCTTCGCGACGTTCGCCCAGCCGGTCTTCTCGGCCTTCACGCGGGTGAACGTCACCGTGCCCGCCCTCGCCATCACCGCGGCCTTTGCCCTTGCCGCCTGTTTGCGCGGACGGGGCGAGGCGGTTACGATTGGCGGCCCCGCGCCGCGATCGACCTGGCCAAGCCCCTCCGATGTCGCGGCGGCGTGAGCCATCAGCGCCGCGCGAAGCAGGGGCGACGCGGCCACCCGATGGAAGACGAGCCCGAGAACGACATCATCGACTTAACGCCGGCCGAACTGCCGCCGCCTCTCGCGATCGCCCCGTCCTTCCCGGTCGCGCCGGGGAACTTTCGATCGGAAGTCATCAGCGCATACGTCGTCACGGCGGCTCGACTCGTGTCGTGGGCCGCCGTATCGGCGGTCGTTTATCGGAGGCTCGGGGCTGGCGCGTTCGCGATGCTGGCGCTGGTGCGCTCGACGATCGGCCTGTTGAGCTACACGTCGATCGGGCTGGCCCCCGCGCTCGTGCGCATGCTCGCCGAGGCGAGAACACGTGAGGCGGCGGTTCCGCTGGCGGTCGTTGCCAAAACGCTGCCCGCGAAGACCTCCGGGCTCGCGCCCGTCCTCGCCTATTCGTGGTTGCAGCCCGGTCAAAGCCCGCCGTCCGCGACACCGCTCTCAAGGATTGGTTCCGTCTATCGAAGCGGTGAGACTCTTGCGCTCTCCGCCGCCGTCATCGGCATGATCGCTGTTGAGGCATACGAGCGACTTGCTCCGGACATGCATGACATCTGCTGGAACACGACTCTTTCGTCACTGATCATCTCCCTCGGCGCCGGCGTGGTCGTACGGCTCGTCAGCGAAGCGCCGGCCAGCTTGCTTCAGGTGTCTGGGCGCATCGCACTCGATAACTTTCTGCTCGCTGCCGCCGAACTTTGCTTCATGGTGCTTTCGATCTTCTTTGTTTTCGGCGACGCCGACGCGCGTGTCGATGTCGTGGGGCATGCGTCGTTGCTTTCGATGCTGCTGCTCCTGTGCGCACGAAATATCTTCGGACGCTCGGTTTTGAAGGGCCACCACGGCAAAACCGACGCAAGAACCCAGGGTCGCCTCGTCCGGAGCGGGGCATCGATCGCGCTGGCACAGTCCGCCGATTTCCTATACGCCCCGACTGACAACCTTCTCATCAGCGGCCTGATCGGCGCCGCCACCGTCGCCGTCTACGCTCCGGCCGTTCAGATCGACAGCGGCCTGCTGATGATCGTCTCCGGCCTCGCCGGCGTCATCCTGCCCAAAAGCGCGGTGGCCCACGCCGCCGGCGATCGTGCGGCCGTTCGCCGCTACTACGTCTTCGGCACGCTTGTCAGCGCCGCCCTGCTGGTGCTGGCGGGCGCTGTCGTCTGGACGATGAGTGGCTGGGTCTTTCAGCTCTGGCTTGGCGACCCGTTGCCCCAGACGCAGAAGATCCTTCCGCTCATCCTGATCCACACGGTGATCGGCGGCAGCAGCGGCATCGGCCGCTCGGTGCTGCTGGGGATGGGGAAGGTGCGGGCCTACACGCAGGCGGCGCTGATCGGCGGCCTCACGAACGTGGTGCTGAGCTTCTGCTTTGTAAAGTTCCTGGGCCTGGGGCTGCCAGGGATCATCCTGGGGACGATCGTCGCCGTCGTCGGCCGCTGTGCGCTTTGGATGCCCTGGTACATCGTTCGGGAGTTGCGCTCGAAAGCGCAATCGTAGAGCACGCGTTGCGAACGCACCGCGTGCTCTACGAACACGCGATAGACCGATAATCCAGCGCTCCTCGTTTCTGTTGCCGCGGACAAGCCCTCTTCATCTCCACGATCTTTGCCCCATCCCGCGCCCCTTACCCCGATCAGCCGATATAGTGGCTAGACGCGCCCCGCGGAGAGGCGCCTCCCGGAGTTGCTGTCGCCCACGTGAGGGCGCCGCCGGCTCCTCAAAAAACAGGTTATCCTCCTATGAACAACCGCTCTGGCTCCCTCTTTGCGCGATCGAACCGGCCCATCCGCTCGGCATGCGGCTGGGCTCTGGCGGCCGCCGTTCTGTTGGCCGCCGGCTGCTCCCAGGTCCCCGTCATGGAACACGACATGAATGGGCCCCTTAAGGCGATATCTAAGTCCGGGCCGATCCTGTCCGTGTCGGAGCCGAGGCTCGTCCGCGCCAACGACGACCTGGTGGTCTCCGGGTACGTTGAGCGCAAACCGGGCGTGGACGATCAGATCCCCGGGTTTCTTCTGGTCTCGGTCCGATCGAGAGGCGGGCAGGTCCTCGATTTCTACCTGGTGAGCTGGATCCCCAAGGACATCCCGACCGATGGCGACCGCCGCGCCCGATACCAGATCCGCTTCCTCGGCGTTCCGCCCGATGGGTCGAGCGTGAAAGTGGAGTACGTGGCGAAGTTCTCCGACCTGGACAACATTCCCTATGAGCCCGCCGGAGGCCTTGGCGGCCCAAGTCACGGCACCGGCGGCGGCGGCCACAGCGGCGGCAGCTTCTCCACCGGCGCCGGCAGCGGCAAAGGCTTCGGCTCCAGCTTCGGCCAGAACAACTTCGGCAACATCGGTGGCAGCACCGGCGGTAAGCACTGACGCGCCAAGCTCCAGTTCCGAACCACAAAACCGTAAGGAAACCCAAGAAAGCCAAGGCGGAAAGCGGCCGGGTGGCCATGGGTCGGCATTTTCTTCCTTCCTTGTTCCCCCTTTCGGCTTCTTCCTTCGGATTTCGAGTTTCGGATTTCTCTTCTTCGCTTCCGAGGGGTTTCTCGTCTTACTCTCGCTCCGCTGACGCGGGCGCAACTTTCGGCTGCCACACCACATGACTCGCCCCCAGCACCGTCCCGGTCGCGAAGGCGATATCGACCTGGGAAATCTGGTAGTCCGCCACGGCCGAGATCTCGTCGGAACGGGCCGACGCCAGCCTCGTCTGGGCGTCCAGCACTTCGGTGCTGGTCCGAAGGTGCTGGTCGAAGGCGTGCTGCTCGACCTCCAGGACCCGCGCCGCCAGGACCACGCGCCGGCGGCTGGCGAAGATCCGCTGCCAGTTCGCTTCCAGGCTGTCCAGCGCCGTGAACACCTCCTGCTGCACCTGTAACGCCCGCTGATCGCGGCTGGCAAGCGCCTGCGTCCGGGAGAGAAGCGATCGACGCAGCCGGCTGCGGGCGGCTTCGTTCCCGATCGGCACCTCCACTTGCACCGTCACGGTGTGGTTCTCAAAACGCTTCTGGCGGACCTGGGTCAACGCCTCGTCGAACGTCGGGCCCAGCCCGTTGACGGCATAGGTGTAGCCGAGCGTCACCAAGGGCAGCAGCCCGTTCCGGGCGACCCGGACGTTGGCGGCCTCCTCGGCGATCTTCAGTTCCTCTTCGAGCATCTCCATCCGTCCGACCACCGCCGCCTTGGCCAGGACCGCCGGGTCGAGCTTATACGCCACCGCCACCGGCTTGGTCGCGGGGATGATGACCGTCGGCGTCTCCATCCCCAGCCCCGGCATGTTCATGATCCGCTTCAGCTCGCGCTGGCGGTCGCGCAGGCTGTTCTCGGCGACGATGATCGCCTCCAGCTTGTCGGCCACGCCCGAATCGGACCGGACCACCTCCACCGGCGCTTCCTTGCCCGCCTTCACCTGCCGGGAGACATGCTCAAGCTGAGCGACGGCCAGCGCGTGCTCCTGCTGCCGGAGCTTCAGCTCCTCGCGGGCGGCATAGAGCCGCCAATACCCCCGATCGGCGTCAGCCAGCACCTGCGTCACCTGGAGCTTGGCTCGGGCGAGGCTCGTCTGGTAGGCGTAGAAAGCGACCCGGATCGGCTGCGCATTCACGTCCAGCCCGAACCCGCGCAGCAGCGGCACCGACAACGACGCCTGCGGCCCCGCCGTATACGCCGGGTTGATCAATGAAAATTGATCGTTGGTCTCGAAGCGCTCGAACGGGATGGTGAACGCCAGCGTCCCCCCCGTCCGGAGCGGGATCGTGATGCCCGGATCGACCCGAAAGTCGGTCACGTTCGATCCGGTAAGCGTTGACGCCGCGGGCGAATTGACCCGCGAATAGTCGAGGTTGGCCGTGAACAGCGCCTCGAACCGCGCCTGCTCTTCCGTCACCGACGTCCGGGCGATCTCGGGGCTCAGCAGTTCCACCTTGAGATCGAGGTTATTCTCGAGCGCGCGGCGGCGAACATCCTCCAGCGACAGGATCACTTCCACCGGCGCCGCGCTGACGCCGACGGGGGCGGTGGTCAGGACCGGGCGGGTGGCGGGCGTGGCGCTCGGCTGGGTCAACTGCGTGGCGGGGGCCGTGGTCGTCGCCTCGGGGCCGGCCGCAATTGGCGCCTGGTTCGCCGACAGGTCGAGCCCGGATACGTTCGTCAACTGCCCCTCCGGGATGACCTTCTCCCCTGTGCCGCCGGTCCCGAACCCCGCCGAGCACCCGCCCAGCGCCAGCGCCGCCACCATTGCCGCCCGCGGCCGATTCGCGGGGCCATGCCGCCGAAGCCAAGACGCGCCGCGGCCGCGCCTGATCAACCCGCGGGACTGGCTGTCGCGATTGTTCATGAGGGATTGTCTGGCGTGACTTCAGTCAACGGCCGCCCACCAAAGACGTCTGGTCGAGTGGCTCACTCGTGCCGGAGCGCGTCGATCGGGTTGAGCCGCGCCGCCTTGATCGCGGGGAAGATCCCGAAAATCAGCCCGACGGCCGCCGAGAACCCCAGCGACAGCGCGACCGCCCAGCCGGGGATCGCCGCCCGCTGCAGCTTCGCCGCCGGGATCAGCGACAAGCCCCATGTGAGGCCTTGCCCGAAAAGCAAACCGATGAGCCCGCCAACCAGGCAGAGCATCATCGCCTCAATGAGGAACTGGAGCAAAATGGCCGACGGCCGTGCGCCGACGGCCTTGCGGAGCCCGATCTCGCGGGTTCGCTCGGACACCGAGACCAGCATGATGTTCATGATCCCCACGCCCCCCACGACAAGCGAAATGCCGACGATCCCGGCCGCGACCGCCGTCATGGCGGCCGCCACAGACTTGAACTGCTCGACGAACGTCGCCAACGCCTCCACCTCAAAATTGTCCGGCTCCCCCACCCGGATATGCCGCCGGCCGCGCAGAAAGAAGATGATCTCCGCCTTCGCCTCCTCCGACACGTCGGGCGAGCGGCTGGCGGCGATAACTTCCATGCTCGAATTGCGCGCCTGGCTCGCGGTCTCGTAGGGAATAAAGACTTCGGCGAGGTTGGGCTCCTGCCCGAACATTGATGTGTCCGGCCGCGACTCGATCAGGCCGACGACTGTGTACCGCCGGTCCCCGATCAGGATCGCCTGCCCGGCGGGGTCGCGGTCGAGCCCGAGCTTCTCCTGGGCCTTGTCGTTCACTAGGCAGACGGCCCGAGCCTCCGCGTTGTCGATCAGCGAGAACGTGCGGCCGACCGTCACGTACCGGTTCTCGATCGAGTGCCAGCTCGGGTCGATCCCCAGGACCCGCACGTCATTCTCAGAGTGCGAGCCGCGCGACACCGGCTTGGACATCGACCAGATGCGGGTGAACGCCCGAACCGACGGGCAATGCTCCAGCATCCCATCGAACTGGCCCGGGTGAAAGCTGATGTCAACCCCCCGCATCCGCCCGCTGCCGTACCCACGCTCCGGAAAGGAGGGGACGATGAAAATCTTATTGGTCCCAAAACTTTCGAAGGTGGCCAGCACGTTCGCCTTCAACCCCGTCAGCGCCGCCACGACCGTCGTCACCGAGGCGACCCCGATCACGATCCCAATCGTCGTCAGGATCGACCGAAGTTTGTTCGCCCAGATCTGCCCCAGCGCAAGGACCGCGCCCTGATACCCGAGGAAGACAAGCGAAATGACCGGCCGCAGTGGGTTCATAAAGAAAAGGCCGGAAACGTCCCGGCTGTGCACCAGCGAGCGCCTTGAAACGGCTCATAACGAGCCGCGCCCGTCACGAAGCGGGCAGTCGCCGTGCTCGGCGACTGAGCCGTTCGATGGTCAGTCAAGCCCGCCCGCGACGGGCCCCGCTTCCTAACCGGCGCGGCTCGTAAATCAGGCCCGCGGCCCGACCGACACCTCGTCCGCCGCCGTCAACAGGTCCGACTGGACTCTTCCGTCGCGCATCCGGACCACCCGTTTCGCATGCCGCGCCACATCCGGCTCGTGCGTGACAAGGATGATCGTCTGCCCAGCGTGATGAAGCGCCTCGAACAGCCCCAGGATTTCGTCGCTCGTGCGGGAATCGAGGTTGCCCGTTGGCTCGTCGGCCAGCAGGATCGCCGGCTCGTTGATCAGCGCCCGGGCGATCGCCACCCGCTGCTTCTGGCCGCCGGAAAGCTGGCTGGGGCGGTGCGTCATTCGATCACCCAGGCCCACCCGCCGAAGCGCCTTTCCGGCCTTGCTCGCGCGGCCCCACCAGCCGTCGCGGGCGTAGAGCAGCGGAAGTTCGACGTTTCGGATGGCGGTCAGCCGCGGCATCAGTTCAAACGACTGGAACACGAAGCCGATCCGCTCGTTCCGCACCCGGGCCAGGGCGGCCGCCCCGAGCTTCGTGACGTCCTGGCCGTCCAACTCGTAGGTGCCGTGCGTCGGGCGGTCCAGGCACCCCAGGATGTTCATCAGCGTGCTCTTCCCCGAACCGCTGGCCCCCATGATCGCCACATATTCGTTTCGATCGACTTCCAGGCTGACACCGTCGAGTGCGCGGATCTGCTCCTCACCGACAAGGTAATGCTTGGCGACGTTGAGGAGGCGGATCACCATGCGATCACAACCTGAGCCCCCGACGCTGGCGCCCCGCGATCGGAATCTTTACTTGCCGGCCGACTCGACCTTCACCACTTGCCCGTCGGCCAGCGTGTCCAGCGTCTTGTAAGGCCCGACGACGATCGCTTCGCCCGGCTTCAGGCCCGATTTGATAAGCGTGTGCGTGTTGTCACTGGGCCCGACGGCGACCGGTGTCACCACCGTCTTGCCGCCGATTACGCGGTAGACGACGGTGACGATGTTCTTCCCCTTCTCAATCTCGGGGGCTTTGCGCACCGCCTCGGGCAGGCCGTCCACCGGCCGCCCGAGGACGGCCTGGCTCGGGATGCGGATCCCCTCATGGTGGCGGGTTTCGATGTCGGCGTCGGCGGACAAGCCCGACTGAACACGGCGGCCGCCGACGCTCTTGCCATCGAGAAGGATCTTGGCCTCGAAGTACTTGGTGAAATCCTTCTCGTTATCGAACCGAGCCAGGGCGACCGAATCCACAACGCCGTCGAAGACTTCCTCGCCGAACGCCTGAATGCGAACCTTCGCCTTCTGCCCGACCTGGACCTGGGCGATGGACGATTCGTCCACGCGGGCGACCATCAGCATCTGGGACAGGTCGGCGACTTCCATGATCGTCGTGCCCGGGCTGCTCTGGATCCCGGGGACGACCACCTCGCCGACTTCGGCCTTCAGCTTAATTACAGTCCCCTCGATCGGCGAGGTGATGACGGCGTACGAAAGGTCCTCCCGAGCCTTGGCGACATCGGCGGCGGCCGCGTCGAGCGTGTGCTTGATCGACTCGAGCCCCGCTCTCGACGCGGCCAGGGTGTGACGCGCGGCGTCGAGCTGCGCGCGAAGCTCCTTGGCCTTCGCCTCAGCCGTCTCCAGGGCCGATTGGCTCACATCGTCGGAGGCGGCCAGGAGCTTCTGCCGCCGGTAGTCGTTCTCGGCGTCGGTCTGGGTCGCCAGCGCCGCTTCGATCTGCGCCTGCTGACCCAGGATCTGGGCCTCGGCGACCCGGACCTGCGCCTCCTGGGCGGCATAGCGGGCCTCGGCGGAATTCATCGCCGCTTCCAGGTCCTTGGAATCCAGCCGGACCAGCACCGATTGCCGCGAAGGCTGCGTGGTGCCCGGCGGGCAGCGGGCGACATGGTCCCCCTCACCATGCGGCAACTCGACGACTCGGGCCGAGACCCTGGCGCTGATCGACACCTTGGTGCGCGGCTGCACCTCGCCGGGAACGCTGACCCGCTCCGTCAGCGTCCCCAGGGCGGCCGGCTCTGTGCGGACGGTCACGGTTTCAAGCTGTGCGGCCGCTCCGGCATGGCCGATCACCGCGCCGACGCCCACCACAGCGCCGAGCGTCCCGATGACCGACAACAAAATGATCAGGAAGAGCTTCAAAAGCCGCCGCCTCCATCCTTCGACAACACCATGCGCCGACGCCCCAGTGGAGCTTGCACCGGTCCATCGCCCGCCCTTCGATCCTGTCACATCGCAATCCGCCGGGAGCGCGCCGCGGCTACGGGGTTGCGGGGCCGAAGGCGTCGCGTAGGAAGCGAAAGCTCTTCTCCGCCGCCTCCTGCGGCCGCTCGGTTTCGGTGTACAACTCGACCGTGAGAAAGCGATCGTACCCGATCTTCTCCAGCGATCGGCGAAGAAGCGCCCAATCGAAAGTCCCCGCGCCGGGGATCGTATGGTAATGCTTGCGGCCGGGGAGGTCCTCCACGTGCAGGTTCCAGATGCGGCCGGCGAGCAGGTCGCACACCTCCGGCACCGATTCGCCCATCACCACGCTGTGACCGATGTCCAGATTGGCCCCGAAGCGGGGGGAGCCAAGGCGATCGACCCACTCCCGGAGCTCGGCGGCCCATTCGAGGAAGAGGCCCGGCTCGCACTCGATGCCGATGTTGATGCCGAGCGCTTCGGCGCGATCGAGGAGCGGCCGCATCGATTCGGCGAATTGACCGGCCGCCTTTGAGGGGGGCATGCCGCCCAGCGTGCGCCCGCTGGTGATGCTGATGGCATCGGCGCCGATCGCTTTTGCGAAATCCAGCGTCTTGAGGATCATCGCCGTCCGGTCGGCCCGATAGGTCGCGTTGGGGCTGATGAGGCTTGGCTCGAAGTACGGTTCCGGCGGCGCGTGCCTCCAGTACCCGAAGGAGCAATTGCAATTGACGTTGCTAACGACCAGCCCCGTCTCGGCCCGGGCACGGATGACTGAACCCGTCAGCTTCGCGTCGATCTCCGGCGGATAGGCATGGGGCGTGTCGGCGAGGATTTCGACCCCTTCGAAGCCGGCCCGGCGGATTCCCTTCATCGCTTCGATCAGGGGGTAGCGTGTGTATGCATTGGTGGAAAAGGCAAGCTTCATCGCCGGAAGATGACGGCTGGAGCCTTGAAATTCAACCATCGCCCCAGCCGCGCCGGCGGGTTGGCGCGCCGGTCAGGCCTTGAGCGTCGCGCAAGACCCTGCGGCCTACGGTTGAACCATGTCGGCGGCGCATTCCTTCTCGGTATTGGCAAGTTCGGTGATCTGATCTTCCGGGATCGGCTGGCCGTCCGCGAACTCCCGAACGACGGCTTCGCCTTCATCGGCGATGAACTCCTGCTGGATGCATGCCCCGGTTTCATTGTCGTAATGCTGCGCCACCCAGCCGCGAATCAATTTCATGTAGATCATCGAACCGCTCCTTCCGCTGAACCTCGGCCCCTCACAAGCCGTCCGCCACACCGACGCCTCATCGCCCCGAAACGCGCCCCTTAAGCCTACCTCCCAACCCGGCAAAAGGCACAACGCGCAACCCCCGCGAACCCGCAAAACACCTCCAGACCCCTTTTTTGCCCCCGAAAAGGGGTCTGGAGGTGTTTTCTTCGGGACGGGCGGCGGGGAAGCGATTTGTGCTATAATCTGAATGGTCGATGTCTGGCCGGTGCGGCCAGATCCAGGCGGTCTTGGTGGGCGGGTGCACAGGAACGTGCTTATGGCGAACATGCTTGGATTGACGTCGGGGGTGTCGCGGCGCGACTTCTTGAAGACCGCGTCGGCGGCCGCACTGGCGGCGATGGCGGCGCCGGCGCCGCGGGCGTTTGGCGGGGAGGTCGGTCGCCCGGAGAAGATCGTTCCGACGGCCGACACCGTCATCGTCCTCTGGATGGCCGGCGGGATGGCGCATACCGACACGTTCGACCCCAAACGTTATGTCTCGTTCGAGAAAGGCGTTGAGGCGAAGTCGGTCCTCAGCACGTTCCCGTCGATCAATACCGCCGTGGATGGCGTGAAGCTGTCGCAGGGGTTGGAGAAGATCGCGTCGGTGCTCGATCGCGGCACGCTTCTCCGCTCGGTCGTGTCGGCGGACCTGGGCGTCATCCTCCACTCGCGGCATCAGTACCACTGGCACACCGGGTATGTCCCGCCGCAGAGCGTGGCGGCGCCGCATATCGGGTCGATGATGGCGCGCACCCTGGGCCCGCGGGACCCGGCCGTGCCGGCGTTCATCAACATCGGCCAGCGGTTCGACCTGGGCGAAGGGGACGAGCTGAAGGCGTTCACGACGGCCGGGTTCCTCGGCAGTGAGTATGGCCCGTTTAACATTCCTTTCCCTCAGGACGCGTCGAGCACGGTGCGGCCGCCGGCGGGGATGACGCCGGGCCGATTCGAGGACCGCAACCGTTTCTACAAGCGCATGCTGGAGGCGAGCCCCATCGGCCGCTATGGGAGCGACTATCAGCGGGAGTCGTTCCTGCGGGCGATGGACAACGCCCACCGGCTGCTCAGTTCGTCAGCGGCCAAGGCGTTCGACTTGTCGCTGGAACCGAAGGAGTCCACCGCGAAGTACTTGCCGGAGGGATTCGACACAGGCAAGCTGACGGCGGTCAAGACGGTTCGGGACGGGTCGTACGAGAAGCAGGTGGCAGGCCGCTTCGGGCTCGGTTGCCTCCTCGCCCGCCGACTGACCGAGGCGGGCGCCCGATTCATTGAAGTGACGACCGAGTACATCCCCTTCCTGAACTGGGACACGCACGAGAACGGCCACACCCGAATCGCCAGCATGAAGGCGATGATCGACGCCCCTGTCGCGCAGCTTGTCCTGGACCTGGAAGAACGCGGCCTGCTCGATCGAACGTTGATCGTACTGGCCAGCGAATTCACGCGCGACATGCTGATCGAAGGGGCCGACCCGAACAACCCGCTCAAGCGCGGCACCACCACCCCGCCGCAAAAAGTTGACGACATCAAGTTTTACGGAATGCACCGGCACTTCACCCAGGCCGGCAGCGCGCTGCTCTTCGGCGGCGGCATGAAAAAGGGGTACGTCCACGGCGCGACGGCCGACGAGCGCCCCTGCAAGGTCATCACAGAACCGGTCCCGATCGAGGACCTCCACGCGACGATCTACCGCGCCGTCGGCATCTCCCCCAGACTCGCCTACGACGTCGAGCAACGCCCCTTCTACGCCACCAAGGACGGCAAAGGGAAGGCGGTGACGGAGGTCTTTTGCAAGGATGAAGGATGAAGGTGAAGGATGAGGAAGGACAGAATCCGGGCCGCCCCTGCGACTTTCCCTCTTCATCCTTCGCCTTCATCCTTCATCCTTTCTGCCTATCCTTCTCTTCCGGAGGTCTCCCTTGCACCTGATTGATGCGCCGACATGGCATTGATGTTGATCCGGCAGCATGGGCTCGTGGGATGGCAGTTTCGGTTCGACCACGCCCGGCGGCGGTTTGGGTGTTGCAAGCCGGCGTTGAAGCTCATCACGTTGTCGCGGCCGCTGACGCTGTTGAACCCGGAAGAGCAAGTGCGTGACACGATCCTTCACGAGATCGCGCACGCCTTGACGCCCGGCAACGGGCATGGCGCCAGATGGCGGTCCAAGTGCAAAGAACTGGGGGCGAAGCCAGCTCGCTGCTACACCGATGCGACGGTCGTCTCCCCGCCCCGACAGGCCGCCCGATACGAGTTCGGCTGCCGGGCGTGCGGCTGGTGGGTCGATCGGCGGCGTGTCACCTGGCGACACGCGGTCTGCAAGCGGTGCCGAACCCCGGTTGTCTACCGGGAGAAGCTGACGGGGCGCGTGTTTCAACTCGATGTCGCCCGCGGCCGCGGCGTGCCGCTCGAGCCGGCGTGAGGAGGCTGGGCTCGGCGCCGACGGTCTCGATCATCAGCATCCATCGCGGCGGTGCGCGGTAGGTTGGTGCGCGACCGAGCCGTCTCCTTTGGCACGCGCCGGGCGCCCCGGAACGGGACCTCGGCAATCTTTGAGGGGGACGCCGACGTCCCCGGCGGCCGCAAGTTGAGCCGAGGAGGACGTCGGCATTCCCCAGGTGACGATTTGACCTCGCCGGCCGGCATCGGCATTCCGGGGGGCGTTGAGGCCGGGGGGGCGTTGAGGGTTGCCATCCCCATGGGCTTCCGCTAAGACCGTCGGCGGGAGATGCACTATGGCGAACACCGCGTTAACACAGAAGCTGGCCGGCACCGGGCAGGAACACCTCCTTCGTTTTTACAACGATCTGGCGCCCGAGCGCCAAGCGCGGCTTGAGGCGCAGGTCAGCGCGTTGGACATCGGGCTGATGAACCAGCTCGCCGACGAATACGTGAAGCGCAAGCCCGAGCTGCACCTTCCGAAAGACATTCGCCCCGTCACGGCGTACCCCCGCAAGCCCGGTGACGATCAGAAGAAGCTCTACGCCGACGCTCGCGCGACGGGCGAGGCGCTGCTCAAGGCGGGCAAAATCGCGGCGTTCCTCGTCGCCGGCGGGCAGGGGACGCGGCTTGGCTACGACGGGCCGAAGGGCGAATACCCCGTCACGCCGATCCATCATAAGCCGCTGTTCCAGGTCTTCGCCGAGCAGCTCCTCGCCTACTCGCGTGACTACGGCGTCACCGTCCCCTGGTACGTCATGACCAGTGACGTGAACGACGCGCCGACCCGCGCCTTCTTCGACAAGTACGCTTTCTTTGGCTACCCGCGCCAGGATGTTTTCTTCTTCCAACAGGGGATGATGCCGGCGTTCTCGATGGACGGGAAACTGCTGCTGGGCGACAAGGATTCGCTGGCCCTCAGCCCCGACGGCCACGGTGGGTCGCTCCGGGCGATCGAGCGGAGCGGCGCCCTGGCCGACATGCGCCGCCGCGGGGTCGAGCACCTCTCCTACTTCCAGGTGGATAACCCGCTGGTCCATGTGATCGACCCGCTCTTCCTCGGCCTGCACGCGATGACCGGCAGCGAGATGAGCAGCAAGACCGTCCCCAAGGCCGCCGCGCTGGAGAAGGTTGGGAACTTCGTCATCGCCGACGGCGTGCTGCAGGTGATCGAATACAGCGACCTGCCGGAAGAGCTGGCGAAGCAGACCAACGCCGACGGCTCGCTCCGGTTCAATAACGGCTCTATTGCGATTCACGCGCTGTCCGTCGCCTTCGTCGAGCGGCTCAACCACGGTGGCAGCCTGAAGCTCCCCTGGCACCGGGCCGAGAAAAAGGTCCCGTACGTCGATGAAACCGGGGCGGCCGTCAAGCCCGACAAGCCCAACGCGATCAAGCTCGAACAGTTCGTCTTCGACGCGATCCCACTCGCCAAGAACGCGATCGTCTACACGACCGACCGCTCGGAAGAATTCAGCCCCGTCAAGAACGCCGAAGGGACCGACTCCCCCGCCACCTGCCGCCGCGACCAGGTGCGCCGCGCCGCCCGATGGCTCAAAACCGCCGACGTCAATGTCCCCCTCGGACCGGACGGCGAGCCCTCCGCCCTGATCGAGATCTCGCCGCTCTACGCGATCAGCGCCGATCAACTGGCCCAGCGATCACCCAAGCCGGCCCTTGCGGCCGGTGAAGCGACCTATCTCGGCGCCTATGGGGCGGCCGGGGACTGAACCAAAGTCCGCCGCCCGCGCGATTGCTTCGGCCATCCGGCTGTGATACGGTCGCCTCGGCCGGCATGGATGCCGGCTCAACGAGTCGTGTCGCTCGCCCGTTAGGCAGCGACGCGTTCCCCCGCTTTCTGGCGGTACGGGAAAGGGATCTTCCCATGCTCCTGCACACTCTGATCCGCGCGTTCAACCCGTCGTTGCCCCTGTCGGGGCTCCCCAATACTGAGATCGGCGCTGTCCGTGAAGATTCGCGGCGGGTTCGACCGGGCGACCTCTTCATTGCCCGGCCGGGGGCGCGGGCGGACGGGTCGCAGTTCCTTCACGATGCCAAGGCGCGCGGCGCGGTGGCGGCCGTCGTTCCCGGGTGGGTGGAAGGGGTCAACTTGCCTCAGGTCGTCATCGGCCCGGACGATCGTCGCGTCGGCTCGGTCCTGGCCAACCTGGTCGCCGGGCGGCCGTCAGAGACGGTGCGCGTCCTGGGCGTCACCGGGACCAATGGCAAGACGACGACGGCCTATCTCGTGCGGCACCTGCTGGCCAAGCTGAACGTCCGGTGCGGCATGATCGGCACGGTAGAGATCGACGACGGCCGCTCACGGCGCTCGGCCGATATGACCACGCCGGGCGCCTGCGACCTGGCCGAGCTCCTGGGCGCGATGCGAGACAAGGGGTGCCGCGCGTGCGCGATGGAGGTCTCCAGCCACGCGCTGGATCAGGGTCGCGTGGCCGGAGTGGGGTTCGCCGGGGCGGCCTTTACCAACCTCACTGGCGACCACCTCGACTATCACAAGACGATGGACAACTACGCCGCGGCGAAGGCGTCGCTGTTCGACGGGCTCGACGCGTCGGCGGTGGCGGTGGTGAACGTTGACGACAAGTACGCGGCGCGGATGGTCGAGAAGTGCGCCGCGCGGGTGATCCGCTTCGGCTTCGGCCGGGCCGCCGACTACACGGTCCGAGACATCGAAACGACGAGCGGCGGGACGCGGTTCACGCTGATCGGCCCCGGTGGCAAAGAGTCGGCGAACACGCTGCTGATCGGCCGCCACAATCTTCAGAATGTGCTGGCGGCCACGGCGCTCGTCGCCGAGACGTTTGAGGCGACATTGCGGCAGCTCGCATCGGGGCTGGCGGATGCGCCGGCGCGCCGGGGCGGCTTCAGCCGGTTCGGGCGGGGCAGCCGTTCGCGGTGTTTGTGGATTACGCCCATACCGATGACGGGCTGGAGAACGTCCTTCGAGCGTTGCGGCCGGTGACGCGAGGGAAACTGCGCGCGCTGTTCGGCTGCGGCGGCGACCGCGATCGAACCAAGCGGCCGCGGATGGCCCGAACGGCCGAACGCCTGGCCGACGCCGTCTACGTCACCAGTGACAACCCGCGGACCGAGGCGCCCGGCGCGATCATCGACGACATCCTGGCCGGCTTCACGGCCACCGGCAGGGGCCGGGCCGTCATCGAACCGGACCGCCGCGCGGCGATCGGCCGCATCATCGCCGACGCAGGGCCGGATGATGTGGTGCTCATCGCCGGCAAGGGGCACGAGGATTATCAGATCATCGGGGCCGAGAAGACGCATTTCGACGACGTGGAAGAGGCGACCCGAGCCCTGGCCGCTCGCCCTGATTCGGACGATTGGGCGGCCGGCGACGACGAGTCAGGGTCGGCGGCGGCGTGAGATCGGTATTCACTCGCTTTCCTGCGCCCTCTTCCGGTACGCCGGGAGAGGTATAGGGTGGGGGCCTCGCCACGTGAGCGGTTTCAAAGCGGCCGCCAGGACAAATGATGCACAAGCACTGACGGACGCACGATGGGACCGATCACGATTGACGACGCACGCCGGGTTGCGGATGCGACGCTCGTCGCGCCGAGCCTGAGCGATGGCGAGCCGATCACCTCGATCTCGACCGATACGCGGGCGATCGGGCTCGGGTCGCTCTTTGTCGCCTTGCGCGGCGATCGATTCGATGGGCACGACTTTCTCGCGAAGGCGGCGGCCGCCGGCGCTGTGGCGGCGATCGTGGATCACATGCCGGCCGCCCCGCCGCCGGGGATGGCCCTGCTGCTGGTAAAGGACACGTACCAGGCGATGGGTGCGCTGGCGAAGTTCGTCCGCGGGCGATTGAAGTCCAAAGTGATTGCGGTTGCCGGGAGCAACGGCAAGACGGGGACGAAGCTGCTGATCGACGCGGCGCTGTCGCGGCAGTTAAGCGGGTCGGTGTCGCCGAAAAGCTATAACAACCGCGTCGGCGTCCCCGCCACAATTTTTCCGGCTGACCCGGCGGCCGATTACCTGGTGCTGGAGCTCGGGACGAACCACCCGGGCGAGATCGCGCCTCTGGCCGAGATGTCGCTGCCGGACATCGCGGTGATCACCAACGCCGGGCCGAGCACCTCGAAGGCCTGGGGAGCCTCGACGGCGTTCGGCGGGAGAATGCGGCGATCGTCGACGGGCTCGCGCCGGACGGGGCGCTGATCGTCAACGGGGATGACCCTGCGCTGCTCGAAGCGGTCTCCCGCTACGGCGGCCGCCGTGTGACGTTTGGGCTGGGCGAAGGCAACGACCTTCAGGCGATGGACATCCGATGCGATGAACAGGGCGTCCGGTTCCGCGTCGATCGAACGCTGGAGGTGTTCGTCCCGCTCCTGGGGCACCACACGGCATGCAACGCGCTGGCGGCGATCGCGGTGGGCCGCGCGATGGGCGTAAGTGACGCGACGATTGTCGAGGGGCTCGCCACGGCCGTCGGGCCGGAGATGCGGCTCCAGATCGAGCGGCTCGCAGGTAACGTGACCGTCATCAACGATGCGTACAACGCAAACCCGGCCTCCATGGAGGCGGCGATCCGCACGTTGACGTCGATCGGCGGGACGGCAGCGCGGCGCGTGGCGGTACTGGGCGATATGCTGGAGCTGGGCGATCAGGAGGAGTCCTTCCATCGCGGCATCGGACGGCTTGCGGCCGCCTCGGGAGTGGGGCTGCTGGTCTGCGTCGGCCGCCGGGCCGGCTGGATCGCGGCGGGGGCCGCGGCGGAGGGCTTCAGTCAGTCATCGATTCGAATTTTCGCCAACGCGTTGACCGCGGCGGCCGACGTGCCGAAGTGGCTCCAAAAGGGCGATCTGGCGCTGCTGAAGGGGTCGCGTGGAATGGAGCTGGAGTCGATCATCCCGGCCATCCGATCTTTCGTGGCCGAATGAGACCCGGGTCGAGCGTTCGAGGCGGCCTCCAGCGAGCCGCGCCCGTGAGGGAGCGGTCGGTGCGCGGAGGCGGGTGAGCCACGATTCCGGCCGCGCCCCCGGCAACCCGACTGCTCCCTTACGGTCCCGGCTCGCGTGGGCGTCGTTCGGGCGACGGCGATCGTGACAAATGTGAATTCGGGAGAGGGCTGCAAACGAGCCGCGCCCGTAAGGAAGCGGGGCCCGCCGGAGGCGGGCGTCAACCGCACATCGAGCAGCTCAGTCGCCGGGTACGGCGACTGCCCGCTTCCTTACGGGCGCGGCTCGTTCGATGCGGTTCCGTCCCATTGGCGCGTCGTTCGTGCAGTTCGGGATGTTGGGGCAATCAAATCCATAAGCGGGCCAGGCGGCCGCGGCGAGATGATTTATCTATTGGTCAAGCATTTCCAGAGCTGGCTCGAGGCCCACGGCCTTCAATTCGTGCGCGTTTTTACCGACGTGACGTTTCAGGCGACGATGGCCCTGGTGGTGGCGTTCGTGGCCTGCGTTTCGATCGGGCCGCGGTGCATCCGGTGGCTGCGGCGGATGAAGATCGGCGATCAAGCGCGGTTCGATCAGGCGGAGCTGGACCGGCTGATGGAGGGAAAGCGCGGCGTCCCGACGATGGGGGGCCTTTTCATCATCGCGTCGATCGCGCTCACGTCGTTGCTCGTCGCCGACATGGGCAACTTTTATGTCGATATGGCGATGATCTGTCTGATCTGGCTCGGCGCCGTCGGGGCGACGGATGACTGGCTCAAGCTCACCGCCGGCCGCCGCGCCGGCAGCCGCCAGGGGCTGACCAGCGCGGAGAAACTTCTGTTCCAGGTCGGCCTCTCTATCCTGCTGGCCGTCTTCACCTACCTGCACGGGTCGCGGGTCCCCGAGGCGACGCAACTGTTCTTCCCCTTCGCAAAGCGGACCACGTTCATCCAGCTCAACGTCGCCGTGTACGTGGCGATCGCGGCGGTCGTCATGACCGGCACGAGCAATGCCGTCAACCTCACCGACGGCCTGGACGGGCTGGCGGCCGGCTGCATGGGGATCGTCAGCTTTACGTTCCTGATCTTGTCGCTGGTCGTCGGCATCCCAACGCTGGCAAACTTCCTCCGCGTCCCCTACATCCATGCCGCCGGGCAAATGGCCGTCGTCGCCGGGGCGATGACCGGCGCCTGTGTGGGGTTCCTGTGGTTCAATTGCCATCCGGCGCAGGTCTTCATGGGGGATACCGGGTCGCTCGCGCTGGGCGGGTTGATCGGATACATCGCCATCGTGATCCGGCACGAGCTGGTGTTGCTCCTTGCCGGCGGGGTCTTTGTGATCGAAGCGGTGTCGGTCATTCTCCAGGTGACCTATTTCAAGTATTCCCGCCGACGGTTTGGCGAAGGGCGACGAATTTTCCTCATGGCCCCGCTGCACCACCACTTTCAGCGTAAGGGTTGGACGGAGACGCAAGTCGTCGTCCGCTTCTGGCTCATCGGGGCGATGTTGTCCGCGTTGGCGCTGGCGACTGTGAAATTGCGATAAGTGCGTTTCACCTCGTGAGTCGCCGTAAAGGGCCCGCCTCGAAGGAATCAAGAGGGCGGCGTCCCACGTCCGATAACAACCGAGTCATGGAAGCTTCGATCTACCGAATTCGGCCGCGCGACCTCCTCATCCTTTGCGTGGGGGCGCTCCTGGCGACCGGCCTGGTGATGGTGCAGTCGGCATCGACAAGCCTCAACGGATGCATTGTCCGCGCTGTGGCCGCCGGCCCCACAGGGGCCAGCTCTGTCGGGCCGGTGGCGCCGGCAGGGCTGATGGCCACGACATCGCCCGAAGGGATCGAGCTGACGTGGCGGCCAGACCCCAGCACGGCGACGCTGGGCTATCGGATTTACCGCGCCGCCGCGCCCGAGGGGCCGTTCACGCGGATCCAGACGCTCCGCAAGCCGCTGACGCTCTACAACGATCGCGACGCCGTGCCGAATCGGGCGACGCTCTACCGCGTGACAAGTTTTGACGACGCCGGCCGCGAGAGCGCCCGCAGGCGCTGACCGCGATTCGCCCCGGCGCCTGGCGGTGGACGCAGTTGGGGTCGCGTCACCTTTTGTTCGTGATGATCGCCTTCGCGACGTTCATCGCCGTGGGGCAAATCGATTACGCGCGCTTCGGCGGCGCCGCGGCGCCCTATCGCTCGCCCATGGTCTGGGGGCTTGTGCTGGCGGCGCTGGCATGTGTCGCCGTGCTGGTCCCCGGGGTCGGGACGACCGTCAACGGCGCCCGCCGGTGGATTCGACTGGGGCCGATTCAGATCCAGCCGTCCGAACTGGCGAAATGGGCGACAGTCCTCTTCCTCGCCTGGTGGCTCAGCCGGCGGCCGGTCGATCTGAACCGCTTCTTCAAGGGGTTTATCCCGACGGTAATCCCGGTGGCGGCGATCTGCCTCCTGGTGGTCATTCAGGACTTCGGGACCGCCGCCCTGATCGGGCTGTGCGCCGTCACGATGCTTCTGTGCGGCCGCGTGAAGCTATGGCACCTGGGGCTGATCCTGATCCCGGCGATCGCGGGCGCGGTCTGGTTCATCGCGCACAAGGAGTATCGCCTTCGCCGGATCATGGCCTTCCGCGACCCGTACGCCTCGCCGCAGGGGGAGGGGTATCACATGATCCAGAGCCTATTGAGCTTTTCGACCGGAGGCCTGTTCGGCCGCGGTCTGGGGAATGGCGTCCAGAAGCTCGGTTACCTGCCCGAGGACACGACGGACTTCATCTTTGCCGTCATCTGCGAAGAGCTTGGGTTGTTCGGCGCGTTGCTGGTGATCGCGCTCTATCTGGGCGTTCTCTATGTCGCGTGGCAGTCGATCCGCCGGCGGCGGGATGACTTCGGCCGCCTGCTGGCTTTTGGGATCGGCTCCATGCTCGGCCTTCAGGCGGCGATCAACATCGCGGTGGCGACCGTGAGCGTCCCGACCAAGGGGCTCTCCCTGCCGCTGATCAGCGCGGGCGGGAGCGGCTTGATCATCACCTGTGCGGCGCTGGGGATTCTCTACAGCGTCGCCAGCGCCCGATCCGCGGTCGGCGGCGAAGCGGCGGAAGGCTTTGAGCCCGCCGATCCCGGCATCGGCGACATCGCGCCCGCCCTCCGAACGCACGTCCTGTCATAGAGCGCGCATTGCGTGCCGCCGCGTCACACGCCCGGTGGGGGGTGTGTGGCCGTCCATTTTTGGCACCGCCCGCACGGCACAGAAAAGGGCTCGGGCACTTCCTGGGAACGCCGACGTCCCCGTCGGCCTCTTGCGTCGAGCCGACGAGGACGTCGGCGTTCCCAGCCTCAAAGTGCCATGCCCGGTTCGGCGGCACGCGATGCGTGCCGTACGAACTCGATGCGTCTCCCGCCGAGCCGAACCGCGTTATTGGCCGCTGAGACGCAGAGGTCAAAGGTCTGTGTGGGTGCGGCGTGCATCTGCCGATAGCGACCGGTACGCTGGACGGCCGGCGGGCGGCGTCGCCGAACGGCCCTGTGACCCACGAATGCCTCCATCACCCATTATCTTCTTTGCGGGCGGCGGGACCGGCGGCCACCTTTACCCCGGCATTGCCGTCGCACAGGCGCTGCGCGGCGTCATGCCTGACGCGAAGGCGATTTTCCTCTGCACCCAACGGGAGATCGACCGGACGATCCTCGAGCCGACCGGCTTTGAATTCGTCCCTCAGCCGATCGTTCCGCCGATCACCACCGCCGGCGGCCTGCTCCGGTTCTGGAAGGGATGGCGCGAGACCAAGGATCTTGTTCGCCGGCTTCTGCGGGAGCATCAACCGGCCGCGGTTCTGGGCCTGGGCGGGTATGCCGCGGGAGTTGCCGTCAAACAGGCGGCCGCCAAAGGTGTGCCCTGCGCCGTGCTGAACCCTGACGTGGTGCCCGGCAAGGCGAATCAGTTCCTCGTCAAGTCAGTCCGGGCGGTCTGCTGCCAGTTCGAATCGACGGCCGACTACCTGTCCCCGGCGGACCGGCCCAAATTCCGGTTAACCGGCTGCCCGATTCGAGAAGAGATCGCCCACGGAGCCACAGGGGCGGCGGCGGGTCGCGAAGGGGCGGCGGCACGGCTGGGCCTCGATCCCCTGCTCAACACGCTCGTGGTCACCGGCGCGTCGCTGGGCGCTCAGACGATCAATGAAGCCGTGCTGACCCTGCTCGCCGACGTGACGCTGCGGGGGTGGCAGATCCTCCACCTGTCGGGGCGGGACCATGCCGACTCGGTTCGGGCGGGGTATCGGGAGTTGGCGCAGAAGACGCCCATCAACGCGCTGGTCGTCGATTTCACGCCGGCGATGTCGGACGTCTGGGCGGTGGCCGATTTGGCGATCAGCCGATCCGGGGCCAGCAGTTGCGCGGAATTGACGGCTTGCGGCGTCCCCTCGATCCTGATGCCCTACCCGTTCCACAAGGACAAGCACCAGAGCCTGAACGCGGCCGAGCTGGTCAAGGCGGGGGCGGCCGTCCTCATCGACGACGAAAAAGAGCGGAGAAAGAACGCCGCGCGGCTCAAGCCGCTGGTCGAGTCGCTCCTTTACGATGCCGACCGCCGCCGTTCCATGCGGGAGGCGGCGCTGCGGGTCGGGAAGCCGCGGGCGGCTTGCGAGGTCGCGACGCTGGTCGCCGCCCTGACGGCGGAGCCGCGTCCGGGACAAAAAACGTGAAAGCGTCAATGGGTGCCGCCATCTTCCGGTGGCAATGGGGGGCGTGGTTCCGCACGCCGCATCACGCGGTGGCGTGATGAACCACGCCCTACGTCCTGGCGGGGTATCGCACCAAGCAAAGCAAACCCGCGTAAACCGGGGTTTCAGCCTGATCGTGCGGGATCCCCGCCATCGTGCTACAAAAGCTGGCCGAAGCCCGGTAGGATGCCGGCGTCACGGAGGCAAAATTGAGTGACTCGCGAATGGATTTGCGATCGACAGCCACTATCACCCCACCCACCGGCCGCCTGGCCCACGGAAAGCCCCTTCCCAGCCGCTTCGCCGGCTTGCGGGTGCATTTTATAGGCATTGGCGGCTCGGGGATGAACGGGTTGGCTCGGATGCTGATGGACCGGGGGGCCGCTGTCTGTGGCTCTGAGCCGCAGCCCAACGCCCAATCGCTTGAGCTTTCCCGCGCCGGCGCGACGGTCTCCCGCGACCAGATTGGCCGCCTCCTGTCGCCAGAGGTTCATCTGGTCGTCCGCACCGCCGCCGTTCGGGACGAGAACCCCGAGTACCAGGCGGCCCTGCGGCTGGGGATCCGAACGATCAAGTACGCCGAGCTGCTCGGCCAGGTCATGCAGGAGCGGTTCGGCGTTGCCGTCGCCGGCACGCACGGCAAGAGCACGACCACCGCCATGATCTCCCACGCCCTGCTTCAATGCGGGGCTGATCCGAGCTTTGTCGTCGGAGGCACCGCCCCGCAACTGGGCGGGACGGGGAGCCGCTCCGGCGGCGGGCAAGCCTTCATCGCCGAAGCATGCGAGTTCGATCGAAGCTTCCACGCCCTGCGGCCGACGGTGGCGCTCATTAACAACATTGAGGAAGACCACCTCGACTGCTACTCCGGGATCGACCAGATCGTCCAGTCGTTCCGGCAGTTCGCGCAGCTCGTGCCGCCGGACGGGCTGATCATCGCCAACGGGCAGGACGCGCGCGTCGGCCAGGCGATCGGCGGGCTGCCGACACCGATCGAATGGGTCGCGCTGGATCGCGAGGCGACGTGGAGCACGCGCGTCACCGGCATCGACCACGGGTGCTATCGGGGGCAGATCCTCTATGCCGGCAAGCCGGCGGGGACGCTCGCGCTCTCGATCCCCGGCGAGCACAATCTCTTCAACGCGACCATGGCGGCCGCGGCCTGCCACGCGTGCGGGATCGACGCGGCGGCCGCCGCCGAGGCGATCGGCGCGTTCCAGGGCGTTGACCGCCGCATGACCCAGATGGGCGTCGCCCACGGCGCGACGGTGGTCGATGATTACGGCCACCACCCCACTGAGATCCGCGCGACGCTGCGGGCGCTGCGGGAAAAGTACCAGCCGAATCGCCTTTTCTGCGTATTTCAGCCTCATCAGCACAGCCGTACCCGCTTCCTTTTGGAGGACTTCGCCACCAGCTTCGGGGCGGCCGACGAGACGATCGTGCCCGACATCTACTTCGTCCGCGACAGCGAGGACGAGAAGTCCCGCATTCATGCCGACCACCTGGTGCAGCGGGTCAGGGAGAACGGTCAGCAGGCTTGCCACCTTCCCGACTTCCGTTCGATCGTCGATTATCTGCGGCGGCGCGTGACCGGCGGAGATTTGGTCGTCACAATGGGCGCCGGCGACGTGTGGGAGATCGGGCGTGACCTGGTGGAGAGCTAAGCGGCAGCGGGTTGGATGGCGGGGGCGAGCATTACCGTATGATGAAACTGGCAGGGCCATTTTCCGGCTTTGAGCCGTGGGTGACTGAGAACGAGCCGCTCGCCCCGCTGACGTGGTATCGCATCGGCGGGCCCGCCCGCTGGATGCTGCGCCCGCGGAATGTGGAAGAGTTGGCGGCCGCCGCGGCGCTGTGTCGAGAACAGCATCCCGATTTACGTGCTGGGCCTGGGGGCCAACCTCCTGGTCGGCGACGGCGGGGTTCACGGCGCGGTCTTTCGGCTGGAGTCCGAAGAGTTTCGCCGCGTGAGCTTCGGCCCGAACACGGTTGACGCCGCCGCCGGGGCCGACCTCCAGAAGCTGGTGCTCAAGACCGCGCGCCAAGGGCTCTCCGGCACCGAATGCCTGGCGGGCATCCCCGGCACCGTCGGCGGCGCGATCCGCATGAACGCGGGCGGGAAGTTCGGCGACATCGGCTCGATGGTCACGCGCGTCCGCGTGATGGACTCCGCCGGCAACGTTTTCGACCGGGAAAAAGATGACCTGGTGTTCGACTACCGCAGCACGAACATCGCCGCGACATTCATCCTGAGCGCGACGCTGGAGCTGGACGAGGAAGAGCCGGACCGACTGGCCCGCAAGCTCAAAGAGATCTGGATGTACAAGCGGAACAGCCAGCCGCTGAACACCAAGAACGCCGGCTGTGTGTTCAAGAACCCGCGCGGTCTGTCGGCCGGCGCGTTGATCGACCAGTCGGGCCTTAAGTCGCTGCGCGTTGGCGGGGCCGAAGTGAGCACGGTTCATGCGAACTTCATCGTCGCCCACCCGGGCTGCCGCGCCGACGACATCCTGAACCTGAAGAAGATCATCCGCGAGAAAGTCCTCGACAGGTTCGGGGTGAACCTGGAGAGCGAGCTGAAGACCTGGCCCTGACCGTCGATCTGGTGCGGCAGGAGATTCGGTGCGGCCGTAGATGTGGCACTGACGGTCGCTCGGCCGCTCGTCGATGTTGCGCTCGACGAGACATCCACCCGCAACCGACCCACTTTTCGGGGTTCTCATGAAAGTCACCGTTCTTTACGGCGGGCCCAGCGTTGAGCGGGAGATCAGTCTCCTCAGCGGGCAAGCGGTCATCGCCGGCCTGAAGTCGATGGGCCACGAAGTCTTCGGCTCCGACGTGGCGCCCGACAACCTCTTCGGGCTGGATCATGCGGCCGACGTCATCTTCCCGGTGCTCCACGGGCACTTCGGAGAGAGTGGCGAGCTGCAGGAGATCCTGGAGGCCCGGCGGCTTTCCTTTGTCGGCAGCGGGTCGGCCGCGTCGCGGCTGGGAATGAACAAGGTCGCGACCAAGCGCGCGTGGGAGGCGGCCGGCCTGCCCACGCCGCCCTGGCAATTGCTCGATCGCGACAAGTACCGCCCGGAGAACCTCGAGCAGGTGCCGGTCCCCTGCGTCGTCAAGGCCGTCTCCAGCGGCAGCAGCATCGACGTCTATCTCTGCCGGTCTCGCGCGGATGCCCATATGGCGATCCGCTCGGTCCTCTCCAAGCATGGCGAAGCGCTGATCGAAAGGCTGATCGATGGGCCGGAACTGACGGTCGGGCTGCTGGAAGAAAAGCCACTCGCACCGCTGCGGATCGTCTCGACGCGTGCCTTTTTCGATTACGAAGCCAAGTACAAGTCGGGTGATACCAAGCACCTGTTCGATACCGGTTTGCCCGCCGAGGTGGTCGCCAAGAGCCAGGAACTGGCGCGGCGGGCGAACGAAGTCGTCGGCGGGCGCGACCTGGCCCGCGTGGACATCATGCTCGACGAGAGCCACAACCCGTACCTGCTCGAAATCAACACGCTTCCGGGCTTCACCTCCAAAAGCCTGCTCCCCGAGGCCGCGTTGAACGCGGGGATCGAGTTCGGGCCGCTGGTCGATCGGCTTGTCCGCCGCGCCGCGGCGCGCGGGCCGATCGCTCCTGTATGAGTCTGCCCGGTCGAAGTCAGCCGAACGTCCGATAACCGGCGGCCGACCCCGCGAGCCGGGGCGTTTTACGTTCACGGCCTGGCGCTCGGCCGGTCGAAATAGTGAAGCGAGCCCCCTCTACCGGAGACGCAGGCAAGGCACGGTGTCGCGTATGCCCAGGACCAGGAAAACGATGGCCGCGACGTCGGGTGACCCCGACTTCGCTGACGACGAAGCATCACGGCCGCCGCGGAGCGGCCGCTGGATGCTCCACGGGCTGTTCGCCATCGTCCTGATCGTCGGGTGCATCACCGGCTTCGCTTATGTCAAAGACTACGTTGACGCATCGGTCGCGCCGCCCAATCGGCCGGAAATCGTGTTTCAGACTCGCCCGGTCTGGATGACCGACGCCGTCGCCGACCAGCTCGCCCGCGAATTCCGACGCGCCGACGCCTCCTCCGTTTTCGATCGCAAGGCGGTGCTCGACGTTCACCAGCTCCTGCTGGCCAGCCCCTGGGTCTCGGCCGTTCGGCAGGTCCGGCGCGCGTTCCGCGACGGGCCCGGCGACGTCATCGAAATCGACTGCGATTTCAGGGCGCCGATGGCCCTAGTTCGGTGGAATGAGGCTTATCGCTTTGTCGATGCCCACGGCGTCCTGCTCCCGGATCAGTTCAGCGAGGCCGACCTCGGCAAAGTGATCTACTCCAGCGACGGCCGCCCGAACATCCGCGTGATCGAAGGCGTTCGCCGCGCCCCGCCCGCCGCCGCCGGCCAGCAATGGCTCGGAGAAGACCTGGCGGCCGGGCTGGAACTGGTCGCCCGCCTTTACGACCAACCCTTCGCGCACGAGATTGAGCGCGTGAATGTCCTGAACTTCGGCGGCCGCATCGACCCGCGCGACGCGCAGCTTGTCCTGCGCACACGCTACAACACGGAAGTCCGCTGGGGCCGCCCCTGGAATGCCACCGACGCGTTCATTGAGATTTCACCGGAACGCAAGCTGGACAAAATGCAGCGCGTGGTCGATCAGTTCGGCCGCGTCGATGCCCACCAGCCTTGGATCGACATCCGCTTCGACAAGATTACCTATCCAAGCCCCATCGAAGCGGCCTATCCCGCCGATGCCGACCTTCGTCACGCCGACACCGGCCGATGAAATGGGACGAATCGCGAGCGCTCAGACGCCAGCGCCGCGGCAGGTGATTCCCTTCCTTTTGCAGTAGGCTGCTCCCATGGCCCTTCTGTCGCCAGCGCCAACGCCGGGCACACCCGTCAATCTTGTGCCGCGGTCGGCCGCCCCGCGGTCGGCCGAGCCGGCGGCCGAGGCGGCTCGCCGCTCTGCGGCGGGTCCGCTGCTCCTTTGGCTCTCACTCCAGCTCGCGGCGCTGGCCGTCGCTCTTTTCCGACTCCCCCTTTCGGCGCGCTACCCGGGCTCGCCGGAGCGTCTGGCGATCGACATCCTCGCAACGGTCGAGGTCGTCGCCGCGCCACTACTCGGGCCGCTGCTCTTTCGAGACTGGGCCTGCTCGGCCCTGTGCATCGCATCCATCGCGCCGATGCTGGCGATCGCCGGAACATCATCGGCCGTCCAGCCGGGGCCGCTGTTTCAGGGCATCGCCTATCTGATGGGGTTGCTGGCAGGGCTCGCACTGCTTACCGGCGGATTCAGGCAGACGAGAGGCGTATGGATCGTGGCCGCGGGCGGTGCGGCGATCGCGCTGGGGGAACCGCTGATGCGGTACCTGATAGCGGAGTACGGTTCCGCTCCGCAGTCGGTGACGCTTGACACAGAGTGGGCCGGCCCTCTTCAGGCTGCGAGTTGCGCGTTTCACGGTTGCTCGGTCCCGTTGGCGAGTTGGACGTTTCCGATCGGCCTCCTGGTTGCCGGAGCCATCGTCGTCGCCGTTCGGAGGAGGTTCTCGAGTCGGGGGGCCCAGGACGGCTTACGGTGACGTTGCAGGCGTACCCGTCGCGTCGTCAGCCGCCCGGGATTGAGGCGTCGTCGCTCGTTGCCCTGCGGCGGTGATCCCCACGCCACGACTGCGTTGTTTCGGCCGCCGGCGGCGGTGGGCCGCAATATGCCGCTTCAGTCCGTCTGGCGCGAGGGATCGACGAACTGCGCAAACTCGCCCCGAGCGGCCGAATTTGAACCACTCAGGCGTGGGCGAACGCTCCACTTCACCCCCCGACCTCCACTTTCCTCCACGCGGCCCAATTCCCCCTCCCTCGCGGGCAGAAAAATATGGACGAGGCCGCCCCGCCCCACCGTCTGAAACAAGTTATCCACAGGCTCATCCACGAGAAAAGTGCGCGAAAAAACGCTGGCGGCTAAATCAATCTAGCCCAAAAACCCTTGAAATTCAGCAGCTTCGGCAAAACGCGAAGAACTCTTTAGCAGGTTCCAGCGGTGCCCCAACCTTTTTCGCTTGATGGCGGTGGAGGAGGGTGGTAGATTGCCCCAGGTCAGGCAAGGGACACGCAAGTGGGAAACAGAAAACCGTGCGGCATCCGATCCTGTACGGCGAGTACGAGCTGACGATCGACGAGAAGAACCGTCTTCTTGTGCCTGCTGACATTCGCCGCAGTATTGGGCCTGAGCAAGGTGAGTCGTTGTTCATGGTGGGTGGCAGCAACGGTGTGCCTTGGTTCTATCCGGCGAAGTATTATCAGGATTTAGGTGAGCAGGCGCCTTCAGAGCTGACGCCCCCGGACGATGTCATTTTGTTCAACCAACTCCACTTTGGAATGACGAGCCAGCTTCCGTGGGACAAGCAGGGGCGTCTTCAGTTGCCCGCGAAACCGCTGAAGCGATGCTCGATCGGCCGCGAGGTGACACTGGTGGGCGTAAACGACCATCTGCAGCTTTGGAACCGGGCCGCATGGGATGAGCACAGTGACGATCTTTTAAGGCGACAGGCCGAAATTGTCGCGCGGAACCGAATGAACAGCCGCCCGCCGCAGCCGCCGATGGTCGGGCCGCATTGTTGAATGAGTCGGCCCATCCGGGCGCTGCTACGACGAAGCCAGGGCCGCCCCGAAGGATCATACGGCACCCCGAAGGATCATGGGGCGCCGGAAGGATCATGGGGCGCCGCAAGACAATACAAATCACCCGCCGGCCCGCGCGCCGCCACAGGGCACGCGAATGAGTTGCGAGCCGGTGGTCGGAGACACGTCCCAGGGAAGGTTCGGTCTCCCGCAGCGTGACGAACGTTTGAGAACGATGACCAACCGGGCAGGTACCGGGCCAAGGAAGGTCCGCGCCTGCATGGCAGGGCTCGCGACAGGCAAGGATGCCAGCGTCGCGCGTCGATGCGACGGTTGTTATAGCGTTGCACCTCATCTCCTCCGACAGCCGCAGGGCTGGCCGAAGGCTGAGCGAGGCGCGGCGGCACCGGGCGGAGCCCGCGTGCGAAAAGTCATCGATCGGGTGGTGTCGCCGGGCGGTGCAAGGGTTGTGGTCGCCCGGAAACATACCGAACGTCCGCGGACGCCGGCAGCCGCAGGAGTTGAACGGGTGATGGATCATCCGCACGCCTCCTGCGGCGGCCGGCAAAGCGGAACGGACAGGCGAGATCGAACCGGCTTCAGGCCACGTCGGTGGGCCCAAGCGTCATTCGATCATCGCCAACCGCACCGGGGCATCGTTGCCGGTGACGGCCCAGCCAAAAAAGGCCGGGACGTTATGAAGAGTTGACTCGCTCGCGCAGGCGTACGGCGGAGCCGTCGCACGCATCGAGCTGTTGTTCCGACCCGAGCCCTGTCGCAGGCCGCTGGGCACGCGACCGCGCTCCGTCGGAAGCCAACGCGGGACTGTATCGCCAACCGTGGCGTTTACAGCCCTTTGGGGCCGCACGCTCCCTCTCGACCCTGCTGCCAAGGAGCGGCTACAGGGTCAGGGAAAACGTGCATTGAGCGAAACGCAGCGCCGGTACGCCGACGCTCGTCACTTCACCTATCGCACGCGGCACACGGACGTGCCGCGGGGCCGCCGGGACCATAGGGCCTGGCTTACGCCCGCCAAGGATCGGCACAAAGCACCTGTACACCGCACGAGCCGTTGCACGGATGTGACCCTCGCCTGGTATCGAGGGGGCACAGGAGGATCGCCCGGCTCTGCTGTGTGCTTTGAAGAGGGTCGGCCCGCTCACGGATTGAGCCGCCGACGCGACTAAGACGCCACCCCGCTCGCCGTCATTCCGTCAGCAGAATATTCCTGACGGACCACAGCGCCCGCGTTTGGGTCAACTCGCAGACGGCCTACCATCCGCCCAACTCCAAAGGACCCAGGCAATCCGCCACCGTCGTCACTACGCCGATCCTTGCCTCGCCTGAACAAGGCCCGAATAATATAGTACCCTTCTCACGAAGCTATACGCAATCGACAAAAATTGCCTCTTGCATTCGAGCGACCTCCCCATAGCATCCGCGCGTTCATGGAGCTGCCCGCATCCGGCCACGACCCCGTTCTGTTGAAGGAGGCCCTTGAGTCCCTCTCCCCGCGGCCGGGCCAGGTCTTCCTCGACGGAACGCTCGGCCGCGGCGGTCATGCCAGCGCCCTCGCCGAGCGCCTCGGCCCCGCCGGAACCCTGCTCGCCTGCGACGTTGACCCACGCAATCTAGCCTTTGCCCGGGAGCGCCTCGCCTCCGCCCCGTGCCACATTCGCTACTTCCACGCCAACTTCGCCGAGCTGCTCGACGTGGTCAAAGCGTCCGGCGTGCGGGGGCTCGATGGCATCCTGGTTGATCTTGGGCTGAGCACCAACCAGTTGTTCGACCCGCACTACGGCCTCTCCTTCGCTCAGCCGATGCCGCTGGACATGCGGATCGACCCGCGGCTGAACCGATCGGCCGCCGATCTGGTGAACTCGATGCGGGAGTCGGAGCTGGCGGACGTCCTATATCATCTGGCCCAGGAACGTTACTCCCGCCGAATCGCGCGAAAAATTACCGACGCGCGACGACTCTCGCCGATTACAACGACGGATCGGCTAGCCGAACTGGTACGTTCGGCGATTCCGTCCCGGGGCGGAGCCCCGGAGAAGATCGATCCAGCCACCCGAACCTTCATGGCCCTCCGCATGAGCGTCAACCGGGAGATCGAAAACCTGTCCGACCTGCTGAAGCGAGCGCCAACGGCATTGCTTCCGGGCGGACGGTTGGCCGTGATCAGTTTTCAATCGACGGAAGATCGATTGGTGAAGCAGGCGTTTCGGTCGGCGGAGCAGACCGGGCTTCTTAGGCTAGTGACGAAAAAGCCCCTCTCGCCCACCCCCGAAGAAACCTCCCTCAACCCTCGCTCCCGGTCCGCGAAGCTACGCGTCGCAGAAAAGCCGCAAGAGTCGCAACCCGCCGGACGTTGACGTTCGGCGCCGCCGCCACGGGCCATTCACCGACACGGATTGACCGCCTTAACGGCCCCTCTCGCGAGGGGCGTGGGGCCGGTTCGTCCCTTCGGAACGGCGTGGCGCGGCGCCTCGGAGACGGCCGCCGCAAGCGACAAAGGACCGGGGTGCTATGACACGCGAAACGAAGATTGGCCTGTTGGTCGGGTTGGCGTTCCTGATCGTGATCGGGATTTTACTCTCCGACTATCACAGCAGCGTGAACGACCCCACTTCGGCGCCGCTCGCCGTCGCCGGCCCCAATGTCCGGGAAGGAACGATGACGCCCGCCCCGTCGGCCCCGTCCGGGTCGGTGCCGCCGGTCACCGTCGTCCCCGCCCCGGCCGATGCGCCGCGCCGACCCGTCCCGGGCCACGCCGACCTGACATCCGCCGTCCCGTCGCCGGTCAGGGTGACGACCCCCGCACTGTCCGGGGCTCCGTCGCAGGCGGCGCCCCCTGTGGCGCCCGAGCCCTCTCCTCTCGCCTCGGGGGACGGGGCGAAGCCGCCGGCGGGCGCCCCCGACCGCGGCCGCAACGGGATCCAGACGCTCCTCGCCGAGCATCCGGAGGACCTGGCCCCGGTCGATGATCAGCCGCCGCGAAAGCCCGCGCCAGGCAAGCCCGCGTTACCCAAGGCCCCCGCCAGCGATGCGAATACCCGTCAAACGACCTACGTCGCCGTCGCCGGCGACAACGTCTGGAAGATCGCCGCCAAGTGCCTCGGGACCAACAGCAAGGCGGCCCGCGACCTTGTCATCAAGGCCAACCCATCGCTCCAGGGCGAGGGAAGCCCGGTGGTCGCCGGCAAGACGTACGTCATTCCGTCCGGCCCGGCCCTGGCGTCTCTAGGTGGCGCCGCGCCCACCCCGGTCACGCCGGCCGCCCCGACTGCCCATCAGCAGACGGGCTCGACGCCGGCCGAGGGTTCGTTCCGCTGGTACACCGTCCAGCAGAACGACAACCTCTGGAAGATCGCCGAAGCCCAGCTCGGCAGCGGCAACGCCTGGCTGACGATCAAAGACCTGAACAAGGATTTGCTCAAGGGCGGCGAAACCGTCCACCCGAACATGCGCCTGCGGCTGCCCAACAAGAGCCCCGTCGCGGCGGTGAACTAAGCCCCGCGGAACAGCTCTGAACGAGCCGCGACCGTCAGGGAGCGGGGCCCGCTCCAGGCGGGCATCAACCGCTCATCGATCAGATCAGTCGCCGCGTACGGCGACCGCCCGCTTCCTGACGGGCGCGGCTCGTTGCGAAAGCGGTGCGGCTCGCGCCGCGCCCAGCGAGCCGCGACCGTGAGGGTCCGTGAGGGAGCGGTTTGGCTCCTTGATCGCGGGGTGTCCTGCGGAAATTCGGCCGGGAGCGGAGCATCCTCAAGACCGCTTCCTCACGGGCGCGGCTCGCGGGTGGCCCGCGCTTCGTTCAGAAACCTCCCCGCCCCCCTGTGGTAAGGAACGTCATGGTCAAGCTCGTCCTCTGCGTCATCTGCGGCCTGCTGCTCGCGGCGGTCGTGCTCCAGCTCCGGCAGGAAAAGCTGGAGCTCGGCTACCAGACCGCGGAGCTGCACGACCAGATCCGCGCGCAACAGGGGAAGCTCTGGACCCAGCAGCTCCTGATCGCCGCCTGCACGGCGCCCAACGCGATCGGCAACACCGTCGATACGCGCGACCTGGACCTGGTGCCCGAAACGCCGATCAGGGCGGCGTTCAACCTGCCGGCCGCGGGTCGGGCACTGACACCGTCCGCGGGCAAAGCCAGCGCAAAGGGCCGCGGCGCCGCCGCCTCCACAGGCCACTAAGGAGCGGACGGTCGTTTTGGAAACAGAGCCGGGGCACGGGCGATACGCGTCGCCCGTGCCCCGTTTCTATTGAGACATCAATCGGCCGCGAAACCTTAGAACCACGCCTTCTTCCCAACGACGTATTCCTGGTAGAACTGTTCGTCCGTCTTGGTCAGATAAATGATCCCCTCAATCAAGCCGACGATCCCGCCCGCACAAACCAGGTTCAACGCGATCCGGATGATCCCTCCGGTCGTATCGCCCAGCATGAAGCGGTGAATCCCTAAAAAGCCGAGGAGGATGGCAACGATGCCGATCGTTGTGCGATCGGGGCGCTTTTCCCCAAGCGGCCCACCAGCGGGCGGGGATGTTGGCACTTGAGACATGCAAGATCTCCTTTCCTAAGAACTGCCGAAAAAAACGAGATGGAACGCTCCACGAGAGACTACGGGCCGAGTCTAATCCTGTCACGCCTGATGCGTCAAGAAACCGACAATTTAGATGGGACTGCAATCGTTCCCGCCGGTCATTCCGGCCAGGGCCGCCGCGAGCCTCCAAAAAACGGCGACGGCCGCTGCCGACAGCGAACCAAGTTTCACGAGCACCGGATCTCCTTCGCGCTTGAGAGTTACCCCAACGCTGCTCGCCGCCTGCCCGCAAGGTCCGCGAACTCAGATTGCTTCAACTCGTCTCAAGCGATGTCGTAGTATCCTTTGCGGGGAGTGTTCGAGCGGGAAATGCCGCTCGCGGATCGCCTGTCAGAGGGACCACGCGCCATGTTGAAGCAGATATCGCTTGCGGTAGCGGGCGCCGCCGTCTGGCTCGGCGGCCGCCCGGCAGTCGCCGCCGAAACGGTTGACTTCAACCGGGACGTGCGGCCGATCTTCCTGGCCCACTGCACCGCCTGCCATGGCGGCGTGAAGGCGGCCGGGGGGCTTTCCCTCGTCTATCGCGAAAAGGCCCTGGCCAAGGGAAAATCGGGCGAGGCGGCCGTCGTCCCCGGGAAGCCCGAGGCGTCCGAGATGATCCGCCGGATCACCAGCGACGACCCCGACGAACTCATGCCCAAGCCCGACCATGGCCCGCGCCTGGCGGCCAAAGACGTGAGCACACTCAAGGCTTGGATCGCCCAGGGAGCCACCTGGAGCGAGCACTGGTCGTTCGTCCCGCCAACGGAGCCGGCCGCCCCGGCGGTGGCTGATCGGGCCTGGGCTCGGTCGCGGGCCGACGAGTTCATCCTCGCCCGCCTCCAGGCCGAAGGGCTGAAGCCATCCCCTCCGGCGTCGAACGCCGAGTGGCTCCGGCGGGCGTCGCTCGACCTGATCGGCCTGCCCCCGACTCTCGCCGAGTACGAAAGCTTTCGCGACGATGCGACGAATGACCTCACCGGCGCCAAGTCCCGCGTTGTGGATCGACTGCTTGTGTCGCCGGCCTTCGGGGAGCGATGGGCGTCGGTCTGGCTCGATCTCGCCCGCTACGCCGACACGTTCGGCTATGAGAAGGACCCGCATCGCGACATCTGGCCCTGGCGGGACTGGGTCATCCGGGCATTTAACAGCGACATGCCGTTCGACCAGTTCACCATCAAGCAACTCGCCGGCGACCTGCTCGAAAACCCGACCACCGATGACCTGCTTGCGACCGCCTTCCACCGCAATACGCAGAACAACACCGAAGGCGGGACCAATGACGAAGAATTCCGTACCGTCGCGGTGATCGATCGCGTCAGCACCACCTGGACCACCTGGCAGGCGACGACCTTCGGCTGCGTGCAGTGCCATTCCCACCCGTATGACCCGATCCCCCATCAGGATTTCTATCGCTTCTCCGCGTTCTTTGATAACTCGGAAGACTGCGACATCGACAGCGACTTCCCGCGGCTATTAGTCCCCACGGATGCAACGCGGCGGGATGAATCGGCCCGGCTGCAACGCAGGATCGACCAACTTCGAGACGCGCTCAATGAGAGCGGCCGCTCGCTTGCGGATCAAACGTCCGACTGGAAGCCGCTTGTCCCCACCAGCGCCAAAGCATCAGCGGGGACGCTGGAGATCCGGCCCGGCACCGGCCGCGTCGAGGCGACGGGGACGCTGCCCATCGGGGTGATGTACACCGTCATCGCGCCGTCCGTGCCGGGCGCGACCGCGCTGCGCATCAAGATCCTCCCCGATGACGAAGACCCGAAAAAGTGGCCGGAGCGGGCGGCCGTCCTCTCGCAACTGCAAGTCTCCTTGATCGCCGGCGGAGACGCCAAGCCCAAGCCGATCAAGCTTCGCGAGGTGATCGCCGATTACCTGGCCGGCCCTTTCGACCCTCAGGAGACGCTCGACGCCGGGGCGGGCGGCTTTGGCGGGTACCCGTCCCTGTCGGGCCCGCGTTGGTGCGTCGTCACCCTGGACGAGCCGCTACCGGACGGGCCGGCCGACGCAACAGTCGAACTGGTCATGAAGCAAAACGCCGTAGCCAATGCCGGCGCCCAGGCTTGCCCGATCCGCCGGTTCGAGCTTTCGACTACGGCCGACCCGCGCTGGCCCGCCCTCATGGCCGACGGCGGCCGCCGTCAGCAATGGGCCGACCTCAATGCGGCGAAGGCGCAACTGAACAAGATCGCCGGCACGCGCGTCCCGGTGATGGTTGAGCGCCACGCGGCCGCCCGGCGCGATACGCGGGTGTTCCTCCGCGGGAATCGGCTCACCAAAGACGTCAGCGTCGAGCCGGGCATCCCCGACGTCGTGCGGCCGCCGGTCAAGGCCGGCCGGTTGACCCGGCTCGACCTGGCCCAGTGGCTGGTCAGCGACCAGAACCCGCTGACGGCGCGCGTGCTCGCCAATCGGCTCTGGGCCGAAATGTACGGCCGCGGAATCGTGGAGACGCTGGAGGACTTCGGCACGTCGGGCGCCCGCCCGAGCCACCCTGAGTTGCTCGACCACCTGGCCCTGCGGCTGGCTCACGACGATCACTGGTCGATCAAGACGTTCCTCCGCGAGGTCGCCCTTTCCGCCACCTACGGGCAGACGTGCCGCGCGACACCCGAATCGACACAGCGCGACCCCCAGAACGCGCTGCTGAGCCACGGCCCCCGGGCGCGGCTGACGGCCGAGATGGTACGCGATCAGGGGCTGGCGTTGAGCGGCTTGCTGTCCTTCAAGCAGTTCGGCCCCCCGGTCTTCCCCAAGCAGCCGGACGGCGTGTGGCGAAGCGTCTACAGCGGCGCCGCATGGAAGACGAGCGAAGGGGAAGACGCCCACCGCCGCGGGCTCTACACCTACTGGAAGCGGACGGCCGGTTACCCCACCTTCATGACCTTCGACTCCCCCGCCCGCGACGTCTGCACGGCCCGGCGCGTCTCCACCAACACGCCGCTGCAGGCGCTGGTCACGCTCAATGACCCCGCCTTTGTGGAGATGTCGCAGGCGCTTGCCCGGCGCATGCGCGAAGGAGGCGGCGACGATCGCGCGATCGTCGCCCGCGGCTGTCAGCTCCTGACGCTGGAGCAACCGCCCGAGGCCATGGTCGCCGAGCTGACCCGCCTCTATCAGGACGCCTCCAGGGACTATGCGGCCGACCCTGCCGACGCGTCAAAGTTGGCCAAGACCCCCGAAGAGGCGGCGACGGTCCTTGTCGCCAATACCCTGCTGAACCTCGACCGCGCGATGACCCGTTGAACGACCGACTGTAAAACGCCCGAGGCCGCAATGAAGCCGAACGATCAGTACCTGCGCGACTCCCTGTTGCATGCCACGCGCCGGCATTTCCTGCGCGATTGCTCGATGGGGCTGGGGGCGCTCTGGCTCGCCGCCAACACCGGCCGCGCGTGGGGAGGGATGGCCGGGGGAGAAATGGCCGGGGGAGCGGCTCCCGGGGTGCTGAAGAAGGATCCGGCGCACCCGCTGCTTCCGGCGGAGCCGCACTTCGCGCCGCGGGCCAAGCACGTGATCTACCTCCACATGGCCGGCTCCCCCAGCCAGCTTGAGCTGTTCGACTACAAGCCCGAGCTGGCGCGGCTCGATGGGCAGGAGTGCCCGGCCAGCTTCCTGGCGGGCAAGCAGTTCGCGTTCATCCAGGGAGTGCCCAAGATGCTTGGGCCGGTCTTCCCCTTCAAGCAGCATGGGCAGAGCGGCCAGTGGATCTCCGACCGGATGCCCTACCTGTCGTCGATCGCCGACGACGTCTGCTTCATCAAGTCGATGTACACCGACCAGTTCAACCACGGCCCAGCCCAATTGCTAATGCACACGGGGACGCAGAGCCCCGGATCCCCCAGCTTCGGCGCCTGGGCGACGTACGGCCTGGGCTCGGAGAACCAGAACCTCCCCGGCTTCATCGTGCTGACCAGCGGCGGCAAGAACCCCGACGCCGGAAAATCGGTCTGGGGCGCGGGGTACCTTCCGTCGGTCTATCAAGGCGTGCAGTGCCGCTCATCCGGCGAGCCGGTGCTCTTCCTGAACGACCCGCCCGGCATCACCCGCGGCCTGCGCGAACGATCGCTCCGCGCGATCGACGCCCTGAACGAGCAAACCGCGGCCGAAGTCGGCGACCCCGAGACGATCACCCGCGTGGCCCAGTATGAGATGGCCTTCCGCATGCAGGTCAGCGCGACGGACGCCTTCGACGTCGCTCGAGAAACGCCAGAGACTCACGCGCTCTACGGCACCCAGCCCGGCAGGGAATCGGTCGCGAACAACTGCCTGCTTGCCCGGCGGCTGGTGGAGCGCGGCGTTCGGTTCGTCCAGCTCTTCGACTGGGGCTGGGACAGCCACGGCACCAACAAAGGCGATGCGCTCAACGGCGGATTCAAGGACAAGTGCGCCGGCGTCGATCAGGCGGTCACCGCGTTGATCAAGGACCTCAAGAGCCGGGGGTTGCTGGAGGATACGCTGGTGATCTGGGGCGGCGAGTTCGGCCGCACAAGCATGCAGGAGAACCGCGGCGGCAAGGCGATGCCGTTCGCCGGGCGCGACCATAACCCCGGGGCATACACCATCTTCATCGCCGGCGGCGGCATCAAGGGTGGCTACAGCCACGGCGCAACCGACGAAGTGGGGTATCAGTCGGTCGTTGACAAAGTCTCCCCCGCCGACTTCCACGCGACGATGCTCCAGTTGCTCGGCTTCGATCACCTCAAACTGACCTACCCGACCCGCGGGTTGAACCAGCGCCTCACGAATGTCACCCGGCCGGGCAGCCGCGTCGTGAAAGAGATCATCGCGTAGGACTGCGCAGCGCGTGCCGGCGGCGACCCGCGCCGGCGAGACATCCGCGCCCGCCCCGCCAGCGATGCCTCCACCCTGGGGCGACACGCGACGCGTTGCGGGCCAAAATTGTCGTCACAAACCGGTCGATCGATCGATTGCGCTTTCGCGCGTTTCATTCGTGTCGATACATAAGCTTTTCCCCCGTTCCCGCCTGATCGGCCGCTCGCATACAACCGGCCTCGGGCAGTCATTACCACGGCGCCGTTCCTACGTTTGGAGAATCCGATGGGTCGCGGTGTCATGTTTCAGTACTTCGAATGGAATAGCCCGGCGGATGGCTCGCTCTGGCGCGAGCTGGCGGAGCGGGCGATCGAGATCAACAACCTGGGGACCACCGCCATCTGGGGGCCGCCGGCTTACAAGGCGATGGGAGGCGGGGCGGATACCGGCTATGCCGTTTATGACCTTTACGACCTTGGGGAATTCGATCAGAAAGGAAGCGTGCGGACCAAGTACGGCACGCGCGACGAATTCCTGGCGGCCGTCAAAGCCGTGCAGGCCGCGGGGATGGATTTCTACGCCGACGTCGTCTTCAACCACCGCATGGGGGGCGACGAGACCGAGGACGTCAACATCGTCGAAGTGAACACGTCGGATCGGAACAGCGTCGTCAGCCAGCCCTATTCGATCAAGGCATGGTCGAAGTACCTGTTCCCCGGACGGGGAGACCGGCACTCGGCGATGAAGTACAACTGGAAGCACTTCACCGCCTTCGGCTGCAACGCGGCCGTTAAGGACGACTGCGGCAGGATCTACCGAGTCGCCGACAAGACCTTCTCTGGCGAAGTCAACTTCGAGTTCGGCAACTTCGACTACCTGATGGGCGCCGACGTGGATCACTACAACACCGAGGTCCGGGCGGACCTGTTCCACTGGGGCGAATGGTTCCTGGAGACGACGGGCTGCGCCGGTTTCCGCCTGGATGCGGTAAAGCACATCTCGGCCAGCTTCTATGTGGATTGGTTCAAGCACCTCCGCCAGAAGTTCGCCGGCCGCGAGATCTTTGCCGTCGGGGAATACTGGAGCGCCAGCCTGCCCGAGTTGCAGGGATACCTGGCGGCGACCAACGGCACGATGCGACTGTTTGACGTCCCGCTCCACTTCCACCTGCACGAGGCTTCGAAGAAGGGGCGCGACTACGACCTGTCGAAGATCTTCGACGGGACGCTGGTCCAGGAGAACCCGCTGTTGGCCGTCACGTTCGTTGACAACCACGACAGCCAGCCGGGCCAGTCGCTGGAATCGTGGGTGGACGACTGGTTCAAGCCCTTGGCCTACGCGCTGATCCTGCTCCGCGAGCACGGGTACCCGTGCCTTTTCTACGCCGACTATTTCGGCAACCCTGGCGACCCCGAGCAGGGGAAATCCAAGCTGACGAGCCATCGCAAGCTGATCGACGATTTCCTCTCGGTCCGCCGCCGGGCGACCTATGGCGAGCTGCGCGATTATTTCGATCACCCGCAGTGCGTCGGCTGGGTTTGGACGGGCACGCCACAGCACTCGGACGTCTCGGCCGTCTTGATGAGCACCGGCGACGTGGGTCAGAAGCGCATGGGCACCGGCCGCCCCCACACCACGTTCCGCGACGTCACCGGCCACTGCCCCGAGCCCGTCACCACCGACGACCAAGGCGACGGCGATTTCTACTGCCCCCCCGGCGGCGTGAGCGTCTATTGCTCCTGCTAAGAAGTCCCTGAAGGCGGCGGCAGGAAATGCTGAAGTCGGAATGCTGAATGCTGAATGCTGAATGGAGAAGGAGCTCGGAAGCGAGCAGCCCTCGCCCCCAATTTTAATTCAGCATCCAGCATTCAGCATTCAGCATTTTCCGCATACACTTCCCCCATGTGGACCCGAACCCTCCTTCTCGGCCTGCCGCTCGCGGGGCTCGCGCTCGGCTGTGCTTCGGATCGGAACGAGATCTTCAATATCAACGTTCACAACTCGACGACGCGGCCGGTGATGCTCAGTCTGGCGAAGGCGGCCGACGGCGGCCGCGAGCCGGGGCCGTATGAGGCGGAGTGGGCTTCTCCGGAAGATGTCGCGCTGGAATCACCATCGAATCGCGAGAAGTGGGCGCTGGCCACCCTCCCGCCCGGCCATGACGCGGTCATCAAGGACATGAAGGGGAAGTTCGACTCCTACACCCACGCCATGCTTCGGGTCTACGCCGGGGAGATGACGATCTCGCAGATGCTCGCCCGCGGCGCGGGCAACCCGGAGCGCCTCGACATCCCGCTCACGCCAGGATCAAACGCGATCACGCTGTCAGAGAAAGCGGGGTCAATCACGGCGATGGTCGATCAAACCGCGCCGCCGCGGAAGTAAGGCCAAGTCGATCATGCCCTACGATGAGCACCAGGCCGCGGCCGCATCGAGCCCCAAGAATGCGCCGGCGCGATGCGCGATCGTTACCCTCAGCGACACACGCACCGAGGCGACCGACAAGAGCGGGCGCCGCGTCCGGGAGTTGCTCGAGCAGGCGGGGCACGCGACAGTGGATTACCGAATCCTCCCGGATGATCCGGCCGCTTTAGCGGCGCACCTCAATGCGCAACTCGGCCGGGCCGACGTCGATGCCATCCTCACCAACGGCGGCACAGGCATCAGCCGCCGCGATCAGACGATCGCGGCTGTCGAGCGGGCGATCGAGACCCCATTGCCCGGTTTCGGAGAGCTGTTTCGGATGCTGAGCTGGGGACAGATCGGCAGTGGCGCGATGTTAAGCCGGGCGATCGGCGGCGTGGCGCGGGGGAAGCTCCTTTTCGCCATGCCCGGGTCAACGCCCGCCGTCGAGCTGGCGATGGAGAAGCTCATCCTCCCGGAAATGAAGCATCTGTTGTTCGAGCTGCGCAAGCAGACTTGATGGCCTCATCCCCGCAGGGCACGCCATTGATTGCCGCCTTGTCAGCCTCCCACGTGACGGGCAGTATTGACGCCAGATATCTTCGTACGCAGATCGAATACTCGAGGGCCAACGCCCGACCTGCGTGCCGTACCCGGCGGCCGATCGAACCCGGCGGCCGATCGAACCCGGCGGCCGCCGTCAGCTTGCGCCGAGCTTCCCGAGCCAGATGCCGATCGCGAAGACAATCCCGCCGCCCACGATCACCTGCGCAACCGTCTTGGCGAGCGGCGTCTTCATAAAGCGATACCGAATGTAGGCGATCGCGATCAACTCGACGACGACCACAATGTAGGCCAGATGAAGCGCGAGACGCAGGTTCGGGATCAGAAACGGGAACGTGTGGAGCATCCCGCCGATCACCGTCGCTAGGCCCGTGATCGCGCCGCGGAGCAGCGGCGTGCCGCGGCCGGTGACCACGCCGTCGTCGCTCAGCGCCTCAGCCAGCCCCATCGAAATGCCCGCACCGACACTCGCCGCCAAGCCGACGAAAAAGGCATAGGACGTCGCGTTCGCCAGGTTATGGGTGAGCCCGGCGGCCGCGAACAGAGGGGCGAGCGTCGAAACCGAGCCGTCCATCAACCCCAACAGAGCGGGCTGAACCTTCTGAAGGACAAAGCGTGAATCCTGGTCGTCCGTCACGGACGGGGACGTCGCGGCGGCCTGCGGGTCGCCCATTCCTGTCGCGTCAACGCCAGGTTCGATGCTGCCAATCGCGCTCATTCTGCCGCCTTGTCGTGATCGTTGGTCGATAGGCCCGTCTAGCCGACGCTGCAAAAGGCGCGCCCGAGGCGACGCCAAAGGACCGTGGGTGTTAACGGATTCTCAGTTCCAGGTCGTCCAGATAGAACGTGGCCGCCTTCTCGCCCGCTGCCGTAAAGCCGAACCAGCCGAGCCGGTCAAAGCCGGGTGCGCACGGGAGCTTCGAGAGCCGCAAAGTCTCGCCCCCGGCCGCCGTGATGGCCAGATCATACGTGCCCGCCTTGCGGCCGAGCGGGCAGGTAATTTCAAAGGTCGTCCATTCGCCCAGAGGGAGCTTCATCGCAACCGATTTGTCATGGCCGACGCGAAGCGCTCCTGACGCGTCAATCCGAAACGACGGGCCGACCCGGTAGTTCGACCCCTCGGCCTTGGCCGGCGTCACGGCGGGCGTTCGCCACTCGTGGGCGATTTCCGCGCCGGCTTTTGGGCGGACGGCGAATCGGCAAACAACGATCCCGTCGGCGTACATTGGCGCCCAAAAGACGTACGGGTCGTGCCGCTGCTTCTGGCCGGCCGCATCGGTGAATCGGAGGCTCCGCTTGCCGCTGTGGGCCACGGCGTCGGTGACGCGGATCGTCGCGACATCGTTCTCTTCAACGGTGGTCGCGCCGTCGGCGGCCGAGCCGACGGGCGTCTCCTCGAACGAATCCTGGATCGCCTGCGGCCCGGGCGACGGCGGGAACATGCGCGGCCACTGCGCTGGCGTCGCATCCGGAGGCTCGTGCGTCGTGCGACCGGCGCCGCTGACGTCGAACGGCTTGAAGCCCAGGCGAAGCGCCGGCGACTCACTGCTCAAACGGTAGTCATCCTTATCCAGGCTCGCGAAGCCCGGGTCGGCGACGACCGAGTGCTTATCGAGCCCCTTCTCCCGCCACGCCTCGAGCGTGAGCCCGGCGAACATCGGCGGCTCACCGCCGTGGGTGCCGTTCCAGTAGACGTTGTGATCGACCTGGAACTTATCGAGGTGGGCGCTCAACAGCTTGTTCATCCAGTTCGTTCGAATGACCGACGGGTCAGCCCAGCCGTCAACGATGTTGTTTTCGAACGTGAAGACGCGGGGCTCGCGGACGACGCCCAGCTTGCTCGGCCAATCCAGACGCGTCGGGCCAAACTGCACGCCGATGCTGGGCCCGAAGATGTTGTTGCGGACCGTGTTCTCTTCTCCGTAGTGTTGGTGAAAGCCGCCATCGTGGGTGTGATAGACGAGGTTGTCTTCGGCGACGATGCCGGTCGAGCCTTCGTCGTAGTAAATGCCCCACCCGCCATAGCCCCCCGGGCCGCCAAATCGCTCGATGTCGTGCATGAGGTTGTGGTGAATCCGCGTCCCCGGAGAGATCCCCAGGGTGTAGATGAACCCCATGTCGCTCAGCACCCCCTGGCCGATGGTGTGGATGTGATTCCACGCGACCGTGTTGTCATGCGCTTCGCTCGGCCCGCCGCCCCACGTCCAGCCGATGGAGATGGCGGTGTAGTAGAGGTCATGGATGTCGTTGTGCTCGATGTTGACCTCGGACGCCTGACCCACCCAAATGCCGACGGCCGCCGGTTGCGTGCGGCCCACGTGGGCGATCTGGTTGTCGCGGATCGTATGCCGTTTCACCTGCTTCTGGGGCGGGTTCGGCGCATGGGTCGTTCCGATCTTGATGCCGCCGGCCCCCAGATCGATGAATCGGCAGGACTCAATCGCATCGTCCTGGCAGCCGATGTCCAGGTCGATCCCATAAGTGCCCATGTGCTCGAAGGAGCACCCCTCAAACCGGCAGTCGTGCGCTCCGCGGCCGTAGACGCCGCCCGAGATCGTCACCACCGCTTGGGGCACCCCATACCCTTGCGGCGGCACGACCCAGTTCGTGTGTGCGAACGACAGGCCGCGGAAGGCCAGGTGGCTCACGGGCGCGTCGGCCGCATTGGCAAGGTCGCCCGCGTCCAGAACGATCAATTTCTCCAGCTTCGGCGCGACCACAAACACGTGCTCAGGCGTTTCACCCGGGAGCGGAAGGTAGGTTAGCACCCCGGTCGGCCGGTTCAGGTACCACTGGCCCGGCGTATCGAGGGCTTCGGCGACGTTCTCGACCAGGAATCGCGTCCCAGGCTTCACCTGAGCGTACGAGGCGGCGCGCATCTGCGGCGCGGTGAAAGTAACCGTGTTGGCGGCCGCGTCCACAGACGCAATGCGGTACGTCGGGTTGAACCACGCGAAGAAGGGGGAGACTTCGACGTCGCCGAGGTTCTTCCAAGTGGCCTGGATCAACCGCGGCGGGAAGCGGAACCGGTCGTCCCCCTTGGTGCGGCCGGCGGCGGCGTCTCCGGCGGCACGGGCAGCGACAAAGTAGAAGCCTTCCTTGGGCAGCCGGGGACGATTGCGGCGTTGGTCGCCGACGAACAACTGCGAAAAGTTCCATTCCCCCGCTTTAACGTCGGGAAGCGTGGTCACCCATCGGCCCGGCTCGCGCGCATCCCACCCTAGACCGGGCGGCCGCCGCTGAGGAGAGGCGTTTCGCCCGGGAACGCGGCATAGACGATCGGCGCGTCGGCTGATCCCGAATCTTCCGGCGTGAAGGTGACGGTTTTGTCGAGGAAGTACACGCCGCCGTGCAGCAGAACCGTCGTCGGCCGCAACGGCGCCTGGGCGGTACGCAGCTTTCGCACTGCAACGCGGGCTGCGTCGAGCGACGCGAGCGGGCCGTCTTTCCCGTCGGCCGATGCTTGCGACAACCGACCGGACCAGGCGTCATTGCCGGCGGGGCTGACGTAAAGATCCGCGGCGGGCGCGTCGGCCGCGACGACTGGACGACCCGCACAGAACAGGGCGGCCGCTAACACGAAGCCCTTGACGCCGCCGCGAATGTCAACCCGCATCATCATCCTCTCTGTACCGCAGGGCGCCCGGCGGGCGTTGAAGGCGAGAGGGACTCAACCAACGCCCGAACCTTCTCCTCAATCCGCGGCAAGGCCTGATCGCTGGTCGAAAGATCCAGGTCGTGAATGTGCCAGTAAATGACCCGATCGGGCCATTCGGGATGCCGCTCCGCCAGGTACCTGCGGTGCTCCGCCTCCTTGAGGGCAATGACGTACTCGGCCGAGGCGAGATCATCATCGGAGCATTGAACCGGGAACGACACCGGTTCGGGCAGCGGGATGTCGCGCTCGGCAAGGCCGCGGCGGGTGTGTGCCGAGATGGGGCCGACGTTGTGCCCGAGGTTCGTCGCCAGCCCCCGACTGAAGGCGCGCCAGTCCAGCCCCGCGGCGGCCGCCAGGTAGTTGAACAGCAGTTCCGCGAAGCGGCTGCGGTAATAGTTGCCCGTGCAGAGAAAGAGAATTTGCCTCGCCATCTCTCCCGCTTCTATCATGCCGGCGCTAGGGGTTGAAGAAGCGAACGGCTGACTTCACCTAAAATCGCGAGTGGCGGCGATCAAGACGGCTGGCGACGCCGTGTTCACGTCTTCCCCGATCGACCAACCAATGAGGGCCTATGAGAGTTAAGAACGCCGGGCGGTCAGGAACGATCGTCACGCTCGCCATCTCCCTGATCGCGTGCCTGGCCTCGCCGGTCAACGCGCAAACGACGCGGCCGACCGTCGCGGCGCCAGGGCCCGACATCCTCTTCGCCATCGCCGACGACTGGTCCTTCCCGCACGCCGGCGTTTACGGCGACACCTGCGTGAAGACACCCACCTTCGACCGCGTCGCCCGCGAGGGGGCGCTGTTCACGCATTCGTTCTGCGTCGCGCCAAGCTGCACCGCCTCTCGCGCGTCGATCTTGACCGGCCAATTCCCCCACCGCCTGCAGGAAGGGGCGAACCTCCACGGCACGCTCCCGGCGAAGTTCGCCGTCTATCCCGATCTGCTGGAGAAGGCGGGCTATTTTGTCGGGTACATGGGCAAGGGATGGGCGCCCGGCCAGCTCGGCCAGCGAACGCGGAACCCGGCCGGGCCGGTCTTTCCGAACTTTGAGGCCTTCCTCCGCGCGGTCCCGCCGGGCAAGCCATTCTGCTTCTGGTACGGCAGCCGCGACCCGCATCGCCCCTACAGCAAGGGGCAGGGCGCCGAATCGGGCCTCAAGGCCGCGGATGTGAAAGTCCCCGCGTTCCTCCTCGATACGCCGGAGACGCGGAACGATATTCTCGATTACTACTTTGCCGTCGAGCGATACGACCACGACACCGGCGAGATCATGCGCCAGATCGAGCAGGCCGGCCGCCTCGATCGGACGATGGTCGTCATGACCAGCGACAACGGCATGCCCTTTCCTCGCGCCAAGGCCAACCTGTACGACGCCGGCTCGCACATGCCCCTGGCGATCCGCTGGCCCGACAAGGTGCGCGCCGGGCAGGTGATCGATGCGTTCATCAGCCACATCGACCTCTGCCCAACCTTCCTCGAAGCCGCCGGCATCGACCCCTCGACCCTGCCCGACCTCTGTGGCCATAGCTTCCTGAAGTCGATCGTCCCCGCCGCATCTCCCGTCCAGCCTGCGACGGAGCCCGCCAGGGAGCCGGGGACGCCGCCCGAGATCGCCGGGACGCAAGGGCCGGCGATCTTCGTCGAGCGCGAGCGGCACGCGAACGTCCGCGCGGGCGACCTGGGGTATCCGTCGCGGGCGCTGCGAACGGGCCGATACCTCTACATCCTGAACCTGCGGCCGCAAACATGGCCGGCCGGCGACCCGCAACTCTGGAAGTCCGTCGGCCCGTTCGGCGACATCGACCCCGGCCCGACCAAGGAGGAGATGCTCCTCCGGCGCAGCGAAGAGGCGATGCAGCCCTTGTTCGAGCTGGCGACGGCCAAGCGCCCCCGCGAGGAGCTTTACGATCTGGAAAAGGACCCCGCCCAGGTGAACAACGTCGCCGACCACACCGAATACGCCGCCCCCCAGCAGGCGATGCGTGCCCGGCTGGAGACCTGGATGAAGTCCACCGGCGACCCCCGCGCGGCCGCCGGCGGCGACTACACCGGCTTCGACAAGTACCCCTACCTCGCCGGCCCCGGCGACGGCGTAGCGGCAACCCGTCCGGCCCGGCGCGGCGCGGCCACCCGCCCGGCCCGCAGTCCCGAATGAATTTCTCGGCTCCTACAGGAATACATACACGTAGACGCCCACCGCGACAGCGATCAGGCCCGCGATGCTGGCCAGCGCCCACAAAATGCTCTTGCGCCGCACGGCCAGGGCAAGCGTGGCGATTGTCACGCCGGCCTGCGCTGCCAGCGCACCGTAGAAGAAGTTGCGGCTGCGCTGCTGGTGCCGCTGGGAGTTCAAGCTGCTGAGGCGAACCTGCACCTCGAAGAGCTGCGCCTCGGCCATGTTGAACTTGGATTCGCGGTCGTAGCGCTTCTGCGTGAGGCGAAGGCGGGCGGCGAGCACGTCGTCGGCGAGGTCGGCCGCCCTGCTCGTCGCGGTTGGGAGGTCGCTTTGACCTGCTTGAGCCCCCGGCGCCGGTGCGGCGCGGCGTGCGGCGGCCGCCACCTCGGCCAGGCGGCGGAAGAGCGCGGAAATCTTCTCTGCTGACTGCAGGACCGGCCTGCTCGCCGCGTCAAACCCGACCGTCGCGGCATGGGCGGCCGCCATCGCGGCGTCGAGCGATGCCTGCTTCACCTTTGCCGTATTGGGCAGGCCGTCGCGTTCGGATCGTCCGGCCGACACGTCATCGACGACCGCGGCAATGGCGGGGTCTGACGGCGGCGCCGGTTCGTTGGCGGGGATCTCGGCCGCGGCGAGGCGCTTCAACCCGTCTTTGCCGTCGCCGCGGGTCAGCACATCGGCAACAGACTTGGCGACGTTGTCGGCCTCCGATGCCGCATCCGACGATGCCGCCTTCAGCCCATCGGCCAGTTGCCGCGCCGCCTTTGAAACAGCCTCGGCGTCCGTCGGCGCCGGGCCGGCGTGAAGCAGGTCGAGTGTGTTCTGCGCCGGCCGCCCGGTCGCGCTTGGCCTGGTAGAAGCCCCACTGGTCGGTCGCCTTCGCCTGATTCTGGGCGGCGAGCGAGCGGTCGTACTGGGCCTGGCTCATTTCCCCGCCGGACATGCCGGTCAGGATGGTCGCGACCACCGTCAACGCCACGGGGGTCGAAACGGTGACCTTGTCCCAGAACGACTTGGGCGCCTCGGGAGGCTCCGAAGCGGGCCCGTTCGCGATCGGTTCAGATGCCATGGTTCCCAACCCTGCAAAAAAAGACCCGTCCGATGACCCGGGCTGCAGCCTGATGTCGGCAAACACCTCGGTCCTCTGCGCGGCCGACGGGGGTTGTAAGGCAGTGGCGCGCGGGCTACAAGCCCGATCGCGATGCGGCGATCAGCCGGGGTCTAGCCGTCTTTTTAGGAGGCCGCCTGCGCGACGCAGAAGGAGACCCGGGGACTTCCTGGGAACGCCGACGTCCCGGTCGGCCTTGCGCACGAGCCGACCAGGACGTCGGCGTTCCAAGGGTCAGGGTTCTGGAATTGCCGACGAAGATGGATACACCCATCGGCCGCCGGCGCGTCGGGTTGGGCCGCGGGGGCGATATGATGGGCTGACCCGGTTTGGGCGAGGGCCGCCTCTGTGGCGGCCGCCCCCGGCGGGTCCGATGACGGAGCAAACCATGGCACAGAGCGATCCCCTCGATATTCTCCTCGCCCACTCCCATTGGGCGACCCGGCAGATCCTCCTCGCGTGCGCGGCGATCACTCCGGAACAGTTTCACCGGAGGTTCGAGATGGGGCCGGGCTCGCTTGCGGCGACGACGACCCATATCGTCGCCGCCACGCGGCGGTGGCTCGACCTGCTTGCCGGCCGCGAGCAGCGTCCGTCGATCGACAACGACGGCACGCAACGATCGCCTGCCCAGTTGCTTCTGCTCTTCGACGAAGCCGCGAGCGAGCTGGCGGCCGTTGCCCGTTCCAAGCCGCTCGACTCGACCCTCATCGCCACCCGGGTCAGCGAAACGTTCGCCTTCACCCGCGGCGCGGTGCTCACCCACGTGACCACGCACGCGATGCACCACCGCGCCCAGTGCCTGAACATGCTTCGGCACGTCGGCGTCTCGCCGCTGCCGCCAAGCAGTGTTCTCCAGTGGATGATCAAAGAAGGAACAGCGCCCGAGGCGGCAACGGCATCGGCGCCGTTGTCGCGGTAAAACAGTACCCCCCGCGCACCGCGACCGCGAGGGAACTCCAAACAAAGGCAGAGCGGAAATCAATACTTGCGCTTGAATCCGGTTTCTTCTTTTCCGATTTCTCATTCCTTGGGATTTCGTGCTTCGGATTTCGAGGGGGTGACGATTTTTTGTGGCGGTATCCGGCCGAAACGTAGGGCGTGTTTCACCACGCCACGGCGTGATGCGGCGTGGTGAACCACGCCCTCCATTTGTTTTAGCGCCTCCCTCCAAAACGAGGTGTCGCCACAAAAGACGGGCACACCCGATTTCAACGTCCTTCTTGTCCTCCGTTGACCGAATAGCGCGCTGTAGTGCTAAAAACCGCCATGCGATAACATGCCCCGCCCTATGTCACAGCCCAATCGCCACGACACCTATGAATCGCCCCTCGTCTCGCGCAATGCCAGCGCTGAGATGCTGCGGCTCTTCTCGCCCCAGCACAAGTTCGAACTCTGGCGCCGGCTGTGGCTCGAGCTGGCCCGTTGCCAACAGGCGCTGGGGCTGACGCGGATCACGGACGAAGCGCTGCGTGAAATGGAAGCGGCGATCGGCCAGATTGACTTCGAGCAGGCGGCAGTACACGAGGCGCGGCTTCGCCATGACGTGATGGCGCACGTCCACACGTTTGAGGAGGCGGCCCCGGCCGCTCGGGGGATCATCCACCTGGGGGCGACGTCGCAATACGTGGTGGACAATGCCGACCTCATCATCATGCGGGATGGCCTGCGGCTGGTCGCCGGCCGGCTGGCGAACGCGATCGACGCCCTGGGGACATTCGCCGATCGCTGGAAGACGCTCCCGACGCTCGGCTATACCCACTTTCAGCCAGCCCAACTGACGACCGTCGGCAAGCGCGCCACCCTCTGGGCGCAGGACCTGGCGATCGACCTGGAAGAAGTCGAAGCCAGGATTGACCGGCTCCGCTTCCGCGGCGTCAAGGGGACCACGGGCACCCAGGCGTCCTTCCTCTCGCTGTTCGATGGCGATCATGGCAAGGTGGATGAGCTCGACCGACGCGTCACCCAGGCGTTCGGCTTCGCCGAATCGTTCTGTGTAACGGGGCAAACCTATCCGCGGAAAGTGGACGCGCAAGTCGTATGCACCCTCGGCGGAATTGCCGCGAGCGTCCATCGCTTCTGCAACGACATCCGGCTGCTGGCGGGCATGAAGCAAGTGGAAGAGCCGTTCGAAGCCGAACAGGTCGGGTCCAGTGCGATGGCTTACAAGCGGAACCCCATGCGGTGCGAACGGGCGACGGGGCTGGCGCGGTTCGTCATCAGCCTGGTGACGTCGCCGCTTCAGACGGCGGCCGAGCAATGGTTCGAGCGGACGCTTGACGACTCGAGCAACAAGCGACTCACCATCCCCGAGCCCTTCCTCGCGATCGATGGCTGTCTCCAAATTGTCGTGAACGTCGCTCGAGGGCTTGAGGTCTACCCCAAGATGATCGAGGCGGCCGTCCGCGCCGAACTTCCGTTCATGGCGACCGAAGAGATCCTGATGGCCGGCGTTCAGGCGGGCGGGAGCCGACAAGACCTCCACGAGTCAATCCGAGCCCATTCCCAGGCCGCAGCCAAGGAAGTGAAGCTCCACGGCCGCACGAACGACCTCCTCGAGCGCCTTGGCCGCGATAACGGATTCAAAGGGATCAACCTGACAGAGGTGACATCCGCCGAGCGGTTCATCGGGCGAGCTCCTCAGCAAGTCGATCAGTTTCTGGCACAGGTGGTGGCCCCCATCCGCGCCCGCTACCGGACGGTGCTGGGAAGCGGCGGCGAGTTGAAGGTTTAATCCGGAAGAGCGGTCTTCGGCGGGCGGCGGCCGCGCCCTGCAAGCTGTTGCGACGGCGCGTGTTATGCATTACCCGTTTCTCCTACACGGCATATGCGGCGTTTAAGGCGCCGTTTGGTTGATGGCGGGGCGGCCGACGGTCCGAAATCCAGATCTGCACGCGGTTATTTTCCTTGACCGCAATTGTCCGGACGGATAGTTTCTATTAAGTTCCGGAGGGAGCTTTCAGACTGCGGGCCTGTGTACCGGCTCGGGGACGGAAGAATCCGGCATATTGATCTGTACTCGGCTGTGCATTTCGATGGTTCGTACAGGTCTCGGACGGCAGGGAGAGACGATGCAAGTGTCGCGCGGGCTAAAAAGCGTCGATCGGTCAGCCAAGTCGAACCCACTCGGGCGAAGGACTCGGATCATGCGGAATGCGAAGCTGGGTGCGCTGGCCTTGAGCCTGGCGGTGGCCGGTTTGACCGCGTCGTCCCATGCGGCCGTCGATTATTTCTACGACTGGACCGACATGAACACGGGGAACGGCACGAATTTCGCGCCGTCGCTCGCGTTAACGGATTCCAACGTCGCGCAGGTCAATGCCTCGCTCCTCTCGGCCCAGTCGCTCGGCAAGCCACTTGCCGTCAAGGTTCGCGGGAACCTCTCGCAGTCAACGATCAACTCGATCTTCAACAACAGTAAGTACACGGTCCAGTACGTCTTTGCCGACCTCGAAGGACAAACGGGTCCGGCTGCCGCCGCCGCCCAGAACCTGACCGCCGAAATCGCCGCCACGAAGTCCAAGAACGCTTTTGTCGGCAACTTCAACTTCTATCCAAACGCCAGCGTTGACACGACCAACCCGGGGAATGTCCAGTCCACCGCCACTGCCGGGATTAAGCGGCCGCACCAGGACAGCGAGTACACGACCGCCAAGCTCACGATGGCGAACGAAGAGCTCTACCCCGGCGCGCCCGATTATCGCAACCCGGTGAACGGCAATTCCAATGCCCCGACGGTTCGTGCCGCCCTGTTCACGCTTCCGATTCAGCGTCTCACTCTCGTGAGCAACAGCCTTCGCAACCGCGGCCCCAATGGGAACTATATCGGGGCAAACGGCGACTTGGCCTATTACGCGCCTGCTTCGGCCCCCAATATCCCTTGGGTGACGCGGTTCAATAACTTCGGCAACGCCGGGCTCGACAGCGACCATAACTCCGCCAACGGCTACGCGTACGTCCAGAACAACCCGGTGAAGTCGGCAGGCCAGTTGCCGTCGCGCGGAGACTACGAGGCTCAGATCCTCCACTACCGCCTGCGCGGGGCCAGCAGCGTAAACCTCTTCAACGCGTCAATCAGCGACTCGTCGGGCGTCTACACGCAGACCCAGCAGGAACTGGACACCAATTCCGGCTGGTACGCCAACAACACGATCCAGAGCATCTTCACCGGCAAGAGCGGGTACGCATTCGCCAACCTAAGCAACGTGGTGAAGGACGGGGTTTCGGGCCAGCTTGTCTCCACCGAAAAAGAAGGGGCCGTCTGGTCGGGCGTGTTCTCCAACGCCCTCGACTCGAACTACAAAAAGGACGGCAACTTCACGACCTCTGGCGGCAAGACGCTTCCCGGTTATGTGCCGGGCGCTCGGCTCGCTGTCCTGATGAGCAACCTGGACGCGTCCGGCCACTCGATCCGCCTGGACAACGTCGGCGGCTATGTCACCTACGACCAGACGAACAAAGGGACCGATAACTACACTGTTGACGCGGGCGGCCACCGTCTGCTGACATTCACGTTTGCCCAGCTCAAGGCGGGCAAGTACGTCTGGCAGCTTGACGGGAACAGCGCGATCTTCAACAGTGCTGCTTTGACCGATCGAACGGGTGTCGGTACGCCGGAACCCGGGTCATTGAGCTTGCTCGGGCTGGGCGCGGTGGGCTTCCTCGCCCGTCGCCGCCGCGCGGCCGCGAAGGTTTAAGGGATTCGGAACAGATTTTCGGCCACGAAAGCCGGGATCTCTCAAAACAGCGAAGGCCGCCCGATTTGGGCGGCCTTTTCTATTTGGCGTCCTGGCCATTGCCGGCTCTCCGGATCCTATACCTTTACGACGCACGGCATCCCGCCGACACAGTGTTGGCTGGAAATGTCTCCTGCAGAACTACTGCCCGGAACACACGCGCCCCTCCAAAGCCCTTATCCCCTCAAGCGTTGAGACGTCGCAACCGACATAAGAGGAGCAAGCGGAGCGGCGCATCGCCCCCGCCTGTTGTGTCGCGAGATGTACCGCGCACCGACGTTGACGCCCCAGTCGTCCCCGGCCCGCCGGATCGACCGCGGGAGTCAGCATGCACGAATGAGCCAGACAACCACGACGCGACGGGAAGTAACTCCATGCCAAGAGACATACCAGTCGGGAACGGCCAGCTTCTCGTCACGTTCGACAATCAGTACCAGATTCGCGACCTCTACTACCCGCATGTCGGCCAGGAAAACCACGCGGGCAACGGGCCGTGCCGGTTCGGCGTTTATAGCGACATCCCTGGTCAGCACCGCGGCCAGTTGTCCTGGACCAGCCAGCCCGGCTGGACGATCCACCAGCGCTACCTGCGCGACACCCTCGCAACCAGCGTCAGCCTCGAGCATCGCGACCTGCGGCTGATGCTCTACTGCAACGACGTCGTTGACTTCCACCGGAACATCCTGGTCCGCAAGATCAAGGTGAAGAACCACGCCGCCCACGAGCGTGTGGTTCAGATCATGCACCACCAGGACCTGAACATGATGGGGACGAAGGTCGGCGATACCGCCTATTACGACCCGGAGCTGCGCTCGCTGGTCCATTACCGGGCGAAGCGCTATGTGCTGGTCACGTTCTACGGGGATCACGCGGCACCGGGGGCCGGGCCGGACGCGCCGTCGCCGCGCACGAGCGGCCGCAACGGCCAAGCGGCCGCCGCCGCCACCTCGGGCGACTACGGCGTGAACCCGCCCCCCTCCTTCCAGGGGCTCGACGAATATGCGACCGGCACCGCCGGCTTTCATGGCGCCGAAGGGACGTGGCGAGACGCCGAAGACGGGCATCTCCAGGGGAACCCGATCGCGCAGGGCGCCGTCGATTCGACAATCTCGACGCACCTGAGCGTCGGCCCCGAAGGGGAGAAGATCGTCTATATGGTCCTCATCGCCGGCGACTCGCGCGAGCAACTGGTGGAGCTGCATCGCTGGCTGGTGAACATGGGCCCGCAGGGCGTGATCGACCGGACGACCGCCTACTGGCGGCTCTGGGTCGGCGGGATGAACATCAACTTCGGCAACCTTCCGCCGAGCGTGGTGGACCTGTTCAAGCGGTCCCTCCTTGTGCTGCGGACGCAGATCGACAACGGCGGCGCGATCATCGCCGCCAACGACAGCGACATCATGCAGTTCTCGCGCGACACCTATTCCTACATGTGGCCGCGCGACGGGGCGCTCGTCGCCAACGCGCTCGACCTGGCCGGTTTCCCTGACGTCGCGCGCTGGTTCTACCAATTCTGCTCCAAGGTGATCACGCAGGAGGGGTACTTCCTCCACAAGTACAACCCCGACGGCTCCCCCGCTTCATCGTGGCACCCGTGGGTGCTCAAGGGGCAGCAGTCGATGCCGATCCAGGAGGATGAGACGGCGCTGGTCGTCTGGGCGCTGTGGCGGCACTACTACCGCTATCGCGACATCGAATTCATCCGCCCGCTCTGGGTTGACGTGGTGCAGAAGGCGGCCGACTTCATGGTCCGCTATCGCGACCCGCGCACCGGCCTTCCCCTCCCCAGCTACGACCTCTGGGAAGAGCGCTGGGGCGTCCACGCGTTTACCGTCGCAACCGTCTACGGCGGCCTGAAGGCGGCGCATAACTTCGCCGTCGCTTTCGGCGACCGCGAGCGAGCCGAAAAATATCGCAAGGCCGCCGAGGAAATGAAGGTCGGCGCCGCCCGTCACTTGTTCAGCACCCGATTGAATCGATTCGTCCGCCGCCTGGTCAACCGCGACATCCCCAAGCCGCCTGACAGCCCCACTTACGAGGAAGCGGCGACGGTCGTCATCGAGCCAACCACCCACGAACTGTTCGAGGTGGACGAGACGATCGACGCCTCGCTCTACGCGATCTACAAGTTCCACCTCTTCGAAGCCACCGACCCCCGCGTCGCGAGCACGATGAAGGCGGTCGAAGAGAAGCTGTGGGTCAAGACCCGCGTCGGCGGCGTCGCGCGATATGAGAACGACTACTACCACCGGGTCAGCAACGACATCGCGGCCGTGCCCGGCAACCCCTGGTTCATCTGCACGCTCTGGCTGGCGGACTATTTCATCACTTGCGCCACGACGATGGACGAGCTGAAAAAGGCGCTCCCCATCTTCGAGTGGACCGCCGGCCACGCCATGGACAGCGGCGTGCTCGCCGAGCAGGTACACCCGTTCACGAACGACCCGCTGAGTGTCAGCCCGCTCACCTGGAGCCACGCGACCGTCGTCTCGACCTGCATCAAATACCTGGAGAAGCTGGAAGAGCTGCAGCTCTGCGGCTCCTGCAATCACCCGCTGTTTCGCCTGCGGCGCCGCGGCGGCAACGTGGAGCTCAAGAGCCAGGGGTCGTTCAGCCGCCTGGATGCCGAGCTGGAGCCCGAGGAATCCCGCGAGACCGCAAGCTACACCGGCCAGTTCATCAAGGAGGACTACCGCGAGCCTTACGACACGCCCGGCAGCCCGGTGGAAGCGTCAAACGGGAACGGCCACCCCGGCGGCCACCGGCACATCGGCGACGAAGAGCCGGGGGACGGGCGTCATTCGAACGGCATGAAGCTCGCCCCGCCGACCCCCGCCCGAGTGACCTTGTCGATCGACGCGGCCGACTGCATCGGCTGCGACGTGTGCGTGGCCCATTGCGATCAAGGCGTGCTTCGGATGCTCGACGGAAAGGCGGTCGTTGACCTCCGCAACCTGAACAAGTGCGACGCCGACGGCCGCTGCGTCGATGTCTGCCCGACGAACGTCGTGACGCTCGACATCGAGATGTTGGGGGTTCCCGCCCCCGGCTCCACCGACGGTCTGGCCGCGACCCTGACCGAGCTATCCGACGAGGAAGAGGAAACGCTCGCCCGTTCCGGCCGCCCGCCGCTGGCCCCGGGGACCGACCCGACGCATGCTCACCTGTCGTTGCCAGTGCTGAAGGGGAACCGGCGAGGGTAGGCAAGTTGCGCGGAAGAAGAAAATCCGAAGCCCTAAATCCGAAGGAACGGCCAAGGAGGGAAGACGAGATAGGAGAAACAAGGCGCTCGCCTGCCGTTGTCTTTTTTGCTTCTTGGCGTCTTTCCTTTTTGGCTTCTTCGATTTCCTTGAGCTTTCGTGCTTCGGATTTTCTTATTCCGCGAGCCCGCGCCGTCATCCTTCCTCGTCCTCATCCTCGTCAGCGTCTTCGTCGTCCGTCTCGGCTTCTTCCAGGCCCTCGTCCTCGTCGTTCTCGCCGAGGCCTTCGGGGTGGCCGATCAATTCGTTGTCGTAGCGGTCTTCCAGCTTCCGAACCGTCGCGGCCAGCTCGGAATCTTTCTGAACGTCTTCGCTGACCCGCGCTTCCCACTCGTTGCTGGCTTCCCGGAGCCTCGCGATGTTGACCGGCTGGTTCAGGATCGCCGCGAGGCGACGGGTGACGGCCTCAATGCTCAGAGGGTTGAGGCCCTGGAGGTACCCCGGGATCTCCGCGACGAGGCTGATCATGTCGATGCCGTGCCGGGGCGCCTGGGAGAGAAGGACGCTGGAAAAGCCGGCCGGGCCTTCATAATCGCTGGGGCGGACGCCGTATTCGGTCAGGCGGGCCCGCAGGTCCCGGTGCGAAGCCGAGCCGTACAGCCGCGGCTCACGCGTGTGGGGCACCGTGCCGCCGAAACTCCCCATGAAGATGATCCGCGAGATCCCCACTTCGGCCGCCAGGGTGAAGACGCAGTCGGCGAAGCACTGCCACCGAAGGTGCGGCTCCTGCCCGATGAAGAACAGAAGGTTCGTGCTCGGGTCGCAGTAGAAGTTGTTGGACGGCATTTCGAGCTCGGTGATGAGCCCGTTCTCGTACGTCACCGGCGGCCGAAAGACGGACGCGACTTCCATCGATCCGGGGAACTGGAAGATATAGAACGAGTCGGGCTCGATCCGGGCGACTTCGATCACGTCGCGCCCTTCCATGAGCCGCTTCAGGGTGCCGGTGGAGACGGACCCGCCGTCCATCCAGCCGCTCAAGGCCAGGAGCAGCGTCCCCCCCTGAAGCGTTTGATCCGTAAGCACTTTAAGCGGCTCGGGCCGGCGGCGGCGACGGGGTTGACCTTCCATAAGATTCTCCAGCACCTCGGCTACGGGCCGCGTGTAATGCGATGCCGTCGCGACGATTGCAACCCGACAAGTGTACCGCTTTATGCCCGCTTCGGCATGCCTTGACGCGTCCCGAACCGCCGCAGGGCGACGGCCGCCTCTGTTGACAATCTCACAACACTGAACTTGCGACCGCCGACGGCCTCGTCGGTTCGACGCGAAAGGCCGGCGGGACGTCGGCGTTTCCGATCGGCGGGAACGGAACGGCGGCTGCTGGGGCCTTCCCAGGCATCACACCCGGAACGGCCGCGCCTATCCGCCCTCCCCCAGCCGGCCCCGGCCGGTAACTTCGCCCTTCTTCACGTGACGACGCCCCTTTTGAATCCGATGAATAAAGCGTAACCCATGGCTTGAGCCGTGGCGGCCGCGACCCCAACTCGCGGCCGAAGGCGCAGATCGGAGATCAACCATGCGTGCAGCGACATCTGTTTCGTCGTCGATCGAGTCGGATCGGGCTTTGCAGGGCGCCCGGCACCGGCGCCGACACGGCGGGTTCACCCTCATCGAGATCCTGATCGTCGTCGTGATCCTGGGGATCCTGTCCGCGATCGTGATCCCTTCCTTCACGACGGCCAGCAGCGACGCTCGGCGTTCCAACGCCCGCAGCACGGCCCAGACGCTCCGAAGCCAGATCGCGCTCTATCGCCTTCAACACGGGGACACGCTGCCGGACCTGACATCAAGCTGGGTCCCGCTCACCGGCACAACGACCTTCGGCGCCTCGACGCTCGGGCCTTACCTCCCTTCGATCCCGCCGAATCCGATGAACACGAACACCAACGTTGTGAACGGGACCGGTCTGGCGGCCGCCGGCAGCGCCTGCGGATATGTCTACGACTATGCCGCCGGCGCGGGCTCCGGCAAGATCTGGGCGACCGACTCCAACGGCACCGCGATCCTCGCGCAATAGAGACAGGCGGACGGCCCCGACCTGTCGCGACCGCCCAGCGGCCGATGCGCGCTTTGACAAGCGACGCGCATCGGCCGCTTCGCGCCGTTTCGGGGATTCGGGCGTACGATGGGCACACCGACCCCGCGTGCGACGTCACAACAAGCGGGGCCTTTCTGGAATGCCGGAAGAGCACCCCTCCAACCCGATCCGCGACACGCAGGCGCGATTCAACCGCTCAACCGAGACGCACTGGAGCCACTTCGCAGCCCACCGCCGACAGGTGGAGTCGTTGCTGCACTCAAGCTTGTTCGATCAGCCTGCCCACCCGTCCGGGCGGCTGTGCGTCCTGGGCGCCGGCAACTGCAACGACCTGGACCTCCGCCGACTGGTCGGGCGGTTTGAAGAGGTCCACCTGGTGGACATCGACGCCGACGCGCTGGCTCGCGCCGTCCGTCGCCAGGAGGTCGCCGACCTTTCGTCGATCCGCCGGCACGCGCCGATCGACTTGACCGCCTTGGCCGATACGCTGGCCGCGTGGTCCCGGCGATCACCGTCGGCCGCCGAGGTGGACAGATGCCTTGCGGAGCCCGTTGCGGCAATCCCGGCGGAACTGGCGGCACATCGCGGCTCATTTGATGTGGTCCTGTCGCCCTGCATCCTGTCGCAGATCAGCGGCTTCGCCCGGGATGTTCTGGGCGAGCGCCATCCGCGGGCGGCGGCGGTCCGCGACGCGATCCGGCAGAGGCACCTCCGTCTGATCGTGGACCTGACAGCCCCCGGCGGGAGCGGCGTGCTGGTTTCGGACATGGCGGTGGCCGGGGCGCCCGGCGGCTTCACCGGCGATCGCCGCCGCAACGGCCCGCCCGACCTCGACAGCGTCGCCCGCAAACTCGCCCACCAGAGAGAATGCTTCGCCGGCCTGAGCCCCGATTCGCTTCTTACGGCGATCGAATCCGACCCCACGATCGCGCCCCTTCTCGCGGCCGTTCACCTCGTCCGCCCATGGCTCTGGGTGCTCGGGCCAGAAAAAACCTTCCTGGTCTTCGCGCTGCGGCTTCGCCGCTCGGCGACGACGATCGTGATCGCGGAATGATCCCGGATCAGCGAGCGCACCAGCTCAATGCGCTCGCAGGCTTGCGGAAGGTCGCTCGACCTCGGCTGCTACGACGGGATTGTTGGCTTCGCCAAGCTGGGTCGGGCAAGCTGGGTCGGGCAAGCTGTGTCGGGCAAGCCGGGTCGGCCGGGCCGCGTGGGGCAAGCTTTTCGGGATGCGGCCGATCCCAGGGCCACCCCCATCTAAATGAGCGGGTACGCTTGCGAATCAAGGTGCCGCCGGTGCCCTCACGTGCCCTCACCGGCGGTGTTGCCGACCACGCAGAGCATCCGCCGGTGGGGGCACCGGCGGCACCCCAGACGGGATCACCGCGCATCCGCAATCTTGCTAGAACCAGCCACTGGTGCTGTCTCGCAGCGTCGGCTCATCCCTGGCGCGTGCCGCAGTGTTTGGGTTCAAGCTTCGGCTCCCTTCAGACCGTCCAGCAACAAGACACTGACCCCAACCCCCCGACCCTCTCCCGTGCGAACATGGGAGAGGGATAGGGTCAGGGTTGATTTCTCCGCCGCCCGCGTCGCGTTGACACTCGCGCCGGGCACTCCTACATTGCGACCATGCTCGCTCGCCCCTGGCGCCTATTCCGGCTCGGCGTTGTTTTCGCGGCCGGCTGGCTCGCGATGCTGGCCGTGGCCGGCTGTGAAAGCCATCAGCGGATCGACCAGCAGGACATCGTCACCCCCCGCCGCGTGCGGCTGCACCCGACGTTCACCCAGATCAAAGATTGGACCGGCGACGGCAAGGCGGACGGCATTGAGGCCGTCGTGGAGATCCTCGACGAGTTCGACGAGCCGATCCGCGCCTCGGGCACGCTCCTGTTCGAGCTGTACGATTTCGAGAAACGCGACCCCAACCCCGCCCAGCACCGGGTGCTGAACCCCTGGAACGGATCGCTGCTGACCAAGGAGGATCAGGCCGAGCGGTGGAGCCTGGCGCTGCGGGCGTACACGTTCCAGCTCGCCTACCCGAAGGTGAGCAAGTCGAACACGTACGTCCTGAAGGTGACGTTCGAAACGCCGGGCGGCGCGTCGCGGCCGGGGGGCGGGCGGCTGTTCGACCAGATCGTGCTCGAGCCGGCCGACGAGTACAAGAAGCCGGACCGGATCAAGCGCGGCGGCTCCGCCCGCCCTCAAGGCGCCAGCGAGCGATAGCTCCACCGGCCCGGCAGAGGCACGCGATGGACAATCAGAGCAATCGGCCGCCCGAATCAGCGCCGCCCCTGGGCGCGGGAGGCTCCGCGGGTCGCGGCGTCGCCCTGCCGCACCCGGCGGGGACGCTGCTGGCCCGCCTTCGCGCGGACCTGGCCGCGGAATTTGACCCCTCCCGTCCAACGCGCATCAGCCAGGCCCCTGGCCGCCTTGACGTGATGGGCGGCATCGCGGATTACACCGGCTCAATGGTGTGCGAAGCGACGATCGACCGCGCGACCGCCGTCGCCCTCCAGGCCCGCACCGATCGAGACCTCCAGATCTTCTCGTTCGACCTGCTCGACGCCCACCAGCCTTTCACGCTGCGGATACCGCTCGACGCACTCGGCTGGAACTCCGCGGAGGCGCTTCGCGCCGAATTCAACGCGCCCGGTCGCAAGTGGGCCGCGTATGTCGCGGGGTGCCTGTACGTCCTTCATGCCGAGCGGCTGATCGACCTGCTCGACCCGTCGGTGCGGGGGCTGAATGTCGCGATTCATGGCACGGTCCCTCTGGGGGCGGGCGTGAGTTCATCGGCCGCCCTGGAAGTCGCGACAATGATGGGGTTGCTGGATCACTTGGGCATCCCGCGCCGCGAAGCCGCCGGCGGGGCTGAGTGCCCGCCGGGTGTCGTCACGCCGCTTCGGCTTGCGGCGCTGTGCCAGGCGGCGGAACAGAGGATCGTCGGTGCTCCGTGCGGCATCATGGATCAGGTGACGTCCTGCTGCGGCGTTGAAGGGGAGCTGCTGCGGATGGTCTGCCAGCCCCACGCGCCGCGGCCGCCCTTGCGGCCGCCGGTGGGCGTACGCGTCATTGGGATCGACAGCGGCGTGCGGCACAGTGTCGGCGGCTTGCAGTACGGGCGAACCCGCTGCGCGGCGTTCATGGCCCACAAGATCATCGTCGATACGATGCGGCGCATGGGCGCCTCCGCCGGCCGCGTCCTGCAAGGCGACCCGACCGGCGGGTACCTGGCCAACATCGTCCCCGAGGATTACAAGGTGCTGTTCCGCCCACGGCTGCCTGAAAGCCTGAAGGGGGGCGAGTACCTGATGAAATATGGCCCGACGATCGACCGGGCGACGACCGTCGAGTCGGACACGTTCTACAGCGTCCAGCACGCCGCCGACCACCACGTGCTGGAGGCGCGGCGCGTCGAGAACTTCGTGAAGTACCTCGAGGAGGCGGCGGCCCTTCCGCCGGGGGATCGGCGCCGCAAGCTGCCGCTCGACAAGGCGGGGCACCTGATGTACGCGTCGCATCTGTCGTACACCAACGATGCCTTCCTCGGTGCCGACGAATGCGACCTGCTTGTGAAGCTCGTGCGCGACCGCGAGCACCTGGGCTTCTACGGCGCCCGGATCACCGGCGGCGGCGGTGGCGGCACGGTCGCCGTTTTGGCGGACAAGGGCGAGCGCAGCGACGCGGCGATCGCGGAGGTCCTCGCGGAATACGCTCGCCAGACCGGCCGCACGCCGCAGGCGTTCACCGCGTCCAGCCCCGGCGCGTGGCATGTGGGGACGTTCCTCGTTTAGCTTTCGTCCTCCACGCATCGTCCCGCGTCGCCTGCCGTCAGAGTGCTTGGCCGGCGAGGTGGGCACCCGTGCAGATCGCTTGCCGTGCCCGCGACGCCGGCGGCACGCACTGCGTGCCTTCCGATACACGCCTCCAGAATTCCATGCCTGCTCCGTAAGATCGGGCCCCCGGCCGTCTCCAATGTTTCGTTGCCGGACATACCTCCGGTATTGAACTTCCTTCACAAAGCAGGCACGGAACATGGCCACGACGAATCAGCAGATCGTTCAGGGGTTCTACGACGCCGTTCGGCTCGGGGATATGGCGGCGGCAACGAGCGTGTTCGCCGATGAGCTGACATGGGTTGAGCCGCCGTTCCCCGGGCACGATGGCGGGACATTTCATGGCAAAGAGAACATTCTGACGAACGTGCTTGGGCCGTTCATCCGAACGTGGGCAGGCCTGCGCGTGACACCCGTGCGCATCACCGCGACCGAAGATGGCGCGATCGCTCACGGCCTCTACACCGGAGCGCACCACGAGAGCGGCCGACCGTTCGAAGCGCGCTTCGTTCACACCTGGACGCTTCGGGACGGGAAGGCAACGCGGTTCGAGATGCTGGCCGATACGGTCCAGTTCTTTCGCACAGTTCGGCCGAACAGCGCCGGCGACGTCGCGGTCAACGGCAAGACCGTCACGGTGGACGGCGTCGAGATTTTCTACCGCGAAGCCGGCCCGGCCGCCGCGCCGACGGTCGTCCTGCTTCACGGGTTCCCATCTTCTTCGCACATGTTCCGCAACCTGATCCCGGCGCTGCGGGACAAGTATCACGTCTTCGCGCCGGATTACCCGGGCTTCGGCCTTAGCGGAATGCCGTCGCCGAAGGATTTCGCCTATACGTTCGACCACCTCGCCGAGGTGTTGCTTCACTGGGCCGATTCGCTGGGGATCGACGATTACACGCTCTATGTCCAGGACTACGGCGCCCCCGTCGGGTTCCGGATTGCCACGGCACGGCCCGAGCGGGTGCGCGGGCTCGTCGTTCAGAACGGGAATATCTACTTGGAAGGGCTGAGCCCGGCGCTGGCGCCGCTGATCGCCTACATCGCAAGCCCCACCCCGGAGACGGAAGCGCTGGTTCGCGCACTGCTGGCGGCCGAGACGACCCGCTTCCAGTACACCCATGGGGCCCGGAACCCCGCCCAGGTCGCCCCCGAATCGTGGGTGTACGACCAGTACTTTCTGGATCGAAAGGGGAACGACGAGATTCAGTTGGCCCTGTTCCGCGACTACGGGACCAATCCGCCGTTATACGCGGCGTGGCAGCGATACCTTCGTGAGCATCGTCCGCCAACCCTTGTCACGTGGGGAAAGAACGACCCCTTCTTCACTCCTGCCGGCGCGACCTCGATCCTGAAGGACCTGCCGACCGCCAAGTTGCACCTGCTCGACACGGGCCACTTCGCGCTGGAAGACCATGGCAACGAGATTGCGACGCTGATGCGGGAGTTCCTTGAAGCGAACGGCTGCTGAGCGCGGTCGCTTGCCCGGGTGGGGCTCGTCAGGCATTGTTGAACACATGATCGAGAACCCAGACGAAGCGATCGGGCGGCTGAAGGAGTTTCAGCAGACCGTCCGGACGTTGCTCATGGAGGCGCGGAAGGCGAAGGACCTGCACGCCGTCAGCCGGTCCAGCACGGCCGACACGATCTACCAGATCGACGCGGTCGTGGAGCCGATCCTGGAGGATTTTTGTCGGGATTGGGCTCGGACGACGCCGTTGGTGCTCGTGGCCGAGGGGATCGAGGACGAGCACGGCCGCGAGATGCCAAAGGTGTTCCCGGAAGGGACACCGGAGGCCGACGCCGCGCTGCGGCTGATCGTCGATCCGATCGACGGGACGCGCGGCATCATGTATGACAAGCGGGCAGCCTGGGCCCTGGCCGGCGTCGCGCCGAACAGGGGGACAGGCACGCGGCTGCGCGATATCGACGTGGCGGTGATGACCGAACTGCCAACGAGCAAGATGGGCCTCGCGGACGTGCTGTGGGCGACGCGAGGTCGGGGCGCGAGCGCCGAGCGCGTCGATCTGGCGAGCGGGCGCGCCGTAGCGCTCGCGTTAACCCCGTCGGCCGCCCCCCGAATCGATCACGGATTTGCGATGGTCTCGAATTTCTTCCCCGGGACCAAAGTCCTGGCGAGCGAGTTGATGGAGCACCTGGCCCAGCGCCTCATCGGGCCAGCCGACGTGACTCGGGCGGCCGTCTTCGATGACCAATACATCTCGACCGGCGGGCAGTTTTATGAGTTGATCGTCGGTCACGATCGTTTTAATGCCGATCTGCGGCCGATCTTCTACGCGATCCAGGACCAGCCTCCCGGGCTCTGTTGCCACCCCTATGACTGCGCAACGATGCTGATCGCCGAAGAGGCCGGCATCCTTCTGACCGATGGGGCGGGCCAGCCCCTTGATGGCCCGATGGACGTAACGTCCGGCGTGGCGTGGGTCGCATACGCGAATGCTTCACTTCGGAAATCGATCGAGCCGGCACTGCTGCAATTCCTGGCCGACAAGTCCAGGATCGTAACGAACGCACTGTCCCACGACTGAAAAAAGGCGACCTCAGATCGAGGTCGCCTCTGGCGAAGATTCTCGCCATCGCTTGGAGGGCGAACGAGCCGCGTCCACGCGCAGTGTTCCCAGCTCGCTCGGCCCTGTAGGTATTACGCCCGCTCGCATCAGGCGGGCAGTGATTCGAGTCAATCCGACCCAGCCAGCTTCACCAGTTTGTTGTACAGGCCAAGGATCAGGAACGTGGGGCCCATTGGCCAACAAAGACGGCGTCGCGTTCGCGGCCCATGAACTTCATGGCAAGCGAAGCGGCGATCGACGCGAAGCTGAGCCACAGGAAGGTATCGCTGGGGAGCTTGGCTGTCTGCTGCTCGATGGTCCGGGCCACCGGCCCTTCGGAATGCTCGGGCGGCGTAAAGGTACGCATTGGTCACTCCTTCTTCTATGTCGCATGTGCCAACGTGACGAGTTGACGGCCAACCCTCTGTTCACGCCGGCTCTGGAAGTGTGGTCGCAAAGGAAATGCCGACCGAGCAACTTTCAATTCAACCGGAAAGCGGGTGAATGTAGTTTGAACGGAACGGATAGTTAGAAGAGGACGCGCCTACTTGACAGAAACGACCCCCGTCACTTCCGGGACGCGCTCGCGAAGGTTCCGCTCGATGCCGTGGTGAAGCGTGAGGGAGCTGCTCGGGCAACCGTGGCAGGCGCCGTGGAATCGGATGCGGACGAGCCCGTCGGCCGCGACGTCCACAAGCTCAATATCGCCTCCGTCGGCCTGGACGGCCGGCCGGATGAGATTGATGACCGCCTGCACCCGATCGCGAACCGGCGTGAGCGTTGCGGTCATTTCAGAGGAGGGGGCATCGGAATTGGGCGAGATCGCCGTCATACGCATACCAAGGGTACGGTTCAGCAGGACAACCGGTGGGTGCCGCTTTCACACATTCACCATCGGCCGCATCATCATAGTCCGATCGGCCGCTACCGACAATCGGCCGCCCCGTGTCCACGAGGTCACGGTGATGTCACCGGGGGGGGGGTGACGGGGGGTGTGACGGCCTGTCGCGGCCACGCCAGGCCCGTCATGGCGCGTGGCACTTTGGACAGACCCCGTGCAGGAGCACTTCGGGGTAGCGGATGTCGTAGCGGTTGCCGATGCCGAGGGAGCGGACAAAATTGGCCGGGATCTCAGATTGTTCGAGGCATTCTACCGTTCCGCAGGCGTCGCACACGAAGTGGGCGTGCGGATGTTCGGCCTCGGCGGCCGCCCCGCCGTCACGCGGCGGCAGCGAAGTGCCGACGGCATATCGCCAGGTCCGATCTTCACCCCGAACCCGGTGAACGAGCTTTTTTCGCGTGAAGGTGTTGAGCGTTCGGTAGACCGTCACTTCGTCGGTGTCATCCGGAAGCCGCTCCAGCACCTGCGGCACCCCCAGCGGCTGGCCACTCGCCGCCAGGACCGCCAGGACGCCGACACGCACGGGCGTACGCCGCAGCCCCGCTTCGCGAAGCATCGCGCCGGACCCCGGTTCAGCCGCAGTGGATTGGATAGGCGTCAGCTTGGGCTGGGAACGATCAGATGGCACTGGCGGATTGTACTCCCAAGGGCCGGCGTCCGGGAGAGAAAAACGAAGCGACCCCGGGCCTGGCGTTCTCGCCGAGCCCGGGGCCGCATTTTGAAACGGCGGCCGCTGTCGTGTCACTTCATCAGTTCATCCAGGGCCGGCTTGGTCGCTTCGGCCCAAATCTCGTAGCCGTGCGTGTTGGGGTGAAGCGCGTCGGGCATAATCTCCTTGGGGAGCGTGCCGTCTTCAGTGAGGAACTTCGGGCCGATGTCCAGGTACTTCACCGTCTTCCCGCCGTCGTCGAGCTTGGCGATCTTGGCGTTGATGTCTTTGATGCGGTCGCGGTTCGGGTCGGTCGCCATCTTGCCGCGCGGGAAAATGCCCAGGAGAAGGACCTTGGTCGTCGGCAGCTTCTCATGGAGCAGGCCGACGATCTTCGTGATGCCCGAGACGATCTCGTCGTTGGTGTTCCCGCCGAGGTTGTTGGTGCCGATCATCAGAACGGCGACCTTCGGCTTGATCCCTTCGACTTCGCCATGCTCGAGCCGCCAGATGACGTGCTGCGTCCGGTCCCCGCCGATCCCGATGTTGTAGGGGGAGAGGTCGCCATAGTTCTTGGCGAAGACTTCGGCTCCGCCCTTGCCGGTGTCCGGGTTGGGCTTGCCGCGCCAGCCGTCGGTGATCGAGTCGCCGACAAAGAGGATGTCACACTTGCCGTTCAGGGCGGCCAGGTCCTTCAAGAACCCCTCGTGGCGGCCAAGGAACCCCTTGCCCTGGTCGCGCCCCATCTTGACGGCGCCGATGTCGGCCGCCTCTTTGACGGCCTGGGTCGTCGGAGCGGTCGTCGTGGTCGCCATCTTCGGCGGCGGAAGCACCGCGGCCGGCCCATCGGCGTACGCCGCGCAACCCGCCAACAGGCAGGCCGTCAGGAACGAACGCGACATCAGTCTCAACTTGATTTGCATTATCTCTCCTTCGCCAGCGGATTGGCGGCCAACAGCCCCCATACGGCGTCTCATACCATCGAAACGCCGCCAGGTTGTTGGAAGCCGCGTCGAACCGGTAACGGTGGCCGGCACCGATTAGGAGGGTCAGTTGGCGGCGAGACGCTTGCGGATGTAGTCGGCGCGGGCGGCGTGGCGCATGTCGCCGTCGAGCTTGCGGCCCTGGATCTTCTGTAGATGGGCGGGCTGGGTGAGGAGGAACAGCTCGTTGATCGTCCGCAGGTCAACGTCCTTGACGCGGCCGAGGTGGACGCCCATCCGCAGATGGCTCAGCAGCAGCAGCGTCTCCTCAGTCGCCATGAGCCGCGCCGAGCGAAGGACGCCCAGGGCCCGGCTTACCTTGTCGTCCAGGGCGACTGTCTTGTCGTTCAGGAGGGTCTTGCGCGCGTGGCGCTCATACTCGATGATCGTCGGGATCACTTCACGCTTGAAGTCGTCGATGATCTCGTCTTCGCTCTTGCCAAGCGTGGTCTGGTTGCTGATCTGATAGAAGTCCCCCGTCGCCTCGGTCCCCTCACCGTAGAGGCCGCGGACCGCCAGGTGCATCTGCTTTGCGGCGCGGAAGACCTTCTCGATCTCGCCGGTCAGTTTCAGGGCGGGCAGGTGGAGCATCACACTGACACGAATGCCCGTGCCGACGTTCGTCGGGCAGGCGGTCAGGTAGCCGAAACGGGGGTGGAACGCGAAATCGAGCTTCGACTCCAGGGCGTCATCGATCTTGTTGATCTGCTCCCAGGTCTCTTCCAGTTGCAGCCCGCTTCGCAGGACCTGGATGCGGAGGTGATCCTCCTCGTTGACCATGATGGAAATCGTCTCGCCATCGCCCACCGCGACGCCGCGGGCCCCTTCGGCGGCCGCGTGGGGCTTGCTGATCAGGTGGCGCTCAACGAGCAACTGCCGATCGATTTCCGGGGCGTTCTCCAGATCGACGTAGAGCATCTGCGGCGCGAGGTTGGCATCAAGGATTGTCTGGCGGACCCTGGCTTCCAGGCCCTGTCGCTGCGGGCGGGTGCAGCGGGAGAGGAAGTTATGGCCCGCCACGTTCCGGGCCAGCCGGATGCGTGACGAGATGACGATCTCACTCATCGGCCCGCTGCCTCGAAGCCACTCGCCCGCTTGATTGGTAAGGTCAGTCAGTTTCATGTTGCTTAAGAGTCGGTTCGGATCAACATCGCGGCGTCATGGCAACGGAGACAGGAGGCTTAAGCGGCCGCCGGCGCGGCGGCCGATCGAATGCCTGCCAATTACGCTTCGGCTTGACGGATCTGGTCCCGGAGCCTGGCGGCAAGGAGGTAGTCCTCGGCCTCGACCGCCCGCGCCAATTCCTTGCGAAGCTTGTTCACGTCGATCGAACGCTTGGCTGGGACGCCGGTCCCGCCGCGGCGGGTCGGCACTTTACCGACATGGTGCGTCTCCTGGCTCTTCTCCAGACCGTGCGCCCGCTGCAACAGGGGGGTCAGTTCCTTCTCGAAGAGCTGATAGTCGTGCTCGCAGCCGAGCAGCCCGCTCTGCCGGAACTCGGCCCAGGTGATGCCGCACTGCTCGCAGCCAGCGCCTGCGTCTTTCTGAATGCCGGAATGAGCCATCACGAAGTTCGTGAGCAGCTCGTTGATCGGCATGTGGTTCTTGACGGGAAGACCTTCGTTTTGGGCGGCGCACTGTTCGCAGAGGTGCTTTTCAATCTTCTTCCCTGCTTTGATCTCGGTGAGATGGACGGTGGCAGCCTTGTTACAATTGTCACACTTCATGAAAACGCCTCGGCGGCGGCCGAACCTTCGGGCGACGCAACCGCGAAAACCGCCCCGGCTTCCCTTGAAATCAAAGAAGCGAGGCAATCGACTTGATCGGATTTTAACACAAACGCGGACTCTGAATCCTATTTCGGCTGGCGTGCATAATCAACGCAAATCCAAGCCGGGGGCCACCGTCGCGCCACGCTCGCGCCCGCGTCGCCCAGTGGATCCACGTCGATCAACTGGAGGGTTACGGGCGGTACGTTGCCGAATTCTCTTCGGTCTCCCACACGCTCACGGCGGTCAGCTTGACCCCCGCCGGCATGGACAACGATCTGCCGACATGCAGCGCGACGTTCTCCGCGGAGGGGTTTAGCCCCGCCGGCGCCTGAAACGGGGCCAAATCGTTGAGATGCTGGTTGTGAAAGGAGGCCAGCACCGCATCGACACGATGCTCGAGGTCGTGAAAATCCATCACGACGCCGATCGGGTCGAGCCGATCGGCCGCAACCGTGACGCGAATGACCCAGTTGTGGCCGTGAAGCGTCTCCAGCGATCCGTCGTAGAGCCGAAGCTGATGGGCGGCGGAGAAACGGCGCGTGGTCGTGATTTCAAATCCCATGACCGTATCGTCGTAGGCTCATCGGCGGCCGCAAGCCCGACGAACCGCCGCCTGGCAAGAAACCACCGCCGCCGCGCAAACCGCGCGCGCTCTTGCGGGCTGAAAGCCTGATCGCTTCGGGCGGCGGTCACGCCTTCAATATCGAACGACCGTGCCGCCGTTCGGGTAGCCGCCGTAGCCGTAGTCGCCGGCGTATGGGAACTGGCCGGCGGCTCGGCTATGAAGGTAGTAAGCGTAGTCCAGGGCTTCGGCGCCGGCGACGAGGGCGGCGTGGCGGAAGGCGTCGGCCGTCAGCATTGCGATGCGGGAATCCTCAAGGTTGCGGCGGGCGAAAAGGATCTCGGGGTTGCTGCGCAGCGACTCATCATACTTTGCCCGCATCGCGGCCACTTTGGCGCCGGCAACCACCAGGCGATCCTGGGCGGCGCGAACCTCGCCGCCATCGGCACTCAGCGCGTCGGCTTCGAGGGAGTGGAGGTCGGTGCCGTACCCCATCTTGACCGTGGCCAGAGCGACCAATTCGTCCTGCCCGATCGTTTTGGTCGCGCGGCGATCCCGGATCTGCTCACCCAGATCCTGGCGAAGCGCCAGAAGACGCTGATACCGCTGGTCCGATGCGAGCGACTGGAACGCCTTGCGGCGAGCGGCGTTCAAGTCGGCATACGCGGCCGATTCGTCGCGCAGCGCCTCGCGATATTCCGCGGAAGCTTCGAAGGCGCGCTGGGCGTTCCGATAGGCGATGGACAGTTCCGTCTCGGCCCGGCGGAAGATCGCCTGAGCGGCCGCAAAGCGGGTTTCGCCCATGACGTAGCCATACATTTCGCCGGTCGGGAAGTCATTGCTGCCGTAACCCCCATTTCCGCCACCCGTGCCGGGCCGCCGGCCAAGGTTCTGATCGAACACCCCAGGTGGCGCGACAGGTGGCTGGAAACCGCCCTGCGGCATGGGTGCTGCGCCAGCGGGATTCAGGGCGCCGGCGGGATTGGGAGCGCCGGCGGGCGCATTGTTCATGGCTGGTGGCTGCCCAAGCGCCGGGGGATTCGGGCCAGCCTGATCGGCCTTGCAAACCGTAACGCCGAAACCGAAGCCCAGCCCCGCCAACAGCAGCGCACTGGAGATGGCCACCCGGCTCCGCACCGACCGCACCACATACAAATGACGGCCCATAGTCGGGTCTCCAGAAGTCAGTTCGTACCCTCGATTGACGCCGGAAACAGCCCGCGTTTCGCGGATGCGCAGAAGAATCCCGCCCATCCGATCGCAAAACCGATTGTTGATTGATTGCCGGCCGGGCGGCCGCAACGGGCCGCTTTTAGGGGCGGCGCGAATTATACTTGGGGGCATTATCCCCGCTACCAATAAATCCGGCGCAGGTCGCCGCGTCGTCATCGTCGATCCACTCGTTCCATCACGGTAGAAGGTCGCTACCGACGTTCCCAGCGACGGACGCGCGATTCGGCCACCCGCGGCATCCGCCGAAGCTGCCCCCGCACGAACCCGACAACAGCAAATGCGGCAAGGAGCGTGAGGCCCGACGAACTTGCCGGCAGAACCGGAATTGCATGCGCATCAAGCTGCTTGCCGGCCGCCATTGCGCTGAAACTCACAGAGAGGGTCGATTTTTGCCCGATTTCGCTTAGAAGCGCGGCGGACAGAGTGTCCCGCTCCGCTGCTTTCGCCGTGCCACCCGTCAAGAGCGAGTCAAACTCCTTGCCGGCAAGCGTTGCCCCGTAGGGAACCGCTGCCAGGGGCGGACGGGGCACGACCGGCTGTGCGGACGCCGCACGGCCGCCCGCGAGAGCTTCAGACTCCTTCGAGACCTGCCCCCGCGAGACGCCCGCACGACACGTCTGGAAACCCAAACCGCCTGCCAGCGCGACGAATAGGAGCAAACGGACAGCGGCAATGCGATCGGTAAACATGGCTTAGGCACCTCAAAAACGACCGGCGACTACACTGCGCGACCTTCAAAGGAATGATTCAACTCGCGAAAGACAACCGGGTTCAACACCGACGCAAACCACCAGCGCGCAACACTTTCGATACCCCGGTAATCGACCCATCTCTGCTGTTGAGGTTAGTCCGATAAGAAAGCCGTCCGGTAATCCCGCCGTTGTCACTGCAAAAGCGAGGCCATCCCCAGGTCCGGGCGACCGGCGCAAGGTTCCAGCAACCGGGCGAGAAATATTTACGTCCGGTTGGCTATCTCGCCTGAAATCGGCCCGCACCCTATACTCCCGCCGCACGGCCGCCCGATCAGCGGGAGGGCTGCGGCGCCTGGACGGACACAAGGAGTGAATTATGAACGTGCTGGTTGCCGGTGGAGCGGGTTACATCGGGTCCCACACTGTCAAGCGTCTGAAGGAGGCGGGGCACAGCCCGGTCATTTACGACAACCTTTCGCGCGGACATCGAACGGTCATCGACATTCTGAAAGTCCCCGCCGTGGCGGCCGACCTGAACGACCGGGAGACCCTCGAATCGACCCTTCGAGAGTTCCACATCGACACCGTCATGCACTTCGCGGCGTACGCCTATGTGGGCGAGAGTGTTGATAAGCCGCTGATGTACTACCAGAACAACGTCGCGACCACGATCAGCGTCCTTCAGTCGATGCAGGCGGTTGGGGTCGATCGATTCGTGTTTTCAAGCACCTGTGCGATTTACGGGGACCCGGACAACGTCCCGATCACCGAAGAGGAAAAAAAGGCGCCCGTTTCCCCCTACGGCCGCACCAAGCTGCATGTCGAACAGATCCTGCAGGACACGACGCTGGGGTGGAAGAACTTCAAGTTCGCGGCCCTCCGCTACTTCAACGCCAGCGGGTGCGCAATGGACGGTTCGCTCGGCGAGGACCACTACCCCGAGACGCACCTGATCCCCGTCGTCCTCCAGGCGATCATGGGCGTGCGGCCGGGCATCACAGTCTTCGGGACCGACTACCCCACCAAGGACGGGACCAACGTACGCGACTACATCCATGTGGACGACCTCGCCGACGCGCACATCCTGGCGATGGAAAAGCTCGTTGACGGGAAGCCGATCTACTGCAACCTCGGGACGGGGAACGGGTTCAGCGTCAAGGAGATCATCGCGGCGTGCGAAAAGGTGTCCGGAAAGAAGGTCCCCGTGACCTTTGGCCCCCGCCGCGCCGGCGACGCGATCGCCCTCTTCGCCGATCCGAGCCGGGCCGGGAGGTGCTCGGCTGGGAAGCCCGCTACAAAGACCCGGAAACGATCATCCGCTCGGCATGGAACTGGTTCAGCAAGCACCCGAAGGGGTACAAGAGCGCGGTGTGAAGGGGCTTGGCGAGGGGGAACGTGAACGGCCGCGGGGCCGACAAACGGCGCGGTCAACCCCGGCGTGTATCAGTTCGCCGAAGTCTCCTGCGCCGCGCGCATCTTCAGGAGTGCGGCCTGTTCAATCTGGCGGATCTGTTGGCGGGTGAGGCCAAGGCGCCCACCCTCCAGCGATTCTCCATCGGTGCCGCCCAAGCCAAAGCGGGCCCGCACCACGGATCGCTCCTTATCGGTGAGGAACGCCAGCAGCCGCCCGACCTCTTCGCGGTCGGCGATGCGGTCCATGTCCGTGCCGGAAGTGCGATCCGGGACGTTCGAGAGGAACTGGTCGTCCCCCGCGCCGGTCGCCCGTCGCCCGGCGAGCATCTGCGGGACGCTACGGGCAAACCCCTTCATCAGCGCCAGCGTGGCATAGGTGCTGAACCGGTTCCCCTTGTGAGCGTCGAACCCATCGACGGCCCGCATGAGGGTGAGGTTGCCTTCGCTGATCAGCTCCATCAGCGTCAGGCCCGGCCGCAGGTGCTTGCGGGCAACGCTGACCACAAGGCGCAGATTGGCGCGGAGGATCGCGTTCTTGGTGTCGGTGGCCCGCTTGAGGTGGCCTTCCAGCAGGTTCAGGTCTCGTGCCCGCATGAACTGCGGCTCAACCCTACGGCGTGCGGTGACGAACTGGAACTTGTGGAGATTGAATTTGAGGAACAGCGCCCGCTCGCGCGCGGCCCAAGGAGCGGCGTGCGATAGAGCTCCTGCAAGTAAGGAGGGAGATCGCGGGGGATGCGCGAGTCTTCCGGCCGCCGGGTGGCCATCACGTCCTGTTGGGAGACGATTTCCGCGATCACACGCTCGGCGTCGGCCTGGTGATAAAGCTCGTCATCAACGAACTTCGCCTTTCGGCGATTCAACTTCGCCAGCCGCTCTTCGAGGATCACGCGATAGATGGCGGCTGCGCGGGCGGCAGGAGCGCCGCGCCAGCGACTTGATCGGCAACCCGCGTTTGAAGCCGCGAAGGATCTGCGCCCGCTCGTCTTCCCGCAACTGCGGCGGGGCGAGCGGGAAGATCGCCTGGTCGGGATGCTCTTCATCGTGCTTGCGGATGGTGTGCTGAATGGTCAGCGGCGAGCGGTTCATCTTCCGCGCGACGCGGCGGCTGATCTCGTGGACGCAGCAGTGGCACATGACCGCCAGGCGGCGCGCCCGGCGAAGGATTTCCTCTCGTTCGGCGTCGCTCACCTGCGAGAAGTTCATCCCGCGGGTCACTTGATCGCGGTGCTCGGCGACGAACTTCTCGACGCTGGAGAGCAGGAAGCCGACGCGCCGCTTGCCATCGGGGAACGTGAACCGCCGAGCGGGCAGGCCGCGGCGCCGCCATCGCTGGATGGTCTTGCTGGTGACGTTGAAGCGTTCGGTGACGTCGCCGATGGAGAGGACCGGCTCGGCGATCGCGCTGGTCGAGAGCTCGAGCGTTTCGCTCACCTGCTCGATGAGCAGGCCCAGATCATGCTGGAGGGCGAGGCCCGCCAGAAGCCCGTTGCCAGCTTCTTTGGGACGATAACCGGTGATACGGAAGACGATGAAGTCGAACGGGTAGGCCTTGGCGGGGTCAATGCAGTGGACAAGTTCCTCGGCCGCCGCGAGCTGCGCGGCCCGAGCGTCATGCGGCGTGAAATCCATCTGCCGCGCGAGCTCTTCCAGGCTATCGATCCGGAATTTTGCCACTCTCCGCAGTATCCTCCGTCGCTACGGCGGGGTCAAGGGAAAACCGGGCTCGAACATCGTTACGCCGTCCGTCCCGCTACCCGACGACCCTCGCGGCTCATCGAAAAGCAGGTTGGTCGTCCAGCCGCTCAACGAAAAACTTGGCGCGAGGACTCGAGCCGGCTCGGTAGAGCATTTTAAGCAATCTTGAAGCGTTAAATCGACTGCTTGGGACGCTACGGCAGTTCCCAAAGCCGATCTTTCTTCAGTCGATTGGCGACAACGCCCGATGACACCGCAAATCGCTTTCCCAGGTATCGAAGCGCCCGGTCAATAGACGGCTCCTCCATCCTGTCGGGATCGATCCCGCGCCGGCGATCTGGCCACGCAAAGACATCGCCTCCTTCGCCAGGTGGCGCCGAGGAACAAGCAGCAGCCCCGCAAAAACGTTCGCTTGCCATTCAAGCCAATCGTAGTCGTTGGCCGCGAGAGACTTCATCGACGCCTTCCACTCCTGGGGGGGTCTTGAAGCTCATCAAGCGATAGATGTCGCCGTGCAGAATGAGGTGGGCGAACTCGTGCGCAAGCGAGAACCGGTAACGGTTGGGCGGACGCTGCTCGTAAATCCGCTTATCGACGTGAATTTCGGAAAGATCGCGGCTGATGTACGCGTCAATCTGGAAACGGTCCATGAGCCCTGGCGACGGGTAGATGTCAATCCGACACCCGATGTCGATAATCGCTTCAATATCAACGGGTATCGCATCCATCGCATTGTGCAGGCGGTATACCGCCTCCGCGCGCTGCGCAATATCGTCATAACTGAGAATCGGGACCGCCATCGGCTTCACTTTACCAGCGGCGTGCGACCTTTCTAATGGCGGCTTCGGATGAAGTCGATTAGTTCGTCCAACTGTTCCTCGGGTAGCGGCTCACCTTGAAGGGTACGGAACAGGATGGGGAGCTTGTCCACCACTTCCGAGTCGTCCATCAACACCTTTGGGATTTGCTGCCGAGCGACGCTGGCAAGCGAGTGAAACTCAAACCAATCGGCCGTGCCGTTTTCGATTCGCAGCGACTTTGCCAGCTTTTCCATGTGTGCATCGTCATCCGGCGGGTTCAGGATCCCTCGCTCCAGCTTCGAATGATTGCCGGGGTCGCACGGCTGTCGCTCGCAGAAGGGCGCAGTGTCAGGCCCAGCGCGATTCGCTTGTCTTTGATGAATCGACCGAAAGTCATTAAACCTCCCACACAGGCTGATCGGCCAAGTGTTGTAATAATATTACAACGTGCACAAAGAATCAAGAGAGAGAGGCCGTCAGTCGGCCATCGAGTCGATTCGATTCGGAGGCTGAAGCAAGGGACGACGAGACTTGCAGCTTATGCTTCGTGATGACCTGCGCGGCGCCGCCGCGGAGGCTCCTGCCTGGGACGTTTCGCCGCAGCCCCAACGGCTGGACGCTCTTTGCGTAACCCCTATCATGTCAGGCATGTCGAGCAGCCCTTCCGAGACCGCTCCTTCGCAGGCTAGCCCGCTCCCGCCAATCGCCGGCGTCGGGCGGCCGCTTCTGAACGCCCCGGCCGCTCCGCGGGTGCCGATCTTCTCGGCCGAAGCCTGGGCGCCGCTGAAGGTCCCGTTGTTCGCCTCTCTCTATATTGCCACGTCGATCGCGCAGGTCGGCACATGGGTTCGGGAGGCGGGTGGGCCCTGGCTGATGAAGCTTCTCACAGACGGCCGCCACGATCAGCCCGCGATGGTCGCGAAGGTGCTGCTCTTTTCCAATCTGCCGATCTGCCTTTTCTCCGTCTTCGCCGGCGCGCTGGCCGACGTGCTGGACCGTCGTAAGCTCCTGCTGGCGACGCAGATCTGGATGATGATCGCGTCGGCGAGCCTTGGCATCATGACGTGGGAGGGGGCCGTCAGCCCCGGATCGCTGATGTTCATGACCTTCCTGCTCGGCGTCGGGACGGCGGCCGCCGGCCCCGCCTTGCAGGCGCTGCTGCCCGAACTGGTCCCCCGAGCCGACCTGCCGCTGGCGATCAACCTCAACAGCGTCGCGCTGAATGTGGCCCGCGCGATGGGGCCGGCGCTGTTCATCCTGGTGATCGCCGTCGTGCCCGGCCGCTCCGGCGTCGGGACGTCGTTTCTCGTCACCGCGATCTCATTTATCCCGGCGATCGTCATCCTGCAGCGCTGGAAACGCCCACCTCAGCGGGCCGCCGTCCATGGGGAAGGGATCCGCAGCGCCATCCGCGCCGGGTTTGTTTACAACCTCCATTCGCCGGCCAACCGGGCGATCTTGTTCCGCGTGCTGACGTTCATCGTGCCGGCCGTCGTCATGTGGTCCCAGGTGCCGATTATCGCGACACGGCAGCTCGGCCTCGACCAGCATTGGGCGGAAAAAGGGAGCGCCCTTCTGTTCGCCTTCGTCGGCGTCGGGGCGGTGTTCGGCGTGCTGATCATGCCGGGGCTCCAGAAGCGATACCGCATTGACCCGGTGGTGAACGTCTGCATCGCGTGCTTCGCCAGTGGCCTGATCCTTCTCTCCTTTGTTCACCACCTGTGGATTGCCGCGTTCATTATGGTCTTCCTGGGCGTCAACTGGGTCATTATCCCCACGAACTTCAACACCGCGACGCAGACGTCGGTGCCGCTATGGGTGAAAGGGCGGTCGATCTCGTTCTACCTCACCGTGCTGTTCGGGTCGTTTACGATCGGGGCGCTGGTCTGGGGGAATGTGACAACCGCGACGTCCATCAGCACCTCTCTGCTCGTCGGCGGTCTCTCGATGGGGTCGATGCTCGTGCTAGCGCCGTTCTTCCCGCTGACGCTGAACGAGGGGATCGACCTTTCCCCCGCCTTCAGGCCGGGCGAGGCCCCCCCGCCGCTGACCGCCCTCGCAACCCGGTTGACGCCCCCGCCCGCGGCTTCGACCGACAGCGTGACGGGAGCCACTGCGCCGACGACGTCGCCAGCCACCGGCGGCCCCGCGCAGTCCGCATTGCGTTACGAGCCGGGGCCAGGCACGAACGAAGCGCAGAACGTGATCGTCGAGTACCGAATCGACTCGAGCCGATCGGACAAGTTTCTTGAGGCCGCCGCCCGCGTTGGGCGGATGCGTCGCCGCAACGGCGCGTCGCACTGGCAAGTGCGTCGCGCGGTGGAACAGTCCGCCGCCCCGATCGCGGCGGCCGCCGGGAGAACGCACCTTTATGTGGAGTCGTTTCGGTACGGCTCCGCCGCCGAACTCAATCGACAGGCCGGCCGCATGACCAAGGCCGACCTTGCCGCACTCGAAGCGGTGGCGGCGTTCCATTCCGCGGCCGAGGCGCCGGCGGCTCATCTGGTCGCCGAGAGCGACTCCCCGTTCGACCCGCCCGCGTCGGCGCGCCTTCGCGTCATGTTCGTTCGATCGATCGATCGGACGCTCGACGAAATCGGCAATATGATGGACCGCGTTACGCGTCAGCGGCCCCAAGGCGGCCCCTGGGCGTGATTGGGTGCGAGCCGTGCTTGTCGTTGCTCATGGTGCGGCGGCCGCACGCGTCGGTAAAAAACACCGACGCGGGTTGGCGGTAAGACGGGTTGAACGCTCGTCGCCCGGCGCAACAGGAACGCCGCTTCGCATTGCGCGGCGGTGCTGTTCTCTTCGCCGGATATCCCCGGACGCCGCCGCCCCGACGTGACCGCCGCGCATGGCCGATCGCAACTACTTCATTCCCGAAGAAGAATCGCTCGGCGGGGCCGATCTGGCGGCGCTTCAGCGGCGCAAGCTCGCCCGGCTGATCGACGCCGTTCGCGGTTCCAACGCCTTCTACCAACGTAAGTTCGCCGGGCTCTCGTTTGACGCGTTGACCGACCGACTCGACCAGCTCCCCTTCACGGCTCGCGCGGAGATCGAAGCCGATCAGGCCGACCATCCCGCCTTCGGCTCCAACCTGACCGAGCCGCTCGATCGCTACCCGCGCTACCACCAGACCTCCGGCACAGGCGGGCGGCCCGTCCGTTGGCTCGACACGACGCCGAACTGGGACTGGTTCAAGCGATGCTGGGGCATCATTTTCACGGCGGCCGGTGTCGGGCGGGGCGATCGGGCCTTTTTCCCGTTCTCATTTGGCCCCTTCGTCGGCTTTTGGGCGGCGTTCGAGGCGGCAACGAGCCTCGGGCTGATGTCGATCCCCGCCGGCGGGCTTTCCACCACCGCCCGCCTCAAAATGCTCCTGGAGAACCAGGCGACCGTCGTCTGCTGCACACCGACATACGCCCAGCACATGGCCGAAGTCGCGGCGAAGGAAGGGATCGACCTGTCACGCTCCTCGGTCCGGGCGCTGATCGTCGCAGGCGAAGCGGGCGGCAATATCCCCGAGACCCGCAACCGGATCGAAACGGCCTGGGGAGCGCGCCTGTACGATCACAGCGGCATGACAGAGATTGGCCCGGCCGCGTTTGAGTGCGGAGAGGTCGTCGGCGGGCTCCACGTGATCGAAAGCGAGTTCATCCCGGAAGTCATCAACCCTGAAACCGGTGCCGTGTTGGCCGACGGGGCGGCCGGAGAATTGGTCCTGACCAACCTCGGCCGCGTCGGCAGCCCGCTCATCCGGTATCGGACCGGCGATCAGGTCCGGCTATCGCGCGGCGTCTGCCGCTGCGGGCGAAGCTTCGCGCGGCTGGAGGGTGGGATTCTGGGGCGGCTGGATGACATGTTCACGGTCCGCGGCAACAATGTCTTCCCCAACTCCGTCGAGGCGCTCCTGAGGCGATTCGACGAGGTGGCCGAATTCCGTGTGACGGTGCGGGACGTCGAGGGCCTCGCCCAGGTGAAAGTCGAGCTGGAGCCGCGGCCGCCCGCGGGCGGGAGCCCGGCCGGTAACGGCGACGTGGCCGAGACCTCGCTCGCTACGCGCATGGCGCGGGCGATGCAGGATGGGTTGAATTTTCGAGCGGATGTCTCGACCGTGCCCCCCGGCACGCTGCCGAGGTTCGAAATGAAGGCGAAACGATTCGTCCGAGTCCGTTAACCGCGTTGCCGAGTGCGCGGAGGTCTGATGTTCGGCTTGTGGGTTTAGAATGGGATCGAAAACAATGATGCAAAAACGAGGAATCTGGGTCGCCACGCTGCTGAGCGCGGCGGTATTCGCCAGCGGGTGCAACAAGGGTGACGACACGACTCCGCCAGCGCAGCCGCCGACAACGGCCGCCTCTCCGCAGACGATGCCGTCGATGGAACCGTCAACGGCGCCGTCCATGGCACCGTCAACGCTGCCAATGACGCTCCCCGCCACCGGCCCGACGACGATGCCCGGTGGCGCAGCCCTCACGACGCAGCCCGCGGCCGCCGCGCTGGCCGAAGCCGCCGCGCCGACCTCCGTTCCCTCCGTCGCGCCCCTGGCGGTCGCGGCCGGCGCAGGCGGAGTCGCCGCGCTCGCCGCGTCAAGCGGTAGCTCGGCTTCCCCGAGTGCGCCGGCCACCACCCCCGCCCCCCTCACGGCGTCCGCCGTCGATGCGTCGGCCCCGCCTCAGACCGGACGCCCGGGCGGGTGGTATCAATGGCGCGGCCCGGAACAGACCGGCGTCTCGCGCGAAAAGAACCTGCCGGAAAAATGGTCGACCGACGGCGAGAACCTGCTCTGGTCGAACGACATCGGCGGCATGTCGAGCCCCGTCATCGTGAACGGCAAGCTCTACACGTACACCCGCGAGGATGAAGTCCCGGGCGGCAACCCCAATAACCCGGCGCTCGCCCCCGGCCCAAGACGCAGGAAGCCTTCGTTTGTGTGGACGCCGCCACGGGCAAGATGCTCTGGAAGTACCTGGAGCCGATGTACCAGACCGATGTCCCGTTCCACCGTCTCGGCTGGGGGAACCCCGTCGCCGACCCCTCCACCGGCCGCGTCTATGGCCTGGGGTCGCAGTGTGCCCTGGTCTGCCTTGATGGCCAGACCGGCAAGTTGATCTGGAAGCGGCAGATGACCGAAGAGTTCGGGATGATCTCGACCTTCGGCGGCCGCACCCCTTCGCCGGCGATCGACGAAGACCAGCTCATCATCGGCGGCGTCGCCTTCGGCTGGGGCGACAACGCCCGCGGCCAGCATCGCCTCTTCGCGCTGGACAAGAACACGGGCGAGCTTCGATGGACGAACAGCACCGGCGGCCTGCCGGTCGATGCCCCGTACAACACGCCGGTGGTGACGGTCATCAACGGCGAACGGATCGTCATCCTCGCGGCCGGCGACGGCGGCGTACACGCCTTCCAAGCCCGGACTGGCAAAAAGGTCTGGAGCTTCAAGGCGAGCATCCGCGGCATGAACGCGTCTGTGGTCGTGGATGGCAATTACGTCTTCTGCTGCCACGACCTGGACAACCCCGATACCAGCGAACTGGGCCGCATCTACTGCCTCGACGCTTCGAAACTTGAACCGGGCAAACCTGGCGTGTTCGGCGCGGGCCAGTCGTGCCGTCGCCCAAGGAAGTCTGGCGTATGACCGGCAAGCCGGCCGGCGCTGGCGTCCCGGCGGGGTTCCCCTCGGCGACCGTCGCCGGCGATCGCCTCTATGTTGAGGACGACACCGCCACCGTCTGGTCGATCGATAAGAAGACCGGCAAGGCGCTGTGGAGCAAGAAGTGCGGGACGACGGGCAAGGCGTCGCTCGTCTGGGGGGACGACAAGCTCTACGTCGCCGAAGCCAACGGCAAGTTCTGGGTCCTGAAAGACGGCGGGAACAAGGCCGAAGTGCTCAGCAAGACCGACGTCCCGGACAAGATGGGTCGCGAGTATGCCATCTTCGGCTCCGTGGCTATCGACGGCGGCCGCGTCTTCCTCCAGACCGCGAACAAGACGTACTGCATCGCCAATAAGGACGCCAAGCCCGAAGCCGGCCCCATCCCCCCGATGGCGGCCGAGGAAGCCGGCGGCGGTGACGCGACACTGCTCCAGGTCATTCCCGCCGACGTCGTCCTGCACCCCGGCCAAAAGGCATCATTCACGGCCCGGACGTTCGACGCCAAGGGGCGCCTGCTTGCCAAGCTGGGCCCCACGCAACTCAAGTGGGCGATCGGCCAAGTGACGATCCCCGCCCCGCCGCCCAAGCCGGCGGCCATGCCGGCGCCGTCGGCCGTCCCGGCCGCGGGCGGGCCCGCCTCGCCAACCGCCGAGGCGACGAAACTTGTCCCCACCAGCCAGCCCTCCACCGCGATGTCCGCCGCCGCCAGCGCGGTGCCGGCGGGGCCGACCAAGGCGGGCAACCTTGCCGGCGCCGTAGACGAAAGCGGGACCTTCGCCGCCGTCGCGGCGCCGGGGAACGCCCCGCAGGCCGGCACGATCGAGGCCAGCGTCGGCACGATCACCGGCGCTTCCCGCGTCCGCGTCTTCTCGCCCCTTCCGTGGAAGACCGACTTTGAGAAGGCCCCGCTGGGCAAGCCCCCGCTCACGTGGCTGGGCGCGGGAGGCAAGTTCGCGGTCGTGCAGGACCCGGACGATGCGAAGAACAAGGTCCTCCAGAAGTTAATGGACATCGACCTCTATTACCGCGCCCGGACCTACTTCGGCGCGGTGGACATGGCCGACTACACGGTCCAGGGGGACATCAAAGTTAATGAGAAAGAAAGCAATGGCCTGCGGAACTCCCCTGACGCGGGCATCATCAACAGCCGCTATATCCTCTTGCTCCTGGGGAACGACCAGAAGCTCCAGGTGATCTCCTGGCCCGCCGCCGTGCCCGACGACCGGCAGCCCAGCGGCAGCGCAAACGTCACCATCCCGTTCGCCTGGAAGGGGAAGACGTGGTATCGCCTGAAGCTCCAGGTTCACCCCGGGGCAAACGGGATCGAAGTCAAAGGGAAAGCCTGGCCCCGTGAAGAGCAGGAGCCGGCCGCCTGGTCGGTCGAAATGGTGGACGTGCTGCAAAACGGCGTGGGCGGGCCGGGCCTGTTTGGCAATTCGCTCGTCGGCACCCAGAAGAGCGAGATCTACTATGACAACCTGGAAGTGACGGCGAACAGCGCCGTCGCCGCCCCCGCCGCGTCCGCGGCCGCTCCGGATGCCAGCGGCACGGCGGCAAAGTAGAGCCTGACCCGCCGGTCGAGCGGATGATTTCGCCCGGCCGGGTGCCGTTTCGGCGCTCGTCCCCGAGGGGGCCGCGGCCAAGGGCGTCATTTTTGAAAAGCGTCGCATCAACTCTTTTACGACAGAAGACTAGAATCGGCGGTGCCTTGAGCACTTCCCCAACGTCACCGGGGCCCACATGACCAACCTGACTGACATGACAAATCGGATTTCCAACCCGCGCGACTGGCGCAACTTCGGCCTTGCGGCCCTTCTGGCGGTCGCCGCTCTCCCCTGCACCTCGGCGCGGGCGGAAGACTGGCCCATGTGGGGCCGCACGCCCGAGCGGAACATGATCTCGCCGGAAAAGAACCCCCCCACCGAGTGGGAATACGACGCGGAAGACGCGTCGAAGAACAAGAATATCAAATGGACCGCCCCGCTCGGCTCCAAGAGTTACGGCAACCCCGTCATCTCCAACGGTGTGGTGACGATCGGCACGAACAACTTCGGCCCCAGCGCCCTGCCCTCGACCATCGGCCCGGGCGGCAAGCCGAACGACGGCGGCGTCTTCATGGCGCTGGACGAGCAGACGGGCAAGGTGCTCTGGCAGCAGTATTACAGCAAGCTCCCCGCCGGCCGCGTGAATGACTGGCCGGGCGAGGGCCTCTGCTCCACCGCCTATACGGAGCCAGGGAAAGTCTGGTACTGCACCAACCAGTGCCATGTCGTCTGCCTCGACGTCAGCCCCGGCAACGATCCCAAGGCCGGCCCCAAGGTCGTCTGGGATTTTGACATGATGGATAAGTTGGGCGTCTTCCCGCACAACATGACGGCGGCCGCCCCGGTGACCGTCGGCGATCTGCTCTATGTCCTGACCGGCAACGGCGTCGAAGACACCCACAAGCACGTCGTCGCCCCCAACGCCCCGGGCCTCGTCTGCTTCGACAAGAACACTGGCGCGGTAAAGTGGACCGACAACTCCCCCGGCCCCAATGTCCTGCATGGGCAGTGGGCCAGCGTGGCGATCGCCCATGCCAACGGAAAAGACCTGGTCATCGCCCCCATGGGCGACGCCTGGGTGCGGGCGTTCGACGCCCAGACCGGGAAGCTGGTCTGGAAGTTTGACGCGAACAGCAAGGACAGCATCTACCCCTCCGGCGGCCGCAACGAAATAATCGCCACGCCCTGCGTCGTCGGGAACCGGATGTACATCACCACCGGGCAGGACCCCGAGCACAGCACGGGCTACGCCGATTTCTGGTGCATCGACCTCACCGGCACGGGCGATGTCAGCCCCGAGATCGACAACCCGGCCTATAAGGCCCCCACCGCCGGCGCGAACCTTGTCGCCCCGGCCGGGCAGATGGTCAGCAAAGGGGCGCCCAACCCCAACTCCAAGGCCGTCTGGCACTTCGGCCCCGGTAAGAAGGGGGACAAGGAAGAAACCCGGATGCACCGCAGCATTTCGACGGCGGTGGTATATAACGGGCTGGTCTTCGAACCCGACTTCTCCGGCTACCTTCACTGCTGGGACGCCGAGAACGGGAAACAGTACTGGTGCCACGACATGCAGGCTGAAATGTGGGGCAGCCCGCTTGCCTGCGACGGCAAAATCTACGTCGGCGATGGCGACGGCAACGTCCGGATCTTCGCCGCCGATAAGACGGAGAAGATGATCGCAGAGCACAATATGGGCGTGAGCGTGTTCGGATCGCCCGTTTATGCCAATGGCACGCTCTACATCCTGACGATGCAAAAGCTGTTCGCGATCTCTGAAAAGCACTGACACTGAAAGGATGAGGGATGAAGGTGAAGGATGAAACGGTAGGCCCGACTCCCATCCTCTAGCCTTCACCCCCCTTCCAATGTTTGTCATCGGAGCGATCCGTGGCCCGGGATCGACCGGTGGATGCGCCCGGCGTGAAGTGTGAGCGCATCTAGGAAGCAACTTCAACCGACGGGCGTTCGATAGTCCGGAGGCACCCCCGCACCGCAGCATGATCGCGGTCGGGGGCGGACCTCTGCTCCACAAAGTCCCTGGCGACCTAACCTCAACCCTCTTCATTATGCCGACGACCCAAACCGCACCCGTCTCCCCCTCGACCGGGGCTTCTTCGATCGAAGCCAAGGCCCGTAAGGCCGCCGAGAAGCTCGACGCGCACGTTCTGGAGATGGTCGAATGGCACTTCAACCCCGCCACCGGGTGCCCGTTCTGGCTCGATAAGCAGAAGGCCTGGGGAATCGACGTCCGCAAGGAGGTCCACAGCTTCGCCGACCTTCGCAAGATTCCCCACTTTGAAGACGACTGGCTCCGCGGCGGCCCGGTGCGACGCTGGCTCCCCCGCGGGCTGGAAGGCCGCCCGATGTACGTCTTCGAGACCGGTGGCTCGACCGGCGTCCCCAAGAGCCGCCTCCAGATCGACGACTTCCGCATCGATTACGAGAACTTCAGCGCCACGCTTTCCGAAAAGACCTTCCCGAAGGGCGCGACTGGCTCATGCTCGGCCCCAGCGGCCCACGGCGGCTGCGGCTCGCCATCGAGCACCTCGCCCAGTTTCGCGGCGGCATCGCCTTCAGCGTGGATCTCGACCCGCGCTGGGTCATCAAGTGCCTCAAGCGCGGGGAAATGCAGGAAGTGAACCTGTACAAGAACCACTGCATCGACCAGGCGCTGACCATCCTTCGCGCCAACCCGAACATCAAGTGCATGTTCACGACGCCCAAGCTCCTGGAAGCCTTGGCGGAAAAGATCGACCTCGCCCACTACGGCATCACCGGCATCTTCTGCGGAGGCACCGAGCTGACGCCCCAGTTCCACCGGTTCGCCCGTGAAGAGCTGGCCCCCGGAATCGATTTCGTGCCGACCTACGGCAACACCCTCATGGGCCTGGCCACCCACAAGCCGTTTGACCCGGCCGACAATTACGAGGTGATCTACCACGCCCCCCAGCCCCGCGCGGTCGTGGACATTGTCAACCCGAAAAACGCGGACGAAAAGGTCCCGTACGGCACGATCGGCCGCGTGATGCTGACAACGCTGACCAAGGAAACGTTCATCCCCCGCTTCCTCGAGCGCGACCAGGCCATCCGCCGCCCGCCGTGCGACCCCTACCCCTGGGACGGCGCCGGCAACGTGCAGCCGTTCCAGCAATTGGGCGTGTCGGTGGTGGAGGGCGTGTATTGAAGCCCGCGGCCGTCATTGCCCCGCGGAAAAGGGCGAAGGTCTCCATGCCTGTGGTCAGTACGACAAAGATGAACGCCCGCCAGTTCGAGATGCTCGGAGAGGATCCTCCGGGCGTCCGTCTGGAGCTGGTCAATGGGGAGGTGGCGGTGAGCCCGAGCCTGAGGCCGAGGCACAGCCGTGTCGGCGCGCGACTGACGCGGATCCTTTTGAATCACATTATTGATCACGATCTTGGAGAGCTATTGGGGGATTTGGATACAGTGCTTGGGGAGCACGACGTCCGTCGGCCCGACCTGGCCTACTTTGCCAAGGAGCGGGTCGGCCTGATTCGTCCCGACAGCGCAGTCGAAAGCCCTCCGGATCTTTGCATCGAAATCATCAGCCCCAGCAGCGGCACAATCGATCGGACAGATAAGTTCCGGCAGTACGCGAAGGCCGGGGTGCCCCACTATTGGATCGTCGACCCCTTGGCGCGCTCGTTTGAGGGGTTCCGTAGTTCGTCCGGCCGCTATCGGCCCTGCGGCGGAGGTTCGGGGGCCGCAGTGATCAAGCTAGAGCCGTTCCCCGATCTGGAGATCAGCTTGGGGGAGCTTTGGCTCCCGGAGGCTGGGTAGTAGTCGGAGTCGATCCCTGCTCGTCGTCGGGAAGGTTGCCATGTCCATCACCCGTTCGACAAAGATGACCGCCCGCCAGTTCGAGATGCTGGGCGAAGACCCTCCCGGCATTCGGTTAGAGCTGGTCGAAGGAGAGGTCAAGGTGAGCCCGAGCCCGAGGCCGAGCCATTCCTATGTCAACAAGCGGCTATCGACGCTTCTCGTAAACCATATCGGCGACAGAGGCATTCTGCTCGGCGATGTCGACACGATCTTCGGCGAGTATGACGTTCGGCGCCCCGACATCCTCTATTTCACGGCCGAACGCGCCCATCTGATTCACCCCGACGCCGCTATCGACGGGCCGCCCGACCTGTGCGTCGAGATTGTGAGCCCGAGCAGTGGGACGATCGATCGGAAAGACAAGTTTCGTCAGTACGCGAAAGGCGGCGTCCCTTACTACTGGATCGTCGATCCAGAGAGGCGGTCGATCGAAGCCTTCCGGCTCGCTTCCGGTCGGTATCGGGCTTGCGACAAAGGTTCCAGCTTCGAAGTAATTAAACTACCTCCATTCCCGGACTTGGAAATTAGCCTCGGTGAACTTTGGCTTCCCGGCGAGAAGAAATAGTTCACTTCTTTTGCCCTTATGCTGTCAGGCTTTCAATTCGCCGGATCGAATCGTTTCGCCTCTTCGGCACAGCGTATGTACGAACGGAAAAAGCGTTTGGCGATGCCATCGTCAAGCTACCGCCGTTCCCAGAGCTCGAGATCCCACTTCGGGAGCTATGGCTTCCGGAGTGAAACTTTGAAACTTGCGGTCCTCGCAAGGCTGCTAAACTATTTCGTGCGCGTTCGAGACAGAACCAGAGCCCAAACATGCTTCACATTCCCATCCTCCGTCACGGCAAGCCGTACGAATCGGTCGATAAGGTCGAGATCGTCCACCATGTGACCGGCGAGCCTTTCGCCCGCGTGAGCCAGGCCAATTCGGGCCTGATCGCTCGCGACATCCATCGCATGGATGACGAAGCCCTCGAACGCTTCAAGGTCGCGGAGCTCATCCAGATGAGCAAGAAGGCGGCCGAGCTGTTCATGACGGCCGACCTGCCCGTGGGCGACGATAAACAGTCATTCGACGATTACGTCCGCCAGCTCTCGGCCAGCACCGGGATGCCGGTCAGTTACTGCCGGACCAACGCCAGAAAGATCCATCGAACCCTCGACGAGATCGACATCATCCTCGCCGGGCTTACCCGCGGGTTCGATCTGTCGATCCTCGACCGGGGCTACGGCGACGATGACGGCCGCATGCTGTCGTGGTTCCGCGAAGCCCGCACCTTCGGCGCGATCCTGCCGAGTAACTCCCCCGGCGTCCACTCGCTCTGGATGCCGGCGGTCGCCTTGAAGACCCCCGTGATCCTCAAGCCCGGCCGCGAAGAGCCCTGGTCGCCCCTCCGCATCATCGGGGCGATGATGGCGGCCGGCTTCCCAAAGGAAGCGTTCGGCTTCTACCCGACCGACCACGGCGGGTCGGGGACGATCCTCTCCACCGTCGATCGCGCGATGCTCTTCGGCGACGCCTCGACCACCAAGGCCTGGGCGCACGACCCGCGCATCGAACTCCATGGCCCCGGCTACAGCAAAGTGATCCTCGGCGCCGACGCGGCCGACGAGTGGGAAAAACATCTCGATCTCATCGCCGCCAGCATCGCCGCCAACGGTGGCCGCTCCTGCATCAACGCCTCCGGCGTCTGGACGCCGAAAAATGCCGATGCCATCGCCGAAGCTTTGGCGAAGAAGCTGTCTACCGTAAAGGCCCTCCCCGCCGACGACCCCAACGCCCAGATCGCCGCCTTCGCCAACGCCGGCATGGCCGAGCGAATGAACGCGATGATCGACGGCGCCCTGACCCAGCCTGGCGCCGTCAACCTCACCGAGCGCATTCGCGGCACGCCGCGGCTGGTCAAGGAAGGCCGCATCGCCTGGCTCCTGCCGACGATCCTCCGCGCTGAGCGCGATCACGTCCTGGCGAACAAGGAGTTCCTCTTCCCATTCGCCTCCGTGGTCGAATGCCCGCAGGAAGAGCTTCCGTCGGCGATTGGGCCGACGCTGGTCGGCACCGTCATCAGCAACGACCGAAAGTTCATCCGGCGGATCATGGCCCGTGAAAACATCGACCGCCTCAATATCGGGCCAATCGAAACGTTCAAGCTAAGCTGGGACCAGCCGCATGAAGGGAACCTGTTCGAGCTGCTCTACCGGCAGAGGGCGTTCCAGATGAACCACCCCGAACCTGAGGCGATCACGGCTTTTCCATGAACCGGTGGCGACCCCATCGCCCCCGCCGCACCAGACCGCCGCTCAACCGGTTCAGCGGGGCTATGATCCTGGCGGGAGAGGGTTCGTCCGGCCGCTGACGCGGCTCGACCCGTCTCCGGAGGCGGGGGGCTGATACCCGCTCCTGGACAGTTTTCGCCGACGGATAGGGCTCCTGGCATGACCTCACTGAACGGCTCGGCACCCGTCATCATCCCCGACTCGGCCGTCAGGGTGGTTCGTGGCCCGGGGACGCTCGACCTGCTCGGCAAACTCGCTCAATCCGAGGGAGGAAGCCGCGTCCTGCTTGTCACCGACCCAGGAATTAAGGCGGCCGGCCACGTGGAGCGCGCGGTTCGGTCCCTCTACCATGCCGGGTTGGCCGTCAAGGTTTTTGAGGACGTCGGCGAGAACCCGACGGTGATCCATGTCGGTCGGGGCGTCATCGCGGCCAAGCCCTTCAAGCCGGACCTGATCATCGGCCTTGGCGGCGGCTCCTCGATGGACTGCGCCAAAGGGATCAACTTCATTCTCAGCGGTGGCGGAAGGATGGCCGACTACTGGGGCACCGGCAAGGCCAACCAGCCAATGATCCCGATGATCGCCGTCCCCACGACCGCCGGCACCGGCTCCGACGCCCAAAGCTACGCCCTGATCACCGACCCCGAGACCCATCAGAAGATGGCCTGCGGCGACAAAAAAGCGCTGCCCGCGCCTCGCCCTGCTCGACCCGGAGCTGACCGCCACCCAGCCCCCCCGCGTGGCGGCCGCCACGGGCATCGACGCCGTCGCCCATGCCGTGGAGAGCGCCGCCAGCACGCGCCGAACCGACGCCTCGCGCCGGCTGTCGCAACAAGCCTGGGGCCTGCTCGAAACGGCCTACGAGCGCGTCATGCGAAACCCGTCCGACGCCGAGGCGCGCGAACAAATGTTGATGGGGGCGCACTTGGCCGGCGCCGCCATCGAGAACTCCATGCTCGGTGCGGCTCACGCTTTGGCGAACGGGCTGACGGCCACTCACGGGACCGTTCACGGCATCGCCGTCGGGCTGGTGCTGCCCCACGTGGTTCGCTTTAACGCGCTCGGCGACAACGGCAACCCCTACGCCGATCTCATGCCCGAGGCCGATGCGCTCGCCGCTCGGCTCTCAGAACTACTTGTGGCCGGCGCGCTTCCGCGAACACTTTCCGAAGCCGGCGTCTCCGTCGAATCGATCCCCGCCATGGCGGCCATCGCCGCCAAGCAGTGGACGGCGACCTTCAATCCCCGCCCCGTGACCGAAGCCGAGCTTGCCTCCATCTACCGGGCCGCCCGTTAACTGCAAGATTGTTCCGCACGTGACGCGGGGTGCCGCTTTCGACTATTTTGTCGTTTGGGTTGCGGGTCATTATACTCCGCGCCGTTGAAACGGATGGGGGTGGGGCGACATCCGGTCGCGTGACAAGTCAGCGGGCTCTTCACTACCTCTTCGAGCCCCTTTGCCGGAGTCGTCGTGAAGACCGGCTCCGACGCCCGCTGGCCGGCGGCCCCTGGGTGGGGTGCTTCCGCCAAACGGCGCGATACAGGCAGCTTCATGTACTTCGGCGACCCTACGCACGCTTCCGCCTCGCCCGCACTTCCGATTGAGCCGCCCGACACGACCGGCCCCATGCGTACCCGACCCGCCCCGATGACCCCCGCCCCGTCCGCGCCGCCAGCCTCGCTCTCGCCCGATGTGGCCTCACCCGACACCGATCTCCTTCTGAAGCCTTCCCTCGCTGCGGCGCCGTCCATCCTCCCCGCCCCGACGCGGGCGCTGCCCGACGCTGCCGTCGCATCCGATCGCATCCTCGCCTGGGCGGACCGCAACCGCGCTCGGATCTTCATCGCCCTGGCCCTCATCTATTTCGCCGGGTTCAATGCACAGTGGCGCCTTGAGCCCGATAGCGCGCTCTACTTGTCGGTCGGCCGCAACATTGCGGAAGGGCACGGTTACACCTTCCACGGCCATCCGAATCGTCTCGCGTACCCTGGGCTGCCAATCCTGTTCGCCGGCACGTTCAGGCTCTTCCACACGACGAGCCTGCTCCCCGCGTTGATCCTGATGCCGCTGCTTGGGGCGGCGACGCTGGCGATGACCTATCGCCTGATCTTCCTTCGCGCCGGACGCCCCACCGCGGTATTGGTCACGTTCGGCGTCGCGATGAGCCGACTGTTTTACCGATACAACTTCGAGCTCTTATCGGACCTGCCCTTCCTTCTCGGCGTGACGACCTTCCTGGTCGGCTATGAGGCGATCTTCTATCGATCCGAGCGCGCCGCCGCCGGGCGCGACGGCCGCATCCGCTGGTTTGACTGGGCGTTCCTTGCCTGCGGCCTGGTCATCGCCGTCGCGATGCGGCCGGCGATGTGGGCGCTCGTCCTCGCCGTCATCGCCACCCTCGGCTGGTCGCTCGGCACCGCCCTGCTCAGCCGACGGAAGTTTCACTGGGGCCACGGGCTGATCTGCCTCGGTGTTCTCGCCGCCGTTGTCATCTTCTACGACCGTGACCCGCGTCACGCCGCCACGACAAACGGCCCTGGCTACCGGGAAGAGGACGAGATGCTCAGCCTTCGTCCGCAGCGCCTCTGGACGATGACCGTACAGCTTGCCGACAGCGCCCCGGCCGTCTTCGAGTCAGCGTTGGTCAAGGCGACCTTCGGCATGCCGCTCGGCATCGGCTTCAGTTCGGTAATGGCCGGCGTGATGATCGCTCTGGGGGCGGGCTTGGCGTGGCATCGGCCGCTCTGGGGGCTTTTCTTCCTGACCACGCTGGCGATGGTGATGCTCGTGCGTCCGCTGGACCGGTACTTCCTGCCGCTGGTGCCGCTGCTCGTCTTCGCCTGGTGGCGGGCGATCACCTGGGTCAATCGAACCTTGCCCGGCCGCTGGGGGAACCGAGCGTTCCTTCTGCTGTTTGCGCTGGGCGCCATCCCCAACGGCGCTCGCGTCGGCGGGTTCGTCGTCGAACAGCGGCAGGTCCCGTTCCTTCACAATTACAAGGAAGGGCGTTATGCATCGGCCGACTCCGCGGCGCGGATCATCGCCGAGCACGTCCCCGACGGCCGCGAGGCGACGACCGAGCAGACCGGCTGGGTCCTGGTCCCCCCCAAGTGCGGGCGCATCCTGACGTTCCTGAGCCGCCGATACGCGATCGAGCCCTCAAGGAATCCAACCTCGATCCCTACCGCCAGCCTACATTCGTCCTGGAGCCTTCCGACGCCATCCTGCGCGACCCCGCCGACAACCGCCCCACCGTTTCCCAGTGGCTCGCCGAACACGCCCTGATGGCCTCCCCCACCATTATCGCCACCGCCGATAACAAAGACCCCCACTCCAAAGAGCCCTGGACGCTGCACCGCGTCGTCCCGCGCCTCCTAAAGGCCGAACACTAACGCCGCGCCTCCGACCCTCCCCATTCAGCATTCAGCATTCAGCATTCAGCATTCAGCATTCAGCATTTCCCTCCCATGTTCCTCAGCCTCATCACCCCCTCTTTCAACCAGGGCGCTTACCTGGCCCGGACAGCGGAGAGCGTTCTGTCCCAACAGGGTGATTTCGACCTGCAATGGATCGTGGTTGACGCCGAAAGCACCGACAATACGCTGGACATCCTTCGCGGGATTCAAGACCCGCGCCTCTCCTTCACCAGCGAGCCTGATCGGGGGCAAGCCCACGCGATCAACAAGGGGATGGCTCGCGCCAACGGCGACATCGTCGCCTGGCTCAACGCCGACGACGCCTACGCCCCCGGCGCCCTGGCGGCCGTTAGCGACGCCTTCCGGGCCAACCCTTCATCCCAATGGCTCATCGGCAACTGCGACATCATCGACACCAACGACCGCCCCATCCGATCCACCATCGCCGCGTACAAGCGCCGCCGCCTGCGGCGATTCTCGTACCGGTCGCTGCTTCGCGAAAATTTCGTCCCCCAACCGGCCGTCTTCTGGCGCCGCGACTTCGGCCGCCAGATCGGCCCGCTCGACGAGTCGCTTCATTGGACGATGGACTACGACCTCTGGCTCCGCATGGCCCGCGTAGCCCCCCCGCTGGTCCTAGGCACCACCCTCAGCCGCTTCCGCCTCCACCCGGCGAGCAAGTCCGGCAAGGTCGATCGCCGGCAGTTCGACGAAGGGTATGACGTTGCCAAGCGCTACCTGCCGCCGACCCTCAGCGGCCGCGTCGATGGAATAGCGCATCGGCTGAACGTCGAAAAGATTGTAATGGCTTATCGATTGATGCGGTGGGTGAGGCTGTGAAGATGCACTGTCGCGAACGGTCACATTGGGAGGCGAATCCTTCATGACCCTGATTGAATTCGTCATGCCTGCTTAGCACAACCAAACCTGTCTCGTTTCCGGTCCCCACTCGACTGTTACTTGTTGCCCTTTGCCTTGTTGTGGGTCGCGCAGAGCATCTCGCAATTCTCCGCCGAACTGTTGCCCCCTCTGCTCCAGGCCGAGACGTGGTCGGCGTCCATCTCGTCGAGCTTGTAGATTCTGCTCTTGTTGGCGTTGTCGCCAGCCGCGCACAGCGGGCAATTGGACTTTCCATTTTGCTCCGCCGCTTGTTTTTGCCTGGCGTAGGCTACCTTTTTGACCTTGTCATCAAAGACTCGAACGTTCAACAGCTTCGGATCAACCGACCCGCCGAGCAGATACTCGAAGATCCCCTTGCGACTCGTCACATACTCATCGGCATCAAGCTTTTTAAGGCCCGCCGACATCTGCGCCGGATCGTAGGATTGACCGTGATATGCCTCGTACAGTCTGCCCCACTCTAAGCCACGCATTTCCGGGAGTACATCGACGAACACGGTCGAAACCCAGTCGAGCACGCTGTTGAAATAGGTCTTCAACTCGTTGATGTTCGTGTCGTTGCGGTGGGCGCTCATGTAGCCGCCGATATCGCCCTTGCTCACCCAATCCAGCGCCGTCGTGAGAAAATCCTGCCGGTTGGCGCTGCCACGCACATACGCGCTCCACTTCTGGATGTTCGAGTTCTGACTGTTGCTGAACTCTTCCTTGGCCTTGGTGACGAACAGCCCGGAATAGACTGCGTTGAGCAGCTCTTGGTCGTTAAGCGGCACACCGGCGATGTTGATCGTTCTGAACCACTCCTTGATCTCGGTCTCCGTCCCCTCGCACTCGTAAATCAGCAGCTTCGATTCGCGAACCCGCATCTGCTGGTCAGCGGGCAGGCTGTCGAAATTCTTCGGGTGACCGGCATCATCGATCGAGAACTTGTTTGTGACGAACCGCCCGATGCTGGTGATGCGCTGCTGGCCGTCGAGCACTTCGAACTTATTCGCCGCGACCGTGTTGAAGTAGATCAGCCCCAGCGGATACCCTTTGAGCAGCGATTCGATGACGGCCTGCTCCCTCTTCCCACCGCCGTCGGCGTAGATGTAGTTGCGCTGGTACTCCGGCTGAATCGTGAGCTTCCCGCCGAGGCCGAACAAGCCCTTACCCTCCGTTTCGTTGTAGAGAAAGCCGTCGCATATCTTGGCGACGGTGATATCGACATTTAACGCGGTTTTCATTTTTCCCCCGCTTTTGTGCGAAGCCGACGGATGAGAAGACGGGCGTAGGTCGACACCAGCTGACTCTCCACGCGGATCGCCCCGCGTCGGTTCAGATCACCGAATTTTGGCGAGTCGTCCGCCGAATATTCCTTCGTCTTGAGACCCGAGTTGTTGTCACGGTCGGTTATTCCCAAAATTTCAAACTGCTCTGGGTTGTGTCTGTCTAGGAAACTAATCGGGACACCCATTGCCCCGTCATAGTCACTGGGGATCGCGTCAGTGTAGGGGACCTCGATCGCATCGTAGTTGTCGTACCTGTCGTAGGCTTTCTTGCCCTTGATTTCTTTATGCTTGCTGAACCGCAGGTTGTCCGCCATGGTCATGCCCGTAAGCGGGTCGTGGCGTCGGCGGTGATCGAGGTTCGTGAACCAACCTACGTTGCGGAACTTGACCAATCCCGTGCCCTTATCATAAACGCCGTCAGCAAACTCCCTTGCCTGATCTGCAGGAATGCTGAAATAGGCATTCCCATTAGCAAAACCCGCCCCTACCCACATTTTGTTTTCTTTAATCAGCGGGAAAATCTCCTTGTAGGTGACAGCGTTTTTGCTCCCAATGATCAGAAATTTCTTCCCGTGCTCCACGAGTTGCGCGACATACTCGCGGAACAGGGAGAACGGCGGGTTGGTGACGATGATGTCCGCTTGTTTGAGCAGCGCGATACACTCCGGGCTACGGAAGTCGCCACCTCCTGTCAGCGGGGTCCGGCTGTGAGGATTTCGCTCCAAAAAAAGCTTTACGTCTACAATGCTCGCGGCGCCATCGCCATCAATGTCGGTCACTTCATCGATTTCGACAGCGATTGCGATCGAGTGCGGCCTGGGGCGTTTGCTATCGCCCTGATCGTATTCCGGGAACAAGATGCCCTGCCCGGCGATAGGGGAGCCGTCGTAGCTGGTGGAGATGAGCTTTTTCAGGCCGAGCCTGTTAAAATTTGCGGCGAAGTACTTGAAGAAGTTGCTCTCAAACGGGTCGTCGCAGTTACAGTAGACAATTTTGCCTTTGAAGGTGTCAGGGTCGAATTCGAGGTAGGCTTCGACTTCCTTCTGGATGTCAACATACTGGGTGTAGAACTCATCCTGCTTGGCGGCCTTGGCGGCGCTGAGGCTGCTATTCAGCGCCTTGCCGCCGGTCCCGCTCACACCCTTCTTCGCCATGCCCGAACAATAACCGCACGACGGCGCGGGGGCAACATCAGGCGATGGGGGTCATAAGGGGTAATGAAGGGGGCTGCCGCTCGATGTGACCGCTCGCGACCCCGGCGTAATTCGGAGTCGCTTTGTTGACACAAGAGACATAAAGGGGAGAGACATAAAGGGGCCACCTCTGTGACCGCTCATGGTGGCGGCCTTCACGGGAAGCCACGCGCATTTCTGGCAATCCGCCTCAGTCACCCGCTGCCGCGGACGAAGCGGGCTGGGCTTGGCCATTGGCTCCCGCCACGACGCCCACTATCATCGGCTCGGTAAACCGATGAACACCGCACGAATCGAATCAGTCACGCACTGGAAAGGCGGCCGGCCCGCGGAGCGGGGGGAGGAGGTTGCGCTGGAGGAGCCGCTCGAGATCCGGGTTCGCGGGCGGGCGATCAGTGTCACCATGCGGACGCCGGGGCACGATGCCGAACTGGCGATCGGGTTTCTGCTGACGGAAGGGATCATCCGTCGGGCTCAGGATGTGCTGAGGGCTCAGCATTGCGGGCGGAACGAAGAGGGGAACGTCATCGACATCCTCCTTGCGCCGGACGTCGCCGTCGACTTCGAGCGGCTCACGCGGCATGTGTTCGCCAGTTCAAGCTGCGGGTTGTGCGGCAAGGCGACGATCGATTCCGTTCGCGGCCGCTTCGGACGGATCGACGACGGCGATTCCGCCATGCCCCCTCTGATCCTCAGCCCCTCTCTTCTCGCGCGACTGCCCGACCTGATGCGGAGGCAGCAGGAGGCCTTCGACCGAACGGGCGGCATTCACGCGGCCGCCCTGTTCGACGAAAACGGCAAGCTGATCGCCCTGCGCGAAGACATCGGCCGCCACAATGCTGTTGACAAGGTGCTGGGATATGCTTTGACGCACGGCCTCGTGCCGATGTCCCGGCACGTGCTGCTGCTCAGCGGGCGATCGAGCTTCGAGATCATGCAGAAAGCGCTTGCCGGCCGCGTCCCGATCGTCGCCGCCGTCTCCGCCCCATCAAGCCTCGCCGTCCGCTTCGCCGAAGAAAGCGGCCAGACGCTGGTCGGATTCCTCCGCGAGGGCCGGATGAACGTGTACACGGGAGGAAAGAGAATTGCTGAAGGCTGAAGGCTGAATGATTGTACACGCGGCCGCGAACTGTCGCACTCTCCGACCGCTCTTCAATTCAGCATTCAGCACTTGAGCATTCAGCATTCCATCGCTTCTTCCTCAAACGGCCCCAAGCCAATGGTGAACCCCCTTGCCACTCTTTCCGTCCTCGCCGGGGGGGCCGGCGCGGATGGGCGGGCCCAAGAGTGGAATGACCCTCGGCGGGCGGCCGGTGTTGCGGTACCTTCTGGGTCGCTGGCATTGGCCCGGGCCGACGCTGCTCGTAACCGCTCCGGGGCGGGAGCATCCACCCGGGTGGGAGGCGTTCGATGCCGAGGCGACGGATGCGGTCGCCGGCGTCGGGCCGCTGCAAGGCGTTCTGACGGCAGTTGAGGCGGCAACGACGCCGCTTGTCATCGTGACGCCGGTGGATATGCCCAACGTCGGCCGCGGATTGCTTGATTGGCTCTTGGCGACGTATCCTGCGAAAGTGGAGAGACAGCCCGGCCTAGTCGGAATGCTCCCGACGCGGCCGGGGCCGGACGGAGGGGCCTTGATCGAACCCCTCCCCGCGATCTTCCATAGAAGCGCTGCCGCCGTGGTTCGCACCCACCTGGCCACTGGGCGGCGATCGCTCCACGGCCTGGCGAAGGAGCCCACGATCGCGCTGGCGCCGTCCCCGCCCGACCTGGCGGCCGCCTGCTGGATCAACTTGAACACGCCGGACGACCTTCAGGCGTTTGAGCAAAGTGAGGGCGATCGCCCGGCGGATGGCCCGGCGGCGACAACACTGAACCCCAAGCACGAGGATAGCGCCCGATGAAGCTTCGTATCCGAGGAGATTCCGTCCGACTCCGTCTGGGCCAGAGCGAAGTCCACAGCCTCATGGAGACAGGCACCGTTGCGGAAAGCACGCAGTTCGCCCCGGACCAGCACCTGGTCTACGAACTGCGGACGGCGACGGTCGATACGCCCCAGGTCGATTTCGTCGAAAACCGCCTCCGCGTCACCCTCCCCACCGCGGCCGCCGCAGCTTGGGCGAAGGGCGATGAGGTCTCCTTCACCGCCGCCCAGCCTACCGGCCCCGGCCGCACCCTGTCGCTTCTGATCGAAAAAGACTTCAAGTGCCTGGACGCCGCACCCTCCGAAGACCAAAGCGACGCCTTCCCCAACCCCTCAGCCGCCTGCAAGCCGTAAAGGGGTCAGAAGGTATTTTCGTGAAACGCGTAAGATCCGCCGCCCCCCCGCTCGTCCTTCCAAAGCCGGGGCCAAGCATCGCGTCTCGAAAGGCTTGACCCCCGCTCGTTTAGCGATACGATTCCGATCCAAGCTGCGGAATGGCCGTCCTGCCCGTCGGGGTTCAGCCCCCCGGCCCGGAAGTCTATCGCAGGTCGTAAAACCTTTTGGGGTATGGTGTAACGGTAGCACAGCAGACTCTGGATCTGCTTGTCTAGGTTCGAATCCTAGTACCCCAGTTCCCGTTTGGATTCTGTCGAGGGGCATGCCTTGCGGCCGGTTCGCCGCAACTCGCGGTTTCATCTCGACTTCCGTTCTCGGTCGAAGGCCCTGGATCGGCCGCTGTTGATCGGCCGCTATCCGGTCGATCCGCTTTGAAACACCACGACTCGCCGGAAAGCGCTCCGCCTGGCGCTGCGCGGTGTCGGCTGGGTCAGGCGGACGGTGTAGCCGCGCGGATTGGACGCGATGACACGGAACCCGCAGTCCTCGGACCTGTCACGCCGGGATGATAAGGGCGTCTCGAAGACGTGACAGCAGTCCTCGATTACTTCCCCACCCCGCCGCTTCCGCTTAGACTCTTTCGACTCATGGCAATCGACCCTGCAATTAACCGATCGGCGGATGGCGGTCCGGCGGAGGCGGCGGAGGCGGCTTCGCCGCCGATGGTGGCGATCGTGGCTTGGCTGGTCCCCGGGGCCGGGTATTGGATGATCGGGCAGCGGAAGCGCGGGGTCACCATTGGGGTGACCGTCGTCACGATCTTCATCCTGGGCTTGCTCATCGGCGGCGTGCGGCTGCTCGAAGTGCCGACGTTCGATCGCGCCGGCAAACGCATGGACGCCGGCCTGCTGGACGAGGTTCGGTCCAAGCCGTGGTCGATCGCCCAGGTGATGACCGGGCCGATCGGCATCGCCAGTGGCGCCTTCTCCATCTACGCGTCGCGGCCGAGCCCTGTCGCGCCCTTCGACCCGCCCGGCGATGAATCCCACAGCCGCGTGAATGAGCTGGGCGTCCTCTACACCGCCGTCGCCGGCATGCTGAACCTGCTGGCGATCATCGATTGCTCATACCGGGCTGGAAAACTCGCGGAGAATTCGTGACGCTCGTCCCCCACCTGCTCTCCGCGCTGCCGATCCTCCAACTGGCCCAGGCGGCTGCCGACTCGGGCGCGGCCCCGGCGCGGACGGGGTACGTGCCGTTCCTGCGGCCGCTGCCGGTCTGGTCGGATGCGATCTGGCCGTTCCTGCTCCTGCCGCTCTGCATCGCGGTGTCGATCGTCTACAAGTCGATCAAGTGTCGCACCATGGCCGACGTGCCACGGGAAGCCGCCAAGATCACCGTCTGGATCATCGGCGGAATGGTGCTCGCCGCGGCGGTGCTGGCGCTGGTGGTTCATCTCGTCGATTATTCGCGGTCTTAACACTACGGCGCTATTTGGCCAATGGCGCACCAGAAGAACGTCAAAATCCGAAGCACGAAATCCGAAGGAATGGGGAATCGGAAAAGAAGAAACTGGCATCAATCGCGAGTATCGATTTCCGCTTTGCCTTTGTTTGGAGTTCCTTCGGATTTCGTGCTTCGGATTTTCTGATTCGGGAAGGCTTGATCGCTGAATTATCGCTGTAGTGTTAAAGGCGGTTTGTAGCACGTCAAATCGAAGCCACCGACTTTTACGAGCCGCGCCCGTCGGGAAGCGGGCAGTCGCCGTACGTGGCGATCTGTTGGATCAGCGGTCGTCGCGCGCCTGCGGCACGTCCATTCGGCGTTGCCGCCACCCCGGAGCACTCACAGGCCGCTTCCTCACGGGCGCGGCTCGCTGGCCGCCATCTCTTAGTTAGCGGAACGTCAAGTCCAGCATCAACCCATTTCTGCCAAAACACCTTCGCAAGGCGCGGTCACGGATGGCCGATGATCCGATCGGCTCTCCTGCTCTTTTGCGAATCGAATGAACGTCACCGGGATCACGTCCGCCGCGGTTTCTTCGGCTGCTCTTCCTCGACAGCACCCGATCGGGTGCACCTGCCCGACCTGCTCCGATAATGCTCTGAATAGCTTGACTAATGCGCCCAAGCCGGCAATCGCCGGTTCCGGCGCGGCGCTTCAGTCGAGTCGCGGGCAGGACACCTACACGCCCGGCGATCATGGCGGAGAAGGCAAGGCGTCCTCGGCCGGCGGCGATCAAGCCAAGGGCGCAAGCCAGCCACGGTCGGCGACGGACACTCCGCTGACGGACGATCAGAAGCGGCAGGTTGAGGAGCTGAAGAAGCGCGACCGCGAAGTGCGTCAGCATGAGGAAGCGCATCTGGCGGCCGCCGGCGGGTTCGCCCGGAGTGGGATCATCCTCGAATTCTCAGCCGGGCCGGATGGGCACCAGTATGCCGTCGGCGGGCATGTCAACATCGACACCAGCGCGGTCAAGGGGAACCCCACCGCGACACTGGCGAAGATGCAGCAGGTGCAAGCCGCGGCGCTGGCCCCGGCCGACCCGAGCGGGCAGGATCGATCGGTCGCCGCGCAGGCCGCGCAGACGGCCGCCCAGGCCCGCCTCGAAATCGCACAGCAGACGCTCCCGCAGCCTGGCACGTCGGCGGCTGGCGATAAAAGGGGCGCGGCCAGGGCCCCGGCCGCTTCGACCAGACCGCAGTTTGACACATCGACATCGAAGGGGACGTCGTCCTTCTCCTCCCCGGCGAGCGTGCCTGGCGGGACAATCGACGTAATCGGCTAAGCCCGCGGGATCGAGTGAACGTTAAGGGCTCGATGGCTTGGGGACAGGGACAACGGAACCGGGCTCCTCCACGCCGATAGCCACCGTCACATCGTTGTCCGGAGAGTCGGAACCGTTGAACTCCGCGAAAATTTCCCGCACCTCGTCGGTCGGCTTCAGGTGGGCGGCTTCGATTGCGGGGATCAGCTTGTCGTAAGCCTTGTCGATCCGCGAAAGCGGGCCGGTGAACTGTACGGCGGCACAGTGGAACGGGGCGAGCACTTCGACCCGAAACCGCCCGAAGGGCCGCGTGCCGTCGGCGACAGGGAAGCCGATCTCGAGCGAGAACGGCCGCTCCAGTTCCTGGGGGGACGCGCCGTGATAGATGAAGGCGCTGGGCCCGGTGAACTTCACTCGCCCGCTGGCGGCCGCCTTGAGCAGATCGGCCATCGACGACTCGACGGCCCCCTGCATCGTCCGGAAGGTGGTCTGGTTGGAGACGTAGAAGAAGGTCTGGCTGTCGGAAGTGCGGACGGCCATGTCGGAGACGTGGAAGGCGGGGAGGGTCGCCGGCCGCACCCATTGGTCGGTGGTCGGTCGCGGGGGCACGGCGGCCGCCTCCGGTTGGTCGATCCACGACGGCTCGTTCTTCTGGACGGCTGCTGGAGGCGCGTGATGGGAGCAGCCAAGAGCGCCAAGAATCAGGGCCAAGGCCATATTGGCCACGATTTGCTTCCGCACGTGTCTCTCCGTTCACTTCGAGCTTTTGTCTGATCGGGCCGTCCCCCGGCCACCTCGATGGCGTGGGAGCTTTGAGCGTACGATCCACTGCGTGACCTCGACGCCCACCACCCCGCCGGCCCCGGAGCCTCTTCCCTGGTACGACATCGCGATTATCGGCGCGGGCGCCGCGGGATTGACGGCCGCCATCTTCGCGGCCGATACATCCCATTCAGCCGGCGCCGTACCTCGCCGGATCGCCCTGCTCGACGGGGCAAAAACAGTCGGAGCGAAGATCCTCGTGTCCGGCGGCGGCCGCTGCAACGTCACCCACGACGTCGTCACGCCGGAGGATTTTAACGCCTCGCGGCCGATAGTCCGCAATGTGCTTGCGGCATTCGACGAAAAAGCCGCGGCCCGCTGGTTCGGGGCGATGGGCGTCTCGCTAAAGCGAGAGCCAACCGGCAAACTCTTCCCAGTCAGCGACAGCGCCAAGACGGTACTCGCCGCGTTGCTCAAACGATGCGCCGATCGGGGGGTCGATCTTCGAACCAGCCAGCGGGTGGTGTCTGTGGAGCGTGCCGACGCGGACGACGCGGCGGCGGTGGCGGCGGCGGCGGCCGATTCGTTCATCGTGCGGTACACGGGCGGCGCGATTCGAGCGCGGCGCGTCGTTCTCGCCACCGGCGGCCGCTCCCTCCCGCGGACCGGCAGCGACGGCGGCGGATGGGAAATCGCGCGTCGCCTGGGCCACACCGTGGCCGACACCTTCCCGGCCTTGGTCCCCCTGGTGCTGGAGGAGACGTTCTTTCACGCGCGGGTTTCGGGCCTGTCGCACGAGGCGGAACTGACGACGGTGGTCGGCAACAAGCCGATCGATCGCCGCGCTGGGAGCCTGCTCTGGACGCACTTCGGCGCCAGCGGGCCGGTGGTGATGGACGCCAGCCGCCACTGGGTCATCGCGCGGTCGCTCGGTCCGGCGGTGGAATTGCGATGCGCGTTCCTGCCGGGCGAAACGTTTGAATCAGTGGAGCAGGGTTGGATCGCCCGAGCGGGGGGGCGCCCTCGGGCGGCGGTCAGCACGCTTTTTGGGAATGCCCTGCCCCAGCGGCTGGCCGAAGCGATCCTAACGCACGTCGGCATCGACCCGGCGTTACCCGCCGCCCAGTTGACCCGCGAGGCGCGCCGGCGGCTGGTCCATGCATTGACCGGCATGCCGCTGCCGGTCGCCCGCGACCGGGGGTGGAACTACGCCGAGGTGACGGCCGGAGGTATCCCGCTGTCGGAGATCGATTACCGAACGATGGCGTCGCGGATCATCCCCGGGCTTTACCTTGCGGGAGAGATCCTCGACTGCGACGGCCGCATCGGAGGGTTCAACTTTCAGTGGGCCTGGGCGACCGGCTACCTCGCCGGCCGCGCCGCGGCGAGCGGCATCGGGTAGGCGGAGTGGTGACGGGTGTGGCGATTCATCGTGATCGCACGCGACCGGGCGTAGGGCGTGGTTCACCACGCCACCGCGTGATGTGGCGTGGTGAACCACACCCTACGTTTGTCTCGGCGTCTTCGTCGGGCGGCCGCGTTGACAAAGTTAGGTTTGATCCGCCGTCGAGCGAAATAACGGCAATTTAACGGCAACGGCGGTTGCCGTTAAACTGCCGTTATGCCGCCTTACCAGCCGCGATTCGTCATCACCCCGCTCAACGCGACAGCGTTGATGCGGATCGAGGCCGCGAGAGAGGCTATTCGCTATCTGCCGCTCACGCCGGGCGTTTTGGCGACGCTTCGAGAAACTGCCCGTCTCTACTCGACGCATTACTCAACGATGATCGAGGGGAATCGGCTCACCCAGGAGCAGGTTTCGCAGGTGGTCGCGATTCACCAGCATTTTCCAGGGCGGGAGCGGGATGAGAAAGAGGTCCTCGGTTATTACGCCGCACTCGAACGGGTCGAGCAGCTCGCGGCTCGAAACGAGAAAGTCACGGTTCGGCAGTTGCAACTGCTCCACGCTCTGGTGATGGCCGGCGGCTCGGGTACGGCGAAGCCGACGCCATTCCGGGACGGGCAAAACGTGATCCGGGACGCGCGAAGCCGTCGCATCATCTACATGCCGCCGGAATCAAAGGACGTCTCGAGGTTGATGAAGGAGTTGGTTGATTGGGTAAACGCTTCGGCCGCCGAAGGGCTTCCGTGCCCCATCCGTGCGGGCGTTGCCCACTATCAATTCGCGACGATCCACCCCTATTACGATGGCAACGGCCGCACCGCTCGCCTTTTGGCGACGTTGATCCTTCACCTTGGGGGTTACGATTTGAAAGGCATCTATTCCCTGGAGGAGTACTACGCCAGAGACCTCGGGGCGTACTACCAGGCACTAACGGTCGGGCCATCGCACAACTACTATGAGGGTCGGGCCGACAGCGACATCACCCAATGGGTTGAATACTTCTGTATCGGTGCCGCCGATAGCTTCGAGAAGGTCAAAGCACGGGCGGCCGAGGCTGCAACTCAAGGCGTTCACGACGACTCACCATGGCTCCGGAAGCTTGATCCGCGTCAGCGGCGGGCGCTGGAGCTGTTCAGTCGGAGCGCCGCGGTGAATAGTCGCGACATTGAGGGGCTTTTCGGGATTTCTCGGCGCAGCGCCAGAAACTTGCTCACAGCCTGGGTCAATGACGGCTTCCTCGTCGTTCTCGATTCGTCGCGAAAGAAACGACGGTACGGCCTGGCCGCGGGGCCGGGAACGGCCGTGTGAGGCGGAGGTTTGCTGATCAGCACGTCAGGCTTACACCGCATCATAGGCCGTACGGGCGGGCCATCGCGTCAGTCAGGCTCGGCCCAGGTAAACCTGCGTGTCGTATTGGATCGTCACCTTGCCGCCGATGTTCGTTTGGTCGAACAGGCGCCGCAACGCCGCGAGCATCGGCGCGTGCCGCGGGTGGTCGGGGCCGGGGGCGTAGGAGGAGGAAAGCAGCCGGCCTTCCAGGCCCGGGTAGTCGAACTGCTGGGCGTTGGGGAAACTCCCCAGCCGCCAGCCGGGAGCAAGGAAGCGGCCGATCGCGGCGTCGGAGACGTTCTCGCATCGGACGGATTGATAGTCGCATCCGAATTCGTGCAACAGGCGCTCGTATCCGTCCAGGAACGGCGTGCCGCGGAGGTGGCGCGTGTTCCACATCAACACGACCCAGCCGCCGGGGCGGAGGATGCGGCGGAATTCTTCACGCGTCGGGGTGGGGTCGAACCAGTGAAAGGCCTGCCCGGCGAGGATGAGGTCAACCGAGGCGTCGGGCAGCGTGGTGCGCTCGGCCGCCCCGTCCACGCTGCGGAAGCCGGAGAAGCCGGCGAGCAGGCGTTCCGCCGCGCCGCGCATGGCGGCGTTGGGCTCGACGGCGAAAACGGTGTTGCCGTTCTCGAGCAGCAGTCGGGTGCTGATCCCGGTGCCCGAGCCGACGTCGGCGACGACCCAGCCCGGGGTGAGGCCGGCCGCCTCGCGCAGGAAGCCCACGGCGGCCGGCGAATAGGACGGGCGATAGCGGACGTAGTTCTCCACGCGGTCGGAAAATCGCTCTTTAGAATCAACCTGCCCCATCGAGTCCTCTGCTTTCGCGGCCGCGCCCTCTGCTTTCACGGCCGTGCCGGAGCGTCCCGGCGGCCGCCGTTCCCTCGACCAGCGGGGATTTGTTCACATTGCCGATTCGCCTATACTCCGCCGGGAACGAAAGGAAGTCATGGAAACGGTTATCAGCGGCAAGGCTTACGTCCTCGGCGACAACATCGACACCGATCAGATCATCCCGGCGCAGTACCTCTCGTTCAACCCGTCGATCCCGGAGGAGCGGAAGTATTTCGGGATGTACGCGATGAGCAGCGTCCCCGAAGGCCAGCGCGGCCTGCCGAGCGGCGATATCCGGTTCGTCCGCGATAACGAGTTCAAGAGCGACTTTCAGATCGTCATCGGCGGGAAGAACTTCGGGTCGGGCTCCAGCCGTGAGCACGCGCCGCTCGCCCTGGCCGAAGCGGGCGTGAAGCTGGTGATCGCCGAGTTTTACGCCCGCATCTTCTTCCGCAACAGCGTGAACGGCGGATACCTTGTGCCGCTGGAGTCGGTTTCCCGGCTGGTCGGCAAGGTGAAGACGGGGGACGAGCTGGAGGTTCACCTGCTCGACGGGTTCGCGCTCAACAAGACGCAAAGCGCCCGTTACGAGCTGCGGCCGCTCGGCGACGTGCTGCCGATCATCGAGGCCGGCGGCGTTTTCAACTACGCGAAGCTCGCGGGCATGATGAAGTGAGCCCGGCGGCTCGCCGTCCGGCCACGCCGGCGCACCTGGGCAAAACCAAGCACCATGACCCCGGCTAACGTCATCGTCATCGATCATCCCGTCGTGCAGACGAAGCTCACCGAGCTGCGCGATTACACGGCCGACCACCGGCGGTTCCGGGAGCTTCTGGACGAAGTTGGCTCGCTCATGGTCTATGAGGTGACGCGCGACTGGCCGACGAGCAGCCGCCCCGTTCAGACGCCGCTGGAGCGGTCAACGGGGAAGGTCCTTGCTCGGCGGGTGACGCTCGTGCCGATCCTCCGGGCCGGGCTCGGGATGGCGACGGGCATCCTGCGGCTGCTCCCCGAAGCGCGGCTCGGGCACCTGGGCGTCTACCGTGACGAGAAAACCCTGGAGCCGATCAGCTATTACCAGAAGCTGCCGCCCGATATCGCCGAGACGGAGGTGCTGCTGATCGACCCGATGCTCGCCACCGGCGGCAGCGGATCGGCCGCCATCGACTTGCTGAAGAAGGCGGGCGTCGCCAGCCTTCGGTTCATCTGCCTGGTCGCCGCGCCCGAGGGGATCCAGATGCTCCACCGCCACCACCCGGACGTGCCGATCTACTGCGCCGCCATCGACCGCCAGTTGAACGATCGGGGGTACATCCTCCCGGGATTGGGTGACGCGGGCGATCGAAGCTTTGGAACGTGAGTGCTAAATCTGAAGCACTAAATCCAAAATCCGAAGGAAGCGGGAAAAAAGGGAAGCGGGAAAAAGGGAAATAGGAGCGGACGGCGTCGCGGGAATGCGTCTTTTCCGATTGTAGCTTTCTTTGACTTCTTTTAGTTTTCCTTCGGATTTCGTGCTTCGGATTTTCTTCTTTCCCCCGGAGGTTGATTGATCGAGGTGATCGACTACCACAAGAGCTACCGCGACGTGCAGGCCGTCAAAGGGCTGTCGTTCGTGGTTCGCCCCGGCGAGATCCTCGGGTTGCTGGGGCCTAACGGGGCGGGCAAGACGACGACCATGCGGGCCATCTGCGGGATCATCCCGCCGACCCGCGGCCGCCTTGTCGTTGCCGGGCGCGATGTCGTCGCCGACCCGCTCGGCGCAAAGCGCGAACTGGCGTACGTCCCCGACGACCCGAAGCTTTTTGAAACGCTCACGGTCTGGGAGCATCTGGAGTTCATGGCGGCCGCCTATCGTGTCCCCGACTACAAGCCGCTGGCCGAGGCGCTGCTGGAGGAGTTCCAGCTCATCGAAAAGCGTGAGACGGTCGCGCAAGAGCTCAGTCGCGGCATGCGGCAGAAGGTCGCCATCTGCTGTGCTTACCTGCACCATCCGAAGGCGATCCTTTTCGACGAGCCGCTGACCGGCCTGGACCCGCGCGGGATTCGCACCATGAAGGAATCGGTCATGCGGCGGGCGGCCGAAGGGGCGGCCGTCGTGGTCAGCTCGCACCTGCTGTCGCTGGTCGAAGACCTCTGCACCGACCTGCTCATCCTGAACCACGGGGTGAGCCTCTTCTTCGGGAAGGTAAGCGACGCGCGCACCGCGTTCGCGGGCGTCGCGGGCGACGGGTCGCTGGAAGAAGTCTTCTTCCGGGCGACCGAGCCCGTGGCGAGGGATGCCGCGCCGCCCCTGTGAAGCCCTGTAAAGCTCCGGTCGCACGCGACACCGCCTGAAGGATCCTTCATCCATGGACCCTGCGCTCATCAAGCTCATGCTGCTGCAAGGCAAGGCGCTGCGGCGGCGCAGCCTGCGCGGCCTGACGACCTTGCGCGGCGCGATTTTTTTCCTGTTCGGGTTGATGATGTTCGGCCTGTGGGTGGTCGGCGTCGCCATCGGAGCGCGCACCCCGCGGCCGAGCCCCGTTCACGTGCGCAGCGTGGCGCCCTTAATCCTGCTGGGCATCTGCCTGGTCTCGGCGTTGACCAGCGCCGGCGACAAAGCCGTGGCATTCACGCCGGGCGAGGTCGATTTCCTCTTTCCCGGCCCGTTCAGCCGGCGGCAGCTTCTGATCTACAAACTCGGAAAGAGCGCCATCGCCGCCCTCCTCACCGGGCTGATTTTATCGTTCGCGCTGTTGCGCAACGCGACGCTTTGGATCGCCTGTTACGTGGGGATCTTCCTGTCGCTGCTGTTCATTCAGTTCCTAAGCACCGCTCTGGTCCTCCTGGCGCAGACCGTGTCGGAGAAGGCGTGGAGCCGCGGGCGGCGGCTGGTCATCGGCGCGGTCGTACTTCTCGCCGTTTTAGGCTTCCGGACCGTGATGGCCGGCCACTCGCTAAGCGGCCCCAACGCGATCGACGTCCCGGAACTGCTGCAACAGTTCGGGCGGACCCAGACGGGCGAAGTGCTGCTGGCGCCTTTCAATGTATTCGGGCAGGCGATCACAGCGCAGCGGGTTTTCCCCGACCTGGCTTCCTGGGCCTCAGTGGCCGCCTTGATCGACGTGGCGCTGCTCGGGCTGATCATCCGCCTTGATTCCAACTACCTGGAGGCGGCGGCCGGCGCCAGCCAGCGCCGCTATGCCCGAATCCAGCGCGTCCGCAGCGGCGGCATGATGACGCTCGGCAGCGCCAAGACCGCCCGCCGCAGCCTGCCGCGCTTCCCCTTTTTCTTCGGCGCCGGCCCGATCGCGTGGCGGCAACTGACATCCGCGACCCGCAGCGCGCGGGGGCTGCTCGTGGTCATCGTCGTGCTGGCCGCGTGCCTTGGGCCGTTCTTCCTGGCCGCGCGTCAGCCGCATGCCGCCGGCGGACCGACGACGAGGGCCGTGGGGAGCATCAGCATCAAGGCGCTGCTGTCTACGCTGGGGTGGTTCTCGGTGCTGCTGGCCTCGCTCCTGCGATTCGACTTCCGCGCCGATCTCGACCCGATGGAGTCGCTCAAGACCCTCCCGCTCCGAGCCTGGGCGATCGCGGCCGGGCAATTGGTCGCGCCGGTCGTCGTGCTGACCGTCACCCACTTCATTCTCATCGTCGCGGTCTGGAACAGCTTTACGACGTCGCACGGGGATCGGGTGCTCCTGGCCGCCGGCGCTGCGCTGTCGCTCCCGTTCAACCTGCTCCTCTTCGCGGCCGAGAACCTGACGTTCCTCCTGTTCCCGACCCGCCCCGCCGCCGTCGGCCCCGGCGATTTTCAGATCCTCGGCCGCCAGATCTTCACGCTGGGGCTGCGCACGCTGATCGTCGTCTTCGGGGCGGGCATCGCGGCCGGCGTCGCGATCATCGCTTATTCGCTTTCGGGCGACTCCAGCCTCGTGCTCACCTCTGTCGCGGCGCTCGTGATGATCATTGAGGCCGCCGCCCTGACCCCCGCCATCGGCTGGGCCTTCTCCCGGTTCGACCCGAGCATGCACATGCCAGGGGCGTGAGCCCGACCCGGTCGCGAAGCGAAAACGACCGTTCGATGGACGATCGGCGGCCGCTACACTCGGCCGTATGAAGGCCCTGACGCCGGCGTTGTTCCTCCTTGTCTCCAACGTGTTCATGACCTTCGCGTGGTACGGGCACCTGAAGTGGTTCCCCCAGTCGCGCAGCGCGCCGCTGTTCAAGATCATCCTGATCAGTTGGGGGATCGCGCTGTTGGAGTATTGCTTCCAGGTCCCCGGGAACCGCGCCGGCGAACGCGCGGGGATGACCGTCGGGCAGCTCAAGATCATGCAGGAGGTGATCACGCTGTCGGTCTTCGTTGTCTTCTCGCTTTCGTTCTTCCCGGAGCAGAAGCTGACGTGGAACTACTTTGTCGCCTTCGCATTGATGGGGGCGGCGGCGTTCTTCGTCTTCTTCAAGTTCAAAGGGTAAAGGGTGGTTCGCCGCGCCAACCGTCGCTCGTGGCGTGGTGGGCCCACGCCCTACGTTTGGCCGTCGCTCGGCCCTATGATCGCGACATGAACCCCGTGCGCGAAAAGCAGGTTGATGTCGATCCTCCGCCCGCCGAAGCGGGGCGAAAGATCGATGCGGCCAAGTATGACGCGATTCATCGCGCGCTGCTGACGGGGCTGATCGGCAACGTCGGGGCGCGGGCGAAGGCGGACACGCACGAATACTCCGGCGGGCGCGGCAAAAAGTTTCACATCTTCCCCGGCTCGTCGCTCTTCAAGAAGACGCCGGCCTGGGTCGTGGCGGCGGAGGTAACCGAGACGACGCGCCTCTACGCCCGCACCGTCGCGCACATCAAGCCGGAATGGATCGAAAGCGTCGCCGATCACCTCGTCGAGCGCAGCTACTCCGAGCCGCACTACCAGGCAGACAGCGCCCATGTCGTCGCCTACGAAAAGGTGACGCTCTTCGGGCTCACGGTGGTGCCGCGGCGACGGGTTCATTACGGGCCGATCGAACCAAAGGTCAGCCGCCAGATCTTCATTCAGCAGGCGCTGGTCGAAGGGGAATATGCGCCCGAGGCGCCGTGGGCAAGGCACAATCGTGCCCTGTTGCGCGAAGTGGACCTGACCGAAGCCAAGCTTCGCCGCCGTGACCTGCTCACCGACGCCGCCAGCCGACTCGCCTTCTTCGACGCCCGGGTCCCCGCCGGCATCTACAACGGGCCACTCTTCGAAAAGTGGCGCCGTCAAGCCGAGGAGCGCGACCGGCGAACCCTGTTCATGCGCAAGGAAGACCTGCTGGTCACCGGCGTCGCCGCGCCGGCCGATCAGTTCCCCGACGCCGTGCGGATCGACGACGTCCGGCTCCCCCTCACCTATCGGTTCGATCCCGGCGCCGCTGATGACGGCGTGACGGCTAACGTGCCGCTGGGGGCATTGAACCAGCTCCCGGCCGAGCCGTTTGACTGGCTGGTGCCCGGGTGGCTGTCGGAAAAGGCGGCCGCCCTGATCAAGACGCTTCCCAAGGAGCTGCGCGTCCCGCTTGTGCCTGTGCCGGACACCGTCAGAACGATCCTGCCTCAGGTTCGTTTCGGCGAAGGAGAACTGCTGGACGCGCTCGCCTGGCACCTGGGGCGGGTTCGGGATGTCCGCATCCCTCGGTCGGCGTGGCGGCCGGCGGAGCTGCCCGATCGGCTGCGGATGAATTTCCGCGTCCTCGATGCCGCCGGCAAGCCGGTCGAAATGGGCCGCGACCTCAACGAGATCCGCCGCAAGCTCCGCGTGGAGGTGCGCGAAACCTTTGCCAGCCTCCCCGATTCCCCCTGGCACCGCGACGGCATCACCCGGTGGGACTTTGACGATCTGCCCGAGCAGGTCGAGGTCCGCCGGCCCGGCATCACCCTTCGCGGCTACCCGGCGCTGGTTGACAACAACCAGAGCGTGTCGCTGCGGCTGCTCGATTCGCCGAGCGCGGCGGCCGCCTCGACACGCGCGGGGTTGCGGCGGCTCTTCCTGCTGCAACTCGGCGAACAGGCGCGCTACCTCGCCCGCAACCTCCCCGGCATCGACGCGATGAGCCTCCACTACGCGACGATCGGCCCCGGCGACGGGCTCAAGCTGGACATCCTCACGGTCGTTACCGATCGCGCCCTGTTCGACGACGAGCCGCCGGCGCTGATCCGCCATCGCGACGAGTTCGTCGCCCGGGCCGAAACCGGCTGGCGACGCCTGTCGGCGGCCGCCACGGAAGTGTGCGACGTGGTTCGCCCGACGCTCGCCAGCTATCACGGCCTGTCGAAGCAGCTTTCCGGCCCGTTCCCACCCCTGCTCGAACCATCCATCCGGGACATGAGAGCCCAGCTCGCCCACCTGGTGCCGAAAGGGTTCGTGACGTCAACGCCTTGGCCGTGGCTCAAGCAGTTGCCGCGCTTCCTCAAAGCGGCCGAGGTGCGGCTCCGCAAGCTCACCAACGCCGGGGCGACGCGCGATCAGCAGGCGCTGGACGAGATCCGCCCCCTCTGGGATGCCTACCTCGCCCGCCGCGAACGCCACCAGGCGCAGGGGGTCATCGACCCCAACCTCACCCAGTTTCGGTGGATGCTCGAAGAGCTGCGCGTGTCGCTGTTCGCCCAGGAGCTCAAGACATCGGTTCCGGTGTCGGTCAAGCGGTTGCAGGCCTTCTGGGCCGATGTGCAAAAAGCGTAGCGGCCCGTTCGATAGCATTGGGCGCAGCCGACGATTTGAGTGCCGCCGCTCCCCTCGCCGGCGGTGTTGAGGGCCGTCGGCAAGGCCCGCCGATCAAGGACGGAAAAGCTTTCACCCTAACCCTCTCCCATGCGGAGCCGACAACTCTATACCCGAAACCGTGACCGGCACCGTTACGCACTGGCGGGGGGAGCATTCGTCGGAGAGCGGTCACTTCTCAGGCCCCTTGTGGCTCGTCGGCCGCTTGCCGGGCGCAACATCATTGGGCTCCGTGGCGGCGCTGGCGCGACAGCCGGCCGCCAGCCGCTGTCGCATCGCTTCGGCCACCAAGATCGCCGATGCGTGGGACAAGGACAGGGACGATGCTCCGGCGGCGGCGGCCGGGGCGAGGGGGATCGTCATGAAGCTGTCGCAGATCGATCGGACGGCCCCGGATAAACCGCGTTTCTCGCCGCCGACGGCCAGGATCGTCGGACCCGTCAGGTGTGTGTCGTATAGCGTATGCCGCGCCGGCGAGACAGCCGATGAGCCGCAGGCCGCGCGCTGAAGCTGCCGGAGCGGCGCCACGTCTTCGATCTGGGCCAGCATCAGCCGCTCGTACGCGCCGGAGGCGGGGCGGGCGATCTCTGTTGGGTCGAGATCCCAAATGTGTTTTTTGATAAGGACCGCGTGCACGCCCAGGGCCTCGGCGCTGCGGAGGGTGAAGCCGAGGTTGCGAGCGTCCTCGACCCCTTCGATCAGCAGGAGCAGCGGCGGCTCATCGAGCCGCTCCACCATCTCCAGAAGCTCGGCGGCCGTTGCCCGGGGCTTGGCCGTGCAAACCGCGAGGACGCCCCCGTGAGTGGCGCCGTGGGCGAGCGCGTCCAGCTCCTTGCGGGCGACGCGTCGGACCGGCACGCCTGCCTCGGCCGCCTTGTCCAGTATGTCCTGAACCTTCTCAACGTGGGTGCCGTGGCTGATCAGGATCGTCTGAAACTTGCGTTGCCGCGCTTGCAGCGCGGAAAGGATGGACTGGCGACCTTCGAGGTGCTCCATTGTTCACGATCCCGCGACGAACGGGCAAAAGGGTGGGCGACCGTCTGGCCTTCCAACACCGCTCCAGGGCCGTCCGCGTCAGTTTACGCGTCGCGCTCAAATGCCGCGAGCGACCCGCCCCGGCCCTCCCTGGGAACGCCGACGTCCTCGTCGGCATTTCCCGTCGAGCGGACGAACAGGCCAGAAAAGACGAAAGTGAACTTGGTCTAGAGGCGAACCGATGTTGATCAGGTGGACGGACATACCCTATCACCCTTCGCATCGCGTCGCCGCGGTCGCGGATTTTCATGTCTTGACGGATGTGACGCGGGCGAGCAGCGGGGCCGGCGTTCCGGCGGGGCGGTCGCGGATGGCTCATGCGGGGGGTGGTCATGCGCGCGCTGATCGTCGATGACGACGAACTGTCTCTGGGGATGCTGCACGACGTGCTGACCCAGTCCGGGTATGACGTCGAGTGCGCCGCCAACGGCCGCGACGCCCTGGAGAAGATGCGAAAGGGGAGGATCAACCTGGTCATCACCGACTGGGAAATGCCCGCGATGAACGGCCTGGACCTCTGCCGGGCGATCCGCTCGGAGGATTTCGACGGCTACGTCTTTATCATCATGCTGACCAGCCGCGACGGCGATCGGCAGCGGATCGACGGGATCCACGCCGGCGCCGACGCGTTCCTGACCAAGCCGCTGAACCCGGACGAACTGCTGGTCAGCCTGAAGACCGGCGAACGGATCCTTGGCCTGGAGACGCGGGACCTGGCGATGTTCGCCCTGGCGAAGCTCTCGGAGAGCCGCGACCCCGACACCGGCGCCCACATCGAGCGCGTCCAGAGCTACGCCCGGCTCCTGTCGCAGGCGCTCGCGGCGACCGAGCGATACCGTGAGGTCATCGACCCGGAGTTCGTCCGGCTGGTGTTCCAGACCACGCCGCTCCACGACATCGGAAAAGTCGGGATCCCCGACAGCGTCCTGCTCAAGCCGGGCAAGTTGAACGACCAGGAACTGGGCATCATGCGGACGCACACCGTCATGGGCGCCCAGACGCTGGAAGCGTCGCTGCAACGGTTCCCCAACGCGCGGTTCCTGCAGATGGCGCGCGACATCGCCCTCTCCCATCACGAGAAGTGGGACGGCACGGGCTACCCCAAGGGGCTCGCCGGCCAGGAGATCCCGCTGCCCGCGCGCATCGTCGCGCTGGCCGACGCTTACGATGCGATCACCAGCCGCCGGATCTATCGCGATGCGATGTCCCATGCCCGGGCTCGCTCGCTGATCGTGCGGGAACGGGCGGCGCATTTCGACCCTGACGTCGTTGACGCGTTCCTCCGCAGCGAAGAGCAGTTCATCCTGATCCACGAGCGGTTCCGCGACGATGCCCAGGCGGCCCGCCGCACCGAAGCAAGCCGCGAGCCCGAGCCGGCGGCGCCGGCCCCCAACAGCGTGCTGGTCGTCGATGACGACCCCATCGCCCGCGACATGCTCCGCAACTTCCTCACGTCGTTCGGGCTCGAATGCTTCTGCTGCGGCGACGGCCAGGCGGCCGTCGCCCTGTTCGAGCAACATCGGCCGCGCATCGTCATCTCCGACTGGGAGATGCCCGAGATGGATGGCCTTGAGCTTTGCCGCTGGGTGCGCGGGTGCGCCGATGCGCATCACGTCCACTTCATCATGCTGACGATCCATGCCGGCCGCGAGCAACTCGGCCGCGCGTTCGATGCCGGGATCGACGACTTCGTCACCAAGCCGTTCAGCGAATCGGAGCTGACGGCACGGTTGCGGGCCGCGCTCCGGTCGATCGAGCTGCACGACGAGCTGGCCCGCCGCAACCAGGGCTCGCGGCACCTGAACGCGCAATTGACCACCGTCAACCGGCGGCTCGAGAAGCTCGCGATCACCGATGACCTGACGACGCTCTACAACCGGCGCGAAGCGATGCACCGTCTGGAGGAGGGGTGGGCGTCGGTCCATCGCCACCAGCGCGCGATGGCGGTGATCCTGATCGACCTGGATCATTTCAAGGCGATCAACGACAGGCACGGCCACGCGGCCGGCGACGCCGTCCTGCGGGGCGTGGCCGACGTGCTCCGCCGATGCGTGCGGGCGACCGACATCGTGGCCCGGTTCGGCGGCGAAGAGTTCCTCGTCATCCTCCCGAACCAGACTCTCCAGGAAGCCGACGTGTGCGCCGAGCGATGCCGCAAGGCGGTCGCCGCCGAGACGTTCGATTTCAAGGGCGCGGCCATCGGCCTCACGATCAGCGCCGGCATCGCCAGCCGCCGGCCCGACATGAACCAGTCCACCGATTTGCTCGCCGAGGCCGACGACGCGCTCTATCTTGCGAAGCGGTCCGGCCGCAATGCGGTCCGTCACGCCAGGGCCGAACAGCCTTGCGCCCCTCCAGCGCCCGAACGGGCGACCGACTCCGCAGCCTGATCTCACGCCTCTTCCCGGACGTGCCGGTCGTCCGCCGGCTCCGGGTGGCGCGAACGCCCCTCCACAAGAACATCTCTCCCTATCCGCTCCCATGCATTCATGCGAGAGGGGACGTACGTGCGCGGCCAGGGGCGGGCATGCCCGTTCCGGGATATGAGACGTCGCCGGGAACCTCTTCAACCCCAGAGCCCCCACGACCGATTCATTCTGTGTAGACGTCACCGGTCGCCGGCGCCGCATGATTCATCGTACCGACTACTTTCCGCGGCGGCCGCCACGTTCCCGGCGCTCCAGCCGGCACAACCCACCGCCGAAGGCGGCCGCCGCCCGGCTGACCCTGGTCGCGTGGGTGGCGGCGTCGCTGTGCGCCGTGAGCCGGGTGACGGGCGCATCGGTCGTCATCGTCCGGGCGTCCGACGCCGAGCCGTATGTCCAGGCCGACGCGGCCGCACGCGAACGCCTCGTCGCCGCCGGGAACGACGTCAGAAGCATGCTCGCCAAGGACGTGAGCGACAAAGGGGTCGGCGTCACGCTCGGCAAGGCGGACGTGGTGGTGGCGGTCGGGACGGCGTCGGCCAAGTGGCTGCACCAGCAACCCGCGCTGCCGGCGAAGCTGGCGCTCGTCTATTGCATGGTCAACAGCGCCTCCGAGGCCGGGCTGCTCCAGGGTCGAGAGTGCTGGGGCATCACGACCGAAGTCGCCGTCTCCGAGCAGGTGAAGCTGATCGTCGAGGCACTGCCCAGGGCGCGGTCGCTCGGGATGCTCTATCGGTCTGACGCGCCAGAGGGGCGGGAGGCTCTCGCCGCTCTTCGCGCCGCGATCCCGGCCGACTGGCGGGTCGAGGCGGTGGCGGTGAACGACTTCCCGTCGCTGGCGGCCGCCATCGAGGCGCTGACCCAGAAGAACGTTGACCTGATCTGGACCCACGCCGACCAGAAGCTCTACGACACCGCGGCCGTTCGGGCGCTGTTGCTCGCGGGGCTCAGAAGAAGACGCCCGTCTGGGGCTTTTCCCCGGCGTTCGTTCGTGCCGGGGCGCTGGTTGGCGTCGGTGTTGACCCGCGCACGCAGGGCTCGCAGGCCGCTGAGCTGGCCCAGAGCCTGACCGGTGACGCCCGCAAGGCGGCGGTGAAGCTGGAGCCCCCGAAGGAGTACCAGGTGGCCGTCAACCTGATCGTGGCGCGACAGCTCGGGGTGGACATCCCTGAGACGGTGACGCGGCGCGCCGTGTACGTCTACCGATCGGAGAAATGATCATGTTCCGACGCTGGTATCGAAGCCTCAGCCTTCGCGTTCGCGCGACCGGCATCACCGTTGCCGTCACCGCCCTCGCGCTACGCGCTGGTCGCGGCGACCGGGGTGGTGCAGATTCGCCGGCTGATCGCCGTCGAGCAGCGCCGCGGCGCCGAGTCCGTCGCGCTGGGCGTCGCACGCGCCTCCGAGCTGGCCCTGGCCGTCCGCGACGCCAGGGAACTGACCCGGCTGGCCAACAGCTTTCTCCGCGACGACAACGTCCTGTTCATCGCCATCTACGCCGACGGCACCGAGCCCCTCGCCACCGCCGTCCGCGACGCCGCCCCCTGGGATGCCTACCGCCGTGGGAACGTCGATCGCGAACGCTGCGTCATCGGGGAAGGGCATATCGATCGCTCGTCGCCCAGCGACGAGTTCTCCGGCGATCCGGACACGATCGGCGGCCGCCCCGACGCCGCGCCCGCCCCAGGCGCCACGGGCGACGCGAGGAAAGCGGCGCCGCTCGGCCGCGTCGTCGTGGGGATCTCCACCGCCCAGGCCATCGCCGCGCAGCGCAGCCAGACCCGGCTGACGATCATGGTCACAATCATTGCGGCGTTCGCCGGCTCCGTCCTGATCTACCTGTCTCTGGGGGCGTGGCTTCGGCGGCTCCAGGCGCTGGCGGACGCGAGCCAGGCCATCTCCCGCGGGGACTTTGGCGAGCCGGTCCAGGACACGAGCGACGACGAGATCGGCATGCTCGGCCGCTCGTTCGAGGGGATGCGCGTCGCCCTGGGGGAACGCGACCAACAACTTCGCACGTTCAACCAGACGCTTCAATCGCAGGTGAAGGAGCGGACCCACGACCTCGAAGTCGCCCTGGCCGCCGCGGAGGAGGCCAGCCGGGCCAAGAGCCTTTTTCTGGCGAACATGTCGCACGAGCTGCGGACGCCTTTGAACGGCGTGATCGGCATGGTTGATCTTCTCCTGGGGACCTCCCCCACTCCGCAGCAGCGGCGTTACTGCGACGTGGCCCGTTCGTCCGCCGGATCGCTGCTCGAATTGATCAACGACATCCTCGATTTCTCGAAAATCGAGGCGGGCAAGCTCGAGCTGGAAGCGCGCGACTTCGACCTTCATGGGGTCGTTGAAAGCGTCGCGCAGATGCTGGGCGAGCGGGCCGACAAGAAATCGATCGACCTCGGCTGCGGCGTCGGGCGAGCCGTCCCGCGTTTCGTCCGGGGGGATGAGACGCGCCTGCGGCAGGTCATCCTGAACCTGGCGAGCAACGCCCTGAAGTTCACGGAAAAGGGGTCGGTCATGATCGGCCTGGTGCTGGAGGCGGACGAAGGGCTCGGGCTCGTTATCAAGATCAGCGTCCGTGATACGGGGATCGGCATCCCCCGCGACCGGGTGGATCGGCTGTTCAAATCGTTCTCGCAGATCGACGCCTCCACGACCCGCCGCTTCGGCGGGACCGGGCTGGGGCTGGCGATCTCCCAGCGGATCGTCGAGATGATGGGCGGCCAGATCGGCGTTGAGAGCGTCGAGGGGCAAGGCTCGACCTTCTGGTTCACGGCGCGCTTCGGCCGCACGGCGGCGCCGCACGCCCCACGCGAAGCGTTCGCCAACCCGCGCGGGCTCCGTGTGCTTGTCGTAGACGACAACCGCCAGAACCTTGAGACGCTTGGCGCTCAACTCGCGAGCTGGTCGCTCCGGGCGGACCTCGCCGACAACGGGCGCCAGGCGATGGAGCTGCTTCGCGCCGCCCAGCGCGAAGGAGAGCCCTTCCGATTCGCCATTATCGACACGCACATGCCCAACGAAGACGGCGTGGCTTTGGCCCGACGAATCAAGGAGCAGCAGGAAACCCGCGATGTCCTGTTGATCGGCCTGGGGTCGATCAGCGACCCCTCCGCCCGCGTCGAGCCCGGCCGGCAGACCTTTGTCGCCTCCCTGAGCAAGCCGGCCCTGCCTTCGCAGCTCTACGACGCGATCGTTGACTCCCTGGCGGCCGACTCCGCGCCCGTCGCGCCAAGCCCGGCCGCAACGCCCACGGATGGCGCGCTTCCCAACATCGGAGGCGTGCAAATCCTTCTCGCCGAGGACAACGAGATCAATCGATTCGTCGCGTCGGAACTGCTCCAACAGGCGGGCTGCCACTGCACGATGGCCGTCAACGGCCGCGAAGCGCTCGACGCCGCTCTGGCCAAGGAGTTCGACGTGATCTTGATGGATTGCCAGATGCCTGAGATGGACGGCTTTGAGGCGACGCGTCGCATTCGTGCGGCCGAAGCGGCCGCCCCGGGCGGCCGCCGGCGCCCGATCATCGCACTCACCGCCAATGCCATCAAAGGGGATCGCGAGCTTTGCCTCGCCGCCGGCATGGACGATTACGTGACCAAGCCGATCGACCCCGAAACGCTCTTCCGCGCGATCTCCTCCGCCGCCGGCGTCAAGGCCCGGCCAAAGACCAGCACGAAGCGGACCCCCGCCGCCGGCGCTGACCGGGCCGATCTCCCGCAGGGGGCCGGTCCGGCCGCCACCGCTTCGGCCCTGACGGATTCGGCCCTCACAGGTTCGGCCCTCACAGATTCGGCCCTCACCGCGCCGGCCCTCAACGCGCAGGCCGAAGCGCCGCCGGTCAACGTCGAGTCGCTCCAGAAGCGATGCCTGGGGAACGGTCGCATCGCCGCCAATGCACTGGGGCGATTCGACGTGATCATCACCAAGGACATCGAACTGCTCACGGCCGGGCTTCAGCGTCGCGACGCGACAGCGGTCGCGACGTCGGCCCACAAGATCAAGGGCGCGGCCGCCAACGTGTCAGCCGACCAACTAAGCCGCGTGGCGGCGGAGTTGGAGAAGCTCGCCCGCAACGACGGTCTGGGGCAGTCACAGGATTGCCTGGACCGGCTGCTCTTGGAAATGAATCGCTTCCGGACGTACGTGTCCACGGCGTTGGCCCGGCTCAACCGTTCGGGGACTGATGAACCGGGCGCTCAAACGAAGCCGCCCGCCCGCGTTGGCGAGGCCTGACCCCCGCGCCGCACCGGAGACCGCCGCATGCGAAAGATCGGCCCCATCGCCGCAGCGCTGCTCGTCGGCGTCGTCGCCACGGGCGTGGTGCCGGCGAAGGTCGCGCACGCGGCCGCCCCTTCGACCGTTGCGCCCCCGCCAGTAACCTCGGCACGGGATGTCACGCTGGCCGACGCCGCGGCCGCCATCCCGACGACGCGCCCCACGACCACAACCGCCCCCGCCGAAACCCCCTTCGAGGCCGGTGACGGCGATGCGCCGGGCGTCGCGCGCCGGCCCCAAGGCGGGCGGCGGGGACGACTCTCCCGAACTGATGCTGTTCAAGGACATCCCGGTGGTCGTCGCGGCCGGCCGCCGTGAGCAGACCCAGCGCAAAGCGCCCGCATCGGTGAGCGTCATCACGGCGGAAGACATTGAACTTTTCGGGTATCGGTCCCTCGCCGACGCCTTGCGCGACCAACGCGGGTTTTACCTCCATACCGACGGCCTGAACTGGTTCGCCGGGGTGCGCGGCTTTCTGCGTCCCGGCGAGTGGAACTCGCGCATCACCGTCACCGTCGATGGGCGGCCGACCAATGAAGTGATCTACGGCCAGAGCCATCTCGACCAGGACTTCGTCCTGCCGATGGAGGCGGTCAAGCAGATTGAGGTCGTCCGCGGCCCCGGCTCGGCGCTATACGGCGGCAATGCTGTCTTCGGCGTGGTCAACGTCGTCCCAAAAGAAGGCTCGGACATCAACGGCGGAGAGCTGCGGCTCCAAGGCGGCACCCAAGGGACGGGCCGCGCCTCCGTGCTGTACGGCAAGGCGCTGGACAACGGTTGGGACCTGATCGGCGGGATGACCGGCTACACCAGCCAGGGGGACGACGAGATCATTTATGACGGCGTCCATGACGCCGCGCACAACTTCGGCCACATTCGCTCGGCCGATTACGAAGGGGCCCAATCGGCCTTCGCCCGTGCCCGCAACGGCGACCTGACCATCACGGCCGACTTCGCCAACCGGGCCAAAGACAACCGATCGGCCACCTACCTCGTCTCGTTTGAGAACCCCGGGGTGATGCACGAGCAGCGGGCCAATCTCACGCTCCGATACGATCATGAGATCGATCCCGGCGAGCGCATTCACGCGATGGCCTATTACGGCCACTATGCGTACGACCAGTCGTACTTTTTTGATCAGACGGGAGCGACCCCCGCGTACAAGTATCGGACCGACGCGCGGGATGACTGGGTCGGCGAAGAGATCCATTACGACCGGCAGCTCAGCAAGTCACTGCACCTGCTCGTCGGCGCCGACGCGAAGGAGTCGCTCTTCACGCGCCAGACCGACCACAGCGGGCTGTCGGGGACGGTCCTCGACATCCCCGCCTCCTACAGCGCGTACGGCGTCTTTGGCGAAGCGGAGCTGAAGCTAAACGACGGGCTGGCGCTGACCGGCGGGCTGCGGCTGGACGGCGTGCAACGGATCGGGACAAACCTGAGCCCCCGCTTCGCGGCCGTGGTGACCCCCACGGCGCAAGACACGATCAAGGCGTTGTACGGCCGCGCTTTCCGCGCGCCCAACCTGTACGAAGAGCTTTACGCCGCCCCCGGCGCCAACGTCCCCAACCCATCGCTCCGCCCGGAGGTGGTTGACACGTACGAACTCGTCTGGGAGCGCCAGTTTCAATCCGGGTGGCGCACCTCTCTGGGCGGCTACGTCTGGAAGATGGCCGACGCGATGGAGAACTTCCAGTTCCCCAGCGGCGCCTTGCAAACCCGCAACGGCGGCACGCTCTGGGCGCACGGCGTCGAGGCCGAGATGAACAAACACTGGGACGGCATCGGCAATTTCCGCGCCTTTGGCACCTTCACCCGCGCCGAGCACGACGGCCAGACGCTCACGCAATCGCCCGAATGGATCGTTGGCGCCGCCCTGGCCATCCCTCTCTACAAGCAGAAACTGATCCTCTCGATCGAGCCGCAGGTGGTCGGCCGCATGAAGTCGGACCTTAACCAGTTCACGCAGCCGAGCTACATCACCAACGTCGTCCTGACCTCCCGCGACATCGTCAGCGGCTGGGACCTGCAGGTCGGCGCCTACAACCTCTTCTCCGCCTCCGCCCGCCTTCCCCGCGACGGCGCGTTCAACCAAGTCCAACCCACGCTGAACTACCCCGAGATGCGGTACATGCTGAGCCTGACGCACCGGTTTTGAAGCCCAAAGTCCAGGCACGAAATCCGAAGTCCCAAGGAAGCGCGGACATACGGAAAGAAGAAAGAGGAAATGCCCCCTCGGCACGTCCCCTTAACTTCCAGTCTTCATTGCCTTCTTAGGCCTTCCTTCGGATTTCGTGCTTCGGATTTTCTTCTTTGAAGCGCAGCGCCCTACGGGATCACCTTGTTCAACGGGTACGTGATGATCCCCGTCGCCCCCGCGCGGCGCAGGGCGGGGATCAGCTCGCGCTCCTGCTTTTCCTCCAGGATGACCTCGACCGCCACCCACGCCGAATCGGCCAGGCGGCTGACGGTCGGGCTCTTCTCGGCTGGAAGGAAGCCGATCACCTCGGCCAGCTTCGCCTCAGGGACGTTCATCTTCAGCCCCACCTTCGCCCGGGCCTGGATCGCACCCTGAAGAAGCATCGCGATGTTCTCCATCTTCTCCCGCTTCCAGGGGACCTCCCACGCGGCCTTGTTGGCAATGAACCGCGGCGTGCTGGTGAGCAGCGTGTCCACGATCCGCAGGTTGTTGGCCCGCAGCGACGAGCCGGTCTCGGTCAGTTCGACGATGCCGTCCAGCAGCCGCGCCTTGATCTCCGTCGTGCCCCAGGAGAACTCGACCGTCACTTTCACGCCCTTGGCGGCGAAGTACTTGCGGGTGGTCTGGACCAGCTCGGTCGCGAGGATCTTCCCATCAAGGTCTTCGGGCCGGCGGATCGCGCTCTCCTCCGGCACCGCCAGCACCCACTTCGCCGCGGCCGCCGACCCGCGCGAGTAGACCAGCTCGCACACCTCGACGATATCGTTCTCGTTCCCGTTCTCGACGATCCAGTCGTACCCCGTCAGCCCGCAATCGACGATCCCATCCACCACATAGCGGCTGATCTCCTGGGCCCGAAAGAGGACGGCCGACATCTTCTCATCGTCGATCCGCGGAAAGACGCTCCGATCCTGCACGCTCACGCGATACCCCGCGCGGCCGAACAGCTCCACCGTCGAAGCCTGCAAGCTCCCGCTGGGCAACCCCAGCCGAAGCGACGATTCGGGAAGTCGATCTGTCATGGGGGAAATGTACATTGGGAAGGATGAAGGATGAAGGTAAAGGATGAAGAAAGCGGTCGGCCGCGCTCTGCCCTACATCCTTCTGCTTCGTCCTTCATCCTTCTCTTCTCACGCCTTCGCCTTCTTTTTCGGCTTGGCTTCCTCGCCGCCGTGGGCGGCGCGGCGGAGGGTGACGAAGAGGTCGTAGCATTCTTCGGCTTTGACGGCGTGCTCGAGGAACTTCTGGACGTCGTCGAGGGTGCTGCCTTCCACAACGATGCCCTGGCCCTTGAGGTAGGCGATGATCTCGTCGTCAACCGGGACGGCATGGGCGTCGAAGCTCATGAGCATCACGTAGGCTTCGACGAAGGGGTGGATCTCGGGGAGCTCGCGGACGAACTGGCGGGCTTCCTTTTTCGGCAGGGCGCGGAGCCGCTCGAGGCTCATCGTGTGCTCGCGCTCGAAGATCATGTTCAGGGACTGGGTGATCATCGCGACCCGCTTTTCGATCGCGGGGTACTTTACGCCGAGCAGCTCGTGGATCTCCAGGTCGGTGGCGACGCGGAGCTCGTTGAGGTCCACAAACTCCTTCTCCATCAGCCGCACGGCCTCCTCCGCGCGGGCGTCGGAGACGTCGAAGCTCATCGCGCCGCGGACCAGGGCCCGGAGCGGGTCAAGCGCGACGCGGGGCTCGGGCTTGGATTCCTTCAGTTGCCGCTTGAGGAGCGAGCGGAGTTCTTCGGCGTGTTTGGTGGCGTTCTTCATTTCGGGCTTCTGGGAGTCAGGAGGAGCGGGCGAGCGATTCAACGGTGAGCGTCCACCGCCACGGGGGCGTCAGGGCCTGCGCCGGGCGCGGGCGGTACGGCATGAACGCCTTCGCCGGCCGGCGTCTGGGCCGGGGTGGAAGGTAACGAATCGACAGTGACCGGCACGGCTGAAACGGATTCGGTCTTGACCGGTTCGCTTTCGACGGCCGCCACGGCGACGGGGTCGGTGTTCACGGCGACGGGGTCGGTGTTCACGGCGACGGGGTCGGTGTTCACGGCGACGGGGTCGATATTTGCGGGAACGGGGTCGCTCCCGGGGTCATTGGCGGCTTCCGGGGCGGCATCGGACGTATTGCCGGCCGGCTCGCCAGCGGCGGCCGCCGCCGCTTCGGCGCGCTGGCGATCGAGCTCTTCGTTTTCCTTCCGCACCTTGTCGAGCAGGTCGAGCACGGCGAGTTCCTTCTTGAGGTCCTCGTCGATATGGAACTTAATGAACGGGGCGACGCGGAGCGTCAGCATCTTGGTCAGCCTCGTGCGCATCAGGCCGGCGGAATGCTTCAGCGCGTTGAGGGCCGCGCTCTGCTGCCCGGGCGTCCCCATGATCGTGACATAGACATCAGCGATCGACAGGTCGGCGCTGACCTTCACGCGGGTGATGCTGGGCATGCCGGTGAGGCGCGGGTCGCTGAGCTCGCGCAGCATGATCATTGCCAGCTCTTTTTGGATCGTACTGGCGAGCATTTCGGTGCGTCGGGACATAGGCGGATCGGGATCGTTAAGGGGTGCGGGTAGGGAGAGGCGGGACGACCCCACGGATGACACCGGGGACCACCCCATAGGCGGTGCGCCCACGGCGGCCGCCCGATCGGCGGCGCCGCGCGACGCAGTGTCGCGTGGGGCCCGCCGATCGGGGCATGGGCGATTCATCACTCCCCTTACAGCGTTCGCTGGAACGTTTCGCGGATGTAGGCCTCCAGGATGTCGCCGACTTTGACGTCGTCGTACCCCGACAGCTTGATGCCGCACTCGAGGCCCGACTTCACTTCCTTCACGTCGTCCTTCAGGCGGCGGAGCGTCTCGATCGACAGGTCTTCCACCACCACGATGCCGCCACGCGACAGGCGGATCTTGCTGCCGCGCTGGATGTGCCCGTCGGTGACCATGCAGCCGCCGATATTGCCGAGCTTGGAAACCTTGAACACCTGCCGCACCTCGGCGTGCCCGTGCAGTTTCTCGCGGACTTCCGGCGTGAGCATGCCGGAGAGGGCCTTCTTCAGGTCATCAAAGATTTCGTAGATGACGCTGTAGAGCCGCAGTTCCACCTTGCGCTGCTCGGCCATCGCGCGGGCCGATTCATCCGGCACCACGTGGAAGCCGATGATGACCGCGCCCGAGGCATCGGCAAGTTCGACGTCCGACTCGGTGATCCCGCCGACGGCGGAGTGGATGACGCGAACCCGCACTTCGTCGGTGTTCTGATCGGTGACGGTCTTGGCGAGCGTTTCGACCGAACCCTGGACGTCCCCCTTGATGATCAGGTTGATCGTCTTGATCTCGCCTTCCTTGATGGTCGCCATCAAGTTGTTCAGCGAAACCTGGGTCTTGCCGGCAAGCTGCTTGTGGCGGCTGAGGAGCGCCCGTTCCTCGGCGATCGAGCGGGCACGATCAAAGTCGTCCACGACATAGAAGTTGTCGCCCGCGCCGGGGATGACGGCCAAACCGCTGACGATGACCGGCGTGCTGGGCCCGGCCTCCTCAATGTTCTGCCCCAGGTCGTTGAGAAGGCTGCGGATGCGGCCGTACCCCGGGCCGGACAGGATGACATCGCCCACTCTGAGCGTGCCGTCCTGGACGAGCACGGTCGCCACCGGCCCAAGGCCGGCATCGACGCGTGCCTCGATGACCGCCCCGCGCGCCGGCGCGGTCGGGTCGGCCTTCAGGTCCATGATCTGGCTCTGGAGGTCCAGGATTTCGATCAGTTCCGGGATGCCCTGGCCGGTGACGGCGCTGGTCCGGATGACCTCAGTGTCGCCGCCCCATTCGACGGGGTTGAGGCCCTGGGCGGCCAACTGGCCAAGGACCATGTCCGGATTGGCATCGGGGCGATCGATCTTGTTCAGGGCGACGACGATCGGCACGCCGGCCGCCTTCGCGTGGTTGATCGATTCGACGGTCTGAGGCATGACCCCTTCGACGGCCGCCACGACCAGGACGACGACGTCGGTCATGTTGGCGCCGCGGGCACGCATGCTGGTGAACGCCTGGTGGCCCGGCGTGTCGATGAACGTCACGCGCTTCTTCGAGCCGCCGATTTCCAGCTCGACCATCCACGCGGCCGTGTGCTGGGTGATGCCGCCGGCTTCGCCCGCGGCGACGTTGGCCTTGCGGATCTTGTCGAGCAGGCTGGTCTTGCCGTGGTCAACGTGGCCGAGGATCGTAACCACGGCCGGGCGCGGGGCCATGTTCGCCTCCACCTGCTCGCGGTTGTCAAACTCCGAGACGAGCATTTCTTCCAGCGTCGTCTCCTGGGCGATTTGCAGTTCCACGCCGTACTCGAGGGCGATTGTCTCGGCCGAGTCGCGATCCAGGCCGCTGTTGATGGTGATGTCGCGGACGCCCTGCATAAAGAGCTTGCGGACGATGTCCGTCGCCTTGATGCCCAGGACGGCCGACAGCGACTTGACGCTGATCGGCTCTTCGATCTCGATCGGTTCGCCGCGCTCCACGCCGGTCTTGGCCAGCATGTGGGTGCCGCGGGCCTGGCTCTTGTCCAGGTGGCGGTCGAACGCGGCGCGGTGCGTGCCCGAGTTGGCCAGCCGGATGCGCCGCTCGGCCAGATCGGCTTCGGAGAAGTCCTTGAGCTTCTCTTCGGCCAGGCCACGGCGGCCATCGACGCCGCGACGGCGACCGGAGAGGCTCCCGCCCTTGCCCTTGGCGGCGGCCTTTTTCTTTGCTTCTTCGTCCTCTTCCGTCACCTTCACGCCGCGGCCGGTGGTCGGGCGAGCGGTCGTATAAGCCGGGCCGGAACTGGTGGACGGGCCGTCGCCGGGGCGGCGCGGGCCGCGCGGGGTGGCGACCACATCCGGCTTCTCCACGCGAATAACCCGCGGCCCCTGGATCTGGGCCGGCTGGAGCATCGCCCGGTTGAGCTGCGGCGCCACGGAAACCGGCTTGCGTTCGACGTTGGCGGCGCTGTTCACGCGAGAGGGGCCGATCGAGATCGTCGGCCGCGAGACCGCGGGCTGGGCGGGGTGGGGGCCGCCGCGCGGGCCACCCGCTTGCGGGCCACCGCCGGCCGCGCGATGCGGCAGAACGTGGGCCTGGGTGCCATGGTGGGCGGCCGCGTTGCCGGCGCCGCCCGTCATGGCGGGGGCTCCCGTCGCCGCGCCGCCTCCAGGGCCCGCGTGTGCTTCAGGCGCGCCCGGAGCAGTCAGCGCCAGGTCGCCCGCACCCATCGCCCCCGCACCCATCGCCGTTGACGACATCGGGTCGCCGGCGGTGGGGGCGGCGTCAGTGGGGGTCGCCGTCGCATGGGTGACGGCGGGCGGCGTTACGAACGTAGCCGGGCTTGCCGGCGCCTCGGTCGTCGGCCCGGCGGCGGGCTCGCGAGCCGCCGGAGCGGTGGCGGACGGCGGCGCTGCGGCCGCGCTTGGCGCAGGCGCTCCCGCGTCGGCGTTCGACGCACCGTTTGACGAGGCGTCGGCGTCGTCGTCATCCGTCCGCTTGCTGGGCGTGACGGTGGCTTTCTTTTTCGCGACCTTGACGGGCGGCGCGGTCTCAACGGCCGTGGCGACGCCGCCCCCGCTGAACCATTCGCGAACCGATTCGGCGAGACCAACGGAGATCACGCTCATGTGATTCGGCGCGGCGTCGCCCAGGCCCTCGTCGCGCAGCTTCGCGAGGATGGCTTTGGATTCGACGCCAAGTTCTTTGGCCAACGCGTTGACCCGAATGCCTTTTTTCTCAGCCAAAACGGTCTCCAATTGCTCGATCGGTCTTGCCCCGGCCCCGCCTCGTGCCCGAAGCCCCCTGCTCACTGCAGGTCGCTCGTCACGAAAGCAGGCACCGGCGGTGCGCCACGCCCCTCTACGGCTCGCAGCCCCGCTTGCGCGGCGGCCGCCCCCGCACCTACAAACCCCTGGCGGCGCACCGGTCGTCGGCTTTAGGCCCACGACCTACACATATACGTTCAGACACTATCAACGGCTCATCGCTTGCCGGACGAAAAACGAAACTCACATCCACTCACCCGACATCACTCCATGCCCGCGGGCTCCGACTGCTCCGGGCGGCCGTCGGCGAGGGCGGCCGCCTCGCGATCGTCCGACGCTTCGGCCGCGCGATCGTTCCCGCCGAGCCCGTGGATCGCCTGTTCTTCCGGCGACATATCCCGGGCGGACATCCCGGCCATCTCACGATGGACGGTCACTTCCGGCGAGCCACCGTCCGACGCCTCCAGGGCACCGGGCATGCGTTCGGAGGCGTCCTCGCCCGACGAGTCTTCGGCGGGGGGCTCTTCGGCGGCGGCCGCGTCCTGAGCGGCCTGCGATGGCACGCCCGGTTGCGGGAGGAGCGGGTTGGCGAACGCCTCGGCCCCAAGGCCGCGGCCGGCGCCTTCGCCCTGCACCGCGCCGTCGGTCGCCTTGGCCCCCGCGCCGATGAGGGCGGCGCGGCCGGCGGCCTTCGCCTTGGCGTCGGCGGCCTTCTTGGCTTCCTGCTCCACGGCGACGATCTTCGCTTCATCGCCGCAGCGGTCCACGATCTTCTGCGCGACCGGCTCTTCCAGGCTCAGCTCTTCCATCAGAGGGCCGGTGCCGACCTCTTCGATGTCGCGGACGTCGATCAACCCGAGGGCGACGACCTTGTCCACCATCTCCTGGGTGATCCCCTCGATCGACTTGAGCGTCTGATCGAGGCGCTGCACGCCGGCCTGGAACTCTGGCGGCGTCAGGATGTCGATGTCCCAGCCGGTCAGGCGGGCCGCGAGCCGCACGTTCTGGCCCCGCTTGCCAATCGCCAGCGAGAGCTGGTCGTCATTCACGACCACCGTCGCCCGGCCCAGCTCGAAGCAGAGCGCCACTTCCGTCACTTCCGCCGGCTTCAGCGCGTTGCCGATCAGGATCTGGCTCGACTCGTTCCAGCGGACGATATCGATCTTCTCGCCGCCAAGCTCGTCCACGATGTTCTTAATGCGGCTGCCACGAACGCCGACGCACGCGCCGACCGCGTCCACCTTGGTGTCGATCGAGCTGACGGCGATCTTCGTCCGGTGCCCGGGCTCGCGGGCCAGCGCCTTGATTTCGATCGTCCGCTCGCCCACTTCCGGCACTTCCCGCTCGAACAGCCGCCGGATGAGCTCCGGGTGGCTGCGCGACAGGATGATCTTGACGGCGCTGGGCGTGTCACGCACTTCCATGATCAGCGCCTGGATGCGCTCGCCGGGGTTGTGATTCTCACCAGGGATCTGCTCGCTGCGCGGCATGATCCCTTCCACGCGCCCGAGGCTGACGATCATCGTCCCGCCTTCAAACCGGGCGATCGTCCCCGTCACAATCGTGCCGACGCGATCCTTGTACTCTTCGTAAATGCTCCCGCGCTCGTCCGCGCGGATGAGCTGGATCATGACCTGCTTGACCGTCTGCGCCCCGATGCGGCCGACGGTCTTAATGTCCAGGGCGACACCGCTGCGCGCCGCCGTGATAATCCCGCTCGCCCGGTCGAGCTTCACTTCGAACTCGGTCGTGTCTTCGGTGTTGAAGTGCTTGCGGAGGCCCGAGGCCACCGCCTGCTCGATGTCGGCGTAGATCTGTTCGCGCTCAATGCTCTTGTCGCGTGCGATCCCGTCAACGATCCGGATCAGTTCCTGACTCATGTTCCCTCGCTCTGCTCGCTATTCAATTATGGCCGCTATTCAATTTTGACTGCGGCGGCCGGTCAAAAGGCCGCCCAAACAAAAAGGCCACCCAGACGGGCGGCCCACAGTTTCGAAAAAACCTGTAGTGGAACACTCACGCCCTCATCCGAAATTCCTCCGGAAGAGGGTGGCCGATCCGAGAACCTGTCCATGCTTCTTAAGCGAGTGCATGGGTAGGGTCTTGAGCGGTCATGGGCGTTTCCACCAGACTCAGGTTCGTCCCGGGCTCTCCGGGCTCGAAAAAGTGGGACTTTGCCAGGTCGACGTAGAGTGTTAACTCATCGCCGGCCGCAATGCCCGGACGGGCTTCCACCCGAGCGACCACGTTGTCCCTCAGGCGGCTCTTCATATAGACGTCCATGTCGTTCCCCAGGGGCTCGACCACGGTCGCCTGCAATCTCACCGGCACCGACAAACCCGGGTCACCCCGGCCCGTCGGCTCCAGACGGAGGTGCTCGGGCCGGACGCCCAGAACCACCTCCCTGCCCGACGCCCGCGTCTTAACCCATCGGCCCAGCCGTCCACCGGCCGACGCATCAAGTCGCGACAAATCAAGCGTAAACCCCTCGCTCGGCAAGGTCAACTGACCCTGCCGTGCGACGGGTTCTTCCACTTCGGCCTTCTGGCGGTCCTTCGATGCCGGCCGCCCTTCAACGGGCGGAGGCCCGGAGGTCAGGCCTTCACGAAACACCAGTGCCCCGCCAGATATCTCCACCAGTCCGTCAAAGAAGTTCATGGGCGGCATGCCGATGAACCCCGCGACGAACCGATTCGCGGGCCAATTATAGGTGTCCAACGGCGTCGCCGCCTGCTGAATCCTGCCATCTTTCATGACGACGATTCGATCGCCGAGGGTCATCGCCTCTTCCTGATCGTGCGTCACGTAGATTGTCGTCGTCTTCAGCCGCTGGTGCAGCCGCTTTAACTCGGCGCGGGTTGTCACCCGCAATTTTGCATCCAGGTTCGACAGCGGCTCGTCGAACAAAAAGGCCGCCGGCTCGCGAACAATCGCCCTTCCCAGCGCCACCCGCTGCCGCTGCCCGCCGGACAACATCCGGGGCTTGCGATCCAGGAGATGATCGATCTCCAGGGCCCGGGCGACTTCCGTCACCTTCTCCAGACGCCGCGCCTTAGGGACACCCCGCAGCTTCAGGCCGAATTCCATGTTCCTGAACACCGTCATGTGCGGGTACAGGGCGTAACTCTGAAAGACCATTGCCACGTCCCGGTCTTTCGGCGGGACGTGATTGACGATCCGACCACCGATCCGAATCAGGCCGCCGGAGATCTCCTCCAGCCCGGCGACCATTCGGAGCGTCGTCGTCTTTCCGCACCCGGACGGGCCGACCAGGACGACGAATTCCTGATCGCGAATCGATAGATCAACCCCATCCACCGCCAGATGACCCCCCGGATAGAGCTTGCGGACCTTTTCAAGCTCGACACCGGCCATAAGCTCAACTGACCGCAGGATCAACCGACCGCCCGGCAACGACTTATGCCGACTTCGATCCGCCTTCGACCGTCAAGGCGCAGGGACGCAGAATAGGGGGGCGGAGTATACCGAACGGGGGTCAGGAGTCAAACAATATTCGGCTCTCGCATGCGACAAGTTCGGGACCGGCGTCTCAAGGAAGGATCTGGGCGAGGCCGAGTGTGAAGAATTCGTCGCCAACGTGCAGGCTCAGCTCATCGGCCGCTTTGAGAACCGTTCCAACGCGATAGCGGCCTTCAAGTCGATCCGGCTCGGTGAACACCTCCGCTGTCCGGTTGCGGAGGTTCACGATCACATACTGCGGGACGCCCGCGCGCATATCCAGTGAGCTTTTCGCCGGCGTCGCGCTCGTAGCTGCTATCGGCGACCTCAACAACGCACAACGCGTCGGCGGCCGCGGGATGGTCGGCGTAGTCCTCCAGCCGCCCGCGAATGACCGCAAAGTCGGGTTCCGGAACGTGGTAATCGCTACAAACAACTGGCTGTTGGGAACGGACGTGCCGGCGGCCGTCATTGATCGTCGTTCGCAGGTCGCTGAGGCGCTCGACGCAGAGGACGTGCCCCTTCCCGATCATTCCCGGTGCCTCCCCTACCGCCGCCCGATCCTTCAGCACGATGACACCGCTCAGCAATTCGGTCGTTCCATCCTCCGGGATGATCCCCTGGCGCACCATGGCCTCGGCATCCGCCCGGGTGAACTGCACCACGCGCCACCGGCCATCGACCATCGGCTGAGGCGGCGGAACGAAACGAGGCGAGGCGATCGCAACGATCGACACCATGCCGCCATCGTAACCATGCGGGCGCTCAGCGTACACATCTGACTTATCGCGCCGCGACAAAGGATTCGCACGGGCAGGCGGGCCGGGCGGAAACGCTCCGCGCACTATTAAGGCCTGCAAATAAAACTTGTCTGGAATAATGGACGTACCCGCGCGGTTGTCTGCCCGTGATGATTATCAGAGTCGTCCTCGCCTGGGGCAGGGACGACCGCCCGGTTTGATTCTCAAATCGGGCCCTGTCTTGTCTCCTGTTGCGCACCAACGGCCGCCGCTTGAATTGTGTCGGCGACGGTGCGCGACCGGGACGATCCGTTTTCGGCCCGAGGGCCAAGGAGTTCGTATGCGTCTGTGGAACACTTCCGTGATCTGTGCCTCGTGTTTGATTGTCTCCGGTATCGCCGGGACCTTCGCCTACAACGCTTCGGCCGCCGATGAGCCGGCCATGAGCAAAGAGGGGATGATGGCCCACGAGCACATGATGAAGATGAAGGAGATGATGAAGGACGAGAAGGCGATGGCCGGCATGCACGAGCAGATGCTCCGCATGATGGTCATGCAGAAGATGGCTCATGAAATGGCGGCGGACCCGGCGTTCCAGAAGGAGCACGAGGAGATGATGAAGGACCCGGCCGTCATGAAGATGATGTCCGATCAGAAGATGATGATGAACGACAAGGAAGCCATGATGAAGGAAAAGGAAAAGCTCATGGCCGACCCGAAGGCGATGGAGCACGTGACCCACATGGCGCTGATGATGGACATGATGCGCCGCGACCCTGAAATGAACCGCATGATGATGATGGACCACAAGATGGATCACAAGATGGAAGAGAAGAAGTAAGCGCCGCCGCGAGGCGGCGTTTTGCGTTGGGCTGTTGACGCGCGAACGCCGCGACGCCTTCTTCCTTCGCTCGCCTGTCCTTCCGCTTTCGCCTCTCGCCGTGGGGCACAACAGGCCCCCGGCGAGGGCGAAAGCCCTCGGCATCCACCAAGCCGCCGCAGTTGACCTGACCCATGCGGCGCACATTACGGTTTGGCACACCGCTCCCGCCTTCTCGCAGCCCTTGGCGCTTTCTCTTGGCGTCTTGGCGTTCAATGCTCTTTGGTTAAAGATGAAGTGAACGCCGAGGTAAAAGGGCCAAGGGATACGCGAAGATTTGGCATCAGACGCGAATGTGCTTCCATCCGCCTTGCATAAAGCGGAGGTACATCATCGCGCCGCGGAAGGTCAGCTCTGAAGCGAGGACGATCCAGATCGCCTGGAGCCCCAGGTGCAGGTAAAGCGTCACGAACAGAACCGCCGACAGGCGCAGGCCAACCGTACTGGCCATGTTGACCGCCATTACAACCAGCGTATCCCCCGCCCCGCGCAGCGCGCCGCCGAAGACAATCGCCGACGCGAACGCGATCTGGGCGAACGACGTGATGAAAAGGCATTTGCCGCTCATCGCGGCGGCCGCCGGGTCCGCCGTCAGCACCGACGCAAGCTGGCGGCCGAACAGGGCAAACACGACCCCCCACGACGCCATCATCGCCACCGCCAGCCCGAAGCTCAGGTAAGCCGATCGCGTCGCGCGAGCGGGGCTCTTCATCCCCAGGCTCTGGCCGACCATCGTGGCGGCCGCCGTGGCGATGGCGAGGCCGCCCATGTAGCTCAGGCTCTCCACCCGGATCGTCACGATGTGCGCCGCCGAAAGGACGTTCGTGGGGTCGATCCCATTGATCACTCGCAGGATCTCAAACTGCGGAAGCCAGGTCAGCAGCCCTTCGACACCGCTCGGAACGCCGATTCGAAGCACCCGCCGCAGCGTCGCCCAGTGCGGCCAGAGGCGATGTAGGTGCAGCCTGATCGACTTGCGGCCGTGAACCAGCACGGCGAACTGGATCAACCCGCCGACGGCGTAGGCGATGACCGTCCCGACGGCGATGCCGCGGAACCCCATCACCGGCAGGCCGAACCAGCCGCGGGTGAGCGCGAAGCTGGCGACCATGTTGACGACATCGACGAAGATCATCGCGATGGCCGGTGTGAGCGTGTCGCCTGCCCCGCGGAGGCAGGCGTTCGCCGCGAACATCACCATGCTGAACGGGAGCGACAGGCAGAGCACGCGCAGGTAGTAGAGCGCGAAGTCGTGGGCGTCGCCGTGGAGATCCGTCAGCCGGGCCATCGGGGCCGCCAGTGCGATCACAAGGCCCGACATCACCATGCCCGACACGGCCGCGACGGTGATCGACTGGCCGCAGACGCTGTTGGCCAGCGAGCGATGCCTGGCGCCGATGGCCCGCGCGATGATCGCGGTGCTGCCGGTGCCGATCGCTCCAGCCAGAAGCCCCATGAGCCATAGCACATAGGTGACCGCGCCGACGGCGGCCGTCGCGTCACTGCGGCCATCGGGCAGGTGGCCGGCCAGGTACGTGTCAGTCATGCCGACCAGCATGTGCAGGACATGCTCGGCGAGGATGGGAAGCGCCAGCCAGACAAGCTGCCGCGCCAGCGGAGCGAAAGCGTTGGACGGGGCCACCGTGGCGCCGGGCTCGGCGACGACGGCGTATGGGAGCGAGACAACGGTCGAGGCAGGTTGAGCGCGCGTCATGGTTGGGACGGGATCGTAGGCGCGGCCCGCGCCTATATCGCCAGGCCATCGACGTGCTTTGGAGTTGGTCGCTCGCCTGGCGCACCGGCCCAACTGACGGAAGGCGAAAACGGGCCGGTGAAGTGGTTTCACCGGCCCGCTTGATTCGACACGCGCGGCATCCGCCGAGCGGTGGCTGCTTACTTGGGCTGATCGCCGCCGGACGCGCCGCCGCGATCGAGGATCATCGTCTGGGCGGCTTCGATGGGGAGGTTGAGCGCGCCCGTCGCTTCGGCGGCCGCTGATTTCACCTCCGGGGCCTTCTCGGCGGTTCGGGCGGCACGAAGCTTAATGACCCGCGTCCCGTCGAGCCGATTGCCGAAGAACTTCGCGCTGGCTGAGAGACTGCGGTACAGGGCGATCTTCACGTCGTCAGGCGTGTCCGCGGCAAGCGCCTTGTCGAGCAGGGCCGGCTGGGTCGCCGTGCTGTCCAGCAGCGACAGGACGCCGGCGATGGCCTTCACGTTGTCCGGCCGCTTGTCGTTGAGGGAGGCGAGCAGCGTCGGCTCGGCGATGGAGAGGTCCAGGACCTGCCCGTTGTGGATCGCCAGCTTGTTGAGCAGGGCCGCGGCGCGGAGAGAGTAATCGGTCGCCGACTTCTCATCGAGGACGGTCCCGCCGGCGCGCTTGCGCGTCTTCGATCGCCTTGAGGATGCTGTCGCCCACGGCGGTGGAAACGCTTAGGGTGTGGGTGGTGTCGGCAAGTTGCGTGCGGAACCAGATCGACCCGCGCGACTTGACCAGGACGAGCTTCGCCGACCGGGCCAGCCGCGGGTTGGCGGCCGCGGCGTTGAACAGCTCCCGCGCCTGATCGAACGACACGTCGTCGGTCAGCATGATCACGTCGATCGACGGGAGCAGAGCGGCCGCCCCCAGCGCACCGCCGGCCGTCACGTCGCCAGCCGAGTGATACCCCTTGAGCTGGGCCATCATCTCATTCTTCGCCTGCTCGTTCGGGGCGAGGATCAGCACGTTGGGCATGCCGGTCTGGCTGACCGCCTCGGCCAGGAGCTGCATGACCAGCTCGCGCCCCTCGAAGGGCTTGATCGGCAGTGCGTTGGCGATCGCGAAGGCCGCCTCGTATCGAACGGAGCGGTCGGGGAACGTCATCGCGTCGGTGATCGGGTGGCCCTCGGCGCCTTCCAGGTTGCCCTGCCCGAGCATCTCCTGGAGGCTTTTGATCGCCTTGAGGGCGAGCGGCACGTTGGTGTCGCGCAGCGCCCGCGACAGCACGTTGTTCACGTAGCGGACACCGAGCATGCCGTTGTAGAACGAGGCCGAGACATCGCCATAGACGTCGCTCGGCTTCTCGCCTTCCTTGAGGTCAACGTCGCGCTTATTGACGGCCGCCAGCCAAAGGCCGGCGACGTCCTCGCGAACGACCTTGGCCTTCATCGCGTTCTCGGCGGATCGGATCGCCATGAGATCGTTGAAGACGCCCGGCGGGGCATCATGATGAAGAAGGCCCTTTTCCTCATTCCAGCTCCAGACCCAGGCAACCGGGTTGCGCGGGTCGGGCTTGATCGCGGCGGTGTTGTAGTAGAAGCGTTCGGCGAGCAGCGCGAACTGGGCCCCGGCGTTGATTGACGCCGGGTCGCTGCCCATCCGGGCGATCGCCTTGTTGATCGAATCTTTCGCGGCCGCCGGGATCGCAGGGTCTTGCGCGGCGCGAAGGAGGTAGGGGATGCTGTCCGGCTCACCCAGCTCGGCGAGGATGTCGGCGAGGTTTACCAGCGTCTGCGGGTCCTTCATCTCCATCGCCGCGACCAGCGGGTTCAGAAGCGGGCGGCCAATGCGGACCAGGGCTCGGCGAATGCTCCCATGGAGAGAGGACTGCCGTGTGTCGCGCAGGTAGTCGATCATCGGCGGGACGATTGATTCCCCCGCCTGCTGCAAACGGGCCAGGGCGTTGATGAACGACCGCCCGTCCGTGGCGAGCGCCTTGATGTTGCGGTCGATCTCGGCCGGGTCGGTCGCGAACTTCACGCGGGCCTGATCGACCTTGACCAGCAGGGTGGTGACGGCCTCGCGCATGTCGTCGTTGCGCTGAAGGCGGGGAAGGAAAACGTCGATGTCCTCATTCCGCCGCGCGCCCTCCTCTTTGAGGGCGGCGTAGACCTCGTCCGGAGGCCGGGTGGCAAGCTGCCGCGCTTCGGCGGCCGCGAGGTCGAACCGGGCAATCTTCGCGTAGTGCCAGAAGTTGTCCACGTTATCCAGCAGGGTCTGATCGGCCTTGGCTTCGGCCGGCGGAGCGGCGGGCGTCGCGGGCGTGCCGGGGGCGGCGGGCGTGCCGGGGGTCGCATCGGCCGGTGTTGCGGGCGTAGCGGGCGTCGCCGGGGTGGCGGGAGTCCCCGGTGTCGCGTCGGCGGGCGTGGCGGGGGCCGCCGGGGCGGGCGTGGTCATCGCGGGATCGGCGCCCGGCGGCTTGGCCATCTCCGGCGGTGCGGCCTGACCGCGGACGGTCGGCGCACAGAGCCCGACAGCCAGCGCGATCGCCGCACCGGCCGCCATGTTGCTGGACCACCGTGAGTAGCTCTGGAAGATCGAACGAAACTGCCGAGTCGGACGTGCTGCCATCGCGCGGGTGGGCCGGATCATGGGTGTGAGCCTCCAAGGGTGAGGCGGAGAGCGGACCGCACACACGCGCCCGAAGGAACGCGCAGCTGACGAGCCCAACTCGTTTGCCCGGCAGGCGCTGCCCGCCGAGCTCGTTCCCTCCGCCACGGCCGATCGTCCGACGCGTTGCCGGGCCGCAAGTGCAACTGTAAGCACTTACAGGGCCAGCGCGTGCGCATCCCAATCGGGCCAGATCACCGGTTCGTCGAAGATAGAGCCCACCCCCACTGGTGTCAAGAAAACTCCGATTCCGCCAAGGGTTGCGAAAAACGGGGAGTCTCCCCTTTCTTCACCCGAAGAAAGGGGAGACTCCCCGTTTTCCAGGGCGAACCGTTACTTAATTGCGGCCTGCACGCCCGGGTAGTCCCGCCAGATCCACCGGAGCGTGTCGGGGAAGATGCTCCCGCCGTGCTTGCCGTTGTGGGAGCCTTCGCCGAAGACGAACTTCACGTCGTAGCGCGGCCCTTCAGTCTTGGTTTCGTCCGCGTGGGTGTTGGCCCAGAGCAGCGCCTTTTCCATCTGCTGGTTCGCGAGCGGCCAGTTGCCGTGCTCGTTATTCAGATCGGTGCGGCCGTCCTGCAGGAAGACGCGCAGCGGCTTGATCGGGTTCTTCCGGATCAGGGTCGGGTAGAGATCACCCCCCGGCTGCATCGGCTTGCCATCCTTCGCCGGGCGATAGGCGATGCCGGTGAAGCTGCCGATGTGGCTGATCACCTTGCGGAACGCGTCCGGCCGCTCCCATGCGACGGTGAACGCGCAGATCGCGCCGGAGGAACTCCCGCAGATCGCGTGGCCGGCCGGGTCGTCGACGATGTTGTACTGCTTCTTCACCGACGGCAGGATTTCGTCGAGCAGGAAGCGGGCATAGGTGTCGGAAAGCGTGTCATACTCAAGGGAGCGGTTGCTCGGCCGCTTCACGCCCGGCTTGGGCGCCGGCTCCCCCTCTTTCGGCGGGAAACCGCCGGGGTTGATGAAAACCCCGATCATCACCGGGATCTGCTTCTTGGCGATCAGGTTGTCCAGCACGATCGGGGCTTTATAGTCCCCCCTCTCGCTGACGAAGCCGCCGCCGTCCTGGAACACGATCAACGCGGCCGGTGTCTTCGGGTCGTATTGCGCCGGCACGTACACCCACCAGTCGCGCGTCGTCCCGGGGAAGACCTTGGAATCCTCCCACTTCGGCTGCTGAATCACCTTCCCCTGCGGCACGCCGTCCTGCCGGACGGAGTCGGGGTGGATCGGGTAAGTCTCGGCCGCCGGCTTGGGCGGCTGGGCCTGGGCAAGAAGCGGCACCGGGGCGAGCGAGAGGAAAGCGGCCGACAGGGCAAACGCAATAAAACGGCGGTCCATTGGCATATCCCTCCGGGCGAATGATCAATCGCAAAAGCGATCGGTCTGCCGTTGCTACCCGGCCGGTGTGCGTTCGTTCGATGACGCAAGCCAACGTTGACAAACCAGCCGTTGCGATCCGGGGGCGCCCATCACGCGGCGCCGATGCGAACGGTTGAGGGATGGCCGTTCAGAGGTGAACGTTCAAGGGCTGGTGCCGCGAGGCCATCGGCGGGGGAGTTGCCGCGAGACCCGTAGGCAGGATCGAAAAGCCAGCGTCGTTCGAGCCTCGCCGATCGACGACGGCCGCGAGCATGAGGACGATAACCCCCGAGCAGCGACTGAGGCTTGTGATAAGATTGACGATTGACATCACCGTCGGGACGGTCAATCTCCCCGGCACCAATTGATTGATAAGAATGTTCTGCGCGATCGACACACCGACGGGCAAGATCAAAAGGATCCCGGCAAGGAGCATGAGCCGTGCGGCTCGTGGGTATCGTCCCCAGTTCATCGTAGCGGCCACTATCACGGCGAGTGCCGAGAGCAACGTTGGCACAAAGAAGACGAAGAAATACCAGGTGGACAATGCAGAGGAGGAAGAGAACATGGCGGTGCTCCAGTCGAGGCGTGGTAGCGGCCCGGCCGCACGCGCTGGTTCGTTGACCCTACCTCACCGGGTAGACGCTTACGGGCCAAAGCCTAGCGATAAGGCCGCCAAGCCCCCTACGCGATCCGATGCGCCGGCTTCGGCAGGTCGTCGTGGATGGTCTGCTGCTTCGGCTGGTTGCCGTCGAAGCTGAACAGGATCATGTCGTCGTCGATCCGCGCCTGCAGGTGGACAGGCCGCTGCCAGACCCGGTGGATGTTCTTCAACGTCTCGACCGCGAACTTGATCTCGATATCCAGGCCATTGTGCTTGTGGGCCAGGAAAAGCTCCCCTCGGTTGCAGTAGTTGCCGTCGCAGACGTAGATGAACGGCTGGCCCATGTTCGTCAGTTGATAAAGAAGCGTCTGCTTAATGCGCACGGGGTCGCGGCTGACGATTCGCAACTGGCCGGTGTGTGCGTCGCGGCCGTACTGATAAAACTTGTGCTTCTCGATGAACTCCGGCGTCATGAACTCATCAATGAAGTTCACGTCGTTGTAGACGCGCCGGACTTCAAAATCTTCTCGCGGCCGAGGCCCAGCCCCTTGTCCCACCGCTTCTTCTCCCCCAGCGCATCGGCTTCCTCGTACTCCTTTCCGAACTTCCCCTTATTCCACCGGTCTTCAATGTCCCGGAACAGCTCGATGCCGACCTTGTACGGGTTGAAATTCCCCGGGGGCATATGGACCGTGCCGCTGTGGTGATCGGCGTAGTCGATCACTTCTTTGGCCTCGACGAAGTGCTTGGTCATCAGGGTGCTGTGCCAATAGCTGGCCCACCCCTCGTTCATGACTTTGGTCATCGCCTGCGGCGCGTAGTAATAGCTCTCTTCGCGGACGATGCCGAGGCAATCGGCCTGCCAGTCTTCAAGGCGGGCGTGCTCCAGCAGATAGAGCAGGACGTCGCGGGTGGGTCGGGCGGGGGTGACGTGGCGGGCCTTGGCCTTCTCGTCGCGGATGCGCTTTTCCTCGGCCGCGATCTTCGCCGGCGGGTTGATCCAGCGATCGAGATAGTCCTTGCTCTTGAAACGGGTGGCAGGGGGCTCTTCACGTCGGGCCTCTTCCTTGGGCGTGTCGGTCGGGCCGCGCTTGAGGAACATGCTGTGCGGGTCGATCAGGTGCTCGATCGAAAGGCAGACATCCATCCAGCGCTCGACGACGTCGTACCCGTGCTTTTCGATGTGCTTGCGGACGTGAGTGGCATGGTTCGCCATCTCGTCCATCATTTTGCGGTTGGTCTGGCTGAACCAGAGGTTGTTCTTGAAGAAATCGCAATGCCCGTAAACGTGGGCGATGACGAGCTTCTGATCGACAAGCTGGTTCGACTCCTGCAGATAGGCGTAGCAGGGGTCATTGTTGATGACCATCTCGTAGATTCGCCCCAGGCCATAGTGGTGCCGCTTGCGAAGGCCCTCGTATTCCGCCCCGAACCGCCAGTGCGGGTAGCGCTGGGGAAAGCCGCCGTAGGCGGCGATCTGGTTCATCTGCTCGTAGTCGCACATCTCGAAGATCGTGGGGAAGAAATCGAGACCGTACGCGCGGGCGCGCTCGCGGATCTGCTTCTTGGCCGCAAGGAGTTCTTCGGGGAAGGGCGCAAGGGTGTGGGAAGCCATGAGGTCACCTCTCCAGGCGGATTCTACGCGGGCCGCGGGGCTTGCGGCCGGCCATCGGGCGGCGCCGGCCGACAGAGCCTTCAGGCGGTCGGGCTCGTCGCGGGCTCGGCGGCCGCGTCGCGGGTCGCGGCCGGCGATTCCGACCCCTTCCTCGCCGCTCCAGGGGCCGACGGGCTCAACGTCGGGCGTGTCGCCCGTTCGAGCATCGACAAGCCGGCAACCATATGAGACCACACCGCGCCGTGGTACTCGGTCTCGGAATCGAGCCGGTCGAGGAGGCTCTGGATGTCCGCCCGGTTCGGGATGGGCTGTCGGACGATCCGGATGTACTCCCCGCAGGCGGTCCCGTCGCTACCCCGGTTCGCGCCGGCGCAATATCCGACCACCCCGTCGAGATGGGCGCGCAGAAGCGTCAGAGTGCGGGTCAACCGCTCCTCCTGCGACTCTCCGGAGATGGCATCCGCCAACGGGCTTTCTCCGTATGGTAGGGGCTGGCAACGACGCACTTGCGCCGTAGCGGCTATCGTCGCCTGTCGAACAAGTCGCTCAACACCATCTTAAATTCTGGTAACGTAGGCTCATCCGCAAGGGTGTCGGCGTCTATGTAGTGTACGACTTGCCCCCCGGCTTGACAGATATCGATTCGGCGGCGGCGCGGATCGACGATCCAGACGGAGACCGCGCCGGCATCCAGCCACTGGTCAACTTTGTCCTGAACCCCACTACTGAACGAGTCACCCGGCGAGATGACCTCGACCGCCAAGTCAGGCGGGCCCTCAAAGAACCCGCTTGGTGGGCGTAACGGGAGACGTTCAGCCCGCACAAATGCGACGTCGGCGCGCGGGTCGTGTCCGGGTTCCGGCCGATCGTGAACCCGGTTTCGGCCGCATACACCACTCCGATGTCTTGAGCCCGAACGTGAGACCAGATCCGACCGAATAGTTCGCCCGCGACGCTCCCGTGCTCCGCTCCAGCCGGCACCATCGTGATGACCTCCCCTCGCACGAGTTCGCAACGGCCAATGTCGCCCATAGCGAGGAGTTCTTCAGCGGTGACAACTCTGATTGTCGCAGTCGGCATCGAGCTTTCTTTCCGGTCAAAATTGCGCCTGTGGCACCCGCATCCCAAAGGAACGGACCGAACGTCAGCCGACAAATATCACCGCTACCTGCGACCGCTCCACGTTTTACAGTGAACTCTCAAAAAGCTCGTTGAGGGCGAGTTCAAAGCCTGGAAGCGTCGGCTCATCGACAAGCCGGTCGCTCGCAGCGTAGCGGACGACTTCACGCCCCTCTCGATAAACCTGCATAGATCGCTGAACCGCATCGACGACCCAGACGGAAACCGTGCCGGCGGCCAACCCTTGCTGAATCTTATCCTGCACATCGCGCGGCCGATCGTCGGGCGACAGAACCTCGACAGCGAGGTCCGGAGGGCCTTCGAAGAAACCCAACACCGGCGCCGCCGGAAGCCGCGCGGCGCTAACGAAACCGACGTCGGGAGCGAGGGTCGTATCCGGGGATCGCTCGATCGTGAACCCCGTTTCGGCCGCGTAGACCTTCCCAAGCCGATGGGCGTACGTGCGCCCAAATTGGGCCCGAAATCTCAAGTGCCACCCCAACAGGATCCGCCCCTGCTGGCGTCATTTTCACAAGCTCCCCACGAATCAGCTCACAACGGCCGCTATCTCCCACCGCGTAGAGTTGCTCGGCGGTGAAGCGGCTGAGTTCGGTGATCGGCATTGAGGGGTCCGTACCGGGCTAATGCCCCTTCCCAAAAAACGTCTTGATCGAATCGTAGATATCGTCCTTACTGTTCACCCGGCTCGTAAGCACCTTCTTATGGCCGCGCAGGTGCTCGTGGAGGACGTTGATAAAATTCCCGGAGCCGTAGGCGCTGGCGACCTGGCAATAGCCGAACATGTTGCACAGCGGCAGGAGCTGCTCCTTGAGCATCTTGATGCACTCGCGGCTGTCGGCTTCGCTGCTGTTGTCGCCGTCGCTGAAGTGGAACAGGTAGATGTTCCACTCGTCGGGGCTGTAGTGGGCGTCGAGAAGCGACTTGGCGCACTTGAACGCGCTGCTGATCTTGGTCCCGCCGTCTTCGCGCAGGTGGTAGAAGGTGTGCTTGTCCACCTCTTTGGCGCTGACGTCGTGGACGATGTAGCGGCTCTCGATCCCTTCGTAGTTCTTCCGCAGCCAGGTGTCGATCCAGAAGCTTTCGAGGCGGACGAGCTCCTTCTGCTCTTCCCCCATCGAGCCGGAGACGTCCATCATAAAAATGATCACCGCGTTGGATTGAGGGCTGCGGACCTCTTTCCAGCTTCGATAGCGGATGTCCTTCTTCTGCGGGATGATGACCGGGTTTTCCGGGTCGTACCCGCCCGACATGATCTGCCGCTTGAGCGCTTCCTTGAACGACCGCTTGAAGTGCCGAAGCGAATCCGGCCCGACCTGACGAATCCCGCTGTACTTGTCGCGCACGGTGGTGATGCGGTGCTTCCCCTTGGGCTCGATGCGGGGGAGCTTCAGCTCTTCGGCAAGGATGTCGGCCAGTTCGTCAAGCGTCAGGTCCACTTCCATCAGGTGCTGGCCGGCGTCGGTGCCGCCCTGCCCTTTCCCCTGGCCGGGCTGGCCTTTGCCGAGGGAATCGCCTTCTTTGCCATCGCCGGAGCCGACGCCGCTCGAGTTGTCTCCGTAGCGAAAATGGGGCAATTCGATCCCCCGGACGGGGATCGAGATCAGGTGCTTCCCCTCCTTGCCGATCAACTCGCCTTTGGTGAGGAACTTGCGCAGGTCTTCACGGATCCGGCCTTTGACGATCTGCCGGAACCGCTGGTGATCTTTCTCGATCTTCAGGACCATACGCGCTTTCCATCTGTAGCAGAGGCGATCGCCTGTTGCGCCCTTCTAACACTACAGCGTTGGACAACCCCTAAATCCTTGCGAACAGGAGAAATCCAAAGCTTCAAACTCAAGGAAGCTCAAAAATAGACAACCCGAAAATCGCCGCGGCCGATCCCATCCGGTTTCTCCTTTTTCTCATCATTCCTTCGGATTTCGTGCTTCGGACTTCGAATTTCCTTAATGCTGCGGCACACGCATAGCGACGTAGTTCTAAATCGTCCGGCGGGACAACAGGTAAAACCCGACAAGCAAAACGAACGCCGATCCCGCGAGCCCAACGGCCGTGGCGACGGCCGCTTCATTCGCTGCGTCAATCGGGTTCGCCGGCGAACCACGGAGCAGCGCCAGCCAATGTCGCGGGTCATAGAGCGGCATCGCCAGCGACAGGTCCGGGCCGTACCGCGGGTCGGTCAGCCAGAAGAAGGCGGCGCCGACCAGCCCCAGCAGGATCAGCGTCAGGCCCGAACGTCGGGTGGTGCGGGTCAGGCTCATAGTGCTACGGCCGCGGCAATTGAACCCTCAGGCACGGCCTCGTGGGCCGCTCCATCTGAATCAGCGGGTGTGCTCGCGAATCAAAGTACCGCCGGTGCCCTCACCAGCGGCACGTCGGATGGCATCACCGCGCACCCGCGATCTTGCCTGGAACGGACCACTAGTCATCCTGCTTAGAGTCTCCGCGGGCGAAGATGCTCGCGACATAGTTCAACACGTCGGTGGCGCTGGTGTCGTTGTAACCGAAGTACTTGATCAGCCGCTGCTTGACCACGTCGATCTTTTGCTGCGTCTCGTCATCCACGACGCTGCTGACCAGGTTCTTCAGCTTGATGGTGTCGCGCTGATCCTCAAAGAGCTTCAATTCCAGCGCCTTGAGAAGACGCGCATTGGTGTTGTATTCGAACTTCTTCCCATCCAGCGCCAGCGCGCCGATGTAGTTCATGATCTCCTGCCGGAAATCGTCCTTTCGGCTGTCGGGGATGTCGATCTTTTCCTCGATCGACCGCATGAGCCGCTCATCCGGCTCTTCGTCGCGGCCGGTATACCGGTTCCGTACGCGCTCGTGCTGCGTATACGCCCGGACGCTCTCGATGTAGTTGGTCGCCAGCCGCTTGATCGCGTCCTCGTCGGCGCTGATCGCCCGCTGAACCTCCCCCTTGAGCACGTCCTCATACTCTTCGCGAACAACGGCCAGGATCTCCTTGTATTCCTTCTTCAGCTCTTCGTCGGTAATCAGGGAGTGATGGCTCAGGCCCGACTCCAGCTCGTTCATCACCATGAAGGGGTTGATCGCCTTCTCGAGCTGGGCCTGGTGGCTAACCAGGGCATTCGAGATCTTGTCCTGGATATAGCGCGGGCTGATGCCATGCATCCCTTCGCGCGGCGCCTCTTCCTTCAGCTCCTTGATGCTGTCCTCGGTCATGCCGGGGATCGATTTGCCGTCATACAGCTTCATCTTCTGGAGCTTGGTGATCCCCGCCTTCTTCGGCTCGGCCAGCCGCGTCAGCACGGCCCACATCGCCGCCACCTCGATCGTGTGGGGGGCGATGTGCATCCCCTTCACCCGCTCGGGGCCGAAATCCTTCATGTAGATCTTGATCTCGTCGCCAAGGCGCGTGTTGTAGGGGACGTCGATCTTGATCGTCCGATCCCGGAACGCCTCCATCATCTCGTTGCCCTGAAGCTTCTTGTACTCCGGCTCGTTCGTGTGGCCGAGGATGACCTCATCGATATAGGTCTGGGCGAACTTCTTCGGCTTGATCATGTGCTCCTGCGACGCCCCGAGCAGGTCATACAGGAAGGCGACGTCGAGCTTGAGCACTTCGATGAATTCAACGATCCCGCGGTTGGCGACGTTCAGCTCGCCGTCGAAGTTGAAGGCGCGGGGGTCGGAGTCGGAGCCATACTCGGCGATCTTGCGATAGTTGATGTCGCCGGTCAGCTCGGTGCTGTCCTGGTTCTTTTCGTCCTTGGGCTGGAACGTCCCGATGCCGCGCCGATCCTTCTCGGACAGGATCAGCCGCTTCACCTTGACGTGATCCATCACCTTCCGCCAGTCGCCATCGTACTGGTCGAGCAGGTCCCCCATGATCTTGCGGCAGAAGGGGCAGACCTCTCCGTAGAGCCTGATCTTGCGGCCGTCAGGCAGCTTCTCGTTGATCGTCTCCAGCACGTCCTTCCGCGCCTCGGCCGGCACGAGCAGCAGAGGCTCCTCGTGCATCGGGCAATCAAGGTACTGCTCGACCTCGTCGCTCCCCGCACGATGCGGGAGCCGCCACGAATACGTGAAGCACTTGCCGACGTCGATCTTTGAGTACGACTCAAGCCCCTTCTTCAGGAGCCGGGCGATCGTGCTCTTGGACGAGCCAACCGGCCCGTGCAGCAAAAGGATGCGCTTCTCGGTGCCGTACCCCTGGGCGGCCGACTTAAAGAAGTCCACGAGCTGCGTCAGCGGCCGCTCCAGTCCGAAGATCGCGTCCGTCCCCTTGTCCACAGGGTCGCCAAAGAAATGGTAGCGGACGTAATCCTGCTTGAAGTGCGTGTACGGCTCGGAGCCATACGACAGTATCATGTCGTAGACACGCTGAAAGGCGTTGCGGGCGACGGCGGGGTTCTCGGTGACGATGTCGAGGTATTCGCCAAACGTCCCTTCCCAGTGCTGCTCACGGAAATGGGACACGTCGAGCCGGCGATCGATAATGCTTAGCAGGGGGTTTGGTTTGGTCACGGCCATGGGTGCTCCGTAAAGCTCGGCAAGGGCGCCGATCTCCGACTCCTGTGCGGCTTTGCGACGCACGGCCGGGGTTAAGGCCCGCGGCCGCTGTCATCTCCTTTTCGCGAGCCTGGTCGCCGCCGCAGGGGCTTCAGTCCCAGGATCGCGCCCCCCAACGTGCCGGCGCCCGACGGTTGTCTGACGCCCACCTTCATTATACGTCACGCAAACAATGACGGACGGGTGCAATCGACCCAACGGGCAAGCCAGCGTGGGCTCGCGGACGCTCCGCGAAGATTCGTGATCCGGAAAGTCGGCAGAGCCGCGGCGGAGCGCCGGGAAGAGCATGACGAGTCAAAGAACAGAGCGGGCGGGTCGCGGATTTCCGCGAGGGCGTCGCATTGGCTTGTCCGCCGCATCGAACAGGGTTGCCCGTTGCGTCGGAAGGGCGCTCCCGTAGGGGCAGCCGGAAGGCGATCGGCCGGAAGCTGGCGGCCAACGCGTTCGAATCGGCCGCTTCGTCGCGCGGCGAGGAACCCGCCATTCACATCCCTATCGGGCTTCGTCCCGCATTCTCTTCAGTGCCCAGGTGGCCGAGCCTTGGCGCCAGTGACCCACCGTCCGAAAGGTCTGGCTCCCGGCAACGGCGTTCCGCACGCGGCGACCCCGCTGCCAGGCCCCATGCGGCGCGTGGCACGGTGCCGGCGGAAAGAACCGCCGGGGGACCTATCATCCCGCCTCGCCTGTGATCGAAATCCCCTCCGCCCGTGTTCTCACGATCCTAACTCGCGGCGGCGGCTTAGTCCACGCAAAAACGGCCCGTTACCGGGCTCGGCCCAAGAACGATAAACGGGCCGGACGCGGGGGATTTGACGGCTTCACCCGATCGCCGGAATATGGCGTCGAATGAGCAACAACGCCCCCCTTCCCGCCCATCCCGAATTGACCCGTGAAGCGCTGGCTCGTCGGATTGCCGAGGTCGCCCTGCTTCGCGGCGAGTTCATTCTTCGCAGCGGCCGCACGAGCAACTACTACCTGGACAAATATCTCTTCGAAACTCAGCCTGACATCCTCGCGGCCCTCGGCAAGCGCTTTGCCGAGAGGCTCCCCGCCGGCGTGGACCGCCTGGCCGGGCCAGAGCTGGGCGCGGTGGCTCTGGCGGCCGCCACGTCGATGGCCAGCGGGCTGCCGTTCGTCCTGGTTCGCAATCAGAAGAAGGGGTATGGGAGCGGCAAGATCGTCGAAGGCGTGCTCAAGCCCGGCGACCGGGTCGTGATTATCGAGGACATCCTGACCACCGGCGGCCAGATCGTCGAAGCCGCCAAGAGCCTGGAGGCGGCCGGGGCCAAGGTCATCAAGATGCTCGGCGCGATCGATCGTCTGGAGGGCGCCCGCGCCAACATCGAGGCGGCCGGGTACGAATTTGAAAGCCTTTTCACGACGCAAGACCTGGGGATTCAGCCGACCCCCTAAGCCAACATCCCCCATTGAAAGTGCAGGACGGGAGCCATCGTGGATCGCACCTTCCGCTATCGCCCACGCTTGATGCGTCTGATCCTCGCCGTAGCCTTTTTCGGTGTCTGCGGGGCCGTCCTCCGACATGAGGCGTTGACCAACCAGCGGCGCTTGCTGATCGAGGGCCTGATCGAGCTGTCACCTCACCAGGCGACGCAGTTCTACCGGGCTTTAGCGGCGGCTTCGTTGCTGTTCGTGGTCGCCGGGGTGTTTTTCGGGGTCGCCGGCCTCCTGAACCCGCGGAACGTCGTGCTCGGGCACGACGGAGTCCAGGTGCCCCGGACGCCCCTGTCCGTTCATACAAAGTTGATCCGTTACGGCGACATCCGTCGGCTTTTCACCACGACCGTCCATCGTCAACACTTCCTGACCATCGTGCATGCGGACGGCAAGGCAAGCCTGATCCGCGCGCACTTCGAATCGGATGCCGTCTTTGAAGAGTTCAGGGAGGAATTGATCCGACGGGCCGGTGTCGCCAACACATAGGGCGTGGCGCACACCGCATGAAACGGTGCCAGCCGCCGTTCCGCGCTATCACTCCGCGAGGTTCTCGGCTTCGCTGTCAACTTCTTCGATCGCTTCGTCCACTTCGTCTTCCCGCATCACGCCCAGGTCCTGAAGAGTCTTGAGTGCGGCCTTTTGTTCGGCCATCTTCTTGTTCGGGCCCCAGGCGGGGGTGAATCGGCGGCCGCCGATCTCGACGCAGACCTCGAAGCACTTGCTGTGGTCGGGGCCCTTTTCGTCCAGCAGCTCGTAGATCGGCGTCGCGCCGAGGATTTTTTGCGCGTGCTGTTGAAGCACGGCCTTGTAATTCTGCTGGTGGCTGTTGCCGGAGATCTCCTCAATCTTGGGCTGCATCGTGCGAAGGACGTATTCTTTGACGACCTCAAACCCGCCGTCGAGATAAACGGCCGCGACGATCGACTCGTAAACGGCGGCCGCCAGGCTGCTGGGCATGGCGCTGCGCGAGCTGATCCCCTTCCCGATGATCAGCAAGTCGGTGAGCCCGGTTTCGTTGCTCACCTCGGCACAGGTGCGGCGGGAGACGACAGCCGACTTAATCTTGGTCAGGTCCCCTTCGTTGAAGCTGGGGAACTTGCGGTAGAGGGCCTCGCAGACGATCAGGTCGAGGACCGCGTCGCCGAGAAATTCCATCCGCTCGTTGCTGTCGAGCCGGTTGTCGGCGATGGATGCGTGGGTCAGCGCTTCCTTGAGCAGGTCAGGGTTGCGAAAGGTGTATTGGAGGACCTTTTCGGCTCGCTGCTGAAGTTCGGGCGTCAAGCGGCACCAATCGAGTGAAGGGACAGATCGAACGGGCAAGTCCTTCAGCTGGTCACGTCGGAGCTAAGGGCGTCCGAGCGAGCCGGGGCGATCGCCAAGAAAAAACGGGAGCGCGTCCACTCGGAACCGAGCAGGTAAGCGCCAACCCGAGGCGCGCTGAACGCCATGGATCGAGGGAATCGGCCGAGATCGCAATTTGCCGGAGTGGGGAGAGGAGTGCGGGCTTCAACCACCGGCGGCCCGCACGTTCAATGCGTTCCATTGAACGCTTCTGGCGGAACGCCGATTGGCAAAAACGCGGACTCCAGCAGTCCAGGCACCCGGCGGGGACCGGCGTCGCAGCCCGTCATCCCACGGCTTCGGACGCGCGCCTCCCAAGTTTCGCACAACTCGGGCGCGGTAGCGTCAAACTAACCCGCTCCCCGAATACTGTCAATTTCGACGCGTCGGTTGTTTTGACGCGTCCGTCGGTGTGAAACGATATGATCGCCCCCGCGCTCCGGTTGGCTTAACCGCCGCGCTACAGGAGGAGACGTCGAGCGAGTAACATTCCCACGGCCCTCCACGCCCGGGCCGATCCCGCAACCGAGGAGGCCATGTCCCCCCGCCCCTATCTTCTTCACGAATCGAACTATCGGCAGCTTCTGGACTATCGGCCGAACGTCGCCGTGCTTCCCTGGGGCGCGACGGAGGCCCACAACTACCACTTGCCCCATGGAACCGATGTGATCGAGGCGGCCGGCATCGCCGCGCGAGCGGCCGCGATCGCCTACGAAAAAGGGGCGCGCCCCATCGTCCTGCCGGCCATTCCGTTCGGCAACGACTCGCAACAGCTTGACCAGGTCGCCACGATCAGCATCAGCACCGCGACCGCCCTGGCGATCCTCTCCGATGTCGCCGCGTCGCTGAAGCGCCAGAACATTGACCGACTCGTGATCGTCAACGGTCACGGCGGGAACGATTTTCGGCCGCTGATTCGCGATGTTCAACTCCAAACCGGCATGCTGATCGTCCTGGCGAACTTCTACCAGATGGCCCCGGACGTCCTGCGCGCCACGTTCGACGACCCCGGCGACCATGCGGGCGATATGGAAACCAGCCTGCTGTTGCACCTCGCGCCCGATTGGGTGACCCTGTCGCAGGCCGGACCCGGCGATACGCGGCCGTTTGAAGTCGCCGGCATCCGGCAGGCCGGCGTCTGGTCCCCCAGGCCCTGGTCCAAATCTCACCCGGACACCGGCTGCGGCGACCCGCGCCACGCAACGGCCGCCAAGGGCCTCGCGTATTTTGAGGCCGTCGCCACGGCGCTGGCTGACCTGCTTATCGGACTGTCGGCCGCGGAGAAGGGAGCTCTCCCTTATGTCTGACACGCAAGCCGCCCGGCCTCACGCGACCCCTGTCGATCGCTCCCGTACGGAAGCCTGTTCCGCCGATGATGGCGACTGCCGATCTCCTTCGGCGGGAGCAACCTCATGATCATCACTCGCAGCCCGTTGCGCATCAGCCTCGGTGGAGGAGGGACCGACCTTCCCTCTTACTACAAGAAGCACAGCGGCTTTCTGATCGCGGCCGCGATCGATAAGTTCGTCTACATCACCCTTCACCAGACGTTCCAGGCGGGTCTGATCATCAAGTATTCCAAGATGGAGCAGGTGAAGAGCGTTGACGAGGTGCAGCATCCGATCGTCCGCGAGGCGTTGCACATGGTCGGCATCACCGACCCGCGCCTCGAAATCACCAGCATGGCGGACATCCCCGCGGGCACCGGGCTCGGATCGAGCGGCTCGTTCACCACCGCCTTGCTCAAGGCGCTCCATGCGTATCGCAAGAACCTCGTCCACCCCCAGGCGCTGGCGGAACAGGCCTGCTCCATCGAGATCGAAAAGCTGAAAGAGCCGATCGGCAAGCAGGACCAGTACATCGCCGCCTATGGCGGGCTGACGTGCTTCCAGTTCCTCCCGAACGGCCACGTCGAGGCGACGCCGCTGAAGGTGGATATCGAGACGCTTTATAACCTTGAGGACAATCTCCTGCTCTTCTTCACCGGCTACAGCCGGGCGGCCGGCAAGATCCTCAAGGACCAGGACGACAAGAGCCGCCAAAGCGACAAGGAGATGACCGACAACCTTCACTTCGTGAAAGAGCTTGGCTATCAGAGCCTGGAAGCCCTCGAAGTCGGCGACCTGCCGAAGTTCGGCGAGCTGATGAACGTCCACTGGGAGCACAAGAAGAAACGCTCCGGCGGCATGAGCAACCCCGACATCGATTCCTGGTACGCCCTGGCGATGGAAAACGGCTCACTCGGCGGAAAGCTGATCGGCGCCGGCGGCGGCGGCTTCCTCATGTTCTACGCCGAAGACAAGACCCGCCTCCGCCGCGCCATGACCCGCGCCGGCCTTCGCGAGGTCCGGTTCCGCTTCGACTTCGAAGGCACCAAGGTTGTCATCCAGTAGCCAAGTGACTGCTTTCAAGAGCCCCGAACCCGACGTGATGCCCAATATCACAACCACTCCCGTTGCCTTGCTTGCTGGCGGGCTGGCCACTCGATTGCGGCCGGTCACCCAGACGATCCCCAAGGCGCTGGTTGATCTCGCCGGGGCCCCCTTCGTCGATCATCAGCTCAGCCTCCTCGCCCGCAACGGCATCCGGCGGGTCGTCCTGTGCCTGGGGTATCTGGGCGAGCAGGTTCAAGCCCACTGCGGCGACGGGGCCCGATATGGGATGGAACTGAGATACAGCTTCGACGGCGATCAACTGATGGGGACCGGCGGCGCGCTGGTGCGGGCGGCGGCCGCCAGGCTGCTGGGGGATATGCCGGACGCCCCGTTCTGGGTCATGTACGGCGACTCGTACATGGATATCGACTACGCGGCCGTTCTCGATCGCTTCCTCGCCTCGGACGCGCTGGGCCTGATGACCGTTCTCCGGAACGAGAATCGATGGGACCGGAGCAACGTCATCTTCCGCGACGGGCAGCTTGTCCGTTATGATAAGCGACAGACAGTGCCCGAGATGGAGCATATCGACTACGGCGCGGCGCTGTTACGGCGCGGGGTGATAGATCGTCTCCCGACGGATCGCCCGGCGGATCTGGCCGTCCTGTACTCGGGGCTGGTCGCCGAGCGAAGCATGATCGGCTTTGAAGTGTCGCAGCGTTTCTACGAAATTGGCACGCCGGCGGCGCTGGAGGAGGCGCGGGCTTACCTGGCGGCGATGACCAGCCGCACGTAGCAGGCGCACTCCGTGTGCCGTCCGCTCGCCTCTCGCAATCGTCTGAGGCGGGCTACGGCACACGGACTGTGCCTGCTACAAAAGCTGCGACATCATAACCAATTGGAGTTCGACGCTTGTCTTTCACAACCGACTACCTGAACGAAGTGACCCAGATCGTGGCCAGGCTTGACGTGGCGGCGATCGATCGCGTCGTGCGGGAGTTGGTGGACGCCCGGTCGCGCGGCGGGCGGCTGTTCTTTCTCGGCGTCGGTGGGTCGGCCGCCAACGCGAGCCACGCGGTGAACGACTTCCGGAAGATCGCCGGCTTCGAAGCATACGCCCCCACCGACAACGTTTCCGAGTTGACGGCTCGAGTGAACGACGAGAGCTGGGCGGATGTCTTCATCAACTGGCTGAAGGGAAGCCGGCTCCAATCGAACGACGTTGTCTTCATCCTGTCGGTCGGCGGCGGGAGCGTCGAAAAGAATATCAGCCCGAACCTGGTGCGGGCGGTGCAGTATGCGAAGGAAGTCGGGGCGCGGGTCTGCGGGATCGTCGGCCGCGACGGCGGCTATACGGCCCAGGCGGCCGATGCGTGCGTCATCGTACCGACGGTCAACCCGGACAACATCACCCCCCACTCCGAAAGCTTCCAGGCGACGATCTGGCACCTGCTGGTGTCGCACCCGGCGCTCAAGGCCCAGCAGACGAAGTGGGAATCAGCGGTCTGTTGAGTCGCCCCGTCGATGCGAGCGCCACAAACGAGCCGCGCCCGTCAGGAAGCGGGCAGTCGCCGTACCCGGCGACCGAGTCGCTCGAGGTGTGGTTCGTTCTCGGGCCGGGAGGCCGTTGACGTCCGGCTCAATATCGACTGTCGTGCCGACGAAGGTTCTCGCATTCAGCGGCAGATCAGTCGCCGCGTACGGCGACTGCCCGCTTCCTAACTAACGGGCGCGGCTCGTTAGGGGCGTTCACTCGTACAGTCTCCTTGAGTCGTAACGCCCCCCAATGCCCCACCTTTCCCCGACTCCTCCGCCAGCGACCGGCCGGGCGGCCGTTTTCCTTGACCGCGACGGCGTGCTCAATCGCACGACCGTTCGCGACGGGACGCCCTACCCGCCGGCAACCGTCGCCGATCTGGAAATCCTTCCGGGCGTCGCCGATGCTTGCGCGATGCTCGCGGACGCGGGCCTGCCCCTGATTGTCGTCACCAACCAGCCCGACGTCGCGCGCGGCACCCAAACCCGCGATGCGGTCCAAGCGATCAACCACGCGGTGCAACGGGCCCTTCCACTGGCCGCCGTCTACTGCTGTTTCCACGACAACGGGGACGGCTGTCTCTGTCGTAAACCAAAGCCGGGAATGCTGTTGGATGCTGCGCGAGAGCTTGGAGTCTCCCTGTCGGACAGCTTCATGGTCGGCGACCGCTGGGGCGATATCGCGGCCGGGCGGGCGGCGGGTTGCCGGACGTTCCTTGTCGATCGGCCCTACAGTCAGAGTAACCGGTGCGAGCCAGACGCCCGAGTTGCCGATCTATTGGAGGCCGCCCGCGTCATCCTGCGATGGGTTGAGGCGCGGCAGGCCCCCGGCATCGCCACGCCGGCCCGTCCGAGCATGACGGGGCCGGATGGCGGACGCCCTCGATCGGAGACCGCATGAACCGCACCCTCTCGGCCGTTGCCGACCCCATCGACACGCTCGAAGTCGCCTCGGCCGACCTGGCCGACGCCATCGCGGCGTTTAAGCGGTCGTCGGCCGGCATCCCCTGGCCCGTCTCCATGACCCTTCGCGCGACGGCCGCGGGCGAGGCCGCCGAAGCGGCTCAACCCACGGTGTCGGCCTTGAAAGTCAAAATCTTCGCCGACGGAGCCGACCGGGCCGGCATGTTTGAGATGGCCGCCAAGCCCCTGATCGCGGGGTTGACGACCAACCCCACCCTGATGAGAAAGGCCGGCATTAATGACTACCGCGGCTTCGCCCGCGACATCCTCGCGCGGATCGTGGACAAGCCCGTTAGCTTCGAGGTCTTCTCGGACGACTTCGCCGAAATGGAGCGCCAGGCGATCGAGATCAGCTCCTGGGGGGCCAACGTCTTCGTGAAGATCCCTGTGACCAACACGCGCGGGCAAAGCAGCCTTCCGCTGGTGCGCCGGCTGGCCGCGTCCGGCGTCAAGCAGAACGTCACCGCCCTGATGACGCTCTCCCAGGCGCGCGAGGTCAGCGAAGCATTGGGCGGCGGTGTGGAGAGTTACATCTCCGTCTTCGCCGGACGCCTGGCGGACACCGGCCGCGACCCGGTCCCGGTGATGCGGGCCGCTGTCGAGGCGTTGCGTCCGTTCCCCAACCAGCAGCTCATCTGGGCCAGCCCGCGCGAACTGCTCAACATCTTCCAGGCCGACGCCGTCGGCTGCCATATCATCACCGTCACCCACGACCTGCTGAAGAAGCTGCCGCTCGTCGGCAAATCACTCGACGCCTATTCCCTCGAAACCGTCAAAATGTTCTACGACGACGCGACGGCCGCCGGCTTCACGCTTTAGTGGACTGGGCCAGTTCGTCGAAATCAGGGACTATTCCCCCGCGAATCAAAGTGCAGCCGGTGCCCTCACCGGCGGTTTCCGACCGCACAAAGAGCCCGCCGGTGAGGGCACCGTGAGGGCACCGGTGGCACGTTGGACGGCACCGCCGCGCACCCTCGATCTTCCGTGGAACGGTCCACTGGGCCAGGCTGGACCCAGCAAGACTCGCCCAACCATCTCATTGTCGAAGACTGCGCCCCCCGAGCGAACCCCGGTCGCAGACCGCGGTCATTTCATGCGAACCGACTCGAACGCCTCCTCTACACTTCGCGCGAAACCCTGGGCGTCCATCAGCGGAGAGCCGAGCATACGGTCGCGCAGCATCGTCCGGATCGACGCGAGACGAGGCAGATCGTTGCGCAGCTCGGCGGCCGTTCGCACGTACGCTTCGACTGTGTCAACCGCCAGGCCTTCCAACGCCACGGCCGACAGAATGCTCAGACCGCTCCGCGTGAACGGGAGCGCCCCAACCAGGCTTACCGTCGGCACGCCCATCCACAGCGCGTCGCACGTGGTCGTCCCGCCCGGGTAAGGGAATGGGTCCAGCGCCAGGTCGATCGCACGATGAAGCTGGAAATACTTTGGCATGGAGAGCATGTCGAAGAACTCGATGCGCGACGGATCGACCCCTTCCGCCTCGAACCTCCGCAGCGCCCGATCGCGATGTGCGCCCCGCCGCGCGTGGATGAGCAGCCGGCTTGGCGCGGTCTGGCGAAGGATCTGCGCCCACACCCCCAGAGCGGCCGGCGTCACCTTCCCGAAGCTGTTGAGGCTCGCGAAAGTAAAGTGCGGCCGCGACATCGCAGGCAATGGGCTGACCGAAGGAGTCGGGAGCCCCGGCGCGTAGCACCAATAGCGCGACAGGTATAGCGGCCGCTCGACAAAGCCATGACCGCCTGTTCCCGGCGGGTCGAGCCATTGGTCGGTCAGACGATAATCGATCGCTTTCACCCCGGTCGTCGAGCAGTACGCCAGGTACGACACCTGAACCGGCGCCGGCTTTCGTGCGAACGCGAGCAGGCGGCCATCGGCCATGTGCAGCGTGAGATCGACCAGCACGTCGATCCCATCGGCTTCGATCCGCTCGGCCAGCTCCGCATCCGACCACGAGCCGGCCTCGACCCAAATGTCCGTCTTCTCTTTGAGCCTTGCCGTGATGAAGTCGTGTTGCGCGAGCGACGAATAGACGTAAACCTCCTGTCGCGCCGCGTCTCTTGCCTCGAACAAGGGAAGGAGGAATCGACCCACCGGGTGCAGGCGGAGGTTCGGCGAGATGTACCCCACCCGTAGCCGTTGTTGCCGGCCGACGTGCCATCCGCACGACGTGTTGGCGATCGCCTCTTGAGGGGAGGGAGTCAGCGGGTCGGCGTAACGGCGACCCCACTGGGAATGCGCCGCGTTCAGGACGGCCGCGTCGCATTCGGGGTGAAAATGCATCAGATAGAGCAGGTTGGCGTGGCATGTAGGCGACTGGGGGGCAAGCTCGGCCGCCCGGCGGCAACAGGCCAGCGCATCCTCCAACCGGCCCGCGTCGCGCAGGACCAGCCCCAGGTTGTTGAGGGCAGGCGCGTGGCCCGGATCGAGCGACAACGCGGCCGCATAGGCTTTCAGCGCGGCGTCGAAGTCGCCGGACCGCTGCAAGGCCACGCCCGCGCCGCAATAGGCGTGGGCACTCTCCGGAGATCGCGCGATATCGGCGAGGCAGGCGGTGATGCTTGCCTGCTCGGCGCGCCGCAGCAGCAACCGCGCCTCAACCCGGCTTTCGATTGTGGCATCGCCCGGCGCGAGCGACAGCGCACGCTCGTAAGCTTCAAGCCCCTGCTCCGGATGCCCCAGCTCCAACAGGCAATCGCCAAGTTCGGCGAACGCCGGCGCGTGGGAAGGGTCGTCCGCGATCACCTTCTGAACCAGCTCGGCCGCCTCGGCGGCTCGGCCCGTGGTGCGCAGGGCCGCAGCCATCCCGACCCGCGCCGCCGCCATTTCGGGCTCGGCCGACAAGAGGCGGTCATAGACGAGAATCGCCGCCTCCAAGCGCCCGCACGCCTGCAGCCCTGACGCGAGCCGCACCAGGAGCTCCGGCGATAACGCCGGCCTTTCGGACAGCCCCGCCCGCGCCTCCTCCAATCGGGCGGCGGCCTCCACAATGCGGTTCGTCTGGATCAGCGCTTCCCCCAGCTCGACCAGCCCGTCAGCCCCCGTAAGCTCCAGCGACCGCTCGAGAAGTTCGATCGCCTCGCCAAAGCGGCCCGCGTCGCGGAAGGCGCTCGCGAGCTCCACGCGCGCCGTGGGGACCTCCTGCCAAGCGAGTGCGGCACAGAACTCTGAGATGGCTTCGTCGAGCCGGCCCGCGCGTCGAAGGAGCCGGGCGAGGTCCAACCGCGGCGCAGGGTTCGCGAGCGCCGCCTCGACCGCGCGGCGCAGGAATGATTCGGCCGGCCCGGGCCGACCGCTTCGCGTGGCCAAAATCCCCGCAAGGTGCAGTGCGGCCGCATCGCCCGGGCGCTCGGCGAGCAGGCGGCGACAGAGGTCGTCGGCCTCCTGCAATCGGCCCGCCTCCAAGTGCTGCCGGACGATGAACAGAAGCTGCGGCGGAGTCAATTCACCCATTTGCCTGCCCAATCTACCCGCCGGCCGCCGATCGACGAATCGATCCACGCGATCACCGGCGCGTCTCCGTACGACCCCGTCATCCCGCCCGGCGGGTTGTTCAACCGATGGCGCACGACCGGCCGCCAACCGGTATAAGTTCGCCTCCCCGGCCTGCCGCTTCGGGGCGACGAACCAAGCCAGTGGGTCGTTCCAAATGGAGTGTGGAGTGAGGCACGCGAACGAAAGTGGCGCCGGTGCCTTCACCGGCGGTGTTGCCGACCGCACAGAAAGCCCGCCGGTAAGGGCACTGGTGGCACGTCGGATGACACCGTCGCGCACCCGCAATGTTCCTTGGAACGGCCCACTAATTTAGGTATGACCAACAGCGAACGACCAATCCTTGCAGGGAACTCCGCCTTAGAGCCTGGGCCGCGGCTCGCCATCGTGACGCCGTCGTTCAACACGGGCCGTTACATCGCCGATGCGGTCCGATCGGTCCTGTCGCAGAACGCGCCGCGGGTTGACTATGTCGTGATGGACGGTGGCTCGACGGACGAGACGATTGAGGTCCTTCAATCGTTCGGCTCCGCTTTGCAGTGGGTCTCGCGCGGATCAGGGGCAATCCGACGCGATCAACAAGGGCTTCTCGATCGTCGAAGGGGAAATCCTCGGCTGGCTGAACGCCGACGACACCTACGCCCCCGCGCGCTGAAGGTTGTCGCGGAATACTTCGCCGCGCACCCGGATGTGGCGCTGGTTTATGGCGATGCGACCTATATCGACGCCGGCGGCCGCACGATCGCGCGGTGCGCCCATGTCGAGCCCTGGAGCCCGCGGCGGCTTCGGTACTACTCGGACTTCATTGTCCAGCCGGCCGCCTTTTTCCGGCGGTCGGCGTTTGCGGCGGTCGGCGGGCTGGACCCCGCCGCGCATTGGGCGATGGACTACGACCTCTGGCTCCGCCTCGCGGCCGGTGGCTATCGCGTCGCCTATCTTCCGCGGGAACTCGCCCGCTATCGCTGGCTAAGCGAAAACAAGACCGCGACCGGCGGGCGCGACCGCCTTGACGAGATCGAGCGCATCCTCGCGCGGCACGGCCACGGCGTTCCGGCTTACGTTCAACTGGAACGGTGCAACCTGGACGCTCATGACGCCCTGGTCGCCCTGCGACGCGGCCGTCCCATCACCGCCGCGCGCCTGGCCCTCGCCGTCGCCCGGTCGATCGTCTTGTCACCGAGAGTCATCGCAAGCCTGCTGTCGCCCCACACCTGGCGTGTCATCTGGGTGGGCCAGGTCCTGCGGGCCCGGGCGGCAAAGATGTCGAAGGGGATGAAGGCCGAAGGAAAGGACAACGCCGAGCCGTGAACGCCTCGGCAGGCGGCCGATCATGCGATGACCCCGGCCGCACAAACGTTCAGATCGTTCCGCCGTCCGGCCCCCCGCTCGTCCCCGAGTCATGATTCGCCCCATCCTACTGAATATTCTCGGTCCGATCCTGCTGTTGATCCTGCTGGGCGCGATCATGCGCCGCAAGTTCAGGATTGATGTGGGCACGCTGTCAAAGCTGAACCTGTATCTGTTCACGCCGGCGTTTTTGTTCGACCAGGTGAGCCGCAGTTCGCTGTCGGCCGCGGCGATGGGCGGGGTGATCCTGATCTCGGTGATCCAGGTGGCGACGCTGGGCGGCGTCGTCTGGGGCATCGGCCGGGTGCTGCGGGTGAATCCGCGAACCCTTGCCGCAATCGCCATGGCGGTGATGTTCTACAACAGCGGGAACTATGGCCTGCCCCTTGCGGCCCTGGCGTTCCCGTCCGGTGCTGCCCCGCTGGCCGTGGCGACGGCGCCGACGAACGCTCCAAAAGCAGCGACGGGCATCACCCAGGGCACGGGCGAGGAGCCCAATCGGGCCGGCTTGACGGCGCCTGCCGCGGCCGGGGTAGACGATCGCGATGGGGCGGCCGTTCAGGCCTTTGTCGTTTTCAGCCTCAACCTGCTGACGTTCACCGTCGGTCTAACAATCGCATCCTGGGCCGGCAGCGGAGACTTGCTTGGGGGGCTCAAGGCGCTGTGGCGCCTGCCTACGATCCCCACGATCACGGCCGCCCTGATCGCCCGCTGGTGGGCGCGTGAACACGGTGGCGTGCCGATCCTGATCGCCGCCACCACCGACTACCTCTCTAAGGGCCTGGTCCCCACGGCGCTGGTGACGCTCGGCGCTCAGCTCGCAGTCAACCCGCGCTGGCCGCGATGGCGGCCGGTCTCGATGGCCGTCATCCTGCGCCTCGCCTTCGGGCCGATCCAGATGGCCGCACTCCTTTACGGCTTCCATCGCCTGGGCATCCCCGCCTTGGACCTTTGGCCATGGCCGGCCGAGTTGCTCATCCTCACCTCCGCCGTCCCCACGGCTGTCACCACGTTGCTCCTGACCCTCGAGGTCGGAGGCGACGCCGACCTCGCCGCCGACTGCGTCTTCTGGACCACGGTCATCTCCTGCGTCACGATCACCGCCTGCCTCCTCGTCCTCCGCGCGACCCTCGGCTAACCGCCAAGAAAAGGGAGACTCCCCATTTTCAGCCGCGAAAAGGGGAGTCTCCCCTTTCTTTGTGGGGAGCGCAAAAAATGCGGCGGAAGTTGCTTCCGCCGCTTGAGGGGCTCAAAGGTCGAGTTGTCTGAAATCAGGCGATCGCCCCGAGGGTGCGGGCGCGGCGACGACAAAGGAAGGCGATTCCGCCGAGGGCGGGGAGGGCCACCGGCTCGGGGGTGCTGCCGTTGACGGTCAGGTTGTCGAAGACGGTCGTCGGCGTGCTCGGCGCGGAGCCAAACGAATAGACGCGAAACGTCACCTGCGAAGTGAGCCCGGTCAGGAACGTGCCGCTCAGGTTAACGGTTTGAGTCGCGGTCGTGGGCGAGGTGGTCAGGCCGGAGGTGTGCGAACCGAGGTCGCTGGCGAAGCCGTCCACGCTGGAACGCAGTGCCCACCCGACGCCGCCGCTGTAGGCCTGCGCGTCGTCCACCGCGATCGACGTCAGCTTCATCGTAATGAAGTTCTTCGGGGCGACGGTGAATGTGTAGTACGCGTTGGCCGACACGGCCGCGGCCTCGGTCGTCGCGTTGCCGTTGGGCGTGATTTCGAGGAAGTTCGGCATCGAAGCCTGTGCCGAAACGTTGAAGCTCACGTCGCTTGACGTGACGTTCGGATCAACGTTATTCGCCGACAACGAAGTCCCGGTAAAGGTGTACTGCGACAGGAACACCGCAGCCTGCGACCGTCCCGCGAAAGCGAGCGAGCCGAGACTGGCGCACAAAACGGCCACTCTTGAAATCCGCGCGGTCATGTCAATTCCTCCATGCAGATGAGCCAGACGTATCGTCTACCCGCCCTTTGACGACGGGCATTCGGGCGGCCGGAGCCAAACTCCGATCGTCCAACGCTCAGCCTGCAATACGAAGTGCGGTTTATAACGAAATATCTTCCCGCCGCCGCGCGGAAATGTTTTTATTTTGCAGTCGGCGTCCATTCGGGTGCCTCACGCCCGCCTCGGGGTCGGACGCTGCTGTTCCGATCGCGCTCGCCCTTCTCATCGGACCCACCCGTCGGCGGTCAGCTTCAGCAGCAGCGCGGTCATCATGTTGAAGAGGTCTTGCAGCTCGTCGCGGCTCCGGACGATCCCCCGTGTGACAACGTCGAGCGACATCGTCTTCTCGGTTGCGTCCGCAGGCGCCCGCAGGCCCGAGTCACGGCCCAACATCAGTCGAACGACCCACTGTCGCTCCGTCCCGATGCGGTTCCACGGCCCGCCACTCGCGATCGCTGTGCGGAGGCCAGCGTCGGCAATGAGCGATCGAACGCGTTCCGGCGGCTCCCCTCGAACAATGAACGTCCGGTCGAAGCCCGGGTCGCCGCACGGGATGCCCTGAAACCCAAACCAGCCCGCCACGCGATCCAAGATGTTCGACCGGCGGATCGTTAGCCGATGGCCGCCGCGCATGACAACCGTCGCCCGAAGCCGTGTCCGGGGCACGTTCGATCTCCCATGCTGATCGTTATACAGCTCGATCAGCACCGGCTGCCCGGCGACCATCGCCCGGATCCGCGGCCGCCCAACGCCCAGTAGCCCGGGGACAAATTCCGCCCCGTTCTGTTCCGCGAACAGACGCCACGCCGGGGCGTGCCCGTTCCCCAGCAACTTGCGGATCGCGCCGGCCCGCGCGGAGACGTGCTCGGTCCGGAAGTCGTCGGGGGTTTGATAGGAAAGCGTCGGCATGTAAGGCTCCGTTCAGGCCGGCCGCCATTGCACCGGAACCGGCCGCGGTCTGCCACTACATTGTCCCACTCGTCGTATAACGGGGCCTGGCCGTGAGTTCGGCACCGGCCTGCGCGGCAGAGGCGGGGATCGGGCACATTTCCGGAGCGAAGACGTCCCCGCGGCCGCCAGGCGCGAGCCGACGAGGACGTCGGCGTTCCCAGGTTCTTAGTTCAACCGCGCCAACAAAGTGGGCCACGCCCGGATAACGGCGGCCGGCGACCAACTGAACGCGCGGCCCGCGATCGATGGGCTTCGCGTCCGCCCAAATTTCCCTATACTCTCGATCCGGTCCCAGGCGGCCCCGTCCCAGGCGGCCCTGACAAAGGCGGCCCCGCTGGCGGCAGGGATTGACGCGCGCAAATCGCGGAAGGAAACGCATGCCTTACCTCCTCGGCATTGATATCGGCACCAGCGGCACCAAGACGCTTCTCTGCGACGAAGACGGCACCGTCCTCGCCACGGCGATGGCCGAGCATCCCATCTCCTCCCCCAAACCCGGCTGGTCCGAGCAGAACCCCGAGGACTGGTGGCAGGCCGCCTGCGCCGCCACCAAGGCGGTCATGAAGAAGGCGAACGCCAAACCACAGGACGTCGGCGGCATCGGCCTTTCAGGGCAGATGCACGGCAGCGTCTTTGTCGGCAAAGGGAACAAGGCCCTGAGGCCGGCCCTGCTCTGGAACGATCAGCGGACCGCCGAACAGTGCGACCAGATCGAATCCAGGGCCGGCGGCCGAGCGGCGCTGATCGAGAGGGTCGCCAACCCCGCCCTCACCGGCTTCACCGCTCCCAAAATCCTCTGGGTGCGCCAGAACGAGCCGAAGGTCTACGAGCGCACCCGCCAGATCCTGCTCCCCAAGGACTACATCCGTTTCCGCATGACCGGCCTTTTCGCCACCGAGGTCAGTGATGCCAGCGGCACCCTGCTGCTCGACGTGGTGAAGCGAACGTGGTCAAACGAGCTTCTCGGCTTGTTGGACATCGACAAGGCGCTCTTGCCGCGGCTCTACGAGTCGCCGGAGGTGACCGGCACGCTCGACGCCGTGGGGGCGGCCGCCCTGGGGCTGAATGAGGGGACGCCGGTCGTCGGCGGCGCGGGGGACCAGGCGGCCGGCGCTGTCGGCAACGGCATCGTCAGCGCCGGGATTGTCAGCGCGACGCTGGGGACGAGCGGCGTCGTCTTCGCCCACGCCGATGCGCCCAATCGCGACCCCGAGGGGCGCGTCCATACGATGTGCCACGCCGTCCCCGGCAAGTGGTGCGTCTTCGGCTGCATGCTCTCCGCCGGCGGGAGCTTCCAATGGCTCCGAAACCAGCTTGGCCAGGCCGAGGTGGCGGCCGCTCGCAAACAAAAGGTTGACCCGTACGAACTGCTCATCGCCGAGGCCCAATCGGCCCCGCCCGGATGCGAGGGGCTCTTTTTCCTGCCCTATCTGACCGGCGAGCGCTGCCCCCACCCCGACCCGGCCGCCCGGGGCGGCTGGATCGGCCTGACGTCGCGGTCCACGCGCGCGATGATGATCCGATCGCTGCTCGAAGGGGTGACGTTCGGCATGCGCGACGCGCTGGAGATCATGCGCGGCATGGGGGTTACCCCGACCCAGGTCCGTGCCAGCGGCGGCGGAGCCCGTAGCGACTTCTGGCGCACGCTCCAGGCCGACATCTACAATGCCCCGATCGTTCTGACCAACGCGAGCGAAGGCCCCGCATACGGCGTCGCCCTTCTCGCCGGGGTCGGCACCGGCGTCTGGGGCACCGTCGAAGAAGCCTGCAAAGGCGCCATTCGCCAGACGCTCAAACTCGCCCCGAACAAGAAATCCGCCGCCCGCTACGAAAAGTCCTACGCCGTCTACGACAAGCTCTATTCCGACCTCAAAGCCCGCTTCCCGGAAATGGCCGCCCTCTAGGCCAAACGAGGCACACTCGACGGTTCCATCATCCCTCACCTTCCGCCTTCATCCTTTCCCCCCCATGCCCTCTCCCGCCATTCATCTTCGCGGCGTCGGCGTCCAGCGTGACGGCCGCTGGATTCTGCGTGGGGTCGATTGGGACGTCCCCGCCGGGGCGTGTGCGGCCGTCCTCGGCCCCAACGGGAGCGGCAAGAGCACACTCACGCGAATCCTCGCCGGTCATCTTTGGCCGACGGCCGGGGAGGCGACCGTCCTCGGCGGCGTCTTCGGTGAGGCCAACCTGCTCGACCTGCGCAAAGAGATTCGCCTCGTCCAGGCGGCCGGGCCGTACGATGTTGACCCCGGCCTCACCACCCGGGAAGTCGTCCTCACCGGTTACTTCAGCACCATCGGCCTGTACGACCCGACGACGGCTGAGATGGAGGCCGAGGCCGACCGCCTGCTTCGCCACGTGGGGCTGTCGGCCGTCGCGGCGCATTGCTATTCGACCCTCAGCAGCGGCGAACGGGTACGGAGCCTCATCGCGCGGGCGATGGTCGTGCGGCCGCGACTGCTCCTGCTGGACGAGCCGACCAGCGGGCTCGATCTGCTCGCTCGGGAACAGGTCCTGGCAACGGTCCAGCGCCTCTTCGAGCGCCCGGCCGCTGTGGAGGGGTCGCATCGATCGGCGCCGCCCACCGTTTTGTTCATCAGCCACCATGTCGAGGAGCTTCCGCCCGCGACATCGCACGTGCTGCTCCTTTCCAACGGCGCGCCGGCCGCCATCGGGACTCCGGCCGAGGTGCTGCGGGCGGAGGTGTTGTCGGAGGTCTACGGCTGCCCCCTCTCCGTGCGGACGAGCAACGGCCGATACTACGTGGAGGTCCACCCGGCGGCCTGGGACGAGCTGCTCGGGGCGAGTGAGGGAACGTAGACGGCTCCGGTCACGTTCGGCCTCGGCAAGAACGGCTTCTCGGTAAGCCGCGCCGCCGCTCGAGTGCCATGTCCCACGCTGGCGTGGGAATGGCTTCATCTTTGTCACCGGAGAGAACTCGAATCGCGAAAAGAGCATGCCCACGCGAGCGTGGGACATGGCACCCGGCGTAGCGGCGGACAGTCTTACGAGACTCTCCCGTCTTTAAGGCCCGCGGGGCGGCCGTGTATAATCATGCTGCGGACGGCGACAATCAGTGCGGCCACACGCTCCGAGCCGACCCGAAGAGGACGGGAGGCCATGAACAACGACTCCCCGATTCCTGACGCGGCCGACCCCGACCCTTCTCCGGACACAGCGCCGGCGGCCCTTCTCCCCCGCGCTGGCGCCGCCGAGGAAGGGCTCGCGGGACGGGCCCTCCCCGCGAGCAATGGCGACCTGTCGCCCCGCGAGTCAGCTTTGGCCCCCGATCACCTCACGCACCTCTCCTCCGAAGCGAGTTCCATGCGCCCGCTGGGGCCGTCCGGCGAGCCGCCTCCGACGGCCGTTCCGACAACGTCGCACCCGATGGCAAAGCCGGCCTTCCCAAAGCTGGCGGCCATCCTTCCGGTGGGAGCCGTGCCGTCGGGCGAGCGAAACGACGGCCGCCCCGCCGACTGGGTCTGGCCGGCGTCCGTCCCGCGCCTGGAATCGCATTCGGACCGAATCGCGGCGCTCCCTTCCTCGCCGGCCCTCGCGCAACCGTTGCGGACCGAGGTAGAGCCTCCGGTGCTCCCCGACGCGCCGGCGAAGCAGGACGAAGCCATCCTTGAAGCCGCGCCGATTGATTGGAATCGAAGCCTGCTCGATGTCGCGGAAGTCTCTGAGTCCGCGATCACCGGTGAAGCGGCCGCCCCGTCGCCGGAATCGAGCACGACGCCTCCGGACGGACCGATCGACCCGTCCGACTCGCTCGTGCAACTGCGCGGCCACAGCGATGATGCCGACCGTCGCAGGGCCGGCGCTCAACGCGATGACTTGTTGAAGGTCAGCAGGTTCGGGTTGCTATCGGTGCTTTTAGGGATCGCGGCGTGCGTCGCTTGCCGTCAGCCCCTCTTGGGGTGGGCGCATCCGCTCAGCCCCGTGCCGTTCTCGATCGGCGCAATCGCGTTGGGCGCCTTGGCGCTGGTCATCAAGGTGATCTTCGGCCGCACGTCGGCGGGCGTCTCGGTCATGGGCGTGACCCTCGGCCTGGCGGCCCTCGGCGTCGCCGGGTGGGAAGGGGGCGTCAGGAATGGGCCAACCGCACAACACTGGGCTCGGCAACAAATAGCCCTCGGACGTGCCGTCATCGCCCGCCGATCGCTTGGCGCGAATCCGACCGAAGGCGCACGCACGGGGACGGGCGGGGCGCCGCCGGCCGCCGCCGCCCGCGCTCCGGCCGTCGCCCAGGGCATGCCCGCCGCCCCAAGTGGGGACCGAGGGAGCCCGTCGCGGCCGGGCGGCCCGCCGGCTACACCGGCTGACGCGAATGCGGCGGTGGCCAAGTTCCTGCGATCCCTCACGCCGCCGCATCCGATCCCGACCGAGCCGACAACGCGCCGGTCCATCTTCGATATGGGCCCGGTGGAACCGCCGTCGGTTTCGACGGCCGTATCGCCGCCAACAACAACAGCCAGCGCCCCGGCGGTGTCGCCGCTGGTCCCCCAGGCGGCGATGCGCGCGACCGAGCTTCCTCGGCGAGCCGGCTCCGTCGCCCTGTACAACCCGCGATTGACGGCCGCCATCGCCGCCCACGATCTGGCCGTCGCCCGGCTCAAGGCGGCCGAGGAAGACGCTGCTTTCGCGTTCAGCCAGATCAAGAGCCCGGAATACGTTGCGGCGGCAAGTGAAGTTGATGCGGCGGAGGCGGCCGTTCTGGAGGCGAAACGACGGAGCGACGCCCTGGGCGCGCCCCTCCTCGCGGCCGCCGCGCAGCGCGTGCGGGCCAAGGAGAGGCTGGCACAGATTATGCGTAAGGCAACCGAGAACGACGCCAATGTGGCGGAGGCTCGTCGCGCCGTTCAGAAGTCGGAATCGGACCTCCGCGCGGCGTACGCGGAGACTGAATCGCACCGGCATTAGCGGGCAACTGGTGCATCGTTGGAGGGTTTGCCCTCGTCGTCGGTGCCCCGGTAGTTGGCGCATTCCGTGTGCCGTTCGCCCGTGCGAAAGACGCGAAAAGTCCGCGCGGGGCGGCAGAGTCGCCTTATGAAGCAAGAGGAAGGTACCATTCCCCCGGTTGTGATGCGCCGGGCCGACCCGGCCATCGTCCGGGCCAGTCCGGCCGAGTTGCGCGTCATTCGGCTCATTGCGGCGTACAAGTTCGTTAAAGCGGTCTCGATGATCGTCGTGGGCATCGCTCTGCTTCATCTGGTGCATCGAGACCTTCGAGTAGTCATCCTCCACTGGACCGACCGACTGGGGCTGGACGAGGGGAATCGATTCGTCCGCCGGCTGCTGATCAGCGCTGCCCATCTAAAGCCCAAAGGCGTTCGAATCGCGGCCGCCGTGGTCTTCAGTTACTCCGCTCTCTATCTCGTGGAGGGCATCGGCCTCTGGTCTGATCGCCCCTGGGCCGAATGGCTGACGGCGATCGCGAGCCTGGGGCTCGTGCCATTGGAGATCTACGAGTTGTATCTGCACCCGACCTGGGCTCGAGTATCGATCATCGTCGCGAACGTGGCGATCGCCGGATATCTCTTCGTGCGGATCGCCCGCAAACGGCGGCGGTTGGCCGCCGCGGCGGCCAGCGCCGACTCGATCGTGTCATAGTCCATGTGTCGCAGGCACACCGCGTGCCGTCAGCCCGACTGCGACAGACGCGACGCGGCGCCTGGGCGGACGGAACACGGAGTGTGCCTGCGACAGGCCGCCATTAGTTTCGCCCGAAACCGAACCTTCGGCCTCCGAAGTAAAGGTCGCCGGACGGATCAGCCGGCTCGATCGCGGACGGCGTGGAACTGTCGCTGCCGCCCGTTCCAAGCCCGCCGCCGCCACCATCGCAGCCGCCACCTCCGCCACCTCCGCCACCTCCGCCACCTCCGCCACCTCCTCCGCGTCCGTCGCGCGGCAGCGTGGTCGGGTTGCCGAGTTGGTCAACCGACAGGGTGATATTCACCGTGACGGTACCGCCGCTCGGGTCGCTCTGCGACGCGGGGAGCCGTACCGTGTAGATCGTCGTCCCGTTCGCCTCGTCGTACGCGCTGATCGCCTGGGTCGAAGCGATCGTGCCGGAGTAGCCATCCGCGGTGGCGAGCGTTTGCAGCTCGGTCCGTGCCACGGCGGGGATGGCGCTGAAGGTCGTCGATGTGGTCGTGGGGAGCGTCGCCAGCGCGGCGGCCGAATTGACGGTCACGGTGGTCGTCACACCGTTGACGGTGTAAGCGGCCGAGTAAGTCAGCACCCCGTTCAACGTTCGGACCTTCACGGTCTGTGTGGATGTCACCGCCAGCGCGGTGGCGCCGGACGGGGCGTTCTGATTGAGGGCGGTCTGGATCGTTGCCGGGATCACACTGAACGGGATGCTCTCGTTCCCGACGGGGTTGCCGCTCGCGTCCACGCTGATCGAATCGCCATGCGACCCGCTGGCGCCGCGCAGCCGCACCGAATATTTGATCGTCCCATCGGACGCCGTCAGGACGCGGACAGTCGTGGTTGACGCCGGCGCGGTCAACCCAAGCGCGGTGGCGATGGCCGTGATCTCACTCGTCGCGGCCGCGTCGGTCCCACCGAGGGTGGAGAAAGTCGTGGTCGAACGGACAGGCGCGGTGACCGGCTTCCCTTTCTGATCCACCGTCAGCACGGTGTCGGTTCCGGTGCCGGTGATGTCCACGCTGTATCGTTCCACGCCGTTGATATTGCTGAGGAAGACCGTCTGAGTGACCGTAGGCGCGGCCACGCTGTCCTTGGTGGCCAGCGCTGTCAGCCCCGCCTCGACGGCCGCGGGCGCCTGGCTGAAGGTGATCGTGTTCCCTGCCAGAGCGGACCGAGCCAGTGCCGCATGGGCCGAGGCTAGAGAAGGGTGCGGCCTTCAAGAACTTCGATGGCCGTCCGGAATAAGGGCGGGGTCGGCACGTTCTGATGCTTGCGAGAGCGATTGCCAAACATGGTGGTTCTCCAATGGGTGGTTCGTCGCGGGGCGTGGATCGGGCTACGCCTTGCACGATGGTCGTGGCGGGGATGAGGCGGCGTGTTGCGGAACGCGCGTCGCCTCTCACTGTCCCGTGGGCCGGGTGAAAACTTCCTTTTCTCCAGCCCTTGATGTCGCGGAGTCCTACCGCTCGGCCGAGTTCAGGCGCTGCGGACCGGAGAACTCGGCGGCCGGCCGCCGGAGCCCAAGATTTCCGGGCGCGAAACCATGCCTGCCCTTGCGGGGCGCCGGGCGCTTTCGTATGACGAATCCGTCGATCGAGACCGCCACGGTTCGACGATGCGCGAAGGATCGCTTCCGCCCCGTCGGCTTCTGACGACCGCCGCGCCGGCCACCCACTGTTGGTTTGTTTCATGCCCGAGCATCGAGTCGTTCACATCACGATCGAGAAGTGTGGGAGCCAGTGGGTCAAGAACGTCCTGACTTGGCGTGAAGTGCTCGGCCCCAGCGGGCTTTCCTATTCGACCGTCACCGGGAGCCTCGCCGCCAACGGGGAAATGCCCCTCCCACCCGGAACGCTCAGCGGCCCGATCTACAACATGAACCAGTGGGAATGGCGCTACTGGCGGCGGCCGGGCGACCGAGCGGTGGTTGTCGTGCGCGACCCGCGGGACGTGCTGGTCTCACTGATGTTCGCCTGGCTCTACAACCATCCGCTCGACGGGAACATCCAGATCGTTCGCCGCATCCTGGCGGGGCTCCCTGATCCGGACGATCGACTGACCTACGTCATGGGCGCGATCGGCCCGTATCACCGAATGATCTGGAGCTGGGCCGCCAGCCGCGATGAGACCGCGTTGGTCTCACATTACGAAGATCTCGTCGCAGCACCGATTGAAGCCTTCAGCCGAATTGTTGACTGGCTGGGATGGGGCGTTGGCCGGGAGGCGCTGGCGGCCGCGATCGACGCTATGTCTTTCCGATCGCAGTCCGGGCGATCCCGGGGAGACGAGGATCGCTTCAGCCACCACCGCCGGGGAGAGCCAGGCGATTGGCGGAACTACTTCACTCAGGAGCACGGCCGCCTTTGGGAGACGCTTTACCCCGGCCTGCTCCGAACCGCCGGGTATGAAGAGTCCGATAACTGGTGGGAGGCGCTCCCCGAGCGGCTCCAGCGCCCCACTGAGCCGCCGACAGATCATTCATCCATCCTCGTGGCGTCCCTGCGAAACCGAAATGGCTTCCTCGAGCACGAAGTAGAAGCGAAGGAGCGGGCGATTCGAAACCTTGCCTCCGCCTGCGACCAACGGCTGGCGGTGATCGAAGAGAAGGAACGAATTATCCGTGAACTGGCGGCCGCCTGCGACGAGCGACTGGCGATTATTGAGGAGAAGGAACGGGTCATCGTTGCACTGGCGGCCGGCTGCGACGAGGGGCTGTCAGTCATCGAAGAGAAAGAGCGGATGATTCGTGAATTGGCGGCCGCCTGCGACGAGCGATTGGCCGTCATCAAAAGGCATGCTGCGAATGAGCCCGAGCCGCAGCCGCCGAAAGCCGAGGGCGCACAAGAGGCAGCGGCGGATTCGGCGTCGCTGCTCGGAGATTGCGGCCGCGCGGACATGGCGGCCGCATCACATGACGGAATCGACAATTCAAACAATGCGCGCGGCGAAGGGAAGAAACCCGGCCAGCAACGGGACTGATACGACGGGCAGAGGATGCGCCGACAGGTGCGACCATCGGCGACGTCAGGCGGACCATCAATCGGAGGCAAAACTTTGAAGCGCAGCAAAGCAGACGTGGCGGGCGTTCAGGCTTCGCGGGCATCGGCGGTTTCAATCGAATCGCTGGAGAACCGCCTGCTGATGCACCACGGTTTTGGCGGGTTTGGCTTCTTCGATGGTGATGGGAGTTTCGCCGGAGCACCCAGCGCCACCAGCTACGGCCGCGGCTTGAGCGTGATCCAGTTCAGCCAGGCGCCGATGGCGGTCCAGACAGGCCTCGACCATCTGGCGACCACAGATGGGCTCGCGGCGCCAGCCACCACGCAGTCTGTCTTCCTTGGCAATCGCAACGGGATTGAAACGTACACCGTGGACATTTCCGGGACCGGCATCCAGTCGGTATTGACGGTGGACCAGACGGGCGCTCCGGTAACTGCGCCGACCCACGGCACCACCACCGAGGGCACGATCCCCGCGGCCGTGATGACCGAATTCACCGCCATCGCCACCGCCCTGGGGCTCACGGCCCCGGCGTCCACCGATAACGTCCACGTCACCACGCCTTTAGGCGGAGCGGCCGTTTATTCGATCCGGCTCACGTCGTCGAGCGCTTCGACCACCGGCCACGCCCACGGCCGCCGCGTCAGCGTCAACGCGAACGGCAACCCGGTCGGCAATCAGAGGATCCCGTTTGTTGCCATCCCCGCCAGTATCCAGACAGCGCTGAACAGCAGTCGCCCCGCCGGCGCGGCCGCCCTGGCGCCGACCGACACTCAGAGCGTTTCCGTCCGGACGAGCGGGGGCATCACCACCTACTCGACAACGTTCACCACCACCGGCGTGACGAGCACGGTCACGGTGAACGCGTCCGGCGCTGGCGAAGCTGCCGAGCCACACGACGACCACGTTTTCGGCGCTCACCACCGCCGTGATGAACGAGATCAACACGCTGGCCACGGCAAACGGCGTGACGGCCGCGATCGCCGATACGGCGGCCGTCCAAGTTTACGATGAGGCGAACGGGACGACGATCTATAGCGTGAACGTCAGCGCGAGCAAGACGGGCTCGGGCGGCGGCAGCTACACCTACAACCTCACGATATCGGTTGACGAGAACGGCAACCCGACGACCGTCCCCGGCGGCCGTTTCGGCGACAGCTTCGGCGGGTTTGGCGGCGGCGGCTATGGCGATTTCGGCTTCTTCGGCCGCCGGCGCCGTTGATCGGCCCAGGGCGCTGCGGCGCTGAACAACCCTGCTTCCTTCCCAACCACTCGGCGGCGACACATCGGTGTCGTCGCCGAGTGCGTTGAGGAAGAGCTACGCTATAACCAAACCCAAGACGGCCTGAAATGTAGCAAACCGTTCCGATTACGGCTGGGCGAGGATCATCGGCGTGGCGCCGGTGCCCTCACCGGCGGGCTTTGTTTGTGGCCAGAAATACCGCCTGTGAGGGAACCGGCGGCACTTGTTCGCAAGCGAGTAACCCGCTGTTTTCGAAGTAAGAGCCACGATTGCACTGTCACGCCGGAATATGCGGGCTTTCCCTAAACCGTCTGGCGTTCTCAAGGCGTCTCGAAAGTATCCTTCCCGCTTCAGCGCCTGATGCATTTCTTGGCGCTTCTTTCTCGGCGTTCTTGGCGCCTTGGCGTTCACTTCTCTTCTTCGCTCGAAGACGAAGTGAACGCCAAGACGCCGAGAGCGTCAAGGGAAGAGCGCCAAGGAAGCAGCTAAGCCGGGCGCCGCTGATCGAGCAAGACGGCCACTAACCCTACAGCGCTGAACAGCCGTAAAACCTTGCCAAAAAAAGAGAAGCCCGAAGCACCAAACCCCAAAGAAGCTGAAAAGAAGACGAAGCGGAGAACGACTCTCCGTCCGCATCCGCTTTCATCGGTTTTCATTCTTTCCGCTTAGTCATTCCTTCGGATTTCGGGATTCGGATTTAGCCTTCTTCGTTACGCCGCGATTCGCGAGGTAGCGCTGTAGTGCTAAGCGAGCGGGCGCAGCTCGACGGCGACGCGTTGGAGGACTGTCGCCCAGTCCCGTGAGTTGTCCTGCCGGAAGAGACGCGCCGTGGGGTACCACGGGCTGTCCCGCCGATCCATCAACCAGCGCCAGTCGGCCTTCACCGGCAAGAGAACCCATGTCGGCTTCCCCATCGCTCCGGCGAGGTGCGCCACGGCGGTATCGACCGAGATGACCAGATCAAGGTTGGCGATCAGGGCGGCCGTCTCCACGAAATCGATCAGACGGTCGCACCACTCGACGATCGGGATTCCGGCCGCGGCGCCGGCGCCCTCGCCCAGCGGTTGCTGTCGCAGGCTGATGAACTGCGCCCCGCACCGGGCCAACGCACCCAGCGTCGCCGGGTCGATGGAGCGATGGCGATCATTCGAGTGGAGCGGGTTGCCGGCCCAGCAAATCCCCACCTTCAGGCCGGGACCGACGCCCGCCACAGCGCGCGACCAGACCGTCGCGCGTTCCGGATTGGCCTTGATGTACGGCACGGCGGCCGGGATCGTTCCCAGCCGCGTGCCGAAGACAAGCGGAAGGCTCATCAGCGGGCACTGGACATCGAAACCCGGCAGCGGCTCGCCCCGAGCAATCGTCCGGCTCGCGCCGGGAATCGATGGAGCAGCTTCGCCAGGCCGGGCTGGCACTCGAGAACCACTGTCGCCCCCAGCGCTGCGACCATCGGGACATAGCGCACGAACTGGAGCGTATCGCCAAAACCCTGCTCGCCGTGGAGCAGGATCGTGCGGCCGCCAAGGCTCTCCCCCGCCCACTGTGGCTGCGCGAACGGGCGAACTGGGGCATTCGCACGCGTCCGCAGCCGCCATTCGTGCTGGGCCCAACCCGCCTCAAAATCCCCCTGCCGCAGGAGCTCGACCGCAAGGTTCCACCGCGCCGGGATCGACTCCGGCGCTATCGCCACCGCGGCCCGGAAGGCATCCAGCGCCGCGGCGGGCTGGCCGATCACGGTCAATGCGTTGCCCAGGTTTGAGTGGGCCTCGGCATAGTCCGGCGCGATCGAGATCGCGCGGGTATACATCTCGATCGCCTCCCGCGCTTGCCCAGCGGCCGCCAGGGCGGCGCCGAGACTGTTCGCGTTCACCGCCGACGCTGGATCCAGCTCGACGGCGCGCCGACACGCCGCGATCGCCTCGGCCGCTTTGCCTTGCGCGGTGAGGGCGTTGCCCAGGTTGGCATGGGCGGCCGCGTAATCGGGCTGAAGCCGGGCCGCGGTGCGGTAAGCCGCGATCCCTCCTTCGCGATCCCCGCTTTCCGTCAGCGCGATCCCCAGGTTGTTGTGGGCCACGGCCAGGCTCGCGTCGAGCCGCAGCGCCTCGCGGAACGCGACAATCGCCTCGTCATACCGCTCGAGCCGACGAAGGGCTTCGCCCAGGTTCGCATGGTGACGTGCGACCGCCGGCGCCAACTCTGCCGCCCTTTTCAAGGGGGGAACAGCGCGATCCAGCCGGTCGGTCTCGATCAGCAGCGTGCCGAGCATCCCCCACAACTCGGCATTTTTCGGGTCGCGGCCGACGAGATCGCGGCAGATCGCCTCAGCCTCAGCGCGGCGGCCCGCCCGATGGTGCGCCACCGCCAATCGCGTCGCCTCTTCAATGCTGAAGCCTGACACGCCGATCGCCTCCGATGCCGGCCCGAGCCCCTCTTGACCCATCGAACCGAGGGTGGCGGATGCCACCTCATTTTGCAACGCGCACCCTCGTACACAATTTCAACGCGGCGTCCTATCGGGGACAGAGTGGGGTCGTTCCCGGAGAGGAACGCGGGTGCAAGGCCGATGAACCGACGGGCCGCCGGCGCCCTGAAGGCGGCACTTCTTCGCGCGCCGTACCGGATCGCTTTCACGGAACAAGCCGCCGGCCGTTCCAAAAGAGCCGGCGAAACTTCCCCGAAAAATAAATTGCATGCGTTTCAACGAAACCAGGGGCGGCGTGTGGGGTACTAAGTCGTCCGACGGGCCGAACACCTGCGCCCCCGGACGCTGGCGGCCCGGAGGCATACCTCGGAGGAACACACCATGGCGCATTTTTCTCGGCACCGAGCGGTCCCGTCGCGCATTGAACTGCTGGAGCATCGGAGACTCTTCTCGGCGGCGCCCACCGTCGAACCGATCAACGGGGTGGGCAACAACGTCGCCAACCCCACCTGGGGAACGGCCGGCACCGATCTGACGCGCCTCTCACCGGCCGCCTATACCGACGGCGTCAGCTCCCCGTCACTTGCGACCAGCGCCAGCGCGCGGCTGATCAGCAACCTGGTGAACAATCAGGCCAGCCCTTCCAACGCTTCGCAGAACATCAATACGCTCGACTCGAACCACCTCTCGGACTATGGCTATGCGTTCGGGCAGTTCATCGACCATGACATGAGCCTCACGCCCGACGGCGGCAGTTCCTTCGCCATCACCGTGCCGACGGGCGACGTGATCGGGACGTCAACGATCCCCTTCACCCGCTCGCGGACGGACATCGCCACGGGGACGAGCGCCAGCAACCCGCTCCAGCAGGTCACGCAGGTGACGGCCTACCTCGACCTGTCGCAGGTGTACGGTTCCGACGCGGTGACGGCGGCCGCCCTTCGCACGATGTCGGGCGGGACGCTGAAGACCAGCCACGGCAACCTTCTTCCCTACTACAACACGACGTATTTCACGCCCGCCCAGCTCGCGTCGCTCAATCAGTCGCTGGGGGGCATGCAGAACAACGGGCCCGTCGCCGCCAGCAGCCTCTTCGCCACCGGCGACATCCGCGGCAACGAGAACCTCGAGCTGACCGCGCTCGAGACGCTCTTCGTCCGCAACCACAACCTGATCGCCGGAAAGCTCCAGCGGGAGCACCCCAAGTGGTCCGACGAGCAGCTCTACCAGGAGGCGCGCAAGATCAACATCGCCGGGTATCAGGCGATCATCTACAACGAATACCTCCCCGCCCTGCTCGGGACGAACGCACTGCCGAACTACTCGGGCTACAACCCGATGGTCAACCCGGGCATCTCCAACGAGTTCTCCACCGTCGCGTTCCGCATGGGCCACAGCATGGTCAGCCCGACCATCGCCCGCGACGGCAACAACGGCCAGGCCGTCGCAGGCGAAGTCTCGCTCGCCGTGGACTTTTTTGACCCGAACCTCATCTCCAACACCGGCGCCATCGACCCGTTTACCGGCCTGGCATCGACAGACATCGCGCCGGTGCTCAAGGCGGAGGCCGACGGGAACGGCCAGGCGATGGACGCGATGGCCGTCAACGAGATCCGCAACCTGCTGTTCGGGAACGGCGCCGGCGGCGACGACCTGATCGCCCGCGATATCCAACGCGGCCGCGACAATGGGATCGGCAGCTACAACCAGGTGCGGGTCGCCATGGGGCTCAAGCCGGTAACCAGCTTCGCCCAGATCACCAGCGACGCGACGGTGCAAAAAGAGCTGGCGGCCGCCTACCCCGGCGGCGTCAGCACCCTTGACGCGTTCGAAGGGGGCATCTGCGAAAACCACGTCGCCGGCTCGGACGTCGGCCCGCTCTTCCAGTCGATCCTGGTCAACCAGTTCTCCCGCCTTCGGACGGGCGATCGCTTCTACTACCAGAATGAGAACCTGAACGCCGACGAGATGAACCTCTTCAACCAGGTCAACACGCTGACCAAGGTGATCGAGGCGAACACGAACGTGACGAACCTCCAGTCGGACGCGTTCATCTACAATATTGGCATCGCGGGCCACGTCGGCGGGCCCCCGGCACGCCGCCGGCGGCCGACGTCGCCGTCCAGCTCATCAACTCTGTTTCCGGCGACGTTGTCGCCACCACGCGGACGGACGCCCAGGGCAACTACAGCTTCGCCCCGTCCGACGGATTGACACTCGGCTCGTTCATCGTGAAATCGACGCTGCGGGCCCCGCAAGGCGGCCAGACATTCACCTCTCCAACGCTGACATTCACGCGAGGCGATCAGTCCCTCAACCAGATCAGCCTCGGCGCGCCGCCTCCGCGACGTGACCCGCCGCAGCGGCCGCACGACGGGATCCACGACGCGTTGAACGATATCGCAAGCCGAAGCCGGATCGCCGACTGAAACGGCACTCATCCCGTAGCAGGGACACTCAGTGTGCCGTCCGCCGCGTTCGAGACGCCTAAGGCCTCGAAAGCGTCACTGCGTGGCCCGAGCAAGAGGAACCCGCACGGATCACAAGGCAGGCGCCCGGATCAACCGCATCCGTCCACGCGTTCTGTCCTCCGGGAGCTTTTGCTTGCGCCGAGCGACACCGACGGCAGCCTGGGTGCGCCTGCTACGATCGCCTGGGAAGTCATCCTCCATGGCGTCGGCCAGTGGCAGGTCAGCTCGCCTTAGGCGGCTCCAGGAAGGCCCATCGCTCGGCGAGCTGTCGGTTCTCGATCCGCCAGATCACGATCCCGCGAAAGGCGATCGTCTTCTGGTGCGCCGTATCTGTTGCCCTCCACGTGTTGCGGACGACGACCTTGTCCCCTTCGGCGATGATGTCGTCGATCGTGACGTGGAGGTCGGGGAACTGCTTGACCGCTTTCCCGACATACTCCATGGCGCCGGCCGGGCCGGGCGGCATGCCGGGCGGCACATCCGCGCCGTGATCGACAAAGCCCGGGGCGAAGTTGATCTGGCCGATCGCGATGTTCTTCTGGTTGACGAACTGCTCGAAGTGGTCTCGAACGAACGCCTTCGCCTCGTCGAGCGTGAATCCGCTGTGTGCCGTCATCGTCTGTCTCCGGCTGCCGGTAATTCGCCCGCGACGCGAGCCTCCGGAGTGGAAGCGGAGTCGTCGAGCCCGCTCTGATCGTAGGCCCGACGGTCGGCCGCGGAACAGTCGCCGCGAGTGCTTCGGGGGCGGCCATCTGTCTCGATAGGTGTGAAATCGAGCCAGCGAGCCGCGACCGTCACAGACTGTCGGAAAACCCAAAAAACGCCGACAAGTGCTTCGTTTTTCGCTCAAAAACGGCGGTCGTTACGCGCTGTTACCGGTTTTTCGACAGTCTGGTCAGGGGGCGGTTAGGCACCGATGGAAAAGTGATTCGGCAAATCATTCGGTGCGCCTTGGAATGCCGACCGCTCCCTCACGGCCACTCACGGTCGCGGCTCGCTGGTGGCTGTCTCTCTGCCGCCAACAAATGACGGCCACACACCCAGGCCTTCGCACGCGGGCGCTTACTGCGATTTAGTGCCATCCACTGGATCAAAACCGATCGACTTCAGCAGGGCCGCAACGGGGCGGTTATCGGGGGCGGTGAGCTGGAGCAGCGGGCCCTCGAACTCAAGCCGGATCGTTCGAAGCGACGATCCCGGTGCCCCGGGGCTCAGCGCGGCGCGGGCCCTTCGAGGTGGCATTCCCCCAGCCCCACGTCGGCGGCGGAGATCGGCTGGTCATCGACGAGCAACGTCACCTTCGTCCGGTGCGCGCTATTCGCGCCGATCAGCGGCACCATCGCCGTGACGCTCACCCGCGACAACGCCGTCGGCTGCGTCAGGCGGAAAAACGATTCCTCCGACACCCAGCCATCCTCGTACATGCCGCTGTATTCGACATCGGGGTGCGCCAGCGGGCTCGTCGCGCCACCAAACCCCTCCAGCCGGGCGGGCGGGGCGAGCTTGCCATAGGCGGCGGCTGAGACCATCGAGATATCGCGGGCGAAACCGACCAGCAGGCGGCGATCGGCCGAGACGTCCTTGCCGTAGAGCCGCATGATCTCCGGCCGCGCGTCCGGGAAGCCGCCGCCGTCGAGCCCCATATCGATCGCCACATACGGGCGGCCGCCGATCATCTGCGGCGCCAGCGGCGGCGAGAAGATGCGCGCCGACCGCGCCCGCAAAGGTTGAACGGGGCCGAGACGACCCGATCGCCACCGCCGGCGGCAGGCGGTTGTCGCCGTCGCCCCGCAGCGAACAGGTCATGGTCAACGCCAGACGCGCGCCAGGCGTCGGGTTGATCACCTCAAACAACAGATCGCGGCCGACGCCTGCGAACGTCTGGCCGCGAAAGAAAACCGGGTCGGCCTCGATCTGATAAATCGCCCCGAATCGCCGGTCAACGAGCTGGTAATAATCCTCGCCCAGGTTCGAGTTGGTGAACAGGAGGTGATTCTGGGCCTGAGCGAACGGCACAACATTGAAGTTCCCCGGCCCGGCCGACTCCGGCTCCCGCCGATTAAACGGGGTCAGGCGGCTCGTCCCGGCAATCAGCACGCCGGGCCGCGGGCTGCCGGGCGGCGGGCGGCCAATCTCGTTGGCGAGGAATAGGTCCGGCTTCTCACCCGGCCGCGACGGCTCCAGCTCAAACGTCCGCGGCACCAGCCTCGACAGAAGCGTGCGCGTCAGCGTGTGGCTTAGCTCCCGAAGCGACCTGACCGGCGTCTCGGGCTGTGGCTTCGGCGGGATGGCCGATTGCCAGAGCTTGTTGCTCGGAAAAGCGAGCGACGCCCCCTGGGTATAGAGCGTCATGAACTTGGAGACGATCAGGTTATGCTCGTCCGCCAGCAGATAAGGCGCGTCGGCCGCCCCGCTCGACGCTTTAGCCGCGGCGACGTACGGGCCGAGCTTCGACTGCATCTCCTCCAGGATCCGGCTGCGGCTCGCGCCGGGCACCTCATTGAACCGCGTAGTATCGCCCCGGCTCCATTCGACGTACGCGCGCCGCGCCGGCCACATGAAGACCATCAGCACGACGATCGGCGTCGCGTGAATGAAGCAAGCCAGGAGCGGCGGCCGCCGGAATTTCGCGGACACCGCGCCCCAGGCGGCGACAATCGCGGCGAGGAGGAACGGCTGGGCATACATCGCCAGCTTGTAGAGGGCGAACCCGGACCGCGCATGGAAGAAGGCCGCCGCCAGCGCGAGCATCACGACGCTCATCGCTCCTTCCGGCCGCCGCCGCAGCGCGGCCCAGAACGCCGCGGCGGCCGCCAGCAGCAAGAGCACCCCGCCGGCAATCACCGCCCGCTCCATGTGCGGCCCTTCGAACGTGATCGAAAGCGGGATCAGCCCCCAGAAGTGGGCCGGCCCCGCCGGCGTCAGATAGAACGGGAAGTGCGTCGCATCCGGCGCATCCCCCATGACGTACCTGCTCTGCGTGACGAGGAACAGAATCGTCGTGAAGGCATATCCGTTCAGCAGCACCAGCGCGACAAGGGCCGCCGCACCCAGCGCTAAGACGTGAGGGGTCGCGCCGCGCCAGCCCGCCCGAGGTTCACGCGCCGGTTCGAAGTCTGAAGGGGCCTGTGACGGCCGACCGAGCCGCGCGCGAGCCATTCGAATCACCCTCGACACAGCGAAACAAGCGGCCGCATAGACCGCCAGCGACGCGCCGAGGAACGGCGTCAGTTCCGGATAGCAGATGACCAACCCCGAGCCGACGATCCCCAACAGCGCGCCGTGCCTGGCGAGCGTGGTCCGGCAGGCCCCTGTGAACGGCCGCAGGAGCAGGGCCGCCGCGGCCACCAGCAGCGATACGCCGAGCACTTGCCCGATCAACTGCTCGACGCACCCATAGGCCACCAGGGGCGACGCGGCCACAAGGCTCGTCGTCAGGAGGGCCGACCGCATTGGACCATACGAGCGGCCGGCCTGCTCACCTTCCGCCGGTTTGCCGACCGGCAATGCCTCGATCGCCAGCCCCGCCGCCGCACTCACCAGCACGCCTTGCAGCGCGATGGTCAGCGGCATGAACGCTTTGTGTACGCCGAGCCCCGTCCACGATGCCTGCCACGCGAGGAGCAGATCGCTGCCCGGTCGGGTCATCCGGGGGACCTGCAGGAACCAAAGCTGCTGGCACCAGTCGATCCCGTCCACAAGCTGGGCGGCCGTTGGCGCGTCGAAAAAGCCGCAGCGGAGCACGCGATCGGCGGCCATCGAATAATTGGCCATGTCGTCATTGCAGTACGACACCCAGGCGAAGCCGAATTCAAACATCGGCCGCCCGGTGAGCAGCATGCCGAGGAGGATCACCACTGCGAACGGCACGTACCAGAATCGAGAGTTCGGGGACGTATCGCGCCGCTGCCGCCAGGCGAGCAGCAGGCCGCCGAGCATCAGGCCGACCGTCAGAATTCGACCGAATCTCCCGACCGGAAGGCCGAGGCGGTTAAGGATGAAGACGGGAATGACGGTGATCGCCACGCCGACGGCCGGGGCGAGGAGCAGCTCGCGTGCCCCCGACCGGCCGGCGTTCAGGAGCCGCATCGGCCCGCGCCCGATCAATGCCCAGAGGAGGAAGGTGAGGACCGAAAGACCGAATGCCAGCAAAGGAATGCTCCCGCCGAAGAAGCGCCCGCGGCCGCCGCGGAAGGCGATGGCCGGTCATCGCAACGCAGGCGTCGCCGCCGACGGAGAAGGCCGCTGACGGACGTGCGCCGATCCTGCCCGACCGCTACTCCGCCCCGCGCCAGGTTTCCCGCCGACGCTCGGCACGAAGGATCGCGATCACCTCGTCGTGCAGAGCGGCGTTGGTTGACACGGCGTCAGGCCCCCAGATCGTCGCCTCGCCCCGCCATGTCGTAAAGTGGCCGCCCGCCTCGCGCAGGATCGGAGGCAGCGGCGCGCAGTCCCACGGGTTCATCCGCGGGTCGAGCATGACCTCCGCGCGGCCGGTGGCGACCAGCACGTGGCCGTAGCAATCCCCCCAGCCCCGGTTCAGCCGCGACCGGCCGGAAAGGATCTCGTACGCGTCGGACCGCCCCAGGCAGCTCGTGATACTGCTGGAAAGAAGCGTGGCATCGGTGAGCCGCGCGACAGTGGAGACCAGCGCCGCCCGCCCGTTCCAGGTACACCCCATGCCATCGGCGGCCGCCACCATCTCGTCGGTCGCCGGGAGGTAGACCGCCCCAACGCTGGGGCGGCCGCGTACTTCGACGCCGATCAGCACGCCGTACATCGGCACGCCGTGGATGAACGACTTCGTCCCGTCGATCGGGTCGATGACCCATCTGAAGTCCGGATCGCCCTTCGACTCGCCCCCCTCTTCGCCCATGATCGAATGGCTCGGGAAATAACGCCCGATGCGGGCGCGGATCAGCTCCTCGGCCTCCCGGTCCGCCCGCGTCACCGGCGTATCATCGGCCTTGGTCTCCACCTCGACGCCGGTGTTGAAGTAGGCAAGCGTCCGCCTCCCCGCCAAGTAGGCGGCCTCGACGGCGACGTGAAGAAGTTCGGTAAGGCTTGGCTCTGGCAATCGGGGCACCTTTCCGCGGTGGAACGCCGCGCGCGGCGCAAGCCGGGCGGCACGGCGGGTTATACCGGGCCCGTCCTCGTGTTGAACGCGCCGGCCATGCCAATCGATCCTGCGTCGGGCAAAAAGTCAAAATCCGAAGCACGCGAAATCCGAAGGAATGAGCAAGGCGCAAAGAAGAAACCGGATGCAAACCACTGCGACGTTTTCCGCTTCGTCTTGCTTTGCGCTTCCTTGAGATTTTGTGCTTCGGATTTCTGCTGATCGCAAGGCTTTACCGCTGTTCAGCGCTGTAGTGTTAAAGCAGCTTCTCCGCGATCTGCACAGCGTTGGTCGCCGCCCCTTTGCGGATCTGGTCGCCGCTGATGAACAACTCGATCCCCCGCCCGTCGTCGCGGCTGATGTCCTGGCGGATGCGGCCGACCAGCACGTCATCCTGCCCGCTCGCCTCCAAAGGCATCGGGAAATGATTCCCCCGCACATCGTCCACTATCTTGACCCCGGGCGCCTTGCGCAGGATGTCCCGCACCTGCTGGGGGGTGATGGCCCGCTCGAACTCGATGTTGATGCTCTCGCAGTGGGCGCGGGGATCGGCACGCGGATGCACGTCGCCGCGATCATGATCCGCGGGTCGCCGAAGATCTTCCGCGTCTCATTCACCATCTTGTTCTCTTCTTCGTTGTAGCCGTTCTCCCCGATGGTCGTGTTGTGGCTGAAGAGGTTGTTGAAGATCTGGTGGGGGAACTTTTCTTTCTTGATCTCCTGGCCGGCCGCGAAGGACTTCTGCTGCGCTTCCAGCTCGTACAGCCCCCATGCGCCGGCGCCGCTGACGGCCTGGTAGGTGCTGACGACGAGCCGCTTCACCCGGTTGACCTTGTGCAGCGGCCAGACGGGCACGTTCATGATGATCGTCGAGCAGTTGGGGTTGGCGATAATGCCGACGTGCCGGGCGATCGCCTCCGGGTTGACCTCGGGGACGACCAGCGGGATGCCATCTTTCATGCGGAAGGCCGAGCTGTTGTCCACCACCACCGCACCGGCCGCCACCGCCGCGGGGGCGAACTCCTTGCTGATCGAGCCGCCGGCCGAGAAGAGGGCGATCTTCACGTCCGCGAAGCTCGCCTTGGTCAGCTCCTCGATCACATACGCCCGCCCCTTGAAGTCAACTGTCTTGCCGGCGCTGCGCCGAGGCGAGTACCTTCAGGTTCTTGATCGGGAAGTTCCGCTCCGCCAGGACGTTCAGGAACTCCTGACCCACAGCGCCGGTAGCGCCGACGATGGCGACGTTGACGGACATCAGATCACTCCGAAGTAGGCCGACTCTCGAATCGCTTCCAGCCACGAAACGAGTCAGCCACAGACGAGCCTCGATGTTGCATGCACGAACGATTGACGAACAACTCAAACCAAGTGGCGGCCGCTCCCGGCGGTCACTTGGTCTTTGTCGTCTTCGTCAGCGTCGTGCTCATCGGCGTCTGTGGCTGTCAGTCGTTTCAGTTCCCTTCGGCCGCGCGAGCGTAGGCCCTCGCCGCCGAAGACAAGTGGAATTGTTCCAGAAGTGATTCAAAATGCAAGTCGAGACCGGAGAGGCGGAAGCGACTGGCGTGGCCATCTTGTGTTGCATCACGCGGCCGCCTCCCAGATTGATCTGGCGAGACGCTCCCGCTCGGCTCCCTGGCCCACGCTCGCGTCGTGCCGTCTCCGGGCGGGCGTCGGCGACGTACGCGGGTTTCGCGTGTGGCTGGGCGCTCTCACCAAGCGACGATGGCCACGGGTCGCCGTTCTCCCCTTCTCGACGATCAATCCCCCGCCTCGAGGCAATCCACCGGCAATAGCCCTTTCGTGGCGCGCAGCCCGATCGAATGCCAAGGGCCGCCGGGGAGAGTGTCGGCTGACCAGATGGGGGCGGAGGCTTCGACCTTCGGCGCGTTCAGGTCGGTGGTGCCGGCGGGATGGCCGTCAACCAGGACTTCGACGGTGCCATAGTCGGGGCCTTTCGGGGCGTAAAGGATCGCCCGCTTCGCCTTCACGCACCACTGAACGGCCGCCCCTTCTTCCTTGGAGACGGCGCCCAGGTTGAAGCGGAACGCGCCCGATCGCACCTCGTACCAGCGGCCGGGCTCTTCGGCGGAGTCGAGCAAGGCCGCGGTGTACAGGTAGGGCACGCGCTGGCCGCGGGGGAGGCCGCGGACTTTGAAGGAAGGGACGAACAGATAGCTGTTGCGGTCCACCAGGAGGCCGATCATGCCGCTCCCCTCGGCGACGACGGAAGAGGCTTCGCCCGCGTCGATATCGTCGTCGAACCCTTCGCCGGACGAGGCGGGGCGCGTGGCGGCGTCGCCCATGCCCGTGTCGCCCGTGGCGGGGGCGGGTCGGCCGGCGTCGTCGGACAACATTGGCAGGTCGCCGCCGGAGGAGGTGGCCGGCTGGCTCGACGCGCCCGGCTCCGTCGAATGGGCGGACGGCATCGTCTCGCCGGGCCGCGTGGTCGCGGGCGGCAACATGGGGCGGCCGCTCCCTTCTCCCCAGACGGGCTTCCCGTCCAGGTAGACCGTCTGCCCGCCCTTTCGGTGGACGACCGAAACCTTCCACAACTCGCGCGGCCCGGCCTCTCCGGAGCCGAGCGACGCGACGTGCCCACCCTCGTCAACCCGGACGACCTGCCAGTGCGTCCCCTCGATCTGCAAGCCAGTATGCCGCGTGAGCATGATCGGGTGGATCGTCGCGCCGGCGGTCGGCCGGTCGGGCCGACGGGCGCGGCGTAGTCCCACATGAGCCGCATCGATCCATGCAGACGAAACGCGGCCGTAATCCGGTACTCATCGAACCCCTGCCGCAGCATCGCCACGCTCGGGCCTTCCTGGCCTGAGAGGTGAAAGCCGGACTCGCGAAGCGGCTGGCCCCACGGCCGCTGGGCAAGGTTGATCGTCCCCAGGCCCGACGCATCGCGCGCGGGGAAGGCGACGTGAAGGAGGCCGCCCGCATCGACGCCGCCGGAGAAGGTCTGCCCCCAGATACCCTTCGCCTCGTTCTCGACGTCCTCGTTGTGCCAGATCGACCCGCTCCGGGCCAATGTCCATGCGGCGGGGTCTTCGGCGCGATCGAGCGGCGCGTCGAACATCGCCTGAAAGGATCGATTCATCGCCAGCGAGGTCGCCGGGGCGTGCACGGTGTCGCCCGTGACGAACGCCGGCCCAAAGGCGAGCAGGGGCGGCCGATACCTGCCGGCATCCGCCTGCTGCACCAGGATCGGCTTGGACCAAGGGCCTTCTGGCGTAGTCGCGGTCATTACGAACAGGTCGCCCCCGAACGGCGACTGATCGGACGACGCGACGAGCAACCAGTCGGCCTTGCGGCGGATCAGCGTCGGGCCGTACTGGCGGTTGTTGGGGCCGAGCGGGTCGGCCCCGCTGCTGTGGCGGAAGATCGGCTCATTCGATCGGGTGAAGGGTCCTTGCGGCTTGTCGGCCCAGGCATAGGCGAGGCCGCCGTCGCGCTCGTCGGTGCGGCGCCAGGCGTAGATCATGTGATAGCGGTGGCTGGCGGCGTCGTAGGCGACGCTGACGCGAGCCAAGTCGCCCCCCGAATGGCCGTCCCCGTCGAAAGCCTGGGGGTCTTCGGGCAACGCCGCGCCGAGCCCTTCCCACGATTTGCCGCCGTCGCGCGAGCGGAAGACGACGCATCGCCCCGGCCGCCCGCGCATGCCGGCGGGGTACTCGCCGACGTAGAGGTACCAGTCCGCGCTCACGGGGTCGGCGAAGAGGATTGGATTGATCGGCCACTCGTAAGGCGTCACGCCGCGATGGATGGGGTTGCCCGGGACGCGCTCGAAGGTGTCGTAGGAAGGGTCGCCAAAAACCGGGTGCCGGAGCCAATCGTCCAGGTGTTTCTGGCGGGCGTACTCGACCGGCCCGACGAACTTGCGCACGACCGGCTGGGTCGTCGCCGCTCCGTTCCCGGTGGCGCCCCGCGGGGTGACGGATCGACAGCCGGCCGCGACAGCGAACACCGCCGCGACGAAGGCGCTGATGCGCCCGATCGTTCTGGGTTGAGCGGCCCACCGGCCGCATTCCCCGTTTCGAACGCTTGGCATCATGGAAGCCCATTGTCTGAAGTCATTGATAGCCGACCGCCGCCGCGGATCGTTCGCGAGCGATCTAAGGGCGATATGGTACTCATCCGGCGCCGTTCGTGGGATCAGCGAAGCCGGATCTCCAGGCGTGTCACCGACGCGGCGAGGAACGTGTGCGTCAGGCCGACGGGGCTGCCCGCGGCCGGCGCTGACGTCGCCGCGGGGACCCTGGGGCTGACGGCCTCGGGATCGGCGAAGGTGTTGTGGGCCGACAGGTCCTCGTGCGTGAGAACCGTCGTGCGGCATTCGGAGAACGTTCGGCCGCCGAGGCCGATTTCAGCCTCGACCGGATCGGCCGCATTCACATTCACGACCGTCAGCACCGCCGTGGCGCCACGCACCGAGGCCGAACCGGACAAGACCGGCATCTCGCGGCCCTCGGCCCCGACCGCGAACCGGACGGTGTTCGTCTCAAAGTTCACGCGAACGCTGCGCGCCCCCTGGTGCGGCTGGTACAGATCGAAGACATGATAGGTCGGCGTCAGCGCCATCTTCTCCCCCTCCGTCAGGATGAGCGATTGGAGCACGTTGGCCACCTGGGCGATGTTGCACATCACCAGCTTGTCCGCGTGCCGGTTGAAGGCGTCGAGCGTGATCGCCGCGACCAGAGCGTCTCTTAGAGTGCTCTGCTGCCACAGATGCGCCGGGTCGCGGCCGGGCGTGGGGTAGTGCCAAGTCCCCCACTCGTCGATCAGCAGGCCGACTTTGCGCCGCGGGTCAAACTCATCCATCACGGCGCGCTGCTCGATGATAAGCTGCTCCACGGCCGCCGCCTTGTGCAGCAGTTCGTACCACTGGTTCACGTCGAACTGCGTCGCCGACGGGCCGGCCGTCCCGGCGTAGTAGTGGGCGCCCAGCCCGTGCAGGCGAAAGTTGAACCGATCGTCCGCGCCGGAGAGTTTCCTAAAGAATCGCCGCGTCCAATCCGGCTTGTTGCCGTCGGGCCCGCAGGCGATGAGGAACAGTTTCGTCCCCGAGAGATCGCGCAGGTAGGTGGCGAAACGCTTGTACTCGGCGGCGTAATCTTCCGGGCAGAAGTTGCCGCCACAACCCCAGTTTTCGTTCCCCACGCCCCAATAGTGGACGCCGAACGGCATGGGCGAGCCATTGACCCCCCGCCGCCGGGCGAGGGTGCTGTCGCCGGCAAAGTTGCAGTACTCGACCCAGTCGCGCATCTCGCGAACGGTGCCGCTGCCGACGTTGCCGGCGAGATAGGGCTGGCACCGCAGATAGCGGCAGAGGGTCAGGAACTCGTGGGTTCCGAAGGCGTTGGTCTCGACGTTCTGTCCCCACCAGAGGTTCATCCGTCGCGGCCGCTCCCGCCGCGGGCCGATGCCGTCCTCCCAGTGATAGTCGTCGGCATAGCACCCCCCCGGCCACCGAAGGACGGGCACCCGCAGCCGCTGAAGGGCCTCGAGCACGTCGGCCCGCAAGCCGCCGAGGTTGGGGATCGGCGACGATTCTCCCACCCAGAGCCCATCTTCAATGCAGGCGCCCAGATGCTCCGCGAACTGGCCGTGAAGCTCCGGTCGGATTGTTCCGATCGGCTCATCAAAGAGGAGAGAGATCCGCGTGCGGGGCATCGCCCCATGGGTAACGGGAACGGCGGGTGGAGTAAAGCCGCCGCTCTCGCCCTTCGACCGCGCCGCGACTCACTTGCCAGCGGGCGACGGCGCGTCGCTCGCTTCGGCCAACTCGGCTTCGGCTTCAAGCTCCCAATACTGCACCGCCTCCAAAGCGACCGGGCCGGCAATGCCTACCTTGAACTGCCCATCAACGGTCTCTTCCAGTTTCTTCATTCTTTTGACCGCCGCCTCCAGCGCCGCGCGCCGCGCCGCCAGATCCGGCGCAAGACGGAGCTGAGTCTTGGCTAATCGAGCCGACCAGTGGCAGACCGCTTCGATGTCCAGCAACCCCTGCTGGTACATGGCGAAAGAATCGTGAAAGCCCTTCTCGGCGATCGCGACCTGATCCTGGGCCCGGGAAGGCCGCGTCGCGGGCTCGGTTCCGGCATACAGAGTCGAATAGCACATCACGATCAGCAACGCCGCGAGTTGGCTGGCGGGTTTCATGCGGAGAAGCGTACAACCTCGCATCATGCGCCGGAACGGCAATTACCGGCTCAAGCGAGCGACGGCGGCCGTTACATCGCATGCTCAATGATGTTCCACTTGTCGGCGAGATGGACACCCATCGCCGAGAAGACGGCGATGATGCCGAGTGCGAGCATGCCCAGGAGAAGGGCGTATTCGATGCTGGCGGCGCCCGACTCATCACCAGACAGCTTGACGAACAAAGTGCGTAGCGCGGCCATGGCGTTGGTCTCCAAAAAAGGCGCCCAGGATGGTCAGAAAGAGAGAAGGACGGACGATCGGCGAAGCGGTCGGCTCCGCCACGTTTGATCGCCGCGGTTTTGGATCGGCCAGCGATTGAACCGGCGATCCGTTGCCTCACCGGAAAGAGCCCGGTGATGGAGAGGAATGTACCCCAGGATTTCCCAAGGACAAATCCGCGGCCCGTATTGTACGGCGGCCGTGCCAGCGAGGGCCCGATCGCGCGGCAACGCACGATTTATCGGACATTCGAATCCGCACGCCAACAGAACGCCCGAGCGACCATCGCTCGGGCGTTCTGTTGCATCGATCTCAGATTCGCGGGGCGCCGGGGATCAGATGCTCGGGTCGGTCAGGACGGCCGCCATAATGCGGTGGGTGACGATGCGGGCCGCATCCATGTCGCTGTCGGGCCAGGAGGCCGAGTTCTTGGTCAGGTCCTGGATGGTAGAAAGCAGATTCGCGCGGAGCTTGGGGCCGTCGATCGTGTTGGGGACATCGACACGCCAGACGCCGCCCTGATCCATGAAGTCGATCTTGAGCGACTTCAGGTTGTGCCCCTCGGCGATCGTGGCGATCGCGTGGCCGCCGTTGGCGGGGTCCGCGGTGACGCTGATGAAGGAGTCGTCGTAGGTCTTATCGATGTCCTTGATCTTGAATGAGTACTTGTACTTGTCGTTCCAAACCTTGCCGAAGGCGTCGATGGCGTCGTCCAGGTCCTTCGTGTCGGGCTTCGTGCCGTCGATTCGGTTTTTGTCGTCGGCGAGGAAGTACCCGGTCATGTCCTTGAAATTGTTCCGGTCCGTAGCGTTTTCGACGACGTGCTCGATCACTGCCTTCGCATCCTTCAACTGGCTCGTGCCCGTCGGGCTGACGGCGGCGCGGGCGTCGTGCGTCATCTGCTCCACGCCCGTTGCGACACGGTTCGAGGTTGGCGCGGTGGTGGACGACGAATCCGTGGAAGATGTCGTCCCGCTGTCTTTGTTGCAGCCGAGGTTCCACATCCCCAGCGACAGGCCGGCGGCCGCGAATAAAACCAGGTGCCTCATGTTCGTCTCCTCTTGTCGGAACGCCCGCCCGCCAGAGCATGCACACGCGGCACGCCGCTGCGACGGGAGGAACGCCTCCGTCCCATTCGCTTCCACGCCTCGTGTCACGGGAAGCGGGGGACCGGACGCAAACGTTGCGCCCGGCTCGCGCTTCCGTCGGCCGCACGGGACAAATCCGACTTCGTCCGGAAGCCCTCTTGTCGAGTTCGGTAGGGCAGTACTTCTCGAAAGCTGAGGCCGCTCGCCAGAAGTACGACAAAAGGGCTCGAACGGTCCGGGAGGACTACGGGTCCCCCAACCGATCTCTCACCCCTTTCCGGCTCGTTCGAACGCGAGAAAACGTGCCGAGCCAAAGCTGCCGATAAGCATTTGGGTGCGACGGTAACCCGGGCCGGTGATCTCAAATCGCGGGTCGTCAGAGGATCGATCGCGCCCTTGCCAACAAACGCCCACTTTAGGGCATGGATGTATGAGCGGTGCCCCAAGTGTTTTGCCACGCGGCCGGGCCAACCAGGGCGTATTCGACGCGGAGGTTGCCGAAGGGACGCTGTCGGCGGCGCCGAGGCGGCGTCGAGACGCCAGCCCGCTCGGCCGCTCGCTCGGGCTGGTCACCCTTGGCTGGTTCTTCGGCTCGGTCTGGATGAACGCGACCACCGGCGCCGCTGACGCTGTTTGCCAGGGGCCTGGGCGCGACGCGATTCCAGTTCGGCCTCCTCGCCGCCATTCCCTTCCTCGCTTCCCTGATCTCGTTGCCGGCGAGCCTGGTGATCGAGCGGACCGGCCGCCGGAAGGGGATCTTCCTCCTCGGGCTCTATGCCCAGCGATTCCTCTGGCTTCCGATTGCGCTCGCGCCGCTCTACGTCATCTGCCGCGGCGGCGCCCGGCGGCCGAAACTGCAATCGCACTCTTTTTTGTGCTGATGCTCGCCATGCACGCGGCCGGGGCGTTCGGGTCGCCGGCGTGGATCAGTTGGATGACCGACATCGTCCCCGATCGGATTCGCGGCCGATACTTCGTGCGCCGCCGCCAGTGGGGCCTGGTGTCCGCGATCCCGGCGGCAATCGTTGTCGGCTGGTTGCTCGATCGGTCAAGCTCCCGCGATTCGGTCGGCCCGCTCTATCTGACGCCTTCGGTTCGGGCCTGCGCGATCATCTTTCTCTGTGCCGCCGTCTTCGGGGCCGCTGACATTCACCTGTTCCAGTACCTGCCCGAGCGGCCGCACGCGCCCCGGTCGGGGGCGGAGCTGCTGGCCTCGCTGGCGGAGCCGCTCCGCGATCGGCGGTTCCTCCGCTTTTCGGCCGTCATCGGCAGCATGACCTTCGCCTTCAATTTCCTCGGCCAGTTCATCACGCTTTACGTCATCGAACGCGTGCATGTCAGGAACACGGCAAACCAGATGATGCTGATGGTCGGCCCGATGATCGCCCAGCTCCTGGTGCTTCCCCTGTGGGGTCGGGCGGCCGATCGGGTCGGCCGCAAGCCGCTGCTGATCATCGCCGGGCTTGGGCTTGTCCCGGTTGGGCTGGGGTGGTCGTTTGTGCATGAAGGGAACGCTTGGCTGGGGTACGCCCTGTCGGCCATCGGCGTGGCGCTCTGGACCGGCGTCGATATCGCCAACTTCGACGAAGTGATCGAGCGCTCGGACGTTCACGCCGCCTCGGCAAGCGGCCGCCGTGGCGGAAGCGGGTACATCTCCGTCAACAGCGTGATCGTGAACCTCTCGGGCTGCTTCGGCGGCCTCGCCGCCGGCGCCGTCGCCCAGAGGCTGGGGGATTGGCAGTTCCAAATCCCCGGGCTCAAGACCTTGACGTTCTATGACGCGCTGTTCGCCCTCAGCGCGGTCGTTCGGCTGGCGGCCGTCGTCGCCTGTCTTGCCTTCGTCACCGAGCCCGGCGCCAAGAGCGTCTTCGACGCGCTCCGATTCCTCGCCGGCGACATCCGACGATCGCTCGCCCGCTCAATGGTCGCGCCGTTGCGGCGATTGCCGCTGGCAAGACCAGACCGATTGCGGCCGCTTCCTCGGGCCGCCGACACACCGAAAAGGAAGGCGGCCTGACACGCGGCGCAGCGTAACCGTCTGCTCGGGAACGCCGACGTCCCCGTCGGCCTTCTCGTCGAGCCGACGAGGGCTTCGGCTCTCCCAGGCTCGGCCCCACCCGCCATTCCCGATCGATTCTCGCTTCTCAAACTCCCGACGCTCGCTTAGCCTACGGCCAACTTGAGGGACGCCGGTTACGCGGCGGTCACATTCGGAGACATTCAATGCATAAATCTGACAAGCGGCTGGCGCGGGGTTGGACCTTCGCCCTATTCGCAATCACCTGCCTGCTATTCGGCGGCCGCGCTGCGCTGGCGATGCCGCGGCCGCTCGTGCTCGACACCGCCGGCTTCTTCAAGTCGGAGGCGGTCAATCACGCGAACGACGTCATCCACTCCATCAAGCAGCGTTACGGCAAAGACGTCATGATCGAGACGTACACCGGCGTGCCTGAAGAGTTAAGGGCTGACTTCGACCGCAAGGGGAAGGTTCGTTTCTTCGAAGAATGGAGCGAGCATCGCTTCCGCAACCTCGGCGTTGACGGGCTCTATATCCTCATCACCAAGAGCCCGGGGCGGCTCCAGGTCACGGTCGGGAACAACACGCAGCGGAAGCTGTTCACGGTTGCCGACCGCGAAGAGCTGAACAAGCTAATGAGCACCGCCTTCCGGGAACGGCGTTTTGATGAGGGGCTGACGGAAGGGATCGATTTCGTCGAGAAGCGGCTCGAGCGGAACACCGGCGGAGTCGGCGTCAACCGCCCGCCTGTCCTGCCTTTGAGCGGCGGAATGCCCGCCACGGCCCCTTCCACGCCGCCCCCGGCGACGCTGCCGCCCACGAACCCGCCGACCACGCTCCCCCCTGTCGGGACGCTCCCTTCCCCGGCGACGCTCCCCGCCGCCGCCCCGACCACGATGCCTGAATCCCCTGCGACCGCCGCCGCCGAAACCCGTCCGACGACCGATCCCGCTGGCACCATCCCGACGCCGCCCAAGGCGGCCACCGGCGCCGATCTGCCGCGCGGTGCCCAGGGGGAGACGCAGCGGCCGACGCCGGCGCCAGGGGATTCGGACAAGGGGGGCGGCGCCGACTTCGCCCCCGACACCGGACCCCAACCGGCGACTCCGCCACCACCGGGAGCTCCGAATACGCCCGGCGCCACGGCGGCCCCGACTAACGGCCTCACCCTCGGTGCGGCCGCCTGATTCGAAAGTTCGCGCGGATTTCCACTACCGGGCGCTACGCGAATGGCATACCGTCCCGCGAGGTGCGTTAGAACGCGTCGAGACCGTCGATCAATCGCCGCGGCTTTCGCGGCGCACGGATAGGAGGAGTTTCTCATGCCGACACAACCCCTTGCTCCGGCCAAAGGCCCTTGCTTCCGCCTGTCTCACTTCCCGACGCCGCGCCGCACGGCGAAAGTGCGACCGATCGCGGCCTTGATCCTTGCGCTGATCGCCGCCTGCCTTTTCTCAACCGCCGCGGCCGACGCCCAGGTGAGGGACAACGCCCAAGTCTTCAGCGCGCCCGCCATCGCCCATGCCCAAGACGTGATGCGGCAGATGAAGCAGAAGCATCAGCATGAACTGCTCGTCGAAACCGTCCCGGCGATCCCCGATTCGATGCAGGCCGACCTCCAATCCAAGGGGAAGGACAAGTTCTATGAGGATTGGGCGGAATCCGTCCGCGAGAAGGAGAATGTCAGCGGCGTGGTGGTCCTGATCGTGTTGAACCCCGGCCATCTGCAGATCAACATCGGGAACGCCACGCGGAAAAAAGTCTTCACGGTTGCCGACAGCGACGAGATGAAGCCGCGACTCGCCGAAGCGCTTCGGGATAAGAAGTACGACGAAGCCCTGACGCGAACGGTCGATTTCGTTCAGAACCGGATGGACGTCAACGACCCCCGCCCGGGCGGCTCGGCCGCCGCGGCGGCGCCGCCCTCCTCTTCCACCCTTCCCCCGCCGACCGGCTCGAGTGACACCGGCAGCGGGTATCCGACGAACACCCCAACCATTGGCCGTGGAGGCACGATGATCGGCACATTGCTCTGTCTTGGCATCGGCGCGCTGGTTCTCTTCCTGATCGTCCGAGGCCTTTTCCGCGGCCGCCAGAACCCCGGCTATCCCCCCAACTATGGCGGTGGCCAGCCCGGCCCCGGCTATGGCCAGCCAGGCTACGGTCAACCGGGCTACGGCCAGCCCGGCTACGGCGGCCCGGGGTACGGCCCGCAGCAACGCGGCGGCGGGTTCGGCTCGGGGTTCCTCGGTGGCCTTCTGGGCGGGGCCGTGGGCGGATATGCCACCGACCGCCTCATGCACCCCGGCCAGGGCGGCCAGCCCACAGCGGGGGCCGGCGGCTATGCCGGCGGCACGGCGTCTCCGTCGGACCCGGGCTTCACCCCCGACACCAGCTCCAGTGGCAGCGGTGCCGACTTCGGATCCGGCGACGCGCCAAGCGGCGGCGGTGCTGACTTTGGCGGCGGTGGCGGCGCCGACTTCGGCTCCAGTTCCTCCGGCTCCGACTTCGGCGGCGGATCGGATTCCAGCTCCGGCGGCGGGGCCGACTTCGGCGGTGGCGGCGGCGACTCGGGAGGGAGCTCAAGCGGGAGCGACTTCTAATCGACCCGCTCCGTCGAAAAACCGTAGCCCGTGTACCGGCCGCACGGGAGGCGTAGGTCAAACCTACCCATCTAAGGCCAGTGCCAGCCTCCTGTGCGGACCTCTCAAGTCGATGGCGTGCATTCCTGTAAGCGGTCCGCACTGGAGCGGCGATCGGATCAACTGACCATCTGCGTGCAGTGAGTTCCGGGAGTCGTCGGTACGCGGTGCGTGGCCCACAAAAGCGCGGCACGCCGTCGCCAGGGCTTGGGCGGCCGTATAATTGGATGCAGTGAGACCTCGACCCGGACAAACTCATCTCACCTCGGTCGTGATGGCCGGTTGGCTCATCGTGAGCCTGGCCTGCACGTGCCGCGCCGCTTCGGCAGTTCCACCTCCGCCCGGGACGCCGGCCGCTTCGGCGGGGCGCGTCGGACACGCCTGTTGCCAGCGTGCCCGGACAATCTCCTCTGATAGGCGATCCGGCGACGCGCGCCGGGACGCTCCGGCGTTGCCGGCCCGAAGCTGCCCGCATTGCGGCCGCCCCGATACGGCTTCCAATCCGACCGACTCCGCGCAGTGGCGCTTGCAGATCGCCCATGGAGCGCTGGCCGATGTCGTCGCATCCGAGCCGCTGCCAGCTTGGATCCCCGTCAGCCTCCCCGCCTGCCCGAGTCACGCGTTAAGTCCGCCGGGCTTAACCGACGGCCTCTCGATTCGCATCGCTTGCTGCTCCTTCCTTCTTTGATTTCTCTCCAGTCGCCTGCCACGTGATTTGGATGCGCGCGCAATCCGCGCGCCGCATCTCGTCCTCAATGACCGCGCATCATTGGGCCTGTTCCTGGTCCCCTCGCCCTAACCCTCTCCCCCGGACTCCTGGGGGCGAGAGGCCCGGAAACACGTCCTTGGAGGCGCCCATTCACGCACAGCAATCTGTCTGAGTCGCGATTCGGGACGCAGTTTCGCCCGGTCCCGACCGTCCTTTCACTTCGAGGCGTTTCAATGAAGATTCCATATTTTCGTCCGCTCCTTTCATCGATCTTTTCCGTGACCTCCCTCTTTGGCCTGGCAGGCTGCGCCGACAGTGCGCCGCCGCCGATGTCGCACGATCATCCGGCTCATGCCCAGGCCGAGGAGGCGCCGCCTCCGCCGGCTTCGGGGACGCTCGGCGTCCCGGCCACCGAGCCGGCGGCCGCTCCTGAGGCCGCCGATCCGCACGCGGGCCATCACCATGGCGCTGCCGCGTCTCAACCGACCACCCGTGCCGCGTTCGTCTGCCCGATGCACCCCCAGATCACGTCGGACCAGCCGGGGCGTTGCGCGATCTGCAACATGGAGCTCAAGCCCGTCGGGGAGGTCAAATGAATGGCTCATTTTCCGCCCGCACAGTGGGCGTCGTCGCGGCCGTCGTGGCGGCGTGCTTCGCCGGTGGCGGTTGCGCCGCACCACCTAAGGAGGCGGCGTTCTCCGACGTTCGCGTGGCTGTCGCCGGCCGCGTCAACGCCGACGTCCACTGGAACGATGGCGATGCGGCCGCCGCGGAGATTCGTTCCACCGTTGACCGCCTGCTCCAGCAGGAGCTCACCGCCGATGCGGCCGTTCGCGTCGCCTTGATCAACAACCCCACTTTCCAGGCAACGATCGAGGACGTGGGCGTCGCGCAGGCCGATGTCGCCCAGGCCGGCCTGCTTCGAAACCCTGTGCTCGATATAACGGCGCGATTCCCCGACCGGTCCCCGATGGGGACCAATATCGAAGGGTCGCTGGTGGTGGGCTTTATCGACCTTCTGTTCCGCCCGACGCGCTTGAAGATCGCCGCCGACGGCCTGGACGCAGCCAAAGCGCGCGTCGGAGCGGCGGCGGTTGATCTGGCGGCCGATGTTCGCGCCGCCTTCCACCACTTCCAGGCCGCCAGCCAGATGCTCGAACTGCGAAAGACGGTCGCCGAGGCGGCCGGCGCCTCCTACGAGACCGCCCAGGCCCTTCACGACTCCGGCGCCTTGAGCGATCTGGCCGTGGCAGGGAACGAAGCGACGCTCCGCCAGGCGAAGCTCGACCAGGCGCAGGCCGAGGTGGACGTGCTGGACGCCCGGGAATCACTGAACGTGCTCCTGGGCCTCTGGGGGCGCGGGACCACGTGGCGCGCCCCCGAGGCTGGCCGAGCTCCCGCCGGCCGACGCCGAGCCTCCGCGCGCGGGGTTGGAAGCCCTGGCGGTGTCGCAGCGGCTCGACCTGCTCGCGTCGGGCGGTGCCGCGGCGGCGGCCGCCCGGCGGCTGGGCCTGTCGCGGAGCACCCAGTTCCTCCCCGAGGGGAGCGTCGGCGTCAGCTTTGAGAAGGACTCCGCCGGCCAGACGGTGGCCGGCCCCGTCCTCTTGCTCCCTGTTCCGCTGTTCGACGTGGGGCAGGGCGTGATCGCCCGCGGCGCATCGGAAGCGCGGCGGGCCGGGCATGAGTATGTCGCCCTCGCCGTCCGCATCCGGTCGGACGTTCGCCGCGCGGCCAATCGCTTGAGCGCCGCCCGGGCGAAGGCCGAGTATTACCGCGCGGTCGTCCTGCCGCTGCGGCGGCGGATCGTCGAGGAGTCGCAGTTGCGAAGCAACGGCATGCTCCTGTCTGTCTTTCAGTTGCTGCAGGCGCGGACGGACGAAGTGAACGCCGGCCGCGAGTACATCGAGTCGCTAAGAGATTACTGGGTCGCCCGGGATGAGCTGGAGCGCGCCGTCGGCGGCCGCCTCACCCATACGCGGCCACCCACGACCCCGCCAGCCACGACCCAACCCGCCACGACGCGGCCCGCTTCGCCAACTACGGCGCCGTGATCGCCCGACAACACACTACCTCAACCCGAACCTTTCGAAGGAGCCCCAATGCTTTCCCGCAGATCGATGATTGCCGCCGGAGCGGCCGCCGCCGGGGGCGCGCTGCTGAAATCCAACCCGTTGGTCGCCGCTGTCGGCGACGCTTCAACCCGCGCGGCTGCCTCCGCCCCGGCCCTCCCCTACGTGCCTGTGGAAACGCCCAACGGCGTCTCGCTCCCGTTCGAGATCGACGGGGGTACCAAAGTCTTCCACTTAATCGCCGAGCCCGTGCGGCGCGAGTTCGCTCCCGGCATGAATGTCGAATGCTGGGGCTACAACGGCGTAACGCCCGGCCCGACGATCGAGGCCGTCGAGGGGGAGCGCGTCCGAATCCTCGTCTCCAACAAGCTCCCGGAATCGACGAGCGTCCACTGGCACGGAATGAGGGTGCCCAACGGCATGGACGGGGTGGGCGGGCTCACGCAGCCTCACATCCGCCCGGGGGAGACTTACGCCTACGAGTTCACGCTTCGCCAGAGCGGCACGTACATGTATCACCCCCACTCCGACGAGACGACCCAGATGGCGCTGGGGATGATGGGGTTCTTCGTCATCCACCCACGGCAACCCGAGGAGCCGCGGATCGACCGCGACTTCTGCATCTTCCTGATGGAGTGGGCAATCGAGCCGGGGACGAGCCGCCCGAACCCGATGACCATGCTCGATTTCAACACCTTCACGTTCAACAGCCGCGCCTATCCCGGGACCGACGCCGCTGGTCGTCGCGCCAGGGGGAGCGGCTGCGGCTGCGGCTGGCGAACCTAAGCATGGACTCGCACCCGATCCACTGGCACGGGCATACCGGTTGGCTCACCGGCACCGACGGCGGACGCCTCCCCCCTTCGGCCCGCTGGCCGATGGCGACAATCGACGTTCCGCCCGGCACAACGCGCGACATCGAGTTCGTCGCCGACAACCCCGGCGATTGGCCGCTCCACTGCCACAAGTCCCATCACGCGATGAACGCGATGAGCCACGACATTCCGAGCCCCATCGGCGCGCGCCTCGGGCCGTCGGCCGCCCGGGTCGAAAACCTCCTGCCCGACTACATGAACATGGGCTCCAAAGGAATGGGGGCGATGGCCGGCATGCGGATGACGCTGCCCGAAAAATACGCTCCCCATGATGGCCGGCGACGGCCCGTTCGGCCCCATCGGCATGGGCGGCATGTTCACGGTCCTGAAGGTTCGGCCCGACATCGCCAACTACGACGACCCGGGCTGGTATCAGCACCCTGAAGGATCGGTGGTGAAGAAGGTCGCGGACGCGCCGGCCGGCGGCATGCCCGCCGACAAGCCCATGCCGCACATGGAGCATTGACGCTATCCCGGGCGCGTCCGGGCCCGTGGATCCGGCATAAGCCATTCGCCCGTCCGCGGCGCGCGCCGCGGCCGGGCGTTTTCGTGCGCGGCCGCATTGGCGCAGCCTCTCTCGCCGTCGATGTTTCAGAGGGCGACGGGCGCGGCGTGAACGCCCGATAAAAAGCCCCGTCACTCCAGCGGAACGCCTGCCGCAGGCCCGATAAATCTGGCGGCGAAAAGCAGCGGGCTGGCTGTCCGATTTTTTCGGGAGATGTTAGGTTTTGGACGATAGGAAACCTAACATCGCCCGACCTTGTGGAGCGATCAGAGGTCAATCAGGTAAGCCGGGCGGGGCACAGGGTCCATCACGAAAGACAGGCACCATGGCGCTTTTTGAATCAACGTCTATTGCGACCGAACTGAACACAATCAACGGTGGCGTCGCCCACTCGATGCTCGGGCCGGCGACCGGGCTGTTCGTCGTTTCGGCCGCGTGGCCGAGCCAGGAAGCCATCGTCGCCAACGAGCCCGCCTCCACCCCGGCAACCCCGGTTCGCGACTGCCCCGACCTGTTTGAAGAAGACCCGGAGCGCTGGGACGGGATGGCTTAACACTACATCGCTATCGCGAGAATCGCGGCGTCACGTAAAAAGTCAAAATCCGAAGCACGAAATCCGAAGGAATGACCAAGACGAAAGAAAGAAAGCCGACGAAAGCGAATGCAGGGGTGCTTCGGGTTTGGCTTGTTCGCAAGGACCTAGGGGGCCGCTCCATCTAAATCAGCGAGTAGCTCGCGCATCAAAGTGCCGCCGGTGCCCTCACCGGCGGGCGATTTTCGTCGTCGGCAACAGCGCCGGTGAGGGCACCGGCGGCACGTCGGATGGCATCCATGCGCAACCCGCACTATTGCCTGGACTGGACCACTAGGGCGGCTTTATCCGATTCGTGTTCACGCCGCGCGGCGGACCGCGGTGCGGTCCCTACGGGTGGCCCCCCAACACGGAACCGCGTGGCAGGCGCCGGCTTTGTTCACTTCGTCTCCGGATGGGTGTCGGCTTCTTTGACGCCCGCCCAGTCGTTGTAACGCCGCATGATGATGTCCAGCGCGGCCTGCATCATGCCGTCGTTGCGACGCGTCACAGCGCCCTTCTCCAGCTCGGCCACGTGCTTTTCCCGGAGGACCTGGAACTGCTCCGCACGGAGCTTTTCGCGGATCCGGTCCTGGACCTCCAGCTTGTCGAACGGCTCGAGCGTGCCGCGCTGAATTTCTTCGAGCTTGACAAGGAAGAAGGCCTGGTCGGCCTGAATGATGTCCGACACCTCGCCCGGCTGGAGCTTGAGGGCGGCCGCCTCGACCTCTTTCACCCGGTACGCGCCGTTCTCCACCCACCCGTCGCGGCCGACGAGGCCCGCCGACGCCGCAAGGTCGTTGTCGTCGGACTTGGCCAGCTCAGTGAAGTCCTCAGTCGCCGATCGCTTTTTCAACTGCTGGATCTTCGCATAAGCCTCTTCGCGCAGCCCGTTGAACTTTCGCGGGTTGACCTTGATCACCCGGAACCGCGCCTGCGGGTGCGTGCTGAACTCGGCCTCCTGGTGGGCGTTGTAATAATTACGCAAGTCGGCGGCGTTCACCTGGATCAGCGGGATGACGCGCTTCTGGTAGAAGATCTGGATCAGGAACAGGCGCGACTGCCGTTCGACCAGCTTGTCGAAATCATTCCCGTCGGCGATCGCCTTCCGCTTGGCCATCTCCACCGAGCCGCCGGCCTCGGTGATCTGCTTCTGACGCCATTGGATCGTCAACTGCCGGGCAAGCGCTTCATCCGCGGGCTCGAGCGATTTCTGGGCCGACGCGTACTCCAGCTCGTCCCGCTTGTAGAGGTTGACCTGGTTGGTCAGGAAGGCGGCCGCGATCTCTTTGAACTTCTCGCGCGGGTTCTTCCTGGCCTCGGCTTCGAGCACCCGTTCGAGGGCGTTAAGGACTTTGTCGCTGTAGATCGGGACGCTGTTCACTTCCATCAGCACAAAGCCCAGATCTATGGCGTCGAACGACGCAGATCGGGTCGTCGGCGGGGCGGCGGGTTGCGTCGTCGCATCGGCGGCGACGGCCACGGGCCCGGTGGTGCGCCGGCGTCGGGCGCACGGACCGATTCCTGCACCGTCTGCCCGATCCCGTTAACGGTGGCGCCGCTCCGTTTCTCAGGGGGGAGCATCTCGACGACATGCACGCCGTCGTAGAGCAGCGGGCCAGCGCGATCGACGGGGTTGCCGGTGTTCGCCTGGCGCCGGGCGGTAAAGGCGTCGGGCGGCAGCGGACGGATCGTCTCTCCCCCGATCCCGCAGCCGGCAAGCCCGGCCGCCGCTACCGAGGTGGCGACTCGCGCCGCCGCGTAACGGCGCAAGCGCGCCTGCCGCGTCCTCGGGTGGGAAGAGAATACGTCTCGCTGTTGTTCATCGGCAGTCTCCTGCGCGGATTATAGCGGCGGCCACCCACCCCCGCAATGCGCCGGGAGACACGCGATCCAGATTGGGCGGCTCTCCCGCGCACCGCGACCGTGAGGGAGAAGTCGGGCTCCGGTGAATGAGTTGTTTAGCCGTCTCAGACGGCGCGGACGGGGACGCCAACCGCTCCCTCACGGCCCTGCCGGTCGCGGCGCGCGGGGGCATTCTGGGCCCATGAACATTCGTCACGCCCTGAACACCGCGCCCGATTGCCGCCCCAGAAGGGCGTTCGCGGAAAGGATCGTCAACGTCAGCAGCGTCATCGCCCAGACGCCCAGCGCGCTGGCGATGTAGAGGCCGTCGCCCAGGCGCTGCGCCAGGTCGAGGATCGCCTTGGTGATCGGGTAATACTCGGCCCGCTGGGCGAGGATCAGCGAGTCGCCCACCTCCAGCATCGCGAACGAGAACGCGAGCAGCGCCCCCGCGATCAGGTTCGCCAGGATGAGCGGTAGGGTGATCCGCCCGAGCACCGTCCAGCGCCGCGCCCCCAGGTTGGACGCCGCCAGCTCCAGATCGCGCGGCGTCTGCTGGAGCCCGGCCACCGCCGATCGGGCGACGTATGGCAGCCGGCGGGCGGCGTAAGCGATCACCAGCAGCACCATCGGCCGCTCCTGCACGTCGAGGAACCGCAACGCACCGTCCGCGCTGCCAACCGATGTGGGCCAGAGCCGCTTCAGCCCGATCGACAGCGAGAGATACCCGAACGCCAGAACAAGCCCGGGCACTGCCAATGGCAGCATCGCAAGCGAATCAATCACCCCGCGGCCGGGGATGTTCGAGCGGACGATGATCACGGCCGCCGCCAGCCCGATCGCGACCGCCACAACCGTCGCCAGCGATGCGTAGCAGATCGAGTTCCAGACGCTCGGCAGCGCCAGGTCGTCCGTGAGGGCCTGGGCGAAGTGGCTGGTGGTGAGCTCGGTCGGGAAGATCGCTTTGTACCAGGCGCCGGTCGCGGTCAGGCTTGTCAGGATGACCGATACGTGCGGCAGGACCGCGAGAAGAAAGAGCGCGGCGAATGCGGCGGTCGCCCCGGCGGCACGCCAGCCGCGAAGCCGTTGCGCCGCGCCGGCGACCGACGCCTTGGTCGTCGCGGCATCGAACCCCCGCCCCAGGACGAGCTTCCCCGCGATGTATAGCGCCGCCGACGCGGCCAGCATGACCACCACCAGCGCGTACGGCAGCGGGTTCGTCGCCACATCGGTGATCTGCTGAAACACCTGCACCGGGGTGATCGTGTAGTAGCTGAAGATGAGCGGCGTGCCGAGCTCGGTGAAGCTCCAGATCAGCACGAGGGTCGCCCCGGCAAAGAGGCCGGGGCGGATCAGCGGCAGCGTCACGCGCTGGAACACAGTCCATCGCCCTGCGCCGAGGTTGGCGGCCGCCTGTTCCATCGCCGGGTCGATGTTGGCCAGCGCCGCCTGAAGGTTGAGCAGCATGATCGGGTAGAGGTGCAGCGCCTCGACGACCACGATCCCCACCACCGGGTAGCGGCCGAGCCAGTCAATCCCCAGCTTCCCGGACAACCCGAGCATCTTGAAAAGCTGCGTCATCGGCCCGAATCGCCCCAGCACCAGCCGCATCCCCAGCGCCCCAACGAACGGCGGCAGCACGAGCGGCACCAGCAATAGCCCCGACAGGATCGAGCGGCCGGGGAACTCATACCGAACGCTCAACACCGCCAGCGGCATCGCGACGAGCAACACCGACGCCGTCACGGCGACGGCAATCCCTGTGGCGTTGAGGAGCCCGCGGACGAGAAGCGGGTCGTGGAAGATCAGGCCGACATACCCGAACGTGAAGTGCCCCTCCCGGTTGAAGAAGCCGGTCTTCACCACCTGGAAAATCGGCAGGATCAGGAAAAGGCAGAAGAAGAGGTAGAGCAGCGCCGTCATCCCCCACTGCCCCACGGTCGGCGCGGCGGCGTCGGCGGACGATCGTCGTCGGGCGGTCGGGTTAACAGCAGCGGTGGTCACGCGAGAGCTCCGTTGTTCTTCTGTTCGGTAGCAGGCACACTCCGTGTGCCGTCCGCCGTTTGTTTGCACGTCTCGAAATGCAAGCCACGGCACACGGAGTGTGCCTGCTACTTGGGCCGGCTGTCTTCAGTTGGCCTCGGCCGCGACGGCTCGATAGTGCTTTCGGAAACCTTCGGCCCATTCGATCCGCTTCGTCGCGCACCATTCGTCGATCGGGCCGTTGGCGCTTTCGATCCTCTTTCGCTCGTCGGCGATCGCTTTCACGCCGTCGAGGCTCACGGGAAGGTCCGAGAGCCGGTCCAGCAGCGCGGCGCGTCGCGCCGGGTCGGTGACGGCGCGAACCCTGGCGTAGGCGGCCTTCAAGTCGTCGGCCGCGTCGATCCAGGCGGCCGCCCACAGGGGGCGCGTGTCGCTATAAAGAGCCATCCACTCGCCGCGCTGGTTGAACCCGCCGGCGTCGGTGAACGGGTTGACGTGGTCCGTCCACCCCGCCTGGTCGGCAAATAAATCAACTCGAATCGGTGGGCGGCGCAGCGAATGGTCGCGCGGGCCGCCCGGCGTTCCCTTGGCCAGGATCCAGAGCCGCTGCCCGTCGGGGCTGAGCAGGAACTCGACGAAATGGGCCGCCAGCTCGAGCCGCTCTCCTTCGACGCCGGCGAGAATGGCGACGGGGTCGGGCGTGATCGCCGTGGCGGCCGGGGGCGAGACGTAAATGCACCGCCCATCCCCCAGCGTCTCCTGGCAGACCCGTCCGTAAAAGTCGATCGACATGCCGGCGGCCGCCTCGCCGTTGCCGACATCGGTGGGCACCAGGGTCGATGAATCGGTGAAGTAGCGGGCATTCGCCGCGATCCGGAGCAGCTCCGCCATGCCATCATGCCACCCTGTGGCGATCGCGGCGCGATAGGCCGGGTCGGCCTTGTTCAACTCCGGCGGCTTGCGGTCGGCCCGGGGCGGCAGATGCGCGATGTGGATCGCTTCGGCATCGGCCATCCTGCGCTGGATGACCATCTGGTAGGCCACGCCGGCCGACCCGCTGTGGGTCGGGTCGGCCAGGGCAATCATTCCCGCCAGTTTGGGGTCGGTCAGGTCGGCCCAGCTCCTGGGCGGCGGCAGGCCGAGCGTCTTCACGAAGACGTCCGGGTTATAGACGATCCCAAAACTGCTCAGGCAGACGCCGACCCACTTGGGCGAGGGATCGCCGGTGGGCCCTTTGTCCTGGTCGTAAAGTTTGACGCCGGCAAGACGGGGCGAGGGAAAGGCGTCCGCGAGCGACTTTCGAATCGCCGGCGTCATCGGCAGCGGCCGCAGAACTTTCAGGCCGCGCAGCTCGACATCAAAGAAAAAATCCCCTCCACCGAACACGACGTCGATGTCCGGCTTGAAGTCCGCCGGCAGCTCTCCCTTTTCGTTGCGATAGCGCGCGTAGGTGGCATCGAGCTGCCGCTTGATGTCCACCGTGCCGCCGGGCGTCCGGTAGTCGATCTCGACAGCCCGGCCGTAGTGCGCCGCGTGCCACGTGGAGAAGGCGCGGCCGAACTCGCGACGGATGTCTTGATTGTGCGGCGTGACGACCACCAGGCGGGCGGCCGCTCGGCTCGGGCTGCCTTCCTTCAATACCGCGTCGCGCGGCACGCCCCTCAGCAGCGCGCGTCGCATGAGGAACGGCGTCACCAGGACGAGAAAGAACAGGAGGATAGGGATCGAGCGACGCATGAGAATGCTGCCGAAAAAGCTCCCGGCTCTCTCCTTCGAGAATCGATGGTCGGCCACGGACAAAAGTGCCGCCGGTGCCCCCACCGGCGGGTTTGCCCACCGCACAAAGGCCCGCCGGTTAGGGCACCGGCGGCACGTCGGAGGTCATCGCCCCGCACCCCCAATTCCGCCTGGGACGATCCACATCGGGCTGTCACTCGGGCAGGACAACGGCGTCCACCTCGCTGAACTCGATCGTCATGGTTGGCGGCACATCAAACAGCGGCGGCGAGTGGACGAATCGCACCCGCTGGTCATTTATCGCCAGCGCAGTGCTCGCTGGCCTCCCCAAGGAACGTCGTCTCCAGCGTGCGGCCGGTCAGCCGCGTAACGCCCGCGGGCGGCTCGCCCGCATCGCCCGATCGGGCCCACCGCATCTGCTCCGGACGAACGCTGACCACGGCCGCCGCGCCGTCGCCCGTCGCGCCGTTGGCCCGCCCGCGGATCGGGCCGACCGCGGTCTGGACGACCACCGCATCCCCTTCGCGGCCGACGATCGCTCCGCGGAAAAGGTTCGTGCTCCCGATGAAATCCGCCACAAAGCTGCTGTTCGGCCGATGGTACATGTCCGAAGGCGTCCCGACCTGCATCACGCGGCCGGCGCGAAGCACGGCGATCCGATCGGCGATGCTCAGCGCCTCTTTCTGGTCGTGCGTGACATAGATCGTGGTGAACCCGGCCGACTTGCAGATGCGGCGGATCTCGCCCCGCATCTCGACGCGCAGCTTGGCGTCCAGGTTGCTGAGGGGCTCATCCAGGAGCAGGCACGCCGGCCGCACCGCCAGCGCCGGGCCAGGGCGACGCGCTGCTGCTGGCCGCCGGAGAGTTCGTTGGGCTTGCGGGCGGCGTAGGGCTCCATCTGGACGAGCTTCAGCGCCTCGTCCACGCGCGACGCCTGCTCCTCGCGCGACGCCTGGCGCACCCCCAGCCCGAAACGGACGTTCTCGCGCACCGTCATGTGCGGCCACAGGGCATAGCTCTGGAAGCACATGACGGCGTTGCGGGATTCGGTCCCCAGGGACGTGACGTCTTTATCATTGAACAGGACGCGGCCGGAGGTCGGCTGGTGCAGGCCGGCGACCAGCCGCAGCAGCGTACTCTTGCCGCAGCCGCTGGGGCCGAGGAGGAAGAACAGCTCCCCGTCGCCGATCGTGAGATCGATGTCGTCGAGCCCCACGGTATCGCCGAATCGCTTGGTCACATGATCGAGACGCACGAGTGTCATGCGCCGGGATTGTAGCGAAGGCCGCGAAAACTGCGCGGCCGCTCATCGCTCTTGAAGCGCGTGGGCGGGAGGCGTCGGGTCGAAATGCTCCATCGACCCGCCGGCCGGGTTCACAAGATAGGCGTTGCGGAAGAGCGACGTCGAATCGTGCCAGACCAGCGCCTGGCCAAACGACCGCGCCGCCAATGCCCCAAGCACCACGACGCAGATCGCCCTCTTGATCCGCCGCCCCCGCGCGGCGGCCGCCTCCAGACGTGACACGCCCCACGCCACCGCAATCGCGACCCCAAAGAGCGGCAGATAGGCGTAACGATCAGCGACGGTCGAGAAGACCTGGAAATCAAAGCGGACGAACCCGAGCACCGGGGCCATGGCGAGGACGAACCACGCGGCCGCGGCGATAAGCGGCCGCCTGACGACGCGTTCCACCGCCAGCCACCGGGCGAGCGCCGCCGGCAGGAGCCAGGCCACCCATACGAGGTCGTGATTGAAAAGATGCGCAGGCGTCTGCCCATAGACAATCCCGAGCCAGACCGGGAAGACGACCTTGTAGAGATAGAACGCAACGGTGAACCCCGCGATCAGCGGGCGCTGATAGGGCGAGATTACCACGTCAAAGCGCGGCGCCGTCTGGATCGTCCGCGCCAGGGCGCCACAGGCCATCGACACGATCAGCCAGGGTCCGACGCTCCGCACGACGCGCCGGAGCGGCCGCCCGAGCCAGAGAAGGTCGAGCGAGCCGGCGAGCAACGGCACCACCATCCCCAGCGGCTTGGAGAGCACCGCGCAAACGAAGAGAACCGTCGCGCCCGTGTAACGCCACCGGCGCGCCGTGGCCGAAAGCGCCCGGCCGTGCCACCGCGTCAGGCGCCCGCTATCAGGCGACGAAGTCTCCGCCGGCGCCACGGCGGCAAGGTAGAGCCGCGTCGCCGCCAGCGAAAAAAAGCCGCACAGAAGGCCTTGGATGCCGGAGGCATGCGCGACCGATTCCACCTGAAGGGGGTGGCAGGCGAACACGAGCGCCGCGGCGCACGCGGGCCAGTCCGAACCGATCAGCCGCCGCAGCAGCCCATATGCGACGGCGCTGCCGCCGAGGTGAATCAGTAGGTTGGCGACATGAAAGACGTGCGGGTCGAGTGTGATCTGATAGGCGGGGTCGGGCGGCCGCGTGGCGACCCAGGCGATCGCCCCCCAGATCGTGTACGCGACGGGCGTATAAAGCCGCTGATGCGGCGCGGCCCACCAGGTTCTCAGGCTCTGGGCGGTGGGCGGGGTCAGCGACGTATTGCGATAGAGAATGTTCTGATCGTCCCAGACCGTGAACCCAGCCCAGCAGACCGGCAGATAGGTGAGCAGCGTGAGCCCGATCACGAGCGACGGCGCCCAGAGCCGGCGGCGCGGGTTTGCGAGCGTCCGCTGACTGACCCGATCAGCGGACGCCGTCGCAGCGCTGGTCATAGAGGATTCCCGGGGGCCGCCGAGCGGCGATCCGCTTCGATGCGCTACGACTTCTCAAGATGCGATGCGCTACTGCTTCTCAAGAGTGGCCACACCGCCGTCGCCTTTCAGCCCGATTTTTGAGGTTTCGACAGAGCTGAATTTCCAGACGATCGCCCGTCCCCACGGATTCACACCGGAATCTCCTTCGATCCCAAGGCGCAGGGTGCGGCCGTCCACTTCCCAGCTACCGTGCATCCCGCCGCGGGTCGAGCCGTCGGCTTCGAGCAGGGTCAGGACGAACTTCCCATCATGGTCCAGTTGGACGTGCCCGGAGACCGGCCCATCGGGCAGATTGCACGTCAGCGCCCACTCTCCCTCAAGTTGCTTTTGCGTCGCTTTGGGCTGCATCACCCACCAAAGCAACCCGCCCGACGCGACGACGGCCATCAACAGGATCGGCAGAAGGATCGCCGCCAACGGTGCGCCCTTGCGAGCGGCGGCCGGCCCGGTTGCAGTGGCTCGACCGGCCGTCGGCTTTGAAAAGGGCCGGTTTGCCGCCGCCGGCGGAGGGCTGGCGGTTTCGACATGTTGGACCGGCTGCTCCATCGGCGGCGCCGCGACGGCGACGCCCGCATTCCCATAGTCGGGGGTCGCCTCCTGACCGCTCTCAGCGTGCGACTCGGCGGCGTCGGCGTGCCAGGCCGCCGGGTCGAAAGCTTCGCCAATGCCGTCGTTCCCATGCTCGTGCTCGTTCCCATCCTCGTGCTCGTGCCGATGGTCGTGCCTATTGTCCTGTTCGTAGCCAGCGTCCGTCTGCGTAACATGACCCGCGGGATCGTCTGGCCAAGCGGCCGCCGGATCGTGCGCCTCGTCGTGCCCCGCCATCGGATGCTCCTCGTAACCCTCGGCCGACATCTCGAACTGGGCGCCGTGGGCGTGCGTGGCGGATTGCGCCTCCCAGCCCGCATGTTCGGCGGCGTGCGGATCGGCGTGCGGATCGGCGACATGGGGCGCCATCGCGGCGCCCAGCGCCGGGGGCCATGGAGCGTCGAGCTCGACCGACGGCGGCGCGATAAGGCCGCGTTCCAGATCGAGCGCCGGGACATAGTCCGCCGCCGCAGGGGCGGCCGGGACTTCCGCGGCCGGCATCGGGGGCGCCTCGGGCGGCAGCGGCGGCGAAGTGGACGTCGCCGCGGCGGCGGGTTGCCGCACAGGCGATACAGCCGGCGCGTCCAAGGCCGTCACGGGCAGCCGGGGGGGAGGGAGAGGCGGCCTGGGCGTTGCCAGCGGGGCGGGCGGCGGCGCTGTCGCAGCGGTTGGCGCGGCGGCAATGCGTGGCGGTGCGGCATCGGGCTCGGGAGCGACCGGCGACAGCGCGGGGATCTTGACCGCGGCGCCGCATTTAGGGCACTTCACCGTTTTCCCGGCGAGGCGCGGCGGGGCGACCATCGCCTTCTGGCAGGCCGAGCAGACGAGGCGGATTTTCTCTTCGGTCATCGTTCCCGTCCTCCGAGCCCGTCGCGGGCGTCGGCTCCCGACACGTAAGATTACGGAATCCCCTACCCTCGGTGCGAAAGTCGCGGCGGAAGGGCCAATTGTCAAGCGGAATGCGGGACACGGCCGCCCGATCGCGTTAGAATTGCACCCGGCGGACGATGGCTATTCCGGCCGGCCCCGGCAACTGGACGATCTCGCCCGAATTGCGGACGTCATCCCAGCCGGGCCGATGCGGCCGCCCTATCCCAACGGCGACCTCATGAGCACACTCAGCACCCTGCCCGTCACGATCGAAGACTTGATTAACGCTCGGATTCTCTCCATCTCCGAGGACAAGCTGCAGGGGTTCCAGCCCGACCCGCTGGGCGAGATCGCCCGCCAGAGCGGGCTTGAGCCGGAGGTCGTCATCGAGCGCGTCACCGCCATGCTGCGCGCGGGCACCATTCGCCGCGTTCGCCAAACGCTGATGGCGACGAACCTTGCTAAGGGAGCGCTGGTCGCCTGGCAGGTGCCAGAAGAGAAGCTGACGGCGGCCTTCGAGTACATGTGGGCTCAGGACCCGTTCTCCGGCCATATCGTTATCCGTTCGACGGATGCGAACATCAGCGGCGCCCGCTATCGGCTCTGGACGACGCTGAAAGTCCCGCAGGGATATTCGCTGGAGAAGCACTGCGCGGCGCTGAGCCGCGTCACCGGCGCGTTGTCGTTCAAGATCATGCCGGCGAAGCGGCTGTTCGCGCTGGGCGTCGGGCATGTCCGTCGGCGCGGCATGGAGCCCGGCAGCAAGAGTGACGCCCTGGCCGAGGTGACCGACACCGAAATCGTCGAACTCTCCGAGCTGGATTGGCGCGTTCTGACGCCCCTCAAGCGCGAGTTTGAGCCCGATGAGATCCGCCGCAACCTCTGGGACGACCGCGCAAAGGAAGCCGGCGTGAGCCTTGAGGAGTTCTGCCGCGTCGCCGCCAGCCTGAACGAGCGCGGGGTCGTCGGCCGCTTCAGCACCTTCCTGGAGCATGTGAAGACGCTGAAAACCGGCGAGCAGGTCACCAAGTACAACGCGCTATTTCACTGGGCGGTCCCGCCGGGTCGGGAGATCGACGCCGGCCGCGAGGTCGGCCGCTTTCACATCATGACCCACGCCTACTGGCGCAACGGCGGGCCGAGTTCGGTAATGTGAACGTGATGGGCGTGGCCCACGGGACAGACAAGGCCGTCGTGCTTGCTCACAAACAGGCGATTGACGCCCATCTGGAGCAGGTCGGGATCCCGGTCAGCTATACGAATGTCTTCTGGGGCGGCCGGAGCGAGATCAAGCCGAGCGAGATTTCTCCGGTCGCGTATCGCGCCTGGTGCGAAGCGCGGGGCATCAATCCCGATTCGATGAAGGCGTGAATCGTTTGGATCCCGAAAAAGGCCGCCGCAGGGCCGCTTTGCGACATGACGCCGATGTTATTTTGACACAGCGGCAGGCGTATCACCACAATTGTGGGTCTGATCGGCAGGTGTCGCCGGTCGGTGATCGATAACTTCTTCCACAAAGTGAGACGGATGGCCCGTGTTTCTCTCCCGATCTTCGCAGGGTCGCCCGAGTCGGGGCTTTCCGTCGCGGGCGATGCGGCGCCGGCGGCGGTTCGGCCGGTCGATCGGTCAAAACCGTATGCAAGTTGCGAATGGCTTGAGGGGGGGATTGCCTTCAACCGCCGAGGGCTGCACGCCTGCCTGATCGTTCACCACGGCCGCGGCTTCCCCAAGCTGTGCGACTTCAACGGGGGTGAAGTGCCCATGGGCGAAGCGCTCGCCGCCCGGAACCGGATCGTCGAAGAGAACCAGGGCGCCGGGCATGAGGCCTGCCGCGGCTGCGCGCACCTTACAGTGAAAAAGTGGCCCGAGCCGAAGTACGCCGTGCAGGTGGTGGGGATCGCCCAGTTCGCCCGGTGCAATATCTATTGCAATTACTGCTACCTTCAGACCCAGGACCCGGCGAGCTTTGAAGACGGGTTCGACCCCTACAACGCCCAACCGGCGATCGAAGGCATGATTCGCGACGGGCACCTCGCGCCCGACGCCCTGCTTGACTGGGGCGGCGGTGAGCCGACGATCTTCCCGGAGTTCGACCCGATCCTGGAAAAGACTGTCCGGCGCGGAGCGCGGCACTGGATCCATACGAACGGGACGCGCTTCCCCAAGCCGATTCGCGATGGGCTGCCCACCAAGCGGGTGCACGTCCTTTGCTCGGTGGACGCGGGGTTCCCCGAAACCTATCTGAAGATGAAACAGCGGGACTTCCTCCCCCTGGTCTGGAAGAACCTCGCGGCCTATGTCCAGGCGGGGTGCGAAGTCGTCGTCAAGTACATCGTCAAGGAAGAAAACTCGTCCGAGCCGGAGCTGCTGGCGTTCCTCGACAAGGCAAAGGAGATCGGCGTCCGCAAGGTGCTGATCGATATCGACTACGACTACCCGGACCCCAGCGCCGCCGTCCTCCACGGCGTGCGATTCCTCAAGCGGCAGGCGCTGCGAAGAGGCCTGTACGCGCCGTTCGGCTTCACCGGCGCGAAGTTCGCGCCGGAGCTTGAGGTGGAGCTGAAGGTCGATGCCCGCCCGCACGATCGGCTGGCGGAGCGTGTGGTCGCGCGGCTGCTGAGGATGCGCGTCACGGCCGGGCTGTATAAGGACGCACTCTCGCGCCGACTGCGGCGCTCGTGAAACGCCGGACTCCGATCTATCCTTCGTCGCCATGATCGAATCGATCGACCATGTGAACCTCGTCGTTGACGACCTGCCGGGGATGACCGACTTCTACTCCCGGGCGCTCGGGCTGACCGTGACCAAGCAGGTCACGATCTCGGGCGATTGGATCGCCGGTGTGGTCGGCCTTGCGAACGTCGTCGCCGATGTGGTCTATCTCGACGCGCCCGCCGGCCCCAGGGTCGAACTGCTTCAGTATCGCCAGCCGCGTGGAGAGCGGCCGCCGGGAATGGGCCTCTCCAATACTCACGGCATTCGGCACCTCGCGTTTCGCGTTTCCGATATCGACCGCATGGCCGAGCGACTCGCGGCCGCCGGCGTCAAGCTCTTCGAGCGCCGTCCACCGCGTCCCGACCTCCCAGGTCACCTATGCCGGCGGCGCCCAGAAGCGCCTGGTTTACTTCCGCGACCCCGAGGGGAACCTGCTGGAGCTTTGCGAGTATCGATGAGCCTACTTCGTGAAATGGCCCCGGGGCGGCCTTGCCGCGCTGCGCGGCTCGCCTTACCTTGCGTCGATGAGCTTTTCGTCCCCGACGAACCCGCCTAAGCCCGAGGCCGCGGCCCGCCTTTCTTACGATTTGCAGTATGCGGTGGAGTTGGCGCGGGGGGCGGCCGCCATCGTGCTCGAACAGTTTGGCAAGGTCGAGCGGCTCACCAAGACGCACGCGACCACCAGCGCCGAAGCGGTGACCGAGGCCGATCGCGCCAGCCAGCGGTTCATCGTCGCGGGGCTCCGCCGCCGGTTCCCGCGGGATGGCATCGTCGGCGAAGAGAGCGATACCGGGTCATCCATCACCTTCGATTGCCCCGACCCCGCCGGACGCGCCTGGGTGATCGACCCCATCGACGGGACCAATAACTTCATCTGCGGGCTTGGGGCGTTCGCCGTCTGCATCGGGCTGCTCGACAAGGGGAGGCCGATCCTCGGCGTCGTCCTCGACGTCACGCGCGACCGGGCCTACTGCGCCGCCGCCGGGCAGGGCGCGTGGCTCGATACGAAGCGGCTTCAGGCCCCCACGACGCCGCTGAATGAAAGCTCGATGCTGATGCTCACGAGCAACCTGCTGGATCGTTTCGGCGCCTGCCCGCCCTATGCCAACCGGTGGCTCGCGCAGACCACCTGGAAGGTCCGAATGCTCGGCTCGGCCGCGATCGAAGCGGTGCAGGTCGCCGCCGGCGTGGCGCATGCGGCCGTCACCGTGAACGGCAAGCTCTGGGACGCCGTAGCGCCGGCCGCCATCGTCCTTGAGGCCGGCGGCGTGATTTCCGACCTGACCGGCGGGCCCGTCTTCCCGTTCGACCTTCGGGGTTACATCGGCGCCAAGGTGCCCTACGTCGCGGCCGGCCCGGCGGCCCACGCCGACATCATCCGCGAAATCTCCCGCCGCGACTGATCGCCCAGCCATCAACACAACAGCGATGAGCAGACGTCAGGCTTGCGAACAGGAGACGCCCGAGGCACGATATTTCAAGGCACCTAAGACGAAGAAGAAGCGGAAAACGCCGCAGTCGCTTGTATCCGGTTTCTTCTTTGCCCCTTGCTCATTCCTTCGGATTTCGTGCTTCGGATTGCGACTTTCTCGATGACGTCGCCTTCCACGGCGCACTGTAGTTATCCCCGCCCGGGCGGCGTAGACGCCTCGGCGAAGAAGATCCACGGCACGCGGAGTGCGCCTGCTACACGCGGCGGCGCTGTGCCGCCCAGTTGTTCAAGCCGGCTCGGTGGTGATGGCATGCGCCTCGCCCGATGTGACCGGCACGGCGAGCGGCTGATCGATCGCCTCCGCGGCCGGCGCGGTTTGGCTTGCCACGCCGCGAAGGCGGGCCGTCCAGACCGACATCGCCGCCGTCAGGATGGCGGCCGCCACGAACTGACCGGTGTTGTGGAACAACCCAAAGAGGGCGCCGCGAGCAACGGCCCGGCGACGCGGGCCAGGCTCCCCAGCCCGTGGAACAACCCGAACGCGACCCCCTGCTCGTCCTTGCCGCTATAGCGGCTGATTAACGAGGTGATGGTGGGCTGCTGGACGCTGCGGCCGGTCGCATTGGCCGCGCCGCCGAGCAGCAGCAACAGCGACGAGATCACGAAGACGGAGGTCGTCGCCTCAACGCCGCCGGGCCGAATCAGCCCGGCGCCGCAATAGCAGACCATTCCCACCGCCACGATGAGCGGCCCCGCGGCCGATAACGCCCACTCCCCGCGGCGACGCGTCAGCTTGCCCAACAGCCGGCCCTGCACAAAGACGATCACCACGCCGATGTAGCCGAAGAACAGCCCGATGTGCAGCGGAGCCCACCCGTAGCGCCGGCTAAGGAAGACGGCCATCGTCGATTCCATCATCACAAATGCCGCCATTGTGAAGAAGGAGATCGCGAGCAATTGGGAAAGGATCGGGTGCTTGAGGATCGGCACGAAGCGGCCGGGGTGCAGCCAGACCTCGGCCTCCGCCGGGGCCACCCGGCCGGATGCCGGGCGGCTTTCGGGCAGCCGCACCCAGGTCACCACCGCCGCCGACCCGGCCATGATCATCGCCAGGTAGGCCGGGTACGAAGGGTTGAAGGAGCCAAGCACCCCGCCGATCGTCGGCCCCAGCACAAACCCGACGCCGAACGCGGCCCCCAGCATCCCCATCCACTTGGCACGCTTGTCCGGCGTCGTGACATCGGCGATGTAGGCCTGGACGGTGGAGATGTTGCCACCGGTGAAGCCGTCGATGATGCGGGAGCCATAGACGATCAGGAGCATCAGTTCCGGCCGGTCGCTGTAATGCGTGGCGAGGCCCAGCATCAGGTAACCCAACGCGCTGCCGACCTGCGAAACCGCCAGAACGGGCTTGCGCCCGAAGCGATCGCTGAACATCCCCAGGATCGGCGCACCGATGAACTGGCAGATCGAATAGATCGAAAAGAGAAGCGTCACCTTCAGGTTCTGGGAAACCGTGTCGGTTCGATACCCCGGAACGTAGAACGGCAAGAGCGGGATGATCAGCCCGAAGCCGAACAGGTCGAGCATCGCGATGAAAATCAGCGCCCACAGCCCCTTGGGCGTGACGGGCACTGTCGCTTCCTGACCGGAGAAAGGCGCTGTGAGAGCAGCGGTTGCGGGCGGCGGCGATAGGGGAAGGGGGTCTTGCGGTGGCTCCTGCATAGACGGGCCGTTATAGCACACGGCCCGACTGGCGGACATTGCGCCTCGAGCGAGTCGTCCCTCGATCGCGCTCTGCCGCGAGGCGCGTCAAGCCTCCAACGCGACGGCGGCGAAGGAACCGGCGGCCACCAGTTCGCGATCGGCGCGGGACGCATCATGCGCCCCGAGCGACGGTTCATCAAAGTCATCGTACCCGTCCGCATCGCCCTCCTCGGGCCCGCCAACCAGGCCCGGCAAAACGGCCCTGGCTGACGCGTAGGCTTGCGCATCCTCCTCGTCAGCGCCGGCGTCCGCGGCGACGGGCAGTTCGCGCGCCGAAGGCTGACGGGTCATCAGTAGGGTCAGACCGCCTAGGAGCAACCCGCCCATGGCGATGCCGGGCAGGTAGGTCGCGCGATGGTCTTCGCCGACTGGGTCGCGGACGATCGCGGTCCGGAGATCGGGCGGCCCGGCGACAGCGAACGCGGTCCCGGCATCGGCGGCCGACTCCAGCTCGCGAACTTCCTTCTCGGCGGCTACTCGCGCCGCCTCGGCCGCCGGTCGCTGGTTAGCGGAAGCCTGCGCGGCGAGTGCGACGCGAAGCTTCTCTTCCATCGGCTTGAGGCGGGCGACGGCTTCCTCGTAGGCGGCGTGAGCGCGGCTTTCGGCGTCTTGCGCGGCGGCCAGGTCGCGGGCGGTGAGAGCGATGGCCGCGGCATCACGGGGCGGGTTGGGCGCCGCCGGGAACGGCACGCCCGCTTTCCCCGCGATCGCTTCAAGCTGACGCTTGCGGTCGTCGATTCGCGCCTGTTGCGAGGCGACCTGCTGGGTCAGGCTGAGGACCAGCGCATCCGATTCGTTGTTCGCTTCGGTTGTCTTTTTTGTGTAACCGGCACGCGCCTGGCTGACGTTCTGGCTTGATTCTTCCAGCCGATGGGCGAGCGATTTCTGATCTTCGGGCAGCTTATCCAGGTCCGCGACGGTGATCCGAGCAAAGGGCTTCAGCACGTCCTGGAGCAGCTTTTCGTTCTTGGCGCGGCTCTGTTCCATCTTGCGGACGCTGAGCTCAATCGTGTCCTGGACCTGCTTCACAACCGGGTTGTAAAGGTCGGCGTTGGCCAGGAGCTGCTGGCGGGCGCTGATCTGGCTGGTGATCTGCTCCACCTGTTTCTTCAGTCGGGCGGCCTCGGGAAGTCGCCCGCCCACCGCGGCGTTGTAGCGATGCTCCGCGATGGCGAGGCTCTCCGTCGCCTTCGCCAGTTCGCCGTCGTTCTGCCAGATCTGCTTCAGCCGCTCGGCATTCGCCTGGGCCAGGCTGCTCTTGAGGGCGTCGAGCAGCTCGCGCTGTTCCTTCTGCTGCTGGACCAGTTCATCGTTGAGAGAGCGGATCCGGTCCTGCAAGTCCTTGAGCGACCCGACAAAGTTCCGCATCGCGTCGTTGCCGCCGGCGGCGCGCTCGGCCGCCTGCACGACCGAATCGAACTGCTGCTGCGCGGCGTCGAGCAGCGTCTTGGCTTCCGCCGCGCGGGAGTCGCGGAGGTCTTTCGCGGACCTCAGCGCCTCGCCCAGGCGCGCCAGGTCGGCCGTCAGTTGCTTGATCTGCTCATCGCCTTCGATCGCCAGGCGGCCGGCGTCCGGGGCGGTCGGAGCGGTCGTCGGAGCCGGGGCTGGCGCCGGAGTCGTCAGCGCGGCGGCGACGGCATCGGCGGGCTGGGCGTCTGGCGACGCCGACGGGGCTGTGGTCGGCATGTTGATCGGAGCCAGGGCCTTCAATTCGTCTGAAAGCGACCGCACTCTTTGCGCGGCCAGATCGTGCTCGCGGCCGGCGGCGTCGGCCGCCTCCTTGAACCTGGCCACCTGCTCGGCGAGCTGTTGCCGCACCGCACTCACATCGGCGTCGCGGGCGAGCTGCGCGTCCAGTTCGCGGACCTTATCCCCCGCCGCGTCCAGACGTGCCCGGGCGAGGCCCAGCTCGGTCCGGACGTGCTCGGCGTCAGCGGCGAGCGCGCGGTTGCGGTCGTACAGCGTGCTGACAATCGCGAACAGCCGCCGGTCATCCCCGGCCGCCGTTTCCGCACTCGCCTGATGGAGGACCAGCGCCCGCGACAAGGGGTCCCATGCCAGATTGTGAACGAGCGACGCGTACCGCGCCGCATCGGCCGCCGTGTCCCCCAGGAGCCCCGGAGCAAGTTCGGGCGCCTGGCCGCGCAGAGCGTTTCGTGCCTCGGCGCGGAAGCCCGGGTCGGCCAGAAGCCGGGCGTGGCGGTCGGTCAACGCCGCGACCTTCGCCGGATCAACAGCGCTCGGGGCCATCGAGAAGTGGAGCAGGCCCTTGAGACCGGACTGCTGCGCCGTCATCAGGTACACGATCGCGCAGGCGACGATCGTGACGATCAGGATCAGCGCGATCAGAAGCAGGCGTCGCCCGCCGCGCCCGCCTTTCTCGGGCGTCGGGGCGGCCGCACGTGCGGCCTCACCCCCGCCGGGCGGCGTCGCCCGAGCCGCGGACGCCTTGGCAACGGGAGTCGAAGCCGCCGGCTGGCCGGCGCGGGATGCGGCCTCCGCGGGCTTCTTCTTCGCGCCCGGCGGCTTGGTCGTCGTCGCGCTGGACGTCGCCCCAGCGGCGGCCGGTCGCTTCCGTGCCGCGGGCCCGGCGGGCCGGGAAGGCGTGCCGACCGACTGGGCCGAGCCCCCAAAACTCCCCTGACCGAAGACCGGGTCAGTCGGCGGGATGTCGTCAAAGACCGGGAGCGTCCCCCCGAACACGTCGGCGATGGTCGAGGCGGCCGGGTTTGAGAAGGGGTCGTTGGGCACCCCCGGTGCGGGTCGATCGCCGGGGCCGCGACGTGCCCCCGGTCGCGGCGGCATTTTTCCGGTCGCCGCCGTGCGCTTGGGTGCGGCCGCGGCCTTCGACCCGGGGGCCGGCGGCTGCGCGGGTGCGGTGGGTGGCTTCCCGCCCTTAACCTTCTTCGGCGTTGACGGGCTTGCCACGGAAGCCGCCGCGGCGGCAGCCGCGGCGGCGCCGATCAGGCCGCCGGTCAACGCGGCCGCGGGCGTCTTCGCTAGGTCAGCAAGGCTGGCGGCCGGAGCAGCGGGCGCTGGTGGCGTCGGCGCGGTGACCAGCGCCGTGGAATCGGCGGGCGGTGTTTCCGTCTCGACCCTCTCTGTTGTGAACTCACCCTCTTCAAAGGCCCCGGCATCCTCCGTCAGGCCTTCTTCGGCCAGCAAGTCATCAAAAGGATCGTGCGATGCCTGGTCATCCGATGCGGCATCGTGCGGCGTCGCGACCCGATGAGCGTCGGCCGCATGAGCCTCCGCCGCGCTCTCCACAGCAAGCGCTTCGGTCGCGGCATCTTCGGCCGGTAACGCGGGCGGCCCGTCGAACGCCTCATCGCCCGGCTCGACGAGCGAGTCTGCCCCGAGAGGTGCCGCATCGTGCGGGGTCGCGTGCGCCGTCCACTCGCCGGAGCTTGGAACGGCTTGGGCCTGCGCGTCGTGCGGGTGGACCTCCTCGGGCGCCTGCACGGCCGCCTCCGGCTCCAGCGACTCTATCGCTTCCAGATCGAGCTCCGGCTCGGCGGCATCGGCCGACTCGGCGTCCGGTTCGGTCTGGCGGTCGAACAGATCGTCTTCGCCGAGTTCGATCTCTTCATCAGCATCCGAAGCACCCTCGGCGTCGGCCGCCGGGTGCCCGGTGGCGCGGAGCGAAGCGTCGTCCGCCGTCGGCGGCTCGACGAACGTGCCCGCGGCCGTCAGGGCGTCCGTCGAGGGGGCCGGCGCTTCCGCCTGCGGCGCCGTCGCCGAGCGCTTCCCGCCGCTGAAAGGCGTCGAACTCCGCGGAGAGGCTCGGCCGGGCTTCGGGCGTCGGATCCTCGCCGAGTAGCGCGAACTCGCCAGGAGCGCCAACCTCCGTTTCGCCGTTCTCGTCCAGGTACTCATCGTCCGTAGACGCGATGTCGTCCAGGGCCGCGAAATCCTCGTCTTGGGCCCCTTCGACTTCCTCGGGGACGAGCGTCGGCGCCTGGCCGTGCGGCGAATAGTCGCTGGTCACGGCGTCGTCATCGACCATCGGCCGAATGCCCGGGACGTCCGCGAACGTGACATTCACCTGGCTGAACGGAAGCTTGGGCGCCTGGATCGGCGGAAGCGCCAGCGGCAACCCGCCGATAAAGCTCGCCTGATCGCGGCCCATGCCAAAGAACGGGTCCTGCGCCGGCGCGGGCGAAGCCGGCGGCGCGAAAGGCGCCGCAACGGCTTGCGGCGCCGGGGCGGCCTGGGCGCAAGGGCGGCCTGCGGCTCCGGGACGCTTTGTGCCGCAGGGGCGAATTGTGGCGGAACCGCGGCCGATACGCTCGCTTCGGCCGGGGCGGGGGCGGCAGTCACGCCGCCGTAGGTCAGTGTCGGGCCCGCGCCGGGCCGGCCGGGGAGGACCGTCACCGTCGCGGCAAGGCGCGTTGGCAGCGCGACCGGTTCCGGAACTGGGGCGGCCGCCATCGGTTGCTCGGGCTCGGCGATCGGATGGAGCGGCTCCACGGAAGGCGTGGCTTCGGCCGGAATGAACGGAGCCTGCTCCGACTCGTCGATCGAGTCGAGTTCGAACAGGTCGTCCGGAAGATCCTCCAGTTCATCAATCGCCGGATCGTGCGAATGCGGCGTCTGTTCGATCTCCGGGAACCCGCTCGACACCAGCTCCGGCCTGATCGGCACGAGCGGCTCGGCCGCCAGGGCGTCGCCGGCATCGAACGGCAGCGGCTCCACGTGTTCGGTGCCAGGCGAGGCGGGCTCGGCGACATGACCCTCCGCGGCCGCCTCGATCGGCGCCACGGGGTGAGCAAACGGCTCCGACGCCCAATCAAGCGGAACTTCGTCTTCAGACGACCCTTCAAGGGACGGCGCCGGTGGAGAGAAGTACGTCTCCCCTTCGACCCCCGTCCCGGCGCCATAGCTGAAGTCCGGCGGGGGGACGTAACTGACGACGGCGGACTCGATGAGAGGCGGCGCGGCGACGACCGATGACTCGCTGAGCTCTTGCTCCGGGAGGTCGGCGCGGTGGACGCTCGGCGCTCCGTCAGCCGCCGGTTCGATTTGGGTCACGGCGGGCGCCAGGTCGGCGCCAAAGCCACCCGCCGAATCCTCGAGTGGTTCGGCGTCGCCCAGTCCCTCGCCGCCCGGCCAATGCTCGGCCGCCGGAGCGACGCCCGTCGCATCAACACCGACCGGCCCCTCGTCCGTCGTCGCCGCGTCCGACTCGGGCGCACCGCCCCAGAGATCATCGGTGTTGACACCCGATGAAACCGAGCCCTCGACCGAATCCATCTCCGCCAGCGCGGACGACAGGGCCAGCGAGTCGGCGAACGGATCGTCCCCGAGCGGGATCGCGGCAGGTTCGCCACCGGCTGCTACGCCGTGATCGTGGGGCGCGCGGTCGGGGGCGTCCTCGGCCGCGGCATTCGCAGAGATACCGGCATCGGCCGGGATACCCACGGCGGCCGGCATACCCGCATCGGCCGCGTGCGCGGCGGTGGGCGTCGCGGTGGCGATGACGTGCGATTCAACGAAATGGGCCGGCACGTGCGCCGGGGCGGCCACCGGGGCGACATCCGATTCAACGACCAACGGCTCCAGGACTTCGTTCTCGAGCAGCCGGGGCGAGCCCGCCTGCGCTCCCGCCGCGGCCGCGTCAGAGGCCGACCCGGAAAAGGCTTCGTCAAACGCGGCCTCGCCATAGGCGCCGTCGGCGAAGGCGTTATCTCCGAACGCGTCGTCGAGCAGCGGCGCGTGGCGCTCGGCTGGTCGGAGAAGCGGTCGGGAGAGACTGGCCCCGCGTCGCCATCGTCGCGCGAAACCGCATGCTCCGACGGGATTTCAAACTCGACGCCGTGCGCCCCGTGATCGGCGGCCGGTTCCAAAACCTCCATCGACTCGAACGGGTCATGATGGGCGGCCGCGTCGGCCGACGCGGCACGTCGTGCGGAACCGGCTCCGGCCCCAGCGGCGAGCCGAGCGCGGGGATCACGCTATCCGCTGGCGGGGCGGCAAAAAGCTTCTCATCATGCCATACGCTGGCGGGGGCATTTTCCGACGGCCGCAGCTCAGGCGTCCCCTCAGCGTCTGGCGTCGCTTCAGCGACGCTTTGAGAATCGACCGGAGCGTCCAACATTTGAGGAGCGGAGGGCTCGACCCATTCACCGGCCGCATGCGCGTGTTCTGGCGTAGAGACCGGGGTGGCGCTCGACGCGCCATGAGCTTCCGCTTCCGCCGACGTCGTTGCTTCGGGGGCCGGTGCGCCGATCGGATCGACAACGGAATCGCGCAGATCGATCGTCTCGCCCTCGTCCCCATACGCGGGTTCGGCGATGGCTTCAGGCCCGGCTTCTTCTGAAGAGGCCTCGGCGGCGCCGGCGTGCGACAGGCCCTGCGGGTGGAGAGGCGCGTCCTCCGCAAGAGATCTCGCCACCGGCGCAACGGTGTGTTCGTTCACGTCGCCTGCGACGCCGTGCTCGGGCGCATCAGGCTCAAAGAGATCGTCGATCTCGAATGCGTCGAGGTCGATCGGCTCCTCCAGAAGATCGGGCTGCTCGTCGAGATTGATCGGCGTGGCCACGGCATCGACCGGCGTCGCCCCCGTACCAACCGGCGTCGCCACCACCACATTGATCGCTTCGGGATGTCCCGGCGCGACGCCCGACACGAAAGGCTCCGGCGTCGCCGGCGTGGACGCGCTTTCCGGCGACGGCTCGAGCCCCTCAGACTCAGGGAGCGCTTCAAGCTCGAGGTCGCCCAGGTCAATGGGCTCTTCCGGAACGGCGGCGGCCGCAGATGGGTGGGGATGATCGTCAGCCGGCGCGTCGGTCCGGGTGGGCGGTTCCGCCGTGAGCGGCGAGAGTGAGAACGCGTGACCGGGCTCGACGACATCTTCGACCTCGAACGCGTCGAGGTCGATCGCGTCGTCCGCAACCGATTGCGCCGCCGCATCTGTTGGCGGCCGCGGCGCGACGGGTGGCGCGACAACTGGCGCCACGATCGACGCGACAATCGGCGCAGCCGCCGGCGCAGCGGCCGCCACATGGGCGGGCTCGTCCTGGGGCGACGGTTCCAGGTCAGAGAAATCGAGTTCGGAAAGGTCAAACTCCGACAGATCGATCGGCTCCTCGTCCTCCTCGGCAAACGGCAGCGCGGGCTCGGTGGACTGCGCCGGCGGCGGAAGATGCGTCACCGCTTCATCGGTCGGGTGTTCGGCGACCGCGATCGTCGCGCTGATCTCACCCGCCGCGGGGTCGGCCGGCGGCGGCGCGACGTCTACGGCGGGTGGAGGCTCGTGAGCTTCCGCCGCGGCGTCGGGCTCGCCGAGGGACGGGCGGTCCGCGTGGGCATGCTCCGACGAATCGGCCTCGAGCTCGTCAGCGTTCTCGCCAGGGTGAGTGACCGTGCCGGTGTCGGTGCCGGTCCCGGTCCCGGTGTCGGCGTCGGCGTCGGTGTCGGCGTCGAAATCCTCGCCGATCGGTCCCTGGTCGTCGGGTGCGACGAGTTCGTCCAGGCCGGCGAAGTCGATCTCTTCGATCGGTTCCGGCGTCTCGGCGGCCGCCATCGCCTTGGACGGCGGCGCATGGTGGCCAGTTTCTGAAGCAAGCGGTTGAGGAGACGGCGGCGGCGGGACGGTCGCGCTAACGTGCTTCTCATGGATCGCCGCCGCGGCCGCTCCGACGACTGCCGCCGCGGCGATACCTGCCCCGGCGGCGACTGTTGCCCCCGTCGGCTGGGGAGGCGTTGCGGCGTCCGGCGCTACGGCCTCTGTCCCGGATGACGGCGGCGGCCCCTTTGTCTTGCGGCCGAACAGGCTCGACACCCAGGAACGTTTTGCAGGCGCGGCGGCCGCCGATTCGCCAGTCGCTTCGACAATCGGAACCACAGCGGAAGGGACGACCGCGGAAGGCGGCAACGCCGGCGCGGCGTCCTCCCGAGGCAGTTCCGGTTGATGATGAAGAGCGTTCGATGCGCCAGGCCCCCCACGGATCAGCGGCAGTTCCTCCGCTTCGGCGGCCGAGAAGACATCGTGCGGCGAATCGTCCTCCACACGGCCCCGCTCGTGTTCGCGGGGGCCACCCTCGGCCGGGCGGCGCTCTTCCGGACCGCCCTCTTCCGGGCCTCCCGCTTCCACACCACCGTCGAGGAAGTCGAGGCCGAAATCCTCCGCATCGCCAGGTTGCCGCGATTCGACGGTCGGTTGCCGGGCGGCGTCGAAGACATCCGCGTCCGCCCCGCCTTGCGGCGCGCCCGCATGCGACACGTCGGACGGAGGAGCGCCATGTGATTCAGTTTTGCCGCCGGGCATTTTCGCGGCCGCGGCCGGCTCGCTGGACGGCGCATCAGGGACGAAGCCGATGAGGCTCGGCGATCCGCCGAGATCGGCTTCCGCCTCCCAGTCCGACCCGAGCCCGACACCGCTCGCAAGGTCAGAGACGGAGGGCTCGGCATCCGCCGGCGCATGGGGCTGCCCTTCATGCGGTTGAGCGGCGTGCTCGGCGAACAGTTCGATCGGGCCGGCCGATGAGCCTTCTTCATGGGCGTGACCGTTGAAGAGATCGTCTTCCAACGGTTCCGCGTGCGGCGAAGCGGCCGCCCCGCCCTGCCGGGGCGCTGGCGTCGCCTCCCGGGCGCCGGCGCCGCCGGCGTCGAACACGTCGATGGAGAGGCCGGCGTCCGCTGACGGGCCGGGCTCCAGCTCAATGGGTGTGGCGCTGGCGGTCGTCTCGTGCTGCTCGCCAAACACGTCCAGGCTCGGCGCCGGCGCGGCGTCGTCGGCGGCCGCCGTCTGCTCGTGGCGCGTCTCGTGATGCGGCGTCGCTAGGCCGTCCAGCGGCGCGTCGAGATCGAACGGCTCGATGTCGATGGGGCCAAAATCGAGCCCTTCGAGCTCCGGCGCCGCCGGATGCCCCGGCTCGTCGTAGCCGTTGGGCATGGCGAGGCTGTCGTCCGCCCGAGCGGGGGCAAGCTGGGGCGGCGGCCGCTTCGCCGAGGGCTGCGCCGGCGGGATGCCAACGGTATCCGCGGCGTTGGCGGGGCTGTCGGCCTCAAAATCGAGCCCGCCGAGATCGATCCCGCCAAAGTCGGCCCCTTCGACATCGCCATCCGCGTCGGAGTGCCCGTTCTGGGTCTCAACAGGGCCCTTCGCGCGGCCTGTCGAACCGCGGCCGGGCGCAGCGCGAGTCGTCGCGGCGGTGGCGCGCGGCGGCGGATCCGCGTCGGCTTCGTCCGAGGTTGAGCCCAGGCCCAGCACGGGGTCGCTGTGCTCCTCCTGGCCCCCGGGCAACTCGGAATTCTCCGGCCCCAGGGCCGCTGTTCCGACGAGGTCTTCCAGCTCGTCCAGGCTGTCGGCCGTCTCGGCCGCGTCGCCTGGGATGTACCGGAAGTTCGTCTCGCCGATCCGAATCTTGTCCTGGACTTGCAGTTTCTGCTGATGGACCGGCTCGCCGTTGACATGGGTGCCGGTTCGCGACCCCAGGTCCCGGATATACCGGTCGCCGTTGATCTCGAAGATGACCGCGTGAACCGTGGAGACCGAGGCCTCGATCAGCGAAATTTCACAATCGGCGCGGCGGCCGATCACCGTTACGCGGTGGTTGATCGGCAGCGGGTCAACCGAGCCATCAACCTCAAGCGCCGCCGGCTCACAAACTTTCGGCTTGACCGAAGCGCGCTTGGCGGACCGATCAACGAACCGGAACCGAAACGACCCGAACTGAACCGAGTCGCCGTCATGGAGGTTCAACCTCGCGCACCGGCTTATCGTTGACCAGCGTATGGGTGCGGCTGTAGAGGTCGGCGATGTAGAGGCCGTTGCCGGTATTGATGATGCAGGCGTGGGTCTTGCTGATCGAGTCGCTGACCAGGTTCAGGTGAGCGCGTTGGCGGGAGCCGACGAGCGTGAACGGGCGGGTCAGCGTCATCCCCGGCTTGCCGGCGTGCTTGCCGCGCGGGATGAGCATGGGCGCCGCCGGCTGCGTGCCGGAAGCGCCAGTCTTGGCCGAACCGCGGGAGGCGCCGGAGGCGCTGCTTGAGCTGGGTCGTACAGCCATCGAGAGCGATCCTGGTCAAACCGGCGGCGCGTATGACACGCGACCCGGGCCGGGCGGATGCGACCGGACGAGCCGCGTCCGCCCAATGCGATGTTTCCTGCCCCGTTACAACCGCACCCTCGAACTCCGATGCCACGGACGCCGCCCAGAACACCCCCGCGCAGAACACCCCGCCCACAACACGTCGCCCCGAACGCGTTCTGCGACGATCGTCCCCGGCGGCGCGGCAGATTTTCTGGAACGCCCCGGCGGGCCAAACTTATGCCACGGTGCCGGAAAACCCGTTTCGCCTGAACGAGCGACACCTCGTTCATCGGCGTCTATCGATCCGCTGGCCGAACCTGCAACCGATCCCTGATCGCACGATCCGCCGCACCACGTTATCGGACCTCCTGCGCGGAACAGGCAAAAGGTGAACACGCCTCAGGCTGCCAATCCGCCACTTAAAGTGTCGGCAATACCACCTTCGCGGCAAGCGCCGGCCGGCGGGAACATACATGATGAGCCGGTAAAGGGGCGACCCCGCTGCACGGCCGACGAGCGCGGGCCATCCGTACCATCCGGCCCGTGAATGAAACGTGAGCACAGGGCAGGCGGTTCATTCACAACAAGCTGCCTCGCACCGAGGGCTCAGCCGTCCGCTGCCGCCCCGGAAGCATACCAGAGTCCAACGGGTCGTAAAACAAAAACGCCCGCGGCCTTCGACATTGACAAACCACCCGACGCGGCTCGATCGGCGACATCCAGATGGGGAGCCCAGGACGGCCAAGCGGCCCCGGCCGAATCAATCTCCCCGTTGTTGAATCTTGTGCAAGTGGTGATAACCTATTGACCGATTGTAGACCCGCCCTACGTTCTTGCGAACCCTGTCACCTTGCGGCTTACGCAATCATTCAGAAATCGAGGCATCACGATGAGCTTCCCGCGACTGCTCCAGCCGGTTCTCCTGATTGCGTGTACTTACCTAACGGGCTGCCTTTCGATCCCCCTGCCGGATCAGGCGCCCGCGACCCCCGGCGAAACCGCGCGGAACGCGAATAACTACGGCTACACCCCTGTTGATCCGCTCCCCATTCCCCCTGTAGACCCGACAAAAGTTAAAGATGTGCTAGCCGCCCTTCCCGACACCACCATGCGTCTTGCGATCGGACAGTTCGACTCGAGTGGGAGCGTCAGCTACGGGCCGGTGAAGGTCGGTGTCGCTGGCAATAACTACGAGGTGGTGCTCGATTACATCCAGTACACGACCAAGTCCTTCCCGGTGAAGATTTCCACGACCCAGCCCACCGCCGGGCCCCTCACCGGTACGCCCTGCGGCTCAAGCCGCAGGAGGCGGCCGACGCCGACGTGCTCGTTCCGGTTTATATCGGGGTCGGCCTTCGACTCACCGCACATGTGAGCGTCATCAGTGGCAGCGTAGACCTGACAAACCTCGTCGCGATCGGAGCGTCGGTCCAGGCGAAGAAATCGGCCGGCACGCTTGTGGTCCAGGCACTGGGGATCAGTGGCGAGGGCGTGGCGGCCGCCATCCCAATCCCCAGCGCGATCAGTGAAGCGTCAATCCAGAACGCCCTGATGGCCCTGGGCACCATCAAGGCCAAGACCTACGACTCCAAGACGCTGATCACCCCGCGCATGCTCGGAGTTTACAATCCCTTTCGCGGCGCCGGCCCCGACACGATCAACGGGTTCATATCGACCCTCCTGCAGGACAATCAGGAACTCGCCCTGCCCTAACACTGCTGCGCTATCTGGTCAATGGAGCACAAGAAGAACGTAGATATCCGAAGCACGAAATCCGAAGGAATGAGAAATCGGGAACGAAGAAACCGGATTCAAGCGAGAGCATCGATTTCCGCTTTGCCTTCGTTTGGAGTTCCTTGAGTTTTCGTGCTTCGGATCTACTGGTTCGGAAAGGCTTGATCGCCGAAGCAGCGATGTAGTGCGAAGACGAGCGCCAGGGCGTGTATCTCCTGCGAACCCAGGCAAGACCTGTTCAGTGTTGTCAGTGTTTGAAGTGCCGCTGCCCGGTGAAGACCAACGCCGCGCCTGCGCGGTTGACGACATCGATCGTCTCCTGGTCCTTCAGCGACCCGCCCGGATGAATGATCGCCGTAACGCCCGCCCTAAGCAGCAGCTCCGGCCCGTCCGGGAACGGAAAAAACGCGTCGCTGGCGGCGACTGAGCCGTGCGACCGCTCCCCCGCCTTCGCGATCGCCAGCCGCGCGGCGCTGGGGCGATCCATCTGCCCCGCCCCCGCCCCCAGAAGCATGCCGTCCCGGGCCACCACAATCGCGTTGCTCTTCACATGCTTGCAGACGAGCCACGCAAACCGGAGGTCTTCCCGCTCGGCCGCGCTGGGCGCCCGGTCGCTGGCGACCTTCCAATTCGCCTCTTCGACCCCCGCAAGGTCCCTCTGCTGAACGAGATAACCGCCCACGATCTTGTGCAGGTGCAGTTCGGAGGCGTCGAAGTGCCCCGTCGGCCCGACCGCGAGCAGCCGGACGTTTTTCCAGCGGCCGCGTAGCAGCTCCAGCGCGTCATCGTCGAACGCGGGCGCGACAATCACCTCCAGCAGCTTGTCGATGGACGTGATCGCCTTGGCGGCCGCCAGGCTTACATCCCGGTTCAGCGCCACGATCCCGCCGAACGCGGCCAGTGGATCCCCTTCGAACGCCCGCGTAAACGCCATGGGAAGATCGTCCGCCTCGGCACATCCGCATGGCGTGGTGTGCTTGACGATGCAGGCCGCCGGGCGGGAGAACTCCTTCACACATGACAGCGCGCCGTCGGCGTCGAGCAGGTTGATGTACGACAACTCTTTTCCGTGCAATTGCTTTGCGAACGCGACCGACGCCTCGTTCGGCGGGCGTTCGACGTATAACGCCCCGGCCTGGTGCGGGTTCTCGCCGTAACGCAAGGCCTGTTTCTTGTGGAGGTCGTGAAGCGGGAGCGGATCGGGAAGCGGATCTTCCGAAGGCGCCGCTCCCGGAGCCGCTCCTTCGGCGCTGATCGGACCAGCGTTTGTTAGCGCCGCCAGCGCCGGCGTGATGGCGCCTGCGAGGTACGCCGCAATTCTCGCATCGTACTCCGCTGTCTGCTGAAACGCCCGCTGGGCCTGCTTGAGCCGGTGCTTTCCGCAGCACTTCCCGCCATGTTCGCGCAAGTCGCCGAGGACTTTTTCATACCGATCGGGCGAAGTGACGACCAGAACGAATCGATGGTTTTTGGCGGCCGACCGGATCATGCTCGGCCCGCCGATGTCGATGTTCTCGATCGCTTCCTCGAACGTCACGCCCGGCTTGGCGATCGTCTGGGCGAACGGGTAGAGGTTGATGCAGACAAGATCAATCGGGTCGATCCCGTGCTCCGCCATCGACGCGACATGCTCCGGGTGATCTCGCAGCGCCAAAAGGCCGCCATGGATCTTGGGGTGAAGCGTCTTGACGCGCCCGTCCATCATCTCGGGGAAGCCGGTCACGTCGGAGACATCGGTCACTGGCAGGCCCTGGTCGCGAAGGAACTTCGCGGTCCCGCCGGTGCTGATCAGCTTGACGTGAAACTCATGGTGCAGGGCGGAGGCGAATTCCGCCAAGCCGGTCTTGTCGGAAACACTCAAGAGGGCGCGGCGAACGGGGACGAGGTCGGTCATACGCGGAAGGTAAGAGCGCCGCCCGAAAATAAAAGCGGCCGATTCACCGACCCGAAGGTGAGTTGCCACCTGCGTTGGCAATCCCGGAACTCTGGGTCTGGGAACGCCGACGTCCTCGTCGGCTCGACGCCGGGGGCCGACGGGGACATCGGCGTTCCCGGGGCGCGTCCGCGGCGCCCTCTGCGTCGCCCAGGCGGCTCGCCAACAACGGCCGCACCCGACCCCGATAACCGCTTTGAGCCGCCCGCCGGCAGCGGTTAGCATCAAGCAGAGGCGTGCTTCGAAGTCACAACCCCCGAGCGCAAGCGAAATGCCCGACCCGACCGACCCGCCGCCCCTCGCGGCCGCCGACGCATACGACGTGCTCCCCTACCCAGCGCGGGCCTACCCGCATACCCACCCCGACCACCTCGCGACGATCGCGACCATGTTCGGCCTGACACCGCCTCCCGTGGCGACCGCGACGGTGCTGGAGGTGGGCTGCGCCGGCGGCGGCAACCTGATCCCGATGGCCGATGCGCTGCCGCAGGCGCGGTTCTACGGCATTGACCTCTCCGCCCGCCAGATTGAGTCGGCCGATCGCTTTGCGCGGGCGTCAGGGGTGTCGAACCTCGACCTGCGGCCGGCCGACCTCGCTGCGTTCGCCAGCCCGGACGGCGACGACGGCTGGCTCCCGCCGAAGATCGATTACATCATCGCGCACGGGATCTATTCCGGGGCCACGCCGGCGACGCGCGACGCGCTGCTCGGCCTGATTGGGGCGCGGCTCGCTCCGGGGGGCGTCGCCGTCGTCAGCTACAACACGCTGCCCGGCTGGGCAATTGATCACGCGCTGCGGAATGTGCTGACCCGCCACGCCCGTCGCGTGTCGCCAACGAGCCCGCAGGGGCAGGCGCGCGCGGCCCGCGACCTCATGGACCTGATGGGCTCGAGCCAGACCTTCATCGACATCATCCGGTCCGTGCGCAGCCTCTCCGACGCCGCGCTCTATCACGACTATCTTTGTGAGTACAGCGAGCCGGTCTATTACCGCGACTTCGCGGCCGCCGCGCGCGGGCACGGCCTGGCCTGCCTGACCGATGCGGACCTGCCGAAAGCCCTGGTTCAACCCCTCCCTCCCGCGAGCAAGTCGGTCATTGGGAAATTCCGGGCCGCCGGCGCCAGCCTGATCGACGGCGAGGAACTGAATGACCTGGCGCGCGTCCGTTCTTTCCGCCAGACGATCATCTGCCGCGACGCCGATGCGGCGGCGGCCGCCGAGCCCACGCATCAGGCGAGCCTTGAACGGCTGAAGCACTTGTTCGTCGGCTCAAAGGCAAGCCCCGCAGGCGACCTCTCCGACAACCGTTCGACCTACTCGATCGCATTTCCTTTCGGTGTGGTCTCGGCTCAACACGCGCTGGAGCCATTGGACATCGCGATGTTCCAGGCCTTACGTGACGCCTGGCCAACGCGGGTGCCCTTTAGTCAGGTTGTCCCGGCGGCACTTCAACGCCTGGCGGCGGCCGGCCGCCCGGCCGACCCGCCAGATGACGGCACCGCGGCAATCAAGCTCGCGATCCGGATCGCGGCCAGTTGGTGGTGGGCCGGCTTGATCGAACTCTCGACGATGCCCGCCCCCTGCGCCGCCCGCCCCGGTCAATCCCCCACGGTCCGCCGCCTCGCGCGGCTTCAGGCGGAATTGGGCGACACCGTGACCACCTACCGTCACGAAAACCTGACCCTGAACCCCTCCGCCCGCGAGCTGGCCCGCCTCTGCGACGGCACCCGCGACCGTCCCGCCCTCCTGGCGGCCGCCGAAAAACTAGTCACCGACCGCCCCCGCCCCGCCGGCCCCACCTTCAACCTCACCGACTCGGCAAGGGCCTATTTGGCCGAAGGCCTCGACCGCGACTTGCTCCACTTCGCGAAGGAAAGCCTTCTCCAATCGTAAAAGGGTCAGAGGTATTTCCGCCGCGCCAGAAACACCTCAAGACCCCTTTTTAAGAACAGACCCCGAAATGCCGTCGTTCTGTCCCTTCAGCGGGGACTGCGGTCAAGCCACTCAAGATCGACCACGGCGGCTTCAGCGACGGCCTTGTTCTTCGCCGCCGCCGTCAAAGCGCCTTTTAGTTCGGCACGCTCGGTCTCTGTAAGAACATCACCCGCCCCGAACGGTAAGACGTCGGAGGAGGGCCCACGAAATACTGAGAGATTCGGTGTCGCGAACGATCGATCGGCGATGGCGATCGCTAACGTTTGGACCGCCATCGCTGATACCTCCGGGGCGTCCGCATCAACCACAAGTCTTGCAACGGTGTGGGCGGCCTCACGGCGGCCGTCAGGCGATGCTTGCTTGTCGCGCACCAGCCGACCAATGAGCGCGAGCGTGTGGGCTGCTTCACCGTCACTGACGAGGCCGAGCCGACCGGCACGTGAAGTCTGCTCGCCTAGCATTTTCAGAACCGTCGCCGGCTCATCCCTAATGAGATCGCCAGCCAGGACATCGTCCGCGTACATTCGGACCCGTTTATCCGTGTTAACGGTAGCGTCTCTGATCGCCTTCATCAGCTTGGGGCGATCCTTCCCTCGAACCAACGCGTGCAAGCCAACGATCTGCTCTATCCAACCGAAGCCTTTGTCTTTCGTGTCGTCCGCGACGAACACATGGCTTGCCGCACTATCGGTGGTCGCGTCCAGTGGGACGAGCCGATCATAAGTATTCGGGACGACAAACACGCAGAGATGGCGATCCTGCGGCAAGCGGCTCAGATCGGGCCAAATCGCACCGTAATCGTTGAGAGCATAAGGACGGTCGTCAGGTTTCAAGAACACGCAGGGAAGGTCCAGATGTTTCCGCTCCTCGCCGACAAGGGTACGTGCGACCAACAGCGTCACCGTTCCTCGCATGAAAATCTTTTGATGGACCGCGAGAGAGGAACTCTCGACGGTACAGTCGTAGACCGAGGCGCCCGCCGAAAGCGCTTCGTAAAGCGGGCCACCGGCGTAGCATTGGATTCCAACGAGGTTACGGGCTCCAGGATCTGGCAACCACCGCGCTGCGGTTGCCGAGCCCGCAAAACTGGCCAGAAAAAAAACGCTGACAATCCCTACTCGGCTCAACATTCGCTCCCGGGTGCGCGCCGCCCGTTATCACTACGCCGAGCGCCGATCATACAGCAAAGCCAGCGAATCCGAAAAGGGGTCTGGAGGTGTTTTTCCGGACCCTTGTGTGACGCCGTCGGAAATACCTTCTGACCCCTTTTTATTGCGGCGCATCTGGCCCGGAAGCGGCCGTCGCCTTTGAGCAGCGGCACGGTCGCCGCCTGGGCGTGCGGGATCGTGCGCACGATCGGCTGGGTCAACTTCCTCGACGACAAGGCTCAAACTCCGCACCTCAAAGTGCCGGAGATCGATAAGGCCTTCAACGTGTCAAGCGCCACCGGGCAGAGCAAGTCGAAAGCAATCCGCGACATGTTGAAGATCAATGCCTTCGACCCCCAGTGGACGCTCCCCAGCCGACTGGCCGACAACCCGATGGCCTGGATGATTCAGGTCAACAACTTCATCGTGGACGCCCGATCGATGCCGCGGGAAATCCAGGAAGAGGCGTTCCGACGCGGAATGACCCCATACCCCCCAGGGGATCAGCCGAAAGGCGACGCCGAAGCGGAAACCTGATCTTTCGCTGGAAGCCAGCTCGATCCCTCGACCAACGTTCGACCGATCACCGCGCCGCCAGCGCTACAACCCGCGCCGCGGCGGTGACCGGCGCCGCGGCGCCGCCGGCCGGCGTTTCGAACGGGCCGCCTCGACCATCAGCCCCGGCTTGCCGGGCTGAAGTTCGGGGCGGATCGCCAGGACCTTGCCGTCCGGCGTCGCGGCGTAGATGACCGCGTCCCGGATGTTCAGGGCGAAGGCGAGAAGGTCCTTGCGGCCGGAGACGAAGGCCTGCTCCCCGGCCTTCTTGTCGAACGCGACCAGTGCGCCATCCTTGCGAACCGCGTACACGTACTTGTCATCCTGGCAGACGATCTGCTTCAGCGTCAGGCTGCTCCAGCGCGGGGTGCGGTTGAACATCGGCTTCTTCGCGTCGGGCGATTCGATCTTGTCGAGCGCGCACATTCCGTCAACCGGGTCCGCCTGATACACGGTGTCGCCAATCACCACCGGCGTCGCGTTGAGCGGGCCCTTGCCGAAGTATTGCCACTTGATCTGCCCCGTGATCCGGTTCAGGCAATACAACTGCCCGCCCAGCGTCGCGATGTACAGGCCGCTGTCGTCGGCGACCAGGCTGGCGACGATGCCTCCGCCGGCCTCGAACAGGTTCCGCTTCATCGACCAGATCGGCTCGCGCGTCTAGAGCTGACAGCGTAAACCTGCCCGTCCTCGCTGGCCATGTAGATCACGCCGCTGTGGAACGCGGGAGCGCCGGCGATGCCGCCGTGATAGGTTTGAAGGGCCCAGGCGGGGTTGTCGATGCGGCCGACCGCTTCGATCTTCAGCAGCCGCCCGCCGCCGGGGACGTCGGTCGGGACATAGACATAGCCCGGGTCGCCCACGGCGTCGGACCGGATGGCCGCATGAACTGGGATCGTGCGGACCTCAATGCCGTTGGAGTCGTAGATCTCCAGGTTGGTCGTCGTCGGGTAGACGATCCGCTCCTTGAACACGACCGGCGCGTGCAGGCGGTAATCCCCGCCGGGGACCTTGGTCACATGCTGGGTCAACCCGGTGACCCGGTCGAGCACGAACGAGGTGCCGTCCTTGGTGTAGACGAAGAGGCGATCGCCCCGGACATAGATCGCGGTAACGGGGTTGGCCTTGGGGTCGGCGATCTTCAGCTCGGCCGACCACTGCCGAACGAACGCCGGCGGCGTGATGGTGACGGGCGCGAGCGACTCCGGCTGTTTGGCCGCGCGCAGCCTGTGACGATCAACGCGGCCGCCAGCAGCGCGCCCCAGGTGATGATCCGGGCGACGGGCCCTGATCGTGCGGCGAAGGAAGTGATCTTAGCGTAGCGGTCAGCCGAAGGTGCGCGGTTCAAGGGTGCTCCGGTTCGGGCGTCGGGAGGTCCCGAGCCCCGGTGGTTGTGCGGCGCCAGGCGCTGATCGTGCGGCCGCCCGATGCGCCATCGAGTTCGACATCGTGCCGTCGAAGAGTGCGGGATTGCCTGTCAATATCCGAGGGGAGGCCGCGCCGCCGGCTTCCCAATTCCGCCGCGCCCCGCGGCCCGAGAGCAGGGCCGGTCGCTGGCCCGCAAGCCGGGGGCATTTCAAAAGATAGCATCGACTGCCGAGCAGCGTCAAACATCATCTGACCGGGGCTCCGACGCCCAGGGCTATCGCATTTGGCGTAAACGTGTTGGTAAGATGTTCGGTAGCGCCCTGTTCCCGAGCGTGTTAGCCTGCTTTTTTCGGTCGCGAAGCTTCGCAGCAACACTTACCTAATCGACGAAAGGAGCTTGAGCATGGACGCCACAAGCGACCCGTGGTCTGCTGCGCTTTTTCGAAGGCATCCGCGACACCCGATCCCGTAATCGCTCTCATCCTCTGGCGAGCGTATTGAGCATCGCAATCATGGCGGTGCTCTGCGGCTGTGAAGGCTGGGCCGCGGTGGCGGCCTGGGGCCTGCTCAACCAGGACTGGCTCGAGACTTTTCTGGACCTGCCTCGCGGCATCCCGTCCCACGACACCTTCGACCGCGTGTTTGGCCTTCTGGACCCCTTGGCCTTCGAAGCATGCTTCATGAAGTGGTCCTCCAGCCTGATCGCCAACGCCGGCGGCGTGTTCATCGCCGTCGATGGCAAGACGCTGCGGCGGAGTTGGAAGCGGGCGTGGAGTAAAACGCCGGTGCATCTGGTCAGCGCGTTCGTCAGCAAGAACAGCGTGGTGCTGGGCCAGGTGGCCACTGACACCAAGAGCAATGAGATCACCGCGATCCCCAAACTACTGGGCATGTTGAGCCTGGCCGGGAGCACGGTGACGATCGACGCGATGGGCTGCCAACGCGACATCGCGGCCCAAATCCTTCGCCAGAAGGGCGACTATCTCCTGGCGGTCAAAGACAACCAACCGACTCTCTTCGCCGCTGTCACCGCGTTGCTGGATGAAGGGCTTCTCGATCGCTTCAAGGGGATGAATCACGGCTACCACGAGTCGTTCCAGGACAAGAACAGCCACGGCCGCGTCGAAACCAGGCGAGTCTGGGTGACTGACGAAGTGCATTGGCTGGGAGAGGACATCCTCAAATTGTGGCCCGGGCTCAAGAGCATCGTGGTGGTCGAGTCGATTCGGCAGGACCTTGGGGATCTGAGCGGCAAGGTCAGCACCGAGCGAAGGTACTACATCTGTAGCCATGGCGGGGCCAATAACTCGCTCGCCGAGTTCCTGGCCGCGGGCATCCGCGACCACTGGGGCGTGGAGAACGGCCTGCACTGGTGCTTGGACGTGAGCATGAGAGAGGACCAGAGCAGAATCCGCGTGGCGAACGGAGCCGAGAACTTTTCCCGCCTGCGGCGGATCGCTCTGAACAAGCTCAAGCGAGCCTCGGTCAAGAACAAGAACGGAAAGGACTTGAAGCTCGGCATTCGTACGAAGCAGCAATGCTGCGGATGGAGCCAAGAGTTCCTGTTACAGGTGATGATGGCCTAAATGCGATAGCCCTGGCACGCGCCTTTGGGTGAACCTGGGAACGCAAGCGCCCGCGTCGGCCCGACGCGTAAGGCCGACGAGGACGTCGACGTTCCCAGGTGGCGGGGCCGCCGATCCCGTCGGCCGTCGATCGGCCACCCGCCGTTGTCAATCGGCACGCATTGACCGTGGGTGAAGGGCGCGGAGATCGGGCCAATTGGGGTTGCAACCAAGGCCGATCCCCCTACGATCGCCGGCCGGTTTCAACAAGGAGAGGTATGGCAGACGAGACTCCATCCGACATTCGCATCACCGTGGCGGACCGGTCTGGTCGGCTCACGGCAAGTTCGGGCTCGAAGTGGGAGCCGATCATGGGCTATTCCCGAGCCGTCCGGAGCGGGCCGCTGATCGCCGTGACCGGCTCGGTCGGCATCAACGCCGACGGGACCTACGGACGAACCCTCGGCGAGCAGGCCCGTCGATCGCTCCAGATCATCCGCGTTGCGATCGAGTCCCTCGGCGGGCGCATGGAGAACGTCATGCGGACCCGCCTCTACGTCACCGACGTCTCCAAGTGGGAAGAAGTCGCCAAGGTCCACGGCGAAGTCTTCGCCGACATCCGCCCGGCAACGACAATCGTGGAAGTAGCGAAGCTGATCGATGGAGAAGCTCAGATTGAGATCGAAGCGGATGCGTATGTCCTGTAGCGGGTTAAGAAGAAAATCCGAAACATCAGATCCGAAGGAACGAAGGCAAACCACACAGACGAAGTCGAGAGAAGAAACCGAGCCCGGCGCCCGGGCTTGGTCTTCTTTCAGAAGCCGCGCCCGGTGCGGTTTTAAGCTTTCTGCTTTTCTTCTTTCTCTCTCCTTCGGATCTCGGATTTGAGATTTGCTTCTTATCCCTTCATGCTGCTGCCGGCCGGTTGCTCCTCACCACGCGATTCCGCCCGCTCGCCTTGGCCTTGTAAAGGGCCGCATCGGCGAAGGCGATCAGCGTCGGGCCGTCATCGGTGGGGTGCGCTTCGGCGACGCCGAAGCTGCAGGCGATCTTCACCGGCGCACTGTGATGGACGGCGTCGTGGTCCAGGATGGCAAGGCGGAGGCGGTCGGCCTGGATCAGCGCCTGATCGGCCGACGCGTCCGGCAGCAGAATCCCGAACTCTTCCCCGCCATAGCGGCACACGATGTCTTCCGTCCGGCAGGCGGCCGTCAGCAGCCCGCCCAGGAACCGGAGCACCTCGTCCCCGACGGGGTGGCCGTAGGTGTCGTTGATGGTCTTGAAATGATCGACGTCGATCATGACGCAGGAGAGCGGGCGGCCGCGTCGGCGCGCCATCGACAGTTCCGACTCCAGCCGCTTTTCAAAGCACGCCCGGTTCCAGAGCCCGGTCAAACCGTCGATCAGCGCTCGTTCGGCCAGAAGGTCCATCAGGTATTTAGTGCGCAACGTCGCCCGCACACGGGCCTTCAGCTCGGCCGGGTCGAACGGCTTTGTGATATAGTCCACCGCGCCCAGCTCCAGGCCGCGGATCTTCTGCTCCGTCGAGGCGATCCCGGTCAGGAAGACGACGGGGATGTTCGAGGTGGCGGGGTCGGCCTTGAGGCGCCGGCACACCTCAAACCCGTCCGTCTCAGGCATCTCCACGTCGAGCAGGACCAGGTCGGGCACGAATTGCGCCACGGCGGCCAGCGCCTCCTTGCCCCCATACGCGGAAAGAAGGCGGAAGGGCTCGGTGGCCAGCCACGCCTTCACCACGGAGTGGATGGGGCGGGAATCATCGACGAGGAGAACGGTCTGAGACATAAGGCCTTTCCCACCTTCCATCGACCGGAAGAGACCAACGGATTATCCCGGCATGGCCCGGGATGGCCCGACCCGCCGTCCTCGGTATGACGGATGAAAAGACCAAGACGCGATCCTGGATCATCCTTCAGCCTTTATCCTTCTTCCCTCCCCTGCTAGTGCGGGCGAGCCATGCGCCGGTGGCGGGCGAGCGAGAGCCCGGCCACGCAGAGGCGCGACGTGAGCCGCTGGTGCGACGACATCAATCGATCCCCGAGGCGCTCCGCCAGTCGCTTCATCGCGGCCGGCGCCTCGGCCCGTTCGCCAGGAAGCTGGCAGCGGCCGACCGCCAGCGCAACCACCCGCCTTAACCCATCGGCGTTCATCGGCCGGGCCATGCAGTCGATCGCCCCGATGTCCGCGGCGAAGCCCCGCACGGCCGCCGAAACTTCGTCGCCCAGCAGCATGATTGGGATCCCCGCCGTAGCGGGGGCCTCACGGAGTCGCTCGCAAACCGCCAGCCCGTCGATGCCGGGAAGGTCGATATCGACCAGCGCGGCATCCGGCGCGGCGGCGGCGGCCAGCGCTAGCGCCGTTCTCCCGTCGGCCGCGTAGACGAGCTGTACGAGCCGGCCGGCGGGGTCCTTCAGAGGTTTGGGGCCGTCGATGGATGGGGCCATTCGGTCGCCAACCACCAGCACCCGGCAAACCGCCGGCGCGTCCGCGTTCCCCCCGGATGGGCTCACCTCATGATGTGATCTGAACATGGCCTCTCCGGTTGTAGCAGGGATTTGCCGCACGGCGGCCCATCCGTCATAAGCTATCGGTGCGCAATGCGCTGATGTTTACGAGTACACCGCCTGGAACGACTGTTTCGAGCGGGCAAGGTTGCGGAGCTGAGCGGCAGGACCCGTTACCGGACGAGCGCTCGGCCCAGCGGTAGGCCAGATACGACATTTTTCGCGGCATCGGACAACGGTTCGACGCGGGAAGACCGAGCCGCGGTTGTGAAATTCTTTCAAGTGTCCGGCCAGCGAGAAAGCCACCTCCTTCCGATCCGCCAATAACTCGCCGGCCCCCCTACCGCTCAGGTCAGATTTCCCTCGCGCGACCGTCTCGGTCATCAGCCGGTTATGATCCGGCCGCCCATGCTCCTGACGATCACCACCACTCACGCGCCCGCCACCGATCTGGGTTACCTGCTTCGCAAGAACCCCGGGCGGCCGCAGTCGTTCAACCTGTCGTTCGGCGCCGCCCGCATCTTCTACCCCGAGGCGTCGGCCGACCGATGCACCGTCGCCCTGCTGCTCGAGGTTGACCCGGTCGCGCTGGTCCGCAATCGCCGCGGCCCCGCCGGTGAAGGCTTCTCGCTCCAGCAGTACGTGAACGATCGCCCCTATGCCGCCAGCTCGTTCCTCTCCGTCGCCCTTTCCGAAGTGCTCGGTTCGGCCCTCTCGGGCGGCGTGAGCAAGGAGCGGCCGGACCTCGTCGCCACGCCGATCCCGCTCATCGCACGAATCTGCGTCGTCCCCTGCCGGGGTGGCGAAGCGCTGCTTCGGACGCTCTTCGAGCCGCTCGGGTATGCCGTCGCGGCCACCCACCATCCGCTGGACGAACAGTTCCCCGAATGGGGCGAAGGGCCCTACTTCACCGTCGAGCTGTCGCACACCATCACCCTGCGCGAGTTGCTCTCGCACCTTTACGTCCTGGTGCCGGTGCTCGACAACGACAAGCACTACTGGATCGGGGATGAGGAGGTGGACAAGCTCCTCCGCCATGGTGGCGCATGGCTCGCCACCCATCCGGCGAAGGAACAAATCGTCCATCGCTATCTCAAGCACTTCAAGCACCTCGCGAACGACGCCCTGGCCCGGCTGATCGAAGCCGACCCGGACGACGCCGCGGCCGCGGCGGAAGCGCACGCCGGCGAGGAAGAGCAGGTCGAGCGGAAGCTTAGCCTCAACGACCACCGGCTGAGTACCGTCATCGCCGTCCTCCGGGCGGCCGGCGCCAAGAGGGTGCTCGACCTGGGGTGCAGCAACGGCAACCTGCTCCGGCGGCTGATGGAGGACAAGCAGTTCGAGCGGATCGTCGGCCTCGACGTGTCCCACCGGGCGCTGGGGATCGCATCCGAAAAACTCCATCTGGACCGCCTCCCCGAGCGGCAGCGGCAGCGGATTCAGCTCCTCCACGGATCCCTGATCTATCGCGACGCCCGCCTCGCCGGGTTCGACGCGGCCGCCGTCGTCGAAGTCATCGAGCACCTGGACGAGCCCCGCCTCGCCGCGTTCGAGCGCGTCCTCTTCGAGTTCGCCAGGCCGGCGACAATCGTCGTGACAACGCCCAACGTCGAATACAACGTCCGTTTCGAAACGCTCCCCGCCGGGAAGTTCCGCCACAAGGACCACCGCTTCGAATGGACGCGCGCCCAGTTCCAGCAATGGGCAACCCGCGTCGCCGACCGCTTCGGCTACGCCGTCCGCTTTCTCCCCGTTGGCCCCGAAGACGCCGACGTCGGCCCCGCCACGCAAATGGGGGTGTTCAATGTCGCCGGAACAAAACCCTGAACTTTTCGAAGCGATCGACCGACTCTATGACATCTTCGAGGCGTACGCTTTCAGCGTCGATGCTTCGTCAGATGACCTCGGCGTCGAAGATCGAAATCGTGTTCTTCACGCGACGCCGCTGCGCCAGCTTGGAGAGGAAGAGCTTCGGCGTTACGTCTTCAAGGCGATGACGACGTGGGGGAGCGTCGATGATTTCCGTCATCTTCTCCCCCGCCTCGTCGAGCTGTTCATTCTGCAAGCGGGAAGAACTCTATTCGAGCCGGAGATTATGTTCGGCAAGCTGCGATATGGCCGTTGGACGACATGGCCGATAGACGAACAGATTGCCCTTCGCCGTTTCTTCCATGTGCTTTGGCGAGACGTGCTGGCGCGATGGCCGAACGAGCCGACCGCAATTCTCTCCCTCTCCTGCGTTGCCGAAGCCGAAGACGAACTGCTCCCCTACCTCCAAGCGTGGGATATCGCGGGATCGCGCAGCTGCTTTTCATTTCGCGGAACTGGTGGCATGGGAGGCGAGATTCCAATGGGTCAATCGTCGCCGTGCATTTCGACCTCGAACGATCTGGGGAGACCACGGGCGGCCAGCCGCACAGTTGACGGAGTGGCTCCTCGCGCCCGACCGCGCGGTAGACCTGGAGCGCGCCTTCTATGCGTTCGGGCTAGACGACGACGCGACGGCGGGCACACTTTCTGACGCCCTTAATCACCTCTGGTCGATCCGACCTACCGCCGGATGAGCGGTTCGCGGCACGGCCCGGGACATGGCACAATTGCCCTTGGCGTTCACCGCACCTTCGGAGGGAACCATGGATCGTCGCTCGCGCTTCGTGCTCATGCTTGGCATCGCCACGCTTCTGCCCGCACTGGCCCGCGGAGCACCGCCTGGTGCCGTCGGCCCCCTGCTGACCATCGACGCGGCCGCCGATCGTCATCCGATCAGCCCGTTCATCTACGGCATGGCCTATCCGGACACGGCACTCGCCAGAGAGATTCGCCTGCCGATCGCCCGATGGGGCGGTGACGCGACCACGCGCTACAACTGGAAACTCGACAGCACCAACGCGGGGGACGACTGGTTCTTCATGGCGGGCAATGACAAGCACGGCGCCCCCAGCGCCGGGCCGGACAAGCTGATCGCCGACGCGAAAACCTACGGCGGCCGCGTCATGATGACCATCCCGATCATCGACTACATCAACGGCGCGACGGCGCAGGATTGCACCTTCCCCGTCTCGCTGTTCGGCAAGCAACAGAAGGTCAACCCATATGTCCATCCGAAGATCGATGGGAAGACAACCGACGCGGGCAACGGCCGCACGCCCGATGGCAAGCCGATCCCGTTGAGTGAAGAGCAGATGCTCCGCGTCCATGTCCGCAACACCCCCGAGCTTCAGCGTGCGTGGGTGGAGCACCTGGTCAAGCAGTTCGGCAGCGCGGCACAGGGCGGCGTTGCCGTCTATGAACTGGACAACGAACCGGGCGGCTGGGGGAACACGCACCGAGATGTTCACCCCGGACCGACGGGGCATGACGAGCTCGTCGAGCGAAGCCTCGCCTACGCGGCCGCCATCAAGGCGGCCGACCCGACGGCCCTCATCCTGGGCCCCGGCGACTTCGTCATGCACTATCAGAACGACGGCAAGCCCGGCGACGGAAAGAAGGAGCACGACGGCACAGGCCAGGCCGACTATTACCTCCAGCGCATGCGCGCCTATGAGAAACAGCACGGGGCCCGCCTGCTTGATTACTTCGACGAGCATTACTACCCCCTCGACCAGGAGGGCCAGAACGAAGGCACGATTATGGAGGCCACGCGGTCTCTCTGGGACCCGACGTACATCGAGAAGAACTGGGTCGGCAAATGGCAAGGCGCAAAGAACATTCTCCCGAAATTTCATAAGTGGGTGGATCAGCAATACCCCAGCACGAAGGTCTCGATCAGTGAGTACGGCTGGGGGGACATGAAGAAGCTGACCAACGCGGTCGCCGAGGCCGACGTGCTGGGCATCTACGGCCGCGATGGCGTCGATCTCGCCTGCCTTTGGGACTGCCCCAAGGCGGGTGACATCGGCGCGAATGCCCTGCGCGTCTACCTGAACTACGACGGCAAGGGGAGCCGCTATGGGGACACCTTCGTTCACTCGATCAGCGCCGACCAGGGCCGCGTCTCTGTTTACGCGGCCGTCCGCTGGTCCGACCATGCGCTCACAGCGGTGGTGATCAACAAGTCCGATGGTGCGCTGGTCAGCCGCGTGAAGGTTTCCGGCTTCGATCCGGTCGGAGCGGCGCATGTGTTTCGGTTCGGCGGCGAGGGTGCGAAAGCCCTCGCGCCTCTGGCGGATCAGCCCGTCGGCCACGACGGGTTCGAGGCGTCGTTCCCGCCGAGGTCCGTCACCTTGTTCGTCTTGGAGGCCCGCCCATGAGACGCTCCTTTGGGTGCAAGGTGTTCTTAGCGGCCGCCGTCTGCCTCTCGGCACCGTTCGCGGTGGCGGCCGAGCCGACGACGCGCCCCTCTGGCGGCCCGACCTACGTCGCCGTCGGCTACGGCGGGCGCCGGATGTCGAGCGCGGACGGCGTGCATTGGGAGAACGTCCAGCAATGGGCCGAGGACGGCCGCGATGACTCAAACAACCTCATGAGCATCGCCTACGGCAAGGGGAAGTTCGTCGCCGTCGGCGGTGGCGGCTGGTCGAAAGAGACTCAGGCCGGCCACATTCTCACCTCCACCGACGGGAAGGAATGGCGGGAGGTCAAGAAGATGGCGTTCCGCGTCCATCCGGTCCTCTTCGCCCCCGACGTCAACGGCGGCCGCTTCGTCGCCGGCGGGCCGGACCACACGCTGTGGTGGTCGGATGACGGCGAAAATTGGAACGAGGGGGCAAAGATCGACCCCAAGATCGACCCGTCCTGGGCCTTCTGGTTCCGCTCCGGCGCGGTTGGCAACGGCGTCTTTCTTTTCCGCGGCAACGCCGGCAAGGGGCAGAAGACGCAGTGGCTCGCCACCACGACGGATGGGCGGCATCTGACGACCATCGCGACGGACCTGCCCGAAGGATGCAGCGGCCCGGCGTTCGGGGCCGGCACGTTTGTCATGGTCGCCCCGAGTGGGGTGTGCCTCACCTCCCGCGACGGGGCGAAGTGGGCAACAACCAATGTTCCCCAAGGCGAGGGCCTGGAATACGTCCTCTGGACCGGCCGCCAGTTCTACGCGGCCGGCAAGAAAGCCGCCCTCACCTCGCCCGACGGCGTCTCCTGGGCGATTCTCGCCGACCGAACGCCATGCCACGTGCTCTTCGCCGATGACGCCCGTCACCTCTTCATCGGCACCTCCTGGCCAGGGCAGATGTGGTACTCGACCGACGGCATCAACTGGAAAAAGAGCGAGCCGCTGCCGAAAGACGGGATCAATAGCGTCGCGTCCGACGGCGCGGCGGCCGGCAATTCGATGAAATGAGGCCTCCTGGTGTCGCCGTTTTTTGCGAATTGAAGATCGGGCCGCGCGCGAGCCGCGACCGTCACAGACTGTCGGAAAACCCAAAAAACGCCGAAAAATGCTTCGTTTTCCCTCAAAAACGGCGGTCATTGGGTCGCTGTCACCAGTTTTTCGACAGTCTGGTCAGGGAGCGGTCAGTGTTTTGTGGCGCGCCGCGTGAAAGATCGAGCGACTTCTCCGCCGATGCCCGATCGCTCCCTCACCAAACTGTCGAAAGCCCAAAAAACGGCGATGAATTCCTCGTTTTTCGCTCAAAATCGTCAGGTCGCTGTCACAAGTTTTCCGACAGTCTGTCACGGTCGCGGCTCGCACGTGGCTGTCTCTCCGCCGCCACGAAAATTATGGGCACACTCGGTCTCCAGGCGGCCGCCCGAGCGATCGGAATCCACCCAGGCGTCAGAGCGGCGGACGGCAACCCGTCTGAGTTACCTACGGAGGCATCACCGTGACAGGCCTCGTTACAAGCAACCCGCACCTGATCCTGTCGCTCGGCACGCAGGTAGTCTCGTTGATCCCGGTGCCCGGGCCAGACGGCAAGGCGGTCCATGCCCGCGGGGCGGTCGGCGTGGTGACCCAGGCTCCGGCGGATTACTGGCATAGCTACCGCGTGCGATTTGCCGACGGCCTGGAGGCCAGCTTTCGAAGGCAGGAGCTGGCGATCCTGAAGGAATACAAGGACGGCGGCGTCCTGGGAGTTGGCATTCGAGGCGCCGGCATAGCGACCGCAGATTCCCTTGCCGATTATGACCTCTACCATCATGTGATCTACCGTTGCGTCGTCGGCTCGCGCGCGTACGGCCTCGACGGCGCTGACAGCGACACTGACCGCCGCGGCATCTACCTGCCGCCGGCCGCCATGCACTGGTCGCTCTACGGCGTCCCGGAACAACTGGAGAATACCGATACGGAAGAGGTCTACTGGGAGGCCCAGAAGTTCGTCACACTCGCGCTGAAGGCGAACCCGAACGTCCTGGAATGCCTCTACACGCCGATGGTGGAATCTGTGAGCCCGATCGCGCAGTCGCTGCTCGACCTGAGGCCGCGGTTTCTGTCGAAGATGGTCTACCAGACCTACAACGGCTATGTGATGAGCCAGTTCAAAAAGCTCCAGGCCGACCTTCGCAACAACGGGCAGATCAAGTGGAAGCATGTGATGCACCTGCTCCGCCTGCTGCTTTCGGGCACGACGACGCTCGAGGAAGGCCACGTGCCCGTGCGCGTCGCCGAGCATCGGGAACGCCTGCTCGCCGTTCGCTGCGGCGAGGTCCCCTTCGAGCAGTGCGAGGCGTGGCGACTGGAGCTCCATCAGCGCTTCGACGCGGCCCACGAACGAACGTCGCTCCCCGACCGGCCGGATTACGCGGCCGCCAATGACTGGCTCCTCCGGGCCGGAGAAGCATGGTGGAGGCAGGCCCATGACCGACATCGACCCCCGCATCCACAAGCAAGTGGAGGCCCAGCCTTACCCGCTGCTGTTCGTCACGATTAGCGGCGCGCACTTGTACGGCTTCCCCTCCCCCGACAGCGACTACGACCTGCGCGGCGTTCATGTGCTCCCGGTCGAAGAAGTGGTGGGCCTGGACGAGGGCGTCGAGACGATCGAACGCTCCGGCATCTTTGGCGGCCTCGAGATCGACCTGGTAACCCATGACGCCCGCAAATTCTTCCGGTTGATGCTGAAGAAGAACGGCTACGTGCTCGAGCAACTCTACTCCCCGCTGGTCGTCCAAGGGAGCCCGGAGCATGGAGAGTTGAGAACCATCGGCCGCGGCTGCATCACGCGATACCATGCGCACCACTACTTCGGGTTCGCCGAAACCCAGTGGCGGCTCTTCGAGAAGGAGCGCCCACGGCGCGTGAAGCCTCTGCTCTACGTCTACCGCGTGCTCCTGACCGGGATCCACCTGATGAAGACCGGCGAGGTGGAGGCGAACCTGCTCGCGCTGAACGAGCGGTACCCCCTGCCGCAGCTGCCTGACCTGGTCGCCCGTAAACTTAGCGGCAAGGAGCAGTCGGAGCTTCGCGATGCCGACTTCGATTTTCACTACCGCGAGTACGAGCGGCTGCGGACGGCCATGCAAACCGCGCAGGATCGAAGCACCCTGCCGGAGGCCCCGTCGGCCCGACCGGCGTTGAATGATTTGCTTCGCCGATTGAGAAAGGTGACATAGCTCCCGGGTAAGGAACAGTCGTCGCGGGCTGCGGCCGGAACCCGCTCTTAATGAGCCGCGCCCGTAAGGAAGCGGGGCCCGCCGCAGGCGGGCATTAGCCGCTCCTCCAACAGCTCAGTCGCCGTGTTCGGCAACTGCCCGCTTCCTTACGGTCGCGGCTCGTCAAGAACCGCACTCGCAAACGGCGAAGGAATTCTGGTAGGCCCGCACCGCTGACCGCATCCCCATGCACCCAACCCGCTTCCCATCCGACAGCGACTTTGTTCCACTCGCGTTGTTCCCTCTGGCGTATCGTTGGACAGACTCGCGATACGACGTTTTTCCACCCGAGGTGATTGCCACGATTCGGCCGCTCTCCGTGACGGCAGCCCGAACGTTCTCGGCGATGGAAGCCTTGTGGCTCGACCGGGGACTGCGATCGCTGGCGCCACGGCTGTTCGACACCACAACCCGGCCCACCAACGGCGGCACCGCCGAGGTCACGGATTGGTTGACGCAGAGGCTCGTTCTTGCGACCGAACCCGTTGTCGTGTCTTGGTCATCTGACCAGGCCATCGGAACGACGGCCGCAACGTTTTGCGCGTTCTGGAGCGCGTTCTGTTTCCCCGTTTCTGACGACGTGACCGTCTGGCCCGAATCGCAGGAATGGGGGCTCGTCTACCATCACTGGGAACAGTTCGAGTTCGGAATTCGCCGACCGAAATAATCGATGAAACTAACCCTCCCCGAACTCTGCCTCGTCGTCCTTGTCGGCCCCAGCGGCTGCGGCAAATCCACATTCGCTCGCGCGCACTTCAAGCCGACGGAGGTTCTCTCCTCCGACTTTTGCCGGGGCCTGGTCAGCGACGACGCGAACAGCCAGGAGGCGACCGGCGACGCGTTTGACGTCTTGCAGTATGTCGCCGGTAAGCGGCTCGCCCGCGGGTTGCTCACCGTGATTGACGCGACCAACGTTCAGCCGGAGGCCCGCAAGCCGCTCGTGGAGCTGGCCCGCGAGCATGACGTCCTCCCCGTGGCAATCGTGCTCCGAATGCCCGAGTCTCTGTGCCATCAGCGGAACGCCGGCCGCTTGGACCGCGGCTTCGGGCCGCATGTCGTGCGGAACCAGTTGACCCAGCTCCGCAAGGGGCTTCGCGGGATGCGGCGCGAAGGGTTTCGGTACGTCCACGAGCTGGCTACACCCGAGGAAGTGGCCCAGGTCACCATCCAGCGCCAGCCACTCTGGAACAACCAGAAGCAGCTTCGCGGCCCTTTCGACATCATCGGCGACATCCACGGCTGCTTCGACGAGCTGATCGAGCTGTTTGGGAAGCTCGGCTATGACACGGAAGATACGCACGGCGTCATCCCCCCGCCGGGCCGCAAGGCGATTTTCCTGGGCGACCTGGTCGATCGCGGCCCAAAGACGCCGGACGTGCTGCGAACCGTGATGCGGATGGTCACGGCCGGGAACGCCCTCTGCGTGCCGGGGAATCACGACGTCAAGCTGCTCCGCAAGCTCCGCGGGAAAGACGTGCGCATCACCCATGGCCTGGCGGAGACGCTCGGCCAGTTGGAGGCGGAGAGACCCGAATTCGTTGAGCAGGTCGCGACCTTCATCGACGGGCTCGTCGGCCACTACGTGCTCGATGGCGGGCAGTTGGTCGTCGCCCATGCCGGAATGAAGGAGCGTTACATCGGCCGGGCATCGGCCCGGGTGCGGGAGTTCGCGCTCTATGGCGAAACAACCGGCGAGACGGACGAGTTCGGCCTCCCCGTCCGCCACAACTGGGCGGCCGACTACCGCGGGCCCGCGGCCGTCGTCTACGGGCACACGCCCGTCACCGAGGCCGACTGGCTCAACCGGACCCTCAACATCGACACCGGCTGCGTCTTTGGCGGCAAGCTGACCGCCCTCCGCTGGCCCGAGCGCGAGCTGATCTCCGTCCCGGCCACGCGGCAGTACGCCGAGCCGTCCAAGCCGTTCCTGATCGCCGATTCAGCGGCCGCCAGCCCGCTCTCCGCCCAGCAGGAGGTAGACGACGTCCTGGACCTGTCGGACGTTGTCGGCAAGCGCATCGTCACCACGCGGCTGCACCACAGCGTGACCCTCCGCGAAGAGAACGCGGCCGCCGCCCTGGAGGTGATGAGCCGCTTCGCCGCCAACCCCAAGTGGCTGATCTACCTGCCCCCCACCATGTCGCCGACGGAGACGACCGATCTCCCCGGCCTGCTCGAGCACCCGAAGGAGGCCTTCGACTACTTCCGAAGCGAAGGCGTCGGCAAGGTGATCTGCCAGGAAAAGCACATGGGCTCGCGGGCGGTGGTGGTCGTCTGCCGGGACGAAGGCGTCGCGCTGAAGCGCTTCGGCGTCGCCAACGACAACGCCGGGATGATCTACACCCGCACCGGCCGCCGCTTTTTCGACGACCTGAAGGTCGAGGCGGAGCTGCTTCAGATCGTCCGCAACGCGATGGCGGCCGCCAGGTTTTGGGACGAGTTCGCGACGGACTGGTTCTGCCTCGACTGCGAGCTGATGCCCTGGTCGGCCAAGGCCCAGGACCTGCTCCGCACCCAATACGCGGCCGTCGGGTCAGCCTCCCGCGCTGCCGTCGCCGAATCGGCGGCCGTGCTCCGGCAGGCCCACGCCCGCTACGCCGCCGCCGGCTGCGACGACCTGGCGGCCGCCCTCGCCCGCGAGAACGATCGCCTCATCCGCGTCAACCAGTATGTTGACGCCTACCGCCGCTACTGCTGGCCGGTGCAATCCGTCGCCGACCTGAAGCTCGCCCCCTTCCACCTGCTGGCCAGCGAGGGGCGCGTGCATGTCGATAAGGACCACCGGTGGCACATGCGAACCCTCGCGCGCCTCGCCGACGCGCTGCCCGGTACGCCGCTCATCGCCACCGCGCATCAGGTGATCGACGTCACCGACCCCTGCTCAACCGACGCCGGCGTCGCATGGTGGGAAGCGATGACCGCGCGCGGCGGCGAGGGCATGGTGGTCAAGCCGCTCGAGTTTGTCGTCCGCGGCAAGCGGGGCCTCACCCAGCCTGCAATCAAATGCCGCAGCCGCGAGTACCTGCGGATCATCTACGGCCCCGAGTACGACGCCCCCGAAAACCTCCCGCGGCTTCGGTCCCGCCGCGTCTCCGGCAAGCGCTCACTCGCGATCCGCGAGTTCGCCCTGGGCATCGAAGGCCTCGAACGCTTCACCCGCCGCGAGCCGCTCCGCCGCGTCCACGAATGCGTCTTCGGCGTCCTGGCGCTGGAGAGCGAGCCGGTGGACCCGAGGCTGTAGGCGCGGGGACTACGAAATGGAACGCGAGCGGAAGGCGTGCTTTCGGGGCAACCCGGTAGGACCACATCGCGGTCCGCAGGTCGCTCGTCCCGCCGGCAAGGCGGTGTCGTTCGATGCGAATAGGTTCCCTGTTCGGACCGCTGGGCGGTCCCTACCGAGGCCCGCCGGCACCGAGATCCTCATGGGGGTCGTCGAGCGATTTGACGCTCTTCGCTCCGCGGATCGTTCGACTTCAAAATTGCGCGATCTCCCTCTCGCCGAACGGCGGCCGCGGCGGCAGACCGAGAATTCGCGTCAGGGTCGGGTAAAATCGCCCCAGGTCATCTGAACCGCCGTCAATCCGACGATCACCGCGGTCTCGGCCCGGAGGATGCGGCCGCCGAGGGCCCATGGATGAGCCTTGCCGGTCAGTCGGGAGCGCTCGGCGTCGGAGAAGCCGCCTTCCGGCCCCACGAGCAGAACGACGCGCCGCGGAGGGTTGGCGGGGACGGGCGCTGGAGCGCTGCGGTCGTCCAACGCGACGCACACGTCAGCGCCCTCGAAGGCGGGCGAGGCCAGGAACAGGTCCAACGACGTGGGAGGGAGCACGTGCGGGAGCGACCCGCGCCGGCACTGCTTCGCGGCCCGGATGACCTGGGCCGGCCAGGCATTCGCCCTCTCGTGCTCCAGGCCGTCGGCGGGCACGGAATGGTCGGTCAGAAGGGGGACGATGCGCGTCACGCCCAGCTCGGTCGCCTTCTGCATGACGAAGATCATCCGTTGTCGAGCCAGGACCGCACAGCCAAGCGTGATATCGAGTGAAGGCTCGGGGGACCGCTCCATCCGCTCATACGGCAACGCCCACCCTCCCTCCGGGCTGAGCTCCTTGAGGCTGGCCCTGAAGTAGGCGGCCGACCCGTCTCGGATCGTGAACGCCTCTTTCGGGTTGACCTCGCGGCACACCAGTCGTTTGGCCAACGCGCGATCGAGCCGGAACGGCTCCTGCAACGTAAGCTGCGACGCGACCGCCAGCGGCTCGTCGCCAGGCGCGTCGTAGCGGCCCTTTGGAACGGGCGGCTGAACGTCGGCACGCGGATCCTGGCGTGGAGGGACAAACCGCTGGGCACCTTGCCGGCGCCGGTTGTTGGGATTGAGTCGGGCCATGGCCTCATGCCTCCGTTCGGCGGATTACGTCGGTTGACGCACCGTCTGTCAACGGCGGCGACGAAAGTCGGCCCCACGGGCTCAACTCGACGTTTGCCAGCGCCTTGAAGCCTCTTATCTACGGATCGATCCGGCAGCGCCCAGAGGCGTTCCTCGCCCAGCACTAAAGCCAGAATGGGGAAGCGAGAAACGAGCGGCAGGACCGCCTGCGAGCGCGGGACGTATTTGGACAGGTCCGTGGCCTTCGCGTGTGTCTCCGGCCCGAGGCTCAGAAGGAGGCAGAACAAAACACTTATGAAGCGGATGCGCAGCGTCATAGGATGGGTCGATCTCGGCAACGTCAACTCTCGGTGAACCGACAAGGCCGGCGCCCCGTCCAGCACACCTGCAAAAGCCATGTTCTCTATTTCAACGCCCCGCTCGATGTTTGCGCGCTTCCCGATTTACTATGGCTGGGTCAACGTCGTCGTCGCCGCCATGGCGATGGTGACTACGCTTTCTGGCAATGACCAGGGGTTGGGGCTCATCACCGAATCGCTCCTCAAAGACCTGCGCATTGACAAGCTCTACTGGTCCAACATCAACCTCACGGCGACCCTGATTGGGGCGCTGTTTGTCTTCCCCACGGGGCGGCTGGTCGATCGCTTCGGCTCGCGCGTGGTGTTGACCGGCATCCTCGCCCCGCTGGGCCTGACCGTCCTGGGCATGAGTCACGCGACCACCACCACCCAACTCTGGGTTACGGCGATCCTCACGAGCGTACTGGGCCAAAGCGCCCTCTCGGTCGCCAGCATGTCCCTCGTCGGAAAATGGTTCGGCCGCCGGATCTCCTTCGCGATGGGCGTCTATGCGATCCTCGTCGTTATCGGTTACATCATCGCCTTCCTGCTTTTTGGTGCGGCCATCGCCCGCCACGGCTGGCGCGACCCGTGGGGTATCTTCGGCCGCGTGATTCTGTTTGGGATCGCGCCGCTCGCCTGGTTCACCGTTCGCCCCACCCCCGAATCCGTCGGCCTGGAGGGGGATTTCGAGCGGCAAAGCGACGTTCGACCGGCCGGGATGACGGCCGCTCAAGCCCTGCAAACCCAGGCGTTCTGGCTCTTTGGCCTGTCCGCCGCGTTCTTTGGCCTGTTCTTCGGCGGCATCATGCTCTTTTACGAGTCGATCCTGCGCGAACGCGGGTTCGAGCCCCACGTCAGGGATACAGCCCTGGGGGCCCAGACGCTGGCCGGCCTGGTCGCGAGTTTCGTCGGCGGCGGGATCGGCCTGCGCTGGTCGCTGGGGAAGCTGATGGCCGCCACCATGGCACTCCTGGCCGGATCGCTCCTCGTGCTGGCCAATCTCTCTTCGATGGCGGAGGTCCTGCTTTACGCGGCCGCCATGGGCGCCGCCGGCGGGCTTGTGACCGTCATCTTCTTTTCCATCTGGGGGCACGCCTTCGGCCGCGCCCACCTGGGCCAGATCCAGGGCATCGCCCAGGGCCTCTGCATCGTTTTCGGCGCCTTTGGCCCGCGCATCCTCGCCCAGATCCAGATCATCAACGGCTCCTATTCCCGAGCCTTCTACGCCTTCGCGGCCATCAGCCTTTTATTGGGCGCATGGGCGTGGTTCGTCCCCATACCCCGCCCCAGCGGAGCGTCTCTGGAGCTCGTTTAGACTTGATCCCCCGATTGGCGCCCCCGAAAAGACGGGCAGCAAGCGCATCGTGCCGATCGACCCGAAGCTTCACCCCATCCTTGTTGAGACGTTTGAAAATGTTGCGGAAAAACAAGAGTGGGTATGTGACGTCAACCGCCACTGCCTCTGGCGCAACTTCACGGTGATTCGCAAGCGTGCGGGCCTTCCCGAATGGGAAGACGCCTTTCAGGTCATGCGTCGCAACTGTGAGACCGACTGGGCGCAGCACTTCCCGCCATACGTCGTGAGCGAGTGGCTCGGGCACGAGTAACACTTCAGCCGTCTGCCGTGACAGCCGGTGGTAGCGGCGGCAGTTTCCCCGTCGTGACCCACTCTCGCAACGCCGCGACCACCGTCGGCACCGGGTCACGCCCTCGCAGCTTCAGCGTTCGGTAGATGCTCATCAGCACCGACTGCGTGAGTGCCCCCTGCTCCGAGCGGTTGCACAAGCTGTTCTTGCGGATGATCACGGCTGGGCGGATCTGCCGCTCCGCGTGGTTGTTGTCGTGCGGGACCTCCGGCTTGTCCAGGAACGTGAACAGGTGGTCCCGGTGGCGGCTGATGCGCTTGGCCAACCGCCGTGCATCGGGGTCGTTGTAGGGCGTGTCGGCCAGCGCGCACAGACGCTGGTGGATCAGGCGGATTCGAGAACGGTACAGCTCGGGGGTGAAGCCCGGCCGCTTGCGCAGGCGGATGCCATCGCGGGCCAGCCGCTTGAGCTGCTTGCTGAACGCCTTCCATTCGGTTGAGCGGTTGTGCTCGTCCACCTTCACCAGCTCGCGCAGCAGGTGCGGCAGGCAGTATTGGTGCTCCTCGGCGCAGACGGCCTCGTACGGCGCCCAAAAGTCATGCACCAGCGTGCCTTGGAAAGCTTCGGTGAAGAACTTCTTCAACGCCGGCGACCCGCGGCCGCGGTCGATCATGTAGTAACAACAGTGGCCGTTGCAGAAGCACCAGAGCCAGTGGGTCTGCCCGCTCACCCGCCAGCCGGTCTCATCGGCCTGGAGCACGGCCGATGCCTTGGCCTCCTGGGCAATCTGCAGGTACCAGGGGAGCAGGGCCTTGCCCAGGCGACGCCAGGCGTCCACGAGCCCGCCGGCCGAGACGAGCGTGGCCAGGCAGGTGCTTAGCACGTCCTGGAGGTTGGCCAGCGTGACGCCCAGGCCGTAGTGCAGGTAAGCGCTAAGGGCCACGACCCGATGCCCCAGCGTCGCATTGGGCAGTGCGTCGGGGACGACGGGCTCAACGTCCTTGTCGCAGGCCGGGCAATAGTCGCGGTGGAGGGTGTACTGGGTCACCACCGGCGTGATGGCTTGTGGGATGTCCTCAATGATGCGGCTGCGGGAGCGGCCGCGTCGGGCGAGTTTACCGCCGCAGTCGGGGCAGCAAGGCAGGCGGCAGTCGATGTGGGCGTCGATCTTGGGCGGGACGGGGCGTCGGCTGCCGGGATGACCCTGCTTGGCGCCGGGCGTCTTGGCGCGACGTCGAGTCGGGGGCTTCTGGTAGACGGGCACCATGGCTGACGGCGTCGACGGCGAAGGGGCGGGCGGCGTGGCCGGGGAAAGACCGGCGACATGCTGCGCCATGGCCAAGGCGAAGAAGACAACGGCCTCGGCGCCCAGAAGGGGCAGCACCTTGGCCAGGGCCTCGGTAAGGTCGCCGCGCTTGGCGGCCTCGAGGATCGTGTTCAGGTCGGGAAGTTGTTGGGTGTCGGGCGGTATCCCGCATTATGTACCCGGCGGAAACGGATCGCGCAACCCGTACACCAACCGAACATTGCGAATATTAAAGACCCAACCGGCGTCAAGGCCGGCAGACGGCTGAAGTGTTACGGGCACGACATCACCGTGTCAGCCACCCACTACCTGGCTGTTATCGAAGAGATGTACCAGAAGGCTGCCGGCATCGAGCCAAAGGCGGGCGACGCCGCCCCGGAGAGAGATCAGGAATCTGCCCCAAAAACTGCCCAAAAATAAGTGGTAAACGCAGATACAAAAAGAGCCGGATTTGTAAACCCGGCTCTTTTCACGTCTTATAAGATCGGGGTGACAGGATTTGAACCTGCGACCTCTTGGTCCCGAACCAAGCGCTCTACCAAACTGAGCTACACCCCGGAATACTGGTGCCGATGCCCTTCCGGCTGACGTTGTAGCCGCGACGGAAGGCGGGAGGGGAGATCATAGCCTCCAGCGGGCGAACATCAAGGCGCTGCACGGGCTTCGGCGTGTGCGGCTGCGCCTGCCGCCGACCTGCGCGAGCAGCGGGCTTTTGCTCGCCCGCGGTGGTGCGGCCGCCGCGTGGAGGACCGGTTTGATGGACGGGGTCGTCGGCTTGGATCTGACAGCCCCGTTCCAATCCCGGGTTCCGTTCACCGACCACGCTTGCGGCCGTTCAGGCGGCTTTGCCTGTGGGGGATGGGGTCGGGGCCCACGTGCTTTTGACGAACTCGGCAACTTTTTCGCTGCGGCCCATGGCGATCAGGAGGTCGCCGGGGCGGATGGTTGTGGTGGCGGGCGGGGGGAGCAGCAGCTCGTTGTCCGAGCGGCGGATGGCGACCACCGTGATGCCGCGGTCGCGGAAATCGGTTTCGACGAGGGTTTGGCCGGCATAGGGGGCATCGGCCGCGACTTCGATCTCGGCCATGTCCATTTCCAGGCCCTTGTCCTCGAAGACCTTCACCAGGCGGTCGAGGTTGGGGTTGATCATGAGTTGGGCCATCTTGGCCGCGCCGGTGTCGTGCAGGCCGACGACGCGGGTGGCGCCGGCCTTCTTCATCTTCTGCACGCTCTGCTCGTCCGACGCACGGGAGACGATCATCAGGTCGGGGGCGAGCAGGTGGGCGGAGAGCGTCAGGTAGACGTTGTCCGCGTCGTTGCCCAGGACAGTGGTGAGGCCGCGGGCGCGGTCGATGCCGGCGGTCTTAAGGGTGTCGTCGTCGGTGGCGTCGCCGACGAGCCAGGGCCAGCCGCGTTCGCGGCAGTCGGCCAGGGCGTCTTCGTCCCTGTCCACGGCGACGAAGTCCAGACCCTGCTCGGCTAAGCGGCGGCAAATCGCTTTGCCCATGCGGCCGAAGCCGCAGACGATGAAATGACCCTTCATGGAGTTGATTGCGGTATCCATTTTTCGTCTCGCAAGCCAGTCGGACAGTTTCGCGCGGTAAGCCTGTTCGCCAAACTGGATCAGCCCGTAGCTGAAGGTGCCCAGTCCGATAATCAGGTAGCACATGATGAAGATGCGGCCGCCGGTATGCAGCGGGTGGATTTCGCCGAAGCCGACGGTGGTGATCGTCGTGACGGCCATGTAGAGCGCGTCGAGGGCAGTGTACTTCGGCTCGATCGCCATGATGCCCCCCGCGCCGATCAAAGGAACGGCGACGAGCAACAACAACAGGCGGAGCATTCCCTTCATAAACGACAAATCCTTAAGTGCGGGGTACACGGGTGAGACGCGGGGCAGGCCCGGCACTGTTTGTATCGGCCGCTCGCCAGGCGAAGATTTCCGATTTGTCGAACGATCTCGTTGAACCGACGCGCGCTATTGCAGGAGAGAGGGGCGGAGAAGAGATGCGCGAGGGCGCGGCCGCATTCTTTGGCAAGTCGCCAGCACGACGCGGGAAGCGCCCTGGGGACGCCGACGTCCCCGTCGGCCTTTTGCTTCGAGCCGACGAGGACGTCGGCGTTCCCAGCTTCAGAGTTCCGCAATCGCCAACAAAGATGACCACACCCTATGCGGGATGATACGGAGGTCGCGCGCTTTGCCGTGCGTCCCCGGCGTTAGGCCCGCGGGAGATCGCTCTCCGCCAACTAAATCACGGTGAACGACAGGACGCTGAACGCGGTGTTGTTGCTCAGGCTGGTGTCGAAGAAGACGTTCTGCGGGTCAACAATCGCTTCGAAGAAGTAAGCGCCGGCCAGCAGCGTGGGCGGGAGCGTAAAGGTCACGTGGAACTTCTTAGTCTCGCCGGGCGCGATGGAGACCGCGCGAACCAGAGTCTGAAGGGGCGGGTTGGTCATGCTGACGACGCGGCTGGGGGCCGCGTTGAGCTGGAGGGTAAGCGGGCCGGTGGCGCGTTCGTTGCCGTTGTTGGTGACGAGGACATCCACCGCGCCCTGCCCGCCGACGGGGAACGTCAGCGGCGACTCGGTTGGGAAGCTGACGGCCAAATCGATGTACGGCTTGGCGATCCGGACGGTCGTGGTCGTGGCGGCGATGTTGTTCGTTTCGTTCGTTTCCTGAACAACGTTGGTGGAATCGATCTTGGCAAGGATGGTGTACTGGCCATCGGGAAGGATCGAAGGGTAGTTGAACTTGATCGTGAACTTCTTGGTGTGGTTGGGCGCGAGCTTGAGCAGGCTGATGGTGCGGGTGCCGAAGGGCGTGGCATTGGCATCCAGTGCGCCGTCGTTCGATGCGTAGAGGTCGATCACGACCGGCGACACGACATAAGCCGTCCCTTGGTTGCCAACCCGGATCTTCAGCTTGCCCGGGCTGCCGGTGATGACGGAAGCGGGCGGGTTGCCCAGGAAGAAGCCGTAAAGGTCCGGCGCGGGGCCGGCCGGGGGCGGCGGCAGCGAATTGACCGTGAAGAACGCCGCGCCGACTTCGGGCGAGACAAAGTTCCCGTTCTGGTCGGCGACTTCGCCGCCGAGAATATCGACGTGGTAGGTCCCCGGGACCGTTGGAGCGGGCACGACATAGGTCACTGTCTCGGTCGTCGCACTCGAATCAACGATGCCGGTGAGCCGGCCAAGCTGCGAGTAACCCCCGGGGCCGACGACCGCTACGTCGCCATCCCCAAGCGTCGCCTTGAAGATGCCCGTATTGACGGCCGTGTAAGCGACGCGGAAGGCGTAGACCGGCAAGAGGCCGGCTGTCGTATTGGTGACAATCGCGCTCGCCGTCGGGTTGAAGATGGGCGTGGGCGTTGGCGTCGGCGTAGGGGTCGGCGTGGGAGTGGGGGTTGGCGTCGGGGTGAGGGCCGGCGACTGGGAATCAGCCCATGCCACGAAGTCTGTGCCGGTGCTGGTGCCGACAACAAAGGTGCTGAGCGTGTTCAGGTTCGTATCCAGCACACTGACATTGTCGGCGGTTGGGCTTGCCCCCTGGGACACAACCAGCAGCTTGCCGTCAGAGGAGAGGCTGAGATCGGTTACGGCAAGCGGGACGCTGGAGATCTGGGTGCCGGTGGACGTGGTCTTGTACAGGGTGGAGGTGCCAAAATCGCCAATGTAGAGATTGCCGGCGGCGTCGGCGGTGGCGGCCGCCACGTCACTCCCCGGGACGTCCACCGATCGGATGAACGCTAGGCTGCTGGGGTTATAGACCTGGACGCGCTGGGGGAAGATGCCCCCGCCGCCGCCACCCACGGCGTAGAGCAAGCCGTCCTGACCGATCGAGACGTACGAATAGTCGGTCCCGGTGCCGAACTCCTGGGCGGCGTACCCATTCGCCGAATCAAAGCGGATGATCCCCTTCGCGTTCCCCGCGGCCGTCGCCTGATCGGGCGCGAAGATGTAGGTGCCGATGGTCGCCGTATTGCCGTAAAAGGTGCGGCTGTTGATGCTCCATCCGGGGACGGCGCTGGTGTTGGCGCTGGATGACCAGGCGCCGCCAAGGCCAACTCGGCCGACGTGCGTCTCCAGGACAGGGGTGAACGTGCCGTCAAAGAGCTGGATATTGCCGGCGGGATCGACCGAAAACCCGCGCGCCGGCCCATCGGAGCCGCCAGAGGGAACAGCTTCCTGGTTTACCGTCAGGCCGGACTGGGAATACTCCGTCAGATTGACTGAAGAAGCGGTTGGCTGAACCCCGACCAGAATGTTCCCCGCGGCGAACAGCGTTCGCGACTCGAGTGATTCGAACAATTGACGCCCGGCGGCCGCCACAGCGGCCGCCGACCCGTCCAAAAAAATGGCAGGGGCCAGACCGGCGACGGACTGCCTACCGTGGCGACGCACGCGCAGAACCCTGCTCACATTCATCGTCATTTCCTCGATCCCAGAGGGTGCGAAGTCGGCGACAGCGCCCTGGACGGCAGAACATCGCCGGCCGATCGCACGCTTAGCCTGATCCACCCACCTGGGCGTTCCGCAAGTCTAACTATCGGTGAAGGGAGGCGATCGAAGACCGCGCTGCCGCGGCCGCCAGTCTAGCCGCAACACGAACCTCCATCCAACAAAATTCGCATGGCAAGCCTGGCATGCATCCTTCCGACCACAGACGCCGCCGCCCCGCATTTTTGACAGCCGCGCAACTTTTTGCCGCGAAGGGTCTGCGGAGCTACCCTCCCCTATCACAAAGCCCGCGCGCCAGTCGGGCCCCCTTTTCGACTGATACGGGCTGATCGACTAAATTCCGCGTTCATCTCGGCGGCCGGAGGCGGCCGGGCGCTCGGTTTGCTTAACGGATCAACGTCGGGCCGTCCGGTTGTTCAGGAACGGCTTCTAGCGCCTGCGGTGCCGCCGCGGGAATCGAGGCCTGAGAGCGACGGTCGAAGATCGGCGGGATTCAGGCACGGGACGATCAATATCAATGCTCTTGAAAGGAGCCATTCATGTCACGCATCGGCGATAGCACGGGCGTCTCGGGCGAACAGGGCCAGGGGCTGGCGGACAAGGTCACCGAGGTATCACAGAACCTACGTGACCTAGGCTCCCAGGCCCGTGACACGGCCCAGCAGAAGTACGAGGAGCTTCGCAACTCCGCAGGCGACTATTACGAGCAGGGCCGCCACAAGGCCCATGAATGGGAGCACACGTTGGAGGAGTATGTCCACGAGAAGCCGCTCCAGGCGGTACTCATCGCCGCCGGCGTCGGCGTCGTGCTCGGGATGCTGTGGAAGCGGAGCTAACGCGGCCGCTTGCGATTCCAGGTCCTTATGCGAGGCCTGAACGGACATCGGAGCCGTAAAGGGCTGCGATGATCGTTCGGGCCTCGCAGCCCTGTTGTGCCCGCGAACTTAACCGACGTTCCGATGCTCCAAGCACTCTGGGTGCCCTATGGAACCAGCCGAACCTTGGCAGACGCGATCGACATCCACCGCGCCGGGCGTTGGAGCGTCTGGCCCGAGTGCGCCGACGGACGCGGCCGGTGTGACGCCGGGCGAAGCCTTCAGCGGCGCGATCCATCACTTATCTGAGATCCGCGAGTTTGTCAGCCATTACCTGGCGGCCAAGGGCGATGCGCTGAAGTTGATGGCGACCCAAGCGGTCATTTATGGAGTCCTCGGCGTTGTCGGCGTCGCGGTGGCCTGTGCGATCGTCGCCACGGCGGGCGTGCTCTTGCTGTTGGGGCTTGCGCACGCAGTGGGAGCACTGCTGTGGCACACGACGTGGGCCGGCGAGTTGATTGTTGCGTGCGGCGTCTTTGCCTTCATCGCCATTGCAGTGGTCGTCGGGCTGAAGGCCCTGACGAACACCACGCGGAAGGCGCTTCGGACGAAATACGAGAACCGGCTTCGGGCGCAACGGAACAACTTCGGGCGAGATGTGGAATCGGTGGCCGCCACAGCGGGTTCGGGCCGCTCGACGGGGAACTCGAACTAAGCAGGAGACCACCCAATGCCAACCGCAACCGAAAGCCCGTCCACGGCGAAAACGACACCGGGCGCGGCCGCCCAGGCGATGAGTGAATCTGATTTTCTAGCGGCGCAGGCGGATCAAGCGATGGCGGCCGTCAAGAAGGCGGTCGGGGAGATGAAGGAACAGCTTGCGCAAGGCGCAAACCCGGTGGTTTGGGCCAAGGAATATCCCTGGGTGGCGATCGGTGCCGCGGCGGCCGCGGGATTTCTGGGGACATCGCTCCTTGTGCCCTCCAGAGAGGAACAGGCTCTCCGGAAGCTCGCGGCGATCGAGCGGGCTCTGAGCCCCAAGCCAGCCCCCTCCGAAAACGGCAACGGAAAGCACGACGGTAAGGGCGAGGCTCCTCCCGCCTCCCTCGGAGCGATGATTGTCAAGGAGCTTATCGGCGTGATCCGCCCCGCCATCGTCAGCCTTATCACCGCTGGGATCAGCGCAAAGGCCGTCCAATCCGAGCGAACCGATTCCGCACCGCAAGCTGATCCGAACGGGCCGAGCGCCAACAGCGACGTCAGCGCCGCATAAGCATCGGTCAGGCCCCCCTAAATTTGCCGTCGCGTAGCGCAAGGCGACGGCTTCCAACGGGCGGCGGCAGCCTGCGGTGCCGGCGGAGACGCGGCAGCTTAACACTGGGCAAGTGAATCGATTGTCGCGGCAAGATTTTTCCGTTGGCGGAGGTTAAGTCTCGGGGTACTCTCCTTTGCACATAGGGGAGAATCCCGGCCAGTCAGTGGGTAAGGGCCTTCTTCCCGCGGCACACGAATCCAGACGTCTGAACGCTCGACGCCCCTTGTTCACTCCACGGGCGCGCCGGACCTTCTATAAACCAAGGTTGTCGCCATGGGCTTCGCAGCACCCCGCTTCGCCCGTCCGTTCGCCTTCGCCCGGCCATCCGCGTTCGTCCACCCTGCCCGATCGCTCGCTATTGTTGTGGTCGCAGCGATGACTTTCCGCTGTACGCCCCTGAAGCCGGCGGCGGCTTCCGTCGAGGGGTCGGCCGTGCCCGCTGTCGCCATGCGAGATCAGCCCGCCGACACCCTTGCCTCCCGTGGGATGGAAGTACGCCTGCGCAAGCTCCACCTGGTGCGCCCCGACCTGATCCCCTATCCCATCGCTTACGACGTCTACTGCTGATTCCCGGCCGCTTGCTTGTTGGCCGATCCCGCGGATCTCCGGGGCGGTGCTCCCTTGGGTTCAACACCCTCCCGTCAGTTGCTCAAAGGCTGTCGCTCGTCGCCGATTTGCACGTCTGCGTTTGCGTCGCCACGTCGGCCAGGACGTCAGTGACGAACTTAATGTCCTGCTTCGAGAGAAACGGCCCGAACGAGAATCGCGTCGTTCCGCCCGAGGCCGCGGTGCCGATCGCCGCGTGGGCCAGCGGAGCGCAGTGGATCCCCGACCGGGTGAGCACGCCGTAGACGCTCTCAAGCACCCCCGACAACTCGCTGGGCTCGAGCCCCTCAACGCGAACGGAAAAAACGCCGATCCGGTCCCTGACACCCTGCGGGCCGTAGTAGGTGAGCCCCTCGACGCCGCTCACGCCGTTCAGGAACATGCGCGTCAGGTCCATTTCATCGGCCGCCAGCTTTTCGACGGTCTGCTCGGTCACCCACTTCACCCCTTCGCTCAGACCGACGATGCCGATCGCGTTGTGGCTCCCGGGCTCGTACTTGTCTGGCAGGAAATCGGGTTGAACGGCGAACTCGCTCGCCGACCCGGTCCCACCCTCCCGCAGCGGCCGCAGGAGCTTCTCGAGCCCGGGGCGGATGTAGAGAAACCCCGTCCCCAGCGGGCCGAATAGCGCCTTATGCCCCGGCGCCGCCAGCAGGTCGATCTGGTCGGCCTGGACGTCGATCGGCACGTGGCCCGCCGACTGGGCCGCGTCCACGATTAAGGGGACGCCCGCTTCGCGCGCGATCGTACCGATCTCGCGGATCGGCTGGACCGTCCCGGTGACGTTGCTGACGTGGGTGATGGCAATCATCCGCGTGTCGGGCTGGATCGCCCGCCGGATGTCGCCCGGGTCAACCAGGCCGTTGCGGCTGTCAACCGGGACGCGGGTTTGAGTCAGGAGGCCCGCCGCTTCCATTGCGTGGAGCGGCCGCAGGATCGAGTTGTGGTCGATGTGCGTGCAAATCGCGTGGTTCGCCGCCGAAGGGCGTACGAGCCCCTTCATCGCGAGGTTCAGCGCGTCGGAGCAGTTCAGCGTGAAGATGAAATGTTCGGCTCGCTCGCCATGGAACAGCCGCTTGAGCCGGCGCCGGCATTCGGCGATGAGGCTTCCGGTGTCGATCGCCTCCCGATAGGCGCCGCGGCCGGCGCTGGCGCCCAGCTCGTTAGCGTATCGCACCATCGCATCCAGGACCGCGCACGGCTTGGGGAAGCTGGTGGCCGCGTTGTCCAGGTAGAGCCTGCGCGGGGCAAAAACTGGGTCGGATGGAGGGGTCTTGGGGTGCATAATCGCGTCGGCAACGACGCGGGAGATGATAGGGCTCCCCGAATCGGCCGCCAAGCGGGGGCGGCGCCTCTCGTCGGACGGCGCCCCCGCGAGCCGCGCCCGTGAGGAAGCGGTTTCCGGCTCGGCCGCCTCGGCTGCTGCGGTCCACGGACACGCCGCGGCTGCGTCGCCCCAACCGCTCCCTGGCCAGACTGTCTGAAAAATCCAAAAAATGCCGGAAAATCCTTCGTTTTTCGCTCAAAAACGGCGGTCGTCAGGTCGCTGTTACCGGTTTTTCGACAGTGTGTGACGGTCGCGGCTCGTTTGGCAGCCGTCCTTCCGCGGGGACGTTATTCGGCACTCGCAGGTCTACGGCGGCAATTGCCCTGCCGCCGGGAATGAGGCTGGGCGGACCGGCGGATGCGGCGATTTCGATGGCGGGCCCCGGGCGGCTTACCAGAAAGACCACTGGTGACTTCCAACGACCCAGACGCCCAGAATGAGGTTCGTGCAGGCGTGCATCAGGATGCACGCGCCGAGGCTGCGCGTGAACAGGAGCAGCCCGCCGACCATCAGCCCCCAGACAATCGCCGTCGGCCACCAGTTGCCGTGAACAAGGCAGAAGGCGAGCGAGACGATCACGAACGCCTGGAGGTCCCATTCGCCGACGCGGGCCAGCTTGAAATCGGCGGGAGCGATGATCTGTCGCCAGAGGTAGTCTCGCCAGAACAGCTCTTCCATCACCGGCACCACCAGCGTCGCCCCCGCGACCCGCGTCAGGATGAACGCCCACGCCGCAAGGTGCGAGTGAATGTCGCGGAAGGGGTCGAAGACGTCCTTCGCGTCCGGCGGTGAAAACAAACCGTTTAGCCGCGGCCACGGCCAGACGTGGTTTTGCAGCCAAAGCTGCATGGGCACCCATTGAAGAAAGCCGACGACGCCCATGACCAGGCCAAGGGGCCAATCGTTCCATCGGATCGGCGTGTAGTGCGGGCGCAGGCGGATGAGCATCGCCGCGACAACGAGCGTCCGGGCGACGTATGCATAGGGGTAGAGAGCGGGCCAGGTCGTCCCGACGAGCACGAAGGCGAGGAAGACGGCCATCGGCGCGATATAGGCCGTGTCGTCTCGAACGCCGCGCGCCGCTTGAATGAGGTGTGCCATCCGGCCGCTACGCCTTCGCCGGCCGGAACAGGGCGAAGCTGGCCGTATGCCCGTGAATGAAGTTCCTTCCGCCGACCGGTCCGAGTTCGCCCGCCGCGAAGAACCCGGCGACGGGCGTCGATGGCATCGCCCCGCGAGCGGCGGCGATGTCATGGTGCGGCGTATCGAACAACTGCGACCCGCGGCCGTTGCAACTGAACAGCAGCCCCCCCGCCGCCGGGTCGGCCGCCTTCTGCGCGTCCAGGAGCAGCGACAGGTCCTCCCCGGCGGTGGCGGCGTCGCGGACGTGGAACTGGACCGTCTGCCCGGTGCGGACGAAGTCCGCGACGCTTACCGCCCCGGCCTCCTCGTCCACACCGATGACGTTGCGAACCAGGAAATCCCCGCGGCCGAACCGCTCCCGATACTCGCTGACGGCCCGACCGACAAACAGCCCATTGTTCAGATGGCGCTTCTCCCCTTCATCGAGCCCCATCACCGTCTCGCGAAGGACCGTCAGGGCGGGCTTGCCGCCGAGCTGTTCGATCACGTTGTCATGGCTGCGTGTGACGAGCATCGAGCGGCCGATCGGGCGGCATCCCTGGCTGACGATGGTCTCGACCGCGACCGGGCCGCTGATGCTCAAGCCGACGAACCCCTCCTGGAAGATCTGATCGTTGCGCATCAACACGTTGCCGCCCGGCCCGCGGGCCGAACTGGCCATCCCGCCGATGAGCGGCGCCGTCGGCGCCGCGCCATCGAGCGCCGTAAGGAATTGGCCGATGGGCGTGGTGAAGGGGTCGCCGAAGCCAATCAGCGCGCGGGTTTCCGGGCCGTACCCGACCCGCTCCGCCAGGTCGTCGGCGTCGATCAGCAGCCGCCGCCAGTCGGTCTCGCCGCCGATGTGGAACGGGTGGATGCGGACGTCGGGCATCTCGGCCGCCAGGACTGCGACACCCGCTTCCGCCTCGATCTCGCGATCCGCGCCGATCACCCCGTCGGCCGAGCACCCGACGATCGTCTGTGGGTCAAGCTCCAGCCAAAGCCGCTCGAGAAGCGACGCCGCTTCAGCCCGGTGATTTTCGGTGATAAAGACAAAGACCGCGTCCACTTTAAGCCCGCGCGGCCCGGCGGCCGCACGAATGGACTCGATCACGTCGATGGCCGCCCGATCGGTGGAGTCGGCGTCACTGATGGCGGAATAAAATTGCATGGTCTGCCTCGTCCGAAGACAGTACCACCGCAAGGGGAGAGTCAACAAGGCCCGCCGAAGTATGGCTGAACGTCGTGGGCTTCGTTTCGAGCACACCGCCCGCGCGACGCAAGACGCGGCTCGGCCACTCCCCGGGAACGCCGACGTCCCCGTCGGCTTCGACGTCGAGCCGACGACGGCGTCGGCGTTCCCGAGTTGAGTGGTCTGATTTCGCGAACTGAGATTGCGCCCCGACTGAAACCGTGATGAGACTGTTCTCCGCCTTGGCGGATCTCGGCGGTGTGGCGTCTCCGGCGCTAAGTTCTCTTCCAAGGTGCCCGCAGAAGGTCGTGAACGCAAGGATGAAAAAACGCCAGCGAATAGGCGCCAAACACCTTCCAGCCCTGGGGCGCGGAGAATTGCCCCGTGGGGCCCTCAGGCAGGCGGCGTGTGAACGTGGCCGAGCCAGGCGGTAAGCCTGTGCCTGAGGCGGGCCCTCACCTGTTCGACATCCGGGCGAACGCCGATCAGACGTTCGATCGACGTGACCGGGCGGCCGGCCAGGCCGCAGGGGACGATCAGATCGAAGAAGCTCAGGTCGGTCGTCACATTCAGAGCCAGGCCGTGCATCGAAACGCCCCGGCGGACGCGGACGCCGATGGCGCAGACTTTGCCGGGCACGGCGTCGCCTCCTCTCGCCCAGATACCAATCGCACATCGATCGGTCTCCGCGGGGATGCCCACGTCCGCGAGCGTCCCGACGACGACTTGCTCGAGCCCGTGGACGTAGGCTCCCACCGACAGCCCATGGTCGTTCAGCCGGACGATTGGATAGGCGACGATCTGGCCCGGGCCGTGAAAGGTGACGTCGCCGCCCCGATCAGTTTGCACGACCTCGACGCCCAACTGGGCGAGCTGATCGGCCGACGCGAGCAGGCGGCCGTCAAGCGCGCCCCGGCGGCCGAACGTGATGACCGGCGGGTGCTCGACGACGAACAGCCGCTCCTCCCCCCGGCGCGGACTTCCTCGTTGGCCGCTTCCTGGAGCGCCCATGCGTCGCGGTACGCGATCATTCCGATCTTCTCGACTCTCATCGTGCATCTTATGGCGGTCGAGACGGATGGGACCTACGGATGCGAGCTTCCATGTAATCCGTCGCTTTTCACGATGCCGTGCGCACCGCCGAAGCGTCGGGCCCCGCGGCAGCCTTCGATTTTGCCGCCGTGCCCGATCGCTGGGGCTTACGGCGACGCAGGGCGAGCATCTTTCGCACTTTGGCGGCCGCTCCGCAATGCGAAGCCGCCCGCCGTGCGAGAAGCGCGGCGGGCGGCAGGTCGGTGTAGAGAGCGACGACGACTTCTTAATGCGGCGCGTCAACAACGATCGGGCCGCCGGACGTGTTGACCACGGTGGTCGGATGGGCGTTGGCGCCCGAACCGTAACCGAGCGGGCCGCCGCCGGGCGTCACGCCGGTGCCGCCGGACCCGCCGGTCCCGCCGCTGCCGGTGAGCGTACCGATGAGCTGCACTTCGCCGATTTCGATCGCGCCACCCGCGCCGCCGGCCGACGTGAAGATCAGCCGGTAGACCTTGTAGGACGTGGTGTTCGAGAAGGAGAAGGTCTGGGTCACGCCCGGGCCGCTGAACGCCGGGAAGGCGATCGGCGCGGCGGTGATGTTGGAGAAGGTGACGCCGTCGTTCGAGCCTTCGATCATGACCGACCCCGGGTCGGAGGTGCGCGGCAGGCTTGCGACACTGGAGTTGGTCACATCAATCGAGGTGATGATGCTCGGGCCCGACAGCGGGGCCACCTGAAGGACGTTGTTGCCGTCGGTGGCGAGGTAATCGGTTGACGGATTGTTATCGAACGCGAACGAGGCGTTGGTCCCCGGCGTGTTGACGGTGCCGATGACGTCGGTCGGGTTCGTGACGTCGTTAAGGTCGTTGGTGAATGAGCTGCCGCCGGTGCCGCCGCCGCCGGGAGGCGTCGCGGTCGGAAGGAGCTGGATGTCGTCCACGTAGGAGGTCGAACCATCGGCGCCGCTGGCGACGATTTCCAGCACATGCGAGCCTGACGTGGCGGTGAACGGAGCGCTGGTTTCGGCGGTGAAGTTCGGCGTCGCCGGCGTGCCCGTATAGATGATCTGCTGACCCGCGGTCCCCGGGTCGAGGATGATCTGGTAGGCCGCCCCGGTCCCGACGCCCAGGGCGTCGAAGTCCTGCAAGAGGTAGTACTGGCCGGTGACGAAACCGCCGATCGTCTGGGTGATCGCCTGTGCGGCGCCCTTGCTCGGGTCGGTCGAGTCGTTGGTCAGGTAAGCGTACTGGTGGCCTTCGGGGGCGGCCGGGCTCTTGCCGGCCGCCGGGGAATTTACGATGCCGGTCGTACCGAAATACGTCCACGGGCTGCCGATGGCGTTGAGCGACGCGGCGTTGGCCGACTTGGTGTTCGTCGGGATGGCAGGCGCCTCGAACCCGAAGTCGTTGGTGTTCAGCAGGTTCCCGGTCGTCGGAACCGTCACCACACCGGCGCCGGTGCCGGCGACAACGTTGACCGTCAGGGTCCCCATGGCCTGGGCGCCGCTGTCTTCGGCGTTGAGCAGGCCGGACATCGTCGTATTGCCCTTGGAGAGCGTCGCCTTAAACACGCCGTTCCCGGTGCCCGTGTTGAAGGAGCTGGCGCCGCCGCTGGTCGTGTTAAGGCCGCCGCCCAGTGGCGGGTTGGTGCCGGCGAGCGACAGGGTGACTCCGCCGCTGTTGATGAAGCCGGTGAAGTTAAACGTGTCGAACCCGGACAGAAGCAGCGTGCCGGTAATGTACCCGTCGGCCGACTGGGTCTTGATGTTCAGCGTGGCCGACCGATCGTTGTTGCCGAGCACGACACCGTTTTGACCGCCGACCGCGCTGCCGGTGACTTCATCAAGGATCGTCCCGGTGAACTGGCCGGTGTATTGGGCTGTGACGTCCGGGGCATCGGAGACGTTGCCCTGGCCGATCGGCGTACCCGCGCCGCCGCCGGTGGGGGTGGGCGTGGGGGTCGGAGTCGGTGTGGGGGTGGGCGTGGGCGTCGGAGTGGGCGTGGGGGTCGTCGGCGGCCCGATCTGAACCTCGTCAACGTACGAGGTCGATCCGGCAGCGCCCGTCGAAAGGATCTCCAGGACGTGCGAGCCGTCGGTCGTGGTGAAAGGCGTGCTGGTTTCGGCCTTGAACGCAGCGGTCGTCGGGTTGCTGGTGAAGATAAGCTGTTCGGTCGCGGTGCCGGGGTCGAGGATGACCTGATACTGGGCGCCGGGGATGACGTTGTTGTTCACATCGACGCCGGCCGCATCGACGTTGGTAAAGACGTACGAAACGCCGCCGACGAAGTTGTCGATGGTCTGGGTAATCGTGGCGGCCGCCGCCGGGGGAGTTGTGCCCTGGAGATAGGCGTACTGGGCGCCTTCAACGGGGGCGGGGCCGCTCACCGTAACGGGGGTATTGACGATGCCGGAGAGGCCGCCGAACGTCCACGGCCCGCCGGGCGGGTTGGGCGTGATGGTGTCGCCGGGCTCGATCGGGGTTTCGAAGCCCTGGTCGTTGTTGCCCAGGACGTCGCCGCCGGTCCCGCCGGTGCCGCCGCCACCGCCGCCGGGCGTGGTTTCGATCTGCGTCACGGTCAGGTTGCCGCTCGCCTTGCCGCCGTTGCCTTCTTCGAAGAAGGATCCGGCGAAGACGAGGGTTGTGCCCGTCGCATCGGTTGTGATCGTAAGCGGAGGCGCTGAAGAGCCCAGCGCCGGTGGGGTTCGTCGGGTTCGGCGATGACTGGCTGACGATGAGGAACGCCTGTGCGCCCTCGAAGTAACCATTGACGGCGAAATTGCCCACGCCGCCGACCGTCATCGTCCCGGAAAGAGCGCCGTCGTAGGTTTGGTCGGTGATGGTCAGCACGACCGACCGGTCGTTCGTCCCGTACACGACGCCGTTGATGCCGCCGACTTTGCTCCCGCTGGATTCGTCGGAGACGGTGCCGCTGAAGGTGCCGGTGTAGGCGCCCGTCAGGTTCACCTCTCCGCCGAGGTTGCCGGGGGTCCGAACGATCGCCGCCGGCTTGACGGCCAAGGCCCGCACCGCCGACGCCTTCGACACGAACGACGCCGCCGACACCACCTTGCCCGCCCCGATCTTGAACTTGCCCGTGGAGCTGGTGGCACGGTTGGCGAGCGTCCCCTTCAGGACTTTGCCGTTCGCCCCGACCTTGCCCATCAGGATGCCGGCCTTGCCGTCAATCAGCGTGAGCGTAAAGGTCTTCCCGATGACGATGCCGGTGAAGTTGGCGGTGCCGCCATAGACCGGCGATACGATCGTCCCATCGACCTTGCCGTTAACCGTCTCGCTCGTGACGTTGATCGTCAGTGCTTCGGCGACCGCCTTGTGGCCCGGTGTGGTTACTTTCACCGAGCCGCTGAAATCGTGAATGATCGCGGCCGGCGAGACGGACATCATGCTGCGGGTTTCAAGGTGCTCAAAGCGCGGCGTGCCGCTGGCGGCCGCCGAGAAGAGCTGCTGCGAGGCGTGATCGCCCCCGCGCCGGGCCGCCACCGCCGCCTTGCGGGCAGGAGCCTTCGAGCCTGTGATGCGGGACGGGGTACGCGATCGCATAGTTCCTCCTCGAATGCCGTTCATGGTGCGGTCTCGTTCAAAGATGCGGCTGTCGATGATCACGCGTGCGGATGGGCCTGTTCAACCAGACATTTTCATTGCCACTGGGCCGGCATCGACGCCCGGAGCCAGAATCAGGATCGAGTGCGGCCACTCGGCTCCATCCCTCGTGCCCTCAGTATTCACCGGATTCCGCCCGTTGCAATTCGTCGGCGACCGCAACGGCCCTGCCTCAAACGCCGACAGATGGACCGCTCCCGATTGGTAGTATACGGAGCGTCCAGCACCATCTCACTTAAATTCCGGCGGCCCAACAGCCGCGCCTCGGTGTCGCGCGCAACCCCACCGGAACGATCAGAAAGACCCGCTGGAATAGAAGTTAGGTGCTTCGCGCGACTCTCGTGAAGACCCTGCACAGCGCCGACGAACCGAGCTGACCGCGATCCCTACGCCGACCTCGTCGAAATCCGCACACTGCCCAATTTCCGAGCATATCCGCTGACCGGGGGTTGACACAATAAAGAAATAGCCGTTGCACACCCCTGCATCTGGGCGATCCGGGGATACCTTGCGGACAATGACGGCGGCGCCAAGGCTGCCATTTCATCCGGGGATGAGGGGCGGAACGCCAGCACACACGGGGACCGCGGGTGAAACCTTGCTCACGTGATGCAAGTTGTTCGTGGATCGTTGGTTGCAGAAATGAGAACGGGGCGCGAGGGACGCGACCCCTCGGGGAGTTTCACCGAGTCAAGCCACGGCGGCAGCCGGGTTAGTTTTGCGGCCGATTCGACAGGCGGTTCCGCAGCGTCGATAGAAGGCCTTCCTGCTGGCGACTGACCTGAATCTGGAAGAAGGCGAAAGCCATCTCGTCCGTCGTCTGCTCGCCCCACCGCACCCGCTTGGGGGGGCTGCTGGGGTTGTGGACGTTCTCCGAGGAGTTGTCGAACACATAGTGCAGCTTGACGATCGTCCCGGCGGGAATGTGGATCGGCTCCTTATAGAGGTACATGTCCTGCCAATCCCAGTCCCAATCGTTGATGAAGATGAGCGGCTTCTCGGTCCCGTCCGGGAATTGGGCGTCGATCTTCACCTCCCTGCAGATCAGGTGTGCGTGCGGGAAAACGCCGATCAGGTCCACCGGCGAGCGCACCGGGAACGAGTCATCGACGACGTAGTGATTGTCACCCGCGGCGATATCCAACGCGCCGCGCCGGGAGGCATGGGGGAAGCTGAACGTGATCTTCTCCGGCGGCTTCTTGGCGAAGTAGAGGCCGACCGTCGATTGTTCGATCTCTTCCTTGCCCGATGGGTGAAAGTGCATCTGGAGGACAAGGTCGGCCCCCTTCTTCATCGGCCGCCCGTACCCTTCCGGAAGGAACTTGGGCGATACGCCCGGCGCCCACCCGCCCAGCCCGCCGGTCGGGATGAACCCGAGGCCGCCCCCGCGGCCCCAGCCGGGCTGGCCGTCCTTGCCGTCCAACTCGCGGCCCTGCCTCAAGCCGTCGAGAAAAAAGAGCGCGTGGTGGACGACCTTGTGATTGCCGGGCCGGAAATCAAGGGCCGTCACATACTTGTCTTCGGGCAGGTCGAGCGGGATGACGAACATCCGGAATTGATCGCGGCCTTCGGCGTTGACCTTGAACGGCGCCGGCATCTTCACGACAAGGTCGGGCTCGCCCAGCGTCCAGCCGTCGGGGTACTTGGGTGCGGGCGGGAGCAGCGTAGGGTCTCCCTCAGGAGCGCCTTGCTTGACCCACTCTTCGATGACCCGGACCTGCGGTTCGCTCAGCCGCCGCTCGCCGACAAAGTCGCCGTGCCCTTCAACGGGCTTCCAAGGCGGCATGTAGCGCCGCGACACCACGTCGGCGATCTGGCTCGCCCGCTTTTTCAGATCCTTGTATGAAAGCAGGGCGAACGGAGCGACTTCCCCGGGGCGGTGGCAGCCGGAGCAGTTCTCGAAGACGATCGGGGCGACGTCCCTGGTGAATGTCACGGGCCCGCCGCCGCGGCCGAGCCCTGATCCGCTCTCGGGTTGAGCGCCGCCGCCGTCGCATGACGCGGCCGCGAGCCCATCCCCGCCAGCATCGCTCCAACCGCCAGGGCCCCAACAACCGCCGGTCGCCACAGGTTTTGCATCTTCATAAAGGCTTACCTTCGTCTGACAGAGGCTGCCCCCCTGCTTCGCATCGGCCGTCGGCTCGGCTTCTCGCCGATCAACCGCGCCGGGTCGGCCCGGGCGCCCGGCGTCACTCGATCGGGCAACCGATCGCTCGCGTCTCGGCGACCACGACCGGCTTACCCGCCCGAACCGCGTCGAGCGCCAAGCGGAGGTCATGGCGCGTCGGTTCAGCGCGCATGCGGCCGTAATCGGCATACAGGTCGTTGATCCGGCCGCGATACTGAATCGTCCCCCCCGGCAAAACCACGATCGCTTCCGGTGTCACGTTCGCTCCCAGGCGACTCGCCATTCTCCGGCTGCCGTCCATCAGGACGGTCGGTGTGAGCGCATATTCCTCGGCATGCTTGCGAGCGTCAGCGGGCTTGAGGTCGGCGTCAACGTGAACGAGATAAAATTCGAAGCAGTCGGCGGCCGCGTGACCCGGGCGCCGGCCGTAGTCGGACGCAATGCGGTTGATCTCAGGCGCAAAGCCGTTGGAGATGGGGCAGTCGGCGGAGACGAATAAAAAGACGACGCCGCGGACGCCGGCCACCTGTGCGTCAGCGAGCGGCTTGACCTCGCGGCCGTCAAGATTCATCGCCTGAACGACCGCTGGGTCAACGGCCGCCGGGCGGGTCGTCGGCGGCGCAGTGGACGCGATCGCCGCCACGGCGGGCAGGAGCACTGCAATCAGCCCGGCAAACAACGCAAGACAGGATCGGATGACTGCGCGTCTGGACATATGAAGAAACCCTCCGCTCGGCCGCTGCGCCGGGGCAGCTTACGCCGGCGTCGTTTACTGAGTTACGTCGTTCACTGCGTTACGCCGTTCAGTGCGTCACGTGCGTCCGACGTTTAGTGCCGGTCGGCCGCAGTTGCCGGCGATTGGTCGCTCCCCGCCTCGCATCGGTTCATGCTACCGCGCCCACCGGCCCGATATGGACGCTATATGGCTTCCGACCAGGCTGTCGGTCAGATCGACGAACTCGACGCGGTGGTCATCAACCCCGGCCGGCTAAGGATCCTCACCGCATTGGCGGTCGAAGCGCGGCAGGAGTTCGTCCTTTTGCGACAACGCACCCGCCTGACGGACGGCAATCTCGCCAGCCACGCCAAGCGGTTGGAATCCGCCGGCTTGATCTCGGTTGGCAAAGAGTTCGCGGGCGGCAAACCGGTCACGCGCTTCACGCTTACCACCGCCGGCCGCGAGGCGCTGGAATCTCACGCCCGGCGACTCGTGAACTGCCTGCGACCTGTGACCAGCGAGGCGATGCCGACGGCAAGCTCGCTGCAGCCCCTCGCCGAGTCGAAAACGTCAGTCCTCGCACCAGCCCCCGCTCCCGTTTTGATCGCCTCACGCCCCGCCGACGACGATTGGGTCGATTGAATGATCACACCGAAGGTGCCTCGCCGGCTCCGGCTCCGTCAAGCAGTTCCCGCGGGCAGCCAATATCCCCGATCGTGACCTTCCCGAGGTAAGCGGCCGCCGCCGGGTTCGCGAAGCCCGCCTTTTCCGCGACGAAGGTGACCGTCGCCGTGGCTTTCACACATGCGCCGAGCGCCTCGCCGGTGTCGCAGTCCATGCCACTGGGGATATCAACCGCGACGACCGGGATGCCACCGCTGGCGGCTCGGTTGCAGGCATCGATAAAGGGGATGGCCGCATCACGGGGGCGTTGGGAGAGGCCGGTCCCGAACAGCGCGTCAACGATGACGGCGTTCCGTTCGCCGCCGCCGCTCAACGTCAGGTCAACCGCGCCCCATTCGACGACCGGCAGGCCCATTGCCTGCGTGATCCGCCATTGCGCCCGGGCGTCGCCGCGAAAGCCGGCCGCATCCGTGGCCAGTCGGATCGTGACGCGCCTCCCGCGATTGTGGAGGTGCCGGGCGACGGCCAATCCGTCCCCGCCGTTGTTGCCGCCGCCGCAGAGAATCAGCACGGGGCCGGCGGGGGCGATCTGATCAACCGCCTCAACCACTGCCCGGGCGGCGTTCTCCATCAGCACGACACCGGGGATGTGGTAACGCTCGATCGAGAGCCGGTCGATCTCGCGGGCCTGGGAACGGGTCAGCCTAAGCGGCGCAGAGGCCGGATCGTGGGATTCCATGGGGTTGCCGAGGGTGCCGATCGGTTGGTTCGCGTCGGCAACGTGCGCGATTATACTCCGGCGCACATGCTAATCCTGCTGACCAACGATGACGGAATCCGCGCCCCGGGCCTGGTCGCGATGTATCGCGAGCTTGTGAGCCTGGGCGAAGTCCACGTGGTGGCCCCTAAGACGGTGCAGAGCGCCACCGGGCACGGTATCACACTCTCAACCCCCCTGCTCACGCAACAAGTGACGGTGGAATCAACCTTTACAGGCACCGCGGTAGACGGGCGGCCGGCCGATTGTGTTAAGCTGGCGGTCGCCAAGATCCTGCCGGGCCCGCCGGACCTGGTCGTCAGCGGGATGAACGCCGGGGCCAATGTCGGCATCAATGTGATCTACAGCGGGACGGTCGCCGCGGCGATCGAAGCCGCCTTTCTCGGGCTGCCCGCGATCGCCGTCTCGCTTTACCTTCGCAACCATATCCCGACAGACTTTCGGCGGTCGGCCGCCTTGGCGCGCGCGACGATCGACCAAATTCTGGAGGCGGGGCTTCGGAAAGGGCAGGTCGCCAGCATCAACATCCCGCCGCTGCTCCCCGGCGATCAACCGATGGGCATCAAAGTCGTCCGGCAATGCGTTCAGCCGTGGGCGGACGAATACGAGGAGCGCCGCGACCCCCGCGGCCGGCCCTACTACTGGAACAGCAGCGTCTTCACGCTCGGCCAGACCGAGGACGACACCGACGTCGCGGCCTTGCGCGACAACTACATCACCGTCACGCCGCTGCAATTCGACCTGACGCGATACACGCAACTAAGCGAATGGCGCGCTCGAACGTGGGAGCTGTAAAAACGTTGACGGTGTAAGACGCGATTGCCCGGGAAGTTCCCGCGAACGCCGCGAGTTCGTCAGGGCGGACGACACTTTCCGATCACTCGCCGCCCTTTGATAACCGCCCCATAATGATGCACTAAGCCTCTGCAAAAAATCGGCCTGAGGCCGAAATTGAAAGGCTTCGTCTGCAACGGTGTACGGCGGGCGGGCGACTGCGGCTAATAACCCTTCTGCGGATAGAACCGTAGGTCGCTGTGAGCGTACGATCGCGTCACGTATTCCGCATGGCCGTCCACGAAAGAGACGTTCCCACGCATGTCGGGGTTGGGACACTGGACCTTTCGATCAACCGCGGTGTCCGGCTGCGATGGTTTGCGGTCATGCCGGATGCAGAGCAGGTCGAGGCTTCCGGTCCCGGAGATATAGGCGCCCGTCGTATCGTAGAGCGGGGGCTGGAAATGGCCGTCGTTGATGGTTAGAGGGTCTTCCTCGACCAGCAAAATCTTTTCCGACGCGTTGCGGACTCCCGCGATCGTCGGGCATGCCGTGAGCAGTGAAACCTTGGAATTAAAACCCACGTTATTCGTGCCGGAAAAGTATTGATTCATCGTAACACTTCAGCCGTCTGCCGGCCTTGACGCCGGTTGGGTCTTTAATATTCGCAATGTTCGGGTGGTGTACGGGTTGCGCGATCCGTTTCCGCCGGGTACATAATGCGGGATACCGCCCGACACGCAACAACTTCCCGACCTGAACACGATCCTCGAGGCCGCCAAGCGCGGCGACCTTACCGAGGCCCTGGCCAAGGTGCTGCCCCTTCTGGGCGCCGAGGCCGTTGTCTTCTTCGCCTTGGCCATGGCGCAGCATGTCGCCGGTCTTTCCCCGGCCACGCCGCCCGCCCCTTCGCCGTCAACGCCGTCAGCCATGGTGCCCGTCTACCAGAAGCCCCCGACTCGACGTCGCGCCAAGACGCCCGGCGCCAAGCAGGGTCATCCCGGCAGCCGACGCCCCGTCCCGCCCAAGATCGACGCCCACATCGACTGCCGCCTGCCTTGCTGCCCCGACTGCGGCGGTAAACTCGCCCGACGCGGCCGCTCCCGCAGCCGCATCATTGAGGACATCCCACAAGCCATCACGCCGGTGGTGACCCAGTACACCCTCCACCGCGACTATTGCCCGGCCTGCGACAAGGACGTTGAGCCCGTCGTCCCCGACGCACTGCCCAATGCGACGCTGGGGCATCGGGTCGTGGCCCTTAGCGCTTACCTGCACTACGGCCTGGGCGTCACGCTGGCCAACCTCCAGGACGTGCTAAGCACCTGCCTGGCCACGCTCGTCTCGGCCGGCGGGCTCGTGGACGCCTGGCGTCGCCTGGGCAAGGCCCTGCTCCCCTGGTACCTGCAGATTGCCCAGGAGGCCAAGGCATCGGCCGTGCTCCAGGCCGATGAGACCGGCTGGCGGGTGAGCGGGCAGACCCACTGGCTCTGGTGCTTCTGCAACGGCCACTGTTGTTACTACATGATCGACCGCGGCCGCGGGTCGCCGGCGTTGAAGAAGTTCTTCACCGAAGCTTTCCAAGGCACGCTGGTGCATGACTTTTGGGCGCCGTACGAGGCCGTCTGCGCCGAGGAGCACCAATACTGCCTGCCGCACCTGCTGCGCGAGCTGGTGAAGGTGGACGAGCACAACCGCTCAACCGAATGGAAGGCGTTCAGCAAGCAGCTCAAGCGGCTGGCCCGCGATGGCATCCGCCTGCGCAAGCGGCCGGGCTTCACCCCCGAGCTGTACCGTTCTCGAATCCGCCTGATCCACCAGCGTCTGTGCGCGCTGGCCGACACGCCCTACAACGACCCCGATGCACGGCGGTTGGCCAAGCGCATCAGCCGCCACCGGGACCACCTGTTCACGTTCCTGGACAAGCCGGAGGTCCCGCACGACAACAACCACGCGGAGCGGCAGATCCGCCCAGCCGTGATCATCCGCAAGAACAGCTTGTGCAACCGCTCGGAGCAGGGGGCACTCACGCAGTCGGTGCTGATGAGCATCTACCGAACGCTGAAGCTGCGAGGGCGTGACCCGGTGCCGACGGTGGTCGCGGCGTTGCGAGAGTGGGTCACGACGGGGAAACTGCCGCCGCTACCACCGGCTGTCACGGCAGACGGCTGAAGTGTTACGATTCATCGAGTAGCTGTACTTGTACTGACCCCCCGTCACGGTCTGCGAACGGTACTCGAAGTTGTCATTTGGGCACCGCATGACGGCCTCAATGGAATTGCCGGTGTACTTCGCGATCGACGACTGTTTCACATCGACAAGGGGCCTGCCCGGGTAGTTTCTGACGGGGGTACCGGTCGTCGCGCCCCCAGGCACGGTCGATGTTTGCCACCAGATCCAGTCTTCGTCCCACTCCGTGCTATCGATCGCGTCAAACGGAAACCAACCTTTGTTGTCGCTCGTATACATCGTGAAGGCCATGCCGAGTTGGCGCAGGTTGCTCAAGCATTTCACTTGGTTTGCCTGTTCACGCGCGCGGCTAAGAGTTGGCAGAAGGATCGACACCAACAGCGCAATGATCCCTATGACGACCAGCAACTCAACAAGCGTAAATCCATCACGCCGAATGAAAGGGGTGAGTTTCACCGCCCTGGCCGGACGTTTCGACGATTGGGCTTCAGCTCGCGCCATCTGTTACGCTCCTTCCGACTCTTGGGAACCCGGAGTTTCCGGGCACGTGGAATCGGATCAACGGCAACTGACTAATGTATAAGCAGGATCGTATACGGTTTGCGCGGCACGTCAACGATTATCCGGGCGACGCCTGCACAGAAGTTGGCTTAGGATCAGGGTATGCCTATGTCCTTTAAGTCCACGCCCGAGCAGATTCGATCGAGGTTCGACGCGGAGGTCGAGCGGTTCAGCAACCTGGAGACGGGGCAATCCGCAACGATGGATGCGCCCCTCGTCCTTGACCTTGTCACCGAGGTGGCGGCCGCGACCACGCCGGGCGCTAGCGCGCTGCTGGACGTCGGATGCGGCGCGGGTAATTACACACTGAAGCTGCTCGGTCGCCTGCCCACGCTCAACGTGACGCTGGTCGATCTAAGCCGCGCGATGCTCGACCGGGCCGTGCGGCGCGTCTCCGCGCTGACATCTGAAAGCGTGACCGCGGTTCAAGGCGATATCCGCTCGATCCCTCTCCCGGAAGGCGGGTTCGACATCATCCTTGCCGCGGCCGTCCTCCATCACCTCCGAACGGACGCTGAATGGGAGGCGGTCTTCGCTCGGTTCTTCCGGTGCCTGCGCCCGGCGGCTCTATATGGGTCGCGGACCTCATCGCGCACGACGCCCCGGCCGCCCAAAGCGTGATGTGGCGACGATACGGACAATACCTGGCAGCGCTGAAGGGCGGCGGAGAGGAAGGCGAGCGGTATCGTGAGACGGTTTTCGCGTACATCGAGCAGGAGGACACGCCGCGGCCGCTCTTCTACCAGCTTGATCTGCTCCGGCGGGCCGGCTTCGCTCGGATTGAAGTCCTTCACAAGAACAGTTGCTTCGCGGCCTACGGCGCCATAAAGCCCTCCTGAGATGGCGGTGCGTGATGACGCGCTGTTCTGATTCCCCTCTCCCTACCGCCCGCGTGCGACAACGCGGCCGCGCGTGCCGGGAAGGAGCGACGGTTGTAAAGTCGCGCCGGCTGCGCTCTCCCGCACTACGCACAGGCTTCAACGCCTCTGCTGGCGTCGGTTGTGGAAGGGATCGGCTCAACTGAGGTGAAATGTAGGTCGTCTCGAAAGTACGCCGGTGTGCCCGGCGTTAAAGGCCGAACGTCGGTGGGCCGCGTCACCTCAATGCGGAATTGGAGGCCGTCAGTCCGCTGACTTCGCCTTTTCCGTTGCCAGTCGCTTCAGAAGCACCTGGGCCAGTTCGCCAAGGGTGGCTTCAGAGAGCAAGCCCAGGATGGAGGCTTGTACGACTTCATCCTGGGTGACGAACCACTTCACCATCCGTGAAAGCACGGCTATCTGGGTCATTCCTCGGCGTTCGCAGAGCTTATCCAGCGCTTGCTTGGCCGAAATTTCGAGTTGGAGACGAATCACCGCGCGCTTGGCACTCATATCAAGACCTCCCGGGGCGAACGTTGGGCACCCCGCCTGAATCCGTCTCCCAACGTTTGCGAAAAGTGTCGTTCGATGCGTCGATAGTCGCCCTCTGGGACGACTTTGCATCGCCCCCAGCCATGCAACCGGCCGCTCCCGCGGCCGGGCCATTTACCCTCGGCGACTTACAAGCTGACGGACGTGAAGACGTTTGAACCCGCGCCGTGCGCCCCCACCGCGAGGGAGCCCGTACCTGAAGAACAGGTTCGGGCGCTCGTAAGGGATCGCATTCTCGCCTCGGCACCCACCGACGCGGTTAAGTCATGAACCAGCCCACAGCTCAAAAAAGTAGATGGCGTCCGACGTTTCACGGGTCATGCCCGAGGCGGATCATAGCCCGCGCAAGCGGCGCAGGCACGAATCGGCCCGGAAAGCAACCCCTGGCAAAATCGCCGCCCGCCAAGCGGCAACCTCGAGTGGCGACCGGCATGTGGCGATCGGCACGCGATAAGGGCCGCCATGCCGTCCCCCGGCGACCCGGACTTCGCTCCGCAAGTTACCCCGGGCGTTTCCTCGGTCGCCCGCATAAGATGCGAGCTTGCCCGTCGCGGAGTCGGTGACCTCTGAAAAACATACTGGGAGAACGCATGACGATGCAAGCTTTGACCCACCCACGGCGGTCAATTTGCGGGCGGTTTGGGCGGTCGGGCCGATCGATCGCTTGCGGCCGCGGAGTGCTTGCCCTGATCCTGGTCGTCGGCCGCTTCGCCTCGGGCGAGGCGCCCTGCCCCCGCAACGCGCCCCGCGGATGTCTACCAGACCGCCCCGGCGAGCCCCGACGGGATTGGGAAGATCTACATGGGTCGCGAAATTGCCCAGGTGATGGGGCACCTCGGCGCGGAATGGCTTGAGCGGCCAACGCGCGAACTGGAAGAGCAGCCGCGGAAGGCGATCGACATGATGGAGCTTCGCCCCACCGACGTCGTCGCCGACATCGGCGCCGGCAGCGGCTACTTCAGCTTCCGCCTCGCCGCCCGCGTCCCGCGAGGGAAAGTCCTTGCTACAGACATCCAGCCGGAAATGCTCGACCTGATCAAGAAAGGGGCACAGGAAAAGAACCTGACAAACGTCGAGCCGCTGCTCGGGAAGATCGACGACCCGGGCCTTCCCGAAAACGCCGTGGACGTCGTGCTGATGGTCGATGCCTATCACGAATTCGATTACCCGCGGGAGATGATGCTGGGGATTGTCCGGGCGCTCAAGCCGGGCGGGCGCGTTGTGGACGTCGAGTACCGGGCCGAAGACCCCAAGGTGAACATCAAGCCCCATCACAAGATGTCAGAAGCCCAGGCCCGCAAGGAGATGGAGTCGGTGGGGCTGAAGTGGGTCAAGACGCTGGAGGACCTTCCCCGCCAGCACATGATGATCTTCCAAAAGCCGGCGAAGTAATGGGGTTCGGGTTAGGTTGTTGAAATCCTCGAAACGAACCGCTCAGACGAACTCCGCGGCGTACGACGGCGGCGGCTTGAAGCGGCCGAATTCCTGCTCGACGAGGCGCGCGAAGCGGATGCCCGTCATGTCCTCAAGGAATGGCCCCACCACCTGCGCCCCCAGAGGCAGCCCGCTGGCGTTGTGCCCGATCGGGATTGCGGTCCCAGGCTGGCCGCAGAGCGTCGCGACCGACGGGTAGAAGCTCATGTAGTCGAATTCCACCGGGCGGCCGCCGATCTCCAGCCGGCGATCGGCTGTCAGCCCGGTCGCGTGCGGGAAGGCCGGCACCAGCGTCGCCGGCGTAAGCAGCACATCCCAATCGCGGAAGAAACTTCGGAAGAACGCCCTGAACGTTTCGCGCCGTTCCATCCAGACGAGGTAATCCCCCGCCGAGCCGCGTAGGCCGCGGGCGTCGGCCGCCTGGAACTCCTCACCGCGCGCCATCTTGTCGAGCGCCATCGCTTCGCGGCGGTCGGCCGGCTGGCGGCAACTGGTTGCGACCCACATCAAGGCGCGGAACAGGGCGTAATGCTCGCGGAAATCCCCCATCTCACGCGGCTGAGCCTCGGCGACGGTCGCCCCGGCTTTCCGCAGGTTCGTCGCCAGGGAGTCCATCGCCGCGAGGATCTCGCCGTCAACCGGGCACCAGGGCACGGCCGGAAGGATCGCCACGCGGAAGTCCGCCAGTCGCTTGCGGCGCGGCGCTGGCAAACGGACATACCAGGCGGTATCGACTCCAATATCCGGGCCGGCCAACGTTTCCATCACCAGTTCGAGGTCAACCGCGCTCCGGGCCATCGGCCCCTGCGTCGCGAGAACGGCCGCCGGGTTGGGGCCGGCGAACCCGGGGAAATGCCCACTCCCGGGGAGCAAGCCGGAACTGGGCTTGTGCCCCCAGAGCCCGCAGAACGCGGCCGGGACGCGGATCGAGCCGCCCATGTCGCTGGCCAGATCAATCGCCCCCAGCCCGGCCGCCAGCCCGGCCGACCCACCGGAACTGCCGCCCGGAGTCAGCGAATGATCCCACGGGCTGTTGGTCTGGCCATAGACCGGGTTTGTCGCCTGGAAGTCGGCGAGCCAGGTGCAGACGTTGGTCTTGCCGAGGATGACCGCCCCGGCCGATCGAAGGCGAGCTACCGTCGGAGCGTCATACTCCGCCACGTGCCCGACCCGATCCGGCACGCCGGCGGTGGACGCGCGGCCGACCGTATCGATCGACTCCTTGACGGTGACCGGTACGCCGAGCAGCGGCGCTTCGCCGCCCCAGGTCCGTTCGGCGTCGGCGTCGGCCGCGGCGCGACGCGCTCGGTCGAAGTCCTGCTGGATGATGCAGTTCAACGCGGGGTTAAAGCGGGCGATGCGCCGGACATGCAGCTCCAGCAGCTCAACGGCCGAGATCTCCCGGGCGCAGCGCCCAGAGCATTTCGGACGCGCTCGAAAAAGCGTTGAGGTCGTACGCGGTCATGAAGTCGCCCCTGACGCGGCCGAGGCTTCGCCGCCGGTGTTGGCCGGCCGCCGCCCCGACATCTGGAATGCGGCCGCCAGGCGGACCGCGGCGCCGCGCACCGGCTCGGGGGCGAACCGGCGGGTTGCTCCCTCGTACCGAGCCCCTCGTTCATCGAACGCCTGACGTGCCGGGCCGTCCGGGGGCACTCGCAGTTCGTCCAGCGCGATCTGGGTCGGAATGTGAAGGTTGCCCAGTTCCAGCGCTAGCAGCGCCGCTTGAGTCATGCTGTGCGGCCGCACGATCAGGACGTCGGTCTCCGGCACATTGACCGCGATCACCCAGTCAGTCCCGGTCACCAGGATGTCGCCATGCCGAACTCGCGCACCTCGTGGCAGCAGCACGCGAACGCGCCGCCCGGCGCGAGTCGTCGCCTGGAATGCTCGGCGCCCCAGCTCATGCCAGTGGATTTCGACAGGGTCAACGTCGCGCCCGTGCCATCGTTGGGGCAACTCGGCCTCGAACAACGCGGCCGAACCGGCGTCGCTCACACTTTCCGAGATCTGCTCGCACAGGAGCGGGCGATGGGGCAACGCGATCGGGTCGGACTCGCCGGCCAGGCGCGTGGACGGGAAGCGGTCAACCGACACTGGGCGCCTCCGCGACGGGGGCCAGCGCCATGGCCGCGTCGCGCCGGCGGGCCAGGAAGTCGAGCCAGGCGCGCATCCCCTCGCCGGTCTTGGCCGAAACTTCGAGGGCCCGCATGCCCGGACGCACGTCGGCGATACTTGAATAGGCGGCCGCCCGGTCAAACTCGACAACTTCGGCCAGATCGATCTTGGTGATAACGCAGACGTCAGCGGTGTTGAAGATCGTTGGGTACTTGAGCGGCTTGTCCTCGCCCTCGGTGGTCGCAAGAAGGACGAGCCGGAGGCTCTCGCCCAGGTCGTAGCTGGACGGGCAGACGAGATTGCCAACGTTCTCGATAAAGAGGATGTCGATCGAGTTGAGGTCCCAGCCGCCCAGCGCGCGCTCGACCATGTCGGCTTCGAGGTGGCAAACCGTCCCGGTCACGATCTGGCGAACGGGGCGCCGCTCTCGGCGAGTCGGCGGGCGTCGTTCTCGGTGGCAAGGTCGCCGACCAGGGCGGCGACGCGTAGCGACGGACGCAGTGCGCGGAGCGTCTCTTTCAGGAACGTCGTCTTCCCTGCCCCCGGGCTGGAAACCAGGCTGACCACGAAGACACCGGCCGCCTGAAACCGATCGCGAAGAGAACGTGCGAGAACGTCATTCTTCTTGAGGACCTGCTGCCGCACTTCGACGATGCGTGCCGTTCCGGGCGCCTGCACTGGATACCTCCGTCATCGCCGCGACTTACCCGAACCGCAAAGCCCTGGCGAAATTCAACCCCTTGCACGGCGTTTGCATATCAAGACTCATGCCGCACAGTTCCGCGGACGTTTCGCGTGATGTTGTGCGGCCGATCTGGGCAATGGGTCTGTTGTGGGCGACTTGCTGCTCAATCGCGCGGCGATACCTGAATTCACCTCTCGCCGCGCGACACACATTCTGAGGCAAAGCAAGTTGGATCGGTCAAACGACTGGGTGGTGCTGCAACTGGCCGACTCGGCATTCCCGGCGGGCGGCTTCGTTCATTCGGCGGGGCTGGAGTCGGCGTGGCAACAGGGCTTCGTCACGCCGGGGACGCTCGAGCCGTATTGCGAAGGCGCTGTCGGTCAGCTCGCCAGCGGTGGCGTGCCGTTTGTCGCGGCCGCCTGGAGCGACCCAGCCCGGTTCGAGGCGCTGGACAAGCTGTTCGATGCGATGACCCTGAACCACATCGCCAACAACGCGAGCCGCCTTCAAGGCCTGCGCGCTGCTTTCGTCGGCGGAGAAGATCTTCAACCTTCGCGCGTTGAGTCAGCTCGATGACACGACACGCCAGGATGGGGGCTCGTGTCACCTGGCGCCGGTCTTCGGCGTCGTCGGCCGCTGCGTCGGACTGAGCCTCGAACAGTCTTGCCGGCTCTTCGTCTTCTCGGGCCTTCGGGGGCTCGTTTCGGCGGCGGTTCGGCTGGGGCTCGTCGGGCCGATCGAAGGGCAGGCGATCCAGCACGCGCTGTCGCCACTTGCCGACGCGCTCGCGCGATCGGCCGCCCAGGTGGCACCAGAGGACGCGGCCCAGACCGCGCCACTGATCGACTTGCTCCAGGCCGGGCACGGAAGGCTTTATTCGCGGCTGTTCCAGAGCTAAGCCGGCGGCCGTCGGCCCGGGCCCCGGACCGTCGGAGTGGTCTGGCCCGACGGTGAAGGTCCCAGGGCATGATGAACAAGACGTCAGCTCCTTCCAATGGCTCCCCCGATCACACGCATGACGAGTGGGCGGACGCGGGGAAATTCGAATATCGCGAGCGGCCGGTCCAAACGCGAAATTTTGCCCGCCGCGCCTTCACGGTGGGTGTCGGCGGCCCGGTCGGAAGCGGCAAGACCGCCCTGATGCTCGCCCTCTGCCGCGCCCTTCGCGACAAGGTCAACCTCTGCGCCGTGACCAACGACATCTTCACGAAAGAAGACGCTGAGTTCCTGACGCGAAACCACGCGCTGGAGCCCGGGAGGATCCGTGCGGTGGAGACGGGCGGATGCCCGCACGCGGCCATTCGAGAAGACATCACGGCTAACCTGATGGCCCTCGAACACTTGCATGAAACCTATCGCCCCGAGCTGCTGTTGATCGAATCGGGCGGTGACAACCTGGCCGCGCATTTCAGCCGAGAACTGGCGGACTTCACGATCTATGTGATCGACGTCGCGGGCGGGGACAAGGTCCCTCGCAAGGGCGGGCCGGGCATCACGCAGTCGGATTTGCTGGTGATCAACAAGACCGATCTGGCCGACGCCGTCGGAGCCGATCTGGCGGTGATGGAGCGTGACGCGAAAGCCATGCGTGGCGAAGGCCCGTTCATCTTCTCGCAGATGAAGAGCGGTCAGGGCGTCCCGGAGATCATCGAGCACATGCTGGCCGCCCGGGGGGCCACCACGGGCTGACCGTCGCGCGGCGACGTTCCCACCGGGCCGCTGGGCATCTCCGCCGCAGCAGGACAAGGCACGCGGCGCAGAGTCGCGTGCTGGGCTCCCCCGGCCCAACAATCGCTTTGCGTCGCGGAATGTCCCCTGCGAGACAGTTGCAGCGCTTTTGTGGGAACGGGTCGGGCGACGGGTGATCGCCGCCGCGGCCGAGCCGGCAGAGCGTTTTTGCGCCCGATCCGAGGCCGCGTGGGTCATTCATCGTCACCGCGCGTGCCGCCAAATTAGGCAGCAAGTGGCGCGACGCGTTGCGATTGGACGCCGCCAGTATAGCGGCGATGCTTCGACGAACGATTCCGACTTGGCATGACGTTTGTGATGGCGGAACCGTTCCCGGGCGTTCGGACGTCGCCGCCGCATCGGCGGAATTGGGCTGGCGGCCGACAGCAGGATCCGTCGTTCTTCGACGTGGCTGCACCTCCGCCGCTTCGCTCTTCGCCGGTGCTCTCTTTCCGGGCGTTGCGCCAAGCCGCCGCCGCTTTGCGCCGGGAATGGGGCTTGCGCCGTTCACGTGTCGTCAGGCGCGGGGATCTGGCGGCCGAAGGCTCGGCGGCGAATGCCTTAAGCTCAATCCGTCAAGCCTAAAGGCTGGCGGCCTCATTCTCTCAGATCGCTCTTCACATGGAATTGGACCCTCTCGGACTCTCTACCCGTACCTCAGGAGATTCGTTCATGACCCAGTTACGCAAACCGTTCACCCTGCTCCTTCTGGCGCTGCTCGCGCCTGCCGGCCGCCCTGGCGCGGGCGGAAGACACCGTCAAGATCGGCGTTCTTCACTCCCTTTCTGGAACGATGGCCATCTCAGAGACGTCCCTTCGCGACGTCGTGCTGATGGCGGTCGAGGAGATCAACGCCGGCGGCGGGGTCAAAGCGGGCGGGAAGAGCTACATGATCGAGCCGGTCGTCGTTGACCCGGCGTCAAACTGGCCGCTCTTCGCCGAAAAGGCCAAGCAGCTCATCCTGAAGGACAAGGTCGCCTGCACCTTTGGCTGCTGGACGAGCGTGAGCCGCAAGTCCGTCCTGCCGGTCTTCGAAGCCAAGTACACCAAGGACGAGAACCCTTACGGCGGCGGCCTGCTCTTCTACCCGGTGCAGTACGAAGGTGAAGAACAGAGCCCCAATATCTTCTACACCGGCGCCAGCCCGAACGAGCAGCTCATCCCCGCCGCCGAGTACATGATGAGCAAGGATGGTGGCTCCAGGAAGAAGTTCTACCTGCTCGGCACCGACTACGTCTTCCCCCGCACCGCCAACAAGGTGCTCCGCGCCTTCCTGAAGGCCAAGGGCATCCCCGAGACGGCGATCGCCGAGGAATACACCCCATTCGGCCATAGCGACTATCAGACCATCGTCGGCCGCGTGAAGGACTTCGCGAAGGACGGCGACGCCTGCATCCTGTCCACCATCAACGGTGACAGCAACGTGCCGTTCTACAAGGAATTCGCCAACCAGGGGCTGACCGCCGACAAGTGCCCGATCATGGCCTTCTCGGTCGCCGAAGACGAACTTCGGTCCATGGAGACCGAGAAGCTCGTCGGCCATCTGGCCGCCTGGAATTACTACCAGTCGCAGGAGAACCCGGAGAACAAGAAGTTCGTGACCGCGTTCAAGGCGTTCTGCAAGAGCCACAAGCTCCCCGGCGGCGACAGCCGCGTGACCGATGACCCGATCGAGGCCGCCTACTTCGGCGTCTACGTCTGGAAGGCCGCGGTCGAGAAGGCCGGCACGTTCGACATCGACAAGGTTATCCCCGCGGTGCTGGGCATGGAGTTCGACGCCCCAGGTGGGAAGAAGAAGATGGACACGCTGAACCACCACACATGGAAGCCGGTCCTGATCGGGGCGATCCGCGCGGACGGGCAGTTCGACATCATCTCCAAGACGGCCCTGGTCCACCCGGATTCGTTCAGCACCTACCTGCACGGCCCGGAGGAGATCAAGAAGCTGACGGGAGCTCCGTAAGGCGGCCAGAGGCCGATGCCTCGGCCGCGGCGGGCGATTCTCGCCCGCCGCGGCAGACCGGGTTCAAACGACACTCGACGATCCGAAACTCAAGGAGATCACTGGATGCAACGCCTTACTCTCTCCGTTCGCCCGTATTTGTGTGCCTGCGCTTTGTTCGCCGCGGGCCTGGTCAGTACCGGATGCGGCTCGATGATGAGCAAGCCGGAGGAAAAACCGGCGACCCAGCCGATGGCCACGGCCACGCCGCCGGCGATGAACGCGACGTCGCCGGAGCCGGTCAAGCCGACCATGACGCCCGCCACCGAGCCGGCCAAGCCGGCGATGATGGCGCTCGACCCGAAGGACCTGACGCACGTCGTCTCCAGCGACGAGCCCTACTTCACCATGCCCCCCGCCGCCGGCGTCGCGCCTGCGGGGATCCTGAAAACCGGAATGAAGGTGAAGGTGGACGTCCCCAGCCTGCCCTACAGCAAGCTGCGCCTGGAAGACGGGACCGAAGCCTACGCCAACACTGAAGGCCTCGACCCGATCATGAAGAAGTAACCTTTCGCCATGGGTCGCGCCGGGGACGCCGTAACGGCGGTCGCACGGCCGGCCTGACGCGCAAACAACCGACCCGGCGGGAAACCGTCGGGCCGGTCTTCAAACGTAAGCCCCGGCCGACGGCGAACGACCGAAGCCGGCGGCCGCCGAAGGATTGGAGTTCGATGCCTTCTCGGTCTTTGACGTCCCTCATTCTGGCCCTCGCCGTCGCGGCGATGTGCATCCCTGTACGGCCCGCGCAAGCGGCCGACACCACGCGGCCGGCCGCCGCAGCCGACGCGCCCGGCGACATTCCTTCAGAGCTCAAAGAGGCGATCAAGTCGCTGGCCACCGCCGACGATGACGCCCGCCTCAAGATCTATGACTTGCTCGGGGCCAAGGGGGATGCTCGCCTGATCCCCGCCGTCACCGCATGGATGGACGGAACGCTCCAAAATCGTGACGGGCATCTCGTCATCTACGGCAAGGCCTCGAAGTACCAGGGGGCCGAGCCCGGCGACAACCTCAAGAGCTATCCGATTGTCGATGCCTTCACCCAGGCGCCGGTCATCGGCGCCGACGGGCAGCCGGTCTTCTTCGTCGCCCCGACCATCGACCTCAGCGCCCCGGGCATGATGCGGCTGAAGAAGCGCCAGGAACGCAAGCCCGTATCCTGAGCTGATCTCGACGCTCGCGCTGCTTGACCCCGACCCGACCGTCCGCCTCACGAGCATACGAGATGCCGGCGAACGCTCCGCACACGTCTTCATCGACCCCGACGATCAATTGCGCTTCTCCCAGGCGATGGAACGATGCATGGTGGTGCTCAAAGCGTGGGGGGCCGACCCAAAGCACGCGGCCGACCCGGCCCCGCTGAAGGACGCGGCGACGTCGGTCGTTACCGCCATCGACGCGGCGTTAGCGGAAAAGCCGACAAAGCTCCTGCAACCGGTCCCCAGCGATTCATCGGTCAGCAAGGTCGCGTCGGCCCTGAAGACATACCTTGCGGCGATCCCGGAGCCCCCGGCCGCCCCGTCGGCGACGACCCAGCCCGCGGCCGCCACCCCAACCACGGTGCCGGCGGCACTGGTCGATGCGTATGCCCTCCTCCGCGAGAACGCACAGAGCTCGGTCGCCGAGACCGAAACGTACAAAGGCCGGCTGGGTACGGTTGGTAAGAACCTGGACGACCTGCCGCGTTATGCCGCGGCGCTCAAGCGACAACTCGCCACCGAAGCGGGCGGCCGCTTCGGGCCGGCGCTGAAAGAAGCCACCTCCGAGACGGATGCGATCCTGGGAAGCCGCCCCGAGCAGATGGAGGCGTTCAAAGCGCTCGGCTCGATCGGCACCTCGCGAGCGGCGAACCTCCTGCGAAAAGTCGTGGCGGCCGCCCAGCGGATCGGCGACACCGAAATGGAGAATGCCGCCACCCCGCCGCTCAAAATGGCGGAAACTTACCAGTCGCGAATCCGCTTCGCGCAAAACACCTTCGCCGGCCTGTCCGCCGGGAGCATCCTCGTTCTGCTCGCACTGGGCCTTTCGATCGTGTTTGGGCTGATGGGCGTGATCAACATGGCCCACGGCGAGTTCATGATGGTTGGGGCGTTCACGACGTACGTCGTGGCCTCTTTCTTCAAGCAACATCTCCCTGGGGCGTACGACTATTACCTGATCGCCGCCGTCCCGGCGGCGTTCGCGGTGTCGGCCTTGATTGGCCTGCTATGCGAATGGGTCGTCATTCGCCACCTGTACGGCCGCCCGCTTGAAACACTGCTGGCTACGCTGGGGATCGGATTGATCCTTGTCCAGCGCGTTCGCGACAGCTTCGGCGATACGCTGACGGTCTCCCCTCCAAGCTGGATGGAAGGAGGCTGGGAGATCATGCCGGACCTGTTCTTCGCCCGGAACCGGCTCTACATCATCCTGTACTGTGCGATGTGCATCGCAGTGGTCTACTACCTGGTGAACCGGACCAAACTGGGCCTGCTGCTCCGCGCGACGACGCAGAACCGGGGGATGGCATCGGCCCTGGGCGTGCCGACGCGTCGGATTGACGCGATCACGTTCGCTCTGGGCGCGGGGCTCGCCGGCCTGGCCGGCGTGGCGGTGCCGCTTTACAACAAGATCAACCCGCAGATCGGGCAGGAATACATCGTCGAAAGCTTCATGGTCGTAGTGGTCGGCGGCGTGGGCGCGTTGTCCGGGGCGATCTGGGCGGGGCTAGCGCTGGGCTTCCTGGCGAAATACCTGGAGCCGATCCTGGCGATGATCCCGGCCCTGGCGTCGGGGTCGTCGGTGCTGGGGCGCGTGTTCGTGCTGGTCGCGGTCATCGTCTTCCTCAACTATCGGCCGCAGGGGCTCTTCCCGCCGAAGGGGAGGCTGGCCGATGCCTGAGGATCCACAGCCCGCCGACACGGCGGCCGCCGCGTCCGAAGCGCGGCGGAAGTTCCTTCGCTCCCAAACATTCCTGGCCAAGATGCCTGACCCGGGCGTCTTCCGGCTGCGGCTCTACACGATCGTCGGGCTGCTCGCGCTCTTCTTCCTCGTCATCCCCATCCTCAACCACAACGGGCTGGTGGAGGATTACAAGCTCAGCGCGCTGGGCAAGTACCTTTGCTTCGCCTTCGTCGCCCTGGGCGTGGACCTGATCTGGGGGTACACCGGGTTGCTTTCGCTCTGCCAGGCGCTGTTCTTCTGCCTGGGCGGGTATGCGATGGCGATGCACCTTTCGCTGCCGCAGGGGGGCGGCGACGTCCGGCCGGAATACAACAACATCCCCCAGTTCATGTTCTTCAACAACGTGCGCGAGCTGCCCGGGTTCTGGCATCCGTTCGAGTCGTTCCCGGTGACGATCCTGCTGGGCCTGTTCCTGCCAGGGCTTGTCGCGGGCTTGTTCGGGTTCTTCATCCTCCGCAGCCGTGTCCGAGGGGTCTACTTTTCCATCATCACGCAGGCGGTCGCCTGGGGCGCGTGGCTGCTGATCAGCCGCAACGAGATGCTGCTCGGCGGGACCAACGGGTTAACCAACTTCTACAAACCCCTCACCCAGAGCCGAAACTGCATCGTCGCGCTCTACCTGCTGACGTTGACGGCGCTCGTCGTCGCCTACCTCATCTGCCGCGCGATCGTCCGGTCGCGGCTGGGGCGCGTGCTGGTCGCCGTGCGGGACAAGGAAACCCGCCTCTACTTCGCCGGGTATAAGCCGTACGCGTTCAAAGTCTTCGCCTTTTCAGTCGGGGCGATGCTGGCGGCCGTCGGCGGCATGCTCTATTCGCCGCAGTTCACGATTATCTCCCCACAGGACATGGACGTGCCGGCGTCGATCACGATGGTCGTCCTGGTCGCGCTCGGCGGTCGCGGCCGCCTCTGGGGGGCGATCTTTGGGTCTCTGCTTTACAAGTACCTTTACGCGTCGCTCACCTCCGACCTTCCGGCGATGTGGCCCTATGTTCAGGGGACGGTTTACATCGGGGTGATCCTCTATTTCCCGGACGGCTTCGTCGGGCTGTGGGACAAAGTTGAGAAGCGGATCCGCGAGCGTGCCGGCTCGCTCGCGGTAGGCATCGGCCTGGCGCCGATCGCAATCACCGCCCTTTTCGTCCTGGGTGAGGCGCTGGGGGTGACGCCGCGGGTACTGAATGACGTGCGGCTGGACGGCGTCCCGCTGAAGTACGTCGTGGTCGTGGTGCTGCTGGGGACGATCGCAATCCTGGAGTTGACCGGCTCGATCCAGCACAAAGGGATCGCAGGCCGCGGGTTCGCGGTCTCGCCAGCCGCGGCGGAAGCCGCGGAAGAAGGTGTCACCGTGGGCGGCCCGACAGAGGCCCCTGTGCCCGCCGGGAGGGCCGAGTCATGACTTCAAGCCCTACGGCGCCAACGACAACTGAGGCCGCCGCTCCGGCGGATGGCGGGCCTGGCGGCCACCTCGTTTACATCAAGGACGTCACCGTCAGCTTCGACGGCTTCAAGGCGCTGAACATCAAGCAGTTCGGCGTCATGCCGAACGAGCTTCGGGTGGTGATCGGCCCCAACGGAGCGGGCAAGACGACGATGTGCGACGTCATCAGCGGCAAGACCCGCGTGACCAGCGGCAAAGTCTATTTCGACGGTCACGACATCACGCACGTTGCGGACGTGGAGATCGCGCGACGCGGCGTCGGCCGAAAGTTCCAGACGCCGACCGTCTTCGACAGCCTCACCGTGTACGAGAACATGGAGCTGGCGCTGCCCGGCCGCCGCAACGTCTGGCGCAACCTGTTTGGCACGGAGTCGGAGGAACAACGGGAGAGCATCCTGGCGATCCTCGATCGGGTTCACCTGATCCAGGACGCCCAGACGCCGGCCAAGTACCTCAGTCACGGGCAGCGGCAGTGGTTGGAGATCAGCATGCTGATCGTGGCCGACCCCAAGCTGCTTCTGGTGGATGAGCCGGCCGCCGGCCTGACCGACAAGGAAACGGAGCTAACGGCCGAGCTGCTGCTGGAGTTGAAGGGGCACCACACGATCATCGTCATCGAGCACGACATGGACTTCGTCCGCCGGATCAGCAACAAGATCACGGTGCTGAACGAGGGCCAGGTGTTGGCGGAAGGGACGATGGATGAAGTGACCGTGAACCCCGATGTGGTCGAGGCGTACCTGGGGCGTTGACACCGCAGCGCAACGCCAAAATCGAAATCCGAAGGACGAAACCCGACTGAATAACGAAGGGGAAAGTAAGAAATCGGATTCAATCGACGGCGACGCTTTGCGCTTTGGCCTCGTTTGGGTTCCCATGAGATTTCGCGTTTCGGTTTTTCCTACTTCGAGGCCGGGTTCGTGCGGAAGCGCCGGTCGTCAGGTTAATCAACATCATGCTCGCCACACAGAACCTTTCATTTTCGTACGGCATGGTGCAGGCCCTTCGGGACGTGACCATGACAATGCCCCAGGGGCGTGTCACATGCGTGACCGGCCGGAACGGCGTCGGCAAGACGACGTTGATGCGGACGATCATGGGGCTGCTTCGGCACAACGCCGGGGCGATCCTGCTCGGTGGGGAGGACGTCGGCCGCCTGGCGCCGAACCGGCGGGCGAAGTCGGGGATCGCTCTGGTCCCGCAGGGGCGGCAGATTTTTCCGAAGCTGACGGTGGAGGAGAACCTTCGGGTCGGACTGCAGGCCCGGAACGACGGCCGCAAGTCGATCCCGGAAGATTTGTACGAGCTGTTCCCGGTCCTGAAGACGATGTCGCGGCGGATGGGGGGCGATCTGTCCGGCGGGCAGCAACAGCAATTGGCGATCGCACGGGCGCTCGCCGGCGACCCCAAGGTGCTCCTGCTGGACGAGCCCACCGAGGGGATCCAGCCCAACATCATCCAGCAGATCGGCCACGTTTTGCGAAAGCTGGTCGAAGAGCGGGGGATGACGGTGGTGCTGGTGGAGCAATACCTCGATTTCGTTCGGGAGTTCGGGCAATATTTCTATATCATGAATCGCGGCCGTGTTGTCTCGGAAGGCCCGACGAGCGACCTGACTCAGGAAGTGGTCAACCGTCACCTGAGTGTTTAACACGCCGTCGCCTGGTTTGCCGCAAGCTCGATTGATGACCGCACTGGCCCCGCCGATCACGCCTTCAACGACGCCTGACGCCACGGGTGCCGAACGGGTTGATCGCCACGAGGGCGTGCGCGCGGGCGATGGGTTCGTGGAACTGACGCGTGTGGCCGGCCGGACGGCGGTCACCCGGGCGCGGGCGTCGAGCCCACTGAAACTACTGACCCCGAAGAACAACGGCCGCGGCGCCTGGGTCTTTACAAGCACCTACGGCGGCGGGTTGGTCGGCGGCGACGAGGTGACGCTGAAGGTCAGCGCGGGCGAGGGGACGACCTGTTTCCTCGGCACGCAGTCGTGTACGAAAGTCTATCGGCCGCGGTTGCCCGGCCTCGCGTGCCGGCAGACGCTCGACGCCTTCGTTGACGAGGCCGCCGTCCTGATCGTCGCGCCCGACCCGGTGATGTGCTTCGCAGGGAGCACGTTCGTTCAACGGCAGCGGTTCAACCTTGCGGCCGGCGCCTCGCTCGCGCTGGTCGATGCGGTCAGCAGCGGGCGCAGCGCCAATGGCGAACGATGGGCCTTTGACCGGTACGAGACTCGAAACGATGTATACATCGACGGGCTCCTGGTCGCGCGCGACGCAATCCGCCTGGCCCTTGCGCCGCTCGCGCGCCGCCGGCGGCCCGTCGGTCGCGACAGCGCGGCGGGGGTCGAACACGCGGCCGGGATCGACTGCCTGGCAACCGTGCTCTTCATTGGCCCGGCGTTTGAGGCGTGCGCGGCCGAGGCGTTGAATGTCGTCGCCTCGCACACGATCCGGGCGCGGCACCGCGAACGGTGCGCTTCGCCGCCGGAAGCGATCGCTTTCGCCGCCAGCCCGTTGCGCGGGCGGCCGGGGCGCTGATTCGCGTGGCGGGCCCGAATATCGAGTCGGTGAGCCGCTGGGTGCGAGCCCGGATGGCGGGCGTCGCATCGTCCCTGGGGGCGGACCCGTGGGCGCGGAAGTGGTGAACGCGCTCAACGCCAGGAGCTAACTGTCGCCCGGTAGGTTGCGCTGCGGTGGGCGGACTGGCGACCCGGTCGCTCGATCGATGGAAATGATCGGGTGAGGCCCGCGAATAAGTGCCGCCGGTGCCCTCACCGGCGGTGTCCCCGACCGTACAAAAAGCCCGCCGGTGAGGGCACCGGCGGCACGTCGGATAACGGCGCCTCGCACCCGCAATCCTGCCTGGAACGGTCCACCGGGCGGCAGGATGACTCGTCGGCCGCATGCGGTGCTTGCTTTCCGGGGCTCTTGAGGGAAGTAAACGATGCATCTTTCGCCGCGCGAGATCGATAAACTCCTGCTCCATAACGCCGGGTTCCTCGCGCAAAAGCGACTGGCACGCGGCGTCCGCCTCAATTACCCGGAGACGGTCGCGCTGATCGCCACGCAACTGCTGGAGTTCATCCGGGACGGGAAATCAGTCTCGGAACTGATGGACCTGGGTCGCCGGTTCCTCGGCCGCCGGCAGGTGATGTCGGGCGTGCCGGAGATGGTCGCCGAGGTTCAGGTGGAGGGGACTTTCCCGGATGGCACCAAGCTGGTGACGGTCCACCATCCCGTGGCGGCCGACAGCGGTGATCTGTCGCTCGCACTGTACGGTAGCTTTCTACCCTTGCCGGCGGATGCCGCCTTTCCCATACTAAGCCGTCCCCTCGCCGACGTTGAGCCCGGAGCCTACGAGATCGAGCCGGGCGACCTTGAGATCAACGCCGGCCGCGTCGCGATCGAGGTCAGCGTGACCAACCTGGGTGATCGTCCGGTCCAGGTGGGCAGCCACTATCATTTTATGGAGACCAACGCCGCGTTGCGGTTCGATCGGGCCAAGGCGTACGGCCGCCGGCTCGACATCCCGGCGGGGACGGCGGTGCGGTTCGAGCCGGGGGATACGAAGACGGTTCAACTGGTTGAGATCGCGGGGAATCGCGTGATTCGCGGCGGGAACAACCTGGCCGACGGGCCGGTCACCGAAGCCGGCAAGGCCGAGGCCCTCGGACGGGCCAGGGCGTCGAATTTCGCACATCAGGAATGATCTTCATACCCCGTGAAAGGGGCGCGTCATGGATGGGCTGCTCTTTGCGATTATCTCGCCCGGGCGGGAAGGAACGATCCTGCGGATCGAGCCGATGGGGCAAAGCCCCGTCCCGCCCGGCATCGCCCTGATCGACGGCGACGGGGACAGCGCCATGCTGTTCCGGTACGCGGCCGACGGCGCCTTCGCCGGGGACACCTGGCACGCCGGGGTCGAACAGGCCAAGCAGCAGGCGCGCGATGAATACGGCGACGGCCTTTCCGCCTGGGACCCTGTCCCCGCGGCCGAGTTCGACGTCCATGGCTTCGTCCGCCGAACCGCCGCCGAGCGACTTAACCCCGACCGCCACTCTTAGACCGCGCAAGGCAAGCTGACTACTGGAGCACAAGAAGAACGTCCAAATCCGAAGCACGACACCCGAAGCAATGAGAAATTGGGAAAGAAGAAACATGCTGGCGAACCGATCGATTTCCGCTTTGCCTTTGTTTGAATTTCCTTGAGCTTTCGTGCATCGGATTTTCCGATTAGGGTAGGTTTCATCGCCGAACCAGCGCAGTAGTCCCTACCCATTTCGCTCGCCGCCTCTGAGGGATCATGGCCCACCGAATCCAGCGAAGCACCTACGCCGACATCTACGGCCCCACCACCGGCGACAAAATCCGCCTGGGCGACACCGGCCTGATGCTTCAGGTCGAGCGCGACCTGGCGAACCTCAACGGCGCGACCTACGGCGACGAGTGCAAGTTCGGCGGCGGCAAAACGATTCGCGAGGGAATGGGCCAGGCGACCGGCGTCTCTCAGGGAGACGCGCTGGACCTGGTCATCACCAATGCCCTGGTCGTCGATTACACGGGCATCTACAAGGCCGACATCGGCATCAAGCACGGGCTGATCGCCGGCATCGGCAAGGCGGGCAACCCGGACGTGATGGCCGGCGTGTCGCCGGACCTGATCGTCGGCGTCACCACCGAGGTGATCGCGGGCGAAGGCCTGATCCTCACCGCCGGCGGGATCGATACGCACATCCACTACATCTGCCCCCAGCAGGCGTATGAGGCGATCGCCGCCGGGCTGACGACGATGGTCGGCGGCGGCACCGGCCCCGCCACCGGGACCTGCGCCACCACCTGCACCCCCGGCGCCACCCATCTGCGGATGATGCTCCAGGCGACCGATGCCCTGCCGCTCAACTTCGGCTTCACCGGCAAGGGGAACAGCGCCAAGCCGCAGGGGCTGGGCGAACAGATCGCCGCCGGCGCGATCGGGCTGAAGCTGCACGAGGATTGGGGGACGACGCCAGCCGCCATCGACTGCTGCCTGACCGTCGCCGAAGAACATGACGTCCAGGTCGCCATCCACACCGACACCCTCAACGAATCGGGCTTCGTCGAAGCAACCATCGCCGCCTTCAAGGGCCGCACCATTCACACCTATCACAGTGAAGGGGCCGGCGGCGGCCACGCGCCCGACATCCTCCGCGTCTGCGGCGAGCCCAACGTCCTGCCCAGCAGCACCAACCCGACGCGCCCCTATACGATCAACACGCTGGATGAGCACCTCGACATGCTCATGGTCTGCCATCACCTGGACCCCAACTTGCCGGAGGACGTCGCCTTCGCCGAGAGCCGCATCCGCGGCGAGACGATTGCGGCCGAGGACGTCCTGCACGACATCGGCGCGATCAGCATCATCAGCAGCGACAGCCAGGCCATGGGCCGCATCGGGGAAGTAATCACCCGCACCTGGCAGACCGCGGATAAGATGCGCCAAGTCCGCGGCCGCCTCCCGGACGAAACGGGCGGCAATGACAACTACCGCATCCGCCGCTACATCGCCAAGTACACGATCAACCCCGCCGTCGCCCACGGGATGAGCCACCTGATCGGCAGCGTCGAGGTCGGGAAACTGGCCGACCTGGTCCTCTGGAAGCCGTCCATGTTTGGCGCCAAGCCGGAACTGGTGCTCAAGGGCGGCTTTATCGCCTGGGCGCAGATGGGGGACCCGAACGCGTCGATTCCCACGCCGCAGCCGGTCTTCATGCGGCCGATGTTCGCCTCTTTCGGCCGCGCGGTGGCGCGGCCTCCGTCGCCTTCGTCAGCGGCGCGAGCGTGAAGTCGGGCGTCGCCAAAGGATATGGCCTGACGAAGTGGGTCGAGCCGGTGCAGAACTGCCGGTCGATCGGGAAGAAGGACATGCGACTGAACAACGCGACCCCCGTCATCGCCGTCGATCCGGAGACGTACCGCGTCACAGCCGACGGCGTTCACCTTACTTGCCCGCCGGCGTCGGTGCTTCCGCTGGCGCAGCGGTACTCGCTTTTTTGAGCCCGATTGTCTCTGCTCTGGCCGGCGCACGCGGTAAGGCCTCGCGTCGGATGTGAAAGCTGACGTTGCTCCCCTTGACGCTGACGGCACACGGAGTGTGCCCGCTACCGATGCCTTCCAGAGAGACGACCGAGCTTCAAGTCACCCGCGACCCTTGCGGCCACATCCTCACGAACACCGGCGTCTGGTCGCCAGACGGACGGTGGATCGTTTACGACACCCGGTCGGGCGCCGATGGGTCGATCTTCGATGGCCCGTCGATCGAGCGGGTGAACGTTGAGACCGGAGAGGTTCAAACCCTGTTCAGTGCGGATCGCGGGGCGCACTGCGGCGTGGCGACCTACAGCCCGACCGAAGACAAGGTTGTCTTCATCCTCGGGCCGACGCACCCGACGCCAGATTGGTCCTACGGGCCGTCGCAACGGGGCGGGGTGATCGTCAACGTCGAGCGGCCGGAGGTGGCGATCCCCCTTGACGCCCGCGACCTTGTTCCGCCGTTCACGGCCGGTGCGCTGCGGGGCGGGACGCACCTGCACGTTTTCAGTCCTGATGGGCAATGGGTTGCCTTCACCTACGAGGATCATCTGCTCGCCTGCCCGGCGCCTGAAGCGCCGGCGGACCGGGACATCTGCCAGCGGAACGTCGGCGTGAGCGTGCCGGCTGGTTCGGTAAACGTCGGCGGCGGGCATCCCCGCAATCAGAGCGGCGCGTTCTTCTCAGTCTTGGTGACTCGGACAACGCGGTCCCCCCGTCCCGGCTCGGACGAGATCTCGCGGGCGTATGAAGAGGCCTGGGTCGGCGGCAACGGTTACCTGCGGTCGGACGGCACGCGTCAGGATCGGGCCATCGCATTCGTAGGGAATGTCGTCGCGTCGAACGGGGAGACGGTTGCCGAGGCCTTCATCGCCGACCTGCCCGACGACCTGACCCGCATTGGCGACGGCCCACTCCAGGGCACCGAGCACCGCGCCCCGTTCCCCCCGCGCGGCGTGGCACAGCGGCGATTGACGTTCACGAGCGGCCGCCGTTACCCGGGCATCCAGGGGCCGCGCCATTGGCTTCGCAGCTCCCCCGATGGCTCGCGGATCGCCCTGCTCATGAGGGACGATGGCGGTCTTATTCAGCTTTGGACGGTTGCCCCCACCGGCGGGATCCCGATCCAATTGACGCACGGGCGGAGCCCGATCGCTTCGGCCTTCACGTGGTCGCCCGGCGGCCGCCGGATCGCGCATGTGCTGGACAACCGCATCGTCGCGACGTCGGCGACAACGGGGGTGTCAGCACCCCTGACCGATCGCTTCGACGATGCCGACGCACCGCGGCCCCAGGCTTGCGTAATCTCTCCCGACGGCCGCTCAGTCGCCTACGTGCGGCCGGTGGAGTGTGGGGGGAAAAAGCTCAATCAGATCTTCGTTACGCGGCTTTTTGACGACCCAGCTTGAGCAAACCCCCGTAGAGGCCGCATCGCGGTTCGCACGTCACCTGCGCGCGCGCGGGGCGGCGTCGTTCCTCGACGATTCGCGTCCCCGGTGGCGGGCCGCAGTGCGGTCCCGACGGAACGACCCACGTAGGAACCGCACTGCGGTCCGCACGTCACCTGCCCGCTCCGCGGGGCGCCATCGTTTCTCGACAATTCGCGTCCCCAGCGGCGGACCGCAGTGCGGTCCCTACGGGAGCGACGACATTGGGTCCCGGGTGCGGTCCCCTCCCGAAGCGGACGGTGGTGCCGCCGGCGTCACGGGACGGACTTGTACTGAACGCCGGCGACGGGCTTGCCGTCCTTGTTCGCCAAGTGGACGCACCCCTGCCAGTTGTTCTTGTCGTTGATCACCTTGAAGACGATCACATTTACGCCTTCGTTGAGCGTGAGGTGCTCCGCCTTATCCTGGTCCTTGGCGAGCTGGCGGCCTTCGGTCGCCTCGAGGACTTCCTTCTCGTTGAGGTAGAGCTTTCCCTGGTCGTTGCTGCCCATGAGGAGCTGGACGTCGTCTATCTTCTGCTTGGCGACGACGTACGCGACGGCGTAGGCCGCCACGTCGTCGGTCTGGGACGGGGCGATCTCCTTGAAATCGAGGAAGTAATCCTTGGCCCGGACAAGCTTCCAGGTGTACTCCTTGTCACCGACCTTGACCGTATCGCCGGCCTTGGGCTTGAGCGACTTCTCGCCGGGGACCTGCTCCTTGTCGATCTCGGTTGCGCCGGCATCGGGGGTCGCGAGGGGGATCGGCGCGAGCACCAACCACGACCGAATGAATCCGTCGAGCGCTTCGGGCCGGGGCTTCTTCTTGGCGGGCTTTGTATCATCCGCGGGCTTGGCGTCCCCCGGCTTGGCGTCTGCAGGTTTTGCATCGCCTGGTTTGGCGGCCGCCGCCGGCTTGGTGTCCCCGGGCTTGGTATCCGCGGGCTTTGAGTCACCGGGCTTTGGGTCACCGGGCTTGGTGTCGGCCGGCTTTGGGTCGCCTGGCTTGGCGTCGGCGGGCTTCATTTCCGGCGGCTTCTCGGGCGGCGGGGGCGGGACGAACGCCAGTTCTTCGCCGCGGTTCAGCGTCGCGCCGGGGAGCTCCTTTTTCAGCGCGGCGGCGCCTGCGTCGGTGACCTTGGTCTGCCAGAGGTAGACGTTCTTCAAGCTCTTCAAACCGCTCAAGTTCGCGAGGCCCGCGTCGGTGACGCCGGTGGAGTAGAGGTTGAGATAGACGAGGTTCGTCAGCCCCTTCAGGTGGGCCAAGCCTGCATCGGTGATGCCGGTCTTCTCAAGGTGCAGGCGCGTCAAACCGCCGAAGGATTCGATGTTCGACAGCCCTTCGTCGGTGATGGCGGTGCCATGCAGATCGAGTTCGACGACCTTGGGGAGCGTCTTGACCAGTTTCAAGTCTTCGTCAGTTGCGGACTTACCCGCCAGACCGAGATCGACGGTAAGGGCGTCGGTATCGGCCGCCAGTTGAAGGACGGAGGCCCCCTTGGCCTTGAGCTTATCGACGGCCGCCTGCTGCTCCGCGGTCAGCGTTACGCCCGCCGCCAGGATGACAGAACCGCCGAGGGCCAACAGCATCACACCCGCCGAAGCGGAAATCCGGGCCCAGAAGCCGATCGATCGTTTCATCTGTAAATGCCTCCTCAGGCGAACGTTCCGCGGAATACCCCGCTCGGGTGCGGCCGGTGAAGCGAGCGGCATGGGGCTCGGCTCGCTTACCGACGGCGCTGCAATAGACGGTATCCTCGCCATGCCCGCATGTTGCCACGGGTCGATCGGCCGATAGTATATCCGAGACGCCGCACCGGTCTGTTTTTCCGGCGGCGGCACCGTCGCGGCGGCGACTGCGCGGTGAGCCCCCTCTCTCTCCTTCTCACGAGCGTCTATGGCTTTCCTCTCCCTCGGTTGGTTCCGCAGACTATTCGGTTGGCCGCTCGTTCGATCTTCCGCGCCGGCCGCCGCGGCGAAAGCGAGGACGCCCGCCGCCCCGGCGCCACAGCGACGAGCGATGCTGGAATCGATGGAGGGGCGGCAGATGATGCACGCGCTCCCGATTTCGGCCGTGACGCTGGTCAGCGAGCATCTGATCGGCACCGCGGCCCAATCGACCGCGATCGTCCTGACCTTCAGCGGCCACCTCGACCCCACCAGCACCCAGGACGTGAAAGGGTATGAGATCGGCCATCGCGTCACGATCGCGGGCCAGGCCTCGTCCAGCGGGTACTTCGACATCCCCTTCACCTCGACTGACGGCACGAACCCGTCCATCACGACGCGCCGCCTGAAGATCCTCTCGGCCACCTACGACGACGCGACGATGAGCGTCACCCTCACGAGCGAAAAGCCCTTCACGGCGAATAAGCATTTTCGCTATATCAACATCGTCGGCAGCGGCGCCCACACCATCCTCGACGCCACCGGGCTGGGGCTGGGCATGCGTCACAGCGGCGGCCGACGGGGCGACATCGTCCTGAAGCTCGCGGCGTACCAGGGCGCAGGCTCTCCTACAAGGACATCGACGGCGACAGGGTCTCCATTCGTCTTTCGGGGCCGGGGACGATCGTCAGCCTGATTCACCGAAGCGGCGACCCGGCGCCGCTGCTGTTCGTTAGCGGAGGCGTCGCCGGGCAGACAACGGTGACCAGCAGCATCAAAAAGGCCCACCACGGCGACGGAAAAGCAAATATCATGGAGCTCGCGGGCATCTCAACCGCGTCGATCGACCTGTTGGGCAACCCCGCGTTTAACATCGGTTTCACCCAGCCGTAGCGCCCGAGAGCACGTCCGCTTTTTTTGCCCGGATCAGGCGATCCGCCACGAGCGATTCGCCACAGGCAATTCGCCACAGGCAACTCGCTACCGGCGACTCGCCACAGGCAACTCGCCACAGGCAACTCGCCAGGAGAACCCGCCATGACCGACATTTCCGACTCGACGCCATCCCGCCGTAGCGTTTTGCAGGCCGCCGCCAGCGCAGCCGCACTGTGGCCGCTGGCCGCCATGACCCACGCGGCGGCGGCAGCCGATGGGCCAGCGGCGGCCGATCGCCCAGCGGCGGCCGATGTGCGGGCGCCCGGCGCCGGCGGCCAGCTTCTGGGCTCCGCGGCGGCGGCCGCCCCCGGTCCCGACGCGTGGCACGGGCTGAAGGTCGGCGTCGCCTCCTACAGCTTCCGCCGGCTGCCGCTGGACGTCACGATCAAGGCGATCAACCGCGTGGCGCTGCGATATGTGTCAGTGAAGGATTTCCACCTGCCCCTCAAGAGCACGACCGAGGAGCGGAAGGCCGTCGCCAGGAGCTTTCTGGATGCGGGCATCACGCCGTTAAGCTGCGGCAACATCAGCCTGAAGAACGACGAGGCTTCGGCCCGCCTCGCGTTCGAATACGCGCGGGACCTGGGCGTCCCGACGATCGTCTGCGCCCGACTGCGGATGCGCTGCCGCTGCTCGACAAGCTGGTCAAGGAGTTCAACATCCGGCTGGCCATCCACAACCACGGGCCCGAGGATAAGCATTTCCCCGCGCCGTCGGACGTTTGGGAAGGCGTGCAGGCGTTCGACGAGCGGATCGGGCTGTGCATCGACGTCGGCCACACCGCCCGCGCCAAGGCCGACCCCGCCGAGTCGATCGTGAAGTACAAGGCCCGGCTGTACGACGTTCACTTCAAGGACATCATCGACCGCAACGCGAAGAACGCCGGGGCGGCCGAGATCGAAGTCGGCCGCGGCGTGCTCGACATCCGCGGGATGCTCAAGGCACTGGTGTCGATCGGCTTTGCCGGCCACGTCGGCTTCGAGCACGAAAAGACCCCGCTCGACCCGTTGCCCGGCCTGGCCGAATCGGTCGGATATACCAAGGCCTCGCTTGCGGCGGTCGTGGCGTAGGGATGGGGTTTGCCACACTTAACACGACATCGCTGAACAGCCGCAAAGCCCAAAAAAAAGAGAAATCCGAAGCGCCAAATCCCAAGGAAGCTGAGAAGAAGACGAAGCGGAAAACGACTGCTCCTTCCACCCGCTTTCATCGATTATTTCTCTTTCCGCTTGGTCAGTTCCTTCGGATTTCGAGCTTCGGATTTTGCCTTCTTCGTTACGCCGGGATTCGCGAATTGTGAATCCATGACCGACGGTTGGGGCGCGTGCGTTTCTCTCTCCTGTGCCTCAGGCTTCGACGGTCACCGCTTCCAGCGGAATTGCCTGGCACGCCAGGATCAGGCCCTTCGCTTCTTCGCTCCCGCTCAGCGCGTCCCGGACATCCATATTGACGCGGCCGGAGACGAGCCTGGTCTTGCACTGGCCGCAGATGCCGGACCGGCAGTCGAACGGGATATTCACCCCGGCATCTTCCGACGCTTCCAGGATCGACTGCTTCGGGGCGACGATCACCGTCTTGCCGCTGAGGCTGAACGTGAGCATCTGACCATCCATCGGGGCGCCGTCGGCACGAGTCATCTCGTCGATGGCCATCGTGGTGACGTCAGCCGTCTTGGACATGGCCTCCGCCAGGACGGCGACGCCGTCGGCGGGAGCGTCGGAGGCGCCAGGCGTGCCGGGCGAGAGGAAAGCCTCCGACCGAATCTTCGCCTCCGGGACGCCCAGCCCGCGCAGCGCCTCCTTCATCGGCTCCATCATTTCGGTCGGGCCACACAGATGCACGAGGCGGCCGCCAATCCCCGGCACCACGCGGGCGAGCAGCGCGGCCGTCACCCGCCCCTTCTCGCCCGCCCAATCCGCTTCATCCGACCGCGTGAGGGTAAACGTCACGTGCAGGTTGGGGAACCGGGCGGCAAGGTACTCCAGCTCGTTGCGGAAGATGATGTCCGCCCGCGTCCGCGATGCGTAGACGAGGTAAATGTCACCCCCCCAGCTCTTGTCGGTCAGGTAGCGGACGACCGACATCAGCGGCGTGATCCCCACGCCCGCTCCGATCAGCACGATGCTGTCGGCCTCCGTGCCGTCGAACGTAAACCGCCCCGCCGGCGCTGAGATCTGCACCGTATCGCCCTGGCGAATCTGCCCATGCAGGTAGCGCGAGGCGAGGCCGGACTCTTCCCGCTTGACGGTCAGCTCGCAGTAGCCGACACGGGTGGGTGACGAAGCGATGGTGTACGAGCGGTTGACGCGCTTCCCGTCGATCATCAGGGCGATGTTGAGGTATTGGCCGGCGCGGTAATCGAACGGCAGGTCCCCGCCGTCGGCGGCCGCCAGCCGGAACGTGCGGGCGGAAGGGGTTTCGTCGAACACCCGCACCACCCGCAGCTTCCCCGTCCAGAAACGGGGCTTGGCCTTCGCCATCAGGGGCGCGACACCCTTGGCCATCACCGGCGCGAAACCCCGCTTCAACTGTTGGCTTTCGCCCAGCACTCGCCGGTAATGCATGACGAAGCGGAACCCGAGCAGCGCCGCCGCGACGATCGCAAAGGCAATCGGGATCTGCACGTCCGACTTAACGAGCTGGTAGTAGTGGATCACGCCCGCCACGATCGCGACGTACGTGAGCTGGTGGAGCATCTGCCATCGGCGGGCGCCCAGCCGCTGGATCATGCCGTTGGTGCTGGTCGCGGCCAGCGGCGCCATGACCGCCAGGCTGGTCATCCCGTACCAGAGGTACTGGCGGTGGATGATCTCGCTGAACGTGCTCCCCACGCTGGCGCCCCGGTCAAACCAGAAGAAGATCGTGAAGTGCAGCGACGCGTACCCGAACGCGTAAAGCCCCAGGGCTCTGCGGACGGCGACGATCGCGCTAAAGCCCGTCAGGCGGCGGATCGGCGTGATCAGCAGCGACAGGGAGAGAAAGATCAGCGCCAGCATGCCGGTCGTCCGGATCGCGTGGTTGACCGGGTTGGCCGACAGCGCGTGGTGATAGGCATCCCACCCCAGGATCAGCGCCGGCACGGCGCCGTTGACCCCAATTACGTACTTGGCGAATTTCGTGTCAGTCATCGAAGCGTTCCAAAGGAGGGCGCGTTGAGGAAGGCGGGCGCTGGCGTCGCGGCCTTAGAAGTTGCGGTCGAGGTCCATGCCCGCGTAGAGCGATCCGACCTGATCGGCGTACCCGTTGAACATCAGCGTCGGGCGGCGGGGGCCTTCGCCGATGCGCTCCTCGCTTGCCTGGCTCCAGCGCGGGTGGGCGTGGTTCGGGTTCACGTTGGCGTAGAAGCCGTATTCCGCCGGCCCCGAGAGGTTCCATGTTGTCCGGGGCTCGTCCGCGACGAGGTTGATCTTCACGATCGACTTGATGCCCTTGAACCCATACTTCCACGGCGTCACCAGGCGGATCGGGGCGCCGTCCTGCGGCGGCAGTTGATGGCCGTAGATGCCGGTCGCGAGCAACGCCAGGGGGTGCATCGCCTCGTCCATCCGCAGCCCCTCCACATACGGGAAGTGGATGCCGGCCCCCCCCAGGTTGGGCATCCGCGCCGGATCGGCCAGCGACTCGAACGCGACGTATTTTGCCGAACTGAGCGGCTCGACCCGGTTCAGCAACGCCGCCAGCGGGAAGCCGTCCCAGGGGATGACCATCGACCACGCCTCCACGCAGCGCATCCGGTAGACGCGCTCCTGCGGAGGGCTGATCTTGAGCAGGTCGTCCAGGTCATACACCTTGGGCTTGGCGACCAATCCGCCGATCTCCACCTTCCAGCCCGTGGTAACGAAACCGGCGGCCGCACGGGCGACCGCCAGCTTGTCGGTCGAGAACTCGTAGAAGTTGTTGTAGTTCGTGATCTGCGCGAATGGAGTCTTGGGCTCATCGACAAAAAAGCCCGAGTTCGGCGGGGCCTGTTGCGTTGTCAGCCCCGCAAGCTCGGCGGTCCTCACGACGACTTCCGAAACGCGGTTGACGCGCCGGTAGATCAGGCCCGTGGCGACCGTGCTCGCCGCCAGCACGCCCGCCCGCATGAACGTGCGACGGTTGAAGTAGGTCTCTGGCGGCGTGATCTCACGCCCGGGGATCTTGATGCCATCCGTCATGACGACTCCTTCGCGGCTGCGCAACCAGGGGCGGCCGCCCTGCAACCAGAGCAAGGTAGCCTTGCACTGTCGCAATAGTGCGTCAGTGACAGATTTATTCCCGAACCGGCCCGGGCCCGCGGCGAGGCGGCGAGCGATCAGCCGATCGTGTTGTACGTCGTGTAGAACGACGAGAAGTCGTTGTCGAACACGAAGTTCGTGAAGGTCATGGTGATCGAGATATCGACCCCGACGACGTGGTGCCACCAGCCGATCGGCAGGAAGAGCACCTGCCCGGGGTTGAGCATCACGTCGATCACGCGGGCGTTGCGGAAGAGCGGGAAGCGATCGTAATCGACGTTCTCGACGTCAACCTGCGAGAAGCAGTGGCGATGGTTGTAGATGTAACGCTGGTCGTACGGGGCGATCAGCCGCACGCGCTTGCGGCCGATCACCTGGGCCATGAAGTTGTTCGTCAGGTCATGGTGGAGCGGCGTCACCGTCCCCTGCGGCCCGTACCAGAAGAAACCGCGGTTGGCGGGGTCGTCGGTGCGCAGGTACTCGGGGAAGATCCGGATGTCGTTCCAGAGGTCGGCCAGCGCGTCATGGTTGCGGCCGGAGTTGTTCGCCGTCATGTAGAAGTCGTTGGTCTTGCCACTGTTCGTCACCAGGTCAACGTATTCGCCGAACGGCATCACCTTCTTGTGGGCGTGGGAATTGATCTCGTAGTTCGCGTCGCGTTCGCGGCCGAACTGCACCTCGACCATCTTGCCGCCGAGCCGCCGCTTGAACGCTTCCGGCGTCCAGCCGGTCATGGCGGGCCAGTCGTCCATGGCGCCTTCGATCAGCACCGGCCGATTGGCGCCGTAGAAGCCCTGGAGGAACGCGTCGCGCGACGGGCGCTGGACGATCGGCACCGTCGCGGTGGCCGGGTCGAGCCGGGCGCACCGGCGCTCGCACTCCAGCACCCATTCGCGCTTCGCCAGGACGGTTGCCGATGCGCCGCCGTCGGCGTTGGGGCCGATCAGCGGCGTCGCCGCGTGGATGTAGGGGTGGGTGCGGGCGGCATCCACCTCGGCAGTGGCGGCCGCCAGCGGGTACCCCTCCTTCACCAGCGTGCCGACGATCGATTCGGGCGAGCGGCCGGTCAGCAAGTTCTCGGCAACCCAGCGGCGCCACTCGTCGCTTAACGTGCCGCGCGCGCCAGATCAATCCCGGTGGCGCTATTCGTCCCCAGAGAACCAAAGCCGGAGAGGACTGTCACGCTGCCGAAGAAGTTATCAGAGCTCATGTATCGCCTCGATATCGCAGTGCTTCCATCCGCCCCAGCCCGACGGGGCCAGCCTGTGGCGACAAGGCCACCGATTCGACGTATACCTTACCCCGCCGAGGCCCGTTTCCAAGATTTTCCACGTTTCTGATTCCGCTCGTCTGATCTTCGGCGAATTCTGTAGTACATTGCGGAAGACGATTTCGGCCGGGGCGATCATCCGACGCCCACGGGCCAATGATCGCTATCGCAATCCTAAGCCGATTATTTTTCAATAGTTAAGGAGTCCGCAAATGGGGACGTCGTTGCCGTTTCAGGCCCCGCGTTGCGTTGAGACCAAGCCCTGCCGCCAAGCCGTCATCACTGAATCACTGGAGAGAAGGCAGTTCCTGTCGGCGACACCGATCCGCATCGATTCCGGCGGCGCGGGGTATATTGACGCACAATCGCACGTCTGGCTTTCCGACCGCTACGTCTCTGGGGGGGTTGCAACGGACGTTGCCTATCCGTTAAAGGGGGCCGACGCGCCGCTGATTGTCTCGCGTCGATGGGGCAACTTCCGCTATCACATTCCGGCGGCCGAAGGCACGTATTCACTGGACCTCTACTTTTCCGACCCGGTCTACACGGCCGCCGGTGGGCGCAGCTTCAATGTCACCGCCGAAGGCCAGCCGATCCTGACCGCGTTCGATATCGTCAAGAGCGGCGGGGCGTCGCACGGCGTCGTCGAGAAAACCTTCACGGTCAAAGTGACCGATGGCTTTCTCGATCTCGCCTTCCAGAAAGGCAGCAAGAACAACGCGATCGTATCCGCGGTCGAGGCGATCCCGCTGACATCACCGACCCCCACCCCAACGCCCACGCCCACGCCCACGCCTACCCCCACACCCGTCCCGACCGGCATCACGTGGCATGCCGCGGCGCCTGCCCCGATCGCCCGCGCGGAAGGGGTCGCTTTCGTCGCCAACGGAAAGTTCTATGTCTTCGGCGGGTTCAGCGACTATCAGCTCCATATTTCCAAAGAGATGGACGCCTACAACCCGGAGACCGGGAAGTGGGCGCGGATGGCCGACTGTCCGATCGCGGTCAACGACTGCCCCGTCGCCATCGACGCCGAGACCGACACGGCCTGGATCGGCGGCGCGTTCGTGAATGACGGGGTTCACGCCAGCAACCTGGTCTACAAGTACGACATCGAACACAACGTCTGGTCGCAGGGGCCGAGCCTTCCCGAGTTGCGCGGCGCGGGGTCGATGGGGATTGTCGGCCGCGAGCTGCATTACTTCAGCGGGCTCGGCTCCGACCTCAAGGGCCGCACCACGCACTGGCGGATGGACCTCGACAACCCCAGCGCCGGCTGGGTGCTGGACACGCCGATCCCCGACTCCTGCAACCACATGGGGTGCGTCTCGCACGGCGACGAGATCTATGCGATCGGCGGCCTGCACGACAAGCTCGAGACGACCAGCAACCAAAGCCACGTCCAGGTCTATGACGCCAAGACGCGGACATGGTCCTTCGCCGCTTCGCTGCCGGTGGGGATCGGGCATATTCAGCCGGGCACCTGCCTGGCGGGGGACAAAATCCTCGTCGCCGGCGGCCAGCTCGACGGAGGCGCCACGAAGGACAACGACAGCGACCTGCTCTACGAGTACGACATCGCAACCAACAAGTGGACAACCCTCGCCAAGCTCCCCGACGAACGCAAAAGCGCGTTCTGCGGCTTCGTGGACGGCCAAGTCATGTTCTACGGCGGTAATCCCGCGGTCGCCCCGTACCTCACCACATCGATGTACGTCGGCTCGTGAATGAGCGCCCCGGAAACGTCGTGAGGATCCGGCTGGCGAGAAGAAATCACCATTGCGGCCGCTTTTCGCAGATTTCTTACTTCCTCCTGTGAGATCACTTTCGAGTGCTTCGGATTTTCCACTTTGCCGTCAGGTACCTGGGTACGAAAGGTTCATTTTGCGAAAAACACCTTGCCTCGCCTGGAACGTCGTTTGGGCCACGCTGCTTGCCGGGTGCGCCGGCTCGTCCGCCCCAAATGGGCCGCGGGCATCGCCAAGCGCGGCGCCTGACGTGGTGCTCGCCCCGCTTGGTGGGGAGAAACGCGCGCTGGCATCACTGAAAGGGAAGGTCGTCGTCCTCGACTTCTGGGCCACCTGGTGCCCGCCCTGCCGTGAGAGCCTGCCGCGCCTTCAGGCCCTGGCCACCGATCCGAAGAAGTCTAAGCAGGGGCTCGTCGTCTTCGCCGTCAACGAACGGGAAGACGCGGCCGACATCCGCGGCTTCCTCGATCGCAACCATTACTCCTTCACCGTAGCCCAGGACGCCGACGGGTCCCTCGCGCGCGCCTTCGACGTAACCGGCCTCCCCACAACCGTGGTCATCGGCCGCGACGGAACAATCCAAGCGGCCGCCACTGGCTTCGGCCCCGCCACCGCCTCTCAAATCGACGAAGCAGTGGGAAAAGCCCTCCGGTAACTGTTCTTCCTACAACGGCGCGTAGACAAGCGACGTCGAAGTGTCAAAACGTGTAGCTGAAGATCACCTTGAACAGGGTTGAGGCGACGAGCTGGTCGCCGGTGGTGTGCTGGTAGACAGGGAATTCGACGTCGGCGTAGATCATCAGGGGGTGCAGGTCGAATTCGAGGCCGGGCGACAGAAGGATTCTCTGATAGCCCGAGGCCACCGGGTGGGCTGAATTGTCGCCGCCGTCGCTGGTTCGTTCGGATGCGATGACCTGGGCGATCGGGGCGATCCGCACCCCGTGGAGCGTGAGCCCCGTGAAGTAGACGCCGGCCGCCCCGTCGATCTCGATCCCGGGGCGATACCCATCGCTGATCCCCACGGGGATGTCCGCCTCAACCTGGAAGAACGCGTCCCACCGCTGGTCGGCGGCTAGGCTCGTCCGGTAATAACCTCCGACAAGGATGTCGGTGCTGCCTGTGCCGACTTGGGTATCCCGATCGGCGAGCCGGTGCTTGAACTCGCCGCTGGGCAGCTTCACGCCCAGTTCGATCCCCAGTGATTGATCTTCAAAGAAACCGGAGTAGATCCCTTTCAGCCGGATGTCACCGAGGGCGGTCCACGCGGTCGTGAAGACATCGCCCGTGGCCGCGTCGGTCCCCTTGAAATATCGATGGTCCACCGGGATCTCGATCTGCGCCCCCCAGGCGCGAGTGAAGAGGTACTGAAGCCCCAGGGTGTAGAAGTCGGTACGGATGGCCTTGTCGCCGTTGTCGGCGGCCGGCGCGTGCGCGGTGCTCCGGAAGTTGCGGTTCTGGTCCTGATAGTCGTACTCGAGCCACAGCAGGCCACCCGTCCCCTGTGGAAGCATGGTGCTGGTGCCGACGTCGAAGACGCCGCACCCGCAGGCGCAGGCGTAGAGCGCATCATCGGCCAGAGTGCGGGCTGGCGGTCGATCGGCGTTCTCCGCCGCCAGCGGCGCGAGTGACAACGCGCCGGTTGGGACGGGGGGCGGAAGCGTGATCTCCCCCGCCTGCTCAACGGGAGCGGCGGACAGGGTGAGGGGGCTAACGCGCGCCGCGACCGCGGATCGGCCACTTTGGGAAGTTACAACCAGCGCAAGAAGCGCTGCCAAGCGGAGAGCATGGGATCGAGAAATTTGCATGGTAATGACCGGGACAGGGGCCTGATGGGGCAAACGCCCGCGTGGAATGCGGCGGCACGCCTTGAACCGAAGGGCCAGACGCCGTCGATTGACGTTCTCATCTCCCGGCGTTTTTTACGAAGGCCGGGAGGAGGGGAAAGAGGGAATCAGGCAAGCCCTGGGGGAGCGCGGCCGAGGTAGGTCAGTGCAACGGACGGCAGGCAGGCGGCCGCGGGTTCCCGCAGGCGGGCCATCCCGCAGAAGTAGAGCGGCGGGTGGGTGACATCGACGGCCACCGCGGGCGAGAGGGCGGCCGCGAAGAAGCAGAGAGCACAGCGGGAGGCGGGGCTCGGCGTCGCCGGCGTCGGTCGCTTCGTGCCGGCGGCACAGCAGGCGCGGCGACCGGCCGGCTGCTCGACCTCACATTGATCGCACGACCCGGGGAGCGTGACCGTACCGCGCCGATGGCCCGGCACGATCACATCCAGCCATAGAGTTAGGAAGCAAAGGAAAACGAGCCGAAACCCGCAGGACCGCGTGAGATGAAAGACGTGGCTGAAAATAAGCTCGCCCATCGCGATGACGCGCACTCAAAAGGCTGAAATCGACCCCGACGCAGACGCTGCCGCCGTAGGACAGATAGCAAGCATAGCCGATCTTGTTGACCCGACGTAGGGGCGGCGGGTCAGGGCAGGGTCAGGGCGTGGCCATCACTTGGGCCAGTCGCCCGCACGACGCACAATGATCTGGGCGCTCCCAAGACGACCACACCCATTCAACGCGAGACGGCAACCGCACCTTCTCACGCCGACAAGTGCGGCCGATGCCCGCCCACCAGCCGTTCGCGCAGCTTTAGGAACGTTCGCTCCACCACCCAGTACGAACATTCCGCGACGGCGACCGCCAGGAGCAGCCTGCCAAGCCCCGCGCTCGGCCCGATGCGGAAGAGCCGTGCGGCCGCCTGGTCCGGGTCGATCAGGAACAACTGCTGCCAGAGGTACAAGCTGTACGAGATCAGCCCAACGTGAACGACAGGTCCCCAGTTCAGAAACCGACCGACGGGTGACTGAACGTTCTGCACCGCCCAGACGATCAACAGCACAATGCAGGCCCCCTCGACCGTATAGCCGCCGAGGGCAAGGTACGGCTGGCTGAAGACCTCGTGCTTTGAGGCCGGCTCGCTCCAGACTTCGAGGTACGGTGACACGACAAACAGGAACGCGAACGCCGCCCAGTGCAGCTTGCGATCGAAGATGCCGCGCAGGAATCGCTGGAACCCCTCGTGCGAGTAGTAGAGCGCCGTCGCGCAGCCGAACATCAGGCTGTCAACCCGCGTGTGGAGCAGGAATGGGATCCGGGTGAAGAAGAGCGCCCCGTGCGGGGCCGCGAAGAAACTGATGGCGCGGATGACCGGCGTGACGAGCAGCAGCGCGAGCGCCATCCGCTTGGCGCCCAGGCGGCCGAAGACCGCCAGCGTCAGGGGCCAGAAGAGATAGAACTGCTCCTCGACGCTAAGCGACCAGGTGTGGCCCACCCATTCGGTCGTTGGCCTCGGGAAGTAATTGGTGATGAACAGGGCGGCCGCGACGAGGTTGTGCGTGGGGATGGCGATCGCGTGCCAATGCCGCAATAGCACCACGACCCCCAGGAAAGAGAAATAAGCCGGCATGATCCGGAAGAACCGGCGCATGTAGAAGCCGCCGAGGCTGATGCGACCCGATTTGTTTTGTTCACGTAACAACAGGTGGGTGATCAGGAAGCCGCTGATCACGAAGAAGACGCTGACACCGAGCGGCCCGTTCCCCGGGATGGCGGTCGTCCAGCGCCGCGTCTGAAAGTCGAGCCCGACGATCGTCCGCAGGTGCGAGATGAGCACCAGCGCAATGGAGATCGCCCGCAGCCCGTCGAGCGAAGGGATGCGGCCGCCCAGCGGGGCCGGGAACGTTGTGGCCGCCGGCCGCTTCGACTCGACCGCCGGCGCGCACGACGGGGTCAGGGTGAACCGTAAGGGCGCTCATATCCGGATCATCGGCTTAATCTCTCTTCAAGTCAGGTGCCCGGCGGCAAGTGCGTGCCCGGCGAGGCCGCCCGAACCCAGAGTCTGACGGGCGTCATTCCGGTGAAGCGCGCCGGCAGACTCGCGGCGGAAGCCGACCCGTGGGCGGCCAACAGGCCGAACGGTCCGGGCCCGCATACAGCCTACTGACCAATATACATCGAGTTGGTGAGGTAAGGAGACGTGTTCGGGTTGCCGCCATAGTAGAGAACCTTGCCGTTCACAAAGCCGCAGAACGCGCTCTTCCGCGGCTGCGGGACGTGCGCGAGGGTTGTCCACTTGTTGGTTGCGATGTCGTACTCGTAGAGCAGGTCGCTGTCGTTGTCCTTCGTGGCGCCTCCGTCGAGCTGGCCGCCGGCGACGAGGATTTTGTCCCCCGCCAAGCAGGTGCCCGGCTGAATATGCCCGATCCCCACCGGCAGCGAAGCGGCGAAGGACCATGTCCGCGTCTTGGCGTCATAGACCTGGACGTGGCTTTGGTTGCTGGTCGTCTCGAGCTTGTCGTGCAGGCCGCCGATCGCGTAGATCTCGTCGCCGTGCGAGACGCACCCCATGTGGTTGCAGGAGTCGGGGATCGGCGTGTCCAGCACCCAGCCGGCGCTGGGGTTGTCGAGGTCCATCCGCCAGTGCGTGGTGCGGCCCTTGAGGTCGGAGCCGAGCCCGCTGAAGTAATGCAGCTCGCGGCCGACAATCCCCATCGACCCCGCGCCGCGCAACTCGGGAAGGCTCGGCCCCTGCGACCAGACGTTGTGTTCGATGTCGTACTTGTAGACCAGGTTGCTGGCGTGAACCCCGTCATTCACGAACGCGCCGCCGATCCAGGCCGTGTCGGTCTCGGCGTCGATGGCGACGGGGCAGTCGTTGACCGCGATCGGGCAGTCGGCCATCCGCGCCCACTTCCCGGTCTCCGGGTTGTAGGCGTCCATCTCCTTGGAAATATGGAGCTGATAGTCGCTGAACCCGCCGAAGACATAGAACTTTCCGTTGGCGACGAAGGCGGCCCCTTCCGCGCGGGCGATCGGGGCAGGCGCCGCGGCATGCCACGTGATGCCGGCAGGGACGGGTGTGGGTGTGGGCGTCGGCGTGGGCGTGGGCGTGGGCGTTGGATTGGGCGTCGGGGTGGGAGTCGAGGCACCCGATGCATTCCGTACTACCTGGATGCCTGAGAGGATCGCGTTCTCCTTAATGGACTGGAAACCCAGTGTCAGTTGTCCGCCGACGACATCAACGGCGAACGTGCGGCCGATGGCCGCCATACCCCCGCCGGCCTTGGCGATGTCAAAGCTGCCGAGCACAATCTTCCCCTGGGCCGTAATGTTGAAGGCGCGCTTCCCGGGGGTGGTGTAGAGGGGGTCGGAGAAGAAAAGGTTGACCGTATACGAGCCGTCCGCCAGCGGCAGCTTGTAACTAAAATTCCCCCACCGGCGGTCATAGAAGAGGGTGTCGTCGGTCGTGCCGGCGACAGCGTATGGCGTACGGCTGACCGTTCCGCCGGAGGCATCGGCGTCGGCGGACCAGAGGTGCCCGTTCGAGTCGGTGTAGGCGCCGCCGCCGACATTAATCAAATAGCCTGACGGAAGGGACCGAGCCACAGCGACCGCGCCGTCTTGCGCCACGGCGCCGATCCCGCTTGTCCCACCGTGGAGAAGGTCGCGACCCTCCAGCCGCTCCACGCTTGGCCGCTTCACGCGATCGCAAGAGGCAGTTCGGGTTGCGGGGCGGTGTTCGGGAGGGGGGGAGGTTCGGTTTAGCTTCACAACAACATCCTGCGGCGCCGACCGAGCCGCGGTTACAGCTTCATAAGAAGTCTTCCGGCGGGGGCGAGCCACTCGCGTCCGGCCGACGGAAGGCAACGACGTCGGGGATGAGGATATCGTGCGGCTTTGCTGCGTTGGGCCCCGGAAATCGACGCCGGCGGGTTTTTTCGCCGTGGCGCGGGTCACCGGGGCGACGCCGGTTGCGTACCGGGCTCGAGCCGAGGCGGCCGGATCGAATCGACGACCGCCTCCGCCGCGGCGGCGTACGCGGGCAAATCCGCTCCATCGGCCGGTCTGAGGACGAAATTCAGAAGGACGACGTGCTTCGCGTCCAGGCTGACCAACGCCCACCGAACGGTCTGCTTCTCGGTCGTCTTGCCGACCGGCACGGTTGCGGCGACCGGCTGGGTGATCACGCCCAGGATCGGCCCCGGCCGCTCCGACCAGGCCGGCGGCGGGTCAAATGTCCCCTTCTTCACCAGCCCTTCTAGGAGCTTGGCCTTGATGGAATCGAAAACCTCGCCGTCCTTGATCGTCACGAGCTGGGCGTAGGCGAGGAACTCGGTCGCGTCGGCGCGGGGGTTGTACAGCGCGAGATCGACGGCTCGATCCGGGTGCGGCGTCGGCGCGCCGTACATCAGCCGCGGGAAATTGATCGTCGCCCCGCCGTTAAAGATCGCGATCGGATGCTCCAGGGCCTCCAGGTGTCGCGCGGGCGGCTCAAAGGCAACCCACTTCCAGCTTTGAACAAGCGACTCGAACTCGGGCGTCGCCGTGTGGCCCTTGGCCGCGGCGGCGATCATCACATAGGCGATCCCGCCGCGAAGGCAGACAATCGCGTCGCTCACCGAGACCCCGGCACGCGCGGTCGCCGCCGGGGTGACGCGGACGCGCCGCGCGGGCGCGCCGTCCAGCGTCGCGGCCGATTCCTGCACCTTGCCCCAGGTGGCCGCCAGCTTGTGGGTCGCGACCGTCAGATCGGTCACGGCCGCGTGCGCGGCTTCGAGGGTGAGGATCGCCTTCATGTCCGTCCCGGTGGAATCGTTCGTCGTCCACTGGGCGACGGTCGGCGCCTTGTCTTTCTGCAGTTCCTTCCAGCCGGCCGGCGGCTCAACGCCGAAGCCAGCGCAGGGGAAGCGGCCCGCCGGCAGCGCCGCCGCGGCGCCAGCGCCCGCTTCGGCATAAAGATGGCCGGCCAGCAGGATCGCGGCAACGAATGCCGAGCGGGGCCAATCTCGGCGAGAGGGTCGCATGCAGCCTCCGCTCAGGGCTTCTTGGGGTCGGGCTCGTCGGGCGGGTAGACAGACTGGACGCCCCCCGCCGGGACGTCCACATGGGCCGTCCAGAGCAGGGCATTAAGCATCACCGTCCGAAACCCGTCGAGCTTCCAGTTCGAGAAGAAGTGCCCTTCGGTGTAGGCGAAGCCGCGATGCCCGTTGGGCCGCTCCACGGCCCAGCCGACCAGCGATTCCCGCGTCGGCGGGCCGACCGTCGCCGGGTCGAAGGTCAGCAGCGGAGTCAGGCCCGGGTCCGGGTCGGCGAACCGCATTTTGTAGTAATACTCCGTGTTGGCATCGAACGGCTTAAAACCCCGCAGGATCGGGTGCTCCGGCGTGACCGCCGTTGTCGTCGTCTGGAAGACACGGTGGATCGAATACCACTTGTCGTGCGTCTTGGGCGTGCTGGGGCCTTGGGAGTCGTAGTCGAAATAGCCGCCAACCCAGTTCTCGAACTCTTTCCCCATCTTGTCCGTGGGGACAAAAACGGTGTAGTGCATTACGGCCAGACCGACGCCCTTGTCCATCAGTTGACCCAGCTTCTTGAGCCGCGCTCCAGGCACCCCCTGGAGCAGCGGGTGGCGCGACGCCTCGACGTCGGAGCCATCGCAATACATGAAGATGGCGTCGGCGTCGTCCAGGATCGATTCATCCTCCGGCCACCCGTTGAGCACAAGCTCCGTCTTCACCCCTTTGACGTTGGGGGCCTCGTCCAGCCACCGCTTGAGCAGACGACAGCCGCGCTCGTACTCGTGGGCGCCCACGCCGTGGCTCTTCTTGCCGGCGATCAGGACGATCTTCTTCACCTTCTTCGCAGGCGCGTCGCTGGGCGCGGGCGACTCTACGGCGGGGGCGGCAGGCTCGGCGAGCAAGGCGGCCAGCGCCGCAAGGTCCGCCGCGGCGACGGGCGGCCCCAGCGCGTGGATCGTATTCCAGATCTGATGCCGGATCCCCGTGCCGTCGGCCGCGTCGAGGTTGACGGTGATCTCCATCTGCATCACCGGCTTCAGGCCGCCGATTTCGAGGAAGATGGTCTTCCCGTCGGCCGCCAGCTTTGCCGATTTGACGGCGAGCGTGTCATACCCCTGCTTGTCGGGATGATCGACCGACCAATGGGCCGAGCCGTACGCCCCCGACCAGCGGTAGTTCCATTGCAGCACGCCGTACGACTCCGGGTCGTTTGCGGTCTTAGGGTCGAGCGGGTCGGTATAGGTAAGGAGGACGCCGTTTTTGCGGACATGCAGGGCGGCGGGCATGTTGACGGTCTTGCCGGTGTAGCGGACGCGCTGCACCGCCCCGTCCTTCACGCCGGCGGTCTGCCAACCGCGGAGCCCGCAGGCGTATAACTGCCCATCCGCCGGCCGGAATCGCGCCCGCATCGCCCCGGTGCTGAAGTGGAGCGGGAAGCGGAAGGCGCCTCCCTGGGTGACGCCGTCAACGGTTTCCGTCATCACGTGATAGAGGGCTGCCGCCCCGTAGCTGGTGTGGAGCATCTCGCCGCTGAACGGCCCCCACTTCTTGCCTTCGACCCAGACCTGGGAAGCGCTGGAATTGTCGCAGTTCTGTGGCATCCAGCAGATTGGCTGGCCCGGGCTTGTCTCCGGCGTATCGCGGTGGCTCATCGGCTGGAAGCCAAGGAACGCGCCGGGGGTGACGATGTCGATCCGCGAGGCGGGGACCCATTCCCCTTCGTTGTCGGCCTCGGTGATCATCCCGTTGGCGGGGTTGACGCCAAGGCCGTTGCTGTTGCGGACGCCCGTCGCGACGACCGAAAGCCGCCCATCGGCTCGCGCGACCTTCAGCACCGTGCCGCCGTGGGCGGTCCCGTCACCGCATTTGACGTAGTAGAAGTTGCCGGCCGGGTCGGTCTCGAGGTTCGTGGCGTAGGCGTGACCGCTGGTGGTCACCTTGCAGTCGTTGTTGAAGTTCTCGTAAAAGTCGGCCTCGCCGTCGCCGTTGAGATCCCGCAGCCGGGTGATCTGGTCGCGGCCCAGGACATAGACTTCATCATCGACAATCTTCAGCCCCAGCGGCTGAAAGAGCCCCGTCGCGTAGCGCCGCCAGCTCAGCTTTTTCAACCCGTCGTCGATCCCGCTGACGACCCAGACGTCGCCGCTGATCGAGCAGATCGCCATGTCCCCATTGCGGAAGAAATCGAGCCCGCCGAAGCGGAGGAAGCTTTTCCAGGGGTTGTCGTCCGGGGCGGTCAGGGTATCGACGACGTAGGGCGCGTTGTCCGGGGATCGCTCGCCGCGCGTCACCACCGCCGTCGGGTAGAGCGAGGGGCCGCCACCGGTCAGGCTTGAAAGCGGGGCCGGCGCGACAGCGGCCGGGCCCGGGGCTGGAGCCTCGCCCCGCCCGAATCTTAAGGTCACCTGCACCACTCGATCCGTCGGCTCAAACACTCTCATGACGCGGCCGGCGGCGTCCATAGACAACGTCGGCTTCTTCTCCCCGTTGCTCCCTCCGACCTCGCCAACATAGATCGCGTTCTCCCCATCAGGGATGATCAGCTCCGCACCCGGCGCCAGAGTTTCTGTCCGCGCTGCGGTGCGATCGTTCGACCGGAAGAGGACCATCCGCAGTCGTTCCTTGTGCGGGCGGAGTTCCACCGTCCGAGTGAAGTAGGTCCGCCCGTCCAGTTGCTCCAGCCCGGGCATATCCAGAACGGGCGTCCCCGCCACCGTGTAGGAGAGGATGACTTTCTCACCATGACGATAGAGCCCGGCATACCGCGCGATCTCCTTCGGGAGCGGCCCAAGCCGATCCGGGCGAGGGTCTGTGAAGCTGCCTCCGTCAACCAACCATCCCGGCTCCGGCGTTGTGGCGACCTGAACAGCCCCGTCGATGTCCGGGTGTCGCGCCAAACCTTCCCTGGAGGCAAAGATCTTCAGGAAACCTCCGGTCCAAGCGGCGCTGTACCTCATCAATTCCGTGTCGAAGCAGACGGCCGCCTGCTTCTCTTTTGGCGCAGTCGGGTTCAGGCGGATCGAGATCCCCTTGTAGGTGACGTTCGCCGGCGAGCCGCCTCCGGGGGGCGGGGCGACGGTCGAACTGAAGAACGGGCCGCAGTCCATGTCGGACCAGCGCGTCTTGTTGCCGACGGCGTTGTCAAACCCGGCGGGCGGCGGCACGTCGGCCGTCATCGGGTGGAGACGGGCGGGGTTGCGGGTCGCGGAGGCGTCGGCGTAGCCGGTCCGGTCATAGGCGGCCGCGTCTTCGTCGAAGTGCCAGAGGCCCATTGTGTCGGCGTCGGGCTTGAACGGCGCCTCGGGCACGCGGTCGGTCGGCCGCGTGCCGCGACTCATGCGGACTTCATCAATCATCACCCCTCGTGCGACGCGAGTGCCATCCATCGAGCCGAAGCTCAATGGCCCGCCGTCGGCATACTTGCCTGTCTTGACCAGCGGCGAAGAGGCGACCAATGCGGCATCCACATAGAGCTTGGCGACCGTTTCGTCGAAGGTAACCGCCAGGTAGTGCCACTTCCCGTCGGCGATCCCCGCCGCCGACGCGATCGGCTTCGGCTTGTAGCCGCCGAACGTCGCCAGGACGCGGCCGCTCCCCTTCTCCAGCGCGATGTCGAAGTGGGTGACGGAATAGTCCGGCTCGTTCGACAAAAGGGTATTGGCGCTGGCCAGCGTGGCGGGCGGCGCCTTGACCCACAGTTCGATCGTCATCGGCGCCAGGAAGTAGACCGGGTTCGGTTCGGCGGCCGCGTAGCTGTCGGCGAGGGCAAGGCCTCTGTCAAAGCGCCCCGTCGCCGCGTCGGAAGCACCCGCGACGCCGCACGGCAAGAGCGCGGAAACGAGTAGGGCGAGGGGGAGGACGAAATGCGCCAGGTGCGCGGATCGGGAGATCGGCGCTCCCCCCCGGTGAAGTGGGTGTCGGTTCATAAGATTAGGTATCCGCCGCCGGCGGCCCTGTTGGGCCTGTCTGACGCCGATGGCGTGACTCCAGGCGGCCAAGCCGTGCGCGTCGGTCTGTTTTCGCAACGTTGCCGTCGCAATGCCACAGAAAACGTCGGGCGGGCATCTCGCGGCACATGGCGAGCCTAGTATACTCATCCAACGTTAACGTTTCGGTCCCGAGGTGCGGTGATCGCACAGACGGCGAATCGCCGTCGGGGGCACGGGCCCAGTTGTCTTTTGAGCCCAGCGACCCGATGAGAGCGCGATGACCCAGATCGGCCTGCCCGACGTACTGAACGTATTCGCCGACATCCTCCAAAAAGGGGTCGAGGAGGACCCGGCGACGCGCGCATCGCTCAAGGGCGCGTGTGACGCGATGCTCCGCTGGATCGAGCGCGTTGAGCAGGCCGAGGCATCCAAGGCGATCGCAGCGCCGCTTCCGGCGCCGATGGCCGCCCCGTTGGTCGCGGCCGCTTCCCCCGAGAAAGCGGTCCCGATCGAGAAAGGGGCCCGCGAGGCTGTCCCGCTCCGACTGGGCGCTGAAGTCACCATGGTGCCGGTCAGCGGAAGCGTCGAAGAGGTTCGCGCGGCGGCCACGGCAACCCGGTTAAAGAACGGCTTTGAGACGGGCCTTGACGTCTCGTCGATCTCCCGCACCCGACCGGAGTCCGCGGATCTGTCCACCGTCGCTCGCCGCTGTGAGCTCAAGGCCGAATCCTGCCGATGGGCGATCGAACGCCGCCGCCGTCTCGCGGCGGCCGACCGGAGCGGATCGGAGACCGACGCCTCCCTCTTCGCCCGCGCCAAAGCCCTGCCCAATTGCTATCTCTGGATGATGGACCCGCGCGGGCCGACGCTCCCCAGCGATGCGTTGCTTGAAGCCTGCGGCGGTTGCTACGCCGCTGTCGGCGATATCGCCTCGCTGTTGGAACTGTTGGCCGGATCAGGCACCAACGAGGACGAAGGCCTGCTGGACGAGGCGCTCCCGCTCCTGGCCGAAGCGCAATCGGCCCTGCGCGTGGCGCTGCTCGACGTCTATGCGGGCCTCTGCGATACCGATCAGCGCGAGATGTTCACCTGGCTCCGCCGACAGACGGCCGATCGCGGCGTCTACGTTCAACGATATATGCGGATGGACGACGCGGCCGACCCGGAGAACTGGGCCGATGTCCTTCGCCGGGTCGCGATGCTTCGCGCCTCCCGCGATCAGCGGACGCAACGCGCCAAGGCCCGCCAGGCGCTGCTCGGCAAGGCCCGCTATCACGCGAACCGCATCGGCATGAACGGTGACGACGCCCCTTCCGGCCCCACGGAAGATTGGCGGAAGCTGGTCGCCGCCCTTGAGGACCTGATCGCCAACGGCGTCCCCCCCAGCGACCTGGAGATCCGCGAAGTCCTCCTCCCGGTTCAGGACGACCTGCCGGCCATGGATCTGGGGCCGGGAATGAAGGCGATCCTGACGGAGATCGACCGATATCTGGGCTCTTCCACCCGGGAGGCGTCGCGGCCGCGAAGTCGGGCGGCCGGGCCGGAAGTGCGCCAGGTGCGCGAGATGCTCGCCGGAAGGACGGTCATCCTGATCGGCGGCGAAAATCGCCCCCACGCCAAGGCCGCGCTCGAGCAGGCGTTCGACCTCGCCGAGCTGGTTTGGGTTTCGACCGAGTCCCACCAGAGCACGGCGCCATTCGAACCCGTCGTGGCCCGCCCGGGAACCGCGGTGGTCCTGCTTGCGATCCGCTGGTCGAGCCACTCGTTCGGCGACGTGAAGGCGATGTGCGACCGCTACGGCAAGCCATTCGTCCGCCTCCCCGCCGGCTACAACCCAGAGCAGGTCGCCCGGCAGATCGTCCAGCAGGTCAGCCAGGCGCTGATGCCGGCCGGATGAGGAGAATCAAGGCACGAAATCCGGAATACGAAATCCGAAGGAATCAGCAACCCAGAAAGAAGAAAAGAAGGGAATCAGAAGCGCCCGCGGCTGACGTCATCTTCGTTTCCCCGTTCATTGCCTGTCTTCTTCTTCGCCTTTTCCTTCGGATCTCGGATTTTCCCCTTCATAGTGGATGAGGAAAATCAAATCGCGAAATCCGAAATCCGAAGGAATCAGCAACCCAAAAAGAAGAAAAGAAGGGAATCAGAAGCGCCCGCGGCTTCGTTTCCTTTTTCTTTTACTTTGCGTGTCTCCTTCTTTGCCTTTTCCTTCGGATTTCGGATTTCGGATTTTGGGCTTCAGTTGTCGCGCAACACCTACCCCGGCTTCGTCCCTGCCCGAGTCGTCGGAGACCGCTGCCCCGGCCCCAGCGTCGCCGATCGTTTCGCCAACACCACCGGCACGCTCAATCGCTCCAGCCCGCGCCGGATGTGGACGATGATCTCCTCCCCCACGCCGTGCCGGCTCATCACCGGGCCGTAGGAGTACAGGTCGCGAACCTCGACGTCCCCGATGCCGACCAGCACGTCCCCCACCTTCAGCCCCGCGCGGGCCGCCGGGCCCATGGTGATCATCGTGTCGATCCGCAGCCCATCGGTCGTCTCCGCCAGCTTCGCCCCGATGAACGGCCCGTCCGGGCCGGTTGAAAGGACGGGCGCCGGGCGGCGCAGCATCCAGGCCGTCCACGTCTTCTCCAGGTCGGCCAGCTTCTGACCGCTGACTTTCTCCAGCGCCTCGCGGCCGGTCGGGTCCTTATCGAAACCGGTCTTGTACGCCTCGTAGAATGGCTTCAATTGCCCTTGCTCGTATAGGTAGAGCATCAGGCTGCTCGACTCGCCGTAGGCGATCATCGCCTTATCGACGAAGTCCTTCTGGGTCATCACCAGGAGCTTGTCGAACGGGATGACCTTGTGGCCCCGCGCGGCGTTCTGGATGAAGGTGAGCCGAAAGTTGTCATGGGGGTTCAGGTCCAGCTCGGGTGGGGTGGAACGGCTGCCGGGCCGCGGGTCGAACGTGCCCGCCTCGTACATCGACGCAAGGCCCTCGGCGAGCCATGTCGGGTGCTCCTGCCCCAGCGGCGCGCGGTCGGCCGCGTGAAGGGCATGGGTGAACTCGTGCGTCATCACCTGCCCAAGGTGCTGGGCGATCAGCAGCTTTGAGTCGTCGTTGTAGAACCCCCCGACGCCCGCCATCTTGACGAGCTTCTTGTAGTCCTCCGCCGTCGGCAGCACGATGCAGACGTACTCGTCCGGCTTGTGCTCGAATACCTGCCGCCACTGGCTTTGCGCCTGGGCGTGGAGCCGGCGTTTGATCTGTTCGAGCGTTTCGGAATCGGTGTTGGTGGCGAAGATCAACTTGTCGGCCGCGTCTACTTCGTAGAAGTATTTGGGCCCGAACGCCGCCCGAAGCGATTCAGAGCACCGCTCGGCCGCCTTACGCTGCAACTCTTCCTTGCGGCCGAGCATCGCCAGGTAGCGCGGCATTCGCCTCAGACTCGTCAGGTCTGTATCGGCCACGATGTGCGAAAAATCGGTGAAGCCGGCCTCGGTCGCGCGCTCCAGATACCCCATTGCCTCATCCGGCTTGCTCCGCAGCGCAAGGACGCACGCCAGGTTGTACAGGTTGACCGCGCCGCCGGGCTTCAAGGCGGCCAGTTCCCGCAGCACCTTCTCGGCCTCTTCATAGTGCTTTTCTTCCAGGAGCTGAAAGCTTCTGCGGGTAAGTTGCGTTACCCGCTTCTCATCGGGCGGGGGCGCGAGGGGAAGTCGGGCGCGTGGCTGAAGGGGCGGTTGTGGCGAGGGGCGGCACCTGCCGCGGTAGGGTCGGCCGCGTCGCTGGCGCGGGCGGCCCCGCCGCCGACGGCCGTGTCACGGGAGTCAACGCGCCGGCCGACATAGGGCCCGCCCAAGAGGGCCGATCCGCCAGCCTCATTACGAAAATCAACCCGACGACGACCGCCGCGAACAGAGAAAGAGCCCGATGAAGCGTCACATCAGCCATTACGTCACGCCAGGCGGAAGGTTGCCCGACCGCCCGGGCCGGTTGCGCGCAAGCTCTAGCCAAATCTTTGCCTTCTTTGTCACGCCGCGATTCGCGAGGTAGCGATGTAGTGTTTAGAAGGTTCGATGCAGCCCAACGGTGGAGCGCGCAACGCGCGGACCGCAGTGCGGCCCCTACCGGCGAGAGCGGTCCTCGACGATCTAAGGTGCTGGAACTTACCGAGACGTCTTGCGTCAACCCTGGGCTCGCCGAGAAACCGGGACGCCCATTATGTCGCCCGGACAACGAACCGATGTGATCGTGGAAGCCTGCTCCACGGGTGCGGCCGCTCGTCGCCCCGGAGGTTGCACGAAACAAGGTAACGCCATGCGGCTGCCAGCAAACCTTTTTCGCGATATCACCGGGTGCGAATCGACCGGGATGGCCGTCCTCCCGCATGAGAAGCGCCGAGCGGCCCGCATCCCTGTCGGGGCCAAGGCGACCGCGGTCGTCACCGGCAAAGACCTCGCCCCCGCCACCGTTCAAGTGCAGGTCCGGGAAATCTCGGTCCTGGGGGTTGGGGTGCTGCACCCGGCGGATGTGGACCTCGGCGCCGAGTTCACCCTCAAAGTCAACAAACTCTCCGGTGATACAGTGGCGATCCGGTGCGCCGCCGTTCGGACCTGTCGGGTCGGCAAGACGCTGTCGGCGACTGGCGCCTCGTTCACGCGGCTGGACGACCCGAGCCACCTCGACCCCGGCGCCCTGCCGGCGGCCGCCCAATCCGAGGCGGACCGCGTCCGACGCGCCATCCTCGCCTGACTCGGCCCTCCTCGACCCACCGCCCACCATATTCCCCCGTGACAGCGCCTCGCCGCTGGCACAATCCTGCAACGATGGACGGTCGGGAGATGAGCCTGCGGCAAATCCCTGCGATTGATGCGATTGTAAAGTCGCTTGGGGAGACGGGGCTTCCGCGGCCGCTCGTGACCGAGATCGTCCGACGGGAGGTCGCCGCCATCCGAAAGAGCGGCGTCGGGCCGCTGGAGGCCGAAAAGGTCGCCGAACGCTGCCGATCCGCCGTCGCCCGCCGGGGCGCCACCCGAATCCAACCCGTCATCAATGCGACGGGGATCATCATCCATACCAATCTCGGCAGAGCCCCGCTGGCGAGCCAGGCGATCGCCGCGATGACGGCGGCCGCCCAAGGCTATTCGAACCTCGAGTACGACCTTGCCGACGGCGCGCGCGGCAGTCGCGGCGGGTATGCCGAGCAGGCCCTGGCGCTTCTCTGCCGGGCGGAGGCGGCCGCCATCGTGAACAATTGCGCCGCCGCGCTGATCCTGATTCTCCGATCCCTCGCTCCGTCGCCGCCGCGCAACCGCGTGATCATTTTGCGCGGCGAACTCGTGCAGATCGGCGGCGGCTTTCGAGTCCCCGAGATCCTGGAGGCGGCCGGCGCCGAGCTGCTGGAGGTCGGCACCACCAACCAGACCACCCTGGACGACTACCATCGCGCCCTGCGCGATGAACGAGCGGCGCTTGTGCTCAAGGTACACCAGAGCAACTTCTACATGGAGGGGTTCGTCGCCGCGCCGCCCACGGAACAGATCGCGGCGGCGGCCCACGACCGCGGCGTCCCGTTCATCATTGACCTGGGCAGCGGCGCCACGTTCGACACGCGATCGCTCGGCGCGGGCGAGCGCGAGCCGACGCCCGCGCAGGAGCTGTCGCACGGGGCGGACCTGGTCTGCTTCAGCGGCGACAAACTGCTGGGCGGGCCGCAGGCGGGGGTCATCGCCGGCGGTAACGCACGGGTAGCGGCCCTCAAGAAGCATCCCCTTTTTCGCGCGCTCCGGTGCGACAAGCTCATTCTCTCCGCGCTCGAGGCGACCGCCGACGCATTGCTTCGCGGCGACCCGAACGAAGTCCCGGCCCCGCGGATGATGCGGACGCCCGTCGCGGAGCTTCGCCGCCGCGCGGAGAGGATCATCGCGGCAATCGAACCCGGCTTGCCGGCCATCGGCATCGGCGAGACCTACTCGCAACCGGGCGGCGGCACCCTTCCGCGCGTCCAAATCCCATCTATCAGCATCGACGTTCACCCCACGCCGGCCCAGAGCGTTACCCGCCTCGCCGAGCGATTGCGCCATGGCACGCCGCCGATTATTGGGGTGATCCGCGACAACGTGCTCAAGCTGGACCTGCGCACCGTCTTCCCTTCAGAAGAGGCCGAACTGATCGAGCGGCTCCGGACGCTCCGGCACTGAAGCGGTTCAACCGATCGCGGCGCCCGATGCGAACCATCCCCTACATCCTCGCCACCGCCGGGCACGTGGACCATGGGAAAAGCAGCCTCGTGCTCGCGCTCACCGGGGCCGACCCGGATCGACTTCCGGAAGAGAAGCGGCGCGGCGTCACGATCGACCTGGGCTTCGCCCACCTCCGCCTCGAGGCGCCGCCGGGCACCGATCCACGAACCGTCTTCGACGTCGGCCTGATCGACGTCCCAGGGCACGAGGACTTTATCAGGAACATGGTCGCGGGCGTCGGCGCGATCGATGCGGCGATTTTCGTCGTGGCGGCCGACGACGGATGGATGCCGCAGACCGAAGAACATCTGCGGATCCTCGCCTACCTCGGCGTCACTCGGGCCGTCATCGCCTTGACCAAAGTAGACCTGGTCGAAAAGGTCCTTGACGCGGCCGTGGCGGTCCGCGGACGCCTGAGGGGGACCCCGTTCGCCCATGCGACAATCGTCCCCGTCTCCGTCCGCGGCGGCCGCGGGGTTGACGCACTCCGCGACGCGCTGACGCGGCTGATCTCGGGCCTCCACCCGCGGCGCGATGCCGGCAAGCCACGCGTCGCGGTCGATCGCGCGTTCCAACTCCGCGGGATCGGCACGGTCGTCACCGGCACGCTCACCGGCGGGGCACTGGCACGCGGCCAGGAGCTGATCGTGCAGCCGGCGGGGGAGCGCGTCCGCCTTCGGGCGTTGCAGGCGTATCACCAGGACGTCGCCACCGCGGCCCCGGGGTCGCGGGTGGCGCTGAACCTCCCCGACCTCGCCCCGGCCGATCGTCACGCGGCCGCGGGCGGCAAAACCATCAGCCGCGGAGATCAGGTTACGCTTGCCACGGTCGGGGGCTCGACACGGCGGGCCGACGTGGTCCTGCTGCCGACGCTCTCCAGCGCCGCCGACAAAGAGACCTGTGAGGAGCCGCCGAACTTCCCGCCGTTTCGCTCGGGCCAGCGAATCCGCTTCCACCAGGGGGCCAGCGCAATCGCGGCACGGGCGCGGATTCTCGATGAAGCCTCTCGGGAAGAGGGCCGGGGCCCTTTGCTTCGGCTCCTGTTCGAGCGGCCGACATGCCTCCTCGTCGGCGATCGGTTCATTTTTCGCGACGCGGCCGAGCGTCGCACCCTGGGCGGCGGGATCGTCCTCGACCCCAACCCTCCCGCATCCGCCCGCCGTCGCCCGGCGCACCTCAAGCTCCTGCGCGATCGGGCGGCGGCTCCGTTCGACGCGGATCGGTTCCTTGCCTCGGCGGCCGCGCGGGACGGTATTGTGTCGCTGAAGAATCTATACGCGGCGTGCCCCTTCAGCTCTGGGGAGCTAGACGCCGCGATGGGCCGATTGGCTGATTCGGTCGTAGCGGTCGGAGACGAGCTTATCGATACGGCGCTGGTGAAGCGGCTGGAGGCGGCCGCCCGGCATCAGGTCCAGGGATTCCACCAGCGGCACCCCGAACGATCCGGACTGCCGCTGGTGGATCTACGCCGGACCATCCACGAGGCCATGACAAAAATCCCCATCCCTCCCTCCGAAGCGGCCGCCACGGCGGTCATCGACGCCCTCGTCCGCGACGGCCATCGCCGGACGGATTCGACGATCGCGCTCGCCACTCATCGCCCCGTCCTGCCTGCCCGGATGCGCGCCGCCGGCGAGCGCATCCGCGAAACATTGGGCAAACGCCCGCTCGACCCCCCATCGCGAAAAGAGTTGATCGTCGATGACCTGGCGTTTCAGGCGATGAAGTTCCTGATCGCCAGCGGCGAAGTAATCGAGGCCGGCCCCGACATTGTCCTCTCGGCGGACGCCTATCGCAGCGCGGTGGACGTGGTTCGCCGGCACATCCAATCCCGCGGCCCCAGCACGGTGACCGACCTTAAAACCGCGCTCGCCTCCAATCGCCGCGTCACGGTGCCCCTTCTGGAAAGGCTCGACCGCGACGGCATTACCCGCCGCCAGGGCGACGTTCGCGTGCTGCGCGCTGAGTTTTGGTGGCCCTTGCGGCGAAGATCGCGGGCGTGCGGCACTGCCATCCGACGTGCCGCCGGTGCCCTCGTCGGCGGGCCTTTGCGCGGTCGGCTATACCGCCGGTGAGGGCACCGGCGGCACGTTCAACTCCTGGCCGTAGCCTCGACCGCGGTTTTCAAAGTCTCCGATCACCCGTTTTACTCGTGCGACCCATGCCGCGTCCGACGATGAACGCACCTCGTGGCGGCACGCCATGCGAGCCCTACCGAACGTTATGACTTTTAGGGCTTCGCGCGTGAGTGTTCCCACCTTACAAGAGGACATCGGGGTGTCGGTATTGCCAGGAGATCGCCATGTTTCGTCTCCCCCTGTTCGGATCAGGCGGCCGCGCCGAGAAGCGGCCCGCACAGCCCTACAGCCGCAACACACTCGACAAGCACGCGCGGACCGACGGGGCGACCGTGACCCATAGCGTCTGTCCGTACTGCGCCGTCGGCTGCGGCACCAACATCCATACCAAGCAGGGCGAAGTGATCGACATAGAGGGCAACCCTGACAGCCCCATCAACGAGGGGACGCTCTGCCCCAAGGGCGCAAACATTTTCCAGTTGCACCACAACCCGCACCGCGTGAAACAGGTCCTGTGGCGCGCCCCTTATTCCGATCGCTGGGAGCCCAAGCCGCTCGCCTGGGCGATGGAGCGCATTGCGCAACTGGTCAAGCAGACGCGCGACGCCGGCTTCCGCGCCCTGAATGAGGAGGGGAAGGAAGCCAACCACGTTATCAACATGGGCTCGCTGGGCGGCGCGACGCTGGACAATGAAGAGAACTACCTGATCAAGAAGCTGTTCGGCGCCGGGCTGGGGATCGCCAGCATCGAGAACCAGGCGAGGATATGACACTCCGCCTCGGTGCCCGGTCTGGGCGCCTCATTCGGCCGCGGTGCGGCCACCAACTATCAGCAGGACCTGGCCAATAGCGATTGCATATTGGTCATGGGCTCTAACATGGCCGAGGCCCACCCGGTCGGTTTTCGCTGGGCGATGAAAGCCCGCGAGCGCGGGGCGACACTGATCCACGTGGACCCGCGGTTCAGTCGCACCAGCGCCTGCGCGAACCTCTACGTCGGCATCCGGGCCGGGTCGGATATCGCTTTTCTTGGCGGGCTGATCAACTACGTTCTGACGCATGAGAAATGGTTCAAAGAGTACGTCCTCGCCTATACCAACGCGGCGACGATCGTCGGCGAAGGGTTCCAGGACACCGAAGACCTGGAAGGCATCTTCAGCGGGTTCAGCAAGGAAGATCGCGCGTACGAAGGCGGCAAGGGGAAGTGGCACTACGAAGGCTCGAAGAGTGACAAGGCAAACGCGGGCAAACCGACTGGCGATCAGGAGCCCGAACCGGCGATCCCTGGCGGCTACGGAAGTGGCGGCGGCACCGACCAGAACGAAGGCGGCCGCAGCAAGGGGATGCACGGCCCGGGGCTGATGGGCGGCGCTTCAACCCATGCCACACGCCGGTCCGATGCGACCAGCGCGGCGCCGCCGCAAGACCCGACGCTTGAGCATCCGCGCTGCGCGATCAACCTGCTTCGCAAGCACTTCGCCCGCTATACGCCGCGGATGGTCTCCGACATCTGCGGATGCGCGCCGGAGGAGTTGGAGCGGGTCGCGGAACTGCTCTGCCAGAACAGCGGCCGCGAGCGGACGAGCGCGATCGTGTATGCCGTGGGGTGGACGCAGCATTCAACCGGCCCGCAGATTATCCGGGCGGCCGGCATCCTTCAGCTCCTGCTTGGGAACATCGGCCGCCCGGGCGGGATGATTATGGCGATGCGCGGGCACTGTTCGATCCAGGGGAGCACCGACATCCCCACCCTGTACGACCTACTCCCCGGGTATCTCCCGCAACCAACCGTCGAAGACCATCACGACACGCTTGACGGCTTCGCCGAAATGGAGGGCCTGCCAACCGGGTACTGGGTCAATACGAAGAAGTTCATGGTCAGCCTCCTGAAGGCCTACTATGGCCCGGCCGCGACAAAGGAGAACGACTTCCGCTTCAAGTGGCTCCCCCGGATCGACACCGACTACAGCCAGCAGCCCTTCTTTAAGCGGATGAGCGAGGGGAAGGTCGAGGGGTACTTTATCTTTGGCCAGAACCCGGCCGCTGGAGCGCCCAACGCCGGGCTGCATCGAAAGGGCCTGCGGCAGTTAAAATGGCTCGTCGTCGCCGACTGGTTCGAGACGGAGACGGCCACCTTCTGGAAGCACGACCCCAAAGGCCCTCGCGCGGCGGAGATCGGGACGGAGGTCTTCTTCATCCCGGCCGCGAGCATCGCGGCGAAGGAAGGGACGCTGACCAACACCCAGCGGCTGATCCAATGGCACGATAAAGCCGTTGACCCGGAAGGCGATACCCGCAGCGACCTTTGGTTTGTCTGGAACCTCGGCCGCCGCTTGAAGGAGCTTTACCGCGGCTCGACCAAGCCGCAGGACGCGGCGATCCAGGCACTGACATGGGATTATGCCTACGACAAGCACCCAAGCCTGCCCGACGGCCGCCCCAGCCGCATCGCGGACGAGCCGGACGCCGAAAAGGTGCTTCAGGAGATCAACGGCTATTACACCGAGCGGATAGACGAGAAGACCGGCAAGCCGAAGCTGCTCTCCGGCTTCTCCGACCTGAAGGACGACGGCTCGACGGCATCGGGCGGGTGGATCTATTCGGGCATCTTCCCCGAGTATGGGCGCAATCGATCCCGCGAGCGCGAGACGGGGAGCAACCCGCTCCAGCCCGGCTGGGCTTACGCGTGGCCGCACAACCGCCGCGTGATGTACAACCGCGCCTCGGCCGACCCGCGGGGCAAGCCCTGGTCGCACCGCAAAGCGCTGATCTGGTGGGACGCGGAAAAGAAGAAGTGGGTCGGGTTCGATCAACCCGATTTCCAGCCCGACAAGGCGCCCGACTACATCCCGCCCGAGGGGGCAAAGGGGATGGACGCGATCGCCGGCACGCACCCCTTTATCATGAAGCCCGACGGCGTCGGCTGGCTCTTCGCACCGGCGCTGAAGGATGGCCCTTCCCGACGCACTATGAGCCGGCCGAGTCGCCCGTCCGCAATATGCTCTACCCCCGGCAGAACGATTCGCCGGTGGTTCGCTACTTCGAAGGCCCGTTGAACCTCATCGACCACGTGCCGAGCCAGCACCATCCGATCATCGCCTGCACCTTCCGCGTCACCGAGCACTACCTGAGCGGACCGATGAGCCGCTTTAATTCGTGGCTGAACGAACTGATGCCGGCGATGTTCATCGAGATCAGCCCTGAACTGGCGGCAGAGAAGGGGATCGACCACGGCGGCTGGTGTACCGTCCGCTCCGCCCGCGGGACGGTGGAGGCGCGGGCGATGGTCACGCGGCGCATCAAGCCCCTGATGATCGACGGCCGCCGCGTTCACCAGATCGGCGTCCCGTTTCACTGGGGGTACGCCGGCGAAGTGGTCGGCGATGTCGCCAATGACCTGGTCGCCATGAGCGCCGAGCCGAACGTGAGCATCCAGGAGGACAAGGCGTTTGCCGTGGACGTGTCGGCCGGGCGGACGAACGCGAGCAACCAGACGCCGACCAAGCACTACGCCCGCTGGCCCACCACGGCCCGCACCCCCGGCACGCCGAGTTCCGGCCAGCCGGAGGGGCAGGTCCACGGCGGCGGAGGTTCTGAGCCATGACGATCCAGCTTCCGATCCTGAACGACGGGCTCTCGTCGCGGCTCCGCGCGATCGCGGGCGATGTCGTCCACAATTTCCCCAATGTCTTCCCGCCGAACCCGACGGCCGTTCCGCAGCCGGACCGCCCGGCCGACCTGCGACGCATCATGGGGTTCTTCACCGATACGACGCTCTGTATCGGATGCAAGGCATGCGAAGTGGCCTGCAAGCAGTGGAACCAGTTGCCCAGTGACGGGATCGAGTTCACCGGGAACAGCTACGACAACACCTCGGCCCTGGGCGCGACGACCTGGCGTCACGTCGCGTTCAAGGAAAAGATCGCGGCTGACGGCGACGGCCCCGCCATCAGCCGCTGGCTGATGATGAGCGACGTCTGCAAGCACTGCGACGAGGCCCCTTGCCAGCACTCCTGCCCCACCGGGGCGATCGTCTACAACGACTTCGGCGACGTTTATCTTCAGAATGACATCTGCAACGGCTGCGGCTATTGCATCAGCGCTTGCCCGTTCGGCGTGCTCGGCCGCGCCGAGCCGCCGCACGACGACGGGCACGCCCACAAATGCACGCTCTGCATGGATCGCCAGGAATCGGGCCTGACACCGGCCTGTGCCAAGTCCTGCCCGACATCATCCATTCAGTTTGGCCCGATCGAAGACCTCCGCGACGCCGCCCGCCAGCGCGTGAAGGACCTTGCCGCCCGCGGGAACGACCGGGCCTACCTTTACGGCTGCGACAGCGTCGGCGACTACGGCCCGCTGCATGCGTTCTTCCTGCTGGAAGATCACCCCAACGAATACAATCTCCCGGTCAACCCGCCGCAGCCTTTCCGTGGCCAGAAGCTCCGCTATGCCGCGAGCCTGGCGATGGGCGCGGCCCTGACGGGCTTGGCCGCCTGGATGTTCGGCAAAGAAAGGGCTCGACGTGGCTGACGAACTGCAAGATGTCCCCTACACCGCTGGCTGGGTCAGCAACATCTCCCACAAGCCCGACCCGAACCGCGTCAAGACGCTCCAGACGCCCGTCACCGGCGCCTGCCCCGAAGCCCGAGGCGGCCGCGGCGCTCCCGGCCGCCCCGGCGGCCGAGCATCGCCGCCCCGCGCTCGGCGCCGCCGCCGCCAATGACCCCCAGTCGCGCCCGGCCGAGCCGTCCTATTACGACATCCCGATGCTCAAGGCGCCGGTCTGGAAGTGGGAGATCGCCAGCTACTTCTTCCTCGGCGGGTTGTCGGCCGGGGCCTACCTGCTCTCGCGCGTCGCCGACCGTTTCGGCGGCGGCCGCCACCGGCGCCTCTCCCGCGTCGGCGCGTGGGTCGCGCTGGGAGCGCTGCTCCCCAGCCCGCCTCTGCTGATCCACGACCTGGGGGATCGCAAGCGCTTCCACCACATGCTTCGCATCTGGAAGCCCTCGTCCCCGATGAACCTGGGCACGTGGGCGCTGACGGCCTACAGCGGGATGGCCGGCTTCGAGTGCGTCCGCCAGTACCTCGCTAAGCGGCAGGAGCGCGTCGCCCGGCGCGACCAGAGCCCCGTGTTGCGGGTGATGAGTCACCCCGCCGTCATCTTCCTGCACGACCTGGCCGGCATCCCCTTTTCGCTCCTGGTCGCGGGGTATACCGGCGTCCTGCTGAGCTGCACGAGCAACCCGCTCTGGTGCAAGAACCCCTGGCTGGGCCGCTCTTCACGCGCCAGCGCCATCAGCACCGGCGCCGAGGCGATCAGCCTCGCCCTGGACCTCACCGGCGCCGCCCCGGGCTCCGACGCGGCCGCCCAGCGCGCGCTGCTCAACATCGACACCCTCGCCCACGCGTCCGAGCTGGCGAGCCTCTCCGGCTTTAACCGCCACGCCGGCGAAAAAGGCGCCTCCCTCCGCACGGGCCCCCTCCAGCGATATCACCTGTTGAGCCTGGGCGGCATCCTGGGCGCCGAAGTGCTCAAGCGCCTCCCCGTCGGCCGCCGCCTCCGCCGCCCGGTCCGGATGATCGCGTCGGCCCTGGGCCTGGCGGCCGGCTTCTCCCTCCGCTGGTCCATGGTCTTCGGCGGCCACGCCGCCGCCAACGACCCGCGCACGGCGCGGTTGGTGAGCAGACCGAATCCATCACCCCGCACCGATACACCGAAAAGGGCCCTTTGCCACGGCGACGGCAAGCTCATGGCTGCGACGCCGGGTCGGTCTACCTTCTCCCCCGGCGCCAGGTAATCAAGGCACCAACGACCGGGACGACCTCGGGCACTGGCGGCCGCCTCGACGGAGCAGACGGCCGCGGTTCACCGATACCACCTATGGGGCGACCGACTCTTTGCGACCCGAGCGGCCGCCACTTCCCTGCTCGCTTTCAGCGGAATGCGGCACGGTGAGCAATGATCAGGCTGAGTTTACGACCGAAGGGGGATAACAGGATAGCCAACGCCCACGATCGTGATCGACTTCCTCGAGTGGCTGACGAACATGTGAACGAACACGTGATGCAGCATCCCAGCTTCTTCATGCACAGCGGTCGCTACGTGGTCGGTTGTGGGCGGCGGCGATGCGAATGCGTGTTCCAACTCGTCTAAGGCCATTTCCTGATATGCCGGGCCCAGCGAGAGCCATAGCGATCTGGCGTCAGGGGCGAAGCCGGGCGTGAAGCTCATCGCGCAGCTCCTTCGCGGGGATGATTTGTCCTTGACGCGCTTGTTCCTTGGCCCGCGCGGTCTGTTCGGGGGTCACCGTGAGCCGGGCGCGGGTTTGGCCGTAAACCTCGTTCAGTTCCTTCAGGCCCGCGATGTGCCCGCCGGATTGATTCAGCGCGTCGGCGCGCCAAAATCTGCTCGGCGTCGTCCGCCCACTGGAAATAGAGCCGCCAGACGGATCGCATCGTCCGCAGTTCGGCCGGCGGTTGACGCTCGACTGACCAGGCGAACTGTCGCTCGTATTCGCCAATTCCCATAAAGTCAGCAAGGCTGGCCTCGATCAGTTTTTCGACGAAACGGATCAGACTGGCATCGCCGACGCTCCCCGGCGTGCCGACATCGCCAGCAAGCAGATCGTAAAGGGATACGGCTGTCATGCCACTACTGTAGCGAACACCACGGCCTCGAAACAAAGAGCGGAGGAGAGATGGAGGGCATCCTATTCGCGATTGAATCCGCGTCATGCCCTCTAATGTGCCTTTGAGGTTTCCGTGGAGGAGATTTGATGTTGCCGTAGCGACCAACCTGACCATATCTTCTCCCGGCAGGGCTCGGGCCTCTGGGCTGCGAGCCCCCCTGGAGAGTGCCGGGTGCCTGGTGGCCCTCGCGGTCTTCAAAACCGCTGTCGCTCCGCTCACGCGGGGCGAGATTGGTTCGATTCCAGTCCTCTCCGTTCCCGGCATTTTTCCCAGGATACCTTGGCGCTGTCTTCCCTCGGCGTTCTTGGCGCCTTGGCGTTCACTTACTCTTCGGAAGACGAAATGAACGCCGGCGCCAAGAACGCCAAGGGGAAAGCGCCAAAAAACGACCGGCCGCGCGCTCCCAGCAGAACGGGCGCTTTGCCGCGCGCACCGTTGCAGTAACGTGCTTCGGGTCGAGCGGACGCGTCGTCGCCGGTGACGCGCTGACGGATAGGGGCTCTCAATCGGGCAGGTGCAATGATGCCGCAACGACGATCGCGGTGTTCGTCCTTCCTTGTGGTGACGGTGTTGGCTGCTGTGACGACGTTTGGGATGACGGCGGCCGCTCGCGCTGATCAACCTGCTGACCGCGCCCCAGGGCCCGCTCCTTTCTTTTTACCTACCAGGCGAAGGTGACCGGTCTGGCGCCCCGGGATGAGGCGCGTGTCTGGGTGCCGGCGCCGTCCACGATCCCCGCCCAACAGGACATCGCCGTCGTCCGTGGCGACTTTCCGGCCGGAGCGGGCGATACCGTCGAGACGCGATACCGGAACAAGCTGATCTACTTCGGGTCGCGACCGGACGCCGATGGGGTAATCGCATTCTCCGTAACGTACCGTGTGGTTCGGCATGAATGCGGCGCCGCTCTACCGACGACGATCGGCAGCCGCACGGCCGCTGATCTCCTCGCCCCCGACGCGCTGGTGCCCGTCGGCGGGAAGCCGGCGGCCCTCCTCGCCGGCAAGGCGGTCCCGGCCGATCCGTTAGCCGCGCTGCGCGCCCTTTATGATCTTGTTGACGACCACATGCGGTATCGCAAGGACCAGCCCGGCTGGGGCCGCGGCGACGCGGCCTGGGCCTGCGACAGCCGTTTTGGCAACTGCACCGACTTTCACAGCCTCTTTATCTCACTCGCCCGAACATCGCACATCGCCGCCCGGTTTGAGATCGGCTTCGGGCTGCCGGAAGCGCGTGGGAAGGGAGAGATCGCCGGCTATCATTGCTGGGCGTGGGGCAGCGGCGGCGAGCGCGGGTGGTTGCCTGTCGATATTTCCGAGGCGAACAAGCACCCGGAAAAGCGTGACTATTTCTTCGGGCACCTGTGTGAGAATCGCGTCGCCTTCAGCACCGGCCGCGATCTGGTGCTGGAGCCAAAACAGGACGGGCCGCCGATCAACTTCCTGATCTATCCCTACGTGGAAGTCGCAGGCAAGCCGTGGCCGGCCGATCAAGTCGAGCGCCACTTCTCCTACGAAGACCTGCCCGACGCGAAGGAAGATAAGAAATGACGCGCCCCGCAACGCCAGAGGCGTCCGTTGCCCGCACCGCCGCACGCGGCCGCATGAGGGCGGCCGCCGACTTCGAGGGACGCATGCAAGTCCCTCTCACCCAACTCTCCAGCTGCGCCGGGTGCGCCGCGAAGCTCAGCCAGACGCTGCTCGCAGAATTGCTCGTCCGGATCGCGGAGACAAACGGCGACGCCCGGATCAATCGCAACCTTTTGGTCGGCGCCCACACGTTCGACGACGCCGGGATTTACCGGCTGACGCCGGAGCTGGCCCTCGTCCAAACCGTAGACTTCTTCACGCCGATCGTGGATGACCCGTACGACTACGGCCAGATCGCGGCCGCCAATGCCTTGTCCGACGTTTACGCGATGGGCGGCCGCCCCGTGACCGCGATGAACCTCCTCGGCGTCCCGACGGATCGCCTTGGCCCCGCCGCCATCGCCGCGATCCTTCGCGGCGGCGCCGATATGGCCCGGGCAGCCGACTGTACGCTCATTGGCGGGCACACCATCCGCCTGCCCGAGCCGATTTACGGCCTGAGCGTCACCGGCGTCGTCCACCCGAAGAAGATCCTTAGCAATGCCGCGGCCCGACCGGGCGATGTGCTGATCCTGACCAAGCCGCTCGGCACCGGCATCGCGACCACGGCGATCAAGCGCGGCCTGGCGTCGGCCGCGTTGAAGCGAAAGGTGGTCAAGTCGATGAAGCACCTCAACGCGGCCGGCGCGGTGCTGGCCGGCCGCAGCCTGGCATCGGCCGCCACCGACGTGACCGGCTTCGGCCTGCTCGGCCACCTCGGCAACATCGTCCGCGCCAGCGGCCTGAGTGCCACGGTGGACGCTTCCGCCGTCCCCTCCTTCAGCCGGGAGGTCGAGCGCCTGATCGACGCCGGCTGCGTCCCCGGCGGCACCCGCACGAACATGGATGCGGCCGCCGCCTTCACCGACTTCGACGCCTCCGTCCCCGACTCCCGCCGCACCCTCCTCGCCGACGCCCAAACCAGCGGCGGCCTGCTGCTGTGCGTCGCGCCGAAGCGCGTGACCGCCGTCCTGAAGCTTCTGAAAAAGCTCGGCACGCTCGAGCAGGCGACCATCGGGAGCCTGAGCCGAGGAAGGGCGAGGATCCTCGTCGCGCCGTAACTCGCTGCCGTCCCCGGCTTGCTCGTCCCCTGGCGGCTTGGCGTTGTTTCAATCGCCCTTGCTGAAGCCACAAAGCGGCTGACCGGCAGAACGTACGGCTTGATCGGCGGTAATGAGTCGGTCGCGAGACGTTGCCCGGTCACCAAGCCCCGCGCAACGCGCTTCCGCCATCGGAACCTGCATGAACATGACAAAGCACCTCGTCCTATCGATCCTGATCGCCCAGTCCCTGCTCGCGGCCGGTGCCGCCAGAGCTGTTCCGCTGGAAGATGATCGCTACACGGTGAGCATCGACCCGGGCGCGGGCATGTTCACCGTCACCGACCGGGCGTCCGGCAAGACCGTTCTGGCCGACGGCAAGCTTAGCGGCCGCGGTGGGACAGCGAAGGCGGTCGCGCCACTGGACCCCGCGTTTGGGCGTGGCAACGGCGTCGAGGTGGCTTACGCCGACGGAGGCCGGGAGGTCGTCGCGCTGTTCCCAGCGCTGCCGTTCGTCACGTTCCGGTCAACGTTCCCAAATCGTGGGGGCGAAGCGCTCGTCCTGAATCATGTGCCGACGGTATCGGCGGCGGTGCTGGGCGATATCCCGCTGGCGCAGGTGCGGACGCTCGGCACGGGCGGGTTGCTGGAGCCGGCTAAGAATCCCGGCAGCTATGCCTTTCTTGCCGTCGCCGACCCGGCGACGCGTGGCGGCGTCGTCAGCGGGTGGCTGACGCACGATCGGGCGAGCGGCGTCGTCTTTTCTCCGGTGGAAGGCGGGGCCGCGCGGGTTCGGGCCGAACTGGACTACGGCCGCCTCAGGATCAAGCCGGGTGAAGAGGCCGCCGGTGAGTTGTTCGCCATCGGCGGCTTCGACGATGCCCGGATCGGCCTTGAAGCGTATGCCGATGCCGTGGCAAAGGTGTACGCGATCCATCTGCCGCCGCATCGGCCCGGGTACTGCACCTGGTACATGGAGAAACATGGCGGGGCAAGCAATGAACAGTTCCTCGGCGAGCTGTCGGACTACGCGGCGAAGAACCTGAAGCCGTACGGCTTCGACTTTGTCCAGATCGACGACGGGTGGCAGCAGGGCATCAAGTCGAACGGGCCGAAAAAGAACTTCACCGCGTTTGACCCCAAGGGAGCCTACCCGTCGGGGATGAAGGAGATGGCCCGGCGGATCAGCGACCTGGGGCTGACGCCGGGGATCTGGTTCATGCCGTTCGCGGGCAACTACCAGGACCCATTCTTCCAGTCGCACACCGACTGGTTCGTAAAGGGGGAGGATGGGAAGCCGTTCGATACCCGCTGGGGCGGCACGTGTTTGGATATGACCCACCCCGGGGCGCGCGACTACGTGCGGGAGGTCGTCGGCCGCATCGGGAACGAGTGGAGTTACCGCGTCTTCAAGATGGACGGTTTCTGGACCGGCAGCGGCACGCGGCAGATGTACGTCAATAATGGTTACGTTGATGACCACATCGGCGAGGCCGTCTTCTCCAACGCCGACAAGACCAACATCGAAGCCCTGCGCGACGGGATAAAGCTGGTGCGCCGGGCGGCCGGGCCGGGCACCTTCCTGCTCGGCTGCTGCGTGTCGCAGAATATGCGGTCGTTTGGCGGGTCGTTCGGCCTGCTTGACGCGATGCGGGTTGGCCCCGATACCGGGTCGCACCAGATCGGCGCGCCGCATGCCTCGCGGCTCTGGTTCCTCAACGGGCGGGTCTGGTGGAACGACCCGGACTGCGTCTCGGTGCGGGCGTCAACGCCGCTGCCGATGGCCCGGCTCAACGCCAGCTTCACCGCCATCGCGGACGATCTGTTCTACAACAGCGACTGGATGCCCGATTTCCCGGCTGATCGGCTCGACATCCTTCGCCGCTACATGCCGTCGCACGGGCTGCGGTCGCGGCCAGTCGATGTCTTCGAGAGCCCGATCGCCCGCGTCTGGCACCTGGCCGATACGCGGTCGCCGCAGCGGCGCGACATTGTCGCGCTCTACAACTGGGACAAAGCCGCCGCCCACGTCGCCTGTACGCCCGAGCGGATCGGGCTCCCTGCGGCCGATGCGTACGTCGGGTTTGACTTCTGGGCGGACCAGTTCATCCCCCAGTTCAAGGGAGAGTTGGCGGCCGATCTGCCGCGCGAATCGTGCCAGGTGCTGGCGATCCGCCCTGTTTCCGACCATCCGCAGTTGATCAGCACGTCGCGACACATCACCCAGGGGATGGTTGACGTGACCGACGAATCCTGGGACGGCAGCGGCGTGCTCTCAGGAGTGAGCCAGGTCGTCGGCGAGGACCCCTATGAGCTGCGAATCGTGATGCCGGCCAAAGACGCGTCATGGCATCTCTCCGGCGTCAACGTCGCGGCCGACGCGGCGGCGGCCGGGGCCAAGGCGGAGGGGGCGCAGCGCGGTTTCGAAGTCCGCGTCACGATCCGCTGCGCCACGAGCCGGGCCATCAAATGGTCGGTCCGGTTTACCCGCTAACGGATCGGCCCGACATCACCAAAGCCCTGACCGGATTGCCGCCGGCAGTTGAAGCTTACTCCACTTGAGGGCCGTTTCGGCCGTCGGAAGCGACCCGGCGGCCGCAGCGACGAGCCCGGCCACGTCGGTCGCCGCCAGCGTAACCCAGAGGATCGGGTGGCCATGGCCGCCCCCTTTCACGACGTTTGAGGGACTTGCATCCCCGGGGATACGGTGCAGGCAGGCGTTCTCGGACGTCGATTCAGGTTGTCAAAAGTAATGAAGGCCCACATTGGGCGTCGTCACCGGCCGCCGCCGGCAATAGCGTGCCCCAGCGTGCGGACACCGAGCGAGCGGAGCGAGATCGCCATGGGTCAAACTGTTTCCGTCTGGGTCCTTCCGGATCAGCTCATCCTTGATCATCCCGCTCTTGCCGCCGCCGAGCGGCAAGTGGGCCGGGATGGCGCTGCGCGTTGTCCTGGTCGAGAGCTTGGCGTGGATGCGGCGGCTCCCGTATCACCGCAAGCGGCAGGTGCTCTATCTGAGCGCGGGCCGTCACTTTGCCCAGGAGCTACGGGCGGTTGGCTACACCGTTGACGTGATCGCGGCCGATGACAGCCGCGTGGGGCTCCAACAGCATCTGGCGCGGCACGGCTCCCAGCGTTTGATCACCATGGAGGCCGCCGAGTTCGCGCCGCTCTCGTGGCAACTCGATACGATGTCGGATGAACTTGGGGTCCAGGCCGAGACGCTGCCGAACACGATGTTCCTTGTCGGGAGCTACGATCCGATCCCGCATCCCGAGCCAGGCCATCGCTATGTGATGGAGAGCTTCTATCGGGCGATGCGAAAGCGCTTCGGCCTGCTGATGCAAACCAACGGCCAGCCGATCTCGGGGCAGTGGAACCTGGATAAGGAGAACCGCAAGCCCCTCCCGCGCGGGATCGCCGTGCCTCCACTCCCATCGTTCGAGCCGGATGAGATCACCCGCGGCGTCATCGCCGAGGTGGATGCCGCCGGCCACGGGGTTGGAAGCACGGAAAGCTTCCAACTTGCGGTGACGCGTCAGGATGCCGAGGCCGCCTTCGATGCGTTCCTGAAGGACCGGTTCGAGAACTTCGGGCCCTACGAAGACGCGATGAGCCGCGAGCATGGCGCGCTGTTCCACTCGATCCTGTCGCCGCAGATGAACCTTGGCCTTCTCACACCGCTTGCGATGGCGCGGGCGGCGGAGGCGGAATACGCGGTCGGGCGCGCGCCGCTCAACTCCGTCGAGGGGTTCATCCGGCAAATCATCGGCTGGCGGGAGTTCATGTACTGGCAATACCACCGCCAGATGCCGGGCCTACGCTCCGCCAATTCGTGGGACGCGCATCGGCCGATGCCCCGGCTCTTCTGGGACGGACAGACGGATATGGCCTGTCTGGCGCATACCGTTCAGAAGCTGATCGCGACGGGGCACACGCACCACATCGAGCGGCTGATGGTGATCTGCAACTTCTGCCTGCTCGCCGGCGTCAACCCGGCCGCCGTGGCGGACTGGTTCCTCACGTTCTACATCGATTCGCATGACTGGGTCGTGCTGCCCAACGTCATCGGCATGGGGCTGAACGCGGATGGAGGGGTGACGGCGACCAAGCCATACATCGCATCGGCCGCCTACATCAACCGGATGAGCGACTTCTGCGGCGCGTGCCGCTTTAGCCCCGAGAAAAGAACCGGCACGGGCGCCTGCCCTTTCAACGCGCTGTACTGGAACTTCCTGATCGAGCACGAAAGGGCGCTCCGCGCTAACCCGCGGCTCGGCCCCGCCGTATTGGGCCTGTCGCGCGTGAGCGAGACGGATCGCACCGTCATCCGCGAGGAAGCCCAGGCGTTCCTCGCACAACTCGAGCCGTATGAAGAACGGAAAGAAGAGCCGCCATGCGAGGCGTCAAAAAAGAAAACCTCCCCCGGAAGACCTGCGTCGCCTGCGCCCGCCCCTTCACCTGGAGGAAAAGCCTCGCGAAGAACTGGCAAGACGTGAAATACTGCAGCGACGCATGCCGGAAAGCACGGCGCCGGGTGGCGAAGCACGGGTCGCCGGCAGGCACGCCGAGCGGCGAACAGTCGTCTTGATCGTGAAGTTGCGGCCTATAGTCGCCTCAAAGGTAACGGCCGCGGCGTGGGAGCGGCCGGCTCACGCCAGGATCTGGTCCCGCATCCCGCCGTAGACGAACGTGCGGAGCTCTACGCAAAGGAGATGGCTGTGCGGCCCACGTTGACGATCAGTGGCCAACCGCGCCAGCCTGCCCGAAGGACGACTCCGTGGGGCGTGGTTCACCACGCCGTCGCTCTGGACCGGCGTGGTAAACAACGCCCTACGGCCGCCTCTGGCGATTTCGGGTGAAGCGGCATCAGAACATCTTCAACTGATCGCGCTCGAAGTTGAACTTGGTCTGCGGCTGATCGATCGGGATCTTATATTCGCCGCTCCAGCATGCCGTGCAGTAGTGGGAGCGATCGTGCTTCATGCACGCCAGCAGGCCGTCCAGCGAGAGATAGGCGAGGCTATCGACTTCCAGAAAGTCGCGGATCTGCTTTACCGTCCGGTTGTGGGCGATCAGCTCTTCGCTGGTCGGGAAATCGATCCCGTAAAAACAGGGATGGCGGATCGGCGGGCAGGAGACGCGCAGATGGATCTCCTTCGCCCCGGCGCGGCGGAGCGCTCGCATTTTTGATCGCGTTGTGGTGCCGCGAACGACCGAGTCCTCGACGATCACCACCCGCTTGTCCTTGACGACCTCAGGGATGATGTTCAGCTTCATCGCCACTGCCCGGTCGCGCTGCGCCTGGCCGGGCAGGATAAACGTGCGGCCGACGAACCGGTTCGGGACGATCCCTTCCTCGAACTCGATCTTCGACTCCTTGGCAAACCCGAGCGCCGCCGATCGGCCCGAGTCGGGCATCGGCATCACGCAGTCGGCCTCCACGCGCGCCTCGCGGGCGAGCTGACGCCCCATCGCTTCGCGGGCGAAGTGAACGTTCTGCCCGAACAGGCGGCTGGCGGGGTTGGCGAAGTAGACGTGCTCAAACACGCAATGCGCCCGCTGCGTCGCCGGCGTATCAAACCGGCGGCTGCTGATGCCCGAATCGTCCACACGGACGATCTCACCGGGCTCGATCTCCCGGACGAAGTCGGCGCCGATCGCATCAAATGCGCAGGTTTCGCTGGCGAAGCACCAGTGGCCGTCGGCCGTCTTCCCCAGCGACAACGGGCGGATGCCCCACGGGTCGCGCAGCGCTTCAATGCGATCCGGGAACAGGAACAGCAGGCTGAAGGCGCCCTGCAGGTGCTTCAGCACGTGAAGCAGCGGGTCGGGCTTGGTTGTGTGGCTCGGCTTGGCGAGCAGGTGGACAATGATCTCGGTGTCGGTCTCACTTTGAAAGATGTGGCCGTGCGCCTCGTACTCGCTACGGAGCAACGACGCATTGATCAGATTCCCGTTGTGCGCGACCGCCACCGGGCCGAGGTGGAATGTCCGGAGCAGCGGCTGCGCGTTGCAGAGCTTGCTGGAGCCTGTCGTCGAGTAGCGAACGTGGCCGATCGAGCCGTGGCCGATCAGGTCTTCGCGCAGCATCCGTTCCTTGAAGACCTGGCTCACCAGGCCCATGCCGGTATGCCCTTCGAGGTTGGTGCCGTCGGTGACGACGATCCCGGCTGATTCCTGCCCCCGGTGTTGCTGGGCGAACAACCCTTGGTAGACGATTTGTGACGCGTCCTTCGGGCCCCATACCCCGAACAGCCCACACTTTTCCTTCTTCTCGTATTCATCAAGCAATGGAAGCGATACCGCCAATGGAATCTCCGTTGCCGGCACACGGCGTTCTGTAAGCAGTTGCGATTCACGGGGCGAGAAAGCCGCAGTCGATCGACGCACCCCATCGGTCAGGCCCCTGGGTCAACCAACGGGGCCATCGCCCGGATGAGGTGCGGCGGGAAGATGGAAAGAGAGTACCGCACGGCCGAGGGCACGCAAGACGCCGGCGGGCGTCACATCGAATTCGCACCGATCAGGCTGCCCGCCGGCCGCCGAATCGATTATAACCGGCTGAGGCGCTACGGTCCAAAAGGCGCCGATCTCCAACCTGCGATGGGTGTGGCTGTCGATTTCGGCAAGCCGCCGCGCGGCACGGTAGAGGGCTTGGGCACTTCCTGGTAAAGCCGAACTCCCCGTCGGCCGGATGCGCCCAGCCGACGAGGGTGTCAGCGTTCCCGGATCCAAGGTGCGGCAAGGCCAACAAAGTCGGCCACACCCCCTGCGGCCGCCCGCCGGTTGGCCCGCGGCTCGCGACATTTGTCAGTTGATCCCAGGCGGAATGAAAGGCAAACCCAGAAAAGCCCCCCGTGAGAAAGACCTCACCAGCCGCTACAAGGCGGGCGGGATGGACGAAGACCGCATTGAAGCGTCCGAGCAATTCAAAGCCCGCAACAAAACGCTGACCGCCGACAAGATCGCCCGAACCGCCGTTCTCCAGGCGGAGAAAGCGGCGGCCGACGATACCGCGCCCTTACCCGTTGGCGAGGTGATGCAGGTCTATTCCCTCTTCGCCGAAGTTCGCTTCGACGGGGTGACTTATCTCTGCGTCGTTCGCAAGACGCTCAACAAGCGACGCGACACGCATGTGGTCGTCGGGGACAAGGTTCGTTTTCGCGATCGGACCCGGCGCGACGTCAGCGGCATTGCCATCAGTTCCGGCGGCGACCCGGCCGCGTTCGCGGACGGCGTGATCGAAGAGATCCTCCCCCGCGCGACGGTCCTCACCCGTGCGGACAGTTTCAAGGCGATCGTTCAGCATCCGATCGTCGCCAACGCCGAGCAGATGCTGATCGTCGCCAGCATCCGTCAGCCGAACGTGAAGTGGGGGCTGGTGGACCGGATGATCGTCGCCGCCCTGGCCGGCGGGCTGAAGCCGATTGTCTGTCTCAACAAGATGGACCTTGCCGTACCCGAAGCCGCGGCCGCCGACGCCCCGGAGCCGGAGAAGCCCGAAGCCGACGATGACGCGGACGAACCAGACGATCTGGAAGACGAGGACGACGCGCCGCGCCCCCCCGCGTGCGATCGGCCCGTCAGATCGCCCGGGACGACCTGGACATCCTGCACTCGCAGGAGGTCATGGCGCACTATGAATCCATGGGGATCCAGACGCTTCGGACGAGCGTGCAACTCGGCCTGGACCTGGGTCAACTGAAGGAGACGCTGGCGGATCGAGTCACGGTCCTCGCCGGCCACAGCGGTGTCGGCAAAAGCAGCCTGATTCGCGCCATCCAGCCGCAGCTCGACCTGAAGATCGGGGAAGTCAGCCACTACACCGACAAGGGCCGCCACACGACCACCTCCGCCCGGCGGTACGAGCTGAACGGCGGCGGCGCCGTCGTCGACACCCCCGGCGTCAAGCTGTTTGGCCTCTGGGGAGTCACCCGCGCGAACATCAACGACTTCTTCCCCGACATCGCCGCCGAAAGTGCCCCGTCGTGGCGGAAGGAAAGCTACGACCGAATCCTGGGCTCACTGCCGCAAGGGTGGTGAGGGGTCAAAAGGAGAAATCCGAACCAACAAATCCGAAGGAATAAGAAAGGGGAAGGGAACAAAGCGGAAACAAAAACGCCTCTATTCGAACTTTCTCCGCTTTGGCTTTATTAAGGTTTCCCTCGGATTTCGTGCTTCGGATTTTCCTCTTCACTGGAAGTCTCATCCGCTCAACGGGGCGCCGTTGTCTGTGTTCGCAGCAGCAGATCCTTGACCAGCGTCATCGCATAGTCCGGCTGATACCCATACACGCCCCAGGTGTTCGCGCCGACGAGCGCGGTGGACAGGTCGAGCTTGCTGTAGACGACGAACCCCTTTCCGAACTCGGTCACCTGAGGGAAAGGCGTTCCGCGACCGAGGCGTTCCAGCGTGAACGGCCGCAGCTTCGGCTTGGACAGGTCGCCCCCCTGCCCGGCCAGGAACTTGAACTTCGGATGGTCGGCTCGAAGGTCTGACGCAGGGGCCATCGGGAACGCCTGGGGCAGGAGCTGACGCTCGACCGCCGCCCCGAAACCGTTTTGCCCGCCGCAGGCTTCGATCAGCAGCACCCCGCCCGACTCGACATACTTGCGGACGGCGATGACCTCGTTCTCATTGAAGATATAGGCGGCCGTCCCAGTGAGATGAGCGAAAGGGATCGAGCTGGTCTTCAGGTCGGCCAGCGGGACCATCTCCGGCAAGGCCGCCAGGCCCGTTTCCCACTGAAAGTACTTGCCGAAGCGTCCCCACGCGCCGGGCTCCGGGTCCCAGTTGCCGGCATAGCGCGCCGCGCGATCCGGATCCGGTCGGTCGGCCGGCTCGTCGGCTCGGGGATGGCGGGGGACGATAGGCGGTTGCGCAAATCGGTCTTGCCGCTGGCATAAAGGAACAGATTCACAGCCAACTGATACGCTTCGGGGTGGAGCTTTTCGTTGCGACCCTGCCACTGCGTCGAAAGATCGACAGGCGAGTGGACGATCAGGAACCGCGCCCCGTTGCCGACCGCCTGGAGCCGCGCGATCGATGCCTTCAGGCGATAGTTGATCGTGTAAAGGTCATGGCCTTCGGGGAGCGCCTGCATCTCGTAGGTGGGGCAGACGCGCTTCACCAGTTCCGGCACCCATTTGTTGAATGCGTCCGCCCCGCCGTCGGCGTGCGTAAAGATCAACCCGCCCTGCTCGACGAACGCGCGCAGCTTGTCGTAATCGGCATCGGTGAAATTCGGCGGCCGGTGGCTGGCGATATAGAGGATCGGCGAATCAAGCCAGTCCGAGGCGACTACGTCCAGCCCCACCACCTGCCAGTTCAGCGGCCGCTCCAACAGGCGGCCGGCGTAGCGCGTCAGATTCGCCAGATCCCGCGGCCGATTGACCCAGAACCCGTCAAACCGGAGCTTGTTCATCATCACCGGGTGCCGTCCGCGCGCCAGGAAAAGCACAACGTACGACGAATCGATCACCGCGTTCTGGCCATCGTCGGACGCGCCCCACGACCCGTTGGGCCGCTGGGAGGCGACCGCCTTCTCCGCCAGCTCCAGGAACCAGTCGTGCCCGCCGAAGTACTTGAAGCCCGATGCCAGGCCCGCCCGGCTTACGCCGTACATGTCGTACCCGATGTAATGCGTCAGCGGGCTGGTGACATCGACGCAGGTATTCCCCTTATCAAGCCAGGTGAGCCCGGAGATGATCGGCCGCGAATAGGGGACGCGCCCGACAGCGCTGGCGGCCGCCCCGGCCTCCAGATAGTCATGCGTCACCATCAGCGAGGAAACCCCGGCGCACGCCATCGCCAGCGACTTGTCCTTATCCCCCGCCCGATAGGGGAACGCGCCATCCGGGAACTGGCACGACACCCAATGCTGCTGCACCGCCCGCCAATAGGCCGCCGGCACTTCCACGCCGACCTCCGCGCCGGCCCACACGCCCAGCAGGCCGTACTGGCTGTTGGAGTTGTCCCAGGGGAACTCGAATCGGCGCCATCGTTCTTTCTGGTTGTCGCTTTCGATGAGCGGCGGCGGAAGGTTCGCGCCACCTTTGGGCTCTTCATACATCTGCCCGGTCCGCGGGTCACGCTGAAGATCCACCGACACGACCGGCGCGTCGATCCGATCGCCGCCGGGCTCCCCTTGCATCTGGGCGAGCATTCGCGTGTACGCCTCGGGCGAGAAGGGAGCGATCGGCCCCGCGTCGGCGCCGGGACCGCCACCGTTGGGGGCGGGGCGCGCGTATCGGTCGTCGTAGGTGTACGCCCCCTGGGTCTGCGCCGCGACAAGCCAATCCACGTCGGCCTTCAGCGCCTTCTGGTCTTCCGGTCGGTTATAGACCGCCAGGGCGGCCGCCCTCAGGCTTCGCCCGTACACCACGGGCCGAAAGGCCCCCGTCCGATCGGTTGATAGATCGAAGGACTTCAGCTTGTCGATCAACCCTTTCATCTGCGGGCTCCGCGCGTTGAGGCGCGGGTCGTTCGATCCGTAGCCCGCCTGGAGCAAGGCGTAGACGCTCAAGGCATGCAGGCCGTAGCGGCGCATCGGGTCGGCGTCGATGTCGGCGGACAGCTCGTCGTCCTTGAACTGGCCGAGGAGAAAATCGCAGCCGGAGCGAATCGCGCGGGTGATGTCGGCATCGCCGACGAGCGGCCCACCCCGAACCGTCGGCCGCACGCCCACATCCGGCCGCAGGGTCGCCGCCATCGCGGCCCCGGCGGCGGGCGGTGCGTCGGCCGGGCGACTCGCCGCGGGGGATGTCGCCGGCGATTCACCGGCGGCAACGGCGGACGGCGTCGTCGTGGGCGGAGCGGGACGCTGCGGGGTCGCGCCTCCGCCGTCGGCCGGCAAGGTTGCCGGAGGCTGCGGCTCGGGGCGCGGGGTCGGAGCGGGCGTCAGGTCGGGCAGGTACCGCGGAGGCGTGACGTCCGCGAGCGACGGCCGAGCCGCGAACGGCCCCGCGTACGCCGGCGCGGTAGAAGGGTCAGGACGCGTTTCAGACACGGTCGCCTGGGTCACGGGCGCCGTTGTGGAGGCGGCGTCGGCCGCCCCCGCTCGGGCAAGCAGGATGGCGTAGATGCGATCCTGATCCGACTTCGCCCGCTCGACGATATCCCACAGCAGCGGGTCCTTGATATTCCGCCCGGCGGCGAGGCGGCTGATCTGGCGATACTTTTCGTGGGCTTCGGGGAACTTCCCTTCGATGGCGAGCGCTTCGGCGTCGCTCTTGAGGGCGACCAGGTCGGCGTTGGCCGCCTGATCCGCGGCGAAGTCGCCCGACCGCGACGTGTGGGGCCGAAACAGTGCCCAGCCGGCGGCAAGGCCGATCAGAAGGAGGACAAAGCCCGCGGCCGCCGCCCACGCGAGCGGAAGCCTCCGCTTGGCTCGCGTTGGTCCGTTGCCGGCCTGCTGCGGCGGGACCGTGGCCTCCCGCGCCGCGAGGTTCGGCGCGATCGCATGAACCACTTCCGGCAAAATCGCAGCGGCTGCGCCGGTCTTCCGGCCCGCGACGTGTCGGGTTCCCTCGGCCGCCAGCTGGCTTGGTTTAGAAACCTCTTCCGAGGAATTCGTCGAGGCCGGCATCGGCGGTGCAGGCACCGGCAGCAGCGGCTGCACCTCAGGCTTCCGCGGGGAGCCCGGCTGTGAGAGGCCCCGAGCGACTGCTTTCGAAGGCGGCGGAAGGATGCCCCCGCAAGCGCCGCAGGCGACCGGCGCCGCGGCCGCGTCGGCGGGAACAGTGACCCGTTTGCCGCAATGGGGGCAGGTCCGTTGAAGCGCCATGCTGCGGCCTCCGGCGACGGGGCACGCGGAGTCGCGCCCAGGCGCCTGTTCAGAACTCCGCGTTGTGCGGCGTCCGAGGGAACGGGATCACGTCGCGGATGTTCGCCATCCCCGTCGCGTAGAGAATCGTTCGCTCGAACCCCAGCCCGAACCCGGCGTGCGGCACCGTGCCGTACTTTCGCAAGTCGCGATACCACCCGTACGCGCCCTTGTCGAGCTTGAGCTCTTCCAGCCGCCGATCGAGCACATCGAGGCGCTCTTCACGCTGGCTCCCGCCGATGATCTCGCCGATCCCCGGGGCCAGCACGTCCATCGCGGCGACCGTGCGCTCGTCGTCGTTCACCCGCATGTAAAACGCCTTGATCTGCTTCGGGTAGTTCATGACCACCACCGGGCGGCCGATCAGCTCTTCGGTCAGGTAACGCTCATGCTCGCTTTGCAGGTCAACGCCCCAGCGGACGGGGAACTCAAAGCTGCGGCCGCCGGCGATCGCCTTCTCCAGCGCCGTGATCGCTTCACCATATTCCATCCGTTCGAAGCTGGAATCGACGAACTTCTCCAGCCGCGAGACGCACCCCTTGTCGATCCGCTCGGCGAAGAACTTCATGTCGTCCGAACGCTCGTTCAGGACCGCCCTGAAGAGGTATTTCAGGAATGCTTCCGCCAGGTCCGCATCGGATTTGAGGTCGGCGAAGGCGACCTCCGGCTCAATCATCCAGAACTCGGCCAGGTGGCGCGTGGTGTTGCTGTTCTCGGCGCGGAACGTGGGCCCGAACGTATAGACACGGCTCATCGCCAGACAGTAGGCCTCGACATTGAGTTGCCCCGAGACCGTGAGCGACGCCTGCTTCCCAAAGAAGTCTTTGGAGTAATCGACATGCCCTTCCGGCGTGCGCGGCACGTTCGCCAGGTCAAGCGTTGACACCTTGAACATCTCACCCGCTCCCTCGCAGTCTGAAGCGGTGATGATCGGCGTATGGATCCAGAAGAACCCCCGCTCGTGAAAGAAGCGATGGACCGCCTGCGCGAGCGTATTGCGAACGCGGGTGACGGCGCCGAAAGTGTTGGTCCGCGGCCGCAGGTGCGCCACGTCGCGCAGGTACTCGAACGTGTGGTGCTTGGGCGTGATGGGGTAGGTATCCGGGTCCTGCACCCAACCGACAACCTTTACATCCGTCGCCTGGATCTCGTACGCCTGCCCCTTTCCCTGGGATCGCACCAGCGTGCCGGTCGCGGTCACAGAGCAGCCCGCCGTCAGATGAGCGACTTCGGTCGTGTAATTCTGAAGCGTCGCGGGGACGACCGCCTGGATCCCGTCAAAGCATGACCCGTCGTGAATCAAGATGAACGAGAAGCCCCCTTTGGAGTCGCGGCGTGTGCGGACCCACCCCTTGACCGTCACCACTTCCCCGACCTCGATCCGACCTTTCAGCGCGTCCGCGATCGTCGCTTCAATCATGCCCTGACCTCCGTGCGTGACCATTGCATCCCGACACCATTGCTCCGTGCGTCGATTGTAGCAAGTGACCGAATGTTGGCGCCCGCCGCCTAGCACTACAGCGCTGGTTGGCGATCCTGAAGAATAAGGGCAATCCGAAGCAGAAAGAACCCAGGAACCCCAAAGAGGGCCCAAGCGGAAATCGCCTCGTCCGTTTGCATCAGTTTCTTTCCCCGCTTGGTTATTCCTTCGGATTTGATGCTTCGGATTTTGACTTTTTTTGTCGTGCAGCCGTCCACAAGGTAGCGCTGAGGCGGGCGCCTCATGGCTTTGCAGGGGGCGCGGGCGGCGTGTCTTTGGTCGCGTACGTCTGCTTGTGGTGGGTGGCCGGGATCGTCAGGGTGTAGGACTTGGAATCGGGCTCGACCGAAAGTCGAACGTAGTTCCCTTCGCAGCCGTCCTTCTCGCTCTTTTCGTTGGCGATGAACTCGGCCGCCACATTGTTGGTCGCGCCGTCGGGCCGAAGGTTGCGGTGCAACTGGTAGATGCTCTCCAGGCCATCAATGCTCTTGAGCGTCGCGAACGTCTCGGGCCCGCACCCCTTGGTCGGCCCGTTCCCCATCACCGCCACGCGCGGGTTCAACGACTTCACCAGCGCCGGGTTGTTGCTCACATCCAGACCGTGGTGATCGACCTGGTAGACGTCAACCTCGCCGACGAGGTTGACGGGGCTCACCAGCTTTGACTCCATGTTCCAGGTCAGGTCGCCCCCGTCAAAGAACCGGAAGCGGCCGAACGACAGCAGGCAGACGACGCTGTTGGCGTTGTCGGTCGCGTCGTCGGGCTTCTTCTTGAGGTCGGCGGCCGCCGGGTTTGGCCGCGCGTCCGGCGGCGGCGAGACGAACTGACGCCGCGCGCCCAGGCACCTGACTGTCACCGGCGGCGCGCCCTCTCGCTGTTTGAGCGGCAGGAGATCACCCGGGCTGATGACGCGCCGCTCGGTATCGAACGCGAGGTACTCCTTGCTCGGCCGCTCGAAGCCCCCTTTGAATTCGCCATTGTCATAGACGACCTTGATCGGCATCAGCTTCGAGAGGTCGGCCGCCCCGCCAAAATGGTCGATGTGAAAGTGTGTCGTAACGAGGTAGTCGATCCGCTTCAGCCCGGCGACCTTCGTCGCGGTCTCGAAGATTCGTTTGGCATCGCGGCCGCCTGGGTTGCCGGTATCGAACAGGATTGACTCGCCCGCCGGGGTGACGACCAGCGTCGCCGCGCCCCCTTCGGTGTCGTTCCAGTAGATGTCGAATCGGCCGTCCGCTTCGTTCGCACGGCCGACGGCCGATGAGACCATCATGACGATCGCGACGGCCAGTGACGGCCGCAAAAGAATAGATCGCTTCATCGCTTCTCTCTCCGCTCAGTTTGACGATTGACGGCCGAACGCCCGGAAGGTGTTATACCATCGTCCGACGCCGGCGGCCTCTGTCGCGGCCACGGCCGCTCGCGCATCGGACCACCCTCAATTCATGGAAGAGAGCTTGCTGATGGACCTGCTGTCTACCCCGTTCGAGTCAACCCGTAAAGGCCCCGATCGACCGCGCCCTGTTGCGGCGGAAGCCCTTGAAAGCCGAACGCACTTGAGCGCCAGCCTGCCGGCCGCGCCGCCCGCCGGCCCGGCCCCGGCATCCGGCCTGACAGCGGCGCCCCTTCAGACGGCCGCCACGCCGGGCACGATCCATCCGGCGTTCAACTGGAGCCTGCCGGCGCGCTACGGGGCCCGCGACCCGAAGGACCACAACCTGATCGAGCTGCCCAACAGCTTCGCCTATGTCAACCCCGCCGGCTTCACCCTTCGGCTCGACGCGTCGGCGACGAAAGCCGACGCCCCCATCGTCTCCTATCACTGGCTGATTTCGGGAAACGGGCTGAAGACGCCGATCTTCCGCGCCGGGAGCACGCCGCTCACCTCGATCACCGGGCTTGCCCAGGGCGAGTACTCGGTCCTGCTGACCGTCCGGACGAGCGGCGGCCGCGTGGAGAGCGTAACGCAGTCGGTGCGGGTGCGCGACATTCTGATTGTGTCGCTCGGCGATTCTTACGCCTCCGGCGAAGGCAACCCGGAGGTGCGGGTGAGGGGCGCCGCGCGGCGCTCTGGGCTGACGGTGTGACGGCGGCGATGACCGAAGAAAACCGCCAAGCCCACCGCTCGACCCTGGCGGCCGCCTCGGAGACGGCCCTTGCCATCGAACAGAGCGACCCGCATACGTCGGTCACGTTCGTCATGCTCTCGGCGAGCGGGGCAAGCATTGATCAGGGGTTGCTCGGGCCGGAAGCGGGCATCGAAGACCCGGCCTACACACTGCCGGCCCAGATCGCGGAACTGAAGCAGATTATCGGTAGCCGGAAGATCGACGTGCTGACGCTGTCGGTCGGCGGGAACGACATCGGCTTCTCCGACGTGATCCAGCGTCTGTTGACGCTCCCCATCGCCGGCGCTTCGGACAGCATCGCAAAGATCGAGTCGGACGTTAGCGGCCGGCTTGCCGCGCTGTCGCAGTCGTACCAGGCGCTGGCCCAGGCGCTGACGCCGTTCTCGATCGGCAAGATCGTGATCACCGACTATCCGAGCCCCACCCACAACGAAAACGGCCAGATCAGCGCCTTTGCCTCCGACTTCGTCCCATTTTTGGAAGTCACGCAACCCGAAGCCGCTTTCGCCGAGGCCGCGATCTTGACGCCCCTGAACGCGATTGTCGCCAAGGCGGCCGCCACGTTCGGCTGGCAGGACGTGAAAGTGGAAGATGCCTTCCTGACCCACGGCTACCCGGCAAAGGACAGTTGGTTCGTCACCGAAAGTCAGGCCCGCCTGACCGAAGGGATCCAGTTTTACGTGCCTCCGTTCGGCATCCCCATCAGCGCCGGCGGCCTTCACCCCAACGCCGAAGGCCAGGCGGCAATCGAGGGGCTGTTGCTTGCGACGATCAAGCCCGATGTGACTTAAGCGTTTCCGTGTTCGCATTCTTATCTAAGTTCATCCATAAATTCCGACGAACCGCTTGTGAGGCGCAGATGTCCCGCGCCTTGTGCGGGGTCGAACGACCTCCTCTCCATTCAATCTGCTCATTTGATGGGAGGGCTCATGCGCGTCACCCGCTTGATTCGGCTGCTCGGCGCCTGCATCGGCGGGACGTGGGGCGCCACGCTCTGTTACGCGGCTCCACCACACATCCATCGACCCCCGCGGCCGCGCCGTCGATCGTCGCAATCGATGGGTTCGTTGACATGGTCGAGCCCCCCTTCCCCTGGACCGCGGGCGAATCCCGCTCCTCATCAATTCGACAGCATTTGTGGCGACTCAGGGGCCGATTTCACGAGATCCTCTCCCCGGGTGGAAGCAGTGATCTCCGCGGCGTCAAACACCGAGAGTGGGTGAAACCCCTGGTGGCCCGCCTGGAGTCCCTCTGGCCGCTACTCTTGCTTAGGGTGCCTTTGCTCGCCCAGCGCGTCCTGGATGAGTTGAAATGTCTGATGTTCTTCCAGTTCCGACTTGCCGAAGCCGGGGACTGCCCCGAGTGCGGCCGCCTTCGCCTGAGCGTCTTCATGATCGCTCACCAGCATGACCGGGGTCGTCGTCCCGGCGGACTTCAACTCTTGTATCAATTTCAGGCCCGAATCACCGTTGGCCGCGAAGATGCGGTTGACCAGGATCAGATCGAACCGACCCTTGTCCAGTTGTTCGAACGCTTCAGAGGCCGTCGCCGCCTGGACAACGGTCGCGCCGATCCGCTCCTTCAGGAGCTCCTTGATTCGCGGCCCGTCAAACCCGCACATGCCCACATCCAGGATCATTGATTTCATTCTGGTTCTCCTGCCTTCTTCGCGACGACTTCAGAGGCCAACGCTTCGGCGTATAACACCGTTGCCTTCCGTCACCCCGTCGCCGCGGCCGCATTGTGTATCAACTGCTTGCCCTCAGCGCCGCCTGTATACTCCTTCGGATCTCATCGCCCTCTGCTCGGCCTCCCCATCCAAGGGGATGCGCCTTCGCACCGAATGCGCCCATGATGCGGGCGTCCTCCTTGTGCCGTAGCCCGTCATTCGCGTCTAGCGTCGGACGGAACACGGAGTGTGGCTGCTACGGCGCCTGCCGCAACGGACGTGCCGCGAACGGTAGATCGAGCGAGAACAAACCGTGGGAGGACCCCGAAGGGTATACTGCGGCGGGGTGTCGCGAGGCGCGGCCCTTTGCGAAAACCGAACTCATGTACGGATCAACATTTCAGGAGGGTGGATCATGATAAAGATCACGCTGTCCCCATCAGCGCCGGGCGCTGGTCGCATGCGGCCTATTGATGCTAGCCCTCTCCTCTGCCTCGGCGGCGGCCGCTCCGGCCACCTCCAAACCCGCACAACCCGCCACAAAGCCGGCCGAGGTCTATACCGCGTGGCCGTTCGACACGAAGGAAGCCGCCCGGATGCAAGACGAAACGGCGAAGGCGATCGGCCTCCCCCGGGCGATGAAGGTTGACCTCGGCGGGGGCGCCGCGATCGATTTCGTCCTGATCCCCGCCGGCACCTACCCGATGGGTGACGCGCCCGGCAAGGGAACGATCGTGGCCAAACCCTTCTACCTCGGCAAAACCCTCCTGACCGAGGCGCAGTTCGCGCGGGTGATGGGAAAGAACCCCAGTAAGCACCCGGGGCAGTTGAACCCCGTCGATTCCGTCGAGTGGACACTGGCGACGGAGTTCACCGAGAAGGCGTCGGAGAAGACGAAGAAGCCGATTCGCCTTCCGACCGAGGCCGAATGGGAATGGGCCTGCCGCGCCGGGACATCGACGCGGTGCTACTGGGGCGACGATATGGCAAAGCTGAGCATCAATTGCTGGTGGCACGACAACTGCAACGGCGGCACCAACCCCGTCGGCCGCAAGACGCCCAACGCCTTTGGCCTCTATGACATGATGGGCAACGTCTGGGAATGGTGCTCCGACGGCGGCCCCGACGCCAAATCCCACCCCTGCCGCGGCACGACCTTCGGCAGCAAAGAGCCGATGTTCAAATCCTCGACCCGTCTGATGATGGCCACGAACGCGAGCGATCGATTTGGGTTCCGGGTGGCGATGGATGCCCTCCCTTGAAAATGGCGGAAATCCGAAACCCGCAATCTCGCCGAGAGCCGTCCGTACATGGAAGCCCCACCTGCACGGCGGAACGTGATGCGGGTGGCGGCAAAAACAGAATTTCACCACGACGCAACCCACACGCCACGAAATTGCGGGTGGTGTTCGGGGTTCGGTTCACCCTCCAGTAGATCCCGGCTTATCGGGCTACTTTACCCACGATTCCGATTTCAGGCGGCGGGGGTCGTCCTGCGCCATGGCCGAATCGAGTTCGTTGCGCACGTAGTCCAGATCGATTTGGCCGGGATAAGCGGCGAGCAAGTCGCGCACGTCGGACTCGCCTAACGGCCTACTGGCGATCAGCTTCATTACAATGAGCCCCTCGGCAGAGCTGACACGCACATCGTGCCCAAGAATGCGCGACTCTACGGCCTGCTCCACGACATGCCCGTATACCGGCGATAGAGGGCTCATGAGGTCGATCAGGACGTCTTCAAATTGCACGGTCGTCAGGCCGTGATCCCATATCTCTGAGCAACTCACGTCAAACCCGAGATCGCGGAGCGACTCGAAAAACGCCGGCATGGTGATTTGTGGGAGGATGAGGAGCGCGTCAATGTCGTCAGTGGTCCGGACGCGGGCGTGTTGAATCATCGCAAGCCCGCCGATGATTGCATATCTAACCCTGTGCTGATTCAACACCCCGATGAGCGCATGGAAGGCCGTGGCGAGCGACGGACCGCCGCAAGGCAAGTAGTCGTCCGCATTCGGCACGCCCATGGCTCCCGTTCTTGCTCACAGACGCCTTCGCGAGAAGTCGCCGCGTGCGGGCGGCCGGTCCCCTGGGGGCCATTTCACGGGCGGCGTCCAGCAAGTCGCACAGGGCGAGGAATCGCTCGGTCGGAGTGCGGGACCGGTTTAGCTCGATCTGACGGCGGACGCTTCGATCAAAGCCGGTTTCGGGCAGCACTCGACCACCCCTCACATCAATCGTCCACGAAGGCTCGCGCCGCCGAGGCCCATCGCCGAAACGACAACCCTGATTCTAAAGCGGAGGAGGTGAGATTCGAACTCACGGGACCCTTACGGGCCCACCGGTTTTCAAGACCGGCGCATTCGGCCACTCTGCCACTCCTCCAGGTTGCGGAACGAAGCGTATCGCTTGGGGAAGCGAGGGTCAACGCGTCGGCACGCGTCGGCGCGGGGCCGCACATCGTCGCCTGTGCCAGCGCGCTAGACCTCGGCCCGCAGCGTCACCGGCGCCAGGCACGTCTGCTCGTCGCACGCCTGGAACGTCACGGCGACGCGGATCGGCTGGCCTGCCACCTTTGCGCGGTCGAAGCGAACGCGAATATCGCATTCGCCCTCGTAGACCGACAGCGGGCGGTCGGCGACGGGAAATCGACGCGCGATCGGCGGCGGGTAGTCGATCGATAGGACGTGCAGATCGGCGCGTAGAGCTTGACGGAGGTGGGGATCAACGGGTCGTCGGCCGCGATATCGGCGCCCGCGGCCGCGTTGATGTGGTAGGGAGGGTCGATTCGCAGTGTCAGGCGAAGCTCCGTCGGCGTGGCCCACTCGACCGTCAACTGCACGACCGATCGGGCGCGATCCTCGGCCGACGCGGGGCGGAGGTCGGCGGCCGGGCTGGCCGCGTCTGTCGAGACGATGAATGACGGGCCGGCCGCGAGGTAGGCGTGGGCGGCCTGGATCATCGCGCTCATCCCCTCGCCATTTTGCTCAACCTGCCGGGCGAAGGTGGCGACCACATCCCCCGCCGCCTCGACGCGGCCGAGCTCCAGCAGCACCAGGGCGGCCACCGCGTTGCCACTGGGCAATGGGCTGTCCGTGGCGGTCTTCTGGCGGACGATCAGGTCGGTGGCGGCGCGGTCGGTGAAGAAGAATCCGCCGCCGCCGGGGCCGCTGGCGGCCGCGTCGCCGAAACGATCGATCATCGCATCGACCAGTCGCTCCGCCGAACGCGCCAGTCCCGGGCTTCTGGTTGCGTCATGTCGCGCGACGCGTCGAGCGCCAGCAGTGCCTGGGCGAGGTAGGCGTAGTCCTCGAGCGTGCCGGGAATCGGTGGCCGCGGGCTCGCGGCGTCGTCGATGGTCGGGGGCACGGGGCCGTCGCGATCTACGCGGCCGCCGCTGGTGCGGATCAGGCCGCCGTCGGCCGTGCTGTGCCGGGAGAGCAGGAACTCGGCCGCCCGGGCGGCGGCCGCCGTGTAAGTTCGCTCCTTCAAGACGCGGCCGGCATGGGCGAACGCCCGGATCGCCAGCGCGTTCCAGCTCGTCAATACCTTAGTATCCAGCAGTGGCTGCTTTCGATGCCGCCGCGCCTCGTAAAGCTTGAGCCGCATGGCCGCGAGCGACTCGTCGAGCAGCGCTGGCGTCTCCGGGCGGCCGCGCTCGGCGAGGTAAAGGATGTTCGTGTCCGGCGCCCCTGGGAATGGTGCGGATCAGCGAAGTTGAACCCGCGATCCACGCCGTAGACGCGATTGAATCGCTGCGCATCTTCTGCCCCGAGCACCTCGACGATTTCGGCCGGCGTCCAGAGGTAGGTCAGCCCCTCCCGGGCGTCCACTTCGGCGTCGAAGGCGGTGTAGAAGGCCCCCTCCGGCGAGGTCATCTCGCGAAGAACGAAATCGAGCACGCCGCGAGCAACCGCCTCATACCGCCGATCGCCCGTCTGCGCGAAAGCTTCGGCGTAGCACCAGGCGAGCATGGCGTTGTCGTACAGCATGATCTCAAAGTGCGGCACGAGCCACTTTGCGTCGGTGCTGTACCGATGGAACCCGCCGCCGAGCTGGTCGCGGATGCCGCCGTGGGCCATCGCGTCCAGGGTGTGGAGCAGCCGCGCCCGCAGGCGGGCAGCCGGCCCCTTGGCGGCCGCGAGGTCGGGCGCCGCCGGAGCGGGAGCCTGTGACGCGGCGAGCCGAACCAGCAGAAGTTCGAGCAGCGTCTCGCGCGGGAACTTGGGCGCGCCGCCAAAGCCGCCGAAGTTGGGCTCATAGTCGTCGATCGATCGCTGGGTGAGCGCGTCAACGAACGCTTCGTCAATTGTGAGTGGCGCTTCCGGCGGCGGCGGATTTGCGAGCTGCCGAAGGATCGATGTGATCTGCGCCGCCGTCTTCTCCACATCCCCCGGGCGGTTCCGCCAGGCGTCGTCGATCCCGCGCAGCAATGTCACAAACCCGGGGCGGCCGTACGCGTCCTGCGGCGGAAAATAGGTGCCGCCGTAGAACGGCCGCAGGTCGGGCGTGAGGAAGACACTCATCGGCCATCCCCCCTGCCGCGTCAGCAGTTGGACGGCGGTCATGTAAAGCTGATCGACATCGGGCCGTTCTTCGCGGTCCACCTTCACATTGACGAAGCGGCCGTTCATCTCCTCCGCCACGGCCGCAACCTCAAAACTCTGCCGCTCCATCACGTGGCACCAGTAGCAGGTGCTGTAGCCGACAGACAGAAAGATCGGCACGTTCCGCTCCCGCGCCGCCGCGAACGCCTCCGGCCCCCATGGGTACCAATCGACCGGGTTGTGGCGATGCTGCAAGAGGTAAGGGGACGATTCGCGGCCCAGTCGGTTCGAATGCGTCGGGTGGGTCGGTTCGGCGGGCATGGGCTTCCTTGAGCTTTCGAGCGACGACGCCGGGTACGAATGGCGTTTGGGCTCGATCGTAGCCCGTTCGGGCCGGGATCGACGAGTCATCGGGGATTTTCAACGACGCGCATTCAGGGCTTATGTTCTTCCGCCCAGCCGGCGTAGAGCGCAAGCATGCTTCCCCCCGCGCGGCCGGGCGCCTCGCCTTTTTTCAGGACGTTCGTCGATCGGGCCCGCGTTTCACTGACGAGCTGCTGGAACGGATGCCCGTTGAAGCACGCCTCGCCGATCGATACGGAGAGCGCCGAGTCGGTCACGATGAACATCGGCTCGATCTTCAGCGCGCTGGTCGCGTAGCAGAACCCGCTGGCAATTTCGGTGCGGCCGCCGTTGCGCGTGTCAACCAGCGTCCCGCCTCGTTCGGTCTTCAGCCCCAGCACCCAGAGAGATCCGCCGTCGTTGACGATCTTGGTCGTCGGCTGCTCGGGGTTGAGCTGCCGCGCCCAGACGCTCTGCCGGATGAACGCGAACGGCCCGCCGCAGACGTCTTCCATGAATACATCGCCGCCGGCCGCCTCCGGGGTCGCCTCGTACTGCTCGACGATACAACTGCTGATCACGACTGTCCGCCGGGTCGCCTGCTCGATAGAGATGGGCGAGTAGGCGATGCGAAGCCGCTCAATGCGGACCAGCGGGGATTCGCCATCTTCGATGCGGATGGTCCCTTTGCCGGTCAGGGTGCCCTCGGCGCCGATGAGCCTCCGGAGGCGGCCGCGGAGGTGGAGCGTGCCGTCGATGACCCAGGTCCCGCGCGGGAGATAGACCGTCGTCTTGCCCGAATCGATCGCCTTCTGAATCGCCTCGGTGTCGTCAGCCCGGTCGTCGCTGTGCCCGCCGAACTGCTGGTGCCCGGCCCAGTCGGTCAGATCATCCCACGGAACGCGCGGCGTCTCTTTCACCGGAAGGTTCAGCGTGCGATGCGGCGAATCGAACAGGCTCAGGACCGGGTGGGAGCAGAACTTCGAGCACGTTTGCGCCGGTCGGCCCGTTGTCGGCGCCGGCGCTCTGGATGGCGACCTTATAACCGCTGGTCCGGATGTTCCGCGCGAGCAGAGACGCCTCGTTCTGAACGGCCGGGAGCGACGAGGCGTTCCCTGTCCCTTCAAGCCGCGCGTCGTACAGATCAACCAGGCCCGTCCCCTTATCATTGAACAGTGCCGGAACGGCGTTGCTGCTGGTCAGGTCGCGAATGCCCAGGCACTGCCCGCGGTTCCAGATGCCGTACTTCCCCTGGCCGCGGAGCGCGATGTGCTCCAGCGTCATGCTGTTGATGCTGTTCCGCGTCGAGATCCCAATCTCGAACCCCGCCACCGAAACGCCCGAGACCAGTAACGGGCCGATCTCGTCGGTGTACCCCATGTCGAGCCCGATCGCGCCTTTCCCGTCGGTCGAGCGGATCGTCACGTCGCGCACACACCCCTGGTTGCTCGCCATGAACTGAAGCCCGATCGCGCCGACATTGCCCGACCCGGCGTCGATCGTGAGGTTTCGAACGGCGTTGCGAAACCGCTGCGCCGGCTTCTGCCCCGTCCAGACGATCGCCTTCGGCTTGGCGGCCGCGGTGTAGCCCGGGCAGGCGTCTTTCAGCTTGAGGATCGTCCGCTCGCGCCGCTGCCCCTGGAGAACGGTGTTCTTCTCCTCCATCCCCGGCCGCGGCCCATGCGGCCACTTCAGCGTGTCGGAGACAACGTAGACCCCGCTGGGCAGATAAATGATCGCCCCCTGGTTCGGATGCTCGTCCAGCGCCTTCTGGATCGCGGCCGTGTCATCCGTCCGCCCATCCCCTTTCGCGCCATAGCTCGCCTTGACGTCAACCACCCCTGAATCAGACGGAAAGACGACGTCTTCTCGATCGCCCGCATCAGCCAAGGCCGGCCGAGTCAAAGGAGCCGTCCCCGGCGGCCCCTCCGCCAGCGGCCGCGTCGTTGGATGCGTCGATTGCCGCGCCGATGGCTCCGACGCGGCCCCACCCCCGGGCTCAGCGCCCCAGACAAACCCGAAAATCCCCAACGCGATCGCGCAGGCTGCCATTCGAACCCGAACCCCGATGCCGGCAGGCCAAGGCGTCATTCAAGATCCCTTTCACACGCGGCCCGTCCCAACGGCCGCTGGCATTGTAATGCGGATCATCCGCGAAGGAACCGGCCGAATGAACCCCTTCCAAACAGCGGCCGCGCACCGCAGCCGCGCAGGTCAATGCGATAGATAGCCCTCTAGCCGGAATGTCGGAACGGACAAGCCCTGTTCCCAAAGCGACCCGGAGCGGCGATCCGTCCCGTACCACCCCCAGCAGCGGAAACAGATTCGCTCAGCCCCTCGACTGGAATCCGCCCCCGATCTGGCGATAATCACGGCCATCTGGCCACCCCGCAAGCGGCCGCCGACGGAGTTCGCCCGGCGCACTCGTAGCTCAATTGGATAGAGCATCGGTCTTCGGAACCGAGGGTTGTAGGTTCGAGCCCTACCGAGTGCATTTCCCGTAAGTGTGCTGACAATCACCTCTTCGCGCGTTTTCCTTCGGTCCGCCCTCTCTGCCCATCGCCAGAAAGTTGGCGAAACTTGGCAGTGCTTTGGCAACACGCTCGTCGTCTGAACGAACGAACGGGAACTGCTACCTGGCGGTCGGCGGGAGGCCCGGCGAGATGGCCACACATGAACTGCTGGAAGATCATCACCTCTTCAAGCCGCGGCGACTTTCGCATCATGGGAGAGGGAGAAGCCGCCACATTCCTATCCAGGGGACGACGGTTCCGATGATTCGGAAGTTCTGGTCGCTGCCGAGCGTGTTTGTTCGCGTCCGCGGCCCCAGCGGCCCCGGGGATAACTGCCGCGAGCAAAGAAGGCGCGCCCCGCCGAAAGGCACGCGCAGCGAGACGCGGAACGCTCGGAATAACCCATGTATTCTCCCTATATTCCCCTCGTAGCGATTCGAGCGGACCTCGGCGAATTAGTTTGATTTAATGCTCCGGTAGCAATACCTTGATCTTTCCTGACTTCCGTTCAGTCGTTCGGACAGTCGTGTCACCTCAGCTCTCGGGTCACGTCTCGGCCTCGGGTATTTCAGAAGGGTTTGGTATATGAAACTCCGCCGGCTTATCAACCGTTCGGCCCCCGTTGCCGGTCAAACTAACGCAGACCCTTCGATGCCCGGACGTCAGCGGGGTCGGAGGAAGCCAGAAAGCCTGTCGCGAGCGATTGAATCCGTGCTTGAGTTGTTAGAAGGCCGGGTTCTACTGAGCAGCACCCAGTATTCCAATGATCTTGTCGCAATGACGGGGCAACTTTCAGCTAACGATTCCCGGGCGATTACATCGCTCAGTTCCACGCCGTCGATCAATGATCTCGGACAGGTCGCGTTCACGGGATCCTATTCGGATGGCAATGCCATATTTGTCGGACAGGGATCTGCCGGGACGCTGCGGAACATCGTCGGTGGGTTCAGCAACAGCACCGGACGAATTTTCCAGCCGTTCGTTCAGGTCAACAACTCCAGCAGCCCGGTAGTCGTGGCCCAGGATCATGTTTCGGGACCTTCGTCGTTCATCCGTCTGTGGGATGCAAACGGCAACGCGGCGGGCAACGTCGTGGTTGCAAAGGGGAATCCGACCCTGGGCGGCTTCCCCTATGCGTCCGTATCGGTGCCGGCAGTCAATACGAGCAACCAGATCGTCTTCGAAGCACAGGATCTCAACAGCGGTGACGCCCTGCTCGTCACCGCCAACACAAACGCCAGCGGCGGGACCGGTTACAACCAGCTGGACCTGGGAGCAGGGTCACACGTCATTCGCCCCGTGATTGACGACAATGGGGACGTCGTCTTTCGCCAGGGCAATAACTCCACAGACCCCATCGTCATGTGGAACTTCGGGCTGTCCAAGTCCACGGGCATCGCAACTGCAACGATGGGCTTTACCGAACTGGGGCAGGAGCCTGGGGTCAGCCGCGACGGGCGTATCGTGACGTTCTATGGCAATCTGTCGCAAACGGGCGCGACAAACCTGACTGCGGCCCAATCGGCACTTCAATACAGCGACGGGACTAAGCCTGGTCTGGCAAATCTGACCGCGGGACCAGGTATCTTCGCTGCAATCAACACCAGCGCGGGATGGATCATTCAACGCCTGGCGGGTGCACCGACCAATGGTCCTTTCACTTCGTTCGTTCCCGATGCACGAGTCGCAGTCGGCGGGACCACCGATTCTTCGTCACCCGGGGCGACGGCCGCATTTATCGCCGACGATGTGTCGGGAATGACCGGGCTCTATACGGTGCGTCTTGACTTCCTGGCCGGGCTGAACCCATTGAAGCCGAATTCGCCGACCGGTTTCAACGTTGAGCCGCAAGTGAATGTGGTGTCGGTTGGGGACGCGATCCCTGGTGTTGCAGGAAAGGTCGCATCAATTTCGGTTTATGATTCGGTCAACGATAAAGGCACTGGCGAAATTGCCTACTCCGTCACGATGGATTCCGCGGCGCAGGCAATCGTTCTCGCCGTCCCAGACGGAGTGACCGTCCTCGGGTCCCCCGTCTCCGCGACCGCGGGGGTGCCATTCGGCGGATCCGTCGCCCTCTTTTCCTCTAACGACCCGACAGCCATCACGAGTAACTTCACCGCGACCATCAACTGGGGTGATGGGACGCAATCATCCGGCACGATCGGCACAAATACCGGAGGCAGTCCATTCAGCGTCAACGGCGGGCACACCTACGCCATCGGCGGCGCCTCGGCCTACCCCATTACCGTGACGGTCCACGATACGAAGCATGGGATCGACGCATTGGCAACGGATACCAGCCGACGGACTGATTACCAGGCGGAGGGAACGATAGCGATCGACCCGCTGGATGCATCGCGGCTGTTCTCGGCATCCAACTCCGCCGACAATCGGGGCTCCATCGTCGGGATTTCAGTCGCATTCAGCGTGGATGGCGGGCTTTCCTGGAAGTCACGCATTCTCGGTGATGGGAAGCAGGATAATCTGCCGGTAGCCTTCAGTGATCCCAAAGCGGTCTTTGATTCCTTCGGGAACCTCTTCCTCTGTTACATCGACAAGGCCACCGGCGGAATCGTGATTCTCCTAAGCACGGATGCGGGCCAAACTTTTAAAAGCCTCGCCACATTCGGCACCGCTGCCGCGAATAACTTCGACCAGCCGGGGCTTGTCACGGGCCGGCCCGGCGGCGTCGGTGTGCAAATTTGGGCAAAGTTTGTCGACTCGAACAGTACCATCTCGACAGCAGTTGCGACGGTCGCCGGGCTCGGTTCCGTGGGGGCATTCAGCGCACCGGTGTCGCTGACCGGCTCGAAAAATGGCAATTTTGGTCGTATTGCGATTGGGCCCATGGGCCAGGTGTTAGTGACGTACCAGGTTCCCTCGGCCGGCGAGGGACCTTCGACAATCTACTACAATGTCAACACATCGGGAAGCGCTGGCAGCTTTGGAGCCGCAAATCCAATAATCGCGACCAACGTCGGCGGGTTCAGCACCATTCCCGCACAAGCCACCCGACAGGTTAACGCAGAGCCGGTCCTCACCTGGGATATGAACAAGGGCTCAAAGGGGCGTGTGTACCTCGCGTTTACTTCCCGACCTTCAATCACCAGCGCCGACACCAACATTATGGTGTTGCACAGCGATGACAACGGGACTACCTGGAGTTCGCCCGTCCAAGTCAACAACGATACGGGCTCGAACAGCCAGTTCGAGCCTTCGATTGCGGTGGACCCTTCCAACGGCAATGTCGCCGTTGCGTGGTACGACGCCCGCAACGATCCGGCTAATGTAAAGACCCAGTTTTTCCTTGCGGTCAGTTCCGACGCCGGCGCCCACTTTCCGTCGAACGTCGCCGTAAGCCTGGGGAGTTCCGACGCAACGAACGCGAACCTTGATTCTGCCGCCGTAGCTAACCAGTATGGCGACTACACCGGCCTTGATGTGCGCAACGGGATGATCTATCCGATCTGGTCGGACAACAGTTCCGCCCTAATCGGGAACCCCGACTCGCCTCAATTCGACATGGCGTCAACTGCAGTTGGCGTTGCGACCGTCATTCAGACACCCACCCCGACACCGACGCCCACTCCGACGCCGACACCGACACCAACGCCGACGCCCACTCCGACACCGACGCCCACTCCGACACCGACGCCCACTCCGACACCGACACCAACGCCAACGCCCACTCCGACACCGACGCCCACGCCCACGCCCACTCCGACACCAACGCCGACGCCCACTCCGACGCCGACGCCCACTCCGACACCGACGCCCACTCCGACACCAACGCCAACGCCGACGCCGACGCCAACCCCCACTCCGACACCGACGCCCACGCCGACGCCAACTCCCACTCCGACACCGACGCCGACACCAACCCCCACTCCGACACCGACGCCGACACCAACCCCCACTCCGACGCCGACACCGACGCCAACGACCGCGCCCCAGTTGACGCACTTTGACTTGTTAAATGGGGCGAACGGAGCGAAGCTCGGTCGTCTTCACAACGGTGCGATCGTCAGCCTTTCTAAACTGCGCTTGACATTTTTGGACATCGCCGCCTATACGGTGCCAAGCGCGCTGAGCATGACGTTCAGCCTCAATGGCAAATACGTTGGCATCGCAAATTCGAATCCACTCACACTTGGCGATGCCGAGCATTGGATGCACAAAAACGGCCTCACTCCCGGACGCTATACGTTAATTGTCCAAGCTTTCAGCGGCAAATACGCCAGGGGACCGGCGAGCCAGTTCGCGACAGTCCACTTCCAGATCATCTCGTGAGCAAGCGGGACGATCTTGGATAGCGGTGGGATCTATCGCCAGCGGGTCGTGCGAGCATTTTTCGCGTTGCTCTTCGCGTCGTCTGCGCAGAGCAGCCAACGGTCCAAACTGATCCATCACATATTGTGGTGATGCAGCGGGCAACGCTAAAGGCCACGGCGATCAAGGCACGTCCATTCTCTGGGCCGAGTTCTCGAATGACGCAGCGTGGGCCAGAGCACGATGGGGACGTCGAGGGCCATGAACGTCACGAACCGGGTGCTGGACAGGGACATGCGTCGAACCAGGGACCAGAGCACAGATTGGGCGGTGGCGTCCACAATCCGCGGCGGTCGGTGCTGAAACAACGCGACCCCGAGAGGGGCTCTCGGGGTCGGTGCGTCGTTCGGCTAGTTTGTAGTCACGGACGTCGCGGCCGCGGATCATGCGCCGGGCTCTGCGGGCGTGGCTAGGTCGGTCGTCAACTGCAGAGCGGCTGGCGTCCTCGGCTCGACCGAGCGGTTAACCGATGGCACGCCAAGCCGCTTCTCCCAGAACGCGACCGACGTGTAGTACCCATATCCGGCGCGGTATCGCTCGGCGACGTTCGGCCAGTGGAAGGCCAGGCGAGCAAGTGCCGCGGCGCATTGCCCGGTCGAAGCGACCAGTTGTCGGAGCGACGGCCCGACGGAGTACCCTTTCCCACTTGCCGGGTCCACCACCAGGACGCGGCGGCTGCCGAAAAAATAGACCGCCCGCGCCCAATCGATCGGGACGATCCGCAAGCGATGGCCTGGGAGCAGGTGGCCGTTGAGCGTCAACACCCGCAGCAGCATATGCGCGAGAGGCTCGCGGCTGGGCGATGAATAGTTGTCATGGAACGGATGCTCGCAGGGCTCGGCCGCCGCTCGGGCGGCGGCGTCGATAGGCTCATAGGTGTATCGAGTCGCTGCAAGCTCCTTCATCCGCGCGATCGTGTCGAGTTGGAAGACATGCTCCGGGCCCTTCAGGAAATCGTGGATGGCCTCTATCCCCAGGCCGCAGCGGCGGTATTGGAAGGTCGAGAGCGCGTGAAGCATCCCCCACACGACCTCAATCACTCCCGCCGCGAGAGCCGTCACCGTTGGGCCGTGGCGGCAAGCCTCGCAGATCAGAGCGTTGCGGGCCGAAAAGTAGCCTTGCGCGATCTGCGTGTCCTTCGTCTCGAACGAATCGTGCCACACGCCGACGCCGCTCAGCGTGATGACGGGCGTCGATTGCCGAATTGAGAACTCGACGTCGTCAAAACGGAGGAAAAACGGGAGTGGCAAACCATGCCGCTCGATCGCCGTCATCGGGGCGCAATAAAACCACCAGGCGCCATAGTCAATGCGCTCGTCGGATTCGTTAAGCAGCACCATACGGCGGACGCGCAGGTCAACGTCGCGCCGGAGCGACGCGAAGCGGCCGCTGCGATAGGTCGCGCCGAACTCGTGCTGAATGCACGGGCTCTCCATCCGCATCATCGACCCCGCGACACAGACCTGCGGTTCTCGCAGCAGCCGCAGGAAGTCGTGCAGGCTGGCGAGCATCGCCGGGTCGATCAGTATGTCGTCGTCGCAGATCACGAAATGGGTGTACCGGCCGGGCTCGCGGAGGGCTTCAATCATCCCCCGCGCGCAGCCTCCCGCTCCACCGAGGTTCCCGTTGGGAATGACTCTGAAGAATCGGCTGTCGCGGGAAATCGATCGCGCATTGTCCACGGCAACGAAGTGGAACGCAGAAGCCGTCTCCGGGTTTTCTCCCGCCCACTTCGCGATCGCCGCTTCATTCCGTTCCAGCGGCCCCTGCCGATTGAACGTCGTAATCGAGAAAAAGAACCTCACAACCTGGGGGAGGCCTCTCGCTTCCGATACAACGAAGCGCGCAGATCGAATCGTACAGGCCGAAGTCGCTTCCACGCGAAAGAAGCAGACATGACCGAGAGAGTCGATCGGTGCGTCGATCCGTACGATCAACGGTTGGTTCGCCACATCGCGCATGCCGGATGTCCGGCGTAGAATGATTGCCTCTCGCGCCGCCGCGCCGTCGGCGAAAGCGAATTCGACACGCACTTGGCAATCACCGGCCACGTCCAGTTCCAGCGCAAGACGCCGCACGATGGTGTATTTCGCGAATCGCGCCGTGGGGAAGATGTTGAAGAATGTGTCGGTGGATGCCCAACCGCCGGCCGCGAGCGCCAGCCCTCCGCTCTCAATGCCGAAAAGAGCGTTCGGGTCGGCGTTGAAATAGAGCGACTGTCGGGCGCCGGGGGCGCTGGGGAAGACGATCGATCGGGCCGTCAGTTCACCGTCGTGCATAAGATTTGGGGGAGGTTTCGAAGTGTCGATGAGACGGCGGGACAGGCTGCAATTTACGGGCTCCCAGCAACGGCGAGGTTGATCACTGCAGAGAATCGAGCTCTTGATCCGCCAAGTCGGCGGGATCGGATTTGATTGGAGGTAATGCGGTCGAACCGAACGAGATGATGATCGGCGCCTTCTTGGGGATACAGCCCATGCAACGCAGCGCCAGAAATCTCGGCATTTGATGATCCACGCGAGTTGCGGTCGCGACCATTTTGGCAACGGTCCACCCCAGAGTCCGGAGGCTTTCAGGGGTTCTCGGCTTCACAAATATTTCGGCGTAAATCATGTCGAGCGTTCGGCGCCGCGTCGCGGCCCGCACAATCCGCTGGCATCGCGGGCAATTTCGATGGTACGAGCCGCTGCGGAGAAGGACTTTGATAAATGTTTCAAACATACGCCACGAGTTTTCACTCATCGCGCCACTGTGCCTGCGGTAAATCGCGTGCTGCCCCGGCACGGCAGCCATTCGGTTCCCCCGCAGTACGTACCTCAACCAGAAATCCCAGTCCTCAGATGACTTGAGAAACGGATCGAAGGAGAAGCCGACCAATGTGGCGCGCCGGACGAGAAACGCATGTACCGGAGCAATGTTAGTCATCAACAGTCGATGGAAGAGGTCCCCCTCGACGGGTGGGGGCGCGAAACGGTGCATTTCGCGACCATCCTGCATATTAACTTCGGACCATCCGGATACGACCGCACCGACGTCCGGCCGCGCCTCGGCGGCCGCAGCCATCTCCATTAGGGTAGACGGGTACGCAAGCAGGTCGTCGGAGTCGAGGAAAAGGACGTATTTCTTCGTTGCGCTCCGAAGACCGGTGTTACGGGCTGCTGGAAGACCAAGGTTCTCTTGTCGAATATATCTGACGTCCCCGCTGAAAGCTGCCGCGACAGCTTCTGTGTCATCGGTCGAGCCGTCGTCAACGACAATTATCTCTTCAGGACGAAGCGTCTGTGCAATTAAGCAACGAATAGCCTCGGCTAAGCAATAGCCTCGATTAAAGGTCGGGATGATTACGCTGATGCACATCTGACTCTTCTAACTCGGGCCTGCAAGGTCCGCAGAGCCGAAGGGCGTTACCCGTCGAGCCAATTGCTCCAATCCATCAACCGGACTCTCTTCATGCCATAAAATGGCGACAGAACGAGTGTGGTGAGGACCCGCCAGGGACGGAACAGAAGCCACTCGAACGCTTTGTTCCGAAGGCGTCTGTTGAGTCGCTCCATCGGGAAACGGAAGCGAAGGTACCAGTAGCTGAGTGGAATGCGGTCCCCGCCATACCGCTCATAGATCAAACCTAGCTCTTTAACAATTCTCTCGCCTCCCACGGTCGTCTTGTTCGTTGCAGAACGGTGAAAGATGCTGAGCACTTCGTCAGTCACGGACCATGTCGCCCCAATCGATTGGAAGTAGGCCCAAAGCTCGACGTCCATCGCGTAGTGAAAGGCGACATCGAGAGGTCCAGGGCGGGTCAGTACCCGGCGGCGATAGAAGCAACTTGGCTGAGCGATCGAATTCCGAACTACTAGATCCTGGTATATATCCGGCGACATCAGAAAGGACCGCCCTTCCCCAGTGAGGTCGATTTGCTGACATCGGCCGGCAAGGACGTCAATCTCGGCATTTCCCCGGAAAATGTTTGCGATCCGCCATAAGGCGCCGGGGGTGAGTTGGTCGTCGCTGCAGAGCCAGTTCATCACCTCGCCGGTTGCCTTGGCGAATCCCTTATTGATCGCTTCGGACTGCCCCCCATCGCGCTCGCTGACCCACCAGGCAATGTGTCGCTCGTACTGGCGGATGACATCGACGCTGTTGTCGGTTGAGCCGCCATCCACCACGATAATCTCGAGGCGAGGGTATGCCTGTTCGACCAGGCTGCGGAGGGTGAGGCCAATCGTCTTGCCGCCGTTGAAGTTCGGGACAACGATTGAGATGCTCGGCAGCGCCTCGTAAGCCGCGGTCGCGACGGCCGCCTCGTTGGGTTGTGACGCTGCCTCGGTGGGGGTCATGTTGTTGGCGCTGACATTAGTTCGAGGCAAGACAAAGCAGGCGAGGTCAACTCGTTAGCCAGCCTTGAATCGGCACGAGCACCAAATTCCTTCGCAGCCGGAGCCACCAGCGGACGATCGGCCGCAATGGCGTCGGCCGCCCGATGGGGCCGGACGGAGCGAACCCTTTGCCACACGCCTGCTTCATGCAGGAGCGGAGGGACCCCAGGTATCGGTGATACAACCCCATTCCCTGCTTCCGGACACGATAACACTCGGCAAAGAGCCGCAGTTCGGTCGTATTGGCGAAGCGAAGAGAATGGAAGTGATAGAAGATCGGGCTAAGGGGCGCTCCACCGCTCGCGCGTTCGTAGGCTTCGACGTTCCACGGCGCCAGAGCCTTGTCCTTCTGCTGAAGGATGTGAACAGAGCTGGGAAAGAGCGTTGGCCACTGGTCGAGGTACATCTGATCGCCGAAGCGGCCCGGCTCCGGGCGGGCGAAGCACCATTCGACGCACCGGTCGCGCCACCACCGAATGATCGCCGCCGCTTCCGGCGTTCGGCGGAAGGTCAGGAACTGGACGCAAAACCGGCCGGAGAACTTTTCGTGATACTGATGCTCCGGCCCATAGGCATGCTCGGTGATCATGGCATGTCTGCCGCTGTCCGTCAGCTCGCGCAGGAGCGGCGCTGGGTCGGCAAAGAAATAGAGGTCGGAATCCACGTACGTGACGCGGTCGGCGTCTGGTGCCCTCGCGAAAACGGCGTCGTGTATGAAAGGAGAAAGCGTCCAGCAGGTACTCCCCTTTGGTCCGGCCCGGCTTGACCGCCAGCAGTTCCGGCGTCTCGACCTCCCGAAGCGGAATGAGCGAGACGTTCGGCAGGCACAAGTCCGTCAGCGCGCGCTCCACCTGTTCGTCCATGCACAGGACCCACAGGTGGTACGCCGGCGAGCATTGCTCAAGCGACGCGTGCAGCGCCAGCCCGAAAGGGAGGAAATTGATGTCGAACAGCGTGCAGAAGTGCTCGACGGCCGCCGGCTGGGCTCGCGCCGGCGGAGCCGCTTCGCCGGCGCCTTTCACGGGCCGCGTCAAAGGATTGACTACGTCGATCGGCATTTCAGGATGGCCTTCGCGACGATGTGCGGGACGTCGTCCGTCAGTTGGGGGAACATCGGGAGGCTGAAGATCTCGCGACAGGCCCGCTCCGTCACGGGAAGCGCATCGGCGCCGGCCGCCTCGCGGTAGGCCGGCTGCTGGTGGACGGCCAGCGGGTAGTGGACCCCCGTGCCGACGCCTTGCTGCGCCAGAGAATCGCCGCATCGCATCCCGGTCGGAGCATCGGACGACATACTGATGATAGACGTGCGTGCAGCCCGGTCGCTCGATCGGAAGCGATAAGCCGCTGTCACCGAGGAGCTGCCCATAGATCGAAGCGATGGCGCGCCGGCGCTGGTTGTCCTGTCCCAATGACCGCAGCTTGACCCGAAGAACGGCCGCCTGCAGCTCATCGAGCCGGGAGTTGACGCCCGCCGCCGCACTCACGTACCGCTCGCGCCAGCCGTACTCGCGAAGCTCCTTCACCCGCATCGCCAGTTCGGCGGAGGCCGCAAGCATCACGCCGGCGTCGCCGATGGCGCCCAGGTTCTTGGTCGGGTAAAGGCTGAAGCCCGAGAGCCGCGACCACGTGCCGACCTTCTTCCCGTCGATCGCCGCGCCGTGCGCCTGCGAACAATCCTCGATCAGCTCCAGGTCGTTCGCGCGGGCGACGCGGCCGATGGCCGGCATGTCGCACGGGTGCCCATACAGATGCACCGGGATAACCGCTCGCGGCCGCCCGACGCTCGGCCGCGACGCACATCGATTGACCGCCTCCTCCAGACGCTCGGAAGACATCGTGAAGGAGATCGGATCGATGTCCACGAGCCACGGTGTCGCCCCCGCGCGGTCGATCGCCGCGACGGTGGCGACGGCAGTGTGCGAGACGGTGAACACCACGTCGCCGGCACCCACGCCCAGCGACCGCAGCGCCAGTTCCAGCGCGTCCGTCCCGCTCGCCACGCCGACTGCGGCCGGTGCATGGCAAAAGGCCGCAAACTCGGTCTCAAACGCGCTGACCTCGCCACCCAGAATATAGCGGCCGCCCGCGAGCACGGCTGCAATGGCGGCGTCGATCTCCTGACCATGCTCCAGGTACGAGGCTTTGGGGTCGGTCTGCGGGATCATGACGAGGCGCGTCGGCTAGAGGTATCGGGCCAAATTTTCGCGGTAGAAGGCCATCGTCGCCCGCAGGCCGTCTTCGAGCGTCACCCGCGGCCGCCAGCCGGTGACGGAGGTGACAAGGTCGAAGTTCGTATAGTAATCGCCGATGTCAATCCGCTTTCGCTCGGCCGGGTAGTCGCGCCGCGTGAAGTCGCCGCCCCCGGCGACCCGAACGAGAAGATCGGCAAGGTCATTGAGGCTGATCGGCGGCTCACCGCCGACGTTGAAGATCCGCCCCGCGGCCGCTTCGTTCACCGCGGCCGCCAATAGGACATCCACCGCGTCTTCGACGAACAGGAAGTCGCGCAACTGATGTCCCTCCCACACCTCGAACGGTTTGCCTTCGACGAGCAGCCTGACCCAGATCCCGAGGAACGTCTGGCGCGCGTCCTTTACACGCATCCGCGGCCCATACGTGTTCGTGAACCGAAGGGCCGAGGAGCGAATCTGGTAGACGTTATTGTAGAGGATGTGATACCACTCGCCGGCCATCTTATTGATGCCGTTGACATCCACCGGGCGAAGCAGGTGCCGCTCGTCAACTGGCAGGTAGTCCGGCTTGCCGTAAAGTTGGCGGGTGCTGGCGAAGACGACGCGAACGTCGGGGTTGTACTTCCGGCAGGCTTCCAGGATCGAGAGCTGCGCCCGGCAGTTGATCTCCAGGTCGGTATACGGGTCGTGCATCGAGTCCAGGTGGCTCGTCTGCCCGGCCAGGTTGAACAGGTACTTCTGCCCCTGGATGAGATATCGGAAACTGTGCTCGTCCCGCACGTCGGAGATATTCACGTTGACGAGCGATTCGATCCCCGCCACGTTGAAGAGATTGCCGCCGTACTCGGGGATCAGGCTGTCCACCAGCGTGACCCGTGCGCCCACGCCGACGAGCCTGCGCGCAAGGTTCGAGCCGATAAAGCCCACGCCGCCGGTGATCAGGACGCTCTGGCCGCGGAAGGATTCTTCGCCCTCTGACATAACTTACCGCCGAGCGAGAACTCACTCCTTCTCTTGTCCTCGCCCGAACCCTGGTACGATTCGTTACGAAGTCAGGAATCCCACGGCTCCGCAACGTCGCCGTGTGATTCGAACCGATGCGAAGCACGCCCGTTGCTTCGCGGCGGCGATCAGAGATACCGCCGCACGATCCTAACAAGTTCTTCCATGCGCTTCCGGTACGTGTGGTCGCGCAAAGTTCGCGACCGCCCCGCCATCGCGATCGCCTCCGCCCGTGGCTGATCCCTTTGAAGGCGATCGATCAACGCCAGGCAGCCGGCGGTGTCATCGTACGCGGCCACTTCAACGTCCGGTTCGAACATATCGCCGAGGTTGACCTTCCGATCCGTCACGAGCGCCGCGCCCATCCCCGTCGCCTCATAGAGTCGCATGTTGTTCGCGAACTGCTCCGACAGGTCGATGTGGCGGTTGAGCGTGATGACCGAGCGGCCGAGGATGCGGTACATCTCCGCCCCCCACGCTTCCCCTCGGTGCGCGCGGCGGATGGCGGACGAGGGAGGGAGCAGTTCGGCCCCCTGGCCCCACACTTGCACGTCGCACTGTGAACAAACCGCCTCCAGCCAATCACGCCGTCCGCCGTGGTCCGGCGACATGCTCCCGACAAAGGAGACAGGGATATCCCGCTTGTCCCGCGGGATTAAGTTCGCGACGGAGGACTCAAACCCTATCCGGAACAACTCGGATGGAATCCCCATCTCCCGGAACCGCGCTACAAAGTTCGGGAGCGACGAGAGGATCAACTGGAACGATTGGAGCTGCCGGATCGGCGGGAGGGGCGACGCGATCTGGGCGACAAGCAGCCGCACGTGGCCGCGCAATCTCCCCCAGAGCGTCGCGGGGATCAGATGGAGGTCATGGCTCAGAAGTACGTCCGGCTGGTACTCCATCACCTGGCGCTCGAAGACTTCCAGCAGCCAGTCGTTCCGCCGGGACTCGTAGTTGACCAGATACTTGAGCGGCGACCGGATCGTAAGGGGGAGGCGTGTTCCGCGCTCCGCGCCCAGGCCTGCTGGAGCCGCCAATTGTTGATATGAACCTCAGCGGCTTCATGCCCGAGCGCCTGGAGGTTAGAAGGGTAGAAATCCGCGAGGCCGAAGAGGGTCTTTGTTCGCGCTTCGAGCTGCTGGTCGTACGACGCATGCTCCAGCCCGGGCGAGGCGGTGTATAACGATTCGGTGAACCCGTCGTAGTCGGTGTTGACGAAGAGGAACTTCATCCGGGGCGGTCACCTCGACTTAGACGTCGGCGATCGATAGAGCCGCCGGCGGCCGCGTCTGTGCGGCCGCCGCGCCGTCAGTGCCGGACAGGAGCCGCGCCAGCCGCGCCGCCATCGGCGACAGGTGCTGGTGAACATGTCCGCCGAAGCGGAAGCGCGCCATCTGCCCGTCCACCTGGAGGACGGCCGCCGGGGGCTGCCCGGTCGCCGCGTTCGTCGCCCCATCCACCGCGGCCGGCACATCCCCATCGGGAGAAACGACGAGCGCATAGTCATCTTCTCCCGACTGGCCGGTAAACAAATAGCGGAGAACGCGGCGGATCTGCCGCCGGATCGCGGCCGCTTCGGCCGCTGCGGCGCCGTCGCGCTGCGCCGCCCGTTGACGCGACAGATTGATCTGAAGGGGAGGCTCGCCGCCAACGACGATACGCTCGACCGTCTCCGCCTCCCGCGGCGTCTTATAGTCCGGCAGGCAATTTTGGTCGGCGCGAAGGATCACGTCTGAAAATGAGATCGAAGTCCCCAGGTGCATCAGGTGATACCACCGGAAGGCGCGGGCCACGGTCGCCAATAAGGGCTCGCGGGCCAGCAGCGCCTGGAGGACGTCGAAGTACGCTTCCGGGGAGTCCGCGTACTCTAGAAAGTCATCGTGCGGGAACCACGAGACATCCTTCGAACTGGCGATCGCGGGCACGCCCAGCCTCGCCATTTCCAGCCCGATCGTGCTCCAACTGAAAGTGACGACATCCGCCAGTTCCCCAAGGTTGTAGCTCGAAACCGGGTCGTCCGGCCAGAAGAATTTGACGTCCCGGATCGGGCGATCGAAGGCGGCGCGCAGGCGTGTGAGGTGCTGCGATGCGACATTGCCGCCCCCTTTGCTTTTAGCCCCCTCCCGCGGGTGAATGCGAACCGCCAGTTGCACGTCGTCGCGGGTTTGAACAAAGTTGATCAGCGCCTTCAGCCAGCCGATCTGGTCGCCGAACGTCTGGCACCCCTTCCGATCCTCGAGCCCCATGCCGGCGGCCGTCATGCTTGTCGCCACCATCTCATCCATGCTGCTGGTGTAGGCGACGATCAGCCGCTTCCGCGACAACCCCAACCCAGGGCGCGGGTCTTCTGAAACAGCCTCCCTGCCCGGGGAGAACGTGTGCGAGCCCCGCCCTTCCAGCCGGAGCAGAATGTCCTGGCCCACGTCCTCCACCTGGGCCGGCGTCAGCGCCAACTCGCGGAACAGCGGCCACGCTTCAACCTGGTTTGTATAAGTCGCCGGACCGACGGAGGTCCGGAGGCAGATGTTCCGCCGGTCGATATTCCGGTGCGACGCATGGGTCTGGCTGATCGCCGACCCGCCGTGCCGCTCAACGGCCAACCGAGCGCCGAGGTTCAGGGAATAATCGTTGTGGTGGACGACGCCTTTCACCGGATGCGTGCGGCAGATTTCCGACACCAGTTCGTACGCCAGCACGCTGCTGTGAATGAAGCCCAGCCAGACGGCGCGGACGTCGGTGGGGACGTCCTCGAACTGCGAGACCTTCATGCTCGAGCGCCAGATCCATCGCGGCCAACTGCCCGAAGCGATGGCCGTCATAGGTGAACTGCCGCAGGTCTCCCGGTGCGGCCGCAATCGCAGTGTCCACCTTGGCGCGAAGCGCCGGGGTACTCAGCGTGCAGAGGTTGATATAGGGAAGCCGCCAGGCGTCGAGCATCGCAAAGGCCGCCTGGGTACACCCGAAACAGGCAGCCACCGCCGCGGGGCCCGTTGCGCCGGTCCGCCGCATCTCCTTGTTGGCACATCGCTGAACCGGGCGCGCTAGCGTCCTTATTGACCTAGGCCAACGCGGATCAGGGGGCCTTGCGCTTGCCGGCGACTTCAAAGAAGCTTGCCATAGCACGCGACAAGGCTGTGTACGCCGAGACGTCCTCTTGATGGAGTCGCTCAAGCTCATCGCGCGACGCTCCGCTTTCAGCCGCACTCAGCAGACGAATCGCCGCCAGCCGGTGACGCTGCGCCGCCTCCAAGTGATCCCGATACGCTTCGCACGCCGAGGTTGCCGCAACCTGACGCAGGACTTGGATCAGACCGTTGTTTGCAGAGATCTTTTCATCTTGAATAAGATGCACGAGAAAGCCGGGGCGGTAGCGCAGAAGATGTAGGGAAATGCGGTTTTTCCAACCATTATTCCGACCTTTGCGGCGGACTTGCGCGGGTATCGAACGTTTGTTAACCATCCGGCCGCAAGCCGGCGCCAGGTCCGGATGCTTTGCCATCAGCACTTGCGCTGCGGCCCAAAGTCTGTGGGTGGACTGCACGGCAACAGTTGGCTCGTCGCTCAAACCCGTTTTGCCGAAGCTGATTCAAGAGGCGCTCGCGTTTCCGAGTCGAACTCAAAGACCGTCTTCCATTTCTCAATCAGCGAATTTGTGGACCCCGTGTTACTCGCTCTCAAGCGATTTAACGCACGATCACTCTCGTTGAACTCTGTGAGCGACGATGATGTCTCACGACATAGTTGGCACGTATCGAATAACTTCATCCCCAGTTGATCCGCCAAATATGCCCATGTTGTCACGTCTCGGCGCACGTACAACTTTGTTCCCACCTGGAGGGCGGCAGCGATATTCCCTAAACCTTGCTGACGTCTCTGATTCATGATCAGAATATCATTCTCGGATAAGAACTTACCATACGCGGCTGGACTCATATACTCCCTAATGACTTCAAAACGGTCACCAAAAGCCTCCGTTCCGCGTCTTTCGATTAGATCCGAGGCGTCCATTTCACCGTAAGAATGAATGACTCGGATCCTCATTCCCGGCTGATCCAGCGCACGAAGCCATTCAATGACCTCCAACGTACTGGTATCGCAGGAATTGTTTATCTGAATGACCGGTGGCTCGGAAATGCCCCTTGCTCTCGGCTGAAGGTCCTTCATAGAGACAGGATTCACATAGTGCACCACGAAATGTGGTGGACGGGCGCCGTACGCTCGCGCCGCGATGTCAAAGTCTCCGGGCGCAACGACCAACGCGCCACGGATTGATCTAAAAATCCGACGATTTCTTGCGGATCCCGTGGGATTGCGTTCAATATCAGAATAAAGATCTCCACCCCATATCAGCCACCACGACTTTTTCGCAACCGAAGTTTTGCTGTCAACAACGCGGGCGATTCGATCGTTGAACAGTCCGTGCAGAATCACCTGTCGGGCACGGGCACAACAGAATCTAACGAGAGTTTCAAACGTGGTGGATAGATGCGTCGTGACTATCACATTCGGCCCCTTGGGTATCTTGAAAAGGTCTGCCGACCCACCTCCGTCTACTATGAAAACGTGTTCTTCGGCGTCAAAACTACTGTTGATCAGCCCAACGAAAGGGGCGGTAAACTTGTCGTTATGAAATAAGTGAACGACTTTTATGCGACCGATAGACGCCAGTTTTATTCCGTGGGCCAAAGTCAAAACGACTTTTAGCGCGTTGCGTGCGGCTGCGATTGCGGGTCGAGAATTCATGTCGAAGCTTGGACCAGTTGGAGCCCATCGGCGCCACATACCTCATCGTTTGCTGATGGGCGAAATGCCGACGCCAACCCGCGAAGGGATTAGCGACGCCAAACTGCTCGCGAGTTCGTTACAATCTTTTACAATCCCGCAGATTTTGGCGATGTCGAACTGGGCGATCGACGTACCTGTCGGGAATAACAGTATCCTATCGCAGAGTCGCTCGGTGTTTGATAATAGTAGGCGGGCGTGAGGGTAGAACGACCGATAAGGCTCCATCATATGGCATCCGGGAAAGAAATACCTTCTGACCAACACGTTCTCGGACCACAAAATGGCCATTAATTGATCGCGGGTAAGTCCGAAAACGGCTACGTCCACCTCGACAGCGATATACTGAAAGTTTCGACTTTCGGTTTCACTGTATCGCCACAGCTTGATGCCGGGTATTCCTTTTAGGCCGTCACAGTAGTCTAGGTAGTTTTGCCTGTTTCTGGCAATAAACTCTGCTACGGATTCCAGATTTGTGAGGCCCATGGCGGCCGACGCTTCGCTCATCTTACCGTTCGTTCCAATGTAGATGACGTTGTCGTAGCCAGCAAATCCGAAATTCGTCATGAGCCTGATTCGACCCGCCAATTCGTCGTCGTTGGTGGAAACCATTCCTCCCTCGAACGCGTTGAGGAACTTTGTCGCATGAAAACTAAACACCTCTGCGTAACCGTACCCTCCGATTGGCCTGCCATGATGAACGGATCCAAACGCGTGCGCCGCGTCAAAAAAAAGCTTCAATCCTCGTTTTCGGGCAATGGAGTGCAAGGCTCCGACGTCACATGGCTCGCCCCATGTATGAACGCCAATTAGACCGGTTGTCCGCGGGGTTATTAGTTCTTCGACTTTCCCCGGATCAATGTGATGCGTACCGGGCGCGACGTCGCAGAACACGGGCGTTATCTGCTGCCACTGTAATGCATGGGCGGTGGCAATGAATGTGAAAGAAGGGATGATCACTTCGCCTGACAAGCCTGCGGCCCGGATCGCTATCTCGAGGGCGATGGTCGCGTTGCACATCGCGATGCAATGCTTCACCCCAAGTTTGTCGGCAGCGACTTTCTCGAACTCCTGGACGAGGGGGCCCGAGTTAGTCAACCAAGCTCGGTCGATCATGTCCGAAATGCGGTCAAGCAAACGTTTCTTGTCCCCGATGTTCGGTCGGCCGACGTGCAACGCCTCGGCGAATGTCGGATTTCCACCGAAAATCGCAAGACCAGTCTTATCGCCAGCCTCTTGAATGGCATCCGAACTAGTTGACTTTTTCATTTCTGCCGCCGGGACCCGAGTCTGTTTTCAGCTTGAGCCAATCCGCTAACTCATGGATGATCGCGAAGGCGCCGCCATATCCCATCGAATGAGGCAAGCCCCCCACGATAAGCCGACGCCGAATCCGACGAGCATCACTCGATTTCCGGCTCTAAGGCGTCCGGCGACGGAACGGTTCTTTAAAGCGATCGGTATGGTGCAAGAAACCGTGTTGCCAGTCATTTCCATGTCGATGACAAACTTCTCCTTCGGCAGATGGCACTTGGTCCTCAGGTATTCGAGCATAAAGCTGTTCGCTTGATGAAAGCAGATCACGTCAATGCCTTCGGCGGTCGTTTCCCCTCGGCAGAGAAGTTCGTTCACCACTGCCGGAACAATCCTAGATGAGAAGGCGAAGATTTCTTGTCCGTCCATGTGAAGGGTCCGCTCTCCGTCGCGGCAATCCGACCGGTCAGTCTGCGCTCCGCAACGTTTAGAGGACGACAGGAAGAAGCCAGGCTCAACGATCAAGTGCCGCGCTCCTTCGCCGTCCGTGCCATAGACGAACGGACCGATTATTTCATCCTCCGCCTCAACCGCGCCGACCAGGGTCGCGGCTCCCGCGTCACCAAACAACGTCCTTGTGCCCTTGTCATCAGGGCGCAGAAACTTGCTGTATGTGTCGGCGGTGATCAGGAGTACCCGACGGGCTTGCCGGCTCTCGATCAACCCCTTCGCGATGCCCAGCCCATAAACGTAACCCGAACAGCCGAGGTTTATGTCGATCGCGCCGCAATGGCTGGGGATTTTCAAACGATGGGCAATCACACAGGCCGTTGTGGGGAGTAGGTGATCGGGTGATTGGGTGCAATAAACGAGGTAATCGATATCGCCGGCGCTACAGACGCCCGACTGAAGGAGCTTGTCGGCAGCAGCGACGGCCAAGTCGCTAGCCAATTCGTCGGGTCCAGCGACGTGGCGACTTCGAATCCCAAGCTTGCGATAAATTTTCTCCGCAGTCCACTCGGGAAAGGCACGTGCCAGATCCTCATTACTGACGACCGCTTCGGGAAGATAATACTCTATTGCGATGAGCGTCGCCTTGGGCATCGATTTACGCTACCTCGTTGGCAGGTTTTACCGGGTGCAGGTGAACCCACCATCGACAACCAACGATGTGCCCGTGATCCAACTCCCTGTGCTCGCCAGTAAGAATCCGATCGACTGGGCGACACTTTTCGGGTCACCAATGCCCAATAGGTGTTTGTCGTGAAGCGCCTTGATTTGTTCCGGGAGCATTTTGCTCTGTGCCACCTCTACCATCGGCGTCATCACATGCCCAGGGACTACGCAGTTCACACGGATGCCGTCCGCCGCCAACTCAACCGCCATGCACTTAACCATAGCGACCAGCGCCGCCTTGGTTGAGCCGTAGACGGTCAGCCCACCTTGCCCGACCAGCGCGGCGACGGAGGAGATAAACACCAGACTCGATGGCTTTTCGAATCGCCCCTTTTTTCGAAACGCGCTTGCCAGCAGAGCAGCCGAGGTATAATTCACACGAAACACGTCTTCGATTCCCCGTTTGCTCAGGTAACGTACCGGGGTGTGGGCGCCGATGCCAGCGGAATGGACCAAGCCGTGCAACGGCCCCGACTGAGCGGTCAACTCACCTAACCACGCATCAATGCCGTCAACATCGGACAAATCATAAGTTAACACGGAATGTCCGTCGCCGCAAAGCATTGATCGGGTCTCAGCCAAGCGCTGCTCATTTCGACCCGCCAACACGACGCGCGCATTCATTTCACTCAGGAATATAGCCGTTGCCCGCCCGATACCTGAGGATGCGCCCGCCACGAGTACTCGGCGTCCGGACATGTCCATCGGGTGATCAGTCATTGCCCATTCCTCCGATATAGTTCTTTTGGAAAGCATGCACTCGACCTTCCTCCTCGCTTAACATTCCCTGATAAGGAGTAAAACGCACTCCGAGTTGCACGGTTTCGCAGATCGCCTTGTCCTCCGAGAAGACGTCACGGTTAAACTGGGCGAGCGTCTTCCCGTAGGCGTTAAGAAGCGACTTATTGGCATCTTCCCGTACGACCGCAGTGTATACATGGCTCGTGAACTTTGTGATGGCGGGAGTCAGTGGCTCAACCATTGAGAAATTGAAAGAAGTCCCATGCGTCGTGGAAACGAGCAGGTTTGGAAAGACAAGAAAATGTCGATAACCATCAATCGAATAGCTGCGAGCGTCAAACATCGATTCGATGCGGCCGAGAGCTGCGTTCCGATTCACAAGCTCCGAATCCACCCGGGAATGGCAATTCGAAAAATCGAATTTCCGCTCTTTTCCGCCCAGTTTCTTAATCGTATTCGCGTGGATGAGAGTGACATGGTATCCCTCTAGCGCGTTCTCCACGACGACCTTCCAATTCGCGCAGATTTGAAGTTCGTTCACATCAACGCAATCCCCGAGGCTATTTGAGATGCTCGCCAGCTCCTCATAGAATTCGCCAAGGAAGTCTGATAAATCTTGGGCGGTATCGGCTAGTGACACGAACACCATATTCCCGCAGAACTCCGTTCGGTACTTTCGGAGCCGCATCCCACGCAATTCATCATGAGTGAAATCCTTGAATAACGGCCGTTTCGGGATCCCAGTTGGCGTCCCTTCGCCGTCATACGACCAACCGTGATACGGGCACATAAGCGGTCGACTCCCCGCAGCTTGAGTCTGGATGATCGAAAACCGGTGTGAACACACGTTGAGGAAGGCAACTATTTCGCCTTGGACGTTCTGTACGACGACGGGGACTTCGCCGACACGGAGGGTGAGGAAGTCATTCGGCCGCGCCAGTTGGTTCTTAAAGCCGACGAACGCCCACGTCCGGCGGAATATCTTTTCCTTCTCCGCCTCGAAAATTTCCGCGTCGAAGTAGTATCGCGGTGAAATATTTGATTCCATGGCAACAGTTGGACACGAGAAGCCCGGCTTCTAGTCTACGTTCTTAATGGCTTTTCCGCGAGCGTTGAACTGATCCGTCTTCGAGTGACCCATTATCGGTTGACGCGTCGTCTTCAATCTCGATCACCGGCAGGACGCACGTCGGGCCAACTCTGCCTGCTGCCGCTCCCCAGGACCATCCTACTCCAAAGCCTGCCAATACCACGTCCATTGGATCTACCAGTAGACGATCTCGCAACTTTGAGGCAATGGTCAAAGGAATCGACGCAGAGCTTGTATTCCCATAAAACTCCAATGAGGTCGGAACGCGTTCTGTCGGAATCCCGGACTTTTTACATAGATAGTCTAGCATGAATTTGTTTGCTTGATGGAAGACGAACGCGTCAACGTCTTCTGGTTTCCAACCGACTTGGCCAAGGATCCGGCTGATCATCTGCGGAACTTCTCGCAGGGTAAAGGCGAACACTTCCGGGCCGTTCATTTCCAGGTCTTCGTCACTTCGCCAGTTCCCGGCTTCGCGCTCGCGGACAAGCCGCGTTTCTTCTGTGCTTGGACGGCGGAAACCCCCCGCCCGGATTATCAAGCTCTCGCTACCAGTGCCGTCCGTTCCCAACGAGAAGGTGAATCCGGGCGCTCCTGTTTGATGCTCGAGCGCGGTCACACTTCCCGCGTCGCCGAACAGAGGCATCGAACTGCGATCCCGAACACATACACTACGTGACGGGGTGTCTCCTGCGCAGAGAAGGAGGCGGCCTACGCCGCTGCCGACCGCTTGCCCGCCGAGCCACAACCCGTAGACGTGCCCAGAGCACCCCATACCAACGTCGTAGGCGACGCAGGACTTCGAGAGACCAAGCCTTCCATGCAGCACGCATGCGGTCGCGGGCAGTTTATAATCGAACGTTTGGCTTACGAAGATAAGTCCGCCAACACTTTCACGCGACCATTTCAACTCAGCGAGCAAGCGCTCGGCGGCCGCCCAGCACAGATCCGACGTGCATGTGGTGGGCGAGGCGATGCGGCGCTCGTAGACCCCGGTGCTCGCAGCCACTTTTGCCGCATCCACCGGACCCATCACTTCCGCTAAGTCGCGTACGAAGCTTATCCGCTTCGGAACGGCACAGGAAATACCCGCAATGCGAAAATCTCGGATGGAGCTCGAAATCATGCTTTCTCATTTTTTGACGCCAACTCGATGAGGTCGTTTACCGTCTCACATTTGTGCAGGGCCGATGGAGCAACGGAAACGCCGAACTTGTCGTTGACCATCGCCATGAAGCCAATAACCGCCATCGAGTCCCAGCTTTCGAGGTCGGTAAGTCGCTCGCTTTCCTTCAGGGAACCCGGCGGGCGCTCAAGTAGTTTTTCGATCCCCGCGATAAGCAACTGCTTGTCCATAAAGCACCTCAAATTCTATTGCGTTTGAAGATCGCGACGGCGGGAACGCCGACGACGGTCGTATAGGCCTCGACGGATTTCAAAACCACGGAGCCCGCGCCAACGATCGCGAAATCATTAACAATCGCATCGGGCAGGACGGTGGCATGGCTTCCCAGGAAGACGCCACGCCCAAGGCGTACCCGGCCGTTTATTTCCGCGTGACCGCTGAGTGTGCAGCCATCACCGATGATGGTGTCGTGACCGACCGACGCGAACCCATTGAGCAGGCAGAAATTCCCCAACTGTGCGTTCGTGGAGATCGTCACATTTGGCATGAAAATGCAGCCTTTACCCCAACTGGAATTCAGACTGACAAGCACACTCGGATGAATGATTGATGCGAATACAGCACCTCGACGCTCCATGAGCTCGCAGTACTTCAGTCTGGTTTCAGGCTCCCCCACCGCTACGACAATACGATCTGTCGCCTGCAATGGGAAGCTTTCGGGATCGCCGAGGATACTCGCAGGAAAACCGTATCCGTTGAGGGCATCCGCCCGGCTATCGAGAAACCCGCCGATCTCCCAATCACGATAAGAAGGCGCAATGTGTCTCGACCAGCAATACACCTCGCGACCTAAACCGCCGGCACCAACAATTAACAACCTGTTCACCGAATCACCTCGTTTCGTAAGGGTTCGCGAATCATAAATGAATTCGGTAATAGCATCATGGCCCACCTCGGCCAGCGACCCCTGCATTCTGCACGAGCGCGGCCCACGAACTGCACCCGGGCAGCATAACGCGTTGAGCAGTGCTCGAAAAACAAACTTTGCGGATGGTCATGTTGTTGCGAACAGCACAGTTTCTGACGAATGAATCGTGAAGTGGTCAAGAAAAAAACGGTAACCGACGCTCAGGCTATTGAGATACCGAGGTATGGCCATCAAATCTACGTCCTTATGGTACACCGAGATTGCCAGTTTCGGCTTATGTTTTCGAAGCGTTGACTCCGCTCCCATGAGCGCGCGCAACTCCGAGCCCTCAATGTCCATCTTGATAAAATCAACGCGTTCCAAACCTTGCTGCGCTACCATATCATCGATTGTTATCGTACGCACTTTCAGGTTGGTCTCGGCGTCGAGGCTTGCGGAGGTCGCAGGTCCGTTATCATTGAATGAAAGAGTTAAACCGCTCTCATCCCAAAGAGCATCCGAGAGGATTGTGACTCTATGAGCCAGCTTGGTATTTAAAGTAAGGTTTTCCTTCAGAATCTCGGTGCTGACCGGCGCGAATTCAAAGGAAATGACCTTGCCGTTTTCACCAACCCTATCAGCAAAATAGAGCGTTGTGTCGCCCCAGCTCGCTCCGCCCTCAATGACAATGTCTCCAGGCGACACTTCGATCGTCATACCGTTCCGCTGGTAGCGGTACTGCTGCACGATGAAGGAGGCTACCACACCGAGCGGATGGGTATGCAGGCGCACTGAAAGCCCGATCGGGCTGAGGTCGAAGAAATCCAGCTTGGCGTCCAGAAACTTCGGATCGCGAGAAGCTCGCTCGCGGAGCAGTTTAGTGTCGACCAACCTCAGCGCCGACCAAAATCGCGGGGTGTTAAATGCGAGTTTCACCCGCTCACGCCCCAGCATTCGGAAGACCAGTACCGAGATCATGATGTCCCGCGACCATGAATCGCCAAGCAACTCGTAGGTGTCACCAAACTCCGGCGCGAGCCGAACGAAGTCAAGCAGACGATCAATATCGTGAGGCAGTGACGCGGGAGGCGTACGGACGAAGCCGGCGCGAAGCATGCCAGCGCGAAAGGTGGCTCGCGTCCACTCGAATGCTCGCTGGCCTCTCGTCAGCCGCTCGTTTGGGGAGCCTATCTCATCAATGTTGTTTCTCTGGAATGACGAGAGATGCCGCGTCCAATATGAGACCAAGTGCCGCAGGAACGCGTCGCCTGCGGCGGGTGCGCTGCTTTCGTGACCGCTCGGCTCTTCGACAGTCATATCGATCCTTTTCTGATGAGATCGGGGCGGGAATCAGACCGCAGTCCAATGCCAGCCCCTTCGTCTGTCGAGATCTGCCAGGGGAAAAAGGGCCTGACGGCGCCCGGCCACTTCCCGTACCAATTTCCGGGCGCTGCAAGTCGGTCACTTCGAAGCCCATCACGTCCTCAAGGATGAAGATCGCTGCCGCATCCTGTACTACGATCAGCTTGATTCGAACCTCGCCGTCGTTCAAGAACTGCCCTGGAATGCGAAGGCAAGTTCGGATCAGGCCGGGCGCGGCGTCGAATTGCGGGGAGACCGTCGCAAATAGGCACGTCCCATCGGGGTTCTGAAAATGGACACTTAGGTTGAGCGTTCGGGCAAACGAATTCTGAAAGTCAAACCGCAGGTCGAGCGGAGTGAGGGTTGTGATGACCCCAATATTCTCCGAAGAATTGTCGGGCGTCCCTTCGGTGGTAGCCGGCGTCGCGCTGACCTGACGCATGTGAATGCCGTTGTCGCCCGGCGACTGTTCGCCCTCAGACCATTGCCGCTGATTGATCAGCTGGCTCATCGCATGGCGGTTGTAGTTAGCGACCACGGGGCCAGAAGGCCCGAAATCACAGACGCGCCCTTTCTCAATCCATATTGCCGACTCACACAGACTTGACAGCGCGACAAGGTTGTGGCTAACGAACAAAAGAGTTCGGCCAGCCTTAGCCGCATCACCCATCTTGCCGAGGCACTTTTTCTGAAACTGCGCGTCGCCGACCGCCAGCACCTCATCGACGATGAGGATCTCCGGCTCCAGGTGGGCCGCCACGGCGAAGGCCAGGCGGGTGTACATGCCGGACGAGTAGCGCTTCACCGGCGTGTCGAGGAACTTTTCAATCTCCGAGAAGGCGACGATCTCGTCGAACTGGCGGCGGATCTCGTCACGCTTCATCCCCAGGATCGCGCCGTTGAGGTAGATGTTCTCGCGGCCGGTCAATTCCGGGTGGAAGCCGGTGCCGACCTCCAGCAGGCTGCCGACGCGGCCGCGGATGTCGATCGTGCCGGTGGTCATCTCCACGATGCGGGAGAGGATCTTGAGCAGCGTGCTCTTCCCCGCGCCGTTGCGGCCGATCACGCCGAGCACCTCGCCGCGCTTCACCTCGAAGGAGACATCCTTCAGGGCCCAGAATTCTTCGTCGGCGCGGGTGGGGTCGGCGTTGGCGCGGCCGCGTTTGCGGCGCAGGCCGTCCATGATCGCTTCCTTGAGCGAATCGTGCGGCCGCCGGTGGGCGATGCGGTATTTTTTCCCGAGCCCTTCGACCCGGATCGCGACGTCACTCATGCGTTGGGTGCCGGTGGGCCGGCGCTTTGGGCGGCCGCTCCGCGCCTGGCGCGGGCGGTCAGACGAGGTCGGCGAACTGCTTTTCCATCCTGCGGAAGAAGTAGAGGCCGCTGACGAAAATCGCGGCCACCATGCAGGGGGCGACGATCAGGCAGTAGAGCGGCGGCGGCGTGCCGCCGAACAGGGACCAGCGCATCCCTTCGAGGATGCCGGCCATCGGGTTGCTGAGGATGAGATAATACCCGTGCGGCCACTGCTCGCGCGCCTTGCTAAGGGGGTAAACGACCGGGCTGGCATACATCCCGATCTGCAGGGCGAAGGGGATCAGGTGGCCGATGTCGCGGTACTGAACGTTCAAGGCGCCCAGCCACAGCCCAACGCCCAGGCCGAGCAGGACCGCGAGGAGGACGAAGAAGATCGAGAGCGGGATCAGGGGGCTCGGCGAGACCTGGAGGAAGATCGCCACGACGGCCGCGAACGCCGCCCCGATCGCAAAATCGAGTAGGCCGCTGAGCACCGGGGAGAGGGGGAAGATCAGCCGCGGGAAATAGATCTTGGACAGCAGGTGCCGATTGTTCACCAGCGAGTTAACGGCCGAGCTCGTGCAGTGCGAAAACAAGTTGTAGAGGAGCACGCCTGTGAACGCGAAAAGAGGGTAAGGCACGCGGTCCGACGGGATGTGCGCCAGGCCGCTAAAGATGAGCGTGAAAATCCCGGCCGTGACCAGGGGGGAAAGGACAACCCAGATCGCCCCCAGGGCGGTCTGCTTGTATCGCACCTGGATGTCGCGGAGGGCGAGGATCCACAGAAGCTCCCGATATTGCCAGAGCTCCTTGAAATCGACCGCCTCCCACCCTTCCTTGGGGCGAAGGCGAACGTGCGGGAGCGCGGGCGAGGCGGCAACGGCGGCCGCGTTCGACCGTCTTCGGGCCCGCCGACGGGGCGGGCGTGGGAATTGAAGTCATGGGCTCGGCAATGGGCATGGAACCAAACGCTATAAACGGGGAGACTCCCCTTTTTGACGCGTCCTGCGCGGACTCCGTCCCCGTCGGGTGCGCGCCGCAGAGGAGGCAGCTTTGCCGCCGCATCCATTCCGGTCCGCCGGCGAAGAGCTCCCGCATCCAACGAAGCCAGCCCCCCCGCCAGCGGAGGGGAGAAGATACCGGGCCACCGTTAGGAAAAAGTTAACACGGGATCGTTCGCCTCCGGTCATGGGGCCGACGGTCATGTTCGTCGGTTTGGACGGCTTGGCAAGCGATTGATGGCCATCGCTGGCCGTCTCAACGAGGATTCGATCGAACGCGGCCGTCGAAAAAACGCCCTGTGGCGAAACGGCGTCTTTGACGGCGCTCTGCGCTGAGGCTCGCGGGCCGCTTTTCTTCCGAAGGGCGGATCGCGCGGCCGCTGGCGACGCTCTGGATTTCCGCGAATTTCGGATAAGCTGGACCGCGGCCCCGGGAAGCCACTCCGGCCAGACAACTTCAAATCGACACGGTCCTTCAACGGAGGCTCGCCATGAATCGTCGTGAATTCCTCAAAACCACCGCGGCCGGCGTCGCCATCTCCGCGCTCGGCGGTTACGTCTACGGGGCGGCCGACCAGAAGAATTACCGCGTCGGCCTGATCGGCACCGGCTGGTACGGCAAGAGCGACCTCTGGCGGCTGATCCAGGTCGCGCCGGTGGAAGTGGTTTCGCTCTGCGACGTCGATCAGCAGATGCTGGCCGGGGCCGCCGACCTGGCCGCCGAGCGGCAGAAATCACACAAAAAGCCCCGCACCTTCACCGACTATCGCGAGATGCTCAAGGAGAAGGACCTGGACATCGTCCTGATCGGCTCTCCTGACCACTGGCACGCGCTGCAGATGATCGCGGCCGTCGAATCGGGCGTGGATGTCTACTGCCAGAAGCCGATCAGTTGCGACGTGCTGGAAGGCGAGGCGATGGTGGCCGCGGCGCGAAAGACCGGCCGCGTGGTGCAGGTCGGAACCCAGCGCAAGAGCACGCCCCACCTGGTCGAGGCGAAGAAGAACATCATCAGCACCGGCATGCTGGGCAAAGTCGGGCATGTGGACATCTGCTGCTACTACCACATGCGGGCCAATGGCAACCCGCCGGTAAGCCCGGTCCCCGCGTTCCTCGATTACGAAATGTGGACCGGCCCCGCGCCGCTCCGCCCGTACGACGGCCTGCCCCACAAGCGCTGGTGGCGAACGTTCATGGAGTACGGCAACGGGATCGTCGGCGACATGTGCGTCCACATGCTGGATACGACCCGCTGGATGCTCGGCCTGGGCTGGCCGAAACGGATCTCCTCCACCGGCGGCATCTACGTGGACAAGGAAGGCAAATCGAACATCACCGACACCCAGAGCGCGACCTTCGATTATGGCGACCTGACCGTTAACTGGCAGCACCGGAGCTGGGGCGGCCCGGCCGACCCGAAGTACCCCTGGTCGCTCACGCTCTATGGCGAAAAAGGGACCTTGCGGGCGAGCGTCACGAGCTACGACTTCACCCCCGAAGGCAAAGGGGAGCCGATCCACCGCGACTGCGTCTACGAACGGGAGCAGTTCCCCGAGGACGTCACCGAGAAGGACATCGAACTTCACGCCGCCCCCGCCACCCGCGCACACATGAAGGACTTCCTCGCCGCCATCGAGAACCGCGGCAAACCGGTTGCCGACATCGAAGAGGGGCACATCTCCACCGCGTCATGCATCCTGGCCAACGTCGCAATGAAGCTCGGGCGGCCGCTGACCTACGATCAAGCGACCCGGCAGGTGGTCGGGGACGCCGAGGCGACCGCCCTGCTCCGCCGCCCCTACCGGGCCAACTATCGGCACCCGGGAGCGGCGAACGCGTGAATGACCGCGCGGGCCGCCGACCGATGCGCCGTTCCTTAAAGCCGGGCGTCGAGGGCTGCTCGATCTTCCTGTGTCAACCGGAAGACGTGGTCGCTTCTCGCGGCCGCGTCCCCGCCGTTCCGGCGGGCGACGCGGCCGCACGCGGCGCGCCTCCGCGCGGAAGTCGTCTCCCGGTGCCCAACCAGGAGCGGCGTTACAACGCCCAAGGCTCCCGGTACTGCCGCTTGAGGAAACGCTCGGCTTCAGGGGCGTTGGGGAACTTGAGGTTAGGGCCGTCCCACTCAAGCTTCTTGCCGGCGGCACGAATGGCGACGTTGCCGAGGAGGATGGCTTCGGTCAGCATCCCCGCGTAATCGAAATTGCTGAGCGCAGGTGGGCCACCTCGGGCGGCCGCCAGCCATTCGACCTTCTGGCCTTCATCGTACGTCTTGGTCCCCCCGCCGAGCGGGTTTCGTGGCAGCGTCTGCGGCGGCGCTTTGTAATCGCGATAATGCTCGGCCGGCAGCAGCTCCCACTCCCTGCCGTCGTCGGTTGGCGAGTAGAGGATCCCCTTGTCCCCCACCGTGATCGACCCGCCGATGGCCAGGCCGACTTTCTTCCCGTCGGCGACGCGCTTGTCATCGCGGCTGGCCAGGGCCTTGTTGTATTCGGACACCACCTTCTCCACGAGCTCGCTCGGCGGCTGGACGACCTTGCCGTCCTGGTGCCCTTCGTACCAGTACATCTTCACCGGCGGCAGGTCGCCGCGCTGCGGGAACTCGTAGGCGATCCGCGCCCAGGCGGGATAGGTTTCGGGGTTCAAGTCTTCGCTCGATGCCTGGATGCTGGTCGGGTGGCCGAGCTTGAGCGCCATGAAGGGAAGGTTGGCGGTGTGGCAGCCCATGTCGCCCAGCGCCCCGCAGCCGAAATCCCACCACCCGCGCCAGTTGTGGGGATGATAAAACTTGGCGCCGTACGGCCGCGTTGGCGCGGTGCCGAGCCAGTTGTCCCAGTGCAGGTATTCGGGCACGGCCAGTTCCGGCGGGCGCTCCTTGATGTCGGGCGACTGCGGCCACCAGCCGGTCGGCCGATCCGTCCAGACGTGCACTTCGCGCACGGTGCCGATCAGGCCCGCCTGAATGACTTCGACCCCTTCACGCAGCTTGTCGGTGCTCGTCCCCTGGTTCCCCATCTGCGTGGAGACCTTGTGCTCCTTGGCCGCGAGCCGCAACTGCCGAGCCTCGAACACGTCGTGGGTCATCGGCTTCTGCGTGTAGACGTGCTTGCCGAGCTTGATCGCCATCATCGTGGCGACGGCGTGCGTGTGGTCGGGCGTTGACACCGTCACCGCGTCAACATCCTTGCCCATCTCGTCGAACAGCTTCCGGAAGTCCGTGAAAGCTTTCGCCTTCGGGTATTTCTTGGCCTTCTGGGCCAGCCGCTTCTCGTCCACATCGCAGATGGCGATCAGGTTGCCATGCTTGCCCGCCTGGTCCGAGTCGCCGTCCCCTTTGCCGCCGATCCCGATGCTCACGATGTTGATCCGCTCGTTGGGCGAGGTGAGCTTCAGCTCATCCGCCCAGGTGGCGCGGCCCGCGACCCAGAAGCCCGCCCCGGCGGCCGCCGAGAGCTGGAGGAACTGACGACGATTGGTGCGTTTGCTCATAAGGTTCTCGACGTGAACGATCACTCCGAACGGCCTCGGCGGCGCGGGCCCGCACGCGGCACGGCTCGCTCTTCTTCGTTTGCGGCTCTCCGTCAGACGGGTCGAATCGACGCTCCGATGGCCTTCGCCATCTTATAGAGCATCCCCAGCATCGGCATCTTGGCGCCGGCGCCGGTCCCCTGGCGGAGCGGCTCGCCGAGGATGGCTTCGATCTCCAGGTCCCGGCGCTGACGACGGTCAACCTGCATGCTGGTGAGATAGGCGCCCATCGGACGCGTGCTTTCGATCAGGCGGTCGGCCAGCCCTTCGGGCAACGCCGCCCCGACCGCCGCCGCCCCATCGATCACCTCTTGCATCAGGCCCGTCACCAATCGCATGGACTCGGGTGTGGCGATGAGCCGGTCCGTCGTCCAATCCAGCACGGTGCCCAGGCCATTGAACGGGATGTTCCAGCAGAGCTTCTGCCATCGCCCCCGGCGCAGGTCCTCAAGCGGCTCGCAGTCGATTCGCGACGCCTTGAACAGCGCCGCGATCCGGTCCACACGCTCGCTGCGGCCGCCCCCAAACTCGCCGATCCGAACCCAACCCTGTGCAATATGATGTATCGCCCCAGGCCCAATCCGGTTGATGCACGTGAAGGCAATTCCGCCGAGGACGTGCTCCCTGCCAAACAGGGCCGCCAGACACTCCTCGTTCCCCAGGCCATTCTGCAGGGTCAGAATCGCGGTGTCGCTCTTCAGGATTGGCGCGATCAGCGGCTCAAACTGATCGTTCACTGTGGTCTTAAGCGTGACCAGGACCAGGTCGGCCTTGGGAAGTTTGCTCGGGTCGTTGGCGGCGCCGAACGTTCCTGGCGCGAGCGTAAAATCGCCATCAATGCTCCTGACCGACCACCCTCGCTCGCGGATCTCGGGAAAATCGCTTCGGAGGAGGAAGTGGACATCGCTCCCATGCTGCGCCAGCCGGGCGCCGTAATAGCCGCCGACGGCGCCGGAGCCGATGACGCAGATCGTGGGTTGAGCGAGCATGAACGCCTTTACCGCGGCCCTTGAAGCACGTCCGGCCGCCGCAGGGTAACATGGACCCAATGCGGAACCGATTCTCTCAAGTGGGCGGATGGAAATCGAGCGCGGCGGCCGCGGCTCGCGTCATGCTCCTGGCGGTGGCGGCTCTTTGTCTGACCTTCGGCCCGGCGTCGAAATCCGCCGCCGACGAAGCGGCGCCGGCCGCCCACAACGCCGCGACGCCGGCGCTGACCAAGGGCCAGCGGATCTTCTTCTGTGGGCATAGCTTTCACGTCCACGTGCCGGCCATGCTCGACGAGATCGCCAGGTCCGGCGGGTTCACCGATCAGGTGATCGTCGGCAAGTCGATGATCGGCGGCTCCAAGTCGCTCCGCCACTGGGAGGTGCCCGACGAGAAGAACCAGGCCAAGCAGGCGCTGAAGGCCGGCACGGTGGACGTGCTCACGCTGACGCCGATCTACCTCCCCGACGACGGCATCGAAAAGTTCGCGCAGCTCGGCCTTGCCCACAACCCGGACATCCGCGTCACGGTGCAGGAGTTCTGGCTGCCGTTCGATCAATACGAGCCGCACAATTACGACCCGCCCAAGATCCCGCCCCCGGCAAAGGTTGACCACAACGCCGCCACCGTCGATTCGCTTCGGGCGATGCACAAGCGTTACTTCGACGAGATGAACGAGCACGTCGAGGCGGTCAACAGGAAGCTGGGCAAGCCAGTCCTGGCGGTCGTGCCGATGGGGCAGGCCGTCATCGCGCTGCGCGAGAAAATCATCGCCGGCGAAGCGCCGGGCCTGAAGTCGCAGGAAGACCTCTTCACCGACGCGCTGGGCCATCCGACCGCGCCGCTGCAGGCGCTGATCACCTACGCCCACTATGCCGTCATCTACCGCAAGAGCCCCGTCGGCTTGCCCGTGCCGAAGGTCTTCGCCACCTCCAGGGTGCCGGCGGCCGATCGGGAGAATCTGAACCTCCTGCTCCAGCAGATCGCCTGGGGATCGGTGACGCACCACCCCCTGAGCGGCGTGACCGCCGAATAGGCCCGCCTTCCTACCCCACCATGAAACCGATCTGGATTGTCTCCGCGCGTCGGACACCGCAGGGCCGCTTCCTCGGCGCACTGGCCGACCGATCGGCCGTCGAACTCGGCGTGGTCGCCGCGAAGGCGGCACTGTCGGGGATCGACGCGGCCGTCATCGACTCGGTCATCGTCGGCAACGTGCTGGGCGCGGGGCTGGGGATGAACGTCGCCCGACAGATCGCCATCGGCGCAGGGCTCCCGGTCAGCACGCCCGCGTTCAGCGTGAACATGATGTGCGCGTCCGGGATGCAGGCCGTCATCCTCGCGACGCAGGCCGTCCACGCCGGCTCGGCGCGGATGGTGCTGTGCGGCGGCACCGAATCGATGTCCAACGCGGCTTACGTCCTGAACCGCGCCCGCGGCGGCTACAAGCTCGGAGACGGCGTGCTGATCGACACGCTCCTGCGCGACGGGCTGGTCGATGCGTTCAGCGACGAACACATGGGCCTGACGGCCGAGCGCGTCGCGGCGCGGTGCGACGTCTCCCGCGCCGATCAGGACGCCTTCGCGGCCCAGAGCCAGAGCCGGTACGGCGCCGCCCTGGCGGCCGGCCGCTTCACCGACGAGATCGCGCCCGTCGGCACCGTGACAACCGACGAGCACCCCCGGCCGGGGACAACGGCCGCCAAACTCGCGTCGCTGAAACCGGCCTTCGCGCCCGACGGGACGGTGACCGCCGGTAACGCATCGGGCATCAACGACGGCGCCGCCATGCTGGTCGTCTGCGACGCCGACCGCGGCCGCCAGCTCGGGCTGTCCCCGCTGATGGTGATCACCCGGCACGCGTCGGTCGGTTGCGAGCCGGCCGTCATGGGCCTGGGCCCCATCCACGCGACGCGGCGAGTCAGCGACGACATCGGCGAATTCGATATGATCGAGCTGAACGAGGCCTTCGCCGCACAGTCCCTCGCCTGCATCCGCGAGCTGGGATTGGACGAGGCGAGAGTGAACCCCGATGGCGGTGCGATCGCCCTGGGGCATCCGATCGGCGCGTCGGGCGCGCGGTTGCTCGTCCACTTGGCGCACCGGCGGCCGCGTCGCGGGCTGGCGACGCTCTGCGTCGGCGGCGGCATGGGGTGCGCGGTAGTTGTTGAGCGGCCTTAAGAGGTCGCTCTATATAAGCAAGGCTCCGATCGCGGGTAGGGTCCGTCCGGGACGCGTCAATCGGCCTACGGTGCTCGAGAATGTCGCAGCGTCCCGCGCGGACGTTTTGACTTCGACGGCCGATAGCAGACGGATGATCGGTCCGCACGGGAGGCGATGCGGCAGCCTGTATCCCGGAAGCAATCGCCCCCTCGCGTACAGTCCGACATTGGCACTCGCAGCTTCTTCGGAACCGGGCTAATTCATGACTGCCGTCGCAGACACCTCCTCCATCCCGCCCCACGCCTGGGTGCCGTCCCCGGAGTTCGTCCGCACGACGAACATCGCGTGGCTGATGGCGAAGGCGGGCGTTGGCACGTACGAGGCGCTGCATGTCTGGTCGGTCGAGCACCGCGAGACATTCTGGGCGACCGCGATCGAGCGGCTGGGCATCCGGTTCCGAGAGCGGCCGCGTTTGATCGCGGACTTCTCCGCCGGCGTCATGTCGCCGAGATGGCTGGTCGATGCGCGATTGAACATCGTCGATAGCTGCTTTACCGCCCCGGCTGGGTCGCCCGCGATCATCCACCAGAGCGAAGGCGGCGTGTTGCGGACGATGAGCGTCGGCGAGTTGGAGGAGCTTACCGGCCGCGTGGCGGCTAACCTCGTCCGGCTCGGCCATCGCCCCGGGACGGCGCTGGCGATCATGATGCCGATGACGGCCGAATCGGTGGCGATCTATCTTGGCATCATCAAGTCTGGCTGTGTCGCGGTGGGGATTGCGGACAGCTTTCAGCCGAAGGAAATCGCCAGCCGCCTCCGCTTTTCGAACGCGGCCGCCGTGTTCTCGCAGGATGTCATCCTCCGGGGTGGCAAAGTGATCCCCCTGTACGCGAAGCTGATCGAAGCGTCATCGCCTCCGGCCATTGTGCTCGCGGCGCAGGAGGGGGGCTCTGTCCCGCTTCGTCCCGGCGACACCGCCTGGCCCGACTTCCTGAAGCCGGCGGCCGCCAGCGACGCGGCCGCTCGCCGCCCATCGGACGCGCTAAACATCCTCTTCTCCTCCGGGACAACCGGTGAGCCGAAGCTGATCCCGTGGGATCACACCACGCCCATCAAGTGCGCCGCCGACGCGCATTTCCACCAGAACGTCAAGCCGGGGGACGTGCTCGTCTGGCCGACCAACATGGGCTGGATGATGGGGCCGTGGCTGGTCTTCGCGAGCCTGATCAACCGGGCCACGATCGGCCTGTACGACGGCGCGCCGACCGGCCGCGCGTTCGGGCAGTTCGTCGAAGCGGCAAAGGCGACGCTCCTGGGCGTCGTGCCGAGCCTCGTCAAAGCCTGGCGGCACAGCGACTGCATGCGCGGCGTTGACTGGAGCGCCCTGAAGGTGCTCAGCTCCACAGGCGAGTGCTCCATCGCCGACGACATGAAATGGCTGATGGCGCTCGCCGGGCATAAGCCGGTGATCGAATACTGCGGCGGCACCGAGATCGGCGGCGCGTACCTGACCGGCACGGTCACGCTCCCGTGCGCGCCCGGCACGTTCAATACGCCGGCGCTGGGGCTGGACGTGGTCATCCTGAACGAAAGCGGGCAGCCGGCGGACCTTGGCGAGCTGTTCCTCGTGCCGCCGTCGATCGGGCTCTCGACGACACTGCTGAACAAGGAACATGACGAGGTCTACTTCAACGGCGTGCCACGCGGCCCCGGCGGCGAAATGTTGCGGCGGCACGGCGACCAGATGGAGCGCCTGCCGGGCGGCCGCTTTCGCGCCCTGGGGCGCGCCGATGACACCATGAACCTTGGCGGCGTGAAGGTAAGCTCGGCGGAGATCGAGCAGGTGCTCCAGTCGATCCCCGGCGTCGTGGAGACGGCGGCCATCGCCGTATCGCCCGCCGGCGGCCCGAGCCTGCTGGTCGTCTACGCCGTCTGTTCCGCGTCGCAACGCCCGGACGCCGAAGCGCTGGCGGCCGCCATGCGCACCGCGGTCAAACGCGACCTGAACCCGCTGTTCAAGGTGCACGATGTCGTCATCATCGACGCGCTGCCCCGAACCCCGTCGAACAAGGTCATGCGCCGGGTGCTGCGCGACCGCTACCTCTCCACACGATGAACGAGAAGAAGCACAACGTCCTGATCACCGGCGGCGGCAGCGGCCTGGGTCGCGGGTTGAGCGTCCGCCTCGCCCGCCAGGGGCACACCGTCCACGTGACTGACATTCACCTGGAGAGCGCGACCGAAACCGTCGCCGAGATCGCGGCGGCCGGTGGCTCGGCCGCGGCGCACTGCGCTCGACGTCACCCGCGATGCCGACGTCGCCGCGCTCATCGCCCGCCTGGGCGAGGGGCGGGCGATCGACGTCCTGATCAACAACGCGGGCGTGCAGCATGTGGCGCGGCTGGACGAATTCCCCATCGACCGATGGGATCTACTGATGGACGTGATGCTGCGCGGCGCGTTCCTGATGACCCGCGCCCTGCTCCCCGGCATGCGCGCGGGCGGGTTTGGTCGGGTCATTCATATCGGATCCATCCACTCGCTGATCGCGTCGCCTTACAAGTCCGCCTACGTCGCGGCCAAGCACGCGCTGATCGGCTTCTCAAAAGCCGTCGCGCTGGAGACGGCCGATGTGGAGATCACCAGCAACACCATCTGCCCCGCCTACATCCGCACGCCGCTGGTCGATGCGCAGATCCGGGAGCAGGCGCGGACGCATCAGATCTCCGAAGAACAGGTCATCCAGAAGATCATGCTCGAGCCGATGCCGAAGAAGGCCTTCATCACGATCGAAGAGATCGCGGCCGCCGTGGAGTTCCTCATCTCCCCCCTGGCGCGCAACATCACCGGGCAGACGATCACCATCGACGGCGGCTGGACCGCCCGCTGACGGCCGCTCGACGCCCACGGGAGCCTATGAGCCTTCTCGCCGTGATCGCCGCCCTCGCCCTGCTGATGTTCGTCGCCTACCGCGGCATGAGCGTGATCCTGTTCGCGCCCCTATGCGCACTGCTGGCCGTGCTGCTGACCGCGCCGTCGCAGGTCCTGCCGATGTTCAGCGACGTCTTCATGGAAAAGATGGCCGGCTTCCTGAAGCTCTATTTCCCCGTCTTTATGCTGGGGGCGCTCTTCGGGAAGGTGATCGAACTGGCGGGGTTCTCCAAGTCGATCGTGGCGGCCGTCGGCGGCGTGCTCGATCGCAGGCGAGCGGTCCTTCCCATCGTGCTGGTCTGTGCGCTGCTGACTTACGGCGGCGTCTCGCTGTTCGTCGTCGTCTTCGCGGTCTACCCGTTCGCCGCCGAACTGTTCCGCCAGAACGACATCCCCAAGCGGCTCATCCCCGGGACGCTGGCGCTGGGGTCGTTCACCTTTACCATGGATGCCCTGCCGGGCACGCCGCAGATCCAGAACATCATCCCGACCACCTACTTCAAGACCGACAGTTGGGCGGCGCCGGAACTGGGGATTCTGGGCGCGGCGTTCATCCTGACCCTCGGGCTCGTTTACCTCACCTGGCGCTGCCGACAGGCGGCCGCCGCCGGCGAGGGGTACGGCAGCGGGCATCTCAACGAGCCTGCCCCGTTTGCTCATCATCGCCTGCCGAACGCGTGGCTCGCGGTCGCGCCGCTGGTCATCGTCGCGATCCTCAACAAGGTCTTCGCGGCCGCCATTCCGCACGCATTCGGGCCCACGGTAGCAATCGGCCTTCCGGGGCACGAGATCACGATCGACGTAACGAAAATGGCCGGCGTCTGGGCGGTTGAAGGGGCGCTGTCGGTCGGGATCCTCTTTGTGACCGTCTGCGCGATCAGGCGGGTCGGCGGCCGGTTCGCCGACGAGTCGAAGGTCGCCATCGCCGGGTCGCTCATGGCGTCGATGAACACGGCTTCGGAGTACGGCTTTGGCGGCGTCATCGCCGCCCTGCCGGGGTTCGTCGCTGTATCGAGCGCCCTGCGACGAATCCCCAACCCACTGCTCAACGAAGCGATCACCGTTACCACGCTCGCCGGGATTACCGGCTCCGCCTCAGGCGGCTTGAGCATCGCCCTTGCGGCGATGGCTGGGACGTTCATTGAGGGGGCGAACGCGGCCCACATCCCTCCCGCCGTGCTCCACCGCGTTGCCGCGATGGCCAGCGGCGGGATGGACACGCTCCCCCACAACGGCGCGGTCATCACGCTGCTCGCCGTGACGGGGCTGACGCACCGGGCGTCCTATCGCGACATCTTCGCCATGACGCTCATCAAGACGGCGGCCGTCTTCGCGGTGATCGGCGTCTACTACCTGACGGCGGGGCGAGTCGTCTGACGCGCCGAGTGCCGGCCCGAGTCACTTCGCCGTTGACAGCAGATAGCTGATCAGATCGTCAAAATCAGCCGGCTTCAGCGCATCGCCGAAATTGCTGGGCATGAGCGACAGATTCGACTGCACCGCACGCTTCACCGTCGAACGCGCGATCGTCACGTCTTTTCCGCTCGAATCGGCGATGGTGATGCTGTCCCCCTCTTCCCGCCGCGGAATGCCGGCCAGGACGTCGCCGTTGTCGAGGGTGTACGTGCTGTAACGGAACGCCGCATCAACGTTGCGGCTGGGGTCTAAGATGTCTTCCGCCAGGCGCGCCACGCCCCGCGCGCCGATCCCATCCAGTTGCGGCCCCACGTGCGCGCCAACCCCGCCAACGCTGTGGCACGCCGCGCACGCCTGCTGAAATACCTTCTGACCCCTTTCTGGGGAGGCGTGCGAGCGGTCGAAGGCTTTCACGCGGGAGTCGATCAGCGATTGGATCGCCTGGTCGGGGGGCGGGAGGTTCGCGGTGAGCTTGGCGGCGCGGGCGTCGAGGTCGGCGGGGTGGGAGAGTTCGAGCCGCTCGCGGACGTTGACGTCCTGGAGCAGACGGGCCGAGGCCTTGCCGGCCGCCACCGCCGCCAGCAAGGCCTCCGCGCCGCCAGGGGTCGTCGCGACGCCGCGGGCGAGGGAGAGTTGCAGCTTCCGGGCGCGGTCCGCATCGCTTCAATGAACGCGGCCGCCGTCTCCGGCGAGCCATCCTGCTGCAGTACCCCGGAAACCGCGTCGCGCAGCGCATCGGGCGCCGTCGAATCGATCAGGATCGCCGCCATCCGCTTGTTGTGCGCCAGGGGGCTGGCGCCCAGCTCCGGCAGCGCCTTGGCGGCGGCGACGCGCGACTCCACGTCCGCCGTCTTGTTCGTCAGCACCTCGGCGACCTGGCTCTCCACCTCCGTCATGCGAAGCGCCGCGGCCATGGTGATCGCCGTTCGCAGCCGGTGGCTCTCGGCGGCCGCCGGGACCCGGACGACCGCCGGCTCAAATCGGCCGAAGGCGAGCCAGGCGTACGCCGTCCGCGAGTCACCGTCCGTCGCCTCAATGTACGCGCTGCGGCCGACGTACTTCCCCAGCTCCCACGTCTGCTTCTGGGCCACGTCGTTTCGCGGTGGGAACGCTTCAGCCAACACCTCATTCGTATCCACGGCACGAAGGCGGATGACATTCTTATCCCCCGGCTTTTTCTGCGACGGCGGGCCGTTGTGCCCGGCGATGAAGAACGAAAGCGAGGCCGGCACGGCAAACGCCTTCGACCGGATGACCCCGGTATTGGTCTCCCCAAGCGGTAAGGAAGAGATGAACGGGGCCGTCACGTTGTCCACGCTGCGCCGGTCCTGGACCTCCCAGATCTCCTTCTCCGGCGACGCGCCCGTCAGCGAGAATCGGCCCAGCCGCCGAACGCCTCGCCAGGGGTGGCGAAGAGCCGCCGCGCCAGTGCCCGGCCCCATTCCTGCGTCGATGCCGGGAGCGCCCCCTTCCGCTGGGCGACGCCCTCCTGCAGTGCGATGAATAGCGCCACCTGGGCCGCTTCGTCATCGGCGAGCTTTGCCGGGACCACTTTTGTCAGCTCGTCGGCATCGGTGTCGGTCCCATAGCGTCCGACATGGCGGAACGCCTCGACAAGCGAATGGGTGTCGGCCGTGGCCTTGCCGATCTGGCTGACGGCCAGCTTCGTCGAGCCAATGGACGTCGCCCCGGCCGCCACGTCGATAAGGGCCTGGGTGTCCTGATCGGTCGAACCGGCCAGGGGGAGCTGAGCCGCGACCTTTTCATCGTTAAGCTGATTGCGGAGGGCGATCCGGAGCGTATGGACGAGATGCTTGTCGGCGGCCGGCGCCTTGGCGCGGGCGTCGAGCAGCGGCCGAACGTTGTCGATCCGTGGATGCTGGCCGATCGCATCGGCCGCACAGCGCCGGACCATTGCGTCGGAGTCCTTCAGGCGGCAGATCGCGAGCGTTCGCCGCGGCTCCGACCAGGCCGGCGTCTCGGCCAAGACGCGCATACAGTGAACGCGGACCATGGCGCTGGCGTCGGCGGCGAGCTTTGTCAGCAGTTCCTCGTCCAGCCCCCCGGTTCGATGCAGCACCCACATCCCGTGCGATTTGAGGGCAGGCGGCGCATCGGCGGCCGCCAGGGATGATTTCACCAGCGGGGCCAGATCGGCCCGGCAATCGGCGATGTAGTTCATCGCCAGCATGCGGACGGCGAAGTTCGGGTCGGAAAGCCGTTGCACCAGCTCAGCCGGCTCGGCCCGCGTCAGGTCGAACGGGCGCGATGGGGGCGGCGCAACGTCCTTCCCGGTGTAGACAATCCGCCAGATGCGCCCGCGCTCCTTGTCGCGGCCGGGGTGGCGCAGGTCCACCTCGTAGTGCCCGATGATCCGGTTGTAAAAGTCGGCCACATAGATCGCGCCGTCCGGCCCCAGCTTCATGCAGACGGGGCGGAACCAGGGGTCGTCGCTGGTGAGGAAATCCGGCGCGTCGTCGGCGTGGAACGCCGACCCGCGCGGGGTAAGCTGGGCGCGGTTGATCTTGTTTGTCACCACGTTCCCCACCAGCATCATGCTCTGATATTCGGCGGGGAAGTTGGGGGCGACATAGTCCAGCAACCCGGCGATCGCGCTCGAGCCGTACATGTGGTCCGAGATGTCCGGCCCGAACCCCAGCCCGTCGTGCGGGCGGCCGAAGCTCGGGTAATACGCCCCCCGCAGCGTGAGCAGGATCGGCATTGTCTCGCAGTCGCTCGTGTAGAGGTTCCCCAGCGGGTCAAAGCACATTCCGAACGGGTTTACCTGCCCGAACGTGTTGACCTCCAGGTGCGAGCCATCGGGCCGAAACCGGTACGTGTGGCCCGAAGCCATGTGGATGGATGAACCGTCCGCCCCGTGAAGCGTCGAGTCATTCCGAAAACCGTGAACCGCGTAGATCTTTCCGTCGAACCCCTCGTTGAACGACCCGGTCATGCCATGCGTGTCGTCGTGGGCCTGCCCGGTGACGAGGAGCTTTCGATCGTCCGCCTTCCCAGCGTTGTGCGTATCGGTCAGCCGCCAGATTCCCGGGATGGAGTAAACGATGGCGCTGTCGTGGCCGGCCGCGTCCCGGCGCGGCAGGACGCCGATCGGGATGTTCAGGTTATCAGCAAACGTGGTGATCGAACGCGCCGGGCCGTCCGGAGCAAAATCGGAGAGGATCTTCACCGTGTCGCGCGTCGGCGCGCCCTCCGCCGCGGGGAAAGGGTATTCGACCGTATCGGTAACCCAGAGGCGGCCCTTGTCGTCGAACGCAATATTGATCGGCTTGTGAATCCGCGGCTCGGATGCCACGAGCTGCGCCTCGAAACCTGGCGGCAGATGGAACACCCGCGCCTCGTCGGCCGCTTCCCGAGGGCCCTGCGGTGCCACTGGCTCCGCCCCCTGGGCGACTGGCGACACGACCGGGCGCCGACCCCCAGCCCAAGAATGAACGCGGCCGCCGATGCCCATGTCGTCTTGAAACCCATGCGATCCCTCGATCGTCCGATTTGTAATCTGCTGCGCGATCGCAGGGCTTTGTCGCCGGGCGACGCGCGGTGTGGCGAAGGGTGCGGGAAGTGCCGTAACGACGCCTTGCCTAGACGTCGCACCTCGCCCACGTCGGGATATACACGCGGAGTGCCCACGCGTGCGAACGGGTTCGAACGAAGTCGCCGCCTGGGCGTCTATTCGTAAGCGTTGAGATGGCGATGGAAATGCGCGTCGAGGCGGGTGACGTACTCGGCATGGCCGTCAACATAGCTGGCGTTGCCGCGCCGATCGGCGTTGACAATTGTGGGTGTCGAGCCGCTCTTATCGGGGATTCCCGGCCGATCGTGGCGGATCGCGAGAAGATCGGACGTCGGGAATGCGGCCGCCGGCGTGGGCCAACAAAACCCCTTCGCGTCGCATTGCGGAGCGACCCAGCTTCCGTCATTGAGGGTCGCCTCGCTCTCCTCCACCAGGAGGATTTTCTCGGACGAGTTTCGGATGGTGGAAACCACGGGGCAAGCGGCCGCACTGCTCATCACCAGGTGATTCGCCGAATAGCTGAAGGGATAGGGCCCGGTCAGCAAGGTCTCCCGATGCGTCGGGTCATCGGACGGACATAAGAAATATTCTTTGTGGAAACCCCCAAGATAGGGGGCGATGGAAGAAAGTGTCGGGTCCGGCGGCTGATAGCCGGGCCAGTAGGCCTGGTCCTGCCAGCGGACCCAATCTTCCGGCCGCTGATCGTCAAACCGGGCGTCGAAAGGGAAATGCTGGCGGTTCTCGCTTGAGTACGCTTGGAACGCCTGGCCGAGCGTGCGAAGGTTACTAAGGCATTTAATCTGATTCGCCTGCTCCCGGGCGCGGGAGAGCGACGGGAGCAGGATGCTTACCAGTAACGCGATAATCCCAATCACCACCAGGAGTTCGACCAGCGTAAACCCCGCGGCGCCTGCCCGCGTCGGCGCATGGTTGCGCCGATTCGCGCAACCGTCGAGGTTGAATCCAGCCTGATAAGACATACGAAAGGTACTTCGCAGGGGCCGGAGCGGCCCCTTCCCTGTCAGACAGTTGTTGCTTGAATCGCCGCCGGAGTCAAATCAAATCGCGGCCTTGCAGGGCCTGCTTCACCCCCTCGTACTGCATCCCATGTCGCCGCCCTCCTGACATTACCGGACGATGATCGGACGGCGGAGAAACGCGGGGGTCCGACCATCATCCGTCCTTCGCCGACGAGCTGATCAGGTCGGCCGGCGACGTGGCCGTCGGACCTGGCCCCCGAAAACGCGGCGCTGGAGCGATGGCTTGAAGGGATGATCGCCGTCGGCCGCAAGCCACATTTGGCGCTGGGGCTTCACAACGACGGAAACGGGACGCTGCACGCCTCCGCGACGGCGACGCTGTCGGCTGCCCAGAAGGCCCGCTACCTCAATCGAATGACGACGCTCGAGCACCTGCATTCAACTGCAAATGGGCCGCCGGCCCGGACGACTATGCCGCCGGCCGCCATTGGGAAGAATACGGGTCGAAGCGAGCGGATGTCCTGGCGGAGTATTTAGACATCGTGTGGCCGTGAGGAGCCGCATGGAGTCGCTTCGACGCGATCTATATGCGCCGTGGCGGACCGCGGTGCGCTGCCTATGGAAGGAGCTTCTCCGCCATCCGGTCGGCCATCCGGCGGCCCAGCTCGAGGGTGCCGGCGGTCCCGAAGTGGACGTGGTCCTTCGGGTATCGCGTGTTCGCGTCATCGGCCCGCTGGCTCAGGTCGTCGGTTTCGACGACGAACGCCCCCTTCATGGCCAGCGGCGAGCCGGAGCCCTCGTCCACGTCCTTCTCGCCCTGGCGGACCAGGTCGCGATTCGCGCCGGCGTTGGGCGGCGGCATGACATAGCCGTAAACGAACAGGAGGCCCGGCGCATGAAACTGCTGGCGGACGCGGGCGATGAACGCCCCGAGGTTCTTCCCGTATGCGGCCGCCGCCTCGGGCGACTTGGTGTCCGCCTCTCCCTGCTGCCAGATCATGCCTCGAAGCGTCGGCTCAAACCCCTGCTCGCGCAGCCCTTTAAGCCCGGCATCGACCGTCTCGACGAAGATCTTGAACTGCGGGCCGAAGTGCTCGGCGTCGGACGCGTCCTTGCCCGGGGCCAGTCTGCCACGAGGCTCGAACCGCTGTGGGCATGCTTGATCAGGGCGATCGGGCGGCCCGGCATCCGTTCCTGGAGCCGGTTGCCAAACCCCAGTTCCGGCCCAAACCGGTCGGGCGACTCCGACGCCTGGCGCAGCGGCATCCACGTATTCGCCTCCGCGCCGCTATTGAGGTGAGGCTTGCCGGAATGAAACAGCATCACGTGCGCGTCGGGGGCGACGCCGGGCGCGAGGTTCGCCATGTACCCCTGGCCGGTCGCGTTGGACTGGCCGCCGATGAGGAAAACATCGATCGGCTTTGCCGGACCGGCGGCGGCCGCGACCGCGGACAGGGGCAGAAGCAGCAGGAACGCTTGGAGCACGCGGGCCATACACTCCTCCGATTCATGGGACTGAACCAAATCTGCGACAGAGGATATGACGCACGCCCCGGTCGGTACAATGCCCGCCGTCCCTGGCGAGCGGCCGGCCACGCGAAAGATCTTGCCCGCCCGCCCGGTCCAGCCTCTCTCTCGCCGGAGCCCCTCCATGGATGCGACGATTCACTTCACCCTGAACGGCAAGGCGCAAACGCTGTCGAGCGACCCGGAACGCCCCCTGCTCGACGTGCTTCGTGAAGACCTCAAACTGACCGGCGCCAAGTACGGCTGTGGCGAGCGAGAGTGCGGCGCCTGCTCCGTCCTGGTTGACGGCAAACGCGTCTTCTCCTGTTCCACCCCGGTTGCCAAGGTGGCCGGAAAGATGGTGCTGACGGTCGAGGGGCTCGCCACGGGTGACACGCTGCACCCGGTGCAGGAAGCGTTCCTGAATGAAGGGGCGATGCAGTGCGGCTACTGCACGGCCGGCATGATCATGACCGCCGTCGCCCTCGTCGGCGACAAACCGGGCCTCTCCGACGCCGAGATCGTCGAAGGCATGAACCGAAATGTCTGTCGTTGCGGGGGCTACGTTCAGATCCTACAGGCTGTGCGCCGCTGCGCCGGCCGCGGAGCGAGGTAACCCGATGGCGACCCACCTCAAGAAACTGCGAACGAGCGGCCGAACGACTGACGGCCTGGCGATTGCCGATGGCCCCGCCCTCGCCGCGCCCTCCCGCCGCGACGCGTTGCGGGTGCTCGGCGCGGGCCTGCTGCTGGCGATGACCGCGTCGCCGGCAACTGCGCAGACCGCGCCCGGCGGCAACCGCGGCGGCCCCGGCGCCGCGCGAGGCGGCGGCCGCCGCGGGGGATCTGGCGGCCGCGGCGGCGGTGCCAAGACTGTCGCCGCCCGGCTGCATATCGGGCGCGACGGGGTCATCACCGTCATGACCAGCAAGGTCGAGTGCGGCCAAGGCTCCCGCGCCGAGCTGACCCAGGCGGCCGCCGAGGAACTACGCGTCGGCGCCGATCAGGTGCGCCTCATCATGGGCGACACCGGCCTGACCCCCGACGACGGCGGCACGGCCGGCAGCCAGTCCACGCCATCGTCCGTCCCGGCGATCCGCCGCGGATGTGCGGCCGCCCGAGGACTGCTGGTCTCCCTGGCCGCCGCGCGTTGGGGCGTCGAGGCCGCTACACTCGCGGTCAGCGGCGGCGAGGTGACCGACCCGGCGATGCGACGCACCCTGAGCTATGCCGACCTCGCGTCGGACGAGGCGGGCGTGAAGGCGTTCGAGGGGGCCATCCCGCAGGATGTCACGCTGACGCCGGTTGAAGCATGGAAGGTGATGGGGACGTCGGTCGAGCGCCCCAACGGCCGCGACATCGTCGTCGGCGCCCACCAATACCCCTCCGACATCACGCGGCCGGGGATGCTCTACGGCAAGGTGCTCCGCGCCCCGTCCTACGGCGCGACGCTGACCAGCATCGACCTCGCCCCGGCCAACGCGATGGCGGGCGTCTCGGCGATCCAGGACGGCACGTTCGTCGGCGTCGTTGCCTCGACAGCCTATCAGGCCGAAGAAGCCCTGGCGGCCATCGCCGACACGGCCAAGTGGCAGACGGCGCCCCACCCGCCGAGCAGCACGCTGTTCGAGCACCTCCGCCAGCACGCGCGGGGCGGTGTGCCGCAAAACCCCTTTGCCGCCGTCGTGGGCACGGCCGCCAAGTCGCTCCGGCAGGCGTACCACGTCGCGTACGTCCAGCACTGCCCGATGGAGCCCCGCGCCGCGGTGGCCGAATGGGAGCAAAATAAGCTCACCGTCTGGACCGGCACGCAGCAACCTTCGGGCGTCAGAAGCGAGCTCTCGCGGGACCTGGGCGTGGCGGCCGATCAGGTCCGAGTCATCGTCCCCGACTTTGGCGGCGGGTTCGGCGGCAAGCACAGCGGCGAGGCCGCCGTCGAAGCCGCCCGCCTCGCCCGTGCGGCCAGGAAGCCCGTCAGCCTCCGCTGGACACGCGAAGAAGAACTCACCTGGGCCTACTTTCGACCGGCCGCCGTGATCGACGCCGAAGCCAGCCTGGATGACAAGGGGATGCTGACAAGTTGGTTCTTCGTCAACATCAACTCCGGCGGGAACGAGGTGCAATCCCCCTACCGCATCGCAAAGAGCGAGGGGCGGTTCGTCGCCTCGGACCCGCCGCTGCGGCACGGGTCATACCGGGCGCTGGCGGTCACGGCCAACACCTTCGGCCGCGAGTGTTTCATGGACGAGATGGCGACGCTGGCCGGCCAGAGCCCGCTCGACTTCCGCCTGGCCCACTTGGATGCCGGCCGCCTCCTCGACGTTCTGGAGGCGGCCGCCAAACAGTTCGACTGGCCCGGGCGATCGAAGCGCCTGGAACCAAACACCGGCATCGGCCTGGCCTGCGGGACCGACAAGGGCTCTTTCGTCGCAACGTGTGCCCAGGTCGCCGTCAACCCAAAGGAGAACACCTTCCGAGTGACGCACGTCTGCCAGGCGTTCGAGTGCGGGAAGATCATCAACCCCGCCAACCTGAAGCGCCAATGCACCGGCGCGATCGTCATGGGCCTGCGCCGGCGCTGCGGGAGGAGATGAAGTTCGAGAATGGTAAAATCCTCAACGCGTCGCTCCGCAAATACGCGGTGCCGCGTTTCGAGGACGTGCCCGAGATCGATATCCACCTGATCGACCGCCCGGACCTCCCCTCCGCCGGCGCAGGGGAGACGCCGATCATCGGGATCGCGCCTGCCGTCGCCAATGCCCTCGCGGCCGCCGGGGTTGGCCGCAGTCGGCAGATGCCGCTGAAGATGGAGGCGGGGAAAAACGCGTGATTGGGAGACGCTGGGATCGGACTCATAGGGCACGCATCGCCTTCCGCCGCGGCGCCTGCTCCATCGGTAAAATGCGCCGCACCTGAGTTGATGCCATGAGCACCTGTTCCCCCTAGCTCTCGCCGGGCCATCTGGAACTTGACCTCACCCGGGCGATGGCGATGATGCCCCGCCCAAGAGGGAGTTTCCCGGCTCTGGCCCCCCGATCTACGTTCCGTGCTTTCCTATCCGCGTAGGGACCGTTTGACAGAATGTCATCCTGTACCATACATTATGCTAACATCGGTAGCCTAAGCTTCCGTAACGTCTGGAGACTGGCTGTTGCGAGCGTTTCTAGGATCGGCGTTGGATTCTGCATGCCCAAAATGGGTCTTATAGATTCTCCGTGTAGACGGAGCAGCACAGCCCTGATTGCCATGTGCCGCAGAACTCGTTTCGGGGTTTGCCGTGTCGCTGGGACGAAGATTCTCAACGTCTGACTCGTCAACCGGCCTGCTCTGGCCGGGAGCAGACGCACCCGGGCTCACATACCCTTCTGTGAACAATCTCGCTGCCTTGGCCGTCGCGCTGGGCGCGCGGGACGTCCAAGGATGGTCCGTTGAGGAACAAGAACTCACGGCGGACCTTCCCCTGATCGGCACACAGATCATCGCCAGCACACGCCGCAAGATCCTCGCGGGCGGTGACCCACTTGGCGAGTTGTTCTGCGTCCTGCGCCAGCCTGAGGAACGTCGGAAGATCGGTGCCACGTTCACACCCAACGCGATTGTGGACGCCATGGTGGAATGGGCGGGCGACCATGCCACCCCGGATCGCGTCGTTGATCCGGGCGTCGGCTCCGGCCGCTACGTCCTCGCTGCCGGCCGTCGGTTCAAGTCAGCTTCGCTGTTGGGGATCGAGGTCGATCCCCTACCCGCGCTACTGGCGCGGGCAAACCTTGCCACCGCCGGCATGGCCGCCCGATCCCAAGTCATTCTCTCCGACTACCGCAGCACGCCCGTTCCGAAGATCGAGGGACGGACGCTGTACGTCGGCAATCCGCCGTACGTCCGCCACCACCAGATTGCCGCACAGTGGAAAGAGTGGCTCCTACGGGAAGCGGAGCGGCGGAAGTTGGCAGCCAGCAGCCTGGCGGGGTTGCACGTTCATTTCTTCCTCGCGACCGTGCTGAAGGCATCACCGCTGGACTACGGCACGTTCATCACGGCTGCCGAATGGCTGGACGTGAACTACGGCCGCCTTGTCCGGCAGCTCTTCCTCGGGGAACTCGGGGGGCGAAGGATCGTCATTATTGAGCCGACGGCGCGGCCGTTCCCCGATGCCGCGAGCACCGCGGCCATCACATACTTCGAGATCGGGAGCAAGCCGAAGAAGATCAAGCTGAAACGGGTGACGACCGTTGAGGAGATCGCGGAGCCGAACGGCAATCGGATGGTATCCAGGGAACGCATGGAGACCGAGTGCCGCTGGTCGCATTTCACGAAGAACGTCCGCGAAGTTCCAACCGGCTACATCGAGCTGGGGGAGCTGTGCCGCGTGCATCGCGGCCAGGTGACGGGCGCGAACCGGGTGTGGATCGCCGGGCCGCACAGTGCCGATTTGCCGGAGTCAGCCCTGTTCGCAACGGTGACCAAGGCGCGGGAGCTCATCCGCGCTGGCACCGTCTTACAGGACGACGCGGCGCTCCGCAGGGTGATAGACCTGCCCGTAGAACTGGATCCCTTCGACGGGGAAGAGCGGAAGGCGATCGAACGGTTCTTGGCCAAGGCTAAAAGCATGGGGGTTCACCAGGGCTATGTCGCCAGCAATCGTCGAGCATGGTGGTCCGTGGGGCTTCGAAACCCGGCACCGATCTTGGCGACGTACATGGCTCGCCGTCCTCCCGCCTTCGTCCAGAACAAGGCCGGCGCGAGACACATCAACATCGCTCACGGGCTGTACCCGCGGGAGCCGCTGGCCGAATCTGTTCTCAAAGGGCTGGTCGGATATCTTTCCCGCTGGACCCAGATCAGCGGCGGACGCACGTACGCGGGCGGACTGACCAAGTTTGAGCCGCGCGAGATGGAGAGGCTGCCCGTGCCGGAGCCGCAGAACCTGCACCGGTTTTCCCTATGATCGATCCGCCACAATGGACCGCGGAGCAGTTCACGGCCGATCTGGAGACGTCCACAGAGCTCTTCCGCAAGGAGCGGATGGAGGAGCCGCTGGAGGACTACTTGGAGGCGTTTGATGACTACCAAGGGAACATCGAGGAGCTGTTCGAGACGACCGTTGACCTCACGGATCTGGGCACCACGGCGTTGAACGTCCTGACCGACGCCCGGCTTCTGGACGCTTTCCGCTACCTCGCCGGTCCACCGATCTCCGACGACGACCTGAAGACTGTGGCAGAGGCGGCGTCGCTCACGCCGGGCACGCTGCGCGCGGACCCGGGACTCGTGACGAGGATCGTCCAAGTCGTCGTCACCGGTTTGGACAGCCGTCGCTTCCCGTGGGTGCGCGTCCCGCGCGATCCCACAGAGGAGGAGAAGAACGCCGCCATCCTCGCGTCCGCGGCGCTCATGGCGACCCAGAGGGTAGGCACCAACCGAAGAAGTGAGGGTAAGCGGCGCAGGAAGCGAAAGTCAGCGGCGCGTTGGCTACTCACGGCTTCACCAAGGTGGCGCGGCGGCACGTCACGACGCCGGCGAAAGCACCCGACCAGGGCGAGTTTTGCCCGGAGAGCAAACTCGGCGGCCGAAAGGCTGACTTCATCGTCCGCCTCTGGGACGATCGGATCATGCCGGTCGAATGCAAGGTTTCCAATTCTTCCGCCAACTCCGTCAAGAGGCTGAACAACGACGCCGCGGCGAAGGCGGAGGAATGGCGGCACGATTACGGCGCGATGGTTGTCGTGCCCGTTGCGGTTATCAGCGGCGTCTTCAAGCTCCACAACCTTATGGACGCGCAAAGTCGTGGCCTCACGATCTTCTGGGGCCACAATCTTCAAGCAATGATGGATTGGATCGACACGACGCGGTAAAGAGTAGCAGTCAGTGAAAGCAAGAGGGTTGTAGAAACATAGAAACATAAAGGGGCAATCTCCTCCCGGCCGCCGTCGTCGCGTCTGGGTCAATGAAGGCACACGCGCATTGAGGCTATCCCCTTTATTGGTCCGGTGACCACCGGCCGCTAAACTGTCAGCTCAAAATTCGGGAGGGGCTTGAGGTATTCGCCGGGCCCGTAAGGCGGCGCTCTACCGCGCCCTTTCGGCGTGGGGCAACCCCCGTCTCTCCACACTCTCTGCCGTGGCACGCGCGGTCGGCCTCAAGCTGACACTCGAGGCGATGTAAGCCTCTGCCGCCCGCATGAGCTCCACTTCGCCAGCCCGGCCCCCGATGACCGGCGGCGCAGAGGGCATCAAGGGGCACAGGGCGTGAAGGGGCTATCGCGGGCATTTGCCTGCATAGGATTAAGTGTTCGCCTTCCGGCGGCGGCCTAGCCCGAACGCCGCCCCTACGCCGACCAGCCCGAACGCCGCCGGTTCGGGGACCCCAACCACCGTGAAGGTGTAGACCGGCGGGCTGCCGGCACCGGTGTACGAGGCGTTGCTCACATCGAAATCGGTGCCGTTTTGGGCGATGGTGTTCGAGTTGGCCCCACCGAGGCCGACGGGGTTGGGGATCGTATCGGTCCCGAGCGATGTGAGTTTGTAAGTGGTGCTGCCGCTGCCGATGACCACATTCAGGGTACCCAGCACGATGTCACCGTTTGTGGGTAAGACGTGGGCCTGAATCGAGGTGATCGAGTTGGAAAACTCCAGGTTGTTGCCGTTGTAACCGGTGCCGTAGTTGTAGAAGGTGGTCGGCGGGTTGCCGAAGGCGGCGTTGGGCACGAAGGAGCCGGTAACGATCTGTGCCGCCGAGCCGTGGGTGGTCCCCGTCACGTCCACGGCCGCACCGGCCCCGATCAGCCCGGCGTTCGCGGCGATCGGGGAGGTCGTGGCGCCGTTCAGCGCCTCATGCAGCAGGATGATGACGCGAGCGGTCGATCCGGCATTGCCGGAGTAGCTGGCCGCGTTGGTCTCGTAAGAATAGATCACCGTCGCGCCGGCCGAGCCGGTCAGACCGAGAACCCACCAGAGCACACCACAAAGACCTAAGCATCGCGTGAGCATCTTCTCCTCACTCCAAAAGCCAAGGCCTGCGCCGGCGAGTCGATCAAATCGTTGCCGTGAACCCGCTTAGGCGTTTCCCGTCGTTGGTCAGGAACGCGGCATAGTCGCCATTGTTGATCCGGCCATCACTGTTGCTGTCGAAGGCGGCATCGAACCCGGTCTGCGTGCTTCTCAACCCGCTGGTCGATAGGAATGCGGCGTAGTCGCCGTTGTTGATCCGGCCGTCACCGTTGCTGTCACCGAAGAGTCGGAAGAAGGTGTCGGTGGCGCGGTTCGCGGCCGCGAGGGTCGGATGCGCCTCGAAGGTGACGGCCGCCGCGTTGAGCGTGATGTCATAAACGCCGTCGCCGATCGAGTTGCCGACGACCCCCGCGCCGCTGAAGGTCACGACCCACTGCGTGCTCGCGCTCCCGGCGTCGGGGTTGAAAGCCGCCCAGTTCAGCGTCGGCACGGTGCCGGTTTGGCCGGTACGCACGGCAAACGTAAAGGCGTTCGTGGCGGCGAGCGTCACGGCTTCACTGAAGGTGTAGACGATGCTGTTAACCATCGACCGCTGCGCCCCGGCCAGGGCCGCATTATCGGCGTTAACCACGACGGACGTTGGGGCGGTGTTCACGATGGTCACGGTGGTTTGACCACTGACGCCGCCGCTGGTGGCTGTAATGGCGGCCGCCCCAGGCGTGCCGCCGGCGGTGTATCGACCGGTCCCGTCGATGGCGCCGCTGCTTGCCGACCAGGTGACGTTGGCCGGCATCGGATTGTTGAACTGATCGAACGCGGCGGCGGTGAAAGCCTGGATGCCGTTCAGCGGGAGCGCCGGGCTCGCCGGGCTCACCACGAGGCGGCCGAGGACGGGCGCGTTGGTGATGCCGCTGGTGGTGACGAGATCGATGGCATCGTAGATGTGATACCCCGCATAGAGCGTGCCCGTGGATCCGCTCGTGCAGGAGATGTCGATCGTATTGGTGCCGACTTTCAAACCGCTGGTCGGGATGTTGAACGAGTAGACGCAGTTGTTACCGCGCCAGTTACCGGTGGTCAGGCCGCGCGAGCTGGGCTGTGTGGTGAGCGCGGGGACGGATGAGTTCCACAGGCCGCTGTTGGCGGTGACGGTGGGTCGGCCGCCATCGAGCCGCGTGAGGCCGATCCGCAGCGTCATCGCGGTTGCCGCTTGTGCGGCGGTTAAGGTGAACGTGATCCGATTCCTGGTATCGACGTATGGAGCGGTGGAAGTTGCCGCGTGCCATTCCGCCAGGGGCCAACTGCTGTCGGGATCGGCGCCGACGGTAAAGTTGGTCATGCCGGTCGAATCCGCCCACGGGGCCATGCGAACATCGGTGGGGTGCATGGACGTGATCTTGTCGGCATTGAGGAAGCCCAGCGGCGTGCCGTCCCAGGTGCCGATGCGAAAGAGCGTGCTTGCGGCGCTGGGGGTGTAGAGGGTGTCGGTGATGTTGGAGAAGGTTGTCTGGCCGGCGGTGATCGTGACGGTCTGGGTGCCAACGGCCAGTTCGCCCTGGTAGATCGTCTCGGTGTACGTGCCGGGCAGGATGCCGGTGATGGTGTACGCTGCGGGGCCGGCGTTGGGGACGGTGTTCACAGTCGCCCAATATTGGGCTGCCGCGTTGCTCAGGCCGACCGTCTCCTGGAGGGTGCCGGGCACACCGCCGGCGGCGCCGGTGAGCGTGCCGCGACCCGAACCGCCTACATAGCCGGCGACGTGGCTGCCTACGCCGAGGGTGTCGATGAAGCTGTAATCCGGTGCGGCCGGCGTGGCGCCGGTGGTGAACTGTAAAGCGAAAAAGCCCTTGAGGCCTGGGCGGAAATTCTCGGTTTGGGAATGGCCGGAGAACGTGTAGGTGTACAACTCGTTGTTCTGGAAGTCGATGTCTTTGAAGAACGGGCCGCCGCTGCTGGTTTCGCGGTTGCCGATGTTCATGAACACGCCCAGGCCGCTCCCGGTGACGCCGTAGGTTTGCGTGTCGATGGCGCGATGCTCGCCGTAGTACTTGGAGGTGGTGGTGCCACCGGTATGGCCATAGACGTCCGCGCTTTCGATCGCGCCGCTCGTGCCGTTGTTGTTCGAAGGAGCAGGAATATTGGTCAGGACGGATGGGTTCGTATAGGTGATGAACCGCATTTCCCCCGGGGAAGGGGAGTTCGGCCCCGGCGCATCGGTCGCCATGTAAATGTTGTTAAAGCCTTTGCGGGCGAGGTAATACTGGGTGACGCCGTAGCCGGTGGCGTCGTCGCAGGTGATGAGAACCCACTGATTACCTGGATCGACCGTGGCCGACACCACCGTGCCGCTACCCAGGCCGGATTCGTAGTGGGAATAACGGACGGGGGAACCTGCCGGGGCCTCCAATTCGGTGCCGTTGTACTTCATGGACGTCAGGTCGCCGACCGACCCGGACCCCGCCGTGCGGGCGATGGAAAAGACCAGCTGCGCGCCCGTATCGATGGTGTAGCTCGAGCTGGTGGTCGTCAGACCGAACGACAGGAGCGTGCGGCCTTCCAGAGGCTCGGCCAACGCCGGGCCCTGGGTCGCGCAACGCTGCGGCATCTTCATCTTGCCCGTCTTCATGTTGCGCCCTGGCTGTTTCACCCGGATCGTCGCCGTGACCCTCTGACGTGTGTCTCGTTGTCGGTCACCAACGGGCATCGTAGCCATTGTTGATCCGTCCGTCACCGATAATAAGGGGGTCGAAAAGGGGACAGTAGTAATTGTCTACCGCTTCGCCGCCGTTTTCCCACGGACAACTCGCCGTGCCGCTCCCGAAATGTCACGGAATTCCTCGAATTGAGGCCGTCCCGTTCCCTGACTCAATGTTTCCTCGGTACTTCCGATCGCTATTGGGTGGAAGAAGACTGTTGGCCAGGCAGGACTTTCCCCCACTGCAAATAATCGCTTTCACGGCGCACGGACCAGCATCATTGGGCCGGCATCGGTGTCACCTCGATCAGCATCAGCTCGTCCGGGATCGCCAGGGAGAGCGTCTTCTGTTGGTCAAACGTGTCCACGACCGTCGTCCCGTGCGACGTGGGGAGGTAGGTTCGGACGGATTTGACGTCGGCGGCGAAGGTCAACGTTGCCGGTCGAGGCTCGACGGCGATCGGGGTGCGCTTCGCGGCGTCGTAGCAGGCGACCTCCTGCCAGACGAGGATGAAAAAGCGGCCGTCGCGCCTCTGGAGAAGGACCTGGCGGATTTCCTGCGGCGCTGGCGTGAGTGAATAGGCGAGCGTGCCGGGCGTGAAGGGGGCGGCGGCCGCGGCGCCACGCGGCGCGGCATCGCCGGGCGCGGCCTTCGCATCGGCCGCCGGGGATTTGAGCAGCGCGATCATTGCCTTGAGGCCGGCAAAGATCGGTTTCTCAGACAGGTCATTGTTAAGCAGGCCGAAGTTCGCCTCCTGATCGGCGAGGTTCACGTGCTGGTCGAGCAACTCATAGAAGTAGACGCGGCCGAAGCCGCGCCGGAAGTATTCGGCGACCAGCCGCGGGCCGTACTTCCCGGCGACGTCCGGGGGGCAGGGGTTGTGGCCGCCGAGCGGCTTTTCCATCGCGTTCTGATACCCGCTTTCCGTCGCCCAGACGATTCGCTCGCCGTTCATCTTCTTCGTTTTCGGGATGTTGTAGTCGTCCATCTGGCGAGACGGGTTCCATCCACCGGGGTAAGGGTGCATGTTGCCGAAGGTGATGAACTCGGACAGTTCGGGGACCTTTGGGGCGTTGCTGGCATGGGCCATGGAGGGGCCGATTACCGGGCGGTCCTTCAGCGCCGGATCGGCCTTCACCTTTTCGTAAAGGGCCTGGGTATACGCTTTCAGGGTGGCGGGCCAGTCGGCGTCGGCCGCTTCGGGGCGGGCGTTGGTGTGGGTGTTGTCGTACTCGTTGGGGCCTTCGATTGCTTCGTTCGCGTCGGCGTAGAGCGATTTGATCGTGGCGAGGACACCGTCAATCTTTTCAACGCTCAGCTTTCCCATCCAGGGTTGAGGGCTATCGACGCGCGGTCCGACGATCTGGATGACTCGAATGCCATACTTTTCATGCAAGGCCCGAATGCGTCCCGCGACCAGCGGCCGCGAGTCCACGCCGTCGCGAATGTGCCGAGCACCAGCTCGCCGAGCTTCTCCGCGACGGTGTCATACCGCTTGTCGTACACGCCGCCGGAGTAGCCGAAGTGGGTGTTGACGCCGATGCGGTCGATCAGCTCGTCCGCCGGCCGCGCCTGCACCGTAACCGGCCCTGGCACCGCCGGTGATTCCGCGTGCGCGAGGGCCGGCAGGAACAGGAGGCCAATTAGACTCAAGCCGCGGGTGAATCGCATGAAGCCATTCTGGTCCCAAGACGAAGCGGATGCCAGCGGCCGCGAGTGCGTTTTGTGGCGGTATCCGTCCCACATGTAGGGGTTTAACGCTACAGCGCTATTTGGCCAATGGCGCATCAGAAGAACGTCAAAATCCGAAGTACGAAATCCGAAGGAATAAGGAATCGGAAAAGAAGAAACTGGCTTCAATCGCGAGTATCGATTTCCGCTTTGCCTTTGTTTGGAGTTCCTTCGGATTTCGTGCTTCGGATTTTCTGATTCGGGAAGGCTTGATCGCTGAATTAGCGCTGTAGTGTTAATTCACCACGCCACCGCCTGACGCGGCGTGGTGAACCCTGTCCTACATTAAGATCAGCGCACGACTTCGTAAGGAATCCGTGAAACCTTCGTTAAGGCGGACGTTACTCCGTTGTTGCCGCCTCGAGGGCTCTCTTAATCTCCCACCAGGCCAGCGATCGCGATCGCGGCCCCCACACCGTTTCCTGTTTAGGGAGGATCCATGGCAACGAACCCGCGCTATCTGGAAGTGATTGAGCGTCGCCTGCTGATGAGCGTCTCCGACCCCGGGCATGTCCTCATCCTGTCGGTTGACGGGCTGCACCAGGCCGATGTCGCCGACGCGAACCTCGCCGCCGACCTGACCAACACCCTGGCCCTGAAGGGACAGGGGATCAGCTATACGAACGCGAAGACCACCCGCCCCTCCGACTCGTTCCCCGGGACGCTTTCCTACCTCACCGGCGCCGGGCCGGGCAACACGGGCGTCTACTATGACGTCTCGTACGATCGGAACCTCTACCCACCCTCGCCCGTCGCCTCCAGCAGGCCGGGGACGGTCGTCGCCTATGACGAAACGATCGACAAGAACACCGCGCTGCTCAGCGGCGGCGGGAACTTCGACGCCAGCAGCATCAACCCCGCCCTGCTGCCGCGGGACAAGAACGGCAAACCGGTCTATCCGCACTCGTTCCTGAAGGTGAACACCATCTTCAACGTAGCCCGCAATGCGGGGCTCTACACCGCCTTCTCCGACAAGCACCCAACGTACGAGATCGCCAACGGCCCGTCCGGGAACGGCGTCAATGAGCTCTACACGCCGGAGATCAACTCCAACGTCGCCCTGCTCGACCTGAAGACCGGCAAGACCGTCAGCGCCGATGCCTTGCAGGCCAGCAGCCCGTTCGCCGACCTCAGTGGCTATAAGCTCGTTGACGCCAGCACCGACCCACTCGGCGCATCCGACCCGAACCTGGAACTGACAACGAACAACGTCCTGCTCACCGAGAAGTACGACGACCTCAAGGTGGCGGCCGTCCTCAACGAGATCAACGGCAAGAACCCCCTCGGCACCGCCAATACCGCCGTCCCCAACCTCTTTGGGATGAACTTCCAGGCCGTCAGCGTCGCACAGAAGAACGCGAACGGCGGCATCTCGGCCGCGACGACAGGCGAGGTGGTGTCGAACCTGCTCCGCAGCGCGCTGCGGCATACCGATGCGAGCGTTGGAATGCTCGTCGGCGCGCTCAAGAGCCACGGGCTGTGGGGCTCGACGCTCCTCGTCCTGACCGCCAAGCACGGCCAGAACCCGCGCGTCGGCGTGGCGCATCTCGTCAAGGATGACCTCTTCACCAACGCCCTGGGCACCATCGGCGTCGCCGGCGCGACGCAGGATGACGTCTCCCTGCTCTATCTGAACGACCCGACCCAGACTCTGGCGGCCGCAAACAAACTGAACGCGTTCGTCTCGACCGGGACCGTCGATGTCTACCTCAAGGGCGTGAAGTCAACCGTGCCGGCGAGCCAGGTGGTGGACAAGGTCCTGTATGGCCAGCAGCTCACGGATGCCGGCCTCGGAACGGCCGCGTTGAGCAGCCGCCCGGACATCATCGTCACGCTGAAGCCGGGGTACGTCCTGGTTGGCAACCCGCTGAAGTACGCCTTCAAGCGCGCCGAGCACGGCGGCTTCTCCGCCGACGACACGAACGTGGCCCTGATCCTGGGCGGCGGAAAGGTCCCGTCGGCCAGCGTGGGCAAGGTGAACAGCGCGCCCGTCTCGACCAAGCAGATCGCGGTGACGGCGCTGAACGCACTGGGGCTCGACCCGCAACTGCTTAAGGGCGTTCGGGCCGAGCACACCACCGCCCTCCCCGGCACCAAGCCGGTGGTCGCTCAGCCGGAGCACATCGTGGTCGTGATTATGGAGAACCATGACGCGAACCAGATCGTCGGGACGGCCAACGCCCCGTACATCAACGACGTGCTGATCAAGGACGGGCTTTACTACTCCAACGCCCACGGCACCGATCACGACAGCCAGCCGAACTACCTCGAGCTGTTCTCCGGGGCGAACCCGGGGCCGCAAGGGATCAACTCGCCGCTTCAGGCGCAGTACCCGTCGAACATCGACCCGGCGACCGACCCGGCGGCCGCCGCCCGCGAGAATGGGAGCGACGCCAACGTCACCGGCACGCCCTACTCGACGCCGAACCTGGGGGCGGAACTGCTGCGGAACGGTTTTAGCTTCACCGGCTATTCCGAGACGCTGCCGTCTGTCGGATCGCTCGCCTTCACCTACCCGAGCGCAACCGCGCCCGACCCGGTCACCGGATCAACCAGCCGCCTGTACGTGCGCAAGCACAACGCGTGGGTTGACTGGCAGGCGCCGGCCGGCAGCCCCGTCGGCGTGAATCAGCTTCCCGCCAGCACGAACCAGCCCTACAGCGCGTTCCCGAGCGATTACTCGAAGCTGCCGACGGTGTCGTTCGTCGTCCCCAATGAGACGAACGACATGCACGATACCGTCAGCGTGAAAGGCCTGCCGCAGGTCGGCTCGACCGGAAAGGACGCGAACGGCAAGCCGGTCAGCGACGCGACGACCGTGATGCATGGCGACAACTGGCTGCGGCAGAACCTGGAGAACTACCGCCGCTGGGCCACAAAGCACCACTCGCTGCTCATTACGCTCTGGGACGAGAACGACTTCGACTTCACCCGGGCGAACAACATCCCGGTCATTGTTGACGGCGACCCGAGCCTGGTTCAGAAGGGCGTGAACACGGCCTACGTGAACCACTTCAACACCCTGCGGACCATTGAGGACGCGTACGGCCTCGGCCACGCGGGGCTGAGCGCCAGCGTCCCACCCTTCCCGACCAACGCCGCCGGGCAGTTGATCGGCGGGTAAGCGCGCGCCCGGACTGACTGTCTGCCCGGGCGATGACTCCCCGGCAGACCAGCGATCGAAGAAGAAGCCCGCGGCCACTCGCGCCGCGGGCTTCTCGTTTCGCATCCGCCGCGACCCGTCTTGGCCGCTTGACGGCTCCGAGGCGAACGGCGAGGGTCGTCGGTTGTGCAGGGTCGCGGGGCTTAAGAATCGAAATGGAGCCCACCGCCCACTCGCTCACGCGGAGGGCGGGAACGGGCGCCGCTCTGACTGCGTCGGAAACTCCGGCTCGTACGAGGTCGTTCTTCATGCATATTGATCCGCTGACGTTGTTCGGCTTTGTGAGCGTGTCCGCGATGCTGGCGTTCTATGCGCTCGAATCGCGCTCCAACGCTTTCGTCCTGGCTTTTGCGCTGTCGTGTGTTTCAAGTTCCATCTATGGGTTCCTGCAGGGGGCATGGCCGTTCGGCATGGTGGAGGCGGTCTGGTCGGCGGTGGCGCTTCGGCGGTGGTGGGTCAACCGGTCGGCCAACCGGGCGCGCGAGACGTCCTGACGGTCGTCAAAGGGCTCTCCTTTAGTCGCCAAAAGGCTCTTCTTCGCCGTCCGCGCGGCGACGCGGCCGCCATCGAAGGACGGAACCCCGCCACCGGTGATCGATCCGTAAGCACCAGGGCGGCTAAAGCCGCTCGAATGCGCGACCCACACTCATCACCCGTGGGCCGCGCTTACGCGCTAGCCCACCGAATGGCGCTGTCTAAACGGTGGCGAACGCAAGCTTTATGTCAGGGGCGATCGGCTTCGATAATTCATTTCCGCCCATGGCACTCCCTTCGCTTTAGAAGATCTTTGTAAGAGCGCGGTTGGTTCCCACGGCATGCACCGCCTGCGGGCGGTCCGCAGGCGGTGCGTTGTCCGGGGACTTGGCATGCGTACGCAGTGAATCCACTCGACAAAAAAACCGTGGCGTCGTGTAGTCGTCCGACGCGTTTCAATCCTCGTTTCCTCCTCCGCCAAGCCGCACACCACCTACCCTCCGGTGTGCGGCTTTTTTTGCGCGAACGTTTCAGCCTTCGCACTCTCACGGGCAACGCCGCCGGAAGTGAGTGATACAGAGGGGACCAACCCACATTGCTAAACGGAGGCCCGAACATGATGAAAGCGATTCGAATGATGGTCGTCGGCGTTGTCGCCTGTGGAGCGGCCGCGGTGTCGGCGGCCGAGAAGGCGCCGGAACTTGCAAAGCCGGGCACAGTCCTGTTTGAAGACAGTTTCAAGCGGGCGGAGATGGCGCCGGAATGGCGCGTCGGCAAAGGGTCATGGAAAATCGAAGACGGCGTCGTCAAAGTCGCCGAGATCCCCGACGACAAGCACGGCGCCTATGCCTACGCGAAGGGCAAGTTCGCCGATGCGAACTTTATCGCGGAGTTCGGCTTCAAATTCGACGGCGCCAAGAGCGTCCAGTTCCTCTTCGACGACAAGAACTACAAGGGCTCGCACGCGGGGCACATCTGCCGCGCGTCGATCACACCCGATCAGGTCGTCGTCACGGACTCCAAGCTCGGCAACATGAAGAACGAGATCTTCGACAAGATGAAGGACCCGCAGACGACGGCCGAGGAAAAGAAGCAGCTCCAGGCAAGCATCAAGGACAAGACGGCCGCCTTCAAAGTGAAACTTGACGCGGCCGAGTGGCACACGGCGCGGGTCGAAGTCGCCGGCGACGAAATGCTTGTCGAGATCGACGGCAAGGCCGCCGGGTACCTGAAGTCCGAGGGGATCGCCCATCCGACCAAGACGATGGTCGGCTTCACGGTCAACGGGCAGTCGGCGATGATCCGCAACGTCAAGGTGTGGGACGCCGCTCCCGCGTCGGATTGGTCCGGGCACCGCGCCGAGGTGATCGGCACGTTGACGAAGTAGTGGCGATGATGGTCAACCGCGCGGGCGCCTTCTGCGCGAGACTGGATTGACTTCCTGCAATGGCGCTTCAGGCGTCCGGTCTACAGGCCGGGCGCCTTTTACATCTTCCACTGCTCCAGCGGCGGGTCGAGGTAAAACGCGTTCTTGGCGCGTTCCACGATCTGCCGGGGGATCTGGCGCGACTCCAGGGAGCGCGCAAAGTCTTCGCGGGCAAGGGGAAGCAGTTCCTGAAGGGCGTCGGAGAAGATGATCGGCGCCCCGGATCGGGCCGCCCGCCCGGTGAGGCGATCGAGCAGCACGTCCTGGTCCGGCAGCCAGCGGCTGGCGTGATTCTCGGCGGCCACGCGCACCTCGTTGCACCAGGGGCCCAGCTCGTCCACCAGCTCGGAATCCTCGGCCAGATCCGCCAGCCAGAGCCTGGCCGACCCGGCGCGATACGCCTCGACCACGCCTTCCGCAATGCGCGATACCGCCGGGACGGGGTCTGTCGGCTCGTAAGCTTGAACCATGGCACGTTCTCCGGCTTCACAAACGGGGATTAGCCCGTCGCGCGGTTAGCACCCCTATTTCCTACAGTCGCGCGGGTAGAGCAACCCCTAAGCACGTCTGAAACGACAATTTTTACCTACCAATGTGTAGATTGATTGGGCCTTGCCCGATCGCGCCCGCGGAATGTGATGCGGGATCGATGGCCGGACCGTCGAAGCCCTACTATGGGGGCATGAGCAGCATGGTGCCCGGGCAGAACCATATCGGGCCACAAAGCCCCCAAACCGATCCGCCGATGGCGGCCGACGTCGGTATCGTTGGCGCGGGGCCGATCGGGCTGGAGCTTGCCGTCGCCCTGAAACGCGCGGGGATCCCCTACCTCCACTTCGACGCGAAACAGATTGGTTACACAATCTCCTGGTTCGCGCCGCAGACGCGGTTCTTCAGCTCCAACGAGCGGATTTCGATCGCCGGCCTCCCCCTCCAGACCGCCGCACAGGGGAAAGCGTCACGTGAGGAGTACCTGGCCTACCTCCGGCAGGTCGTGCTCCAGTACGACCTCCGGGTACACACCTACGAGCCTGTGATTGGGATCGACCAGGGACCGGGCGGCTTTCGGCTGACGACACGGCGGGCGACGGGCGAGCGATCGTACCAGGTCCGGCGGCTCGTCTTGTGCATAGGGGGCACCGACCGGCCGCGTCGTCTGGGGATCGAGGGGGAGGGCCTTCCGCACGTCAGCCACTATTTCGACGACCCCCACCGCTACTTCCGGCAGCGCGTCCTGATCGTTGGAGGGAAGAACTCGGCGGTTGAGGCGGCGATCCGATGCCACGAGGCGGGGGCGTCGGTCGCGGTGTCGTATCGCGGGGAGCAATTCAACGCGCGGAGCATCAAGTATTGGCTTCTCCCGGAGATCAACGGCCTGATCGCGTCGGGGAAGATCGCCGGCCACTTTCGGACCGTGCCGACGGCGATCACGCCGGGCCGGGTGACGCTTGCCCCCCCTTTCGCAACGCCCGGCCGCGGTGCGCAAGAGGCCACCGCGGTTGACGCCGATTTCGTCCTCCTGATGACCGGCTACGAACAGGACAATCGGCTCTTCAGGCTGGCCGGGGTGACGATCGGCGGGCCGTGCGGCTCCCCCACGTTCGACGAGCGGACGATGGAATCGAACGTTCCCGGCTTATACATCGCCGGGACGGCCGTCGGCGGGACCCAGGACCGGTACACCGTCTTTATCGAGAACTGCCACGTCCACGTCGAGCGAATTGTGGCGGCCTTGACAGGCTCTGCGTCAGCGTCGGCCAGCGCGGTCCCGGCCGAAGTGCTGGCACAGCCCGAAAGCTGACCGAGCCGCCGCGGGACGGGCGGGCCAGGGTAGGATGATCGATCATGAGTTCCCTTGATGCACTGGGCTTGCGAGCGCGTTCCTCGACCGACCGCGGCCGCAGCGGCCCCGCGACCGCGATTATCCTCGTTCACCGCCCGCTCGACCGGATCCTCGCCTTCCGCGGCCGCACCATTGACGACGTGGTGAACAACCCGATCGTCAAGAACGAAATCTTCCACTACTTCAAGGCCCACAAGCAGATCCAACGCACCGTCGCCCGAATCGAACTGGAACGCCAATGGAACCCCCACCGCCCCTAAAAGGGGTCAGAAGGTATTTCGCGCGTTAACACCTCCAGACCCCTTTTCCCCGGGCGTACAAAAGGGGTCTGGAGGTATTTTCCGCGCCGGCTAAATACCTCCAGACCCCTTTACGGAGGCCGAGGCGGGCGCGGGGGCGTGGAAGAGTGCGGCGGAGCAGGTGAAGAGGAGGCGTTCGCCGTCGCGCGTGAGGGCGCCGTCAGCGGGGGTGAACGAGGCGATCACCGGGCGCATCGCGTGACGCACAAGGCTGAGGCACCGCTGGTATGGCTCGATCGGGTGAAGCAATGTAACGGCCCGTGCGATCAGCCGTTCCTCGGCGGCCGCCGAGACGCCGGGCAGGATCAGGTTGAGGCTCTGGATTCGCTCGGCCTCAACGATGAATAACGCCCCGCCGGCCGCTCCCTCGCCCTGCCAGATCGCGCAACCCTCGCGCCGCGTCGGCATGAATCTCGAATGCGGCGGGCGTCAGCCGAAGCCGCTCCTGGAATGCCTTCGCAATGCGGAGCGGGCTCGCAACGGCCGCCGCCACAGGCCCTGACCGGGTTGGGCAATCGGCCTGCAGATGCCGCCGCACCATGGACACCGCTGGGCGACCCAGAGCGAAGGTCAAGACCGTCACGTCGGCCATCGGGGCTCCGCTTACAGCTCGTACTTCAGGTCCATCTGCGGGCCCAACACGTGCACGGTCAACGGCGGCTGTTCTCCCTTCTCGTCCGCCATCGCCATGCCCCACGCCAGAGCGAACTGCTCGACCTGGACGTCGGCGTTCATCTTCTCCGAGACCCCGAGGATGACCTTTGCGGCCTTCAGGTCGCGGGCGGCCGTCGCGATCGCGTAGAGCGGGCTGTTCGTCGGGAGCACCAGCGGGAAGACCTGTTTACCCGCCTCCTCCGTCACCGTGACCACCTGCGTGAGCACGGCTCGGTCATTGTCGTCCATGCTCACTTCCTGCGGCGTGATCCCCTGCATCAAGGGCGGCAACAGCTTGCAGGTGACGACCACCACGTCGCGTTCCTCGGTATCGGTCTCGGTGAGGACGCGCTGGAGCGTCGCCAGGCTCCGCGGGTTGCGAATCGCCACAAGGATCGGGTGCGGATGGGCAAGGCCCAGCACTTCGGCGGTGACGCGATCGCTGACCCGCTCGTTGAACTGTTCCAGGTGGGCATGGTGGCCGCCGCCACGCCTCCGATGCGAAACCTTCTCCAGGATGACGAACGCCGCGAGGAACGCGGCCGTGAAACCCACGCCCCAGATCGTCGCCGTCTCCTTGGTCACCAGATTGATCAGCGCGGTGCTCAGCAGGACCAGGAAGATCAGTGTGATCCCGACCGGCAAATCCAGTTGATTCTGAGCATGGGCAATGGCGGCGATCGTCCCCTGGTTGATGGCGGGCTTGGGCGCCTCGCCATCGGCGGGGACGGCCATGTTCGGCGGCTCGGTCAACGTCCGGTGGCCCGGACGCCCGACTGCTGGTCGATCGTATGGATCAACGGCAGCCTCGGCGCGTCTTTGCGACGCACCCGGATATTGAGCGGCACCTCATACTGGCGCGGGCTCTTGTCCTTGAAGCGAAGCACGACCATCGCCAGCGACTTGAAAACGAAAGACCAGATCACCCCAAACGCGTACGCCTCGCCGAGCGTGTTCACGTCGCCCCAACTGGCGACGATCGTGATCAACTGCAGGATCGCCACCAGGTTGATCATCCGATAGGTCGTGCCGTACTTGGAGTGCGGCTTGAGGAACCCCGGCGTCAGCACCCCGTCTTCCGCCAGACGATTCAAAACGCCATTGGAGCCGACGATCGAAGTATTCACGCCGCCCGCCAGGATCAGGAACCCCACGATCACCACGAACCCCTCCATGACCAGCTTCGCCCAGTCCGGGCCGACGAGGTAATGGCACAGCCCTTCGATCAGGTTGTCGCGGTAGCCTCCATTGTCGCGCTCAACGTGGTTGATTGACCGGTCAAGGTATACCTTGTCGGTCGTCACCTTCGGAATGTCCCCGGAAGAGTCCGCGATCATGTACCCCCAATCGCGGCCGTCATCCCCTTTCCGCAGATAGTCCACCTCCAGGTAATCAACACCGACCGTCTTCGCTTCGTGCCCGTTGAAGACCAATTGCGTCGTGACGCGCTTGCCATCGGGGATGATGGCCACGGCGAGGAAACTGATCAGGCTCGTCAGCAGCATCGAGTAAAGGAAGATCACGAACCCCGCCCGAAGCAGGTTCTTGAGCTTTGGCGCCTCCAGTTCGCGATTGACCTGCGCGAGCGATTCCTCGCCGCTCATCGCCAGCAGCGAGTGGCCGAACGCCACCAGGATGCCCAGGGCCCCCAGGATGCGCGGGAAGTGCTCGAGCCACCCTGAGGAAGGCATCCGGGTCACATCCTGGCTCGCCGACGTGAACACCGGGTGCAGCGGCGGGATCGAGAGGTTCGTATGATGCAGGATCAGCGTCAGGCCGCTCCAGAGGAGGATGACCACGGCCATCAACGTCGTGAGCTGCATGATCCGCAGCGCCTTGTCGCTGCTCTCGTGGATGCCATGGATGTTGAGCCGCCAGAAATAGACCGTGATCGCGACCGAGATCAGCACCGTGATGAAGTTGATCCGGGCCTGATAGTCGGCGACGACAATCGGCAGTTGGCCGTTCTTGACGCGGACGAGGTTGATCACCTCGACGAACAAACCGACGATATACTGCCCCGCCGAGACCGCGCTGATCGGCCCCGTGAGCACATAATCGAACATCAGCGCGCTGACCGAAAGCTTCGCCAGCGAACCGCCCATCGCCTCTTTGACCACCTTGTACACCCCGCCGCGGGTGAACATGGTGCAGCTTTCGACATAAACGGCCCGCACGGCGTAGCTGAAGAGCATGACGCCGAGGATGAACCAGGGCGCGGCCTTGCCGATCGCCTGTTCGCTGATGCCGCCGATGTAATACGCGGTGCTCGCCAGGTCGCAGAGGACGATGGCGGCCGCCCGCCAGAAGCTGATGAAAACCAACGCGACGCTGCTGACAACCAGCACGTTGATCTTGCGCTTCTGCCCGTCATCGGGGAGCTGTACCGCACCAAAATCGTCGGTGGTGACTTGCGCTTGCATACAAGACAATCCTCTGGCCCCCTTCGACTCGGAAGGCCACAATGCCCGCGCGCAGGCCGGCTTAGCCGGTCTGTCTCGGGGATGCGAAGCGGGCCCCTGCCCGCCGCGACGGAAAACCGCCTTCCAAGAGAGTGATCACCCGCTATCGCGGGACGCCGCTCGCTTTGGCAGGCCGAAGCCCGATCCTGGTTTTAGAAGGGTGGTTCAGACCCAATCAGTTGCCGACGGGGTTAGCTGACGGGCCGGGAGGTAAAAATCTCCCTCGGCGACTGGCCGATGAGCCCCTGCCGGATCCTTCGGGTGGTTAGGCCGACACCGGCGCCGCGCGGCGGTTGGCCACGCGGTGGGTTTCCCGTGCCCTCCGATGCGGAAGGCTTAGGCGGTTCGCATGGGGACAAGCTAGAGTTGAGCGCATTCGCCCGCAATACAACCGGCCCCAGACGGCTCAAATTTGATGCGGCCTTGACGCCCCTGTTCTTCGTCTTGACGCCGACCTGATATTGTCGGCGCGAAGCGGCGGGGATCAGACCGCCTCTTCTCGCCCAACGGCCGGGCCCGCCCGACTCCGGCCCAGCGGCGTTAGCGACCTATGCGTCATATTCGTCAATCCATTCGGCGAAGGGCCACGCGAGGGCCGGCATCGGAGAAATGCTCCGACGCCGCTCCCCGCGTTCGGTCGGATGAGGGCATGCCCAGCCGGCTCGCGCTGCGAAGCTACGGTCAGGCCGCTCTGGCGGTGGCGGCCGCCACAGCGGTCGGGTGGCCGCTTTGCCACGGCTTCCACCTCCCCGACGAACGCCGTCTCCCGCTGCTTTCGAACACAAACATTCTGATGCTCTACCTGGTCGCCGTCCTCTGGGTCGCCACGCGCCATCGGCGGCAAGTGGCGATCGTCGCCTCCATCCTGAGCGTCGCCACGTTCGATCTCTGCTTCGTTCCCCCGTTCTTCAGGTTCGGTGTCGCCGATCAGCAGTACCTGGTGACGCTGGCCGTTATGCTGCTCACGGCGATCGTCATCAGCACCCTGACGACGCGGGTGCATCAGCAATCGGCCGCCGCCCGGCAGGCGTGGGAGCGGGCGGAGGCCGAGTTCCTGCGCAACACGCTCCTCTCCGCCGTATCGCACGACCTTCGGACGCCGATCGCGGGGATCACCGGCGCGGTGACGACCCTGATCGATTCGGGGCAATCCCTTTCCGGCCAAAGCCGTGCGGAACTGCTGGAGACGATCGCGACCGAGGCGGACCGCATGGAGCAGCGCATCAACAATCTCCTGGATATGACGCGGCTGGACGCGGGTGGGCCGGCGCTCGCGCGGGAGTGGCAGCATATTCAGGAAGTGGTCGGCGCGACATTGCGATCGCTCAAGAAGCGAATCGGCGGCCGATCCATCGTCACGCGCATCGCTTCCGACCTGCCGCTGGTTTACATTGACGGCGTGGCGATCGAACAAGTCCTCTTCAACCTGGCCGACAACGCCCTGCACTACACGCCGGAAGGCAGCCCGATCGAGATCGAAGCCCACATCAGCGCCACCGAACTGTTCCTGACGGTGTCGGACCGGGGCCCGGGGCTGCCGGCCGGCGCAGAATCGCGTGTCTTTGACCGGTTCTTTCGAGCACCGACCGCGGCGATGCAGTCCAGTGGCGGCCTCGGGCTGGGGCTGGCGATCTGCAAGGGGATCGTGACCGCGCATGGTGGCACGATCACCGCCACGAACCGGCCGGGCGGCGGGTCGATCTTCGAAGTGGCGCTGCCGCTTCGAAAATCAGCGCCGCAGGTCGATGGGACGGCTTAAAGTGGCCGATACCCCTGTCACTATCCTGATCATTGAGGACGAGCCGCCGCTGCGGAAGTTCCTGCGCGTGTCGCTGGAGGCGCATGGGCACTCGGTCATTGAGGCCGCCGGTGGAGAGGAGGGGATCCGCCAGGCGGCCGCCGGCCAGCCCGACCTGGTCATCCTCGACTTGGGCCTGCCCGACATCGACGGCGTGACCGTCACCCGCCGACTGCGGGAATGGACGGCGATGCCGATCATCATCGTTTCGGCCCGCGGGAAAGAGCAGGACAAAGTCGGCGCGCTTGACGCCGGCGCCGATGACTACGTCACCAAGCCGTTCAGCGTGGGTGAACTGATGGCCCGGGTCCGCGTGGCGATGCGGCACGTTTCGGCATCGAAGCAGGGGGCGGGCGACCCGATCTTCGAAGTCGGTGACCTTCGGGTTGACCTGGCGGCCCGCCGCGTCACCTGCGGCGGAAAGGTCGTCCGGCTCACCCCGAATGAGTTCCGGCTCCTGACCGTCCTGGCAAAAAACGCCGGCCGCGTGCTGACCCACCGCCAACTCCTTCAGGACGTGTGGGGGCCGGACTCGCAAAACGAGACGCACTACCTCCGCGTTTACATGAACCAGCTTCGACAGAAGCTGGAGCAAGACCCGACCCAGCCGGCGTATCTGCTCACCGAACCGGGCGTGGGGTATCGGCTAGCGACGGAAGTGGGATAGGTGGTCACTTCACGAAACTCTCTGGCCCCTCCGGCCAGACGCCCCGGTTCGGCCGCCGTTCCTCACTCATTGAAACGTACAGGCACTCCGGATCTCTAACGTGTCTCTCCAATCGGCGTAAGCCGAAGCCGCGCTACGGTGCTAAGATAGCCCGATGGCTTCTTCAATCAGATCCAGTCGGCGTCGGTATGCCGACTATCGGTCCAAGCTGGGCGAGCGTCGTCGCAAGGGCGAGACGGGCTCCGGTGGCGACGCGACGCATCACTCGGCTTCCCATGACGGCTCGCCCCGGTCGGGGAAGAAGCCGCGGTCCCGCTCTTCCTGGAAGCTGATTACCCAGTTCTGGGGGCTCCTGGGCGAACATAAGCGGACGCTGACGGCCGTGCTGCTCTTCCTGGGGATCTCGACCATTCTGGGGCTGGTGCCCCTGTATGGGACGAAACTCGTCTTCGACTCGGTGTTGCGGGATCCGCCGTTGCCGCCGCGTCTGCCGAGCTGGGTTTACCTTCCGACCGATCGGCGGCTGCTGCTAACGGCGACCGCGGTCGGCATGGTGCTGATGGCGGCCGCCTCGGAACTGTCGGGCCTGTGGAGCCGCTGGCAGACGACGCGGATGACCAAGCGGGTGCAGGTGTCGGTCCGCAAGCGCGTGTTCGACCATGCTGTCCGTCTGCCGCTGCACCGAGTCTATGAGCTGAAGTCGGGCGGGGTCGCGTCGATCCTTCGCGAAGATGCTGGCGGGGTGGCCGAGCTGATCTTTTCGCTGCTCTACAACCCCTGGCGGGCGATCGTGCAGTTGCTGGGGAGCCTGATCATCCTGGCGTTTGTTGACTGGCGGCTGTTGCTGGGGTCGCTGCTGCTGCTGCCGACAGTCTGGCTGACGCACCGGACGTGGATCGGCCGCATCCGACCGATTTTTCGGGACATCCGATCGACTCGGCAGACGATCGACTCGCATGCGACCGAAGCCTTCGGCGGGATGCGCGTGGTGCGTTCGTTCTCTCGCCAGCAGTATGAGGCGGCGACTTTCACCCGAAGCGGGCACCTGATGGCCCGCCAGGAGATTTTCGCCTGGTGGTGGATGCGCGGGATCGATCTGGCATGGTCCATCCTGGTGCCGGTGGCATCAGCGCTCTTGCTCTACTTTGGCGGGATGCGGGTCCTGTCGGACATGGACAAGCTGAAGGCGGGGCTGATCACCTCGGACAAAGCGTTAACGCTGGGCGATCTGGTGATGTTCCTCTCATACCTTGCGGCCCTTCTCGGGCCGATCGCGACGCTGGCGTCCAGCGCGACGGCGTTGCAAAACAGCCTGTCAGGCCTTGATCGCGTGCTGGACCTCCTGGCGGAGCCGCTGGAGATGCCCTCCCAGCCGGGGGCGAAGACCGTGACCCATGAAAGCGTGGAGGGTCGGGTGACGCTGCGGGACGTGTCATTCACTTATGCCGGAGGGACGACGCCGGTGCTGCGCGGGATCGACGTTGATGTGACGCCGGGTGAGATGGTGGCGCTGGTGGGGCCGAGCGGTGCGGGGAAGACGACACTGTGCAATTTGATCGCCCGGTTCTATGACCCGACAGAAGGCGCGATCCTTCTGGACGGGGTTGACCTGCGCGACATCACGGCCGAAAGCTATCGGCGGCTGCTGGGGATCGTGGAGCAGGACACATTCCTGTTCGATGGGACCATCGCTGAGAACATCGCGTACGGCCGCCGCGGGGCGAGCGAGGCCGAGATCATCGAAGCCGCGCAACTTGCGAACGCGCACGAGTTCGTTTCGAAAATGAAGGAGGGGTACGCGACGCTGATCGGCGAGCGCGGTGTGAAGCTGTCGGGCGGTCAGCGCCAGCGGCTGACGATCGCCCGGGCGATCCTGGCGAACCCGCGCATCTTGATCCTGGACGAGGCGACAAGCAACCTTGACACGGAATCCGAGCGGCTGATCCAGGGTAGCTTGCAGACGCTGATGGCCGGCCGCACGACATTCGTCATCGCGCATCGCCTCAGCACGATCGCGCATGCGGATCGGATCCTGGTGATGGAGAACGGCCGCATCAAGGAGCAGGGCCGGCACGACGAGCTGATGGCCGCCAGCGGCCGCTATCGCGACATGGTTGACCTCCAGACCAGCCCCCCACCCTCTCCCCCCACCCGCCCGCAACCTGTAAAGGGGTCAGAAGGTATTTCCGTGCATGCGTCGCACTAAAATAAAGGGTCGGAAGGTATTTCAGAAAAATACCTTCTGACCCTTTTTTATGTGGCCGCCGTTTTGCGCGCTCGCATTCGGGCAATCAGGCACGATGATGGGCACGCCATGAACAGCCGACTTTCATTCACGGTGCCGCTTCTGATCCTCGGTGTCGCGGCCGCGTCGTTGTTCGCGGCCGGGCCGGCTGTCATCGCGCCTCCGGCGCGTTCGACGTCCGGGGCACCGGTCGCAGCGGAGGGCGGCAAGAGCCTGCTGGGGCTTAACCTCGAGCGAAATGTGGACTACAGCCGCAGCCGCACCTGGATCGACTGCGTTAAGACGGCGCGGGCTTTCGATACCGTCGCCAAGCCGGGCGACAAGGCGGCGCCGCTCGGGCCCGATGGCTGGCCGACCACCGACTTCAACCTCCTGCTCATGTCCGAAACCGTCCCGAGCATGGCCGGTGACTACACCGTCATCTTTCACGGGAAGGTCGAGGCGATCGCCGGGAAGGCGTGCGTGGTCGGTCCGCTCCAGTACGACGCGGCCGCCGATATCACCCGGGCCACCGTCCATTACAACGCGGCCGCCAACAAGATCTTCATGCTCGCCTTCACCGGCACGAGCGGCCCCCGGCGGCTTCAGGTCCTTCGGCCTGGCTACTCCGGAGAAGACGCAGCCAAAAAGGTCTTCTCTGACGAATTTCTGAAGATGCTTCAGGCGCTCAAGCCCGGCACGATCCGCGGGATGGATTTCCTTCAAACCAACCACAGCACCCTTTCGCATTGGTCCGAGCGGCCGACGCGCGGAACGCCGCTCTATTCGGAGGGGAACAATAAGGGCGCCCCCTATGAGGACCTGATCGACCTCTGCAACGCCGTCAGCGCCGACCTGTGGCTGACCGTCCCCGCCCTCGCGGATGACGACTACCGCACCCACCTGGCCGACCTTGTATCAGCGCCGCTGAGCCCCTCGTTGAACGTCTACCTTGAGTACAGCAACGAGGTCTGGAACACGCGGTTCAAACAGCACGGCCACAACATGGACGCGGTCGCCCGCGAACGATCGAGCGGCGTCAACTTCCACGCTGACCCGAACATCGCTTCGTATCAGCGGGTCGCCCGGGAGACGGCGCGACTGGGGGACCTGTTCCGCGAGAAGATTCCGGCCGGCGGCCGCGTTCGACCCGTCCTGTGCGGGCAAGGGGTGAAGCCGCTGACGCTCTCCGCCGGGCTGGATTACCTGGCGTCAACCGGCGTCACGCCGTCGCGAAAGATCTGGGGGATCGCCATCGCCCCTTATACGCTGCTGACCCCCGACATGGCCCCGAACGACTGGCACGTCACACTGCTCCACAGCAAGCACATTCAGGACGCGCACGCCCTGGCCCGAAGATACCAGCTCCACTCCTGCCTATACGAGATGGGCGTCGATGCCGAGGGTGCCAAGACCAAGGTCAACCTTGCCGGCCAACTGGACCCGAAGATGTACGAGCTGACGCTCGCTTACCTGAACGGCTGGACGCAGGAGAAGGAGACGCTGCTGGGGCCGGAGTGCTATTTCAACGTCTGCTCATGGGCCCACGTCAGCGGGAACGGCACCGCCCGGATCTTCGGCCTGACGGACGACTGCGCTAACCTGACCGAGCCGAAGTTCAAGGCGGCGGCCGCCTTCTCGGCGAGTACGATGGGGCGTGGGAACTGAACGGGATTGCGCGGGTCGGCAAACGTCGCATCCGTCACTCCCTGCACGCGGGATTTTCCGCTCCCAGACACCGGCGCGGGGCACCGGCAGTGAGCTTTACGAGAACAGCTTCGGCTGCTTCGGGTCTTCGGCGATCCACTCGACTTCGCCATCAATGAAGCGGGTGATCATCCGCTCGCCGGGTACGACCTCCGCGGCCGAACGGATAATGCGGCCATCGCGCTTGCGGAGCGTCAGTGTGTAGCCACGCTGTAGCACGCGCTCCGGCCCGACCGCCTGGAGGTGGCCCGCGATCGCCTGGAGCCGAGCGAGCCTTCGCTTAACATCGTCCGTCGCCGCGCGGAGCAGCCGCGACTCGAACGACGCCAGCCGCACCCGCGTGAGATGAACCCGGTGCCGCGGGTGGGCTTCTGCCATCCGGGCGGCCGCTTCCGCCAGACGCTGGCGCCCGATCCGAGCCCGTCCTCCCACCACGGCCCGCAGTCGATCCTGCATCCCCTGGAGCGCCTGCCGGCGCACGGCGATGAGCTGCGACGGCCGGTTTCGCTCCAGCCGGTCCGCCATGTCGCGCAAGCGCCGATGCCGTCGCCGCGCCATGTCTCCGATCGCGTTCGCAAGCGCATTTTCACGATTGTCGATCAGTTGCCGAAGGCTATTGACCCGATCGAGCGGCTCCCGAAAGAACTCGTGCCGCTCGGCGGCCGCAAGGCGAGAATGCGCCGTCCGAAGCATCGCCCCGGCCGAGCGATGCAGCCGCGCGTCGGATTGGCCGAGGACCTGAGCGGCCGCCCGCCAGTTGTGAACGATCACCTGCGCCGCTTCGGTGGGCGTATGCGCGTGATAGTCGGCCACCAGGTCGGCAATCGACGTGTCCACCTCGTGCCCGATCCCGGTGATGACCGGCAGCCGCGACGACGCGATCGCCCGCGCAACCGCCTCGGCGTTGAAGCACCAGAGGTCTTCCGCCGAGCCCCCGCCGCGGCCGAGCAGGATCACGTCCGGCCGACTTGCCGCCCCCAGCTTCTCAAGCGACTGATCGAGATGCCGCAGGGCGGCGGCGATGGCCGGGCCGGCCGCCTCGCCCTGGACCGGGACGGGGTAGAGCGGAATCGAGACGAACGGGAAACGCCGCAAAACCTTGAGCATGTCCTGCAGCGCGGCGGTCGATCGGCTGGTGACCAGCAGCACCCGCCGCGGGTAAGGCGGCAGAGCGCGCTTGCGGTCCGGGGCGAACAACCCTTCCCGCTCCAGCTTCTCCTTCAGTTGCCGGAAGGCCAGTTCCAGCGCCCCTTGCCCGATGGGGTAAAGCTCATTCGCGTAGAGCTGATACTTCCCCCCGACCGTCCAAACCTGGATGCGGCCGGTGATGACCACTTCCATGCCCACCTTCGGCAGGAACTTCAGCCGGGCGGCCGCATCCTTCCAAAAGACGCCGTCGATGCACGACCCGGTATCTTTAAGCGTGAAATAGTGGTGCCCCGAGGACGCATGCGGCTTATAACTGCTCAGCTCCCCCTTGACCGACACTGTGGCGGGCAAGCCGCTTCGAATCGCGCCGTCGATCATCCGCGTCAGTTGGCTGACCGTCAGCGGAGGGGGGCGGCCGTCGCGCCTGGGCGCCGCGTCGCCGCCCACGACCGGCGGAGTCGGTACGGAAGGACGGGCGGCCGGGCGGCTCTTCTGGGATCGGTAGAGGTCGAAGAACGTCTGCGGCGGGTCGGTTGGAGGGGGCGTGGCGCTGTCGGACGACATCGGCAGGAGTATAATCGCCGCGTTCTGCGGATTCCCCCCTCCCGGCGCAATGCTGAAGTGCGGGGCCTGCCGATTTTCTGTGACTCGGAAGCCAGCCCGATGGAAATCAGGACCGTCCAACCGGCCGATCTGGATCTTTTGACGGAGATCGACGGCACGATCGACTCCAGCCGCTATTTTCACGTCGAGCGTTCGGGCGAGGCGATGGCGCTGACCTGGAAACTGGAAGAGCGGCCGCTGCGCGAGCGCCTCGCCAAGCCCAGCCCGATCAGCGACGACGGGCGATTCCGGCTCAAGCAGATCGTCTCCGGCGCCGACGACGGCCTGGCCCTGATGATCGAGCACGACGGCACCCCGATCGGCCTGCTCGTCGGCGCTCCCGACTACGACGCCAGAGCCTTCCGAATCCACGACGTCCGGATCGATTTCGACCATCGTCGCCAGGGTCTGGCGATGGCGCTTCTCTACCAGGCGATCGGCGAAGCTCGGGAGAAAGAGTTCCGGGCCGTCTCGGCCGAAACGACCACCGAAAACTATCCTGCCGCCCAACTGCTCCTGAAATGCGGCTTCGAGGTGGCCGGGCTCGACATCAAACGATACTCGAATCACGACCTGGTGAAAGAGTCGGTGGCGATGTTCTGGTATACGGAGCTCGCTTGATGGCATCGTGGCTTTGTGCTTTCGGAGGGACCGGCGCGACGGGCTCGGAAATGGGCGGGAAATGACGCCTATGAAGTTGCGAAAGCGATGCGCGGGCCGCGGTGCGGTCCCTACCTGAATCGCTACTTCGTGAGACGAGGCGGAAATCGGATCGGCTGACGGAGCTCACTGGACGCGCGGCCGCAGCGCCGGTCCAATCCGGGCATGAGCCAGCCAAACCCCTCCACTGACCCCTATCAAGCCCTACTGATGGAACTCCGTGAGATCGCGCTGTTGCGATCGGCGGCGTCGGTGCTTCACTGGGATGAGCAGACGCAGATGCCTGAAAAGGGGGCGGCGCTGCGGGCCGACCAGGTCGCGCTGCTTGCGAAGCTGTCGCACGCCCGGTTCACTTCGCCCCGCGTCGGCGACCTGCTCGCGGCGGCCGAGGCGGTCACGGCGGGGCAGGGCCTCGACTCCGACGCCTTCGCCGTAACGCGCGAGGTGCGGCGCGATTTCAATCGCGCGACCAAGCTTCCGCCGGACCTGGTGGAGGAACTGAGCCGTACCGAAGTCCTCGGCCAGCAGGCCTGGGCGGCCGCCCGGAAGCAATCCGACTATCCCGCCTTTCGTCCCTGGCTTGAAAAGATCCTTGCGCTCAAGCGTCGCGAAGCCGCGTGCGTCGGGTTCGCGTCCGACCCGTACGACGCCCTGCTCGACCAGTTCGAGCCAGGGGCGACCAGCGAGATGGTCAGCCGGACGTTTGAGAGCCTGCGGGGGCCTTTGATCGACCTGGTCGGCCGGATCATGTCGAGCGGCCGCCAGGCGCCGTCGCACCTCTTGGAACGGCCGGCCCCAGTGGCGGCGCAGCGGAAGTTTGCCCGCTCGGCCGCTGAAACGATCGGCTTTGACTTCGCCGCCGGTCGGCTTGATGTCAGCACGCACCCCTTCTGCACCGGGCTCGGGCCGGGGGACACGCGGCTGACCACGCGATACGACGAAAACGGTCTGGTCGAGGCGTTCTTCGGCGTCCTGCACGAGGCGGGGCACGGCATGTATGAGCAGGGGCTGCCGGCGGAGCATTTCGGGACGCCGCTCGCCGAAGCGACGTCGCTGGGGATTCATGAAAGCCAGAGCCGGCTGTGGGAGAATTTCGTCGGCCGCAGCCGCTCGTTCTGGGCGTGCTTTCTTCCCCGCGCGGGAAGCCTTTGGTCTGGCCCTCACCGGGCCAAATGCCGTCAACGACGACGATTGGTACTTCGCGATCAACGACGTTCGCCCATCATTCATCCGCACCGAGTCCGACGAAGCAACTTACAACCTTCACGTCATGCTTCGGTTCGATCTGGAGCGGGCGATGCTGCGCGAGGAGCTGTCGCCCGCCGATTTGCCCGGGGCATGGAACGGAGCGATGAAAACGTACCTCGGCGTGACGCCCCCGGACGATGCGCGGGGCTGCCTTCAGGACATCCACTGGAGCGGAGGAGCGATCGGGTATTTCCCGACCTACACGCTCGGCAACCTCTACGCCGCCCAGTTCTTCGAGCAGGCTCGAATCGATCTGGGCGACCTGGACGCGCAGTTCGCGCGGGGCGAGTTCAAGCCACTCTTAGGATGGCTTCGAAGCCGGATCCATCGGCACGGCAGGAAATACAGTGGGCCGACACTCGCCCAGCGCATCACCGGCCGCCCGCTGTCGGCCGAACCGCTGCTCAAGCACCTGCGAAGCCGGGCGGCGGAGGTTTACGGCATCTGATGCTCGGGCCCCTTCGCGAGCTTGGCGGCCGCCTCTTCCAACAGGGCCAGCTCCGCCACGTGCTCGGCCCGGTGGGCCTCCAGCAGATCCTTCACGCGCGGCGTGGCGGCCGCGCCGAGGGCCTTGGTGACGTTCTCGTGGCGACGAAGGATCAGGCGCTTCGCATCGACGATCTTGGGAAGCAGGAACTTCAGCGAGAGATAGGCGAGGTACTGCTCCTCGGGTTGGAGGTTCCCGCCGCGCGCGCCCCGCCGAGGTCCTCGATCAGGTGGTAGAGTTCACCGGATCGGCGCAGGTTATTGCCACGCAGCTCGCCGAGTGTGCGTCTCAGTTCAACCGTCGCGCGGGTGAGGTAGGGAGAGCCCTCTCCCATGGAGCGAATGATGCTGTTGTCGTTTGCTTCAAGTAACGCATTGAGCGCATCGACAATAACGAGCGGGGCAGATGACATGGCCGCCAGTCTATCAGGGTAAGACGCCCTGTCAGGGTGGCTTCTTTGACGTCGGCCCCACGGGGGCGGTCGCCGTGGCGGAACCGGCTTCCGCGCCGGCGAAGCCTGGCGATAGGGCCGTCGTGGGCGCATCGTGCAAAGGTTGATCGCTTGCGGCGATGTCGCCCCACCGCGCGACAACGGCCCCGGCAACGGCCGCGTGGCCTTGTTCGGTAAGATGAGCCGGCGAACTGCGTTGGAAGAACTGCACCTCGTTCGGGCCCTGATAGATCGGGCTCATGTCCACAAGGGGGACGCGCTGTTCCCGCGCCGAGTCGCGCAATCGCTGCTCGGAGTGAATCAATTCGCCGGTGATCCCGATCCGCTGCATGGGGCTGTAAAGGACCGCGAAGCGGCCCTGGCCCGATTCACCAGTTGTTTCACATTCGCAAGGGTCTGAAGCATGCGGGTCGTCGCCTGGGCGAGGACCTCCGTTTGTTCGGCGGGCGCGGCGACGAACGTCGATCCATTCTCCTGTCGCTCGCGGTGCAGGGCGGGGCGGATGTACCGCGTCCACGCTTCTTCGATCGCGAAAGCCGGCTTCTTGTCCAGGCCGAGCGCGACGACGAAGTCGTCCGTGCTGAACGGCTGGGTCAGATCGCCGGTATTTAACTCCATGATGACGACATCCGCCTCGAAGGTCCCGCGGGAGCGCAGGTAGGCCAGCTCATTCTCCGGCGCCCAGCCGCCGGCCGACACATTAAGGACTTCGACTGGCTGATGGAGCCGCTCGGCGAGTTGATCCTGAATTAGTGATGTAAAAATCAGGGATTGATCGACATACGTCGTCCCATAGACGACCGAGTCGCCGATGACCATCACGCGCAGCGTGCCACGGGGCTTGTGCGGGTCGATGTCCTGCGACCGCATGCTGAACTGGTTGATGTGATTGCGGGCAAAGAACCGGGTTGAATCCGCGGAAGGAACAAAGAGATAGCCGCACTCTTTGTCGCGCTGATACAGGACAGGGTTCCCCAGGCCCAGCGCCGCCCGCAACAGCACCTCCAGCAGGATGAGCCCGCCGACAGCGACTGCCAGGCCTCTCCAAAGGGTGCGACGCGTCAGCCACCGACGTCGAACGCTATTTGCCGGGGCGGTCGCCGCCGCGGTTTCACTGGTTGTCATGGTTCGACCTGCCGCGAAGCGACCAACCGGCTCGCGAAGCGAGCAACCGGCGTCAACACCGCGACGCTCTACCAACGTAGATCGGCCGATCGGAAGCCCTTTGCCGGAAAGTACATGGCGGTTTTCACCGCGTCAAGCACAGCCGGCCGCCGGTAGGGAGAGCGCAGTGAGTGCTGCGCCCCCCGCCGCAAAGCACCCCTCTCGGCTCCCCAATGTAGCAGGCACACTCCGTGTGCCGTGGCCCGGCTTCGACGGCGCTCTAAGACTGGAGAACGGCACACGGAATGTGCCTGCTACAGCGTTTCCGCCGTGCCCGCCTCTCCAACAGCGACGCCCTCGCCTCGCGATTCGTTCAAAAGGAGCGCGCGGTTTCTTTTATCGTTCGCGGCGATAGGAACGGCCGATACCTTTCGAAACGCCGGAGAATGTGTTATGGCTATGAGGTTATTCCGGGACGACATCGGGGTTTACGAGCAGAGCGAACTCCGCTTTGACGTCGGCCCCTTGGACGACCCTTTTCAGCACGATTTAATGGATGCCGAAGCCGACGATCCGCCGAGCGAAGGGACCGAACCGGCCGCCCCCTCTCCGGGCGGGCCTCCCGCCGAACACGAACGCGCCCTGATCCTTCCGGACGAAGGTTCCGCCGAGGCCCGGACCGCCGCCTCCCAGAGCCACGACAACCTGGACGGGGCATCGGTAGCCTTCAATCCCGTCTTGCCCGGCTCAAGTGCTTCGGACGGTGAGATCGCGGCCGACCCGATCGACGGCTCGCACATCGCGCCCGTCGCGGGCGACGAAGCCGATGCGGGCACGGCGGATGAGCCGGTCAACATCGCCGCCCTCGAGGCGTTGCTATTGACCACCCACCACCCGCTCACCGCGCAGCGCCTGGTCGAACTGCTCGGGATGCACTCAGTTCGGTCCGTGCGAGACGCGATCCGGTCGCTCAACGAGCAGTACCTGTCGAGCGGCCGCAGCTTCCGGGTCGAACAGGTCGCCGGGGGCTTTCAGATCCTCACCCTGCCCGAGCATGGGGATCTCTTGAAGCGGCTTCACCAGAAAGAAGTTGACGCCAAGCTGACCAAGGCCGCGCTCGAAACACTCTCCATCATCGCCTGGAAGCAGCCCATCCTCCGGGCCGACATTGAGGCCATTCGAGGCGTCGCCTGCGGCGAGACGATCCGCAGCCTGATGGAAAAACACCTCGTCAAGATCGCCGGTCGGGCCGAAGAGCCGGGGCGGCCGATCCTCTACGGCACAACAAAACGCTTCCTCGAACTCTTCGGGCTCAACAGCCTGAAGGACCTTCCCCAGCCCGAAACCCAGCGGCCGAAGTAACCTCGTTCGTCGGCAGGCGATCGCGAAATGGAGCCGGATCGAGCCGCCTTGTCCCCGCTCCTGTCGCAGATATAGTGGCGGCTCATTGCACGGAACCCAACCGCACAACCCCTCCGACCCCCCCAAACGGATTGCCATTCTCGGCTCGACCGGGTCCATCGGCTGTAATGCACTGGATGTCATCAGCGCGCTGGGGCCGGGCTACCGCGCTACCGCCCTGAGCGCCCATCGACAGGCCGATAAGCTGATCGAGCAGGTCCGCGCGCATCGCCCCGTCGCGGTCGCCCTGGCGCCCGAGGCGGCGACGGATTCGGTGATCCGCACCCTCCGCGGGCTTGGGACGCACGTTCATATCGGGCCGAAGGGCCTGATTGAGCTCGCCACGCACCCCGAGGTTGATCTTGTCCTTGCGGCCGTGGTCGGGGCCGCCGGGCTGCCCGCGGTCCTGGCGGCGGTCCGTGCCGGTAAAACCCTCGCCCTGGCCAATAAAGAATCGCTTGTCGTCGCAGGCTCGCTCCTGATGAAAGAAGCCCGGGAGCGCGGCGTCGCGGTGCTGCCGGTCGATTCGGAGCACTCGGCCGTCTTTCAGGCGATGCGGTGCGGCCTGGCCCGCCAGGTGGAACGGATCATCCTCACCGCCAGTGGCGGGCCCTTCCGGTGCAGCACGAAAGAACAAATCGAGCGCGCCACGCTCGCCGACGCCCTCAAGCACCCGACCTGGCAGATGGGGACCAAGATCACCATCGATTCCGCGTCGATGTTCAACAAGGCGCTGGAGATCATCGAAGCCCATTGGCTGTTTGATCTCCCGGCCGAGCGGATCGACGTCGTGATTCACCCGGAAAGCATCGTCCACTCCATGGTGGAATTCGTGGATCGGTCGGTCATCGCGCAGCTGTCGCCGCCGGACATGCGAACGCCAATCCAGTACGCGTTCACCTATCCCGAGCGATCGGCGGGAGTTGCCAAGCGTCTCGATCTTAAGACGGCGTTCTCGCTTCGGTTCGAGCCGCCTGATTTCGACCGCTTCCCATCCCTTGGCCTCGCCTACGAAGCGATCCGGGGCGGCGGCACGTTGGGGGCGGTCCTGAACGCCGCCAACGAAGCGGCCGTAGAAGCGTTTACAGCCGGCAAAATACCGTTCGGCGAGATTTCCCGTTGCGTGGCGTTTACAATGCGTGAGCATCAGGAGGAGGGGTTTATGCCCCGCCCCTCACTCGACGAGCTCCTGTCGGCGGACGGCTGGGCTCGACAAACAGTTCGTGACCGGATCGACCGATAAAGATGCCAGGTACGTCGTAGCTTAAGCGTCCGTCGCTCGGGCGAGTCGGCGACCGTTGGCCCTTCATCGGGATCGAATCCGAGCGACTCGCCGGCGAAGCCGAAGGACCGGCGGCCGATCCACCGACACCCACTCCGGAACCCCACTCCATGACCATCCTGGAAACGATCGGAACCGCTCCCCCGCTCCTGCTGGCCGCAGGTTCAATGGAGACGGCCCAAAACCTCGCGCTCCTCGCGTTCGGCTTTGGCTTCGTCGTCTTCTTTCACGAGCTGGGCCACTTCCTCGCCGCAAAATGGGCGGGCGTGAAGGTGGAGCAGTTTGCCGTAGGATTCGGTCAGGCGCTCTTCGCCTGGCGAAAAGGGGTTGGTTTCCGGATCGGCAGCACGCAGAAGGAGTATCGCGAGCGGATCGACGCTTACCTCCTCAAGTCGTCGCCCACCTCGGTGGGCGCGGCGACGGCTCCGACTCCCGCCCCCACTTCCCCCGTGGCGGCCGATTCAACCGCCCCGGCCGAGCCGACCGACCTTCAATACGCCCAGGCCGCCTCGGCATTGGGCCTCGGCGAAACCGAATACCGCCTCAACTGGATCCCGCTCGGCGGCTACGTGAAGATGCTCGGCCAGGACGATCTCAAGCCCAACAGTGAAGCCGACGACCCCCGCGCCTACAACCGCCAGACGATCGCCAAGCGAATGGTGATCGTCTCCGCGGGCGTCATCATGAACATCATCCTCGCGGCGATCGGCTTTGCGATCCTGTTTCGATACGGTTTCCATGTCCCGCCCGCGTACGTCGGCAGCGTGATCCCGCTTTCGCCCGCCCAGGAAGCGGGTATTCAGGACGGCGACCGGATCATCTCGATCAACGGCCGCGACCAGAGCAACGACTGGACGAAGGTCCAGCTCAGCGCCGCACTCTGCTCCGCGGATGAGAAGACTCCGATCGACGTCGAGCGCACAATGCCCGACGGCAAGAAGGAGATCGTCCACCTGGAGATCGTTCCCCGCCATGGGACGGGCCCCTCGAAGGATTTCCTCGGGTTCGGCATACTCCAGGCGATGGACCTCAAGGCCCCCAGCCGCAAAGAGGTCGAGGAGGCCGGGGAGGCCCTGGAGGAGAAGGAACCGGAGAAATCATCTTCCCCCGACTTCCGGGCATCGCTCCCGGCGACGTGATCACCGCTGTCCAAGGGGTTCCGGTCAAGCCGACGGATTTCGTCGTGCTGCACCGGGCCTTGCAGGAGTCGAAGGGGCACCCGGTCCGCGTGACCAGGGTCGGTGACGACGGCAAGACGCAGGACATCGACGTGCAGCCGCACTTCCTTCAGCCGTATGGTGATGAGCCGCTGAACTTCGCCGGCATGGTCCCGCGCGTTCAGGTCGTGGCCATTGGCCGCGAATCGCACGGGTACGGCTATATCATGCCCGGAGACGTCGTGACCGCCATCTCGACCGACGGCGACGTGAAGCCCAACCCCAGCATGAAAGTCTTCCGCGACCGCCTGAACGCGGCCGGTCAGGCGGGGAAAAAGGTCGAACTGACCGTCCTTCGCGACAAGACGGAATGGGTCATCAGCGGCCTGAAGACGATGGAGATCTCCCGGGACCAATACGGCCTAAAGGTCGTACCCAGCGCCGATGAAACCCATGCGGTCGTGGCGGACGTGCTCGGCTCCAGCGCGGCCAGCCGCGCAAACGTCCCGCCCGGCTCGACCATCACCCGTATCGGGGACGCGCCGGTATTGAGCTGGTTCGACGTCCAGGCCCAACTTCGCGACTACCTCGCCGCCCATCCGATCGCCGCCGACAAGGTGTCGATCCCGGTCGCAATCGGCTTCACAACCGAAGGGGGCGAGAAGCGCCAGGCGATCATGGAACTGAACGCCGACGACGCGAAGGCCATCGCCGCCGCACGGTACACCCACTCGCTGCTGCTCGACCAGCCCAACTCCATCCGCCAGACGACCAACCCGGTGCAGGCCGCCCAATGGGGCGTCATGGAGACCCGCGATTTCGTGCTCCAATTCTATCTCACCCTGCGCCGGATGGTGACGGGCAATGTCTCGGCGAAGAACATGATGGGCCCGCTCGGCATCTTCCAGGCGGGGGCGACAATCGCCTCGCGCGGCCCGGATTGGCTGATCTGGTTCCTCTCGATGATCAGCGCCAACCTCGCCGTCGTGAACTTCCTCCCGATCCCGATCGTTGACGGAGGGCTCTTCACCTTCCTCATCCTCGAGAAGATTAAAGGGCGGCCGCTCTCCCCCCGGACGATGGCCTACGCCCAGGTCGCCGGCATCGCCCTGCTCGTCGGGATCCTCCTGTTCGTCACGTACCACGACGTCTCGCAATTCAGGTTCCGCATGCGATAGGCCGCGGGGATCAGAGCGACAACCTTTGAAGGGCGAACCCGATCGGTTCGCCCTTCCGTCGTTTGGGGGTCAACGAGTGAGGAAAGAAATCAGTCTCAACAGCGATAGCTTCGTTCTCATTGTGCCCGGCCGCACCGGCAGCCAAAATGCGACGAGTGGAGTGGCAAGCGCCTTCACGATGCCGAAGTGCGACCCGGCACTCCCTGTGAACGCCGCTCGTCGGCCCTTCGTAAAGCCGACGAGGGCGTCGGCGTTCCCAGGCCCGGAGGCCGCGCCAGGCTGTGTGGCCGAAGGTGAACGAACGTGACCCCTGACCCAAACGGCGATACGATGCCGCCCGCGCCTCCGCCGCGACTTGCCGAGCGGGTGGCGTTCAGCGGACGCTCGGAATTGAACGCCCGGCATCGCGATCTGCGTCCGCACGGACGCGCGGCGCCGGGGCGGCCCGGGCTTAAGGAGAGCGAAACGTGAACCAGCCTTCGAAGCTTCAATACCTGGTCGGCCACCCTTTCCGATTCATCGCCTGCGCCGCGCTGTTCCTGTCGGCGGCCGCTGCGCTCATTTCCGGCGTCGGCTGCGACCGGGGCGAAAGCCCGGTCGCGAACCCGGCGACCAACCCGACCACCGGCCCCACGGGCGCCAAGGCGTACAAGCTCGCGTTCGTGACGAACAACGTCAGCGACTTCTGGAAGATCGCGTCAACCGGCGTTCACAAATATGAGAAGCAGGCGAACGTCCAGGTTGACATCAAGATGCCGAGCAACGGCAAGACGCCCGAAGAGCAGAACCAGATCCTGGAGACGCTCTTGAGCCAGGGCTACGACGCGATCGCGGTGAGCGCCATTTCCCCCAAGGACCAGCTCCCGATCCTGAGCAAGGTCGCCCAGCAGTCCAAATTGATCACCTTCGACTCCGACGCACCCGACGCCCAGCGGATGCTGTATGTCGGCTCGCTCAACTATGAAGCGGGCAAGACGCTCGGTCAACAGATCGTCAAGCTGCTGCCGAGCGGGGGGAAGATCGCCGTGTTCGTCGGGAAGTTCTCCGCTGATAACGCCGCGCAGCGGCTCAAGGGGATTGAGGACACCATCGCCGGCCACAACATTGAGATCGCACAGAAGCGCGAGGATGGCACCGATAAGAACAACGCCCGGCGCAACGTCGAAGACGTGCTGAACAGCGGCGAGGACATCAAGCTGCTCTGCGGGCTGTGGAGCTACAACGGTTCCGCGATCGCCGACGCCATCAACGGCAGCGGCAAGAAGGGCCAAATCAAGGCGGCCGTTTTCGATGAGCAGGAGCAGACGCTCCGAGGGATCGAGAGCGGGACCATCGACTGCACGGTCGTGCAACACCCCTATGAGATGGGGTATCGATCCGCCCACTGGCTCGATCGCCTGACGAGCGACACCGACAAAGCGAAGGCCGAGATCCCGGCCGACAAGGTGGACAACACCGGCACCGAGGTGATCGACAAGTCCAACGTCGCCGACTTCCGCCAGCGGCTGGCCGACTGGCTGAAATAGGCGGCTTGGGCATTCCCATATTGCCGCGCAGCCCGCGGAGTCGGCAGAGGCGGCGCAGGGGGGCGGAGGCGTGTGGCGTGTGGCGGCGGGCGGCACCCTTTTTCTTGCAGAGCGAAAGCCATGGCCCTGGAGGCGTCGGTCCCACTGTTGCAGATGCGCGGGGTAACCAAGCGATTCCCCGGGGTCGTGGCGCTGCAAGATGTTTCGCTTCGTCTCGAGCGCGGCGAGGTGCTCGCCCTGATGGGCGAGAACGGGGCGGGGAAAAGCACGTTGATGAAGGTCCTCGGCGGCGCCTACGCGCCGGACGAGGGCGAAACGCTGATCGACGGCGCCCCGGTCCACATCACGGGCGTCAGCGAAGCCAAGCGCCTGGGGATCGCGCTGATCCACCAGGAGCTGATGCTGGCGCCCAACCTCGACATCGCCGGCAACATTTTCCTGGGGGATGAGATCTGCTCTTGGGGATGGCTCCGCAGGCTCGATCGCCAAGCGATGGCGTCGGCGACGGTGTCGCTGCTGGCCCGCGTCGGCCTGAACCTGTCGCCGACCACCCCCGTCTCGCGCCTGACCACCGGCCAGATGCAGATGGTCGAGATCGCCAAGGCGCTGGCCCGGAACGCCAGGATCGTCGTGATGGACGAGCCGACCAGCTCCCTCACCGCCGGCGAATCGGCCCACCTGTTCCGGATCATCGGACAACTTCGCGCCGACGGCATCGGCGTCATCTACATCTCGCATCGGATGGAGGAAGTGCGCGCGCTGGCCGACCGCGTGACCGTCCTGCGCGACGGCCGCTACGTCGGCGACCTGGCCCGCGCCGACATCACGCACGACCGGGTCGTCTCAATGATGGTCGGCCGCGAGCTGACGGGCCACTATTTCCCGCCCAAGGTCGAGAAGCCTCCCGGCGTCCCGTTCCTCGACGTTCGCGGCCTGCTGGTCCCCGGCGCCTCGAGGGCGTGACCTTCACCGCGTACAAGGGCGAGATCCTGGGCTTCGCCGGGTTGGTTGGCGCCGGCCGCACGGAGCTGATGCAGTCGATCTTCGGCATCACGCCGGCGCTGGGCGGTGAGATCGTTTTGGGCGGCGAGCCGTTCCGGCCGCGCAGCCCGCGTGACGCCATCGCGCGGGGGGTTTACCTGGCGCCCGAGGATCGAAAGCGGCACGGCGTGATCCTGCCGATGTCGATCGCGCAGAACACCAGCTTACCGACACTGGCCGCGGGGCATCCGCTGGTCGGTTTCTTGAATAGCGAGGAAGAACGCCGGATCGCCGTCGAGCAGGTGGAGCGGCTGCGAACCAAGACACCGAGCATCTATCAGAAGGTCGTCAACCTCTCGGGGGGCAACCAGCAGAAGGTCGTGCTCGGAAAGTGGCTTGCCATGGGCCCGGCGGTGCTGATCCTCGACGAGCCGACGCGCGGCATCGACGTCGGCGCCAAGGCCGAGATCTACCATCAGATCGCCGCCCTGGCCGACCGGGGATTGACGATCCTCATGGTCAGTTCGGACATGGAAGAGATCATCGGCATGAGCGACCGGGTCATCGTCATGCACGAACGCCGACTAAACGGCGTTGTCGATCGCAAGGAACTCACACCGCAACGGGTGGCCGACCTGATGACACGTCGCGCAACACGGGAAGAGGCCGCATGACGTCTTCGGATCGTATCCCCACGCAACAGCCCGGCGTTTCTCCATCACCCGCGCGCCCCCGGGCGCCGCCGCGGCGCCGGTCCCCAAGCGCTCCTGGCCCCACTGGCTTTTCGCCCGGCGCGAAACGGGGATGTTCGTCGCACTCGTCCTGATGTGCGCTGTCTTGCAGGTGTCGAACCCCAAGTTCCTTGGGATGTCCAACGCGCTCACGACGAGCCGGCAGATCTCCATGCTCGGGATCTACGCGATCGGCATCAGCTTCGTCATCATCACCGGAGGCATCGACCTGTCCGTTGGTTCGGTGGTCGGGCTGACGGGCGTGCTGATCGCGAAATTCTCCTCGACCGAATTCGGCGGCCTGGGGCTCAGCCTCTGGCTCGGCATCCCGATCGCGCTGGCCATCGCCGCGCTGATCGGACTGGCCCAGGGCCTGATCATCACCCGGTTGAAGCTCCAGCCGTTCATCGTCACCCTCGGTTTCATGCTGCTCTTGCGCGGCGTGTCGCAGACCGTCGTAAAAGGCGCGTCGATCAGCCTCGGAGCCTCGTCGCTGCGCGACCTGTCCGAGGGCGGGCTCATTCACGTCAGTGGCAACCCGCTGCTCCCCTATACGGTCCTGATCTTTACGGGCGCGATTGTCCTCGGGGCCATCGTTCTGCATACCACGGTCTTCGGGCGTTACGTCTACGCCATCGGCGGGAACCGGGACGCGGCCGAATACTCCGGTATCAACGTGCGCCGGATCGAAACGCTCACCTACGTCATCTCATCACTCTCGGGCGGCGTCGCCGGCGTACTCTACGCGGCCTATATCGGCGAGATGGATCAGAGCATTGGCATCGCCTTTGAGCTCTACGCGATCGCGGCCGCCGTCCTTGGCGGCGTCAGCCTTCGCGGCGGCGAAGGAAGCATCCTGGGGATCGTGATCGGCTCGGCCGTTTATCAGGTGATCTACAACGGCATCAACATGTTCCAGATTGTCCGCGTGAACGCCCGCGGCCAGCAGCAATCCTGGCGGCTCGACGAAAACTGGCGGTTCATCATCGTTGGCGGAGTCATCCTGACCGCCGTGATCGCCGATCAGGTCGTCCATCTCGTCCGCGAAAATCAGCGCACGCGCCGCGCCAACGTCGCCGCCCCGTCGAGCTCGGCGCCTCCCGCCTGAACTTCGCCCGCGCCCAACTGAGCACGCCTTCACCCTTCTTCCTCGTCCGCGTAAAAGCCTTCGGTTCGAGCAATCCCCCGATCTCTCGTGCATCCAAAGAAGCTGAGGCTCCGCACCGCCGCCATTTCGCGGCCGATGCGTGAGCCCGCACGGGGGAAGCTCGATGAAGGTGACCACCCTCCTGATCGTTCTCGTCTCGACCGGCGGCCACTGGTTCTCGGATCGGAGAGGGGAAATCGCGATTTCCTCAGCCGTTAACGTGCCAGCCCCCGGCGCGACGCTGTCGTGGGATCTCTCCTACCGCGGCCTGCGCCTCGGCGGAGAGGCCGGCCTCAAATTCGACGGCGCGGGCGCACGACAAGAATCTCGCTTCAGCCCCCGCCGGTCCGCGTCCCCATCACGCTTCTGTTCGCCTATCGATTCCGCGACGCGGCCGGCAAAGAGCTGGAGGCGGGGGAAACGCCCCTCCGTATCTATCCGCGCGACCAACTCGACGGCGTGCCTCGCCGCATCGGCGAACGGCGGCTGACCGTGATCGATGCCGACGGCGACCTGTCGGCGGCCCTCGCGGCCGCCAAAGTCCCCTTCCATCGTGAAACATCGGCGGCCGCCCTTGAACTGGCCAGCCCCGACCTTGTCATTGTCGCCCCCGATCAACTGACCGATCGTCTGTTCGACGGCGCACCCCTCCTGCCCCTGGCCCAGAGCGGCGTCAACGTGCTTCTGTTTGCCCAGCACGCGCCCCGCACCCTGCTCGATCTGCCCACGGTATCCCGAGTGCCCGCAACGTCCCTGCGGTGGATGACCGACCACCCGCTGCTAGCCGACCTTCCGCCTGACGTGCTCGACGCGCTCATGGCTCCGCCGAATGGCGCGCCCCGGACGCACCGCGCGGCGATGCGGCCGCCGGCGAATGCGCCTGCCGTGGCGATCGGCGCGTGGCCCCCCGAAACGCCCTCGGACGATCGGGGGAGCGTCGATGCCGAAGTTGATGCGGTGGTCGTCGCCGAATCCATTGGCCGCGGCCGCGCGGTCTTCTGCCAGCTCCCCTTCGGCCGCTTCGACGAAGACCCCCGAGCGGCGATCTTCCTCAGCAACGCGATCGATTACCTATTGGCCGGTCACCCCCCGATCCAGCGCCCGGGCGACCGCCCGATCGCCGCCCGCCCGGCCGAGGCGGTCACCCCCCAGCCGCCCACAAAGCGGCCGCGGGTCATCTCCCTCAACTGACGCGTTCGCCTCAATACGAGCCTCGCCATGGTATATCTCCTGCGTCTTTCTCCCTCTCCCGGGACGCTGGGGGAGGGCGGGGTGGGGCAGCAGCACGGGGGTGACGGAGTCGTTGAACCGGCGCTCCCGAAGCCCCCTCCCTATCCCTCCTCCGGCGTACCGGGAGAGGGGACCGGACCGCATCCGGCGCAATGATGCGCGTCACCTCGCGTCCGCAATTCCGCGCTTTTCGCTTGACTTTCGACGATCAACCCTGTTAACTCCTCGCGTCATGTTCAACGCCTCCCTGCTTCTTCCGCGACTTGGCGAGGGCCTTACGGGCCTTCTGCTTCTTCGCGCTTGAACGTAGGGAACCGATTTCAACACTGAATTCCGGCTAACCCTACGATCAGGTCGTAGGGTTTTTTGTTTGGCGGGTTGGGCGGCCGCCCGCCGGGGCAGAGTGAGGGTCGGCCGCCACAAATGAAGTCGCTCGGGCGACGTCGCGAACGGCAACGCGGCCGCGACAACGCCTCACCGACACCAAGGAGCTGACGATGGAAACGATACGGATCTTCGACACCACCCTGCGCGACGGCGAGCAATCCCCTGGGGCGACCCTCACGCGGCCGGAAAAGCTCGAGATCGCCCGCCACCTCGAGGCGATGGGCGTGGACATCATCGAAGCCGGCTTCCCGATCAGCTCCGATGGCGACTTCGAAAGTGTCCGCGCCATCGCGGCCGAAATCGTCCACAGCGGCGTATGCGGGCTGGCCCGCTGCGCGCCCCGCGACATCGAGCGCGCCGGCGAGGCCGTCCGACACGCCGCCCGCCCGCGCATCCACGTCTTCTGCGCCACCTCCAAGATCCACCGCGAGCACAAGCTGCGCAAAGGGCGCGAAGAGATCATCTCGATCTCGGTCAAGTCGATCCAGCAGGCGCGCGGCTATACCGACGACGTCGAGTTCAGCCCGGAAGACTCGAGCCGCACCGAGCTCGATTTCCTGGAAGAGATCGTCCACGCCGCCGTCGAGGCCGGGGCGACGACCATCAACCTCCCCGACACCGTCGGCTACGCGACCCCGCACAGCTACGGCGAGATCTTCTCCCACCTGCTGAAGAAGCTGCCGATCCTGCGGGAGAAGAACGTCATCCTCTCGTCGCACTGCCACAATGACCTGGGCCTGGCCGTCGCCAATTCTCTGGCGGCCATCGAGAACGGCGCCCGGCAGGTCGAGTGTACGATCAACGGCATCGGCGAGCGCGCTGGCAACGCCGCCCTGGAAGAGATCGTGATGGCCCTGCGGACCCGTTCCGATGCTTACAAGATCGGCACACGGATCGATGCGAGCAAGATCTACTCCGCCAGCCGCATGGTCAGCACGCTGACCGGTCTGGTCGTCCAGCGGAATAAGGCGATCGTCGGCGAGAACGCCTTCGCCCACGAGGCCGGCATCCATCAGGACGGCATCCTCAAGTATCGCGAGACGTACGAGATCATGGACCCATCGACGATCGGCATCCCCAAGGGGCCCTGGTCCTGGGCAAGCACAGCGGCCGCCACGCGTTTAAGGACCGCGCCACGCAGCTCGGCTACACGCTGAACGAGCAGCAACTGGAAAGCGCTTTCGCCAAGTTCAAGACTCTGGCTGATAAGAAGAAGGAAGTGTTCGACGAAGACGTCGAGGCGATCATCGACGACCAGCTCGAACTGTCCACCGGCCTGTGGGAACTGACCGGCTTGCAGGTGGTCGCCGGCTCCAACACGATCCCCACGGCGACCGTCACGCTCCGCGACACCACCGGCGAACTGGTGACCGACGCGAGCGTCGGCGACGGCCCGGTTGACGCGATCTACTCCGCGATCCAGCGCCTCACCGGCGTCAGTGCAAATCTGACCGACTACCGCATTCGCGCGGTAACACGCGGCAAAGAGGCCCAGGGTGAGGTCCAGATCGAGCTCGAGCACAGCGGCCGCAAAATCCGCGGCCGCGGCCTGAGCACCGACATCCTCGAAGCCAGCGCCCGCGCCTACCTCGCCGCCATCAACCGCCTCCGCAGCATGGCCAGCCGCGAAAAGCTCGTCAGCCCGCATGCGGCGGTGTGAGGCGGATTCGTCGTAGCAGGCACATTTTATACGCTGCCCGCGCACTTGCGACCCGGCGGACGGCACACGGAGTATGCCTGCTACGTTCACGCCGGGAACCGACGGTCAGGAAACGCGCTTCGCACGCGGCTTCCCGCGCTGCGCGGCATTGAACGTTTCCTTAAGCAGATCGCGAAATTCATCGTAATCGAGTCGTGCGACGCGCGGGGAAACCTCAATCAAGCACTCGAATGCATCGCTGATGCGGCCGTGCTCCATCAGCAGTGACCACAGCATTTGCACCCGGGTCATGAAGTCGTGTTGGTCCGATGGTGTCGCAGCGAGTGCCGCATTTAATGTCTGGACGGCTTGATCTACCTCCCCGCGCTCCAGGTGTAATAAGCCTTTAGTTTGAAAACGGTCTGCGATGTTGGGGAGTGCGTCGGAGAGCCCGTCGAACGCCGCAAGGAGCAGCTTCCGGTGTGTTCCCGATTTCGGGAGAACAGTAAAAAACGCTTGGTGAAACACGACCAGTAACGTATCCATCAACATAGCATATTGCGCGTCGGGAACACTGGTATCATTTTCCCGCCCTCGGAGCGCTTTGAGCACATCAATTACGGCACGGACGCGCCGCCCTATCTCGGCAGCCACGGGCTCCGGCCCATCGTCCGGTCCTGCGAGAAACGGCCACCAATGACCGTCGGCGAATTTCCCGCCAGCTGCCACGCGCCACGCAAGCTGAACCGCTCGGTCCAGCGCCGACAACGATTCTTCGCTGGTCAGAAGCGATTGGTACTCGTCAGTCAAGGATCGCATTTTCATTTGGCCTTGTCCGCTCCGTGAGCTTTCCGAGATGGCGGGCGCGAGATATTCAATGCACGGCTCAATTTACGCAGCCGGTCGCGCGGTCGTCCCGCCTTTCGATCCTTCTCAGCGTCTTCGCGGAGCTTACGCTCGAGTCGATCCTTATCTTTTTTCGGAAGTTGGTGACCGGGGTCGTCACCGCCGAGGGTCGTGCGAGGCAAATCGCCTCCTCTCACAATCGTTGCAACTTTCGAAGGAACGTCTCGCTCTCCATCCGGAGCCGTCAGGTCACGAGATACACTGGTTCCGTCGTTCGACCTCGGGGTCATCCGCCGCAGCACTTCTTGTATTTCTTGCCGCTTCCACACGGGCAGGGGTCATTGCGCCCGGCCCCCAGCAGTCCCAGCGCAATCGGAACGGAGCCGCGGAAGGCCTCGGTTAGCGAGTGCCGGGAACGCAAGCTACGGCGGCCGATCTCGCGCACCTTTTCATACCGCCACCGGACGTCATTCAGAAGGTCGGTATTCGTCCGCCACCATTGATCAGCAATCTTCGCACAACGGCGAACGTCTCCGGAACTACATTGATCGACCTTAATGTTGCCGTTGATGTTCAAGGCCGCCGTGAAATACAACCTCGCCGTCCCGATGTTGGTCGCCCCGGTCGGCGGCACGTACAGCAGGAAGGCCAGCCGCGCTTTTGCGCACTCGCACTCGGGGTTCACGCAGTAGGTGTCCAGGATCAGGAACCTGTCGCCGTCGAAATCAAACTCGCAAAGGAATTCCGGGCCATTCTCCGGATTGGGGCCGGAGACGATTTCGTCGAAACTGACCAAGCGACTGTTGACGATGTCTTGTGGATTGAACCGGTGCTCGCGCAGCCGCCGGGCAATTCGCGCTTTCTTTTCCACCATTTCTCGAAACTCCGCGCGTCCCGACTCCGGGTAGTCGCGAAGAAATTCCTGGATTAACGCGACATGCGCCGGCGGCCGCTCGGGCGCCCTGATTTCTTGCCAGGTGGAAGGGTCAACGACGAACTCCAGCCGAAGGCGGGCGTCCGACGCCGTTGATTCCTCGACCAGGCCGAACGACACATCGCTGCACAGGCAAGAGAGCGACTGACACTGGAGAGCATGGACGCGAAAGCCGCTCGAATGGGAGGAAAAACGGACGCGTTCGGGCCGCATGCGAAACCTCGAAAACCGTGGACTCGATCGTGAGCGACAACGATTCGGACGACCTCTATATATCGAATCAACGACCGTTCGATACTGTTGCTGAGCGCCCGCCACGCTACCGCTCAATTAGCTTCGCCAGAAGCTCGGCGTAATAGGTAATCACGAGATCGGCCCCTGCGCCTTGATCGACAATAGCGACTCCACCACTGCCCGTTCCCGGTCGATCCAGCCGTTCCGGGCGGCGGCCTCCAGCATCGCGTATTCGCCGCTGACCTGGTAGGCGACGACCGGCACCTGAACGGCTTTGCGGACGGCCGCCAGGACGTCGAGGTACGGGCCGGCGGGCTTGACCATCACCATGTCGGCGCCCTGTTCGATGTCGAGCTGTGCTTCGAGCAGCGCTTCGTCGGTGCCGCGGGCGGGGTCCATCTGGTAAGCGCGGCGGTCGCCGAAGGCGGGGGCCGAGTCGGCGGCGTCGCGGAAGGGGCCGTAGAAGGCGCTCGCGTACTTCACCGCGTAGGAGAGGAGGGAGATCTCGGTGAGGCTCGCGGCGTCCAGCCCGCGGCGCAGGGCGCCGATCGCGCCGTCCATCATCCCGCTGGGGGCGATGACGGCCGCCCCGGCGCGGGCGTGGTTGATCGCCTGCTTCACCAGCCGCGCGACGGTTTCGTCATTTCGGACGGTGGAGCCATCGGCGGAGAGGGGGCCGCAGTGGCCGTGACTCGTGTATTCGCAGAAGCAGAGGTCGGTAATCCCCGCCATCGGCAGCTTCGCGTCGGCGGCGGCCCGGAGCAGGCGGCAGACGACATTTTCTTCATCCAACGCGGCCGACCCTTCCGGGTCCTTCCGATCGCGATCGATCACCCCAAACACCAGATACGCCCCGAATCCCTCTTCCGCCCGCTTCGCCAGCCATGGGATCGCGACATCGATTGACATCTGGCTGACGCCGGGCATCGAAGTGATCTCGCGTTTCTGGCCGGCCCCCTCGCGGACGAAGATCGGGACGATGCAGTCGCGACGGCGGAGGGTCGTCCGCTGCAAGAGCGGCCGCAGCAACGGGTGCCGGAGCCGCCGCGGCCGAATCGGCAAGTCGAGCGCATCGGTCATGTCCCGATTATACGGCGGGCTGACCGTTTCGGCCCCGTCGCTTCACCGGCGGGTGGCCGTCCTCTTTGGCAAGCCGCCTACCACTACAGCGTTATCTCGCGAATCACGGCGTAACGAAGAAGTTAAAATCCGAAGCTCCAGATCCGAAGGAATGACCAAGCGGGAAGAAAGAAAACCGATGAAAGCGGATGCGGAAGGAGGAGTCATTTTCCGCTTCGCCTTCTTTTCTGCTTCCTAGGGGTTTCGCGCTTCGGATTTCTCTTTTTTGGCAAGGCTTTACGGCTGTTCAGCGCTGTAGTGGCTACTTGACGCGGAAAGCGCCGCAGGCACTTCCTGGGAACGCCGACGTCCCCGTCGGCCACTCGCGCGGAGCCGACGAGGACCTCGGCGTTCCCAGAGAATGCCAACGATGATCGCCACGCCCGATCATCGTTCGAACGACGTTTTCAGGTTCGTTCGCGGCGTCCTTCGGGTACCCTATCCCGCCATGGCACGTCGTCAGATCCATCGTCGCCGCGCGGGTGTCGGCCTGATCGCCGCGCTCGTTTTAACCGCCTCGTCCAGCGCGCGGCTCGTGGCGGCCGCCCCCGAAGCCGCCGCCACTCAGCCCAATGAAAAGGTCTGGGAGCTTACCGACTACCTCAAGGGCACCGCGCCGCAGATCCGCGACCTGGTGAACGGCGAACTCGAACGCCTGCTGGCCATTCGCAAAGGGCGAGAAGCGCTCCTCGCCAAGTCCAACGCGGACCTGGCCGCCATTCAGGCGAAGCTGCTCGACGCGCTGCACAAGACGCCGAACTACCAGCGTGTCGTCGCGGAAACCAAGGCGGCCCAGGCCGATCTGGAGGCCCTGCGGCGCGACCCCGCCTCGCCGGCGCAAAAGAAGATGGACGCCAGCAGCAGGTACAACCAGCTCCGCGCCAGCGCCGACAAGCTGGAGAAAGACGCCCTTGCGGCCGACAAAGACATCGCCCGTCTCCGCCGCGAGGCCCAGGATTACCAGGCGGACCTGAAGCGCAACGAGAAATCCGTCGAGACGGCCCGCAAGTGGCGCGACCAGCTTATCCCAGCCATCCGCACAACCTACCGCCTGCGCTGGCCCGTGCGCCGGCTCGCACGGGATCTTTGGGGAAGTTACGCCCATCGCCGTGATCGACTCGCAGACCGTCGTCATCGACTACGAAATGCCCGAATTTTTACAGGCGAAGCGCCAAGGGGAGGGAATCGCGACCTTCGGCGTTGAGATGCACAAGCTCCACGTCCGCCTGATCGGCATTGACACCAAGGGGATGACCAAGGGAACGCCCGTCCTGATCGATAAGAATTTCGAGATCGAGCACATCGACTACGCCCGCTCGGACGAGGCGCTGGCCTGCGAAGCCGAACGCAAGCACGACGACATCGACCGGCTCATGGAACTGCTTGTCCCGCTTCGCGATCTGAGCACGCCGAACTGATCAGATTGGGATGCTTTGCCGATCCCGGCTCTCCGCCACCACTTTTGACGTTATCCGGATCGACCGGTCGTGATACGCTCGTCCTCGGCGTAGTTGGACCGATTCATCCTCTAAGGGAGGCCCACCATGGGCGACGCGAAAGGGAACATCAAGGCGGGCATCGATCATGCCGCCGACAAGGCCAAGGACGTTTCGGGCAAGGCGGTTGACAAGGCGAAAGACGCCGCCAAGAGCACCGGCAACACGATCAAGGACGCGGGCAAGAAGGTGAAGGAAGCGGGGAAGTAACCGCTTTCCGAACCTCCCATCGCCACAACGACCTCCGGTTCGCCCGGAGGTCTTTTTAATGCGGGCCTCCCGGCGTGGCCGAGGCCCGTCTGATACCAGATGCAAGGTCGATGACTCATGACGGTTTGGGACTTCATCGTCGGCCGCCGACTGGCGTCGAATGAGCAGCAGGGGCAGCGGATCGGCATTCTTTCGGGCCTCCCCGCGCTCGGGCTAGACGGGCTCTCGTCGTCGGCGTACGGGCCCGAGGCGGCGCTGACAATCCTCGTCCCGCTCGGCGCCGCGGGCTTGGCATACATCGGCCCGCTGACCCTCGTGGTCCTCGGCCTGCTGACGCTGCTTTACCTCAGCTATCGCCAGACGATCGAGGCTTACCCGGTCAACGGCGGGTCATACACCGTCGCCAAGGAGAACCTCGGCACGTGGGCGGGCCTGCTGGCGGCCGCGGCGCTGATGATCGATTATGTTTTGAACGTCGCCGTAGGCATCTCCGCGGGCGTCGCGGCCCTGGCGTCGGCCGTCCCCAGCCTCCATGCCTGGACGCTTACCCTCTGCCTGGGCATCCTCGCCGTCATTACACTCATCAACCTGCGCGGGACGGGCGAAGCGGGGATCGCTTTCGCGCTGCCCACCTACCTCTTTATCCTGTCGATGGCAATCGTGCTGGGCCTGGGCGTCTACAAGGCGGTCGCCGCCGGCGGACATCCCTCGCCGGTCACACCGCCGCCCCCCTTGCCCGCCGCGGCCGCCTCGGTCGGGGTCTGGCTGCTGCTTCGGTCATTCGCCAGCGGCTGCACCGCCATGACCGGCGTCGAGGCGGTCAGCAACGGGGTCGGGGCGTTCAAGGAGCCGGCGGTCAAGAACGCCCACCGCACGCTCACTGGCATCGTCATCATCCTCGCGCTGCTGCTCGGCGGCATCGCCTACCTGGCTCGCGCTTACCACGTCGGCGCGATGAACCAGGAGACGCAGGCCGACTACCAGAGCGTCCTCTCCCAACTGACGGCGGCCATCGCCGGGCGCGGCTGGTTTTACCACGTGACGATCGCGAGCGTGCTTGCCGTCCTCTGTCTGTCGGCCAACACCAGTTTTGTCGGATTCCCTCGTCTCTGCCGGCTGATCGCAAAGGATGAGTTCCTTCCGCGCGGCTTCGCCGCTGTCGGCCGCCGGTTGGTCTACTCGGTCGGCGTCCTTTTCCTGGCCGGGGCGGCCGGGGTGCTGCTCGCCGTATTCAAGGGCATCACCGACAAGCTGATCCCCCTGTTCGCCGTCGGGGCGTTCCTCGCCTTCACGCTTTCGCAGGCGGGCATGGTGATGCACTGGCGAAAGCAGTTGAAGGAGCCGTCCGCGCCGCCGGGCGGCGAGGGCGAGAAGAAGGGCGGCAAGCCCCCCGGCCGCGGTCAGGTTCGGATGAAGCTGTGGGTGAACGGCATCGGAGCGGCCGCCACGGCAACGGCGCTGGCGATCATCCTTGCCGCCAAGTTCGTGGAAGGCGCGTGGATCACCATCCTGACCATCCCGATCCTCCTGACGCTCTTCTGGCGGGTCCACAAGCATTACCGCGTGGTGGAGATGCAGGTCGTCTGCCCGGAGCCGCTGGAGCTGGAGACGAATGAGCCGCCGGTCGTGTTGGTCCCGATGCGCCGGTGGGACAAGCCGACCAAGAAGTCGCTCCGTTTCGGCATGCACCTGTCGCGCGACGTGGTGGCCGTTCATCTGAGCAACCTCGAGGGGGACGCCGCCGAGGACGAGGCCGCCCGGGTGAAGAAGGATTGGGCCGAGAAGGTGGACCGCCCCGCCCACGACGCCAGGCTCCCCGCCCCGACACTGGAGTTCGCCCAGACGCCTTACCGCGAGTTCATCACGCCGCTGATGCGACAGATCGAGACCATCAAACGGCGCTGCCCCGGCCGCCAAGTGGCTGTGATCATCCCGGAGGTGGTGGAGAAGCACTGGTGGCTCGCCCTGCTCCACAGCCGCCGCGCGTCGCGGCTCCGCAACGCGCTGCGGAACCGGGAAGACGTCCATGTGGTGGTGATCGATCTGCCGTGGTTTGTGCAGGAGTAGTCGCCGATTTGCGTGCGTGCTAATGACTCGAGGCGATCGTCTCATCCCACATCAGTCCGGATCAGCTCGACAAAACCCGCGGGGTCGCTTGCCAGCCGAAACGCCCAATAGGCCACGAGCGCGATCGTTACCAGAAGGCTGGCCCCCAGTCGCCCCTCCAGCCATGCGACGGCCTCGACGAGCGATCGCCTCGGCCGATCCGGGAGCGCCCCGGCCAGAAGCAGGAGCAGGATCGCGGTGAGGAAGAACGGCGCCATCGCGTTCAGTCGCATCGCATGCTGAACGTGGCCGGTGACCCATGCGGCGCACGCTCGGGACAGCCCGCAGCCGGGGCAGGGGACGCCTGTCGCGTGAAGGAACGGGCAAGGCCACCCCGGAAGGCGCAACGCCGTCAGCGTGACCTGCGCGCCGCCGAGCAGGCCGAGCGTCAGCGCCCCCGTCCGCCGTCGCATCATGGTAGCTAGGACCAGGATGAACGGCCCTCTCGTCGGCGGCCCATTGTCGCCCGTCGAAGAAACCCGAGCGACGTTAGAAGACGCTTCGCAACGAGCCGCGCCCGTAAGGAAGCGGGGCCCGCCGGAGGCGGGCGTCAGCCGTTCGTCGAACAGATCAATCGCCGAGTGCGGCGACTGCCCGCCTCCTGACGGGCTCGGCTCGTTTTTTATCCCTTCAACAGAAGCGTCCATTGGCCTCACTTCACCGGCTCGATCCGCTCCCGCCCGCCCATGTACTTCCGCAGCGCCTCAGGGATCGACACGCTTCCGTCGGCGTTCTGGTAGTTCTCCAGGATCGGGATCAGGATGCGCGGGCTCGCGACGACGGTGTTGTTCAGCGTGTGGCAGAACCGTGTCTTGCCGTCCTTGTCCTTGTACCGGAGGTTCAGCCGCCGCGCCTGGAACTCGTACAGCCGGCTGGCGGAGTGCGTCTCCCCATAGCCGCTCTCCGGCTGCCCCGCCTGCATGCGGCCGGGCATCCACGTCTCGACATCGAACATCGCCGCGTTCTTCACGCCGATGTCCCCCGTGCAGCACTGGATCACCCGGTACGGCAACCCCAGGCGCTGGAGCAGTTCCTCGCTGTAGCCGAGCATCTTGAGCATGCCAGCGCTTGGATTCCTCCACGTCGTTCCGGCAGACGACGACCTGCTCGCACTTGTCGAACTGGTGGACGCGGTAAAGCCCGGCGGTGTCTTTACCGTAGGTGCCGGCCTCGCGGCGGAAGCAGGTGCTGACGGCCGCCAGCTTCAGGGGGAGGTCGGCCTCGGTGAGAGCGATCTCGTCCTTCTCGGGCATGAGGTACGCCGTCAGGCCGACCTCCGCCGTGCCGGTGAGGAAGCGGATGTCCTCCCCCGCCTCATCGACCTCGCCGACCCGGTAGGCCTGCTCGCGGCCGGCGGGGAAGAAGCCCGTCCCGCGCATCCCCGCCTCGCGCACCATCACCGGCACGATCAGGCTCGTGAAGCCTTTCTCCAGCGTCATCAGATCGAGCGCAAGCGCAGCACGGCGTGGTGCAGGTCGGCCCCCGCTCCTTTGAGAAAGTACGACCGCGACCCCGCCAGACGGACGCCCGCTTTGAAGTCGAGGATCCCCAGCGCCTCGCCCAGTTCGATGTGTGTCTTGGGTTTGAAGTCGAACGCACGGGGCGTCCCCCACTTGCGGGCGACGACGTTGTCCGACGCGTCCTTGCCTGCCGGCACGTCCGCATCCGGCGGCTGCGGCACCTGGAGGAGCATGAGCTCGCGCTGGGCGGCCGACTCGCCGGCGCGCTCCTCGGCCTCTTTCATGCGGGCTTTCAGTTCGCCCATGGCGGCGACGGCCGCCTTCTTGGCCTGCGGGTCCTTGAGGGCCGCGACTTCCTTCCCCTTTACATTCTGCTCCGCCCGAAGCCGCTCGAACTCCCCCTGGCTGGCGCGCCACTGTTCGTCGAGGGCGAGGATCGAATCGATATCCGCCTTTACGTTCTTAAGCTCGGCGCCGCGCCGATACTTCGCCGGATCTTCCCGCAAATCCTTCAGATCGATCATGTTACCGTCCTTGTCCCGGCGACTCCTTCAATAGAGCGATTCGATTGCCGCCGCCGCCGTGGTTTTAACAAAACCGAAGGGCCGGGGACAGACGGCGTCCTTCGGCACGAGCCGGCGGGGTCGAGTTATCGGATGTTGAGAACGGAGCGAATGTTCGCCGGTTCTGTGGGGATTTCTATGCTGGCGGCGGCCCGATGGTCGGGCCAAGGTACTTTGTGGAAAGGAGTGCCCTATGGCTCGCATGAGTCGCCGCGGTACGTCGAAGCGCCGCACGAGCGTCCCGCGGAGTAGCGGTGGAACGTTCTCGCAGATGTTCGTCAAACTTTCGGGCGCCAGCGCCAGCCTCGATCAGGCCCGCCGCCGCGTCCGCCGCAAATAGAGTGCGTCCGTGCCGCCCTCGCACGACGCCGAGCCCAGCCTGATCTATCCCGCATCTCTTGGCGAGGAGCGGTAGGTTGAGGCCGACAGCTCATCGACTCGTTGATTAGGAGGAGCCGCGCGGAAAGACCGACAGCCGGCACTTGCGGGCCGGCTGTCGGGTGAGCTCTTGAAGATCGGATCGAGCCGAAGCGGATTACCACGCGAAGTGGGCGAAGGCCTTATTCGCGTCGGCCATGCGGTGGGTTTGCTCGCGGGTATTCATGGCCTTGCCTTCCTTCTTGTAGGCTGCCATCAGCTCGTCGGCGAGGCGGTCGGCCATGGGGCGGCCGCCGGATTCGCGGCACGCGGCCAGGAGCCAGCGGAAGGCCAAGCTCTGCTGGCGGCGCTTGTTCACCTGCATCGGGACCTGGTAGTTCGCCCCACCCACGCGGCGGCTGCGGACTTCGACGTATGGCTTGATGTTGTTGATCGCCGTCTCGAACAGCTCCAGCGGCGGAACGTCCTTCATCTTCTTCGTCACGCTCTCCATCGCGCCGTAGAAGACCTTCTGAGCGACCGTCTTCTTGCCGTCCCACATCAGACAGTTGATGAACTTGCTGACCAGCTTGCTGTTGAAGCGGGGATCGGGCTTCAACATCTCTTCGCTGGACGTGAACTTCTTATAAGCCATCGGAACCAAGCTCCGTTTCCTGAAAGGGTGTTCTCCCCGCCCCACCGCGACATCAGCCGCCAGCGGGAACGGGAATACTCCGGAATGAAATTAGGTCGAGATCAGACGCGGTTTAAGGTCGGCGGGCGCCATGCCTTCCATTCAGCATTCAGAATTCGCATTCCGCCTTCAGCATTTCCACAACGCTTACTTCCCGCGCTTCGCGCCATACTTGCTGCGGCTGCGCTTGCGGCCTTCGACGCCGAGGGCGTCGAGCGTGCCGCGGACGATGTGGTAGCGAACGCCGGGCAGATCGCGGACGCGCCCGCCGCGGACGAGCACGATGCTGTGTTCCTGCAAGTTGTGCTCCTCGCCAGGGATATAGGCGGTCACTTCCTTGCCGTTGCTCAGGCGGACGCGGGCGATCTTCCGAAGGGCCGAGTTGGGCTTCTTCGGGGTCATGGTCTTCACCTGGAGGCAGACGCCGCGCTTCTGCGGGCAGGCGACCAGGTCCTTGACCTTGTTGATGCGCGGCAGGGCGCGCCGCGGCTTCTTGATCAGCTGGTTAATCGTGGGCATATGGCTCTGACTCAGTAGACGCTGGGCTGTTTCGCTCCACCCGGCCGCGTTCGGGCGACGGCGCTGCATCCGGCCGACCTCGGCCGACGACGCTGCCGCCTCGAAATCGAAAGCGGGGCAGTATAAAGACGCAAGGCCCCCGTGGCAAGCGAACCGTCGCGGATTTGCAAAGGCAAGCGGCGTCCTCGGCCGCTCGACGCAAAGGACCGACGAGGACATCGGCGTTCGCGGCCGATAAACGCCCCGGAGCCTATCCTGTATCATTTGAAGGCGGGAGGGATTGTCCTTCCCCGCTTCCGATCGCACTGCCACACCGCTCGGCATTGCCAGACCCATCGAAGGAGCCTCCGATGAATCGCTCGATCCGCACGCACTTGCTGTCGCTCGCCCTTGTCGGAACCGCGGCCTGCTCGTCGGTCGCTTTCGCCGCCCAACCCAAGGGAGTAGACGTTGTGAAGGAACCGACCGCCAAGCCCGCCGAAACCAAAGATGCGGCCGCCCCCGCCAGCCCCCTCGACTTTCAGGTGAAGACGATCGACGGCAAGGACCAGAAGCTGTCCGAATACAAGGGGAAAGTGGTCATGCTCGTCAATGTGGCCAGCAAGTGCGGCAACACCCCCCAGTACAAGCCGCTCGAAGCCCTGTATGAGAAGTACAAGGATCAGGGCCTGGTGGTCCTCGGCTTCCCCGCCAACGAATTCGGCCATCAGGAGCCCGGGACCGATTCGGAGATCAAGACGTTCTGCACCGGCAAATACGACGTCACCTTCCCCATGATGAGCAAGATCGTCGTGAAGGGCGAAGGCATCCACCCGCTCTATCAGTTCCTGACCGACAAGAAGACGGCCGGTGACTTCGCCGGCGACATCCAGTGGAACTTCCAGAAGTTCCTCGTGGACCGCAACGGCAACGTGATCGCCCGCTTCGCCCCCAAGACCCAGCCCGACGACGCGAAGGTCGTCGAAGAAATTGAGAAGGCGATTAAGGCCCAGCCGGCGAAGTAAGTCGGCTCCGGACGCATTCTAATCAACCACGCCGACCCGCCCGCAAAAACGGGGCGGGTCTTTTTGCGCACCCGCCGTCTCGCAGGGCATGCTTGTCGATAGGGCATGCGGGTCGATTGTCTCCTCTGGCCCGTTCGACTACGCTCGCCTGGCAGACCACAACGATGCCGGTCCACCAGCCCGCGCGGACGCCATCCGGTTCGCGACATCAGCCGGCGCGCTTCGAAAGGGCGCCCTTCCATGCACACCGTCGTTCACGTCACCCATGAAGCCGTGCAGAAGATCGGCGGCATTGGCGCCGTGTTGCAGGGCCTGTTGACGAGTCGAGTTTATCTCGAGAAGGCGACACGCAACATTCTTGTCGGCCCCTTCTGGCCCAGCGACGAGCGCGGCGAGCAGCGGCTGGGGCCGATGGGCGAGGTCCTCTACAGCAGCCTTGACTCGCTCGCCCGCTCGCCGCTCACGCCGCGGTTCCGGGAGATCGAGCAGGCGTTCGATGTCGGGATCGTCTACGGCCGCCGAAGGTTCGTGGACGCCGAGACCGGGGTCGCCAGCTCCAACGAGATCCTTCTGTTCGACGTGAGCCGCTTCGACGCGAAGAAGATCGGCGCGTTCAAGTTCGAGCTCTGGGAGAAGTTCGGGGTCGAGAGCGGCCGCTACGAGCACATCTGGGATTTCGAGCAGTACATGCGGCTCGCCCAGCCGACCCTCGCGGCCCTGCACGCCCTGGGCGCGACGGCCGGCAACGAAGCGTGCGTGATCCTCGCCCACGAATACATGGGGATGCCGACGGCGCTGGCGGCGGTCCTGGAAGGCGAGCGCAGAAACTTCCGCACGATCTTCCACGCGCACGAGTGCGCGACCATGCGAACGATCGTGGAAGGCCACCCCGGCCATGACACGATGTTCTACAACGTGATGCGGGCGGCCATGGCCCGGGGGCGCTTCGTTGACGACGTCTTCGGCGACCAGAGCGGCTTCTACAAACACTCGCTCGTCAAGGCGTCCCGATTCCTCGACGGGATCTTCGCCGTGGGCGATTACACCCTGCAGGAGATCCGCTTCCTCGGCCCCGACTTTGTTCATGTGGACGCACAAGTCGCTTACAACGGCGTGCCGCACTGGAAGATCACCCTGGACGAGAAGATGGCCAGCCGCAACAAGCTGCGCGGCTATTGCAAGGCGCTGCTGAAGTACGAGCCGGATTTCGTCTTCACCCACGTCACGCGGCTGGTCCCCAGCAAGGGGCTGTGGCGCGACCTGCGCGTGCTGGAGCACGTCGAGACGCTGCTCCGGGAACGGAACGAGACGGCCGTCCTGTTCACACTGAGCACCGAGGCCCCGCCGCGCCGCGGCGACGACATTCGCCAGATGGAGCGGTCGCACAGGTGGCCGGTGGCGCACCGCGAGGGGCCGCCGGACCTGTCCGCCGGAGAGGCCGCGTACTACCAGGGCGTCCAGGAGTTCAACGCGCAGTCGCGGAACGTGAAGGTGGTCTTCGTCAACCAGTTCGGCTGGGACCGCGAACGCTGCGGCGACCGCATGCCGGCCACCATGGAATTCATGGACATCCGCAAGGGGTCCGATGTCGAGTTCGGCCAGAGCATCTATGAGCCGTTTGGGATCGCCCAGATCGAACCGATCAGCTTCGGCGGGCTCTGCGTCTTTACCAACGTCTGCGGCTGCGCGGGCTTCGTCGAGAAAGCCGCGGGCGGCAAGACCCCCAATGCCATCGTCGCCGACTACACCGATCTTGCCGACAAAAGCCTCCCAGAGGCCCAGTTGATGACCCTCGGCCAGCCGGAGCGCGATTCGCTGGAGCACGAGGTAGGGAAGCGGGTGGCGGCCGTGATCGTGGAGCGCCTGCCCCGATCCGCGGGCGAGCTCGAAGCGGCTCTGGAGCGGGGTTACGCCCTGGCCGAGAAGATGAGCTGGGACGTTGTCGCCCGCGACTATATCCTCCCCGGCCTGGCCCGCGCCGCAAAGGCGAGCCGCCTGATGCAGATCGCGTAGCGGTGCGGTGGGTTCCCCGCTTGCGTTCACATCTAATGAATTAAAGGATCACTCGTCATATACTTAGGCACGGGTGTCCGACGCCGGATTAAGCGGACGAGGGCTTGGTCGCCGCGGCGTTCACCCGACCTTTCCTGACACGGTCCCGGCATCTCGGCATTCCCCGAACCGATGTGCCCGCAGAGGGTTACGAAATGAACATGCCCCGGCGTCCCGCCCGCCTTGCCGATCTCAAGGATGCTTTTTGTTGCTCGTGGAGCCCAACCCGGTGCCGGGCCGACCGACGCGCGGCGCGGCCCGTCGGCCGCCGCCGAGCGGCAGTTTGGGCGGGCGTTACCGCCCTCCCGCTCCTGGCGATGGCGGTTCGGCCGGCCGCTGTCCGGCCCAGCCGGCCAAGAGTGCGGCACCGGCCGCCAAGACGGGGCTGGACGCGCTGGACGACCGCGTGGTCATGACCGAGCTGTCTAAACGGCAACTCGATTCCCTCTTCAACCGCTACGTCGATGTCAACAAGGTTTCCAAGGAGGACGTGGACGCTTTCAAGGCGCTGCAATCCCTCTACGAGCTCAGCGCCGACAAGCCGATGGCCGAGCGGCGTCGCGTCGAATTGATTCGCCAGGCGCTCGGCGGCTTGAACAAGGTGCTGCCCACCATCAAGGACCCGCTGAAGCTCATGGATTACGCGGGGATCCTCGTCTCCAAGGGGATTGAGCCGGACATCAACATCCTCGAATACTGGGGCGAGAACCCCACGCTCCAGCAGCGATTGCGGCCGGTGACGGCGATCACCTCCCAGATGCTGAAACAGGTCGCGGTCGCCGCCAAAGCGGAGGCCGACTCGATCGAAAGCTCGATCCAGAACAACGACCCGCGCATCCCGCGCTGGGAGAAGCTCGACGCGATGAAGGACCAGGCGGTCTACGTTGACAACATGATCGCCTACTACGTCGCGATGTCGATTGACGTCTCCGGCCCCAACAAGATCAAGGGAATGGGGGAGCGGACCAAGATCGTCAACGACGCCGTCACCTACCTCAAGCAGTACGACAACCCCGCCCCCGAAGGCATCATGCCGATGATCCATAATCGGCTCGGCAAGCTGATGATGATCAAGGGAGATTACCCCGCGGCTCGCAAGTACTTCGATGCTGTGATCACCGGCCAGCTTGACCCGAAAAAGAAGATGGACCCGCGCCGACCGAGCTCCAGCAGTATGAGGCCCGCTACTTCGCGGTCGTCTGCGACTTGCTGGCGAAAAAAGCGGCCGACGCCGACAAGGGGCTGAAGGACCTGGTCGCCTGGCAGGCCCGGCTCGGCAAGAGCGAGTCGGATGGCGGCAAGGCGACGCAGACCGGCGTCACCGCCGCCAGCGATATGCTCCACTTCCGGATCCTGGCTCTCCAGACCGACCAGGCGACCGACGAAACCCAGCGGGCCAAGCTCGATCAGGAGGCCAGCGAGGTGCTGCGGGTGCTCGGCGAGCAACACCCCGAATATCGCGCCATCATCACGGAACAACTCGTCAGCCGCCTGTCCGACACCGAAAAACTGGACGGCAAGGGGACGGCCCTGCTCCAGGCGCTGATCGCCCGCGGGTCGGCCGAGAACTTCAAAGCCGCGGATCAGCCGGTGGACGAAAAGGTGATCGCGCGGGCCATCGAAGCCGCCCAGGCGCTGAGCACACGAAAAGAAGTGCCGCAGGCACAGGTGGAAGACGCGGCCCTGCTGATCCCCAACCTACAGGAGCGCCTCGGCCACCCCTACGAGGCGGCCAAGGCCTATCTGAGCTTCGCCGAAAGATACCCCAACGCCGCCAAGGCCGGCGACGCCGTGGATCGCGGGTTCTACCTCGCGTTCGAAACGGCCTTCCATCCCAAAGGAACGCCGCCAACCGACGCGAAGACGTTCTACGGCAAGGCGCTGAAGACCGCCGTCAGCCCCCCCTGGTCGCGCAAACAGTTGTACAACCGCTATGCCGACTGGCTCGTTCAGTACAACCAGCCGAAGGAAGCGATCAAGTACTACCGAATGGTCGCCAAAGGCGACCCGAACGAACTGAACGCCCGGTTCTTTGAGTTGAAGCTGCTCAATGAGGAACTGAAAAATCCGAAGACCGACCCGGCGACGCGGGCGAAGGACCTGACGGACTCGGCCGCGTTGATCGACGATGTGCGCCGGCTCGCGGCCGCGGCCCCGCAGAACGACCAGAACAAGTTTCGGCTCGCCTACACCACCCTCATCGGCGCGGACCTGGCCATCGAGCAGAAGCAGCCCGATCGGGCGCTGAAGCTGCTTCAGGGCTTCGACGCGCAGGCGAAGGCGGTCGCAAGGCAATCGGACCAGCTCCAGCAACTGGCGATCTTCTATCGAGCCCAGGCCTACATGGCCAACAAGCAGTTCGACAACGCCACGCGCGAGGTGGTCGAGCTGGCCAAGACCAGCCCCGATGCGGCAAAGAACCTCGCGTCCGAGCTGCTCGAGCGGCTTCACAGCGATTACGAGCGCTTCGCGGCCCAGGGACAGAAGACCGAGATGGCGGAAACGGCCAAGAACGAAGCCGACCTGACCGACTTCATGGTCCATTGGACGCGCTCGAGCAAGGATCCGAAGATCGCCAAACTGGTCCCCGCGTTCGAGATGTTCGACGCCAAGATCAAGCTGAACGCCGGCACCCTCGCCCAGGGCCCCGCCCACGACGCCCTCCTGAAGAAAGCGCTCGACGCCTCCCTTGCCATTCAACAGTCCGTCGATGCGCGCCTCGTCAGCGCGAAGAACCCCGACGACGAGAAACTCTCGCGCGACGCGGGCCTGATCGTCGCACTGTCGCAGTTCGAGCTCAAAGACTACGCGGCCGCCCAGACGAGCCTGGCCACCCTGATCCGTGACGGAAAAGTCGGCAACGCCCAGTTCTCGGCAAGCGACCCGGCCAAGCCCGGCGAGTTTAAGCTCGTTGACAACCCGATCTACTGGGAGGCTTACTACAAGTGGCTCCGCTCCAAGACAGAGCTCGCTAAGGCCGACCCGAAGAGCGCCGGCAACGACAGCATGCTGGAGAGCGCCCGCGTCATCCTGAAGCGGCTGATCATCAGCAACGGCGGCCAGCCCGGCGGTGACAAGTGGCAGCCGCAATTCGCCGAGCTTCGCAAAGAGCTGCTCCCCAACTGGGATCCCTCTGTGGCGGCGACGACGTTGCCGTCCGCGGCCTCAGACCCGGCGACGCAGCCCACGCCGCAGACGCCACCGCTCGCCGGCGCCGGCAAGCCCGAGACGGACCGGGGCCCGCAAACCCAGCCCAGCACGTCCCGATCGAAATGAGCTCCCGGCCACTCGCGGGGCACGCACAGCCGCGGTGCGTGCCCCTGCAAGGTTCCACCGGCGATCGTGGCGGCGATTTTCTCCATCTCGCGGTACTCCAGGCGGGGTGTGAAGCATCAACTCTGGGACTGCTCGCTCCGAAGTTCCCTCTCTATCCCTCCCCCCGGACTGCCGGGAAAGGGGGCAACACCTGATCCGCCACGATCGTCCGCTCCACCACACGCTATGGGCGGCCGCGCCGCTCGCTTCTCATTGGGGCTGGTCGCGCGTACAACTCCCCGCTCGATCTTGATGCGACGCGGCCGAAACGGCGGACACTTGATCCGGGACGATGTGACACAGCTTGCGCAAACCGCCACCCCGCCCCGTTCAACGGGGCTGACGGCCCTCTACTGCGCCGAAGGCTTCGCCTCGGCCGCCGGGTCGCTTATGGGGTTCGGCGTCTACTTCTTCACCACCCACCGGTTCCACTGGGGGCCGGGTCGAAACTTCCTCTTCGCCGGGACACAGGGCGCGGTCTATATCTGCGGCGCATTGGCGGCCGATCGTCTCACGCGGCTATTCCCGAGCCCGCGCCGGGCGTTTCGGCTGCTCCAAGTAGTCCTGGCCGCCCTCGCCTGTCTCGCGGCCGCCGCGCTCTCCACGCCCCCGATCGCCGTCGCACTCTTGCTTTGCTACACCTTCACGATCGCGATCTGCTGGCCGATTATCGAGAGCCTTATCGCCGCGAACGGGCCACCCGCCGCCATGGCGCGACGGGTGACGGTCTATAGCTTTGTCTGGTCGGCCACCGGCGCGGTCGTCATCGCGCTGGAGGGGACGCTGATCGAGGCGTGGCAGCCGCTGGTCCTGTTTGTCGCCGCGGCCGCGAACCTGGCGACAGCGGTGGCGACGGGCCTCGCTCCCGAGCAGGGGGCGGCGGCGGCCGCCAGCCTTACGTCTACGCTCGCCCACCCCGCGCCCGAGCCGGAGCTGTTGCGCGTCCGGCAGCGGGCGCTGTGGGTCAGCCGGCTTTCGCTGCCGGCCGCGTATGCGGTGATCTTCGGCCTGATGCCGCTGATGCCGTCGCTGGAAGTCATGCGGCGGTTCGACACGCGGGAACAGACGCTGATCAGCAGCGCGTGGCTGGTGTCGCGCTGGGTGACATTCGGGCTTCTGGCGGCGACGGCCTGGTGGCATACCCGCCCGCGCGCCCTGCTGGTGGCATCGGTGCTGATGCTGGCCGCGTTCCTGGGGACGACGATGCCCCCCTCGCACTTTTGGGCCGGCGCCTCGCCGGCGTTCGACCTGGGCGCGATGCTCGCCTGGCAGGTGGCGCTGGGCGCGTCGCAGGGGATGATCTACTCCGGCAGCCTCTACTTCGGCATGGTCTTAAGCGACGGAAGCACCGAGCACGGCGGCTACCACGAAGCGCTGATCGGCGCGGGCTGGGTCCTGGGGCCGCTCGCTGGAGCCTTGACGCAATGGGCGCGGCCCGGCGATGTAGGCCTGGGCGTGGCGGCCGTCGGCACCGTCGTCGGAGTCAGCGTCCTGGCCACGGCGGTCGCCGCCTTCGCGAAAACATCGAAGCGGACGAGCGGTACGCAAGTCGGTTGAAGAGGCGCTGAACGAGCCGCGCCCGTGAGGAAGCGGGGCCCGCCGCAGGCGGGCATCAACGCCCACCGAACCAGCTCAGTCGCCGGGTACGGCGACTGCCCGCTTCCTGACTTTCGCGGCTCGTCGCGCGGCCGTCTGTCGATATTTCACCTCTTTTGACGGAGCTTCGATGGCGCAAGCTGACACCGTATCGACCCCGGGGCGCTGGGCCTTGTTATTGGCGATCACGGCACTCCTGACGGCGCTGCCGACGGTCGCCGCGGCCCTGGGGGCGGAGCTTCGCGTGGGGGACTCAGGCTCCGTGCCCGACCCGGCGCGGTTTGACGACGCCTACCCGGACATGAAGGAATGGGCGGCCGCAGGCGTGCGCGGCGGGATCCCGGCGCGGGGGGAACTGAAGGTCATCCAGACGCTCAAGCCGGGCGACGACATCCAGGCGGCGATCGACAAGGCCGGCCCGGCGGGCGGCGTCGTGCTGCTTTCGGCGGGGACGTACCCGGTGGAGCGGCGGCTGACCTTGCGGGATAACGTGGTGCTACGGGGCGAATCGAGAGAGGCGGCCGTCCTCGAGTGCCGGATGACGGCCGCCCACTCCGGCGACGACGCGGTCACTGTCTGGGTCGGCGGAGCTCGCCACGCCGGGCTGGAAGACCTGACGATCCAGCATCAGGCCGTCGCGAAGCTCGGCCTGGCCGCCTATCAGGAAAAGGTGGCCGGCGCCGTCAACGATCCCAAGGGAGCGACGAACTTGTTCGTTGGCGGTGTACAGTTTCAGAAAGCGCAGGACTGCTGGGTGGATCGGTGCAACATCGTCCATTCCGGCACGCGGCCGCTCATCGCCCAGGGGGCGTACCTGACGATCCGGGACACGCTGATCGACGGCGCGCTCAACAAAGGCGAGGGCGCCGACCCGGGCGGCAGCGGGACGGCGTCCTTCCCGTGCGACCGGGGGCTGATCTACAACTGCGCGTTCAAGCACCTGCGTCACGGGATGCTGATGCACGGGAGCTTGTCCGGAGCGCCCTGCCGCTACAACGTCATCCTCGACTGCAACGTCGAAGGGGATATCGATTTCCACGGGAATCGGCAGGACGAGGGGCACAACCTGTTCGAGGGCGCCTTGGCCCACGCGCCGCGCTGGCACGGATGGCCCGCCTGGAGCTACTGGCGGCGGGCCGACATCGGGCCGGACAACCTCGTCTACAAGAGCATCGGCTGGGGCGGCCCCGGCAAGGATCCCTTCGCCTCCACCGACCCGGAAAAAGTCTACACCTACACCGGGATTCGCGACCCCAACGACCTTCCAGCCCTTGACAAGGCCCCGCCCCGCGCGGGGACGTTGTACGCGGTGACCGGCGCCCGCCCGACGCGGCCGGATGCGTATCGGCCCTTCCCCAAAACTGCGGCCGAGGCCTCCCACCTGCTGGAGGAACGAATGTTGAAAAGCCCTGTGAAGTGAGCGGTGGCGAAAAACGGCGCCCTGCCGATCTTGAAAGTAGGGCGTGCTTCACCACGCCGCCACACGATCGTGGCGTAGTGAACCATGCCCTACGTCAGACGGCCGCGGCACACGGCGACTTCACTCCACCGTGACGCTTTTCGCCAGGTTGCGGGGCTTATCGACGTTGCAACCGCGGACGACGGCGGCGTGGTAGGCGAGCAATTGAAGGGGGACGACGCTCAACAGGGGCTGGAGCGGCTCGATCGCGTCGGGGATGTAGATGACGTGGTCGCTGTATCGCCGGATGTGCGCGTCCCCTTCCGTGGCGACCGCGATCACCACGCCGCCGCGGGCACGCACTTCCTCGATGTTGCTGATCACCTTCTCGTATTGCACGCCCTTGGTCGCGACGAAGACCACCGGCATCCCTTCGCTGATCAGCGCGATCGGGCCGTGCTTCATCTCGGCGGCCGGCATCCCTTCGGCATGGATGTAACTGATTTCCTTCAGCTTCAGCGCCCCTTCCAGAGCGATCGGGTAGTGATAACCGCGGCCGAGGAAGAGCCAGTTCTCCCGCTCGCAGAACTTCGTCGCGATCGTCTTCACCACGTCGCTCTGCTCGAGCACCCGCTGCATCTGGTCGGGGATCGCACACAGGCCGCTGATGATCTCATGGCACTGCTGCTGGCTCATGAAGCGGCGGCGGCCGACATAGGTCGAGAGCATCGCCAGGCAGGCGATCTGACACGTGAACGCCTTGGTGCTGGCGACGCCGATCTCCGGCCCGGCGTGAAGGTAGATGCCGCCGTCGGTCTCGCGGGCGATCGTCGAGCCGACGACGTTGATGATGCCAAGCCCCATTGCCCCTTTTTCTTTCCCTTCCCGAAGCGCGGCGAGGGTGTCGGCCGTCTCGCCCGACTGGCTGATCGCGACGATGACCGTCTCTTCCTCCACCAGCGGGTTGCGATACCGAAACTCGCTGGCGTAAGTCGCTTCAGTGACGACCTTGGCCAGGTCTTCCATCAGGTAATCGCCGACCAGCGCGGCATGCCAGGCCGTCCCCTGGCCGGTCAGGATGTAGCGGCGGGCGCTGATGAGTTTTCGAGCCCGGTCGGAGAGGCCGCCGAGGACGATCCGCCCTTCACGCTGCTCGGCACGGCCGCGAAGGCAGTTGCGCAGCGCCGCCGGCTGCTCGAAGATCTCCTTGAGCATGAAATGCTCGTACCCGCCCAGCTCGTACTCCTCGAGCTTGTTCTCGAGCTGGCTGACGACGGGGGAGACCTCGATGTCGTCGATCGTGGTGGTGTGGAAGCTTAGGTCCTCAGAGTCGTTCCCGGCGTTGAGAACCGCCATCTCGTTGTCGTTCAGGTAGACGACCTGGCTGGTGTGCTCGACAATCGCGCTCGCGTCGGAGGCGACGACATATTCGTCCTTGCCGACGCCGATGATCAGCGGGCTCCCCTTACGGGCGACAACCATCGTCCGCGGCTCATCACGGCAGATCACGGCGATGCCGTAGGTCCCCTCGACCTCGTGCAGCGCCGCCTGCACCGCGCGCTGAAGGATGGACGTCCCGACCGGCAGATGATTGCGTGCCTGGATCTCGGTGTAGAGGTCGCCGATCAGGACGGCGAGCACTTCGGTGTCGGTCTGGCTGGTGAAGGTGTGCCCTTTTTCAGTCAGGAACTGCTTGAGGGCCGCGTAGTTCTCGATGATGCCGTTGTGGACCACGGCGACGCGGCCGGTATCGTCGATGTGCGGGTGGGCGTTCACCTCGTTGGGAGCGCCATGGGTCGCCCAGCGGGTGTGGGCCATCCCCAGGCGCGACTCGGGGAGAGCCCCCGCGCCACGCAGCGATTCTTCAAGGACCGAGATGCGCCCCACCGCGCGCCGAAGGTGCAGCGCCCCGACACGATCGATCACGGCGATGCCCGCCGAGTCATACCCACGGTATTCCAGGCGCTTCAGACCTTCGATCAGCAGTGGAACGGCCGTCTTACGTCCCACATAGGCCACAATCCCACACATGCGATTCCTTTCGTGCGCGGCGAGCCAGTCCGTTCCGCGCCCCTTCCTACGGCGGCCGTGGGGCCGCCGGACATCAACGAACCCTCAAGCGCCGCAACGTCCGCAGGGGGAATGTCAGCGTCGGAGGGGCGTCGTGTTTCCGTGGGACAATCAGGGAGAACAGAGCTCGCCACATCCTGCCGCCAAATCGTATCGACGATGCGGCGTCTCGGCGTCTCGATGATGACGGCTTTTGTCTTCGGAGCGTCGTCAGACGTTTAAGACGGAGTTCGCGCGGCTGTCAGACGTGGTGACTTTACATCACTGGGCAGCGGGTGCAATCCACAGCTTGACTTCGGCGGGAGGTTCGCAACGCCTAAAGCTCTCACAAGTCATTTGATTGCAAGATTTTAAGATTCGTGCAACGTTCAACGCGAAGAAGGCATAACTCAACAGCCCGTGCGGACGGCCTCCGGCGTCAAAAGCGCCCCGGTCGCGCCATCACTTGCTCGGGTCGTAATGGAACGGCGTGTGGAGATCGCTTCGAGACATGAATTCGGCATGACCGTCGACGAATCCGACGTTGCCACGACGATCGCCGTTTTGGGAGATGCCGGTGGTCGGGTCGTCCGGAAGATGCTTCGGCCGATCGTGGCGAACAGCTAGCAGATTGATTCCGGACCCTTGGGGAAGCGTCCCATAGCCGTCGTCGATGGTTGCTTCGTCTTCCTCGAATATAAGGCATTTGTCGGATGAGTTTCGAATTCGTGCCAGCGGCAGCATCCGCTGTGGCAACGTTCCGCCATAGTTTGTTACGGTGTCTACGAGCATCGAATTCATGGAGTAACTGAAGGGATACGGACCTTGCGCTGGGCTATTCGTCCGGGTGCGACCGCGAAGCTCGTTGTAAGGGTCGGTCGGGCACGTCAAAATCTGGGGGTTCACCGGCCGCCCGAGGTATGGCGCGATCGCCGAATCGTCAATATTGGTGATGCGGTCAGCCTGCCAAAAGATCCAGTCATCCATCCGTTCGGGGCTGATCTTCGCCTCGTAAGGGAGAGTCCCCTTGTTCGCGATGGCGTACATCGAGAACGCGCCGACAATTTGCTTGATATTACTCAGGCACTTTACCTGCTTCGCCTGTTCGCGCGCCTGCTGAGCGACGGAAGCAGGATGCTGACGAGCAACGCAATGATCCCGATCACGACGAGCAACTCGACCAGGGTGAACGCTGGGCGATGCCGGAGACGGGCCGAATCGGCTCGGCACGGCGACACAGTTTGATTTCCCATGGTAGGTTCCTTACGTCGAATGACCACTTCCTGATCGCAGGGCCCGACACGACATGCAGAGAAAACTCGGAAGCGGTAGCGCGAGCGGCCGGCCGACACACAACGCAACCGACCGCCGCCTAACTTGTTATAACATCCTGCCAAGAAGTCATGCTCGGGTCAACTGGAAACATTAGAGGATTTGCCTCGCCTCCACCGGGCGATCGAAGCGGCCGGTGGAGGCCGTAACATATTGACGATCAAGATAGTTATGGAAAGAGCAATCGAACTATTCGTAAGGATTGAGGTGTCCGTGATAATGAATGTAAACACGCGTTGCGTACTCGGCGTGCCCATCGACAAAGGCGGCGTTCCCGCGTCGGTCGGCGTTCGGCATGGGCGCTCCGATCGCAACAGAGTCTGAAACGCCTTTGCGGTCGTGCCGAATCGCGAGCAGATCGTGATTTAGCGGATCGGTGGATCCGGCCGGGTACGGCGCGCCGGTGTCGTCGCACTGAGGCGCAGACCAGTGGCCATCGTTGATCGTCAGCTCCGTCTCTTCAACCAGCAACACCTTCTCGGTCGAGTTGCGAATCTGCGCGATCCTGGGGCTGGTTGACGTGGAGCCACTCAGCTTCACGTTCATCGAGTAGCTGTACCGGTAGTACCCACCCAAGGCCGCTCCGCCCGACGATTGCCGCTGCATCGGATCGTCAATTGGGCAGAGAAAGACCCCGATGTTGAAGTGACCGACATACTTGGCAATTGCCGACTCCTCCGGGTCCGGGGCGTTCGGGCGACCGGGCGAGCCAGCGACGGCGCCGGCCGCCACTGGAGTCTCTTGCCACCAGATCCAATCCTCATCGCGCGGGCCAAGCCCGCCGTAGGGAGCATCGAACGGATAGCGCCCCTTGTTGTCGCCCGTATACATCTGGAAGGCCATGCCCAACTGACGGAGGTTACTCATGCACTTGATCTGGGCCGCCTGTTGACGCGCCCGGCTGAGCGTCGGCAGCAGAATGCTCACCAGAAGGGCGATGATGCCGATCACGACAGGAGTTCGACGAGCGTAAAGCCCTTGGGGAGCGCCCGTCGAGACCGGAACGAAAGGTCATGTTTCATCGTAGATCTCGCCTTTCGGGCACGAGCGGTTCGCTGCTGCTGACTGAAGTGCTCCAACTTTCGACGCCGCCGGGCGTGTTCACGCCCTTGGGCCAATCAATAATACTTGTTGTCCATGATGGCGCGGCAGTCAGAGGCGATTTTTTTACGGAGCCCCGCCTGGGCCCGCCGAACCCTGCGACGGGCCTGCGGTTCTCGCGTTGTCGGCGCGGCAATCGCGCTGAACCGGAAGCAGCATCCGTCCTCCTCATCGGCTCCCACACAAAGCCGACGGGGGCGTCGTTTTTTCCAAAGGCCCCGCGCGTTCTAGGTCGTTCAGGCGGCTTGCCGAAGGACCGTCACGCCGCCCGAACACCCAGGAGCCGAATTACGATTGTTGCGGCCGGCATAGCTGCTAGAATTCTGCTCGCACGATCGGGGGCGGCCGGGTCGCCCGAGGGCCGCACGATGACGGAACTTTCCACCGTCGTGCTCCGTGTCGAAACAGTGGGATTCTAAGCGCGAGAAGAATCGATCCCTGAGCGAGCGAGGTCTCCATGAGCCGGCTGGACCAGCACATCAACACCGTCCGCACGAAGATCGCCATGCAGACGTTTCTCCGCGCGCTCGCGTGGGCGATGATCGCCCTCAGCGTCGCGATTTTGGTGAATGTCATCGTCTACAAGCTCTTCCTCGTCCAGTTGCCGAGATGGCAGGCATGGGCGTGGACGGGGCTGGGGCTGTCGGTGGCCGCGGCGGCCGCCTACACGATTCACCGGCGCCCCACGCCGCGACAGGCGGCCGTGGCCATTGACGATCGGATGGGGACCCAGGACAAGTTCGCCACGGCGCTTTACTTCCGCCGCATGGATGACCCGTTCGCGGCGGCCGCCGTTCGCGACGCGGAGGCCACGGCCGATAACACGAGCTTGCACAACCGCTTTCCCCTGCGCGTCCCGGCGCTGATGGCCTATGCTCTGGCACTGGTGATCGCCGTCGCCGCGACGGGCAAATGGGTCCCGGCCCGGACGTTGTCGGTCGATCCGACGAAGCCCAGGAACCCGCTCGCCGTGGCGCGGGCCAACCCCGATACCAACAAGCTGATCAGCCGCGCCATCGCCGCCATCGAAAGCACCCCGCCGGCGACCGAGGCCGATAAGGCGGAGATCCAGGTCGCCCATCAGCAGTTGGCGAACCTCCGCGCCAAGGGGTATCAGGACCCGGTTGCCGCCGGCCACACCGCACAAAACGCGATCAACGAGATGGAGGCGATCCGGGAGAAGAGCAAGGAACTCCGCGATAAGGCGATCGAAGCCCGCAATGAGGCGGACATCCTCAAGTCGCTCGGCCAGCCGGAGGACCTGACCGGCCCCGTCGCCGAGGTGCAGAAGGACATCTCCAGGGGGGACTTCAGCGCCGCGGTGAAGGACATTGAGGATGTGGTCAACAAATTCGACAAGATGAAGCCGCAGGACCAGCAGAAGGCCGCCGACGACATGAATAAGCTCGCCAAGTCGCTGGCCGGCTTGGCGCAGAATAAGCAGGTGCAGCAGCAGATCGCCAACAACCTCCAGAACATGGGGGCGAATGCCCAGCAGTTGCAACAGTTGAACAATGCGATGCAGCAGGCCGCCAGCGGCGACCCGGCCGCACAGAAGAACCTTCAACAGCTCGCGAACCAGATCAGCCAGAGCATCAACCAGCAGGGCGGGCAGAGCCCGCAACAGCAGCAGCAGGTGAGCAAGCAGGTTCAGAGCATGATCAAGCAGATGCAGGGGAACGCGAATGCCCAGCAGACGGCCGGCAACATGGCCAAGGCGGCCGCCGGGCTCGCGCAGCAGATGAAGGGGCAGGCCCAGGCGAACGCCGGCCAGCAGGGGCAGAAGCCTGGCCAGCAGGGCCAGAAGCCCGGCGGCCAGCAGGCGAACAACCAGCCGGGCGGTCAACAGCCCGGTCAGCAACCGGGGCAACAACCTGGGCAGAACGGACCGCCGCAGGGCCAGCAGGCGGGGGGCCAGAAGCCCGGCCAACAACCCGGCCAGGGGCCTGGCCAGCAGCCGGGCGGGCAGCAGGCGATGGCCGGCGCGAAGCAGCAAATGCAGAAGCAGTTGCAGGACCTCCAACAGGCGGCCGAAGAAGGGGAAATCGCCGCAGCGCAGAACCAGGGCGGCGCCGACGGCGACGGGGCCGGCGAGCAGGAGGCCAACGCCGGAAAGCAACCGCAGCCCGGCGGCGACGGCCAGGGTGAATGGAACGACAAGAACGATGGCCAGCACGGCGCCGGTGCCGGGGGCGGCGGCGTTTCAGATGGCGGACCGCGCCCCAAGGGCACCGAAACGCCCGTCGGTTTCAAGCAGGAAGTCGCGGTCAGCAACCCCGATGAAAAGGGAAAGGTGCTTGCCAGCCGCTCGGTGAAAGCGCTGGGCTTGAAGGGAAAATCGTCGATCGAGCAGAAAGCGATTGTCGAGGCGGCCGAGAAGGAAACCGTTGACGAAGTCGATCAGGAACGGATCTCCCGGGCGACCGCGTCCGTCGTTAAGAACTACTTTGACGACCTGAAGCCGGATCACCGGTAACCACGGGACCCACAAGAGTGCCACCGGCGGCCCCGTATTCGGTAAGCACCACCGCCGGTGAGGGCACCGGCGGCACTTTTATTCGCGGGCGCAACCCCTGTTTCGATCGAGTGCCCGAAGGCGATTGTCAGGGCGGCATGCCGTGGACGTCAGACGGTAATTGGTCAGGATCGGGGTGAAGGACTGGTGTTGGAATGGCCCGTGCATCGTGGCCGGGCGGCCGCCGCATCGGAGGAACGTCCCGGGTCGTGCTACTCGGTCTGACCTGCCTCCTGTCGGCCGCGTCCACGCTTCGAGGGATGACGGGCGACGGGTCTCATGGCTTCGTACGCATCCTCGCCCGCTCCGCCGTCCCCCTCTCACCCGACCTTCACGAGCTCGACACGTGGGGCGAGCACGCCCGCGCTTCCAAGACGATCCTGGTCCTGTTTCAGATCTCTCTCCTGGTCGCAGGCGCTAAGCTGCTAGGGTGGGGTGCAGAGCGCATCCGGATGCCCGGGGTGGTCGGGGAGCTGATGGCGGGCGTGCTGATCGGGCCGTATGTGCTGGGCGGCCTGATTCGCATTCCGCTCTACGGCGCCTGGGTATCGGTCTTCCCGGCCGTGGGGCACGTCGGCGAATGGCCGGTCAGCCCCGTTGTCTGGGCGTTGGCCGAATTCGCCAGCATCATTCTCCTGTTCATCACCGGGCTGAACACCGACTTTGCGCAGTTCCTCCGCTATCTGCGCCCGGCCTCGTTCGTGGCGGTGGTCGGCATGCTCGCCCCTTTCGCCCTGGGGGCGGGGATCACCGTCATTCCGACCTTTGCCGCGCTGGCGATGGGCAACGGTGAAACGAACGCGCTGATCCCGGCCCTGTTCGTCGGCGCGATCATGTCGGCGACGAGCATCGGCATCACCGCGCGCGTCCTCGGCGACATCGGCAAAATCGATACGCCCGAAGGGGTGACGATCCTGGGGGCGGCCGTCCTGGACGACGTCCTGTGCGTCATCCTGCTGGCGATCGTCGGCGGCATCGCTTCGTCGCATTCCGTCGCGGCCGGCTCAATCCTCGGCGTCGCCGGCAAGGCGCTGGGCTTTTGGGTCGGGATGACCGCCCTCGCCCTGGCCTGCGCCGGCCACTTGAAAAGGCGCTGAACCGGGTCGCCTACCCGGGAGCGGTGGTCGCGCTGGCGCTGGCGATCGCCTTTATCTGCTCGGCGGCCGCCGAGCTGTTCGGCCTGGCGTTCATCATCGGCGCCTATTCGGTCGGCCTGGGGCTGAGCCGCACCTCATTGGCCCGCCGCCTGACCGAAGAACTCAACGCGATCGGGAACTTCTTCGTGCCGATCTTCTTCGCGGCGCTGGGGATGCTGGTGAACCCGGCGGCGATGTTCTCCAGTTGGCAGGTGGTCGCTTTCGGGCTGGCCATCACGGCGGCCGCCATCCTGGGCAAGGTGATCGGCTGCGGGGCCGCGGCGCTGCCGGTCGGCTTCAACCTTCGCGGCGCTTACCGGATCGGCATTGGGATGATGCCGCGCGGGGAGGTCGCGCTGATTGTCGCCGGCGTGGGCCTTGCCCAGAAGCGGATCGGCGAAACCGTGTTCGGCGTGTCGATCATGATGACGCTGGTGACGACCGTCCTGGCGCCGATCCTCCTGGTGCCGGCGTTCGCGGGGGGCGCGACGGGCCGTCGTCGTCGGGCGGCGGCCGGCGCCGAGCCCCAGCGCGACGGCGGCGAAGGTTTGCTTCCGACGACCTCGGTGATGCCGGCATTCGAGGTGCATCTCCCGCCGGCCCTTTGCCGCGTCTTTGTTGAGCGACTGCTCGCCCTGGCCGAAGCGGGCGCGTGGCAATCCAGTTACGACGCGGGCGAGGGCGATCTCTACCTCCTTCGAAACAAGCAGGACGCCGCGTTCGTCCGGATGCGACGCGGGACGGTGGTCGTCGATTCCAGCGGCTTCCGCCAGGCCGAGTTTGTCGAGTTCGCGCGCGCGGCCCGCCGCTCGATCGCCGAGGACGCCGATCGGATCGAAGTCACGGTACGCGAGAGCCCCGCCGCTTCCGAAGACTTGGCGGCCCCGCACCATCGGCCCTTCCCGTAAATCCAAGGCAACCTGGTGGTCCGTTCCAAGCAAGATTGCGGGTGCGCCGGGATGCCGTCCGACGTGCCGGCGGTGCTCTCACCGGCGGTGTCGCCGACGACGCAAAACGCCAGCCGGTGAGGGCGCCGGCGGCACTTGGATCCGCGGGCATACGCGCTGGTTTCGTTGGAGTGGCCCAATGGTCGCGCCACGACCGGCGGCTCCCGGCCGCTTGACTCATCGAAGTCTCGACTCTCCAATCGGCGCGTGGGCAATCCCTTTGCGATGCACAAGACGGCCGTTCTGAACGTGGTGGGTTTGACGCCGAGCCTGCTGGGGAGCCACACGCCCCGGCTGAAGGCCTTCGCCGATCAGGGTGGCGCCGTGCCGATCGGCCCTGTCCTGCCGGCGGTCACCACGAGCGTGCAGTCAACCTACCTCACCGGCGCCTGGCCGAGCGAGCACGGCATCGTCGGCAACGGGTGGTACTTCCGCGACGAATGCGAAGTGAAGTTCTGGAAGCAGAGCAACAAGCTCGTTCAGCGACCCAAGCTCTGGGACGCCGCCAAGGCGATCGACGCCCGCTTCACCTGCGCGAACCTGTTCTGGTGGTACGCGATGTATTCCTCGGCGGATTACACCGTCACGCCGCGGCCGATGTACCCGGCGACGGGCCTCAAGCTGCCCGACGTCTGGGCCAACCCGGCTCGCTCCGGGACGACCTTCAGAACGAGCTTGGCGCCTTCCCCCTCTTCAGCTTCTGGGGGCCCGCGACCAGCATCAAGGCGACGCGGTGGATCGCCGACGCCGCGATCTCGGTTGACAAGCGGTTCGACCCCACCCTTTCGCTGGTCTACCTGCCGCATCTGGACTACGAGCTGCAACGCGTCGGGCCGGATCTATCGCGGGTCGGGAAGGACCTGGCCGAGGTCGATCGAGTCTGCGGCCAGTTGATCGACTACTTCGAAGCACGCGGCGCCCGGGTCGTCATTCTCTCCGAATACGGGATCTCACCCGTCTCGCGGCCGATCCACCTCAATCGCGCTCTGCGCGAGCGTAACCTGCTCACGGTGCGAAGCGAGATGGGTCGAGAGCTGCTCGACGCCGGCGCGAGCCGGGCATTCGCCGTCGCCGACCATCAGGTCGCGCATGTCTATGTCAATGACCCGACGTGCCTCGGCGAAGTGCGATCGCTGCTTGAGGCGACGCCCGGGGTCGAACGGGTGCTCGATGACGAGGGGAAGCGGCAGTCGCATATCGACCATCCGCGTGCCGGCGAACTGGTGGCGATCGCGGCCGCCGATTCCTGGTTTACCTATTACTACTGGTTAGACGATGCGCGGATGCCCGACTTCGCTCGTACCGTCGATATCCATCGCAAACCGGGCTACGACCCCGCGGAGTTGTTCCTCGACCCGTCGCTGCCGGCCGCCAAGGGGCGGATCGCATGGACGCTCCTGAAAAAGAAGCTCGGCTTCCGTTACCTGATGCAGGTCATCCCGACGGACGCGACGCTCGTCAAAGGGTCCCATGGTCGAGCCCCACAGTTGGCGGCCGACGGCCCTTTGTTCATGACGCGACACCGGCGGCTCGTCGCTTCCCCCGCGCTGGCGCCGACCGACATCTACGCGGTCCTGCTTCGACACCTCACGGAAACCTGAATCCCGCCCCGTCAGCGGCCCGCCCTGGCGGCTGCTTCACCCGTCTGGCGGTGGGAGCGACAACCTGTCCTTCAGCCGTATTCTGAAATGCCCATCTCTCCCTTTTCCGCAGAAGTGGGGCGTTCATCAACCGTTAGCGCTGACCCGCGACCCCGACATAACGCCTTCAACAAATCGGTAGATTGTCGCTCTGGAGAAAACGGGACCACCGTGCCGATTCTCTTCTTGTGTAGCGGTTACCACAGTTGCAAGGCTGGCACGGGCGAGATTATTGAACCCTGCCGGCCCTGAGCGGGCTTCTGTGTCTGTGTCTGGCCCTTCCGACTGGCGGTTGGTTCTCGTTGGTTTTGGGGATCTGCTATCGACGTGTTGAGGCTGGCCGATGAATGCCCGAACGTTTCGGGCGTCTCGGCGTGTCGAGTTCCTCCCGGCCAGGGGCGCTCGACGCATGGGGTTCTATCGCAGCAAATTCGGTTGCCCACGCGGGTCGGATGGACTCGACAGAAGCGCGTGTGACGACCGAATTCCGGCAGAAAGGAATAGGGGCATGCAAAATACTCTCCCCTATCGTGCGACCATTTTTCTGAAGTCGGGGGCAACTCCCGAAGTGGGTCAGCTCATGCGATCGTCGTGTGAGTCGTCTCATTACGAGCCGATCGAGGCGCTGGAGCTGATGGAGCGGTCATTCGCGAAGGAAGCGGATGCCGTCGTGTGGTGTAATGTCATGACCGAAGCGGAGCCGCTCGCGACGGGGGTCTGGTTCGTCGCCAAGAGCCTTGGCGGCCGCATGCTCGTCGTGACCCGTGAGACGGGGCTGGCCCCCACCGGGGCAATGCTCGGCGCAAGGGATGAGCTCGGGGGCGTTCTAGCTGAAGCGGGGCTACGGGCGGCCGGTCTGACGCTGGAGCCCGCAAAGCTCGAAGCGATTGGCTGCGCCTGATCGTGACTCGGGGAAGGGGGTCGGAGCCTGCGGCACCCACGAGCCCAGGCTCCCCAGGGGCAAGAGACTCATCTTCAACAGGCCCGGCCGGCAGTTCAGGCGCCTCTGGCGACTCTGCGTTCTGTCGGTCGGGCCCGAGCCCCGCTTTGAAGCGGGGGTCGCGGCGGCTTCTCCCGTGGCGGCATGGAGTGCCTGTTACTCCCCTCAAGCCGTCGGTGTCCGCGTAGGCTCCGAGCGCGGCCAAGCGGCACAACGCGCTACTGTTCCTTCCCCTCCGTATCCGCCGCCCGTTGATCGACAAACTGCTCAATGCAGTAGGCGACCATCTAAGCGCGCGACCACCGGCGCTCATTTGCGAGCTCGTCCAACCGGTCGGCAATCTCCTTGGGGATCTTACCGTATACGGTTACCATTTCTTTGCCGGGATTGGGTCGGGTTGACTTAGCCATCGTGAGAGTGCTATCGGCTCCCCTCACTATACCCGTAAGTGAGCTTGCCCACAGGATAGTTATCGGACATTTTGAAGTGGATCGATTTGAACCCCGAAACCCGACGTGCCCATCGAGTTCGGCAGGGCACAATCCACATCATCACATCGATATAAGCCGGCGCACGACAGAACGTAACCCTCTATGCCGCCTCCGGGTGCGTCAGGGTCCGCCGGATTTCCAGCCGGACTTGCCTCCCAACCCCGGCCCTTGCGGGGACGGGCACGTTCGGCGAATCGGCCTCGTCGGACGCGGCCCCGGGCGGGATCATCGTCAACGTCCGATTATCCGCCCAGTCCACCTCGGATAGCGAGCATTCGACCTGTTCGGAGCCGGTGAAGTGGGTCCGGGCGTTCATTCGAGCGCGAGCAAAACGGGTGCGCAGAAGCTTGGCGCCTTGGAAGCGAGCATCCCACAGATGTGCGCTTTCCAGGTTCCCGTCGGTCAGGTCGGCGCCGGTGAAGTCAGCCCCGCGGAGGTGGGTGCCGTAGAAGAGGTCGCGCTCGCTGGGGCGGAAATCGGCCGCCTGAAGGCAAGCGTCCACGAAGGTTGCCCCGTCCGCGTAGACGCCGCGAAGGTTGGCATCGCGAAGGTCTGAGCTGGAGAGGTCGGCCTCGAACAACCGCGCGTCCCGGAGGTCGCATCCGCGCAAGTCGGCCCCGGCGAGGTCGGCATGGGCAAAGTTCAGCCCGCGGAGATTCAGGCCGCTCAGGTCAACGCCGGCCAAGCGTAAGAGGTGTTCGCCGCGTCTCGGCCGGGCGGTCTCCGACACGCCCGCGAGAATCAATACCACTTCCTTCCGAGTCAACTCGGCCATGGACCGGTCCATCCTTCCCAAAAACGCGCGGTGGTTGCCGCACCGACGAGACAACCCCCACTTTCCGCTCGGGCGAGCTTGGTCCGCCAATCGGGAATCCGTTCCCGCAGGGTATGACTTGCCACACTCTGTACCTACATCGACCGCGCGCCGCTCGGATTTGCAACAATTCGGTGTCGGAACATTTGACATTTGGGTCGGCGTCCGTTCGTGAATCAAAAAATGATCCATCGACGACAGGTCAGACCTCCTGCCGCGCAAACGTCTTACACGCTGGCCCCCGCGGGCCGGAGGGAGCTGATGTGCGCACCGAAATCCTTGCCCTTTACGCCTACGCCCAGTCCGGCGCGGCACTCTGTGAGCCAGAGGCATTGCCTGATGAGCTCGCTTTGGCCCCCGTTCCGCCAGAACTGTCTGACCCGGCGCGCGTCATCGAATGGCTCGCCGACGCCCGAGCCCTCGACGCGCGTGTGGGGGAAGAAGGTTGGGGATCCCTCTGGTCGCACTACGGCCTGGAACGACTGATCGACCTCGTGGGCCATTCCACCGAAAACCGCGGGTGCAGCGTTGGGGCGCGTGTGGGAGGGTTCGATCGGTCAATCGAAATTCAGCGATTGGCGGAGACGGAAAGGCGCGATCGTAGGGTAGCAGGCACATTCCATGTGCCGTCCGTTGTGATCGCGCGCGGCGGCGTCGCTGGAGATAGGCGGACGGCACACGGAGTGTGCCTGCTACAATAGGCCCGGCTCCGTACCGCGGTGCATCGTGCGCCGCACCACCGTCTGATCCGGCGGCGCTGCTTCGAGCGGCGAATGTTGAAAAATGCGGTGCGTGCCCTGCGAAGCCAGCGGCATCTCGGGGCCCCGCTCGCGCCGACTCAGGGGAGCTTCTCTCCCCGGGCCGCCACCAGCAGCCGATACCAATCCTCTCGCGAAAGGTCGATATCGTCGGCCTTGGTGGCGTCCCGAATCCGATTCGGGCCGCGCCGAGCCCACGATCGGGATGATGCGGCTCGGGTGCTTTAACAACCATGCGAGCGCGAGGGTCGTCCGGTCAATCCCGTACGATCGAGCGATCTCATCCATCGTGTGAACCAGCTTCGACAACACCGGGAAGCGGGGGTGATCGGCGGGCACCGACGCGCCGCTCCCGAGCATGCCGCCGCCGAGCGGGCTCCAGGCCAGCGGGGTCCTATGCGATGACAGGCACTGGTCGAGCGTCCCGTCGTGCAGGCAGTCAAGTCGGCCCAGGTGGACTTCCACCTGGTTGACGCAGATCTGGAATGAGCAGGCGCCCTGAAGCACGGTGACGAACGACGGCGCAAAGTTGCTGACGCCGAACTCCCGAACCTTTCCCTGCTGCTTAAGGTGATCGAACGCGGCCGCCACCTCTTCCGGGCTCATCAGCAGGTCCGGCCGATGCAACTGATACAGGTCGATCGTCTCAATCCCCAGCCGCCGGAGCGACCCTTCGCAGGATCGGACGATGTGCTCGCGGGAGAAATCGTACCGATGTGGCGAGTCCGGCCGCGGGTCGCCCGCGAACCGGATGCCGCACTTGGTGGCGATCAGGATCTTGTCGCGCATCCCGGGCACGTCGCGCATCGCCTGCCCCTGGATCGATTCGCAGACGCCGCGGCAATAGATGTCGGCGTGATCGAACAGCGTATACCCCGCTTCGTACGCGGCGATCACCGCCCGGCGGCCGGCGTCGAAGCTGGCCGGCGTCACCCCCTCCGGCGTCTCCGCGCCGGCGATCCGCCAGCCCCCATACGCGATTCGCGTGCTGATCAACGCCGTCTTCCCGATCGGTTGTACCTTCATCGCCCTTGGCTCCCTGGCTACCATCGCTTGGGTTCAACGAATGCCGCGACTATAGCGAAAGGCGCTGCGCGGGACAGGTTGCCGTCGCTCGCGTCAAAACGGGTCCGGAACAGAGTCCGGGACGCCTTTTACCCGCGCTTCCGCCTGGCGCCGAAACGGCGACGGCGTTGATCGTCAACGCGAAAGCGGAAACCCCGACCTGTGATTTGTTTTGTCCCGAGCGTGGTGCAAGCTACACTGTTAAAAATTGTCCCGGCACGCTTCCCGGTCAACCCGGCTGGAGGGGGCGACTGGGAGAACTGGCGCGATTCCGCAGGCGTACGATTTAACGGCGGATCGTGTGGTAAGGATGAACTTGCCGCGTGGGCAGGGCGGGTGCTTTTGGCGATGCGGACGCCTGGGCTGGCCGTCGAAGAGCGACCCGAATGCTGGCCCTGCGCCGTCACCGCACCCGTTGTCCGGCGGGACCGACTTTCTCGCCCATTCACTCGAGCTTAGCACGGCGCCGCGCTCGTTCGCGATGCCGACTGCTCCCCGGAGTTTCAAGCCATGGCAAAGAGCAAGCGCCTCGGCGAGCTGCTGATCGACTGGGGCATCATCAGTGCCAAAGAAGTTCAGAAGGCCCTCGACCACGGAAAGGTAAAAGGCCTTCGCATTGGTGAAGCGCTCGTTGACCTGAAACTCGCCCAGGAGAACCAGGTTTACAAAGCGCTGGCCCAGCAGCACAACATGGAGTATGTCGAGGTCACCGCCAGCTCCCTCCCCGCGAACTTCACCAACCTCGTCCCCGAAGACCTGATGCGAAAGTACCTCATCCTCCCTCTGGGGACGGAGAGCGGCCGCCTTCGCGTCGTCGTGCATGACCCGCTCGACCTGGAAATGCTCGACATCCTTCGATTCCGCCTGCACAAGGAAATCAAGCCCGTCCTGGCGCCCCGCGGCCGCATCAAGGCCGTCCTGGACGACGTCTTCCAGCTCACCAGCAAGATGACGATCGACAAAACCATCGATAAATCGATGGACAAGACCGTTGACCGCTCGGTGGACAAGAGCGTGGATCGCTCGGTTGACAAGAGCGTTGACATCTCGGGCAAATCGATCGACCTCGCCGCCGGCGAAGACCCGACCAACGACGCGACCCAGGCCCCCATCATCAAGCTCGTGCATGCGATGATCGCCGAAGCCGTCCGCACCCGGGCGAGCGATATCCACGTCGAGCCGATGAAAGACCGCGTCCGCATCCGCTACCGGATCGACGGCGAATGCGTGCCGCGCGACAACGTCAAGCTGAGCCTTCGAGCCCCGTTGATCTCCCGATTGAAGATCATGGCGGGCATCGACATCGCCGAGAAGCGGCTCCCGCAGGACGGCCGCATCAAGATGACAGTCGATAAGCAAAACATCGACTTCCGCGTCAGCACGCTGCCGGCGTATCACGGCGAATCGGTCGTGCTGCGTATCCTGCGGCCGGACAACGTTCGAATCGGCATCCAAAACATGGGCTTCGAGGAGGAAGATCACAAGATCTTCATGAAGACGATTAAGCGGCCCAACGGCATCTTCCTCGTCACCGGGCCCACCGGATCGGGCAAAACGACCACACTCTACGGTGCTCTGAATGAGCTAAACCGCCCCGACCGTAAGATCATCACGGCCGAGGACCCGGTCGAATATAACTTCGCCGGCATCAATCAGTGCCAGGTGCGTGAAGCGATCGGCCTGTCGTTCCAGAAGATCCTGCGGGCCATGCTTCGCCAGGCGCCCAACATCATCCTGGTCGGTGAAATTCGAGACCTGGAAGTGGCGGAAGTCGCCGTGCAGGCCGCACTGACGGGCCACCTGGTCTTCAGCACCCTGCACACGAACGACGCGCCGGGCGCGATCACCCGCCTCATTGATATGGGCGTGAAACCGTTCCTCGTCGCCAGTTCGATCCAGGCGGTCCTGGGGCAGCGGCTCATCCGAATCCTGTGCGATAAGTGCAAAGTGCCGGACAAGGAACCGGACATGAGCTGGCTCAAGCTCGTCGGCATCACCGAGAGCGAGGCGAAGGATCGAACGGTCTTCAAGCCGCGCGGCTGCGAGAATTGCAACGGCATCGGCTTCCGCGGCCGCCGCGGCATCTTCGAAATGATGACCATGAACAGCGTCATCCGAAACCTCGCCTTTGAACGGGCGCCCACCAACAAGATCCGCAAGGCCGCTTTGGCCAGTGGCATGAAGAGCCTGCTTCAGGACGGCAAGCTCAAGATCCTCCGCGGGATCACAACGGCCGAAGAAATCGTCAAGGTCGCACAGGTCGAGGGGATCGTTACTTAAAGCCGTCGAAGCCGCGGCTTGCCGTTCACTTAACACTACAACGCCGAATAGCCATAAAGCCTTGCGAGAAAAGAAGAGAAATCCGAAGCACAAAATCCCAGGGAAACAGAAAGGAAGACAAAGCGGAAAACGACTCTCCTTCCGCATCCGCTTTCATCGGTTTTCTTTCTTTCCGCTTGGTCATTCCTTCGGATTTCGGATTTCGGGCTTCGGATTTTGCCTTCTTCGTTCCGCCGCGATTCGCGAAGTAGCACGGTACTGTTAAGACGGCGCGCCGTAGGCGTGGAAAAGCTTTGCCCGGCTTGTCTGTCGGCGTAAACTAGGGGCGTCGTTTGAGCTTGTGACGGGGTCGCCCACCGTGGGCGCGACCGGCCGAACCGGATCGTACATCATGGCCACTATTCAGATCGATCGATTGCTCGAAACGGTTGTCGCAAAAAAGGCGAGCGACTTGCACCTCGCCGTCGGCAAGCCGCCGGTGCTGCGCATGCACGGCGGCATGCGCGAGCTTCAGACCAAGGTGCTTGAAGCCGAGGACACCGTCGCGTTGATGAAGTCGATCACGCCGGACCGCATTCAGCAGGAGTTCGAGGAAACCGGATCCGGCGACTTCGGGTTCGCCTACGGCGACAAGGCGCGGTTCCGCGTGTCGGTCTTCAAGCAGAAGGGGTACTGCTCGATGGTCCTGCGGCGGATCCCCAACACGCTGCTGACCTTCGAGCAGATCGGCCTGCCCAAGATGGCCGAGCAGATCTGCCGCCGACCGCGCGGGATGTTCCTCGTCACCGGCCCCACCGGCTCGGGCAAGACGACCACCCTCGCCGCGATGATCAACTACATCAACATGAACTTCGAGCGGCACATCATCACGATGGAGGAGCCGATCGAATACTTCCACCCCCATAAAAAGTCGGTGGTCGTGCAGCGCGAGGTCGGCGTTGACGTCCCCAGCTTCTCCGAGGCCCTGCGCCGCGCCCTCCGCCAGGACCCGGACGTGATCCTCGTCGGCGAAATGCGCGATCTGGTCACCATCAGTTCGGCGATCACGGCCGCCGAAACGGGCCACTTGGTCTTCGGCACCCTCCACACTTCAGGCGCCGCCAGCACGATCAACCGCCTGATCGACGCCTTCCCGACCGATCAGCAGGAACAGGTCCGCGTCCAGCTCGCCGGCAACCTGATTGCGGTGCTCAGCCAGTGCCTTTGCCCGCGCGTCGATACCGACGGCATGGTCGCCGGGTACGAATTCATGTACGTCACCCCCGGCATTCAGAACCTGATCCGCGAGAACAAGAGCTTCCGAATCGACTCCGAAATCCAGACCGGCAAGCGCTACGGGATGCAGCTCCTCGACGACAACCTCTACAACCATTTCATGGCCGGGCGCATCAGCGCCGAGGAAGCGATCGACAAGAGCCGCAACCCCGGCCTGATGGTGGACAAGATGGAGAAGAACGGGATCAAGGTCGAGAAAAAGGAAGAGTTCCCTGAAGCTGGGGAGGAAGGCGCGGGAGTCAAAGCCGGAGCGCCCCCGCGCGGGGGCGGCGCCGGCGCGCCCCCTGGCGGGACCGAGGCCGAACGCGCCGCCCTGGCGGCCGCCAACCGTCAGCGGATGCTCAAGGCCATGGGCAAGGTGTAAGCCCCCGCCGCCGCGTTTCGCGGACGGCGCCTCCCGACCGGCGACGCCGCGAGATCGCCAGAAATCACGAGAGTCGATAGAGCAAGGACCCCGATGTCACGTACCACCCCACCCACCGCCCTTCCGTCCGGTAGCCCGGACGACTCGACCCCCCGCCCCCCGGGTGCGGCGGCCGGCAATGGCGACAGCGCTTCGCCACCCGGCGTTCCGATTTCCCCCTCCGCCGGGAACCTTCCGCCCATCGCCCGCGCTCCCACCGGGCCGTCGCTGGGGCAGCGCACAGGCCCGACCCTGGGCGCCCGCGTCGGCCCGACGCTCAACCGTGCCCCCGGCGTCACTCCTGTCGGCCCAGCCGGCGCGCCGCGACCTCCCGGCGCACCCGCGGGCCCCGGCGCCATCCGTCCCCCGGTCGGCCCGGCGCGACCCGCCGCGACGCCTGGGGCGCCAGGGGCGCCCGGCGGCGGCGCCGCCGCGGTGGCTGTCCCCGGCGGCCCAATCCCGATCAGTGAGCTCAAGGGCCGCCCCATCGGCCGCGTGCTGACCAAGATGGGAAAGGTCACCCGCGAGCAGGTCGTCGAGGCGCTGACCTTCCAGAAATCCAAGGGCGGCGCCCTCGGCCGCATTCTCGTTGACCTTGGCTACGTTAAGCCGCCGGACCTCAATTTCGCCCTTGCCGCGCAGCGCGGGTATGAGCTGGTGAGCCTCGAAGGCAAGGAGATCTCCAAAGAGCTGATCGACGCCGTCCCCCACCAGATCGCCACGACTCAAAAGGTACTGCCGATCTCGCTCGATAAGACCGTGAAGCCGCCGAAGCTCACCGTGGCGATGGCCACGCATGAGAACTTTCGTGCCCTGGACGACCTTCGCACCCTGATGGGCTACCAGGTGGAGGCCGTGCTGGCCGACTCCGACGAGCTCGAGAAGCTCATCACCAAGCACTACAAGGGTGGTGGCGTCGGGGACCTCGCCAACATCATCAACGAGTTGAAGACCGACGACGCACTGAAGGACCTCAAGGGCCGCGGCGAGTCGATCGATCTGGATGCCATCAAAGGGGCGGCCGACTCGAACCCCGTCCGCAAGCTGATCAACCTGGTGCTGCTTCAGGCCATCAAGGACAAGGCATCGGACATCCACTTCGAGCCGTTTGAAGACGAATTCAAGATGCGGTATCGCATTGACGGCGTGCTGTATGAGATGATGCCGCCGCCGCCGCACATCGCTTCGGCGATCAGTTCGCGCGTGAAAGTCATGGCGAACCTGGACATCGCCGAGCGCCGCATGCCGCAGGACGGCCGCATCGAGCTGAACGTCAACAACCAGCCGATCGACCTTCGCGTCAGCGTGCTTCCGACCATGTTCGGCGAGTCGGTCGTCATGCGCGTGCTCGATCGAAGCAACGTGAGCCTTGATATTGACAAGCTCGGGCTGCGCGAGGAAGAGAACAAGATCATCCGGCAGTTGATCCACAAGCCCAACGGGATCGTGGTTGTCACCGGCCCGACCGGCTCCGGGAAGACGACGACGCTCTACTCGGCGCTGCGGGAGTTGAACGACATCAGCACCAAGCTGATCACCGCCGAAGACCCGGTCGAATATGACATCGACGGGGTCATCCAGTGCCAGATCAAGCCCGACATTGAATTGACGTTCGCGAAGATCCTGCGGTCCATGTTGCGTCAGGACCCGGACATCATCCTGATCGGTGAGATCCGCGATAAAGAGACGGCCGAAATCGCCGTCCAGGCCTCACTGACGGGCCACCTGGTCTTCAGCACCCTCCACACGAACGACGCGCCCAGCGCCATCGCCCGTATGCTTGACCTGGGGCTGGAGCCGTTCCTCATCACCGCGACGATCGAAGGCATTGTCGCCCAGCGCCTGGTCCGCCGAATCTGCCCCAAGTGCAAGACCGAGTACACCCCCGCCGAAGAGCAGTTGATGGAGCTCGAGCTCCGCGGCGACGACGTCGCCGGAAAGCGGTTCTTCTACGGCAAGGGGTGCGACAACTGCAACAACACCGGCTATCGCGGCCGCCAGGGCCTGTACGAGATCATGGTGCTCGACGACGAAATGCGCGACATGATCGTCAAGCACGCCAGCACTCAGGTGCTCCGCATCGAGGCCCGCAAACGCGGCATGCGAACCCTCCGCCAGGCCGGCCTGCTCGCCATCTTCGACGGCATCACCAGCATCGAGGAAGTCGTCCGCGAAACAATCATGGAAGAGGAATAAAAGGGTCAGAAGGTATTTCCCGCAGGCAATAATACCTTCTGACCCTTTTACGGTTTACCGGAGCGCCTGGCGGCCGATGTCGGTCCGGTAGTGCATGCCGTCAAAGTGAATCGCTTCCATCGCCTTATAGGCACGGGCCTTGGCGTCGGCGATGGTCTTGCCCAGGGCCGTCACGCCGAGAACCCGGCCGCCATCCGTGACGAGGCGGCCGCCTACGAGCCGCGTCCCTCCCTGGAAAACCTTCACATCCGGCATCGCGTCCGCTTTGTCCACCCCAGTGATCGGGACGCCGGTCGAGTAGCTGCCCGGATACCCCTTGCTCGATGCGACGACGCACATCGACGGGCGGTCGTCCCATTTCAGCTCGATCTCATCGAGCTTGCCGTCGGCGACGGCCAGCATCACCTCGAGCAGATCGTTCTTCAGCCGCATCATCAGCGGCTGAGTCTCCGGGTCGCCGAACCGGCAATTGAACTCCAGCACGCGCGGGCCGTTGTTGGTCAGCATGAGCCCGGCGTAGAGCACGCCCTTGTACTCGATCCCCTCCCGCAACAGCCCGTCCACCGCCGGGACAAGAATGTCCCGCTCGACCGAGTGCAGCACGGCGTCGGTGATGACCGGCGTCGGCGAATACGCCCCCATGCCGCCGGTCATCGGGCCGGTATCGCCGTCGTCGATCGGCTTATGGTCCTGGCTCGTCTCCATCACGTAGATGTTGCGGCGATCGACGAACGCGAGGACCGACACCTCCGGGCCCTGCAAAAGCTCTTCGACGACCACGCGGGCGCCGGCCTCGCCGAACTCCTTCTTCCGCATGATGCGATCAATCGCGTCCAGCGCATCCTGCGTCCGGTAGCAAACCGTCACGCCCTTCCCCTTCGCCAGGCCCGTCGCTTTCACGACGACCGGCTCGTCTCGCACCTTGATCCACTCGTCGGCGGCGCGCGGATCGGTAAAGGATCGCGCCTCGGCGGTCGGGATCGACTGGTGCCGCATGATCTCTTTGGCGAACCACTTGTCCGCCTCGAGCCGGGCGGCCGCCGCCGTCGGGCCAAACACCTTCACGCCCGCCTTGGCCAGCCGATCCGCCAACCCGCCGGCGAGCGGGTCCTCAGGGCCGATCACGACGAACTCGACCCCCTTTTCGCGAATGAATCGTTCGATCTTGTCGAACTCCATCACGCCGATCGGCACGTTGTCCGCCACCTGCGCCGTCCCTGGGTTCCCCGGCGCGGCGTAGAGCGCCGTCACCCGCGGCGAATCCGCCAGCTTCCAGGCCAGTGCGTGCTCCCGAGCGCCATTGCCGATCAATAAGACTTTCATGCGGTGCCGACTCCTGACTGCAAGTGCAAGCGGGTCATCCTATCGACAATTCTCAAACATGTGCAGTCGCGCCCGCGTGGATTGCTCGGCGGCCAGCGATCAACCACCTCGGTTCACCGATCGCATGGGTAAATGAGCGAGGGAGGGAATACCCGACAGCCGCTCCGCCGCGACCCCGCGCGCCTTGGTCCCCTCTCCCCTGTACGCACGGGAAGGGGTTAGGGTGGGTTAGGGAGAGGGCGTTTGTGAGGCGGCGTTTCGGAACAGAAGAAAGAGAAAACCGCCGCGAAACTGTTCCGAGCGGCCTCCGCTTCGTCTTGAAGCAGAGCTTCAAACAGGACAGAAAGACCGAAACGCCTCCAGAGACCGAAACACCTCCAGACCCCTTTATCGAAGACCGAAACACCTCCAGACCCTTTTATTGAGGGGCGCACCTCGTCGTCTTGAAGCAAAGAGCGTCGAACAGGAAGAAAACACCTCCAGACCCCTTTATCGGTGCCGCAAAACACCTCCAGACCCTTTTTTGTCAGAGGAGGATGAATTCGGCGTAGGGGACGGTCCAGACGGCGGGGTGGGCGAGGCGGTGGCCGGTGTAGCCGTCTTCGCCGTAGCAGGTGCCGTGGTCGGAGCAGATGACGCAGAGGCAGGGCCCGCGGCGGCGTTGAGCGCGGAAGAGCGCGCCGAGCTGCGCATCCACATACCGGAGGGCGGCCGCGTGGGAAGCGGGCGAGTCTGTCGTCGCGCCGGGGAGGTAGAAGTGATTGGGCGGGTGGATCGCCGAAATGTTCATAAACAGGAACAACCGGCGGCCGGAGGGAATGCGGCGAAGGATGTCGCCCGCGAGGCGCACCTGGTTTTCGGTGGAATTTGGCGCATGGACGCTTGTCCCCGGGCTCCAGTGGCTTTCAGCGAAGAAGGAGGGAAGGACAGACCCCAGCGGCGTCGCCTTGTTGAAAAAGCCCACGCCGCCGATGCAGGCCGTGTGATACCCGGACGCCGCGAAGCCGGAGACGATGTTCGGGGCGTCGAACACGGCGGTTCGATCCGTCGTCGTCTCGCTGCCGGCGAACTTCGCCGCGAACAGCCGCGGCTGAACGCCCGGGGCGGCCGGTGTCGGCAGGAACCCGGCGAAGAACGCGTGATGGGCGGCATAGGTAAAACTTCCGGGGGAATGCCGCATCTCCCACTCCCCGCCGGGGAGCACGGCCGCCAGGTTCGGCGTGCGCCCCGCGGCCAGCTCGTCCCGGGCCACGTCATAGCGCAGCGTGTCCAGCGTGACGAACAGCACGTCATGCGTCCCGACCATCTGTCGCGCGTTCAGAAGGGTCATTGAAGGTCACTCGTCTCGATCCGGCCTCGCGACCGCGAGGCTATCCCGTCGCCAGCCAGGAGGCAATCGCGGCGGCCTCGCCAGCCGACGCGGACGTGGCCATCATTTATGGCAACGCCTCGTTTTCGACGGAGGCGCGGAAACAAATGGAGGGCGTGGGCCATCACGCCGCATCACGCGGCGCGTGGTGAACACGCCGTACGTTTCCGCCGGATACCGCCACCCATATGGCCACGCCGCCTACGCCCGGCAGCGGTCGGGGCGACCCTTGACCGAAAACGGCCGAAGCCCGCCGGCGTCGGCGCCGGCGGGCTTCGGTTCGTTTAGACGGGCCTTGTCAGCGATCAGACCACGATCGCCACACGGGTTGACGTATCGCTGTAGGCGGAGAAGCCGCCCGCATCGTACGCCCGGACACGGTAGGTGTAGCTCGTGCCGTTGGTGACGTTCGTATCGCTGTAGCTCGCGGAATCCGGCCCGATGTCGGCGATCTCGGTGAAGTTGACGCCGTTGGTCGAACGCTCCACCTTGTAGCCGTCCTCGCCATTGGAGTTGTCCGTCCAGGTGAGGTTGATCTGGCCGTTGACGGCCGCCGTCGCAAGCGCGGTCGGAGTGGCCGGCAGCGTCACCGCGTCGGCCGACGGCGTGTAGTCGGAGAAGCCGCCGGCGGAGTTGACCGCCCGCACGCGGTACTGATAGTCCGTCCCTTCCGACAGGCCGGTGTCATGGTAGCTGTTCGCGTTGCCCGCGTTGAGGGTCGCGATCTCGGTGAACGTCGTCCCGCCATCCACCGACCGCTCGACGCGGTATGCGGTAGCGCCGGTTGAGTTGTCGTTCCAGGCGAGGTTAATCGCGGTGGTCGAGACCGGCGATGCCACCAACGTGTCCGGGGCCAGCGGCAGCGATACCACCGCCGCCGCGTTGCTGTAGACGCTGTTGCGGCCGCCGTCATTCGCCCGGACGCGATAGGCGTAGCTCGACGCTTCCGAAACCGTAGGGTCGGTGAACGTGGTGACGTTCGCCGCGACCGTGCCCACCTGCACGTAAGCCCCGCCGTTGTCCGAACGCTCGACCTTGAACCCGGTGGCCCGAGTCGAGTTGTTCGTCCACGAGAGGTTCACCTGATCCGGGGCGGATGCCACGGCGCCCAGCCCGCTCGGGGCGGCGGGCAACGACGTCACCGCCGAAGAGGTCGCATACCCGGAGTTGCCCGCGGCGTTTGTCGCCTTGACGCGGTAGGTGTAAGTGGTCTCTTCGGACGCGGTGGTGTCGCTGTAACTCGTGGCGTTCGCCGCGACCGCGGCCGTCAGGACGGTCCAGGTGACGCCGCTGTCGGTCGATCGCTCGACCGTGAACGCCGACTGGCCGGAGCCGGCCGTCCACGCAAGGTTGATCTGCGTGGCGGAGGCCGCCGTCGCGGTCAGGGCGCTTGGGTCGGTCGGGCGGGTCGTCACCGCCGGCGCCGTCACGTACGCCGATGCGTTGCCGGATTTGGAGGCCTTGACGCGGTAGATGTAAGTGGTCCCGGCGGCCGCGGTCGAATCGGTGTAGGTCGTCGCGTTGGCGGCGGCCGTGAAGACGGTCCAGGTGGTGCCGTCGGTGGACCGCTCGACCTTGTACGCGGTCTCGGCGCTGGAATTGTCCGTCCAGGTGACCACCACCTGGTTCCCGCTCGTCGCGGTGACAACGAGATTGGTCGGGTCATTCAGCGGCGTCGTGGCGGCGGCGCTGCTCGTATAGCCGCTGTTGTACGCGACTCCGCCCACGGTTTCGTAGGCGCGGATGCGGTACTGGTAAGACGCGGCCTCGTGCACCGTCGTATCGGCGTAGGTTGCGACGCCGGCGGCGACGGTATCGATCTGCGCCCAGGTCGAGCCGCCGTTGGTGGATCGCTCGATCTTCACGCCCGTCGCCTGAGTCGAGCGGTTGGTCCATGACAGGTTGATCTGGGTCGAAGACCCGGCCGCCGCGGTCAGCGCCGTCGGAGAGGTCGGGCTGGTGGTGACTGTGGACGTCGGTCCGTAGAGCGACGTGCCGCCGGTGTTGTACGCCTGCACGCGGTAGGTGTAGGTCGTGCCTTCGGTCACGGTGTTGTCGCTGTAGGTGGTCGCGTTGGCGCCGGTGGTGGTCAGGACCGTGAACGACCCCGCCCCGATCGCCCGCTCTACGTGGTAGCCGGTCTCGCCGTTGGAGCTGTCCGTCCACGTGATGACCACGCGGCCGGCCGAGGGGTTCGTGGTCGTGGTCGTCGCCGGGGCGGCCGGCACCGTCGTCACGTCGGCGGTGTTGCTGAAGTCCGACAGCACCGTCCCGCCGTGGGCATGGAGGGCGGCCACCCGGTAGTGATAAGCGGTGCCCTCACTGACGCTGGTGTCGGTATAGCCGCCCTCAATGGTGTTCACATCCGAAGCGAGCGTCGTCCAGCTATTCCCGTCGAGCGAGCGCTGAACCTCGTACGAAGTCGCGTTGCCGGAGTGATCGGTCCAGGCGAGGTCCACGCGGCCGGCGCTGACGCCAGTCGCCGACAGGCCCGTCGGCGCCGCCGGCGCGGTCGTGGCCGAAGCCGTCGCATCGGCGGAAGCCCCACCCGCGCCGATCGCGTCCACACGGTAAACGTAGTCTGTCCCCTCGACGCCGGTCGTGTCCTCGTAAGAGGTCGCGCCCGCGGCGAGATGAACGACGGTCAGGTCGGTCCAGGTCTGGCCGCCGTCGGACGAGCGGCTGACGTCGTAGCCCGTCTCGACGGCGGAGTTATCGAGCCAGGTCAGGTCGATGGTCGTGGTTGAGAAAGGGGTCGTCCGGGCGGCCGTCAAGGCTGAAGCGGCCGTTGGGGGCGTCGTCACGTTAACCGGCCCATTGTAGACCGAGGCGTTGCCGCCGCCGGCGGTCCGGATTCGGTAGTTATAGTCGGTCCCTTCGGCCGCCGTCGCATCGGTGTAGGTCGTGTGCGAGGCGGTGACGAAGCCGATTTCCTGCCAGTTCCCACCGCCAACGGGGGAGCGTTCGATCCGGACCGTCGAAGCCGCCGCGGACACATTCGTCCAGCCGAGCGACACGCTGGTGTCGGTCTTCCCCGTCACCGCCAGGCCTGTCGGGGGCGAAAGCGGCGTCAGGGCCGACGCCGATCCACTCGCGGGCGACGTCGCGCCGCCGGCCACCGCGCTGACGCGGTAGGCGTAGGTGACGTTCTCGGTCAGGCCCGAGTCATTCCAGCTCGTCGCGTTGGCGGCCGGGGTCGCCACCACGGACCAAGTGCCGCCGCCATCGGCGGATCGCTCGATCTTGAAGCTGGTCTGAACCGTCGAGTTGTTGGTCCACTGAACGTGGGTGGCCGTATCGGACGTCGCGTTGACGGTCACGGCGGAGGGGGCGGCAACCGGTGTCGTCGCCGAGGCCGCATTGCTGACCGCCCCATCGCCCGTCGTATTGAGGGCGAAGACGCGGTACTTCGTCGTTGCCGATTCGGCGGCCGCCGTATCGGTGTAGCTGGTTGTGTTGGCGGCAAGGGTCGTCAGGGTGGACCAGGTCACGCCGTTGTCGGTCGAATGCTCGACCCTGAAGCCCGTCTCGCCGGAAGAGTTGTCCGTCCAGGCGAGGGCGACGTGCGTCGGGGCCGAGGCTGTGGCGGTGAGGCTTGTCGCCCCCGCCGGAAGCGTCGTGACGGTGACGGGGCCGGCAGAGTTCGAGGAAGCACCGCCTTTGATCGAGGCGACCTCATACTCGTACGTCGTGCCTTCCAGGACCGCAGTATCGTCGTAGCTCGTTGTGTTCGGCCCGCCCACGTACACCAACGTCCAGTTCACGCCGTCGGTCGATCGGAGCAACGGATAGCCGTCTTCATTGGCCGAATTGTCCGCCCACGTGACATGAACACTCGTCGCCGACGTGGCCGACGCCGCCAGGTGGGTCGGTTCGTTCGCCAAGGTGCTGATCGTGAGCGGGTCTGATGCGACCGACTCCCCGGTCGAATTGAACGCCTTCACGCGGAAGCGATATTGCGTTGCTTCAGTCAGACCGCTCACCGTGTAGAACCCTGTTCCGCCCGAGCTGGCGACCGCGGCCTGGTCGCCGCCGATCGCGGACCACCGTTGCCCAACGGAGTCGTACTGCTCAATGCGGTAGCCGGTTTCGGCGGCGGAGTTGTCCGTCCAGTAGAGCCTCAGGCTCGTCTGGGACAATTGATCGGACGACAGGCCAGTTGGTTTGGCCGGCAGCGTGGTTGCCGTGGACGTACTGCTCAAGGCGCTGTCGCCGCCGCCGTCCGTGGCGATGAGCTTATACGTGTAGCCCGTCGCTTCGGTCAGCGCCGAGTCGTCGTAGGAAACATCCGACGCGCCCGGGTGCGACACGGCACTAAACGCCCCACCATTCACGGACCGGTAGAGGGTGTAGCCGGTCGCCCCCGCCGAGGCGGCCCAGGTGACGTGGGTCGCGGCATCGCTGCTCGCAGTGGCGACGACGTTCGTCGGCGCCGCCGGGACGGTTGTCACGCTGAGCGTGCCCGTGGACGCCGAGTCCCCGCCGGTCCCGGCCGCCACGATCGTGTATGTGTACGCCGTGCCGCTGGCGACCGTGGTGTCGTGGAAGCTGATCGCGTTGGCGGCCAGGGTGCTCCCCAACTGGGTGGGCGAGCCCGCCCCGGTCGCACGGTAGACCTTCACCCCGGTCTGGTTGGCCGACACGTTCACCCAGCTCAGGTCCACTTCGCTTGCGCTGTTGAGCGTGGCGGCGACGGTGCTCGGGGCCGCGGGAAGTGTGGAGACATTCGCCAGATTGCTGTCAGCGGCGTTCCCGGTGGTGTCGCGTGCGACCACCTTGTAGACGTACGCGGTGGCCTCGGTGAGGCCCGAGCCGTTGTACGTGACCGCCGTCCCGACATCAGTCCCCGCGTCGAACGTGCCGCCGTTATCGCTGGAGATGTAGATCGTGTACCCGGTCGCGCCGGTCACGGCGGACCAGGTGACGTGCGTCGTCACAGCGCTCGTCGGCGTCGCGGCGAGGTCCGAGACGGCCGCCGGGACGGTCGTGGCGGCCGCTGTCGCGCTCCAGGCCGATTCGCCCGAGGCATCAACCGCTTTCACACGGTAGCTGTACTGCGTCCCGCCGACGACGGTGGTGTCGGCGTAGCTGACGGCCGGAGCGTTCACCGTGGTCAGGTCGGCGAAGGCGCCGGCGCCGATCTTGCGCTGGAGGACGTATTGCGTCGCGCCGGTCACGGCGTCCCAGGCCACGTCGATGTGCGTCGCCGAGGCGGGCGTGGCCGCGAGGTTCCGCGGCTGCGCCGGGAGCGTGGTCGCGCCGACCGTCGCCGCGATGCCGTCGCCGGTCGTGTCTTCCGCGGTGACGCGGTAGGTGTAGGTCGTCCCGGCGGCCGCGGTGTTGTCGTGGTAGACGGTGACGCCGGCGGCGGTGTGGTCGAGCGTGGACCAGCCGCCGCCGTCGTTCCGCTCGACGAGGTAGGCCGTGGCGCCAATCGCGCCGTCCCATGAAAGGTTCACGGCGCCGGCGGTGACGCTGGTGACGACCAGGTTCGCGGGCGTGGCGGGGACGGTGGTCGCCGTCACGTCGCTGGCGGCCGATGCGCCCGTGTCATTCAGGGCGACGATCCGGTATTTGTAGTTCACGCCGCCGCTGGTGGAGACGTCGTGATACGTCGTCCCTTGGGTGTTCGTCGCGACGGCGGTGGACGTCACCCAGTTGTCGGTCGAGCGGGTGATTGTGTACCCCCTGGCCCCGCCGGTGGCGTCCCAGGCCAGGTCCACTTCGCCGGCTGACTGCGGCGTCGCGGTGAAGTTGGCCGGGGCGTCGGGGAGCGTCCACAGGTCCGGCGTCGAAGCGACCGCGCTTTCGCCCGACCCGTTGACGGCCGTGACTTCGTAGTCGTACTGGGTCGCGCTGCTCAGGCCGGTATCGCTATAGGCGTGGGCGCCGCCGACGATATCGCCGCCCACCTGATGGAAGATTCCGCCGCCGTCGGCGCGGTAGAGGCGATAGGCCGTGGCGCCGGTCACAGCGTCCCACGAAAGATCGACGCGGGCGTTGCTGACGACCGTGAAAGCCAGGTTCGCCGGGGCCGCCGGGATGGATGTGGCCGTGACGGATGTGCTGGGCAGGCCGTTGCCGCCCCCGTTGAAGGCGACGACTTCATAGTCGTATGCGGTCCCCGCGGCGACGGTCATGTCATTGAAGCCGACCGCATTGGCCGCAAGGTCAGAGCCGACCTGAGCGTAGCTCCCGCTGCCGGAGGGACGTCGGAGCACCTGGAAGCCGGTCGCGTTGCCGGAGGTGTTGGTAAAGGTCAGGTCGATCTCCCCGGCCGAGACGGGCGTGGCGACGAGGGTGTTCGGGGCGCTGGGCGCGGTGAGCGCGGCGACGGTCGGGCTGCCGGCCGAGTCGCCTGAGCCGTCGGAGGCGACAACCTTGAACGTGTAGCTCGTCCCCTCGGTCAGACCGGTCGCGTCGTATGACGTGGCGAGGCCGGCCGCGTGCCCGGCATCGTAGGTCGTGCCGCCGTTGGTTGAGGCGTAGACGGTGAACCCGGTCGCGCCCAGCGGGGCGGCCCACGTCAGGTGGACGCCCTGCGGCGTGGTTGTCGCCGTGAGGTTCGTCACCGGCCCGGGCTGGGTCGTGACGCTCCCGGCCGCGGTGAAGCCGGACTGCCCGCTGAGGGTCACCCCCGCAAGGCGGTAGGTATAGACGGTCCCGGCGGCGACGGTCGTGTCGGAGTAAGAGGCGGCATTGCCCGCCGGAGTGGCGAGAGCGTCGAACGGGCCGTTGCCGATCGCGCGTTCCAGCACATAGCTGTCGGCGCTGGGATCGTTGTTCCAGGAGATGTCCACCCGCGACGCGGAGACGGCGCTGGCCGAGAGGCCCTGCGGCGGGGTCGGCAGGCTGGCTGTCGAGTAGTCCACCGCCGTCCCCAACTCGCCGGCGGCCGAGACGGCCACCACGCGATAAGCGTACTGGGTGTTGCCGGTCGTGTTCGTGTCGTTGTACGACGGGGAATTGGCGGGGATGGCGTTGTTCTGCACCACCCAGCCGTGACCTTCGTTCCGGTAGACGATGTAGTGGTCTGCGCCGCTCACGGCCGACCAGGCGAGGTCAATCTCCGAGATATCGTTCGGGATCGGCGTGACCGAGAAACTGGTCACGGCGGCCGGGCCGGTGCTCGCGGTGGCGGTCGCGCTGGGTGCCGACGCGGCCGCCCCATTGTCCGCCACGACGCGGTACGTGTAGGTCGTGACGCTGACAAGCGCCGTATCGGTGAATGCCGTCACGTTCGCGCCAACATGGCCGGCGGTGACCCACGACCCGCCCTGCTGCCGCTGGATGGTGAAGCCGGTCTCGCCGGTCGAGTGGTCCGTCCAGGCGAGGGTGACGGACGTCGAATCGCTGCCGGTCTGGAGCAGGTTGCTCGGCGCCGTCGGGAGCGTGGTCACGGCGAGCGACGCGCTGGGCGCGCTGTCGCCGGCGGCGTTGATGGCGATGACGCGGTAGGTGTAGGCCGTCGTCTGGGCAACCGTCGCGTCGGTGGCGGAGGTCGCGTTCGCGGCCAGGTTTGAGCCGAGCTGCGCCCAGGTGTTCCCGCCGTCATCCGAACGCTCGAACTTATAGCCGGTCGCGCCGGTCGAGGCGGACCACGACGCCGTCACGCTGGTGTCGGCCAGCGTCGCGGTGGCCAGGTTCCGCGGGGCCGTGCAAAGCGTCGTGGCGGACGCCGTGGCCGCCGCCGAGCTTCCGCCGGCGTTGTCGGCCGTGACGCGGAAATGAATGACCGACGCACTGGACAACCCGGTAATCTGGAAGCTCGTCCAGCCGGCGGGAGCGCCGCCGTAGTAGCTGTAGTCGCCGCCGCCGGTCGCGGTGTAGATCGAATAGCCCGTCTGGCCGCTGCTGGCGCTCCAGGCGAGGTCAATCCGGGTGTCGGAGACGGTCGTGGCGGTGAGGTTCTGCGGGGTCGCGGGGGTCGTGGTGACTGTGGCGGTGGCGCTTGCGCCGCGCCGGTGGTGTTCCGGGCGGTGACGCGGTAGGAGTAGGACGTGCCCGTCGCCGCCGAGGCGTCGGTATAGGCCGGGGCCATCGGGTCGGCGACGCTGTAGGTCGTCGCCAGGTCGGACCAGGTGACGCCGGCGTCGGCCGATCGCTCAATGTGATACGTGGCGGCCCCGGTGACCGGCGACCAGCCAAGCTGCACGTTTCCATTCCCGGCTTCGGCGGCGGCGAGGCCCTGCGGGGCGGCCGGGACGGTCGTCACCGTGACCGAGCCGCTGTTGGCCGACGGGTTCGCCGCGCCGACCGCGACAACGTAGTAGGTGTAGGTCGTCCCGCCGGCGGCGGTGGTGTCGTGGAAGCTGGTCGCGTTCGCCGCGAGCGTGGCGCCGAGTAGAGCGGCCGCCCCGGCACCGGTGGCGCGGTAGATGTTCACGCCGGTTGCCGCGGCGGAATTGTTTGACCAGGTCAGGTCAACTTCTGCCGCCGAGACCGGCGTCGCCACGAGGCTGCTGGGGGCGGCCGTCGGCGTCGTCGCGGTGACCCCGTTGCTCGCGGCGCTGGCGCCGCCGACGTTGGTCGCCATGACCTCATATCGGTACTGGGTGCCGTCCACGGCCGCCGTGTCGTGGTAGGAATGAACGTTGGTCGCGACGGTCGTCAGGTCGCTCAAGGCGCCGTTGCCCACAGCGCGGCGGATGAGGTACCCGGCATTGCCGGTGACATTCGACCAGGCCAGGTCGATCTCGCTCGTCGAGATCGTTGTGGCGGCCAGGTCGCTTACCGCGACCGGGACGGTCGCCGTGCTCAGCACGTTGGAGCTGTCCGACGTCCCGCCCGAGCCGCTGGCGAAGATCTTGTACGAGTAGGGCGTGGCCGCCGACAGCCCCGTATCGGTGAACGAGACCGCACCGGTGCCCGAGTTCGCCGGCACCACGCCCGAGAGGACGACCCAGTGCGCCCCGCCGTCGATCGAGCGGAGAACGGTGAAGCCGGTTTCGCCGGCGGAGTTGTCCGTCCACGTCAGGTGGATCGAGTTGGTCGTCGCCGAGACGCTGGCCAGGCTCGTCGGGGCGGCCGGTGGCGTGGTGACAACCACTTGGGTCGCGACGCCGTCGCCGGCCGAATCAAACGGCGTGACGACGTACGTGTAACTCGTCGCCTCGTTCGCCGTGTTATCGACATACGTCCGGTCGGTCGTCCCGGCCGTGGCCACCACCACCGGGCTGCCGCCGTTGGCGGTCCGTTCGATCCGGTAACCGGTCGCCCCGGTCGAACTGTCCACCCAGGCCAGTGCGACCGAGTTGGCGATCTTCGCAGTCACCGTGACGCTGGTCGCCGGTGCCGGCAGGGTGGTGGCGGTCATGGTCGCGGCGTTGCCGCCTGTCGCGTCGATCGCCGTCACCCGGTACGTGTACCCCGTCGCCTCGTGCGCCGTCGTGTCGCTGTAGCGGTTGCTCGCCACGTTGGCGCTCAACAGCGTCCACGACGCGTCGCCCGTCGCCTTCCGCTCCACCGTGTACGACGTCGCTCCGTGGCTGCTGTCCCACGTCAGGCCCACCGTCGTGTCGCTCGACGCCACCGCGCTCGCGTTGGCCGGCGCCGCCGGGATCGTCAACGCCGTCCCCCGCGAAGCCAACCCCAGCGAATCGCCCGTGTCACCGCTGGAGATCACCCGGTACGTGTACGACGTCCCCGGCGACGCCGTCGTGTCCGTGTACCCCACCGCGTCGAAGTTGAGCGGGCTGCCCAACTGCGTGAAGTTCACCCCGTCCGTCGAACGCTGCACCTTGAAGCTATTCACCCCCGCCAGGCCCCCCGTCCAGGCGAGGTCCACCCGTGTCGGGTCGGTCGCCGACGCCGTTACCGTCAACCCCGACACGTCCGCGGGCAGCGTGGACGCCGAAACCGTATCGCCGAACGGCCCCACGCCCGCGTCGTTCCGCGCCACCACCCAGGTACTGGCCCCCCGACGCCGGGGAGAGCCCCGACACCACCGCCGTCGTCACGTTGCCGGCCACGTCGGCGTCCAGGGTCAGGTCCTCGCCCGAAGCGTGGTAGACCTGGTAGCGGGTCGCGCCGGCCACCGCGTTCCACGTGAAGCGGATCGACGTGTCGTCGATCGCCGCCGCCACGATCCCGCCCACCTGGCCCGGCTGCGTCAGCACCGCCGGCGACTGGCTGAACGCGCTGTCCCCCGCCGCGTTGTAGGCGACCACCCGGTACGTGTACGTCGTCGCCGAACCGACCGACGCGTCGTCATAGGACGTTGAGCCCGTCGCGATCGAATCGATCACCGTGAAGCTCACCCCGTCCGTCGAACGCTCCACCCGATACCCGGTGGCGGCCGCCGAATGGTCCGCCCACGACAGGTTCACATGCCCCGGGCCCGACGCGGCCGCCGTCAGCCCCGTCGGGGCCGCCGCGTACGTCGTCACCGTCGCCGTGTTGCTTGGCGACGAATTCCCCCCCGCGTCCGCCGCACGCACGCGGTACGTGTATGCCGTCCCCTCCGTCGCGCCGCTGTCGTCGTAGCTGGACGCCCCCGCCCCGACGCTGTCGATCTGCGTGAACGTCCCCGCTCCCGTCGCACGCTCGATCACAAAACCGCTCTGGCCCGCCGAGTGGTTCACCCACGTCAGGCGCACCGTCGTCGTGTTCGTCGCCGACGCGACCAGCGTGGACGGCGCCGCAGGGAGCGTCGTCACGCTCAACGGGTTCGACGCCGCCGCCTGGCCACCCGCGTCTGCGCCACGATCCGGTACGAATAGGCCGTACCCTCCGTCACGGTGGTGTCGGTGTAGGTGGAGAAGAGGCTGACCGTCGCGACGTTGGTGAAGGTCACGAAATTGTCGGTCGAGCGCTCGATGACCGAGGCGCCGAGGCCGGCGGAGTTGTCGGTCCAGGAGAGCCCGACGCTGCTTGCCGTGACGGCCGTGGTCGCAAGGTTGGAGGCGGCCGCCGGGAGTGTGGTCCCCGTGATCGGGCCGGCGGCCGCACTGGTCGTGCCGCCGTGGGTCGCCTGGATCTCGAAGCTGTACGTCGCGGCCTGCGACAGCCCTGTGGCCGTGCCGGTGGTCGCTCCGGAAGCCGCGGTGCCCACGATCGCGCAGGGCCCGCCGTTGGCGCTGGCCAGGATCGTGAAGCCGTCCGCGGAATGCGCGTTGTTATGCCAGGAGAACGTGGCGGTCGTCTGCGTAACCGCCGTCAGCGCAAAGGCTGTCGGGGCGGCCGGGAGCGTCTGGCTCGTCGCGATATTGCTGGCGGCCGAGGTGCTGAGGGTGCTGGTGGCGACAACTTCGTAGGCGTAGGAAGTCCCTTCGACGACCGTCGTATCCGAGTAGTGCCCGGAGGTACCGGTCGTATCGATCGGCGAGAAGTGAACCCCGTCGGTCCCGCGCAGGATGGTGTAACCCGTGGCGGCCGGCGAGTCGGCGGTCCACGTCAGGGCGACCGGGCCGGTGCCGTTGGCGGCGGCGGCGAGGTCCGTGACAGCGATCAGAGGCGTGGTGGCCTCGGCCTGGGCCGCGGCGCCGTCGCCGGCGGAATCAAACGGCGTGACGACGTACGCGTAGACCGTCCCCTCGGCAAGGCCCGAATCGAGATACGTTCGGTCGGTGGCGCCGGCCGTCGTGACGACATGAAAGGCGCCGCCGTTGTCGGAGGCGCTCGATGCGGAAGCCGGTGGCGCCCCCGGTGTTGTCCGCCCAGGCCAGGCTCACCGACTGCGCGGATTGCGGCGTGATGGTAAGGCTGGTCGCCGGTGCCGGCAGGGTGGTGGCGGTCATGGTCGCGGCGTTGCCGCCTGTCGCGTCGATCGCCGTCACCCGGTACGTGTACCCCGTCGCCTCGTGCGCCGTCGTGTCGCTGTAGCGGTTGCTCGCCACGTTGGCACTCAACAGCGTCCACGACGCGTCGCCCGTCGCCTTCCGCTCCACCGTGTACGACGTCGCTCCGTGGCTGCTGTCCCACGTCAGGCCCACCGTCGTGTCGCTCGACGCCACCGCGCTCGCGTTGGCCGGCGCCGCCGGGATCGTCAACGCCGTCCCCCGCGAAGCCAACCCCAGCGAATCGCCCGTGTCACCGCTGGAGATCACCCGGTACGTGTACGACGTCCCCGGCGACGCCGTCGTGTCCGTGTACCCCACCGCGTCGAAGTTGAGCGGGCTGCCCAACTGCGTGAAGTTCACCCCGTCCGTCGAACGCTGCACCTTGAAGCTATTCACCCCCGCCAGGCCCCCCGTCCAGGCGAGGTCCACCCGTGTCGGGTCGGTCGCCGACGCCGTTACCGTCAACCCCGACACGTCCGCGGGCAGCGTGGACGCCGAAACCGTATCGCCGAACGGCCCCACGCCCGCGTCGTTCCGCGCCACCACCCAGTACCGGCCCCCCGACGCCGGGGAGAGCCCCGACACCACCGCCGTCGTCACGTTGCCGGCCACGTCGGCGTCCAGGGTCAGGTCCTCGCCCGAAGCGTGGTAGACCTGGTAGCGGGTCGCGCCGGCCACCGCGTTCCACGTGAAGCGGATCGACGTGTCGTCGATCGCCGCCGCCACGATCCCGCCCACCTGGCCCGGCTGCGTCAGCACCGCCGGCGACTGGCTGAACGCGCTGTCCCCCGCCGCGTTGTAGGCGACCACCCGGTACGTGTACGTCGTCGCCGAACCGACCGACGCGTCGTCATAGGACGTTGAGCCCGTCGCGATCGAATCGATCACCGTGAAGCTCACCCCGTCCGTCGAACGCTCCACCCGATACCCGGTGGCGGCCGCCGAATGGTCCGCCCACGACAGGTTCACATGCCCCGGGCCCGACGCGGCCGCCGTCAGCCCCGTCGGGGCCGCCGCGTACGTCGTCACCGTCGCCGTGTTGCTTGGCGACGAATTCCCCCCCGCGTCCGCCGCACGCACGCGGTACGTGTATGCCGTCCCCTCCGTCGCGCCGCTGTCGTCGTAGCTGGACGCCCCCGCCCCGACGCTGTCGATCTGCGTGAACGTCCCCGCTCCCGTCGCACGCTCGATCACAAAACCGCTCTGGCCCGCCGAGTGGTTCACCCACGTCAGGCGCACCGTCGTCGTGTTCGTCGCCGACGCGACCAGCGTGGACGGCGCCGCAGGGAGCGTCGTCACGCTCAACGGGTTCGACGCCGCCGCCTGGCCACCCGCGCTCTGCGCCACGATCCGGTACGAATAGGCCGTACCCTCCGTCAGCGTCGAATCGGTGTAGGACGTCGTGGCATTCAGCGTGACGAGTGAAGTGAAGGTCGCGAAGCCGTCCGTGGATCGCTGCACGACGAAGCTGGCGCGGCCGTTGGAATGATCCGTCCAGGCGAGGTCCACGCCGCTTGTCGTCAGGTTGGAGCCCGCCAAACCGGTGGCGGCCGCCGGGAGGGTGGTCACGCTGATCGGCCCCGCCAGCCCGCTCCGCAGCTCGCCGCTGTTGGCTTCGATCTTGAAGCTGTAGGTCGTCGCCTGCGACAGCCCGCTGAGGGTCGCGCTCGTATCGCCCGCCGCCGCCGTGCCCGCCGTCGTGTACGTGGTGCCGTCGGTGCTGGAAAGGATCGTGAACCCGCTCGCGGCCAGCGAATTGTTCTGCCACGACACCGTCGCCGACGTCTGGGTGACGGCGGTCAGGGCGAACGCGGTCGGCGTCGCCGGGAGGGACTGCGTCGTCGCGGCGTTGCTGGCCGCCGAAACGGTGGCGGTATTCGTCGCGACGACCTCGTAGAAGTAGGTCGTCCCTTCCGAGACCGTCGTGTCGGCGTAGCGGCCCGACGTGCCGGTCGTATCGATCGGCGTGAAATGCGTTCCGTCGCTGCTCCGCAGGATCGCATAGCCCGTGGCGGCCGCCGAATTCGCCGTCCAGGTGAGGTCGATCTCTGTCGCGCCGTGAGCGGCCGCGGCGAGGTCTGTCGCCGCGATCAGCGGCGTGGTGACAGCGTCGGTCGGCTGCGAGTTGTCCGACGTGCCGGCCGGGCCGTCGCAGAAGACGCGGTATTGATATGCCGACCCTTCGGCAACCGTGGTATCGGTGTAGCCAAGGCTGTCGCCTGCGAGCGTGGCGATGGTGTTGTAGGTCTGCCCGCCATCGTCGGAGCGCTGCACCTTGTAGTGCGTCTCAGTATTCGAATTATTGACCCAGGTCAGCCCGATCGAGTTGGGCCCGTTCACGGCGGCGACGAGCCCGGTCGGCGTGGCGACGTGCGTGGTGACGCCCGCGGTATCGGTCGGCGCCGACGAGCCGCTGGCGTTGGCCGCCGAGACGCGATAGGTGTACGCGTTGCCTTCCAGGACGGTGGAGTCAACGTAGGTGGTGTCGCCGGACGCGGCCGGCGTAGCGATCGTCTGCCAGATGCCGTCGGTCCCGGAGCGTTCAATGGTGTACGCAGTCGCGCCGAGCACGCCGTCCCAGCTCAATGTCACCGCGCGTACGCTGGCGGCGACGGCCGTGAAGCCCGCCGGCGTGGCGGGGATGCTCGTCGCGGCCGCTTCGGCTGAATAGCCCGAATCGCCACCCGTGCCCGTGGCGCGGACACGATAGGTATACATCGTGCCGGGGGCGGCGGTCGTGTCGGTGTACGTGGTGACGCCGGCGTTGACGGTGTCGATCTGCGCGTAGCCGCTTGCGCCGGTGGAGGAACGTTCGATCTTGAAGCCGGTGGCGCTGCTGGAGTTGTCGGTCCAGGAGAGCAGGACGCCGTCGCCGCTGACCGACGCCTGCAAGGCGCTGGGGGCGGCGGGCGGGGTCGTCACGGTGGACCAGGCGGACCAGGCGGAATCGCGGCCGCCGCCCATCGTCGCCTTGACGTAGTAGCTGTAGACCGTCCCTTCGGCCGCCGTGGCATCGTCGTAAGACGTGGCGTCCGCCGCGAGCGTGGCGAGGGTCGTCGGCTGATTGGCCGCAAACGCCCAGCGCTCGACGACGTAACCCGTCGCCGCCGTCGAGTGGTTCGCCCAGGTGAGGTGAACACCGGTTGCCGACGTCGCCGTCGCGACGACCGTATCCGGCGCAGCGGGCATCGCGGACCCGACCACGGTGTTTGAATAAGCCGAAGGCCCGCCAACGCCGATCGCGCGAACGCGGAAGGTCGTATCGGTCCCTTCGGTCACGGTGGCGGTGTACGCGGTCACGCTGGCGTCAACGTTGCCGATCGACGCGAACGCGCCGCCGTTGATCGAGGCCTCGACGCTGTAGCCGGTTTCGCCGGAAGAGTTGTCCGCCCAGGTCAGCGCAATGGTGGTCGCGGTCGCGTCGCCGACGGTCAGGTTGGTGGGGGCGGCCGGCGTTGTGGTGACGGCGGCCGCGGCGCTGGCGTCGGCGTCGCCACCGGCGCCGATGGCGATCACGCGGTACGTGTAGGCGGTCGCCTCGGTCACGGCCGCGTCGGCGTACGTGGCCGCCCCGCCGGTGAGGCCGAGAACGGTGAAGTCCGTCCCGTTGGTCGATCGTTCCACGCGGTAATCAGTGGCATTGTTCGACGGGGCCCAGTTGACGGTGACGGCCGTCGGGCCAGTCGCTGTCGCCGTGACGCTCGCCGCGGCCGCCGGCGGCGTGATGGCGGTTATGGGGTCGCTGGCGACGGAGTTCCCGCCCGCCCCGACAGCGATCACCTTGTAGACGTAGGCGCTATCCGGCTCGACGGCGGTGTCGGTGTAGCTTGTCGCCGGCACGTCTACCGTGTTGAGCTGTGTGAAGTTCTGACCGCCGTCGATGGAGCGCTGGATGATGAAGCTCGCGTCCAGGGGCGCATCGTTCCAGGAGATCGTGACGTGGCTGTCGGCGCTTTCAGTCACCGCCAGCGCCGTCGGCGCGGGCGGGAGCGTGGTCAGGTCAACCGAGTCGCTGTAGCTCGAGGGGCCACCCGAGTTGGTCGCGTAGACGCGGTAGACGTACTCCGACCCGGGCGTCACGGTCGTATCGGTGTAGGTCGTGGCGTTGGGGTCGAGCGTGGCGATGGAGGCGAAGTTGTCGCCGTTGGCGTTGTCGGCCCGCTCGACCACGTAGCTGGCTTCGCCGGCCGAGTTGTCCGTCCAGGTGAGGGTGGCGGTGGTGGCGGTGACGTTCGTCGCGGCCAGGGCGCCGGGCGTCGCGGGGAGGGTCGTCGCGCTGGCGGTGGCGCTGGCGATCGAGGCGCCTCCGCTGTTGATCGCGATCACCCGGTATTGGTAGGCGGTGGACTCGACGGCGGTCGTGTCGTCGTACGTCGGGGTGCCAACCGTATCAAGCGGCGTCCAGTCGCCGCCGCCGGGCGTCGTTCGCTCCACGCGATACGTTGTGGCGCCGGTCGATGCCGTCCAGACGAGATGGACGATCGTCGCCGAGGTCGGCGTCGCCGTCACGCCGGTCGGGGCGGCCGCCAGGGTGGTGCCTGACGCCGCGTCGGCGTAGGCCGAATTGCCCGACGCGTTCTGGGCGCGCACCCGGTAGGTGTAGGCCGTCGCCGAGGTCAGGCCCGTGTCGGTGAAGCTTGTCACGTTCGCGTTGACGGTGCCGATCTGCGTGAAGATTTCGCCGGACAATCGCTCGATCAGGTACTTCGTCTCACCGTTGGAATGATCCACCCAGTTCAGCGTGACCGAGGAGGCCGAGTTGGCGGTCACCGTCAGGCCCGACGGGGCGACCGGCCGCGTCAGGGCTTCGGCGGCGTTGCTGGTCGCCGAAGAACCCCCCACGGCGTTCACGGCGACAACGCGATACGCGTAGTCCGTCCCTTCCAGCGCGGTCGTGTCGGTGTATGTCACGCCGCTTCCCGCCGGCGAATCGATGGTCGCCCACGCGCCATCGCCAACCACCTTCCGCTGAATGTCAAAATGATCGACCGTCGGCGAGTTGTTCACCCATGCCAGTGCGACCTGCTGGCCGTTCTGGCCTGCCAGCGTTGCGGTCAGGCTGGTCGGGGCGGCCGGGAGCGTGCGGGCGGTGATCGTCGCGGAGAACGGCGAGTCCGGCGTCCCGGTCTGCGTCGCCCGAACGCGATAGGCGTACAGGACGCCGTCGGTCCGCCCCGTGTCCGAGTAAGCCGCCGATGACGGCGTGGCGATCGTGACAAACGGCCCGTTGCTGGCCGAGCGCTGGAGGACAAAGCCGCTCGCCATCCCGGACGCGTCGGCCCAGGCCAGATCGATGCGGGTGTCGCTGCGGGGCGTGGCGGTCAGGCCGCTGGGGACGGACGTGTCGGTCACGGCGTTGGCCGTGGCGGAGTAAGCCGAATCGCCCGACGCCGACGTGGCACGCACGCGGTAGTAATAAGCGGTGGACGCCGTCAGGCCGGCATCGTTGTAATGCGTCGCCGCGGCGCCGACCGCCGTGACGACGGTGAAGGTCACGCCGTCGGTCGAGCGTTCGACGCTATACCCCGTCGGGTTGGCGGCGACGCCGACCCACGACAGGTCGATCTCCGTCGGCGAGGCCGGGGCGGCGACGAGGGTCGTCGGGGCGGCCGGCAGCGTCGTGGCCTGGGCGGTGACGGCCGCGGAAACGCCGGCGTTACTGATCGCGCGAACGCCGTAGAGGTAGAGCGAGCCTTCGGTCAGCCCGGTATCGGTGTAGGTTGTGGTGTTGGCCGGGAGCACCGCCAGGGCCGCCCAGGTCGCGCCACCGTCGGCGCTGCGCTCGAGGTTGAAGCCGGTCTCACTGGCCGAGTTATCGGTCCAGGTGAGGACGATGCTGGTGTCGGACGCGGCGGCCGCCACGGCGCCCGAGGGCGCGGCGGGGAGAGTCGTCACCGTCGCGACGGTCTGCGTCGTCGAACCGGCGATCGTGCCGGGCGCGGCCTCGCCGGGGCCGCCGATCGCGCTGACGCGGTAGTAGTAGAGCGTCCCTTCGGCCAAGCCCGAGTCGTCGAACGATGTCGTGTTGAACGCCAGCGTGGCGGCCGCGACAAAGGTCGTCCCGTCCGTCGAGCGCTCGACCAGGTATGCCGTCTCGTTGGTCGCGTTATCCACCCACGTGAGATGGGCGGTTGTCGAACCCGTCGCGGTGACGGTGACCTGCGTCGGCGACATCGGCAGCGTGGCGGTGTTGTTGATCGCGATCGTCGGCGAACCGCCGTTGGTCGGGGCGCTGATCTGCGTGAAGCTGACCGAACCATTCGCCGGCTGAACAACGGCTTTGGTCCCCTGCCCGCCGCCGGTCTCGATCTGCTGAACCTGCGCGGCCCCGCCGGGCGTGGTCGGGGCGGTCGCGAGGAAGACGCCGTTCGCGTTCGCGTTGTAATACACCACCTGCGCCGCGCCGGTGGTCTTGTTGATCAGGAGTGTCGCGCCCGGGTCGCTGCCGGCCGGCACGGTGGCGACGGGCGTCACCGAAAAGCTTTTGCCATTTCTTTGGGCGACTTTGATCTGGCCCGAACCGGTATCGACGTAGCTGACCGCCGGAGCGCCGGTCGCGCTGAACGCCAGGGATACCCCACCGGCGGCCGCCTGCACCTGGTCGATCACGACGGGCTTGCTGTAGCTGTTCTTGGTCTTCTCGATGTACTGGATCTTGCCCGTCGCGTCCGTGAAGGCGACGACCGGCCGCCCGGTCGCGGGGTTGATCGCCAGGCTGCTGTACTGCCCGGCGTTCGCCTTCTTATCGAGGATGGCGATCGACCATTTTTTCTTGGCGAAGATCGCCAGCCGCAAAGCGCCGGAGCTTTGGGCGTAGTAGCTGATGTTGGGGTTGCCGGCCGCGTCGAAGACGAGCGACGGGTGCTCGCCGGGGTTGTTGTGGGTATCGACGGTCGTGGTCGTCCAGGTCGCGCCGCTCAGGTGCGCGTACTTGAGGGCGTGGCGGGCCACGTCGTAGTAGGCGATGCCGGGCATCCCCGCCGGGTCGATCGCGAGCGAGACGTATTGGCCGACGTTGCCGCTCGACGCGTCAACCGTGACCGGCGCGCCCCACGCCCCGGAAGCGGCCTGCATCGCGTACTTGAGGTTGTGGGCGGTGGAGTCGTAATAGGCGACGTGGAGGTTGCCGTGCGAATCGTAAGCGATCGAGTTGTCGGTCGCCGCGGGCAGGCTGCCGGTCAGCAACACGCGACGCTCGAGCACTTCAAAGGTGGCGGCGTTGTGCCCCGCGACCGAATGCGACAAGCGGACAACGGTTGCGGGGATGAGGGTCGGGCGAGTCAACATCGGCGTGTCTCCACGGTGGGGAAGTACGGCTTTTCTGCACCGGCCAATCGTGGCCAGTTCGAGTGCGGAGCGAGCCCTCCCAGCGGCATCGCTCGGCGCGGACATTCTGTCGTCCGCTTCGATATCGGTGGCCTTGAACGCTTACTTGAAGGAATGAAGCGGCCCGAAAGCAGTGCGCTCCGAGCCCATAAAAGGAGCGATTCTGACCTGACGCCCTTGGACGTTATCAACCCCTTGGGACTTGGGACGCAGAATGAGGCTGCTGCGCAAGTCCAAGCTTCGGTTGAATTTGTGAAACTTTGAAAATGCGGCGTGACGATCCGAAGTGCCGTAGAACCGCTTCCCAGTACTGGCGGCGAGGATTCGTTTACTTATCGGCAATCAGAGAGGTGCGACACGGTGAGGCATATTGTCTGCGTGCGTCGCTATGTCGGGCGGCATTGAACCAGTAGCATCCGATTAATGGAAAGGGACGTCCCCTATGATGGCCGATGTGGACGGCAGAAAAAGAGTCGCGTTTCGGACGTGGGAGCGTCGCCTCGCGGCGCTCAACGACGGGTGCGCGGGCGGCCGGTCTCGCTCCGTTGGCCGGGGCAACACGACCGATGGCGCCTTTGACAGTCGCCAACTTCCTGCCCGCGACGACCGACGCACGCAGCAGCAAATAGATCGCCCCGGCCGCCAGGAGAATCAAAGCGCCTGTCGTCAGATAGCCGGTCAGGTCACGCAGCAGCGTCAGCGCCCCGTAAATCGCGGTGCATGCGGCAAAGAGGACGAAGATCGCCAGCATCACTCGCCCGCGGCCGGACATGGCGGCGATTACCGGGATCAGATGCCCTCGGATGACCTTGCCGGCCTGTGCCTGGACCTCCGGCCGCACCATGGCGGCGAGCGCGTTGGGCGACGCGGGAGGGCCCAGCGGTGTTCCCTCGCCAGCAGGCCTTAGGACGCGCCGAACAATCGCCGTCGCCGCCGTCATGGTTGACGAAGTCAAGGACGGGATAAATGCCGCCGGCTTTGACTCCGGCGAGCGGGCCTCACCCGACAGCGTTTGAAGGCAGTTGGCGCAGACGAGGTGATCTTTCCACACCTGCGGCGTCTGAAGCTTGCCGATCGGTGTGCCACAGTTGGCGCAAATCACCGGCCGGCGCGATGCCGAGGCCGCAGCGGCGGCCGATCGACTGCCGAGGTTCAACGACTCCGTCCGCGCGGCTTTGGATGCCGGAGCACTCTGCGCCACCAACCCCTTTGCCGCCTCGTCAGCCGAATGAATCGAAAGGATCTTCTTCGCCAGCGGATGGGTCTGCCGCCCGCATTCGGGGCAGACCACGAACCCGCCCGAATATCGGGACACCACGGCGATCCTTCGCCCGCAATGACCGCACAAGAACTTCTTCATGCCTGGCCACCCGCAAGGCCCAGCGTCCCGACGCCCGGATGGGCGCGTCTCAATGCCCGGATGGGCGTCTCGAATGCCCGCGAGGGGCATCGTATCGTCTGTTATATCATCACCGCGGGGCGTTCCCTACGCCTCGGGGGCGCCCCACCGGGCCGCACCGATGCGAGGCATTGATCGACCGTGCCCAGTGGCCACAATACGGGCCCGGATTGTCGCGGCCGTCCCGTGACGGTCGGGCGTCTCGTGTTCACCAACAGCCGCGGCGGTGCCCGATCGCCTTTGCCGCACCGCGGAGTTCTGACAACGGCGAGCGACGATCCCAAGACTTCCATGGCAAACGAAACCAACAAGGTCATCTACTCGATGACCGGCGTCTCCAAGTCCTACGAGAAGAAAGTCATTCTCAAGGACATCTATCTCTCCTACTTCTACGGGGCGAAGATCGGAGTGCTCGGGCTCAACGGCTCGGGCAAGAGCTCCCTGCTGAAGATCCTCGCCGGCATCGACAAGACCTACCAGGGCCAGATCAGCCTCTCGCCCGGCTACACCACCGGCTACCTGGAGCAGGAGCCGAAGCTCGACGAATCCAAGACCGTGCGGCAGGTCGTCGAAGAAGGGGTCGCCGAGAAAGTCGCCCTGGTCAACGAATTCAACGCGATCAGCGACAAGCTGGGCGAGCCGATCGACGACGCCGAGATGACGCGCTCCTCGAGCGGCAGGGCGAGCTCCAGGAAAAGATCGATCACCAGGGCCTGTGGGACCTTGACTCGCAGCTCGATATGGCCATGGACGCCCTGCGTTGCCCGCCGCCGGATACCAAGGTCGGCCCGCTGTCAGGCGGTGAGAAGCGCCGCGTCGCCCTCTGCCGCCTGCTGCTGAAAAAGCCGGATGTCCTGATCCTCGACGAGCCGACGAACCACCTCGACGCCGAATCCGTCGCCTGGCTCGAGCAGCACCTGCGGCGCTACGAGGGGACCGTTATCGCCGTCACCCACGATCGCTATTTCCTCGACAATGTCGCCGGCTGGATCCTGGAGCTGGATCGCGGCTCAGGAATCCCCTGGAAGGGGAATTACACCTCCTGGCTCGAACAAAAAGGCGCGCGGCTCAAGATCGAGGAGAAGACTGAATCCGCCCGCCAGAAGACACTCGCCCGCGAGCTCGAATGGGTCCGCGCCTCCCCCAGCGCCCGGCGGACCAAAAGCAAAGCACGGCTTGCCGCGTACGAGCAGCTTCTCAACCAGGACACCAAAGGCAAGGAGACCGAAGTCGAGGTCTACATTCCGCCCGGCCCCCGGCTGGGCGAGCTGGTCATCAAGGCCGAAAAGGTCAGCAAGTCCTACGGCGAGCGGCTGCTCTTCCAGGACGTCAGCTTCAACCTGCCGCCCGGCGGCATCGTCGGCATCATCGGGCCCAACGGCGCCGGCAAGACCACGCTCTTCCGCATGATTACCGGTCAGGAGAAGCCCGATTCGGGCACCCTCACCGTCGGCCCCAGCGTCAAGCTGGCTTACATCGAGCAGTCGCGCGACGCCCTGAAGGATGACTGGCAGGTCTGGCAGGCCGTGGCCGAAGGAGAAGATTCGTTCAAGCTCGGCGCCAACTTCATCAACTCCCGGGCATACATTTCCCGGTTCGGCTTCAGCGGCACCGATCAGCAGAAGCGCCTCAATGTCCTCTCCGGGGGTGAACGCGGCCGCATCCACCTCGCCCGCATGCTCAAAACCGGTGCGAACGTCATCCTGCTCGACGAGCCAACGAACGACCTCGACGTGAACACCATCCGCGCCGTCGAAGAAGGGCTGGAGAACTTCGCAGGCTGCGCCGTGGTCATCAGCCACGACCGCTGGTTCCTCGACCGGATGGCGACCCACATCCTGGCCTTCGAGGGCGACAGCAATGTCGTCTGGTTCGAGGGGAACTACTCCAGCTACGACGCCGATCGAAAGAAACGCCTCGGCATGGCCGCCGACCAGCCCCACCGGATCAAGTACCGCCGGCTGACGAAGAACTCAGCCAGAACGGCCGTAGGCGTGCGGCTCACCGCGCCGTCCGTGCGGGGGCGGGGCAAATGACCCGTCGATGTGCCATCAGCCGGCAGACGGGTGTGGCGTGAGGCGACGGCACAGTGTGCCTGCTACGGCGGCGACCTCATGACCCGACTTTTTCCTCCAGGTATTTCAACACCCGAAGGTCTGCCGATGAGACGGGCCACCGATGCGCCCTCATCCCGTTCAGGATGTCCCGCGCCGACGCCCAGAACTTGGCCGCGTCCGGCGACTCCTGGCGCTCCAAAACGTCGGCGACCTTCCAATGAGAGACCCACAGGTCCCGGCGCGCCTGCGGGCTCGTCGGGTCGGCGGTGGCGAGGCGCTTCCGGATCGCCAGGCCGCGGCCGTAGCTCGCCAGCGCGTCGGCCAGTTCATCTTTCGCGCTCTGAACGTCCCCGACCTTGTTGAAGCTGTTGCTCAGCTCGCGCTGCGCCTCGGCGCTGGACGGGTCGGCGGCCGCCAGGCGCTCCGCGATCGCGAGGCTGCGCAGGAAACTCGCCAGCGCGCCAGCCAGATCCCCCTGGGCGCGTTGAACATCACCCACCTTTTCGTGACTGCCGCTGACGTCGCGCTGGGCCTGGGCATTGGCGGGGCTCGCCGCGGCGAGCCGCTCGCGGATTTCCAGCCCGCGCCGGTAGCTCTTCAGCGCGTTGTCCAGCTCCCCCAGCGCGCCTTCCACGTCGCCGACCTTGTTGTAGCTGATGCTCAGGTTGCGCTGCGCCCGGACGCTCGCCTTGTCGGCGGCCGCCAGACGCTCCGCGATCGCAAGGCCCCGGCGATAGCTCGTCAGCGCGCTGTGGAGGTCCTCCATGGCGCTCTGCACGTCGCCGAGCTTTTCGCAACTGATGCTAAGATCGCGCTGCGCCTCGGCGTTGGCGGGGGCGGCCGCCGCGAGCCGCTCGGCGATCGCCAAGCCCCGGCTGAAGCTGGCCAGCGCTCCCGGAAGGTCCCCCAGGCCGCGCTGCACGTTCCCCAGCTTCCCGCTACTGATGCTGAGATCGCGTTGCGAGGGGGCGTGCTTCGGCGCGGCGGACGCGATTCGCTCCGCGATCGCCAGGCCTTTGCGATAGCTGGCCAAAGCCGCCGGCAGATCCCCCAGGCGCGCGAGACATCGCCCACCTTCTCGTAGCTGATGCTAAGGTCGCGCAGGACGTGGCGGCTGGTGGGGGACAGCGCGGCGAGGTGCTCCATCGTGTCGCGCGCCTGGGTCGCGGCGCGATAGGCATCGCTCATGCGGCCGAGCTGCTGCAGCAGCGCGACGATCGACAACCCCGTCCGCGCCGCGTCGGCATGGCCCGCGTAGATCGTGCAGACCTGCAACAGCGTCAGCACCTCCGGGCCGCTCCCCGGCGGCATCGCCGAACCGCGGCCCAGCTCGATCGACCGCGTCAAGGCATGGGACAAAGCCCTGCGCAGTCGACGCTCGCGCCCCCCTCGGCGCCCGCCAAGCCCGGGCAAAAGCCCCAGCCACCCGCGCGACCCCTGCGACGCGTTCGCCCGGCGCCGCACCACCGCCTGGACGACCGGGTGCATCCGCACCTGGGGCTGCCCCGGCGCGCCGAGGAGGTACTGCAGGTCGAGCAACAGCCGAATCGCCTTGCGGACCGCCTTGGGATCGTGCGCGCGCCGGGCCTCCTTCCCACCCTCGCCGGCCAGGGCGTCGAGCCACGCCGTCGGCACGTCCCCGGGCGGAAGGTAAGACGCATACCCCAGCACCTCCATCGCCAGCGGCGCCGTCTTCTCCAGCCACTCGAGCGAGCCGGCGCAGACCTGCTCGACCAGGCTCTCCGCGTCCACCCGCATCGCCAGGCGCTCCCCGGAACGCGCAAGGCGCGACGCTTCGTGAGCGGACATGCCGGTGCCGGCGATGTCCATCGTCTTCAGGAAGGCGCCAAGCGTCAGCTCGCGCCGCACGCCCAGATACCCGCCCGCCAGCGCCAGCGAGAGCGTGTGGCGGCTCAGCCGGTTGGCGATCGTCAACGCCTGCTTCCATTCCGGCTCGGCCGCCCCCGCCGCCACAGCGGCCGGCGATGACGGCGGAAGCGTCCCTTCCCGCAGGCGGCGCACCTCCGGGTCCGACTCGTCGATCGCGAACGGCCGGTGGCGCGCCAGCACGTCCAGCGCCTCGCCGTGGGAAAGAAGGTCCACCCGCACCACGGTCAAATCGGACAGCAGGCTCTCCTCCGCCCGGGTGGTGACGACGACATGCACCTTCTCCGGCGATGGCAGCAGGATGCCGCGGCTTGCCGCGTTAAGCAGCGAAGCGTCGGACGTGCTCAGGTTATCGAGCAGCAGCAGCGCCTTGCGACCGGCGGGCAGCCCGTTGAACGCCGCCATCGCAAGCTCAAACTGCATCGACTCGGCTGCGTTGGTCGGGATCGACGGGTCGAGGTGCTCGCGGGCCAGGGTGCTGATCTGCGCCCGGAGCTGATCGGCCTTGTGCGTCTGCGACAGGTCGATCTCGAACTGTCCGCCCAGGTAATCGGGCCGGTATCGCCAGGCGTATTCGCGGGCAACCGAGCTCTTGCCGATCCCGCTGATGTCGTGGGCGGCGTAGACGGCCGCGATGCCGTGGCGCGTCAGATGATCGTGGAGTTGCCGAAGGTGCCCATCGCGGCCGACGAACGTCGGCACCCGCGACATCATCCGCCGCGGCACGGCCGCCAGCCGGCGCCCGAAGTCGCACCGCTTGAACAGGTCCGACGCAAGCTGATGGAGACGCTCGCGGAGCGCGCCGTCCCGAAACGCGTTGGCCCCGCGCGCCCAGTAGTCGGCCGCATTGACCCCCGGCAGGCGCTGCATCACCTCCCACCACTTGCGGGATTCGGGCGAGATCGATTTGCGAACCTCAGTCTCGGGTGTGACGAAGATTGGGATGATCGGCTCGCCCGGCCAGGCCCCGGCCGCGAACTGCCGCGCCAGGTCGAGCCGGACGAACTCTCGCCATTCGCGACGGCAGAGGTTCGGGCTCTCGGGCGTGTCGGGCCGCAGGTACGCGGGCGAAATGATCGCGAGCATGGTCTTCGACTCGCGCAGCGCCTTGCGAACATCCCGCTCCCACCCGCCGACATCGAGCGGCAGCTTCCGATCGAAGAACAGCTTCGGCGCTCGACCGGGCGAGAACGCCCGGAACTCCCGCTCGATCTGCTCGATCAGCGGCCGAACCCGATCTTCCCCGTCATCGATCGCGTAACTGACGAACGCGTCGTACGGCTCGTCCCAACCGGTGGAGTGGCTGCCGCTCATCGGCCCGCCCCCGCCGCAGGCCAGCCACAACCGACCGCCCGGCGGCCGCCGATGCCAGTCGATAAAGGGGCCAGATGCAACAACATGGCATAAAACCCCTTCGGCCATCCCGCCTTTGACACGTCACGAGCAGCCGCTCGTCTTACGACAGCGCCTCGCCTCGAAAAGCTCGGTTCTGACGAATGACGCAGAGGTAAAGAACAGACCTTCGTGCCCTATGAAGAGCGGATGTGCGTTGCGTTACAGCGAGCGGGAGCGCCCGCGGAGAGAGCTCCCGACGAGCCGCACCCGTCAGGAAGCGGGCAGTCGCCTTATTCGGCGGCTGATCTGTTGCTCGGCCGATGCCCGACGGCGGCGACGGGTACTGGGCCGTTTCAAAAAAAGTGTTCGTCAGGGGGTAGTTCGAGGCGTTCAATCCGCCCCTCACGCGCCGACGACGCGCTTCAGGTACTCGATGCTCTTGCGGGCGATCGGTTCCGGGCCGGGGCGGAAATCGAAGGCTTCGACACTGAGCCAGCCGTCGTAGCCGACTTCGCGCAGGGCCGCGATGATTGGCTCGTACTGAACATCGCCCATGCCGGGGCCGAGGAGGTTGGGGTCATTGACCTGGACGTGGGCGATGTGACCGGCCGCGGCGCGGATGACGTCGGGGATGGGCTTGGGCTCGGAGCTCATCGCCTTAACGTCGATGTTCAGCTGAAAGTTCGGATGGTCGAGCCGACGCACCAGTTCCAGCGACTGCTCGACCGTATTCAGAAAGTCGGTCTCGATCGGCCCGAGCGGCTCAAAGGCAAGGGTCACACCAAATCGTGCGGCCGGCTCGAGCGACGGGCGGAAGACCTCGGCCGCGAAATCGAGTGCCTGGGCCTCCGACACGCCCGGCAGCAGGCTTCGCTGCTTTGGCGAGCCGATGATCATCACCTTCCCGCCCAGATCCGCGCACAGGTGAACCAACTCCGTAAAGTAAGCGGCCGTCTTCCCCCGAATCGCCGCGTCCGGATGGGTGATGTAGAGCCCCGGCGGCTTCACCAGAAGCCAGTGCAGCCCCAGGATCGCAACGCCGCGGCGCTCGGCCTGGGAGCGAAGCTCTTTCCGCCGCTCCGCGGTAACCTCCGCCGCCGAATCGGCCAGCGTAAACGGCGACACCTCAAGCCCGGAGTACCCCAGCTCGCGCACGAAGTCGCAAACCTTCTCCCACGCCCACCCCTCAAACAACTCGTTGCAAATCGCGAATTTCAAGCCGTCCCTCATTCAAGCCTCCCCCACCGCGACGCATCCACACAATAAGCCCCCCAACCCGCCTTGCAACTCAAAAAGGGGTCTGGAGGTGTTTCAGATCCCCGAAATACCTTCTGACCCCTTTACCGTTTTACATCGCGCCCGGGAGGACGAAGGGGCCGCCGTCCTGGGGGATCCAGTAGATCGTGCCGCCTTCGAAGGATTGATAGGTCTCGATCGTGGGCGAGGGGATGGGGGTGTCGTTGAACAGGCCCTCGTCCACTGTCGGCAGGCCGAGGAAGCCGTGAGGCCCGCCGAGCGAGTTGTAGAAGGTGTTCACCGCGCCGTAGACCGCATGGGCGCCGGTGGGGCTGCTCCAATAGATCTTGCCATGCTCGAAGCTGGTGACGCGGCCGCCGCCGGCGAGGCCGGTTTCGTCGCTGGTCGGGAGGCCGATCTCCTTCTGGACGTTCACGCCGAAGAAATCCGTCTCCGTGGCCGTCGTCTGGTACTCGGCCCGCGTTGCGCCGTAGATCACATGCGCCCCCGTTGACGACGACCAGAAGATCGCGCCGTTGCTGAACCGCGTCACCCGCGCGCCGGCCTTGATCGACGAAACGGATTCGTCTGAGACCGGCAGGCCGATGAGCTTTTGGACGTTGTGCCCCGACGCATCCGTCTCGCTCGCCGTCGCCTGATACTCGGCGCGGGTCGGGCCGTACAGGACGTGCGCCCCGGTGGCGGATGATAGGAAGATCGCGCCGTTGTTAAAGCGCGTCACCCGCGCCGGCCGCGATTGAACTGCTCGTCTCATCCGCCGTCGGCAGCCCGATCAGCTTCTGAACATTGTGCCCGCTCGCGTCGGTTTCGAACGCCGTCGCGTTGTATTCCGCGCCGGTGGCGCCATAAACAACATGCGCGCCGGTCGAGGAGGACCAGTAGATAGCGCCATTGTTGTGGTACTTCTGAACCAGCGCCGCCGAGACGCCGGGGACGCTCATCACCGGCGTCGTCGGCGCGCCGAGCAGCGCGTGGACGTTGTGGCCGGTGGCGTCGGTTTCCGAGGCCGTCGCCGCATACTCCGCGGCGATCGCGGCCGTCCCGGAAAAGAGCTGGCGAGATTCCAGCGTCTCAAACGTCGCGGCCTGATGACTGGCCGAACGAGCCCTGCGAGATGTACGGTTTGTCTGGTGTAACACTTGATTGCTCCTTCGGCTCCTGGCCGGCCTTGACGACGCTTCACTTGTCACGTCTGACCAGGGAAACCCTCCCCTGGGGTCGATCGCTGCGCCCGACCTGTTCAGGGCATACGCTCATCAGTAACGATGACAGGCCGTTAACGAAGAACGCCCGGAACGGCGGGCAGGCCGTTCCGGGCGTCGGTTGTCAGGGGCTTGGGGACGAGGCGTGATTACTTCTTAGTCTCGTCGGCCGTGGCGGCCGCACCCTTCAGCTCCTTCTTGTCCAGGAGTTTCCCGGCATCGCTCATCTCAGCGACCATCCGACGCTTGCCGGAGGTGGTGTAGTGGGCGCTGTAGACCGTCTTGCCGTCGGCGGTCGTCTTGTAGTACTCGATGTCGGTCGTGCCGAGGGTTTCTTTGTCGAGCTCGGCCTTGACGGCCGCGGGCAGCGCGGCGGCCTCGATCTTGCCGGACGGGACGACCGGGGCCGGCGTGGCCATCTTGGGCGTGGTAACGACGGCCGGAGCGGCGGGCGTCCCGTTGTTCGGGGGGACCAGCGTCGTGCCCGACGCCCCCGTCGAACCGACGGCGGCGGCGTCGCCGGTCGCGGCGGTGCCGACCAATTCGTTCTTGCCGAGAAGCTTACCCGTTTCGTCAACGCGGCAGACGATCCGGCGGCCGGCGCCGGTGGTGTAGTGGGACGAGTAGAAGGTCTTGCCGTCAACGACGTACTTGAAGTAGTCCACTTCGCTCGTGCCGAGTGTTTCCTTGTCGAGCGTGGCCTTGACACCGGCCGGCAGGGCGGCGGCCGTGACGCGGGTGCGGGAGGTCGCGTTGTACTCTTCGGACAGGTCCTTCATGGTCATCGGCGCGTGGCCCGGAACGACGGGCGTCGCGGAATTGACGGCCGCCGGGTGCGCCGCGATGAGCGCGGCCTGCTGTGCCTTGTAGGCTTCGAACTGGGCCTTGTCGTCGGCTTCGCGCTTGGCTTCGATCGCGGCCTGGATCTGGGCGCGCTCCGCGTCGGTCTTGGCGGACGCGAGCTGCATCTCGGCGTCCTTGGCGCGCTGGTGGCGGGTTTCGCCCTTGGCGATCAGCTTCCCGCCCTCGGTCACGCGGATTTCCATCCGCTTCCCGTCGGTGCCGGTGTAGTGGACCATGAAGACCTCCTTATCATGGCCTTCCTGATCGATCTGATACACCTCCACCTCGCTGGCGCCCTTCGTCTCTTTCTCGATTTCCTTGCGGGGGGCCTTAGGGACCTTGTCGAGCTTCACGACATCTTCCTTCGCCATCGCGAAGGGGGCGATGGCGCCCAGGCCCAGGGCCATCGAAAGAGCGAACGTCGCAAAGCGCTTTTTTTCCATCTTCATCTCGGACTCCTCTATTGAGCCGGGCGATCGCCGGGCTCTAAACCTGACTCGGCAAACCGCACGTCACGAGCAGCGCCGGCAGTTCCGCTACGACGCGACAGGCTCGGCGTCCCGGGGCAGCCCCGGGGATTCGCCGCTGCCGCTGCCGTTGCACTATTTTGACACAAATCGGCCGCGGCCGTTAGTTAGAACGCAAAAGCGCCGCCGATTCCGCCATTCATCTCGTTCTGAAACGCCGGTATCCGATCGCGTAAAGCTTCTGAACAATCGCGGCGCACACGCAAGGGAGCCATTCCGATCGATCGCGATCCGGTTCCACTCCTCTCCGCTCGGTGCGACCCCGCGGCCGCCAGTTCAATGCCCTGATCAGGGCTACTGCTCCCACGTTTGGACGGGCGCAGTGTCTATTGAAGCGTCAACGAGTGGGCCGGCGTCACGGCCCCGAGGCACCTCCCGCTGTCAGGGCACCGCAAGGAGCGTCGGCGGGACGCAAATACAAAAGGAAGCGACTATGAAACGGGTCATGATGGGCGATCGGGTTCGCAAGTGGGCCTTGGCGGCGTCTCTGGGGCTCTGTGCGGCCGCGCCGCTTCCGGCGGCGTTCGCCGACAACGACCGCGTCAACCGCGACCGGCTCCCCGAGCGCGCCCGCGTGGTGCTCGACCAGGAAGTATCCGACTCCAAGGAAGTCGAGTTCTATCGCGTCGAGGACGGGCCGCACAAGTACTTCATGGCGCATTACACCGTCCCAAGCGGGTTGCGCCTGGAGATGCGGGTGGACCCCGACGGCCACGTCATGGGCCGCGTCCTTACGGCGAACCAGCCCCACCTCGACAAGCGCGACATCCGGCGAGCCGAAGCCGAGCTGCCCGCTCGCGACGCGCGACTTCACCCGGTCGAAGTGGTTCGTGTGCCGGTGGCGCCTCCGCCGGTGATCGAAGTGCCCGCCCCGGCCCAGCTCCCGCCACCGGCGGCGACGGATAACCTGGGCCGCTGGGAAGACGCCTTTCGCCTGTCGCTGACCTACAAGAGCGGCGACTACCGGCGGATCGACCCGGACCGCATCCCGCCCGCGGCGCGGGAATCGCTCGATCGCCAGACGCTGGGCACCCGCGATATCGCCTACTACCGGTTCTGGGAAGGCCGCCAGCCGTTCTACAGCGCGCTGTACACGACCGGCGCCGGCCGCCGCGTGGAATCGGTGGTGAGCGATGCGGGCAAGCTGACGGAGAAGCTTGAGCTATACAACCCGGCCGAGACTCAGGGGCGAGACCGCATCGGCCGCGGCCAGCTTCCCTTCGCCGCCCGCGAATCGCTCGACCGGGAGACACTCGGCACGCGTGAGGTGGACTATTTCCGGGTCGCGTACAACAACCGGACGGTCTTCGCCGCCCGGTACACGACCGGCGCGGGCCGGCGGGTCGAGGCGATCGTGTCGGAGAGCGGCAAGCTGCTGGACAAAGTGGAGCTGTTCGACCCGAACCAGGCCCGCGAATCGGCGGAGCGCTACCACAACGACTGGTGGCGAAACGACGCGTGGCGAGACGAGAAGACGCGCCCCGCCGACGATGTCCGCGCCCGGATGTGGCGTGAAGACGACCAGTCCGCCGAGCAGGTTCGGACGATGTCGTTCGAGGAACTCCCCCCGCGGGTGCGCGAAAGCGTCCGCGGATCCGTCCGTGACGTCCGGGATTTCCGTGACGCCGACGTCGCGATGATCCGCCGCCACGGCGGGCAGGTGATCTACAGCCTTCGATTCTTCGACGATGCCGGGCACCGCAATGAGCTGCGCCTCGACGACGAGGGCCGCGTGATCGACCACATCGAAGTTCGGCGCCTCGGCGATCGGTGGTAGGCAACCCGTGCGGCGTTCGATTGGAACCGGGTAACGGACGGAGATGGGCTATTGAACGTGAACGCCCCGGCCGATGAGGCCGGGGCGTTCTTTGTTTCACGAATCGACCGTGGCGAGAAAACTTACTTCTTCTTCGCTGCGGGCTTCTTCGCTGCGGTCTTCGTTGTCTTCTTCGAGACCGTCTTGGCGGGCTTTTTGGCGGCTGCCATGGCTACCTCCTTTCTTGGCAAAGTTTCTGAGCCGCACCAAAGATAGCAAGTTCTGCTCCGCGTGAAACGGAAAAAACACAAAATATTGGATAAGACTTACGATCTCATACCCGCTGTAGTGTCCGAGGCCTTACCCCGGCTTGACGTTCGTCACCACGTAGATCTGATCCTGGTAGTCAAAGTTTTCGCCGGATGACCCAGTCCCCGGGCTGTAGTCGAGGCACATAAAGTAGGCATTGGGCAGCAGGTTGCCCAAGTGGTCGCGGATCGGAAAGAAGCGGACGTGGTGCCCGAACCCGCCCGGTGGGTTGAGCGAGTCAACGCTCCGCTCGTAGTCGATCTGGAACCCAAATGTCCCCGCCCCCGGCTTGAAGCTCCCCGTCGCCGTTTTCGACAGATCCCCCTCCAGGTGCGGCAGGAAACTCTGGCCTTCGACGCCCGACGTCGTGAACAGGTGATGGAGCGTCCGCGGCGATTTCGGGAACCAGCCGACCGAGACCGGGTTGCCCTGCAGATGCCAGCTCGCCAGGTCGGTCACCGTCACGCTTTGGCTCGCGTTCGCCGCCTTCCAGTAGGGGCTGATGACCTCTTCGCCGATCGGCTGGCTCGCGGCCGTCGGCTGGTACGTCGGCGAGATCGTCGAGTTGATTTGGGTCTTGTAGTTGAAGAGGGTGTTGATGATCGTCTGAAGGCTCGGCTCCTCACTGTCCTCCGAATCGCGCTGCCACCAGCCGGCCAACGCAATCCCATGCGCCGGGTCGTTCGGATCGGTGGTATGCAGGGTCAGTGAGCCGCTCCACGCGCCGCCCAGCGTGGGGTTGAAGTCCCCGTTCGTCTCGTTGTACGGCAGCGTCGGGGCGTGATCGGCGGTGAACCTCAAGGTGACCTTCGCCGACGCGCCTGGGGCAAGGGTGAATGACGTCACCCCCTCAACGACCCACGGGCCGACAATCGACAAGCCGGTGACGCTCAGCGGCCGCGTCGCGCTCGTATTGGTGAGCTGGAGGCTCGCCGTGTCATGCACGAGGTTGTTCGGCGGTTGCACCGATTGATGCGTCGTCGGATCAGTCCGCACCGCCGGCGGCTGAATCTGAATTCGATTGAAGATGAGCCGCTCCGAGCCGGGGTAGAGGTCCAGGTTGCTGACCAGAAGCGAACCTGTGGGCGTTGGGGTGGGGGTCGGCGTGGGTGTGGGCGTTGGTGTCGGTGTCGGCGTAGGTGTCGGCGTCAGCGACACCTGACTGATCAGCAGATAGTCCAGCTTGACGTTCTTCGCATCAAGCCCGGCTTGCACCGTAAGGCGGCCGTCAGTCACGGTCACGATCGCCGTGCCGTTGACCCACCGCGTTGCCTTGCTCGGGCGAACATCCACGGCCGACACGCCGTTCACCAACACGCTATAGAGGCTGCCCCTGTACTTCGTGTCCCCAAGCCCCATTTGGACGGAATACGTGCCGTCAGGGAGGGCCATCTGCCACGTCACGCCCTTGTTGAACATCGCGAACGACTGATACCGAAGATCGGGAGCGGCCGCGCTGTTCCGGCGCCTGACCGAACGGTGGATATCCTTGCTCCATCCGTACGCGTACCCGTTCGACCGCGTCGCGAACAAGCGACCAGCATCGGCAAGATACCCGGGCACCGGCGCGGCGGAGGCCGGCTCAAACTCCACTGCGGCGACGAGGGCGCCACCGGCCCACATCTGCCGACCTTCGAGCCGTTCAACCAGCGGACGATCCGTTGGCCCAGACCCTTTTCGATACCCGCGGCCGCGGCGACAGCATTCCCAGAGGGCATGGCTTCTTCCTTTACTCTAAATGAACAGACTTACACCGGAGGAGCTTCTGTCGCTCCGGGGATCAAGGCCCGATACGTACCGACGTAGGTTTCAGCCGCGCCTTGTGGCGAAGCGGGCGTTGATTCGCCGCGGGGATCGCGGTGCTACATGCAGGTGGGCGCGAGCGATGAGCCCGCTCGCAACGCGGGGCGAACGTACGACAAACACGCCGTTTTGAGTATTGAAAAAGCCATCAGATGCAACTTTTTCGTACGGCGCCCCCGATGCCCGGTGCGCGGGCCACCCGGGTCTGGCCACTCCGAAGGGTTCGGACAAGCCCGCGCCCGGCCAAAGAACAAAACAGCCTTGCGGGCTTCGGCGGCATGATGCCGCCGGGCCCGCAAGGCTGCGTAAGTCTTACTAACCCGTGCCTGACCCGTTCAACCCCCGGGCTCGGCCGATGGACGGCTCGATGCCGGGCGTGAGGCGGGCGGCATCTACGAAACCACGTTGAAGTGGATGGTCATGGCCTTGCCGGGCGTGCCGGTCGCGCCCGGGCCGCTGAACGGCGTGACGATCAGCGTGTGAGCGCCGAGCGACGGGCTGAAGGCGGTGTACACGCCGGCGCCGTTGTCGCCGGCGATGTCGTACGGGGCCGCCGTTTCGATGTGCGGCGCGATGGCATCGAGCGCGAACGAGATGCTCCCAACCGGAGCCGAGGGAGTGGCTGCGATCGTGAAGCTCTTCAGTGTGGCGAGACTGAGCGTCTGGCCATCCGTGAGCTTGCCGATCAGCGTCCCCGACGGGGCCGACAGCAGATCCACTTCGGCGATCGACGGAGTCGGCGTCGGAGTGGGGGTTGGCGTCGGGGTCGGTGTTGGGGTCGGCGTCGGAGTCGGGTGCGAGTCGGTGACGGTAAAGTGGACGGTCGTCGCCGTCCCAGCCGTGCCGGTCCCGCCAGCGCCGGTGAACGGCGTCACGATCAGCGTGTGCGCCCGACCGTCGGGAAGTAGGGGTTGTACGCCGCGGGGCCGGTGTCGCCGGCGATGTCGTACGGAGCGGTCGTTTCGGTGCGGACGACGGTGCCGTCCACCGAGAAGACGATGCTGCCGACGGCCGCCGTGGGGACCGCGGCGATCGAGAAGGAGTGGTTGAACGTCGAGACGTCGAACGTCTCGTTGTTAGTCAGCTTGCCCAGGATCGTCCCGGACGGGGCGCTGACTAAATCAAGCTCCTTGATCGTGGTCGGAGCGGGCGTCGGCGTCGGCGTCGGCGTCGGAGTCGGCGTGGGAGTCGGGGTCGGCGTGGGGGTCGGGGTCGGCGTGGCGACCTGCTGGACCACCTGGATGCCCGACAGCGTGGCGGCGTTGGTGACGCCGGCGAAGCCGAGGCTCAGGACGCCGTTGGTGACGGCGACGTTGAAGGTCTTCCCGCTGGGCGCGCGGCCGCCGCCGGATCCGATGATGTCGTAATTCGGAACGACCGTCTGCCCCTGGGCGGTGACGTTGAAGACGCGCTGACCCGCGGCGCTGTAGATCGGGTCAGTGAAGAAGAGGTTGACGATGTAGTTGCCATTGGCGATCGGCAGGGCGTAGCTGAAGCTGGGCCCCGTACGGCGATCGTAGAAGACGATGTCATCGGCGGTATTGGGGACGTTATAGGCCGCGTTGGCGACCGTGCCGCCGGTGAAGAATTCGTCGGCCGCCCAGGTGTTGCCGTGGTGGTCGGTGTAAGGCGTCGAGCCGCCGGCGTTGATCAGGTAGACGGTCTTGTAAGTCGGGGTCGGCGTCGGCGTGGGGGTCGGGGTCGGAGTGGGCGTCGGCGTTGGGGTGGGAGTCGGCGTCGGTGTGGGAGTAGGCGTCGGGGTGGGAGTGGGCGTCGGCGTGGGAGTCGGCGTCGGCGTGCCGACGGTCTGGCTCACCAGCAGGTAGTCTAGCTTGACGTTCTTCCCGCCCGTTCCGGCGGCGACCGTGAGCATGCCGTTGGTGACGGCGACGGTGGCCGTCCCGTTCACGTAGCGAACGTTCTTGTTCGGCTTCACATTGACGGCGGAGATGCCGTTCACGTTGACGCTATAGAGTGAGCCGGCGAAGACGGAGTCGCCCAGGCCCATGTCAACGGTGTAGGTCCCATTCGGGAGGGCGATCTGCCAGGTCGTGCCGGCGTTGAACTTCGCGTAGGACTCGTACCGAATGTCGGGCGCCCGGGACGACGCGTGAAACTTGAGCGCCTTGTGAATGTCCTGGCTCCAGCCGTAGCTGTACCCGCTGGCATGGGCCGCGAACGCCTGACCGTTATCGATCAGATAGCCGGCGATCGGGGCGGCCGTGGCCGGCTCGAACTTCACCGCCGCGACCAGATTGCCCGCGAGCAACTGACGCCCTTCAAGCCGCTCGATCACGGGCCGAACCGCTGCGGCAAGCTGATCGCGGCCATCGGCCGCGTGCGACATCGGATCACCAGAATTCTGACGCATTGTTCTTCCTCGTTCCAAGAAAATGACCTGAGCCGGGAGGAGCCGAAGCCCCCGACCCGGCGAAATTCCAGACGCGGCCCGTCGTACCACCCCTCTACGGTGGTCGCCCGGGAAGCACACCCACAGTCAGTCGTCCGCCGATCGGGTTGAGAATCCGAACAGCGTACACAGGTAGGCGCGAGCTGGGGACGCCCCCGCTCGCTCTGTCGTACGAAGGACAAAGTACGCCAAAGTACAATCCATAAAAATGGAAAAAGTTGTCACCCCCGCTTTTTCGCCCGAACTTGCACCGGCAACCGCCGTCAAACTCGTTGCGGATCATCTGGAACGACCCGCTCTGGCCTTGCGCGTTTTGGCCGCTTTCTTCCCAGCTTCCACTCGTTTCGCCTTCGGGGCCGCCGCCCCGCCCTTCTTGCCTCCCTTGACCATCGGCGATCGATCCTCACTTTTCCCCCGCCCGGAGCCCGACTTGCGGCCGCCATGGCTGACCTTGTTCTCCGTGGCCCACGCCCGCCGCTCAGCCTCGTCCGTGGGGACCCCCCGCTTCTCGTACCCCTCCTCAATGTGCTGAGCCTGACGCTTCTGCTTGTCCGTGTAAGACGATTTGTCGCCTCGCGGCATGGCTACCTCGCTGGAGAAGTGAAAAGCTTCGATGGGCCGCCTTCATGCAACCTGAATGCCCCGCCCATCTGCGCGGCGGGCGACGCCGTATAATGGGTGCCTGCGGGCGACTTGCGGAGCCCTTGCCACGCGTTTACGGTGTCGTCCGCGGCCGCAGGCGCTGGGCGGGGTGGACACCCCGAATAATCCGGTTGGCGGTGCGATTTTGATCGATCGACTCGGACATTCTCAGGCTCCTCTGATCCACCTGTCGTCCAGCGGTCACCTTGATCGACGCGGCCGGTCGCGCGAAGCGCGTCTTCTCCTGTAACGACTACTCGGAGTAAAGCTTATGCCGACGTTTGCCTACGAAGCGATGAACGCCTCCGGTCAGGAGGTCAAGGCGGAGGTCGAAGCCGCTTCGTCCGAAGAGGCGATCCAGAAGATTCGAGGCATGGGCCAGTACCCGACCAAGGTTCGGGAGCGGGCCGCCAAAAAAGTCGTCAAAAAGAAGGGCGGGGCGGCCGCCGCGGAGGGGTTCACGCCCAAGCGCAAGATGCCGCTGGCCATCGGCGGCGTCTCGCGAAAGCAGCTCGTCAGCTTCACGCGACAGCTTTCGACGCTCCAGGATGCCGGCCTGCCGATCCTGCGTTCGCTCCAGATCCTGGAAGAGCAGCAGAAGCCGGGCCTGCTAAAGGCGATCGTGGGCGGCGTCGCCGATGAAGTCGAAGGCGGCGGCACCCTCTCCGACGCGATGAGCCACTACCCCAAGGCGTTTGATAAGCTCTACGTGAACATGATCAATGCCGGCGAGGCCGGCGGCGTGCTCGACCTCATCCTCTCGCGTTTGGCCGACTTCATGGAGAAGGCGGCCAAGCTCAAGAAGAAGGTCATCGGCGCCATGATCTACCCCGGCGTCGTCGTGACGATCGCCCTGGGCATCGTGACGATGATCATGATCTTCGTCATCCCGAAGTTCCAGAAGATCTTCGAAGACTTCCACCTCAAGCTGCCGGCCGTCACGCAGTTGCTGCTCGATATCTCCGATTTCATGGCCAACCAGTACGGCTGGGCCTACCTGATCGCATCGCCCATCGTCTTCCTCGGGCTTTACCGCCTGATCCGCCTCAGCGAAGGGGGCAAGTACGCGACGGACGTGGTCACCCTCAAGATCCCCATCCTGGGGATGATCCTGGCCAAGACGGGCATCGCCCGCTTCACCCGGACGCTGGGGACCCTGATCAGCGCCGGTGTGCCGATCCTCGACGCGATCAATATCACCAAAGAAACCTCCGGCAACGAGGTCTTCGCCCGGGCCCTGGTCAAGGTCCACGACTCGATCCGCGAAGGCGAGACGATGGCCAACCCGCTGCGGCAGACCAAGATCTGTGACTCGATCGTCATCAACATGATCGACGTCGGCGAGGAAACCGGCGACCTCGACAAGATGCTCCTCAAGATCGCTGACAATTACGACAGCGACGTGGACGTCCTGGTCGGCTCGCTCATCAGCATCCTGGAACCAGTGATGGTCGTCATCCTCGGCGTGATCGTCGGCTTCATCGTCATCGCCCTGTTCATGCCGATGATTTCGCTGATCGAAGGGATGAGCAACGGCGGAGCGAAGAAGTAGCGGCCGGCGACGGCAGTCGTTTCCGATTCTTGGACTTTTGAAGTCCTCTCATTCGAGGCCGCCGGATTCTGCGTCCCCTCTTCCTTGATATCCAGAGCTGAGCCCCTAGAAAGGCGCCCATGAATTGTTTGAGCCGCGTTCTTCCTCCCGTCGCTCCGCGCAGAGCGCCGCAGACGCGCAGGAACGGCTTCACATTGATCGAGCTGCTGGTGGTGATCGGCATCATCGCCTTGCTGGTGTCCATCTTGTTGCCGACGATTGGGAAGGTGCGCGTCCAGGCTCAAATCGCCCGGACGACATCGATCTTGCAAGGGATGGCGGCGGCCATCGAACGGTATCACCTTGAGCAAGGGTCTTACCCGGGCCTCTTCAGCAACGCGGATATCACGTCCGGGAAGACTCTGACGGGGGTCGGGGGCAACATCACAATGACGGAGAACATGATCCTGTCGATGTGCGGCGGGGCCGATCCGGGCGTTGCCGCGACTCCGGCGAAGCCGCCGAACTACATCGAAAGTCGCGTCGGCAAAGGGGCTAGAACGTTCAATATCAACGCGAACCGCCGGGTAGTTATGGACGTGTACCTCGACGGGACCCCTGGGGTCCGAATGGCTCCCCAGGCCGCTGGGTCCTGGGCAACAACAGGCATCACCGGAAAAACGGATACGATCATCCCCGAATATCTCGACAACTTCGGGGATCCCCGGCCGATCCTCTATCTACGTGCAGTGTCAGGCAACCCAGGCATCTCCGCGGCCGACGAGACCAAACAGTACAACTACTCCCATCTTCTCCCCTATCAAGTGAAGCCGACCGTTTCCGCTGCCAATGCACTCGGTGACTTCGACTGGGTCGGGTTACCGGGCAACAGCCCTCCTGTTCCGCCGGACTTCAAAAGCTGGGACAGTTACCTCACCGCTCCGAATACCTCGGGTGTCGTACGCGGCGCGAACACGTTCCTCCTGATCGATGCTGGCCCGGATGGCATATTTGGCACAAAGGACGACATCTTTTATGGCGGCAACTAACCCCCTGCGGCCGCGTGGCTCGACGCCAGTCGCACCGGCGGCAAAGCGTCGCCATGACGGGTTTACCCTCGTCGAAGTCTTGATCGTCATCGGTATCATTGTGTTGTTGATCGCGCTCCTGTTCCCCGCTGTAACGGCGGCGTACAGGCAGTCGGTCCGCACCCGCATGGCGCTGGATATCCAAACCATTTCGGCGGCGCTGGAAGCCTACAAACAAGATCAGGGCGATTACCCGCGGGTTACCACCGCCAATACCGGTTCGGTAGTCCTTTGCCAGGCCTTGATCGCTCCCGGAAATCAGGCGACGGACGGGTATGGGGACCCTTCGACCTCCAACGGTACCGGGCCATTCCCAGGCTTCCGCACGCGGTCTGGCGGAAAGGTGTGGGGCCCTACTTGCCCGTTGATCGGTTCCCGCTCGTCAGCCCGTCTATTCCCTCGACAACTCTGAACCTCAACGCATGTGCGATCGGTGACCGGTATCGAAAGCCCATCCTCTATTACCCGGCGAACAAGGCTGACCCTCTTCTAAATTATGTGCAATATGTGCCGACTTATGCATCGACGAATGGTCTACCGATGTTCAATTCGGCGGACAATGTAAATGTGTTGAAAACACAAAACCTTCAGTCGATGCTCGGCGATCTCGATCAAAACGGCAAGATCGACCCGGGCAATGCGACTCCGGAGACCGCTGTATTCGTCGGCAACTACCTTCTCTGGTCGGCTGGCCCGGACGAAAACTTCGGCCCGACCACCGCGTATACGGCCGCCAACCCGCCGAGCTCGCGGAGCCCGTGCGACGATGTGGCAAACTTTGAACGCGGCCAATATTGAAGTGGAGGGAATTCGGACCAGCAGGACGTCTGGCGTGAAGAGCCGATGGGTTGACACAAGGCCTGTCATTCGATGCGGCTTCACGCTGATCGAGATGTTGACGACCGTCGCGATCCTCGTGATCGTCTTCGGCCTGCTCGTCAATCTTGCTCATCACGTTCGCGAGCGATCAGCGGTTGCCCTTACCCAGAACCTCGTCCGGCAACTGGATGGGATGATGTCGGCCTATGTCGCGCGGCACGGGCAGCCGCCGGCCGTCCCGCCCTTCCCGCCCGGGGATGGGAACTGGACCCATGTGGAAGGTCCTTCTGCGGCCATCCCCGGCAGTCATCTCCGTGCGGGCGGACGCACGATGCAAGTTGAGGCTGAGCCTGAAGAACTGGTGCGCGCTGCGGCCGAGAACAGCCGCTATTTCGTCCGCGCCCTCCGCGGCGAACCAGGCGTGGCGGCCGGTGCGCTTTCGGAGCTGCCCGCGTCGCTCTACAACGACATCACCCTACTCGATGCCTGGGGAAGCCCGATCGTCTTCATGCCGTCGATGCACCCCGCGATCGGGACCGCCCCAAATGACCGCTTCTTTTTCTTCTCCGCGGGCGCTGACCGGCGTTATCTCACCCTTGACGATAACATCTACAGCTATGAGAACTTAGACGTGGATACCACGTCCCGATAATGCCTGCGTCGCGGCGCCACCGTCTCGTGACGCTGCCGGCTGGCTTTCGCGGCTCGATCGCGGCCATCTCCTAAAGGAGCCCGCGATCGATGGAGAGGCTCGCGAGCGGCGGGTACTGGACAACGCGAATAATCAGCTACCCAGCTTGGCCTCCGTCCCTGCACGGGAAACCCGGAGGTCTGGCGCGTAGGAGGAGCCCTCACGTGCGAGCGACCGACCCTGCAATAGACGCCCCAACTCTCGGCCAACCGTTCGGGATGGCCGCCTCCGGATGCCGAAGGCGCCGTCAACGCGCTGTGGCGCGGGCGTTCACGCTGATCGAAATGCTCACCGTGATCGGAGTCATTGCGATCCTGGTGACGATCGTTGTCCTCGGGCTCGACAAGCTTCGAACGAACGCCATCCGCAACCAGACGGTGGCGACGATGCAGACGCTAACAAGCATGGTCGCTGAACTGGACCGAAACAGCGGCCTGTTTCGCTTGGAAGGCCCGTCAGACTACACCCCGACGCCGGTCTTCTCGCAAACTTACAAAGTTGCCAACACGCCTGGGAGCGGCTTCATCCGCGCGACCCTGCAATCTCCCGACAACGAGTCGCTCCCCATGCGAAGGCTCCACACGACCTCGATGCTGACCACTCAGCGGGTCATCACCCGGCTGCTTGCGCTACCGACAAATAAGACGGTGTATCAGGGTTTGCCTGCGAAGAGCACCGGGCCGCTGAACTTCGTCAAAAGTGGCGGTGGGGCCGGGACGATCAACTACCTCGTGGGCGACCACGTCGTTGTCGGGGGCCAGTTCTACGTCTGTATCGCCAACAATACCGGCACCACGAGCCCTGCGACCGACACAACAGGCTGGGCACCAGAGGCATCGACGATCACCATACCAATCGACGGGTGGGGCAACCCAATCTTGTTCGTCCCTTCGGGGGGCCTCACGAAAGTGGCGCTGACGGCAACTAATGGAGCCGCGACCACCATCACCTCGCCTGACAATCGCCCGTTCTGGGCCTCGGCTGGCCCGGATGGGAACGTTGGGTCCAGCCTTACAACCTACGCAGACGACAACCTCTATTCTTTTGATAAGTAACGGCAGGCGGAATGTCTTTGGCCGCTGATTCAGGAAGTGCGATGATCGAACCTAAACAGTCCATCCACGGGCATGCTCGGGCTCGCGCAGGCGGGTTCACCCTGACCGAGCTGCTGATCGTCATCGCGATCGTGATCCTTTTGCTTACGCTGGCGGTCCCTGCGTTCAGCGTGATCACTGGCGGCCGAAGCATCGAGTCGGCGCAGAACCAGCTTGCTGCGATTGTGGGGCGGGCTCGCGCCGAGGCCATCGGGCAGCAGCGCGGCGCGGCGTTGTCATTTTTCCGGATGTCGGCAACAGCGGTCGAACCTGCGTGATCCAAGTTGGTTTCCGCGATCGTCTTCCGGCCACGGACCCTACGCTGTCACCCACCTACTATGACGACCAATTGGAAATCACTCCGACTCATGACGAGGTACTTTTGCCGCGCGGTATTGGGGTCGCGGGACTGATCACTAACGCGACGGCGAGCACGCAGCACTACTTCGACCGTTGCGGCTGTATCCTCTTCGACGGCCACGGCCGCGTCATGGTCCGGTCGTATCAGTTTGGGCGAAGGGTTCCTCCGGTGCCGGTGCCGGTATCAAACCTGCAGGCCCGGACGGCCGCCGTCAGTAATGCCACCCTCACGAACTCGGAGTCCGGCACCGGGTTCACCGCAAGCTCGACGAACGCGCTTCCCGTCAGCCAGGTCGCGTTCTACCTGTACGACTCGGCGAACTACCAGGCGTTTCTGGACAACAGCGCGCCGAGCACGGCAGCCCAGTTCAATCAGTGGATGACCGACAACGCGGTGCCATTCATCGTCAATCGATACAATGGCTCGCTGACCCGCGTTCAGTGATGCTTCAATCCGATGAACGCAGGCCCGGGCCACTCTGTTCGCCGGGAGAAATCGAGACGCAAATGAACCGAGCAATACGTTGTCATCAAGTTCGAAATAGCTCGCGGCGAAAGGGCTTTTCGTTCGTCGAGATTCTCTTTGCCGTGATGATTCTTGGCGTGGGGTTCATTCTAATCGCCGGCATCTTCCCCGCCGCCCTTAGCCAGACGGAGTCAACGTCCGAGGAAACAGTCGCGGCCGCCCTCGGGCGCGAAGGGGCCGCGTTCGTGTCACGGCTTCCTCACCGCAGTGACCCCCAGGTCCTGACTGCCGACCCGATCGGGACGCTCCGCCCGTTCGATGCGTCTCCGCTGACGACGACCGCTGGCAAGTCCCTGTGGGATATGGTGCGGGGGAACATGATCCACGTGGAAGACCCACGGTACGCCTGGGTTCCATTTTACCGCCGCTTCTCAATAAACAATGTCCCGCTCGACTACGCGCAGGTCTTTGTCCTCGGCGTCGAAGTGCGTGGTCGATCGCAGTACGACCCGTCGTTGGATACTAACGCTTCGGTTGACCCCGCCATCGGTCTGACGCTTCTCCCTTTCGGGATCCTCTCTAAGAGCACAGGCCCTTATGGTTGCTGCACGGTAACGACGAACCCGGCGGGCCCGGATCAATTGACCCTCATCTCCTCGGACCCGGCCCTCCAGGCCCAACTGCTTGGCGCCGCGAACCAAAACGGAGTTCGGACGGGCGGCGTCATGGCCCCAGGCGCTTTCCTTTTCACCACCAGCGATGGGCATGCGACCACCTGGAAGGGCCCGTGGATCGCCAACGCCCAATACAACCTTAACGATGTCGCTTTGTACAACGGAACCAATTACATCTGCATTTCCCAGACGAACGGTGCCGACCCGGGAACGCCGGACATTGAGCCGCTCGTCTGGACCGTGCTCGAGAACGGCTGGGTCTTCAGAGTCGGCGACTACCTAGGGAATTTTGTCTGGCAGCTTCAGCCGGGCTTTGACCTGACTTCGCAGCAGCGTCCTGCCATCAAAGTCCTTCGGACCGACTTTTTCGTGGTGGGACAGGGGAAACGAGATCCATCCGCCCCTGTCGGGCCGGCCAATCCGTTCCAGGGCGGCGCTCAGGACATCTCGGTGTATACGACTGTCGTGCCGCTTCGCTAGAGAACGGTCGTGCCTTCGCCAGGGCCAGGTCTGATGGGACCCGAGGGGACCGTCACCGTGTGCCCACTTCCACTTGGGAGAAGATATGCCCCACAAACGACGCCCGTCCGGGCCATGGCGCCGACGAGGCTTTACGCTAGTCGAACTGCTGATCTCGATCGCGATCGTCCTGGTTTTGATTCTTGGCATTAACGAAGTGTTTGGTCTCACCAGCCGCACGGTGGGGGCCGGCCTCGCGTTGTCCGATGCGCTCCGCTCAAACCGGGCAGCGCAGGAGGTCATTAACGATGATTTCCGGATGGCCGTCCCAATGGCGGAAACGCCGTGCCTGATCATCAGCAGCGGCCTCGTTCACACCGGGGCACCCGGCGCCGTCAGCAACGGCGCTTTCCGAAATATCGAAGACCTCCGGGGCGACAGGGACGGCATCGCCACCACCATCGACTTAGACGGCAATGGCAAGGAGGGTGAGGCCCTCGTCCCCGGCGAGATCGTCAAATCGACGAGCTATGGCTATCGCAACTATCGAACCGACCGCGTTGGCTTTTTCATCCAAGGGGAAATACCGCGGCAGACCGGTACGGGTGCTGCTTTCGTAGACACCGTCACAGCGGCACCCACGGTCGTCGGGCGGACGGTGCCGAGTGCCGCCACCGAAGCGTGGGTCGTCTACGGTCATCTCTATCTGTCGAACGACGCAGCGACCCCTATCTATTTCGCCCCCGGCGCCGGAAAACCGATCCCCTCTCCCGCCGGAACCTATAACGCGAGGAACTACTTTGCCTCGCAATGGTGCCTCGGCCGCTCAGTGGTTCTGCTAAACCCGAGCACGACGATTCCGGTCGGCCAGGATGTGCTGACGATCCCCTCTCCTACTTCCCAGTACGGGCTTCTGGCCGTTAATGCGAAGGCGGGGTCGGGCGTGCAGATTCAGGAGTCCAAGTGCGATGTCGCCCAAACGTCGGTCGCCGCCTATCGCGATCTTCTGGCCCGGACGGCGAACACGCAGGGAGGACCCGCAAACTACTGGACGCAGATGCTCGTCAACAATCATTTCCAGGCCGATCCGACGCCGCTCCCACCCCTGACGGGGCCGAAGGTGTCCCAGACCGTCCCCTGCTTCGTCCCTGGTTGCTCCCAGATCATCGTCGAGTACGCGGGCGACTTCCTCGCTCAGGATTCGAAGGGCAAAGTCATCACGCAGATGGAGATGCAAGGGTCAACACCGACCAAGGTCCTAGCGCCTCCCGATGGCGAAGTTGACTTCACCATCGATCCGGTCACCGGAGTGAAGCGGATCCGCTGGTATGGCTTTCCAAGGGACATCAATAACGACGGGACGATCGATCCGAGCGTTGACGTCGTCCCGCTCCGCGACATGATTCAGAACCTCGGCGTGGTTGGCCGCCTGAACATGATCCATCCGTCAGGCACGCCGAGTGCGGTGGATTATTACTACTTCGAGCGTAACGTTGACATCACCCTTCCCTACCCTCCCAGCCCGGTGGATTATGCGGCCAACCCGAACCAACTATGGGCGGCGAGCTACGTCGTGGCATGGGGTTCGGAGCCACAGACGGTGTCGTCACCTCGACCTTCAATGCTGCGGATTACGCTGCAGATCGATGATCCGTCCGGGCGTCTGAAAGTCCCGCAGACCGCAGAGTACGTCGTCCGGCTGAAGTGAGGGGCCGCCGAAGCCTTACCGTCGGGGCTCCCGTTCGCTCTGATATTGCCGCAACCGATTTAGTCGTGGTTACCGGGCCGCATGGCCTTGCGGTAACCGGTCATCCGGGTCCCTTCGCCCAGTGGGGCAAGAGTGAACATGCAAAAGCTCTCCTATCCGTTCACCGTGCTGATCAATCGTGCCCAGAGGCGAGGGCGTCGTGCTAAACCAGGCTCCGTTCTGATCATGGTCGTCGCACTGCTGGTGTTACTGGCGCTGATTGGGACGGCGTTCATCGCGACGGCACGCTCCGATCGAAGTTCCACTGCCCAGCATGTGTCAAACACGGAGATTGAACTGGCCGCCCAGGGCGTTCTGAACGTGGCCGCAAGTACGCTCACCGGCCCTCTCCAGGTGAACACCCTCGGCTTTCGCCCGGCCGTCGGCCTGATCCCCGCCGGCGCCAGCTCCGTCTCCCCGACAGACCCGGGCTTCGAGACGTACGTTCATCCGCTCGACAACCCATGGATCGCCCCGCGCCTGCCAGACGTCAATTATGTGGACGGGACTCCGATCCCAACTTTCAACGCCACGCCTGTGGTCGTATGGAAGTCGTTGAGCGATTCCTTCGACACGAGCTTGATTCTCAGCACCCCGCCTGCCGGCAGCACGACGCAGCCGTCCACAACGGTCCCGCTCTTCTATTCGCCTTATAGCTTCGAGTCTCAGTACCCTGGGACGTTCGAACGAAAATCGGACTACCCTCCGGACGTGCCGGCCAAATACGTCCCCATCTATAACGAGATTACCTATACGCGGGAGCAGCTTGTCAACGCCGCTCCAACCTACATCTGGGTGCCGACGGCAAACGGGGCCAAAGTCCTTATGCCGGCCTTGACCTTTCCCGTAAACCCACAGGCTCCGCTGACCACGAAGTTCCTGACGGTCGTCGCCGCCGACACGGACGGGGACGGGATTGCCGATGCCGGCCTGGTTCGTCTCCCCTTCGGTCAGTTGAACGGCGTCGTTTACTACGGCGCAGTCCGGATCCTCGATAACTCCTCCGCCCTCAACGCGGCGATTGCGATGCATCCCTATGGCGTGACGGGGACTAACGCGTCTATTTCACCATTCACCAGCACCGCCGGCGTTCCGGGCGATTTCTTCCCGACAAATATCGATCTGCGAAGCCTGCTGTCGAGCGTTGATTACGGCCTGCTGAATCGTTATCGGTTCGGGAACAGTCCGGCGATCTCCAGGGTCGGTCGCCGAGACGACGGCAGCACGACGTCGGCATTCCGGTACGCGTCGGCCCAGGAGGCAGTTTGGGACCAACTGGGATCGCGCATCGACCGCGCCGGATTGGTCGGCACGAACGCGACCTTGCGCTATAACGCATTATCCGAAGCCGACGGAATGGCGCTTGCGTACCATTTCTGCCTCGCCAACCAGACTCAGGCCCCTTCGCAGATCGAGTCGCTCATTCCCGCCGAAACATCTGCTGTAACTTATTCACCTACCCCTTCTACGAAGGGCCCGGCTGATCGGCTCCCTTTCCTGCCCAGCGAGGCATCCAACTGGTTTTCAACGCTGATGTGGTTCAGCCCGCCAACGTTGACGCCACCCTCGCCACAGTTCACCGCTCCGACATCGCCACTCCCGTTGCGGCCGCTTCTCGTGACTCGAAACCCGGTCTCAAACTTCGCCAACAGCCAATTCCCGGATAAAGAGTTCTGGTCCGCACCGGCGTCCACAACGCCTCCAACGGCGACCTACGACTTCGGCGACCGCGTGATCAATCCGGCCGACGGCCGCGCCTATGTGTGCATCGACCCGCCCAGTGCCAACTCCGGCGCGATACCCGGCTACAACTTCAACGCCTGGGCCCAGATGCCGTGGAAGAACCACCCGACAAAGATCAGCGTCAATACCGGGACGTTTGAACAGCTCTGGACCTCCTACTGGTCGGTCATGAAGTCGGCTCCCGCCGCGCCGGTGCGCCCGCATCCTCTTGCCGCGACGCAGGACCTTCAGCTCGCCAACGTGATGCGCGACGGCAAGACAGTATTGACGCAGAAACAGATGGTGCAGCTTCGGTCCGCACTGGCGGCCGTCAACACGATCGGCCTGCGCGACGGCGCGAACGACGTCACCAGCCGCAACATCACACTCTACGATTCGGCCGGAGGCAATCCGTTGAAAGCGACGGTGTTCGGAAGCGAACGCAGCCCGTTTTTCACGGAAGCGATGGTGGAAGTCGGCCCGCCGAACGGAATTCCGAACGCTCCCAACCCCCGGTGGGTCGGGATCGAGTTGTACAACCCCTACCCCACCGCGATCGACATGACTAACTGGCACCTGGCGATCCTCGATCGCGCCGCAGGCATGACGTTTACGGACTTGGGTGAACTTGCCGCGTTGATCCACTCGGCCACGACGGCGCCGACGGTCCCCGCGATCAAGCCGCCGGCGACGCCGGCGCAAAAGTGCTGGATCAACCCGGGCGAGCGGCTCGTGTTCGACAACGGCGAGTCGAATCGTCCTACTGACATCGCCGCCTATTTCAGCTCCGCTACCTACACTGGCATGCCCGACGTGTCGCCCCCGATCGTGATCAGCACGCTCGGCGACGTGATCGGGAGCGCACCGGAGAACTGGAAGGAGATCGTCCTGCTTCGGCCGCGGCTGTACAACGCACCCATGTTGAATACGACGGCGATGACGAACGTCAATAACGTTCCGCAGACGAATGTGGACCCGACCGGAGCGAACAACTTCGCCGAGAACACCGCTGACCTTTCAACATTTGTACCCCTCGACGAACTCGACCTGAGCGGCATCATCTCACCACCGGCGCCACCGGCGGGCGGCGGGGTTCCAACCCCTAAGCGTTACCGATATGCCAGGGCGAATAATATTGGTACCCTCATGTCATCGCCGCCGAAAAGCACCTATTTAGTGAACAGCGACGCGAGCGCAGCGTGGCACTGTGTCTACCCTGGCCCATATGACGCCCAGGCCACCGGCACCAGTGGAGACGGCCCGTTTCGGATGGCCGGGCTTTTGAAAGTGCAAGCCTCGACCGACCCCATGCCGACGCCCTGTGGCCTGGGTCAGCGGAAGGCCATTTTCTCGACCTCGGGTGGATCGGGGCCGCAGGCGACTTTCCAGACGCGGCCGATCCAGATTAACAACCAGGATGCCGCCGGGCCCAACGCCCCGTACTCGGCTCGGACGCCCGCCAGCGGCACGAACCCCAACGGGAACACGCTCTCCACGGTCGGAGCCGCCGGTTCCGCGGCGTACCCGCTCGGCCAGTTCCTGCGAAATGGCGATATCCTCCAGGTTCCGTTCATCGGAAGCTATACGATTTATGGCTCTACCGTGGACGCGAAAGGAAACCACCCACTCCTGGAGATGAACACCCTCACCATGGACGCCGCGATGGCGGAAGATGGTGATCCAAACGATGATTTCGAGACCATCTCGACCGGTAAGAGGGTTTACCTCGAGCAGATCGGACGATTCTGCCCGATCATCCGGAACGTTTTCGTGAACAACAGCCAGCCGAAGCCGCCTGGCCCGCTTCCGGATGACACTTTGCCCGCGTCGTCCGCCACGGTCGCCAACCCGGCATGGCGATATCACTGGGCGATGTCTCTGTTCGACTACCTCACGGTGAACAGCCCGCAGCAGGATTATCTGCCCAATATCGATCCAGGGTCGGTTACCAATCCCTCGTACGACCCCACTCTGTCAGCGGCCGAGACGAAGATATTCCATCCGAAGTACCCGGTCGTCTCGTCCGCGGACCTGCCGACGGATCAGAACGCTGTGGCCAACGGCTTTGACCCCAATGCGGCGAAATTTCATTCCGAGGAAACCGCCCCGATCCACGGGTTGATCAACATCAACACGGCGTCCGCAAAGGTGCTGGCCGCGGTGCCGTTCCTTCCCGCTTCGTCGTCAACCCCCACCAACGCCCAGATTGCGGCAGCAATCGTTGCTTACCGCGAGCAGACGGGGCAGCCTTTCCAAACCCTGTTCGACCTCATGAAGGTCCCGTACTTCTCGCAACAGAATGACCTGCTTCTGCTAAACGCGAATTACGAGCCGGGGATCAACCAAGGGAACTATTCCCCCTACGTTCCGGGAGGAACGCCAGTGACGACCGACCCACGTCGTGAAACCGACCCGATCAACCATGTCTATGGTGATTTCCAGAGCCGCTTCCTGTTATTGAATCGGTGCAGCAACCTGCTGACGACCCGAAGCGACGGATTTACCGCGTACGTTCAGGTGCAAGGCTGGCGGAACCTTGGGACGCTCTATCCCGAAGTGGTCGCCTCGCGACGAACCGCCGCTTTCCTAGACCGATCCACGGTCGCCCCCATTCACGACGGCAACACCGGCTTGGTCACCGGCTTGACCCCCGTTCGCCAGACGATCATTCCGAACGAGTAACGTCGAGCTCCATCGTTAACGCCCTCTAATTCGTGCGGCCGGGTGAGGCGACAGGCCTCCCCGGCCGCACTGTTTCGTTGAATGACCGTGCGTGAAGAACCGCCGTCCAAGACGCCTCGCCCCCGGTACGCCGGGGGGAGACGGGATCAAAAAAACGACCCATCACGCGCGGTCACCTAAAACTTGATGCCCCAGTCTCTTCACGGAACCCAAATGTGGTGTCAATACGCTTGCGCCATACTTCCGGTCGAAGAATGGGCACAAACGACCAAGGTCCGCGACGAGGCACGACGGAGGCGGGAAAAGCGAATGGACATTGGACGGCCTGATATCTCGGCGGCCCCATCACGCAGAGCGTGGCCGCTTGGAGCGCGGTTACTCGGCGCGAGGGCGCGCATGACGCGGGTCGCGCGGCGGCGCGGGTTTACGCTGGTCGAAATTTCCATGGTCGTCGTCATCGCGGTCCTGTTGCTCGTGGTGGCCGTGCCGGCGTTTCAGGTCATCACCGGCGGCCGCAGCCTGGACAGCGCCCAGAACCAGCTTGCCGGCGTCCTCGGCCGGGCATGGCAGGATGCGGTGGGCGCCGGCGACTTTCGGGGCGTACTCATCTATACCGACCCGAACACCGAGCGGCTGATGGCGTTCGAGGTTTATTTCCCCAACCCGGGCGGCGACACGACGCTGGAGCTGGTCCCAAATCGGGACGACGTGCTCCTGCCCATCGGCGTCAGCGCGGCGATGATCGAAGACAAAGGGACGCTCACCCCCGGCGGCGTCCTGATGTTTGACGGGCAGGGGCAGTTCGCGACCGTGAATTACAAGTTCGCCCAGACCTATTCGCAAAACGGCGTCACCCTGACGTCCGCGCTGTACCAGCGGCTGCAGGACGTCCGCAAGGACACCGACCCGTCCGACCCGACCAACCCGACGCCGCCGCTGGTCACCTCCGATTCAACCCAGTTCGGCCTGTACCTCTTCGACCTGGAGCAGTTCAAGGCGCGATTATCGGTCAACCCGGGGCTGATCGATCAGGGCTGGGTGCGCGACAACGGCATCCCACTGCTGGTTTCGCGCTACAACGGCACGTTTCTGAGGGGGGAGTAGTTGATGAAGCCACACAGTGGGATCAGCCCTCTGTCTCGTGTCGGCGGGCCTGTCGCGTTCGGCGATCCGGGCGCGGGCACAATGTCGATCCGGCGGCCGCGGCGGGGGATGCGGCGCGGCTTCTCCTTTATTGAGATCCTCTTTGCGGTGACGATCCTCGCCGTCGGTTTCATCATGGTGGCGGGGATTTTCCCGGTGGCGATCGGACAGACGCAGGCCAATGGCGCCGAGACAACGGCCGCCAGCATCGCCCGGGCGGCCGCGTCCACGCTGGCCCGCCTGCCGGGGACGGCCGATGAATCGGTCTTCGTTCCCGACGGCATGGTCCACGCCTTCGACGCGGCCGGTACGGGCACGACGCTGTTCGACCGGGTGAAAGGGGACCTTATCCAGACCGAAGATTCGCGATTCGCCTGGGTGCCGCTCTATCGCCGCAATCGAGACGCCGGCGGCAACGCCGAGCGAACGGCCCAGGTGTTCATCGTCGCCATTCAAGCCCACAACCCGTCGAATTTCGATGCCCGCGCCGTGGGGGATCTCCATCTAACCGGCACGCGATCACCGTTGATCCCGCGCAAGGTGCGTATCCGATTCACGGACGGCGGTGACAACCCCGACATCGCCCAGTTCAGCCCCCCCGCCGGCGGCGACCCCTCGACGCCCCTCTGGACGACGGATCTCGTCGCGGCCGACGGCGGCACGGCGTCGGCCTTGCCGGTCAACGGCAACCCCGGCCACGACGCCTTCGCGGGGTGCATCGCGCCCGGCACATTTATCATCGTCGCGGACGATCAATCGGCGGCCGCCGACGGCCCGGGCAAATCGGCGATCGGCTGGGTGCTTCGGGTCGGCAACAACACGACCGACACCAGTTGGGAACTCCAGGCCGGGAACGACATGAAGAACTCATCGTACAAGCCGACCACCAAGACCGTCCTCGGCTGGGCCCTGGGGCAGCGGCTCCGCAACCCGACCCTCGGCTTCCAGCCTGACCCGACGCTCGCCAACTACAACCCGTACGAAGGCGGCGCGCAGGACGTCGCCGTCTACTCGACGATTATCCCGCTGAACTGACGACGGGCACCATCTTTTCGACGAGCAAGCGGGCGGCAACTGGGCCGCATTCAAGCCGAGCCTTCATGAGACGCGAAAATCGACAACGCCCATCGCCTTCGACCCGCTCCCGCGACGCCGGGCGCGCCGCCAGCGGGTTCACGCTGATCGAGTTGCTGATCTCCCTGGCGGTGGCGCTGGTCCTTGTGCTGGGGATCAACGAGATCTTCAGCCTGACCAGCCGCACGATCGGCACCGGGCAGGCGCTCTCGACCAGCTATCGCGACAGCCGCTCGGCGCAGATGGTCCTCAACGGCGACTTGCACGTTCGTGCCGTGCCGCCGCGTGAAGCCCCGGCGCTGGTGATCGCCTCTGAAGCCGGGTTCGCCTTTCGCAACGCGGCCGACCAGCGCGGCGACATGGACGGCGACCCTTCGACAACAACCAATCTGGCCATCGACCCAAATGACGGCAGCCCTCCACCCCCGAGCGAGGTAAGTGTGCCGCTCTGGCACCTGTCGCCGCGCAGCCACCGCCGCGACGCGATCGGCTTCTTCGCCCGCGGCCTCTTCACGCGCCAGACGGGGACGGGGATCAAGTACATCGACACGATCACTACGCCGACGAGCCTCCCAACGACGACCAATGAGGCTTGGATCGTCTACGGGCACCTGGCGTTGCCGGACAACGCTCCGACGCCGGTCTTCCAGTCCCCCGGGATCGGGACGTTGACGACGAACCCGAATAACTTTTTCGCGTCACAGTGGGTGCTCGGCCGCAACGTGATCCTGCTCAATCCCAATCCGCCGGCCCCCCAGCAATACATCGCACAGGCGAACGGCATTGCGCTGTCGCCCCTGTCCTACAACTCCGCCTCGGCCGATGGGCAGAAGACGCTGTTCACTTCCCGGTACGACATGGCCGCCACAAGCATCCCGTCGTTCAAGCAGGCCCTGCACGACTTTCAGATCGGGGCGGACGGCAACTCGGTACCGGGTAAATATTTCTGGGCCCCGCTCATAGGCTACCCATTCGCAACGGCATACGACCTGACCGGCGGCAACTCTGTCCCGAACCCGCTGCCGCCGCTGCCCTCTCGGATCCTCTTCAGCGGCAATCCGCAGCCCGCTCGTCCGCTCGATAGTGCTGGCGCGGCTCTCACCGCCCCGTGCTTCCTCCGCGGCTGCACGCAGTTTGCCGTCGAGTACACTGGCGATTTTGTCACCCAGGCGTCGGACGGCACGATCACGGCGGCCGCCCCCGACGGCGTGCCCGATTTCCAGATGGACGGCGGGAACCGCAAGACGCGCTGGTACGGGCTTCCCCGCGACTCGAACAACGACGGGTCGATCAGCCCGGCAACGGATGTCGTGCCGCTGCGGGACATCGTGATCGCCGCTGGCCTTCAGCCGGTGACGTGGGCCTTCCCGTTCGAGCGCGCCTACCCGGTTCGGACGGTTCCCGACTCGACGCATTGGTATGACTCGCTGGCGAGCACGGACCGTTACGTCGTCGCCTGGGGCCCCGACACGCCGGGGCCGACCAACAAGCCAACGGCCCTGCGCGTCACGATCGCCCTGGACGACCCCAACGGCCGCATGACCGAAGCGCAGACGTTCGAGTACGTCATTGAGTTGCCGAAGTAGGGAAGTGCGCCCAGCGAGCCGCGACCGTGAGGGAGCGATTGGGCCGGTGCGCCAAAGTGCGCCGTGCACAACGAGCCGCGCCCGTCAGGAAGCGGGGCCCGCCGCAGGCGGGCATCAACCGGCAATCGAACAGATCAGTCGCCGAGTACGGCGACTGCCCGCTTCCTAACGGGCGCGGCTCGTTCATGAGCAGTCTGACCGCTTCGAGCCGTCGCGGCCCGCTGGACGCCGTCCGTCAACGAAAGCCATTCGATGTCACATGACACACCGCGCACCGTACTCCCCCGCATCTCGTCGGCCGAGCGGGCGCGCCGGCGGCCGGGGTCGATCCTGATCCTCGTCGTCGCTCTGCTCGTCCTGATGGCCCTGATCGGGACGGCGTTCATCTCCACGGCGCGGTTCGACCGGTACTCCGCCGGGCAGAACAACGCGAACACGCAGGCGGACCTCCTCCTCCAGGGCGCCATGAGTGCGGCCGAGGGGACGATCCTTCGCGATATCCAGCCCGGCGCGACCTTCCGCCACGCGACCACCTCGCCCACCACCCTTCCGACCACCCTCCCCTACGTTGACCCCGCGGCGTACAACCACTGGGACAGCCCCCTCACCGACGGCTTTCTGGCCAGCCGCATTCCGGTGGCCAACGTTGACGGCGCGCATCCGGGGTGGCCGTACATCTCGGCCCCGTTCACGGGCCAATACTTCGAGGCGCCGTACGCCATCGACGCGTACACCAATCAACCCCTGCCGGCGAGCCAGCTCCCCCGCTACTACTCGTCCCGCGCCAAAATGGTCCCGACGTCGCTCGCCATCAGTATTCCCGATTCGACGTACCAAGTGAACGGCGCCACGACGAACCCCAGCGTCATCAATACCCGGACGGTCTACTACCCGGCCTTCACGGTCACCGACAATGACAGCTCCATCCCCGGCTACGTGCCGACCGGCAAGACCCTGATCGTCCTGGCCGCCGACACCGACGGGGACGGGATCGCCGATGCAGGCTTGGTGCGCCTGCCTGTCGGCCAGGTGGATGGGATAACCTACTACGCCGCCGTCCGCACCATCGACAACTGCGCCGCCCTGAACGTCAGCGTCGCGATGGAACCGGCGGCCGTGCCCACCAGTGCGCTCACGCCGCCCGGGGACTTCTTCCCCACCAACATCAACCTGCGCGACCTGATCGCGAAGCCGAACGACCCGTCGCGCTCGCAGGCGGCTTCCAACGATTACCTGGCCCTCAATGCGTACAAGAGCCCAGCGCCCGGCAGCGGGACTTACCTCACCGAATCGTCCGGCTTCCGATGGAGAACGGCGCCGATCTTCGACGACACGCAACTGCCCCGGGACGACTTCGCCTATTCGACCCAGTTCGAGGCGGCGTGGTTCCGGCTGGGAAGCCGCCTCTCCAACCCTGGCTACAACACGGACAACTCGGCCCCCTATAAGGCCGTCGCGATACCGGTCTCAGAGTCGGCGTCCCTCGCCTCTCGCTTCTGCATCGTCAACGCGAACGCGTCGCCCTCGCCGCTGGAAAGCACCCTCTCGAACGAGCTGTACAACTACGCGCCACATACACCTTACGCGGCGAAGGACGTGACGCGCTGGTTCAACGAAAACTTCGCCTACGACACCCCGTACGCGTCGCCGACCTTGGGGGCCGACCAGGGCTACAAGCCCCTGCGGCCGCTGCTGACGGTGCGTAACCCGGTCTCGAACTTCGCCCCCGACCGCTTCAACAACCGCGGTACGTTCGACGCGACGGCCTCCTATACCTTCGGCGACCGCGTGACCTGTCCACCTGATCCCACGGACCCGACCAGCCTGCGAAGCTACGTCTGCATCCGGCCCGCCGGCGTCGCTCTCAGCCCGCCCAATAACCCGATTTACTGGGAACCAATGCCGTGGACGGCGCATCCAACGCGAATTGGGGCAAATACGGGTACATTCGGCCAGCTCTGGACGGCCTACTGGAGCCTGATGCAGGATGCTCCGGGCGGCGATACCGACACCAATGTTTATCAGTTCCGCAGTCCGCTCCGGGACGGGACGCTCAAGGCGCTGACGCGCGGCCAGATGATCCAGCTCCGCTCGGCCCTGGCCGCGGTGAATACGATTGACCTCCGCGACGGGGACGAAGACGTGACCAGCCGCACCGTGCAGATCGGCGTGATGATGGATGGCACGCCCATCCTGGCGAATGTGTACGGCACGGAGAAACAGCCGTTCATCACGGAAATGGTCATCCACTACGCGCCGACCGACAACGCCGCACGCAACCCGACCGACCCGGCAGTCTGGTTCATCACGATTGAACTCTATAACCCGCACGCGACGCCGGTCTCGCTCGTGAACTGGAAGCTGGGGTCGATCATCCGCGGGGCGGGCAGCCTGTCTGTCGCCTCGATCGGGGACTTGTCGGCGACGCTTGCCGGCCATACGGGAGGTGCCGTCATTCAACCGGGCGAGAAGATTGTCCTCTACACGGGCAACATCCCCACCGACATCCAAAACGGGATGGGGCAGCCGCCAAGCGTCACGCCGTACCTCGTCCAGGGTGGGAGTCTCAGCTCGGCGATCGGGAATGAACTGGTGCTTCTGCGGCCGCGACGCGGCGACGGCGGGCTGACGCACAACGCCGACCCTCGCAACGTCTTCGACGAGGGTGCCAGCACGGATGACCTGGTCCCCGTTGATCAGATTGACCTGACCGGCATGCAGGGGCCGCTCGCGTCGGACGCGAACACCTACCGTTACCGCTACGCTCGCGCCAACGTGCTGACGTCGAACGCTTCGAGCGGCGCGTGGCACTGCGTCTACCCCGGCGGGTACGACATTGCGGCCCCTGGCGGGCTGGGTGGGCCGTTCCATCACACGGGAATGCAGGTGGTGGATGGGTCGAGCCTGGTGTTGAACCCCGCGAACGGCACGTCGATCGGCCGCGGCAAAGCGCCCGGCGCCGGAGCGACGTACGAAACCCGCCCGCTCCAGTTGAACGCCCGCGACGCCGCCGGGCCCAATCGCCCCTACGCCGACAATGGCGGCGGGTACTCCACTCCGCTGGCGCTGGGGGGCGGCACGACCGCGCGCTTCCCCTTCGGCGGGTTCGCCCGCAACGGCGATATCCTGCAGGTCCCTTTCATTGGCGGGTACAAGATCTACAAGATCGACTCGAATCCGAACACCGTGACACTACTGGAGATGAACAGCGTAACGATGGACAGCGTCTATGCCCAGTTCCTTCCGCCGGCCAGCGGTTCAACAGCGACGGCGTACGATGTTGACCCGGCCAGTTCTCCGGCCGTTCACAATGAGCAGATCGGCCGCTTTTGCCCGATGACGTTTGGGGCGACGGACCTGTCCGATCTGGATGCCCCGAGCTACTCGAACCTCTCTGACGCCCAGACTGTCCTGACCGGCTGGAAGTATCACTGGGCCAAGCGGCTGTTCGATTACGTGACCGTCTTTTCCCCGCAAGACGACTACCAGCCGAACGTCGATCCGAATCAGAACGGCGACCCGACGCTGCCAGGCGCCAGCAACGTCAAGTACCCGGGGGCGGCCGTAAAACCGGTCGCCAACGGCCCGGACGTGATCGACTCCGCCAAGGCGAACAACGGGAATGAGGACACCGTGGGGATCGAGGGGCTGATCAACATCAACACGGCCGACGCCAAGGTGCTGTCCACCGTTCCGTTCTTCCCGTACGACCTGGTGAAGTACCCCGACGCCGCCACGCGCAACGCGAACCTGGCGCAGGCCATCGTCAGCTATCGCGAAAGCGTGAACATTGTCACGAGCCATCTGAATGGGCCGTTCAAGTCCCTCTTTGACCTGATGAAGGTGCCGGAATTCGTGGCCGCCAACCAGACCATCAGCGGGCTGGACCCGGATGACGGCGATGGCGATCTTTCCCCGTTCAACGCGACGCTCCCCGTCAGTCGGCCGGCGTCGGGCGAAGCAGACCCCACCGACCACATCGTTGGCGACTTCGAATCCCGTTACCTGCTGCTGAACCGGGTCAGCAACCTGCTGACGACTCGGAGCGACTCGTTCACGCTCTATGCCCAGGTGATTGGGCTCCATGGCGTCGGCACGCCCTACCCCGATGTGGCCGTCTCCCGGCGGGCGGCCACCGTCCTGGACCGATCCCTTGTCAAGCCGATGCCCCTCGCCGGGCAGACGACGCTTACCCCCATCGGTGTCCTGAATATCCCAACGAACTAATCGCGCGAGCCCTGCTCCGCGCGGTCTTGGCGCTTCTTCCTTCGCGCTCTTGGCGTCTTGGCGCTCATTTCGTCTGGGCGAAGAGAAGTGAACGCCAAGACGCCAAGGGGAGAGCGCCAAGGAAGGCACTTGCCTGGGCTTTGGGCTCGGGGGCGCGATAATGAGCCCGGCACTCGCGCGGGTGGGCCGGGTTCTTCGGGGCGGACGGCCGCGGAGTCGTAAAATTGACAGGATTTGTGGGATTCCTATACTGCCCCCCTTCCATAACGGCGTAGGTTCAAGGCGCGACGGACGGAACGGCGGGCCGGACAGCCTCAGGGGTTGCACTTGCCCGTGGGCCGGTTGGCCTTCCCGGCGGGCGGTGCCGGGCGCCCCGTGACGACCCCCTCCACTGGATCGAGCCGGCCGCCGCGAAAGCCCACCGGACCGGGGGCCGGGGCGAATTCCCGCGATCAGGCGGACCGGCGAACGAGCCGGCGAAGAGGCCGGGCGGCGAAAAGGCCGGGCGGCGACGGGGCCGGGCAGCGACGGGGCCGGGCGGCGACGGTTCCGGGCGGCAAACCGGCTGGGCCCTGCGGATCGGACGAACCTGGGAGCAAACGAGTCAGCGAGCGGATAAGCCGGCGGAACGACAGACAGACCGGGCGCGTCGCGGGCGCCGAAGCGTCGCCCCTTGCGGGAGCGCTGCCCATGAGGGGCGGCAGGACGATTTCGGGCGCGACCGGCGACCGCCCCCAACGGACCCGATGGAGATTTCGATCATGGCGACGATCACTAAGCGCAAGCCCACCCCCATGGCCAAACCGGCCAAGCCCTCGGCGAAAGCCACCGGCTCCAAGCCCGGCCGCAACGGTTCGGCGACGGTCACCAAGGGCGTCAAGCGCGTCTACTTCTTCGGCAACGGCAAGGCCGAAGGCAACGCCGGCATGAAGGACCTGCTCGGCGGCAAGGGGGCCAACCTGGCCGACATGACCCTCGTCCCGCTGCCCGTGCCGCCCGGCTTCACCATCACCACCGACACCTGCGGCGACTACAACGACGCCGGCCAGCAAGTTCCCCGCCGGGCTGATGGAAGAGGTTCGGGCCAACATCGCCAAGGTCGAAAAGGCGACCGGCAAGAAGTTCGGCGACGCCGACCAACCCGCTGCTGGTCGCCGCCCGCTCCGGCGCGAAGATGTCGATGCCGGGCATGATGGACACCGTGCTGAACATCGGCCTGAGCGACGAAGTCGTCGAAGGCCTCGCCCGCTCTGTCCGGCAACGAGCGGTTCGCCTACGACAGCTATCGCCGCCTGATCAACATGTTCGGCGACACCGTCATGGGCGTCGACCACCACCACTTCGAGCACGAGCTCTCCGAGGTCAAAAAGGCGCAAGGGCGTCGAGCTCGATACCGAGCTGGACACCGAGGGCCTCAAGGAGGTCGTCGCGCGCTACAAGCAGGTCTACAAGCAGCACGTCGGCTCGGACTTCCCGACCGACCCGTACGTCCAGCTCGAGCACGCGATCGAAGCCGTCTTCAAGAGCTGGATGGGCGACCGGGCGATCCGCTATCGCGAGCTGAACGACATCCGCGGCGCTCCGCGGGACGGCCGTCAACGTCCAGTCGATGGTCTTCGGCAACATGGGCGATGACTCGGCGACCGGCGTCGCCTTCACCCGCGACCCCAGCACCGGCGAGAACGTCTTCTACGGCGAGTTCCTCGTCAACGCCCAGGGCGAGGACGTGGTCGCCGGCATCCGCACCCCGCTGGAGTGCAAGACCGAGATGGGCAAGTGGAGCCAGAAGAGCTGGAAGGAGCTGCTGGACGATCAAGAAGGTGCTCGAAGCGCGCTACAAGGACGTGCAGGACTTCGAGTTCACGATCGAAAAGGGCAAGCTGTACATGCTCCAGACCCGCAACGGCAAGCGGACGGCCACGGCCGCCGTGCGGATCGCCGTTGAGATGGTCAAGGAAAAGCTGATCGACGAGAAGACCGCCATTCTGCGGGTGGACCCGGCCAGCCTCGATCAGCTCCTGCACCCGACGTTCAACCCCAAGGCCGAGAAGAATGTGATCGCCAAGGGCCTGCCGGCGTCGCCCGGGGCGGCGGTCGGCAAGATCGCTTTCACCGCCGAAGAGGCCGAAGAACGCGTCGGCAAGGGCGAGAAGATCATCCTCGTCCGCCGCGAGACCGAGCCGGCCGACATCGGCGGCATGCACGTCTCCGAGGGCATCCTGACCAGCACCGGCGGGATGACCAGCCACGCGGCCGTCGTCGCCCGCGGCATGGGCACGCCCTGCGTCGCCGGCGCCGGCTCGCTGCACATCGACGCCAAGGCACAAGACGCTCACGGTCAACGGCAAGACCTACGGCACCGAAGACTGGATCAGCCTCGACGGCGGCACCGGCGAGGTCTACGAAGGCCAGGTCCAGACGCAGGAAGCCAGCCTCGCCGGCGCGTTCGCCCAGATCATGAAGTGGGCCGACAAGTACCGCACGCTGCACGTCCGCACCAACGCCGACACCCCGCACGACGCCGACGTCGCCCGGAACTTCGGCGCCGAAGGCATCGGCCTGACCCGCACCGAGCACATGTTCTTCGACCCGCAGCGCATCCACCACATGCGCGAGATGATCCTGGCGACCGACATCGACAGCCGCAAGAAGGCCCTCGCCAAGCTCCTGCCCTACCAGCGGGAAGACTTCATCGGCATCTTCAAGGCGATGAAGGGCCTGCCGGTCACCATCCGCCTGCTGGACCCGCCGCTCCACGAGTTCCTGCCGCACAACGAGAAGGACCAGGGCGAGCTGGCCCAGCTCGCTGGGCCTGAGCCTCGAGCAGGTGAAGGACCGCGTGCAGCAGCTTCACGAATCCAACCCGATGCTCGGCCACCGCGGCGACCGCCTGGCGATCACCTACCCCGAGATCCTGGAGATGCAGGTCCGGGCGATCATCGAGGCGGCCTGCGACGTGCAAGAAGGCAGGCATCAAGGTCCTGCCCGAGATCATGATCCCGCTTGCCGGCACCAAGGCCGAGCTGGATTACCTCAAGAAGATCACTGTCGCAGACGGCCGACGCCGTCATCGCCGAGAAGAAGACCAAGGTCGATTACCTGTACGGCACGATGATCGAGGTGCCCCGGGCCGCCATCACGGCCGACGAGCTGGCCCAGACGGCCGAGTTCTTCAGCTTCGGCACCAACGACCTGACGCAGATGACCTTCGGCTACAGCCGCGACGACGCCGGCAGCTTCCTGCCGGAGTACATCAAGAAGGAAATCCTGGAGCGCGACCCGTTCCAGAGCCTGGACATCGGCGGCGTCGGCAAGCTGGTCGACGATGGCCGTGCAACTCGGCCGCAGCACGCGGCCCGACCTCAAGTGCGGCATCTGCGGCGAGCACGGCGGCGACCCCAAGTCGGTCGAGTTCTGCCACCAGGTCGGCCTGAACTACGTGAGCTGCTGCCCCTTCCGCGTCCCGATCGCCCGCCTCGCCGCGGCCCACGCCGCCATTAAGGAGACGCAGGCGATGAGCAGCGGTAAGAAGGCGAAGAAGTAAGGTCAACGCCGTTGCCGGAATCGGCAACCGAACCGGTCCCTACACCACGAAGCCCCGGCGAAAGCGAAAGCGGCCGCCGGGGCTTTTGCGTTTTTCACATGCTACGGCCGCCATCAGCGTCGATACAACGACGCTGGTGAAGCGAGTCGATAGTCTACTGAGTGCATTGGTCTCGCAATGGCCTCGACGGCGTTAAGACGCTACAATTTGTTTCTTGGAGAGAACTGAAACCAATGATCGAGCCCCCTCCGTCATTCAAGAATCCGCCGCTTGTCGAGGTGGCGGCAAGCTTGCAATTTACGTCGATTGAAGGGTTTTCGAATGCCCATCTCGGCATCTTTTGGCAGGCGGTTCAGGGCAATTATCCTAAGGTGCGAGATGCCGACGTTATCGCAAACCAGAGCGAGCTGTTCGGCGACGAGCTTCGGAGAGCCCGTCTGCCGCACTTTCGAATCGCGATCGGAGAGGCGGCAGCACGGTTGCAGATGTGGTCTCGAGACGATCAATCGATGATCCAGTTGCAGAACGGACGGTTAGTATGTAACTGGCGTCGTAGCAAGGGGTCAGAATACCCACGGTGGCCGATTGTTCGTTCTCGGCTATATGACTCGAAGGTCGTTTTTGATTCTCTGCTGAACGCGCATAATTTACCTCCTATCGAGGTAAATCAGTGGGAGGTTACGTATCTGAACCACTTGGAACACGGTCGTGACTGGCACAGTCCATCAGATTGGCCCGTGCTTCTGCCGGGATTGTTGGGGCACCTGACCAATGGCGCGGGGCGCTCGTTCGAGTCGATCGATTTCACCAGCCGCATCACCCTGCCAGATGATCGAGGTCGCATTCACGTGACCGTTAAGAACGGATACAAGGGTTTAGAGCCCGATTCGGCGCAGATCTTGATGCTTCAACTCACTGCTCGCGGCCCTTTGAGCCATGCGGTCAAATCGTGGCAAGACGGATTGGAATGCGGTCATACGGCTCTTCTGGACACATTTTGTGTCCTGACTGGGCCCGATGCACAAGCAAAATGGGAGCGACAGCAATGACCCTCGTAAATTCTTCCAGTGTCGACACGATCAGCGAATTGCCGTCGTCGCGAACTGAAACGGGTGGCACGCCGTCAAATGCACTTGCTTCTTTTCCGCAGCGTGATACCTCGTTGTGGCAAGAGGCGATCGACCAGTTGCTCGGTTGGCGTTCGGATTCTGCGTCAATGGATCCTGACGACTTGCCGGACCCCGACATACTTGACACTGCGATCGACTACTTAATGGATTTGGCAAAGTCGAAGGAAGGAACGTCGATTCCTAGCAGCATTGTCGCCTCTGGAAGTGGGCGAATCGCGTTCGAATGGAACGATGCGGACGATACCGTTATCGTTGAATTTGTAGCCGCTGGAGAGGCGAAGTACACTCGGTTCCGCGGAAGCAAGGTCGTCGAGCGGCGAGGCCTTACCCGGAATCCAAGGAGTCGCAAATTAGAACTGCGAGGATGATGCGTAATGGCGGGGCAGAGCATTTCGCAGAGTTCGATCGAAGGCTTTGAAGTTCCGCCGGTTTCGTCGGCGGAACGTCTTTTTCGACGAATTCTCAATTGGAAAAAAGGCCGCGACCCGAATGTGAAGATTCCCCAACGATTCTTCATGCCCCGGCCCTGGGTTTCAGCGCAGAAGCCAGGCGATTCGAGCGGGCTCTCGGTAAGCCGCGCGATGTTGACACGCCTAGAGGACATAGCGAAGCCTCCTAAAGCTGGCGATCAGACGCACGTAGCGCAACTCGGAGTGGCCGACGTGCGAGCCATTGAGCTGACTGTCGTTCCGGACCCCGGTCCGACTGATATTGGCCATTCGCTCATACCGGAGCTGAACAGCATCAGCCGCCTCGACCCTGAGCAAGAACAGAAGATGGACGAGTGGGCGATGTTCCTGCGAGATCGAGCGTCGTTGGTAGATCTATCGTCGCTCAATCAGAGCATCACCGAAAGCCGAACGCCGGCTGATCGCAAAGTGTGAGACGAGCCGGTTCTACCCTGTGCTCACGTGCAACCTCCGCGTGGGGCATCGGCCTTGGCGTCCGGGACTATTGCTTGCCATCCCCATAAGGTCGATCGGAGACGACTCTACCTCGAAACCGCCCCCCGCCTCCGACCCTGAACGGCCGCGAGCTGTTGGCGGGCGTCGGGGTCGGTCGGCTGGAGCTTGACGGCTTCGATCAGTGCCTTCTCGGCCTCGTCGAGGCGGCCCTGCGCGGCGGTGACCACGCCGAGGTTGAACCAACCTTCGAACAACTCCGGCCGCGATTCGACGGCCTTGCGGTACTGCTCGGCGGCGCCGTCGCGGTCGTTCTGCGCCAGCAGCGCCTTGCCGAGGTTCAGGTGGGCGTCGGCTTCGTCCGGCTGGATCGTCAGGGCGTGGCGCAGGCAGGTGATCGCCTCAGGGACCTGGCCGGCGTCGGTGAGTTCGATCCCGAGGTTGATCAGGGCGGGGACGTCGTCCGGGGCGGCCGCCACCGCCTGCTGAAGTTGGGCGATGGCGGCCGGGCGGTCCCCCTTGTCCGACAGAGCCGTCGCCAGAGCGACGCGCAAATCGGAGCGGCCGGGCGATTCGAAGAGGGCCGCCTGATATTCGCTGATCGCTCCGGCGAGGTCGCCGGCGGCGGCCCGTTGTCGGGCGGCCGCCTCGTGGGCTGAGACCAGCCCCGGATCCAATCGCCGGGCGATGGCCATCTCTTCAACACCGCGCGCGGGTTGGCCCACCAGCGGCAGGATGGATCCCAGGGCGAAGTCGGCGCGAGCATCGTCGGGGGCCAGCTCGACGGCCCGTTCGAGCGCCTTCTCGGCCTCGGCGGTGCGGCCGAGGGCGACCAGGCTGTTGCCGGCCGCCGAATAGGCGGAGGCGTGGCGCGTATCCGACTCGATCGCCCGGGTCGCATAGTCGAGCGCTTCCTGATGCCGCCCCTGCTGATCGACCGCGACCGAAAGGTTCGTCAAAGCCATCACGTCGTGGGGAGTGGCTTCGACGGCCCCGCGGAACGCGGCCTCGGCCTGGGGCCAATTGCCATCCCGCTTGAACTCCATGCCTAGCTCGTAATAGGCGACGCCGTTGTGCTCCGTGACCTCGATCGTATGCCCGAAAAGAGCGGCCGTGTCGCGCCAGTAGGTGAGTTGCCGCCGGGAAAAGTAGCTAAGGGCGGCCGCGATTGCGACAACAAGGCCTGCGCTGGAGAAGGAGCCCCGAGCCTCGCTCGTGCGCCCAGCGGCCCCGCCAGCGGAAATTCGCCTTCCCCAGACAACGGCCGCGAAACGCGCCAGGCCCTCCCGCCCAAGCCAGACCAGCGCCACAAAGAGCCCAACCGAGGGGATGTAGGAGTATCGATCGGCCATCGCCTGATCCCCCACCTGAATCACGCCGATCATGGGGACCAGCGTCCCCAGGAACCAAAGCCACCCCACGCCGACCCAGGGCCGCGCCCGCCATCCGCGACGCTTCGAGCCGACGGACAACAGAATCGCCGTGGCGGTGAATGCGACGAGCAGGCCGACGGACCCCGCCACTTCCCATGCCGGCCACGCGGGCGGCCGCGGGTAGGGCGTGGCGAGGTTGCCAAACCAGGCCATCTTGCCAAGGTATCGAACGTACGAGACGGCGGCATTGGCCATGCGATCGGTCAGCGGGGAGACGTCGGTCATCGCCATCGCGCCCCCCTGTTTCTGCGCTACGAAAGTCATCGACGCCGAGATCGCGACCAGCGCCACGAACGGCAACTTTTCAACCAGGAGCCACCCGACCGGCGACGGCGACCGTGCCGCGCCGGCCGGCGATCGATCGGGGGCGTCGCCATCCGTGATGTCGAGAGGCAGCGTCCCCGTCCAGGGGAAGCGGCGGAGCGGCCAGTGATCGAGCAGCAGCATGACGCACGGGATCGTCACCACCGTCGGCTTGGAAAAGATGCCGACAGCGAACAGCCCGAGCGTGGCGAGATACCAGACGGCCTTCACCGCCCGCCGGCCTCGAGTCGTCAGGCCGCGGCGGTGGCGGGCGTATTCGGCGTAGGCGAGGAGCGTCAGGAACCCGAAGAATGCCCCCTGCAACTCCTTGCGCTCACTGATCCAGGCGACCGGTTCGACCCGCAACGGGTGAAGCGCGAACAGCAGTGCGACGGCCGCCGCCGGCCAGCGCGTCCGGGCTCGCTCATCGTCGATCAGTCGGCGAAGCATCAGGAACACGGCGGCCGCACTCCCCGCATGCAGCAGAACATTCCCCAGGTGGTGGCCGAACGCCCCGGGCCGAAGAGGCGGTCATCCAGCCGCAGCGACGCCCAGGAAAGCGGGTGCCAGCCTTCGAAGGCGGCATGCTCCTTCGGCACGGTCAGGCGCACCGCGCCGGTCGCCGGGTCGAGATAGACGATGTCGTCGTACTTGAGGATCGCGGCGGCCGTCGCCGGCCAGAAGACCGCCAGCGTCAGGCAGAACAGGCCGATCGCGATCGCGGCGTCGGCGCCGAGGCCGGCGAGCGGGAGGGCGGGACGGGCGACTCCGTCGCGCGAGGAGGCCCTCCTGATGGCGTCTCGATCTTGTCTTTTCGAGCTTGCTTGGGTTCTCACCTACAGCCTCGCAAAAACGCTCGCTCGGGCCAACTTGGTTTAACGACTGATCGAATACTACGGCTACCCGCGGTTTTGGGTGGAATCATGCACGAGTGCCTGTGTAGCAGCCCGGACGGGAGGCGTTGATCGGGTGCCGTACCGCGGTGACTTGACGCTCTCTTGTATCGACTTTCCGGCCAGGACGGCGCTCGTCACTGCGACGGGCTGACACTCCAGTGACGCGGGTTACGAACACAGCCGACGACTGGTGTGGCGTGCCAGCCCCGTCAATTCAGGTGTGACACCATCAAAGCGATGATGATCGCGATCATCGTTGACAAGAGTGTTCCGAGGAGCACGTACTCGGCCGCATCGGCACCCGAGGCCCCGGCCAGGTCGTGGAACCGAACGACGCTCTTCGCGGTGAGGATGAAGGCCACCGCGTTAAACGCATTGTTATAGACGAAGATGAATACCATCGCGCGCTCGATCGCGCCGATGATCTGGCTGTGACGGAAGTTCGTCTTCGCGGGGTCTGGTGTGGTGACCCGTGCCCAAATGAGCGCCAGCCTGACGGCCGTGCTTGATTCGAGAAAGCAAAGTTGCATGCCGACAGTCACCGCCCAAACCTGCGGCCATTTCATCGGTACTCGTCCGAACACCAGATGGTCGCCCAGAAAGCGGCCCAGGCTGAGGAGCGGCGGTCGTACAACGACGGTTGTGGATGCCGCGACCACGGACGCCGTCGCTACCATGATCACGATCAAGAGGAGACGGAGCAGCAACCTTACCGAATTCTTCGCCGGCCGAATCCGCTCTGTCCATGGAAGTGCCACTGCTGTGAAAAGGAAGGCCGCCGTCAGCGCCAAACAACGAAAGAGCCCCCAGTTCACCGCCGTGGCGACGGCGACGGATTGGCAGCATGCGATGACCATCAGGGAGCCGGTGCTTCGTGGCTTGTCGTTCGAAAAGCACACGAACCGGCCGGTAAGGAACACGGCCATGGCGAATAAGAATTCGGTCATTCGGACGGCACAGCCTTACGAGTCAGCGCTTCGCCGATCGCATCCCCCGCGTCCAGCACGTCCATCAGTGCGCCGGCTCGAATGTTCTTGTACACCGCGGTAAGTGAGATTCCAACGGCCGCGGCGATCTCGGCGGGGGTGTGGCCAGCCGCGAGGTGTCGGATCACTTCCCATCGGGTGGGGCTCCAGTGGCCCACTTGGTGCGACAGCAGGGCCGCCGCCGCATGTTCCAGAGTCACCTCATCCGGAGCTTCGGCGGAGACCCGAAAGAGGTCCTTTCGCTTTTTCATCAGGGCGAGTGCCCGCCGGGCGACGTGGAACGCCGGCCCATCCATGACCAGCGGGTTGCGCCGATCGACTCGGGTGGTGATGCCGCCGATCGCTATGGAGAACCTAATCCGCTCCGGCGCGATGGCGGCGCCGATCTCCCAGAAGTGCCGGAACAAGCTCGTAGCGTCGCTGTACACCGCCTCGACTTCATCCCCGGCCGAAATGGTGTATCGCGACAACGGCCCGCCTGTCTTGTTCACACGTTCGAGCGATTGGATAAGGGCGTGCTGCTGCGATCGGCGGTTGCGGACCGCGCTGGACGCTACCAGGTCTCCGATGACAGCGATCAATCGCATTTCAATCCGTCCCCGGTGCAGCGCCCCTCACCTCTCATTTTTTACCATATCGGTTTAAATATGCAAAATTAAACCATAATGGTTTAACTTTTTGTTCGAGGACCGTTTCGGTCAAAGTGCCGCCAAACCGTTACCGGATCGGTTCCCAAGAGGAAAATGCGGCCCAAGCGCGGAAAGCAGGCGATCAGCGGAAGATCTCGATTGGCTGCAACGTCCGGCTCGTCGCGGGCTAAGAATACGACTGGCGCAACCGCGCGGGCCGCGGAGTTGATACCGCGGGCGCGTCGCCCTTTCCCATCTCGTTTGGAGACAAAATCATGGTCATGTCTGCCTGGAAGAAGCGGCTGGCGCTGGTCGCCGCGGTGGTTGGGGTCGCGGGGGCGATGCCCTCGGGCGCCCGCGCCGAGGTCAAGCTGTCGCACGTCATCGGGGACCATATGGTCCTTCAGCAGGGGATGAACGTCCCGATCTGGGGATGGGCCGACGCGGGGGAGAACGTGACCGTCTCCTTCGCCGGTCAGAAGGAAACCGCCACCCCTGGCGCCGATGGCAAGTGGGAAGTGAAGCTTAAGCCCCTGACCGCCAGCGATCGGCCGGCGGAGCTGGTTGTCGCGGGGAAGAATACGATCACCGTCAAGGACATCCTGGTTGGCGAGGTCTGGGTCTGCTCGGGCCAGTCGAACATGGAGTTCCGTGTCGCCGGTGCCAAGAACCACGACCAGGAGATCAAGGAAGCCGCCTACCCCAACATCCGGTTCTTCAGCGTCAAGAAGAAGATCAGCCTGCAACCCGACAAGGACGTGCCAGCGCCGAAGGACTCGAAGGATTACGAGAACCAGTGGGAAGCCTGCTCGCCGGAGACGGTCGGACATTTTTCGGCCGTCGGCTATTTCTTCGGCCGCGACCTGAACAAAGACCTCAAGGTCCCGATCGGCCTGATCCACACGAGCTGGGGCGGCACGCCCGCCGAGGCCTGGACGCCCGTGTCGTACATGGAAAAGGATGAGTGGCTCGCTCCGATCGTCGAGCACGAGAAGCAGGCGGCCGCGAAGTACCCGAAGGAGCTTGAGGCGTTCAACAAGAACCGGGAAAAGCTTGCGGCCGAGCACGAAAAGAAGATGGCGGAGTGGAAGACGGCCGCCGCCGAAGCCAAGGCGGCCGGCAAGCCGGCGCCGAAGCAGCCGGTCGCGCCGCAGCCGCCGGCGGGCCCGGGCATGAACAGCCACGAGCCGGCCGTCCTCTACAACGGCATGATCGCGCCGATCGTCCCGGTCGCGATTCGCGGGGCCATCTGGTATCAGGGCGAGAGCAACGCGGGCAAGGCGTACCAGTACCGCAAGCTCCTTCCCACGATGATCCAGAGCTGGCGCGATGCCTGGGCCGAGCCGGAGATGAGCTTCCTGATCGTTAACCTCGCCAACTACCAGCAGCCGGCGAAGGAGCCGGGCGACGACGCCTGGGCGGAGCTTCGAGAGGCCCAGACGATGACGGCCGCCATGCCGCACAACGGCCAGGCGCTGGCGATCGACCTGGCGGATGCGGAAAACCCCAACGACATCCACCCCAAGAACAAGCAGGACGTCGGCCACCGCCTGGCGCTGGTCGCTGAGGCCAAGACGTACGGAAAGAAAGAGGTCGTCTACTCCGGCCCGGAGTACGAGTGGAAGAAGATCGAAGGGAACAAGGTGGAGATCAAGTTCCGCCACGCCGATGGGCTCGAGGCCAAGGGCGGCAAGGTGACGGGCTTCCAGATCGCCGGCGAAGACAAGAAGTGGCACTGGGCCGACGCCGAGCTCAAAGGCGACGAGGTGATGGTGTCCAGCGCCGAGGTGGCCAAGCCCGTCGCCGTGCGCTACGCCTGGTCGAGCAACCCCGTTGCGAACCTGTACAACAAGGCCGGCCTTCCGGCGGTCCCGTTCCGGACCGACGACTGGGAAGGGAAGACCGCCAACGCACGCTAACCGACTTCGGACGGTTTGCAGGCTAAGCACGCACCGCCCGCCGCACGCGACACCAGTCGCCGCGGCGGGCGGTCTCGTTTGAAACGAGACGCTGGTTCGTTTTGAGGGTTTGCGGCGTCTTGGGCCTCCCTCGGGTTTCGAAACTTCGATTTGAGCTTCAGATCTCCCGTGCGCTTCGCGTCACCGCGTCGCCCATCGAATGGGCCAGGTCTCCGGGTCCGTCGCGTTGTAGACATAGCCGACGCCGATAAAGTCGGTCGGCGACAGGACGCGCAGCCGCTCGTCCCGCATCTCGCGGATAACGCGCTTGAGGGCATCGACAAAATCGGGCAGCGGGACGTCACCGTCGCCGGCCGTCCCCAGGCGATCCAGGACACGGCGGCCAAAGGTCATCAGGGGGACGGGCCATGCGCTTCGTGAACGATCTGCAAGCCCACTTCGGAAAGAAGGCTCAACAGCCGGCGGTGCTCGTCAGGGGTCAGGCGCCATGGCTGTGCGGCCGCGGTCTTGGGGCCGCTCCAGAACCACCAGATCCGTCTCATGCCCGATTCTCCACAAACGTGCGGGAACTGGTTCAACCCGGCGGCAGGCCCAGGTCAGGATTGCACGGCGGATTCTACGCGGACCCGCCCCGTCTTGGCGAACGGCAAGCGGCGCAGCAAGCTTCAGAGATTTGGCGATCCGTCTGACACGTTTCGGCCCCCAGCAGCTTCGCATTTCTTGGTGCTCTTCTCTCGGCGTCCTTGGGGTACGTAACGAAGACGGCAAAAATCCGAAGCCCGAAATCCGAAGGAATGACCAAGCGGGAATAAAGAAAACCGATGAAAGCGGATGCGGAAGGAGAGTCGTTTTCCGCTCCGTCATCTTTTTCAGCTTCAATGGGTTTTCGTGCTTCGGATCTCTCTTTTTTTTTGGCAAGGCTTTACGGCTGTTCAGCGCTGTAGTGCTAATCCGTGATGTCGCTCACGCCTGGGAAGTCGATCAATGGTGTTCCTTTAAGATCGCGCGACGGCCGCGATTTCGACTTGGCGCCAGACGTGGCCCCTTGTGATCGTACGCCTCCTCCAGACGGCGCGACGGACGCGCCGGACGGACCGAGCGTGTCTTTACCCAAGGAAGGCCCCATGTCCAAGCGCCCCAAGATGCCCGTATCGAACCCGGTTTTTGGAGAGCCCGTCTTCGGCGAGCCCAAGCCCATCCCCAGCCCGTCGGGGTTCTCAAGCCCGCACCCGTCGGACGACGGCACCTACAAGCAGATCCAAGACCTCCTCACACACGATGTCGTTGAAATCCCCGCCAGCCGCGCCAAGCCGGGAGACCTTTACCCGCTCGAACAGGCGCTGGGCGCACGAGGAGCGCAGACCGTGCAGGAGATCCGGGCGGCCGGGCAGATCGTCTTCCATGCCCTGGGCGATTCCGGCGCGACGCAGGCGCGCGTCTACAAGAACGAGATCATCGTCACGGATCAACTGACAGAGGACGCCCAGTCGGCGGCCGCCAAAGATCGGCCGGCGTTCCTGTTTCACCTGGGCGACGTGATCTACAACTTCGGCGAAGCCCAGTACTACTACGACCAGTTTTACGACCCCTTCCGCAACTACCCGGCCCCGATCTTCGCGATCCCCGGGAACCATGATTCATTTGTCGTCCCCGGAACGCCCACCGGCGAAACGCCGCTCGACATTTTCATGCGTAACTTCTGCTCGGAAAAGCTGGTCATCACCCCCGAGGCGCGGTCGCTCCATCGTACCGCGATGACCCAGCCGGGCGTTTTTTTCACACTGGAGGCGCCGTTTGTCCGGATCATCGCCCTGTTCAGCAATGCGCTGGAGGACCCGGGCGTCATCTCCGGCGAAGGGGGCAAGTGGCCGGGCGTTTCAAGCACTCAGCTCGATTTCCTGGAAGCCCAGCTTCAGAAGGCCAAAGACGACAAGTACGCGGGCGCGCTGCTCATCGCGACGCACCACCCGTCATTCGTCTACGCCCCCGACGAGGGCGACAGCGGCTCGGGCGGCGCGCACGGCTCAAGCACGGCGATGCTTCGCGACATCGATACCATCGCGAAGAAAGTTGGTGTCTATCCCCACGCCTTTCTCTCCGGGCACGCCCACAACTATCAGCGCTACACACGGACGGTGAAAGGCTTCGGGAGTGACGCCTACGACGTCCCGTTCATCGTCTGCGGCAATGGTGGGCACCACGTCAACTCGCTCGTCCAGCCGCACCAGGGCCAGCGGGCGGCCGAGCCACCCTTTGGGACCGACGTCGCCTACCTCGACCCTCAACCGGCCGTCCCCGCCGATGGCTTGCTGCTGGAGAAGTACGACGACACCGATTACGGCTACCTCCGCATTTCCGTCAACGCAAGCCAGCTCCGGATCGGATACCACCGCGCGACCACCGACAGCCTGCCCCAGTCGCGGTATGACCTGATCACCGTGGACCTTGCCTCACACACGATGGTCTCCAACTGACCCTCGACGACGAAATCCGGATGACCGGTAGAACCCACAAGCAGACTGCGGGCTCATCCGGTGCGGCGGCCGGTGCGGCGGGCGTGGCGACGGCCACGCCGCCGCACCGCTTGGATTTGCGGATCCGTGACCGGGCCTGTGAAATCGCGGTCGTGGGCGGCTATAGTTGTCTCTTTCGCCCCGTCCATCCCGCCTGCGCGGGGACGGCCGGGGTAAAGTCGGCAGCGTCCGTTCGATACAGGAGTTTCGATGCCCGGCATGACCATGACCGAAAAGATCCTTGCCAAGCACGCCGGCAGGGATCGCGTGGCGCCCAACGACAACGTGTGGGTCAACGTGGACATCCTCATGACCCACGATGTCTGCGGGCCGGGGACGATCGGCATCTTCCACGAACAGTTCGGGCGCAACGCAAAAGTCTGGGACAAGGACCGGGTGGTCATCATCCCGGACCACTACATCTTCACCGCCGACCAAAAGTGTCATCGCAACGTCCAGACGCTGCGGGACTTCGTGAAGGAACAGGGCCTGCGCTACTACTACGACCCCGAGTTCGTCACGCTCGACCCGACGATGCCCAATCCGTACAAGGACCCGACCAAGACCAACTACAAAGGCGTCTGCCACAAGGCATTACCGGAAGAAGGGCACGTCCGCCCCGGCGAGATCCTGCTCGGGACCGATAGCCACACCTGCACCGCAGGCGCCTTCGGCCAGCTTGCGACGGGCGTCGGCAACTCCGACGCGGCCTTTGTTCTGGGGACCGGCAAGACCTGGCTCAAAGTCCCGCCGACGATGAAGTTCACCTTCCACGGCCAGATCCCTCCCTACCTGACGGCCAAAGACCTGATCCTGGCCGTCATCGGCGAGATCGGCGTCGATGGCGCGACCTACCGCGCGATGTACTTCGCCGGCGACGGCATCCAATCCCTGACGCTTGAAGACCGGATGACGCTCACCAACATGGCCATTGAGGCCGGCGGCAAGAGCGGTATCTGCGACGTGGATGAGAAGACGCTGCAATACGTCCGCGCCCGCAGCAACCGGCCCGACTGGGAAGTCGTCACCGACGACGCCGACGCCGAGTACCACTCGGCCTACGAGTGGGACCTTTCGACGATGGAGCCGATGGTCGCCAAGCCCCACTCGCCCGACAACAAGGACACCGCCCACAACTGCCGTGAGGTGAAGGTCGACCGGGCCTACATCGGCTCGTGTACGGGCGGGAAGATCACCGACATGATCTTCGCGGCCAACATCCTCAAGGGGAACAGCGTCAAGGTGAAGACGTTCGTCGTCCCCGGCAGCACCGAAGTCCACGCCGACATGAAGCGGCTGAACCTCCGCGGCGTCGATAAAGGCCCGAACGAGAAGAGCATTGAGGACATCCTCGTCGATGCCGGTTGCCTGGTCGGCCCCAGCGGCTGCAGCGCCTGCCTCGGCGGCCCGGCCGACACCTTCGGCCGCCTCAACGGCGCCGAGACGTGCATCAGCACGACCAACCGCAACTTCCCCGGCCGCATGGGCAGCACGAAGTCCGCCGTCTACCTCGCCAGCCCGCTGACCGTCGCCGCCAGCGCCCTGACCGGCCGCATCACCGACCCGCGCGACTACATCAGCGCCCCGATCGAGACGGGAACGGCGGGGGTGATGTAGGGCGAAGGCGGATTGGTGGAAGGGGCGGAACAGTGGTTGATGTCGCCTGTGTTGACTGGAACGACTTTAAATCTCGGCTGTCACATTACATGCTGCTGCCGAGACAGCTTCGGGAGAACTACATCTTCCGAGGTCATCGCGATGCGACATGGCTATTGGAGTCAACGTTAGATCGGCAGTTCTCGGCGTTGTCTGTGACGGACCGACAACACGCGCTTCAACGATTGCAGTCACTCTTTTTCCATGAGCTCCATGGCCTGCGCGGTCAGGACGCGATACCTGATATTGGTCGGCTGGCAAGTTTGAGTGAGCGGATCGAGTTGTTGGGACGCCACCATGGGCTTCCGACAACCATTCTGGACTGGTCAACATCGCCCTATGTAGCCGCCTACTTCGCGTTTGAGTCGGCGGAAACACCACCTGCAGGACGTGTTGCGATCTGGTCGTATGACCGGCGAGCGCTTCCGCGTTCTCCGTTCTCGGCCGATGTCCAGCTGATTGATGACATTGCACTATTGGGTGATAACCACCGTGCGATTCAACAGCGGAGCGTGTTTGTCCGACTGCCGGTCGGCGTCACCGGGAACGACGCACTTGCCGACGGACTTGTCAGGTATACGTTGCCGGGAACCGAGCGGAGAGTAGCCATTAGCGATCTGGACGCGATGATGGTCACCGCTACGACGCTTTTTGGTGACCGAGATGCCGCAGCCCGAACCGTGACGACACGCGTTAGCCTAGGCTAGAGGTGCATGATGAACGATCAGCCGGAAGATCAGTTCTTTGTCGAAAACATTCGGCTTGAGAAGTCCGACAGCGATCTGATTGATGCTTACACGAGGGTCGGTCGAAGCGTCGATGACCTGGCCTATACGCCGGATTTTGAAAAGCTGGCAGAACTCTATCACAGTGCGGGCAACCAAGGGGACAACCATCACATTTTCAAGCGACTGCTCGTCCTACGAAAGTCGGGGCTCCTTCCGCGGATCTTCCGACCCGCAAATGTCCCCGCCTAACACTACAGCGCTACGTTTGCATTTTGAACGTCCGCAGCCGTGATTGTTTCGCGGCGTGATTCCGAGCCTGATGGTACTTGATGACCCGCGAAACGTGCTCAACTTCGGACGAGTTGCGGCGACGCGCCTGCCAGCGGCGGCACACGACGTTCAACGCCCGGGCGGTTTGCTCCATCGTCAATAGCGGATTTTCCCCCCCGGAGCCGAGCGGTCTGCTCGGCTACGAACAAGATCACCAGTTGGCACAGGATCATGTGCCGCAGCAGCCCCTTCCAACTCCTTCCCTCGAAGTGCCCGAAGCCGACCTCGGTCTTGGCCAGCCGGAACACGTGCTCGACCTTCCATCGGCAGAAGGCGACCATAAGCAGCTTGATCAGGGCCGTCTGTGGCGGAGCGTTGGAGACAAAGTACTTCACCTCTTTGGTCTGGACGTTCTTGGCGACGATCAGCCAGTACGTCCGGTCGGTGGGCTTCCCGTCCCGTTGAAGATGAACCTGGCCCGCTTTGACCTTCCAGACCTGCGGGCCAAGGGTCTCGCGGGCCATTTCGAAGGTCTTCCAGCATTGCCCCCGGAAAGGCTTGCCGACCGTTGCGACGTTCTCGACCCGCTTGGCGGCGAAGGGGGCTTGGGAAGAGCGGCACTTGGGCATTGCCCCCCAGCACATGAAGTTGACCGGCACCTCGCAGACGTAATTGATGCCCATCTCTTCGAGCAGGAACAGGAACTCGGGCTTGCCGCCGTACCACTCGTCGAAGGTCAACCAGTCGAAGCGGACGCCGTTGGCCACGGCCCGCTTGACCTGCTCCAGCGCGATCAGCCACTTGGATCGGTAGCCGATCTCCTCGGGGATGTGAGCCTCTTGGCACCGCTCGCGGTCCAGGTCCCACGACTTTTCCGGCAGGAACAGGTCCGAGTCGAGCATCCCCAGGAACGCCCCGTGCTTCACCGCCAGATGGACGGTGACGATGCAGTTCTCCACCTTGCCCCGGGCGCCGCAATACTGTCGCTGGACGCCGGGCGTCATGTCCCCTTTCTTCGCCACCGACGTCTCGTCGATCAGGCCGACCACGCCCAGCTCGTCGGCCGCGGGTTGCCCCGGGGCCGGCAGGTGGTCGGTGACGATGCGACGCTGGATGCGGTTCAGCACGCCGTCGTGGTCCCAGACGTGATCCGTCAGGAACTGCTGGAGGGTGCGGGCCGCGCAGCCGGCCGCCAAGGCGATCGGCTCGACGCTTTTTCGAGCCAGATCGCTCACCAGCCCGCGGCAATAGGTGCCCAGGTGCTGGAACGACGGCGTGTAAGGGAAACAGGGGCGAAACGAACGCAGGTACTCGCTGAACGCCGGCGCGAGGCCGGCAATCTCATCCGTGGTCATCCTTGACCTCCTTCTCAGAAGGCTTTACCGCGGCCGCATTCCTCCGTTGAGCGAAGGTCGCGCTGTAGTGCTAATCGACGTTCGCTTCTAGGTGTTTGCGCCTAATTCAATGACCCAGACATTGCCAAGCCGCCGCCCGATCCTCCTCATCAGCGGCACCAACCGGCCAGGCTCGAATACCGCGCGCGTCTCCCGGGTGATTGAGCGCCACTACCAGAGCAACGATATCCCCGTCAACTTCCTCGACCTGGTCAACCTGCCGCCCGAAGCGTTTTTGCCGAGCGTCTACGCAACCAAGCCGGCGTCGGTCGTCGCGCTCCAGCAGCGGGTGCTCGACGCCGCCGGGCTGCATGTTGTCACGCCGGAGTACAACGGCTCCTTCCCCGGGGTCCTGAAGCACTTCATCGACCTGCTCAAGTTCCCTGAGAGCTTCGAGCACAAGCCGGTCGCGTTCACCGGCGTGGCGGCCGGCATGTTCGGCGCGCTCTGCGCGGTCGAGCAGTTGCAGATGATCTTCGGCTACCGCAACGCCCACGGCTTCCCCGACCGCGTTTTCATCCCCTCCGTTCACTCCCTGTTCAACGCCGATGGCGGCCTGTCGGACACCGCGCTGGACCAGCGCCTGGCGCGGCAGGCGCGGTTTTGCCGCGTTTGCCCATGCTCTCGCTCCGGCAAGACTCGCGTGACGCGCGATCGGTTCCGACGGCCAAAGTGACGTCAGACCGGCGCCCCTCCTCATCTATCTTGCCCAGGCGGCACAGACGTTCGGGATGAACCTTTTTGTAACTTGCCGTGGAGGGCGTGACGACGTAGGTTCCGGCCGGGACGGGATGTGCGCGACCCCATCGTCGGGTTGACCCACTTCGGGCCACCGCCTTTCGATACCATCCCCCGCGACGACTCTTTCAGGCTGTTGAACACAGGAAAACTATGAAACTGTCGTTGTTGTCGCGCGCCTGGCGCGGCGTGCCACGCTCGCCCCGCGCTTCACCGGTCCGCCGGCGTTCGAAACCCTTGAGTCGCGGGCGCTATTCGCCGCCTCGGCGGCGCATCCCGCGTCGATCCACACCGCGGCCGCGGCTCCGGGGGTAACGGCCTCCGCTCGTCTGGGCGATCCGATCACTTCGGCCACCGGCCCGTTGGTAGCGCTCTCGCGATTCGGAGGCTGGCGCGGCCTCGCCCCGAATCCGCTGGCGCGGTTTGAGGCGCAGGGCGTCGTTTGCAATGGCGAGGTCTATGTTTTTGGCGGCTTCGATACCACCCGCGCGCAGGTCACCGGCCGCTGTGACGTGTATGACCCGGCGACGAACCGCTGGGCGCGCCTGCCGGACCAGCCCGAGCGATTTACTCACGCGGCAACGATCACGGACGGCGGCACGGTCTGGTTCTTTGGCGGTTTCGTCGGCGACGACCCCGGCCAGCCGACCAGCCATGTATGGAAGTTCAATGTCGTCACCCAGCGCTGGTCGCGCGGGATATCCCTTCCGGCGGCTCGCGCCGCGGGCGGCGCCGCGCTTGTCGGCCGCGACGTTCACTTCTTCGGCGGGATCGGCGGCGGGAACCTGCTGAAGGGCAGGGACGAGTCAGATCATTGGTCGCTGAACATTGATAGGGGCGTGAGTTGGCGCCGCCTTTCGTCGATGCCGAACGCCCGTAACCACCTTGGAGCGACAACCCTGGGCGGGCTGATCTACGCGATCGGCGGCCAGCACGGCCATGACGAGGCAAATGGCAACCAGAACACCGTCAACGTGTTCAACCCCGCTACGAACAAGTGGTCAACGGTGCAGTCGCTTCCGATCGGTCGGGGCCACATCCAGTCGGCCACGTTCGCATTCAACGGCCGCGTCGTTGTGGTCGGCGGCGCATGGAACGGCGGCCAGTCTTTGTCCGACGTGACGGCCTACACGCCCGGCCGGGGCTGGTTGCGGATTGCGACGTTGCCGGCGTCCCGGAAAGCGGCGGTAGCCGTCCCGCTCGGGAACAGCATCTTCGTCACGACCGGTGAACAGTCATTGAGTCGGCCGCTCTCCAGCACCTACGACCTGTCCTTCGGATGACGCCTTCCGGCGCAGCGAGCCTAAACACCGGCTGACTCCTCAACGTGCCGCACGGCGTTCCTGAAGATCCGCAACCCCTGCCCCGCGGCCGGCAGTTCCATGCCGCCCGCCCACGCTCGCCGCGACCAGGCGGGGTGCTGGACCGGGTCAACATAGCGTTCCGGGTGGGGCATCAGGCCGAAGACCAAGCCCGTCGCGTCGCAGATGCCGGCGATATCGTCCACGCTTCCGTTGGGGTTGGCCGGCTCGACGCCCCCCGCCGGTGACCCGTCGTCGCGGGCATAGACGACCGCCACCTGCCCGTTGTCCCACAGCGCCTTCTGAACCGACTCGTCCGCCGGAACGAACCGCCCCTCGCCATGGGCGATCGGCAGTTCCAGCGTCGCCGGCCCGCCGGCGTCGGACAGATCTTTCGTCCAGATGCACTGCCCCGCACGCGTCGCCAGATGGACCCACCGATCGATAAATCGCCCACTGTGATTGTGGGCGAGCGTACACGTCTGCCCCGAGCGGCCGCCGATCGCGCCAGGGAGCAGATTGGTCTTCACCAGCACCTGAAACCCGTTGCAAATGCCGATGACCGGCCGCCCGCCATCGACGAAGGTGCGGACGGCATCGGCGAGATGCCCCGCGATCTGGTTCGCCAGGATGCGGCCGGCCGCGATATCGTCGCCGTAACTGAAGCCGCCGGGGATGGCGAGAATCTGAAAATTGCCCAGCAGCTCCGGCCGCTCGATCAGCCGATTCACATGGACCGATTCCGTGTCCGCCCCGGCGAGACGAAAGGCGTGGGCCGTCTCAACATCGCAATTGGTCCCGGCCGTGCGGAGGATCAACGTCTTGGGCTTCATGACGGCATTTTAGAGCCCGGCCGCGTGAGGGGAAGGAGGAGGACGAGCGACCGCGTAAAAGCACATTCCGTGTGCCGTCAGCCCGTTGGCGAAAAACAGCCACGGCACACGGAGTGTGCCTGCTACTGGGGATACCGGCTACATCCCCAGCCGCTTCTTCCACGCCGCGAGTTGATCCTCGAACGGCTTGCCGCCGGCGGCCCCGGCGCTTTGATATCGCTTAACGACGTTCCGAGCACCCAGCGCCTCGTAGACCCCCGCGTCAATTCGGATGTCGCTCTTGCTCGCAATCACCTCATTGAACGCCTCGACGCTAAGCTGTGCCAGGGCGTGCTTCCCCTCTTTTTCGCAGCGGGAGACCAGCGTGCCGACGATGTGATGCGCGGTCCGGAACGGGATTCCGGCCGTGACGAGGTATTCGGCGAGGCTGGTTGCGTCGAGGAACCCGCGCTCCAGCGTCGGCTCGATCGCGGCCTGGTTGTAACTGGCGGAGTTCACAATGGCGGCCGCCATCGCCAGGCAACTGCTCACCATGTCGTACGCGCGGAAGACGATCCGCTTGTCCTCCTGCAAATCGCGGTTGTAACCGATCGGCAGGCCCTTGAGGATCGTCATCAGGGCGAACAGGTCGCCGTAAACGTTCCCGCAGCGGCCGCGGATCAGCTCCAGCATGTCCGGATTCCGCTTCTGCGGCATCATCGAGCTGCTGGTGGTGTAGCGATCGGCGATTTTGATGAAGTTGAACTCGGTGGTCATGTAGATGATCCACTGCTCGGCCCAGCGGGAGAGGTGCTGGGAGATCATGGCGAAAAGATAAACGAAGTCGCAGGCGGCATCTCTCGAAGCCGTTGCCTCAATGCTGCTTGCCTGATCCGCCGGAGCGTTCGATCCGAGAAGCTTGCGAGTGATATCCCGATCCAGGGGTAAAGATGTTCCGGCGATCGCGCCGCTGCCCAGGGGCAGGACCGCGAAGTCACGCCAGTCATCAATGTCCTGCAGCCGGTGATAATCGCCACTAAACATACGCGCCCATGCGAGAGCTTCCGCCCCTGCGACGATCGGCTGAGCCCGTTGCAAATGCGTGAACGACGGCATGACCACGCCGGTCGATCGCTCGGCAAGCGTAACGAAGGCCTTCTGTATGTTCGTTAAAAGGTCTTCCAGGGGCGGGACGATAGACTCGAGCCAGAGGCTCAAGTCTGTCGCCACCTGATCGTTCCGGCTCCGCCCCGTGTGCAGCTTCCGCCCCGGCTCGCCAATTCGTTTAATCAGCTCCGCCTCGACAACCATATGGATGTCTTCCATCGCTTCGTCGAAGACGAAGTTTCCGCCTTCAATGTCCCGCTCAATCCCTTTCAGGCCTTCGATGATCGCATCCCGCTCGGCGTCGGTGATCAGGCCGACTTTCGTCAACATCGTCGCATGGGCGATCGATCCGGCCACATCATGCTTGTAAAGCCGGCGGTCATAGCTGATGGACTCGACAAACGACTGGGCCAGCGCGTCGGTCGCTTCGCCGATGCGGGCCTGCCACGATTTCTGCGGGGAGTCACTCATAGGGCCGGAGAATAACAAAGCCCCCGCCCCCCGTCGCGAGGCGCCACGCGAGCCGCGCCCGTCAGGAAGCGGTCTGAGAGCGCTCCGCATACCATGCATCGACACCGTCAGTCAGAGTGACTGTACTGAACGAGCCGCGACCGTGAGAGGCTGTCGGAAAACTGGTAACATCGACCTAACGACCGCCGTTTTCGAGCGAAAAACGAGGCATTTTTCGACGATTTTGGGTTTTTCGACAGTCTGGTGAGGGAGCGGGCAGTCGCTGTACTCGGCGACTGATCTGTTCGATTGGCGGCTGATGCCCGCCTTCGGCGGGCCCCGCTTCCTTACGGGCGCGGCTCGTCAAAGTCCCCGGACCGAATGGGTGAACCGTCCCTTTCCGATTGCGTTTTTCCGGGCACCTCTTACCTTTACCGGCCATGGCTGACATCAAGATCGGGTTGATCGGCGGGTCGGGGCTTGGCGAGGTCGTTCGGTCGCAGACCACGGGCACCCCCCACCGCGTCGAGACGCCCTTCGGCCCCCCCAGCGATGCGATTATCGAGACAAGCTGGGACGGCCTCCAGGTCTTCTTCCTTCCGCGGCATGGGCCGGGGCATGTGTTCGGGCCGTCGCAGGTGCCGTTCCGAGCCAACATCTTCGCCCTCAAGAAGCTCGGATGCACCCATCTCATCGCGTCCGGCGCAGTCGGAAGCCTGCGCGATGAGTTTCGGCCGCGGGACCTGGTCGTCGCCGATCAGGTGATCGACAAGACCTATCGCCGCGACGGCACCTTCTTCGAAAAGGCGGCCGTCCATGCCGAATTCGCCGAGCCCTTCTGCCCCATCCTCCGCCGCATCCTGATCGAAAGCGCCGAGTTCGGCACCCGCCGCACCCCCGAAACCGCCAAGGCAACCGGAACGGCCAGGGACACCGAAACCGCCGCCCCACAGGACGGCGACGGCCAGCCCATCACCCCCTATATCACCCACGATCGCGGCTGCTACGTCTGCATGGAAGGCCCCGCCTTCTCCTCCCGCGCCGAAAGCCTCATGCACCGCCTCTGGGGCGGCGACCTCATCGGCATGACCGCCATGCCCGAAGCCAAGCTCGCCCGTGAAGCGGAGATGGGCTACGCCTTAGTCGCCCTCGTGACCGACTACGATTGCTGGCGGCGGCCGGCTCACGCCGGTAACGCCCCGGCCGAAGCCGAGGCGGACCCGGCCGTCCTTCTGAAAGAAATCATTGCGAACCTGGCGGCCGCCTCGGACAATGCGGTGCGGCTGATTCGGCGGGCCGTCTCCCAGATCGCCACCCAGGCGCCGCTTCGCGAAGCCCTGATCAAGTCGCCGGCGCTACAATCGCTCCAATTGGCGATCTGGTCGGACAAGTCCCGAATTCCGCGCGATGAGGTGGAACTCCTGGCCCCGCTGTGGATGAGGTACTTTGAGGCCGTTGCCAACCCCGCCGCGGCCGCGCCGTCCGGGGAAGCCGCGGCCGCCGCCGCCGAACCGGCCGAAACAATCGCACCAGCTTCGTAATCGTCTCTTTCGGGGAATTGTCTTATGCCAGCACGTCCCACCGAACTTGCCCCGTCCCATCGCCCCGCCCTCTTGCTGGCAGGTCGGCGCGCCTGCGCGGCGGCCGTCGCGGCCGTCGGCTTTGCGCTCCTTGCCCCAGCCCGTGCCCAGGTGGGCCCGGGGCAGCAACTCGCCGGCCTGGGGGACGCCGTCCAGGGCAAAGAGAACAACCAGAACGTCTTCGTCCGCGACTCCGCCACCGCGCAGGAAAAGTTCGAGCTGGCGAAGAAGATGGAGCGGCTGAAGGAATGGAACAAGTCCGCTGACCTTTATCAGGAAGTCCTGGAGAAGTACGCCGGCCGCGTCGTCCCCTCCGGCGTCGATCAGGACAAGGTCATCAACCAGTACACCAGCATCACCAACGGCGTCCGCGAACGGCTCTGCAAATGGCCCGCGGAAGGCCTTGACGTCTATCGCGGCCGCTATGAGCCCAAGGCCGCCGCGCTGCTCGACAGCGCCGCCGGGCAAGGGGACGACGCCTTCGCCCTGCACGAGGTCCTTCGCCTCTACTTCGTCACCGACACCGCCAAGGCGGCCGCCCTGCGAATGATCGACGCCAAGCTCGAACGCGGTGAGTTCTCCGCCGCCGCCTGGCTCGGCGACGAACTGCTCACGATGCACCCCAACCTCATCGCCGAGCGCGCGGCGGTGCTCTTCCGGACGGCCCTCGCGTACCACCTCGCCGGCAACAGCCAGCGTGCGGCCGATCGCGAGGCCGACCTGGAAGCCAGGTTCCCCAAGGAAGTCGGCGTCGTCCGGGGGAAGGACATCCTGCTGGTCGATGCCCTGAAGCAGGAGATCGCCTCCGAAAAAGGAAGCAGCACCGACGCGGCCTCCGCCGCCACGTCCGATTCATGGCCGATGTTCGGCGGGAACGCCTCCCGCAGCCTCATCCCAACCGGCCACGGCAACGCGGGCACCCGTTTGGTCAGCATCCCTCTGACCAAGCCGCAGTTTCGCGATGTCACAGCGCCGCAGCGGTCGGTGCTCGACCAGCAATACAAGGCCTCCGCCGATTCCGGCCTGACGCTGGGCGTCATGCCCGTGACCGATCGCGGCGAACTGTTCTTCCAGGACGGGTTGCGGGTGTTCGCCGTCAGCCTCGAGAGCGGTGTGCCGCTTCCCGGCTGGGCGCAGACCTACCCCACCGGCGGCCCCGACCGCCAGGGCCGGTACTCGCTGCCCGGAACGTCTGGGGGTCGCCGCGCCGGTTTCAGCAGTCGCTCACGCTGACGGATCGGTCGGTCCTGGCCGTGATGGGCGAGCCGGATCGATCGTCGATGATGCAGGCGGGCATGGAGATCCAGGGCGAGCCGCGCCTGGTCTGCCTCGACCGTGCCACCGGCCGCGAGAACTGGGTCGTTGGGCTAAGCTCCGCGGCCGACATCCCCAAGAACGAGGACGAGAAGGCGATTCGGGCCCTGTCGCTGTCCGGTTCGCCGCTGGTGGTTGGCGACAACGTGCTGGTGATCGGGCGCAGCAGCAAGGGGGGCCAGGGGGAAGATTGTTACGTCCTGGCGTTCGACCTGTCCAACGGGCGTTTCCGCTGGGCCTGCTACATCGCCAGCAGCGGGATGGGGCCGGGCATCCAGATGAACGGCGGGGCGCCGTTCAATACCGCCACCGAAAACACCAGCCATCTCGCCTACGCCAACGGGCGCGTGTACGTTCAGACGAACCTGGGCGCGCTCGCCGCGCTCGACGCCTATAGCGGCACGATCGTCTGGCTGAACATCTACCCTTCGGACCGCTCGACCGCCAGCGCGCTCAACAACCCGATGATGCTCGGCGGCGGCGCGTTCATCAAAGCCGCGACGAACAGTTCCCAGCGGCTGAAGCCGTGGATGTACAACCCGGTCGTCGTGGCCGAGAACCGGCTGTTCATGCTCCCCACTGAGGGGAACTTCCTGATCATCTACGACGCCGGCACCGGCCGCGAGGAAAAGCGGATCGACCTCGACCAGATCGGGCGCTGGGAAGTGCTGCAAAGCCAGACGGCCGATAAGCCGACGACGCTGGTCGGCGTCAAGGGGGACCTGCTCGTCCTGGCGGGCGATTCGCGGCTCTTCTGCCTCGATTGGCGCAAGTACGACGAGAAAACGTTCCCCGGCGCGGATATCGATCAGGTCGTGTGGCCCAGCAAGGTCCCCGGCCACATTCGCGGCCGCTGCTTCATGACGGCCGACGGCGTCTTCGTCCCCGCCGACGATCGCGTCCGCTGGCTGCAACTGAAGGACGGCCGCACCATCGAAGAATACCCCAGCGGCCCGCAGCGCACGTGGGAGGACGGCGAAGAGCCCGGCAACGTGCTGGTGACGAGCGACCATGTCGTCCTTGCCGGCGCCAACAACGTGGACATCTACACCGACCTGGGGATCGCCACGGCGAAGCTCGACAAGGAGATCCTCTCCGCCCCCTCCGAGCCCGAGCCGCGCCTTCGCTACGCCGAGGTCATGTTCGCCGCCAACAAGCCCGACGCCGCCCTGCAGCGCCTCGACGAGGGCATCCAGCTTCTGGGCGGGACGGGCGCAATGACCGCGGGCGGCGCGGCCCGGCCCGAGAACGCGTCTTCACCGATGCGCTCAACTTCGCCGCCCGCAGTTCCCGCGACCCTGACGGCCACGATCGCGTCATCAAGCTCTACGATCGCGCCGCTGCCGCCGCGTTCACGCCGCAGCAGCAGGTCAACTATCGCGTGGCCCGCGACCGCTACGCCGAAACGTCAAGCGACTACGCCGTCGCCGCCCGGCTCTACCAGGAGATCCTCTCTGGCGCCGAAACCCGCTCCGTCACCCTGGTGGACGAGAAGGAAGGGACGCCCGTCCAGGCCGAGGAAGTCGCCGAACGGGCAATCGACAACCTCGTCCGCATCGGCGGGGCGGCCGTTTACGAGCCTTATCAGCGCGCCGCCGCAGCCGACATGGCCGCCGTTAACGACGATAAATCGAGCCCGGAAGCCCGCGCCGCCCGCCTGATGGCGATCGCGCAGACCTATCCCAACAGCGGCATCGCCCCACAGGCGATGCTGGCGGCCGCCGACGCTTACGAGGCCAGCGGCCAGCCCCGCGCCGCCATCCGCGTGCTCCGGCAAATGTGGTTCAAGTTCGCTCAGACCGCGCGCAGGTCACCGCCAACCGCGTCCAGATCGCCGAGGCGATGGCCCGCAACTACCTCACCGTCACCGACCGCAATCGCGGCGAGATGGTCACCACCGCCGCCGCCCGCCTTGCCCAGGCGGCCATGCTCCCCGGCGACCCCAAGCTCAGCCGCGACATGCGCCTGCCGGACGGCAAAGTCATCGCGGCCGGGACGCCCTTCCCCACGGCCCTGGATGAAATCCGCGCGGTCCACGCGACCGAAGCCGCCAAAGCCCTCCCCGACTTCCGGCTCCCACTGGCGCCGAACAACCGCGACACCGCAGGCGCCAGGAGATACCCCACCCCCTTCCTTCCGACCGACGCGAACTCGATCCTCCCCGGCGCCACCGCGCTGGTTCGACCGCGCGCGAATTCGCACGAGCCGATCGCGTCGTCACCTACGCCCCGCCCGGCGTGATCTCGGTCTTCGCCGCGGCCGCCGGGGCGACGAACAACACGCCTCTCGGCTCTCTCAGCCTCAAACCCGACAAGCCGGACAAGCCCGCCCCGACCACCGCGCCAGCCGCCCAGCCGCCCGCGGCCCTGCCGCGGCCGGGCGGGGTCGCCTGGGCCGGTGATACCGCGATCCTCTGGGCGGGCGGGAAAGTCATCGCGCTGGATGGCCAAAACGCCGCCCAGCTCTGGCAGATCGACGTCGCGCAGCTCGGCACGCTGCCGGTCGTCCGCACCAATGACGGCACGCCCGGCGTCGCGATCAATCAGCTCAACAACGGGATGTTCCAGAACGGCGCCGTCGTCCTCAACGGCGGCGCGGTGGTGAACGTCGGCGGCAGGGTTCGCGGCGGGTTCGGCCGGCCAAGGTTCAACAACGGCCAGATGATCCAGATCCAGGTCGGCCCGCAGGGCGTGGGCGTGGCGCAAAACGCCCCGCCGGCCCCCGCCGGCGAGCCGGCGGAAGAGTCGGTCACCGACGTTCGCCCGGTGGGCGATCGCGTCCTGATCTCCACCAGCACCGGGCGGCTGCTGTCGGCGGACCTCGCGGGCGCAACCCCCGGCCGCGTCGCCTGGCAGGCCCGCCTCGCCGACCGCGCTCCGGACAGGCTGGTCGCCACGGAGGATTTCACCGTGGTGAAGGTCTCGGACGATCTCACCGTCCGCCTGTTCGCGCTGGACACCTTCAGCGGCCGCTTTCTGGGCCCGGCTAAATCGTTCTACACCCAGGCGAACAACGGCGCGTTCCCTGTCGTGCCGATCAACCTTGCCCTTTCCCCCGATGGCACGCTCGTCTACACGCTGCCGGATCGACTCGTCCTGAAGGACCTGTACAAAGGATGGGGCGAGGAGGAGAAGACGATCGTCGGCCAGGCTGGCCAGCCGATTTACGTCGGGGCGACCCAGGCCGATCAGCTCGTCATCGCCGAAGGCCGAATCCTCGCCCTGGCCGACAACGCCCCCGGCGCCGGCGCCCTGCCGCCGGGCGTCGCCGTGGTGCCGAACTTCAAATGGGTTCGCATTCATTCCCTCGAGACCGGCCAGCCCCTGACGCTGCGATACACCGGCGCGGACGGGTCGCATAAGGAGATCGACCGCATCCTCACCACCGGTTCCACCGACTGGAACGTCTCCCTACACGTCGTCGGCCCGCATTTGTATGTGCAAGGCCCCAAGCACCTGTTCGCCTACAACCTCGACAAGCCCGCCGAGACCTGGCCCGGGACGATCCAGGACCTCGCCTACGACATCCCGATGGGCCAGGCCGCTCTGGACACGCCCCGGTACATCGACATGTTCGTCGGCCAGAATCATGTCGCCGCGTTCTCCCGGCCCGGCCGGTCGAACACGCCGGACATCGCCGACCCGACCCAGATCACCTTCATGGCCTACAGCCGGCGGCCGCGTGCCAACGCCGATTCCGGCGCCGAGAGCGGAACGCTGAGCTACTCCGTCCCGATCACCGATAAGAGCGGCATCAAGACGGACATCCAGGCCTGCGACGGCGGCTTCTATTACGCGACCGGCGATGGAAAGGTCCACGTCCTCCGCGGAGCGATGAAGAACTAAAGCAAACAAACGCCGTCGAATCTGCTCTCCAAGTCCCCTCGCCACCGGTCTTACGGGTGACAGGGATTGGGAGCGGGGGTCCGGGTTTGTCGATAATCCCTCGCGTTCACAGCGTTTCTGACCGATGACGACGCCCTCACCCTTGCCCTCTCCCCGCGGCGTACCGGGGGGAAAAGGGGATCAGAAGAGCGCGTGATCACGCGCTGTTATTGAGTGGCTCGTCCTATGGAGGAGTATCGGGGACGCCCCCCCGATAAGTGCCGCCGGCGCCCTCACCGGCGGTGTTTGCCGACCGTATGGAAGGGCCGCCGGTGAGGGCACCGGCGGCACATCGGATAACAGCGATTGGCGCCCGCGATCTTGACTGGAACGGCCCACTCGCCAGAGCCGGATGATGGCGGCGTCGGGCTCGTCAGCTCGATCGCAATATTCGGGCGGGCCGCTCGTTTGCCGGTTAGCCTGGAGAACGCACGCTCTCCCAACGTCGGTCAGCCCCGCCGAGCTGACCCCGTTCAATACGTCGCGCCGGGGTCGCCCCGGGCACTTCATTCGAAGGAGATCCTCAATGACGACCCGAACCCACCTGCGATCCGCTTATATCGCCAGCGCTCTTACCCTAAGCGCCCTTGCCCTGCCCTCGTTCGCGCCCCTTGCCCGTGCCGCCGATGCGCCGGCCGAACGCCCCGAAGCCGCTCGCGGCGGCGGCGGCGAGCGGGAGATGCAACGCTTCCGCACCGCCCTGGCCGACCTGAGCCTGACCGACGAGCAGCGAACCAAGATCCAGCCTCTCTTTGAGACCGCCCGCAAAGACCTTGACTCGCTCCGCGCCGCCCCCGGCTCCGACCCCCAGGAACGGATGACCGGCATCGCCAAGACGTTGAAGTCGCTCAGGGAAGGCGTCATGGAAGCGCTCACCGACGAGCAGAAGAAGACGCTTGCCGAGAAGATGGCCTCCCGCGACACGGGCGCCCCCCGCAACCCCGCCGCTCGTGAAGCCGGCGCCGGCCGAGGCCCGGCCGCCGCGGGTGACGGCCCGGGCGGCCGCCTCCTCGCCTTCCGCGCCGCGATGGAAAAGCTCGACCTCACCTCAGAACAGAAGGAAAAAATTCAAACTCTCATGACCGAGTCCCAGGAGAAGATCCGCGCGATGATGGAGGAGAACCGCAAGAAGATTCAGGACATCCTCACCCCCGAGCAGCAGGAAAAGCTCCAGACCCTCATGCGTGACCGGGCGGCCGCCGGCGGCGCCCCCGAAAGCGCTCGCCCCCGCGCCGATTCCCCCGACACGACTCGCCCGCGCGGCGACGCCCCCAAGAACTAACGACCCGGCGACCCGGCTCAACGCCGCTCAGCGGGAGCGTCACGACGGCCACCTCCGGATTGACACGGCAAACACCTCGCTCGTGAAACCACCGCGCCTTCCGAGCAATCCGTGGCTCCAGACTCCGAACCTCGGAAAGTTCTCACCAATACCCGCGGTTCGCATCCACCGTCGTGCTATTCGTCGAAATAGGCGGCAGGTCGTATGAAGCCGGGAAGGCGAAGTTCTCGACATGCCCGTCGGCGAACAACATGTTCTGCCGGCGCTGCCCGTGCGCATCATGCCACAGGGTCCGAGGCTGGGTCAGCGGCCGGTTCGGATGGAAGTTCCAGTCCCCCAGCACAAATTTCGTCGTCGCGTCCCGGAGCTGGCTCGTCTTCAGCGGCCGCGTCCCCGACGAGCCGTTGAAGTTCCCCGTGACATGCATGATTCCGAACGAGTCGCTGTTCCATTGAACCAGGTAGCTCGTCCCGTAGCATTCGAAGCAGTTCATGGTGTCGGTCCAGAACGTGTCGCCGATGTCCTCGGGGCAGTGGCAGACGGCCGGGACCTTCAGGTAATGATTGAGCGGCCGCTCCTCCGCGATCCCCGCCTCGCCCGCGAACCCGCTGCCCCCAGCCCGGTCATATCGCGACTGCGTCCCCAGCTTACCGACCAGATCCCCCCAGTTCTGATGCGTCGGGAACGACTGGCGATTCTCCCCGACGTACATCTGCAATGCCTGGCCGAGCTGACGCAAATTCGACAGGCACTGCGTTCGCCGCGCCTCCCGCCGCGCCTTGTTGAGCGACGGCAGCAGGATCGACACCAGCAGCGCGATGATCCCGATCACGACGAGCAACTCGACCAGCGTAAAGCCGCCGGCCCGACAACTTCGTGATGGCCTGCTCATTCGCGTAGCCCCTTCAACTTTTCAAGCAACATGGCGGAACGGATCAGACCCGACACAGCACAAACCGGAGAGCGACCGGCCGCCGGAAAGCGAACGGCCATCGCCCCGCGCTGACGATGCGAGGACAATACTCGGCGAATCGACGCCGCCACAAGTAAAAACCCGAGGCGCGCGCGAGGCGTCTGGCGAGCCTTCGTGGGGAAACTTTTTTTATAACGCGAGAACCTTCTCGACGAGCGCCTCCCTGCCAGACCGGGTGCGATGACCCTCGGTTGCTTGATCGTGCTCTTGCCTGCCTTGATCCGTTCCACGGTCGGTAGAGGCCGGCGTGATGCAATCCCCCGCCTGCCCAAGCTCACGCCCCCGGGGTGACAAACGACCCCGTCCCCGCGGACGGGCTCGGCCCCACCGGCGCATGGGCGGCGGCCTCGTGCAACGTCGGCCCGGGGACCGTCATCGGCACCGGCGCTTTCGCCGCTTCGTTCTCCGCCAGACCGCCGAGCAGCGCCAGCACCGTCCCCTCCTTGCCAGGCTCCGGCGGGACGTTCCGCAGCGCCGCCTGCTGCTCGATCAGCGTCGGCTCCGAAGGCGCCACCAATCGATCCGCCTTGCGGAAGACGTCGATCAGCGCCAGCGTGATCGCCACCACGACCGGCCCCACGACCAGCCCCACCGGCCCAAAGACCTGCAACCCGCCCAATACCGAGAAGAAGATGAGCAGCTCATGCAGCCGCGTCCGCGCTCCGACGAGCTTCGGCCGCAGGACGTTATCGATCATCCCCACCACGCCCGCGCACCAGGCCGCCAGCACAATTGCCTTCACCCAATGCCCCGACAGGGCGAGGAACGCGCACGCCGGCACCCAGACGATAAAGCTCCCCGCCATCGGGATCATCGACAGGAAGAAGAGCACCACCGTCCACAGCAGCGGCGACGGCAGCCCCAGCACCCAGAACGCGAGCCCGCCAAACACGGCCTGGATTGACGCGACGATCAGCACGCCGTAGATGCTGGCGCTGATGACTTCCTTGGTCCGATCGAAGATCCGCCGCGACTGCGCCCGCTCCAGCGGCAACCCTTCCTGAAGGGCCGCCTGGATGCGTTCCCCGTCGCGGAAGAGGTAATACATCGTCAGCACGATAAAGATCACCTTGAAGACGATGACCACCACATTCCCCACCACCCCCGCCGTGCGGCTGGCGATCTCCCCCCACGCGCTCTGAAACCGGTCCACCAGGCTGCTGACCGACAGCATCGCCGGGACATCGACATTGTGCTCCCGCAGATACCGAATCGCCGGCAGATTCGGGTCGATCAGCCCGTCCGCATGGTGTTTAAGGTAATCCCCCGTCCCCTGCGCCTCGGCAATGACCGCGAGCGTCACCCCCGCCAGCGGCAAAACAATCACGCCCACGACCAGGATGCAACTCACCATGGCCGCCCACCCCGGCTGCCCCATCCGCCGCACGATCCGCGCATGAATCGGATAGAAGACGATCGTCAGAACGGTAGCCCAGAGCAGCACTTCCACAAACGGCTGCAACATGAGCCAGCAGAGATACAGGGCAAGGAGGGTCGCCCCCAGCAGCGCCAACCACCGCGCCCGAAACCGCCGCAACCCGCGATTCTCGCCCCCCGCCCGAACGACATCGACACCGCCCCCCGCTCCCCCCTCCTGCGCCCGCGGCCCCGTCGGTAAAGGTTGCAGTGTCATGAGCGAATCAGTCTACGCCCCCCCGCCCCACCCCGACAAGCGGCCGCCTAAGGCCGTGCCGCCCGCTCCCTTCCCGACGCGCCGGCTGCCAGCCAAACCACCGCCCCCGACCCTTGACGCCGCGCAACCCCGACGCAATAATCCTCCTCACCTAGGCGTCTCCGATCGCCTCCCAAAGCCCCCATCGTCTAGTGGCCTAGGACGGCAGATTCTCAGTCTGCATACAGGGGTTCGACTCCCCTTGGGGGTACTGAAACCGCTTTATTGCGGTGGAAATCGGGTTGGCTGTACCCAAAAGAGGCGGTTTTAACCGTCCTTTTGGGTACAGTTTGACCCAATTTCTTTTCCTCCTGTTCGCTCTCCCTACTGCCCAAATCTTGGGATCAACTTTCGACACGGAATGAGCGGCACGGTCACGGTGCTACTCTTCGTCGGGCCAGAGGCCGACCTGAGGCGTATATGGGAATTTGAATCCCCGCCGACGTGTGAAAAAAGGTGAGAAACAGTGATTCTTTTCGGTTCTGGACAGAGTTTTGGACAGGTGAGTTCCGACCGGACGGTTAATCATCGAAAGGGCAGGGTTTTCCCCGCACGCTTTCAAAGTGGTGTACCCGGCACAAGACGCTCAAAGACACGACGCCTCGCTGGCATCCATCCTTTCTGCATTTCCTCGACCCGTCTTCCGGCCCCAAGGAGTCGTAAAATCTCCGGTCGATGTTGTGGATCACAACGTGAGCAGGCGGCGGGTCAGGTGCGCCGACGCTCGGCAGAAAGGCGTCGAAGCGGTGGTAGTACATGAAGGCTTCGAGCAGTAGATCGTCCGAGGGGGGGTCTTGCAGGGTTCTAGCGGCCTTATGGATGTCTTCAATGGTGGCGGCGTCCAAGGTAGAGATCAGGCCGTTCGAGTGGGCCACGAGCGGGGTATCCTCATCAAACATCTCGGTATCGGTCAAAGAGTCGATGTCGATGACCATGCCATCCGTGTCCAGCGTCCAATTGCGGTTGGCGGGCAGGTAGAGCCAGCCTTCGGGAAGTCGATGACCCGCTGCACGGAGAAGTTCCCTGAGTGGCTTCATCTGGCTCATAACTCAACAGGATACCGTGGAGCGGATGAGAAACCACGGGGCTGCGATGCCAGCCTGTTGTACCGAAGTAGAATTGTCACCCCTTAGCCGAAGTAGAAGTGTCCCCATCGAGGCTGGGTTAAACCTGGCGGATGGAGCTTCGGATGTCGGTATCGGAACGGGTTCGTTTGGAGGCGATGGGTCGGTTGAAGCGAGGTGACCTGACGGTTGCGGAGGCGGCGGAGTTGATGGGGGTTTCTTTGCGGCAGGCGCGGCGTGTGTGGAAGCGGTACCGGGCGGAGGGGGATGTCGGGCTGGTGCATCGTCTGCGAGGGCGTGCGAGCAACCGGCGATTGGCGGAGGAGGTGGGTGAGCGAGCGGTGAAGTTGCACCAGGAGAAGTACGCGGACTTCGGTCCGACGCTGGCGTGTGAGAAGTTGGCGGAGTCGGGGTTGGTGCTGTGCCCGGACACGCTGACGGCGTTGTTGAAGGAGCGAGGGCTATGGGAGCGTCGGCGGCGTCGGGGCAAGCACCGTAAGCGTCGCGAGCGTCGTGCGAGCCTGGGTTCGATGTTGCAGATGGACGGGAGCCACCACGACTGGTTTGAAGGGAGGAAGGGGGCGGGGAAGTGCGTGCTGATGGTGGTGATCGACGACGCGACGAACCAGACGTACGCGAGGCTTTACCCGGCGGAGACGACGGAGGCGGCGTTCGACGTGGTGGGTCGCTGGATGAAGCGTAGGGGGCTGCCGCGATCGTTGTACGTGGATCGTCATTCGATCTACCGGGACGACGATCACCCGGAGAAGCCGACGCAGTTTGGGCGTGCGATGAAGGAGCTTGGGGTGGAGTTGATCTGTGCGCACAGCCCGCAGGCCAAGGGTCGTGTGGAGCGTCGCAATGCGGTGTTCCAGGACCGTTTCGTGAAGGAGCTGCGGCTGCGGGGGATCAATGACATGGCCCAGGCGAACGGGCTGCTGGAGGGGGAGTTCCTGAAAGACTTGAACGGGCGTTACGCGGTGAAGGCGGTGGACGAACGGGACCTGCACCGGCCGCTGGATTCGGGGCTGGCATTGGAGGAGGTGCTGTGCGTGCATGAGGAGCGAGTGGTTGGGCATGACTGGTGCGTGCGTTGGCAGAACCGTTGGCTGCAGATCGGCGTGGAGCACGGTGGGTTGCGGCTTGCGGGCCGCCGGGTGCGCATCAAGCACCTGGCGGACGGCCGGTTGATGGTGGAGCACGGAGGTCGGAAGCTCGGGTTCACGGAGCTTGCGGGTCGGCCTGCGGCCCCGAAGCGAGCGAAGAAGGCGGCGGTGAACAACCGGAAGTACAAGCCGAGCGTGGATCATCCGTGGAATCGTGAGTCGGCGGTCGGACGGCGTCCGCTGGTAAGCCCCGCTCCGGCTGCGCCTGCGCGTGGCTTACCAGCGGGTGGGAAGAAGGCAGGGTGACATTTCTATTTCGGCTTGCGCGGTGACATTTCTACTTCTTGACAACAGGGCTGCGATGCCAGCCGCTTCTTTGTGCGGGCGGCTTCACTTCCACAAGCCAAGCAGGAAGCGGGGTGCGGGGAAATCGAGTATGGTCGGAAGCTCGATCGCCTGTGGGCGAGGCCGAACGATGTCACCGAAACCGACGTCGATCCGCATTGAGATTCGGGCGTTGCCCAAGCTTGCCCTGAAGGTGGCCCGCACGCCCTGATACTCCGCGTCTTCGGCGATCGGCTCACCCGTCATGCTGGTTGGATCGAAGTGCAGCCCGTCCGGCTCAACCGTCGCAGCGCGGACCGCTTGCATCGCGGCAACGATCTGTTCTGGCTGGTTGACCGTACGACCCAGCAGGTCGATATCCATGGTCGGGCGGGAGAGCGGCACCCGCCACACCCTTAGCATCATTGCACCTTTAAGCAGGAATCGTCTTTCGTGGGGAGTGAGCGACAGGCGATACAGAAACCGCTCCATTGCGAAGTACTGGAGCATCTCGTTGAACGGTCTTCCGGAACGCCTCGCTTCGTTAAGCAGTCTCTGGTGAACCGAGGCCGACATGTTCTTCGGGGTGCCGTCGTTCACAGGATCGCCTCCACATATGGGCGGATGACCTTCTCGACCCGGCAAATGCGGGCGAAATGCATCAGTTCTTCCACGTCGAGTTTTCGCCGCCGCTGCGCCAGTTTGAGCGCCTCCAGGCAGACCTCCAGCCCAATTCGGTTGCGGAACTTGAACGAGTCGGCCAGCGATTTGCTGATGCCGTACACACGAACGATGACCCCGTCGGTCTTGTGCGATTCGACACCCTCACTGTAAGCCTTCCCCCCGAACCAGACAGGACGTACCGGCGGGTGTTGGAGCCTGGGCCGCTCTGCCCCTTTTGGCAGGGCCAGAAAAACTTCGTGCGGGATCTGGGTTGTGATGTCGTGATACGACAGCGCGGAGATCAGGCAGATAACGCCCAGGGGAGCTTTTGCGGCCACGACCACCAGATCGGGGTTGCCCAGTGGAGGCAGTTCGGCCAGACGGTAAAGGCCGCGGCCGAGCTGCTCGACGACCCCGCTATCCCGCATCGCATACAGGCTCCGAGGATGGATGCCGGCAGCAATCGCTTGACTCGTTCGCAGCAGACCGCGGTGCCGCCAAAAAAGCTCGGTGAGCGAAGTTGGGTCGCGTGTTCGCATGGCGGATTAAGTACCGATACTTATGCGCATCTATCGGTAATTCTATCCGGCATGCTTGAGGACGGCCATACCGTCCAGAAACCACGCGGCCCCGTTCGTGGCACTGCCGTCCCATTTAACGCTCCACGGGATCGTCGCGGAACAACTGGGCCGCCGCTGGGTGGAGATGGAAAGAGAAAGGAACACATGCGGGCCAGCAACTCCGGTTTGAAGACCTGGACGCTTGAGCTCGAATACGGTGAGCCGCGACATTCAGTCTGGGGGTCGAGAAGGGGACAGGTAGGATAATCGCGTCGAAATGCGAACATTCCACGAGACTGACTCGGCGCAGCGCGGCTCACTCCGTATCGGTCGTCAGCACCTGCAGATAGGCCCGGTACGCGTAAACGCGGTCCCGCCGCTTGCCTGTGGTCTCGCGGAGAATATGGGCCTGTTGGAGTGAGTCAAGCGCTTTACTTGCCGTTGGCTTCGTCACGTTCAGGAGATTGATGGCGCTCGCCAGAGTGACGACAGGATGGGCCGGTAGCCCCTCAAATAGACGAATGGCGGGCACGGTGGCGGAGGGATGGTTGGCCAGACGGATGCGGTCTTTGGCGATCAACGTGAAAAGCCGTTGGGCGGCCGACACGCCATCCTCGGCGGCTTCGCGGACGCAGTCCAGGAAGTACCCGGTCCAACCTTCCCAGTCGCCGTCTGTCCGAACGGCACTGAGCCGCCGGTAATACTCCTCGCGGTGCCGCTTGAACGAGACGCTCAAGTACAGCAAGGGCGACTTCAAGAGCCCCCAGTGCTCGACGAGCAGTGCAATGAGCAGCCTGCCGATGCGGCCGTTGCCGTCCAGGAACGGATGAATCGTCTCGAACTGCACGTGGGCAAGGCCCGCCCGCACCAGCGGTGGAAGCGGGTCTTTAGCGTGAATCCACTTCTCAAGCGCCGACATCGCCTCGGCCACTTCTCCGGGCGGCGGTGGGACGAACCGGGCGTTCCCCGGCCGCGTGCCGCCGATCCAATTTTGTGACCTCCGGATCTCTCCGGGCTCCTTGTCGCTGCCCCGTGCCCCGTCCATGAGCCGCCTGTGTGCCTCGCACAGCAGACGAGTGCAGAGCGGCAGTCCCTTTGGGCTGGCGATTTCACGTCGCGCGTAGTTCAGGGCGGCGACGTAATTGCAAACCTCCTGCACGTCATCCGGCCGCTCGGCGGCTTGCCCGGCCTCGAACGCCATAACGTCTTGGAGCGTCGCCTGAGTCCCCTCGATCTGCGACGTGATAAGGGCTTCTTTCCGGACGAAGCCGTAGAGGAACCACTCGGGGCTGGCCACCATCTCGGCGGCCACGGAGAGATGGCCCAGAGCGGTCATGGCGGCGCCGAGAGATTCAGTCAGTGCGGGGCCCAACACAAGAGACGGTTCGACCGGTGGAAGCGGCGTCGGCACGAATGCACGGACTTCCTCGCCACCCAAACGCGTAATCCGATAGGCGCCGGTCACCCGTGGCATGACTCGTAATGACCCTTTCCAGTTTGATTTCGTTAGTAAAGAAATCTTATCTACTGTGGGACGCTGGTCAAGCGTTCTTTACTAACGCCGCAAGGGGTCCGGCGTCGCGTCAATAATGTTTTAGGGGTTCGAAGCGTCCGGTGGACTTCGCCGTGGAGCCGGTCGGCCGCTCATTCGTCGGAGCTCGGAAGCTCGCCATCCTCCGCGAGAAGGCCCCCAGCTCCGACGTCTGCCAGAAGCACGACCTCCAGACTACCCTCTTCTGCCGGCGTTAAACATGGAGTGTGCCCGATGGAGCAGACACCCGTGCCCAACGAACGACGCCATTTCACCAATGCTTAGGCAGAGTGATGTGTGGCGGCAGCCATAAGCCCACCACAGCCGTGCTCTCCGAACCGACGTGTAGCATCCAGTGCTTACTGCACTTAGTATTCTGTTTTTAGGTAATCGCCTTTGCGGTGATTAGCCGGAAATAGAATACAGCGATGGCCATTGCCCTTGGACAGCTCGAACCCCGTCTGCTGGCCTATCCCCAGATTCGCCGGCTCAGCGCCGTACGATTGGGCGAGTTGGCCAAGCCTCTGCGCCTCACGCCGACACAAAAGCGGCACCTTCTGAGCCGCATGGCACGGGCGGGACCGCGGATCTCGACGATCGCAGGGGAACAAAAACGGGGGCACTGTATGCGTCACGCCTCAAACGGGATCGATTTGCGAATTGCACTTATGCTGCCATTTGCTACGTGTGCGCTCCTCCCATTGCTGCCTTTTTGAATCCCTCAGGCCGGCTGCGACCCCTTCAGCTAGACGCCAGATCAGGTTCCGAATATCAGGATGAACAGCGGTCGGGTACGCGCATACCCACGAGCCATCCGGCGAATGCCAGCGCAGCAGGTCCTCAATGCCATGAAAGGGGCCGTACCGGTTATGACGCCATACCTCATCGTCATTCTCGTCCATACCCATTCCGCCAGTCTCGACGTAGTATCGCGGCTTTCCGTTGGAAATAACGCGGAAGATCGCACTGCCGCCGCCTTCGACGCCGAAGCGAAGGATTTTCTCGCCCTCTGCCTGAGGCACGCGCCGTCGAACGGTGCCACAGCCAGCAGCGGACGTTGAAGCCTGGCCGATATGGGTCGGGCCAGCGGTCTTCGGCCCCCTCCCACGGCTCACCGTCGAGACAGGCCATCCGCACCAACTCGGCCACATCGCCATCCATGTGATTGTCGGATCGATCAAATCCGATCAGAAGGATCGCGACGCGGTCCGCATCGGGCGGGCGCAGTGGATCAAGTTTGCGGAGATCCAGCGGCACCGTGTGTGTTTTGCTAGCGTCCAGTCCGGGCAGGAGCGGATGCAGCAGGTATGAGCGGTAGATCCACGAACCGCCCTGATCGAGCCAATACTGCTTCCAGGCGCCTTTGACTTCGAGCCATAGCTTCTTGCCATCTGGAAGCACGATCACATCATCGCACCGACACTTTGGCGAAGCAGGATATGGAACCTCGGCCCGTGTGGGATAGCCATGCTGGGGCAATAACTCGGCCAAGCGCTTCGACCAGGCCACTTCCGTGCGCGGCCGTTTTTGCTCAGGCTTGTAGTGGCCGCCGTACCAGCTGAGCCCGGTCGGGGACCCATCGGCCCGGACAGTGGCTTCGGCGTCCATCCGCCGCAGCAGGTCGAAAACGGTCGATGCGAATTTGATCATTTTTGCCTTATTTCACTCGAAGAATTTACGAGTTGATACCTGATTCTATCGACCCGCACTGACAAGCCCCAGTCAGTGACCGGGTCAACGTCGCCGCGACGCAATCGGGACTGGGGGGGGGGAAAGAAATTGGAAACCATCAATACTGTCCGCGCATCGCTGTCGTCACGAATATACGCCTTGCGGCGACTCTACAGCGTCAGAAGCCCCAGTGCTGAGCGATCGAAAACGGCCCGCAGTTCTTCGACCTCCGCGGCTGCGAGGTCTCGCAGCGCCGGCGGCCGCTTCTTGTCGCGCTTGAAGAAGTGGCGGAACGCCGCCAGGAACAGCTCGGGCTGGGCATCGGGCTCGACGTCGAGCGTGTCGGGGAAGTAGGCGTCGAGAATGGTGGCCCCCACGTCAGTCGCCTCGGTCAGCTCCTCCACCCAGCGCAACACGACGGCTTCGGGAACCTCGGCGGGGAAACGTTGCGACACCAGGGCCAGCAGGTCGTCGCGGGTGGGGGCATTCATCAGCAATGCCAGGAAGAACCGGTGCTCGGGCTCGAGGACCGTGGCGCGGAGGCTCTTGATGACGGATCGGCGGCGTCTTCTTCAAGGCTCGCGGCGACGCCGGTGGCGAGAGCGGCGTGCTTCTTTTCGAACGCCTTCAGGATGGGGGGCCATTGGTCGAGGTGCCGCACGTAGGCCATGCAATGATGCAGGATGGAAAAGCCGCGCTCGAAATCGAGGTCTTCGATCATCGCCGTCACGACGGCCGCGTAGCTTGCGTCTTCGACCTGCTCCAAGATGTCGAGCAGTTGCTTGCGGCGCATCGTGAGCTTGTCGCTGAAGTGCGGGTCGATTGCGACGTGCGGCGGCATGTAGTTGAACTGCGGCCCCGTCCCCGGGTCGTGCTGGGTCCGCACCACGACGGTCACCGACGGCGAATCCAGGTGGAACAGCGAATGGATCGCCTGCGGGCCAGAGACGATCGGCACGGTCCGCCCCGCTTCCAGGAGCTCGACCTTTTTCATGCGCAGGTCGCCGACCCGCAGGTACGGGGTGATCGGCTGTACATTCTCGAACACGTACTGGGCGTGGATGCTCGAGCCGTACATGACGTGGAAGGCGCCGGAAAACTCGTGCTGATGGATGGCGGTCGTTCCGTCCATCCAGAAGAGGAGCTGGATGTAAAACCGTGGGTGGCTGTAGGCGATCAGCTCGGGCTCGCCGAACTCGGAATCGGTTTGAAAGGGCTGGTCGTCACTCAGCAGGAACTCGCGCATGGCGGCCGCCAGATCGACGGCCCTGGCTGGCGGACGCTCATCGAGGGCGGCGCGGGCGATCTCGGGGAACCTGGCCAGAGAGAAGTTTTCGCGCTTCCAACGCTCCTCGACGGTACGCCCCAGTTCCAGGAAGAATGCGTTCATCCAGCCACTTTACCACGGCGCCGGTGCGCCGGGGCCGGTGCGGCGCGACCGGTGCGGCGGGCGTCGAGCGGCCGGTCACCACCCGTTGGTGCCCGGGCCGCCTTTGAACGGGCCGACGACGTCGGGCGTGACCCATCCGCCGTAGAAGCCGCCGGGCTGCGGCGTGACCGGCTCGCCATCGACAGTGCATTGATCCGCAAGCGCAGCGTAGAAGGCGATGGCATCGCGGATCGGCTCCATGCCGGGCGTTGGGTCGGGGTAAGACCAGGCGGCCCTTCGGCGGATGACGTCGCCCACGACGACGTCGAAGTAACTCGCCGTCCCCTTCCACTCGCAGGCGGTGATGCCGCCAACGGCACGGAGGCAGGCGGCATCGACGTCCTGGCGCGGGATGTAGTAGACCGGCGGGTGCGAGGTCTCGAGTATGCGATGGCCGCGGACGGTGTCGGCGATGACGCGGCCGGCGACGATGACCCGGAGCCGGCGCGGCGTCGGCTCCAGCCGCGGCGGCCGCGGGTAGTCCCAGACCGATTCCTGCCCGGCCGCCGGCTCGATTCGATGCGGTTTCATGCCGCATTCTAGGGCGGCCGCGCAGGCTACGGCGGCGGCCGCGTCTGGCGCGCCTGGGTGGCAGGCCAAGCCGCCTGCTGGAGCGTCCGGGCGATATCGGGGCCGAATCGCTCCAAGGATCCCGCGTCGCTTGTCTGAAGCCCAAGGGGGCTTCGATTGAACAAGGTCGAGAAGAACACGCAAGCGGCCAGGAAGGAGCCTGCATAGTTGGGGTGGCTGTTGTCCTTGTCGTGGAGGACGAGGTTCGGCCGCTCCTTCAGCAGTCGCTGCCACGCGTCGCCAACGGGTACGACCGTCGCCCCGATGGAGCGGCCGATGGACGTGTAGGCATCGCTCAGCTCCTTTTGCCGCCCCCACTCCTGCCGCCGCGCCCAGGTCATGTAGAGCACTGTCGTCGCGCCGTGAGCCTTGATCTCCTGGTCGAACCGCTCGACGAACTGCTTCATGCGAGCGGGGTTCTTGAGCGGCAAGGTGCTCTGTTCCTGAAGGACGACGAAGCTCCATTTCGACGACCGGATCGCCTTCAGCGCCTCCCCTCGCTCCCAGTGCGTCTTCAGCGCCCGGCCGTTGGCGATCACCCGATCGGTCTCCAGCGCTATTGGCGGCGCCGCGGCCGCAGCCAGCCGAGTGACGATTCCCGGCAGGTCGTTGCGGTTCGTGAAGCTGTTGCCGATGAATAAGATGCGGGTCGGTTTCACTTTTGATTCGATGGGCCGGGGGTGGCAATCCGCGTGGGGTTTTCACAATGCGTGCTGGGCTTAAAGCCGAGGATTTAGCACTACAGCGCTATTTGGCCAATGGCGCACCAGAAGAACGTCAAAATCCGAAGCACGAAATCCGAAGGAATAAGAAATCGGAAAAGAAGAAACCGGCTTCAATCGCGAGTATCGATTTCCGCTTTGCCTTTGTTTGGAGTTCCTTCGGATTTCGTGCTTCGGATTTTCTGATTCGGGAAGGCTTGATCGCTGAATTAGCGCTGTAGTGTTAGATGTTAAGGCCGATTGCCTCATTGCTGGCACAGGCGTTGGCCCGACTGAAGGACCGATTCAATTACTTGACCGATGCTGTCCAGCTCCTCCCCACTGACACCGAACGACGACTGGAGATTTATGTTCCAGCCAATGCAAACTATGCCGTGGGGTGTTCGGCCGGTAAAAATTCTTACCCGCCCGCTGGTCAGCCGCGCTGATTCTTCAAGCGGGATTAGAAGCCGCTGCTGGCACGCGTTAACAATCTGCATACCATTTAAAAGCAGAAGCCGAATCCGTTCTTGCGCGAGTTGCTGCCGCAGAAACGGGAGGTCAGCATCGAGAAGCGTCCCGCGGATTCGGCTGTCGAGAAGACCCCATACCGGGTCTGTCGCCCATTGGACGAGATCAAGGTGACAGGCTGTGCCGTCCTCATACGAGGCACCGACAGGTCGTAGCACGCGAGCGAGCTTATTAAACCAACGGTACGGACGACGCTCGAAGTAGGTATTACACCCAGTCAATACTCGCTCGACCACCGCGTCAGGGGCTGACGTCAGGTCCGCGCAACCGAGAGAGTAAAGCGTCTCAAGCCTCCGCTCACCTTCCTGAAACAGGCGGCCGTCTGGGTCGAGAAACTCCACTTTACTCGGATTCAGGCCGAGAGTCGCAACCCAGGCCGTGTTCGGATTGCCGAACGCGACCACTGGGGTCGATCCTCGAACGATGGGAGCACCCTCCGGGGCAGAGCGGCGAATGCGATCTGCGATGTAAGGAGCAACGTTTTGCATTTCCGACTCGTTGTGCACTCGATCGAGTTGCGTCGTTATTTAAGTCCGTGGCACCATGCTCGTGCCAATCTTACTTCACCGACGGCAGCCCGGTGATGAAGAGCTGCTTGTCGTACTCCACGTGGAACTGGTACTCGAATGCGACGGCCTTCGCGCCGATCGCCTGGGCGGGGACGTCCAGCTCCCAGCGGAGGATCCCCTTCTTCTTTTCCTGGCGCTCGTAGTTGGCGTCCTTCGACAGTTCCTTCCCCGGCTGCAACAGTGTCACCTTGATCTCACTCTCCTTCGCGACCGGAAGCCGGTCGAGCACGCGGACGGCGGCCGGCTTGGCGGAGAAATTCTCCAGCGCGATCCGGTACGCGAACTCGATTACCCGGTTGCCGCCCTGCGTCGTCTCGGTCTTTTCCACCAGGTCGCGGCCGACGCGAAGCGAGGAATCGATCCCCAACCCCACGGTGAAATCCTCGCCCACCGCCACGCTGGGGACGAACCCCTGGCCCACGAACTGGCTGTCCACGTACGTGGCCACCGGGCCGGCCAGCAGCACCGTCTGGCTGGTGTTGGAGACCACCGCCTCGTTATAGACGAAGCTCGTCAGCACCGGCGTGGCCACCTTGTACATCTCGGCCTTGAGCGGAAGAGAGCCGATCTGCAGAAGCTGCTGATCCGAGCGGCTGGGAAGGCTGGTGCGGTTGGGGAGCGTGTAGGTCACCGCCAGGCCGTCCTGCATGTCGGTCGAGACGCGCTTGCCGGTCGGGCTGCGGCTGACGTTTTCCTTGTTGAGCAGGTCGAGCATCTGGAGGTTGCCGGCCGCCTCGTTCAGGGTGATGTCGGCGCCCGGGGTCCCCATCGCCATCGGTTGCGACGCGGCACCCTGCTGCGACTGGCCCGCCTCGGGGGGCGCGGCGTTGGGGGCGTTGGATGCCATGTTGCGGCTGTTCTCGATCAGCGCCTTCTGCTGGCGAAACTCCTGCTGGGCCGATTTGTAGTCGCGGCCGACGAGGCGTTGCAGGTCCGTCGCCGTCCCGTGGGCGGGCGTCAGCGCGATGTTCAACTCCGTAAGCGGCGGCGCCTTGGCGACGAGCGTCGGGGTGGCGGTGGAGAGCGTCATGGCGACGTTCGTCCAGTCTTCGCCCGACATCTGCTGCACGCTGCCCAGGTATTCGAGCGTGACCGAGTCGCGCGCGGCGGCCGCCCGGATGTTGTACGAGGGGGACCAGGAGGCATTGCCGACGAGGTAGCGCAGCCGCAACTTGCCGGCCGCCCCGGTCAGGTTGACAAAGACCAGCGCCTCACGCGCCTGGCGGGAGGAGGTTGTGGCGATTTGCGACCGCTCGGTCGAGAGCTTCTGCGCCTGCTCGTTCAAGGTGCGCTGCTCGAGGCCGAATTTCAGCTCATCGTCGGCCAGGCGGGTTCGCTCGGCGAACTGGAACTGCGTCAGCTTCTCCAGGGTGTCGGCGTTGAGGATCCCCTTGGTCAGTTCCGCGATGGCGGTCGGGGCGGTGAATTGCTGGAGCTTGGTCAGGTATTCGCGCTGCTCGGCGAGGACCTGGAGATGCCGCTGGTTCGCGGCGATCTTGTCCTGCACGACGACCAGTTGATCGTCGAGCTTGCGGACGGCCTCGCGGACGTCTTTCTCCACCGGCCGCACGCGATAACTGACGGAGCGGACTTCGACCCCTTCGGCCGATTCAGCGTAGATGCTCCCCTGGAGCACCTCATCCGGCAGTTCGGTGATGACCAGTTCCTTCAGCCCTGCCGGGCCGGGCACATCCACCAGCCGAGTGACCAGGGCCTGGCCGCGGTAGACCGTGACAGAATCCACCGCGCCCCGCGTCTCCACAGGGTTGTCGGCCCGGGTCGTCGCGTGACAGACGCAGAGCATCATTAGGCTGACGATCGGGAATACGTGAAGGCGACGCATGTTGAACCTCGTGAAATGGGTGCCCATGATGACTTCATCGGGGCCGCCAGGCCCGTTCGACGCTTTCGACCGCCGAAGACCCGCGGACCGGGATGCCCCGGGGACGAGCCGTCGCGTGGCAAGGCCGCGATAGCCGCGAAGAGGAGCTTCGCCATCGGGCCATACCTGGCAAGCGGCACTCTCTTCACGCGCGGCCACGTCCACAGTTGCAGCGGCAGCCGGATTATTAGGTTTGGCGCTCCACGAACGGCGTCCTCGCGGGCCGATGCGGCTACAACGATTTTGATTGGCCGACGCCTGTCCTGATCGGGTACCTTTCCCACCCTGTCACGACGAACATCGATCTCCAGCGGGGCACGACCATGTCCACCGACCCGGGAACCCAGCGCGTCACGCTCTATTACCGCGAAGGCTCCAGCGACAAGGTGTACCAGGCGGTGATGGAACCGTCGGGCGGCGGGTTTATCGTTCACTTCGCGTTCGGGCGGCGGGGCAGCACGCTGCAGACGGGGAGCAAGACGCCCAAGCCGCTCGACCTGGCGGCCGCCCGAAAGATTTTCGATAAGCTGGTTCAGGAGAAGACAGCCAAGGGGTATTCGCCGGGCGAGGAGGGAACGCCCTACCTCCAGACGGCGAAAGAGGAGCGAGCCAGCGGCGTACTGCCGCAGCTCCTGAACTCGATCGACGAAACCGAGGCCGATGCGTTGCTCGCCGACGCGGGCTGGTGGATGCAGGAGAAGTTCGACGGCCGCCGGTTGCTCATCCGCAAGTCGGGTCAGGAGGTCGTCGGTATCAATCGCACCGGGCTGATCGCCGGGTTGCCGCAGACGGTGGTGGACGAGGTGCGGCAGAACGTGGCGGCCGGCCAGTGTGTGCTCGACGGGGAGGCTGTCGGCGATCTCTATCACCTGTTCGACGCGCTCGAGCAGGACGGGGCCGACCTGCGGCCGCGGCCCTACGCCGACCGATACCGGACCGCCATGGCGCTGGCCGAAACATGCGGCACCGCCGTGCGCATCGCCCCGGTCGCCGCCGATCTGGCCGGCAAGCAGGCGATGCTCCAGAAACTGCGGCGGGAGCGGAAGGAAGGCGTCGTCTTCAAGCGGCACGATGCCGCGTACAAGGTCGGCCGCCCGGCAAGCGGCGGGAGCCAGCGGAAGCTAAAGTTCACCGCGAGCTGTTCGTGCCTGGTCGTCGGGGCCAAGAGCGCCAAGCGAAGCGTGAACCTGGAGCTGCTCGACGACAGTGGCAAGCGGATCGCCATCGGCAGCGTGACGGTGCCTCAGAACCACGCGATCCCGGCCGCGGGGCGGATCGTTGAGGTGCGGTATCTGTATGCGTACCCCGGCGGCTCGCTCTATCAGCCGGTTTATCTCGGCGAGCGCGACGACATCGCCGCCGAGACCTGCCTGATGACGCAACTCAAGTACCGCGCGACGAGCCCCGCTGATGAGGGGGACGAGGTGTAAGGGATGAGCCTCCGGGCCGAGTTGCGTACGGCGTCGGCCTTCCGGCAGGGACCGCGCGGCGGTCCGTGCGGCACCTGTTCCGACGCGAGGCGGCATTCGCCGGTCGATTCACCTGCCCTGTGGCGGAGCGCGGCGCGGTCCCGACCGGTTCGGACCTTCGGTCCGAAGTCGATACGGCTCTGAACGCTTGTCCCACGCTTGGGTGACTGTTAAGACGACACCCATGGCGGAATTTATCGTACGGGCGATGCGGGACGACGAGTGGATGGCGGTGGCGGAGTTGATTTGCGCGTCCATCCGGCAGTGGTACGCGGCCGCCGGGAAGCCGGGGCGTTTCCCGGGCGGGCCGGCGTCGTGCCTCTTGTTCCCGCAAGTCTACGAGGCGCTGGACCCGGGGTGCTGCGTGGTGGCCGAGGAGGCGAGCGGCGGCCGCCTTGCGGCGTCGTGCTTTTATCACCCGCGGCCGACGCACGTGTCGCTGGGGATCATGAACGCGCACCCCGATTTCTTCGGCCGCGGCGCGGCGATGCTTGTCCTGCGGCACGTCTGCGACCTGGCCGATCGACTGGGCAAGCCACTGCGGCTGGTCTCGAGCGCGATGAACCTCGATTCCTTCTCCCTCTACACGCGCGTTGGGTTCACGCCGCGCGCGGTCTATCACACGATGAACGTGAAAGTACCAGAAGCCGGCATCGCCGCCGACGCCGCCACGCTGCCACGCGTTCGCGCCGGGAGCATCGAAGACGCTGCGGCCATCGCGGACCTGGAGCACGAGTTGTCCGGGATCCAGCGACCGGCGGACTGGCGCTACTTCCTGAAGAACGAGGCGGGGATCTGGCACACATCGGTCGTTGAGGGCACGTCGGGCGGCATTGAGGGCGCTCTGGTCTCGGTGAACCACCCTGGATCCAGAATGCTGGGCCCAGGCGTGATGCGGGAAGAGCCAACGGCCGCGGCCTTGATCCTGGCGGAGCTGAACCACCACCGCGGCGGCGCCCCCACGCTGCTGGCCCCGGCCGCCAGCGGCGACTTGGTGCGGCGGCTCTATCAATGGGGCCTTCGAAATACAGAGATCCACCTCATGCAAGCCCGCGGCCCGGCCGACCCACCCCGCGGCATCGTGATGCCGACGTTCATGCCGGAAACGGGCTAAAACGGGGATTCTCCCGTTTTCCCCCCATCCCCAAGACGGAGGAGACCGCGTTCAAACCCTGAACAACGGTGTGTGACGAATCCGAAGCAGTGAGAAATGTGTATGATCCGGGCGGGGGCGTTTTGAACGAAAGGCATTTCGATCATGGGCGACAAATCTCCGAAGGCCGCGAAGAAGCAAGCGGATCAGAAGTCGGCGAAGACGAATCAGGCGGACCAGAAGAAGAAGCAGGCGATCGCCGCCAAGCAGGCGCCGCCGCCGAAGAAGAAGTGATCGACGCGCGCCCGGCCGCCGCCGTGGAATCACCCGGCGGGCGGCCGATCGCCCGGCGTCGAACGACAAACGACGGTTCGTCACAAAGTAGCAGGCGCATTCCATGTGCCGTCCGCCGCGATCTGGAACCGCGGCGTCTTTGGACGGGGGCGGACCGCACACGGAGTGTGCGTGCCACATCGGGTCGGCGGCCGCGGACGAGGCCGGGGCATACAGGTAACCATCACCACCTCAACCGACCGTCCCGGTGCGGGCCCCGGGCCAGCGACGATCGAGGCAACGAACAGCGAATCAATCTATGATTGTGCTCTTCACCATCACGATCATCTCCACCGCCGCCTCGGCGGCGCGGCGGCCGGCGTGGCCGTGGGGGCCGTCGGGGTCGATCCGCTCCAGGGCCTGATGTTCCGTGTTCGTCGTCAGGACACCGAAGATGACGGGGAGCCCTTCAGTCACAGCGACCTGCTGGCAGCCGCGGGCGCATTCGCCGGCGACGTACTCGAAATGGGGCGTATCACCCCGGACGACCGCCCCCAGGCAGATGACGGCCGCGAAGCGACGGCGGCCGGCGAGCACCTTCGCCGCCACGGGCAGCTCGAACGCGCCCGGCACGCGATAGACCTCCACCCGCTCTTCTCCCAGGCCGAGCAACCCGAGCCGAAGCACGCAGCCGGAAAGCAGTTCGTCAACGATATGGGCATTGAACCGGGCCGCGACGACGGCCACCTTAGCGTCGTCGGGCAACTCGGCGGGCGTGTATTCGGGGATGGCGGTGCTCATCGGCGCATCATAACTTCGGAACGGCCGCGATTCGCGGCCGCGATGATAACGATGGCGTCACGGGATGCCCGCGCCTCTTGGGTTCCGCGCTTCTTGTTGGCAATACCGCAACGCCGACATCGTCGTCGGCTTGACCCGGAAGGCCGACGGGGACGTCGGCGTTCCCAGGGAATGCTAAGAGGACGGTCCGCGTCGTTCACGGGACTCCGCAAAGAAGACGGCCACCCCCATCTCATCCAATTCCGTCAATCAGATTTGCCTTCCCTTCGTCCCTCCCTTCCAATTCCGCCTGATGCTGGTCGGGTTGTCACAACGCCTGTTGACACTGCTTCAATTGACGCGGATGGCGCTGGTCTTCACGGCCATCGCCGACAGTCAGTGCGCGTTGCTCCTTTTCACCCGGGCACACCTGGGCGAAGGGGACGCATTCGGCGGGCATCTGGACGTCGTGCGAATGCTCCTGGTCGCGATGATCTCGGTCGGGCTCTACGGCTTCGGCATGAGCCTGAACGACATCATCGATCGCCGCCGCGACCGGCAGATCTCCCCCAATCGGCCGCTGCCGAGCGGGCGGCTGGGGATTGTGGCGGCGCATGTCGTGTGCGTCGCTCTGGCACTGATGGCTTTCACGGCCGGGCTGCTTCTCCACAGCCGCGGCGGCGGGGCGGTCGCCCTGGCGCTGATCGGCGTCACACTGCTGCTCATCTGTTTCTACGACCTGGCTGGCAAGTACCTGGTCGCGCCGGGGCTGGTGACGCTGGGGCTGGTGCGGTTCTTTCATGCGATGATCCCGGCCGCCAGCATGCCGGCCATCCCGGACTGGACCCTCCCAAACCACGTCCCCTTCCCGCTGCTCCCGCATGTGGCCGTCGTCTGGCACCCGCTCTGGCTGCTGAACCACGTGACGATCCTCTCCACGATCGCCTACCACTGGGAGGAGAAGCGCCCCGCCCTGAATCGCCGGCAATGGTGGGGCGTGGCGATCTCGCTGCTCGCGCTCGATGTGGCGGCCGTCGCGCTCGTCCAGCAGCGCGGCACGGGGACATTCTTCGAGAACCTTCGCCCCAGCCCCGGCCTGCTGCTGCCGGTGGCGGCCGCGATCCTGTTCATCGGGATCGGCTGGCGGCTCCGCAAGACCAGCGCCACCTCGCGCGAGGCCGGCCAGAAGCTGATGCTCTACGGGCTACTCTGGCTGATCGTCTACGACGCCTGCTTCGCCGCCGTCTACGCCAGTCTCGTGGCGGGCCTCTGCCTGCTGTTGCTCCTCCCCGTCGCCTACTTCTCCGTCCAGTTGATGCGATGGTGGTCGAAACTGACTGCCGTGTCCCAGCGGCCGGCCTTCAAGTGCGCGGGAACGTGAGAGAAGAAAGGGGTATGGCCACAGATGAAGACAAGATGGACACAGAGAAGAGCGAAAAACCAAAGACTAGAAAGCAGGGCACCTAAGGCTCTCTTCGCTGGCTATCTCTCCACCTTCGCGTTCTCTTGTCTGCGTTCATCTTGCCTTCATCTGTTGCAATACGCCTTTTCTCTTTTTTCGACTCGAAAGCGCCTCGCCGTATGGGTCGTCCCCGCGCTGCTGGCGCTCGCCGGGTGCGCGCATAAGCCGCTTCCCTCGACGCAGCCGTTCGACGCCGACGGCAACCCGATCCCTGTCAAGCCGGAAGAGGCGTACGCGTACCTGGATTCGATCCTTCAGGACGACACGCGGCTGGTCGTCGTCTTCTACAAGAGCAAAGGAGAACTGGACGACGCCGGCCGGGCCCGGCTTCGCAAGGCCTTTCCAGACTGGTGGAAGAGCGTCGAGGTGGTCGATCTGAAACCGGGGCAAAAGCCGTTCAACGTGCTGCCCGACATGGGGATTCGCATCTACGCCCCCGGCACCGCCAGAGCGGCGGCCGCCGATGACAGCGTCCCTGATTCGCCGCCGGAGCTTCAAATCCTGATCTACCGTGCCCGGGGCATCGCGATCGTCCGGACAATCGACCCTCCGGGCGGCCGCTTCGCCCGGCCGATGTACCTCCTCAAGACCGCCGAGCCCCAGACGTGGGTGACCCAGCTTTTTTCGGGGAAGCTCTGACCTTCGCCCGCGACAAACGATGCCGCGGCAGCGCGGTATAGGTACGAGTAAGCCGGCCGCCGTCGCCGCCCCACCCTCACGCTGTTGGAGTTCGAACCATGGCATACCGCCCCGTATCGCGTCGCCAGTTTGTGAAAGGCGCGGCGCTGGCCGTTGCCGCGCCGATGATCATCCCGTCCAGCGCGTTTGGTGACGCGGCCGCCTCCGCGCCGAGCGAGCGGCTGACGCTCGGCTTCATCGGCACGGGCAAGCAGTGCGGCGGCCACATCGACTACTTCCTCGGCCGCACGGACGTGCAGGTGGTCGCGGTGTGCGACGTTGACACCACCCGCCGCGAAGCCGCGCGGGACAAGGTCGTGAAAAAGTACGCCAAGCTCGAACGCAAGGGCGTCACCGCCTGCGAGGGGTACGTCGATTACCGCGAGCTGCTGGCCCGCAAGGACATCGACGCCGTGGTGATCGCCACGCCGGAGCACTGGCACGCGACCCCGATCATCGAGGCCGCAAAGGCGAAGAAGGACATCTACTGTGAGAAGCCGCTGACGCTGACGCTCGAAGAGGGGCGACGGTGCATGGAGGCGGTCCGCAAGTCTGATCGAATCTTGCAGACCGGCAGCCAACAGCGTTCGTGGGCGGAGTTCCGCAAGGCCGTGCAGTACGTGCGGGCCGGGCGGATAGGCAAGATCAAGTCGATCACCGTCGGCGTGGGCGGCCCAAGCAAACCGTGCGACCTGCCGGAAGAGGCGATGGAACCGGGCCTTCAATGGGACCGGTGGATCGGCCCTTCCCCGATGCGGCCGTACAACTCGGCCCTTAGCCCGCGCGGCGTACACAACCACTTCCCCGCTTGGCGCAACTACCGCGAGTTCGCCGGCGGCGGCCTGTCCGACTTCGGCGCCCATCATTTCGACATTGCCCAGTGGGGCATGGACATGGACCGCTCCGGCCCGGTCGAGATCATTCCGCCGGCGGACCCGAAGCAGAACACCGGCTGCAGGTTCATCTACGCGAACGGCGTGGAGATGACCCACGGCGGCCCCAGCGGCATCACCTTCGTCGGCACGGAAGGGACGATCTACGTCACCCGCGGGAAGACGACGAGCACCCCGGAATCGATCTACCAGACTCCCCTGACCGCCGACGACGAAAAAGCCTTCGCCAAGTATGAGCACCGGCTGGAATGGCTCACGTCAATCCGCTCCCGCAAGCAGCCGACGTGCGACGTGGAAGTCGGCGCCCGCAGCGTCGCGATCTGCATCCTGGGGAACCTGGCGTACGAGCACCGCCGCCCGATGAAGTGGGACCCGGCAAAGTGGGAGTTCCCCGGCGACGCAGAAGCCAACGCCTGGCGCACCCGCGCACGCCGCCCCGGATACGAACTGCCGGAAGTCACCTAAATAACCGCGCACGATTTGCGCCGTTCGGGTCCCCTCTCCCTGCGGAGTAACGGGGGCGAGGAAACCGGACGGCCCGCGTGAGCGGGCGCGTCGTTCGGACCGAAGTGCGGCCCCTACGGGCGTTCGTTCATTTTGTGCCAAGCGGCGATCGTCGGCTCGAGAATGGCTCGCGCGTCCCATTTGATCGCGTACCCCTGAAACCCAACCGGCCCTGAGAACCCTTCCTGCTTCAGCGTCTTTACAACTCTGCTCACGTCGAACGACCCCTGCCCGAGCGGCTGGATCAGCTTGTCCCAGTGGCCGCCGGTGACGCCGCTGTCGGCGCCGTTGATCGTTGCCGTGAACAGGAGCGGGCCGGCGCTGTGGATCATCTCGGGGATCTTGTCGCCGTCACCGGCGGCCAGGCAGTGGCAAAGGTTGAACGTGACGCCGAAGGACTTGTGGTGGACCGCCCGCGCCAGCGTGGTCGCGTCGGCAAAGTGGGCAGTCCACTCGCCCAGGTGCGGATAGATCGCGATCCGCAGATCGTTGGATGCCGCCTCGTCCGCCAGCTCGTGTAGCCGCTTTACCACGGGCGAGTTTTCCTGGAGCGTATCGAACGCCGGGCCCGGCCCGCCGAGGTGCAGCCAGACGATCACGCCGTGCCCCTTTAGCGCCTTCATCGTCGTAGAGAGGCCGGGCGACGTCGTCACCGCTCCGTCGGGCGTCACCTTCGCGGCGCAGTAGATGGCGGTCATCTTCAGGCCGCGCCGCTCGATCGCGGCGAGGGATTTTTCAAGCGGATCGGCCGGCTGCTCGGTCCAGGCGACACCGTCGAAGCCCAGTTCCTTCACCAGGTCGAGTTGCTGATCGAGAGTCAGGTTTGGCCGATGGAACGCCGTATCCATCGCGTAGAACGGCATTGCAGCCGCCGCTGTGGCCGCTGGCTGCCCGCCGCCACGACAAGTAGCGGCCGCGGACAAGAGCACCATCGCAAACGCGCTGACCCCGGCCGCAACGAACAAGGCTTGAGTCGAGATCATTGCATTCTCCGTCGATTGGGTCTTCTTGGTCGATCCGATCATACCATCGTCGAGTTGGGATCGAGCTGACGAGCGGAGTGCGCGGGCCAGGGAAGTGTCCGGGGAGCCGCCATGGCAAAAGATCGTTTTGCCGCACAGTTTCAGAGGGAGCGACTGCATCGAGCGGCAGAGGATGGGGACCTCGCCGGAGTCGAAAAATGGCTCGCGGCTAAGTACCCCGTCAACCGCTTCGACTTTCTTGACAAGACTCCGCTTCACTATGCCGTGCGCGGCAACCATTTCGACGTCATCGATCGCCTGCTGAGGGCGGGGGCGAGAATCAATGCGCGCCTAGCCCAGCGGGCAGGAAATACGCCTCTACGTGATTCGATAAGAGAGATGTCGTTCGAGATGGCCAAGTATCTGGTGAAAGCTGGAGCGGATCCGGACATACCCGGATGGATGGGCATCACCGCGATTCATGCAGCCGAGATGCGAAAAGACGCGAACAGGCGGAAGATCCTCCAACTGCTGCATGCCGCATCCCCTCGACGAAAGGGGACGAGACAAACCGCGGCACGCAATCCCAGGACGCGCCTCGGCCCTTAAAGTGCGCGAAGAGGATGGTTCGTACCGTCGTTCGCATCGGGTACGGCCCGCCCATAAGTGCCGCCGGCGCCCTCCACGGCGGGCGGGGCCACTCGTCGGCCACACCGCCGGTGAGGGCACCGGCGGCACGTCCGAGCGATATCCCCGCACCTCCGCAAACTCGGTCGGAACGGTCCGCCGCGTGCCGCGCAAGATCCTCGACCCGTGCCCAATAAAGGCGGCGCGGAAGGAATTGGGGTAGCGGATGATGCCCGCTTTCAACGGCCCGTTCCGTACCGTCGTCTGCCATGGGCTTTGGTTACTTCTGCGTGGGCTCTCCGCTCTTCGCATCGGCAGGCCCGCGCTGTCCCGCGGCCGCGCCGGTCCCCGCAGCGCCGGCCTTCGCCCTTGCGCACTTCAGGCGATCGGCCCCGCTCGGCCGCCGTCCGGCCACCTTCCGGTTGCCGGACGTTTTCCTGCGCCGGCTTGATCGGTTCCCTCCGAGCCCCGTCGTACTGCGGGTTCGGGGGTTTTACCGCCGGGCCCGGCTCGCCACGGCGAACGGCCTCTCGCTCTCGAGCGAGGTCCGCCTCATGCTGTCGGGCGACATCCGCGTTGCGCTGCGCCGCCTCATTCCGCTGCGCCGCCTCATTGCGCTGCGCGGCCTCATCGCGCTGCGCCGCCTCATTGCGCTGCGCGGCCTCGATCGCGCTGTGCCGCCTCAGTCTCCCGCTGCCGCGCCAGTTGCGCATTGCGCTCGCGGACATCCGGTGGCCCGACCCGCGGTGTCGTCTGCTGCGAGCCGTTGAGGGGGCCGCCAGTCCTGGGCGTAACGGTGCCAGCCCGCTCCATCTGCCGCTGTCGGGCGATCTCCGCGTCGCGCTGTGCGCGAGTTCGGCGTCGTGCGCCCTGACTTCGTCCTGGCCGCTGCCGCCTTGATAGGTCTTGGGGGGGAGCGGCTTTTCGACCGCCGCTCCTGCTCGGACTCGGGCGTTCGGCTCGGCGCCGGCGGCCGCCGGGGTGCCCGACCGCTCTCGCGACGCTCGAACCCGTTCCGCCTCGACCTTGCGCACCGGGGCCGGAACGTACGCGACAGGCTGCCCCTGGCCCCGCAGCCGGCGTGCTTCTTCGATGGTTGTCGCCTGGCGGACCTGCATCCGCTCAACCTTGTGCCCGGAGGCCTGCTCCACATGGGCCACCGCCACGCCGCGGTTGACGATGTGGTTGTTCACGACCGTGATATTGGTGATATTCGTCGTGCGGTTGATGATGGTCGTATCGTTCCGCACGACGTATCGGTCCACCCGCGGCCCGGCGAGATAGCGCTCTTCGACAAAGCAGTACCGATCCCGCGGGATGCGCTCGTCGATCACCGTCACCTGCGTGTAGGCGACGCCAGGCGGGAGCGGCGCCCAGCCGCAATAGCCTCCCCCTTCACGCCAGGAGACCCAGGCCGGCGCCCAGGTGCTGCCCGGGACCCAGACCCAACCGTAAGAGGGCTCCTCATACCAGCGGCCGTAGTGATAGGTGACGGTTCCCCATTCGGCCTCCTCGGTATCCGAGACCCAGCACCAACCGCCGTCGCTCGATACCCAGCGGCCCACCGTGTACGGCCGCCAGCCCGACGGACGCCCCGCCGGAACCCAGCAGCGACCGTATTCCCGCACTTCAACCCAGCGCCCGTAGGGGTTCAGGTCGGTTTCGTACGTCGTCACAACCTCCGCCGGAGGCGGGGCATACGCCTGTTCAGGGTATTCCGCGGCCGCGGGCGGCGGCGGAGGTTCGCTGTAACGCCGGTCTTCCGGCCCGCGATACACCTCTACCGGCGGAGGCGGCGGTGGGCCCGGCTCGTACGTGTCATACCGGTAAACCCGTGCCCGCTCGTAATGATGGTGTTCTGCGCAGCCGCCAAGGAGGGAAAGCCCGCACACCGCGGCCAGCGCAATGCGAGGGGACATCTGACCCAGCCTGAATTTTGGGGGTAACATAAGTTGGTTCCTCAGTTCCACTTCAAAGGCCGCCGTCCGCCTAAACGCTGCGGCCGTCTGCAATGTTCCGCAACCGTCGTGCCGCGGCTCGGTTGGGTGATCCAGGCCGCGTTTCGCCGATCGGCCGCCGCGGGAAACCCACCCTCTATTCTGACCCTCGCGCCACCTGGATGTTAGTCTTTCTTTAGAGCAGCAATCGCACTCCACGCCGCGTCGCGACAACTTTGAGCGGCTTTGCGGGATGTAGCGGGACGATTCGCGACCGGCCATTCGGATTTGAGAATCGCCGCCCTCCCCCTACAATCGCGCTCGATGGTGGAACTTGGCGTCAATATCGATCACGTCGCGACGCTTCGTCAGGCGCGGCGCACCTACGAGCCCGACCCGGTTTGGGCGGCCGCCGAGGCGGAACTGGGCGGCGCGGACGGCATTACCGTTCACCTGCGCGAAGATCGCCGCCACATCACCGACCGCGACGTGCAGCTCCTCAAGCAGACCGTCCAGTGCAAGCTGAACCTGGAAATGAGCCTGGCCGCCGAGATCATCGACATCGCCGTCGCCGCCCGCCCCGCCCAGGGGACGCTGGTCCCCGAACGCCGCGAAGAAGTGACCACCGAAGGGGGCCTGGACCTGCTCCGCGACCCGGAGCGCATCGTTGCGGCCGTGAAGAAGTTAAAGGCGGCCGGCATCTACATGTCGGCGTTTATCGACCCGGAGGAACGGCAGGTGAAGGCCGCCCGCGACCAAGGCTTTGACGCCGTGGAGCTTCATACCGGCGAATACGCGAACGCAAAAGACGGCGAGGCGGCCGCCGTGCAGCTCCGGCGGATCACCCACGCGGGCGCGACCAGCGTTAAGCTAGGCTTGAGGCTCCACGCCGGGCATGGGTTGAACTATCGAAATGTCGGCCCGGTCACCCGGGTTGAAGGGATGCGGGAATTGAACATCGGCCACGCGATCGTGAGCCGGGCCGTCTTCGTCGGGCTCAGGCAGGCGGTGCGTGAAATGAAGGAAGCGATGAATTCGGCAAGCCTCAACGCCCTCGTGGCGCGCTCCGCCGGCCGGGAGGTGGACCTTGTTTAGCGGCGCGATGACGGCCCTGATAACGCCCTTCGCAGAAGGCAAACTCGACGAAGCCCGGCTGCGCCAGCAGGTCGAAGCCCAGATCTCGGCCGGGATCGACGGCCTGGTCCCTGTCGGTACGACAGGCGAAAGCCCCACCGTCGATTTTCGAGAGCATGCCCGGGTCATCGAACTGACCGTCGAGGCGGCCCGCAAGCGGGTGCCGGTCATCGCCGGCACCGGCGCGAATGCCACCTCCGAAGCGGCCGAGCTTCACCAGATCGCCAAGCGCGTCGGCGCGACCGCCTGCCTTTCGGTCAACCCGTACTACAACAAGCCGAGCCAGGAGGGCCTCTACCGGCACTTCATGACGCTGGCGGACCGGGTCGATCTGCCGATCGTGCTTTATAACATCCCCGGCCGCACGGGCATCACGATGACCGCGCAGACGGTCGCTCGGCTGAACGCCCACCCGAACATCGTCGCCATCAAAGAGGCGACCGGCTTGCTCGACATGGCCAGCGAGATCATGGGCCTCTGCGATATCACGGTGATCAGCGGCGACGATTCGCTGACCCTCCCCCTGATCAGCATTGGCGCGAGAGGGGTGATCAGTGTGGTCTCGAACATCGTTCCGGCCGAGATCAAGAAGATGACGCAAGCCGCGCTCGGCGGCGATTTCCGATCGGCCGCGGCGATTCATCACCGGCTCTTCCCGTTCATTCGATCGCTGTTCCTGGACGGCAACCCGGTAGGGATCAAGTACGCGATGTCGCTCATCGGCCAGGACAGCGGCGAACTCCGCTTGCCCCTCGTCGAGGCGACGGAAGCCGTCAAAGCGATCATCCGCGAGCACGTAGAGAAGCTCGCTCTCAGATAGGGCCCAGCGACCATACCGCGCTCCCGACGAGCCGCGCCCGTAAGGAAGCGGGCAGTCGCCGTACTCGGCGACTGATTCGTTGGATGTGCGATTGACGCCCGCCTTCGCCGGGCCCCGCTTCCGAACGGGCGCGGCTCGTTTTCCCGCCGAATGACCCGACTCTGCGTCGCCATCTTCGTCACCGACCCCGCCCAGGCGGCCCGCGACATCGCGCTGGCCGCCGAGGCCGGGGCCGACACGGTCGAGCTTCGCATCGACACGTTTGAGGGTGACGTCGCCGCGCTCGTTCAGAAATCGATCCTTCCCGCGATCGTCACCTGCCGCCCCACCTGGGAAGGCGGCCGCTCCAGCGCCACCGACACCCAGCGCGCCGCCCTGCTCGCATCGGCCGCCCCCGATGCGGCTTACATTGATCTGGAATTGAAAACCTTCCGCCGCTCCAGCATCCCGCGCGACCTCTACCGGCGGCTGATCCTGAGCTCCCACGATTTCGGCGGCCGCCCCGATCGATTGACCAGCCGCTTCGCCGACCTGATCGACGCGCCATGCGACGTCGCCAAGATCGTCTGGACCGCGCGGACGATCCGCGACAACCTCGAAGCGTTCGAGCTGGCCCAGAGCCGCCACAAGCCGACGATCGCCCTCTGCATGGGCGAAGCGGGCCTGATCTCGCGCGTCCTGACGAAAAAGTTCGGCGGGTTCCTCAGCTTCGCCGCGCTGGAAACCGACGGCGGCACGGCACCGGGGCAGATCAGCATCGCCGACATGAAGCGGCTCTATCGCTGGGACGCGATCAACCCGCGGACCAAGGTCTACGGCGTGGTCGCCCAGCCCGTCGCGCACTCGATGTCCCCCGCGATCCACAACGCCGCCTTTGACCAGACCGGCCACGACGGGGTCTACCTGCCGATGCTCGTCAACGCCGGCTATGAGAGTTTCAAGGCGTTCATGGAGAGCTTCCTGGCGTTCGACGGCATGGATCTCTCCGGCCTGTCGATCACCATCCCCCACAAGGAGAATGCCCTCCGCTACCTCCAGGAGAAGGGGGGAACGATCGACCCGATCGCGGCCGACATCGGCGCGCTGAACACGATCGCGATTACCCGCGGCGCCGGCGTCTCCCTCTCCGGCACGAGTACGGACTACAGCGCGATCCTCGACTGCATCACCGACGCCCTGCGGATTTCTCGAGAAGGCTTAGCCGATTATCGCGTGGCGATCCTGGGCGCCGGCGGCACCGGCCGCACCGCCGTCGCGGCGCTGGCGCATTACGGGGCGACGGTCGTCGTCTACAACCGCACCCGCGACCGCGCCGACGCCCTGGCCGCCGAATTCAGCGGCCGCCGCGGCAAGGTCGTCGCCGCCTCGCTCGACAAGCTCTGTGCCAGTTGCTGCCACATCTTCATCAACACCACCAGCGTCGGCATGCACCCCAACGTCAGCGAATCCCCATTTGGCGACGCCGAGCCCCCCTTCACGCCCGAGACGCTGGTCTTCGACTGCGTCTACAACCCCGTCCAGACCCGCCTCCTGCAACAAGCCAAAGCCGCCGGCTCCAGGACAATCACCGGCCTGGACATGTTCGTCCGCCAGGCGGCCGGGCAGTTCAAACTCTGGACGGGGCTCGACGCGCCGGCCGACGTCATGAGGTCTGTGGTCGAGAAGCGGTTATCGAAGTGAGCGATCGCTGGTAACATCCCTGCATCGCCCGTCGCGCGCTGTTCATTCTCTGCCTGGGCCTGCTCCTGATCGGCGCCGGCGCTTCGGCCCTGTGGGCTCGCAGCTACGTCGTATCGGACACGCTCACGTTCTACCGCGGCAAGTCGGCCGCGACGGTCGCACCAGCCTTACAGGATGATTTGCTTGTCTCTCCGTTTCTATGGCCGTATGAAATGCCGGTCGCGATCGTCACGACAGGTCGTGGGCGGCTCGGCCTCTTTTTCCCCGACCACGCGGGCTTCCCGCTTCAAGGACCCCTTTCGGCTGTCCATTCCACTTCCGCCGCGCCTGCAGGGCCGACCGTCGACGGCCCCAATAGCAGACTGGGCTTTGACGTTCGCCTACACTCGACGACGTTCGACCCCGCGCTGCCCCCGCTCGGCGATGTGTTCGATCACCCGCACGCCGTTGTCCCGTTCTGGTTCATTGCCGGCGGTGCAGCGGCCGCTACGCTGCTCGCGATTCGGAAGTCGAGAAGGAAGACCACCAACACCGCCGCATTCGAGGTCGAGCCAGCAGTAAAAGCTTTTGCGCCGGCTGGACTTAGCATTAAACGCCACTGACGGAACCGCCGCATCTTACGGAAAATACCTTCTGACCCCTTTACTTGCCGGCTGCGGGGAGCACCTTGATGCTTTTGGGGCTGGTCGGGCAATCCTGTTCGCAGACGCCGCAGCCGGTGCACCCGGCGGAGTGGACGGCGATGCGGCCGTCGATCAACTCGATCGCCTTCGACCCCACCGGGCAGTGATCGACGCAGATCGTGCAGTTGTCGCCTTGCGATCGGACGCACCATTGCTCGCGCCAGCCGGCCGTACCCATGTGGATGTCTTCGCGGGGCGTGGGGATCAGGGCGTTCGTCGGGCAACTGTGCATGCAGAGCAACCCGTCGCACAGCGTGCAGGCGGCTTCGGACGGGACGATGAAGGGGAAACCGTCCCCGCGGCCATCGGGCTCCAGTTTGATCGCCTGGACCGGGCAGACGCGGACGCACTCGCCGCAGCGGCTGCACGCGTTGATGAAGTCGGGCTCCTCGCGGGCGCCGGGCGGCCGCAGCCAGACGGTGAGCGACGTGCGCCGGACGGGGGTCGTGTTGATCGGCGGGATCGAAGGCGTCGCCGACGCCGCCGGCATGCCGGCGTCCAGTTGGCCGAGTTGCTGAATCACCCGTTCCAGCGGGCCGGCCGCCCGCGAAAGCGGCTTGATCAACTCCCCCAACGCCGCACGGAAGAACCGGCGGCGATGGATCGGCTTGTCGTCTGCATCGGCCATAGACGTGCGATCCTAACACTCCGGCGCTTGTCCAGCGCGATGCCTCGCGAAAAGCAAACCGCGAACGGCGTGGCCCTCGTCTTCGGGCAGCCGCCTGGACGCCGCGGAAAGCGACCGGGGCAGCCCCTCGGAACGCCGACGTCCCCGTCGGCCTTTCCGCGCCCAGCCGACGAGGATGTCGGCGTTCATCAGAGTTCTGGAAATTTGCCCGCAAACACGCCGATGCCCAACCATAAAAGAAAGCAGTCAGGCCATATCGGGCGCGCCGACTCAGACGCTTTATCTAACCCGGCGTAGCCGGCGCTGGCTCGAGGTGGGTCGGCTCTGACACTTCGGCGGCCGCCGGCGCTTCCTTGCGGCGGCGCTTGGCGGCACGGGCGGTCGGGCCGGGCAGCCGGACATTTCGAACCAGCCCAAGCGCCTTCATCGCCCGGATCGAAACCCAGGCCAGGTCGAGCTGCCACCATTCCAGGCCATGGCGGGCGGAGGTCGGGAACGCGTGATGGTTGTTATGCCATCCTTCGCCGAAGGCGAGGAGCCCGAAGATCGGGTTGTTGCAGCTCATGTCGGGCGCCTGGTAGGGGCGGCTTCCCCAGACGTGGCAGACCGAGTTAATGCTCCAGGTCACGTGGTGATGCAGCGTGTTGCGCACGAGGCCGCCCCAGATGAAGCCGGTGAAGGCCGCCCACCACGAGTGCGTGATCAGGCCCGCGATCGCGCCGGGCAGGAACCATCCGCCAATCATGTAGGCCCAGAACCACCGGTCCACGAACCGCAAGACGGGGTCGGCCACAAGATCGGGGACGGAACGGGCAACGCCCGGCGGCTCGGGGGCGAACAGCCACCCCATGTGGGCGTGAAACATCCCCAAAAACATCCCCACGAAACCGTCGCCATGAAGGTGGGGCGAGTGTGGGTCGCCATCGCGGTCACTGTGGGTGTGGTGGCGGCGATGGACGGCGCACCATTGGATTACCGGGCCCTGGCCAGCGATCGACCCGCCTATTGCCAGAAGGAGCCGCACCACCGGCCCGGCCTCAAGGCCGCGATGGGTGAACATGCGATGGAAGCCTATCGTGATGCCCAGGCTTGAGATCGAATAGAACAGAGCCAGAAGCCCCAGATCGAGCCAGCCGACGCCGTGCCCCCACAGGAGCCAGATCGCGACGAGCAACCCGAGGACCGGCACGAAAACGCCGAAGGCCATCGCCAGCGTCTCGATCAGTGGCTTGGGCTCAGGAAGGGCGTCAGGGTGTCGGTGATGGTGCCCGGCAGCGTCGGCGGCCTCGGCTGACACGGTGCGAGGAGAAGATAAGATATTCAAGCAGCCTACCTCTATCGAACGCGGCCGGGGCTCCGCCCGGCCGCCTGGCGTTTGACGAAACTGTAGGTTCGTCGCCCACGATTACAAGCCTGGAATTCAAGCCCTTCTCCGCCGGATCGCCGTCCCATGACGGAGCCGCCATACGGAAATCCCGCCCGACTTTCACAGGTTTCAGGGCTACGATATCGCTCGTCCCCTCGGGGTTGCGTAAAGACCGCTTGCTGTCCTGTCGGGCGATCGAAACGCAAAGCTGCCATCGCGGTACTGAAGTACGGTCGTCGTTACTTGAGCTGAGCATGGAATTACAAACGCTGTCGGATGCAAAGGCCCCGGAAGTTAAGACCGAGGTCGGCAGCTACTTCGTCGCAAATTACCCGCCGTTCTCGGTCTGGTCGCCTGCCCATCAACCGGCGATCCAGCACGCTTTGAGCACAAAGCCGGCCGAGGCGACGCCGCTGGGGCTTTACCTTCACATCCCCTTCTGCCGGAAGCGCTGCAAGTTCTGCTACTTCCGAGTCTACACGGATAAGAACGCAAGCGAGATCGAGAACTACCTGTCGGCCCTGGCGCGGGAGATTGACCTGTACGCCGACCGCGACGGGCTGGTCGGCCGCCAGTTCGAGTTCGTCTATTTCGGCGGCGGGACGCCCTCTTATCTGTCCAATGAGCAGTTGCTTCGGATGGTCGAGCGGATCAACCATCGCTGGCGCTGGGACGCGGCCAAGGAAGTGACGTTCGAGTGCGAGCCGGGGACGCTCAAGGAGTCCAAGCTCCGCACAATCAAAGAGATCGGGGTCACGCGGCTGTCGCTCGGGGTCGAGCATTTTGACGACGAGGTCCTGTCGATCAACGGGCGGGCGCACAAGTCGCCCGAGATCACCCGGGCTTACCAGTGGGCGCGGGAGGTCGGTTTCCCGCAGATTAATATCGACCTGATCGCCGGCATGCTCGGCGAGACCGAGGACAAGTGGAAGGATACGGTCGAGAAAGCCGTCGCCATGGACGCCGATAGCGTCACCATCTACCAGATGGAAGTCCCCTATAACACCGGCATTGCGAAAGATGCCCGCGAGCACGGCGGCGTGTCGGCGGTGGCGAGCTGGGCGCAGAAGCGTGCGTGGGTGGATTACGCCTTTAAGCAGTTCGAGGCGAGCGGGTACGCGGTCTCCAGCGCTTATACGCTGGTGAAGCCGGAGCGGCACGCGGGCTTTGTCTATCGCGATTCGCTCTGGCGCGGCGCGGATTTGGTCGCCACGGGCGTCGCCTCGTTCGGCCATTTCCAGGGCGTCCACTATCAGAACCTGGACCAGTGGGAAACCTATATCGAAAAGCTCGATCAGGGGGAGCTGCCGATCCATCGCGCTCTGCCGATCAACGATCACCAGCGTCTGATCCGCGAGATGATCCTCCTCCTGAAGACCGGCCATCTGGAAGCGGCCTACTTCAAGGGGAAATTCGGCGTTGAGATCCTCAACGAATTCGGCCCAGCCTGGCAGTCGCTGGTGGACGAGGGGTTCGCCTCGATCGGCGATGGGTCGGTCCAGCTGTCACGCAAGGGGCTGCTGCAGGTGGATACGCTGCTGCCCCGTTTCTTCGAGCCGGAGCACCGGGGCATCCGTTACACCTGAACCGGCTGGCCCGCCGGATCGACGCGCGGAGCCGATCGCGGCCGGTGCGCGTCAGGACGGGCAGGCGGCGGCCATGGTTTTCCTTCTGGGAATCGCAGATGGAACTCAAGTGCAAGTCGAACCTGACGGAACTGCCCCACGCCGAGAGCGCCCTGCTCGACCTGTGCCGCCCGTTCGTCGATGAAGGGTTCGCCCCACGATGCGAGGTGGCCCAACCGGATGAAATCCCGTTCCCGGCGGATCAACTCCTGGTTCATCACGAGCACATGACGGTCGTACTCGAGAAACACCACGGTTCAGCGGTTGACGTTCACGTATTGGAAGAGCACCTCGACGGCGACTTGTACACCCGGAAGATCAGCCTTACGCCGCAAGGCGGGCCCAACGCCGGCAGGCCGGTGGAATGGGGGATCGTCAAGCTCGACTTCCGTTTCATGGCGCGGGCGGTTCGCGACGAGATCCTCGCCAAGCGGCTGCCGCTGGGCGCGGTCTTGATCAAGCACAGGGTTTTGCGGCGGATCAAGCCGCGATGGTTCCTCCGCCTGCCGGTGGACGGCCCGATCCTTGGTCTTTTTCAGGCGCCCGCGGCCGGCGGCAAGGCGGTCAACGGCGCCGCCCGCGCGATGGCGGCCCACCAGCCGCCGAGCAGGAACGGGCACGAGGCGTTCGCATACGGCCGCATCGGGACGATCTACTGCAACGACGAACCGGCGATCGAATTACTTGAAGTCGTGCTGAATACGGCCGTCAGCCATTCTTAGCACTACAGCGCGGCCTCGCGAATCGCGGCGTAACGACGAAGGCAAAATCCGAAGCCTCAAATGCGAAGGAATGGCCGAGCGGAAAGAAAGAAAGCCGATAAGAGCGGATGCGGATGGAGAGCCGTTTCCCGCTTCGTCCGCTTTTCAGCTTCTTTGGGATTTCGTGCTTCGGAATTCTCTTTTTTGGCAAGGCTTTACGGCTGTTCCGAGTTGGACTGTTAGTGGATCAAGGGTTTTGAAACTTGCACGACCGGCAAGCACCGTAAACTTCTACCAGCAGGGGCGGCATCCAGCCGACTTCGCTCGCCCGAGCCCGTTTGTGGAGCACAACGATGATGAGTTCGACCGACACCGCTTCCGACGCCACGCATCACATTCAAAGCAAGGGTGGCATCGGCATGGGCGACGAGTCCAGCACGTATGACGTGGTCGTTATCGGCGGCGGCCCCGCCGGGTCAACCGTCGCCGCGTTGGTGGCCGACGCGGGCCACAAGGTGCTGGTCGTTGAGCGGGCCCGCTTCCCCCGGTTTCACATCGGCGAATCGCTGATGCCCGAAACGTACTGGACGTTCGAGCGCCTGGGCATGCTGTCGAAGATGAAGGAGAGCAGCTTCGTCAAGAAATACAGCGTGCAGTTCGTCACGGCGTCGGGGAAGGACTCGGCCCCGTTCTTCTTTGAAGACCGCAACCCACACGAATGCAGCCAGACATGGCAGGTCGAGCGCGCCAAGTTCGACGAAATGATGCTCGACAACGCCGCCGAGAAGGGAGCGACGGTCTGGCAGGAGACCAACGTCGTTGATGTCCTCCTGGAGCCGACCGAAAACGACTCCCTGCCTCGCGCGACCGGGGTCGTGGTGCAGCGAATGGGTGAACCAAGCCCCCGGACGATCAAGGCGAAAATTGTCGTTGACGCCACCGGCATGAACGCGATGCTGAGCCGCCGGCTGGGCATACGCAACGTCGATCCGAAGCTCCGCAAGGCGGCCGTCTTCAGTCATTACAAGCGCTGCAAGCGTGACCCGGGGAAAAACGGGGCGCCACGCTGGTGATCTCGACCCGGCAGAACGACGGATGGTTCTGGTATATTCCGCTCTCGGACGACGTGACCAGTGTCGGCGTCGTTGCCGAGCTGGACCGGCTGATGAAGGGCCGCGAGGGGACACCGGAACAGATTCTCAACGAAGAGATCGCCAACTGCCCGGGCCTCACCGAGCGGATGGGAACCGCCGAGCGGTGTGGCGACGTTCACGTGCTGAGCGATTTTCCTACCGCGCCAGCCGCTGCGCCGGCGAGGGGTGGGTGCTGGTCGGGGACGCCTTTGGCTTTCTCGACCCGATGTATTCGTCCGGGGTTTTCCTGGCGCTAAAGAGCGGCGAGATGGCGGCCGACACAATTGCGGCCGCACTTGCCGCCGGGGATGTCTCCGCGGCGCGATTGAGCGGATGGGGCGACCCCCTGAGCGAAGGGATGCAGACGATTCGTAAGCTCGTCTATGCCTTCTACACGAAGGAATTTTCTTTCGGCCGCTTCATTAAGGCCCACCCACATCATCAGAACGATATCACCGCGCTCTTGATCGGCGATGTGTTCCGGCCCGAGGCGGGCGAGGTCTTCAAGCCGATGGGCGAGATGGCGCCGATCCCGCCAAGCATCCCCTTGCAAAAGCCGGCGCCGTCCCGACCGGCGTTACAGACCGTCTAGGCGCCGTCCGCCGTGGCCCGGTCGCCCGCCGCGTGGAACAAACGTTGCCTGTAAGCGGGCTTAAAACGACCGAACGTCGTTAACGGATCGTATGTTAGACGCGGGCCCGCAAGCGCGGGCCCGCGTTTTGCCGTTGCCGCGGCCGCCATTTCAGTCGAGGACGTCCCGCTTGAGTGACGCGATGCCGACCGACTACTCCATCACGCGGCGGGTGCAGTTCTCCGAGACCGACATGGCGGGGATCGTGCATTTTTCGAACTACTTCCGGATGATGGAAGAGGTCGAGCACGCATTCTTCCGGTCGGTGGGCTTGAGCGTCTCGATGCAGCACGACGGGCTGCACGTCGGTTGGCCGCGGGTGTCGGCGGGTTGTGAGTATTTCGGTCCCGTCCGCTTCGAAGATGAGGTCGTGCTGACGTTGCGGGTGGTGAAGGTGGGGGAGAAGTCGTTCTCCTACGAAGTGGATTTCTCCGTCGGCGGACGCCGCATGGCGCTGGGGAAGACAACGAGCGTCTGCTGCGCCATCGAGCCCGGAGGCAAGATGAAGTCCATCTCCATCCCCCAAACCCTCCGCGAAAAACTGGCCGCCCAATGAAACGGGGAGACTCCCCTTTCTTGCAAGAGTTGCAGGATGGACGGCGCGTCAGTGGGTGAAGATCATGCGCGGGACGGGGCATGGGTCCACGACAGGCTCGGGATGACGCTCAGCCGCAAGATTATCTACAAGAACCTCATTCTGCTCCTGTGGCTGCTGCTGCTGGGGATGGCCACCATCTGGGGCCTGCTGGGGTTACGCCGGAACATCCGCATTGCCACGCGCCAGTGCGGGGAGCTGCGGGACATTGAGGCGATCAGCGTTCGCGTAGCGGCCGCTCGCGGGATGCTGGCTTCGACCTCGCCTTCGGAGCCGGATGTCCGACTGATCCTGCGGGATGCTTCAGCCGGGCTGCGCGACTTCATCAAGTCACAAGGGCAGGACCTCCAGGGCACGGCCGAAACCGGCGACCCCGCCCACAACAACCGCGAGATCGAGCTTGCCCGTCACGCCAGCGAGAAGATCCGCCTGGTCCAGCTTGCGCTCGATTCGATGCAGGTCGCGGCGTCCGCGGGCGCTCCGGAGGCGACGACTGAGCTGGAGCGAATGCGTGCGGTCGTCGCTCCGCTCGATGCGGCGCTGACGGACCTCGGCCGCATCGTCCAAGAATGCACGGCGCTGACCAACGAGGCCCAGAACGCGGCGAGTGAAGGGCTTCGAATGACGCTCGAAGTGACCGCCGTGATGTCGGCCTGCGCGCTGCTGACGGCGGCCGCCATCAGCCTCGGGCAGTATCGCGCGATCATGATCCCGCTTCGTCGGCTGCATCTGGGCGTTCGGATGCTCGCCCGGGCCGATTTCTCAGATCGGCTTGAAGCGACCGGCGACCTGGAGTTCGTCGAGCTGACAGAAGACTTCAACCGAATGGCGGCCGAGCTGCGCGACTTCTATCTGCGGCTCGAACAGAAGGTCGGCGAGAAGAGCCGCCAGCTTGTTCGGTCCGAGCGTCTGGCCAGCGTCGGATTCCTTGCGGCCGGCGTCGCCCACGAGATCAACAACCCGCTTGGGATCATCGCGGGGTATGCCGAACTCTCCCTGAAACAGGGGCCGCGCGGCGACGCGGACGCGTCGGCGTCCGACCGGCAACTGGGGTGGCTGCGGGTCATCCGGGATGAAGCGTTCCGCTGCAAGCAGATCACCCAGAAGCTGTTGAGCCTGTCTCGCGGCGGCGACGACGTTCGCGAACCGGTTGAGCTGGCGCGGGCCGCCGAAGAAGTGGCCGCCATGATTGGCGGGCTCTCCAAGTACCAGGGGCGCCGGCTCGTTGTCCGAATGGCCGCGACTGTGGCCGGTCATTCCGGGCGCGACGCCTCGGGTTCGCGCGAGCGGGGCAAGCCGGGCGCGGGCCCGACGGCGAACTCTGGGTCAACGCGAACCTCGCGGAGATGAAACAGGTATTACTCAACCTGACGCTGAACGCGCTCGATGCCGTCCCGGCGGACGGGGGCGAAGTCCGGATCGAGGGAGGCTTTGCCCAGGTCGGCGAGGGATCGGCGGATGTCCATCCGCCGGCGACGCACGGCTCGTTGCGCTCTGCGCATGCGTTGGATCGGTGGGTCGAGATCGCCGTCATCGACAACGGCCGCGGCATGACGCAGGAGGTGCTCGAACGGATATTCGAGCCATTTTACACCGATAAGCGCGGCGCCACCGAGCCGGGGACCGGCCTGGGGCTTTCCATCACGCACGCCATCGTCGAGCGGCATGGCGGCTACATTCGCGCCGAGTCGCCCGGGCCGGGCCGAGGCAGCCGCTTCACCATTCGATTCCCCTGGATCGACGCGCCGGTGAGTCGGGCGCGCCGAAACAGCGTCGCCGCGCGGCGCGGCCTGGGCTTTCCACTGTCGGCCTGCGCGGGCCGGCCGCCGCCGCTGGCGTCGCCGTGGACGAGGCGGGGCTTGCCCTGGCGACCGACTCCGCACCGGCGACGATCGCACCACTGGCCCCTTAAGAAAAGGCTTCGCCCCATGACGCCCGCACCCAGTGCCTTTCGCGACGTGTTGCTGGTCGAGGACGAGACGCGCATGCGCGAGATGCTCACCCACGCCGCCGAGGGCATGGGGATGAACGTTCGCGCCGTTTCATCGGGCGAGCAGGCGCGGCGCCACCTGAAGCAGAACCCCTGCGACATTCTCCTGCTCGACCTGAACCTGCCGGGGATGGGCGGGATGGAACTGCTTGAGGTGCTGCGCGAAGAGCACCCCGACGTGCAGGTGATCGTCCTGACCGGCTTCGGCGACCTGATGTCGGCCAAACGAGCCATCCGCCTGGACGTGGTGGACTTTCTGACCAAACCGTGCCCTCTGGACGAGCTGGAGGTCGCCTTTCATCGCGCCCGGTTGCGGCGTCTGCAACGCTCCCAGGCGGCCGAGCCGTCGCGCCCCCAGCCGTCGGTCGATCGATCGGCCGATCGCTCCGCCCGCGCCGCCCGGGTCGAGGCGATCGCGCGAATCGCCGGCGATGAAGCCGCCAACCGCCGGACCGCGGCCACCCGTGCCCGTGTCGAGCCTCTGCCCGCGGCGATGCCCCCGTCCACGGCGGCCGCGACCAAGGCTGCCGGCCCGGTATTGCCTTCCGCGTCGGCTGACGACGTGTGTGGTGAGCAGCCGGTGGCCAATCCGCCGGATGCCGCATCCGCGGTAAAGGAGGCTCCCACCGCGGCGGGAGTTGGCGCCGGCGAATCGGTCTTTCCGGGGAACCTCGCCGAGATGGAGCGCCGCCACATCTTCGCCGTGCTGGAGCGCAACAACGGGAACCGCGTCGCGGCGGCCGCGGAACTGGGGATCTGCCTCCGAACGCTCTACTACCGCCTCGGCCGATATCAGCAGGGAAAGACGGTCGAGACCAAAGTGTAGAAGCGTGCCGTGTCTACTTTTGGATCATCGCCCGCCACGGCTCAATGCAAAATGCATGATTGCCACAGATGAAGGCAAGATGAACACAGATAAGAGGGGAAAAGGGAAAGGCGGAAGGATGAAGATGAAGAATGAGTCGAAGACCTGATTTGGCGCTCACTTCATCCCTCGCCTTCATCCCTCATCCTTCCCTTGTCAGGGGAAGATGAGTGAAGACTTGAACGAGGGGCCCATTCCATCGAAAAAAGCGGGTGTGGCGTTGGTGCGCGTCGGGGAGGGTTGGATTGGTCTGGAGGGTCTCAGCGTCGGGATGGCGCGATCAACGAGTAGCAGGCACATTCCATGTGCCTGCTACAACCGGCCCGGCTTCCGTGCGACCCTGCGATTTCGAACAGAACGAATCAACAGTGGACCGTTCCAAGCAAGGTCGCGGGTACGCGGCGATCACTCCAATCTTCGCATTCATCCATCATCCTTCCCGTCTTATCCGTGCCCATCTTTTCTTCATCTGTGGCAATTCCTCTTCGCATTTCCCCGCTCAATGCGTCGGGCCCACGATTTTCAGCACGCTTGCTCAGGTCACGATGCCCTTGCTGAAGACGTACGTCACGAAGCTCAGGGGGCTGTCCTTCACGTTCAGCGTGATCTTGAACCCCGCCGCCGGGCTCTTCAGCAGGTAGATGTGGGTTCCAGAGACGTCCCACCGCTTGGTCTTGGCGTTGAAGACGACCGTGCCGGCCGACGGCTTGGACCCGTCGCCCCAGTCGATCGAGACGATGTAGACGGCCGCGTTCGTGTTCGTCAGATTGGTGTCTACGAACGAGCCCACCACGCCGGCGAAATCGGTCGATCGCTTGGCGTTGATCGTCGTGCCATAGCCGATCAGCGGGGCGTCCGTGATGGTGATGGTGTCGATCCCGGTATCGGTGACGCCGGCGGGGCCTACGACGGTGATAATCCCCTTGTAGACGCCGAACAGCAGGTACGTATGCGTGCCGGTCACGGTGTAGTTGCCGTTGCCGTTGGACACAACCGTCGCGTTCTGCGTGGCGGTGCCGTCGCCCCAGTTCACAGTTGCCTTGAAGGAGGCGGCCGTCGCCGCGGTCTTGGTGTAGGTGAACGTCGCCAGGGGCTGGTTGGATAGCGCGGTCCCTTCCACGCCCGCGAAGTTCTTCGGCGTCACCGCGACCGCGCTCGTGGAGATCAGCACGGTCGCCTTGCTGAAGATCAGGGCGTTGGTGGCCGAGTCATGCTTGACGGTCGTCGTCACCGTCGGCGTGCCCAGGGCGGTGTAGGTGTGGTTGCCGGTGACGCTGAAGGTCGTGCCCGACGCGGAGATGATGCCGGGGGAAACGATGCCGTCGCCCCAGTCGATCGACGCCGAGTAGTCCGTGGCCACCTCGGCCCCACCCGGGTCGGTGAAGGTGGCGACCAAATAGGGGCCGTTGGTCTTGTTTGCGGCGGCCGTAAAGTTCACGCCCGTCCCAACCACCGGCACGTCCGTGACCGTTACGGCCGTCGTGGCGCTGACGGTCCCGCCGTTGTTGCCAACCCTGGCCACCGAAAATTTGATCGAGTCACTGCCTTCTTCGCCGTAGGCGTGCGTCCCGCTGACGTCGTACCCATTCTTGGCATTTGGCGTCAGGATGCCGGCCGTGATCGGGGTGTTGTCGCCCCAGTTGATGTTGACGACGTAGCTCGACGCGGAGCCGAGGCCCTGCGGGTCGCTGAAGGAGCCGACGGTAAACGTGCCGCTCTGCCCTTCCATCGCGCTGATGTTCACGCCCGGCAGCGGCACCGGCGGGCCGGCGACGACAGTCGAGAACGCATCGCCGCTCGCCGTCGCCCCACCCTCGTCCAGCGTCACGGTGTGGATCTGGTATGTCCCCGGCGTCGTGTAGGTGTGCGTGCCGACGACGTAATAGTTGGCGAAGGCGTCAACGGAATGGATCAAGCCGTTCGATGTCGTCCCGTCGCCCCAGTCGATCGTCGCGGTGTAGTCCGACAGCAGGCTGTAGGGCCCGCCGTACAGCGAAGGGTTGGCGTCGGTGAACGTCAGCACGGTGACGTTGGTGATCTGCTTGTTCGTCAGGGCGCTGAGGTCGGGCGTGCTGGTCGTCGTCAGCGGGGCGTCGAGGATCGTGATCTGGTCGGTCGCCGTATTGTTGGTGGGGTTGAGGTCCGGCGTGGATGAGGTACACGTCGCGATGCCGGTGCGAAGCCCTTCTTCGGGCGATTCCAGTTCGACAACGAACTTGGCCGAGTCCCCGACGGCCATCGCGGCGATATCTCCCGAGACCAGGCCCGTCCGGGCCGGAAGGATCGGGAAGCCCAACGCCGCGCCAGGGCCGCTGAGCTGGTTGACGAAGTCGAACAACTCGCCGGCGGGCGTGTTGAAGTTGAACCGCACGCCCTGCGCGTCACTGGCCCGAGGTTGGTGACGGTGATGTAGTAATCGATCCGCCCGCCTTCGTAGATCGGCTGGGTCTGGTCCGACGCGATCGTGACCTGGATATCGGAGTCGATCACAACCACTTCATCGACCGTGGATGAGTTGTTGATCGGGTTCGGGTCGAAGGTGCTGCTGGAGGCGAAAGCCGTGTTGTTGACCGGCGTACCGGCCACGATGTTGGACGGAATGTGGAACGTGATCGAGAACGACGACGTCTCGCCGACATGCAGCACGGGGATGGTGCCCGTGAACAAGCCCCCCTGCCCGATCGGCGGCTGGGTGATCGCGAACGCGGGGCCGCCGGTCTGGGTCACGCTCGCGAAGACCGTATTGGCCGGCACGACGTCCGTCACGACGACATTCAGCGCATCGCTGGGGCCGGCATCGGAGACGACGATCGAATACGTCACGTCGCCGCCGGCGGTGACCAACGAGCTGGTGAGCGTCTTGGTGACGGTGACGTCGGCCGCGGCCCGCGCGGTTGAAGTGAGGGTGACGGAGTTGTCGGAGGTGATCAGGTCGTCCGGGCTGGTCGCGTTGCCGATGTCCGTGATGATGATGCCGTCAACCACTGAAGGGTTGACCTTGACGATCACGTTGAATGTCGCCGTCGTGCCGGGGGCCAGCGAGGCGACGGAAAAATTGACCGTCCCCGCCCCGCCGACCGCTGGGACAGAGGGGGTGAAGGTCGGGCCCGAGGTCTCGGCCGCCGAGACGAACGTGGTGTTCGCCGGGACGAGATCGGTCAGGTTGACGTTGGTTGCCGTCTGATCACCGGCGTTGCTCAGGGTGAAGGAGTAGGTGAGGTTGGTCCCCGAGATGACGGTCGGGTTGGGGTTGACAACGCCGACGAGCACGAGGTTCGCCGCCAGCATCGTCCTGTCTTCGAGTTGTTCGGCGTACAGGTGGCGATTGGCCGCGTAGGCGACGGCTTTCTGGGCGGCCACCGAGCGATTGCGGCGTGAACGAACGGCCTTGATCCCGGGACGGGCAATTCCCAACTTCATACGCTTTTCGCTCCTCCCGAGCACCAACGGTAGTCTCGGAAAACCGCCACCAGACGCCCACTGCCTGCTTAACTGAAGGCCTAACCACACACTTCCCCAGGCTTCTCACCGGCGGGCGGGAAGCGGGTAGCAGGCAATTGGCCCAGTTTAAATTAGCTCAATGGGTTACAACCGAATCCGCCTTGATCTCGCGGACGATGGAACTACACCCTGGTACAACTCCGAACCCCGCCGAGTATTCCACAGCCCCTACCGTTCTGCAACTAAAAAAGGCATCCCTGCAAGAGTTCTGAGCCCCCGTCGCTTTCGGATCATTTCCGCATCCGAGACACTCTTTGAGCCCCGAGGCGCGCCCTCCGGTGGGCCTTTGACCCTTGAGTGCCGTTGAATCAGGCGGCGGTTTCTTCAAGCCGACGCAAACTGGCACAGACCGCCCGGTCCCAACCGTACATCTCGCCCAGTCTAAACCCACCGCGATGGACGCGCCGCCCGCCGGCCGTAATGGGTCTCCCACTCCAGACCCTCCGCGGCCCGCGCCGGCGGCTTATACTCACGGGCTATGCTTCACTGGGCGTACTACATCCTGCTCGTGGTAGTGGAAGTCTGCGCGGCGGCCCTGAACCTCTTCAGCCTCCCCGGCAACTGGGTCATGCTCGTCGCCGTCGCTGTTTACGGCGTGCTGACCCGATGGGAGCACTTCGGGCTCTGGTGGATGGTCGTCCTGCTGGTGCTTGCCCTGATCGCCGAGGGCGTGGAGTTCCTCGCCGCCGGCGCGGGGGCCAAGCAGGCGGGCGGAACGCTCTACGGGGCGGCCGGCGCCCTGGTCGGCGGGACAGTGGGGGCCATCCTGCTCACCGGCCTGATCCCCGTCCCCATCGTCGGCACGCTCGCCGGCATCCTGATCGGGACCTTCGGCGGGGCGATGCTCGCGGAGATCATCGGTGGCAAGGAATTGGGGCAGTCGGCGTGGGTGGGCTATGGGGCTGCGAAAGGACGAGTGCTGGGAACGCTTTCCAAACTTGTCTTCGCCTGCGCGATCCTGATCGTCAGCCTCTACGCCGCCCTTCCGTTGCATGCCCGGGCGGCGGCCGTTCCCGCGACGCCCCCCGCGCTCCCCGCCCCCGCGATCCCCTCGACCGCACGCGCAGCGTTGCCGACGACACCGCCCGCCGCCCCGCCCGCGACAGCTCCGATGACGCCGCCGAACTGACTCCCGATCGATCAAGGATCGACGACCAGCTCCGGCGGGTTCGCCCCTTCGCGTGAATCGAATGACGTGATCGACAACGTGTGGAACGGGTTCTGAAGCGCAAGCGTCACCGATGTGTCGCCGGCCGCCCTGCGGGCGTTCAGGAATGCCGTGAGGTTCAGCGCGTACCAGCCACTGTCACCCTGTTTGACCGTAACGCGGCCGATTGCCGGCATCTGGGCCGCCGGCCGATTCCCATAATTAATCCCGCGTTCGGTCCACGCGGCGTCCGGGACAAAGAAGACGTCGGTCTGAACGTCCGCCTGCACCCCGAGCACGCGGCCGTAGAGCCGCAACGTCGCGCTTGAGATCGTCCCCGGCAGGTCCGTCAGGTCGAAGCGGATAAACGCCTCTCGGTTGTAGCCCGAGATCGCCGTCTTCACCTCGATATCGGTGAAGCTGCCGAAGTTATGCGTGGGCACGGAGTCCTGAACGTACGAATCGGCCGCCGAGAGGATCACTTTCTCGCCCACCGGCGCCGGCGGGATCGGGCTCGATGCGGTGACGGTCACATGATCGAAGTGGGCGGACGCGGGCCCCGTTGAACCGCCGCTCACCACCAGCCCGGCCAGCGCATCCGCCCCGAGCCGCATCGCGCGGGAGCCGACCAGCGACCAGTGAGCGCCGTCGCTGGAGACAAACGCACTGATGACCCCATTGCGGCGTGACACCCGAAGCCACTCGGCCGCCGCGCCGCGCACCGTGACGGTGCTGGTAAAGCCCCCGAAGCTGACGCGGGCCGTGAAGGCCGTCTGTGACGACTTGGAAAGCGATACGAACCCCTCGGGCGCCGCCGTGGCGAGCGTCCCGCGGATCACGACGCCGGCCGCCGCGCCGGGGCCGCCGCCCGCCAAGCCGCTGACGCGGGCGACGATATCGCCGTCGCCGGAGAGGGTCGTGTAATCGAAATGGAACGCGTCGGCGTTCCAGGCGATACCGGCGCCGCCGCCCCGCGCCGTGAATGCCCCGCCCGAGCCCACCGCGGTTGAACCGGCCGCGTTCACGGCGCCAATGTCGGTCTCCGCCCAGCCGGCTGGAAGGGAGCCGGTCGCCGGGGTCGGGGTGGGCGTCGGCGTGGGCGTCGGCGTAGGCGTGGGCGTCGGCGTGGGCGTCGGCGTAGGCGTGGGCGTCGGTGTAGGCGTGGGCGTCGGGGTCGGCGTTGGAGTATTTGGGATCGCACCGGGAGCGACGTCCCAGCCGATCAACCCCATGGTGCGAATGTCGGCGGCGGTGTAGTTCAGCGCGACGCCGGCCGACGCCGTCGGGTCCATCGCGCCGATGTAGACGCCGGAAACCTCATTATCCAGCCAGTGGCTCGCCTGCTGTCCGTCGCCATGGTTCACGCCGGTGGACATCGGGATGTCCCCGGCGGTCAGTTTGGGGATTGTGAAGCCGGGCGCGTGATAGAAGCCGCCGTCGTAGGTGACCTGGTTGGGCTCGAACTGACCGGGCGAATCGATGCGCGGCGCGTTGGCGAAGTCGGTGGCCCCCGCGCCCGGGCGAAGGCGGTACAGGTCCAGGATCGACGGGTAAATCGTGCGGTCGTAGCTGGGGTTGTCCAGCAGGAAGTCGGCGGTATCGACTTCGCTCAGAAAACCGAGGCCGTGCGTCAGCTCGTGAATGACCACGCCGATGAAATCGATCTTCCCGGGCGCGATCCCGTCGGTACGGTTGTAGTCAAAGTTGAAGTTCGAGCTGAACGTCATGCTCATGTCGCGCTTGACCGATGGGTCATACTGGGAATCGGGGCCGCCGGCGAGCGAGGTCGGCGCGACCCCCAGCGCAAGAAGGTTCGCGCACGTCGCCGTAAGGCCACCGAGGCTGAAGGTCGGGTCGGGGAGGACGGCGTTGAACTGCACCCCCGTCGGAAGGTTCTTCGCGATGGCCTCACTCGGGCTCGCGTCCGATGCCAGCAAATCGCGCGTGGCGGTGTATTGGCTCGCGTCGAGGTTGAACTGAACGCTGCTCGTCTGCCCGATGATGCCCGGGCCCAGTGGCGCGATCTCGGCGTCCACAACGACCGTGATCGGGTCGGTGAAGATCGACTCCAGGTAGGCGGCCGCCGCCTGAAACGCCGCGGCCGCCAGGGGGTTGGCGCGAAGGTTCGGGCCGTCCTTCAAGACGATGTTCAGGCCGCCTTTGGCCGCCGCGGCGCTGCCGGACGACCCACCGTTCGACGTGCCGCTTGACGGTTGGGCGTTCGCGCTTCCTGGCCGCGCGGCGAGCGCCTGCTGGAGAGCATCGTTGGGGACGCTGTATGCCGGGCCGAAATCAGTCAGGATCGAGCCGCCGAACGACTGGTCAACCTCGACCCGGTTCACCGGCCGCAGCGCAGGTCCGACGCTGGGGGAACCGAACGACACGTCAACTCCGGCGGCGTAGGTGGGAGCGTTGGCGGCCGGGGCCGTCGTCGTCACGGCGGTCAGCAACAGCCGCGACTCCAACCGTTCGCTCAGCGGCGGCCGACGATCGAGCATCGTCCCGGCCCGTGAACCCGAAGAACCCGATGAACGAACGAACTGCTCCAGACCTGTCCAACGGCCGATGGCCATAGACTTTTTCATCGAAATTCCATTTGGATCGGCGTGGGGATGTCGTCGAGGCGTCCTGGCGGAGAAGACGGTCAAACCGCCGCCACCGAAACGCGCTTCGACAGGAGGATTGAATGGGCCAAAGCGACGGGCGGCCACACATCAGGCCAACCAACGCCGCTCGACCTCGCATCCTCTCGGCTGACTCCCCGAACGGTCTTCCTGCTCCGTCGGCCGATCCTTTGTCCGCGCCCGCCTGTATACCAGATCCGCCGCGCCCGCGCTAAGAGGCATTTTCTCCGGCCTGACTCGGAGCAATCGCGTCCCGTGCGCCCCGCCTCGCTTATGGCAACTCGGTCGATACGGCGTGGGATACAGGAACGCGCACAATCCGAATGACGATATCGCAATATTTGCCACTATTGACGCGGCCGGTTGCTACGCCCACCTCTCAATTAAGATCGCCGCGCGCGAAGAGGCGCCTCGGAGGACGAGATTCCGGTCCCCCTCGACGCGTTATCCCCGGCCGTGGAATCGCATGCCGGCGCCGGCGGCGGCCTCGGGGAGGGTCAGGGGCTCTCCGGCGGCGAGCTGGCGGTAGAGCGTTCGATAGTGGGAAAGGAATCGGGACGCGCCGAAGAACTCGAACGCTTCGGTTCGGGCCATGTCGGCGATGGCCCAGCGCAGCTGCGCATCGCCCGACAGGTCGAGCGTACGCCGGGCGAGCAGCCGCGGGTTGGCGGGCGGGCACATGACGGCGGTGTGCCGGTCTTCGAGCAGCTCGGCGACGGTGTAAGTGACCGTGCCGACGATCGGCAACCCGGCCGCCATGCAGATGGCGATGGGCAGGGTGGCGACGGGGGCGCGGGCGGTGACCAGCACGGTATCGGCGGCCGGGAGAAGGTCTTCAAACTCGAACCGGCGGCCGCCCTCGCGCTCAGCGAGCTGCGCGAGGCGCGGCTGGTTGAGCTGATCGCCCAGCAAAGCCGCCGCGTGGGCGCGTGGGCCGCGGCCCCAGAGGAGCACCCGCCACTTTGGCGAAAGGACGCCGAGGATCGACGCCGCCCAAACGGCCCCCTCGTGATCGGCGGCGCCGGTGGACTCGCCCGCCAGCAGCAGCACGTGATCCGAGTCGTCGAAACCGAACGACTGCCGCAGCGCCGCGTCCCGGCGGCCGCGTGCCGTGGCAAAATCGACGCCGGGCCGGACCAGCAGGCAGGCGTCGGCCGGAAGCCCGCGCTCGACACACACGCGCCTCTGCGTGGCCGTGGGGCAGATGACGTGAACCTTGCGCGTCTCGCGAATAGCCCGGAGCCAGCCGATGGCGCTGCGTCGCAGAGGCCGCATGGGGCTGAAGAGCGGCCGCTCAGCCCCGGCCAGAACCGCGGCGGTAAGCGACGGCTCATCCCAGGCATGGACGATGTCGAACCGGCGCACGCCATCGCGCCCGCGCAAGGCCCAGGAGGCCATCGCGACGTTGCGATAGTCGCCGCCGCGGCCGATGGTGCGACTCTCGACTTCAAACCCCGCGCCGGCGCCGCGCCGCAGCATGGCGGCCGATCGATCGGTCTGGAAGTCGCGCGGCAGTGTTGACAGGTGCAAGGCCCGGATCATCGCGCGACAAGCGTATGAGAATCGCCGCCGGCCGCAACCACCCGATCGCCCCACCCCGATCGCCCCACCGGATCGCCCCACCCGGACGCGGCACCCGATCGTCACGACCTGCGAGCTGCTCTCCGGCATCGTGGAGTTCGTGCCACGATCGGCCGCCGCTTCGGCTCGAGGCGCAGGCCCGACGAAGACGTCGGCGTTCCCAGGGAGCAGGCGTCTTGCCGAAAGGACAGCCACCCCCGCGACATCGGCCCGCGCGCCGCGTCGATGGCCGGACGGGGAAATGATGCTATAAGAATGGTTCGATCGGCCGGGGCAGGATGCGCCGGCTATGTCTCTCCGTACGGTCTGGCAACGGAGGCGGGCAGGATGCCCGAAAACCCATGTTTGAAAGACGCCTGAAGATCTTTTTGGCCGCCCTCAGCGCGGTCACGCTGGTGCTGGTCGTTCGTGCGGCGCAAGTACAGGTCGTCGAGCGCGACCGCTGGAGCAAGGCGGCGGCGGAGTCGATGCTGCGGCCGGTCTATGTCGAGACAACGCGCGGGAATATCTACGACAACCATGGCCGCCTCCTCGCCACCGACCAGCCCTGCGTGGACGCCTGCGTTGACTATCACGCCTTAACCAGCCCCCCGGACGAAGAATGGGTAACTAAGACCGCGACGGCGCGGCTCAAGTCGCGCCTCGGCGACGCCTACGGGAAAATGCTCAAGAAGCAGCGCAAGGACGCGATCGGCGAGGAATGCGACGCGGTCCGCAAGGAGATCGACGCGATGTGGGCGGAGCTGGCTCATGTCTCCGGCCGCTCCGCCGAAGAGATCGAAGAGACGCGCGCGGCGATCGTGCGTCGGGTTGAGATGCGACGCCGGATCACCTGGTATCGCAACTTTAAGCGGGCGCAGGAAGAGGCCGAAGAGCAGCGGCAGGAGACGGCCGAGCGGGAGTCCGAATGGCGCGCCTGGCTTCTGGAAGGGGACAAGCAGGGGCCGGACCTCGACCAGTTCTCGGTGACGGTGGCGGAGCAGAACCAGTCCCACATCATCCTCAGGGCGGTCCCTCCGGACCTTCAGAACTACCTGGGCAAGCACGTGGACCGGTTCCCCGGCCTGTCGCTCCGCCCCAGCACCCACCGCTATTACCCGTACAAGACCGCCTTCTGCCACGGCATGGGCCGCGTGGGGCATGTGAACCGGGAGGACCTTCAGACCGACCCGTGCGCCAAGGATGACACGCGCCAGTACCTGCCAAACGACCTGAAGGGCCGCGGCGGTGTTGAAGGGCTGTGCGAGCAGGCGCTGCGCGGCACGAAGGGGAAGATGAACATGGTCGCCGGGCAGGAGATGCCCACTTCCTCCACGCCGGCCGAAGCCGGCAAGGACGTTCATCTCACGATCGACATCGAACTCCAGGCCGAGCTGGAACAGACGTTCACCCACGCCAGGATCGTCTACCCCACCGCCGTGGAGGAGGCCGTCCTTCACGGGGCGGCGATTGTCATCGACGTGCCGACTGGCGAGGTTCGGGCCATCGCTTCATACCCGACGTTCGACTTGAACGCGTTTGACGAGCAGTACGACCAGCTCTGCAGGGATCAGTACAATCAGCCGCTGTTCAACCGTGCGACGATGGCGCAGCTTCAACCAGGGTCCACGGTCAAGCCGATGGTCGGACTGAGCGCCATTACGGAGGGGTTGCGCGGGTGGACGAGGGGATCGAATGCACGGGGTACCTGGTGATCGACGGCAAGCGCAAGCCGGTCGGCCGCTGCTGGGTGGCAAGCAAGTTCTTCAAAGAGCTGAACGGCCAGGTCGCGCACCACCCGGTGCCGTCTATGGCGCCCCATCCCACCGGCTTCCTCACTTTTTCCGACGCGCTGGAGCGAAGCTGCAACGTTTACTTCGAGACCATCGCGAGTCGGATGGGGATGGACGACCTCTCGGTCTGGTACGACCGATGGGGGCTCGGCCGCCCGACCGGCATCGGCATCCCCGAGGCGCGCGGGAGCCTTCCGCGCGACTTTTCCGGCCCGGTCTGGGATCGGCAATGCAAGACGTGGTTCAGCGGGATCGGCCAGGACCCGGTCGCGGCGACGCCGATCCAGATGGCGAACGTGGCGGCGACGATCGCTCGGGACGGCGTCTGGATGCGGCCGCGGCTGCTGTCGGACGCCGAGGCCGCCCGGCTGGGCGTGAACCTGCCCGGCCCGCGCGCCGCCGAAGTCGCCGGCGGGCCCGACGCCCGGCCCAGCGTGCCCGACCGGGTCGATCTGGGGCTCTCCCGGGCGGGGCTGGCGGCCGCCAAGGAGGGGATGTATCGCGTCGTCACCAGTAAAGCCGGGACGGGGACGGGCCTTTTGCGAGGGTCCGAAATCCTTCCGCAGATCCCCATCTGTGGCAAGACCGGCACCGCCCAGGCGCCGCCATTCGCAATCAAGCTACGAGACGAAAAGGGCCGCCCGATCCTGGATCAGAACGGGCGGGCGACGTACGACAGGATCGAGCCCGGCACCCCCGGCCACCTCAATCCGATCGCCCCGTGGTATCGCGCCAACGGGGCCGACGGGAAAGACATCGCCCACGCCTGGTACATCGCCTTCGCGCCGGCCGACCACCCGCAGGTGGCGGTTGGGGTGATGGTCGAGTACGGCGGCAGCGGCGGCATGGCGGCGGCCGCGGTCGCACGGACGGCGCTGGAGTCATGCGTGAAGCGCGGCTATCTGGCCCGTTGACGCCGGCGGCGCATCAGAAGCGCGGGGGCCGCGGCCCAGAGCAGCGCCGTCGGCTCGGGGGCGAAAGCGGAGTAGTAGAACGCGGTCGAGCCCCAGAAGTTGCCGTCCTGGCCGTTGACGTTGTCGAACGAGACGTCAAGGCTGGAGTTGAACGGCACGTAATCCGAGATGCGCCACCGATACTGGTCCGTGCGGTAATCGCCCGCGCCGTTGGCCAGCAGGCCGTAGAGCGGGCTGGCCCCCGACGACGGGTAAGCGGGGTCGCGCGGGTCGCCGGTGATCTGGTAGGGCGGGTCGATGCTGTTGTAGTAGTAGCCGCCGTTGAAGGCGTCCTCCAGGCCCGTCCCATGGAGCGCTGTGCCGCCGTCGGCCGTGATCACGTCGTTGCCTTCCAACCCCGGGAACGTCGAGACGCGCTCGTACAACAGGCTGCCAACGTAGTGGCCGGGGCCCTGCACTGGAGGACGTGGTAGAGCGGCTGCCCCGCCGTGGTCGTCTGCTCCTGGTTGAACGCCCTGAAGTAGTAGGCGGCCGAGTCCACTGGGCCGCTCTTGTACTCCACCGCGCTCGAGCCCACCGTGTAATTCGTGCCGGTCGAGTTGTAGAGCTCCACCCGCGCCCCGGCTCGGAACGGCATGGGCCAATAGCTGTAGTAGCTCCCGTCCCCCTTCACGCCGAGAGGGAGCGACTGATAGGCCGCCCGCCCGTGGCCGACGCCGAAAAATTGCGAGATTGGCACGTCAACCGAATTGAAGCTGCTTCCGTCATACCGGATGCGAAGGCGGATGCCGTCCAGCTCGGCCGTCGTCGGCGCGACGCCTCCGGAGGTCATCTGAAGGTTGAGCGCGCGGATTTGGCCGCTCGAGGTGAGGTTCGCCAGGGGGACCGTGCCGCCCGCCGGGATCGAGAAGTTCGAGAGCGGCACATTGATGGCGGCCGCGTCGGGGTGGGCGGGGTCGTGATCGGCCGGGTTCGAGCCGACTTGCTGCAGGACCGTCGCCGCGGTGGCACGCGCTGAACTGACCGTCCCGTTGAACGTGGTCACATTGGCCGAGGGGGCGAGCGTGTGGTAATCGACCTGGTAGAAGTCCCCGCCTCCCTTGGACATCTCAATGCGGGCCGACGTCTTGAACGTGATCGGCTCGTAGTTCACCTGCCCGCCGATCATCGTCTGCGTGAACGGCGCCCGAAACGCCGTCCCCGACGAGCCGCCGGCGTAGGTATAGGTCCCGTTGAGCAATTGGCTGACCGTCGTATCGATCGTGGGGGTCGCGCTGCCGTCCAGAAAGATCTTGATCGCTTCGCCCTGATTGGCCGCAAGGTGAGGCATCCAGATGCGTGAGATGACGCCCGGGCCGTTGATCTGGCGGACGAGGTAGAGGCCGTCGGGTTGGACGGCGTCGTTGTTGTCGAAATGGCCGTAGTCGTCCAGCGTGTTCAGGGCGCGACTGTAGCTGCTGGCCAGGCCGGCCACCTCGCCGGTCTTGGCAATGGCGAGGGAGCTCCAGTCGGTGAGGGTGTCGTAGCCCGTGACATCGCCCCACGCGACCCCGCCCCACACAAGAACCCCGGCGGCCGCGCCGGTGCGGGCAGCGCACTTCAGCTTCCCCGTTCGCATTCCCTGTCCCTTCTGACTGACATGCCTCGGCGCATTTTGCGCGCCGTCACCCTGCGCACTCCCCAATTGTCGATGCCCCATGCTAATCCAGCAATGGCGGGCCGCAAAACGAATACCTTGAAATTGCCGTCATTGACGCCCGCCGCTTCCTATGCGCTCAGCATGACGGGAACGTGCCCGAACTGTGGCGGCCGCCGACACTCATAGAGATTGGCCAGCCTCCGTCTCCCGTCTGGCCGTTTGGCCGAGGGGCGTCCGTCGGCAGCGCATCGTCGGCCGTTGGTGGCAGGTGACGACGCGGCCACTAGAATCCTCGGTCCATGGAGCCTCCGCAGCCGCTTGTTGAATGGACGACCATCCCCCGGCCGGTCACACCGCGGATCCGGCGACGGGCCTGGTTTGAACCGCGCGTGCGGGCGTGGCTGATGGTGGCGGCGGCGACGGTCATCGCGGGGGGCATGCTCGCGTACGACAACTTTGGAGAATGGCGTCGCCAGGCGTGGCTGGCTCACCACGGGACGCCCATCAATGCGGCCGTGATCGAGGCGGCCGCCCAGAACCTCAAGGGGCATCGCGTCGCCGTCCTGTCCGATACTGTCGTCGTGCTGGAGTTCGACTGGCACGGCTCGAAGCATCAAGTGGCGGGCGTGCTGGCGGATACGAAGCCCGGGAAGAGCGTCGAGATTGGCGCCACCCTGCCCATCCGGATCGACCCGGACGACCCCAATCGCTGGACCGATCGATCCGATGCGCCGCCGCTGGGGCCGACCTTCATTGGCGCCTCCATCGTGCTGGCGCTGGCGCTGGCCGCCACACTCGCAGGGTTGCGGCGGCGCGCCGCGCTGCTGCGCGCCTGGAGAGAGGGGGAGGCCGCGCTGGCGCGCGTGGTCGAACGGCGGCAGTCGGCACTGGCCCCGCACTGCGTGCTCGTGTCGTTCTCGATGGGGGACGGCCGCACGGTGGAGGCGTTCGTTCCGGCCGCCAGCCCCGAGGCGGGCTCGGAAGCCGCCGGGTGGGCCCTGCCTCTTTCAGCCAAGGGCCGGGCGGGGCTTTCCGTCGCCTGGATGACGGCATAGCCGCGGGCGGCACGGATGACGCAAAGCAACGCCAAAGCACACGCGGGGCGCCGCCTGTGCGACGCCCCCGTCGGGGTGTTCCTGGTGCCTGAAGCGCGGGGCCGGCGGATCAGCCGCTGAAGGTGCCGTCGAGGGTCCAGTCGGTCACGGTGTCCTGGATTTTGTTGCCGTTGGCATCGACGTAGGTGAAGCTGCCCACGAGGTGGTTCTGGCGATTGCCGTGTTGCAGTTCGCCGATGAACGACAGCGTGAACGTCTTGGATAGCGCCATGGTCGTCGTCGTCGGGGGCGTTGGCGTCGGTGTCGGCGTGATCGGGGGGGTCGGGTTGCTCGGCAGGATGTAAACCGGGACGCCGCCGGTAAGCGGGACGTAGATGAGCGTTCCGTTGGGGAGCGTGTAAATCTCGGATGGAATGCCCACCGGCGACAGGCCTGGGCCGGTATCCACGGTGCCGCTGGGGAGGACCGTGTAAGGCGGGTTCGGCGGCGTCGGTGTGGGGGTCGGCGTGGTCGGCGTCGGCGTGGGCGCCGCCGGCGTCGTGATGACCGGGACCTGGATCGCCGTCGTGATGGTCACCACGCCGGTGCCGTGGTACTTGCCGGTGACGTCGTCGCGGGTGAGGGTGATCGGGCCCAGCCCGGTGATCGGGCCGAGATTGGTCAGTGCCGCATACTGCCCGCCGTTGGCGTAAGCGATGGGCTGGAGCAGTGGGTTTGCCGGAACGAGGGTGAGGGCGATCGTCGTCCCGTTGCCCACGGCCGAGCCGGAACCGACAAAGAAACCCGCGCCCGGGCTGCTCAGGCCGTTGGGGAAGCCGGCGAGCGGGATCTTGTACGAGAGCGAGAACTTGAGGTTGGTCTGGTTGATCAGGCCCAGCTCCGCCTGGGACAGGCGGCTGATCAGCGGGCCGACGTTCGGCACGCCGAACCCGCTGGCGAGGTCGAAGCCGGCGGTCGCGGTCGTCACCGTGTTGGTCCCCGCGGTGATGTCGCGGAAGGCTTCGGTCGGGTACGTCTGGCCGACGTGGTAAATCGCCGAGTTGAGCCGGTTGCCAAGGAAGCCATTCCCCGCGCCGACGCGCACCTGATTGGCCATCGCGATGATGGCGGCCCATTGGGCGGCGCCCGTGCTGGTCCCGCCGGCCCCGCCGGGGAGCCAGCCGTTGTCGTTCTGGCCGTCGCCATTCACGTCGCCGAAGGTCTGTTCGTCGTACACGGCGACACCGGTCGCCGGGTCGGCGTTGTAGGCGACGTCGGGCGTCCCGCGGCCGCCGTTCACGAGCCCGGTCTGATAGCTGGGGACGGGGAAGTTGCTCGAAGACGCCGCCACCACTGTTCCGCCAGACCCGCTCCTGCGACGTGATGTTGCCGGCCGAGTCGATCTGGACGGTGGTGCCTCCAACGCTCAGCACGTAAGGGCTGGTGGACGGATAGCTCACAACGCCGCCGACATCGCCCGAGGAGGCGACGAACGAGACGTTCTGGGCGGCCTTGCGGGAGAAGGAGGTGTCGAACGCGGTTTCGCTGGCGGAATCAAGCTCGCCCCCCTGGCTGCCGAGCGATAATTCGACCACGCCGCCGCCGAAGTTCGCGTTGAGGACGTTCACGGCGGTATCGACCGCGGCGAAGATGTCGGGGAACTGGGAGCTGGTCGCCTGGACGAGGTAGATCTTCGCGTCCGGGGCGATGGCATGGGCCCATTCGACGTCCGTCGCGGCTTCGGCTTCAAACCCGTGATTGGGGTCGGGGTCCAGCGGCGCGGGAGAGCCGGTGGACGAGATGATCTGGAAATGGGCGATGTCAGGCGCCGGAAGGGAAAAGGTCGCCGAGAAAGTCGTCAGGGAGTTGAGGAGCAACGGCGTCGCGTAGGGGATAATGATCGCGATGGCCTGCCCGGCGCCGCGGTTGGTAAAGTTGGTGTTGGCCAGGTTCCCAATGTTGTAGGCCGAGCGAATCTGGGCGGGGTTGTAGCCGGTGGCGGTGCCGAAAAGCTGGTTCGGCACGACGCGGGCGTTGGAAGTGACGTCCGGCGGCTTCACCGCCGCGGTCAGGATGTTGTGATGCTTGTTGATCGCCCCGACGATCGAACTGCCGCTGTTCAAAAGGCTGACGGTATTGTGGCCGTGGGTGCCGACGACCGTGGTCACGCCGGTGCCGCCGATAATCTTGTTCTTGCCGCCCCCACCATCGAGCGAGTCGGTGCCGGTGCCGCCGAAGAGCGTGTCGTTGCCCTTGCCGCCGAGAAGCGTGGTCGTCCCGCCCCCGGCGACGAGGGTGTTATTCCCCGCGCCCCCGTCAATGTACATCGGGAGCGAGGTCTGGACGGCGTTGATGTTGTCGTTGCCCTTGAAGCCGAAGACCTGCACCTGCGTGATGCCGACGGTCGAGACCGTCGTCGGCGCCCCATTGATGTTGACGCTCAGCGTCTGGGCGGTGGTGTTCTCGGTGAGGGTGATGGTGTCCGAGGCGTTGGAGCCGTTGACGACCAGCACCGTGTTGGGCGCTGTCGGGACGACTACTCCGGCCACCGGCTGCGGATGGTGGGACGCCGAAAGCAGGAGTCGGCCTTCCAGCGACTCGACTGAAAACCGGTTCCAGGCCCAGGCGGTCCCGCTCGCCGCAAGCGCCTGACGCGCGCCCGCCGAAGCGGGCCGGCCGCCCGGGCTGGTGCGGGGACGGCGCGACGTGCCCGACTTGGAGGCGTTGCCTGACGACAGAAACCCCGGAAACCGATTGGTGCCCACAGACAACTCCTTGGTGTTGAGGGAGCGACTCCGCTCTGAAAGAGGGCGCCAACCCTCCCCGACCGCCGAACAACCGCCTCGCTTCATGGACGCCCGGGTGGGCCAGACTGGATTAACAAACAGCCTCGATCAACAAACGGCCTCGATCAACAAACGGCCTCGATCAACAAACGGCAACGACCGATCCGGACTCCGACGCCGCCCTCGGCGACAATGGGCCGACCGCCTTGCATGCCGCCGCCCGCGACGCATCGGGCAACCCCGCGGCGGCCGCTCTGAGTGCAATAATCGCCTTTGTCTACCGAGTGGATGAAATCGGATTCGCCTCTCGCCAGCGACAAATCAAAGCCCGTCGGAGCGAACGCCAGCGCGATCCTTTGGGGATCAGTTCGATCCGTCGAATCAGTATGTTTCGATCGGTGAAGAACTTAAACGGCACAGGCCGTTTGGCTTGCGTCACTCGCGGGCACGCTCGCCGCCGCTTTGGGTTAGGGACATTGGGGCCGCCGCCGAAGAACCGGATTATTCTAAAGATCCGCACCGAGCGAGGCAAGAATAAAGCCTCCTGCCGCCGGCCGCATACCACGCGGCCCGCACGTCGCGGAAGGGCATCCGGGCCGTCAACGGGAGCGCGGGCTCTCTCCGGCGGCCGCATTCAATCGCGCAGGGCCTCGTGCGGTTGTACCGCGACCGGCGGCAAATCTTCCTGGGCCCACCGTCCAACGCATCAGTGGTTGGCGTCGCTCGATGCCGGCTCCGCCGCCGCGGCCGCCCCGCGGGCCAGCCCGTCCCGATCGACGCCGTCGGGCTGGTGTTCCGGCTCGACCAGATTTTGCCGCTCCATCAGGATGCCGACGAGCTGCGCGAGCGCCGTAATCTTCTGTTCCTGCACGCTGACGATGGTCAGTAACTCGAAGACGATGAGGAACAGGAAGACCGACACGCCGATCAGCGCAAGCGTGTTGTATTGGATCTTCAGCTTCTCGGCGATCCAGCCCACGCCGTCCGGCCAGAACGCCAGCGCCAGAAACGGCAGCCCGAGCAAGAGGAACAGAAGCGCGTAACGCTCCCGCAGCCTATATGCGCGAAGCCGGCGAATGGCCAGCAGCAGCAGGGTCCCACCGAAGGCCACCAGAAACAGGCTGCGGAAGGGGTTCATTGCGCGCCATCGAAGGCTTAGGAACGGGCGTAAACGACGTCGGGCCAGCCAGTTGAGCGATGCCAGGGCCCGGTCGAGCTACGGGGCCGGCGACGGAAACAGCCGCCGGATCGGCCTCTGCGTCGCCGGATCGCGCCTCCTCGACCACCTTCCCTCGCGGCCACGGCTCGCGCGCCAGGTCGAGGATCAGGCAGATCGACACCTTCAGGACGTAGAACAGCCCGTCCAATACATTGATGCTGCTGCGGCCGCCACGGCGACGCCGCATCCGAACCGGCAGTTCGCTGATCCGATACCCGGCGCGGTGGAGCAGCAGAATGACCTCGGGCTCGGGGTAATCCTCGGGGTACCAATGGGCGAACGCCCGAATGACCCGCCGGTTGGCCGCCCGAAACCCGCTGGTGCAGTCGGTGACGGCGAGGCCGGTCATATGGCGGAGCAGCGCTCGAAGCACCCAGGCGCCCGTCAGCCGCACGAACGTCTGTCGATATCGGGATCGATTTTCGCGTTCGGCCCGCATAAAGCGGGAGCCGACCACCAAATCCGAGCCACTCTGTTCCAGCTCGCGCACCAGCCGCCTGACCTCGGCCGGGCGGTGCTGGCCATCGCCATCGACCTGAACGGCGACGTCATACCCATGCAACGCCGCGTACCGATAGCCGGTCTGCATCGCGCCGCCGATGCCCAGGTTGAACGGGAGGTTGATGACGGTCGCCCAGGGGGGCACCTGGCGGACGGTGTCATCCGTCGAGCCGTCGTCGATCACCACAACGTCATAGCCGGGCAGGGCGCGCCGCAGGCGGGTGACAACCCGCCGGACGGACGCGCCTTCATTGAAGGCGGGTACGATAACCAACCGCCGGACCGCCTGCTGGCGGGGGTCGGCCGCCCCCACCTTGTCCTGGCGCGAAGATGAGTCCGGGCAAGCTTTCATGCGTTGCGGCGACTGGAGGCGGCTGCGGCCGAACGATTGTACCAGATCGGCCGGTTGAAACGAGACGCGTGAGTTGCCACGCGACCTCGGCCGCCTCCGCCATCTTCCAAACCGCCCAGCCTGTCCTGCCGCTCACCGGATTATCAGACGGCGGGGAGCGCGCCGACTTTTCAACAGATCTTTCCCAGCATCAAGCGCCGATCATTCGCCGCGGCAACACGACGCACGGCGACTTGGAAGGCCACCCCCTTTGATCCGAAGACGTTTTCCGTTTTACTCTGGGAATGAGCTTTCAATCGTCCGCCGCCAGCCCCACGGGGATGGAGAAGCCCCCCGCCACGCCTCCCGCCATGACCGTCAAGCTGCTCGACCTTCAGGCGCAATACCTTCCGATCCGCGCCGAGATCCGCCGGGTGATCGACGAGGTCTGCGACCAGCAGGCGCTGATCCTCGGCCCGTATGTCGAGCGGTTCGAGAAGAAGCTGGCGGCCTACTGCCAGACCGAGCACGCGATCGGCGTCAGCAGCGGGACCGATGCCTTGCTATGTGCCCTCATGGGGATCGGCGCCAAGCCCGGGGACGAAGTCATCTGCCCCAGCTTCACGTTCTTCGCGACGGCCGGCTCGATCGCGCGGCTCGGGGCGACGCCGGTGTTCGCCGAGATTGACCCGCGGACATTCAATCTCGACCCGGCCGCCATCGAAGCGAAGATCACGCCCCGGACGCGCGCGATCATGCCGGTCCACCTCTTCGGGCAGATGGCCGCCATGGAGCGGATCAACGAAATCGCGTGCCGGCACGGATTGCTGGTGATCGAGGACGCCGCCCAGGCGATCGGGGCGAAGCGCGACGGCAAGCCCGCCTGCTCGACCGGCTACGCCGGTTGCCTCTCCTTCTATCCCACCAAGAACCTCGGCGCCTTCGGCGACGCCGGCGCGATCTGCACCAACGACGCCGCGTTCGCCGAGCGGTGCCGAAAGCTCCGGGTCCACGGGTCGGGCCATACCTACTACCACGAGATGATCGGCGGGATGTTCCGCCTCGCCGCGATTCAGGCGGCCGTCCTGGACGTGAAGCTGAACTACCTCGAAGGATGGCACGCCGCCCGCCGTCGCAACGCGTCGATCTATGACGCGTTGCTCGCCGGGAGCGGCATCGTCACGCCCCGGATCGATCAGGGGAACTGGAGCATCTACAACCAATATGTGATCCGCGTCCCCGAAGCCATCGGCCGCGACCGGGTGAAGCAGCGGCTGACGGAGCGCGGGATCGGCTCCGGGGTCTATTACCCGGTGCCGCTTCATCTTCAGGAGTGCTTCAAACCATTGGGAGGGCGCTGCGGCGAACTTCCTGAGACCGAGCGGGCCTGCCGCGAGGTGCTGGCGCTGCCGATCTATCCGGAACTGCCCGAGGACCATGTGCGATATGTCGCCGCGGAAGTGATCGCGGCCGCCAGAGGCGGGTAGACGTACCCCGCCTCGACCCGTTTGTTGGCGACAACCCTGGGCAAAGTGAATTTGTTTGCATCGCCGTGACGCATTCCTTAAACTCCGCCCGCGATCGGTCGAATTCCCGACTGAAAGAAAGCCCAGAATCAACCCCCTGCGACAGTGACTCGTTTCATTGACCTGTTTCATGGACTGCGACTGACCTGACGCGTTCATCAGACTGGGGTTGTTCCACGCCCGTACTTTGGGCGCGTCTCAGGCATCGAAGCGGTTGGCGGCCGGCGCGGCGACGGCGAACCTCGGGGTTCAGGTTATCGGGCGTGACCCGCCGGCCGATGGGCTGATTTTGAGGTTTACGCGAACCGGATCGACGGCGTCTTCCCACGATTCAGATGATCCGGCGCCTTGCGACGATACGGCTTGAGGGTTGTGCCCGTCGTTCCTGGCAAGCCTCCGGGAACGCCGACGCCCTCGTCGGCTCGGCGCGAAAAGCCGACGGGGACGTCGGCGATCCCAGGGTCGGAGCCCCCAACATTGTGCTGGCATGCCGGGCACGTTACGGGTATGGTTCCCGCCCCCGGTCGCTTTGGGCTCGCGTGTCGCCGACTGGCGACGGTTCGAGCAGTGTCGATTTTCGCGCAGTGGCGATTGATGCCGGGCCGGTCGCGTGGGCATCGATCTTCGTTCGAGTTCTTTGAGTTGATGGGCGGCGCGACCGCTTCGTGAATGAGCTTCGGGTGCGGCGGGCCGCCTTGGCGGATAGCCCGTTCGCACGGCGGAATCTACACCCAGGTTTTTCATCAGACCGGTTCTCCCACGCATGCCCCGACGTTCCGCCCAAGTTCGACCCCACACCGCTCATCATTCGTGGCTCGGCCTTCCCGTCCGGCTGGGCGGGCTTACCACCGCCGTCGGGACGATATGGGCCCGTCGCCAACCGGTCGCCGCTCGATCGGGCGCGGGTGATGCGGGCGGTAGCCGGGAGTCAGTGGGCCGGCGCGGTGGCTCGGCGTGGGGCGGCGCGGCTTGGGGTGGCCTGGACATCTGGTTGTGCCGCCTGCCCATGTAGGCCGGGAAATAGCCCGCGGACTTTGATCCGCAGAGGAGGAACCCCGTGTTCTTCGAGCGTCAAGACCGTTCCCAGCGTTCTCCACAGCCCGCGAGCGCCTCTACCCAGGTGGATCCGGGTGAAGCGTCCTCCGGACCGGCCGCCCGGCGCGCGATGGTGCGACGGCGGCGGATGGCGGCGATCGGGTTGGCGGTGGCGGTCGCGACCCCCGCGGTCCTCATCGGCCTGCCCCACCTCTACGCCGACAACGCTTCGAAGACCGATCGTTTTGCCGGCCACGACCCCGCCACGGGCGATGCGCCGGCGCCCGCCCCGGCGCCCGCCGATTCGACCCCCGCGCCGGCCCCGACTCCGGCCCCCGCGCCCGCTGACGCGGCCGCCCCGGCGCCCGCTCCGGCCCCGGCCCCCACGGACACCGCTGCCCCCGCGCCAGCGCCGGTCGTCCCGTCGCCGGCCCCCGCGGATGCCCCCAAACCCGAGATGCCCGCCGCCGACGCCCCCAAGCCGGCCGCCCCGGCCGACGCGGGCACAACCGGCTCGCCCACCACGGCCCCCGCGCTGACGACCGAATCCACCCCGGTCCCGTCCTCGCTCACCCCCGGCACCGCTTCTCCAACCGTCGCGGCGCCCACCGTCGCGACCCCCACCGTCGCGACCCCCACCGTCGCGACCCCCACCGTGGCCGCCGCGCCGGCGGCCCCGAGCCTCTCGCCCCGTCAGCTCTACCAGTTGGCCAAGGCCGAATATGCGGCTGGCGACTACCTGGGCGCCCGCCGCAACTTCGAAGCCGCCCGCGCCGTTGGCTATGTGCCGCCCATGCCGCAGGACCCGCCGGAAACCTACATCACCCGCCTCAACAAGATGGACGAGCGCGAGCAGGCCCAGCGCCAGCTCATCGCCAACGCGAACGCGCGCGAAGCCAACCCGCCGGTCGTCCCACCTGTCGCCGTCGTCCCGGACATGGCGACCACTAAGCCGGCCGTGGCGATGGTCACGCCCGACGCCACCACGCCGCCAACGACCGAGCCCGCGACGATGCCCTCGACCACGCCGCCGGCTGTCGCCGTCGATACGACGCCGGCCACCCTGCCCACCGCCCCGTCGGTCGTCGCCGTCACGCCGCCGGTCGCCGTCGTCACGCCGGACCGCCGCACCCAGGCCATGAGCGACCTGGAGGGGACCGCCCGCACCGAGGAAATCCAGCGCGAAACCAACCGGTTCACCGCACGCAAGGATGTCGATTCGCGCGCAAGCTGGAAGCCGGCCGCAATTACAAGGAAGCGCTCGACCTGTACATTGAAGCGATCGCACTCGATCCGAACAATGCGACGGCTCTCGAAGGCCGGGACCGGGTGCTGGCGCAGTTGAACCTCGGGACGGACACGACGGCGGCCCCAAGTTCGGTCGCGGCGTCGATCGCGGTTCGGCAGCAGGAGATTCGTTACAACTTCAACTCGTCGGTTGATGCGGCGAACGCCGCGATCGCGGCCGGCGACCTGAACGCCGCCGAGGCCGATTTCATCAAGGCCCGCGCCGCGGCCGCCTCGGATCCCACGATTTTCCCCGCCCCGACGATCCGCGGCTTCAACGCGACGCTTGCCGACCTGCGCCTTCGCATCGACCAAGCCAATGCACTGGCTATTCGCCAGGCCGAAGAGCGCGGCAATCGTGAGATCGCTGAACGCCGCCGCCTTGAGGAAACGAACCGGCTGCAAAACCGAGCCGACACCATCGCCGCGCTGATCCGCACGGCCCGCGAACTCTCCAACAAGGCCCAATACCGCGAGGCGATCGGCGTCGTGGATCAGATCCTGGTGATCGACCCGCGGAACGATTACGCCGTCGGCGTGCGGCCGCTGCTGGAAGACAAGGCGATCTTCGCCGAGCAACGTCGCTACAACGAGCGGCTGGATATCGAAGCCCAGAAGCAGCTCAACTCGGCGACGGAAAAGCTCATCCCCTACGACGACATCCTGCGCTACCCGTCCGACTGGCCGGATATCTCCGCCATCCGCGACCAGACCGTGCTCGCCGAGCGCGGGATCGGCAACGAAGACCGCGCCGTCCAGGCCCAGCTCGACCGCAAGCTGCCGGAGGTGAAATTTGACAACGTGGGCTTTGCCGATGTGATCGACTTCCTGCGTGACGTCTCGGGCGCCAACATCTTCGTGAACTGGAAGGCGCTGGAGACCGCCAGCATCGACCGCAACGCCCCGGTCACGGCCCGGCTGGTGAACATCAAGTTCTCCAAGGCCCTTCAGATCATCCTCGACAGCGTTTCGACGCCGACCGCCAAGCTTGGCTACACCGTTGACGACGGGGTCGTCACGATCTCCTCCGGCGACGACCTGTCGAAGAACGTCCTGACCCGCGTCTACGACATCCGTGACCTGATCATCGCCATCCCCGACTTCACCGATGCGCCCAGCTTCGACCTGACCAACCAAAACTCGGGCGGCGGCAGCGGCGGCGGTGGCGGCGGCCAGGGCGGCGGCGGCGGCCAGCAGAAGGGCGGGCTCTTTACCCAGCAGCAGACCAATACGACCGATACGACCAAGAGCCGCACACAGATCATCGAAGACGTGACCAAGCTCATCCAGGAGACGGTCGCCCCCGAAACCTGGCGCGACAGCGGCGGGCAGGTCGGCTCGATCAAGGAGTTGTCCGGGCAGCTCGTCGTCACGCAGACGCCCGAGAACCACCGGCAGCTTGTCAACCTCCTCGATCAGCTCCGCGAGACCAAGAGCATCCTCGTGACAGTGGAGACGCGCTTCCTCACGATCCAGCGGAACTTCCTGGAAGACGTCGGGGTGGACCTCGACTTCGTCTTCAACTCCAACGGATCGATCTCCAAGAAGCTATCCCCGATCGTCATCAACCAGGACAGCTCCACCTTCACCGTCGCGCCGACGACAACAATCCCTGGCAGCATCGGCGCGACCGCCAGTGGCCTGACCACCGCGGCAACCTTCCTCGACGATTTCCAGGTCAACATGCTCCTGCGCGCCACCCAGGCCGCACGCTTCAGCAGCGTCGTGACGGCGCCGCGCGTCACCCTCTTCAACGGCCAGCGCGGCTATGTGCTTGTTTCGACCGAATTGGCCTACGTCAGCGACCTGACGGCGACCGTTGGCACCGGGGCCAGCAGCTTCAGCCCGACCGTCTCGATCCTGAGCACCGGCGTCGTTCTCGACGTGACGGCGACGGTGTCGGCGGACCGGAAATACGTCACCCTGACCCTGCGGCCGCAGTTGTCGTCGCTCATCGCCCTGCGCGAATTCACGTTCCAGCAAGGCAACCAGGGGGCGGGGGCCACCGGCACCGGTGGCACGGTCATCGGCACCACCGCCGCTCCGACCGGTATCATCCAGGAGCCCGAAATTCAGACGACCGAGGTGAAGACCACGGTCAGCGTTCCGGATGGCGGCACGTTGCTCCTCGGCGGGCAGACCCTGGCCGGCGAAGTGGAGAACGAGGCCGGCGTGCCGGTGCTCTCGAAGATCCCGGGCCTCAAGCGTCTGTTCACGAATCACAGCTCCGCCAAGGACGAGCAGGTCCTGCTGATCCTCGTGAAGCCGACGATCATCATTCAGAAGGAAGTCGAACAGAAGCAGTTCCCGCTACTCGACACGAAGCTGGCGGGCTGATCGACGCCGGCTCGCCACGGCGTGTTGTCGAAACGGAATGCGACGGCCTCGGCCCCTGGTCCGAGGCCGTCTCACTCTTGTGATCCTCTAATCCCTAACGCCGAGCGTCCGGGTTTTCCCGTGGCGTTTCTCCCCTGGCGCCTTGGCATTCACATTGTCTTCGGAGACGAGGGATGCGAAAAGGCGTTGGAGAACTTCAGCGGAGGATCGATCGTGGCGGAAGCATCGTTCATCGAGCGCTCGAGCGGCTGTTGATCTCGGACGGCTTTTGCTTTTGCTGCGAGATGTCTCGCGGGCTTGCGTTTTCGGCGTGCGGGGGTAGACTGCTTGGCCCGAAATTCAGAGCCGGGCGGCGCGGTGCCGGCATCGGTTCGACGGTGTAACGTTGCTCTGGCACTCCGGCGGAATTCGGGCTGTTGAGTCAGCGAAAGACTTTGAGGTAAGACAATGCCACGCGTCTGCTATTTCACCGGTAAGAAAACGACCTTCGGCAATCAAATCACGCACCGCGGGAAAGCCAAGTACCTCGGCGGCGTCGGCACGAAGGTGACCGGCATCACCAGCCGTAAGTTCCGCCCGAACATCCAGAAGGTCCGGGCGCTGATCGACGGCCGCATTGTTCGGGTGAAGGTCAGCGCCAAGGCGCTGCGCAACGGGCACATCACCAAGCCCGTCCACCGCAAGTGGACGCGCCCCGCCGAGCCCGCCGCCGCAACGGCGTAAAGACTTCGGTTTTCGCCGCCCAACCCTGGCGAACATGACTCCCAAGCACCGAGCCCGCGGACAACGTCCGCGGGCTCGGTGCTTCTTCATTCCTGGAAGCCGGCGTGATTTACAACGCAACTGGTGGCACTTTCCATTGAAGAAACGTGGCGCACCCCGCGAATAAGTGCAGCCGGTGCCCTCACCGGCGGTGTCGCCGACCGCACATCGGTTCGCCGGTGAGGGCACTATGAGGGCACCGGCGGCACGTCGGATGACAGCGCCTCGTACCTCAAGCTTGCCGGGAACGGTCCGCTCAGAATCAATGGCGTGGTGAACCGCGCCCTACTCGCGCGATCGTTCTGTCGATCGTGAGACGGATCAATACGTCGTCACCTGTTGCGTTAAACCGCCATCCACATAGTACGTGCTACCGGTGACATACTCGGCTTCATCGCTGGCGAGGAAGACGGCGACGCTCGCCACCTCGTCGGGGCGGCCGAAGCGGCCCCAGGGGATCTCGGAAATCGCGTTCTTCAGAGCCACCGGGTCATCCAGCACCGCCTGATTGATCGGCGTGGCGATCGCCCCCGGCGCGATGTTGTTGCAGTTGATCTTGTGCTGCGCCAGCTCCATCGCCAGGTTCCGCATCATCATGCGGATGCCCCCTTTGCTCGCGCAGTACGACGTGTAGCCGGGGAACGGGATGTCCTCGTGAACCGACGATACGAACAGGAGCTTGCCGCCACTCCCCTGCTTGACCATCTGCCGCGCGGCCACCTGGCTGACCAGGAACGCCCCGAACAGGTTTACGGCGATCACCTTGTTCCATTCGTCGTCGGTCACATCGATGAACGGCTTCTTCGTCTCAATGCCGGCGTTGCTGACGAGGATGTCGAGGCGGCCGAAACGCTCGACCGTCTGGGCAATCATCCGCTCGACGTCGGCGCGCTTGCTGACGTCGCCCGCCACTTCGATCGATTCGGTCGCGAAACCAGCCACCTCGGCCTTGGCGGCCGCGTTGGTGTCCGGGCGGTCCAGGTGGTTCACCGCGACGTGCGCCCCTCGGCGGCGAATCGCTCGGCGATCCCCTTGCCGATCCCACTGTTGGCGCCGGTCACAAACGCGACTTTGCCGCTCAGACGCTTCGAGAGGGTATCACTCAACGGATCGCTCCTTCCAGATTGGGCCCACCGCGCACCGTTGCTCCGGCACGTCTCCCTATCAAAGCCCCGTCAAGCGAAAACGTCCAGAGGTGCGCAGGAAGTTAATCAGATATGGAGTGCTCGGCGTGGCTTGCGGACGACCTGGGCCCCGCCCCTCCCGGAAGCCGATGACCGCCGCCTCGACGTGTTCCTAAATGACCGTGCCTGATTCTGCGCTGTCCTGGTCCCCTCTCCCCCGGCGTGCCGGGGGAGAGGGGACCGCAAAGGCGCCCTCGGACGCGCCTATTAACCCTACAGCGCTGAACAGCCGTAAAACCTTGCCAAAAAAGAGAAACCCGAAGCACCAAACCCCAAAGAAGCTGAAAAGAAGACGAAGCCGAGAACGACTCTCCGTCCGCATCCGCTTTCATCGGTTTTCATTCTTTCCGCTCAGTCATTCCTTCGGACTTCGGGCTTCGGATTTAGCCTTCTTCGTTACGCCGCGATTCGCGAGGTAGCGCTGTAGTGTTAAAGCACCTCTCTCGGAAACGAGGATGCCCGACGCGGAGGTCGGGCATCGTTGGCTCGATTCGAGCTGGGAAGGTCGCGGCCGCATCAGGCGACAGCCGTTCCCGAGAATTCACGCGATCAGCGACGACGCCTGCGGCGGGCCAGCAGGCCGACGGCGGCCGCCCCAAGCAGGCCGATCGACGCGGGCTCCGGAACGACATTGGCGATGTTGACCACCACCTGCTTGTTCGGGTCGTCATAGAGAACGGTCAGGTCGCCTGAGTTGGCGGTGAACAGGCCCGTCCCCACGTTAAAGGTGCCGGGCTCGGCGATCCCGTTCTCGGTGACGTTATCGAAGATCCCGGTGCGGACGCCGCCATAGGCGGCGACGACGTACGTCCCGGTGCTGGTCGGCCGCACGTCGAGCAGGTCGTCCGTCGGCGTGAGGTCCAGGTTCCCGCCGGCGCCGGTAAGGCTGAGCAGGTCGCTGGTGCCCGGCTGCCCCGCCGTCGCGTTGGCGGCGCCGGTCTTGACGATCAGGGTGCCGCCGTTCCCCGCGGCCCCTGGGTTGGCGGCGCTGCTGATGAACGACACGCCCGCGGAGGCGATCGTCAACGTCCCGAACCCGCCGACGCCCGGCGAGAGGTTCCCGCCGGTCACGTTGACCTTCGTCGCCCCGGTATTGACGGTGCCCGAGCCGGCGAGGGTGGCGGTCGGGCCATTGAGGTTGAACGCGCCGGTGATGGTCAGCAGCCGGTTTGCCGCCGTCCGGACGGTGCCGGCCGAAACCGTATAGGCCCCATTCACCGTCGAATCACTGGTGGCCACGTCGTACAGGCTCGTGGCGCCGTTCTGCGTGATGGGTTGGAAGATGTTCCCGACGTTCCGCAGCGTGCCGCCGGTGAACGTCAGAGTATTGATCGGCGCCGTGCCGCTGCCGATGTTATGGCCCATTTCGTCGAGGAGCCCGCCAGTGAGGGCGATCGTCGTCGTAGCCGCACCGCCGCCGTTGAGGATGTCGGCGTTGGAGCTGACGCTGCCGCCGGAAATGGCCAACGTCCCGGCGGCCGTTCCGACGCCCGTGGTCACCTCGGTCGCGAGCGTAAATGGCCCGGATTGAATCACCAAAGCGCCTGTCCCGCCCACGTTGATGTTCGAGACGGCCGCTCCGGTATTTGTCGCGCTGTTCTTAACGGCGCCCGTGAGCGAACCGGTCGTGTAGGTGCCCGCGCTGACATTCAGGGTGGCCGTCACGCCGCTTGTACCGGCGCCGGTCCCGGTGTGTGCGGCGATCGTGGTGGCGCCGCTCACGGTCAAGGCGCCGCCGGAGAGGTTGATGGCGTTGAGGATGTTGCTGCCGGTCCCGGTGCTCGACTTAAGGCCCAACGCAATGCTGCTCGCCGTAAAAGCGCCGGTGTCGAAGTTGATGATGCCGTTGGCGAAACCGGCCCCGCCCGAGTCATTATTGTTGCCAACCGTGACGGCGCCGGCCGTGACAGCAGCCAGGTGGCCGCGGAGGTCGAGGGTCCCAAGCGGCGTAGCGCCAGTGTTCGTGCCCAGATTGCTCCCGATGTTGAGAGCGGCCCCGCCGACGCCAGCTCGGTTGAAGATCGTCACAGAGCCGGCGCCGGCCGCCGGTGAAGCGAAGGCGACGGTCCCGGCCGCCTTCGAGAAGCCGATGTTGATCGTATCGGTGTTGATGACATTGCTCCCCGTGCCCAGCGTGAGGACGCCGGTCCCGGGGTTCGAATTGTTGGAGTTGCCGACGTCCAACGTGCTGGCGGTCATCGTGTTTGCGGAATTGGACAGGAGGAGCGTGCCGCTGTCGGTCTGGCCGTAGGCGACGCGCACGACGTTGATTGGCGCCGCGACGGTGCCAAAGGAGACGCTGGCGAGGCCCGTCAGGTCCAGGACGTTGGTGGTCGCCGTGTTGAGCTGCACAGTCTGGGCAACGCCGACGAGCACTGAAGCGGAGCTGTTCGTCACCGCCAGCGAACCGCCGCCGGTGACGGTCAATTTCGTTGTGCCGCCGTTGGTCGTTGTCAGTGCGCCGGGGATCACAAAGCCAACGGTCAGCCCGCCCGATCCGTTGACGGTCAGCGTCTTGCCCCCGCCGACGGTGATCGTGTTCGTGACGGCCGCCGAGTTGGTGGCGGCCGTGAGCGACGCCAGGGTCTGATTGAACGCGCCCAGATTGACGTTGCCGTTGGACGTGCTCGTCGCGAGCACGGCGTCGCCGATTGTCAGTGGGCCCTGGTTCAGCGCGTTGTCGATGCCGCTGGCGATCGTGCCACCTAGGATCGTCGTCCCACCCGACAGGTTGCTGTTGGCGCCGCTCAAGCTAAGCGTGCCAGCCCCTGATTTGGTCAGAAGACCGCTGCCGCTGATCGGGGCCGAAATGGCCGTATTGCCCGGACCGCCAATCGTCAGGCCGAATAACCCGGTAGACAATGATGGCCCGGAGACGGTGAACGTGTTGGTGGAATTATTCGTCCAGGTCTGCGCCGCCCACGATGAGCGGAGCGTTGATCGTCAAGGCGCCGGCCCCGGTGTTGATGGTGATGCCGGTGGTTGATGTCGCGGGCGCGATCGTCAGCGAATTGGTCCCGGCACCACCACTGCCAAGGATGACATTCTGGCTGAAGGCGCCAAGGTCGAGCGTCAACGTCTTGATCGTGAAGCTCTGACCCAGCGACGGTGTTAAGGTCGTGGTCTGTGAATTCGTAGCGGAGAAGTGAACGTCGGTGTTGGCGCCCGGAAGCTGCTGCGAAGGCGTGGACCCGCCGGGGTCAGTGCTGAAGTTGCTGTTGGAGGTGCCCGAATCGACGGTGTTGAAGTTCCCGTCGAAATAACCTTGGAAATAGAGGATCGGCGGCGACGTGGACGCGGTGGCTGTCAGTGTCTCGGCGGTCGTGCTGTTGGTCAGCGTGAGCGTCGCGCCGTTGAGCGTTTCGGTCGTGCTCCCGTTGCTGAAGGTGATCTGGCCGGCGCCGGTTTCGGTCGCGTAAGTCAGCAACGTATAGGTGCCCGAGGCGATCGCCCCGGTCGGGACGATGTTGATGATCGCCCCGACGCCGGCGACGCCGTTCACGGTGCCCCCGGCCAGCACGTTCAGCCGGTTGGTCGTCCCCGTGCCCGCCGTGCCGAGGATGATCTTGTCGTTACTGCCGTTCGTAGTCCCCAGCTCGAGGTTGACCTGCCCCGGGGCGGTCGCGCTGCCGAGGGTGAGGGAGTCGGCGAGGGTGGTCAGGTTTGTGAGCGTCAGCGTGTTGATCGAGCCGTCAACCAGCGAAAGCGTCCCCTGGCCCGTGCTGGTCGAGTCACCGCCTGCGACGAGAACGCTGCTGGTCGTAGCCGTGCCGATCGTGGTGTTGCCGCGCACGAGCAGAGCGGCATTGCCGGTGGTCGCCGTGATTGGCGCGCCGGTGCCCACGGTGACAACCGTACCGCCGAGGGGCGTGGCGTTGTTGAGGATCGTCGTCCCGCCGCTCAGCAGCGTGGTGCCCGTGTAGGTGCTCACGCCGCTCAGGGTGAGGATGCCCAGGCCGGTCTTGGTGATCCCGGTCGTCGATGTTGTGCCGTTGTAGTTGACAATCGGCGCGGTGATGTTCAGGTCCGAGATCGGCGACGCGACGCCGCGGCCGACGGCCAGGGGCATGTTGCCGCCCTGATAGCTGATCGGCGCGGAAACGACGGCCGCAAGCCCGGCCGAGTCCGACGTGGCGGTGATGCCGATGTTGCTGTTGAACGAATACGCACCCGCGCTCGTGGCGGGGCCGCCCGCGGACGAGCCCCCCAAAACGCCGCCGGTCATCGTGATCACATTCGCGATCGTCAGGCGCGTCCCTGCCCCGTTGTTGAGGAGCGACCCGTCGTTGATTGTCACCACATTGCGACCCAAGGTGTAGCCAAGGCCGTCGTTCGCGTTCACCACCAACGTGGCCCCGGCGCCGACGGTCACGGTGGGCGCCTGAATCGTGCCGGTCTGCCCGTTCCCGCCCGTGAGCGTCAGCGTCCCGCCACTGACGAGCACCGCCCCGGTATCCGTATTCGCGCCGGCGGAGAACGTGACATTCCCTGTGCCGACCTTCGTCAGCGCGCCGGTGCCGCTCACAATCCCGCTGAAGGTGAAGTTCCCCGGCCCGCCCAGGCTCGTCGCCGACGCGAGCGCCACGCCGCCGCTGGTCGAGCCGGCCGTGCCGCTGCTGTTGATCACCGCGCCAGCCCCGCCCACGCCGGCGCCGTTGAGCGTAAGGCCGATGGTGAGGGCCTGGCCGTTGAGGTCGAGCGTCGAACCGACCGTCGCGTTCGTGTTCACGACGGCGGTCGCCGTCCCCAGTGCTGTCGAGCTACCGGCGCGAACCGTGCCACCGGCGATGGTGACCGCCGACGTGACGCCGGAATTCGTCCCCGAGAGCAGCAGCACGCCCGTGGACGTGTTCGACAGCGTAAGGCCCAAAGAGCCGCTGATGTTGCCGCTGATCGTCAGCGCGTTCGGCGCGCCCGCCGTCGTGCCAGTGACGGTGACCGTCGTTGGGCTGGCCAGGGTGACGGGGGCGGAGATCGTGTTGTTGTTGCTGCTGTTGATAAGCGTGGCGGCCGTCGCCCCGTTATCGAAGTACAAGGCGGGAGGCGAGCTGGGGTTGGTGCCGGCCGCGATGTTGAACGCGGTGGTGCCGCTGTTGTTGAACGACAGCGACCCGACCCGCTGCTGGCCGTCGAGGTTCACCTGGATCACCCCCGGCGCGCTGGTGCCATTGTTAAACGTCACCGTGTCGCCGGCCTGGCCGGGAACGACCGGCGTGGTGCTCCAATTGGCCGCCGTGGTCCACGAGGTCGGCGTCGTCGAGCCCATGAAGTTCGAGGTGATCGGCGTGGTGCTGCCGTTCACCATCAAGTCGAGCAACTGCTGGTTCAGGGACCCGCCGGGGTCAAGCCGCAACGTGTAGGTCAGCCGCTCGTTCCCGGTCACGCCGAGCGAAAAGTTGTTCGCGCTGACGGTGCCGGCGCTCTGGTTGAAGCTGATCAGAGTATAGATCCCCGTGGCGCTGGGGGCTCGGCCGATAAGGATCGGGACCTTGTTGGCCCCGCTGACGGTCAGCGCGTCGGTGTTGGTCACGGTGATCTTGTCCGAGCTTGCCACCGTGTTCAGGTCGAAGACCAGGTTGGTCGCGTTGGACGTCAGCGTCAAACCGCCGACCGTCAGGCTCCCGATATTGGCGGTGGAACCGCTGCCCACATAGAGGCCCCCGGGAGCGATCGTGGTCGTGGTGCCGGATGTGGCGCCGACCAGCGTACCGCTCATGGTGCCGGTAGCGCCCGTGAGCAGGTTCGTTCCGCCGGCCGCGTTGAGCGTGACGTTCCCTGTGCCGGCCCCCGAGCCGGTCGCGTTGGCCAGGGACAAGGAGCCCGCGGCGACGGCGATGCCGCCGGTGAAGGTGTTCGCGCCGCTCAGCGTCAGGGAGCTGGAGCCCACCTTCGTCAGCGCGAACGCGCCGCCGATGTTCCCGCTGACGGAGATCGCCCCCGCGTTGCCGCCGATGCTGCTGGCGGCCGCGAGCGTGACGTTGCCGAGATAAGTTGAGGCCGTCCCGCTGCTGTTGGTCAGCACGCCGATCGGCGCGGAGGCCAGGCCCGTCCCGCTTAGGACGAGCGGCCGATTGGCACCGGTTGTACCGTCGATATCGAAGGCCGCGCCAGTGGCGATCGTCACCAGCGGAGACACATTCAAGAAACCGGTGCCGCTGTTCACCAGCTTGAGCGTGCCGGCATTGACGTTCACCGCGCCCGTGTTCGTAGAAGCTGTGGCGTTGCCGACCTGAAGCGTGCCCGTGCCGATCTTGTTCAACGTGCCGCCGGCCGCCGATATGAACTGCCCCGCGTCGTCCAGGGTAATGTTCCCGGTGCCGACAATATCCAGCGTCCCGCCGCCGCTTCCGATGGTGATCGTTGACGAGCCCGCCTGCGGATTGAATAAGTTGTTGCCGGTCAACTGAAACGACGCGTTGTTGTTCAGCGTGATCGCATGGGCGCCGGCCGCGCCGATTGGGCTTGCGGCCGAAGCGTTGTTCAACTGCGAGATGGACGCCGACAGCGTGCCGCCGCTGATGTTGATGCCGCCCGTGAACGTGTTCACGCCGCTGAGGATCAGAACGCCCGGGCCAGTTTTGGTGAGGCCGATAGCCCCGGAAATAATCGAGCTGATCGTCAGCGTGTTCTGCGTGTTGTACTGATGCACGATCAGGTCCACGCCGTTGCCCGAGGTCAGCGTGCCGCTGATGGTGGCGGCGTTGTTCCCGACCGTCGCCGTCTCCAGGATCCCGCCGCTGGCGATCGTGAGCAGGCCGGTCGAGCCAATCGTATAGGCGCCGGCCGAGTTGAGGCGGAGCGAGTTGATCGTCAGGGCGGCCGGGGCGCTGGCGCCAATCGGCGAATCGACGTCGGTCCCGGCGGAGAAGGTCGGAGAAAACGTGGAAAGCCCCGTCACCGTGTTGGTGCCGGCCACGGTTGACGTGACGGCGAAGGTGGCGCCGCCGCCGAACGTCGCAAAACCGCCCAGGATCGTCGCCGGGCTGGAGCCGCCGGCGTAGGCGGTGTTCAATGTCGTCGTGGTGATGGTCCCCGTGCCGTTGAAATCCGCCGCGCCGCCGAGCGCTGTCCGCGTAATCGCCCCAAGGTTGAGCACGGCTGTCTGGCCCGCGCCGTTGTTCACCGTCAGGTTTGTCCCGCCGGTGAGGGTCAGGCCGGTGACGGATTGGGACGTGGAAGCGCTCGCGTTACCCGTGACGATCAGCGAGCCGCCGCTGATGGCCAGGGCGCCGGTCGAGATCTTGTTGGTGTCGTCGGTGGTGAAGTCGAGCGTGAGCGTGCCGCCGCTCAACGTTGTGGTGCCGGAGTAAGTGTTCGCGCCGGAGAGCGTCAGCGCCCCGGAGCCAATCTTGGTCAGGCCGTTCGTGCCCGTGACGGCCGCCCCGATCGATGCGGTGCCGGCGATGTCCAGGTTTCCCGCCGCGCCCAGGTTCAGCGTCAGGGCCGTCGCGCCGCTTCCGGCGGCGAAGGTGAGGTTGCCACCGGGCACGACGTACAACAGGTCGGCCGCCAGCGATGAGATGGAATTGGCGGCGGTTGACAGCGTCAGCGTCGAGGGTGCGGCGCCAAGGTTTGCGATCGTCAACGCCTGCGACGTGTTCACGTCGTTGATCGTGCCAAACACCAGCGTCGCGCCGTTGGTGTTGAAGGAGGTTGAGCCGTAGGTGGAGTTGTCGAACTGGACGTCGATCGTCGGCGCGCTGGTCGGCGTGATATTGGGGTTGTAGCTGGTGTTGAGCGACAGGTCGCTCGCCGAGATCAGGACCGATGACGCGGTGTTCGCCGCCATCGCGGCCGGGCCCATCGCCACCGCGAGCGCCGATGCGGCGGCGGCGAAGATCGCACGGCCGCGAGCCGACGCTCGCACCGGCCCCCGGTTGAACCCATTCCCCACGCGCACAGATGTCTGACCGTTGCACCGCACAGATTTTACGTACGACAAAGCTTATCCTCGTTACGGCGCACAACACGGCCAGCACTGCCAACAGCCGAAGCAGCAGCACGTCGAATGAAACTACTAGTGACGAACCTTCGCCAGCGGACGGACTTCACGAAACCGCGTTTACAGTCCCTCATCGATACCGCCACATCGGGCGGCAGACAAGCAATTTCTAACGGCGGCCGTTCAATTTTTAAGGTCGAGCAACATTCGGACGAGAGGGTCGCCCGGCGTCGAGAACGCCGCGGGCCCGGCGCACAACGCTCTCATGCGCGATCTATTCTAAAGGACGGCATTTTCCGTCGGCGCGGCGGCAAATCTCACGAACCTGTCAATACTGCTTTGCACCCGCAGCCAGAAAAGTCGGTAGAGCTTGCCCGGCTTCACAAGATGCTAGAATCGGACCGCTCGGCAGATGTGGCCGGTGCGTCAGGTGCCAACGCGCGACGCCTGACCCATCGGTCGGGATTGAAGGATTGCGGCTATTGGAGCGAAATCCGTCGGCTGACTTGCGTGTATTGTGGCCTGAACCAGACCGTGTAGAGTCGATCCGGATCGCTCCGCACCAATGCGAAACGCCCGACCGGAGATCGGTCGGGCGTTTCGTTCGCTTTGTAGCCTTCCGAGCCGGGCGAGCTCGCTCATCAAGCCCGCGTCTTCAACCGCAGCGTGTTCTCCACCGCCGGGCGGCCCATGGGGTAGTACTGGAACCCCGTCTCCCGCATCACGTCGCGATGGAGGCAGTTGCGGCCGTCAAAGATAATCGGGCTGTTCATCGTCGCGGCGATCTTCCGGAACGGCAGCGTGCTGTACTGCGGCCAATCGGTCAGCAGCGCCACCGCGTCGGCGCCCGAGGCGGCGCTGACCGGGTCGGGCGACCATTCCACTTCATCCTTGAAGATCGCCTTCATGTTCTCCATCGCCTTGTAGTCGTGCGCCTTGATCATGGCGCCCTGGTCGAGGAGGTAGCGGATCACGTCGATCGACGGGCTCTCGCGGATGTCGTCCGTGTCGGCTTTGAACGCCAGGCCCCAGATGCCGATCGTCGCCCCCTGGATCGGGCGGCCGAGCTTGTTCACGATCTTGTCGGCGAAGCGCTTCTTCTGGTTCTTGTTGATCGTCTGGATCGCGTTGACGAACAGGCTCTCATGCCCGACCGCGCGGCTGATGTGCTCCATCGCGGCGACGTCCTTGGGGAAGCAGGAGCCGCCGTAGCCGCAGCCAGCCCGGAGGAACGACGGGCCGATCCGGTTGTCCGAGCCGATCCCCTTGCGAATGTCCTCGATATCGGCGCCGTAGCTCTCGCAGAGGATCGTCATCTCGTTCATGAACGAGATGTGCGCGGCGAGCATCGAGTTGGCGGCGTACTTGGTCAGCTCGGCCGACTCCCAGCCCATGGTCAGGAAGTTCTCTTCCCGCTTGATTAGCGGGTCATAGAGCCGGCGCATCATCCGGAACGCCTCGGGCGACTCGCCGCCGACCACGATCCGGTCCGGGTTCAGGCAATCCTGAACGGCCGTGCCTTCCTTCAGGAACTCGGGGTTGGAAACCACCTGGACGTAGGCCTTGGTCTGCTGCTTCAAAAAGCTGTAGAGCTTGCGGTTGGTGCCGGCCGGCACCGTGGACTTCACGATGATCGTCACCATGTAGTCGGCGTTGTTGGCGGCCAGGGCGTCGCAGACTTCTTTGCCCGCCCCTTCGAGGAAGCTCATGTCAACAGTGCCGTCGGGCTTGGGAGGCGTGCCGACGCACAGGAAGACCACTTCGGCGTCCTTCACGGCTTCCTTCACGTTATCGGTGAACTGGATCTGGCCGGAGGCATAGTTCTCCTGCATCAGCTCGAGCAGGCCGGGCTCGAAGATCGGGCAGTGGCCGTCCTGCAACGTCTTGAGCTTCTTCGCATCCTTCTCGACGCCCCGCACCGTGTGCCCAATGCTCGCCAGGCACGTGCCGGTCACAAGGCCCACGTACCCGCAACCGATTACCGTAACGTCCATGTGATCCTCTTCCTTGGAGCCCTCAGCGAGAGCCCAGCGTCAGCTCAGCGACCTTGATTGTTAGTTTGCTTACAATGCCAACGAGAACGCGGCGGGCGGTCGGTCACCTGTGAATATACATCGGACAGCGAAATCGACAACCTTTGCCAATCGTCGCAGAAAGGCCGGTGAACCCGGCCCATCCGTAGAGGGATTCGCATGCGCTCGCACGGCAACTGGTTCGGGGCGTCCGCCGCCCGGACTCGCGGCCGACCGCCTCCGGTGATGGTCCAATCGGCGATTTCCCACCGCGGCTGAGGTCGAATTGGGGAAGATCCAATCCGCGTTCCGGCAGATCGGTTCGGCCGGGGAATCAAACGGACGCACATCGGGGGCCGTTAGTCGCTGCCGACGCGGGGGTCACCTTCACGATCAATGCTGCCGAAGCCGTCCTGTGTGCCCGTCACGTTCACCTTCACCAGCCTCAGCGCCCCGGTACGAACGGCCATGTCCGGCAGTTCGAACACGTCGCCGCGATCGGCCACGGAGACGATGGGGCCGCCGTTGGGCAATGGGACGTTGACCGACGTGACATCGCTCAAGGTTGAGGGCGTCCCGGCGCGCGCGGGCGCTCGTGGACCATCCCCATCTTGTAAGCCGCGACAATGACCGACCCGAAGATGACAAGGTACGAGGCGCCCGCATACCGCGTCCGCATGAACACAATCGCCGCGCCCAGGATCGCGAACATGATCGCCAGGCCATACGCCAGAACGACCGTCTGCTTAACGCTGTAGCCCCGCTGAACGAGCTGATGGTGAAAGTGCTGGGCATCCGCGGTGAAGAGCGGCCGTCCCGCGATCCAGCGCCGCGCAAAGGCCAGCGCCGTATCCAGCACCGGCAGGGCGAACATGACCATCGCCGCCAGGAACCATTTCGGCCGCTCCTGGGCCATGAGGATGATCATCACGCCGCAGCAATACCCCAGGAACATGCTCCCGGTATCCCCCATGAAAATGCTCGCCGGGTTGAAGTTGAACGGGATGAACCCCAGCACCGCCCCCAGCAGCGCCAGCCCCATAATGACGCGTAGGGCATCCCAGTTGGTGTTCACCCCGCCGCCGAACATCGCCTGGTGGACGGCGACAAAGACAAAGCCGACCGCGACGATCGCCGTGACGCCGCCGCACAGGCCGTCGAGCCCGTCCATCAGGTTTGTCGCGTTGCAACAACCGATGATGACCAGGACAACGAAGACCGCGCTGCTGACCAGCACCAGGGCGTCGAACCAGGGGGGGATGAACCCCGCCAGCGGGTTGGGCAGGTGGAAGACCGAACAAACGTAGGTCACCAGCGGCTCGAGCATCGGGCGGGTGCATTCGACGCCCACGTCATCGACAAGCAACGCGACGGCCGCCACGCCTTGAAAGCAGATCTTCACGAGCGGCTTGACGCCGAAGATGTCGTCCCAGAGGCCCAGCAGGACGACGACCATCGCTCCCAGAATGATGCTGAAGTTGACGCTCGGATGGGAGATGGGCCATCCGGGGTCGATCCGGTGCAGACGGAGGAACTGGCTCAATGCCATCCCCGTGATCCATCCAAGAAAAACAGCGACCCCGCCCAGGTAAGCCACCGGGACGGAATGCATCTTTCGGACACGATCCGGCTGGTCGATGATCCCGTAAAAAAGCGCCACCCCGCGCATGATCGGCGTGAAGACAAACGAAACGCAGAACGAAGCGTAGAACACCCAGATATAGGGCGACAAAACATCGTCGGCCGTAAAGGATCGGCCGGGCAACTGGCCGAGGATCCCAAGGGGCCCGCCGAGCCCTGTCGAGGGAACCGGGGTCGCGGACAGAAGGTGATTTAGCATCGCATTGCTTCCAAGGAGCCGCCACCCCGCGGAAGTTCGCACCGCATCAGGCCGATTTGAGCACACCGTTCGGAAGTTCCGCGCCGAATGTACAGGTATCATCGGCGGGAAGCCACGTCCGCCCGCATCTCACTCCGTCGCCCGGCCCGTGGATGTGCCGAGCTGCGCCTATTCGGGGGGCACCGCAGGTTACTTGAGTCCGTACGTTCGCGAACGTCCGGCCGTTTGTCGCTCTGAGAGCTGCCTCGGCCGTCGGGCCGACGGTCAACACTTTCCAAACCCCGCTTCGTCCCTCCCCGAGCCCGCCCTACCTCGTCCCAAGATCACCAATTTGCTACGCTTGCGCGGCCGCGCGAACCTGCTATGCTCGAAGGACCGGCGGGCAACGAGGAACGGGCGATGACTCGCGGGTCGCGGGTGCGCGGCGACGCCCCCCGACGTGACGCCGGTGCCTTCACCGGCGGGCCTTTTTGGCAGTCGGCGACACCGCCGGTGAGGGCGCCGGCGGCACTTTGACTCGCGGGCCCACCCCATCATTTTAGGGCAGTCGCGATATGGATCGGGCGGAACAGCCAGTGGGAAGGATGAGTGGACGCGCGTGACGACTCGCTTGCGATGGGGCATCCTCGGGACGGGCAATATCGCGCGTCAATTTTGTGCCGGCGTCTCAGCGGGGGCACAGTCGTCTCGCGGCCGCGTCGTGGCCGTCGGCTCCCGTTCGCCCGCGGCGGCCGATGCGTTCGCGGCGGCCGTTCCCGGCTGCCGCGCCCACGGGTCCTACGCACAACTCCTCGCCGACCCCAACGTTGACGCCGTCTATGTCTCCCTTCCCAACACGCTGCACCACGAATGGTCGATCCGCGCCCTCGCCGCGGGTAAGCACGTGCTGTGCGAAAAGCCGCTTGCCCTGACGGACGCCCAGGCCCAGGAGATGTTCGACGCCGCGGATCGGGCCGGCCGCACGCTCTCCGAAGCGTTCATGTACCAGTCGCACCCTCAAACCCTGGCGGTGCAGGCGGCGATCCGGGCTCGCGCCATCGGGGAAGTAAAGCTGATCCGCGCCAGCTTCTGTTTCCGAACCCGAAAGATCGAGGGGAACATCCGATTTGACGCCGGGTTGGCCGGCGGCGCGTTGATGGACGTCGGTTGCTACTGCCTGAGCCTCGCCCGCCTGATCGCCGGCCGCGAGCCGGTCGCCGCGTACGCGGCCGCCCACATCACCGACCGTGGCATCGACGACATGGCGAGCGGCTGCCTTGATTTCGGCCAGGGCCTGCTGGCCGCGTTCACCTGCGGGATGGTGGTTCAGGCGGACAACACCGCGACGATCTGCGGCACCGACGGGTACATCGAGATCCCCATCCCCTGGAAGCCCCTGGTCAAAGGGGCGCAATACACAATCGCCCACTCCACACCGCCCAAGATGGACAGCCCGACGTCGGCGGCTGGTGTCGCGCCGCCGCGGCAGACCTTCACGGTCGATGCCGGGGGCGAACTGTACGCGCTGGAGGCGGACGATTTCGCGGCCGCCGCTCTGGACGGCAAGCCGCCGCGGGTCTCCCGCCAGCACTCGCTCGGCAACGCGAAGCTGCTCCAGCAACTGCGCGAACAGGTGGGGCTGCGCTTCTAAGTCCCCCAAGATAGAGTTGCATTTACCGACGAGCGTTCGATGCGGATCGTGATGAACAGTGGCGGGATCGCCGATACGAACGCTTACCTTGTAGCCGATGAGGCCGCGGGCGTAGCGGTGATCTTCGACGCGCCGGACCACACCGTCACGCCCCTGCTCGACGAGGCGAAAAAACGCGGGTGGGACGTCGTCGGCCTTTGGCTCACCCACGGCCATTTCGATCATATCGCCGACCACGCGCTGGTCACCGAACGCTTCCCCAAGGCCAGGGTGCTGATCCACCGCCTCGACGAGCCCAAGCTGCTGCGGCCGAACAGCAGCTTTTTCAGCCTCCCTTTTTCAATCCCACCCCGCCGCGCCGACGACTACGTGGAAGACGGCCAAGAACTCCGCCTGGGGGCCAGCCGCGTGTCGGTCATCCATACGCCCGGGCACGCGCCGGGGCACGTGATGTACCATTTCCCCGAGGACAACCTGCTGATCGGCGGCGACCTGATCATCATGGGCGCCGTCGGCCGCACCGATCTGCCGGACAGCAACTTCCCCCAACTCCAGGCTTCAATCCGGAAGGTGATGACACTTCCGCCAGAAACCCGCCTCCTTTCCGGCCACGGCGACCCCAGCACCCTCGCCGACGAGCGGGCTAACAACCTCTACGTCCGGGAAGCCCTGGAGGCTGCCGAAGGCCGTTAGCCCGATTCTGCGCTATCGGAAGCTTCGGCGCGTGAGGCGGAGCTCCCACGACAGCGATCGCAGGGATGCATTTCCCTATATGACGGTGCGTGAAGCACCGCCATTGCACGTGCGTTCTCGTCCCTCGCTCCCGGTATTCCGGGGGAGAGAGCCAGTGGGCCGCTCCGTCTGAATCAGCGGGGGCGCTCGCAAATCAAAGTGCCGCCGGTGCCCTCACCGGCGGTGTCGCCAACCATGCAAAACGCCCGGCGTACGGGGTGGGGAAGGAGCGATCATTCCGCCTGTCCGGTTTGGCGTAGAGCGCACCCGAAACATTCGCGCGATTGACGTGCCAGATGCAAGAACCTGCATCTTTCCGAGGCCGCCGTCTTTGCTAGTCTGCGCCGCGGCTGACGAGGCGAAGGTGCGGCGGCGCGGCCGCATTGCAGCCCGGTTCGTGACCTCCGTCAATCGTTCTGGCTCATCAACATGGCGCACCCATTCCCGATCGATCGGCGGAGCAAGCGGGGTTTGTCGGGCGAGCGATCGGGCGCGTCTCGAACGCGCCCGGTCGCGCCCTTCGTCGAGACGTTGGAGGGACGACGTCTCCTGTCCTCATCACTGGCGAGCGCGCCCCAGCCTGCCCCGGGCATCTTGCGGCCGCACGTCGCGGGCAACGCATCGGTCGTCGCAAGAACAATCCGCGCATCGAAGTCAACGTATTATCTGAAGCAGCACGTCGCCTATTCCGGAGAGATCGGCGTGCTGGCGGGGCTTGCCAAAGGGGCGACGTATTCGGCGACCATCGACTGGGGTGACGCAACCGCTTATGGGGCGACAAATGCTGTCGTCGATCCGGCCGGCTACGCCCATTTCGTCGGCACGCACACCTACGACAGCGGGGGCGTCTTCTTCATCACCCTCAAAGTTCACGACGGCCGCGGCTCGCTGATCGCGACCATCGTGAGCAAGTCCGTCGTCGCCGGGACGAGCAACAACTCGGCCGGCGGGACGACGATCCACGGCGTCGCCCGCCAGACGGCAAGCGGCGAGATCGGCGTGTTCAACTACCCCGTGATTCGGCCCGTGCGCAACCCCTTCCCGTTGCAGGTCAGCGTTGACTGGGGCGACGGCCAGACCGGGGTCGGCAAGCTGAATGAGAACGGGCATGGCGGCTATGACATCACCGGCGCGACACCTACGCGCACTCCGGGACATTCCGAATCGCCATCGTCGTCAGGCGGTTCGGTACGGGCCAGCCGACAGGCGGGACGCTGGTCGTCGTCATCAACAGCACCGCGCTGGTCACACTGAGCTTAGAACGCATCGATCGTCATCCGCGGCTCAAGGCCGGTCGAGGCGTCACCGCGGTTCGAGCGGCGGCGTTGGCGAGTACGCTCGATGCGCCATGGCTCGTCAGTGGCCCGAAAAAATCGGCGGACGGCACACGGAGTGTGCCTGCTACAAGGCCCACTGAAGCGAACTTCCTGTGCCGCGGCGATCTACCCGCTTAGCCACGCGTCGCGATGTTCAGCGACGAACGCGTCGTCGTTCAGGTGCGGGTAAGCGGCGCACACGCGGTCGATCTCCTCCGCCTGCCCCGGGCCCAGTCCTTCGTGCTCGTCGAGGCACCAGATGCCGTCCAGGAGCCCTTGACGACGCAGGACTTCGTGCAGCCCGGCGATGCAGCCGGCGAAGCCGTTCGCGGCGTCGAAGAACGCGGCGTTGCTGTCGGTCACCTCGATCGCACGGATCAGCATCTCCGCCGAAACGCTTCCATCATGTGACGCGATCGCCTTGCACTGCTCCAGTAGCCTCACTGCGCTCTGCGCCCAGACCGACCAGTGCCCCAGCAGCCCGCCCACGATGCGACGGGTGACCGGGCGCCCGTCGTGGATGAATCGGTGCGGCGTCAGCAGGTCCAGCACGATATTGTCGTCATTCCCGGTATACAGCGCGATATCGTCGCGGCCGGAGGCGACGATGGCCCGGATCACGTCGATCGTTCGATACCGATTGAACGGCGCGATCTTGATCGCCACCACGTTCTCGATCTCCGAAAATTGCCGCCAGAACGAGTAGCTCAGCACCCGCCCTCCCACCGACGGCTGAAGGTAAAATCCGACGACCGGGATCCGCCGCGACACCTGGCGGCAATGCTCCAGCAGCGCCACCTCGTCAACGTCGGACAACGCCGCGAGGCTCAGAAGCCCGGCGTGATATCCCAGCTCGCGCGCCAGCGTCGCCTCAAAGACCGCCTGCTCCGTGCGGCCGCAGACGCCGGCAATCCGCACGAGCGGCCGATCGCGCCGCTGATCGGTGCGCGACATCTCCTCGGCCGCCAGTTCGAGCACCGGCCGCAAAAGCCCCACCTCCGGCCGCCGGATCGCGAACTGCGTCGTATGCACCCCCACCGCCAGCCCACCCGCGCCGGCCGCGATGTAATAGCGAGAAAGAGCGCGCTGACGCCGCTCGTCCAGCTTGCGCTGGCCATTCAGCGCCAGCGGGTGTGCGGGGATGGCGACGCCGGAATGGAGGGTGCCGAGAGTCATGGGGATCCGCTTAATCCTTCGGAAGGTCGATGACGTGCCAGGCCAAATCGGCCGGTTGCCGGCCGAGCGGATTGATCTTAGGGCCGATGCCGTCGATCGCAATCGCTTTCTTGGGTGCCCTATCGAAGCCCGTGCGTCGGCTTGGAAACCGCGGGGTTGTTGACCTCGTGGAACCGAAGCAGTTCGTCCTTCCACCGTCCGGCATAGTCGATGCCGATCCGGGTGGAACGGACGATCCTCGAACGGCGGCCGACCGCTTCGCAGAGATAAAGGATGTCGCCAGTCAGGTCGCGGCCGTTATCGAGCTTCGTCACCCCGAAGCCCCTGGCCAGCCTCCCCGGCCCGGTCAGGTTCACCTTCCAATCATCCAAGGGCTCCGCCGCCCGAAGCAAGACCGCGTGCGCGTCCCCCGTCCGGCCCGCCACGATGTTCAGCATCTGATGCAAGCCATAGATGAGGTAGACGTAGGCGTGCCCCGCCGGGCCAAACATCACTTCCGTCCGTGCGGTTCGCCCCTTGGACGAATGCGACGCGAGGTCGGCGGGGCCGAGGTAGGCCTCGGTCTCGACGATCCGTGCTCGCAGCACCTGTTCCCCGACCCTCCGCACCAGAATGGCGCCGATGAGGGCCTTCGCGAGCCGGTCGGCCTTCGCTTCAAAGAACGCCCGCGGCAGCTTGATGTCGGCGACGCCCGTAGCGCCGTGCATTGTCGATAATGGTGAGCAAGGGCGAGGCATGTTCTGCACAAAGATTCGCTTTTCCCGGCCGGTTAGAACTTCCCATCCCGCGCTTCAAAATGCGTCGGCTTGCCCAGTTGTTTGCCGCCCCGCGCGACCCAGTCGGCCGTCCAGCGGATGAGGCGGTCGATCGGGATGCGTGGGTAACCAAAAAGACGATGGCCCGCCTGCCCGTTGCTTAGCAGCGCATCCGGGGCTTCCGCGCCTGCAAAGCGGACGGGGCGGCCCATCAGTTGGCCGAACTGCTCGCTCACCCGTCGAACGCTAAGCAGTTCCGGCCCGGCGACGTTCATCACGAAGGGCGGGCTGGCAGCGTGCGAGAAAGCCTGCAACGCCATCGCACTGGCGTCCCCCTGCCAGATCGCGTTGAAGGCACCCATCGCCAGATCGATCGGCCGCCCTTCCCACACCTTGGTGGCTAGATCGACGAGAACGCCGTATCGCATTTCGACCGCGTAATTCAACCGCAGGACGGCGACGGCGGTGCCGTTCAGGCGACTGAAATGCTCGAACATTCGCTCGCGGCCGACGCAGCTCATCGCATAGTCGCCCTCGGGATAGAGCGCATCGGCCTCGACCGACCCGCCCCAGGCGATCGGCGAAAGCCCGTACACATTCCCCGTCCCGAACGCGACGATCTTCGACTCGATGAAGCGGCCGGCGACCATCGCCGGCAGGAACGTATTCATCGCCCAGGTCAGCGCCTCGCGCCCGGTGGATCCGAACTTCATTCCCGCCATGAAGATAACGTTTGGCGCGTCGGGAAGAGCGGCAAGCTGGTCCCCGTCGGTCAGGTCCGTGGCGATGGTTTCGACGCCCCACTGCGACAGTTGCGTTTTCGATTCGGGCTCGGAGAAGCGGGAGACGCCGATGACGCGCCGATTCACACCGGCCGCGTCGGAAGTGCGCCGCGCCATGCGGGCCAAGGTCGGCCCCATCTTGCCGCCAACCCCGAGGATGAGAACGTCCCCCTTCAGCGCCCCCATCGCCTCGACGGCCGCGGGCGGCGGGTCGCTCAGAAGCGTCTCCAGCGCCTCAACGGTGTCAAGCGTGTCATCCGGGGGAACGAGGGTCATGGAGACTCCTTACCGATAACGCGGGCGTCATTCCAGGCGGCCGGGCGGGGTCGCTTCCGGAAGTCGCTGCCGCGGAAGAAACCGTGGGCGCGGAATAACCGATGGGGTTCGCGCGTTAAATGCGTGCGGCCGCTGCCGACTTTTTCGTAGCCACCGGCGGCCGCAGACGATAATCTAGCGTAGCGAGCGGGGTCATTCACCGGGTTGCGGGAAACACGAGGAGCGAACCATGAAGGTTTGGCCGACAGTTGTGGCGTTGATTTTAGTCCTTTCGTTTTCGGGCATCGCCGATGCGAAGGCCCGGCGGACCGGCAGTAACGGAAAGAGCGGCGATGGCTCGCTGTCAGGCAAGATCACCGAGTTGACCACCGAAACCGACGGGGCCACCCGCGACATTCAGCTCTCCATGGGCGGCGGCAAAAAGCACACGACGACCGTCGTTAAGGCCAATGCCACCACAACGATCACGGTCAACGGCAATCCCGGCACCCTCGACGACCTGAAAACAGGGGACACGATCACGTTCGTCCGATCCAAGAGCGGCCCGCTGGCCGCCTCGATCACCGTGACGTCCGGCGGTGAAAAGAAGAAGAAAAAGAGCACCTGATCGTCGAGGGACTTCGTTGAAAACTGAGGCCCGGGCCGGCTCGCTGTATTGCGTACCGGCCCGGGCTTTTTTTCACGGCCGCCGTGCGCCGTGTGCCGCCCACTACATAGACGAGGCCGCGTAGCGTGCCGCCGCGTCACACGACCAACCCACGCCGCTCTGGCCGCCTGCCGTCGCTCCCTGCGTCAGCGGCCGTTTTCCAAACCCTACGGTTGCACGCCACAGGACGGCGCGTAGCATCATCGGATGGGGCCCCGCCGGGCGTGTTACCCGCGAGGGCTCTCACATCGGTCTTAACGTGGTCGGAGAGGGACTCATGCACCGTCGCGCCCGGCATAGCGGCTTTACGCTGGTGGAGCTTCTGGTCGTGATCGGCATCATCGCGCTGCTGGTCAGCATTCTGCTGCCAACGCTGGCCAGCGCCCGCGAACACGCACGACGAACCAAGTGCATGTCCAACGAGCGGCAGATCATGACCGCATGGCTCCAATACGCCCAGGAGCACAAAGGCGCTCTCGTCCCGGCCGAAACCAACCCCAATGGTTGGGTCGATGCCGGCAACACCGACGACAATATCTCCTCGGGCCTGCTCTTCCCCTACTGCCCCAACGTCAACGTCTACCGCTGTGGCGGCGACGACAACCAGATCAACCTGCGCAGCTATTCGATCAACGCCGTGATGGACGGCTCATGGGGCTCCATCCCCTCCATCAAAAAATTGTCGCAGGTCCGCCATTCGAGCGAGGTCTGGGTTCTGATCGAGGAGGCCGACGCCCGGGGTTACAACCTGGGGTCGTTCGTGCTGCTGAATACGGGCGACACCTGGGTCGATTACCCCGCCGTGTGGCACCAGCATGGCTTCTGCCTCGGCTATGCCGATACGCATGTCGAATACATGAAATGCAGTGACCCTCGGACGTGGGCGATCAAATCGCACGACGTCGTGCAGGCGAACAACCCCGACCTGCAGGAGCTTCAGCGGACCGTCGGCTATTAGCGCGACGGGCGCTCTTCTCGGGCACCGGCCAGTTCCCCCAGGCAACCAGGGCAGAGGCAGTCGGCATACGTTCGCCGCAGCCATTCGAGCATCTCGACGCTCAATTGCATCGTCTGGCACCAGCAGGCCTGGCGATCACACGCGAACCCGCCGCCGCACCGCTCACACGTCTTGGGGACCGATTGGGCCGCACCATCGTACGGGCAGTTCCGGCACCCGCTGTCGCAGCACGACCCCCGTGCCGCCAGGAACTCCCGCGACAGTGCCCCCGCCTCGTCCAGGAGCGGCCGCATCAGCCCCCCGCAAGACAAGCAAGCGTCCCGCGGCCGCGCCTGCCGTGTCGCCATGCACCCCGGACAAAATCGAAGCGTCTGCTGCGGCACGGCCAAAGTCTAACACGGGGAAGGAAAGGAGGAAGGTGAAGGATGAAGGTGAAGGATGCATGGATGAGGGAAAGAGTGAATGCACCTGCGGCGGCGCTGGCACTTGCGTCTTTGGCCTGTGCCCCCCACCAGTCTTTGCCCTTCATCCTTCACCTTCACCCTTCATCCTTTCTCCTCCCATCTGTGTTCATCCTGCCTTTCATCTGTGGCTAAAGATTCTTCGTCTTCGTCTTCGTTTTCACCTTCGCCCTTCGCCTCATCAGTGGCCGCCTCCGGGGATCAGTTCCCAGTGCTCGCCGAAGAAGCCCGCGTCAACGACCTCGCCGGGGCCGTGTGCGTTTGGCGGCGTGCTGATGTCGATCACGGCGTAGTCCGGCAGCTTGGGGACCTGGCGGGCGTTGTTGAGGTAGTCGTACTCGCGGAAGGTGAAGCCGCTGTTCAGCACTACATAATGGTTGGGCGACAGCGGGTTCGGGTAGATCAGGATCGGTGCGTGATCGTCGGCGGAGTAGTGGGCGTCGCCGACATCAATGGTGTGGAGATTCCAATGGATTGGCAGCTTCTCCGTTATCCGGGCGATCAGGCGGTTGCTGCCGGGGTCGCCGAAGAGGATCACGTTACCGGCCGCCATGTCGGCGTCGGTGACGTCCGTGTCGTTCTTCACGAGGGCCTCGCCACGGAACTGCTTGCGCCAGTGGTCGATCGCATGCTCGCACTCGGCCGCCGCCCAGCGGCCGACGTTTTCGTGCAGTGCGTTGCCGGTCGGCCGCACGATCAGGAAGTGCTCCATGAACGCGTCGTCAATCGGGCCCTGAAGCCCGTGCCGCTTCGCAAGGCCGTCGCCGGCGGGCTCACTCGCGGCCGCCCACTTGCCGTTTCGCCTGACGAACCGCGCCTTCGGGGGCATCCCCTCGGCCGTGCCCGTCACCTTCTCACCATCGATCGAAAACGCCGCCGGCGCGCCCGATGACCCGGCGGGGACCGCAATCGTCAGGGCCGATACGTTCTCGGTCTTGAGCGTATAGCCCTCTTTCCCCATTTCGGCCTCGACGCGCGCCCGCCGCCAATGGTGCTCCAGCCCGTCCACCGTGAGCCAGAACATCCGGTTGTACCGGAGCGTCCAGGTCGTGAAGTGCAGCTTTTCCGGCCAGGCGTTCCTCCCTTTGGCGAGCAGTTCATCCAATCGCTTGTCGAGCTGAACCTTCGCGTTCTTCTCGTAGGCGTGCTTGGTATTGGGGCCGATGATCCGCTCGAGCTTGAGCCCCTCGGCCGCCATGGCCTCCATCATCACGTCGGAGGCCTGCTTCTGGGTGTCCAGCTCGCCGGCATAAGCTACTGTTGGCAGGTTGGCGAGGTTGGCGGCGTAGTCGGTGCAGTCGTACAGGTGCCAGAGCGATTTCTGATACCACGGGGGAGCGACTGCCTCATTCGCATAGACCTTGAGGAACCTTGCCGACTCGGCAAACCCCGCCCCCGGCGACGCGGCCGCCCACCGATCCGTGTAGTGCGTCGCGAACTGCCAGCAGGCCGCACCGCCCATCGAGAAGCCAATCATCAGCACGCGGTTCTCGTCGATCGGGTATTGCCTCTCAATGGCCTCCATCGCCTCCAGGCAATCCACCTCGCCGGCAAACTTATTCGCGTTGCAGTAGCGGCCGTAGAGATTCACGCCGAACTTGTCGGTCAGTGCCGGCGCCTTCTGGCTGATGAATACCAACTCCGTGAGATTCTCATTGCGGCCGTGACAGTTAACGTCCAGCCGATACCGCTTCCCATCCCCCGCCTTGTACTCCGACGGCACGCCCAGGATGTACGGCTGGACCGAGCCGTCAATCCGCGACACGTACCCGCGCGGCCCGCTCGTCAGGGCCCACGGCGCCTTCCCCTCCTTCAGGGCGGCCGCCCGCTCCAGGCCGTCGGCGATCGCCTTCTGAGCCGGCTTGAGGTCGATCTGCTCGCGGTACTTCAGTGGGTAACGGATGGCATTGTGATAGATCTGTATGTCAGGCAGGTAGGCCAACAACTCGGGCTTGCCTGCCAAGACTGTTTGAAGTTCCTCAATCGCTCTACCCAGCTTCCCCGCGCCGATTTGCAGCTCCGTTCGATCGATCGCCGGGAGATCCTTGGTCGGCACCGGCGGAACCGGCTTGATAACATCGGGCGCCTTTTCCTTTGGCGTGTCGGCCGCCACGACAGCTGAATTTAAGGAGACGGGCACGACGAAAGCAGCCAGGAGCGACGACGCGAGCAAGCGGCGGATGAGTTTCACGGAGCGGTTCCTTTCGAGACAATGGTGACGGACGCCCCTGCATAGCATGGAGCGCCCGCCCCCGTTGCATGATCGAGCCGCCCCGATGACGCAAACCATCCCACCCGGCCTTGGCCGCTACCGCTCCCTGATCGAACAGCTCGTCCGATCGGTCGAGCCCTTCGTGCCCACGTGCGAGTCGGACATCGCGATCCAGGTCGAGCGCGGCGTCGGCTTCCCGATCAGCCTCACGCGGCCGCCGGGCTCGAGCCTGCCGGACAGCTTCGCGCGCCTCGCCAACCTCGCGGCCGCCGGACGACTGGCGCGGGTCGATGTCGTCGATCGCTCCGGACACCGACGCCCGATCTATCGCCCGCTCCTGACCTTTGCCTGGCTGGCGACGGCCCAGCAGGCGACATCCCTGCCGCCCGCCTGGAGCGAGGCAATCGAGCGCTCGTGCGAGGGATTGATGGCCGACTGTGCCGCAACCCCAGCGGCCGGCGGCGCTGCCCCCGCCGCGCAAGCCGGCCCGATCTGCGTCGCAGCGCTGGCGGCGCTCGGGCTGACGGTGGCTGGAACGCGCCTCGGCCGCCCCGAATGGACGAATGCGGGCCGAGATGCCATGCGGGCGCTGGCCGAGGGTCAAACGAGCTCGGGCGCTTTCTTCGCGCCGGCCGATCGGACAACCCGGAGACGGTCTGGTATCACGAGTTAATCGCACTGCACGCGGTCGGGAGCTACGCCGCGAGGGCCGGCGATGGTCTGGCGGCCGCCGCGGCCGCACGGGCCGCCCGTTTCCACCTCTTCGAAACCCAGCCAGACCACGCGACGAGCCAGCCTTGGGCGGTATTCAGCTTTCTAACCTCGCCCGAGACGTGGCCGCTCGCCGAGCAGGTCCTCCATTCGCTGCGTGCGGGCTCGGGCGGGCCGGCCAATTCGGCGGCCACCGGGCACGACGGAGTCACTTCCATCCTCCTTGCCGACGCCCTATATTGCCTGGACCGACGTGTGGCCCACCCGTAGCCTACGGCCTGGGCGCCCCGTGGAGCTCGGCGACGCCGGGATCACTGGCGACAGGCGGCGCGTGGCAACCCGAACACAACGCCAACCAATGCGAACCGAATCGAATCAACCATCAACCCCAGCCGCCGCGACCCCTGCCGCGGTGAGCCGGGACCTGCTGGAGTTGCTCCGCTGCCCACTCACCCGCGGCCCGCTCCGCCAGGAAGGGGAGTTCCTCGTCGCCGAGATCGGCGGCCTCCGCTACCCCGTCCGCGACGGCATCCCCGTCATGCTCATGGAAGAAGCCACGCTACCGGAAGGCGTCTCATCGCTGGACGAGATGAAACGACGCTTCGCCGGCGGGCGATAAGAGCGACATCCGTCACGTAGTTCCCCCAAAATGAGGGCCCTCACGAGAGCGCGGAGGTAGGGCGTGGTTAACCACGCCTCGGCGCGATGCGGCGTGGTTAACCACGCCTCGGCGCGATGCGGCGTGGTTAACCACGCCCTACGTGCCCCAAAAGATCGCCACACTCCCGTTCGGCGACCGCGCGGTAAACACACGAAAGGCGGACCATTTTCAGCCAAGGATCACGCCTCGCGCAGGTGGAAGCTTCGGATTGTGTTCTGCTGGAAATCGGGGTAGGCGCCGACGTCATGTTGCGCCAGGTCAAGCCCGTCGTATTCGTCCGCCTCTTTCACGCGGAGGCCCAGGATCAGCTTCATCATCACGAAGAGCGCCATCGACAAGCTTCCGGCAAGCACGAGGCAGACGATCGCTCCCAGCGTCTGGGTGCCGATCTGCGCGAGGCGCCCGAGGAAGGTCCCCGGCATCAGGAACCCGACGGTGATCGTCCCGAAGAAGCCGCCGACGGCGTGGGTGGCGATGCCGGCGGTGGGGTCGTCGATCCGGACCTTCAACTCGATCCAGACCGACGCCATCGGCACCAGCACTCCCGCGGCCGCCCCGACTAGCACGGCTCCCCACGACGGGATCACCGGCGCCCCTGCCGAGATCGCGACCAGCGCCTCCGAAGAACCCCGTCAGCGTTAGCAGGACATCCGGCTTGCCGTAGCGGAACTGACCATACAGAAGGCTTGCGACCCCGCCGGCCGACGCCGCCAGCACCACGTTGTAGGCGGCGACGCCCGCCAACCCGGCCCGCGAGTTCGGGCCGCTCATCAGGAGCCGGGCGCACCCGGCGATGTACGGCGACCACCCCGCGAGCATCAGCATCAAACCGCCGCCGGCCAGCGGCAGGCTGTGGCCGGGGATCGCGCTGGCCGCGCCGTCGCGATGATACTTACCCTCGCGCGGGCCGATCGCCCAGGCGGCCGCCGCCGCACAGGCGCCGCCGGCGAGATGGGCCCAACTCGCCCCGCCCACATCCACAAAGCCGATCTTGTGCAGCCACCCGTACCAGGCCCAGAACCCGCCCAACGGCACGACAAACGCCCCCAGGAGCACCGGGGCGGCCAGCACGTGAAAGAACCGCCCGCGTTCACCGGCCGCCCCGACGACGACCGCGCTGGAGAGCATCACCAGCGTCGCGGCGAAGAAAGTACGATCCGCCAGCCCGACCCCGCCGAAGAGCCCCGAGGCGTTGACCCCGAAAATGCCGGAGACATGGGGTGAAAGGATCGCCCCGCCCACCGCCCAGAACGCGAGCAGGGCGATCGACCCGTCAGCCAGGTGTCGCACCATGGCCCCGGCCGAATTCTTGCGCGGGTCATCCCCACGCCGTAGAGCATCATCCCGAGCCGCACGAGGAGGATCGCCGCACCGGAAAAAATCCAGACAAACTCTCCCATGCCGGCTCCTTCGGGCCCGCTCCAGGGGCCTTGGCGGCCAGCCGCAACGTCAATCGCCGGCCAGCCCGCGCCGCGTTTTACCAGACGGCGTCCGGGCACGACAGGCACGCGGCCCGGCCACAGCCCGGTTCCAGCCCATGAGCGGCACGATCACTGCGGGCGACGGCGGCGCATCGCACCGGAGCTTGGCATTTCACGGGAATTGTATCGATTATCCCAGGGCGGGCCTCGCGAAGGCCCAGCCGTAACTTGCCCCTATTTTGAGCTTTCCTTCCTCTTTCCAAATATTTTCTGCCGTCAGCAGCAGGGCAACGCTTATGCTCTCATCCACTGTGGCGTGAACTTGAATTCTGCATATCCTTCGTCCGCACCGAGGTGACCCGTGGGAAGTCGAAGAAGACCGCATATCGTTCCGAAGAAGACCCGAAATCAGCAACCAAGGCTTCGGACCGATCCGGCGGCCGGTTGCGAGGCGCTGGAACCTCGCACGCTATTTTCAACCCTCGCGGTGAACACGACGGCCGACCAGCTTGACGTGGCCAGCAACGCGACCACCGTCGGCGCTACGGTCAGCCTCCGCGACGCGGTCATCGTGGCCACGAACCTTTCGGGCGCCACCGAGATCGACCTCCCCGCCGGGACGTACAACATGGGGAACGTGGGGACCGGAGAGCTGCAGGTTGGGAACATCGCGGGCCAGAACATTCAGATCAAAGGGCTCGGTACCCCGGCGAACACCATCATCCACCAGAGCGTCGTTGGGAACCGGATCTTCAACTTCGACAACAATCAGAGCGGGAACGTTGCCGGCACGATCAGCAACGTCACGATCGAGAACGCCACGAACGTGAACCGAGCCTTCGGCGGCGGGGCGATCCTCGCCGGCGGCCCGGGCGACTCGCTGACGCTTAACAACTGCATTCTGCAGAACAACTCGACCACCAACGGGGCGACCAGCGTCGCGCGGAACGGGGGCGCGATCGGGTACAGCGGCGGCGGCAACCTGATGGTGCTGAACTGCCAGTTCCTGAATAACACGGCCGGCGGGAACGCGACCGCGGCGTCCGCGGGCGGCGCGATCTCCTACATCAACTTCTCGGCCGGCAATCTGACGATCTCTAACTCGACGTTCGCGGGTAATAGCTCCACCGGTTCTTCCAGCGTACAGCCGGTCGGCGGGGCGTTGCAGATTGCCGGGATGGGCTCGGCCGCGATCACGTCCACCACGTTCATGAATAACTCGGCCGGGCCGACGGGTGGCGCCGGCGGCGCCATCTACGCGTCGAGCATGACCATCAACATCGCCAAGAGCCGATTCGTTGACGATACCGCGACCAACGCGAGCGGGATCGACAATGCGGGCGCAACCCTCACCGCCAACGACAACTGGTGGGGCGCCGACGGCTTGCCCGGCTCGCCGGGGACGGACGCCGTAACGACCACCGGCGGCACGACGACCATTTCCACCCGCCTTGCCCTGACCCTCTCGCCGGTGTCGGCGTCCATCGCGTCCAATAGTTCGACCAATCTGACCGCGGACATCGTCTCCACCTCCGCGCCGATGGTTGCGCTGGCCGGCACCGCCCTGGAAGGGGTGCCGCTGACCTTTGCCCCGGGCTCGCTCGGCTCGGTCAGCCCGGTTTCAGTCGCTATCAGCAACGGATCAGCGACGACTACGTTCTCCTCGGGGGCCACATCCGGGCCCACCAGCCCATCGGTCTCACTCGATAACGGCACGAAGCTCACGACGATCACGATTGTCGGGACGCCGGTCGCCAACGCCCAATCTGTGACCGTCGCCCAGGACTCGGCCAAGGCCATCACCCTCACCGGCAGCGACCCCAACACGCCGCCGCGGACGCTGACTTACACCGTGACGGCGAGCCCGACTCACGGCAGCCTGACCGGGACCGCGCCGAACCTGACCTACACGCCAAATGCGGGGTACTCCGGCCCCGATTCCTTCCAGTTCAAGAACAACAACGGAACCTCTGACAGCAGCGTCGCAACCGTGTCGATCACGGTAGCCGCGGCCATTAGCCTGAGCCCGGCGACGTTGCCGGCCGGCGTCGTCGGGCAATCGTACAACCAGTCAATCAGTTCAACGGGTGGCACGTCGCCAGTCACGCTCGTATTCGGCAGCGTTACGAACCCCACGGCGATCTCCCTGTCCGGCAGCGGGACGGGGGCCATCACCGTGTCCGGAACGCCGACATCGGCGGGGACGGTGACATTTACCGTCACAGCATCGGACGCGTCCGGCCCGGCCCGTCGAAAGTCTACTCGTTCAACGTCGGCCAGGGGGTCGCGACGATCGGTGTGACGCCGTACGACGTGACCTATAGCGGCAAGCCCCACACCGCCACCGGGTCGGCCACCGGTTTTGGTGGCGTGGACCTCAGTGCCGACCTCACCCTCACCGGCACGACGCACACTGACGCCGGCAGCTACAACGGCGACGCGTGGAGCTTCCACGACCCGGCAGGGAACTACAGCGACGCAAGCGGTACCGTCAATGACCACATCGGCAAGGCCACAGCGGCGGTCGTCGTCACGCCCTACAGCGTGCCCTACGACGGCAACCCGCACTCCGCGGTGGTCCAATCGATCACCGGCGTCAACGGCGAGACCGGCGCGACGGTCGGCGTCGTGACGCTCAATACGACCCACACCGACGCAGGCTCTTTCCTGGACAGCTGGTCTTTCACCGGCGCCGCCAACTACCACGATATCCCCGCAACGACCCTTGCCGACACGATCAACCAGGTCAACGCGACGATCACCGTCACATCCGCAAGCGCAAGCTTCGACAGCAACCCCCACCCCGCCCCGGCCAGCGCCACCGGCGTGGAGTCCCCGGCGCCGGCCGATCTGACAGCGCTGCTCCATCTCTCGTACAAGAACCTCGCCGACAACAGCGTCAGCGCCTCGCCGCCCGTGCTTCCGGGCACCTATGCGGTCTTCGCCAGCTTTGAAGGCAATACCGACTACCGGCCCGTCAATTCGTTCGACACCGGCGCGCAGGTCGTCATCGGTCGATCGGCTGCGTCCATCTCGCTCACCCAACTTCAGCAGAAGTACTCCGGCGCGCCGATCGAGCCGGTGGTGACGACCTCGCCCGCCGGCCTGGCGACCAGCGTCACGTACCGCCAGGGATCGGTCATCCTCGCGGGCCCGCCCGTCCACCCCGGCGCCTATACAGTGACCGCGACGGTGACCGACCCGAACTACGTCGCCACCTCGACAACCGGCACGCTGGTGGTGGGCAAGGCGAACGTCATCTTCAACGTCGCCAGCCGTGTCGCCACGTACGACGGCCTGACCCACGCCGCCGCCTTCACGGCGGTCGGCGTGGAGTCCCCCGATCCGAAGAACCTGGCGAGCCTCATGCACCTCTCCTACCGCGCGGGCTCCGGCGTCATTTCGACGACACCGCCCGTTCACGCCGGCACGTATTCGGTCCTCGCCAGCTTTGACGGGACGGCGGACTACAACTCCTTCAAGAACGTGGATGTCCACCAGACCGTCACGATCAGACCGGCCGCCACCGCGTTCACCCTCAACTTCCCGAACCCAATCGTGACCAAGGGCGCCCTGGCCACCTTGAGCGGGAAAGTCGTCACCGCCGGCGGCCCCAGCCCCACGGGCATCGTCACCATTACCGTCGCCACGAAGGTAATTCAGGCAACCATCACCGCGAACGGCGCCTTCGCCATGACGCTCGACACGAAGCTCATCCCGGTTGGCGGGTATGTCGTCCAGTACGCCTATAACGGCGTCGCCGACTTCGGCGCGACCTTCGCCAAAGGCGGGCTGACGATCAAATAGCGGCTCGCACGGTTCAATGTCGCGCGAGACTCGGAGCGGTCGGAGCCCGGGGCGAGCCTCCTCGTATTCGCCCACGGCGCTCCAATGGGCCGGCGACCGCTCCCTCACGGTCTGCGGCTCGCTGGGATTGTCTCTCCGAAATGGAGTGTACGAAGGATCCAAAGGCTCCTGACAACCGCTCCTGATTCGGCGGAGCGTCGTTTTCCCGCGCTTCCGCGCGGCCGTCGGGCGATACGCTCGGACGCCATGATCCGACAGCAACGGGACGAGGATTTCGTCCTCATCACCCAGGATGATCACGCGCACCTTGCCGGCCGCCTGGCCGGGCATTTGGGCAATGCCGACTTTGCGCCGCCCGACCCGCGCGACGCGACGCTGCTGGGCATCTCGCTCCACGACAGCGGCTGGCCCCTTCACGACGAGGTCCCGACGCTCGATCGAAAGGGCCTTCCGCTTCACGTGCTGGAGTCGCCGATGTCGATTGCGACCCGCGTCTGGGCCGCATCCGCCGAACGGGCGGCGGCCGCCGATCTGTACGCGGGCCTGCTGGTCAGCCTGCACGTGATGAACCTCTCCGCCATCGCCTACCGAAACGATGCTGCTCCCCACGAGCGCATGGAGCGCCGCCACGACCTGTTCCTGCTCAACCAGTTCCAGCAGGACCAGATCGAGCTCCAGGAGACGTTGCGGCGGCGGCTGGGCTTGCGGACGGATCTTCCGCTGCGGCTGGGCCTGGCCAAGGGCGGCGCGGATGCGCAGGAAGACCGGCTCGCCTTTAACTACAACTGGTTGAAACTGATGGACCGGTTGAGCCTGGAGGCGTGCTGCGGAAAGCCGCTTTTCCCGACGATCGACGGCGTCTTCCCCCGGCCCGGCGGCGAGCCGGTGGAGTTCCGGCTTGACCACCCGCGAGCCGGCCACCTCGTACTGACGCCTTGGCCGTTTGACGTCGAGTCGATCGAGCTTTCAATCCGCGGCCGCCGACTTCCCGCCGACCCCTTCAAGAGCGAATCCGATTTCCGCCTGGCCTATGCGGCGGCCGCCGAGGAAGCCTTTTCCATCTCCATCCGCCCGGCGCCGTGAACGCACGCTCCGGCCATGATCGCGCGAATCAGAGCGGCGTAAGGAACGGGAGCCGGCAAAGGTGTCCTGCGCATAGCCCGCCAATGACCATTCGATGGGGTCGTCCTTCCGGCGGGATGGGGCGACGCGAAGCTCGACCGTGATTTTGCGCGGCCGCGTAAAGGCACCGAATCGCGAACCGCCGTGCGGTCCCGAAAGAAATTCAACCGAAGCGTCAGGCCAGGATCTCCTCGATCACGTTCGCCTTTTCCACTCCGGTCAGCCGCGCGTCGAGCCCCTGGAACTTGACGCTGAAGGCGTCGTGGCGGATGCCGAGGCGCTCGAGCATCGTGGCGTGCAGGTCGTGGACGGTGCGGACGTTGTCCACCGCGGCGTACCCCAGTTCATCGGTCGCGCCGTGGACCATCCCGCCCCGCACGCCGGCACCGGCGAGCCAGACCGACATCGCCTTGTTGTGATGATCGCGCCCGCTGCCGCCCTGGCTCATCGGCGTGCGGCCGAACTCGCCCGCCCACACCACCAGCGTCTCGTCGAGCATGCCGCGACGCTTCAGGTCCGTCAGCAACGCGGCGCAGGCCCGGTCGATCTCGCCCGCCTTCAGGGCGATCCCCTCCTTCACGCCGCCGTGGTGGTCCCAGTCCTTGTGATAAAGCTGAATGAACCGCACGCCCCGCTCCGCCAGGCGGCGGGCGAGCAGGCAGTTCGAGGCGAAGGAGCCGTCGCCCGGCTGGCAGCCGTACAGCTCCAGCGGCTCGGGGCCTTCCTCGGCGACGTTCATCAGTTGCGGGACGCTCATCTGCATCTTGAAGGCCATCTCATATTGCGTGATGCGGGTCGCGATCTCCGGGTCGGCGGCCAGCGCATCCTGCTGCAGGTTCAGCGCGTTGATCGCGGCGACGTCGGCCCCCTGCTGGTCGCGGGTGACGCCGGGCGGGTTGGAAAGATAGAGCACCGGGTCCCCCTTCGCCCGAAGCTGCACGCCCTGGTAGCGGCTGGGCAGGAAGCCGCTGCTCCACTGCCGGGCCGCGATCGGCTGGTTCTGACCCCCTTTCCCGAGCGACGTCAGGACGACAAAGCCCGGCAGGTCGTCGGCAAGGCTCCCCAGGCCGTAGGTCACCCACGCCCCCATGCTCGGCCGCCCGGCGATCTGCGAGCCGGTGTTCATGAACATATGCGCCGGGTCGTGGTTGATCGCCTCGGTCGTCATCGAGCGGATGATGCAGATGTCGTCGATCACGGAGCCAATGTGGGGGAAGAGCGAGCAGATCTCGGTCTGGGCCTTCCCAAATTTGCTGAAGGGGTGCTGCGGCCCGAAGCAGATGAGTTTTTGCCCCTGAAGCTGGGCGAGCTGCTGGCCCCTGGTCAGGCTCTCGGGCATCGGCTTGCCGTCCATCTCGGCCAGCCGCGGCTTGGGGTCGAACGTCTCCAGGTGCGACGGCCCTCCCGCCATCGTCAGCCAGATGACCCGCTTCGCCCGCTGGGGGATCGGGAGTGTGGAGAACAGGCCGGTCGCCCGAGCCGCCCCGGCAGCCGGCGGCCGCAGCATTGAGGCCAGGGCTACTGCCCCGAGCCCCATCGCGCTCTTGCCGAGGAACGTTCGCCGCGCCGGGTTGAAGTCGGTAGCCGAGATCATGGTTTAAGCCCGGGTGATGGTTTCGTGGAGGTTCAGCAGCACGCGGGCGACATGTGCCCAGGCGGCAAGCTCGCTTTTGTCCAGGCCCGACGGCATCGGAGCCTGGCCGGTCTTGAGCAGCGCTTCGGCGGCCGCCGGGTCTTTGCGATAGGCGTCGAGCTGCTGATCGAGCAGGGCCCGAATTGTCGCCATCTCCCGCGGCCGCGGCGCGCGTTGCAGCGCCCGGCGCCACGCCCAGTTGATCCGCTCTTCCGGATTGCCATCGCACTCGGTCAGGATTTTCGCGGCGAAGCAGCGCGCCGCTTCGACGTAGCTGGGGTCATTCAGCAGCACCAGCGCCTGCTGCGGAATGTTGGAGCGGTTCCGCTCGGCACAGCACTCTTCACGGCTGGGGGCGTCAAAGGCGAGCAAGCTGGGATGGACGAACGACCGTTGCCACCAGGTGTAAAGCCCGCGGCGGTACTGGTTTTCGCCCGCGTCGGCCGCGTAGTCGCGCGGCGGGAAGTTGAGGTTCTCCCAATAGCGTTCAGGCTGATACGGCTTGACGCTCGGGCCGCCGATCGTTGGCGAAAGGAGCCCGGCGATGTCCAGCGCGTTGTCGCGAACCAGCTCGGCATCGAGCCGGAAAGCGCTCTGCCGGGCCAGTTCGCGGTTGTACGGGTCGGCCGCTATAAGCTCCGGCGTGGGCGTGGAGATCTGGCGATAGGTCGCGCTGGTGACGATCGTCCGCACCATGTGCTTCATGTCCCAGCCACTGTCCATGAACTCGCAGGCGAGCCAATCCAGCAGCGGTTGATTCGGCGGCAGTTCCCCCTGCGCCGCCCAGGTCGTCCAGGACCTTGCTCAACCCCGTGCCGAAAAGCTGCTTCCAAAGGCGGTTCATGACCGTCCGGGCGGTCAGCGGGTTGTCGCGCGAGATGACCCAATGGGCCAGGTCGAGACGCGTCAGCTCGCGGCCGTCGGCTTTCGGCGCGGCCATGAAATGCGGCAGCGCGGGCTTTACGATCTCGCCCGATTCATCCATCCAGTTGCCGCGCGGCAGGATCCGGACTACCCGCTTTTGCGGCGTGCTGACGCTGACCAGGCACTTGGGCAGCGACGCGAAATAGGCATTGCGGGCCGCCTCGGCCGACGCGAGCGCCTTTCGCTCGTCGGCACACAGCGTCGTGACATGCTCGCGGAAGTAATCGCGGATCGCCTGCGGCTCGGGCGCCTTCCGCGCCTCCGGCTTCTTCTTCAGGCTGACGAGCAGCGCCCGGGCCGCCTTCTTCTCGGCGGCCGACGCCTTCGAGTCATTCTCCAGCTCGGGCAATGCCGCCTCGCCCGCGGTGAAGGCCTCTTCCCAATCCTTCTGCGCGGCGTCGAGCTGTGGCGCGAACCCGTCAAGCGTCTTGCGGGCCTCGGCGAGCGCCGTATCGAGCTCGGCCAGCCGCTGTTCCTGTTCCGGGGCCGCCACGAGCATCCCGTCTTCGCGGCGGCCGATGACCGCTTCCTTGATGTCCGAGAAGAAGGCCCCGAGCGAATAGAAGTCCCGCTGCGTCCACGGGTCAAACTTGTGATCGTGGCACTGGCAGCAGCCGGTGGTCTGTCCAAGCCAGGCGGCCCCGACCGCCCGCACCCGGTCGGTCAGCATGCGCTGTTCATAATCCTTGGGCTGGGCGCCCCCTTCCTCGGTCGTCAGCAGCAGCCGATTGAAGGCCGAGCCGATGCGGCTCTCGGTGCTGGCATCGGGCAACAGGTCGCCGGCGATCTGTTCCGCCGTGAAGCGATCGAACCGCTTGTTGTCATTGAACGCCCGGATGACGTAATCGCGATAGGGCCAGATGTTGCGCGGGTTGTCGCTGTGATAGCCGACGGTGTCGGCGAACCGAACCACGTCGAGCCACCCGATCGCCATCCGTTCGCCATAGTGAGGGCTGGCCAGGACGCGATCGACCAGCCGCTCGTACGCATCCGGCGCGGTCTCTTTTTCAAAGGCGTCCACCTCGACCGGCGATGGCGGCAGGCCGAGCAGATCCATGTAAAGACGGCGGATCAGGGCCCGCCGGTCGGCCTGGGGCGACGGGTTGAGGTTCACCGCCGCAAGCCGCATCTGGACCAGGGCATCCACCGGGTTGTCGCCGGCGGCAATCTCTGCCTTGAGCGGCCGCTCGTACGACCAGTGCAACTGGTACTCAGCACCTTCCGCAATCCATCGCTTCAGCAGCGCCCGTTGTAAGTCCGTCAGCTTTTTGTTCGAGTCGGGCGGCGGCATCACCTCTTCGGGGTCGGCGGACGTGAGCCGCTTGACGAGTTCGCTCTCTTCGGCGTTGCCGGGGATGAACGCCTTCCTGGCCAGCGCCTCGTCCCGCAGGTCGAGCCGCAGCTTCGCCTTGCGATGATTCTTGTCCGGCCCGTGGCAGTAGAAGCAGTTGTCCGACAGGATGGGGCGGATGTCGCGATTGAACTCGACCTTCGCCGCCGAATCATTGCCCGGCCGATCAGCCGCGCGCAGGCGGGCGGCCTGGGCGAGAACGGCAGCGCCGATGCACAGAAGAAATGTTGCTCTGTTCATGCGTCCGGATGGGTTCGATTCGAGGCCGGCGATCAGAATGATCGTCGCACACCCATGATACCGCACCAACACTTGCAGGTTGCGGGCGGTTCACGGCACGCGCTTGGCCTTAGCGAGCACCACGCTCATCGTGTCGAAGAGGTTGATCGGAAGGTCCACGCCCCGAAGCCGGCTGACCCACGCCGGCGCGTCACGGCGCAGTGCATACTCGAAGAAGTAGCGACCAAGAAATTCGACCGATCGCAGCCGACCGATCCGGCGAATGGCCAGCCATTCGAACCCATGCTTCGCGGCCAACCGCCTCAACGTCGCCGGCCCGAACATCGACAGGTGGAACCGGTGGTAATAGTGCCACCAGCGGCCGAAGGCGCGCGCCACGACGCTCGACTGGTCGGGAGTCGATAGAAAAAGTCGCCCGCCCGGCTTAAGCAGCTCGGATGCCCGCTGGAAGAAAGCCTCCGGCGTCGCGACATGCTCGATCACGTCGAACGCGGTGATGCAGTCGAACTTTCCGGCCCATCGGTCGGCCACATTATCGAGCCCGCCCCTGACGAACCACGGAGAGTCAGCGAGGAACCGATCGAATAGCGCGTCAGACGGCTCGAGCCCGGTGGCATCGACCCCCTGGGGCGCATCCGCCGGACGAACTTTCCCCCGCCGCACCCCACGTCCAGCAGCGTCTGACCTTCGTCGAACCCGAACTCGCGCATCCAGGCGACGACGCGGGCATGGTCTTTCCCATCGCCGAAATCTTCCTGAAGGTACTGGACGTAGGCGGGGTCGAAGTCCTCGATCCGGCTCTCCAGGTTGGCGTTGTGCGGCGGGCGCGCAAAAACGAACCCGCATTGCGGGCACCGGTGATAGGTCACCCCGTCCTTCGCGAAAGCGGGAGCGGCCCGGCCGCTCTCGCAGATCGGGCAAGGCGGAGGCACCGGTCTGCCGGCGACCGTCTCGTCCGACATCGTTGCGTCGTCACCCAACGGCGCCTCCCTGGTAGTAACGGCGGTAGACGACGAGGAGCGTCATCGCGCCGGAAAGGCAGCAGAAGAGCGTGATCGCCACGTCAATCCCCCCAACGTTGGCGAGCCGGCGCGGGATGGGGATGCGCCGGGTCACCCCCCAGAGCACTACGGCGGCCGCTGGTGCGAGCGGGATCAGGTAGCGCCCCTGGAACCCGTCGAACACGCCCCAGCCGACCGGCATGGTGTAAAGATAGTTCAGCAGGGCAATCACAAAAACGGAAGCCGCGATCGCAGGGGCCAGCGTCAAGGCGATCCGCACGCCGCTCGGGGCGGGGCGGCGCTCTTCAAGCCAACAGGCCGCGGCCAGGACGACCCAATACGCGTCCGTGAACAGGCGCGGCATCGGCGTGTCCAGCCAGCCGAGGCGGCCGACGAAGGACTTCGCGATCACGCTGCCATTCTTTCGGACCGTGGCCCACGTGATGCGCAACAGCGCGGAAGGATGCTCCCGGAGGAACCGAGCCTGCCCCGCCGGCGACACGCCGGGGCGCTCCTTCACCACCGTGCCCAGCCCGTCCGTCTGCGCCGTCCAAAGCGCAAGGGCCAACAGCCCGACCAGGCCAAGCAGCCCCAGCGCCAGCCAACGCCGCACCTGGCCGCCAAAGCACGTCGCCGGTATCAGCAGCAGCAGCGCGAGCAGCGGCAGGTAGGCGAATTTTGCCATCCCCAGCGTCGCCGCGATGGCGAGCAGCCCCCAGTATTCCGCAGTGCTGATGCGAGCGGCGACGCCGGCCGGCCCGCCCGCCGCGACGATGTGCCGAAGCGAAAGCGCCGCAAGCAGCATGGCGGCCCCGTTGGTCGTCGGGTCGGCCGAGAGCGACGCCGCCTGGAAGAGCGTCATCGGCATCATCAGCAGGAGCAGGAACGGCCGCCCGCAGGCCGGCGAGAGGCGAAGCGCCAGCCCGCTGATCGCGACCCAGGCCAGTAGATTCGCAACCCGCCCCTCGTACATCAGCCAAAGCGGTCCGGACCCGATGGTGCGGCCGACGAACATGCCCATCGCCTGCGGAACGTAAGGCACCGGCGAATAAATCGACGAGACGAACGGCGTAAACGCGCGACGCCCGGGCCAAAGGGACGTGCATCGCCTCGATCAGATCGCCCCGCGTCACCTTTGAGCCGGGGTTGAACCGAAGACGCTCGAACCGGCCTGCCACGTCGGTCAGGCTCACCGGCACGTCGCCGCCGCCCCGGTGGTTGCGGTAGACGGGCAGGAAGTGCCCCTCGGAAACCTGGTATGCCCGTAGGAAATGGGCGACTTCGTCCGGTGCCTGAAACGGGGCTGTGAGGAACGCCAGGGGCAGGCCGAAGACGATCGCCAGCCACGGGAAGACGCGACTCGGCCGCGTCCAGTCGCGCGGCGTTCCGCCGAGCCGCGTTTTGGGTGGGCGCCGGCGAATCGCGCCCCGGGTGCCCTCCCGCGGTCGCGCGGTCCCCTGTCATCGTGAAGCCCCTTCACCGAAGCGGGCGACTTCGCGGCCCTTCGCATCGCCCGCCTGCACCGGCGGCAGGTCGGCGGCGCGAGCGGGCTCGGGCTCCGGGGTTTCCACGGAAGGCTTGAGAAAGTCGTTTAATGGCTTGCCCGCTTCGGTGAACGGCCGCTCGATCGCAAGCCGTCGGACCAGGTCGGTCATGCTTTCCGCCTGGAGCCGCAGTTTCATGTGGAGGTTGAGGATCATCACCATGCTGATGACGACCCAGCAGTAGAAGATCAGGTCTGCGCCGCGGCCGATGCCGAGCCGATTGGCCAGCCGGCTGGCCAGGTCCGGCCGCCAGACCAGGACCAGCGCCGCCAATGTGGCGCCGATCGCCACGTTCCCCAGAAGAGGGATCTTGCGACGCAGTGCGATTGAATAGAGGACGATCGCGAGCAGGCTGACGGTAAGCAGGCCCTGGAAGATCATCGGTAGATCTTTCCGGCCAGAAGGTCAACGGCGATGTTGAACGCGTTCCCGAGCTTCTGCCCTTTGACGCGGGAGTACTCGGAATAGAGGACGACGACGGGGACTTCAACGTACTTGAGCTTGTGCCGCGCGATCAGGTCAACCACTTCCGATGCGTGGGCCATCCCGTTGTGACGGAGGCGGATCAGTCGGGCGGCATCGGCCGTCATCGTGCGCAGGCCGTTGTGGGCATCGGTGAGCAGGATCCCCGTGAGGAGGTAGTTGAACGCCGTCGCCGCCTTCAGAACGAACCGCCGCCATCGGCTAATCCCGATGGCATCGCCCAGGAAACGGCTCCCCAGTGCGACGTCGGCCTGCGACCGGCGCAGCGCTTCGAGAAGCACTCCGATGTCTTCCACGCGGTGCTGGCCGTCGGCGTCAAAAGTGACCAGGTATGCGGCATCGTGCATCAGCGCGTAGTCGATGCCCGTCTGAAGCGCCGCCCCCTGGCCAAGATTAATCGCATGACGAAGCACCGTCGCGCCGGCCAGGGCGGCCTCGGCGGCCGTGCCGTCTTCCGCCCCGTCGGCGACCACGACGACCCGGCGGCCGGAGCGAATCACCGAGCGCACGACGCCGCCGATCACGTCCTGCTCGCGATACGCGGGGATGATGACCCACTCGTCGTCCATAACGTCAACCCGTCCGCCCGGGCGCGAATCCCTCCGCAACGGGCAACGATCGGCTCATTCCGTACGGGCCCGCTGAGTCTGCGCCCGCCACGCCTTCTGAGAGCCACCGCCTGCATTCCTCCGGCACGTGGCCGGCGAGGACAGGCTGGTAAACAGGCGGGCGCTTGTCGAACGGGCGACTGAGCCGCTCGTACTCTTCGCGCCACCGGCGGTGCGTCGCGCGGCGGATGGACGGGTCCAGCCCCGTCGCCGCGCCGCCGTGGTGCTGGTGGAACGTCCCTTCCCCCAGGACCGTAAAGACGGTTTCGGCGGCCGCCACCGCTCTCCAGAAGAAATCCACATTCGCCAGCCCGCCCCCGGGGTCGGCGTAACGCTCATCAAAGCCGCCCAGCGCGTCGAACATCGAGCGGCCCATGAAGGCGCAGGTCGTCTCGCTGGCCCGCCCGTAGAAGCCGCCCGCGCTGGACTGCGCCGGCGAGCAGACCTCAAAGAGCCGATAGCCGTTCCGCGGCCATTTGATCTTGCGAAGCAGGCCCCGCTCGACATCCGCGGAATAACCTTCCGGAACGCTCAATGTCTGGGGCTTAGGCCCCAGGTGCCATCCTCGAACCTCGACCAGCACTGCGCGGGCCGAGCTGCGCCAGCCGCAGGCCCCACTGGAGGACGCCCGGCGTCAGCATCCGCGCGCCGTCGATCATCACGCACACGACATCGCCGCTGGCGCCCGATACCGCGCGATTCAATGCGACGCCGGGGTTCGGCGACGCGGCGGCCGGCGGGACATACTCGTACCGCACGTTAGGCCCGAGGGCCGAGCGGCACAGCGACCGCGGCGAGCCATTATCGACGAGATGAACCTCGTATTGCCCGCCGGCAATCCCCTGCTGGTAATCGGGACTGAGGCTTTGCAGGGTGTTCACCACCTGCGCCTCCATCCGATAGCAGACCATGGCAACGGAGAGCTTCGGCGTTCGGCGCGGCCCGATCGCTGGCGCGGCGACGGGCGCGGGCGACGCCGCCGGCGTCAACGGCCATCCGACGCGGCGAGGGGCGGCCGCAAGCGGGCGGCGGAGTCTCGGGAGCGATTGCCACATCAGATGCGTTGTTGCGGTACGAACAACCTTGGGTGCCGGCTCCCGGCGAGCGGAGGAGCCCGCCGAGTCTCGCCAAATGCCCCGATCGCCGGACGCCCGGATCGCCGAACGCTAGGATCAACCGACGCTAGGATCAACCGACGCTTGGATCGACCGACGCGCGGCGGGCGTCGCCAAGGGTGCGTTGGGGACCGGGGATCGGCGCGCTCAACGCCGGCGATCGCACGAGCGGGCGCCGTCGTCGGTCGGCCGCCGGGCGAAGAACGGCGCAAGCAGCGGCACACCCACGCCACCGACCGCCAGCGCGTACGTCACGACCCGGACCGTGCCGTCCGAAAAATGCTCATGCTCGTTCACCGCCAGGAATCCGACGGCTGACCCGATCAGGAAGACGATCGCGAGCGGGAAGCTTCCTCGTCTCATCCCGAGGCAAGGTACAGAAATCCAAGTTGCCACGGAATGGATGCAAGACTTGTCAAGCCGGCGGCTTGGCGCTCACGGAAGTGCTGGCCGGGCTTAGGCGCGAATCTCAGCCCCCGACGCTGCGCCGAATTGGAGCGTCACACCAGCTTCAACGAGCCCGTCGCGGTATGAATCGCGCCGCCGGCGGCACCGGCCGCGGCCGGCTGAAGCGCGTGGTGAAAGATATAGTTCGCGATCGCATCGCCAGTATGGCGGCCGTTGAAGTCGTCGAAGTTGTAGTGGATCCCCAGATAGATCCGGCTGCGGCCGTTCTCGGTCGATGCCTGGCTGAAGCTCGTATACGACCGCGTGACGCCCGGCAGTTCGTCACTGGTCAGCGTGAAATGGATGTTGTTCGTCCCATAGAAGCGCGCGAGCGTCGTGAACGTCGCGGCGCCGATGGTCGCATGCCCCGACACGTATGACGGGAACGGCGGCGTGAAATCGTTCACCACGCCGTCCCCCGGGGCGCCGAGTGGCACCCAGTTCTTGTCGGCCTTGGTGAGCGGGTTGCCGTCGAGGTTGGCTTGGCGGATGGCGGTGATCGGCCGCCAAAGGTCATTGGTGTACTTGCACGACCACGCGACGATCGCCGCGTCCGCCTGCGCCATGTTGACCAGCGCGAAGAGCCGGGCGTTCTGCACCAGCGTGTTGTGCATCTGCTCGGCGATGGTCTGGGTCACCTCGTCGTAAAGGACCGTCGGCGGGCCCATGCCGGCCCGGTCGTACGCCCAGAATCGCCCGACCTGCGTCTCGTCGGCCGTGCGCGTCGTGCTGTTCTTGGCGCCGAGCGACTTCACTTCATTCACGGCGTCCGCGTAGGCCTTGCTGTTCAGGGCGGGCGGCGGCGGCGGTGCGAACTGCGAGCTGCTCTGGAGGTCGAATGGCTTTACCATCCCCCAGCCCGGCCCCAACGCCATCTGTTTCGGGTTGAGCGGGTCCGGCCGCCAGTGGCCGGGGCCGGCCTGCTGGACGTACGGCGTCATGTCGGCCGAGCCGTCGGCCTTGCGATTGGCCAGGATCTGATCCGCCACGGAGCGCCCCCACTGGCGGCCCGAGCGCGTCCCCGGCGCATGATGCAGCGGGAGCAGCGACGATTCGAGGGCCCAATCGAACAGGGCCCGCTGCCGCGGGTAGAGCCGGACCAGCGCCTCGTAGGCCGCCCCCGCCACCGCTGAGACCACCTGCGCGTTGGACGGCGCCTTCTGTTTCACCAGGTACGACTGATACGACCCGTCTATCCCGTTCACGGCGTCGAAGATCGCGAGCGACACGACGGCCATGTTCCGGCTCGACCGCGTCGGGCCGGGCTGGGTGCGATCGGCCCGGATCGCCGCCAGCATGACGTTGTCCCACTGGATCACGGCATCGGGAGCAGGCGTGACGGTCGCCGATCCGAGGCGCCGCGGCTCCAGCGATTCAATCGAGCCTCGGACGGGCGTCACACCGCGGGGCGTCGGATTGGGCAGGGAAGAGACGGTCATGGCAGGCTCCAGCGGCGGAGGAACAAGGTCCCGAAATGGGCTTCACTGGAGGGATTGCACGATGGCACGACAGCAAGATCGCACGACCGCAAAATCGCACGACCGCAGATCGCACGACCGCAAGATCGCAAGAACCGGGTCGGCGCGATTGACGCGGATCGATGCCCAGAGACAGCCGGGGACGTGGGGACAAATCGACGCAACGCCCTGTCTTCGCTGCGACGGGATCTTCCTCCGAGGGGGACCGTTAAGCAAAAAAGTAACGAGCCCGAGGGGGGCAGTCAAAGCAATTCCGGCCTGAAAAGCGACGAGCGGTTGGTGCCTTCATCGTTGGCGATCACGGCTCTGTTGTCCTGGGAACGCCGACGTCCCCGCCGGCTCCGCGCAAGGCCGACGCGGACATCGGCGTTCCCAGGTTCGCACCGCTTCGGCCCTCGCGGCGGCCGCCAACGAGCCGCGTTGGCTCGACCGAGCTCGCCGAGGTCCGTCACAGGAAGCGGGGTTCGCCGCAGGCGGGCGTAACCGCACAGCCAATAGATCAGTCGCGAGTACGGCGACTGCCCGCTTCCTCACGGGCGCGGCTCGTTCAAGCCGGTCCCGGACGCTCCGACGGACGACGCGGCTGCGGGCAGCGACGCGGCCGCCTGACGAAGCTCCCGAAACAGCTCCGCCAGGCGGCCGGGCTGATAGTGGGCATTCAACCCGCTCGGATTGGGGAGCACCCAGATCAGCGACATCCCAATCCGCTCTTCCTGGCGGCCGAGCCGCGCCTTCTTCCGGCCAAACCCCGCCCGATACGCCCCCAATCCCAGGACCGCCAGGACTAACGGCCGGTACTGGATCACCTTCCGCTCGAGCTGGCGGGCGCCGGCGATCAATTCGTCGGTCGTCAGTTCGTCGGCCGCCGCGGTCGTCCGATCGACGACGTTGGTGATCCCACACCCGGCCTTGAGCAACTCCCGTTCGTCGAAGGGACAGAGCAAGCGATCGGTAAAGCCGCCAGCGAGAAGCGCCGGCCAGAACCGATTCCCCGGCCGCGCGAAGTGATGCCCGACGGCCCCCGAATAAAGCCCCGGGTTGATCCCGGCAAAGAGCACTTTGAGCCCCGGGGCGATCAGGTCCGGGATCGTCACCCCATGAGCGGCGGCGAGCTGCCGGGGCGTGGGCTTCCAGGGAACCTCTGCGGCGAGGGCTTCGAGCGACATAGCGGATCATACCCTCGAATGGCGGATCGCTGGTGTCAGAGATCTGACCCAAGAACTGGACCGATGCCGCATGGGAGAGGGTTGAGGTGATGGTCTTCCGCTCTTGGCTCGTTACCTGATCGCATGACAGCCGCTTGGCAACCCCGCAACCACCCCGCTACTGTTGAGACATGCAGGCGGATGGCGACTTAGATGACACATTTCAACCAGCGGAATCGGCCGGTTACGCCTGTCCGCGATGCGGGGAGATATTCCTTCCCGAGACGGCGCCGACCAATGGGCTTCTGACCTGCCCCGCGTGCGGGGAGGAATTCTTTGCCGTGGTCGATACCTCCGACGAAGAGCGGGAGATCGAGCGGGAACGGGAGGCCGTTGAGCGCGAAGCGGAGCTGGACGGGGTGCGGATTCGTCAGTTGGCGGCCCTGCGGCGGGCGATGGGCCGCACGCTGACGTATATCCTGGTCGCCGCCTTCGGGTGCCTCGGAGCGGCGGCCCAGCTCGTCTTCATGATCTGGCAGTTCCTCCACGGCCCGGGAGCCTCGGCCAGTCGCCTAATCCCGATCGGTTATGGGATGGGCGCCGTCGCGGCCGTTATGGGGGCGGTCGCCTTCTTTCGCCATTCGCGGCGGGTTCGGGCGGAACTGGCCAAGCCGGCCCTTGAGACGCCGGCGGCCGAGCCCGATTTTTCCACACTGGATAACGGAAGCCAGCAATGGAAAGATCTTCACTCGCTCGGCCGCGAGGCGCCTCGACGGACTTCGTAACCTCCTGGGGTCGATCCGACACTCAGACGGAATCGGCTACCGCACGTCGCCGATCGCCCGGCGAAACAAACCCCAGCGGATGGACTGGCGTGGCCATCTTTCATAGCGATACGCGTTTCTCACGCGTAAACCTCACGCCGGGTGCCATGGGTGCCATGCCCCACGCTTGCGTGGGCATGCTCCTTCGTGTTTTTAATCTGTTGGGCCGGGGAATGAAGGCGTGCCCGCTCGAGCGTGGGCATCTGGCACCCGAGGGGGAACGCCCCCGCCAAATCGAACTGTGAGTGCGCCGCTCAATGCCACAGAAAATGGCCACACCCGAACAAACGGTATAAACCGATTAAAAAGTTGCTAACTCCGCCGCCAGTCCGTAGGCTTTGGTTGCTTGGCCTGGGGTAGATGGCTACGCGATGCGCTGACTCATTTCGTTGATCTGTGGCCCCTACGCACTGACGCCGCTTACTCGGTTCGGCTCTATCCACCGGCCGCATCGCGACTGGCCGCATCGCGACTGCGGCGACGGGTGCGCATTGCTGCGCAGCCGGTTGTATGCTCGGGCGGCGCGCTGCTTGCGACACCTCTTCAGAACAAGGGAAGACGAATGAAACAAGGAAAGTCGAGTCGTCGGTCGTCCGTCGCGTGCGTGGAGCCCTTGGCCCCGCGGACCCTCTTCAGCGCGACATACGCGTTCTCCACCATCGCCTCCTTGAACGAAGCGGCGCCCGGCCACGCCGGCGACACCTTCGCGAACCCGGGGTTTGAGGTCGGTGGGATCAACGGCCGCGGGGATGTCGGGTTCGCTTCCTATATCAACTCGTATGGGTCGGCTGTCGGGGAGGGCGTGTATGCCAGCAACTCCGGGAACCTGACCCCGATCATCCGCCAGGGCGACCTGGCGCCGGGCGGTGAGCGGTACGGCGGCTTCGGCACCTTCAGCCCCGGCGCGTTCAACGATCGCGGCGATTTCGTGATTGGCTTCGGGCGGACCTATTCGACTTCAACCCTGGGCGTGAACGCGTCGGTGTACAAATACACCGCGGCGACTCATGCCGTTACCGCCCTGTTCGTCCCAGGGAAGACCGATGCGCCCACCGGCGGGAAGTTCCTGGGGACCGGGTTTCACGCCTCCATCAACAACGCGGATCAGGTTGTCTTCCCCGCGATCATCCACACCCGGCTGGGGCCGGCGGGGGGCGAGAACCTCGGCCAGGGTGTCTACGAGATCGACTCCGCCGGCAAAATCACTGACGTCGCCGCGCCGGGCGACCCTGCCCCTGGTGGAAAGGTGTTCGACCTGGCGGACAGCCCGTCGATCGCCAACGGCGGCTACATCGCCTTTGCCGCGCATCTCAAGGGCGACCCGGTCCTGGACCTGGGCGTGACGACGTTCCCACAGACGCCGAACCAGATCTCGGCATCGGAGAGCGTGTTCCTTCGAGCTCCGTCGGGGAAGCTCTCGATGCTTGCGCATCAGGGGAGCGCTATCCCCAAATCGGCCGGCGGCGGGACGTTTGACTACGCGTTCGGGCCGTCGGTGAACTCAAAGGGGCAAGTGATCTTCATGGGCGCCATTCGCCAGAAGCCCGCGTTGGCGAAACCGAGCGACGACCCGTTCGGGTTGTTCGTCAGCGTCAACGGCGTCACCCACGCCGTCGCGCGACCCGGCATGGCGATGCCCGGCGGGGGAACGTTCGCGACCGGCGGGTTCTACATCTCCAACTGGGGGATCGCCGATCGCGGCCAAATCGCGTTCAACGCGAAACTGACGAACGGCGATCAGGGCGTCTATGTCTGGCAGAACGGCAAGCTCTCGCTGGTCGCCAAGACCGGGACTGTGATCCCGTTCGTCGGCACGATTTCCACGCTCGACCTGGGGGCCGGCCGCGCGCAAGCGCCGGCGTGGCGATCAACGACGCGGGACAGGTGGTCTTTGGGGCGGCATTAAAGGAAGGGGGCGGCGTCCTGCTCAAGGCGACGCCGCTCGCAACCGCGCTTGTTGATCCGACGCCGGCCGCCGTGCCGTCAACCCCGATCGAGCTGCTAACCCAACACCGCAAAGACCTGGACGATCTGTTCTCGTAACGAAGGCCGACTGCGGACTTGACGGGGCAGATGGGCTTCGCCGACCAGGATCGGCGAAGCCCATCCGCATTTGAGGATGGGGCACCCGACGGGGCCATCGCGCGATTAACCGACAACTTCCAGTTTCGCCGGCGGGACAATCAGGACCTTCTGGCCGCCTCGTGCGAAGTCAACCACCGCACGAACGCCCTGGCCCGCGGTTGATACATCTCGCACGTGCCCCACGCCAAACATCGGGTGGCGGACGCGCTGGCCAGGCGCAGGCGCCCGAGCTCCGAGCTCGTCTCGGCACGGGCGGTGAGCCGCTGGTCCCAGCGGCTGTCGATCGTGGCGATGTCCGTCCGGTCAATGACTTTCAGGTTCTCCGGCGGGAGTTCTTTCAAGAACGGGCTGGTCACGGTCCGCTCCCGCAGGCCGCGGACGGTGCGATAGCCCGCCTTGGTCAGGATCAACACCTTTTCCGCCCGGGTGATGCCAACGAAGCAGAGCCGCCGCTCTTCCTCCAGTTCGACCACGCTGGCGGCCGCCCGGCTGTGCGGCAGGATCCCCTCTTCCAGCCCGATCATCGCGACAACCGGGAACTCCAGGCCCTTGGCGGCGTGGAGCGTCATCAACGTCACCGCGCCGCCGTGGCCTTTCATATGGTCGGCGTCACTGACGAGCGAAACCGCGGCCAGATAGTCGGCCAGGCTGCCGTCGGGGTTGGCCCGGTCATATTCGGCGGCCGCACTGATTAACTCGTTGACGTTGTCCGTCGCCTTCTCGCCCTCTTCCTTGCCGGCGTCGGCCTTGCGCAGGGCGTCGGTCAAGCCGCTCTTTCGGAGGACATCCTCCATGATGGCGCGGACGTGACCCTTGGCTGGAGGTGGGGCGGCCGCTTCGTTAGCGGGGAGGGTCGTGACGGTCGATGGTTCGGCCGGCGGTTCGTTGGTTGGGGCGTCCGCCGTGGGATGATCGATCAGGGCAGCCGCCGCGGATGACGGCGACAGGCCCGCGGCGGCCGCGGAATCACTCGTGAATAGATCGTTTTGCGGCTGGGCCCGATTCTTTCGTCGAGCGGGCTTAGCCGGCTCGGCGGCCGCAGCAGCCTCGGGCGCAGGCGTTTCGGCGATGGATGACTGCGGTTGAGATGTTTCGTCAGGGAGGACGGCATCGGCCGCCGCATTGGGTTGGGGCGGCCCGCCGGCGGGCATGATGCCGGGGAATGTCCGCCAGCGCTCGACCATCTGGACGAAGTTTCGGGCGGCCGCCACCGCGCGCGTGGAGACGCCGGGGATCTCGGCCGCCCGCGTCATCGCCTGGAAGAGCGACATCCCGCGCCCGACGGCATGAACCGTCATCTGCTTGATGCTGCTGTCCCCCAGCCCGCGCGTCGGCACGTTGACGATGCGCGTGAGGCTGACCTCGTCGCTGGGGTTGGCGACGACGCGCAGATAGGCGAGCACGTCCTTGATTTCTTTGCGGTTGTAAAACTCGGTGCCGCGCGCGATCTGGTACGGCACCTTGTTCTTGAACAGCGCCTCTTCCATGACGCGCGACAGGCTGTTCATGCGGTAGAAGATCGCCATCTCGCTCCACGCGACCTTCTGTTTCTCGTTCAGTTCCTTCAGGCGGCTCATGACGATGGCCGCCTCGTCGTGCTCGTCCTGGCAGTGGTAAACCTCGGCCGCGTCGCCCTGCGGGTTCTCCGTCCAGAGGGATTTTTTCTTGCGCTGAAGGTTGTTGGCGATGAGCTTCGAGGCGATCGCCAGGACGGTCTTGGTGGAGCGGTAATTCTGCTCGAGCCGCACCACGACGGCGTCGGGGTAGTCGCGCTCGAACTCCAGGATGTTCTTGATGTCGGCCCCGCGCCACGCGTAGATCGACTGGTCCGGGTCGCCGACGACGCAGATGTTCCGGTGCCCCTGCGCCATCGCATGGGCGATGATGTACTGGGCGTGGTTGGTGTCCTGATACTCGTCGATCAGGATGTACTGGAAACGTTCCTGCAACTCGGCGAGCACGTCGGGGAAATCGCGGAACGCCTGGGCCGTACGGATCAGCAGGTCGTCGAAATCGAGCGCGTTGTTCTGCGCCAGCAGCGCCTGATACTTACCGTACGCCCGGGCGACGTTCTTTTGATAAAAGTCCTTCGCGTTGCTGGCGTATTGCTCGGGGCCGACGAGCTGGTTCTTCGCGTTGCTGATCGTGCCGTGGACGGTCGAGGGGGAAAAGTTGGTCGTCGAGAGGTCGAGAATCTTGATCGCCTCTTTGATCAGCTTGGTCTGATCGGAGGAATCGAAAATGCTGAAGTTGAGCGGCAGCCCCACGCGGGTGGAGTAGTGCCGCAGGATTCGCAGGCACAGGGAGTGGAAGGTGCAGACCGTCGGCCACGGCTGATCGAGGCGGCCGAAGTCGTACAGCTTGCGGTCGGCGACGGAGGCGATGCGCGCCTTCATCTCGCCGGCCGCCTTGTTGGTAAAGGTGATGGCGAGGATCGATCGCGGCTCGATCCCCAGTGCGACGAGGTAAGCCACGCGCCGGGTGATGACGCGCGTCTTGCCGCTGCCCGCCCCCGCGACGATCAGCAGCGGCCCATCAACGTGCGTCACCGCTTCGCGCTGAGGATCGGTCAGGTCCGCTAGAAGCAGGTCGAGCTTGGACGGGCTGCGGGGGTCTGGCACTGGCGGTGGGCTCCGGAGGTAAAAGATCGACGTTCGGTGTGCGAGTTATACCAAGGGAGCGGCGGGATCAAACCGAGGCTCCCGCGCGACTCAGAAATGTGGAACTCCCAAGCACGAAGAAACAGTCGAAGGAACGACAAAGAGGAAACAAAGGAAGCGAATGCCAGCGATCGGCGCCGGTCCCGCTTTTGGGTCTGATTCCAGCTTGCTTGAGATTTCGTGCTTCGGATTTTCCGCTTCATCAGGCGTTCCCCCCGAATCTCGATACGCAAACGGGGCGGGCTCATGGAGCCCGCCCCGGACGGGAGGATCGTGACAAGGTCCGGCCGAGCAGGCGTTTCTAGCCTTGGGCCGACCAGGCCCCCAGCTCGCTGAGATACTCGTACAGCGCCGTCGCCGCGTTGTGGGTCGAGTCTTCACCGGCGTGGAGCAGCGTGAAGTTCTCGGCGGCCGACGCCTTCGCCAACTGCAGGAGGGCCGCCCGGTAGGGGCTCGACACAAGCGACTCGTGGTACTTCCCGCGGTAATACTCATACCCGTCGGGGTGCGCTTCGAACCATGCGGCGAGGTCGGCCGAAGGGCCAAGATGCGTCAGCACGTGATCGACGCTGCACCACTCGCGCAGGTCTTTGGTCAATCCGACGGCCTCTACCCAGAGGCGCTGGCCGTCTTCCTTCTCCTGCGCCTCCATCAGGTGTTTCACCTTGATCATGGTGTGGTTCCTTGGTGCGGCGCCCGCTCCGCAAGGCCGGCTCGGCCGGTGTTACTGACCTTGCGAATCGGTCACCGATCTATAATAGGACGACGAAAAGATCGTGAAGTTTGGTGACAAAGGCCGGTTATAAAAAGACCTTTAACCGCTACCCGGGCGCTTCAGTTTGGTACGTTGACCGGACGGCGGCAAAGGCTGCGGTAGAGTCCGTCTTAGACAGTGGCACGGGCATCGCTTCCTCGTCTGGCGGCTCGGCAAACCCAACCGATAAAACGCCAGTGCCGGGACCCCGACGGAGCGTAAGCCAAGCTACGGGATCAAGACGGATGTGGCCCAACGAAATTTACGCTTGCAACGGACTTGAAACTCGATATACACGAGCCTAGGTGGCGGGTATTTTGTGGATCGGTCTTAGGAAAGTGCCCAGTGTTTGCTCATTCCTCCGCCTGTTTCGCTTGTTGGGGGCGCACCTCCCCGGCTGCCGTCTCCGACCCTCCCCGCATCGGTTGGTTTCTCAACCTCTTTCGCTCTGGCCCAGAAAGAACCGTCCTCTCAAACGGGCCCTGTCATACCCATTCAAGGAGAACCATCAATGGGTAAGAAGCTATACGTCGGTAATCTGAGCTACCAAGTGGACAGCTCGGAACTGGAGCAGTTGTTCGGCCAGCACGGGCAAGTCCTTTCCGCCCAGATCATCAACGACCGGGAGACGGGGCGCAGCAAGGGATTTGGCTTCGTCGAAATGGCGAACGATGGCGAAGCGGATGCTGCGATCGAAGCGCTCAATGGCCAACAGCACAATGGCCGGGCCCTGACGGTCAACGAAGCCCGGCCGCGTGAAGATCGCGGCGGCGGAGGCGGCGGCGGTGGCCGCGGTGGGTACGGCGGAGGCAGTGGCGGCGGCGGAGGCAGTGGTGGCGGCCGCGGTGGGTACGGCGGCGGTGGCGGGGGCGGCAGCCGCGGCGGCTATGGCGGCGGCGGCGGCCGCGGCGGCGACCGTGGCGGCGGCGGTGGCGGCCGGGATCGCTACTAAGCGAAGCGGCCACCACGACGCACTCTCAAACCAACGAAAGGGCCTCCGCATCGAGCGGGGGCTCTTTTCATCTGGCGAAGGCACACCCGCCTTCCCGCGCGAACGGGCACTGACGACAGACGGGGCGCGGTGTCTCCCTCCGCCTGGGACGATGGGCGCAGCGTCGCAGAGCGGAGCAATTGGGCGACGAAGGCGGATCAGCGCCGGCCGGGGGGCCGCCATCCGGAAGGAGGAGTGTCCCTCTTCTCTTTCCCTCTTGGCGTTTCTGTCCTGACGTTCCGTCTTGGCGATCTTGGCGTCTTGGCGTTCACTTTGCCTGGCCCAAAGAGAAGTGAACGCCAAGACGCCGAGAGAAGAACGCCAGGAAGGCGAAGAGGCGACAAGGAGACGTTGGCTCGGGGCCAGAGCCTCAAGCGGATCGCTGACCGGGGAAGAAGGTGTCTCCCAGGACGCGCGCGGATCGCTTCCGGGCCGCGCAGGCGGATCGCCAAAAAGGCCGCCACACCGCGGCGCGACTGATGCGCCGCGATAACCTTCAATCTTGAAGCCGCTTCGGGTACGTTGTGCCCGCCTCTCAAGCCGTCATCATTTCGCCAAGGCATCGGAGATCCGCATGAGTCAAACGGTCATCGAACCGGCTTCGCTTACCCCGGCGGCCGGTCATACCCCCGGCTCCGTCCGGACCAAGCTGTTCATCATGATGGTCCTCGAACTGGCCGTTTGGGGCGCCTGGTTCGAAATGGTCTTTGGCTACCTCGGCTCCAGCGGCATCGGCTTCAGCCCGATGAAACAAAGCTGGATCCTCGCCCTGTTCCCCCTCTCGGCCATCGTGGGGATGTTCTTCAGCAACCAGTTCGCCGACCGGAACTTCGCGGCCGAGCGGTTCCTGTCCGTCAGCCACCTGATCGGCGGGCTGGCGATGATCGGCCTCTCCTTCATACAAGCCCCGGCGGGGACGCACGTCGGCCCTGACGGCATCAACCCCGCCGCGCCGTTCCTGCCCTTCTTCGCGTTGATGGCGATCCACTGCTTCTTCTATGTCCCCACGCTGTCGATCGCGAACAGCGTCGCCTTCGCCTCAATGAAAGACGCCCAGCAGGAGTTCGGGATCGTGCGGATGGGCGGCACCGTAGGTTGGGTGCTGGCGGCGACGCCGTTCGTCTTCCTTCTGGCTGACTGGGGGCGTATCGCACCCATGCACGACGTCGGCCCGGTCGCCTGGATCGGCCAGGTGTTCGGAACGTCACTCACAGGCGAGCCCCTCGTCCGGGCGACCACCTGGACCTTCCTTGTGTCGGGGATCCTGTCCTTGGCGCTGTCGGCCTTCAGCCTCACCCTGCCGCACACGCCGCCCAAGCCGATGGCCCCGGGCGAGAGCCGCTTTGCGTGGCTCGTTTCATTCAAGCTGCTCGCGTCGCCGTTCGTCCTGCTGCTTTGGGTCGTGACGTTCATCGACGCGGCGCTTCTACAGATGTACTTCTCGTGGACCGGCCGCTTTCTGGGGACGATCGGCATCCCGGCGAACTTTGTCGCCCTGACGATGAAGCTGGGCCAGGTCGCCGAGATCGTGACGATGATCGTGCTGGGGATGGTGCTGAAACGGCTCGGCTGGAAGTGGACGATGGTGCTGGGGATCCTGGGGCACACGGTGCGGTTCACCGTCTTCGCCCTGGCGCCGGCGAAGGTGCCGGTCGTCGCGAGCATCCTGCTGCACGGCGTCTGCTATGCCTTCTTCTTCGCCACGGTCTACATCTTCGTGGACGGGGTCTTCCCCAAGGACATCCGCTCCAGCGCCCAGGGGCTGTTCAACGTGATGATCCTGGGCATGGGCCCGCTCGCCGTGAACCTCACGGCGCCCTGGCTCTTCGACAAGGTCTTCACCCAGGCCGGCGTCACCCACTACCGGAGCATGTTCCTCGTCGCCAGCGGCATCTCGCTCGTTGCGGCGATCCTCCTGGCGCTCGCGTTTCATCCGCCGGAAAGGCTTGACGCGGAAGCTGCGTGAAGCGGACATCCAAAACCTGTAGCTGGAAATCCGAAGCACAAAATCCGAAATCCGAAGGAAGCTCCAAAAAGAGAAGGAAGAAATCGAACCAATCGCTTGGGCTCGGTTTCTTCCTTTTTCCGCTTGGTAGTTCCTTCGGATTTCGTGCTTCGGATTTTCTTTTTACCTCATCGATGGAAATCCGAAGCACAAAATCCGAAACCCGAAGGAAGCTCCAAAAAGAGAAGGAAGAAATCGAACCAATCGCTTGGGCTCGGTTTCTTCCTTTTTCCGCTTGGTAGTTCCTTCGGATTTCGTGCTTCGGATTTTCGTTTTACCTCATTGATGGAAATCCGAAGCACAAAATCCGAAATCCGAAGGAAGCTCCAAACAGAGAAGGAAGAAATCGAACCAATCGCTTGGGCTCGGTTTCTTCCTTTCTCCGCTTGGTGGTTCCTTCGGATTTCGTGCTTCGGATTTTCGTTTTACCTCATTGATGGAAATCCGAAGTACAAAATCCGAAATCCGAAGGAAGCTCCAAACAGAGAAGGAAGAAATCGAACCAATCGCTTGGGCTCGGTTTCTTCCTTTCTCCTTTTGGTAGTTCCTTCGGATTTCGTGCTTCGGATTTTCTGCTTCCTCTCGCCCTTTCGTGCATCGGATTTTCTGCTTCCTCTCGCCCTTTCGTGCTTCGGATTTTCTTCTTACCTCATCGATGATGTTTCGGCTTCTTGAGCGTCTTCCCCACGATCGGGTCGGAGAAGCCTGACGAGGAGCTGTCGGCCAGGATGCTGAAGACGCGGAACTTGTATCTCTTGTTCGAGTGCAGCCCCGTGGCGGCGAACAGGCCGCTGGCGCCGGAGGGGCCGGCGGTGACCGTTCCAACCACCTTAATCGTGACCCACCGGCTGGACACCCGCTGCTGAATCACGAAGCCGGCGACGTTCGCTTCGTTGTCCACCCAAGTCAGGTCGATCTCCGACGACGAGACGCCGGTCGCCACGAGGTGGGTCGGGAAGGCCAGGACAGGCGGCGTGGTCCCCGTGGGCGTCGGCGTGGGCGTGGGCGTCGGAAGGGGCGAGGGGTGGATGCCGATCGAGAATTCGTGTGCGCCGATGTCGGGCGCGGCCCTGCGGGCGGGCAACGTCGTAATAGTCGTTCCCCACGCCCGGCACGAGCACACCCTTGTCGATATTTGGCGACTGGGAGAGCAGCTCATACCCCGCCGGGTCGAAGGTCCCTCCCTTGGCGATGAGGGGGTCGAAGTCGATATCGCCCGGGCCGGCGGCCACGCCCGCGCCGCCATGCACGACGTTCACGCCGTTGCCGTTGAACCAGTTGTTGTGCTGAAAGTCGAACCCCGTCAGCGTGAGCGCCCGGCGGCCGCTGGGGGCGAAGACCGCCTGGGCGCCGGACGGCTCATCGAACATATTGTTGATGACCAGGTTGTTGTTGTGGAAGATCGACGTATCCACCCAGAAGTTCGCGCCCGGCCCGACCGCGCCGTAGAAATCGTTATTGGTGATGATGAAGTTCGTCAGCCCGTGCCCCCACAGGAAATCCGGGCTGGGGTTGTAGTAGCGGAAATTGGACGCGCCATTGGCGACGATGTTGTTCCGGAGCGTCACCCCGCTCATGGGGTTTGCGTTAGGCAGGTTGCTTTCGTCCAGGCGGATGGAATCGGCCGGCCCGTTGACGTAGTAGGCCGTCAATTGGGTGTTATTGATAAAATTGCGCTCGAGGATGGTGTTGCTCGTATTGTCCAGAACGAGCTCGGCGACGGCGTTGTCGGAGATGAGGTTGGTATCGACCCCGGAATTGTTCACCAGGAGCAGCTTCAGGCCCGGCCCGTCGTTCTCGTGGATGTGGTTGTTGGTGACGTGCGAGCCGCTGACGCCGTCGAGCAGAACGGCCGCGTCGCGCTGAAGCGGGAGCGACTGGGCGAAGTCGGTGTCGTTGTGGAAGATTTCGTTCGTCTTGATCGTCACGTCCTGCGCGCTCGTCAGCGAGGAGCCGTCGCCGACCACGATCGCCTGGGCGCGGGAATCGTGGATCGAGTTGTTGATGATCGTAATGCTCTGGCCAGACGGGACGTCCATCGCCGCGCCCTGGCTGTTCATCACCTCAAAGTTCTGGACGACAAGGTATTGCCCGCTGATTCGCAACGTCGGCTGACCGAACGGGATCGCCGAGCCGTCGATCACGGCCCGCTCATTGTTGTAAGAGCCAAAGAGGATCGGGGCGGCCGCCGTCCCGGCGCCGGTGAGGTCGATGGTCGTTGACGGAGAATAGGTTCCCGCTCGCGCGTAGACGACATCGCCCGGCTGCGCGAGGGTCAGCGCGGCGGTGAACGTCGCCAGCGGCCGCTCGATCGAGCCCGGGTTGCTGTCCGCGCCACTGGGGGCGACAAACCACGCGGACAAGTATGCCCGGCGTTCAAGCGGCTCGGCCCGGGCGGCCGACGCCAGCGGCCGCGAAGATCGCAGCGACAACTTCATGGGGATCCTCCGCGACCAACTTAGCAATTCGCTAACGCCCTGCCGCACGAAACCGGCCCCGCCGCACGAAACCGGCCCGCCGCACTCGGCCTCACCGCGAAACAAAAAGGGAGAAAAACGGCCGTCGCGCGAAGCCGCGCCAGCTTACCCGGACTCGCCGGAGCGACGAAAGGCCTCGTCTGAAGCTGCATTGGGGGGTTACAGTCTCGTCACGCGCCGCTGGAGCGCGGCCATCTGCAATGGCAATAGAGGGCGTGGTTCACCAGCCGCATCATGCGGTGGCGTGGTGAACCACGCCCTACGTCTTCATGCGGGATAGCGTTACAAAAGATAGGCCCACTGGACCGCACGACCGCTTCACCGCTGTCGAGTCGTCATTTTGCTTGCAAGATATTTCGAACCGCTTTATGTTTATCACCTCACGTTACACCGATCGGAAACAGGCGAGGGCTGCCCGGGGCCGGCGCAACGCTGTTGCCCCGTTCCACCGGCGCACCCCAGGAGAGGACGCACATGGCACGGGCGCACATCGAACACCTCGAATCGCGTGCATTGTTGTCGGCGACGATGCAGACCTTCACGATCCAGTCCGCCCTGACCACCGCGACAGGCGGCGGGACCTTCGTCTTGCCGACCAAGGTCGATGCCAACATGAACGGGTACGGCCCCTCCCAGACGGTCGCGCTAAAGACGCAGTTCGCGGGGAGCTTCACCAACCACGGCGCGGGCACCATCACCGTCGCGACGACGCCCACCTCCATCCAGTTCGTCAAGTCGTCGATCCAGGGCTTGAACAGCGGTGGCCTGGCGACCCCCGGCAACGCCCCGGCCAACTTCGCGGGCATGCTCACGGCATCACAGCAAGCCCCGAAGGGGACGCTGGTCTCAACACTCTACGTTGACATGCGCGGGCTCGTGATCGGCCTGACCTCGGGCACCCTGGCGCTGAAGAACGGAAAGTTCTCCAACGCCGGCGAGACCGTACCCGTCCTGGCGGGCACGCTGGGCCTCTCGGGCAAGAGCGTGTTGAACGGCAAGACCACCGTCGTTAGCCCGCTTTACGGTCCGATCACCGGGTTTGCCAAGAGCGTCCCCAATCAATCGACGCAGCTCAGCAGCCTCACGGTCGATAAGAACGGCGTCAAGACGCTGACGATCTACGCAAGCGGCACCTTCGTCGAAGACTTCGGGCCGACGAAGATCACGCTGTTCCTGTCCGGCCAGATCGTGGCGACCGCGTCCAGCACGAACATCGTCGTCACGCCGCCGGCCAGCCAGGCGGCCGTCGCCGGCGCCCTCAGGTCATTCTCGCTCGGCAGCTTCACCCAGACCGGCGCGACCGGGCCGTTCAGTGTTGACGTGAAATGGGGCGACGGCACCGCCGACACCAAGTTCACCCTCAACGCCGCTGGCTCGCTCTCCTCCAAGAGCCATACCTTCACGAAGGTCGCAACCGACACGGTGAGCATCACCGTCACGGACGCCAAAGGGCATGTCAGCAACGTTGGTACCTTCAAAGTCACGGTCGGTAAGGCGGCCGCCAAGTTCTCCAGTTCGCTGATCCCGGCCGGCATCGCCAGCGAGGCCTTCAGGGACGCCCTCGACGGCGCCTGATCGCCCCGCGACGGCGTTCCCTACTGCTACCGCCTTCGCAGGTGCGCCCACTGGGCGGCCCCCAGCGCCCTGGGGTCGGCCGTGAGGGCCGTCGCCAGGCTCCGCGCGTAGGCGATGCCCATCATCGGCAATGACGCTGCCCGGCGCATCGGCCGGCTTTGCAGCCGCGTGCTCCGGTCGGTCAGCGAGTCGGGCCGCGATCGCGCCGCAAAAAAGCGCGAGGACGCCATCTGGTTCAGCAGCGTCAGGCGGCCGATTGGCTCGTATGCGTGCCGCACCAGTTCCCAGCCGTACCGGCTCGCGATCGTCTCAAAGCAGCGCGGGTTCCAGCGGCCGACATGGTTCGGCGGCATATCCAGCTCGCCGCCGTGGCTTTCGGCGAAATCGACCCACTTCTCACTGGGGGTCGAGATGAACAGCTCGGCCCCAGCGCTGGCTAGCTCTGACAGCGACTGCCAGGTGTCGTCCACGTGATCCAGATGCTCCAGCACCTGGAACAGGCAGATCGCGTTGAAGCGCCCGCCGTATTCGCTGCGATCGATCTGGCGAAAGTCGGCTTGCAGGCAGGTGACGCCGTAATCCCGCACCGCCTGCGCGGCCGCGGGAGAGAACTCCGTGCAGACGATGTTCCCCTTCTCCGCCAGCGCCGGCGACACCATCCGGATGAACGGGCCGTCACCCGCGCCGATCTCCAGAAGCTTCAGCGGGGCGGCCGATGCGGGCCGACCTTGCAGCGCCTGCAATGTCTGGTGAAATTCAAAGCGATCGGACGGGTAACTCGGCGTTGACAGCAGCAGCTTGTAGAACCCCTCGCCCCCCGCCACGAAGGGCCAGCAGAAGCAGAATTCGCACGTCTCGCACCGGTACAGCCGGTTCGTCGGCCCGGACCAGAGCCGCTCGATCTCGCGCACCATCGCTTCGTGCTTCTCGGGGTCCAAGCCGCGGCGGACGAAATGTTGCGCCGCCTGCCGCGACGTGACGCTGTACAACTGGCTCGCAGTGCCGAACCGGCACACCGGACATTGACCCTCGAAAGCGGCCGCCGCCTGTTCGGACATCGCCGTTCTCCCATGCCTCTCGACTCACCACCCCGTCGCCGCGCCGCCGTCATATGCGCCAGGAGGGACAAGATCAACAACCCGCGCAATCGCCGTTCATCTCCGTTGGAACGCCGACGTCCCCGTCGGCATTTCGCTCGAGCCGACGAGGACGTGGGCGTTCCCAGGGAGTGCCAAAAAGGATGGCGCCGCGAGGCGAAACCCTTCAGGACGAGACGCGCCCGGACGGAAGCGGGGCCCGCCGTAGGCGGGGGCATCAGCCGCACACAGAGAAGCTCAGCCGCCGAATACGGCGTCTGCCCGCTTCCTGACGGGCGCGGCTCGTCGAGCCGCGCGAACGATGCGGCGATGTCACCCCGGCTTGCGAGCCAGCACCAGCGCCGACACGCCGAACGGCAGCCCGATCTTTCGCGCGATCAGCGACTCTACCCCCGACCAGTGCGTCAGCAGGCGATTCAACAGGCCCGTCCCGCCCGGGGCATCCACGGCGATGTCCGCGCGGCCTTCGCTGTCCCGCCGGGCCAGCTTCACCGCCAGCCAGAGCGGAGGGAGCAGGAAGCAGTCCGTATAAGTCTGGTGTACCGGCCTGAACCCCACGCGGCCGATTCGATCCGCCAGTTGGGGGAGCCGATACCGCCGACAATGGTGCAGCCGGATGTCGCGCGTGCTCCAGACAGATTGGAACGCCGGCACCAGCAGCAGCGCCAGCCCGCCCGGCTTGCAGACCCTGTATGCCTCGGCCAGAGCGGCCGCGTCGTCGGGGATGTGCTCAAGGACGTCCTGCGAGACCACCAGGTCGAACGCCTCGCCCCGGAACGGCAGCGCCGTCGCGTCACCGGCGGCCGCCCCGCGGATGCCGCGAGCGCCGCAGTGGCCGAGCGCGGGGAGATACAGATCGGCCCCGAAGCATCGCACCGACCCGACTGGCTCCCGATCCCGCAGCGCCGCCAGCAACCCGCCCGACCCACAGCCAACATCGAGCACGTCGTACGCCCCGCCGCCGATCAGGCGCCCGCGATACCGGCGCCACAGGCGCGAGAAAAGATCATGGCGGGCCACATAGCGCCAGTAGGTATCGGGGATCGAGTTCAGCAGCTCATAGATATGCGCATCCATCACCGGCGCGCCAGAGCGCGTCGCGGAAACAGACGAAGACTCGGGATGGGTCTGAAGCGAAGCGGTCACTTGGCTCGAGTAGGAGTGAGGGACGACGGCCGCAAGATGAACGATGAACCGGATCGCGTCTTGTTTCCTTCATCCTTCACCTTCATCCTTCATCCTTTAGTCCGCCGTCTCAGCACCAGCTTCATCGGCTTGACCGGCGTCAGCCAGGAAGGCCAGACCTTGCCGAACTGAAGGACCCAGCCGCCAAGGGGGACGAAGGTAAATTCGGCGACCTCCAGGCCGGCGCCGGCGGCCGCGTCGAGAATGTGGCGCGGCGTGAACTGGAACGTCACCGGATGGCCGCCGCGCTTGATCGCCGACGCCAGGCCGAAGACCGCCGACTCGAACGCGTAAAACAGCCGCCCCACCGTGCTCTCGATCATGACCACTTTCCCCTCCGGCCGCACCACCCGCTGAAGCTCTTGCAGGCACGTCGCCAGATTCTTCCGATTCTCGGCCACGGTGCGGCCGGTCACGTGGTGCAGGACGTTCTGGAGCAACACGGCATCGAACGATTCGTCGGGGAAAGGCAAGTCCAGCAGCGACCCCTGCCGGAACAACGTGTTCGCCGTCGGCCCGGGGCCGTCCTTGAGAAAAACATCGACGGCCGTCGCGCGCTGGATCAGGCGGGTGTCATAGTTAAAGAAACCGCCATTGCCTACATCCAACAGCTCCGACACGCCCCGCAATTCGTGCTCCACACAGCGGCGGCAGTGCCGGTAATGCTCCAGCCGCGATTGCGCATCGGCATAGGCATCGTTCCCGGCGAACCAGTCCTCGGAGCCGGCGACAGGCGCCGGGGGCTTTCCGGAGTCACTGGATAGGTGAGAATCACTGATAGAAGTCACGTCTGTCCTGGTCATGCGGTTGGGCGTTACTTTGACACACCCTCTACCCGGTGGCAACCGTCTCTATACAGGGATACGGGCTTTGTAGGGCGCGCATCGCGTGCAGCTGACGGGGTTTTTGGCCTCTCGTGGTGTCACCCGCTCGCATGCCGAACGGGCGGCGTGGCGGCACGCAATGCGTGCCCGACGAATGTCATGCGTCGCATGCCACGGGGCGACGCTGTAAAGAGAAAACCTCGACCGTCATTTTCGGCTGGCGAACCGGATGCGAAGGAGCTCCTTCGCGTTCTTCAGGGTGCCGCCGACAGGGTCGTAGCGGCTGTCGCCGTCGTCGGCCCAGCGGACGCCAACTTCCTTGATCCGGTAGCCGGAGCGGCGGGCCATCAGCAGGATCTCGACGTCGAACATGTACCCGTCGATCTGCTGCCGCGAGAACAGGTCACGGGCGGCCGCGGCGCGAAAGAACTTGAAGCCGCACTGGGTATCCCGAACGCCGCGCAGGCCGACCAGCGCGCGCATGACGGCCGCGAACGCCTTGGAGCCTACGCGGCGGTAGAGCGGCTGATGCTTTTCGATCTTTGATTCCCCCACCGCTCGCGAACCAATCGCCAGATCCCACCCGTCCCGCAGCGGCGGCAGGAGCTTGTCGATTTCTTCGATCGGGGTTTTGTAGTCGGCGTCGATGAAGCCGATCACTTCGCCGCGAGCACGCAGGACGCCGTTCCTCACGCCGCGCCCCTTGCCGCCGCGCTCGGGTGAGCCAATCACATGGAAGCGCGCGTCGCCGTCGGCGAAGGCGGAAGCCGCCTCGCGCGTGCCGTCAACCCCGTCGGCCGAAACAATCACCTCGTACCCGTACCCCTGACGATCCAGGAACGCCTTCATCGAGGCGAGCGTGCCGGCGATCCGCCGCGCTTCGTTGTAAGCGGGGACGACCACGCTGAGATACGGTGCCGGCTCCATCACGAAAGGTATCCTCGTCCGTCGGGGGTTCCTGTCAAAAGGGGAGCGGCCGCGAAAGTGAAGCGTCAGGGGATCAGCGACAGCCGCTGAAAAAGCACCGCCCGGCCCGCATCCGTCTCCGACGACCGCGCGTACTCGAGATCGATCCGATGATCCCCTTCGGTCAGCTGGAGCGGGTATTCAAAATCGAGGAAGACGTTCGGCCGCGGGAAGCTTTCGGTGACAATGGTCCGCCCATCCAGCTTGATCGTCATGCGCTGGTCGGGAAGCTGCGAATCGCAACTGATGCAGAGGCGCTGCGTGCCGGTGGTCGCCGCGTGGGTGGTCAGCAGCGTGGACCGCCCGACGCCCCATCGCACCACCGGCAGTTGCCACTGCGGATACGGCCCCTCCACCGGCCCCAGGCCTTCCATCAGCCCCCAGCCCTGGAACGGCGGCGCTTTCTGGTAGACGAAGTACATCTTGTTCGCCAGCCCCGGGCAGGTGGCCACGAGCTTGTAATCGCCGCGGGCTCGCAGCATCGCCAGGGTCTGCGCCTGGATTTCCGTCGAGGGGTAGATGGGCGCGGCGTCGGGGCTGTCCGGCTCGGCGGCGATGACGAAGTCGGACAGGTCAAACTGGCCCTGATAATTCGCGGGGTTGCGCTCCATAGGGATCGATTCGAACTCCAGCTTCCTCCGGCCGGCCTTGGTCGCGACGTACGTCAGCAGCTCCTTGTTCAGCGTGCCGATCGTCGTCAGGAAGACGCGCGACGGGCGCCCGCCGGCGCTGGGCGACGGCGTCGAACACGCCGTTCACCAGCGACTCGTGCGTCGCGAACTCCGTCCCCGCCCGCTCGCCCCGGGGGACCGGCCACCGGGCGTTCCAGACGCACAGCGCGACAATCATCGCGATCACCCCGCGGCCGGCGGCCGGCGGGACGCACAGCGCCTGGCCCGACGCCACCCACCGAAGCGCGAGCAGCCCGCCGAAGAGCCAGAGGTAGTCGAACGGCGTCGCCAGCAGGTAATGCTTCACCGTGTTCAGCGTGGGCCCCGCGTACGCCGCGAGCAGGACGAGCGCGAAGGTGGCCCCCCCGATCAGCGCCGCCGGCCGCTTCCGGCCGAGCGCGAGGAACGCCGCCAGCGCGGCGCACGCGACAAAAACCGCGCAAAACAACCCGAAATAAGCGCCAAGCGTCACCTGCCCGGCCAGCTCGATCAGGTAATACCGGGCATGTTCCGCCCAGCCGGCATGGTGTGCGTAGAGCCTGCGGTTGTCGCCCAACGCGTTGGTGCGGATGTATTCGATGATCTCATGGCGGTTGATCACGTAGTGCGGCAGGGCCACCGCGGCGGCCGGGATCAGAATGCCCGCCCAGGCCAGCGCGTGCGGCCGCACGTCGCGACGGGCTGGAAGACGCCGCTTCACCACCCATTCCTGAGCCATGTCGCGCGCCAGGACCGCAACAAGGGCGACGCCGGTCAACGCCAGCGTGATCGGAAAGACCGACGGCTTGGCCCACAGCGTCAATCCCAGCAAAACGCCGGTCGCCAGGCGATAGCGCCCGGTGGATCGGGCAAGGTCGCCATCGACGATCAGCACCGCAACGGCCGCCGTCATCGCGCCGACCGCGATATCGGGCCGGAACTCCGTCACCCCCAGCTCGGTCAACGGCATGAGCAGCGCGATCAGCATCGCCGACGCCCGCACCCAGAGCGGCTGGCCGCGCATCAGATAGCCCGCGAACCCGAGCAGCGCGAGAATGAACAAGCCATTCACCGCGTACGGCCCCCAGTCGTGGTAACCGAAGACCAGGAAGCCGACGAGCGCCATCATCGTCGAGAGCGGCGCATGCGGCGGATGGTGGACGTAACCGCTGGCAAGCCCGGGCAGGCCGTCGTCGTAGAGGTCCTGGAGGTGACGAGCGCCATCCAGCAGGTAGGTGACGTCGTCATACACCGCCGGCTCCGCAAGGCGGCCGACGTTGATCGACCAGCGCAACAAAAGGACCGTCGCCGTGATGGCGAGGATGGCGGCGATGAGCCAGCCCGCCGCGCGGCCGCCCGGATCTGGCGTCGCGGGCACCATGGACGTCTTGGAGGGAATGTTGAAGGTCTTGAGGAGCATGCGAAACAGGTCCGCCGGGAACGGCCCCAAAGAGCCGCGACCGTGAGAGGCTGTCGGAAAACTGGTAACATCGACCTAACGACCGCCGTTTTCGAGCGAAAAACGAGGCATTTTTCGACGATTTTGGGGTTTTTCGACAGTCTGGTTAGGGAGCGGGCCCGCCGCGGGCGGGCGTGAACCGCTGATCGAAAGGCTCAGTCGCCGCGTACGGCGACGGCCCGCTTCCTCACGGGCGCGGCTCGTCGGGCACGCGGGGTCGGGCGTTGCCCGGCCCGCCGCTTCATGGGCCCTGCGGCCGCGCGATGACCGCCAAAGACGTTCCGATCGGGAGCCGCCCGCCGAGGCCGATCCACGCCGACTCGATCGACAACAGCCGCACCAGCGCGCCGTTCACCCCAGGGACCACGCGAAGCTCCGACGAGGAGAGCGCCTTCGGGTCGGCCGCGCCGCCGCCTGACAGTCGCGCCTTCCACGCCGCCGCTCGACGACCGGCCCAGACCAGCGGGAACAATGCCGCCATGAACTGGGATCGATACTCTACCCGGAAGCCCGCCGCGGACAGAGCGGCCGCCAGCGACGCGGGGGTATATCGCCGGCAATGCCGCGACGCGGTATCGAAGTAGCTCCAGAGGCTCGGGTGCGCCGGGACCGTCAAAAGCAGCGCGCCGCCCGGCGTCAGCAGCGAGCGCACGTGCTTCAGAATCGCCACGTCGTCTTCGAGGTGCTCCAGGACATCGAACATCCCGATCGCCTCGAACGGCGTCACGAACGGCGACGCCCGCACATCCCCGCGCACCAGCGGGCACCCCGACCGCCGCGCCGCCCGAACCAGCCCCTCCTGATAGAGGTCCATCCCGTACACGCGGCCCGTCGGGCACTCCCGCCGAAGCACCCGAAGCACGCCCCCATTCCCGCACCCGACCTCCAGCACGCGGTACCCATCGGCCAGCCCCGCCGTCGCCCGCCGCACCAGCGCCCCGATCACCCGCGCCCGCGCCCGGAACCAGAAGTGCCGGTCCTCGACGTCGTCAAGCAGTTGAAAGAACCCGGGGTCGTAACCCCCCCGCGGCTCTGCCGGGGCCAAAGGGGGCGAGGGGTCGGCACTGAGGTCAGTCATCAAGATTCATTCCCGGCGTCGAGGGGCGGGAAGTCTAACGCGGGCGGAGCGGCGCGCAAAGTTCGATTGGCGGGACGGTCGATTGGCAAGACGGAGAAGCCCCGTAGCAGGGTTGCTACGGGGCTTCAGTGTCGATCGGCAGACGGTCCGCGTTAACTTACACCGCGTGCAGGGGCGTCGCGCCCTCGTGGGGAACGTTGGGGTCGCCGTGCGTGCCGCCGAGGTGGACCGCCTTGTAACCGCCGACGGACTTGAAGTAGAGGAACAGCAGGAGGTAGATGCATGCCATCGCCGCGGGGATGGCGGAGTCGGCTCGGAGCGTCAGGCGATCGCCCGCCTGATTGGCCTCGACAATCAGCTTCTGACCCGCCGTCGCAGGGAGAGGGCCGGTCCCGGCGACGGCCGCCTTGGCCGCCTCCAGCTTCTTGCCATCCAGGCCCGTCGCCTCGCCGAAGAACAGGAACGCGCTGGGCTTGTCAGCCTTATTCGCCTCGAAGACGGGCTTGCCCGCGTCAGAGGAGACGAGTTGCTGGCTGGTGAACCGGTCTTTCGCGTAACCCAGGCCAGGCGAGCCGACCATCCCGGCCGACATCATACCGATGCCTCCCATGATGCTGATCGCGATCGCGCCGGTTCGCGGGAAGCGGTCTGACGCGACCGCGAGCATCGTCGGCCAGAAGAACGTCTTGCCAGCGGCGTAGACCGTCAACGCCAGCATCGCCATCACGAACCCGTTGATCGAACTGACCAGGTTCAGGCCGACGCAAGCGACGGCGGCACAGATCATGAGCAGCCCGATGGGCGACACTTTCAGCGTCTTCTCGATAAAATTGGCACAGAACCGAAGGGCGAACATGACCGCCGAGGTCCACACGAACAGGATCTTCCCCTGCGCGGGGCTCAGGATGTTGCCGGTGATGTTCTGAATCCAGCCGTCTGTCCCCAGTTCCACCGCGCCAACCAGGGCATGGGTAAAGAACAGGACGAAGAGGAGCCAGGCGCCGACAGAGAAATTCGTGATGACCGCGACGACGATCAGGAGCACGCCGCCGATCGCATACCCGATCCATTGCGCGGTGGTGGCGGCGGCGGCGGCCTCGGCGGCCGTCGCGTTCGCCTTCACCAGGAAAGGCTCCAGGACGCCGCCGGAAAAGAACAGCGCCAAGAGAAAGCACGCGACCAGCGATCCGAGAATCCCGACGTCCTTGAACATCTGTCCGAAGCTAAGGCCCTTCTCGGCCGCCTCCGACTTGGGCATCCGCTGGCCGAAGAAGAGCAGTCCATACAGCACCGTCGGGACAAGGAAAAGGCCAAGCTGCCCCTTCCACCCGATGTGCATCACGTCGCCGAGCAGGTACCCCAGGAACCCGCCCAGAACCAGCCCCGCCGGCCAGCTCGCGTGGAGGATGTTGAGGTAATGCGTGCGATTGTGCGGGAAGAGCGTCGCGACAAGGGGATTGGCAACGCCTTCAAGCGTCCCGTTCGCGATCGCGAAGATGAAGGTCCCCCAATAGAGGAACTTGTAGGCCACTTCCGTTGATGCGTCGGCAGGCACGATCAGCGAGACAATGGCGGAGATCACATGAAAGACGAAGGCGGCAATGACGAGCGGGCCGTAGCCGATCTTGTCGGCGACCAGACCGCCGATGATGATCCCGAAGCAGAACCCAGTGAACCCCGCCCCGCCGATCGCGCCGAGCTGCGTACCGGTGAAGCCATACTGGGCCGCCCAATTCGCCAAAATCCCGCCGCGAATAGCGAAGCCAACACCGGCGGCCAGGATCGCCAGGAAGCCCGCGAGAAGCAGGCGCTTTGCGTTCGGTACGGTCGCCTCGTTGGAAATAGTCGGGTCGGCTACGAGAGCTTCGGTCATATGAAATCTCCTCTACGCCACTGTCGGATTGGGGGGGGTCGTGGATGCGCTGACGATAATCTAACGGCGAGGCGCATATCTCCAAATGAATCACATCGGTGCGCAAGGGTGTAGCCTTCTTCCACGGCAACTCGCCTGTACACCGCCTAAAGCGCCCCGCGAACTCCATGGGAACGGCTACGTCCTCGTCGGCCTTACGCGTCCGGCCGACGAGGACGTCGGGCTTTAATTAGCGAGCATGTCGGTTTTGAGGTCATGAGGCGCCCATGGCTGCTGACCGCCAAAGCGAACTTTGCCATGTACCGGGCGCGGCGTCGGCCGTTGTCGGCCCAGAGACAGGCCCATGCGGAGAACGCACGCCCGCGGCCGCCGCCTCAGAACGCGACGCGTCGCACTGGCACGAAGGAACGCACTGGCCGGCGAGAGCCGATGGCTTCCCAGCGCTGCCCGCTCCGCCCCAGCCCCTCCGGGTTTTTCTTGACATCCCAGATCGACGCTGCTGAAGTCTGTTTGCCGAGCACGTCGGGCTCGTTCGGGTCGGCCGTTCGCGTCGGCGGGGAGCCCTTTGCGAAAGGAACACGATGCTTGCCTCTCACCTGCGGGTGCGCCGCGGCGCGTCCTTCAGCGCCTCCCTGTGGCGCTCTGCGCCTTCCTGACGCTTGGCGCCGCGCGAGCCGTCCTCGGCGGCGGCGTCCCCGGCGAGGAGCCGATGCGGGTTGGGCTGAAGCTCGACGCCCACGAAGGCGAATCGTGGGACTTCGAGGCCTCCACAAAGCTCGCCAACCGGATCACCGTGTCGGCCAACGGCCAGCAGCAGCAGATCGAACAGGCGATGGACGCCCGCCGCCAGGGGACGATGGAGATCCTCGCGGTGAAGGATGGGAACCCGTCCGCCATAAGGATCAAGTTCGGCCCGCAGTGCGATTCTTCCCAGTCGATGAACGGGAATAAGAACGACGTGCCGTTCCCTCTGGCCGGCAAGACCGTCACGGTGCGGCGCGGCGACGACGGGCAGATATCGCTGGACGTCAATGGGATCGACCCGGCGACGGCCGCCGAAGTGGTCCGGATGGCCGACTTCAACTCCGGCATCCTCCCGCCGCACCCGGTGGCGATTGGCGATGAGTGGGACGCCGACGCCCGAACCCTGGCGAAACAGTTGCAGCTCGGCCCCGACGACCGGATCACGATCAAGTGCAAACTGCTGGCGCTGGGCGCGGTGGGCACTCGAAAGACCGCTGACATCTCAACCTCGGGCTCGGCGACCAAGAACGACCGGGGCGTCGTCACGCGGCTGGACCTCGGGGGCGTCAACCAGGTGGACCTGATCACCGGCATTGTGCTTCAGTCGGACATCATCGGGAAGATCGGCATCAAGGGAGGCCAGGACGTCAACGGCCCGGGTGGCCAGCCCATTCCGATGCAGACCAACGGCCAGGGGACGTTGGAGGCGCATCAGACGGTCCACAAGAGCGTCGCGGCCGTGGCGGCCGCGGGCGGCCCAGGCCCCGACGCGGCCCCGCCGGCCGCCGATCGCCCCGGGCCGCTGCCCGCCCCGGCGCCCGCTCCCCTTCCGGCGCCAGAAGCGGCTGCGCCCGCCGAATCGGCCGCCGGGCCGTTCGTCGGCCGCTTCAAAGGGGAGGGGTTGATGGTCGAGCTTCATCCCGACGCCGGCGGCGCCCTGACGGGGACGCTGACCCTCGGCGAGCACAAATACCCGGCGTCGGCGAAAGTCGATGGCGACCGACTGGTGGGCTCGTTCGAAAGCGATGGGAGCCACTTTGACTTCACCGCCAAGCTCGACGGCGGCTCGATGAGCCTTACCAGCGGATCCAGCCGCTATACCCTGAAGAAGGACGCACCAAACCCCTTGGACAAGCCCAGACGCCGCAACCCGCTTGAGCCGCAGGCGGGCGCCGAGCCGGCGCCGGCCCCACCGGGAGCGCCGCCTGCGATGGCGGCCGCCCCAGCGGGCCGCACGCTCAAGATGAAGCGGATCGCGATTCGCGACGAGCTGTGCAAGTGCGACGCCGCAACCCTCCTGATCCCCGACGCGTGGACAACCCAGGGGGGCATCGTCTGGCGCACCGACCCCTATTCGGCGACGACGATGTCCTTCCAGGCGTACGACCCCAAGAGCCTGGACGCGATGTTCATCTACCCCGAGCTGCGCTTCACGGCCGGCGCGCGCGAGGCGGCCGGGCGCGCGGCGGCCATCGCCGGGCCCGAAGCCGTCGCGCATGCCGAGGCCGCCTTCCCCGACGGCGCCTTTTACATGGGGGCCGAGATCCGCCCGCCGGTGCGCACGCCGCTCGATTACGTGAAGGCCTACTTCATCCCCCGGTTCCGCAAAGACCTGGCGAATGCCCGGATCGGCAACGTGACTGACCTTCCCGAACTGGCCAGCATGACCAAGGCCAACTGGGCCGGCGTGGAAGGCGTGACCGTCCAGGTGAGCCGCGTTCACTTTGAGTACGCCAGCGGCGGGGCCCCGACCGAAGAAGACGTTTTCTGCACGCTGACGCTGGTCCCCCAGCCGATGATCCAGTCCCTGGCCTGGGGCGCCACGACCAGTTCCTGCCGCGCGGCTAAAGGCCATCTGGATGAAGTGCTCGCCCTCTCGCGAACGATGGAGAGCTCGGCGAAGCTCGATCTGAAGTGGTACGCCGGCGTTGTGGACGTCCAAAACGCCATGCAGGACGCCATCCGCCAGAACATCTACGCGGCCGGGAAGCTCAGCGCGATGATCTCCAAGCGCAACGACGAAATCAGCGAGATGATTCGCTCATCCTACGAAAAGCGGCAGGCGGTGCAGGATCGGGTGAACGAGAAATGGAGCGAGGTCATTCGCGGCGTCGAAAGCCGTGAAGACCCTTTCGGCGGCCACCCCGTCGATGTCCCCGCCGGCTACAACTACGCGTACACCAACGCCCTGGGGGAAGTCGTGCTCTCCAATGATGCCAGCTTTCACCCCGGACAGGTCTATAACGGCGACTGGCGCGCCATGAACCCAAGGCGGTGAGGCAGCGGGTAGAGAAGAAAACGCACACACAACCGAAGGAAACCCAAAGGCCCCTATCCGACAAAATACGTGCGCACTGCTTCGCCGGCGTTTTCTTCATTTCGGCTTGGCAATTCCTTCGGATTGAGTGCTTCGGATTTAAGCTCTGGCGTGATTGGGGGAACTCAGCCACCTCCGGCCGCGCCACGGTGACCCGCGGCGGCGATTTAGTTCCCCCCTTGCCACAGCAGGAGCATCTCCCGCGGGCGGCTGCGGCCGACCGGGGCATCGGGCTCGGCGGGGCGGTCCTTGCGGTCGTCCTTGGCGCCGGCGCGGATCAGAATCTGACAGACCTGGGCTCGATCGTCGTTGAGGTCGGCAAGGTTCAGCGCGGAGTGCCCCTGGTGATCGCGCCGGTTCACATCCGCACCGGCCGCGATGAGCGCTCGCGTGGCTTCACGCTCGTCATTGTCAACGGCGTACATCAGGGCCGTCTTCCCATCTTCGGACGTTACATTGAGGTCGGCGCCGGCGGAAACCAGGCTGCGAAGAACAGGGACATTCCCGCGGGCGGCCGCCACCATGCAGGCCGTCCATCCCTGAGCGTCAGCCCGATTGACCTTCGCCTTGGCGGCCAGAAGGGCCCGGACGATCGTCTCGTTCCCCATCAGAGCGGAATAGACGAGCGGCGTGGTGCCCGTGCCATCGACGGCATTGACCTCCACCCCGCGATCGAGAAGGCCTTTGACCGCCGGCACATTGCGCGATGAAATGGCCACGCGCAGCCGCTCAGACAGTTCGATCTGGCGAGACCGCGCGCCTTCCCAACTGACGACCACTAAGGATGCGACCAGAAAAGCGGCGATAGCAACAAATCGCATGCTTCGACCTCGAAACCCGAACGCGAGCGTTCACCATGAGCGCGATACCAGCGAACGACGCTGGCATCCGACCCATCGGCGATAGAGAGTAAGGAGAGCCCTGCGCTGCGACGAGGCGATGCCTTCAGTCGCAGACAACCCCTTCAACATCGATCAACCAACGGCTTCCCCGAATGATGGTTGCGCGAGCGTCGGCCGCTCTTCCCGAACTTTGTTTTTCGTTGCCCCCACCCGGCAAGAACGGGAGCGGCCGCTATCGGAGGCGAACGCGCTTGAGGGTTGCGCTAACGTCATTCCCTGACAGTTCTTCCTTACCTACGCTACGGGACAAACTTGGTTTATTTTGGACAGGAGTTCGCTTGAGATTTATCACCCGACGCGTGAAGGACCCGTTCAGCGGCCTGTCTCATGCGGTCGGAGCTGTGCTGTCGATCGCCGGCCTGATCGCGCTGGAGCTGATGTCGGTCGGCAACCCGTGGCATGCGGTCAGCTTTGCCATCTATGGGACATCCCTGATCCTGCTCTACACCGCCAGCGCCCTCACCCATTCGATCCGGGCGACGCCCCAAATCGAATGGCGGCTCGACCAGCTCGACTACATGGCGATTTTCGTCCTGATCGCCGGCACTTACACCCCCCTGTGCCTGGGCCCCTTACGCGGCCCGTGGGGCTGGACGCTCCTGGCGATCGAATGGGCGCTGGCGCTGGCCGGGATCATGAGCGTCATTTGGATGAAGCGCCGCGCCGGCGCCGTGCGGATCGCTCTATACATCGCGATGGGGTGGATGGTGCTGATCTGCGTTGGCCCCCTCTGCAAAGCGCTGCCGCGCCCCGCCCTGCTCTGGCTCGTTACCGGCGGCGCGATCTATTCGCTAGGCGCGATCGTCTTCGCCACCAACCGCCCCCGCCTCTGGCCCGGCCGCTTCGCCGCCCACGACCTCTGGCACGTCATGGTCCTGGCCGGGAGCGCCTGCCACTTCGTTCTGGTGGCGCGATTCGTCGCGTAGCCCATCCCCCAACACTAAAACGCCGCCTGCCGCCGTTTCTCGCTCTTCAGGGCTGCAACTGCCGACTTCAGCAAGACCCAGACAAACGCGCCTGCGATGAAACAGGCGTACGATCCCGCCATGCGGGCAATCAAAACGAAGCGCTGGGACGACCCTGTTGAGCCCGATGATGGGCACCGCTTGCTGGTCTGCCGCTATCGGCCGCGGGGGTTGCGCAAAGCGGACGAAACGTGGGAGGCGTGGGAGCCCGATCTGGGCCCCTCCGTGGCGCTGCACGCGGCCGCGTACGGCAAGGGGGTCAACCCGATCCCCTGGGCGAGCTACCGGTCCCGCTACCTGATCGAAATGCGGGCCCAAAAGGCCGCGATCGATCGGCTCGCCGCACGTGTGGCGGCCGGCGAGCAGGTCACGCTCCTATGCTCCAGCGCCTGTGACCGCGAGTCGCGTTGCCACCGCTCGATTCTCAAGGAACTCATCGAAGCCGCAGCCAAATCGACCCCTCCCGAGCCTGGCGCCGCCCACACCTAAGACGGGGATCATCGCCGACTTATTCAGGATCTCTTGGTCGGCGAGCGAAATCGTTCCGTCAGCCTCTCTGTTGTAGGCACACTCCGTGTGCCGTGGCCCGCCGTTGGGCGGCGCTCGCAGTGCCGGCGGACGGCACACGGAGTGTGCCTGCCACTTGAGCCCGCGAGCGGAGATCGTTCGGTGGCGAGCCCGCCAGTAGCAGGCACACTCCGTGTGCCGTGGCCCGCCGTTGAGCGGCGCTCGCAGAGCCGGCGGACGGCACACGGAGTGTGCCTGCTACTTAGGCCCGCGAGCGGATCGTTCGGTGGCGAGCCCGCCGGTAGCAGGCACACTCCGTGTGCCGTGGCCCGCCGTTGAACGGCGCTCGCAGTGCCGGCGGACGGCACACGGAGTGTGCCTGCTACTTGGCGCGCGAGCGCGGATCGTTCGGTGGCGAGCCCGCCGGTAGCAGGCACACTCCGTGTGCCGTGGCCCGCCGTTGAGCGGCGCCGAACCGCTCGTAAACCCGCGGACGCACACCACCAAACGAGGAACCAACTCGCAAAGCGCGCACGACGAGCAAGTCCGCCAAACACCGAATCGCGCGGTAGCGTTACGTAGGGTTCCGCGTCACGATCCTTTTTGGCGCCGTTCCCAAGTCAGGGGACGATGGTGGTCTGGGGGTACGCGCTGGCGAGGCGGGATTGGAGGACGCGGGCTTCGACGTAGCCGGGGATCGGGCCGACGCGGACGGTTTGGCGGCCGGTGGATGGGTCGGCGGTCCTTGACGCGGTGTAGCCCGTGCCTTTCAGGGCGGGTCGGGCGTTGATGACAGCACGGGTGGCCGCGTCGGTTGATTCGAACACGCCCAACTGGACCTGAAACGCGCGAGCCCCAGAATGGGCGGCCGCTCGGGCGGCGGGCTCGAGGCCGGCGTAGCCGGTGGTGACGCTGGCAAAGGTCTGGTCGGCCAGGTCGAACCAGCCGCGTCGTTGCTGGCAGACGCCGATCCGGTAGAGCGCCCACGCTTTGGCTTCGCGGTCTTTCAGCAGCGGATAGGCGGCCGTCCATTCCCGCACGGCGGTTTCGTAGTCGTCCAAGTGGTAGGCGGCGTTGGCCAGGCCGGCGCGGGCCAGGCCTTCCAGAGTTGGGCTTGGGGATTGCCGCAAGGCGCGCGCGTAGGCGTCGCCGGCGGCCGCCAGATCGACGCGGGCGGCTTCGGTTTGGCCCGCGGTGTTGTCCGCGTCAGCCTTGGCCTCCAGTCCGCGGCCGCGGAGGTAGAGAGCCTCGGCAACGCCCTGGCCCGAGGCGTTTTCTGAAGGAAAGCGTCGGATGCCGCCAGCGCTTCCGTGTATCGCTTCTGCTCCAGGTCTTTGTACCCGGCGGCCAGTCCTTCCTTGCCGGCCGGCTGATCGCCGGCGCACCCGGCGAGGATCGCCAGGGCAAGCAGCGCGGCGACGGATCGTCCCTTGTGACGAGGCCGGCCTACCGCTGCCGGGGACGGATTGAAGGCGGACGCGGCGGCGTTTAGTCCGCCCTGGGAGGGGTGTCGCGGGTTCCGCATCCGTGCCTCTTTCGGTATTGTTCCGGGAACGGCCGCGGGCGACGGTGGCCAGCAGCCGGCGCGGCCGAGATTGTTTTCCGTCTTGCCGCCCGGGCCGCGCCCCTGCGACCGGTCAACCACCCACAGAGGACCCGCCAATGCTCTTCGAGCCCCTCTTCGAACATGCCCGGCATGCGCCGAAAGACATCGCGGTCATTGATGACCGGGGCCGTTACACCCATGAGCAGCTTGCCGCCATGGCATCGGGGATTGGCGCATACCTCTCGCAACAGACGCTCAAGCCGCGGGTCGGGCTGCTCCTGCCGTCATCGGCGGCCTTCGCCGCCAGTTTCTACGGAACATTACTGGCGGGCAAGACGGTCGTCCCGATCAACTTCCTGCTGGGCGACAACGAAATCGGGCACATCATCAAGGACAGCGGCATCGATACGGTCATCTCCGTCGCGCCGTTGATCGGCCGACTGAAGGACCTTCCGCTGAAGGTGATCGACGTGGCGGCCCTTCCCCCGCCGCCGCCCGAGGCGGCGGCCGCAATCGGTGCCAGCCCGATGCCCGAGCGTCGCTCCGACGAGATCGCCGTGCTGATGTACACCAGCGGCACCAGCGGCATGCCAAAGGGCGTGCTGCTCTCGTACGGCAATCTGTCGAGCGATGTCGAGGCCGCGATCGAGCACGCGCAACTCAAGGGCCGCCATAACTTCCTGGGCGTCCTGCCGCTGTTTCACTCCACCGGAATGCTGGCGACGCTGATCGCGCCCGTGCAGCTCGGCGCGATGGTGGTTTATCAGGCAAGGTTCAGCCCGGTCGGCGTGGTCAAGGCGATCAAGGAGCATCAGATCTCGATCCTCGCGGCGGTCCCGAGCATGTACGGGGCGATGCTCAGGCTGAAGGACGCCTCTCCGGCCGATTTTTCGAGCCTGTACGCGGCGATCAGCGGCGGCGAGCCGCTCCCGGGAACGATCCGCGAAGCGTTTGAGCAGAAGTTCGGGCAGCCGATCTTCGAAGGGTACGGGCTGACCGAGACAATCGGGCCGATCGCGTTCAACGTCCCCGGCATGCGCCGGGCGGGCTCCGTCGGGCGGCTGATCCCGACCGCCGAAACGCGCTTCATCGACGACGACGGCAACGCCGTGCCCGCCGGGCAGACCGGCGAGGTCTGCCTCCGGGGCCCGATGATTATGAAGGGGTACCACAACCTGCCCAACGAAACGGCGGCCGTCATGACCGCCGACGGCTTCTTCAAATCGGGCGACCTGGGCCATCTCGACGCCGACGGGTATCTCTACATCACCGGCCGCAAGAAAGAACTGATCATCGTCGCCGGCGAAAAGGCCGTCCCGCGGGAGATCGAAGAGATCCTGTCCGTGCATCCGACGGTGAGCGAGGCGGCCGTGCTGGGGAAAAAAGACGCGTCCCGAGGCGAAGTGGTCGTGGCGTTCGTCACCGCCCGCGAGGGCCAGACCGTCAGCCCCGACGCGCTGCGCGACTTCTGCCGCGAGAAGGGCCTGATGCAGTGGAAGATCCCGCGCGAAGTGTTCGTAGTGAACGAACTGCCTCACTCGCCGACCGGCAAGGTGCTGAAGCGGGTTCTGGCCGAGCGCCTCGCGGCCGGCGCGACGGAGTAGGGCTTACTACAACGCGATTTCCCGACGATGCCGGATCGTGCGATGGGATGCAAGCCGAGCCGGCCTCCGCCGTTCGTCACACCTGGTCGGGAAGGACGGCGTCCAGCTCAAACGATCCGCGCTCGCCGCCGCAAGTAGCAGGCACACTCCGTCTGCCGTCCGCCGGCTCGTCGGGCGCCTCTCGAAGACGGGCTACGGCACACGGAGTGTGCCTGCTACAGAGAAGCTCACCGCCGATGTTCGCATCGACGGCTTGGGGGCGTCGTCTGATCACTGGCCCAAGGCCTTGTTTGCAAGCCGCTTGTCAACCGAGCGACGGATCTGCTCCCACTCGGCCGGCGTCACCTCGACAACCTCGCCGCTGCCGATCGCATTAAGAAGCTTGCGGTCGAGCTGCTCTTGCTCAACCCGCTTCTTGGCCTTTCGGGCGGCGGTTTTGGCCTCGCGTTCGGATTTGCCTCCGTTGGAAGCGGCGTGTGTTATATTATCCGTGTCTGGGTCCGGCGGCATCGTACTCTCTATCCCTGATCGATCGACCATCCTTGATGAATACGAGAGCTCTAAAGCTCGGCTTGTGTGCCTGCGGCTTCGCGGCTCTTGGCGGCGCGACGGCGTCGGCGATCGTAATCCCGGATAGCGGGAACGACGCGGCCTACCTTAGCAACGCCGCCAACTTTCCGGCCGCTGGGACGTTCTTTACCTCCAGCACCGGGTTTGGCGGGGGCGTGCTCATCGCGCCGCAGTACATCATCACGGCCGCTCATAAGATCACGGCGGGCGATACCTACTCGTTCACGGTCGGTGGGGCTTCCTATACGGTTGACAAAGCCGTCGCCGACCCGCAGTTCAACGCGTCCAACCTGGACGGCGGGCACGATCTGGCGGTGTGCCATCTCGCGTCGCCGGTTGTCGGCGTCACGCCTTCGCCGCTGTATACAACGACCGATGAAAAGGGGAAGACGATCGCGGTGGTGGGGCCGGGCGCGTTCGGTCGCGGGTCAACGGGGTGGAGCGATTCGGGGTACGCGATGCGGGCGGGGACGAACGTCGTGGACCTGTTCGGCGGCGACCCGCAGATTTCAACCGCTTCCTCCATCTTGATGGCGTACGACTTCGACGACCCCGCCAACGCGTCGAAGAGCGTGACCGGGTCTTCGACGGCGACCAGCCTTGAATGCATGATCGCCAACGCCGACAGCGGCGGCGGGTCGTTCATTAACATCGGCGGGGTGAACTACGTGGCCGGAATCCACTCGGGCGTCAGCGACTCATCTTCCAAGTACGGCACCGTCGGGTTTGACACGCGTATCTCGCAGGAGATGGCGTTCATCAATTCCGTCGTAACGCCGGAGCCTTCCGGCCTCGCGATGCTGGGGCTGGGCGGCCTGCTTCTCGCACGGCGGCGTAGGCCAGTCGCCGAGTCGCGGCCGCGACTGATCTAAGCCCCAAATCTTCCCCTTGATCGATCGCAAAGCGGATCCTACCGCTCGCGGGCGGCCGCCGTGTCGGGAAGCGTCGCCTGGTCGGCCCGAATCAGAAGGGGCGACTTCGCCGTCTCCAGACCGGGAGGCAGGTTCGGCGGCATCGAGCGATAGGTCCGGTGGAACCGCCGAAGTTCGGCCGGGTCGATCACAAACCACTGCTCGCCGAGCCACGGTTGCTCTCCGGGGATCGGCGCCGTCCAGGCCGCCAGGTCGCCCCGGCCGCCGGCGGTGTCGATGTCAAAAATCGTGCGATACCGTAGCTGGCGCATGGGGAGCTGATACCAGAATGCGCGGGACTCGCCGACGAGCGTCACGCGCGCGTCGGGCGGGAGGTCTTCCAGCTCCTTGGGGGTGAGCCAGTTCAGCGGGATGCGCCCGAGCGCGTCAACGGCGCCGTGCCGCTCGGCCGTACCGATGAGCAGTGCCGCAATCCGCGAATGGATGAGCACCGCGCCCGGGATGCAAGCGAATAAAGTTACGATCAGCGCGGCGGAGAAGACCGGCCGTGGCCAGCGATCCCAATCTATGCACGCCACCGCCATGGTCGCCGCCGGCGCGGCGAGGACGAAGAACCTCCCCTGCAAGTGCGTGAACCCCACCCAGAAGAATGTGAAAAGCACAAGGAAACTGCCCAGGAACCAAGTCTGCGGCCGGCGAGCGGTGAGGCCCATCGCGATCACGCCGGCCGGGATCAGGACGAACCCAAACTGCCAGCTCCAGAGGACTTGGTCGCCCAAGGCCTTTAGGCGGCCGCTGACGGTCGCCTGTTCCGGCCGCGGCAGATGATTGGCGCTATGCCATCGCTCGACCTGTTCGTCGGTCAGATGCGCTTTGCCCAGCAGCCCGGCCGCCTCGGGGAAGATGGGGTTGCCCGTCCAGGCGAGGTTTCGCGCCAACCATGGGGCGAAGACCACCAGCCCGACAAGCCCATACAGCACGCCGCCAGTGCAGACGGCGAGGAAGTCGCCTCGGGTTCCGGCAACACTTGTCGAGCGGTGCCTCAGGTGACGGAGAGCGGCCGCCACGACCGCGGCCGCCGGTACGCCGAGCAGAACCTCGGGCACGGCCGTCAGCTTTGCGCCGCACGCGAACCCCGCCATCGCCCCCGCCAGGGCGAAGAGGCGCAGCCGCCGTGAGCGCGGGAGCGGATCGGTTGTCGCCCGCAGCACAATCCCGAGGGCCAGCGTGCCGAAGAGGAGCAGTCCCCCCTCGTTGTAGGCGATTGGCGCAAGCTGCGTGAGCCAGGGAAGCGTGACCAGCGCGACCCCCGCCAGCACCGCGCCACGGGGGCGGGGGGCAAGTCGGAACGCGAAGCCGCAGGCGCCCAGCGCGCCCAGCGTGACCAGCGCCGCGTGCATCATCTGGGCCAGGTACATCCCTTCCCAGGGGCCGCCGTCCAGGTGCATCGCAAGCAGGTAGTGGGCCTCGACGCCCATCGGGAAGTACGAGAAGAGGTTGTGCCGCAGCGGGACGATGCGGCCGGCCTCGTACCATTCCCGCGGGACCTGCAGGTGGTACTCAACGATGTCGTACCCGTGAGGCTCGTTCGGCGTCCAGAGCACGCCCGGCGGCACCACCGAGACAACCAGCACGGCGGCCGCGAATGGGCAGGCGGCAAGCCACGCCCACTGAAGCTTGCCGATTGTCTGCTTCCGCGCCTCATCCGGGTTGTGCGGCTTCGGCCGCTTCGAGGCACCGGTCTCTCGTCGAAGCGGTATCGGCACCCAAAGCAGCAAGCCCGGCAGCAAGAGGAGAAACCCTGTTGCCCAGTTGAGCCAGCCGGCGAGGCCCAACCCGAGCACCGCCAGGCCTATTAGACCGATCCCGAGAGCCGCCGCCGATACGAAACGAACCAGCCCTTCACCCGGCGTTCCGGCGGCGACGCGCGTCGCTCCGATCGCCGACGCCGGAGAGGCGGGATTCGCATCGTCGGCTGGAGTGACGTCGGCGACAGCGGTATCCGCGTCGGATCGAGGCCCCATCGCCCAGCGTACCGGCCAAAGGCCGAGCCCCGCCGCCGAGGCGACCCACGCGGCGATGATCGCGCCGTCAACGACCCAGTGATAAGCGACGATCGCGGTGGCGGTCGCGATATAAGGAACCGTGATCGCCAGGGTGATCAGGAGGCCGGCCGCCAGCACCAGGCCGCGGCCGCGGAAGAGTGCTCGGAACGGCGGCCTTGATGAGGGCGGCCGGGGTGAAGGCGACCGTGGTGAGGGCGGCCGAGGTTCGGGGCGGCGCCGATTGGACGCAACGCCGAAGCCGCTCATCGATCCCCCGCGGCGGCACTCCGGTCATCCGATGCGGCGTCGTCCGAACCGCTATCGTGCGAAGCGGCGGCGTCGGGCGCCGGCCCGGCGCCGGCGTCACCATCGGAGCCCAGATCGAACAGCCGCTCCATCGCGTGAAGGTAGGCCTGCCCGCCGTGGGCGCCGCCGGAGCCGCGCAGCGCCCGAATCGGGCCATGCAGGAGCTTGTTCACCGTCCGCCGCATAAGCTCCTCGAGCTGCGCCTGGTCGGCGGGGGTCAGGTTTGAGAGCTTGCCCGTGGTTCGATCGAGCTCGGCACGGGCGATCCGGTGGTAGTGGCGGTAGAGGCGATCGATCGTCGGGCCGATCTCCCGCTGTCGTTGCCAGACGCTGAATTCCTCGACGTGTCGCAGGACGATCCGGCGGGCCGCCTCGACCGCCTCGCTCCGCTGCGACCGCGTTCCGTGGACCACCTTCTGCAAGTCATCGAGGTTGTAGAGATAAACGTTCTCGAGCGCTCCGACCGACGCTTCGATGTCGCGCGGGACCGCGATGTCGATCAGGAAGATCGGGCGGCCGCGACGCAGCCGGCGGAGGTGCTCGAACTGGGTTCGCGTCAGGATCGGGTGCGGGGCGCCGGTCGAAGAGACAACCACATCCGCCGCCACAAGGTGATCCGTCAGCCGCTCGTAAGGCACCGGCTCCCCGTCGAAATCGGCGGCCAGCCGCCCTGCCTTGGCCGCATCGCGATTGCAGACCAGCATGCGGCCGGGGGAAAGCCCCCGGAAGTGCTTGAGCACGAGTTGCGACATCTTCCCGGCGCCGATCGACAGCACCGTCTTATCCCCGAAGTGCTCGAAGATCTGTTTGGCATACTCGACCGCCACGCTCGCGACGCTCAGGCGGCCGTCAGCAAGCGAGGTGTCGTGCATGACCTCTTTGCCCACCTTGATCGCCCGTTGGAACAGCGGGTGAAGCAGCTTGCCCGCCACCGTGTTCCGCCGGGCCGCCTCGTACGCCTCGCGAACCTGGCCAAGGATCTGCGTCTCGCCAAGCACCATCGAATCGAGCGAACTGGCGACGCTGAAGAGATGCTCGACCACGTCGCGGCCGGCCTTTTGATAAAGATGCTCGGCGAAGAGCCGCTCCGGAAGTTCGTGAAAGCGGGAAAGGAAGCCCCCGATCTCAGCCACGCCCGGCACCACAGACTCGCTCGCGACGCCAGCAGGCGCGACGGCGGCGGCCGCGGCGCTGGGCGGCACCGCCATCGCGTCTGACCCGCTGGCCGCGGCAATCTCAACGCTTTGCCCCGCGGACTCGCGGCCGACGTAGATTTCCACCCGGTTGCAGGTGGACAGCAGCACCACCTCGCAGGCGGGGAACGCCTCCCGGAACGCAGTCAGAGCGGCCGCCCGCTGGCCCGCGTCGAATGCCAGCTTTTCGCGCACCTCAAGCGGGGCGGTCGTGTGGTTGAGTCCCAGCAGGAGCAGGCGATGCATCGTTTCTCTTATTCTACGACTACGCGAACCACCCGGATTCATTCATGTCCCGGAATGCCGGCATGCCTGGCGCTCCGACAGAGCATTCACGCCGTTATGCCGGCATAAACTGCACTGCGACCAGCGCCCCCACCATCAGCACAAACCCCAGGACGCTCAGGACCGCCGCCCGGCGGCCGCGAACGCTCGGGTTGATGGGCGAATGCAGCACCATCGCATAGATGACCCAAACCCCCGTCACCAGCAGGACCTTGGGGTTGACGAACCAATGTCGCCCCAGCCGCGTCCCCTGCCCGAGTTCGGCCGCCTGGGCGATCCGGGCGAGGCCGGTGACCGCGCCGATCGTGATCAGCGCGAACCCCAGTGTCACCGCGACGAGCATCACGTGCTCCAGCCGCTCCAGGCTGCCGAGTCTGGCCCGCCATCGACGACCAGCGATTTGCTCCGCAGACGGTTCTGAACGATCAGGTACATCGCGCCGACAGCGCACGCCACGGCCAGCGCCGGCGCCGGCGTAGCTGCTCCCCCGGTGCGCCCAGGACCATGTGGTGCCGAGGTACTCATGTGGCTTGGCGCGGCCAAACACGGCGGCCCCACTCAGGAGGACCACGATGATCGGCGCCAGGAATCCGTCCAACCCGCGCAGCGGGTGCGCGTTGGCGAAGGGGCGTTGGGTATAGAGGACGAAGATCGCCAGGAGGAGGCCGAGCCAGATCAACGCGTCGAAGTTATCTTCGATTGGGACCCAGCGCCCCCGGCTGGCGGAATGCCAGATGAGCGTCAGCAGGCCGACCAGAAGCCCCATCGAGAGTGTAACCCGGATGGCCAGCGTAAACCGATCCTGCCCCACCCGCAGCCGCGCAAACGCCAGCCCACTGGCGACCGTGAAGAGGACGATCGACAGGAACAACAAATGAAGCTGGCCGGACGTCACCTGTGCCATGTTCTCCCGGCCGCCGATCATATGCGCGCCGCGTCGCCGCCGGGGTCGCCGCTGGTATCGACGTCGCCCGCGGACGTAGCGCCTCCCCGCGGCCGTACGTCAGGCCGTGCCGCTTGCAACACCGGGCCCATCGCCGGATGGCGCTCGACGACCCATTCGATGAGCGACGCCTCGCCCCCCGCCTGGAGCCGGGCGAGCGCTTCGGGCGACGAGAGATCGCGCAGCACCTGAGCGCGGTCGGCCTGGCTCATCGCCGGGTGGGAGGTGACGAGCGGGCGAAGCGTCACGGCCGCCTCCGCCCATTGCCGCCAGCTTGGGTCAAATCGAGCCCGCAGTTCATCGCGGAGCTGTGCGGAAAGGGCCGCGTTGCCACAGGATACGGTAACGACCACCGGCCCGGCCTCGAACCGTGCGGGTGTCGAGAAATCGCCGGCCGATGCGTCGTCGTCAGAAACGGCATCCGCTCGATTCACAAGCAAGCCGGCCTCATGAGCATCGGAAACGACGGCGGCGTTTACCTCTGCCGAGCCGGTCGCGGCAAAGACCAGCCCGGCGCCATCAAGGTGGCGGCCTTCATAGCGGCCGATAATTCTTTCTACGATCCCCGGGGCCTGCGGCAGCGAGGGATGAAAATCGGGGGAGACGACACGGATGCGATCGGCGCCGCACGCCAGCAGCCCGCGCACCTTGCGCACCGCTACCACCCCGCCGCCAACGACGACGACAAGCCGGCCGCGTAAATCGAGCATCAGCGGGTAGGTGCGCACAGGGGTGGGGGATCTTACCGCCGTTGATAACAATGGTCTATTTGGGGCGGGAGTTGCAGGAAAATCGGGGGTGGCAAAATTCGGAGCGTCAACCTCGAAGGCCAAAGGAGGAACGGCCGCCGCTGTTTTCCGGTTTCTTCCTTCTCTCTTCCTATATTCCTTCGGATTTCGTGCTTTGGATTTCTTCCTTGGGCGCCGAGGTGGGCCGATCGCGGCGGAGCGTCAATTCACGGTCGGGTCGTCAGGGATCAACCTCGGATCGATCCACTTGCCGAGGGTGACGCAGGCGGTGAGTCGCGACCACTGGCCAGTCTCAGACCTGAAGACTTGTCGCGTATCGGCCGGGAAGGTCAGCCATGAGCCGCTCTCCAGTTCACCTTCGAGCTGGCCAGGGCCCCACCCGGCATAGCCGACGAAGAATTTCGCGACGGAACCGGCACTGCCGACGAGTCGCTCAATGGTCGATCGATCGGTGGTAAAGAACAGCCCGGGGATCACTTCCAGATCGGCCTCCGACGCTTCATTGTGAACGACCATCAGCGGGCCGTCGCATGGGCCGCCCTGGAAGATGGCGCCGTCCAGAAGGCACGGGCAGGAAACCGCCTGGGCGCAGACTTCGGCGATCGTCGTCTCCAGCGGCCGATTGATCACCAGCCCCAGCGCCCCATCCTCGCCGTGCTGAACCAGAAGAATCACTGTCCGGACGAAGTTGGGGTCCATCAGCCGCGATGAGGCGATCAGCAACGTCCCTTGAAGGCTCTTCATACTGCTCATCGTATGCCCCTTCAGTCGGCGGGCACGAAGACCGGCTCGGCTTGCTGCACAGGTGATAACAAGCCAATTCCGCCATCTGGCAACGGGCCGGCCAGCATGATACCCAGTTCGGCGTCGTAGCGCAAACCGTCAAACGGCTCATGTGACCCCGGCTGTTCGAGATGAAGTGACGGCAGGTCCGAGGTGGAAAACCCCTTTTTATAGAGAGGTTTAAGCCGCTGGTCAGAATCGAACTGACGACCCGCAGTTTACAAAACTGCTGCTCTACCAACTGAGCTACAGCGGCGGCTATTCTTCTTTTCCAGACCAGCGGACGACAAGATCGGTCTTCGCCAATCGGGAAAATTGGCGATCGATTGGCAGAAGTGTATCGCAACGCATTTCGCCGGTCGAGCGGCCCGAGGCAAGACGACAACGGTGCGGCCGCTCTGACCGTCGTCGACCGCACCGTTGTCGGCGCTATCGCCTACTTCTTCGGCGGTACGGCAACCTCATGCGGCGCCGTTGAACGAACCAGGCCCTCCTGGGCGTCCGGGTTCCCGGGGTCAAACTGCAGGACGTGCCGGAAGACCTCGGCCGCTCGATCCGGGTGATGCGTCTTCAGAAGGAAGCGGCCCCGTTCGATCCAGCAGGTCGGCTCGGCCGGCAGGCGATCGCAAGCGGCGGCGTACTCGAGCGCCGCCCGCTCATCCTGCCCCAGCCCCGAAAGTGTCGTCGCAAGGTAATAGTGGTTCCCGCCCGCGCCAGGGTCCTGCTCGGCGGCGCTTTGAAACTGGGGAAGCGCACGGGCAAGGTCGCCCTTCCGCGCGTAAACGATCCCGAGGTCGCGATGGACGTCCGCGGTGGCGGCCCCATTTTGTTCGGCGGCGGTCAGATGAGATTCTGCGGCGTTCATATCGCCCTGACGCAGATAAAAGTCGCCAATGATCGCGTCTGGAAAGCCCGACCATGGCTCGAGCTTGATCGCTTCGAAGCACTCGGCAAGCGCCTGCTCGTGAAGGCCCGCTCGGTCGCAGGCGATCGCAAAGTTAGTCAGGGTTCGTGCATTCCCGGGCCGGTGGGAGACCTGATATCGGTACAGCGCGACTGGGTCGGCATAGTCGGCGTTCCGGGCTGATGTGACGACTCCGAGGCAAATCGCGATCCCCGCGACGAGACCGATTCGCTGGATCGTGGCACCCGCCGACCTGGGCGTCAGCCCCAGTTGCTGGATAAGGCCCGTGTTGAGCTGATCGACGCCCACCGTCAGCAATGCAATGATTGGGATGAGCGGGAGGTACATCCGTCGCTCGGCGACCGCTTCGTGAAGCAGCGGGACGAAGCTCGATGTCGGCAGGAGGATGACCCAAAGGGCCAACGCGACGAACCCCACCGCCGGCCGCGTCCGCAGGAAGATCGCCGTCGCAACGAGGCAGAAGAGGGTGACGGCGGCCGCCGCGGGCAAATCAGTCAGCGAGTGGGCAACAGGCCAATCGTAATAATCGATGAGAATCGGGTTCGGCCAGAGGACGAGGCGCAGGTAATGGGGGATGACCCCAAGTTCGGTCCTGGCGTAGTCGGAGGGTGAAAGGTCTGGGAGCCCGAAGCCGGCCGAATCAATCGTCTTCCGCAACAGGCCCACCGCCATGGCCGGCACGAAGATCAGCCACATCGCGGCATGAAGCCATTTCCGTTCTCGCCAGACTTGGGCCAGTCCTTGGAGAGAAAGATTCGGTCAAAGGCGAGCAACACCACAGGGATGACGACGGCCACCTCCTTGCTCCCCAGGGCCAACAGGTAACACGCGAAGGCCGCAACGTACCACCAGGCCGCCCGCCGCGCCGTGGAGCCGCAGAGGGTGCAGTAGACAACGCCGAGGAAGAACATGGCCATGCCCGACTCGTACCGGTGAACGAGGTAGGTTACGGCCGACGTGTTGAGAGGATGAAGCCCCCAGAGCAGGGCCGCGACGAAGGCAAGCGGCGCTGCGCGAGAGCCAAGGCTGGGCATCAATCGCGGCGATCGGAATGTCAGACAAAGGATCCGGTACGCCAGAACGACGTTGGTGAGGTGAATGAATAAGTTGACGACATGAAACCCGACGGGCGACAGCCCGCCGAAGGCGTAGTTCATCGCGAACGAATACTGGATGACGGGCCGATTCGTCGTTCGAAGCAGCCCCCATGGGGCAAGGATCGACCGGATGTTCGTGTTGCTGACTATGTCAGTCTCGTCGTCGAAGACGAAGACGCCCCGCAGGCTATTGAGATAGGCGGCGGCGACGATAAGAGCCAGCACCAAGACCAGGGCCGCCTCGACTCGCCGGCTCATGGGGCGGACCGGTGCTTCGGCGAGCGCCGCGCGTCGGCGATCCGATCCACGCGATCGACGGTCGTTCTGGGTGGACGATGTCGTCTGTTTCACGCTGGTCATTGAAGAAATTCGGCGATTGACGCTAAGCTTCGCGGGGCTACAAACCCGCCGAGGCCCGGGTCGACTTGCCCGGGCCTCGACCCTACCGGGTCATTGCCGTTGGGCCGCGCCGTTGATGAGCTTATCGAGAGACTCCCGCGCGAGGGGGTTGTTCGGGTCAACCGACAGCGCTTTCCTTAAGGCGTCGGTCGCGGCCTCGCGCTTCCCCTGGGCCATTCGAGCCTGGGCGAGATGGAGCCAGTTCCCGACGATCATGGGGTCGTGGTCGGCGGCCTGACCATACTCGCGCTCGGCACCCGGCCATTCGCCGGCGGCAGCCAGCGCGTTCCCATAGACGAAATGCCCCTTCGCCTCGGCAGGCCAGGCCCGCACGGCATACGCGAACTCGGCGAGGCCACCGGGCCGGTCGCCGCTTTCGAACAAGGCGACCCCCTTCTGAAGGTGAAGATCGATCGTCTCCAACCCCAGGGCGGCGGCCGCCCGGATGTGCTCCAGCGCCTGCGGAAGCTGGTGTGCGCCGATCAGGGCGTTCGCCAGGTCGAGTTGCGTCTTTGACAGCGTCGGGTCCAGCTCGATCGCGCGCTGATATTCCGGCAGTTGCTCGCCCTGGCGGCCGGCCTCGCCTAGCGCCGTCGCCAGGTTCGCGTGCAATCTGGCGTTGCCGGGGCGATGCGCCAGCGACGCCTGGTAGGCTTCGATGCTGCTGGCGTAAGTGACGTTGCGCGCGAGCGTCATCCCCCCCAGGACGGCGGCCGCACAGACAAGAAGCGCGCGTTCAACGGTTATCCGCCGGGCGGCCAGCCCCGATCGGACCGCCATGGCCGATCTGAACGATCGCTCCATCGCCGCGTGCGCGCCGATGACCACGGCGGCCGCCAGCGCCGCCAGGGGGAGATACATTCGACGTTCCGCCACCGCTTCGTGAACCAGCGGCAGGACGCTGGACGTCGGGGCGAGAATGACGAAGAACCATGCCCCGACAAACCCGGCGGCCGGCCGCCGCCAGAGCGCCCATGCCGTGGCGGCCAGGAGCATGAGGACCAGCACGGCGCCGCCCGCCACATCGGACAGCCCGCGCGATCGGCCAATCGTAGTAGTCGATCGACAGCGGGTAAGGGAACAGCGCCAGCCGAAGGTCAGCGCGGGATGACGCCGAGCTGGGTCATCGCATATTGGGCGGGCGTCACGCTCTTCTGATCGAAGCCCGCCGTTCCGATCACGTTGTGGGTCAACGCATAGATCGCCGCGGGGATCACCACCGCCCAGAGAGCGGCATGCAGGCCCTTTCGCTTTTGCCAGACCTCGCGCCAGCCGCTGGCGAGGAATGTCCGGTCAAAGAGCAGGAGCAGGGGCGGGATGGCCACGGCAACTTCCTTGCTCCCCAGCGCGGCCAGGAACGCGACAAACGCGGCCAAATGCCACCGGAGCGGCCGCTGGGCGGCGGCGGAACGCGCCGTCAGGTAGAACGTCAGCAGGAAGAACATCGCCATCAACGACTCATAGCGATGCGAGACATAGGCGACGGCCGACGTCAGAAGCGGGTGGAGGGCCCAAAGCAGGCTGGCCGCGAATGCCAGAGCACCCGCCCGAGCACCCGTGACCCGCTCCAGCCGTTTCGACTGGAAGGTCAGCCGCAAAAGGCCGTACAGCAGGCAGGCCGATGCCGCGTGAATGATGCCGTTGACCAGATGGTAGCCCCACGGCGACAGGCCGGAGAGCAGGTAGCTGAAGGCGAAAGAGAGTTGCACGACCGGCCGATGCGTGTCGAGAAGCGGCCCCCACGGCGGCGAAAACGTCTGAATGCGAGCGTTGGCGAGGATATTTTCGTAGTCGTCGAAAAGGAACGCGCCGTTCAGCGTCACCGAGTAAGCGGCCGCGACGGCGAGGAAGAGAAGGGGCGGGTAGAGACGTTGCAACCAGTGAAGATCGGAAGGGGCGTCGGACCGATCCGGGGCTCGTGAAACGGGCAGTCGGCGTTGCTGGGCGCGGGTGGCGGTGAGAGTGTTGGACTTCGATCGACCATGCATGGGTTGGAGGCGGTCGTCAACGGCCCTGGAGTCTGGGTTCAGCCGATGAGCCACGAACGAGTGAAGCCGAGGCGTGCTCAATTGCCGTCTCGCGAGACCGGACTATGGCCCGGTCAAGGTATAGGGCAAGACGGAGAACGGTGACGACCCCCACTCCCACGGCAGAGCGCTGCTGCCGTCTTTCGGGACTGTTTGAAGGATGCTCTTCGTCTCGACATGCCCATCGACGTACAGAAAGTTCGACTTGTTATCGACGTACTTTTCACTGCGCGAATGGTTGCGACCCACCCAATCGAGCCGCGTCGCACGTGTGAACGCACCATACTTACCGTTCTTATAATCCGTGATCGGATCGAGGGACGGAACACCACCTGAAAGTTCGTAGAAGTCGAGCGCGTTGGTCTTCCGCAATTTGACGGAGGTCGGCAGGACCGACACGTCGCAAAAGTTGGTGCTTTTCGTATCTCCCTGATCTGTTCCCTCGGCTCGAAACGGCTGGACCGGCCGGTGGCTCTTGCAGACGTATCCCGCGGTGTTAGTTGGGTCCTCATCGTAGATCCCCGACACGATGCCAAATTCATCAATGAACTCGGTTGCAAGGATCGTCACGGCGGAGTTGTCGATCTGGTTGATCGAGACGTTCCGATAAATGCGTGTACAGCCCTGGAAGCCGATCACGTGCTTATTGCGGCCGCAGATCGCCTCGTTGAGCGTGTAGGCGGTTCGAGGGGCCTGAGCATCTGGGTAGTAAATCTTCAACGCCCCGACGCCGTCGGCCTGGCTGATCGCCTGTACTCGAGCGGACGGGTCGGAGCTGCCCGCGCTTGCTACGTCCGACGTCTCGGTCGTCTGATTGCTGTCAAAGTTCCCATTCCCGGAGGGAGGATCGGCGGCCGGGAGTCCCCCGCTCGACATGGACGGGCATTTAAATTGGTCCCCCGGGATCGTTCCGAGGAGGAACGATGACCAATGCACGTACCCGTAGACGGGCGTCGCCGGCGTCTGAGTTTGTCCGTCAGTTGAGATGCTCGAGTCTCGGTACTCGTAGGCGCTGGGAAGGTAGCCGTTGTTCTCGGCCACATAGATGGCCATGCCCTGCCCGATGCTCCGCAGGTTGGCGGAGCATTTGATCATGTATGCCGTGTCGCGGGCTTTCTGCAGAGCCGGCAGCAGGATGGCAATGAGCACGCCGATCACACCAATGACAACCAGAAGCTCCACGAGCGTGAACGCGGCTCGAGCGGCCGCCGGGCGCCGTGACAGGGCGGGGACGCACGCCTCTTGCGGCGACGGGAGTCGCGAGAAAGCGGCGGCTCGATCGGTTCCGGGTACGGCGTGCTGATGCACGATGGCCTCCTCTTCGTCGGTCGGGTCATCGATTCGGGGCGGACTGCCGGTCGGCAGTCTACCATCGAGTTGGGCCTGGGACACCCTTGCAGACAAATTCGGCGCGGCCGGTTTCCCGACCGCGCCCAGTGATCGACTGACTGGATGTACGACTCTAACCCAGTCAAAACCTCTTCAGGCAAGACAGCTTAGTTGCCGTCCGGGCTGATCTGGTAGGTGGCGAGGGTGAAGGGGTCGCCCCATTCCCAGTTGCCGGTGTTGATCGAACCGAGGTCCGCCGGGATCGTCTTCAGGATGCTCTTGGTTTCGACGTGGCCGTCAACGTAGAGGAAGTTCGAGAAGTTGTCCGTGGCAAACTTGCCAGTGCCCGGGTGGTTGCGGCCGACCCAATCAAGGCGAGTCTGACGAGAGGGCACCGTGAGGGTAGCCTTCGAGCCCGTGGAGGCGCAGAGGCCGGACTTGAAGTCACGGACGAGGTCGAACGACTGGACGTAGCCAGGGTTGGTGGTCGCCGGACCAACAGCGTTATAGATGCCAGCGCCAGCGCTAACGCCCCAGAGATCCGTCGCCACGGACTTACGGATCTTGATGTCGGTGGTCATGGCGGTGATATCGAGGGTCTGCGCAGGGTTGATGTTCTTATCATTGTCACCCGCGCTGGTGCCAGCAGCACGCCAAGCCTGGATCGGACGGTGGCTCTTGCAGACGGCGGCACCATTGCTGCCGTTGCCACGCGAGGTGCCCGCAACGATTCCCCACTCGTCAACGAACTCGGTAGCCAAAATCGTGGTCACCGCGTTCTTGACCTGCTGGACCTGGATGTTGTGCTCGGTACGAGCAACGTTCTGGTTCGCAGTGCTGCCGAAGGTGGCGGGCGAAGCGACGTACTTCGGACGGGGGCAGAGTCCCTCGTTGAGGGTGTAGGCCATGCGCGGTGCCTGATCGTCGCCATAGTACGAATCACCCGTGCCTGGGCAGACATTCGGGCCGATCAGTCGGCCGGTCACGTTGCGGGTGACCGTGGCGTCGATACCCTTGGACGCGTCACCCGAGGTGACGTCGGGCTTCTGGTCGGGGTCGAAGTCGTTCGGGTTCGAGGGCTGACAGGCGGGAAGACCGCCATTGGCGATCGCCGGGCACTTGAACGCATCGGTGCTGACCGTCCCGATCAGCAGCGAGCTCCAGTGCACGTACCCGTAGACGGCGCCGTACGGCTGCTGGCTGCCGTCGGTCCCAACGTACGAACCACGGTAGTTGTACGAGGCCGGCAGGTAGCCGTTGTTCTCGGACGAGTACGTGGCCATGGCCTGGCCGACGCTGCGGAGGTTCGCGGCGCACTTGATCGTGGCAGCGGTCTCGCGGGCGCGGTTTAGGGCCGGCAGAAGAATCGAAATCAGGATCGCGATGATCCCGATCACGACGAGCAGTTCGATCAGGGTGAAACCCTGACGTTTACGATTGCGCATCGAGCGCTCCTTATAAAGCTTCGGACGCCGATCAATCGGCCGATCCGATTTCCCTGGGCGAGTGGTGGGTCAAAGCGACCCTGAAAAACCCTCCTCGCTCCTTCGTGAAGACTATTCAATCCGCCTTCTATAGGCGGCGTATTGATCAGGCATTAGGCTTCAAATAATTCCAGAGCCATTCGTTGTCGCATTCAGGCCGACCCGACTTCTCGCGAACGTCCGATCATCTTCGGCCCAGCGAACAGGCGCATTGATGTGCAAGACACGTCTGAAGTAAAAATCAGCGACCGGTGCCGATAACCAACAACCGCGCCACACCGGTGGATGGACGAATCTACAGCCTCGCAACCACGCATCCACCAACTAATGAAATCTTGTCGAATTGCTTACGGAAGGGTTGCGGATCTGCGGAGGGGCCTCGAGTCTGCGGGGCGTCGGGTGGCGCATCGCGATCAATCCAGCCCGAGCAGTGGGAGCGACCGCGTCGCCGGCGCGGCGTTGTTCAGACGGGCAAGATTCGTCAAAGGCGCCCGGAATTCCGGGTCGAGCCTGATCGCCTCTCGAAATTCCACCTCGGCCTCGCCCGGCCGATTGGTACGGGCACAGATAATCCCGGCCATGTTGTGAGCGTCGGCGCTGCCGGGCTGTAGTTGAATGGCGCGCCTTGTCGACAACTCGGCTTCGTTCATCTTCTTCGCGTCCATCTGGGCCATCGCCAGCGTAATAAATCCCTTCACATACCCCGGATGAATCGCGACGGCTCGTGCTGCCGTGCGGACCGCGTCCTCGTAATCGTGGTTATCGAGCTCAAAAATCGCCAGGGTCTGATACGCCGCGAAGCTGTCCGGCGCGACGGCCACCGTGTGCTTCCAAAGGGCCCGCTGATCGCTCCAGTAGCCGGCCTGCACCCACGCCGCCATGCCGCAAGCACAGAGCAACGTGGCCACGACCACCTGGAAAAACAAGCGGTATCTTGACGTCTTCGAGCCTGCCAGAGCGAAGGCGATTGCAATGGCAGGGCCCAGCATGGGCAGGTACATGTAATGATCCGCGACACCGCTCAATCGCTGGTAATCGAATTTCGTCAGGCCAAGGACCGGCCCGAGGGCGACGACAACCGTCAACGCCGAGCCCAGCAGCCACGGTCGGCCACGCCCTGCCCGCCAGATCACCAATCCAACCACGGCCGGAATCGCCCACGTCCAGGCCAGCCAACCATGCTGCAGGACGATCGAGAAGATGCGTCCGTAATGAGGGGCGAGGCCGACCGGCAAGACCAGCTTCGAAAGATAAAATGCCAGAGTATCGCCTACCACGAGGGGACGGTAAGCCAACGGCGTCGGCTCCACCGTTGCGGCCGACTGGACGAACTTCGCGACGACGGCCCAAGGCAACGCGAAGACGATCAACGGCCAGGACGACCGAAAGACGTCGCGCCAGGGTCGGTGAATGACAAAGCGATCGACAACGATCGCAACGGCGGGCAAGACCATCGCCGACGGCTTGGACAGGATCGCCAGTGTCATGAGGAGGATCGCCCGGCCCATCGGCCACCACGATCGTGCCGGCTGGCCGTCGACGAGCCCCTCTTCTGGCCGTCGCCGAACGTAGAGCATGTATTCACTTAAGGCGGCAAGAGAGAAGAAGCCGGCGAGAAGGTCCTTCAACCCGGACGCCCAGGCGACCGACTCGACCTGAAGTGGGTGAAGGCTGAACAGTGCCGCACCTGCCAGGGCCGGCCATGTTTGGCGGGTCAGCCGCCGCAACAGTCGGAAAACCACGAGTGAACTGCCAAAGTGAACGACGATACTGGCGGCGTGGAACGGGGCCGCGTCGAGGGGGCCACTGGGCCCGCCCCGGTGCGACCCGGGCAAACTCGCCAACAGCCCCCATATCTGACAGGTCACGGGGAAATAGAGGTCCCATGCCGGATGAGCCCAATACCACAAGCATTCTTCAAAGGCGGTCTTTGGAGGCTCGGGGTTCATTCGCGGGTTGTCGATGAGCGTGAGGTCATTATCGAAACCGGCGAAGTCGTTAAAATACGTCCGGCCGAACGTGAGGAGGACGGCGATAAAGAGCAAAAAGAGCGCAAATTGCGACACGCCGTCCACGTCGAAATGGGTAGGGGTGCGGCGTTGACCGGTGCGTTATGGTTTGAGTTGTCATCATCCGCGTCAAGGGGCTTGGCGGGAATGCGCTGGGGAAGGTCCGGCTAACGAGAAACGTCGATTTTGGTGCACGAAACGGAGGGGGTTGACATGACGCGATGCATCCCAACAGCGGAAGATTGAACGGTCGAGATCAACCGATTCAGCAAGCAGCGAATGCAGTAACAAGCTGCGTACCCCTTAATTGTCGGCCGACTCCTGATACGCAGGATTCGGCTTGCCATTCAGCAGGAATCGCGGCGGCGGCTTGTATTTGGGGCCGCTGTTTAAGTAGAAGACGACGCCGCCGACAAGCAAGAAGGTGATCAGGGCCGCGACGGCGAACCGACGAGGGTTGTCACGGATGTTGTCCATGATCTCCTCCATCGAAGCCGGGTTGGCGAAACGCTCCTTGAAGTCCGAGATCACTTCGCCGAAGAGGCGCTTGGTGCTGACGATCGGTTCGGCGGGCGCGGCGCCACCTTTCTTGGCGGCGGCCTTCGCGGATTTTTCAGCGGCTTTTGCCGCCTTCTCGGCTTCTTTCTTCCGCTTGCGGCCCTCTTTGGTATCGGCGTCGGCGGCGTCCGAGGCGGCGCCGAACGCTTCTTCCCAGAGGTTCTTCTTCTGGCCCGCCGTCATCGCGTTGGCCGGGACCAGGGCAAGGTTGTCGGCTCTATTGATTGCCCCGCCGGGGAGGCGGCCCGGAGCCTCGCCGGCCGACGCACCAGGCAGCCCGCCCGGGCCCCCGGCGGCGTCGGGAAGCAAAGTTTGAAGCTGCGAGCCGGCATCGCCGGCGGCGCCGAGTTCGGCATACGCGCCGGCTTCGACCCCGGCCCCGACCATCCCGTCAACTGGGCGGCCGCCCTCAAGAATGCCCAACGCTCGGGAGACAAGCTCCGCCGACACCAGCACGAGGGCCGGCTTGAGGTCGGCCGCCTCCTCGTTGATCTGGGCTTCAATATCGAGTTCGGTCTGGTCGTTGAAGTTGAGCCGTTCGGCGATTTCCGCCGCTTCCCGGGCGGCGGCCTCCTCCTGGGCGCGGCGGTCGGCCTCGGCTTGTTCGGCGGCCCGGACCCACTGCGGTTTTTTCTTCGCCTTGCGGAGGAACTGCGACGGCCGCATCCCCTGGGTGAAGATCGTGTCCATCAGCGCCGCGACGGAAGAGCCGGCGCCGTAAGGGGTGGGGGAGGAGAGCGACGGGGCCAGGTCCAGATCGTCGTACTGGAACGCGACCGAACCGATTTCGATCGTGTCCCCTTTTTTCAGGATTCGGCGAAAGACGGGTCGGCCGCGGAACCAGATGCCGTTGGTGCTGCGGGCATCGACGATGGCCCACCCGTCCGGCATGTCGGGGATGGGCTCGAAACGGCAGTGGACGCGGGAAACGAAGACATCGGGGACGAAGATCTCACAGTCCACGTCGCGGCCCAGCGTGACCGGGCCGTCATGGCCCGTCAGACGGAACATGCCAACATCCCGTCCTTTGGCGATAAAAATCAGGTGAGCCATAAGGAGTCGCTGACGATCACCCGAGCGGATCATTCCGCCCAGGTAGGCACAGCCAATCACTTCAACGAGCCCACATTAAGGGCAAAATGGTTGTTATATTAAGGTTCTGTGAGCCGCAGGAAGTTGGTATCCCAACTTCCACCCTTTGAAGGCCCTTCGGCGCGGTGCCGCTGTAAGGTGCTGGCCCGGCCGCTGAACATGATACGCATCACTTGCCAATTTGCCACGTCGCGTGGGTTTCGGCGACAGCTTCGGGCGCGGATGATCTTCCCGCGTGCGTCTTGCGGATCCACATCTTTGCGAGTTGTTAGCGATTCTTTAGCAATTGCAAAACGGAACCACCGATCATGACATCATCGCTCCCGCAAACCGGCACGAACGGGGGGTTGTTCTTGCGGCCGCGCGGGCGAGTGGGCCATTCCACCGAGAAGTGCGGGCCCAGCGACGGGCGGAGACGGGATGGCGCGATCGTAGAGTAGCAGGCACGTTCCATGTGCCGTCCGCCGTGATCTGGCACGGCGGCGTCGCTGGAAACCGGCGGACGGCACACGGAGTGTGCCTGCTACAATGGACTCAGGCTCCCGTGCGGTCCCCCAAATTTGAACGGAACGAATCACTAGGCCGGCAGCGGCAGAGTCGAGCCGGCGAAGAACATGCCCGCCTTGTCCCCCGTCGTGACATTCCCCATCTGGAACGCCTGGGGCGTGATCAGCGCCAGGCCTCCGAGCACGTTGTAATAGAACATTGATCCGGCCATGTCGAAGGTGCCGTACGTCTCGACGCTGTGCTGGTCGCCGATCAGGTCGTTGTACTGGACCAGCTCGTCATGGCTCGGCGGCGCGAGCCGTATCGCATCGGTGGTGTTGTAGACCTTGTTGTTGTGAATGAAGTAGTTCATGCACCCGTTGTCGAGGAAGATGCCGACCGCCCCGTACCCGCCCGAACGCACGTTGTAGACGATGTTGTTACCGATCTCGCTCCCCGTCCCGTCGGTCCCGTAGGTGTAGAGGCCGCCCCCATCCTGCGTCAGCAGCATGACGTCGTGAACGATGTTGTAGGTGACCTTCGTCCGCAGGGACGTGGAGAACTGCACGCCGTCGCGGCCGGCGCGGTAGATCGTGTTGTGGTCAACGACGTTCCCGTTGCCGATGACGCGCACGCCGGCCGCGTCGGTCGCGCTGTAATCAACATTCAGGACGACGTTGTTTCGCGCAATGTTGTTATTCCCCGCCAGGGTGATCCCGTTGCCCGCGCTGTACTCGATTGTGCTGTTCGAGATCGTATTGTTGTTGCCGTACAGGAGGATGCCGCTGTCATAGGGCGCCCCCCACCCGTCCGTCACTTTGGCGCCGAAGTTGGACAGATATTGCGCCCCGACCCCGGTGATCAGCAGGCCCGTCGAGCCTGAGGAGTAAATGGTGCAGGCGAACAGATGAATGCCGGAGACCGTGATGTAACTTCGCGAACGCAGGTAAAACCCGTACTGCCGCGCCTTGGCCTCGACGGTATGGGTAATCGGGTTGTCGCTCTTGGGGGCCCATAGGTAGAGCGTGCCGCTGGGGTCGCGGAACCATTCAGTGGGGGCGTCGAGCGCCTGGAACTTGCCGGTGAGGTAGTAGGGGTTCCCGGCGACGGGGCCGCCGATCTGCAGTGGTCGAGTTGGCCAGCGCCGGCAGGGTGATGGTCAGGCGGCCGCCGGAAGAGGCCAGTACCGTCCCCGTATCGGCGACCCAGTTCTGGCCCGGCGTGATGTTGATCGTCGCGCCGGTCCAGTCGATCCCGGTTTTGGCCACCGCCGGGTCAATGATGAACATCTGGCCCTGTCCGACCGAGGCATAAGCCGGAACGCTGTGGGTGTCGTCGGCGATCAAGTACCCCTGCGACCCGTAAACGCCCATCCAGTTCCCAATGGTGGAGGTGTCGGTGGCGACCAACATCGCCGCGCCGGTCACGCCAGGCGCCGGCGAGGCGCTGGCCGACGGGTCAAGGAAGACGCCTTCACACACGGCGTTCGGACCATGCGTGCAGTGGAAATTGAACGACACGCTCCCGCCCACGTCGAACACCAGCCATACGCCGCCGGTCAGGTTCGGCACGGCAAGCGTCGCAAGCGTCGTCCCGTCGGCGCTGTTGGTCACGGTCAGCGTCTGGGCGCGCCCCTGCTTGTCGTAATCCGCACAGTAGAGGGCGACACGGTGAGTCAGCCCATCCGTGAATGCCACGGGGATCGATAAGTCCAGCCCGTAATAGGCGGCCGCGATCCGATCGTTCGCCACCGACGCCTTCTCCAGCATGCGCGGGTCAGTCACCGAGGGGGCCCAGAAGAGCGGCGTCGATCCCGATTGCACGTGGGACAACGTCGGCTTCAACAGATCGAGCGACGTGTTGGGCCACCGCGCCTCGATCATCATCTTCCCGTCCACGAAGACCTGGTTCTGGCCCGCCCCCAGGTCCCAGGCCTGCGGCGCCTGGAAGATCGAGTTCTTGTACTTTGTCCAGCCGGTGACCGCGTCCGCTCCATCGACGATGACATTCTCGCCGTTGTACGCCGTGAACGTGATCGGCGACGAAGCCGTCCCCGAGTAACGCGGCGTGACGGTCTCGTGATAGGTGCCCGCGCGAATGAAGACCGTATCCCCTGGATGAGCCAGCGTCGCCGCCTTCTGAATCGTCTGAAATGGCGCGGCGAGCGTCCCCGGGTTGGCGTTGTTCCCGGCGGGCGCCACGTACCATGCGTTCGCGGCCGTCAACAGCTCGCGTCGCTCAAGGGTCTCACAACACGTGCCCGAACTGACCCCACGCGCTCGACCGGCGGCTCGAATCGCCGCACGCGTGGAATGGGTCAGGGACAACTTCGACTCAGAGCACTGCTTCGTCATTGAAAACCTTGCGAACAGGAGAAATCTGAAGCACGAAACCTCAAGGACGCTGAAACGAAGACGAAGCGGAAACGGCCGCAGTCGTGTGCATCCGGTTTCTGCTTTGCCCCTTGCTCATTCGTTCGGAGTTCGTGCGTGCTTCGGACTTTGACTTTTTCCATCGCACAGCCGTACACGACTAGCGCTGTAGAGTTAACCGGCCGCCCCAGGGGCCGACGTTACACTCGCACCGGGGATCGATTCAACATTCATCCAAGCCTTTTCGCCGCAATTCCGAGGGATCACCATAGGGAACCCTTGCCCCGGCGTCGCTGCGTGAAGCAGATCACCCTTCCGCGGGGATTTTGACCCGCGTTCGGTTGCGGCTGCTTCCGAGCACAATAAGATCGCCGCGGCTCGACGATTTGCCGCCGGCGGCGACGGAGAAGCGGCCAACCGATCGACCGGGCCCCGCGAACGGGAGGGAGAACGCGTCATGATCGATCCTGACAACGATACCGCGCATGCGGCAAAGGAAGGCGGCGCGGCCCCGACGCGCGGGCCGGACGAGGAGCCCGCGCTCGACGCGCGCCGGCGGCCGCCCTTCCACGCGCGAGAGCGAGGACGAATCGCGCGACGTCGCGACGCAGATCGAAGAGATCCCGGCGGCGGACGGGGCGGATGTGCTGGAGACGATGACCGCCGACGCGGCCGCCGACGTCGCGGAGTACCTGGACCCGGAAACCGCCGGCGCGATCCTGTCGGAGATGGAGCCGTCGCTCGCCGCCGGCGTCCTGTCGGACATGGAAGCGCCCGAGGCGTCGATGGTCGTCTCGGCGATGGACCGAGACGACGCCGTGGACGTGCTGGAGCACGTCCCGGCCGCCCAGCATAAGGCGATCCTCGACGAGATGGACGCCGCCGAGGCGGAGGAAGTCCGCGAGCTGGAAAAGTACCCGCCGGACACCGCCGGCGGCATCATGACGCCCCACGTCACCTCGCTGCCCGAGGGGCTGTCGGTCGAACAGGCGATTACCGAGCTGCGCCGCTTCAATGAAGAGCGCGAGCAAATGTTTTACGTCTATGTCGTCGATCGCCGAAACCACCTGATCGGCGTCCTGTCGATGCGCGACCTGATCCTCGCCCGCCCCGAACGAAGCATCTCCACCATCATGCGGCCGAACGTCGCCAGCGTCCCCGCCACGATGGATCAGGAACAGGTCGCCCGTGAAATGCGCCGCAAAGGGTACCTCGCCATGCCCGTTGTGGACGCCCGCAATCGCCTCCTTGGCATCGTCACCTTTGACGACATGGCCGACGTCATCGAAGAAGAAGCCACCGAAGACGTCCAGAAGATGTTCGGCGCCGGCGCCGAGGAGCGGCTCACCAGCCCCTGGCAGTATTCGTTCAAGAAGCGGGTCTGGTGGCTCCAGGTGAACCTGCTGACAGCGTTCATGGCGGCGGCCGTCGTCGGGATGTTCCAGCAGACCATCGCCGCCCTGCCGGTCCTGGCGGCCTATCAGACGATCGTCTCGGGGATGGGAGGCAACGCCGCGCGCAGGCCATGGCCGTCGCGATTCGAGGCATCGCGCTCGGGGAGGTGAACCGACGTTTGCTCTGGAGAATCCTCTATCGCGAAGCGATCGTCGGCGCGCTCACCGGCATCATCATCGGAGTGATCACGGCGGCCATCGCCACCCTCTTTCACTATCATGAACACGGCTTGGCGCTGGGGATCGTGATCGGGGCGGCGCTGACGATCAACCACTTTCTGGCCTGCACGAGCGGCGTCATCATCCCCTTCACCATGAAATGGCTCGGCTTCGACCCAGCTCAATCGGCGACGATCGTCGCCACAACGGTGACCGACTGCTGCGGCTTCTTCGCGACACTCGGCCTGGCCAGCCTCTGCATGCACTGGCTGCGGTAGAGGAGCAAACGCTGAATGCTGAAAATGCTGGATGCTGACTGAATCCGCGGGTGGGGCGTCGTTTCGGGCCGCTCGTCGATGCGGGATGGGATTCCGGCACGGCGGCCTCTCCGACCGCTCCGCCATTCGGCATTCGGCATTCAGCGTTTCGCCTTCAGCATTTTCGCGTCAACGTCGTCATACGCTTCCGGCGCCCCCGCGCGCTCCTTGCCTCCCCGGCCGCTCTTTTCTACCATCCGGCCCTTTCGCTCCTACATGATCTAGAAGGGATCTGCCGCCATGCGCATTCTCGTTGCCGACAAGCTCGCCTCCGAAGGGTTGGATTTCCTGAAACAATCGGGGATCTCGTTCGATGAGAAAGTCGGCCTGAAGGAAGCGGAGCTGGCGGCCGAAGTCCCCGCTTACGACGCCCTCATCGTCCGTTCGGGCGCCAAGGTGACCGCCAAGGTGCTCGAGAACCACGGCAACCTGAAGGCGATCGCCCGCGCCGGCGTCGGCGTGGACAACATCGATCTCCCCGCGGCGACGGGGAAAGGGATCCTGGTCCTCAACACCGCGGCCGCCTCAACCCTCTCCACCGCCGAGCATGCCCTGGCCCTGATGATGAGCCTGGCGCGGAAGATCCCGCAGGCTCATGTTGGCCTCACCACGGGCGCGCTGGAATGGAAGAAGCGGAGCATCTATCAAGGCACGCAGTTGGCCGGGAAGACGCTCGGCGTTGTCGGGCTCGGCCGCATCGGGCAGACCGTCGCCAGCCGGGCGATCGCGATGGAGATGACCGTCATCGGGTTCGACCCGTTCTTCACCGCCGATCACGCGCTGGACGGCAAGGTGAAGCTGATCCGGGACTTCGACGAGTTCCTGGCCCAGGTGGATGTGATCACGTTCCACGTGCCCGGCGGCGCGGGGACCAAGCACCTGCTCAACCGCGAGCGGCTGTTCGGCAAGTGCCGCCCGAACCTGCTGGTGATCAACGACAGCCGCGGCGAAGTGGTGGACGAGATCGCCCTGGCCGAAGCCCTGAAGGCGAAGAAGATCGCCGGCGCCGCGCTCGACGTCTATGAGACCGAGCCGCCGGCGAAGGACCATCCCCTGTTCGGCCTTGAAAACGTGGTCCTGACGCCGCACCTGGGAGCGAGCACCGACGAGGCCCAGACCGCCGTCAGCGTCGAGGCGTGCAAGGCGATCGTCGCCTATCTGAACCACGGCGAGATCCGCGGCGCGGTGAACGCCGGCAAGTTGAAGCTGGACCTTCCGCCCGACGAAGCCCCCTTCGCCGACCTGGCCCGCCGGATCGGCGCGCTGCTGGCCGGCTTCTCCGACTCCGGCTACAAGTCACTGACCCTCCGGGCCAGCGGCACCCGCGCCCCCAAGCTCATGGAGACGCTGCTGAAGCTGGCGACGGTGGAGCTGCTCAAGCCCCACCTGACGCCGCCGGTCAACGTCATCAATGTCGAGCACCTGGCCCGCAGCCGCGGGATCGAGTTGGTGCAGATTCACGAGCCGAGCCCGCCGGCCGGGCTGGTGGGCGACATTGTCGGCGTTCGCGCCGACGGGCCCAATGGCGAAAGCCATCGCATCCTCGGGACGGTCTACGCCGACGGGCTGCCCCGCATCCTGCGGATCGACGACTACGCGATGGACATGGTCCCCGAAGGCCACATGGTGGTCGTGATCAACCGCGATACGCCCGGTGTCATCGGCATGGTCGGGACGAGCTTCGGTGATGAGAAGGTGAACATCGCGGACATGGTCATCAGCCGCTTCGTCGGCAAGGACGGCGCGGCGACGGCGCTGATGGTGATCAAGACCGACAGCGAGCCCCCGGCCGCCCTGCTCGACCGCCTGCAAAACAGCGGGCCGATCATCCGCGTGAAGGCGCTTACGCTGCCACCGCGCGGCGCCTAACACTACAGCGCTACCTCGCGAATCGCGGCGGAACGAAGGAGGCAAAATCCGAAGCCCGAAATCCGAAGGAATGACCAAGCGGAAAGAAAGAAAACCGATGAAAGCGGATGCGGAAGGAGCATCGTTTTCCGCTTCGCCTTCTTTTCTGCTTCCCTGGGATTTCGTGCTTCAGATCTCTCTTTTTTGGCAAGGCTTTACGGCTATTCAGCGCTGTAGTGCTAAGGCATCGGAACCGATGTAGTAGGGCGTGGCTTGCCACGCCATGGACCGATCCATCCGACGGTGCATGAAACGGCGTGGTGAACCACGCCCTACGGTTCAATGAGCGCACCAGCAGCCATCTACGCCGATCGTCTCGCCCGAACCCTCGCGGCGATGGCGGCGGCCGATGTGGATGCGCTCCTGCTGACCCCCGGCGCCGACCTGCTCTATCTCTCCGGCTTCGCCCACGGCCACGCCGGTGAACGGCTCTTCTGCCTCGTCATCCGGCGGGACGGCCCCGCGCGCTGGGTCGTGCCGTCCATGAACGTGCCACAGCTCGAGCCGCACGTTCTCCCCGGCCAATCCGTGCGACCTTGGGACGATGCCGAGGGGTATGGGCCGGCGCTCGCCGAGGCGATCGCAGGGGCGCGATCGATCGCTTTCGACGACGAAGCCCGTGCCACCTTCCTGCTCGACCTCCGCGACGCGGCCGCCGGCGCCGCGCTCTCCCGGGCCAGCCGCGTGATGCGCCGCCTGCGTGCCCGGAAAGACGCCGCCGAGCTTCAGGCCCTGCGGGATGCCGGCCGCGATGTGGACCTTACCATCGCCGAGGCTCTCTCCTTCTGCCGCCCCGGCCGCACGGAAGCCAACATCGACCGCGACCTGCGGGAAGCGCTGCTCCGCCGCGCCCCCACGAGCACCGCCGCCTTCACCATCATCGCGGCCGGGCCCAACGCCGCCCTGCCCCATCATGAGACCAGCGTCCGCCCGCTGGCCGCCGGCGAAGTGATCCTCCTCGATTTCGGCACCCGCGGCCCCAGCGGGTATCACAGCGACATCACCGTCACGGCATGCATAGGGCACCCGGCCGACCCGGAGCTCGCCACCGTCTACCGCGTGGTCCGCGACGCCCAGCAGGCCGCCATTGACGCCGTTCGTCCCGGCGTGTCCTGTGCGTCCATCGACCGCGCCGCCCGCGATGTGATCAGTGGGGCGGGCTACGGCCCGCACTTCCTCCACCGCACCGGCCACGGGCTGGGCTTGCAGGTCCATGAGCCGCCGTTCATGGTTCAGGGGAACGACGAGGTGCTTGAAGAGGGGATGGTTTTCAGCATCGAGCCCGGCATCTACCTTCCCGGCCGCTTCGGCGTTCGACTCGAGGTGATCGTCGCGGTGTCGGCTACCGGAGTGGAAATGATCAACTCGCCCCGGCCGACCGAGTTGCCGATCCTGCCGATTGCGTGAGCGTCTCTGAGACGTTTCGATAGGAAGTGGGACGGCCCGCACTTCGTGCGATGCGCGCTGCGCGTGGCGGCGAAAAGAGAGCGTCCGAGCCGCGTATCGGTTCGCGAAAGCCCGCTCTGTCGCGCCCGCTCGAGCCGCCTGGGAAACCGTGGTTGCCGGTTGCACAACGCGCGTTTAAATTCATTGCCTCTAAGGGGGCCTGGCGAGGGGCACTCAACTCATCGGAGGGATCATGGCTGGCGGAAGCAACTTCGGCGGCCGGGCGTTCGGCGTCCTTCTCGCGGCAGTGGCGATCCTCACCCATGGTGCTTCGGGAGCAAAGACGCCTCCGCCGGGCAAGATCGACGACGCGATTCTGAAGCCGGTCATTGAGGAGACGCGACAGAGGTTCCTTGCCTCGAAGATCAGCGATTTGGACGTTCACCTGCCGCCGGAGAAAGCATTTGCGTTCGCCAATGCCAATGAGGTCCACGACGGAGCGGCCCGAGTGGCTCGAGGGAATGAGACAAAGGAGAAATTCCTCGCCGAGGCGGGCAAGACGCTGGAAAAGCGACAAAAGGAGATCGAGCAGGTCTACGGGGAGAAGCTCGCCAACGCCCGGGAATTCGTCAAAAAGCCGCAAAACCAGGCGGAGCTTTTCTTGCTCCTTCTCACCGACGTGACCCGGCAACTGAACTTGCCGTTGGACCAGGACAAGCCCCGCGTCACGCTCGGCAAGCGGCTCCAGAAATTGTACGACGAGGATATGCAGCGCCGGGTCGCGAAAGCGAAAGGCAAAGGAAAGGCCCCCGCCGAGCATGACGAGGCATGGCTGACGACGTACGAAGCCGAGACGGCCAAGGAAGTGCTGGCCGCCCTGACGCCGGAGCAGCGGCAGGAAGCGCTGCGAGTCTGGCCGACCGTGTTCCCAGACGGGCCAAAGGCCGATGACATCAGCCGGTAGTCTGATCGCGTCGTCGGACGTCGTAGGCCGTGGTTCACTACGCCAGTAGCCCGTCGCGTCGTAAGCCGACTCCGATTGACTTTGCGGCAACCCATCTCCAGCCCGATCGTCTGAAATATCGCATCATGATTGGCCAGCTTGATGCCGTGTACCCGCGCGTCTTCAGTCCTTCCGCGCCATTGGCTTGGCCGGTCCGCTCTTCGAGCGATTCAATCAGGCGATCCTCCACACGCGAACGTGCGTCGGCGGCCTGCTCGCGGTGAAGAACATCGCGAACCTACTCGCTGGCGTTGCAGTAGCCGCGCTCCACCACTGGGCGCTCAACCCACGATCTGAGGGAGGACGGTAGAGAGATATTCATTGATGAGCGCATCGCGTCCAATCGATCGAGCCGCGCCGTGGTGCGTCAAGGTTGGTCGGATTGAGCCGCGATCGCGGTTGCCTCTCGGAGTGTGCGGCGGCCGGCCACGGTCACTCGTGGCGACGACCTACGCTCCGCCCAGGTGCCGGTGCCGAAGTGCGGAATTCCGTAGGGCGCGGTTTACCACGCCATACGTTGCAACTGCGATTTCGCCGGGGCCGCTCCCCGGGCGGATGTCGGCGGCCGCCAAGCCACGGGCGCGCGGGCTGACAAAGTTCCACAACGCAGAGACGGGCGCCTTGCGGCGCCCGTCTCGTTGGTTTGCGATCATGAAGCGTCGTTGTCAGCTCAGGTCAGCTTCACCTGGTTCATGAACCCGACGTAATCCTTGTTGGTCGGCTTCCAGTTGGGGAAGAGGCCGAGCTTGAAGGGATCGATGCTGTAGAGGCGGGCGAGCGATTCCGCGAAGACCGAGCGATAGTCAATGTGGACGGGCTGGAAGCGGCCGTCTTCCAGGTCGGCCATGCCGTTGCTCGTGCCGGCCAGGACGTGCGGGGCGGCAACCATGTTGCCGACCGCGATCATCATGCCACCGCGGCCGTGATCGGTGCCGCGAGCGCCATTCTCCTTGGCGGTGCGGCCGAATTCGCTCATGACCAGCACCATGACGCGATCCATCCGCGGGCCCAGGTCTTTTGTGAAAGCGACGATGCTCTCCGACAGGTTCTGAAGCATCTTGCTGTGCTTGCCGCCGGCTTCGCCCTCGTCGCTGTGGTGATCCCAGCCGCCGTAATCGGCCTGGGCGACTTCGAGGCCCACGTTGGCCTTGATTACCTGGGCGATCGTGCGGAGCTGATGGCCAAGGCCGCCGTTGGGGTACTCGGCGGCGCTGGCCTTGGCCTCGGCCGCTTCGAGCGCCTTGATGCGGGCGACGGCGTTGGTGCCCGACTGGCTGATCAGGTCACGCGCCCAATCGCTGGTGAGCTGGCGCTTGCGCGTCTCATCGCCGGGCCGGTCATCCAGGCGTGAGCCCTTTTCGCCCATGGCCCCGTCGCGAGCGGTCTGATTGGCGAGGTTGGACGAGGCGTAGAGGTCTTCGAAGAGGTCCATTTCTTCGGACCGGTTCGAGCCGGCCAGGACGGGGTACTCGCCGCGGAGCGCGCGGGGCAGCAGGGTCATGGCGCACAGCCCGCGGAGGGGGGCGTCGGTCTGCTTCTTGGTTGCTTCGAGATAGCGGTTCAGCCAGCCGTTGGTGACGCGCGGGTCGCCGGGGGCGCCGCGTTCCATGTAGTCCTGGGCGCTGAAGTGGCTGCGGGTGCCGTTCGGCGAGCCCGTGTTCATCAGCAGGGCGCACTTGCCCTCTTCGACCATCGGCAGGAGCGATTCCATGTAGGGGTTGATGCCCCAGTAGCCGCCGCCGATCTTCTTCGACAGCTTCAGGACGGCTTTGTCCTTCTTCGGCCGCTCGGGGATCGAGATGTTCGGGCGGAGGCTGTAATAGTTTTCGTCGCCGTAGGGGACGATCGCGTTGAGCGCGTCCGCCCCGCCGCGGAGGAAGATCGTGACGATCGTCGGACGGATCCGGTCGTCCTCATGGGCCGTGCCGTTCATCGGCTGCCCGACCGTCGTCAGGTCGGCGCCACGGAGCCAATGGTCCGTGCTCATGTAGCCGGCCGCGCCCGCCATGATGGCCAGGCCAGAATTCGTCAGGAAGTCGCGTCGAGAAGTGCTCATAGGACTGCCTCGGATGGTCGGCCGGTCGGCGATCTGCCGCTGCAAGGGCCGAAGGTTGAAAATTGGTCTCTGGGGCCTGGTCTTTTTGGGTTGTGCAACGTCAGGGTCCGCCCTTTCGCGGCGCACGGGCGCCGCGAAAGGGGCACTCATTGATCTCTACTGCTGCTGGAACGACGGGGAACCGATCAGGACTGCCATCATGCGGGCCTGATCGTTCTCGCTCGACGCCTTCACCAGCGTCTGACGGGTCCGATCGCCAACATCGTCGCCGATCAGGTCCTTCACCATCGATTTGAGCTGGTCGTCGGGCTTCATCGCCTTGTAGTGCTCGATCAGGGCGGCGGCCGGCTTCAGGCCCCCCTCGTTCCCGCGAAGCAGCCGCAGCGAGTAATCCCAGCGGCTGGTGAGCACGCCGGAATCCATCCAGGCTTCGGCCCGGTCGTAGTAGCCGGTCGGATCGGGGCAGGCGTAGATCTGCTCGCCCATCTTGGCCAGGTCCTTGCAGGTCGGGGCGGCCTCGGTCACGGTCGAATCCGTGGCCCGAATCGCGCTGACGACGAATTCGAACGGGGTCTTGAACTTGGCGCGATAGTTCTCACGCGACACGAATTCGGGGCTGGTGATGATCGCTTCGTAGACCTTGGGCAGGTCGCCGCCGCTGCTGGAGAAGACGCCGGCGATCTTATTGACGTAGGCGTCCGACGGGGCGTCGTTCACCAGGTAGACGCAGAGCTTGCGGGCGATGAAGTTGGCGGTGTTGGGGTGCGTGGCCAGGGCGTACAAGGCCTTCTCGCCACCCGCCTGCCCTTCTTCGAGGGTCATCCCCATGAAGCGCTTGAGGCCCGGCTCGTGCTTTTCGGAGGAGAAGACGAAGTTGTACTTCTTGTCATAGCCCCAGCCGGTGAGGGCCTTGGACAGCTCGACCACGTCATTGTTGTTGTAGCCGTGATCGACGCCGAGCGTGTGCAGCTCCATCACCTCGCGGGCATAGTTTTCATTCCAGGCGTGGGCGTGGCTGACGGCGTTGTCAAGGTATTCCAGCATCGCCGGGTGGGTGGCCGAGGCGAACAGCATGTCCTTGAACTTGCCGAACGCGTTCTTGCGGATGACGTCTTCCTCGTAGCGAAGGGCCGCCCAAGACCGCACCTTCTGCTCGCCCGGCGAGTTGTCCACGCAGAAGTGCTCGCGCCAGAACTCGCACATGACTTCCTTGAACTCGCGCTTGCTCAAGGCGGCGCGGGTCAGGACGACCTGGGGCAACCCGTCACGGATCGTCGTCCAGTCCTTCTCCCCTTCGCCCTTGTAGGGGTACTGCTTGCGGAGCTGCTCCGTCGAGAGCTTGACGTAGGGGAACCGCTCGTTGATCAGCTCGTCAAGCTCGTGATCGTCGATCTTGTCGGGGTTGAGCTGTTCCTTCGCCCAGACCAGGTACGGGTCATCCGTCCCCCTCTTCAGGATCTCGGTGACTTCGCCGGGCGCGGGCCGAAAGCCAGGCGGTTGACCGCCTGGAGGACCTTCTCGCGGTCCGACAGCGGCGGCCCGACGAGCGTCATCGCCGTGGCCTCCTTGTGGGCGTCATGGAACGCGCCGGACTGGATTTCCAGCATCCGAAGGCGATTGAGCTCGGTCTCGCTCATTCGACGCCGGTGGCCGGGGGTCGCGTTATTGTCCATGTCGGGCGTCGCCGAAGGCTGAAGTCACGGGCGCGGCGAAGCTGACCGACGTTGCGATAGGGACCGCAAGTGCAAAGCCCGCGGCGGCGATGATCGCCAGACCGGCCTTGCGAAGGGTGCTCGACCTAAGCATATGTCATTTCTCCAAGATGCGCCGGAATGCCGGACGCGGCGCTGAACGCCGACCGTGGCTCAACTGCGACACCGAAACAGGCCTTCTCACATCGCAGCGCGGTGCGCACGCGACGAGGACGGGCACAGGTTATACGACCTTCAACGATACGGCTTTCGATGATACGACTTTCGACAGGCCCGACAGACGCTCCGCGCCAACCCACTGCAGCCTCATTTGCTATCGAACATCGCCGCCGAACTGGATCGACAGCGGAGCCAAGTCAGTCGAATGCGTCAGACAGATGGGGTTCGGGGTGGGCTCATTCAGGCGGGTGATCGCGACAGCGCCATCGCACCGAGGCGTATGGCCTAAGCCGCGGCGCAATGCGCCGAAAGGCTTCAGGCCCCGATCGTCACCTCCGCGTGACAACCGTCGCCAAGTGCTGGTTTTGTCGCGTGTAACAGCGATCGAGTCCTACATCTTCAGGCCCGCCACTTCCGAATGCCGCCTTGGCACCGATAGACGACCCTGACAACACGATCAGCGTTCACGCAGCCCGAGCCGGCTTCCTTATCCCTCAAACTCCTTCCGGCCACGAGTTCCCGCGCTAACCGATCTGCGCAGGCCGCCATGGCCTGCCCCCTTTACCGCTTACAGACTGACTGTCGCACAGTCCGATGGACGATTGTGCCTTCCGTCGCACCATCGTGCAAACTATTTTTCTAATTGTGAAAGGCGTCCGTCGTGCGGCCGCGTGTGCTGGACCGTTCGACATCCGCCGCGATCAAAGATGCCGGAAGCGGCGTTTCCGGCCACCAGTGCCACGAAGGAGCCGCCCGCCCTCTTCGATCCACAATCCGCCGAAGAGTTCTACGGCCGCTAATTTTGTTTCTTAGGAAATCGTTTCAAAATCGCGATTACGACCCCTTCGCCGCCTCTTCGCTTGGGAGCACACGGCGGTCGTGATCGGCGCGACGCAGGTCTTCCAGCGACTTGATGAACGTGGCGACGCCACCCTTCTTGTAATACGAACTCCCGATCTTCTGACCCAGCGGGTTGAGGAAGATCATCGTCGGATACCCGCGAATGGCGTACATGTCCGCGAGCATCCGGTTTTGCTCGGCCAGGGCGGCCGGCTGGGTGGCCGCCTTGGGGAAATCGACCCGCAGCAGCACCAGGTTGTCGTGGGCGTACTTTTTGAACTCGTCGGTTTGATAGATCTCCTTATCCCACTGGCTGCTCCAGCTCGCGTCGTCGAGCTGCGTAAAGCTGATGAACATGTCCTTCTTCTGCTGGCTGGAGATCGCGCGGGCGAGGCGATAGTCGTCGAGCCAGCCGCCGTTGTAGTCGATCTTCGGAAGGTCGTCGTTCAGCCGCTTGAGCAGCGGGAAGATATTCACGAGGCTGACGCTGGTGATCTGATCCTTAAACTCGCCCAGGCCGGCCGGGCTCCAGACGACAATCTCCAGCGGCGCCGGGCCAAACTTCCACTGCGCCCCGAACGCCCGCATCTCGACGGCCGCCGGGCTCGTGTCCGACGCCTCGGGCCACTGCACGTTCAGGAATGACATATTCTTATTGCAGAAGCGACTGAACGCGGGGTGCTTCATGATCGCCTCCTTGTCCTTCTGCAGGGTCGGGTTGTTCCCCTGCGAGATGAACAGGGCAAGCGGGATGGCGTTCTTTCGCGAATAAGCGACGGCTTCCTTCAGGCTCTTGGCGACCTTCAGCTCTTCCGTCGGTGGCTTGGCTTTGACGACGCTGTCGCAGTAGGCGATCCAGGCCTTGGGGTTACCCTTCGTCTCCTCGGGCGGGGGACGGAGCCGCGCGGTGTCATAGCCCACCCGCGCCTGGACGTCGCCGGCGGAGTCAACGAACAGGAACATCGGCACCTTGGAGATGTTGAACTGGAGTTTCAGCGCCTCATTCTGCTTGGCGACGGTCCTGCTCTGCCCGTCCCGGTCCTTGGGGAAATCGACGCGGAACGGGATAACGTTCGCCTCCGCCCAGTCACGGAAGAGATCGGTGTTCAGGACTTGGTCGTCCAGTTCCTGGGTGAAGTCATCCCAGCCCGACCCGGAAAAGTAGTAGAGAATCAGCTTGTCGGTCTTCTGCTGCTGCGAAAGCGCCAGCGTGTTGTTGGTGCCCCAGACGAGCGGCTTCTTCGGCAGAGGCGCCGGCGTCTTGCCTGTGGCGACCTTGTCCTTCGTAGGCCCCGCGGCCGCCGGCATCGCCGGGGTCGAGGGGGCCGCACCGGCCGCGTGCCAACCCGCGGCCGCCCACACCAGCGCCGCCGAGAGCGCCAAGACGACGACTCGGGTCGAACCACGCGTGACCGCAGATGGAGGCATCGAAAACATGATGTGGAAACCCTCGTGAATCCCCGCAAATCCCCGCCGCCGCGCCTGACGAAACACGGCCCAATCCGGCGAACGCGCTCGGCTATCGATCACAGTCTGTCATACCGCGAGCAGGAGCCCGCTGTTTCGCACGCGGAAAGCGCACTTCGACTCTTGACGTACTTTAACCCCGGAAAGTTCTACGACAATCGAAAACATGCGCCGGGGCGGCGGGAGTTGCTCAAAACCGCCCGGTCCCGCGGCCGGACGGTACGGTGGTTCGTTCGCAAGTAGCAGGCACATTCCATGTGCCGTTCGCCGTCATCTCAAACCGCTTCGTCGCTGAACGCCGGCAGACGGCACACGGCACACGGAGTGTGCCTGCTACATGGTCGCCAGCCGCAGCCGAAGCCGGGGCAGGCACGTAACCCAGGCACGTAACCATCGTCTCAACCGAAACTCCTCCCAGCCCCGAAATTTCGAAACGGAGCGAACCATTAGTCTTTGCAGGGCATTCCATTTGCGGCGACACTCAGTTCATCTTTTTAGCTGACCGCCGAACGTTTACCCCGAGGCACCTGATGACAGAATTACCTTCACCCTCCGTTGGCGATGTCGGCCTGGCAAAAGTCTCCGACGAGCTTCTGTCCGAGTTTAGCGACGCGAAAGCCCGCTTCCACGACGCCGAAACGACACGAGAGCAGGCCGTTGACGGCACCGATTTCGATCACGAACAAAAAGTCATCGAGAAGACAAAGGAACTGATCCGCGCGGAGAAGGACCTTGAAGCCGTCACCGACCGCATCGGCGGAGCCCTCAAGGCGACGTAACAAAAAAGCTTCGCGCCGGGAAATACCTTCTGACCCCTTTTTTCGGTGGCGGCCGCGGGGGCGTTCCGGTATTTCAGGCGGCGTGAGCAAACGGGAGCGAAATCGTGGCGACGGATCGTCTTCATTCCAACCGGGGGGGCCGGCGTCGGAGCGAACCACCCTGCTGAAAGTGCTCACGCTCGGAAACGTCCTGCTGACCCGAGCCTATCACCGCGTGGTGGTTCGCCAGGCGCAGCCGCTCCCCAAATCGGGCCCCGTTATCCTGGTCTGCAATCACACCAGCGGCCTTGACCCCCTGTTGATCCAGGCGGTCTGCAAGCGGCCGATCGTCTGGATGATGGCTCGCGAATATTACGAACTGAAGGGGTTGCGCTGGGTCTTCAAAGCCGCCGACTCGATCCCCGTCGAACGGACCGGACGCGATACCGCCGCCACCCGGGCGGCGCTGCGAGCGCTCGAACGGGGTCGTGTGCTCGGCATCTTCCCCGAAGGCAAAATTGCCCCCGCCCGCGAACTGCTCCCCTTTCATACGGGCGTCGCCATGATGGCCATTCGCACCCGTGCGCCGGTCTACCCCGCGTTCCTTGATGGGACACAACGAGGCCAGAGCATGCTCCGGGCGGTTCTCACTCCGAACGAGGCGACGTTGCGCTTCGGCCCCGAAGTGGACTTTGACCGATCCGGGATGAGCCGCCCGCACCTCGAGGCCGCGACGGAACGCATTCAGGCGGCCGTCCAAGAACTGGTGCGGCCGTGGCAGCCCGGCCCGTAAGACGCGGCGACACGCTCCGCCGATACAGCATCCCGAATCGCCGTCGCCCTCCTGCAGCGGCATCGTCGTGTTAGCCGCCATACGTTTTACCCACCGAGCGTCGCAACTTTCGCTCCTCAAGAATTTCTAGAGTTCCGAATCCGCCGAGGACGATGCTATTTCCGGCGGCGAGATCTCAAATAATCCCGGTGGGGCACGGGAGCTTGCTTGACCAACTTTTTCGCCGTGCTAGCATCCGTCGTAAGAAATTGATAACCCGCGCAACGGCGCATTTTCTCCCCTCCGGAAGACACCGAGCCCTGAAAGCCGGTGTCTTCTTTTTTCGCCTCGCTCATCCCGGCGGCCACGTAAACGGGCGGCCGGCGAGGACGTGCAAATGAAGGTGGAAGACCGACTGCTGCGCGCCGCGGCCGCAGTTGATCACCGTCCGATAATCCGTGTGGCCCAGCTCCGCCATCACCCGCCCCGCGACCAAAAAAAGCTTTCCCACCAGTTCCGCGTCGCCGGGCAAAAGGTCATTCAGCGTCGGGATCACACGCTTGGGGATCACCAACAGATGCGTCGGCGCCTGCGGTGAGATGTCGTGGATAACGATGCACGCATCGTCCTCATATGCGATCGTAGCCGGGATCTGCCGGGCGATGATCTTTTCAAAAAGCGTCTGTTCCATAGAGCTGATCTCCTTCGCACCGCACATCGAAGCGCCACGGGGCTGTTCTCCGACATCGCCGCTCGCCCGTCAAATGGACAGATGACCCGCCGGCGGCGCAGCGTGCCCATCTCTTGTTGGCCGTTCCGGAGCTCTGGACCTGGGGACGCCGACGTCCCCCGTCTGCCTTCGGCGCCGAGCCAACGAGGACGTCGGCTTTCCCAGAACGTGCCAAAAAAGGCGGCCGTACCCGTCCCGACCCATCCCGCGGATCGCCAGTCAACAGAAGCGACGGCCGGGGCATACATAGACTCACGGGAGCGGCATCCGGCCGCCGCGCGCCCGCGGCCGGCGACCCAATCGCGCCCGCTCCAACAACCCTCACAACCGACAGCCCGCAGCGATGTTAAACTTTTTCTATGAGACGTTCCGCCTCGGGTTGAAGAACCTCCGGCTGCACAAGCTCCGCAGCCTGCTCACGGCGCTGGGGATCATCCTTGGCGTGGCGGCCGTCATCCTTATGGTCGCCATCGGCGAAGGCGCCAAACAGGCCGCCCTCGAACAACTCCAGCAGCTCGGCGCCACCAACATCCTCATCCGCTCGGTCAAGCCCCCCGAAAGCTCCGACGCCAGCTCCAAGACGCAGCGCATCCTCGATTACGGCCTGCGCGACCCCGACCTCGCCCGGCTCCAGACCCTGGCCGAGGTCCGCAGCATCGTCCCCCTCCGCGATACCGAGCAGAAAGTCGTCCGCGGCGAACTCCGCGTCTCGGCGAACGCCATCGGCACCAACCCCGACATCTTCGACATCATCAACCTGCGGCCGGCCCGCGGCCGCCTGTTCAACTGGGACGAATACAACGACCCCACCCGCAGCAGCGTCTGCGTGATCGGCGCCGAGGCGGCCCGCCAATTGTTCCCCTTCGAAGACCCGCTCGATCAGACAATCCGCGTCGGCACGGCCGGCAGCGGCACGCTCATCCTCACCGTCGTCGGCGTGCTTGAACCCACCGGCCTTCGCGCCGGCGCAGGCTCGGGCTCGGTCAACCGCGACCTGGACATGGACCTCTACTTCCCCCTGTCGCTCGCCCGCGACACCTTCGGCAGCGTGATCATCAAGCGGCTGGCCGGCTCGCAGGAGCGGAAGAAGATCGAGCTGTCGGAGATCTGGCTGAAGGTGGACAGCGTCGCCGATGTCGAACCGACGGCCGCCCGCGCCGAGCACTTGCTCGGCATCCAGCAGCGCAGCGGCTCGCTCGACCTCGCCGTCAGCCCGCGACTCGACGTGGAGGTGAAAGCCCCCATCTCCATCCTCCGGGCGGCCGAGGCCCAGCAGAAGATCTTCAACTTCGTCTTCGGCGGCATCGCCTTCGTCTCCCTGCTGGTCGGCGGGATCGGGATCATGAACATCATGCTCGCCAGCGTGACCGAGCGCACCCGCGAAATCGGCATCCGCCGGGCCCTCGCGCCAAGCGGAAGCACATCACGCTGCAGTTCCTGATCGAAACGACGCTCATCTCCTTAAGTGGCGGCCTGATGGGCATCGCGCTGGGGATCGCCCTGGCGAAAGTGGGCCCGATCGTCGTCGCCCTCTTCAGCGACAAAAGCTACCCATTTTCCATCGCCACCTGGAGTGTCGTCGGCTCCTTCGCCGTTAGCGGCCTGATCGGCGTCGGCTTCGGCCTCTACCCCGCCGTCATGGCCGCCCGAATGAGCCCCATCGACGCCCTGCGGCATGAGTGATCGCCGTCGTCCCCGACTTCGCATCGGGTCCCCTCTCCCGGCACCCCGGGGGAGGGGTAGGAAGGGGGCTTGAGGGATAGGGAGGCGGCCTGAATGCGGGGATTAACGCCGAACCCCCACCCTTCCCTCCCCCGGCGTACCGGGAGAGGGAGAAAGGAACGGCCGCGGAAGAGGGGTTGCCTGCCCGCTTGGTCAATCGCCGGTCGAACCTTGTTGCAAGCGCCTACGTCTAACTTAGATTACGCCTCTGCCGCCAGCCGGGCCGATAAGCCCTGCTCCGCCGCTTCCGGCGAACCCTCGCGGAGTAGCCTGCTCAATTTAACATCCACGGAGTGGAGAGAAGCGAATGCCTGAACCCACCGATCATCGGCGTGTCGATCCCGCGTACCTGCCGAACGTCAAGAACCGCGCCCGGCGGGCGGCCGACCCGCGACGGGCCGTCGCCGCCGCCGAATCGCTTGAGGGCCGCACGCTCCTCTCAGCCTGGTACGTCTCCACCGCGGGCACGGATGCCAACCCCGGCTCCCTGGCCCAGCCCTTTCGCACGATTCAGCAGGCCGCGACTCTCGCCCAGCCGGGGGATACCGTCTTCATCCGCGGCGGCAACTATCGGGAGACGGTCACGCCGGCCCATTCGGGCACGGCGGCCGCTCACATCACCTACACCGCGTACAACGGCGAAAACGTGGTGATCGATGGCGCGGATGCAGTCAACGGGTTCGTGCCCTACTCGGGCAACATCTACAGGGCGACGCAGCCATGGGACCTGGGCGAGGGGCGGAACCAGGTCTTCTTCAACGGCTTGATGCTGAACGAGGCGCGCTTCCCAAACACGGCCGCCGGTGTGGTGTCCCATCCATCCACGTACACCATCAGCGCCGCGACATCGACGGGGCCGGACACCGGGATGAATACGGCGACGATCTCCGATTACCACCTGACCGCGAAAAGCGGCTTCTGGGTCGGCTCCTACATCCACATTGGCAACGGGCAGGGATGGGTCAATCAGACCGGCCTGGTCACCGCGTCCGGCCCCGGCTATCTCACGTTCACCTACAACCGCAACAGCGCGCTCGAAGGGACCGTCAAAGGGAACAAGTATTACCTCTTCGGCAAGCTCCAGGCCCTGGATAGCCCGGGGGAGTGGTTCCACGACGCGAGCGGGAACCTTTACGTCTATGCGCCGGACGGATCGAACCCCAACGGCAAGATCGAAGCGCGGCATCGGCAGTACGCGTGGAACCTGTCGGGGCTGGGGTACATCGACGTGTTCGGCGTCAACGCCTTCTCGGCCGCCATCACCTCCAACACCTCGACGACGCACGTCCGGTTCATCTCGGACAACATCACCTACGGCTCGCACTTCATGGTGCAGGATGTCGGCTGGGACGAGCGTCCGCAGGACGCGGCCGTCTACTTCGCCGGCGACCACAACGAGATCCGCGGCTCCACCATCGCCTACTGCGCCGGCCACGCGGTTTTCGTGGACGGGTACTCCGACATTGTCGCGAACAACATCATCCACGACGCCGACTACGGCGGCGGGAACGGCGCCGCCGTCAACATGGGGGGCTCGGCGCACATCATTTATAAGAACACGATCTACAACACCGGCCGCAACGGCATCCGGATGAGCCACACGACGCAGTCGCAGGTGATGTTCAACCTGATCCACGACGCGGGCCTGCAGACGACCGATGTCGGGGCGATCTACGCCTACGGCACCGACGCGATGGGGACCTACGTCGCCTATAACGACGTGTGGGGCGTGAAGACCGGCGGTTACGGCGGCGTCGGGCTCTTCCTCGACAATGGCTGCCTGCACTTCATCCTGGACCACAACCTCGCATACGACTGCACGTCGGCGACAAAGCTGAATGAGCCGAGCAACGACAACCTGCTGATCAACAACACGCTGGTCGGCGGGATCAGCGTCGCCTCGACGGCGGTGCGCGACATGGTCGGCTCGGTCTTCCAGAACAACATCTTCGTCGGCACGGCGCAGACCGACTCGCGCGGTGTTCATCAACAACCTGGCGTTGTCAACGAAGGTGTTCGTGAGCCCCACGCTCGACGGATCGGCCAATTACACCCTGAAGCCCGGGGCGGCCGCGATCGACGAGGGGCCCAATACGCCCCGTACACCAATGGCTTCGCCGGCACCGCCCCCGACGCCGGCGCGTTTGAGTATGGCGTAACACCCTGGGTCGCCGGCGGCATCGGGGCGGCCCCGTCGGCCCCGCCGACGCCGGGGAATTAGAGAACAAGAAGGTTCAACCCTTTTGCCCGACGTTGTTCCTCTCTGGTCCCCTCCCCCGGTACCCCGGGGGAGGGTTAGGGCCCCCAGCCCTTCCCCGGGGTACCGGGAGAGGGGGAAGCCGGCCCAGCGTTAATTTGTGGCGCGACCCGCGAAGGGCTCCGCATAGCGTGCTTCGCCGATGCGCCGCCGGTACTCCGCCAACTGCCCCGCGTCGCGCTCGACGTCCCACTGGCTGCCGTATTGGAACCAGCAGAGCGCCTTGATGCGCGGCGTACTGTCAATTGTGTCAAAGAGCTCCTTCACCCAAGCCGCGTCGCCGGAGTAATGTGGGTTGTTCTTCGTCTGCTCCGGGCCGGTGCCTCCCTCGGGGATCATGATCGGCTTGCCGGTCTTGCCGTATAGATCCATGAACTGGCCCACCACGTCCTTGGGGTTGCGAGCGCTGTACAGATCGATCGCCAGCCAATCGGTGTAGTCGTCGCCCGGGTAGTAATCGGGCCAATCTTTTCCGCCGGAGCGGTCGCCGTTCACACACCAGACCCACGCGACGTTGTTGACGCCCGCCTTGCGAAAGCGGTCAACGACGTACTTCCAGTAGGCGATGTAGTCGGCCGCCGTGTTGCGCGTCGGGTCTTTTTTGTACCCCTCGGAGTACGGGTACCAATCGCCGTCCATTTCATGGCTCGGGCGGATGAAAATCGGGCTTTTGAACTCGCTGACGCCCTTGATCCAGTCATCCAGGTACCAATCGTACTTCCCCGCCACGACATCCTGCAGCTTCGGGGAATGCTCCTCGTCGCCGAAGTTCATCCAGGCCCACGCGATGACGGGCACAAAACCGTGCGTGCGATCCAGTTCAGCAAACCCCTTCGCTTCGCCCGCGCACGTGCCGCCGTCGGGAGTCGCGTCCATCCAGTGCCAGGTGCGCCATTTGCCGTGCTCCTGGCAATGCGCGAACCAAGAGTGTAGCGCCAGCGGCCGATCGGTGACGTTCTTGCGATAGTTTTCGAGGTGCTGCTTGAACTCCGCGGCGTCCCAGTAGCCCGGCAGGCAAAGCCCGTGATACGTGACGCCGTCGGCCGGCTCAAACCTCGCCAGCGGGCGCGTGGCCGGACCGGCGGCAATCAACGACGGCAACAGCAGAAGGATGGCCAGCTTGAATGTGGGTATTTTCATGGGAAGCAGATCCATTCGCGATAGGCACGGCGCGACGACCTAAGATGTCGAGTCTCGCCCCCCATGCTTCCCGAACCCCAAGCACCGCGAGCACACGTAACCGGACTCAAACGGCTGCACCAGTCACTTGAGTTTGTAGGTAAGTCACAGAACCTGTCTTCATGGCCTCGGATGGAACGCTTGAGATCGTCGCAACGACAATTTGCGCAATAACGTCCCCTTCTTCCAAGACAAAATTGAATGGCCCTAAATTGGCGATCTCGAGCGTAATCTTGCCAGACCAGCTCGCATGAATGGTGGGTGCGGTAAGATGCACGAGGATGCCGGTCCGAGCGCGGGTGCTCTTCCCGTCCACAAAGCAGATCAGGCCCGCGCCCTCTTCAGGCGTTCCGACAGTCTCGCGTGTCTGCCACAACAAAAAGCCGCCCGGCTTGACGATGATCTGATTGCCACGACGGAAGACAGGGAGCGACGCTTCGGATGGTGGTTGCTTCAGGTATCGCGGGGCAAAATCCCGATATAAGAACTTGCCGATACGCAGTTCTGCCGGCTCATGACCGCTGACTTTTTGATCGGAATTGAATTGGTCTATATCCCAGATCTTGGCCTGGTCGATCGAGTCAAGATGAAGGTCTATCGAAGTCGAATCAAATTTTTCAGGCTTCGGGTCAACGATCAAGTTTCCGCACTCGATCGCCCAGCGCAAATCACGATCAGACAGGTACATTTTCCATTACCCCCGTCGGCCGAGCTAGAAGTTGCGAAGCGGGAAGTCGGATCACCTCTCCATCCGGAACCGAAACCGAAACCGTATCCCCGTCCACCTCAATAATCCGCGCGGCGACGAGGCCCTCGATCGACTGATCCAAGGGGGGCTCGCCATCCTTGATCACCGCACCGCGCTCATCCCACATATGCCGCCTTGAGGCAACACCGCTATAACTGGATCCGAGCCACTCAATTTTGAATACCCGTTCGTCGGAAAAGCCCCCGCGCGAGATCTTGCATCGCAGGGATCTTAAGTTCTCGCTCCGCATGGGCTCTTCCTTCATTCAAACCGCTCGCCGAACGCGGCGTTGGAACGGTTTTAACGTCCGGGAAAATGAAAGGCAATCAAATCGCATTCGGCCAGGCGCCGCCAGCGCGATCAGACCCGTGGAAAACCCAAAGGGCAAACCACTCCCCTTAATCACGTGAGCTTCGTCACCTAAGCCTTTCACACTTCCTGCGTCAACGGCGGATACCCAATGACCTGACGTCGAGCCCTACTGTTCCCGAACTTGCCATCGGCTTGGGGTGAAAACCTGATCGACGCCGAAAACTCACTTCCGCACCGACTCGCTTTAAGCTGTGTCGCGAAACAACAATTCCGATCGCCGTTTGACGCGATCTCGCCATTGCACGCGCCGTGCATCGACGTATTCTCGAATCACCGGGCCGGCCGCCCTTGGCGGAGTGCCGGTGTCGGCTTTCGCGGTGAATGACCAACCCGGCCGCTCTGGGCAGGCTTATCTCTTCTGATCGAGGCGCCATCATGGACCTTCCGAAATACACGATGGGGATCGGCGACCGCTTTGCGCATCAAGGGAAGGCGCAGCTTGCGGCGTTCGTGAAGGCCAAGCAACTCGGCGTCGAGATCGCGCCGGTCTGGAACAAGAGCAACCGCGAGCACAACATCGTCCACAGCGAACCGGACAGCGTCCGGGCCGAAGCCGATGCGGCCGTTGCGGCGCTGGGCTGGAAAGGGGCCTACTTCGTCGATGCCGACCATATCGGGCTGAAGACCGTCGATCGATTCCTCGCCGCCAGCGACTTCTTCACGATCGATGTGGCCGATTTCATCGGCAAGGCCGCGTCGGAGGCGTCAATTCGGGCGTTCGTATCCGCCAGCGGCCGCTTCGCGGGGTCGTTGCGGATCCCGGGGATCGACGGGGCGATGGACGTGACGGCCGACCGAATCGAGGCGATCGCGCGCAAATACCTCTACGCCGTGCAGGAGGCGGGGAAGGTCTATCGATATATCGCCGAAGCGAAAGGCGCGGGCGGGTTTGTCGCCAGAGGTGTCGATGGATGAGACGGACCAGCCGCAGACGCCGGTGGAGCTGTTCTTCATCCTGGCCGCCATCGCCGGCGAGAAGATCCCGGTGCAGACCATCGCGCCGAAGTTCACCGGCCGCTTTAACAAGGGGGTCGATTACGTGGGGAACGTCGCGCAGTTCGAGAAAGAGTTTAATGACGACCTGGCCGTGATCGCCTTCGCGATTCGGGAGTTCGGGCTCCCGGCCGGGCTGAAGCTCAGCGTCCACTCCGGCAGCGACAAGTTCTCGATCTACCCCGCCATCCGCCGCGCGATTCGCCGCACCGGGGCCGGGCTGCACATCAAGACGGCGGGGACGACCTGGCTCGAAGAGCTGATCGGCCTGGCCAGCGCCGGCGGCGAAGGGTTGCAGATCGCCAAGGAGGTCTATGTCCAGGCTCTGTCGCGTTTCGACGAGTTGTGCGCCCCGTACGCGACGGTGATCGACATCGACAAGGCGAAGCTTCCGACGCCCGAGCAAATCGGCGGCTGGTCGGGCGAGCAATACGCCGCCACCCTGCGGCACGACCAGGCCAACCCGGCCTACAACCTTCACTTCCGCCAGCTCCTGCACGTCGGCTTCAAGGTGGCAGCCCAGATGGGCGATCGGTACACGAACGCGCTCCAGCAGTTTGAGCCAACCGTCGCGAAGAACGTCACAGAGAACACCTTTGATCGGCACCTGAAGCGGGTGTTCCTCGACCGGTAGCGTTCCAGCGCCCCTCCCTGTAAATCAGCGCTTTTGGATCGCGGGCCGATTCCCCTGAGTTGGATCTGGCCGCTCTCGCCGGCGTCCGACGAGAATCGCGCGGGAAGGTCGGCCCGATGGGCCGTTCCCTTCCCGAAACGTAGGGCGTGGTTCACCACGCCGCGAGTTGGTGCGGCGTGGCGAACCACGCCCTACATTTCCTTCGGCAGCGAGCGGCATTCCAGATCGGGTGCCCATGCTGACGGAAGCATCAAGAAGAGATGGCACGCGTCCTCTACGACCTTTCGCTTCGATGACGGATATCGCCACCCCCTGTCCGACGGCAGCCAACCCCGCTCAACCTTTTCCCTTGCTTGTCGTATAGGGTATTGGTCCGTTGCTTCATCTCGTTCACGACAGGATCTTGCACATGCGACGTCTGCTGCTTGTCGGGATAGCGCTCTGTGGGATCGTGCCGGCCTCGGGCTTGAGGGCGGCGGTGGTCTCGCCCGAGCAGCAAACGTTCTTCGAGTCGCAGGTGCGGCCGCTCCTGGCGGATAACTGCATCTCCTGCCATGGCGAGAAGAAGCAGAAAGGCGGCCTGCGCCTCGATTCGCTCGATGCGGCGCTGAAGGGGGGCAAGAACGGCGTGGTGCTGGTCCCCGGCAAGCCGGAGGCGTCGAAGCTGGTCACGGCGATCGGGTACAAAGATGCGGACCTGCAGATGCCGCCGGATGAGCAGCTCCCGGCCGCCAAGGCTCGGGTGCTGACGGAGTGGGTCAGGATGGGCGCTCCGTGGCCGCAGGCGAGCGCGGCCATCGCCGGGTCGATCGGCAAGGGGAAGAAACGCACGATCACCGATGGCGACCGGGGCTTCTGGTCGTTCCAGCCGGTGAAGGATTCAGCCCCACCGACGGTTGCCGACTCGAAGTGGTGCCGCAACCCGATCGACGCCTTCATCCTCGCCAGGCTGGCGGCCGAGGGGCTGACGCCCGCCCCCGAGGCCGACCGCGCCACCCTTATCCGCCGCGCCACGTTCGACCTCCATGGCCTGCCACCGACGCCGGCCGAGGTGGACGCCTTCGTGACCGACCCTTCGCCGGGCGCCTACGAGGCCCTGATCGACCGCCTCCTCGCCAGCCCGCGGTACGGCGAGCGCTATGCGCGGCACTGGCTCGACCTGGTCCGCTACGCCGAGAGCGACGGCTTTAAGCAGGACGCCTATCGCCCCAACGTCTGGCCGTATCGCGATTGGGTCATCCGCTCGCTCAACAGCGACAAGCCGTATGACCGCTTCATCGCGCAGCAACTGGCCGGCGACGAGCTGGCGCCGGAAGACCCGGACTCGCTCGTCGCCACGACGTACTTCCGCTGCGGGATGTACGAGTACAACACGCCAGACGCCGCCCGCGTCCGCTCGGAATCACTCAACGACATCACCGACGTCACCAGCGACATGCTCATGGGCCTCTCAATGGGGTGCTGCCGCTGCCATGACCACAAGTTCGACCCACTCCTCCAGAGCGACTATTTCCGCCTGCAGGCCTTCTTTGCCCCGCTGCAGCCGCGGGATCAATTGGTGCTGGCCACGCATGACCAGAAGGCGGCCTACGACGCGGCCCTGCGCCGCTGGGAAGACAAAACCCGGGACCTCCGCCAGCAGATCGCCGCCCTGGAGGCCCAGGCGATCAAGAACGCCGAACATAACGCGGTGAAGCACTTCCCACCGGAGACCCAGGCCATCTGGGCCAAGCCGGCGGCGGAGAGGACGCCGCTCGAGCAGCAGCTCGCCTATTACGTCGGCCGCCAGGTCGCCGACGCCACCGAGAAGGCGGGCGACAAGGCCAAGGAGAAGGAAAAGCTCGCCGCCCTCCGCCACAAGCTGGCCGAATTCGACGACGAGAAGCCCAAACCGCTCCAGCCGGCGTTCGTGGTGACCGACATCGGCCCAGTCGCCCCGCCGACAACGATCCCCGGCGACGCCCAATCCCGCGAGCTGGCCCCCGGCTGCCCGGTCGTCCTGGACGGCAAGCCCGGCTTGTCGCTCCCGCCGATCACGGCCAGCGCCGCCTCCACCGGGCGGCGCACCGCCTTGGCGCAGTGGGCAACCGAGCCGTCGAACCCGCTGACCACCCGAGTGATGGTCAATCGCCTCTGGCAGTGGCACTTCGGCCGCGGCTTGGTGAAGACCAGCAGCGACTTTGGCCGCCTTGGCGAGCCGCCGACACACCCGGAACTGCTTGACTGGCTCACCGCCCGCTTCACCAGCCCGGCGGCGGCCGACGGGCTGGCGGCCGGCACGCCCTGGACGATGAAGCGGATGCACCGCCTGATTATGACTTCCGCGACGTACCGGCAGGCGTCGGTCCGGGCGATGCCCGAAGTCGCGCGGCTCAAGGACCCCGAGAACCGCTGGCTCTGGCGGATGAATGCCCGTCGGCTCGATTCGGAGCAGGTGCGCGACGCGATGCTTGCCGTCAGCGGCGAGTTGGAGGCCAACCCCGCCTCCGCCGGCGGCCCGGCGGCCGACCCGATCGCCCCCCGCCGCTCGATCTACACCAAGGCCGTCCGCAACAATAGAGACCCGCTCCTCATGGCGTTTGATGCGCCCGAGAGCTTCGGCAGCGTCCCTTCGCGCAACGTCACCACGACGGCGACCCAGGCGCTGCTGATGATTAACGGCGAGTTCACGCTGAAGCGGGCGGCCTCGTTCGCGACCCGCCTCGATCGCGATGCCGAAAGCGGCGACCCCGCGGCGCGCATTGACGCCGCCTACCGCCTCGCTTACGGCCGCCGCCCGACCGACGCCGAGCGGGCGGCCGTTGCCGCCTTCCTGGAAGCGGCGCGGAACGCCGCCGCCCAGCCCGGCAAGCCCGCACTGGCCTCGGCGGCCGACACGGGGGCCGACGCCGCCGATCGGCCGCTCACGCAGACCATGCCCCACCACGGGGGCGAGGCGATCGTCGTCCGTAACGCGGCGCCGTCGGACATGCTTCGCCTGCCCGCGTCGTCGGCGGCCGCCCCGCTGCCGGAGAGCGAGTTCACCGTCGAAGCGTTTATCTCTCTCGAATCGATCTACCCGGATGCCAACGTTCGCGTCATCGCCTCGCAGTGGGACGGCGCAGGAGCATCCCGGGTGGTCGCTGGGCGTGACGAGCGAAAAGTCAAAGTGTCAGCCGCGGAACCTCATCTTGCAGATCGCCACGTCCGCGGACGGCGAAAAGGCCGACGGGTACGAGGTGATCGCGTCGGACCTGCGGCTCGACCTGCACAAGACCTACTACGTGGCGGCCGCCGTTCGACTGGCTGACACCACCGAGGCGGGCGTGAAGTTTTACCTTAAGGATGTCTCGGACATGGACGCCCCGCTCCGATCGGTCGCGGTGAAGCACACGCTGATCGGCGCCTGCACGTCGCGCAGCCCGTTCGTCATCGGCGGCCGCGACCCCAGCAGCGGCCACGCCGCCGGCTGGGACGGGCTGATCGGCGAGGTCCGCCTCTGCAAAGTCGCCCTGACGTCCGCCGACCTGCTATGGAACGAAGGCAAGGCGAGCGGAATGGCCGTCGGGCATTGGAAGTTTGAAGAGCAAACCGGCTTCTTCAAAGACAGCGCCGGCTTACAGGCGGACCTGGTCCGCGCCGCCCGCCCCGAAACCGAAGCGGCCGCCCACCCGACGGCGCCCGGCCGGGCCGCCCCAAAGATGGACTCCGCGCTGCTCGATTTCTGCCATGCAATCTTGAACTCGAATGAGTTTTTGTACGTGGATTGAAGTCACGATCCGAAATGATCCGAAGTGCGAAATCCGAAATCCGAAGGAATAATAAAGGAGGCGAAGAAGAAACCGAAGATCAGGGGACTGTGGCGCGTTTCAAGGCTTCCTTTTCCGCTTCGGTTCTTTCAGCTTCCTTCGGATTTCGTGCTTCGAATTTTCTTCTTCGAACGCCGGGAATTCGAAATCCGAAGGAATAACGTGGCGCGTTTCAAGAGTTCCTTTTCCGCTTCGGTTCTTTCAGCTTCCTTGGGATTTCGTGCTTCGGATTTTCTTCTTCGAACGCCGGGAATACTGTCATGACGACGCGTCCTCAACACAACCTCACCTCGATCCCGGGCCTTCCTCATCATCAGTCCCCCGCGACTCGCCGTGAATTCCTCGCCCGCGCGGGGGGTGGGTTCGGCGCACTGGCGATGGCGTACCTATTAGGTCAGAGCCCGCTGCATGCCGCGACGACCGCGCTCGGCTCGCCGTTGACGGCCCCGGTGTCGCCGCTGATGCCCAAGGTCGGGCACTTCCCGGCGACGGCAAAGAGCATCATCTTCCTGTTCATGGAAGGTGGGCCCAGCCATATCGACCTGTTCGACCCTAAGCCCGTCCTGAACCAGCTTGCCGGCAAGCCGCTCCCCGACAGCTTTCCCAGGCCGATCACCGCCATGGGGGAGGCCGGGTCGCCGCTGCTCGCGTGCAAGCGGGTCTTCAAGCGGTACGGCCGCGGCGGGACGTGGGTAAGCGACTGGCTGCCCCATCTGACGAAGGTGATCGACGATGTCGCTGTGATTCGCTCCTGCGTCGGCGAGGGGATCAACCATTCGGGCGGCGTCTGCCAGATGAACACCGGCTCGGTCCTGGCCGGCCGCCCGTCGCTGGGGAGCTGGGTCACCTACGGGCTGGGGACGGAGAACCAGAACCTTCCCGCCTTCGTCGTCCTGACGGACACCACCGCGCAGCCCGTCAACGGGCCGCGAAACTGGGGCGCGGGGTTCATGCCCGCGCTCTACCAGGGGACGCGGCTGCAGAACGGCCCCGACCCGATCGCCAACCTTCGCACGCCGGCATCCGTCGGCGACGCGCGGCAGCGGGCCAAACTCGACCTGCTCGAGCGGATGAACCGCCGCCACCTGGAAGATCGCGCCGACCTCAGCGAGCTGGATGCGAGGATCAAAAGCTACGAGCTCGCCTACCGCATGCAGGCCGAAGCCCCCGAGGCCGTCGATCTGTCCAGCGAGTCGGAGGAGACGAAGGCGTTATACGGGATGGGCGAAAAGCCGACGGAGTCGATGGGCCGCAATTGCCTGCTGGCGCGGCGGATGGTCGAGCGGGGGGTCCGGTTCGTGCAGGTCTATCACGGCGCCGGCAGCAAGTGGGACGCCCACTCGGGGCTGGATCGCAACCACTCGACGCTCTGCGCCGAGATGGACAAGCCCGTGGCCGCCCTGCTGACGGACCTGAAGCGCCGCGGCCTGCTGGACGAGACGCTGGTCGTCTGGGGCGGCGAGTTCGGCCGCACCCCGATGAGCGAAAAGGGGGACGGCCGCGACCACAACCCGTTCGGCTTCACGATGTGGATGGCCGGCGGCGGCGTCCAGGGCGGCCGCACGATCGGGGCGACGGACGACGTCGGCCTCTTCGCCACCGAAGACCGCATGCATGTCCACGACCTCCACGCGACAATGCTCTACCTGATGGGGATCGACCACACCCGCCTGACCTACTTCCACAAGGGCCGCCCGGAGCGCGCCGACGATCAACGAGGGAGAGATTTACCGGAAGATCACGGCGGCTTAAGCCGTGCCGATCCGTTCCGAGCGACGTGTCAGAAACAGGGGGCGCCGGCGACCTTGAACCCTCGGCAGTGCCCCGTCACCGAACATCCGTAACGCACCGGGCGGGGTCGGGTTATCCGTCCAATCACAGGCGCCGCGTTCGTCGGAAGGTGAGCAGGACAGGGGGTAGTCGTTCATCCTGGCGAGATCGGCGAGTGCCCGTATAGGGCCCGCAACGGGAGGCTCCGATCGGTGTCGAGTCATCCGGCGACACCATGCTTCCCGTGCGGACCATCCCGATCTTGATCGCCGTGCCTCGGTGCGTGCGTCCGCACTGACTAGGCCGCCGAGTCTTCGAATGAGTTGGGCTTGGAAGGAGAGGTGCTTACGCATGGTGCGCGGCAAGATCGCCGGCCGTCGCCTGTTCGCTTGCCTCATCTAACACCGCGACAAGTGAGCCAACCGTCAACCGATGAGCAGCGATGCGGTAAGATACTGATGTGCCGAGACTTGCGACCAACTGATCGAGCGATGTCGCCAGGATGGCGACGATCAAGCGATCCGGCGGCGACTCAGCCAGTGCCTGGCTGCGGCCGTCAGAACTTGCCTCAGGAGGATCGGCGGCAGGGAATTGTTATCGAATCCGCCCGTCAGTTCACATACGCCAGCTCGTTCGTGAACAGCAGCGCCTGGGCGTAGAGCTCCCAGACGGTCAGCGGGCGGCGGTCAACAGTCTCGCCGGTGTTCTGGATGGCGGCCTTGCCGTTTGTCATTGAGGGGGCCTTGCTGGCGACCTTCTCTGGCTTGGGGGCGGCGCGTTCCGCGGAGTTGGCGTGGCCGCCCTGTCGCGAGGCGATGACGTGGGCGTTGTAGAACTGGGCCGCCATGTCCACCTCGATCGGCCGGGGCTGCCGCGAATAGAGGACTTCGTACAGGGCGCGGACGCGATCGTAGTCGTTCGTCGCTTTGAGGAATTCCTGCCGCGTGCAGACCTTTCGGGCGACGTCGGCGCTCATCGGGCTGTTCATGAAGAACAGCGCCTGCTGGGGGACGATCGTCGTCGTCCGCTGGCTGTTGGGTCGATTGGGGTCGCTGTAGTCGAACTCGGAAAGAAGCTCGGGAAGATTCCCGCGATCGACATACCCGTACACGCTGCGGCGGTAGCTGTAAGGCTCGTCGGTCAGGTTCACCGGCTTGCCGCCCAGCGCACGATCGAGGCGGCCGGTGAACTGGAGCATCGTGTCGCGGATCGACTCGAAGTCCAGCCGGCGAAGGTTGCCGCGCCACAGCAGGCGGTTGTAAGGGTCTTTCTTCGCGAACGCGACGTTGGTATCGCTGCTCTGCTGGTAGGTGTTGGTCAGCATGACCATCTTGTGCAGCTTCTTCAGGCTCCACCCTTCGTTCATGAATCGCGTGGCAAGGTAGTCGAGCAGCTCCGGGTGGCTCGGCGTCTCGGACTGCACGCCCAGGTTATCCGGCGTGGAGACAAAGCCCTGGCCAAAGTGGTGCATCCAGACACGGTTCACCATGACGCGGGCGGTCAGCGGGTTGGACTTATCGGCTATGGCCTGGGCGAGCTCCAGCCGTCCGCTCCCGATCGTGAACGGCTTGCGGCCGGCGCCGGAGAGGATCTCCAGGAACTGACGCGGGGTGACCTTCCCCTTCTGCGACGCGTCGCCTCGAATAAAGATCGGCGAATCCTTGGGCTGATCGGCATCGACAACGCACATCGCCCGGCCCTGCGCGCCAGGGTGGGTCAGCGTCAGGGCATTCAGCTCGCCGAACGCGAAGGAGCTGTACGCCCCTTCGCCGAGGAGCATCTTCGGAGCGACTTCGCGCAGGTGGTCGATGTTCATCAGCGGCGCCGGCTCGATCTTGATCGGCACCTCGAACAACTGAACCATCGCGGCATCAGGCCCTGGGACTTTGTCACCGCTTAGTTTTTCGCTGGCCGCGGTGCGGTTGGCCTGAATGTACGCCTTCGCCTGGCCGTCGATCGACGCGAAGAGGCGGCCGTAGACTTCCGCCACGTTGTGCATGGTCTTCAGCGACGCCGGCGAAACCGACTTGAACGCCGCCGCCACGTGTGGGTTCACCTTATCGGGCGAGGCGGCCGCGATCTTCGCAAGGACCTCCCCGGCCCCTTCCGAAAGCTTGCCCTCGGGGAGTTCCGCGAACCAGCGGAGCGGGGCGAAGACGGTGTCGGTCCGGCGCATCACATTCGCGCCGGTCTGACGCTGGCCGTTGCCGGCCTGCGACAGGTCGAACTCCTTCACCGCCTCGCGCTTCTTTAGCGGGTCTTTGTGCGGGCCGCCGGAGTAGAGCGAGGTCAGGACGTACCCTGTCGCCTTCTTGCGGAAATCGCCGGAGATTTCATCCAACAGCTTGTAATAAATCTCTCGGTTCTTCACGACCAGGTCGGCGTACTCCCGATCGTACTCGGCCGCAAGCTTGGGGTAAGGGGCGTGGCCGACGAGCGGCTTCTCCTTCGGTTCGATCGTGCTGGAGAAGATGCCGTGCAGCGAGTAGTAGTCGGCGGTGGGGATCGGGTCGAACTTGTGATCGTGGCAGCGGGCGCAGGAGACGGTCAGGCCGAGCGTCGCCTTGGTGACGGTGTCGATCCGTTCGTCGATCGTGTCGTTGCTGTTCTGGAACCGCTTGCCGACGGTGAGGAAGCCGAGCGCGGCAAGGCTGTCCGGGTTCTTGTCGGCGTTGGGGAGCTTATCGGCCGCGATCTGTTCGAGAAGGAACTGGTCGTACGGCTTGTCGTCGTTGAACGCCTTAATCACGTAATCGCGGTAGGTCCAGGCGTAGGCATACCGGTATTCGGCGTTCTTTTCGTCGCTGCCGGTCGTGTCGGCGTAGCGGGCGGTGTCGAGCCAGTATCGGCCCCACCGCTCACCGTAGTGGGTGCTGGCCAGGAGGCGATCGACGACCTTCTCAAACGCATCGGGCGAACGGTCGATGACGAACGCGTGAAGTTCCTCGGGCGTGGGGGGCAGGCCTGTCAGGTCATAGGTGGCGCGACGAAGCAGCGTTTCACGGGCCGCCGGGCGGGATGGGGTCAGACCGTTCTGTTCCAGCTTGGCCAGGATGAACGCGTCCACCGGCTGCTTGGCCCAGGCGGCATCTTTCACGGCGGGGACTTCAACTTTCTTGACCGGCTGGTAAGCCCAGTGGGAGCGGGCGACGTCGGTGAGGCCCGTGAGCTTGGCCACGCCGCCGCCGCGGGGGTCGGGCGCGCCCATTTTCACCCAGGTTGTCAGGTCGGCGATGTCCTTGTCGGGCAGCTTGCCGGCTTCGGGCATCTGCAGGTCCGGGTCGGCGTAGCGGATGGCCTTGATCAACAGGCTCTGGTCCGGCTCGCCGGGGACGATCGCAGGGCCGTTCTTGCCCCCTTTCCACCATCCTTCGCGCGTGTCGAGCGTAAGCCCGCCCCTAACCTTCCCCTGTTCGGCGCTATGGCACTTGTAGCAGTTGGCCGCGAGGATCGGACGCACCTTGCTCTCGAAGAACTGCGACTGCTCGGGCGTGAGCACGGGGGCCTTGGTCGTCTCGGTCGAAGTCGCGCCAGGGCCTCCGGCGGGCATACCGACCGGCATGGGCGCCGCCGTGACCTTCGGCGCGGCTGCGGCCGGCGCGGGCTTCGGGGTCGAGGCGACCGACGCGGCGAAGGCCAGCCCAGCCGTCGAACTGACGGTGGCGACGACGACGGCGATGAATCGTTTGCTCATTGGTATGTACCCCGATCAGGCGATGCAATCGACCTGTCGCAACCGGCGCCGGGAGATGGCCGCTGGCCACCTAAGCCGATTCGCGATGTCATCCAGAACCCTGCTGCCCCGCCGCTTCCGCTTCCCGTCAGGCGAGGCGCCCCAATCGGCCCGCCAACGTCTCTAAGCGATGATGTCTTTGCAGACCACGCCGAAGTTATCCGTCAGCCGGAAGTCGCGGCCGTTGTACCGATACGTCAGCTTCGTGTGATCGAAACCGAGCAGCGCCAGGATGGTGGCGTGAAGGTCGTGGATGTGGACCTTGTCGGTCTGGGCGGCCGCACCGAATTCGTCAGTCGCGCCGTGAACGTGGCCGCCCTTGACGCCGCCCCCGGCCAGCCAGGTGCAGAAGGCGCGGCCGTTGTGATCGCGGCCGGGCTTGGCGGCGCGATCGTTCCCCGTCACCGTGCGGCCGAATTCGCCGCCCCAGATCACCAGGGTCGAAGCGAGCAGGCCCCGTTGCTTTAAGTCAGTGAGCAGGCCCGAGATCGCCTTGTCATGGTCGCCGGCGCAGGCGCGCATCGCCGTTTCAAGATCGCTGTGCATGTCCCAGCCGCCGGCGTCGATCTGGATAAACCGCACGCCCTTCTCCACCAGCCGCCGGGCGACCATCAGCTTCGCGCTGAGGTCGGTCGTGCCGTAGAGTTCCTTCGTCTCGGCCTTTTCTCTGGAGAGGTCGAAGGCGTCGGTGGCCTCGGTCTGCATCTTGAAGGCCATCTCGAACGATTCGATCCGGCTTTCGAGCTGGTCATCCTTGTGCAGCTTCTCGGCATGCATCGCGTTGAGCTTGCGCCAGATCAAGCTGGAAGCGCTGGTCCTGCTCGCCGGTGAACGGGTTGTGGATGTTGAGCAGCACCTTGTCCGGCGCCATCCCCTTTGAGTACTGGACGTTGGAGCCCTGGTAGAGGCTGGGCAGGAACGAAGCCTGGCGATATTCGGCGTTGCCGCCGAAGGTGATAAACCCAGGGAGGTTCTGGTTCTCCGAGCCGAGCCCGTACACCACCCACGAGCCGAGGCTGGGCTTGGGGATCTGGATCGAGCCGGTGTGGATGAACCGCGACGCCAGCTCATGCGCCGGAACGTCGGTCCACATCGAGCGGATGATCGACATCTCATCCACATGGTCCCCGAGCTTCGAGAAGACCTCGCTCACTTCGATGCCGCTCTTCCCCTTCTTCTCGAACTTGAACGGGCTGGGGAAGGCGACGCCCGAAAGGCCCGGCAGCGCCTGATCGGCGTACTTGGCCAGGGCGGGCTTGGGGTCCCAGGTATCGACGTGCGACGGAGCGCCTGAGGCGAAAATGTGAATCACATGCTTCACCTTCGATGGCAGCGGCGGAAGCTTGGGGGCAAGAGGCCCGTGGCCGGCCGCCGAAGCGACGGCCGCCTGGGCGTTGGAGCCCAGCAGGCCGGAGCCGAGCATCATCGCCAGCGAGAGGCTCCCCATCCCCATGCCGGTCTTTTGAAGCCATTCGCGGCGGGTGCAGAACAGATCCTCGACGCGCGGGGTGTGCTCCGCCGGATTGAAATTCGGTCTGGCCATGATGGTATTTCCCCAGGCTGATTGCCCCACGTAGTAAGATAACGCCGGTCCAGGATTGGGCAAACGGAAATCCCCTTCATCCGCGTTCTCGATCCGGCCGCGCCGATGTCACCGCAATATACCGAAAAACGGACGGTGGGGTAAAGCTCAAATTGGGGAGCGGCGTGGAATTTCGCGTGTTGGGCGTGGTTCACCCCGCAACTCCTCTGTCGGAAGGGTGGCGAAGCTTGCCCTGCTGGCTCATTTCCCTCAAAAACAGCGGATTGCGGCCCGCGGACATTTGCCGCCGGTGCCCGCACCGTCGGTCTTGTCAACCATGCACAGGGCCCGCCGGTGAGGGCACTGTGGGGGCACCGGCGGCACGTCGGATCAGATCGCGCCACCGGCAATCTTCCGGGAAGGGCCCATCACCGGAACGCGAGAAAGTCCACTCGCCGCGTGCAGGACCAGCCGGTTAGGCTAATATTCGCCCAATGCCCGACACGCTTGACGATATTCTCGGACCAACCGGGGCGATCTCTCGGCGCCTCGGCGGCCGCTATGAGTTCCGCCCGCAGCAACTCGAAATGGCGGCCGCCGTCCGCGATGCCCTCTCCCACGGCCACCACCTGCTCGTCGAAGCGGGGACCGGTGTCGGCAAGTCCTTTGCCTATCTCCTGCCGGCGATCGAGTACGCCACCAAGTTCAAGAAACGCGTCGTCATCTCCACGCACACCATATCGCTTCAGGAACAGCTCATCGAGAAGGACATCCCCTTGCTCCGGGCGGTCTACCCGGAGGAGTTCACGGCCGTCCTGGTGAAAGGGCGCGGCAACTACCTCTGCAAGCGGCGGCTCGACCAGTCATTGCGACGCCAACAGGTGATGTTCGACGAAGACACGCAGGTTGAGTCGCTCAACCAGATTTACGACTGGTCGCAGAAGACGACCGACGGCTCCCTCTCCGACCTGCCCGTCTCGCCCGCTCCAGGCGTCTGGGACAAGGTGTGCGCCGAGCACGGCAACTGTCTGGGCAAAAAGTGCTCGTTCTACAACGACTGCTTCTGGCAGTCGGCCAAGCGCCGAATGAACGGCGGGACGATCCTGGTGGTGAACCACGCGCTGTTCTTTTCCGATCTGTCGCTTCGGATGGTCGGCGTGAACTACCTCCCCAAGTACGATGCGGTCATCCTCGACGAGGCCCACACGGTCGAAGACGTCGCCGGAAGCCACTTCGGGTTGAAAGTCACCGAGCCGGGCATCGCGTACCAGTTGCGCGCCCTTTACGACGTGAAACGCGGCCGCGGCATGCTGTCGGCGCACGGCCCGCTGGCCAACGACGCGATTCGGGATGTTGTGGACCTGGTGCCGCGGGTGGAGGGGTTCTTTGAACGGTGCATCGACTGGCAAGAGAACTTCGGCCGCGTCAACGGCCGCATCGCCACGCCGGGGTTTGTGGCGAACGACGTCTCCCCGAAGCTGCGCGAGCTCGACCTGCACATGAAGGCGATGCTCCCCGCGATCGAAAAGGACGAGGACCTGTCGGAGCTTTCCAGTGCGGCCGAGAAAATCGCCGCGCTCGCCCAGATGCTCGATGCGATCATCGGGCAAACCGTGACCGAGGCCGTCTACTGGATGGAAGGCGCGCCGCCCGGGCCGATCGGCGGCGGTCTTGGCGCCCCTGGCGCTCGATCCGCGCCGAACGCTCGATCCGCGCGCGGCGGCCGCGTCGCGGTGGGCTCCAGCCGCAAGCTGTCGCTGCATGCGGCCCCCGTCAGCGTCGCCGACGCGATGAAGCGTGAGCTGTTCGAGAAGGCGCACAGCGTGACACTCGCCAGTGCGACGCTCTGCACGGCGGCCGCCCGCGTCCGGGCGCCGGTGGCGGCCGAGCGATCGCTCGACGACGCGCCGGCGCGCTCGCCGGGCCGCCCGCCGGCGAACCCTGGCGGCGGCGACGCGTTCGCCTATATCAAGGCGCGGCTGGGCGTCGTGAAGGAGAAGACGCTGCTGCTCGGCTCCCCGTTCGATTACGCGTCGCAGGCGACGCTTTATGTCGAGACCGACCTGCCGGAGCCGAGCGAAACGCTTCGATTCCTGCCGGCCGCGTGCGAGAAGATCGTGAAGTACCTTCAAAAGACGCGCGGTGGCGCGTTCGTCCTTTTCACCAGCTACAAGATGCTCGCCGACGCCGCCAACCGCCTGAAACCGACGCTGGACGAGTTGGGCTACCCGCTGCTCGTTCACGGCCAGGGCGGGACGCGGCGGATGCTGCTGGAGCGATTCCGATCGACGCCCAATTCGGTTCTTTTCGGGACCAGCAGCTTCTGGCAGGGGATCGATGTTCAGGGGGACGCGCTGCGGAACGTGATTATCGTCAAGCTCCCTTTCGCCGTCCCGGACGAGCCGGTGATCGAGGCGCGGCTCGACGCGATCAAGCGCGCGGGGGGCAACCCGTTCATGGACTATTCAGTGCCCGAAGCGGTCATCAAGCTCAAACAGGGGTTCGGGCGGCTCATCCGGAGCAAGACGGACCAGGGCATCGTCGTGATCCTCGACAGCCGCGTGAAGACCAAGCGATACGGAAAGCTCTTCCTCGACGCGCTGCCGGGATGTAAAACGGGGAACCCAAGGATGAGGGATGAAGTGGATGCAAGGCTGAAGGATGAAGGCGAAGGATGAAAGGGCGGAAACGCCCGGTTCGAAGCTTTATCTTTTTCCTTTTTCCGAAGTTCCTTGAGATTTCGTGCTTCGGATTTTCCCCTTCATCGCGAAGTTGATGGGGAGAGTGAGTTGGCGGCCGTGGAGGTTTTCATGTTCGGGAACGCGCTCGGCTGGGTGGTTTCGGCGGTGCTGGGCGCATTTGTGGGCGCACTGATCTTCTATGGCGGGCGGATCGACCCGCCGACGCCGCCGACCAAGGATTCGGACATCACCCTCGGCCTGCACTCCGCCGCGCTCCCGGTGAGCCCGGCCGACCTGGTCACGCCAGGGAAAGAAGATGCCGACGCAAGCGAGAGCTATCGCGCCGCGGCCGACGACTTCCGCTCCAACCAATACAAGTACGACCAAGCCAACCAGAGCCCCAAGTTCAAGAGCGAGGCGGAAAGCAAGAAGTACTACGACGGCCTGCGCGCCAGCGTGCCCGAGCTGGAAGGGTTCAAGCTCATCGAGCGGGCCCGCGACTGCGCGAAAGGGTCGATCTACGCCGATCGGCTCCCGATGGCGATCAATTACGATAATGCCAAGCCGGACCTCGACGCCCTGAAGTCGATTGGCACGGTCATGGTTCGGTATGCCGGCCTGGTGGCCAAGACCGATCGAAACAAGGCCCAAAAGGCGCTGGAGGCGGTCTTCGTCATGGGCCGGCGGATGTACGACGAGCGGATTGTCTGGGCCGAATATTACACCGGCACCGATCTGATGGGCAACGCCGCCCACATCATGTCAAAGTTCACCGAAAAGGACCCGGCAAAGGCCGCCAAGTTCGACGAATTTTCGTCAACGGCGCAAGACCACCAGAAGCGCTACGTGAACCTCTGGACCGCCATCAGCGGGATCGATGAGACGTCCGTCGCCACCCACGCCGGCGACATCCGCGACCTGGCGATCAACAGCCAGGACCCGATGTGGCGGACCGAGGCCATTCTGAAGCTCGGACGGATGCGGTTCATGAAAGGCGTCCCGTTCGGCGATCAAAAGGGGGCGGTACGACTGCTCAAGCAGATGTCGGACGACGCATCACTGGACCCGCGCGTCCGAGCGGCCGCCCAGACCGCGCGCGATCTCACCGTCGAAAAGTTCCGCACCTTTGGTTGATCGGCAAATCAAACCCGCCAACGCCGAGGGCACGGCGAGAAGTGTGCAGGAGCACCGTCGGGCTCGCCCCGCTGTAAAGCCGCAGGAGCAACAGCCATCCGATTCCTTCCTTTTCCCTTGCTTCTTCCTTCGGATTTCATGCTTCGGATTTTCCGCTTCGCCATCATGCCGCAGTACCCAAATCGCGTTGTAGTGTTAACCGCGGCACCACTTGCAGCCGCACCCGCCCGCGGTAGCGGCCGCCGGTGAACGTTCACTCCGCATGGGGCAGTGCTCGGACGGGTCTTTGGCTTTGTCGTGCGTCGGGCAACCACACCCTTCGGTGGCCGCGTCGCGATCGACATCTTCGAGGAACGGCGTGCCGCAGTAGGAGACACCCTGCCGGATCACGCGCAGTCGGCAGCGCTCGCAGATGGCGGCGCGGGCCGCCCAGTCGCCGGAAGTAGACAGCGCCCCCACTCGGCGCAATCGAGCACCCGCCGCCTTGGCGGCCGCACGCGAAAGCGACGCCCAGACGCCCCGACCGGAGCCGCCGCAAGATAAGCAGAACGACATGCCCAGTTTATCGGACCAGCGGCCGCGTCGGCTTCGGTCGAAACAGGCGCTACCCTTGCGCTCGCTTGTTGTCGAATCCTGCCCGCCGGACGAATCCTTGCTACGTCTGAGAATTTCGCGAAAAGCCGAGTTTAGATCGGTATACTTGCACTCGATGGCATGGGCGGCGGGTAGCGAATTTTCTTGCGTTTGGCTAAAGCGCGGATATATCTAGTGAGGCGAGAGTTGACGAATCACTTCCGTTGTCTGGGCTGTGAAGGCGGTATTTGAGAATGTCACGGCCGAGGCTTGCGCCTGGCGGCTTACCCATCGACTCACCTGCCGAATGTTTTTAGTTGGACACACGGGGGGCAGATGTTCGGCAATGTGGCCGGGCGTTTGGCCATTGAACTGTCCGTCACGTCGTATCTGTGCCCGCCTCGCGGGATGTCGTACGGAGGATGGAAAATGTTGTCCCCCCGTGGAAAAGCCCGGCTTGGCCTGGGCTCCGCGTGCCTGTTGCTCCTGTGCAGCGTCGCTGTTCTGCACACCGGCGCGACCGAAGCTCGCCGCGCAATGCGCGCCCAGCCTTCGACCGCCGCTCCGGAGTTCACGCTGATCTCCGCCGCCGGAACGCCGGTGACTCTCTCCGAGCACCGCGGTGCGGTCGTCGTTCTTTACTTCTCCTCGATCAAATGCCCTGTCAGCAACGCCTATGACGCCCGGATGGCCGCCTTCGGCCGCCGCTGGGCCAGCGACCCCCGGATCCACGTGCTGCAAGTCAACAGCTCCACGGCCGCCACCACCCCCGACGCGGAGCTGGCCCGCCTGGCGGTTGCCGCACAGACCCGGGCCGCCGGGCTGAACTGCTGCAGCCTGGTGGATTCTACGGCGGCCGTCGCCAAGCTGTATGCTGTGGAACGGACGCCCACCTTCCTCGTGATCGATCCATCCGGCATCATCCGCTACCGTGGCAGCTTCGACGACAACCAGGACGCCGCCCAGGCTCGAAACCAGTGGGTCCAAAGCGCAATGGTGTCTGTCCTTCACAACATGTCCGTTGAAGTCCCCGTCACCCCGGCCATCGGCTGCACCATCCGCTGAACGAAACCCAAAATCGGCGAACGTTGCCTCACAGTGCGCGGTTCTTCGATGCCCCGATATGCTGTGTAAATGCATGTCGTGATCTTCGAGGACGCGAACTGGGCATCGCTCGCGCCCGCCACGCTCGGCCGCCCGGTCGTGTCACTCGTCGCCGGCGGCGGCACGCTCCTTGCCAAGCAACTTCGCCATCTGAAGCCGACCCGACTCACCCTCTGGGTGCGGCCGGCCCTGGCCGAGAGTTGCCGCACACGCGTTGCCCCCGCAACCGGGGCCCCCACCGACGTTAATGTCCCGCTCCCGGACTCAATCGTCACCCTCTTCAACGCTCGCGGCCTGCTTCTTCGCGATTACGACCCGCCACCAGAAGGGATGATCGAGAGAGCCGCACCGTGCAGTTCGCTCTTCGCCGCCCGCATCCGGGCTCCCGGGCTTGGCCCGGACGACGCCCTGCGGAACAGCGATGCCTGGCAGGCGCTGCTCGGAAAGCCGGCGCGAACTTCGGCCAACCTCCAGATCGGCGGCGCGCTGTGGGACCTTCTCGCCTGGAACGAAGCGGCGATCGTCGAAGATTTCCTCTACCTCGCTCGCAGCGACCCCGATCACCCTTCCAAGCGGCCGCTAGGGCCGTTCCATCTGGTTCGTCCGGAGGCGATGCGCGTGTCGGAGAGCGCCGTCCTTGAGCCCGGGTGCGTCCTGGACGCAACGAACGGCCCGATCGTCGTCGCCGACCGGGCGATCATTGGCGCTAACGCCGTGCTGAAAGGGCCCTGCTGGGTTGGCGCGGGCAGTGTTGTGGCGCCCCTGACGCAGGTCCGTGCCGGAACCAGCCTTGGCCCGATGTGCAAGGTGGGGGGCGAGGTCTCCGCGACGATCATCCTGGGTTATTCGAGCAAGGGGCACGAGGGTTTCCTCGGCGACAGCTATCTGGGCGAGTGGGTCAACCTCGGCTCCGGTACGACGACGAGCAACCTGAAGAACACCTATGGCGAGGTGACGGCGCGGCGGGGGCCGCGGGAAGTGAAGACCGGGCGCCAGTTCCTGGGCGCGCTGATCGGGGACCATGCGAAGACCGCGATCCTCACGCGGCTGATGGCCGGCACCTATATCGGTTACGGCAGCAGCGTCGCGACGACCGGGATCGCCCCGCGCTTCGTCCCCAGCTTCACGTTCCTGACCGATCGCGGGCCCGAACCCTACGACATGGGACGGGCCGCCGAGGTGGCCCGGCGCGTCTTCGCCCGCCGCAAACGCGACTTTGGCCCGGAAGACCAGCGCCTCATGGAAGCGGCCGCCGAAGAGGCGATCCGGGTTGAGGCGACGTGACGATCCGGAGCGGCTCCTTCCACGCCGGCCGTCGCTCGCATTTGCCGCCGGTGCCCTCACCGGCGGTCTTGGGGCCCCTTCAAACTCTCGCCGGCGGGGGCACCGGCACATGTTGGAGTGAATCGCTACGCGAGGTACCCGCGGAACCGTTCGGGTTTAATCGCGTAGCGCGGGAAGATCTTCGCCAGGCCGGCGGCATCGATGCCGAAGTGGCGCGTACAGGCTTCGGCGAAGATGTCGCGGAAGTCGGTCGTTACGGCCAGGTCGCGCTCCTCGAAAAGCTTCTCGGGGGCGAGGGTCGGCCAGTCGCCCAAGACGCGGCCGCCCTTGACGCCGCCGCCCATCGCGAAGAAGCAGGTCCCGTGGCCATGGTCGGTGCCGCGGTTGCCATTCTGCCGGACGGCGCGGCCGAACTCGCTCATGGTGAGCAGCAGCACCTCGCTCATCTTGTCGCCCATGTCGGTATGGAGCGCGGCGATCCCCTGCGAGAAGTCGCGCAGGCGGCCGGCGAGCTGGCCGAACGCGTTGCCCTGGTTCGCGTGCGTGTCCCACCCGTCCATCTCGACAAAGGCGACTTCCATCCCCAGGTCGGCCTTGATCAACTGGGCCACCTGCTTCATCGCGTGGCCAAAGTTCCCCTGCGGGTAAGTGGCGCCGTGGGCAGGCGCGTAGCGAGTCGGGTCGGCCTTCTTGAGCATCGAGATGGCTTCGAACGATTCCTTGCCCGTCCCGTGCAAAACATCGCCGACGGCGTTCTCATACATCCCTTCGAACCCGGCGGCCGCCCCGGAGGAGGCGCCGCTGCCGGGCTTCACGCCGAACGTCGCCAGATCGCGAATCGCCAGCGCGTCAACCTCTCCCTGAAGGCTGCGCGGGACGACCGGCGTCATCGACACGGCGCGGAACGGCGTCACTTTCGAGCGGTCTTCCTGCCGCTGGGCCACCATGCGATTCAGCCAGCCGGTCGAGACACTCTTGTCATCGACGGCGGCGGCCTCCATGAAATCCTGCATGTCGAAGTGGGAGCGTGACGAGCTGGGGGAGCCGGCCGCGTGAATCACGGCGAGGTGCCCAGCTTTGTAAATCGGCAGGAGCGACGCCATCGCCGGGTGCAGGCCAAAGTAGCCGTCCAGGTCGAGCGCGGCGTTCTCGCCCGCGGCGCGAGCGGGGGCGTCGAGGGCGATCTCCTGGCGATGGCGAAGATAGAAGGGGTCGCCGAAGGGCGCGACCATCGACAGGCCATCGGCCGCCCCGCGTTGGAAGAGGCAGATGAGCACCTTCCGCCCGGCGCCGCCGGTGGCGTCGGCCGCCATCGCGGCGCGGCGGACGAACGATGGCGTCAGCAGGGAGCCCATCCCAAACGCGGCCATCGCAACGCCGCCGCGCTTGAGGAACAGGCGACGCGGAAGGGATCGATCAGTCATGGAGGGTCCTTTAAGGGGCGACTGTCGGGCGCGCCATGCGTGCCGGATGCGAGCGGAGGGATCGATGCGGCGCCTTCGATCAACGGCGCTGAAACTCGGGGGAGCCGAGGATCAGCGCGACCAGCTTGTTCACGTTCACCGTTTTGGCATCCCCTTCGGCCGGGACAGCGGCGCGGGAGAGCGTGGAGCGCGTACCGGGCGTCAATTCACCCTGAAGGATCGATCGGGAGAGCCGCTCCAAAACCGCCGTCCCCTGGTCGGCGTCAACGCCGTCCAGCAGCCGCTTGGGCGAGACGGTGATGTCGGAGACGTCCTGCGCGGTCAGCGCGATCGCGAAGTTCAGGCGGTCGATCAGTGCGCCGGGGCTGACCCAGTGGCTCGACAGCTCGGTGTAGCCCGTCGGCGGGGCGCAGGCGAACAGCGGCTCGCCCATGTCAAAAACCGACCAGTTCAGGCTCTTGCGTTTGGCGGCCGACAGCTTTTCAGCGCCATACCCCAGCGTCCCCGCCCCTTCCTGCACCGCCCTCAGGCGATCCCAAAGGTCCGACGGCGCCTGGACAAACTCGCCGTTGGTCGCCCGGACCGCCGACACGGCGAATTCGAACGGGCTCTTGATCTTCGAGCGATAGGCGCCCGGCGAGAAGAACTCCGGGCTGGTCACCACCGCCTCAACCACCTTGCGAAGGTCGCCGTCGCTGTCGGTGAAGACCTTCGCCACCCGATCGACCAGTTCGGCTGGCGGCTCATCGGCGACGAAGCGCTGGCAGAGTTTGCGGCTGATGAAGCGCGCGGTCATCGGGTGCGCGGCGAGCAGGTCGAGCACGGTCTCGCCGTCGCTCATCCCGCCGCCGGCGGCGATCACGTGGCCGAGGACCGTCTTCTCCCCCATATCATGCCGGTTGGGCTGGAAGGCAAAGGCGCCGCTTGTCGCGTTCAGCGACCAGCCGCTGAAGCACCGGGCGACTTCCTGCACGTCCTTCTGCGTGTAGCCGCCGTCCACGCCGAGCGTGTGCAGTTCCAGGATCTCGCGGCCGTAGTTTTCGTTGGGGCCTTCCTTGTCGGGGATCATCCCCTTGACGCTCATGCCCGTCCGGGCGCTGACGTACATCTCGATCAGCCCCTTCTCGATCGCCGAGCGCTCTCGGGCGACCGAGTTCTCCTGGTTGTCCAGATAGTGGATCATCGCGGGGCTTTTCGCCGTCGCGCCGAGCAGGTCGCGGAACTTGCCCAGGACGTGGGGGCGGATCACTTCGCGATCGTCGGCCGGCTTGAGCGGGCGGCAGAGCCCCTTGCGGATGTCGATATTGAAATGGTTGGTCCAGAAGTCCACCAGCACTTCATTCAGTTGCCGCTGCGACAGCACCCCGCGAACCAGCTTTTCCTGCTGCAGCTCGCCGATGCACCGCAGCGCGTCGCGGTGGGAGATCGCTTCGAGGTCGGGCGGGCCCTTGTAGTCCTTTAGTGCGGGCTTTGTCGCCGGGCCGCGGCCCCCGCACCGTACATCTTCTTCACGTCCACTCCGTACTTCAGCTTCAGCTCGTCCGCGTTCCCTTCCTTCATCTGGTCCTGGACGAACTGGACGACATCGTGCCAATACTCCACCGTCAGATGCTTCGGCGACGTGCGCAGCGAGTCGAACTGCGCGACGGCCTTGTCGGCGATGGAGTCGTCGATGGTCTCGGGGTGCAACTGGGCCTGGATGTAACGCTCGTAGCCCATCGACTCGACGCGCTCGACATCCCCCGGCCGCGCGCCAAACCCGAGCCGGTTGAGGACATGGACCGACTTCTGATGGTCCGTAAGCGGCGCCTTCGTCGCGGCGGCCGCGGCCATCTCGGGCGGTGCCACCGGCTCGGCCAGGAGCGGCCGGCTCGCAAAAAGGGCCCCGGCGACCGCGGCGCCAAGCACCCAGCGAGCACCGGACTGCCCGGACAGACGATTGCGACGATGTTTCATGAGTATGACTCCTGCCATCCGCACGAAGGGCCGTCCCGGTGACGCGACGATCGCACTGCGGTCAATACGATGGGCCGGCGGCCATCAGCGGCCCTTGCGGCAATAGGTGTCGGGATCGTCGCGGGCGTTTAGTCGCTCGTTGCTCGGCCCATCGAGCTTCAAACGGGGCCCGGCCGCGGGCGCAGGCGACGTTTGCATTTCGCTCGGCTGCGCTTAGATTGGCGGGCGACGTTCAGGACCCGAAACGCCGAGGACCTCGCATGATTGCCCCGCTTGCTTCCGTTTCGATGCTCGCCGCGTCGGTTCCGCTGACCGAGACCGACCCGCGCATCTCCTGGGCGCCAGTGCTGTTGCTGCTCGTCATCGCGATCCTGTTCGCCGTTTCAAACGTGGGCCTCTCGCTGATCCTCGGCCCGAGCCGCACCGGGCCGGGTAAGGAACAGACGTACGAAAGCGGCATGGTGCCGATCGGCGACACCCGCCAGCGGTTTAACGTCCGCTTCTACGTCGTCGCGATGATCTTTCTGGTCTTCGACGTCGATATCATCTTCATGTATCCGTGGGCGACGATCTTCCTCTCGGGCGTTCGGCACGGCGCGCCGCTGGCCGATGCGGTGGCGGCCGCCCAGACCGCGTCCGGCACGCATGGAATGGACATGGCCGGCATGCTGCTGCTGGAGATGGTGATCTTCATCGCTCTCCTGCTGGTCGCCTACTTCTACGCCTGGGGCAAAGGCGTCTTCCGCTGGGACTGATGGTGGGGAAAGGATGAGGGATGAAGGCGAAGGTTGAAGGGAAGAGAAACGCGTTTCTTATTCATCCATCAGCCACTTACGTTCGTCGCGTCTCTGCTTTGTGAAGCCCCTGGCTTCTGACCGAGCGGCGCCCAAGTCGCGAGCGGGGGATTTTTGGCGGGGGTCAGAGTTGGGAGTGGATGCTCGCACCGGTTCTTCTGAAATTCGCCCGTTCGGCTGGTTCCCTCCACGAGTTCGTACTAAAATTCACGATCGAACCGGAGTGGGCGATCGATCGTGGCCCAGAGCGAGCTTCTTCCAGGACGTCCCATGGACACTCAAACGCTTCCCGATAACGTACTTACGACCAACTTGAAGCGCGTCGTCAACTGGTCTCGTCGCTCGAGCCTCTGGCCCATGCCTTTTGCCACCGCATGCTGCGGTATCGAACTGATGGCGACTGCCTCCTCTCGTTATGACCTTGCCCGGTTCGGCGCGGAAGCGATGCGGTTCAGCCCGCGGCAGAGCGACTTGATGATCGTCGCCGGCCGCGTGACCGTGAAGATGATGCCCGTCCTTCAGCACATCTACCAGCAGATGACCGAGCCGAAGTGGGTCATCAGCATGGGCGCCTGCGCGAGCACCGGCGGCGTGTTCGACGCCTACGCGACGATCCAGGGGATCGACCAGTTCATGCCCGTTGACGTGTACGTCCCCGGTTGCCCGCCCCGCCCTGAGACGCTGATCGAGGGGATCATGGCGATCCAACGGATCATTGACGAGGACGGCCTCCCCAAAAGCCCGCGCCGCCCGCTCAAGCTGGCGCTGGAGCCCAGCTACAAGCCATCGCCCCAGCCGGCGGCCGTCCCGATCACGATCGGCGGGGCGGCGGTCTGAGCGGCACGCCATGTGTGCCCTACCCATGCTTGATCCGACGCGTATTCACTTCCTCAGCCCAGGTTCATCAACCCGCCCTGACGCCCAATACGTCCTTTATTGGATGCAGCAGTCGCAGCGCGTCACATTCAACCATGCGCTCGAATACGCGGCCGAGCGGGCCAACCAGTATGGGCTCCCGCTGCTGGTTGCGTTTGGGCTGATGGATGACTACCCCGAGGCCAATGAGCGGCACTACGCGTTCATGCTTGAGGGCTTGCGCGATGTGGCGGCCGATCTGGCGGCGCGGCATATCGCCTTTGTCTTGCGCCGCGGAAGCCCGCCGCGCGTGGCGCTGGAGTTGGCGAAACAGGCGGCGTTGGTCGTTTGCGACCGCGGATACCTCCGTCATCAGCGACGCTGGCGCGACGAAGTCGCCGACGGGGCGGGCGTGGAAGTGGTCGAGGTGGAGTCGGACGCGGTCGTCCCGGTTGAAGTTGCGTCGCAGAAGCAGGAGTCGGCCGCCCGAACTCTGCGGCCGCGGCATCAGCGGCATTGGGAGAAATACCTCACGCCGCTGAAGCCGGTGAAGGTTCGACATCCTGCCGGAACGCTCCAGATCCCAAAAGGGCAGCACCTCTCGCTCAACGCGGCCGACGTCGAGGGGAACGTGGCGCTGCTCAAGATCGACCGGTCCGTCCCGCGGACAACGCGGTTCACCGGGGGAAGCGCGGCCGCTCGAAAGACGCTCGCCACGTTCCTACGCGGGCGGCTCAGCGGCTACGACGAAGGCCGCAACGAACCGGCGGCCGAGCACACGTCGACGATGGGGGCGTATCTGCACTTCGGTCAGATCTCGGCGCTGCGGGTCGCACTGGCGGTGCGCGAGGCGGAGGCGGCGCCCAGCATTGATCGCGATGCCTTCCTCGAAGAGCTCCTGATCCGTCGCGAACTGGCGATCAACTTCTGCCACTATTGCCCCGATTACGATCGATACGAAGGGTTGCCCGCCTGGGCGAAAAAGAGCCTGGCAGAGCAGAAGCCCGACCCGCGCCCGCACCTGTACACGCCCGCCCAGATGGAGGCGGCCGCGACCGCGGACCCCTACTGGAACGCGGCCCAGGCGGAGATGGTCGATACCGGCTTCATGCACAATTACATGCGGATGTATTGGGGCAAAAAGATCCTGGAGTGGTCGCCATCTCCCGAGGAGGCGTACGACACTACCTTGCGTCTGAACAACAAATACTTTTTGTGCGGCCGCGACCCCAATGGATATGCCAATGTCGGGTGGATCTTCGGCCTGCACGACCGCCCGTGGGGCCCGCGGCGGCCGATCTTCGGGCTGATTCGCTACATGAACGCGGCGGGGCTCAATCGGAAGTTCGATATGGCGGCGTACGTGGCCAAGTGGGGGCGGAAGGCGTGATCCGGCAGAAGCGTCACGGCAGGGGCGTCACGGCCGCAGGGGCTCGACGAAGGGCTGCGGGAGCGGCGGCGTCGCTGGCTCGGTCGTCGTCGGCGGCGCGAGCGGCGTTTCCTTCACCTTCGAGTAGGTCGCGAACTGGGCTTCGGTCAGCGGGATCGCGTTGATGGTCCGGGGGCGCTTGCCGCGGGACTCGGAGGCGATGATCACCCATCGCTTGCCCCGGTGCGGGGTCTGATCGTAAAGGATCAGCCGCGAGTCGCTGCCCGGGGTCGCCATGCCTTGGGGCACGTAGACGTACGGCTGGCTCGACAGAGCGCACTTGAAGACCAGCTCGTCGTCGAGCCGTGGGCCGATCTGCAATTCTTCAAGCGATTCGGGGAGCTGGTTATGCAGCTTCCAATACAAAAGCATGGCGCCGGAGATGTCCCACATCTGCATGGCGCAGGGGTCGGTCGCGTCCAAGGCCCTGGCGTTGGCGGCATTGGGGTTGTTGACGACGTTCGTCGGGGTCGCCGCCCGCTGGGGAGACCGAACGGCCGGCGCATCGGACGTGCCGTTGACGGTCACCCGGGTGCCCCCATAGGCGTTCTTGGAGATCGTCTCGGTCTGGCAACCGGCACAGAACAGAGCCGCCGCGATTGAGATCATCGCGGCGGCTCGGATCGCCATGTCATTGAGCTTGCGATTCAAGAAGACCTCGTCACTGGATGGGCCCATCCGCGTATGCATATCTGCCGCCGGGCCTATCATACCGGGCCTCGCGCGGCTGTGAACGGCCGCCCTCCAACAAGCCGACGGGCCGAAACGGGTCGCGACGCGGCGTTGACAAAGGGGCCGGGCTGTCCATCGGTTGCGGGACGGATTTGTCCGGGTCCGCCGGTGGCGCCCCCGGGCCGATCGGCGTCAATGACCCGCCTTGAGTCGGCGACTGCGGCGCGTCGGGGTTCTGCCCGCCGCGCATCATCCCACGCATGTGGTCGCCGAACGTCCCCGGCTCCACGGCGTTGGGCGTCAGCTTCAGGCCCTTTACTTCATCCTTGCTCATGGGCTTGAGCGTCTCGGGCTGAAGCGCGACGTGCGGCGTCAGGAAGATCAGCAGCTCCGTCTTGCTCTTGGTGTCCTGGCGGCGCTGGAAGAGGGGGCCAAGGGTCGGCAGGTCGCCCAGGAGCGGCACCTTGCTGATGGTCTGGGTAATGTTGTCCTGCATCAGGCCGCCGATGACGATCGTCTGGCCGTCTCGAATGCCGACGCGGCTCGACGCCGACCGCTTGGCGAAGACCGGCGCCTGCACATTGGAGCTGATCGTGACGGTTTGGCCGGTGAGCTGGCTGATCTCAGGCGAGACGTCCAGGATCACCAGGCCGTCCTGGTTGATGTGGGGCGTCACGTCCAGAATGATGCCGATGTCTTGGTATTGAATCGTGTTCACGATGCCGCCGAGGGAGTCCGTGCGGCTGTTGGTGACGAAGGGCACCTCCTGGCCGACGGTGATATTCGCCGGCTGGTTGTCACTGGCCAGAATGTACGGGCGAGACAGCACATCAAGCTTGCTGCTGCCCGCCAGAGCGTGCAGGGCCGCTGAAGCATTCTTCTCGAGCAGCGTGACGACCAGGCCGCCGGTCGCCGTGGCGGCCCCGTTGCCAAGGTTGGTGCCGAGCAGGGCGCCGTCGCCGTTGGCCCGCTTGTTGAGCACCGAGAAGTCGATGCCGTAATCGTCGTTGCTGTCGTGCGTGACTTCGGCGATCAGGACCTTGATCAGCACCTGCGGCACCGCGCGGTCCAGTTCGTCGATGATCGCCTTCACCTGCACCTGGTACTTGGACGCCGTCTGCACAAGGAGCGAGTTGGTGTCAGTGTTGGGCACGACATAGACCTGGCCGGTCAGGTCGCTCGCCGTCCGCTGCGCGTTGGCCGAGAGGGCCGACGTTCCGCCCCCGCCGAACGAACTGGCGCCGCCGCCGACGCGGGCGCCGTTGCCCGTCCCGCCGCCGCCCGATGAGCCGAAGCCGCTCGAGCTGCCGCCAAAGCCGCTGCTGGAGCTGCCGCCCCGGCTGCTGGAACCGCCCGTGCTCAAGGCGGAGCTGGCGCGATTCCCGTTGGCCGTTGATCGGCTCGTCCCCGTCCCGCCGGTGGAGCTGCCGAAGAGGTTATTCAAAACCGACGCGAGATTGTCGGATTGGCCGTTCTTCAGGTTGTAGATGAAGAACGTCTGTTCGACGGCCGGGTTCTTATCGAGGTCCTTGACGACCGTCTCGACCAGCTTCAGCGTGTCGGCCGGGCCGGTGACGACGATCGTGTTGGTCCGGTCGTCCGCGGCCGCATTCACTTTGCCGCCGCGCGCATCTTCCGTGCTGCCTCCCGCGGCCGCGCCGCCGCCACCGCCACCGGGGCCGCCGCCGCCGGGCCCACCGCCGCCGAAGCCGCCTCCGCCACCGCCACCCCCGCCGCCACCGCCGCGACGGAACAGGAACTGGGCGAACGGGTTCGCTTGCTGCCCCGCGGCGCCGGCGCCCTGCTGGGCGTCGGTCTTGAAGACGTCGTTGATCAGCTTCGCCGTCGCCGTGGCCGGGGCGTTCAGCAGCTTGATGATCTTGATGTCGGAGAACGTGGACTGCTGCTTATCGATATTGCTGATGATCGTGACGATCCGGTGCACGTTCAGCGACGTGTCGGTCACCATGATCGAATTGCTGCCGCCGTTCGCGGTGACGTCGGCGTCGGTGCCGATGAGCGGGATGAGGTCCTGTTTCAGCTTGATCGCGTCAACGCTCTTCACCGGGATGATCTGGGTGATCAGCTCCGACGTCTCCTTCACCTCCGCCGGGTCCGAGCCGTAATGGACCGGGATGTTCGATTTCTTACCCCGGTCACGCGAGGTGATACGCAGGGTGCGGCCCTGCTTGATGGCGGTCATGCCGTTGAGGTTCAGGACAGTGTTGAGGAGGTCAACCGCCTCGTCGGGCGTCAGCGGCTTGACGCTCTCGACGCTGACGCGGCCGGACACGTCCACTTCCTTCACGACGATAAAGCCCGCCGCGTCGGAAAGGTAATCGAGCACCGCGTCGATGGAGGCGTCCTTGAAGTTGACGCTGATCTGCGTTGACGCCGGGCGCGTGGTCGAGGGCATGCGAACGACCACCGTCGGGATGGTCGTCGGCCCGGGCGCGGGGGTCAGGGCGCGCTGGCGCCGGGCGACGTCACGCCCGGGACGGCGGGCGCCGCGGGAGCGGGGGCGGCCGGCGGGGCCGCGGGCGGCGCGGTCGGCGCCGCCTGCGCGATCGGGCCGATCGGCAGCGCCCCGGCTCGCCCGCCCGACTGGGTGGCGGGCGGGTCGTCGGCGCGGAGCAGCGTTGAACAGGCCGCCGCCAGAACCGTCATGCCGACTGGAAGGGAGAGCCTGCGGAAACCTTTCCTGATCAAGTTGCGATCCTTTCGTGACTATCGTGAAGGGGGCGACGGCATGAGCCGCGCCCCATACGCCCGCTCGGGCGGCGGCCATGCCGCCATGTCGAGGCGCAATGGCGTTCAAGCTTGAGTTGTCGTTCGACCGATCGCCCAGGCCCAGTGCCCGGGCGACGCGTGCGGCCCGCCAGCCGCCACGCGGTCATTCAGTCCTTCCAGCCGCGACTCACTTGCCTTCGAGGCGCTTGCGACGCATCGCTTCCAGAACAGAGCTGTTCCCGCCGCTCGCCGCCGGAGGCGTCGCACCCGGCGTCGATGGAGAGACGATCATCGCCGACGGGGCCAGGGGCGCGCCCCCTTCGAAGTTCTGGCCGATCTGAATCCGGCTGATCTTGCCCGCGACTTCGTAGTCGAGGTCGTGGAGCGAAACGGCCGCAACGCGGCCTCGGGCGACGGAGGTCCCCGGCGTCAGCCGGAGCGTCCGAGCGGCGGCCGCGTCTTCGACGAAGGCCACCGGCTGGCCATCCTCGATCGCCAGCCCCTTGAGCGACAGGTTCGATTCGAGGGTGACCGGCTGGGTTGACGCCGCCAAAGCCGCCGCTTGCGCCGCGAGGATCTCGGCGGGCGTCATCTCGCGGGTCGTCGGGTCGCCGGAGCTGAAACGGATCCGTTCGCGGGAAAAAATGCTGCGGACGGCGAGGTTCTGAAATTTCGGGGCCAGCGGCTTCACGCCTGCCGGGGCCGGGCCGGGCGGCGGGGGGTTGTCGCGCGACTGGCGGCCGGAGCCCGAGCCGGGGGCGGCCGCGACAGTCGAACGGCGGTCGGTCCAGTCATCTCGGCGGGAGACGGGGCCGGTTTCCGGCGACGTCGTCGGGCCCGTCGCCGTGGCGACAGCGGAGGCGGTCGTGGCGACAGCCGAAGCGGTCGTGGGCGCGGTGGCCGCCGGCTGACCCTCCGGCCGCGTGGTGCCCATTGCATAGGGCCCGGTTGTTAGTGGCCCGGCTATTGATGGCCCTGTAGCAGGGGCCGCGGCCTGCGCCGTCGCAGGCCCCGCGTCGATCCGGGCCGTGTCGGCGGCGGGCGCCGTGGCGGGAGTGATCGAGGGCGAGGTCGCTGGCACGGGCGTCACCGCCACCGGGGTAGTCAGTACGGGCGTGGTCATCACGGGCGGCGCCGGCGTCGTCATCACGGGCGCCGCCGGCGTTGTCGGCGCGGCCGCGGGCACGTTCGACGGCTGGGTCAGCGGCGCCGATTCGGCGGCGCGTGACTGAACGGTTCGAAGCCCCAGCGCCGCTGAAAGCCCCAGCACGCCCAGCGCCGCCACGCGCCGCGGCGTTGCGTGCGCGATGAGCGATCCAGGGATGAAGCGGGCGGAAGGTTGGGGCCGGCTCATGGCTGACCTCCGGCTTCGCGGGCACCGGGCTTCTCGACTTCGGGAATGACGCACAGCGTCGAGACGTTCAACTGCATCTGCAGGTCGTCGCTCGCTTCCTTGCGGCTGGCCAACTGCACTTCGTTGATTCGGACGGGGATCGGGCTGTTCTCAATGTCCCACAAAAGCATCGCGATCGATCGCATCGGCCCCGTGCCCGTGGCGTGCAACGCGATCTGCTGGAACTTCCCTTCGGTGATCGGCCGGTCGGATTTCACTCCGCCCGGCGTCACGCCGGCGTGCCGCTGCCAGTCTTCCATCGCGTGGATCATCTGGGCGTCAGCCTCGGATGGGTCGTATTTCAGTCCGTTCTGGTTCATCTCCGCCCACGTCTTCTCCAGGCGCTTCTGCCGATCGAACAAGGCGGCCGAGCTCTTCAAAAGCCCATCCGTCTTCTCCCGCTCGGCCACGATCCGGTCGCGGTTCGCCCACATCGGCTCGATCAGGAACTGATCCAGCGCATACAGGGCCGCCACGGCGACAACGCCGATGGCGACATAGCGTTCTCGTTGAGATAAGGCCACAGATAGCTCCGTCGTCTTCCGAAATCCGGCCGCCATTGGCGGCAAGCCGGTGAACTCGCCCGTCAGGCGTCTCGTTCGGAGTCACTCGTTCCGCGTCACTCGCAGGGCGTCACTTGTCAGGCGGCGTCACTTGTCAGGCGGCACGTACTTAAAACTGATCGTAAAGGACACCTCGCGCCCGTTGCGGCCGGTATCCCGAGCATCCATCGCGATATTCACGGCGGTAAACTTCCCGACGAACTTGTCGTTGGCCGGCCCCGTTCCCCGCAGGGCATCAAGCAGCGCCGTCGCCCCACGCTCACTGGTGCTCTTGCCGATGACCGAGCCCTTAAGGTCGTTACGCAACGTGAAGCTGGTCACGTACATCTGCCGGTCGTCGGGGACGGCCCGGGTCAGGTCGCTCAGGCAGGCGACGAAGTTCGGCTGCGCCGCGTGCCACTTCGCCGCGTAAGAGGTCCTGGCGACGAACGCCTCCGCCGATTCGATGTTCTTCTTCTGGCTGTTGTACAGGGCCTTCTTGGCGTCAAGGTCACTCTGAAGGCGCTGGGTATCGACGTAAAAAATGATCGCCAGAAGCACGACAACGGTGCCGATGATCGCGCCCCAGAGCACGCGCCGGTCGATCCCGGTCTTCTTCGGCGGAGCGAGCCGGGAGTGCAGGAAGTCGATCGGGATCGCGCGGTGCGCCCCGCGTGATCGACCGCTGCGCGAGCCCGGCCATCGCCAGCGACACCGCCGGGGCATACGAGCCGGCGTCGCCCGGTTCCGCCGTGGCGGTCTGCGTTCCGTCTTCCGACTCCCCGGTCCGCACGCCCAACGACGCAAGGTCCCCCACGCGGACCGGCAAGCCGACTGATTCCCCCATGGCCCGCCTGGCGGCGTCGTCGGAGCTGAAGCCGTTCCAGACGACCAGCTCGCGCCCGCCGGCCCCCGCCGGCCCTTGCTCAAACTGCCGTTGCCGCCCGCGCCGGCCGATAAGGGCACGACGCCGCGCGGCCTCCCGTCGGAGCCGCCGACCAGCAGCGCCGTGCGGCGAAGCTCGCTGAGGAACATCGGGCCGGGCGAAGCGGGCACCGGGCCCAGGTGCCGAAGCAATGTCGGGGAGGCGTCGCGGTGGGCCGTGAACTCCGCCCCGCCCGCGCCAAGCGACAGGACCAGGGCGTCTTTGGATTCGCGGCTGGTCGCCCAGCCGAGCGACGCGGCCGACGGCGTGACCGAGACCGGTTCCAGCCGCGCGGCGACGGCGATCTCCATCACCTGATCGACGTACTTCTTCGGCGTCGCCGTCAGCAGGACCGATCGGGGCTCGCTGTCGCTGGTCTCCCCGGCATAGTCATAGACCAGGTCGGAGAAGGATTGCGAAAAGTCCCCTTCAGCCTGAAGCCGGAGGCTTTCGGCGATGATGGCGGGGCTTGCCGGGGGCACTTCCTTGGCCTTGGCCACCACCCATTTCGCCGGAAGCCCAAGGACCGCCTGACGCGCCGTGAAATCGTTGTTCCGGAGGAACAGCGCCAACCCCTGGCCGATCAATTCCGATTGCGCAAGGGTGACGCCCTCGGGGTAGACGTACGTCGCGAAGCGGGTCGCCTGGAACGCGGGCCCCGCGGCGGCGGGCGCGGGCTTGGCATCGGATTTTGAAGCCGCTGGCGCGGCGATCGACAGAACCTCGGCGACGAGAATCGATTTCTCGCCGACCGCGAGGCCTAACATCCTGTTGCGCGATGGTTTCACGGTTGAACTCTTACCTTCTTTAACTGGCCGACGACTTGGGGCTCCCCCAGAAGCATAACGAAATGTCTGACCCACTTCGCCGGGCCGGCCGTGCGGCCGCGCATCGCCATGCTCATGGTTGCGTATCGGCCGCCGATTCTTCCGCAATCCGCCGAGCCCGATCATCAGTCCCGGGCGGCCCGGTCGCAAACCTTATTTCAGGCCCGAGAACCCTGAAGACGACGACTCCGAGCCCTGGGCGGTCGGCCCGTTCAGGGAGATTTGCGCCGGCGCGTTCCCGGCCCGCAACTGATCCCGCACGTCCGCGGGCAGCGGGAAGCCGGCACCGGTCAGGTCTTTGCGATAGACGATCTTCGCCGGGAGCTGCTGGCTATCGACCACGATTCGTACCCGCTTGAACGAGCGGCCGTCGCCCGCCAGAGCGACGATGTCGGCCGAGTATTGATACGAACGGGTCGTGATCGCGCCGCCAATGGGCAGCAGCTTTTGAGGCGTCAGGGCCTGGAAGAGCCAGGTCAGGTTGCTCGACGCCGACGCCGTCGCGCTGGCCGTCGAGCCAGCCAGGCTGTTCGAGCCGCCCGTGCTCCCAATGTTCCCGAGCCCCAGCGACCCGGAGCCGCCCAGGCCACCGCTCACGCCGCCCGATGCGCTGCTCCGCTTGGACAGGATGCTGTCAACGTCGGCGGAGGCCAGGCCCGGCAGAGTCAGCAAGACCTGCCGCGGCGCGGTGTTGACGTTGATCAGGCCCGGGAGCGTCTTGACAGCGCTGGTTGTCAGCTTGTCGTAAACCTTGCCGAATTCGTCAGCGGTCATCCCGCTGGCGGCGTAAAAGGCGAGGACGTTTGGGAACTTCGGCGGCCCGCCCCGCCCATTGTAACCCGCGGCCGCCATGATCGCGTCGGCCCAGGTGGATGAAATGGCCTTCGCCAATACGTTGCGAAGCTGCCCGGCGGTGCCGGTTTGAGCGTTGATGTTGATCCGGGCGTTCCCGGTCGAATCGACGTTCGGCTCGATCGAGTAGACGGTCATGTAATTGAACGCGCCGCGGCCGTCGTCCGCGCTGCTGTTGAATGCCGTCGATGCCGCGTTCCCTCCGCCGCCGGCGGCCAACTCACCGGCGTCGAGCACGCCGTCACGGTTCATGTCGTAGCCGAACAGAGCCTGGCGATCGAACCCCTTCACCAACAGCAGTTCCTCCACCGTTTCAAAGGGCTGGTTCTTGCAGGTGTAGGGGATTGGCAGGCTTTCGTAGTAACTATTCTCAGCGCCATTGGGGGAGAGCGTGTCGTCGGGGTCCCGCCAGTCAACCACCGAGTCGGCCATGTCGCTCGTGAACGACGGCAGCGCTAGCATTTGATCGCTCGTCGCGAAATTGAGGTTTAGCTTGGAGGATTCGTCGCAGATGCCAAAGCCGTAGTTCTGGTAGTCGTAGGGGTCGGGCCGCAGGATCCAGAAGTACCCGTTCCCGACGCTCAGGCCCTCGGCCGGGGTCGAGGTGATGGTCTGGGCGTCGCCCCGGTTGGCTTCGATCGTGGCCAGCACGAACTGCTCCGCCCCCTGTTCGACCGCGGAGGCCTGGGTCTGCGACAGACGGTTGGCCGCGCCGATCGCCTCGACACGCGTGTCCCGGGCCATGACCAGCACCAGCGCGGTGACGATCACCAGCGCCCACACGGCGACGATCAGGACCGCCCCGCGGCGGGCCCGCCCGCCGGGGTGTCGCTTGCCACGAGGTCGCATCCGCCCCGCCCGCATGCCCCAAGCGCCCATTCCAGGAGCGCGCACGCCGGCGGCGCACGGGGCGGCCGCCGGGCGGGTGGGCAAGCGTTGAATCGAAGAGCGGCTCATATGTCGTCATTCCGCGGCCTCACGGGCCGCTCGCCATCGCCTACAGCCCCGAGAAGCCGGTGTTGGCGGAATCGCTTGCCGCTGTCGAGCAGGCGATCTGGAAGATCCGGGTGTAGGTGAGCACGCGCTGCGTTCCCCTGAAGCCGGAGCGATCCAGCTCCAGCGTCACGCGCACCGCCGCCGGGAGCGCGTTGTTCTCCTGCACGGAATCCCACGAGGGAAGCCACTGCGTGCCGTCGTAAAACTCGAGCGTGAACGACGAAACCCCGCGGCAGATGATCTCATCGTCCGGAGTGACGGTCTGCGTGGGGAGCAGGTTGCTGGTGACCGTTCGAACAAGGACATGGTCCGTGCCGCCGTCGGGCGTGATGACCTGGAACAGGATCTTGCGCAGGTCGCCGTCGCCTGAATCGTGCCGGGGCCCGTCGCCGGTGGAGATGAACTCAAGCGTTGACGCGCTGTGGCCCCGGTCGTCCGTGCCGGCCTGCCCGCTGAACTCGCCGGCAAGCGTCCCCGTCGGCGGCATCGCCGTCTCGATGTCCGCCTTGACCATCTCCATCGCCAGCTCCGACGTGCGCAGCGGCTCGAACGAGTTCTGAATGCTTTCGCGCTGTTTGAAGGCGATACGGATGCTCATGAACAACGACCCGACCAGGACCACAACGATCGCGGTCGCGACGAGCAGTTCCAGAAGTGTGAACCCGCGCGAACGGCGGCCGCGACGCGCCCCCGGCAAGCGACGCGGGGCCGGCGTCGCGATGTTACATCCTGAGCCGGTCATGGGGTTGTGCTCCCGGACGTGCCCGACGACCCGCTCGACGACGCCGTGCTGATGTAAACCAGCGTGCTGAGAACCACCTCGCGCTGCGTGTTTCGCGAGGTCCAGGTGACGTGAACGTTGAACTGCTCGACGCCGTTGTCGGCGCCGGTGGACTGGTCCCATTCCTGGACGTCGGCCGTCCAGCGGTATTTCGACCAATCCTCCCCGAAGTCGCCCGACAGGTTTCCCGTCTGCCACTGCTGCGTCGAAACCAGTTCGTTGAGCTTCGCTTCCGCCAGCGCCACCGCTTCGCTCCGCTGCTTGGCGGCGTCGGCTGAAGTCATGGCGATCGTCACGCCCCGCATCACGACCGGAAGGACGATCGCGATCAGCGCCACGGTGGCCAGCACTTCGATCAGCGTAAAGCCGCGGCGGGCGCGAAGCGGCTCGCGCCGCCGGCCGCGGCGGCCCCCGCCCGCGCGCAAAACGGGAGACGGCGGCACGGGGCCGCCGAGCGGCTCGGCGCGGATGAGTTCGACGGGGCTCACTTGGCCTCATCCCTGGGGACGACCCTGAACAGTTCCGTCGCCGATCCGCAGGCGACTTCGGTCACGCGGTTCGTATTGTCGGTGATCTTGATGGAGGCGGGGTCGGTTCGACCCGATGCCCTGAAGTCCACATGCAGCCCGTCGTCCACCGCCTGGCCGTTCTGGTTCTGGGCCGGCCGCGCCGCTCCCCGACCCGAATTGCGACAACGAGCCGCTGTTCGCCACCGGGGCCGTCGCGAGCGGCTGGGTCTGGACGGCGATCTTCAGGTCGCCGGGGATCTTGAACGTCTGGCCCCATTCGGTGCCCAGGTCCACAAAGTTGCCGCCATCCTGCGCGGTCAGCCGATACGTGTTGGCCTGCGGGTCGAACGTGAGCCGGTAAGTGCGGCCGTCGCTGATCGCCTGGGACCGGGCGTAATTGGCGATCGCGACCAACTGGACGGCGGTATTGCTCGCCTCCTTGCCACGCGCGAAATTCCTCATCGACACCGTGACCGTCGTCACGATCACAGCCAAGACCACCAGTACGAGGATCAGCTCAATGAGCGTGAAGCCCTTTCGGCGGCCGGAGAGGTTGTGATTCGGCGACCAGGTCATTAGTCAGTGCGTTCCGTGAGGCGGGCCACCAACGAACCGCGACCGTGAGGGAGGGAGCGGTCCGCGCCCCCTGTCAGCTGAGATCGCGTTCTCAAGAAGCGCTGCGACGCCGACCCCACTCCCTCGCGGGCCGCGCCCAGCGCGCGGGCGGCAAAACCGAGCAGGCGAGGACGGACAGCACGCTCACCCCCCGTCGGCGATCGTCACTGGAGCGATCGTCACTGGAGCGATCGTCATTGGGTCGTCCAGTTGCCGATGTCGTCCGCTGTCCCATCCTGGCCGTCGGGGCCAGTGCTATAGAGATCGAAGCCGCTGGGGTTGTGCGTGCCGGGGAACTTGTAAATGAACTTGTTCCCCCAGGGGTCCTTCAGCGCGGTGGCTTCGATATAGGGGCCGTTCCAATCCTTCGCGGAAGCGGGCTGGGAGACCAGCGCGTTCAGCCCCTCGTCGTTGCTGGGGAAGTGGCCGGTGTCGTGCTCGAAGATGTTCAGCGCGGCGCCCAGGTTGCTGACCGAGGTCGTAGCGCCGGAAATCTTGGCCTTCTCGGTGCGGCCGGTGAACTTGGGCACGACCACCGCGGCGAGGACTCCGAGGATGACCAGCACCAGCAGAAGCTCGATCAACGTAAAAGCGCCGCGGACGCGGCCGCGAACGCTGGCTCGTGAGATTGACGACATCCGACTCATGGACCTATCCAGCCTTTCTCTAACTCGGTTCAGCGCCTGCCGTGTACGTCACACCGCCGCCTTGCGCTGAAAAGACGAACTCCCTGATGGGCGCCCCGGACTCACCTTCACGAAACCAACACCCTCTCGCTGGCGCCCTCGCCGCCGGCTATTTCACGACGTCCGCGAGGTTGAAGACCGGCAGCAGCATCCCGACGACGATCGTCCCGATCACTCCCGCCATCAGGAAGAGCATCGCCGGCTCGACCACCGCGACGAGCATGCGTAGCTGGCGATCGAGGTCGCCTTCATAGGTGGCGGCGAGGCGAATCAGTTCCTTGTCGAGCCGGGCCGTCTCTTCGGCGACCGCGACCATCTCGACGACTGACGGCGGGAACAGCCGCGGGCTCGACCCCAGCGCCTTGGAAAGCGGCTCGCCCCGTTGCACCTGCTCAATGGCGTGGAGCACGGTGTCGGCCAGGGTCTGGTTGCCAATGGCTTCGCGCGCCACCTTCAGCGACGCGACCAGCGGCACGCCGGCGCCGACCAGTGTGCCAAGCATCCGGCAAAACCGCACCAGCGCGAAGTGGGCCACCACCGAGCCCATGACCGGGATCGCCAGGATGACCCGCTCCAGAGCGCGCTTGCCCTGTTCGGTCTGAAGCATCGCGTAGATGCCGAAGATGGCGGCCGCCGCGACGCCGCCGAGGATGAAACCGTAATCCCGGATGACGTTGCTCGCGCTGATGATGTAGACCGTGAGCGTCGGCAGGCCCGACCCGAACTGGGCGAAGATCGTCTTGAACCGCGGGATGAAATACGTCAGCAGGAAGATCAGCACGCCGACCGCGAGCAGGCCGAGGATGGCCGGGTAAATCATCGCCGATTTCACCTTGCCGGTGAGGTCGGACTCGCGGGTACGAAAGTCGGCGATCTGGCCGAGCACGACATCCAGGAAGCCGCCCGCTTCGCCCGCGCGAACCATCGCGACGTAAACCGTTGAGAAGGTCTTGGGGTACTTCGCCATCGCGTCGCCCAGCGCCGTGCCGCTGACGACATCATCGTGGATGTGCGACCAGAGGGCCTTCGCCTGCGGGTTGGAGGCTTCCCGTCGCAGCAGCGCCAGCGCCCGGCTCAAAGGCACGCCGCCGGCAAGCAGGTTCGCCAGCTCGCGGGTGAACGATTCGACCGACTTCTGCGACACCTTGAGCGACTGCCCCACCGCCGGCGGGGCGGCCGGCCGAGCGTACGGGACCGAATTCTTCGCCGCCGCGATCCCCTTCGACGAATTCGTCGTCGCGCCAGCCTTGGGAGCGGGCTTCGCCTTTTCCTGCAACCGATCCCAAAATTGCCCGATCGTCGCGCCCGCCGAGCTGGGCTCCCGCGCCGGCGCCGGCTTGGCCACGCCATTGGCCCCCTGCTCAACCACCGAAACGGGGTGAAGCCCCTTTTGGACGACCATCGCCACGGCCGCGGCGCGGCTGTCGGCCGCGAGCGTACCGCTCGTCGCACGCCCGTCGCGGCCCAGTGCCTTGTAAGCAAACGTGGACATCAGAAAAGCCTCTTCAATCCGCCCACCATCCTACCATCCAGCTTCAGCGTCTGAGCCTTCAACATTCCGCAGTCAGAATTCAGCATTCCAGCATTCAGCATTCCGGCATGTCCGTTCACGCCCCCGCCCCCAGGTGCTCGGCGCCGATGGCCATCGTTTCGTCCTTCGTAATCCGCAGGACCTCTTCCGGCGTGGTGCGGCCTTCGCGGATGAGCCGCCAACCGTCGCCCCGAAGGCTGTTCATCCCCTGGCGAATGGCGACCTTGCGGATCTCGCGGGAGCTGGCGCGATCCAGGACCAGGGCGCGCAGCTCGTCGGTGACCGGCATCATTTCAAAGACGCCCTGGCGGCCGCGATAGCCGGTCCCCTGGCAGTTGCGGCAGCCATGGCCGCGATAAATCACGTCCGGAACGTCGTCCCCGAACTCGGCCGCCAGCTTGCTCACGTCGCTGTCGGGGGCCGCTTCTTTGCACTTGGCGCAGATGAGCCGCACCAGGCGCTGCGCCGCCACCATTTCAAGCGATGACGACACCAGGTACGGCTCGATCCCCATGTCGATCATGCGGGTGGTGGCGCCCGGGGCGTCGTTGGTGTGAAGCGTGCTGAAGACCAGGTGGCCCGTCAGCGACGCCTGCACCGCGATTTCGGCCGTCTCCCGGTCGCGAATTTCGCCGATCAGCACGACGTCCGGGTCGTGGCGCAGGATCGCGCGGAGCCCGGCCCCGAACGTCAGCCCGGACTTGGTATTCACCTGGATCTGGTTGATCCCGCGAAGCTGATATTCGACCGGGTCTTCGATCGTGATGATCTTCAGGTCGGTCTGGTTGATCCGGGAAAGCCCCGCGTAAAGCGTGGTGGTCTTGCCGGAACCCGTCGGCCCGGTGACCAGGATGATCCCGTGCGGGAGTTCCAGCACCCGTTCCCAGACGGAGCGGTCCCGCGCTCATCCCCAGATGTTCCAGCCCGAACATCGCGTCGCCGCGATCCAGGATACGCAGCACGACCGCCTCGCCGTGCACCATGGGGATGACGCTGACCCGCAGGTCGATCTCCCGCCCGGCCACCTTCAATCGGATGCGGCCGTCCTGCGGCAGACGCTTTTCCGCGATGTCCAGATGGCTCAGGATCTTCAGTCGCGACACGATCGCCGCCTGGTACTTCCGCACCGAGCCCGGGATCTTGGCCTCCACCAGAACGCCGTCAACCCGATACCGAATGCGGAGCTGATCTTCGAACGGCTCGACGTGGACGTCGGTTGCCCGAATCTCCAGCGCCTCGGTCATGACCTGATTCACAAACTTGATGATCGACGCGTCTTGGGCGGCGTTGGTCGCGCTGGTGAGGTCCAGGTCGTCGTCATGCTCTTCGATGACGGTGATGTCGTCGTCCGCCCCGAGCGACTGCAGCGTATCCGCCCCGACACCGAGGAACTTCTTGGAGAGCCGGTCAATCTCGGCCGCGGGGGCCAACGCCGGGCGAACATCGATGCCCGTCGCCAGCCGCAATTCGTCCAGGCCGGAGTTGTCGAACAGGCGGCTGGTGGCGACGACGACGGCGTCCCCATCATCCCGCAACGGCAGCAGGTTGTGCTCCAGCAGCAGCCGCGCGGGGAACCGCGCGAGCAGTTCGGAGGCGGGGGCGGCCGTCTCGATATCGGCGTAAGGGACGCCGTAGTGCCCGGCAAGCGCCGAAGCACTTTCTCCTCCGACACCGAGCTGACCGTGCGAAGCGCATCGTCAAGCGTCGCGCCGCCCTGGAGCGAATCCTGAACCGTGACTGCCCCGGCCTCGTCGAACAGGCCCTCACGGACGAGAGTGGAAACAATGTCGTTCACGAAACAGTTACCCTCGCTCAAACGGGAAGGATGAAGGATCAAGTTGAAGGATGAAGCCGGGAAAGGCGCCCTTTCGCCGCTTCATCCTTCACCTTCATCCCTCATCCTTCCCTTCATCCTTCACCCCTAGCCTTCATCCGTGGATTCAGTCAAGATACCCGATGGTAACCAGCAGCGCCTCCTGCCGGGCGGTGACCAGTTCCTTCAGTTCTTCCTGGGCCTTGACCAGGCTGGCCTTGGTCTTCATCTTCGAGTCGCGAAGGGCCGCCAGCTTGAGCTTCAGGTCGGCCGGGGCCGCGTCCTTGTTCGTCAGGGCGGTTTGCAGGTCGGTCGATTTCACCGACAGGTCCGACGGAGCGGTATCGGTCGCGCCGGGAGCGCCGCCGCCCGGGCCACCGCCACCGCGTCCCTGGCGGCCGAACAGGATGCTCATGCCGCTGCGGTTGGACAGATCGCGCTGGATCGTCTGAACCTTCTCGATGCGGGGCTGGAGTTCCTTCCACTCATCGTCCGTCGAGCCGAGAAGCGCCTTCAGACGATCGTTCATCTGCTGGCGGTAATCGGTGCGATTGCCGCCGCGGCCGCCGGGCTGACCGGGCTGGGCAGGCTGACCGGGCTGCGCGGGCTGACCACCGGGCGGCGTCGCCTGGCCCATCGCCGGAACGGCGATCGCGCCGACGAACAGTGCCGCCGCGAAAAGCTTCGCGATGGGACGGACAAGAGTCGCAGACCTCTGCTGCTGAAACATGGCGTGGCTCCTTTCGGGATAGCCTGAAAGAGATGAAGAACCGACACGGAAATTCCGTGTGACAATCCCCGCTCGCCCGCGGCCCCCCTTGGACAAAGCGCCGATGCCTTGCCAAGCCGAGCCCGGTGATCGCGGCGGGTGATGACTTCAAAACGGTGCGGGACGCGTATCGGCGCCCGCGGGGGCGAAGCCCGGAGGCATCCCCAAGCCCGGCACGACGCCCGGCGTAACAGGGCCCATGCCCGGAGGCACAAGGCCCATGCCCGGAGATAAAGGGCTCATGCCCAGTGGCGACGGCGCGCCATCCGGCCCGAACGACGGCCGCGAATCCGGCCCGTGCCCGTTCGACCGGCGGTTGCCACGCCCATCCCACGAACGATCGCCGGGCCCGTGCCCCGGGTGCGAGTGATCCGCCTTCTCTCGCTCGCGACGCTCTTTCAGCAGTTGTTCGTACTGCTGCCGCTGCGATTCGTTCAGGACCAGTTTTGTGCGATTGATCGCGTCCTCGAACGCCTTATCCCGTTCGTGACCGGCTTCGGCGACCTTGGCCGCATAATCCTGCATCACTTTCTGATACTGCGCCTTCTGGGCGTCCGACAGCATGGCCTGGATCGCGTCGTCGCGTTCCTTCTTAAGAGCGCGGGAACGATCGGCGTTCTGTTGACCGGCCGCCCGCATCGATTCCGACCAGATCACGCGAACCCGCTCCCGCTGCGTCGCATCCAACCCGAGCTGATCGGCCAGCCAATCCCGCCGCCCGGACGAGAGAGTCGCCGGGGGCACGGGCGTCGAGCCGATCGGGCCGGCCGCCGGCCGATGTCCCGCGACGGCGAAACCCACCACGACGCCGGCGCCCAGCGCCAGCACGAAGCCGACGACGACCGTTAAGAAGGCAGCCCGTCCGCGGCTCATGGTTCGTCTCCCTCGCCAAAGGAATCACCCGACGACGACCACATCGCTGACGCAACCGTTGACGACTCAGCGCCCTGAAGCGTTTGGGACAACGCGCCTTGAGACTGCGGCCCGAACACCAGCTCCGACAACGGCGCCTCGCCCGGCGGAAGGACCGCGACCGTCGGCGGCACAGCGCCCGGCGGCGGCACAGCGCCCGGCGCATGGCCGCGACCGGCGGCCGACGCGTTCATGATCCAAAGACCGCCCGCCAACAGCACGCACGCGGCGATCGCCGATAGCGTTCGCGCCAGCCGAATGACCCGCCGCTCGACCCCGTCCAGCTCCTCGGCCGCGTCGTAGAGCGCATCGACATAAACATGTGCCCGTTCGCCAGCGGAGGCCGGCATCACCGCACCGCCCGCGCTCAACAGCTTCGAGAGCGCCTCCAACTCGCGCAGCTCGGCGGCGCAAGGTTGGCACTCGATCAGGTGCGCGGCGATATCAAGCCGCGCAGCCGCCGCAAGCTCGCCGTCGAGGTAAGCACCGAGGCTCTGGCTGTATGGGCACGGTTCCATCAATCTTTCCTGCTGATCTTTCTTGCTGGCACATCGTCACGCCGAGCCGGGCCCGGCCAGTCATCGCCCACAAGTGACCCGTTCCATCAGGAACCGCGGGTTACTCGTATAGGCGCCGAACGGGAGGCGTGTCGAACGCCGCCACCTGCTCGGCCCCGTCACAGCCTCCCGTGCGGGCCCCACACCCGAACTTTCCCATCGACCGAGCCACGAGTGGGCCGCTCTATCTGAATCAGCGGTCGCGCTCGCGAATCAATGTGCCGCCGGTGCCCTCACCGGCGGTGGTGCCGACGACACAAAACGCCCGCCGGTGAGGGCACCGGCGGCACGTCGGATGGCATCACCGCGCAACCCGCAATCTTGCCGGGACCGAGCGACTAAGCGTCCACCAGCCGGAAGAACACAGCAGTTGATCCCTAAGGCAAATAGGACTTCAGTCGGTCCCGCATCTCCGCTCGCGCCCGGTGAAGGCGACTTTCCACCGTCCCTCGGGGGATCCCCAGCGCCTGGGCAATTTCGTCGTAAGACAGCCCCTGATACTCACGGAGCGTCAAAACCTGCCGGTGCTCAGGCGACAGTGTTCGGAGGGCGGCCTGGAGGTCGATCCGCTGATCGACCGACATCACGCCGTTCCCACGGGCCGCCGGGTCAAAGCCCGGCCGCATCTCCCCATTCGCGCCGGCGGACGCATCCGACATCCCGTCGAGCGACAGGGCGATTTTCCCGCTTCGGCCCCGTCGCCATCGCGCCACCTGCGTCACCAGGATCCGGCTCATCCAGGTCTTGACCGACGCCCGCCCTTCGAACCGGGCAAGACCCCGGTATGCGCCCGCAAGCGTCTCCTGCAAAAGGTCTTCCGCATCCGACGCGTTGCCGGCAAGGGAGACCGCCAGTCGAAACAGCCCCGGTCCGTGTCGCTCGACCAGCTCGTGAAACGCCGCGCGATCTCCGTCGGCCGCCCGTTTCACCAGCGAGAAATCTCGATCTGCGGCGCGTCCGACAGGCAGAAGCGGCAATGGAATGGGATCTTGCGCGTCGGCGCCAGATCCTCCGACAGCCGCACGACCACTTGCCGTGGCTCCGGCTCGGGCTGGGTCAGCAGGCTCATCCGCATGATTCGGCGCGTCCATCGCATGGGCGGCACCCCGGGCGGCCGGAAGGGAGACGGTCAGTTGCAGGCACGGCGCTTCCGCGAGCGCGCCACGAGCGGCCGGCCCGGTCGAACCCATAAGGGCGAAATCCGCCGAATCTGCCGGCAATTGTTTCCTTTCCAATGGCATAGTTGCGCGCCCTGTGGGCTTTCTTCCGCCCCGGCATGCAATTTCAACCGCCGTCGCCGCCAATGCCGTGTCCACCGCCCCCGCGATCGGCGATCGCCGCCCACATCGCTCGCGCCGCCCCCTCCGCGCAAGATTAACGGGCCCTGTTCCGCCATTTCCATCGAAATCGTGGCCAAGTGAGGACGCGGGTTCGTCAGAGATCTCACGGCTGACCCGTCGATCATTCCACGTTCCGGAGATTTAGTTGACCCATCCACCTTCAGCCGATAGGGTCAACAGGTGTCCCCGCGCGGCGTTAGCTCAGTTGGTAGAGCAGAAGTTTTCCAAACTTCAGGTCGTCGGTTCGAGCCCGATACGCCGCTTTGAGCAGAATAGACCCGAATCATTAGATAATGATTTCCGGCCCTATGGACGTGCGGTCAAAGGATTGATGGTCGAAACCGAAGCCTTACGTTCGGATCCAAGGCCGGCTTCTCCCAAGCCGAAAAGGGGACGAGCAAGGCGGTGCAGTCAACACGGACGTGACTGTTAACCGCCTTGTCGAGACCTACCCCGCCTAAAGAAGGTCCTCGAGTTTACGGACACCTTAGCCCATGGGATATTGCCGGAGAGGTGAACGCCTTCTCTGCGAGAAGTGCTGGCTAAAGTCGGAGTCATCAATGCGCTCTCGTCTATGTCTTATCGTATTGACGGTGATCTTCTTCTATCTTTCGACTGGGGTAAACGCACAGAACAGTTTCACGCTGTCGTTAACGGGGGCGATTGTCATCGGTCCCGATCATCAGACGCTGATCGTTTCCGTCCCTACGGAAGGAAAGCTCGTTTACTTTGACACCGTCGCGGAAAAGCAACTCAAACAAATCGACGTGGATTTTCAGCCGAATTTACTGGCAATCCAGGGCAAACTACTCTTTGTCTCAGCCAAGGGTACCTCCACCATTCATGTGCTGGAGTGGGATACAGCCAAGATCGTGCGCGGGATCAATGTGCCGGGCGAGCCGCTGATCTCAATGGGATGCCATCCCGAGAAAGGATTGCTCTACGCCGTGAACCTGCAAAATGAGATGTTTTCTATTGATCCGCAAAGCGGAGTGGCCACCAAGACATCAGGCAAAGGGCAATTGCTCGCGTTCGATCCTTCCGACAGCCAGGTTTTCTACACCGGGATTCAGAAGGCCATCAATGAAGTGCTGGTGTTTCAAGACGTAGGCAACGAGGTGCATGTTTCACTCGCCCAGGCCAACACGCCGCGCTGATGCTCAAGTTCCACGTGGAAGGCAAGGACGTGAAGCTTGTGGCGGCTAATGACAATGCTTCCCTCAATGGGCGCGCTATCGCAGTCACCAACGACGGCAAAGGGGCCGCCATGGCAGGTGGCGGCGGCTGGCGGTCCAAGACCGACCAGCACGCCAACTACTTAGTCGTCGTCTTTGAATCGCAAAAGTTAGAAGCTCTGTCGGGCCAATTTGAGACCGGCGCATATCCATCGTTGATTGCATTTCATCCAATCTTGGGATACGGGATTGCCGTGAAAAGCGCAAATAGCGATGAAGTATTTGTCTTCAACTCCAAATCGATGGTGAAAAAGGCCACGTTCGCCACGAAATGCCAGACCTCGAATGCCGCTGGGTTTGTCTGTTTCGGCGGCCATGGAACCAAGGTCATCTATTGCTCGTCGCTCCCCGGCCGGCAGAAGTATGCGCTGTATCTGTTCGAGTTACCACTGACCGATCAGGATCGCGAGCAGTTGGCGAAGGTGTATGGAGATGGCAATCCAGCAAAATGAGCTGGACGGGTGTGGACCGTCTAAACCGCCGACCCGTAGTGTGGAAAATCACTGCACGAAAACGTCCGAAATTTCGCTTCATTGCTGCCCGGAATTTCCGTTCCGGCGCGGGAATCTCCCGATGGGCCGGCAATCTCCTCACCCTCGCGTCCCTGCTGCTGTTCGGGGCGGCCGTCTTCCTGTGGGTGCGAAGTTACCGCGTCGCCGATCGCTGGGAGGTGCAACGGCACCGCGGTGGCCCTCGCGGCCGCCATGTGACGGACGTCAGTGCCGATTGCACCCTCGGGACGGTGGAGGTGATCGTCCAGCGGGGTACGGTGAGATCGCCAGGCGAGGATGGCTTCGTCGCCCAGCACGGAAGCGGACTGCCGTTTGAACTGATGTTTCAGGGCGTCGGCAGCACGCTGGCCGAGCGGCTGGGGCTCCGTCTCATTGTTGAGCCCAGCGCGTTCGTCCTGGGCATGCCGGCATCCGGCGCGACGCAGGCCCTGGTCAACTTTCCGCTCTGGCTCGTCGCCGCGCTGTTCGCCGCCCTCCCGGCCCGATGGGGCGTTGTGACGTGGCGGCGCCGAAAGCGAGAGCCCGGGGCCTGCACCGGCTGCGGGTATGATCTTCGGGCGACGCCCCATCGCTGCCCCGAGTGCGGCCGCGTTCCGTCATCCCTCAAGGGACGCGATGTTCGGTCTTATCCGGCTGGCCTGCCCCGCGATGAATCGTGACTTTCATCTGCCCGGAATCATCGTGCAGGAATGAATCCTTCTTGTTGATCCGCAACTGCAGGTCCCCCTCCTCGGCCGCCTGGATTCGAGCGGCCTTGCCGACGAGGAAGACGGCGTTCCCCAATTTGCCGATCAGTGCGCCGGGGAGGGCGATCGGGGTGAACGGGTAAGTCTCCTTCCCGTTGTGAATCCCTTCGGCATCACAAGCGTAAAGGTCGGGGCCGTAGGTATGCCAGACGCCTTCGGCCTTCAGGTGGACGATGTCCCCCTTCTTCAAGTGAATGACGTTCTGCCACCCTTCCTTGGCGTCAATGGTCACTTCTGCTGGCTCTTTCGGCGCGGCCGCCCCAACCGGGCGGCCGCTTGCCAGGGCCTCCTTCAGATCGTTGATCTCCCCTTCAACCCCCTTCTTCTGATCGTTCACGGCGTTGGCGGCGTCGAGGTTGGCCGATTGGGTCGCCACCTTCAGCGCGACTTCCACCGACGCAAGGTACTTCTGCTTGATCGCGATCCGCGCTCGAATGTAATCGGCGTCCGCCTTGCGAAGGGCAGCGAGGTACTCCTGCTGGGCCGATACGAGATTGGGGGGCAACGCTTGCGCGTCATCGGCATGGCTTGCCCCCGCGACGACGAAGACGACCAGGGCAATCGCCGGCAGGTATCGCAACATGGCTGCCTCCGATACGAGAGATATGGGCCGCGATGGAAGGTAGATGGTGGAAGGACCGGCTGTCAACCGCGTGACGAGATGGAGGGCGCAATGAGCCAAGAGGGAAAGCAACAAGAGCCGGCCCGACGGATCCGCCACGGCGGATGAGTTCCGCAGAGACGGGGCTGTGTTATCGTATCAACATCTCGACATCGTCTTCGGCGAGGTGCGGAAACGTCAGGGAAGGGGCAACCTCATCGACTTCGCTGCTGGGGCTCGTGAAACGCATCCGTTGTCTTGCGCGCTTCGTTGAGCTGAAAACCAAAGCCTCGCCCTCACTGTCGGGTGGAAGATCATGAATAAGCAAACCGAGCGTACCTGTGTGCATTTGCTGATCGGCCTGGCCGCCAGCCTGCTGACCGGCCTGGCATCGCTGGCAGGTCCGCCGACGTCCGGGCCGGCCACCGCTGTGGCGCCCTCCACGGCGCCGGCGCAAAGCCTGGGGCTGAAGGAGGCGAGCGCTCGCTGCTTCAGGGTCGGCATGGCGGGCGACATCCCAGGGAACTACTCCGACACGGAGACAACGCTGATCAGAAATAACTTCGGCGTTGTGACGCCGGAGAACTGCATGAAGCCCGCCCCGGTTCACCCCGAAGAGAACGTCTGGCGGTTCGAGCGACCCGATGCCCTCGTGAAATGGTGTGAAGAGAACAAGATCGCCGTTCACGGCCACACCCTCGTCTGGCACGCCCAGACCGGCAACTGGTTCTTCGGCGATGGCGACAAAGCCGTGATCACCCGGCGGTTGCAGGGCCACGTCAGCACCCTCGTCGGGCGATACAAGGGGCGAATTGAGAGCTGGGATGTCGTCAACGAGGCGATCGACGATCGCGGCAATGCCCAGACGGGCCAGACCGAGAACTTCCGCAGTTCGCCGTGGCTTCAGAATCTCGGGCCCGAGTACCTTACGCTGGCGTTCAAGTTCGCCCACGCCGCCGACCCAGACGCGGAGCTGTACTACAACGACTACGGCATCGAGTCCGGGCCGAAGCACGCCAGCTCGATGGTGCTGCTCAAGCGCCTGCTCAAGGACGGCGCCCCAGTCTACGGCGTCGGCATTCAGGGGCATTGGAGCACGCGTGGCATCCCCTATGACGCCGTTGATAAGGCCATTGCCGATTATGCGTCTTTAGGCTTGAAAGTGAGTATTTCGGAATTGGACGTGACGATCGGCGGCGCTTCCGGCGGGCAATTCTCCCGCGGCATTGGGGGCGGCCGCCGCAATACGCCGGCCTCCCCGGAGCAACTCCAGTCCCAGGCGGAGGCGTACGCGCGGCTGTTTTCAATCTTCGTCAAGCATAAGGACGTGATCGATCGCGTGACATTCTGGGGGCTCAGCGATCGCCGCACCTGGCGATTCGGCGAGAGCCCCCTGATCTTCGACGCCAACAACCAACCCAAGCCCGCCTACGCGGCGATCGTCAATGTCCTGACGCATCCGCATCCCGAGTAACACGCCACGGCATGACCGGAGAGCTGATTCATCTCGTCGTAAAAGACGAGACGTCCTCGGCGTACGGATCAGGTCGGCTTGGTTCGTGGACCGCGCGCCGCGGCGCGAACGTTCCCCTTCGGCGTGTAGGCGGGCGGGGCGTAGAAGTTGACGGTCCGCATCAGATCGCGGCCGGTGTTCGTAATCTGGTGTGGCTCATCGTGCTCGATCAGCAGGAGCGATCCCGCCTTGAGTTTCGCCGTCCGGCGCCCGACCTTCGCCGTCCCCGCGCCGCTGATGACAAAGAGCCACTGCTCGGCCCTGGGGTGCTCGTCCTCAACATCCTCGCTTGAAGACTGCCCGGGCCGTAGCACCATCATCGCCGCCTGAACGGCGGCCGAAGCGATCAGCGGCTCGAACAGCTTCATTCTGTTTGTAGTCAAAGCATGCTTCATGATCGCCGTATGGTTCCAGGGAAGATGCGGCTTGGCAAAGGGGCGATTTCTGATGATGTCTTACTCCCTCTCCCGGTCGTCCGGGGGAGGGCGGGGTGGGGGCATCGGCGCACGGATGACGAGTGGGTGCTTCTGCCCTGGGGGCGCTGAAGCCCCCTCTCTACCCTCCCCCCCCGGATTACCGGGAGAGGGGATAAGACGCCTTGGCGTGTGCCGCGGCCGCGGGGCACTGATGGTCGAGGGACTGAAGGGATCAAGCCAGCGTCGGTGTCGCCTGGGGCGGGCGGAGCAGCGTGTCTCGGAGCCAGGCGATGAACGGCGACTGGTCGCGGTCGCCGAAGACGCGCGCTGAGACGATCGCCGCGGGTAAACCGGTGCAGATGGCGCGAGCGACCACAACGGCGGGGCTGTCGAATACCAGGCCTTCGTCCTTGATCGCCAGCTCAATCAGGCGGACAAGCCAAGCTTCGACATCGGTGAAGAGGTGGCGTAGCTCCGCGCGCATCACCTCCGGCAGCGTGTTGAACTCGGCGGAGAGAACGCCCCAGATCAGGTTCAGGTGCCGCTCGCCCGATTTGTCGCCGAAGTGCTTCAGGAACGCGTCGAGCCGACGGCGCGGGGAGCTGAACTGGCCATCGATCCGCGCCATGAAGGCGCCGAGCAGGCGGCGGTTCTGCGAAACGACGGCGAGCCCCAGGTCCGCCTTGGCGGGGAAGTGATAGTGGATGCTCGCCGGCTGAATCCCCACCTGCCGCGAAACGTCCTTGAAGCTGAAGCCGTTGTAGCCGCGGGATTCGATCAGGGCGCAGGCGGCGTCGAGGATCCTCTTCTCGCTGCTTTGGCCACTCATTTACAACTTAGACTTTCTCCACCCGGCACGGATCGCATGAGCCGAGGCGTTGATCGTGCGGCTCATTCGTCGATGCGTCGCGTCCGATGATGCGGCGCGTTTGATGATGCGGCTCATTCAACCAGCTTCTGTTTTTCGCCGCGGATTTTGGCAGCCGCCTCGGAAGCGGGGTCGAGGCGAATCGCGTCGTCCATCATCGAGACGGCGAGCGATTTCTCGCCGGCCTGCGCGTGAAGCTGCGCCGAGAACGCCTTGAGCATCTGGTGCTGCGCCGACGAAGTGGCGACCGTCTGGTCGAGCCGCTCGATCTGCGCGATCGCAGGCTGGATGCCACCGCCGTCGATCATCGGATAGACGACCTGCTGAATCGTGCTGTCGATCAGGTGCTCACTGACGCGGGCGGCATACTTGGCCTTCAGGCCGGCGCTGCCGTCGGCGTCGCCCTTGACGATCTCCTCCATCAGGTCGGGGTAACCCGGCGCGGCGGCGCCGACGGCCGCCAGCGCCTCGTCGAGCCGCTTCGCGTGGCCCACTCCCTGCTCCCGGGCGGCGGCGGCGAGGGCCGCATCGCGCTGCCGCTGGGCGGCCGCCAGCGCCGGCAACCCCGCCGCGAGGCCCGCCGGGCTGGCGGCCGCCGGGCGAAGGAGGCCGAACGGGTGACCGGCCGCGTCAAACGCGACGGCGACCGGAAGGTCCTTCAGGTCAAGCCGCTCGATCCATTCGGCCGTTCGCATCACCGACGCGGGGCTGGCTTCCGAAGTCGTCGCGTTGAGCCGCACCCGCACGAAGCCCCACGCATCGGCCGCCGAAGCGAACGACGGGTCGTGAAAGCAGGCTTCCAGCGGCGACGCGGCCACTTCGCCCGAGGTGAACTCGACGAGCATGTCCTTCTGTTCAGCCCGCGCGGTGGAGATCCCTTCCCCGATGTCAGTCAGCCAGTCCCGACCGGGCAAGGCGGGGCCCGTGGGGGCGGCCGCCGCGGGCAGCGAGGAGCCGCCGCCGAAGCCCGCGGCCGCCAATTGCTCGCGAGCCGACTCCTTCGAGCCGCGCAACCGCGGCAAGCCGAGCACGGCGGCAACGATGGCGGCCGTTACGGCGGCGATCGCCGCCATACCGAAGACGCTCATTCTGCGGCCGCGTCGAGCAGGGTCGGTCCTTGCCATCGGCTCTGCGGCGGTTCCATTCGTTCGGGACATAAGACCTTTCAAGACCGGAGCCACTCCGGTCGGAGGACCATCCAAAGCGATTCATCCGAATGCACGGCCGCCGATGGGCCGCGCCCGTAAGGAAGCGGGACCCGCCGGATGGGCGGGCGTCAAGTGATTGACGGACGGATCAGTCGCGAGAGCACGGCGACTGCCCGCTCCCTCACGGTCGCGGCCCCCGTTGCGAGCGGCCGATCCGTCCCGAGCTGCTTGTGCCGTCGCGACCCGCGCGCCGTGGGACGCTGACCGCTCCCTCACCAGACTGTCGAAAACCCCAAAAATGCCAGCAAATCCTTCGTTTTTCTCTCAAAAGCGGCGGTCGTCAGGTCGCTGTTACCAGTTTTTCGACAGGCTGTCACGGTCGCGGCTCGTTGAGAGCGGCCGATCCGTCCCGAGCTGCTTGTGCCGTCGTGACCCGCGCGCCGTGGGAGGGTGACCGCTCCCTGACCAGACGGTCGCGGCTCGCGGGTGGCATTGTTAGCTGTGCTCGACGACCCAGGGGCGGGGGCCGCGGTAGGCCTGGAGCGGCGGTTTGCCGGTCCGCTCGATGTTGGTGGCGGCCGCCCGCGCCGCGGCCTGTGAGGGACGCTTTTGCGAATGCGAGCATCCGGTCCCGCAGACGTGCGGGGCGTGGCGGCTCTTCTCATTCCGATAGGCCGCGTCGCGGGCGATCGGGCTCATGGACAGAACCTGCGGCGCGGTGATCACCCGATCCGACGCGGCCTGGCAAACAGGGCACGGCGCCGGCTCGCCCGACTGGCTCATCGGCCGCACCTGATCAAACGCCCCGTGCTCGACACATTCATATTCGTAGAAAGGCAATGGAAAACCTCAAAAAAAGGACGAGTGGGAAAGGACGAGTAAGAAAGGACGGGTAAGAAAGGACGAGTAAGAAAGGATGAAGGATGAAGGTGAAGGATGAAGACGGAAAGAGAGGATGAAGTCCAACGATAGAGAACGAAATGCCTTCACTCCTTCTTCATCCTTCACCTTCATCCTTCATCCTTCCCCCCCTCATCCTTCCCCCTCATCCTTCATCCTTTGATTCAAGCTTTGGCTAGATCGACGCCGCCGGTGACGGCTTTGAAGGGGCCGTCGGCGTTCGGCTTGATGTCGAAGTCGAAGATCTCGGTCGGCAGCCACAGTGTGGCGCAGGCGTTGGGGATATCGACGATCCCGCTGATGCGCCCCTCGACCGGCGCGGTGCCGAGAATGGCATACGCCTGTTCGCCGGTGTAGCCGAACTTCTTCATGTATTCGATCGCGTTCAGACAGGCCATGCGATAGGAAATGTGCGGGTCGAGGTAGGTACCTGCTTCCCCTGTTCGTCAACGCTGATCCCTTCAAAAACGAGGTGCGTCTTATACCCCGGCTCCAGCGGGCTGCATTGGAAGATCGGGTTGACGATCCCATACTTCGCCACGCCGCCCTTGATGAGGCTGACGCGCAGGTCAAGGTAGCCCGCCATTTCGATCGCGCCGCAAAACGTGATCTCGCCGTCACCCTGCGAGAAGTGGATGTCGCCCATCGAGAGGCCCCCGCCCGGCACGTAGACCGGGAAGTAGACCTTCGACCCTTTGGTGAGGTTCTTGATGTCGCAGTTGCCGCCGTGCTCGCGCGGGGGACGGTGCGCGCCGCTTCGGCGGCCGCCTTGGCTTTCGCGTCACCTGTGAGCCGCCCGAGGTGCGCCGTCTCCGGGTAAGGCAGCGTCGCCAGGGCGGGCACGCGCTCGGGGTTGGTATCGAACAGCGCCTTTTCCCGCTTGTTCCACTTGGCGAGCAGTTCCGCCGAAGGAAGGCACCCGATCAGCCCCGGGTGCATGATCCCCGCGAACTCGCACCGGGGGATATGGCGCGAGCTCGTCTTGATCCCGTGGAAATCCCAGCACGCCTTGCGGGCGTCGGGGTAGTGGTCAACCAGGAAACCGCCGCCGTTCTCTTTGGCGAAGATCCCCGTGAAGCCCCACTCGAACTCGGGCAGCACGCCGACATCCAGGATGTCAACCACGAGCAGGTCGCCCGGCTCGGCGCCGCGGACGGCGATCGGGCCGGTCAGGTAGTGAACCTTGCTCAGGTCAACGACCTTGACGTCGGTCGCCGAGTCGTCGTTCTTGATCTGCCCGCCGGTCCAGTCGATGCACTCGACCCGGAACTCATCGCCCGGGTTGACCGTGGCGACCATCGGGATGTCCGGGTGCCAACGGTTGTGCAGAACATCCTGTTTTTCGGGTGATTCGCTGAAGGAAACCTTGAGTAGCGTCTGCATGCACCGTCCTGCTTGTAGGCGTCGGCGAAAAGCCCCATGCCCGGGTGGCTGAACCGAGCGCATCGCCGGCGGAAAGGCCACTGACCTCAACGACACCAAATTTTTCGAGCGATTGGGACCATCGTGCCCGGATGGGCCGGCGCGGCGGCCGGTCGGGCGCGGGCACCGGCGCGACCGTCCTGGATGCGAGCTTCGCAAATGTCGTACCGACGAGTAGGTAGGGACCATCGCGCATCGCCATCCGTCAAACGGATGCGGCGGACGCGAGCGGCTTTCGGGTCTAAGCGATTGAAACGATCCGCCGGTTGCCCCGCCGGCCCCGCGGAAAGAACGCCCTAAATAGACCGCTATGCGATTTTCCAGCGTGCCTTGGAATTGAAATTGAAGATGCGCACTGATGTTGCCGATGACGCACACGGAACAGCGGGCCGCTCTTAGCCATCGCTCCCGTCACCCTGCGAATCGGGCGCTCAATCTCCGCAAGCGGCGCTTAATCGTTGCGCAGCGCCGCCACCCAAGCGCGCACACCGCGCAGCGCTCAACCTATCTGTAGGTAGATATCGCGGCAGGCCGCCCGGAATTTCTTGCCGGCGTCGGCGGCGGAGCATTCACCCCTCCACCTCGGCCCCTTCCGCGGCGGGCGCAGCCAGCGCTCCAGCGGGCTTTTCATCGTCATCCGTCGCTGCGCCGAAGTTTGCTCGCCCGTCGTCGAATCCACCGGCGATCGCGAGGCGCCTTCGTCGATTGCTCCAACGCTATTTTCGTCCCCGCCGACCCGCGGCAGACGCCGTGCGCGGCCACTGATTCAGCCGGCCGCCGATCGCAGCCCCACCCGGCAAGGGGATTGCCAGCGGCGGCGTCGGACGCACCCGACACCCTGGTCCGACGCGGCTTGGCACGGGCTTCGCAAAAGCGATAGCGAACCTTCCCGGCGGCCGGGCGAAAGCCTGGGCGCTCAACACCTGTCTTTGCACGGCTGAATCGGTTCCCGCGGCATGGATGCCTTGCTGGGTCGAGTCGTTGGTCAACGCAGTTGTTGTGACTCCAGTCCGCAGAACAAGGGCCAAGAGCGGAATCGGCGTTCCCGCGAGAGGCCTCTCGGTCGGTCCGCCCCGCACGCTGCCACGTTCTGCCGCTCCGTCCGCCGTCTTCCGCGTTAAGCCCTTTGGAGACCCATAATGTTGAGAATTTCGGAGCTTACCACGCGCCTTTCCCGGGCGCGACGAGGCGTGGCGAAGGCGCTGGTGGGGGCCTCGCTCCTTGCCGCCGCGTCGCACGCGCTCGCCGCCGACGACTGGAAAAACCCCGAGCTGGACAAGTACCCCACGGCCAAGGTCAGCGCCACCGGCCTGACCATCAACGACAACTACGTGACCGTCGGCCAGCTCCACTCGGTCACCGGCACCATGGCCATCAGTGAGACCGGATCCGTCGAGGCCGAGCGGCTCGCGATCTCCGCAGATCAACGAGTCCGGCGGCATCCTCGGCCGCAAGATCAAGATCATCCAGGAGGACGGCGCCAGCGACTGGCCAACCTTCGCCGAAAAAGCCAAGAAGCTCCTGATCAACGACAAGGTGGCGGCCGTCTTCGGCTGCTGGACCTCCGCCTCCCGCAAAGCCGTGCTCCCGATCTTCGAAAAAGAGAACGGGATGCTCTACTACCCCACGTTCTACGAAGGCCTGGAAGCCTCCAAGAACGTGATCTACACCGGCCAGGAAGCGACCCAGCAGATCATCTGGGGCCTGAACTGGGCCCACGAGAAGAAGGGGAGCAAAAGCTTCTTCCTGATCGGCTCGGACTACATCTGGCCGCGCACCTCGAACAAGATCGCCCGCATCCACATCGAGCGCCACCTGACCGGCTGCAAGGTCGTCGGCGAGGAGTACTACCCCCTCGGACACACGAACTTCAATTCGCTGATTAACAAAGTGAAGCTCGCCAAGCCCGACTGCATCTACTCGATCGTCGTCGGCGGCTCGAACGTGAGCTGGTACAAGCAGCTTCACGCGGCCGGCATCACCGGCGCGTCCCTCGCCAAGCGCAACCAGATCCTTCTCACGATCTCCACCACCGAAGACGAACTTCTCGGCATCGGCGGCGAGAACGCGGAAGGCTTCTACGCCTGCATGAAGTACTTCCAGAGCCTCGATAACCCCAACAACAAGGCGTTCGTCCCCGCCTTCAAGAAGCTCTGGGGCAAAGACGCCGTCATCGGCGACGTGACCCAGGCCGCTTACCTGGGCCCGTGGCTGTGGAAGCTGACGGTCGAAAAGGCCGGCAGCTTCGACATCGACAAAATCGCGGCCGCCTCCCCTGGCATCGAGTTCAAGGGAGCCCCCGAAGGGTACGTTCGCATCGCCGACAACCATCACCTGTTCAGCAAAGCTCGCCTCGGCGAGATGAAGAAGGATGGCCAGTTCACGGTGATCGCGGAGTCCCCCGACCTGATCCCGCCCGACCCGTTCCCCAAAGGCTATCAGTGATCACGCCGGCGGCCGCGGCTCTGGCGCTCTGGCCGGCACCCGCCCGCCCGAACGCGGCCTAGGCGTCTGGTCCCTCTCCTTCCAGCGTTGTCCCCGCGCCGCATTCAGCGGTGCGGGGACGGCCCGGAAGGGCCTCATGAGTTCGTGAAAAGTTGATGGCGGCGGCCGCCCCGGTTTGTTCGAAAGGAAGCGTTTCATGCTCTTCGCTCTGGCACAAGCGGCCGCCGACGCCGCTCCGGCGGCCGACGCCGCGACCACTTCCTCCGGGCTTTCCGAATTCAAAGCCGTGCTGCTCATGCAGGGCTTTGCGGGATTAAGCCTGTTCTCGGTTTTTCTGCTCATGGCGCTCGGCCTGGCCATCATTTTCGGCCAGATGCGCGTCATCAACATGGCTCACGGCGAGTTCCTGACCCTGGGCGCTTATGTGACCGTGTTCCTGTCCCACCTGTGCGAAGAGCGCTGGCCGGGGCTTTTGCCGTACTACTACCCCATCGCCGTCATCGGCGCATTTATCGTCGCGGCGATCCTGGGGTATGTCGTCGAGATCATCCTTATCCGGCCGCTCTACAGCCGGCCCCTCGACACACTTTTGGCGACATGGGGCCTTAGCCTCATCATGCAGCAGGCGTTCCGCTCCCTCTTCGGTGGCCGCGAAGCCGGGGCCACCCTTCCCGAATGGCTCATGGGCTCCTGGCAGCCGACGGACAACATCGATATCCCAATCAACGGCCTGTTCCTTCTGGGCCTGAGCATCGTCATGACCATCGGCGTCTACGTGATGATGTACAAGTCGCGCTGGGGACTGCGCGTCCGCACCACGGTAATGGACCGGGCGATGGCCGGCGCCGTCGGCATCAATACCGTCCGGACCGATCGGATGACCTTCGCCATCGGGTGCGGCCTGGCCGGCGTCGCCGGCGCCGCCTTTACGACGATCGGCTCGGTCTCGCCGGCGGCCGGCGGGCTCTACATCGTTGACACCTTCATGGTGGTCGTCTTCGGCGGGACGGGGAGCCTGATCGGCACCATCATCTCGGCCTTCGGCATCGGGCAGTCGCAGTCGATCCTGGAGTTCTATTCGTCGGGCGTGCTGGCCAAGTGCGCCACGCTGCTGGCGGTCGTCATCATCCTCATGATTCGGCCGCAGGGCCTGATCGCTTCGAAGGTTCGCAGCAAGTAATTCCTATCGCGGCCGCGGCACGCCGGCGCCGGCACGCGAAGCTCGGAGGCCTCATGAAAACCATCTACTCACGCGTTTTGGGCGAGCGGTCGACCCTGATCGGCTTGCTCATCCTGTCCGCCATCCTGTTTGTTGTCTTCCCGGCCACGCTCGAGCCGTTCCGGCTCAACATGATGGCCAAATACCTTAGCTACGCCTTCGTGGCGATCGGGCTGGTGCTTTGCTGGGGCCATGGCGGGATTCTGAGCCTGGGGCAGGGGCTTTTCTGGGGCCTCGGCGGCTACTGCATGGCGGCCTTCCTGAAGCTGGAAGCGGCCCGCAACATCGCCAAGGAAGCCGGCAGCGACCAGGTCCGCGCCCTCACGACCGTCGGCCTGCCCGACTTCATGGACTGGAACCAGGTGACCGAGCTCCCCTGGTTCTGGTACCCGTTCAAGAGCTTCCCGCTCACGCTGTTCCTCTGCTTCTTCCTGCCGACGCTGCTCGCCTATGTGCTGGGGACCGCGATGTTCAAGCGCCGCGTGACGGGCGTCTACTTCGCCATCATCACGCAGGCGCTCTGCTGGATCATGGAGATGCTGCTGGTTACTCGTCAGGGCTGGACCGGCGGGATCAACGGCATCACCGACCTTCGCACCTGCCTCGGCTGGGACATCCGGACCGAGTCGGCCCAGAAGACGCTTTACTTCATTACCTGCGCCAGCCTGATCCTCTGCGTGCTGGCCGGCCGCTTCATCGTCACCAGCAAGCTGGGGCAGCTTTTGCTCGCCCTCCGCGACGAGGCGGAGCGGGTCCGCTTCTCCGGGTATGACGTGGCCAACTTCAAGACGTTCATCTTCTGCGTGGCGGCGATCATGTCGGCCCTGGGGGGCGCGCTGTTCGTCTTCAACGTCGGCTTCATGTCGCCGAAGCTCATCACCATCGAGCCGTCGGTGTACATGGTCATCTTCTGCGCCGTCGGCGGGCGGATGTCGCTGATGGGGGCGATCTACGGGACGATCGCCGTCTGCTTCGGGCGCACGTACTTCTCGGAGCAGTTCCCCGCCCTCTGGTACTTCCTGATGGGCTCGGTCTTCATCCTGGTTACCCGGTTCTTCCCGTTCGGGCTGGCCGGGATCCTGGATCGCGTCGTCACGATCGTCGGAGCTCGCATGAAGGGCCGCCGCGAAATCCGCGGGTTCGAGCCCGTCACCGTTTCGGCGCCGGTCAACACGACCACCGCCGGCTGATCGGCCTGCCGCTTCTTGTCCCGTCCGAAGTGGAGAGAAATCATGGTCGCGATGACAGAAGCCCCGCATGTCGGCCTGACGGTCGAGAACCTCACCGTCTCGTTCGATGGCTTCAAGGCAGTGGACGACTTCAGCTTCCGAGTGGAGCCCGACGAGCTGCGGGTGGTGATCGGGCCGAACGGAGCGGGGAAGACAACGCTCCTGGATGTCATCTGTGGGAAGACCCGCGCCAAGAGCGGCAGCATCAAGTTCGGACAGAAAGAGCTGCGCGGGCTCGCCGAGCAGAAAATCGTCCACCAGGGCGTCGGCCGCAAGTTCCAAACCCCGTCGGTCTACCCCGAGCTGACGGTCTTCCAGAACCTCGAGGTCAACTTCCCCCGCGGCCGCGGCGTCTGGGGGCGCTCTTCTTCAAGCGCGACAGCGAAGTGAAAGACCGCATCGCCGAGGTCGCCAAGACCGTCTATCTCGACGACAAGCTCAAGACCCGCGCCGATCTGCTCAGCCACGGTCAGAAGCAATGGCTGGAGATCGGCATGCTCCTGATCGCCGAGCCGCGGCTGATGCTCCTGGACGAGCCGATCGCCGGCATGACCATCCGCGAGCGCAAGGCGACGGCGGAGCTGCTCAAGCGCATCTGCACCGGCCGCACGCTGGTCGTCATCGACCACGACATGGATTTCGTCCGCGAGATCGCCCACAAGGTCACCGTCATGCACCAGGGCAAGCTGCTGGCCGAAGGGGACATGGACAAGGTCCAGCAGGATGAGAATGTGATCAGGGTTTATCTGGGGCACTGAGGCGGAAGAAGAAAATCCGAAGCACGAAATCCGAAGGGACCGGGCCAAGTAAGAAAACGAAGAAGAGACGTGGATTTGCATCGATTTTCTTCTTCTCTGCTTTGGTTTTCCTTCGGGTTTCGTACTTCGGATTTTCTTCTTCCCGCCCCAAGCGTCACCACAACGGAGCCAGCGTGTTTAACGTCAAAGACCTGAACGTCGCGTACGGTCAGAGCCGCGTGATCAAGGACATTTCGTTTAGCGCCGCCAAGGGTGAAACGGTGGCCGTCCTCGGCCGCAACGGGATGGGGAAGACCACGCTGATGAAGTCGGCGATCGGCCTCCTCAACGCGCAGAGCGGCAGTATCAACATCAACGGCACCGACGTGACGAAGAAGCGCACCTGGGAGCGCGTCGCCAGCGGGATGGCTTTCGTCCCCCAGGGCCGGGCGATCTTCAGCCTGATGACGGTCGAAGAGAACCTCAAGACCGGCCTCGAGACCGTGCGGCCGCGGAAGATCGACGAGACGCTCTACGAGACCTTCCCCGTCCTGAAAGAGATGCGCAAGCGCAAAGGCGGCAACCTCTCCGGCGGCCAGCAACAACAGCTCGCCATCGCCCGCGCCCTGTCGAGCAAACCGAAAGTGCTCCTGCTCGACGAACCGGCCGAAGGGATCCAGCCGTCGATTGTCAAAGATATCGCCCGCGTCCTGAACCAGATCAAAAAGATCCACGAGTTGACGATCGTCATCTCCGAGCAGCTCCTGAGCTTCGCACTGGAAGTTGCCGACCGCCTCCTGGTGATCGAAAGCGGCCAGATCGTCCTGGAAGAGCACCGCGCCACGGTGAACGAGGCGCGGATCCACAAGTACCTTGCCGTTTAGCCGGCCGCACGCCCCCCCAGTCGGCCTCCGTAGGGCGTGGTTCACCACGCCATCGGCGTCATGTGGCGTGGTCAACCACGCCCCACATCATGAGCCCGCGCAATCCGACGCTTTGCCGTAAAGATCCGCATCAGGGCTCTTTCTCAAGCGTCTTCACCCAATCCCGAAACTCCCGCAACACTGCCGTCTGGTCTTCACGCTCCAGCCGGAGCAAAAACGCTTCAAACGACTTCATCGGCAGGAACGAAAAGCTCCGGCTCCGCGACACCGGTTTGTAGCGCCCGTCGGTGTGCAACTCCAGCACCTCAATCCCGCGATCCTTAAACCGCCAGAGTTCCGGCACGCCGAGCGCGGCATAAATCGGCTCGCGCTTGATCGAGCGGCTCGTGATGTTGACCTCGACGACCAAGTCAGGCGGCGGATCGACCGTCAGATCGAGGATGTCCTTTCCATGGACGGCGGCCGCGTGCTCGATGTAGTAACACTCGTCGGGCTCCAGGCCCTTCTGCAGATCCTCCCGCGCGAACGTGGTCGAGCCGAGCGGCGTCATCGAAATGTTCAGCTCCAACGCGAAGATTTCAATCATCCGCGCGATACGCTTTTTCCACAGTTCGTGTCGGGGTAGCGGGGACATGATCTCCAGGCTCCCACCGTCAAAGGTCATCCGGATCGGGCCGTTGCCGACCTCCTCGAGCAAATGCTGATACAGCGCCCACGACACGTCGCGCAGCACGACGTGCTGAAGACGGCTGGACGGGAGGGGTGACGTGACAACTGTCATGGTGGGCCGATTCTACCGAGCATCGGGCAGGAACGCCGAAGAAACCGGCTCTCTTTACGTAGGGCGTGGTTTCACCACGCCATCCGCGTCATGCGGCGTGGTGAACCACGCCCAACATCGCGCCGATTTCACGGGGAGGCCGCATCGAGTGACGCACAACATCGGTATTGCGAACCGATCAGAAATCAGCAAAACAGAGCCGACTTCCGGAAACTCAAGCGTCCGAACGAGGTGCAACCGCGATGAAGAAGAGTGCAACGGACCCCGGCGTACCTCCTTCCCAACGGATCGACGCGAGGATCAAGGAGTTGGTTAACTGGAGGGGAAAGACACTGGCTCATGTCCGCGCGCTCATCAAACAGGCCGACCCGGATGTGGTGGAGGAATGGAAGTGGAGAGGCGTGCCGGTCTGGGCTCACGACGGGATCCTCTGCACCGGCGAAACGTACAAGAGCGTCGTGAAGCTGACGTTCATGAAAGGCGCTTCGCTGAAGGATCCTTCGAAACTGTTCAACTCCAGCCTCGAAGGCAACACCCGCCGCGCGATCGATCTCCGTGAGGGTGATGAAATCGATGAAGAGGCGTTCAAGAAGCTCATCCGCGCCGCCGTAGCGATCAATCGGTTGACGGGCTGACTGTCGAATCTCGCCTCTGGCAACGGGCGGGTCAACATCAGCGAGGCTACGACGCACGGAGTGTGCCTGCTGCAGAGCTGCGATCGACAAATTACTCGGAGAAAGGTCGTTTCTTGAGATTTACGCTTCCGTGAACGGTGGCCCGGCGACCAGATGTTTCGTGCCCTTCCAACAAATTGTTCGGTTCCTGTACTGATCTCCTGTCGAGGCGTATCATCCCGCTGATGCAGCCCGTCCAACCCACGATCCGCGGCCGCGGGGCGGCGCATAACCCGCCGAATCGGTTCGAGCGGCTCCATGCCGAGCCGGATCGGGTTGACCCTTCTCCGGACGAAGGTGGCGACGCGCCGCCGCAAACCGTTTACCTTCGGGACAGCAGCAAGTCGTGCATCGTCACCAATGACAGCCCGGATGTCGGCTTCGCCCACAGCATCAACCCGTACCGCGGCTGCTCGCACGGGTGCACTTACTGCTACGCCCGGCCGACGCACGAATACCTGGGCTTCTCGGCCGGGCTGGACTTTGAGACGCAGATCATGGTCAAGCTCGACGCGCCGCGGCTGCTGCGGCGGGAGCTGGAATCGCCGAAGTACAAGCCCGTCTCGATCGCCATCAGCGGGGTGACGGATTGCTATCAGCCGGCGGAGAAGCAGTTCCGAATCACCCGCCAATGCCTCGAAGTGCTGCTGGAGTTTCGCAACCCGGCCGGGCTCATCACCAAGAACCACCTCGTGACGCGCGACATCGACCTGCTCAAGCAGTTCACGGCGTTCAGCGGGACGGTGGTCATGCTCTCGGTGACCACGCTCGACCCTGATCTGGCGCGGAAGATGGAGCCGCGGACCAGCTCGCCCCGGCGGCGGCTGGAGGCGGTCGCGGCCCTTAAGGCGGCCGGCGTCCCGGTCGGCGTGATGGTGGCGCCGGTCATCCCCGGGCTGACGGACCACGAGATCCCCGCGATCCTTCAGGCGGCCGCCGACGCGGGGGCGGCCTTTGCGGGGTATGTGCCGGTGCGCCTGCCGTTCGCGGTGGCCGGGCTGTTTGAAGAATGGCTCGGCCGCCACTTTCCGGACCGGAAAGAGAAGGTGCTGAACCGCATTCGCGCGATGCGCGGCGGCAAGCTGAACGATGCCAACTTCGGCACCCGCATGCGCGGCGAAGGGATCTGGGCCGACCAGATCCGCACGATGTTCCAGATGGGCAAGAAGGCGGCCGGGATGGTGGGCAAATTCCCCGGCCTCTCCGTCGCGTCGTTCCGGCGGCCGGGGGAATTTTGGTGAGGCGGGATCGGCCGCGTGCGCGGCCAAACGGAGTCGGGTCTTCGTAGCGACCGCACCGCGGTCCGCACGCCGCGCGTACCACCGTCACGGCGGCAATGCGGGCCCCATGGAACGCCCTGTCGCGGACCGCTGCGGTCCCGACCGCCACCGCGTAATTTGCCGCTCCGGCCGAAGGCTCGGCGGGATAGAACAACTGTTTCAACAAGGAGACATATGATCGACAGCCTCACCGGTGAGCGATTGACCGTCCATACCGAGGGGGACGCCGGGCCGTACGTGATGGTGGACCCGACGGAAGTTGCGAAGGTCGCCGACGCGTTCAAGGCGTCCGCCATCGCCTATCAGACCGACTCGAGCGCGGTGTCGGTGGATGGCGTCAGCGTCTCAACCTCCTTCAGCTTCGGCACGGGGGCAAACGTTGACGCGATTCAACAGGTGTTGGATAGCCTCGAATAAGATCGCGTGGCAAGCGCCGTCGATCATTTCATCCGTCGGACCCTGAACAACATCGGTGCGCTCGTCACCGGGCTCTGGTCTTTCGTCTGCAGATAGACGACCGCATCGGCGTCCGGGGCGTTGGGGTCGCACTGGAATAGCACGGTCTTCTCCGTATCTCCCTCGTCAAAAGGGATCAGCGCGCCGCCGGAACTGAGGTAGACGCCGGGCGGAAGATGAACGAGTTCGAGCGTGAGGGGCTTCGAAGGGTCGCGGCGGCGGGCATGAACGATGGCGGCCGTGATCTTCCCCGGCGTGAACGGGACGACTACCACCGGCTCGCCCGGGGCGCGCGGGGCGATGACCGGGCCGCCCGCCGGCTCGAACGCCAGGACGGAATCGCTTCGTGAGCGCACCCACGGCCGCGGAAGGTCTTGCAGGGGCCAGGTCACCTGCTTGCCACCGATTGACGCCGTCGCGATGGCTTTCAGATGGCCGGCCGGGGCGGCGGGTGTCAGCGGCGCGTCGGGCGCGGCGTAGATCGTGCCGGTGGCGCTGAGTCGGTCCGCGGCGACAACGATCGGCGTCGTCACGGTAAGGCCGGCCGGGACGTCGAGGATGTCAACGCTTACGGGGCCATCGAACCCGTCAATCCGTTCGACGTGGACGGTAAACTCCTTGCCCGCCCCGGCCGCCAGGGTCGGGGAGAACCCGACGATGCTCGCGGCGACGGTGGGCGCGGCGGCGCGAATCGTCAGTCGATAGACGTAGGCGTCGCCGCCGAAGCCGCGGGCGTCGGTGACCTTGACGATGTACTCCCCCGTCGCGGGAGGCGTGAAGACCAGCCGGCTGTCGCGGCCGATGGACAGGTCGGGCCCGTCATCGTTCTCATACCCGACAACGAACGTCGGCAGATCACTCGTTCGCAGGCTTTCGGCGGACGGCGTTGGATCGACCAGGTAGCCGTGCTCGCCCGCCTCGTGCGTGGCGGCCGCGGTCTCGAAGTAGCGACGGCGGCCGCCGGTCGCCGCCAACTCCAAACCCCACTCTCCCCCCGGCGTCTCGGGTACCCGGGCAAGGCGAACGACTTCGCCGCTTAAGTAGACGTACAGCCCCGGCCGCAAACCGGCATCGTTGGGAAAGCGAACAGAGGCGGACGTCTGATCGAGGGGCGCGGCGAGCTCGAGCGCCCTGGTCGCGTGGAGCGTTGCGCGCTCGAGCGGGCGGCCGTCGGCATGGAGGATCTGGAGGTACGTATCAGTCGGCGCGCCGCGGCGCGAGGCGATGGTCTCCAGCACGATCGGCGACCCGGCGCGGCCCATGAAGCGGAACAGCCCGGCATCGCCCGGAAACGCGATCCGCGCGTCGATCGATGCCGGGATAGGGACAGGCATGGCCTTTTCGCGGGCCGACGGTTTCGTAGTGGCAGTCGGGCGCGTGGCGGGGGCGGCTGGCGTTGGGTCGGCGCGCAGCAGGCCGGCTGCGGGGGAGACCATGACCTTGATCGGCCGCCGAACGTGGAACCCGCCCGGGCTGACGTCCGCGGTAACTTCCCCGGAGGCCGGTGCGGTGACTGTCGCGGCCGCGTCGGCCGGCACGTTATGCCCGACGAGCCGAACGCGCGTCGCCGCGTTCGGAGGGACCGCGAGAGGGAGCGTGCCTGTCACCAGGCCAAACGAGCCCGCCGAGACGCGGTACGCGGCATCACCCAAGGTACCGCCGGAGGCGTCGATCACCTGGAGGACGCAGGGGCCGTCTTCCGGCGGGGAGAAGTCGATCAACGGGCTTGTGTCGTCCAGCGCATCGGGGTCATGGTCGGCCCAACAGAGAAGGCGTCCGGAGCTGTCCCGGATGGCCAGCACGACGCGAGCGTGCGACACCCCGGGAGCCGCGGAGGCGTCGAACAAAAGGCGCGCCCCCTTCCGCGCGTCGAACAGGAAGTCGGCTTGCGGCGAAGAAGGCGTAAACGTCCCGGTGACGCTGGCGGGCAGGATAAGCCGCTTCGCCCGCTGGAGCAGAGCATCCCAGTGCGGCGGGCGGGCATCGGCTGCCGGTGAAGCATTGGCGACGCTGAGCCGTTTCCCGCTGGCGGCGTCATAGAAGGAGAGTGACCCATCGACGCGGCCGATGACGACGGCCGCGTCGTCCGCGACGAGCAACGCGGCGACGGGCCGCCCGCCCGGCGCAACAAACGAGGCGCGGATCGAAAGGTCCTGCGCGTCGAGCAGCCGAACTTCGTTCTCGCGGGCCGCGGCGCCGCCGACGATCAGGATCGCGCGGCCGTCGTGGGACCAGGCGATCTTCGGAGGGGAAAGCAGCCGCGGGAACGGCTCGGCGGGGCGGGTGGCCGGTTGGGTGGAGGGGCGGGAGGCTGCGCCGGCGGCGGGCGACTCGGCAAAGCGGGCGTCGCCGGCGGCATCGGGCGATTCGACGCCGAGGAGAGTCATCGTCCCATCGTCAGCGGCCGCGGCGATCCGCGAGCCGTCGGGGCTCCAGGCGAGGGCGGAGAGGGGGACGGCCGCAACCGGTTTCTTCTGAATCAGTTGCCCGCCGGGGCCCAGAGAGCCACTTCGCCGTCAGCGCCGGCCGTGGCAAGCGTCTTGCCGCCCGGCCCGAAGGCAACGCCGAAGACGGCGGGGCCATGCCCCTCCAATTCCCAACGCGGCTCACCGGCGAACGCTCGAAGGATCGCCTTGCCATCGTATGCCCCCGTCGCGATGCGGCCGGCCACGGAAGAGACGGCGACAGAATAGATCGCATCGGCATGGGCCCGTTTCGGCGGGCCCTGCTGCCAATCATCAACCCGCCATGCCCAGAGGAGCCCCGCCTTGCCGACCTCACCGCCACCGGCCGCGAAGACCGCCCCGTCCTCACTGAAGGCGACCGCGTTGACGTCCCCTTTCAGCCCGTCGAGGCGGCGGATGATGTCGCGAGCGTCGGCGCTCCAGATTTCGACGCAGCCGCGCCGCGCGACGGCGATCAGCCGCGATCGCGGCTCGTAGGCGAGCGCGCGGACCGGGAGGGAGGACGGCGACAGTGCCGCCGGCATCGTCGCCGGTGTATCGCCATCGGCCAGCGCGAGGGGCGACAACAGCACTACCAGTAAAAGCAACGGGCCGCCGACGCGCCACGCCGTCGAGCATTCCCATCCGCGGCCGCGTTCGATTGACATAGATTCCCCTCAACGGCGTGGAACGACGCCGCAACGGACCCGTTCGAGACTCGAAAACCCAACGCGCCCCGAGCCAAACCTGACGGGGCAGAAGCCTTATCGTGGGGGCAGATTCAGCGGCCCTTGCCCCGGCTCAGTAGATCAATCTGAACAACCGGCTGTTGAGCACCTCGTCGTAGAGTCGCTCGATGGCGTCACGACGATCCTGGCCCGTCTTGCCTTCCAGTCGCTTGATCGCCGGGGCCAGTTCGGCCTCAACCGGCGGCCGCCCGAACGCCTGGAGATAAAGTTCGGTGACGATCCGGTCGGGCGGCGTCCCATCCGCGGCAAGCCGTTCGATCTTTCCCTCCCTGGACCCGAGCTTTTGATTCACGACCACGCGGGGCGGCTCTGCGATGTTCCCCTGCGCGTGCAGGGCGGCCATGTCGCGGAGGCACTTCCCGGTAGTGGTTGGGAAAGCCTCGGCCGCGTTGAACATCTCGGGGACCTGGACATACCGCGTGCCCGGCTGGTACCCGGTGAACTTCGTCGGCGCGCCGGTCACCCGGCTGACGGCGTCGAGGTAGACCTCGACCGGGAGGCGCTTCGGAAAGGCGCGGCTGTAGAAGCGGCGGTCGGCGAGGTTCTCGGGGTAGGCGAGAGCGGAACGCTGGTAGGTCTCGGAGGTGAGGATGAGCCGCATGAGCGGCTTGATCCGGAACTGCTCGTCAGCGAACGCGTCGCACAAGTGGGCCAGCAGCGGCTCGTTGCTGGCGGGGTTGGTTTCGCGAAGGTCATCCACGGGCTCGACCAGCCCTACGCCCATGTAATGCGCCCAGACGCGATTGACAATCGCGCGGGAGAACGCGCGGTTGTCCGCGGAGGTCATCCATTCGGCCAGCGCCGTGCGCCGGTCGGCGGCCGGGTCGGCCAGCGCCGGGCCCGCCGGGCCACGCCTGGCGCAGGATCGGCGAGGCGTCCGATCGCAGCGCGTCGCGATCGTGGGAGAGGACGACGGCATAGCCGCCGGGGGCCGCATCGGGCTTGACCCGCACCATGCCGAAATGATCGGCCAGCGTCCGCAGGCGATCGGTCGTCCATTCGGAGTCGCCGGGGTTGTTGTGGCAGCGGGCACACTGCAACGATGCCCCCATGAAGACGCGGCCGCTTCGCTCGGCGGCCTGGAGGGGGCTCTCGGCGCCGCCCCGAAAGAAGTTGACGGAGCCGTCGGCCGGCGTCGGCCCGGTCGCGGTCAGGAGCTTTTGCGCGGTCTGGGGCCAGGGCGCGTCGGCCTCGACCTGTGCCCGCACCCAGCCGTAGTACGCGCGGGCGTTCTCCGCCCCGAGCGACTTCCCGACGCCCAACAACTGGGACCATTGGTAAGCCCAGTAATCGGTGAATTCGGGGCGGGAGAGAAGTGAATCGATCAACTGCTTACGCTTATCGCGGGCCGGGTCACCCAGGAAGGATCGCGCTTCGTCGGGCGTGGGGAGGACGCCGATCGTGTCGAGATAGACGCGGCGGAGGAACTCCGCATCGTCGCTTCGCGGGGAAGTCGGCAGGCCGACGGCGTCGATCAGTCCATCGACCTCGCGATCCACCCAGTTCCGCCGTACCGGCGCCGGTTGGGCGACGCGGCGGCCGGTGACGAACGGGACGACGATCGTCGCCGTGGCGGTCTTCCCCTGAAACCAGGCCGTCGCCGCGCCCATCCCCGGCCCGTTGGATCGGACCATCCCCGTCTCGTCGATCGACGCGACCAGCGCGTCGGCATAGCTGAAGCGCGACCATCGGGTGACGTCACGGACCTCGTGATCGCTGTAGTGCGCGAGCACCGTCGCCTGCCATTCCTGGCCCGGCTTCATCCAAGCGTCCGGCGGGTAGATCTCCAGCGACTCGATCCGGGGCTCGTGCGCTTTGGCCGCCGGCGCCCCCTCTTCGATCCAGCGAAGCAGGATCCGATATTCCGGCGAGGCCGGATCGACCGTCTGCTTGCTCGGATGCTCCTTCGCCTGCGTCATCTTGCGGAGCAGCAGACTGTCCACCGGGTCGTTCAGGCTAACGCGGCGGCCGAGCGCCTGCTGGGTGATCGCCTGCCAGTCGGCATCGTCGTCCGACCCGCGGAACGAGAGCCGGAAGCCGCCGGCCGCCGTCGGTGAACCGTGACAGCCGCCCGCGGCGCAGCCCAGGGCAGTCAGTGCGGGCTGGACCTCGTTGTGGAAGCTGAAACGGCGGCCGGAGGAGAACATCGAGTCGGCAAGGGCCGCATCCTGCGGGCGCGGCGGCTGCCCGGGGCGGCCCACCAGGCCGGAGGGGCTGTGACGCGAAATCGTCGGCCCGCGCATCGAGCGGTTGCGCGACCGCTGATTTTGATTCAGGGCGCCGATGATGGAGCCGGCCCCTTCCTGGCCCTCTTCGCCGGTCATGTCATCGCCCGGCAGCAAACCGTCCGGGACCGACGACTGGGTGGCGGGGGGCGGCAGGACGGCCGGCGGAAGCAGGCCGCCGTTGCCGTCGAGCTCGTCGGGGTCCAGCGCTGACTTCGGCTGCCCGGGCGCCCCGATATTCGTCCCCGACTTGCCGTACGGACGAACGTCCCCCGCGCCGCCCTGGCCCGCATACCCGCCAATGGGCGGCGGCGTCACGCCGGACGTCCCCGACCCGGCCGGGCGGCTCAGCGGGCCCGTTGTCGGGAAGAGCAAAGGGAGGGTTGTCGCCTGAGTGGCCGCACGGTCTCTCGCGTTGGGGTCGGCGTCGGGCTCGTAGTCGATCTGGATGTTGGCTTTGGACGGCCTCGCGCTGATCTCGGCCTTCAGCTTGTTCATCATCGCCAGCATCTCGGAGCTCTGGAGGAAGTACATCGCGAGGATGATGAACTTGATCCCGCTCATCGAGACGACCGTCACCGCCCGCTCGATATGGTCTATGTCGAAGAAGTAGGCGAGTGCGGCGTAGAGAACGACGATGTCGATGAACTCACCCACGACAAGCGACGCGGCCGCCCCGGAGCCGCCACTCTCGCCGACGTGCTGATTCAAGAGCAGGTTCACCAGCAGCGCCCAGCACGCCGGGGGCACGGTCATCATCGCCAGGAGCTTCAGCGGCCATGTGGCGAGGCGGCCAAAACTGGTCCCCAGGACGAATAAGCTTGTCAGCGAGCCGGCGACCACGCCGATGGCGTTGGTCGCCACGTACGCGCCCAGCAGATAGCCCACATAGGCCGGCATGGTTAATTTCGCGGCGTTGGCGTGGCTGTAGATCAGAAAATAGATCGATATAACGCGTGCCGCGACAATGAAGCAGATCGTGGGGACGAGCCACTCCAGGAGGGCTTCACGGCGACGCAGGCGCTCCTGCTCCGCGCGCTCTTCGGCCGAAATCGAGATCAGCGCCGAGTGGACATGAAGCGCCGCCTGCCCTTCCTTCAGGTCTTGGACAGTGGTCTTGGGTTTGGGGGATTGCTTTGAAGGAGCGACGGCCAGCCCGTTGCCGGGCGTCTCGTCGTCCGGCTCGTCGATGGCGGAGGCGGGCTCGGGCTCGTTCTTGAAGCCGGGGCCGTTGGGGTCGGTGTCTTTCTCCAGTGTCCGGGCCAACAGCGTGAGTTCAGCGATGGAGATCGGGTCGCGGCCGCGCCAGTCGGGCCCGCGCCGGGTTGCTCAAACTCCGCGCCCGGCGAAGCCAGGCGAGCGGAAAGGTTCGGGATCTGCTGAAAGCGGGAGTCTTCAGGCCGACCCGTGGTGAAGCCGCCCGAGGAGCGGTCACTTTGCGCGAGATCAGGCTCTTTTTCCTCGGCGTGCGCATCGCTCCGGCTGGACGGCGTGGAACCAAACGGCGCCCCGCGGCCGGCCGGCACGGGCTGCTCCGACGGCTCCGGGGCGACAACACGCACCCCCACGTTCGAAAGCTGCTTTCGCGGCTGCACGTCGATCGACATGCCCGGGTCGGCCAGCGGGACGGGCACGAAGGCCCCGCATTGGCACACGCGACTCTTACCGGCCGATGCGGGCTTCCATTCGAGTGCCGCCCCGCAATCACCACAGAGAAAGAAGCTCTGGCCCATTTAGTCCCCTGCTTTGCGTAAAGTCGTTCGACCGTGGCAAGCAGAGTAGCCAGAGCGCTCCTCGTTTCGCAAGGCTACGCGAATCAAATTTTTGCGGTGGGCGGCGGAATTCCTGGCGGCCGCGGGTGAGGCCCGAATCGGACTCATCAGACTGTGGACGGATGCGCCGACGGGGCGCGGTACGGCCGCTGAAGCAGCTTGTTGGCTTCGGCGTCATTGGCGATCTGTCCAGCCGCCTGATCCCAGCTCAGCGAGCGGCCAAGGCTCATCGAGAGGTTGGCCAGGATGCAGGTCGCGGTGGAGGTGTACCCCTCTTCGATATCCGCCACACAGCGGCCGCGATCGGCGATCCGGGCGAGCAGGTCCCTCATATGGCCGCGAATGGCGGGGGCGACATGTTTCTCCAGGTCTTTCTCGGTCTTGTCTTCGGGGTACTCGTCGAGCTCGTACTTCACGTCCTTGTGGATCACATCGCCCTTGGTCGGCGTGAAGGTGTACCCCATGACGCTGGACTCCAGCACGCCCTTCTCGCCGTAGAAGGTGGCGCCCCAGGGGTAGCGCGGGTGCTTAAGCGGCGCCCGGCCCAGTCCTTGTCGGCGAAGGCGAAGCCGGGCGGCATGTCGCCCCAGGTGCGGTGCTGCCACAGGACTTGTGTGTCGCCGTAGTCGAACATCGCGCTTTGGGTGTCGCTGATGTTGGCCTTGCTCGTCTTATCGACCAGGATCCCTCCGGACGAGCTGACGCTCTTCGGCCAGCCGAGGCCGAGCATCCAGCGGGTCATGTCGAGCATGTGGACGCACATGTCGCCGACGATGCCGTTGCCGTACTCCATGAACGCGCGCCAGGAGCGCGGGTGGACCAGCTTGTTGTAGGGCGCATCGGCGCGGGGCCGGTCCACATCTCGTAATCCAGGTTCTCCGGCGGCCGGGTATCCGGCGGGTTGGCCGTGGCGCGCATGTGGTAGTAGCAGTAGATCTCGACGAAGGAGACCTTTCCGAGCTTGCCGTCACGGATGATCTGGTCGCGCGCCTCGATCAGGTGGGGCGTGCTGCGGCGCTGGGTGCCGATCTGCACGACGCGCTGGTGCCGCCGGGCGGCCGCCAGCATCGCCTGGCCTTCCTTGATGTCCACGCTGATCGGCTTCTGGCAGTAAATGTCGGCCCCGGCCTCGCAGGCGGCGATCATCGGCAGCGCGTGCCAATGGTCCGGCGTGGCGATGAGGACGATGTCCAGGTCCTTCTCCTTCAGCATCTCCCGGTAGTCGCCATAGGTCCGCGGCTGCTTGTGGGACGCCTGCCGCGTGGCGACCATCTCCGCGCAGTCGGCGAGCATCCGCTTATCGACATCGCAGAGCGAAACGACCTCAACCGGCGCGACCTGGATCAGGCGGAACAGGTCCGACTTGCCGTACCAGCCGCACCCAATCAACCCCACCCGCATCGGCTTCTGATCGGCCGCCCCGGCGACGTACGGCCCAAACGCAGTCATCGCGATCCCCGCGGCACCGGTCTTCAGAAACGTTCGACGGTTCATGGGAAGCTCCAAGCGGAAATTAGGGGAAATGCTGAATGCGAAAATGCTGAATGATCGGGATGTTACTCCCCGGCAACCGCATTTGCATGACCAGCCCGCGCCCCCGACCCCTCTTCATTCAGCATTCAGCATTCCGCCTTCAGCATTTCCCCTCCCATTCCGCCTTCAGCATTTCAGCAGTCAGCATTTCCTCCCCCGTTCCCCATTTTCCGCCGTCGTTGTATTGTCCACCACCCTATGCCTTACCTGCCTATCGAAGATTACGGGTTGATTGGGAACATGCACACGGCCGCCCTGGTGGGGCGGAACGGGTCGATCGACTGGCTCTGCATGCCCCACTTCGACTCGCCGAGCGTCTTTGCGGCCATTCTGGACGACGCGAAGGGGGGGCACTTTCGGATCGCGCCCGTCGAAGCGCACCCGGCCCGCAAGCAGGTCTACTGGCCGCAGACGAACGTCCTGATCACCCGGTTCCTGATGACCGACGGCGTGGTGGAGGTGATCGACTACATGCCCGTCGGTCTGAAGCTGGGCGAGCCGGGGTTCCGGCAGATCGTACGGCGGGTCGAGGCGATCCGCGGGACGGTGCCACTCCGCGTCGAATGCTTTCCGGCGTTCAACTATGCGCGGGACCCGCACGAGGTGGAGCTCATGGAGACGGGGGCGATCTTCCGTTCACCGACCCTGGCGATCGAGCTGACCACCCAGTGCAAGCTGGCGGCCGTCCCGCGCGGCGTCGAGGCGATGTTGTCGCTGAAGCAGGGGGAGCGAGCGATCTTCGTCCTGCGGCCGCTGGATGAAAAGCACAAGGGAGGCCCGGTCTACACCGACGCCGCCGAGCAGGCCCTGCTCGACCGGACCGTCGCTTTCTGGCACAAGTGGCTCTCCAAGTGCTGTTACACCGGCCGCTGGCGGGAGATGGTGCACCGCTCGGCGCTGGTGCTGAAGCTGTTGACGTTCGAACCGACCGGCGCGCTGGTCGCCTCGCCCACGTGCAGCCTGCCGGAGGCGATCCCCGGCCCGCGGAACTGGGATTACCGGTACACCTGGGTGCGGGACGCGTCGTTCTCGCTCTACGCCCTGCTGAGGCTGGGGTTCACCGAGGAGGCCGCGGCGTTCATGAAGTGGCTGGAGCAGCGCTGCCACGAGCGCACGGCCGACGGCCCGCTGCAGATCATGTACGGCCTGCACGGCGAGCACGAGCTGCCGGAGATCACGCTCGACCATCTCGACGGGTACATGGGGTGCCGCCCGGTCCGCGTCGGCAACGGGGCGGCCGGGCAGCTCCAGCTCGACATCTACGGCGAGCTGATGGACAGCGTCTATCTCTACAACAAGCACGCGGAGCCGATCTCGTACGACATGTGGATGGAGCTGTCGGAGCTGGTTGACTGGGTCTGCGTGAACTGGACGCTGCCCGACGAAGGGATCTGGGAGACCCGCGGGGGCAAGCAGCACTTCGTCTATTCCAAGCTGATGTGCTGGGTGGCGCTCGATCGAGCGCTGCGGCTTGCGGAGAAGCGATCATTCCCCTGCCCGCGCGACAAATGGCTGAAGGTGCGCGACGAGATCTACCAGGACATCATGCGGCACGGGTGGAGCCCCTCCCGCAACGCGTTCGTCCAGTATTACGGGAGCGACGCGCTGGACGCCTCCAACCTGATCATGCCGCTGGTTTTCTTCATGGCGCCCAACGACCCGCGGATGATCGGCACGCTGGACGCGATCTGCAAAGACCCCGCCGACGGCGGCCTGCTCTCGGCGAGCCTGGTCTACCGGTACAACACGGAGCACTTTAACGACGGCCTCGCCGGCGGCGAAGGGACGTTCAATATGTGTACGTTCTGGCTGGTCGAGGCCCTGACCCGCGCCGGCCGCACCGACCGGGCAAGGCTCGACCAGGCCCGCCTGATCTTCGAGAAGATGCTCGGCTACGCGAACCACCTCGGCCTCTACGCCGAGGAGACCGGCGTCCACGGCCACGCGCTGGGGAACGTCCCGCAGGCGTTCACCCACCTGGCGCTGATCAACGCGGCGATTAACCTGGATTCGACGCTGGGGAATGCGTCGGAGTGAGACGCGTCGCGGCCGACCCACGACCGGAGACGGCGCGCAGGTCGCGGTGCGGTCTCGAGGAGACCTCATTCCGTAGGGACCGCATTGCGGTCCGGCACGGGGCTTGCCGGCCGTTCGACAACGCCTCCTCCCCACCGACGGACGGGGGGATGCCCGGACCGCGGTGCGGTCCCTACCGTCGCCGCTGGGGCGAGTTGGACGCGGCTATTGTGGGGTCGGTGAAAACCGAACTCGGAACTTCGCTTCGGTCTCGATGTACTCCTTTCGAGCTGCGTAAATCTGTTCAGTAACCGGGCCCAGCACGGGGTCGTCGGGGCCTTTGTTCAGCGGCATGATCGCGCAGTTGGTAGTGAAGAATTCAATATATTCCCACGCCAGCGTGTACCCTTTGTTCCTTTTCTGAACGCAGAGCAGAAGCGTATCTCCGGGGGCCTGGCGGAGGTCGAATACCATCGCCGACCCCGGCCCGAGAGGGATGTCCTCCAACAAAAGGTTGACAGGGATGAGGAAATCAGTGGCAACGACGGCGGTCACCTTGACCTTGACGCAGCTGCGACTCTTCACCTCGACGACCTTCGCGACAACGACCGCATGATCGTCCCAGAAACCGTGTTCGATTCCGCTGCGCGTTGGTTGAGCGTTCGCTTCTCGGACCGTTAGAAGCGCAGTAATCAACAACGTGAACGAAAATACGAATTGCATCTGGCCACGGCGACATTCCTTCTTCGTGATTCTCATCTTTGACGTGCTCGAGCTCGTCCTATGAATTAATTAGAAACCTAATTAGGGATCGGTGATCGATTTCGATAGGCCACTTCGGCATCAATGTACTTCTTGCGTGTTTCAAAAACCTTCTCGAGCATCGGCCCTAAGGCGGGATCGTCGGCAGCTTTCAGGTGTACGATCTCTGTGTGGGAATCAAAGAACGCCATGTACTCCCCCGTCAAGATCCAGCCGCCCCCCTTCTTGTGAACGCATAAGAGCAGGACATCGCCACGATCATATGGGAAATCCGACAACATTGCGGAGCCCGGCCCAAGCACAACCGGATCCAGCGTCAGACGGACGGGGATCAGGAAATCAGTCGCCGCGACGGCAACCACATCGATCGCGACCTGGGGCGATGACCTCTTCCCATGGACCTCCGCAATTCGGGCGACAACAACCGCTCGATCCTCCCAAAAGCCGTGCTCGATGCCGCTAGCCGTCCGCTGGCCGTGTGCCGGCGGCGCGGCGTTCAGCAATATCATCAGCATCGAAATTGAGAAATAGCGAGGTTTGAACGTCAAACTCCTCCTCCATTGGTCCGACGCCCGAGCGTCGTTCCTCATAATGCCAGCACATCACTGGAACTTTTTCTGAGTTGGTCGCGAGGTATGTGAACGTAGGCCCTGCGGTCTTGGAAGGTTGCGAAGCATCCGTAACCGCGCTCCAGTCCGTCGGCGCCTGACACCGGCCGCCGCGCCCGCCGTCCATTTGTACGTTGTTGGATCGATCGTTCCGGATCCATTAAACGTCCATTGAGCTGTAGCGTGCCTGGAGTAAACGTTCGCCGCATCATTCTGACTGTCCACAGTCTGCGCACACACGTCGATCGTGAAGACTTCATTAAGCGTGATTGACGCAAGCAGATCATCTCCGACGACTACCGCCGCGTCCTGTTGGTAAGTCATCGGGGGCCCACTCGTCGGAGTGTCATTGTCGTAGATCTCGGAACTGGGGTGCGCGGGATCTCCAACGGTTCCCGTCCCGGAGTACCATGGTACACCGAGACCGTCGAACGTCGGTGGTGCCGATGTAAGATTGCTTGCCAAGACGCGGCCAGACGCGTAAGTGCCGCTGTTCTGGTAAGCGGTAACGTTCTGAACGAACCCGTACTTTATATGCGACACTCCACGGTTTCCGTTCGGTCCCTCTAAGGTCACCCGCGCGCCCCAAGATAGCCCCTGCTGCCGATCGGTACCTGACGAGATAAATTTTCGCAGGATGTTGTGGAACACAGCTGGCGGATTATCGACCGGAACTCCTGCCGCAAATGCTGGAATGTTCGGCGTCGTCGGCGCTGTCACCGTGACTTTGACGACATTGACCTCTAAATCCCAGATGTACCCCGTGTCAGCTTGAAAGCTCGCGAGCCCAACTATGGGGCCGGAGTCCCAACGAATATCGGCGGCTGCGGCGGCAGGTGGCGTTATGATCGTCCCTCCTTGCTTGGGATTTATCCATTTCGCGTAGCTCCCGCCCGCCCCGCCTGTCGCGGTGTAGCGATAGATGGAGTTTCCAGGTACATTGAGCGGTCCCGACCAACCAAAGACCTGAATCTTCGAAGAATCGGCGCTGGTGATTGAGCCACTCTCGTCCTGCCAATTCAAGGAGAGGACGCTATTGCCGGTTGAGATACCTTCCACATAGAGCGTCGTCGCGATCTGAGCGGCAAATTGATCCGAAGATGTTACCTGAGCGCCGCTCCGATCACTGTTTCGCCAGACTCGGACATTGCTCGGGATATTCAAGGTGTAATAGGCGGCGTCCGATGCGCTCGGGACGGCCTTGAGGACGACCGGAAGCAGATCATCCTCGCCAGCGATCGCGCCTGAATCATTCATATCCGGGATGCCATTGTAATTATCATCATCGTTGTTGATCGGCAGATAGGCACCATCTTGATTTTTGTCGGCGTTTGAAAGAATTCCAGTCTGGGAATTATGGCTGATCGTGGCGATCTGCAGCTCGGCAGGGTTGCGGTAGACGTTAACCGACAGCATTCCGCTGTTGTCACTGTAATGGTCGTCATTGTACTTCAATACGAGCGGCCCCCCAGCACCGACGAGGTGCGTGCCATAGATGTGGTCGGTCTGGTAAGTCGTCCCCCAACCAGCCTTTGTCGGGACAACTCCGGCGCCGCTCCCCGAGACGCTGCTCACACCCAGGAAAAGACTCCAGTCGATCGTGTGGCTCGAGTTGGTATCCGTCCACGTCTTACCCGGAATACCACCGAATTCGGCGTCCATCTGACGTCCGTTCAGGTCTAAATGCGCGGTGCCACTCGCTCGCACGATGTAATCGTGTGCTTTATCAAGATCAAATGAGGATGTGTATGCCGTGCCATTGACCGGCACATCGACATGCCCAATCAACTCGTAACCAGCCGGAATCGTAGTGCTGAGAAGTCGTCGACTTTCTAAAAACTCGAACACCATTGTTTGCGTGAGTCGCTTTCGTTGGCCTCGAGTGGAACTAGGCTCTGTCTCAAAACAGTAAACGGAAGTATCTCTGGATCATTGCCAGTTGAAGCATCCCGTGGAAATTAACCGCCAACTTCTCGTAGCGGGTCCCGATGCGTCGGAACTCCTTGAGCCATCCGACGCACTGTTCAATCACGCCGCGCCGGCGATACGCGACGCGGTCGAATCGAACCGACGGGTCGTGCCGCGCGTTCTCATTGTCCTTGTGCGGAATGACCGGCTCGATCTTCTGTCCTTTCAGCCAATCCCGCAGTCGCTGAACGCTGTAGCCTTTGTCACCGGCCAGTTTCGACGGTTTGTGCTTTCGCCGTCGCTCCTTCCGCCGCCGCCCGATCAGCGTCGCGACCGCTTGGCCGATGACCGACTCGGCCCGGGTCGAATCGTGAACCTGCCCGGCCGTGACTTCGACGGCCAGAGGCGTTCCCGCCCCGTCGGTGACGAGGTGGAATTTCGTGCCGAATCCACCGCGACTGCGGCCCAGCCCATGATCCTGTGGCTCGTCGGGGTAACGCTCGAGACTTTTTTTTCACGCCGGCGGCCGCCCGGGCGGCACGCACGTTCGAACCGTCAACGGCCCACAGTTCCCAGTCGATCAGCCCCGCGGCGTCGAGCTTTACTTGCAGGGCTTCGACGATCGCGGCGAAGACGCCGGTCCGTCTCCAGTGGCAAAAGTACCGGTGCACCGTCTTGCAGGAACCGAAGCGTGGATCCAGGTCGCGCCACGGGCAGCCGGCCGCCAGAATCCAGAAAATGCCATTGAGGACCAGCCGTCGGTCCTTGGCGGGCCGGCCGGTGCGGGCCGTGCTCCGGGGGATCAGCGGCTCAACCAGTTCCCATTGCTCGTCCGTAAGTTCGTGTCGCTCCATCTGTGCCCACCTCCTTGGGGCATCAGATCTTAGGCAGCTACCATGGTTTCGAGACAGAGCCTAGACTGGAAGATTTGGGACATCGAAGATGCCATATCGACACGTCCTTTATTGCAAACCCGTTTCGCGAGTCAGTGAGTATCTCCGCCCTTTTCTCCGATTGCCGCGCTTTTCCGAAGCTACGGCGGTAGAGAGTAGCGTGTCGATTCAGATCAGACAAGACCCCTTCGGCGAAATAATCGCCAAGGGTTCACCGACCAGGCCAGGTCGTGGTACGAGGCATCGGCGCGATTCAGGTCACCGGTCAATAGAGCCTATCCACTATATATCAAATAAAGAATCACCGTCTGGCGATTGAACAGAGACCGCCGCCCCACGGTGCTGAGGTTCACCCGACGGACTCAGCGGCCTTCGAATCCTTGTCCCCCGCGAAATACCTCGCGAGGACCTAGTCGAACACCAATGGCTCTGCTGTAACGGCCGCGAACAGCGTCGCCGACGACTTGAGCTTCAGATCGTCCGGTGAGCCCATGATCTGCGTTGCCGAACGACCGTCGACACCCAGCACCGCCTTAGCGCATTCGATCAGCCGCGGGCCCAGCGTTGAATGGTTGAGGTAGGCTCGGGCCTCATCGGCGCTCTGGATCGCGTAGCGCATCGACATCTCGCTGAAGCCGAGCCCCCGGATCTGCGGGAAGATGAACCACATCCAGTGCGACTGCTTGCGGCCGCGTTGCAGTTCGTCAAGCGCCAAAGGGTAGATCCCCTGCTGCGCCTCGACGAACCGGGCGAGATTGAAGGGGTCAGGATCGGTGGTTACCTCGGGCAGAGTCGGCATAATTCGCTCACATGGTCATTTGTCAGCAGTCCAGCCTGATCGAAGTCCGCCGCCTCGACAACCGCGGCCGCGGGGGGCGGGGCGTATTCGCGACCTGCGACATCGCCGAAGGCACCGTCGTCGAACAGGTCCCCGTCATCCTGATCCCCAAGAACCAGGTCTTCGGCGACACCGAGACGTCGCGGCATAACCGGCACATCTCCTGGTACGTCTTCGACTGGGACGGGATCACCAAGCGCGAATATGTGGCCCTGGCGCTGGGTTACGGGTCGATCTATAACCACTCCTACGCCCCCAACGCGAAATACGTCAAGGTCGCCCCCGACGTGATCGAGTTCCACGCGATCAAACCGATCGCGGCCGGCGAGGAGATCTTCATCAACTACAACGGCGAAGCCGACCCGGAGCGGCCGGTGGAATTCAGCGTTCATTCAGGCGGGTAATTGCCGCGAAAAAACGTAGGGCGTGGTTCACCACGCCACGTGAGTTGTGGCGTGGTGAACCACGCCCTACACATTTTCCTTGAGAAACGGTGAAGAAGGCAGCCTGGGCGCCTGATACGGCCAACCCTACAACACCCACCGAACCCTATCCGCCACCTCGACCGCCTTTCCGGTTCGGGCGCTTTCGCGGGCGGCGTCGAGGAGGGCCATGGTGGGGAGGACGGTCTCGACGGGGACGGCAGGGTCGCCGTCGCCTCGGGTGGCGGCCGCGAACATTTCCCAGATGCCGACTTCGCTCAAGCCGCGGTCGGCCAGGGGGAGGATGCGCGGCGCACGGCGGGGGCGTCGGCCTCGCGCGGGGCAGGGGTGAACTCGAGCGTCGCCCAGACCGAAAGGTCGAACGCGGGGCTGTGGGGGCTGGAGCCTGAGCCGCTGGAGCCGTCGATGTGCCAGCGCGGGCCGGGGCGGGTGGTGGTAGTGTTGATCTCCACCAGGCCGGCGGCCCCATTATCAAAGTCGATGATCAGCCGCGCGAAGTCGTCGCAGTCGCTGGTCCAGACGTTGCCGCGAAGCTGGGCGAAGACGCGCAGCGGCTTTGCGGGCCAGAGCAGCCGCCACATCTGATCGACAAAGTGGCTGCCCCAGTCGTACAGGCCGCCGCCGCCGAAGGCGGCTTCATTCCGCCAACCGGGGCGGTATTCGCGGGCGGCCGGGCCGACGCAACTGGCCCACTGGCCCAGCCGGCTCTCCACGTTGATGATCGTCCCGAACGCGCCGCCCGCCACCGCTCGGCGGACCGTCAGGTAATCGAGGTCCCAGCGCCGATTCTGGAAGACCGACAAAACGCGGCCGGCGGCGGCGGCTTCTTCCACGAGCTTCTTCGACTGATCGAGATCCAGCGCCATCGGCTTCTCGACCAGCACATGGCGGCCGGACCGCAGCGCCTGGGTCGCGTGCTCCTGGTGCATCGCGGTCGGCGTCGCGACCAGGATGGCGTGCACGTCGGCGTCGGCAAGAAGGGAATCGACGTCCGGATAAACCTTCAAGCCGCGGCGCCGGGCAAGCTCCTGCGCGCGGGCGTGGCGTCGGCGACGGCCACGGCCGCAACGCCGCGCGCGGCGGCGATCCAGTCCGAGTGCTCGGCCCCGATGCGGCCGAACCCGATAATCCCGACGTTCAATGGGCTCATGGTTTGATAAACCGGCGAGAAACCCGCCCCGCCGACCCCGGGGCCGGGCGACTCCGCGGGCACTGATTCAACGCTCCCCCGCATTGTAAAGGCGACGCCGGGCGCGTCTACGGCGGTGGCGGGGGCGGCGGCCCGTGAGAGAGCCCGGCGCTCGCCGAAGCCTGTTCGACATCGGCAGTAAATCGGGATGGGTCGGCTGCCGATGAATCGAGGGCGGCGCGTCCGGTCAGTGGAGCGCCGCGCCCGCTTTGCCCGCCCTGTGGCCGGGTCAAAGCAAGCCGACCCCGGACCGTGGGGCGCGGCGAGCCCCAAAGCGTTCGGCCTAATGGAGCCTGCCGGTGCGGAACAACTATAAGGCCGCGGACAAAGCGATCGTCAGGGGCTTCAGGTTGTTCGTCGGCCTGCTCGTCGCGCTCCAGGCGGCCGCGTTCTACACCATCCTGCGCTTCAGCTACAGCGACCTCACAGCCACCGCCGCCCCGCCGGCCGAGGCCGCGACGCCCGTGGCCCCCGCCCCGCCGTCCAGACCGGCGCCGCCCATCGAATTCAATTCCGAGCTGGATGTCGCCTACGCCCTGCTCGAGGCCGCCGAGTCGGGCCAGCGGCTCTTCCGCCTCACCCACGACCCAAAGTACCTCGAGCCCGCCAAGCAGGCCGAGGGCATGAGCGAGAAGCGGCTGTCCCTCCTCAGGCCCTGGCGGCGCCGCACCCCGACCAACTGGCGCTCCTCGCGGACCTGGAGCCGCTGCTTCGCAATCGCCTTGCCTTCGCGGCCGACGCCAGTCACGGCTCCCCCAAAGGCGCTGCCACGCCCGCGCCGGCCGCCCAATCCAACGCCGCCGAGCGGGAGAAGATCACCAGCCTGTTTGATGCCCTGCACCGTGCGCCCGCCGCGCCGCCCGCGCGGGAACAAGCCTCGCAGTGGGCAATGGCGGCCGCTCGGGCGGTTGGGGCGGGCACGCGCGGCGCCATGCGATCAGCCGGGCTGGACGCGGCCCACCCGCAGCGGGTCCTGCTCCTCGGCGCCGCCGATGTCATCGCGCTGGGGCTCGTCATGTTCGCTTTCCGCGGATTCATCCATCGGCGGATGAGCGACGTGCGAATGCTTCGGGAATCAGAGTTGTTCGCCCGCTCGACGGTGGACGCGCTGCCGACCCATATCGCCATTCTCGATGAGACCGGGGTTGTCCTTTCGACGAATCGCGCCTGGCGGGAGTTCGCGGCCGCCAATGGGCGTCATTCGAAGTTGATCTGCGACGCGTCCAACTACCTGATCGAGTGCGATGCCCAGGGCGGCCGCCAGATCGCCGACGCCTCGGAGTTCGCCGCGGGGGTGCGCGCCGTCGCCACAGGGCACCGGGAAGAGTTCACGTTCGAGTATGAATGCCCGGCGCCGCCGGCCGCGGGGGGCGAGGTGGGCCGGCATCGCTGGTTCAGCGGGCGCTGCACCCGTTTTCCCGATGACGCGCAGGACGGCGCAAGAGCCGCACGCGGCTGGTCATCAGCCACGAGAACATCACGGCCCGCAAGCTGGCGGAGGAGGAGGTTCACAAGGCGAAGGAAGCGGCCGAGCTTGCGAACCTGACAAAGAGCGCGTTCCTCGCCAACACCAGCCACGAAATCCGTACCCCGATGGTCGCGATCATGGGGTACGCGGAGATGCTTCAGGACGCGAACCAGACGGCGGACGAGCGGAAGAATTGCGCCGGACCATCCGCCGCAACGGCGAGCACCTGCTGTCGATCATCAACGACATCCTCGACCTTTCCAAGATCGAGGCGGAGAAGGTGACGGTTGAAAAGATCACGTGCGACCTTCCGCAGCTTGTGGCGGACGTTGTCGGGCTGACCCGCCCGCGCGCGATGCAGAAGGGCCTGACGTTCGACATCATCTTCGATGCCGAGATCCCCAAGCATGTGCAGACCGACCCGCTTCGCGCCAAGCAGGTGCTGGTGAACCTGGTTGGGAACGCGACCAAGTTCACGCACAAAGGGACGATCCGGATCGGCGTCTTCCGCGAGATCACCTATTTCGGGCAGACGATCCGGTTTGAGGTCTCCGATACCGGCATCGGCATGACGCCAGAGCAGATGGCCAAGCTCTTCCAGCCCTTCACGCAGGCCGACGTCTCGACGACGCGCAAGTACGGCGGCACGGGCCTGGGCCTGACGATCAGCAAGCGGCTGGCCAAGCTGCTCGGCGGCGACATTACCGTGAAGAGCGAGCCGGGCTCGGGGAGCAACTTCGTCTTCACGCTCGATGGCGGCCCGCGTCAGGGCGTGGAGGTGCTGCACCACTTCACCGCCGATCAGCTTGCGACGATCGACGACGCCGAGGAGCAGGAAGAGGTTAAGATCCAGGGCCGCATCCTTCTGGCCGAGGACGGCGAGGACAACCAGGACCTGATCTCCACGCACCTGCGCAAGGCGGGGGCGAACGTGGTGATCGCCGGCAACGGCCGCATCGCCGTCGAATCGGCCATGGACGCCGACCGCACGGGCGAGAAGTTCGACCTGATCCTGATGGACATGCAGATGCCCGAGATGGACGGCTACGCCGCCACCCGGCAATTGCGGACGTGCGGCATGAACGTCCCGATCATCGCGCTGACCGCCAACGCGATGGCCGAGGACCGCGTGAAGTGCCTGGAGGCCGGCTGCACCGATTACCTCTCCAAGCCGATCACCCGCGCCCACCTTCTGACGACGCTCGCCCGCTACCTGGAGGCCGCGAAGGAAGAGATCGCCAACCGGACGCGGCGCTCGCGCGGGCTGAAAAGCAGCATGGGCACCGAGCCGCGGCTTCAGAAGCTCCTGGAGCGGTTCGTCTCGCGCCTTCCCGAGCGCGTCACCGCGATGGAAGCGCTGCTCCGCCGGCAGTCGATGGACGAGCTTCGCCACGCCCTGCACCAGCTCAAAGGGGCCGGCGGCGGCTACGGCTTCAGCGCCATCAGCGACCATGCCGGCCTGGCCGAACAGCTCATCCGCAACCAGGCGGCCGCTGATACGATTCAGAAACAGGTCAACGAGCTGATTAACATCGTCCGCAGCGTCGAAGGGTACGACATGGAAAAAGAGAGCTATCCGCAGAACACGGTTGCCGCGTGAAGCGGATTTTCGGGCGATACACTGGGCGAGGGAGTAGATTCCCGAGCGCGTCGTGAACGCATTGATCCCCTAACCCATGTATGAATGGGAGAGGGTAGGGTGAGGGCGGGTCTTCCCCCGCTACGGCGCGGGCTTCATCTCACGGTCCCGTGACGCCCAGTCGATCGGCGGCGAGCCCCATCCCGCCAGTGCGGTGTTGATCGCGGTGAACGGCCGGCTGCCGAAGAAGCCGGTCCGGGCCGACAGCGGCGACGGGTGGGCCGACGTCACGATCGCATGGCGGGCGGTGTCGATCAGCGGCCGCTTCTTCTGCGCATGGGCGCCCCACAGCACGAAGACCACCGGCGATCGCTTCTCCGAAACCTTGCGAATCACTTCGTCGGTAAACACCTCCCAACCCTTTGCGCGATGAGATAGCGGATCCCCGGCGCGGACCGTCAGGACGGCGTTCAGGAGCAACACGCCCTGCTCGGCCCACCCTATGAGCGAGCCGTTCTGAGTGGGGACCGCGCAGCCAATGTCCGTCTTCAGTTCCTTGAAGATGTTCGTCAGAGATCCGGGCGGCTTGACGCCGGGCCGAACGGAGAAGGCAAGCCCATGCGCGTGACCGGGCGTCGGGTAGGGGTCTTGGCCGAGGATCAAGGCCCGGACGCGCTCGTATGGGGTGAGGCTCAGCGCGGCGAAAATCTCTTCCGGGGGCGGGAAGACCGGGCCGAGCGCCTGCTCGGCCGCCACATACGCTTCCAGGGCCTGAAAGTACGGCTTGGCGCGTTCATCGCCGACGATCGACTGCCAGTCACCGGGTAATGCTGGGATCATGCGTGAGCTCCCGAGCGGCGATTGGCGACCGCACGTGCCCGGCGAGAACGACATCCGAGCCTCATCGCGCTCGTGCGGGCGATACCACGATACCGATCGCTCCACACGAATAAACAAACCGCGGCGCCGATCCCGGTCAGGGGAGCGGCGCCGCGGTCGAACGTCGTGCGACTGTGATCCGTGGCGGCTTTTAGCGGCGCTGGCCGATGTTGGGGCTTCGGGCAGTTGGAGGACCATGCCGAGCTTGAGACGGGCGCGATCCGGGCCGATGGCCGCTCGGTTCGCGCTGTAGATCGCATCGACCTGGTCGCCGCTGCCGTACAAGCGGTTGGAGATTCGGAAGAGGCTGTCGCCCGGCTGCACGACATATTCGCGACGCGGGTCGGTCCCGACGGCCCCGCCCCGATGCGCGGAGGCTGTGCGGGCGGCCCCGGCGCTGGTGGTCGTCCGTTCGGTGGCGGCCGCGGCGGGGATCTCGGGCAGGGTGATCGTCATCCCCGGCCGCAGACGCGTCGGGCTGACGTTCTGGTTCGCTTCGACGATCTTGTCCGCGTATTTGGTGCTGCCGTACACCGCACGAGCGATCGAAGAGAACGTCTCGCCCTGTACGACGACATGCGAATGGGCGCCAGGCGCGGCGGCCGGCTTGGCGCTATGCGCTTTGGAGGATGTCGAGGCCGGCGGGGCCGGCCGCTCGATCGACTCGCCGCTGTTGGTCCGGGCGGTGCCGGAGGTCACCTGGCCGCCGTCGGTTCGGCTCGCGCCACGGGTGGCGTCAGCACCGCCGAGAGGCGGCAGCGCGTCGCCGCCGGGCGTCGCCCCGCGCATGCCCGGAGTCGTCGAGCCGGTATTAGAGCTGGCAAAAAGGTTGTCCCAAACCGACCCCTTCCCCGACGCCGCGTCGCCGCCGGTGGCGGCGCCGCCGCTGGCGGAGGCCTCCTTGACGAACGGGTCGGGCGTGTCCGACCCGGGCTTGGGTGTCGGAGTCGTTTCAGCGGGGAGATTGGCGGCTGGCGCGTCAGAAGAAGGCGTGACGGTGGTCACGGGCGCCGGATCGGTGGCTGTGGACGTTGCGCCATCGGTTTTCGTGGTGTCGGCCACATGTCGGCTGACCTTGTGCGGCTCGGGTGTTCGGTTGCGAACGACCAGCGCCACGATCAGGACCGAAAGCAACACGCCGCCGATACCAAGGCCGACTCTCAGATCTTTCCGCATGATGGGCATCCTTTCCCGTCAAGAGGTTGCCGGCCGCGATTGGCCGATCGTCACTGTTTGTCCGACGTTGTGCTCGCTTGTGACGAGCCTCCCGCCGGCACTGGGCTCACTCGGCGAAGGACATCCTGCCCTCAATCCGCCACCGCAACACCGGTGGTTTCGCCCATTTCAGGCCGCCGAGAAGGCAGCCTATCGGTTACTTCGGCCGCCGCCGCCATGCTCCATCACTTTCTATCGCCACTCCGTTCAGTTGAAGGAGTGGCGGCGACGGGAGCGTGGCAACGCACGCCTGTTCTCTCTGGTCGCTCTACCCGCCGCGGCGGGTCCGCCACATCGCGGATCAGGTGGGGCGAACGCGGACGTCGCCCGGGCCCTGATCCTGGATGGCAGACCGTTTGCGGCCCGCGCCCGCCCGCGCCGCATTGGGGGCGTCCGCATGCTCTTCGTCGCCCAACAGCAGAATGGGCGCGGCAATGGCCACCGAAGAGTAGGTGCCGACCAATATGCCAATGAGCAATACGAATGTAAAGCCGTGGATCCCCTCACCGCCAAAGAAGTACATGATCGCGACCATGATCAGCGTGGTGCCCGCCGTAAGCAGCGTCCGCGAGAGGGTCTGGTTCACGGCGTCGTTGATCACGCCGCGGCTGACATGGCCGAACTTCCCGCGGATTTCGCGGATTCGGTCGAACACGACGATCGTATCGATCATCGAGTAGCCCATGATCGTCAGGATCCCCGCCACCACCGTCAGGTTGATCCGGAACGGGTAGAGCTTGAAGAAATCGCCCAACGCGTTGCCGGACAGGAGATGCGAGAACCCCAGCGCCGCGACCGTGAACAGCACGTCGTGCAGCAAGGCGACCACAGTCGCCGTGCCGTACTTCAGGTTCCCGAAGCGGATCCAGATGTAAGCCATGATGACTATGACCGACAGGCCCAGGGCGAGGAAGGCATCGCGCTGGGTGTCGCCGGCCACCGACGCGTTGAAGGTCTTCACCTGTTGCAGCTCGGCCGGCCGCGAAACGGCATCGTTGATCAGCGTCCAGGCGGGGCCGACCAGCCCCGCCTCCCACTTGGAGCGATCGGTGTCGAACGGTAGGCCGGTGTCAACCGTCAGGAACAGGGCAGTGTCCGTCGGCTCGTCCGGCCCCAGACCGGTCACCACGGTGAAATCCCGCCCCGCGACGATCGACTGCTCCGACTGCGGCCCCGACTGAAGCTGCAGCGTCTGCCGGCGGACGCGCTCGGTGATCTGCGTCGCACTGAGCTTGGGGTTCAGGTTGCGAAGCGCGATCGCGACGCCACCCGAATACTTCGCTTTCGCGTCAGCGGGGACGGCGCCATGGGGCCATTTGGTGGGGTCGTTCAGGTTTTCGCCATTGAGCGGGAAGATCACGCTCTCCAGCGCCTGGTTCAGCGGTTGGCCCGCGCTGTCGAACTTGCTCGGCTCCTCGAGCTTGAGCAGGTTGCGGCCGCCCGATCCGGCGCCCAGCTCGGCGAGCAGCACGTCGCGAACCGCGACGCTCTTGTCGTTGGGCGTGGTGACTTCCCACGTCGTCCCTTCGCTGCCCACACTGACGACACTGGGGTTGGGGAGCACGTCCGGGTGCTTGCGTGAGGCCGCGTCCACCCACTCGCGAACGTCGCGCTGGTTGTAAGGCTTGTTGCCGGGAAGGGGCTTCAGCTCGAACGTGACGGCCGTCCCGCTGGTGAATTCGATGTCGGCGATCTCGCCCCTGCGCCCGTAATGCACGAATAGCGCCAGGCCGGCCACGATCATGATCGCACTGAAAACATAGAACGCCCAGGCCATGCCCATCCAGTCGATTTTCGGCTTGAGCAGCTTGTCCCACTTCGGGTAGGTCAGCGGCACGCTGCCCAGATGCTTCACGCCGAAGTCGTCGATCAGGATGCCGAACACCGTCCGCGTGACGAACAGCGCCGTAAACAAGCTGCAGACGATGCCGATGATCAGCGTGATGCCGAAGCCTTTTACTTCCTCCGACCCGAACATGATCAGGGCGAGCGAGGTGATGACGGTCGTCATGTTCGAGTCAACGATCGCCGAGAAGGCGCGGTCGTACGCGTTGCGGACGGCCATTCGGAGCGAAAGGCCGCGGTGCTGCTCCTCGCGAAGCCGCTCGAAGACCAGCACGTTCGCGTCCACGCCCGTCCCGATGGTCAGCACGATGGCGGCGATGCCGGGAAGCGTGAACGTCGCGTTCAACGCGGCCATGCAGCCGAGGATCAGGACGATATTCAGCAGGATCGCGCTGAAGGCGACGATGCCGGCCAGGTAGTAGTACCCGATGAGGAAGATCGCGACGACGAACAGCCCCAGCCCACACGAAAGCAGGCCGGCGCGAAGGTTATCCTCGCCAAGCTGCGGGCCGACCGTCCGCTCGCTGATCGGTTCCTCGTTCAACTGCGCCGGGAGCGAGCCCGCCGACAGCATCCGAACCATGAAATCCAGCTCCGACGCCTTGAAGCCCCCCTCGCCGCCGCCGGAGATAATCCCACTGCCGCCCGTGATGGCCGAGTTGATGTTGGGCGCGCTGATGACCCGCCCGTCCAGCATGATCGCCATCGGCTTGTGAATATTGGCCGAGGTCAGGTCGCCGAACCGCTTCGCGCCAATTGAATCGAACTCAAAGCCGACAACGTTCTGCCCCGTCTGGTCGCGCTCGATGTAAGCCCGTCGCAGCGAGCCCTGCCCAGGCGCCGCGACGAACGAGGTGGGCGTATGGTCGTTCTGCGGCTCGATCCAGGCCAGCGTATAAAAACTGTCGTTGTAGGCGACCTTGGGCAGGGAGGACTCGTCAGGCCGCTCGATCTCGAACCAGCGGAACTTGTCGCCCGCCTTGACACGCGGGCCCTCCTTCTGAAGCCGCTCTTGCCACCCCGCGTAGCCGCCCCCCGCCCGAAGCTCCTCCTCGTTGCGATCGGGCAGGATATGGAATTCCAGCAGGCCCGACCCCTTCAGCAGGCGTTTGAGGTCCCCCGCGCTTTCGAGGCGGCCGCCGCCTTTGGCGATCGCTTCTTTCGTCTTCATGTAGGCGTCGATCGCCTGGGCACGGACGGGGATCGATGCCGCGCGGGCCTTCAGCTCGGCCAGCCTGCGCTCCCGCGACGACTTGAGCGCCATGACCGTGTCCAGCTCAGTCGTCGGCATGTTGGTCGCCGTGAGCTGCTGCTGGAGGTTCTCATAGTCGCGCCCGGACTTAACAGCGCCGGCGACGTCGAACGCGGCGTTGGCTTTCCGCCTGGCGTCCCAGGCGGCCGCCATCTCGTCGATCAGCTTCTTTCGCTCGGGGCCGCCGGCGTCGATCTTCGCCAGGTCCGCCCGTGTCTTGCCGTTCTTCCCCTCGATCGCGTCGGTCACGTCGGAAAGGCGGATGTTCGTCGATTCGATTTTGGCGCGGGCCGCCTCCAGGCTCTTCTGAAGCTCGGCCGATTCACCCGTCGCCGCCGACAGCGGCATCTGGATCTCAAGGCGATTCGCCCCCTGCGGCCGCCAGATCAGGTTCAGGACGCCCTTTTCGTCCACGCGGCGCTTCAGCGCCTGCATCACCTTCTCCGCGAGCTGCGGGTCAGGCGGCACCCCCTCCGGCTGCTTGATCTCGTAAATAAGGCTCGTGCCCCCCGAAATGTCGATGCCCGGCTTGAGGTTGACCTTCGACGCCCAGGGGATCTTGGAGTTGAAGCCGACCTCGCGCGCGCCGAAATCGACGGCAGGAAGATGGCGATCAGCGCCACCAGAAGTACGCCGAGAATCGCCGCCACGCGGCCGTTGTAGTGCTGCGACATGAGTAAGTCCTGAGAAGCGTCGCCAGGAGAAAAAGGGCTAGGGCTTCAAGCACAGGGGTAGAGACGACGCCGCCCGGGCCGCCAGCTTCATCTGGCTGACGACCGGGGCGCGACACCCGTCCCTGCGCTACCGAGCCCTGACCTTCCCTCCGCCGGGCGATTACTTCGTTTCGATGCTCTTTTCCTTATCCTCTTCCACAACACGCTGGATCGCGGTTCGCGAGAACCAGATCTTCGTGTTGTTCCCTTCATCCACCTTCAAACGGATGCGGCTCTCTTCAATCTCGACCACCTTGCCGATCACGCCGCCGATCGTCTGCACCTGGTCACCGCGCTTGATCGCGTTCATCCGCTCGCGCTCGGCCCGCTCCTGGTTCTTTTTGCTCCGGGACGACAGGAACACCATCAGCAGCAGCGGAATGGCCAGCAGCATCAACGGGGGGACCGACGCGATCGCCCTGGCGATCGATTCCGGCAGCCACGACGAGCCGGTCGGCTGGGTCGAACCGCCGCCCGAAGGGAGCGTCACCTGGGCAAGCAAGGCAAAACCGTGCGACACGAGAACTGGGATCTGCAAACCTTCTCCTCAAAACAGCCTCGGGCGATGCCCGGGCCCGCCCGCAAACGGGCGGCGATCATTCGCCGTGGGGACGCCCCAAATCAAGGGGCTAAAACTTCCTTAGCACAATGCGGCGGCCTCCGCGTCTCCGACCGACACCATGCACCGTCGAAACCAGAAAATCCGAAGCATGAAATTTCAAGGAAACTCAAACAAACCCAAAGCGGAAATCGATAATACCGCTTTAGCCTGGTTTCTTCTTTCCGCTTTCTGGTTCCTTCGGATTTCGTGCTTCGGATTCAGTCCTTCTTCTCTCGTTCCAGTGACTCGGTGGCGCTCTGGTGTCAGGAGGATGGTGCCGGCGCGGACAACCCGCCTTCGGCATCCTCTTCAGAGGCAACGGCCATCCGGCCCGCGCTCGCCTCGGCCGCTTCTCGAGGGCCTAACCGGCTGCGCGGGTCGTCACGACAAAATGCGGCAAACGCGCCCGCTCGAATCGCCTCACGGATATCCGCCATCAGCCGCTGGTAGAACCGAATATTATGCACCGAAACCAGAACCGGGCCAAGCATCTCACCCGCGAAAAAAAAGTGCCGGATCGCCCCGCGGGTGAAGGTGGTGCAGGCGTAACAGTCGCACCCCGACTCGATCGGTCCGGTATCGGCAATGAAGCGGCTGTTGCGCAGACGGATCGCCCCTTCAGCCGTAAATGCATACGCATTCCGCCCATTGCGCGTCGGCAGCACGCAGTCGAACATATCGATCCCGCTGGCGACGGCGGCGATAATGTCCCTCGGGAACCCGACTCCCATCAGGTAACGCGGCTTGCCCGCCGGCAACGCCGGAGCGGCCGCCGCCAGCACGCCCTTCATCGCCTCAAACCCCTCCCCCACCGCCAATCCGCCCAGGGCATAGCCGGGGAATTCCATCGTCACCAGCCGCTCCAGGCACCGGGCGCGAAGCGCCGGGTCCGTTCCCCCCTGCACGATCCCAAACAGCGACTGCTCCGACGGCCTTCCGTGGGCGGCAATGCACCGTTCCGCCCAGCGCAACGTTCGTTCGACAGCGGCTTTATGATACTCCGGAGCGGCATCGGCCGGGGGGCATTCGTCGAACGCCATGATGATGTCGGCCCCAAGGGCATTTTGAACCGCAATGCTCCGTTCTGGCGTCAGCTCGACCATCGACCCGTCAACGTGGCTCTTAAACGTGACGCTCTGCTCAGTGATCTTGTTAATGTCTGACAGGGAAAAGACTTGGAAGCCGCCGCTATCGGTCAGGATCGGCATGGGCCACCCCATGAACCGGTGGAGCCCGCCGAGTTCAGCGACGACGCGCTCCCCCGGCCTCAGCATGAGGTGATAGGTATTGCCGAGGATAATCTGCGCGCCGGTCGCGGCAACGTGATCCGGCAGGACGCCCTTGATGGTCCCCTGTGTCCCGACGGGCATGAACGCGGGCGTATCGAACGCCCCATGGCGCGTCACCACCCGCCCGAGGCGGGCGTGCGAGGCGGGGTCGGTCTGGAGCAGGTCATACCGAAGCGGCGGGCCCAAAGGGTCGAGCGGCCGGGCGGCTGGCGCGGTATCTTTCATTGGCACGCGCCTTTGTAGAGTGCGGCGCGTCAATCCTCAATACGCAGATGCGGCGGGGAATGAAAAGTGTGAAGGCTGGCCCGAATTGCGGCTGTCCTGCTCTGACTCGACCGTCGAAACGGATCCGAAGGAGAGTCGTTCGACTGGCATCGCAACGCTGCCGCAGCGGGGAGATTCGACGCCGCGGAACCGATTCGCGGAAGGCGGCGAGGGGGATCAGGGCCCGTACTTCAACTCCGGTCCAAGCCGGAATCTGGCGCGCCAATGAATCTCTGGGGCCATCACTACTGGGGCGAAGCGTAGCAAATGGAAGCGATACTTATTAATTCATTGAATTCATATCCTCCCGACATATTGATCAATTGGCCTGGGGGAGATGCGTTAACTCACTGGAAGGCGATGGATGATTATCTTGCTCTTTGTATCATATTTAGGGAGGCTAGTGCGACGACTATTATCGATGAATACGCAAAAAAAAATTGATGCTGCTGAAACCGCCGGACGTCGGGTTGACATGCGATTGTTTGAGGAGGGAATGGGCGAAAATCGAGGTACGGTTTTTCGATTGCTAGTTCGTGAATGGGCATCGCAACTTCACCTAGCCCGCTTTAGCCTCATTATCAGCGGGGCGCCAGACGCAACTAGTCGTGTTAGGAGTTACAAGGGGTTGTTAAGAAAAGAATGTCGCGATAACACATTGGCATACGAACAGTTCGAACGCGAAGTTCGGAATGAAGTTTCCTACATCGTCAACCGAGCGATAGTTGCTTCAGACTGTCCAAGCAGATGTTTCGGCCCGCTTTCCGATGTCAGTGCAGGATTCGGAACATTTGACGACCCGAAGTCGCCTAGAGTTCCGATCAAGCAGATTGCGGATTACTACGTTGATGAAGGCAAAGTTTGGGCATGGGACACTCGTCGGTTACTGCCGGGAATGTGCTGCGGATCAACCGCGATTTTCTTTCTTCGCGGGACCGCCAATCGCGAAAAGCTCGTAATGTCGGTATACCTTCCACGAAACTGGCTCATTCCACATCTTGAAGTAATAAGGTCAACGTTCAGACTTTCGAGTTCAGTAGTCCAAACCGTTCCTCTTCGGCCGGCGGAGATCTGGGGTGCGTCGTAGAACGGGGGGCGTATAAGCCGGACCGATGAAGGGCAAAGAGGGGAATGGAACGGGGAGGAACGGAACGGCGGCGGAATGCAATGGGGACGGAATGTAACGCGGACGATTCTATTTCGTCCCCGTATAACGTCCGCAAAACTAGCGCTGTTGTGCTAATTGAGACCGTCCGGACACTGTCACCTTTAGAGATCGCACCGGGGATTCTCTTAACACTACAGCGCTGATTCTGCGATCAAGCCTTCCCGAATCAGAAAATCCGAAGCACGAAATCTCAAGGAACTTCAAACAAAGGCAAAGCGGAAATCGATACTCGCGATTGAATCCGGTTTCTTCTTTCCCGATTTCTCATTCCTTCGGATTTCGTGTTTCGGATTTCGACGTTCTTCTCGTGCTCCAGTGACCAAATAGCGCTGTAGTGTTAAAGGTCAGTAGCTGAGCAGAAGCCGATCGTGGACCACTTCGTTTTCTAACGACTCGCCGGCCATTTGGAATCGTCGCAGCATTGACCGGCCACAATTGACATAGATTTCCCTCTCAAACAGGCCATCGGGAATCGGCAAATCGCACAGGTGTGTCCCGGTTCGCTTCGTGCCGTCGATGCTCATCGCCACTTTCACGCCCCGTGCCTTGCATTCCGCCGTCACTTCAAAGAGCCGTTGTAGGCTGAACGCCTGAGCACCGTAAAGAATTGTTTGACTGTGGGTGTACGGTGGATCGCAATAAATCACGTCCCCCCGCTTGGCCCGCGACATCGTTTCTTCGTAGTGGGCATGCACGAATTCCGACCCGGATGTACGGCGGTGCCATTCGTCTACCCGTCCACCGAAGCTATCCGGGTGAATCGGATCGTGTACGCCGCAGGGGGTGGAGCAATACCCATCACGTTGCCGAAAGCGGACCACCCCGCCGTAACAGCTACGGCAAATGAAAAGCAGATCCGCACCGTTGGGCGCCGCATTGTAAGACGCCTTTATTTTTTCGTATTGCTCGACCTTTTCCCCTGATTTGAATTGATGCCAGCGTTCCGAATACCACCGCTTGAGGGTGAAAGGCGACCGCTGAAGCGTCGTCCAGATTTCGGCCAGTGGTTTGAACCCGTCCGCACCCACCCCGCGTTCCGGCGCCAAGGTACCCAGAACGGCACCGCTTCCCAGGAACGGTTCAAAATACGTCCCCATCGGCGCCGGTAAGTAAGATGCAATTTCGTGTGCGAACCGTTGTTTGTTGCCGATCCACTTTAACAACTGCGATTTGAACGGCTTCACGGAGTGGGCGACCGAGTCACCGAAGAGCAGAAGTTGCATCATGCGGACTCCGAGACTTAGCCCACCCCGAGGCGAACCGTATTCGAAATTTGAATACGGGTCAAGCCCATCTAGTTTTTCCGCTGTGACGAAGATCGGGACGACCCATGAGCGGGTACGGCTTGCCCAGCTTCTGCGGACGTTACGCACGGAGAAGGGTTTACGCCAGACCGACTTGGCTGAAAAGCTGGGCGAGCCGCAATCTTATGTGAGCAAATACGAGTCAGGGGAGCAGCGATTAGACCTACTCGAATTGACGGCCATTTGCGAAGCCGTGGGCGTCACGTTAATCGATTTCGTGAAGCGATTTGAAAGTAAGGAATGACGCCCGACCCACGGTTCACCCGACGGAACAAATCATTCTGGGCACACGTCCGATCCATTTCGGAGGAAGTGGGCTACACCGTCCGGGGTAAGGGAACCATCCGGGTGCCCACGCTCGCCGAAATGGTTTTGGCCTTGCTCAACTTGCAGCTGCGAACCGACCACATCACCCCCGACTACAAGACGCCGACGCCGCTGGGCAAACTGCTGCTGGGTTATTTCCAGTACCGGGCCGACCTTCTGAACAAACAGGTGGACGCTTCTGATGGACGCGGAGGAGGCCGAACGGGTTTTCAGGGACTTGTGCAAGAAGCACAACCGGAAGGCCACGGAACTTCCTATGAACAAGCAGAAGGGGGAGAAGAAGAAGAATGCATCTCTTACGGGGATCGTTAACATTCTGGTGAAGGCCAATTCCGGCACCCACGATTGTGATTTCGACCCCCGTTCCCTGACGACGATCACACAGGACGGAATGCCGGTGCGGACTTTGGCCCGCCGTGTGGACGGGTGTTTTCCCGCCGTGGTCAACCCGGTGGCCATCTGGGAAATCAAAGAATACTACTACACCAAGACGTTCGGCAGCCGGGTGGCCGATGGGGTGTACGAAACGCTTTTGGACGGGATGGAGCTTGAAGAGCTTCACGAACACGAAAAAATCCCGGTCGAACACCTGTTGATCGTGGATTCGCACTTTACATGGTGGCAGTGCGGACGCTCCTATCTTTGCCGCATCATCGACATGCTTCACATGGGGTACGTCGATGAGGTACTCTTCGGCAGGGAAGTGGTGGAACGCTTGCCCATCGTCGTGAAGAAGTGGGCGGCCGAACTCGACCAGCGCAAGGCGAACGCCCCAGTAGCCGGCCAGCAGGCGAAGCTACCCGGCCAGGGGAACGAGCCGAAGCCGGAAGGGACCATCGGAACCGGTAGAGCGGCAGCGGAAGAGAAGTGAGCCGAGGTGCCATCGGCGCCTTGATTGTGCCCCCTCCGGCGTAGGAGGGGGCTAAGGATCAAATTCGGAGAGCGGCCGTTCGGACGGCGAGGCGTCGTGCCGCAACCTGACCCCTGAGCCGGCCGATCAGGAATATCGCGGCCGCCGCAACCGCCAGCAGGGCGACCCCGATCAGCGGCCGGAAGACAAGCCACGCGATCGCGATCGTAAACGTGCTCAGCGCCACCGCCACCAACAGCGAAACCACCACGATCCCCACACCGGCGATATCGCCCAGAAAGCCGATCAGATTCGACATCGCCTGGATCGGGCCGGCGATCAGCGCCAGGCCGAGCCACATCAGGATGAACCCGACCGCCCGCAGGATCCAGGTGATGATCGTGTTCTTCTCCTGCTCGGCGTGGATGAGCTGCGCGGCGGTTTCCGTCCCTGTGTGGAGGATGAAGAGCGGCCCGTTCGAGGTATCGAACGGCGCAAGCGTCCTGCCCGATTGACGCGCCATCACCGTCACCGGCCCGGGCGCCGCCGCCTTGAACGTGACCCGCACATCGCCGACGCGGGGCGACTTGGCGTCCGGCCACGACCCTCGATTGCCGCTGATGTACAACGCCTGATCGGCGACGGTGGAATCATCTTTCAAGTCGCTGGTCAGCTCCGAGCGAACGGCTTCGGTGACCGGGATCGGGGTGAAGTTGTCGATGTCGTCCACGAGCCCCCGCGGCAGCGTAAAGGCGCCGACCTTGACCGGGTCGGCCGCCCAGTGGTCCGCCTGGACGCGCATCGTCGCCGGGTTCTCATGATCGGTTCGATGCTCGAAGCGGGACGAATCGATCAACTTGTCGCTCCAGACCTTGGAGTAGTCGAACGTCCGCGTCCTGGTCGAGCCGCCGCCGACGGCGTTGTTGTGCTCCTCGGTGTGCTCCTCTTCCTTCCACTGGTACATCTCCACCCCGCGCTTCAGATGGATCGCATCCTGGGCGACGCCGAAGGTGGGGTCGTAAAGGGGACCGCCGCTCGCGCTGCCGGTGAAGTGAATCAGCTTCCCCTCTTTCGAGGCGTCAATCGCGTCCGAGCCGACGCTGACGACGGCCTTGCTCCCCTCATGCAGGGCCCTCTCGCGATGGACGGCGTGCCGCTCATTCAGGAAGAGAAGAACGATCGAAACCCCGAACAGGAGCAGGCCGAAGAGTACGCCCTTGATCGAATCGCCGATCCGGCTGAAGTACCCCTGGCTCGAATATTCGACGAACTGATCCGCCATGCCCGGTCCTCGCGTGGGGCCTGGGTCAGCCATCAATGCCGCCCCGGCACAAACTTTGGTTGATGTGACGCCCCAGCATGACTCTACCGGCCCCAGGCAGGAGTGGCCAAATCGAACGGCAAGGCGGCGGCCGACCGTGGGGTACGCAGCGCGTGCCGCCGCGGCGCCCAACCTTCGTTAAGGAACGTTGCGAGCGCAAAGACATTTGCAGCCAGCGGCACGCGATGCGGCGCGATGCGTGCCACAACGGCGGCCGCTCGTCCATGAGCGTCTGGAGAGGTGCGGCGACGCCCGACGACAGGGCACCCGCGATTCACGGACCGGAGTGCATCAGAGCGGCCGCGATGAAGTTGCCCCCGCCGTAGAAGAACTTCCCATACCCCGTTGCGAAGAGCGAAATCCCGAACAGGGCGTGGATAACTGCGATCCCCGCCAGGCTTCGATAGCGGCGATAGATCAACCCGAAGAACAACCCGCCGATGAGCGTCAGGGCGACCGGCAGCCACGCCTGAAAAATGATGTGGGCCCAGCCAAACGCCAGCACGTTCACGATCAGCAGCGCCTGGTCGCCAAAGAGCGGCCGATACCGCCAGAAGAAAAAGCTCCGATACGAAAACTCCTGCGCCGAAACGCTGATCGCATAGACGGCGCACAACAGCGCGAAGATGTCCGGCCGATCCTGCACGAGCGGGAAGAGCCGAAAGCCGAACAGATGATGCACCAGCAAGAGGCAAATGAGGGAGACGGCCCAGATCGCCCCGCCAAAGCGAATGCAGGCGCCGGCCGCGTCATGCCCGGCCGCGTCGATCCCCAGCTCTGACTTCAACGCGCCCTGGCGCCGCGCGACCAGCACCGCGTAGCTCGTGCAGCCGAGCAGCGCGACCATGAGCAGTCGCTTGGGCCACAGCCCCACGAAGATCAACAGGGGGACGAGAAAGAAAATGAGCCCCAGCTCAAGCCAAAGCACACGACGGCTCGCCGGCTGCGCGATGGGGATTAGATACGACTGCGTTTCGGACATGAGGGCATAATACGCGTCGGATCGCGACGTGGCATCCATCGATTTACACGATCTTAATAAGATTCCTCCGGACCTTCGGCAGGGGCGTTCACCCCGCCGTCGCGGCCGCTCGGTTTGCGTTGACGTCGCGAACGCTTCATGCTGACACCTTTGGCGGCGCTCCCCCTCACATTCACAACGCCGCTCGCCGCATACGCGGGGGGCGCGTTCGTCGTCGCGACCGTTACGATCGTTAATTTCCGTCGGTCGGCGATCGGGAACGGCGCGCGGCTGCTCTGCGCCGTCGGGCTCGTGCTGCTCTGCCTGGCGGCCGGGGGGCCGATCTGGCGGCGCCCGGCCGGCCGCGACGTGGCGGTGGTCATCGACCTTTCCCCCAGCACCCGCTCGGCCGAGTATCGAAGCCGGCCCCAATTGCTCGCCCGCATCCGGCAGTTGCTCGGGGAGACGCCCTATCGCCTGCTCTACTTTGCCGACGGCGAAGCACAACCCTTCGCGCATCCGGACGTCGATCGGTTCCCCGACCTTCCCGCCGAGCAGACCCGATACATCCCGCCGGCCGCCTCGGCGATCGTCCTCTTCACCGACGGCCGCTTCGATCCCGCCGCCGCGATCGCCGGGCCGCCGACCTACCCCGTGATCGACATCGGCCTGGCCGCGCCGGCGGACGCCGCGATCAACGACCTCTCCACGCGCGGCCCCGACGCGATCATCGAAATCCGCAACAGCGGCAAGCCGCGGCCGCTGGCGGTGGGGGCGCTCGCCGGGAGCGTGCCAACGACCGCCCCTTCAGGCGACTCGGTCGTCACCCGGGTACGCGATGCGGCGGCCGCCAGCATTTTCGCGCTTGTCACCCGGGGATCTCTGGCCGGAGAACGACATGCTCACCGCGCTGCCGATCCCGCCAGAGCACGCCGAGCGGTGGCTGATCTCGACGCAAGCAAGGGCTGATCTGCCCGACGGCTGGCGCGTCATCGCCCCCGCTTCCCTCCCAACCGACGCGGCCGCCTACCTTGCGCCCGGCGTGATCGTGCTCGACAACATCCCAGCGACCGGCCTTTCCGAACTTCAGCAGGATCGGCTTCGGCAGTTCGCACACGACCTGGGAGGCGGGATCGTCGTGCTCGGCGGCCCGCACGCCTTCGCGGCCGGCGGCTACCCCGGCACCGGGCTGGACGCGCTCTCTCCTTTGGCCAGCGCGCCGCCCGAGCCGGCCACGCATTGGCTCGTCCTGACGGACGGCAGCGGCTCGATGGGGGCGGCGGCCGCCCACGGCGACGGGCGAAGCCAATGGCAATTCGCCTGCGACGCCGTCGCCGCGGCAATCCGGCATCTTCCCCCGGAGGACCTGGCCAGCGTCGGCAGCTTCGCCGAAACCCTCTCCTGGTGGGCCAGAAGCTGCCCGTCCACCAGGCGCGCAATCTGCGGCTCCCTCCCGCGAACGTGTTCCCCAGTGGCCCCACCAACCTGCGGCCGGCGCTCGAACAGATCGCGGCCGAGTCATCCGATGCGACACCGAAGGAACTCCTCCTCCTCACCGACGCCGATGCCGATGTGGGCGACCCGGCCACGCTCATCGCCGGTTTGAAGCAGAGCCATGTCCGCCTTCATCTGCTCGCCCTCGGCAGCGGCCGCGGCCTGGCCGCCCTTCAGTCCATCGTCACCGCGACCGGCGGCCGGTCGCTCCGGGAAGACGATGCGGCGAAGTGGGCGACGGCGTCTGAATCGCTCTTGCGCGATGCCGCTCCGACTCGCCTCGAATCGACCCCGCTGTCGATCCGATACTTCGGCGAGCTCGCGACGCTTTCCGGCCGCCCGGTCACGCCCTGGAACCGAACCTGGCTCAAGCCGGGCGCGACGCTTGTCGGCGAAGGCGCAGTGCCGGGTGGCGATGCGGCGGTCAACCCGGCGCTGCCGGCGGTGGCACGGTGGAATATCGGCGAGGGGCGGGTTCTGGCCGCGGGCTTTGAGGCCAGCTCGGCCGAGGTGGAACGCTTCGCCGCCGCTGTGGCTCGGCCGCCGCGCGACCCGCGCTTCCGAGTCACCTGGCAGACCGGCCCGAGCCTCCGCGTCTCGGTTGACGCCGTCGCTCCCGACGCATCGGGCAATGGGGCCTTCCTCAATTCAGAAACGCTTACGCTCGACATTTCCCCCGCCACCCGATCCGATGCCTCGCACCCCGAGCCTTCCAGCACCGGCGGATTGCGGCTCACACTGACCGCCCCCGGCCACTACGACGCCGCGATCCCCGCCCCGCGAGCGGCCGCAGTCGCGACCCTCCGCGCCGGCGGGACGGCAATCGATCGCATCGCCCTCCCCGGCCGCTACGCACCGGAATTCGACGCGATCGGCAACGACGATGCGGCCCTCGAACGGATCGCCCGCCAAACCGGCGGCCGCGTGGTCGCCCCTGCCGACATGACGCCCATCCAGTTCAACTGGCCGCCGCGGGACATCGACCTCACATCAATCCTCGCCGCCATCGGAGCGTCTCTCTTCTCGAGCGGCCTTCTTTGGTGGCGATGGCGGTGAAGCCTTCTGGAGAAGTTGGGGCTCGCATCGCGTGCCGCCACGTCAGCCGTCCCGCCGGAAGGACCGATGCTGTCCCTCGTCGATCGGAGAATTCCTAAAATATATGCCTATATGGCAGTGCGCAACTGCGCGCTGTTCTGATCCCCTCTCCCCCCGGTACTGCGGGGGGAGAGGGCAAGGGTGAGGGGGCTGCGGGCACACGAAAAACGCTGTAAAAGCGAGGGGGTTGCGCCCCCTCGCCCTAACCCTCTCCCCCCGCAGTACCGGTGGCGAGGGATCCGCATATCCGCGATCTTGCCTGGAATGGTCCGCTAGGGCGCAGCCGGAACGGTTGGCGGCCGCAGGTTCATCGGGGGTTTGGCACCAGGTAATAAAGGCGCCGCCGCCGCCTTGTTTCGCTTCGGGTCGAGCTTCACTCCCGGCGGCGCAATCACGTCGAGCACCAGGACGCCCATCTCGTTCACCGTCTGCTCGCCGAAGACGACCGTGCGCGGCGGCGAGCTGGGGTTGCGCGGGTTGGCGGCCGAGTTGTCGAACGACCATTCGGCCTCGAGACGCGTGCCGCGCGGAAGGTGCAGAGGCTTGCCGTACTGGTAGTAACCCTGCCAGTTGAAATCCCAGTCGCCGATCGACAGCAGCGGGAGCCGCGTCCCATCGGGGAGCGTGGCGGTCGCCTTGACCGTACGCCCGATGAGGTGCATATGCGGGAAGAGGCCGATCACGTCCACGTCCGCCCTCGTCTCGATCGACTGGGTCAGGCGGTAGTCGCCGTCCCCGGGCGCGATGCGGACGTTTTTGTTCATCAGGACCAGCGGCTGCAACCCGCCCTTTGGCTTCTCGGATGTGAAGTAGAGGCCGACCGACGACCGCTCGTCGGCCGCCTTGCCGATCGGGTGCAGGTGAAGCTGAAGGACCATCCGTGCCTTCCGCGGCCAGGGCATGGCGTACCCCTCGGGCAGCGGCAGCGGGTCTTTTCCCGGCGCCCAGATCCCCAGCGGTCCCGGCAGCCGATTGCCCGGCGCGGCCAGCCCGCTCTTGAAGCCGGGACCGGTCTCGTCGCCATCCTCAAGCAGTTTCTTCGTCGCCTCAGACGGCGACATCGTCGTCATCACGGCATGATGTACGACGCGCCGATCGCCCGGCCGATACTCCACCGATCGCAGGTACTTCCCCTCGGGCGGTTCGACCGAGATCGGGAAGCAGCGGTAGATGTCCGGCCCGTCGGCGGGGACATGAAACGCTTCCGGCATCGTGACGACCAGATCCGGCTCCCCCTGCTGCCAGCCGACGGGGAACGTCGGGGCGGCCGGCGATGGGCCGGCGCCTTCCGGTGCGCCGGCGTCGACCCAGCGCCGCAGCGTGGCAATCTGCGCATCGGTCAGCCGCCGCTCGCCGACGAAGCCGCCATGCTCGGAAGGGTCGGCCTTCCAGGGGGGCATTACGCGGCGTGAGGTGAGGTCGGCGATCTGCCCGGCATGCTTCTTCACATCCCGATAGCTCAGGAGCGCGAAAGGGGCCGCCTCACCCTCGCGGTGGCACGTGGAGCAATTCGCGTAGACGATCGGAGCGATATCGCGGTTGAAGGTGACAGCGCCGTCGGCGGCCGCCGCCGCCGCTCGAACGCTGCCGGCCCACAGGGTAACTGCGAGCGCACAGCCGACGCGAGTTGCGAAAGGCGCCCGGCCAGCGCTGCCGGTTGAGGGTTCCACGGGGGCTCCTCGTGAGATGGGGGTATGACAATCAGGACGCGGCCGACACCAGGCCCCGAGCGGTCATTTCGCACCCTGGGGCGCGTCGGCGCCAAGATACTTGTGGGTGACGGCGCTCGCCAGATCGATATCGTTGATGTTGGCCAGCGTGCAGAGCCAGGCGAGCACATCCGCGAACTCGGCCGCGAGGTTCTCGCGGTCGTTGCGGGCCAGCGCCCGGGCAAGCTCGCCAAACTCTTCGGAGAACCAGAGCCACGTCCCCGCCGTCCCCCGCTCCCGGTCGGCCGCCTCGTATTTATCAGAAATGTGCTTTTGGAAAGCAGCTAAGGTAAGCGATTGAGCGTCCATGCTTGGAGCTTATTCCGCAAATTCAAAATCCGAAATCCAAAGGAAGCAGAAAGAGAGGGGGAAAGAAGCAGAAAAGGGACGAAATGGGGCAGCTTGCCCTTTCTTGTTTCCCCTTTTCCCGCCTTGCCCATTCCTTCGAATTTCGGATTTCCTGCTTCGGATTTCTCAATCAGGCTTCGTACTACCGATTTGAATCGCCGATCATTTCTGTCGGAACACGATCCGCCCCTTGGTCAGATCGTAAGGCGACAACTGCACCTTCACCCGATCCCCCGGCAGGATGCGAATAAAATGCTTCCGCATCTTCCCCGAGACGATCCCCAGGATCTCGTGCTGCGAATTGTCTAACCGTAGCTTGAACATGGCGTTAGGCAACGCCAGGGTAACGGTGGCTTCCACTTCAATCGGCTCGGACTTGGCCATTTGCTCTCCGCGCGGGCTTGGCTTGCAAGCACCCCAAGGCACGCGTGGACCGGGCGCTGCAACCCCCGTATCTTAGGGTTCTTTGCCTGCGGCGACAAGGACGGCCGCATCCATGTGCGGACGCCGATCACTCGGACCTCCAGGAGCGTGCGACTGAACCGTAGGGCGTGGTTCACCACGCCGCCCATCCAACAGCGTCGTGGTAAACCGCGCCATACACAATGCTTGCGGCGCCGGCCGTCGGGCGGCGTGCAACCCGCATCGCACATGGCACAGCGTAACTTCGTTTGCGAGTCGCGTCAGATCGTTAAGTTCCGAGGCTGCAGCGCAGCCCGCCGCGCGGCGTAAGATTCTCTGCCGCCGGCGTTATCGCCGGTACGCTGCATGGGAACCCGATGCGCCAGCTTCACTTCTTGATCCTGCCGTTCTTGCTGCTTCCGACGTTGAGCGCCGCGCGCGTCTCGGACGCCGACGTCCCCATGCCCCGCCGCCCGCTCCTGCGGCGGCCGGTGGCGGTCGTCGCTCTCCCCGGCGCGTGATTGTCGCCAATGAGAGGACCGGGTCGCTCTCCTTCATTGATCCCGAAGCCGGCGCGGTGCTGGAGGAAGCCGTCATCGGCCGCCATCTTGCCGGGCTGGCGCGATGCGGTAAATCGGACGTGCTCGTCACCGATGAAGCCGGCGGGGAACTCATCCACGTTTCGGCGGCCGGCGATCGGATAAAGGTCGTCGAGCGACTCGCCGTCGGCGCGTCGCCGGTGGACGTTTGTGTGGCGGCCGACTCATCGTTCTGCACCGTGTCGCTCCTCTGGGCGCGCCGGGTGGCGATAGTCGATCTGGCCGCTGGGCCGATGCGCGTCGCTCGGACGATCGATCTCCCCTTCTCCCCGCGCAAGCAGTGGATCAGCCCGGACGGGCGGCTGCTGGTGGCGGCCGATGCGTTCGCCGGCAATCTCGCGCTGATCGATCTCCCCCCGGGCACGATCCGCGCCATTCGGTCTGTGCAGGGGAACAATATTCGCGGCCTGGCCGCATCGCGCGACGGGCGATCGCTGCTGATCAGCCACCCGGTCCTCGACCCCAATATCCCCACCACGCGCGACATGGTCTTCTGGGGGACGGTGATCGGGAACTTCGTACGGGAAGTTACGTTCGACCACCTCCTGGAGCCGGCCGCGGCGATCGGGGGCGCGGCGGCATCATCCCCGATCCCGCGGCCGATCCGGTACTGGTCGCTCCACCCGCTCGGCCAGAGCGGCGACGCGGCCGGCGACCCGGGCGAGCTCGCCGTCTCGCCCGCGGGACCGATCGTCGTCGCGCTCTCCGGCGTCAATCGCGTCTCGATCCAGTCCGGCGCTGGGGAAGAGTTTCGGCCGGTTGACGTCGGCCGCTGCCCCGGAGGCGTCGCCATCGGCCCTTCCGGCCGAACCGCCTACGTGGCCAACCGGTTTGACGATTCCATCTCCGTGATCGACCTGCCGACGAGCCGGGTGACCGCGACGATCGCCCTGGGCCCCACGCCGCCGCTGGCGGCATCCGATCTGGGGGAGATCGCGTTCCATGATGCCCGGCTCTCGCTCGACGGGTGGTTCAGTTGCCAGACCTGCCACACCGACGGCCAGAGCAATGGCCTGCTGAACGACAACCACTCCGACGGCTCCTTCGGCACGCCCAAGCGCGTCCTTACCCTCGGCGGCGTGGCCGACACCGGGCCCTGGGCATGGGACGGCCACGCCACCGACCTGCACGACCAGGTCCGCATGTCGATCCTCGTCACGATGCAGGGGAAACCGGAAAAGGCGTCGGCCGATACGGTGTCGGCGATTGTGGCCTACCTGGCGACGATCCCACCCGCGCCGGCGTTGAGCGTGGCGCGCGGCGAAACCGGCGGGAACAACGCGGCCGCCATCGCCCGCGGCCGCAAGGTGTTCGACCTGTACGACTGCGCCCTCTGCCATCAGCCGCACGCGGGCTTTACCTCGGCCAGCGTCTACGACGTCGGCATCCACGACGAGGCGGGGATGACGTCGTTCAACCCTCCGTCCCTGCGGGGCGTGAGCCAGCGGTACGGCCTGTTTCACGATCAACGAGCGGCGTCGCTCGAAGAGGTGTTCGTCCGCTACCGACACCCGGACGGCGAAGCGATGACGGCGGACGATGTGAAGGATCTGGTTGCGTTCCTCAGGTCGATCTGAAGGCTGGTGGGCCGTTCGAGGCAAGATCGCGAGTGCGCGAGGATGTCATCCGACGTGTCGCCGGTGCCCTCACCGGCGGGCCTTTTGGACGGCCGGCAACACCGCCGGTGAGGGCACCGGCGGCACTTATTTGCGGTCGGTAACCCGCTGTTCCATCGATCGAGCCATTCGGGGCGACCCGCGCCGTCTGAACGGGCGTTCAATCCCGCTACGTCTTTCCGCCCATCTTTTTCTCGATCTCCTGCCAATGCTTCAGATCGACGATTTTTTCGAACTCTTCCATGTTGACCGAGTTTTCTTTGTCGAGCGGTTCGCCATCGCGGAGGCGGCGGGCGGCGTTTTGGATCGCGCGGGTGACCTGGAAGAGGATCGTTGTCGGATAGAGAAGCATCGTGAAGCCCATTCGGCCGAACTCCCTGGGCGGCAGCCACGGCGTCTTGCCGCCGTTCTCCAGGATGCTCGTCCCCAGCGGGTGGCCTTTGAACGCCTTGCCGATCTGCTCCAACTGCTCGACCGTCTGCGGCCCTTCCACGTAGACGCCGTCCGCGCCGGCCTTGAGGTATTGCTCGGCGCGCGCAGGGCGCTGTCCACCCCTTCGGGCGCCAGGGCGTCGGTGCGGGCAAGGATAAAGAAATCATCCGACCGGGCGGCGCAGGCGGCCTTCAGCTTCGTCACCATCTGCTCGACGGGGATCACCTTTTTCCCGTCCATGTGGCCGCACTCTTTGGGCGCTTGCTGGTCTTCGAGGAAGATGGCCTGGATGCCGAGGCCTTCGAAGCCGCGAACGGTGTAGGTGACGTTCTTCACGTCGCCGTAGCCGTCGTCGGCGTCCACCATGATCGGAAGGGCCGTCGCGCCCATGATGTCTTTAACGGCGTCATAGCGCTCGGAGAAGTGCGTCAGGTCGATATCCGGGACGCCGTGCCGCGACCCCTCGACCGCGAATCCGCCGATCTGGATCGCCTTGAACCCCGCCTGCTCCAGGATGCGGGCAGTCAGCGCATCATGCGCCACCGGCAGCACGAGCGGGGACTCCGCCTTCAGCGCCTGTTTCCAGGTGATTCGTTCACTCGCGATATGTTGCATGGCGTCTCCAGAGGGCGGGTTCGGATCGTCCGACCGGGCCGACGGGCGCGATTAGAGCGTCGGAAGCCGCTTCTGGGGACGGGGAATCGGCGAAGAAGGCCAGTGACCTTCGCGTAGGGCGTGGTGAACCACGCCATCGACGGGATGCGGCGTGGTGAACCACGCCCTACGCTACAATGCGTTACTGACGAGCGTCGTCACACAGAGATCGAGTTAAGTGAGTTGGAGGGGACCGTGATCCAGAGAAACGTCGAACGACTGCGGCGACTTGTACACGCGGCAATCTTTGTCGTCGCGGCTTTCGCGTTGGGCGGGTGCACAGCCTCGAGTGTTCGATCTCAACCCTTGGCGGCGGCTCCGGATGGCAAAGGGGGTGCATTGTTGCCGAGCGTTGCGGACCTTGATGATTCCACGCGGCCGGGCGATGTCTTTGTGAATCACCATAAATCTGGCGAGCGGTACAACAAATCGCTTGAGGGGCGGAGGAAGAAGCGAGCGGCGGAAGTCTTGGCGGCGGTCACGCCGAAGCTCAAAAGAGCGTCGCCGGAGGAGTTGATCGCTGGGCTAAGAAGCGAGCAAGGCAACCATGTGGAATACTATGTGTTTCGGGACGGGAACAAGCTCATAAAGGACGAGCTTGAAAGCCGGGGAGAGAGCGCGGCGCGTACTTCAAGATCATTCGAAGGACCAAAGCCCCGTTTTTGCAGGCACCAACGGGCCCGTTGGATGGAGTGTCTCGGATACATGTCGTCCCTTGTTGGAGAAGCTAGACGACATTCGAAGCCGCTCTTCAGACTAAAACGAGCATTCACGTTAGGCGTGGTTCACCACGCCATCGACGGGATGCGCCGTGGTGAATCACGCCCGACGTTCCGAAATCGCCCCGTCACTTCCCCTCCACGTTCAGATTCACCAGGTAATCCTCCATCGCCTTGCGCTGCCGGTCGAGCGTCGTCTTCAGCTCGGCGATCTCGCCTTGCAGCTTCTCGATCGCGGTCTCCTGTTCGTCGAGCTTCTTCAGCAGGCGGGTGGCGTATTCGGTCCCGTGGGCGACCGTCTTCATGTTCTCGCGGATGCGGGCCTGTTCCTGGGTGACGTCGGTGATCGACTTCTCGCGCTGCTGAATCTGGCGCTGGGTGGCGAAGACTTCGCTCTTCAGCGCGGCGGCCTTCACAAGTGCGTCGCGGACGGGCTGGGGGATCTCGCCGGAGCGGATGTAGCGGTCGAAGCTGGCTGTCGCGGACGGGAGCAGCGCGATCTCCTGGGCGGTGATGCGCTCTTCGCGCACCGTGAGCTTGGTCGCCTTGGCGGCCGCCACCTGACCTTTGAAGCGATAAAGCGTCTCCGTGGTTTCGTCGGCCTTGGCGGGATCGACCAGCGTCCACCCGGCGCGGCGGGGGTGCTCGATGATGAGGGTCTTGCCTTTGTCCCCCTTGTTCTCAGCGGCATAGTCTTCGGAGGCGACGAGCTTGTGCGTCAGCGTCAGGACGCCCTTGACGATCTTGCCGGTTTGGACGCTGGCCACCTGCTTGCCGGCGGTGGCGATCACGCGGACCTGTTGATCAACGCCGTAGCTGATGAGCCGCTCCTGGCCGGGCGGGACGTCGTCGATCCGGGCGTCGCCGGCATAGCCGCCGGCTTCGAGGACCGTCACCGGGCCCTGGAGTAGGTGCTTGCCGGTTGTGTTCTTCAGGCGAGCGCCGAGCAGCGGGTTCTTCGGGAGGACGGCCGCGTTGTAGATGCTCACCTTCTCGGCTTCAACCGCGTCGGCCACGACGGGGATCATCGCGCTGTTCTGACGGGAGAGGGAGACACTCCCGACGGTGTACTGGAACAGCTCCCCCACCTTGGCGGCCGACGCGACGGACGCCACCGACTCGGCCGCGTCCATCAGAGACAACTTCGCCCGATCACTTCCTTTGGCCGATGCGTCATACAGCGCGCCCAACTGCTTCTCCTCATCCCGAACGCGTCCGCCACGAACCTGGTTTTGCAACTGCTGCATCGCCTTCATTTGCCGCCCGGCACTGCGGCCGTTCGCCTGCTCGTCGGAGCCGGGGGCGGCGGCGGCCGCCTCGAATGCGTTGTACTCGCGTGCCCGCGACAGTCCCCCTTCATACGTCTGCGGCCGCAGGCTGGCATACAGCTCGGGGGAGACGAGCGGCCTGGGGATGAACAGCGGCGTGTAGAGGTCCTGAATGAAGCTGATCGGCCGCCCGGAAACCAGGCTTAGTTGCACGTTGTTCCAGTCGTTGTCGGTCTGGTTCTCGACGATGGCCCAACCCTGGAGCTTCCCGCCAGTCCCGGCCGCATGCGGCGCCGCCGCGGCTTGGGCAGCGCCGGCGGCCGGTTTTGTCTCCGGGGCGTTGGCGGCGGCATCGTCCAGCAGGAGCCGGTAGCTGGTCTTCCAGACGGGCGTCTCGACGACGTAACCGATGCGGACCCGCCGCGGGCCCACGCCGGCGAAATGGATCGAGACGGGCTTCTTCCCCTGGTCCCGCGCGGCCGCCAGCGCGGCCAGGGCGGCCGCCAGCTCGTCGCGCAGCTTGGGGTCTTCGACCTGCACGTCGCGCACTTCGTCGAGCGAGATGCCGCGGAGGTAGGGAATGCCCCCCTTGTCGTCGCCGGCGAGCAGGTTCAGGGACCAGGCGTCGATCAGTTGCGCCGTGCCCCCCTCGCCCACGGCGTGCTGCTTCTTCTCGACGCCGAGGATCGTCCCCTCGAGCGGCTGGCCGTTGAGCGTTACCTTCACCCGGGCGCCGCGGAGCTGCTCGAGCAGGTCATGGAGCGCGGGGTTGGCGGTGATGTCCACCTGGAAGCTCCGCATCGCCTGCGAGAGCGGGCCCTGGCTGGGGTAGGTGACGGACGTGATGCGCCCCTTGTCCAGGTCCTGGAGGACCAGCGACTTGAGGATGTCGTTGATCTGCTGGGCTTTGAAGGGGAGCTCGGTTTCGCCGTCGCCCGTTACCGTGCCGTAGTGTTCGAAATACCCGACCCCGCTGCTGAAGAGGACAACTTCGCGGATCGGCACGCTGGCGGCGTTGATCGCCGGGCGCGGCGCGGCGGGCGGGGAAGATTCGGCGGCGCGGGCGACCGCGCCCGAACCGAGCAGATTCGCGCCCAGCGCGGCCCACGACAGCGCGATCCCCGCCGCGACCGGCCGCACGACTGCCGACAACCTCAACGCTGCAATCCGGTTCCGCATGATGCTTCCTTTCCGCGAAGCCTGGCGATCGACGGGCTGATACCCACTGGCCGGGCTTAGACGGACGGCGCTCGCGAAAGTTTCACGGGCTCCCGAGCCGCGCCCGGCGGAGATGATCGGAGCGCGTGCCCGACGAAGGACGGGCCCCCGACGAGCCGCGCCCGTCAGGAAGCGGGCAGTCGCCGGACTCGGCGACTGATTTATCCGACAGGCCGTTGACGCCCGCCCACGGCGACGCCCCGCTTCCTCAGGCGCGGCTCGCGGATGGCACGCGGCGCCCAGGGCGCCGCGACCGTAAGGGAACCGGTTGGGCCGCGTGGCTGAGGAACGTCCCGCGACGAGCCGGCACCGTTCGGAGCGGTCACAGACCGCTACCTTACGGGCTCGGCTCGTTGGGGCGCGGCGGGTCGCGGGTGGCCCGCCTGCTTATTCGGCGTCGTCCGGGTCGAACGGAACGGCGTCGGGCTCGGGCTCCTCGGGGAGGCGGGGCTGAAGGATCGGCAGGCTCGCCAGCGTGGTGTGCGGGTTCTCGCCCCGGACGGGCGTCTTCAAGCTGTCTTCAATCGGCGTGGCTGGCTCCTGAAGCGCCGGCGTCGCGGCGACCGCCTGGGCGGTCCGCTTTCGTTGGCTCGAACCAGCCCGCGGCGGCCGCTTCCCTTTCTTGACGTCCTCTTCCAGTTGCGATTTGCGGCGCAGGATGTGGTGATAGTGCTGGGCGAACCGATGGGCCTCGTCACGAATGTACTGAAGCAGCTTCAGGCCCGTGTTGTTCCGGGCGAGGCGGATCGGCTCGCTTCTCGCCTGGGTGAAGACCAGCTCTTCCTTCTTCGCCAGGGAGATGACCATCGGCGGCTTGACGTCCATCGTCTTGAAGACGTCCATCGCGGCGTGAAGCTGCCCCAGCCCGCCGTCGATCAGGATGACGTTGGGGAACAGCTCGTTGTTGGCGCCCGCCTCGCGATACCGGCGATCGACGACCTCCTGGATCGAGAGGTAATCGTTATTCCCCTGGCCGTGCTTGATCTTGTAGCGGCGGTACCCGTCCTTGAACGGCACCCCGTCGATGAAACAGACCTTGCTCCCGACCATCTCGCCCCCTTGGAGGTGGGCGATGTCGATCCCCTCAATGATCTGCGGCGGCTCGGTCAGGCCCAGCGCGTTCTGCAGCTCCAGCACGCCCTCCTTGGGGTTGCTGACGAAACTCTCCGGCTGCCAGAACTCCTGCTCGCCCTTCTTGGCCCGGGCGCCCAGCGCGGTCAGCGCTTTGATCTCGTCCCTCAAGCGGGCCGCGCGCTCGAAGTTGAGGTCCTTTGAGGCCTGGATCATGTCGCGCTCCAGGCCGTCGATCACCGACTTCTTGTTCCCGTCGAGAAAGCGGATGAGCAGGTTGATGTCGTCCCGGTAGGCCTGCTGCGAGATCCGAGCGCCGCACGGGGCCGTACACTGCTTGATCGGGTAGAGGAGGCACGGCCGAAAGAATCGGCGGCCGTCGTCCGACTCGCGGATGTCCAGGTGGCAAGTGCGGAACTTAAACGCCTTCTGAAGCAGCGTCACCGCCTCCTTAAGGGCGTAAACGCTGGTAAAGGGCCCATACAGCTTCACCCCGCTCGATCGCGGCTCGCGGGTGATGAAGACGCCGGGGAACTCATCCCCGGTGGTGATCATGAGGTAGGGGAAGGTCTTATCGTCCAGCAGGCGCGCGTTGTATCGCGGCTGGATATCCTTGATCAGCCGGTTCTCGGCCAGCAGCGCCTCGACCTCGCTGTCGGTTTGAATAAAGTCGAAATCGACGACGTTCTCGAGCAGCCCCGCCTTCTTGTGCTCGAGCTTGGTCGCCGCCTGGAAATAGGAAGCGACCCGGTCCCGCAGGCTGGCCGACTTGCCGACGTAGATGACTCGCCCCTTGTCATCTTTCATCAGGTAGACCCCCGGCGCCTTGGGGAGCGTTCGGGCCTTCTCCGCGAGTTTTTCGATGCGCTCGTCCATGAGTGAGGTCGGCTGAGCCACCTTCGGCCGCGGGAGCGGGCGGCGTCCTTCCGATCGCCATCCCTGTCAGGCTCGATCGCCGCCCGCGGCCCAATGATAGGTCTGAAGTCGGCCGCGGGTTGCGTACGATCGGACGCCAGCCGAAGCCTCGAATTGGCGGCCGCGGTTTGCGGTCGAGCGACGCCGGCATAAAATCGTCTCTCATGACGACCGTTGCGGCCGCTATCCCGTTTCGTCCACCGCGGCACTTTGACACTGCCGCCGAGTGGCTTGAAGCATTGGGTGGCGTCCCGCTCCACCGAATCATCTTTGACCCATGGCCCGGCACCGCGACTGAGGCCGATCTTCTTCGTCTCGTCGCGCGAGACAAACTGTGTGAATTGATTGACGGAACGCTGGTGGAGAAAACGGTGGGGCTTGCCGAAGCGACGATTGCGTACGACTTGGGGAGCGAACTGGGCATGCACGCGAAGCGGGCCAGCACGGGCGTCGTCTCAGGCGCCGACAGCACGTTGCGAATGGCGTTGGGCCAGGTCCGGCTGCCGGACGTCTGTTATTTCTCCCGTGAACGCCTTCCGGGCGGCCGCGTGCCGGCCGAGGCGATCCCCACGGTCTCGCCAGACCTCGTGGTCGAGGTTCTTAGCGAGGGGAATACGCGCAAGGAAATGGCGCAGAAGCTCGTCGAGTACTTCCGATCGGGCACGCGACTGGCATGGTTTATTCAACCTGCGAATCGAACGGTTGCGGTCTATCGGTCTCCGGGCGCCCCCGTTCAAACTCTCGACATCAGCGGCCGCCTCGACGGAGAAGAGGTCATCCCGGGGTTCTCGATGCCGGTCGCCGATCTGTTCCGAAACGTCCCGCCGCTGTAGAAAGCCTCGCACGCCAAGGCGAGAGCATTCTTCTAGAACACGACGCCCTGCCCTTTACGATGCCTTTCCCCATGACACTTGAGATCCTCCCCAGCATCGATCTTCGTGGCGGCCGCGTCGTCCGGCTGAAGCAGGGCGATTACGCACAGCAACTGAACTACGACGTCAGCCCGCTCGACACCGCTCGCTCTTTCGCGGCGGCAGGAGCGAACTGGATGCATGTGGTGGATCTGGACGGAGCCAAAGAGGGGCGGCCGGCGCAGACGGCGCTGATCTCGGAATTGATCGCCGCGACGGGCCTGAAGGTGGAAGCGGGCGGCGGGATCCGGTCAACGGATGACATTCGTCGCCTGCTCGACGCCGGCGCGGCGCGGGTCGTCGTGGGGACCAAGGCGTTCGAGGACTGGGCATGGTTCGAAGGGCTGATGGCCGACTCGACTTTCGCCGGGAAGATCGTGTTGGCGATTGACGCGAAGGAAGGGCGAATCGCCACGCGCGGCTGGACCGAAACCACCCAGCGCATCGCCACCGATGTCGCGCGTGAGGTCGGCCGCTTCCCGCTCGCGGGGCTCCTCTACACCGATGTGGCCAAGGACGGCATGATGACCGGCCCGAACCTGCATCACACCCGCCTGCTCGCCGAGGCGGGGCCTGTGCCGGTGATCGCCAGCGGCGGCGTCGGCAATATCGATCACATTCGCGCGGTGAGGGGGCTGCCCGTCTGGGGCGTGATTGTCGGCCGCAGTTTGTATGAGGGAACGCTTGAACTGAGGGAGGCGATCCAGGTGGGGCGGGGCGGGTGACTCGTCACGGGTCGGAAAGGATGACGCTCGGCAGGCGCGATACCCGTCGCGCTTCAGTCGCACATTTCGCCCGGTACGGCGAATGCCCCGTCGCGCAGGCGGAAGTCCCCGCGCCCGCCGACGATCGCTCCGGCGGCCACGCATCCTAACCGCTCCGTCCGTCGCGGACGCCGCCACCGAGCCACGCCCGTCAGGATCCGTCAGGAAGCGGTCCCCGTTGCGCCGCGCGAGGACCGCACTCCCGCCGACGATCGCTCCGCGGCCACGATTCCCGACGCCGCACGCCGCCGCACGGCGAATACGCTTTGCTCTTGCTCACGAGGATGACCTCCAACACGCGGTCCCAGAGCGGCCACCGGCCGCCCAAAACCGCTTCATTGAGGCATCCTCGCTTCACTTTCTATGGCCGACTGACGGGCGCGGCTCGTTTCGAAGCGGGCGGCTCGTTGCGAGACTTTGGCCCGAGCGCAGCGTTTCTCACCGCCACGCCGGGGGCGCAGCCACGCCCCCTCCGAGACGGAGCGATGGATTCGCGCCGCGCGCCACCTACAATATTGGCCGGTCGGTTTTGAACACCGTCTGGTCTGTCGTCTGCCTCGCCCCGTGCCCTGCAAGCCCGTGAGGCGCGTGGTCGGGACGACGGGACTTGGCGATAGCGACGTCGCCGGCCCGTTGGCACGCGGGATCGCCTGGGGCGGCGCTTCTACCTTGAGGAAGTTGACGATGATGAAGAGCCTGAATTGCCCGCTTTGGGCGCTGTCTGACCTGACCCATCGACGATCGGCCGCTCCCTCGTCGGCGGGCGTCATCTTCCGCGCGATGGCCGGCGCTTCGGTCGCTCTGCTGCTCGTCATCGGCGGCGGCTGCGCGGTGAACGAAAAGAAAGAGGTGGACCAGTACCGGGTCGTGGTGGATGGCGAGAACGCGCCACAGGTCCGCTATACGCAGAATGACCGCCTGAGCCTCGTCAAGGCGCTCATGCTCGCCAACCAGAACAACGAGCGAGTCGGCATCAGCGGCGAGAACTACATCCAGTTCCTCGCCGACCGCGAGCGCATCGTCGCGGACTTCCTGCCGACAATCAGCCTGGTCCCCTCCTGGTCCTGGACGCAAAAGCCGGGCGGCACGACCGGCGGCTCATCGGCCACCGCCATCGGCGGGACAGGGACGGGTGGCACCGGGACGGGTGGCACGGGAGGCTCGGGCACGGGTGGCACAGGCGGCACCGGTGGCACGGGCACGGGTGGCACGGGCGGGACGGGGACCGGCGGCACCGGTGGGACCTCCACCGTCGTCACCAGCGGCGGCTCCGGCCGGCGAAACACCTTCACCACCCCGATGAACCTGCGCTGGAACCTATTCAATGGATTCCGCGACTATTCCGCCCTGCAACAGGCGGACGCGAACATCAACAACCGCCGGGCGCTGCTGCTCGACCTCCAGTCAACCGTCCTGCTCGACACCGCCAACGCCTACTACCAGGTCATGCTGAACGAACGTTCGGTGCAGGTGCTGCGCACCAACGTCGAAACCCAGGCCGAAGGCGTCCGCCTCGTTCGCGGGCAGCAGGCGGCCGGTGTCGCCAAGCCGGCCGACGTCTCCCAGGCCGAGGCGCAGGAAGCCTCCACCCGGGCGCAGCTCATCAGCGCCGAAACCAGCGCCCGCAATGCCCGCACGCTCCTGGCATTCCTGACCGACGCCCCGGTCAATGACGCCGTCCTGACTGACGAGATGGCCCTGCCAGAGACCATCCCGCCGATTGAAGCCCTGCTTCGGGAAGCCGAGGCCTCCCGCCAGGACCTGGCGGCCGCCCGGGCAAACATCGAGTCGGCGCGCCAGGGCGTTCAGATCGCCTTTGGCGAGTACTACCCGACGATCTCGCTCAACCTCAATTACTACATCCAGCGCAACGGCGGCGTCGCCGGCAGCTACTGGAACAGCCTCGTCTCGGCGAGCCTGCCGCTGTTCACCGGCGGGCTGATTCATGCCGACTATCGCATCGCGCTGTCTCAGCTTCGCCAAGCGAAGCTGGAAGAGTCGATGACGCGTCGCCAGGTCGAGCAGGACGTCCTGCAGGGGTATGAGAACCTCGCCGGCAACGGCGCCCGCCTCCAGGAGCTGGTGGTCGAGGTGAACGCGGCCCGGGAAGCGCTCCGCGTCGCAAAGGGCCTCTATCAATTCGGCAACGGCTTGTTCCTGGACGTGCTGACCGCCCAGGATCGCCTCCTGTCGGCCGAACTGGCCCTGGCGACCGAAGAATTCAACCGCAAGACGTTCTACCTGACCCTGCTCCGGGTGAGCGGGAAGCTCGTCCGCCCGCCCTCCGGCCTGATCACGACGCAGCCGACCACGCAGCCAGGCCTGGACCCGTCGCTCAGCGGCCCCGTCACCACGCCGACTCTGGGAGCCCCCGCCTCGCCCGCACTGCCGGACACGACCCAGCCTTCCACGATGCCCGTCGGAGAACCAACGTTCTCCACACCGCCGACGACCGCGGCCTCGGCCGGGCCGGCGCCCTCGATCACCGCCACGACAGCGCCCATGCTGCCGCCGCCGGATGTGCGACCGGCCGCACCCATGTTGCCGTCGTCGCCCGGAGCGACCACTCGCCCATAAGGCGGCAGGGCATGTGCGGTCACTCTCCCCATTAGCGGCCATCGCTCGCCAGCCACATCCGCGCCGTTCGGCGTTCCGTATAGGTCCGTGAGCGGGCGTGCCGCCTGACGAGGCCGAGGCTCACGTTGGCCCGGCGAGACCTATTCTTGAGGGACCTTCCGATGGGAAAGAACACTTTTAAGTCGCGTCATTTCAGCGTCGCGCTGGTCGCGGCCGCACTTTTCGGAGTGGCCCTGGTGGGGGCCGGCTGCAAAGACATGATGGGCAAGCCGGACGACTCGAAGAAGATGGAGACGTCCAGCAAGACGCTGTACGAGCGGCTCGGCGGGGAGCCGGCGATTACCGCCGTCGTCGATGACTTCGTGCCCCGCGCCGCCAGCGACAAGGCCGTCAACTTTACGCGCGAGGGCCACCCCAACCACTGGGACGCAACCCCCGCGAACGTGGAAAAGCTCAAAAAGCACCTGATCCAGTTCATCTCCATGGCCACCGGCGGCCCCAAGACCTATGAGGGCAAGGACATGGCCACGGCCCACACCGGAATGGGGATCACCGAGAGCGAGTGGACGGCCATCGTCGCGGACCTCGAGGCTTCTCTTGATAAGCTGAAGGTCCCCGCGAAGGAACACGCGGAGCTGATCGCCGTGGTCGCCACGACCCACAACGACATCGTTGGAAAGTAAAGGGGGAGAAGAGAATGCTGAATGCTGAATGCTGAATGCTGAATGCTGAATGAGACAAGCCTCAGACCGCTCCCCCATTCAGCATTCAGCATTCCGACTTCCGCATTTCCCCCCCCCCGTGTTTCACCCCGCCGAGACTTCTTCGTTCACTTCGGCCAGTTCGCGGGCGTTGCGCTCGACCCAGGCCTGGTGGTGTTCGGCCTTCTCGCGCTCGGCGAAGCCCTTTTCCCATTCGGCCTCGAAGACGCGCTTCCCCTTTTGCTCGCGCCAGTGGCCGCGTTGGAGAAGGTACGGCTCGCCGGATTGGCGGCGGCTCTTGACGATCCGATACTCAGGAGGCCGTGTTTCGGTCTCGGTCGCCGCGTCATCGGCCGCCGCATTGTTGACCGGCCGGGTGGTCGCCGGATGCGTCGCCGCGGCGGCCGGAGCGGGGACTGCGGACGGAGCGGCCGCCGGCGGTGTCGGTACGGACTGGACCGGCCGCAGGACGAGGGGCGGCGCCTTGGGGGGCGCCGGCTTCACATGATGGGCCGGCGGCTTGGGCCGGCGAAAGGGCTGGTCAAAACCGCCGCGGCGCGGCGCGTCGATCACGATGCGCGGGCCGCGGAGCGGCTGGGACAGAGCGAGCCGGGCCGACGGGCTGTCCCCTTCGGCGCTGGCCCGGGGTTCTCCGCCGGCGACGGCTCATGGCGCCCCTTGACGCCTGCGTGTGGATGGGAGCGGCCGCCGTGCCCTCCCGCGCCGCGCTGGCTCGGGGCGGCGTGCTGCGTCGGAGGGGTACTTTGAGCGGCCGGGCGGGGGGCGGGGGGCGCGTCGCCGCGCCGCATGGCCTCCCACGCGTCACGGTCAATCTCGCTGATCCTGCCGACGCGCCGAACGTCCGGCCGCTCCTTGGCTTGCTGGAAAACCGCGCTGCGGCTGTCGCCGCTGACCGGCAAGATGCTCGAAGACCCGTCGTTCAACTCGACTGCGACCGAAAAAAACTTCGCCACCACGATTCCTCAAGACGTTGTCGTCCGCCATCCGTGTCGCGTGCAACGGGGCGAGTGCTGCTCGACCCGAAGCCCTTCGTCGGAGAGGGGCGCCGGGCCGGTCGTTATTACTTCACAGTTGTCGAGTGGGACTTTACCGACGCCCCGGAGACTAGCGGTGCTTCAGACGCGAGATGGCATCCAGTGCCGCCAGATGCTCGCTGGTCGAAGATTCAATTCTCCGAAGCTACACCACCCGCCACGATCGCGCCGCGCGGGTGCCTGCTCCACGTACATCAAGTATACCCTCCCGCGGCCGCTTCGTGGAGAAGCGTTTCGGCGGATCCTGCAAAAGATCGCGCCGGGCGGCTAACTAACGCAGGTACGGCTCGTCCTCCAGTTCCCTCACGTACGCCAGGGCCTGGTCGATCGACCCCACCCCCGCGCCGCGACGGCGGCCGGCACTGTCCAGGTCCCGCAGGGTCATCAGGTCCTCAAAATGCTCCGAAGCCGCCAGCCGCTCCTTCGCCCTGTGGCCCAGCGACCCCTCTTTGTAGGCAAGCGCGTCCATATGGTGACGGATCAGGAACTCCGTCCGCTCGGTGAGCGTCCCTTCCAGCGCCGACAGGCCGGCCGCCACATGATCGGACGGGTCGATCGCCTTGCCGACATCATGGAGCAGCGCGGCAAGTAGGAATTCCTCGTCATAGGGCGCCTCGCCCCGGGCGAGTCCGAACACCTGCAAGCTGTGATAAAGCGCGTCCCCCTCCGGGTGGTGACGCGGGTCCTGCTTAACCCTTTCCAGCGGCTCCAGCAGCAGGCGGAACAGCTCGAACCTGTCCATCCGCTCCTCGAGCCCCGCGATCTCGGCCTCGAGGTCGTCGCTCCCGTCTTCCCGAAGGAGCAGCTCCAGCTCCGCGATGCTTGCCCGTTCGATCGCCTTGCCGGTGATCGAGCTCTTGAAGCAATGGTTGGCCTTGTCCTCTGAGTAAAGCGTCAGCTCGAACGTCTCGCGGCCGCTTACATGGATGTGGGTGAAAACGCGCTCCTCGTTCTGCTTGATGACGCGTTTGTGCTGGGTTGTGTAGGGCATCCGCTCGTCCTCAAGCACCGACGTGACGGCCGAGAGCGTATTGCTGAACACGTGGATGTCGATGTCGGAGCCTTTGCGGACGTGGCCGGTCAGGACGCTCCCGATCAGCCGCGGCCGAAACGCCGACAGGAGCCGCATAAGCCGCAACGCCTCCAGGCGCATGTGCGCAGATGTTCATTTCGCGCATCCCCTTCGTAGAACTGGGCCAGCGACTGAATCTGGTCGCGGACTTCCGAGTTGGAAGGGAGGTCTTTGGGGCGATACTTGTAATCGACCCCGAGCTGGCGGGCCGCTTTGCGCTTGGCGCTGAAGTATTCGGATTCTTCCCGCTCGTACATCAGCCGGGCCGCAAGCAATGCGATCTGCCGCCGGACGCGAACATCTGCCATGTGAGTCGATGGCCACGGGGTCTGGCGCCGCTCCCGCTCCGCCGCAAAAGCCGCGGCAAGGGGAAGATGAACGTGCGATCTCAAGAGAGCGGCATCCCGATGAATCGGGGCCGCGACCCAATCGACTTTGAGTATATATAGCGACCGCTTTGCGGAAGTTCATCTTGAAAACCGGAATTCAACGCCTAAGGCGTCCCCATCTTTCGCGCCGGGAAGAGGTATAGTACACCCTGGGTCGAGTCGCGCCAGCAGGGGGCCTTCATGAGCATGTCGGCGTCGGATCGGAACGGATCGAAACGGCAGCGCGGCTTCCCCGCGTCGCGCTGGCTGGTCTATGTCTGGGCACTGCCGACCACCTCGGTCGGCTTCGTCGTGCTCGGCATCGCATGGCTGGGCTCGCCGATCTGGGGCGGTGTCCAACGCCAGGTGGTCGATGGCGTTCTGGAGCTGTACGGCGGCCTGGTGACATTCATCCTGGCCCGCTGCACGCCGTTGAAAGGTGGGGCGAGCGCGATGACGCTGGGCCACGTTGTCCTCGGCCGCGATCGCCGCTCGCTCGACGGGTCGCGGGCGCACGAACGCGTGCATGTCCGGCAATGTGAACGCTGGGGACCGCTCTTCATCCCCGCCTATTTCCTCGCCTCCGCCGCCGCCTGGTGCCGCGGCCGCCGGGCTTACGAGGACAACCCGTTCGAACGCGAAGCCTACGCGCTGGAAAGCCCGCATCGGCCGTGACCGAGCCCCTTGTAGCAGGCACACTCCGTGTGCCGTCCGCTCCGCTGTTCGCTACGTGGATCGTCAAGCGCGGTAACGGCGCACGGAGTGTGCCTGCGACGCGCCGCCCGTCACTCGCTTCGATCGGCCTCGCGGGGCGGGCGAGGCCCGGCGACCCAGACGGTCTTCACGTTCACAAATTCGCGGATGCCGGCGGCCGCCAGTTCTCTTCCGTAACCGCTACCCTTGATGCCCCCGAAGGGGAGGCGCGGGTCTGATTTAACGGGGCCGTTGATGAAGACCGACCCCGCTTCGATCCGCGACGCCAGCGCCTCGGCCGCCTCAATGTCGTTCGACCAGATGCTGGCGCCAAGGCCGTACGTCGAGGCGTTCGCCAGCTTGACGGCTTCATCCGGCGTTGCGGCGCCGATCACGGCCGCGACGGGGCCGAAAGTCTCTTCGTCAAAGGCAGCCATGCCGGGGCGGACGTTGGTGAGGACCGTCGGCTCGTAGAAGAACCCCTTCCGCGGCATTCGGCGGCCGCCGGTCAGGCATGTCGCTCCGGCCTTGATAGACCGGTCCACCTGTGATGCCAGCGATTCCAGCAGGTCGAGTCGGGCCATCGGGCCAACCTGCGTCTGTCGGTCCTCCGGGCTACCGACGACCAGACGCCGCATCGCCTCGGCGAGGTCGGCCGCGAAGCGGTCGTGCTCACCGACGACGATGAACCGCTTCGCCGCGATGCAGCTTTGGCCCGTGTTGATGCACCGGGCGAGGGCGGCCGCCTCGGCGGTCGCCTTGAGGAAAGGCTCCAAGGACGCCCCCCGCGGAGGAAGGACAATGAACGGATCGGACCCGCCCAGTTCCAGCACGACCTTCTTGATCGCGCGGCCGGCCTGCCCGGCGACGGCGCTGCCGGCGCGGGTGCTGCCGGTCAGCGTAACGGCGCGAATCGCGTCGTGCTGAATGATCGCCTCGACCCGGCCCGCATCGACCCGCAGCGCCGTGAAGGCGCCTTGCAGGCACCCGGCGGCCAGAAAGACTTCTTCGATCGCTTGCGCGCACCCGGGGACGTTGGGGGCATGCTTCAAGATGCCGACGTTCCCGGCCAAGAGCGCTGGGGCCGCGAATCGGAAGACCTGCCAGAAGGGAAAGTTCCAGGGCATGATCGCCAGGACCGGCCCGAGCGGCTCGTAGCGGACGTAGCTTCGGGCGGCGTCGGAGGGGATCGGCTCGTCGGCCAGGTAGCGGATGCCCTGCTCGGCGAAGTGGTCGCAGCAGTCGGCGCACTTATCAATCTCCGCCCTGGCGGCGGTGATCGGCTTGCCCATCTCCTCCATCATCAAACGCGCAAGGGGATGACGGCGGCTTCGCAGCACGTCGGCGGCGGCGTGCAACATGGCCGACCGCCGCCCGATCGGGACCTGCCGCCACGCCCGGAACGTCGCTACCGCCTGATTCAGCAGGGCCTCGACCCGCGCGTCGTCGTCTTCGGGGTACTCGCGAATCAGCGCTTCAGTCGCGGGGTTGACGGATCGAATGGAGCTCATGGGGTCCCTCCGGTGATCGCCGGGGGACATTGTACGCTCGCCCCGTCATGCGATGGGGATCGCAATAAGCTTCTCACGCTACAGCTTCGCGGAACAACGAGAGAGTCAAAATCCGAAGCACGAAAGCGGAAGGAAATGAACAATAGGAAGGAAACTCGATGCAAACGGACGAGTTCGTTCCGGGTTCGCCCTGTGGCGGTTATCTGGTTCTTCGTGCTTCGGTTTTGACTTGTTAGTGAGGACGTATCGCCGACCAGCCCTAAAGCTCTAAAGCACCCTGCACACGAGTGACGGTCGGGGGGGGACACCATCCGACGTGCCGCCGGTGCCCTCGCCGGCAGGCCGCGTGCGCGGCCGGCAACACCGCCGGTGAGGGCACCGGCGGCACTTTGATGATGCGCGCCGTTGCGGTCGGATGTCCTAGATTTGGGCCGATCGGCAGGGCCGAGATCGCTACCCTGATCGACGCCTCCCGTACGGGCCCTACACTGGCACCCGTGGCTCGCGTTGTAGTGAACGGCTAATCCGTCAGCGGCTCATGATGCTCCGGCGCGAGCGGCCGCGTCGTCGGGCCGCCGCCGCCCAGGGGGACCTGGCTTCGAACCCGATCAAGCTTCTCCCGCAATGGCTTGGGAAGAGAGTCAAGCTGCTCAGGCGTATCGATCGGGCCGTCGAAGATCGTCTTCTCTTCTTCGTTGGGGCCGCTCTTCTCCCTTGCGACCAGATGCTCGCGGCCGTCAACGCGGCTGTACCGGAACGACATCTTGCCGTCATCGAAGCCCGCCGACATCGCATCCGCATGCAACTGTGCGCCCGCCGGCCCCACCAGCCCCACCGCGCCCGCCGCGCCGGGACCAAGGGCGCGCCCGGCTGCATCCGCGCACGCATCTGCGCGATCCGAGCCCGCTGCTCGGCCATCATCCGTTCCATCTCAGGGTCGTTGGGCATCCCGCCGAACTGGAGCAGTTCGAGCGGCCGCAGCTCCTTCTCGGCCAGGCGCAGGGTGAGCGTTTGAGGCTTGCCGTCGCGAATGATCGCAAGCATCACCTCATCGCCCGGCTTGAAGGTCCGAACCAGCACGGCAAGCTGCTGCGGGTTGATCAGGAGCTGATCGTTCAGCTTGTGGAGGATGTCGAATTGCTTCAGCCCCGCGTCGTCGGCCGGGCTCTTTGTCGAGATGAAATCAACAACGAGGCCGACGCCGGCCGGCAGTTGCACCTGGTGCCGCAGCGACGCCGGCGCCGAGCTGGCGCTGACGCCGAGGTAAGGTCCTTTTTCGGTTCGGTCGCCCGGGCCGGCCTGCGGCGCGGGGGGCGGACCGCCCGGGCCGATCAGCACGGGGGGCGGCGCATCCGGTGAGACAGACGATCCCGCGATCAATGGGGCCGCGGTCAGCGACAGCGTCAACGCCGTGGCGGTTACAAGACGGGGACTCATTGAAGACCTCCTCAAAGTGAGGGATGTTGAAACGCATAAGGGGCGGGGAACGTCGCCAAGAGCGACCGTGTGGCGGCGCTCGGTCGTTAATAGGTGTCCATCTCCAGGTACTCTTCATCCTGACGGGGCACGTTCATCTCCACCTCACCTTTGGCCGCGGGGTCATACCACTGCAAATGCTGGATTTCGCGACGGATCACCTTCCGGGCCGGCACCAGGCCGTTGGAGGGGCCGGGAATGACCACCGTCCCGCCATCCCAGAGCTGCCGGTGCGTGTACTGCAGCAGCGGCCCACCCCGCGGCTCGGCGGGGCCTCCCGGCCGCGGGCCCGAGACGACCGACGGGCCCCCGATGGGGTTGGCCGTCGGCGAGTGTCGCGGGGCGGCCGAAGACGTCATCAGGAGCGCGGAAATCGACGCAGCCAACGCCGCCCCGGCGATCGACGCGCCAAAAAGGCTCAAAAACCATTTCGCCCGACCCGGCGGCCTGCCATGATCGGAGCCATGAATCAGAGACATTGGAAGCGGGCCAGGCTGCCGATCAGGCGATTCAAGGTCTTCCAATCGCACGGCAGTCACAGTGCTATGAGTGACCGTGTAGGATGCCTGATGCGCACTGAACGCTTTTTCGCAGCGGCCGAGCTGACCTTCCAGCTCGGCGGAAGCAAATTCGCCGAGAATGAGATCGAGCGTTTCTTCTGTCAGTTCAGACATACAGCACCTGTGCATTCCGACGAGGCCCTTTGACCGAGCACTGACCGCTCCCTGACGGCCCCTGACGGTCGCGGCTCGCAGACGGCCTTCTTGAGGCGTCGTTCGTCACAATTCGCCGCGCGTCGCGAAGGCCTGGGTTGCTTCAAGTTTTTTTCGAAGCTGGGCGCAGGCGCGGCTAAGTCGCATATCGACGGCGGCGGGAGCCAAACCGAGCAACTCGCCGATCTCTTTGCTGCCCATCCCTTCAAAGTAACGGAGCGTGACGGCGGATCGGGAAATGTCATCCAGCTCGCCAACGGCCGCCCGCAGGAGGGTCTCGCGCTCACGACGATCAATCTCGTCGCTGGGGTCGGGCGACCATCGCTCATCGACCGCGGCCGCCGCGTCCGGGTCGGGGTTGGAGCGGGGCTGAATCTTCCCCCGCCGCCGCGCGTCGATCGCCAGGTTCCGCACCACTCCGCAAAGCCACGGCCCGAACCGGGACGGCTCCTTCAAGTCGGGCAGCTTCTCCCACGCCCGCAGGAACGCCTCCTGCGCCACGTCGCCGCTGGATGTCGCGTCCCCCAGCACGCCGTAGGCGACCGAAAGCGCCACGCGCTCGTAGCGGCGCAACAGCTCCGTGAACGCCGCGGCATCTTTCCGCTGCGCCCGTTCAACGAGGCAAATCACCTCGTCCGGCTGCAACTGGGGCATGGCATCCAATTCGGCCTCCAAACCAGCCTTTCAGGATATGAGACGAGCCAGCTCGTCGGGCCTAACGCGGCCGCCCAATTTATTCCCCGGACTAACTACACTACAGCGCTCCTTCAGCGATCAAGCCTTCCCGAATCAGAAAATCCGAAGCACGAAATCCGAAGGAACTCCGAACAAAGGCAAAGCGGAAATCGATACTCGCGATTGAAGCCGGTTTCTTCTTTTCCGATTTCTTATTCCTTCGGATTTTGTGCTTCGGATTGCGACGTTCTTCTGCTGCGCCATTGGCCAAATAGCGCTGTAGTGCTAAGCCGGCCGAGGGACGGATCGCCCGTAGGTTTGGGCCAGCTCGCCGAGGCGATCGAGGGGTCGCCTTAAGTCGTCGCGCCAGCCAAGCCTCCAGCGCCAGTTCCCTTCGCCGACGCCGGGCGTGTTCATGCGTGCCGCGCCGCCAAGCTCTAGAAGGTCCTGTGCCGGGATGATCGCCCGATCGGCGACGGAAGCCATCGCAAGACGGATCAGCGCCCAGACGGGCGACGCATCGCCTGGCGTCGCATAGCGGCGGACACGCGTCCGGGTCGTCTTGTCGAGCGAATCGAACCAGCCGGCGGTGGTGTCGTTGTCGTGGGTGCCGGTGTAGACGACCGAATTCCGCTCGAACCGGTGCGGCAGGTGCGTGTTGTCGGCCTCTCCGCCGAAGCCGAACTGGAGCACGCGCATCCCCGGCAGCTTCAACCCGTCGCGCAAGGCCTCGACGTCGGGAGTGATGACCCCCAAATCCTCGGCAATAAAAGGGAGTCTCCCCATTCTTCGGGTTAGTTCGTCGAAGAACGCGATTCCCGGGCCTTCGGCCCAGCGGCCGTTGATCGCTGTCGGCTCGCGGGCGGGGATCTTCCAGTAGCCGGCGAAACCGCGGAAATGGTCGATCCGGACAATGTCGCATTGCTCCAGCGCCGCCCGCGCCCGCGATACCCACCACCGATACCGGTCTCGCTCCATCGCCTTCCACTCGTACAACGGGTTCCCCCAGCGCTGGCCCGTCGTGGAGAAATGATCCGGCGGGACGCCCGCGACAGCCGTCGGCCGCAGCGACCGATCGAGCTGGAACAGCTCCGGCAGCGTCCAGACGTCCGACGACTCCAGCGACACAAAGATCGGCATGTCGCCGATCAGTTCCACCCCGCGCTCCCGAGCCTGCTCACGAAGCGCCGCGAGCTGGCGGAAGAAGAGGAACTGCCCGAACCGGATTGGATCGATCGCACTCCTGAGCGATTTTCGCGCCGACGCCATCGCCGCCGCCCGCCGAAAGACAATCTCCTTCCCCCAATCCGCCCAGGGCGCGCCGCGATGGGCCGCCCGCAGCGCCACGAACAACCCATAGTCGTCAAGCCAGGCCCGATTCTCGTGTTCGAAGGCTCTGAACGGAGCTTTCAACCCAGCCGCGGCGCCGCTCGAAAAGCGTTCCCATGCGACTTGGATGAGGCTGTCCTTCCCGCGTCGGACGGCCGCGTAATCGACGGGGCCGTCCGGCGGAAGCATCAGGGCCTTCAGGTCCGACCGGCGAAGGAGCCCATCTTCGGCCAGAGCTTCCGGGCTGATCAGGTCGGTATTCCCCGCGAAGGCGGAATAACATTGATACGGAGAGTCGCCATCACCCGGCGGCCCAAGCGGAAGGAACTGCCAGATCGATTGCCCAGCCCGCGCCAGCGCCTCAAGCCATCGGACAGCCGCCGGCCCAAGGTCCCCGATGCCGAACGGCCCGGGGAGCGAGGTCACGTGGAGCAGCACGCCCGACTTCCGAGCGGCCGTCATGGTGGCTTCCTTGGCATGGGGCGACTTTCGTCCCTTGGCGTTTAGCGACCGACGCGCGTTGGGTTGTTGAGGCACATTCGGTCGGCCGAGCAAACGGCCTGCCGAGCCTGCCCCGGTGCGAGGCTCCCGCTCCCGCACACTTCATCCCGCTCGTCGTCGGATGGGGTGCGACGATAAGTCGGAGATGACCTCGATTCGTCCGCGAAGCTCTCGATGAGTCCGCCCGACGCGGATGCCGAGCCCGCCGAGAGTTCCGGCGTCCGCCTGTTCGCCGTCGGCCGTCCGCCGAGGGGATCCGTGAGGCGTGGCACCTTATTTGCCAGGGGCTCGTCAAGTCGGTCTTCGCGCGAAGAGCCGTCGATTGCGAAGCGATACGCGGCGCGCTTTCCGACGCGCGTGGGGACAATCGTAAGAGGAAACCCGATGAGAGTCTGGCCCGGACGACCCTATCCCCTTGGTGCCACGTGGGACGGGGTCGGAGTGAATTTCGCCCTCTTTTCCGAGAACGCGACCAAAGTCGAACTCTGTCTGTTCGATTCACCGAGCGACACAAAGGAGTCGGCGCAGATCCCGCTACAGGAAGTCACCGACATGGTGTGGCACGGCTACTTCCCGGACTTGGCGCCGGGGCAGTTGTACGGCTATCGCGTCTACGGCCCATACGATCCGAAAAATGGGCAACGTTTCAACCCGAACAAGATCGTCCTGGACCCGTATGCCAAGGCGGTCGGCCGCGATCTGCGATGGGACGATTCTCTGTTCGGCTACCAGGTCGGGACGGACGACCTCACCTTCGACGAGCGCAACAGCGCGGCTTATGCTCCGCTGGCGTCGGTGCTCGATACGGCCTTCACCTGGGGCGACGATCGGCCGCCGCGGACGCCGTGGCACAAGACGCTGATCTATGAAATGCACGTGAAGGGAATCAGCGCCAACCACCCCGAGGTCCCCGAAGCGCAGCGTGGGACGTACGCCGGCGTCGCGTCGGAGCCGATCATCCGCCATCTCCAGAGCCTGGGTGTCACGGCGGTCGAGCTGCTCCCGATCCACTACCACATGAACGACCGGCACCTGGTCGAAAAAGGGTTGACGAACTACTGGGGGTACAACACGCTGGGCTTCTTCGCGCCGCACGTCGAATACGCCTCGAAGAACTCCCCGCGCAAGAGCGTGCAGGAATTCAAGATGATGGTCCGGGCGCTTCACGCGGCCGGTATGGAGGTGATCCTCGACGTGGTCTACAACCACACCTGCGAGGGGAACCAGATGGGGCCCACCGTCTCGTGGCGAGGCGTGGACAACCAGGCCTATTACCGCCTGTCCCCGGAGGACAAAGGGTACTACATGGACTTTACCGGCACCGGCAACACGCTGAACATGATCCACCCCCGGGTGCTGCAGTTGATCATGGACAGCCTGCGATACTGGGTGACGGAGATGCACGTGGACGGCTTCCGGTTCGACCTGGCGAGCACGCTCGCCCGCGAGCTGTTCGACATTAACAAGCTGGGCCCTTTCTTCGACATTATCCACCAGGACCCGATTCTCTCCCAGGTGAAGCTGATCGCCGAGCCGTGGGACGTCGGGCCGGGTGGGTATCAGGTCGGCAACTTCCCTGTCCTCTGGACGGAGTGGAACGGCAAGTACCGGGACAACATCCGCCGCTTCTGGAAGGGGGATGGCGGCACGGCCAACGAGTTTGCGACGCGCCTCGCCGGCAGCAGCGACCTTTACGAAGGCGACGGCCGCAAGCCGTACGCGAGCATCAATTTCGTCACCGCCCACGACGGGTTCACCCTTCAGGACCTGGTCAGTTACAACGACAAGCACAACGAAGTCAACGGCGAAGGCAATCGAGACGGCGCCGACGACAACTATAGTTGGAACTGCGGTGCCGAGGGCCAGACCCAGGACACCAACATCATCGAACTCCGCGAGCGTCAGAAACGGAACCTGATGGCGACACTCCTGTTCTCGCAGGGCGTCGCGATGATCCACGGGGGCGATGAGCTCAGCCACACCCGCAACGGCAACAACAACCCGTATTGCCAGGACAACGCGCTGAATCATGTGAACTGGGCGTTGGGCGACCGCGAGAAGGCATTCCTGGAGTTCATCCGCTGCTGCACGCAGATCTGGCGCGAGCAGCCGGTCTTTCAGCGGCGGAAGTTTTTTGTCGGCCGCGGCATTCGGGGTTCAGGGATCAAGGACATCTCCTGGTTCGACACCAACGGGCGGGAGATGTCGGACCAGGCGTGGGAGGCGGGCTACATCAAGTGCATGGGCGTCCGGCTCGCCGGGGATGTGATCAACGAGGTGGATGAACGAGGGCAGGCGATCCTGGGGGATACGCTGTTGCTTCTTCTCAACGCGCACTGGGAAGAGATCCACTTCAAGCTTCCAGAGACCAAGCCGGAGCACATCTGGAAGACGATGATCGACACCAATAGCCCAACGGCTCCACCAAGGACCTATTGCGGCGGGGATGAATACTCGCTCTACGGCCGCTCGGTGGCGCTGCTGCGGACGACGCCGCCGGGAGAGGCGGGCCAGGCCGTGTCATCGGCGCAGATCGATACCCTTCGGCGCGAAGCGCAGCGCTCGCAGGCGCCAAAGCCGTCCGAGCCGCCGCTCATTCATTGAAACTTCCCCCTCAAGAACCCTATGAAGAGGTGAATCGGTGACCACAACCGAGCAACTAGGAACGTCCGAGGCGGCACCATCCGGAAACGCCCGCCGTCTTCCCATTGGCGCCGAATTACTGCCCGGCGGTGGCGTCCATTTCAGGGTCTGGGCGCCGCGGCGCAAGAGCATCGAGGTCGTCTTTGAGGGCGAGCCGCCCCAGAGCTCTGTCCCGCTCGTCGGCGAAGAGGGAGGGTATTTCAGCGGCGAGGCGCCCGCGGCCACCGCAGGCGCCCCCTATCGCCTGCGACTCGACGGCGGCGAAAAGCTCTTTCCAGACCCCGCCTCGCGCCACCAGCCGCAGGGCCCGCACGGGCCTTCTCGGGTGGTCGATCCGACCCAGTTCGAATGGACCGATGCCGGCTGGAAAGGCATGCGGCCGGAGAACCAGGTCGTCTACGAGATGCACATCGGCACCTTCACCCCGGAGGGGACCTGGGGATCGGCCATCCCCCACCTGCCCGCCCTGGCCGAGGTGGGAATCACCTGCCTGGAAGTCATGCCGGTCGCCGAGTTCGCCGGCCGCTTCGGGTGGGGGTACGACGGCGTCAGCCTTTTTGCCCCCACGCGCCTTTACGGCGAGCCGGACGACTTCCGCCGGTTTGTCGATCGCGCCCATGCGCTGGGGTTGAGCGTCATTCTCGACGTGGTCTACAACCACTTCGGCCCCGATGGCAATTATCTGCCGGAGTTCTCGGACCACTACTTCACCAAACGCCACAAGACCGACTGGGGCGCGGCGATCAACTTTGATTCAGAGGGGTCGGAAGGCGTGCGAGAGTTGTTCGTGGCCAACGCCCGCTACTGGGTTGAAGAGTTCCATATCGACGGGTATCGGTTCGATGCGACGCAGGCCATCCTGGACAATTCCCCGGAGCATATCTTAACGGCCGTTGCCCGTGCGGCCCGCCAAGCGGCCGGCGAAAAGCCCGTCTACCTGGTCAACGAGAACGAGCCCCAGCACACGCGGATCGTCCGCCCGATCGATCACGGCGGCCGCGGCATGGACGCGCTCTGGAATGACGACTTCCATCACAGTGCGATGGTCGCCTTGTCCGGCCACAACGAGGCCTACTACACCGACTACCTCGGCACGCCGCAGGAATTCGTCTCGGCCGCCAAGTGGGGCTATCTGTATCAGGGGCAGCGCTACCTCTGGCAGGAAGCGCGCGCGGAATGCCCGGGCTCGACCTTCCGCCAACGGCGTTCGTGCATTTCCTGCAAAATCACGATCAGGTCGCCAACTCCGGCCGCGGGCATCGGGTGCATCACGTTTCCAGCCCGGGCCAGTATCGGGCGATGACCGCGCTGCTGCTGCTCATGCCGCAGACGCCCATGCTGTTTCAGGGGCAGGAATTCGCCTCCTCCAGCACGTTCCACTACTTCGCCGACCACGAGCCGGAGCTGAGCGCGATGGTCTGCAAGGGGCGCGCGGCGGAGCTGAGCCAGTTCCCCAGCATCGCCGTCCCCGAGATGCAGGCCTGTTTGCCCAACCCGGAGATCGAAGAGACGTTCCGCCGCTGCAAGCTCGACCATTCTGAACGGGAGCGCGGCGCCCACGCCGAAGCCTGGGCGATGCACAAGGACCTGCTGCGCCTCCGCCGCGAAGACCCAATCTTCAAGCGCGTCCAGCGCCGGGGCGATGTCGATGGGGCGGTCCTTGGGCCGCAGGCGTTCCTGCTTCGCTACTTCGGAGCCGATAAGCCGGGCGGCGAGGAAGATCGACTGATCATCGTCAACCTCGGCGCCGATCTGCCGCTTCGCCCCGCGCCCGAGCCGTTGCTCGCCCCGCCTTATCGCGCGCGCTGGTCGATTGTCTGGTCGAGCGAAGACGTCCGCTATGGCGGCTCCGGCACGCCGGCGCCCGATACCGAAGAGGAAGGGTGGCTCCTGCCTGGCCGCTGCACCATCGTCCTTCGTGCCTTGCCGGCGGCCGAAGCGCTCGTGGAGACGCGCGTGAAACGTACGGGCGCGAGCGGGGCCGCCGCGTCCCAGGACCCCGGGCAACCCTGACCCTGACGGGGCGAAAGCCCGCCGTGGCCTTTGCGAATGTGACCACCTCATGCGACGCATCGACGAACTTTTCCAAGCGGCCGCGGCGTCCCTGTCGAAACGGAGGCCGGAGTCAACCTACCGGCTCCAGCTCCACGCCGGCTTCACGTTCGACGATGCGGCCGCCATTGTCTCGTACCTGGCAACGCTCGGCATCACGCATGCCTACGCCTCGCCTTACTTCGTCGCCAGCCCCGGCAGTACGCACGGGTATGACGTAGTGGACCCCACTCGCCTCAACCCCGAGATCGGGTCACAAGAATCGTTTGACGGGTGGGTGGCTGAATTGGGCCGCCACGGGATGTCGCACGTGCTTGATATCGTGCCGAACCACATGGGGGTCGCTACGAACGAGAATGCCTGGTGGAACGATCTCCTGAAAAACGGCCGCTCGTCCAGGTATGCGGCGTTCTTCGACATCGCCTGGCGGGGGTCGCCCCGGCCGGAGTTGCACGACAAGGTCCTGCTCCCCGTCCTCGGCAAACCGTATGGGCAGACGCTGGAATCGGGCGAGCTGAAGCTCGTCCACGACAGGGGCGCGTTCCACGTCGAATACTTCTCGCGCCGCTTCCCTATCGACCCGCGCACCTACCCCCTGATCCTGGGCCACGGGCTGGAAAAGCTGGAAGGGATCGACGGCGAGGCGGGGCCCCTGGCCGGTCAGTTCCGGGAGGTCCTCGCCGCGATCGACCAGATCCCCGACTGCCGCGAGAGCACCCCCGAGGCGGTCGCCGACCGGGCGCGTCAGGTGGCGGCCGTCGAGGCCCGGCTCGATGAGCTGGCGAAGCTTAACGACGCCGCGAACAAGCTCATCGCCCGCAACGTTGGCATCTTCAACGGGGCGGCCGGTGATGGGCCGCATCGGTTCGACCCGCTCGATCACCTGCTCGACCGCCAGTGTTATCGCCTCGCCTGCTGGCGCACCGCGCCCGATGAGATCAACTATCGCCGCTTTTTCGACATCAACGATCTGGCCGCCCTGGCCATGGAGCGTGAAGAAGTCTTCGAGGCGTCACATGCGCTGGCGCTTCACCTGATCGCCCAGGGGCGGCTCGCGGGTGTCCGCATCGATCATCCCGACGGGCTCTATGACCCGGCCCAGTACTTCCAGCGCCTTCAGCGGCACGCACTGCTGGCCGTCGCCGAAAGGCTGGTGGCCGAGGGCCCACGCTTCAGCGGCATGCCGTGGGAAGACGCGCGAGCCGAGCTGGTCAAACGGCTGGCAACCGCCTCCAGCCCCACCGACCCGATCACGTCGCGGCCGATGTTCGTCGTCGCGGAGAAGATCCTCGCGCCCGGCGAGCCGCTCCCCGCCGACTGGGTGGTGGACGGGACGAGCGGGTACGACTTCCTCAATGTCGTCAACGGCCTATACGTTGACCGTCGAAATGAAGCGGCGCTCACGCAACTCCACGCCGACCTGGTGCCCGGCTCTTCGCCGTTCGAGGAAATGGCCTACGAGGCCAAGCGGCTGATCCTCCGCACCTCGCTTGCCAGCGAACTGCGCATGCTCGCACTGCTTTTGGACCGCCTGGCCCAGATGGATCGCGGCACGCGCGACTTTACCCTGAGCGCGCTGACCGATGCCCTGGCTGAAGTGATCGCATGCTTTCCGGTCTACCGCTCTTACGTCTCGGATCGCGGCCTTGTGGACGCCGACCGGGCCTGGGTCGAAACGGCCGTCGTAAAGGCGATCGAACGAAGCCCAACGGTCGAGGCGTCAACCTTCGGCTTCATCCGCGACGCTTTGCTGCTGAAGTACCCCGCCACCTTCTCACAGGAACAGAAGGCGGCGCAGCGGCGGTTCGCCGGGAAGTTCCAGCAACTCACCGCGCCGGTGACCGCCAAAGGCGTCGAGGACACGGCGTTCTACCGATATCAGCGGCTCGTCACGTTGAATGAGGTCGGCGGCGACCCCGGTCGCTTCGGGACACCGCCGGCCGAGGCGCACACCTGGTTCCAGGAACGCGCCGCCAAGTGGCCATACGCCCTCTCCTGCCTCTCCACCCACGACACCAAACGGAGCGAGGACGTGCGGGCGCGCCTCAACGTCGTGTCGGAACTCCCGGACGCCTGGGGGAAGCTGGTGCGAACGGCGTTCGAGGTCAACGCGCCCCTCCGCCAGGCGATCGGCGGCGAGCCCGCCCCGGCGCCCGACGAAGAATACCTGCTCTACCAAACGCTGCTCGGCGCCTGGCCCCTGGAGCCGGCATCGCCCGAGGAGCACGCGAAGTTCCTGGAGCGCGTACAGGCCTACATGGCCAAGGCGATGAAAGAAGCAAAGCTGCGCACAAGTTGGACGCGCCCTAACAAATCGCGCGACGCGGCCGTGCTGGAGTTCGTCGCCAAGGTCCTCCACCCCCACACGGGCGCACCATTCCTCGAGATCTTCCGCCCGTTCCAGGCGATGGTGAGCCACTTCGGCCTGCTCAACAGCCTGTCGCAGACGTTGCTCCGCCTGGCCGCTCCCGGCGTTCCCGACACGTATCAGGGGACGGAGTCGTGGGATTTCAGCCTTGTGGACCCGGACAACCGCCGCCCGGTTGACTACGCCGCCCGCCGCGCCATGCTCGCCGCCCTGCAAACCGGGGCGAAGGCGGCCGGCAATGATCGCGGGACGATGGCGCGTGACCTCGCCGCGTCGCTGAGCGACGGCCGCGGGAAGCTATACCTGACGTGGAAAATGCTCTTGGCGCGCCGAGAGTGGCCCGGGCTCTTCTTAGCCGGTGAGTACCAGCCGGTCGAGGCGACCGGCGCCAGCGCGGCCACGTCTTCGCCTTCGCGCGTCGGGCGGGGGACTATCTGGCGATCGTGATCGCGCCGCGCCTCATCGCCTCGCTCGTCGGCGACGCCCCCGGCCTGCCGTTGGGGCCCAGCGTATGGGAGGGGACGCAGATCCTCCCGCCCGCCGCGCCGAACCGGCGGCCGCTGGTTGACCTCTTCACCGGCCGCCAGCACGACCCCGGCGATCAAGGCCTCCTGATCGCCGACATCCTCAGCGACTTCCCCGTATCGATCCTGATCGCGTCGTAGTACGCGCGCTATCGTAGCGCACCGCCGCGATGGGTACTTTGGCCAGATACCCCAATTTCGCATCATCTGCCGGTTTCACCGCCATATCCGGAATGGGATCCCCTTCCTCAGCCGCATTGAGCGGCCGAAATTACCGATCACGATCTTTTTTTCCTTGCCCTCTATGTGAGTTGCCCCATACTGACGTCGCGTTCCACAGTGGGTGCTGGGGAGTGCGTATTCCAAGATAGCTCTGGGGCGCGCGGCCGCTCTTCGATCGGTCACGCTCACGACGCGCGATGAATTGTGCCCGCTCGTTTGCAGGCTTTACCTGCCGACGGGGGTCGTCCGCGCTGTCGTGATCGGATGTTGTTCTCCCACGCCGCCAGCTTGACTGCCCCGTAGCCACCCCCAGCCGGTGAATCGCCAGGAGTAGAGCCGTGCGCCGATTTCCGCGTTCCAAACGACATCATGCCACGCCGCCCGCGACTGCCCACGCTCGTCAGGCGCTGATCGCCGACGCCGCTTGCGAGGCGCTGGAACCGCGCCGAATGCTGACCGCCGTAACCGCTGTCGCACCGTACAACGGGCAGGCGTCGGTCCCCGTGGGAGCGTCGGTCACCGTCAACTTCGACACGCCTCTAAGCCCCGCGACCGTCAGCGCTGGCACCTTCCAACTTCGGGACCCCGCGAACAACGTCGTCCCCGCCTCGATCGCCTACAACGCCGCGACAGACAGCGTGACGTTGACCCCCTCGGCGCCGCTCAACCTGACCAACGCGTACTACTCGGCAACCGTCAGCGGCGGCGCCGGCGGCGTCGCGGACGCCGGTGGCAACGCCCTTCCCGCCAACCTCACCTGGTCGTTCACGACGGGGCGGCCGACGTTCAAAGAGACCACCGTCTATGGCAACCTTGGAGGCCCGACCGACATCGAGTTCGCGCCCGGCGGCCGCACCTTCGTCGCCACGCGGACCGGCCAGCTCGTCACCTATAGCTCGCTCACGGATCAGAATGCCGTCATGACCGCCGACTTTTCATCGGTGGCGGCGACCAATGGCGACCGCGGCCTGTTGGGTTTGGCGATCGACCCTCAATACCCGTCGCGCCCGTATCTCTACGTTCTCTACACTTACGCGATCCCCCTCGGCGCCACCCAACCCGCCCCCGCGGGCGATCTGGTCAGCACGCGGCTGTCGCGAATCACCGTCGATTCTTCCGGCGTCATGGTCCCCGGCTCGGAGAAGGTCCTGGTCAACGACTGGCCCCAGCAGTTCAACAGCCACTCCGCGGGCACCCTCAAATTCGGCCCCGACGGGTATCTCTATGCCACCGGCGGCGACGGCGCCAACTACAACGCGGTCGATTACGGACAGTTCGGCAACCCCTTCAATGAGCCTGCCAACCAGGGCGGCGCCTTGCGCACCCAGAGCGTTCGGTCCTCGAACCCCAACACCGAACTAAACGGTTCGGTCATTCGAATCGACCCCAACACCGGCGCCGCCGCGCCGGGCAACCCGATCGCCTCCGGCAACGCCAACGCCCAGCGGATCGTCGCCTACGGCCTTCGCAACCCGTTCCGCTTCAGCTTCCGGCCCGGCACCAGCGAGATCTGGATCGGCGACGTGGGCTGGAACGACTATGAAGAGATCGACCGCCTCACCAGCGCCACCACGCCGGTGCCCGCGCTCACCCCTCCGGTCACGAACTTCGGCTGGCCCGCGTACGAAGGGAACAACCCCCAGCCCGGATACCAGGCCGCCAACCTTCCGCTGCTCAACTCCCTCTACGCGAACCCCAACGCCACCACCAAGCCCTATTACGCCTATTCCCACGCCGATCAGGTTGTCCCCGGTTCCGGCGAAACCACCGGCGGCTCGGCCATCACCGGCATCAGCTTCTACGACCATGGCGCCTACCCCGCCGCCTACAACGGCGCCTTGTTCTTCGCCGACTACGCGCGCAGGGAAATCTATGTCATGTTCCAGGGGCCCAACGGCCAGCCTGACCCTTCGACCCGCGCCATCTTCCGCTCCACCACCGGCGGGCCGGTTCAGCTCGTCACCGGGCCCAACGGAGACCTGTTCTACACCGATCTCGCCGGCGGCCGCATTGTCGAGATCAGCTCCATCCCCACCGTAGACCATACCCCTGTCGCCGTCGCGACGGCCGACAAGACCTCCGGCGGCGGGCCCTTACCGTCCACTTCTCCGCCGCGGGGTCCACCGACGTAGACCCCACCGACACCCTGAGCTACGCCTGGGATTTCACCGGCGACGGCACCTATTCGGATTCCACGGCGGTCAACCCCGCGTACACGTATACCGCCCCGGGCACGTACGCCGCCTCCCTTCGCGTCACCGACTCCGCCGGCGAGACCAGCTTCGCCTCGGTCACGATCAACGTGACCAACACGCCGCCGGTCCCGGTTATCACCAGCCCGTCAACGACGCTCAACTGGAGCGTCGGCGACGTGGTCTCTTTCAGCGGCTACGCGACCGACGCCGAGCAGGGGGCCCTGCCCGCCGCGAACCTCTCCTGGTCGCTGGTCCTGATTCACGCCAACAACATTGACCTCTCCAGCACCCACCAGCATTACCTGCAGAGCTGGTCCGGCGTCTCCTCCGGCACCTTTATCGCCCCCGACCACGAGTACCCCTCCTGGCTCCAGCTTTCGCTCACCGCGACGGACGGCACCGGCGTCTCCGCGACCACCACGGTTCGCATCAACCCCAGGACCGTCACGCTCAACTTCGGCTCCAGCACGCCGGGCCTCCAGCTTGCCTTCAACTCCTCCACGCTCGCGACCCCCTTCAGCGAAACCGTCATCGCCGGCTCCAGCAACTCGGTCAGTGTCCTCACCACCCAGTCCGACTCGACCGGCATCCCTTACACCTTTAAGTCATGGTCCGACGGCGGCGCCCAGGCGCACGACATCGTCGCCCCCGCCTCCGGCGGCAGCTACAACGCCGTGTTTGCGGCCGCCGCGGTCTCCGCTCCGGTGACCGCGGTCGATGCCGGAGGGGCAGGCTCCGGCGTCTACGCGCCGGACAGCGGTTTCTCGGCCAGCAGCATCTTCTCGACGGCCGCCGCGATCGACACCAGCGGCGTGACCAACCCCGCGCCGATATCGGTCTATCAGACCGAGCGGTACGGCAAGTCCTTCAGCTACACCGTCAACAACCTCACGCCCGGCGCGGCGTACAACGTTCGGCTCGATTTCGACGAGATCTATTGGACGGCCCCCGGCCAGCGGGTCTTCAGCGTGTCAGTCAACGGTGTGGCGGCGCTGACGAATCTCGACGTGTTCGCGGCCGCCGGCGGCATTGATAAGGCCATCGCCAGGACGATCGCGACGGCCGCCGATTCAAACGGCGCCATCACCATCTCGTTCGTCGCGTCGGTGGACAATGCGAAGGTGAGCGGAATCCAAATCGTCCCCGCAAAGCCGCTGACGTCGGTGGAGATCGACGCCGGAGGCCCCGGCGTCGGCGCGTACTCGGTCGATGGCGCGTTCTCCGGCGGGTACACCTATTCGGTTGCCAACCCGATCGACACCAGCGGCGTTGTGAGCCCCGCGCCAGCGGCCGTCTATCAGACCGAGCGATACGGCAAGGCCTTCTCGTACGCGATCCACGGCCTGACCCCGGCCGCCTCCTACGCGGTGCGACTGCACTTCGCGGAGATCTTCTGGCAGAGCGCGGGGAACCGCTCGTTCAACGTCGCAATCAACGGCGCGACGGTCCTGAGCAACTTCGACACGTTCGCGGTCGCCGGAGCACGGTTCAAGGCCATCACGCGGCAGTTTACCGCGGCCGCCGACCCCACCGGGACCATTCTCATCTCCTTCACGGCGAACCTCGACAACGCCTCGGTCGATGCGATCGACATCATGCCCGCGTCCACCCTGCCGCTCACCGCGCCGGTAGGCCTGGGCGCCGACGGAGCCACCGGCAAGATCAGCCTCGATTGGAACTCCGTCGCCGGCGCGACCAGCTACAACCTTTACCGCGGCACGTCGCCCACGGACACCGGCGCCGTCCCCTACATGACCGGGCTGACCTCCACGCGCCTGGACGACACCAACGTCACCCTCGGGGGCACGTACTATTACGAGGTCGCGGCCGTGAATGACGGCGGCGAAGGGCCCCGTTCCAACGGCGCGTCGGCCGCCACGCAGGCGACCAGCTTCATGGTCAACGCCGGCGGCCCCGCGATCGGGCCATTCTCGGGCGATACCAGCTTCACGGGCGGCACAGTCAATCAGGCGGGGGCTCCGCCAATCAGCTCCGAAAGCTCGGACGATGCCGCCCCGCCCGCGCTCTATCAGTCCGAGCGGTACGGCAACTTCACCTACACGGCAAGCCTGGCGCCCAACTCGCCTTACACCGTCCGACTCCATTTCGCCGAAATCTGGTGGACGAGCGCCGGCAAGCGATCGTTCAACGTCTCAATCAATGGCGTGCAGGTCCTGACCGGCTTTGACGTGTTCGCGGCCGCCGGCGGTAAGAACGTCCCGCTGGTCGAAACGTTCAACACAACATCCGACTCGGCCGGTGTGGTTCGAATCACCTTTACCTCACTGATCGACAACGCCCAGGTGAACGGGATCGAAGTCGTCCCGGGGGCCGTGGCGACTCCTTCGGCGGCCATGCTGAAGGCACCCACGCCGACTCCAACGGCAACGGTCAAGGCGGCGGCAACGGTCAATGCCGCCGCGGCCGTGTCGGCCGCCCCCGCCAAGCCGGCCAAACCGCACAAGTCGCGGAGCAAGGTCGTCACCCACAAGAAGAAGAAATCGCCGGTGAAACACAAAGCGTCGATCAAGAACCTGTCGAAGCCCTCGACCAGGCGATCACATCGCATCAAGGGTAAGAAGCATCATTGAGAGGTCGCGGCTGGCCGCGACTCGACGGGATCAGGCGCTTCAGCGACGGCCGCTGGCCGCTCAAGCTTTGGTCAGTTCCAACAACTGGCGGACGAATGTTTCCTGGCTCGGGTTTCGATCCGGGCGGTCGAGCCACTGCTGGAACAGCGCGCGGCTCTCGCTCGCCAGCACATCACCGACGATACGCGGCATCTGGCTTTCGGGGCTGCTCGGGGGTTTGACGCGCCCGGTCCCGCGGTCGGCGGGAGCTCGCAAGCCATAGATGATCGTATCCACCGACGCCACCATTGCCGCGCCGAGGCACATGACGCATGGCTCCAGCGTCGAGACGAGGATCGTGTCCCGCGCATCGGGTGACATCTTTCCGGCGGCCCGGGCGAAGGCGACGATCTCGGCATGGGCGGTTCGGTTCCCCGTGCGGTTGAGCTGGTTGAACCCGTGCGCGATCACCAGCCCGTCGCCCCGGGAAAGCACCGCGCCAATCGGCACCTCCCCGTTGGCCATCCCCTCTTTCGCCGCGCTGAGCGCCTCGCGCATCAACCCCTCCAGGACGCTCCGGGTGAGGTGGGCCGCGCCGGGAGAGGACTGGGCCAGGGCTTCATCAAAATGCCCAAGGAGGTCAGCCGCGCCTTCCCACACCGCGCGGGCGCCGCTGGCGACCAACGTCTCGGCGGAGTGACCGCCGCAGGTCAGCCCGATGCAGACCACGCCGGCGTCGCGGGAGGCTTCGGCGTCGTACGGCGTGTCACCGATCATCACGCATTGCGCCGGCGTGAGCCCCAGCTTCTTCACCGCGGCCGCCACCAGGTCCGGCGCGGGCTTGCTCTCCTTCACGTCGCTGTTGGTGACGAGGTAATCGGTGAGCTTGCGCCACTTCACGCCGCTCCCCGACTCGGCGATGTCGAGCTGGCTGTTGTCGCTTGAGGTCGCCAGGACCGTCTTCAGGCCGCGCCGACGCGCCTCGGCGATCAGCGCCTCGGCGCCGGGGAAGGCCTTCAGCCCTTGCGTCTGGACCAGCCCCGCGAACTCCTTCGGCTGGGCGTCGCGAAGGGCGTCCCCGTCCTTCTCGTCCGCCTCCTGGCCCAGTAGATGCGGGATGACCTTGTCGCCCCCTTTTCCGACTTCGATGAAAATCCGATCGGCCGCGACGCGATACCCCTTCGTTTGAAATGCTCGCCTCCACGCTTCGACGTGCAGTCGATTGGAGTCAACGAGGGTGCCATCAAGGTCAAAGATCACGCCATCGAGTGCCATGGCGCCGATTGTAGAGGCGGCCGCTCCCCCCCAGAACGGGCAAACCGGCCAGGGCGAAGGTCTGAGGCCCGTCCCGCCACGACGACAGGGCAGTCGCGTGGCGGCGGGCGGTGGGTGCAAGGAGCCCGCGGCCCAAGGCAGGCTAACTCGGCGGGAGCGCCGCGGCGGCCGGGGCGTCGAGGCTGCGCTTGCGACGGGCCGACGCGGGGGCGGCCGCTGGCGTGGCGGGCTGCGCGCCCCGGGCCATGGCGATCACGCCGGTGCGGGCCAGCTCGGTGATGCCGTAGGGGCGGGCGAGATCGATAAACGCCTCGATCTTCTGTTCTGTCCCGGCCAGCTCCACCATCACGCTCTGCGGGGCAACGTCCACGATCTTGCCACGGAACAGGTTGACGATTTCAATCACCTCGCCGCGCCGGTCCGGCCCCACGCCGACCGTCACCAGCGCCAGGTCGCGCTCCACATAGGCCGTGTCCTTATATTCCTGAATACTGACGACGGGGACGAGCTTGGCGAGCTGGCGACGGACCTGCTCGATCGTATTATCATCGGCGATGACGACGATCGTCATCCGCGAGAGCTTCGGGTCCTCGGTGCGGCCGACCACGAGCGAATCGATATTGAACCCCCGTGCCGAGAACATGTTCGCCACGCCGGCCAGCACGCCCGGCTCGTTCATCACCAACGCGGAAATCACGTGACGCATGAGGACTCCTGCCGCTCGACTCGACTCAGGCACGGCCGCAACAACCCGACCCCGCCCACGCCCACGCCGGCCCAACGGCCGAACGGGGGTCGATAGTGTAGGCAAGATTCGTTCACGGGCAAACTGAGAGGCCTTCATCAGCGGCCGCGGAGCGTCCGGCGCCGACGGGCGCTCAGCGGCCCCGCATCCCAACCGCTCCGTCACCGTCGCGGCTCGCTGGGATGGTGTTGGGCGGGGGCGTGCTAATCGAATCGTGGCCGGCGGCCGGCGGTGGGGTTGCCTTCGTACCAGCGGCCGGGCTTGAGGGTGATCTTCTTCAGGCCGGCCGCGTTGCAGGCGATCATCAGTTGACGCTCCAGGCCGGCGAGGAGCAGTTGCTTCAGCTCGTACAGGTGAGACGCGCTGTCCACCAGGACCGTCAGCGTCCCCCTGTTCAGCGCCTCCAATGCGCAGTGGTCGTTGAGCGTATCGGGGACGAGCTGAGCCCAGCAGTCGGCGATTTTGGCGAACTTCGCCTGCCGCTTGGCGACGGCCTGCTTGAAAAACGAAATCATGTCCGGGCCGAGCAGCGGCGTGACCTGCGGTGCTGAACGCTTCACGCGGGCAAGGCGCTGAAAAGCGGCCTCCTGGTGTCGCTCGGGGGAGTGCATCATCATAGGCATCCAGGCGTGATGATCTCAGCGTTGGGCGCGGCCGCCCCGTTATTGCAGGTTCACCGGCATGATGACGTAGAGGAAGTTCGACCCTCCCTTGAGCAGGCCCGGCCGATTCGGCGCCGTCAACTCAAGGCTGATCTCGTCGTTGTCAACCACTTTCAGCGCGTCGGTCAGGAACTGCGGGTTGAAGCCGATCTCGATGTCGGCGCCCTCGAACTTACACGGAAAGTTCACCGTGGCTTCGCCGCTCTCGGGGCTGCGGCTGGTCAGGACAAGCCCTTTTTTCGTGAACTGCAAACGAACGCCCTTGCTCTCTTCGGTGGTCAGCAGGGCCGCCCGACGGATCGCGCCGAGGAAGTCGGCCGTGGCGGCCGTCATCTTTTTGTCGGTGTCCTTGGGGATCACGTCCTCGAACGGCGGGAACTGCCCTTCCACCAGGTTGCTGGTCAGCGTGGCGCTGGGCGTGTGGAAGACGACGCGATTCTCTCGAATCTGAACGTCCACTGGCTCATCGGGGTCGTCGATCAGCTTGTCGATCAGCGTCAGCGCCTTGGCCGGGACGATCGCTTTGGCCCCATCCTTGCCAAGCTTCTCGGAGATCAGATCACCGCGGGCCTGGGCGAGTCGGCGGCCGTCGGTACTGACCAGGTCCACGCGTTTGGCAAGGACGTTGATGAGCACGCCGTTGAAGGCGTACCGCGTGCTCTCCTTCGCCGCGGCGAAGAGCGTCTGGCCGATGAGCTGTTTCAGGTGCCCGCCGGCGATGGTGAAATCGGCTTCGCCTTCGAAGTCGGGGACGGGGGGAAATCACTGGGGCGTTGGGTGAAGATTTTGAAGTGCGAGTCCTGGCCTCGGATGCTCGCGCTGCCGGGCCCATCGCCGCCGGTCACTTCGATCGAGAGGGTGTCGTCAACCGATTCGCGAACGATGTCGCGGAACTTGTCGGCGGGGAGGAGCGCCTCGCCCGGCTGCTCGATCTGAACCTGGCTGTCGGTGTAGCGAATGCCGGCTTCCATGTCGGTCGCGGCGATGGTGAGACGGTCATCGGCGGCGGTGAGCTTGACGCATTGGAGCACCGGCTTGGGCGTGCGGGCCTGGACGACGTTGCCGGTGACGGTGAGGGCTTCGAGCAATGCACCCCGGTTGCAGATGACTTTCATGAACGCCTTTCCGTCTGGACCTGTCTGAACCGTCGGAATCGTTGCAGCGGGACTCCGCAAGCTGCAGAACCACCACGGGCAGTGTACACGAGTCGAGGTGTACCCGGAAAAGGCCAACGGGTGGCCCGCCGAGTTTTCCACAGCCCTGTCTTGCCGGCGTAATCTACCGTTACCTGTATGTGATAGATAGATCTATCCAGACTCGGCAGTGATGAGGGGTGGCGCAATGTGCATAACTCGATGCCGCATCGAATAACGGTCTTGCCGCCCTCCACTTAAGGGAGATCTTATCGGACGATGCGTGTGTAGAACCTGTTGCGGGATCTGGCGCGGCGCCGTCGGGGGTGGCCCGTTGGCGGCAGGAGGAACAGCAGCCCTGGCTGACCGCTGGCGCGGGTGCCGGCCGCTTAGGGGTCAGGTCGCATCCAGATCGGCCAGCTTATCAACGGGCTGTCCAGCAGGGCCTGTTACCCTGGCGGGCCGACTTATTCACAAATGGCCCACCACTCATCAACGCAACAAGGGCCCCCAACGGGGCCCTTGAGCGCTCGTCCCTCGTTGCCTGAACCGGTCGGGCCTCGCTGTCGGCCCGGCCAGTGAGTTCCGCTGAAGATCAATTCCCGTAGGTCCGCGTCTCGTAGTAGCTCGAGCCTGACGGGCCGTCGCTTCGATAACTGCGATACTCGTAATAGCCGCTCGGCGGAGGCGGGGGAGGCGGAGGGTACGGAGCGTAGGCGGCCCGATCCCGAGCGCGGTCTTCGCGGTCGTAGGCCTCCTGTTTATCCATTTCATTGCCGATCAGGGCGCCGCCGATCGCGCCGGCCGCACCGCCGATCGCCGCGCCGCTGGCCGTGCGGCCGTGCGAGTTGTGACCGATGATCGCACCAAGCCCGGCGCCCGCGGCGCCACCGACCAGTGCGCCCGTCCCCGCGTTGGATTGGCATCCGACCGCACCAAACATCATCACGCTCAGCAGGCCCGTGGTCGCCAGCTTCGTCCCGGATCTGAAGGCGATACTCGGGATGACGCGCTTCACGTTGAACATAGTCCTTGTCCTCTTAACGGTCCTATCGACCGCCCCGGGCCCAGCATTAAGCCCGGCGCCCGTCCGACCCTTTGGTCGCTCCAAGCGACACGCACTTTCGCGTCGCCGGATGTTAGACACACGTGCCCGGTCCTGGTTTGTTTCTCTAGACGAAGATCACCGCACGATTATAGGACATAAATCTAGTCATAGTCGCTGGTTGCATCTGCTGCTCACGGGTTGCTGTCGCCTGTTGTAAAATAGGTACTATAATGAACATAAAATATTATAAAATAAAGACTTGAGATCAAAAGTGGATCCTCCGGAGCATTCTGCCTTGAGTCCCGAGCCCATACGCGGCCATTCGCGCCACGTCTCTGGCGAGGGAACAACCCCGCACCTTACAATCTCGGCCGGTGCAAATGAACATTCGCGTGAACGGCGATGGCCGTGAAATCCCCGAGGGAGAGACGCTTCGGTCCCTCGTGGCCCGATGTAACCTGACGCCGGAAAAGGTCGCTGTTGAGCTCAACCGGCGACTGGTTCGGTCGGAGAAATACGACACGCTTCTGAAGGACGGTGACGAGGTGGAAATCGTTACATTCGTCGGTGGCGGGTAGCCATTGCGTTGATCAAAGCCTGATTGGTCGTTCCCATGGAAGATGTCTTTCGCATTCGGGGTTTCGAGATTTGCAACCGTCTTTTCGTCGGGACGGGCAAGTACGCCACCTACGACGTCATGCGTCAGGCGCTGGACGCCAGCGGCTGCCAGGTGGTCACGGTCGCCGTCCGGCGCGAGCGGCTGGTTGACAAGGAAGGCCGAAGCCTGCTCGACTTCCTCGACCTCGGGCGCTACGTGATCCTCCCCAATACCGCCGGCTGCTTCACGGCCGACGACGCCGTTCGCGTCGCCCTGCTCGGCCGCGACCTGCTGGAGAAAAACGGCAACAAAGGCGCCGGCTGGGTGAAGCTGGAAGTCCTGGGCGATAAGAAGACGCTGCTGCCCGACCCGGTTGGCACGATCGAAGCGACGCGCGAGCTGGTCAAGGAGGGGTTCACCGTGCTGGCCTACACCAGCGACGACCCGCGATTGGCCGTTCGGATCAAAGAAGCCGGAGCCGCATCCGTCATGCCCGCCGGCAGCCCGATCGGCTCCGGTCAGGGGGTGCTGAACCCGCTGAACCTCTCCCTCTGCCTCGAGCTGCTGAAGGAAGGGGACCCGACCTATCCGGTGATAGTTGATGCCGGCGTGGGCGCGGCATCCGACGTGACGATTGCAATGGAGCTGGGCGCTGACGGCGTGCTGCTGAACACGGGAATCGCCCACGCGAAGGATCCGGTGAAGATGGCGGCCGCCATGCGCCACGCGCTCGAAGCCGGCCGCCTCGGCTATCAAGCCGGCCGCATCCCGAAAAAGCGCTATGCCACGGCAAGCAGCCCGTTTGAGGGCGTCATCAGCTATATTCCAGGCGAATAAGCCGGTCGGGACCATGCGGTCCCAGTCAAAGCGGTGCGGCATGTCCTGGCGATCCCCATACAACCCGACGGCCTATGACGACGACGTTGAAGGCCAGCCGAAGCAGGGCGTTTGGTATCAGTGGGTATTCGGCGCGGCATTACCGATCCGCTTGGCGGCCGCTGGCCTCAAAGCGTCCGTCACCGGACAGATGATGGTCGGTTCACACAATCCGATGCTCCTTCACGGCCTCAATGCGACGGCGCTCGGCGGAGCGTTCATCTCCGTCGCGCTGTTCCTGCACAGCCATCACGTCGGGGGAACTTGTACGATCAGGCATGGTTCGCGGTACTGGGGAAGATCCTGGGAGCCTGCGGTTCTATCTTCGGCCTGGGAATCGTCCTGGTCCGTATTGGAGTGCTGGGGATCAACGGGTAAGAACATTTCTGAGCCGCCGGCACGTGATTGCCGTGCGAAGGTGGTTCGGTGAGTCGCCACTGGATGAGCGCCTGGTGGTCAGGCGGTAAGATGTTCGGCTATGGACCACGACCGCCTGTTCAAGCTGCTCTTGCGGACGTTCTTTCGCGAGTTCCTGTTCCTGTTCCTGCCGGCGATCGCCGAGTCCATTGACCCGGCGAGCCTGGAGTTCCTCGACAAGGAAGTCTTCACCGACCTGACGGCCGGCGAGCGGCATGAGGTGGATCTGCTGGTGAAGTGCCGCTTTCGGGAACCGGGCTCAGAAGCCGCGTTCTTCCTGTTGCACGTCGAGACACAGGCGTCGGCGCAGGGGGACTTCGCGGCCCGGATGTTCCGGTATTTCGCGCGACTGACCGAAAAGCACGCGCTGCGGGTTTACCCCATCGCGTTGTTCACCTACGACGCTCCCTTGCGTGCCGAGCCGGAGACGTACGACGTGCGGTTCCCGGACCTGGATGTCCTGTCGTTCCGGTTTCGGGCGATCCAGCTCAATCGACTGGCGTGGCGGGACTTCGTCCGCCAGCCCAACCCGGTGGCTGCGGCGTTGATGACCCGAATGCAAATCGCCCCCGCCGATCGGCCGCGGGTGAAGCTGGAGTGCTTGCGTCTCATGGCGACGTTGAAGCTGGACCGGGCGCGCCAGGCGTTGATCCGCGACTTCATGGATGCATATCTCCGCTTGAGTGCGGCCGAGCTAACGGTGTACGATCGGGAGGTCGAGACGCTGGACCCACCGGAACAGGAGGCCGTCATGCAGATCGTCAATGAATGGGAAGCGCGGGGTGAGATCGCGGGGAGGCGCGGGGTGAGACGCGCGGGGAAGCGCGGGGCGTTCGTCGAGGCCAGGTCGCCGTGATCGTTCGCGTTCTCGGCCGCCAGGTTGGAGAGATCACGCCGACCGTGCGTGACCAGATCGACGCATTGCCTGATGAGAAACTGGATCAGCTGATCGACGCGCTGCCAACCTTCGGCGCGCCGTCCGATCTGGCCGTCTGGCTTTCTTCGGCGTTGTGAGGCCGGAGGCCGTTGCGCGGATGCAGGGCGGTTTCCAAAAGATCTCGGTTTCGAACCCTCAATGCGCCATCACCGGTGTTCCCCGCCTCTTCACGCGCGGGAGCAGAAGGACCAGACCGACGACGATCAGCACGCCGATGGTGAACATCTTGAACACGTCCAGGTATGAGAGCATCGTCGCCTGCTTTTGCACCAGCCGATAAAAGCCGAACACGTTCGTGCGGGTGAAGCCGCCGATGGCGTTCAAGTGGTTGACGAACGGCTGATACCCGCGGCTCACGTGGGAGGCGAGGCGGTCCTGATGCATCTGGGCGCGGCGGACGAGGAGCGTTCCCGCGACGCTGATGCCGATCCCGCCGCCCAGGTTCCGCATCAGGTTCATCATCGAGCTGGCGCTGTTGCTCTTGCCCGGTGGAAGGTTCCCGTACGCGATCGTGTTTAGCGGGACGAAAAACAGCGGCAGGCCGATGCACTGCAGCGCGCGGACGTAGACCAGGTGATGGAAGGCGATCTGCGTGTTGAACCCGGTCAGCCAGTACATCGACGCGGCCGTCGCCGTCAGGCCGACGGCCATCAGGTATTTCGGCTGAATTTTCCCCACCAGCGCCCCCGCGACCGGCATCATCACCATCAGCGCCAGCCCGCCCGGCATCAGCACCAGCCCGGCTTGCGTGGCGTTATACCCGAGGATCTGCTGCACGAACTGCGGGATCAGCACCGTCGTCGAGTTCAGGATGAACCCCACGACAAACTGAAGCACCATCGACATGCTCAGCCCTCGATTGGCCAGCAGCGGCAGATCGACAATCGGGTTGTCAACGACGAGCGTCTCCCAGATCACCAGCCCGGTCAGCCCGATCACCGTTACGACCGCGAAGAAACAGATGAAGGACGAGCCGAACCAGTCATCCTCCTGCCCCTTGTCGAGCACGACCTGGAGCGCGCCAAATGCGACGGCGGTGAAGGCGAAGCCGACATAGTCGATTCGTATGCCCCGGGACCGCTCCCGCTTGGTGGCCTCGACGGCAGCCGGAGGGTCCTGCACCAGGTGGTAGGTCAGGAAGAGCGAGATCAGGCCGACCGGAATGTTGATGAAGAAGATCCATCGCCAGGAAAAGTTGTCGGTGATCCACCCGCCCAGCGTCGGGCCGATCGCCGGCGCAACGACCACCGCGACGCCGTAGATGGCGAACGCCTGCCCGAAATACTTGCCCGGGAACGTATCGGCGAGCATCGCCTGCTCGCTGGGCGCCAACCCCCCGCCGCCCGCGCCTTGCAGCACCCGGAAGAACAGCAGCATCCCCAGGCTCGGCGCGATCCCGCAGAAGAAGCTGCTGACCGTGAACAGGGCCACGCAGGTCATGTAGAACGTCTTGCGGCCGAGGATCGACGACAACCACCCGCTGATCGGAATGACGATCGCGTTGCTCACCAGATAGCTGGTCAGCACCCAAGTGCTCTCGTCGGTCCCCGCGCCAGGTCGCCGGCGATGTGCGATAGCGACACGTTGGCGATGCTGGTGTCCAGCACCTCCATGAACGTGGCCATCGACACCACAACGGCGACGAGCCACGGGTTCACGCCAGGCTTGGCGGCCGAATTGGGGCTGCGGGGGATCAAGGTTAAAGCTCGAGATTGAGAACAAACCCGACCACGCAAAACGTTGCCTGAAGGGCCCGTACCGAGAGCGCGTCGCGGGCACATGCTGGTTCTTCCCATGTCCGGCTCTCGTGCGGGCCCTACCTGTTGTTCGGTCATCGCACGCGCACCTTCGGCTCGACCGACATGCCCGGGAACAAGAGCCGCCCCGGGTCGCTGTTCGCATTGCCGTCGAGAGTGATCTTGACCGGGACGCGTTGAACGACTTTCACAAAATTCCCCGTCGCGTTCTCGGCCGGGATGATGCTGAAGCGGCTGCCCGTCCCGGATTGGATCGAACTGATCGTCCCCCGCAGCTCGCGGGCGGGGTACGCATCGACCGCGATCGACACCTTCTGCCCTACCCGCATCCGGTCGAGCTGAGTCTCCTTGAAATTCGCGACGACCCAGACGTCGGCCGGCACGATCTGGAACAACTGGTTTGCCGACGTCACGTACTGCCCGGCATCGACGTTCTTGCTGGTGATCTTCCCGTCGCACGGGGCGGCGATCCGGCAGTAGCCCAGGTTGACCCTGGCGCGGCGGGTGTCGGCGGCCGCCTTTTCGAGGTCGCCCTGCGTGGCGATGACGGTCGTCTCGGCTGTAGCGACCTGCGAGATCGACGTCTCCAGTTTGGCGCGGGCCTGCTCGACGTCCGCCTGCATGCGCTTCTGCATCGCCACGGCGTTGTCCAACTGCTGCTGGCTGCGCGATCGGTCGTCCAGGCTTTGAAAGCGCTTGAGGTCGCGATTGGCGTTGTCGGAGTTCGCCAAGGCCGCATCGAGCTCGGCCTGGGCTTCCTTGACGGCGCTTCGGGCGGAAGGGACGCCGCTTTTCGCTTGCTCGACCTTACCGCGTGCGGCCGCCTCGGCGCCGGCGGCCTGGGCCAGCGCGACGTCGTAATCGGCCGGGTCGAGTTCGACCAGCAGATCGCCTTTGTGGACGAACTGGTTGTCATCCACGTGGACGGCCGCCACCAGCGCGGGGATCTGCGGGCTGATCGGGATCACATGCCCATCGACGAACGCGTCGTCGGTACTCTCGTAGTGGCGCGCGTCGAGGTAATAGAGAACGCCGCCGACGACGAGGCCGGCCACGACCAGGAGGAAGATGAGGAACCTCGGCCGCCGATAGAGGGGGCGCGACGCCGCCGGCTTGCCGTTTTGCGTTGCGTCCGGCGAGAGGCTTTCTGTGAGTCGCGTCTGGGTCATGGGCCATCGCTCCGATTCCCGGCCGCTTGGCATCGGGCCGATCGGCGGTGCGGCATATTACGAATACGATTTCAAAAAAAGCAAACGTATTTCGAAAATACTTTCGAATAATGACTGTGGGTCGTCTATGATCGCTGGTCGCAAGGCGGCGTCCTGCAGAGGCACGGAGTGGCGAACGTCAAGAATAATACGGCGGCTCAGGAGACGCGGCGGAAGCTGCTTCAGGCGGCGGGCGAAGTCTTCGCGGATCGCGGCTTCCATCCGGCGACCATCAAGGAGATCACCGATCGAGCCGGGGCGAGCCTTGCATCGGTGAACTACCACTTTCAGGACAAGGCGGAGCTGTACGCGGCCGTGCTGCGGCGACTGGCGGAGGACGGGGCTTCGATCATCCCGCCCGACAGCGTGCTTGTCGGATCGGCGGAGGAGCGGCTGGTTGGGTTCGTCCGTTACCTGTGCAATGCGATGGGGGGCCGGAAGAAGCCGACCTGGGAGAAGGTGCTGATGGCCCGCGAAATGGCGGAGCCGACGGCCGCCTTAACCCCGGTATTCGAGCAGGTGCTGCGGCCGCTGAGCGGAAAGTTATCGTCACTGATCGCCGAGCTGCTGGGTCGCCCGCCGACAGACCAATCGGTCGGCCTGGCGACCGCGAGCATCATCGGCCAGTGCGTCTATTACATTCGTTTTCAGAACGTCTTCGGCCGCATGCACCCGCAGTTGGGGGACCATCCGAAGATTGATCTGCTCGCCCGGTACATCGCCGATTTTTCGCTGGCGGGGATTCGCGGGCAGGCGAAGGTCTGGTGATCCAGACTTGTGGCCGCGTACCGGCGCGTAAGGCGATGGGTACGGCTGCGGCCGACCGGATGTAGTAGCAGGCACACTCCGTGTGCCGTCGCCGGGAGACGCTCGGTATGCCGGCGGACGGCACACGGAGTGAGCTAGCTAAGCCAGGTCGAAGAGGCTTTGGATGATCGCATCCGGCCGGCGGTCCGGCGGAAGCGCTTCCGCATCTTCACGGCTGCTGACCCCGCCGAGGATCAGGATGGTCGCCATGCCGACACCGCGGCCGCCGGCGATGTCGCTTTCCAGATTATCCCCGATCAGCACGCATTTCTCCGGCAGAACGCCAAGGCGGTGGCACAGTTCCTGGAAGAAGATCGCTTCAGGCTTGCCGCAAAACGTGGGCGTGACGCCGGAGGCGTAGGAGAGCATCGCCGCCATCGCCCCGACGCCGAACTCCAGGCCGCGCGGGCTGGGGTAGACCCGGTCGGCGCAGATCCCGACCAGCGCCGCCCCCCGCCGCAGCAGGAGCATCGCCGTTCGCTGGCGGGCGTCGGTGGCGAACACGTTTAACGGAACGCCGCAAATCACGACGTCGCATGGTTCATCCGCCGACTGCACCCAGCGGACTTTCCCCTCCAGCATCTCCTGGACCCCCTCGGTTAACAGGTTGAAGACGCGCGGGCCGTTGCCCGGGCGGCCGTCGTCCCCGTCTGGATTCAGCTCTGTAAAGCCCGCCGGCCGGATCACGCCGGCGGCGGAAGGGTCGCCGAACTTCTGGGTGACGTAGTCCGCCGTAGCGGCCGCCGCGGTGTAGATGTGGGCGGGGTCAACCTCGATCCCCATCCGGCGCAGCCGTTCGGCCAGACGCTCAGGGCTGCTGGTGCTGTTGGTCAGGCAGGCGTAGCGGCGATTCTCGCGCTGCAGCCGCCGAATCAGCTCGACCGCGCCGGGAAGGGCGTGATCCTCGTGATAAATCGTGCCGTCCAGGTCGAGCAATACGGCCTGAAATGCGTCGAGATCGACCGGGAACGGAGCGTGTGGGGGCTGTATCGGCACTGGGGCGAGTGTAGTGTCGGTCGGCGAGAGCGGGAAGGGAGGAGGGGATGGGGGAAATGCTGAATGCCGAACGCTGAATGCGGAATTATGTGGAATGCTGAATGGGGATCAGCTTGGGGCGGCCCTCGATCTTTAGTCGGGCTTTGACGTGGGCCGGGTCGCGGGCTTGGCTCCGGGGACGAAGGTGTCCGTCGCGCGGCTGGCGAGGGAGATTTCGGACATTTCCGGGGGCTCGGTGATCTTGTAGCCGAGGTAGACCGCCCATCCGTCGAAGCCACGGGTAATCACGTAGCCGCGAAGGTGGTACTTCGCGTTCTCGCCTTCCAGCCAGTGGCGGCCGAGATCGTCGTCCCACTCGGCGAGCACTTTTCCGTCGCTCGCGCGGCGCGCGTACTCCTGCTTGGCAAGCCACGTCACGGCTTTTCCGCCGAGCGGTAGCGGCAGGTGGATGTGGATTACGCCCATCGCCGTGTGGGCCGAGGGGCTTCGCCATTGCAGATGGGTGTAGAGCGAGGTCTTGTGCGCCGGCACGGCGCGCCAGGAGGTCGGGACAGAGCCGGCCGCCTTTACCGCCTGCGTCGCGACCGCGTCGGCCGCCTTCAAACCGGAGAAGTCGATCATCGCCTGATGTTCGATCAGCCGCCGGCTGGTGATCGGGGCGGCCGTCTGGCATCCGACCCCAGTCGCCAGGAGCACAAGGCACAGGACGCCGCGCGACAGCCCTCGAACGGGTGGCCCCCATCGTTCGAATTGTGCGGTAAGTCGATTCATGGCCTTCTTGCGTCCTGATCCGCGACCGTCCGGCGGAAAACGACAAAGATTGACGACTGCTCGCAGGGCACGCGTCGCGTGCCGCGGACGGGGGACGCCGTCGAGCTAAGCCACCGCCCCGCCAATCGAACGGGCGATGCGGCGGCACGCGGTGCGTGCCATAGGAAGCCCACGACCGCGCGGTTGAAACTCTTCCCAAGAGGCATTCACGCGCCGGATGTGCACCGAATGCGGATCCAATCGGCTTTGCGGTCAGCGGGGTTCGCTCGTTCCCACTTCGGTTCGCTCGCGGGCTCGCTCGGCCAGCGTCAGTTCGTCCGGCATCATCTCTTCGTTCTGCCGAGTCCCCGCGTAGACAAACCAGGCGTCCCACCCTCTGACCATCATATTGACGCGCACCTTGTACTGCCCGCCGGCAGCCACGAAACGTACGCCGGGCAGGCGCGGGTCGTTCTCCCGATCGAGCAGATCAGCTCGACCTTCTTTCTTCTTCATCTCGCTCAAAAATCCGTGGAGCGTCAACCCTTCCCCCACTGGCAGTGGCAATGCCACATACAGCACGCCGTATGCGGTATGCCCCGAGGGACTGATCCAGATCTGGTGGGTATCGCGGGGCCCCTGTTTGAGCGGCTCCGCAGACCATCCCAGGGGCGGCGCGCAGACGGCTCGAACCGCGGCGACCGTGACGGGCGCGGCCAGCCCGGCGAGGTCAATCGGCCGCGTCATCGCCGCGCCGGCGGTCGCGGGCTTGGGGCCGCCACCCGTGGGGCAGCAGCATCCGCCGATCGTCACGCACAGCGCGACGACGCCGAAGATTTTGAAGTGCGCTTCAAGCGTCGGTGTCGCTCTGGCCAGTGACCACACATGCGAGGATGCTAGGAGGGTGATCGGTTGAAAGGAGCGGCCGCCTATTGTGGCAGTACCCGAACTTGCCAGCTCCGTGTAAGTATCGCCATCGGAAGCCCGTCCGTGCCGTCATAGGTTGGGCCCTTGTTCATTTTTTTGTCTACCCTCTCCCCGCCGTGAAACGGCCATTGGATGCTCGACCATGAAGCGATGCTTGCTCGCGCTCGGTTACCTGGTCTTTTCGGTGGTGGTCACGCGGGGGGCGGCCGCCGCGCCCGCGACTTAGCCAGCGCGCCCGGCGACCGGCCCTTCGGGCGAACATTTTTCACACGCTTTGCCGCGGGACCCTTATTTCTTCCCGATCGGCGTGTGGCTGCAGACTCCGGAAACGGCCTCCCGCTACAAGAAGGCGGGGATCAACGTCTTCGTTGGTTTGTGGGAGGGGCCGACCGCGCCGCAGCTCGACACCCTCCGGGCCGCGGGGATGCCGGTGATCTGTGCGCAAAACGACGTCGGGCTGGCCCATCGCGATGACCCGACGATCGTCGGCTGGCTGATGCAGGACGAGCCGGACAACGCGCAGGTTTCGATCGACCCGACCCAGCCGGCCGCCGAACGCGTGAAGCCGGGCCCGCCGGTCAAGCCCGAAAAGGTCTACGCCGATTATCAGGCGATGAAGGCGCGGGACCCGTCGCGCCCGATCCTGCTGAACTTCGGCCAGGGCGTCGCCAACGACGAGTGGCAGGGGCGCGGCGGCGACGCCAGCCTTGATGACTACCCGCAATACCTTAAGGCCGGCGACATTGTCAGCTTCGATATCTACCCCGTCGCCAGCCTGCGCAACGGCGAAGAGATGGCCTGGCTGGTGGGCAAAGGCGTGGAGCGCCTTGGCGGATGGGCGGCCGGGAAGAAACCTGTCTGGAACTTCCTGGAGTGCATGCCGATCGATGACCCGGCACGCCGCGCGACGGCCGATCAGGTTCGGGCCCAGGCGTGGATGTCGATCATCAACGGGTCGCGCGGGCTGGTCTACTTCGTGCATCAGTTCAAGCCCGACTTTAACGAGCACGCGCTGCTCGACGACCCGTCGATGCTGGCGGCCGTGACGCGTCTGAACGCCGAGATCAAGACCTGGGCGGCGGTGATCAACAGCGCCCCGGCCACAGGGCCGATGGCGGCCGCGTCGGTCGTCGCGCCGGAGTCCGCCCCCGTCGCGCTGACAACGCGTCGGTTCGGCGGGATCCCGGGCAGGCCTGATTCGGCGTATGTCTTCGCCGTCGAAACGCGGAACGTCGCGGCGTCGGCGACGATCCATATCCCCGCGCTCCCCGCGGCGGCGACAGTGGAAGTGCTGGGCGAGGGGCGTACGATCCCCGCGCGGCAAGGAGCGTTCAAAGACGACTTCGCGGCGTACGGCGTCCACCTCTACCGCGTGCGGTATGGCGGCTGATGCGGCCCGACCGCCGCCGCCGAATCGCGACAGCGCATAACGGGCGCGCACCCCCTGAATCGCATGACACGAACACTGATCCGTCGCCCGTTCGGCGCAAAAAGCCTCCGCCCGCCGCGCCGGCCGCCCACAGCGGCGAGGAACGGGACGACGAGACGCTTTATAAGCCGATCGACCTGACGCTGGTTCGGCGGATGCTTCAGACGCTGCGCCCCTACCGCTGGCAGTATGCGCTGGGCCTGTTCCTGGGCGCGATCCATGTGACGCTCGAAATGCAGTCGCCCAAGTTCACGCAGGCGATCATCGATCATTGCGCGGCGTGGCTCCATACGGCGGGCGGGCAGCCGGTCGGCGCGCCGAGCGCGTCGTGGGCGTCGGAGATCGCGGCCGCCTGCATCAGGCGGGCCCATTACGGCTCACCGCTGGCGAGCAAGCCGGCGGCGATCGCGACCATCGTCTTCATCGTCTTGATCTGGTCGATAACGATCGCGGCTTCCGTCGTTCTTCAGCGGCTGACGATCCTGGTCATGACGGGGGCGGGGGAAAAGGTGCAGTTCGCGCTGCGGCGGCACTTGTTCGAGCAGCTTCAGCGGCTGTCGATGAGCTACTTCGACAAGACCAAGCTGGGCCGCATCATCAGCCGCTGCACCAGCGACGTGAACGCCTTGCGGGAGGTGAACGTGTGGGGGCTGCACACGATCCTGGCCAATACGCTCATGATGGTCGTGGCGGCCGTGATGCTCGCTCGGACCGACATCCGCCTGTTCGTCGCCGTCGCTCCGCTGGGGCTGATCCTCTTCTGGTGCAACCGGGCGTTCCTGCGCCGCGCGGCGACCCTCTGGCAGACGGTGCGCGAAGGATGGACGCGGGTCAGCACCAACATGGCGGAGAACATCAGCGGCATGCGCGTCGTTACTGCGTTCAACCGGCAGTCGGCGAACCTGGTGACCTTCAACCGGCTTCAGACCGACAACACGGCGAACAACGTCCGCACCAGCCGCGTGAACGGCATCTATCAACCGACGCTCGACCTGATCTGGTTCATCGGGCGGGTCGTCATCCTCGCTTACGGCGGCTATTTGATCGTCACCGGCAAGTTCCGCGATGCCGACGGGATCGATGTCCGAGGCGTCGGGGCGGTCGTGGCGGCGTATCTGTACTGGGACTGGTTCATGGGCCCGATCCGCAACTTCGGGACGTTCTACAACACGCTGATGCAGGCGATGGCGGGGGGCGAGCGCGTCTTCAGCCTGCTCGACCTGCGCCCGGACGTGGCGGACGCCCCCGGCGCGAGCCTGCTGCCGCGGATCGTCGGGCGCGTGGAGTTCGAGCATGTCACCTTCGGCTACAACCCGGAGCGGCCGGTCCTGCACGATGTGAGCTTCGTCGCCGAGCCGGGGCAGATGATTGCGCTGGTCGGAGCGACCGGCAGCGGCAAGAGCAGCATCGTGTCGTTGATCGCGCGGTTTTATCAGCCGCAGAAGGGGCGGGTGCTGGTTGACGGCCACGACGTGCGCTATGTCACCGGCGATTCGCTGCACCGCCAGATGGGGCTGGTGCTGCAGACCAACTACCTCTTCACCGGCACGGTGATGGAGAACATCCGTTACGCAAAGCCGCAGGCGACCGATGACGAAGTGGTCGAGTCGGCCCAGGCAATCGGCTCGTATGACGCCATTATGGGGCTGGGCGAGGGGTTCGAATCGCAGGTGGGCGAGCGCGGGGCCAACATGAGCCTGGGCCAGCGGCAGTTGATCTGCTTCACCCGCGCGTACCTATCGGACCCGCGCATCTTCATGCTCGACGAGGCGACCAGCGCCGTCGATACCGCCACGGAACTGCTCGTCCAGCGGTCGCTGGAGAAGCTTTTATCGGGCCGGACGACATTCGTCGTGGCCCACCGGCTCAGCACGATCATGCGTGCCGATATCATCCTGGTGATCGACGCCGGGACGATCATCGAGCGCGGCGCCCATCGGGAGCTGGTGGCCGCCGGCGGGAAGTATGCCCAGTTGTATGAGCAATTCGTCATGCACTCGGAGTGACCGCCTTCCTGCGTAACGGTGATCGCCCCGGCCGCGCGGAGCGGGTTACGCATGGGTGCGTTCTTGACGAAGGTTTCGCGCAGGGAAGGTGATTTGCGTCCGATCCTCCCGTAGGATCGAAAAATCGGCGCGGCGGAGGATGAACATAAGGCCCGATTCTCCCCTGGCGGCGGCGGCTGTGGTTGGTCTTGCCGCGGCCGGTGCCTGTAAAGCCTTTGGTAAATCGGATGCAACGGAAGATCCAATGTCCTTCCTGCGCTAAGAGCGTCAAGGTCTCGGACCAGGACGCGGGTCGGCAGGTCTGGTGCCCGGCGTGCGGCCGCCGGTTCGATGCGCCGCCGCCGTCCCTGCTCGCGATGCTCCCCGCCGACGCCGACAGCGCCACGCCGACCGCCCGCGCCGCCGTCCCGCAAGCGCCCCTGTCCGTCCCGCAAGCGCCCCTGTCCGTCCCGCAAGCGCCCCTGTCCGTCCCGCAAGCGGCCCCCGTGGCCGAGCCGGAGATCATCATCGGCTTCCGCCCCGAGCCCGGCGACGAGCGGCGCCGCCAACTCGCCGAGCCCGAAGCGCCTGTCGGGCCGGCACCCGGCAGCTACCCAGCGCCAGGCAGGCCGGCCGCGATTCAGGCGGCCCCGCCGCTGGGGACGATGATGCCGCTGTTCCGAATGGCCTCGCCAGCCGTCACGCCAGCTCGCGTGCCCCTCACCCCCCAGCCCGCCCCCGTCGCACGCCCGTGGGGGAGGCCCGGCCCAGTTCCCGCGCCTGCGCCGTCATATGAGGCGGGCGTCCCGATCGCCTTCTTGAATGTCGCGGCCGCTTCCCCCAGGAATGGCGCGCTCCTGCCCGACTTGACGCCTGACCCGCCCCAGGGCGACCCGTCCCAGGGCGACCCGTCCCAGGGCGACCCGTCCCAGAGCGTGCCGCCCCTGTCGAAGCGAACGCTCCACCCCATCGGGTGGCTGGCCCTCGCCGTCATCGGATCGGTCATAGCGGTCGTCGGGATCCTTGCCGCGACGGGTCAGTTCAACACCTGGGAGGCCGACCACAAGGCGGCCCTGCTCGCCCTCAAGGGGCAGGCCGAATCGCTCGCGATCGACGACAAGCCCAAAGAGGCGCTGAAGACGTACCTTGAGATCGAGAAAGAAGTCGCCGGCCGCACCCTCGTGGACCCGCAACTGAAGGCCGCGATCGATAAGGCGTACGAGGACAAGGAGCGGATCTATAAGATGCTGGTGACGACCCCGAGGGCTCCGGGGTCGGTCCCCGCGACTCAGGCGATGCGTGCCATGGTCGCCGGCTCTCCCGCGTCGCTCCGCCCCCTGACCAGCGCGCCCGCCGCGGCAGGTGCCGAGACGGCGACTTCTCCCCCGGCGACTTCTCATCCGGCGCCTTCTCTCCCGGCCCAGGCATCACCCCCATCAGCGATCGCGGCGTTGATCAACCCCACTGCCGCGTCAATCCCACCGGGCGTCGCAGCGTCGCCTGAGGCGCCTGGCGCTGTCGCGCCTTCCGTGACGACAACGCCGACTCGACGCCCCCGGGTTCGCACCGGCACCGCGCCCGCTTCGCCCGCGATGCCGTACCGCGACCGCCCGCCGCTGCAACCGGTGGACGATCTGCCGACCTTGACCGACGAGCGAATCGGCGTCGCCATCCAAAATGGGGTCAACTTCCTGCTCGCCCGCTTCGACGCTTCAACCCACACCCTCCGTGACGAATCGGGAGAGGTCAGCCACGCCACCGGGGTTGATGCGCTGGCCGTCTACGCCCTGCTTCAGTGCGGCGACGCGATCAGCGACCCGAGGTTGGGCGTTCGCGGCCCACCGATGAAGGCGATGATCGATGCCCTCAAGCATCTCTCCCCGACGGGCTCCTATGAGACCTACGCGCGCGGCATCCGCGCCACGGCGCTCGCGTTGAACAACCGCCCGGAAGACTTCCCCGCATTGAAATCCGACTTCGAATGGCTCCGCGATACCTGCGACCAGGGGGCGTACACGTATACCGGCACCGTCGTCCCCGGCTCGGCGGGCCGCGCCCGCCTCGGCGTCAATGGGACCGAGCCGCGCGGCGCATGGGACAACTCCAACAGCCAGTACGGCCTGCTGGGCGTTTGGTCGGCGGCCGACGCGGACGCGCGGATCGAGGTCCCGGCGTCTTTCTGGCGCGCCGTGCAGCGCCATTGGGTCGGTTGCCAGACCTCAAACGGCATGTGGGGTTATCACAATGCCAACAGCAACCCGACGCTCAGCATGACCTGCGCGGGCCTGGCGTCGCTGCTGGTCGCCCACGAATACCTGGACCTTTCGACCGGCCCCAACGACGCCGTGGGAAGGGAGCCGTATAGCCCGGCCCTGAAGAAAGCGCTGGAGTGGTTCGAGTCGGGGGATCACGCGGTCAACACGCGCGGCAGCTCGTTCGAGGGCTACACGCTGTACGGGATCGAGCGCGTCGGCCTCGCCAGCGGCTTCAAATTCTTCGGCCGGCACGATTGGTATCGCGAGCTCGCCGGCCAGATCATCGCCGAGCAAGGGTCGTCCGGTTCCTGGCGCGACGACCCGATCGAAACCTCCTACGCGCTGCTCTTCCTGTCACGTGGCCGCCATCCGATCCTCTTCAACAAGCTGCGGTATGACGGAGGATGGGCCAACCGCCCGAGGGACGTGGCCAATCTGGCGCGCTATACCAGCCGCCAACTGGAGCGGCCGCTCAACTGGCAGATCGTCAACCTGAGCCATCCCTGGACCGACTGGGCGGACTCGCCCATCCTCTACGTCTCGGGCCATACCGCACCCAGCTTCGATGCTGACGAAGTTGGTAAGCTCAACAGCTTTGTCGAAGGCGGTGGCATGCTCTTCATGAACGCCGACGCGGCCGCGCCCGCGTTCGACGGCTTCGTGAAAGACCTCGCCAAGCGGATGTTCCCCAAGTACGACCTGTTGGACCTGCCCCAGGATCACCCCATCTACACGACGGTCCTACGCCCCAACCCCAAGCCCGCTCTAAAGGCGGTAACCAATGGCGCTCGCATCCTGCTGCTGTATGCCCCGACCGATCTGGCGGTTCACTGGCAGCGGCGTGAGGATCGCGCGTATGAGGACCCCGGCTCCCACCCGTCCCGACCGGGTGAATTGAGTCTTCCGTCCCTGGTGCCCAGCGCGCGAACGCGAGAAGGCCGCCCGGCTCGCGCCCTTCCAACTGGGGCTCAACGCCTTTGTCTATGCCGCCGGGAAACGCGATTTGCGGAACCGCCTTGAATCGGCATGGGTCGAGCCGGTGTCCGGCGTTCCCGTGGTCGAGACGTTAAGCGTCGGCCGCTTGCAGTATGACGGCAACTGGGACCCCGAGCCCGGCGCCTGGCAACGGTTCTCCAACTGGTTCCAACGGAAGACCGGCTCTCGCCTGAACGTCCGTTCGGTTCGTCTGGAAAACCTCACCGCGGATGACGCCGTCACCTACCCCGTCTGCCACCTGACGGGCAATTTCAAGCAGAGCTTCAGCTTCGACGAGGTGTCGGCGGCGAAGGAGTACGTCGAGGCGGGGGGAACGCTCTTCATCGACGTGTGCGGCGGCGCGGGCCCATTCGACCAGGACGTGAGGCAGTTTCTTGGCCGCGCGTTCCCGAGGGAGCAACTGACGCCGATAAGCCCGACCCACCCCCTTATCAATCTCGGCCGCAACCCCAAGCCAGGGATGGAGGACGCAACCCGCCCCCGGTTCCGCGGCCTGACGCTGGAGCAGTCGGGCACGCCGACGGGGACACTGTTGATGTTTAAGGCCGGGACGGGGCACGTCATTTTCACAGGGCAGGATGTGACGTGCGGCCTGCTGAGCCTGAACACCTGGGGCGTTCTGGGGTATGAGCCGGCCTATGCGCAAACGCTGATGAAGAACATCCTCTTGTGGGTTCGGGACGGACAGTCAGACCACCCAAACTGACACCCTGGAGCGTTGGGAAGGCGGGAGGGTGACACGGCGAGCAACGACCGGACGCCTAACCATCGTCAGCGGCTTTTCAAGTCTTTCGCGAAATAAAAACAGTATTGAGATGAGGGAGCAACAAGGTACGATGTGAACCATCGGCGGTGGGCCACGGCGGGGCCACTGTCACCCGATGAATATTGAATAATTGCTGGGGTGGAGCGCGTGTCGCTTGCCCGCTAGACAGGTCATCTCTTCGATCCAGCGTCCCCGGCTTAGCAGGCGCGGCGGACGGGAGAATGTCGATGAGCCGAACAGCCTTTGTCTCACAAGACGCGCCCGCCCGATCGTGCGTGACCTCCCTCCTTCCGACGCTTCCGGACACAGAAAGTTCCCAGATGAACACTCAACCCGGTCTGACGGGGCGTTGTACCCATGGCGTAGCCCAGGCGCCGCCCAAAACGGCCCCCAAGTCGCGAAAGCGCGCCGCCCGCTGGGCCGGCGCGGCGCTGGCCGCCGCGGCCGCCGCACTGGCCTGCTGCTGGGCGCCGGTGGCACTGACTGGCCGCGCCTTCGCCGCGCCGCCGGCTGAGAAGGGCGCCGCCGCTCCCGACGCGCCGCCCGCCCCGGGGCAACCGCCGGCCATGAAAGAAGCGGCGAAGGAGGCCGCGCCGCCCGCAAAGGAGATGGCGCCCGGCGCCGAAATGCGCAAGCCGGACGGTGCGGGCGACGGTGCCGAGATGAGCACGACCCGCCCGGCGACCGCGCCGTCCGCCGCGACCGTTTCCCGCCGGCGTCAGCCTGTCCCGATCGACGCGGCCGCCCTCACCGACGAAAAGATCGGCGCAGCCATCAAGAAGGCCGCCGACGCGCTCTACGCGAAGTTCGACCCCAAGACCCACCTGATCCCCATCCCGCCGGGGGTCGAAAAGGTGATGGACCTCTCCTACCAGACTGGGCTGGATGCGCTGTGCCTCTACGCGGTCATGCAGGCGGGGCTGGCGACGGAGGACAAGAAGTTCAGCACGAAGAGCCCGGACATCCGGGCGATGGTCAACGCCCTTCGGAGTATCGACCTGGAGAACAAGGGGAGCGACGGCCACGCCATGACCTACGCCCGCGGGCTCCGATCGACGGCGCTGGCATTGTACATGAGCACGCTGACGCTGCCCGACAAGCCTGAGAACGCCAAGAACTCGCCCCAGGCGGACGACCTGAAAGAATTCAGCCTCACCCTGCCGGTGATCAAAAAGGACGCCGAATGGAGCGTCCTGGCGACCGACAGCGGCGGCTATTCGTACAAGCGGCTGCCGACCGCGCCGCGGACGGCGGAAGCGCTCCTCGCTTATTACAAGGGCCTGAACCCCAACGCGCTGCCGAAGGGCAAGTACTTCGACAACTCGAACAGCCAGTACGGCGTGCTGGCCGTCTGGTCGGCGGCCGATGCCGAAGTGGGCGTCGAAGTCCCCAGCATGTACTGGGCCCTGGTTGACAACCACTGGACCACCTGCCAGGAAAATGACGGAACGTGGGGCTATTCCGCGAAGGGTGAAAAGGGGGGCACGCTCTCCATGACGTGCGCCGGCCTCGCCTCTTCACTGGTGACCCATCAGTACCTCGACCCGGCGAGCTTCACCGAGAAAGTGGGGCGTGAACCATTCAGCAAGGCGGTGAAAAAAGGGCTCGCCTGGTTCGAAGCGGGGGATAACTGCATCCGGGCGCGGCCGGCAACGGGTACACGCTCTACGGCGTCGAACGCGTCGGCCTCGCGTCGGGGTTCAAGTTCTTCGGGCAGCACGACTGGTATCGTGAACTGGCGACAGTGCTGGTCCGGACGCAGACCCCCAACGGCTTCTGGTCGGGTGGGCATGGCCTGGAGGTGAACACGGCTTATACCCTGCTGTTCCTCGCTCGCGGGCGCCATCCGGTCCTGATGAACAAGCTGCGGTATGAGGGCGATTGGGCCAATCGGCCGCGGGATGCCGCCAACCTCGGCCGCTTCGTCGGCAAGCAGATGGAGCGCGAGTTTAATTGGCAGGTCGTCAACGTCGCCACCGATTGGTCGCACTGGCTCGACTCGCCCATCCTGGAGATTTCCGGCGACAAGTCACCGAAGTTCAGTTCCGAGGAGGTCGCCAAGATCCGCAACTACGTTGAAGCCGGCGGCATGATCTACATGCAGGCGGACGGGAACAGCCAGGAGTTCAATAACTTCGCCCCCAAGTTCATCGCGGAGCTGTTCCCGAAGTACCCCCTGACCGATATGCCGGAAACGCACCCGATGTTCGGCCCGGAGACGGTCTTCAAGATGACCAAGCACTTGCCGCTTCGGCACGTCTCCAACGGCGCCAGAACGCTCCTGGTCTATTCGTCGCTCGACCTCTCGCGATGGTGGCAGCAGCGCGACGATAAGCTCCACCGGGCCGAGTTCCAGTTCGGCACCAATATGTTCGTGTACGCCGCCGGGAAGCGCAATTTCCGGAACCGACTGAGCTCGCCCTATGTCGGCCCGGTCGCCGCCCCGGCGGTCGAGACGATTCGCATCGGCCGCGTTGAGTACAACGGCGCCTGGGACCCGGAGCCCGGCGCCTGGAAGCGATACGTCAACTGGTTCCAGTCGCAGACGAACGTGCGGCTCGACGCGCCGACCATCAAGCTCGACGCTCTAGCGACGGTGAAGCCGTCGGACATGCTCATGGTCCAGATGACCGGCACCGCCAAGCAGGCCTTCACCCCCGCGGAGGTGGAGGCCGCCAAAGCCTACGTCGAATCCGGCGGCGTGCTCTTCATTGACGTCACGGGCGGGCTGGGCCCGTTCGCCCAGAGCGCACAGGCGTTCATTACGCAGGCGTTCCCCGGTTCACTGCTCCAGACCGTGACGACGGAGCACCCGATCCTGGCCAGTCGCGGCCCGGGGACGGAAGACCTGACCAACCGACGCCTGCGAGCCGACGCCTTGAGCAAGGTTGGCGGGCGCGCGGGCGGCCTTCACATTCTGGCGGCCGGGAAGGGCCACGTCCTCTTCTCCGACATCGACGTGACCAGCGGCCTGCTCGCCAGCGGGACGGGCGGGATCATCGGGTATGACCCCGTTTACGCCCAATCGCTCATGAAGAACATCCTCTTGTGGGCCCAGGATGGTCAGAAAGATTCGCCGGTCTCCCCGGCCGCCACCGCGAGCCCGGCCCCGTGACCGGCCCACTCGGCCGACGTGCCGCCGGTGCCCTCACAGTGCCCTCACCGGCGGGGGCTGTGATCGGTCCGCAATACCGCCGGTGAGGGCGCCGGCGGCACACCTACAGCCGCTCAGCTGCGGTCTCGTCTGACGCGGATTGACGAGTCAATCATCCCCTGACGGAGGATCACCCGCCGTCGGCGGGTCTGCGAGCTGTGTCAACGGGGAGCCGGGCCGAAACAGCTCCTTCTCTTTCTCGTGGCCCGGCTCACTTGGGATCAGGTCGATCGGTGCCTTGCGCTGGGCGTCGAGGGCGTTTGGGTTCGCGCCGCGGCGAATCAGTGCGCGGATCGCATGCCAGTCGTCTTGTTCCGCCGCTTTATGAAGCGGCGTCTGGCCCGACGCGTCGGCCGCGTTGATGTCGGCGTGGTGATCGAGCAGCAGGTCGATCATGGCCGCTTCTCCAGCCGTCGCGGCCGCATGGAGCGGTGTTGACCCGTCCTTCGACACCGCATCGACCTTCGCCCCGTGCCCCAGCAGGAAGGCGGCCGCTTCAATTTTCCCCCGCGCCGCCGCCCGGTGCAGCGGCGTATTCCCTTTCTCATCCGTGATATTCACGTCCGCGCCGGCCGCCAGCAGTCCCTGGAGGGCGTCGATCAGCGCCTTGCCGGCCGCCACATGCAGTGCCGAGCGGCCGTCCTGGCCCCGGGCGGCCGGGTCGGCGCCGGCCTTGAGCAACAGGCTGATCGCCTCTCGGCGCTCGTTTTGAGCGGCCGCGATCAGGGGCGTATCACCGAGTGTGGACCCGAGCGTCCCGACGGGGTTGTCGCCCCCCGCGGCGCGGCGGATCGACGGGTCCGCGCCGTGGGCAAGCAGAAGCCGCATGATCGCCACGTTGCCGAGCCGCGCCGCCTTGTAGAGCGGCGTTTCGCCATCGGCGTCGCGGGCGTTAATCGCCTCCTTCTCCTGTGATCCGGCACGCTTCAGGATCAGGGTGGCGGGCGCTTCCGCCCCGGCGTACGCGGCGAGATGAAGCGGGGTCTGCCCCCATTGATCGCGGGCGCTGGGGTTCGCGCCGGCTTCCAGAAGCGCGGCGGCCGCGTTCCCACGATCGGCCATCGCGGCGCGGCTCAGGGGGGTGCTGCCATCCTTCGCGCGGGCCTCAACGTTCGCCCCGCGGCGCACGAGGAGACGGATCGCCTCCCCCTGATCGGCTGCGCGGCCAGGTGCAGCGCGGTCTCGCCGCCGCTGTTCGACCCGTTCACGTCCGCGTGCCGGTTTAACAATTCCTCAATCTTCCGCACGGTGCCACGCGCCGACGCGTCGCGGAGCCCGCGTCCCAGGTCAACCGACCCGCCGTCCAATCCGGGCCCCGTCGCCGCGCGAGGTTGTCCACTCCCTGCCGCGGCCGCAGGCGGCACAGCGCAGCCGGCCGCAATGCCTAGCAATGGCACAGAGATTGCCATAGCGGGCGTGAGCACCAGTGCCACCACCGACCGAACGCTGCCGCAACAGCGAACTCGGCACGCTCCGAACATTGACGGCCGCTTCCGGTTCGGGCGAGGGTGGGTACGCATGGCTTTGGTCCTTATCCGCCTGATCATCGTTTTCACCACGTCGGCCGCTTTTTTGGCCCGCCGCGAGTGAGTCAACGCATTGTCGATGCTCGGCGCGTGCCGTGCAATCGAGCTTGAGCAGGCGAAGCGGCGGCGGCGGTCGATGCGTCACGGGGGTGCGACAGACGGGCCGCCGAGATCGCTTTCGTCGTTAGGTTGTATCGGGAGCCCCTTCATGTTGTTCCGTTCTCTCGCTTGGAAGCCCCGCCCGCGGACCATCCCGGGCACGGCGTTGGTTGGCCGTTCGATGATCGCGCTGGTGGAGCGCCTTGAGGCGCGCGCGCTGTTGCACGGGGGCGCGGCGCCGCCGCGCCGCTGATCGTCCCGAATGACGCGGCACCCGTTTCGGCGCCCGTCGTGAAGCCTGTGGCGGCCGCTCCCGCCGCGTCAACCGGAACCGGCCCGGTTGTGGCGAACGTCACGTTGCCGAACGGTTGGACGGCGGGCGCCAGTGCGCCGCTGGGGCTCTTTGAAGCAATGGGCGCCTCGGTCGGCGGAAAGCTCTACGTCTTCGCGGGCTTCTACAACTCTTACATCAAGGTCACCTCCCGTGCCGAGGTGTATGACCCGGCGACAAATTCCTGGGCCCGGCTGTCGAGCGTTCCGATGCCCCAATCGCACGTCGGGACGGCCAACGACGGCCGCACGATTTACTTCGCCGGAGGGTTCCGCGGGGACTGGTTCGGCAAGGCGAGCAATGAATTCTGGATGTACGACACGGTTACTGGCAAGTGGAAGGCGGGGCCTTCGCTGCCGGGCGCGCGGGCGCCGGCGGCCTGGTGCTGATCGGCCGCGAGCTGCACTTCTTCGGCGGCCTGGAGACGGACGGTAAGACCGATTCATCCGACCACTGGGTGCTGAACCTGGACAACGTTTCCGCCGGCTGGTCGAGCCGCGCGGCCATGCCTGACCCGCGGAATCACATCGGCTACGCGGGCCTGAACGGGAAGATCTATGCGATCGGCGGCCAGCATGCGCTGGACGAGAAAACGGGGCTCGACGCGACGGTGAACGTGTATGACCCCGCGACCGATCAGTGGTCTTCCGTCGCGCCGCTCCCGCAGGTTCGGTCCCACCTGCACAACTCCACGTTCGTCAGTGGCGGGAAAATCTACTGCGTTGGCGGCACCGACGCGGGGGATCTCTCCAGCGATCAGATCCTGCAGTACGACCCATCGTTGAACCAATGGGCTGTAGTCGGTCACCTTCCCGCGCCTCGGAGCGCCACCGTTGCGCAGCTCGTCAACGGGGAACTGATCGACACCACCGGCACGCCGACCGGCGTCCTTCCGCAGGCAACGACGTTCACAATCCCCCTCTCAGCGCTCAGCGCGACGCCTCCGGGCGGGACGACGGGCACGCCGCCGTCCGATGTGTCGATCAGGCTCGCTTCTTCAACGCCGGTCGGCGCGACGGCCGGCCGTAAATCGAAAGCGCGCGTCATCATCGCCAACGCGGCCGGCGGCGGGCCGGTGGACGGAGACGTCACCGTCCAACTCTATCTCTCGTCCGACGGTGCGATCGACGCGTCGAGCCCGCTGCTCGGAACGGTGACGCGCGACCTGAAGCTCAAGCCTTCCCACTCGAAGCTGTTTGCCATCAACTTCCGCTGGCCGGCGGCCGCGGCGACAGGTCAATACCAGTTGATGGCCCAGATGGTGCCGGCCGGATCAGAAGCCGCTTCACTCCCGGCAGATAGCGTCGCGACCAGCGCGCCGTTCCCGCTGGCGGCCGCCGGGATTGACCTCGTCCCCGCGATCACCACGCCGGCCGGCACCTTCGCGGCCGGCAGGACGATGTTCGCGACGCTGACCCTCCAGAACAGCGGCAACATCGCGTTGAACGGCCCGGTGTCACTGGCCATTTCGGCGACGGCCTCACCGGGAACGCCGACACCGGGGACGTCACCCGCGACAACAAATCTGCTTGTCATCACGCGTCCGTTCCACCTTCCGCCCCGCGCGGCAAGGCGGCTGCGCGTCCGCGTTCCGTTACCCTCATCGCTGGCCGCAGGTACTTATGTCGCGACGGTCATTGCCGATCCGGGGAACCTCCTTGCCGAATTGGACAAGTCCAACAACACGGCGGCGTCGCCGACGCCGATCACCATCGGTTGAGCAGACTCCGGCCCGAAACCGCTCCACCCGGAAGATTGCCCGGGACGGCGGGGACTCTTTGCATGAGCCCAAGGGAGCGCGCCCGCGGCACCACCGTTTGGCCTTCGGGGGCGCCTTCCTTCAATTGCGAGGAGTTGGTGATGACGACACTTTGCGAACTCGCGGCGAAAATTGAATCCCTGGAGCAACGCGACCTGCGATCCGCCAGCCTGCCCGAAACGGCGGAGCCAGCGCCCAGCGCAAACAGCGTGCATCTCGGTGGCGGAGGGCAACCGGCCGTGAACGTCCCGCTCGGCGCAGCGTCGGGCGGAACGGCAACCGCCGCCGAGCCCCTCACCCAGCTGACTTCGACGCCCCCGCCATTTTACTCGGGTGAGATTCTCCTCGCCGCTCCGGGGACGGATGCCTTGGCTGGAGCGAATGGTACGGCCGCCTTCGGCCTGACGAGCGTCGGCCCGGCCGCGGACGCCGCCCACACCACCCAGGAGCCCGTCGAGAAAATGATTCGAAATGGATGGGGCGCCGACCACGTCGGGTTTGGGGATTACCTGTTCGGCGGCGGAGCGGGCTTCCGCGGCATTTTCAGCAAATATCGCATCTGACATGACCCATAACCCGCCGCGGCGGATTCCGCGTCGGTAGCAGGCACACGGAGTGTGCCTGCTACCAAGAGGCCCAATAACCCGCGACCGGTTCGCCCACGCGCGGGACCGCGCCACAGCGCCGCGCTCCGCCTTGAATGGCATCAACCCGACGACCCGCCTATCCGATAAGACCGCTAGATATGCCCACCCCACAGTACGACCTTGTCGTGATCGGTTCCGGCCCCGCCGGGCAGAAGGCCGCGTTGAATGCGGCCAAGCTGGGCAAGCGGGTCGCGCTGGTCGATCGCAATACGAGCATCGGTGGCGTCTGCATTCATCGCGGCACCATCCCCAGTAAGGCGATTCGGGAGGCGGTCCTCCATCTCACCGGGTTGCGCGAGCGCTATGTCTATGGCGACAGCTACGCGGTGAAGCAGGACATCCACATGGCGGACCTGCTCTATCGCTCGAACATGGTGGTCCGGACCGAGGTCGAGGTCATCCGCCAGCAGATGCACCGCAACGGCGTGCGCGTGATTTACGGCGACGGGAGCTTTATTGACCCCCATACGCTGCGGATCGTCCGGGGCGACCCCTCCAACGCCTCCCAGCCGCAGGAGACGGCCGAGGTTCGGGCGGCGGCACATTCTCGTCGCCGTCGGCACCGAGCCGGCCCGCCCCAAAAACGTCCCTTTCTCACCCGGCCGCGTCATCGACAGCAACGAACTGCTTGATCTGACCGAACTGCCGCGCAGCCTGATCGTGGTTGGCGGCGGCGTGATCGGCACCGAGTACGCCTGCATGCTGGCGGCCGTCGGCGTCAAGGTGACGCTGGTCGAGGCCCGTCCCCGCCTGCTCGAGTTCATCGACGAAGAACTGGCCGAATCACTCCAGTTCCGACTCCGCGAGATGGGCATCCGCATGCGGCTGGGGGAATCGGTCGCGCATATCGACCTGGTCGAAGGCGGCCCTTCGGCGGGCGTCGAGGCGACACTGGTGAGCAACAAGGTCCTTCACGCCGATACGCTGCTGTACGCCATCGGCCGCCAGGGGGCGACCGACCGCCTGAACCTCCCGGCGACTGGCCTGGCCGCCGACTCGCGCGGCCGCCTGAAGGTCAACGAGTTCTACCAGACGGAAGTCCCCCACATCTACGCGGCCGGCGACGTGATCGGCTTCCCCGCGCTCGCCTCCACGAGCATGGAGCAGGGGCGGCTGGCGTCAAGCCACATGTTCCACCAACTGGGCGAGGCGCCGTCGCCGCTGTTCCCGTACGGGATCTACACGATCCCTGAGATCAGCATGGTCGGCGCGACCGAGCAGGCGCTGACGGCCGCCGGCACGCCGTATGAGGTGGGGATCGCCCGTTACCGCGAGACGGCCCGGGGGTTGCTCGTCGCCGACCCGCACGGCCTGCTCAAGCTGCTGTTCCATCCGCAGAGCCGGCGGATCCTGGGGATTCACGTCATCGGGACGGGGGCGACCGAATTGATCCACATTGGCCAGGCGGTGATGGCCGCGGGCATGCCGATCGACTACTTCATTGAATCGGTCTTCAATTACCCCACCCTCGCGGAATGTTACAAGGTCGCCGCGCTCGACGGCGTCAATCGCATCCGGGCGATCCATGAACCGGCGTCGGAGGCGGCGGCAAGCCCCAGTGTCGCGCCCGCCGTGCCCGAGCCCGCCAAGGCCGCCTGACCGCGCAGCGTACCTCGGGGCTACCGATCTTCCGGCGTGGGTGGCGCTGCTCATGCCAGGCGCTGCTCATGCCAGGCGCTGCTAAATGCCGGGCGCTGCTCATGCCGGGCGCTGCTCATGCCAGGCGCTGCTCATGCCGGGCGCTGCTCATGCCGGGCGCTGCTCATGCCGGGCGCTGCTCATGCCGGGCGCTGCTCATGCCGGGCGCGGGGCCGGGCCGACGTGCTGGGAGACGAGGCTTGAAATCTGGTCGAAGTCGAGCGACGCCTTGACCCAATAGTCGTTGGCACCCTTCTCCCTCGCGTGCTCCCGAAACGCTGGGTCGGCGACGGCGCTGAACATCACGACCGGCAGATCGTGCGTCACCGGGTCGTCGCGAACGCGGCGCAAGACTTCCATCCCGTCCATCCCGGGCATCATCACGTCGAGGATCATCAGGTCGGGCCGCTGCTTACGCAGGAACGTCAGCGCCGCCTCGCCGCTGGTCACGCATTCGCCCAGGTGGCCGAGGTGCTTGAACAGCATCGCCAACGGACGGCAGGCATCGATCTGATCATCCACGATGAGGATCATCGCCATAGGTCACCGGATGAGGAGACTCCCCATTGAATAACATCGTTTTAGTACAACAGTGCTGAACAGCCGTAAAGCCTCGCGAACAAGAGAAATCCGGAGCACGAAATCCCAAGGAAGCTGAAGAGAAGAACAAGCGGAAAACGCGGCGGTTGCTTGCCGCATCCGGCTTCTTCTTTGATCCTCGCTCATTCCTTGGGATTTCGGATCAAGACTTTTTTCATGACGCCGCCGAACATGACTATTAGCGCTGTAGTATTCGAACCGTAGACACCTTCTGCCATTCTGAATCACGGCGGTGGCGCTGGCGACGCCCCGTTGCTTCCCGGGCTCGGCTGGGTTTCCGCGGCCTGGATCAAAAAGTGAAGCCGCAGCGCCCGCGCGGGCGGCGTCTGCTTCTCCCACGGCCGCTGATATACCAGTTCCAGCGTTGCGGCGCCCGGCCTCGCGGCTTTGAAGTGATAGATGGCGGTTTTGGGACCGCCGAGGCGGCGGGAGCCGCCGGGCTCGATCGTCGGATCCCCATCGGCTTCGATGGCGCCGGCCGTCGCGGGGCCCTCCACGCGATCCCAACGATACCCGGTCCCCGGGGTGGCGATGAGCCGAAGGTCAAGCTTCTCGCCGGCGGTGACGGTGAACGTCTTGCCGTCGTCGGCTTCGGAGTACCGCATGTCGCCTCGTCCCGCCGGTGCTGTTGATGGAGCGGTCGATGGCCCGCGCAGCGGCCGCCCTTCGGCGGCGGGACCGAATGCCGCCGTCGCGCCGACCGCGGCCCCGATAACCCCGGCCGCCACGCGCATCCGCCGTCGGTAAGCTGCGAGTCGCATCAGGGATGCTCCTGTCGAGACGTCGGACGGATGACCAAGCCTTCGATCGCGGACGTGTTATACAGAATCGGCCAGCCGCGCCGCCAGAGACCGACGCCGCCACGGCTCTAACACGACAGGGCTGATTCGGCGATCAAGCCTTCCCAAATCGGAAAGTCCGAAGCGCGACATCTCAAGGAACTCGAAACAAAGGCAAAGCGGAAATCGATGCTCTCGCTTGAATCCGGTTTCTTCTTTTCCGATTTCTCATCGCTTCGGATTCGGTGCTTCGGGTTTCGACGTTCTAGTTGTGCTTCATTAACCAGATCGCGCTGTAGTGCCGAGCGACGCGGCTGGTGCCAGGTTTGGGCTGGCCTCTGAGGTCCGGGCAGGCGTCAGGGCCGGGCCGGCGCCAGGTCCACCGGCCGCACGAAAACCTGCCGCCGCCGCGGCCCGTCAAATTCGCAGAAGTAGACGCCCTGCCACTGCCCGAGCACCAGTCGCCCATCTTCGACGAGGATCGTGGCGCTGTTGCCGACGAGGGCCGTCTTTACGTGGCTATCACTGTTGCCTTCCCCGTGTTGATAGTATCGCTCGGCCTTGGGGATCATGGCGTCGAGCTTGGCGAGGAAGTCGCTCTTCACGTCCGGGTCGGCGTTTTCGTTGACGGTCACCCCGGCGGTGGTGTGCGGCACATAGACGATCACGAACCCCGACAGGACCGCATCGACCAGGTGCTGAACCTGCCGAGTGAGATCGATGATCTCCGACCGGCTGCGGCTGTTGACCGTGATCGTCTGGATGGCGCCACGCTTCATGAACGTCAGAGGATAGATCATGGCCGCCCATTCGCAACGGCCGCGACGTGTGTTGCAACCTGAGCGCGAGGGTTCAAGATCACGCCGCGTTGGCGGTGAAACGAAGTGGCCGCCATGGAGGGCGTGGTTCACCACGCCACCACCACGGCGGCGTGGTGAACCATGCCCTACGTTGCGCAGATCGGCGCATCTTCGCGCGGATGGCGCGGGTCAGGTGGATGTTCGTCGCGGGGACGAGGTTGAGCTTCACGCCGCGTTGACGGCGGAAGAAGCGGCCGCCCTTGAGGAATAGCCTTCCAAAGACGATCCAGACGTCGGGGAGCGAAAGGGACAAGTGCAGCGCGAGGGCCGTCGCCTCGGGGACGCTTTCATGGGCAACCGCCATGGCCAGGAAATACTCTCCTTCGGGCGGGAGCGCGAGGAGCGGATGATAGTCGAGGCGATCGGCGATGAGGCGGCGGGCGGATTCGACGCGGGCGGCCGCGTCAGCGGGCCACGGTTGAAGGGGGGAGCGATGCTCCACGGCGCGAATGGCCTGCGGCTTCATCAGCGCACGCAGGGCGCCAAGTTCCCATTCGGGCGAGACGCGCGGAATGCCCAGGAGGAGGTCGCCAGGGGTCGCCGGCCGCCGGCGGCGCGGGCCGCGCGGGTTGACAGGGAACGGTCGGGCCATGCCCGCATCGTAGGGCGGCCGAGCCACTTGATCCGAGGTGCCGCCGGTGCCCTTACCGGCGGGTCTTCTGCGCGTCGTCAAGACCGCCGCCGGTGAGGCACCGGCGGCACTTGGAGTCACAGACCGTTCCCCACACCTGAAGGGAAAAGCCCTCGTCGGTGACCTGGTTCGACATCGCGATGACGAGTTTTCTTCCCGATCACGGCACGTTCAGCTTCTGCCCGACCTTCAGGCTGTTCGGCGCGATCTCCGGGTTGGCGGCCGCGATCTTTGTCCATTGTTTGCCGTCCCCGTACTGATCGCGGGCGATGCGGTAGAACGTGTCCCCCTTCTGCACGATGTACTTGGAGCCTCCCTTGGAGCCCCTGGCGATCCGGGGCTCGGCGGCGCTGGCGTCGGCGAGGCGAACATGGGCCTTGGGGGAGGCGGGCGAAGCCGGCGTCTCGGTGTAGATCGACCCGGGCGTGTAGGCGGCGGTTGTCTCAGGCCCGGCGGCCGGCGGCAGGAGCGGCGACGCGGGCGGGACATACGCCGGCGTGACGTCCAGCGCCATGGGCGCGATGGGGCCTGAGGCGACGGGGCGGCTCCTGGGGGTGTTGGCGGCGCACCCGCCGGCGACGGCCCCGGCGACGGTGAGGGCCGCCGCAAGTCGTACGGAGACGCCGCACAGACCGCTGATCGAGAAGGTATGCCGTTGGTTACGCATGAGTGTTTTCCTTTGCATCCGGCCAAGCCCCGCCACACGCCGAACGCTCCGGCTCTCGTGGCAACGCTATTGTTATCGGACGTCGCGGCTTGACGACTTGAATCGGCGGACTGTCCGTGGCGCCGGCCGGTGGCGCGGGCCGGGCGTCGTCGTGCGGCGTCCCGTCCCCCGCCCAATCGGCGGCCGCAGGCTATGATCCCGGCCCGATGCTCGAAACGTTCCTCAAACTGGCCCTGGTGCTCGTCGCGTGTGGGGCGCTGCTTTGGGCGGCGCTGGTGGCCCTCATGGCGGTTTCGATCGTCCGCCCGCCCCGGATGACGGACGGCAAAGCCCTCTACTTGTTGCGGCGGCTTTCGCCGGAAGACGTCGGCCTTCGGTACGAGGAGATCGAATTCATCGTTCGCGACCCCCGGACGGGCTCGCCGCTGCGACTGGCGGGCTGGTGGGTGCCGGGGCCCGACGCCTCGGGCGGCCGGTGCGTCGTCCTGGTTCATGGCTACGCCGACGCGAAGGTCGGCGTGATCGCCTGGTCGCCGATGTTCCACGCGCTCGGCTGTCATCAATTGGTCATCGATTTTCGCGGGCACGGGGAGAGCGGCGGGGCGTTCACGACGGCGGGTTATCTCGAACGGCACGACCTGTCGCAGGTGATCGACCAGCTTCGTGCGCGGCGGCCGGCCCAGACGCGGCGCATGGCGCTTTTCGCGCGAGCCTTGGGGCGGCCGTCGCGCTGGCAACGGCCGCCCAGCAGGAACAGGAGGCGGCCGCCCCCGGCGTCGCGGCGGTGGTGCTGGAAAGTCCGTTCGCCGATTTCCGCCATGCCACCGCCGCCCACATGCGCCGCCTCGGGCTGCCGACGGGGCGGACACTGCGGGCATCAATGCGGCTGGCCGAACGGATTACCGGCGCCGACTTCAGCGCGGTGCGGCCGGTTGACCTGCTTCGCCAGGTTCGGGCGCCGGTCATGCTCATCCTCCCTGACGACGATGTCTATCACTTTCCTGGAGACGCCGAGGCTTTGGAAGACGCGGCCCAGCGGCGGCCGCGGCCCGCGGTCGTCTGGCGGCCGCCGGCGGCCGGGCACCTGATGGCGATCGCAGAAGACCCGGAAGGGTATCAGCAACATGTGGCGGCATTCCTGGATCTCGCGTTACGCCCGCCGGTTGACGTCGAAGAAGCCGCCCGATCTGGAACTGGGCGATCGGGTTAGCCCGCCGCCGGCCCGACCTCGCGGTGAGGCACAACTCGATAGCCTGTAACACCTTCAGCCGTTTCGCGGGTTGCGTGGCGCAGCCTGGCCGCGGGTCGGCCGTTTTCGTTGGGTTCGGCGATTGGGAACGTACCCGGCTGGCGGTAAGATGCCCCGTTGGCCTGCGCGGGTGGCGGAGTCGCTCGGTGGCCGCGGCGAAGCGCGGGCGCGGCGGCGCCTTGGATGGATCGACCGACGAGTCATCGTCTGGCGGTGAAACGTCGTGGCGGCAGGGATGTGGCGGCATGGGCCGGACGGGCGGCCGGCCCAGGAGTGTTTGAATGTCTTTGTTGGACGAGTACTCGCACGATTTCCTGAAAGAGGTCCGAGCCCGCGGCCGCGACGACTATCGCCGCGGCGCGGTGGAGATCATCGGCTCCACCTCCAGCTCGGTTTCGTCGCGTGTTGACAGCACTCAGCGATATCGGGTCCGAGTTGAATGGGACCCGGAAGAGGGCGCAAAATACGAATGCACCTGCCCCTATTTCGAACAGCACGGCGACCCGTGCAAGCACGCGTGGGCCACGGTCCTCAAGGCTAACGCCGCCGGCGTGCTCCCGCGCCCGCCGGGAATGGAAGAGGACGCCGACGAGCTTTCGGAAGACGAAGCGGACGCCGACGTTGATCCCGCCGCGGCCGCGGTGACGGATGAAGCATCAGGCAACGACGAAGCGGTCGCCGGCGACGAGACGCCGGACGAAGCACCGGCTGAAGCGGCCGACCCGTACGATGAAGACGATGATCTGATCACCGGCATCAGCGCCAGTGGCGAGGAAACGCCCGACCCGGAAGACGAGCCCGCGCTCGAAGGGGAGGAAGATTCGCCGTTTGGCCCGCCGCTCCGCGGGGCCGCCAACCCGGCGACGCGGCCGGCGATTTCGGCTCAAGCGCGCGCCAGCCTTGACGCGGCGCGCTCCGGCAAGCCGGTGGACCCGATGGCCTGGAAGCGGCAGCTTTCAAAGCTGACCGAGACGATGCGGGTCCGGGGGCCGGCCGCCGGCGGGCCCGGCGCCGCGTCTGGCGCGACGCAGGGGTTTGGCCCCAACCGGCGCGTGATCTACGTCATCGACAAGCCGGCGACGCTCGAGGGGAACGGGTTGACCGTCGAGCTCGCCTTCGAAACGATGAAGCGTGACGGCCGCTGGGAAAAGCCGCGGCCGCTGAAGGTGGGTCGCGACCAGGTCGCCCTGCTCCCGGACGACATCGATCGGCAGATTGTGCAGATGCTGCTCGGCGCCCGCCGCGGCGACTACGGTTACTACGGCTATTACGACTCGGACACGCCGCGACGCTTCGAGCTGCCCGTCTCGGCCGACCTCACGACGCTGCGGCTCATGTGCCAAACCGGCCGGGCGCGGCTGCGAATCTCCAGCGGCGAAGACCATCCTCGGCCACTTTCCTGGGACGACGGCCCAGCCTGGGATTTCTGGCTTGAAGTTCGGACCAGCCCTGGCGGCCGCTATTTCATTCTCGACGGAAGCCTCCGCCGCGCGGTCGCCTCGGCGGCCCGCCTGAACGGTCATTCCGGCGCCTCGAATGGCAACGGCGACGTCCAGAGCCCCGAAGATCCCCAGAGCCTTCCCCAGCCAAACGGAGCGTCGGATGAGCTGACGGTGGATGAGCCGGGAGATGCTGAAGGAGAGCCGGAACCCGAGGCCGACGAAGGCGGTGTCACCATCGCGTTCGAGCCGGAGGTCAACGATCGGGTGACGATGCGCGTCGCCGAGCCCGACTTGCTCGTGCGGGGCGGGCTTTGCTTCTGGGGCAATCGGGTTGCCCGCCTCGACGACCGCGGAGCCTTCGACCTGCTGGTGGCGCTGCGGGAAGGGTCGAAGATCTCGGTCCCGATCGATCAACGCGACGAGTTGATGCGGATGCTCTTCGCGTTGCCCAGGCTGCCTCGGCTCGACCTGCCGGAAGGGCTGCATGTCGTCGAATCCCATCCGACCCCCCGGCCGCGGTTGACGGTCAAGCGGCCGTCCCCGTCCAAGCACGGCGCGGCGCTCGACGAGCGGCTCGTCGGGACGGTGTCGTTCGATTACGCGGGCCAGGTGGTGTCGGGGAACGAGCCGAGGGAAGTCATCGTCCGATCGTCAGCGCCCGCGCTGGCCGCGGAGATCCTTGCGTCGCGTCAGGCCGCGGTAACCGCGCCGATGACGGCGATCAGCGCCGAGCCCCCGGCCGCCGTGGCGGCCGACAGTCTCGGCGACACCGGCGGGATCGTGGCAACGCCCGCGTTGTCGCCCCCCGAGCCGCCGACCGCCGAGCCCGCCGAAGCCGCCGACGCGGCCGACGCGGCCGATGAGGCCGCGGTGGTCAACCTCACCCAGATCGTCTATCGCGACCTGGGGCGGGAGAACGAGTGCTACGCGCGGCTGCTCCAGCTCGGGTTCCGCGAAGCGTACGACTACGGTTCGACCCGGCCGTCGCTGCGCCTTGGGCCAAGCAAGCTGCCGCGGGTCGTCGCCGAGCTCTCGCGCGATGGGTGGTTCGTTGAGGCCGAGGGGAAGCTCTATCGGCCGCCGGGCGAGTTCAAGGTGTCGGTCACCAGCGGGATCGACTGGTTCGAGCTGCACGGCGAAGTCCAGTTCGGCGACCAGATCGCCACGCTGCCGCAGCTTCTCTCGGCGCTTCGGCGGGGGCAGACGACGGTCCGCCTGGGGGATGGGACGTTCGGCCTGCTCCCGCAGGAATGGCTCAAAAAGTATGCGCCCCTCGCCGGGATGGGAGAGGTCTCGCGCGGCGAGGATGACGAGGACCACCTTCGCTTCAGCGCCCGCCAGGTTGGCTTCCTGGACGCGCTGCTGGCGGGGATGCCCGAGGCCCGGTTCGACGCCGGGTTTACCCGCGCCCGGGACGAACTGGCCCGATTCAGCGGCGTCGCCGCGATCGACGCGCCGGCGACGTTTGTCGGAGAGCTTCGCGCCTATCAGCGCGACGGGCTCGGCTGGATGAGCTTCCTTCGCCGCTTCGGCTTTGGCGGCTGCCTCGCCGACGATATGGGCCTGGGCAAGACCGTCCAGGTCCTGGCCCTTCTGGAATCACGCCGACGCCTGCGCCGCGGCGTGCCGGATGATGACGCGGCCGCTCTGACGCCGGCGGCGGGTGACCCCGCGAGCGCGTTGGCGACCCCCGCCATCGAAGCCGCGTCCGCCGACACCACCATTGGCGGGGAGCAGCAGATTGGCCCGTCTCTCGTGGTCGCCCCCCGGTCGCTCGTGTTCAACTGGATGCAGGAAGCGGCGAAGTTCACCCCCAGACTCCGCGTTCTGGATCACACCCAGGCGGATCGGCAGCGCGGCTCCAAGCACTTCATGGACTATGACCTGGTCCTGACCACCTACGGCACGCTGCGGCGTGACGCCGGGTATTTCAAAGACATCCGCTTCGATTACGCCGTGCTGGATGAGGCGCAGGCGATCAAGAACGCCAGCAGCGAATCGGCCAAGGCCGCGCGCCTTCTGGCGGCCGACCACCGGCTCGCGCTTTCGGGCACGCCGGTGCAGAACCACCTGGGCGAGTTGTGGAGCCTTTTTGAATTCCTCAACCCCGGGATGATGGGGACGGCGTCGGTCTTCCGCGAGGTGACCGGCGGCACGGCCGGCTCGGACGCCGGGGCGCGCGAATCGCTCTCCCGGGCGCTGCGGCCGTTCATCCTCCGCCGCACCAAGGAGCAGGTCGCCCGCGACCTGCCGGAAAAGACCGAGCAAACTCTATTCTGCGAGCTCGATACCGAGCAGCGGCGGCTCTACAACGAACTGCGCGACCACTACCGCACCAGCCTGCTCGATCGGATCGCCAAAGAGGGGATGAACAAGGCCAAGATCCAGGTGCTCGAAGCGCTGCTGCGGCTGCGCCAGGCGGCCTGCCACCCGGGCCTGATCGACAAGAAGAAGGCCTCGGAAGGAAGCGCCAAGCTCGACACGCTCCTCGAGCAGGTGGGCGAAGTCCTGGAAGAGAACCACAAGGTCCTGGTCTTCTCGCAGTTCACGACGCTGCTGGCGATCGTCCGCTCGCGGCTGGATCAGCGGGGCGTGGTCTACGAGTACCTGGACGGCCGCACCCGCGACCGGCAGGCGCGGGTCGAGCGGTTCCAGAATGACCCGGACTGCAAGCTGTTCCTCATCAGCCTTAAGGCCGGCGGCCTGGGCTTGAACCTCACGGCGGCCGAATACGTCTTCCTGCTCGACCCGTGGTGGAACCCCGCGGTGGAGGCCCAGGCGATCGACCGCGCCCACCGCATCGGCCAGACGCGCCGCGTCTTTGCCTACCGCCTGATCGCAAAGGACACGGTGGAAGAAAAGGTCCTCCAGCTCCAGCAAACGAAGAAAGACCTCGCGGCCGCCATCATCAACGCCGACAACAGCCTGATCCGCACGCTCAAGCGGGATGACCTGGAGCTGCTGTTGTCATAGGTTCTGACATAGAAGCCGCCGCCGGCTGCGCCCTTATCGAACGGCGCCCCTGCGGGCCGCGCCCGTGAGGAAGCGGTTAGGCCAGGCTGGCGCGGGCATCCGTGGCAGCCCGGCCCCAGCCGGAGGGGGTCGATGATCCGCTACCGGGCGGGCGCGGCTCGCGGGGGCCGCGGAAACGACAACGAAGCGACCCTTGTTCTCGGACGTTCACCTCAGGAGCAACCGTGACCGATCACGCGCCATCGGGCAACCCGCCTCCTCACAACGTGCGGCCGGGGTTCCATCCGAGTCGGCGGGCCATCCTTGAGTCGGTCGCGCTGGCGAGCATCGCGTGCGCGCTGGGCAGCGTGAACCCGCCTCGCACGAGCACCGCCAACGATTTTGGCCTGCGTCCGTTCATCTCCAAGCTGCAACGGGTACGCGACAAGATTCACTCGGCGTCGCGCACCCTGTGCCTCAGCGTCGATCAGGGCGGGCTCATCCGGCCGGGCCGAGCAAGACCAAAGCCGAAGAGTTCACCTACGGCGTCGATGTCGGGCAGCTCATGTGGTATTTCGCGACGGCGAAAGATCGGGGGCCGTACGAGGCGCTGCGGGCATTCGCCCTGAAGAACCTGATCGTGCTGGACAAGTCCGATCCGTTCACGCTCGGTTTTTGCCAGTGGCGCTGCCAGGATGGGCTCAAGCTGGACGCCTCCGGAACGACGGAAATGCTGCGGATCAGCAAGGCGCTCTGGACCGGGGCCAAGCACTTTGACAAGCCGGACGACGCGGAGCTGGCCCTGGTCATCCTGGAAGGGTACGGCCGCCACGGCGGGGTGGATCAGGGGATCTGGATGATCCGCAACTGGTACTCGTTCATGGCGAAGTCATTCGCCACCAACTCGTTCATCATCGATTACGACCCGGACTACGTCCGGCAGGTCGCCACCGAAACCCGCACGAGCGACCCGCGCCGGTCCAAGGTCTTCAGCGAGCTGGCGGATAACTGCTTCGGCGTTTTCCGGCGGGCGGTGTCGCAGAAAGGGCTGCTCTACGACCTGTTGCAGCCGGAACTGAAGACGATGTACTACGGGATGGACGTCTCGGCCTTCTCGCCGAACGACATCATCCAATCGAACAACGCCTGCACGACCGCCTCGACCATCGCGATCAACGAGAAGGCGACGGCGATGCGAACGTTGCAGTTTTTTGTTGAGCGGTCCGAGAAGCCGGTGTGCCATTACTATGCCCGGACGGGCGAAGCGGTGACCGACCACGGCTTTGGCGGCGCCGAGTTTATCGCCGTCGCCCGGCTGGCCGCTCTGCTTGGCGATCGGGCGGCCACGGCGACGTTCGTTGAGATGGGGCTGCCGGTGTGGGAGTGGGTGGCCGATCACCTCGACCCCCACGACCCCTGGACCGCCAGCGAGCTTCTGATCGGGCTGCACGCAATTCTGGAACTGGGTGCTTGAACGCCGGCCGCTCCAACGGCTTGCGGTTCACAAACAATTAACGGTCGCCGTGAACCGCCTTTGATATTCTTTGCTTCGCGCTCGAAACCCGTCTTGTTCCCGTACCCGCATTGCCCTGTTCAGGTCTATTGCGGCCGCCCCGGTTGCGCGTAACCTGTCACACTCCCAGCGGGCGGCGGCCGGGGAGACGGGGAACGAGTGGCACGATGAAACTGGCTGACGGAACTCAACAACTTCCCTTCACCGATCGCGTTATGACGCGGCGCGCCCAGCGGCGACCGTCGGTCGCGGCGCATCGTGTCATCTACCTCGTACTCGTGCTGTGCCTCGGCTGGTTCACGCCGACGGGCGCGTAGAGGTTACACCTACTCCTATTCATGGAAGAAAGAGCCAAACCCGGACACGCTGCGAACCTGCGTCGAAGCGATGCGAAAGCTGTCCGACCGGCGGGCCGACATCCTGCGCGTGGAAGATCGGCCGCTCTATGCCGACGCGATCCGTCCGTTCATCACCGTTGACGGCGCGATCGGCGACACGGTCATGGCGTTTCGCTTCCCGGGCGGGGCCTCCAACACCTGCACGACGGACGGCAAGCCGTACGATGCGGTCGTGCAGGGCTGCCTCTGCATTGCGCGCGATTTTTTCCCGGCGGATACGCTCGAGATTCGAGCTGACATGACCTGGAAAGACGCGCGGTGGGCGCCGGGCGCCGAGCTCTACAAGGAGATGTTCGGCAAGTACCCGAAGAACCCCCTTTCTCGCGGCGCCGCGACGCTCCCTTCGGTGCCGACAACCGAGGAAACGGCCCTTGCCGCCGCGTCAACCATGCCGGCGGGGGCCGAGGGCAACGGCGTCGCCACGACGCGCCCGTCAGCCCGGGCGATGGCCTTGGTCGCGGTGCCCGACGAACCCATCGAAGAGCCGCAGAGATGGACGACCCGGCAGGTCCTTGCGGTGGGCGGCTCGATCATCGTCGCTTTTTGCCTGCTGGTCTGGGCGATCCTGCCGCCGCCGCGCCAGTTTACGGTCGCGTCGGAGTACGGCGTCGTCCGGTTCATGGGCAAGTTCCCGGATGAGCAGCGGACCCGTGTCGCCAACTTCATCCGCAAGGAGATCGCGCCGCGCGGCAAGATGTATGTCAAAGGGCGGTGGACGAAAGACGGCGGCTTGCGATTGAGCTTCAGCGGGTCGATCTCCCGCTTTCAGTCCAAGGAGCTGCAGAAATTCATCCTCCAGACCGTCGGCCGCTCCAAACGCGGTTCCTCGAAATCGACCGTATGAGCCCCATCGGTTTCGCCCGCCGCGCCCGCAATGCAACCCTTTCCTTTTCGCGTGCCTGGTTGAACCTTCGGCCACGATGCAGAGAATGTCGGGCTCACCCGAGGATCTCCGCCTGAATGCCGGATGCCACCCAGACCAATTCACCGCCGTCGCCGACGCCAGAGGTCGCCCCCTCCAGCGATGCGCCGCCGTCTATCCCCGTCAGCGCCGGCCCAATGACACTGAACGGCCCCGAGGCCGCCACCGCCGTGCCACTTGATGCGGTCGGGCCACTTGATGCGGCCGGGCCACCCGATTCCGCCGCGCCACTTGATGCCGCCGCGCCACCGGCCGCTCGCAATCGCGTCCTGGGAAAGATGCTGGATCGCCTGCTCGCCGCCCTGGTCAACGGGCCGGGCCTGAATTGCCGCCCGCACAACAGTCGGCAGCGGGTGGATTTTCGCAGCTCGCCCGGCTGGGCGATCAGCCGCCCGAGATCGCCCTGCGGACGCTGCTGGCCGGCGGCGCATCCATCACGCTCCGAGCGCGCGTCCCCCAGCCCAAGCGTAAGAATAGCGAGACGGCAGGGGACGGCGCGGCGACGGTCGGCCCGGAAGGGCCTGCCCGCGTCGAGGCGGCCGCTGGTTCGCTCCCGGCGGAGGGCGCACCGCCCGACAGTATCGACGATCCGCACCGTTCCGCCGCCGAGCGGGCATGGACCGAGCAGAACGCCCTTCTGGCTAAACTGCACGTCGTCGCCGAGGACGCCCGGACCTACGAGCAGGACACCGGCGTCCACGTGTTGAACATCGGCTTCCCTCTACTGAGCATGCCGCCCGGCTCTTTCGCCGCATCGTCGGGGAGTGCGAGCCGGCGGATCCTCGCGCCGATCGCGTTCATCCCCGTCTCGGTGACGATCAAACGTGGCTCGGTCCGAGGTGTGGAGATCGCATGCCGAGGCGAAGGCGTTGACCGCGTGACGCCCAACGCGGCGCTGTTCAGTTGGCTCGATCAGCAGGCGGGGAAAGGGGCTGTCACCGCTTCCGACCTCTTCGCCGACGGTGACGGCGCCGACCCCTGGCGCGAGATCGCCGGCCTCACCCGCCTGGTCTGCAAGACACTCGACATCGCCACGCCCGACCTGTTCGTCGAGCGGCCGGCGGCCGCGACGCAACCCTCCGCTCCCTTGCCGACAAACGCGCCAGGTTCGATCCCCGCACCCAACGGCGCCGACCAGCCTCCCGCGCCCGCCGTGGGATCGACCGATGGCGCCTCCTCGCCTGCCGCGGCCGCGTTGAAGCTGTCGCCCGCGCCAAGGGCCGATGAAGCCAGCGACGCCCCGGCCGTGCTGATGTCGGCGATCCTGGGGCTCTTCCCGATGGCCAACCAGGGGCTCCTGCGCGACATGCAGGAGATGGCGGCCCAAGAGAGTCAAACCGGCCCGGTCGAAAGCTTTGTCCGGCTGGGGGTAACTCTGGACCTGTCTCCGGCCGCGATCGAAGGGGGGCCGCCCGCCACGGTCGAGCCCCGTGGCCGCGATTTCTCCGACGAGCGCCTGATCGCCTCCGCCGACCCCTGCCAGTCGCGCGCGGTCCGGCTGGCGCGGCAGACGCGCGGGCTGGTCATCCACGGGCCACCCGGGACCGGCAAGAGCCAGACGATCACCAACATCATCGGCGACCACCTTGCCCGGGGGGAGCGCGTGCTGCTGGTGTGCGAGAAGCGCACCGCGCTCGATGTCGTGGCCAACCGGCTCGAGGCGATGGGCCTTCGCAGCCTCGTGGCGATTGTCCACGACCCGCGTCGAGATCAGCGCGAGCTCTATCGGGAGCTCCGCCAGCAGTTGGAAGACCTGCCTGAGGCGCGGGTCGAGGAGCAGGCGGAAGCACGCCTCCAGAAGACTGACGTCGCGCTGCAACGGCTGCATGCCGAGTTGACGGCGTATCACGCGGCGCTCACGCGGCACGACGAAGCGACGGGCGCGAGCTTTCACGAGCTGGTCGGTCGCTGGCTCGCCTCGGCGCCGGCGTCGGCCGCCGACGCGCTGAAGCTCGACCCCGCCACCATCAAGCGGCTGGCGGGGGTGCGGCTGGTTGACTTTGACGCTGTCGAGCACGGCGTCCACGAGATGCTGCGCCGCGCCGCCCTCGTCGGCTGGTCCACGCACCCCTGGCGGCAGCCCGTGGGGATCCAGCTCTCCAGGTTCCTGTCGCAACCGGCCGACCTGCATCGGACGGCGTTGGCCGCCTGCGTGGAAGCGGCAAAAGCCGCCGACGATTCAATCGACCCACGCGTGATCCCATTCGACCCCGGGATCGACCTGGCGCGCCAGGCCGAGGCGCGTCGCGACCTCGCCCAGCGCGCGGCGGCGCTGTTCGGCGCCTATCGGCCGCCCGCACTGGGGCACTGGGCCACCCGCGACGAACTTGCGGCGCAGGGCGCTGGGCCCGGCTGGTGGAAGCCGCGGCCTACATTCACCTGCTTCGGACCGCGCCGCTCGACGCCGAACTGGCCCTCGTCATGACCGGCCCGTTGCCGAGCACCGCCGAGATCAGCGTCCGCCGGGCCGCCATTCAAAAGTATGTTCAGGCGTGCACGGTCTGGGCGGCGCACCTTCAGCAGATCCGGGTCGAAGCGCCGGCCGCCACAGTCCCCGTGCTGGCGCGGTGGCTGTTTGCCGATCGCAAATCGATCGAGCGGGCCCGCTTCCGGCTGGAGGCGGCCGCCACCGCGATCGGCTCGGCGACCGAAGCGCCGCCGCTGGACCCGGTCCTGCTCGCATCGTACCGCCGCCAGCCGATCGACAACGCGATGCTGTCCGTGTGGCAAAAAGGGCTGGAGGATTACGCCGCGATCGCATCGAGCTGGCTCTGGTTCCTGCACGGCTCGACCCGGCGGACGGCCGCCGCCGCGGTGACCGCTTTCGGCCTGCCCCTGAACCCCGATAACGCCGCGCAAACGCGAAATTTCATCGCGCGGCTGCGGCTGCGGCTCGAGCTTCGCGACGCGCTGGACGATGTGCTCGACCGCGGCTTCACCACCGCGCTGCCGGAGGACAATGTCCTGGTCCCCGAGTTCGGGCGCACCTGGGCGCGGTGCGGGTCGCGTACCACCTGGACGTCGAAGGCGTCCCCGCCCTCGCCCCGGCCGCTGTGGCGGCCATCCGGGATGAGACGACCCTGGTCAACTGCCTGGTCGCCGGCGAGCTCGCGACGGCCCGGCCGTATTTTGACGCGGTGGGCCTGGAGCCGAGCCCGGCCAACGCCGAGCGGCTCGGCGGCTTTTATCAGGGGCTGGCGGTCCGGCTCGCACTGCAGGCGCTGCACGACCGGGTCCTGATCGCGACCCACGCCCCCGACGTCGGCACGCTGGGGGACGGCCGCGTCGCGGCCGCGGCGAACGATCGGATCACCCGCCTCATGCCGGATGCCGCGCTCGCCCAGTCCCTGGCGGCCCACGGGGCGCTGCTCGATGTCCTTGTCGGCCTGTATGACGAGCCGTCCCTGGCCGGCTTGATCGCGCCCTTCCAGGCCGCCCTGACCAGCCCGGGGGAGGCGGACAGCTTCCTGGAGATGCTCAAGCGATCGCAGGTGCGCGCCGACGCGATCATCGAGCTGCGCCGTCGTCTCGAACTGAGCGGCCTGTTCGACGCCCAATGGATCGATGCCGCCGATCAGGACCTCCGCGACAACCTTCCGGCGCTGGATACGCTAGAGTCGCTCCACAAGCAATTTGACACGTTCGAGGACGTGATCCGGGTTAATGAATCGCTCGCCAGCCTGCCGGACGTCCTGCGCCACGCCGCCCAGGAGGTGCTCGAACAGTCGGCGGCCGCCGATGAGGGGACGGCGCTGCTCCGCCATGCGCTGCTGGCCGTCGAGATCAGCCGCCGCCTCGCCGCCGAACCCGCGCTGCTCGGCATCGACGGCCATCGCGTCCGGGCAAACTTCGACCGCTACCGTCGCCTCGAGCGGGAGAAACAGGGGCTCGTCCGCGACGCGATCCGGACCCACTGGGTCGGGCTGCAGAAGCTCCGCCTCCTGGCCAATACCGGCACCCGCCTCAACGCGGCCGGGGCGGACCTGCGCCGCCGCCTGACGCTTCGCGGCGAACGGGCCATGCGGCTTCGAAAGGTCATCTACGTGGGCGCAGGCGCGGCCGGCGGCGACCCGCTGTTCGACCTCTGCCCCATCTGGATGGTCAGCCCGGAAACGGTGGCGCAGGTCTTCCCGCGCAAGCCGATTTTTGATGTCGTTGTGTTCGATGAGGCCAGCCAGTGCCGGTTGGAGGAGGCGCTGCCGGTCATCACCCGGGGCGGCCGCGTCGTCATCGCCGGCGACCCGCGACAGCTCCCGCCGACCCGATTCTTCGAATCCGCCGTCAGCCATAGTGACGACGAAGATGCCGAGACCGACCAGGAGCTGTTCGAATCCCAGCAGGGGGAGATCGAGGACCTTCTGGCGGCCGCACTAGGGCTGGACATCCAGCAGTGCTATCTCGATGTCCACTACCGATCGCGCAGCGCCGAGCTGATCGCCTTCAGCAATGAGCACTTTTACGGCTCGCGGCTGCAGCCCGTCCCGAGCCGCCCGGTGCGCCGCGCTGCGCCCGGGGCCGCGGGCGCGGCCGCCGGCATGCTGCCCGTTCGGCTCTACCGGGTCGCCGGGACGTACGAGAAGCGAAGCAACAGGGTCGAAGCCGAGCGCGTCTGCCAGATCGTTCGCGACCTGCTCGATTCGAAGGAGCCGCCGTCCATCGGCGTCGCCTGCTTCAACCTCCCGCAGCGCAACCTGATCATCGATATGCTTGACGAGATGGCGGCCGAAGATGCCGTTTTCTCCCGCCGCCTGGAAGCCGCCCGCCGGCGCACGGGCCGGGCTCATTCGAAGGGTTGTTCGTCAAGAACCTGGAGAACGTGCAGGGGGATGAGCGCGACCATGTCATCATCAGCACGACCTACGGGCCGGATGCGGCCGGCCGCTTCTACCGACGCTTCGGCCCCCTCGGCCGCACCGGTGGCGGCCGCCGCCTGAACGTGCTGATCACTCGCGCCGCGCGCAGATCCACCTCGTCACTTCGATCCCCGAGGAGGCATACGCCTCGCTCCCGCCGATCGAGCCGGGCATGGCCCCGGGCGGGACGTGGCTCTTGTTCGCCTACCTCGGCTTTGCGCGAGCGCTGGAGCAGCACGCGGCCGCCGACGTAAGTTCCGCCGGGAAACCGGCTGGCTCGGCCCCCGCGGAGTCGATGGTCGCCATCGGCCCGACGAAGGCCCGGTCCGAGTTCGCCGAGTCCCTCGCGCGCCGCCTCGCCGCGGCGCGCGGGATCGCCAGTGATGTCTACTGGGGCAGCGACGGCTTCTGCGTCGATCTTGCCGCCCACGCCCCCGAGAGCGCCAGCGGAGAGACGATCGGCATCCTCTGCGACACGCCCCGCTTTCATGCCGCCGAAGACCCGATGGAGTGGGACGTTTTCCGCACCGGCGTGCTAGAATCGCAGGGCTGGCAACTCCATCGCGTCTGGACGCCCCACTTCTTCCGCGACCCGCTTGCGGCGATGGATGCGGTCTCCCGCGCCCTGCGCGACGGAGCCTGACGCCTCGTCCGCTTACCCGGCCCGAAACGCGTAGACAATGATGCGGTGCCCATCCGGGTCGCTCAGCTCCACCGCGTCTCCCCATCCCATGCTCTGCCGCCGCCCACTGATCCCGGCGGCTTTGAGGGAAGCCTCAAATTGCTCGATGTCGTCGGTCTCGAACCCGATCTCGATCGAACGCGAAGGCGCAAGCTCGCCGCCATCGGGCGGCGTCGTCAGCGTGATCGCGGCGGCCGCCGACGTCAGGTACGCGAAGCTCGGTGGATGCGACCGCGCCAGGTCCTCGTCCATCTTCAGCACGTTGACATAGAACAGTTTGGATCGGGCGACATCGGTGACTTCAAGATTGATCGTCCGAAGCGTCAGTTTCATGAAAGCTCCTGGTAGGGCACGCACCGCGTGCCGCCGCGTCCCGCGCCCCGACGGAGGGGCGGTGGCAAACCTCCCGTTTCAGCGCGCCGTCATCGCGGCGCGTCGTTCGCTTCGGGAAGACCTGTTTACCCTCTTCAAGTGCCCGCACGACTTGCCTTGTCTGAATGTCAGTCCAGATGCTGGCAGGATAGACCCTGGTCGGACTGTCCGATTCGATGATGGGATGCCGTGCCGCATCCGTTCAACCCGATGAGTGCTACGACGAAGAGCAGCACGAGCGAGCCCCGACGAGTGTCCATTCCCGGCAAGATTGCGAGTGCGCGGTGATGCCATCCGACGTGCCGCCGGTGCCCTCACCGGCGGGCGTTTTGCGTCGTCGGCAAGACCGCCGGTGAGGGCACCGGCGGCTCTTTGATTCGGGATCGCGCCCACTGATTCAGATGGAGCGGCCCAATAGGTGGTGGCCGAATTTGATGTGCAAATCTTCAACACCAGGTTTCTCAACAGATTGTACCTGGGTACCGCGCGTACCACGGCCAGACCAATACGAGTTGACGTCGGCCGCCACCTGGAAATCCGCCTCTTTCGCATACGTCACGCCGTCGCAAGGGTCAGAGTGAGTGTCCTGGTACTTTACGCGCCACATCCCCGCCCGGGCGTCGAAGCGGCAGGCCGTGCGTGCCCTACCAGAAGACGAAGAACACGCCCACTCCGACGGCCTGTAAAACGTTTCAATTGCAAATAACCGGCCGCGGTCGGAAAATCGATCTTGATGCATCGCGCGGAGGACGTACATGGGTTGTTACACGCCCTGTTGCCGGCCCCCGGCGATATCGTGCCGCATGCGCCGGCGACATCGGCGGCCGAGGCGGTGTGGCAGGTAATTGAGCGCGCCGGGACCGCCGTGGGCGACGCGTTCCTCCAAGCCCTTGCCCACTCATTGGCCGCGGCGCTCGGTTTTGACGGCGGGATCGTCGCTGAATTGCTCCCTGGCGCGATCGACGATGATATTAGTTCTTCCCCGACGCCCACGACGCGCGGCGCCGATGCAGCTCCAGAACCCCCGCAGCCGGAGGATTCGGCCGCGTCGGACGAGATCGAGCCGGCGGACGCCGAACACGCCGCACGGCTCTGGGGCGCCGGGAGCGCGCGCCCGCCGACGTTGCACCTTCACACCCTGGCGCGGTGGCATTCTCCCGCATCCGACGGGCCCTCCCCGGCCGAGGCCTCCGCGTTCGACGCGTGGATTGGCATCGACGCCGGCGACGCCCCCGCCTCGGGGCTCGCCGCATTGTCATTGGGTGAGCTTCTTCCCGGCGCGATCCCCCACGAGCGGCTCGCGGCCCACCTGGGGGCAAAGCGCCTCATCGCGATGCCGTTGCCGAATGAGAACGGGGGGACGATTGGCATCCTGGCGGTCTACGACGATCGCACCGCCGAGCCCCCGGCGTTCGGCGGCGCGGTCGTTCGCACCTTCGCCGACCGGGCGGCCGGGGAGTTGATCCGACTGCGGCAAGAACGGGCGCGCGAACGCGCCTTCGCCGAAATGCGGCAGCGCGAACGTCGGTTCCATGCGCTCACCGAGGCCTCGCCCGTCGGGATCTTCAATACCGACGCCGAGGGGAACTGCATCTATGTCAATGACCGATGCGCCGAGATGCTTGGGATGTCGCCCGACGAGGCATGCGGCCGCGGCTGGATGCGGAACCTGCACCCGGATGACCGGCCGCGGGTGAGCGTCGAGACCGAGACCGCCCGCCGGACAGGGCGGCCGTTTCGGTCGGAGTACCGGTTCGTCCATCCGGGTGGGCGGGTTGTGTGGGCACTGGGGCAGTTCGTGCCGGACTACGACGGCGACGGCCGCCTCATTGGGTACGTCGGGACCAACACGGACATCACGCGGCTCAAGGATGCCGAAGCGCGCGTGCGCGACGGGGAGATCCGCTATCAGGCGCTGGCCGACCACAGCGCGGTGGGCATTTGGCAGATCGCGCTGGGGCAAGGGACGCTGTACGTTAATTCGGCGATGCGGACGATGCTCGAGCTGGAGGATCACGAAGACCTCACCAAGCCCGGCGCACGGTCTTTCCAATCGTTCTTCGTCCCCGACTGCTGGGAACGCGTGCGCAGCGAGCTGGAAAAACGATCGCGCGGGATCGCCAGCAGCTATTCGGCGGAGTTGATCGGCGCGCGCGGCGGCCGGCGGCATGTGGTCGTCTCCGGCGCTCCGGTGCTGGACGCGTCGGGGGCGATGGTCAGCACGGTCGGCTCATTCACCGACGTCACCGAACTGCACCGGATGGAGCAGGCGCTGCGTCGCAACGAGGAGCGCTTGCGGCTGCTCGCCGAGCGCGTGCCGGCTATCCTGTGGACCACCGACGCCGACCTCCGCTTCACGTCGAGCATGGGGGCCGGGCTGAAGGGCCTGGGCCTGGGGACCGACGAAGCGAACGGGATGACGCTGCTGCACTTTTTCAAGGTCGTGGACGGCAACGGCCGCGACCTCCCGGCGATCGTGGCGCATCACAAGGCGCTGCGGGGCGAATCGATCACGTACGACCAGGTTTGGGCCGACCGCGTCTACCACAGCCACGTCGAGCCGCTCCGCGCCGCTGACGGCACGATCACCGGGACGGTCGGCATTGCGCTGGACATCACCGACCGCAAGCGCGCCGAGGAGGCCCTGCGCGAGACCCGTGACTGGCTGGAGACGCGCGTCAAGGAGCGCACGTCGGAGCTGACGGCCGCCAACGAGGCGCTTCGCCGTGAGATCGAGGAGCGGCGCGCGGTGGAGGAAAAACTCCGGCAGAACCAGCAGCGTTACGCGAGCATTCTTAACAGTCAGCAGACCCTGGTTTCGCGATCCGACACCCGGGGGCGCATCACGTACGTGAACGCCGCGCACCAGCGCACCTTCGGCGGCAAGGTGGGCGACAGCGTGCTGGCCCACGTCCACCCCGACGACATTGAGGCGACCAAAGCCGCGATGGAGCGGCTCAAGCGCCCGCCGCACACGTTCACGCTGGAGCAGCGATGCGAAGTCCGCGGCCAGTGGCGGACGATCCTGTGGCAGGGGGGCGTCATCCGCGACCGTGACGGGAACGTCGCCGAATACCAGGGCGTCGGCTTTGACATCACCGACCGCTCCCGGTTCGAGCAGCTCCTACGTGAGAGCGAGAAGCGCGCCGACGACGGCGCCCGCAAGGCCGAAATGGCGGCCGACGAGGCGATGCAGGTCGCCGAGTTCAACCGCCGCCTGGCCCTGGAGCTGGACCACCGCGTCCGCAATAACCTCACCGGGCTGATCAGCCTCGTTTCGATGATGCGGAACACCGCCAGCGGCGTAAAAAGTTTCGCCGACGCGATCGAAGGCCGTCTGCTGGCGATGAGCCACACCCAGAAGCTCCTCGCCGACACCGACTTCCGCGCCGTCGATCTCAAGACCCTGGTCACGTCCCTCATGTCGGCCGTGGACCAGCTCGCGCCGCACCGCATCCGCCCGATGGTTGACGGCCCGCCGCTGGCGATCTCGGCCAGGCAAACGCCCCCGCTGTCCATGATCCTGGTGGAGTGGTTCACGAACAGTTGCAAGTATGGCGCCCACAGCGTCCAGGGCGGCCGCCTGCATATCCTGTGGCAGCTCTTCAACCGCCTGATCCCCGGCGGCACGACGGCGCGCTTCGTCCGCCTCCACTGGACCGAAACCGGCGGCCCCGCCACGCGCCAGCCGACGACCACGGGCCTGGGGACGGAGCTGGTCAAGGGCTTCGTCACCCTGGAACTCCGCGGCCGCATCGATCTGCGATACCCCGAGGCCGGGGCCGACCATATGCTTGAGTTCCCGGTGGAATAGCCGCTGGGGCAGGCACACTCCGTCTGCCGTCGCTCTTCCTGCGCTGATTGCTCCAGGTTGAGCCACGGCACACGGAGTGTGCCTGCTACGGAGCGCGGCTGTGCGTCTCGGGCGCCATCCCTATAATTCGCGGCCGGCGGCGTGAGGTGCTTCCGCCCGGCTGGCGGGCAGGTTCTGGCGTAGGGTTGCATGTGCGGATTCGCGGGCGTGGTGGCTTGGCAGGAGCGATATCGGATCGATCGCGATACGCTCCAGGCGATGTCTGCGCGCATGGCGCACCGCGGGCCCGACGGGGCTGGGATCCACTTCAGCGGTTCATCCGGGGCCGCGCCGGGGCGCCGCAAGTCGCTCTGGCGCACCGGCGGCTGGCGATCCTCGACCCGGACCCACGCGCGAACCAGCCGTTCACCGATTCAGCCGGCCGCTGGCTCGTCTTCAATGGGGAGATCTACAATTTTCGCGAGCTGCGAGACGAGCTTGCCCGGCTGCTGCCCGGGCGGGAATGGCGGACCCGCGGCGATACCGAGGTGCTGCTGGCTGCTTGGGAGGCCTGGGGGCCGGCGTGCTGCGAGCGACTCAATGGGATGTTCGCCTTCGCGATCTGGGACGCGCCGACCGCGCGGCTTTTTCTCGCACGCGACCGAATGGGGCAGAAGCCGCTGTACTACGCCGTCGCTGCGGGCGGGGGCGACAATCCCGCGGCCGTTGCCTTCGCCAGCGAGCTGCCGGCGCTGGCTTCCTTAAGCTGGGTCGATCGCACGGTCGATCCGGCGGCGGTCGAGCAGTACCTTCGGAACGGGTACATCCTGGAGGGGTCGATCTATCGCGGCGTGCGGACACTACCGCCATCGACGTGGCTGGTCGTCGATCGGGGCGTTCGGGCCGAAACCTACTTCCGCGCGAACGAAGCCGATCCCGAAAGCGCCGGCGAGGCAGGCGAGCCCGCGGACGTAGCCCGGCGATTGTTCCTCCAGGCGGTCCGGCGGCAACTGGTGTCGGACGTGCCGCTGGGGTGCTTTCTGTCGGGGGGGATCGACAGCTCGATCACCGCGGCCGCCATGCGGGCGGTCGTACCGGCGGATCAACCGGTGATGACGTTCACGATCGGGTTCGACGACCCGCGATACGACGAATCGCACTATGCGCAGATCGTCGCGCGGCATCTGCGTACCAAGCACCGGGCCTTCGTCGTCCGGCCGGACGCGGCGTCCGATCTGCCGAAGCTGGCGGCGGCCTACGGGGAGCCATTTGGGGACTCCTCCGCGCTGCCGACCCATTACCTGGCGCGGGAAACCCGGCAGTATGTCAAAGTCGCGCTGAGCGGCGATGGCGGCGATGAGCTCTTCGGCGGCTACGACCGATACCGGGCGATGCTCCTCGGCGGCCGCGTCGATGCCGTTCCGGCCGCGAAGGCGATCCTGGGGAGCACGGTCTGGCAGCGGCTGCCCGGGTCCCACCCTAAAGGACAGATGTCGCGCCTCAAGCGATTCCTCGCGCCGCTGTCGGATGCGCCGCCGCAGCGCTATGCCCGCTACATCAGCCTGTTCGATGATGCGATGCTGGCGGACCTGCTGCGCCCGGGCTTCTCCTCGGCGAGCGAAGGCGGGCGGCCGGCCGACCTGGCGGCGATTTACGAGTCGCTTCGTGCCTCGGCGGCGATCCCAGGCCTGCCGCACCGCGACGACGTCCAAGCCGCACTGGCGACGGATCGCGTCACTTACCTTCCCGGCGACCTGCTGACCAAGGTCGATCGGGCGTCCATGCTGCACGCGCTCGAAGTGCGCAGCCCGTTCATGGACCCCGACCTGGTTCGCTTCGCGGCGGCGCTATCAACCGACTCGCTCCTGCGCGGCGGCCCCAAGCGGTTGCTGCGCGAGGCGTTCGCCCATGAGCTGCCGGGGACCGTCTACACGCGAAAGAAGATGGGCTTCGGCGTCCCGATTGGGGATTGGTTCCGCGGCGACCTGCGCGACATGCTCTTCGGCGGTCTCCTGGCGAACGACGCCTTTGCCGCGACCCATTTTCGGCGGCCGGTCATCGAGCGAATGCTTGAAGAGCACGATCAATACTATGCGGACCACTCCCAGCGGCTATACGCACTGCTGATGCTCGAACTGTGGTGGAAGACAACGCAGTGACGGGCGGAGCGCCCGCACACTCACCGCCCCAACCGATCCTTGATGATCGGCCACGCCGCGGCTTGGAGGCCCCAGACAAGGGAGGCATGATCGGCGGGGACGATTTGATAGTCGTTGACGCCGGTGAGACGGGCGCTTTCCAGGGTGACGGGGCCGTCGCAGTCGCAAGGGGCGGCGCGGAGCGTTTCGGCCTTGGCGATCAGGCGGGTTCGGCACTGGCGGATGCCCCACCAGCCGCTGACGCGGGTCGGGGCCCAGCCGGCGACAGTCTCGACCCAATCGGCCTCGATCAGGTCGGCCGGGTGGTGGTTGCCGGCGACGATCGTGTACTTCACCCCGTCCCGTCGCGGCCGGGCGTTCAGGCTCTTCAGGAAGGGGGAGCCGGGATGCAGGTCGTCGGCCGCCTCGCCGACGCCGTCGGTGATTGCCCACGTCACGCTCCAGTCGGGCTGGTACTTCCAGAGGAAGTATTGCTGCTGGGCCTTCAGCGCCAGGTGATAGCGCACCCACTTGGAGCCCGCGTTGGGCGTCCCCACCATGATCAGATGGCTGACGCCCCCGCGATAGTGCGGCCCTTCGATGTAATCCCGCGCGACCAGGCCGCCCATGCTGTGGCAGACAAAACTGACGTCGAGGCCAGGATAGCGGACGCGCAGCCGGGTCATTTCATCGGTCAGCAGGCGGGCGCTGTCGTCGATGGGGCCGTCGCTCGGGTAGCCGAACAGGCCGACCTGATACCCGGCCGCCTGGAGGCGGCCGCTCATCTCGCCCCAGACGCCGATGTTGCAGTCCAACCCATGAATCAGGATGACCAGCGGCACACGGACGTCCACGCGCTCGGGCAGATGGAGCCCGTACAACTGCCCGAGGGCGGCCGTCGCTTTCGGGGATTCGATCGCGATTAACGCCCGGGCCGCCCGCTGGGCGCGCTCGCAACCGGACGGCAACTTCGCCGGCTCGACATGAAAGACAACCGCTCCCGGGACGAGGCTGAGGCAGCATCCTTCCCCGAGCGACGCGTTAAGGGCCGTCACGAATCGCGGCCCATCGCCGCCCTGAAGGTCGAACTCCCCCGCCGGCACGCTGATGTTCCCGAGCTTGAATTCCCGGCAGAGCACGGCGCCGACGTCGGACATCCGCACCTTGCCATCGTGAAGCGGCAGACGGACGTCGTGAGCGGCCGCCGGTTCGGGCGCGGCGCCCAGGGCCGGGATGGCGGCCGCCACGCAGAAGATCGCGGCTGCGACGCGCGTGACCCAGGCACCGCCAATGCCCGGGGCGCGAACGCGAACCGATCGGGCCGATGGAAACGTTTGACGACGCATCATGGGGTGGCCCCGATCCGAACGAACGCCCGAACAGCTTAGGTGGCCCCAGGCGCCTTTTCCTTCACCGCGGCTTCGACGGCCTCATCGACCTTCTTGGCGATCGCTTCGCTGTAGCCGACGAAGACTTCCTTCACTTTCCCGTCGCGCCCGATGAGGACCGTGGTCGGGAAGTACTTCACCTTGTATGACTCGGCGACCGTGCCTTTGAGGTCGAGCGGCGTCGTGAAGCTGAGGTTGTTCTTCTTCAGGTACTCGGCGGCCGTCCCGTCTTCCTCATCCGTGCTGACGGCGAGCACCTTGAACCCCTTTTCGGCCAGTTCCTTGTTGTCGCTCAAGCTTTGGAGGTGCGGCAGCGACGCGCGGCAAGGGGGGCACCAGGTGGCCCAGAAGTCAACGAGCGTCACCTTACCCTTGAAATCGGCGAGCTTGGCTTCCTTCTTGTCGGCCGTGCTTAGCTTGAAGTCGGGCGCGGCCTTGCCGATGAGGGCGTGGGTGTCGTCCTTGTCGTCCGCGGCCGCCGAAACGAAGAAGCGCGACCCGGCGAGCAGGGCCAGCGTGACGCAAAGAGCGATCGCGATGCGGTTCATGGGTTCTCCTCGGGAACGGGGGGGGCGAGACCAGGATCCGCCAAGCGGACCCGTTGCGAGCGCGGAGCACCGTGACACGGACACCTCGAGCGCGACCCGCAACCCCCATAGTGCATCCTGTTCATACCGCCAAGTCAACCCGAATCGCGGCCGAACGACTCCCCCCAGATGGCGGGCCCATCCGTACAATTCACCACATCGCAAGTGGCCCGTTCGATCAATAGGACACGGGCGGAGGGGAAAGGAAAGGCGGAAGTCGGAATGCTGAATGCTGAATGAGGATGGGGCGGTCGGGCCGCCCGATTTCATTCAGCATTCAGCATTCAGCGATCAGCATTCAACCTTTCCGCCTCAGCTTTTCTTCCCCGCTTCCTCGACGACGATCGTCTTGATCTTGTCGCCCTTTTGGATCGCGTTGACGACGTCCTGGCCTTCGGTGACCTGGCCGAAGATGGTGTGGTGGCCGTCGAGCCAGTCGGTGACGACGTGGGTCACGAAGAACTGGCTGCCGTTGGTGTCGGGGCCGGCATTGGCCATCGCGAGCGAGCCGACCCGGAACTTGTGCGGGTTGTCCTTGATCTCGTCCTTGAACTTGTAGCCCGGGCCGCCGGTGCCGGTGCCTTCGGGGTCGCCGCCCTGGATCATGAACTCGGGGATGACGCGGTGGAACGTCAGGCCGTCATAGAAGTGGTCCTTCGCCAGCACGGCAAAGTTGTTCACGGTCTGCGGGGCATCCTTGGCGAAGAGCTTGCAGACGATCTTCCCCTTGTCGGTATCGATCGTGGCGGTGTAATCCTTTGTCGGGTCGATGACCATTTTCGGCGGCTCGGTGTAGCTCTTGCGCTTCTCCTCGGCCGCGGCCGTGCGAACGGCGATGCCGCCCGCCATGCAAAGCATTAATCCGGCCATGGCCACGACGACCGAGCGTCGGCTGCTGTTCATTCTGAGCTCCTTCGTTTCATCCCGCGCGAGTGCCCGCAACGCCGGTGGCCGACGATCGGGCCGGAAGCGGGGCGCATGAGCGTAGATGCGCGTTGCGGCGCGATCAAGGGCTCTCGGGGACGCGTGCAGGGGCGCGCCGCGCGAGCGCGTTCGGGGACTCGGCTCTCGCGTCGCGCCGGGTTCGGTTACGGCTCTTTCCGGTCTTCCGCGTAGAGGTCGAGATAGAAATAGAGCATTTCCCGCTCCCCCACTTTTCGCGTCCGCTCGTGACGGAAGTGGAACTTGCGGAACAGTCGGATCGCCGGCTCGTGATCGACGAACGTGTCGAGTGTGATCTTAAGGTACCCCCGGGCCTGGCAGAACGTGAGCGCCTGCTCGACGAGCGCGCTGCCGATCCCGCGGCGGCGGTGCGAAGGGGCGACCCGCAGCCGCCGGATCTCTCCGACGCCCGGCTCGTGCTGCTGCACGCCGATCATCCCCACCACCCGCAAGGGACAGGCGCCGGGTGCGGACTTCCCGTCGCCTCCGGAAAACGGGCTCTCGCCGGCCGGCGGGGCCGGGGCGGCCGGGGCGACGGCGACCCAGAAGTGGCACCCATCCTGCGACAGGTACGCGGATTGGATGTCGTCGATGTCAAAGCCGGTGTCGTTGTCGGCGAGCTTCCCGCCGATCAGCCCGTCCGAATAGAGCGACCGGCACGCCGACAAGTCCCCCGCTTGAAAGGTGCGAATGTCGAACGAGGTTGGCGCTGGGGCGTTGTCGGCGCTCATTTATGGCGGATTCTAACACCGGCGCACGGCGGAGGTCGCCATTAGATTTTTACCGGCAGGAACCGGAGTCGGCCCGTGGATAGCTCGACCGTCGCGACGCTCCGGGCCGGCGTGCGATAAAGGGCGCCGGGGTTGATGATGCGGGTCCGGCCGAAGACTTCCGCTCGGGCCACGTGCGTGTGCCCTTGGAACAAGTAGTCGTATTCCTGACCTTCGAGGAGGGTTCGTTTGAGGGCCGCGTCGTGGCCGTGGATGACGGCGATGCGCTTCCCGTCCAGCGTCAGGTCCGCCATCGCGCCGGCGCTGGTCAGCCCGAGGTGCTCGCCATATCGGAGCAGCTCATCCCGCTCCCAGTCGGTGTTCCCCCACACGAAGGCGGCCGGCAGGCCGGCGAGCGAATCGAGCATCGCCGCCGGCCCGACGTCACCGCAATGAATCAGGTACTCGGCCCCCGCCTCCTGAAGAGCGCGGACGGCGGCCGCCATCGCGTCGGCGTGGCCGTGGGAGTCGCTAAGAATGCCGATCAGCACGCGGCCGAGGCTAACTCCACCCCCACCTCGGAGCAAACGGGGACAATCCTTCGTCCATCCCATCGCGAGTACGGCGTCATGGCACCCGAGCGGCAACGTCCCGCCAGATCAGAATAGGCGTCGCTCGCTCAATGCCACGAAGGTTGCCACACCGAGCCCGCGTTCCCCTCCCGCCGGGCCGGTGCGACGGGCAGGCGGTCTTGCTACCATTCGTAGATGGTTGAAACCGCCCCACCCAAGCCGCCCCGGAAGTGCAATCGGCTCATCGCGTTGACAAGCCTTTCGCTCCTGTGCGGTTGTTCGTCATACGAGACGAAATGGAAGGCGGCCGCCCCTGCCGCCGCCCTCACCGCGCCGCAAACCATCGAAGGGCGCTGGCAGGGGACGTGGGAAAGCGAAGCCAACCACCATTCCGGCGCGCTTCGCTGCATCATCACCCGCACGGGGGACGAAACGTTTAACGCCGACTACCACGCGACCTATTGGAAGATCTTCCAGTTCGGCTATTCCATGCCGCTGATGGCAAAGCCATCGGACAACGGGTCGGACGTGCGGCTGGAAGGAGACGCCGACCTCGGCTGGCTCGCCGGCGGCGCCTACCACTACGAAGGCCACGCCTCGCCGGTGGAATACGTCTGCACGTACCGATCGAAGACCGACCACGGCATCTTCAAAATGACGCGGCCGTAGACGATTTGGGAAGAGGGCGAAAGCCGCGAGTGCTATTCCAGGAGAGCGCCGACATCGAGCGAGTCATTCGCCTTCTGGTCTACCAGGGCCTTGTCGGCCTCATCGGCCGCCAGGGAGGCGACGGCGAGGCAGCCGAGGTCATACACCCGCTCTCCCAGGGCGGCGGCGTCGATGTCGCAGGCTTCGAAGGCGCTGGGGAGGGCCTCTTCGCGGGCGGAGCGGCGGACTTCGTCGATATAGAGGCGGCCGAGGCGCAGCGCCAGCGTACCGAGGCTGATGCGCTGCGGGTTGAGCAGATCGATCAGCATCGCGCACGCTTTGCCGAGGAAGCAGGCCGATTCGAGAACGATCCCCCGCGCGAAGGTGTCGTTGGCCAGCGCCGCGTCGCAGACGTTGCGCGAATCGACGGCGTGGAGAGAGAGCTTGTCGAGCAGGCTCGCCTGATGGGTCTCCTGCATGCGGAGCTTGGCCAGCTCGGCCAGGCCGCGGCCGCTGGTGAGGCCTTCAACGCTGCCGGCCTTGTGATAGCCGACGGGGCCGAGGTGCAGCAGCCGCACGTGGCCGATCTCGCCGGCCAGGTCCTGCCGGCCGCGATGGAGGCGGCCGCTGAGGATAATGCCGGAGCCCATCCCGGTGCCGCAGGTGAGGTAGACCAGGTCATCGATCCGCTGGCCCAGGCCCCAGCGCCACTCGGCGAGGGCGGCCGCGTTGGCGCGATTCTCGAGCTTGGCGTGAATCCGCAGCTCTTCGGTCACCAGCTTGACGACCGGCACAAAATCCCACCCTGGCAGGTTCGGCGGCGAGAGGATCAGTCCGTCGCGCGTGGAGAGGGGGCCGCCGCTGGTAATCCCGCACGCCAGCGGGGCCTGCGCGGGGGGGGCCTTGGCGAGGACCGATTTTGCCGCGGCGATGAGCTTATCGAGGGTCTGCTCCGGGCCGGCTGTCGCGGTTTCTTCGCGCGCCGCGACGTTCCCGAACCCGTCGCCCATGACGACGCTCGAGCGGCTTCCCCCGATGTTTATCCCGAGCAACAGCGGACGATTCATTGTGCAAGCCCAGATCCTTCAGTGGCGCAATCGACGAAGATCTTCCCTTCTCGCGACGTTTTTGCTGAACCCCGTCGGGGAAAGGGAAGCTTACCGGCTCCCCGGCCGCACGCGAGGGCAAATACGATAAACGTTTGAGTAAAGATCCGCGCGGCGGACACGGCGGAAGCCGGATGCGGCGCTTGATCGGCGGCCCGCTTTCGACATCCTTGCAACCCCCATGCGAACGATTGCGCACCTATCGGACCTTCACTTCGGCAAGTTGGATCGGCCGGTCGCCGAGGGGCTGGTGGAGGACCTGGCGGCGCGATCGCCGAGCCTGGTGGTCGTCAGCGGCGACTTCACGCAGCGAGCCCGAGCGGGCCAGTTTGAGGAGGCGGCCGCCTATCTCGCCCGGCTCCCCACGCCGCAGATCCTCGTGCCGGGGAATCACGACGTCCCGATGTACGACGTCATCAGCCGCTTTTTATTCCCGCTCCAGAACTACAACCGGTACATCTCGCGCGACCTGCGGCCGTCGTATCAGGACGAGGAGCTGTTCGTCCTGGGGATCAACACCGCCCGCTCCTTCACGCACAAGAGCGGCTGGATCAGCGAGGAACAACTGCTCGACGCGCGGCTCCGCGTCGCCGCGTTGCCGCCGGAGGTCTTTAAGGTGGTGGTGACGCACCACCCGTTCATCCCGCCGCCGCGCGAGCCTGGTGCCGACATCGTCATCGGGGCGGAAACGTACCTCGACCAGATGGAAGCGTTCGGCGTTGACATGCTCCTTGCCGGTCACCTGCACCTGGCCTATCACGACGACGTTCGCTCGCACCATAAGGCGGCGAAGCGATCGATCCTGTCTATCCAGGCCGGTACCGCCACCAGCACCCGCCGCCGCGGCGAGCCCAATGCGTACAACTGGATCACCGTCAGCCCCGACCTCTGCACCGTCGCGGTGCGCGCGTGGGATGGGAAGTGCTTCCAGCAGTCGCTGGTCACGCGGTATCGGCGCGACGCCGGGGTCTGGCGGGCAGAGGCGCAGGTGCCGATTGATGGGAGGATCGGGTCGGAGTCACAGGTAAGCTGATGGTGGTCGCTTCGACGCGTCGGCGGGCGGATCTGAAACGGAGTGAGGCCATGATCGTGACCCGAGTCCGCCCCAAGCTGGGTGACGTGGTCGAGGTGCCTCTGCCTGATGGGCGCCTGGCTTACGTCCAGTATGTAAAACATCACAAGCAACCGCCTCGCTTCGGCGCCCTCCTGCGTCTTCTGCCGGGCGTCTACATTCGCCGACCACAGGCGTTCGGCAACCTGGTGCGGGAAGCGGAGCTTTATTGCTTCTTCTTCCCGCTCGGCGCCGCATGCCATCGGCGGCTGGTGACGATTGTGGCCAACGAGCCGATCCCTGAGCGGTTCGAGCGGTGGCCGTTGATGAAGGCGTACAACCAATGCTTTGAGACGGGCGAACGGACGTGGTGGCTGTGGGACGGGACAAAGTCACGCTGCGTCGGCACGCTCCTGCCGGAACATTACGACCTGTCGATGGAAGAGACGATCAATGACACCCTGCTGCGCGAGCGGATTCCCGCTGGGTGGATGCCGCGTGACGAGGTGAAGCGCGGGATGCCTCGGAGGTAGGACGACAATTGGAGGTGACGCATGAGAAAACTCGACGACGTGTACCGTCAGGCTGTGGCAAACTATCCGAAACTGAAGAAGGCATGTGAAGCCCTCGTCGTTCGGTGGGAATGGGCCACGAACCAAATCCATGAGGTCAAGCCATTCCAGTTCGAGCGGTATCACCCGCCGCGCGGGCGGAAGATGGCAACCCCCCCCGCCGAGGTAAAAGACGGGGCGCACCAGTATGGGATCGACCAGACAGGCCGAACCACCGTCATCCGCGAGTACACCGCGTTCGACGGGCTTTTTTCGGAACATTTCTTCGTTCACGCGCCCGATGTGATCGAAGGGGCGCTCTACGATCACCACCGCGACAAAGGCGTCATCAACGTAACACGTCAGCGATTCAAGGACGGCCGGATCCTGACGCACGAGGATGTCGCGAGAGCGGGGAACGGGTTGGAGGAGTACATATACGAAGACGGCCGCATTGCCCGGATCGAGATAACGGGGGCCAGCGGAGGCTACGCCAGGAAGACGGAGAGACGGGCCTACCGTCACACCGACTCACTCACGTATGACGCGGACGGGCTACTGATTCTCGTCCGCCGCGTCTCCCATCCCTCGCCTCATGACCCCAAAGGAGGAGAGGAAGTCGTCTTTCGACGCGCCAGCAAAAAAAGGAAAGCTTGCCGGCAAGCGGAAGCCGCCCGAGCCGCATGCCGAGGCGGAGGTCATGCTCGACTTGTCAAAGGACGCGGTAGTCCTGCGGAAGTCGCTCAAGCACGCTTTGAGCCGATACGCCGCGTTGAACAAGGCTCCGGCTTCGCACCCCTCGCACCCGCCGCTCACCCGAATTGACTTGACGTTCGACCTGAGCGATGGCGGGGAAGTGCTGCCGTACGTCTGGCTGGAACTGGACACCCGCCCCGGCGGTGCGCCGGACGGCACGCATACTCACGAACGCTTCGCCACGGTGGATCGACCGCTCTGGCGCGACGCGTTTCGAGCCTATTGCGACGAGGCGACGGTGACGTTGCGGTCCCCCGATGGGACGACCCGCGTTTGCAGACGGTCGGATGCCGACAAGGGCGATCCGCTGGCCGAGGGCGTCGGCACGTTCCTGGTCGAACTGCTCAAGTCGATGCGAGCGGACGGCTCGCTTCGACAACCCGGTGGAAAGAAAAAGCCGTCGCTGCCGACGGGCCCACGTTGCGAGCTCGGCGTCGAAGCGCCGAGCGGAGGCTTCGGCTGGCCAAAGTATGCGGACCGAGGCAAAGACAACTTGCTCTGACGCCCAATTTGTCCTGGCGCGTTCACTCTCTTGACTTGTCTCGATCGAGCGTCAGATGTCCGCCGTTTCCCCGGCCTCCGCCGTTCGGTCAACCGCGCGACCCGCGGGCACGGTCGCGTAGCGTTCGGCGTCGCGGACGCGGTCCATGTGGCTGGCGGGAAGGCCTTCGGGGGTGAGGGCGATTTCGTCGCCGTGGAGTTGGACGGCGGCGATTTCGCGGTAGTGGCCTTCTTCTGCCATGAGCTGGGCGTGCGTGCCCGATTGCGTGATGCGGCCGCCTTCGACCACCAGGACCAGGTCCGCCTGCCTTACAGTGCTGATGCGGTGGGCGATGACGAACGTCGTCCGTCCTTTCATCACCACGCGCATGGCGCGGCGGATCATGTCCTCCGTCTCGGGGTCCACCGACGCCGTGGCGTCATCCAGGATCAGCACCCGCGGGTTGGTGAGGATGGCGCGGGCGATCGCCAGCCGCTGCCGCTGGCCGCCGGAGAGGCTGCTGCCGCGCTCGCCGAGCATCGTCTGGTAGCCGAGGGCGAGCTCTTCGATGAAGTCGTGTGCCTGGGCGAGGCGGGCGGCCGCCTCAATGTCCCCTTCGCTGATGTTGGGGCGGCCGTAGGCGATGTTGCCGGCGACGGTGTCGCTGAACAGGTAAGTCTCCTGGAAGACGATGCTCACCTGCGTTCGCAGCGCCGTCAGGCCGACGTCGCGGATGTCCATGCCGTCAATCAGCACACGCCCCTGCTGCGGGTCATAAAAGCGGGAGATCAGCGCCACGAGCGTGCTCTTGCCCGCGCCGGTCGGGCCGACCACGGCCACCACGCTGCCGCCCGCCACATCAAAGTTAACGTCTTTCACGACCGGCTTCGCCGGGTCGTAGCCGAAGGTGACGCGCTCGAACCGAACCGCGCCCGGCCCCGCCGGAAGGGCGGGCGCGCCTGGGGCCTCGGGGACGGTCGGGTCGGCCATGAGCACCTCGTACAGCCGCCGGGCGCTGACGATCGCGTTCTGGTATTGCTCGTTGATGACCGACACCTGCTGGAGCCGCGCGAGGATCTGGCTCATCGCGCCGCCCAGCACCAGCAGCGCGCCGATCTGGATCCAACCGTCGATGATGAGAATGCCCGCAGCGAGGAAGAGGCTTAGGTAAGAGGCCGTCGCAATCGTACGGATCACGGGCGTAAAGTCGGCGAAAAGGCGGATCCGCGTCGTCACGCGGCCGAGGAACGTCTCGCAGCCCGCGTTGAACTTGCCGATCTCGACCTGCTCCGTCGCGAACGCCTTCACCACATGGACGCCGGCGATGTTCTCGGTCAGGACCGAGACGACCTTGTCCTCCGCCTCCATCACCGACTTGGCGGCCGGTTGGATCTTGCGGCTGAACCGCAGGATGTACCACGTCCAAATCGGCAGCGGCAGCAGCGAGAGCAGCGCCAGCCACTTCGAGGTGAAGAAGATCAGGATGATGTTGCCCGTGACGATCAACCCGATATCGAGCGAGGTGAGCACCGCTGTTTCAATGAACGCGCGGACGTTCTGAAGGTCGCTCAAGGCTCGGTTGATGAGCTGCCCGGAACTGACCGCATCGTGGAAGCCGAACCCGACACGCTGCAGCTTGTCGTAGACCGCTTCGCGAATGTAGTAGACCATCGACATGCTCATCTTGGTGCGCGAGACCGTCGTCAGGTATCGCAGCGCCAGGAGCACGCCGGTGAGCGCCATGAACATCAGGATGACATCGCGCAGCGGGACGGCCAGGTCCTTATCGGCCACGGAGTGGAGCAGGCGGGCGACGCTCAGCGGCTGGCCTTCCCCGCTCCAGAGCCACGCCCAGAAGCCCGGCGCCCGGCTCCGGCGGCCGGGGCGCGCAGGCGCTGGATTGAATCGACGGCGATGCCGCTTTGGCGCAGCGTCAGCACCTCGGCGCCGCAGCAGAGGGCAAGCCAGAGGCTGGCGAAGAAGACCTGCGGCTTGACGGGGGAAAGGAAGCCGAACATCCACGCCAGCAGCTCGCGGCTGGGCATGGCGTCCACCCGTGCCGCCAGTGCGGCGGCCGCCGGCGACAGGGCGCGTTTCGGTGCCGCCTTGGCCGACGCATCGGCCGCCGCCGAGGGCTGAGCGCTCGGCTTTGGGTTGGTTGAAGGTGCTGCCACGATCCTCGGCCGGTTAACGACGAAGCGACAGGCTAGCGGGATGAGTCCGTGCGTCAACGCGCGATCTCGCGCCCGCTTGAGGTTGCCTGGAACGAGGCCGAACCGCGGCACCGTGTCGAATGAGCGGCGCCGGCATGGAAGCAAGCAGTCGTCGCACTCGACGACCGCGGTGTTCGATCCGCGGTCGATGCCCGCCTCCGGCGGACCCCGCTTCCGGACCGGCGCGGCTCGTCGGAAGCCGCCGTTTCAAATGGACGTTCTTCCGCATGCTCGTTCGGGAGCGGTCGGGGCTGGAGCGTTCGAACATCTCGCGCAGCGCCGCGGGAGGCTGACCGCTCCCTCTCACGGTCGCGGCTCGCGGGGGGCTTTTTTGGGTGGTGGGAGACGCGGCGGCTTGGCCAGATCGGGCTGCCTACGATGGCCCGATGACGCACATCCTGGCGATCTGTGGCAGCCTTCGGGTGGCATCCTCGAACCTGGCGGTGCTTGTCGCCGCGTCCACGCTTGTGCCGCCGGGGGTACAGGTGGAGATCGCCGGGCACGTTGGCTTGCTCCCTCTGTACAACCCGGACCTCGATCGGGGCGTTGTTCCGGCCGCCGTTTCGGAGTTTCGTTCAGCGGTGGCGGCCGCCGACGCGGTGATGATCTGTTCCCCCGAATATGCGCACGGCGTCCCTGCGCGCTGAAGAACGCGCTCGACTGGGTCGTCTCCAGCGGGGAGTTGATGGGGAAGCCGGTGGCGCTGATCAGCGCATCGGCTCACGGACAGCATGCCCGAGCGTCCCTCTTCGAAACGCTGAGCGTGATGATGGCCGAGCTGATCGAAGCGGCGTCCATCACGCTCGCACTGCCGAGCAACGCGATGACCGCCCAGCAGATCGAGGCGAGCCCCGGCCACGCCGACGCGATTCGACGGGCGATTGAGACACTGGGGGATGCCGTCAAGCGCCGAGCCGAGGCGCTGGCCTCCGCTCCGCGCGATGACTTTGCAGCGCCGGGCTCTACGGCGTAGCGCCCCTCGGAGCGGAACCGAGCGTCCTCGTCGCCTGAAGGGTGGGTGGAGTTTGAGGCGGCACGATCGTGCGTTTGACCGTTCCCCTCCGCATCACCCGGCCGTACCGCCCCCCAACTCTTTCAGCCGCTGACGCAACTGCTCCACCTCCGCGACCGCCAGATCCGCGCGTTGCCGTTCCTGCTCGGCGCGGTTCCGTTCCTGCTCGGCGCGTTCTTGTTCCCGGTCGGCCCGGAGGCGTTCCTGTTCTTCACGCTGGGCGACTTCCTCATAGGTCAGAAACGGCTTGCCGTCGGGACGGAGGATGCTGAGGCCGTCCGCGGCCATCTCGAAGCGGACGCCCAGGCGCGGGCTGACGTGGCCGCTCATTGATGAAATCTCGACAAGGTTGTCGGCCTGGCGCAGGAACCCGGAGAGCTCCAGGCGCAGCGGGTCGGGGTCGTAGATGTAGTATTCCTCCACCCCGTGCAGGCGGTAGAACTCGAACTTGCGCATCATCTCGCCAAAACGATTGCCCGGCGACAGGACCTCAAAAACCACCTGCGGCGCGATGCCTCCTTCCGCCCATTGCATATAGGAGAGGCGGTGCCCCTTGGGGCGGCCGAACGCGACCAGGGCATCAGGGGCGACGCGGATCTCGGGGTGGCCTTCGACCGGGTACCAGAATAGGTCGCCGGCGACGAAGACATCAGGGCGGTCGGCGAACAGGTGATCCAGCCCGCCCTTGATCGTCACGATCCACTCGAACTGCAGCGTGTTTTCGGCCATCGGCAAGCCGTCGGAGTCAGGGTAAACGATCCGGGGGTGAAGAACCGGTGGGAGTAAAGCAGTCATGGCGTCAAGATTGTAGCAGTCGCAGGTGGCGTCCACTAGCCCAATCGGGGCCTGCAACACCTGGCACCCTTCGGAGCCATGCACGGGCGGATCTGGGCCTCATGACGCTCCTAGCCGACCGTCTTCGTCACGACCGTCCCCCCGGGGACGTTCAGCGCCCCGAACATGCTTGGGGCGGTCAGGCTTTGCAGCACTTCCGCCTTGCCGCCGCGGAGGGTCACGTCGCCCAGCGGGCCCGTGCTGGCGATGCTGCCGACGAGCGTATACGTGTCAACCGATCCGCCGTTCCCCAGGAACGAGAGGCTCTGGACGGCGGCCTGGCCGGGGGCGCCGTTGGTATAGGTGGCGAAGGCGGTGACGGTGGTGCCGTCGCTCGACTCATCGGCCAGCAGCAGGCCGCGCGGGTCGAAACCGCCGCGAGCGCCGGCGAACAGGCCGACCTTTGGCGCCGAGCCAACGACCACCCGCAGCGGCTCGGTCGCCGGGGCGACGGCCGCATAGGGCCGGTGCGTCGCCGGGTTGGCCGCCAGGGCCGACAGGAGCATCGCCTTCCGCAACCCGCGGGCGCTCTGGACGGCGGCCGTTGCCGAGTGGGCGCCCTTGGCGTCGGTCAGCGTGGAGAAGGCGATCCCCTGCACGCTGGCGGCCGCGATGCCGCCGGCGGGGAGGTTGTCGCGCACCGCGACCGCGCCCAGCGCGTCCGCCGTCAGCACGACGCCGCCCGCGACGCGTGCCGCCCTGGTGCTGTGCGTCGGTTTCCCGCCGCGCACCCTGGGCTGGCCGACGCCGCTATAGCCGAAGTAGGCGTTTTCGGCCGCCGTCACCCCGCCGAGGAGGCTCCCGGCGACTTCGATGTTCCGCAGCCCCGTCGCCGCGCCGCCGGCCGAATCGATTCGGGCGAGGTCGTACGCGGCGCCGGTGGGGGCCGAAAGCGCCAGGTCGAACCGACCGGCGGCCGCCTCGGTGATGCGGATCGCCGCCTGCGCGCTCCCGCCTTCGTAGAGCACGCCGAATGTGACCCCGGGGAGCAGCGGCGTCGCCGTCGAAGGCAGCCCGGCGGCCGGGGTGACCGTGATCGATCGCGCTGTGCCGCCCTGGGTGATCTTGAGCACCAGGCCCGTGGCATCGGCCGTTGCCGCGGCGACGCCGATCGTGCCGATCGACCCCGCCGTGAGCGTTCCGGCCGCGGCGCCGCCGATTCGGAGCGTGCCGAGGTGGCCGCCGACGCTCAGCACGCTCGTGGGGAGCAGGCTGCTGGCAATCGTCAACGCATCAAGGGAGCCGCCAAGCGTGATCGACCCCGCCACGCTGCCGCCGAGGGACATCGTGCCGACCGATCCGCCGGCGCGGATCGTTCCGCCGGTGTCGCCGGTGATGTTCACGCTCGCGATCGCACCGCCGGCCTGTAGGCGACCGCTGAACGCCCCGCTGATGGCGACCGGGCCCAGGTCGGCCGTCGCCGTAACGCCGCCGGCGAAGTCATGACCCACGGTAAGCCCGGCGATCAAGCCTGCCGCGGTGATCGTCCCGGCGAGGCTGCCGCCGATTGAGATCGCTGCGATACCGGCGCCCGATGAGAGCGCCCCTGTCAGATTGCCATTGACGATCACCGTGCCGACGGACTGCCCGGAGGTCAGCGTCCCGAGCCAGCTTCCGCCGACCGCGGTCGGCCCGATCGCGCCGCCGGCCGAAATGGTGCCGCCGAAGTCGCCGCCGATGGCAATGTGGCTGATATCGTCGCCGGCGCTTACCGCTCCGGTCATCGCGCCGTTCACCGTGAGTGCGCCCAGGCCGGCCGTCAGCGTCAGTGGCCCCACCAGCGCGCCGCTGACGGTGACCGACGTCAGCCCGCCGGTGATCGGGAGCGGAGCGGCCAGGTCGCCACCCACCGCGACCGAGCCCGTGGCGAAGCGGTCCAGCGTCAGGCCGCCTTGGTAGCTGCCGGGGATGACCACCGCGACGCTGTTGGCGCCGAGCCCGCCGTCGAGCGTCGTGACGACGGCCGCGTCCGGGCTCTGGATCGACACGGTGTCGTTGCCGCTGCCCAGGAGCACGCCCAGCGTCGCGAGATGAGCGTACGTGATCGGCCCACCGAGGCCGCCGATCGAGCCCGGGGCCATCGACACCGTGCGGCCGATGCTGTCCGCCGAGTCATCCACGTTAAGCGTGTTCGTCCCCGCGCCGCCGTCGAGCGACAACGGCCCGGCCAGTGCGACGGGCAGCCCGCCGAGCGGCCATTCCGAAGGCCCAGCAAAGCCGAGGCTGGCTGCGGCGGCCGCCACATTGAACGTTTCATCGCCAGCGCCGCCGGTGATGGAAGTCGCCGTGCCCGCCGCCGTCCCCCACACGCGGACGGCATCGCCGCCGCCGCCGAGGCCCAGATCCAGGGCGGACAGGCCGCTGTAGTTGATTCCGCCGGGGCTCGCGCCCCGCACGACGTTTTGCCCGACGATGATGGCCTTACTCGCGGCCGCTCCGGAGTCGTCAAGGTTGAGCGTCGTCGCTCCGCCGCCGTTGACCGTGAGCGTACCCATGAGCGTGTCGAGAGCGCCGCCGGCCGCGGGAGCCTGGCTGCCGGCGGACACGACGTCTGCGCCGGAGCCGGTCGTGATCGTCAGCGGCCCCGTGGTGGCCCGGACGCTCAACACATCATGCCCGGCGCCCGTGTAGAGCTGTGTCTGCCCGGCGATGGTGTCGCGGACCATGATGCTGTCGCCGCCTGACCCGCTGCGCACCGTCACGCTGGCCATGCCGGTGTAGGTGATCGGCGCCGGGCTGATGCCGGCGGGGCCGGTCGGGTTGAGCGTGAACGTCTTTCCAACCGCGTTGCCCGAATCGTCAACCACGACTGAATCGCGCCCAGCGCCGACGATCGATAACGGCCCGGCAATGCCGTCCACCGTTCCGCCCAGGCCCGGCGCGGCGCTGCCTACGGAAATCGCATTCGCCCCGTCACCCGGCGTGAGGACCGTAACCGTGCCAGCGTGCGTCGAGGTGACCGAGACGGCGTCGTTGCCGATGCCAAGCGAGACGGCGAGCGACGCCGCCCCGCGGTAGGTGATCGGCGCCGGGGTCAGGCCAATGATCGTTGTCGCCGTAACCGTGCCGGTGCGGCCGATGGCGCTGCCGGTGTCATCGAGGCTCAAAAGGTCCGACCCGTTGCCGTTGACGGTCACCGCCCCGCGAATGTTGTCGAGCGTCGATGGCGTCGCGCTGCCGAAGCTGACCGAGTTCAACCCTGCGCCGGTGTTCAGCGTCAAGGGGCCGCCGGTCGCCTGGACGGCGACGGCGTCGTTCCCTCCGCCGGCGTTGACGGTCGTCGTGGCCCCGATGGTCGTCCCGGCGATCGTCAGGTTGACGCCGGCCGCGGCGGTGTCGAGGGTCAGCGACGAGAGGCCCCCGTACGTGATCATGGCGGGCGCGATGCCGGTGACGCTCGTCCCATCAAGTGTGGCCCGCTTCGTATGAGCATTCGCGGCATCGTCGATCACCAGCGAACCCTGGCCGCCGCCGTCAACGCTCAGCGCCCCGTGAATCCCATCGACGCTGTGAGCGAGGCCGACGCTGACCGCCGTCGTCCCGGAAGCCCCGGTTTGGATGCTCGTCGCAGCGCCGGTCGTTTGGATCGCGACCGTGTTGGCGCCCGCGCCGGTGTTGAGGTTGGTGGGGCCGGAATCGGCCTGTAGGGTCACGGTGTCGTCGCCGCCGCCGGTGGCGAGATGGGTGGTCGTCAGTGCCGCCGTATCGGTGACGGTAAGCGTGTCGCTGCCGCCGCCCAGGGTCAGGTTGAGCGTGCCGACGCCGCTGTAGTTGACGGTCCCTGCGGCGACTCCGGCGATCGTCGTCGGGGTCAGGGTGACGGTCTTGGCGGGCGCGTTCGCCGAATCGTCCACGGTGAGCGTGTCGGCGCCGTTACCGACGACGGAAACCGGGGCCGTCAGGCCATCGATGATGCCGCTCTGGCCGAGGGTGATCGCGTCCACGGCTCCGAGCGCGGAGGTGATCGTCGTTGCTCCCGCGGCCGCGAGGACGGCCACGCGGTTCGCGCCGGCTCTGGGGTTCAGGCTCGTGAGGCCGGCGTCGGACTGAACGGCGAAGACGTCGTCGCCCGCCCCGCCGTTGACGGTGGTGGCGGTGGCGGCGTCGGTGGAGGCGATCGTCAGCGTATTGCCACCGTTGCCCAGGTTGATCGTGAGCGCCGTCAGGCCGCCGTAGTTCAAGTCGCCCGTGGAGAGGCCCCTCAGGCTGATCGCGGTGAGCGTGGCGGATTTGCCGGCCGCGTCAGCGGGATCGTCCACAGTGACGAGGTCCGCCCCGTTGCCGAGGAGCGCTGAATGCGGCCCGGATTGCGGCAACACTACCGGCATGACCGACGGCTATCTGATTGTGCGCTCCGGCGGCCGAGGTGACGGTCGTCGCGGCGCCGGTGCCTTCGATAACCACCCCATTGTTGCCGCTGCTGGTGGTGATGCTCGTCGGGCCCGAGTCGGTGGCGACCGTGATCGCGTCGTTCCCGGTGTTGCCGGTGATCTGGGTCGTGGTTCCGGCCGCCGTATCGGCGACCACCAGTGTTGTCCCGCCGGAGCCGAGGAGCAGGTTGAGCTGGGCCGGGGCGGTATACGTGATCCCGCCCGCCGCCATGCCAAGCCCGGTGATCGTCGTGGGCGTGAGGCTGGCGACGCGGGTAACGACGGCCCCGCTGTCGTCAACGGTGAGCGTATCGGCCGCGTTGGCCTGTACGGTCAGTGCGCCCTGGATGCCGTCGAGGGTCGAGGGGCCGCCACTGCCGACGCGAACGGTGTTGACGCCGACGCCGGTGTCGATCGTCGCGGCCGCGCTGATCCCCTGGACGGCCACGGTGTCGTTCCCCCCGCCGGTGCGGACAGTCGTCGGCCCGGATGTCTTCTGAAGGGTGACGCTGTCCGCGCCGGTTCCGGTGGCGATTGATGTTGTCGCGGCCGCCGGCGTGTCGCTCACTGTGACGGTGTTCCCGCCAGAGCCAAGGGCGACGTTGAGCGCGGCCAGGCCCGTGTCGCCGCCGAAGTCGATCGGGGCGGGGCTGAAGCCGGTTGCGGCCGTGGCAGAGAGGATGCCGCTCTTGGCGGCCGCATTAGCGGAGTCGTCGAGGTTGATCGTATCGGTGCCGCCGCCGGTCAGCGTCAGGGCGCCAGCCAGGCCATCGAGCGTCCCACCGATCGCCGGGGCCAGGGTGCCGACGTTGATGGTATCGACGCCCGTCCCAACGCTGACGGCAGTCGGCCCGCCGGTCGAGCGGACATTGACGGTGTCGTTCCCACCGCCCGTCTGGATCGACGTTGCGGCCGCACCGGTAGACTGGACGGTAAACGTATCGTTCCCATTGCCGCTGGACAGCGTGGTGGCGGTTGTGGCGTTCGTCCCGACCAAGGTGAAGTGTATGTCGCCCGAGCCGAGGGCGACGGTCAGCGCCGCCAGGCCCGAGTAGGCGATGCCGTCGCCGCCGATTCCCAGTCCGCTGAGGAGGCTCTGCGTCAGAAGGCCCGTCGGGGCGAGGGTGTCGGCCGTGTCGTCGATGTGCAGGCTGTCCACGCCGTTCCCAGCGACGGAGAGGCCGCCGAGCAGGCCGACGATCGTGCCGCCGCCCGCCGGCGCCGCGCTGCCGACGTTAATCGTATTCGCACCGGTGCCCGTGGTGATTTCGGTGCGGCCGGTCGTCGCCCGCACGTTGAAGGTGTCGCCCGCGCCGCCGCCCAGGATTCGCGTCACCGCGTTGGCGGCCGTCTGCTCGACCGTCACCGCGTTCCCACCGGCGCCTAATGCAAGGTTGAGGCCCGAAATGCCGGTGTAACTGATGCCGGCCGGGCCCATGCCGAGCCCCTTCAGCACGGCGTTGGTCAGGTCGGCCGCCTGGGCTGTGGTTTCGCCGCTGTCGTCGATGTTCAGGGTGTCGTTGCCGGTCCCGGTCAGCGTCACCGGCCCGACGATCTTCGCCAGCGTCCCGCCCGGCGCGGGGGCAAGGCTGCCGACATTGATCGTGCTTGCGCCGTGCCCACCGGTGACGTGGACGCCGGCGGCCGCTGCCGCCTGGATGTTCATCACGTCGGCGCCGGCCCCGGTGTTGACCGACACGGCGGTGGTGGGCGCGGTCGCCGCCACAGTGAACGCCGTCACGCCGCTCCCCAGGGCCACGTTGAGGTTGGCGATGCCGGTGTAGGTCACACCGCCGGAGCCGATGCCCAGGCCGGAGAGGTTGGTGTCGGTGAGCAGGCCGGTGCGGGCGAGCGTGTCGGCGCCGTTGTCGAGGTTGAGGGTATCGCGGCCGCTGCCGGTGATGGTCACCGATGCGGCGATGCTCGACAGCAGCGCGCCGGCCGCCCCCTGCGGGTTGCCGAGGTTGATCGTGCTGGCCCCGTCGCCCGTGGAGAGCGTCAGCGGGTAAGAGATCGCCTGCACGTTGAAGACGCTGTCGCCGATGCCCGCGTTGATCGTGGTCGGCGCACTGTTGCCGTTGACCAGGAACTGGTCGTTCCCGCCCTGGCCGTTCAGCGTGACCGACAGGAAGCCGGTGTAGGTGATGGGCGCGCCCAGACCGGTGATGGAGGTCGGGGTGATGGCGATGTTCTCGTCGTTGCCGGTGGCATCGACGACCAGGTTCTGGATCACGCCGCCGCCGATCAGGTTGATTGGGGCCGAGATCGGGCCGGTGATGTGGTAGGTGGCGGAGGTTGAAGTCCCGTCCACCGTCACCGGCGAGGCGACGTTGGCGATGCTCAGGCTCGTGGCGCCGCCGTTGGTGTTGACGTTGAGCGCGCCGGCGTTCCCCTGGATGTTGAAGGTGTTGGCCGCGTTCCGCCCGCTCCCGCCGTTAAGGGTAAGCGAGCCGGTGTTGGACAGGACGGTGAACGAATCCTGGCCGGTGCCGCCGTTGAGGGTGGTCGAAGCGTTGTTCGCGTTGACCTGGAACGTGTCGTTCCCCTGGTGGCCGGTGACGGTCAGCGGCGCGCCGGTCCCGTTGAGGGTAAAGGTGTCGTTCCCGTCGCCGCCGTCGATCGTGGTTGGCTGGCTCGTGCCGTTGACGACGAACGTGTCGTTGCCCGCCCCGCCCAGCAGCGTCGTCGGCACGGTGTCGCCGTTGAGCGTGAAGCTGTTGTTGCCTCCCTGCCCGTTGACGGTCAGGCCCTGGACGTTCGTGTAGTAGATGGGCGCGCCGGCGCCGGTGATGACGGTCGGGCCGACGACGAACTGCTCATCGCCGGAGGTGCCGTTGACGGTGAGCGTCTGCCCGCCGAAGATCGACGCCCCGCCGTCAATCGCCAGCGGCGCCGTGATCGGGGCGTTGACGACGAACGCGTTGTCGCTGTTGTCGGTGTGGATCTCGGTCTGGACGGCGGCGCCCGTCCCTTTGACCACGTAGCTGTTGTCGCCCGGCCCGGCGAAGAGGTCGAGGTTGTCGATCGCGCCGTCGTATGCGATGCGGCCGCCGGCGCCGAGCGAGTCGGTGACGACCTCCGTTGACGTCAGACTGAACGACCGCTTGTTCGGGTCGGACTCGTCCTTCAGGGCCAGCACGTCGGTGCCGGTGGTGCCGACCACGGTCAGCAGGGCGTCGATCCCGGCGAGACTGCCCGGCTGGTTCGCGCCCTGCCAGCCGACGTAGTACGTCGTCGTGCCGCGGGTGGCCGTCACGACGTTCGCGTCGTTCCCCTGGAGCGTCGTGGGGATGAGGAGCGATTCGACGTAGAAGGTGTCGTTGCCGCCCTGGCCGTTGACGGCCATCGAGTCGCCCGAGTCGTTCGACGCGCCATAGATCTGCACGTCCAGCCCGCCCGCATCGCTGATCTCGACAACGTTCACCTGCCCCGGCGTCGAGGAGGCGTCGAGCAGGCCCGATGCCGTCCCGCTCCCCGTGCCGCTGGCGTCGCCCACGCCGCCGCCGGCGCCGGCGTAAGGCGTGGGGACCTGCGGGTTGGGCAGGGGCGGCAGGGCGGCCTGGCCGCTGGTCAGGGTGTACGTGTCGGCGGCCGTCGAGCCGCTGAGGCTGATCGAGTTGCCGACGGCATGGGCCGCTCCATAGCTCAGGGTCAGCGTGTGGACGCCGGTGCCGGTCAGGTCGCCGACGTGGATCTGGTTCGCGCCGCCCGGGCGCTGAGCAGGATGTCGCTCACGCCGGTGAAGAGGATGCTGACGGTGGAGTTGTCATCCAGCGTGTGGGTGACCGACGCCCCTCCGGCCGCCACCGGGGCCAGGGAGAGCTGCTCGCCCGAGGCGTAGGTCGTGCCGGGCGTGTTGGCGGTGACGACCAGTTCATCCTGCCCATTGCCGGTCAGGCGGACAGGGCCGGAGGTGTCGGAGTTCCAGAGGATCTTCGTCTTGCCGCCAGAACCACCGCCGCCGCCGCCGCCGGGGGCGCGGGTGTCGATCGTTTCCGCGCCGGAGCCGGTGACGATGGTGTCGTTCCCGCCGCCGCCGTTGATCGTCTCGGTGCCGGGGCCGGCCTCGATCAGGTCGGCCGCCGGGCCGCCGGTGAGCGACCCGCCGAACAGGCCCTGATCGACGATCGTCGCGCTCTTGCCCGCCGCCCCGGCCGTGACGTTCACCGGCACGCGGACCGAGTTCTGGATCTGGATGTTGTTCGCCCCGTCGCCGGGGATCCGCACCTGCGTGACACCGGGGAAGGCCTGGGTGTACCCGAGCGTGGTGATGTAGATCGTCTGGGCGCCGGTGGAGGCGTTGTAGTCGGCGCCGCCCTGGACGACGACGCTTTCGTCGGTGTTGCCGTTCTGGTAGTTGCGATACCCGCGCGCTGCCCGACGTTCACCACGAGCGGCCCGCCGTTGAACGAGCCCGGGTCCACCTGCGTCGCCGTGGGCGTCCCGGCCAAATAGACCGCCGGCGGGCGATGGCTGCTGAACGACCCGGCATGGATCGTGAAGCTGACGGTGATCGAGAAGAAGAAGAAATCGATCGAGACGCTGATCCCGAAGGTGATGTTCAGGTCCGAATCGACGGAGAAGCTCACGCCGACGCTCACGCCGATCCCCAGGACGTTGCCGCTCATCGTCGCGCCGCCCTCAATGGTGAGGACGCGGTGCCCGGAGACCTGCGGCGTCGCCGGCCGCACGGGCATGAACTGGCCGCTGTCGCCCAGCAGGGTGGGGCTGCCGACCATGAACGCGACCGTGAGGTGGGCGTTGCCACTGAGGCTGCCGATCCCGAAGTCGATCCCCGCGCTGCCGTAGACGGTGACGGCGAACTGCCCGGTTGAATCGATCCACCCGCCGACCGCCACCCCGATGTTGAAGATCAGCAGGTTCAGGCTCGCGTGCCCGACGATCGACACCGTGAAGACGTGGGTGACGTTGTCATAGTCGATGCTCCCCGTCGCGTCGAAGTGGAGGATCGACAGGATCGAGATGCTCGCCGACAGGTTCAGATGGACGCCGTTGGGGACGGTGAGGCGGCTGTGGGTCGGGTCGGCCGGGTCGGGGACCGTCATCGCCGAGCTGAAGGTGTTGATCTGAAGCGTGATGCTGCCGTTGATGTTGAGCAGCGACCCGACGTTCAGCCCCGCGCTGACCGAGATCGTCAGCACCACGCCCGGCCCGTTGCCGCCGGAGCCGTTCCCGCCATAAATCATCGCCGCGCCGCTCACGTTCAGCGACAGCCCGAAGAAGGCGTCGAGGTGGGCGTTCATCGTCACCGCCAGCGCGGTCCCGAAGACGCTGTCGTTCGTCAGCGCCAGGAAGAACTGGCCGTTGAGGTTGAACGACCCCGCCAGCGCCAGCTTGCCAATTATGTGGACCTGCACGAGGGTCGTGCCGGGGATGACGGTATCAGTCGGCGTGTTGCTGATCGCGCCCGAGCCGTAATCGTACTGGAACTCCTTCACCGTCTGATCGCGGCCGGTGCTGTTCACCTCCAGCGTCGCGGCGCCCTGCAGGCTCGCGATGCCGCCCAGGCTGATGTTGGCAGCCAGGCTGATGCTCGCGACGAGCCCGGCGCTGGTGATGTCCAGCGAGCCCGATGCCGCGATGTCCGCCAGCGGCCCCATGCGCATCGTCGCCTGCGCGGCGATGCTGACGCCGTCTGCGCTGGCCTGGATGGTGAAGCTGCCGGTCAGCGTAAAGGTCTGGAGGACGTTCAGGTTGCCATGCCCCTGGATCACCAGGTAGGGCCCTGCGCCGGCGTTGCCGCGGGAGCTTCCGTTCTCGGCCAGCAAGGGCATGCCGGCGGGGATGGTGAGGGTGAGGTTTGGCCCGGTGCCGGCCGCGTACCCGCCGTGGCCGGCGCCGTAGAGGGTGCCCAGCCGCTGGAGCTGCGTCGTCAGAGCGGCCAGGATGCCGCCATCCACCGGCGTCGCGCTGGTGCCGCCGCCGCTCGCCGGGACCGCGCCGCTCATCTGGCCCAGGATCGCCGTGAGGTCGCTCGGCAGGGTGTAGCTGACCGCCTGCCCCGTCGTGTTGACGAAGAGCGTGAAGTCGAAGTCGAAATGGAGGACCGTCAGGTCGGCATGGTTCGAGATCGACAGCATGGCCGCGAAACCGTGGTCGTTGATCTCCAGCAGGCCCAGGGCGTCCATCTTCAGGATGTCCTGGCCGGCGATGCCCAGGTGCAGTTCGGCGAAGACGAAGACGTCGAACTTGAACCCGGAGCCCGTCTGCTTGAAGTCAACGTCGAAGACGCCGTTGAGGCCGAACGAGACCGGCCCCTTGTTGAACGACAGCGACCCGACCAGGTAGAGCCCGAACGACGCGGGTTGGAGGTTGAAGGTCTCTGGGGTGAAGCCGTTGGCCACGCCCGCTGTCGGCAGGTTGAAGGTGACCTGGTGCCCGGCGCTGGCGTCGCTGTTGATCCGCAGGAAGACCTCGGCCGACGCGGAGATGCCCGCGTCCTGCAGGAAGGGGATCGCGCCGGAGTCGAACTTCAGCTCGGCCGCTCCCCAGAGGGCGAATTGGTCGGCCGCGTAGCGGATGGTGAACGTCCCGGCCGCGCTGACGACGTTGTTCGCCTGGATGAACTGCGTGATGCTCGCCGACAGCGACGCGTTGAACTGCAGCGTCATCAGGGTGGACGTGAACGTGAGCTGCGCCTGCCCGGTCAGCGTCAGCGTCACCGCCGGCAGCGGCGAATAGACGATCAGCCCGTCGAGCTTGATGGCGAAGCCCGCCTGCTGGGCGTGCCAGTTGGGGTTGGTCCCCGGGTCGAGCAGGGTGCCGTTGGCGTCGGTCGGCGCGAAGGTGGCGCCGGCGGCGATGGTCAACTGCGGAAGGATAATGCCGCCCGGCAGGTTGATGTCCTTCTCGAACCAGAAGAGCGACTTGACCGCCCCGCCGCTGGCGACCTGGCTCAGGTCGAAGTAGCCGCGGAAGTTGACGGACTGGCCGAGGCTCTGGCCCTGCCCGCCGCCGCTGCCGCCGAAGAAGGCGTAGGCGTTGAGGAGGATCTTGCCGTCGGTTTCGATGATGACATCGCCGGTGATGCTCAGGTCCTGCTTGGGGATCCCCTCGAGCCCGAGCGTGACGGCCGCCTCAATGCGGATGACCGACTTGAGCGAGTCCATCGACCCGCCGCTCGACTCCACCCGCAGGATGCCGGCCGCGTCCTTGGCGACGTGGTACTTGAAGCTCCCCAGCGTGATCGTCCAGCCCGCCACCGGCTGGCCCGAACGCGGCGCATCGGCCTTGATGGTGGCGGTGTTGTCGATCGAGATGCCGTACGCCTTGAAGGCGGAGATCACGTCGTCGGTGACGGTGCCGCTGTTCAGCGCGGTGACGATCGTATCGACCGTCGGCACGGTGCCCGCGGCGTTGGTCCCGGCGGAATCGACGACGAACCGTTCTTTGCTGACGTCCAGTCCGCCGGAGAGGTTCTGCTGGATGACGTAATACGTCGTGTTGTCCACGATCAGCCACTCGCGGCCGCTCAGCTCCGTCACCACCTTCGTGCTCTGCACCCCGTTCAAGCTCGCCGCCGAGGCGGTGGAGCTGGAAAGCACGTCGCCGTAAGTCAGGAACTGGTCCGACAGGCTCTGGGAGATCGTCCCGCTGGAAAGGGCCGCCGCAATGTCCGACGCGCCGTCGGTGATCGTGAACAAGTACCCGCCGCTGCCGCCGCCCGCCTGGTTCACCACTTCCTGCTTGAGCTGTTTTTCCCACTGGTCGAGCTGGAGCTGCGTGCCGGGCGAGAAGACCGGGCTCTTGAGGTCCGTCGCGCTGGCGATGCTCGGGAAGGGCGTCGCGTCGAACGTGATGCCGCCGTAGAGCGATTCGATCGCCAGGTCGATCGGCGGGACGATCAGCAGCGGCGCGTCCACCTGCACGTAGGCCTCGAGCGGCCCGTTCTGGCTCAGGCCGAAGCGGATGTGCAGCCCGCCCACGTCGGGCATGGTGAATCCGCCGTCGATCCCGGCGTAGAAGACGGTGTGGTCGTACGGCTGGCCCGGCTGCACCTGGTGGTTCAGCGCGTCGAGCTTGATGACCCCGATGATCAGCGCCGCGTCGAGCGTGCCGCCGAAGACGTTGCCCGTCGCCGAGATCGCGCCCGAATCGATGCTGGTGATCGGGAATTCACCGTTGAGCAGCTTGTGGACGTCGATCACGACGTTGGTCACGTCCCCCTGGAGGGCGATCGTGCCGTAATTGCCCTGGATGTGGGCCGAGAGCGTGATCGTGAAGTTGCTGGCGTCGGCCGAGAGGTCCGGCCAGGTCAGCACGAGGCTGCGGATCTGGATCGGGATCCAGCTCGGCCACCCCAGGTCGCCCGAGCTGCCAGCGCCGATGCTCACGCCGACGCTGAAGTCCGGCGGGACCGAGAACGACCCGTCGCCATGGATCGCGATGTTGCCCAGGTCGCTGCCGGCCGTCCCCGTGAGCGACAGCCTGGAGAGCGTGACGTTCACTGACAGGCTGCTGAGGGAGACCAGCGTCTGGCTGCCGGTGGCGCTGGGGTTGAAGGTGACGTTGGTCGCCGACAGGCTGACCGGCCCGACTTTCAGCCCGACGCTGGCGGCCGCGAACGAGAAGCCCCAGTTCCCGCTCATGTCGTGCGTGAGCGTCGCCGCCACGCCGGTGCCGGTCACCTGGAAAGCGCTGCGCCGAGCTTCACCGAATCGGCCCCGAGAGTGATTGAGCCGTTGAACGCGATCGATCCGTTGAAGGAGACCGACAGGTCAGCGATCGAGACGAACGGGTTGGTGAACTGCGCCAGGCTGCTGAAGGAGAGCGTCCCGAGGTAGCGGATCGTCCCGCGGCCGAGCTGGAAATGATCGCCGTAGATCGTCAGCCCGGGCACGTGGGCCCCGTTGGCGTCGGTGATCGGGGCGATCATCCCCTGGATGCCGTTGCCGCTCTGCCCGATCGGGACGGTGATCGTCGCGCTGTCGATCGAGATCAGCTTCTGTGTGCTGTCGGCGTTGGGGTCGTACTGGATGACGATGTTGCTCGCCGTCACGTTGACCACGTGCGGCACGTCGAGCACGAACTGGTTGGCCTGGAAGCTGAACTTCCCGGTCGGCCCGAAGTGGGTGATGCGGAAGGAGGAGAAATCGACGCCGACTGAGAGCTGGAACGTGCCGGTGATGCCGGTCAGCACCGCTTGGGTGCCGCCCGCGCTGGCGCCGCCAGAACCACTCGAGCCGCCCGAGCCACCGGAGCCGAACGTCAGCACCGCCGCGTCGGCCTTGAGGCCCAGGTCCACGAGCAACTGGCCGTTGTTGAACGAGAAGTTCCGGAAGACAGGGGCGAGGTTGTACAGGGAGAGCGGCCCGATCTTCCGCGGCGTCCCCGAGGGGAGCGTCGGCGTGGGCACACTGGCCATGGAGCCGGTCGAACCGGGCTGGCCGGCGGACCCGCTGGACGGAGAGACGCCCTGGTGAACCAGCGTCTGGCCGCCGGGGCCGCCGCCGACTGTGAGATTGGCGGCGGGGGAAGACGTGTCTGCGGTAGAAACGTTGGGCGCTGCGCCGCTGCCGGAACTGAGGATCGAGAAGCCGGTGACCTGGAAGCCGGCGGCCCCCAGGTTGAAGCCGGATGCGCCCACCGTGAAATCGACCGCGCCCGTGAGATCGACCAGCTGTGCCCCGTTGGCCGTCAGCGTGAACTCGGCACGCGTCGCGTTGATGTCCACCAGCCCGCCGGTCTTGGTGATCGTCGCATCGACGCTGATCGCCAGGACGGGGTTGTTGTTTGAATCGAGGATCTTGACCGTCATCCCCGTGACGTTGGCCGTCGGCCCGCCGGTGGGGATCGGGTGCGCGGCGTCGTTGGGGTTCGTCTGCTGGCTGGCGGTCGTGTTGGATTGCACCGAGAGCACGCCGCCGACGTAGAGGCCCGGGATGCCGACCAGCGACACATTCCCCGACGCCGCGATGGCGTATGTCATGGCGGCCGCCCCCTGCTTGACGAGCACCAGCCCCAGCGATCCCCCCGCCACCTGCAGGCCGATCGGGTTCGTCCCGCCCACGCCGACAAACGCGCCGACGTTGCTGGCCGCCACCGCGATGCGGCTGGTGGCGCCGCTCACCGTTCGCGTGAAGCTGAAATCGCCGGCCAGGCTCACGAACTGCTGCGTCGGGTCGCTGGGGCTGGCGATTGCCAGCGTCACGCCCGTGCCGGCAAACGATTGCTCGTTGCCGGTGAAGCTGATGGTGACGGGCGTCGTCGAGCCGGGGTTGGCCGGGTCGGGGACGTTCACGGTGTCCCGCACCGCCCCGGCCGTGTTGGCGCGGACGGCGAGGTTCCCCGAGAGCGTCAGCCCGGTGACCCCGAGCAAGGCGGCGTGGCCCGAGGCGTCCAGGGCGTAGTCTGATGTGTGCCGCGGCGAGGCGACGTTGGTCCGGTCGATCGTGCTGTAGACCACAAGCCCGAGGTTGGCATTGCTGATCAGAACGCCGGCGGCGCTGGGGTTGATGGTGCCGTCGCCGAGCCGCGCCGGCCCGTCGCCGAGGAACGCCTCCAACCCGGCGGCCGCGATCAGCACGCGGGTCGTGGTGACGTTCCCCACCACCGTCTGCGACTCGCTGAAGCTGAAGCCGCCGGTAAGCCCGACAAACTCCGCGCCGTTGCCGTCGCCGATCGCGAGCGTCGCGGTGCCGGTGACGTCCTTCTCGTTGGCCGTCAGCGTGAGGGCCTGATTGACCGTCTGTCCCGGATGCGCCAGGTCAGGCGCCGGGACCGTCTCGTTGACCGCGGCCGCCGTGGTGTTCAGCCGCACGTGGACGTGGCCGCCCAGCGTCAGACCGGTGACGCCGATGAGCGAAGCCGACCCATAGAGATCGAGCGCCACGCCCGTCGGCAGGAAGAGGATCGCCCCGCCGGCGCCGCTCACCTGCACGCCGGTCTGCGCGTCGCCGATCATCGTCGAGACATTGCTGGCGACGAGGCTGACAGTCGATTTGCCGTCGCCCGTCGTCACCTTCTGGACGGTGAAGCTGCCGCTGAGCGTAAGCCCGCCGACGGTCAGGTGCGGGCTCCCCGAGATCACCAGGGTCGAGTTGCCGCCGGTGGTGTCGATCCGCAGGCCGAAGGTCGAGTCGAACGACACGCCCGGCAGCGCCAGGGCGAGGTCGCCCGAACCGGTGCCGGAAACCCCGCGGCTCGCGCCGCTGCCGCCGATCGTCAGGTTCGCACTGCCGTTGGCGAGAGAGATCGAGTTGGCTAGCGCGAGCGCGAGGTTATTGACGGCCACCCCGATGGTGCCGTCGCCGTTGTCGGTGAAGGTGAAGTCGCCCGAGAGGGTTTGCCCGAGCACCGTGATGCTGTCGCTGACGCCGGCGACGCGGATCGTCGTCGGCGTGAAGGTGACGGTCACGTCGCCGCCGAGCGAGAGGCCCGGCACGCCGTTGAGCATGACCATCCCCATGGCCGTCCCGGAGACCTTGCCGCCGGAGTAGCCGAGGGTCGCGCTGCCGCCGGTGACCACCAGCAGTCCGTTCCCGAGCGAGAGTTGCAGGTTCGTCAGCGAGACGTTCGCCGAGCCGCCGGTGCTCCCCTGCGCGGCGATCTTGCCGCTGACCGCGATCGGCCCAAGGTTCTCCGAGAATTGCGTGCTGACGCCCGCGGCCGCCGTAAACGTCCCGTTCCCGAAGCTGACGGTGATCGTCCCGTTCACGCCGCCGATTGAGCCCGTGCCCGTCAACTGGCCTGACAGGCCCGACGGCATCACCAGCAACTGACCGTTCACGGTCACCGCGGGCGTGGAGAGCGTCATATGGGAGATGCCGACCGCCAGAATGCCGGTCGCCGTGTCGCGGGAGAAGGCCACGTCGCCCGTCAGCTTCTGGCCGGCGATGTCGATCTCGATCCCCGTGCCGGTGACGCTCACGCCGCCCGCCCCGAAGACGGCCATCACCGTCCCGCCGAAGCCGACGCCGCTTTCGCCGCCACCGACGCTGAGGGTGCCCGAGGCCGAACCGCTGACCGCGCCGTTGGTGATCGCCAGGTCGGCCGCCCCGCCGGTGACCATCACCAGGCCACTACCGAGCGACAGGTTCAGGCTGTTCACATGCAGGCTCACCGCGCCCGGCGCCTGGGTGAAGCTGAAGTTACCCGACAGCGTCTGCCCGAAGAGCGTAAGCGTGTCACCCGTTCCGGTGACCTTCACCGCCCCGCCGCCGACGGCTACGGAATAGTTCCCGCCGAACTGCACGTCGGCCGACGCGCCGGCGATCGAGATGTTGCCCGAGGCCGAGCCGCTCATCCCGCCGCCGCCGCCGCGGGTCAGCATGAAGTCGCCCGTCCCGCTCGCGACGTTCACCACGCCGCCGATCGAGAGGCTCAGGTTATCGATATGCAGGGCGACCGAGCCGGCCTGCTGGGCGAAGGTGAAGTTGCCGCTGATCTGCTGGCCATAGGCGGTGAGGCTGACGCCTGTCCCGCTGACCGCCAGCGCGCCCCGCCAAAGCTCACGTCAAAGCTGGTGGAGTTGAAGGTGACGCCGGGGACCGTCGCACTCAGACCGCCGTGCAGGTCGCCGACCGCGCCCGTCTTGGTCACATGCAGCGTGCCGCCGGCGTTGCTCACCGCGATCGCGCCGCCGGCCAGGGAGACGTTGACGCCGGCGAGGGTCAGTTCCAGCCCGTTGGCGTCTTCGGCGAAGCTGAATGTAGCGGCCAACGACTGCCCAGGGAGCGTGATCGTGTCGGTCTGTCCGAAGGGGGTTGAGGCGGTGATGCTCCCCGGGGCGACATGGACGGTGATCGCGCCATTGAAGCCGACGCCCGACACGCCCCCGCCCGCGGCCACCGTCCCGGTGAAGCCGCCGCTGATCGTGCCGCCGGAGAGGTCCAGCGCGCCGCTGGCGTTCGCGACCGTCACCAGCCCGCCGCCCAGCGACGCATTGAAGTTGCTCGCCGTGAGATGCGTGCCGGTTGAGTCGTGAACGAAGGTGAAGTCCCCGGAGATCGACTGGTCCCCGGCCGCGAGGGTGTCCCCCGTCCCGGCGACGCTGAGCGTCCCCGGTGCGAAGGTGACCGCCACGCCGCCGGAGAAGCTGAAGCCGGTGAAGCTGGACGAGATCGTCCCCGACGCCGACCCGCTGATGCCCGTCGGCTTGACGAGCAGCGTGCCGCCGCCGTTCTGGAGCGAGATCGCCCCGCCCAGGCTGGCGGTGAGATTGCTGACGCTGAGTTCCAGCCCGTTTGCGTTCTTCGAGAAGCTGAACGCCGCCGACACCTGCTGCCCGGCGATTGTCAGCGTATCGACACTGCCGGCCGGGGTCGCGGCGACAATGCCGCCCGGCCCGACCGTCACGCTGATCGCCCCGCCGAACTGAACTCCGCCGCCGACGTTCCCGGCCGCGATCGTGCCGCTGAAGCTTCCAGCGATCGCGCCGTTGCCGACGTCGAGCGAGCCCGCCCCGTTGGTGACCGTGACCAGCCCGCCGCCGAGCGACGCCGAAAAGTGATTGGCCGAAAGGTGGAGGCCGGTCTGGTCTTTTGTAAAGGTGAAGTCGCCCGAGATCGACTCGGTGCCGGCCGCGAGCTGATCGCCCGTCCCGGCGATCGAGAGCGCGCCGTTGCCGAACGCGATCGCCAGGGCCCCGCTGATCGACAGGGAGCCCAGGTTGCTGCTGATCGTCCCCGCGGCCGACCCGCTCACCCCTGCCGCAGTCACCAGGAGCGTGCCGCTTGCGTTGCCGATCGACAGCGCGCTGCCCAGCGCGAAGTTCAGGTGGCTCACGCTCAGCTCCAGCCCACTGGCGTCCTTGGCGAAGCTAAAGTCGGCCGCCAGTTGGTAGCCGCCGAAGGTAAGCGTGTCGCCGGTGCCCGAGGCGGTGAGGGCGCCCGGGGTGACGTTGACGCTGACCAGGCCGGCAAAGCCGACCGCGCCGCCCGTGACCGAACCGCCGGCCGCCACATTTCCGGTAAAGCTGCCGGTCACCTGCCCCTGGGCCACGTTCAGGCTGGCGGCCGCCCCGGCGACCGTGACCAATCCGCCGCCCAGGTCGGCCGACAGGTTCGAGCTCGTCAGGTGGACGCCGTTCGCATCGCTGACAAAGTTGAAGTCGCCCGAGATCCGCTGCCCGCCGAAGGCCAACGCCGCCCCAGAGGCAACAACCGCCAACGTCCCCGGCCCGAACCCAATGCCGAAGGCGTTGGCGGTGAGGCCGGCGAAGGCGGTGCCGAGCGTGCCCGACAGGTACCCGCTCACACCGGCCGCCACGATGTTCACCGTGCCGGTGATGTTGCTCACCGAAAGCACGCTGGGGATGGCGAGGCTCACGCCGCTGACGCCGAGGGTCAGCACGTGCGAGGTCGCGTCTTCAGCGAAGGTGAAGTTTCCGCTGATCGAGGGGCCGGCGATGGTCAGAGTGTCGTTTTGGCCAGCGGCGGTGAGGCCGGTCGCGGCGACGGTGACGGTCACCTGCCCGCCGAACTGCACGCCGGCGGAGGTGCCGGCCGCCACGTACCCGCTGAAGGTGCCGGTGGTGTGGCCGCCGCTGACGGTCAGGCTCGCGGTCGCGCCGGTGTTGGAGCCGGGGGCGCCGCCGACGGTGATCAGGCCTCCGCCGAGCGAGGTGGTCAGGTTGGTGATATTGAGAGAAAGGTCCGAGCCGCCGCCGCTACTGCTGAAAGCGAAGTCGCCCGAGAGGGATTGATCGCCCAGCGCCAGGGTGTCATTCGTCCCGCTGATCTGGAGCGCGCCCGCCCCGAAGCCGACGCCCAGGCTCCCGCTCAGACCGACCAGGGTCGAAGTGACGGTGCCCGCGGTCGTGCCGGAGAGGCCCGTGCTGTCCAGGTGGAGCGTGCCGCTCGCGCCGGTCACCGAAAGCAGCCCGCCGCCCAGGGACAGGTTCAACCCGCCGACCGTCAGTTCCAAGCCGTTCTTGTCCTTAAAGAAGGTGAAGCCGGCAGAGAAACTCTGGCCCAGGATCGTGAGCGAGTCATTGACGCCGCTCGCCTGGATCGTGTTGTTCGCCACCGTGACCGAGACCTGCCCGCCGAACGTGATGCCCAGCGCCGCGAAGGTCGGCCCGGAGAGGACCGTCCCCGCCATCGACCCGCTGATCGCGCCGGTCTTAAAATCGACGTTCAAGGCGGCCGACCCATTGTCGATCCCCACGAGCCCAAGCCCCAGCGAAACCGTAAAGCTCGGGATGACCAGGTGGATGCCGGCCAGCCCCGGCAGTCCGGGAATGCTCGGCAGGCCGGGGGCGGCCGGGATGCTCGGCAAAGTGCCAGTTCCCGGGAAGCTGGGCACGCCCGGCACGGCGGGGATAAAGCTGAACGCCCCCGCCAGCGAGAGATCCCCGAAGCTGATCGAATCGGTCAATCCGCTGATGCTGATCCCGCCGAGCCCGAAGCCGAGCGAGAGGTCGCCGCTCAAACCGGGGATGGCGGTGTGAACCGTCCCCCCGGCCGAGCCGCTGACGCCAGTGCTCGAGATGGTCAGGTCGCCAAAGGCGCTGCTGACCGACAGCAGGCTGCCGAGCGAGAAGTTGACGTTGCTGACATGCAGCTTGAGCGCGCTATTGACGTTGGAGAAGGCGAAGTCGGCGGTGACCGACTCGCCAAAGACGGTGAGGATGTCGTTCTGGCCCGAGACCGTGATGCCGGCCGCCGGGTCAACCGTGACCGTCACCAACCCGCCGAAGGCGACGTTCGCCGCGCTCCCCACCGTCACCAGGCCGCTGAACGTGCCGCTCGAGTTGCCCGTTGAGGATCTTCAGGGTCGAGGCGGGCGCGCCGGCCCCGCTCGGCGGCGGCTGGATCGTCACCAGCCCGCCCGCCAGCGACGCCGTCAGGCCCGTCGCCGCGAAGTCGATCTCGTTGCCCTGGGTGGTGATCGTCGCGCTGCCGGAGATCGACTCGCCGCCGATCGACAAGCTGAGGCCCGTCGCGCTGATCGTGACCGACCCGCCGCCAAAGCCCACCTGCACGTTGCCCGAGAGGCTGGCGACGTTGGAGCTGAAGGCGGCCGCGAACGACCCATCAACGCCCGTCCCATCCGAACGAACGAGCAACGTCCCCGACGCATTGCTGATTGAAAGTGCCCCGCCCGCAAGCGACAGATTGACCCCGCTGATCCCCATCTCCAGGCCGGCCGCGTCTTCAGAGAAGGTGAACCCGGCGACAAAAACCTGCCCGGCGACAGTGAAGGTATCCGTCTGCCCGCTCGGCGTGGCGGCCGTTACCGCGGTCGAAGTGACCGTCACCGCCAGCGGCCCGCTGAAGGCGACGCCGTGCTCGGCGTCACCGGCCGCCACCGTGCCGCTCGCGCTACCGGTGAACTGCCCCTGGCTGAGCGACAGATTGAAGCTCGCGTTAGTGACCCTCACCAGCCCGCCCGGCCCGAGCAGGGCATTCACGCCCGTCGCCGCGACGCTGACCGTCGTCCCCGCGCCCGACCCGGACTGCGAGACCGAGAAGTCGCCCGAGACCGACTGGTCGCCGACGGTCACCGTGTCCGACGTGCCGGCGAGCGTCATCGCGCTGGCGCCGAAGACGACGGAAATCCCGCCGGCGATCGCCGCGCCGCCGATGGTCGTCGCCAGGACGCCGCTCACCGTGCCGGCCGCGTTGTTGGACCCGTCGATTGTGAACGATCCGGTCAGATGGTCAGCCGTCAGGAGCCCGTTGCCGAACAGGAGCGAGGCGTTCGTGATGGTGAAGGTGGTTGAGCCGCCCGAGGCGTCGATCGTGAACGAGCCGGTGATCGTCTGCCCCAGTACGGCGATGCTGACGTTGCTCCCGCCCAGGTGATAGCCGTTGGCATCGAAGGTGACGCTGATCGCGCCCGAAACCGACGAGCCGCCGCCGCCCAAGCTGGCGCTGCCGGTGAGCGTGCCGCTGAGCCCGTGCCCGCTCCCCCCGCCCGACGAGAGCGTCAGCGTCCCCGAGGCGGCCGAGATCGACGCGGCGCCGAACGTCCCGCTCGCGGCGTCGGCGGTGACGGTGGTCACCGTGTTGTTGCTTGAGTCGTGCGCCAGCGAGAAGCCGAAGCTGCCGGTCACGTGCAGGCTGGCCGACAGGTTCAACTGCGTGTTCCGCAGGTAAACCTCCAGCAGCGGCCCGGCCGGGACGTCGATCGACTGGCCGGAATGGATCGGGTCGGGGAAGGAGGAATCGCTCGTCGAGCTGTTGAGCATCAGGACCGCTTCGCCCGATGCGCTGACTCCGCCCGGCGCGGCGACTGTCGCCGTGCCGTCGATCACGCCCGCGATGCCGGTCCCCTCAAACAAGAAGGCGGCCGTCGCGTTGCTGCCGCTCGCCGGGCTCGCCAGATGGACGAAATGATTCGTCCCGTCGCTGAAGTCGGCCGTCAGGTTCGTCACCGATGCGCCGACCGAGGTCGCGTGCCCTGAGATCTCTTCGAATTTGAAGTCGGCCGTCACCTGGGCCAGCCCGATCGTGACGTTCACGCCGGTGCCGGTCACCTGGAGGCTCTTATCGGTGGCGGTGGTGTCGATCGCGAACCCGAAGACGCCACTGAACGTCGCGCTGCCCGAGGTGAAGCTGCCCGACGCCCCGACCGACCCCGACCCCGTCACCCCCGACGTCGAAAGATCGAGCGACCCGTGCAGGTTGCTGATGTTCACCAGCCCCCCGCCCAGGTTCACGTTGACGCCGGAGACGCCGATCGCGACGTCGGAGTTGTTGCGTTCGAAGGTGAACGTCCCGTTCGAGAAGCTCTGGCCGGCCGCGATGTTCAGCGAGCCGGAGACGCCCAGCAGGATGTTCGTGTCACCGCCCGATGTCGCCCAGTTGAACGACACGCTGGTGACGTTCACCGACAACCCGCCCGCATTCAGGGCAAAGCTGCCGCCATTGGAGATCATCCCGGAGATGCCACTGCCGTTCAGCGTCAGCGTCGCCTGGCCGTTCGTGACCTTCGCCAGGTTGTTTGGCAGCGCGACGGTCAGGCCTGTCGCCGAGACGGTAAAGGTGGAGGTGCTTGCCGTCGCGGTGACGGTGAAGTCGCCGGCCAGGGTCTGGCCGCCCGCCTGGAGCGACCCGACGAACTCCACCCTGGTCGCGGCGGCCGCCGAGCCGTGGGCGAACAGGTCGGTGAGCTGCGTATCCTTCGTCCCGTTGGCCGTATCCTGATGGAAGGTCAGCCCGCCGAAAGTCGCATCCGAGAGCATCTGCCGGGGCTCGAGCGACTCGATCAGCCGCCGGCCGAGATGGTACGAGGCGACCCGCGCCCGACGCGGCTGCGCGTCGGTCGTCGCAGCGCCCGGGATCAGGCGGCGGACGGGGGAGAGGATGTTGCCTAGCCAGCTCAAGAGGTTTTCTAAAAGGCGGCCGATCGGCTCGATCGGCCGACGCGGAATCTCTCGTCGATGCGGGATCCCTCAGCGACGCGACGACGCGTCGAAGACCGGTCGGGCGTTGGCCCGGCCGCAAAGTTCGAATCATTGCGTCTACTGCGACGAACCCCTCACCCCAGGGGGGAAGTGCTCACGCCCGGGCTGTGAATCGGTCAAGGTGCCTCGGAATCTAAAGTCGTCTGCCCCTATATCGCGAAACTGCCATCACTTACCGACGGTGGGTGGGACGGCCCCGATAATTGTGCCCCCAAAGACGTTGAGCGTGCCGATCATCCCCGGCGCGGTGATGCTCTGCAGAGTCTCGGTCTTGCCGGCCCGCAGCAGCACGTCGCCCAGTGGGCCGCTGCTGGTGATGTTTCGGACCTGCGTGTACGTGTCGATGGAGCCGCCGTTCCCGTTCAACGTGAGTTGCCGCACTGAATCCTGGGCGGCCGCCCCGTCCTGGGCGAAGTCGGTCAGGACGGTGACCGGCGACCCGCCGTTAATCTGATCCCCCAGAAGCAATCCGCGCGGGTCGAACCCGCCGGTCCCGCTCCCGCCCGCGCCCGCGAACAGGCCAATGTGTGAGCCCGGCCCCACATCGACGCGAAGCGTCTCGTGAGCGGCCGCCACACGCGTGTACGGCTTGCGCGTCGCCGGATCGATCGTCAACGCCGACATGAGCAGTGTCTTCCGCGAACCGCGGCGGCCGAGCAGCGCCGTGATCGCCGGGTGCTGAAGGCCGGCGGGATCGGTGAGCGTCGTAAAGGCCATCCCCTGAATGCTGGCGGCGCGGATGCTCCCGGCGCGAACGTCGTCGCGGGCGGACACCGTGGCGAGGTTGTCCGCCGGCAACACGATCCCGCCGGAGACGCCAGGCGTGATCGCCTTGCCGCGCTTGACCTTCTTATGGTGGCGTGCGGCCGCCACATCCGGCGGGTAGCTAAAAAACGATGTCTCGGAATTGGTGACGGTATTTAGCAGGCTCCCGGTGATGCTGACGTTGCGGACGCCCGAAGCCGCCCCACCGGTCGTATCGAGGCGGGCGAGGTCGAACTTGGCGAACGTCGGCGCCGCCAGGAGCAGGTCGAACCGGTTCGAATCGGGCGCCGCCGAGAAGATGCGGATCGCCGCCTGGGGGCCGGACGATTCGGCCCCGTCATAGAGAATCGCGACATGAACGCCGGACTGTGGCGCGCTCCCGACCGGGATGGCCTGCACCGACCGAAGCACGCCCGCCTGGGTGATGGCGAACACTTGCCCCGACCCGGAAGGCGTAACCCAGTGAACCCCGACCGACCCGACCGATCCCCCGGAGATCGCACCGGCCGCCGTGCCGTCAACCAGGACCGACCCGAGCCTTCCCGCGGCCGCCACGATGCTGCTGGCCGTCAGGCTCCCTTCGACCGAGGCCGACCCGATCGCCGCCCCCGCCTCCAGACGCCCCGACAGATCTCCGGCGACCGTCGCCGTGTTGATGTTCTGCCCCGCCGATGCCAGCCCGCCCAGGGCCCCGCCAATCGCAAGTGTGCCGAGCGAGCCGCCCACGGTGAGCGATCCGGTCAAATCGCCATTGAGCGTCGCGCTGCCCAGCGACCCTCCGACCGACAACGCGCCGGTCAATCCGCCGCCGACATTGACGCTGGTCGCCTGCCCGGCCACCCGCAGCGCGCCGGACAGTGCGCCGCCGATGACGGCCGAGCCGAGGTCCCCTCCCACCGTCGCAAGCCCCGACAGGTCCCCTTGGATCGCCAGAGAGTCGAGCGTCCCGCTGACCGAGAAGGGGCCAATGAGTGCCCCGCCGACGTTCAGCGTCGAGAGGCGCCCGGTCACGGGGAGCGCGGCGGCGAGGTTGCCGTCGATAGCGACGGTCCCCGCTTCAATGTTGTTGAGCGTCAGCCCGCCGGCGTAGTCGCCGGCGAAGTGCATGGCGACGTGGTCCGCCCCCGGCCCGGCATCGACGGTTGTCGGGACGACGCTGGTGTCTAAGCCCTCAGACGTGACCGCGTCGTTGCCGCTGCCCAGAGTCAGTGCGAGCGAATCGATGCCGGTGTAGCCGATATGCGACCCGAGGCCGTCGATCGTCCCGGCGCCCAGCGCGACGCTTTGGCCGACGGTGTCGGCGGAATCATCGACGGCCAGGGCGTTGACGCCGGGCCCGCCGACAATCGCGACGGGGCCGCCGAGCGACTGCGGAAGGGTGGTCCCGATCCCCTGCGTCGGGCCGGCCGCGTTGGCCGGGGGAGCGCCCAGGGCCTTGATCGTGAAGGTGGTGTCGTTCGTCCCGCCGACGATCGTGGTCGCCGTCCCCGGCGCGGTCGAGGCGACGTTCGGCGTGTTCTTCCCCGTACCCAGGTTCAAGCTCAGCGCACTGAGCCCGGAGTAGTTGATCCCCGTCGGGCTCAGGCCCGAGACAACGTACGCCTGGATCACCGGCGCGACGTCGGTCGTATTGCCTGTGTCGTCCAGGATCAGCGCCGTCGCGCCGCCGCCGGTGACGGTCAGGTCCGCCAGGCCCGAGAGGATCCCGTGCGAGCCCGGAGCGGTGCTGCCGGCCTTGACGGTGTCCGTTCCGGCACCGGTCTGGACTGTCGTCTGGGCGCCGGTGGCTCGGATGTTGACCGTGTCATTCCCGTTCCGCGTGTTGATTTCGGTCGGTGAGGCGTCGCCGATCAGGTTGACCACATCGTCGCCGCGGCCGCCTGTCACGTGAGTCGTCGTGCCGACGCTCGTGGAGTTGATCGTGAAGTTGTCGCCGCCGTTGCCCAGGTTCAGGTCGAGCGATTGAATGCCGCTGTAGCTGACCCCCGCCATGCCCAGCCCGCTGACTGACGTTGGGGTCAGCGTCCCCGTCTTGGGCGTCAAGGTCGCGGTGTCGTCAAGCGTCAGCGTGTCGTCGCCGTTCCCGATGAACGACAGCGGCGCCAGGATGCCGTCCAGCACGCCGCCGACGGCGGTGCAATGCTGCCGACGTTGTACAGGTCGCCGCCGAGCACGTCGGCGTGCGTGACGCTCGTGAGGTTCCCCGTCCCGCGAATGTTGACGACGTTGTGGCCGCCGCCGGTCCGGATGTCGGTCGCGCCGGCGTCGGTCAGCATCGTAATTGTGTTGTCGCCGTTGCCGGTGTGGATCGTCGTGTGGGTCGCCGCCGCCGTGTTCGAGACCGTCAGCGTGTCGGCCGCGGAGCCGAGCTCGAGATCGAGCGCGCCGATCGCCGCGTAGGTGATGTTCGCCGGCCCGATCGCGAGCACAGTGTCGGAAAGCGTGCCTGTTCGGGCCGTGCTCGACCCCGTGTCATCAATACTGAGCTGATCGCGGCCGCTCCCGCCGTTCACCGTGACCGCGCCCTGGATCGCATCCAGTGCCCCGCCGCCCGCGGGAGCCAGGCTGCCGATCCGCGTCCGATCCGTGCCGCCGCCGGTGAGCAGTGTCAGCGGCCCCGTGGTCCCGCGAACGTTGAATTGCTCGGCCCCCGCCCCGCCGGCAACCGCGGTGGCCGTACCGGCGGCCGTGTCGCTGACGGTGAACGTGTCGCCGCCGACCCCCAGGTCGATGTTGAGGTTTGCCAGATGGCTGTAGATGATGTCGGCCGGGCTCAGCCCACCGATCGTGGTGGCCGAGAGCGTGTCGGTCTTGGTCAGCGCATTGCCCGTGTCGTCCAGGCTGACGACGTCCAGGCCGTTCCCATTGATGGCCAGGGGTGCGGCGATGAGACTCAGCGTGCTGGCGGCGCTGGGGGCGTTGCTGCCGACGAGGATCGTGCCGGCCGCCCCGGCGGCGTGGTTGACGGTCGTCGTCGCGCCGGTGCGGCGGATGTAGACGTTGTCCGCGCCGCTGCCGGCGTCGATCGTCGTCGGCCCGGCGTCGTTGACGACCGTGACGGTGTCCGTCCCCGTGCCGGTGGTGACATGGGTCGTTGCTCCGGCTTCGGTGTTCGTGACGGTCAGGGCGTCATTGCCAAAGCCCAGCGCCAGGTTGACGGCCGCGGCGCCCCCATAGGTGATGGGCGTCGGTGTGAGGCCGCTTAGGCCGTTGCCCGAGAGGGACTCGGTCGTATTGGCCGCGTCGCCCGAATCATCGAAGTTGAGAATGTCGGAGCCGCCGCCGTTAAGCGTCAGCGCGGCGCTGATCCCGCTCAGCACCCCGCCCGACGCGGGCGCCAGGCTTCCGACGTTGACGGTGTTGGCGCCCGTCCCGCTGTTGACTGTCGTCGTCGAATTGATCGCCCGGATGTTGAACGTGTCCGCTCCCGAGTGGCCGTTGATCGTCGTCTGGCCGGCGGCCGTCCCGGTCACGGTGAGCGTGTCGCCGCCGTCGCCGAGGTTGACGTTCAGGTTCGCCACGCTCGCATAGTCAATGGCGGCCGGGCTTAGTCCGGAGACCGCTGTCGCCGAAATGTTCCCCACCTGCCCCGTCGCGTCGCCGCTGTCGTCGATATTCAGCGTGTCGCTGCCGTCGCCTGCGAGGTGAATCTCCCCCGCGATGCCGGAAAGAACCCCGCCCGCCGTCGGTGCTGTGCCGCCGACGTTGATGATATTGGCGCCGCCGGTCGATCCGGTATCGATCGTCGTCACCGCGCCGGTGGCGCGAAGGTTGAACGTATCGGCGCCCGGCCCGCCATTCAGCGTTGTGGGGCCCGAGTCATGCAGCACGGTGAGCGTGTCGTTGCCCGAGCCGGCGTTGACGGTGGTCGTGCCGGCGATGGTGTCGTTGACGGTCAGGTTGTCGTTGGAGACGCCCAGGTTGAGCACCAGCGAAGCGAGGCCGCTAAAGCCGATCGGCGTCGGGCCGACGCCGGTCAGGCTCGTCGCCGTCAGCGTGCCGACGCGGGGCAGAGAATCCCCGCCGTCGTCCAGTGTCAGCGCGTCCGACCCGCCGCCGGTCACGGTCAGTGCGCCCGTGATCCCGCCCAGCGCGCCCAGGCTGCCCGGTGCGTTGCTGCCGACGGTCACGGAATTGGCGCCCGTGCCGGTGGTGATGTGGGTGGGCACCGCCATCGCGGTCACGTTGACGGTGTCGTCGCCGGCGCCGGTGTTCAGGTTCGTCGTAACGCTGGCGAGCGTGCCGTTCACATTGACGGTGTTGCCGCCCGAGCCGAGCGTAATCCCCAGAAGGCTGATCCCCGTGTAGTCAATCGCCGCCGGGCTTGCGCCCGTCAGGCTCGCGGCCGTCAGGGTGACGGTCCGCGCCGCCGGGTTGCCCGTGTCATCGACGTTCAGCGTCCCCTGCCCACCACCGTGGACATTCACCTGCCCGGTGATCGTCCCGGACGTGCTGTTCCCCGCCGGTGCGTTATTGCCGACATTCACCACATCGGCGGCCGCGACCAGGTTGACGTTGGTCACAGCGCCCGTCGCCTGGACGTTGACGGTCGTCGGCCCGGTCCCGGAGTCGATCGTCGTGGTCGCCGCGTCATTCTGCACGATGATTGCGTCGGCGCCGGCCCCGCCGGTGACGGTGGTCGGCGTCGCGGCGTTGGTGTTGGCGACTGTGAAGGTGTTACCGGCGGCTCCCAGGTTCACGGCAAGGGTCGAGATGCCGCCATAGGTGACGCCGGCGGCCGCCATGCCCATGCCGGTGAGCTTCGTCGGCGTCAGCATGCCGGCGGCCGCGACGGCGTCGGCCGAGTCGTCCAGCGTCAGGCTGTCTGTCCCGCCGCCGGTGATCGTTAACCCTGCCTGAATGCCGGCGAGCGTTCCGTGGGTCGCCGGGGCGGCGCTGCCGACGGTGATGGCCGAGTTGCCCGCCGAAACGACCGTCGTGGCGGCCGCGTTGGCGCGAATGGCGACCGTGTCCGCGCCGCCGCCGGTGGTGAGGTGCGTCGGGCTGGAGTCGGCCTGGACGGTGAGCGTATCGGCCCCGGAGCCGCCGTTGATCGTCGTGACCGTCGGTGCCGCGGTGTCGGTGATGGTGAAGTTGTCGCCGCCGGTACCGAGACCGGCCGTGAGGGACGTAAAGCCGCCGTAGGTGATCGTCCCCGCGCTCAGCCCGGTGAGGGTGGTCGGCGTGAGGGTGGCGGTCTTGGCGGCCGCACTGCCGCTGTCGTCGAGCGTCAGCGCGTCGGCGCCGGACCCGATGAGCGTCACATCGCCAAGCAACTGACCCATCACACCGCCCGAGCCGGGCGCGTTGGAGCCGACCGTGAACACGTTTACGCCGGCGCCGGCATTGATCGTCGTAACGGTGTGAGCGGCGCTCGCTGTGACGTTGACGGTATCGGACGCCGTCCCCAGCTTCAGGCCCAGCGCCGTCAGGCCGCTGTAGGTGATCGCACCCGTGCTGTACCCGGTGACCTGGGTCGCGCTGACCGCGCCGTTGCGGGCGGTGGTGTCGGCCGAGTCGTCGATGTTGAGCGTGTCGCCGCCATCGCCCACCACGGTCAGGCCGCCGGTGATGCCCGCCAGCGTGTTGCCGGTGGCGCTGGGCTCATTGCCGCCGACGTTGACCGTGCTGACGCCCGTGCCGGTATTGACCGTCACCAGCCCCGCCGCCGAGCAGATGTTGAACGTGCTGTTCCCGGTCGCCCCGTTCAACGTGGTGGGCGTGGTGTCGCCGGTCACGGTAAAGCTGTCGTTCCCGCCGACGCCGTTGACCGTCAGGGCGTTGAGGTTGCTGTAGGTGACGGCGGCCCCGGTGCCGGCGTTGATCGTGGTGCCGGTGATCGAGAAGACATCGCGCAGCGGCGTCCCGCTGAACGCCAGCGTGCCCGTGCCGCCCGCGCCGCCGATGACCGTGACCGGGGCCAGCGTGGGGGCGGTAACGGCGTAGGCCGTGGTGCCCGAGCCGCCGTGGAGGGTGACCTGGCCTGTCGTCGCGTTGACGGTGTACGTGTCGGCGCCGGTGTTGCCGTTGACCGCGACGGTGCCGCTGTTGGCGTTGATGCCGACGTCGTTCGACGTCCCGGCCCCGTTGATCGTGAGCGTGGCGCTGTTCCCATTGACGCGGTAGAGGTTCGCCGCCGAGCCGCCGTTGAGCGTCGCCCCGGAGCTGCTGGCGTTGACGATGTAACTGTTGTCGCCGGCCTGGCCGTTCACCGTCAGCGGGCCGCTGCTGCTGTTGATGGTGAAGGTGTCGGCCCCGGCGCCGCCGTTGAGGATCAGCGGCACGGCATTGCCGTTGACGATGAAGCTGACCGTGCCCGTCCCCGCGTTGACCGTCGTCGGGATCGAGTCGCCGGCGATCGTGAGCGTGTCGTTGCCGCCGCCGCCGTTGACCGTCAGGCCGTTGAACGTCGAGTAGTAGATTGTCGGCCCGGAGCCCAGGCTCAGCGCCGACCCCGTCACGGTGATCGGCTCGGCCGAGGCGGAGCCGCTGACGGCCAGCGCGTCGCCGCTGGCGAACAGTTGCCCGATCAGCGAGACGGCGCCGACGGTGTTGTCATAGTTGACGGTGTCGCCGCCGACGGTCACGCGCGTCGCGTTGACCGTGACGTTCGCCTGCTGCGTCGTCGGCGCGCGGACGATCAGGGTATCGAGGTTGCCGGACGTCGGGTTGGTGTCATGCGCGGTGACCGTGCCTCCGCCGCCGCCATAGACGGTGATGACGTCGCCGCCGCCCTGCCCATCCACGGTCACGTGCCCCGCGAAGTTTTGGATCGTGAAATGATTGAGCCCCGAATCGCCGGTGAGCGTGACGCTGTTGATGTTGCCGACGGTCGTCGGGCTGCCGGCGACGCCGTTGGTGGTCACGGTGAGCTGATTGCCGTTCAGCAGGTAATCGGACGACAGGAGGATGCGCGTCTCCAGCGACTCAACCACGTGCGCTTCCCCGCCCGCCGCCACCCGCCCGCGACGGGCGCGCCCCTGCTTGCGCGGCTGCGGCCGACCCGGGGCCTTGCGAAACGTCATGCGATCTGCACGCCCAGCCATGTGGCCCAACCCTTTCGATCCGTCGTTTGAACCGGACAACCAACCTCCCCCCCCGGCACTGCCGAAGAGGCTTCGCCCCCCACGCACCCGCCGTCGGGGCGCGACGCTCCTCATTTCGTCATTTCTGTTCTTGAGGTTTATCAGGCGCTTACGGCGTTTAACGGGATTGCCGCGGGCCCGAGAAGGGAGGGATCAACCAGCATTGACGACAGCGCAGTTATCGAACGAAGGATGGCGCGCAATACTTATAGGAGTGAGAGGCGAGGGGTGCGTGGCCACCGCCAGCGCCGCGCGATACGCGTGCCCTACCGCGCGATACGCGTGCCCTACCGCGCGATACGCGTGCCCTACCGCGCGATACGCGTGCCCTACCGCGCGATACGCGTGCCCTACCGCGCGATACGCGTGCCCTACCGCGCGATACGCGTGCCCTACCGCGCGATACGCGTGCCCTACCGCGCGATACGCGTGCCCTACCGCGATCGGAGGATGATGGCGGCCTGCGAGGCGAGGGATTCGATCAGCGCCTGCCGCTGCTGCGGGAAAGGGATGAAGGGGACGTTCTCTTTTGCCCCGGCCCCGGTCCCGTCGCCGCCGCCGCCGAGGGTGCGGCCGCGGCAGTTGATGAGCTCCAGCACGCCCAGAACGTTCCCATCGGGGTCGGTCAGGGGGACGGCCAGCATCGACCCCGTCCGATACCCGTTGGCAGTATCAAAACCGGGGTTATGGCGCAGGCCCTGCGCCGTCAGTTCCGCCGGGAGGTGATAGACATCGGCGAGGTTCAGCGGCTGACGGGTGTCGGCGACATAGCCGGCGATGCTCTTGCGATTCAACGGGAGGCTGAACGACTGGAATAGCGCCGCGATCCGCTCCGGGCCAAGCCGCTTTCGAAGCGAATCATTCTCCCCCGCGACAAATTGCAGCGTCGCGCCGTTCCGCACGAAGAACGAGCCCGCGTCGGCGTCGGCCAGTTCCCGCGCCCGCGACAGGATCAGCCGCAGCCGCGCGGTTGGGTCATGCTCGCGTGCGATATCGACGTTGAGTTGGATCAACGCCTCCGTCTGGTGCCGCATCGACTCGGCCCGATCGCGCTCATGCGTGATTCGGACGAATGAATAGACGCCGCAGGCCGCGAGGATCACGAAACAGATGGCGGCCGTCAGCGCTTTCCCCGCGTTGCGCCGCAGTCGCTTCGACAGGATGTAGCGTAGGGTGGCCGGCCGGGCCGAGAGGGGGTCGCCCTGGAGGTAATGCTCGATGTCGCGCGCCAGCTCGCCGGCCGAGGCGTAGCGTTTCTCCGGATCGGCCGCGAGCGCTTTCAGGAGCAAGGCGGTCAGGTCCGCGCCGACGCGCGCTGGGCGACCTCGCCCGCTCGGCTTTAGCGGAGGCTTAAAGTACGCCGGCGGCTTGATCGCTCCGTCGGCCACGCGCCGCATGACCTCGGTCGTGCCGCCGGAGAGGTCGCGCGGGCTCTCGCCGGTCAGCAGCCAATACAGGATGACGCCGAGGCTATAGACGTCGGTCCGGGTGTCCAGCGCGCTGCCGGTCGCCTGTTCGGGGCTCATGTAGGCGGGCGTCCCGGATACTTCCCCGTCGATCGTGATGTCGGCGCCGCCCGCCTGCGACGACGGGAGGGCGCAAGGATCGGCCCGGGGCGACTCCTGGCGCGGCGGCCGCTCGGCGGGGCCACCGTGCCCGCCGCCACGGGCCGGATCGGGCGCTGAAGCCCGCGCCGCGAGCACCTTGGCCAGGCCAAAATCCAACACGTGCGGCTGACCGTCGGCATCCACCAGGATATTCGTCGGCTTCAGGTCGCGATGCAGCACCCCGCGGAGGTGCGCGTGCTGGCGCCGAGGCATACGCGTCGAATGAGCTCCAGCGTCTGGCGGGGCGTGAGGTCGTTGTCGATCACGTAGGCGTCGAGCGGGACGCCGTCGATCAGCTCCATCGCGTAGAAATAGACGCCTTCATGCAGGCCGCTGTCGTAGACGCGGGCGATGTTGGGGTGTTGCAGGCGGGCGGTCAGCTCGACTTCCCGGTCGAACCGCTGGCGGAGCCGGGCCGCGTCGTCGGCCGCCCCGGCGCCGAACGAGACGCAGCTTAGGAGCTTCAGGGCAACTTCGCGCCGCGTGGAGGCGCTGGACGGTGCGCCAGACCGTCCCCATCCCGCCCGCGCCGATCAGCTCCAGGATGTCATACCCGTCGATCCGCGGCGGCGCGACGATCGGCGCTGGCGCCGCACCGCCGGCCGCGCTGCGCATCGGCGCTGGCGGGCCATCCACCCAGCTGGGGAAGGGCAGGCTGCCGCCAACCCGTGTCGGCGGCTTTCCCATGCCGCTGCCCGGAGGCGGCGCCGGGGCGTCGGTCGCGGCGTCGGTCGAGGCGTCCGTCGAGGCGTGGGTCGCGGGCCCGGCCGAGGCGTCGGGCGCGATCTTGAGCATTTCGCCATCGGGCATCAGCACTCCTGGCCGCGACCCGCGTGCGCGCCTCTCGCGGCCGCCTCGACAGCCGTTCCGGGTGATCCCCGCGCGGCTTTATTCGTCCGTCGCTTTGATCGAGTGGATGCCTTCTTCGAACAGCGCTCGCGTCGCACCATCGATCCAGGGTTGCCGGGCGGCCCATTCGGCCCCCTGGCGCACGGCGTCGTCGGAAAGCTGGGAGATCAGCGTGCCGCGCCGGACGCGGGCCGCGACGATCGCGGCGAAATAGAGGACTGTCGCGATTTCCGACGGAAGGGCCGCGTCGTCGCGCGAATCGCTCGTCTTGGCAAAGTCCTTTGTCAGCCGTAGCAGCTCGACCGGCGGCTGGGGGTGGCGGAACAAGTCGCCGAAGGTTTCGAGCGGCTGGCCCGGCGACTGGGTCAGGTGGCGCAGCAACGCCGTGGTGTCCGGGTCGGGCTGGCTCCAACGCTCCAGGTCGAAGCCCAGCGGGGCACGGAGCTGGTGGTCGAAGATCTCCGCCAGGTCGGCGGCCGCCCAGGCCGGGGCTTCCTTGCTCACATCCAGCAGCTCGGCCAGGCGCCGAACGCCCGACAGGTCGTCCCACGCGCCACCCGCTGCGCCCGATGTCTTGCCGGTCGTCATGGTCGCGCTCCGATCGAATCGCCGCCGCACAGCCCGATCCGGGCCCATGCGCGGCTTCGGTCGATCTTCTTTGCCCGCTTGGACGTGCGGCCGGCCGCCGGCGTCGCCCGCTCACGCAAGTCCGCGGCCGCCCTGATGCGCGGACCCCAGAATCTGCCGCAGGTCGGCCAGCTCGGCCTCAATGTCGCCGCCGTGCTCATACTCGGCGACCACCGACCGAAGGCAGCGGCCGAACATCCGATTGGCGGTAATCAGCACGTTGGACGCCTGCGTCGGCGAACGCAAGTTGAGCGTCTTCACCAGGTCGCCGTAAGGGATCGGCTGGGCCCGTGCAAGGCCGGCGCCAGCGCCCGCCCCTCGAACACCGTCCACAGATCAGGCCGGGCGGACGCCTTGCACTCCTCGCGCATCCGCTCAATCGCCTGGTCAAGCACGCGCCGCGCCCAGGCGATGTCGAACGCTTCGTCCGGGCGTTCCGAGGGGTCCACCGCATCCATCCCGTCTTCCAGCGTCCCCACCTTCCCGGACTCCGGCGAGCGACGCTTCGCCTTCTCGTCGCGGATCTGGTTCAGGATGAAACGGTCCATCGACGTCAGCAGGAACGTGCGGAACTTCCCCTTCTGCTGCTCGGCCTGGCTCACCAGGTCGCGCTCCAGGACCTTCACCGTCAGGAAGCTCTGGAGCAAGTCGTCCGCCTTGTCCGGATCGATGCGCTTTCGATAGAGCAGATGAGCGCGAAGGGCCGGAAGGTATCGCTCCACCAGTTCCGAAAGGGCCTTGCTCTTATCGCGCCCCGGCTCCCCACCGGCGCGCACGACCAGCGACCAATGGGTGGTTGGGAACAAACGAGGCGTGGGTGTCGGGACGTTGGGCTCGGCCATAGAGAAAGGGCCCCTCGGAAATCTCCTGCTCACTTTAGGTCCCGCGCCGCCGACCGCAAGGGGTCGCCAATGCCATCGGCGGCCGACCGGTGGGGCCGCCTTTTGTGGCCAGTCAACTGGACGATGCGGGGAGCGACCCGGGCACTCCCTGGGAACGCCGACGTCTCATTCGGCCCTTTCCGACGAGCCGACGGGGAAATCGGCGTTCCCAATTTCAGAGTTGTGGGTTTGCCAACAAAGAGAGGCACACCCCCGGGCGACGACGACCCGCGGACGACGACGACGGCCATACGCTGGCGGAGCAGCCCCCGCCCGGTGCTGATGTAAATCTCCTTAACCGCTCTATCATACCGCCCACACCCACCGCGGCGGCGCCGCTCCCCGCGTCCCGGAGAGTCGGCTCGGCCCCCGCTCCGCGGGGCGCGGGAGCGATCGGCCGCCGGGCCAACAGGCAACTTTGAATGGCAAAGCCACTGCGTCGCAACCTCACCGCACAGGTGCTCATTTCGGTCGTCGTCGGCGCGGCGATTGGCTATTTTCACCCCGCGTGGGGCAAAGCGCTCCAGCCGGTCAGCGATGCCTTCATCAGCCTTGTGAAGATGATCGTTGGTCCGATCATCTTTCTGACAATCGTGGTTGGCATTGCGAAGATGGGGGATCTGAAGAAGGTCGGGCGCGTCGGCGGCAAGGCGCTGGTTTACTTCGAAGTCGTCACCACGCTGGCGATGATGATCGGTCTGGCCGTGGCCAACACGGCGCGGCCGGGCGAAGGCGTGACCACGTCGGCCGTGCATGAGGACGTATCGGACTACGCGAAAAAGGCGCAGGAGCAGTCGATTCTGAAGATGCTGATCCCCGACAGCGCCGTGGGCGCTTTCGCGGCCGGCAACCCGCTGCAGATCCTGTTCGTGTCGGTGCTCGTCGGGGTCGCGGTCGCCGGGATGGGGGAACGCTCGGCCGGGTTGATCGCGGGGCTGGAGCGCCTGACGGAGGTGATGTTCCGCGTGGTCGGCCTGATCATGCTCGTCGCGCCGCTGGGCGCGCTGGCGGCGATGGGCGTCACGGTGGGCAAGTATGGCATTCTCTCCCTCCTGCCCCTCGCGCGGCTGATGGCGTGCGTCTACGGGACGATGGCCCTTTTCATCTTCGTCGTCCTCGAGCTCATCTGCCGGGCCGCCGGCGTGAGCCTCTGGCGATACCTCGCCTTCATCCGGGAAGAGATCCTGCTCGTGCTGGGGACCAGTTCGTCCGAAACCGCGTTGCCGCGGATGATCGTCAAGCTGGAGCTGCTGGGGTGCAGCCGCCGCGTGGTGGGGCTGGTCATCCCCGCGGGCTATTCGTTCAATCTCGACGGGACGAGCATCTATCTGACGATGGCGGTCCTGTTCATCGCGCAGGCATACGGCATTCATCTGTCGATCGGCCAGCAGGCGTATCTGCTGGGCGTGCTGCTGCTGACGAGCAAAGGGGCGGCCGCCGTGACCGGCGCGGGCTTCATCACGCTCGCCGCGACGCTTGAATCGACCGGCGTGCTCCCCGTCGCCGGGTTGGCGCTGCTCGTCGGCGTTGACCGCTTCATGAGCGAGGCGCGGGCCATCACGAACCTGATCGGCAATGGTGTCGCCACGATCGTCGTGAGCAAATGGGAGGGGGAGTTCGACGAGAGCCGCTACCAGACCGCCATCAGCGGGGGAGCGCCATCGGCGCCCTCGTAGGGCACGCATGGCGAAAAACGCATCGCGTGCCGCCCCGTCGCCCGTGGAGTGGTCGGGGAAGATGCGGTCCGGGAGGTCGGGCGTTCCCCGTAACGGCACGCGATGCGCCGCGAACCGCGCCCAACGAAATGCCGCGCGGTTTACTTCAATTGCTCGCCCGAAAAACGGAGACGGCGGCGCGCCGGCGTATATAGGATCTTCGGCATGACAGCGCTCCCTCCAACAGACGTGATGGTTCAGGCGTTCCTGGCCAAAGACCCGTCCTTCGACGGCCTCTTCTTCGCCGCCGTGCGGACCACGGGGATCTTCTGCCGCCCGACGTGCCGGGCGAAGCCGGCGCGGCCGGAGAACCTGGAGTTCTTCAAGACGGCGGCCGAGGCGATTCGCAACGGGTATCGCCCCTGCAAGCTCTGTCAGCCGGCGGCGCCTGCCGGGGAACGCGGGCCGCGGGTGGTCACGCGGCTGCTCGACCTGCTGGGCACGAACTCCAACGACATCGCCGATCGCCTCACCGAATCCGACCTGCGCGCCGCGGGCATCGACCCGACGACCGCGCGCCGGCAGTTCAAAGCGCGGTTCGGCGTCACCTTCACGCAGTATCAGCGCGCCCGCCGCCTCGCCCCGGCGCTGGATGAGGTGCGGGCCGGCGGCTCGGTCGCCCTGGCGCAGGTCGGCGCCGGCTTCCGATCCGGCAGCGGGTTTCGAGAGGCCTTCAGTCGCACCTTCGGTGCGGCGGCGTCACGGGCGGCCGACGTCACCGTACTGACGGTCGGCCGCGTGGATACGCCGCTGGGGATGATGCATGCCGTCGCCGCCGACGACGGCCTGGCCCGCCTCGTCTTCCTCGACGAACAGGGCCCGGGCATCACCGATGCGCAGTTGGCGGCCCAGTTCGGAACCGCGGGGAAGCCCGCGCCTCTGCTGCCGACGGGGGACCACCCGGTCCTCTCGCTTCTTCGAATGCAACTGGGCGAGTATTTTGCCGGCGCTCGGCGCGATTTCACGGTGCCGCTTGCAGTGCGCGGCGGCGGCCCCTTCAGGGCGAGCGCGTGGAATTTTCTACGAAGCATCCCGTACGGTGAAACGCGCAGCTACGGCCAGCAGGCGGCCGCGATCGGCTCGCCCAGGGCGGTGCGGGCCATCGGGCAGGCCAACGGGTCCAACCCCATCGCGATCCTGGTCCCCTGCCACCGCGTGATCGGGGCGAACGGATCGCTCACCGGCTACGCCGCCGGCGTCGCCCGCAAACGCTGGCTGCTGGCGCACGAGCAGGCCGTGCTGCGCGGCGGCCCCGCCGCCGCTCAACGATTCGACGGGGCCGTTGTCAAAACGGGTCGGGTGGAAGCGTCGCTCTTCCCCGAGGCCGTAGCGTCGGCTGGCGGCGGCCGGAAGAACAGGAGCGTCCCCCACGATTCATGATCGGCGCTGAAGCCTTCGGGCCGCGTCTTCGAAAGCACCTGCTCGCTATAGGGCATCTTCAGGCCGCGCTCGATCACATAGCGCCGGTAGACCGTTTCGTAGATGGGCCGGAAGCGGCCGCGGTATTTCGGCGAGATCGTCCCTTTGCACGGAACGTCCATGCCGAGGTTGTACTTCGCGGTGTACTCGAACCCGATCAGCAGGCGATTGTCGGCGGCCGCGTAAAGGTCCACCCCCTGATTCAGCGAGGTTTCACACGCCGCGGCCAGCAAGCCCAGGCCGAGCTGGGTATGGGCCTGATCGCGCGTGCTCTCCTGGCATTGGCCGGTCGGGAAGATGTAGTGCTCGATCGACCCCTTCCCGGCGCCGTGGAGGTAATAGTCGATCGCGCGATCGAACTTGGGGTGGTCGTCGCAAAAGACGGCGATGCTCATCATGGAGACAATCATCGCCGCGTCCCAGTTCCCGTTCGCCTGGGGCTTGAAGCCCTCAATGATCGGGTAGTCGATCTCGAGCAGCATGGCCCGGAAGCGGCCGATGTCGGCATCGGCCCAGCCGGCGCCGGTGTGTCGGAGGATCTCCGCGGCGTTGGCGAACTTGTAGGCGGTGAGCCCGGCGAGAAGCATCTGGTCGTGGCCGCCGATCGTCTTCAGGCGCGATGACCAGCCGTTCAGGATATCGATCGCCTTGCGCGGTGCCGCGCGTCGCCGGTAACGGCCCACTGAATCGCCTGCGAATAGGCGGCCGCCGAGTCGAACATCATGGCCGACGAGCCGATGTCCGGGTTGTTCGATGTCCCCCGAATGACGTCCGCGATCGGGTGCGGCTGGTAATCCAGCGACGCGACGCGGTCCGCGAGCATGGACTCCCACGCTCCTTTCCACGGTTGCTCCCCGCCATTGACTTTCGCTCGAATGAAGTCGAGGTCGGCCTGCGTCTGCAAGAGGCCGGGATGGACAAACCGTTTCGGCGCGCCCTCGTCAGCCGAGGCCGCGACCGGCGACCCGAAGCGCAGCGACGCGACAACCGCCATCAGGAGAAAGAGCATCGCCCCGAACTTGAGAAGGCTCCCCGCGAGCCGCGACCGTGACAGACTGTCGAAAAACTGGTAACAGCGACCTAACGACCGCCGTTTTTGAGCGAAAAACGAAGCATTTTCTGGCATTTTGCGGTTTTTCGACAGTCTGGTGAGGGAGCGGTTGGCGCACCGGTGCGCACGATTCGAGGCTTGTAGAGCATTTTCGCCGGGCCCAGACCGCTCCCTGACTGACCTCGACGAGCTCGGTCGAGTCGTCGCGGCTCGCTCGCTGCCCTTCCTTTACGCCGCCATGAACACCGGCCGCTGTCCGTCCTCATTCGTTAGCGTCATGCCGCTTCCTTTTCCCGGTCCGCCCATTGGGGCATAATTTCCGACGTCGCCTCACGTACTGCCGCGGTCGTGGAACGTTTTGCGGCAGGCGGGCGCGGGCGGAAGGATCGGCCATAGTCAGGAGACGTGTTTGACCTCCGGCACCGTTCAAACCGACTGGGTGGCGCTGCATGGCCGCGGGTTCGCGGGCGTGCGCGTGCTCGTCACCGGCGGGGCCGGCTTCATCGGGTCACACCTCGTCGAAGCGTTGGCGGCGCTTGGGGCGGCCGTTGTCGTCCTGGATGATCTGAGCGGCGGCTTTGTACACAACCTTGCGCATATCACCCCTGTCGAGAAGATCGAGATCGTCGAGGGCTCCATTCTCGATCGCGATACCCTGGCCCGGTGCGTCAATGGGTGCCGGTACGTCTTTCACCTGGCGGCGCTCGGCTCGGTCCCGCGGAGCGTGGAAGAGCCGCGGCTCTATCACGACGTAAATACCACCGGCACGCTGAACGTCCTTCAGGCGGCGGTCGATGCCGCCGTCACCCGGGTCATGTTCGCGGCCAGCTCCAGCGTCTACGGCGAGAACCCCGTCCCATGGGTCGAGTCGATGCCGACGCTCCCCCAGAGCCCCTACGCCGCGACGAAGTTGGCGGGGGAAGCGCTGCTCTGCGCGTTCGCCGCGAGCTACCGCGGCGCGGGCGGCCCCGATGCCGTCAGCCTGCGCTACTTCAACATCTTCGGCCCCCGCCAGAATGCGAATAGCGCCTACGCCGCCGTGATCGCCGCGTTCGCGACGGCCGCCCTGGCCCGGCGACCCATGGTGATCTACGGCGACGGCGAACAGAGCCGCGACTTCACGTTCGTTCGCAACGCCGTTCACGCCAACCTCCTAGCCGCCCGCGCGGAGCGGAGGCTGAACGGGGAAGCGATCAACGTAGGGACGGGCGGGCGGACCAGCGTGAACGACCTGGCCCGCCAGATCGCCCGAATCCTTAGCGGCAACGACGCGGCCGCCCCCGACCATCGCGCCGCCCGCGCGGGGGACCTGAAGCACTCCTACGCCGACCTCCGCCGCGCGGGCGACCTGCTCGGCTATCGTCCCGTCGTCGATTTCGACAGCGGCCTGAAAGAAACGCTCGCCTGGTATCGCTCGACGTCGTCGTAACGCGAGAAGCGTGTCGCGCGACAGGCGCCGCCTCTCCCGCGTGCCCCACGCCGCGCGCCGCGATGTGGGGCACGCATTGGGTGCCGCCACCGGCACCGCCCACCGGCGATCCCGCATCGGTGCCGACGGGCTCGCCCGCCGAGCCGGTGCGCGGCCGCACATGCTTCCGTACCGAACCGCGCCCCCCTCGGCCGCGGCACGCGATGCGACGCGATGCGTGCCCTAGCGGATAAGGCGTCCCCTGGGCTGCGGCACACGCGCGACCGGCGTTCGTCTCGCCCGCACCAAAGGAAAAGTGATCGGGCGGCCGCTTGACGGCTTCTCCGATCACCCTTCCCTCCTATCGCGTCAACTGCGCGAGGCAACGTCGGACGCGCGGTCGAATTGGCTTCATCGATCAATTGACGTAGGCGATCTCATTGGTGAACAGCAGCGCCTGGGCATACTGCTCCCACACGGTCAGCGGGCGGCGAACGACGCGGTCGCCCTCATTGTGGATTCGCTGGCGGCCGTTCCCCTTGTAGCCGCCCGCCTTCGCCTGCTTGCCCGCCTTCATGTTCCCCACGTCCGCACGCGGCTTGGCATCCACGGCGACGCCCTGCGACTTGGCGTCGTTCAGGTACTCGGTTGCGAAGGCCACTTCCTCAGGCTTGGCGGGGCGCTGGAAGAGCACTTCGTAAAGTGCCTGCACCTTGCCGTTGTCGTCGGCCGCGTTGACGAACTCCGGCCGCGTCGTCACCTTGCGGACCACGTCAACCGTCATCGGGCTGTTCATGAAGAACAGCGCCTGGGACGGGACGATCGTCGTCACCCGGCGGCTGTTGGCCATGTCCGGGTCGGCGAAGTCAAACTGGGCCATCAGCTCGGGCAGGTCGCCACGGTCGATGTAGCCATAGACGCTGCGGCGGTTGCTGTAGGGCTCGTCCGTCAGGTTCACCGGCTTGCCGCCGATGGTGTGATCGAGCTTGCCCGTGAACTGGAGCATTGCGTCGCGAATCGCTTCAAAGTCGAGCCGCCGCAGGTTGGCCCGCCACAGAAGGCGGTTGTCCGGGTCTTTGTTCGCGTAGGCTGGGTTGGTCATGCTGCTCTGCCGATAAGCGGAGGAGAGCATCACCAGCTTATGCATCTTCTTCAGGCTCCAGCCCCCCTGGACAAAGCGGGCGGAGAGGTAGTCGAGCAGCTCGGGGTGGCTCGGCGCCTCCGACTGCACGCCCAGGTCATCCGGCGTGCGGACGAACGCCTCGCCGAAGTGGTGCATCCAGAACCGGTTCATCATGACCCGCGCCGTCAGCGGGTTGTCGCGGGAGGCGATGGCGTCGGCGAGCTGGAGGCGGCCGCTGCCTTGCGTGAAGTTCTTCCGGTCTTTTCCGGCGATGATCTCCAGGTAGCGGCGCGGCACGATTGGCCCGCGGTTCAGCGCCTCCCCGCGGATCATCACGGCCGAGTCGCGCGGGTTCGGGGCGTCGGCCACCACCATCGCCCGGGCCGGGGCGGCCGGGTGGGTGAGGAGCAGCTCATTGATCTGCGAAAGGCTGAATTTCTGGTACGCGCCCTGGTTCACCACCGGCAACAGCGGCGAGATTTCGCGAAGGTGATCGGTGGTGATGAGCGGGGCCGGATCGATCGGGGTCGGCTCTTCCGCCAGGTCCACGACGGCCGCGTCAAACCCTTTCACGACCGGCGTCGTCGCGGTTCGGCAGGCCTCCAGGTAAGCGCGGGCGTCGCCGTCGTGCTCGATGAACAGCTTGCCGTAGACGTCGGCGACATCTTTAAGCGACTTGATCGACTCGGGGTCAACCGCTTTGAACGCCCGAACCACCAGCGGGTTGATGCGCCGGGCGATCGACTGGCGGTTATCCATCCCGAAGCCCTTCGCGCCTTTGACCCGGACGACGCGGCGCGGGTCGGCGTCGCGGGGCTCGGCGGCGCGAAGCGTGTTGTAGTGCTCTAGCGAATCGTCGGCCGCTGTGACTTCGGCCAGCGCGTCCTTCGCCTTGTCGGCGAACGCTTCCGGCGGGATCTCGGCGAAGCGGAGCAGCGGCCCGAAGACCGGGTCTCCCTTCCGCACGGCGCGGAAGCCGCCCTGGTAGAGGTCGCGATCGAGGTTGTTGTCGGCGATCAGCTTGTTTCGCGTTCGCAACTCGCTCGCGGCGTTCTTGCGGCCGTACAGGCCGACCTGCAGGTACGCCGAGGCCTTCTTCCGGAACTCGATCGACTTGGTTGCCAGCAGGTCGAAGTAGATCTGGCGGTTGTGGGTTTCGATGTCCGCCAACTGCTTCTTGAATTCGGTGTACTCCGGCGTCGTCGGCTCGGGGGCAAGCAGCGGCTTCACTTCCGGCTCGATGGTGCTGAGGAAGATGCCGTGCAGCGAGTAATAATCTTCCGTGGGGATCGGGTCGAATTTGTGGTCGTGGCAACGGGCACAGGCGATCGTGATCCCCTGCGTCGCCTTGCCCAGCGCGTCGATCCGCTCGTCGATCTGATCGTTCGGGTTGGCGAACCGCTTGCCGACGGTCAGGAACCCCAGCGCGGCGAGCGTGGCGGGGTTTTCTTTAGCCGTGGGGAGCAGGTCGGCCGCGATCTGCTCGCGGAGGAACTGGTCGTACGGCTTATCATCGTTGAATGCCTGGATCACATAGTCGCGATAGGTCCAGGCGTGGGCATACCGGTAATCGTTGCGACGATCGACATTCCCTTCGGCGCCGCTGGTATCGCTGTACCGGGCGCTGTCAAGCCAGAAGCGGCCCCACCGCTCGCCGTAGTGCGGGCTGGCGAGCAGCCGATCGACCACCTTCTCAAATGCATCCGGCGACGCGTCTCCGACGAACGCCTGGACTTCTTCCGGCGTCGGCGGGAGGCCGATCAGGTCGAACGTCGCCCGGCGGATGAGCGATTCCTTGTTCGCCAGGGCGTTCGGGCGCATCCCGTTCTGTTCCAGCTTCGCCAGGACGAAATTGTCAACCGGCATGCGAACCCAAGCCGCGTTCTTCACCTGCGGGACGGCAGGCTGTTTCACCGGCTGATACGCCCAGTGCGCGCGGGCCTTGTCGGTAAGGCCAGTCAGTTTTGATGCGGTGGCGACGGTGGATGTGCGGGGGTCCGCGGCGCCCATCTTGACCCAGGTCGTCAGGTCGGCGATTGCCTGCGGCCCGAGCTTCTCGCCCTTGGGGGGCATCTGGAGGTCCGGGTCGTTGTAGCTGATCGCCCTGATCAGGCGGCTTTGGTCGGGGTCGCCGGGGGTGATTTCGGGGCCGTTGTCGCCGCCCTTGAGCAACCCCTCGCGGGTGTCGAGCGTGAGCTTCCCTTTGGCCTTGCCCGATTCGATGCTGTGGCAGTTGTAGCAGTTGGCGGAAAGGATCGGCCGCACTTTGGCTTCGAAGAAGTCGAGCTGCTGCTTGGTCGGCTGCGGGGCGGTCGCGGTGTTGATCGCCGGAGCCGCTGACGCTGAAGCCGGCTGCGGCGACGACGGCGTCACCGCCGCGCCCACCAGGCCGGCCGCCACGCTGACAACGGCCGCCGAGAACGTGTAAAGAAGTTTGCTCATGTCGATGACCCCGACCTGGAGGGAACAGGACTCAATCCGAATCACGAAATCCGAAGTAATGAACAACTGGAAAGGAAGAAATCGGATCCAAGCGGCGGAATCGGGTTCCGTTTCGAATTTATTTCGCTTCCCTTGGTCCTTCGTGCTTCGGATTTAGACTTTTCGAGCTTTACGCGATCACTTCTTTGACCACGTTCCCGAAGTTGTCGGTGAATCGGAAGTCGCGGCCGTTGTAGCGGTAGGTGAGCTTCTTGTGGTCAAAGCCCAGCAGCGCCAGGATCGTCGCGTGCAGGTCGTGGATATGGACGCGGTCGGTCTCGGCCCGGGCGCCGAATTCGTCCGTCGCACCGTAGGTGGTGCCGCCTTTGACGCCGCCGCCGGCCATCCAGGTGCAGAACCCGCGGCCATTGTGGTCGCGGCCGGGGTTGGCGCTCCCGCCCCGATCGCGCGTCACGGTGCGGCCGAACTCGCCGCCCCAGATGATGAGCGTGTCGTCGAGCAGGCCGCGCTGCTTCAGGTCGGCGATCAGGGCGGCCGCCGGCTGGTCGATCTCGCCCGCCTTGCGCCGCAGGCTCTGTTCCAGGTTCGAGTGGTGATCCCACCCGCCGGTGATCACCTGGACGAACCGCACGCCGCGCTCGACCAGCCGCCGGGCGACGAGGAGCTTGGTGCCCAGTTCCGAGTCGCCGTACTTGGCGCGAACGTCGTCGGATTCCTTGCGGATGTTGAAGGCGTCGGTCGCTTCGGTCTGCATCCGGAAGGCCATTTCGAATGACTCGATCCGGGCCTCAAGCTGCTCTTCCTTGTGCAGGTTCTCGGCGTGGAGCGTGTTGAGCTTGCGGGCCAGGTCGAGCTGCTTGCGCTGGTCCGTCTCACCCATGAACGGGTTGTAGATGTTCAGCAGGACCTGGTTCAGCGGCATGTTCGCCGAGTAGTTGACGTTCACGCCCTGGTAGAGGCTGGGCAGGAACGACGCCTGCCGATATTCGGCCTTTCCGCCACCAAGCGAGATAAAGCCCGGCATGTTCTGGTTCTCGGTCCCCAGCCCGTAGACCACCCACGAGCCCATGCTCGGCTTGGGGATCTGGATCGAGCCGGTGTGCATGTTCCGCGTGGCCGGCTCGTGCGCCGGGACGTCGGTCCACATCGAACGGATGACGCACATGTCGTCAACGCACTCGCCCAGGTGCGGGAAGATCTCGCTCACCTCCACACCCGACTTGCCCTTCTTTTCGAACTTGAACGGTGACGGGTAGGCCAGGCCGCTTAACCCAGGGAGCGTCTCATCGGCATACTTGGCCAGGGCGGGTTTGGGGTCCCACGTATCGACATGGGATGGGCCGCCGCCGGCGAAGATGTGGATCACGTGCTTCGCCTTGGCGGGGAAGTGCGACTTCTTCGGCAGCAGCGCCGCCGCCGCCGAACCGGGGACGGGCGCCGACGCGGCCGCGGTCGCTTCCGCGCCGCGTGCCCAAGAGCCGAGCATGCCGTTGCCCAACATCATGGCCAGCGAGAGCGAGCCCATGCCCATGCCGGTCCGCTGAAGCATCTGCCGGCGCGTCATGAACGCGTCTTCGAGACGCGGGGCATGTTCTTCGGGGTTGTAGTTGGGCAACCGAGCCATAAGGGTACCTCGCTGCAAGACAGGCCCGCCGATCAATTCGACGGAGTCGGATCAGAACGAACGCGGAGAGCCGGTTCGGCTCGGAATATCTCAGATATTCCAATGCGCCGGCCGACGTGCCGACCTTATTACGGACAAAGGGAGTAATTGTTGCGGCCGTGAAATGACGGAATCTTCGCCTTCGCGAGCCGGCCGCCGAGCCCCCCTTTCAACCCTTGGCGGCCCCGCCGCCTTCGTCGGGCGGCTCCTTCCCGAAAAGCAAGGCTGGCGCATCAGTTGCGAATTTCCCGGTCGTACCGGCGCGACCGCATTGATGCCGACCAAGTGAATAAGCGAATCGGATTTCGCAGGCCGATTATTGCTCGCGCAGGTCGTACTCGGCTTCGAGTTGTTCGAGCTTTTTGGCGAGGGTGTCGTATTCGGACTTGAGCTTTTGGCTCTTGGCGGGGTTCTTGAAGGCGTCAACGGCCGCGAAGGTGCCCTGGCATTCGGCGACGGCGATCTCAGTGTCGGTGATCTGCTGCTCCAGCTCCTTCAAACTCAGGCGGCCGAAGGGGCGGGCGTATGGGTTGTCCTTCTTTTTCGACGCCTCCCTGGCCTTCTGCTGTGAGGCGTTCTGCTCGGGGGCTTTATGCTGGAGTGTCTTCTGCTGCTGCGGAGCGGGCTTGACGGCGGTTGCTCGGCCCCCGCCGGAGTCGGATCTTCCCCGGCTGCCGCCGCGGCCGCTGTCGTTGGATCGTTTCGACTCGGCCGCTTCCTCGGCCGCCTTTTCGGCCAGCTTTCGCTGCCATGCCGAGTAGTTGTCGTCGAAGTCGATCATGTTCGGCGGCTCGAGGATGAACAGCCGCTTGGCGACGCGATCCAGGAAGTATCGGTCGTGGCTGACGACGATCACCGTGCCGTCGAAATCACGGAGGGCGTTTTCCAGCGCCTCGCAGGTGGCGATGTCGAGGTGGTTCGTCGGCTCGTCGAGGATCATGACGTTGGGCTTATCGATCAGGAGCTGCGCCAGCCGCACCCGTGCCCGTTCGCCGCCGCTTAAGAGCTTGATCTGCTTGTCGGCGTCGTCGCCCCGGAAGAGCATCAGCCCCAGCACGTCCCGCAGCGCCTGCCCGCTCACCGCCCGGTCGCCGAGGACTTCTTCGGCGATGGTGCTCTCTTCGTCGAACTCATCGACGCCCAGCCGCTGGTCGTAGTAGCCGAGCTTGAGGTTCGCCCCCCACTTGATGTTGCCCGAGTCGGCGTCTTCTTCAGCCAGCAGGACCTTGAGCATCGTCGTCTTGCCGCTGCCGTTGGGCCCGATGATGCCGATCCGCTCGCCGCGGACAATATCGAACTTGAGGTTGTCCCAGAGCCGCTTCCTGTCGAACGACTTCGACAGCTCCCGAACCTGCAGGACCTGGTCCCCCGCGCGCTGGTCGGCGCCCAGCGACAGCTTGATATGCGACTGCGTGCTGACCGCCTGTACCATTTGCTCGCTGATGAGCAGCCGGTTGAGCCGCTTCTCGCGCCCTTTGGCCTCTTTGCTACGCTGGCCGGCGCCGAAACGACGGATGAATTCCTTCTGCTTTTCGATGTCGGCTTGCTGCTCTTCGTAGGCCCGCTGCTGCGAGAGCTCCTGCAGCTCGCGCTGGGCCACGAATGCGGTGTAGTTGCCAGGGTAGCTTCTGATTTTGGCGCCGGTGAGCCAGATGATCCGCGTCGCCAGGCGGTCGAGCAGATAGCGATCGTGGCTGATGATGACGACCGCCCCGCCGAAGCTCAGCAGGTACTTTTCCAGCCACTCGATGGCCGCCAGATCGAGGTGGTTCGTCGGCTCGTCGAGCAGGAGGATGTCCGGCTCGCTGATCAGCAGCTTGGCCAGCGCCAGCCGCGACCGCTGCCCGCCGGAGAGCGTGGAGACCGCCTGCTCCCACGTCTCGTTCAGCAGCCCGACGCCCTGGAGCGTCGCTTCGAGCTTGTGCCGCCAGGCGTACCCGCCCGCGAGCTCGAAATCGTGCTGGACGTCCTGATACTTGTTCAGCGCCTTCTCCAGCGCGTCCCCCTGGACGTGGCCCATCTCATGCTCGATATCGCGCAGCTTGTGAGCCAGGGCGTGCAGTTCGCCAAAGGCGAGCTCGGCCTCGTCGATGACCGTATTGGTGACGTCGAACGAAGGGTCCTGCGACAGGTGCCCGATCTTGATGCCCTTGGAGATGGCGACGATGCCCGAATCGGGGATCAGCTCGCCGATCAGCGCCTTGAATAGCGTGGTCTTGCCACTCCCATTCGCCCCGATGAACCCGATGCGCTCCCCGCGCTCGATGTTCAGGCAGAGCTGGTCGAACATCAGGCGTTGCCCGAAGGTTTTCTCGATATTGGTCAGCGATGCGATCGACACAGTACGAAGGTAGGGGAGATAGCCGGGGATGGCAAATGCTCAGGTCATGTGAAGGGAGGTTAAAGGGGAAATCCGAAGCTCGAAACCCGAATCAAGGCGGGAAGGCGGAAAGAGGAAATCGGACGAGGCCGATGGGTTGTTTCTGCTTGGGCCCCTTTTTGAGCTTCCTTGAGATTTCGTGCTTCGGATTTTGCGATCACTCACGTCCAAAGCTTCCAGGCGTCCGGAGGGATCATTGGCTCGAAGGATTCGTCATAGCGTTCGACGCCGCCCCGCAACGCGCGGCGTACCTGTTCGATTGAGGCACGCCCCGGAACCACCTCATCAAGTTCCGCAACGATGATTTCGACATGCTGGCCGTCGGGGAAGGGAAGGTCCGAGAGAACGAGCTTTCCTCCCTGGACGACCGCGTTATGAATCCGGTGCATTCCAAGATAATAAGGGCGTGGTTTCCTGCCCGCAAAGCTTTACTTCTGTGACGGCCTGGTCGTCGCGCCGCCCGCAGCGCCGTCGAGCAGCTTTAGAACCTCGTCATATCCGGCGAGGCGCCCTGGCGTTCTCGAATCGTCTTTCCTGCCGGCCGTCAAGTCTCTCCCAAACACCGCAAACCTGTGCGGCGTGCGGCCGGACTTCGTCCGCGCATTGATGTCAGCGCCGCGCTCGATCAGGAACTTGACCATCTCCCGTGATCCGGCCATTGCGGCACGGTGCAGCGCGGTCTCTCCCCGCGCGTCGGCCGCGTTCACGTTCACCCCCCGATCGAGCATCAGTCGCACCACGTCAACTTGGCCTTCGCCGGCGGCCGCCAGCAGCGGCCTCGGATTGCCCGACCCTTCGACCTTCGCCCCGTGATCCATCAACAGCGCAACCATCTTCGCGTTGCCCCGATAGGCGGCACACGTCAGCGGCAGGTCTTCCTGCTTCGGGTCGTTGGGGTCGGCACCATGTGCAAACAGCAGTTCGGCGGTCTCAAGATCGTCCATGAACACCGCCTCCCGCAGCGGCGAGAAGCCGTGGCTGGGTACGTTCACGTACGCACCGGCATCCAGCAACGCACGAACTTTCGCGTGGTCACCGTGTCGGATCGCGTCGGTCAACGCCTCTTCGACCGCGGGTTCCCGCAGGGCCGGCCGAGTCGTCGGTGCGGCGGCCACGAACGGACATAGGTACGCGCACGACACGAGCAAGAGCATCGGCGGGATCTTGGGCATAGAGTCGGTCCCGTTGGCGGGCGGCAATCAGCTTTGGAGCGACAATGCACATCGCGATCGACTTTGGGTAACTTACCCGCCGATGAGCAAGTCCCGCCAGATTCAAAGGGTCAAAGCTGCACGGAAGCCCGTGTCCGCACCGAAGACCGCCACCGATTTCGACGCGGTGCTGGCCCTCATCCAGAACGCCCGCGCACGCACGGTTTCGACAGTGAACTCGTCGTTGATCGACCTCTATTGGGCGATCGGAAATTATATCAGCCGTAAGGTTGCCACCGACGGGTGGGGGCAAGGGACCGTCGTCGCGCTGGCGGCGCACGTGCGGCGACGACTGCCAAACGTGCGTGGTTTCTCCGCGCAGAACCTGTGGCGAATGCGGCAGTTTCACGACGTTTTCAGATCGCTTCCAAAACTCTCAGCGCTGTTGAGAGAATTGTCCTGGAGCCACAATCTCGCGATCATGAGTCAGGCGAAGCGGGATGAAGAACGAGAGTTTTACCTGCGAATGTCCGTGCGGGAGCGATGGACGCTTCGCCAACTGGAGAGGCAACTTGCCAGTGGTTTGTTCGAGCGAGTCGCGCTTTCACCCGTGACGCTCGCGCCGCCGATGCGCGATGTCCATCCCGAAGCCGCATCATTCTTCAAAGACACATACCTGATTGAGTTCCTCGACCTTCCGAAAGATCACTCAGAAGCGGATCTTCATGGGTCGCTCGTCGATCACCTCAAGGATTTCCTCATCGAGCTTGGCCGCGACTTCTGCTTTGTCGGTAGTCATTACCCCGTCCAGGTGGGCAAGGTCGATTTCGAGATTGACCTCCTCTTTTTTCACCGGGGCCTGAATTGCCTGATCGACATCGAATTGAAAATTGAACAGTTCAAGCCCGAGCATCTCGGCAAGCTGAACTTTTACCTGGAGGCTTTGGATCGAAACGTCCGGAAGCCCCACGAGAACCCTTCGATCGGCGTCTTGCTCTGCGCGACCAAGGATCAGGAAGTCGTCGAATATGCGTTGAGCCGCTCGGCCTCGCCCGCGTTGGTCGCGGATTACTCAACTCGGCTGCCGGACAAGGCACTCTTGGAGGCGAAGCTGCACGAGTTCTATTCGCTCGCGGCCGGGCGGCTCGCTCCAGGTTTGGCCAAGGCAGCCCCTCGTCGAGATGAAGCCCGACCCGAGTCCTCCAAGATCAAGAGTCGTCGCCCCGCCCCGAAGCGACGACCCGCTCAAAAGCGGCCGAATTAGCCTTTCCCGAAGAAAAACCTTGAACCTGAAGGATCACACGGCCATTCTCTCAGCGCGCTGAGAGTATTACGGCCGCGGGGCTTGAGGGCACACCGACCGTGCCCGCTACGTCCGCGCTTTCCGGAACGTCAGCAACCCCACCTCCGCCGGCGCGTTCACCCGCAGCGGGAACCACGCCCCCAGGCCGTTGGAGATGAAGAGCTGGCTCTCTCCCTTCTGGTACGCCCCGGACCAGTAACGGAAGACGCACGGGCCGGCGCCGAGGTGGTCGGTCAGCATGACCTGCCCGCCGTGCGTGTGGCCGCAGAGTGTGAGCGGCCACCCGGCGGCCGCGATCGGGTCGAATGTGTGCGGGTGGTGCGTCAGCACGATCGGGAACTCGCCCGCACGGGGTGGCGGCAGCCGCTGCACCGAGCGGCCGACAGCCAGGTCGGTGATGCTGCGGCGGTCGTGGTAATCGACGCCGCGCAAGTGGTTCGCCTTCCCCTCAAGCGGCCCGCCCCAACTGATCCCCGCGATCCGGATCGCCGTCGAGCGGCCGGGGATCCTCCGCACCACCGCCTCATCCAGCAGCAGCGGCAACCCCGCGTCGAGCACCTTTTTCTCGAATCGGTCCAGGTCGTCGATCAGGTCGTGGTTCCCTTCGATCATCGCCAGGCATGTTCGCCCATGGCGGGGTACGAGCCGGCGGAGAAAATCGATCCCGGCCGGCAGGTCGGCGATGGCGTAGTCGATCAGGTCGCCGGTGAAGCAGATCAGGTCGGCGTTGAGCGCGTTGATCGCGTCGGCCAGCCGCTCCGGGCTCCCCGGCCGCGTGAATTTGCCCAGGTGCAGGTCGGAGACGTGGGCGATGGTCAGCCCATCCAGATCGGCCGGCAGCGTCGCCAGCGACAGGTCCGCCCGCCGCACGCGGAACCTCCCCGCCTGGGCGGCCGCCACGCCCCCCAGCCCGACCGCCGCCAACGGCGGCACCGCCGCGGCCGCCATCGCCCCCAGCACCGCCCGTCGCGTCACGCCCGCTCCTGGAGCCCCCTCCGTCGCGGCCCCCGCCGTCACGGCCCCCTCCATCGCTTGCGAGTCACCCGGCCGCGGCATGCCGTGCAACCGCGCAAATCGCCGAATCACCCCCGCGGCCGCCGAAAGCAGAAGAATCGGAAGCGCCACCGGCAAAACCACGATGTGCCAGAAGTATCCGGCGGCATGAAGCACGAGCAGCCCATTCGCGATGAAAGGATTGGCGTTAGTCGGATGATGAAAGTACCAGGGCCGCCGGATGATCACCCGCCCATAGGCGGCCGCCGCCGCCGACAGGGCCACATTCCCCACCCGCCACGCCCACCCCACCCGAGCGCTCCGCAGCCGCCAATCGGCCGCCAGGCACCAGGTGAAGTCTGCGAACATGAAGGCGAGGAAGAGCATCCGAATGGGTTTCGTTTTATCGAAAAGAGCTACCCGCGAGCCGCGCCCGTAAGGAAGCGGTCTCAGACCGCTCCGCATCGGTCCGCGATGCCGCCGAACGCCCCTCACCCGCGCACCCGGATCGCTCCGTCACCGTTGCGGCTCGAAGGCTAACGCGCGCACCCGAAGCCGCCCCGCCGTCGGCCGCCTGCTCCTGCTCCTTCGCTATCGGCCGCAGGGAACATGATGTAAATGCAGCGTAGCGGTTGAACCCGGAAATTCGATACGCAGACGTTCGCCGGCGCTAAGACGGACGACATTCACGGTCGCTCACGCCGCGTGGCCTGCAACCGGCGCAAAAAGAAGTACGAGAGCCCCCATAGGACGCCCGTTCCCGCCGCCCACCCCCACGCCTCCGGTCCATCGCCCACCGAGCAGTGGGCGATAATCGCCGAGACGAGGTCGATCGCAAAGCCCGCATACGCCCATTCCTTGAGCCGCGCCGGGGCCGGCGTCAGCAACACCACCACCCCAAGCAGCTTCGCCCACGACAGCTCCACCCGGAAGTAAGCCGGGAACCCGAGGTGGGTAAACGCGGCCGCCACCTGCGGCAGGCACAACTCCGCGTAGGCGGTGAAGCTCATTTGAAGGCAAAAGATCACGGTGGCAATCCAGAACCCGATGATCATCGACTTCGAGCCGGGGCTGCGCAGGCTCGCGGGCGTTTGTAGGGTCGATTCCATAGCGTTTTATCCTCTGGCAAGACGCTCAAAACTTGGCCGCTCGCAGCACAGGCCGAGACAGTCTTGAGCCACGGATTACACGGATCAGAAGAGGGATGAAGGATAAATGCTGAAGGGATGACGGGCTCGCTTGTCCTACCGCTTTAGAAATGTCAGGGGTTTTCACTGCAGTAGAAATGTCAGGGTCCCGGGGTCAGGGCTTCGGAGGCGTAGCCTCCGAAGCCCTGACCCCGGGACGCGAATCTCCACACGCCGGACGACGGTTGAACGGGTGCGACGCCGATGGCACGTAACGCTTGTTGTTCTTCACAGGCTCCTTCGCCTTCTTTGCCTTCGCCGGCCCCGGACGCGCGGACAACTCCATGCATGCCAGCGACTCCACGCCGTAACGCACCAGCAAGTCCCCCCCCGCCTTCTCCATCACCATCACGCGTCGCCCTGGACGTGGCAGGTCCAGCCCCGCGTGCCGCGCGTCGATTTGCAGCACACGCCCACGCCATTGCACGCACCAGTCACGCCCAACCGCACGCTCCTCACGCTCGCAGAGCACCTCGTCAAGCTTCACCCCCACCGGCAGCTTCCGGTGGGCGTCGGACCTCTTCACCGCCGCCACGCCGAACTTCTCGTTGAACCGCTTCAGGAACGATTCCTCCAGCAGCACGTTCGCCGCCTCCATCGTCCAGACCCCTCGCAGCGTCAGCTCCTTCACCAGGCGGTCCTGCAGCGTCCCGTTCATCCGCTCCACGCGCCCCTTGGCCTGGGGGCTGTTCGCCAGGATCAACTCCACTCCAAGCTCTTTCATCGCTCGCCCGAACTGCGTCAACGTCGGCTCGCCATCGGCGGTTTCACCCCGGTAAATCCCCGCTTTATCCACATACACCGCACGCGGCAGCCCGCGTGATCGAACGTAGCGGCCCATCACGTCGAACGCCGCCGACATCATCTCCTTCTCATAGAACCGCGCCATCACCCGGCCGGTCGCGTCGTCCACCATCACCATCAGGCAGCACCACGGCCCACGCCCTCCCAACCAGTCGTGCCAGCTCCCGTCCATCTGCACCAACTCCCCGGCGCGACTGCGACGCGGCCGACGCAGCCGATGCTTGCCACGCTTACGCCGCCGCTCGAACAACCCCGCGGCACGCAGCCACCGCCCCAGCGCGTCCGGACTAATCGTCTGACCGTCCTCCGCAGCCAGATATTCACACGCCAGCGTCGGGCCGAAACCCGCGTACTTCTGACGGTACAACTTCAGGATCGCAGTCCGTCTCCCGTCATCGGTCATGCGGTTGGACGACCGCCCGCGAAGCTGGTGCGCAAGGCCTGCGTCACCCTGCGCCGCGTACCGCCGCTTCAACCGCCACATCTGCCGCTCCGTCACCTCCAGCAGCAACGCCGCCTCCGACACCGACATCTCACCGTCACGCACCTTGCACAAAACTTCCAGTCGCCGCCGCTCCCTCGCGCTCAACGAAATTGTTCCCATCCCCACGAGCTATAACGAGCACGACACTGACATTTCTAAAGCGGTAGAACCCTGACATTTCTAAAGCGGGGAAACCCTGACATTTCTAAAGCGGTACAACAGGGATGACGGGCTCGCTTCTTGTCCCCTTCATCCTTCTCCTTCATCCTTCATCCTTCGGCTTCGTCCTTCTCTCAAACTGTTCCGCGTACTCGGCGTTCAAACGCTGCCAGCCGCCGAACGTCAGGGCATCACCGCCCACGATGCGGCCGATGGGCGTTCCGCCAAGAAGATGATCCAAAACATCCAGGCAGATATGCCAGCCCGCAGCACCCATAGAGATGAACCGGCGATCGATGCTGTGCCATAGGGTCAAACGTGTCCCGCCACCGAACGCTTCGAGCTCCCACCGAATGTCCTGGCCGCCCCAGGTGTACTCGAGCAACCGTGGCGCGTCCGCCCGCGTGACGATCGTTTCCGACACCATCGGCGTCGGCGCTCCCACGGTGGTGAGCTTCACGGTGGCGCCCGTCGTTCCCAAACTCTGGTCCGCTTCAAAGGGAGCCCACTCGCGCAGATGCGCCGGTTCGGTCAGCGCCTGCCAGACTTTTTCCGGCGCGTGCCGCAGGTCTCTGACGAGCACCAGCGCCCATTTCTCTCCGTCTTTCCTAACCTGCGCCCTGTGGCCGGGCCCGGCGTGTACTTCTGGCGATCGGTCATCGTCTTCTCCTTTTCTTCCTTTTTGGCGGTGTTGGCGGATCCACGCGATCCAGGTGCTGCTCAAGCGCATCGACGTGAGCTGACCAGAACCGCCGGAACGGCGCCAGCCAGGCGTCCACCTGCTGAAGAGGCTCGGGTTTCAATCGGTAGAGACGGCGCTGCGCGTCCACCGTCGATTCGACAAAACCGGCCTCTCTAGCACCCGCAGGTGCTTCGACACGGTCGGCTGCGACATGGAAAGCCGCCGCTCGATCTCACCCACCGACTGCTGCGACGAAACCAGCAGGCTCAAGATCGCCCGACGGTTCGGCTCGGCGATAATGTCGAACACGGATTCCACGAACCGATTATGCCTAGAATAGAATATACTTGTCAAGGCATATACAGGAGAGGCTTCTCCTCCCCGCTCGGCTCGATGGGAATCCCTCGTGGCTCCGCCACACGCGCGGTTCGACTGCCGCCGGGTACAATATGCGAATGCCGCAGTCGTGGTTTGATCTGGCAAGCGACGCGCGTAAAGCCGCCAATCGCCTCGTGAGCGACCACTATCGGTCGTGCGTCGCACGGGCGTACTACGCGGCCTACTCGAAAGTGACCCACGCGCTGGCCGGAGCCCCGAACATAACCTTCGCGGCGAATCGGGAGGGCCCAAACCATCCGGGTGAGACCGGCAATGGCGGGATTCGGCGACTGATCAAAACGAGCATGCCCGGCATGGACCAGCCGCGGCGGGTAGGGCTTTCCGATCTCATCCCTCGCTTGTACGCACTGCAGGTATTTGCGGACTACTCACCCCCTGGTGCCGCGGACGCGTGCGACGCGATCTGAGTCATGAATTCGCTTGACGCGTTCAAATGTGCTTCGCGCTCGCGCGTGTTTGCAAACGACCGCCATTTGTGCAAAAGTTCACCGCGCTGAGCGGGCGATGCCGATTATCGGAGGCGTCGAGAGGTGTGTCAGTCCGAGCTCGGCGAAGATTGGCAACCCGGAGTAAAGATGGCGGACGCCCTCGTCAACTGTATCACCAAGCAGAAACGCGCTGATTCCTACGAAGGCATTACGCACCTGGGCGGTCCGCAATGGCGATGGACACGTGAGCAGATAATCGCCTCGATCGAGGCGAAGACAAACACCTTCTTTACGATGATCGATGGCAAGAGGGCAGATGTCGGTGTCGTGAATGGGCCAAATGGTAAATACCTTAGGACATACGCAGACGGCGTCTGGAACGACAATCTCCTTGCTCTTCCCGAGTGCCCTAATTCTTGAGCGTACGAGCGTACCAAAATGGTTCAGCCGCACAGCCATCGGATGAAGTCGGCTGGATGATCTCCTACGTCAGCAACGCATTGGCTGCACCAAGCCCCACGGGAAACTCTGACCAAAGCCTCTCGCCTGACCCAACCGACGCACTTCGCTACATCGCTCGGCATCCCGTAATGTCGAAGCATCGCGGCAACGGCACACCAAACGTAGCATTCTGCTAGATGCCCGTGGCATATCCATCGCGACAACGACAGGTTGTTCGCTGCTAATTGGCCGAGACATCTCTTGAACTCTGCATCAAATGTAGCCCACTCTGTGCTGGAAACGCCGCGCGTCGAACAGATGGCCTGCATCAGCGCGAGATCGATGTTCATCGAGCCGTCGGCTTTCACCACCCAATGATCGAGTTCGCTGATATTTTGAACTCTGTCCAGTCTTCCGATCGTAACGGCAGCTAGTGAAGCACTCGCGCAGATTTGCAAAATCGACGGAAAAGCCGATTGCAAATTTTTCCGAAAGCCTTCTGGCAGATGCTCCGGGAAATTTTCCTCGAGACTCGCGGCGACGATTTCGCTCTCGCTGAGGTAGTTTTCAAGAGAATGACCACGTGTCCAAAATAGATTGACGGCCATTACGCGATGGACTGGGTTTAGATCTCGCACCCCAAATAGGTCGAAGTCACGGAATTCACGGTCAACCAGCGCCGCGAATTTGCTCGAGCCCCCAACCTTAGCGTGCATTGCCTCGACGCGTTCGCGATTTCCGCCCTTGGCGTCCGGGATATCCGCACCTGTATCGATCAAAAGGTTGTCCGACTTAATTCGGTTCTTGTTCCGCAGCTCGATCTGAAGTCGTGTTACAGTTGCCTTATCGTTCGGGCCTTCAACGAGAAGTGTTCGACTTGATCGCATGGCTACCGCTGCTGGATATCCGTTCGATGAATATGCCGGCACTTCAATCCCCTTCATTCACGTCGCCATCGTCCTCAACGCGGGCATGAGGAAGGGCAGATTGCTGTTGCGTCGAGTCCAGCAAAACAAGTGACCCACGATGTTCGGCCACAACTTCGGGTGCGTGAGTGCAGGCAATGATTTGTCGATCTCCTGCTTGTTTGATTATCTCATCCAATATGATTCGCTGCCAATCTACGTGAAGAGAGATCTCTGGCTCGTCAATCAGCATTACGCCATCCGCCTCGGACATATGCGTTGCGCAGAAGAGCATTGTGAGCACCTGTCGCTCGCCCGACGATAGTACCTCAAGTTTCTCGGACTGCTCTTTTGACAGAAAAACTCTCGGCTCACGTCGTGTCGAGACGCCAGGCTGCGACACGCGGAGCTCCTTAGGCTGTATGAATCTATTAATCGATTCTTCGAAGAGCCTCAATCGACTGTAGGCTCTAGCTTCTTCCGCCTCTCGAATTGCGAGAGCATTATCGTATATTTCTAAGACCGTTCGAAAGCTCTTTTCTTCCTCGATCCGCCACTGCGGCGGTGGATTGACCTGCTCTCCCGCACTCTGATGACTCGGCGTAACAGCCTGCATTCGCTTTTGAACTCTTTTGAAGAGCGTGTGGACATCTTCACGAGCTCTTGGAGTAAGGCCCTGCTGAACCGCCTTAAGCACTTCACTGAAAACCGTCGAAAACGTGCTTTGGTTAGACTGATTAACCTGGATGTACGCCCGTTGGGCCTCGTCCTTGAGCTGTCGCGACACATCCGCTAATGATGGGTATCGAATGACCGGAACAAAGTCCCCAAACCAACGACGGCTTAGAACCGTTTTCACTGCCGTCGTACCAAAAGGTCCGAACGGATAAGGTGCAGGTCGTTCGGTCATTCGAGAATTTCGTCGTTCATGTGCTTCAACCTGAACGATGTGGTTCCGTAACTCATCCGATTCATAATATATGCGATAATCTTCTCGACTGCTTGCTGCTTCGAGTATTGAACGGAACGCTGGCAGGTAAACGGGTCTTTTGGGAAAGAGCGCTCGGAATGCATTTGTAATTGAATCTGGGACTGGAGCGCCCTTGGAAAGCCCGCCGAGATTCTCTCCTCCCAAAGTCACTTGCACTGTACCGCGGTCAACCTGATCGAGTTGCTCTAGCTTGATTTCTATTTGATTACTCAAATGGAAGATCAAGCGTTCAAATCGGATACTGCAGAATCGCAATAAATCGCCTTCAAACAGGTTCGCTAGGATATGGAGGAGTGTTGTCTTACCAGTCCCATTCTTCCCGTGAAGAATGTTCAGCCTCGGCTTGAAATCCGCCCGTAACAACTGGTGGCCATGAACGCCGCTGAAACGAATCGAAGCTACATAAGGTTGCTCGGGCATCAGGGCCTTCCTTTCCGTGCCGGCGGGTCATAAGAGATAGCATGCATAACCGCTTCCCTTTTCTAACAGCCTGGTTAGATTCCTTCCCCGGGCAGCTTGCCTTTCAACTCCCCATCCCCGCCACCAACTGCTCCAGCTTCCGGATCCGCTCCAGCATCTCCGGCAGTTTGCTCGTGGCGGCGTACACCCGGCGGGCGTCGCGGATGGGGATGGCGGGGGCGCCGAGCACCGTCTGGCCGTCGGCGATGTTGCCGGGGACGCCGGATTGGGCGGCGATCGTGACGCCGTCGCCGATTTTGAGGTGGCCGGCCACCCCCGCCTGGCCGCCCATCGTGACGTGGTGGCCGACGATCACGCTGCCGGCGATGCCGACCTGGGCGACGAACAGGCAGTGCGGGCCGATCTTGCAGCCGTGGCCGATGGCGACCAGATCGCTGAACTTCGTGCCGCGGCCGATCACGGTGCTGCCGAGCGTCGCCCGATCGACCGCGCAGTTCGCGCCCATCTCAACATCGTCCTCAATGATCACATTGCCGGCTTGGGGGATCTTGTGGTGGCGGTAGGTGCCGTCGGCGTCTTTCTTCGTCGCGTAGCCGAAGCCGTCGTGGCCGATGCTCACGCCGGCGTGGAGGGTGACGCGGTCCCCGATGATGCAGTCGTCGTAGACGACCACGTTGGGGAAAAAAATACAATCGCGGCCGATGCGGGCGCGGGGGCCGATGAAGACGCCGGGGTAGAAGACGCACCCCTCCCCCACCGTCGCCGTTGGGTTGACGTAGGCGGCCGCGTGGATCCCCTTGACGGGGTGCGCGCGGTAGCCGTGCAGGGCGACGACGGCCTCGCGGAACGCGAAATAGGGGTCTTTGCTGCGGAGCAGCGGAACGCGTCCGGCGGGCGTGGCCGGGGCGGTGATGACGGCCGCCGCCTGGGTGGTCTGAAGCTGCTTCTCGTACTTGGGGTTGGTCAGGAAGCTAACCTGGCCCGGTTGGGCATCTTCGAGCGTGGCGGCGCTGGTGATAAGTTGGTCGGGGTCGGCGGCGCCGGTCAGTTCGGCGCCGATGCGGGTCGCGAGGTCCTTCAGCGTCAGGGGCACTGGCAGGCTCCATTCTTTCCGAAAGGATGAAGGATGAAGGCGAAGGATGAATGGGATCGCGTTCTCTTCCCCTCCTCTCTCCGCTTCAATCGTTCATGGCGAGTTGCTGCTTACCGCGTATTGGAGCCCATGGGGGTCAGGACGTTGGTGCGGCCGCGGCTGATGGTGACGGGGACGGTGCCGGGGGCAGCGGTTGAGCCGTAGCCGGCGCCGGGGCCTTCGGGGCAGACGGCCGCGAACTCGCTGTAGAACTTGTTGATGAAAGTTCGGGTGGCCCATGCGGTGCCGTCGGCGAGGCCGCATATGGTGGTGCCGGGCATGATGCCCATGGTCTTTTCGAGCTCCATGAGCATGTCGAGGTCTTTGGCGCGGCCGCCGCCATCAACGATGCGGTCGAGGATTTTGCGCATCCAGGCGCTGCCTTCGCGGCAGGGGGTGCATTGGCCGCACGATTCGTGGGCGTAGAAGCGGACGCAATTCCGCAGGGCCTTGACCATGTCGGTGTGCTCGTTCATCACGATCATGCCGGCGGTCCCCAGGCCGAGGCATCCGCCGCGGAAGCGGACGTCGTCAAAATCGAGCTTGATGTCGAGCTGATCGGGGCCGAGCACGCCCATGGAGATCCCGCCGCAGATGGCGGCCTTGTACTTGCCGCCCTTCATGCCGCCGGCAAGCTTTTCGATGGAGTACCTCGAGCGTGATGCCCAGTTCGTCCTCATAGACGCCGGGCTTGTTCACGTGGCCGGACATGCCGTAAAGCTTGGGGCCGGGGCTGCTCTTGGTGCCCATCGACTTGAACCACTCCGGGCCGTTGTCGCGCTCGATGATGTGGGGGACGGCGCACAGCGTTTCGACGTTGTTGATGACCGTCGGCCGGGCGAACGCGCCGGCGATGGCAGGGAACGGCGGCTTGTTCCGCGGCCAGCCGCGCTTGCCTTCCAGCGCTTCAAGCAGGCCGGTTTCTTCGCCGCAGATGTACGCGCCTGCGCCGCGGACAACGTAGCACTCGAGCTTGTAGCCGGAGTTGAAGACGCCCTGCTGGCCGAAGATGCCGTGGTCGTAAGCTTCCTTGATGGCCCGCTCGAGCACCTTCGCCTGGCGGTGATATTCGCCGCGGATGAAGACGTAGGCGATGTCGCACTGGGTCGCCTTCCCGGCGATGGCGATCCCTTCGAGCATCTGGTGGGGGTCGTAGTCGATCAGGTAGCGGTCTTTGAAGGTGCCGGGCTCGGATTCGTCGGCGTTGACGGCGAGGTAGTGCGGGCCCTTTTTTTCCTTGGGGATGAAGGACCATTTTTGGCCGGCCGAGAACCCCGCCCCGCCGCGGCCGCGAAGGCCGGAGTCGGCGACGATCTTAATGATGTCGTCCCCTTTGAGGTCCAGGGCTTTACGCAGCGCCTGATAGCCGCCGGTGGCGACGTAGTCGTCGTACCAAATGGTCTTGCGCTGGCTGGGGTCCTGCGGGATGCGCTTGAGGAGGACGGGTTCGGTAAAAGCCATGTTTTGAGGAACTCGCTGCTGGGGCGTCACCCGTTCTTCGTCAAGGCGAATGGCCAAGGCCGGAAGGGACGAAAGCTATCCAAAGCGAGCTACTATCCTTTCATCTACTTGGACTGGTACTTTGACTCGGCTTCAACAGCGTCAACGTTCCGTTCGATCCATCGCCAGGCTTTCTTAGGGAGCAGCCCTTGGGACTGACCTGACACCCCGATGATAAGCAGCCGGTCGCTCGATCGCACGTGGGGCGACAGATGTTCCCAAAGCTCCGCCGCGTCGAACTCAGACACGATTAGCCATGTGGAGTCGAGATAGTGCCACCAATGCTTCGAGCTCTTCAAGACCTCGTAGAGCCCGGAGTAATCCCCCTCGTCCGCTTCAAGGTCATACGAAACGCAGTATGCGTTAGACATCATCGTCCTCGCTGGTAACAGCCGTTTTGGTCGATAGGCTCGTTAGCTCCGAAGGCGTCAGCTCGTGGGCGTCGGACCCGAATGGGACCTTTCCCCGGTCGATCAAATGAGCCTCGCGATCGAAAGTGATATTCTGCGGCCGCGACCAGACCAGCAGTGTCACGACGGCAATCACCAAAACGACCATTCCGACTGCGAGCCACAAGCCTATGAACTTGTCATGCTTTTCCAGGTCAGAAGCCACAAGTACGAAGCCGATGGTCGCTTCGACGATCAGCAAAGCCAGCACGTAGAAGCCCATGGGCGACGTGATGACCTTCAGAAGACTGACTCGATCCTGCTCGGCAACTTTCCCCGTCGCCCCTCACTCACGCCGCAACTATTGCTGCTCGCCACGATTCACGATCACTTCGTCGATGATCGTCCGGCGCAGTTTCACGCCCGGGCGATCGGGGAGCTCGGCCTCTTCGATCTTATCTTTTCGGTAGACGACCAGCGAGGGCTCGGCCGCGGGTTCCGGCGGTTTCACGGGTTTTGCCGGCTTTCGGGCCGCCGCGGCGGCGGGCTTGGCCGACGAGGCTTTCCCCAGGGCCGGCGCTGGTGCCGGGCGCGCGGGCTTGGCGGGCGCCGTCACGTCCGTTTTCACTGCGACCTTCACGTGGGCCACCTGGCGCCCGAGCCATTCGAGGAAGGAGTCAGGCGAGCCTTTTTTCGCCGAAGCGGGTGATTTGGGCGCTTGCCTAGGCTTGGATGCGTTTCGCCGGGGGGCCGGGGTACTCATGGCGTCGCTCCTCAATCTAATTTCGCCCGCCGTCGGACGTAGACCGATTCGGGCGAGGGGCGCGGGCCTTCCGCTCAGTCCTTTGCGGCGGCGGCGCCGAGCGCCTGCGTCAACTCCTGGCGGCCGGGGTCATACGCGTCGATGAATCGCTTGATGTCGGCGATCGTCTTCTCGCTGTGCCCGAACGCCAGGATCGCGGCCTTGGCCTTCTCCTTATCGTACCCTTGAACGGACATCTGGTAAGCGGCGACAAACATTCCCGTCCGGCGGACGCCCTGGGCACAGTGGACGAGCACAGGGCGGGCGGCCGGGTCGTTGACCGTTTTCAGGAACCGCTGAAGATCCTCGCTCGCCGGCCAGCCCCCAAGCTTGACGGCGATCCGCCGGGAGCCGATGCCGAGGATCCTCAGCGTGGATTCTTCGCTGGCAAGCTGCCCTTTGCTCGGGTCGGCCAGCTCGGCGTCGTCGTTGAGGCTGACGACGGTCTTCGGCCGCACGCGGGCGATGGCGTGCTCGAATTCGAGCTCCGAATGGCTCCCGTCGCGGTAGAGAACACCTTCCTGAACGGTCGCCAGATGATACGTCTGGTAGAACTGGCGGTACGCCAGGTACCCCCCGCAGCCCAGCACCAGCAGCACGACCAGCAGCAGGCCTACCGGGCCCTTGCGGCGTGCAGACGCCTCGTCGGCAACCATTGCGGGTGAATTCGTCATTGCGAGCGATCCCTCACTCGCCGCGTCCAGCGGCCGCCGTGCTTAGCCGCATCGGGTCAGTGACTGCCATGATCGTGACTGCCATGATCGTGGCCGCCTTGATCGTGGCCCCCGTGATCCTGCCCATTATGCGAATGGCCGCCCGATTCCTCCCAGTCGATCGTCGGGTCGCGGTAGTCGTGCGGGTCGGCCGGGAGGGAATCAAGGACCGTGTCGAGTTGTTCCACACTGATTGTCTCGTGGAGCACTTCGTTCACCAGCACGGCGGGGGCGGTGCCGCAGGAGCCGAGGCACTCCAGCTCGACCAGGGTGAAGCGGCCGTCGTCGGTCGTCTCGCCGCTTTCGATGCCGAGCTTCTTCTGGCAATGCTCGGTCAGCTCGCGCGAGCCGCAGATCTCGCAGGCGAGCGAGCGGCAGACCTGGATCAGGTACTTCCCCTTCGGCTTGAGCCAGTATTCCTCGTAGAAGGTCGCCGTGTCCATGACTTCGGCGGGGGCGAGGTCGAGGAAGGTGGCGACTTCTTCCAGCGCCTGGGTGGGGATCCAGCCGTAGGCGTGCTGCACCAGGTGCAGCGCCGGCAGCACGGCCGCCCGCTTGGTGGGGAAGCGCGGGAGGTAGCGCTCGGTCAGCTCCTGCTTCAGGGCGTCATTGAGATAGGGCTCGGCGCGCTTCTCAACGATCTGCGTACGACGGTTTTCGGTAATCCAAGCCATGTTGTCTCGTCCGCACAGCGGACGGCCTTTTGGTTGTCGTCAGGCGGCGATCCCTTTCGCCCGCGCCGCCCCGCCTCACGCTCCCGCGATCGTCACGAGCGGCGCTCCTGCGTGAAGCTGTTCGAGTGCGGCAGGGAATGCTCGCGCGAGCAACAGTTGTAGTTCGATCGTGGAAAGGTTTCCACAAGTCAGCCAGAGGACCTGAGGCGGCGGGCCGAGGCGTTCCACGAGATCGACGAAATCCGAATCCTTTGTCACGATGACAATGTCCTTGAACCGCCGATCGGCCGCGAACAGGACGTCATCATGCGCATCCCGCAGCCCAATCTCGCGGAGCGGCTCGACGATCACTCGACACTGACTGCCCAGCCAGGCGGCGAGAAACGGATCCAAGTGTGCATCGAGCCAGAACGTCATGCGGACTCACGCCACCCGGCGCCCAGGGAGCGGGCCGCGAACTCAAGCGACGCCCGGATGTCCTCCAATTCCAAGTCTGGCAACTGTGTGAGCACTTGTTCCGGCGTGAGGCCGTGTGCGAGCAATCCGAGGACATCAGCCACCCGGATGCGCATCCCACGGACGCACGGCTTGCCCCCGCACTGGCCAGGGCGAATTGTAATTCGAGTCAGAAGATTGGGAATAGGCGCTTCGCTCACGGCGGAGCCTTTCCTTGACCGAACATCCCCTACGCCCGCAATAGCGCATCTGACCAAACGGCGTCGTCGGCGTCCAGCGGCGATACGGGCGGGCGATCGAAATTCATGTCGCGGTCATATCCGCCCCGGTCGTAGGCGGCGTCAAGTGCGGCCTGCAGGTCGATCGTCACCTCCGCTGCCGACGGACGTAAGGGCACGGGCAACACCGGCAGCTGTTCGCGGAGGAGAATGGGCCAGGAGGTCTGGCGGCGGCCGCCCTCCGTCGCCCGATCGCGATAAGCCCGATAGGCCGACGACGGCACCGTCGCGAAACGGATGGTCGCAGCGCCCGCCCAGAGCAGATCGACTTCCAGCCAGCTCGCATCCGACGCGGCGACGTCGTCGCGCTTGGCGAGAATGCTTTGCGCCCGGCCGCCCCGACCAGCTTCTTCGACGGGCTCACCAACTCGATCACCGTGACCACGCGGCGGCTCGCGGCGTCGCGGATTTCGGGGAATTGTTCGGACGCCCGCCGTACGGCCAGGCCGGTGACGTCAACACCGGCCGCGACCGGGCGCGTGGCCATGGCGACGCCTCCGACCGCCGGCGACGCGACTGGCGGTGCGCGCTCGCGGCGCTCGACGATTCGCGCGTCCGGGATCAGATAAAGGTCAACCGCGGGATCATCCGGGGCGACCATGATGGCCCGTAGTTCCACCCGCGCGACGTATGGCCGCAAGCGGAGCTGCTCGTTCAACTGCTCCCTGGAAGGCGGCGATGAGCCCGTGGTGGACGTCGGGCCAGAGCCGCGGCGATTCGAGGTACGGGTCCATTCCGGGGAATGGGGAGGGCATGGTGGGTTCTGTCCCTTCCGTCGGTCGGGCGGCCGCGGGCGGATGCGACCACCGCACCGCCCTACCGATCCAGCTCGGCCGCGATCACGTTGATGCTCCCCAGGACGGCGACGACATCACTGATCATGTGCCCTTCGATCAGCTTGGGGAAGATCGAGTAATTGATATAGCACGGCGGGCGCGTTCGAGTGCGCCAGGGGATGTTCTCGCCCGAGGAGACGATGTAGTAGCCGAGTTCGCCGTTGGCGCTTTCGATGCAGTTGTACACTTCGCCGCGCGGGGCTTCGAAGCCGCGGTTGGTCATGATCAGCTCGAAGTGCTGGATGAGCCCTTCGATGCTGCTGTAGACCTGGTCCTTGGGGGGAAGGACGTCCTTGCCTTCGGGCGAGACATTCACCGGCCCGCCGGGGATGTTGTCGATGAGCTGGCGGATGATGGAGAGGCTTTGCTTGACCTCTTCGAGTCGGACGAGGTAGCGGGCGTAGGCGTCGCCGCTGGTCATGACCGGCACTTTGAAGTTGACGGCCGCCGTCCCTTGCCCGTCCCAGTTGTCCTGGAAGCAGAGGTAGGGCTCATCCTTGCGGATGTCGCGCCGGACGCCGCTGCCGCGGGCCATGGGGCCGGAGAGGCTCCAGCCGATCGCCTCCTCGCGGGTGACCGTGCCGACGCCTTTGGTCCGATCAACGAAGATCCGGTTCTTGTTCAGGAGCGTTTCGACGTCCTCGACGGCCTTGGGCATGTCGTCATTGACGAACTTCTTCACCATCCGCTTGAAGACGGCTTCGTCAGGGAGGTCCATGTTCAGCCCCCCTACCCGCGTCCAGGAGGTGTGGAACCGCTGGCCGGAGATGTACTCGACAATATCGTAGATCGATTCGCGCTGGTTGAATCCGTAGAGGAAGGCGGTAAAGGCGCCCAGATCGAGCCCGGCGGCCCCGATGCAGAGCAGGTGCGACTGGATGCGGCCGAGCTCTCCGGCGATCGTCCGAAGCACTTTGCAACGCGGCGTCAGGTCGATCCCCATCAGCTTCTCGACGCAGCCGTGCCAGGCCAGCTCGTTGTAGATCGGCGCGGAGTAGTCCATCCGATCGACGATCGTCACGTACTGGTTGTAGTTGAGGTGCTCCCCCAGCTTTTCGAACCCGCTGTGGAGATACCCGATGTGGGGCGTGCAGCCGACGATCCGTTCGCCGTCCAGTTCGAGCACGATGCGGAGCGTCGTATGGGTGGCGGGGTGCTGGGGCCCGAAGTTGAGGGTCCACCGGTTGCTTTCGCCGTCGCCCGAGGAATCGGCATCGGGTGGAATAAGCTCGTTCGACGCTTGGGAGAGGGTGTATGGCATAGGAAGACGGTTTCGTTTTATCTCAAGACCGTTCGCGTGGCCGCGGATTATAGCGATCCGGGGTGGGCTGGCTACAGACGGGGGAGGGAGGGGTGGCCACATATGGGGATCAGATGGACACAGCTGAAGACAAAATACCACAGTAGGTTCCATGTGCGTGTTCCTCAGCACACCTTCTTCTGTAGCCCGTTTGGCGAAAGGTTTGCGAGGCAGTGCGCGAGCTTCTTGTCCATCTTATCTGTGTCGATCTTGCCCCCATCTGTGGCCAATCCGCATTTCTCTTCCTTGTGCCAACGCCTCACCGCGTTACGATTCAATCTGTGGCGCAGGATGTTCCACGTGGAACTCTAGGTGTGACGGGAGATGGAGCGGATGTCGCAGATCAATAAGGGCAAATCGCGACTGGGGAGAGGGCTGAATAGCCTCATCTCTGTGTCTGAGGAGGTCGGGGACGAGTCGGTGCAGCCGCGATCACCTGACGCGCCGGTCGCCGGCGCCGGGGGGGATTCGACGTTGTTGGGGTCGGCCGTCGTTGAACTGCCAATTCATGAGATCACACCGAATCCGCATCAGCCGCGTCGGTCGTTCAACGACGAGCGCCTCAAAGAGCTCGCGGCGAGCATCCGAACGACGGGGCTGATCCAGCCCATCCTCGTCCGGCAGGCCGAACAGGGATTCGAGTTGATCGCGGGTGAACGGCGGCTGCGGGCGGCGAAGCTGGCGGGGTTGGAGACGATCGCAGCGATTGTCAAAGAAGTCGATCGGTACACGCAGGCGCAGATGGCGCTGATCGAGAACGTTCAGAGGGAGGATCTGAATCCAATGGACCGGGCGCAGGCATACCGATCGCTGGTTCAGCAACTCGGGCTGACCCAGACCGAGCTGGCGGGGCGGCTGGGGGAAGATCGCAGCACGATCGCCAACCACCTGCGCCTCCTCGACCTTCCGGAGCCCGTTCGAGAGTTGATCCGGTCGGGCCAGCTATCGCTCGGACATGCAAAGCTCCTGGCGGGCGTGGAGCCGGTTGAACAGCAAGTCGCCCTTGCCGAACGATCTGTGGCGGACCACCTGTCGGTCCGGGCGCTGGAGTTGGCGATCCAGGCGGCAAAGCAGCACACCCCGCCCGACGAAGCGAACCCGCCCACGGCGAACGCACATTTGAAGGAACTCGAGCGAACAATCAGCGGACAGCTGGGGATGCGTGTCCAAGTCCGATGGTCCCCCCAGTCCAAGCGGGGGAAGCTAATCGTCCACTATGCGAGCCTTGACCAGTTCGATCAGTTGAAGGCGCGGCTCGGCGTGTCCACGGATGACTGACACGCCATGTTCCACGTGGAACACTTGCGTGACCTGCGGCTGTGGACATTTCGTTCATTTCGCCCGCCAACTATTTGATCGGGGACGCGAGCCACGGTATCTTCATCGGCAACTCGTCTGGCCGCATGAGGCCACGGAGGGTGTGGCCACCCAAGGAAGGGACCGCCCATGACCGACACCTTATCCTTACCGTCTGCCACCCCACCCTCTTCGTTTGCTGGCGGGTGGATTAACATCGAACAGGCGGCCGTTCTGCTCGCTCTCAGTGTTCGAACCGTAAATCGGCACATCACTGCCGGGAAGCTTGCCTCCCGCCTCCACGAAGGACGACGCGAGGTTTACATCGATCCGTCGCACTTCTTGCCGCCGCCCAAGGCACCCGATGTCAAATCCCAACCCGCAGCTTCCGACGGCTCGGTTCAGGAAGAGGAACGCACGGACGCCGACCCTGCCACCCCGCCGCCAAGCCGTGCCTCCTCCAACGACTCGGGCATCTACAACGCCGAAACCGTTCTTGCCTTGGCAGACAATGTTGCGGACAAGGCGGATTTGGCTGTCGCCGCGTACCAGACGCTCGCCCGAACAATGGAGGAGCAATCGCGGGCCGTCCGGAAAATTGCTTGGTTTGCCTGGTCGGCCGTCGCCATGATGGGGATCGGCGTCACAGTCGCGGTCGGGTGGACCGCCCATCATCTGACGCAAGCGCAGGTGCAAGCCGAGAACCTTCGACAGCAGGCGACGATTGCCGAGCAGAAGTCGGAGAAGATGAACGGCGAGATGTCCACGCTCCAGCAGCAATTGCGGGAGGCGATGCAGGCGAGCGCTCGGGCGGAAGGGCAGCTTTCGGCGTTCCGGGAGGTTCGATCGCAGCCGCAGTCCGCCCCGCAACCGGCGGCCGCCCCCGCCTCGCAGCCCGCCTTGACCCCGACCACCAGCCCCGCCATCGCGCCGGCCTCAACATCAGCGATGCCGGCCGCCTCGAGCATCTCGCCCGCTCTGGCCGCCATCCCGCCGTCCACCGGGGCGGCCGACGCAAGCGCGTTTCAGGCGAGCTCAGTCATCGAGCGGTCACCCGCAACGCAACCGCTGTTGTTCGGCGGCACTCGCACTATCATCGGGGACCCTTGAACCGCGGGCCCGCCGCCACCCGATCGCCCCGCCCGAATTGACTTGTCTCCATGGCCCGCCCCGCGATAGCATAAGCCGGCGCGAATCTACAGGTCGTCCGTTCCCTATCTAGTGCCCTCGCCCGGAGTTTTGATGCCTCGCATTTCGGTCCTTTCGCTGCACATCAACAGTATCATATTATTGCTCGGACTCGGCGGCTGCTTCGGACTTCTCTCGCGGTCCGCCATCGCGGGCGACCATTTTCTCACGATCGGCGGCGGGTACGCCCCAGCCCACAGCCAGCTCTCCCTGGAGAAAAACGTCCTGTTCGTGCAGCAGGTGTTTCGGGCCTGGGAGGTCCCCACGGCGGACCAGGACATCCTGTTCGGCTGCGGGGACGCGCCTAACCGCGACGTGCAAATCAATCAGATGGCGGAGATCCCGCGGGTCAACCTGCTGCTTTCACAAATCTCCAACCGCGACGAATCGATGGACTATGGATACCGTCACCACGCCATCCCCCATGTGGCGGCCGCCGCCACCCGCCAGGCGCTGAACGGATGGATTGACGGTGTCGGACAGCGGCTTGGAGAAGGCGACCGTCTGTTCATCTACTTCACCGGGCACGGCGGCTCGGGCAACCCCGCCCGCAACACGACGATGATGCTCTGGGGCGACGACGCCCTGCCCGTGCGCGACTTCACCCGGATGCTCGACCGCCTCTCGCCCAAGGTTCAGGTGGTGCTCGTGATGGTGCAATGCCATTCGGGCGGGTTCGCGGACGTGATCTTCAATGATGCTCAGAGCGCGTCCGCCGCGTCAGCGCTGAGCCCCGCCAACCGATGCGGCTTCTTCGCGACCGTTCCCGAGCGATCGGCCGCCGGCTGCACGTCTGACATCTCGGACGAGGACTACCACGAGTACAGCACTTATTTCTGGGCGGCCCTCTATGGCAAGACGCGCACGGGTGCCAGTGTCGCCTCCGCCGACTACAACGGCGACGGCCGCGTCAGCCTTGCCGAAGCCCACGCGTATGTGCAGCTCCATAGCGATACGATCGACGTCCCGGTTTCGACGTCCGCCACGTTCTTGAGGGCCTTCAGCAAGAGCAAAGGGGACGACCTGCTGACGCCGGATAGCACGTTCGATCAGATCGAGGCGGCCGCCAACGCGTCACAGAAGGCGGTCCTGGACGGCCTGTCTGAGCAACTCGGGCTCTGGGGGCGCGAGCGGACCAAAATGGCGCGCGTCCAGTCCGATAAGCTGGAGCGCGACCGTCAGTCCGCCAACCAACAGTCCGACCGCGCCAATGGCGAATCCAAGAGCCTTCGCGGGGGGATCCGGGCGGCCGTCCTCGAACGCTGGCCCGAACTGTCCAACCCCTGGAACCCTCGGGCGGCGGACGTCCTCAAGGCCGACGGGGCGCAGATCGTTCGCCTCATCGAGAACCATCCCAGTTACGCGCGTTGGCGGCAGACGATCGAGCGGTCCGATTCGTTCTCGGACCGCGCGATGACGCTCGAACGGAAGTGGGCCAAGTGCCAGCGCTTCCTGCGGGCGGTGGATGATGTGGCGCTGGCCGCCAACCTCCCGAAAGTCGGTTCGGAGGAGATCCAGGAGCGATACGCCCATCTTTGTGCGCTGGAAGACGGCTTCGTCGGCAAGCCGTACGAGATGGCCAAGTGAGAGCGAGTGAGATCGGGCGGCCGCGGGCGTTGACGCCCGATTGAGCGCGGCCGCTTACGAGTTCGGCCGCTGCGGGACGACGCGAGACGCGACCATCGCGCCAGTTGAACACGCCAAAAAGAAAACGCCCAATCCTCCGCAGGTCGGGCGCTTCAGAACCAAGTGAGGTTCGGTTTCGGGTGACGGCTCGGGCGTCTGATCAGACGGCGGCGCTGACGTAAGGGAGCAAGGCCATGTAGCGCGACCGCTTGATGGCGCGGGTGAGCATCCGCTGCTCCATCGCGGTAGCGCCGGTGCGCTTGCGCGACTGGATCTTGCCGTTGCCGCTCAGCATTTTCTTGAGCGACTCGGTGTCTTTGTAATCGATGTAGACCTTACCCGTCGCGGTGGTGCGGGCGATCTTGAGCTTCGGGCGATTGAACGTCTGGAACTTTTCCGCCTTTTCGCGGCGTTCGCGATTGCTTTCAAACCGGGCCATAAAACGAGGCTCCACAAGCAGTTCGTGCGCGACTAAGGAGAAGCCCTCCGCATCGGACCGACCCGGGTACAAGTGACCAGGCATCGGCCCCGACCGTGCGCACGACCTAACGGACCGGGGTGCGGGGGGAGGGGAAGCATAGCAAGTTGGCGAAGGTGAAGCAACGAGACGGGGCGACCTGAAAACGATTCGGCCCCTCCCTGGGAACGCCGACGTCCTCGTCGCCGCTTGGAGTCAAGCCGACGAGGACGTCGGCGTTCCCAAAGCCCTGAGTATGGGAGAGAACCGAGCTTCTTTCAGCGCATCGCTTGGCGCTCTTCCCTTGGCGGTCTTGGCGTCTTGTCGTTCATTTCTCTGCGCTCGGAATAGTCAGTGAAGGCCAAGACGCCAAGTACGCCAAGGGAAGAAGCGCCAAGGCAGACGCGGATGCGATGCGTGCCAGGTCCGAGCGTAATCTCTGTTGACGGTTACCGAACGCCGACGGCGCTGCGTTTCGAGCTGAGAGCCTTCTTTCGAGAGCCCTTCACCTCGTACAGCATCCGGTCGGCTTCTTCCATCAGGGCTTGGGGAGTGGGTTCCTTCAGATCCAGCAGGCGGCTGACACCGATGCTGAAGCGCGGGCGGCGGGGGACGTGGAGCGTGCGGGTCAGGCCATCAACGAGGGTTGTCAGACGGTCGGCCAGAGCGCGTCCCGCGCCCGCTTCGCAGCCGTCCAGGAGGATGACGAACTCGTCCCCTCCGCAGCGGAAGGCAAGGTCATTCTCGCGGATGGCCGAGCGGATCAACTGGCCGATCGATTTCAGGAGTTCGTCACCGGCCGCGTGGCCGAGCGTGTCGTTGAGGAGCTTGAAGTCATCAACATCGATCATCAGCAGGCAGAGATGACACCGATCCGCCGGGTGATCCGACGCGGAAGGTCGGTCGCCCCGAAGGGCTTTGTCCTCGCGCCCTGTCAGACGGGATTCGACCAGGCGAGGCAGGTGCTCGTCGAGCATCCTGCGGTTGTAAAGGCCGGTCAGCGCGTCGCGGGAGGCTTTGTGCTTGAGCGACCCGATCGTTCGTTCCAGCGCGTCGGTGCGGTTGGCGACCCGTGCCCGGATCTCCTGTTCGAGCTTGGCGACTTCCCCCTTCTGCCGCTTGAGGTCCCGGAGCAGATCCTGAATGACAGGGATCAGTGGGCCGACGCCCTCGCCCGAGCGGGCGAGCTCGGACAGACTGTCGATAGGGATCTCACCCTGTGCGGCCATCGGAAGGCGACGAGACAGTTCACGGACCGGGATGACCCAGGCGTGCTGCCGCTGAATGAGCCCCCATACCCCCGCGCCAAGCGCGGACGCCGCCACCACCCCATCCAGTTCCCAATGCCCCTGAGCCCTCTCGCGCACCAACACCAGGCCGATGAGCAACGCCACCGCGGGCAGGGCAACGATCACTGTGCCGAATCGGAAAACAGATTCCTGGAAAAAGGGCGATCGCGGGGCGGCCGCCGGGTCAAGCGGCGGTGCGTCCTCCGCGGGCGGCGATTCGACCTCTTGGTTCATTCGAGACATGCGCACCACTCCCGACCATTGATCGTCTGGAACCGTCGCAGTCTGAACCATGCGCCTTCCCGCGTCATTCATCGGGGGTGACAGCCAGTGGGTACGTCCGGTCAATCGGGTTAGCGCGCTGAAACGGGTAAATCGAGCCCAACCCGAGTAACTGCGACAAAGCATCCAGCGCCGTTCGGCCCTCGTCGAGCAGCAGGGGGTCGGCCAGGTCGGCGGGGCGAAGCACGTCGCGATAATGGCGCGTCACCCACGCGACCAATGATTGATACAGGTTGTCTGTCAGCAGCACGCCCGTGTGCATCGCCGCCCGTTCGGCGGCCGTCATGGCCACCCGCAGCCGCAGGCACGCCGGGCCGCCGCCGTTCCGCATGCTCTGACGCACATCCACGAAATGAACCGCTCCGATCGGGTTCCCTGGGCCCACCTGCTCGGCCAGAAATGCCCGGGTACTTTCGACCTCCGCGCACTCGATCGGCGCGATCATCGCCGTCGTTCCGTCGGGGCACCGCACCAGTTGACTGTTGAACAGATACGATCGAACCGCATCCGCAAGCGGAACTTGTGATTCGGCCACCTCCACGATCGCCAGGCCGCCGCCTGTCTGCCGCCGGTAGGCCTCCTCAATTTGGCGGATGTTTGACGAACCGTCGGCGAACGCCTGCGAATGGCAGAAAAGCACATTCAGGTTCCCCACGGATACGACGTCGTTGTGAAACGCGCCCGCGTCGATCGCGTTGGGGCTCTGATGGATCAAGAGCGTCCGATCGTTCGCCAGGCCGTGAAGCCGTGCGATGGCGGCCGATGCTTCGCGTGTCTGCCGCGCGGGAAACCCGCGGGGGCTCTTGACGGCCGCATCAAGAGCGGCCCGCCCGAAGACAAACACCTCAAGGCCGGGCTGGTCATAGCGGGGGCAGAGCCGGATGTGGTTGGCCGCCCCCTCGTCGGACATGGCGGCCGCCGCCGGCAGGGGGGGATGATGGACGAAATGCCGCTCGTCCCGAAAGATCGCGGCAAGCGCCGCGGCCGTCGTCGGAGGCTCCAGCGATCGATGAAACTGGGCGATGAGGTTCGCCGCGGTGAAATGGATCCGCCCATCCAAACAATCGGCGCTGGCTGACACCGTGGCCGCATTGGCCACCCACATCGCCGACGCACTGGAACAGGCGGCCAGCAGCACCGGGTCGAGGCGATGGGCGGCGTCTAGCACCTGCTTGTCTGACCCGCTGAACCCCACGTGCCGCAAGGCGGCCAGGTCAGGCCGCTCGTGTGGCGGCAAGACGCCTTGCGGCAGCCCCATGTCCGCCAGGAGCTTCATCTTGCGCAGGCCCTGAAGGGCGGCGTCGCGCGGGTTGGAGGCTTCGGACCGGTTTCTTTGGGAGGCTAGATTGCCATAGGAGAGGCCCGCGTAGCTGTGGGTTGGGCCGATTAAGCCGTCCAGGTTGAGTTCGGCGGGCAGTTCGGGCGGTGGGGGGCTCATTCGCCACCTCGAACGGGAGGGTGAGGCTTGTGGGCGATTCCGATTGGCCAGTTGTCCGGTGCTGTCAGACGCGGGGCTTCGAGCGACGCGACAGGGTAGGAGCAGTAGTCGGCGGCGAAGTAAGCGCTGGGGCGATGGTTGCCGCTGGCGCCGATGCCGCCAAACGGAAGCTGACTGCTGGCGCCGATCAGCGGGCGATTCCAGTTGACGACGCCGGCTCGGCTCCCGCGGAAGAACGTGTCATAGCGCTGCCGGCTATCGCTTAGCAGACCGGCCGCCAGACCAAAGCGGGTCGCATTGGCTTCGCGGATCGCTCTGTCGAAATCCGGGACGCGGACAACCTGGAGGATTGGGCCGAATAGCTCGGTGTCCTGACGCTCCCGAGCGTCGGTCACATCAATGAGGCCAGGGGAGAGCAGGGCGGGCGAACGGGGGAGCCGCTTCATCTCCACGATGACGCGAGCGCCGGTCTCGATCAGGCGTGCCTGCGAAGCCAGAAGGGCGTCAGCCGCCGTAGCGGAGATGACCGGCCCCATGAACGGCTCGGGGTCATCTTGCGGGAGCCCGACGCGGACGTCGGCGAGCATGTCCGTCAGGCGGGCAAGGAGCGCCTCGGCTGTCGGGCCATCCTCAACGATCAGTCGCCGGGCGCAACTGCATCGTTGTCCGGCGGTGGCGAACGCCGACTGGATGATGGTCAGCGAGGCGGCCTCGAGGTCCGCACTTTCCCACACGATGAGCGGGTTGTTGCCCCCCATCTCCAGCGCGAGGATAAAGCCGGGTCGATCGGCCGACGCTCGAAGCAGCGCTCTGCCGACCTTGTCACTGCCGGTGAAGAACAGGCCGTTTACGTCCGGATGCGACGCCAGTGCCTTCCCAACCTCGCCGCCTCCCTGGACCACGTTAAGCACACCGGGCGGTATGCCCGCCGCGGCCCACGCTTCGGCCATGACCACGGCCACCAGCGGCGCCTGCTCGCTGGGCTTGAACACAAGGGTATTCCCCGCCAGCGCCGCGGGGACAAGGTGGCCGTTGGGCAAATGTCCGGGGAAGTTAAACGGCCCAAGCACGGCCACCACCCCGTGGGGGCGATAGCGTGTGGCAGACGTCACGCCGAATGCCTCTCGCGCGCTGTCCGCCGTTCGCCGCTCAAAGGCGTCGATCGAGATGCCCACCTTCGCCACCATCGCGTCAACCTCGGTTGCCGCCTCCCAACGCGGCTTGCCTGTCTCGCGGCTGATGGCCTCCACCAGATCGGGCTTTCTGGCGCCGTACCGCTCCGCGACACGGCGAAGCGTCGCCGCCCGCACGAAAAACGGGGCTTCTCCCCATTCGGCGGCTGCGGCGGCGGCTTGGACGGCCTGATCGACTTGGGCGGCGCTGGCAGTGCGGCCGGCCCAGTTGACGGCACCGGTGGACGGGTCGGTCAACGCCAGCTCCAGGCCCTCGCCGGGCAGCCAGTGGCCGCCGATGAAATGATCCTTTCCGTTGCTCAATCCGCCCCCTCCTTCGACTGATGGAAGAGTAAGTCGTCCACTTCCGGCGGGACGGGGGCGAGCGGACGGAGCGGGGCGAACCGAACGCGGTCCCCCGGCCGCACGTTCAGCGCCCGGGCGACGGACGTTGTCAGACAGACACCACCGTCGGCGTCTACTTCCATGCATCCCAGTGACGCCCGGAACTCCGTTCCGCCCGCGCTGCCCGTGCAGACCATGTACCCCGGCGGCGAGAGCTCGCGGCGGGTAATCTCCGCGACAACCCCAGACCTGCTCTCCCGAACCGTCCGAATGTCGTCGCGCGGGCACGAGACGCACGGGCCGGCGTCGAAGATGTCGATCATCCCGTTGAATCGGAACCCTTCGGTCTCCAGGTTCTTCAGCGCCGGCCGGCTCCCTTCGTGCGCCTTGCCAATCACCGCCTGCGCCGCCGGCGGAAGCAGGGGGATGTAGATCGAGTGGGTCGGCATCAGGTCGGCGATAAACTTCTTGTTGACGACGCTGAGGTGGTCGGCGCGGGGGAAATCGATGTCGAAGAAATGGCGGCCGACGGAATCCCAGAACGGCGACCGCCCGTCGTCGTCAATCACCCCCCGAAGCTCGGACACCACGAGCGGCTCAAACGCCTCCCGGTACTCGGCGACGAACAAGAACCGGACGAGCTGCAACAGCCGCCCGTTGTCGCGGCCGCGATAGTCAGGGTGGAGGAACAGACTGCCGATCTCCGCCGGGCCGTCATGCTGGCGAACAAGCTGCAGGTAGGGGACTTCCGTCCGTACCCGCAGCACATCGCACCGATGGACCTCATGCTGAATCTGGTACGCGTAGAAAGGCTCGTAACCGCCCACCTTCGAAACGATCCCGCTGGCCCCCACCAGCTTCCCGCTCTCGGCATCGCACATGACCAGAAGATAGCTTTCGCCGCCCGGTCGATCGGGGATCCGCTCGAAACTGCGGACGGACTTCACGATGCGGCGATGGAGCAGGTCGCGATCTTTCGGCAGGGTGGTCAGGCCGACGCCGGCGCTGCCGGCCAGCTCCAGCAACGCGGCGAGATCGCTCTGTGCGACGGGACGAATGAAGATCACGTTGAACCTTCGAGCCTGCGCCGAACTGCCCCGGGCTCGTCTAGTGGGCCGCTCCATCTGAATCAGCGGGTGCGCCCGCCAATCAAAGTGCCGCCGGTGCCCTCACAGTGCCCTCACCGGCGGTGTTGCCGACGACACAAAACGCCCGCCGGTGAGGGCACCGGCGGCACGTTCGATGGCATCACTGCGCACCCGCGATCTTGCCGGGGACGGACCACTAACCAGAGCGACGCCGAACCGTCCCCCGATTCTACGTTACAGGCCAAGCGATATCGCCTGACGCGAGCTTCAGGAGAAGCAGCGCGGTCAACTTGGCACGCTCGGTGAGGCTGTCAATATCGATGTGCTCCTCCGAGCTATGGATCTTGCCGCCGCGCGGGCCGAAGCTATCGATGTTGGGCAACCCGGCGGCCGCCAGTTTATTGCCGTCGCTCGCGCCGCCGCTGGCGCCCCAGGCGATCGGAATGTTCAAGTCAGCGCCACACGTTTCGATGTGCCGCATCAGGCGATCGGTCGCGCCGTCGGGGATCTTGGTTGGCGAAGAGAATCGCCCATGCAGCTCGACGGTGATCCCGTCGCTCGCGTTCGTCTCGGCGATCAGCCGCTCGAGCGCGTCGCGAAGGCGGGGCTCGTCTTCCGGGACGGCGGTGCGGGCGTTGACGCGGGCGATCGCCAGGTCCGGGACCACGTTGGTCGCTCCACCCCCTTCGAACCGGCCGACGTTGATCGTCATGCCAAGCAATTGCTCGTTCAACCCATGAATGCGGCCGATAAGCTCCGCCAGCGCGACCACCGCATTCCGCCCGTTCGCAAAGTCACGCCCGGCGTGGGCCGATCGGCCATGCACGATGATCGTAAAGTTCCCCACGCCCCGGCGCCGATCGACCAAGGCCCCGCCGGGCAGCGCCGGTTCGAACAGGAGCCCCAGATGATTCCGCCGAGCCGCCTCGGCGAAGAGCGGCTCCGAGCCGGGTGAGCCGATCTCCTCATCCGGGTTGATCAGCACCTCCCACCCGATGGATGCCGCGTGCGGGCTGCGCTCCAGGGCGGCCAGCGCCGTGAGCATGATCGCCAGCCCGCCCTTCGCGTCGGCGACGCCGGGGCCGCGGAGCGTATTCTCGTCCAGCCGCTGCGTAATTTGGAAGGGATGCGACGCCGGGTAGACCGTGTCGTAGTGGATGCAGAGGAACGCCCGAAGCGGGGCATTCGGCCGCTTGACGAGCCGCAGCGCATCACCGAGGGGAGAGTGAACGACACGCCCGGCCGCGTCGATCTCTTCCGCCGGCCGGACTGCAATTCGCTCGACCGGCGCGCCCAGCTCGCCCAACGCCTCCGCCAGCACGTCCGCCATGCGCCCCAGGCCCGCGACGTTGCCCGTGAAAGAGTTGATGTTCGACCAGTCGGTCACTCGGCGAAGCATCACGTCGCGCTGCGTGTCAACCCAGGCAAGTTCTTCCCGATACGACGACACCGTCACTCCTTCAAGCTTGTTGCGCGGGCGGCCGTGACGGATCGCTCGATCCGGAGCGGTGGCGGCGGCGTCGCCCGTGCTTTCGGGGCCTGCGCGATTATACTCTGGCCTGTGCTGGCCACGTTTCCGTGGCGACAGCTCACCCACGGATGAACATTGCTACGCCATCTCTCGATCGGGACGCCGCACTCTCCCCTGGTTTTGACCGTCGGCCGCTCGCCGTCGCGGGCGACCAGGCCCCCGGATGGCTCACGTTCCTCGTGGTGCTGGGGCTGGCGATCCGCTTTCTGCTTGCCGCCGTCACCTGGGGCTCGAACGATGCCAACACCTTCAACCAGTTCGGGTTCTTCATCACCCGCGACGGCCTGATGAACACCTACCGGTACGACAGCTACCTCAATCACCCGCCCCTCCCCGCGCTCTGGACGGTCGTCGCCTGGCGGTTGACCTGCCCGCTCATCCCTGACGAGGATGGGCATCTCCACGCCGAGCAGCTCACCTCCGACACGCCCGGCCCCTGGTTTAGCGCGGTCATGAAGATCCCGGCGCTGGCCGCGGATTGCGTCGCCGCCTGGCTGATCTACCGCATCTTCCGCAATCGCGGCACGGCCCGCCGCGCGATGGGCGTCGCCGCGATCTACGCCTGGAGCCTCTGCGCCATCCTGGTCAGCGGCTACCACTGCAACACCGACCCGATCTATGCATTTTTCTGTCTTCTCTGCATCTACTTCATGCAGGACAAACGGATGTTTTTCTGGTCCGGGGTGGCCCTGGCGGCCGCCGTCAACGTAAAGCTGACGCCGATCCTGCTCGTCCCCCCGCTTGTCCTGACGCTGCGGCGTGGCGTGACGCCGCGTGGTTCGGCTTTGGCCTGACGTTGGGCGTGATTCCGTTCATCCCCATCATCCTGTTCGTCCGCGACAGCTACTACGCGAACGCGATCGCCTACAAATCGAACTTCGACGCATGGGGGATTTCCTATGTGTTGCACTGTATTCATGGCTCGAGCGATTGGTCGCTCGATTTGGGGCATTATTATTATGAGCACGGCCGCAACGTGGTGCTGGGGCTGGTGCTGGCCTGGTCTATCGCAGCGCGCGTGCTCGGGAGGTGGGACCGCTATGAGGTCGGCGCGATGACGGCGGCGATCTTTCTGTTCTTCGCCCCCGGGTTCGGGGTGCAATACACGATCATCGGCGTGCCGCTGCTCATCGCCGTGCGCCCGCGGGAAGGGGCGATCTATTCGCTGATGGCGGGGATCTTCATCTTTGTCGTTTACTGGGGTCATTGGAACGGCAGGGCGTGGCCCGACTCGCAGTTCCACGGCCAGTTCCCATGGCCATCGCCCCTGTGGGGGCTGGCGGCCTGGGCATCACTCGCCTGGTTCATGGGATTGACGATCGTCCGCCCCGTGGGCCGCGTCAGCCGAGGTCGAGCGCTGCCGCCCGAGCCGCCGATCCCACAGGGAGTCGCGGCCGTCGCCGTGTGAGCGGGCGAGCGCCGCCTCCGCGGTATGCGGGAGCCCGATTGTCGATCTGGAGACGCAATGACGGCCGCCGACTTCGCCGGACGAATCGATCACACGCTTCTGCGGCCGCAAGCCACCGAGGCTAAGGTTGATCAGTTGATCGCCGAGGCACTGGACTGCCGCTTCGGCGCGGTTTGCGTCGCGCCGGTTTTTGTCGCCCGCGCGGCCGGCCGGCTGCGCGGGACGGGCGTGCGTATCTGCACCGTCGCCGGCTTCCCGAACGGGACGAGCAAGCCCGTTCATAAGGCGATCGAGGCGAGTGGGCTCCTGAAAGACGGGGCTGACGAGATTGATGTGGTCGCCTATCTGCCCAATCTGATTGCCGCCGACGCGTCGGCCGCCCGGGCGGAGTTGCTGGACATCACCCGCGCCTGCCGTGCCACCCGACGCGACAGCGTGATCAAGGTGATTATCGAGTCGGCCCTGCTGATGACGCTCGGCCCGGAGCGCGGCGAAGCCGCTATCGCGGCCGCGTGCCAGGCGGTTCGCGAAAGCGGCTGCGATTTCGTCAAAACCAGCACCGGCTTCCACCCGGCCGGCGGAGCGACAGTCGAGGCCGTCGGGCTGATCAAGAAGCACGCGTCCGGCTTGCTGATCAAAGCGGCCGGCGGCATTCGCGACCTGCCAACGGCCAAGGCGATGCTCGACGCCGGGGCGGACCGCCTGGGGATGAGCGCGTCGGTCGGGGTGTTGGGAGACTTTGCCAAAGAGTGACGGCCGCCGGCGCGGGGGTCGCCCTTCGTACGCTGCGCCTACGATCCGCTTTGAACTGATTTGCTTTTAAGGGCTGTAGTCACGATGAGTCAAAATCGAACGCTCCTGATGGTCTTGGGCCTTCTGTCCGTGCTGCCGATCGGGACGGCCCGTGCCGAGTCAGCGCAGCCGGCGGCTGCGCCGCGCGAGGCGGCCGCCGCGCCACTTCATGCGGCCGCCGGGCTTGTGGCCGATGCGTCGCACGCGTGGCTGCTCCATCTGTCGGGCGTGTCGGGCCTGACGATGTTGGACCGCGGGATGATCGACGGGCTCCGCGACGGCGGCTATGACGGGATCGTCGAGACCTACGACTGGGTCGGCGCGAACCCGGGAATCCCGGCATTGCTGGCCAGCAAGCGGAACCATGAGGAGGCGCGGAAGATCGCCGATCAGATCACCGCACGGGTTCGTGCGGATCCGTCGGGCCAGATCATCCTCACCGCCCACAGCGGCGGCACTGGCCTGTGCGTCTGGGCGCTGGAAGACCTGCCGGATGAGGTGAAGGTCGATACGATTTTGCTGCTCGCGCCGGCCCTCTCCCAGCAGTACGACCTGACCCGGGCGCTGACCCACGTCCGGGGAAAGCTGTACGTCTTCAGCAGCCCCGGCGACGCGTTCATCCTGGGGGCCGGCACCTCGCTATTCGGCACGATCGACGGCGTCAAAGCCGAGGCCGCCGGAAAGAATGGCTTCCGCCTCCCCGACAACGCCGCCGCCGCCACGCGAAAGCTCTACGACGACCGTCTCGTCCCTAAACCGTACGACCCCGCTTGGCTCCAATACGGCAACATCGGCGACCACCTCGGCGTCCTACGCCGGCCCTTCTCCCAAGCGATCCTGACGCCGACGGTCCTTGCCGATCTCCCACCAAAGCGACCCGCCGCCTTGACCACTCGTCCAACTACGCCGCCCCGTTGAATATGCGTCCCACAAAAGGCGGTGCCAGTTAACGCTCCCCTAAGTAATTATATAATAACAATTTATCGATGTGTCGGGGACACGGCGGCAGGCACCGTTTCGGGGTCGTTAGGCGTTCCACGATCATTATCATGCCGGATAGCATTCACACTATGAATGCTCTAACAAAAATAGTACGCTTTTGTGATGGCTAGGCGGAAAGGAAACCAAGCGTGGCAACCGAGCCTCGTTGATTTGGTGCAAGTATTCTTGGAGCAAAGTCCATGGCAGCCCTCAGGCGTCGTGCCGGATGCGTTGGCACACACAGTCGAGCGGCCGTTGGCGAGACACCTCTGGCAGCGTCTCATGACGAACGAACCGCGTCGGTTTCAGGTCATCCTTGGGCCCCGTCGCGTCGGAAAGACCACGTCGATGTATCAGACGGTCCGGCGCCTCATCAATAACGGAATCCCGCCGCAGCAGATTCGATGGGTCCGGCTCGATCATCCACTGCTGATGAGGACGGAAGTGGGGTCTCTAGTCAAGGCGTCGATAGATGTTGGCAAATGGACGCCGGAGCGGCCGCTCTACCTCTTCCTTGATGAGATCACCTACGGCGTGAACTGGGACACGTGGCTCAAGACGTTTTACGATGAGCAGTGGCCGCTTCGTCTGGTCGGGTCGTCCAGCGCAACCGCGGCAATCAGCAACCGACGCCTCGAAAGCGGCGTTGGTAGATGGGAAGAACAGAATCTGACGCCTTACCTGTTCACCGAATACTTGGAGCTGGCGAAGGTATCGCGGCCCATCCCCATCCAGGGCACGCTCGATGCGACGATCGACGCAAGCATAGACCAAAACGTCCACACCACGGATCTCGCCGATCATCGACGCAGATTCATCCTGAATGGCGGATTTCCCGAGCTGCTGCTTGCCATCAACGCCGGCGCGGCTGAGCAGTCGCTGATTCTGCAGTCGCAACGAACGCTCCGGAACGACGCCATCGTCAAAGCCGTGTATCAGGACATTCCGCAGGCGTTTTCGATTGATGACCCGCTCATGCTCGAGCGCGTGCTTTACACGCTCGGCGGGCAGATCACCGGTATCCTGTCGCCCCAAAGTGTCTGCCGCGCCCTGGGCGGGTTGTCGCAACCGACATTCGATCGATATCTCAGCTACCTGGAACGCGCCTATCTAGTCTTTACGCTTCCGAATTACTCCGGGAGCGAGCTAAGCGTCCAGAAGCGAGGTCGGAAGCTTTACTTCATTGACGGGGCAATCCGAAACGCTGCGCTTCAACGGGGCATTTTGCCCCTGAGCAACACGCATGAGATGGGGATGCTGATGGAGAATCTAGCCGCCGGTCATCTGCACGCGCTGGGCTTGCAGAGCCAGGTGAGGCTCTATCACTGGCGCGACGGCAACGATGAGGTGGACCTAATCTTCGATCAGCCCGAGAACCCGCTGGCGTTCGAGATCGGATCGTCCGCCGGGCACCACCGTCGAGGACTGTATGCGCTGGCGGAACGATACCCGCGATTTCGCGGACGGTCCTATATGGTGACGCCCGACGCCGTCCCCTTGAAGGCTTCCGTTTCCTCAGACGGCGTCGGGTCCATCCCGCTCGATCTTCTGCTCCTCGCGGCCGGAGCGCAGGCGGAACACGAATTAGCGAAGCGGCTGACTGTCAGTTCGATGTCGGCCCCGGATTGATCCGCCGCCAGACGTACCGACGCGATCAAATTTCGGTCCGAGTCCGGTCCAGCATTCGTGTCGCCAGTGCGAAGCCTCCCGCGGCGGCAGCGTGGACGCCGGCGGCGAGCTTGACACCGGCGGGCATGACCAGCGCGACGTCGCGGTTCAGGGCGGTGTGGTGGTAGGCCAGGCTCTTCTCAAGCCAGAACCCCATGTGCGGGACGGCGGCGTTGGCGGCCAGAAGCGGGTGGGCGGCCGCCAGGTATCGGACGGGGCGCTCGTGCCCGCCAAGCCAGGGGCTTAGCCAGAAGGGCCAGGTCAGCCAGAGCAGCCCGGCCAGCACGGCGAGGAATGACGCCAGAGCCGGCGTCACCCGAGCAGCCCGAAGGAACATCGCGCCCGACCCAAGGGCGAAGAGGTACGTGGCCAGGACGAGGGTCACCGATAAAACATCGCCGACCGACATGCCCGCGGCGCCGGCGGCCGCGAACCAGACCGCCGAAACGCCCGCGGTCACCCCACCGACCACGAGCAACCCCCGGCCAATCGATCGCTCGGCCATCACCAGCGGGGGGGCCAGCGCTGTCGAGAGCAGAATCGGGCCGAGCAGCATCCCGAACGATGGGCCCGCCGCCTCAAAGCATGTCCATGCCATGAACGCCGACATCGGCAGTGCGGCGGCCGTCGCGAGCCAGCCGGCCCATGCGCGGTCCGTCCGCGACCCGGCGGGGCTAACGAACGCGGGGATCGGACTTGGCTCCGGTTGTCCGCCGACGGGCAGCGACGCCGCGGGCGGCCGCGCGGCGGAAGGGGGAGAGGTTGCGTCGCGGGTCGTCACGGCGGGGTCCGATGGCCAGTGCGGCGGCCCCGGCTCCAGTGGGATTATTTCGGAGCGGCCGCGGCGCCTTCGTCGGCGGGGTGCGGCGTGGTCATGTCCTGGTACTGCTTTTCCAGCTCGTCGATCGCACGCTGGATGCGATCGGCCTCGGTCACGAGCCGCTGCTGCTCGGCGCGGAGGGTGTTGATCACCGCGTAATGCGCCTGGGCCGCGTCCCGCAGCGCATTGGCCCGCGGGCCCATCACCTGATCATGGTAGTGGATCAGGGCCTGAACCTTGGCTTCATCCACATGAACGTCCGAAAGCTGGCCATCCCCGGCGGCCGGCTGGGTCGCCGGCGCGGTGGTGGCGGGTGCGCCCGCGGCGGGGGACGCGTTGGCGGGAAAAGATGGCAGCGACGGCGTCGCCAGCGATATTTGCGATGCGTCGCCCGCCGGCCTGGTCGTTGTCGCGCCGCCGGCGGGTTCGATGATCATCCAGACCTTCGCTCCCTTCTCCGGCATCAACTCGGCGTTGCGCTCCCACTCCAGGGTCTCGTTGCTGTTGCTGACCAGTTCGGGGACGTCAATCAGGGTGTAATCGAAGTTGACGACAGTCACGATGTAGCCGGTGTCGTCGGCGGCATAGCGGCCGTCGGTGGTGAACCGCGACCCGGCGAAGACCCACGTGAAGGCCTTCGGCTCCCGTTTGGTCTTGACCTCCCGCAGCCACCGATAGGCGGGGTAATTGACGGTTCTCCCCTCTTTCTCGAACTCGACGGAAATGTGGAGCGGCGGCCCGTGGGGGGGCTCGACCTTTCTAAGGGACTCAATGTATTTGAGCGGTTCGCCCGGCTTCAGGCCGACCGCGAGCAGCGCGGTGTGGATGTCGGAAGGCTTGGCGGCCGACCGGACGACCGACTCATGCTCGCTCGTCCCGGTGGAGCAGCAGAAGAACTCGAGCGGGGCATTGACGGCCAGCGCCTCGCACTCCACCCGAACCTGTCGGCGGGTGATATTGAAGTCGATGTGCGGAAAGTGCCCGACCTTCTCCTGGGCCGCCGGAGGCGACGGATCGGCGCCCGCGCTACGGGCAACCGGTATCGACAGGAGCAGAAGCCCGCAGAGCAGCGGCGCGCCGCGAGGGTGCCATCGTCGGGCGTATGTCAGGGCCTTTGCGCGGAACGTCATGGGAGAACCTCATCGGTAGGGGCGATTGCGGCGGCCCGAAGTTTAGTGTCAGCCCGTGACGAATGAAATTGGCTCGAGATCCCCGCCCGGCGATGCGCGTACCAAGCGGCCGTCCGAAAGGCCGCAACAATATCGATATTCTGCTCCTGCCTTAATTTATGGCACGACGGGGGAAGCACTTGTGGAGCGAGAAACCGGCGTCCTCATCCGACAGTCGGTCCGATGCTCTGTAACCCACTCTGCACGAGCTCGGTTCGCCAACCTTTGGGGCGAATCAGAATGGTCGTAAAAGTCCAATTGACGGCCACTTAGGAGATCCTAACACGGTATTTTGGAAAATTTAACGAATTTGAAGAGAATGCGCACTGCTGAAGTTTGTCCGGCTGAGGGAGATTACCACTGGATTGATTGAAGTCGCCGAGGATTCATTGCCGAATTTCAGAGCACGGGCCAGGTGTACTGGCGACCGTGATGCGGAGGTCAGGCCTGCTAGGCGTGGCCGTCGCACGGGCCAATACCGCAACGGCCCGGGGCATGTGCCCAACCCGAGCGGGCGAAGCAGTTCGCGCTGTCATTCGTCTGCTACGGTCTCTAGTCACCCCCTTTAAAGGAGGAACCATGTTGCGGAAAGGAATCGCGTTCGCCGTTCTGTCGATCGTCGGTCTCAGTGTCTTCGCCACCTCGGCCAAGGCGCAGGTCGCCAACCCCTGGGAACTGACCCTCGGCGGTAACGCCGCCAACGGCCCGAACTTCAACGGCTTCAGCGCCGGACTGAACGTCGGCGTCGGCTACTACCTGAGCGAGAACCTGGAGATTGCCGGCCGCCAGTCGCTGAACTACACCGACCAGACCACCCCGACCGCCCTGAACGCCTCGACCCGCCTCGCGGTCGATTTCCACATCCCGATGGGCGATCGCAGCCAGTTCGTCCCGTACATCGGGGCCAACATCGGCTACGTCTACGGTGACGGCGTCAAGAACCAGTTCGAAGGCGCCCCCGAAGGCGGCATCAAGTACTACGTCAACGACCGCACGTTCATCTTCGCTGACGTCGAGTACCAGTTCTTCTTCAACGAGAGCAGCAAGGGCTCGCAGGCGGTCAGCAACGGCCAGTTCGTCTACGGCCTGGGCATCGGCTTCCGGTTCTAATCGAACCCAGCCTGCCACTGTCAGTCATCACCACACACGGCGGGGGCGATCGATATCGATCGCCCTCGCCGTGTTCTTTGGCGTCCCGGAAGAAGAGAAGACTTGTTGCCACAGATGAATGCAAGATGAACACAGATAAGAACGGAAGGAGGAAGGATGAAGGTGAAGGATGAAGGAAGAAAAGAAATATGGCCACAGATGAAGACAAGATGAACACAGATAAGAAGGGGAGGATGCGGAAATGCGGCTCTCCGCCACATGTGCTAATCGTGGTGTACCAGGTCCTGGAGTCGGTGCGGGCGAAAGTTAGGTAACCATCGTCGCCCGATGAAATTGCGCTCCTGGATGGTCCCGCAGCCGACCGCAACCAGTTGGGGTGTCCGAGCCCTCGTCAGCGAGTTTGGCGGAGAGCCGGAAATGCCTAACCCGGAACACTAAAGGATGAAAAATGCCGTGCCTTCTTGCGTACTTCTGCTGCGTCTTCATCGATCCTTTCCCTCTTATCTGTGTTCATCTTGTCTTCATCTGTGGCCATATTTCTTTCTTCTTTCATCCTTCTGCTTCATCCTTCATCCTTTCCTTTCATCCTTTTCCCTCGGTGATTGGCCGTTGATCCTTCCGGCCCTGTTCGTCCGATAAGCCCGGCATCAGGGCCGTCTCGCGGCGGCCCGCGGCTTTCCTGTTCTTATTCCGCGGCGGACGGAAGACCGGCCGCCGCGCTGGAGCCTACATGAACCGCCTGATGGAGATGCCCACCGCCCTTCGGACGCCGGCGCCCGCGGCCGCGTTGCCGACGCTCGACCAGTTGGCCATCAAGTGGGGGACCGACAAGCGGATGGGGATCCACGGCTACACGCGGTGGTACGACGCCCTGTGGGGCGCGAAGCGGCTGGAGCCGCTGACGTTCATGGAGATCGGTGTTCAGAGCGGCGCGTCGATTCGGATGTGGGAGGATTACTTCTCGGCCGCACGGATCGTCGGTATGGACGTTGACCCGCGCTGCGCGGCGCTGGCCAGCCCCCGCGTCCGGATCATCATCGGCAGCCAGGACGACGCGACGCTGGTCCCCAAGCTCAAGAGCGACTACCCCGACGGGTTCGACATCATCATCGACGACGGCAGCCACGTCGGCGAGCACCAGCAGAAGACGTTCCCCATGTACTTCACCCGCCTGCTGAAGCCTGGCGGGACGTATGTCATCGAAGACTTGCACTGCGCCTACCACGCGAAGTACCGGGGGCACGTCGAACAGACCACGATCCAGTTCCTCAAGGACCGGGTTGACGACCTGCTCCTGAACGGGTCGTCCGGGATCGCCGACTACATCGAATCGGTGAAAGCCGTCGAGCCAACCCGCGACCTCAACCCGTACGAGAAGTTGATCGAATCGATTCAGTTCGTTCGAGGCATGGTCATCGTGACGAAGCAGCCCGGCGGCGCATCATCGGCGGCCGCCTGACCATCGCCGGGTCGCGCCGCGCGGTGGGGTCGCGCCGCGCGGAATGGGCTGGCGGCGCGTCGCGGTGGCTCATCCGACGCTCGTCTGTCTGCGCTCGACGCCATGAGCCGACTCTTTACTCACTTCATATCCGGAAACGCGGCGTATCAGGCCGCATAGCTCGCGTACGCCCGCCTCAATGCGATCCAGCGGCTCGTCCGCCTCAATCGACTGTTCGGCGCGGGTGGCCAGTTGCGTGATCCGCGGGAACCCATATCCGCCGCCCGAGCCTCGCAACCGATGCACCGACCGGCGCAAGTCGCTCAGTTGCGCCTCCGCCAAGTGTCGCTCCATCTCGGCCACGTGGGCGGGGAGGTCGGCGACGAAGCTGGCCAGGATCTTGCTGACGATCGGGTCGTCACGGCGCTCGCTTTCGATCACGCCGGCTTCGGTCGGCTCGGCCGGGGGACCGAGGGTTGCCCAAGCGGGTGAGGGGGCCAATGTCGGCGTCGCGGCCGCCGGAGGCGCGGCGAGAGGAAGCGTCGCGGCGAGCGCGGGAGCGGGGAGAGAAGGAGCGGCGAGCGCAGGAGGGGCGACCCGGGTCACCTTACCGAGATTGCGGCGCAGTGTATTGAAAAAGGCCTCCGGATCGATCGGCTTGGTCGCGTAGTCGTCACAGCCGCTCTGGAGGCACTTTTGCCGCTCGCCGGCCATCGCGTGGGCGGTCAGCGCGATGATCGGGACATCCGTATGCCCAAGCTGACGCAGCGCGCGCGTCGCGGCATATCCGTCCAGGACGGGCATCTGCATGTCCATCAGGATCAGGTCGTAGGCCAGAAGCGTGCCGATCGACTCGACGTAGGCGTCAACGGCCGCACGTCCGTTGATCGCTGTCCCCACATCGAGGCCCGCATCCTGAAGATAGAAGGTGATCAGGCGGCGGTTGTCGTCGCCATCCTCGGCCAACAGGACGCGGCCGCGGAGAGGCCCTTGTTCGCCCGGGTCGCCGGGCGCAGACCGTGATGCGCGGGTCAACCAGGAGGGTGGGCTCGCTTGGGATGACCGGGGCGGCGGGCACCGTCAGGCTGAACGTGCTGCCCACGCCCGGCTCACTCTCGACGGAAAGGTCGCCGTCCAGCATGCGGGCCAATCGCTGGCAGATCGCCAACCCCAGGCCCGAGCCGCCGAAGCGTCGCGTGGTGGATGTATCCGCCTGCACGAACGGGACGAACATCCGCCCCTTCTGTTCGGCCGTCAGCCCGATGCCCGTATCGGTGACATCGAAACGGAGGGATGGCTTTCCATCGACAACATGCGAAGCCACTTTGATCGCTACGCCGCCCGCCTCGGTGAACTTGATCGCGTTGCTGACGAGGTTGAGAAGGATCTGCCGGAGGCGGGTCGGGTCGCTCGAGATCTCGCGCGGGAGGCGGCCGCCGTACTCGACGCCGAACGCGATCCCCTTTTCGATCGCACGCACCCGCATCAGCGACTCGACCTCGCCGACGATCTGGATCGGCGCGCAGGCGATCCGCTCGACCGTCATCTTGCCGGCCTCGATCTTGGAAAGGTCCAGGAGGTCATTGAGGATCTGGAGCAGATGCTCGCCGTTGCGGCGGATGGTCTGAACGTGGGAGACGCGATCCTGCTCGGACTGGCCCGGGCTCTGGAGCAGGTTCGCGTAGCCGAGGATCGACGTCATCGGCGTGCGAATCTCGTGGCTCATGTTTGCCAGGAATTCGCTCTTGCTGCGTGTCGCCGCCTCGGCCGCGTCACGGGCGGTCTTCAGATCGTTTTGGGTGCGAAGGAAATCGGTGATGTCCTGCGTCGTGCCCAGGATGTGCCAGGCGCGGCCGTCGGGATGCCGGCGAAACACCGCCTGGCGGTTAAACACGGAGCGCCACTCGCCGCTTTTGTGACGGCAGCGCGAGGTGAACTCGACCACCTGCCCGTCGGCGACGTCTTTGAACGCCGCCAGTTGATCCCGCACGAGTTGAATGTCATCCGGGTGGTTGACGGTGCGATGGAACTCATCCCCCATCGCCACCGCCTGCTCGACGCTGTACCCCAGGAATTCGGCCAGGGCGCGGTTCCCGAAGATCAGCCTTCGGGTATCCAGGTCTAGCACGTAGATGTTGCACGTCGATTGGTCGGCGATGCTCTCGGCGAAGCGTTTTGCTTCCCGTAGTTCCTCGGCCGCCTGTCGCTGCTCGGTGACGTTCATCGCCAGGCCGGCGACGGCGATGCACCCGTGGGCGTCAACGAGGGGGAACTTGGTGACCTGCCATTCGCGCCGGCTGCCGTCCACGGACGGCATGCAGTGGTCGCCGACGAACATTTCGCCCGCCAGCACCTTCTGATCTTCGAGACGCAACGCCGCCACGATCTCCGGCGGGAACAACTCGTTATCCCGTTTCCCGACCAGCTCCTGCCCGAGCGGGGCATACTCCGACGCATAGCGGCGATTCACGTAAGTGAGCATTCCGCTCGCGTCTTTGACCCAGGCCAGGACGGGGCTGTTGTCCATGAAGGCGGCGAACTGCTGCTCGCTCCGACGCAGCGATGAATACGCCTCGCGGATCGCCTCGTCGGCCGCGGCGCGGTCGGTGATGTCATGCATGCCGACGACCGCGCCGAGCCTCCGCCCAGCCCCATCGGTGATCGCCTGGCCGCTGGCGATCAGACGGCGCAGGGCGCAGTTGGGCCGCGCCACCACCATCTCCACGTCGCGCACAAGCTCGCCGCGGAACGCGCGATAGAGCGGGACGTCTTCCTTGCCCATCGGCGTGGAGCCGTCGGCCATGAAAAGGTCATACTTCGCCGACCATCGATCGGCGCCAAGGGGTTCCGCGCTCATCCCGTGCAGCTCGCGGGCCGCCCGGTTGAAGAAGACCAGGTTGCCATCGGCATCACACGCCGCGATGGCGTCCGCCACGTTCTCCAGGACGACTTCGATGAACTGCTTCTCGTGCTGGAGCTTGGCTTCGGCGTTCTTGCGGGCGGAGATGTCCCGGAGGACCGCCGTGAACAGCGGCCCCTCGGAGCCCGAGCTGGCGGAGAGCGCCAGCTCGATCGGGAATTCCGCGCCGTCACGCCGCAGCCCCGTCAGCTCGATCGTCTGACCGATGACCGACGGAGTCCCCGTGGCACAGAACCGGGCGAGGCCCCTTCGATGTGCTTCGCGCAGCCCGGCGGGCATGAGGACCGTCAGCGGCTGGCCGATCAGCTCGCCGGTCGAATAGCCGAACATCTTCTCGGCCGCCGGGTTGGCAAACGTGATCCGGCCATCCTTGCCGGCACAGATGATCGCGTCGGCGGCCGACTGGGCGACGAGGCGAAACCGTTCCGCCACCTCCGAGTGATCGGCCTGGGCGCGGGCTCGCGCGTCGGCTTCCGCTCGAAGCGTCGCCAACGCGCGGCGCGTCTCCAGATGCGACATCACCGCGGCCGACAGCGCCTTCAGCGCCTCGATCTGGAAGGGAGTCAGGTCGCGCGGGACGCGGTCGATGACACAGAGACTGCCCAGCGCCAGGCCCGCCTTCCTCTTCAACGGCGCGCCGGCATAGAAGCGGATGTAGGGGTCGCCGACGACCAGCGGGTTCTCCGAGAAGCGGCAATCGTGGGTCGCGTTGTTCACGACAAGCACGTCGTCGCCCAGGATGGTATGGGCGCAGAATGCCAGTTCCCGCGGCGTCTCGGCCGCGTCGAGCCCCACCCGCGACTTGAACCATTGACGCTTCTCGTCCACCAGGGAAATCAGCGCGATGGGCGTGCCGCAGATGTGGGACGCGAGGCGTGTGAGTTGATCGAGCGCTTCGTCTGAAGGCGTGTCGAGCACGTCGTAACTGGAGAGTTCGTCAAGGCGATCGTTTTCGTTCGATGGCAACGGGGCGGGCGGCATGAACACTCCAAACGAGGCGGCGAACGGCACGGCAATCGGCGCGCGGGCGCCTCCGAGCGGCCGCCTGCCGAATGCCTATCGGTCAAGGCGGGAATGATGCTTATATTCTTTGCCGCCGATCCCCGTATCGTGCGGCGGCAAGCTCAAAGACGTGAACTCGTTCAAGCCTGGGCCGAGTCGGGCCGATAGTGGACGAACGTAACGATATAACGGCCCGCTTTGAACGGAGTGACGAGTTGCCGAGCCAACTGCTCATCATTGATGACGACAAGGCGCTGCACGCCTTGATCCGGGCGGAGCTGGAGCCCGAGGGGTTTCACGTCCATAGCGCATTTGGCGGCCGCGACGGCGTGAATGTCGCCAAGGCGACGCGGCCCGACCTGATCCTGCTCGATGTCGATATGCCCGACATGGACGGCTTTTCCGTCTGCGACCTGATCCGCATCCAGGAGGAGACGTCGAACACCCCGGTCTTGTTCTTAAGCTCCAACGCCGACCCGTCCGAGCGCGCCAGGGGCCTGAACGCGGGGGCGGCCGATTTCATGGCCAAGCCGTTCTTCGGAGACGAGCTTCGCGCCCGGGTCCGCGTCTCCTTGCGATACAAGCTGCTTCTGGAGATGGAGACGAAGCGGGCGACGCGCGATGGGCTGACCGGCCTATGGAATCGCACCTATTTCAACGACCGCCTGCGATCGGAAACGGCGGGGATCAGCCGGCATCGATACCCGTTGTCGTGCGTGATGCTCGACATCGACACATTCAAATCGATCAACGACACCTACGGCCACCCGTTCGGCGATGAAGTCATCATCCGGGTCGCCGAGGCCCTGCTCAAGACGTGCCGGGCCGAGGATGTCATCTGCCGCTATGGAGGGGAAGAATTTGTCATTCTCTGCCCGCACGTGCCGCTGGGCGGGGCGGCGCAGATGGCCGAGCGCGTGCGGGCGGCGGTTCAGGCGTGCGTTCTCAGCGGCCCGCGCGGGTTGGTCCCGGTGACGTGCAGCCTGGGTGTCGCGGATACGCGACATGGGCTCGGCCTGGACCTGGTTAAGGCGGCCGACGCCGCTCTGTACGCCGCTAAGCGCGCCGGCCGCAATCGTGTGGTCGAAGCGGCCGCCGAGGGCCCGGCGCTTCCCGCGTCGCCAATCCCCGCGCGGCCCGACGCCCTCCCGACGGCGACGGCTCAACCGGCCCCCACGAGCGACGTGCGGCGTGCGGCCGTCCGCAGCCGCTTCGCCGACGTACACAAGATGCAACAGATCCTCGGCCAGTTCATCGCCAACCTCCCCGTGCAAGTCGCGAACCTCGACGCGTGGCTGCGGGAGCCCGACGTGGAGTCGCTGCGTCGAGCGGCGCACCAGTTCAAGGGGGCTGGCGCCGGGTACGGATTTCCTCAGCTCACCGAGTTGGGCGGCCGCGCGGAAGAAGCGATCGCCGAGGGGGCCGCGCCGCACGTGATTCGCGCACAGGTTGACGCGATGATCGCGTTCATCCGAAGCATCGACGGCTACAACTTGGCCGTGGAAAAGACGCCCCACACGCCGTTGGCGGCGGCGTGATGACCACATCGTCCCGCGTCGGGCGCACATCAATAGAGGTCATTCGATCGTTCCGACTCCCCCAAACCTGACAGCTTAACCCCGCGGAATGCCGGCCCGATGATATTCGGCTGAAGAGACTTTTTCGGAAGAGCGACCCATGATTTCAACGATCCTCGTGGTTGACGACGCGCCGGCGATCCACGCGCTCCTGTCGGTGGCGTTCTTTGAACAGCCGATCGAGATGCACTCTGCTTACGACGGCCCGTCGGCGGTGGAGTCGCTGCGTCGCGTGAAGCCCGACCTGATCCTGCTCGACGTCAACATGCCCGGCATGAGCGGCTTTGACGTGTGCAGCGTGATCAGGGAAGACCCGTTCACGATGAACGTCCCGGTGATCTTTCTGACGGCCGCCGACTCAACCCGGCAAAAAGTGACCGGGCTCGATCTGGGCGCGCAGGACTATATCGTCAAGCCGTTCGATCCGAACGAACTGCTCGCTCGCGTGCGTTCCGCTCTGCGAACCAAGGCGAGTTGCGATACCCTTGGTCAGAAGCGGGTCTCCCAGTTCATGCGCGATGCCCTGCGATCGCGCGAGATCGCCGCGTAGCCTCCGCAAACGCACGCTACAGCAACACTGGGTCAATGGAACACGAGAGGAGCGTCGAAATTCGACGCACGAAATCCGAAGGAATGAGAAATCGGAAAAGAAGAAACCGGATTTAAGAGACAGTATTGATTTCCGCTTTGCCTTTGTTTGAAGTTCGTTGAAATTGCGTGCTTCGGATTTTCTGATTCGAGAAGGCCTGATCTCCAAATCATCTCTGTAGTGCTAAGCCGCTTCAAGCGAAAGTCGTTCTTACCCGTCACGCCTTGCCAGCCACGCAAGGAATTCATCCGTCCCCACCGCGCCGACCGACTGGCCGATCACCTTCCCCTGTGCGTCAAGAATCCGGAACGCCGGGATGCCGCCAGCCGGCCCAGGGCCCGCGACGCCGTAGCGCTCGGCCAGGTCCGGGCGCTGGTCGATATCTACCTTCACCGGCACGTACGCGGACAGCGCCGCGGCGACGCGCGGGTCGGCCCAGAGCGTATGTTTGAGGCTCTGGCAGGGCCCGCACCAGTTTGCGGTGAGGTAGAGGAAGACGGGCTTCTGCGCTCTGTTGGCCTCAGCGGCGGCCGCGTTGAAATCCGTGCGCCAGGGGATCACTTCCTTCCCGCCGCCGGGGGAGACGAAATAGACGCCGGCGAGCCCGGCGCAGACGAGCGCGATCAAAACCAGCGGGCGATACGCAGCATTCATCGAGAGGGCCCTGAAGCCGGCGGACGACCCCATCACTACTGGCGACGGATGGCCGGGGCATTGCCGTCGCCGTCACCGTTCCGATGCCCATCGCCGTTCGCCTGCGCGGGCCCTTCGCCTTCTTGCCGTCACCGTTCGCCCCGGCCGACGGGACGAACCGATGCTCGGTCCCCGCCCGAAGGCGCGCCAGGTTCCCCCGGTGCCGGACAAGGATCAGCAGGCTCACCACCACCGCGAAGATCAGCAGCGGAAGCTGGCTGCCGGTCATCGGCCACCCTTCCACTAGGCCGATCGCGACGTATGCGAACGGGAAGACCAGCGCGCCCACCATTGAGGACGCGCTCACAATCCGCGTGATTTTAAATGTGACGACAAATGCAACCAGGCCGACGGCCGCCGGCAGGGTGAAGTAGGGGAAGACGCCCAGCAGGACGCCGGTGCTGGTGGCAACGCCCTTGCCGCCTTTGAACCTGCAGGAAGAGGCTGAACATGTGCCCGACGATGGCCGCGAAGCCGACGGCCAACCACAGGGCGTAGTCGGCCGCTGATGGCCCGGCGGGCGGGGCGGCCGCGTTCCCGGACGCTACCAGCCGCTGCACCGCCATCGCGGCGAGCATCGGCAGCAGGCCCTTAAGCAGGTCGAGCGTGAAGACGATCGCGAAGAACTTCCCTCCGAGCAGGCGGCCGACGTTGGTCGCGCCGATGTTGCCGCTCCCGGCCCTCCGCGGGTCAACGCCGCGGGAGAGCCCGACGATCAACCCGAACGGCACCGAGCCGACCAGGTAAGCGACCGGGACCAGCGCCAGAACGAGTTGCTGCGGAGTGGTCATCCACGCCCCTTGTATCCGATTGGGGCTGATCTGTCTTGAACGGTTTTTGCGTGGAAAAGGCCGCGGAGCGTGACCGTTTTACGGCGAGCCGCCGGCACGACGCGGAAAGCGATCCCGGCACTTTCCGGTAACGCCGCCGTCCGCGCCCTCCTTCCGCGTCGGGCCGACGAGGACGTCGGCGTTACCGCTGGGCCGCTCCATCCAAACCAGCGGGTCCGTTGGCGAATCAAAGTGCCGCCGGTGCCCCCACCGGCGGTGTTGCCGACCCCGTAAAACGCCCGCCGGCGAGGGAACCGGCGGCACGTCGGAAAGCACCAATGCGCACCCGCCTTATTGCCTGGAATGGACCACCCGGTTCAGGTGATGTGCGGAAGGCCGGGGGGCCGATCGGCTTCGGACGGACGTCCTACGCGACCAGTTCCAGCGCCTCAGCATGCGTGACATTGATGTCAACCACGATCCCGAGCACCTCTTCGAGCAGCCGGAACTTCTTTCGGCGGCCGTAGACGCGGCGGGCCTTGGGGCACTCTTCGTTGAGGTAGCAGGTCACCTTCAGGGTCTGCCCGATCAGCGCGAAGACAAGTTGAGGGGACTGGACAACGCGGCCGTCCAATGCGTCGGCCGCCCGAAGCAGGGCGAGGATCACCCGCATCCGCTCGGCGTCATCGCCGCGCACCAGCACGTCATCGTGGCCGGCGTCAGGCACCGCCCCTTTGTGGTACAGCGTGAGGTAGGCAAGCAGGCGGCGCTCGAGTCCTCCCCAGGGGCAGGCTTTGCTCCGCGAGGATCATTCGCGCGCCCACTTCAGGGTGCGTTTTATCATCGACGGCACGGCCGACGTCGTGGACGGCCGCACCCAGGCGAAGCAGGCGCAGATCGCCCTCGTTAAGGTGATGAAGCGGGCGAGTCAGATCGAACAGCTTGGTGCAGATGGCGGCGACGCGGCGCTCGTGCGCGACCGTCCCCAGCCGCCGAGCGACCCAGGCTTCGACGGCGATGGCTTTCGGGCAGGGCTGGCTGTTCTGAGCGGCGCGGGTAACGTCGGGGCTGGATGAGCGACGGCGGCCGCCCCGCAGCGGCTCACGAGGAGCGGCTGAGTGGCGAACTGTGCGACGGCGGGACGGCATCGACTCTCCCGGTAACACTGCTCCGGTCGGATGCCCGATGCGGCAGGCGGGGGGCAACCTCCCTCAAGCCGGCATGGCTCGATCGAACTCCGTCGATCGTCCCTCACTCCGCGGGCAAAAGCGACGACACCCGGACCCGAAGCACTCGGTCCAAACGTCTCGCTTCATCGGCCACGGGCGGGCACCCTACCGCTCATCGGGGAGAGGGTACTCGCCCATTATTAAACTTACATGAGCGTTTGATAAACCGAAGCCGCCCAAGCCAGACTCCCATCACCCGGCCACCCAAAGGTTATCGACCGGTTTGTGGACGGGCGTCCAGAAAGCATTCCGGGCGGGGTGCAGCGATCTGTGTGGCGGCGCCCCTTCAAGGCGTCCGGCGCGGTTCAATACGCCACGGTGTGACGCGGCGTGGTGAACCGCGCCGGCCATCGCCCTCGCGAGGCCGCGCCGTCGGCCGCCAGGATCCCCAGCCGCCAGCCTGCGGAGCAGGGTGACGCTAGAATCCGAGCCACTCGCCTGTGCGGGCGGGATCTGTCGGGCGATCAGCAGCGGGAAGATCGATGAGCCTTTTCAAGCACGTACCGGCCGACGAGTCGCGGGCGATCGCATTCTCGCTGATGGCCGGCGTGGGGCTGACGATCCTGAAGTTCGTCGCTTACTTTATCACCGGCTCTTCCACGGTCTTTACCGACGCGATGGAATCGATTGTCAATATCGCGGCCGCCATCTTCGCGGCTTATTCACTCTCCATGGCCCACCGGCCGGCCGATGCCGACCATCCCTACGGCCACGGCAAGATCGAGTTCCTCTCCGCCGGGTTTGAAGGGGGCATGGTGTTGCTTGCGTCGGTCGTCGCCACCGTCAAGGCGATCGATTCGATCCTCCATGGCGGGAGCGACCTCCACTCCGATCAACTGCCGCTCGGGGCGATCCTCATCGCGATCGCACTCGCGGCGAACGGGTGCCTGGGGATTTACCTGGTCCGCTCGGGGCGGCGGAGCGGTTCGCTCACGCTGGAGGCCGATGGCCATCACCTCCTTAGCGACGCCTGGACGAGCCTGGCGGCGCTGATCGCGATGGTGGTGCTGATCTTCACGCGGTGGCGCTGGGTGGACCCGGCGGCGGCCATCGTCGTGGCGGTCTACATCGCCATCGTGGGCCTGCGGCTGATGAGCCGTGCCGCCGCCGGCCTGATGGACCGCCAGGACGAGAGCGACCAGCGTCTCCTTAAGCGGATCCTCGACGCGCACGTCGGCGTGGGGGCGCGCGAACCGGTCATCTGCAACTACCACAAGGTGCGCCACCGCCACAGCGGCCGCTATCACTGGGTCGATTTCCACGTCGTCGTGCCGTCCGCCTGGGACGTCGATACCGGCCACCGGGTGGCGTCGAAGATCGAAAAGGAGATCGAGAAGGCGCTGGGTGAAGGGAACGCCACGGCGCATGTTGAGCCGTGCATCCGCGCCGATTGCCCCCGGTGCCACCCGACATTGGAGGGCGCCCCGCAACCCGCCGCGGGCGACCGGGCCGGCGCGGTTCCGGCGCCCTGACAGCGCCAACGCTCGGTGCGGACGGGCCGATCGCTGATCGCGTTTCAGTTGGCCTTGCCGGGCTGGCCGCCGCGCCTCGGGCGCCGCTTCGTGTGCGCGGGTCGCGGAAAAAGGTGGATAACGCACGGGAAAACCGACGATTTGATCGCTGAGGCGAGTTTTCCACCGGAAAATCCGCGTTTTTTAGCGCGGGCCATTGAAACCCCCTGATTTTGCGATACGTTGAGTCGCGTTCCATCGGGTTCGGGGCGTTCACCGATGGAAAGCGGGCGTCGCCTTCCTCACAGGCGCGACCAACGGCTCCGCGGCTTTTCTTGTCTCAGCGGGATGGGCACGTCACGAGACGATCCGATGCGAAGACAACCTGGCCTGTTCGATCGAAGCGCGCGAACTGCGGCGCTTCGACCTCGGCCTCTTTGCCGTGGGCAGGCATGCCGTGCGCCGCTCCGGCGGTCGTGACGACGCCGATTGCGACGCTCGATGGAAGCGGGGCCTTTGGAAGGGCCCCGCAAGACTCAACGAACCGCCCCAGGATCTCTTTGGAAAGGAGACATGTTTATGGCCAAAGCAGCAGCACCGACGAAGCCGATGACCAAGTCGGAGATGGCCGCCAAGCTGGCGGAGACCGTGGGCATCAGCAAGAAGCAGGTGTCCCAGTTCTTCCAGGCCCAGGCCGAACTCGCGTACAAGCACGCCAAGAACAGCTTCGTCATCCCTGGCATCGGTAAGCTCGTCCTCAGCGAGAGCCCCGCCCGGGAGATGGTGATGCGTTTTGGGCCGAAGATCGGCCAGACCGTCAAGGTCCCCAAGCGGAAGAAACTCAAGTTCCGCGTCGCCAAGGCCGCCAAGGACGCGATCCTCGGCGCGAAGAAGTAAGCCGAAGTGAGCGGCCGACGTGCGATGCGCAAGCAGCAACGCGCGATGAACGCACTGGCCGCGAAGTGATTGGACTCTCGCTCTGGATTCTGGAAAGGGCCGCGTGCTTCGCGGCCCTTTCCCTTTGGCGTAGCCCCCGGCCGACATTCTGTCGGAATCGCATCCGTCCCGCAGACCCAAAAGAGGCTCAGCCCGCTTGAAAATGCGGTCGCGTTTATTCTGGTATGGGCGTTGCCCTATGAAGGCGGTGCGTCGGTTGGTTCGTTCCGGCCGCACCGTTCCTTCTATCAGGAGATCACCATGGCCAGCATCCCCTCTGATATCAGTATCGACGCGACGACGATCGCACCCGGGCCGAGCATGGACAACTCCGTCGCACAGCTCAATGTTCTGCTTCGCGGCGAGATTTCGGCGGCCGAGACGTACCGAATGGCGATCGACCGAATCGCCTCATCCGACCAGGCGACGCACGCCGGGCTTCTTCGGGAGATCCAGGAGGAGCATGGCCGCGCCGCCCAAGGCCTGCGCGACCGCGTCCTGGAGTTGGGCGGCGAGGCTTCCGATACGTCCGGGGCATGGGGCATCTGGGCCAAGACCGTCCAGGCGACCATGAGCCTGCTCGGCGATGCGTCAAGCCTCAAGGCGTTGAAGGAAGGCGAAGAGCACGGCCTGAAGGAGTACCAGGACGCCCTCGCCGCCGTCGATAACAGCTCGGCCCAACTGGTTCAGAACCAGTTCATCCCGGCCCAGCAGCGGCATATCAATGTGCTGGACCAATTGATTAGCTCGGTCGTCTAATATTACATCGCCAGCCATGTACGGCGGCATCGTGAAGCAAGTCGAAATCCGAAGCACGAAATCCGAAGGAATAAGCAAGCGGCAAAGAAGAAACTGGAAACTGAATGCACGCGACTGCGGCGTTTTCCGCTTCGTCTACTTTTCAGCCTCCTTTAGATTTCATGGTCCGGATTTGCCCCGCGCCGAAGGCTTCAAAGTGACACCAGCGCTGTAGTGCTAAGCGGGGGTCGCGAAAGACTCGCAAGCGTGGCAAAATGGCCCCATGCGATATCGGCCCCTTGGCAGCAGCGGGTATGAGATTTCAATTGTCTCGCTTGGGTGCTGGGCGATCGTTGGCGGGTTCAACTGGGGCCCGCAGGATGAAGCGGACTCGCTTGACACCATCGCCGCCGCCCTCGACGCGGGCATCAACTTCTTCGATACGGCCGAGCTCTATGGCGAGGGGCGTTCCGAACAGCTCCTCGCCAAAGGGCTCGGTCGTCGACGCGACGGAATCCTCATCGCCAGCAAGGTCGCCGATACCCACCTCGAGCCCACGCAGATTGTCGAAGCGTGCGAGCGAAGCCTGAAGAACCTCGCCACCGATCGGATCGACCTCTACCAGATGCACTGGCCGAGCAAATCGGTCCCGCTCGATGATTCGATCGACGCACTGCTGAAGCTGAAGCAGCAAGGCAAGATTCGTCAGATCGGAGTAAGTAACTTCGGAGCGAAGTGGCTTGACGCGCTCGGCGAAGCGGCCGCAAGGCGGATCGGCCATCACGCGCTGGCGGGAGAGTTGTGCGTAAGCAACCAGGTGATTTACAGCCTACTGACGCGATCGATCGAGTTTGATGTCCAACCGAAGTGCCTGGCCGCCGGGCTCGGCATTCTCTGCTATTCCCCTTTGGCTCAAGGGCTGCTGGCCGGGAAGTTTGCCTCGGCGGACGATGTGCCCGTGGACCGGGCGCGGACTCGCCACTTCAACAAGTCGCGGCCGTTGACCCGCCACGGCGAAGAGGGATGCGAGGCGGAGACCTTCGCCGCCATCACGCACGTCAAACAGATTGCCGCCGAGATCGGCGCCCCCATGGCCGATGTCGCCCTCGCCTGGTGCCTGCACCAGCCTGCGGTAAGTTCCATCATCGCCGGGGCTCGGAACCGTAAGCAGGTCGAGGAGAACGTCCGGGCGGCTAACCTTCATCTGGCCGACGCCCACCTCGCCGCGCTGGCGGCCGCCACCGATCCGGTCAAGCAGGCGCTGGGCCCAACATCGACCTATGGGTCGGCGGGGACAAATCGCGCGCGTAAAAGGATTTCGTAGGGCACGCATGCCGCCCAGCGCCGCCCACCCGTCAGGCCAATCGTTTGCCGAATGATGGAGGTCGCCCAGGCCCACTACGCGAAGGACCAACACCCGCGGCGCGCGATGCGTCCCCTGCCAAGCCGAAGCCGCACACCGGGCGGTTCAAGCCTTGAGGCCCGCCAGACGGCCGGTGCTGTCGCCGAATCGCTCGGCTTTCACGCCCAGGCCGTCCATCATCGACAGGTAGAGATTGCACAGCGGCGTCCCGCGGTCGTAGCGGATATGGCGGCCGGGGGTGATCAGTCCGTTCGCTTTGCCGGCAACGAGGATTGGCAGGTCAAGGTGGCTATGCCGATCGCCATCGCTGATGCCGCTGCCGTACACGATCATGCTGTGGTCGAGCAGAGTCCCGTTCCCTTCCTTGACGGATTTCATCCGCTCCAGGAAGTAGGCCAGCTGGGTGACGTTGAAGAAGTCGATCTTGCGGATCGCCGACAGTTTGGATTCGTCGTGGCCATGGTGGCTGACGGTGTGGTGGCCATCGGTGACGCCGGCCTCGCGATAGACGCGGTTGGACCCTTCGTGCGCCACCATGAGCGTGCTGATTCGCGTCACGTCCATCTGGAAGGCCAGGACGAGCATGTCGCACATGAGCTTCATGTGCTCGGAGATCTCGGTGGGGATCCCCTCGGGGCGGCGGGCGCCGTAGTCCGCGGGCTTGGGCCCTTCCTTCTGGGTCATCTGCTGAATGCGGGCGACTTCGATCCGCTTCTCGATCTCGCGGATGCTGGTGCTGAACTCGTCGAGCTTGCGCTGGTCGGAGACGCCCAGCCGCCGGTTGAGCCGGGCGGAGTCGTCGGCGACAAAATCGAGGATGCTCTTGCGGAACATCAGACGCTTCGCCTGGGATTCCTTCGCGTCGCGGTCGCTGGCGCTGCCAAAGAGCCGATCAAAGACCGATGCCGGGTCCACTTCCTTCGGCAGGGGGGTGTGATCATCGCGCCAGGAGAGGTTGGTCACGTATGCGCAGCTATAGCCGGAATCGCAGTTGCCGGCGGTCTGGTCTTTGTCGAGGCCCAGTTCGAGCGACGGCAGGCGCGTTCGCCCGCCGATCTGGTTCGCCATGAGCTGATCGACCGAGATGCCGAGCTTGATGTCCTTGCCGTTGGTCTTGTACGGGTGGACGCCGGTCAGGAAGGCGGCCGCCGAGCGGGCGTGGTCGCCGCCGCCGTCGCCATGGGCACGAGCATTCTCCTGGGCCAGGCCGGAGAGCACGAGCAGGTCGTCCTTTACCTTGGCCAGCGGGGCGAGGGTCTTGGAGAGCTCGAAGCCGGCGCCTTCGGTCGCGGGCGTCCAGTCCGGGACGCTGACGCCGTTGGGGAGGAAGATGAACGCCGTCCGCAGGGGCGGCACGGCCGCCGTCGCGCTCGACGCCTTGGCTCCGAGCCCGCCGATCGCTTCCGCCGCCGACGCGACGCCGCCGAGTGGGGCCATGGACTCGAGCAAGGGAAGGGCCATCGAAACGCCCAACCCTCGGAGCATGGTGCGACGCGAAAGCGTGAACTTAGCGCTCATCAATGGACCTCTTCCAAGTGCCCTTCAAGCGGGGCTGCTGAACCTAACGGAAATGCTCATCCAACGGGCCGGAGGAGGACAAGCACCTGACCGGCAATTGACTCGATATAACGACAGCAACGGTATAACAGACTGTACGTCGGCCGCCAGCCAAATGTTGAGACGATCGAAGGCTCCAACAAGGCGTCACTGCGGCGCCATGCGGCGCGATGCGGCGCGATGCGGCGCCATGCGGCGGCCGCAATCCCATCGGCACAAGACCGCCAGAGCCGTTACTTGCCGGCGCCCGCGGCCTTCTCGGGAGCCTTGGCAGGGGCGGCCTTCAGGTCGGCCGCCCGCTTGTCCTTGATCGCCTGCGGCTCTTCGTAGGGTCGGCGCTTCTGAAACGCATCGCTTTTCACCACGCCGAGCACCAGCGCAGAAAATCGGTAATCGCTTTTAGCAGCGTCAGTTGTGACGTCCTTGATGGTGCAGGTGTCGTCAAACTCCATCCCGCGGCCCAGGCCGTAGGTGAGCAGCTTCTCAACCACGCAGCCGACCACTTCCGACTTGCGGGACATCAGGTTCGCTTTCAGCCCGTCCACTCCCTGGAGCACCTCACCTTCGGGGAGGGTGCCTGTGGAATCGACGTCGAACTTGCCGTCCCGGTCGCGCCAGCCGCCGATGGCGTCGAAGTTCTCGAGCGAGAACCCGATGGCGTCCATCCTCACATGGCAGGAGGCACAGGTCGGGTCGGCCCGATGCTGTTCCAGGCGTTTGCGGACGGAGGCGACTTCAGCATCCTTCCGCTTGTCCGGCAGCGCCGGCACGTCGGCCGGCGGGGGGGGCGGCGGGGTACCCAGGATCTGCTCCAGGATGTACTTGCCTCGCTTGACCGGGCTCGTCCGATTCGGCATGGCGGTGATCGTCAGGACGCTCGCCTGGGTCAGCACGCCGCCGCGATGGGCGCGAGCACGACCGGCACGCCGTCGGCAGCATCGCTTGACCCGGTTCTCTTGAAAATGACTTTGCGGAACTCTTTCCCGCGAACGCCGTCGATCCCGTAGTGCCGGGCGAGGCGCTCATTCAGGAACGTGTAATCCGAATCGATCAGGTCAATCACGCTCCGGTCTTCGCGAATGATCGACTCCAGGAACATCTCGGTCTCGCGCTTCATGGCGAAGCGGAGGGCGCCATCGAACTTGGGGAAAAGGGTCGCGTCCGGGGTCGCATCGGCCAGCAGCCGCAGCTCGAGCCATTGCCCGGCGAAGTTGGTGACGAGCGACTGGGCCTTTCCGTCCTTGAGCATCCGCTTGACCTGCTGATCCATCACGCCCGGCTGCCGCAGCTTGCCGGCGGCCGCCAGGTCGAACAACTCCTGGTCGGGCATGCTGCCCCACAGGAAGTAGCTCATCCGGGTCGCGAGCTCGTACTCGCTGATGAGGTGGGCCGGGGCGGAATTGCGCGGCGCTTTGGGGTCGGTCGGCGGGTCAACCTCGATCCGGTAGAGGAAGTGGGGCGAAACCAGGACGCCTTCCAGCGCGATCTTCACGCCCACCTCGAAGCGCTCCCCCTGCTGTCGGGCGAGGCGATAGAGCCCCATCAGCCCATCGACCTCATCCGCGGGGGCGGGTCGGCGGAACGCCCGGGTCGCGAAGCTGGCGATCAGCTCGCGGGCGCAGGCCTCTTCGTTGGAAGGCCTGTCTGGCATCTTGTAGAAGATCCGCTTGTGGGTCTGCGGCGGCGGCGGCGGGCCGACGTCGATCGGGCCGATGATCTTGATGTCGTCCACGTAGAGGTTTCGGTCGCCGCGCTTGGACTTGTCGGGGCTGTCGCCGTTGTACTCGTCGTTGATGAAACCGGCGGCGATGCGGTGCTGGCCGCCCGCCACCTTGGTGCGAATACGATATTCCTTGGGCCGGTTGCGGGTGTTGGCGACATCGAAGGTCGTCACGACGGTGTCGTCCACCTTCAGGGTCATCCTCGCTGGTTCGCTGCCAAACTTGTCCTGGCTCGCGGAGATCACGAACTCGTACGGCCCTTCGGTCACAAAGTTGATCCGGGTGTACACCTCGCCATTGGTGGAGAGGTCGCCGCCGGAATTGCCGGTCCCCGTCGCCTTCATCACCTTGGTTTCGAAGTCGCGGGTGCGGCTGGCGAAGGGGTTATCCAGCATCATCGCCTTGTCGAACACCTGTTCGGCCGACGCCAGGTACTTTTCGGCAAGCAGGGGCGACATCGTCAAAACGTCGGCAATGTTGTCGAAGCCGTAGCCCGTGTCGTCAGCGGGGAAATCTTTAGCAGGCTCGAAATCCTCAATCCCGACGAGGTCGCGGATGGTGTTGTTGTACTCGCTGCGATTCAGACGCCGGATCGCCACGCGGCCGGGGTCCCTGGGGCCGGTGCAATCGCAGTGCGTCATCGCGTCGCGAATCCAGACGGTGACGGCGTTCACGTCGCTCGCCGCAGGCTGCGGCTTCTCTTCCGGGGGCATCGCGTGCTGGCTCAGGACGTCCGAGATGGTGGTCCAGGTGCGGCGATCGGCCTGGATCTCCTTGACGCTGGTGTACCGGTCCAGCGTGAAGTCCCCTTTGTGTTTGCCGTTGGCATGGCATGAGTTGCAATGCTGGGCGAGGAAGGGCTTCACCTGCGAATCGAATTGGAGCGCGATCGATTCATTGGTGACCGGCGCCATTGCGGCCGGGAGCGACAGGGTGGGGGCCTTTTTCGCAGTCGCCGCCGACGCGGCCGCCGGAGCACCCATCAGGCGCCCGCCCCCGGTCAGCAGGAAACAGAAGCCGGCCGCCGACGCCGCCAGTGCGCCGCGCTGTGCCCAACGGGGTCGTTGGGACCGAGGGACAGACCGATTACGCCGGCTGAAGCCGAATAGGTTGAGCATGAGATTCATAAGGTTACGGCACTGGTACGCCGGGATCGGTGCATCGGATCGGCGTCAGCCGCCGATCCACGTTTTCAAGAGGCCCAGGTTCCGGCATGATGCGTTCGTTCGATGCGAATATGAGCTCGCTTGCTTCAGCTTACTATGCCCCGCGGTCGTCAGCGTTGTCTTCTGACGCCGTGGCCCGCGGAAAGGGCCGCCAGCGAGCCGCGACCGGCAGGGAGTGGTCAGTGTCCTAGGGCGCGCCGCTCGAAACGATCGACGGATTCTCCCTCCGAGGCCTGACCGCTCCCCGACCAGACTGTCGAAAAACCGGTGACAGCGACCTCACGACCGCCGTTTTTGAGCGCAAGTGAAGCATTTCGGCGTTTTTTTGGTTCTCGACCGTCTGCGACGGTCGCGGCTCGCGGGTGGCCTTCTTCGCCTGTGGCGGCATTTGAGGTGAAAATGTCCGTAAGCTGTAACATCGCAATCGTGGCCGCACTGCTTTTGACGGCGTTGGCCGCCGTCACTTCGGCCGCCGTGCCGACCGTCTCGGTCGGCCCGGACGGGAAGCTGATCTACATCGCCGACGAGCGCGGCAATGTCATCCCCGACTTTTCCAACTGCGGGTACGGCGGCGGCGGGATTCGGCTGCCCGAGGCGGCCGCCATCGCGGCGAAGGTGACGCTCCACCCGGTCGAGAACGCCGGCGACGACGCGCCGCGGATCCAGGAAGCCATCGATTCAGTGGGCAAGTTGCCGCTGGACGCTTCTGGGTTTCGCGGGGCGGTGCTGCTGGCCCGCGGGACGTACCGGATCATGACGGCGGTTCAGGTCAGTCGGAGCGGCGTCGTCCTGCGCGGGGAAGGGGAGGCGGCGGCCGACGGCACGACGCTCGTGGCGGTTGGAACCTTACACCGTGCGATCATCAATCTGGGCGGGGCGGGCAAGGTCGGCGACGACGATGGCGAGCGGCCGCCCCCCGACCGGGCGGCCGCCCGCACCGCAGCGGGCAAAGCCCGTCGAATCAACCAGGCCCACGTGCCGGTGGGGGCACGGGCCTTGACGCTCGACGATGCGGCCGGTCTCAAGCCCGGCGACGAAGTGACCATCCACCGCCCCAGCACGGCCGAATGGGTCCACGACCTGGGCATGGATCAGATCCCGCCGCGCAAAGATGGTGGGAAGGTCGTCCAGTGGTCGGCGGGCTCGAAAGAGCTTTTCTTCGAGCGGGTGATCACCGCAGTTGACGGTAATCGAGTCACGTTCGACGCGCCGATCATGAACGCGATCGACGCCCACTACGGCGGGGGCACAGTCGAGCCCTCGCGGGCGCGGCCGCGTACCCAGCATATCGCCGTGGAGAACCTGCGGGGCGTTTCGGATTTCCACGGCGACGTTGACGAAGCGCATTCGTGGACGTTCATCCAGTGCACCGGCGTCGAGAATGGGTGGGTCCGAAACGTCACGGCCGAGCACTTCGCCTTCAGCCTCGTCACACTGGGCGGCAATACGAAAGAGTTCACGGTTCAGGATTGTCATTGCCTGGATCCGATCTCCCAGATCACCGGCGGCAGGCGCTATTCGTTTTGTATGAGCGGGTGCCAGCTTTGCCTCATTCAGCGGTGTTCCGCGCGGAACGGGCGCCACGACCATGTGATGGGATCGACGGTCCCGGGCCCGAATGTCTTTTTGAAATGCCGAGCGGACCGGGAGCACGCCGACAGCGGCCCGCACCAGCGGTGGTCGGTGGGGGTGTTGTACGACGGCCTGCGGCTGCCCGACGGCCAGCTCAACATCCAAAACCGCGGCAGCGCCGGGTCGGGCCACGGGTGGGCGGGGGCGTATCAGGTTTGCTGGAACTGCGAGGCCATGACGATGACCGTCTCCAGCCCACCCACCGCAATGAACTGGGCGATCGGCTGCATCGCCAAGTCGCGCAAGGGGGACGGCGTGTGGGAAAGCTTTGGCGCCCACGTCGCGCCCGAGAGCCTCTATCTGGCACAGCTAAGCGAGCGCCTCGGCCCGGCGGCCGCGGCGTCGGTCGCGAAGCCGTAGCTCGGCCGACGACCGGCGGTCGTTCGCTATCGGCCGCCTTGCGGGAGCGATTTATGGACCTGGAAGTCCGTGCCTATCGGGCGGCAGACGAGTCGGATGTGATTCGCATCTGGAACGAGTCCCTTGCCAACCCCGCTCCGCATAATGATCCGGCGACCAGCCTGCGGAACAAGCTGCTCCACGACGACGGCCTCCTCCTGGTCGCCGCGGCCGACGATCGGGTCGTCGGGACCATCATGGGCGGGTATGACGGGCACCGGGGGTGGATCTACTCGCTGGCCGTCGGCCCCGCGCATCGCCGCCACGGCATCGGCACGATGCTGGTGCGGCGGATGGAAGCACTTCTCCAGGAACGCGGCTGCCTGAAGCTGAACCTCCAGGTGCGGACGAGCAACGCCGAAGTCATCCGCTTCTACGAGCGCCTTGGCTTCGCCGTGGAAGAAATCCTCAACCTGGGCAAGCGGCTCTACTGATCCGCTCCGCGCGTTCGCCCTGTAGCAGGCACACTCCGTGTGCCGTGGCTTTCGTCGCGACGGTTCTTCGATCGGCGGTCGATGGTCCGCACGAGAGCAGGACGCGGGATCAGAAAAGCGCTGAATCATGCAGGGTGGTTTAGTTAGCTTCATACCGTGTTTCCCGCCATGAATCGCGGCTCCGGGTAGGGCGTGGTTCACCACGCCGCCGGCACGCCGTTACGGCGCTGCTTTCGGCTCGGTCACATCCACCAGCCCGACGTCGATGCCCTGGCCTCCCTTGGTCTGATGGCAGTGGGCCGCAAGCGTCACCTTCGCGCCCGGCTTCAAGTGCGCTCGGGCGGTGGCGCTGATCTCCATCGGCGTGTAGCTCGGCACGAAGCCGGCTTCGCTGGCGCCGAGGATGCCGTCCACGTAGATCTCGATGTCTTCATCGTGATAGACCAGGAAGTTGAGGTTTGACGCGGCGGTGTCGGGCATCACGAACTCGCGGCGGATCCAGATGTCGTCGCTTTTCCACTGCGTCCCGATGACGATCTTCGGCGTGCCGCGGCTCCCGAAGCCGCCGGGGCCTTGCTTCCATTTGCCGTCGTCGAAGCCGGGCTTCGACCAGTCGGCGGCCGGCTTCTCGGTGGTGTAGCGCCACGTCACGGGCTTCGTTTCCGAGTCGGCGACCACCGTCGTCAGCGTCGGCGGCTCCGGCAGGGGGCCCAGTGGCCCACCTTCGTCTTGTCGCGGCCGGCGTACTTCTTCCAGATCGCCTCGTCCGAAAGCATCTTGACGAAAACCCCGCCCATGACGGGCCGGGCATGCATGCCTCCCTTGGACGGGTCGGTGGTGATATAGGAGTCGGCGGCGGGGTCGCGGACGGTCGTCTCGTTAAAGTAGTCGTAGATCGGCGAGACGAGCGCCTCGAAATCGGTCGGGCTCGTCGCCATCGTCGCCACCCAGAGGGACCAGTCGGTCTTGGTCAGCTTGGTGCGCGAGTCGAGCGGGACGCCGTATTTCTTCGCCGACGACTTGTACCAGGCAATTTCCTTGGCCGCGACTTCCGGCGGGAAGATGTTCAGGCCCAGCAGCTTGTCCCAGACCAGATTGTACTTCTGGCTCCAGGTCCCCGGCTTGTCGAAGGCGAGAAGCGAATGGTCGCCGGCATCGGCCACCTTCATCCAGTGGGCGGCGTCATCCTTGGCGAGCTTCAGGTACTTGTCGGCGGTGGCGGCGTCGCCGCGCATGCGGCATAAGTCGCCATAGGCGGCCAGGCCGAGGATCGCCTTGATCGACAAGTTCGCGTTGTGGGCCAGGTGGCCCATGAAGTCGTCCGTGCAGAGTTGTTCCTCGGGGTCCAGCCCGTACTTTTCGAGGTACTGCGCCCACTGGGTGAGCTGCGGCCACCACGTGGCGGAAAAGTCGGCGTTCCCTTCCTGGTGGGCGATCGCGTCGCAGAGGATCAGCATGTTGCCGCTCTCCTCAACGGGCATCCCCTCCCCGCCGTCGTCGCGGCCGGTGACAACCGGGTAAGTGCCCAGATCGTGCGGCGCGTTGGGGAACTTCCAGTGGCCCGAGGCGGAGTACATGAGGTTCGATACCACCGTCGCCTTGGCCAGCGCCGGGCTGAAGAGGATGACCGCCGGGCCCATGGGGAAGAAGACGTCAACGGTGGCGATGTCGCCGTTGCTCGTGTTTTCTTTGGTGAGCAGGAGGGGCTGGCCGTTGGTATCGGCCGCGAAGCCGCAGCCGGCGAACGTCTGGCGGAAGGAAAGCGCCGCGATCTGGGCGTAACGCGTTCCGCCGACTCTGGTCAGGTCGGCCATCAGCTCTTCATCAAATGTCTGGCAGCGCTGGGTGAGGCTTGCGTAATCCTTTTCGGCCGCGGGTAGCATGTCGGCCGGGGTGGCGCCATTGCGGCGCCAGTAGGGGCGCAGCTTTTTTCCGAAGTACTTGATCGACCAGATCTCGTCATAGGCGACGATGACGTGCCGCAAGACGACATCGGCCGCCACGTTCCCCAGGTCAAACGTGAAGGCAAGGACCGGCTGATCCTGATTCGCCGCCCGGGGAGTCGAAGCCTCGTCGGCGGCCGGCAGCTTGCCGCCGCTGACAAACGCGGCCGACAGCGCCTGATGCGAGCCGATCGCGGCCTGCGCCTCGCCGGTCGGGGCGGAGGCGTATAGATAGCCCCAGTCCACCCGCACGCCGTCGCCCGGCGGGGAGAGGAGCGGCTGCTCGACGGTGCCGATCTTCAGGCTCGTCAGCGGGCCAAAGCTCTGGCGTTCCCAGGTCACGGGTTGACTCGGCGTGTTGACGCTCAGCAGCCCGCTGGTGCTGTCATAGATCGAGACGGCGTGCGGCTGTCCGTCCACGGACTTCACGCCCCAGGTGATGTAGCTGAGCGGCACGCGCCAGCGCATCCAGGTCGTGCGGAAGCGCGGGGGTCATGAATGTCATGGACACATGGACGTGTCCGTCGTCGAACTCGTAGATGCTGCGAGTGGGGAGCACCCGCAAACCGACCTGGGGGAACGCGCCCGCCTCCCGGGGCTCGTTGCCCATCAGGCGGTAGGCCTTGCCGTCGATGCGGATCATCGAGACGAGCGGGTGGGGGCTTCGCGTCCAGTGCCGGGTGACGTCGTCGGTGAGGCGATCCGCCCCCGACCAGACGCTCAGGTTCGGGTTGTGCGTCACCAACGGGACCGCCGGCGGGCGGAAGGGCGCGTCGGCCGCCCGAAGCCCGGCGGCACAGAAGGTCAGAATAGAAATCAATCCGATGACGATCCGCTGCGGCATGGGGCGCTCACTTGGTCTGGAGGAATCCATCGTTCGTTCCGGGTTATACCGCCCGAGGCGGCCGGGGCGCCCGCGAAACGCGATTTCACAGGGTAATGGAGAAGGATCTCAAGCCCCGGTGCCGCCGAGGCGCCGGCAAAGCGCGGCGGCGTGGGAAACAAGGGCGGCAGGCTTCGCAAGATAGTGATAAACAAGATATAAGGACTGAACTGCCCGGATTGACCAGGAGGCAGGGATTCCGTATCAATCTCTTGAAATTATCGTTATACGGCTGCCCTGTTTTCGTCCGAAGATAGAGTGAGGGGCCTCTAGGGAATTACGGCCGTTGCCTTGTGATGGGTGTCGTCGGTAGAGTTTCTAGACGGGGATTCGCAGGACAATCCCATGGCGGACGCAGACGATCGCGACCTGAAGCTGCCAAGGCGACGGGTCCTGGTCATTGAGGACGACCCCTCGACCCGCCATGCGTTGAGGCTGCTTTTCCTGCACCATAAGTGGGACGTGATGGTCGCCGGCTCGGTTAAGGAAGGCTTGGATCTCGCCCGCACGGCGCCCGAATGCATCGTCCTGGACCTGATGCTCCCCGACGGCGACGGAATCAAGGTCCTCCAGTTCGTCCGGGATCAGCAGCTTCCCAGCCATGTCGCCGTCGTCTCGGGGAGCAGCGACCCGGATCGCCTCGACCGAGTGCGTAGCCTTCGCCCTAAGACGATGCTTGCCAAGCCGGTCGATTTCGCCGAAATCCTAAGGCGCCTTCCGGTTGCGTGAACCGACTTCGACGAAGCGACTTCCGCCAATCCGCCTCACCACCCCGGCCGCGTCGCGCTGCGGCCGACCTGCTCCGCACGTTGAACCATCTCCTTCTCAGCGTCACTCATCGGCTGCGCGGAAATAGCCAGTCCGGCCTGGGCGTCGGTCCGAAGCGAATAAATCACTCCCGGCCGCATCTCAATCGGATCACTCTGCCGCGTCGTCACATGCAAGCCGAGACGGCGGGCCGCGTCGGCGCTGCTCACGGCGGACCAGACGTCGCGCCAGAGCCGCGTTTCAACCTGCGCGACCTGAACCGATCGGTAGCGTTCCGGGGCCGCGTCCGGCGGATCGAGCGGCTGCGTGTCGCCGTCGCCCAAGACCCGGGTGAGGAGCGTCACCGCATGCCCGCGCAGCGGCACCATCGCCGGCGAGAGGGCCCGTCGAATCGGACCACCGTCACGTCGATGCGGGCTTTCGTGCCCCCGATCGACACGCGCCGTACGGGCAAGGTGGCTCCCTTGGCGCCGTATTCCTGGATCAGAAAGGTCGTGCGCGCGGCACCGGGCGTGTCGGCCGCGCCGAGGACCAGAAGGTTCGCGGATCGAGACGCGTCGCCAAAGAGCAATGCGGCCTCGACCATGGCGGCGCGGCGCTCTTCCGCGGCTTGCGCCGCATCGGCGGGGGTGGCCGGTTGTGTCGGGGTCGGCCGCCGGGACTCGTAGCGGGCGAGGCCCACCCATCCCGCCAGCGCCAGGAAGCCGAGCGTCGCCGCGTGCAATAGGCTTCGGATCATCGTGGGGCGGGTCATGGAGGTCACTGGCCGCCGCCGGAGAGGCGGCGCGGCACGATTCGTTCCGGGTCGGGGTCGGCGCCTGGCGTTGTCGGGGCCACGGTGATGCGGCCGCGTGTAGGCTCCATGTCGCGGAGCGGGCCGCCGCCGCTCCCCGGCGCGGTGGGGTTGATCGGCGCCGCCCCGGCCGGGGGCGGCCCCGCGGCTCCAGGGGCTTCGAGCTTCGCGTCGGGCCAGAGGTCGGTCAGCGTCTTCTGATCGGAGGGGATGATGACGAGTTTCGAGTCTTTATTCTCCGAGCCCAGGTATTCACCGCGGCTAGTGACGTAGTGAATGGTCACCGACCCGTCGAGCCCGACGTGGTCGCGAATCGGCACGGCGCAGGGTGCGCCCGGCCAGCGTCACCGACTGCTCCGCCAGGACGTCGATGTAACGGAGCATGACCTCGTGGGCGTCGCTCCCATAGGTTGCGACAAGGTAGGTCTTCACCTCGTTGGGCGGGACCAGGCGGGGCAGCAGGTGCTGGAAGGCCTGCGGGAGGTAGAAGATCGGCAACTGGCGGTTGACGGCCTCCATGTCGCCGATGATGCCGGAGTTCCCCGTGTACTGGACGTTCAGTAGGTACTCGTCCTTGAAGGCCAGGCGCGGGGCCTTGGGGTCGTCGAGCTCGCCTCGATCGATTCCGCTCCCTTCGCCGACCGCGAACTTCCGCGTCTTTTTGTCGCTCGACGCGAACTCGGTCATCTTTTTCCAGGGATGGTTTGCGGTCTTCGGCAGGCCGTCGTCATAGACGGTGAGTTTGGTCCAGTCTTCGTGCCGGCGGTCGAGCGAGGCGTGGAACCAGGACTCCGCCTCTTCGCGCGGGAACGGCTTGGCCAACCCGCCGTCCATCGTTCGCGTCCGGACGCCGACCGTCACGGCGTCAACGTTGCCGATGCGCTCCGGCCGCTCGACGACGTAGCTGTAGCCGATGTCCTTCCCGTCGCGCGTGATCCGCAGCCATTGTTCAGGCACGATCGTCGCGATCACCTTCCGCGCGGTGAAGCTGAGAAAAAGCGATCGCGTCCGCACCAGGCGCTCGTCCTGATCCTGCTTGATGGACTTGCGGTCCAGCAGGCGGACGGAGTCGATGATGCGGCGGAACGTTTCGACCGCGCGCCGCTCGCCCTTGTCCTCAGTAGCTTCATCACCCTCCTTGTTCAGCGGGATGATCGATTCCTGGCGCCCCGGGACGGTGAGGGAGACCAGGTAATAGAGCTGGTCATTCGCCTGGATGATCGCCTCCTGCACGAACTTGCGTTGCAGCTCGCGCCGATAGCGGAACGCGACCATGCCGACGTCGTAGTTGCCGATGTTCGTCACGTCCTGCCGAAGGAGCTTGAGGGAATCGGTGAGCTGCTTCTCCGCCCCGGCCCCGGCCTCCGCGGTGCCGAGCGGCGCTTGGGTCGCCGTACGCCTGCGCCAGCGCGACGATGCGCTTCTCGACGATCCCCTTCTCGATCTCGCCGCGCTCGTTCTTGTAGTGGAAAAGGGACATCGGGCGCGGGTAGGCCCAGCGTTTCACAAGGAGCTGCCACTGGCCCTTATCGTCCACGAATTCGACCAGGTCGTCCTTGCCGACCTCGCGGATCGCCTTAAAGCCGATCGGCGGGCTGAGCGCGATCCCGCCGGCGACGCTTTCGAACGGGCGCGGCTGCAGGTCGAGCGGGGCGATGTCTTCGGGGTGGGTCAGGGCCGCCGTCGCCTGGGGCGGGGCATCGGAAGGAGCGGTGGTGACGGTGATCGTCCCCCGGGACGGCCGCGTCGCCGGCGCGTCGGCGGAGGCGCCCCGCGCTGACAGCCCCGTTGCGATGGTGAGGAGGGCGGGAGCCCAGGTAACCAGGGTTCGCTTCATGAACGTTTCCTCGCCAGCTTGATCGGGCGCCGGACGAACCGCCCCCTTTACCGAGCGCGGTCGCCGACGCTGGCATTGCTTCAAATCGCGGAACAGATCAGTCGCCCACCCTTTGCCAGTTACGCAGTCTAACGCAAACCGGTTCGTCATCTCCAGCGGCCGCCGGCATTGGCAACCGGGGGGGTGCCGTTTTGGTCGGCAATCTCAGGCTGAACTTCGGAACGCCGACGTCTTCGTCGGCTCCGGCTCGATCGCCCAACGCAGCAGGCACACTCCGTGTGCCGTAGCCAATCTTCGATGGCGCCTGTCACTCGGCTGACGGCACACGGAGTGTGCCTGCCACAGTGCGTCGTTTGACGTCCGCCAGCCGCGCAAAAAGGCCGACGAGGACGTTGGCGTTCCCGGAGAGTGCCCGACGACGGACGACCGCCGTCGCAGAACCCCGGCTGGCATCGGGAATTGTCCGTGAAGGGTCACGGCGTCAGGGGATCGGTCGGGCGGCCGCGAACCAGGCTTTCCGCCACCAGCCGAACGACCTCGCTGTCGCGGCGGCTCAGCGGCTGGTGGACGTCGAGCCGGACGACCACAGCGGACTGCTCTCGGGGCAGGACCACGCAGACGTAAAACGTTGTCCCATCGGCAACTGGTCGCCGGTCCGCCACATCCACCCAGAGCGGCCCCGTCGCCACGGCCGCCATTTCGCCAAGGACGGAGATCGGCTTGCCGAACTGGAGCGGCCCGGTGAAGCGGTCGGCCAGCACCTGCTCGGGAGGGACGACCTCGTTGACGGACTTTTCCTCAACGGTGAGCGTGCGGCCGGTGGCGGAGTCGGGGGCCTCGACGTCGGGGGCGTCGGAATCCTCGTGCGTAACCACGCGGCGCGACGAGGACACGCGCGGGTCGATCGCCCAGCCGCGCGGGAGCCGCACCCGGACCGACGGGAGCGAGTAGAACGTGTTGTCGAGCATGACGAACGGGACCGACGCCCGATATCGATCGACCAGCGCCGCCAGGGCCACGGTCCCGCCGAGGATGACCCACATGACAGCTTGCATCAAAAGCCGCCGAGGCCCGGAGTAGGGTGTTGGTCTTGGCACGCCCTGATCGTACCGCAAAAGCGCAAAAGGTGAGGCGATATGGGCCAGAAATGGGCGAGAATCGGCGGTCACGGCGGTGTCGGGGCGGCCCCGCCGGGCGCGGCGGCCCGCGGCCGCTTCTTCCATCCGATCCAGTGTCGGAACATCCGATAATAGACCATCCCAAAATGGAAGAACGGGTTCCACAGCGGCGCGACGAGGCGGGGGACGGCATACGTCGCGGCGCAGGTGGTAAAGATCCGGCGCACCGAGCGGTGCTTCCGGACGACCCTGGCCAACGCCTTGAAATACACGAGGCCAATCGTGCCCAGCGACAGATGCAGGACAGGGATCGGAAGGACGTACGCGGTGAGCCCCAGGGACCGGACGGTCAGACTGTAATCGACGCCGTAGAGGTGCCAGTCGTTGCAGGCCTTCTCGTCGAACGTGCAGCGGGCGAAGACGGTTGCGGGGATGATCAGCAGCAGTTCGTCGAGCGTTTGTACGGGCGTCGGGCCGGTCACGGGCGTGAAGCCGGGCACCGGCTTTCCCGGCCAGTCGCCGCCGAGGACCGCGCCGTGCCCGACGCCCCATTTCCAGTCGGGGCCGCATTCGGCCATTCCGATCGGGCCGGCGATACCGACGTCAGGCAGCTTGTCCATCGCGGCCGCCGCGTCGGCCAGCGCGGTCGGCGAGAGCAGGGCGACATCTTGGTGGATGAAAGCGAGATGCTTGCCTCGCGCGCCGCGAGCGCCCGCGTTGAGCGCGGCGGCCGCGGATGGATGCCGCTCGATCGCATTGTCCACCAGGCGAAGCTCGTACGACGCGGTCTGCTTCTCCAGGCTCGGAAGGAGGAACCGTTCGAGCGTCGCGCGGTCGTTGGTCACGCAGACGATGGTAAATGTCGGTGCGTCCACGGCGGGAGTCTGTTGCGTTCGGCTATCCATACGCGGATCAATCTCGACGAATCGTTCAAGAAATCGCGACCGCGGGGTGCCGAGCCCGCTGACCGAGAAGCTCGAGGCACCGGTTCACGACGACGTCCCAGTCCATGTCGCCGGGGTGGGGGATCGGCGTGACGGTCTCGTACCAGACACTTTCGGCGCCGGACGGCCCCCATCGCCATTCCACCGCACAATGGGAGAGCAGCAATGTCGGCACCCCCAGGCCGCCCGCCAGGTGAACCGGGCCGGAGTCCAACGTCACCAGCAAGTCGATCCCCCGCATCAGCCCCGCAAGTTCGAGCAAGTCCGTCATCGCGGGGAACTGGATCCCCGGCGCCGCGGACCTCAGGGCCGAGCGTTCGTCCTCTCGCGCCATATTGCAGGCCAACCCAGTCGATTCGTCCCGCATGCCTCGACCGACCGACAAGGTCTACGAACGAAGCGAACGGAGGCAATCGAAGGCCATCGTGAAGCCTCGGCGCCCGCGCCATACCAGCCCGACCCGTAGCGGCCGACCATCGACCGGCGGGGCCGCCGCACTGCCCGGCGGGAACGCCAGATACCCCGAACGGGGCTCAAAATGACCGATCTGGAGCAGCGCCGGAAGCTGTGTACTAGGGCAATGAAGGTCGGCGCCCCCGTCGGCCGCGTCCACCATGACGGACACGAACGGGAAGCTGGCCTCGAACAGGCGGCGAAGGGGGCGAAGCACGTCGCATTGCAGCAACGCGTCCGGGTAGCGCTGCCGTAGCGGGATCAGGAAGCGGGAGAACTGCATCGCATCCCCCAGGCCGTACTCGAAATAGATACGCAGGGAATGTTGGCCCAGAGGTTCACCCGACCAGACGGGGATTTTTCTCGACCTGGGGTGTGCGCCGGCTTTCGCCTCGTACCGCGCGAAATCGCGCAGGCCGTCGAAGAGCTGTCCAACCCGGATCAGGTGATAGGCGCGCAGAAGCCATGCGCTGCTGTTGGACGGGCTTCTGTTACAGGCCAAATCATACGCCGCACGCGCGGGCGGCATTTCACCCAGCGAAGTGTGCGCGTTGGCGCGAAGTAGAACGAGCGGGATGGATGCCTGGTCGATGGGGATCGCGTCCAGGAGCGATACCGCCTGGCGGAACCGGCCGGCGTCGTACATCGCCCGCGCGACGAGGTACAGGGACCGCTCGACCACCCCGTCCCGCGTTTGTTGCCCGATGTTCGCCTCGAACCACGATGCGGCTTCGTCAAGACGGCCAAGCCCCGCTAGCGCCTGCAGGTGGCAGGCCCCCTCCAATCCGGTCAAGCTTTGTCCACGGTGGAGCCGAGCCTCGCAGGCGCCTGCGACTTTCCCCCAGTCGGAGAGGAATGATGCGACGAGAATGGCGCGGTCGCTCGACCGAACCTTCTCGGCCGCGTTTTCGATCGCGGGCATCGACTCCGAACGCGTGGACCAATGACGCGCGATCGCAACATCGGACGCGCCAGGCGTTCGCACCGCGAGGACCTTCGCGAGCCGAAGCACGTTTCGCTCGACGCGTTTCACCAGTGCCGAAGGGGACCGCACGCCGAGGCGCTCGAGCCGGGCCTTGACCGCAAACTGGAAGCGTCGATACGGGTTTGACAATGAAATGCTCGATAGCCGCGTGGCACAGGGGCCACCTGGAGAGGGGCACGCTTCCATCGGACCAGAAAGGGCTATCCTGAAGCGTCGATGGGTTATAACGGAGGCCGGTCGCGGGTCAAGCGGCCGGCCGATCTGGACGATTGACTGTGGCGCGCGGACTGCGACCGGCGGTCGGTTGACTCGGGTCGGGCGCCTGATGAACATGCTCCCGCGGCCGCTAAGACCAGATGTGCGGCCTCTTTGCGGGCGCCGCGCAACGCGGCGAGGCCGCCCGGCGTTCGTCGCTCGGCGCTGTTCCCCTACACGGACGTCTCGATGCCCCCACCGCCCGTGGCCTCTGTTGTCATCCCGACCTATAACCAGCCGGCTCTGCTCCTGGAGACGCTCGATACGGTGATGGCGCAGACGTTTGCGGACCTGGAAGTGGTCGTCATCGACGATGGCAGCACGGATGACACGGCCGCCCGCGTAAGAGAATACGCGGCCCGACACGATCGGCCGATCCGGCTCGTCACCCAGCCCAACGGCGGCATCGGGGCGGCGCGGAACCGCGGGATCGACGAGGCAACGGGGCGGTACGTCGCGCTGCTGGATCATGACGACCTCTGGATGCCGCGCAAGCTTGAGGAGCAGGTTGGGTTCATGGAGGCCCGTCCGCGGTGTGTCGCGACGTCCACGCTGTGGGCTTCGACGCTGACGCCGGATCACCCGGAGTTTGACCCGGCCCGGATCTGCGACGCCGACGGCATCATTCCGCGCCCCTCCGGGCGCTGGCCGAAGGCAACCAGTTCCTTCATTCTTCGAGCCTGATGTTCCGCCGTGAAATGGCCGCCGGCGCGAGATGTGCCGAGGTGCGCGGCGCGATCGAGGACGCGCCGTTCTTCGTCAAGCTCTTCGCCCGCGGGGAGGTGGGGATCGCCGGCAACGACGTCCTGCTGCGCTATCGTCACCATGCGAACAACTTTTCGCGGGACGCGAGGTTCTTCTCCAACGGCATCCGGCTGCTGCGGCGGATGGATCGGGCAGGCGAGTTCGCGGGCCTGACAGCGACGCAACAAGAGGACAAGCGAGCTTATTTCGCGTTCATCGCGCATCTGGCAATCGCCCGGCATTTTGGCGCAGGCGAACGGGCCCTGGCGATGCGGACGTATGTTCGCGAATGGCCGTCACTGGTTCGTTTCGGTCGATGGCGTATTGTGGCGGCCGCACCGCTTATGGCGGTCGCCCCCCGGCGGCTGATTCAGCGCCGGTGGGCGCCCCACCCCGGATGACGCGTGCCCGACGGGGCTTCCACGAGCCGTTGCGACATCCTTTGAGGACCCAGGTCGCGCGATGCAAGCACCTCCAAGCACCCCACCCCGCACGGTCGGCTGGCTCATCCAGGGGGACGAGCGATACGGGGTTCGCCAGGCGACCCTGTCGCTGGCGCTGGGCATTCGCGATGCGGGATGGGCGGCCGAGATTTACACATTGAGCGATGGGCCACTCGCCGCCGAGTGCGAGCAGCAAGGTCTCCCGGTCATCCGTCTGGGCCTGACGCCACGCCCGATTATTCGGGCGGTTTGGTTCGGAAGACGATCGGGATGCTCAGGCTCCGCCAATTCAGCCGCCACGCGACGGACTTGCTGACCGAAGCGGCTCGAAGCCGGAAGCGGCCGACGGCGGGCATCGACGTATTTCAGGTGCTCCTGCCCAACCTGATCTCGATCGCCGGCACGGCCGCCCGTCGCCTGCGGGCCGATTGCTTCTGGGAGATGCCGAACATCCTCAGCAATCGCATCCCGTTCGACATCAACCGCCGGGTATATCAATGGCAACTGGCGCGCAGCGGCATTCACGTTCTGGCCAACAGCCGCTACTCCGCCAGTTCGCTCGGTGACGGCCCGGTCAAGCCGAGCGTGCTCTACCTCGGGGTCGATTCGCGCCGCTTTGACCCCGCGCGGTTCTTGGCAAGGCCGCTCGGCGACGGGCCAGCGGAGCAGCCGAGCCCGGCACTATCGCCAGTCGCACGAGCCGAGCTGAGGGTCCCGGCCGATGCGACGGTTTTTGCCTTATTCGCACGCGTTCACCCCGTTAAAGGGCAAGACCGGGTCATGGAAGCCGTCGCGGCCTTGGCGAACGAGGCGGCGGCGGGGGACGCCGGCGGCCCGATCCACGTGCTGATGGTGGGCGGGCCGGACGACCTGGGCTTTGCCGCGCGGGTGAAACAGATCGCGGCGGCCGCCGGTCGAAGCGAGCGCCTTCATTTCCTCGACCGCGTCCCCGACCCCGAGCGCTATTACCCTGCGATCGACATCGCCGTGAACTGGAATATCGGTCCTGAGCCGTACGGCCTGTCGGTGATCGAAGCGATGATGATGGCCAAGCCGGTGCTGGTCCATGCGGCCGGGGGGCCGGCGGAGACCGTGCTGGACGGCCGCACGGGGTGGCACGTCGGCGACGCATCGGTCGCATCGCTGGTCGGCGGAATGCGGCGGGCCCTGGCCGACCGAGACCGTTGGCCCCAGATGGGCCTTGCCGCCCGAGCCCACGCCGTGAGCCACTTCTCCGTCGAACGGCACGTCGCCAGCTATCGGCAGTTCGTTGACGGGGCTCGGGAGGCTCGAATGCATGGTAAAGTACGCCCGACCTGACGCTGGCGAGGCCGGGGCGCGCCGCAGGAAGCGACGACAAAGGGCCCGCTCAAGGTGGGGATTCATGCGGCAGCGCTGGGGGCCCGATAGACCATCTGATGCGGCCTCGCGGCACTTGGCCCGCTCCGGCCCTCAACCGCAGGCTTTCCCCGTCCCCGCAACTGGGCACCTGGGACATTCGGGCCGGAACCGCTCTGAACTCCTGGCAGGCCCCGGTCGTCTTAACGGGTACGGAGACCGCTCGCGGCTCCGCTTAATGCATCGCCGCCAGCGACCTGGCAAACCCCAGTATGAACGATTCAAACAATATCAATAGCGTCAGCGACTACATCCGGTTGCTGTTCGCAGTCTTAGTGACGCCGGCGGGGATGTTCGGGGTGCTGGTGCTGATCGCCGCCCTGATCGTGACGTTGACTTCGGACCGGCTCCGTTGGTTTTGGCTCGCGCTGGCCTTGTTCGTCGCCAGCTTCGGATGGAACAGCCTAAGCGTGAACGGCGTGCCGCGAACGCTCATATTCCCGTTCGAGCAGTTGCGGGTGGTAGGGCGGCCGCTGTCGATCGGCCTGCTCCTGCTGATCGTCGTCTCGAGCATGCGGGCCTCCCGCGGCAACAGGTTCAAGGTGATCGCGGCGGGCGCCACCGCCTATCTCACACTCCAGCTTTTTCTATCCATGCGGCTGTTCCTTGCCGGAGGCTTCTCGCGCGGTGCGATTGGCGCTGTGACCTACCTGTTGATCTTTGTCGCGCTCGGTGTGGTGATGCCGCATTGGCTCCAGTCGCCGCGCCAGGCCTATACGCTGCTGAAGTCGGTCCTGGGCGGCGTTGCGCTGGTCATCTTCGGATCGTTGCTCCAGTACGTGGTGAATAAGGACAGCGCGCTGTTCGGTGGAAGGCTCACCGGCACGACGACAAACCCGCAGGTGCTGGGGGCGATCCTCGCGTTCTCGCTCCCGTCGGCGTACACGGTTTTGATGAGCTCCGCGGCATCGAAGTCGATGCGGCTGTGGGCAGGCGCGCTGGCCGGCCTAAGCGTGGTCTGCATCGTCTGGTCTGGCTCCCGGGGCGCGCTGTTAACGGCGGTGCTGGGGCTGCTTGTCTTTTTCCGTCAGCGGTTAGGCCAGCTTACCCTGACGCTTGGCATTGTGGCGGTGTTCGCCTTTGCCGTCACCCAACTCTTCTCTGAAAGCTTTGGGAACTCGGGCCGGTTCTTTAGCACCCTCGATACGCGATCCGACGTCTGGAGAGGCCAGTGGGCCGAGTTTACCTCCGCCCCCATCTTCGGGACGGGGAGCGAAGGCACCGGCGAAAGCTCATACCTCGCCGTCGCCGCCGCGCACGGGGTGGTGGGCCTGGTCTTCCTGGGCACCGCCCTGTGGTTCATGATCAGGGATTGCGTCCGGGCCCTGCGGCGCGCGCCGGGCTGGGGCCCATCGAGCGCTCGCCGACGGGGCCGTCGCGACGGTCGCCGAGATCCTGTTCGCTTCTCTCTTCGACGCGCACCTGCTCGGCACTCTAACGACCTCGGTCTTCCTGCTCTACATCAACTTCTCTCTCATCGGGATGCTCCTCGACCCCGGGGTGTTCCCGGCGCACGCGCCATGGTCGCAGCTCTTCCAGCCCGGCTGGGGACAGGGGTACGGCCTGCCCGAAGGGGTCGAAAGTGCGGCCGCCTGGCCTGTCGATCCCAACGACTACGCCGCCGCCTCCTACGCGCAATCCCAGGCCCCGTGGGGCGGCGCCGGCCGCGATTACCTCTGATCGAGCGGATCTCCGCGGGTTCCCCCTGACAAACGCGTGCCCCCTGACGGAACCGGTGGGCCACCGCGATCGATGGACACGATCAGGATCCGGCAATCAGACGAAGAATTCCTTCACGCTCGCCTCGAAGCCCGGCAGGACGTCCTCGCCGCCGATTTTGTCCGCTTCGGAAAGGGCAGTGACCGCCCCCTGCCCAGAGCCCGGCGGCCGATGGATGCTCACCGTTCGCCGCTGCGGGTTAACCACCCAGACGCGTTTCACTCCCGCGTTGAGGTACTCGGCAATCTTCTCTTCGACATCGTAGAAGACGTCGCTCGGGGAGATGACTTCGATGGCCAGGTCCGGCGCGATCAGGCAATAGCCGGTGGGCGCACGATCACCGGGCAAGCGCCCGGCCGCGACAAAGCTGACGTCGGGCTTGCGCACCTTTCGGGGATCGTCAACGAAGCACTGATACCCGGCGTCAGGGCCGAAGAGATGGCCGAGCCGGCTGCTCCGAAGAAAGAGCCAGATCAGCCCAAGGATTTGACCCGCGACCTTACTCGATTCCATCCCCATGTTTCGTTCCACCAAATGGCCGTCAACAAGCTCAAATCGGATCGCATCCGGCTGGGTCAGAAGGTCATCAGGCGTGAGCGTCTCGGCGGGAGTCAGAGTGGTCGATGTCATGACGTTCTCAGTATACCGCGGGCCAAGCCGCCCGGGCACCCCGTGAGGAGTCGCGGGCAGTTGTACCGCCCCCACTGGCCCGTCGTTGCTTTTACCTTGACGTCGCAATAGGTTAGGCACCGTCCTCATTGTTGACACTCCCACTGATTTGAATCCAATCTGATCAAAACGCGCGAGAAGGGCAATCGATGTCCACAACGTCCACCGCACCCCCGCAGGCGCAAACGCAAGCCGCATGGGGCGAAACCTCCCAGTACCGCGACGTACTGGCGAAGTATTGCACGGGCTACGGCGTTGACATCGGCTTTGGAGGCGACCCGATCTCCCCCACCGCCATCCGCGTGGACCTGCCGACGCCTTACGTCCACGTGGGCGATTTCCCCGTCCAGCTCGGCGGCGACTGCCGCGATCTATTCTGGTTTCGCGACGGCGTGCTCGACTTTGTCTATTCCTCGCACGTGCTCGAAGACTTTACGGAAGCCGAAACCGGCCCCGTCATGAAGGAGTGGTCGCGGCTGCTCCGCCAGGGCGGCCGCCTCATTCTGCTCCTCCCCGACCAACAGCGCTACCTCGCCTACTGCCGCAAGACCAACCAGATCGACCCGGCAACCGGCATCGTCGGCAACGTGCACCATTCAATCCCGCACTTTTCGATGGAGTACGTCGTCGGCGTGGCCGAACAGCTCGGTCATCTGAAAGTGGTCGCATCCCACCCGGAGCTTGGCCCCTATTCCTTCGGGCTGGTCCTGGAGAGAACAACTGTCCCCGAAAGCATCGCGGAGGCGGCCGACCTGCGACGCAAATACGACGCGATCGTCCAGGACCACAACCAACTCAAAGCCAGGGAAACCGAGGTAAGGCTCGCGCGCCTCGAAATCGATCGGCTTCGCGGGCGCTCCCTGGGGCAGCGCCTGAACGAGGGCGTCATGTACTACGTCAACGGCTCGGCTCGCGTCCTGCGTCGCAACATGGCGAAGATGCGCCGATAGCGGGGTGATCGGATTCTCGGCCTCTCATCCGCACCGATTCTCGCGCCCCTCGCCTGGCCGGCACCGGTATCATTCAAGGATCATGACGGAACAGACTCACAAGATCGCCATCGTCGGGGCGGGCGCGGTCGGGGCGACCATCGCATACGCCTGCATGATCCGGGGCGTGGGCAGGCAGATCGTCCTCTACGACACCAACCGTCAGAAGGTGAACGCCGAGGTGCTCGACCTGAACCACGGCCTTCAGTTCGTCCCCATGGCGAGCGTGACCGGGTCGGATGATGTGGCGATCTGCGCGAACGCGGATGTCATCGTCGTCACGGCGGGCGCGAAGCAGAAGCCGAACCAGGCCCGCATGGACCTGGCCGAGGCGAACGCCGCCATCTGCAAGCGGCTGATCCCGGAGCTGGTCAAGCTGGCCCCCAACGCCATCCTGCTGATGGTGACCAACCCCGTGGACGTGGTCACCTATCTCGCGCTGAAGATCAGCGGGCTCCCCACGCCGCGCGTGATGGGGAGCGGGACGGTGCTGGACAGCTCCCGCTTCCGCTACCTGATCGCACAGCGCTGCCGCGTCGCCGTCCAGAACGTCCATGCCTATATCGCCGGCGAGCACGGCGATAGCGAGATCCCCCTCTGGAGCAGCGCCACCATCGCGAACATCCCGCTGCACGAATGGGCGGTGATGGGGCACGGGAAGTTCACCGTGCGCGACCGGACCGAGATCTTTCAGAACGTCAAACAGGCGGCGTCTCAGATCATCGAAGGCAAAGGCGCCACGAATTACGCGATCGGCCTGGCCACCACCCGGATCCTGGAAGCCATCCTCAACAACGAGGGCCGCATCCTGCCAGTCAGCGCGCTGCTGACCGACTACCGCGGCGTCAGCGACATCTGCCTCTCCGTCCCAAGCATCGTCAGCCGCGCCGGCGTCGAGACGCCCCTTCCCACCCCCATGAACGAGGCGGAGGAAGCCGGCCTGCGGAACAGCGCGGAGCGAATTCGCGAGGCAGTGAGGGCGCTGGGGTATTAGTGAGCTCTTATAGCTTGTTAATCAGCTCTGCGGCAAAGCAGCCCTGTCGGCTGGAACGGTGAAACACCCAGCTTAATCGTTGGCGGTCGGCTTGTTCGGAACAGTGTAGGCTTGTTGCGGATGTGCAGGTTTATTCGGATGAACATAGACCAGTTCGCCGTCACGGATCATCCGGTTCAAAAAATGGCGAGCGACATGAGTCTTGGCACGGCCGAGGATTGACGCAATGGCTTCCGCCGTTAAGGGTCTCCAAGCACACAGCCGTATAATCGCCGGCCGCGCCTTTTCCAAGGTCGCCCGCTGACCTAATGCTTCTATCGCCTCTGACAGTCCCCTCGGAAGATCTCCAAGCCCCTGCGCTTGTGCTTTAAGCGCAGGGGTTAGCCTCTGCGCTTGCGCCATAAGCGCAGGGGTTAACACCTGCGCTGCGCCGTAAGGGGAAGGCTTTCCTTTCGGGTCGCTCCCAATCCGTCAGTGACCACGCCGATTCCATCTTTGACGTCCAAAGAGTTTGACGACGGCAGGCTCGACAGTCCGGCACGCGCCCACCTAAACCTCTGCGGCGTCAACATGCGTTCGGTAGGGACATAATAGGTCTGCGAACCTCGCCCTTTTTGCTCCAGCAAGCCATGATCGCGAAGCTTTCTAAGATGACCACTGGCGGCCAGGGTTTCCACACGATTGAGGTCACGATAAGCAGAATTATTGATTGCAGAAATTTCGCGCGCGAAGACCAGAGCCTTCTGCTCTTCCTCGCTAAGTTGCAAATCTGCGAAGTGGCCGAGCCACTGAACGTCATCAGAGTTGAGGAAGTGATGGAAAAGAAAGGTGACGACGAAGTTGTCTTTCTCCCGATCAGACTCGAACGTCGGTGGGCTGAGGTTTTGTTTAGACATCGCTTCACGCATCGCGCGTACACCAGATCCTTTCGTTTCTGCGTAGCGAGTCTCATGAAGAACCGCAGCGATTTTCTCGTTGCGGGTGACCGACCCGGGCTCGCCAAGGCGTTCATCTGGAACAAGTGAATGGCCGGGGTTTCGAATCTCAAGACGATTGGCGTATCGGATGATCTGCACCGCCGACTTATGTCGATAGCTTCGGTGCATCAAGGCATTGACGACTGCTTCTCGAATCGCCGTTCGGGGAATAAGGGGAACGTCCTTGCGACGGCTAGAACCAGTGGGAAGTGTGAAAGCTGCAGGTATGTCATCGAGGATCGTGTTAATAACGCGAGGGATCGAAAGTAACAGCGGGTCGAGCAGCTCGACCGTGTCAAATCGATGATCGGGATCACGAACCCACTCGCGACCGGAGACGCGAATGTAGTCAATTCGCGTCATCGGAAAGTGTCGCCGCAAGGATCGGCGTTTTCCGAAGAGCAGCAGCCCGGCGATCGTCGGCACAAGATGGTCCGCAAGCGGCGACGCGGCGCAAAGGCTGAGCAGAAGATCCTCATCACTGTATCCGATTTCGGGAGCACCGGGATTTGTCTCGGCGCGATTTCGCCGGTATTCCGCGAGGGCGAGGGGGTCGAGGTCATCGATCGAGCAATCCGTCATGATCGATTCATCGAAACTTCGATGACTGCGACTTTGATATAGCGCCTGTACGTCATCGTCGGTGCAATGCTGATCGGTCGAGCCGATACGCCGGAACGCACCCTTTGGAAGCCCTTTGGCAGCGATGTAAACCGGCTTTTCGTGAGGCTGAGCCTCGGGCACGAAAGCAGCCACCACATTTTTTCCGCTACTCGTAGTATGAACCTGTAATTGTGGCCGAACGACCACGTTGAAAGCAGAGCGGCACATTGTTGCCAAGTCGCTCTGAATTTTATCCGGATCCGCAACGCCTACGATATCGTACTGGCCATCACCAAAAAGCGAGGGCTCCACTCGGCGAACACCGAGGAGCAAATATCCTCCACTCCTGCCGGGCTCATTGGAAAGAGCAGAAATTGTTTCTTGTAGTGACGATCCGATCTGCTGCGCGGTCTTAGCCTCGATCTCAACGGTTTCGTCGGACTCGTTGAGTCGTTTCCAAAGATCCTCGAACGAGAGAAGCATCAGATATCCACCTCTCAGATCAAAATTCACTTGACTTCGGCTGAGGCTGTCCCGCTCATGGTTCTTAATAGATTCAGAAGCACCGAACCTTCGCAGCCAGATGCGGAACGCCTCGAACATTACCAAGGAAACGCTAGGAACGCAGCTAATCCCGCGATTGGACGGACGCAGAACCGGCGTTGGTAACGCCATGCACTATACCACCACGAGCTTTCGCGCTTCCACCTTCATGTCCCCCAAACGATAGGGCATCAACTTCAGAAAAGATCGAACCAAAGCCCACTGGGCGCGGTGTGGCTTTGGCTGTTGTTGTTGTTCGTCCGAACGGTGGCGGATGGCGTCGGTTTGCGCTTCGTGGAATAATCCGCGCACGTCCTCGATATTCCAGCGAGGCCGTTGGAGAGTGCCGTTTGGACGCCAGCGACCCCACGATGCCGGCCGATGCCGGGCCGGTCGAAGCCGTCGAGTTCCGCGAGCTGGTGCTCGCCGAGCTCGATTCCGTCCATCGCTTGGCGTACCACCTCGCCCTTTCGCGCGACTTGGCCGAGGACCTGGTTCAAGAGACGTACCTTCGCGCCCTCAAGGCCCGCGCCCGCTTCCGCCGGACCGAACTGGGCCCGCGGCCATGGCTCTTCAAAATCCTCCACAACGTCTATAAGTCGCGACTGGGCAAGAAGTATCGCGAGCCGGACGCCAGCGACGACCTGGACGGCCGCTTCGCCGCTCCACCTGATGCTCCGCCGGTCGATCTGGACTGGGAGCAGGTTGACGAACGGCTGAAACGCGCTGTGGAGTCGCTCCCGCCGACGCATCGGTCGGTCCTGCTGATGTGGGCGGTGGAAGGCCTGAAGTATCGTGAAATCGCGGAGATCACCGACGTGCCGATCGGCACCGTGATGAGCCGGCTTTATCGGGCCCGCCAAGCGATCGTGGAACAGACGACAGAGCTGGCGAATGAACAGCGTCTTGTCGGGCGGCCCGGCCCTTCCGGCACGCGGCCGGTCACGCCGATCGTGGAACCCCGGGAGTAGTCGATCGTAGATCAACCATCGTCATGTCGGCCCGCGACCCTTCCAACCTCGACCCTGCTGATCTCGTGGCCTATGCCGACGGGGAACTGGCCGGCGCGCGTCGCGATGACGTCGCCAGGCGCCTCGCCGACCCGGCCGCCGCCGCCCGCGTCGCGGCCGAGGCGCGCTTCCGGGGCGAACTGGCAAAGAAGCTCGCCCAGGCAACGCCGGCGCCCTCCTCGGCCCTGCGCAAGCGGATCGCCGCACTTGTTGTCGGTGAAGAGGGAACGGCGCCCGCGTCAAACGGCCAGCCGGGCCCGCTGCCTCTTCGGATGACCGGCGCGGACGACGACGCGACGACGCCGTCCGCCCCGGCAATGCGTCGTTTACCGACGCGCAACCCCTCCTTCTGGGCAGGATCAGGCTGGAAGGCCGTCGCCGCCTGCCTGCTGGTCGGGGGTGGCGCGCTTGTCGGCCGCATGTCAGTCGGGCGCCCCCCACAGCAGGTCGTCGTCCCCCCGGCGGCTCAAAGCCCGGTCTCGCCCTCATTCATCTTGGCCGCGACGAAGATCCACGTTGACTGCTCCCGCGCTCCCGACGCCCACACGGCAATCTTCCCCGAAGTGCTGGGGGAGCTCGCGTCAACGCTCAAAGCGTCGCTCGGGCGGCCGGTCCCATACCCGGACCTCAGCGCCGTCGGCTACGACTACATCGGCGCCGGGCCGTGTGGCGCTCAGTGGCCCGGTACGGTCCACCTCCTTTATCGCCATACCCAGGGTGGGGCGGTCCGGGATACGGTTAGCCTGTTCGTCCAGGCCGACAGTGGCGACGTACGGATCGAGCCCGGGAAGCTCTACCAGGCCGCCGGTAAGGAGGCCGCCCACCCGCTGCTCGTCTGGCGTCGTGACAAGCTCGTCTTCTATCTCGTCGGTGACGCCGAAAAGCCGCTCCTGCAAGCGGCCGCCACCCTGGGGGAAACGCCGCTCTGACCTCGGCGGGTCAATTCGGCACGGATCGCGATTTTAGCGAATGAACCACGAAGCGATCGGATTGACCGCGACCTCGCCTGGCGCTGCGCAACTTGAATTGGTGAATCAATACGGGTTCCCTTTCGCGGCCCAGTCCGTCGTTCAACCCTACTTCCTCCCAACCCCGCTCCGGCAACTCGAATAATGGGCGGCCGTCAACAGGTCCTGCGCCTTGTCGCGGGCGGCCACCGTCGCGACCCACAACGGGTCGTCCAGAGGGAATTGCAACTGCTGCATCCGCGTCACGAGCCGATTCAGGAACCGCAGATGTCGCCCCAGGACGGCCTTCAGGCGCTCCGCCTGAGCAGGGGTCAGGTCGTCCGAGTTCATGAGGCGATGCTAAATTGTGGCTCCATCCCTGGCTATGTTCGGTGTTTGATAGGTATCGATTCGATTAGTCGTCAACAGACATTTTTCGGGCCGCGGGCGGTGGCACGACGCGGCCGCCGGGGTCGGCGGCCGGGGCGTTTCTGAACCGTGAACCTGGGAAGGCCGACGTGCTCGTCGGCACTCGTGTCGAGCCGACGAGGGCGTCGGCGTTCCAGGGGATGCTCGGGTCGCGGTCCGCGTCGTCAGGCCGCTTGCACAAGCGACGGCCACACCCCGCCGCGACCCCTGTCGTCGCAGCCCCTGTCGTCGCAGCCAGTGTCGTCGCGGCCCGTGTCGGGCGGCCGGTGTCGGGCGGCCCGTGTCGGGCGGCCCGTGTCGTCGCGGCACGTCGCGCGGTAGTGTGCGGGGATGCCCCTTTCGATCTCTCATCGCATGCTCCGCGTGCAGACGCCGATGATCCCGCTGATCGGCGAGATGATCGCCCGGCGGCCGGGGACGATCTCGCTCGGGCAGGGGATGGTGCATTACGGGCCGCCAGAGGCCGCTCTCACGGCGGCCGCCGAGGCGGCGCGGGCCGGGCCGGAGGTCGATCGGTACGGCGCCGCCTTCGGCATCAAGCCGCTCGTGGACGCCATCGCCGCCAAGGCCCAGACCGAGAACGGGGCGAGCCTCGACGGGCGGCAGATCGTCGTCACCGCCGGGTCAAACATGGGGTTCCTGACGGCCATCCTGGCGATCGCCGACCCGGGCGATGAGGTCATTCTCCTCGCGCCGTACTACTTCAACCACGAGATGGCGATCGAGATCGCCGGGTGCCGCACCGTCGCCGTCGCCACCGACAACCAATATCAACCCGATCTCCCCGCGATCGAGGCGGCCGTCACGCCGCGCACGCGGGCGGTCGTCACCGTCTCGCCCAACAACCCCACCGGCGCTCTCTACCCCGCGGCCGCCCTCCGGGCGATCAACGACCTCTGCCGGCGCCAGGACATCTACCACATCGCCGACGAGGCCTACGAATACTTTACCTACCCCGGCGGCGAGCACTTCTCCCCGATGTCGATCCCAGGCGGCGCCGGGCACACGATCTCTCTTTTCACGCTCTCCAAGTCGTACGGCATGGCCGGGTGGCGCGTCGGCTATATGGTGATGCCAGAGCACCTCGACCAGGCGGTGAAGAAGATTCAGGACACAAACCTTATTTGCCCGCCGATCCTGAACCAGCGGGCGGCGGCCGCCGCGCTCAACGCGGGCAAAGCCTGGTGCCTGCCGCATGCGGCCGACCTGGGGCCGGTGCGCGACCAGGCGCTGGACGAGCTGGCTCGATTGGGTGATCGCGTTGATATCCCGAGACCGGGTGGCGCCTTCTATATGATGGTGCGCGTCCACACGAAGCGGACCGATCTGGAACTGGTTGAAGGGCTGATCCGTGATTTCGGCGTCGCGGTCCTCCCCGGCTCGACGTTCGGCGTGCAAAGCGGCTGCCTGCTCCGCATCGCGTTCGGGGCGCTCCGGGCGGATACGGTGGCCGAGGGGATCGGGCGGCTTCGACGCGGGCTGGAACAGGTCGTATGATCCGGGCGAAGTCGCCCCAGCGAACAGGCGGTCTAACGCTACATCGCTACCTCGTGAATCGCGGCGTCACGACAAAGCCAAGAGCCAAAGCACGAAATCCGAAGGAATGATCAAGACGAGAGAAAGAAATCCGAAGCAAGCCGTTGCTGAACGAGGACTCGATTTTCGCTTCGGCTTTGTCGGTCTGCTTGGTTCTTCGTGTTTCGGATTTATCTTAACGATTTATGGCCGACGAGCGCTTTAGTGTTAAAGACCTAGGTGCTCGGCGTCGCGACCGGTCTCAAAGTCAATGTTCCGGAGACGACCGATGAGCCTTGAGCGACTTATAATTCATAACTACCGATGCCTGAGGGACATTGACGTTAAAGTTTCGAGTATAAACGTCCTGTTCGGGCCGAACGGAGTCGGTAAGACAACATTTCTGGATGCCCTGTCGTTCATTCGAGAGTGCGTTTCTCGAGGGGCGGCGGAGGCGGCCGCGGATCGGCACCATGGTATCGGGCTCCTTACGGATCATCTGGAACCGGGCGACGAACGCATCCACATCGGAATCGGAGTGGCATCCGCGGACTATGCGGTGACATTCGGATACTCGTCGGGTCGTATCGAGTCCTTTGTGGGCGAACGGCTTGTGTCGCGGTCGCGAGAGCTGGCCCTGATCAATCGAATCGTCGGCAGCGATCAAGCCACCTTCTATCACGAGCAACTTCGGCGGACATACACGATCGACCTGCCCGACCCGGAGCGGCTCGCGTTGAGTACCTTTCTACTATATAGCATTGCGGACATCGAAGCGACGGAAGTGAACGCACTGCTCAAGTCCCTGCACTTTTACAGCAGTCGGTCCGTGAATCTGTATCAATTGAGAAAGACCGGTTCAGAGTCAAGCGTCCACACGTACCCGTTCGAACGTTGGCAGAACCTATGGTCGGCGCTTCGCAATCTTCAGGGGCGACGTGCGGTTGATTCCCGGTACGACACGATCATTGGCTACATGCGGGCGGCATTCCCGGACTCCTTTCGAGACATCGTGCTCGAAGCCCTAGGCCCCGAACGCGTTGGCGCGAGCTTCGTCGAAGCTGGCCGCCGCGCTCCAATCCAAGCGTCGGGCGTGTCCGACGGTCACTTGCAATTGCTGGGGCTTCTGACGGCTTTGTTTGGCGATACGCCCCACCGGCCCAGCGTTTTAATCTTCGACGAACCGGAGACGTCGTTGCACCCGCACGCGATCGCGATATTTGCGCAGGCCGTCCACGAAGCGGCCACGGAATGGGACCGTCAGATCTTCGCCGCGACGCATTCACCCATCCTACTAAGCCAATTCGACCCGAGTGAAGTCGTCTTGGCCGAGATGGGCGCCGATCGGTTCACAACGCTCCGACGCGCTTCTGAAGTCGAAGAAATCCGCGGGTTGCTCGAACATTACCCCCTGGGAAGTCTCTACTCCGCCGAGGAAGTGGGGCGACAAGGCGGCGGGGGCGGCCAATGAATCGCTCGAGCGGCAGCCCCATTCGGGTCGGGTTGATCGTCACGGGCAGAGGAGAAGAGCAATTCATTCATGATCTCTTCAATCGCGCGTTGAGGCGGAAGGCCAACTGCCTATTTTCCGTCGTCGGCCGAGTCCCACAGTTGTCGCCGCCAACGTCGCCAAGGAAGCGGATTAAAACGACTGGGGCCAGTCGTGAAGAAGAATCGTGGGACGAGCGGATTGGCCTGATGGCGCACGGGTTTCTACGCAGGTACCCAGACAGCCTGGTTATTCTGCTCGACGATATGGAGCACGACCGAAGGAGCGGCATCGACGGAGTGTTTGCACGGTATCGAGACGCTCTCAACAGCGTTCTTGCGCCCCCGGCGATGACGCACCTCGCTGCGGTACACTTCCTCAAAAACATGCTGGAGGCTTACTACCTCGCCCACGCAACAGCAGTCAATACGGTAGCGGGAGCGGTTGTCCTCCGGGCCGATCACCCCGACGATGTGGAGAACATACGCGACCCCAAGGCAGACCTTTCACGGCTGTGGCCCCGAAAGTTTCGTGAGATCGAAGACGGGTCTAAAATTGTTCGCGCCCTGGATCTGGCCCATGTCCTGGCACGCCCTGAAGAGTGTTGCTGGCTGCGGTCAATCGTGGCTTGGTGCCTGGACCGTTTCCATGAGCGAAACGTGACTTATGCGGGGATCGAGCCCGACCCGTTCCTCGTTAACACCGGATGTAAAGCACCCCTGACCTATAAGCAAAATAAGCCCGCTGAACAGGGTGAGCCGAGTGTAAGAGAATGAATATCGCGGCCGTTCAGTTGGAGACCGTTTGGGAGGATCGCCCGGCGAATTACGCCAGGGTGCGGCGGCTCGTCGATGCGGCACGCGTTCCCGCCGGGGGGTTGATCGTGCTGCCCGAAATGTTCGACGTTGGCTTCAGTATGAACACGGCCGCGACGGACCCGGGCGAGCCGTCGCCGTCGGAAGCCTTCTGCCGCCGGCTGGCGGGCGATACCGGAGCGGCCGTTCTTGCCGGCGTGGTGAGTCGAACCGCCGGCGGCCGCCTGGCGAACGAAGCGATCGCTGTCTCACCCGACGGCGTTGTGCTGGCCCGCTATCGCAAGATGCAGCTCTTCACCGTCGCGGGAGAGCACGATCATTACGCCGCGGGGGACGCGCAGCGGCTCTTTGAGTGGCAGGGGATGCGGATCGCGCCGTTCATTTGTTATGACCTGCGCTTCCCGGAGTTGTTTCGGCCGGCGGCGCAGGCGGGGGCGGACTTGATCGTCGTCGTCGCCAATTGGCCGGCACGGCGGAGCGAGCATTGGGTGCGGTTGCTTCAGGCGCGGGCGATCGAGAACCAGTGTTACGTCCTGGGCGTCAATCGATGCGGGAACGACCCGGGCCTAGCCTACGACGGCCGCTCCAGCCTTTTCGACCCGCTAGGCGTCGCGCGGTTTGAGGCCGGGCCGGCGGAACAGGTCCTCACCGAAGAGATCGATGCGGCCGCGGTTCGCTCGTGGCGGGATCAGTTCCCGGCGCTGCGCAATGCGCGAACGCGATGACGTACGGGGCGACATCTTTCGTCGAAAACGCCCTCGCCGAGAAGAGCGACTGCCCGCATTCTCAAGGGCGCGGCTTTTTGGACACGGCGGAAGACGGCTTCTCCGCCTTGGCGAACCCGACAAACATTCGACTGCTTCGCGGGTCCGGTATTGGTTGGCTCGGCGGGGTAAGATCGTCGCGCGAGGTGGCGATCGGTCGGAACGGGCGTCGGAGGATGAATGGTTCGCGCGCTGGCGGTAGTTGGGGTCTTGTTGGCCGCTTTGGCCTCGACACCAGGGTGTAACAGCAGCAGCGTCGCGCCGGCTAAGGCGGCCGCGATATCGGCCGGGCCGGCGGTTGCGGCGAGCCCGGCGGGAACGGCGACCGGGCGCGGGACGTCAGGCCCTTCGGCGGAGCCTGCCCCGCGGCGATCCCCGCACGACGGCGGCCGCGTCGCGGTCACGTCGCCGGCCGAACCGGTCGGCCCGAGCGGCGTGGCCATCCGCAACGGCGAAGCCGAGACCGTAACCCGTGCCTTCGCCTTCCCCACCGGCGACCGGGAGACAAGCGTTGTCCTTCTTGAAAAGAGCTTTCCCCGCCAGGCGCGGCTTGGCCGCCCTTACCGATATGAGCTGAAGGTCACCAACCTGACCGATGCCCCGCTGACGGCCGTCGTGGTGCGGGAGCGACTGGCCGAGGCCTTTCGCCAGCCGACGACCGGGCCGTCCAGTGCCGCCGTGCCATCCTCTCCCGCGGCCGACCCGCCGCTCCCTCCGTCCCCGCGCGACGTTGGCGGCCAGCCGGTGAACGGGGCCGTCGAATACACGATCGGCGACCTGGCGGCCCATCAGGTAAGAACCGTCTCCATTGTCGGCGTGGCCGATCGGCTCGGCCCGATGGCCAGCCAGACCACCGTCCGATACAGCCCGCTGCTGTCGGCCGGGGCGGAGATCATCAACCCCGTCCTGAAGATCAATAAGGAGCTTCCTGCCCGGGTCGATCTCTGCCAGGAGATCCTGGGGCGTTACGTCGTGGCCAATATCGGCACCGGCACCGAAACCGGCGTCCGGATCGATGAAACGCTGCCGGAAGGGATCACCACGGCCGACGGAAAGCCGGCCGTCCTTCTAAATGCGGGCGAATTGGCCGAAGGAAAGAGCCGCGAGTTCACGGTGCGGCTGAAGGCGGCGCATGTCGGGCGCTTTGCCAGCCGGGCCGCCGCCCACGGCGCCGGATCAGAGGCGCGATCGGACGAGGTGACTATGCTCGTCCAGGCGCCGAAGCTGACCGTCGCCCTCGCCGGGCCCGAGAGCGAATATGTCGGCAAGGCCGCCGGCTATGACCTGGTGGTGACGAACATCGGCGACGCTCCGGCTCGTGAGACAACGATCGAGATGGGGGCCGACAGCGGCGCCGAGTTGATGTTCGTCGCCGGCCTCCAGCCCGACGCCGAGAAGCCGCGCGGCGGCGGCGCCGGCGTGCGCACCGGCGAATCCGCCCCTCCGACGAACCCCAGCCTGGGCACGATCGAAGCGGGCGGGGCCCGCAAGGTCCGCATCGCGTTCCGCCCGACGCGCGGCGGCGCGATGAATGTCTCGGTGACCGCCAAATCGGTCTGCGCCGCGGCCGTCTCCGCCCGGTTCCACACCACGGTCCTGACGACGCCGGCCCTGCTGCTGGAAGTCCGGGACCGGGAAGACCCCGTCCGAGTGGGCGAGAGCGCCATCTACACGATCAAAGTGACGAACACCGGCAGCGGCGCCGACAAGAACATCCGCATCGTCGCCATGTTGCCCGGGCAGCTCACGCTGATCCGCACGTCCGGCCCGACCGACGCCCACTCCGACGCCCAGCGCCTGGACTTCGCCCCGCTGGAGTCCCTCGCGGCCGGTGAGAGCGCCACCTGGACCGTCGAAGCCAAGGCGACCGAGGCGGGCGATGTTCGCTTCAAGGTTGAAATGACCAGCGAGAGCCTGAAAGAGCCCGCCATCGGCGCGGAGCCGACAAAGCTGTATTGATGCCCGTTTGCGACGATCGGCGCGTGAACGCGACGGAGGAAAGGGCCTTCACCCTATCCCACTCCAGCGCTCGGTTCCAAAGAATGCTTCGGGTGTAGGGCCGTACGGGAGCCATCGTTGGGGTGATGACCGCCTATCCGTCCCGGCTCGCGTGCGGACCATCGAGGCGCGTAGTCCAAGCCGAATCGTCCGCATGGGAGGCTCTGATGGCGCTGAGTAAGCGGAGCTGTTCGACGCCTCCCGTGCGGACCCTACATGGCAACCCGCAGTTTCTCGTCGAACGGTCAACTAGCTAGTGGGCCACTCCATCGAAATCAGGGGGTACGCACGCGCGAAACAAGGTGCCTCCGGTGCCCTCACCGGCGGTGTCGCCGACCAGACACAAGGCTCGCCGGTAAGGGGACCGACGGCACGTCGGATGGCATCACCGCGCACCCGCGATCTTGCCTGGCACGCTCAACTAGCCGGCCACGACCTCAATCGCGCTGACAATCGCGCCGCCCAGGACGCTGTCGAAGGCGATCGCCAAGTTCCCGTAGGCGTCGATCGTCGCCTTGAACGTCTTCACGATCGCGCGGTTCTTCCCGCCGGCGGCCGCGAAAACGTCGAAGCCGCTGAGGACGCGGGTGCCGCGGATCGAAACGTTGAACTTTCGTTTCCCGGCCGCCGTCAGGCTTGTTTCGTCGAAGTGGAGGCGAACCGTGACCGCCTCGCCTGGTGTGAGGTTGCTCGCGGTGTACGTGAAGGCGCCTGAGCGGCCGGTCTCATAGGCGGCCGCCGGGGCGGCACTGGCCAGCCCGACGAGGTTTGTCGGTGCGACCGAGGACAAGTACGTCGTCCCGCCCGAGAAGCCCTTGTCCGCGGCGAACGCCCCGATCGCCGCGCCGCCTGCGTTCACGAGGAACGATGCCGCGCGGGCGGCCGCCGAAACTTCGCTCGACCGGGCGCTCACGCCAGAGGGGCCGACGGCGGCAACCTGATAGTAGTAGGTGACGCCGGGTGTCGCGGCGGTGTCGAAGTAACCGGTTGTGGTGACGCCGGTCGCGTATGGCTTGGCCGCCTCGCCGCCGCGGGTGGCGCCGCGGAAGACCTGGTAGGCCGTCGCCCCGGCGACCGGCTTCCACCCCAGGGCGATCTTGCCCACCGCGGCGCTGGCCGATACGCCGACGGGTGCCCCCGGCGTCGGCGCGGGGCTGGGGATGATCTCGATCGCGTCGATCGCCGCGTTGTCCAGGTTCGCGGTGAAAGCGATCGTGATGCCCCCGTTGGAATCGGCCTTGGCGGTGAAGTCGCGCACCACGGCCTTGAATGTCGCCCCGGCGGCGGCGTAGGTGTCGAAGTTTTTGAGGACCGTCTGCCCGTTGATCGCGACGTTGAATGATCGATTGCCAGCCGCGGTCCAATAGAGCTCGGCGAAGTGCAGCCGCACGTCGTAGCTGGCGCCGCCGATCAGGCCCTGCGTCGAATAGTTGAACGACTGGCCGTAACGCTCGGTCTGGTAGATGGCGGGCGGCGCCGCGTGGGCGACGCCGGTGACATCGATCGGGTTCGTGACGCTGAAGTAGTTGCACGCCGAGAAGCCCGAATCGACCGTAAAGATGCCTCCGCCGTAGCCGCCGGCATCGACGGCGATCTCGCCCGGCGTGGGGGTGGGGGTGGGCGTCGGGGTGGGCGTCGGCGTCGGAGTTGGGGTAGGCGTGGGCGTGGGGGTGGGCGTCGGGGTCGGAGTCGGCGTAGGGGTCGTGGTCAGCGTGACGGCGTAATCCCCGCTGGCGGCCGGTGTGATGGGATGCGCCGCCGCGCCCGCGTCCGACCAAGACTGAAACGTGTAAGACTGGCCCCCGATGACCTGTGGCGAGCCGGCGCTGATCGCGTGGCTCGTCCCGGCGACGATCGTCTCGCTGAACGGCGTGGCGATTGCCTGTCCGTCAAAGGCGACGCTCGCGCCGACCGGCGTCGATGTGAAGCTGAGTGCGAGGGTCTTGGGGTCAAGCCGGGTCGAGGTCGAAGCGGTGGCGCCGCCGCTGTCGGTCGCCGTCAGCGTGACAAGAAGGTAGGACGGGTAGCTTGCGCTGGGGCAGGTGAACGTCCCGGATGCGATGCCCGCGTCGGTGGCGACGATCGTCTGCTGGGTACCAGTGGGGCTTGTCGCGGCCGGCGTGACCAGGGCGATGCTCCAGGACAGGCTCGTTGCCGGGAGCGGGCCGTCCTGTGGGTCGGTCGCCGAGCCGCTGAAGCCCACCACGTCGCCGCTCGACCAGTGCAGCGTTGTGGACGGACTCTGGATCGTCGGCACGGGCGCTTTGGCGGCCGGAGGCGTATAGCTGACGCGCCGCACGCTGCCGTCGCTGTAGTCGATGTAGAACAGGTCGCCGCCGGGGCCGGTGATCAACTGGACCGCCCCGCCAGACAACGATCGGAAGATCGCGGCGCTCTTCACGTCCGGCAGGCCGTCCGGGCCGGCGTACATGATGTAGATTTCTTTGCGGGAGAAGTCCGTGAACAAGAGCGCGCCGTTGTACGCCGAGGGATAGTTGCCGTGATCGTAGAAGGCGACGCCGGCGATGCCCGAGCTGCCGGTCGGCTCGGACGAGCCGGCGACGATCTTCGCCGAGTGGTTATATGTGAAGTAGGGCTTGGTGTCGGCGTTGGGGTTTGCGTAGAGGCTCTGAAGCAGCGGGAGCTTAAGGGCGGCATAGTCAGGCTGTTTGGCGGCCCCTTCATAGGCCGGCCAACCAAAGTTCGTGGCCGGCGGGGTGAGGGTGGTGAGCGGCGTCGTGGGGCTGGCAAGGCGATTCACTTCTTCCCAGGTGTTCCAGCCGACGTCGGCGATCCAGACCTCGCTGGTCCCTGGCCTGAAGTTGAAGCGGAACGGGTTGCGGAGGCCGTAGGCGACGATCCGCTGCGCGTTCGCGTCCCCCGTGGTGATCGGGTTGCCGGGGGCGGCCGCCCCGGTGTTGGGGTCAATCCGGATCACGGTGCCGTCGAGGGTCGTCGGCTCCGAAGGGTCGCGGACGCTCTGCGATCGCAGCGCGCCCCCTTCCTGCGGCGGCGCGGGGAGCGGGTTCGCACCGACCTGGCCGTAGTCCACGCCGCCATACGTCGCCCCCTCTCCGGCGCTGGCATAAAGATAGCCGTCCGGGCCAAACTTCAATGTCCCGATCGAATGGCTGTTTGACTGCTGCGCCCAGTCGTTGATCAGCACCTGCTCGGAGCCTGGGACCATCATCCCGTCGGGCCCGATGGTGACGCGAGACAAGCGGGCGCTGACCAGGTCCTTGGTTGCGGTCGGCTGGGTCGCCCCGAGCGGGATCGGGTAGGTGTAGAGGAGGTAGAGGTACGGCCGCGTGGGGAACTGCGGGTCAATGGCCATCCCAAGCAGGCCGCGCGCACCGTTGGTCACCACTTCCGACGAGATGTCGACGATCTTGGTGGGAGTCGGGTCGTTGATCGAGTTGAACGCTTCGACCGTCCCCCGCTGTTCGGCCACAAATACGCGGCCGTCGGGCGCGAACTCCATATCCGTCGGCGCTATCAGCTTCGAAAAGATCGTCGATTCGGTGAACGTCGGCGCTCCGGTCGTGAAAGACCAGGAATAGTCGGCGGGGAGCGCGTTGCCGGCCGCGTCGGTCACACCGGTCGCGCCGCCGTGAACGGTAGCGCGGTAGTAGCCGTTGGTCGTTGCAAGCGCTGTGGTGGGCGTCAGGGTGACGGTGTGGGTGGCGTTGTCGTACGCGACGGCCGCTGGGATCGGAGTTCCGGCCGGATCGGTGAGTCCGACATTGGCGGCCGTGACGGTCGCGGCGAGCAGCGGGACGTCAAACGTCACTTTCACGGCAGTCCCGGCCGGGGCGCCGGTCGCGCCGTTCAAAGGCGATTCGGCGGTGACCGCCGTGAGCAGGCGTCGGGGTTCGAGACGTTCGCAAAGCAGAGCGCGAGCCCGGCGGGCCCGCGTGGAGACGACATTTCGCATGGATTTCCCGAACATCAAGCTATTCCCGCGGGATAGAGGCTTTCGACGGCGCTGGCGCAGTTCCGGCCGCAGGGCGGCGAGATGGCGCAGGGGATCGGCTCCATGAACCTATGCAGGTTCGATGTCCAACCGGTCGAATCGAGGAGGCTCCACAGCTTGTCGCTTGTCGCGACACACCCACTGCGGGACTTCGGCACGTCAACGTCAATATCACGACAGCGGGCCCGACGGCAACACAAAAGCAGTGTCGGGTTGCCCCAGATGGACGTTTCTCGCGCGGGTAACTCGCGGGCACGGCGATGTTAAGGTGGGAAAAGTATGACGCGCGAGAATCTGGCGGTGCCGCACCACAAGAGCGAATCTAAATCGGACCGGTAGCGCATTCCCGCACGTCGAGCCTGGGAACGCCGACGTCCGCGTCGGCTCGGCGCAAGAGGCCGACGGGGACGTCGGCGTTCCCGGGAAGGGTGCGTTCCCGGGAAGTGTGGGAGCCCTTTTTCGCGCCGCGCAGGCGGCTTGCAACAAAAAGGCCACACCCTCGCGGCAAGCCGAAACCGCCCACGCCGAGTAGCGGCGAAATGCGCGTTCCGGTAGGCTGCTTCGGCCCCACGGGGCGGCCATGGAGTTCGCGCTTACCCTTATCACTCTCATCGTCGGCGATGTCTTCTGGTGGGCTCAGACCGACCGCCGACTCCGCGGGCTTCCGCTCGGTTGGGCGTGGCGACTGGTCAACGGCGCCTTAATGTTCGTCGCGACGCTCTATGCGTCCTGGATCCTGCTGGCGCCCCACTTCTTCCACCGTTCGCAGGGCGCCCCGCCCGGGCAGGTCAATAACGCGCTGGTTTTGCACGCGACGGGCTACCTCTGGCATGTTTTCGTGCTGCCCACGGCCGTGCTGCTCTATGGGGCCGCCTGGGGGGTGCGAAAGGTCGTGAAATGGGTTCGGACGCCGGAGGCACGGCCAGCGTACTTGACGGCATTCAAGATAGGGCCCTTGCGAGCCGCAACCGTCAGGGAGTGGTCGGCGCACACTGGCGCGTTATTCGGGATCTTCAAAGCACTTCCGCCGGGCTCGGATCGCTCCCTGACGGTCGCGGCTCGCGGGTGGCTTTCTCGCTACCGGCGGAGCGCCGCCAACCTTCCCGGAAAGACGCCGAGCCCGACGCGACGGGAGGTGATCGGCGCGATTGCGATGGCGGCCCTCCCGCCCCTTTCGGCGGCCGCCCTGTCGCGGCTGGCCGTCGTGCAGGCGGGGGAGTTCCAGGTGCGCAGCCTCGAACTGCCCCTTGCCGCGCTGCCCCCTGACCTGGACGGCGTGACAATCGCCCACGTCTCGGACCTGCATCTCGGCAAATTCACCAAGCCGGGGAGCGTGGAGCGCCTCATTGAGGCGGTGAACGCGCTGCGGGCGGACCTCGTGGTCTTCACGGGCGACCTGATCGATTATTCGGTTAGCGACCTCCCGGCGGGGATCGACTTCATGCGCGGCATTACCTCGCGCCACGGCCCGGGGCACCTGGCGATGATCGAGGGGAACCACGACTTGCTCCACAGCGTCGATCAATTCGAAAAGACGGTTCGCGACGAAGGGCTGCCGCTCCTGCTCGATGAGGAGAAGACGTTCCACGTCCCCGGCCGCGTGACCCCGGTGCAGATCCTGGGGCTCTGCTGGGGCGGGCCGATGCCGTCGGACCGCACCACCCTCCGTTACACCGACGATGGGCATCCGCGCCGTGTCTATACCTATAAGTCATGCCAGCAGTCGGTCGAAAAGGTGCTGCCCCTTCGCCGCGCCGATGCCTTTCCGATCATGTTGAGCCACCACCCGCATGCGTTCGATTTTCTCGCCGACGCCGGGCTTCCACTGACGCTCGCCGGCCATACCCACGGCGGCCAGCTCATGCTGACCGATCACCTGGGGGCGGGGCCGATGCGTTTCAGGTACTGGACGGGCGAGTATCGAAAGGCGAACAGCCACCTGTTTGTCTCGAACGGCGTCGGCAATTGGTTCCCGCTCCGAGTCAACGCCCCGGCCGAGCTGAACCTGCTGAAGCTACGGCGAGCGCTGTAGCAGCCACACTCCGTGTGCCGTAGCTCTTTCCGCGGCGACTGTGGGACATTGGGCCAGGCGGCGGACCGCACACGCAGGGTGCCTGCTACTGCCTGGTACCGGGCCCCACAGGAAATGATTGCGTCCATCCGTCCCTGAACGATAAACTTCCTTCCGGCGTACCGTTCATGCCGCGGCGCACGTGCCGGCTCCGGCTTGAAGGGGCCGCCGCCGCCTTGTCGGAACCGCGCTTCCGCACCCTCGACTGGTTGAGGTTCACCGTATGACTGCGATGCCCGCCCCTGCGTCCGCCGTGCCCGGTTCTCCCGCTTCGCCCGAGGGCGGTCCGTCGATCAACGTCGAAAGCCGGCGGCTGACGCTGCATGACTTCCTTCGAACGGCCGTCAAGATCGGCGGCTCGGATATCCATCTTCAGGCCGGGTCCATCCCCATGATCCGGGTGGACGGCAAGGCGCGCTTCCTGGATTGCCCCAACCTGGAAGACGACCAGATGAACGAGTTCGTCCACCAGATGAACACCGAGCCGGACAAGCAGAAGACGCTGGCGGGCAAAGGGGCGGTGGACCTGGCTTACGCCTTGCCGGACAAGACCGCCCGCTTCCGCGTCAACATTTTTCATAGCCGCGGCCGCTATGCGATCGTCATGCGGCGCATCGTGACTAAGATCCCCAACTTCAGCGACCTCAACCTGCCGGCGCAGATCGAAAAGATGGCCGATTACCACCGCGGGATCGTCGTCGTCTCCGGGACGACCGGTTCGGGTAAATCGACCACGCTGGCGGCGATCATCGGCACGATCAACAAGACGCGCAACGAGCGGATCATCACTGTCGAAGACCCGATCGAATTTGAGCACCAGAACGCCAAGAGCCTCGTCAGCCAGGTCGAAGTGGGGCAGGACAGCGAGAGCTTCGAGTACGCCCTGAAGGCGATGATGCGCCAGGACCCGGATGTCATCCTGATCGGCGAAATCCGCGATACGTTCTCGCTCACCACCGCGCTGCGGGCGGCCGATACGGGCCACTTGGTCTTCACGACCGTCCACGCGACCAACGCCCCGATGACGGTCGAGCGTCTGGTGTCGCTGTTCGACAACAATCAGAAGGAGCTCCAGCAGACGCAGCTCGGCTTGAACCTGAATGCGGTGGTCTGCCAGCGCCTGGCCAAGAAGCGAGACGGCAAGGGCCGCGTGCCCGTGAACGAGATCATGATGGCCACGCCGCTGGTGCGGAAGTACATCATCGAAGCCGAGTTTGAAAAGCTGAAAGGGACAGTCGGCAACAAAGAGGCCGGCAGCCAGAGCTTCGACCAGCACCTGACCGAGCTATTCAACAAGCAGCTCATTGATGTCAGCGAAGCCAAGCGCCTCGCGAGCAATGTGGACGCCCTCAACCTCGCCCTCCGCGGCATCGGGAACAGCGAGACGAGGCTCAAATAGAAGGCTGAAGGATGAAGATGAAGGATGAAGTCAAGACAAAGACAGGCATCCTGCAAGTTAGGCTAGAGGAACGGTAGCCTTCGGTCTGCTCTTCATCCTTCGTCTTCATCCTTCGTCTTCATCCTTCATCCTTAGGTTACCCTCCTTCATCCTTGGGTTCCCCTCCTTCATCCTTTGACTCAGCTTGGCTTCACCGGCACGACCGTGACCGTTACCTTGCCGGCGGTGGAGTCGGGGTTGAATTTGACCTTCACGTCTTTCACGCGCTTGTCGATCCCTTTGATCCCGCTGGACAGGATGATGGCCTTCACGGTGGCGATGCGGTCTTCCGCGATCGCCAGGCAGGCGGCGCGGGTGCGGCGGTCTTTCTGCCGCTCGGCGCCAGGGCGGAGCAGTTCGTAGAGGTTATCCAGCGCGGTTTCGGTCTGGGCCAGCTCGCGGTCGATCCCTCGCACCCGGGCGGCCGTCGCCACGCCGGCCTCTGAGCCGGCGCCCAATTCGCCCCGCGCCCGGGCGGCGAGGTCGATCCGCAGGCGCTGCAGGTCGAGCTTTCGCTGGCGGAGCTGGCTGGCAAGGCCGGCCGCGTCGGCAGGGGTGGGGTTGGCGCGGTACTGCGCGGTCCACATCGTTGCTCCCCAGGTCGTGGGTGATCGTGAAGGTGAGGGTCGGGTCCTTCGCGGCCTCGATGAGCATCGCCGCCAGCCTGGAGCGCTCGGCCGGCTCGAGGCCTGTCGAGGCGGCCGGGAACGTGAGAACGACCGGCGGCGTCGGCTTCTTGTCAGGGCCGCTCAACCCGAAGATCGCCCCTACGTCGGCGACCGCCTTTACAGGGGCGCTCGTGATGGCCGTCACCATCACGGACCCGACCGCTCCAACGACGTTGTCGAAGATGACCGCTGTCGAGACTTTCCCCTGCTCGATCGGCACATGAAGCGGGATCCGGATCGACCCATCGGCGCCCTGGACGGCTCCGATCCCGACGTCGAGCGGTGCGGGCAATTTGAACAGCTTTTGGAGGAAGCCGTCGGGCGAATCCTGGAGTAGAAGGTCGGTCGTGATCAGCGTCGCCTTTGCGTCGATGAAGTCTTTTGAGTTCGCGCGGACATCAATGTTGGTGTCGAAGGTGCCGCCCGAGAGGTCAAGCCCCAACTGCTGGGCCTCTCCCTTGAGCGACGCCATCTCAAAGCTGCTGACCGAGGCCTTCATCCACCCCTTGATGACCGGCGCGAACGCCAGCTCGCCGGTGGCGCTCACCTGCGAGAACAGATCGCGCTCCTCCAGCTCGCGCACGGTCGGCTCGACCTTCTTTGGCCCGAGCAGGCCGCCGATCGCGCCGGCGATGCCTCCGCCTTTTTGTGCTTGGCGAGCGGCACTTTCCCCGATCCGACCAAGGCGTTAAAGCGGATTTTCTTGTCGCTGTCATACGGCAGAAGCGACGAGGCCCCGCGGGCTTCCACCTCAAGGGAGTTGATCGGCATCAAGAGCGGCGGCGTGACGGACCGGTCCTCGACCAGCAGGTCCAGCCCGCTGACGGTGAGGTGATCGATGCGGATCTCGTTGCTCGGGCGGCTCGTCGGCGCCGCTTTCGGCGGCGGCACGACGGCCGCCACCGCTTGTACCGGCGCCGGCTTTGAAGAGGGTTGAGTTGTCGCCGGCTGGGTCGATGCGGCCTTGGCGACCGGCATCTTGTAGAGCAGCCCGAACGCGCGAACCCCTTCGGCGTCGCGGACGATATGGGCCGCCGGCTTGGTGACGTCCAGGCTCTTGATCCGCACGTCACCGGTGCCGCCGCGGACGGTCATGCTGTCGAAGTGGACCTCTTCAAGCCCCGCGAGCAGCGGGCCATCCTTGCTTTGTCGGAACTCCATCCCCTTCAGGCCCAGCTCCGCTTCCAGCGGCCGATCGAGGTTGAACTCCAGCGGCGAGCGCCGATCGAGCTTCAGGATGTGCAGCTCGATCGACCCCTTCGCCGTGCCGTCGGCCATGCCGCTCCCGTCGATATCATCCCGGATCTCGGGGACGAGCGCCGTCAGCCCGTCGCCGTGGATCCCCAAGACCGCCAGATCAACCAGTAGGCTCGGCTGGCGGCTGAACGGAGTGACTTGCGTGTCGATCGTCACGGTGTCGATTAGCGGTTCAACGCGGCAGGTGAGTTGAAGCTTTGTCGCCGGCTTGGAGTCGTAGTCTTTCCCAAGCCAGTCGATTCGGTTGAGGTTTCGCAGCCGGAGGTCGGCGATGGAGAGGGGGGCGGAGGTCGGCCGCGACAGGTCGGTGAAGGTGATTCGCTTCGCGTTGATGTCGAGCTTGTCGAGCGTGACGAGCGGGAAGGTCGTCACCCGCTTGGCGGGGATCCCGGTCACCGGAGCGGCCGCCGGCTCTGGCGCGGCGGCCGAGGCGACAGCGCCGCCAGGCTGGGTGGTGGCCGCCGTCGCCACGGTCGTCGCGGGTTGGGTGGCCGGTTCGGTGGCCGGACCGCCCAAGGCGATGCCGAGCAGGCGGATCGAGCCCGATGGCGCCCGTTCGGCCGATGTCTCCAGCCCCTGGACCGAGATCTCTTTCACGTCGATGGCGTTTTCAGGGTCGATCCGATTCACGACCAGTGCGGCCGCGTCAACTTTGAACAGGGTCGCGCCCTCGGCGCCGTCACGCCAGTCGACCCCGTTGACGAGAAGGTGGCCCGACAAGCCGCCGGCGGGGTGGGTGCGCAGCTCGGCGTCCAGGTGGCTTTTCAGGCGGCCGTCCTTCAGGGTCACCTCCAGGCCGGGCGGCAGATAGGCCGCCAGGTTGCCCGCGCGGATCCCGTTGCCGGCGATATCGAGCTTCGCCGTCTGAACCGTCGGCGCGATCTCGACGGGGCCGGTAACGATAAATTCGTCCACCGAGCCGGCGACATGCGCTGTTAGTTTCAGGTCCGCCGGCGTCGCCTGGTCCCGCGCGCCGAAGCGGAAATCATTCAGGTCCACATCCACGCTCGCTTGGGTGGGGATCGCCGGCGTCATCGAACGGTCGATGAAGTCGAGCGTTGCCCCGGTCACGTGGAGTTGCTTGAGGATGGCGAAGAAGGCCGGCGCGGCGTGATCGGGGGCGGAGGGTTGCGTCGTCGGCTGGGTTGCCGGAGCGGCCGCCATCGGAGAAGACTGCTGCGGGGGCGCCGCCAGTGCCGCCAGCCCGCGCGGCGCTTCCTCGGGGGTTGGCGCGGGGGCGGCGCTTCGAGGCTGACCCTGACGCCGGCGACGATGGCGGCTTTCCCGCCTTCCAGCAGTTCGGCGCGGATGCGGGGTCGATCGGCCTCGACGCGGTCGATCGAGATCCCGCCGCTGCTCGGCAGCGAGACGCCGCTGATGGCGGCCGAATCGACGGCGACAAGTTCGGTGTCGCCGTCGGCAAACCGGAAGTGATCGATCCCGCCCGATGCCGACAGGTCGAACGAGGAGGCCAGCACAGGGTCAGGTGACGGGGGCGATGGTTTTGCGGCAAGCTCGGCCTTGGCATGGAGCGTCAGCGTTCCCTTGCGGAAGAGCGGGTCGATACCGGCCGCCGAGAGGTAGGGGCCGATGACGGCGCCGCCGATGCCGCTCCCCGACACATTGAAGTCCGCGCCGAACTGCCCGGGCCGCGCGTCGAAGGTCCCTTCCACGCTCACTGAATCGGCGATGCCCGGCGCGACAAATGACGCGGCAAGCTTTCCTGGAGCGCCTTCGACCGGCTTCGCGTTCGGATCGAGGTCGATGACGAGATGGGTCAGATCGGCCGTCGCTTCGCCCTGTGCTTTGGTGGAAGGCGTGATCGCCAGGTCTTCCAGCAGCAATGACGCTCCGCTCCAGCTCAGGTGGTCAATGACCAGTTTCGGCGGCCTGCCCGCGCCAACCGGTGTGGCGGCGCGGGCTTGGGCCGGCGCGACGGCGACGGTGGAGGCGGGCTGGGTCGTGGCGGCCGGCCGGCTTTTCTCGCTCTTCTTCTGGAGCCAGCGGGTCTGGAAGCCAAGCGCCGAGATCTCGCCCGATGCCTCACGCCGGATCACCAGTGACGGGCCGGCGCCCTTGATCTCGCGGATGTGAAGGGTTGAAAGTGACGGCGTCAGCTCCAGGCCGTCGATCCTGACGCCCTTGAAATCAAAGAGGCTCGTTTCGTCGGTCAGCGTGACGTTGCCAAGGTTGGCGCTGGCCTTCCAGACGCCGTCGGCGTCCGGGGGCCGGACGACGGCCGCCAAGTCGGCGGTGAAGCGGGCATTTTTGAGTCGCGATTCGATCTTCAGCGCGTCCAGGTAAGGCTGGATCGTGTCGGCGTTCAGGCCGTGCCCCGCCACCTTCAGCGAAAAGGCTTTTTCCGGCGCCATGGCGCGGAACGCTCCGTGCACTTCGACACTTCCGAGCAGCCCTGGCGCATGGGCTCGAATGTCCAGCGGGGAATCGTCGTTCGCCTTGTCGGCGTCGCCAGTCAGGTGACGGAGGGAGAACGAGTCGAGCACGAACGAGAGCTTGCGTTCGGGCGTGATGCCGGCGTCATCGAAGTGCGCTTCGGCATCCTGGATGGACAGCTCGCCCAGGGACCATTGGAAGGCTGCCCCGGAACTCGCCACGGCGGCCACCGGGGCGGTGGCGGGGGTGGCCGACGGGGTGACGGGCCTGGCAGGCGCCGTCACGGGTGTCGCCGTCACGGGTGTCGCCGTCACGGGTGTCGGCGTCGCGGGTGTCGCCGTCGCGGGTGTCGCCGCCGCGGGTGTCGGCGTCGCTGGCGTCGGAGTGGTCGGGGGCGCCGCACCCAGGTTCATCTCGAAGCCGGCGAGGCTTAAGGCGCCGGCAAGCGTCCGACCGGCATTGGCGCGGGCGCCGCGGATGTCGATGCGGCCGATCCGCACTTCACCCGGCGTGATCTTGTCGGCGTCGATGACCAGGGAATTGAGCCCGAGCGCCTCAGCGCCATCGACGACGACGCGCATGCCGTTCAGGTCGAGCCGCGCGGCCAGGGCGTCGCCGAATTTTGGCCCCGCCGGCGCGGTCGTCAGTGCGACCGTGGGAGCGCTCGTCGGCCTGGAAGCGGGCTCGGTGGTCGCCCCGCCGCGCGGCGGGCGTGGCGTGCCGGCCGGCCAGACCTGTACGTGCCCGCTCATCCGCATCGCAATCGCCTGGCAGGCGGGGCGGATGTTGAGGGCGGCCAGATAGCCTTGGGCCTGGAGGGGTTGGAGGCCGCGAACGGTCGCGTTGATATCGGCGTCGAGCGTAGCGCCGGCGGCCAGGCCTTCCCCCTCAACGTGGACCAGGTCAACGAGGTTGGCGGCCGACATCTCCAGCTCGAAGCGGGTGCGACGGCCTTCGGCGCCGACGTCGGAGACGCGCAGGTCGATCGCCAGCTCCGTCTCCAGCGGCGGCGTCACCGCGGCGTCTTTAACATGGACGCGGACGTGGGTCAGGCGGAAGGCCTCAAGGGACAGCGGCGGCGTGAGGTCCAGCTTGGATGTCGTGGTCGAGGTGCTCGGCCTTTCACCGGGCTTGGGTTTGGGGATGGCCGCCTGGGCACGCTCCAGGAGTGGGACGCGGCCGTCCGCCAGCCGCTCGACATTTAGCCGCGGCGCATCCGCTTCCACGCGGTAGACGTGCAGCTTGCCGATCAGCAGCTCCAGCGGCGAGATGTGAGCGCGGGCATACTCGGTCTGGAGGATCGGCTCTCCCCCTTCCTTGGGCGTGATGCTCAGCCGCCACAGGCCAGCGTCGGCCCCGAGCAGGCTCAGCTCGAGCCGATCGTACGTGCAGTCGAGGTTGTAGAAGCCCGCCACCTTGTGAAGCACGTACGGGAACGCGAAGGCGACCGCGACACGCAGGATGACGGCCAGCCCGAACATCACCACCACCGCGACGGTGATGCGGCGACGCCAGTTGCGCTTCTTCTTTGGCTTGGTAGGCTCTTGCGGCTCGACGGGCGATTGAGGTTCGGTTGACGGATTGTCGGCCGGAGGGGTCGATGCTGGCGACGTGGCTGGTGCTGGAGCGGCTTCTGACATTACAGCGTCTGGCGGGACGACGGCGGCGGGGTCGCGTGCCGGCCCCGGGGTCGAGTCGGGCGGCGACGCGTTGGGAGTCTGGTCAGTCACGGGGCAACTCCTGCGGGTGCGGGAACGGGCGCGGTCGTGGGCGGTGCGGCCGGGGCGGGGCTTAACGCGCGCTCAATCGCGTCGCGCCGCGCTTTTGCGGCGCCGAGCGGGTCATACCCTGCCGGCGCCTGGCCGCGGGCGTTTAACCAGTCATATCCGCGAACCCGCGCGGTCGGGGAAGAATCGGAGAGCGAGTTGAAGTTTTCTTCGAGCAGGAACTGGTCGGCGTCGCCGCGGCGGGGGGCGCGGGTGATCTGCTCGATCGAGGAGGCTTCGCGCCGGCCTGCCCGGCGCGACTGGCCATGACCGCCGCCAGCTCAGGAGGCAATTGCGACTTGTTCAGCAACTCCATTGACAGGCGGTAGGTCGAGACGTCGAGGAGCCAGCCGAGCGCGTCGCCCCGCCGCCCCGCCGGGGCGGCCGCCGCGAAATCTTTGCGGGCCTGCTGGGCGAGCAGCGCGATCGTTGGCTCATCGGCGACCAGCACCACGTCGGAGCAGACGGGCGCTTTGGCCTGTTCGGCCAGATAGAGCAAAGCCGAGCGCCGGCGGGCGGGTTGGGTGAGCGAATCGAAGGCGGCGCGGACTTCCGGGCTGTCGATGGCGTCGGAAGCGGCCAACGGCGCCCCTTCGCGCGTCGCGCGGCGCGAGGACATGCCAAACGACGCCGTAGCGCCGGCCACCGCGGCGCGGTGTTCGGGCGTATTTGACCCCGCCAGGATCTCGACGATCGCCGCGATCGCGTTGACCTTGGAACCGGCGAACTTAAACGGAACGACGAACGCGAAGACATCCGCGGCGCCGCCGTGCGGCCGATCGATCAGCGCGATCTCTCGCTGCGGGGTCGCGATGGCGGCGTCCGGCGCGGGGGGCTCGGGCGCGTCCCCCTTTTCCGAAGCGCGGGGGGTTGGCGGAATGTCTTCGACGATCAAGGCCGCGTCGATCGCTCCCGCGCGGCCCGCTCCCGCGCCCGGCATCCGATGGACGTCAACCTCCACCCGACGCCGCCACGAGCGGCCGGTCAATCCATCCTCCAGCACTTTTGGCTCCGCCACTTCAAAGGCGACTGTGGCCCCTCCCGGAAGCACGCCGCGGTCTGCCAGGATCGTTGCGGCCTGCCCGGTGTCGCCGAGCGGTGACCGGTTGGCGACACCGGGCATCTCGACGACGCGGCTGCCGGCCGCGAGCCGCGCCGAAGGGAGGACCACTTCGCCTCCGCGCGACGCGGAGATCAGGACCGCTTTGGCCCCGAGCGGGTCGCCGCCGCCGGGCATGCGTTCCAGGGCGAGGAAGGTGACTCGAACGTCCAGCGCATCGGCCACGTTGATGACGGGGGCGGGCGCGGTGGTCGGCCCGGAGAGGGGCGTGCCCAGGAAGTGCTCGACCAGCGTGACGGCGGGCGGCGCCGAGAAGGGGGGTGGGGCGGCCGGCGGCTGGCGCGACGCGCACCCGGCGGCCGCCAGCGCGATCAACAAGCCGCGTGGAGTGAAGGATCGACGGAAGCGCCCGCTTCTGGCCGTGCGTACCCTGCCTATCGCGCAAGACCGATGCATGGGCGCGATCCTATTCCCACCGGGCTCGTCTGGCAACCGTTCGTTAAACGTTATAATGACGCAAACCGGTGACGACCTATTGGATTGCGGGCAATCGCACCGGTATTCTGGCTGTGCGGCGTCTGCCGCCGGCGGTCCGGGCGCGGGTTCAACGGCGTTTGAGCCCGGAGGGTATTCCACCACGTACGTTGGCGCGCCTGCTTTGAAGCGTCCCCCGGCGGCGTCCGCGCATTCCCTTACGACGCACAGAATCTTACGCGAAGCACAAGAATCCACCCAGTCACGGGTTCAACCCCCTTTCGGAGCCGATCCCATGCACGTACCGTCTCGGTCCAAAAGCCGAACGCTCCGCCGTTCCGCCATGCTGGCGGCGATGGCGGTGGCGGGGCTTGCCGGCCTCTCGCCGCGACACGCGGGCGCCCAGGTCTCACCCGATGAAACGATCAAGTCGCTGAAGATGGCCGAAGGGCTTGAAGCGACGGTCTTCTCCGCCGAGCCGGACGTCGTCAACCCGACCAACATCGACGTCGATGCCAAGGGCCGCGTCTGGGTCACCGAGGCGGCGAACTACCGCAAGTTCAAGTATCGCCCCGAGGGCGATCGCATCCTCATCCTCGAAGACACCAAGCACACGGGGCATTTTGACAGCGTGAAGGTCTTCTACCAAGACCCCAAGCTGTTCGCGCCGCTGGGCATTTCGGTCATCGGCGACAAGGTCTATGTCGCGCAGTCGCCTGATGTGCTGGTCTTCACGATCGACCCGGCCGGCGACAAGCCCGCCGGGCCGCCGGAGGTGCTGTTCACCGGCTTCGGCGGTGTGAATCACGATCACGGCGTCCACTCGGGCGTGCTGGGGCCGGACGGCCGCTATTACTTCAACTGCGGCAACGAGGGAGGCACGGGCTATATCAAGCATGCCGATGGCTCCCCGGTCGTCGATTCCACCGGCAGCGAGATCGGCAAGGGCGCCAAGATTTGGCGCGGCAAGGAGAAGCCGAAGGACGTGCAGGGGTACACCGACGGGTACGCCTTCCGCTGCGACCCGGACGGCAAGAACTTCGAGACGCTTGGGTACAACTTCCGGAACAACTTCGAGCTCTGCGTGGACTCGTTCGGCACCGTCTTCCAGTCGGACAACGACGACGACGGCAACCAGGGCACGCGCATCAACTTTGTTATGGAAGGGGGCAACTATGGCTACAAGGGCCCTACCGGGTCCGCCTGGACGCGCGACGCCACGTTGATCCCCGGCCAGACCAAGCAGGAAGCCCACTGGCACCAGCGTTGGCCGGGCGTCGTCCCGAACATGATGTTCACGGGCGGCGGCTCGCCGACGGGCATCTGCGTCTACGAAGGCGATCTGCTCCCCAAGGAATATCGCGGCGCCCTGCTCCATTGCGACCCCGGCCCGCGCGTCGTCCGCGCTTACCAGACGAGCCCCAGCGGCTCCTACCCGACCGGCATCATGAAATTGAATGAGCCGCTTGAAGGCGCTTCGGACCAGGGCGCGGGCTATAAGGCCGTCGCCCTGGAGATCGCCAGGGGGGACAGCGACAAGTGGTTCCGTCCGGTGGACGTCTGCGTCGCCCCGGACGGGTCGCTCTTCGTCGCCGACTGGTACGACCCGGGCGTCGGCGGCCACAACATGCAGGACGCGAAGGACGAAAAGGACGCCGCCCATCTGCACGGGCGCATCTATCGGATCGCGCCGAAGGGGCACAAATATGCTCCGCAGGCGGCCGATGTGTTCACCGTCGATGGGGCGATTGAGGCTCTGAAGAGCCCCAACGTCGCCACCCGCGCCCTGGCTTACAACCGGCTCAACCTCCAGAACGCGCCGGATACGAAGGCCGTCAAGGACCTGTTCATGTCCGACGCCGACCCGCGGATCCGCGCCCGCGCCTTCTGGCTGCTCGCCCGAACGCACGGGGGTGACGCGTTCGTGCAGCAGGCGCTGTCCGACAAGAACCCGGACATTCGCGTGGCGGCCGTCCGCGCGGCACGTCAGATCAAGATGGACATGGTCGAAGTCGCCAAGACGTCGATGAACGACACCAACCCCGCCGTTCTGCGCGAATTGGCCCTCGCGATGAACTACGAACCCGCCGACCGGGCGATCCCGGTCCTGGTGGGCCTGGCCGACAAGTTTGACGGCAAGGACCGCTGGTATCTTGAAGCGATCGGCATCGGCGCCCGAGGCAAAGAAACGGAATTGCTCGAGGCGTGGCAAAAGGGTCGTAAGAACAACGACGCCGAAGTGGCCCGGCAACTGCAATGGCGACTGAAGATGGAACCGCCGGCCGGCATGGCCGACCCGGTGAAGCCGGCCGATGCCGGCAAGGCGGGCGAGCCCAAGGCCGCCACCCCCGCCAAGCCGCCCGCCGGAGCGGCCGGTCCTCGCACCGCCGCCGACCCGACAGACGGGAGGGCTCCCCGCCCTTTCGTGGGTAGGCGGGGAGCCGATTACGGCGTTCTCCGCCCGGCTGCGACCGAAGCAGCCATGATGCATCCCGCGGCCGCCGCTGGCGCTTCTCTCGGGGCAACCGGGGAAAGCGCCGGCGGCCAGCCCGTTCAAGAGGTTAAGGCCGTACTGAGCCTGTTCCTGAACGGCGGCCTGCTCGACATGGCCGTCGCTGCGCCCACCAGCGCACCGTCAACGCGGCCGGCACCGCTTGTTTTCAAGGATAAGGATGGAAAGGTCTTCCCCGACTTTAAGAAGCTGGCCGACATGAAAGGCGACCCGAAACTCGGGGCGGCCGTCTTTCGCAACGCCCAGGGCCTGAACTGCATCCGCTGCCATCAGATCGGCGATGAAGGAGGCATGATCGGCCCGCCACTGACAACGGTCGGCCAGAAGCTCAGCAAAGACCAGATGTACGAATCGATCTTCCTCCCCAGCGCCTCAATTTTGATGGGATACGAGGACTGGATCGTGAAGAACAAGGACGGCGATGTCTTCGAAGGCCTGCTCGTCGAAGACACCCCCGACCACATCACGATCAAAGACGTCCAGGGGCAGTATCACGACATCAAGCTCGACGACGTGGCTTCCAGAAAGCAGCTCCAGACCTCCATCATGCCCGAGGGGCTTCAGGCGGGCGTGACGCAGAAGGAAATGATCGATCTGGTCGAGTACCTGACGACGCTGAAGAACGCGGAATGAGGCATTAGCCGCCCTTCAACGCCTGACGATGCGCAGCCCGATCCTCAGCCAAGTTCGCCGAGCAACGCGTCCCAGTTCTCTGCCTCGCCGTCAATCAGCCTGTCAATCAGCATCTCCAGCGCGTCCAAATCTTGAATCGCACTAAGCTTCATCCGTGTGGAAGCGTTGATCTCGCCAAACCGCTTGGTGCCCGCCCGTAACAGAACCGACCGTGCTTCCTCTGCCCTGCCTTGGGAGATCCCCTGCGTGATCCCCTGCGTGATCCCCTGCGTGATCCCTTGTTGGAGCCCTCGCTCCAAGCCAACCCGCACGATTTCCTGGTAGGTCGTCGATTCTTCCATTGTTGTGACTCCTCTAAGCACTTGATTGGTCACTTCATCGGGCCACCGCAGCCCCATCATGAGGCGGGTCGCGGCCCATAGTTCCGCCGCCGTCTGAGGGGCGACCTCCACCTGGAGGCGGCGGCCGATCGCCTCGATCAGTGGCGGAAGATCGCTCGCGCTGATGTTGCTGATCGGGGCAAGAGGCAGCGTTCCGGCCCCGCCCGCGAGCACATCCCCCGGCGAAAGCTCCCAGACCCGGATCAGGTGGTACTGGAACAAGAGCCGATGATGCGGCAACTGCGTCAGTTCGATCCCCCCGGTCATTGCCGGCACCCAAGCCTGCGGCCGTAGCAGAAAGACAACGCTCCAGACACTCAGGCCGGTTTGTCTGGCAGCCAATGCATTGTACGCCAGGATGCGGCGGTCCATCGTCGCATCCGCCGACGCCTGAAACTCAAAATGGGCGACGTAGTCCGTGGCCGCCGAGGTCGCGTCTGTACCCGTCACCCGAATCAGCTTATCCGCGGCCGTGCTGACGACCGAAAGGTCGGCATCGACGATCTCCAGCCGCTTGCCGGCGGGCAACCCGGCCAGCCGAACCCAGTCGGCCGGATAGCCCTGAACCATGTGCTTGCTGGTCGCATCAAACGGGCGCGGCACGATAACGTCCTCGTTGCTGAAATCGGTTACTACAGCGCCTCATACGGCTGATCGAACAGCGCCGACGCCCCTTTCACGTCGCCCGTGTCGAAGCCTTTGCGGAACCACTTCATCCGCTGGGCCGACGTTCCGTGCGTGAACGTATCGGGGACGACGGTTCCGCGGGCTTGTTTCTGAAGGCGGTCGTCGCCGATCTGGTTGGCGGCGTTCAGGGCCGACTCGATGTCGCCCGGCTCCAGGAACTTATACTTGTCCTGCCCGAAATGCGCCCAGACCCCCGCAAGGTAGTCGGCCTGCAACTCCAGCCGGACGGACATGTGGTGCTGCTCCAGATCAGACCCGGTGCGGCGCGCCTTATTCACGATGTCAGCGTACCCCAGCAGCGCCTGCACGTGATGGCCCACCTCATGGGCGACGACGTAAGCCCGGGCGAACTCGCCCGGCGCATTCAGTTTCCGCTGCATGTCCTGGTAGAAGGAAAGGTCGATGTAGACGTTTTTGTCTCCGCCGCAATAGAACGGCCCGACCGCCGCATCGGCCGCCCCGCAAGCGGACTGAACCTGGTCTCGGAACAGGACCAGGGTCGGCTTGGGGTATTCGCGTCCCATCTGGCGGAATTGCTCGGTCCAGACGTCCTCCGTGTCGCGGAGGATGACCTTGGTGAACTTGGCGAGCTTTTCCTCTTCCGGATCGGCCGCGGCGGTCTGGCCGTTGGGGAGCTGGGTGGTCTGCTGCTGGGACGGCGACCCCTGCCCGAGCAGGGCCGACAGTTGCGCCGGGTCCACCTTGAAGATCAGGGCCAGGATCAGGATCACCAGTCCGCCCCCGCCCGCGGCGATGCCCATCCGTTGCGGGGACATGCCTCTGCGGTCATCCACGTTCGCGCTCTCTTCACGATCTTCCCACTTCATGGCGGTATTCCTCGTTTGGCGATTCGTGTCAAGTGGCACGGCTCGCGCCCGGAAGATAGCACATCGTCAGGGGTTTAACCCCGGCCGACCCGCCGAGAGTCGCTCCGCCGGCGCTGCGACGGGCGGAATAATCGACGATTGCCACACACTCTGAAGGTTTGATATACTATCGGGTCGCCCGGAGCCGGCAGGACGCGGAGGGGCATCGCCGCTGTCGGGAGGAAAGCATTCATCTCCTTGGTTCTGCACAGATCGGAGCCGCCTGTGACACCGTCCACCGCGACATTCAAGACACCGCTTCGGCCGATCCGCCGCGCCGGCTTCACTTTGGTGGAACTCTTGGTCGTGATCGGCATTATCGCCCTTTTAGTCAGCATTCTCCTCCCCACGCTGGGCCGGGCCCGGGAGCAGGCCTACCAGGTGAAATGCCTTAGCAACCTGCGGCAGATCGGCCAGGCGTTCACCATGTACGCAAATGAGAATAAGGGGTGGTTTCCGTTCGTCGGTTCCAAAGGCAACCCGCGCGAAGAAGACTGGATCTGGTGGCAGCAGACGCCCAGCCCGCCCGGCCGCCCAATTGCCGACGTGACTCAGTCGCGCGTGGCCCCGTACGTTCAAGGCTTCAAACCCGAATTGTTCCGCTGCCCCAACGACCCCCGCGCCGCGACCGACGCGTACCCGTATAGCTACTCGATGTCGCACTTCATGGCCCCGAACTACAGTTCGCAGTTCCTCAACACCGCAACCAGTGCGACCGATGTGACGAAGCTCGCTGGCATCCGAAATGCCTCCGAGAAGGTCCTGCTTGTCGAGGAGGACCGTTCCAGCCTGGACGACGGGCATTGGGACGTCGCCGTCTTCAACTTCAGCGGCGCGAAGGTGGGAGGCGGCGCCAACCTGCTCGACATCCACCACGATCGTAAGCCGTCAAAGCCCGATTCGTCGTTCGATGTGAACACGGTGCTGCCCAACGCCGAGTTTCGGGGCAACGTGCTCTACGTTGACTCCCATGGCGGCTTTGACCCCCGAAGCTGGGCACACCTCGATAGACACATCTACCCGCGCTATTAGAGATGCCGCGTCCCGCCCGCGCCGTCCGGAAGCGCCCCGGGTGCTTCCTTCTTCGTGACTTGCCACGCCCCCATCGGTATGCTCTGCCGCCGCGTCTGCGCGGAGTGCGGCCTGCTTCAGGCCGCTCGTCTTAAGCGGCTTGAGCCGGCGGGGCCAAGCGGTTTGCCCTATTGATAACGGAGGCACTTTCGATGGCCATTCACATCGGCGTCAACGCCTGGATCTGGACCAGCCCTTTCACCACCAGCGACCCCGAGTCGCTCGCTTTGCTCGACAGGGCGAAGCAGATGGGCTTCGAGACGTTCGAGTTCGGGCTGGAAGACCCGTCGCACGTCGATCCCGCCAAGCTCAAGGAACGCGCCCGGGCGACCGGGCTGCGCCTGGTCATTTGCGGCGCCTTTGGCCCCGACCGCGACCTGACGCACGATGACGCCTCCGTCCGTCAGAACAGCCTCGACTACATCACAAAAGCCATCGAAATCTGCCAGAAGAGCGGCACCCCCACGCTCGCCGGGCCGATGTACTCGGCCGTCGGAAAGCGCCGCCACGTCTCCCCCGACCAGAAGCGGAAGGAATGGGATCTGGCTGTCGAAGGCCTCAAGAAGGCAGGCAAGATTGCCGCCGATCATGGCGTTCGGCTCGCGGTCGAGCCGCTCAACCGCTTCGAGACCGACCTGATCAACACCGCCGAGCAGCTTGAGAAGCTCCTCAATGCGATCGACATGAAGAACGTCGGTTTCCATCTCGACACGTTCCACATGAACATTGAAGAGAAGGACACCGGCGCCGCCATCAAGCGGGCGAAGGGCCGCCTCTTTCACTTCCACGCGTGCGAGAATGACCGCGGCGCGCCCGGCAGCGGCAAGAACATCGACTGGGAAGGGACGGCCGCCGGCTTGAAAGAGATCGGCTACGACGGCGACGCCGTCATTGAAAGCTTCACCCCCAAGACCAAGTCGATCGCGGCGGCCGCAGCGATCTGGCGAACTCTCGCCCCCACGCAGGACGCCCTGGCATCCGACGGCCTGGCGTTCCTCAAGAAGGTCCTTCATTGAGATCAGCCTCAAGCTCCCCTGCGGGCGCCGGCCCGCGCACAAACGAACCTGGGTTCGAAGGGTATTGATGCCGGGGCCGACACCGGCCCCGGCCGCTCGGCCGGCGGCTGACACGCCCACGCTGCTCGCGCCTCGTGACCCTGATCATCATCCTATTGGGAGACCCTCATGCGCAACTGCTTCGCCAGACGATTGAACCGCCTCGCCCTCGCGGCCGTGATCGGCATCGGAGCGGCCGCCACGCTCGCCCGCGCCGCCGACGCGCCCAAGCCCGAGAAGAAGGCGCCGGCCCCCACCACCAACCTCCCCAAGACTGGCTCACCGGCCGAGCTCCCCAAGCCCGGCCCGGACGGGTACATCCAGCTCTTTAACGGCAAGGATCTGGCGGGCTGGGAAGGCGTCGAAGGGTATTGGTCGGTCAAGGATGGGATGATCTTTGGCTCCGAGAAGAAGGAGGCCAGCAAGCACACGTTCCTGGTCTACACCGGCTCGAAGTTCAGCGACTTCGAGATGCACTGGAGCTACAAGTTCGCAACGCCCACAGGCAACTCGGGGCTCCAGTTCCGTTCCAAAGTGGTGGACCCGAACGTGGACAAGGTCGCCGGCTATCAGGCCGATTGCGACGCCGACAATAAGTACACCGGCATCATCTACGACGAAGCCGGCGGCGCTGGCGGCCGCGGCATCATGGCAAAGCGCGGGATGAAGACCCACTGGACCGACGCCCCGAAGCCCGAAGAAGCACCGCTCGAAAAGTCCGATGCCGAGCTGAAAGAGCTCATTCACAAAACCGACTGGAACGACTGCGTGCTGGTGGTGAAGGGGAACCACATCACCTACAGCATCAACGGCAACGTGACGGCCGACCTGATCGACGACAGCCCCAAGGAAGTCAAGGAGGGCGTGTTAGCCTTTCAGATCCACGGCGGTCTTACGATGGACGTGCTGTTCAAGGACGTGAAGATCAAGCCGCTCGACTCAAAGTAATGGAGCGAAGCGGGGTGAACGTCGTCCGGTCAACGAAGAGGCCCGCGCCACCTGGCGCGGGCTTTTTCATCGGGTTGCGTGGCGACCGCATCGCGGTCCGCGCGTCACCCGCACCGCAGGGCAAGGCTGCATTGTTCGGCTTGGGGGCACGCACCGCGTCGGACCGCGATGCGGTCCCTACCGGCTCGCGGCTTTCGGCGTGACCTGCGACCCCGCGTCCCTTACCCCTCCGGCGTCATCCCCAGCACGATGTCGAACTTGGCGGCCAGTTCGTTGATTTTCGAGTCCTTGATCGGGGCGAAGTCGATCGTGACGGAGTCGCGTGCCTTGGGGTCGCGGATGCCGCGGTAGACACCGTCGCGCTCGTTCTTCGGCTCACCTTTCACAAAGCACTGCGTGGTCAGCATCTCTTTGCCGCGGCTCTTGATCTTGAAGTGGATGTGCGACGTGCGGCCGGGGTACGGGACGGGCTTGATGGTGCGGAAGTAATACTCGCCGGTTGATCCGGTGAGAAAGCGGCCGAAGCCCTGGAAGTTGCCGTCGCGCGTCTGGGGCGTGCCGCCGCGGGTGTGGATATAGCAGGCGTTGTGATCGACCTGCCAGATCTCCACCAGCGCGTTGCGGATCGGCTCGCCGGTGGGGCCGAGGACCTTGCCGCTCAGGTGGGTGATTTCGCCCACGGCCGGAGTGATCGAATCGTTGACGATCAGCAGGTCGTTGTCGGTGTCGAGCGGGAGCTTGTCGGGGTAAAAGGGGCCTTCGGTCTGGCGCGGCGTGCGGACGAGTTCTTCGGCGAAAACGCCGGGGGCGAACAAATCGAGTGTCGTGAAGGCGGCCGCCCCGAGGCCAAGCCGGCCGAGGAACTGACGACGCGAATTCGAAAAAGCATCTAAGCCCATGGAAAGTCTCCGTTGGTACGTCCGGTCGGTCTACAGCAACCGCCCCGCTTCTGTTCGTGCCTCCGCGCCGGCCGTGGGTTTCAGGCGTATTGCGTTATTTCAAGCGTGATCATTGGTCGAGACGGAACCCAGCGGATGCCGAGGCATCGGTAGTGTCTCGGCACAGGTTTCTTCCATCGGCGGCGTGATTTCCGGTCGGCCGCCGGACTCGGCCGACGCGCCTGTGTCATCTGGCCAGGATCTTCGCCCACTCATTGGCCACATGCTCCAGGCAATACCGCGTCTCGACCGCCTCGCGGCCGGCGGCGCCCAGCGCGCTCGTAGCGCGACATCGCCGGCGAGCCTCGCGATGGCGGCCGGCCAATCGTCCCACGTCGCCGGCAGGAGGCCCGTCTCCTCGGGAACGACCAGTTCCGCGTTCGCCCCCACCGGCGAGGCGATGACTGGCAGCCCGGCCGCCATGTACTGGACGATCTTGAAACCGCACTTCCCCAGCGTCCACGGGTCAACCGGCGTGGGTGCGATGCCGATGTCCGCCTGGCAGAGGGCGGCCGCCTCGGTCTGGGCCGTCCATGGGTGATGATCGACGGGGATCCGGGCCTCTTCGATCGTCTCGTCCGCGATAATCAGCAATCGAAGCCCCGGCGTCTCGCGGCCGGCCTGTTCAATCGCGGGGATCGCCTGCCGCAGATAGGGAAGCGTGGATCGGGAGCCGATCCAGACCAGCCGCGGCGCAAGCGTCGGCGCGTGATGCTTGATGACGTATCGATCCGGATCCACCACGGTCGGCAGGACCGTCACCTGGCGGCCGAGGGCGCGGAAGATCTCCGCCAGGTACTCGTTCCCCGCGACGACATGGTCCAGGATCGCGGCCGTTGCCAGAAATCGGCGCCGCGTGCGCCATCTCGAGAGCCAGCCCACCGGCCGATTGTGATACATCAGCGCGTCGTCGATGTCGTAGCAGATCCTGCGCGCCGACCGACGCAGCAGGCGGGCGTCGGATGGGTCAAGGAACCGGCGTTGCAGCAAAACCGCGTGATACCCGCTCGCCGAACGCAGGAGTCGCCGGCGGGCGAGGAGGCCGCGCGGGCGTCGTCGCACGTCGAGCGCGAGCCCGCGAGCGGCGAGTAGCGGGATGAGGGCTTCAACCCGCACCCGGTAGCTTGCCTGCTGAAAATTGTTGGCGATGACGAGGATGCGCTGCATGAACGGGGCGGCCGCGTTGAAAAGGAAGAATGCCTGGCCGCGATCCATCCATTTCGTCGCGACGAGGCGGATGATACTCTCCCGGGCAGGGCCGCGTGAACGCGGGGCGATCGACCGTATCGGCCTTGGAATGGAGTCGAATCAGCATGGATGCCCCCGAAGCCGTTCAGGTTTTGCACGACCCGATCATCCTGCTGGGCATGCACCGCTCCGGCACGTCGCTGATCGCCACGTTGCTCGACCGCCTGGGTTTGTTCCAGGGGAACGAGCTTCAGGATGACCACGAGTCAGTCTACTTCCTGACGGTCAACGACCTCATTCTCAAGCGCATCGGCGCGTCTTGGGACCACCCCGCGCCCATTCGCGAATTTCTGCAAAACCCGCGGGCGATGGCACTGACGGCCAGAGCCGTCCGGGCCGACCTATCGACTCGGCGCGTGGCGCGGTTTACAGGGCTCAAGCAGTTCCTCACCAGCCGCGGGATTTCGAACCTCGGCCGCCGCTGGGGCTGGAAAGACCCGCGCACGGTTTTTACGCTCCCGCTCTGGCTTCAGTTGTTCCCCAACGCGCGGATTCTCTACATCGTGCGGAACGGGATCGACGTCGCGAGCAGCCTCCGGGCCCGCGAGGTGCGCGAACTGGAGCGCCGCATCGCTGAGTTCGACCGCAAAGCCGCTCGGCGCGGCTCGCACACGCTTCTCGAGCGGGCGGGGTTCAAAGGCTCCGCCCGGTGCCTGACGCTCCAAGGGGGCTTCTCGCTGTGGGAAGAATACGTCCAGGAAGCGGAGGCGCGGCTCGCGACCGTTCCGAACGAGCGAATGGTCGTTCGCTACGAGACGTTCCTTGATGCCCCTACGCACCCGGAGCACGGCCTTGCGACGATAGCGAAATTCTGCGGGCTCGAGGTCTCACCGGAAGGGATTAAGGCGGCCGTCTCGACGATCAACGCCGGCCGTTCTTGCGCTTTCCTCTCCGACCCCGAGCTTCGGGCGCTGTACGAGCAGGTTCGAGCGACCCACTGGATGAAAGAGTATGGCTATGAGCACCTCGGTTGACGCCCGCTCCCCAACGAGCCGCGCCCGTAAGGAAGCGGGGCCCGTCGCAGGCGGGCGTCAATCGCCGATCGAAAAGATCAGTCGCCGAGTGCGGCGACTGCCCGCTTCCTAACGGGCGCGGCTCGTTCGCGGATGGCCTATTCGAGAGTTCCGCCCTTCCGTCCCTATGACACCTCCCGACGTTTCCATCTGCATCGTGAATTGGAACGCTACGGCGCTGCTGCGCGACTTGCTGGAGTCGCTGCGGGTCGCCGAGCCGGCGAGGGTGATTGAGGCGATCGTCGTGGACAATGCGTCCACCGACGGATCGGCCGCCATGGTCGCCCACGATTTCCCGGAAGTCGTTCTCGTTCGCAACGACGTCAACGCCGGCTTTGCGCGGGAACAACCAGGCGGCCGAGCGGGCGACCGGGCGACTGTTGATGTTCCTCAACAACGACACGGTCGTCCCGCCGGGCGCCATCGGCCGCCTCGTTCGCTTCATGGACGAGAACCCGCGTTACGCGGCCGTCGGCCCGAAGCTGATCGGTTCCGACGGCAAGCCGCAACACACCGGCCGCAACCTGCCGACGTTCCGGGCGCTGCTGCACCACCGGGTCATGCTTTTCCCGCGCTGGACCGGCGTGTTCAAGACCGAATACCGGGCCTACCGCTACGGCGACTACGACCCGGAGACCAGCGGCGAAGTCCGCCAACTGGCGGCCGCCGCACTGCTCGTCCGCCCGGGCCAGTTCATCGCCGCCGGACGCTGGGACGAGGGGTTCGCCTTCGGGGTCGAAGACGTCGATTTCTGCGTCCGGCTCGGGAAGTTCGGCTCGATCTATTATCTGGCGGACGTGGAGATCCGCCACCTGGGCCGCATTAGTTCGCAGGCCAACTATGGGTTCACGTACACGGGGTACGAATGCGGGTATGCCCGATACTTGGCGAAGCATCACCCTCGAAAGGGGGCGGCCGCGTTGTATAAGGCGATCGTGACGATCGACATGCCGGTCCGGCTGGTGGTGCTGGGCACGCAAACGGTCGGCTATGTGCTGATCGCCCGTATGGCGGCCGCGTCGCGGACCTATCGGCGGCTCTCGGCGGCGGGAGAGTTCTTCTTCCGGCGGATGCCGCGGTTCTGGCGAGCGTAATCGGTCGGGTGAGGCTTTTCGGGCGACTGCACCGTAGCAGGCACACTCCGTGTGCCGTCGGCCGGCTGGCGAACCCCGTCAACGACGCGCTACGGCACACGGAGTGTGCCTGCCACAGCGTTGGGTAATCGAGGCGGCAACCTCTAACCCGGCGTAGTAGTGGGCAGAGTGAGGCGGGACGGAAAAACGAATCGGGGGAACAGGGCGGGCACGGTTCCGGACAAAGAATGGGTCGGTCAGCGGGTCGGGGGCGGTGCGCGAACATCCGCGACCTGTCCACCTCATACCGATTCCAGCGCCACCCCGTCGATGTAGCACCAGCCCCAGTCCTCCCCAGGCTCGAAGGACTTCATGATCGGGTGGCCAGTCTTGTGGAAGTGGCCGGTGGCATGTTTGCCAGGGGACGCATCGCAGCAGCCGACGTGGCCGCACGTCAGGCAGAGTCGAAGATGCACCCAGTCGGTGCCGTCCGCCAGGCACTCGGCGCAGCCGTCGGAACCGGGGGTTACGTCGTGAATCTGATCCAGGTGCTGACAGTTCGGCTGGGGCATGGAAATACTCCTCGGCTTCGTCGTTCTCCACACAAGGCACACTGCGAAGTTCGCACCCTCGATAGCCCGCCTGGTTCAGACGCCCGAGACGGCTATACGGATGACAATTCAGGTAGCAGGCAAACTCCGTGTGCCGTCCGCCGGCCTGCGAGCGCGACCCAAGCCGGGCCAGGGCACCTAGGGTGTGCCTGCTATTAAGCGGCGACACTTACGTTAACCGCCTCAAGCCCTACCGCGTGAAGCGGCTCCTTGTCGGTTAGAATCGGCCGACAGGTATCGTAGGGAGTTCGAGAGGCCGGGAGGAACGGATGCGCAGCGGATGTGGGATCAGTCGGTTGTTTGGCGCTGGCGGCGGCGTATCTGTCGGTCACGGGGGCTCGCGCGGGCAGCATCTTTGATGACGACTGGAAGCCGCCGGTGCACCGGGTCGAACCGCGACAGGAGTTACCCCCGGAAAAGGAACCCACGCCGCCCCCGGCGACACAAAGCGTCGGCCGCCCGACGCCACCGCCGAAGAACGTGACTGTGCCAAAGCCTCCCGCGTCCCAGCCCGGGACGCCGGGCTCGCCGGTCTATGCGTCCCTTCCGCCCGAAGTGGATCGGGCCCGCTCGCGCAAGCTGCTCAAAGAAGCGTTCGCCAAGCGGCTCAAGGACACCTCGCCGGCCGCCCGGCGCGAGATCGCGGGGGTCTTGATGGAACAGGCACGCACCTCCACCGGCAATGCGGCCGATCAGTACGTCCTGGCGACCGCCGCGATCGACGCGGCCGAGCAGGGGGTCTCCCTCCCGATCGCGTTCAAGGCGGTCGATCTGCTCACCTCTCTCTTCGACGTTGACGCCCTGGCAGCGAAGAACGTCGCGATTCAGGCGGTCATGGCCGCGCCGCAGCCATGGTCTGACGATGGCTCCAACGTCCGGTTGGCGATGGAGGTTGAGGAGGAATTCGTTCGGACGAACAACTTTGTCGATGCCCGGCACGTCCTGGCGGCGATCCTCCGGCACGCTTCGTCGAACGAAGATCGGGCACTTTCGGCCCGGGCACAGCTTGCGATGCGCGAGCTGGACGCATCCCAGGCGGCGTGGGATGCGCTGCGGCCGATGCTCGATCGGCTCAAGACCGCTCCCGCCGACCCAAAGGCGAATTTCGCAGTCGGCGCGTATCTCTGCTTCATTCAGGAGCAGTGGGATCGCGGGCTGCCTTATCTTATCCGCGGCGACGACGCGGCGGCCCGGGCGGCCGCCGTCGCTGAGAAAGGGCTGACGGCGGGCGGCGACGCGATGGCGATCGCGGCGGCCGCCGACGCGTGGTGGGACTTCGGCTCCGCGCAGCCGCCCGCCCGACGGCAACATATCTGCCGCCATGCCGCGACGCTCTACGCGCGGGCCGAGCCCAACCTCACCGGGCTGCGACTTTCCGTGGCGAAGACGCGGCTCGGCCTCGTCGAGGCGATGGTGCGGCCGGCGGTGGCGTCCGGGGCGTTCGCCGTGCCAAGTAACGAATCATGGACGCCTGTCGATTTCACGGTGGAGGCGGGCAAGTGCTATGAGATCAGAGCGACCGGCACATGGCGGGGCTCGATCGGGCCGACCTGCGGCCCGGAAGGGCTCTGCCCGCCACCGTCTTTCGAAATCCTGGCCCGCAGCCGGCGTTGACCCCGGCTCAGCGGGAAGGGTTCTATCTCGGCCAGCACCCGCGCGGGGCGTTGATCGCCCGCATCGGCGCCGAGCCCTGGACGTTCTATGTCGGAACGGGTTGCCGGTTCGTCGCGCCGGTCGCCGGCAAGATCAGCCTGCGGATCAACGATACCGATCAGCGTTCGCCCGCCCGAGACGGGAAGGTGCAGGTGAATCTTTCGGAGACCAAGCCGCATTGGGTGAACGCGGACGGGACGGCCGAAGTCCTGGCTCGGCTCGACGCCGCGGATACCTTTCATATCACGGCGGCCGGCGTCTTCTGGGCTCACGATGGTCAGTTTGTTCGTGTCGGGGAGCATGACGGCTACTACCCGACCGTCATCAACGGAATCTATTGGTGGCCGAAGTGGTCGGAGAAGTTGAAGAGCGACGTCTTCCCGATCACCGACCTGTGGCCGCCATCAGCGTCACGATTTCAGCTTGTGAAGGTCGAAGCGAAGCGCGGGGGTGTGAAGGTGTTAAACAAGTCGGCCGAGGAGATTGCGATCGAGTTTGCGGATGACGGGTTCGGCTCCAGCCAGGTCGGCTGCGTGATCGCGGTGGGGAAATAGGAAGCAAACGGCAGGCTCGACTCAAACTCGATTCAGGATCGCCTTCTCCACCATCCACCCTCCACGTCTTCCGCTAACACAGACTGAAAATATAGGAATAGTCTGGGTTTGATCTTGACTAGCGGGATCGACGGGTTAAAGTCCGCTCGTCATGCGATCGCCCTCGCCCTATGCCTCACGCGCCGGTTGTTGGATGTGACCATCCGGTGCAATGGTCGTCCCCATTCGAAAGCGCGTTGGTGAAGTTGGAGGCCGTCATGGCTCGATTGGATCGTTCGGTTGAAATTGAACCGCCCCGGGTTCTGGCGGGCGGGGCGCGGAATCGCCTTACGCCGGTCGGCGACGAAGGGATCACGTTGATCTCCGACGGTCTCGAGGGCGACTCGTTTTCCGGCCTCCTGGCGGCGTATGAACGGGACGGGTACGAGCGTGGGTATCGCCGGGCCCAGGCCGACCTTCTCTCTTCGCTGGTCGGCGTCACGCGCGACCTTGTTCGCGAGGCCAGCGGATCATCGGGCGAACAGAGCAGCGCGGTGCCGGTTAACGCCGCCGCCCTGCTGGTCCAGTTCGAACGGCGGCTGCAACGGCACATCGACGAGCTGCGGCCGGCAGACGCGTACGTCAGTGGCGGGCTCGGCATCTAGCCGGGCAGACGTGACACGCTTCGAGGGCCTATCTGGATTCAAGGAACGAGCCATGCAGCGAATGAGCGGGATTGGGTCTTGGGCGCGAGGCTGGCTGGCGGTTGTCAGTCTGGCGTTCGTCGTTTGCGGCTGCGGCTCCAAGGACGACGCCGATCGCGCGGACGCGAAACAGACCCCCGCCACGACTCAATCCACCGGCGGCCGACCGGCGAGCATCGAGCTCGTGAACGTCTCCTATGACCCGACCAAGGAGCTCTACGAAGCGATCAACCCCGCCTTCGCAAAATCCTGGCAGGCGCAGACCGGGCAGGCCGTGTCGATCCGGACGTCGCACGGGGGCTCGGGGAAGCAGGCCCGATCGATCCTCGACGGCAACGTTGCCGACGTGGCGACCCTGGGCCTTGCGTACGACGTGAACGCCCTTCAAAAGGGCGGCTTGATCAACGATAAGGACTGGCAGAGCCGCCTGCCGCTCAACAGTTCGCCCTATACGTCTACGATCGTCTTCGTCGTCCGCAAAGGGAACCCCAAGGGGATCAAAGACTGGAACGACCTCACCCGCGACGGCGTCAGCGTCATCACGCCCGACCCCAAGAGCAGCGGCGGGGCGCGTTGGAACTACCTCGCGGCGTGGGGATATGCCCTGCGGCAGCCGGGCGGGAATGACGCTTCGGCCCGCGAGTTCGTCCGGCGTCTGTTCGCCAACACGCCCTCGCTCGAAAGCGGCGCCCGCCGCGCCACCACACAGTTCGTCCACGGCGCGGGCGACGTCCTGATCGCCTGGGAGAATGAGGCGCTGCTCTCAGTGAAGCAGTCGCCGGACAAGTTTGAGATCGTCAACCCTTCCATCAGCATCCTGGCCGAGCCGCCGGTGGCCGTGGTGGATAAGCAGGTTGACGCCCGCGGCACGCGCGAAGCGGCCGAGGCATACCTGAAGTTCCTCTACACCGACGACGCCCAGCGGATCATCGTGGACAATTTCTATCGCCCCGGCACCGACGCCGCCAAGGCGAAGTTTGCCGGACGCTTCTCAACGATCAAAGTCTTCGCCATCCGCGACCTGTTCCCCACCGGCGGCTGGGACCTGGCGCAGGCGACCCATTTCGCGGACAAGGGCGTCTTCGACCAGATCTACGGAATGAACTAGCGGCCGTTCGGAGCTTTCGGGGACATCGCCGCGACCGTCGCCCAGGGCGTAGTAGCCGCACGACGCGGAATGCGCCCGAAGCACGTCCTGGGAACGCCGACGGCCCCGTCGGCCTTTCGGTTCGTGCCGACGAGGGCGTCGGCGTTCCCAGGTTCAGAGTTCCGGAACTGCCAACGAAGATCTCCGCACCCGGTGCCGTCCGTTCGCGGTCTGGCAATCTTCACAACCGTTCGGCGAGGGCTACAATCGCTCCCCTTTGTATTGGCAGCGCCGTGATCGACAGCTTCGGATGACCGCGACGACGACGGACAACTCGCCCGCTTCGGCCGCCAAGCGGCTGCGGGAGCGGCGCGTCCTGCCCGGGTTTCGCATCTCCCTCGGGCTGACGCTCTTCTACCTGACGCTCATCGTACTGATCCCCCTGTCGGCGCTGATGGTCAAGACGGCGACGCTTGGGCCGCGGCAGTTCTGGGAAACCGTCTCCAGCCCCAGCGTCGTCTCCGCCTATTGGGTCAGCTTTGCCGCCTCGCTCCTGGCGGCCGGGGTGAACTGCGGCTTCGGGCTGCTGGTCGCCTGGGTGCTGACGCGCTATCACTTCCCCGGCCGCCGCGCCATCGACGCTTTGATCGACATCCCCTTCGCCCTGCCGACCGCGGTCGCCGGCATCGCGCTGACGGCGGTTTATTCGGAGCAGCGCTGGGTCGGACGCCTGCTTATGTCGGTCGGCTTTCAGTACCCCTGGGCGCGCTGGGTTGGTTTTGGCGGCCAGGCGGCCGCGTGGTGGCCGCTGAAGGTCGATTGGTATGACAAGGTCGCCTCGGCGCCGTTGGGCGTGGTCGTGGCGCTGATTTTCGTCGGGCTGCCGTTTGTGGTTCGCACGGTGCAGCCCGTCCTTGAAGACCTGGGGGCCGAGGTCGAAGAGGCGGCCGCCAGCCTGGGGGCGAGCCGCTGGCAGACGTTCCGGAAGGTGATCCTCCCTGAAATTCGCCCCGCCATGATCACCGGCTTCGCCCTGGCCTTTGCGCGGGGGCTGGGGGAATATGGATCGGTGATCTTCATCTCCGGCAACCGGCGATTTGTGACACAGATCGCTCCGAAGATCATCATCGAGAAGCTCGATCAATATAATTACTCCGGCGCTACGGCGATCGCCGTGGTCCTGCTGGGCACGTCGTTCGTCATCTTGCTGGGGATTAACAGCGTTCAGCGATACGTCGCGAAACGGGGCGGCCGATGACTTCCGCCACCGCCGCACTCTCGACCGACCCCGCCGGCCGCCTCCCCGCGCCGCTGGAGAGCGCCTCCGCGACGGTCGAGCCGCGCTGGGCGCGGTTCATCCTCATCGGCGCCACGATCGTCATTCTCTTCCTCTTTCTGTTCCTCCCGCTGCTGGTCGTCTTTTCCGAGGCGCTTGGCATCGGCGATGCCATCGCCGACCTGCGCAGGAGGGGCGTCCTGGCTGGCGACGTTCATTCGCGCCCCCGCTCATCTGCGCTGGGGGCCGTACGGAAGGACGATCGCCGACCCGCGGACATGGGAAGCGGTGCGCCTGACGCTTTTCACCGCGGCGATCGCGGTGCCGCTGAACACGATCTTCGGCGTGGCGGCCGCCTGGGCGGTGTCGAAGTTCGAGTTCCGCGGCAAAGCCTTCCTGATCAGCCTCATCGACCTCCCCTTCTCCGTGTCGCCCGTGGTGGCGGGGCTGGTCTTTGTGCTGATCTTCGGCGCTCGGGGCTGGCTCGGGCCGACGCTGGAGCACGCCGACTTCCACTACCCATGGCTCTTCTGGCGCGGGTTCGGGCACGCGGCACTTCCTTGGTGGCCGGGCGAGTGGGGATGGATCCACCAGCGTGGCGTGCGCATCATCTTCTCCTGGCCGGGGATCGTCCTGGCGACGGTCTTTGTCACCTTTCCGTTCGTCGCCCGCGAGCTGATCCCCCTCATGCAGGCGCAGGGGAACGAAGAGGAGCTGGCGGCGCGGGTCCTGGGGGCCAGCGCGGTGAAGACGTTCTTCCGCGTCACATTGCCCAACATCAAGTGGGGCCTGCTGTATGGCGTGATCCTGTGCAACGCCCGCGCGATGGGGGAGTTTGGCGCCGTATACGTTGTCTCGAGCAATACGGACGACCAGCTCACGGTGCCGCTGCGGGTCCAGCGGCTGTATGACGGCGACTTGAGCGCCACGCCCGCCTTTGCCGTCGCCAGCCTGCTGGCGCTGCTGGCGGTGGTGACGCTGGTGTTGAAGTCGATAGTGGAGTGGAAGTTCAAGAAGGAGCTTCGCGGCGCCAGTGCCGAAGCGACGTCGAACGAGTAGTGCAGTCGAACGAGTAGTGCAGTCGAACGAGTAGTGAATTCGAATGAGCATCGAAGTCGAGCACATCACCAAGACGTTCCGGTCGCAGGGCGGGCTGTTCACCGCCCTGAAGGACGTGAGCCTATCCATCCAGACCGGCGAGTTGGTTGCGCTGCTCGGGCCAGTGGCTCGGGGAAGACGACCCTGCTGCGGATCATCGCGGGCCTGGAAGCGCCTGACGCCCACAGCGGGCGCGTCCGTTTTCATCAGGAGGACATGACCCGTCAGGACGTCGTCAAGCGGCGCGTCGGGTTCGTCTTCCAGCACTACGCCCTGTTTCGCCACATGACCGTCTTCGACAACGTGGGCTTTGGCCTGACAGTGCGCCCCCGTCGCAGCCGGCCGAAGAAGCCGGAGATTCGCGAGCGGGTGATGAAGCTGTTGCAGCTTGTCCAGCTCGACAGCATGGCCGATCGGTTCCCGCACCAGCTCTCCGGCGGCCAGCGGCAGCGGGTGGCGCTGGCGCGGGCGCTGGCGGTCGAGCCGCGGGTGCTCCTGCTCGACGAGCCGTTTGGCGCGCTCGACGCGAAAGTGCGCAAAGAACTTCGCCGCTGGCTGCGCAAGCTGCACGACGAGGTGCACATCACCAGTGTCTTCGTCACGCACGACCAGGAAGAGGCGCTGGAAGTGGCCGACCGGATCGCCGTGATGAACCGCGGCCGCATCGAGCAGATCGGGACGCCGGAAGAGGTCTACGAAAGCCCGGCCAGCCCGTTCGTCTACGAGTTCCTGGGCAATGTGAACCTGTTCCACGGGCGGATGGATGACGGCCGCCTGCATCTGGGCGATAAGGCCAACGGCGCGCCCGTCGCGTTCGTCCGCCCGCACGATGTGGAGATCCGCCGCACCGCGGCCGAAGCCGGCAACGGCGAATCGATCCCCGCCCGGATCGATCACATCAGCACCGCCGGCCCGTTCGTCCAGGTCTACCTTGTCCGCAAGGACACGAGCGAGCCGATCGAGGCCTCGCTCACCCGCGAGCGCTACCGCGAGCTGGAGCTTAGAGCCCAAGACGACGTCTTCATCATGGTGAAGAACGCGCGGGTCTTCGCCGAGGACTATTCGATCTAACGCCCGCCTCCGCGCCGGCCCCCGCGAGCCGCGCCCGTCAGGAAGCGGTCTGGATGCGCGTGTCGAGCGGGCACCGTTCTGCGACGCACACCCCGCGGCCGATCAGCCCGACCGCTCCGTTACCGTCGCGGCTCGTTTGGCGGCGTTGGACAGGCTGCCCTCTCCCTCGCTGGCGTCGGCCGCCGACGGTACGATGCCAACCCCATCCGGGAGGATGTTTCGCTTCAACTGGGAGGAACCGCACCGTGACACTGGCGGCCGATGAATACGCGATTGACCTTCGCCATGTCGCCAAGACGTATCGGGGGAAGGTCCATGCGCTTCAGGGGATCGAGATGCGGGTCCGCCGGGGCGAGGTCTTCGGGCTGCTTGGGCCCAATGGCGCGGGCAAGAGCACGCTCGTCAAGATCATGATGACGGTCATCCGGCCCACGCGGGCGGAAGGGTTCATCCTGGGCAGCCCCGTCGGCCATAAGCCGACGTTGCGGCGTGTGGGGTATCTGCCGGAGAACCACCGCTTCCCCAAGTACCTCACCGGCCGCCAGACGCTCGAGTTTTTCGCGGCCCTTTCCGATGTCGATCGACCCACCCGCAAACGCCGCTGCGCCGAGCTGCTTGAAACCGTCGGCATGAAGGATTGGGCGGATCACAAAGTGTCCGGCTACTCCAAGGGGATGATGCAGCGGATCGGGCTGGCGCAGGCGCTGTCGTCCGACCCGGACCTTGTCGTGCTGGACGAGCCGACCGACGGCGTGGACCCCGTCGGCCGCCGGGACATCCGCGACGTTCTCGCCCGCCTCAAGGGGCAGAACAAGACGATCTTCCTCAACAGCCATCTGTTGAGCGAGCTGGAGATGATCTGCGACCGCGTCGCGATCCTTGTCCACGGCAAGGTGGCCCGCCAGGGGACGATGGCCGAGTTGACCGTCACCAAGCAGTATTACGAGATCGAGCTGGCGGCCGATCCGGTCGCCCCCGGCCCCGGCGCTGGGTTGAACGGGTCGGCCGCGGAGGCGCGTCGGGCGAGCGTCCTGGCCGCCTTCCCCGACCGGTTCACGGATCGCGTCAGCCGAGCGCTGCCGGCGATGCCGCCGCCGCTTCCGGGGATCGCTCCGCCTCCGCCGCCGTTCATCGATCGCGGATCGTTGCAGGACGGAACGTGGCTGGAGCTGGACGGGCTGACGCTGCGTGTCGGAGCGACCGACCCGGCCGCCGTTCAGCCGGTCCTGGACGCTTTGCGAAGACAGGGCCTGGTGCTGCGGCGGTTCCAGCCGTTCCGACAGAGCCTGGAGGACCTTTTCATGGAAGCCGTCACCGATCCGCTGACGGGTCGAGCCCTTCCCCCCGGCGCCGAGCGGCGGGGAGCCAATGCGCCGGCCGCCCCGGGGGTACACGCATCGCGGATTCCCGGCTCGGGGGGACGACCTTGAACCAGACGCTCGCCATCTTCCTCGACGCCTACCGCGAGCTGAACGCGCGGAAGCTCTTCTGGGTGGTCCTGATCCTGTCGGGCGTCGTCGTGCTGGCCTTTCTGGGCCTCAGCGTGGGAGACCAGGGCATTCAACTGTTTGGGATGCAGGTCGGGCGGCCGTTCCCGATCTCCCCGGATGACCGCCCGCTGATTTACAAGACGCTCTTCTTTGAGCTCGGCGTGCAGTGGTGGCTGACGTGGATCGCGACCATCCTGGCGCTGATCTCCACGGCGGGGATCTTCCCCGAACTGCTTACCGGCGGGTCGATCGATCTGTTCCTCTCGAAGCCGATCGGGCGGGTTCGTCTCTTTTTGACGAAGTACGTCGCCGGGCTGGCGTTCGTCTTTTTGCAGGTGTTCGTCTTCTCGGCCGCCAGCTTTCTGGTGCTGGGGATCCGGGGCGGCGTCTGGGTTCCGGGGGTCTTCCTGGCGGTGCCGGTTGTGGTCTGTTTCTTCAGCTACGTCTACAGCGTCTGTGTCTTGCTGGGGGTCATCACGCGTTCGACGTTGATGGCGCTGCTGCTGGCGGGGATCTTCTGGATCGTCGTGATCGGCACGCATGTCGCCGAGCGGCAACTGCTGAGATCGCAGATCAAGGATGAGATCGTCGCCGCCCGCTACGACCGGCAGATCCGGGAGAAGGAGGCGGACCTGGCCAAGTTCCAGGCCGCGGCCGCCGCGACGACGGAGCCGAGCGTGCTCCAGCAGGCACGGGTGACGACGGCCCAAGCCCGGCTGGCCGATCTCCGCGCCCGGCTGAAGGAGATCAGCCCGACGAAGGTCAAATGGCACGAGGCGTTGTACGCCGCGAAGACGTTGCTTCCCAAGACGACCGAGACGGTGCAGCTCCTCAAGCGGTGGCTTATTTCCGCCACCGAGTTCCAGAACGAGTCGCGCGACGCCGAAGCCGATGCCGCTTCGGATGAGCCCAAGAAGCTCTTCTTCAACGTGACCACCGACGATATCGCCGCCGAAGTCCGCACGCAGAAGGCGCTTTGGGAGCGGTCGGTCACCTGGGTCGTCGGCACTTCGCTCGGCTTTGAAGCCGTGATGGTGGGGCTGGCGGCCTTCGTCTTCTGGCGACGGGACTACTGATACAGCCCTCACCCGGGTGGGGAGGGTCCGAAACTCATTATCTGCAAGGGCAGGCAAAGAAAACGACCCTCGCCCCAACCCTCTCGCATGGTTAGGGTGAAGGCTTTTTTCCCGGCCGCGTTTTGGTGCGTTCGTCGCCAACGGACCGAAACCCCAATCGATTTCCCTCGAAAACAATAGACGAGCCCGCCGACCTTTTCGCCACCAAAAACGTAGTATCTTCGTGGCATTTCGAGGATAATGATTCAGGTCCGACCGATTGGGCCGACGCTGTAAAAACGTGGCGGCGGGCTGGCGCCTCATCGCGGCAACCGCCGGCCGACTGGAAGGCGCCGCCGGGTCAAAAGAGGTCCATTTTCGACCCCGCAATCCACCGGGCCTGGCGCCCGCGCAGGAGTTTATTCGATGGCTGAAGAAACGTCCGAGACGTTCGACCAACCGCATACCTCTGAAAACCGTTCGCCTGCGCCGAGAGCGCACTCGGGGGCATTTCCAATCCGGTTACCGCGGACTACGACGCCGACAACATCCAGGCCCTGGAAGGCCTGGAAGCCGTCCGCAAGCGCCCGGGCATGTATATCGGCGATACGGCCAGCTATGGGCTGCATCACCTGGTTTACGAAATCGTCGATAACTCGATCGATGAAGCCCAGGCGGGGTTCGCCAAGAACGTGCTGGTCAAGGTGAACGCGGATGGTTCGATCACGGTCGTGGACGACGGCCGCGGCATTCCCGTCGGCCGCCATACCAAGCTGGGGATCCCGGCGGTTGAGGTCGTCTTTACGATCCTGCACGCCGGTGGCAAGTTCGAGCATAACGCGACGTCGGCCTACAAGGTATCGGGCGGGCTCCATGGCGTCGGCGCTTCGGTGGTTAACGCATTGTCGGAGTGGCTGGAAGTTGAGGTCAGCCGCGACGGCAAGGTCTATCACATGGAGTTCGAGCGGGGCGCCAAGAAGGGGGACCTGAAAATCATCGGCGCCCGCCCCAAGACCGGCACCAAGGTCACGTTCAAGCCCGACACTCAGATTTTCGCCGACGTGGACTTCAAGTATGAGATCCTGGCCAACCGCATGCGCGAGATGGCCTACCTGAACGAAGGCGTGAAGATCACCATTGAGGACGAGCGGGCGGGGAAGAAGGAGGAATTCCTTTACGCCGACGGCCTTGCCGAATTCATCCGGCATCTCAACGACGGCAAGAACACCGTCCATCCGGACGTGATCTACTTCCGCAAGGAAGACGCGGCCAGCGGCCTGGTCGTCGAAGTCGCCATGCAATACAACGACGGGTACAACGAAACCATCCTCTCCTTCGCCAACAACATCAACACGCGCGAGGGCGGGACGCACCTGTCGGGCTTCAAGACGGCGCTCACCGGCACGATCAACCGCGTCGCCGAGCAGCAGGGGTGGCTCAAGGATGCACGTCCGACGGGGGACGACGTCCGCGAAGGGCTGATGGCTATTGTCAGCGTCAAGATCCCCGAACCGCAGTTCGAAGGGCAGACCAAGAGCAAGCTGGGGAACGGCGAGATGGAGGGGTTCGTCTCGTCCGGCATTAACGAGAAGCTCGGCCGCTATTTTGAAGAGAACCCCAAGATTGCCCGTGCGATCTTTGAAAAAGGCGTCCAGGCGGCCGAGGCGCGCGAAGCGGCCCGCAAGGCCCGTGAACTCACCCGCCGCAAGAACAGCATGGAGGGCGGGAGCCTGCCCGGCAAGCTCTCCGACTGCCGCTCCAAGAGCAACGAGGACACGGAGCTCTTCCTCGTCGAAGGGGACAGCGCCGGCGGCACGGCGAAGATGGGGCGAGATTCCAACCTTCAGGCGATCCTCGCCCTGCGCGGCAAGCTGTTGAACGTCGAGAAGGCGAACCTCGTGAAGATGCTCGGCCACGCCGAAATCGACACGATCATCCGCGCCCTGGGGTGCGGCATCCGCGACGACTTCAACATCGACAAGCGGCGGTACGGCAAGATCATTATCATGACCGACGCCGACGTGGACGGCAGCCACATCCGCACGCTTCTGCTGACCTTCTTCTTCCGCCACATGACCGACTTGATCCGCGCCGGCCGCGTGTATGTCGCCCAGCCGCCGCTCTATCTCATTACGCGAAAGAAGAAGAAAGAATACGTGCTCAACGAGCGCAAGATGCGCAACGCGCTGACCGACATGGGGACCGAGGGGACGGCCCTGGTCATTCGCGACACGGACAATAATGGCGAGGTCCATCGGATCGCCGGCGCCGAGCTGCGACGCGTGGTTGGCCTGCTCGAGCGGCTGGAGGAGCACGTCACGATCATCCAGCGCCGGGGGATCGACTTCGCCGATTTCCTGGGCCGCCGAAGCGAGGACGGGAAGTTGCCCCAGTTCCACGTGGTGGTGGACGGGAAGGATACCTTCTTCCACACCGCCGAAGAGCGCGAAGCCTTCCTGAAGCAGAACAATTTCCTGGTGGAAGATGATGAGATGAACCAGGTGCAGGGTGACGGTGCGCGAGCGGCCGCCCCAGTCAGCGGCGAGGCGAGCCCGATCATCGCGGAGGCAAGCCCGCCCGCGGGCGCCGCCCCGGCGGCCCATACCAACGGTTCGGCCCGCCCGAAGAGCGACAAGGACCACTGGGCCCGGCTGCAGAAGAATCACGAGCTGCACGAGGTCAAAGAGCTCGACCGCCTCTTCCGCGAGCTGCACGGGGCCGGTCTCTCCATCGACGACTACTTCCTCACCCAGGAAGAATCCGTCACCGGCGAGAAATTGGCCACCAAGTATTGCCTGGTCAATGAGGCCAGCACGCACGACGTCGCCGGCGTGGCCCAGATCGTCCGCGAGATCCACCGCCTGGTGAAGAAGGGGAGCGGGATGGAGATCAAGCGGTTCAAAGGGCTGGGGGAGATGGACGAGTCGGAGCTGTGGGACACCACGCTGAACCCCGGCGCCCGGGTCCTGCTCCGGGTCACGCTTCACGAGGCGGCCGAGGCGGAGCGGATGTTCAGCGTCCTGATGGGCGAAGACGTCGAGCGCCGCCGCCAGTTCATCGAAGAACACGCGCTGGAAGTGAAGAACCTGGACGTTTGATACAGCGTGAGGCGGCGTGAGGCAGAATCCGAAGCACGAAATCTCAAGGAAACTCGGAGGGAAGAAAGCGGGAATCGTTGCAGCCGAGCGCAATTCGGTTTCTTCTTTCCCCCTTTTTGTCATTCCTTCGGATTTCGGATTTGGTGCTTCGGATTTCCAGATCTCGGCTCACGCTGCTTCTGCGAACTGCTTCAATTCCTGCGGCAGGTCCTTGATGCCGCGGCGGATCGCCTTGCCGACGGCGTAGCGCATCGACAGCGCGTAGCGCCGTTTCACGCGATCGTCCGGCTCGACCCCGAGCGCGCGCATCTGGGCCAGGGCCCACTGCCAGACGTGGTATTCTTCCTCGCAGCGGCGCTTATATCGGTCAAACCCGATCACATGATGCCCCACCTCGTGCAGGAAGATCGAGAGGCTGATCGCCGTGCGAGGGACAGGGGCCTCGATCCAGTTGATGACGCGGCCATCGCGATATTCGGTGCGCCAGGCGCACCCCGTCATGTTGCCGCGCCACCGCCGCACGCGAATGCGATGTCGAACCTTGATCATCCGGACGATTGGGGAGTAATCCGCCATGTGCCCACGCTCTATCGGCAGCGCGGCCGGGGGGCACACCCCGCGTGAGCTGAGCGCGAACGGATTCTGATCCGTCCGTTCGTCAGATTGGCCCGTCCGAGAATCGTTCCGATGGCGCGTCGCCAACGCGGGTGCGCAAAGGATTCGACGCCGGCCCGGTGTCGCAAGGTGAAGCTGGGCGGGCGAGCCGGTTACCGGGCCCCGGGGAACCTGTTATGTTCGGAGGCGGGTGTGGCCGCTCCGCCAGAGTGGCGGATCGTCACACCGGGAGGGATCGATGGCCGCCGCGCCCAGCTCGCCATTCTCAGCGGTGATCTTCCTGACGCTCCTGACGGTGCTCGGGCTGTCCGCCGGCGTCTTCTGGGCGTTGCTGCGCCGCGAAACATCGCGGCGTCAGTGGGTCGCGCTGTCGGAGTGGGCACGGGATTGCCATTTCCGCTTCGTCCCCGACGCTCTGCTGCGGCTGCCCCCGCCATTCGACGCGCTCCCCAAGGCCGCCTTCGGGACTCAGGAGCCGCGCGTCCGTCTGTGCCTGTCGGACGGCCCGACGACGCTCGTGCAGATGCAGACCGGCCCCGGCGCCGCCGAGGCCGCAATCCACGCCCAGCTCATCGGCCTTGCCGAGCCGCTCTCGTTCGGCCAGCGGCCGGCCGCCGCGCCGATTGTGGCCAGCGAGGTCCAGTGGAACCTGTTGATTCGCAATCTTCGCGCGAACTGGCCGCCCACCGGCCTGCGCCCCACCGGAGCGGCCGTCAGTGTGATCGACCTGTTCGCGCTGACCGGCTACCCCCGCCTCGGGAGCATCGATCGGTTCGTCGTCTTCGGCACGGCATCCGAACAGGCGGCGACGCTCTCGGAATCGTTCAGCCGCGCGCTGTTGCCGCCCGACATCGGCCTTCTGCTCCATGGCCCGTGGTTGATCCTCGATTTTTCTTCCCGCCACTTCGACGTGATCGAATTCAACCGCATGCTCGCGCTCGCCGAGCAGATCGTCGTCCATCTCCCGGCGTCGATCTGATCACGAGGCCTGCTCTTGTACGGGCCGCACCGCGGTCCGCGCAAACCCTAACGCGCTGTTTTCGATGGAACGAGACACTGTTGCCGACCGGACACAAGGCCCGCCGGTGAGGGCACCGGCGGCACGTCGGAAAAGATCGTCGCGCATTCGCAGTCTTGCCGGGAGTGGCCCGCTGGCACGATCCGGCCGCATGCCGCCCGGGCCCACGGGCGGCGTTCGATCAATGGCGAGCGGCCGGCGGCGCGGCGCTGAGGAGCAGGCGAAGCGTCTGGGCCTGCGCCGAATCGGCGGCGTAGTCGGCGGCCGTCTTGCTCTCGACGCTCTTCGCGGTCGGGTCGGCGCCGTGGGCGAGAAGGATGGTCACGATCTCGGCGGCGCCTCGCGATGCGGCGACCATGAGCGGCGTGCGGCCGGCGCGATCCGATGTGTTGGGCTTCGCTCCAGCGTCGAGCAGCGCTTTCAGGCAGTCGGTTCGGGCGGCCGTAGCGGCGGCAAGCAGGAGCGGCGTAATATCCCCCGAGCCGGCCGCGTTCGGGTCGCCGCCCGCCTTCAGGATCGCCTGCATCACCGCCGGCTCGCCGGAAAGGGCGGCCATCAGCAGCGGTGTCTCATCCTGCTTGTCCTTGCTGTTCGGCTCCGCGCCCCCGGCCAGGAGCGCCTCAACGGAGGCCGCGGAGCCCGCCTCCGCGGCGAGGTGGAGCGGGGTCAGGCCGCGGAGGTCGGCCGCGCGGGCGTCGGCCTTGCCCGACAGCAGCGCCTTGACGACGTTCGCATACCCGCGGGCGGAGGCGTCGTGCAACGCGGCCGCTGAGCCGGCGGCCGCCCGCACGTTCGGGTCGGCCCCGTGGTCGAGCAGCAGCTTCACCACGCCTTCATTCCCCTGGCGGGCGGCGAGGATCAGCGCCGTGACATCGCCCGGCGTGGCGGCGTTGGGGTCGGCGCCGCGATCGAGCAACGCGGCCGCCGCATCGACGCGGCCGTCATAGGCGACGTGCATCAGCGGCGTCATGCCGGCGGGGTCCTTGGCGCGAGGGTCGCCGAGACGCGCCAGCAACCGATCCACCGGCTCCTCCGCCGAGGCCGGCGCGGGCTCGAACCAGAACCGCGACGCCCCATAGTCGAGCGTCAGGCGGCCGTTCCGCGCCGCCGCGCCGCCGACGAAGCCGGCACAGATCGATTGCAGCCAGCTCCCCGTCGGCGTCCGTCCCGGCGGCGAGAACGGAGCGCGCACCCGCCGTGGCGGCTGGCCGAACAACTCGACCTCCTCAAACCATGCGTCGTCCGGCATCCCCGGCGACCCGCCGCCGCCGACGATCGGGTGATACCCGTCGGTGACCTGCGGGTGCTGCGACAAGAACGTGCCGAACAGCTTCATCTCGCCAGCCATGCCGGTTTGAAGCATGAATAGCCCGTCGCGCCCTTTCACGCGGCACGGAAGGAACGGGACATCGAGCCCCGGGCGGAAATAGAGCGAGCCCCCTGTCCCGGCCGGCGTTTTTGCGGCGAAGCGCGCCGGGTCGTAGAGCGTCAGCGTCGCCATCCGAAAGTCGAGCGTGAACGGCCGGCGGCGTAGAAAGTCGTTCCCTAGCACACCCGCCGCCTTCAGGCCAAAGGTGCCCAGGGCGACGCGCATGTCCACCGAGACCAGCAGCGGATGGCTGAGGGTGCTCGGCCCGACCGACAGCTCGGTCACATCAATATAGTCCCCGCCAACGGGCTGCGCGGCCAACTGCGTGCTGACCTGGGCGACGGTCGGGAGCCCGAGCGTCTTGACGAAATCACGATCGAGCATCGTCGATGGGCTGCCGGTATCGACGATGAAGAGCCCCGCGTCGCGCCCGTTCACGCGGACCGGGGCCATCAGCCAGTCGCCCGCGCGGGTCAGGGGCACCACGATCGCCTCATCGCCGGCGGCCGAGCGCGTCGCGGGGGCGGAGGTGGATAGCCGCACGCCGGACGCGCCATCGGTCGAAGCGACCGCCACCGCCGTATCGGCCGATGGGTTGGTCGGCGGGGGTTTCGCGGCGGGCATGCGCGTAGACGCCGGCGCGGCGGCCGCGGACGGATCGACCTTTGCCGGGATCTCAACGGACGGAGCCGCCGACACGACGGGCGCGACCGCCGCCGGAGCGGCCGCTACCGCCGGCGGGGAACCAGGATCGGCAGACAGCGGCGCGATCGCAGGATGTGTCTCCGAAGGGTTGGGCTTGCCCTGCGCTGATGGATCACCCGGTGACCCGGGCGCGTGTGCGTCGGGCGCGGCGCCAGCCACCTGTGGCGCGGCGGCCACCGGGGTCGGTGTCGCGGCGTTCGGCGTCGGGGCATTCGCGGCGCATCCGGTGGTCAGCAGGCCGGCAATCGTATGAAGGAGGATCCAGGATCGTCGCATATCGAGCTCGTCATCGGCTGGAGAGGAGGATCGGGAACGCCGGGCGGCGGGCGCCGCCGGATCATCGATCTTGCCCTTGTCGCGACGGAAAGCAAGCAATCGACCCTTCTGAACGGAACGGTCGTGGTACGGAGGCGGCGGGAGCCTGTGCGCGGGCAAACCGGCTCGCGATCACCCGGCGTTGCCGGGGCCGGTCCCGGCGCCGCGGGAGAAGGCGGAGGGCGGAGCGGTCGCTCCAACGTCAAGCGACTCGCGGTTGGCGTGTTTCCGGAACTCGATCTCCTGGTCGGAGATGGCGATCTCCTTCTCTTTGGCCTCGATCTGCTTCTTCTGGGTGGTGATATCGACCCGCAGCCGCGCGTAGAGGTTCATGTAAGCGTTTGCGACGAACACAAGCGAGAAGAACGCGATCCCATACCCGCGCCACCCGCTGTACATGAGTTGGTATCGAGTCAAGAAAAGGGCCAGGGCCGTCACGTAGTGGCTGAAGCAATACTCGCAGGTGAACAAATAGAAGAACTTGCGACGGAGGAGCTGCTCGCAATCCTGGCTTTGCTTTTTGCACCAGTCGCGCGGCTCGCGGAAGACCTCCTCGAACACCACGGTCCGCGCGATACACGCGATCGGGATCGCCAGGATGAACAGGCCAACGATCTGCTGCCACGTGAGGTTCATGGAAAACGCCGTTTCTAAAGCCGGGACGAAACCGGCGCGGGCCCAGGCTTCCACTCCTATACTGTCGCCCAAGGAATGCCGATACAACCGAATTCCACGCAGGTTCCCCGCGGAGCACAATCTGGCTGGCGCGCCCGATCCGCCCGATCCGGGGTACTTTCGCTTCTTCCCCGGCCCCTGACTCTGATTTGCTCCGCGGCGAAGCCAAGATGAAGTCGCGCGATTGGCGATTAACGAGCGGAGCCTTTACAACTGCCCTTGGGGCGTTTGGGCACCGAACTCATGCCGCTTTGACGGCGGGCAAAAAAGATGTTTGAAGATCGTAGGGCTCCGGTCGCCCTCATCGCCAATTCGCTCCCGCCCTACCGCGCGCATCAGTATCAGCGCCTTGCCGAGGCGATGCCCGACGTTCGGTTCCTCACCTTTCGAACGCATCTGGAAGAAGGGCGATGGCTCGCGGTCCCGCCCGAAGCAGCGCAAAAATCGGCCTGCTCGAACCGTTCTCGGACGTGCCGCTCGCGGAGCAGTCTCAGCGGCGGCGCTGGCGGGACGAGTGGCGAACCGGCGGCCGTATCATCGAGCGGCTCCGGCGGGAGGGCGTTCGCGCGGTCGTGCTGTCGGGCTACAACGACCTCGGCCGCATCCGCGTCATGCGGTGGGGCCGGGCGGCGGGGGTTCCAGTGCTGCTCTGGGGCGACAGCAATATCCACGACGACGCCTACACGCTTTCGGGCCGCCCGCTCAAGGCGAGGATCAAGCGGGCGATTGTGGGAGCGCTGCTCAACCTCTGCGCCGGCGCGTTGTGCGCGGGCAGCGCCGGGCGTGAATACTTCCGAAAGTATGGCGTCCCGGACGGCCGCATCTTCCACTTCGCGCTTGAGCCGGACTACGCCGCGATCGCCGCCACGGGCGAAGCCGACATTGCCCCGATCCGCGAGCGGTTCGGCCTGTCGCTCCAGCGGCGGCGAATCCTCTATTGCGGGCGGCTCGCGCCGGTGAAGCGCGTGGATCTGCTGCTCAACGCCTTCTCGGCGATCGTGGGCCAGCGGCCGGAATGGGACCTCGTCATCCTGGGGGACGGGCCGCTGCGGGAACACCTTCAGGAGAGGGCATCGACGGCACCGCGGCCGCGCGTGAACTGGCTGGGGCATCAGGCCGATCAGGCGATCGTTCGAGCCGTGCAACGGTCGTGCGATGTGCTCGTCTTCCCGTCGGAACTGGAGCCGTGGGGGCTCGTCGTGAACGAGGCCTTGGCGGCCGGGCTGGCGGTCGTGAGCGCGGAGACGGTGGGGGCGGCGGTCGATCTGGTCCGCGACGGCGTCAACGGCCGCACCTTCGCTCGCAATGATGAGGCTGGGTTGATCGAATGTCTTCTGGACGTCACGCAAGCGGATCGGCTCGCCACGATGCGAGCCGCATCGAGCAAGGTGCTGGCCGAGTGGCGGCGTAAGGCCGACGCCGTCGAGGGGCTTCGCGACGCCCTGACCGCCGTCGGCGCGCTGCCGAAATAAGTGAAGGCGATCGCTACCGAGGCGCAAATGCTGGCGGTGTGGCCGGCTTGGGCGGCCCGAAGAGCCGGGCCAGGGAGAGGGAGAAGCCGGGCAGGAGGCGGGTCGAACAGCGTTGGCTCGCGCGGATGGTCTCTTCGGCCCAGCGGCCGCCACTACGGCGGTGAAACAGCAATTCTCGCCGCGCGTCGTCAATGACCCAATACTCGGCGGCCCCAAACTGGAGGTATTCTTCGCACTTGTCCACGTAATCGACGTACTCGGTCTCGGGCGAGACCACCTCGACGATGATCTCCGGCGCCCAAAGCGCCGACAGCTCGGGCCCGGTTTCCGGCGGCGGCGTGCGATAGACGGCCAGGTCGGGGTGGCGCTCGGAATCGTGCGTGTATAGGACGATGCGTGCTTCGTCACTTCCGGCCACGCAGTAGAGGTTGCCGGGGTTGGCCTGGTCGAATGTCTCAAGCTGCGAGCGGACGGCCGCCACGATCGCCTCATGGCGTGCGGTCGGGGGAGCGCCGGCGGCGATCGTGCCGTGCGCCAGCTCGTAATGCTGACCGGGCGGCCGCAGGGCTCGGTCGAACTCCTTGAGCGACATCTTCTGTCCGTGATCGTCCCGGGTCAGGTGATTCCGCAACATGGCAAGCCTACATCTTTTCTACAACTCGGCGTCAGCGGCTGGTTGGCGAGCGGGTTTGGCGGCCGCTCGCGAGGCGTGACTATACCGAGCGGCACCCCTGAATCGCGCGTTTTTTTCCGAGCGGAAACCAGCGTTTCGCGTCCCCCGGCCGATTGGCTCGGGTGCGGCCATCGATTATCGGGCCCAGTAGTGGCCATCTCTTGTCGCTATGTAGCCGGAAGCCCGGTGAGAGTGGGCGGGAGCCCTAGGACAGCGGAGTTGCGCCGCTTGCTCTAAAAGGTAGGATACGACTTCACCACCTATGCCGACGCCCCCGCAACAACGCGACATCCTGCTGGCCACGCTGAACGCGAAGTACGCGCACGCCTCGTTCGGTCTTCGCTATCTGATGGCGAATCTCGGCGACTTACGGAGTCGCGCCGCGCTGCTCGAGTTCGACATCAGCCAGCGGCCGCTCGACATGGTCGAGGCGATCCTCGCCCGCGAGCCGAAGGTTGTCGGCCTCGGCGTCTACATCTGGAACGTCACCCAATTGACGGAGGTGGTCGCAAGCCTAAAGCGCGTCCGGCCTGACCTCACCGTGGTGCTGGGCGGGCCCGAGGTGAGCTATGAAACCGATCAGCAGGAGATCGCCCGCCTCGCTGATTATGTGATCACGGGCGAAGCCGATCGGGCCTTCGCCGACCTCTGCCGCCAGTTGCTTTCCGGGCGGCGGCCGCTCATGCGGGTCATTCCCGCGGCGCTGCCGGAGTTCGCCATGGCGGCCGACGGGCGCGAGGGGCTGTCGCTTCCCTACGATCTTTACACGCCCGAGGACATCGCCCACCGGGTGATCTATGTCGAGGCGTCGCGCGGGTGCCCGTTCAAGTGCGAGTTCTGCCTCTCGTCGCTCGATTCGCCGGTGCGTAATGCGCCGCTGGGGCCGTTCCTCGACGCGATGCAGGCCTTGCTCGACCGGGGGGTGCGGCAGTTCAAGTTCGTCGATCGAACGTTCAACCTGAACCTGAACGTCGGGCATTCGATCCTCCGCTTTTTCCTGGAGCGCCACACGCCGGGGCTCTTCCTGCACTTCGAGATGATCCCCGACCGGCTGCCCGAGGCGCTACGCGATCCGATCCGCCAATTCCCCCCGGGGGCGCTGCAGTTTGAGGTGGGGATCCAATCGTTCAATGAAGACGTCTGCCGGCGCATCAGCCGCCGCCAGGATGCGGCGAAAGTCGCGGAGAACCTCCGCTTTCTACGGGATAAAACGGGCGTCCACGTCCACGCCGACCTGATTGCTGGCCTGCCGGGGGAAGGCCTGGAGAGTTTCGCGGCCGGGTTTGATCGGCTGGTCGAGCTGCGGCCGCAGGAGATCCAGCTTGGCATCCTCAAGCGGCTACGCGGCACCCCGATCGTGCGCCACGACGCCGAATGGGGCATGACCTATGCCCCCCACCCGCCTTATGAAGTGCTGAGCACGAAGCAAGTCGATTTCAACACCATGCAACGGGTCCGTCGCTTTTCGCGGTACTGGGACCTGATCGCCAACAGCGGCAACTTCGTCCGTTCGACTCCGCGGATCTGGGGGAGCGGCTCGCCGTTCGCAAGCTTCATGGCGCTGTCCGATTGGCTATTCGCCCAGGCGGGGCGCAATCATGGGATTGCGCTGCTGGGGTTGGCCGAGCTTCTGTTCCGGTATCTGACCGAGATCGCGGGCCGTGACGTGACGCAGGTGGCGGGGCTGCTTTGGGAAGACTATCGCCAGGGGGGCCGCCGGGACGGGCCGGACTTCCTGCGGCCGTTCGTTGGCGACGAGGCGTTGCGCTCCTCGCGACGCTCCCTCCCCCGCGCCGATCGGCACTGGCCGCCAATCGCGGCACTTGCGGGCCTCCGCAGCCGGCGCCACCCCGCGCCGCCAACCGACGCGCCGCCCGCCCTCGCCGAGGACGGGGGACGATGACAGGCGGCGCGCCCCATGGGTATGGATACCGGAGGCGAGGTTCTCATCAGACCGCGAAGCACTCCTGCTCGCGATTGAAATAGAGCGACCCTTCAAACCATCCCGGCGCCGCTTCCCGGCAGCGGAGCAGCGTGCAGGCGATCGACTGCGTCTGCCCCTCGCCCGACGGCAGCTCGATCAGCCCGCCATGGCCCAGCGGCAAGCGATGCTGAGTGATGAAGCCAAGGCCCCGCGGATGGACATCGCGGGTGAAGAGCACCCAGGGCGACGCGTCGAGCCGGTCGCTGAACAGCCGCAGCGCGGCCTTCACCCGGAAGACGCTCCGGCGGGCGGCGCGGCGGTCCCCGTTGACCGGGCGGCCCATGCCAAAACGGGCGGCCTCCAGGGCCGACATGATCAGGTCCGCCTGCTGCGGCCACGGCTCATGCGCTTCGGGAAGCGGGATCGCCCGGGGACCGGCCAGACGGGGCTCGGCCAAAGCGACGCTGGCCACCCCCGTCTCAAGCGGCTCGATCGGTTCGATGGGGTCCGACATTCTCATGGTCCTCCGGTGAATGCCCGCAGGCGGCCGGATGTCCGGCTCGCGATCTCCCAATGTGGGCATGGCGAAACCTACAATTGGGTGAGCAGGGCGGACAACACCCCGCGGGAATTCGAACTCCACACGACAATCTGGCAGGCGCATTCCGCCCAGGCATCGCAATCAGGCGGATCGACCTCACCTTTTTCGCATCTTTGAACGTTCGCCCGCACGCGACGTTCGCGCCGGCCGTCCCATGCGGGCCGACGGCGACGTCCGCGTTCCCAGGGAGTGGCCGCCGTGGGTGTGACCATCTTTGTGGCGGTATCCGGCCGAAACGCAGGGCGTGGTTCACCACGCCACGTCGTGATGCGGCGTGGTGGACCACGCCCTAAATTTGTTTTCGCGCCTCCCTACAAAACGAGTGTCGTCACAAAAGACGGCCACACCCGCCGCCGTCGGGAGTGGCCGCCGTCGCTTGTGACCGGCGGTGGGCCATGGTAGAATCCCCGCCCCGTTTTTGATTTGGGACGGGTGGCCTTATTCATTGGCGGCCGATGCGCGAACCGGCGGGTAGGGCGATCGTATGAACAGGTCGGTGTTTTCCGGAGATTCGGGAGTAGTTGTCGATTCGGCCCCGGCTTCCGGGGCGTGCCGGCTCGGCTGACGTGGTTGCCAAGGCGGCGGAAGGGTCTTTGGCTTGTGCCTGACCTCCGCCGGCCGCGTGCCACGCACGACGGGCCAAAGGAGCAGCCGTGAAAGAGAAGACGCATCCTCGTTATCAGACCTGCAACGTCCACTGTGCCTGCGGCAACACCTTCGTGACGCGGAGCACCCTGCCGAAGATCAACGTCGATATCTGCAGCAACTGTCACCCGTTCTTCACGGGCAAGCAGAAGTTCGTGGATACCGCCGGCCGCGTCGAGCGGTTCAGCAAAAAGTTCGGCGGGACCTACAGCTTCCAGAAGACCGCCCCAGCCCCGGCCGTCGCTGGGAAGAAGTAACGCGGCGACCCGGGCAGGACGTGATGAGCCAGCAACCGATGAACCGCCGTCGCCCCTCGGGCGACGGCGGTTTCGTTGCGACAGGCAACCATTGAGTTATCGACGTCCGGGCACCTCCATCGGCGCCGCTTGTCCGAGTCGATTCGTTCGGCGATGAGACGACTTCAAAACCGGAAGCTGATCCCCGCGAGGATTTCAACGTCACTCGATACTTTATTGAGCCCGATGTTCATCCCCACGTCCAAAACGACGTTGTCATTGATCGGGTACGTCCCGCCGAAGTTGAAGCTCTGCATGGTTTCGGTGTGGGCCTGGGTCGTTGGGCTGCACGCGTATTCGATGTAGAGATCCAGCTTGCCGATCACGACGCGGTCCAGGGAGATGCCCGTCGGGAAGCCGGTGATATCTCCGTTGTTCTTCGAGTTACGCCCGTACGAGACGCCCGTCTGAAGCCCCAGATGAAAGCCGTCCGGCAGGTTCAGCAGGAATGGGGTCACCACCGAGAACTCGAAGTGGCCGTTGCCGACGCTCGTGCGGGCGGTCGCGACCTTGAACTCCGGTTGGATCGCCAGCGCAGTGGCCCAGACGCGGTCGCCACTCTCATTTCCCCAGATGTTCAGTTTCGCGCCCAGCGTCGTATCACCGAAGCTGCCGGCCCGGGACGCGACATGCGCAATCTCATCGTGGGTGTAAATCGAGTTGTACGTGTTCACAACGGCGTTGAGCTCAAGGCAGTCCAACGCTCCGACGCGAAAGTTGAGCTGGCCGACATCAAAGACGTTCTGGCGGACGTCCGACTGATTCGTGCGGTCGTGGAAGTAGGCGTAGTCGATCATGCCGGCTTCGAGCTGGACGTGGCCCGCATCAATCGTGTGGGGCGTGTTGGTCGCGTTGGGCCGATCGATGTCCATCCCCCGCAATAAATTGCCCGGCGTCGGGTCGAACAGGGTGTAACGAAACTTGTCCGGCGCGGGCGGGCTCGGTTGGGTGGCGGTCGCCGGCTCGTCGGCGCGGCAGAGGGATCCGAAGGTTGACAGGGCGATCAGGATTGAGGGCAGCAACGAGGACCTGGCTAGCGCCCGAGGTTCGCACGAACGACGAGCTCTTGTCATTACGGCACGTTCGATCTTTCTCGCGGGTTGGCCGGCGCTTTACGCGGATGATATAGGGGCCGCGCCGCCGCGCGCCACGAGGCACGGGCGTTCGCCCATCGGCGCCGCCTTGCGAGGGGAACGCGTAAGGCGCCAACCGCGGGATGGTCGTTACAACTGTCTGCCCCCTTCAGAAGCGCCGACCTGTTACTTTGCCTCGGTATGCTCGCGCAGGAACTTCACTGTCTCCGGCCAGGCCTGCTGGGCGGCCTTGAGGTTCGCGCCGTTCTGGCCGTCCTGTTGGCGGAGGAAGCCGTGCCCGGCGCCCTCGTAAAGGTGAAACGTGTAGGGCTTGCCGAGCTTCTTCATCGCCTGGTCGGCGGGGGGAATGGTCGAGTCCACGCGGTTGTCGCTCCCGCCGTAAAGGCCCAGGACAGGCGCTTTGATCTTTTCGAGCTGGCTTGGGTCGGAGGGGTTGGTCCCATAGTAGACGACGGCGGCCGCCAGTTCCGGCTGGGCGATCGCGTAGTTGAAGCTCTGGCCGCCGCCCCAGCAGAAGCCGATGGACCCGGTCTTGCCGCTGGCCGAGGGAAGCTTCTTGCCGTACTCGAGAAGAGCGTTCAGGCCCGCCGTCACCTCTTCGGACTTAAGGCCGCGGATAGCCTTCATCACTTCGTCGCGCCCGCCAAGGGAGTCGGTGCCGCCGCCGTCCTTGCCGTGGCCGCTAAGCAGGTCTGGGGCGATGGCGATGAACCCCTCGGCGGCCAATTGATCGGCGACGGACTTCACCCAATCGGACAACCCGAAGATCTCGTGGATGACGAGGATCACGGGCGCCTTGTCCTTCCGTTCGGGGTAGACGACAAAGCAGCGCAGCGGCGTCTTGGCCCCGGGCACGGCGACATCCACGTACTCGCCGTGGCGCGGCGACTTTTCCAGTATCGCCTTGGCCTGTTGTTCGCCGGGGGGCAGTGCCGGCTCCGCGGCCGCCGCTATCGAACCGAGCAACGCGAGGCAGATGAAACCGCGGAAGAGCTTCGGGCGCACGGGGCCTCCTTCGTTCAGTTCTCGCAATCGGAGCACTTTCTGAGGGGTATACCGTACGCCGCGCGATTCGAGCGTGTCAATCGCAAAGCGCGGCGGATTCGGCGGCGGCCCGTGAGGTGGGGCGCATGGGAGCGCGGGCGGCGGTTATCATGGGCCGCCCGTCGGCGGCATGTTGCCGACGGCGAGGCTTCAAGAAGCGATCCGATGTCATTGCCCGCTGATCATCCGACACTGGCTGGAATGCGACCAAGGACGCCGCGCCGCGTGGTGGCGGGTTCGCCCGATGGCGGGCCTACGGGCTGTCCGTCGGCCTCGTCGTTCTTGCGACGCTCCTGACGCGCTATCTGGAGCCGGTGCTGGGGGAGAGCATCTCGCCGTTGTTCTTTGCGGCCGTTGTCGTCGCGGCGTGGACAGGCGGGCACGGCCCGGGGCTGGTCGCCACGGCGCTGGCGGGGTGGGCCAGCGCGTACTTTTTCCCGAACAACCCGCCGGGATCGACGCTGTTCAGTTGGGACGACGCCATCCGGTTGTCGGTCTTCCTGATGGTGTCGGTGCTGATCAGCTCACTGGTCGCGCTCCGGACGCGGGCGCAGGATGCGTTGGAGCGGGCGAACCGGGACCTGGAGCGGCGTGTCGAAGCGCGCACCGCCGAGCTATCGGCGTCAAACGAGCGACTCCTCGAGAGCGAAGCACGGTTCCGCGCGCTGGTCGAAGGCGTGCGGGACTATGCGCTGGTCATGCTCGACGCCGGGGGGCGGATCGTCAGTTGGAACGCGGGCGCCGGCCAGATCGAGGGGTACACCCAGGAAGAGGTGGTGGGGCGGCACATCGGCGAGTTCTTCCTGCCGGAGGGCGCGGCGGCCGGCGAGTCACAGCGGCATCTGGAGGTGGCGGCGGCCCGCGGCCGCCATGAGGACGAAGGGTGGCGCGTCCGAAAGGACGGGAGCCGATTCCTGGCGAACGTCATCACGACCGTCTTGCGGGACGCCGGCGGCCGCGTGAGCGGCTTCGCACAGGTGACGCGCGATATCACCGATTTGCGGAAGCTGGAGCGCGAGGTGCTTCAGATCAGCGAGGCCGAGCAACGGCGCATCGGCCACGACCTGCACGACGGCCTTGGCCAGGAGTTGACGGGCCTGGCCCTGCTTAGCCAGGGCGTGGCGGAAAAGCTGGCTGGGCGCGGGCGCCCGAAGCGACCGAAGTCCGGCGCCTCGCCACCTTGATCGGGGGCGCGCTGGAACAGACGCGGAACCTGGCGCGCGGGTTCTCCCCAGTCGAGCTGGGCCCGGACGGCCTGCGGGCCGCGTTGAAGCACCTCGCCACGACCGTCGGCGAAACCGTCAAGGCGCCCTGCCTGTTCAAATGCGGCGGGCGGCCGGAGGTGGACGACGAAGCGGCCCTTCACCTCTACCGGATCGCACAGGAGGCGCTGAACAACGCGGTGCGCCATTCCAAGGCGACCGAATTCTCGGTTTCGCTGCAACAGAGCCCGCGGCAGATCACCCTGTGCGTTCGCGACAACGGCGTCGGCTTTCCGGCCGAGCGCCGTTCCGATGCGGGGATGGGCGTCAGCGTGATGCACTACCGGGCAAGTATGATCGGGGCGACGCTGGAGATTCGGCCCGGGGAGCCCTGTGGCACCGTTGTCACGTGTGTGTATGCTGCGCAACGGTCGATGGCGCGTCCCCCCACCGAGGGGCGGGCGTTATCGCCCGCGCGTCGCAGTGGGCCCGGCAATGCTCCCCAGCAACAAGACACCCCGGTCGCCTGACGGTCGTGCCCGGATCCTCCTGGTGGACGATCACCCTGTCGTTCGCGAAGGGCTGGCAGCCCGGATCGAGCAACAGCCCGGCCTGGTGGTCTGCGGGGCCGTCGCCGACGCTCATGAGGCCGTCAACGCGGTCGCTTCGCTCAATCCGAACCTTGTCATCACCGACCTCTCGCTGGGCGGGAAGCCCGGGATTGAGCTGGTCAAGGACCTGCAACGGCTGGCCCCCGCGCTGCCGATCCTGGTGCTTTCGATCCACGACGAGATGCTGTGGGCCGAGCGGGCCCTGCGCGGCGGCGCCAGCGGGTACATTATGAAGTCGCAGGCGACGACCAAGGTGCTCGAGGCGATCCAGCGCATCCTCGGCGGTGGCATCTGGGTCAGTGAGAAGGTGAACGCCTCGCTGCTTCAGAAAGTCGCCGGCCGCCCCGCGATCAGCGCCGGGTCGCCGCTGCAGCGACTGACCGACCGCGAACTGGAAGTCTTCCAGTTGATCGGGCAGGGGATCGGCCCGAAGGAGATCGCCGCCAAGCTGTTCCTGAGCGTGAAGACGGTCGAGGTCCACCGCGAGCACATCAAGGCCAAGCTTCAGTTGAAGTCCACTCCGGAGCTGATTCGTTACGCCGTGACGCACCTGCTCAGCGAGTCCTGACGCCGAGCCCGTTCAGGATATGTGCCCCGATCCCGCTGATGGGCCCCCGGCAAGCCGCGTTCTACGTGGAAACCCTTATCCGCTCGTACTCCCTTGGCTCATGTCCGAACGCGGCCGATCACTTCTTGCGCGAGCGGGCCGCCGCCTCTAACCTTCGGGCATGCCGGCGGTTCACGCAAAGCCCCTCCTCCAACGCGTCGGCCGCAGGGTCTGCCGGTCGTACCTTGCGGCCCTGCTGATCGTGGCCGGCGCGACCGGCGGCTGTCATGCCCCTGTCGAGCCGGACCCCAGCCATCTGGCCCGGATTGACAGCCTCGTCGCGGAGCGGACGAACTCAGGCATCAGCTCTTCGGCGCTGCTCGCCCTCAACCCCAGGACGCCTCCGGAGGCGCCGACCGGCACGCTGGAACTCCGCGCGGCGGTCGATCGCACGCTTGCCCACAACCTTGGCCTGATCGCTTCGGCGGAGAACCTGGCGATCGCGCAGGCGCAGCTGGCCCAGGCGGGCCTGCTTCAGAACCCGACCCTCGGTCAGACGGGCGCTATCGCGTTCCCCCTCTCCTCCAACGCCGGCGCCACGCCGTTCGACGTACTGATCAGCCAGGCGATCAACACGTTCTTCACGCGGCCGTATCGCGTCGCCGTCGCCGAGTCGCAGCGGTTCCAGGCGGGGATCGATCTGGCCAATCAAGCCTTCGACCTCTCGCAGCAAGCCGAAGCCAAGTACCAGGAGATGGTCCACCTGCTGCGGGACAGGCGATTGGCGGAGCGGACGGCCGAATCGTACAAGCGCGCGGTTTCGGCGGCCGAGGCGCGTGCCAAGGTCGGCGTCATCCCCCAGCCGGACGTCAACCGCGCCCGAATCCAGTACGAAGACGCGCTGCGGCAGATCCGGCACCTTCGCACCCAATACCAGCGCGCTGCGCGGGAGATGAACTGGCTCATGGGCGTCCCCAGCGAGCCGCGGTGGGAGCTTCCCGCGGACCTGCTTGAGACGCCCAAGGTCCTTCCGTCATTGCCACGGGACGTCCGGGTCGAAGACCTGGGCTCGCGATACCGTCTGGACCTGCTCCGCGCCGATTTTGACCGCAAGGTCAACGAAGCCAGCGTGAAGGTCGCGCGGCTGGGCCTGATCCCCGAGATCAGCGTCGGTGTGGACGTGGCCCGGGATAACGCGAAGCATTGGACGGTTGGCCCGGCGGTCTCACGGTCGTGCTGCCGATCTTCGACACCGGCGAGGTCGCGCTCAAGCTGGCGGAGGCGCAACTGCGATTGTCGGACCGAACGTATGTCGCGCTCGCGGGGCAGGTTCGACAGGACGTTCGCGCCGCCTACGAAAACCTCCTGATCGCCGACGAAGACGTCCGCTTTTATCGCGATCGGCTCATTCCGCAGGAGGAAGAGAACGTCAAGCTGGCTGACGAGTCGTTCCGACTCGGCAACTCCGACCTGGACAGCCTGCTCAACACGCTCCGCGAGCACGTGACCGTCCTTCAGGCGTACGAGGACGCGATCGACTCGTATCACTCGAACCTGATCGCGCTGCAGCGGGCTGTCGGGCTGGTGTGGGAGCGGATCGAGCGGGAGACGTCGGCGGCGCCCGCATCGACAGGCCCCGCGTCAACCGCCCCGGCGTCAACCAACCCCGCGTCAACCGCCCCGGCGTCAACCAACCCCGCGTCAACCGCCCCGGCGTCAACCAACCCCGCGTCAACCGCCCCAGTGTCAACCAACCCCACGTCAACCAACCCGGCGTCGGGCAGTTCCGTGTCGGGCGGCTCCGTGTTGGGCGGCTCCGTGTCGGGCGTTTTCGCGTCGGGCGTTTTCGTGTCTGGCGTTTTCGTGTCGGGCAGCTCCGCCTTGGGCAGCTCCGTCTCCGGCAGTTCCGCGTCGGGCAGTTCCGAGTGGCGTCGCTTTGCCACCCCATCAACGAGCCCGTCGGCGGAGCCGTTAACCGGCTCGGCAGCGCCGCCAATCACGGATCGCCCCGCGCGATGAGACACCGGGAAGGCGCAGCCTACAGGAGTAAGTCATGAGCAATGAAAACAGGGCCCGATGGGTCAAGGGGGTCGTCGTTGTGGCGGTCGTCATCGTCGCCGGCGTGTGCGTGCGGATGATCGGGTTGCGCTCCATGGCCAGGGGCCTTGGGCTTCTGCCCGAGGAGCCGGCCGCCGCGGGCGATTTACCCGAGGTCTTCAAGGTCACGCGCGACACCATTGAGGTCCCCGCCGCGGCGGCCGAGGAGATGAAGCTGGGGACGGCGCAGACGGTGGCGCAGCGGGTGCCGGTGACGCTGCGGCTGACCGGCCGCACCGGCCTGGACATGGAGACGGTCGCCCACATCCGCGGGCAGTTCCCGGGGCGGGTGCTCGACATCGGCCCCGCGCTGGGCAGCTTCGTCCATGGGCCGGAGGACATGGCGAAGTACGGGCCGCCGACGGTCATGTGCGTCGTGGAATCGACCGACCTGGCCCAGGCCAAGAGCGACTTCGTCAAGGCGAAGGTCTCGCTGGAGGTGGATCAGGATGCGGAGAAGCGAACCAAAGAGCTGGTTGACGCGAAGGTGCTGGCCGACAAGTTCCTGCTCGACGCGCAATCCCAGGTGAAGAAGGACAAAGCCGATTTCGACGCGGCCCGCCAGAAGCTGCTCGTCTTCGGGCTCACCGACAGCGACCTGCCCCGGATCGACCAGCAGCAGGGCAAAGAGCGGATGGTCTACAGCGTCCTGTGCCCCAAGAGCGGGATCATCACCGAGAAGAACGTGGTGCGCGGCGAACTGGCCGACCCGACGGTCAACCTCTTCACCATCGCCGACCTCTCCAAGATCTGGGTCTGGGGCGACGTCTACGAACGGGACCGGCGCCGCGTCAAGGAGGGCCAGAAGATGAACGTGATCGTGGTGAGCCACCCGGACGAGCCCCGCGAGTGCACGGTCGAGTGGGTCAGCCCCGTCCTGGACAGCACCACCCGAAGCATCCGCATCCGCGGCTCGCTCGACAATCGCGACGGCCGCCTGCTCGCCGAGATGTATTGCAGCATCATCCTCCAGATCGAGGGGCCCACCGATTCGATCATCCTCCCCAGCGACGCGGTGGTCCGGAAGGAAGACACCGCCTTCGTCTTCGTGCGGGTGGCCTCGACGCAAGGGGCCGCGACGTACCAGCGGCGGCCGGTGAAGGTCGAACCCGTCGCCAGCGGTATCGGCTTCGAAACGACGCCGACGACCGCGCCCTCCACGCCCGCAGGGGCCGATGCGCCGGAGGCCGCCCGAGGCGTTGACGGGCGGCGGAGCAAGGCGGAGGTGGTCCGGGTCATCGAAGGCGTTGGCCCCGGCGAGACCATCGTCACCCGCAACGCACTGGGCTTGTTCCAGGAGATGGAAGACCACCAGGGCGAGCTTAAGCAGGAGCTGGAGGCCGCCAAATCCAGCGCGCGAGTGGAATGACCTTCATCGGCTGAACGCCCGTCCCCATCCCGGCCCGCGCCAGGGCCTGTCTTACCAATCGCAGGCCATGATCAACAAGCTCGTCAACTTTGCCCTCGACAACCGCCTGATGATGCTGGGGCTGCTGCTGGCCTTCATCGCCCAGGGCGTCTATTCCTTCCAGAAGGTCCCGATTGAGGCCTTTCCGGACCCCGATGACGTCCACGTCCAGGTGATCATCCTCTGGCCGGGCCAGGCGGCGGAAGAGATCGAGTCGCAGGTGACGCGGCCGACCGAGCAGCAGCTCAACGGCACGGCGGGGCTCACCGCGCTCCGCTCAATCAGCATGTTCGGCCTTTCGGTTGTGACCTGCACGTTCGATGACGCCGTCACCGACGCGACAGCCCGGGCGGCCGTGCTTGAGAAGATGCAGGGGGTGAACCTTCCGACGCTGCCGACGCCCGCCCAGTGGCAGCTCGCGCCGCTCGCCACCAGCACCGGTGAGATCTTTCGTTACATCGTCAAAGGCCCCCGCGAGAAGCTGGAAGAGCTCCGCGCGCTGGAAGATTGGGTGATCGAGCCGAATATCCGCCAGGTGGACGGCGTGGCCGACGTCAACGCCTTCGGCGGCGGGATCAAGCAATACCAGGTCATCGTCAAGCCGGAACTGCTGCTGCAACAGAAGGTCACGCTCGCACAGGTCTTCACCGCGCTTCAGAACAACAACGGCAACACCGGCGGCAATGTGCTTCGACAGGGCGAGCAGATGCTTGTGATCCGCGGGGTCGGCGCCATCAATGACCCCAACGACGAGAAGAACCTCGCGGACATCCGAAGCATCTGGATCCAGTCGCAGGACGGACGCTCGGTTTACATCCGCGACGTCGCCGACGTGCAGACCGGGATGGCCCCGCGACAGGGGGTTGTCGGGTGGTTCCGCCGCCACGCCTCCGACCCGGCGAGCGGCCGCGCCCCCGCCGGCCACAGCGGCGAAGCCCGAGCGGCCCCGCTTCCAACGGCGGCGGCCGGGCCCGGCCGGCTTCCCGCGACGAAGAGATCAACGACGTCGTCGAAGCGATCGTCGTCCAGCGCAAAGGGACCAACGCGCTCAACGTGCTGGCGGGCATTCGCGATAAGGTCCGGTTCCTCAACACAAAGGTGCTGGCGCCGCGCGGCGTCGAGATCATCCCGATCTACGACCGCGCCAGCTCGTCCGCGAGACGGTCCATACCGTCGCGCACAACCTGATCGAAGGGGCGGTGCTGATCCTGGTCATCTCCCTGATCTTCACCGGGAGCATCCGCGCGGCGATCATCATCTGCCTGGTCATCCCGCTGTCGCTTATGACAGCGTTCCTGACCCTCTACCTCTACGGCGTGCCGGCCAACCTGCTGTCGTTCGGGGCGGTCGATTTCGGCATCATCGTCGATGCGGCCGTGATGATCGTCGAGGCGATCCTCGTTCAGAAGCTCCTGGCGCCGCCGGGGACGGACTTCCGCGAGCTGACGCGCAAGACCAGCCAGGCCCTGGGGCGGCCGATGCTCTTCGCCAAGCTTATCTTCATCGTCTCGCTGATCCCGATCTTCACGTTCCAGCGGGTGGAAGGGCGCATCTTCCGACCGATGGCGCTGACCATCACCGGCGCGATCGTCGGCGCCACGCTCATGACGCTGACGCTGGTCCCACTGGCCGCGTCATTCCTGCTGAAGGGCGTGAAGGCCTCGCACGAGAACTTTGTCGCCCGGGGGCTGCGCGTCGGCTACGGCTTCATCATGGGGTACGTGCTGCGCTACAAGCTGACGACGCTGCTGATCGCGCTCGGCGTCCTGGGCCTCTCGATCCTGTGGGGCGCGGCTCGGGACCGAGTTCCTGCCGAAGCTGGACGAGGGGAACATCTGGCTCAGCGTGGATATGCCCCTTTCCGTCTCCAAGGAACGGGCGAAGGAGTACGAGGAGCGGATACGCGAAATCCTGCGGAGCTTCCCGGAGTCCCGCCAGATCTACACCCAGCTCGGCCGCCCCGATGATGGGACCGACCCCAAGGGGTTCAACAACATCGAGATCGGCATCGACCTGCTCCCGCGCGAGCAATGGGTGACCCGGGGCCCCGACGGGGCGATCGTGGGCAAAGAGGGGCTGATCGCCCGGATGAACGCCCGGTTGCAGGAGTTGCCGGGGCTTGAGTTCAACTTTTCGCAGGTGATCGAGGACAACGTGGAAGAAGCGCTGTCCGGCGTGAAAGGTGAATTGGCGATCAAGCTGTTCGGGGACGACCTGCAGGTGCTCCAGCAGAAGGGGGAGGAGATTCGCCAGGTCCTCTCCCAGGTGCGCGGGAACGCCGACCTGGCCGTCGAGAAGCTCTGAGGCCAGCCCAACCTGACGATCACGCTGGACCGGGAGGGCCTGCGCGCGCTACGGCGTTGACGCCCAGACGGCGCTGAACTTCATCCAGACCGGCCTGGGCGGGCAAAGCGCCGGCAGCGTGCTCGAAGGGCAGCGGCGGTTCGACCTGTCAGTCCGCTTCACCGAGTCGGCGCGCAGCAGCGTCAACCGCATCGCGGACCTGTGGATCGACACGCCGACCGGCCAGCGCATCCCGATTACGCAGTTGGCCAGCGTGCGGACGAGGGAAGGCGCCAGCCGCATCGGCCGCGACAACAACAGCCGGCGCGTCGCCCTGAAGTGCGGCGTTCGAGACCGGGACATGGGGAGCTTCGTCGCCGAGGCCAAACAGCAGGTCGATGCGAAGGTGAAGCTCCCCCCCGGCTACTTCACGACGTGGGAGGGGCAGTTCGAGAACCAGGAACGCGCGACGGCGCGGCTGAAGGTCATCGTCCCCCTGTCGCTCCTGGGCGTGCTGGTGATCCTGGTGTGGGCGTTCCGCCGGGTGCGTTATGCGGGCCTCATCCTGGCCAATATCCCCTTCGCGTTCGTCGGCAGCCTCGCGGCGCTGCACTTCACCCAAACGCATCTGTCGGTGTCGGCGATGATCGGGTTCATCGCGCTCTCGGGCGTGAGCGTGCAGAACGGCATTGTCCTGGTCGGCCAGTTCAACATGCTGCGGCACAAGGGCCTCCCGCTTTCGCAGGCCGTCCTGGAAGGCGCCCAGCATCGGGTGCGGCCGGTGCTCATGACGGCGCTGATGGCCGCGATCGGGATGTACCCGGCCGCCGTCTCCACCGGGATCGGCTCGGAGGTTCAGCGCCCGCTGGCGCTGGTCATCGTCGGCGGCATGCTCTCGGCGGCCGTCCTGACCCTGATCGTCCTCCCGGTCCTCTACGAATTGTTCGAAACGTGGTTCCCCGCGCCAGTCACCGTGCCGGAGGGCCTCATCGATTAGTGGTCCGTTCCAGGCAAGCTGCGGGTGCGCGGTGATGCCATCCGAAGTGCCGCCGGTGAGGGCACCGGCGGCCCTTTGGTTTGCGAGCGTACCCGTTAATTAGTACTACATCGCCACCTCGCAAATCGCGGCGTAACGAAAAGGCAAAATCCGAAGCCCGAAATACGAAAGAATGACCAAGCGGAAAGAAAGAAGATCGATGAAAGCGGGTGCGGAAGGAGCAGTCGTTGTCCGCTTCGTCTTCTTTTCAGCTTCCTTGGGATTTAGTGCTTCGGATTTCTCTTTTTTGGCAAGGTCTTACGGCTGTTCAGCGCTGTAGTGTTCCATGGAGCGGCCCACTTAGCATCAAATCGCGGCCTCGTGGGGCTCGGCGAGCGGCCGGGTCCGAAGCAGGGAACGGCGGGGGCACGAAACACAAAGAGACTGGGGGACGTCACGGCGCGACGAAGAGCACGCGGTCGATCCCGGCGTCGATGCAGGCGCTGTAGGTCGCCAGGACATCGCGGCAGAGGATGTCGGCGTTGGCGCGCACGACGAGGAACGCCTCGCCGATCAGCGCCCGGTTCTCGCGGAGCACGCGGGTCAGTTCCGGGCCGTGGGCGGGGAGTTTTTCATGGCCGAAGGCGTAGACCGTCATGCGGTCCCCCTCGCGGAAAAGGAAGAGGCGAAACTCGGGGCGCTCGGTCTCGGCCGGGGCGTAGCGCGTCGCCGGCGGGGCGAGCTTGACGGGCACGCGCTGGCCGGCCTGTTCGATGATGACCTCAGGCGCGCCGGCTCGGCCGCAGGCCCAGATGACGGGGAGGAAATCGCCGTACCGCAACCCATCAGGCAGGCTGAGGACCACCGTGAACTCCGCGCTTCGATCGCGCTCGGCGGCCACGACCAACTGGAACTCCACGACCGATCGCACCTTCCCGCGCGCGCGGACCCGCAGTGTGCCGGGCGTGGCCGCCGGGCCCGGCTCGACCGAGGCGACCAGTGCCGCGGGCCAGGTGGTCGGGAGTGACGACGCGGGCAGCCGGGGGGCGGCCGCGTGAGACGAGATCAACGCGGCCGCGAAGCCGATGAGTGGGCCCGATCGTCGGCCGTGGGGACAGGGCATGTTCGGACCCTCGGTTGCGAGCCGACCGTGCGGCAAAGGCGTACGGCGCGAACGAAGCGTGCCGGAGGGAGACGCCTCGATGAAACGATTCTACCCGCGACGAAGCGATCCATCTTCGCTTACCATTCGCCCAGCGGCTCTTTCACGCCCCTGTTCGCCGGCGATGGCGACAGCGATGATGGTTCGACGGGTGGCCCGGGCGACCGAGAGAAGCCTCCCGGCAAGGCATCTGAAGGCATGGGCACGCCGTCTGATCGGAGTGCCCGGACTGGAGCGATTCACGATGAGGCTTCGATACGCGTCGGTGATCCCCCTGTCGCTGGCCCTGCTGGGCGGCTGCGGGCATCACGGGAAGAAAGCGGCGAACAAGCCCGATGAACCGATCCGCGATGAACCAACGACGCCCACCCCCGAGGAGGCGGCCCGGTCGGCGGAGCTCGCGGCGCTGGAGCGGACGTATATGACGACCCTGGACGTGTCGGAGTTGGACCGAACGGCCGCCCAGATCGCCCAGCGGACGTCGCCCGAGTACGTCCGTCAGCTTTCGAAGAAACGCCTGGACGCCACGCCGTCGCCGGACGAGCCCGAGCATGACCGCGGCCACGACAGCGACCACGGAGCATCCCCGCCGGGTGCGCCGGAAGTTCGTTCGTGCAACGATCCCAGCGAAGGACGTCGAGCCCGGACGTGGTTCGAAAGCAGCAGGCGATCCTTGAGGCGCTGCGGAAGCATTTGGCCGGCGGGTGAGGCTTGCTAAGCCGAGTGCGCGACGACCTATGGCGGGTCGATCGGCGTGAACGACTGAATCAGCGCCAGCCGGTCGTCCAGCGTCCGCGCCTTTCCAAGCGCAGCCTCCACCTCTCGCAGGCGGCCGACGATCCCGTGGCGGTTGGCGATCTGGATCGCCAGGCCGGGGCGGGCGTTGGCTTCCAGGATGACCGGGCCCACCGCGGCATCCAGCACGAAATCGATCCCGACGTAGTTCATCTCCAGCGCGTCGGCGAGGCGCATCGCGGCCATGATGAGCGTTCCCCAGCCCGGCAAGGCGACGCCGGCGATTGGGGCGCCGGTGTCGGGATGGTTGGCGATCGCGCGGTTCTGGCAGACGCCGCCGAAGGTGACGCCGCTCGCCAGATCGACCGCGGCGGCGGCCGCCCCCTGGTGGAGGTTGGCCTTGCCGCGCGAGGCTTCGGTCGGCAGGCGAACCATCGCCATCACCGGCGTCCCCTGATAGACGATCACCCGCACATCCGGCGTGCCGCCGACGGCGATCTTCTCGAAGACCGCGTGCCGGATGATCCGCTGCTCGACGATCACCTGGTCCTGCTGCCCGCCCAGCGAATAGAGCCCGGAGAGGGCGTTCTCCAGGTGGTAGCGCATGTCTTCTTTGGGCATTTCGCGCCCGCCGGCCGTAATGAAGGCGTCACCCTGCCGGTCCACAACGACCACAATGCCGCGGCCGCCGGAGCCGCGGGTCGGCTTCACGACGAAATCCTTATTCCCACGAATGATCTCGTCGAACCGTTTCACGTCCCCCATCCAGCGAAGGACCGCGTAGGTACGCGGGACCGGGATGCCGTGCGCCTCGCAGATGATCTTGGTCTTGAGCTTGTCGTCCACGCGCGGATAGTGGGCGCGGGGGTTGCCGGGGAGGACAAACTCCCCGTTGCGGTGGTTCATCCCCAGGATGCCCAGGCGTCGAAGCTGGCTCGGGCGGGCGTATCGGAGCAGGCTTGGAAGGGGCATGGCAGCGCCTCAGGCTATTTCGCAGGTTCGTCCGGGCGAGCGGCCGCCGGATTATCGGGGCGCGGAGATGGCTCGCTCTGCGAAGGCTCGCCGGTCGGTGTCTCTCTGGCGCTCGCGGCTCGGTTGCGACGCCGACGGATTGGACGAGATCGCGGAAGCGCCACAGTTCCGTCAACCGGTAGCCCGAGAAGCGGCCGAGCAGGAGCATGGCCGCGATCGTGAACAGGTGCGCTTCGGGGTAGGCGAGGACGACGCGGCCGACGGTGTCCCATTCCAGCACCAGGTAACAACAGATCGCCACGCAAACCGTGGCGAAGAGGAGCCGCAAGGCGTACACGGGGCTGTCCTCTTCACTGGCGAGGTAGAAGCGTTCGACCGTCATGGTGAGGATGACCATCGGCAGGATGACGGCCTGGCGCTGGGGGTGAGGTTGAAGAAGTCTAGCAGCGAGACGTTGAAGACGATGACCAGGACCACCAGCGTCAGCATCGCCCCAAGTCTCGGGACCAGGAGCAGTTTCAGGCGGTCGAGCAGCGATCGGCTCGCCAGGCCGATGACCAGGACGAGGACGAACGTCACCAGCCCCGTCGCCCAGTTCGCATAGACGAAGCTGAGGGCAAGCAGCGTCGGCGTGAACGTGCCGAAAGTGCGCACGCCGATCACGGTCCGGACGATCGCGGTCACCAGGGCGCCCAGTGGCATCAGGAGCAGGATCGACAGCGGCTGATGCATCTCCACCGGGAGGCGCGTGAGGTCGAGGATGGCCGTGAAGCGCTGCCGCCCCGACCGCAGCGCGCCCGGGCCAGGCGGCAGGCGGGTCACCGAGAACGACGTCTGGAGCGATGGGATCTCAGCTCCATTGACGACTTCGAGCCCGTCGTGGCGGATCGGGACGTAATTGATCGGCATCGTGCCCGCCAGGCCGTCCACGGGGCTGTAGGGGGACCAGCCCTTGTCGGTCAGGACTTCGACCCATTCGCGGGTGGGGAGCGGGTCGGTCGCCTCGTCGATCCGGAAGCCGGTGACCAGCCGGGCGGGCAGTTTCAACTGGCGGCAGAGCGTCACCATGGCCCGAGCGCGAGCCAATGGCGTGCCGGCGCTGGCGGAGCGCGCTGATGACGTCGTTCGGCAAATCCACGCGCGGGGAGAGGCCCGTGGCGCAGAAATCATAGATCGATCGCACCGGGTCGGCGCCGGCGGGGAGGTGCAGGTCGAGGAGGGCCGCCCGGACGATCGGGTCCTCCACCGGCAGTGTGTTGGTTGGCTGGAGGTAGACGTTGCGCTCTTCCGCGGTCCTGGGGATCACTGTCTCCCGCGGCCGCCAAAGGGGCTTGGGGCTCAGGTGCAGGTCGAAGCGGGCGGTCAGCGTGTGGTCGCCGACAGTCCCGGCGACCAGGGAGACCTCGCGGGCGATCTGCCGGGTCGATCGCAAGTGCCCGGCGGACAGGCCGGAGTAGAGGATGTCTTCATGGAAGAGCCGGACGTGGGGGGTGTCGATGGGGATGGCGACGCGCAGCTTGGCGCCGGGGTGGTTGGCGGTGAACTTCGCCCGGTAGGTGATGCGCCACAGGGTGTCGTCGCCGCTCACGGTCAATTGCTGGCGGCTGTGGTAGCGGATCGCAATGCAGGTCGCCCCGGCCAATACCAGCATTCCCGCGACGAGGCGGGTCGCGCGCTTCAGGTTCATCGCGGGGGGCTCTCCTGCGGGATGGGCGCGTCGGCCGCGGGCTTGGCCGAAACGCCCGATCCGTCGGGCGGCGCCAGGTTGGCCCGAGTCACGTCCACCAGGAACAGGCCGGAGAGTGTATTTCGCCCGATCAGCAAGGGGAAGTCCATCTTCGAGCGGTCGGTAAGGGTGACCTCGGTCGTCACCGTCCGATGTCCGATGCGGATCTCCATCTGGATGACCGGCCGCTTCTCCGATTCTCCGTTGGAGGAGCGGACCATTTGCCAGGTGATGATATGCCGGACGAGCCGCTGGCCTCCCATGATGTCGGGGAGCTTGAATTCGGCGACGCGGGTGCCGCGGTTGGTCTTCAGCTCGCGGGCATCAAGGGAGGACATCGCCGCGCCGGTATCAATCCGGGCGGGGGCCAGGATCTCTTTGTCGGGTGAGATCGGGATCGCCACTTTCTCGATCGCGCCCAGCATCGTCATCGGCTGCGTGGCGGCGGGCAGGTCGGCGGGCTGTGTTGTTTTCACGAACAGGGGTAGCGTTGGCCGGACGGTCTCCGACAGCTCTTTTTCGTCATCCGACATAGAGGGGGGTTCCGAGGGTCGGCGCTCGGTGAACGTCAACAGCAGGACGGCGCCCAGGATGACGAGGAAGACGAGCAGGGGGGCAACCGGTGCGAACGACGGTCGGCTCATGCTTTGATCACCGGCGAAAAAGAAAACGACCCGTTCACACCGTTACTACCCTGCGGCCGCCGCCGTGTTCTGCCGAAGTTGTACCCACCCGCGAAGGACGCGTGCAAACTCTCGAACGCCACAGCGCTCGTCCGCCGCTCCAACTGAATGGAGCGAAGTGGAGGGTCAAGGCCCCCAATCCGAAGGAATCGTCCCGAGGGAAAAAGAGGAAACCGCGATCAATCGCCAGCGACGTTTTCCGCGCGTCGTATCGGGTCCGTCATGCGCGGGAACAGGGCGAGCCCGCGCCATCTGCACGAAAACTGCGCGAGGAACGCGAGAGTGACGCCGGATCAGGATACACCCGTCTATAAACGATAACTATTTCCAGATACTCGCTTTAACCCTGCTTGTTCCGTGGGCATGCTCTGAAATCTCTAGTCTGGCACCTGCTTCGCTTTAAGGAAACGCGTAGCCATCATCGAATGGCCGCGAGTGAGTGTTTCACTCGGACACAGTTTAGAGCGCGGTTGGTTCCCACGGGCAGGCGCCGCCCGCAGACGGTCTGCGGGCGGTGCGTTGTCCGGGGGTTCGCCGCGGCAGTGAGCGACCCCGACTCCATGAACTCGATTTAATCAATCGGTGCTGTTGCGGAGATTTCCGCCCTTCAGCGCCATTCACAAGCCTCGTTTCCTCCTCCGCCAAGCCGCACACCACCTACCCTCCGGTGTGCGGCTTTTTTTGTCCCTCCGCCTCATCCCGACTCAACTGCCGCGGCCGATGCGCTGCCCCCGCGACCGCGGCGTTAGCACGCTGGCGCGCCCGCTGCCGGCTTCCCAAACGCGATCTCCGCACCGCTCCGATAAACCGATGAGCGGTACGGTTGGCAGACCCGTTTTTGCTGGGCGTCAAGGCACGTCGGCTATTGCGGGCGGATCACTTCATTGCGGCGGACATCCGGCCGATTCTGCGCCATGCGGAGTTGCCTTGGCGAGCGGTTCGCTGGAGGCGGCTCGGTACGGGAATGGTGCGGATGTCGCCACAGTGCAGGGCATACAAGCGACTCGTATCGCTCTACCGGCGTCTGCTGCGCCGCGGCGCGGTCCAGGCGCGTCTCTGGTCGCGCGCCGCACGGAGGCACGCGGCCTCGCTTCTGCGCGTCCATGTCGAGGCGCTTCAGCCGCGGATGCTGACCAGCGCGACGCCGTTCATCGCCACCGGCCCCCTCGCGAGAGCCCATCCCGCGATCGATCAGCCTTCGCCCGCGGCCGCGCCAGCGACGGCGCAACCCAGCGCAACCTCCAATGGGATCCCCGGCCCCCAGGCGTTCGCGGGGCTCGGCGGCGCGGCGTCGGGGGCCGCCTTCAGTTCGTTCCCACCGATCGCGGCGGCCCATGTTGCCGAGGCTCGACCCCCGGCCGGCGCGCCGGGCTTGGGTCAGGCTTGGCGGCGGCCGCCCCGACGCTTGTCGTTCAAGGTACGAACGCCACGCCGACGGTGTCCGGGTCGGAGACGCTGGTGAACACGGCGACGACCGGCGGCAACCAGCAGCTCCCGGCGGTGGCCAGCGATCGATCGGGGAATTTTGTCGTCGTGTGGGAGGATGGGGCGAGCGGTGGGCAGGTGAACGCGCAGTCATTCAGCGCGTCGGGGGCGCCCGCGAGCGGCCAGTTCACCGTGAACACGGCGGGTGCCGGGGGCAACCCCAACCCGTCGGTCGCGATGAACGCCTCCGGGAATTTCGTCGTCTCCTGGGAAAGCGGCGGCTCTTCCGTCTATGTGAAAACGTATTCCGCCTCCGGCGTGGCGCAAACGGCCGACGTGCTGGTGACCAATCAAAGGAACGGCAGTTCTTCCGCCCCTGTCGCAATGGCGGCCGACGGTTCATTCGTCGTCGCCTACGTCGGGAGCGGCACATCGGCGAACAAGAGCATCTACCTCCAGCGCTTCGATCCGACGGGCGCCGCGGTCGGCGCCGCCTCGCTTGTCAGCGGCGCGTCGTCGCACGGGAAGGTGACCGCGCCATCCGTCGCCATCGACGCCGAGGGCGATGCTGTGGTCGCGTGGGTTGACACGACATCCGGGTCGCTGGTCAAGGCCGCGCTGGCGCCGGCTGCCATGCCCGTGGCCGCGGAGTTCCAGGTCGCAAGCCTCGGCGCGGATCAGCAGAGCCAGCCATCGGTGGGGGTTGACGCGCTGGGGAACTTTGTCATCGCCTTCATCAATTCGGGGAACGCGCCGGGCGTCTACTGCGGCCGATTTGCCGCGAGCGGTGCATCTCTGGACACCGGGCCCAACCTGATCAGCTCCCCTAACAACGTCACGCAATCGAGCCCGGCCGTTGCAGTTCGCGAGGACGGGAGCTACCTGATCGCCTGGACGGCCGGGAACAACCTTGACGGGAACAACAACGGCGTCTTTGCCCGAAGCTTCAATGCGGACGGCTCAGCGAGTTCCTCGCAGTTCCTGGTCAACACGACGACGCAGAACAACCAGCAGGACGCGGCCGTCGCGTTTCGAGGCGGGAATGCCGTCGTCGCCTGGGACGGAAACGGGCCGGGCGACTCGAACGGCGTCTTCGTCCAGCGGTACACGATGCCGCAGAACGTCAACCAGCCCCCGATCATCACGGCCCCGGGACAGCAGACGACCCAGACCAACAGCACGCTAAGGTTCTCAGCGGCCGCCGGCAACGCGATCGCGATCGCCGACATCGATTCGTACGGCGGCCTCGAGACCGTGCGGCTTGATGCGTCGAACGGGACGCTTTCCCTCTCGGGGACGCAGGGGTTGAGCTTTACGTCGGGCACGGGCACGAGCAATTCATCAATGATCTTCACGGGGCGGCTTACGGCCATCGACGCCGCGCTCGACGGGATGACGTTCGTCGGCGCCTCGGGCTACCTTGGGCCCGCTTCAATCCAGATCCAGGCCAACGATCAGGGGAACACCGGCAGCGGCGGGGCGCAGACGACGACGGCTTCCGTCGCGGTAGCGGTTGACGACGCGCCGCCGCAGGTCGCGACACCTGCCGCTGCGACGCCGAGCCCCGTCACCGGCAACACCGCCAACCTCAGCGTCCTGGGGTCGGACCCCTCGGGCGAGCAGAACCTCACTTATACGTGGACGACGGTCGGTACGCCGCCGGCGGCCCTCACCTACAGCCTCAACGCGAGCAACGCCGCCAAAAGCACGACCGCGACCTTTACAAAAGCCGGGGCCTACCGCTTTCTCGTGACGATCACCGATGCCGAAGGCTCCAGCGCGACGTCGCCAGTGACCGTCTCCGTTAGTCAAACGCTCACTTCGATCGGCGTCGCCCCCTCGAGCGTGACGCTCGATGAGAACGCCCGGCAGCAGTTCATTGCGACTGCTTATGACCAGTTCGCGGCGCCTCTGTCGCCGCAGCCGACTTTCGCCTGGTCGATCGCGTCAGGCGGCGGCGCCGTTACGTCAGCGGGCCTCTACACGGCGCCGGGCTCGGGCGTGACAGGGCCGGTGAGCCTTGCCGCGACGAGCGGCGCGGTTCACGGCAATGCGTCGATCCAAGTCGTGAACGCGACGCCGACCGTGGCCGCCCCGGCGTCGGCCTCCCCTGCGACAGTCACGGCGGCGACGACCACGCTGTCGGTCCTGGGGGCGGATGACGGCGGCGAGTCAAACCTGAGCTACCGGTGGGCGACCACCGGGATGCCACCGGCCGCCGTTTCGTTCTCGGCGAACGGGACAAACGCGGCCAAGAATACGGTGGCGACGTTCACCAAGGCGGGCGCTTATTCGTTCGTGGTGACGGTGACCGACGCTTTGGGCGCGGCGGTCACCAGCAGCGTCAACGTGATGGTCAGCCAGACCGCGACGATCGTCAGCGTTTCACCGACAGCGGCCGCGCTGAACCTGGATGCGACGCGGCAGTTCACGGTGGCGGCGCGAGACCAGTTCGGGGCTGCGATCGTTAGCCCGCAAGGAGTGGCCTGGTCCGTGAGCGGCGTCGGATCCGTCAGCCCCGGCGGGCTGTACACCTCCGGCGCGGCGCCCGGCACCGCCACAGTCAATGCATCGATCGGCGCCGCGTCATCCCCTTCGTCAGCCGTCACCGTGACCAACGCGACGCCTACCGTTGCGGCGGCCGCAACCGCATCGTCAAACCCTGTGGACAGCACCAGCGTGGCCTTGTCGGCCCTGGGCGCTGACGACGGCGGCGAGGGAAACCTCACTTACACATGGGCCACAACGGGCTCCGTGCCGGCCGCCGTCAGCTTCTCGGGGAATGGAACAAACGCCGCGAAAAACACCGTCGCGACGTTCACTAGCGCGGGGAACTATACGTTCAGGGTGACGATCAGAGACGCGCAGGGGGCGAGCGTCAGCAGCAGCGTGGGCGTCACGGTGAACGCGGCCTTGAGCCGCATCAGCGTTTCACCGCCGTGGTCGTTCATCAACGAGTACACGACGCAAAATTTCGCGGCCGTCGCCTACGACCAGTTTGACACCGCGCTGGCGTCGCAGCCGGTCTTTACGTGGTCGGTCGTCGGCGTCGGCACCGTCACGCAGGCGGGGTTGCTGGGGCTTCTGGGGCAGGTGCTTCCCGGCGGGTCTTACAACTCGGGCGGAACGCCGGGCGCGGCGTTGGTTGGGGCCAGCTTCGGCGGCGTCACAGGTCTCGCGAGCGTGTGGGTGGCCAACGCCGCCCCGACGATCGCCACGCCGGCCGCCGCATCTCCCAACCCTGTCGCGGGGGCGTCCACAGCGCTGTCAGTGCTCGGGGCCGACAGCGGCGGCGAACAAAACCTGACCTACACTTGGACGACCATTGGGAACGCGCCGGCGGCCGTGGCATTCTCGTCCAACGGCACGAACGCTTCCAAGAACACCATCGCGACGTTTACGCGGCCCGGCAATTACACGTTCAGGGTCACCGTCGCCGACCCGGGCGGCCTGACCGCGACGAGCACCGTTTCCGTCGCCGTCAACCCGACCCTCACAACGATCGACGTGTCACCCGGCTCGGCCACGACGGCCGAGAATGGTCGGCAACAGTTTTCCGCCGCCGCGATCGACCAGTTCGGCTCGGCGCTCGTGCCGCAGCCGGCGTTCGTCTGGACGTTGCCGTCGGGGACCGGCTCGGTAAGTTCGTCGGGAGTCTATACGGCGATGACAACGCCTGGCGCCGCGACCGTCCGCGCGAGCTCGGGCTCCGTTTCCGGCAGCGCGACCGTGACCGTCATCAACGCAGCGCCGACAGTCGTCACCGCGGCGGCCGCCTCGCCGGCAGTCGTCACCGGGACGAACAGTACGTTGAGCGCCCTGGGCACGGACGACGGCGGCGAGGCCAACCTCGTCTATTCCTGGGCGCTGCAAGGGTCCGCCCCCGCTCCGGTCAGCTTCTCCGTCAACGGGACGAACGCCGCGAAGAATACGACAGCGACCTTCTCCAAGCCTGGCACCTATAACTTCCGCGTGACCATGACCGACGCAGGCGGCCTGAACGCGACGAGCACGGTGACCGTCGTGGTCAACGCGACACTTTCCTCGTTGATCGTCTCGCCCGGGTCGGTGACGCTGAACGAGGGCGGGCAACAGCAGTTCACCGCGGTCGCGTTGGATCAGTTTGGCGGTGCGCTCCCAACCCAGCCTTCCTTTGCATGGGGCCTGCCCGCGGGGGTCGGTTCGATCGACGCCGGCGGGCGCTGCACAGCGCCGCTGGGCCCCGGCACCGCGACGGTCAGAGCCGCAACGGGTGGCGTTCGCGGGTACGCGGCCGTCACCGTCGCGAATGGCGCGCCGACGGTCGCCCAACCGGCGGCCGCCTCTCCGTCCGCGGTTACCGCCACAACGACGCAACTGAGCGTGCTCGGAGCGGATGACGGCGGTGAGCCCAACCTCGTCTACACCTGGGCGACGACAGGGCCGACGCCCGGGCAGGTCGCCTTCTCCGCCAACCGATCCAACGCGGCGAAGACGTGCGTCGCGACGTTCGCCGCCCCTGGTGCGTACACGTTCCAGGTGACGATGACTGACGCTGACGGGCTTTCAACGACCAGCACGGTCGGCGTGACGGTCAGCCCGACCCTCAATACCATCGCGGTCACGCCGACTTCGGCGAGCGTGGTCCAGGGGCAGGGCCGACAGCTCATCGCCACCGCATACGACCAGTTCGGCAACGTTCTGGCGGCGCAACCTCAGTTCACCTGGGCGATAACGACGGGGATGGGGGCGGTTGATCCGACGGGCACATACACGGCCGCGGCGCAGCCGGAGGCGGATGTCGTCACCGCCAGCAGCGGAGTGGTTTCAGGGTCGGCGTCCATCCAGGTGGTCGGCCCGCCGAACCATCCGCCCGTGCTTTCGCTGCCGATCACCCTGGCCACGCCGAAGGATACGCCGCTCCTCTCCAGGTCTGCCGACGGAGACCCGATTTTCGCATCGGATCCGGACGCGGGGGGCGGGAGCGAGCAACTGACGATCAACGTTACGCACGGTTCGCTGACCCTTTCGGGTATGGCTGGGCTCTCGTTCTCACAGGGGACCGGTGTTGGCGATACGGCCATGACGTTCACCGGCACGATAGGAGCGATCAATGCCGCACTGGAGGGGGCGCGGTTCACTCCGGCGCCGCGCTTCACCGGTGCGGCCGCCATCCGCTTCACCTTAACCGACCAGGGGAACACCGGCAGCGGCGGCCCGCAGTCGGTGATCGGAGAACTGTCCATCAACGTCACGCCCGTTGCCAACGACCCGCCAAGCGTCGGCACGACGCCCGGCGCCGCTCCGTTCACGGATGGGGCGGGCCCATCATTGTTGACGCGGGGTTGACGGTCCTGTCGGCGAGGCCTCTGCGCGGTGCGACGGTATCGATCGTCGCGGCGTACGCGCCGGGGCACGACGCGCTCCAGTTTACGAACACGGGCAACATCAGCGGTGTTTGGGATGGCGCGAGCGGCACGCTCACCCTCTCCGGCGACGGCTCGGCGTTGGACTACCAGGCGGCGCTTCGGTCGGTGACATACGTCTTCACCGGCGGCCATCCGATCGATCGGGCGCGGCAGGTGTCGATCGCGGTCGAGGACGACATCGGCGTCGGGCCGGCGTCGCTCAGGGCGATCAGCCTGATCGCGCCGCCCCTGCCTTCGACCCCGACCCCGGCGGCGACGACATCGCCCGGTGCCAATGCGCTTGGAGGCGACGGCGCGCTCCCGATCCTTCCGTCGCCGACCCTTCCGTCGCCGGCTATTCCGTCGTCGGCCGCGTTGGGGACTTCAGATCGCGGTGCGGCGCAGGCGCCGTCCGCGGCAGCCGGCGGCGGGGGTGGGCAGGTGCCGGCGCTGAAGGCGGGCGCGACGGGGATTGTCCCCCCGTCCGCACCGGCGGCGACGGTCGCAGGGCGCGGCGCACTGGCCGGCTCCGTTGTGGGGCCGCAGCCGGCGGGGCTCAAGCGGGACGGAGTGGCCGACCTGTTATCGGCCGCACAACAACGCCCGCGCGCCGCGACGGACGCCGGCGGACTGAACCTCTCGCGGCGCGCCGACGCCTTATCGTTCGATAACGGTGCTTCCGTCTCGGATGGTCCCGCCGCGGCCCTTGGGGTGGCCGGCGGAGTCGATCCCGGCGGGGCACGCGGGCCGGCGGCGGTGGGCGGGCCGAATGGCGCCAGGGGGCGCGGGGGCTTCGCGACTCGAAGGGCCGCCCGCGGGAGGAGGCGGCAATCCCCAATGACAGCGCCATGTGGAATGAGCTGGACGGCCTGCGCGAAAAGATGAATTCGGACGTCAAAGGGCACGTGATGGCCGGCACGGCGAGCTTCGTCTCCGCCGGCGCAACCGTCGCTTACCTCCTGTGGGCGCTGCGGGCGGGCTCGCTGCTCAGCAGCATGGTGTCCTCCCTGCCGGCGTGGAACATGGTGGACCCGCTCCCGATCCTGGACGAGCCGGGCGCGGGGGGCGGCGAAAATGACGATGACAAAGAGGACGAAGGGATCGAGTCGCTCGTCGAGTAAGGCGGGCGGACGCCGCGGCAACCCTGCGCGGCGCGAGCGACAACCGGCCGCCTGCGGCCGCCGAACGAGTCCGGGAACCAACGCATGATCGGCAGCATCCATCGTCGCGTAAAGGCAGCGTTTGAGCGGATCTCCGCGCGCTCCCGCATTGCCGCCGGGATGGTCTTCCTGCTGATCAGCGTGCTGTGGCTGGCGATTGCCTGCGGCATCGTCCCCAGCGAGCGCCGCGCGATCCTGGCGGGGCGCTCCACCCTGTGCGAAGCGATCGCCGTTCACCTGTCGCTCTTTGTGTCGCGGAATGAATCCGAGGCGCTGGTGGCCGAGCTTCACACGGTGACCGCCCGCAACCCGGATGTGATCTCGGCGGCCGTGCGCGACGCGTCCGGTAAGATCCTCGCCGATGTTGGCGGCCACGCCGCCGCCTGGGCTGACAGCCGGACCGGCGACGCCGACGAAACGCACGTCCTGGTCCCGATTTACGCCGGTGAGTCCAAGTGGGGGACGGTCGAGATCCTTTTTCGACCGATCAGCAGGGGCGGTCTCCTGGGGTACCTGCGGTCGCCGGAAGTCCGACTGACGGTCTTCGTCGGCACGGCGTGCATGGGGTTGTTCCTGCTTTACCTGCGCAAGACGCTGCGGCATCTGGACCCTTCGAAGGTGGTCCCGCCGCGCGTTCGCTCAGCCCTGGACACGCTGGCCGAGGGCCTGCTCGTGATCGATAAGGACGAGCGGATCGTCCTGGCGAACCAGGCTTTCGCAACGATCGTCGGCCGCCCGCCGGAACAGATGCTGGGAACGCGCGCTTCGCAGCTTGCCTGGCTCGACGACGCGGCCGCACCGCTCACCGACCGCACGGCCTTCCCCTGGGCGCAGGCGATCCAGGACGGTGAGCCGCGCCGCGGCATGATGATGCGGCTGCTGGATTCCACCGGCGATCGCCGCACCTTCAGCGTCAATTGCACACCGGTCCTGGGCGACTCGGGCAAGTACCGCGGCGTCCTGGCCAGCTTTGACGACGTGACCCTCCTGGAGCGAAAAGAAGTCGAGCTCCGCAAGAGCAAGAATGCCGCCGAAGAGGCCAACCGCGCTAAGAGTGAATTCCTTGCCCGGATGAGCCACGAAATCCGGACGCCGATGAACGCGATCCTCGGCTTCGCCGACGTGCTGCGGCGCGGCTACGCCGAGACGGAGGCGGAACGACAGGAACACCTCGACACCATTCACTCGAGCGGGCAGCACCTGCTGGACCTGATCAACGACATCCTGGACCTGTCCAAGATCGAGTCCGGCCGCCTCGAGATCGAAACGGACCCGTGCTCGCCCTACGCGCTGCTGTCGGAAGTGCAATCGATCTTGTCGGTCCGCGCCGAGCAGAAGGGGATCGCGCTGCGGGTGGAGTGGGACGGGCCGGTGCCGGAGACGATCGAGACCGATGCCACGCGCCTGCGCCAGGCGGTCACCAACCTGATCGGCAACGCGATCAAGTTCACCGAGCGCGGCTCGGTCCGGGTTGTCCCGCGCGTCGAGCGTAGGGGCGATGAAGCCCGATTGGTCGTCAACGTGATCGACACCGGCATCGGCATGAAGCCCGAGGCGCTCGGCCGCATCTTTCAGCCCTTTGCCCAGGCGGATACGTCGATCACGCGCCGGTTCGGCGGCACCGGGCTGGGGCTTTCGATCAGCCGCCAGATCGCCGAGGCGCTCGGCGGGAGCCTGACGGTGACGAGCGAGCCGGGCGCCGGGAGCACGTTCACGCTCGAGATCGGCATCGGCACGCTCGCCGGCGTTCGAATGCTCACCGCCGAAGCGGCGTCAAAAACCCTGGCGGCCGGCAAGGCGTCCGTGGCACAGTCCCTCACGCTGCCGCCGCTGAAGGTGCTCCTCGTCGAGGACGGCGTCTCCAACCGCAAACTGATCCAGCTCGTGCTCGGCCGCGCCGGCGTCACCATCGACAGCGCGGAGGACGGTAAGACCGGAACCGAACTGGCCCTCCGCGGCAGCTACGACGTCATCCTGATGGACATGCAGATGCCGATCATGGATGGCTACACCGCCGCCCGCCTTCTGCGGAGCCGCGGATATGCCAAGCCGATCATCGCTCTCACGGCCCACGCGATGCGCGGCGATGAGGAGAAATGCCGTTCCGCCGGATGTAGCGGTTTCCTGACCAAGCCGATCGATATGGACCTCCTGGTCCGAACTGTCGGCGAGGCGGCCGGCGTCGTCGCGGAAGCGGCCGCGGCCCCGCCGCCGGCACCTCATTCGCAAGGCAAGGCCGGCACGAAGGCCCACGAAACAGGCGAAGCGGTCATCAAGTCGACCCTTCCAACGGCCGATCCTGAGTTCTGCGCCATCGTGGAAGAATTCATCGAGCGGCTGCAGAGCCAGTTGAAGGCAATGAACGACGCCTGGCAGGGCCAGGACCTGTCGCAGCTTGCCTCCCTTGCCCATTGGCTGAAGGGGTCGGGTGGGACAGCGGGTTTCGATGCCCTGACTTCGCCGGCGCGGAACCTGGAGCAGTTGTCACGGGACGGGCGGCTGGAAGAGATCGGCAGCGCCATAGGCGAATTGCAGCGGATCGCGAGCCGGATCGTTCCGCCGTCGGCGATCGAGAATGGCGGGAGCGGCGGCGGCCGCGACGAGAATGGGCACGGGCTGGGCGTTTGATCAAAGCACCCTGGCCACGCGGCGGCCCGAAGCAAGCCCACGCGTCGGTGGCGCCCGAACGTCGGACGCATTGCAACTGTGCGGCGGGTCACTCCGCTGAGCGCCCGCAAGGTCCGCTTTGAGTCGAGTGTCGGACATGACTTTGACTGCCCCTCCAACTCAGACGATGCTCGGCTCCGCGAACGGCGCCTCGGCCGCGACCATGTTCGCCGACGCCGCCGGCCCGCACCGGCCTGGAGAGGCGGTAACGCCGAAGATCGCGATCGTCGATGACGAACCGATCAACATCAAAGTCGTCCGCAAATACCTTCAGGGGGTTGGGTACAGCCAGTTTGTCACCACGTCGGATTCGACGACGGCGATGGGCCTGATCCGCGCGGAGATGCCCGATGTCGTCCTGCTCGACGTCATGATGCCGCAGGTCGATGGGATTCAGATCCTTCGCATGATCCGCGCCGACGAGCGGCTTCGATATGTGCCCGTCCTGATCCTGACCGCGTCCACCGATTCCGAGACCAAGAGCCGCGCGCTGGAGTCGGGGGCGACGGACTTCCTTGCCAAGCCGGTTGACGCGGGCGACCTGATCCCGCGGCTGCGCAACGCGTTGATCGTCAAGGCCCACCATGACCATCTGGCCCGCTACTCCGAACAGCTCGAGATGCAGGTCCGGCAACGCACGGCCGAACTGGAGGCGTCGCGGCTCCAGGTGATTCATTGCCTCGCGTGCGCCGCCGAACTGCGCGATGACGTGACCGGCCGCCATGTCATCCGGGTCGGGCGGTACGTCGCCATCCTGGCGGCGACGCTGGGCTTTGCGAAGCCGGAGGCCGCGATGCTCGGAACGGCGGCGCAGCTCCACGATGTCGGCAAGATCGGCCTGCCGGACTCGATCCTCCTGAAGCCCGGGCCGCTCAGCGCGGCCGAGCGGGATCAGATGAAGCGGCACTGCGAGATCGGGCATCGGATCGTGCAGCCCCCGGCAAACGCCGAGACCTGGACGGTCCCGGTGGAATTCGGCCTCCCCGCGGGCGAGCTTCCCCAGGCGTCGCACCCGTTGCTCGACCTGGCGGCAAGCATCGCATTGACGCATCACGAGTGGTGGGATGGCTCCGGCTATCCGCGTCGCCTGGCGGGGGAGGGCATCCCGATGGCGGGCCGCATCACGGCGGTCGCCGATGTGTTCGACGCGCTTTCCAGTGCCCGGCCCTACAAAAAGGGGTACCCGGTGGATCAGTGCCTGAAAATCATGAGCGACGAGCAGGCCCGCCACTTCGACCCGCGCGTTTTCGATGCGTTGTTGCGGTGCATCGATCGGATCCTGCAGGTTCAAGCGGATTATCCGGACGTCGCATCCTGAGCATGAAACGCGTAAAAAGCGGCTCGGCCCCAGGTCTTGATTACAAATGCGTCAAGTTGGAACGATTCGGATCCGATATGACCTTTGGAAGGGGCGCGAACCTTCAGTACCCTCGGAGCGAACGATGGAACGAGATGACCGGCGGGCCGAGGCGGGGGAGGGGCACATTTCTCTCCTTCGCCGGCTCGCGTCCGACGAGTCCGGGGGGGAAGTGCTGGAATACGCGCTGATCGCGGGCTTGATTGTCGTCGCCGCCATCGCGTCCATCAGCGCCGTTGGCACCAAGGTGCTCGCGCGTTGGACGTCCCTCAAGAACTCGGTCTGATGTACGCCGCGATGCGTTGCTTCTCTGGAAGCTCGCGGTGGGCGAAAAAGAAAAGCGAGCCGGGCGACTGTGGGATCGCCCGGCTCGCGTGCCTACGCCTGACGCTTTCGCGCCAGCCATCTCTTCGGGCCCATTACGCTCTGGGGGCCGTCGCTGGGAACTCGTGCGCGAAACCATCGCCCGATGCGTCAGCGCGCTCTTCATCGGCCGACCGCGGCTTGTTCCGCAAGACGCCTTCTTCCATCACGTTTCGGATCTTGGCGAGCGCCTTGTTCTGAATCTGGCGCACGCGCTCCTTCGTCACCCCGATAATCGCCCCCACCTCTTCAAGCGTCAGCGGATGCTCTTCCTGCTGCTCCCAGTTGAAGCGGCGTCGGATGACCGTCTCTTCCACGTTGGAAAGGTCGGCCAGGTTACGATCGACGATCGCCTTCAACTCGTCGATGCAATCTTCCTCAACCGCATCGCGCCGGCGATCCTGCCAGTCGCTCTTCTCCATGTCCGGCTCGAACTCGACCGGGAAGCGGCTCTTGTGCCGGTTGGACTTCAGAGCGGTGCGGCTGAATGCCTTCAGGATCGCGCGGCACGCATACGTGCTGAACTTGAAGCCGCGATCCACGCTGAACTTATCCACCGCGCGGATCAGCGCCATGTTCCCTTCGCTGACCACCTCGGCGAAGTCAACGTCGCCCAGTCGCGTTCGCTTGGCCATCGCCAGCACCAGGGCGAGGTTGGTCCGCACCAGGTACTCGCGGAAATGCTCGAAACGGCGATGCCATTCGAGGAACTGCTCGGCCAATTCCCGCGTAAGGCCGTCCTGCTTGATCTTCTCCTGTACCTTCGACAGCTTCAGCTTGGAGAAGTTGAAGCGCATGAACATCAGGCGCTCTTCCTTCGCCGTCATCAACTGTGGCGCGCCGGAGATGGTTTCGTCCACCGCCTCATCGCGCGTCGGCTGATACCAACTGGTCAGCGGTAGTTCCGGCTCTTTGTCGAAGTCGAACAGACGTTGCTCGATGTCCTTTTCGGTAAAGACCGGGCTATCCATGAATGCGTACGATTCTTCGAGCAGGCCTTCCACCTTCTGCCGCATCACGCGGGGGATAGGAGTGGCTCGAGGAGTCCGGACGCTCTTGGTTGTCAATGTCGCCATGGCCGCCCTCACTTTCTGGGCTTGCCGCGGTTTCGCGGCCGTTTGTTTCGCTACAACTTCGCGGTGGCTGACGTTCCGTCGCCGAGTGCATGATTCGTCCACCAGTCAACCACCTTCCTTCAATACGCCCTGCGCGGCCAGCGGTTCATCGCATAAAGCGTATGTGACGAACGATTTACGCCAGAATTTATAACCGCCAGAAATTTCAGGCCCCACTGGACACCTGTGCAGACTATATTCGTTTCCGCAGCAATTTTGGCAGATAAAACGCTGTTTCAACACTGTTTGGTCAACGTCGCAAGATCGATACCGACCTATTTCAAATGATGTCATCCGAGGCCGCGTTACCGGGGTCATCCTTGAAAAAGCTCTGTTTCGGCGGGAGCTTCAACCCGCCGCATCACGGCCATCTCATCTGTGCCCGCGCGGTTGCCGAGGCCGCCGGTTTCCACCGGGTCGTCCTCATTCCCAGTGCCCGGCCGCCGCACAAATCGGGCGATGCGATCGCGTCAGCGGCCGATCGCCTCGCCATGTGCCGGGCGGCCATCGCCGATGACCCGTTGTTCGAGGTTAACGACCTGGAACTCTCTCGCGACGGCCCCTCCTACACCGTTGACACCGCCCGCGGACTCCTCGCCTCAGGGTGGAGCGACGTCTCATGGCTGATTGGCGGGGACAGCGTGGCCAATCTGCCAACTTGGCACGAAGCCGACGCGCTTTTGAACCTGATCCAGTTCGTCGTTATGGCACGGCCGGGTTGGGCGCTGCCCGTGGGAAACCCTTCCCGCGGCGTTGCAACCCCTGCGGCATCAGGTGGTCCGAGCGCCGCTGATCGATATCAGCGCCACCGACATCCGCGAGCGCATCCGGGTCGGTCAACCCATCGACTACCTGTTGCCACAGCGCGTCATTCAGTACATCGAATGCCGTGGGCTCTACCTGGGCTAATCCAAGGGCTACTCGGAAGGCCAATACCGGCCAAAACGGCCGCCGATTCGCGCGCAGTCACCCGCCTGCATGTCGCGGACACCAATTGAGGCTCGGAAGGTCGGGTGGCGCTGAGGTCTGATTGCCGCCTTGGCATTCAGTCGCGCCGGTGCGTGTGGGTCGGGCTCAACCGCGAACCCTTACGAGACATTCCCAAAGAGTAGACGGCCAGCCTATCCCGAATCTGACACGTTCCTTTAGCAATCGTCAGGGCCGCCCAATCCGTCGGCTCGCCGCCGCCGTGAGCGAGGGTAGAGCGTCTGCGCGACGGTCGCCACTTCACGAGGCATTCTTGCACACCACGTCCAGTGGCCGTTCACGCGCGCTGTGACGCGTGTGCGGGCTCGACCGGCAACCGCACGCCGCTTGCGGAATCACGGCTCCCACCGCCATCGTCGCGATGCTACCCCTCTGCGGCCTTTGCGATTACAACGTTGCGGCCGCGCCGGATCGAGAGGCTCGGCACGGAGAGCACGCCGCGTGGTCAATCTGTATGACATCGCCTATGGGGCCGCCGTTGTCGCCGCCGCCCCATACTGGCTGATCGCGCCCAAGGCCAGGCGGAAGGTGGCTGCCGCTTTCCGACACCGCCTCGGCCGCGATATCCCCGAACTTTCCCCAGGCGGCACGGTCGTCTGGGTTCATGCCGTCAGTGTCGGAGAAGTCAACGCAACGCCTGCGCTCGTCAAAACATTGCTCGATGCCCGCGCCGGGCTGCGTATCGTTGTCAGCACGACCACAGAAACGGGCCACGCCCGCGGCGGGCAGCTCTTTGGCGGCAACGGCCGCGTCACGCTGATCCGATTCCCGCTCGACTTCAGCTCCGCCATCGACCGCGCGCTGACGCGCCTGCGTCCGGCGGCCGTCGCCCTGATGGAGCTGGAGGTCTGGCCGAACCTGGTCGCCCGATGCCACGAACGCGGTATCCCCGTCCTGGTCGTCAACGGCCGCCTGACCGAATACAGCTTCAACGGGTATCGGCGGCTCAAGCCGCTGATCGCCCCCACTTTCGCCCGATTGAGCGCCGTCGGCGCCCAGGACGAGACGTTCGCCGCCCGCTTCATCGCACTCGGCACGCCGCCCGAGCGGGTTCGGGTGACCGGGACGATGAAGTTCGACACGGCCCAGGTCGCCGATACGATCGACGGAGCCGATGCGCTCGCCGCGGCCGTGGCGCTGAGGCCCGACGCCGAACCCATCTTTGTCGCCGGATCGACCGGGCCGGGCGAAGAGCAGATCCTGCTGACCGTCTACCGCGCCCTGCTCCAACGCCATCCCACCCTGCGGCTGGTGATCGTCCCCCGTCACCCGCCACGCTTTGATGAAGTGGCCGGCCTGATCGAGCGGGAAGGCTTCCCCCTCCTCCGCCGCTCACGCCCGGCTGGTGGTACGGGGATCGGCGACCCGCTGGCTGCGCCGATGCCTTCGACGCCTCGGGACCCGGGGAACGCCTTGATATCTAACGAGCTCCCGCGGCCGGTGGTCCTGGGCGACACGATGGGCGAGTTGCGAAAGTTCTACGCCCTGGCGACGGTCGTCTTCGTCGGCCGCACGCTCATCGACTTAGGCCCCCGACAACGCGGCAGCGACATGATCGAACCGGCCGCCCTGGGCCGTCCGACGATCGTTGGCCCCTGGACGCAAAATTTTGCCGACGCCATGTCCCATTTCCGCGCCGTCGATGCGATCCGCGTCGTGACCGGCGCCGCCCAACTTGAATCCGCCGTCGGCGACGCCCTGGCCGACCCCGCCACCGCCGCCACCCTCGGCCGCCGCGCCCGGGACACCGTCCGCTCCCAACAAGGCGCCACCGCCCGCCACGCCGAAATGATCCTCTCCAGCCTCGCCAACCCCGCGGCCCACTAAAAAGGGTCAGAAGGTATTCCCCCAAAAGATAATACCTCCAGACCCCTTTTTGCTGCCCCGCGCTTCGTAAAGGGGTCAGAAGGTATTTCCGGGAAAATACCTTCTGACCCCTTTACGTGCGTTGGAAGCGCCCCGCGAAGCCGTCGATGTTCAGGCCGACCTGTCCGGGGAAGTGTCGGCGCGCAACGGGCAGCGATTGCGTCTCGGTAGGCGAGCGCGGTCGAGCGCGGATCGACTTCGGCCATGGCGATCGGCAGTGACGTCCGGCGGGTGCGGCCGCCGTCGCGGGAGCCGTCGCCGCCGATGTAGTGGTCGATCACGACGGCGTCGGCCACCACAGACAGCCGGCCGAAGAACCGGTCAGGGTTGTCGATCGGGAGCAGGGGGGACACCGTCACCACCGTCCGCAGGCCGGCCGCCTTGAGACGCCCGCACGCGTCGATTCGGTTGGCCACGGGGCTGGCCGACGGGGGAAGGCCGGGAAGACGATCGCGATCGGATTCGATGCTCACATGCAGCCGAAGCTCGCAGCGCGCGGCCAGCGTTCGGTAGTGATCCATGTAGTCGGCGATGTGGTGCGAGTGGGATTGCAGGATCAGCAGGTCGGGCGGGCGGTCAACCATCGCCTCGAGCACGCGCCGGGTCACGTGCTCGGTTCGCTCCAGCGGCTGAAAAGGCTCGGTGGAACTGGAGAGGAAGATGCCGAATCGCCCGCTCGTCCGCCGGGCAAAGGCGCGCTCGGTGTCGTACTCGGCGACGTAGGCCTCGGCGGCGTTGGTGCGGGCCTCGACGAAGCTCCCCCACACTTTCCCCCGAGTGATCAGCCCATTATGCCGAACGTAGCAGCCGACGCCGCACAGGCTGTTGCCCAGGGCGCAGCCGCGATAGGGTTGAAGGGAATGCGAGCTGACGGTCGTCAGGAACCCGCTCGTACGCGTCAGGATGCGGCCGATGGTCGTCCGAGTCGTCTCCACCGCACAACGATAGGCCGGCGGAAAAAGAGCCGCATGACTCTCTACCCCCGGCGAAAAAATCCTAAATCCGAAGCGCGAAATCCGAAAGGAAGGATCAAGGCGAGGAGAAGCAGAAATCAGACGCGAAGGAAGATTTGCTGTCCGTGCTTTCCGGGAGGTCCGTCACCCAATATCGAGCGTCCTTAGTCCTTAACGCTGACGCGGCTTTTGGCTTCAACGAGCAGGTCATAGACCATCGCGATGTCGTCGTGGCGGAGGCGGATGCAGCCCATCGACGATTGCTTGCCGACGGAATCGGCGTCGATGGTGCCATGGATGCCGTAGGACTTTTTGCCCAAAGCGGCCCCGTCTTCCCCCTTCAGCCCGATCCAGTACCCGCCAAGCGGGTTCTTCGGGTCGTCGGACTTGTAGATCCCTTCGCCGCGCGGGCTGTAGTAGGTCGGGTGGAGGAGCTTGTTCCGCGGCTCAACCGTCCACAGGCCGGTCGGCGTCGAGTCATCCTTGCCCAGGCCGACGGGGAAGCTGGTGATATACGTCGCGCCGGCCTCGCCGGGCAGCCCGCCCAGGTAGACGTCCAGCCGAAACGCGTGCTTGGTCACCAGGGCGTGGAGCGGGCCCTTCAGGACCTTGATCACCTGCCCGGCGCGGATGCGGCGGGCGCCGGCGTCGGTCGGCTCGTAGCCGTTCACGCGGCAGATCAGCGGCCAGGTGATGTCATACCTGTTGGCGATCGGCTGCAGCCGCATGCCCGGTTGGAGCGGGAAGGACTCGGACCAGGGGTCGTTGTTGTAGTGCCGGGCGGAGAAGACCAGTTTCTGGTTGAGGTCCGACAGGGCACGGCGGACGGCGTCGGCGTCGGCTTCGCCGAGTAGACCAGAGTTGAGCGGGTCGTTGAGGGTTGCCCGGGCGCCAAGCAGGTCGCCCGCGTCGGCTTTCACCTTCGCGTCGGCGATCAGCTTCTGCGAAGACCCCCCGGGCGCCGGCTGGACCGTCGCCGTCTGTCGGGCCGACGCCTGTACCACGTTCTCTTTCGTGCCGGGCGCCAACTTTCCAGGCGCGGGCGCGTCCGCGGGCTTCTCGACGGCCAAGACCGGGACCACTTTCGGCTGGACGAGCAGCGCGTCTCGGTTGATCTCCGCGTTTTGCGAAGCCAGCTTTTGCAGTTTATGGATGTAGACGCCCACGCCGGCGGCGATCACCGTAAAGAGGAAGAAGAGGGCGACACGGCTGGTGCGATTGCGAGAAGCCAAGAGAACCTCCATGTTCTCGGTCAGCGGAAGCGGCGGCCGCTTCGACATCCATCGTGTCAACGCGTGCAACGGCTCCCGCGGCGAAGCGGGAATGCCTCAGGTCATTCAAACGCAGCTTGGTTCCCAGAGCGCTGGACGGTCCCGCCGGGATTTCAGGCGCCGCCGTTCAATGGTTGCCTCGCTCACGGCTTGCTGCTGATGCAATTCGAGACAAAGCGGCGGATGGCGCGATCTGTCACCAGCATACTGAGCGGAACGTCATGGTCAAGCACGGGTAGTTCAGGGACGACTTGTTCTTCGTACGCCAGGCCGCAGGAGACGCCGACAAATTCGGCCTGTGCCAGAAAGCGATCATAAAACCCCATGCCGCGGCCGATGCGGTAGCCGGTCGCCGTGAAGCCAAGGCCCGGCACGATCACCAGATCGATCATGTCGATTGGGATCGGCTTGCCCGACTCGGGCTGGGGGATGCCAGGGCCGATCGTGGTGACCCCAGTCTGCAGGCTCGTAATTTCCACGGGAAGCATTCGACGCTGATCCCAACTCACCTTGGGGACAACGACCGACTTATTGGCCTGCCAGCAGCGAAGCGCGAGGGATGCGGTATCCAGTTCCTGCGGGGTGCTCAGGTACAGCATGACGACCGACGCGGCCGCGAATTCGGGCGTGTTCGCCACGAACGTACACGCCGCCAGGCTCTTTGCATGCCGATCAGCCTCGGACAACGCCGTCAGCGTTTCACGCAACTGACGCCGTATCGCCGGCTTGTTGGTCATGTCACTCATTACGTCCAATCCTTTGAGCCGGTTTCGGCACCGATCGCGCCGCCCCACGTATATGATACGCTCCAACTATGCCCTGGGCAGCAGCCCGTCGCACATCAGTTTGACTCTCTGACGATCGTTTGCAACCTCACACGAAATGCCTGTTCACGGAAAGGAGTGCAGCGGTCCACGCAAAGGTCTTTATCGCTGAGGCCGCTTGCGCGTTGTGGAACTGACTTGCTTAAATCGTCACACCGCTCGCGACCTGTCAGCCGACTCCGGCGGCGTTTCCGCCGCGCCGGTCGCTGGTGCCCCCTCCTGATCTGACCGCCGCCGCCCCCACGCCGTTAGTCTTTCGGCTATTTCAACCTCGTACCCTCGATCTGTCGGCTCGTAGTAAACCTTATCGACCCCAAGGTAATCCTGCTCGACATATCCGTTTTCATAATCATGTGAGTATTTGTAGCCTTTGCCGTGCCCCAGCCGCTCCGAGCCTGCGTAATGCCCGTCGCGCAGGTGCCGTGGGACAGGCAGCGTGCGCCCCTCCCGCACGTCCTTCAAGGCGGCGCTGATCGCCGCGTAGGACCGGTTGCTCTTTGGCGCGGTGGCCATGTAGATCGCCGCCTGCGAGAGGGTGATCCGCGCCTCCGGCATCCCCACCTTCTCCACAATGTCGAACGCGGCGGCCGCCACCAGCAGCGCTCGCGGGTCGGCGTTGCCGATGTCCTCCGACGCCAGAATCGCGATCCGCCGCGCGATGAAGCGCGGGTCTTCGCCCGCCTCCAGCATCCGGGCGAGCCAGTAGACGGCCGCGTTCGGGTCGCTGCCGCGCATGCTCTTAATCAGCGCGCTGGCGGCGTCGTAATGCTCATCCCCCGTTCCATCGTAGACGATCGCCTTCCGCTGGATCGATTGCTCGGCCACATCGAGCGAAATGTGGATCGCAGCGTCGGCGCCGCTGCCGCGGGGGCTCTCCTTCATCAGCGACAGGACCGCCACCTCCAGCGCCATCAACGCCCGGCGGCCGTCCCCGTCGGACAGGGTTGACCAGAGCTTCAGCGCGTCGTCGTCCGCCCGAATGGTGAACTTCCCAAAACCGCGCTCCGGGTCCGCGATCGCGCGGAGCAGCAGCGTGCGGATATCTTCTTCCGACAGCGGCGCAAACTGAAAGATCTGGCTGCGGCTCACCAGCGGCGAGTTGACGGCGAAGAACGGGTTCTCCGTCGTCGCCCCGACCAGCAGCACATAACCCGCCTCCACGTCCGGCAGAAGAATGTCCTGCTGGGCGCGGTTGAAGCGGTGGATCTCATCCAGAAAGAAGACGGTGCGGCCGCCCGAGTTGCCCAGCCGCTCCTTCGACGCATCCAGGATCGCCCGAACGTCCTTCACCCCGACGGCGGCCGCGTTCACTTGCTCGAAGTGGCTGCGGGTGTAGGTGGCGATGAGCCGGGCCAGCGTCGTCTTCCCCGTTCCCGGCGGGCCATAGAAGATGACGCTGGTGAGCCGATCCGCCTCGAGCATGCGGCGCAGGAGCTTGCCCGGCCCCAGGAAATGCTCCTGCCCGACGAACTCGTCCAAAGACCGCGGCCGCATCCGCGCCGCCAGCGGCGCCACGCGATCCATGTTCTTCTTCCGCACGTCGCCGAACAGGTCCATAGCGCTCCAACCACCGACCCCGCCGCCGCACCGGACATCCCCCGAATTGTACACCCGCTGACCATCCCATAGGTGGACCGAACTAAAAATGCCGCCGCCTGTGTGCGACGGGACGGTAGGGCACGCATCGCGTGCCGCCACCGCGCCCACCCAATTTGTGAGGCCAAAACTTCGCCCAGCCGACCCCGCCCCCGAAGCCGGCACGCAATGCGACGCAACGCGTGCCTGACGAATCAATGCGCCCGAGTTCGGCCCTCCCATTTCCCCCCTGGCGTTTCTTCCCTTGGCGCTCTTGGCGTCTCGGCGTTCATCTCCCTTTCCCGGCCTGCAGGCGAGGTGAAAGGGCAGTGAACGCCAAGACGCCAAGGACGCCAGGGAAGAGCGCCAAGAATAAAGGGTAATCCAGGAGTGCCCCGTCGGGCGACGGGCTGTTCCCCTCGTTTACGGCAGTCGAACGTCTCGACCGCGCGAACAGTGTCGGTCAGATCGCGTTTTGCCACAAAAGATCGCCACACTGCGACTGTGAACCTTCCCCTTCTCCGATTGCGGCCGCGTCTGGTGCTGATACGATCCCGCCATGACGCTGGTCATTGGCTCGGTCCTGCACGACGCGATCGTCATCACCTCCGACAGCCGCTCCACGCTCGCCGAGCGCGGCGTGGTGATCGCGCTCAATGACCGATTCCAGAAGATCTTCCCCATCCCCGATCACCCGCTGGTGATCGCCCACATGGGGGAGAACCGCCTTGCCGAGCGGCCGCTGCATGCGTTCCTCGCCCCTTTCCTCCAGCGGCTGGAGCCCGGCAACCACACGATTCTGGAAATCGCCGACCAACTCCGCGCCTTCGCCCACCCCTTCATCCGCTCGCGCCTCCGCTCGCTGGGGGACCTGCCCAACGGCTGCAACTTCTGGGTCGCCGGCTTCGGTGCCGGCCCGGAAGAGCCGCGGCTCGTCGAGCTCTTCTGGCAGCGCCGCCACGACACGCTGACCACCGAGGAGCACGAGTACGCTCCCCTGAGCATCGTCACCGGCGGCGACGGCCAGAAGCAGATCACCATGCCAAGCTGGCGCGCCGTCGAGCACAAGCCGATCGCCGAAGTCCGCGCGCTCCACGCGGACCTGATGCACACGGCGCTCACCGCGCCGGTCACCCCCAACACCGTCGGCGGCCGCCCGCACGAAGTGGTGATCACGCGGGAGGGGTGGGAGTGGACGCAGCCGCCGGGCCGGCCGACGACGCGTCCGACGTCGCAGCCATCGATACGGACATCGTAAGGCATCTCACCAGCGTCTTTGGCACCTTGAATTGAGGGGCAAGAGCGATCGCCCGAGTCATTTCGACCGCGGATTCCATGCGGCCAGATCTCGAGCGGAGTGCAGCCGTTCCTCTTGGTCGAGTTGGGGGCTCGCAGGCGAGCAGGATCACTGATACGGATCGCTCCCCATCGTCTCCGCCGCGTTCTTCGCCGCTAACGCGGCTGGGCCGGTCACTGCGGCCACGGCGACCGTCACCGCCAGCAGCCCGACGATCACGCGGAGCGCGGGGCGAGTTGGTGGGATGAGGAGCGCGAGCAGGAGCAAGGCTGGGGCGGCCGCCAGGGTGGTGAGTTGGGGCCAGGTGATGCCGGGGTCGGCGTAGGCGTGGCCGCCGATGAGGAGGGTGATCGTGAGGGGGAGGGCCAGGAGCGCGGCCGGGCGGGCGATCGACGCTGGGCGGCCGAGGGGGGCGGTGAAGCGGCGGCGGGTGGGAGATCGGAGGTGGTCGAGCAGGGTCAGGACGGCGGGGGCGCCGAGGGCGGCCGCGGCGGCCAGGCCGTCGAAGCCGAGGACGCGCTGGTTGGAGGACATGACCGTGACGCCGGCGCCGGCGGCGGCGATGCAGAGGGCGGTCAGGACGGCGGCGGGGCCGAGGTGGTGGTCGGCTACATCAAGTGCGAAGAGGAGGGCGGCGCCGGCGAGGGCCGCGGCGACGGCGATGGCGGCCGCTCCGGCGGAGGAGATGGCGCCGGGGACGACCGGGAGGACGATGGCGAGGGAGGAGAGCCCGGCGGCCGCTCCGAGGAGCCAGTTGAATCGGCGGGGGACCGCTGCGTCAAGCACCCCCAGGGCGGCGAGAGGGATGGCGAGCCAGAAGAGCCAGTCGGTCCCGTTGCGGGGCGGGAGGGCGGGGACGGCCGCCGCGAGAAGCGCGTAGCCGGTGAGGAAGGCGGCCGCCACGGCGACGGGAATGGCCCAGCGCCACCCGCGCCACAAGCCGATGGCCGTCAGTGAACCGGCCAGCAGGGCAGGGGCGACGATGCCGCGAAGAAGTTCGGTGAGGGAAAACATGGAGGGGAGGGATGAAGGATGAAGGATGAATGGAAATGCTGAAGGCTGGAATGCTGAATGCTGAATGGGAATGCGGAAGGCGGAATGCTGAATGCTGAATGAAGGAAGAAACCGAGGAGCGGCCCTGATCGGCCAAGCTTCCGTCTTCCCCATTCAGCATTCAGCATTCCAGCATTCAGCACTTCCTACTGCTCGATTCCTTCGAAGCTGACGACGACCTTGATGTCGTCGCCGACGGCGCCGGGGGCGTTGGGGATGCCTTTCATGTCGAACTCGCTCTGCTTGACGACGATGGTGGCTTCCAGGCCCTGGCGTTTGACGCCGGCGGGGAATTCGCCTTTGCCGAGCAGTTCGAGCGGGACGGCGAAGGGCTTGGTCACGCCGTGCATCGTGAGGGTGCCGGTCGCGATGAGCATCTTGCCTTCACCCTTTTTCACGGACGTGCTCTTGAAGGTGATCGTGGGGTATTGGGCGGCGTTGAAGAAGTCGGGGCTCTTCAGGTGGGCGTCGCGCTTGGGCTGGTTGCTGTCCACGCTGGCGACTTTGACTTCAACTTCGAACGTGTCCTTGGTCGGGTCGGCCGCGTCGAGCTTAAACGTGCCGGAGAAGTCGTTAAACCGGCCCCAGACATGCCCGACGTTCACGTGGTTGGCCTGCCACAGGACCGACGAATGGACCGGGTCGGCCTTGTACGTCTGGGCCTGGGCCGGCGCGGCGAACGCGAACGCGGCGATCATCGCGGCGAGAGAGAGCAAGCGCTGCATGGAAGGCTCCTTCGTGAAAAGCGCGTCGGCGGCCGGCGATGACGCCATCGGGCGGCCGCGACGAGAAAAGGCTTTGTTCATCAAGTCGTCGCCCGCGGCGCGGTCGGGCGCGGGGCCGTCGCCTCGTCGGCGTCGGCGGCCGCATCCAGCTTCATCGCGATCCGGGACAGGGCGGCGACATCTTCATTGTCGAGTGACGCCATCAGACGCAGCAACTGCCGGTGATGTTCGGGGAGGACGGCCGCCAGCTTTTGGCGGCCGGCCTCGGTGAGGTACAGGTGGTTCACCCTGCGATCCCGCAGGTCGGGCTGCCGGCGCGCCCACCCGAGCGCCTCCAGCCGATCGAGCACACCGCAGACGTTCCCCTTCGTCACCAGGAGCTGCGCGGCCAGTTCCTGCTGGGTCATCCCTTCGCCCAGATGGAGCGTGGCCAACACGTCGAACTGCGGGACGGTCAGCGCCTGGAAGGCGAGCAATTGTTCGAGCATGCGATGCAGGCGGTGGTAGGCCCGAACAAACTCCACCCAGACGCGAAGCCGGACGCTGGCGGCGTCTTCGAGGCACGTCAGCGGGATCGTTCGCGGCCGCCCTGACCCATCCTCCGCCATATAGTTTAAGTATAAACCGTCTAAAATAGGAAAGGCAAGCGGGCCCGCGGTTTTGGTGAGAATTTGCGTGCGAGGGACGGCGGGCTTAGAAGGTGGCATCGCTGTTGCGACTTGGATTGTCGGACCGCGTAGTTCCGCATGTGCGGCGCGGGCCTCGTTTCAATCGCCTCATTCAGAAGGAGTATGCCATGACAGTTGCACGTCGTCTGGCAATGCCGGCGCTGTTCGGCTTTGCGTTGGTCGCGGGTGGGGGTTGCGCGTCGGAACGCCCGAGCGCGGTGCCGGCGTCCGCCATCGTCAAGACGCAGGGGGATCAGCGCGTCGTTTACACGTCCGACGGTGAAGGAACCATCTGGATCGCCGAGGCCGGGAACAACAACATCAACTATTCCGGCCCCGTCCATCATGGCGATCGGGTGGTGCTCGACCCCGACGCCAACACGGTGACGATCAACGATCGCGTGGTGGCGAATCAGGGCATCTCGCACCACGATCACAAGGTCTATTTCTCGTCGGCGGCCGATACGACAGCGGTGCCGACGGTGCAGGAAGCGCTGGTCCCCCGCCCGCCGCAGGTGCCGGCGGCCGCCAGCCTCAAGGCGGAAGGTCGGCAGCGGGTTGAATACACCGCCGCCGCTGATGGCGCCGTCTGGGTGAGTGATACAGAAAACAATGGGATCGTCTACGCGGGGAAGGTCGTCCGCGGCGATAAGGTCGTGGTGGACCCGACGCTCAAGATGAGCCAGTTCACGGTCAACGGGCGCGTGGTCTACAACTCGGAGCTTCCGAATCACAATCGCCGCGTCTTCTTCTTGGCGGGCGCCGACCCGTTCCCAGGAACGACGCCTGATGCGGTCACCGCGGCCAGCGTGAGCACCCCGGGGGCGGTCGCCACACCGGCAGCGATGGTCGTCCGGCCGGTCGAAGTGTCGCAGTCGGCGACGCTTCGGGCGGAAGGCGTCGGCCGATCCGACTTTGTTGCGGATTCGGAAGGGACGGTGTGGGTGGTCGATTCGTCGAGCAACAGCGTCGTCTACTCCGGCCGCATGCTGCGCGGGGATGCGCTGATGCTCGATCCGACGGCCGATCGTCTGACGCTCAACACCCGCCCGGTCTACGACCGGAGCCTGGCGCGCGGCGATCGCTATCGCATCTTCTACCAGTCCACCATGATGGACCCAACGCTGAACCACAGGTGAGTCGGACCGATTCACAGCGCGAGTGGATCGAGCGGGCGAGGAGCGGGCGAATGACCAGACGGCGGCAAAGCCGTCGAAGAGTCATGCGGCCGCTCCTCGCTTTTTGGTTGAAAGCTCGCGATCAGGAGCGGGATGGTGAGCGCGGAGAGCGGGTACCAGATCCGAACCTCGGCGATCATGCCCCAGACGATGCACAGCAAGATGTGGAGGCCAAACCATGGGAGCAGGCGGTAAAGGTTGTCCCGGAACTGGGGCGCCACTACCTGCGGAAGGGAGATCAGGAAGAGGATCAGCAGGGGGAGCGTGTCCACGACGCGCCATTCCACGTTGTAGGGGAAATGAATATTCGTCTCGCTGGCGAGCGGATGAAAAATCAGGGTAGCAAGGATCGCCGGCGCGGCGATCAGCAGGCCGCCGATCGCCAGACGGGCGTATTCGGACACTCTGAGGGATCGCCACGACTGGTGAACCAGCACCCAGGCCAGGATGAGGGTCGCCGCCACTTCTTTGAACACGCAGGCCGCGGCCGCGGCGATGATGAACCGGATGAACCGTTTCCGGAAGACGGCGGTCAGGGCGGCGGTCATGCCCGCGAGGAAAGCGAAATCCTCGAGGTTGTAAAGGTACCACGGGATGGCGACGATCCCGAGCAGCGTCCCGGCGGCCGTCGCGAACGCCTGACCCGAGATCGATGGGGACCAAACTTTCACGTACCCCTGGAGCGCGATCAGCCACGCGAACAGCGTGACGGCCTTGAAGGTCGAATTCACGAGGATCGGGCTGGCGCCACGCTCGATCAGCTTTCCCACCAGCGCGTACGGAACGTACCGGTACTGCCAGGGTGCCGTTCCCACGCCGTGGAGGATCGCGCGCGGCGCGTCCTCGACCTGAACGCGCATGACCTCCGCTCGGGAGTGAACGCCGTAGGTGAGGCTCAGCCGGGCGAACTGCGTGTTCAGCATGAAATGCGTCGCCGCCCCGGCCAGCGCCAGGGCGATCAGGATCGATTGGCGAGGCGGGAGCAGGCTTTGGCGCGGCATGCGCGAAAGCTATCAGAGGGGGTGGGCCAACTCAATCGGGGCGTCGGGTGAGGCGGGCGTGAGCCGCTCGGCGAACGGATCAGCCGCCGCGTACGGCGGCTGCCCGCTTCCTGACGAGCGCGGCTCGCGAAAGGCCGTTGGGGATCGCTCTGAACGAGCCGCGCCCGTGATGAAGCGGGGCCCGCCGTCGGCGGGCGTGAGCCGCTTGTCGAACGGATCAGCCGCCGCGTACGGCGGCTGCCCGCTTCCTGACGGGCGCGGCTCGTTCGGAGGGTGCGTCGGGGGAGGGGCGGTTTCGGCGGAGCGCAACGGGGACCGCTTTCTGACGGGCGCGGCTCGCGGGTTTTCTCAGGCTTTGTAGGCGTCCATGGGGGGGCAGGTGCAGACGAGGTTTCTGTCGCCGTAGGGGTTGTCGATGCGGCCGACCGAGGGCCAGAACTTGTGATCGCGGAGCCAGGGGGCGGGGTAGGCGGCGAGCTCGCGGCCGTACTTGTGTGCCCATGTGTCGCTCAGCAACGCGGCGGCCGTGTGCGGGGCGTTCCTAGCGGATTGTCGATCCGATCCAGCGTGCCGGCTTCGATCTGGCGAATCTCGGCGCGGATGGCGATCAGTGCGTCGCAGAAGCGGTCCAGCTCGGCCTTGGATTCGCTTTCCGTCGGCTCGATCATCAGGGTGCCGGGCTCCGGCCAGCTCATCGTGGGGGCGTGGAAGCCGTAGTCCATCAGCCGCTTGGCGATGTCTTCGACCTTCACGTTGGCGGATTGCTCGAACGCGTGACAATCGACGATGAACTCGTGGGCGACGCGGCCGCCCTTCCCCTTGAACAGGATCGGGAAATGCGGCTCCAGCCGCGCGGCCATGTAGTTCGCATTAAGGATCGCCGTCTGGGTCGCGCGAGTGAGCCCCGACCCACCCATCAGGGCGATGTAGACCCACGAGATGGGCAGGATGCTCGGGCTGCCATAGGGGGCGGCCGCGACCGGCCCGATCGCCTGGGCCCCGGCCGAATCGGGCCGGATGACGGGGTGGCCCGGCAGGAACGGGGTGAGCTGTTTCGCGACGCCGATCGGCCCCATTCCCGGGCCGCCGCCGCCGTGGGGGATGCAGAACGTCTTGTGGAGGTTCAGGTGGCAGACGTCGGCGCCGATGGCGCCGGGGCTGCAGAGGCCGACCTGGGCGTTCATGTTCGCGCCGTCCATGTAGACCTGCCCGCCGCCGGCGTGGACGATCTGGCAGATCTCGCGGATGCCTTCCTCAAATACGCCGTGCGTGCTGGGGTAGGTGACCATCAGCGCGGCCAGGTCGTCGCGGTGCTGATCCACCTTGGCCTGAAGGTCGTCGAGGCGGACATTGCCGTGCTCGTCACAGGCGACGGGGACAACTTTTAACCCGGCGACGACCGCGCTGCTCGGGTTGGTGCCGTGGGCGCTGGTGGGGATGAGGCAAACGTCGCGCCGCCCCTCGCCGCGGGATTCGTGGTAGGCGCGGATGACCAGCAGGCCGGCGTATTCCCCCTGGCTGCCGGCGTTGGGCTGAAGCGAGACGGCCGCGAAGCCGGTGATCTCGGCAAGCCAGCCCTCCAGCTCCTTGAACATCTGCTGATAGCCGCGCGTCTGGTCGGCCGGCGCGAACGGGTGCATGCGGCCGAACTCGGGCCAGGTGACGGGGATCATCTCGCTGGTCGCGTTCAGCTTCATGGTGCAGGAGCCGAGCGGGATCATCGAGTGGGCAAGCGACAGGTCGCGCGATTCGAGCTTCCGCATGTAGCGGAGCATCTCGGTCTCGCTGTGGTAGCGGTTGAAGACCGGGTGCGTGAGGTAGGCCGACGTGCGAAGCCGGGTGGCGAACACCGGGTGATCGGGGGCGGCCGCCAGCTCTTCGACGTTCAGTCGGAAGGTGCTGCCGCCGGCGAACGACTCGATCAGGGCCTGCACGTCGGCGGCGGTGGTCGTCTCATCAAGGGCGATGCCGATCGTCCCGTCGCCGAAGTCGCGCAGGTTGTACCCCTGCGACCGAGCGGAGGAGAGGATGGTCGATGACTCCAGCCCGTTCGGCGTGGCGTGGATGGTATCGAAGAACGGCCGAGTGGAATCGACGCTGTGGCCCAGGCGGCGCAGCCCGTTGGCCAGGGCGTTGGCGAGGGCATGCACGCGCTCGGCGATCTGCCGCAGGCCCGCGGGCCCGTGGTAGACAGCGTACATGCCGGCGATGACGGCCAGAAGGACCTGGGCCGTGCAGATATTGCTGGTGGCCCGTTCGCGGCGGATGTGCTGCTCGCGGGTCTGCAAGGCGAGGCGGAGGGCGGGGCGGCCGTGCGCATCCCTGGAGAGCCCGACGATGCGGCCGGGCATCTTGCGGGCGTACTCGGGCTTGGTAGCCATGAAGGCGGCGTGCGGGCCGCCGAAGCCGAGCGGCACGCCGAAGCGCTGGGTCGAGCCGACGGCGATGTCGGCGCCGATCTCGCCCGGCGGCTTGATGAGGGTCAGGGCGAGCAGGTCGGCCGCCATGACGACCATCGCCCCGGCTTTGTGCGCCGCCGCGACGACGCCGGCATGATCGACAATGCGGCCGTCGGTTGCGGGGTACTGGAGCAACACGCCAAACAGGTCGGCGATGTTGACCGCGTCGGCGGCGGCATGGCCGTTCGTGTCGCCGCGGGAGAGCACCTGCTCGTCGCCGATGACACATTGGATGCCGAGATACTTTGCGCGGGCCTGGACGACGGCGATGGTCTGCGGGTGACAGTCGCGGCTGACGAAGAACGTGTGGCGGTCGGTCTCGACGGCGTTGCGGCACATCGTCATCGCTTCGGCGGCGGCCGTCGCTTCATCAAGCAGGCTGGCGTTGGCGAGCGGAAGGGCGGTCAGGTCGCTCACCATGGTCTGGAAGTTAAGCAGGGCTTCGAGCCGGCCCTGGGCGATCTCGGCCTGATAGGGGGTGTACTGGGTGTACCAGCCGGGGTTCTCCAGGATGTTGCGCTGAATGACCGGCGGGGTGATGGTGTCCGAATACCCCATGCCCAGACAGGTGCGCAAGACCTGGTTTTGCGACGCGATGCGCTTGAGGTCCTGGAGCAGCTCAAATTCCGCCCGGGGAGCGCCGATGGCGAGCGGCCGCGTGGAGCGGATGGCGGCGGGGACAGTCTGCTCGACGAGTTCTTCCAGCGAGCCCAGGCCGATTTCCTTCAGCATTTCGGCAATGTCGGCGTCGCTCGGGCCGATGTGGCGACGGGCGAACGTGTCCGACGGAAGGATCCGCGCGTTCGCCTCGGCCGCCGGGCTGGGGTGGCGGCCGGGCGTGGCGTTGCGAGGTTCGGCGGCGATCGCTGATCCGTTGTTCATGGTGTGATGCCTTCCACAACGAAAGGGCGACCCAGAAAGGTCGCCCGACGATTGGCTCTGGATTTGGCAGGGCGCGCCGCTCGACCCGGCGCGCTGGGCCGAGCGTTGCGGTGCCGAGGGTCAGTGCCCAGTCTTCTTCAGGTAGTCATCGGTCGCAAGCAACTGGTCGTAATCGCCGGTCCCGGCGACTTTGACCTTGATCATCCACCCCTTCTCGTACGGGTCATTATTGACCAGCGCCGGGTTGTTGACCAGTTCTTCGTTGATCGCCGTGATGGTGCCGGCAACACCGGAATAAAGGTCGCTGGTGGCTTTGACGGATTCCACCTCGCCAAAGGAGCCGTTCTTGGCCAGGGCGGCGCCGATTTTGGGGAGCTTGACGAAGGTAATGTCGGTCAGTTCGTCGGCCGCGAACTGGGTGATACCGATTGTGACGGTGTCGCCATCGAGCTTGTGCCATTCGTGGGTTTCGAGATAGCGACGATCTGTGGGAGCGGGCATAGTCAATCCTTGCTGGTATGGTCGGTGGGCGATCCGGTCGAAACGGCGGCCGGAAGGCTCCCGCAGGGCACGCATCGCGTTCCGGAATTGGCGATGCGGTCCCGCCGGGCGACCCTTCGGCCTTGCAACCCGGCCGGGCGCCGTTGCGGCCCGCGATGCGTGCCCTACGGGCGCCGGTCGTTGATCCGTCTATCGCTTCCGGCTGTAGAACGGCAGCTTGACGATTTTGGCCGGGTGATCGACGCCCTTCAGATCGGCCGCCAGTTCGGTGCCGATCGACGACACGCCTGAATCGACGTACGCCATCGCAATGCTTTTTTGAAGCGTGGGGCTGAAGGTGCCGCTGGTGACTTCCCCGACGACGGCGCCGTTGTGCTTGATCGCCGTTCCCTGTCGCGCGATGCGGCGGCCGTCGAGCTCCAGGCCGACGAGCGTTCGCGGTGGCCCGGGCTCGGCGATTCGGCGCAGGGCGTCGGCGCCGACAAAGTCTTTGTTCAGGTCAACCGCCCACCCGAGGCCGGCGGCGAGGGGATCGATCGTCTCGCCGAGCTCGTGGCCGTACAGCGGCATGCCCGCCTCGAGCCGTAGCGTGTCCCGCGCCCAGGCCGGCGGGTTGGAGCGTGGCGCTTGGGCGATCGAGGTCGGCCGAAAGGAGCTTGATCGCCATGGCGGCCGCCTTGGCGGACAGGATGATCTCGACCCCGTCCTCCCCGGTGTAGCCGCTGCGGAAGACCGAGAGCTTGACGAACATCACGTCTTCCGTGACGAACGAGTAGCGCTTCATGGAGCGGATGTCGATCGGGAGGGCTTCCGACAGCCGGTCGATCACCTTCGGGCCCTGAAGGGCGACCATGGCGGTCGATTCGGTCTGATCGACCATCTCGACGGCATGGTTCTCTTTTGCCGCCAGGGCGCGGAAATGAGCGACGAGCTTCTCGCGGTTGCTTGCGTTGCAGACCATCAGCCAGTGCGGTTCGTCGCGGCTGATGATGATGTCGTCGAGCACGCCGCCGGCGTCATTGCAGACCAGGCTGTAGCGGCTCTGGCCGACTTTCTGCTCGCTGACGTTGCGGGTCAATGCCCGGTTGAGGAATGCGGTTGCGCCTTTCCCCGTGAAATGGAGGCGGCCCATGTGCGAAACATCAAAGATGGCGGCGCTGTTGCGCGTCTGCTCGTGCTCGGCGATGATCGAGCGGTAGACGATGGGCATTTCCCACCCCGCAAAATCGACCATCCGCGCCCCGGCCGAGACGTGGAAATCGTAGAAGGGGGTGCGTTTGAGCATCGCGAGGGAACCCTATCGGTGGGCCGCCCCGGCGTCAAGAACGAGCCTCCACAGCGGCGCAACGCCGAAGCGGAAAATGCGAAGCGCGAAATCCGAAGGAATGAGAAGCCGGATTCAATCGCGAGTCTTGATTTCCGCTTTGACTTTGTTTGAAGTTCCTGGAGATTTCATGCTTCGCATTTTCTGATTTGGGAAGGCTCGATCGCCGAATCAGCGCTGTAGTGTTAGGCGGGGCGTTCGGAGAGCGGCTTGAGGAATTTGATCAGCGTGACCTGATTCCCCTGATCGTTGTACTCGACGCTGTCCACCATCCCCTTGGCGATCATGATGCCGAAGCCGCCGTCGCGCAGGCCGAGCTGCTGACGGACTTCCATGTGGCTGATGGGGTCGTCGTCGTTGGCCGCGTGCGGCAGGTCGGACGGGTTGAAGCCGGGCCCTTCGTCGGTAATGACGAACTTCACCCACTCATCGCTCACGGCGTACGAGATGGTCACGGTACGCTCCCGCTCCTTGCGGTTGCCCCATTCGATCGCGTTCTGAACCATTTCCAGGGCCGCGTACCGGATCCGCCCGAGCTCTTCCTCGGGGAGCGTTGTGAAGCGGAACAGTTCGCTGAGCAGATCGTTCAACTGCTCGCGGAGCTTGCTGTCGCTCCGCATCTGGAGCACGACCGAGGTGCGGATCTTCCCATCCTGGAGCCGGCGGCGGTGCTCGAGCGTGTCGCGGATCTCCTGGAGCAGTTCATCCGGCTCGAACGGCTTGGTCAGATAGCGATCGGCCCCGACATAGAGCCCGCGCTGCCTGGCGTCGCGGCCGTCGAGGGCGGTCAACATCAGGATCGGGATCAAATTGGTCTGACGGCTGAACTTGAGCTTCTCACAAACCGCGAATCCGTCCAGACCGGGGAGCATCACGTCCAGGACAATCGCGTCCGGACGATCCGCCTGGACACGCTCGATCGCGGTCGGGCCATCATGGGCCGGCTCGGTGTGATATCCTTCGGTGCGCAGCAGATCACACAGGAGGCTGCACAGGTCGGAATCATCCTCGACAACCAGGATCCGCTCGGGGTGGCCCATAGTCCGAACGCCTCGCTTCTTCGCATCTGGATTACGGTGGGGCCGGCACCGTCCGATCAGCCGATCACCTCGCGCCCCGCCGACAGCCCGTCCGGCATTCATCCGCCTGACAGCACCCCGCCTGACACTGAACGCCGCCAGTCTAGAGGCGGCGGCATTGAGGGGGAAGAGAAATTCAGATTCAGCCCGTCGCCGCCATGCCCCAAGCGCGCCGCGTGAACCGGCGAGATCTATGGAACATTGCCCGGGCGAAACCTGATCTATCAGATCGTGCGGCCGCGGGACGGCGTGGATGGGAAAGGACGATGCGCGTCGATGACACGCGCGGCGATCCGCCGCATAATCGCGCGATGCAACCGATTTGGAACGAGTTGGCCGCCCGCGCCGGCCGCACGATCAGTGACGAACAACATCAGAAGCTGTCGAGCTATCTCGATCGGCTTCTGGCCGCGAATCAAACCATGAACCTGACGCGGATCGTTGATCGGGCGGCGGCCGAGGTGCAGCACGTGGGGGACGCCCTGACGGTCCTTCCGCACCTGCCGGCGGAAGCGTTCCGTTTGGCCGACGTGGGCTCGGGTGGCGGCGTCCCGGGGATCCCGCTGGCGATCGTTCGTCCCGACGCGCAGGTGCTGCTCATCGAGTCCACGAAGAAAAAAGCGGCTTTTCTTCGGACGGTGGTCGAACAGTTAGAGCTTAAGAACGTTGTGGTGACGGAAGAGCGTGCCGAGGAGGTGGGGGCGGTGGAGTCCGGCCGCCGCCAGGCGTTTGATGTCGTTGTCGCCCGTGCGGTGGCCACGATGGTCTGGCTGGCGGAATGGTGCCTCCCGTTGGCGAGAAAAGGCGGGAAGGTCTTAGCGCTCAAAGGGCCGAGGGTGATGGAAGAACTCCCCGAGGCGCGCCGAGCCATCAAGCTGCTGGGCGGCTCCGAACCGATCCTTCACCCGGTGGACCTCCAGGGCACCACGCACCATATGATTGTGGAGATTGTTAAAATAGAGAAGACTGATCGGCGCTATCCGAGGCCTGCCCCGGCCGCGAAAGGAAACCCGATTTCCTGACCGGGACCTCGGCCTCACTCGAGGCAATCCATCCGGGCGTTAGGGCCGTATTGAAAGTCCTATAACGCCGTGTGAGCGCGGCAATTGAGAAGGCGATCGCCGCAGTGCCACGCGGCGGCCGATAGAGGTCATGTCCGGCCGCATGGAACTGCCATGCGGCGGAAGAATCTATCCCGCTGGTGGGCAACAACCTGTGAGTTGGCATACAATGCGAGGTCGTTCAGGGCATACCCGTACAAAACCCTGCTCCGGTGCTGGTGAATCATGCGGCGAAGTGACTTATGGATCGGAAACTGCTGAGGGGGGGCGTTTGGATCGGGTATCGAAGGTAACTTTTACTTGAAAGCCTTTGGCCGAAGGCGACGTATCAAGTTCGGGAGTGCTTATGCTGGTATTGGCGCGCCAACGCGATCAAAGCGTCGTGATTGGCGACAATATTGAGGTCACCATCGTCGATGTGCGTGGAGATAAGGTGCGCCTTGGCATCAACGCGCCCAAGAATGTCAGCGTCCACCGGAAAGAAGTCTACGACGCGATCCGCCGTGAGAACCAGGCGGCCGCCGGTCTGAAGCCGGGGGACGTTGACACCGTCGTCGCTCCGGTGACGTCCAATCGAACGATCTCGTCCGGCGCGCCCCTTAAACTCGCGGGGGCTGACGAGTTCATGCTGGCTGCGATCGAAGAGGCGAAAGAGGGGCTTTTAGAAGGGGGCCTGCCGATCGGTTCCGTCCTGGTCCGCGAAGGGAAGATCATCGCCCGCGGCCACAATCAGCGGGTTCAGAAGGGGGACCCGATGGCCCACGCCGAGATCGCCTGCCTGACCAATGCCGGCCGCCAGAAGAACTATAAGGATACAACCCTCTACTCCACGCTGATGCCCTGCTACCTCTGCAGCGGCGCGGTGGTGCAGTTCGAGGTGCCGCGGGTCATCGTTGGCGAATCGGTCAATTTCGCCGGCGGGCCGATTTCATGCGCAAGCACGGCGTGGAAGTCATCGACCTTCACGACGGCGAATGCGTGAAGATGATGAGCGACTTCATCCAAAAACACCCGCAGTTGTGGAACGAAGATATCGGGAAATGACGCCGCCGGAGCGGCTCGATCGGTCCGGCCCCCGCTCTGTCCGCCCTGGCCCGGCCGTGCCTGCGATGGCTCAACTCACTTCGCCCATCAAGCTGGTCTGCTTCGACCTCGGCGGCGTCCTGATTCGCATCTGCCGAAGCTGGGCTGAGGCGTGTTCGCGCGCCGCGATCGCGCTTCCGCCGGGCCTGGCCGACTTGACGGACCCGGTCATTGCGGTCCGACTCGGGGCGCTGAATCACGACCACGAGGTCGGTTTGATCAGCGCGCAGGAGTTTGACGGCCGCGTCGCCGCGCTGATCGGCGCCGAGCCCGCCCAGGTCGAGGCGGCCGCCGCGGCTTGGCTTCAGGGGCCTATGCCGGCGCGGCGGACCTGCTGACACGCCTCGGCGAAGGGGCCGGGCCGTTCCACACCGCGTGCCTCTCCAACACCAATCGCCGCCACTGGCGGATGATGGTGACGCCCGGCGCGCACCACTTGCCGCTCGATCGGCTCTGGCGACGCTTCACCAGCTTCGAGATCGGCGCGATGAAGCCGTCCCCCGACGTCTACCGCCACGTCGAAGTCGCGGCCGCCGTCGAGCCGCGCGAGATCCTCTTTTTCGACGACAACGCCGCCAACATCGCCGCCGCCCGAGAAGCCGGCTGGGCCGTCGAGCGCATCGATTCCGACGGAGATCCGGTGAAGCAGATCAGGGAGAAACTGTCGTCGGAGGAAATGCTGAAGGCTGAAGGCTGAAGGCTGAAGGCTGAATGCTGAATGCTGAATGCTGAAGGCTGAAGGCTGAATGAAAAGACCATGAACCAACGCCGAACTGCATCGGCCGCATTCAGCATATTCAGCATTCATCATTCAGCATTCCAGCATTCAGCATTTCCTCACCACGGTTTCCTCACCGCCCCCTCACCCCCCGCTCCCTGGCCGCCGCCGAAGGCGTCGAGCGAGCGGCCCTGGGTGAACTGGATTGTCCCGCCGCGGGAGTAGTCGTACTTCTCGAGCAGCGCCCGGATGTCCTGCTCGCGGCGCGCCGGGTTGGGTGCGTGGAGAGAATCTCCGCGTGCTGCCCGCCGAGCGACTCGAGCACCTTCATCACCCCGATCATCTCACGCGGGTCGTAGCCCGCCTCGGCCATGTATTGCAGGCCCTTCGCATCCGCCTGGCTTTCATCCTCGCGGCCGTAGGCGAGCTGGCGCATCTGGATCGACGCCTGCGCCGCGATCGCCTCGACCTGCCCGTGCCGATCGCCCGACGCGCCGATGGCGACGCCCGTGGAGATGGTCTGGCCGAGCTGGCTCTTTTCGATCTGCTGCGCCGAATGCCGGCAGATGACATGGCCCGTCTCGTGCCCCAGCACGCCGGCAAGCTCCGCCTCGTTCGACAGCCGTTCGAACAACGCGCGGGTGATGAAGATCTGGCCCCCCGGCAGGGCGAAGGCGTTGACGGTCCGCGGGTCGTCGAGCAGGTGGTACTGGAAGTGCCCGGCGTACGGGCTGCGCGCCGGCTCCCCGGCGGCCGCCAGCCGCGCCCCGACTTCGGCGACCAGCGCCGCCCGCGGGTCCGACGCCGGGATCGCCCGCCCCATCGCGGCCGCCATCCGAGGCGCCGCGTCGATCCCCAGCGTGATCTCCTGCGCCGGCGTCATCGTGATGTGCTGCGACTCGCCGGTGACCGGGTTCACCTGGGTATGGGCCGCGTAACGAATCACGCCGAAAATGATCACAATCAGGCCGACGACCCACGAGGCATGAAAGCCGTACCGCGGGCCGCCGCCGTAGCCGTAATTGTCGTTCCCGAAAAGCCCCATGGCGTCCCTCGTCCTTATTCGTCGGCCGCACTCCGTGGGTAGGGGCCGCACTGTGGTCCGCGCGTCGCCCGGCCCACTGGTGGAGCGGCATGTTGCCCAAATCAGCGGAAGGCCCCGTGGCGGACGGCGCGGTCCCTATCTCCGTCGTCTTGCTTTCAGCGCCTCTCGCATCCGCAACATCCAGCGGAACGAACCGCTAGATTCGCAGCGTCGGGCCCGGCCGGGTGGGCGCCGCCAGCGTCTCGCGGTGCAGCCGCCGGGCGGTGTCCGAGAGCTTCTGGTGCGCCAGCTCGCAGGCGTAATCGACGGTGATCGTCGTCCGATAGGCCTCGATCCGCGCGACCGAGCCCGGCGTCGCATCGGCGGCCGCCAGGAACGGCGCGTGCAGCCGCTCCCAGAGCGCCATCACCTCGCCGAAGGTCTGCGTCGATCCCTTCCTCGCCCCTGGCGGCAGTTCATCGGCGGGCAGGACGACGCTCCCCTTTGGCGCCAGGCGCATCAGCTCTTCCAGTGATCGCGGGGTTGCCGAAGGGAGCCGCGCGTCGTCGGATGGAACGATGACAACGACCGGCCCAATGGAGGTCGGGAAGGCGGCCGCCAGGAACGTGTCGACGTAGAGCTTCAACTCCCGCTGGAGGGCTCGAACCGCGATCGACGGCGCGACCGAGCCCCACCCGGCGACGAGGAGCTGCCCATGCGGATAGTTTTCGACGACGTGCCGCGCGTCGATCTGTTCCTCGGGTGTCTCCGCGATCAGGTCGAGGCAGACGGCCCCTTCGCCGCATCGCTGGCGGCGCTGCCGTCGCGCTTCCTGGAGGGGGAGATAGAGGCGTGAAAGGGTGTCCCAGTCGCGCGCTTCCCACGCGGCGTCCTCGGCCGACGCGAGCGAGCGCTCGGCGTCGAGGTACTCCATCGCCATCAGTTGCGCCTGCCCCGTTTCACATAGCGCTTGCAGCTCCGCGGAAGTCATGGGGAGGATTGTACGATTGGCCCGACAGGTTTGTCAGCCGGCGAGCGAAGCCGAGGGTCCGCGCCGGGACCAGCGCGATCCCCAGTCGATGCCCAGCGAGCCGCGACCGTGAGGGAGCGGTTGGGATGCCCTGTCGCGGGGCGTTCGGTCGGCGATCGCGGACCATTCGGCTCGGGTACCGGACCGCTTCCTGACGGGCGCGGCTCGTGCATCTCTTTGGGTCGGACGTCAGGCTTTACGCCGCGCGGCCAAGACCCGGTCGCGGCCGCCGAAATCTTTCAGGAGCTTGGCTTCCTCGAACGCGGCGTGGGCGGCGATCAACTCCATCCCCGCCGGGCCTTGGTCATAGGCGATCTCCAGGTAGATCCGCCCGCCGGGGACGAGCCGGGCGGCGCTTCGTCCAGGATGCGGCGATGGAGCGTCAGCCCGTCCAGGCCGCCGTCAAGGGCCACCAGCGGCTCGTACTCGCGGACGCTCCGGTCGAGCGACGCGATCTGGCCGGTGGGGATATACGGCGGGTTGGAGACGATCACGTCAAACGGCAGGGCATCCACGCGGCCGACCAGCGGCTCGTACAAGTCCCCCTCTTCCACGCTCACGCGATCGGCGAGCTTGAGCCGCTCGATATTGCGGCGTGCGACCGCGACGGCCGCCGGGCTGATGTCGGTGGCGAAGACGTTCGACGCCTTCAGGTGGTAGGCGATGGCGGCCGCGATGCAGCCGCTGCCGGTGCAGAGGTCCAGCACCCGCGGCGCTTCCAGCCCGCTTTGAATCCGCGCCGTCTGGAGGAGGTTCTCGACAAGCGTCTCGGTATCGGGTCGCGGGATCAGCACGTCGCGATTGACGTCAAAGTCGAGATTGAAGAAGTGGGCGCGGCCGGTCAGGTAGGCGATTGGCTCTTCTTCGGTCGCGCGCTTCACCAGGTCGCGATACCCCGCAAGCTCCTCATCCGAGAGCGGCCGATCGTAGCGCGTGTAGAGCTGAATCCGGGGAAGGGAGAGGACGTGAGCGAGCAGCCGTTCGGCGGAGAGCCGCGGCGAGTCAACTTCTTTGCGGGTGAAGAAGGCGGTGGTCCATTCGAGGATCCGCCGAACCGTCCATGTTTCGGCCATGTGCGCGGATTGTAACGGAGCCCCTCGCTCATTCGTAGGGCAGGCACCGCCTGCCGCAGTTGTTGCTCCGTCCCGTCGAATCGATTCCGTAGGGCGTGGTTCACCACGCCGCTGGGGCTGTGGCGTGGTGAACCACGCCCTACGCGGCTGGCCCCGCCGCAGGGCACGCACCGCGTCGCGATGCGTGCCCTGCAAACGCGCGCCCGGCTACGTTCGAGCCGGGCGATCGATGTTGGCGCGGGACGGGCCGCCGTTGGTTGACGTGACTGGGTTGGCCACCGCGGCGGCGGCCGCCTCTTTCAAGGCGACCATCGCCTGTTCAGCCATCTTGTCCGACAGCTCCTTCAGCGCGCCGGTTTGGCCGTTGCCTGTGGCGGCGAAGTTGAAGCCGGACTTCTCGGCGACCATCAGGCCGATGAGCGTCCCGAGCAGCCCTTGGCCGCCGGCGGCCGCCGAGGTGCCATCGCCGCCCGAGCCGCCGCCCCCGGCGACGAACATGTGCGCCGGCACCAGCGGTTGCTGGCTCTTGGATAGGTGCTCGGCCACCAGCGCCAGTGCGTAGAGCCGCGGGTCGCCGAAGCTGCCGATTTTCTGCATCAGGACCGACGCCTCAGAGACCAATCTGCAGCGTCCGCTGGCTTTCGCCCTTGCCGGCGAGGATCCGCTGCTCGCTTTCCGCCTTGGCGGTGACGACCATCTGCTCGGCCTGGCGGCGCGAGCGTTCGAGGTCGGCCTCGGCCATGACGATCTGCTGCTGCGCCTGCTTGCGGGCACGGGCCAGGTCGGCGTCGCCCTGGTTCTCGGCGATGCGGATCTGCACGTTGGAGTTGGTCAGCTCCGCCTGCTTGGCGGCCAGCGCTTCGGCCTCCTTGAGGGTGCGCAGCTTTTCCGACGCGGTACGCTGCCGCTCGAAGGTTTCAAGCTGCTCGATGCTGAGCTGGCGGATGCGGAGCTGTTCGAGCAGCGTTTCGATCTTGCCGCCGGCCTCCTCGGTATCGGGCTTGCCGATGAGGACGTCTACGCACTCGATGTCGAACTCCTGAAACCGGGCCTGGAGCGTCTTGCGCGCCTCCAGTTGGATCTGGTCGCGGTCATGAAGCAGCTCGAGCATCGTCTTTTTGTGGGCGATGTCGCGGAAGTAAGCGCTGAGCATCGGGTCGAGCGTCTGGGTGATCAGCCGCTTCACGTCGCCGAAGCGCTGGATGACGCTGGGGGCCTTCATGTAGTCGATGTGGACGACCACGCTGAGCGGCAGGTCCGGCTCGTAGGCGTCCTTGGTGACCAGGGCGATGCTCTCGAGGTTCTCGTCGTACTTGTGGCTCTCGGATTTGCCGGTGACCCAGTGGAGCACGAAGTTGGTTGTCGGCACGAAGATGATCTGCCCGGCGTAAGTGTTGAACGGGTACTTGCCGGGGCCGAACGGTTTGTCCCAAACGCCGCGCTCGCCCCGGGCGACGCGGTCGCCGTGGCGGAAGGTGTCGCCGGAGACGTCTTTCCCGACTGGCCCGCAGTAGCTCACCACCACACCGACGTACCCAATCGGCACGACGGTCTTGGGGATGATTTCCAGCGTGGCGAACCAGCGGTTGATGAAATAGGTGCCGTCGGTGAGCGGGACGTATTGGCGCCCGCGCCGCCCGCCGGCCGCCAGGAAGGCTTCGGGGTCCTGGAAGTTGTTGTGGTAGTTCCCGTCGTTCGCGTCGTTGCCGACCGACGGCGCGATGATCTCGCCGGGCGCGAGGCTCGGCCCGTCGTGGACGGTCACGATGCCGATCGAGTCCACCACGATCTGCCGCGAGGGCATCAGCGGGTCGGGCGCGGACATCAGCTCCCCGATCACCACCGGGCTGAAGCCGTTGACCTCCCGCAGCTCCTTCTGCCAGCCGAGCAGCCGTTCCAACTCGGCCCGCCCCTGCGTATTGAGATGGAAGACGACGTCTTCGGTGATGACAACAAAGAGGGCGAGGTTGATCGCATAGACGCCTTCACGCAGGATCTCGCGCTGGCGGCCGCGTTGGCCATACCCCTTGCGGTCGCTGTTGCCCACCTTGCCAAGGAAGCGCAGCGCGTCCTGGAAGTTGTTGGAATCGACCACGCGGGCGAGGGTCTGGCTCGGCTGCAGCGGCCCGCCGTCGCGGGCGTAGACGTAGCCGACCTTCCCCTGCGGAATGGTCACCAGCGGCACCTTGTGGATGCGGTACTGCCATCGCCAGATGAACGGATGGATGCCGCCGCGGAGCAGGTTCGCCTGGAAGCCGGCCTCGCCGTCGATGGCGATGATGTGCCCTTCCTTGACCGAGCCGGCGTGGCTCCAGAGCTTCTCGACGATGCCGACGCGATCATTAGGGATGTACCGAATCCCCAGCCCGCCGATGACCAGCAGGAACAGCCCGGCGAGCAGCGCGAGGGTCGCGATCAGGCCCCACGGGATGTCGCCGTCGCCAAGCGTCGCCAGGTGCGGCAGCAGCCGCGGCGCCGCGTCGAGCCCGAAATGCGATCCGGCGGCCGACGCCGCCAAAGTTCCCCATGCCATGGTCGAACTCCTCGCCCCGTCGTGCGGAAATGGGCTGCTCTCGCCGCTCCGGACTGACTCGGCGCTTCGGCCGAGTCGCTGTGGCGATCGTTTCGCCTCGGCAAGCGTCGGCGCTAGAGCGTCGTGCCTGCCGGTCGGAGCCGAAAATCATCAAATGCCTGCGAAAGTCCCATCTGCCCAACGTGAGCAATGTCGTTGAAAAGCATAACGCTTCCGGCAATCGCGGGCGAGGCGGCCACGCTTCCCGCTCTTTGCGGTAATAGCCTGACGAAACGAGGCTTAGGCATCGGTATGTGGAGATTGACATTTTATAGTCGCGCGCGGCTGCCGAAGTGGGCTCTGGCCGTGGTTGCACTGGCGCTCCGCGCGTCGCCAGGCGCGGCAAGATGTGACCCATCCGCGCCCGGCGGCACAGCGGGGGCTCCCACCACGCAGCCGGCATTCCGCGACACCCGCATGGATACGTGGCCGGCCACCGACGGCCTGGGCCGCGTGCTCCCGGGCGAGAAGGAGTGTGGCCCGCCGCGGCCGGGGAAGTTCGTCGGCGTCTTCTACTTTCTTTGGCTGGAGGGGCGCGCCGATCAACCGGTCTACGACCTTTCGCAGATGCTTCTTCAGAGCCCGACAGGCCCCGCGCTGGGCCGCGCGGCGCCTTCCATTGGTGGGGCCGCCCGTGGATGGGGTACTACCGGAGCGACGACGAATCCGTCATCCGCCGGCACGCGCAGATGCTCGCCGATGCGGGCGTGGATGCCATCTTTTGCGACGTGACCAATGCCTTGACGTACGACAAGACGCTCATGACGCTCTGCCGCGTGTTCGAACAGGTCCGCAAAGAGGGCGGCCGCACGCCGCAGATCGCCTTCATCACCCATTCGGCGCACGAGCGGGTGGTTCGCCACCTGTACGAAAGCTTTTATGCGAAGAAGCTCTACCCCGATCTCTGGTTCCAGTGGAAAGGGAAGCCGCTGCTCCTTTCGTCGCAGGAGGGGCTGGACGAGACGATCCGCGGCTTTTTTACGTTTCGGGAATCGTGGGCGTGGACGTCGCCCAAGGATTGGTTCGGCGACGGCCGCGATAAATGGGCCTGGCTCGATCACACGCCTCAGCAGCCGGGGTGGCATGAATCGCGCGAGAAACCGGAGCAGATCTGCGTGGCGGTCGCCGAGCATCCGGTCAGCAACATCGGCCGCAGTTTTCACGACGGCCACGAGCCGCCCCCTGAGGCCGCCGACCCGGCCCACGGGCTCCACTTCGCCGAGCAGTGGAAGCGCGCGCTGGACGTTGACCCCGAGCTGATCTTCGTCACCGGTTGGAATGAATGGGTGGCGCAGCGGTTCATCAAGACAGGCGGCCGCGGCGCCGGCACGATGCTGGGGCGGAAGCTCACCGATGGCCAGAGCTACTTTGTTGATACGTACAGCGAAGAATACAGCCGCGATATCGAGCCCATGCGCGGCGGCCATGGCGATGCCTTTTATTATCAGCTAATCGCCAACATCCGCCGGTTCAAAGGCGTGCGGCCGCTCGAGCGGGCATCGGCCGCAAAAACGATCGACATGACCCCCAACGCCGCCGATTGGGCAGACGTTCGCCCGGAATATCAAGATGACCTGTTCGACACGGCCCGGCGCGATCACCCGGCGTTCGGCCGCGCCACCGGCGAGCCTGAGCGATACATCGACACCAGCGGCCGCAATGACCTGGATGGGATGAAGGTGGCCCGCGACGCCAACTTCGTCTATTTCTACGTCCGTACCCGCGAGCCCCTCACTCTGCCGGCGGCCGCCGACGAAAGTTGGATGCGGCTCCTGATCGACATCGACCAAAACCCCAGCACCGGCTGGAACGGCTATGACGTGTTGATCAACCGGACGCGCCCCGCCCCCGGCGTCTGTTCCGTCGAGGCCAGCGCCGGCGGCCAAACCTGGAAGCCGATCGGCCAGGCCCGCTTGGTCACAAGCGGAAATGTCCTGCAGATTGCCGTGCCGCTCGCCCTCATCTCCCCTGAGCGCCGCCCGCTCAGCTTCGACTTCAAGTGGACCGACGGCATCCCCCCTGACGCCGACATGATGGACTTCATCGATAAAGGCGACGTCGCCCCCAACGGCCGCTTCAATTACCGGTGGGGCGAATAAGGATGAAGGAGGGGAGGAATAAGGATGAAGGATGAGGGCGAAGGATGAAGGAGGGGAGGAATAAGGATGAAGGATGAAGGCGAAGGATGAAGTTAAGAAGAGCGACGCGGTCCTCTCTTTCTTAATCCTTCATCCTTCTCTTCCCTATGAGGCGTAAGGATGAAGACGAAGGTGAAGGATGAAGCGAAGATGAAAACGCCGCCGTCCCTCTTCTCTTCATCCTTCTGCTTCATCCTTCATCCTTCTCTTCATCCTTCATCCTTCTCTTCTCCCCCTTCATCCTTTGATTCAATGCGTCTGGTCGTAGTGGTGGCGGAGGATGTCTTCGCCGAAGTCGTTGGCGGCGTCGCGCCAGACGGTGTGGATGTGGTTGGCGTTGTTTTGGGTGTCGTCGAATTCGACCAGGAAGGTCGGGCCGTGGAGGCGGTAGTAGTGGCCGACGCCAGGCTCGATGCCGCCCGCCCATGAGAAGTAGACCTTCTCCCAGCCGGCCTGCTCGATCTGCTTGAGGTCAATCTCGGCCAACTCCGGCCGCAGGCGGTTGGCGTACCACTTCACGAGCGTCTGGAGCGTCTGCTTCGAGCCGCTCGACATCTCGCCGAAGGGAACGCCCTTGGGGTCGCCCGGGGCGGCCTTGCGCGAATTGCCGGTGATGACCTCCTTGGGGGCTTCGGCCATGATGATCGCCGTCTTCCGCTGCGCCTCGGTCAGGGACTTGACGAGCGTGCGGCCCATGTCCTCTTCGACGCTCAGGACGCGAAGGCCTTTGCGGGGCCCTTCAAGCACTTCGGCGGGGTTGGTCCCGAAGAAGATCGGCCCGCCGGCCACGGCTTTGCCGCCGGCGATCGTGAAGTTCAGTGCCAGGTGGTGCCCCTCGACGCGCCAGCCCCAGGTCTCGCTGGGCCCGGGCTTGCCGAAGATCGAGAAGTAATAGTTGTCGGGGTCGCGAACGGGGCCTTTCTTGCCGGCCTCCAGTTCCTTGAGCACCTGGTCGAGGCTCATGATCGACACGGCGGCCGCGTAGCCGCGCTGGCTCAGGCCGGAGCTGAGAAAGGCGTGGCCCAGGTCCTTCTGCGGGGGCGTCATGTCCTTCCAGGGAAGGCCTTTTCGTTCGCGGGGGATGAAGTGCCAATCGAACCGCTGTTCGTCTTTGAAGTCAAAGCCCGCTCGGGCCTGCTGCTCGGGCGTGAGGGACGCCCAGAAGCGCATGGCGTAATCGGCCATCTCGGCGGCCGCTATCTCGGCCGTGGCCGGCGTCGCGGTCGTGGTCGCGGCGATCGACGCGGGCGCCTCGGCGGCAAGCGCCGAGGGGCCGAAGAGGCCGTCCGCCCGACCGCCCCAGGCGGCCAGTCCGACGCCAGCGGCCAGGGCGAGCGCCGCAAGATGCTTCCGCCCCTGCCGGGGCGCGGCGGGGGGAGTGAGAGTCTGTTTCATGATCCTTCCTCGTGTTCCTGTTGTTCGTACGGCGCCGTTGACGACGGGCCGGGGATCGCGCTCACAGGAAGGGGAGCGCGCCGAGCCTGGCGAATCCGCCGCGGGGTCGCCGCTTCATACCGCCGCCGGATTCGCGAGTTGCGTCGGTTCGACGCCGCTCTCTAAGATATCGCCACGACGACCGCCTGTGGTGCGGCGTCGGCCACGGGCGGATCGACATTCATCCGTCGCGCTTCGCCCGGCCTTGAACCCTCTCTCGGAGAACCCGCCATGCACCTTTTCTCGCGCACGCTCACATTGCGGCTCTTGCCGCGCCTGGCCGCTTGCCTGACCGCCGGCACCCTTTTGGCGATGCCGCTCGCCGCTCGGGCGGAGGCTGAAAAAGGGAAGCCGACCGCCGCGACTGCCACCGTCCGTGGCGCCGGGGAGAAAAAGGACGAGATCAGCGGCACGGTGAAGTTCACGGCCGCCGAGGACGGCGTCCATGTCGTCGCCGAGATCAAGGGGCTGACCGCCGGAAAGCACGGCTTCCACATCCACCAGAAGCCCGACCTCTCCGCGCCGGACCTGACCAGCGCCGGCCCGCACTTCAACCCGACCAACGCCAAGCATGGCGGCCCGCACACGGACGTCCACCACGCGGGCGACCTGGGGAACCTCGTCGCCGACGAGAAGGGCGTGGCCCATTACGACGAGGTGATCAAGGGCCTGACCCTGGCGGGCGAAACCAACGGCGTGATCGGCCATTCGGTCATTGTTCACGCGAAGGAAGATGAGATGACCCCCGCCGACCCCAAGGGCTCGGGCAACTCCGGCCCCCGCATCGCGGGCGGCGTGATCGAGGCCGGCAGCGGTGAAGAGGCGAAGCCGGCCAGCAAGTGAAACCACTCCCAAGACCGAATCGGAGAGAGAGGCGACGCGGGAAGACTCGCGTCGCCTCTCGCTCCGCCCCTCTGATCCAGACAAAACATTAACAGTTTGCAGCCGAGATTTTTTCACGGATACTCGTTGCATTGCCGAAGGTGAAGGGGATTCACGGCTAGGTATCGCCATGCTGGTTTCATTCTCCGTCTCAAACTTCCGATCGATCGGCGAAGAGCAAACGCTCAACATGGTCGCCAGCGCTAAGTTCGCTGATCACTCGGGCCATTTGGTACCGATTGGTTCGACCGGTCAGAAGGTCGTGCGGGCAGCGGTGATTTACGGAGCAAACGCCGCAGGCAAGTCGAACCTGGTCCGAGCGATGACATTCGCGCAGACGATGGTGATCCACGGAAATCGGCCTTGGCTCGTTCAAGCGGCGAAATTTCGCTTCGACGAAGCCTTCCGTTCGCAGCCGAGTGCATTCGAGTTTCGATTTCTTACACTAGGGCGTGTGTTCACCTACGGTTTTGACCTAGCTGTCCATGAAATCCAAGACATCCAAGCTGAATGGATGACCGTACTCGCCGACGGCGAAGATCACGTTGTGTTTGAGCGCGACGGAGATGGGAAGACCGTCGTCTCGGATACGCTCGCGTCGCTGTTTCCGGACGACGCGCGTATTCGTGAAGTATTACACGCCCTGGCTTTGCTTCCGCTAAAAACAACGCAGTTGCTATTGAACCGCGCCACGACACTTCCCAGTGAAGTGCTCGGGAAGACGCTGAAAGCGATCGTCGGTTGGCTCACGAAGCAGTTGCTCATTCTGCAGCCCGACCACCGCAGCCGGGCGTTGCTTGACCAACTGTACGAAGACAACGAATTTCGGCGGCTGACAGAGCGCTTCTTGCAAGCTGTCGGGACAGGCGTCGAGGGCTTGGACTTCGAGACCGAGGAGGTCGAACTTGAACGTCCGAACGAGTTTCCGCCACCATTCAGGAGTGTGCGGCACTTGCGCGACGTGAAACCGAAGCCGGATGACCCTGCTCGCGGGACTCGCCGCCAGCTTCTGGCGATTCATCCGACGAACGACGCGCGGATGTCGCTTCCCTTCGGTGAGGAATCGGACGGAACCATTCAACTTCTGCACCTGATGCCCGTCCTCGCCCCAGTGGCGAAGGGAGCTAAAGTAGTGGTGATCGACGAGTTGGACCGTAGCCTTCACCCGCTGCTCTGCTGGGAGTTCATCCGTCTGTTCAGCGAGACGGCCCCCGGCGCGCACAAGCAGTTAATCGTGACGACGCACGAGGCGCACCTGTTGAATCAGGATCTGCTGCGACGCGACGAATATTGGTTTGTCGAGAAGGACGAGCGTCAGCAGACCCGGCTTGCCTCGCTGTCGGACTTCAAGGCGCGGAACGACCTGAAGATCGAGAAGGGCTACTTGCAGGGCCGCTTCGGCGCGATCCCGTTCATCGGATCGATGGCCGAGATTGAGAAGCTTCTAAACCGACCCGATGCCGATCAGGAGCCGTCATGCCCAAACGACAGCGGCCACTGATTCGCGACGGTGTCACGGAACGCGACGCCAGCCTGATCCTTATTGCCTCTGAAGACACTTACGCCCCTGAGAAATACTTCCGCAGCTTTAAGCCACGCCGGGTGCAGTTCCGCTTCCTACCGACAGCGGAAGGCAGATCTTCGCCGCGTGCAATCGTCAACCGGCTCAACGAGTATAAAGCCGAGTTCCAGATCGGCGAGGACGACGAGCTTTGGTACTGCGGCGACATCGACCATTGGGCCGCGAGCAACCACATCCCCAACCTTCATCGCGTGCTCTCTCACTGTCACAATCAGCGATTTCGCGTGGCGTTGAGCAACCCATGTTTTGAGGTTTGGCTTCTGCTTCACTTTGAAGAAGCACCGGAAGCGGAACTCGATTGCGACACGATCTGTAAGCTATTGCGGGCGGCTGCTGGTGGTTATTCAAAGCCGAATGGCTGCGCCGCCAAAATGACAAAGGAACATGTGCTACAAGCCGTGGCTCGTGCGGGGCGCGGTGACACCGGAGACGTCTTACCGCTTAACCCGGCTTCGCAAGTTCATCGCATTGTAACGTCGATGGCTAATCGCCAGTCGATTGTGCTGCGATAAACCCGCCGGGAATGTCCCAATTGTGGCCGCGTTGCGGGCCGGAGCCTGTCGCTGCGTCAAGGTTGTCCGCGCCGCATCTTTTAAACGACAACTACGCCCGCTCATTTCAGCGAGCGGGTTTGCCGGGCGATACGACTAGGGGTCCGATCGAACGCTCTTAAGTATGCCGCAGCTTGTTCAGCCCATTCAAGGCCGCCACTTTGTACGCCTCGGCCAGCGTGGGGAAGTTGAAGACGCTGTTGATGAAATAGTCCAGCGTGCCGCCGAGCGCCATCACCGCCTGGCCGATGTGGATCAACTCTGTCGCGCCGGTGCCGATGGCGTGGACGCCGAGGATGCGCAGGTCATCCTGGTGGATCAGGAGCTTGAGCATGCCGGTGTCGTCGCCGAGGAGCTGGCCGCGGGCGAGCTCCTTGTACTGGGCGACGCCCGCCTCGTACGGGATGCCGGCCTCGGTGAGCTGGTCTTCGGTCTTGCCGACCATGCTGATCTCCGGGATCGCGTAGATGCCGTAAGGGAACAGCTCGGGCAACGACCGCGTCGGGACGCCGAACGCGTGGCAGACCGCGAGCCGCCCCTGTTCCATCGCGGTGCTCGCCAGGGCCGGGAAACCGATCACGTCGCCGACGGCGTAGATGTGCGGGACTTCCGTCTGGTAATGCTCGTTGACGCGGAGGCGCTCGCGGTCATCGGCCTTCAAACCGGCCTTGTCGAGGCGGAGGGCGCCGGTGGTCCCCTGGCGGCCGACGGCGTACAGCAGCGCCTGCGCCCGCAGGTGCTTGCCGGATTCCAGCGTCGCCTGGACGAGTGGCCCCGAATCGTTCGCGATCAGGCCGCCCGTCGCCATCTTGTCGGGGCTCAGCCGCTCGATCTTGGCCACTTTCTCGCCGAGACGGAGGGTGATCCCCTCGCGCCGCATGTGGTACTGGAACGCCTCGGTGATTTCATGGTCGAGGAAGCCCAGCACGGCGGGGCGACCCTCGACGAGGGTCACTTTCACGCCCAGCGCCGCCAGCATGCAGGCGTACTCCACGCCGATGACGCCGCCGCCGACGATAATCAGTGTCTTGGGGATCTGCTCGAGCTTGAGCAGCCCATCCGACGTAAAGACGGTTTTGTCGTCAAACGGCACGCTCGCCGGCATGGCGGGGCGGGTGCCGGTGGCGATGACGAAGACGCCGGCGCTGATCACTTCGAAATCGTCGGGGCGGTCGATGTAGACGATCGAATCCTCGTCAAACCGCGCGGAGCCCCAGATTAATTCCACGTTATTGCGGTGAAGCTGGTCGCGGATGATCGCCAGTTCGTGATCGATCACTTGCCGGCTGATGTAAATCAGGTCGGCCAGGGTGATCTTGGTCTTGGTGCGGGCCGCCTCGCCGAAGAGGCCGCGGCGGCTGATGCCGGTGAGATGGAGGACCGCCTCCCTCAGCGCCTTGCTGGGGATGGTGCCGGTGTTGATCGACGCGCCGCCCAGCACGTTGCTCTTCTCAATCAGGGCGACCTTCTTGCCCAGCTTGGCGCCCTGGATCGCGGCCTTCTGGCCCGCCGGGCCCGAGCCGATGATCGCCAAATCAAAAGTCCTCATGCGGCGTTCCGCCCTTCCTGGAATAGCTGAATTGGTTCGGTTCTGCGTGTGGCGGGGTTGGTTCAATCCACTGTTTCGATCGTGCCACCCGGCAGGAGCGCTGGCTGCCGGCCGACGGATCATACACCGGGCGATTGGCGTTGCACACGGGCTACTCGGCCCAAACGGCTTAAAAGCGCCGGGTGCATAAGCCGCTTCGCCGCTCACGGCGGCTTGCGACGGGGCGGCCGGTCGTCGGTCGGAATCGTTTTCACGATTTATGAAGCCGCTGTCCGTGCCAGCGCCAGGGGTATGATCCGCCGATGACCACAACCGCCGCGCCGCACCCCAGCCCGCAGAAAACTGACGGATCGTTCGATCCCGGCTCAATGCCGCCCGCGGCGGCTTCGCATGCGGTGGTGATCGGCGCCGGCTTCGGCGGCCTGGCGGCCGCTCTGCGGCTGCGCGCCCGCGGGTACTCCGTCACGCTGATCGACAAGCAGGATAAGCTCGGCGGCCGCGGCTACGCCTATCACCGCAACGGCTTCACCTTCGACGCCGGCCCGACCGTCGTCACCGCGCATTTCCTGTTCGACGAACTCTTCGCCCTCTTCGGCAAGCGCCGCGAAAGCTATATCCACTTTGTGCCGGTTTACCCGTGGTATCGCATCCAGTTCGAGGATCGCTCGACGTTCGATTACGGCGGCACGCTCGAACAGACGCTCGCCGAGATCAACCGGATCGACCCCACCGGCCACGATGCCGAGGGCTACCTCAAGCTGCTCGCCCATACCCGCGGGATATTCGATGTCGGCTTCACCCAACTGGGGGACAAGCCCTTCGGGACGGTCTGGTCGATGCTCCGCTGCGCCGGCCCTGATGCGCCTGGGCAACTGGCGAACCGTCTGGCAGATGGCCTGCAAATATATCCGAAGCGAGAAGCTGCGCCGGGTCTTCAGCTTTCAACCGCTGCTCGTCGGGGGGAACCCGTTCCACACGACGTCGATCTACTCGCTCATCCAATACCTCGAGCGGGAATGGGGCGTGCATTTTGCCATGGGTGGCACCGGGGCGATCGTCGATGGGTTGCGCCGTTTATTGGAGGAAGAGGGCGTCATCATCCGTCTCGGCGCCGAGGCCAAGCGGATCGATGTGGCGACGGGGGACGGCTCTCCCACGGGTCGCCGCGTGACGGGGGTGAGCCTGAAGGGTGGCGAGACGCTTCCGTGCGACCTTGTCGTCTGCAATGCCGATGCGCCGGCCGCGTATCGCAATCTGCTCGCGCCCGACGCCCGCCCAAAGTGGCCCGACCGCAAGATCGACAAGCTCAAGTACTCGATGGGGCTCTTTGTCCTCTACTTCGGCACCACGCGCCAGTATCCGGGCGTGGCCCATCACACGATCATCCTCGGGGAGAAATACGGGCAGTTATTGAAGGAGATGTTCGACCTCAAGCAGATCGAGATGGCCGACCTGTCGGTCTACCTTCATCGCCCGACGGCGACCGATCCTTCCATGGCGCCGGTCGGCTGCGACAGCTTTTATGTGCTCGTGCCGGTGCCGAACCTGCAAGGGGGGCAGGACTGGTCAACCTTGGGCCCACGATATCGGGACGTGGTGGTCAATTATCTCGAGCGTACGCACCTTCCCGGCCTGCGCGGCTGCATCACCGAGGACTTCTACGTCACCCCGGTCCATTTTCGGGACAACCTGAACACGCTCCACGGCACGGGCTTCAGTATCCAGCCGACGTTTGACCAGTCGGCGTGGTTTCGCTTCCACAACAAGAGCGATGAAGTCGATGGGCTGTACTTTGTCGGCGCCGGCACGCACCCCGGCGCGGGGATGCCGGGGGTGCTCTGCTCCGCCAAGGTGCTGGAGCACGTGTTGCCGCCGGCGCCCGCGAACGCTGCCGCGGCGCCTGCGACTTCTACTGCGGCAACGCGCCGTTGACCTTGCGGATGTACGCAACCTCGGCCGGGTCGAATGGAGTGCCGTCCGCACGGAAGATGTCGTGAAACCAGACCTTCGGCTCGGCCGTGTAGGTGTGCTGCCACGAATCCCACGGATAGATCGTCTGCGTCTTGCCTGAGACGAAGCCCCAGTTGAACGCCCCGACCTTCTGGTCTTTCAGATACCCCAGGACCGGGTCGAAGTGGCTCCCCTGCGGGCGTGCCATGTATTCGGTGCAGATCAGCGGGCGGCCGTAGCGGCGGAGGGACTCCACGCGGCGCCGCGTCTCCTCCAGGCTCGCGTACATGTGGAAGCTGATCACGTCCGTCTGCTCGATCTGCACCCGCTGGATCGGCGTGAGCTTGTTCGGGTCGTTCCAGTCGCCCGTCCAGACGGCCGACGTCAGCGGCTGGCTCGCGCCGGCTTCGCGGGCCCACGTGAACGCCGCCTTGAGCAGGGGCAGGGTGAGATCGAGCTTGTCCGCCGGCTCCTGCTTCAGATTCTTGGGGCCATAGCTGTTGTCGTTCAGGTTGTCCGGCTCGTTGTAGACGTCCCAGACGACCACCCGCTTGTCATCCTTGAAGCGGCCGACGACCCCTTTCACGTACGCCTGGAGGGCTTCCCGCCTGGCTGGGTCTTTGAGTTTTTCGGCCCCTGGGCTTTGCACCCAGCCGGAGTTGTGAACCCCCGGCCGCGGGGCGCGCTGCGCGCCCAGCTTGGGGAAAGGGTCCCAGCAACTGTCGAACAGGACGAACATCACGCGGACCTGGTGCTTGTCGGCGATCGCGAGGAACTGGTCGATTCGCTCCAGGTAACTTTTTGAATCCTGGTCCCACGGGAGGTCGTGCAGGAAGACGCGGACGCAGTTGAAGCTCAGGCCGTGGGCCCAACCGAGTTCCCGGTCGATCGTGGTTGGGTCAAAAGACTCAGCCTGCCACATCTCCAGCTCATTAATCGCGGTGCTCGGGGAGAAATTGGCGCCGACGAGCCAGGGCGTTTGGCCTGCCCAGGCGTGCGCCTGATCGGGCGACCAGGCCGCGTCGGCCCGAGCGCCGGCGGCCCGGAGCGCCATGGTGACCAGGACGGCGAGGATAGAGACGGAGAATCCGTGTCGCGGCAGGTTCATGGGAGGTGCTCCTTGTGACTCGACCCGTCACCAGAGAGTACAACCGCTTCGGGGCCCACCGACAAGGGCCTTTCGCTCCCCCCTCCCCGTGCCGTGGCCGCTGGGACGCACAAAACAAAAATAGAAAAAGGCCGCACGGTGGAGGGTTTTACCGTGCGGCCTGGCGGAGGAGGAAACGAGGCTCGATAACTCCCGGAAAATACCGGGCTCATTGTTTTTAATCCGACGTCACCGTTGGCAGAAAAGCGGCTCAAGCCGCAAGCACCTTTTTCAATTGCTCGGGTGTTACATCGCGTGGCCAATAACAAAGGTTGTGCCGGAATGATCGTCGGATGTTGCCGCCGCGGCCGTCACCGCCCGCATGTCTGCTACAATCCGTCACTTCCAGCCTGTGCCCGAAATCTGCTTAGCAGTAAAACGATAACGCGGAACGGAAAACAGCGATGGATCCGGAAGCACTGGCGGGCAATTTCAGGCGGACCTGCACGCCGAGCGCGCAGTCGATGCCGACCCTCCGTCAAAGTAAATTGAGGGTGGGCCATTGGGTCGCCGTGCCTCTGCGGCATCTGGCGTTTCCCCATTCCACGCATGCCGACACTCGTTGACTATTCCGACGTGCTCAATCGCCTGACCGGCCAGGGGTTCCGGTCGCTCTACTACAACAGCGGGGCGTTCGGGTTGCCGGAGGCGGCCGATGCGCTGTCGATCGGGTGGGTCGGCCCGCCCGACCCGACGATCCGGCCGGCCGCCCGTGCTCTGGCACGCCAGGTCGCTGCGCCTTTCGAGAGGACGCTGGCCACGCTGACCTGCCAGGTCTGGCTCGAAGCGCTCCCCGGAAGGATCTGGCTGCTTCCGAAAAGCCACTGGGCGTACGAACTGGAGTTTGGCAGTCACGCGTGGCTCGGGGCGGCCCTCGAGGCTTCGGGCCTCCGCCGGACCTCGGTTGATTTGCTGGCGACGCGGCATGACGGGTCTGCGCTTTCGTTTGAAGGGGAAGAATATCTCCAGGTGGAAACGCTCCTTGTCGCTTTGCTTACAAATCTCGCAGGCAGCGACTTTCAGTTGGTCTGGCCGGGGCGGCCAGTGGTCTGCACGATCCATCACCACAAGCAGGTCTGGTGGACATCGTCGAACCGAGCGATTTTCGACCTGATCGGTGGATTCGTCCCCAAATGACGGTCGCCGCCGATCCCGGTCGTTCGCGGGCGGGACATTTTCCGGGGCAGGGGCAGGTGGCATGCGGTTGCATGGCAGTCGCTCGCCGATGTAGAGGCGGTACGATACCTACCTATGGACCACGACCGCCTGTTCAAGCTGCTCTTGCGGACGTTCTTTCGCGAGTTCCTGTTCCTGTTCCTGCCGGCGATCGCCGAGTCCATTGACCCGGCGAGCCTGGAGTTCCTCGACAAGGAAGTCTTCACCGACCTGACGGCCGGCGAGCGGCATGAGGTGGATCTGCTGGTGAAGTGCCGCTTTCGGGAACCGGGCTAAGAAGCCGCGTTCTTCCTGTTGCACGTCGAGACGCAGGCGTCGGCGCAGGGGGACTTCGGGGCCGGATGTTCCGGTATTTCGCGCGACTGACCGAAAAGCACGCGCTGCGGGTCTATCCGATCGCGTTGTTCACCTACGACGCTCCCTTGCGTGCCGAGCCGGAGACGTACGACGTGCGGTTCCCGGACCTGGATGTCCTGTCGTTCCGGTTCCGGGCGATCCAGCTCAATCGACTGGCGTGGCGGGACTTCGTCCGCCAGCCCAACCCGGTGGCTGCGGCGTTGATGACCCGAATGCAAATCGCCCCCGCCGATCGGCCGCGGGTGAAGCTGGAGTGCTTGCGTCTCATGGCGACGTTGAAGCTGGACCGGGCGCGCCAGGCGTTGATCCGCGACTTCATGGATGCATATCTCCGCTTGAGTGCGGCCGAGCTAACGGTGTACGATCGGGAGGTCGAGACGCTGGACCCACCGGAACAGGAGTCTGTCATGCAGATCGTCAATGAATGGGAGGCGCGGGGTGAGGCACGGGGCGAGGCGCGGGGCGAGGCGCGGGGTGAGGCGCGGGGCGTAGCGCGGGGCATGCGTCAGGGCCAAGCCGCCCTCGTTCTTCGAGCGCTGGGCCGGAAGGTGGGTGAACTGGCGCCGCCCGTCCGAAATCAGATCGAGGCACTACCCGACGAAAAACTGGATCTGCTGCTCGATGCGATGCCGAGCTTTGCCAAGGAGTCCGATGTTGAGGAGTGGCTCTCCTCGGCCGTGTGAAACGTATTTAGCAATCCATGTGGCCATTCGTGGGCTTTGGTCGGGCACATCCTGCCGGGCGGATCGAAGCCATGGCGACCGTCGCCGCGCCGTCCGACATCGACCTATGCCTCGTTTCGGCGGGTTGCATCACGCAGTCAGCCCGTTCGAGCTGCTCGCCCGTAAGGTTCAATTCGACAATGCTGCCGGCCTGTGACCCTTGGCGGAGGCGCGTCGCCGCCTTTGGGGGGCCGCTCCAAGATCTGGACGGATTGGAACGTCCCTGTCGTGGGTGAGATGGTGGCGCGCCGATAAAGATCGCCACGGTATCACCCGCTTTGAAGCGTCCCGAATCTTGACAACTGCCTTCGATCTCGTGGATTATCGATCGAATGAGCAAGGCCGTGGTTCTGCAGCACGTGGCCCATCAGGGCCCTGGGCGCATCGTCCCCATGTTTCGAGACCTCGGCATCCCTGTCGAGGTGCGTCACCTTTACAAAGGGGACGAAGTCCCGACCGACCTGGATGAAATTCGAGCGTTGATCGTTCTTGGCGGGCCGCTCAGCGTGACGGACGTCGGCGGTGACAAGCACCCCTTCCTGACGAAAGAAGTCGAGCTGCTTCAGCGGCTCGTGAAGCGCGACAAGCCGGTGCTCGGGATCTGCTTCGGTGCCCAGTTGCTTGCCCACGCCGCGGGCGCGAAGGTTCACCCGAACGTGAAGATGGGCCCGCCGCCGAGCCCTGGCCAGCCGCCGCAACCGCTCGAACCTGTGCAGCCGCTGCCCGAGTACGGGTGGTATCCCGTCACGTTCCCGTTCCCCGGCGGGACCGAGCCGATCGTCTTCGGCATGACCGACGGCGCGCCGATGTTCCACTGGCATTCGGAGGCGTTCGACCTGCCGCGCCTTGCGCCGCCGCCGAACGCGCCGCCTCCGCCCGCGCCGCCCCCGGCGGCCGGGAACGCGCTGCTGAGCAGCAGCAAACTCTGCAAGAACCAGGCGTACCGATTCAAGACTCGGCTGTTTGGCTTCCAGTACCACATCGAGCTTGCCGAAGCCGACATCGAGAAGATGCTCGCCGCCGGCAAGGAGGACCTGCAAAAGGCCCTGGGCCCTGGAGCGGACCTCAAGATTCGGGAAGAGACTCAACGGAATTACCCCCGGTACGCCCGGCTCGGCGACCGGATCCTCGGGAACTTCGTTCAGTTCTTAAAAGTGTACTGATCGCTACCGGGCGTCCCCTGCGACGCTCTCTGACCTGACGGCATGGCATAGCTCTTGTTAATCAGCGCGCAAGGCGCATGAGCCGCGTCATGCAAGGCGCCTCTCCGCTCGCGCTCGCCCGTCTTGGGCCGGCCGGGTGCGGGTGCCTGCTTGTTTTTTTTGTTGATCATGGGCCTTATTGACCATCTTCGCCGCTATCGGCACAAGAAACTTGTGCGCCCCTGGGCGTTGTCCGCGCCGATCCTCGTCCTGGTGGTCGCGTTGCCGATGTTGCGGCCGCTGCGTCACCCAGACCCGCTGCGGCTCAGCGATGAAGAATCGGCCCGGCTCGCGACGGTCCAGGCGATCGTCGAGCAGAAGACCCTCTCCATCCGCTGGACCGATTTCAGCGGCACCCACCGCAAATTCGAGCACGGCGGCGAGCTGTATAGCGACCAGCCGCCGATGATGGCCGCGATGCTCAGCGTGGCCTACCGCGTCATGTACCGGTCGGGGCTGAACTTCGCGCACGACTCCGCGAAGGTGATATACCTTTTGACGCTCCTGGGCGTGACGGTCCCCGCGGCATGCGCCGCCGGACTGATTTATCGGATGGGCCGGCTATTCGAACTCAAGCGGCCGCTCCGCGCCGCGCTTGCGGCGTCATGCGTCCTGGGGACGGGGCTGCTTAGCTATGCGACAGTCCTGAACCCCCACGTGCCTGCGGCGACCTTCGTGCTCGCTTCGGCCGCTTGCCTCGTTCACCTGACGATCGCCCGCCGGCGGCCGATCGTCCCCGTCTGGCTCGCGGCGTCGGGCGCGTGCGCCGCGATGGCCGCCACGATCGATCAGACGGCGCTCCCATTCCTGTTCCTCTTCCCCGCCGTCGTTCTGGCGATGCGATGGCGGCCGACAGCGCGCCTCGGCGGCGCCCTGCTATACGCGATCGGCGCCATCGGCCCGATCGTGCTGCACGCGAGCCTGACGCTCGGCGTGACCGGCGATTTCTGGCAAGGGGGATGGAAATCGGCCTCGAACCGCGCGGCGCAGGTGGATCCCGGCGGCTGGGGCGGCTCGGGCTTGGCGCAGAGGCCTCATGCCGACGCCGTGACGACCCCGAGCGACGATGACGACGATGAGTCGCCGGCGTTCTGGCACGCCACCGGCCGCACGATGACCCGGATCCTGGCGGCGTTGGTGGGGGAGCATGGCCTGCTGAGCCATTTCCCCATCCTCGTGTTCGGCGTCGCCGGCGGGTCGATGATTATGCACCGACACTGGCCCAGCTCGGCGAAGGTCCTCGCCTGGGCGACGGTCGCAGGGGCGGTGTTCCTGGTGATCGCGTACGGCGCGCACCTTAAGGACGGTCGCCAATGGCGGGATGCGATGTTCGCGTCGCGATGGTTCATCGTTTTTGGTCCGCTGCTGCTCTTCTGGGCGGGTGCGTGGCTGCGGCGCCCGCATCGGCCGTGGCAGTGGGCGATCGCTGGGTTGGCGCTCGCCTTCAGCCTGACGGTCAACCTGATCGGGGCGACCAACCCGCTTCCGGCCAACGGCTTTGGCGAGCATTACGCCTACACGGCCGCCGACGCCCTGGCCGAGATCATCCACCCGAGCCAGGCGGCTCACGCCGGCACGTCGGTCGCCGAAGGCCGCTGAAGCGACTTCGGGCGGCTCGCGGCGTTGCTCCGCCTGCCCCTTTTCCCGCCAGGTAACCCTCGCCTTTCATTGGGACGATGACACGAATGCGACGTCATGTCGCCCGTGTTGCGGCCTCCGTTGTCGGAGCGTTTTGCCACGGACCGATAACACCGCCTCGGCCCTGGAGTCGTAATGCCGCTTGCCAGCAAGCTGTTCGAATCGAGTTCCGGATCATCCGCCACCGCCACGCTGGCCCCGCCGCCGCTCCCGGTGATCGCGCCCGAGCCTGAGGCCCCCACGCCGTTCTCCCAGTCGGCGGACGGCCGGCGCCTGCGGGGGTTACTGCTGGCGGGCGTCTCGCACGAGCCGCGGACCGCCGAGCCGCTTGCGCTGGCGGAAGCCCGCGCTCGCGCCGGGTCTCGGCTGGAGGAGGTCTACGCGGGCATCGGCCCTAAGCTTGCCCCGGCGGACAAAGCGGACTTGTTCGACGCGGTGATGGCCGACCTGTTCGGCTTCGGCCCGATCCAGAGCCTGCTGGAAGACGCTTCCGTCACCGAGATCATGGTCAACCGTTGCGACCGGGTCTACGCCGAGCGCAAGGGCAAGAGCGGCCTGACGCCGATCCGGTTCGACGACGACGCCCACGTGCGCCGCATCATCGACCGGATCATCCTCCCGCTCGGCCGCCGGGTGGACGGCGATAACCCGCTCGTGGACGCGCGCCTTCCCGACGGCTCGCGCGTCAACGCCGTCATCGAGCCCGTGGCGATCGACGGCCCCAACATCACCATCCGCAAATTCAGCAAGACGCGGCTGACATCGGAGGACCTTGTCCGCTTCGGGTCGATGACCGCACACCTCGCCGAGTTCCTCAGGGCGTGCGTCATCTCGCGAATGAACATTATCGTCTCAGGTGGCACCGGTTCGGGCAAAACGACGTTGTTGAACGTCCTCTCCAGCTTCATCCCGGAGCACGAACGCATCGTCACGATCGAAGACGCGGCCGAGCTGAAGCTCGCGCAGGACCAGGTCGTCCGCCTGGAGACCAAGAAAGCGAACACCGACGGCAGCGGCGGCGTCAGCGCCCGCGACCTGGTGAAGAACGCGCTGCGGATGCGGCCGGAACGGATCATCGTCGGGGAGTGCCGCGGCGGCGAAACGCTCGACATGCTCCAGGCGATGAACACCGGCCACGACGGCTCGCTGACGACCCTCCATGCCAACACGCCGCGCGACGCCATCAGCCGCATCGAGACGATGGCGCTGATGGGCGGCATCGATTTCCCGATCCGCGTCATCCGCGAACAGATCGCATCGGCCGTCCAACTCATCGTGCAGCAGTCGCGCATGCGCGATGGTTCCCGCAAGGTCACCTACATCACCGAGGTGGCGGGCATGGAAGGGGACCGCGTTGTCCTCCAGGAGCTCTTCCGATACGAGGAGGCGGCCGACTCGAGCGGCAAGGTCACCGGCGGCTTCCGGCCCACCGGCCTTCGCCCCAGCTTCATGTCCAAGCTCGAAGCCTGTGGCTTCCGCCTGCCCTCGGAGATCTTTACCGCCGGCGCCTCGCTAATGGGGAACCTGGGCAAGAACGTCGGCAACAGCGGCGTCAGCGCCGGCCGCTGGTGATCCGGCTGCAATGGGCGTGTGAGATTACTCCCCTCGATCGAATGCAGTTAGCACTACAGTGCTACCTCGTGCGTTGCGGCACAACGAAAACGTCAAAATCCAAAGCACGAAATCCGAAGGAAGCACCAAGGGGAATGAAAGAAACCAACGGGAACGGACGGGTCGATTTCCCCTTGTTCCCTTTCTTGTGTTCCTTGGTTCTCCGCGCTTCGGATTTTACTTTTCGTAACGACTTACCGCCGACCAGCGCTGTAGTGTGAGTTAGCGTCAATCCCAAGGGGTTGCGACCGGGTCTTGGGAAAGCTGCCTTAGGAATGTTGCGCCGACGGTGAACAGTTCGTCCGTCGCGGGATGCCATCGGGCGGCGCGGCAGAGGACGGAATGCACGTCGCCGCGCCGCACCCCCGGGACGCGGAGGATGAACCAGTCCCCCTTCATCAGTCGCACCGGCGCCAGGATCGAGACGCCGCCGGGAGACATGTCGCGCACGGTCACGGCCAGGGCCGTCCTTGCGCGGGGGCCGTCGCAGGGGATGACGATCGCGCGTCCGCCGAGTCGCACGCGCCGGTCTCGCAGCGGGCTGGGGCCATTGATCCGTGCCGGCTCCAGCGGCCTCTCCCCGCGGAGAGAGGCCAGCATTTCGCGAAAGAGTTCCGCCGTCAGCGTCATATCGATTGTCGCGTCCCCACCACGCTCAAACGACGGCGGCCGGGCCCGCGAGAGGGGTGGACCGCCCCTCCTCTTTCATCGGCGGTCGGGCAGCTCGACTCGGCTTTGTCCCCAAACAAATTCGAGGCGATGAAAGGCGTACGCGGCAGTCCGCTCCCTCGCCCATGTACCCATGGGAGAGGGTGGGGTGAGGGTCTTCGTCGTACATCGTTTAGCAGGAGCCAAAGCGCGGGTTTTGTAATCCCGCCGCCGGCCGTCCGCCCCGATGCCCGGACGCGTTTCTGTCGAAATCGCCATTCCGCGTAGGATGCGGCCGCCCTTATGTTCAGGCCGTTAGCCGGCGGCCGCATCGAGCGCCGAGGGAACGCATGGCATTGACTCAAGCCCTGGTCCTTCTCAACCCCAGCTCGGGCACGCTGGCGGCCGCGGGGGAGGGCGACATCTCGCGACGCATTATCGACCGGCTCGCCGGGGCGGGAGTGACGGCCGACGTTCGATTCGGCGACGCGAAGGCGATCGTCGCCGCCGCTCGCGAAGCGCGGGGCGGACCACCCTACGCGGCCGTCATCGTCGGGGGCGGCGACGGCACGCTGAACGCCGTCGCCAATGAGCTGGCTGGCAGCTCCATCCCGTTCGGCGCCCTGCCCATGGGGACGCATAACCATTTCGCAAAAGACGTGGGGATCCCGCTCGACCTCGACTCTGCGATCGACGCCCTGGCGGCGTCGATCGGCGCGGCGCGCGGGGCGTGCGGGACTTAGATGTCGGCGATGTGAACGGCCGCGTGTTCCTGAACTTTTCGGGGATCGGGCTTCATCCGCGGATGGTCCGCGATCGGGACGCGCGTCAGGGGGTTGTCCATTCGGCGAGGTTCCTGGGAAAGGTGGCGCGCAAGGCGCGTAAGGTCTGCGTCGGGCTGGTAGCGCTGGCAAGGCAACTCTGGCGCCTTCCGCTGCTCAATCTCCGGGTGACCGGCGGGGGCGCAGCTTTCGGCGCGTCACGCCATCGCTGATCGTCTGCAACAATAAGCACCAGATGCGGGCGTTCGGCTGCGAAGACGTGGCGAACTGCGACCGTTGCGTGTTGAACCTCTTCGTCGCGCGAGAGCGGGGCCCGCTGGGGCTGCTGCGACTCGCCGGCGCCGCCCTGCTCCGCCGCCTCGGGTCGGCCGGCACGCGCGGGTTCGAGGCGATCTGCCTCGAATCGTTCGAGATCGCCGCGCGGGGGCGGAGGCTGCCCGTGTCGGTGGACGGCGAGGTGGTTGACATGGCGCTCCCGCTCCGCTTTTCGGTCCGGCGGGGAGGGTTGAAAGTGCTTATGCCTCTGGCAGGCGGGGGTGAAGGATCAAGGGTGAAGGGTGAAGGGTGAAGGGTGAAGGCTGAATGCTGAATGCTGAATGCTGAGGGCTGCTGAATACTGAAAATCGACGTATGAAGGCTGAAGGATGAACGCGATCTCGTCTTCCTCTCTTCACCTTCATCCTTCAGCTTCATCCTTCATCCTTCCTTTTCTCCTGTCGGCGGCCGCCGAGCGCCGGACGATGACGATCGTCTGGTCATCCGCCGGGTCGCGGCCGGCGTACCAGGCGCTGACCTGATCGCGGAGCGCCTCGACAAGTTCGTGGGGCGGGGAACTCCGATGCGCGTCGAGCGTTACGCACATTCGTTCAACGCCGAGTTGTTCGCCGTCGTGCGCCATCGCCTCAAAGATCCCGTCGGTCACCAGGAGCAGCGCTCCCCCTTCCCGCAGCACGACCGGCGACAGCACGCAGGGCGCCCATTCATCCAGGACGCCGAGCGGCTGCACGAGCGGCTCGAGTCGATTCCAGCGGCGCGTCAGGGCTTGGCCGATAGAAGACCGGCCCCTGGCCCGCGCTGCTCCAGTCGAGGCGCCCGTCGGTGGAGAGGAATCCGAGGAACGCCGTCACGAATCGCCCCCAGTCCAGGTCCGCCGCCAGGCGGGAATTTACGCGAGCCAGCAGCCGGTGGGGGCAAGCCTCGATCTCCGACAGCGTGCGAACGAGCGTCCGGACCTGGCTGACGATCAGCGCGGGGGCCAGCCCATGCCCGCTGGCATCGGCGAGCAGGACCCCCATTCGCCCGTCCGGCAGTTCCCAGAGGTCAAAGCAATCGCCTCCGGTCGTGCTCGCCGGGAGCGTCCACCCCGCGGCGACCAGGCCCGGGAGCGACGGCGGCGCCTTGGGGATCAGCGCCTGCTGCGTCTGGCGGGCGAGGTCCATCTCGCGGCGCATCTCGGCCATCTCAATCGTCTGCGCCAGCAGCCGGTGCCGCTGGATCGCGATGCCCGCCTGATCGCCGAGCAGGCGAATGAGGGCCAGGTCGCTCTCGTCGAAGCCGCCGCCGTGCTTGTTCACGGCTTGAATGACACCCAGCGGCTTGCCGTCCAGGTCCGCCATGGGGGCCGACAACAGGTTGCGCGTGACGAAACCACTCCGCCGGTCGGGCTCCGGGTTGAACCGCGGGTCCTCGTAGGGCTGCGGGACGTGGACGATCTGGTTGGACTGGAACGCGTGCCCGACAATTCCGCTGTGGCACGGGACGCGGATCTGCCCGTCGGTCTTCAGGGCGACCTTGGTCCAGAGTTCCCGCGTCGCCGGGTCATACAGGAAGATGCTCGCCCGCTCGCACTCGACCATGTCGGTGACGGCCTCGGCGATCTTGCAGAGCATCGAGTCGAGATCGGTCGGGACGGCGAGCAGCCGCGAGACCTGAAGGATCATCCGCAACTGCGAATCGGTGACGTGGGCTCCGTCGTACTCGACGGCCATCGTCGCCGCACGAGCCTGCGGCGAAGGCGCGCCCGCACGGCCATCGGCCGCCGGTTGCGGCAGGGCCCCGCTGGTTGGGAGGGGATGTCCATCATGAGAGGCGTCAGGGTACGAACACAGCGGCGGCGGCATCCGGCCAAAGGTGGCCTGACGGTGTGTTTAGCAGAATACCCGATCTTGGCCGGCGTTACATCGAAGGATGCGTCGGAGATGCCCGCGGCGGCGTGACGGCGGATAAGGCCCGTCCAGGCAGAATCCCCTCAACTTTGGCGCCCGCATCAGATGGGGTGTGGCTTTTTTCTGTGGTATCAAGCGGCGGGCGCCCAGTCCGATTGGGCGGGGGCGTTCCCGCTCGGGTGCCATACCCCCACGCTCGCGGGGGTATGGCATTGCCTCCCTGAGCCGACCCATTTCCAAACAAGAACGAGCATGCCCACGCAAACGTGGAGCATGGCGCCCCGCGTGACGTTCTCGGGTTCGAAGCGCGTACCGTAACGAAAGCCGGCCACGCCCATCAATTGAGATTCTCCGATTAATTTCTTGACCGTCGTGCGGCCGGCCTTATTTTGGTTCCCGTCCGCCGTGGGTCTGTGTTCGCATCCGCGCAGTGGGGACCCACGCCGGGACGCTTCTCGTCGCCACCAAGCGGCGGTGGGCACTCTCTCTTCCGGGCACGGCGCCTGTTCGGGCTGACACGCCTCCCCCCTCAACTGTCCCAGCCCTCCCACGCCAGATGGCGTGGCAGCGTTTCGGCATCGCATGCTGCCGCATGCCACCGCTGGCCATGTTGGCCCGCCTGGCTTGGAGTTCAGACTATGGGCCTCCGTTCGTCCCGCCATACCGCGGCCGCGTCGCGTCGTCTCTCATCCGGCTTGATCCGCACCGCTCGTCGCCAGCTCGGCCGCGCGGCCGGGGCGGCCGTCGAAGCGCTGGAGGCCCGGCGGCTCCTGACCACCTTCAATGCTGCCACGTCAACGCAGTTGATCAATGCCATCAACACCGCCAACGCCACGGCCGGCGCCGACACGATCGCGCTGTTCAACACGACCTACACGTTCTCGACGCCGGACAACTACTGGTATGGCCCTGATGCCCTGCCGGCGATCACCAGCGATATCACGATCCAGGGGAACGGCGCGACGATCGCCCGCAGCAGCGCCGCCGGTACGCCGGCGTTCCGGCTCTTCTATGTCGCGGCGGGGACGGCGGCCGCCAGCCCGACGCTTAGCGCCGGGACGCTGACGCTCCAGAACCTGACGCTGACCGGCGGCCTGGCCCAGGGCGGAGCGGGCGGGTCGGGCGCGGGCGGCGGCGCGGGCCTGGGCGGGGCCATCTTCAACCAGGGGGCTCTTTCGTTGAACGGCGTCACCGTGACGGCCAACACAGCGCAAGGCGGCGCCGGAGCCGCCAACCCGTCTCATGACCCAGGGGGCGGCGGTGGGTTGGGAGGCACGGGCGGCACTGGGAGCAACGGCGGTGGCGGGGGTGGCGGGTTCTTTGGCAATGGCGGCAACGGTGCGAATGGCGGCGGCGGCGGCGGGGGGTACTTCGGCAACGGGGGTGGTGGCAGAAACGGCGGTGGCGGCGGCGGCGGGGAGTCTGGCAACGGGAGCGTAGGGGGCAATGATGGCGGCGCGGGGGGTACGCCCAACTTTGGGACCGCCGGGTCGGAAGGCAACAATGGCCCCGGCGGCCCCGGCGGCCCCGGCGGTGACGGGGGCGGTGGTGGCGGCGGCGGCGTCGGCTTTAACGTCAATCCATTCATTGATGAAAGTGGTGGCATGGGCGGGCTCGGCGGCATCTTCGGAGGTGGCGGTGGCGCGGGTAGCTCCTCTGGCAACGCTCACGCCGACGGCGGTGGAGGTGGTTTCGGCGGCGGTGGAGGCGGAGGGGGTTCGTCGGGGTCTGGCAACGCCGGCGGCAACGGCGGTGTCGGGGGTGGCGGCGGTGGAAGCTACTTTTATGAAGGTACCGGCGGCGCGGGCGGGTTCGGCGGCGGGGGCGGCAGCGGCGGCGATGTCACGCTCGGTTCGGGCGGGGTGGGCGGGTTCGGCGGAGGCGGGGGCGGCGGAACATCGGCGGGCGCCGGTGGGTTCGGCGGGGGGAGTGGGGCCGGCCTCCAGGGCGGCGGCGGCGCGGGCCTCGGGGGCGGCATTTTCTCCGATGGTGGCACCGTCAACATCGCCAACTCGACCTTCGCGAACGACACCGCCGCCGGCGGCACCGGCGCCAACGGCGGCAGCGGCTTCGGCGGCGCGGTCTTCAACTACAACGCTCGCGTCACGCTGACCGACTCGACCCTCGCGTCCAATACGGTCACCGCCGGGGCGGGCGGAAGCACGGCTTCGGCCGGCGGCGGCGGCTTCTACAACTACTCCGACGGCGACATCGGCAACGAGGCCTTCGTAAACTTGTCCGGTGTCATCCTCGCCCGCACCACAGGCGGCGACAGCGACTTTGCGCAATCGAGCGCCGGGAACGGTCTCGTGGCCGACGGATCCCTCGGGGCCAACCAAAACATCGTTCAGAATAATGCGGGGTTCGTCTTGCCAGTCCGCAGTGTCAACCCTCTGTTGGCTCCCTTGGGCAATTACGGCGGCGTCACTCAGACACTCGCCCTTCTTCCCGGAAGCCCAGCGATCGACACGGGCAACGTCTACTTCGGTATCACCACCGACCAGCGGGGCGTTACCCGCCCTCAAGGCGCCGCTCCGGACCTGGGGGCCTATGAGAGCAAGGGGTTCACCGTCTCCGTCTCGTCCGGCGACAATCAGAGCACTCCGATCAACACCGCGTTCGCCAGCCCGCTGGCCGTGACCGTCACGGCCAACGACGCCGGCGCTCCCGTCAAGGGCGGCGTCATCACTTATACCGGCCCCACGAGCGGGGCCGGGGCGACCCTCTCCAGCTCCACGGCCACGGTTGCCGCCGACGGCTCGGCCAGCGTGACGGCGACGGCCAATGGCACGCAGGGCAGCTACACGGTCACGGCGGCCGCTGCCGGCGCCGCCAGCGCCGCCACATTTCACCTGACGAATACGAAGCCCACCGAAGCTCCGAGCCTGGTGGTCACGACCGCTTCGGACGTGGTGGACAACACCGACGGCCTGACCAGCCTGCGCGAGGCGATCAACTACGCGAACACCTTCACCACGCCCGCCACGATCACCTTCGACCCGACCGTCTTCCCGGCGAACACGCTGACGGCGATCACCCTGGGCGGCACCGAACTTCCGCTCACCGACACCAAGGCCAAAGTGACGATCAGCGGCCTGGGCGCCGGCCGGATCGCGGTGACGGGGAACAACGCCAGCCGCGTCTTCAACGTGAGCGCGCAGGTTGCCGCCGAGATTGACGGCCTGACGATCACCGGCGGCAATGGCTTGTCCGGTAGCTTCGGGGGCGGAGTTTCCTCCAACGGCGACCTCACGCTCCAGAACGACGTGATTACGGGCAACACCGGTGGCACCGGCGGCGGCATTGGCGTGGCTTTTGGGGCGCTGACGGTTGTCAACTCGACCGTCAGCGGCAACAGTGCTGGCGAGGCCGCCGGCATCTACTCTCTGGGCGGAACGGTCCGCATCAGCAACTCCACAGTCAGCGGGAATGCGGCGACCAACACGAGTGGCATTCGCCTGGACGCGGGCTACTCGAACGCCTCGTTGACCCTCATCAATTCGACCGTCAGCGGCAACACCGCCAGCGGCTCGACCGACTCCGCCATCCGCGTGGGCGCCTATAACGGTAACGCGGCGAGCGCCACGTTCACCGACGACACGATCAGCAACAACACCATGACCGGCGCCGGGACGGCCGGCGTGAACCTCGTTGTCGGCGACGCCAGCACGGTCACCGCCGCCCTCAACGGCACCATCGTTTCGGGGAACACGGCAAGCGGAGCGGAGGCCGATCTCTCCGGCACGTTCAATACCGCCAGCGGCCACAACCTGATTGGCACCGGTGGGAATCTGACCAACGGCGTGAATGGCAACATCGTCGGCGTGAACAACCCCCTGCTCGCGCCGCTGGCGAATTACGGCGGCGCGACGCACACCCAGGCGCTGCTGCCCGGCAGCCCGGCCTTGGACGCCGGCGCCGCGTTCAACGATGCCGGCGGAAGGCCCATCACCGCCGACCAGCGCGGTGTCGGGCGGCCGCAGGGCGCTGCGCCCGACATCGGCGCGTTCGAGAGCCAGGGGTTTGTCGTCACCACCACCAATGGCGGCGGCACGCAGAGCACGACCCTCAACACCGCCTTCGCCAAGCCACTCTCGGTGAGCGTCAGCTCCAACGACTCGGGGCTGACTGACCTTACCGGCGGCGTGATCGCCTACACCGTCAACCCGGTGAGCGGCGCCGCGGCGACGCTTTCCAGCCCCACCGCGACGATCGCCGCCAACGGCTCGGCCAGCGTGACGGCGACGGCCAACGGCACGGCCGGCAGCTACACCGTGACCGCCACGGCGGGCGTGGCGGCCGGGACATCGGCCACGTTCAACCTGACCAATTCGGACGTCATCACCGGCTCGGCCGAGCCGACGCCGATCGCCGCCATCGAAGGCCAGGCGTTCACCAACAGCGAGGTCGCGACGTTCACCGGCCAGGGCACGCTGGCGAGCTACTCGGCCACCATCACGTGGGGGGACGGCACCACGCCCTCCGCCGGGACCGTGACCGGCGGCAACGGCAGTTTCCGCGTGCTGGGCAGCCACACCTACGCCGAGGAAGGGGCCTACAACGTGTCGGTCGCCATCGCCGGCGGCAACGGCGCGACCGGCAGCGCGACCAGCTCGGCGAACGTCGCCGACGCCCCCATCAGCGGCACGGCTTCCACGACGGCCACGGCGACCGAAGCGGCCAACAGTGCGGTGACGCTCGGTTCGGTCACCGATCCGGCCGGGGATGAGCCGGCGGCCGACTACACCGTCGCCATCAACTGGGGCGACGGCGCCAGCTCGGGCGGCACCCTCGTCCCCACCAGCGCCACCACGTTCGACGTCACCGGCAGCCACACGTACGCCAGACAGGGCGCTTACACCGCCAGCTACTTCGTGCGGGACGACGGGGGCCAGTCAACGCCGTTCATCAACGTCAACGTGGCCGTCGCCGACGCCCCGATCACCGCCACGGGTAAGACCTTCGCCGGGACGGCCGGCGTGAATACCGGCACGGTCAAACTGGCGAACTTCACCGACGCCAACCCGGCGGCCACGCTCGGCGAGTTCTCGGCGACGATCAACTGGGGCGACGGCACGCCGCCCGTCGCCGGCACGGTCAGCGTGGACACGACCGGCGGGTACAAGGTCACCGGAAGCCACACCTACGCCGTTGTCGGCACCTACTACCCGAAGGTGACGATCAACGACACCGGCGGCGCGACGGCGATGGCCACCGCGACCGGCGTGATCAGCGGCAAGCTGACGGCCAAGGCGGTGGCGTTCAGCGTGGTCGAAGGGGAGCCGTTCGGCACCAAGGCGGTCGCCGACTTCAGCAACGGCAACCCGGCGGCCGCCGCCGGCAACTTCTCGGCGACGATCACCTGGGGCGACGGCTCCACGTCGGCCGGAACAATCGTCTCCGACGGCATGGGCGGGTTCTTCGTGAAGGGGTCGCACACCTATCCCGACGAGGGGCCGTTCGCGGTGAAGGTTGCGATCAACGACAACACCAACGGCGCCTCGGCCAGCGCCAGCCAGACCGTGACCCCCGCCGACGCCCCGCTGGCCGGGACAGGCATGATGATGAGCGCGAAGGTGAACCAGAGCTTCGACCTGCCGATCGCGACGTTCGTAGACGCCGACCAGGTCAACAGCAACCCGCGGATCTACAACATCACCGTGAACTGGGGCGACGGCTCGGCGATCGCGATGGGGCGGGCCGTCTTCGTGAGCCCGACGCACTGGCAGGTCACGGCGACGCACATCTTCAAGGCCAGGAGCCCGGCCGCGGGCTATAAGGTGGTGATCGTGGTGAAGGACCTGGGCGGGGCGATGCCGATCACCATCAACAGCGTGGTGAAGGTGTCGTGAGTGCGCGGCTCGGAGGTGACCAACAGGGTCGGGTGAGTTTCCCGGCGCCGTCGTTCACCTAGATCAAAGCGGCCGAGATAAGTCAGCAGCCTCAGCGGACAGTTTCTCTACGTTTTGGGCGTATACCCGTGGATCAGCTCGCATTCGAATCTCGGCCTTGCGGATCTAGAGTCGTCAGGATTCTGAATCCTGTGCGACGCTCCTCGCCAAGAGCGACAAAGAGCCCGTTGAGCTCGGTTTGCGGCTGCTGTGTCCCCTTTCGGGGGCGGAGCGGGCCCGATAACGGGACGCTGCGAATAATTGGCTCATCATTCCTCTGCCGTCAGGATGCTGCTACAATCCTCACCCCGCAACGACCACTTTTCCGATGAGGTTGAGGTCTTTTGCGGTGCGTTCGCTTTTTCTGCATCGGCCTCGCCGGCCCCGCAAATCCCGGCGTGGGCGGAGATCCGCCCGTTTAGGCCAAGAGTCCCCTCACGGGGCGGTTTCAACAGCGTCTCCTGCGGCCACCATGGCGCGGACGGGTTGGCCCTTACGGGCTGGCACGAGTCTGCCCCGGCTGTAAGCCACGCTGGGAGCTGAGAGCGAAATCACGACAGTTCCCGAATCGGCCCCGGAGTTTCTCCGCGGGCGATTTGTCGGTGTCGTCGATTTCGTAGACAGGCTCCGCCGCTCGAAGGATCGACTGTATGGGAATCGACCCGCGTTTTCTCGCGTCGTCCGGGCGCGAAGTGTTCACCGGCAATGAACTTCTGATCAAAGGCGCCCTGGAGACGGAAGGGGGCGTCCACCTCCTCACCGGCTACCCGGGCTCGCCTGTCGCAGGCTTTTTTGACTGCCTGGGAGATATCCGCGACCTTCTCGTCAAGAACGGTGTTCGTGCGTTCCAGGCCAACAATGAGGCGCTGGGCGCCGCGGCGATGAACGGCTCGCAGATGGTGGCCTGTCGCGCCATTTGCACGATGAAATCGGTCGGCGTCCACGTGGCGGCCGACGCCTTGGCGATCGGCAACCTCTCCGGCGCCCACCCCGACGGTGGCGCCATCCTCATCAGCGGCGAAGACCCCTGGTGCGATAGCACGCAGGTGCCCGCCGACAGCCGCTTCATCTTCGAGCACCTCCGCATGCCCGTGGTCGAGCCGGGCGATATCCAGCAAGTCAAAGACTGGATCAACCTCAGCTTCAAGCTTAGCCAAGCGTCGGGGCTGTACATCGGCTACATCGTGACGACCGCCCATGCCGACGGCGGCGGGTCCGTGGAGTGCCGGCCGAACCAGTTCCCCGAGCTGAACACGAATCAGAAGACGACGCTCGACACCGCGCAGATCGACCTCGGCCGCGTGCTCCTGCCCCCGCGGACGTGGCAGCGCGAGCTGGGCATTGATGAGCGATTCGCCCGCATCATGAAGCGGGCCCGCGAGCTGGGCATCAATCGCATTCTGCCCGCGACGCGCGGCGGGTCGGCCGTGCCTGATGCGGCCCCCGCGCCGCTCGGCTTCATCGTGACCGGCATGGCCGGGCCGTACCTTCAGCATGTGCTGTCGGACATCGGGCTGGCGGGGCACTTTCCGATCCTGCGGATGGGGTTGAGCTACCCGGCCGACGTGAAGCTGGTCGCGGAGTTCTCGGCGCTGTGCCGGTCGATGATCGTCATCGAAGAGCGTCGCAGCTTCCTCGAGAAGAACATTCGGGACGCTTCGTTCCGCTACCTGTCGCACGAAGTCGCGTCCGACGTGGCGAGCCGCCTCTTCGGCAAGCAGTTCCCGCGACGGGCCAATGCCGCGGCGGGCGTGCCGGTCGTCGCGGCGTCCGAAAGCCGCGTCGGCGCGGATCAAAATCTCGTCGATGGCATCCCCGATACGCGCGGCCTGAACACCTCCGTGCTGGCGCAGAAGCTGATCCCGCTGATCAAGGCGACGGAAGAGATCCCCGCGGAGCTGCGCAACGGCCGCCTGACGGCCGAGCTGGACCGGCTCCGCAAGGCGAGCAAGCCGCAGCTCAAGGTGCTGGCGGCGACAGGGGAGAAGATCGTCGCCCGCACGCCAACGTTCTGCCCCGGGTGCCCGCATCGCGATTCGTCGTCCACGCTGCTGGAGCTTCGGAAGAACTTCGCCGATCCGGAGTACATGAAGCGGCATCACGGCCGCGGCCCGGTGGACATGGTCGCCCACGGCGACACCGGCTGCTACACGATGCTGATGTTCGCGCCGACCGAACAGCTCATGCACAACTACAGCGGCATGGGGCTGGGCGCCGGTACCGGCAGCGGGATCGACCCGTTCATCACGAACAAGCAGATCGTCTTCATGGGGGATGGCACGTTCTTCCATTCCGGGCGCTGGCCATCTCCAACGCGATCAAGGCGGGGCAGGACCTGACGTTCATCATCCTGGAGAACGGCACCACCGCCATGACCGGCCACCAGGAGCACGCCGGCACCGAGATCGACGTGCTGGGCAATCGCTCCTATATCCAGAATATTGAAGACGTCGTCCGCGGGATGACCGGCAGCAGCCCGCTTACGGTGGTGAAGCTGTCGCCGGAGGACCGCGTCGCCTACCGCAACGTGCTGGAGAAGACGATCCTGGCCGACGGGGTGAAGGTGGTGATCGCCGACAAGGAGTGCGGCATCACCCACCAGCGCACGGTGCTGAAGGAAGAGCGCAAGACGATCAAGAAGCATGGCTATCTCCCGACCAAGACGCACATGAACGTCACGCCGGAGGTGTGCGAGAATTGCCTCGAATGCACCAAGGCGACGGCCTGCCCCGGGCTCACGACGATCGACACGGACTACGGCCGCAAGATCGACACCGACCTGACCTGGTGTGTGAACGACGGCGCTTGCGAACGCGTCCGCGTCAGCAACGACGTCGCGACGGCCGTCAAGCCCTGCCCGAGCTTCGAGCAGGTGACGATCGTTCGGCGGTCCCGCAAGCGCTACACGCTCCCGCATATGGGCCTGGACAAGCTCCCCGAGCCGACGCCGGTCCATCGCCTGGATCGGGTGGGCGACGCGTGGCGGGCGCATCTGTCGGGCGTCGGCGGGATGGGCATCGGCGTGGTGAACGCGATCCTCGTCCGGGCGGGGCACAAGGAGGGGTATCGCGTCCTCTTCCAGGACAAGAAGGGCCTGGCCATCCGCAACGGCGGTGTTTACAGCCAGATCTCCTTCGTCCGCGATCGCGAGCCGGGTGACGCCGTCGAAGGCGACGCGCCCGCGCCCGAGGGGCAGACGACCGGCAATATCCCCTACGGCAAGTGCGACCTGCTGCTCGGCATCGACATCCTCGAGGCCGCCCGCGCCATCGACCCGCGCGAGCAGTTCCGGGTCGCCTCGACGGAGCGGACGTGCGCGGTGCTCAATACCTACCGGCAGCCGACGGTGTACGGCCTGCTCGGCCGCGAAGACTTCGACCCCGAGGCGCTGCGGCAGCAGATCATCGAGCACTGCCGGCCGGACCACAGCTTTGCGAAGAACCTTAGCGAACTGTGCGAGCAGCGGCTGGGCTCCAAGCTTTACGCGAACATCATGATGCTGGGCCTGGCTTACCAGTTGGGCGTGATCCCGGTTTCGGCCCACAGCATCGCCTGGGCGATCAAGGACACGATCCGGCGCGATCACCGCAAGAACCTCAAGGCGTTCAACATTGGCCGAAAGCTTGCCCTGGAGCCGCGGGCGCTTCCGAACAAGCCTGCCCCCGTGACGTGGGAGCAGTTGGTCACGAACAAGAGCCGCATCCTCCGCAAGAGCAGCCGCGGCGGCCGCACCCATGCCGACGCCTTCGAGAAGCTCGTCCGCAGCGCCATGAAATCGATGCGCGAGCTGCCCGCCTCGGCCATGTACGACCTGGCCATGCGGATCTACGACCTGACGCAGTACCAGGACATCGCCCTGGCCCGAACGTACATGGAGACGATCCGCAAGGTCTATCGCCTGGACGCGGCCGATCGCAAGTACGCCGCGACGATCGCCGCCATCTGGAACCTGGCGAAGGTGATGCTGATCAAGGATGAGCCGTACGTCGCCTACCTCCTGACCCGCTACGAAAAAAAGCAGCGCGACATCGCGAAGTACGGCGTTGATGTGAGCAACGGCGACCGGATCATCTACCGCCACCACACCAGCCCGGAATTCAACATCGGGCCGTACCGCATCCGGATGAAGATCACCACCCGGGACTGGCACCTGAAGCTGGTCCGCCGGATGAAGTGGTGGCGGAAGCTGCCGGGCTGGCACCAGCGCGAAGTTGGCTTCCGGGACTGGTACATGGCACTCTTCGACCGGGTCGATCTCTCCCCGGGCGGTGACTACGCGCAAGCGGTCCGGATCCTATCGTGCCCGGAAGAGGTGACCGGTTACCGGGAAGTGCGCTACCCCAAGCAGGATGCCGTCCGACAGCGGGTCGAGCAGGAGCTGAACCAGCCGCCCCAGGGGCCGAAGCTGGAAGTTGACTTCCGCCGGGACGTGCTCGACGGGTTCCGCTCGACGGTGGCCTCGACGCGCGCGTGAGGTGAGGCGCCAGGGGGATCGACGGCGGGCTTTCGATGACTCGGTTGAGTCATCGAAAGCCCGTTCGCGTTTCGCGGTCGGGATTTTGGCCGCCGTCGGGTCGAACGGCGGCCGCTCTATCGACTCATCGATTCAATGACCTGATCGAGGGCGATCTTGAACCAGGGCGAATAGCATTGCGGGCGGGAGCGGACATCGGCGAGAAGGTCAGCGGGGGTGATCCATTTCCAACCCTGAATCTCCGCGGGGTTGGGGCGGGGGTCGCCGTTGAACTGGCCGAGGAAGACGTGGTCGAATTCGTGCTCGGTCAGGCCGCTGGCAGGGTCGAGCGCGCGGTAGACGAAGCTGAATGCTTCGGCGAGGTCGGCTTCGAGCCCGAACTCGTACTTCAGACGTTCCCGTGCGGCGGCGGCCGTGTCGTCGGCCTGGTCGGTGCGGGGGTGGCTGCAGCAGGCGTTGGTCCAGAGCCCGCCGAAGTGATACTTCGCCATGCTCCGCTGCTGGAGCAGCATCTCGCCGTTGCGATTGAAGATAAAGACCGAAAAAGCCCGGTGCAGGCGGCCGCCGTCCTGATGGGCGGCGAGCTTGCCCATTGATCCGATGGGACGGTCCGATTCGTCCACGAGGATGATCAGGGGCTCGTCCGCGGCGCCCCTTGAGCCGCCGCCCGTGCCCGGGAGGGCAATTGCGACTTCGGGCCGATCGGTTCGACCCGGACCGCTTCGCGTCGGGTTTGCCGTGGGATGGGTCATCTCAAGCGTCCTGTCCGCGGAACAAGGAAGCTGCCGCACGGCGGTCCAATCGCCATGCTTAACCGCCGCATTATGCTCGGAAAAGGCAAAAACGGGAATCGGGCAACGCCGGCAGGGCGAGCTTATTCGACGACTCCGGCGGAGGTGGCGCTGATATCGGCGATCCGCCGGGCGGCGTCGATCAGGTCCTTCGCGATGTAGTCCACGAAGCTGAAGTCCTGATCTTGCGTATAGAGGGACGGCACGGCGATCGTGTATGCCCCCGATCGCTTTCCGGCGAGTGAGCCGTTGCTGGAGTCTTCCAGCACTACGCACTGGTGAGGCGCCACGCCGGCTCGGGCCATCGCCTTCAGGTAGATCTCCGGGTCGGGCTTGCCGCGGGTCACATCGTCGGAGGTTTGGATCACCTTGAAGCGGTGGGCAATGCCGAGGTTGACCATGATCGCATCGACGAACTTCCGCGTCGCGCTCGTGGCCACGGCGAGGATGTAGCGGCCGTGCAATCCCGCAAGAACCTCCGGCAGGCCCGGCATCATCGGCACCCTCTTGCTCAGCGACTCGAACGCGAGGTCGTCCCGCAGGGTCAGCAACTCCTCCGGCGACGCGTCCAGCCCCACCTCGGCGGCAAAGACCTGAAGTGACTCGATCGGCTTCCGCCCCATCATGCGGCCAAGGGTCGCATCGGCGACTGTCTTCCCATACAGGGCGGCCACCTTCCGCCCGGCCGCCCAATAGACCGACTCGCTGTCGATCATCAGCCCGTCCATATCGAACACCACCGCCTCAACCGTTCGTCTCACCATACGTCCCCAAGATACCCCACCGCCCCCCGGCGACAACACCGTAAAAGGGTCAGAAGGTATTTAGGCTGGCGCAAAACACCTCCAGACCCCTTTTCGGATCGGCGGCGAACACGTCATTCGGCGAACGACTCGACGACGACGTTCACGCTCGGCCCCGCCCTGAAGCGGCCGGCCTGGCGCTCGATGTCCGCAAGCTGCGCCATCGCGCTGGTGCAGGCGAAGCCGTACTTCCGCCGCACGCGCTCGCTGGCGATGTTGAGCGCGGTCCGACTCCGTTCGACAAAATCCGCGAGGGGGTAGCTTTGGCCGGGCGCGAAGTATTCCTTGATGATGAGGGAAGGGGAGTAGCAGTCGCTGACGGTTTCATCGGGCCATCGCACTCGAAAGTACATCTCCGGCATCGTCGTCGCTCCGGGCAGGGGGGTCGATCCAGTCACTGTAGAGCCGTTCGTGGGCTTCGGCGGCCGCGTTCCAGCCAAACCGGCGGCTCACGGCAAGACCGGCCTCGCGCAGGGCGGCGGCGTTGCGCGGTTGCACCGCGTGCCGCATCGCCTCGGCGATCGAGCCGACATCGGCCGGGTCCACGAAGACGGCGTCACCGCGCTCCAGGTATTCGATGAATGGCGCGACTCCGGGGCAGACGACCGGCGTCCCGCTCGCCATCGCCTCCAGCACCACCAGCCCGAACCCTTCCTTGAACGAGGGGAAGACCATCGCGTCGGCGAGCCGGAAGAGGGACGGCATCTCCTCGTCGGGCATCACCCCGGCGAGGATCAGGCTCGGGCTGTTCTCAAGCCCGACGCTCCGAACCAACTCGTTAAACTCCGCGCGATACGTCGTATGATCGAGCAGGCTCGCCCCGCCGACGATCACCAGTTGCGCCTGCGGCCGCTCGGCGAGGATCGGAAGGAACGCCTTCAGGAGACCGATCGTGTTCTTCCGCGCCTCCACACCGCCGACCGAGAGGTAGACCGGCTGGCCCGTTAGCCGAAGGCGACTCGCGGACTTTCGCGTCCAGAGGGGTCGCCTCGGGAGAGTAGCGCTTCAGGTCCACGCCGTTGGGGACGACATCGGCGTCGATCCCATATTCGCGCTTGAGGAAGCGCCGCCACAGCACGCTGACGCAGAAGCAGCGCCCGGCCGTCAGGACCGATCGATCCTGCCAGTCGCGCAGGCGCTGCGAATCGAACCCGTCCAGGTGGTGGACCGTCCGGACGAAGCCTGGGATGCGGCCGCGTTCGGCCAGCTCGGCCAGGGCGTTGGCGCTGATGCCGTCATGGGCGTGGTAGACGTCGTACCGCTCCGAAGACCCTTCGACAAATTTGACGTATTCGCCGATGCGCTGCTCGACCAGCTCCTGCAGGCCGCCCCGCACTTCGGCGGCCGGCATCAGGGCGGCGCCGCATCGCACGGCGCGAAAGAAGCCTTTGCCGGTCGGGTCGGGAGCATGCACCACGACGTGGTGGCCCCGGGCCTGAAAGCGCCTCTCCCAACTGCAAAGCATGAACGACACCGCCGCGGGGGTTGGTCGAGTGCGTAAACAGTGCGATCCGGCGGGGCCTGGCGTCTATCATGGCTGACTTTCACTGTTGCGCGGTCAGGCGGTGTGATGGAGGATGATAGCCTAGAAGCGGGTCGGCGGGAGATCCCAAAAAAGCCGCATGTCGATTTCATCGCGGACCCACAGCGCGTTCGAATGGTCGCACGAGCCGATCGTAGCGACTGCGATGCCTCGCTCGGTAAAGCGGCGGCTGACTTCGGGCGAATGCGCCGGGCTCACGGCGAGCAGGAAGCCGTAGCTCGGGAAGCTCACAAGCCACTTGTCCAGCGGCGCGGCGGGCGGCCGCGGGATATCCGGCACTCGCACGGTCGCGCCGACGCCAGAGCACTCCAGGAGCATCAAGAGCGTCCCGAGCACGCCGGCCATGCTGATGTCCTTGGCGGCGCGGCAGAGACCGTCTTCGGCGAGGCGGGGAAGGATTTCAAGGTCGCCACGGAGGCGGCCGGCCGGCGCGGAGGTGCTGCAGTTCCAGTAGGGGTAAGGGTCGTGATACTCCCCGCGCAGGTCGATCGCCATCAGGAGGTCATCGCCGGGGTGGGCATCGAAGCTGGTCAACAGCTTCGTCGCGCGGCCGACGATCGAAACGGCCAGGTGCTCGGCACGGCTGCGGCTGTTCGTATGCCCGCCGACGATCGGAACGCCGTACGCGGCCGATGCCGCCTGGAGGCCCGCCCAGATCTGTTGCCCGCGCTCGTCGCCCTGGCTCCAGACGGCGTCGGTCACCGCCGTCGGCCGCCCGCCCATGGCGTAGACGTCGCTCACGTTGACCATCACGCCGCAGTACCCGGCGAACCACGGCTCGGCGGCGACGAATTCGTCGACGAGGCCTTCGATGGCGAACAGGAGGTAACCGTCCCCGTCGGGCAGGGCGGCGCAGTCGTCGCCCATCAGGACCGGTGACCGGGGCGCGCGGGTCGAGCCCGGCGCCGGCGGCAAATCGGCCGCGTCGCCGAAGACGCGCCGGATCGCCTGAACGTCGCTCTTGTGCGCCAGCCCTTTGCCGGCCCGAAGCTTTTCAACCAGCGCCGCCAGGGTCATGATGCCCTCCGCGCCGGCCCGACGGCGATCGGGGCGCCTTCGTCGCAGGGAGGATAGAAGGCCAGGTCGGCCTCCATCAGGTGATGGGGGCGGCCGTGCAGGTCTATCTCTTCGAGGGTGCGCCAGTGCAGGCGGCGGAACAAGGCGACGTTCTGCCGTTGAACGGTCGCGAGGAAGCGGCGGCACCCAAGCCCGGCGGCCGTGCTCACGGCTTTGCGAATCAACCCCGCCCCCAATCCGCCGACGCCGCGAAAGGTGTCTTGCACGGCCAGCCGCGAGCCGTACCAGACGCCGGGGCCGCTCGGGTGAATGCGGACCACGCCGACGACGCTCTCCGGCATCCCCATCACCTCGGCGACGGCGACGATCGGCTTGGCGACGGCGTCGTGCTCGTCGGCGTCGCACCTCTCGAAGATCGCCTGCTCGCCGCAAAACACCTTCCGCCGCAGCGCCCAATAGGCCGCCAGTTCCCATGGCTCGGTGCCAATTTTGCACCGGTAGGCGCAGGGCACGAATGGGGTGATCGCGTACGGGTTGGAAGCGTCGAGCAGCGGCATTGCCGGCAGGCCTTTGTTGGTGCGATCAGGATTCGTAGGTGGACAAGGATGAGCAGGCCCCGCAGCGGCCGCAGCCGGCTTTGATGTCCGTGGAGCGCATCGCGGCACGGTTCAGCGTCGCGCCCAGCTCGGACAGAAGCCCGCGCATGAACGTGGCGCTGGGCGCGGGGTGGCCCTGAAGCGGCGTCCCGCCGATCGGCACGAACGGGACGACAAACGGATAGACCCCCATGTCGATCAGCCGCTCGCTCATCCGGAGGATCGAATCGGCGGCATCGCCCAGCCCGGCCAGGATGTACGTGCTCACCTGCCCGCGGCCGAAGACGGCGACGGAGGCCTCGAACGCCTTGAAATAGTAATCGATGGAGACGGTGGCCTTCCCCGGCATGATCCGCTCGCGCACCTCCGGTTCGACGGCTTCAAGATGCATCCCCAGCGCGTCAACGCCGGCGGCCTTCATGCGGCGGAACCAATCGAAGTCATCCGGCGGTTCGCACTGGGCCTGGATCGGCAGGTCAACCGCCTCTTTAATGGCGAATGCGCTCTCGGCCAGGACGCGGGCGCCGCGGTCAGTCGTGTTCGGCGTGCCGGTGGTCAGGACCATGTGCCGCACGCCGTCGAGCAGGACGGCGGCGCGGGCGACCTCGGCAAGCTGCTCGGGCGTCTTGCGGGCGAGGGTCTTTTCGGCCCGCAACGATTCGCCGATCGCGCAGAACTGGCACGTCGTCTTGCGGTTCTGGTAGCGGATGCACGTCTGCAGGACAGTGGTGGCGAGGACGTCGCGGCCGTGCAGCACGGCGATCTTCCAATAGGGGACGCCGTCAAACGTCTGGAGCCGATAGAACCGCGGCTGGCTGGGGAACGAGATGCGACCGACGGCCACCCCGTCCCGCTCGAGCACCCCCGTCCCATCTTCGCCGGGGGCGTGCGCCAGGTACGGCGAGACACGGGCGTGCCCGGTGTGGACGGGGACCATTACCGTCGTGTCGCCGACCGTGACGGCTTTGTGGTCCGACGGGCCAGCGCCCCCCTTGCGGGCCGCGGCGCCGACACTCCAATCCGCCAGCCGCATGCCGACCGATTGCAATTCGGTGATCAGCTCGCGGTTGTCGATCGCCGCCGGGCGATCGGGCTTGGCGAGAACATTCAATTTCATGAAATGCCTTCTTTGCGTTGGGCACTCTGGCGTGCCGCGACACTTCTTGTAGCAGGCACACTCCGTGCGCCGTGGCTGCCGCACTGTCTCCGAGCCAAGGTGCGGACGGTACACGGAGTGTGCCTGCTCCCAACCGTCACCCGTTCACGACCCTAGCGCCACCTCATCCAGCAACGGGCTGAAGTCCGACGACGGCATCCGCAGCCGCGATTCGATCGCATCGGCGACGTACCCGGCGTCCCGCGCGATGCCGGAGAACCGCCCCGAGCCCCACGTGTACAGCCAGGGCAGGCCAAGGAAATAGAGCCCGGCGACCTGCGTCACGCCGCGGTTGTGGCCCGGATAGCCGCGGCCGTCAAAGACTGGGAGCTCCACCCAGCTAAAGTCCGACCGATACCCGATCGACCAGACGATCGACGTGATCCCCGAGCCTTTCAACGTCAGCTCCGCCGGTTCAGCCGAGGGGGACCAGACGGGGCGATACCGCTCCTCGTGCGGGGCGGCAATGCCGTTCTTCTCGATGAACTTGTCGATCGTGGTCTTGATGCTCTCGGCGACCTCGTCGGCCTTGTCCAGGTTCTGCTTCAGCTCGGGGCGGAAGTGGAGCGTGCCGTCGCGGACGTCAGTGAGGCGGCCGTAGAGCTTCATCCCTTCGGTGGCGAGCTTTCGCAGGTCGATGTCGCGGCCGCCGTCGCGCCCGGTGACATAGTGGTTCGCCTTGGCGCGAACGCGCTCTTTGAGCGGGTGCTCGTGGACGGGGATGTCGTAATAGCCCATCTTGTCGAGCCATTCGACCACATCTTTGCCGCGATACCGCCGCGCCGTGCGGGGTGCGCCGCCGACGCAGAGGTGGACGCGGCGCCCGGCGATGTGGAGGTCCTCGGCGATCTGGCAGCCCGACTGGCCCGACCCGACCACCATCGCTTCGCCGTCCGGCAGTGCTTCGGGCCGCGTGTATTGCGAGGAATGAATCTGCGTCAGGCCGACGGGCAGCCGTTCGGCCATGCGCGGGATCGTGGGCTGGTGGTACCCGCCGACGGCGATCACCACCTGGTCGGCGGTGAAATCGCCGGCCGATGTGGCAAGATCGAACCCGCCGTCTTCGCCGCGGCGGAGCTTGAGCACCTCGACCCCTTCTTTGACGGGTGGGTCGAAGGAGCGCACAAAGCCCTCAAGGTACTGGACGATTTCGTCTTTCTTCATGAAGCCCAGCGGGTCGCGGCCGCGGTACTCATAGTCCGGTAGCTTGCACTGCCAGTTCGGCGTGACGAGGCAGAAGGTATCCCAGCGCTGCGATCGCCACGCGTGGGCGAGGCGGTGCCGTTCCAGAACGAGGTGGTCGATCCCCTTCTGCTTGAGGAAGTAGCTGGCGGAGAGGCCTGACTGGCCGCCGCCGACGACGATCACCGGGTAGTGCGACTGCATACGGGTCCCTTCACTGCCGACGCGAGCGGTATTCAATCGATCCGGTCAACGACCATTCCTTCGGGCATGCGGGCTGGAAGATCGGCGTACAGCGGGGCGATCAGCGCGTCGCCCGCGGGAGGCCATTCGATGGGGCGGTCGAGGTCCTCCGGGTCGGCCGCCGTGGCGTTGCGGATCGGGGCGGGCCGCGGCGAGCCCGCCAGGCTCGGCGCCGTGGTGCGAAAGGTCGCCGGGTAAGCCGGCGCGGCGTTGGCCTGGAGGCCGAGAAGTTCGGGGCGGGCGTAATGCCCGACGGAGTCCATCATCCGCTTCCGCTTCACGATCAATGAAAAATCGAGGTCGGCGATGGCGATCCCTTCGCCTTCGGCGATCGGGGCCGAAAGGATGGCGCCCTCCGGCGAGATGATCAGGGTCGAGCAGCCGCCGCGCAGCGCCTTTTGAAGCTTGGGGTCGGGGGTGATCGTGTTCACCTGATCGTCCGTCAGCCACCCGGTCGCGTTGACGACAAAGCAGCCCGACTCCAGCGCGTGGTGGCGAAGCGTGACTTCGGTCTGCTCAGAGAAGATCGGCCCAACCATCGACCCGGGGAACTGGGCGCAGTGGATCTGTTCGTGCTGGGCCATCAGGGCATAGCGGGCGAGGGGGTTGTAATGCTCCCAGCAGGCGAGGGCGCCGACGCGGCCGACGGCGGTCTCGACGACCCGCAGGCCGCTGCCGTCCCCCTGGCCCCAGACCATGCGCTCGTGGAACGTCGGCGTGATCTTGCGGCGCTTGAGCAGGAGGCGGCCGTCGGCGTCGAAGATCAGTTGGGCGTTGTAGAGCGACCCATGATCCCGCTCATTCACGCCGAGCACGACGACGACGCCGTGCCGCCGCGCCGCGGCCGCCACGGCGTGGGTGGTCGGGCCGGGGACAGTTACAGCCTCCTCATACAGCTTCATATGCTCGGCCCCCATCAGGACGGGCGGGAGCACGAACGAGAAGTACGGGTAGTAGGGGACGAACGTTTCCGGGAAGACGACCAGCTTCGCCCCCTGGGCGGCCGCGTCGGCGATGGCGTGGCAGACCTTGTCCGTGGTCCCCTGCCGGCTGTGAAGCACCGGCGAGGCCTGGACGGCGGCGACCCGAATGATTCGCTTGGTATCCATGGCTTGCGGTTGATACCGAACACACAGGCCGCCCGCGAGCCGCGCCCGTGAGGAAGCGGTTTCTGAACGCACCGGGCATGGTTGTCGCGCCGGCGGACGTCTTGCGGCGGGTCAGCTCAACCGCTCCCTCACGGTCGCGGCTCGTCCGCGGCGCGGGGTCCCGCGAGCCGCGCTTGTGCGGAAGCGGTCTGTGGGCGCTCCGGAAGCTTGCGTCGCGCCGGCGGACGTCCTGCGGCGAGTCCGCCTAACCGCTCCCTTACGGTCGCGGCTCGTTGGGGCGGCGCTTCGCGATCGGGGCCGCGATCACAGCGTCCAGGTATTCAGGATGAACGCCTTATCGCGACGGTGCAGCAGGACGAGGTCGAGCACGTCGAGGGGGCTGATCGGGCGGATGCCGGGGATCAGGGAGGGCTCGCCGTGGCCATACAGCGCCTGAAGCGCGAAGCGGCACGCGAAGACCTTTCCTCCCTCTTCCATAAACTTGACGATCTGCTTGTTCATGGCCAGGTGGCCGGGGAACGCTTCATCGCCCAGGGTGGGGAACCCCCGCTGCACGCCCAGGGTGACGCCGGGGCCGTAGAGCAGGATCGACGTCTCGAACCCTTTGCGGAGCAAGCGCGTCGCCTGGAGCAGGTTCACCAGCCCGATCGATCCTTCAAACGCAACTGTGTGGAACGTCACCAGCGCCTTCTCCCCCTTCTCCGCCCTCACGTCTTCGAACACCTTCTCTTCGTAGTTGACGAGGTAATCTCCCTTGGCGTGCGGCGGGAATTTCACTTCTGGCATGGGGCAAGCCTTTCCGGCGGGCCGATCGGCGCGGGGGCGATCGGGGTTCTCCCCGCGCATCCCGCCGTGGCCCGATGAATGGAATGAGTGCGCTCCGGCGGGAAGGTCGGGCGAACGGTTCGCCCGCGGCCGGCTCCTTCGAGGTTTCGCCAATGCAACCGGCATGCCCCTTTAGGATTGGTCGTCGCTTCGGATTGGGCGGGCCGCACGTAACTTGCTGTCGAGTGTCGGTTCACCGTTTATGGGAGCGCGGCCGCGATCGCTCCAGGCAGGCCTCCTGCGCCCCAGCGCCTGCCGCGCGGCCGCGCGTTAGGCGGAACGGTGCGCAGTTGCCGGGCAGGATGCCGGCGGACTTACTGTCTGGTCAGTAGAACGGGCTTCCCCCAACGATTTCGCGGTGGCGGCCGCCGGAGGATGGGAGGTTTCGGCGTGAAAGCTCGATCGGCGGCCGTTTTATACCGGCCGCAACTCCCGAAACCGTTGGCCATCGCGAGCTCCGGGGAGCCAGCATCGCGAATGGGGGCCGTCGAACGCGGGCTGGGCAGCTCATCCGGTGTTGACGGTTTGCGCTTTGCTCATTTCCTGGCGCGGGGGTCGAATCGTCCCTCGACCCACTGACTGGTCAGTAAGGGCTTCATTATGACGCTGCCGGACACGCGTACCCTGATCCTTGACGTGGCCCAGGAGCTGGTTCAATCCCGCGGTTACAACGGGTTTAGCTATCGCGATATCGCCCTGCGGCTGGGCGTTCGGAACGCCGCCATTCACTATCATTTTCCGTCCAAGGGAGACCTGGGGCGGGAGCTGCTGGTGAGGTATCGGGAGCGGCTGCGCGCATCGCTGGCCCGGATCGACGAGCAGCAGGGGCAGGGCCCAGGCGACGGCTCGAGCGCTACATCCAATTGGTGAGCTCGACGCTCACCGCCAATCGCATGTGCATCTGCGGGGTGCTGGCGGCCGAGTACACGACCCTGCCCGAGGGCATTCAGGTCGAGCTGCGCCGGTTTTATGACGACAACGAGACCTGGCTTGCGCGGGTGCTGGGGCAGGGGCGAAAGCTGCGGGCGCTGGAGTTCGACGGTTCGCCGGCGGTCGCGGCCCGGACCATGTACGCGGCGTTGCAGGGGGCGATGGCGGCGGCCCGCGTGACGAACGACCCCGGCCGCCTGACGGCCGCCGGCCGATGGCTTCTCGATGCGCTGATCCCGTCGCTGATGGAAGTGCTGCTCCCGCCGGCGTGAAGCGATCGCTATAACTTGCGAACGAAGTCGGCGAGCTTGGAGAGCGTGAGCGGGAAGCTTGCCCCCTCGATCCCTGGGAGGGAAGGGGTGGTCGGGTCGTCGCCCGGGCCGCTGATGTGGAGGATCGGGAGCTCTCGCTTCATTTGACGCCGGGCGACATCGACCTCGACGATCGAGAGAGGCGACGGGCTCATCCTTGGCGCGGCAACGACGATGCCGTAAATCGTCGCGATGTCATCGCCGCGGCCGGGAAGGTGATCGCTGGTGGTGACCACCGCCAAGGCCTTCAACGCCGACTCGATCGGGTCGAAGGGCGCGAACGACGGGTGCCGGACGTACCACACTTTCACGCTGCGCTGGGCAAAGAGCGGCTCGAACGCTTTGGCTGGCTCTCCGCCGGACGCCTGGGCGAGCATGGAGATGCTGGTCATCGTCTCGGCGCGAAGGTCGTTGTCCTTGAGGGGGATCGGCGAGACCATGGCCGCCCGACATTCCGCGGCCGTCACCGGCTCGATCAGGGCGTTCCCCGACGAGGCGAGCAGCAGTCCGTTCGCATAGAGGTCCGCCAGTCGAAGCGCGCTGGCCAGTGCGGCCTGGCTTGCGGTCAGCGGCGGCGGCTTGGCCGGCCCGTCATCGCCGACCGGCATTGAGGTCGGCGGCCCGGATCGCGCCCGGGCGGCGGCCACGATCAAGGAGGGGTCATCGACGCGGCTCAGGTGGGCCAGGATCGGGATCGCCGCTTGCTCCGGCAGTTTGAGCGACTTGCTCAGCTCGGTCATCAGTTCAGACGGTGTGAGCCCGAAGGCGAGCTGGTGGGCCTCGCGGAACGGCCGCCCGGTGACGGCGACAGTTGCGGCCGCGCGTTCGTAGTGCTCCCCGTACCGCTGCCGCATGACAATTTCCCCCAGGTCGTGGCAGAGCCCGATGACATGGGGAAGCCCCGACGGGCTGCCATCACTACGAGGGACGACGCGGTCCAGGATAGCGGCGACGGCGAAGCTATGTTGCCAGCAGCGCAGCAGCGAGGTGCTGCCCGGGCCGGTGGAGGCCGTTTCAAACGCGCCCATCCCCATGGCGATCGTGCGAACCTGTGCGTTGCCAAGGTTGCGGACGGCTTCCTCGATCGTGGCGATGCGCGCTTCGCCGCGCTGGCGCGCCGGGGCCGCGGTGGCGAAGGCGGCCGAGTTGGCCACCTGGAGCAGCCGAGCCGACAGGACGGGGTCCTGCCGAACGATGCCCGCCGTTTCGGTGACGCTTGCCGTCGGGGCCGCCGAGAGCGCGACCACCTGCGCGATGCCCCCGGCCAACGCCTTGATGCTGCTGAAGTCTTCGATGCCGGCGAGCGTCTGGGCTCGGGTCATCGCGTCGCTCGGGGGAGCGGCGGCGGCTTTTTGCGGGTGAGGCTCGGCGCTGGCGGCGGCCGGTTTGGGGCCGCTCGGCACGGGGCGGGCAGGGGCAACGGGCGAAGCGGGCATCGCGGCCGCGGGCGCGCTAGGCGACTGCTTCGTTCTTTTCGAGGTGAGGAGCCGCTGCACCCGCGAGAGCATGTCGGGCAGGGTGAAGGTGCTCTTGAGCAGGTAGTCCTGCACCCCCAGGTCGCGGGCCCGCATGATGGCGTTCTTTTCGATGACCTCGCTCAACACGATCACCGGCGTGGACTTCCACTTCGTCTGGGCTCGGATTGTCTCCAGGAACGGGATGCCGCCCATCAGCGGCATGGTTATGTCGAGGATGACGACGTCCGGCCGGGCGGTGTCCATCGCCTTCAGGGCCTCCTGGCCATCCTTGGCGGCGACGGCGCAATACCCCTTCGATTCCATCGCGGCCGAGATCAGGTCGCGACAGAAGGCGGTATCGTCAACCACCAGGATCGTGGGCATAGGTTCCGGGCCTTGGAGCTTGTGCGACGGGCGCCGCGCTCACAGAGCGGTCGCCGGGGCGTGACGCGGGTCGTTCAGTCGCGGGCGGCGGCCTGGACGCGCACTTGCGGGAGATAACCGACCAGGCGATGGCACTCCGCGCGAAGCTGCTCCAGCGCCTCGGAGGCGTGAACCAGGTCCCCCGCTTTCCCCAATGCCTCAAGCCGGGCCGCGCAAGACCGGACGTCATCGGCGGCGAAGTAGGCCGCGGCCCCCTTGAGCGAGTGGGCGGCGTCCCTGACCGCGGCGGCGTCGCCGGAGCGAACCCCTTCGGCGATCCGCTCCACGTCCACGTCGCACTGGGCGGCGATGAGATGGGTCGCCTTTTCAACCAGGGCCGTGCTTTCCATGAACTGCTCGAGGAGCTTATCGAAATTGACGGGGGGAAGTTCGGCGCTGGTGGAGGGGCGGGCGTTGGGCTGGGGCATACGGCTCTCCGGGGCTCATCAATTCAGACGATCGCGGCGCGGGACCGACGGGCCGGCCGCCACGCAACGGACGCGGCTTGCCAGGGCGGGAGCGATGTCGCGTGAGCCCCCGTCCCTGATCGGCAAGAGTCGGATCTGGAATGAGCAAGAAGGCGCATCGGCGGGCGGGCGGCTCCCATGGACGCGACCGGGGCCGTCGTCCGAAAATCGCCGCCGCGCTCAACGGGGCGGGGGCAAATACCGATGTGCTTGATAAGGGGCTGTAACCGCCGCGACGGCCGTGGGCTGTCGCCGGCGGCCGCGGGCTTCCGGGTCGTTGGGGAGCGGACGCATATCGGCGGAGACGGCCATGAACCTATGCCCCGACGCCACAGCGGACGATGGCGCCTCGGCCGCGAAAGCCGGCACTCGACTTGAGCGCGCCGCTCTCGATGCGGGCCCGGAGTCGTCGTGGGCTGGGCCGGCGCCCATCGACATGGCGGAACTGCTGGATCGCTGCATGGGCGACCGCAAGTTCCTTGCGGTGGTGCTGGGCCTGTTTAGTAAATGGATCGGGCCGGCGCTGGAGGAAGTGGACGCGGCGTTGCGTGGGAAGGATGCCGACGCGCTGGCGCGCGCGGCGCACGGCGTCAAAGGGGCGGCCGCCAACGTATCGGCAACGGCCGCCAGCCGGATCGCGGCCCGGCTGGAGGAGATCAGCCGTGGCGGCGCGGCAACCGAGATGGAGTTGTGGGTTGACGCGTTGAAGCGGGAGCTTGAGCGGTGTGCCGCCTTCGCCCGGCAGACGCTGGGCGAGTCGGATCGGGCCTGACGTCGCCCGCCATCATCGGGCGAGATTCGTCGAGCTGATGATATGAGCAGCCTGTTTGTTGACGACCTGGGCGGAGGCCGCGATGGACGCGGGCCGGCCGAGCAAATTCGACGGGGGTTCGTTCGATTGGAGGGGCCATGCGTCGCCTCGAGATGATTCGAACCGCCCGGAGCGTCGCCCGGGCGGACCGACTGAAGCCGCAGGTGCTTGTCGTGGATGACGACCCGGTGAACGTGGCGCTGCTCGAGAAGCACCTGATGGCAGGGGGCTATCCGGTGCTCAAGGCGTATGACGGCGTCCAGGCGCTGAAGGTGATGGAGGCGCACGCGCCGCAGATCCTGATCCTCGACTGGGTCATGCCCGGAATGGACGGCCCCGCGGTCTGTCGGACGGTCCGTTCGCTTCGGACGGCGGGGTTCCTTTACATCATCATGCTGACGGTCCATTCGGCGAAGAAGCGTCTGGTTGAGGCGTTTGACGCCGGCGTTGATGATTTCCTGACCAAGCCGTTCGACGGCGACGAGCTGATGGCCCGCCTCCGCGCCGGGCCGCGCGATCGCCCTCCAGACCGAGCTGGCGCGGCGAATCCGCCAGGCGCGCCGCCTCAACAGCCGCCTCGAGCAGCTCAACGGCCGCCTCGAGGAGATGGCCCACACGGACGACCTGACAGGTTTGCTGAACCGCCGCCAGGCGACGGCGCGGCTAGGGATCAGTGGGCCATCGCTGATCGCTATGACCTGCCCTTGTCGCTGTTGATGATCGACATCGACGACTTCAAGAAGATCAACGACTCTTACGGCCACGCGACAGGGGACGCGGTGCTGCGGGAGGTGGCGGGGGTGCTCCGGCAAACGGTGCGGGCGACCGACGCCGCGTGCCGGGTGGGCGGAGAAGAATTCCTGGTGATCCTTCCCAACGAGGGCGCGGCCGGCGCGGCGATCGCGGCCGAGCGGATCCGCCGCGCCGTCTCAACCCGGTCGATGTTCGGCGAGGGGCCGGCGATCAACGTCACGGTCAGCGTCGGCGCGGCCCATCGCCACATGGGCATGACCGGCCACGACGACCTGCTTCGCCAGGCGGACGGCGCGCTCTACGCCGCCAAGCACTCGGGCAAGAATCGCGTCTACGTCGCTCGCGACGAAGCGGCCTACGAAGAGGCTTGCGGTCCGCTTGAAGAAGCCGCGCCATCGCCCGCCCCGGCGGCGGCCGCCGAACCGAAGAATCACGCGGCCCCCGCCCGCGAGGCCGATCGCCACGTCGCATGATGGCGCCGCCGTCCATCAGGCAGCCGACGGCGCCAATGAAAGGGGCTATCCGGTGCTTCAGGGTTTTTGCCCGGCCTGCTCGGCCGAGACGGGAGGGGAGGCGGCCGACTCCTCGCCCAGTGCCCGGCGGAGAAGTTCGGTCACGCGGGGGGTCATCAAGTCCCGCTTGCCAAAGCCGGGCAGAGCGCCGGCCCGCACCGCTTCCGCCTGGGCGTCGGAATAGTTGCTGACCAGCATCGTCTTGGCGTTCGGGTAGGCCGTCCGGATACGACGGATCAACGCCACGCCTTCCGTGTCATCGAAGCCGTAGTCGAGTTGCCGGTTGAGGAGCAACAGGTCAACGCCTTCGTCAATCAGTTTCTTCAGCGACTCGCTGTCATCCGCGCTGACAACCTGGACGTCGCGGCCGATTCTTGTGACCGCCATCCGCAGGAAACTGCTGTCCGGCCCGCAATGCCCGACCAGTGCGACCTTCTTTTTCATAACGGCGCCTTTCTACCATTGCCAAGCCTGCCTGCCCGGCCGCCTTGCCGCCTGGTCACGCGTCTCGCGGAGGCAACGGCATCCGTACCGATCGATCAATCCGTATCAGGGTCGATCGACGGGGCGCTGGCGCCGCCTTCGGCCACCGGCTCGGACCGGCGGAAAATCGCCAGGACGCGGTCAATATGCACGACGAACAACCGGTTGTCGTGCTCCAGCTCCACCGGGATCGCCTCGCGCGGGTCAAACAGGACCTTGTCGTACTGCCGGATCGTCTGATCGTCGTCGTTCTCGATCGCCTTGCTGATCGCAATGACGCGGCCGGTGATGACCGGGATCTCGTGGCTGTCCGGAAGCACGATCCCGCTCTTGGTCTGGCGCTTGTTATCGTCCTTCCGAACAACGACACGCTTGCCGATCGGCTCGATGACGTCGTATTCGCTGCGGCTCCGTGTCGGCTTGGCGGGCATATCAAGGGATTCTAGTCATCATGCCGGACGGTGTCAGGCTGTGGCCCCGTTCCCTCCCCCGGCGTCTGGCCGCGCACAGTAAACAGTAAGCAGTATCGAGAATATGCTTCCCGCTTCAGCACCTGATGCACAACTTGGAGTTTCTCCCCTGGCGTATCGGCGTTCACTCCTCTTCTTCGCTCAAAGACGAAGTGAACGCCAGGACGCCAAGACGCCAAGGAAGTCGCTGAACCGGGCGCCGCTCATCGATCAAGAAGCGGGGCTCCGCGACGTGCAGCCTGCGTCACTCACTTGCGCGGCGGAGGGCTTCGGTAGAGTCTTTAAGGAGCGGCAGGACGTCATCAAGCCGGCATCGGCGGAGCACGCTGTCCACGACGCCGTAGGCGCCTGTGACGACGAGGCGCCCGCCGCACGCCGAGGTTCGGCGGGCGGCCGCCACAAGCAGGCTGATCCCCGGGGTGGTGATGATGGGGACTCCGGAGAGGTCGATCACGACGCGGCCGTCGCCCGGGATGGCTGCTTCCATCAGGCCGGCGAGTGGAGCGACGCCGTCATAGGTGAGGTCGCCGCAGAGCCGCAGGACCTTCACGTTGCCGGACGATATTTCGTCAATCGTGGCCATTGCTGCGCTCCCACCCGGGCCTCGCCTGCCGGGGCAATCGTCGATCAGCCTTCCGGCTGCTTTTCCCCGGGGGGGATTTCCGGCTCATCTTCTGGCTCCACCAGGTCCTGGGCCATCCGCCCCATAAAGAATTGCAATTCCTGCTGGGCCACGGTGTTGGGCAACGCGTCGCGAAGATCGTACTGGTGGGAGTGGTCCTCGGCCGAGTCGTCGCCGCGTTTTTCGCCTTCCGTGATGATGTGGTGCTCGAAGGTCACGCAGTCCTGATGGCTCTGCATGATGACCAACTCGCCCCAGCGCCAAGCCAGATGCACGCGGAGCGACAACTGATTGCCCCAGGTGCTCACCCGGTGGACGATTCGATTCTTCGCCAGCAGCGCGACCAGCGCCTCGACAGCGGGGAAGACGGCGGACTTGAGGAACTCGGAATAGTTCTGGTTGAACTCCTGCTGCCGGGACATCGCTTCCCGCTCGGCCGACAACTTCTCCGGAGGGACATCCTTGAACGGGTCCACCCGAGCCAGCCACCACTTCGCAAACGCCTTGTCCAGCATATCGGCGTCAGCCTATGACGCGGGGCAACATCGGGCAAGGGGGGGAGGAAATGCTGAATGCTGAATGATGCTGAATACTGAATGGAAGGCGGCGATCGGAGCCAACGGACAACGAATGCTTGTCGAGCATGCATTCAGCATTCAGCCATTTTCAGCATTCAGCATCTCTGTCCTGCTCGGCGTCCGGCCGCACGGAGTCAACCGCATCGGGCAGTTCCAGGTCGATGTCGTCGAAGAGGCCCATGTCGTAACTCTCCGTCGAGTTCACCAGGGCGGCCTGCGACCGAAGTGAGGCTGCCGACGCGGCGGCCGACAAATTGGACCCGCTGGACCCGCAGGTCCCGCATCGACGCGACCCGTCCCCGGCGGCCGGCGCAGGCTCGGCGCAGGGCAACTACAGTCGATATTCGTTGACATGAAGGGAACTCCCCAGGTCTTAAGCCCCATCCCACGATACCCGGTGGTTAACGTATCCGACACCGCGCGAACCGGCTAGACGCAATCGGTCTGATTCTTCCGCCGGATGATGTATCCCGTGCTTGCGTGGCGATGCGCTTTCGCGACCAAAAAAACTGTGTCGTCAGGAACATGGAGGCCTGCGCCCGTTGAGGTTTCATCCCACCGTAAGGATCAGCAGCGTGACCACGACGAAGTTGTTGAAGGCGTGCGCCGTCATCGACGCGACGACGGACCCGCGCCATTCGCGGACCAGGGCGAACACGCACGCCAGGGAGGCCAGGGCCGGGATCGCCGCCCATCCCTGGGGATGGATCGCGGCGAAGATCAACGCGACCAGCGCCGCCGACGGCACAACCGACCATCGACCCCGCAGGTGGTGGAATAATGCGCCGCGAAACATCGTCTCTTCGACGATCGGCGCCCAGACGCACGCCAGAAGGTAGAGCTGGATGTTGTTCCAGAGCCCATGCCCGACTGCGAACTGGATGGGGTGGGTGGTGTGCGTGTGCGCGAGTTTCATCAGCACGTAGGTGATGCCCACGCCGGCCGCGAAGATCGGCATCCCGGCGCAGTAGCCGATCAGGCCCGACCCGGCTTCCCGAAGAACGCCCCGGCCCCGGGTCCATCCCAGGCCGCGACGCAATTCGGGCCAGCTTGCTCCCCGAATCTTCGGCCACAGCATCGGGATCGGGATGAAGGCGAGCAGCACCCATTCCATTCCCAGCGACGGATCCCCTTTGACCAGCCAGTGCAGCAGCAGCGACAGCATCACCTGCCCGCTAAGGTAGATGGCGAACGCCTCCAGGTACGGCCCCGTCCCCGCTCGCCGGTCGAGCGGCGCGGCGGCCGCGGTCGCCTGAGGCACAGCGGGAGCGACGGCAAGCGTCGCCGGCGCTTCCGGCGGCAGGAGCGAGGCGACCGAATCAGACGCCGCGAATGAAGCCGCGCGCCGCGGCGCGTTCGGCCCCGCCGTCCCGGACGGCGGGGCGGGAGGGACGAGGATCGACGCGTACTGCTGCGACCCTTGCCAGCCCATTCCCGGCGGCAGCGGCGGCCGAAACACCGGAACCGGCGGCGGTAACGCGATCGGCCCCAGGCGATAGGCCGAAAGGATCTGCCCGCGCCGGAACCGGATCACCGCCATGATGAACAGCACCAGCCCCGCCACGCCGAAGCCAAGGGCGCCGAGAATGAAAAGCACGGTTGCGAGCATCGTCACAACCGCCGGCCGCATGGCGGCGCGGCGGGCCGGGTCGTCGGCGTTCTTGCCGGTGCTCAGGGCAAGTTCGGCGAACCAGCCGTGCCGGGCCACAAGGCCCTGCCTCGCCGGATCGGTGACGGTGTCGGGGCCGACGGTGTAGATCTGGCGCAGGGCCTGGGCATCCGAGGCGAGCGCGTCATCCGATCGGTCGGCCGCCGGGGTGTTCGGCGCGGCGGGGGTGGATGTCGGCTCGGGCGGGATGACCTGATCCAATTCGTTCAGCGCGGCCTTGTTCCCCATGAGTTCGGCGTAAACCGGCACGGCGCGAAGTCGGTCGGCCCGGGTCAGCGCGATCTTGCGAATCGCGTCAACGAGTTGTTTGGTCGGCTCTTCGACGCCCGGCGTCTTCACCCCCGAGGCCAGCGCGTGCGCACCACCGCATAGCGGCCGGCGCTCTTCAGCTCCAGGCTCGGGCTGGTGAGGCCGTCGGAGACGGAAGATGCCACGCCTCGGCGCGACTCCCGGTAGATGCCCATCCCCAGAATGAGCCCGACAATCAGAGTGATCACACCCCAAGAGATCCAGCGTAAGGCGCGCTCGCTCGAGGACGCTGTCGCCGCGTCCTCAGATGCCGGGCGCGGTGGGGGTAGGAGGGGCGCGGGGTCGGTCGATGAATCCATGAGGTATCAGTCAAAACGCGTCATTGATGCTCGCCCTACGAATCGGGCGTTCGTTCGGATGGTATCACCCCCCGCGTTTCAAGTGTGCGGCGTGGTGGGGCGCGGCGAGCGGGGCCCGATCGCCGCGATCGTTACCGACGTCACAGCCGAAGTCGCAGGCACACTCCGTGTGCCGTGGCCGGTCTTGTCATCACGCCCGACACTCAAAGAGTGCGTGCTGTAACGCCGTAGAAGCCGCCATCGCGATCGCCATGGTGGACCGTTCCAAGCAAGATCGCGGGTACGCGGCACTTTGATTCGCGAGCCTGTCCCCTTCGATGGAGCGGCCGACCAGGTAGCAGGCACACTCCGTGTGCCGTGGCCGGTTTGGAACATCGCCCCGTCCACCGGCGGACGGCACACGGAGTGCGCCCGCTACAGCGTCGGTGGGCCTTCTTCGGCGGGGTTGTCCTCTTGGGGCGTCGTGTCCGGGGCCTCGTCGCCGGTCGCCACGGGGCCCGCGGCCCCGTCGGCCGGGAGCAGGCCGGCGGATGCCGTGGCGTTGTCCACCCCTTCGGCGGGCGCCGCGCCGTCGATCCCCTTGGGGGCTTCCTCGACGTCGATCTTGGTCATGGCGACGAGTCGATCCCCCTCGTCGATCTTGATCAGCCGCACGCCCTGCGCGCTGCGGCCGGTCTCGCGGATCTCACTGACCCGCGTTCGGATCAGGATCCCCTTCTGGGTGATCAGCATCACTTCATCGCCGTCGTCACACGAGCGTCATGCCGACCACGTCGCCATTGCGATCGGTCGCGTCGATGTTGATCACGCCGCGCGTCCCGCGCCCCTTCACCGGGTAATCCGCAAGCGGGGTCCGCTTGCCGTAGCCGTTGGCGCACGCCGTCAGCACGGTGCAGCAGTTGTTATCCCCGTCGGGGACGATCATCAGGCTGACGACTTCGTCCCCCTCTCGCTTGAACCGTGCCCCGGTGACCCCGCCCGCCGGGCGGCCCATCGCACGGATCTCCGATTCCTCGAACCGGATCGCCAGGCCGCTCTTGGTCCCCAGCACGATGTGGTCCTTGCCGCTGGTGATCTCGACGCCGATCAGCTCATCGCCGTCCTCCAGGCCGATGGCGATGATGCCGTTCTTGCGGATGTTGCGAATAGGCGCTCAGCGCCGTCTTCTTCACCACGCCCTTGTGCGGTGGCGAAGATCAGGAACTGCTCTTCCCGGCCGAAATCCTTGATCCGCCAGCACATTCGCGACCTTCTCGTTCGGCTGGAACTCCAGAAGCTGGGCGATCGCAGCGGCCCATGCTCGTCCGCGACCCCTGCGGCACCTCGTAGACGCGCCGGTCATAGACCCGGCCCGGCGTTGGTGAAGAACAGCAGGTGGTCGTGCGTGTTGGCGACGAACAGGTGCTCGACGAAATCCCCCTCGCTGCGATTCCGTCCCCCGGATGCCGCGGCCGCCACGGCCCTGGGCCTGTGTACGTGCCCAGCGGCAGGCGCTTGATGTACCCCTCGTGCGAGACCGTCACCACCATGTCTTCCTGGGCGATCAGGTCTTCGTAGTTCATGTCGGTGGCGGCGCCTTCGATCCGGCTGCGCCGCTCGTCGCCGTACTTGTCGCTGCAGCTCCAGCGTGTCGGCGCGGATGATGGCCATGAGCGCGTTCTCGTCGCCCAGGATCTTCAAGTAACCATCGATCTCGGCAAGCGACTTCCTTGAGCTCATCGACGAGCTTTTCCAGCTCGAGCCCGACGAGCTGAATGAGCTGCAGCCGGCCGATCGCCTCGGCCTGCACCTGCGTCAGCCGCAGCGGGCGGTCCTGGGCGGGCGTGTCCTCGTAAACATCCTCGCCGTAGCTCAGGTACTTCGCGGGCACCAGTTCGGCGTTGCGGTCCGCTTTGCCGCGGATGACGATCCGGAACGCCCGCTCCCGCAATTTCTGGATGGCCTCTTCCCGCGTCTTGCTGGAGCGGATCAGCCGGACGACTTCGTCGATGTCGCAGACGGCGTAAATCAACCCTTCCAGGATATGCTCGCGCTGCTGCGCCTTGCGGAGCAGGAACTCGCGTCCGACGCGTGATCACCTCGCGGCGGTGCTCGATGAAGTGCTGGATCAGCTCCTTCAGCCCCATCGTCCGCGGCTGGCGATTCACCAGCGCGATGTTGATCATGCTCACCGTGATCTGGCACGGCGTGTACTGGAAGAGCTGGTTGACGATCACGTTCGGGTCGGCGTCGCGTTTCAGGTCGATCACGATCCGCACCTTGTGCTCGCGGCCGGAATGGTCGTTCACGTCGCTGATGTCGTTGATCACCCCGTTCTTCACGCAGTTGGCGACCGATTCGACGATGGTCTTGCGGATCACGCCGTACGGCAGTTCGTCGATCACGACGATCGGCTTGCCCCCCTTAGGCTCTTCCACCTTGATCGACGCCCGCAGCGTGATCCGCCCGCGGCCGGTCTTGTACCCGTCGATGATCCCGTCACGCCCGCAGATGATCCCGCCGGTCGGGAAATCGGGGCCGGGGACGACCTCCATCAGCTCCGACAGCGTGCACGTCCTGGTTGTCGATCACCTTCACGATCGCGTCGCAGATCTCGCGCAGGTTGTGGGGGAGCAGGTTGCACGCCATGCCGACGGCGATGCCGGTGGAGCCGTTCACCAGCAGGTTGGGGAACTTGCCCGGCAGGACCGTCGGCTCGAGCAGGCGGTCGTCGTAGTTCGGCTGAAAGTCGACCGTTTCCAGCTCCAGGTCCTGGAGCAGCTCCATCGCGACCGCGGTCATGCGGGCTTCGGTGTAACGGGCGGCGGCTGGCGGGTCGCCGTCGGTGCTGCCGAAGTTCCCCTGCCGGTCAACCAGCAGGTAACGCAGGTTCCATTCTTGCCCCAGGCGGACGAGTGTCGGATAGACCACCGCGTCGCCGTGCGGGTGATAGTTCCCGCTGGTGTCGCCGACGATCTTGGCACACTTGTAATGCTTCGACCGCGGGCCCAGGTTGCAGGTCGTTCATCGCGACGAGAATGCGGCGCTGGCTCGGCTTGAGCCCGTCACGGACGTCGGGCAGGGCCCGGTCCATGATCGTGCTCATGGCGTAGGTGAGGTAACTGTCCTGAAGCTCGCGCTCGATCTGAAGGTCTTCGATTCGGTCCATGATCGGGGCGATGACCGGCCCCTTTGCCGCCGCGGCGCCGGCGGCCGACTGCCCATCAGCCGATTGCCCGCCTAAAGCTTGCCCGTCTAAAGGCTGCCCGTCTAAAGGTTGGCCCTCCGGCAACTGGCCGTCCGGCGAGGCGGGCTGCCCCGCTCCCGCCGAAGGGTTGGCGGCGTCGCCCGCTCCGGAATCATCAGGGAGGTCAGATGGATCGAACGGAGGTTTTTTTTCTGCCATGATGCTCTCTACTGCCGCGGAACCCGGGGCGACCCCCCGCGGACGGGCCGATGCCCGGTCCGAATGCGGCGAACGCGGACGGCAAATCCGTTCCGTGAACGTCACCGCTTCGCAAGGCTGATCAAGACGTACTCGGGTTCTTCAAAACGGTGCTGACGTGTGATCGCCGGGCACCCGCAACTGATTCTCAACCGCTTCGCTGCGCACGATCCGGATGCCCATCCGGCAAGCTCGCTATTCTAGCGGGTTTAACCGAGGAAATCGACCCGAAGAACCCCGCCTTCACGACGAATTCGCCCGCTTCGTCAACGACAACCACGCCTCGTGGCGGGCGTGCCCCGCGCGGGGCCGAACAAGTGTGGCGGCGGATGGCGCCGCGCAGAAAAGACCCCCGCGGAGCCGTCCCGCCCGGACGCTCCGCAGGGGTTTTGTTACTGACTTACATCGGGGGGCAGTCGATCACTTCGTCGCGGCCGCGGCGGGGGCCGGCTGCGGCTGCTCAGGGTCGGGCAGCGGGCGATACCAGATGTTCCGGAACCGCGTGTCGTTGTGGTGGAACTGAAGCTGCAGCGGCTCCTTCTCATTGTGCTTGGCGTACGGCGGCTGAACATGGTGGCCGGTCGGGCCGGTCAACACCCAGTTGTCCTGCACGTAAACGCCGTTCAACATCACCGTCACGCGGGCGGGGCGCGTCACCTTGCCCGATTCATCGAACCGCGGGCCGCGCCACAGGATGTCATACTCGTTCCACTGGCCCGGCGGGCGATTCACGTTGGCCAGCGGCGGGTTCTGCCCGTAGATCGCGCCGGCCTGCCCGTCGGCGTAGGTCTCGTTGTGGTAGCTGTCCAGCACCTGGATCTCGTACGGCACGCTCATCATCAGAACGCCGCTGTTCCCGCGACCCTGGCTGACTTCCTTCTTTTCGTCCTTCACCATCGGCGCCGAGAACTCGACGTGAAGCTGGCAATCGCCGATCGGCTCCTTCGTCTGGATGTTCGCCTGGGCGGTCACCATCGCCCCATCTTCCAGCCGCCACGGGGCCTCGCCCTTGCCTCCGGCCACTTCCCACTTGGAAAGGTCTTTGCCGTCAAAGAGGACGATCGCATCAGACGGCGGCTTCCCCGGCTTCTCCTGCGTCGATGGCGTCCCTGGCTCCACAATCGGCGGGTGCGGCCGCTTCAGGTCGTGAATCTCCCACTGCGGGTAGGCACGGTTCTTCTTCGGGTCGATCTTCTCGTCCGCCCGCGCGCACAGCGCTCCCGAAGCCGCGGCCAGACTGGCGCCGATCATGCACGCCCGCACAAATCTCGACGTAAAAGGGCTCTTCCGAGCCGAGGCAACTTCACCACACGAGGGGTTCATATGAATGCTCCTTCGCCGATCCGGTAGAGGTGGCGGAAATGACACGGTGCCAAACCACACAACCGCCGGATTCTAACGGCAGTCAACCCCCGATACACGTCGTCGCACCGTTCCAACCCTCGTCGGAGCGGCCGCCTTTTGTTCGGAAGGCGCCTGACCGACGCGGAAATCGCCCCGCGTATTGCCTGCCTGGGAACGCGACGTCCCCGTCGGCCTCACCCCCATCTCCCGCCGCGCTGGCAACCCGGCACGACCGCTCCGCGTGCCGCGTGCCTACGATGTTGGCGTTGCCGGCGAACTCTTCCGAACTCAAACAGAGATCCATCGTGACGCCTGGTGCCCCGCATCCTTCGCTCCTGCCGCTCAAAGCCCCGGTCACCCCAAGCGACCACTCGATCGGGCCAACTGACGCGCCGCTGCTGCTGGTTGAGTACGGCGATTACCAATGCCCCCATTGCGCCAGAGCGGTCGAGTCGGTCGATCAGGCGCGGGCGAAGTTTGGCGATCGCCTCCGATACGTCTTTCGCAATTTCCCCCTGCTGAAGGTGCATCCGCTGGCGAAGGCGACCGCCGAAGCCGCCGAGGCCGTCGCCCTGCTCGGCGACGAGCCGCGCTTCTGGGAGATGCACCGTTCCCTGTTCGCCGATCAGCTCCACGTCGCCCCCGACGACCTGCTGAAACGGGCTCGATCGCTCGGCATCGACGAGGCGAAATTTTCTGAGATGCTCGCCGCGCACGCGACCTTCCCGCGCGTTCAGCAGGACCTCGCTGGCGGCCTCCGGAGCGGCGTGACGGGGACGCCCACGTTCTTCATCAACGGCCGCCGGAACACCAAAGGGTACGACGTCGCGTCGATCCTGGCCGCCTTGGAGGCCGAACTTGAAGGCCCGCCGGTGTGAGCGGGCTCGGGCTGCGCGGGCGTCGAGCGCCCGATTACCCGCGTGCCAAAGCCCCGGTTATCTTGGCGCGGCCGCCGCGCCGTCCGGGCAGGCGACCTTCGGTTGGCATTCTTTCGGAGCCCGCGCCGCACTCCCAGGGCAGCGACCGCCATGCGAATTTTGTTTGGCCTGATCGGTGTCGTCATCCTTCTTTACGCGCTGATCGATCTTCTCTGGACAAGCTTTCTCGAAGGCGGCGCGCCGCTGACGACGCGCGTCTGTTCCTGGCTAAGCTGCCTGATGCTCCGGATCCATCAGGGCCGCGAAAACCGCCGGTTCATTTCTTGCGCCGGCCTCGTCGCCGTGGTGGCCACAGTCGGCTGCTGGGGCGCCATGATCTGGATGGGGTGGGCGCTGGTCTTCAGTGCCTCGGCCCGATCGCTGATCGCCGCCGACACGCACGCCCCGGCGGATATCGGCGAACGCATTTACTTCGTCGGCTATACGATCTTCACGCTCGGCCTGGGGGACTTTAAGCCCGAAGGCCACTTCTTCCAATTCGCGACCGCCGTGGCCGCCGGGAGCGGGTTTATCCTCTTCGGCCTGGCGCTGGCGTACCTCGTCCCCGTGGTGGCGGCCGCGACTCAGAAGCGGCAGTTGGCGGTCTGCGTCTGGGCGCTGGGGAAGGAGCCGACCGACATCATCGCCCGCGCTTGGAACGGCGTGGACAGCACCGCCCTCGCCCCGCATCTGGTCTCGCTGATCCCCATGCTCGCGCTGCTCGGCGAGAGCCACCTGACCTACCCCGTGCTTCACTTTTTCCACAGCAATAAACGCAGCGGCTCCGCCTCGGCCAGCGTCGCCGCGTTGGACGAAGCGCTCACCATCCTCGAATGCGGGCTTCAGAAGGGGTGCAGCCTCGACCTGCCTTCTCTCGGAGCCGCCCGGGAATCGATCACCGAGTTCCTCAACACGCTCACGCCCGCGCTGATTTTCGCCGCCGAGGACACGCCGCCCACGCCGTCCCTCCAATCGTTGCGCGACATCGGCGTCCCGGTCGTGGACGACGACCTGTTCGAAGAAGCGCTGGCCGGGTTATCCGCACGCCGGCGGCTGCTGCTCGCGCTGGTTCGCAACGAAGGGTGGGGCTGGCACGCCGTCTGGCCCGAGCGGAGCGACGGGGCGGCGCTCCCGTCCCTGGCCGGCCCTGACACGGTGCGGGGATGAACGCCTGCGGTGAGTGACGATGGAACAGTGAGCGTCGCATTGCGACGGAGGAGACGAATCGATGAAAGCGATCCAAGTTCACGCTTTTGGCGGCCCGGAAGTGCTGAAGCTGGAAGAAATCCCCGCCCCAACGGCCGGGCCGGGGCAACTGGTGGTCCGTGTGCGTGCCGTGGGCGTGAATCCGGTCGAAACCTACGTCCGCCGCGGGATCTATGGCCCCCGGACGTTCCCCTACACCCCCGGGACCGACGCGGCCGGCGAGGTCGAATCCGTCGGCCCGGGCGTGGCCGGGCTCAAGCCGGGCGACCGGGTCTACACCTCCGGCAGCGTCACGGGGACCTATGCCGAAATGGCGCTGGTCCCCGAGGCCCAGGCCCATCGACTTCCCGATTCCGTCTCGTTCGGCCAGGGGGCGGCCCTCAACGTCCCTTATGCGACCGCCTACCGAGCGCTCCTCTTCCGCGCCCGGATCACCGCCGCCGAGACGGTCCTGATCCACGGTGCGAGCGGCGGCGTTGGGGTCGGCGCGACCCAGATCGCTCGTGCCGCGGGGCTCATCGTTGTCGGGACCGCGGGGAGCGAAAAAGGCCGCCAACTCGTCCTGGACCAGGGGGCCCATCATGCTTTCAATCATCATTCCCCCGGCTACCTCGACTCCGCGGTCGCCGCCGCAACCGGCGGGAAAGGCTTCGATGTCATCATCGAAATGCTCGCCAACGAGAATCTGGACAAGGACCTGGGCGCGCTGGCGGGCGGCGGCCGCGTCGTGGTCGTCGGGAACCGCGGCAGAGTCGAGATTGACGCTCGAAAGGCCATGGCCCGTGACCTCTCAATTCTTGGAATGTCCTTGGCGAACGCGACGGAGCACGAAGTGGCCGCCATTCACGCCGCCATCTACGCCGGCCTCGAAAATGGCGCGCTGCGGCCGATCGTGGGGAAAGAGTTCCCGCTCGATGCGGCCGCCGCCGCCCACGACGCGCTCATGTCGCCCGGCGCACACGGAAAGATCGTGCTCCTGCCCGTCGGGGCATGAACAGCAAGCCGGGACGATTGTGGCAATGAGTAATCAAACGTAGTCGCGACGGGCACGGGATGGGCCAGCGGTGCCCGAGACATAAACGAATTCGGGCGACCCGAAGGGGGTCGCCCGATGTGTAGATAAAAAAACGTCGCAGGTTGAAGAAGGAGGGGGGGAACCTTCTTCGGGGAACACCCGCGACGCAAGAAGACTGTAGAACACCGCGGCGTTAAGGTCAAGGACTTTGATGCAAGGGATTTTCCGTTGGCTCAACCCGCACAACGCCATGTCCGATGTGTCATGATGTTTGAACCGACTTTCAGAAGGCTGGCTCGTCTCCGGCCCTACGCTTGTCGCCTCCGGCGGCCGCGTATAAGGTTCTAGCGTTCGTATTCCTGATTGAAGCCGAGCCGCGCGGCCTCCGCACCTGGATGATTGCTTGTCCCAGCCGATCGATACAGTTCAGGCTCGTCGCTCGGCCGATTCGATCGCGGCCTCTGCGCCGAAGGAGCGGCCGCTCCACGGGCTCCAAAGTCGGCTCAAGGTATATCTGGTCTGTTTCACCGGAGTGGCGGTCTCAATCCTGATTCGCTCCCAGTTGACCGACGTCATCGGCAATGCCTTCCCTTTCGCCACGCTCTATTTTACCGTTGTGTTCGCCGCCTGGTATGGAGGGGCCGCGCCCGCCCTTGCCACCGTCGTGTCCGGGGGCCTTGCCTGCGTCTACCTCTTTATTCCGCCCGAACATAGCTTCAGAGTCTTCAACGCGACCGGCTGGGTGGGGATCGTCCTTTTCCTGTGCAATTCACTTTGGGTGACACTACTAAGCGACCAGTTGCGGCGTGCCCGGGACCGGGCCGAGAGAAGTCGCGCCGAGGCCGTCCGCCGCCAGGACGAGAGCGCCCAGCTACAGAGGCTGTCCAAGCAGGTGGAAGAGCGGCATCGCATTCTCGTCGAAGCCGTCAGGGATTACGCGATCATCATGCTCGATTCGATCGGCCGCGTCGTCAGCTGGAACTCTGGCGCCCAGCGACTGTTCGGATACTCAGAGAATGAGATGATCGGCCAGCACTTCTCGATTCTGTTTGTCCCTGTCAACGTCACAGCCGGGCTGCCGATGGCGGAGCTGGACCAGGCGTCATCCGAAGGCCGAGCCGAGCTGGACGGATGGATGGTCCGGCGGAACGGCGATCGCTTCAGGGCCGCGGGCGTGACAACGCCGCTGCGGAGTGGGGACGCACGCGGCTTCGCGAAAGTGGTGCGTGATCTCAACCCGCACCCCGGCGCGGCGGGGCCGTGCGCGATTTGAGTCTCGCCACTGAAAGTGCTTGACTCCCGATCATCTGCTCGATACAGTGGCTCCCCGCCCAGCACGAAAGTGGTGTGCGGACGGCCTGAATGGAATTATTTCAAACAGGTCTTGAACGAGCCCCTCACGGTACGATAATATGAGGAGCTCGAATCGAATGCGGAGCGAAGTTGTAGCTGCTTGAAGTTGTAGCTGCTTGAAGTTGTCGCTGCTTGAAGTTGTCGTGGTGTCTGAACCGCGCGTTTTCACTTCTTGCGTGCCTGATCTTCAAAAATTGGATTGTCTGTAGTGACGCGGCCGATGAAGGGTATCCCGCTCTGGGGTATCTGATGGGTCGGGATCTCACAGTAACGCCGAAAGAGATCCCGGCGAGGTCTTTCGTCGCTTGCGTTTTTGTCTGGAACGGACCGGGACGGGGTCGAAAGAGCCGTGTGGAAAATTCTGGCGAGATGGGGTTGACAATCGAGCCGGCGACGATATTATTCGCCTCCCAGTTGCGACCGGGCCGGTAAAAACTGGTTGTAAGATGTTGGTAGCAAAGAAGTAACGACGTTGGATCTTAACGGGTCTTCCGAGCGTTTGTCCGAAGCTCTTTGGCAAGTGAATAGTCGGGAAGCTGCGAGGGCGTGGCTCTGTTTCGCACGGTGTACGTGCGGGGCAGGGCGATCCAAGTCGTTGGCCTGTTTTCTTCGGGAAGTGGGTCGGCGCAATTGGGTCTCAAGCGTCCTTGTGGCTACACGCAAAGTGATCTTCCTTGATCAAATTGAGTAGTCCCCGGGGTTCGCGCCCGGGGCAGCCAGAATGGATGTTTGAGCCTTGCAAAATTCCGGTATCGTTGAAAGACGGTATCGGCTGACCCTTTTGACGTAGCCGTCAAGGGGGCAGTAACAGCTTGGCGGGAAAGTCTTGTCCCGCCGAGTATGGACAAACTCATTTCGAGGATTAACGCCGGTTGTGAAAGTGTCAGCCCACGTCTCTGCCTTGGAGCGCTCTGTGAAAGCGGAGTGATTTGGGGCACGCGTGGCATCAGGAACGGCCGGTGCCAAGAAACATAATTGAAGAGTTTGATCCTGGCTCAGCCTGAACGCTGGCGGCGTGGCTAAGACATGCAAGTCGTACGGTGTAGCAATACACAGTGGCGAACGGGTGAGTAATGAATCGCTAACGTGCCCCGGACTCTGGGATAGCCATCCGAAAGGGTGGGTAATACCGGATGATATGGCTTCCAGGCATCTGGGAGCTCTCAAAGGTCCGCCGGTCTGGGAGCGGGCGATTTCGTATCAGCTAGTTGGTGAGGTAACGGCTCACCAAGGCGACGACGCGTAGCCGGACTGAGAGGTTGGCCGGCCACATTGGGACTGAGACACTGCCCAGACTCCTACGGGGGGCTGCAGTAACGAATCTTCCGCAATGCACGAAAGTGTGACGGAGCGACGCCGCGTGTGGGACGAAGTCCTTCGGGATGTAAACCACTGTCAGGGGTTACCAAGTTCTGAGGAGCCCCAGAGGAAGGCACGGCTAACTCTGTGCCAGCAGCCGCGGTAAGACAGAGGTGCCGAGCGTTAGGCGGAATCACTGGGCTTAAAGCGTGTGTAGGCGGCCCGTTAAGTACCTTGTGAAATCCCACGGCTCAACCGTGGAACTGCTCGGTATACTGGCGGGCTTGAGCGGTCTAGGGGCGAGCGGAACAAATGGTGGAGCGGTGAAATGCGTAGATATCATTTGGAACGCCTATGGTGAAAACAGCTCGCTGGGGACCTGCTGACGCTGAGACACGAAAGCCAGGGGAGCGAACGGGATTAGATACCCCGGTAGTCCTGGCCCTAAACGATGTCGACTAGATCATGGCGGCTCTGACGTCGTCATGGTCGAAGCAAAAGTGCTAAGTCGACCGCCTGGGAAGTACGGTCGCAAGGCTAAAACTCAAAGGAATTGACGGGGGCTCACACAAGCGGTGGAGCATGTGGTTTAATTCGAAGCAACGCGCAGAACCTTACCTGGGCTTGACATGCCAGGATTATCTCCGTGAAAGCGGAGTAGGCCCCGCAAGGGGTACAACTGGTACAGGTGCTGCATGGCTGTCGTCAGCTCGTGTCGTGAGATGTCGGGTTAAGTCCCTTAACGAGCGAAACCTTTGCCCTTAGTTACCATCGGGTCATGCCGGGGACTCTAAGGGGACTGCCGGTGTCAAACCGGAGGAAGGTGGAGATGACGTCAAGTCCTCATGGCCTTTATGCCCAGGGCCACACACGTGCTACAATGGGGTGCACAGAGCGAACCTAAAGCGCGAGCTCATGGAAATCGCAGAAATCACCCCCCAGTTCAGATCGGAGGCTGCAACCCGCCTCCGTGAAGTTGGAATCGCTAGTAATCGCGGATCAGCTACGCCGCGGTGAATGTGTTCCTGAGCCTTGTACACACCGCCCGTCAAGTCATGGGAGCCGGGAACGGCCGAAGTCGCCGCACTACAGCGGTGCCTACGCCGGGCTCGGTGACTGGGACTAAGTCGTAACAAGGTAGCCGTAGGGGAACCTGCGGCTGGATCACCTCCTTTCTAAGGGATTACTTAGAACGCACCCGGGGGCAACCCCGGTGTGAAAAGTCAGAACGGCCTCGCGTGTCGATCGGAAACGATCAACGTAATCCCCGCGGCAACGCGGTCGATAATGCTTCCCGGCTAAAACACTTGATATTGAAACGGCTCCGCCGTCGAAAGACGGCGGAGCTGCTTAGGCCGGCGCCCCGCAAGGGTCGTCGGCCGACGGGCCGAACGCCGTTTAGGGCGTGTAGGCTCGAGAGGGCTCGCCCGCGCCGCTCCTTCGGGAGAGACGCGAGTTGGCCTCGCTCTTTGACAAGTGAATGATTCTTGAGGTTCAAGGTTTATTGCGAAAGCAAGTAAACATCCGCGACATCTCCCTTTTGGTTTGGTTTTTCCGTCTTGGCTGGTCCTTTCGAGGGGCCGGCCGCGGGAGATGTCGTCGGGCATCTTTTTGGCGACGGTTCGGCCGGATTCCACCGGCCGGATCGGTATCGGACCCGTTACAGGTCAATTCCACGTTTTGGCTTCTGGTTGGGCTGTGGGTTGTTCATGACGTTGTGGGCTGTGGGCATTTAGCCTGGGGCTTGCGAGGTGATGGCGGCCGACGGTTTGGCTGGGGGTTGGGTCGTGGGAGCCCGTTACCGCCTGCCCGGTGGTGACGGTGATCGGTAAATGTGGTCAAGCTCTTAAGGGTGTATGGTGGATGTCTTGGCATCGAGAGGCGACGAAGGACGCGGTAGCCTGCGATAAGCTTCGGGAAGCCGGCAAACAGGCGTTGATCCGAAGATTTCCGAATCGGGAAACCGAGCTGGGCGACCCCCAGTTACTCCCATCTGAATGCATAGGGTGGGTAGAGCGAACGCGGGGAACTGAAACATCTCAGTACCCGCAGGAGAAGAAAGAGACATCGATTCCGTAAGTAGCGGCGAGCGAAAGCGGAGACAGCCCAAACCGGGCTTCGGCCCGGGGTTGAGGGGCCTCGAGGGGTTACAAAACCACTGCCAGCGGAAGCGTCTGGAAAGTCGCACCAAAGAGGGTGAAAGTCCCGTATGCGACGGCAGCAGGTCCCCATTGAGAGGATTCCCAGAGTAGCACGGAGCTCGTGGAACTCCGTGTGAAGCGGGGCGGCCCACCGCCCAAGGCTAAATACTCCTCGATGACCGATAGTGAACAAGTAGGGCGATTGAACGATGAAAAGCACAGCGACGAGCTGAATGAAAAGCACCTGAAACCATACACTTACAAGCGGTCGGAGCCCTATGGCGCGTCAGCGCAACGGGTGACGGCGTACCTTTTGCATAATGGACCGGCGAGTGCATGTATACGGCAAGGCTAAGGGCTCAAGGCCCGGAGCCGTAGCGAAAGCGAGTGTTAAACGCGCGTTGAGTCGTGTGCATGCGGCCCGAAACCCCGTGATCTACCCATGAGCAGGTTGCATGCCCCGTAAAAGGGGCAGAAGGACCGAAGCCGTGAACGTTGAAAAGTTCTGGCATGACTTGTGGGGAGGAGTGAAAGTCTAATCAAACGGGGAGATATCTGGTTCTCTTCGAAATGCCTTTAGGGGCAGCCTCGAGCCACTACTCACAGGAGGTAGAGCTACTGAAAGGGGACGTGGGGCTACCCGCCTACACGCCCCTACCAAACTCCGAATGCCTGTGAGCTTATCTCGGGAGTGAGTCCGCGAGGGATAATCTTCGCGGTCAAAAGGGAAACAACCCTGATCGCCTGCTAAGGCCCCGAAATCCAGCCTAGTTCGTTAGGAAGTTATTCTGCGGTGACAGCCAGGATGTTGGCTTAGAAGCAGCCACCATTTAAAAAGTGCGTAATAGCTTACTGGTCGAGCAGAGTAGCGCCGTAAATGATCGGGAATCCAGCTGGATGCCGAAGCAGCGAGCTGTTTTTACAGCGGTAGAAGAGCGTCCCACGCCGCGTCGAAGCCATACCGTGAGGAGTGGTGGAGCGCGTGGGAGTGAGAATGCCGGTATGAGTAACGATAAGGCAGGTGAAAATCCTGCCCGCCGAAAGCCTAAGGTTTCCTGGGGAAGGTAAATCCGCCCAGGGTTAGTCGGACCCTAAGTCGAGGCCGAAAGGCGTAGACGATGGAAGGCAGGTTAATATTCCTGCACCGGCGCGTAAGGTTGAACTTCCGGATGTAGTCTTCCAAGGCATGTCCCCCGATCAGACGTGGGGGTCCCTGTGAGCGTTTCGCTCATGGGGCGAGGCCGCTTTGTTGCCGAAGCATGTGGAGGAAGGCTCGAGAAAAGTCCGGAGGGGACGAGCGTGTCGCCCGTACTAAAACTGACACAGGTAGGCGAGGAGAGTATCCTCAGGCGCTCGAGAGAACTGCGGTTAAGGAACTAGGCAATCTGACCCCGTAACTTAGGGATAAGGGGTCCCTCCTCCTTTTAGGAGAGGGCGCAGGAAGCGAGTCTGGCGACTGTTTATCAAAAACACAGCTCTGTGCTAACACGCAAGTGGACGTATACAGAGTGACGCCTGCTCGGTGCGGGAAGGTTAAGGAAGTTGGTCAGGGGCTCGCCCCGAAGCTAGCGACCGAAGCCCCCGTAAACGGCGGCCGTAACTATGACGGTCCTAAGGTAGCGAAGTTCCTTGTCGGGTAAGTTCCGACGTGCATGAACGGCGTAACGACTGGACTACTGTCTCGACCGCAGACTCGGTGAAATTGAAGTGGCGGTGAAGATACCGCCTTCGCGCAGCAAGACGGAAAGACCCCATGCACCTTTACTATAACCTGGTACTGATGCCGGGTGTGGACTGCGTAGGATAGGTGGGAGGCGTTGATCCCCCGGTTCCGGCCGGGGGGGAGCCATCGGTGAAATACCACCCTGTTTGCATTCGTCATCTCACCCCGATTCCCATGAAGCTGGGCGGGGAACCGTGCTAGGCGGTTAGTTTGACTGGGGCGGTCTCCTCCAAAAGAGTAACGGAGGAGTACAAAGGCGGGCTCAGGCCGGTTGGCAATCGGTCGTCGAGCGCAAGGGTAGAAGCCCGCTTGACTGCGAGTGCTACAGCACAAGCAGCAGTGAAAGCTGGTCCTAGTGATCCTGTGGTCCCGTGTGGAAGGGCCATAGCTCAACGGATAAAAGGTACGCTGGGGATAACAGGCTGATCGCCTCCGAGCGTCCATAGCGGCGAGGCGGTTTGGCACCTCGATGTCGGCCCATCGCATCCTGGGGCTGAAGGCGGTCCCAAGGGTTTGGCTGTTCGCCAATTAAAGCGGTACGCGAGCTGGGTTCAGACCGGCGTGAGCCAGGTCGGTCCCTATCTGCTGTGCGCGGAGGAACCTTGACGGCACCTCATCCATAGTACGAGAGGATTTGGATGGACGGACCCCTGGTGTACCAGTTGTCGCGCTAGCGGCACGGCTGGGTAGCCATGTCCGGAACGGATAAACGCTGAAAGCATCTAAGCGTGAAGCCTATGCCAAGACGAGGGTTCCATGCTCTTTTGAGCGAGAGACCCCGAGTAGACCACTCGGTTGATAGGCCGGAGCTGTAAGGGCTGAAAAGCCTTCAGGTTACCGGTACTAACGGTCGATAGCTTGACCACTTTTACCGATCACCGTCGCATATTCCCCTGACCGCTGTCCGTAAAGGGCAGTGGCCAGGGAAGCAAAAATGTGCCCGACGTGAGCGGACCTGTCCCCCCGAGCCACACGCGTTACTTCGGCGTGGCCCGGGCAGGCAGGCTTGAACTCAAGAATCAATTCACGAACACGCCCTGCCGGCCGCCAAACGGTCGGCAGGGCCTTTGTTGGTGGCTATACCCGCGGGGACACACCCGTTCCCATTCCGAACACGGTCGTTAAGCCCGCGGGGCCGATGATACTGCTTCAGCGGGAAAGTAGGTCACCGCCAGCATTTATACACAACCGCAACGCCCCGGCAGCTCAACCTGCCGGGGCGTTCGCATTGGCGTGAGACGCTCGGTCACGGGAGAAGAAAAGACGTATGGCCACAGATGGGAGAAGAAAGGATGAAGGTGAAGGATGAAGGATGAAAATGAGGCGAGAGTGGTTGCGTTTGCCGCCATCGGCCGACGATCGCGTGCCGCTTGCCTGCCCTTCATCCTTCGCCTTCATCCTTCATCCTTTCTTCTCCCATCCTATCTGTGGCCAAATACCTTCGCTTTTTGCCGGTTTAATCGATCACCCCGGCTCGGTTCGCTTCGGTTTGGCTGACGATCGGGGTCGTCGAGTGAGAGTTGGAGTTGCTTGTCCCTCGGATCGTCAGCATGCGGTCCAGGGCAACGAGGGACCAGTTTCGCGTTTCATCATCGACCCGGATCTCATTCACCACCTTGCCGTCCACCAGGTTCTCGAGCACCCAGCAGAGGTGAGGCAGGTCGATTCGGTACATCGTGGTGCAGAGGCACTGGCAGTCACTGAGGACGATGATCTTCTTGTCCGGGTGGGCGTTCTTCAGACGTTTGATCAGGTGGACTTCCGTCCCGATCGCCCACTCGCTCCCCGGGGCCGCCGCCTCGATCATCTTCACAATGTAGGCGGTGCTCCCGGCGAGATCCGCCTTTTGAACCACTTCCCATTTGCATTCCGGATGGACGATCACCTTCATCCCCGGATAGTCCCTGCGGACCTGGTCCACATGCTCGGGCCGAAACAGCGCATGGACCGAGCAGTGCCCCTTCCATAAGACAAAGTCGGCGTCCCTCAGCCGCCGCGGGTCGTTCCCGCCCAGCTCCTCGCGCGGGTCCCAGACCACCATTCGATCCAACGGGTACCCCATCGAATAAGCCGTATTTCGCCCCAGGTGTTGATCCGGGAAGAAGAGGATCTTGACCTTTGGCTTCTTCCCGTCCCCGCCGGCACCGCCTTCGGCCGCGGCGCCGCCGGCGAGCGCCCATTCCAGGACGCTTCGACAGTTGCTGCTGGTGCAGACGGCGCCGCCGTGCTCGCCGACGAACGCCTTGATGGCGGCCGAGCTATTCATGTACGTGATCGGGACGATCGTCTGGCCCGGGCACGTCTCGCCCAGCTGCGCCCAGGCGTCCATGGTCTGATCGAGATTCGCCATGTCGGCCATCGAGCAGCCGGCGCCCAGGTCAGGGAGAATGACGCGGACGGACGGGTCGGTGAGGATGTCGGCGCTCTCGGCCATGAAGTGGACGCCGCAGAACACGACAAACTCGATCCCCCGTTGCTCGGCCGCCTTGCGGGAGAGCTCGAACGAGTCGCCGGTAAAGTCGGCGAAGTCAACGACGGCGTCCTGCTGGTAGTGATGGCCCAGGATGAGTAAACGGCGGCCAAGGGTTTCCTTCGCCGCGTCGATCCTCAGACGCAGTTCCGCGTCGGAAAGCTGCTGGTAAATCTCTGGGAGCGGCAGTTGCCAGACCTTCATCTCTTGTTCCTCCGACGATGCCGTGTGATGCGGCCCACCTGTAGCCTTTAGACCGATCAAGGACCCCGACACCGGCCCTCCACCGCTCAATAGTACGCCCGACACAACCGACTGCTGACTCCCGCGCCGTGCTACCGGCGTCGTAAAATAACGACTTACGTCCGATAACCGCCACGGTAGAGGCGTCAGCCGGAATGCCGTAAGGGTAGATAATCTCACGGTTTGTATTGAGCGGCGCGGGTCATGCGGGATTTTCGGACTGAAACGGTGCGGGAAGTTAAATAGAAAACGCGGGTTCGGGCGATAAAGCTGGCAGCAGGGCTCGCCGCGTGGAGGGACCACCGGTCGAGTTGATGCCGAGAGACGGGATCAAGCCTCACGACGAGGCGCGGCGGGATTTGACGCATGGGTTACTCATGCGTACCCTGCCGCGGCATTGCGGAGCGGCCCAAACCAAGCCCCCGCGGGAAAACACTCGATCAGCCGCGACTTCTCTCGCTCTTAGCTCTGACACCCTCAATTTTCCCCTCACGGGGAAGGAGTCAAGTCATGGTTCATCGGAAAGGTTTGGTCTATGCCGCGGCGTGCGCGGCGATGGCCCTCGCGGGTTTGGCCCCGGTTCAGACAGCGCAAGCCGCGACGGACGTCCCGGCGAGCGACTCGCTGGTTTCGTCCGGCCTGACGCTGAGCCGCGAAACCACGCCCGTCTATCTGGATGACGCGACGACCGCCCCGGCGGTCCCGGCCACCGCCCCCGCCGCCGGCCCGACGCCGCTCATGGCGCTGCTCGACACCACCCCCGTCGGCAAGGCGCTGGAAGACGCGAAGATCCAGATCTACGGCCGCGTCGAAGGCTCGTACACCTACAGCGCAAGCGCCCCCCCGGCAACCTGATCACCGGCCGCGTGTTCGACACCGAGCACGAAAGCCTGCTGCTCAATCAGATCGCGGTCGTTGTCGAGAAGAAGGTCGATGACGCGATCACGAACAAGACCTGGGACGTCGGCGGCCGCGTCGAGTGGATCTGGGGCGGCGATTCGCGCTTCATCCATGCCCTGGGCCTGTTCGATTACGACGGCTTCCAGCACGGCCCTCGGAACCAGTTCGACCTCAACCAGGCGTATGTCGATATCGCCGTCCCGGTCGGCAACGGCCTGAAGGTCCGTCTCGGCAAGTTCGTGACGCCGATCGGCCAGGAGTACATCGATCCGACGGCGAACGCGCTCTACTCCCACAGCTACCTGTTCAACTACGCGATCCCCTTCACCCACACGGGCGCGGTCGCGACGTACGTCCTCAACGATCAGTGGACGATCAACGGCGGGGTAACCCGCGGTTGGGACACGTCGCTGAAGGATAACAACGACACCGTGGACGGGCTGTTCTGGGTGAACTACACCCACCCGGACAAGGTGACGACGGCGCAGGTCGCCTTCATCTCCGGCCCCGACCAGGCCGGCGACAACAGCCACTGGCGCTCGCTGGTTGACCTGACCGTGGCCACGAAGATCGGCGACAAGATCAGCCTCGCCTTCAACGCCGACTACGGCTACGAGGTGTCCTCTGTCGCCCGCGCCGACCGCAAGGATTCACAGTGGTTCGGCGGCGCTGTGTACATGGGGTACACGCTCTGCGATTACGCGACGGTCAACGTCCGGGCCGAGTACTTCAACGACCACGACGGCGTCCGCCTCTCGGCCGTTGGCCCGGAAGTTTACGAGCTGACCGCCGGCGTGGCGATCACCCCTTTCCCGGCGAGCGACCTGGGCAAGAACCTCGTCTTCCGCCCCGAAGTGCGTTGGGACGTGGCGAACAAGGCCTTCTTTGACGGCGGGACCGACCGCTATCAGATCACGGCCGCCATCGACGCGATCTACAAGTTCTAAAAACAGAACAGCCTGGAACCGCGCGACAGGGCGCCGCATCATCCGATGCGGCGCCCTGTCTGTCTTGGCGTGCGGTGTGGGAGAGGCGCTCGTTGTACGGAGGTAGCAGGCACATTCCGTGTGCCGTCCGCCCGCGTTCAGCGACGCCGCGGTTTGAGACGACGGCGGACGGCACATGGAATGTGCCTGCTACGACTTTCGCGAAGCCTCCCGAAGGCGGCTTACTGCGTCATCCGCTGGCCGACTAGGCCATGATCTCTCGGACGACCCGCGCCGGCTCGACGCCGCTCAACCGGAAGTCGAGCCCCTGAAAGCGATAGGTCAATCGCTCGTGATCGATGCCGAGCAGGTGCAGGGCCGTCGCGTGCAGGTCGTGTACGTGGACCGGGTTCTCCGCCACGTTGTAGCTGAATTCGTCCGTCGAGCCGTAGGTGATCCCCGGCTTGACGCCGCCGCCGGCGAGCCACATCGTGAAGCAGCGGGGGTGATGGTCGCGGCCGGCCTCGGGGCTGTCCCACTTGCCCTGGCCGGCAACGCCGCGACCGAATTCGCCGCCCCAGATCACCAGCGTGTCGTCCAGCATGCCGCGGCGCTTCAGGTCCTTGACGAGGGCGGCCGTCGGCTGGTCCGTATCGCGGCAGCGCGCGGTGCACCATGAGGTCAGGCGGCTGTGGTGGTCCCAGTCGGGGTGGAAGAGCTGGATGAACCGCACGTCCCGCTCGGCCAGCCGCCGCGCCAGGACGCAATTGGCCGCATAGCTGCCGGGGCGGCGGGAGTCGGGCCCGTACAACTCGAAGGTCTCCTCGGGCTCGTCGCTCAGGTCGGTCAGCTCGGGGACGCTGGCCTGCATTCGATAGGCCATCTCGTACTGGCGGATCCGGGTGGCGATCTCTGGGTCGCCGGCCGCGTCGAGCTTCAGGTGATTCAGCTCGGCAATCCCGTCGAGCATGTCGCGTCGCATCGATCGCGGCAGCCCATCCGGGTCCTTCAGATAGAGGACCGGGTCCCGCGCGTTGCGGAGCTTCACGCCCTGGTAGCGCGACGGCAGGAAGCCGCTGCCCCAGTAATGGTCGTAGAGCGGCTGATCGCTGGGGCGCTGCATCTTGGAGATCATCACCACGTAGTCGGGCAGGTCGCGATTCAGGCTCCCCAGCCCGTAGCTGGCCCACGCGCCGATGCTCGGACGGCCGGGGATCTGGTGCCCGGTCAGGAACAGGGTCATCGCCGGCGCGTGGTTGATCTGGTCGGTCCGCATGGAGCGGATGATGCAAAGGTCGTCGGCGACCTCGCGCAGGTGGGGCAGCCACTGCCCGATCGCCGCCCCACTCTTGGGCGCGCGATTGAAGCTCACCCGCGCGGGCATGATGAGCTGCTTCTGCTTCGACGTCATCGTTGTCAGCCGCTGGCCCTGTCGGACCGATTCGGGCAACTCCAGGCCTGCCCACTTCATCAGGCCCGGCTTCTCGTCGAAGAGCTCGAGCTGTGACGGCCCGCCCGACTGGGTCAGGAAGATCACGCGTTTCGCTTTCGGCGCGAAATGGGGCAGGCCGGGCAGGCCGATCGCCGGAGCGCCGGCCGCCGGGGCGGCGCTGATCGGCTCGGCGACCGCGCGGTGGTCCAGCACGGCCAGGGCGGCCGCCCCGAGCCCGATCGACGCGCCGCGGCCGAGGAAATACCGTCGAGTCGTTTCGAGGCTGTTCGATGGGCTATTCATGGGTAATCGCCTCGTCCAGGTTGAGGATCATGCTGGCGGCAACGGAATACGCGGCGAGAGTCGGCGTGGGCAGCCGCGGCGCAGGCGGGCCCTGGCCGACCGTCAGCAGACGAGCGGCTTCGTCAGGATGCCGGCCGAAATATGCTTCGGCATGTTCCACGCGCTGAAGGATGATCGTGCTTTCCCGCTCGGTCGGCTCGCGGGAGAGAATGCGACTGAACAATGCCGCGACACGCGGCCGAGGCGCGTCACCCGATTGGATGGCCAGGGCCGCGAGGGCGCGTGATGCTTCGAGGTACCCCGAATCGTTCAAGAGGGTGAGGGCCTGAAGCGGGGTATTGGTCCGCGACGTCCGCACTTCGCAAACGCGGCGCTGCGCGGAGTCGAACAGGAACGTCGGGGCGATGGCCCGTCGCCAAAAGGCGTAGAGGGTACGGCGGTACTGGGCCGCCCCATCACTGGGCTCATACTTGAAGCGGCCCATGAACATCTCTTCCCACACGCCCTCCGGTTGATAGGGGCGGACCGGCGGGCCGCCGACGGTCGGGTTCAGGAGGCCGGCGTCGCACAGGGCCGCGTCGCGGAGCATCCAGCTTGGCAGGCGGTAGCGGGAGGCCCGGGCGAGCAGCCGGTTCTCCGGGTCGCGGGAGAGGAGCGATTCGGAAACGTCCGAGGTTTGACGATACGTGTCGCTGTTGGCGATCAGCCGCAGGACGTGCTTAACGTCCCACCCGCTCTCCAGGAGCTCGGCGGCCAGCCAGTCGAGTAACTCCGGATGCGTCGGCCGCTCGCCTTGCAGGCCAAAATCCTCAGGCGTTCGGACCAGCCCGGCGCCGAAGCAGGCCTGCCAAAGGTCGTTCGCGATCACCCGCGCGGTCAGCGGGTTGTCGCGCGAGCAGACCCATTTCGCCAAGCCGAGGCGATCCCGCGGCGCGCCCTCCGGCCAGGGGAGAACGGCGGCCGGCACGTCGGGCTCGACCTTGTCGCCATGCTTATCCCAGACGCCGCGGACGAGGATGAACGAGTCGCGCGGGGTCGGCCTCTCGGCGAGGACCATCACGTTCAGCTTGCCGGCCGCCTTGGTCGCTTCGTCGAGCTGTCGCGTCGCGCGATCGAGCGATAACTTCACCGCGACATAAGGCGTGTAATCGGCCAGGAACTGGGCGAGCAGCCGATCGCGAAGGCCCAGCTTCAGGGAGGCGAGGTCGGCGGCTTCAGGCAGCGCGGCGAGTTGCTCCAAGGGTGATGGGCCAAGGCTGGTGACGGCGGTGGCGCGCTCGTCGGTCAGCAATAGCCGAAAGCGGGCGATGTTGGCATCGCCCATCGTTGACCGATGGCGCATTTCGAAGATCAGTTCTTCGTCGGCCGCGAGGGTCAGGGGCTCGGCCAGGGCGAACAGGGCGACGCGCGGCTCGGTGGGCGGGGCGTCGTAGTTGGACCATCCGTTCCGCGGGTCGTCGTCGAGCGTGTCTTTGACCGCGCCGTAGCCGCCGTGCTTTTTCGGGTCCGCCGAGAAGTCGGCGATCGCGGACGCGACCGGCACGTCGCGCAGTTGCGAGCTGCCGCGGCGGCGCACCTGCACTTTGATGTCGGTCAGGACGAACGCCTTTGCCGCGCCACGCGACAGGCCTCCGCCGGGGTTGGCCGTTGACGGCAGGACGTCGAGCCGGATGCCGGTCACCCTCGGTAAATGAACGGCCGCGGCGATTCGGTAGTCATCCTGGTTCGGGTTCGGGCCGCCGGCGGTGATCGTGCCGTCGGCGTCCTGCGTCAGTTGTGTCCCTTCGATCGATTCCAGCGACGCGCTCGTGAGCGGCCGCCATGTGGTATGCCCGCCCCTAACCGCGACAGCCTGTTCGGCAAGCCATTTCTGAAAGTGGGGCGCCGCCTCGTCGCGGGCGGCCGCCTCTTTGCGCGGCGGTCTTCGACCAGCGCTTTAGCCTCGGCGAGGGCCGGCGCTGCCAGCGGCGACTGGTACGACAGGTAGGGCTTGGCCCCTGTCCCGGCGGTGCCGTCTTCGTCGATGCTGTTGAAGAAGGCCGTCAGGCTGTAGTAGTCGGCCTGGGTGACCGGGTCGAACTTGTGGGAGTGGCACTGGGCGCACCCCAGCGTCAGGCCGAGCCAAAGGGTGCCGGTGGTGTTGACGCGGTCCAGGACGTAATCGACGCGGCTCTCTTCCGGTTCGCGCCCGCCCTCGCCGTTGGTCATGTGGTTCCGATGGAAGCAGGTCGCCAGCTTCTGATCGGCCGTCGCATTGGGGAGCAGGTCGCCGGCGAACTGCTCGATCGTGAACTGGTCGAACGGCTGGTTCCGATTGAACGCCGCGACGACCCAGTCGCGCCAGGGCCAGTTGGTGCGCGTGGCATCGGCCTGGAACCCGTCGGTATCGGCGTAGCGGGCGGCGTCAAGCCACCACATGGCCATTCGCTCGCCGTAGTGCGGGCTGGCCAGAAGGCGATCGACCTGCCGGGCATAGGCGTCGGGTGCATGATCGTTCGAAAACGCGGACAGTTCAGCGGCCGTCGGCGGAAGGCCGGTCAGGTCGAACGAGACGCGTCGAAGCTGCGTGTGCGGCGGGGCGGAAGGCGACGGCGTCAGCCCCTCGGCGTCGAGCCGCGCGCGGACGAACGCGTCGATTGGGCTCGTGCCGGCCGTCGTTCCGGGCGGCGGCGGCGGGCGGGCGATCGGCTCGAACGACCAGTGCTTCCCCCACGCCGCGCCCGAAGCGACCCACCGCCGCAGAATTTCGGTTTCGCGGGCCGAGAGCGGCTTGTGGGCCGCTTCGGGCGGCATCAGCTCGTCAGGGTCTTTCGACAGGATGCGCCGAACCAGCTCGCTCTTCGCCTCGTTGCCGGGGACGACTGCGGCGACGCCCTCCTTGTCGGCGGCCGTCGCGCCGGCGAGCGTGTCGAGGCGCAGCTCGGCCTTGCGGTGCTTCTCATCGGGCCCGTGACAACTGAAGCAGTGGTCGGAAAGGATTGGCAGCACGTCGCGCCCGAAGCGCGGCGCGTCGGCCGCCCGGGCGCTTCGCGCCAAATTCCCTGAAACGACCAGGGTCGCCAGAAGCGACCCGGATGCACGATACAGCCAGACGATTCGCATGGGAGGGATTTTCGGCGGCCGCTACACCGATGGAAATGGAGCCTCGTCGCCGAAAAGTTGTATTATTCGATCATGCCTCCGTCCGCCCGCCAGACCCGCTTCGCCGTTTCTCGATATGGGACGCCGAGCCCAGCCGATCTCGACTTTTTCTACACGGTTGCGCGGGCGGGCCACCTGATCGGCGGGAGCGATCATTTCATCCGCCGCGCCCACTTCCCGGGCCACGAGTTGATTCTTTGCGCCGCCGGCCGCGGGAGCGTGCGGGTGTCAGGCGTCAGCCATTCGGTCGGCGCCGGGGAGATGGTGTGGGTCGATTGCCGACACCCGCATGAATATGGAGCTGACGCCGCCGACCCGTGGGAGCTGTTCTGGCCCGCGCCGAGGGGCCGGGCCTCTCGCGGCTGGCGGATTCGCTCGGGGTCATTCATCGGCCGGTGGCGCCGGTGGCCCGCGTCGAGGCGGCGATTGCGGTCTATCGATCGCTGTTCGACGCGATGGAGGCGGCCGATCCGGGCGCCGCCGCCCAGGCGCATGCGCTGATCGCGCAACTGATCGCCATCGCCTACCGCGGCCGCCAGTCGGGCGGGGCGGCCGGGCCGCCCTGCCCGGCCGACTTGCTCCCCGCGTTTCAGCGAATCCGGCTCTTTTACTTCGAGGCGATCCGCGTGGACGAACTGGCGGCACTCTGCGGGATGAGCGGCTCGCACTTCTCCCGCTTGTTCCGAGCCGCGTTCGGGGTGAGCCCGAATACGTTCCTTCGCCGCGAGCGGATCAACCAGGCGAAGCGCCGCCTCGCCGAATCGGCCGACCCAATCAAGCAGATCGCCCGGCAGGTGGGCTACGGCGACCATTACTTCTTCAGCCGAGATTTCAAAAAGGTAGTCGGGCTGACGCCGCGGGCGTTCCGGGTGCAGGAGCGGATGCAGGGGCCGTTCGGGATGGCCTGACTTCGCGCCTTTGGCGACGGGTGCAGGCCGGGCAGGCAGCCGGCGGTCAGTGTGCGAGTTAAGCTGACTTCGGACGAAACGGAGAATCACGGGAGGAAACGGAGAATCACGGGAAGAAACGGAGAATCACGGTTCCCCGCGCCGCGGCAACCGAGCCCGTGTCGGAAGCCGATTACCCGGATCACACGAGCCGGCTCGTCAACCAATAACAGTCAAATGTTGCCACTTCGTTCGGCTCTTGTCGGCGAAGCAGACCGGGCTTTCAGGTGGAATTCACCCCACCCCTGCTCTATAAGATCGTGCCTATGCGGATCGATGAACTGGTGGGCCGTGGCGAACCGACGATCTCCTTCGAGTTTTTCCCTCCGAAAAACGATGCGGGGTTTGCGCAGCTCTATCAGGTGATCGATGAGCTTAAGCCGCTGAGCCCCAGTTATGTCTCGGTCACGTACGGCGCCGGGGGCTCGACCCGGCAGAAGACCGTTGACCTGACCGCCCGAATCCAGAACGAGCTGAAGATCCGGTCGATGGCCCACCTGACGTGCGTCGGGCACGTGGCGGCCGAGATCGGGCAGATCCTGGATGACCTGTGGGCCGCCGGCATCCGCAATGTCCTGGCGCTGCGGGGCGACCCGCCGGCGGGGCAGAGCCAGTTCGTCAAGACCGACGGCGGCTTCGGCTACGCGAGTGAACTGGTCAAGTACGTCCGGGAGCGGCACGACTTCTGCGTCGGCGTCGCGGGGTACCCGGAAGGGCATCCGCAATGCCTCAACAAGGTGCGGGACCTGGAGCACCTCAAACAGAAGATCGACAACGGCGGCGGGTTCGTCGTCACCCAGCTTTTCTTCGACAACGATGAGTTCTACCGCTTCCGCGACGCGGCCCGGAAGATCGGCATCAACGTCCCGGTGATCGCCGGGATCATGCCGATCCTGAACGTCAATCAGATCAAACGCTTCATCTCGATGTGCGGTGCGAAGATCCCCCATCCGCTGCTGCTGAAGCTCGAAGCGCTGGAGGCCGACCCGGAGGCCGTCTATACCGCGGGGGTTGACTACGCGACCGAGCAATGCCGCGACCTCCTGGCCCAGGGCGTTGAAGGCATCCACTTCTACACGCTGAACCGGAGCAAGGCGACGGTGCAGATCTGCAAAGCGCTGAACGCGCCGCACTCGGCTTGAGGGGAAGGAAAAGAAGCAAGGATGAAGGATGAAGTTGAAGGATGAAGGAAAGGAGGGGATTCGGTTCCTCCTTGCGCCCTAAGCCTTCAGCCTTCATCCCGCTTCTGATCCGTCGCTTCCGCATCTCGTTCGGAATGGGAGCATATGCACCGGGTGGCGCATGTAGGGCGTGGTTCACCACGCGGCATCACGTAACGGCGTGGTGAACCGCGCCCTACGACAGGAACCACGCCCTGCGACAGGGGCGTCCGCCTCGGTTCCGGCTCCGCCCCCTTCGGCCCATCGATCGATCCTTCCCGTTTTCTCACCTGTCGCCCGCCTGATTATCGGGCCCGCCGCTTGAGGCAGGACCGATATCCATCGCCGCACTTCCCGGTGAACCTCCACCGCGCGATCGACCCGATTCTGACGGGGGATGCCGGTGTCGCCGACGACCCCTCGGCTCGCGCCGACGTCGCGGGCCTGCGCCGTGTTGCGGAAGGAGCTGGACGTGACCCACATCGATCTTTGCTCGGCCGAGCGGGAACGGACCGCCGCCATGCGGATCGGGCCACGCTCGCTCACGCGGCCGCCGCGCGACGACAGCTTCCCCCGACTCGCGAACGAAGCGGACATAGCGGCCGACCCTGATCTGGCGATCGCAAGCCCGCTGTCGCAGGCTGCCATGCCCGCATCGCTCCCGCGGCGGCGCCAGGCGACGCGGGTCGCCGCCCTGAGCCTCGCCCTGGTGATCGTCGCCCACGTCTGGGTCATCTCCGCCGGGTGGATGACCTACTGGCCGCAATACACCGTCCATTACAACCGTCTGGCCGACGCCTTCCTGCACGGGCAGATCAGTTTGCGGATGCGGCCGGCGGCGGCGCACCTGGCGCTGGCCGACCCTTGGGACCCTATTCAAAACGCTCCGTTTCAGTTTCGCCCCGGCGTCCACGACGCCGTGCTGTACAACGGGAAGTTCTACCTCTATTGGGGGCCGGTCCCGGCGCTGATCCTCGCCCCGATCAAATACATCGCCGGCCCCGCCTTCATCGGCGACCAATACCTCGTCTTCGGCTTCGCGCTGGGCGTCATGCTCTTTACGACGCTGATCCTGCGGGACCTGTGGGGGCGGTTCTATCCCAGCGCCCCAACCTGGACGCTTGCGGCGGCGATCCTGCTGGCCGGGCTCGCCGCGCCGATGGCCTATACGCTTGCCCGTTCCGCCGTCTATGAAGCCGCGATCCTTGGCGGGCAGTGCTTTTTGCTCGCGGCGATCTACCTCCTGGTCCGTCGCGGCCGCGGAAGCGGGGCGTGCCCCGGCGTCGTCCGTCACGCGGCCGCGGGCGTCTGCCTCGGCCTGGCGGCCGGGTCGCGCGTCAGCCTTGCGATCGGCATCATCGCCATCAGCCTCCTGGTCGCCTGGCGCATTGGCCGGTGGACGCTCGCCGGCCGTGCCGCTCGGCGGCGGGGCGCCGTTCGGGAGGGCGTCGCGCGCCTGGCGGCGTATAGCCTGCCGCTCCTGGTTACGGCCGCGGCGCTCGGGGCGTACAACCAGCGCAGGTTCGGCAGCTGGCTGGAGTTCGGCCAGCGATACCAGCTCACCAACGCGAATTACAAGGCAACACCCGCACTCTTTTCGACGGTCAACGCGGTGCCGGGCGTCTACAGCTATCTCCTGCGGCCGCTGGCGATCTATCGCACGTTCCCCTTTATCGGCGCGGAAAGGGGAGGGGACGTTCCCGTCGTTCATCCACCTTCCGCCCTATTACGAGACGTTCGAACCGATCGCGGGGCTGCTGAGGGTCACGCCGTTTGTCCTGCTTGCGATCGTGCCGATCGCGGGGCTGGCGGTTCGCGCGATCGGCGGCGGCCGCGGCGGTCATGCCGCGGAGCGGGCCGGCCGTGGGAGGCTTCAGCCCGCCTGTCACAGCGGGGCGAGCGGGTTGGGGTGGGCGGTGCTCTGCCTGGCGGCCGCCGGCCTGCTGGGGTTCGCTCCGGTGCTGTTCATGGTGGGGAGCACGATGCGCTACCTGGTCGATCTGACGCCCTGCCTGATGATCGTCGCGGCGCTGGGGGCGTGGCAGGTGGGCCGAGCGGTGGCGGGGTGGCGGGTGGTCAGCAAGGCGTGGTGGGCGATGGTGGCCTTTCTGACGATCTTCTCGATCGGCGTGGGGCTTCTGCTGGGCGTCTCGGGCTACTACGACCATTTCTTCCACTTCAACGAGGACCTGTTCACGGCGATGTCGGGGCGGCCCTATCCTCCGGCGATCGGCGATCTGCGATGAAGGCGCTCGGCCGCGGCGGCGGACGTTGGCGCATTGCTCCGGCTGCATCGATTGAAGGTGACCCATGACGCAATTGATGCACCGCGAAGCGCCGGCCGGACCGGCCGCGTTAAGTCTGGCGGCCCACGATGCGCCGAAGCGGCGGCTGTTGCTCTCCTGCCCCCTGTGCGAAGGGCGACGGCTCCACTACGCCTTCTCGGTCGCGGGCAACCGGCTGGTCCGCTGCGGCGATTGCCGGCTGATGTTCCTGAACCCGCAGCCGTCGGAAGCGGAAGGGGTCGTCGCAAGCTCCGGGCTGCCCACCGCTGCGCCGTCCGCTGGTGTCCCGCTTTCGGCCGCAAGCACGTGGGGCGACGCGGCGGGGGACGCCGTCCACCAGTTCGACCTGCTGGCACGGTATCGCGGGGTGAGCGGGGGCGATCTCCTCGTGATCGACGACGGCCGCCCCGAGCCGGCGGCCGAGGCGACGCGGCGGGGCTTTGCCGTCACCCGCGTTCGCCGGGCGCCGGGGCCAGGGTCGGAAGATCCGCTGATCGGGATCGGCCGCCGCACGTTCGATGTCTGCCTGCTCGCCGGGACGGTGGAGACGGCCGCCGACCCGCTGGCGCTGTTGGCGGCCGTGCGGGCGTTGCTCCGGCCGGGCGGGACGCTGGCGGTGGCCACGCCGTCGCTCGATTCGCTGTCGGCCCGATTCATGCGCGAGCGCTGGGATGGGCTCCGCGCCGGCCGCCTGACGTATTTCGACGCGATGACGTTGCAGACGGCGCTGTTTCGGGCCGGCTATCACGAGGCGATCGTCCGCTGCGGGCGCGGGCCGGTGACGCTGGGATACGCGGCGGCGCGGCTTGGGCAGGTCGGCCGCCTGGGCCGGCTGGCGCGGGCGGCCGCCGGGTGTGCGCCGGCGTTCATCCGCCAGGCGCGCCTCCCGCTGCCGGCGGGGGGAATGTTCGCCCTGTCGAGGCCGGATACGACCGCGACGGAACGCTCGGTCGGTTCGGGCGGGCCGATCGCGCCGATGGGCGCCGGCCCGCGCGGGGCCTACACGCTGTCGATCATCGTGCCGGCGTTCAACGAAGCGGCGACGATCGACAACCTGCTCGGGTTGCTCCTTGCAAAGCGCGTCGATGGGCTGCGGATCGAGATCATCGTGGTCGAAAGCAACTCCACTGACGGCACCCGCGAGGTTGTCCGGCGCTACGCGGCCGACCCGCGCGTTCGCGTGGTGCTCGAGGATCGGCCGCGTGGGAAAGGGCATGCGGTGCGGACGGGGCTTGCCCACGCGTCGGGCGACTTCATCCTGATCCAGGATGCCGACCTGGAGTACGACCTGGAGGATTACGAGGCCCTGCTCGAGCCACTGCTCGCCGGCCGCGAGGCGCTGGTGCTGGGCAGCCGCCATGGGGGCAACGCCTGGTGGAAGATGCGGCAGTTCGCGGGCCAGCCGCTGGTCAGCTTGACGCTCAACTTCGGGCACTGGTTCTTTACGACGCTCCTGAACACGCTCTTCGGGCAGAAGCTGAAGGACCCGTTCACGATGTACAAGGTCTTCCGGCGCGATTGCCTCTATGGGCTGGAGTTCCGCTGCAACCGGTTCGATTTCGATTACGAGCTGCTGGTGAAGCTGATCCGCAAAGGGTATCGGCCGGTTGAGATCCCAGTGAACTATCGGTCCCGGTCGTTCAAGGAGGGGAAGAAGGTTTCGGCCTTCCGCGACCCAATCAACTGGCTGGCGGCGCTGGCGTGGCTGCGGGTGGTGAAGATCGACCCGCTGGGGCGAGTCGAAGCGATGCGCGCGGCGTCAGCCGGTGTCGCGGCGCGCAGTGGGAGCCTAGATGGGATCGCCGCGTCGGCGGCCGAGTTGCCGGTGCGAACGGCCGCGTGATCGATCGTCTGGGATCGCCGGGCCGTGGCCGTCGCGGTTGGACCCGCTGAAAAAGGCGTCGCCATGACTTCCCTCGCAACGCTTGAGCCATCAATGGTCGATCCGCCCCGAGATAGCGGCGTCGGTCTGTGCGCCCGGTCGTCCCGCTCGTCGCGCAACGCGCTCCTCGTCGCGGCGTTGCTGTTCGGGGTGATGCTCGCGCACGTCTGGGTGATCTCCGCCGGGCGGATGGCGCTGTGGCCGCAGTATGGGTCGTACTACGACAAGCTGGTGGCGGGCTTCTTGGATGGACATCTCTATCTGACGGATCGGCCGCCGAAAGAGCTGCTCGCGCTCGCCGACCCATACGACCCGGCGGCGAACGAGCCGTATAAGCTTGGCGACGCGCTGCTCTACCAGGGCAGGTACTACCTTTATTGGGGGCCGGTCCCGGCGCTAATCCTTGCTCCCTTCAAGTTCATCGCCGGGAACGTGGAGCTGGGCGATGAGAACCTCGTCTTCGTCTTCACGATCGGCACCGTGGGCGCCGGGGCGCTGCTGGGCCTGCAGGTGCGGCGGCGCTTCTTCCCAGAACAGCCCTGGTGGACGGTCGCCTTCCCCACCCTGGCGGCCGGGTTCGTGACGCCGATGACGTTCAACCTCGCCCGCGCTTCGGTCTATGAAGCGGCGATCATGGGCGGGCAGTTCTTCCTGATGGCGGGGATCCTGATCGCTTTCTCGATCGTGCGCGGGGGCGCGGACGCGCGCCGCACGGGGTGGGCGCGGCTGGCGCTCGTCGGGGCCTGCTGGGCCGCGGCCGTCGGCTGCCGGGCCAGCCTTGCCCCGGCGGTGACCTGCGTCGCCGCGCTGCTGCTGTGGCGACTGTGGGCCTGGCGGCCGGATCGTCGCGTCGGCATCGCGCTGGCACTGGGGCTCCCCCTGGCCGCCGGGGCGATGGCGCTGGCGGGGTACAACTGGGCGCGGTTCGGGTCGATGACCGAGTTCGGCGTCCGCTATCAACTGGCGGGGATCAACGTCCACGCCGTCTTCGACACGCGGCTGACGTCGAGCCATTACGTCCTGCCCAACCTGTGGCGATACCTGTTCGAGTGGCCGTGGGTGCGGCGCGAATTCCCTTTCCTGATCGCGCGCGACAAGCTCGACTGGCCGGTGACCCGCTTCGCGCTCCCGCCGGAGTACACCGTTGAACAGGTGGCGGGCGTCGCATGGTCGAGCCCGTATCTGCTGCTGGCGGTGGCGCCGGTCCTGTCGCTGTTCAAGCGGCGGCCGCGAGTCGCGTCGGCCCGATCGGCGGGCGCCGGTTCGGCCGGGTTGGCCTTTTCGTCCGGCTCCGCCCAATCGTGGCTTGTGCTGACGCTGTCGCTGGCCGCGATCCTTGCGTTTGCCCCGCCGCTGTTCCAGGTCGGGTCCACGATGCGCTACTTCGCCGATGCCTCTCCCGCCATGGCGGCCCTGGCGTCGATCGGCGCGTGGCGGCTGCTGCGGTGGGCGGGGGCGTCAAACGGCAAGTGGTGGGCGGCGGCCGCGGTGACGTCCACCTTGCTGGGGATCACGATGGTGATCGGGATGCTCCTGGCGATCACCGGTTACTACGGTCATTTCGCGTGGCACAACAAGCCGCTCTATCGCCAGATGAAATCGATTCGAATCTGAGCGGAAGGTTGACCGACGCGACATTGGATTCTTCGTAGGGCGCGTACGGCGTGCCGCTGACGGTGGACCGTCTCGGCTCGGCCACCGCCGCGCGGTCGGGCAGGCGACGTGGCGGCACGCCTTGCGTGCCCTACGGGGCGCACGTCCCATAGCGATGGCGCCGACCGGCCGCTCGCGGCGGCCTTGATGTTCGACCGAAATAAGCCTCGGAGCAAAGGCGATCCGTAGGCGCGCCGCCGGCGCTCTGTGAACAGGAAAGGGAGACGCAATGCACGGCACGACAACGATCCGCCCACCCGCCGGCGTCGCGGCCATCCTTTCCGGCGCCAACTCGAAGAACGTGGTCGCGGGGTGGGATGCCGCCCATCGCCTCACGCCCGCGCCGCGGCATCGCCGGCGACTGATCCTGCGCTGGCTCGACGGCATCGATTTCACCGACTGCCTGGACGCGGGGTGCGCCCAGCCCTATCTGCTTCACGAGATTGTCCGGCGCCGCCGGGCGCGCGGCGCGACAGTCGCCGGCTTCGGCTGCGACATCTCGGATGAGATCGTGCGCCGCGGCGCGGGCGACCCGCTCGGGTGTCAGTTCTTCGAGGTCGATCTAACGCGCGGAGGCTGGCCCGGCGGCCGCCGGTTTGACCTGGTCGTCTGTTCCGAAGTCCTGGAGCACATCGCCGATTGGCGCATCGCGCTGGCCCACCTGGCGCGGATGACGCGCCGGCACCTGCTGATCACCGTCCCCTCCGGGCCCATCCGAATGATGGACCGCATGGTCGGGCATCGCCAGCATTTCGCCGGGCCGGAGATGGTCGCGGCGATCGAGGCGCAGGGGCTGAAGCTCGTCAGGCGGCGGCACTGGGGCTTTCCGATGCACAGCCTCTACAAGGCGGCGATCAGCGGTGTCGCGCCCGACCGCCTCTATCAGTCCTTCTCCGGCGGCGACACCTATTCGCTGCCGATGCGCCTGATCTCGCACGGGCTCTACGGGTCGTTCTTCCTGAATGACCCGTTCAACCGCGGCATGCAGTTCATGGCCCTCGCGGAGCGGCGGTAACGCACGCGCACAGTCGGGCCGCGGCCCCCGGATGTTGACGGACGTAAAGGATTGGATCATGTCGAGTTTCCCAGAGACCATCCCGAGCCGTGCCATTCATCGGCTTCGCCTGGCGGCCGCGGCGTGGGACGTGCGGCCGTTCGTGTCGATCGTGGTCCCCTGCCTGAACGAGGCCCTGGTCATCGGCGAGTTCGTGGACTGGTGCTTCGAGGGCCTGCGCCGCGCCGGGTGCGAAGGGGAAGTTTTGATCGTCGATAGCTCTACCGACGAATCGGCGGCCATCGCCGAAGCGCACGGCGCGCGGGTGCTGCGCGTCCCCAAGCGCGGCCTGGGGCAGGCGTATCGCGACGCCCTGCCGCACATCCGCGGTGAGTACGTCATCATGGGCGACGCCGACCTGACGTACGATTTCCGGGAGATTGCGCCATTCATCAAGCAGCTCGACGCCGGGCACGAATTCGTGATGGGCTCGCGCACCCGGGGCTGGATCGAGCCGGGGGCGATGCCGCGCCTGCACCGTTACTTCGGGACGCCGGCAACCACCCGCGTGCTGAACACGATCTACGGCACCCACCACAGCGACATCCATTGCGGGATGCGCGCGATGACGATCGCGGCCCTGCGGCGGATCGACCTGCAGAGCGCCGGCTGGGAATACGCCTCGGAGATGGTGCTGAAAGCCTCGCTGCTGGGGCTGCGGTGCGTCGATGTGCCCATCAAGTTCTACAAAGACCGCGAAGGCCGCCGCAGCCACCATCAGCGCAGCGGATGGCTATCCCCCTGGAGGGCGGGCTGGATCAACCTGCGGGCGATGTTCGTCTACGCGCCCGATTTCTTCCTGTTCTGGCCCGGCGTCGCGATGCTGACGATCGGGGCGATGCTGGTCCTCGCGCTCTGCCAGGGGCCGCGGCGGATGCTGGGCACCGGGTTTGACCTTCACTGGATGCTGCTCGGCGTCACCTTATGCACGCTCGGCTACGGCGGGCTGCACATGGGGATGCTGGCGCGGGTCTACTACGGCTTCAGGCCCCGTTTCACGCGGAACGTTCAGCGACTGTTCGGTTATGACCAGGGGATGGCGCTGGGCCTTGTGCTGATGGCGGGCGGCCTTCTGACCGACGCCGGCCTGCTCGGCCACTGGCTGCGCAGCGGCCGGCGGCTCACCGAAATCTCCCACGCTGGCGTCGCCGGGCTGCTTTTGATCATCCTGGGGTTCCAGACGATCACCCACACGCTGATCCTTCAGATGATTTCGCTGCCCAGACGCGCGGCCGCGGCTCTGCCCGCCGAGGCGTCGGTCGAACAGGAAGCGTCGCAATGACGTCCATCCCAACAACCCACCCCGCGGCCCGCGCCCACGCCTACGGCGAAAGCCGGCTGACCGTTGTCGATCGGTTCGGCGTGTGGCTCAGCCGCCGGCCGGTGGAGCGGGTGGTCGCGAGGTATGCGCGGCCCGCCGTGCTCGATATCGGATGTGGGTACGAGGCGATGCTGCTCCGTGGCCTGCGGCCGCGAATCGAACACGGCGTCGGGGTGGATGTCCGTGTGAGTGCGGCCGCCCGCGCCGTCGAAGGGCTTAGGTTCCTTGAATCGACCGCCGAAGCGGCGCTCGACGTTCTGGAGCCATCTTCGTTCGATGTCGTCCTGCTGATCTCGGTGCTCGAGCACCTCTGGGCGCCGGCGGAGGCGCTGGCACGCTGCCGATCGCTCCTGCGGCCGGGCGGGTCGCTGGTCGTCAATGTGCCGACGTGGCTTGGGAAACGCGCGCTCGAGTTCTCGGCGTTTCGTCTCGGGCTCAGCCCGGCGGCCGAGATGGACGACCACAAGATGTATTACGACCCGCGCGACCTTTGGCCGCTGCTCACCCGCGCCGGGTTTAAGCCGAGCGCGATCCGGATGCGCCGCCACAAGTTCGGGCTGAACCTGTTCGCCGTCGCGGGCTGTTGACGGCGCTTTTCACGGATGACCCTATGAGCGATTATTTTATCGTCGGCGGGGCCGGCTTCATCGGCAGCCACCTGGCGCGGGCGATCCTGACCGACCCGTCCGAGCCGCGGGCGCGGGTGACGGTGTACGACAACTTCTCCTCCGGCCGCCTCTGGCACCTTGAAGGGGTCGAGGGCCCGCGGCTGCGGATCGTGCGGGGCGATGTGAAAGACCTACCGACGCTCACCGGCGCGATGGCCGGCCACGCCCATGTCTACCACTTCGCCTCCAACCCCGACATTGCCCGCGCCGCGAAGGAGCCCGACATCGACTTCTGGGAGGGGACCTACCTGACCCAGAACGTCCTGGAGGCGATGCGCCGCGCCGGGGTTCCGTCGATCACCTACGCCTCAGGCAGCGGCGTCTACGGCGACACGGGCTCGACGCCGGTCTACGAGGCGTTCGCGCCGTTGGCGCCGGTCTCGACGTACGGCGCCAGCAAGCTCGCCGGCGAGGCGCTGATCTGCTCCTACAGCCACATGTTCGGCGTGCGCGGGCTCGCGTTTCGGTTCGCCAACGTCGTCGGCCCGCGGCAGACGCACGGGGTGTGTCACGACTTCATCCGTCGGCTGCTGGCCGACCCGACGCGGCTGAGCATTCTCGGCGATGGCTCGCAGAGCAAATCTTACATCCACGTTTCCGACGTCATCGCCGCGATGCGCCTCCTCTCCGGCCCCGGCGGCCGCTCGATCGGCGCGTTCGACGTCTTCAACGTCGCCACGGAAGACTACATCACCGTCAAGGCCATCGCCGACCTGGTTTGCCGTCGGCTCGGGTTGATCGGCGTGAGCTATGAGTTTGGGACAGGCCCGCGCGGTTGGAAGGGGGACGTGCCGGTGGTCCGCTTCGATACGACCAAGCTACGATCAAAGGGGTGGAGCAACGCATTGACGACGACCGCGGCGCTCACCCGCGCCATCGACTCGATGATCGCCGACGCGCGCGGCGGTCAGTTGTACGGGGCGGCCGCGTGAACTTCCGTCCGCCTGCGCCGGTCAGCGGGAGTTGAATCGCCGGACGTGGCGACCACGGCCCCCGCGCGGGCCACCAGCGAGCCGCGCCCGTCAGGAAGCGGTCCCCGAGCACTCCGGATGACGCGGGCCGCCGAAGGACGCCCCGCGGCCGGGCGACCCAACCACTCCCTGACGGTCGCGGCTCGCTGGGCGTCGCACGAGAGCTATTTAGCGAGCCGCGCCCGTTAGGAAGCGGTCTAGCAGCGCTCCGGATGACGCGGGCCGCCGAAGGACGCCCCGCGGCCGGGCGACCCAACCGCTCCCTGACGAGGCTGTCGGGAAACTGGTAACATCGACCTAACGACCGCCGTTTTCGAGCGAAAAACGAGGCATTTTTCTACGATTTTGGGGTTTTTCGACAGTCTGTGACGGTCGCGGCTCGTTTGAAGCCGCCCTCAGGGCGATTCTGAAACCGTTTCGGGTGTGAAAGCCCCGCGCGCTTATCGATCCTTGACCCGCTCTATATCCGCGCCGACGGCCGCGAGCTTTTTCTCGATCTTTTCGTAGCCGCGATCGATGTGATAGACGCGGTCGATGCGGGTCGTCCCCTTGGCGACCAGGCCCGCCAGGACCAGGGCGGCGCTGGCGCGGAGGTCGCTCGCCATGACGCTGGCGCCTTGCAGCTCCTTCACGCCCTGGATGATCGCGGTGGGGCCCTCCTTGCGGACTCGGGCGCCCATGCGGTTGAGTTCTCCGACGTGCAGGAACCGGTCGGGGAAGATGCGCTCGGTGATGACGCTGATCCCGTCGCCCAGGCAGAGCAGCGCCATGAGCTGCGCCTGGATGTCGGTCGGGAACCCTGGGTAGGGCTGGGTCGTCATCTCGACCGTATTGATGCGGCGGGAAGAGCTGACAAAGATCGTCCCGTTCTGCCGCTCGATCCGGACGCCCACTTCTTCCAGGCGGTCCTGTACGGCGATCAGGTGATCGAGGTTGCAGTGCTTGAGCTCCAGCTCGCCGTTGGTGATGGCGGCCGCGATGATGAACGTGCCGCATTCGATGCGGTCGGGAATGACGCGGTGCTCGACGCCGGTCAGCGTGTCAACGCCTTCGACGCGAATCTCGGGCGTGCCATGCCCTTTGATCTTAGCCCCCATCTTGATGAGCATCTCGGCACAGTCGGAGACTTCGGGCTCGCAGGCGGCGCCGACGATGACCGTCTCCCCTTCGGCCAGGGCCGCGGCGCAGAGCACGTTGATCGTGCCGAGGACGGTGGGGCCCTGCGCCGCCGAGGTACATGCGGCACCCGCGAAGGCGGCCGCCGGGGACGGTGCCGACGATGTAGCCGTTTTCAGTGCGGAACTCGGCGCCGAGCTTGGCCAGGCCGCGGACGTGCAGGTCAACCGGCCGATCGCCGATCGCGCACCCGCCGGGGATGCTGACCAGGGCGCACCGCGTTTGGCCAGTAACGGTCCCAGGACGCAGATGCTGGCCCGCATCGTCTTGACGATGTCATAGCGGGCCTCGGACTTTTTCTCGTCGATCACTTCGAGGTCAAGGTTGCCGTTGAGGGCCGGCCCGCCGCCGACGCCTTCTTCGGCCGGCTCGTGCCGGTAGACGTGCATGCCCAGTTCGCCGAGGAGCGTGGTCATCGAGTCGATGTCGGAGAGGCGCGGGACGCCCTTGAGGGTGGTCTTTCCATCGGCGAGCAGCGTGGCGGCCATGATCGGCAGCGCGCTGTTCTTAGAGCCGGAGATTTCGATCTTGCCTTTGAGGCGGCATCCGCCGCGGATCAGAAATGAATCCATGTCAGCCCGTCCCTGAGCGGAGGTCTCGGAAGTGCGGCCGCCGACGCTGCTCGTCCCCGAAGGGATGCAACCGCAAGCGGGCTCGTCCGAGCCCATGAGCCCCGAAATGCCCGTCGCGACGACACAATCGGCCGCCGCGAACTTTCGGTCTATCGGCCGGTCCATCGGCCGACGATCAATCTATCAAACATCCCAGCACTGGCAACCCGACCGGTCGAGATTATCGGCAACAACCTGCCCCTTTATCGGGCGATCGTGCTCCCTCGGGCAACGGGGGACTGGCGGGACCTGCCGCCGAGATCGGACGGTTTGCGGCTCCGTGATCGCGATCAGTGGGGCCCGCTCGGAAGCGGCACGCCCCATCCCTCTGGGCCCTGCGAGCCAGTATGTAAGCTGCTCACCCACCTGTAGCGGTCGGGTCGCAAAACCGATGGCTCTGAGGGGGGAGCGAGAAATGGAAGTCGTACGGCGGCGAGGTGCCGCCGTCGTCTCCTTGGAACGCAGAACGGGGAGGCCGGATCCACCGGCCTCCCCGTTCAAGTCAGTCTCATACATCCAGCCGCTCGGGGACGGTTAGACCGTCCGGGGCGACCGAACCAGCTTGTGATAGATCAGGAGCACGATTACGGCGCCGAGCGTCGCGACCACGATGCTCATGATGATCCCGGACGGGCCGGCGATCCCCAAGAGGTGGATGATGAACCCGCCGACGAACGAGCCGACGAGGCCCAGGACGATGTCGATCACCACGCCCTCCCCCGACTTATTGACGATCTTGCTGCCGAGGAAGCCGGCGACAAGGCCGATAAACAGCCAGATGATCAGGCTCATCAACATGCCGTGATCGTCCGTGGGGGTATTCACTTGAGCGAGAAGCGCGGTGAGAGAGTTCATAAGGCCTTTCAAAAGGGGACAAAGGGTTTCAGTTTCCGGCGACAAGACACGATCCGATGGAGCGGCCGCTATTAGAGGTGTGAGCCGCGCCGGGTCAGGCCTCCGACGTCAAACTTGCGGCATCGATCACGAATGGTGCTCACGGAGAGGCTTGGCAAAACATGTACCACCTGCCCCGGCGACTTGGTGCCGCGGCCCTCGCGCGGGTCGGAGGGGGGCGAAATCACCCATTTCGGCCTTACAATCCCGTTCGGATGCCGCCCACGGGAGAAGCGGCATGCGACGGCTATAGAACGGCGCGCCTTGCCGGGTCGGACAGAACGGGGCCATCCGGCACGCCGTTCGGCGTTCTGTCGCGATGGTTTGACCTCCCCGGGCGCCCCCGTGGCGGCACGGGGGCCGGAAACCTCCAGTCGAGAGTGAGCTTTCCAATCCAGCAACCGGTACGATTTAACTGACGCAAGACCGCCGTCGTCGCTGGGCCCCGCGTGGGGCGTCCACGTCGAGGGCGAAACCTGAAGGAGCCCGACCATGAGCAAAGGGAACAAGGTTCGAAAGAAGGAAGTGAAGAAGCCCAAGCAGGACAAGAAGGCGACGCCGAAGAAGTAACCCCGGCCTACCCCCTCGAACTCTCCGGCCGGGCTTGGCAAAGCCCGAGCGCCAAGCCCGGCCGGCACGGCATCGCTGGCACGCTTCAGGGGAACCTCCGCGATATTTTTTGGTCAAACTTCTTGCAGTCGGACCGTCTTATCTCGCAGTGATCGCGATGAATGGCCGGTTCCGACAAGAGGGCCCGGCGATTCTCCGGCAACAGTTGGCCCGCCGGCCGCGCCGTGCCTGACGGTTCGCTCCGCCCGGGCGGATCACCGCTCCGAATCAAAGCTCGAAGGCGGGCCGCGCAGGGCCTGTCGGTCGATTGAACGCATCGGAAGCTCAATCGGATGAGCCCCGGTCTACGAAGCCGGTGGTTGCAGGTTCGACTCCTGCCCGGTGCATGACTAACCGCCTTGGTTGCATCTGATGGTATCGGCACACAAACGGCTCGACCGGACGCGTTACACCGCCCGCTTCGGGGGGAAGAGTGCTACACGTTCGCGCATTCCTGTCCTCGAGTCGCCCTTTGAGATACATCCATTCAAGGGTAAGTTCTTCAGATCCACATCCGAGTTGAGGGCAGAGGTGATCGGCGGGTCGCGACGGGGTCGTCTCGTCGAGTCTGGCTGGACGCCGACGGTTTCGCCGACGGTCTTGTGGAGGGGATCGTCGGCGTCGGGCCCGTTTCGTCGGTCAACGTGCGTGCGAAATGCAACGAAGGGAAGCGGCCTTCCTCGCGTTCCGCACGGCGTTGTGTGGTTCCTCGGAATGACATGTCTTATGGCGCGTCAGCGGCGCGACCGTTGCGTTGCGGTTGAATGGCGGAACCGCCTTCGCTCTGAAACCTGTGCGAATTGAGCCGGAGCGATCCGGCGCCCGCGGGACTGTCGAGGAGGGCGTCCACCACGCACGACACGCCGGCAGGTTACACCGACAGGTGGCGAAGGCATTCGGAGGAGATGACTGTGTGGATGATTGCTGAGTCGCCTCGCGTCGTTCTGTTGGCGTCCGCGCACCCCGTGGCCGCCGGACCGGAGTTTGATGGCAGGTTGGCCTTCGGATTCCTTTCCACGTTCCTGTCGATTGTGCTCTACTTTTATCGTCTGGAGTCCCGATCGAGTATGCGCCTGTTCGCTTTCAGCCTCGCCGCGGTGGCGACTGATGGGCTGATCGCTCACTCCTGGTCGCAGGCCCTGATCGCCGGCGCTTGGTCGGTCACGGCGTTCATGGAATCGGCGGAATGGACGCGCACGAAGGCGTCGTACAGCCCCGTCTTGATCCCGCGGCGTCTCTTTTCGCCGGCGGTCTACGCGGGAGGGTCGCCGGCCCGGATGTCGAGCGAATCGCGCATCAGCCGGATGTTTGGCCCGACCGGCTGACCCACTCGCGCCGGTTGATCGTGCGCCGGAAGCGGCTGGAAAGGACGATGCGGTCAGTTCCCGTGAGGCGGCGGCGAGTGGATGAGGACCCACTCCTCGGGCAGGAGATACGCCTGGCCGTTGCGAATCCGGTCGGCGTAGTTGAGGTGCGGGCCGGTTCGCTGCTCGGGGTGGACGAAGCGATAGAAGTAGATCGGCCACCACTCGCCGTGGTTCGCCAAGGTGTAGCCGTCGAGCATGGGGTTAGCGGCGAGGGCGACATCAACAGCGGTCAGCTCCACCGTCTTCAGTCGCTGCGCGGCCAGGAGGATCGGGGCGTAGGCGGGGAGCGGCGTGGCCGGCGGCGCGATTGAGGCGACGCGGCCGCTCAGGTTCTCCCGGATCAGGGCGCCGTCAATCCGATGCGCTGCGGCACCGGCATCCTCGAGGCTGATCCGTGCCCCGCCGGCCAGCGCCGCGGCACGCGCTTCCATCGGCGTCAGCGGGTCGAACAGGCGGCCGGCTTCGATCACCATCACGTCCCGGGGGAAGCCATCAAAAAAGCTCTTGCGGATCGGGGCGATGCTCTGGATCGGTATACCGGTATAGAACGTGAGGGGCAGATGATCGCCCGGCGTGCAGTAGACGCGCGTGCCCGGGGGGATCGGGATCTGGCGGAGGGCGTCGATGACTTCGTAGGTGTGCTTGGGCGTCAGCGGGTCGTCGAAGCGGCCGAAGCTGGCCTGGTGGCCGGCGGCGAGGGTAGCGACGAGCAGCAGGGCAGCGGCCGCCCCGGATAGCCGGGGGTAACGGGGCATGACGATGCGGCCGATCGCGGCGAAGAGCATCGCGGCGAACAGCAAGCCGGGCGGCACCAGGATCAGCGTCAGCCGCCGCGAGAAGTAGCTGGGCGCCGGGACGAGCAGGACGAACGCGACGCAGGCGAGGGCGGCCCATGCCGCGAGGAGAAGAAAGCCGCCACGCCCCTGGGCGACCGGCCGCACCCAGCGCGAGGGGAGCCGGCTCCGGAAGCGGTTGAGGAAGACGAGCCCGGCGACGGCGATCGACCCGACCAGGACGACCGGCCAGAGCTTGAGCGGATAGGCCAGGACTTGCCGGGGCGACATCATCTGCCGCGCCAGCGGCATCGAGCGGGGCGTTTCGAAGAAGCCGGAGAGGGCCAGCCAGGGGAGCGTCATCGCCAGGACGATGCCGCCCATGGCGGCGAGCTTCAGCGGTGCCTGCCCGTGTCGGCGGAGGATTGCCGGGCAGATCAGGGCCGTCACGCCGATCAGCACGACAAAGGACAGCAGGTGGGCGTGGAACAGCAGCCCGAGTAAGACTCCGGCGGCGATCGCGTCGCGCCATCGCCCTTTGCGGAGCAAAGACCACAGGGCAAGGCCGCATCCGGCGGAGAGGGCGAGAGTCGAGGCGTAATAGCGGGCGAGGCGGGAGAATTCAATCGCCGGCCGCAGCACCGCGCCGGCCGCCAGGGCGGCCCAGCCGGCATCGGCCCCGTAGATTCGCCGCGCCGCGAGGAACGTCGCCACGAGGAACGCCATGCCGAAGACGACCGACGGTGCGCGGGCGGCCCAGGTGCGCCGTCGCATCTCATCGGTCGAGCGGACGATCTGGCGGTTGGCGGTGTCGGTGTCGGGCTTTACGCCGGCCACCTCGAATGCGCCGGCGATGGTGTAGAGGGGAAGCCATCCGTGGAAGAGCGTGACGTGTTTGCTGGAGTAGCTGCTGTCGCGAAATTCGTATTCGGCCGCATCGGCGTCGCCCGCTGGCCACGGGTCGATCAAGGCATTTTCGTAGACGGGCATGCCGAGGTAGCGGTCAGTGGGGACGCCTTGCTCCAGAATGGAGAGGGCGTTGATGGAACTCTCCGCTTCATCGACCCAGAATGCCCGCTCGGAGAGCCCCCGCATGCGTAGCGCCAGGGCATAGACGAGGATCGCGCCGGCGACGGTAACGCCTTGCCAGCCCAGGGCGGAGGGGCGAGCCCGGCGAGACGGGCGGGGCCCGCTTTGACCCTTATCCGCGGCGGCGGCGGGCCCGACGCCGCTTGCGCCAAACGCCGCCTTCGGGCGATCCGGCATTTCGCGGGGTTGATCCGAAGAGCGTTGCGAGCGGGTCTGCATGTCGCGGCACAGGGTCCAAAGTCGAGGTTACAGCGTCTTCACCTCCACGGCCTCATGGGCGTCGCGTGGAGAGCGGACGATTCGGCATCATCCCCATCATCCGCCAGTTTGCGCGGGTGCTTGAAACGAATGATGGGAATCGTCGGCAACGCCTGAAAAACGCCAGTGGCGACGTGGAAACAGGAGGCAGCGGGTTGAACGGCCGGGCGAAGCGCAAAGCGGCAGACGGGGCATCCATTCCTTGTAAACGGACATGACTTGCATACAATGTAAGCAGTTCCTTTGTCTGGCGCTGACATTGGTCAGCCGCCGAACAGGGCTGCGACGCTGCAAGCGGATGGTGTCGCAACCCGCAGGCCTTTGACAAGATGTGGCCCGGCTTTGATTTAGGTGGGTTTTGAGAGTCCATCTTAGCCGCGTTTGAGTCCTGTGTAAGACGAACAACGCAAATCGAATGCCGGGCGTGGTTTGGCGATACGAGCGTAGTTCGAAGCGGAGCCGGTTCGTGGAAGCACTTGGGCTGCCAGTCATTGCGGGGCTTGCCGGGGCATTGCTGCCTTGGGCGGGCTTCGGGTTCGCGTTGGCCTTTGGGCTGACGGTCGTGCTGCTGGCAGGTTGGTTGATGTTGTGGCCAAGGCTTCAAGTGGCAATTCGTCCCGGCCTTTGGCGGCCGGGATTCGGGAAGGGTTTGCTGCCAACGCGGCAGCCAGTCCCTGTTTTGATTGCCCGCAATTCGACTTGGGTGCGTTCGGCCGATGTGATGTCGGTCGGCGCGTCCTTACGGGCTCCGCCCCCGTCCTACCGACGCCAGCGATTGACATCGGCTGCCGCAGTCAGGCCGCCGTCTGATGCCGCCTCGATCCGTCCGGGCTTCTCGCCGGACAAGATCGACGGCTAAACGACGGCCGCGGGGCATGCTGCGGCGTTTTCGCGCCGCGTGCGGCCCTGTTTGGGCCTGCGTGCGGCTCGGGTCAATTTGCGCGTCGTTCCTCGCCTTCCTTTCGCCGATTGCCCTGTCGGCGTTTCTTGTCACATCGGCCTTCCCCTCATCCGCGTAAGTCTTGCGCTCGGTTGGAGCCTCGTCTGACGAGTCGGTTGTCACCACAGGTGAGCCGCCCCGGGCCGGGGGCTTCGGCAAGCGTGATAAGTGAAAGGGGAACGGACCTATGCAGCCGTACCTGGTTGGGATCGTCATCGGCCTTTTCGGCGGCGCCGCCGTCGTTCTGGGGTACTTCCATTTTGCCGCTCAGAGCGCTCTGGCCCGAGCGGTCGCCGAAGCCACGCAGCTTCGACTCAACGCCATCAAGGAAGCGGAGAACAAGGCAAAGGAGATCGAGCTGGCCGCCCAGCAGGATCACTTGAAAGCGCGAAGCCAGTTTGAGCGCGAGCAGGAAAGCGCGCGCCGCAAGTTCGAAGACCTGGAGAATCGCCTTCAGAAGCGGGAAGACATCCTCGACCGCAAGCTCGACACGCTGTCCGTTAAGGAGAAGCACCTCGAGGACTTGGACAACAAGCTCCAGAAGCGCGACAAGGTGATGGCCGCGCGGGAGCTGGAGCTGACCGGCGTCCTGAAGGAACAGCGCGATCGGCTGCTCCAGGTCGCTAACCTTTCTGCGGACCAGGCCAAAGAGATCATGCTCCGCCGAATCGAGGATGAATGCCGCGGGGAGGCCGGGGCGATCATCCAGCAGGCGACGGAGAAAGCGCACGACGAGGCCAAAGAGAAGGCCCGGATGATCATCCTCCAGGCGATCCAGCGCTACGCGGCCGAGCAGACCAGCGACCACACCGTCAGCACCGTCAACATCCCGACCGACGACATGAAGGGCCGCGTCATCGGCCGCGAAGGCCGGAACATCCGCAGCTTCGAAAAGACGACTGGGGTTGACGTCATCATCGACGACACGCCAGGCGTGGTCGTGGTGAGCTGCTTCGACCCGGTCCGGCGCGAGATCGCCCGGATGAGCCTCGAGCGGCTGGTTCAGGACGGCCGCATCCATCCCGCCCGGATCGAGGAAGTCGTCGCCACCGTCAGCAAGGAAATGGACGAGGAGCTGATCAGGATCGGCAAAGAGGCCGCCCAGGAAGCGCAGCTCCCCAACCTCAATAAGGCGATCATCCCGATGCTCGGCCGGCTGGGGTATCGCACCAGCTACGGCCAGAACGTCCTGCGGCACAGCCTCGAAGTCGCTTACCTTTCGCAGACGATCGCGGACGAGTTGGGCCTCGACGGCACGATCGCCCGCCGGGCGGGCCTGCTGCACGACATTGGCAAGGCGATGGACCACGAGACCGAGGGCGGCCACCCGCTGATCGGCATGGAGTTCCTGCGCAAGTTCAACGAGAGCGAAGCGGTGTTGAACGCCGCGCTGGCCCATCACGGCGACGTGCCGGCGACGACGCCTTACACGCCGATCGTCATGGCGGCCGACGCGATCAGCGCCAGCCGCCCCGGCGCCCGTCGCGAGAGCCTGGAGCGTTACGTGAAGCGCCTGCGGGACCTGGAAGACCTGGCGCTGACGTTCGAAGGCGTGCGTCAGGCCTACGCGATCCAGGCAGGCCGCGAGGTGCGGGTGATCGTCGATGCGAAGATGGTGGACGACCGCATCAGCGCCAAGATCGCCCGCGACATCGCGAAGAAGATCGAGAGCGAGATGCAGTACCCGGGCGAGATCAAGGTGACCGTGATGCGCGAGGTCCGCAGTGTCGAGTACGCGAGATAGTTCGCCGAAATTGGCCGCGTGTTTCGTGGGGCACGCAGCGCGCGCCGCCGACGATGCGAGCGGTTGATGCGAGCGGTCGATGCGAGCGACGCCGTTGCGATCCGGTTGCGGGACGTGGCGGGACACAACGTGTTCCCCGCAAAATCCCGGTCCACGACGTCAGCCGCGCCGGCGCTGCGCAAATGTCAGACGCGCAGTTGGCGCGAGGTCGCTTCTTGAGCCGCACGTCGTGAGGACAATCCGGGGCGAAACATTTCCACGCGGCCGCTGATTCCCCCTCATCACTCAATTTAGCAAGGGGAAAAAAAGAGCCCCGGACGGGGGGATCCGGGGCTGAGGCCTCTCAACTTGGGGGAGTCGCCCGGAGGGGTGGCCGGACGGTTGAGAGTTGGTGATCGCGCGATCGTTGAAGCGCCGTTTCCGGCAACAACGACCTATATAAAACAAGAAGCTCCGACGGCTTTCGCCACCGGAGCTTTCTTAGCTCTTCAAATTGCAACCTGCGGCAATCTTTGCCACCGGTCGTTGTGTGAGGATGAGAGTATTTTCCGCTTCGCTAAAAGTCAAGTGCATCCATATCCGTTGCTCAGATTTTTCCGGCTCCCGGGTTTTGCGCTCGATGGGGAACCATTGGTTTGTCAACCGGTCGCCGCGTCGTCGTGCAGGAACTGGAGGGCTTGGCGGACTTTCGAGAGCGAGACGACCCAGCGCGCCCGGCCGCCGAGGGTGGGCGGGGGGTCGAAGGCGACATACGTGCAAATCGGCGGGAGGGTCTGGCAGAGGTTCAGGAACCGCGACGGTGTCGCGGCCTGAAGCGGGTGGCCGTCGAAACCGGCGGTGCGGGTGAAACGCTCGGCCAAATCTTCGTCAGTGAAAACCGCCAGGCAGGTGCAATCTTCGGAGTCGATCACGAGGTAACCGAGGGGCTCGGCGAGCAGGGCCTCGCCGATCGGCGTCGGGTCGCAGAGAAGGTCCGGGCTTCCAGGGTCGGGGCTTGGCGGCCGCCGTTCGCAGACGACCCACCACGGCATCGGGGCCAGGAAGGTGTCGGCGGGAAAGCCGTCGTCATCCGGGGGTGTGGCCATGGCCCAGAGCGTAACCGCGCCTTCTCCTTCGGCAAGCGCTCGTGCTTCCCACCTCAACTTGCGCCGTGCTCACGCGGAGGACAACGCCGATGAACGATAAGCGGCGACCGGAGTAAAGTGGAGTAGAACTTCATTTCGTCCTGGTGCGACGGCCGCGTCGCGACTTGGCAACCTGTTCGACCACCAGCCTGGAGGCGCTTTGGAACCTGCCCCGCACTCAGAGTCTCCTGATCGAGCCGAGTCGCTGACCCGGCGCGACGTGCTGAAGGCCGGTGCCGCCGCGGCCGCGATGGCGGCCCTGTCACCCAGCCTGTCGTCACCCGCGTCGACGTCCGCCGCTCCGGCCGCCTCCAAGCCGGCCACACCGCCGAAGGAGCGCGGCTTCAAGAAGGCCGTCATGTATGGGATGATCGCCGGGGGTGATTCCGTGCTCGATAAGTTCAAGATCCTCAAAGAGGCGGGCTTCGACGGTGTGGAAATGGACAGCCCAACCAGCCTGTCGATGGAGGAGATCCGGAAGGCCGCTCAGGAGACGGGCATCCTGATCGAGGGAATGGTCGATTCGGTCCACTGGCGTCAGACGCTGTCCCACAACGACCCCGCCATGCGGGCGGCCGGTGTCGAGGCGCTGAAGACCGCGCTCCGCGACTGCAAGGCCCTGGGCGGCACGAGCGTGCTCCTTGTGCCGGCGGTGGTGGACAAATCGGTGAGCTACGCCGACGCCTATTCCCGCTCGCAGGAGGAGATCCGCAAGTGCATCCCGGTCGCCCGGGAACTGGGCGTGAAGATCGCGGTGGAGAACGTCTGGAACCACTTCCTGCTCAGCCCCCTGGAGGCCGCTCGGTTCATCGACGAGTTCGAGGCGCCCGACGCCATCGGATGGCACTTCGACATCGGCAACGTCGTCACCTACGGCTGGCCCGAGCAGTGGGTGCGCATCCTGAACAAGCGAATCCTCAAGCTGCACATCAAGGAGTTCAGCCGCTCCAAGCGCGACAAGGAAGGGACGTGGAAAGGGTTCGCCGTCGAGCTGATGGAAGGGGACAACGACTGGCCGTCGATCATGAAGGCCCTGGACGAGATCGGCTACCACACCTGGGCTTGCGCGGAAGTCGGCGGCGGCGATGTCAACCGGTTGAAGACGATCGCGCAGAAAATGGACCGGCTGTTGTCGATGTGAATGAGCCCAGATTGAAGTCGATCAAGGGCCCACCGGGCAAGAAGTCGCATACCTTGATTCCGCGAACGCATCGCTCGGCGCTACAGCGGTGTTTGGTCACTGGAGCACGAGAAGAATGTCGAAATCCGAAGCGAAATCCGAAGAAATTAGAAATCGGATAAAAGAAACCGGGTTCAAGCGAGGAGATTGATTTCCACTTTGCCTTTGTTTGGAGTTCCTTGAGGTTTCTTCTCGCTAGACTTCCTTCCACTCGATCGTTCCCCCGTCAATGTTGAGTTGCGCGACCTCGTGCCAGCTTTGTTTGTCGGGGAAGTAGACGCGGGCGTGCAGAGCGTCCATGGCGGCCTCGGCTTCGCGCAGCGCCTGTGCGGCCGCGGGGTTGAGCGGCTCCGATTCGTCCTCGTGCATGATTAGCGACCAGCGGCCGAAGAGCGTCGCGAATGGCCCAAAGGCCTCGCATGGCTCAAACTGGCCGTATGTCCAGGAGGCGTCCCACCCTTTCACGCGGATCGCGCCCACCGCTTTCCCGTTGAGGTAGAGCGTCGCGTGGTCCCCTTCAGGGGCCCGACTGAGAGGGGGTGGTTTTTCCACGATTCGTCTAAACCTCGCTCGCGCGGTCGGCGGCGCTTCGTGCAGACCGATGGCCGTTCGCCGACCGAGGATGTTCCTCGCCCGACGCAGGCACGGCAAATTTGCCGCGCGGAATTCTATGCCGCGCCGTGACGGTGGCGACTGGTTTTTGCGAAGAACGATGCCTCGGCGAGGGTGACGCGGGGGCGGCGGGACCAAGCGTCCGCCGGGGAACGCGGCCCGCGCCCGTCGTGCTTTGGCGATCAGCGCCCTGCGAGCCGCGACGGTGACGGAGCGGTTGGGGTGGCCCGCCGATAAGCGTCCCGTGGAGAACGCGCCGCTTAATCCGCGCAACTGGACCGCTTCCTCACGGGCGCGGCGCGCGGGCGGCGTGCTTTGGCCGTCGCGATCGACGCTGATTTGCGGTTGCCAGACGCGCCACGGACGATCAACATAGACGACGCATCTTGTGGCTGTTGGCGCGAATACAGCGGAAGCGGAGGCTAGGTATGACGCGAAAGTGGGGAACGATCTGTCTGATGTGCGCGGTGACGGGGCTGGCGGCGTTGATTGCCGGGCCGGGCTGCGGGCGCGGCGGCGCCGCGGCGCAGCGGGTCGTCGTCTACACCAGCGTCGATCAGCCGATCGCCGAACCGATCGTCCGGGAATTCGAGAAGGAGACCGGCATCGCCGTCGATCTTCAGACGGACACCGAAGCGACCAAGTCCGCCGGCCTGGCGGCGCGGCTCGAGGCCGAGAAGTCGAACCCGCAGGCGGATGTATGGTGGTCCAACGAAGTGTTCCACACGATCACCCTCGCCGACGCCGGCACGCTGGCGCCTTATGATCCCCCCGCGGCCGCCGACATCCCGGCGAGGTACAAGGACCCCGGCCACCTCTGGTGCGGCCAGACGCTTCGGGCGCGGATGATCGCGGTCACCCGAGTGCCCGAGGCGGCCGGCAAGTTGCCGAAGATCACCGGCCTGGCCGACCTGACGAACCCCGCGCTGAAAGATCACGTGGCGCTGGCCCGCCCGACGGCCGGCACCACGGGCGGGCACGTCGCCGCGTTATACGTCCTCTGGGGCGACGAGCGAGCCAACCGGTATTTCCGCGACCTGCACGACAACGGCGTGAAGCTCCTCGGCGGCAACTCCGTCGTCGCCGACAGCGTCGGGCAGGGGACGGTCTGGGCGGGGCTGACGGACAATGACGACGCCGACGCCGCCATCAAGGAAGGCGGCAAGCTGGATGCGTTCCCCGCCGATCAGGACGGACCCGACGCGAAGGGCACGCTGGTCATCCCGTGCAGCGTCGCGCTGGTCACGGGCGCTCGGCACCCGGATTCGGCGAAGAAGCTGATCGACTACCTGCTGAGCAAGCAGGTCGAACAGAAACTGCTGGAGGCGAAGTTCGGGAAGTACCCCGTCCGCGGCGATGCGGCCTCCGGCGTGAAGATGGTGGAGGTCGATTACCACGCGGTGTCAAAGGTGCTGCCTCGCGCCGTCAAGGCCGCGACTGACCTGATGGAGGGGCGGGCGCCGGCTGGTGATGGCGCCTCCGGCCCCGGATGACAACGCGTTCTGATCACTTTTCGAGCCCGCTCACGGCTCGCCGGCCATCGGCCGCGGGGGTTTTGGCGCGCCTGCCGGTCGCCGAGGCCGCGATGGCGGTCTGCTGCGGGCTGCCACTGGCGTGGCTCGTCACGCAGATCGTGGCGAACCCCGCGAGCCTGGGGGCGCTCCGAATGGACGCCTTCCGATGGGGGATCCTGGCGCGGACGATTGGGTACAACGCGGTCGTCGCCGCGATCGCGACCACGCTGGCGCTGCCGGCGGCCTGGGTGCTGGGGCGCGGGCGCGGGCCGGTGGCGGCCGCCCTCTGGCTCCTGCTTCCCTTCACGCTGCTGCTCCCGTCGATCACTTATTCCTACGGCTGGGCGCAGCTGATCCGCCTGATCTCACCGCCGGCGGGACGTCTCGCGGCGTCGATCCTTACCGAGCAGTCCCGGTTCCCGGAGCAGGTCGGCGTCACGATCGTCCGCTACGGCGGGGGCGACGCGCGTCTGGTCCTTTCCCCGGCCGGCGGGGCGGACGTCGCCCGGTGCATCTGGTCGCTGGCGGCGTGGCTCTGGGCGCTGCCGGCGGGGATCATCGGCCTGGCCCTGCGACGGATGGACTCCAGCCTGCAACAGCAGGCGCTGCTCGACGGCGCGCTGGTGCGCGTGACGGCGCGGCAGCTTGCCGGCCCGATCGCCGCGTCGATGGCCTGCGTCACGATCCTGGCGGTGCAGGAGTTCGCGGTTTACGAGCCGACGGGCATCAGCGTCGTGGCGACCGAAGTGCGGCAGGTGTTTCAGACCGGGATGTTTTCGTCGGCCGCCAACCCGCTGACGGCGCCGATTATCGCCGGGGCCGGCGGCGGTGAGGCCCCGCTCCCCGACCAGGCCGCCGTGGCGGCCGCGTCGGTTGCGACGGCGGTCCCGCTGCTCGGCGTGATTGTCGCATTGTCGGCCCTGGCGGTCTGGGGCGTGGCGAAGGTCTCGGCCGAAGAAGAGGTTGACCCGGGAAACTGGCCCCGGGCGCTGGAGGCGGGGCCGCTGCCAAAACTTCTGGCGTGCCTGACGGTCGCGCTGACGCTTTGCGTGCCGATCGTGGCGTTGGTCTTACGGCACCAGCGACGGTTCGACCTGTCGCTCATCTGGGCGCAAAGCGGGCCGGAGATCCTGGGGTCGATCTCGTACGGGGCGATGACCGGCGCGGCGGCTCTGGCGATCGCGGCGGCCGGTTCGGTGCGGAGGCCGCGGGGGGCGGCGGCGATGTCGCTGGGGGCGTTCCTGGTCGGCGGCCAATTGCTCGCCATCGCCATGATCCGCCTGTACAATCGGCCCGGCTTTGGGTGGGTCTATAACGCGCCCCCGATCATGGTTATGGCCTACCTCGCACGATTCGGTTGGCTGACGCTATGGGCGGCCGGGGCGACGTGGCCCGGGCCGTGGCGGCGCTGCGCGACCTCGCCGCGGTTGACGGGGCCGGGCCGCTGCAAACGGCGCGGCACGTGATCCTTCCCCTCGCCTGGCCGTCGCTGGCGGCGTCCGCTCTCCTGGTCTGCATCCTGGCGCTGACCGAGGTCCCCGCCACGGTTCTGATCTCCCCGCTGCGCCCGCGGCCGATTGTCCCGATGCTGATGACGTGGGTCCATACGCTGGAGAACGACCCGATGATCGAGGCGTCGCTGCTGCTGATGGCCGTGGTAATCGGTCTCTCGGCGTTTGTCGCGGCGCTCGCCTGGGCTGGAGTTCGGGCCGGGCGCACCCGGCTCCGCGGCGCATCCCTCATGCTCGGCCTGTGCGTCGCGGGCATCTGCGGCGGCTGTGGCGATCACGGCGAGCCCAAGGCCGTCTGGCTGGAGACCGGCACGGCGCCCGGGCAGGTGGTTTACCCGCGGGCGATCACCTATTCGCCCGGCGACGATACCTTCTTCATCATCGACCGGGTCGCCCATATCCAGCATCTCGATCACAACGGCAAGTACCTGAACGGCTGGCAGATGCCGGAGTGGAAGATCGGCAAGCCCGTCGGCGCGAGCGTCGGCCCGGACGGCCTGCTCTATGTGCCCGATACCCACTACCACCGCGTCATGGTTTACACTCCCACGGGCACGCTCGTCCGCCAGTGGGGGCGCGAAGGGCGCGGGGATGGCGAGTTCATTTACCCGACCGACATCGCGTTCGATGAGAAGGGGCGCGTTTTCGTCAGTGAGTATGGCGAGAACGATCGGATCCAGGTGTTCGACGGCGCGGGTCGCAAGCTCTACCAGTTCGGGAGCTTCGGCACGGGGGACGGGCAGTTCTCGCGGCCGCAGTCGATGCTGATCGACCAGGGGCTGGTCTACGTGACCGACTCGTGCAACCATCGGTTGATCGTTTTTAAGACCGATGGCTCGTTCGTGCGGAACATGGGCGGGGTTGGGACAGGGTTGGGGCAGTTTCGTTTCCCTTACGGGCTGGACGAGGATCACGCCGGCCGCCTGATCGTGTGCGAGTTTGGGAATAACCGTGTTCAGATGGTGGATAAGGCGACGGGGCAGGGCCTTAAGACGTGGGGCAGCGCGGGCGCGACCCGGGGCAACTGGCCTATCCGTGGGGCGTTTGCGTCGATCGGGACGACCGGATCGTGACGGTCGATTCAGGGAACAACCGCGTGCAGGTGTTCGAGTTCTGACCGGCCCGCATGCCCCGCGGGGGCAGGCGATGGCGGGTGCGGCGAGAGGGATCGATCGATGGGCATGACCAGCATCGCACCCCGGCGTCCAGAGTCGCCACGACTCCCGCCGTCGCCTCTCGCTGCCCGGCTTGGCGCGCCTAAGCCTTGCGCCCCGATCTGTGCGCCTCCGCGCCTGGCCGAACTGGCGCTTCCTCCGCCGCCGGGGCCCTGTGCTCGGCGATCGTGCCGCTCGCATTCAATTCACCCATTCGGCTCCAGACGTTTTCCTGGTGGGTGGCGCTGGCGCTGTTCGCGGGCCTCGGCGGGATCATCGTCCTGATGGGGATGCGGTCGCTCGGCGGCCTGGGCCCGGCGCGAAAATGGGTGGCGATCTCGGTTCGGCTGCTGGTGCTTGCGGTATTGATCCTGATCCTCGGCCGTGCCTTGTGGGAGCAGCGGCACCGGGATATGGAGGTGATGATCCTCCACGACGTCAGCGACTCCATGAACAACCTGGCCGACTGGCCCGGCCGCGACGCACCAACCGAAAAAGAACGCCGTACACGCCTCGACGCCACCGACTCCTACTTCCGCTCTCTCTCGACCGACCCGACCAAGCGGCCGGATGACCGCATCGGGCTCATCCGCTTCGACAAGTTCGCCCGCGTCGATGCGATGCCCAACAAGGAGCTTCGGCTCGATACGCGCTCCATCGTCAAGCCGGAAGGGGGCACCGACATCGGCACCGCCATCCAGTTGGCGCTGGCGACCATGTCGCCCGATGCGATGCACCGCCTCATTCTCTACTCGGACGGCGGCAACAACGTCGGCGACGTCGAGCCGGCGATCAACGCGGCCGTCGCCCAGCACGTGCCGATCGACGTTGTCCCCGTCAAGTATGACATCCAGAACGACATCTCAGTCGATCGCTTCGTCGCCCCCGCCTGGAAGCGCGAAGGAGAGGCGTTCAACCTCACGGTCGTCCTCCGCAACACCAACCCGATCAACGTGAAGGGGAAGCTGACGGTCGTCGAGAAGTACCCGGACCGAACGATCAACCTTGATGTCGCTCCCGGCACGGACAAGCCCAAGGAACGGGCCGTCACGCTCAAGCCCGGCCCGAACGTTGAGATCGTCCGCGTGCCGCCCGTGTATGAGAGCGGCGTGCATCGGTTTGAAGCTGTCTTCGAGCCCGAAGGGGCGGGGGCGGGCGGCGTTTCGACGAGCATCGCAACGCCGGGTGGCGCGGCGGGAGGCGGCGCAGGGGGCGGCGGCGCCGACGCGGCCGCCAAGTCCAAGGTTGACGCTGTTGACGACAACAACTCCGCCCAGGCCTTTACCTTTGTCAAAGGCAAGCAGCAGATCCTGTACGTGGACAACACCGTCCTTCCCGGCCAGCAGCGGCCCGGCGAAATGGGGGATTACCTCGTCCAACAGATGCTCGGCATGAAGGACGACCCACGCCGCCCCGGTGAAGGGATCGTGCTCAAGAGCATCTCCATCGATCAGTTCCCCAAGGACGTCGTCGAGTTGCAGAACTACGACGCGGTGATCCTGAATAACGTCCCCAAGGGGAGCGTCCTGGACAGCGAGGGCGGCACCCACCTGTCGGGGTTGAGCAACGAGCAGGACATCATGCTCCGCACCTACGTCCACGACCTGGGCGGGGGGCTGCTGGTGATCGGCGGCGACCAGGCCTTCGGCGCCGGCGGCTGGCAGGGCTCGGAGTTGGAGAAGGTCCTCCCGGTTGACATGGAGATCCCCGCCCAGCGGCAGATCGGCAAAGGCGCGCTGGTCATGATCATGCACGCCTGCGAGATGCCGCAGGGGAACTACTGGGGCGAGCAGTGCGCCCTGAAGGCGGTGGAGACCCTCTCCAGCCGTGATGAAGTCGGCGTGATCAGTTACGACTGGGGCGGCAACGGCAACCACAAGAACGGGGTTGGCGGGGCCAATGGGATTACGCGCTGGGCGACGTCGGGAGCAAGGAAAAGGTCAACGCGGCCATTAAGAAGATGGCCGCCGGCGATATGCCCAGCTTCGACGATTCGGTGAACCTCGCGCTCAACGGCGCCGGGAACACCAAGGGGCTGAAGGATTCCAACGCCCGCCACAAGCACATCATCATCATCAGCGACGGCGACCCCGCCCCGCCGCAGAAGGTCTTGATGGACCAGTGCAAGGCGCTGAAGGTCAGCGTCTCCACCGTCACCGTCTACCCGCACACCGGCAACGCCGCATCGCTGCCGCCAGAGATGGAAGACATCCCTAAAAACGCCTGGCCGGGCGGCAAGGCGTTCGGGCCGATCAACACCAACCCGAACCAGTTGCCCGAGATCTTCATCAAGCAGGCATCCATCGTGAAGCGGACGCTCATTCACGAGCAGCCCGAAGGCATCGATATCACGATGCGCGACCCGAGCGACGAGATGGTCGCCGGCCTGCCAACCCCGCTGCCCAGCGTCCTCGGCATGGTGCTCACCAGCCGCAAGAATGACCCGAAAGTGCTCATGCCGATGTCCGCCGGGAAGATGAACGACCCGGTGCTGGCCCACTGGCAGACCGGCCTCGGCAAGGCGGCCGTCTGGACCGCCGACGCACACAACAAATGGGCGCTCAACTGGATCAACTCGCCGGCCTACTCAAAGCTTTTTGCGCAGATCATCCGAGCAATCTCGCGGCCGCCGATGAGCGGCGACTTCGAAGTCCGCATGAACCTCGACGGCCCCAAAGGTGAAATCACCGTCGAAGCGCTGAACAAAGACGCCGACTTTCAGAACTTCCTCAACTTCAGTGGCACCGTCGCCGGCGGCAAAGACCTCAAGTCCCCCCCGCAGGAGATGCGGCTTGTCCAGGTGGCGCCGGGCACTTACAAGGGGACGTTCGAGCTGCGTGGCGAGGGGAGTTACGTTTCCAAGCTCAACTTCAAAGCCCCCAACGGCACGTCCGGCTTCGTGATGGGCGGCGGCGTGATGAACAGCTCACCCGAGCGCCGCGAGCTCAAGAGCAATGAGATCCTGATGGAGCACATCCGCTCCGCGACCGGCGGCCGCCTGCTCGAGCCCTTCGACCCCCGCGGCGCGGAAGTCTTCAGCCGCGAGGGGATCGTCCCCTCCAGCTCGCCGCTGCGAATCTGGGACCGGCTGATCCTCGCGCTGGTGGCGCTGATGATCGTGGACGTCGCCGTCCGCCGCATCGCCTGGGACTGGGCGTCGATCAAGAAGATGGCCCGGGCCGTCAGCGACCGGATCGGTTTCCCAACGCACGTGCGAACCGTGGAGACGCGCCAGTCGCTGGACGCGCTCCGCGGCGTCCGCGACCGCGTCGCCGAGTCGCGGCTCGGCGCGGGAGCGGCCGCCGCCCCGGCCGCGGGCGGCGTCGCCCCGCCGCTCCCCCAGTCGGCCCGCCCGGACCCCAAAGCCAAGTTCGTCGCCCCCAAGGGCGTCGAGGGCGACCTCTCCCAGGTCGTCGGCGGCGCCACCGACAAGCCGATCCCCGCGGCCCCCAAGAAGATCGAGCCCAAAGGCACCCGCCCCGGCAGCGGCGACCACATCGGCGGCTTGATGGCCGCGAAGCGAAGGGCGCAGCAGCAGATCAAGGACAAAGAGCAGGGAGAGGGGCAGGGATGACGGGAGATGGCCCCGGATAGAGCGAAATCAAATGCGAAGAGGTATGGCCACAGATGAAGACAAGATGGACACAGATGAAGACGGAATGATCGCAACGCGAGCGATCATTGGAGTCGCGTGCCGCTGATCAAAGGCGAAGAGCTATGGCCACAGATGAATACAAGATAGGGACGAATGCGGACAGACTGAATGCGATTACGGAGCGCATTATTGGGTTTGCGTTTCGCGTTCACAATATCCTGGGCAGCGGGTTTTCTGAGCGGGTGTATGAGAACGCGCTGGCTCACGAGCTTCGAAAAGCCGGGCTCCGTGTGGAGCAACAGGTGCCGATCGCCGTGACGTATGATGGGGTGGTGGTCGGCGACTATGTGGCGGACCTGATCGTCGAGGGCGTCGTTCTGATAGAGAATAAGGCGATCCGCAACTTGGATGATGTGCATACGGCGCAGTGCTTGAACTACCTGGCCATCACGACGATGCCACTCTGCCTCCTCATTAACTTCGGAAAAAAGGTAGAAGTTCGCCGTCTCGCCGGAAAGGCAAAACAGTCATGATCTGGACCGCGGCAACGACGCATTTCCCAAACGGTGGATGATAGATAAGACCGCCATCGCCGCGTGTCTTGTCTTAATCTTATCTGTGTTCATCTTTTCCCCATCTGTGGCAATAACTTATTTTCTTCCTTCAGCTTGTATCCATCTTCTCCCCATCTGTGGAGATAACACATTCGAAAGGACCTGAATGTCGGCCGCTCCTGTACCTGGGATTGACCCTGAGATTCATCAGCTCTGCGAGAACTTCCGCCGCGACTATAAGTCCGTGCGGTCGGAGATCGCCAAGGCGATCGTCGGGCATGAGGAGATCATCGACGGCGTGTTGACCTGCCTCTTTGTCGGCGGGCATGCGCTGCTCGAAGGCGTGCCGGGGCTGGGGAAGACGGCGCTGATTCGGTCGTTGGCGCAGTCGCTGTCGCTGAAGTTCAGCCGCATCCAATTCACGCCCGACCTGATGCCGGCCGACGTGATCGGCACCAACGTCATCATGGAGAACGAGCACGGGCACCGGGCGTTCACGTTCATGTCGGGGCCGATCTTTTCGCAGATCGTCCTCGCCGACGAAATCAACCGCGCCACCCCCAAGACCCAGAGCGCCCTGCTCGAGGCGATGCAGGAGAAGCAGGTCACCGCCGGTGGCGAGGTGCGCAAGCTCGAAGAGCCCTTCTTCGTCATGGCGACCCAGAACCCGCTGGAGCAGGAAGGGACCTACCCGCTGCCCGAAGCGCAGCTCGACCGGTTCTTCTACAAGCTGGTGGTCCGCTACAGCAATCGGCAGGAGTTGAAGCTGATCCTCGACCGCACGACGACCGGCCACCGCGTCGATATCCAGCCCGTCCTCGACGGCGAGAAAATCGTCGCCCACCAGCAACTGGTGAAGCGGGTGGTGATCGCGCCGCACGTGCAGGACTACGCGATTCGCTGCACCCTGGCCACGCACCCGCAGGGGGAGTTCGCCATCCCGATGGTGAACCAGTTCTTCCGGGTGGGCGCCAGCCCCCGCGCCGCGCAGGCGATCACACTTGCGAGCAAGGTCCGGGCGCTGCTGGACGGCCGCTTCCATGTGAGCTTCAAGGACGTGAAGGAATGCGTCATCCCCGCGATGCGGCACCGCGTGATCCTGAACTTTGAAGGCGAGGCCGAAGGGATGACCACCGACAAGGTGCTGGAGCGCGTGATCGCCGAGACCCCGAACACCATCGAGGCGGAACTGGCGGCGGGGCGCGCATGATGCGGGGCGCGGCTGATGCGGGGCGCGCATGACGTCGGACGAGGTCAACGCGGTGCTGGGCAACCTGGCGTTGTTCGCCCTGGGGGCGTTCGTGCTCTTCATCGTCTGGAAGGCCTGGACGGCCAGGACGGACGAGCCGGAGCCCGCCGGGCGGCCGTGCCCGAAGTGCGGCTATGACCTGCGGGCCAGCGGTTCCCGGTGCCCCGAATGTGGCGTCCGGGTCGTCGATCGTCGAAAATACCTTGGGTCGCTGGCGATGGACTGGCCCAGCAACCCGATCAAGCCGAGGCGAATCGAACCCGACGAACGCCCGGAAGTGCTAAAGGCGACGTCGGATTCGACCGAGGCGCGACATCTTCGCGAGCAGCTTGTAGCCCGAGGAATTGCGAGTTTCATCCAGACCAGCGACAAAGCCCGGCCGCCGCAACCCGATGAGCGGCGGAAAACCCTGTGCCGCGTCATGGTCTATTCCGGCGACCTCGCTGAAGCTCGCGCGTACCTTCGTCGGGCTCAGGGGCTGGACGACCCGGAGCCCCAGGCGGGCCCCGGCTTGACGGAAGACGGCTCCACGCGGGCGTAAGAACTGGTCATATTTGGCGGCCGCACGACACATCGCCGGGCACCGCCCCTTGAATTCGGAAGAAAACACGTGCCGCGGATCACTATCCCTAAGAACACCGGTAAGGTGCGCGTCGTGATGGCCAGCGGCGGGAAGTTCGCCGTTTGGAACGGTAAGCAGGGCCCGGGGGAGTTCTCCATCCTCTGCCGCGATCGGAAGCAGGCGACCGAAGTCTGCACGAAGATCAATCGCAAGGAACACGACGGAGAGATCGAGGTATCCCATTAAGGGATGGCCGCCGTCGCGCCAGGCGGCGTTGGGCCCGGCCCGGGCGGCGAGCACTTCGATGACATGGCGGCGATTGAAACAGCTCTCGAGGGAAAGGAAACGAATGCAAGGCTTGGTTCGGCAATGGCGGTCGGTCGTGTCGGTTCCGTTTCGTGGGGCGATTGGTGCCGGCTCGGTGATGGTGCTGGCCGCGGCGCTTGTAGGCTGCCGGGGGTCTTACCTGAATCCAAAGACCGACCTGGAGTTGCGACTCGACGCGGCGCGGCAGATGTCGCTCCCTGAAGAGCGTGACCACGCCATCGCGGGCGTCGCCACGTCGGCCGCCGACGCGGGCGACATGCGCGTCCTGCAAGCGGGGCTTCAGCAGATCGGCGATTCAAAGCTTCGAAACGACACGGCGGCCGACGCGACGTTCCGGCTGGTCAAGGCGAACCAACGATCGGCCGCCAATACCGTCGCCCGCAGCATCACCGATCGCGGCCAGCGCGACGAAACGCTCAAGCGGCTCGCCGCCGAAGATCTTGGCTCAACCGACCCTGCCGCCAGCGGCAGTCGCCGCAGCGAAAACTAACCTGCCGGCGCACAGATACCCACACGTTGGGACGCGCGGTAGATTTCAGGCCCTGACGCGACCATCTGGTCCCCTCTCCCGGTATTCCGGGGGAGGGATAGGGAGGGGGCATGGCCGCGAGTGGGTTGGATGCCTCACCACTCCGCGCAGACGCCCCACCCCACCTTTCCCCGGCGTACCGGGAGAGGGAGAAAGAGGGCGCCCGCCTTGTTCGGCGGATCGAGCCGATCCGACGATGCGTGTGCGATTGAATCCGTCGGCCGAGGATGTCGAATGACGACCATGACCCCCGGGATGCCCCGGCCGGACGGTGGGCCTCCGCCGGTGAAGCCTGCCGCGCCCCAAGCCGCGGACAAGTCGCTGCTGCTCGACCCGTCGTTCATGGCGCGGCTCGATCAGCTCGACCTGATGAGCCGCAAGATGCTCTCCGGGAAGATGAAGGGGGAGCGGCGCAGCAAGCGGCGCGGCCAGAGCGTCGAGTTCGCCGACTATCGCAACTACTCCATCGGCGACGACCTGCGCTTCATCGACTGGAACATCTACGCCCGCCTCGACAAGCTGTTCCTCAAGCTTTTCCTGGAAGAAGAAGACCTGTCGCTCTACGTCCTGGTGGACGTCAGCGCGAGCTGCGACTACGGCGAGCCGAACAAGGCCCTCTATATCAAGAAGGTGGCGGCCGCCCTGGGGTATATCGGGCTGGTCAACTACAACCGGGTATCGATCTGCGGGATGGCCGAGGGGATCGTCGCGGAGACGGGTGCCATGCGCGGCCGCCGCCGCGTCGCGCAGATGATCGACTTTGTCAGCAACCTGAAGCCAAACGGCGCCAGCCATTTTGGCGATGCCTGCCGGCGGTTCGCACTCCAGCACCGCCATAAAGGGGTCTGCGTCGTCCTCAGCGATTTCTTCGTCAAGGAAGGGTTCGAAGAGGGCCTTCGATACGTCGCCGGCGGCAAGTATGACCTGTTCTGCGTCCAGGTGCTTGCCCCGCAGGAGCTGGAGCCCGACCTCCAGGGGGACCTCAAGCTGCGCGACGTTGAGGATGGCGACCTGGCCGAAGTGAGCATCACGCAGCCGCTCCTCAAGCAATACAAGGCGAACCTGAACGCCTACTGCCTGGCGCTGAAGGACTTCGTCACGCGTCGCGGGGGGACCTACCTCTTCACCAGCACGGCGGTGCCGTTCGACACGCTGGTGCTGAACTACCTCCGCGAGCGCGGCCTGCTCGGATGACCGGGCAACGGAGCAGGCAGATTCCGGGTGCCATAGCGCCTCCCCCGGGAAGGCCCACGTCCTCGTCGGCTCCACGCGAGAGGCCGACGGGGATGTCGGCGTTCCCAGGCCCGCGCCACCTATTGCTCGGGCGGTTATGATCCCCGCGGCCGCATTGATTCGCCCAATCACCTTGTAGCGGATTGAAGCCCGGAGACGACGCGCATGAGTTGGTTCCCAAACTTCCTCAACTGGGAAAACGCCCTCTGGGCCACCGCGGCGGCCGTTCCGGCGCTGCTGGTCCTCTACTTCCTGAAGCTGCGCCGCCGGGAGATGGCCGTCCCGTCAACACTCCTGTGGCGCAAGGCCATTCAGGACCTTCAGGTGAACGCGCCGTTCCAGAAGCTCCGCCGCAACCTGCTCCTGTTGCTCCAGCTCATTATTCTGCTCCTGCTGCTGCTCGCCTGGTCGCAGCCGGTGAGCAATTACACGCCCGGGCCGGGGAGCACGACCGTCATCCTGATTGATCGATCGGCCTCCATGAGCGCGCGGGACATCGAAGGGGGGCACACGCGGCTGGAAGAGGCCAAGCGGATGGCCAAGGACCTGATCGCCGGGATGAAGCGGAACAGCAAGGCGATGGTCGTCGCGTTCGACGACTCGGCCGAGATGCTCCAACCCTTCACGGAAGATCAGGGCCTCCTGCGGCGGGCGATCGATTCGATCGAGCCGACCGACCGCAAGACAGACCTCCGCCTCGCCTATCAGCTCGCCGAAGCCCAGGTGAACTTTAACCCCGAGCAGCTTCGCGAGAATACGGAGCGGCCGGACGTGCGGCTCTATTCGGACGGCCGCGTCCTGAACGAGCAGGAGCTGCGGCTCAAAGGGCAACTGAAGTACGACCCCCTCGGCTCGGATAAGACGGGCAACGTCGCGATCGTCGCCTTGAACGCGAAGCGGAATTATGACCGGCCGACCCAGGTGCAGGTCTTCGCGCGCCTAGCGAACTTCGGCCCGGACCCGGTCGAGGCGGGCGTGAAGCTCAGCATCAACGGCGAGCAGATCGAGACCGAGACATCAAAGCTCGAGCACACCGTCCTGCTCCCCGAGCGCTGGAACGAAGAACAGCGCGGCCAGTGGGAGGAAACCACGGGGAAGAAGCGAAGTGACAGTGTCGAGTTCAAGCTGGATCTGACTCAGGCGGCCGTCATCCGCGTCGAGCAGACGCACAAGGAAAATGATGCCCTGGCGGCCGACGATTACGCGCAGGTGGTTGTCCCGCCGCCGAAGTCGCTCTCGGTCCTGCTCGTCAGCGATTTCAACCTCTACCTTGAAAAGGCGATCCGGAGCCTCAACCTGACCAAGCCCGTGATCATGCGGCCGGGGGAGTACGAGGATAAGTACAAGGACAAGCCGCCGACCGAGTTCGACGTCATCATCTACGACAACTACACGCCGCCGACCGACAAAGAGACGGGCAAGACGATTCTCCCCTCGGCCGGGAGCTTCATCTGGTTTGGAAAGGTCCCCGAGGGGATCAAGACGAAGGTGAACATGCGGGCGGCGTCAAATTCGACGACCGGCCCGGCGGCGGTCGCGGCCGGTGCCGCGCGTCTGCCGGTCATCCTGGAGGGCATCCGCGTCCTGGACTGGAAGCGTGACAACCCGATGCTGAAGGATCTGGCCCTGAGCCGTCTGGAAGTGGACCGGGCGCTGTCGTTGAACGTCCCGCTTGACCAGGAGGTGCTGATCGACGGGCTCAAAGGGCCGCTGCTGGTCCTGGACAGGGAAGATCGGCAAACGCACCTGATTGGCAGCTTCGACCTGCTCGACAGCAACTGGCCGCTTCGGCAGAGTTTCCCGATCTTCCTCTATCAGGCGTTGCAGTTCCTGGCGATCGGATCGGACATGGATGTTCGGCAGAGCCTGGAGCCGGGGACGGCGGTCCGGATCCCGCGCGCGAACCTTTTGCGCGTCGCCCCCGATTTGAAGTCGCTCACGCTCAACGGGCCGGGCGGGTCAAAGAAGGTGATGATCCCGCCAACGGGCGACTTCGTCCTGCCGCCGATGAACAGGGTCGGCCTCTACACGACCGACCCGCCGATCCCCCAGTTCGAGCAGATGGCGGTCAATCTGCTCGACGCGAATGAGAGCAATCTCCAGCCCAGGGACAAGCCGCCCGGCGACATCGGCGAGACCCAGTCCGCCGGCACCGGCAAAAGCCGCCTCGAACTCTGGTGGCCGATCACCTGCGTCGCCCTCGCGGTCCTCTTCATCGAATGGTGGGTCTACACCCGCCGCGTCCACCTCTAAGACCGTAAAAGGGGTCAGAAGGTATTTCCGCAAATTCCCTTCCGACCCTGGGTCTGGAGAAATTTATCAAGTGCCTCGTCGCGGGATACGTCTTCGAATTGGAGAAAGCGCGCCGCGGCGAGCGCAGGCGCGTCATCCTTGGCCCGGGCCTGCCGAGGCGCTACGCCGTCGCCGCGGCCGCCGCGGTGTCGCGCTCCAGGTAGGCGGCTCCCCACAGCCAGAGGAGGCCGGCAAGCGCCATCACAGCCGCAACGAGCCAGAAGGCCGCGTTCCAACCATATTTGCCGGCGATGCCGCCCAGGAACGGCGGCGCCGGGACATCGCCCAGCAGATGGATGAAGAAGATGTTGAGCGCGAACGCGCTGGCCCGAACCGAAGGGTGCGTCACGTTTGCAAGGATCGTGTTCGACGGGCCGGTGTTGAAAAAGAGGAAGAAGATCGCCACCGTCAGCGGCGCCCACGCCCACGGGAAGGGGATGTAGAGCATCGCCAGGATGAACGGGCAGGCCAGCAGCATCCCGGCGGCCGAGACAAGAAAATAGGACCCCGGGAAACGCCGCTTGAGCCGGTCGCCAATATACCCACCGGCGAAAGTCGCAAGTAGCCCCGACGCGGCCGTGATCGCGCCGAACAACGTCTTGCAGCTCGGCTCCAACCCGCGCCCTTTCGTCAGGTATCGCGGCATCCAGTACGAAACGCCGCCGATGGCGAACGTCATCGCCGCCATCCCCGCGCAGTCCAGAACGAACGACCGGTTCCGCAACAGCGCCAGGTAATCGCCCAGCCGCGGCTTCTGATGGCCGCCCGCGGACGCCTTCCCGCCCCGTGGCGGGTCACGCATCAGGAAGCAGGCGGCCGCCAGGATCAGGCCCGGTGGCACCGCCGTATAAAACGCGGTGCGCCAGCCGAATCGCGGCTCAACAAACCCGCCGATCGCGAACCCCAGCGCGCTGCCGACGGGGATCGCCATGTAAAACCAGGCGAGTACGCCGCCGCGCCGCTCAACCGGATAGAGGTCTGAAATGATCGTGGGCGCGGCGGGCCCGTAACCCGCTTCACCGATCCCAACGAAGCACCGCGTCAACAGCAGCAGCCCGAACGTGGCCGCCAGGCCCGAGCCTCCGGTGGCCAGCGACCAGACCGCGACGCTCACGCCGACGAGCAGCCACCGTGACACACGATCCGCCAGCCACCCGAACAACGGCGCCGCCAGCATGTAGGAGACGAGGAACGCGGTAGCGAGCGAGCCGGTTTTCACCAGCGTCGCCGGGTCGTCTTCGGCCGTCCCAAAGAAGGCATGGGCGATCTGCGGCTCGACGGCCGCCAGAACGTAGCGGTCGATGTAGTTGAACAGGTTGATCGCCAACAGCAGCCCTAGCGCCCGCCGGGCGAGGCGGTCGGTCTGGGCGCTGGGGCGTTGGAAATCTGAGATTCAGCGGCGGATGACATCGGCCGGGATGATGACCGCCGCGCAAGGGGATTGCAATCCGGGTCATGGGCGTTGCAACGCCGCTGGTTTTTCGTTGAGGAGTGACGCACACGCTCGGCGTGTCAGGTTTGTCCTCTCTCCCGGTATTCCGGGGGAGGGATAGGGAGGGGGCTTCGTCGCCTGAAGCGAACGTATCGACCTTTCCAGACCTCAGCGATACGACCCCCACACCGCCCTCCTCCGGCGTACCGGCAGAGGGGGATCGGCAACCCGGCCGCGTCAATGACAACGCCCCCGGCCGGTGAAGGTCGGGGGCGTTGTGTGATAAGACCGTCGATGGAGACCGCCGCATCAGGCGGCCGTCAGGTGCTCAATTACCCGAGCAGCTTCAGGACCGACTGCGGGGCGGCGTTCGCCTGCGAGAGGACGCTGGTGGCGGCCTGCGACAGGATCTGCGACCGCGTGAGGTTCGCCGTTTCCTCGGCGAAGTTCGTGTCGGTGATGGCGCTGTCGGCGGAGGTCACGTTTTCGTACGCGACGCCGAGGGCGTTGACCGTCGAACCGATCGTGAACTTCTGGAACGCGCCCAGGCGGCCGCGAAGTTCGCTGACCTGGTTGACCGCCTTGTCCAGGATCTTCTGGGCGTTGGTCAGGCTCTTGGCCGACAGCGAGTTGGCGCCGCCGCTGGCCAGGGAGCTGAGGTACCCGGTGACCGCGTCGCCCAGGCTGCCGGTTGACACCGACTGGATGCCGATGCTCGCCTTGTCGGTCTCAGTCACCTTCTCACCGAGCGCGAACTGGGCGCCGCCGCCGGTGATGCCGAACGTCTTGGAGAGGCCATTGTTCAGGCCGTTGGTGGTCAGGCCGTTATAGCCGCTGGTGGTGAGCTGAAGGTTCAGGTCGAGGCTGGAGTCACGGTAGGTGACGTTCAGGCCGTTGACCTGCGCCTTGGCGCCGTTCACGGTAACGGCCGCGTCGGTGCCGTTGGACTTGCTGTTGGTGGCAAGCGTGAAGGAACCGCTGACCGCCTTGACGCTGACGTACTGGTCGGAGCCGTAGTTCTTGCTGTTGAAGACCAGCTTGTTGCCGCTGGCCGACGCGGTGACGCCGGTTGACGCGGAGATGTTGTTGATCGCGGTGGCGATCTGGGTGAAGGTGGAGCTGCCGGCGAAGCTGAGCTGCTGGGTGCCGGTGTTGCCGGCGATTTCCAGCGTGACGGCCGAGCCGCCGATGCCGGTGTTGGCGGCGGCGGCGCCGTCGTACTCCACCTTGCCGAGCGTCGCGCTGTTGCTGACCGAGACGGTCACGCTCTGGGTCGCGTTGTTGGGCAGCGCGGCGCTGTTGATCGACACGGTGCCGAACGCGCTGGTCGAGACGCTGCTGGTCGAGTAGGCGTAGTTGCCGTTCAGGAGCTTGGCCCCGTTGAACTGCGTCGCGCCCGAGATCCGGTTGATGGTGTTCAGGATCGAGTCAACCTGGAGCTGATTCGCGGCCTGTTCGTCGGAGCTTAGGCCGCCGGTGTTGGCGCTTTGCCCGACGAGGCTGGTGAGCTGGGTCAGCAGGTTGCTGACTTCGGCCAGACCGCCTTCGGCCGTGCCGATGACGTTGCTGGCGCGGCCGGCGTTGCTGATGGCCTGCTGGATGCCGGCTTTCTCATTGTTGAGGTTCTGGCTGGCGATGAGGCCGGCCGGGTCATCCTTACCGCTGTTGATCTTCAAACCAGTGCTGAGGCGTTCGAGGCTCTGGTTCAGGTTGTTGTTGTTGTTCGCCAGGACGCGCTGTGCGATCAGCGAGCTGACGTTGGTATTTATTCTGCCCATGGGCTGTCTCTCCGTGACGGTTTAGGTTGTGTCGGCTGACGGATCTGCGGTCCGCGCCGTGCGTTTCTTCATTCCCTTGAAAGGCCTCGGGGAGCCTGACGGTCCCCGCGCGAGCCGCGCCACACTTGGGTGATCGCAAACCCGGGTTCGTCGGCGGCCCGGATCGGGGCCGCCTTCGGCCTAAGGGAAGGCTTTGCCATCTCTTGAAGATGTTGAGGAAGGCATCGCCTTCCGGTCGGCTGTCATTGCGCCGTATCGACGTCTAACTTCGGTGGCACCTCCCTTTCGTCCTGACCGTCCACTCGCCCCGACCGGCACGTCGATCGCGCGACACGGCGGGGCCATGACGGACGGCACAGGCCCAGAGCGTTTGGGTGTCGGACCACACGTTCCGTCACCGTGCCCGGACCGTAATCCGGACCGTCCCCAAGCCACCGGTCTCATCGTCGTCGTTTATAGGGTGACTTTAGATGCGCGCGGGGGATCTGCTCATAAAACATTATGAGCCCTTGACCTATGGATGGTGCAGTCGCGTACCGTACGGTAAACGGCCCTTTTATCAGACGGCCCGGAATGGCCCGCCCGAAGGGGTGCGTGACAAGTCGATGTGTTTACGCCGAGTTGCGCGACGGCGCGCGAAAGCGCCCGCGGGGAACGCGGGCGACGGAAGGGAAAGGCGAGATGTTGGCGGCCGATGGCGTGAAGCCCGTCTCGTGCGGAGGCGGGACGGCCGCAGGTAAGCGGACGAACCGCGCACCCCCCGCCGCGCCGCCCCGGCCGCCGCGGCCGCGACCCCTACTTACTTGAGGAGCGACAACACATTCTGCGGCGTCGAATTAGCCGTCGCCAGCACGCTGGTCCCCGCCTGCACGAGGATCTGGCTTCGCGTCAGGTTGGACGTTTCGATCGCGAAGTTCGCGTCTCGGATCGTGCTTTCGCTGCTCGTCACGTTTTCGATCGTGACGTTCAGCGCGGCCTGGTTGGTCGCGAGCGTATTCTTTTCGAACGCGCCGAGCTTGCCCCGCAGGACCGCCACCTGGTTTATCGCCAGGTCAATGATCTTGCTTGCCGACGCCGCGTTGCCGCCGACCAGCGACGAACTACCGCCCGTCACGACATCGCTCAGGAAGCCGACGTTGTTGTCGCCCAGGTTGCTCGCGGCGACGGACTGGATGCCGATGCTCTGCTGCTGATTGTTTGAGACCTGCGCCCCAAGCTGGAACTTTGCCCCACCGCCGGTGATGGCGAAGTTCGTTGTCGTGAGGCCGACCGACTTATTCAGGGTGAATGTCGCGTCGATCTGCGAGTTGTTCACCTGGAGCGTGAGGCCGTCGCCGACGGTCGTCGCGCCGTTGACCGTCGCCACAACGTCGCGGCCGACGCTCCGATTCTTCGCCGCGCCACTCGTGTCCTGCGTCGCGATGGCGCCGCTCAGCGCCCGCACCGACACGAAGCTCTTGGAGCCGTAGGTGTTGCTGGCGAAGACAATGCCGCTGTTGGGCGCGGCCTTGTTGATGAACGACGCCGTCACGCCGGTGCTGTCGGTGATGCCGTTGACAGCGAACGCGATGGACGACGCGGCCGTGCCCGACGCGAAAGAGAGCGTCTGGACGCCGTCGTTCCCCTGGATCTGCAGCGTCACCGGCCCTTTGACCAGCGAGCTGTTGGCGAACTCGATCTGGGCCGGCTGGGCGCTGGTCACCACCGAGACCTGCACGGGAATTGACGGGTTGGCCCCGAAGTTCGCCTGGCTGATGTTCAGCGCTTTGACAGTGGTGTTGTCCACGCCGCTGGTCAGGTAGTCCAGGCTGCCGTTGATCAGGTGCAGCCCGGCGAACGTCGTCGTGTCGCTGATCCGCGTGATGCTCTGGATTGCGGAATCGACCTGGAGCTGGTTCGCTTTCAGCTCGTCAGGCGACAGCGCGCCGCTGTTGGCCGACTGCACGATCAGGCTCTTGATGTTCACCAGCAACGAAGAGACTTCGTTCAGCGACCCTTCCGCCGTCGCGATGACGTTCTGGGCGCGCTGTGAATTGCTGACGGCCTGCTGGAGCCCGGCGATTTCGCTGCGCAGGCTTTCGCTGGCGATCAGGCCGGCCGGGTCGTCGGCGCCGGTGTTGATCTGAAGCCCGCTGGATAGTCGCTGAAGCGTGCTTTGCAAGTTGGCCTGTGAGCTGGCCAAGCCGCGCTGCGCCGTCAAGGCGCCGACGTTCGTGTTGATGCGGCTCATGTCAAACCTCCGTACTGGCGGAAGGCCGGGCGGGGACTATTCCCCGACGCGGTGAAACTGGCGGGAACGGCCGCGACACCGAGTGAAGCGGCGGCCTTGGCGACAAGCGGGTGGGGCTCGCCCAGCACCGGGCCCGCGTCGGCCCGTGGCCGGCGCCGCGGCGCTGGCGGCCGCGAGCCTCTCCCGCGCGGGCCCACGGGGTCGCGGGCCCTGCTTGTCAACCGACGGGTCATCGGGGCCTCAATGAGCGGCGGGCCACAGGCCCCGCCGCGAAACGCCGGGCCGCTTCGCCTGACTCGGGCGAGCGGCGCCGGCTACTTCTTCTCCTCTTCGGGCGGCCCCTTCGGGCCGATCTTGCCAAGCCCGGAGAGGTCTTCGGGCTTGACCTGCGCCGCGGCACGGTTCTCCCGACGGATCGCGTCGTAGACCTCCTTGCGGTGGACGCTCACTTCACGCGGGGCATTGATCCCCAGGCGAACCTTGTCGCCTCGGATGTCCACGACGGTGACTTCGATGTCGTCACCGATCATGATCGTTTCATCCCGCTGGCGGGACAGGACTAGCATGCTGGCTCCTTCCGGTGGACGAAGGCGCGCCGTCTGACGGCGGCCACTGTTCGGGCAGGCCCCGCGGAACGGGCCTCCCTCCACGGCGCCGGTCTCCCCGGCGCCGCAAAACCGGCCACGACTTCCGTGTCGGGGCCGCGGCCGCCGCGCGGAATCCGCGCCGGCTGGCCGTTCGGTGCTGTCGCAGGCGAGACGCCTGCCGCGGCAGGGCTAACCCCGCAAAGGCAAGCTGCACCCTGACAAGGCAGGCTTCAGGCCTGCCGCGACGGTCGCGGCGCCATACGGCGCGCGCCCGCCGCCGCACCCTCCCTCAGGCCGACTTGGCCAGGGGGATCGTCGCGGCGAGCCGCAGCAGCGGCTGGCGGGTCGTCCACTTCTTTTCGGTGAGGACCACCTGCTGGGCCAGGCGGTTCTGCGCGTTCACCACGAGCGGCCCGAGGAGGTTCCCGGTGAGCCACTCGCCGACCTTGTTGCAGATGACGAACACCTGTAGGAACGAGGCGTCGTCAACCCGAAGGTCCTGCTGCGTCTCTTCGCGAACCGGGACGTCATAGTCCTTGAAGAAGATGCTCGGGTCGGTGACCACGAACGCGAGGTTCGGGTCGTCCGTTGATTGAAGCCAGAAAAAGTAGTTCTCCGCGCCGGTTTGAATCAGCGCGTAGCGTGCGTGATCGGGGAACCCGAGCAAGCCGTGGGGGAACGTGATGATTCTCTCGTCATCGACCACGAGGCGCCCGAAGCGCGTGCTTTCGATCTCCATGCCAAAAACTCCGTTCCTGCTGGTGTATGTGCCGGCGGGTCGCCCCGGCGGTCACGCTCGCGGCTCCGCCGCGCGCGAACAATCGACCGGCCCGCGAACTCCGCCGCGGGCTCAATGCTCCACTCTTGAACGCCCGGCGGCGCACGAACTGCGCCACCGGCAACTTTTTCCGCGCCTCGCCCCGCGCCACGTCGTCACAGTCGTGCCAACATGGCCTGTTCGAGGGCCACAACAAACGCCGTTCCTCGCCGCGGCCAAATCTCGAACGTCAGGCCAGGAAGTCCATCAACGACAGGTGCAGGGTTTTCCCCGCCGACTGCAGCGTCGCTTGCAGCGCCGTCTGCAAGGTCTGGAACTTTGTGATCGCCGTGGTGAAATCCGTGTCCTGCAGCGAGGAGAGCAGCGAGTTCGTCGCCACGTTCTGATTGCTGATCTCCGTCGCGCGGGCCGCCAGTTCCTGCGACGTGGCGCCGGCCTCGCCCCGGATGATCACCACGTTGTCCTGCGCCGCCTTCAGTTCCCCGCCGGCATCGGTGATTCCGGTCTGGTCGTTATTTTTCAGGCTGTCGCGGAGCTTGGCCAGGGCGGCAAAGACGCCGTTCGCCGACGCGCCACTCACGTCGGCGCCGGTGATCGACGTGTTCGTCGTCGCCGACGGCTTCAAGAGCCCCAGGTCGCCCGCCGCTGGCGAGAGGTTCAGCGCGCTGACCGACAGCTTCCCGGCGCCGCCGGAGGTGTCGGTAAGCGTGATCCCGTTCCCGTTGGCGGCCAGCGCGGCGACGACCGTCGCGCCACCACCGCTGGCGGCCGCGCCCGCATTGATCTTGTCGATCACGTCCTGCACGGTCGTCGCATCTGCCAGGCTGACGCTGAAGGTCGCGCCGCCCGCCCCGGCGATGCGGATGTCCCCGCCGGCGACCGTCCGTACCCCCTTGCCGCCGTTGAGAGCGCTCAGCAGGGTCGAGCCGGTCAGGCTCCGAACGCCCAGGTCGGTGGCGGTGGTGCCGCCGTTCTCGCCGACGGTGAGGCTTGTACCCTGGGTCGGGTTGACGATCTCGATCCCGTTGCCGGCCGCGTTGATCCGCGCCAGCACGTTGGCGCCCGAGCCATTGATCGCGTTCAGAAGCCCCTCCACCGTCGGCGGCGACGGGAGCGGGGGCGATGTGAACTTCAGGGCAGCGCTCGCCGAGCCATTGGTAATCACCAGGCCGCTGGCGACATCGATCCCCGCGCCGCCGCGGAGGTCGGAGAGGCGGGTGAGCGGCGTTAATTTCGCCTGGAGGCTTGATCCGTCGAGCGGCGCTCCGGCCCCGCCGCCGGTCGCGCGGACGATGCCCAGGTCGGCGGCCGTCGTCCCGCCGGCGATATCGGTCAACGTGATGTTGTCCGTCGCGTTGCCGCTGAGGGCCAGCCCGCCGCCGCCGCCCGCGCCGATCGACGCCGTCACTCCGCCCACGCCAGCGGCGTTGATCGCGTTGACGACATCGCCGATCGAGTCGGCGTGGGACAGGTCAATCGTCTTGGTGACCGACCCGTTGCCCAGGACAATCGACCCCAGGCTCACTCCGTGGCCTAGCGCGCCGCCGAGGTCCGACAGGCGCGTTTGCGCCGTCAGGGATGGGGCCAGCGCGTTGGAGCCAAACGTCTGGGTCGAGAGGGCGCCGAAGACCGAGGCGCCGCTGACCTGAAACGCGAGCGACGCGTCGTCACCCACCTGGTTCCGCAATACCGTGCTCGAGCCGACGAACTGCACACCGCCGTTCACCTGGGAAAACGGCGCCTTCGCGGCGCTGTCGCCGCCGAAGAGGTAGGTGCCGTTGAACTGTTTGTTCGCGATCGACAGCGCCTGGTTGTAAAGCGTGTCCACCACGGCCGCCGCGCCGGCCCGCTGGTCGGCCGATACGTCAGAGCCGACGTTGGCCGACGCGATCGTCTGCGCCTGCTGAAGCAGGTTGGTCAGGTCGCCCAGGGTCGAATCGACCTCGCCAAGCTGGCTCTTTGCCTGGTCGATGTTGGACGAATACGTCGTTCGCAGGTCCAGCGTCTTGCGAAGCTCCAGGATGATGGCGGCGCTGCTTGGGTTGTCGCTGGGGACGTTGACCTGCTGGCCCGTCGAAAGCTGGTTCTCCACCGTCAGCAGGTCCGCCTGCGTTCGCGCCAGCGATTGCTCGGTCACGCTGCCGCGGAGCAGGTTGCTGACGCGAGAAAGTTGGGTCGGGAGGATCGCCATTTGAATCGCCGTGCGCTCTAACCGGTCCAAAGACCACTAGTGGACAAGCTGCAACGTCACATCCATCAACTGATTCACCGTGCTGATCAGGCGGGCGGCCGCCTGGTAGGCCCGCTGCTGCTGCATCAGGTTGACAGCCTCTTCGTCAAGGCTGACCCCACTCAGCGTCTGCCGCTGCCCCTGAAGCGTATCGACGACTGATTTTGCGGCGTCGGCGTCGTTCTTCGCGGTCGAGACGGATTCGCCGACCCCGGTCACCAGGGCGTTGTATGAGTCGTTCAGGCTCGTACCGTTGAGGGCGGCCAGCGGCTGGCCTTGCAGCGCCGCGATCGCCCGGGCGGTCTGGTTATCGCCCGGCTGGCCGTTCTTCGCGGCCGCCAGTTGCGTGGGGTCGCTGACGAGCGTCTGGTTCACGGCGATGTCACTGGCATCCTTCCCCGTGAAGAAGGAATTGACGCCCAGCGAGGCGAGGACGCCGCTGCTGTCCTGGCTGAAGCTCACCTGGCTTCCGCTGTTGGCGGCCGCGATCGTCAGCTTCCCGCCGTTGACGGTCGCCGTCACGCCGGGGATCGCCGACAGCGTCGTCGCAAGGCTGTTGAGGGTCGTGCCGGCGCCGCTGGCGGGGCTCAGATCGATCTGGACCAGGCTGCTCGACGACAGCCCGGTCGCCTTGTCAGTCACGTGAATGACGAAGCTCCCGTTGCTCGGCGGCGTGGTGAGCCCCGATTTGGGGTCATTCAGTGCGACGGTCGGGTCGGCGACGGCGTTGGTTGACGTTGTCGTCCCGAACCCGCTTAACCCCTGGCCGGACGAATGAATCTTGTTCAATTCAAAGATCAGGTTCTGCGCCAGCGAATCGACTTTCCCGATCGTGTTCGTCAACCCCTGGTTGGTCGAAAGCAGCGCGCCGATCTGGCCCGAGGTGACGGCAACCGTGCCGCCGTTGCTCTTCATCGCCACCGACTGCGTCGTGACGCCGTTCACCGTGTTGTTCGTCAGTGTCAGCCCGTTGTTGGTCGTCCCGTAGACGACAGGCTCGGAGCCGATGTAAACGTTCAGCGTCCCGTTGTTCTGCGGGACCGCCTGCACGTCAACCAGCTTGCTAAGCTGGTTCAGGGCCGCGTCGCGCTGGTCTCGCAGGCCGTTGTCTGTGCCGGTGCCGCCCCCTTCCGCGGTGGCGATCTGCCCGTTGAGCGAAGCGATCTGCCCGGCGATCGCGTCGGCGTTCTTTACCAGCGACGGCAGGCTCCGGCCCGCGTCGGCCTGCAGCGTCGTCAATTGGTTCCGCAGGTCGGTGAACGATTTCGCCACGCTCTGGCCGTTCTGGATCACCACCTGCCGCTGGGCCGCGTCCTGCGGCTGGTTCGCCAGCGTTGACCAGCTCCCGAAGAACTTGCCAAGCTGCGTCGAAACGTTGTTGGAGCCCAATGCGTTGAACACGCCCTCCACCTGGCCGAGCCATTGCGACGACGTGTCGGCCTGGCTGCTGTCGCTTGTGGCGGCGCGGATCCGCGACTGGAGCGATTCGTCGATCTGCCGCGAGACCGAATCAAGGTTGACGCCCTGCCCGATGAAGACCCCGGCGCGCACCTGTTGATCGGGGTTCGCCGATAGTGAAACCACCTGCCGCGTGAAGTCGGCGTTGCCGGCGTTGGAGATATTGTTGCCGGTGACCTGGATCGCCGCCTGCTGGACGGCGAGGGCCTGGGCACCGATGTTGAGCGCGCCGTTGAGGGACATATCGACCTGACAACAAAAACGCCCGTGGGGCAAGCCCGGCGGCCGCGCCCTCTACCCGATCGCTTCCATGACCCCGATCCTTCGCGAGACCTGCGGGACGCCGTACTTCGTATAGACATTCGCCTTGGCCACCGCGCCGGCGAACAGCCGCACCACCGTGTTCAAGTGGCCGAGCAGCGCGTTGGCGACCTTGCCCGCCACGCGATTGCGGGCGGCGACGGCCGACGCGACGGCCTTCAGCTCATCCCGCAGCCGATACAGCTCGACGCGCCGAGGCGGGTAGAGCACCGCCAGTTGAGAGAGCGTCACCGTCGGCTCGACGCGCATCGCGGCCGCCACCTGCCGGACGGCCGCCTTGCGCTTCACTTCCAGCGCCGTGATGCGGCCGTGCGTCGCCCGCTGCATGGACGAAACCTGGTCCATCGTCGCCAGGTCGAACGCCTTCATCGCCCCGGCGTGCGACTCGACCTGCTCGAGCAGCTTCCGATGCTCGGCGATCAAGTCCCGCAGGACGGCTTCAAGTTCAGCAATCTGCCGCGACATCGGGGCCTCACGAAGAATGGACGACGCCGCCGGACGCGGTGTTGAATTTCGGCCGCCGCGGGTCATTGCCGCCCAGCGAGCCGCCGGAGCGATTCGGCGTCCCCGAAGGGCTGCCGCCGCTTCGCTGGCCGCCGCCGCCGCTCGGGGCGTTTGCCTGTTGCGCGTAGGCCTTCGCGGCCTTCTCCCGCGACTCGATCTTGTGGACCACGGCGTTCACCAGCTTGCGCCCGGCGCCGCGCGACATGTGCTCGATGAGCCGCTGATCGCGCATCTCCGTGAAGGCCTCGCCGCCGCGGCCGCCGTCCATCATTTTTGATTTGAAGGGGCTCTGGTGCATCTGCTTCATCAGCGTCCCGAAGAACGTCTGGGCGACCCACTTCCGCGTCTGCTCGACAAGCTGATCTTGGTGCGTGGGCTCGGCGCCGCCGGCGGCGACCCCGTGCGCCAGGAGCGGCCGCTTCCCGTTGCTCGAGTAGGCGGCCGCGTCGCTCAACGCATGCGAGACGCGCCCATGGAGGTCGGCGGCCATCAGGTTGGTCCGCACCTTCGCCATCGACGGCCGCCCCGCCTGCTCGGCCAGGTTCAAAGGCTTCAGAGGCTGATGGGTGTGCAAATGCATAAGGCGTGTCCAACACACTGACCGCCGGGCCCAATAAGCCCGGCCCGACTCGACGAGGTCAAATGAGTTATCGGCCGCCGACCCTCAAAACCTGCAACAGGACCGATAATGAGCTAAAGGGGGGAATCGAAGGATGAAGGATGAAGGCGAAGGATGAAGAAAACAGGGGATAGCGCGATCCTGCGTGCGTGATGCGCGTTCGCGCGTTCTTGTCTTTCCTTCATCCTTCGACTTCATCCTTCATCCTTTGGCTTACTGTTCCACCCCATTGATGATCAGCTTCGCGTGGAGGTGGCCGCTGCGGTGGAGGTCTCTGATGATGGCGAGGCGGTCTTCGATCGGGACTTTGAGCTGGTCGAACGCGACGGCCAGGTCCTGGAGCTTCGCGCCGCCCTGCTGGGTGGTGTCCAGGGGGATGAACTCTTTCGTGCCGGCGATCGGCGCGGTGGGGCGGGGGACGGGCTTGGGGTCGAGCGTGGAGATCGTCAGGCTCTTCTGGCTGATGACAACGGGGCTGATCTCCACGTCGCCGCTGACCACCAGCGTGCCGGAACGGGTATTGATCGACACCCGGGCCTCCGTCGGGAGGATCAGGACCGGCAGTTGAAGGACGGTGCTGAGGAACTGGTCGGGGTGTTGCCGCGATGTCTGGGGGATCGTCACGACGATGTTCTTCGCGTCGATCGCCGTCGCCAGCTCTTCCTTGGTGTCCGCCTGCTCGTTGATGATCTGGGCGATGCGGCTGGCGGTCGTCCAGCTTGCCGCCGGGTCTTCCAGCACGAGCGTGAAGCGGCCGTTGTCGATGGCGTGGGCCGGAAGGTCCGCCTCCATCGTGCACCCCTGCTTGATGATCCCGACGTTGAGCGAGCTGGGGTCCTCAATGTCAATCGCGCCCGACGAGAGCGCGAAGATCGCCGGCTCGCGCTTCTCGCCGACCGGCATCGGCCCCTGCATCGGGCAGACGAACAGGTAGCCGCCTTTCAGGCTCTTGGCGGCGCCGACGCTCATCACCGTCACGTCAATATGGTCGCCGTCGCGTACCCCGGAGCTGGGGATCACGGCCACGACGCTGACAATGGCGACGTTCTTCGCCTTGGTCAGGTCCGGGATCTGGTTGGTGTTCTTGAACTTCGAGAGCATCGCCGCCAGCGGCTTCATCGCCGGCAGGTAATCCCCGCCGTCGCCTGTGCCGTCGAGCCCGAAGACCAGGCCCATGCCCGTCAAGACGTTGGTCCGCTGACCCCCGATTCGGGTGATGTCGGCGATCTTCACCGCCCGGGCCGGCGACCCGGCCAGAGCGAGGATCAGCAGCGCCACGGAGGTGAGACGAACAAAGGATGTACTTCGCATGCGGAGCACCGGTTGGGGAGGGGACAGAAGGGCACACAGCCCCAGCAGTTCGCGCGTCGCTCGCGATCAGAACGGGTTGACGAAGTCGAGCAGTTGCCCGAGAAGGCCGCGCTTGGTGGCGCTGCGGACGGTGCCCTTGTGGTTCTTCTGGAGTTGGAGGTCGTACATCTGGTTCGACAGGACCGTGTTGTCGGCCGCCACATCCTCGGCGCGGCAGATCCCGGTCATGACGAACTGCTGCTCTTCCTCGTCCGTGCGGATCGACTTGCGGGCCTGGACGACCAGCGTCCCGTTCGGCTTGACGTCAACCACTTCCCCGGTGATCCGCGCCGTCAGCGTATCGGTGCGGTCCACCGCCCCTTCACCGGTGAAGTTCCGGGCGCTCGTGGCGGAGATCGCCGGCGGGTTCGCCGCGACGCCGCCCCCCGAGAGCGTGAGGTTGTCGAGCTTGAAACGGATGAACGCGTTGATCTTCGCTTCGAGGTCCGCCGTGCGTTTAAGCTCGCTGGTCCCCTTGGACGTGAAGGCGCTCTCCTCATGCACGATGATCGTCACCAGGTCGTGCTTCTTGATGGTCTTGGGCGTCGGCTCGGGGACGGCGAAGAAGCTGGCGTCCGACCCTCTCGCCTGGTTCGGGTCGGCCTGCACCGCGAGGGACGCCCGCATCAGCGACCCGCCCGATTTTGCCATCAGGGCGCCGGTCTCGGTGGCCACGTTGTTGTTGTATGACTTGGGCGTGTCGGCCGGCGCATTGGAATCCCGCCCGGCTGGCATGGCGGCCGTTCGAGCGGGAGTGGCCGTCTGGGCATCGGCCGAGCGGGAAATCACCCCGACCGCCACAACGGCGGCCGCCAGCTTCGCGGTGAGGTTCTCGGCGGGGTACGGCTTCTGACGCATAAGGCTCCTGAACAAAGGTCAGTCCGTGCGAAAAGCCCGCGGCCGACATCCGCCGCGTTCATCGCCGGGCTCTTGCAAACGCACCGCGGGGCTGCCCAAAAGGGTGCGAAACTTGCTTCTAAGGGTGGATCGAGGCAAGGGGTTGAGCCGTCACCGAGGGGGGCGTCACGTCGTTGACGGTCGCCTGCTGCGGGCCGGTGAGCGTCCCGCGGATCGTCTCTCCCGTCGCTTCGTTTTTCAGCCGGATGCTCTGGCCGAACGAGCCGCCTTCCATCGCCCGGGCGGTGGCGACAATCGTCACCCGCCCGTGCGTGCAGGTGACGGTCACGAACTGCCCGGTGTTCACCAGCGGCACCGCTTCGACCGATCGCCCGACCAGCACCGTCCCGGGCTTGAGCTCCCGCGACGCCTGCTGCCCGACCACCTGGCTGATCGTCGCGAGCGGCTCATCGCCGAGCCGGTCCACCAGCGCCCGGCGCTCGATGACGTCTTCGCCGCGAATGATCTGGTGATAGGCGACCGGCTTGTTGGCCACCGTCTGGGTCTGCCAGGCCCGCGCCGAGGCGACGATCGGCGTCTTGCGGGTGCCGTTCCCGGCGACGACCAGAACGTCCCAGGCCACCTGCCCCAGGTTCCGCACGTTCTGCGGCTCCAGGTTGAACCGAAACTGCGGCTCCGCCAGGTTCAGGACGTTGTCATCTTTTGGGTTGAAGCTCACCTGAAGCGATTCGGGCGGCAACGAGAGGCGAATCGCCAGGTCGGCCAGAAGGATGTCACGGAGCGAGCGGGTCGGCGCGGGGTCGGCGGCGGCCGCGAGGGGCCGGCTCGTCGGCCGCACGAGCGGCGGGATCACCGATGACGCCGGGACGGCTGGCGTGATCTCCAGCGCCGAATTCGCCCCCATCTCCGGCTGGGCGGGCTCACCGGCCGCCGGTTCGCGGCGAGCGGCGATCCACTGTTCCAGCGTCGCTTTTTCGCCCGTCTGGGCATCGCGCCGGGTGACGGTGCAATGCATCGCGCCCGCGAAATGGATCGCGCCCAGGTTCACGCCCGCGTCGCGGAGGGTCGTCTGCACCTGGTCGAGGGCCACGCCCTTGAACGGCGCGTTGGGATCGACCCGGGCGACCACGAGGTCCGCGATCGGCACGAAGACCGCGGCGTCGGCGTCGGACCATCGGAAGATCTGCTTGACCTTGATGTCGGCGCCGACGATGACGGCCTCGGCACGGAGTTCGAGCGTCGCCGGGGCGTACTGGGGCGGCGCCGGGACGAACTTCTCGATCGACGCCACCGGCCCGGGGGGGATCTCGGCGCCGAAGCCCCACTGATGGACCAGCGTCTGGGTCGCCCAGGCGAGGAGCGTCATCAGCACCAGGAGCTGAACCTTTTTCTTGTTGCTGAGGGGTCGTCCGTTCATGGCTTGTCCCGCGTTTGAAAACCGTCGCGATGGTGCGGCGCCGCCGGCCAATGCGACGTCGGCCGATACGCCGCCAGCCAGTGCGCCGCCCGTCAGTCGGCCGGCCGTCAGTCGGCCGCCCGTCAGCGCCCCGTCGGTCAGCGCCCCGCCCGTCAGCCCGCCGCTGTCCGCCGTTAGCCGCGGCGCAGGTTCCCGATGGTCTGAAGGGCTTGATCGGCGGTCTGGATTGACTGGCTGTTCAACTCAAATGCCCGCTGGGTCTTGATGAGCGTGACCAGTTCCTTCACCGGGTCCACGTTGCTGCCTTCAAGGAACCCTTGAAGCAACTGCCCCGTCCCGCCGTCGCCCGGCGTCACGTCAACCGGCGGGCCGGATGAATCCGTCTCGGTGTAGATGCTGCCCCCCTGCAACTGAAGGCCCTGGGGGTTGATGAAACTGGTGAGCTTGATCGCGCCGACGTTCGTCTTGACCGTCTGCCCGGGAAGCAGCACGTCGATCCGCCCGTCCTGGCTGATCGTGACGTCGCTCGCGTTTGCCGGGACGTTGACCGGAGGCACCAGCTTGTAGCCGTCGCCCATCCCCAGCACCAATTCACCATTCTTGTTGACGAAGAAGTTGCCGTTACGCGTATAGCCGACGCCGTTCGACACGCTGTTCAGGATCTTCACCTTAAAGAACCCCGTGCCCTGGATGCCGACGTCCAGCGGGCGACCCGTGTTCTCCAGGCTGCCCTGGTCCAGGTCGAGCTGGCTGTTGCTGATCTTGGTCCCCAGGCCGACGAAGATGCCCGCCGGCGAAACGTCGCCCGCGGCGTTCACGGTCCCCGGCTGCTTGAGGGTGAGGTAGAAAAGGTCTTCGAAGTTCAGGCGGCTGCGCTTGAACGCCGTCGTTTCCGCGTTCGCGAGGTTGTTCGCCACCACGTCGATACGGGTGGAGAGGGCACGTAGTCCGGTGGCGGCCGAGTGTAACGCGGTAATGGCCATGGGGGCTCGATTGCTGGTGAAATGACGCGGATCGCCCACGAAAGCGCCGACGGCCGATACGGGCGTCGGTTCGGTTTCGAAGCCCGCGCCGCCGTTCGGTCCGACGAAAGCGTTCCGCAAGATTTATCGGACGTCGCCGCCTGTCCCCTTGAGCCGCTGAACTCGCGATCGTTTTGTGGCGACCCGGACGAGGCCGGACCGCCTTCGCCCCCCTACGAGATCTTGCCGACGTCGTTCACCAGCCGCTGCAGCGTTGAATCCTGATATCGGATCATGTTCGCGTTGGCTTCAAGCTGGCGCTGGGTGTCCATCAGCTCGGCCAGCTCGGTGGTCGGATCGACATTCGCCCGCTCGACGAACTCCCCCTTGACCTGCGCCGTCGTGATCGGCTGGATGTCCTTCTGGTCGGCGTATGAAAAGAGCGTCGCGCCCTCTTTGACCAGCTTCCCCGGCTTGCTGACGTTGAACACGCCGATCTGTGCCACCTCGCGGCCAGACTGGCTGATCCCTCCGTCCGGGTTGACGTAGACCGGCGCGTTATCAACGATCCGGATCGGTTGGCCATTCGCGCCCAGCACCTTGTGACCCTGCTCGTCCGCCAGGACCAGGTTCCCCTGGCGATCAACCATGAAGCGGCCGTTGCGGGTCAGGCTGGTCTTCCCCTTGTCCTGGACCGCGAAATATCCGTTCCCCTCAATAGCGACATCGAGCGGCGCGCCGGTATGTTCCAGTTCCCCCTGCTTCGTATCGATCGCCGTTGGCGACAGGTAGAGCCCTCCGCCGACACCCTCCAACAGCGGGTCCCCCTGCCGGGCGCCGTGCTGTTCGCGTGACTCGGTCTGGCGTTCCTGAAACAACGCGAGATCACGCTTGAAGCCGACCGTCTCGGAGTTGGCCAGGTTGTTCGCGATCACGTCCTGCCGATGCGAATTGGCAATGATCCCGGTCGCCGACAAGTACATTCCGTAGATCATGGGAAACGCCCTTGTCGATTGGGTTGCCGAGGGTCGGGTGGGTCAAAGCCAGCGTTGAAGATCAACGCGTGCCCGCCGGGGACGCTTGGCAACATCGCCCGCGATATAGAAGGGAAAACCGCGGCCGCCGCGCTGAACGGCGTACCGCGGAAGGCGGCCAGGGCGTCATCCGTGACGACTGCCGCTCGCTCGAACGACCGAAAGCCGCGGCATCAGTCACCGCTTAATCTCGGTCCTGTGCGATGGGATCGGCTCCGCCGACACTTCGTTCCATCGCCGCCCGTCAGCCAACGGGCTTATTCGAAACCACCAAGGCGTGCCTGGCGATCGGGAAAGCGCTTAACAACCGGCATGCCAACGGGCTAACGGGCGTCGGCGCCATCCCTTGCCGCCACCACAACACGTCGCCCGGTCAGGAGTTACCGGATGGCAACGGGTCGGTTTGCTCGGAACGAGGGTCGCCGGTCTGAAGTGCCCCGAACGAGCCCGTCGCGCAGGCTTCGCCGCCGCCCGGCAACTCTTGCCCGCTCTCCATGCGTCGTGGAGCCGAGCCAGTACCGAGTTGGGCACGCATGTTATTGCGCTGCGGACGGCGCCGTCGTGAGGCCACCGGCTTGAGTGAGGGTCTTAGGGGTGGTGGGCTCGCCGGGCGATGCGGCGTTGGACTGGCCGGCGGCCGCGGCGTCGCCTTCGGGGTCGGGCCACGGCTCGCGGGCCCGCTTGAGAAGCTCGACCCGCTCCGCGGCCGTCAGCGGCACGACAGTGATGCTCACCGACTTATCGATCACCTTGACTTCGGTCACACGCACCGGGAATCGATTGTCGGACAGGTCGTGCGGGAAGAAGAGGATCGCATCCGCCGGCTCATCGCGCAGGGCGTGAAGCAGGAACTTGTCCATCTCGGCTGAGACAGCGTCCTTGTTCATCGAGCCGTCATCGGCGATTCGCGCCGTCTTCTGCGCCTGGCGGACCTGGCCGATCAGGGACTGCTCGAGTTTTTCGCTGTAGGTGCTCCAGATCGCCCGGGGCAGCGGAAGACAGCCCCCCATCACACGGACGAGGTTGAGCCGCAAACGCCCGTCCGGCTCGAGCTTCGGCTCAAAATGAAGGCTCACCAGCGCGTTCGCCGACTTGACCGTCCCGGCGAGGATGATCCGGTTGTCCTGCAGGACGATCATCGGCTCGGAGATGTACTCCGAGTAATGTGAGCCGCCTTCGAGAGAGGGGCTCCACTGTCTGAAGACGGCGTTAAGTTCCGCCTCGGTCAGGTTCAGCGTTTTGACCGGGTCGGGCGGCTCGACGTAGCCCGGCTTCCCCGCGGCGATCCCGCTCTTGTGATTGCGCTCGCTCGCGTTGGTATCGGCCGCCCAGTCATAGAAGCCGGCGAGCTTGTCCTCAGCGCTTCGCGAGGCGGCCTTGATGACGCTGGCATCCGGGGCGGCCGTCGGATACCAGTCCGGGCGGCTCCGCGCCATCCGCACCAATAGGCCGAAGCCCGCGACCACCAGCAGGCAGAAGAGAACGAACGCGATCAGGATTCGTTTCAGCCACTTCATTGAGGCCCAGTCCCCCGCGTCGCGGGTGGAGCAACCACGATTAGTCCGACGTCAATAACGATTGTACGCGATTTAATCGATTCATTCGCAGATCGCGAAGGCGATGCCGGCGGCAAGGGGTGTACCGTGGATGGAACGGTCCGCGAAATGTGCGTCTGGGGCTCCTCGATTCGTCGTGGATCCCCCTCGGCCGGTCGATTTCGCGCTGCCGAGCGTCAAACGCGCTGGCGCCTACCGAAAAGGTGCGTGGGCCATGCGGGAAAGCGTGGTAGAGTCCGAGTATGCATCGGGCGGAAGCATCCTGGGTCGAAGCCACTCACCCAGACCCCTCGCGCGCCGCGGACGACACGGGTACGGCATCGGAAGATTACCGCCGCCGGGCTCGGAAGCTTCGGAGCCGTCTGGCGGCCCATCCCGGGCAGCTCCAGCGGTCTCTGCACGACTTGGCGAAGCAGGCCGATCATCACCGAGCGAGCGAACGTGGCCACTGCGGCACCGGGCAGGCGGCCGCTCGCCCCGCCCCGACCCACCCCGGCCTCCCGAGTTCCGAGCCGGTTCGATGCCGCGTTCGCCGCGCTTCCTCTGTCCTCAGTGCCGCGGCCGCGACACCCCAGGCGGAGTCGCCCAAAGCGCCTCGCGCCGGCCCGCTCAGGATCGGCCATCACCGACGATTTCGCCCGGGAAGTCGAACGGCAGATGGCGGCGGGCACTTTGCGTTATGACGATCGCATGATGCTCCTCGAGATGGCCGCCGACATGGGCATCGAGCGCTTCGAGGCGACGCTTGTAATCGCGGCCGTCCAACACCGCGCCGGCGGCGCGTCCTTCGCCCACGCAGCGGCCGCCTCCGCCTTCACCCCGATCGCCCGCCCCCGCACCATCCCCCTCGCCGCCTGGGCCGTTCTCCTCGCAACCCTCCAAGGCGCCGCCCTCGCCGCCCTCTGGTGGGTACTTTCCACCTGAAACCGTCCCCCGCTAAACAGCTCCAGACCCCTTTTTTTGAGCCGACCGGTTCTGTGGGTTCTTGGCGCCTCCCGCCTTGGCGTCCTTGGCGTTCCTGGCGTCTTGGCGTTCCCGCTGTTTTCAGGCGGAAGAGGGAGGAACGCAAGACGCCAAGAACGCCAACGGAAGAAGCGCCAAGAAAGATTGATGTTATGCGTTTTCCCCGCGGAGGGGCGCGGAGAGGAGGTTTGCAATTGGACGGCCGCGAAAGAGAGCCGCCCGCGCCGGATGGACCGGGGCGGGCGGCGGGAGATCTCGTTGATCGGCGGGCGCGCTAGCTACTTCTGAACGGCGCCTACGGCGTTGACGCCCGAACGGAGGTTGCCATTCAGGTCGGTGATGACGCCGGGGACGGTGCGCCCCAGGCCCGCGAGCGACTGGAGCGGCGTTCCATTCCCGGAGATCTGGATGTTGCGGAAGATGTCGTTGAACACCTGCGGGTAGGCGTTCCATTCCTGCGGCGTCTTGAAGCCGATCGTGCCCGTGTAGTTCGGCCAGACCCAGTTAATGCCCCCTTGGGCATACCGGAAAATGTTGACCGGGTCAGGCCAGATGTTGTTGAAGATCGCCTTAAAGCTGGTCAGGTCGGTCTCCGTCACGTAGACGGGGGCCGCCCCATAGGTGCCGGGGGTGAGGTTGGGAGCGATGTAAAGGTTGTTCCCCAGCGTGATCGAGCCCGGGGTGGCGGCGCCGGCGGTGTGCAGGAACTGGCCGACGTGGCCGCTGTTGATCCCCGTGTTGTTGAGGATCTGGATATCCAGCAGGTAGCGGCCTTCGGAGTCCTTGGGGATCAGGGCGATGCCGACGCCGTTGGTGTCGTTCAGGATGTTGTTCCGGATCATCACATGGTGCGACCCGGTGTAGATATTGATCGGGTAGTCGTGCGTCTGGTTCCCGTCGAGCACGACCCATTCGGTCGAAGTGTTGCTCGCTTCGGAGTGGTTGCCGAGCGGGCCGGTGCGGATCGGGCCGCCGTGGACGTTGTTGTAGGCGACGTACGCATACGCGCCCTTCTGGATCTCGATCGTCCCCTTGGAAAAATCTTGCGGGTCCACGTTCTGCCGGTTGGCGTTGGTGAAGTCGTTATAGGCGACGAGCAAATGGGAGAAGAGGCTCGCCCGCATCACGTGCTCGCGGGTCGAGTTGACGACCGTGTTGCCAAGCACGACTTCGTCCGAGCCCTGGCACCAGAAGAAGTAGCCACGGATGCCGGTCGGGTCGGGGGCGGTGTTGTCCTCGATCAGCAGCCCGTGGGGCATCGTGTTCGTGTTGATCGCGTCGTCAACGTTCAGGAACGTGTTATTGCGGACCAGTTGATTCGTGCCGCCGATCGCCAGCGCGATCCCGGTGAAGTGGTTCGCGATGTTGCCAACGGGGGTAAACACGCTGTCGAACGTAAGGCCCTGGATGACGGTGTGGTCGGCGTACGTATGGATCATCGTCGAATGCGCCGTCATCTTGAGCACGGGCTGCGCCCCGGAGCCGTACGACCCGATCAGTACGTCTTTGGAGACGACCGAGATGCCGATCGGCGTGGTGACGGGGAACGTTTCGCCATCGTGAAAGAGGAGGCGAACGTTGCCCGCGCGTTGAAGGGCGTTGGCCCGGGCGACCGTCCGGATCGGGCTGCTCGGCGATAGCCCGTTGTTCGAATCGTTGCCGTTGGTGTCAACGTAGATGGTCCGCCGGTTGTCGGCCAGCACCGAGACCGACGCCCGCGCGCTGCTGATCTTGCCGGCTTCGTTGGTGATCGTCAGCGTGACCGTGTAGACGCCCGGGTTGTTATAGACGTGGGCCGCACTAAACCCGGTCAATTGATCGAAGCGGCCGGAGGGGTCGCCAAAGTCCCACTGATACCGCGCCGTGAGCGGCGTGCCCGCGCCGACGTTGCTGTTCAGGGCGTTCACCTGCACCGAGTCGGGCCCGATCCCGCCAGCGCCCATGATTGTGATCACCGGCGCCGGGCGCCGCCCGACGCGGCGGCCGGGACGCCCGACCCGCCCGACGACGCCGGCGCGCCCGTCGGCGTGGGGGAGGGTGTCGGCGTAGGGGTCGGCGTGGGCGTGGGCGTCGGCTTTGAGCCACCGACAACCGTGATCTTCACGTAGCCCTTGAGGCCCGGGCTGACGAAGAGGCTGTCGGTGCCGAAGCGAAGGACGGAGATCGACTTGATCTGCCTGAGCGACAGCTTCCGGTGAATCCCATCGGCCGAGGCGTAGATCTGCCCTCTGGACGCACTCTGCACCGTCAGCTTGTTATGCCCGGGGGCGTTCCCCTCGATCGTGAGCACGCCGTTGGAAAGCGCCACGGACGACAGCAGACGGCGATCTTCCAGGGCCTCGAACAAAGGGGCCCGGCGGGGGCTCTGTGGACCGTTCAGCGACGAGTGATCGTCTGGCGCCGCATGGGGCGACCGCGCGCTCCACTTCGCGCCGGCGCTGTTCGCGCCGGTGCGGTTGCAGACGGGGGTGAAACGGGAGGCCAGGGCGGCGCACCACTCACTCGACTTGGACGGTCGTGCCATCTCATTCCTCTGTTAACGAACCAGGTTCTCGGGCGTCGGATAGAACAGATCGGGCGGCCAGGCCCCCGGGGCGGCAACCACTTCTGACACCTTTTGCGGAACAGGAAATACGGGGATGCGGGAAATCGATCAAGCGAAAAGTCGGCTCAAAACGAAAAAATCTCCTCCCGGCCCCGCCAATGCCCGCGCCCGGCCCCGCAAAGCGACACCGCTGACACAAAAAGAGTCGCGGCACCTTTTTTTACGGCGGCCCGCCCCGGCCGGCTTGATCGCCGCTAAGTCCCGCCGGAGAATAGCCCGAGGCCAAACGGAGCTTGACGAGGTTTACTATGGTCGAAATAGATATAGCGTATGAGGGAAGCCTGCACACCGCCGCGACCCACGCCCCTTCCGGCGCACGGCTCACCACCGACGCGCCCCGCGACAACATGGGGAAGGGAGAAAGCTTCTCCCCCACCGACCTGCTCGCCACCGCGCTGGGCACCTGCATGCTCACCACGATGGGGATCACCGCGAAAAAACTGGGCGTGGCGCTGGAGGGAGCGAGCGCGAGGGTCGTTAAAGAGATGGTGACCCAACCGTTGCGCCGCGTCGGGCGGCTGACGGTTGACATCGCCGTGCCGCACGAGGTCACACCCGACGTGCGCCGGCAGCTCGAGCAGGCGGCCCACAATTGTCCGGTCACCCAGAGCCTGCACCCCGACGTGCGGATCCCCGTGACGTTTCGATGGGGTGTGACGGATGCGCCGGTTGGGTAAGCCGGGAAAGCAACCACGTGCAAACGAGGCGGCCGAGGCGTTGTCCGCGCCTCGGCCGCTTCGTTTGTTCGAACAACATCCCGCGTCCCCTATTTGGACGGCTCCTGCTGGAAGACGAAGGTCCCGTTCTTGTTGCCGACGATCACCGCCGGCCGCTTGGCGCCATTCAGGTCGCCCGCGACGACCTGGGTCCCGACGCCCGACGCGTCATCGATCAGGTGAGGGACGAACTCGGCCTTGCCATCCTTGCGAACGAGCTGGAACCAATAGAGGACGGACGGGGCAAGCGGTTCCACGTCGCCATGCGAGTGATGGGCGAAGTGGCGCTTTCCGGTGATGAGGTCCGGCAGCCCATCGCCATCAACATCGGCCATGAACAGGGCGTGCGGCTGTGAGAAGTGAACGGCATAGGGGCTCTCGGCCGCCTTGGCGCCGACGATCAGATGCTTCTCAAACTTCCCGTCATCCTTCTGCTCGAACCAGGCAAGGCCGTACCCATGCGCCTGGATACTGGTGATGACGTCGGGCTTTCCGTCGCCGTTGACGTCGTAGACGTACATCTGGGCGCCGCCATTGCCGAAGTCGGCCGCGTGAAAGGCCCACGGCGCGGTTGAGTTGATGTCGGCGGGCTGCTCGTACCATCCCTTGGCCACGAGGAGATCGTTGCGGCCGTCGCCGTTCACATCGCCCCAGCCGATCCCGTGCGTGAACTTCTGGTAGTCCTTGGTCTTCTCGCATGCCGGGTGCCATGACCAGAGCGCCGTCGGGTTGGCCGGGTCGGGCTGGGCATAGCCGATCTGGCCGCCGCTCATGCAGATCAGGACGGGCTTGCCGTTGCGAAGGAAATCGCCGAAGCCGGGCGACTCATTATCGACGACATGAAACGCCTCGTGCTTTTCCCACGGCCGATCGGCCCCCTTGGGGTTTTCGAACCAGAAAGCTTCCTTGCCGGGGAACCCGACCACCAGAACGTCATCCCACCCGTCGCCGTTGAAGTCGGCGACGAAGGTCAGGAAATTTTCCGAGTAGGCGCCGTCGGCTTTGTACTCTTTGGGGGCGTAGATCTCGTGCCGTTTGTCGGAGCTAAAGTCCGGGCCTTCGTACCAGTAAGGCCCGCTGACGACGTCCATCTTGCCGTCATGATTGAAGTCACCAAAGTTCGCGCCTTCGCAGTAGAAGGTGGTGGAGAGGGTGGTCTTCTTCCAGTGGATGGGCGTCTGCGGCCCGGGGGCGACCGGCTCATCTCCGGCGGCCGCGGGGTGGACCAGTTCCGGCTTCGCGTCGGCCGCCAGGGCCGGGGCGGCCGACGCCAGGAGCAACAGCGACGCCGCCGTGAGGCTTTGGCGCCCGATCACCGCGAGGCGTCGCAGGAGGGACGAACCGTCCGTCGTTAGGCTTTTCATTACAGGGTCCTTGGGTAGGGGGCAGCCTCGCCTGATTCGCATGAAGCAATCGTGACGTGCGGCGGAGGCGCCGGGCTGGAAAATACCCGAAACGCGGCCCCTCGTCAGCCGCGAGGCATCGCTGAATGCCTCCGCTTCGCACGGCGCGCCGCACAAGTGGAATACTGGGCGTCTCGACCCCCGTTGTGAAACACAGGCGCCCAGGCCAAACCTCCAACGGCCGCGGCCACCGTTCGGGCTTTCAGGAAAAGCGGCACAAACGGTGCCTGCGCCGTTCGCGTAAGAAGGTTGACAAGGTGGACGTAAGACAGGTGGTTCAGTGGTGAAAAAGGCCCGCGTCAGGTGACGCGGGCCTCGTCTTAGGATTCCGTTTCAATCAGGTCATTCTTCAGTTCCCGGCCGGCTTGATGTTCGTCGCGATCCAGACTTCGTCCTGGTAGTCGAAGTTCTCGCCGGTGGCGGCCGCCCCGGGGCTGTAGTCCAGGCCGAACAAGTAGGTGTTCGGGATGATCGCCCCGGTGTGGTCGCGCAGCGGGTAGGCTCGGATGTGGTGGCCTGCTCCGCCGGAGTTATTGAGCTTGTCGTCGGTGAACTCGTAGTCGAGCTTAAAGCCGAACGGGCCGGTTGGCTTGAACGTGCCGGCCGCCTTCGTGCCGGGCTTGCCCTGCTGATCGGGAAGGAGCGTCTGCCCGCCGCTGTCGGCAATCGTGAAGAGGTTATGCCCGCTTCGCGACCCCTTGTTGTACCAGGCAAAAACGACCGGCAGCATCTTGTGATAAGACGCCAGGACGCGCACGTTCACCGGCTGGCTGGAACTGGCGGCCGTCCAGTAGGCGCTCTGCACTTCCTCCCCGTAGTATTTCTGCGTCGAGGTCACATCGAGCGTGGGGACCGGCTTGGAGTTGATGTTCGTCTTGTAGTTCGACAGCAGGTTCACCACTGATTGCAGGCTGGGCTCCTCCGAATATTCCGAATGGTCCTGATACCAGCCGGAAAGCTGCTCGACGACCTTGGGGCTCTTGGGGTCGTTGGTGCCCAGCGTCAGGGTGCCGTTATAGACGCCGGCGAGCTTCGGGTTGAACGGCCCGTCCGTCTGGTTGAACGTGTAGGCCGGGACCTTGGTCGGGATGAACTGCAGGGTGATGTCCTCGTACTTTCCGGCGGGGATGGACGTCATCGGCGAGGCGCTGGAGATCTTCCACGGCCCGCTGATCGCGATCGACGAAATGATCAGCGGCGCTGTCCCATTGTTGTGCAGCCGCATCGTCGCGTGGTCGTGTACCGAGTTGGGGACGGTCGTGTCCAGGTGTTTGATGTAATTGAAGACCAGGCGCTCCGGGCCGGGGAGGATGTCCAGGTTCTCGACAACGGCCGCCGGCGCGCCGGACATCAGAGTCCGAGCTTCGAGCGGCTCGATGCAGCTTGCCGGCCGCGAGGGAGATAGCTTCGCCATGATCAATTCTCTCCGCCTGTAAATCGTCCAGCCCGACAAACGAGGGGTGGGTCAATCAGTTCCCCAGATTACACCGCAATGTTACTCGATGGTTGTGGGGCCCGTGGTGGAAAAACGACGGATCAGCCGGCCAGTGGATGCCGCCCGCGCATCGCATGACCTTTATCCCGCGCATACGCGGGGAGGCGCGGCAGGGTTCGTTCGAGCTTGGCGGCCGCAGTGACAACCGGGCCCGCGGCTTCCGTTGCCGGCGCGGCCCCGGCGTGGACCGCGCACATGCAGGTAGGGCCGAGCAGGGCGATCACGATCTGACGACCGCAAGGCTGCGCGACCGTTTGCGGGGCACTTCGGCGATCAGGTCGTACGCCTGATAATCCGTGACTTTCACGTTCAACAGTTGCCCGGCGTGAAGGCCGGCGCCATGCACGTACGTGACGGAGTCGATGTCGGGCGCCTGTGCGTGGCTTCGCGCCACAAAGCCATCTTCCGCGTCGCGGCCGGCAGGGCGATCGACCAGGACCTCGATCGTCTGCCCGACCATCCGCTTCGCCCGCGCGAACGCGACCTCCTGCTGGGCGAGCATCAAGTCTTCGACGCGCTGCCGCTTGACGTCGTCGGGCACCTGCCCCGGCAGCTTCGCCATGGGCGTGCCCGGCTCGGCGCTATAGGGGAACACGCCCATCATGTCGAACCCGAACTCGCGGACGAACTTCACGAGCTCCTCGTGCTGGGCGTCGGTCTCGCCGGGTGAGCCCGCGATGAACGTCGTGCGAATCGTGATGCCCGGCACCCACTTCCGCAGCTTGTCGAGCAGCGTTTCGATCTGGGCACGGGTCACGCGGCGACGCATGCGGGTCAGCACGTCGTCGTTGATGTGCTGGAGGGGCATGTCGATGTATTTTACGATTCGCGGCCGCTCCGCGATCGTCTTGATCATCTCATCCGTAAAGCAGGAGGGATACGCGTACATCAGCCGCAGCCAGTGAACGTCGGTCAGTTCCTTGTCCAGCGTTCGCAGCAGGCCGGACAGGCCGGCGGCGTAGTTGATGTCGGTGCCGTAGCTGGTGGTGTCTTGCCCGATAAGATTCAGCTCGACCGCGCCGTCGGCCGCCAGCTCGCGGGCCTCGGCGAGGAGTTGCTCGATGGGCTTGGATCGCATGAGCCCGCGGATGGACGGGATCGTGCAGAAGGTGCAACCCTGGTTGCACCCTTCGCTGATCCGGAGGTAGGCGAAGTGCCGCGGCGTGAGGCGGAGGCGAGCGCGGTCGTCTTCGAAGACGGGAAGGCGGTTGGTCTTGGTCTGGCGGATGTCGCCGTTGGCCAGCGCGTCGGGCAGGCCCACTAGCGCGTCGGCCGCCGCGCCCCCTTCGAGCTTTGCCTTGGCGGCCAGCTCCTTCGACAGGTCGTGATACTTCCCCAGGTAGTGCCCGTGCTCCTGGCGCGGGTTCTCGGCGCCGTTCACGGCCTCAACGATGTGTTCGCGATCGAAGACGCCAACCAGGCGATCGATCCCCGGCGCGTCGTTGAGGAGCTTGGTCTTATGGCGTTGAACGAGGCACCCGGCGACGACGACGCGCTTGCAGCGGCCGCTCGTTTTCATCTCGATCGCCTCGCGGATTTCGCGCAGGCTTTCGTCTTTCGAGGCTTCAAGGAATCCGCAAGTATTGATGACGATCGCGTCGGCCTCGGCGGCGTTGTGGGTAATCGCCAACCCGTCGGCCGCGAGCAGCCCGAGCATCCGCTCGCTATCAACGAGGTTCTTCGGGCAGCCGAGGCTGACGAACGCGACGGACCGTATCTTCTGCGACCGCTTAGCCATACGAATCTTTCGAGGGAACGCGAACTCTTGCGAACCGGGCAGTGTATCGTGCCGCTCGGGCAGAGTAAAACGCCGACGGAGCGTCGAAGTTCGGTGAATTCGAAGGTAGCAGGCACACTCCGTGTGCCGTCCGCGCGGCCTTGGCACACATAGTGTGCCCGCTACAGGGCCTCTTCGCGTCGTTGTCGGTCCCCCGAACAACTGATAGGTTTACTCCATGGGCTTGCCACAACCGGTGAAGCGCTACACGCCAGAGGAGTATTACACCCTTGAGCGTGTCGCGACGTATAAGAGTGACTACTACGACGGTGAGATCTTCGCGATGGCGGGGGGAACCTCTCGCCACAGCCTGATTGTTATGAATGTTGGCGGAGAGCTTCGCCAGAGACTCAAAGGGAACCCTTGTACGCCCTACGAGTCGAATCAAAGGGTCGCGATTCAAGCGACGGGTTTACGCGTTTACCCCGACGTAAGCGTCTATTGTGAGGCATTAAAATACGACGACCAAGATTCCCGATTAGAGACGGCGATTAACCCGACACTGGTGATTGAGGTCCTTTCCCCTTCCACGGAGGCCTACGACCGGGGCCTGAAGTTCGACAATTACCGCCAAATCCCATCACTTCGCGGTTACGTACTGGTATCGCAGGAGGTGCCCCATGTCGAAACGTTTGAGCGGCGGCCGGATGGGTCTTGGCTGATGCGGGAGGACCGGAAGCTGGATGGGTCGGTCGAACTGCCCGGCCTTAATCTCTCCCTGCCGCTCGCGGAGATCTATGACCGGGTTGAGTTCCCGGCCTCGCAGCGCCCGCCCCGGCCACAGGCGGAACTCTGAACCTTGGAACGGCGACGCCCTTGTCGGCTCGATGCAAAAGGCCGACGAGAACGTCGGCTTGCCCAAAAAACGCTCAGGCCGCTTTCCGCATCGTGCAGGCAATTTTGTCGATAAAGACGGCCAAACGCTGCGCCTTCCGTTCAGGCAGGCCCGCGCCTTGTTCGTCGTGTCGCGCCGGATTTACAATCGTTGCATGACGGCCGCGAAACGCCTCAAGCTCGTCTCGCCTGATGATTATCTCGCCGGGGAACTCGCTTCAACCACGAAGCACGAATACCTCGGCGGCGTCATCTACGCGATGGCTGGGGCGACCAATGCCCACAACCTGATCTCAACGAATGTCGCCGCCGCGTTGCACACGCGGTTACGCGGCCGCCCATGCCGGGCGTTCAACTCTGACACGAAGATTCGCCTTCGGGTCGGGGGTCAAACGCGGTTCTATTACCCCGACGCGTCGGTGGTTTGCACACCGAACCCGCCGACGGACTCGTTTCAGGACGAGCCTGTGGTAGTCGTCGAGGTGATGTCGGCTTCTACCCGTCGCCTGGACGAGGGGGAGAAGCGAGACGCCTATCTGACGCTCGCATCGCTCTCGAATCTGATCCTGATCGAGCAGGATGCGCCGGCGGCCGTCGTCTATCGCCGGGCGGCCGAGGGGTTTGTCCGCCAGGCGTACGAGGGATTGGCGGCCGTCGTGCCCCTGGACGAGATCGGCGTGAGCCTGCCGCTCGCCGACGGGTATGAAGCGGTCGATCTCCCTGCCAGCTTCCAATCGGTGACGGATCTTGATTGAACAGCGGGGCGAAGGGCCGTTCACATCCGCGGGTCGTGTCGCTCATCGAGTTGTTCGTCGCGCAGGTCGTTCAGCAGGTCAACGAAGTCGTGGTCGTCCAGTTCGAACCATTCGGGGATGGCGGCCGCCAGGCAGCCGCGGCGGGCGGCGAGCGCTGCGACGATCTTGTGCTTGAGCTCGGGGTCCAGGATTTCACGGATGCGGATCATTCCCGGATTGTAGCGGGCCGGGCGGCGGCGGAGGCATCGACGGCGTCGGCGGAAACGGCGCGGGCGGCGAATAGCCGGTCGGCTGGACGGCAAAGCCGCCGGGGGCGGCCGCTCCAACGGCGAATGCCGGCCCGATCGGCCGCTGGACAACCGGCTTGGGCTGGACGAAGGCGCCGCCGCGGGCGAGATAGATCCGGTACGTCTGAAAGTAAATGTGCCACTGCGCGAAGGCCGCGAAGGCCATCGCCGGGTAGAGGCCGACCAGGCACGCGGCATAGCCGAGCATCATCAGCGGGACGCTGGTCGCGGCGAGAAAGAGCGTCCCGAGCAGAAGCTCGCGCCACATTCGCTGGGCGAAGTCACGGATCCAAAGCCAGTCGAAAGAGGGGCCAAACTCCTCCACCAGGGCCGCCCGGATCATCAGGGGGGCGAGCAGCACGGTAGACAGGACGCCGAGGGAAAGGCTCAGGAGCAGAGAAGCGGCGATGACCAGGAACGTCGCGGGCCCGCGAAGCGACATTGCGGGGATCAGCAGGACGGGCGCCATCGCGATGGCGAAGACCGGCACCAGCACGACGCTGGCGACGAGGTGGACGACCAGCGGCCACAGGCCGCGTTGCAGGTACTGGCCGAAGAGCGCGAAGTCGAGGTCGGGGTAACCGTTGGGCCGCTCTTCGTCCAGCGTTTCAAGCCGCTCCAGCAGGATGTCCCGCAGGTAGCCGAACAAGACCATCACGCCGACGATCGGGATCAGCACGCAGACCGAGCACAGTAAAAGGTTCTTTGGCCAGTTCGGGTTGGTGAACATGAACCGATACGCCGCCCAGTACCGCAACCGGGGTTGAGCCCCTGAAAAGTACGGGAGCGACGGAGAGGGGGTCATGGCCGCGAATCCTCGCATGGCGACGGGAGGGGAGCAAGGGGGATGGGAAGGTGGAAAGGTGAAGGATGAAGGATGAAGGATGAAAGAGGAAGCGGAAATGCTGAACGCGGAATGCTGAGTGCTAAATGCGGAGGGATCAGAGGGCTTGTCTCATTCAGCATTTCAGACTTCAGCATTTCAGCATTTCAGCCTTCAGCATTCAGCCTTCAGCATTTCCTTTCTCCGTAGTTCGCCTACCCGTTGGGCCAGGGAGGCTGTTCGCTCGTGGGCGTGGCGAATGGGGTCTGTGAGGGCTTCGACCCATTGGAGGGATTGCGTGGCGAGGTTGAGGCTGGGGTCGGGGTCCCCGGCGAGGCGCCAGCGGGAAAGCATCCGCGCGACCTTGCGCTGGGTGTTCCACCGCAACGCGAGCCACAGGGCCAGGAAGTAGATCGTCAGGAAGCCGGCGCTGCGGAGAAGATAGGTCGTGCCAAGCACTTCGACGACCAGGCCGAGCAGCTGCGGCCAGGCGCGCCAACTGATCCCCAGCTTGAGCGCGTTCTCGAGGATCGGCTGGATCAGTGGGAACCAAAGCACCGCGCCGATCGTGAGGAGCCAGCGCGCGGGGGCGGAGGCGAAACTTCCGCGGCCGTCGAGGCGCTGGCGGGCGACGGCGCGCTGGCGTTCCACGACGCCCGAGAGCCGCCGGGAAAGGTCGGACGCCGCCATGTCCGCCGGCAGGTCTTCCCAGAGCTTGTTCCCGCGATACAGCGTCGAGAGGGCCGGCTGCGACTGCCGCAAGGCTGCAAACGTTGACTGGACGGCGGCGGCCGCGGACCAGCCGACCGCCGACGCGTGGGACGCGGCCGATGTCGAGGCGGGCGCACCGCGGCCGAGCAGGTGATATTCGACCAGGGCGTCCGCCCCCTGAAGGGTGATCGCCTGCTTGGCCCCCATCGTCCGGATGAGCGTGAACAGCGGCGCGAGCAGCGTGTGGATCAGGCTCACCAGCGGCCAGTGGGCGACGCGCTCGGCGAGGATATCGTCGGCAAGGGCCTGGCGGTTGGCCGGGTCGTCCGCGATCCGCGGCAGGACCTGCTCGACCAGCGGCACGGCCAGCCGCTGTGCGGCAAGCTCCTCGGCCTCCTCGCGGAGGCGCTCCAGACGCTCGGCGCGTTCCTCCAGCCGCAGGCCCGCGAGCCAGGCGACGAGCGACTGTTCCTGTTTGCGGCTGGCAAGCTCCTTGCTTTGGACGACGGCCGCCTCGGTTTTCTCGTGGGCGACGCGATCGCGGAGGCGGGGCAGATCATATCGCTCGGGATGGCGGGCGCTGATCAGGAAGACCTCCGGAGGCGCCGGAAGTGCGAGGGTGCGAGCCAGCCGCGCGGCAAAATCGTCGCGCAGTTCTCGCGCCGCGGTTGTAGTTCTTGAGATAGTGGCTGGGGTGGTGGCGGCCGAAGCGCCGGATGCGCTCGCGGCGCCGGGGCGAGCCGGCCCCGGTGGGGCGTCGTCGCCGAGCTGGTCAACTTTGTTCAGGCAGAAGATGAAGTTCTGGACCGCGTTTCCGGCCGCCACGCGGGCGAGCATCTGCTGGGGCTGCAAGTCGGCGTATTTTTCGATGCTCTGCACCCAGACCGGGAAGAGCATGTGCCGAAGCATCGTCTTGGTGACCGCCAGGTGGGCCTGGTAGTGGCTGTCGATGTCGGGCAGGTCGAGCAGGACCTGGCGGCGCAGCGTCGCGATATCGTGGGTGACAATCCGAAAGCGCCCCGGCACCTCGCGCTGGAGCAGCGCCCGCAGCGCCGGCTCCTGGGTGACATGCGCATAGGCCACCGCTATCTCGGTCCCGGGCCCGTGGCTCGTCGAATCGGTGATCCCGCGGCCGACGATCGCGTTCACCAGCGCGCTCTTGCCGACGTCCTTCCCGCCAATCAACCCGATCAGGTAAAAGCCCGCCTCTTCGGGCTGGGTCGAAAGGGCGCTGGTCGTCAGCACCGGCGCGTCGGCGTCAAGCAGGTCGGGCTTCTCCGCGCCGGTCAGTTCGATCGTCTCCCGGACAAGTTGTTCGGCCGCGGGCGTCATGCGGGCATGCTACACGGGCGGGCGGAGGGCTTCACGAGGCGAGGACGGGAATGCCGATGCCACGTCGCGAGGGCCAAAGGATGCGTGTGCCCATCCCAGAGGGCCGTTCCAGAACTCTGAACCTGGCGGCGCCGACGTCCTCGTCGGCTCGACGCGAGCGGCCGCCGGGGGACGTTGGCGTTCCCAGGGGGTGATCCGGCCCCCTTCTTCGCCACGCCATGACCGGCCGCACCTCTCGAATGAGACGCATGCCCCGGTCTCGGCCGGTTCGGCTTGATCTTTGCTCTTTGCTCGGAGTGGTGTCGGTCCAACAGGCGGAGATCTCCGAAAACGAATCGTCCGTTCCGCGATATCACGTTTCCGTCTAGGATCGCCCCGCCCCGGCGGTTCATGAAGCCCGTTTCGAAAAGCCGTGGGGCGTAACGGATCAGGCCCAGCGCACGACAAGATGCCGAACTCTTTTCCAATTGATCGCCCTCAGGCTCCGTTCGATGGATCGTCGGATTACCGTCGATTGGCGGCTTGGGTCGCCCGTTGCGTGAGCCTGCTCGCCCTCCTTGCTCTGGAAGGTGGTTGCGCAACGGTCCGCGTGACCGACCCGACCCATTCCGCGACGGAGCAGTTCCTGCTGACCGGCGCGTCGCAGCAGGCGATCCAGCAACTGTCCATGGATGGCCTGCGGGATCAACTGGTCTACCTCGATTCCAGCTACCTCTTCCCGCCGCTTCAGGCGTCGATGGAGCGGGAGCTGCTGCTCCAGCCCGCGTTGGAGCATGCGTTCCTGCTGGGCGAGTTGCGGGCCAAGCTCCTGCGGGAAGGGGTCCGGCTGACGCCCACGCGCGAGGGAGCGACCGTCATCGTGGAAGTGCGCAGTGGGGGCGTCGGTATTGACCGTTACGAGTTCCTCCTCGGACTTCCCGCGGCCACCCTCGGCAGCGCCGCCAGCAGCGCCGCAAGCTCGACCGCATCCGTCGCCACCGCCAGCGCGACGCCTGAGCTGGCGATCCTTAAGACGACCAAGCAGCGCGGCTTTGCCAGCGTGGCGATCGTCGCCTATCGCGCCAAGACGGGCGAGTTGGTCGCCCAGTCCGGCCCGTTCATCGGGCGGACCCTGCGCGAAGACTACTGGATCTTCGGGACCGGGCCCCGCACCGTCGGAAATATCCCGCCGTCGGAGAAATGAGTGCGGGGTCCCATCCACCGCGGCCGCCGGGCCGAGGATTGCGAAACGGATCAATGTCGCATCGGCATTCCGAAGCGGGTTTATCCTGACGGTCCTGAACCCACCCCGCGGGCGGCGAGGGATGAGTCGCCGAGACTGTCAACCGCATATTTCTCATAGACTTAGTTGAAGAATGGGTCGGCTCCGGCTCCTGACGAACCGCCAGCGAACTGGTCGGCACGCGAGTTGCGTCGTGTGGGGGGCAGAACCGACGAAAGGCGTTCCCATGGCATTCTTTGGGCGATCCCTAAAACCGACTGACAAGGCGACCGGCGCCCAGGCTGCCGAGGCGGAGGCCGGCGCGGCGAAGACGTCGCCCGAGTTCAGTTCTTCCCCAGCCAAGCCACCGTCGCGGGAGTCGCGCGAAGCACGTTCTGCTTCGACGGTCCCCGAAGCCCCTGCCGACGAACCTGAGCCCGCGGGCGCGACTCCGGAGGCGCGCCCGGCGGCCGCGGCCCCGCCCCGGCGTCATCGGTTGCGGCGCTGGGCCCTTCGCGCAGGCATCGTCGGATTGGTCTTTCTCCTTCTCGCGATCGTCGCCGTCCAGGTGGTGCTGGCGACGACGCTTCCCCGGTCGCTGGTCCTGGGCCAACTGGAGAAGCAATTGGGGCTGCGGGCGTCGGCCCGGTCGCTTCATACGGGCTGGTTCGGCAACACGTACCTCTCGGACGTTCAACTGTCGCTCCCCCTGGCGCAGCAGTCGTTTGTCGATGTGCCGTCGATGCGCGTCAAGCACACCTGGCTTCCGCTGCTGATCCTGGGGTTTAGCGTCGAAGTCAAATCGGTGGAAATCGACTCGCCGACGCTTCATGTGGTGCAGGATCGGGCCGGGCGCTGGAACCTGCTTGAAGTGGCCGAGCTGATCGGCCGTGCCGGGGGGAAGAAGCAGGGGCAGGATGAGTCAGGCAAGGCGACGGAGCCCCCTAAGCTCCCCGGCATCCGCGTGAACGATGCGAAGGTGCTCGTGACTGACAACGTGGGTCGCGCGGCCACGATCGACCATGTCACCGTCACCGGCGATCCGGACGGGCCGCTGGTCTACGACTATAAGGTGGACGTGCCGCGGCACGTCAGCCTCTCGGGGAGGGTGGCCCCTGGCGGCGACTGGAGCCACCAGGTCGCCATCGACATTTCCAACATCAACGACTGGGCCCGCCCGTGGAAGGCCGGCTTGCCGCCCATCCAGCTCAAGGCGCAGTGGAACGGCCAGGCCGGGACGGCGATCGGCGGGCGGCTGCGGATCGACTCGCTCACCGCCGGGACGGCCTCGGTATCGGGGGCGGCCGACGTGACGAGCCAGGCGGGCGCAATCGAGGTCCGCCCGGTGAAGCTGGCAATGACCACCGGGCAGCCGCTCGCGCCGACGATCGTCGTCTCCAACGGCATGGTCTCATTCGACGGCAAACAGGCGACGGCCCAGGCACTGCAGATCCTCGCATCGGGCGGCGCGATTCGGGTGGACGGGAACTATGACATCGCCGCCCAGGGGGGGCACATCCTCGCACTCTGGCAGGAGTTGGCGCTGGCGCCGCCGTCGAACGGCAAGAGCCGCGGAGCAAGCACCAGCGGCTCGATCGACGCGACGATCGCAACCCGTCTCCAGGGGCGGCCGGAGGTCACCGCGCACCTCAATAGCACCGGCGCCCTGACCGACACGCGCGGCTGGGACGGGAAGCTCGACATCACCGCCGGCGGCTCCGTCTGGTCGAGCCTCGACTGGCAGGTGACCGCCAATAGCCTGCTTTTGAAGGGGCCGAAGCACAACGTCCCCCTCAACGGCATGACGCTGGAAGGCCGCGTTCGTGGGACGCTGCTGACGCTCGCCTCGGTGCGCCTGCCGGAGGCGCCGGGTGGCGTCGCCCAATCCAGCAGCGGGCAAGCCGTCGGCCGCCATGTGTCGGCGACGGGAGAGCTCGATACGAACCAGGGAAAAGGGTCGCTGACCATCAGCGGTGACGGCTGGCCCGTCCCGCTGATTGAGGATGAGGCCCTGGCGTTCAACATCGACACGACCATCGACAAGCACTTGTTCACGCTAAAGCAGCTCACGTTCCGAGCGGCCGAGGCGTCGGTCTCGGCCCACGGGACCTACGACACGGACAACCCCAAGCCCGTCTCCCTCACCGTGGAGGTGGCCAACAACCCCGACGCGCCGCCAAAGCAGGGGCTGCAGGCCGCCCGCAATCGCGCCGTCGCCGCGGCGGCCGGCTCAACGCCGGGCGCTCCGCCGCCCCCGCCGGTGCTGCGCGGCGACCTGGACGGTATCGTCACCGTCTCGGGGACCTTGAGTCCGCTGGTGCTGAACGTCGATCAGGGCCAACTGACGAGCAAGGACCTGTGGTTCCGCGATCGCCCCATCGGCAACATTGCCGCGAAACTGGACGGCAAGGTGACCGATACCGGTGTTGACCTGCACACCGAGCACCTGAAGCTCTTCGGCGGCGACTGGGTCTTCACGGCCGATTACGTCCACGAGGAGGAGGCGACCGCGATTCAGATTCGCGTGGATGACCTCCCCGTCGCGGAGCTGGGCGAGCTCGCGCGTCAACAGGGGGTCGCCGGGACCGCGAGCGGCGGGTGGAGCATTTATATTCCGGGCCTGATCGCCAGCGCGGACAAGGTCCGCGTAAACGGCCGCATGGTGGTAAAGGATCTTAAGGCGGCCAATGGGGCGGTCATCGTCGATCTGGTTCAGGCGGCGATGGACGTCAAGGCGGGCCAACTGACCGTGACGCCGGTCGAGCTGCGAAGAGGGGACGGGAAGATCAACTTCTCGATCGTCGGCGACCTGTCCGCCCAACGCCACCTGGAGGTGCGCGACCTGAAGATCGACAAATGGCCGGTGCCGGTTGACGCGGCCGGCCTCAGCGCCACCGCCAGCGGCGGGAGCGACACGATCGTGGTCGATCTCCCCGACCCCGGCAACGCCAAGCCCGAACTCCGCCCCTGGCGCGTGAACACGCCGTCGATCCAGCTCGCGACGGCAATCGCGCTGGAGCCGAAATCCGTCGCCAACCCCGGCCCGGCGGCCGTTCCGCTGGGCGACGCCAGTGTCCTGCTGGCGATGGAAGATCGGGTGCTCGACATCCGCGACCTTGAGGCGACGCTGCTCGGCGCCACTTCTACGCGCAGTCGCAGGTTGACTTCGACCATCCGCTCCTGGCGCGAGCTGACGCATCAATGGAAAACCTGGACATGGCGCGGATCGGTCAACTCTTTCCGGCGGTCAATCGGCTGGGCGGGAAGTTCGACGGCTCGCTTCGGATCACGCCCTCTATCGAGACGGCCCACGCGCTAGAGCCACTAGAGTTGAACGTCCGGCTCAAGAGCGTCGGCGGCCGGGTGGGTGAAATGCAGGTCGGTGACGCCCGGTTCCGGGCGTTCATGAACATGGACCCCGACTTCGGCATCCTGCGCATGGTGCTGGAGGATGAGATCCACGACCCCAACCCGACCGGCCCTGTCAAGCGCCAGGACCCGAGCCAGCCGGACGTCAACACGCTGGAGATGGCCGACGGCATGCTCCGGGTCTGGGCGCGGTTTGTGCGGAATCAGGATGAAGCCGGCCGCCCCGGGGCGACGTCTCTCTCGTCGCATCTGCGGCTGGGGTTCCGTGACATGAGCCTGGATCAGCTCGCGCGGGCGGGCGCGGCGATGAAGCAGCCGTTGCCCGGCCGCGTGAATGGGTCAACGGTGCTATGGGGGACGACGGGCATCCGCTCGCCCAAGGCGGGCATCACGCCGCAGGGGACCGACCCCAGCGTCCCCGCATCGGCCGCGGCCCACGGGGCCGCGGGCGTCACCGAGCGGCGGACCTTAGTCGAACGCGTCTCCCAGTCGCTCTACGGCGACGGGCAGGTGAGCCTGGAGAACGCCGACATCGGCAACTTTGGGCCGATCGCGTCGCTCTATGGCTTGATGCACCTGGGAGGCGACGTCCGCCAGCCGACGGGGAAGGGGAACATCTCCTTCCGCGTCGAAGCCAACGCGATGAACATCACCAGCCTCCGCTACTTCAATAGGGGCGTTGAAGTGCGGGCACAGGCGACGGTGAAGGACCTGGATAAGATGCCGCTCAGCGAACTCAACGGCGTCGCCGTCGGGACCGCGCGCCCGCTGAAGAACGCGAAGCTGCCGATCTTCGAGACGATCCTGCCTGACGTTGACAAGCTCCTGGCGGCGATCCAGGGGGACGCCGTCTCGATCCAGATCGGCGGAACGGTCGGCAAGCCCGAAGCCAAGGCACTCCCCTTCAACTCCATCGGCGAGGGGATGCGACAGTTCCTCGTCGGCGACGTCCGCGCCGAAACCCGCGGCTCGGCCGGGCAGTGACAAACGAACAAGCGCCGGACGTCGCCCGAAGACGATCGATCGAGCCGCGCCCGTCGGGAAGCGGTCCGGTTGCGCGGTCGGGCGGTCGCCACTCGTCGGTGAACGCCGCTCTACGCCGGACCCCAACCGCTCCGTTACCGTCGCGGCTCGCTGGTGGGCTTCTCGCCGCAGCGAGCCGCGCCCGTAAAGAGCCGGAAAGAAGCGGTCCGCTTGCGCGGCCGGGCGGCCGTCGATCCTCAATGTGCGCTGCTCGGCGCGGAACCAACCGCTCATCACCCGGATCAGTCGCCGCGTACGGCGACTGCCCGCTTCCTGACGAGCGCGAGCTTGTTTTACGGCCTTCGCCGACGCTATCTCGTACCGTCCCGCTACGCTGGAGTGTCGGGTCGCGCCTTGAGGAGGCGGATGCGCCGCCGATCGTCGCGGCCGGACTACCGCGCTCAACATCAGGCGGTTACGCTTCAACCATGCAAGAGCGGGCGGCCGGGTTGGAAGAGTTGGAGCGGATGAGCCCGATCCTCGGGCGGTTGGATGCGTTGCTGGCGGCCGCCCAGCCCAGCGTCGGGGCGGCGCGGCGGGCGGTGGTCGATCGGTGGCGGGCCGATGGCGACGCGCTTCGGTTCCATCTTCGAGACAGTGGCGGCCCCCGCAAGCTGGTCGCGGTGATCGGTGGGACGGGGACGGGCAAGAGTACGCTGGTCAACCGTCTGTTCGGCCGGACCTTGACGGCCGCCAGCTTCCGGCGGACGTTTACGAGCGGCCCGGTGGCGATCGTTCGCTTGGCGGCCGACCTGCCGCGGGGGTGGACGGGGCTTGAGCCGGTGGTGGTCGCGCCCGACGAACTCCCGGCGCGGGGGCGGCCGGGGAGCCTGCTGGTCGTCGAGACGGGCGCCGTCGCGGTCGCTGGCGCGGATCCTGTCGTTGCCGGCCCCGTCACGTCGGAGCCGCACGCGCCTGACGCCGCCGTTGCGATCGACCTTCCCGTCATTGTCGATACGCCCGACCTGGACGGCGATCAGCCGGCCCACCACGCCCAGGCCGATCGCGCCTTTCGGTGGGCGCAGGGGCTCCTGTTCCTGGTCACGCCGGAAAAGTACCAGATGACGGAGCTTCTGCCGTATTACCGGCTGGCCCGCCGGTACGGCGTGCCAGCGCTCTACGTGATGAACAAGTGCGAGGAGCAGGCGGTGGCCGAGGACTACCGCGCCCAGCTCGACGCGGCCGCCGCGGCGGGCGGCGATGCGGGCCCCGCGGCCGTCTACGTCATCCCTCGCGACGACGCGGCCTACGAGCCGCCGGCGGCCATGGGCATCGCCGCGCTGCGGGCGGCCCTGGCCAGCCTGTCCGCCCCGCCCCCGCGCCGCCGAGCCGCGGGCCTTCAGATGCGGGCGGCCGATCTGCTCGGGCGGTTCTCGGACCAGTTGATCGCCCCGCTGCGCGAGGATCGAAAAGCCGCTGATGAGTTGATCACTTCGCTGCGGGCCATGGAGACGCCGGCCGCCGGGGTGGACGTGAACCCGTTGACTCAGCAGCTTCAGCGCCGGTTGCAGCAGCGGAGCATCCTCTATCTGATCGGGCCGGGGCGCGTGTTCGACCGGGTGCGTCAGGCGCCGTCGCTCCTGGCCCGTCTGCCGCGCGTCGCGTGGGACTACTTTCGCACGGGGGAAGTCTCGCCCGAGATGTTCCAGGCGGGGACGGCCGATCGCCGCGGCGGCGTCCCTGACTTCAAGGCGGCGCTGTCCGATCAGTTCGCGGTGCTGCAGAGCCGCATCGACGATCTGCTTCGCACCAGCTCCGCGGCCGAGAAGTGGCTGGAAGACACCGACAAACCCTACGCCCCCGCGCGGCTCGACCCGGCCGACGCGGCCCGCATCGCCGAGGAAGAACTCGCCGACCTCACCGCATTCCTCGAACGCCGCTGGAACGCCACGCCCCGCGACACCAAAATGATCGAGAATTTCCTCCGCTATCTCCCCGGCGGCAAGAAACTCGTGAAATGGACCGAGGCGGCGCCTTACCTGCTCACGGTCGTCCTGATCACCCACCACGCGGTCTTCGGCCACATCGATCTGATGGTGCTCGGCGGGTACGCCCTGGCGACCTGGGTGACCGAGCGGCTGAGCAACGAAGTGACCGCCCGAACCCGCGCCACCAACGCCCGAATCGAGGCTCGGTTTACCCAGCTCGCCCACGAGCAGATCGAACGCGTCTATGAATGGCTCGACCGCCAGGCCCCGCCGGCCCGCACCCTCGACCAGCTCCAGCGCACCGCGGATGAGATCTCATTGATGCTCTCGTAGGGCGTGGTTTTCAACCCGTCGCTTGAGGCGGATGGCGGGGTAAATGACGCGCTTCGATGTGAGGCGTTCGGTGAGCGCCTTGTCCGCCCCTGCGCGTCCTTCAGGTGTTGTCGTAAACCTTCTGATATGAAGCCGGGATCGGCGGGCTTCGTGTGTCCGAGCCGGGCGGTGCTGCTTTCGCGCTCTGCGCTAAATTCGCGATCGCCCCCGCCGCCAGCATTTCCGACGACAGGTCCGGGCTGTTCGCGATCTGTTCGTCCACTTCCTTCCACTCTTCGCGCGTCATCATAGGCAGTCTCCGTTCTCGGAGACTCTACCTGAGGCACGCGATGCGACGCAATGCGTGCCCTACGAAGGCGCGGCCGCCGCTCACCCGGCGACGCGTTGTTCGACGGCGTCGTGTGATTGCGCGGGCAGGACGAGTCGAGGGGCGTCGGCGGGGGCCTGGAGGGTGTCGAGGGCTTGGATGAACTGGCCGCCGATCGCGAAGAGGTCTTTCGCCAGCGGCTGCCAGTAGGTAACCGTGCAGAGCAGTGCGACAACTTCGTCGGTCTGGTTCGAGCCATCGGCGGCCGCCCTAGGGACGGTGACGGTGGGGACTCGTTCCACCTCACCGGACGCCCCGGCGGATTCGCCGGCGTGCAGCAGGCCCACGGGCTTGGGGAGGAGCAGGACGAACTGCGTGTCGAGCGGGAGCCGGCGGGGGAGCAGGATGCGGACGCCGCCTCGGGAGAGGTCGCGGACGGGGACGCTCAGGGGCGGGGCGAAGCCGGCTGCCACGCCTTCGGGACAGGGGAGGATCGTGAGGCGCTCGTGCAGCGCGACGCGCGGCTCGCGACGCTGGCCGCCCGCCTGAAGGGCGCCGTCCGGTTCCAGCGAGCGGACGACGGCATCAAATACGTTCGAGCCCAGGATCATGGCTTCTCCCTGCTTCACCCGGCCGTCACAGTCGCGTCGATCGGTTCGACACCCGCCGGGCACGCCACATTTTTCCGCTTCTCCAATCAAGTATCGGGTTCGACCTCGCTCAACCTAAGTCTGTGTGTCTGATCCGTAGGGCCGGCGGAAGAAGTCCGATAACATCGGCCGCGTCGAGGCTGTGGTGCGTGCGGCTGATGGCGTCCCACTGAACCGATCGCGGGCCTGACGCACTTCAGTTGGAGGATCGCACGTGGCGGTCTTGAGCTCGGCCCGGTTCGCTGTCGCGGCGCAGGCCGAAGTGTGGGAAGATAGGGGTGTCGGTCATCACTGCCCGTCGCGGCGGAAGGAGACGGAGGGGCATGAGCGCAGGCCAATTCAAGTTCCTGGTGGACGCGCTTGTCCTGTTCCACATGAGCTTCGTCATCTTCGTGTTGTTTGGGGGGTTCCTTGCCCTCTGGAAGCGCTGGGCCATCCTCGCGCACCTGCCGTGCCTCGCGTGGGGGATCCACGTCGAGCTGTCCCATCGCCTCTGTCCGCTGACGCCCCTGGAGAACCAGCTCCGCCGCAGCGCCGGGGAAGCGCAGTACCAGGGTAGCTTTGTTGACCACTACATCATGCCGGTGCTCTATCCACACGGGCTGACGCAGCAGATGCAGGTGGAGATCGCGTGCGTCATCATTTTCTTAAACGGCCTGGCGTACGGGACGCTCATTTATAGGGCAATCCGCGCCCGTCGCGCCGCTCGACTTGCCGGCGCAAACCCGGTCGAGCGAAGCTCACTTCCCGACCGCGAGCATGCCGAAGCCGCCGCAACCCCGGCGAGCGGCGTCCCTGTCTCGGTTGATTAACCTCCAGTCACTTTTTGACGACCTTTCATGCAGGGGCCGGGCACGCTCCGCCGCCAGTCGCGCCCGCATGAGGTGGTCCACCATGTCAACTCCGTTGCCGGCCGCCGACCGTACGCATCGCCCTCGAACAGGGCGGCGGGGGCAAAGCCTGCTTGAAGTGACGATGGTGCTGACGATCGTCGCATCCATGGCGGGGATCGCGATCCCGCACTACGGCGCGGCGATCGCCCGCTCCCGGGCGGAGGCGGCCGCCCGGCGAATCGTCGCTGATATCGGCTTGGCGCGGGCCGGCGCGCGTGACCAGCCAGCCGCAGTCAATCACCTTCTCGGCCCCATCCGGCGGGTACACGCTCGCCCAGACGCTCGACCCGGATCATCCGACCCGCGCCTATTGGGTCAGCCTCGCCGCGGCACCCTACGGGGCGACGCTGGTCTCGGCGGCGTTTGGTGCGCCGGCGAAAGCGACGGTGACGTTCGATCGGTTCGGCTCGCCCTCGGCTGGAGGGACGGTGGTCGTTCGGGTGGGCGATGTCGATCAGACCGTCACCCTCGACGCCGCAACCGGAAGGGCGACCCTCCCATGAGCGGCCGCCGGATGAAAACGCGGTTGCTCGGCCGGGGACGGCGCGGCTTCACGCTGGTTGAGATGACGGTCAGCCTTGCGATCGTATCAATTCTGGCGGTGGCGGTCGGGGCGGCGCTGCGGCTGGGCCTGGCGGCCGCCGGCGCAGCGCCCGGCGCCGGCGCCGTCAACGCCGCCGGACAGGCCACGGCGGCCGAAGCGGCGGATCAGATCGCCGCCGACCTGAACGTCGCCCTCGACTTCACCGAAAAGACGCCCACCGCCCTCACCTTCACCGTCCCGAACCGGGATGGGGATGGCAGACCCGAGACCATTCGATACGCCTGGTCCGGCGCCAACGGAGACGCCTCGCTCACGCCGCCGGCCCCACCCTGGACGCTCACCCGCGAATACAACGGCGGGCCCTGGGCTGCGTTGGCCCGTAACGTGCGATCGTGCGATTTCCGGCTGCTCTATCGCGACATCGCAGGGGCGCCGGTAGCGCCGGCGCCGCAGGTGCTCCTGTCGTTCGACCCTGTTGGCGGGGCCGGATCGCAGGCATGGGTCGATCCGACGACGTCGGCCGCCGTGGGCTTTCAACTTGCCTCGGCAGGCTCCTTCACCGTCACCGAGATTTCGATCGACCTGCTGTCGGCGCCGACGCCCGATGGGATCGTGAAGGTGCAGTTCTGCGACGCCGACGCCTCCAATCGGCCGACCGCGGTCCGGGAAGAGGCGCAGATCCCCTGCCTGGCCGGAAGTGATGTCGGTACCTGGGTGACGGCGTCATTCAAGACGCTCTCCCGGCTCGATCGATCGAAGCACTATGCCGTCAATGTCGTGGGGTATCGCGGCTCGGCGAAGTCAGGCGGCGTGGTGCTCGCCCCGGGCCGGCCTGGCGGTGCCACGGCGTACGCGTGGGCGCCCGGCGGGTGGTCAGCGACGTCGTCCTGCATGCGGGTCTATGTCCGAGGGACTTCGCCATGAAATCCAGCATATCCGCCATTTACACCCGCGCCGGTCGGCGGCCGGCGTTCACGCTGGTCGAAGCGATTATGGCCGTGGCGATCTGCGGCGGGATGCTGGCCATGGCGATGACCAGCTTCGCCGCTGTCGGCCGCGTGAGATTGCTCCAGGCGGAGCGCCAGCAGGGGACCGCGCTCGGGGAGCAGCTTCTGATCGAAGTCCTGCAATGCGCCTTCGCCGACCCGGGGCAACCCTGGTTAAGGACCGGCCGGCCCACGTGGTCCTGTGTGACCGATTATGCCGGTTACGTCGAAGCCAGGCCCGCGGAGAAGGACGGGACGCCGATGGGCGGCTGCTCGGGCTGGAAGCGTTCGGTCATTGTGGAGGACGTTGACGCGGCCGCCCCGATGCGACCGAAGACGGGTTCTTCGGTGCGTCGGGTGACGGTGATCGTAACCGCCCCGTCAGGGCGGATGTGGTCATTGAGCGGCCTTCGGTCGAGCTTTGGCGCTTATGAGGCGACTCCGGCGACAGCGACGCATTTTCTCACCTATGGCGCGGTCGAGCTGAGGGTCGGCACGAACGCAGCGCCCGTCCGGCGTACGGGCCATCCGCTGAACGTCACGACGTCACAGTAACGCTTCGCCGCGGCCGACAGGTTCGATCGATCGGAAAAGCTGATGCGCCATTCCCGACTCAAGCCCCGCGGCACGATCTACACACTGATGCTCGGCGTGGCGATGTTGCTGACGGTCGTGGGCGTCGGGGCCGTTCTGGCGGCACGCGTCTCTCTGCGATCCGCCACCGCATCGGACGACTGGAACGAGGCTGGCCTGACCGCCTATTCGGCCTGCGAGCTCGCCCTCTCCCAGATGAACGCCGCCGCCGCGGCCAGCCCCTCGGCGTGGCGAAACGGTTACACCAGCGGTGAAACCGCGTTCAGCATACCCTGGGGGCGCGGGACGCTGAGCTGGGCCTTAGTCGATCCGAACGGTGATTTCTCGGACGATTACACGACTCCGTTCACGATCTACGGGATTGGGAAGGTCGGCGTTGCGACGCGCGTTTACAGCGTCCAGGTGGGCGCCGGTGGCCGGGGGATCGATGCGCTCCGGGCGGCCGTTCATGCGGCGGGCTCGCTCTCCACCGGAGGCGTGACGATCGCCGTTGGCGGGCCACTCTCAACCAACGGCCGCTCGACGCTGGGGGGAACGGTCCACGCGAATGTGGAGTCGGCGGGGAAGGCGACCGGATCGTTGCCGGTCTCCCCATCAGTGCTGATCGCCAACGCGGCCGCCAAGACGATGCCGTCGAGCCACGCCTTTGCGACCTACCGGTCCAAGGCGACGGCGCTCCCCGCCAGCAGCTTTTCCGGCAGCACCTTCGCGCATCCGGTCGTCAGCAACACGACAGCACCGGGGGGCGTGACCAATCCGGACGGCCTGTATTACCTTCAGCTCCCCAGCGCCGGCACGGTGACGATCCGGGCGAGTCATATCAAGGGAACGCTTGTGATCGACGGGAGCCCAAACCAGGCGAGCCAGACCCTCGTCTTGAACGGCGACATCTACTGGGAGCCGCAGCGGTCGGACTACCCGATCCTGATCACGCGGGGAGTGCATACGGTGCGGTTCAACGGCCAAGTCTCCCGCACCAGCCCGACGCCCGGCGCCAGTTTGCCCAGCGAGCTGAACGGCCTGATCCACCTTGCCGGGACGACCACCGTGCAACTGCGGACTGGCTTCTATCTTCATGGCTGCCTGATCGCCGACGGCGCCGTGTCAACCTCCGGCGACACAGCAATCCTCGCCGACCCCAGCCTGCTGGCGACGCCGCCGAACGGCTATCAGGTTGGGAACGTCCTCACCCCGATCCCCGGCACATGGGACTGGTCGCATTGGCCATGATGCCGCTCAGGCCCGGATCAATCTTGCCCATTCAATTTCCCCCGACACACGCCTATCCTTAATAAAACGTGCTTTCGGGCGCACCTAAACGCTACAGCTTTCCTATCCGTCTGCTTTTGCGGCCGCTCCGGGCTTCCGCACTCGGGAAGCGACCGCCGCGCGCGAAACCATAACGTATGTTTCTTCTGTCCTTGGACGGGCTTTGATCGGCAGATCTCCTTCGAGCTTTTGGCCGGATGGGAATGCCGGCCAGGCGTCGAAGGGTCTTCCGGCCATGATGCGGCCGCAGGTCCGAGGTTTCGGTCCGCCGTGGGCGCGTGAGTCGCCCGCTCTAACTGATTGCCAATCCCGCACGCCTTGAAGTGCGACCCCAATCGGGCCGCCCGGGGCGACTCGCGCCCATTTCCGGGCCGACGCGGGCGACGGCAACGGACGGCACCGACTGCTACGGAGGCTATATATGATGCGTACTTTCCCCAGTAAGGTCGCTCGCCGGCTTGCGGCCGCCGCGCTCGTGATCGTCGGTGGCGCCAACATCGCGTCGGCCGGAACGAGCAGCGTTGTTTTCGCCAGCACCGGTGCCAACAGCGTAAAGCACCGGGCCAGCTTTTCCGGCACCGCGTCGTTCGACAACACGACGGATCTCCTGACCGTCACGCTGACGAACACGACCGCGTCCCATAAAGGCTACCTGACGCGTTTTGCCTTCGATATCGCGGGCTCGCAGGCCGCCAAGTATGAGGACACGGATGGGCGCCGGGGCTTCAACGCGGTGTTGCCCCGGCACGGGCTCAAGCTCAAGCCGTTCGGCGTCTATGAGGAAGGCGTGAAGCTGTACGGTTCGGCCCATCATGGGATCGCCGCCGGGTCGTCGCGGTCGTTCCTGTTCGACGTCCAGGGAGCTACCTTGGGCGAGCAGGCGATCGATCTGCTGACCAACTCCAAGGGGCTCTCGATCGTCGCGGACTTCAAGGGGCTCCGTCACGGCAAGCGCGACCGGGTCGGCGTGGACCTTTCGCTTCCGGTCAGCACGCTGGTGCCGGGCGGCGTGGTGACGCCGACGCCGATCCCGATCGACATTCCGCCGGCGGGTGGCGGAGGCAAAGGCGTTCCGGCCGGCGGCGGCGGGGGCGTGCTCCCGGGTGGCGGCGGTGGAAATGGGGGCAAAGGCGGAGGCATTGTCGCGGTGCCGCTCCCTTCGGCTGGCTGGAGCGGCCTGGGCATGATGGGCTTGCTGGTGGCCGCTTCGCTTCGCCGCAAAGGAGTCATGGCGGCCGCCTGATCCACGCCGGCCGCCCAGGCCATCTGACGGCGATGATCGCAACTAAGGCTCCTTCTCACGGCAAGCCGCCGGCCCACCCCGGGTCGGCGGCTTGCTTTGATGATGCGGGGCATCTCGCGTCGGAGATTCGTGCCGCGCATACTCTGGCTTGCCGCGATCGGCCGCGTGAATCAGCGGCGGAAGCGATCCCTTTATGCAATTCCCCATCGATTCCCTGGACGACCCGCGCGTCGCGCCGTATCGGAACTTGAAGGACCGGGCGCTGGACCGAAGCGGCGGCGCGTTCATCGCGGAAGGGGAGCATCTGGTCCGGCGGCTGCTCGCGAGCGACTTTGTCGTTGATTCGGTCTTCCTTTCGGAACGACGGGCCGCGGAAGTGGCCGATGTCGTTCCGGCCACGATCCCTGTCTATGTGGCCTCTACCCGCCTGATGGAGAAGGTCTTGGGGTTTAAGTTCCATTCCGGGGTGATCGCCTGCGGAAGGCGGAAGCCGCATCGGCCGCTGGAGGAGGTCATCCCGAAGGGGCGGGAGCGCCTGACGCTGATGATCTGCCCGGACATTTCCAACGTCGAGAATATCGGCGCCATCATCCGGATTTCGGCCGCCTTCGGAGCGGATGCGCTCGTGCTCGGCGAGCGCTGCCATGACCCGTTCTGGCGGCAGTCGGTTCGGGTGTCGATGGGGGCGGTTTTTCACCTGCCGATCTACCAGTCCGCCGACCTCCGGGGCGATCTGGAGCGGCTCCGAAACGAGTGGGGGGTGGAACTGGCGGCAACGGTCCTCGACGGGGGGGCCGAGCCGCTGGCGTCGGCGCGACGGCGGCCGCGATTCGGGCTGCTTCTCGGGGGCGAGGCGCAAGGGTTGGGGCGGCCGTTTGTTGACGCCTGTCAGCGCCGCGTCACCATCCCGATGCACCTTGGGACGGATTCGCTCAATGTCGCCGTCGCCGCGGCGGTCTTTCTCTATCACTTCACACGAGAGGACATGGCGACGGGGACCGACGGGAGTTAAATCGCTCGCGGTGAAGCGCAGACGGGAGACTTAGGCTTTGATGTCGAGGCGGGGTTCGGCGGCGTCCGTGTCTTCGGCCTCGGCGTGGCGTTTCCGCTGGTGTTGGCCGGGCTCGTCATGCTGCGATTGTTCGTCGTGGATGGAGGAGACGAACTCGGCGCTATCGACCTGGTGCTCGAGGCGGTCATCGTCAGCGGCGATGTTCCGCGTGAGCGCGGTGGACTGCCGGCTCTGTCGTGCCTTGTCCGCGGAAAGTTGCCGTTGGGCGGCCGGGCTGGCTTGGAGAACCGCCGCGAATGGGTTGATATAGCTCATGCCGCACCTCCCTTGGTGTTGTGGGCGGCGTCTTTGCCGCAACTCTCATCGGATTTCTTTCGGGCGACCGTGAAGCATTCTTGTCCGATTCCTGCCGAGGACCAATAAAAAGACGGCCTTCCGATGAGGAAGGCCGCCAGGTCGCATTAGCGTCCAGTGACGCTTTTAAATGGTGGCTTCGCTTATTGAGCGCCGCCGGCGACCGCTTTAGGTTGCAGGCTGGGCGGGACCATTCGCGCGGCGACGCTGTTATTCACCTTCGCCGGATCGACAATATCGACAGCCGTCGGGGCGATGACCTTCAGGTTCAATTGTGACTGGTTTTCCGTGGCCACCGGCCCTTTGACGCCCACGAACTGTCCGAGAAGCTCCGCGAACTTGGGGTCGGTCGATCGGACGTAGACGAGCGTGCGGCCAGAGCCGGGATCGGTCAGGCGGTAGAGCGTCGCCCGTGTTTCACCCGGCTTGCTCGAGTAAATCTGAACGCTGCTGGCACGGAGCGTCCCCACCGCCGTGTAAACCTTGATCTCGATCTTCGCCAGATGTTCCCGGATCTCGTCGCCCTCGGCCAGGGAGGCCTTGGTCCGCTGCTTCGCGTCTTCCTGCTGCTTCTGGAACGCGACGTATTGTTCGCGTGCCTCAGCGCGGATCTTCAGTGTGGCGGCCCGGACTTCCGCCATCTTGCGAGTTACCTCGGGCGTTCCCGGATCGGTGCCCAGCTTCTGGTAAGCGGCCAGCATCTCGTCGATGGGCTGATCGGCGAGGCTCTGTTTGCTCGCGTCGGCGAATTGGGCTTCCAGATGCTGAAGCTCCGCGACGTCGCCGGAGGGGCGGGTGGTGGCGGGCGTCACGGCGACCGAATCCGAAGGGTGGGTGGTCGCGCCGCCTAGATCCGATGTAATTTCGTTCGAATGCGATCGGGGGCGCCCGTCCCAACCGCGAACGGCTCGGCTGCCGGACCGGTTGCCGAGGGCTTGATGGGGGAGGAGGCCGGCGGGCCCGAATCGGCCCCGTCGGCGGTGCGGGCGATGCTCCGGACCGGTGTGACCGCATCCTGGTGCACATAAAGGTAGGCGTTTTCCGGCGGCTTGATCTTGTAGTATTCGTTAATCTCCCCGTAGATCGTGACGTCCTGCCCGACCTCCATCTTGCACTGAACGGCCCACTGCATCCCCGGTTGCAGGGTACTGCCGGCGTGGATGGTCTGGGCGGAGTCGGTGATCTTGCCGACCTTGCCATCGCCGTATTTGCTCACGTTCAGCTTCTTGACCAGCGAGAAGCTCCCTTCCGGCGGCTTGATCTTCAACCACTCGCCCTGTTTCCCCACCACGACGACCGTCGTGCCCCTGTCGAGCCGCTGGGTCGCGTAATGGATGCCGCCCACGCCGCTCTTCACCTCAGTGGGCGTCGTGACCTGACCTTCGAAGTGATACTTGGGGTGTTCGATCTCGGCCGGGGCATCGGCCGCCGGCCCTTGCCCGCGAGCGGGCGCGGCGAAGGCGACGACCGTGGCCAACCCGAGCCCGATCGACACCGCGGCCGTCATCATCGGCCGAAGCATCGCTCTTTGAAAGCGGGATGCCTGGCCACAGCGATCCGCCGAAGCGACGACTCGTGGGGCAGGCGAGCTAAAGTCGGAGAGGAAAGCGAAGGGAGCGTCCATGACGGCACCTCCATGTGCGTTTCAGGGGAACGATCGATCGAAAGAGCCCGGGAAAGCAGCCTGTGAAGCGGTTCCAACCGCGCCACAACCTACGTCGAACCGTAGACTGTTGTCGCCAGCGAATAGAGCCCGGCCGCGGGGGAGAATGCCATTCCCGACCAATCCGTAGCACCCGTTGCGGCCGCGCTCGATGTCGATCCGCCGAAGGTAATACCACGGATCGCAAAAAAGTAAAGACGTTCCGGGCCGCTCCGTTTGTCTGAATCCGATCAAGGCGTTGTTCGTTCGCGAATCACTTTGGCGCCGGCGGCACGTAGACGCCGGGCGTCGGCTTGAACGCGAGAGACCATTTCAGCGTCCAGAGTTCGCCGAGCGGGAAGCTCTCGGCGTGGCCATCAAGGAAAACCGCGTTCGTTCGATTGTCATGCCGCCAGGTGCAGTAACGTTGCATGTTGGGCGCGCCGCCCTGGCCGCCTGTTCGCAGGTTGGTGGGGACCGGGTCGGTCTCGACCGGCCAGCCGTCCACCCAATTCTCATCGAGGAAAACCGGGATGCGGTCGGCGCCTTTGGAGAGGGGCGTCAGGTGCGGGCCGGCGGGCTCGGTCGGGGTGTAGAGCATCCACCCGTTCAGGCCATAGGAGCCGTAGTCCGTGCCGAAGAACGTGCCGGTGGCGGACGCGTCCGGCCCCAGGCGTGGGTCGAATCGCCCCAGGTGTAGGAGAGGTCGGATGCGAGCGGGCAGAGGCGGATCGAGTCGATCCCGGCGTAAAACGGCCGCATCTGGTTCATCCAGAAGACCTCATACTTCGGGTCGTAGATGAACGAGTGGCCGTGGTTCTGGTTGATGTACATCGTGAACCCCATCCCCAGGTTCCGCAGGTTCGAGAGGCACTGGGTCATTCGCGCCTGCTTCCGGGCGCCGGCCAGGGCCGGGAGGAGTATCGAGAATAAGAGCGCGATGATCCCGATGACGACAAGCAGTTCAACAAGCGTGAAGCCGCGTCGGCGGCGATGGAGGTCTGTCATCGGATGCCCTTCGGATGAGAGCCTGTCTTGCTGCCGACGCGTGGACGTGCAGAGGGCTGCGGCGGCAGAACGAGGCGGTGCTCCTCGATAAGATAGCAGGCCGGCCGTTCCCCGCACAAAGGAAATAAATAGCACCGCGCGCTTTGAGTGGCATCCGTTGGTGATAGGGCCGCATGATCAGAGACCGTCCCCACGAGCCGCGCCCGCGACGGGGATCCGATCTTTAGGTGGTGGAATGACGATTGTGAATCATGACCGCTTGTTCAAGCAGCTTTTCCGAACCTTCTTTGCCGAGGCCCTGGACTTGTTCGCGCCGGCGATCGCCAAGGCCATCGACCCGGCGAGCCTGGAGTTCCTCGACAAGGAGGTCTTCACCGACCTGACGGCCGGCGACCGGCACGAGGTGGACCTGTTGGTGAAGTGTCGCTTGCGCGAGCCGGGCTCGGAAGACGCGTTCTTTCTGTTGCACGTCGAGACACAGGCGTCGGCGCAGGGGGACTTCGCGGCCCGGATGTTCCGGTATTTCGCGCGACTGACCGAAAAGCACGCGCTGCGGGTCTATCCGATCGCGTTGTTCACGTACGATGCGCCGCTTCGCGCCGAGCCCGACACGTACGACGTGCGGTTCCCGGACCTGGATGTCCTGTCGTTCCGGTTCCGGGCGATCCAGCTCAATCGACTGGCGTGGCGGGACTTCGTCCGCCAGCCCAACCCGGTGGCTGCGGCGTTGATGACCCGAATGCAAATCGCCCCCGCCGATCGGCCGCGGGTGAAGCTGGAGTGCTTGCGTCTCATGGCGACGTTGAAGCTGGACCGGGCGCGCCAGGCGCTGATTCGAGACTTTGTGGATGCATATCTCTGCTTGAGCGCGGCGGAGTTAAAGGTGTACGATCAGGAGGTTGAGACGCTCGACACACCGGAACAGGAGTCTGTCATGCAAATCGTCAACGAATGGGAAGCGCGGGGCGAGGCGCGGGGCATGCGTCGGGGCCATGCCGCCGCGGTCCTTCGAGCGCTCGTCCGGAAGGTGGGAGAACTGGCACCGGCAGTCCGGGATCAGATCAGCGCGTTGCCCGAGGAGAAGCTGGATCTGCTGCTCGATGAGACGCCACGGTTTGCCACGGCGTCAGATGTTTCTGTCTGGCTTTCTTCGGCGGGGTGAGGCGCCGCTCGCTCTCTATCTCGCCGCGCGCATCGCCGCGACCGCGGCGAAGGCCTGCTCGGCGGCTCGAATCGTGCTTTCGATGTGACTGTCGGTGTGGGCCAGCCCGACGAAAAACGCTTCGTACTGGCTTGGCGGGAGCATCACGCCGTTGGCCAGCATGGCGTGGAAGAACGTCGCGTAGGCGGCGGTGTCGCTGGCGGTCGCCTCGGCGAAGTCGTTGACCGGCCGCCCTTTTTCGGGGACGAAGAAGGGGGTGAGCATCGATCCCACCCGGTTGAGAGTGACCGGCACGCCGGCGGCATGCGCGGCATCGATCAGGCCCTCGGCGAGCATGGCGCTGCGACGCTCCAGGACTTGATAAACGCCGGTTTCGGCCATGATCTCCAAGGTCGCCAGGCCGCCCGCCATGGCCAGCGGGTTGCCACTGAGAGTCCCGGCCTGATAAACGCTTCCTGAAGGGCTGATCAGTTCCATAAGCTTTTTCGAGCCGCCGTACGCGGCGCAGGGAAGGCCCCCGCCGATCACTTTTCCGAGGCATGTCAGATCGGGGCGAACGTCAAAGCGCACCTGCGCCGCCCCAGGCAACGCGAAAGCCGGTCATCACCTCGTCGAACAGCAGGATCGCGCCGTGGGCGTCGCACAGCGCGCGAAGCCCGGCCAGATACCCCTCGGCCGGGAGGACAACGCCCATGTTCCCCGCGACGGGCTCGACCGCAAAGCAGGCGATCTGCCCGGGGAACTTTTCGAAGATAGCTCGGGCGGCCGCCAGGTTGTTGAACGGCGCCAGCACGGTCGCGCTCGCGACCGACTTGGGGATGCCCGGGCTGCTTGGAGTGCCGAGCGTCAACGCCCCACTGCCCGCTTCAGCGAGCAAGCCGTCCACGTGCCCGTGATAACAGCCGATACACTTCACCACGAGATCGCGGCCGGTGGCCGCTCGGGCCAGACGCACCGCGCTCATCGCCGCTTCAGTCCCGCTATTCACGAACCGGATCATCTCCACCGACGGCAGCGCCGCGATGATCTTCGACGCCAGACTGCTCTCGGCCTCGGTCGGAGCGCCAAACGAGGTGCCGCGCCCGATCGCCTTCGACAGGGCGGCGACGACGCGTTCGTTGGCGTGCCCGGCGATCAGCGGGCCATAGCTGCCGACGTAGTCGATGTAGGTATTGCCATCAATGTCGGTGACGACGCACCCGTCCCCTTCGCGGATGAAGATCGGCGTGCCGCCGACGCCTTTGAACGAGCGCACGGGCGAACTTACGCCGCCGGGCATGAGCTGCCGGGCGCGAAGAAAGGCAGCTTCCGAATTCGTGGTCGGCCGCGTCCGTTCGGGCATCAGACCTCCTGTCCCTTCGATCGTACGGAGACCCCGGTCTGGTAGCAATTTCACCGCGACGGCGCCCTTGGGCACTTCAGCGGTACCTCGCGAATCGCGGCCTGACGAAAACGTCAAAATCGGAAGCACGAAAACCGAAGGCATCACCAATGACGAAGAAAAGAAACTCATGCAAGCGGATGTAGAAGGGGGAGTCAATTTCCGCTTCGGCTTGTTTGGGTTTCCTCGGCACTTCGGAGTTGCCCAGTACCATTTGAAGATGCGGTGCCGAAGAACGCGCCGGGGCCACCGTTTTGCTCTCGAACGGGCCGCGCTGCACTTGCCAGAGTGGCAGCGGCCGCAGCTCCCCTGTCGAAATGGCATTCGCCGACGCCCCGCAGGTCCGAGAACCCGTCGCCGCAACCTCTTGTGGGACCGAAATTAACGCCCTCCGCGACGGATTTCCGAATGGCATAATGTTTGCGAAAGCGGTGTGGAGACTGGCGGAAGCTCGGTTCAGTGAGCTTTGGCTGGCTTCCCGAACAGGAGTGTTTTCACATGGCGAAGATCATCGGAATCGACCTTGGCACGACCAACAGCGTGGTCGCCGTCATGGAAGGCGATCAGCCCAAGGTCCTGATCAACTCGCAAGGCAGCCGTATCACCCCATCGGTCGTCGCGTTCACGGAAAAAGGCGAACGACTGATCGGCCAGACTGCCAAGCATCAGCAAGTTACCAACCCCAAGAACACCGTTTTCAGCATCAAGCGCTTCATGGGGCGCCGTCACAGTGAGGTGGCCCAGGAAGAGAAGATGGTCCCCTACGAAGTGGTCGGCGGGGCCGAAGAGTACGTGAAGGTCCGCGTTCGGGGCAAGGATTACACGCCGGAACAGGTGAGCTCGTTCATTCTCGCCGACCTCAAGAAGACGGCCGAGGATTACCTGGGCGAGAAGGTGACCGAGGCGGTCATCACCGTTCCGGCCTACTTCAACGACGCTCAACGTAAGGCGACCAAGGACGCTGGCGAGATCGCCGGCCTGAAGGTGCTGCGGGTGCTCCCCGAGCCGACGGCGGCCGCCCTCGCCTATGGGCTGGACAAGAAGAAGAATGAAAAGATCCTGGTCTTCGATCTCGGCGGCGGGACGTTCGACGTCTCCTGCCTCGACGTCGGCGACGGCGTGTTCGAAGTGCTCTCCATCAACGGCAACACCCACCTCGGTGGCGACGACTTCGACGAAGTGGTGATCAACTTTCTCGCTGAGGAGTTTCGCAAGCAGGAAGGGATCGACCTCCGCAAGGATCCGATGGCGCTTCAGCGCCTCAAGGAGTCCGCGGAAAAGGCGAAGATCGAGCTCTCCGGAGCGATGGAGACGACGGTCAATCTTCCGTTCATCACCGCCGACCAGTCGGGCCCGAAGCATCTGCAGATGACGATCACCCGGACGCGGTTCGAGCAGCTCATCACCCCGCTCGCCGAGAAGTGCCGCAAACCAGTCGTCGATGCGTTGAAAGACGCCGGCCTCAAGCCTGAACAGATCGACGAAGTCGTGCTGGTTGGCGGGTCCACGCGCGTCCCGATGATCCAGCGGCTGGTGAAGGAGCTCTTCAACGGCAAAGAACCGAACAAGAGCGTCAATCCGGACGAAGTGGTCGCCATCGGCGCCGCGATCCAAGGCGCGATCGCGACGGGAGACGTGAAGGACATCCTCGTCCTTGATGCGACGCCCCTGTCGCTTGGGGTCGAGACACTTGGCGGCGTGATGACCGCCCTTATCCCTCGCAACACCACCATCCCGACCAGCAAGAAAGAGGTCTTCTCGACGGCGTCGGACAACCAAAACGCGGTCACGATCAACGTGCTGCAGGGAGAGCGCGAGTTCGCGCGGGACAACCGCTTGCTCGGTACGTTCAACCTAAGCGACATCCCGCCCGCCCCACGCGGCGTGCCGCAGATCGAAGTGACCTTTAATATCGACGTCAACGGCATCCTGACGGTCAGCGCCAAGGACCTCGGCACCGGCAAGGAGAGCAAGACCACCGTCGAGAAAGCCGGCGGCCTCTCGAAGGATGAAGTCGAGAAGATGAAGCGGGACGCCGAGCTGCACGCGGCCGAGGACAAGAAGCGCCGCGAAGTCATCGAGCTGAAGAATCAAGGCGAAAGCCTCGCCTATCAGACCGATAAGATGCTCAAGGAAAACGGCGAGAAGGTCGGCGGCGACACCCGCGGCCAGATCGAGAGCGCCCTGAACAACCTTCGCGACGCCCTCAAGAGCGACGATGGCGACCGCATCAAGAAGAGCATGGAGAACCTGAACTCGGTCAGTCACAAGCTGGCCGAGGAAATGTACAAGTCCGGCTCCGCCCCGGCCGGTTCGTCCGGCGGGGGCGGCAGCCACGCCCCCGAAGCACAGTCGGACCGTGCCACGGCGGCCGGCGGCGATGGAAAAAAGAAGGACGACGATGTGATCGACGCTAAGTTCGAGGTTAAAGAGTAGCCTTGGGCGTCCTCATCATCAGAAAGCTAGAAAGGCGGCCGGTCGAAAGACCGGCCGCTTTTGCTTCGCTGACTCGCATCGGCAACGCCAGACCTCTTCAGGCGACGCGATTCAACTGCCATTTCCCCAGTGCCCCTATCATGCCGCCTCCCCGGTCGCGGCACATCCGCGATAGCCGTCATACCTGTTCCCCGGCAAGCAAAACGACGCCCGGCCCCGTTTTTTCACCCTGGAAATATTCTCGCTATCCGTGATACTTGCCACGTTCGATGTAGTCTGAAAGCATGCCTGCGGTGCGCACAGGGGCCGGATTGATGTCACAGAGAGAGCCCAGGGGCGATCGGTCAAGGCGGTGCAGCGAACACGTTTGCTGCCCGGTATGCACGGATCGCCGTGAGGTTTTTCGTTCTCGCCTTCGGTTTCTCGACCTGATCCCCGCGATCCTGTTCCTCCGTCCGCTCCGCTGCAACCATTGCCAGACGCGCTTCTACCGGTTCTGGTGGGTCCGATAAGATGTCTCGCCTGGCGTTGGCGGCGGCGTCCAGGTACTCATGCGATGAGTGGGGCCACGACATTGCCGTGGACATCCGTCAGACGGAAGTAGCGGCCCTGAAACTTGAAGGTCAGCTTTTCGTGATCGATCCCCAGCAGCCGGAGCACGGTCGCCTGGAAGTCGTGAACGTCAACCGGGCTCTCCACCACGTTGTGCCCGAACTCGTCCGATGCCCCGTACGACAGCCCGCGCCGCACGCCTCCGCCCGCCATCCAGAGCGTGAACGCGTAGGGATGATGGTCCCGCCCCCATTGCTTCGTGTCCGCGATGTTCCCTTGAAGGAACGGGGTGCGGCCGAATTCACCGCCCCAGATCACCAGCGTGTCGTCGAGCAAGCCGCGCATCTTCAGGTCCTTCACCAGCGCCGCCGACGGTCCGTCCGTATCGAAGCACTGAATCTTAAGCTGCGTGCTCAGGTTGCGGTGCTGATCCCACCCCGCGTGCATCAACTGGACGAACCGCGTGCCACGCTCCACCAGCCGTCGGGCCATCAGGCAGTTGTAGGCGAACGAACCCTGCCGTTTCACATCCGGCCCGTACATCTCCAGCACGCTCGCGGGCTCATTGCTCAGATCCGTTAGCTCCGGGACACTCGCCTGCATCTTGAAGGCCATTTCATATTGGCTGATGCGCGTCGCGATCTCCGGGTCGCCAAACTCCTGGAGCTTCAGCTCGTTGATCTTCGCGATGTCGTCCAGCATCCCCCGGCGCACGTCGCGGCTCATGCCGGCCGGATTGGAGAGATAGAGGACCGGGTCGCCGCTCCCCCGGAACTTCACGCCCTGGAACCGGCTCGGCAGGAAACCGCTCCCCCAATAGAAGTCGTAGAAAATCTGCCCGCAACTCGCCTCTTTGTCGCGCGAGGTCATCACGACGAACGATGGCAATTCTTCCGTCATGCTCCCCAGCCCGTACGCGAGCCAGGCGCCCATTGTCGGGCGGCCAGGCTGCTCCGCCCCGGACAGGAAGAACGTGATCGCCGGCGCGTGATTGACCGCCCCCGTGTGCATCGATTTCACGAAACAGAGCTCGTCCGCAATCGACGCCGTATACGGCAGGAAATCACTGACCCACGCTCCTGATTCGCCGTGCCGGGCAAACCGTGTGATCTCAGACAAGACCGGCTTGGACTTCTGGCCTCCGGTCATCGTGCTGAACCGTTTGCCACCGATGATCTCGGCCGGGATCTCCTTCCCATGCCATTCCTTCAGCTTGGGCTTGTAGTCGAACAGGTCCACGTGCGATGGGGCGCCGTTTTGAAACAGATAGATCACTCGTTTCGCCTTCGCCGCAAAGTGCGGAAGGCCGCGAAGCCCGCGCCCCAGGGGCGGCGTGCCACCAGCCGGCTCCGGCGGGCGGACGTTTGACGCGGCGACCGGGCTCCCTTCGGCGTCCGGCAGCGTCGCGGCCGCCAGGTCCCGACCGAGGAGGTTCGCCAGCGCCGCCGTCCCGATCCCCGTTGCCGTGCGGCCGAAGAGCGCGCGCCGCGTCAGATGGCGCCGGTTCTCCTGCAACGGAAGTGGCTCGTCGTAACCTGACATTCGAATTCCCTTGCGGAAGAGATTCTCGGTGCCGCCAACCTGAGTGCCCGGATCGCCCGGCGCGTCTAAGCTACTACTTCGGTCAACATCCTCCCGTTCAACCCGCGACCCCGGCGGCCTCAACATCGGCCCGCCAAAACGCAGTTCACAAAAGAGCGCGGGTCGCCTGTTGAAGCCGCCTTCAGCGCCTGCCACATCAGCCGGGGGATATCACGTTGCCCTATAAGGAAAGCGCATATTTGGAACAGCGATTGCCCTCTCTTATCCCATCCGGCGTGTGTCTGAAGGGGTGCCGGTGAAACAAGTCGTTTACGCCGGAAAGAAGGAACAAGAGGTGCTTTATGAAACGTTTTCTGATGACTTCGGCCGCTCTGACCCTTGGGCTGTCCGCGTTGAGCCCCGCGATTGCTCGTGCCGATGTTCGGCGTGAGCTGCCTGATCGGCCCGCCGCTGTGGTCCCGCTTGATTACGATCACTGGCGCGAGCATCGCGACGAGCATCGCGACGATCATCGGCGTGACGCTTACGAGGTCGATGTCCCGGTCCGGGACCTGCCGGGTCGCGTGCTTGGCACCGCTGACCGATATGGGAACGGCCGCCACATCGAATCGGCGCGCATGGTGCATCAGGCGGACCGCACGTTCTACGTCGTTCGCATGGAACGCCGCGACAAGGACGACCTCACGCTCCGAATCGAACGCGACGGCGACTTGATCGACGTGCAGCGGCATTGAGCCGCCAGAACCGTTATTGAAGGGGCGGCAAGGCGTGTCTCGCGGCGGGTCGGCTTGAGGGCCGGCTCGCCGCGTTCTTCGTTTGGGCCTTCACCTCCTCCGCGTACTGGGCGAACGCAAGGTCGATCGCCTTTTTCTCATCCGGGTCGATCCGGGTCCCATGCGCGGTCAGCGCGTCGTAAATCTGGTTGATCCGATCGGCCGCCTTCGACACCTGTGCCGAATAGGCGTCCGTGATCCGCTTCTGCGCCTCGGTCATCGCCGCCGACGTCGCCTCACTCTCGGTCGCGCCGATGCCGACGACGTGCCGCCCGTCTACCAGGTCGGCGGCGGCCCGAGCCACTTTGTCGGCCGTCGCGTAGACCTTCTCCGCGATCAGACGGTGCCCCTCTTCGTGGGCCTTCAGTTTCTCGCTCGCCCGGATCGGCGTCCAGATCACGATGCTGGCGGTGATCGTGATATTGACGCTGCTTACCAGGAGCGACTCCGACACGTTCCCGCCGTCCACCGGCCGCGGCGCGGCCGGCGAATAGGCTTCGCCCAGCTTGGTCTCGAACTCGATTCGGGTGACGGCGTCCTCGCCGTGCTCGAGGTGCGGCAGGTCGGCGGGAGGGTTGGCCGGGTCGAACTCTCTGTGCGTCACCTCCGGCGGCTTCTTGTCGATCTTGATCGTCGCCCGGGCGGCCGGAGTGTGAACGGCCAGCGGTACGGCCAGCGCGGCCATCGCGGCCGCCCGCCATAGCCGGCGCAACGGGCGGATTCTGTCGCGGCCGGCGAATGGCGTCAAAACGTTCATCGCGATCTCCGGTAGAGGATGATTGCTATCGTAACGTGCGCCCGGGCGATCGTCGCAAGCGGAGAAGCGACGCTGGGCTAGGATCGCACGCAGGCCGGCCGCGGCCCTATGCACCTGAGGCGGCCTCTGCTAAGCTTTTTCGTCCCCGTGAAACACACTATCGCGATCACATTGCGCGGTCTGGCGCTGGCCGCCGCGCTGTCTGTCTCGGGCTGCGCCGACGCCTATCGGGACAGCGCGGACCGAGACGTCTACAAGATCCTTCACGACCGAAAGCGGGAAACGCTCGGCTACGAGCCCCAGGCGGTCGTCGGCGGGCCGGCGCGCCGCGCGAGCCGGAGGTGACGCCCCGCGCAGGGCCCGGCCTATGACATGATCCCGGCGACCCCGCTCGCGCGCAACGACCCGCCGGCGGTTGACTTGCCCCCCGACGAGACGCCTTACGAACCGGCCGGCCCCTGGGAGCGCGACCTTCCTTCCAACCTGGGCGGCCCCAACCCCACCGCCAGCGATCGGCCGGAGTCGGCCGACACCGCCTACGCCGCCAAGATCTTCCGTGACGAGCGCCTCGGCCTGGCTCCGGAGGAAAACGTGATCGCCGGACCGGCCGCCCCCGGGCCGGAGGCGGTCGCGCTCGATCTCTTCGGGGCCATCGAATACGGCGTGCAACATAGCCGCCAGTACCGCAACCAGATGGACGCGCTCTACATCGCGGCTCTGGATACCACCCTCCAGCGACACCTGTTCGAGCCTCGTCCGTTCACGACGATCAGCGCCACCTACGCCGGAGGGCAGCGCGACGTCGCCTACAAATCGGCCGTCACCGCGACGGTGGATGCCGGCGTTCGCCAGAAACTACCCTACGGCGGCGAAATCGTCGCGGAAACCCTCGTGAACTTCGTCAACGCCGTGAGCGGGCAAGCCACCGACGGCGAATCCGCCCAGGTCGTCCTCTCCGGCAGCATCCCGCTGCTCCGCGGGGCGGGCCTGGTGAACCTCGAGCCGCTGATCGAAAGCGAGCGGCAGGTGGTTTACCAGGTGCGCGCTTTTGAGAACTTTCGCAGGCAGTTCGCGGTTGATGTCGCCCGGCAGTACTTCGCTGTCCTCACACAGCTCCAGGCCGTGAACAATCGCCGTGTGACCGTCTCCAACGCCGCCAGCCTTCTGGAGCGGGCGACGGCGATCTACAAGGCGGCGATCAACAAGTCGAGCGGCGTGGGCTCCGGGTCGGGCGGGTCGGCGGTGCGCGTCATTCAAGTGACGTTCCTCGAAGTCCAGCGGTCGCTTCAGCAGTTGCTCCAGGCCCAGGAGTCGCTCCTGCAGGCGCAACAGCAGTACCTGACGATCGTCGATTCCCTCAAGCTCCTGCTCGGGACGGACATCCGCCAGCCGCTGGACGTTGTGCCGGTCGAGTTGAAGCTCGATGTGCCCGATACACAGAGCCAGGACCCGATCCACCTTGCCGAACAATTCCGCCTTGACCTGCAGACCGCCCGCGACCAGGTGGACGACGCCCGCCGCCAGGTGGCCGTCGCCGACAACGGCCTGCTGCCCGACCTGAACCTCACCGGGCAGGGGCAACTGGGTTCACCCGCCGGCGCTCCCGCAAGCGAGCTAAACGGCCACCGCACCGGCACCTACACCGCCGGCGTCTCGCTCTCCTTGCCTCTCGACCGCCTGGCCGAACGAAACGTCTATCGAGAAGCCCTCATTAATTACCAGCGTGCCCAGCGCGACCTCGCCCAGCTCCACGACCAGATCGCGGCCGACGTTCGGGCGGCCGTCCGCTCGATCCGCACCGCCCAGGAATCCCTTCTCATCGAACGACGCGATATCGAACTCGCCATTAAACGCGGCGAGAACGCCGACATCCTCTTCCTCCGCGGCGATATCACCGCAAGGGACGTCGTGGACTCCCAGAACGCGCTGCTCAGCGCCCAGGACACCTACGAAAGCGCCCGTGCCACCCTCCGCGTCCAAGTCCTGACCTACCTCCAGCAGACCGGGACGCTGCGGCTGGACCCCACCGCTGGTGCCCTGGGCCGCGCGATGGACCGAAGGATGGTACAGGCCCGCAACGCGACCCTGCCCGCGGCGCCTCCGGGCCTGTCGCCGCCGGCGCGCGGCCCCGGCGACGTGCGCTAAACGATCGACATCGTCGGCCGCGAGCCCCGGCTTTGCGACAGAACTGGCGAACGATCGCGTCTTTTGACAGTAGTACCGGTGAGGGTTCACCTTTCTGTCCGCTCATCCTTTTGTTGCTGCGACGTCTATGGAATTGGTCTCCGCCTCCACCGAATCGTTCGCTCCCCCGGCCAAGGCCCCCCGCAAGTGGCCGCTGCTGGCGGCCGTTCCACTGGCCCTGGCGCTCGGGTACGGCTCCTACCGAGCCTACTCCGCCTACCAGGCCCCGGCGCCCTACGTGCTCGTCGGCGCAAAGTTCTTCACCGTCGCGCCGACCGAAATGAAGGTGAAAGTCAGCAAGGACGGGGACTTGCAGGCCGTCAACAACATCGACGTCCTCTCCCTGGTTGAGGGGTTGAACACGATCGTCGAAATCGTGAAGGAGGGGACCAGCGTCAAGAAAGGGGACACCCTCGTCGTCCTGGACTCCTCGGGCATCCGGCAGCGAATCGAAGACACGAGCCTGCTCGTCCACACCGCCGAGAACGACCTCACGTCCGCCCGGGAACTGCTCCAGATCCAGGAAGGGCAGAACGCGGCCAACCTCGACGAGGCGAAGGTTGAAGTCGAGCTCGCCGAGCTCGCCCTCAAGCAATACGAGGAGGGGACCTACCCGCAGGACCTGGCCAGCGCCCAGACCGCCGTCGAGATGTCCAAGATCACCGTCGCGAACAAAGAGGACGACGCCCGGCAGATCAAGGATCTTTACGCCAAGAACTTCGTCACCTACGCCGACGTGAAGGCGTCGGAGCTGGGCGTGACCACCGCCCAGAACGATTACACCAAGGCGGTGACGACGCTCAACGTCCTGACCAACTACACGAACAAGATGGACCTCGCGTCAAAGCGCAGCGCGGTCGCCCAGGCGCGGCAGAAGCTGCTCCGGACCGAGAAAGAAAACGCGAGCAACCTGGCCAAGGCCCGGAGCGACGTCGAAGCCAAGACCGAAGCGCTCAGCATCCTGAGGCGTCGCGCGGATCACCTGAAGGAACAGCTCGATTATTGCACGATCAAGGCCCCGGCGGAGGGGCTGGTGGTTTACGCCCAGACGTTCAACGGCAGCTCCGGCCCGATCCAGGAAGGGACCCAGGTTCGCGAGCGCCAGCCGCTGCTTCGCCTTCCCGATACGACCGAGATGAAGGCCGTCGTGAAGGTGAACGAAACGCAGGTGACGCGCCTGCTCCCCGGCCAGCGCGGGACGGTGAAAGTCACCGGCGTCGCCGACCTGCTCGGGGCCACGCTGACGAAGATCAGCCCCGTCGCCGACAGCAGCCAGCGATGGTGGAACCCGGATCTGCGCGAGTACCCGGTCGAGCTGGTCCTGGATTCGACGCCGCCGAACCTCAAGCCCGGCATCGGCGTGCAGGCCGATATCGAAGTCGAATCGATCCCCGACGCGCTCGCCGTCCCGCTCGCCGCGCTGTATGCCCAGGGGGCCGACACCTTTGTCTTCGTCAAACAGCCCGGCGTCGAGAGCGTGGTGCCGCGCAAGGTGAAGGTGGCCCAGGCGAGTGAAACGCACGCTCGCCTCGGCGATGGCGTCGCGGCCGGCGACATGATCCTGATCCTCCAGGCCGGCCAGGGCCGCGACCTTCTGGAGAAGGCGGGGATCACTCCGGCCGAGAATCGCCAGCCCCGCCGCAAGGCGGCGCCGGCCGCCGCGCCTGAAAAACCGGCCGCGCTAAAAAAGCCGATGGGCGAGACCGCCTCGTAGCCCCTCCGACAACGTCGGATCATCCGAGCGACACGCCAGCGCCCACCCCATCGCGGGCCCAGGCTCACTTTCACTCCTTGGAGCTCTGACCCTCCCCGTGAACCACGGCGGCGATTCGCTCGTCTGGCCGGCGCATCGTCTGTTGCCCGACGGGCCGATGCCGTTGTGCGGCCGACGCGGACATCTCCCGCCACCTCGGGCCCACCGGCGTGCGCCGCGCCTCACGCCCGCGCCCGGTTCGCGGGGCGGCCGACCCTGGTGCCCCGGCACCGCTCGACGGCAACACTTTTACCTCTGAATTCTCAGTTTTTTTCAAGCCCGATAAGATGAATGGTAAGCGGCACCTTTTGCAGCCCGACAAGATGGCGCGGCTCCAAAAAAAACATGAGTGGCCCCTTTTTGGCCCCGCCTCTGCCCCTTTTCGAGCGAGGCGGAGGAGCCGGCCGACGAAACGAGATGTCTATTGCGATGCGTGCGAAGCCCATGCTCGACGGCGCCTACATTGTCTGCAAAATAGCTTGAAATCATCTCATTCCTGAATAGTTCGGCGCGCGTGCGGCCGGCGGCCCGATACAGGGATGCAACTACTGTGGCGAGCGCAGGGAAGTGGCGATCGTCGAGATGGAGCGAGGCGGTAAAAAAAATTTCATGCGATTTGCGCCGCGCCAGACGAGGGACGCCGAGAAGTTTTTTTTCTAAAAAGACGAGAATTCGGTTGCATGATCTTCCGATCCATTTATAGTCCCGACGCTCACTCGAGTGAGCGAGGCTTTAGCACCAGTGCGTGGGTTCTGATCGATCGATCGCGGCGACCTGTTCGCTCCGCGAAAGGTTGGTCAGGGTGTTGAATCTCGGGCTTTGGGCTGTTCGCGGAATCCGTTTCGTCCGTCGGCGGCAATAGGCGATATCGGGCCGTTTCGGCTCGCCGGAAGTTCCCCGCGTCGGATTGCCGACCGGCGTCTTCACGGCGGCTATGACGATGCCCCTGTCGCCTGTCTGTCAGTCGGCAGCGTCGGAACTGTTATTTTGCGTTTCACAACCGGGTGGAGAGGTCATCGTGCCTGCTTCGCTCGTCGCCCCGGGTCGTGTGGATTCGCTCCCCGTGTTGGTGCAAGCAGGGCCGAACGCGAAGCGCCACCTGCGTCCGCAGGAATCAGTGTGCTTGGCGGGCCTTGCATAATGAGCATGTCGGCCTTCGGAGATGGAACTGGCTCGCCCGGCGGAGTTTCGATTTGTCGAGCTTCCCGCGGTGGGCGGCCCAGCCCCATCTGTCCGAATCGTGTCGGCGTCCCGCTCTGACAAGCCTCTCTGACCCAATGGCTTTTTGACATCACGCATAGGAGCGATAATGCCCCAGCTTTCTCAAAATGGGCAGGTTCTTGGTTCGTTCGCCACGTCCTCCACGGCCCGCGGCCGCGTCGCGAAATCGAATCGCGCCGCCAGCCACAAGAGCGCCCCGCTCGTCGAGCGGATGGAGGGCCGCACGCTCCTTTCCGCAAGCTACTACGTCGCCCCCGGCGGGAGCGACTCCAACCCCGGCACCCTGGGCGCGCCGTTCCACACGATCCAGCGCGCCGCTGACGCGGGCGGTTCGGGCGACGTGATCAACATCCTCGGCGGCACGTATCGCGAGACCGTCACCCCCAAGAGCGGCGAGACCTTCCGCGCCTTCAACGGCCAGAACGTCGTCATCGACGGGGCGGACCCGATCACCGGCTGGTCGGGCTACTCGGGCGCCATCAGCAAGGCGAGCCAGCCCTGGGACATGGGCCAGGGCAAGAACCAGGTCTTCGTTGACGGCACCGCCATGACCGAGGCCCGCTGGCCGAATACCTCACTCGACGTCTCGCACCAAAACTACGCCCACGTGGCCATCGGTTATGGCTCGAGCAGCTTCTACGACTCGGCACTCGCCGGCATCAACGCCGTCGGCGCCACGATCCACATCACCAGCGGGCAGGGCTGGGTCGCGCAGAGCGGCACCGTGATCGCGCAGTCCGGCGGCCGAGTCACGCTCCGTCTGGCGAATGAAAGCGACCCGCTCCCGGGCATTCGCGGCGGCACCCGCTACTACCTGACCGGGAAGCTCAGCTTCCTCGATTCGCCGAACGAGGCGTTCCGCGATTCCAGCGGCACCCTCTATCTCTGGGCCCCCAACGGCACCGCCGGCCACCTCGTCGAAGCCAAGCACCGCATGTACGCCTTCAACCTGAAGGGCCGCAGCGGCGTCACGATCGACGGCATCAAGATCATCGGCTGCTCGATCTCCAGCGGCGGCACGAACAACGTCACGATCAACAACGTCGTCGCCCGTTACACGTCGAAGTTCGACATCCTCGCCAACGGCTGGCAGCCCTATAACGACAGCGGCCTGTCGCTCATCGGCAACAACAACAAAGTGACCAACTCCGTCGTTGACTCCAGCTACGGCGACGGCATCTATCTCCAGGGCGTCGGCAACACGGCCCAGAACGACGTCGTCACGAACAGCAACATCTTCGCGTCCGACGCCTCGGCCATCCGCATCTGGGGGAGCCACAACACCGTCGATCACTGCACGATCGCCTTCTCCGGCCGCAGCGGCGTAAAGTGGGCCACCTCGACCGCCAGCAAGGTCACCTACAACCTGATCCACGACGTCATGCTCCAGACGAGCGACGGCGGCGGCGTCTACACCTACGGCACCAACGGCGCCGGCAGCGAGATGGCCTACAACAGGATCTACAACATCCACACCGGCGGATGGGGATCGGCCGCCCTCTACCTCGACAACAACTCCAGCAACTACTACGTCCACAACAACAGTGTCTACAACGTGGACATCGCGTTGAAGATGAACCCGACGAACTACAACGAGAAGATCATCAACAACAACCTGATCGGGAGCCTCTACTCGATCAACAGCTACGGCAGCGAGGACGCGAGCGGGTCGCTCCTCCAGAACAACGTCATGAACGGCAAGGTCACCCTCAAGGGCCGCGTGACGTACATCAGCAACCGGACCAGCGGCGACGCGGCCGGCACATTCTTCGTCGGCGCGACAATCGGCGGCTCGATCAACCCGACCCCCTCCGTCGCCGTCGCCGGCCCGCTCGTGGCGAAGAAGTAACAACGCCCCGGGGACGGTTCCAGCAAGACAAACCGAGCACGCCGCGGCAGGAGACACCTCCTGCCGCGGCGTTCTCTTTGCGTAAGCAAAAGGGCACGCGGATCGGTGAGCCAGTATTTCGTAGGGCACGCATTGCGTGCCGCCGACGAAATACCCCCATCGCCCGAGCCACCGCCCACCCGCCGGACGGGCGGAGTGGCGGCACGCAGTGCGCGCCTCTATCGGGTTTTGCTATGGGTCTGACGCCTCACGCAAAGAGGGCGTGGGCCCGGAGTGTGACGATCGTTTGTCGCATCAAGCGGAGGATTCCGAGTCCGATGCGTTTTTCCCGCTTGGGTGCCATGCCCCACGCTCGCGTGGAGATGCCTTCATTCCCTGCCCGACCGATTTCACAACACGAAGGGCATCCCCACGCAAGCGTGGGGCATGGCACCAGATGGCACCCGGCGTGATGTCCTCACGTCAGAGACGCGAATCGCCAGGGAAATGCCTACGCCCGTGGTTGCGTTATCGCCGGATCCGCGTCCTCGTGGTCCGTCTCAGGCAACATTAGGAGTTCGCGATGACGCCATCCAAAGTGCCGACGGTGCCCTCACCGGCGGTGTTGTTGACCACGCAAAACGCCCGCCGGTGAGGGCACCGGCGGCACTTTGATTTGCGATCGAACCCGCTGATTCAGATGGAACGGACCACCAGTGCTCGATTCGATTGTCCACGCCGGTGGGGAGGCGCGTTGCCCATTACCCACCGGCGGCCGCGAAGGAGACTTTCTCGAACTTGGCGCGGAGGGCGGCATCGTAGAACGGGGCGAGCTTGGCCCACGTCGTACCCCGGGTCGGGCGAAGGACGACTTCGACCGTGTCGATCGCCTGACCATTGCTCTTGAATTGATCGTGAAGCACGACCAGCCGATCCTTCAACGTGTCCGGGTTATCGATGGTTTCGCCGGGAGCGGCCGACAGCCGAGCGCGGCCCGCGGTGTCCACGTTGACGTTCAGCAGCACCGGAGGGATCTCAGTCGGCCCCGCGGCCGGGTGCCCGCCCGACGAGTGGATCGGCGCCCGGCTCTGGATGAAGTGCTCATCCGTCCCAAAGCTCCCGGTCAGCATCAGGAAAATCAGGATCACCATCACCACATCAACGAGCGGCGTCATGTTCGGCCCGGACTCATAACGCACCGGTTTGGGAGCATTGCTTTTCAAAAGGCGCCTCCGATTTCTAAGGAGATGAATGGAGCGGGGAGGAGAGCGACCGCGTGAAACGCCTTGCGCAAGACAGCGGGCAGCCTTCAGAACGGCGGCATCAGCTATGCGTCGGGCGAGCCCGGACGCGCCGACTCGGTCGAGCGGGGGAATTGCCGCCGCCCGATTCAGCCGCCGGCCATCGCGAAGGAGACCTTTTCGTACTTCGCGCGAAGGGCCGCGTCGTAGAAGGGGGCGAGCTTGCCCCATTTCGTACCGGGGGTCGGGTGGAGCACCACCTCAATGTTGTCCAGCGACTGGCCGCTGCCCTTGAACTGCTCGCGCATGCCTTCGAGCCGCGCACGCAGCACTTCCGGGTCATCAATGACGATGTTCGGCGCCCCGGAGATCTGGGCGCGGCCCGCCGTGTCAACGTTCACGTCCAGCAGTTGCGGCGGGACGAAGTCGGCCGGCGGCGCGGCCATCTTCCCGCCCGCGGCATGGATCGGCGTCTTGCTCTGGACGAACCGTTCGCTGGTCCCGAAGCTTCCGGTGAGCATCAGGAAAATCAGGATGACCATCACGACGTCCACCAGCGGCGTCATGTTTGGCCCCGACTCATAGTGCACCTGTTTGGCGCCTTTGACTTTCATGTTTTTCTCCGGTCTCGGCTCGGCCCGGCTGGCCCCCGCGCGCGGCTCATAACAGCCATCGCCTCGGTCGCATGGGCCGGGTGGCCGCTTATTTCACGGCCTGCTTGGAGCCGTAGTTGGTATTGCGGATGCCGGCGTTGGCGATCTCGATCAGCACCTGTTGGAGCATCGAGAATTCAAGGTCCTTTTCGGCACGGATCGTCACGCTGAAGTCCTTGTTCTTCTTCAGCGCTTCCGTGAGCACCCGCTGGAGCGGCCGATCGACCACCTGCCCGCCCCCGCCGCTGACCGTCAGCTTGATCTCCCGGACGTCTTTCTCGCTCGGGTCCACCAGCGCCGTGACGCGCGGCTCTGCGAAGTGGGTGCTGAGCCGAAGCGGCCGCCCCTGCGCGTCCAGCTTGGGCGCGTGGGTCGTCTCGTCGCGGTCGAAGTTGGGGTCCATCACGTTGATGATCAGCGACCCGCCCAGGTCCTCGATCTTGCGGCCGAGGATCATCGACGGCAGTTCCATCGGGGTGGACCCGGTGGAAACGCCGATTTTCGCGACAAGCATGAAGAAAATGATGAGGCACATGACCACATCGATCAGCGGCGTGACGTTCACGCCGCCTTCTTTCATCTTAGGCATTGAATGCTTTGCCATCGCACACCTCCCGGGGTGGAGCGAACGGTGAAGAGGCCTGACGCATCCGCCGGCGGCCGACGTTTGGAAGCGGCGGGGCGCCGCCGACGCATCGCCCCGCGCCTGTCGTCATCCGCGCCCGGATGGCGCGGATGACGAGGGCGCTGCGCGATAGCCGAGGAGCCCCGCCGCCCCGGCATCGGAAAGTCAGGGGCGGCGTGGGAGCGACGCGTGCGATTATTGGGGCATCGGGGCGGGGGCCGGGAGGGGCATTGCCGGCGGCTTGCGCATCGCCGGGGCGGCCGGCTGCGGGACGCCGGGGGCACGGACGGCGCCGGGTGCGGCCGCCGTGGGCTTGGGCTGCTCCTGCGGCTTGACCATCAGCAGCAACTCTTCGGCGACCAGGGCCGCGCGAACAGTCAGCTTGTCAACGATCGTCCGCAGGATGCCGAACGCCGCCAGGCACGGGACCGCCAAAAACAGGCCGAGGAACGTGTGGGCCAGCGCCTTGGAGATACCGCCGGCCAGCTCGGCGGGGCTCGCGGCGCCGGCGGCGGCGTTCATGGCGCTGAACGCCTCGATCATGCCAAGCACCGTGCCGGCCAGGCCCAGGAGCGGCCCAAGGTTGCCGATGATGTTGAGGTACTCGATGCTTCGGAAGCGGTCGGCGGTCTGCTCGCCCAGGGCCGTCTCCATCGCTTCTTTCATGCTGCTGAAACTGGGGGCCCGCTTCAGGGCCGGGTTCAGCGCCCGGGCGATGAAGCTCGGGTCGGTCTCGGTGAACTCAATCAGCTCCTTGAACTTCTTCTGCTGGATCATTTCACGGATCTGCTCCGTGCTGGCTTCCGGCATCAGCACCGATGCTCGGTTCTTGATGAAGCCCTGGATGATCAGCGTCAGCCCGACGATCGACAGGCTGATGATGATGAAGAAGATCGGGTCCTTGTTGGACATGATGACCTGGAACAGGCCCTGCGGGCCCGTTGCCCTGGCTTCGCCCGCAGGGGCGGCCGTCTGGGCGAACCCGGTGCTGACGAAGCAAAGGGCGCCAACCATCATCGCGAGTAGCGCGATGCGGAACTTGGACGAGGCATAGCGGCCGAAGAGACGGGTCATGACGCGGTCCTTCTCTCCCGGAGTCCGGGAGTACCAGCGGGGCCGCCAGCGCGGGGAGTTTGATGTGCGAGCCGAAGGCGGACAGGGCGATCCCGTCGCGTGAGCCTGCGGCAAACGTGGTGATGTTCAGTCCGCTGGCATCGACAGGACGGCCGCGGCGCATCCGGCGGCTGCCGGGCAACGCCCATGCGGAGAGGCCGGTCGGATGTCACAAGAAGGGGATCGCCCGCGCGTTGAATCGTTGCGCAAGCGTGCCTTGGCGGGTTGAACCTCACCCAATCGAACGCCCGGTGCCGGTTAAGCACCCGAACCCCTGGCCGCACTCGGTGACTGGAGCCGATCTCACTGTCTCCCGGCGGGTCACAGGGTTGGGAAGGGGGCAGACATGCGGCCGCGGGCATCGCCCACGCCACATCACCCGTCCATGCCGCCACGACCGGAATCGTGTCTCTGTCACCGAGGCGGCAAAAAACAGGCCTGCACTACCCTCCCCGATACGACGATCAACATCCTGCTCGAACAGGCCGGCGAAATGCGCCCGGCCCGTCACCGGCCGCCCATCGTCTGAGAAAGCGTCGTCAAGGTGACGCGCTTCCAAGGGCGGCCCGGTCGAGAAAAACGCCCGCCGCCGCGATCAGCGGCGGCGGGCGGGTGATCAACCATCAGTTGTTCAGGTCATTCTCGTTGATGTAGCTGTACTTTCCGCCATTCTGGTTGGCGATGTCGCTAAGCAGCTTGATGAAATCGGTTTCGGTATCCTTCGCCGGGTCAACGAAGGCGATAGTGTTGATCTTGATCTTTCCATCCTTGTTCATCTCCTTGACCTTCGCCCGGACGGCGTCGTTATTCGGGAAATCGCCGTCGGTGAGGAGGTAGACAAGCTGCGGCTTTTGCGAGAAGGCGACGGTCAGGCCGGGGAGCGGGTCGGACGTGCTGCTGGTCGTCACATCCTCCAGGAACTTGTACGCCCGGCGCTTATTCGCTTCGGTCGCCTGAACAAGCCCGTTGTTGTCAAAGTTCAGGCTCTTGCCGTCCTGGAAGAAGATGATGTTGAACGTTTGATTGAGCTTCAGGCCCTGGATCGTCTTCTGCAATTCGAGCTTAAGCGACGCGAACTTGCTGATCATGGAGCCCGAGGCGTCGCACACGAACGTGATGTGCCGCGCGTTGCCGCCGTTGCCGAAGACCGGCCCTTTCGGCCCCATCGCGCCGCCGCCGGGCGCGCCGAACATCGCCAGCGGGCCACCGCCATCGCCCGAGCCGGAGCCCGTGCCGTTCCCGCTCCCTGAGCCGCTCCCTTTGCCGCGGCCCATGGCCGTCATACCGACACCGATCAGGTTGGCCGATTCGGCTTCGCCCGAGCCGCCGCCCGCGGGCTGCACGTCCACCGTCGGAGCGGCTTTGCTTGAGACCCCGTCGGCCGTGCCGCCGTCGGGTTGGACGTCTTGCATCGCCTGCTTGAAGGCATCGCCGCCGGTCCCGACATTGGGGACGCCGCCCGGCGTGCTGTTCTCGGCGAGCGTGGCGTCGGGGATGATCGTCTGTTCTTCCTGGACGACCTTCTTGCCATTGTCAACGTAGACGACCTTCAGGAACACCAGCCCCAGGATCACGATCAGGGCATGGACCATCAAGCTGGTGAGGATCGGAAGATAATCTTGCACCCACGCCTGCTGCCAAAAGCCGAGCGTGGGCCCCAGCGGAGCGAGTTCGCCCTCGACCGGTTGACCCGGCTGGCCCGCCTGGGCCGCGCCGGGGGCTGGCGGGGCGGCCGATCCAGGCGCGGGCGGCGGCATCGGGGCCGGGCCGGGAGCGCCCGGCGGGCGTCCGGCCGCCATCGGGGCTGCGCCGGGTATCGGGGGCATTGCGGGAGGGAACGCCGGGCCCGACATCCCGCCAAGAGGCGGAGGAGCACGAGGTGCCGGCGGCGGAGGCGGTTGCAGCGACATGAGACACTCCTTGGACGATGGTTTGTAAAGTGAGCGGCGCTGAAGGCGTCAACGAATAGGTGCGGGCAACCCACGAACGGAATCCCGCCCGCGCTCCCGTCGTGCCGCGAGGTCAAACCTCAACAGCGAACGACCCGAACGTGGGCGATCACCGCACAGCAGGCCCGACCGCAACCAACCGCTTCAGTTTTACAAATCACCCGGCGGGAACGGGGGCGGCTAGATCGCACCGCACCCGATGAAGGACCAAGAATTACCGCAGTTCCGCCGGGTGATAAATATAACCTTCACGATTCGCTCGTCAACGAAAAACCGATTGCGCGGTGGCAGAGCCATTGACACGGACGCGGCCGCCCGCAGGAAGAGCGCGGGTTGACCGCAACGCTCGCCAAACAGACGACTTGTCCACCCTCACAAGTCCCAACGATGCAGAGCGCCCTTTCTTAGACGATCTCGGACCCAAGAGGCTCCTCCACCCGAACGGTCCCCGCCACCGTTTCGAATGTAACCGCCGTAGACTTCTGAAGTCGGCCACGTTGTCTCAGAAAGCAGTGCCTGGGCGCAAGAAGAAGGCCCGGGAAATCCCGGGCCTTCGGCAGAGCCTGTCTCGATTGTCGATCTGACGGAAGCGTTACTTGAGCGTCTTCATGTACTTTTCGGGGTCCTTCTCAAACTCCTTGATGCAGTCCTTGCAGCAGAAGCCGATTGTTTTGCCCTTGTAGACCGTGGTGACTTTCGGATCGACCTCGTTGTCCTTTTCGATGGCGCAGAACTTATTGACGGGCTTCTCAAGTGGACGACTGGGTCGTAGGCTGGGTGGTGGGCTTGGTCGTCGGGTCGGACTGCGCCGCGGCGACCAGCGCCGCGCCGGCGGCCGACAGAAGAAGCGCGGAGAGGAACAGAATCCGGGATAATTGCATGAGAGGCCTCCAAAGGTTCAAGGTGCCAGGTCAGACCGATCCAGTCGTCTCGCCGTGGCAGCACATCCGTGTGCGAACCGAACCAGCGCGCCCTGGCATCCCCGTCCGACGTCCGATAATAGCCGACGATCGGAACAAAAAAAGGGCCATGCCATCGCATTGGCCCTTTCCGTGATGGTTTCCAAGTCGGTTTGTTCAGTCCCGGCGCAAAGCTGCGCGCGTCGGATCGACCCTTACTTCTTGTAGTATTGGGCATTGCGTTCGATGAAGCTCGCCCATTCGGCCGGTAGGTCTTCCTGTGGGAAGATGGCCGTGACCGGGCATTCGTCAACGCATAAGCCGCAGTCGATGCACGTGTCGGGGTCGATGTACAGCATCTCTTCCTTGCCAAAGTCGGCATCGTCCTTGGTCGGGTGGATGCAATCGACCGGGCAGACCGCGACGCACGCGGTATCCTTCGTACCAATACAAGGTTGCGCAATGATGTGGGTCATAGGAGATCTCAGGGTCGCACAGCCCGACGCGCCGCGAGGCGCCGCCCGGAAGCGGCAGATTTTATTCGATCCGGCCGCCCGTGACAATTCCGGTGCGGCCGCTCTCCAAAGTATTGAAGCGCCGTGCGCCCAATTCGACGCCATGTAGACGCGTCGTCCGCTACATGATGAGGGAGGTCCCGGTCATGCCATCGGGTTTCTCAAGGCCCATCATCTGAAGCAGCGTCGGGGCGACGTCGGCGAGGCGGCCGCCCGCGCGGAGCGCGTGCCCTTTGAATCGCTCGTCAAACACGATGAGTTCGACGTCATAGGTCGTATGGGCTGTATGGGGCCCGCCGGTGGTGGGGTCGATCATCTGTTCGCAGTTGCCGTGATCGGCCAGCACGACCGCGCAGCCCCCTTGCCGCCGGGTCGCGTCGAGCACGCGCCCGACACAGATGTCCACGTGCTCCACCGCCTTGATCGCCGCGTCCAGCACGCCGGTGTGCCCGACCATGTCGCCGTTGGCGAAGTTGACCACGACCAGATCGTATTGCCCGGAATCGATGCGCTTTACGACTTCGTCGCACACGCCGTAGGCGCTCATTTCCGGCATCTGGTCATAGGTAGACAGCGGCCGCCCGTTCGGCAGCAGCTTGGGGGACGGGACGATTTGCCGGTCCTCGCCGGGGAACGGCTCTTCCCGATAGTCGTTGAAGAAGAACGTCACGTGCGGGAACTTTTCCGTCTCGGCCGATCGGAACTGCTTCAGGCCAAGGCCCGAAACGTACTCACCCAGGATGTTCTTCATCTTCGGGGGCTTCGGGTAGGCGACGTGGACGGGCAGGCCCTCTTCGTAGGCGGTGAGCGTCGCATAATAGAGCCGCGGCCTGGGCCCGCGTTCAAACCCGTGCTTGACGGAGACGCCGGTCTTCTTGTCCGTGACGGTGTACGGGAACGGGTCATAGACGAACGCCTTGGTGATCTCGCGCGGGCGGTCGCCTCGATAGTTGTAGAACAGCACGCTGTCGCCATCGCTGACCATCGCGCGCGGCGTGACGCCGTCGTCGCAGATAACCGACGGAGCGATGAACTCGTCGCCTGACATGTTCGGCTCGGTGGGGTGCGTGTAATAGTGCTGGATCGCCTCTTCCGCGCTCGTGAACTTGGTCCCCTCCCCTTTGGCGATCGCGCGGTATGCCTTTTCCACCCGCTCCCAGCGGTGGTCGCGGTCCATCGCATAGTAGCGGCCGGTGACCGTGGCGACCTTGCCGACGCCGAGCTCCTTCATCTTCGCTTCGATCTTGCGCACGTATTCGAGCCCGGAGTTTGGCGGGGTATCGCGGCCGTCGGTGAACGCATGCAGGAAGACGCGCTCGACCCCGCCGCGCTTCGCCAGCTCCAGGCACCCGTAAAGGTGCTCCAGCAGCCCGTGAACCCCGGCATCGCTGACGATCCCGAACAGGTGCAGCGCCGACTTGTTACGGACGACGTTATCAACCGCCCCTTTGAGCTGGGCGTTATCGAAGAACTCTCCGTTACGAATCGCCTTGGTGATCGCGACCGACTCCTGATCGACCACCCGCCCCGCGCCGATGTTTTGGTGGCCGACTTCGCTGTTGCCCATCGTCCCTTCGGGCAGGCCGACATCGAACCCGCTGGTGTGGATCAGCGTGACGGGGTAATTCGCCAGCAGATCGTCGGCGACGGGGTGCTTCGCCAGATAGATCGCGTTGGCCTTGTTCCATTGCGGGTAGGGGTTCTTGCCCCAGCCATCGCGAATGATCAAAACGGCCGGCCGACTGGTGGGTGCTGTCACAGGTGTCCTTTTGAAGAGCCGGCGCGAATCTTAAAGACGGATCGCCCGGATTGGAATACGTTCCAGAGCGGCCGCCGTCACTCCCGCGTGCCGTGGCCGAGCGCGTCATAGCCGCGCTGAAGCTCTGCATAGAGCTGGCTCATCGCCTCGGGAACGATGCGCGTTTCGCCGACCACATGCATGAAGTTGATGTCGCCGGCCCAGCGCGGCACGACGTGCTGGTGCAGGTGCCCCGGAACGCCCGCTCCGGCGCAGCGCCCCAGGTTGATGCCCACGTTAAAACCCTGCGCCGCGACCGCCCGCCGCAGCACCTGGGTGGCGATCGTGGTCTCGCGGGCCAGGTCGAGCATGACGGGCTCGGAAAGCTCGTCCAGCTCCGCCAGATGCGCCAGCGGCGCGACGAGAAGGTGCCCGTTGGTATAAGGGAAGCGGTTCATGAGCGTCATCACGTGGTCGGTCTTCCAGAGGACCAGTCGCTCGCGGCGCTGAACGTCGTCGGCGGCCACGGCGGCGGCGCAGAGGAAGCACCCGTCGCCCCCGGGCGGCTTGCTCAGGGACCGGATGTATTGCATTCGCCACGGCGCATAAAGGACCGACCCGGCGGCGCTGGTCGGCTCGGAGGGGTTTGACGCATTCTCCATGGCCGACATCGTAAGGGTGAGCCGCCCGATTGAAAGCGGCCGCCGGGTGCGGCCGTCAATGCGATGCCGGCACCCCCGGGAACGCCGACGTCCTCGTCGGCCGATCGCGTGGAGCCGACGAGGACGTCGGCGTTCCCGGGTTCGCATTTCTGGGATCTCCAACAAACCATGGCCTAGCCCCGCCGCCGCGCGTTCTTCGCCGGTTGCGTTCTGGCTACACTTTGGCCCAGGAAAGAATGCGAGCGGACGGGCCGGAAAACAGAGGTGGATAGATGGGGATCGAACTTCGCTGGGCGCGGGAGTCGGATCTGGATCGCGTGGCGGAGGCGCGGCTGCGCTGCTACGCGCATGCGTCGAAGCAGCTCGAGGACTATCAGCGGCTCCTTCGGAACGACCGACGCGCCGCCGTCGGGGATTACCTCATGGCGGAAGAAGACGGGCAGGCGATCGGGACAACCACGTCGCTTTCAATGACGATGTCGGTGCGTGGCGGGGCCGTCCCGTGCCAGGGCGTCGCCTGGGTGGGGACGATCCGGACGCACCGGCGGACCGCCCGTCGATCGGCGCAAAACGCGGGGCTCGCCGCCGATAGCGCGGGGGTTGCGACCCGCCTCATGGCCGAAACGCTGCGACGCGGCCGCGAGCGCGGGCAAGTGGTCTCGGCACTCATGCCGTTCCGGGCCTCCTTCTACGAGCACTTCGGGTATGGCCTGGTCGAGCGTCGCTGCGCCTGGACCGTCCCGCTCGCCCTGCTGCCGGACGTCGCCGCCGACGGCACGCGATTCTTCGAGTCGGCCGACCTTGACGAAGTCGCGGCCTGCCGGCGACGTTTTGTCGCCCGAGGCCAGTGCGATATTGAGCGCCCGCTCGATGTTTGGCCGTACCACCTGGACGGGCTGAAGGATGGATTCTTTGTCGTCGATCGGCCCAGCCGGACCGGGCCGATCGGCGGCTATCTGGCATTCGGGCACAAGGCGGACGGGGGGAAGGACATGCTGGTGGTGAACGACGCCGGCTGGGAGGGTGAACGCGCGTTCCTGCGCCTCCTTGGCTTCCTCGGGAGTCTGCGGGACCAGTACGCGGCCGTTGTCTTCCCGCTCCCGGCCGACCTGCCCCTGAATCGGCTTCTCCGGGAGCCGCAACTTCCCCATCGCCCGGTCAACCACCCGACGCCGGAGGCCCGGCCTTACACGCGGATGCAGATGCGCGTGCTGGACCACGCCAAATTCCTGGCCGCCATGCGGCTGCCAGCGGCGTTTCGCGGAAGCGCCGTGATCGCGGTCAAGGAGTGCGAAGGAGCGACGTCGCGTTTCCGCCTGACCATCGAAGGCGGGTCGGCACAGGTCACGATGCTAACGGCGCCGGGAGATGCCGACATGACCTGTTCCGATGCCACGTGGGCGTCGGTGGCATGCGGGGACCTCCCGGCATCGACGGCGGTTCGATTCGGCCTGGCCGCGTGCGAGGATCGGGGCGCGCTCGAACTGCTCGGCGCCTTCGCCGATGGCCCGACGCCGTACTGCACCGAGTACTTTTGAAGGCGGGGATGGCGCCGCTAGCGCCCGAACATCTTTGCGACGATGAAGATCAAAATCGCTCCACCAAGCCCGCCGCCGGCGAGGAGGTAAACGAGTGAATAGCCGATGGCGGCGAGGGCCTGAATCTCTGCGACGGGGAGCATCGTTCCTCCGGGACAAGGTGAGTATTGATTCCGTACCTGCCCGTATCTCTGCAAAGAACGTACCGTCCTGGTCGCACCCCTGTCACTGCTTGAGGTGCTGGTCGAAAAAGGCGAGCACCTGATGGCTCAGTTCCGGGCTGCCAAAGCCATGGCCCGCCCCTTCTACGACGTGCAGCGTGACCTCCACGCCCGCCTTTTTCAGCGCGTCGCGGAGCATCTCGCTTTGCGCCAGCGGGACGAGCGGGTCCTTATCGCCGTGCATGATCAGGAAGGGCGGGTCATCCTTGGTGACATACGTAAGGGGGCTGGCGGCCGCCACAAGGTCGGGGTGATCTTTGAGCGTCCCGCCGATCAGATGGCTCTCGGGGGAGTTGGGCGTCCCGTGCTTCATCGTCGCCTGGGGGATCGCCTGCTCATCCATCTTCAGAAAGTCGGTCGGGCCGAACCAGTCGCAGACGGCCTGGACGCGGCTCGACTGCCCCGGGTTGCCTCCGTCACCCTCCAGCGCCTTTACGTCGCCGCTGGTGCCGAGCAGGGCGACCAGGTGCCCGCCCGCCGACGAGCCCCACGCGCCGATGTGGGCGCCGTCGAGCCCGTACTTGTCGGCGTTGGCGCGAAGCCATCGGATCGCCGCCTTGCAGTCGTTGATCTGCGCCGGGAACCTGGCCACCTGGCTGAAGCGATACTCGACGCTGGCCACCGCGTAGCCGTGCTGGAGAAGGAACATCCCGTTTGACCCGCGCTTACTGCCGGCGCTCCAGGCGCCGCCGTGGACCCAGACGACAATGGGGAGCTTCTTGTCCTTGCCGTCGTCCCCCTTCTCTCGCTTCTCGGGCAGGTAAAGGTCGAGCAGGAGCGGCGTGCCGCCGCCGCGGCCGTATTCGAGGTCTTCCAGCACTTGCACGCCCGCCGGCACCGCCGGCCCCGCCGGCCGCGTGGCGGGGCCGGCGCCGAAGGCGGTCGCGACAACCACCAACAGCACGCCGACAGAGAGAAAGCGGCCCGCGAGCCGCGATCGTGAGGAAACGGTCGGCGCACGTCCGCGCGCGATTTGAGGTTCCGAAGGGCCTTCAGCCGGGCACGGACTGTTCCCCGACGGTCGCGGGTCGCGGGTGGCCCTTTCAAGGGGCAAGAACGTCATGCGGCACCGCCGAAACAAGAAGGTTGGTTTACTCATCGTGCCGCGGCTCCTCTTGGCGTAAGTTCTGGCAGTGCGTCTACCCACGTCTATCAACGATCTCCGAAGCGAGTTGTTGTCGCGCCGACGCCGATAGCCGTCGTGGTCACGCCCCAACTTACCGATTCAACCGAGTGGAGGCGCTGACACAAATGTGGGGCGTGGTCCACCACGCCGCATCAGACGGTGGCGTGGTGAACCACGCCCTACCTCACGGCCGGGTGTCATCACCACACCCACAGCCCGGCGGCCCCACGAAACGCTTGACACCTTTCCACGTTGCGGCCACGATCCGAACCGAGGTTGTTCGATCGCGAAGCGCCGGCCGTCACCCGTCGAACGCATCGGTCCCTGCGATCCCATCCGCAATGAATGGCCCCGTTCCTCACTCTGATTCGATGCCGATTCTTGGCCCCGATCCCGATGCCAGTCTCCCAGAGGGGACGTCGGTTGTCGTTCCGGTCTACAACAGCGAAAAGAGCCTCGAGCTCCTCGTCGCCCGGCTCGAGCCCGTCCTTGCCGCGACGGGCCTCCCGTTCGAGCTGCTCCTGATCAACGATGCCAGCCGCGATGGAAGCTGGCGGACGATCCAAAGCTTGCGCCAGCCGGCCGTGGGTGCGCGGCATCGATCTGATGCGGAACAGCGGCCAGCACAACACTTTGTTGTGCGGAATTCGTGCGGCCGCGTTCGCGACCGTCGTTACCATGGATGACGATCTGCAGAACCCTCCGGAGGAGATGCCCCGCCTTCTTGCCCGGCTCGGCGAGGGGATCGACGTTGTCTACGGCACGCCGCGGCGTGAGCGCCACGGGCTGTTGCGAGACCTCGCGTCGCGGATTACCAAGCTCGTGCTTCAGGAGGCGATGGGGGCTGAGAACGCGCGGAACGTCAGCACCTTCCGAGCGTTTCGGACCCAGCTTCGGGGGGCCTTCGCGCGGTACAGCAGCCCGTACGTGTCGATCGACGTGCTGCTGACCTGGGGAACGCAGCGGTTCGGGGCCGTCCAGGTGCGACATGAGAAGCGGGAGATCGGCGTCTCCAATTACACCTTCCGCAAGCTGCTGACCCACGCCCTGAACATGGTGACGGGGTTCAGCGTGCTGCCGCTTCAGCTTGCGGGGCTGATTGGGTTCGCCTTCTCCCTGTTCGGCGTCGCCGTGCTGGGGTTCGTGCTGGGGCGGTATGTGCTGTTTGGGACGACTGTAGCGGGCTTCCCGTTCCTGGCGTCGATCATCGCGATATTTTCCGGGCGCAGATGTTCGCCCTGGGCGTTATCGGCGAATACTTGGCACGCATGCATGCTCGCTCGATGGAGCGGCCGACGTACACGATCCGAAGCGCGACCGGCGGAGCGACGGTGGCGCAAGAGGCGAAAGCCGAAGCACGAAATCCGAAGGAATGAGCAGCGGGAGAGAAGAAACCGGGCCCGAGCGACCGCAGCGAGTTCCGCTTCGGATCTCCCGTTTCCACCGCTCTACGGCCAACAGCGCGATGTTGAAGCGACTCTTATCATCTGGTTGAGGAGCGTCGGTGGATCGCCAGCGGATCATCGTTCTCTGCGCCACCCGACGCGGCCGCCTGTTTCTGGAGCGGCTGCTGCGGCTCGCGCCCGATGCCGTGTTGACCGTCGTCAGCTTTCGCGAAGAGCCGTGGGAGCCGCCGTTCCTGGATGACATCCGCTCGGTCGCCGAGGCCGCCGGCGCGACGTTCGTGGAGGCCAAACACCTTGACCGGCCGCCTGCGGCGGAGGTGTGGGCATCGGCGCCGGTTGACCTGCTCTTTGCCATCAGTTGGCGCTACATGGTGCCGCCGGCGATCTTCCGGAGCGTGGACGGCGGGGCGTATGTGTTTCACGATTCGCTGCTGCCGGCGTATCGCGGGTTCTCGCCGACGGTCTGGGCGATCCTGAACGGCGAGCGGCAAACCGGCGCGTCGCTGATCGAGATGGCTGAGGGCGTGGACGAGGGAGACATCGTCGATCAGCGTGTCGTCGCGATCGGCCCGGATGAGACAATCGCCGAGGTGATGGAAGGGGTGACGGGGGCTTACCTGTCGCTGCTGGAGGGGAATCTTCCGGCGTTGCGGGCGGCCGCAAGGGGAGGGCCGGCGATGGAACGCCGGCCCCAGAACGCGGCGGCCGCCACGTACGGGTGCAAACGCCTGCCGGAGGACAACCGGATCGATTGGTCGCTGCCCGCGCGGCGCGTGTACGACCTGATCCGCGCGGCGGCGCGCCCTACCCGGGCGCGTTCTCGACCTTGGCGGGCCGCCGCCTGACGATCTGGTCGGCGTCGCGGGTTGAGCCCGAGTCGGCTCGGCGCTACGTGGGGCGCGTCGCCGGCCGCGTGGCGGAGGTGCGGGCCGATGGCGCCATCGTTCTCTGTGGCGACGGCGCGTTGCTGATCCGAAGCGTGCAGGTCGAGAACGAGTTGACCGTTGACGCGACGACAGTGCTGAAGCGGATCGGCGCGACGCTGGGGCGTTGAGTCGAGGCGGTCGCTTCCGGCGAGCGCGCTGTGAAGTTCGTCCAGCGCAGTGCCTGCGAATCTGTGCTTCAATAGGCCCCGTCGAGTTTGGCTTTCTGGTCCTCTCGCCGCCCGGTACTCCGAGGGGGAGGGGCGATGACGAAAGCGCCCGATCACGCACCGTCAGTCAGAGGATTCATGGCCGCCCATTTATCGGTTTCGGATGCTCCCTCTGGTGACGAAGCCCGCGCGGCCGCCGCGCCGCCGATCATGCTCGACGTATCCGCACGGGCGGGCGCTGCCGCGTCGCGGACGGCCTCGGATTACGCGATCCCCTTCAACCGATCCTCGCTGATCGGGCGCGAGCTGGAGTACATCTTCAAGGCGATGACGATCGGCCAGATCGCGGGGGACCAGACGTTCACGCGCCAGTGCCACGCGCTGCTGGAGAACCTGCTCGGCGTCAATAAAGCGCTGCTGACGACCTCGTGTACCCACGCTCTGGAAATGGCGGCGCTGCTGCTGGAGATCAAGCCGGGCGACGAGGTGATCGTCCCGACGTTCACGTTCGTATCGACGGTGAACGCATTCGTGCTGCGCGGCGCGACGCCCCGTTTCATCGACGTGCGGCCGGATACGCTCAATCTCGATGAAACGAAGCTCGCCGCATTGATCACACCGCGGACGCGGGCGGTGGTGCCGGTCCATTACGCCGGGGTCGGCTGCGAGATGGACGCCATCATGGACATCTGCGGCCGCTCTGGCGTGCCGGTCGTCGAGGACAACGCGCACGGCCTCTTCGGCCGCTACCGAGGGCGGATGCTCGGGACGTTCGGCGCGCTCGCCACGCAGAGCTTCCACGAGACGAAGAACTTCACTTGCGGCGAAGGGGGCGCGCTGCTGGTCAACGACCCGCGCTTCACCGAGCGGGCCGAGATCATCCGCGAAAAGGGGACCAACCGCAGCCGCTTCTTCCGTGGCCAGGTGGACAAGTACACGTGGGTCGATGTCGGCAGCAGCTACCTCATGTCGGACGTGCTGGCGGCATTTCTCTTCGCCCAGTTGGAGCGTTGGGAGCAGGTGCAGGCGAGGCGAAGGGCCATCTGGGAGACGTACGACGCCGGCCTGGCGGAGTGGGCCGCCGACCACGGCGTGCAGCGGCCGACGATCCCCGCCCACTGCGACCAGGCCTACCACATGTACTATCTGCTCCTGCCGTCGCTGGAGGCACGCACGGCGTTGATCGCCCACCTCCGCAAGCGGGGGATTTTGGCAGTCTTCCATTACCTGCCGCTGCACCTGTCCGAAATGGGGAAAAAATACGGCGGCCGCGACGGAGACTGCCCCGTCGCCGAACAAGCCAGCGACCGACTGTTGCGGCTGCCGTTTTTCAATGACCTGTCGGAAGAAGGGCAGGAGAAAGTGATCGAGGCGGTGAGGGAGTTCGATGCGGAAGTATGAAGGATGAAGGCGAAGGATGAAACAAGATCGTGAAGGCGTGCATGTTCCCGAAGGTCTGGACGAGGCGCCCATTCGCAACCTGGCGGGAACGGCTCGGGAGCTCATCGGCATCGCGCGGTATCGCCAGGGGAAGATTTCGCACGGTAAGTTGGCAAAGTTCCTGGCCCTTGCCCGAGGCCAGGTCGACGAACTGCCGGAGCGTCACGGCGTGGTCGATGAATTCTCGGCCGAGGAAATCTCGAAGCAAGTCGAGGCTTCTCGTGCCATGCGACGTAAAGGGCCGTGATCGTTGTGTCGGACACCGGCCCTCTACGCTACCTCATTAAGGGTTAGCGCGGTCGAGGCGTGAGGGCGTTTGATCGGCGATTGACTGGCTGACCGTTCCGACCAGCTCGGACGTCCGCTACGGCCGCTCTCGAAGCATCGGTTCGGTCACGACAAAATCGATGCGGTTACTCGGCAGAGGAAGAGGGGCCGCATTGGACTGCCACGGCGTCATCATCCGCTCGGGTTCCGGTCCCTCGTAGACCAGCCTGATGGGCTCTGGTGAATAGAGCACCTGCAAGCCGACCCGGTCGCCCGGCTTGATTGGGGCGACGCTTGCCGGGAGGCCGAAGCGGATGTGTGACTCACGCGTCAGCCCGACTCGCCTTCCCTGCTGCAATGCGGGCCGCGTGGTCGCGCGTGGGGCGGGGACGGGCTGATCGTTCAGCCACCAGCGCGCGAGAAGGTGGTCGTCGCTCCCGTCGGCCATCTGGGGGCCCCGCGATTTAAGGGTGAATGTTCCGTCGGCGATCGAGAGTTCCAGCGGCGGGCTGTCAGACGCCGCCGGGTCTTTCGACATGCCGATCGCGGCCGGCCATCCGCCGAGCAGCGGGACGGCGCCGGGGAGCAGGTTCTCGTTTCCAGGGTTAGCCACGGGCCCCGGAAGCGCGCAGTCGAAGGGGATCAGGTCGTTGCTGCCGTCGATCTGGGGCAATGCCGCGTCCGGCGACTCAAGGGTGGTGTACCGGAAGCGGGTGTCATTCCGATCGTCCTGGTATCGCTCGAGGGCGGCGAACTGCTGCCAGTAGAGCGGCGGGTTCTCCGCTACCTCAAACCGGGAACATATCAGGGGTCTTGGCTCTTCGTCCGTGGGGGGGAGTGCCAGCGTCGCTTCCCACGAGCCTCTGTTCGTCAGAGGGATGATCCGGGCGAACAGAAGTTTCCGGTCCCTTGAGGCGAGCAGGATCCCGCCTGTGACCTTGACTGACTCCTTCGCCATGCGGGGGCAACCGTTCGTGACGCGATCGAAGTCGAGAAGCAGTGGGCCACACGAGCCGTAGCCACCGCCCTGGATCGCGGTGGCCTTCCTGACAGGGCTGGCGAGGCAATAGACGATCTTCCATGGCCCGGCGTCGCGGCCGCCGTCCGCGATGCCGACGCGTGCTTCCCAGCCGCGTAGCTGTATCGGCGGCTGGCGAAGAAGGTCGTTCATTGAGGCGACTGCCGGAATTGCCGGAAGTGTGGTCGGCCGCGTGGACGGAGCGGCCGAGCACAAGGTCGCCGCAAGGAGCACGGTCAGAAGCGATATGATCTTTCGCATAGAAGATCAGCTTTCACCGCGTAGCGCGGCCCGAATCAGTGTGACGCGCCGACGAATAGGCGTTCGGACCGCATAGAGGACGACAAGATAGCCTCCGAGCAGCGTCGCCCAGATCGGTCGCGTCGATACTGTCAGGCTTCGATATGCGACGACTCCGGTGAGGGAGTTTGCTGGATCGAGCCAATCGTCCGATTCGTCCAATGTCGGGGGCGTTCCATCCCGCCGGAAGCAACACCGACGGTGCCCCATGTCAACTCGACCAAACGACGAATCGTCAACGCGTGAGTCGTAAAGGAGTGAAAGTCGTCGCTTGCCTGGGAAGCCGTTGAAGCCCCGTGAGCTGCGGAGAGTGAGACATTCTTTAACGGGCCATGGTCCGATTCGGGAGATACGGATGCCTGCTCGCTGACTGGCCAGGACCCAAAGCGAACTGCCGATGGTAAGCCTCGCTTCGACAAATACGGATCGGCTTCGAGCGTCGAAAGCTTTGAGGCAGACTGAAGAAACCGCGAGCATCGCCAGCGCACCCAGCGCGAGGCGTGGGAACGGCCGCAGGTGGACGGTGTTCGTGTAGTCGAGCATGACGCCCCCTTTTTCAGAACCGGCAACGGTTGCCCGAGCCGCCACGGCAAGCGTCCGTCGAGAACGCGCGTCACATCCCGCCCATCAACGTCGCCAGCAGCCCCTTCTGAAAATGCAGGCGATTCTCCGCCTGAGGGAAGACGAGAGATTGCGGGCCTTCCATGACGCCGTTGCTGATTTCAAGGCCGCGGTAGGCGGGGAGGCAGTGCAGGACGACGGCGTGCGACGGGGCGGCCGCCAGGAGGCGCTCGTCCACCTGGTAGCCGGAGAAGTCCGCGAGGCGGCGCGCCTTTTCCGCCTCCTGGCCCATGCTGACCCAGGTGTCGGTGTAGATGCAGTCGGCGTCGCGGACGGCGTCGAGTGGGTCGCTGGTGATCGTGAAGTCCATCTCGGGGACGGCCCGCATCACGCGGTCAACGTCTTCCTGCGGGAGCTGATACGACTGCGGGCAGGCAAGAACGAATCGCATGCCGAACCGGCCGCAGGCGACCGACAGGGAGCGGGCGACATTGTTCCCGTCGCCGACAAACACCAGCGTGCGGCCGGCGAGGTCGCCGAACCGCTCGCGGAGCGTCATCAGGTCGGCCATCGCCTGGCAGGGGTGGCTGTAGTCGGTCAGCCCGTTGATGACCGGGACCGTCGCCCACTTGGCAAGGCCTTCCACCTTTTCATGCTCGAAGGTGCGGGCCATGATCCCGTCGCACATGCCCGACAGCACGCGCGCCACGTCCTGCACCGGCTCGCGCGTGCCGATGCCCACCTCGTCCGGGCGGAGCACCAGGCCGTTGCCGCCCAGGTGGGTCATGGCAACGGCGAAGCTGACACGCGTCCGCAGGCTCGGCTTCTCGAAGATCATCGCCAAAGTCTTGCCGGCCAGGACCTGGTCGTTGCGGCCGCTGGTCGCCCGCTGCCGCTTCAGACGGTCCGCCACGTCCAGCAGATGGACCAAGTTCTGGGCGGGCGTTTCCGTGATGGTGATGAAGTGCTTCATGGCGGTGGCGGGTTGGGCTGCGCGGGTGCCGTGCGGACGGGAGGGACCATCCCTTGCGGCGGCCTTGTCGGCCTCGGGCCGGCGACTTCCGGGATGGCCCGCTTTGTCCTCGCGCTGCCGGGTGAGGTTTGGGTTCACAGGTTGATCTCCGTCCCGATGCCGGCCTCGGTATAGATCTCCAGCAGCAAGGCATGCGGGGTGCGGCCGTCGATGATGTGGGTCTTGCCGACGCCGGCCCGCAACGCGGTGATGCACGCCTCCACCTTAGGGAGCATCCCCGCGCTGATGGCGCCACTCTTGACCATTTCGTCGATCTGGCTGGTCGTCAGGCTGCTGACGCGGGTGTTGGGGTCCTTGGGGTCGGTGCGGATGCCGTGGGTGTCGGAGACGACGACGAGCTTGTCGGCTTTCATGGCGGCCGCCACGGCGCCGGCGGCGGTGTCGGCGTTCACATTGAGCCGGCCGCCGGCTTCGTCACGGGCGATGGTCGCGATGCAGGGGATCGAGTCGGCCTGCACCAGCAGTTGCAGCAGCCGGGCGTTGACGTTCTTCACTTCGCCGACCATGCCGAGGTCAATCCGGCGGCCGTCGGGGCCCTGGAGGTACGTTTTCTCGGCAAACAGGACGTTGCTGGTCAGCGAATGGAGGCCCATGGCCTCGCACCCCTGCGACTGGACGAAGTGGACGATGAAGCGGTTGATCTGGTTGCACAGGACGTGCTCGGCGATGGCGAGGGTGCGCTCGTCGGTATAGCGGCGGCCCTGGACCCACTGCGGTTCGAGGCCGGCCTTTTCCATGGCGTCGTTGATCGCCTTGCCGCCGCCGTGAACCAGGACCGGCTGCATGCCGACGTAGTTCATGAAGACGATGTCGGTCAGGACGTCGGAGAGAACGGCCTCGTCGTCCATGATCGAGCCGCCGACCTTGACGACGACCACTTTGTTGTGGAACCGCTGAATGTAGGAGAGGGCCTCCACCAACGCGGTCGCCTTGTTTATCGCCTGATCGATCACGCCGGGGTACTCCTGTCGCGCTGCGCGGAAGGTTTCGCCGCGGGCCCCGCCCGGCGAAGACCGTCCGGGAAGGGAAAAGGGAAGAGTCTAGAAGCGGCTTCCCTCCATTGTCAAAGTTTAAGACATGCAAATCTCCGGCCCGGCCGCGACGGGCGATCGCACTGTCGGATCAGCCGCCGCGCGGGCCGGGGAAGCGTTTTCGGGTGGCGGGGCGCGGCGGCTTTTTTGGCCCGGGATGGTAAGGCGGCGCGGAGGGCTTGTTGGCGCGTCGCGGGGCTGGGCGCGGTCGGGAGGTCGGGCGGCGCGAGGTGGGGGGAGCCTCCGCCGCCTTGGCCTGCCGGCGCGCCATGTATTCGTTCAGCTCGCGCAGCTCGCGGTGGGTCAGCTCGCGGAACTCGCCCGGCCCCAGCCGATCCAACTCCAGCGGGCCCATCTTGATCCGCACCAGCTCCCGCACCTTGTGCCCGACCCGGGCGAGCATCCGCCGGACGTAGGCGTTGCGGCCTTCCCGCAGGCTTAGCTCCAGGACGCTCCTGTCCCGCAGCCGCTTGACGACCTTGATCCGCGCCGGGCTGGTCTTTACGCCGCGGCCGGTCTTGTCCGAGATCCAGACGCCCTCCTCCAGTTCCTTCACCGACGCCTCTTCCACCCGCCCATCAACAATCGCGCGGTAGGTCTTGGGGACGCCGTAGCGCGGGTGGGTGAGCTGGTTGGTGAGCTCCCCGTCGTTGGTGAGCAGGATGAGCCCGGTCGCCTCGGAATCAAGGCGCCCGACGGGGTACACCCGCGCCGGGAACCCAGGCCCGAGCAGATCGATCGCCCGCACCTGCGCCCCCTGGGCGACGTTGGTCGTGTAGACCCCCTTGGGCTTGTTCATCAGGATGTAGGTGCGGCGCCCGCCAGTGTCGGTGGCGAGCTTGATGGCCTCGTCATCGACCCTCACCTTGTCCTTGTCCGGATCGATCAGCACAGGCAAGGTCGTCACGACGCGGCCGTTCACGGAGATTCGCCCCTGCTGGATCATCTCCTCTACCGCCCGCCGCGACGCCACGCCGGCGTTGGCCAGCACTTTCTGAATACGTTCTTTCACGCGGGCCATTATGACCGACACGCGCTGCGTTGGGTACAATGGGGTTCGGGAGCGTGGATGACCCGGTGTGGCCGTCTTTTCCGGCAAGCCGCCCGCACGACACAGAAACCGTCCCGGGCACTCGCTGGGAACGCCGACTTCCCCGTCGGCCCGGCACGCCGAGCCGACGAGGACGTCCGCGTCGGTGGGTTGGCGGGCAAGACGCGACGCCGCGCAGACCGCAATTTGAGGAAGGCGCGGGAATTTTGCTGCTTTTCGCGGAGTTTCGCCTTTTGTCGAACGTCGGCGGCAGTAGTAGGATTCCATTCGTCGCTGGTTCAACGGTGCGGAGCGGCAGTAGGTTCTCTGGTGAGGCGGCTGGAGGGCTGGTGTCCGACGGGTGTTGGCTCGTCGGTCTATCGCATGGAGGAGCGAACGTGGCCGTCGAACCCGAAGGAGAGCCGCCTCACGGCCCCTCCAACGCTGGCCGCCGATGGGCGTTACCCGGGGAAGGGGAGGGATGGGTCAAGCTCTAGGGGTGACCAAGGGTATCGCGACTCCGACGGGAATGTCTGGAAGAAGGACCGAAAGCACAAGGATCATTGGGACGTCAGCGGTCCCAAAGGGAATAAGGTGCGGGAGGTCGATTTTCGAGGAGTGCAAATATGGCCCGAAGGACCAAAGAACCGGAACAAGCGGCTGTCGTAGGTGACGACTTCCCATACCGCACGCTGATGAATCATCCGGCGTGGCCCGTCGTCGATGAGGCGCTTGCCGAGCTGGAGGAAAACGACGATCTCGAACTGCGGACGGCACGCCGTTACGTCATCGGTTCCCTCATTCAGCAGCTTTCCGAAGCCGGCCTGATCCCGCCCTTAGTTGCGATGTCACCTAGCGGTGTCGGCAACGGCCCGATACCAACGTATCGATGGGTTCTTCAGTTTGAGGCGGTGGTCGCGAGCGGGCGCGGCCGAGTCAAGAAAATCACGCTGCCGCGTTGATCCGCGTCACGTCGGTCCGTGCGTCGGGAACGTCACCTCCAGCCAAACGCAATCGCTCAACGTCTTGATCACCGGGGTCTTCATCGCGGCCGGGAGGAGGATGGTTTCGCCGCGGGTGAAGCGGGTCGGCTCTGCGTGGCCGGCGACGCGGATCTCGGCGGTCCCCTCGAGCATGATCCAGACGACCGGTTCGTCGTATGGGACGGCTTCTTCAACTCCTTCCGTGAAGCGGACCTTTTCGAGCTTGAAGTACGGGCTGGTCACCAGGCGCGTCACGGTCGTGAAGATGCCGCCGACGTGGGAGCGGGGCTGGGGGGTTTCGGCGTCGCCGGAGAAATCGATGCACTGGAGCGCTTGCTGGACGTGGAGCGTCCGCGGCTTGCCGGTGGCGGCTTCCACGCGGTTGAAGTCGAAGACGCGATAGGTCGTGTCGCTGGGCGTTTGCACCTCGGCCGCCAGGATGCCGGCGCCCAGGGCGTGGACGGTGCCGCTGGGGAGGTAGTGGCATTCGCCGGGCTTCACGGGGATCGAGTGGATCAGCTTCTCCACCTCGCCGGTTTCGATGGCGGCCGTGAAGGCTTCCTTCGTCGTCCCGGGGCGCAGGCCCTTTAGAAGCCGCGCGCGGGGTCGTTCTGCAGGACGTACCAGGCTTCACTCTTCAGGTGGGCGCCGGGGTTCTTGCCGCAATAAGCTTCGTCGGGGTGGACCTGGACGGAAAGGTCTTCTCGGGCGTCGAGGAACTTGATCAGGATGGGGAACTGGCCGACCGATTCGCCGGCGTGGGGGAGCAGCGGGACGTCGCCGTGAACGTCGGCCCCAAACTCCGCAAGGCAATCATGCAGCGAGCGGCCGGCCAACGGGCCGTTGGCGATGGAGGCGCTGACCCAGGTCTTTGCCCCTTCGACGACGCCGGGCGGGAAGTCGTACAGCTCCCAGCTTTCGCCGATGGGCTTGGCGGGCGGGAGCGGCTTGCCGAGGATCGATTCGATCTTGCGGCCGCCCCACATCTTCTCGACCAGCCGCGGGGTGAATTTGAAAGGGTAAAGACTCATGCTCCGTCAACTCCTGTGGCGGCAATTCTAGGCTCGCGCGGCCACGCTGCATTGTTCGGGGGCGCAGTCGCCCTCCGAACCGGCGTCTCTGGCCTATCGGAACTATCGGTTGATTCGGGCCGAAGCTCGATCTGGAAGTGCCGGCGCGGGCCGCCGTTACCGGAGACGCCGCGAGCGCGTCGCCCAGGATGGCAAAGGAGGCGAGCTCACGCGTCCGCGGGCGGCGTAGAACGCCTTCGCGAGTGGGAGGTCGCCAGGGCGCTGCCATTGATCGACATCGGGCGGGTCGCGAGTACACTTCCGACGCGGAAAATGGATGTGTTTGATCTCTCTCGATCGGATCCGACCTTATGCCCCAAAGCACGGCCGATAACGGCAACCGGAAGACCTTCGTCGTCGATACCAACGTCCTGCTGCACAACCCGAATGCGATCTTCTTGTTCGCCGACAACGACGTGGTCATCCCGTTCGACGTGATCGAAGAACTCGATAAGTTCAAGGTGGGCACTGATGACCTGGGCCGCAACGCCCGGGCGGTGATCCGCCACCTCGATCAACTTCGGAATGTCGGCAACCTCGCCGACGGCGTACATGTCGAGCAGACGGGCGGAACGGTCCGAGTGATCCTTGAAGATGGCAAAGACCTTTGCCGCGGCCTGACCGCCAACACGCCCGACAACCGCATCATCTGCTGCGCCCTGACCTTGCACGGGCAGGGGAAGAAGGTCGTCTTCATCTCCAAGGACATCAACGCGCGGATCAAGAGCGATGCGCTGGGCCTGACCGCGGAGGACTTTGAGGCCCAGAAGGTTGATTTTGACCGGCTCTACACCGGTTATCGGGAGATGACCGTCCCCGGCCGCATCATCGATCGGCTCTTTGCGGATAAGCAGACGCGGGTGGACGCCCCCGACCTGATGGCGAACGAGTTTGTCCTGCTCAAGGATGAGATGGACCTGGCACACACCGCGCTGGCGCGGTATCGGACCGACGTCGGGGCGCTGGTGCCGGTCCGGAGTCGCCGGCAGCCGATTTTCGGCATCATCCCGCGGAACCTTCAGCAGACCATGGCGCTGGACCTGCTGCTGGACGACACGGTGAAGCTTGTCTCGCTCATCGGGAACGCCGGCACCGGGAAGACGCTCCTGGCGATCGCCGCCGGGATGACCAAAACGCTGAACGAGCAGACCTACCAGAAGCTGCTCTGCGCCCGGCCGATCATGCCGCTCGGCCGCGACATCGGATACCTCCCAGGCGACAAAGATCAGAAACTCACGGCGTGGATGCAGCCGATCTTCGACAACATGGGATACCTGCTCAGCAATCGCCTCGGCAGCGACCCCGAGCACAAGAGCCACGCCTCGCTGTCATCCGTCGAGCAGCGGATCCAGCAACTGATGGACAGCGGGCAGGTGGTGCTGGAGCCGCTGACCTACATCCGCGGCCGCAGTATCCCCCACCAGTTCATGATCGTCGATGAGAGCCAGAACCTCACCCCCCACGAGGTGAAGACGATCGCCAGCCGCGTCGGCGATGGGACGAAACTCGTCCTCACCGGGGATGCGACGCAGATCGATAACCCCTACCTCGACAGCAGCAGCAACGGTCTGTCGTACCTGGTCGAGCGATTGAAAGGCAAGTCGATCGTCGGCCACATTACCCTTGCCAAGAGCGAAAGGTCGGAGCTCGCCAGTCTGGTGACCGCAGAGCTATAACGAGACAAGGTCGGCGGCCCAATGGGACGGGCCGCCGACCTTTATGTGGCAGATCAAGCTCACTCGGACTCCGGCCGGCACCAACTTCAGCGCGAATCCGAGGCAGAACAGATTACTTGGTGTTCTCGGTCTTCGTTTCCGTCTTCGTCGAGCCGTCCGGGCTCTGGGTGGTCTTGGAGTTCGCCGTATCGACGGTGCCGTCAGGGTGCTTCACTTCGGTCTTGTGCTCCTCAACCGTCTTATCACAGCCGACGGCGGCCGGGAAGATCGAGACCGCAACAAGCAATGCGATGTGCGCCAGTACGTTCTTCATGACGAATCCTCTCTGCCGGAAACTTCCGGAGATTTGAGTGCTTCCAATATCAATGCCTAAGAGCTCGACGGATAGGCGCGTCAATTCGCCCGCTTAGAGGTTTCAGTCACTGTGTCACCGCTTGGCTTCTGGATCACGGTGGTGTCCTTCTTCTCCATCGTCCCGTCACTGTGGCTAACGGTCGTGGTGTCGTGCTTCACTTCGTGGTCACACCCGGTGATCACCGGAACGGCGGCCATGGAAAGCAACAGGGCAATGCTTGCGAAAGTGCGGGTCATAATGGGTTCCCTTCAGTTTGAGTCTCGATTCTACAAAGGCTGGGAAAGCAAACAGTGGGCCAGACAGGTGCCGGCCTGAACTGCGGTCCAACGCAATCGCTGGCTAAGGGCGGCAATAGGGCCATGTCTTGCCTCTTGGCGATGCGGCCGAGCGAGCATAGAGTGGGCGTATTCCACTAGAAACTCCCCCTAACGAAAGCCCGATCATGGAGAACACACCCCCTTCGGTCCCTCCGCCCGCGGCCACGCCAGCGGCCGCCGCACCGACCGCGCCGGCTAAGCCCGCCGTGATCCAGTACGACGATTTTGCCAAAATCGACCTTCGTGTCGCCACCGTGTTGGAATGCGTGCCACATCCCAATGCGGATAAACTACTTGTGCTCCAGGTGGACCTTGGTGGGGAGAAGCGACAGATTTGCGCGGGCCTGCGGGCGCATTACGTCGCCGAGCAGTTGGTGGGGAAGCAGATCATTGTCGTCGCCAACTTGGCGCCGCGGCAGATGCGCGGGCAGGTGAGCCAAGGGATGCTCCTGGCCGCGACGGACTCGGGCACCGGCCGCGTGATCGTGGTGGGGCCGACGGAGCCTGTGATCGCTGGCGGCAAGGTCAGCTAGCGACGGCCCCGACCACCGGTGGTGTGCCTTGCGGCCGCCGCTGGCAGAGCGAGCCTCCCGTGCGGTCAAGGACGACTATCGCATGCTGCGCGAGCTACACATCTCGAACCTCGCGGTGATCTCGGACGTGCGCATCGAACTGGCGCCGGGGCTGAACTGCTTTACCGGCGCGACCGGCGCCGGCAAGAGTCTTGTCATCGGGGCGTTGGAGGTTTTGCTCGGCCTCCGCAGCGCCGCCGAGATGGTGCGCCCGGGCTCGGACGAGGGGCGCGTCAGCGGCGTGTTCGAAGCCCGAAACGCAGAACTCCTTCAGGCGATTCAGGACGCGACTGACATCCCGGTGACCCAGGACGGCGGCGAATTGCTCCTGACCCGCCGCCTCTACGCCAGCGGCCGCAGCTCCGTGAGCCTGAACGGCAACCCGATCACGCTGTCCATGCTCAAGCAGGTCGCCGAGAACCTGGTGGACGTTCACGGCCAGCACGACCATCAATACCTGCTGAAGGCCGCCAACCAGATCGATGTGCTCGACCAGTTCGGCGATTTGTGGGCCCTGCGGCGGCGTTATCACCACGCGTTTCAGCAGGTGGTCGAAGCGAAGCGGCGGATCGCCGAGCTGTCCGACAACCGGAGCCTGCGGCAGCAACAGCTCGATCTTTACCGCTACCAGGCCAAAGAGATTGACGCGGCCGCTCTGGAGCCGAACGAGTACGAGCGGCTCCAGGCCCGCGCCGCTGTCCTGCAAAACCTCGAGCGGTTGAAGAGCGAAGTCGCCGACGTCCACGGCTCACTGTACGAGGCGGAAGGCTCGGTGCTGGAGCGACTCAAATCGATGACGGGGAGCCTGGCCGAGCTGACGGAGCTCGACCCGAACCTAAAGGGGTGTGCGGCCGCCATACGCGACGCGACGATCCAACTCGAAGAAGTCGCCTACGACCTTGCCCGCTATTCCGACAAGCTCGAGCTCGACCCGGGCGAACTGGCCGAGGTGAACGAGCGCCTGAACGTCCTGAATCGCATTCTGCATAAGTACGGCGACCCGCTGGACGCCACGCTCGCCTACCGCGTGGAGATCGGCGAAAAGCTCGCCGAACTGGAGAAAGCGACTGACGATCTGGCCGCGCTCCAGTCCCAGCTCAAGCCGCTCATTCACAGCCTGAAGTCGCTCGGGGAAGAGTTGAGCACCAAGCGGGCGGCCGTTGCCCGGCGGCTCGGCCCGCTCGTCGAAAAGCAGCTCGCTTACCTCGGGATGGAAAAGGCGAAGTTCGACGTGACGCTCACCGCGGCGACGGGTTCGGTCGAGGGGGAGCCGCTGCCTGCCACGCCGAGCGGTTTCGACATGGTGGAGTTTGTCGCCCAGACCAACCCCGGTCAGCTCGCGCAGCCGCTGCGGAAGATCGCCAGCGGGGGCGAGCTGTCGCGCATCATGCTGGCGCTCAAGGGCATCCTCGCCCAGAGCGATCGGATCAGCGTGCTGGTATTCGACGAGATCGACGCGAACGTCGGGGGGCGGCTTGGGTCGATCATCGGCAACAAACTCCGAAGCCTCGCCGAGCATCACCAGGTGCTCTGTATCACGCACCTGCCGCAGATCGCCAGCTACGCCGACCGGCACCTCACCGTCCGCAAGGAAGTCCTCAACAACCTGACCGAGACCAAGGTGCGGGTGATGGAAGGGGCCGACCGGATCCAGGAGTTGTCAGAGATGATCGGCGGCCAGCGAATCACCGAAACCACCCGCGCCCAGGCCCAGGAGCTGCTTGACGCGGCAAGAGCGGAGTTTCAGCGCGTGTCGCCCCCTCCACCACCGCCGGCGGCCGCCCCCGCGGCCCCCTCCGCCAACGGCACGGCCGCGAAGAAGGCGAAGCCCCCGCGCAACCCGAAGCCGATGAATGCCAAGTGATGTGAGTGGACGCCTTGCGAACCGCCCGAACGCCCGTGGCCGGTAGTGCCCGCAAGAGAGCATTCGGTGCCCTTCCGGATGCGCGGTTGCGTCGTGCTCTCGTGCGGACCCGTCTCGGTAAGCCGACAATGGTCCGCAAGAGAGCCGGCGGCCGGGCTTACGCAGAACGTGCCATAAGGTGCTCTCTCACGGATCCTACCGGCCGCATGACGCCGTCAACGGCGTCGCCGATTCGCATTCCGGGCACCGATCGGGCATGGCGCGGAGGTCGTAGCCGCATTGCGGGCGGCATCCGGCACGAAAGAGCATGCCCACGCACGCGTGGAGCATGGCACCCGGCAGGCTACCGTTTATAGGATCTGGGCGGCATCGAACACCCCGTACCCAAACAAAGAAGGGCAACCCTTTCGGGTTGCCCTTCGTGACGTCTGTAGATTGACCTCTCTCGTCGAACAACCGCTCAGGCGAGCTGTTCGCGGCGGAGGCGGCGGGCGGCGAAGCCGGCGACGGCGACGCCGAGGGGGTATAGCGCGGCGGCCGCGGGGAGCGGGATAGCCGACGGGGCCGAGCCACCGGCGATGGCCGGCTTGAAGCTCGCCGCCGAGGCGAAGCTCCCGCCACCCTTGATGAAGTTTGCCTTATTCAGGTACTCGACGATGTAGCCGGCCTTTACCAGGTCGGGGTAGTTCCCCTTGACGTTGGGGTAGAAGTCCGGGAGATCGTTCCACTTTCCGTGGCGAGCGTAGGTGTTCTGGCCGGGCTGGCTCCAGAGCATGCTGGCGGCGACCTCGTGCCCGCCGTTGTTGTCCGGCTGGCCGGGGAGCCAGTTGGTGTAGGTCAGCGGCTTGTTCGTCAGCCAGCCGTACTTGTGGCTCGTGCCGATCTCATGGAGGCCGAACCAGTAACCTCCACTGGGGGCCTTGATCTTGGCCATCAGGTTGGTGACGAACGTCTGCTGGTCGCCCGTCTCAAACGTGGCGAGGTAGCCGCCGCGACGCCGGGCGTCGGCTTCGGCTTGCGTCCACGAGGCGTTGGGGTCGGAGATGATCTGGAACCCGCCGTACCCACGCGGGCCCGGGAACGCCGTTGCCAGGACCGTGCCGGCCCTGGAACTCGACGCGGCCGTCGCGATGAGCCCCAAGGCCATCGCCAGCGCAGTAAACCACTTCTTCGAAAGCATAAAACCTTCCCTTGCCCCCAGATCCGGGGGACCTTTAGATGACAAGTTTCGTAAAACCGTCGCAGCGACGCATGCTCCACCGGTCCGCAGCCCAAATTCAGGACTACGCACCCGACCGGCGCGACGCGTCGAGCAGTGCACTCGGCGCACCAAAAACTGCCTTTGGATCAGCCAATCCTCTCGCTTGAACGGCGACAGGCGCCAGGGCCTCCGCCTCGCAAGTCAGAGCGGCATACCCCGACCCGACAGCAAGAGAAAGCTTACCCGTCTCATCCCATTCAACGCTAGAAGAATCTCGCCGCCTCCCTACTTTGGAATTCGGCGCATCATTGTGTAGTGCCGCAAATCACCTTCACGGGCGACGGCGGTCGCATGGAGACGGTTTCATAAAACTTAAGTGTTTTTCAGAACTAGACTTGAGGCATCTGTTATCGGACTTGTGCGATAGTATGGAACGATCGGAAAGAAGAATCATATCTCACGGAAGCTGATAGAACGCGCTGGTTCATTACCAGTGCGGCCGAATTATTCAAAAACGGAGGTTCCCCCTGCGCTTAGGGCGCTCGTTACAACTTGCCCAATTCAACAGAGGGACGGTCAGGGGGGCACTGGAAGGCATTCGACGGTCACGGTTCGACGGCCGCGGTTCAAGAGCCGCCCGATGCCGATCGCCACGACGACGCCGCACCCCGCGCCGACGACGACGTCTGACACATAATGAGCGTTCTCGGTCACCCGTTCCAATCCGACGACGATGCCGATCCCGTACGCGATCACCCACGCCCCTCGCGCCTCCACCAGCAGGCAGACCGACGTCGCCATCGCAAATGCGAGCATCGTATGGCCGGACGGAAAAGTCAGGTTCGGCGCCAATATGCCACGGAACCCTCCCTCAAACGGCGTGAACGAGAACGGGTCGATCCCCTTGATCGGCCGATGGCGGCCGGTGCCCCATTTCAGCAGCGTATCCAGGATCCCCACGGCGCTCGCACTCCCGAGGAACTGGATCGACGCCTCCACTCTGCGGGAATGCCATAAGCCGAACCCGATCGCCAGCGGAAGTGTCGAGAACAGGAAGTTCCCTGGCGACTTTGCGAATAGCGAGATTTCGTAATGCGGTGACCCGTGCGGCCCCTTCGCCTCCAGGCCGGAAGAATGAACCCACCGGGCCACCGGCCCATCCGCCGCCGCCGACAAAACCGCGGCAAGGACCCAGGCCACGATCGCGCCGGTGATCAGGAGTGTTCGTCGCGGGCGGGCAGGGTTCATCAGGTGAATCTCAGCGGTGCGGAAGCCTCGGATGTTGAGGCCCGATTGTAAGGCCATCCGTCGAATGCGAAAGCCCGCGGCCGCTCCCTTCACCACCCGTACCGCTGCTCGGTCCACGGGTCGCCGCGCATATGGTAGCCATTCTGCTCCCAGAAGCCGGGCGCGTCGGTCGCGCGCAGTTCGATCCCGCGGATCCATTTCGCGCTCTTCCAGAGGTACAGGCGGGGGACCAGGCCGCGAAGCGGCCAGCCGTGTTCGGCAGTGAGGTCCTTTCCCTCCCACTGATAGGCCAGGACGCAGTCTTCAGCCGTGAACTCCGCGAGCGGGACGTTCACGGTGAACCCGGCCTCGCTGTGGCACATCACGTACTTGGCCGCCGCCCGCGGCTGGGCGCGCTGGATGATGTCCCGCAATGGCACGCCCGTGAACGTGTTGTTCAGACGGCTCCAGTGGGTCACGCAGTGCATGTCGCAGACGACATCCACGGCCGGCAGCGCCCGAACCTGGGCGTAGGTCAGCTCATACGGCGCATCGCACTGCCCGAAGACCTTCAACCGCCACGACGGGTGGGCAGGGTCCACCAGCGGCACAGGGCCGTAATGCAGGACGGGCCACTTCACGCTCAACGATTGCCCCGGCGGGGTGCGGTCGTCCGGCGTGCCGCGGAGGGTATCGGGGCTGATCACGCGCGGGCGATCTGTGCTCGGTCGGGTCATTGGGAAATCCGTGTGAACAGTGCGAGCCGGTTCCGGCCTCTGAAGGCGACGCGATGGTAGCGCGCTGCCAGCTCAGCGGCAACGGGAGCTGCCGCAGCGATCCAGAGGTGATGCGGCGAGCGATTGTCGCGGATCACGTCTGGTCCCCTCTCCCGGTACTCCGGGGAAGGGATAGGGAGGGGGCCGTGTGCGCAGTTTTGCCAACTCGGCACCCCGCGTTGATCCCCCTCGCCTGCTCTCGCCCGGAATACCGGGAGAGGGAGAAACGGTATGATCCGGCCGATGAAGTTCGTGATCGCCCCGGACAAATTCAAAGGCTCGCTGACCGCCGCCGAGGCGGCCGCCGCGATCGTGCGGGGCGCGCGGAAAGCCTGCCCCGGCGTCGAAGTGGACATCTGCCCCGTCGCCGACGGCGGCGAGGGGACGGTGGCGGCCCTCGTCGCCGCCACGGGCGGCCGCTTCGAGACGCGGCGGGTTACGGGCCCGCTCCCGGAGATGAAAGTCGATGCGACGTTCGGCCTACTCGCCGGCGGCAAGATCGCCGTGATCGAGATGTCGGCCGCCAGTGGGTTGGCGCTGCTCGGCCGAAGATCGCAACCCCTACAACACAACGACGTTTGGCACGGGTGAACTGCTGATGGCGGCCGCACGGCTGGGGGTGGTGGAGATCATTCTGGGCATCGGCGGCAGCGCGACCGTGGACGGCGGCATCGGCTGCGCCCAGGCGTGCGGCCTGCCGGTGATCCTGGACGGAGGCGAGCCGGTTGCTCCGACCGAGCCGCTCTGCGGCCGCGACATCGACAGCGTAGTGCTGATCAAGCACGGCCGCGGCAGCCCCGTCGAGCGGGTGAAGCTGACGGTTGCCTGCGATGTGACCAACCCGCTTTTCGGCCCAAACGGCGCGGCGCGGGTGTTTGGCCCTCAGAAGGGCGCTACGGCGGGGCAGGTCGCGGCGCTGGACGATTCCCTCGAGCGGCTGGCGAGGCGGACGGGGCATCTCGAAGCGGCCAACATGCCCGGGGCGGGTGCGGCCGGCGGGCTCGGGTTCGGAATGCTCGCCTTCTTCGGCGCGACGCTTCGGGGCGGCGTCGGCATCGTTCTCGACGCGGTCAACTTTTCCAACCGGCTGCGCGGCGCCGACCTCTGCATCACCGGCGAAGGGCGGCTTGACGGACAGAGCATGAGCGGCAAAGCCCCGGTGGGCGTGGCGCGGCTCTGCCGCGATCAGCGCGTTGCGTGCATCGCCCTCGCCGGGTCGATCGGAGACGAGGTCGAGGGGCTTCACGCCGAAGGGCTCACCGATTGGTCGCCGCTCCACGACGGCGCCTTGTCGCTGGAAGAGTCGATGCGCACGGCGGCGGCGCTGCTCGAACAGGCGGCCGAGCGCACCGTCGCGAAGTGGCTCGCGGGGCGTCAGCCGCTCACTCCACCCTGAACCGCTTGCGGTACTGCCCCGGCGTCAGCCCGGCTTCGCGGCGGAAGGCCGCATTAAAGTAGGGGGCCGAGGTGAAGCCGGAGGCCCGGGCCACCTTGACCGCCGTCCAGTCGGTCTCCAGCAGCAGCTTCTTTGCGGATTCGAGGCGGACGCGGCGGATCTCCTCGTGCGGGCTACGGCCGAGCACGCGGCGGAAGTGCCGCTCGAGCCAGCGGCGCGAGACCAGGATCCCCTGCGCGACGTCGGAGACGTTGATGCCGGCCGCCCCTTTCTCGGCGATGAGGCGGACGGCGCGGTGAACGTCCTGATCTTCCGGGGCGGCCGCCGAAGAAGATTCGCGCACGGTGACGGCGGCGGTCATCGGGACCAGGATCGGCTGGGCGGGCATCTTCCCGCCGGACATCAGTTGATCGAGCAGGGCGGCGGCTTCGTAGCCGATGCCCATCGCCGGCAGCTCGATCGCGGAGACGGTCGGGCGCGTGAGCTCGGTTTTCATCGGGTCGTCGTCGGAGGCGACGACGGCGACGTCGCCGGGGACGCTCATGCCGGCCAGATGGCACGCCTCGACGAGCTGACAGGCGACGTCCGGCGTCCAGGCGACGATGCCGACTGGCTTCTCCAGTCGCGACACCCATTTGGCCAGGTCGCGCTGGCGCGCCTGCCAACTGGCGGTGATGGGGAGGCGGGTGGACTCCCCGTAGAACGCGCAGCGGTGGCCGGCCGCCTCGACGGCCGCGGCGAACGCGGGGCCGCGGTCTTCCGCGCGGCGGGGGTGCCAGCCGCAGTAGGCAAATCGCCGCAGGCCCGACTCCAGCAGGTGTGCGGCCGCGACCTCCATGACGTTCGCTTCGTCGGCTTTCACCCGCGGGAGTCGTGCGGCGCAGTCGGCCGGCGGCCGGAACGACCCGATGCTGACGGCCGGCACGCCCAGCGCCAGCACCTGCCGCGCGAGCTTCGCATTGGTCAGACGGACAATGATCCCGTCCCACCGGTAGCTGCCGGGGAAGAAGACGGAATCTTCGAACCCTTCCGGCGCGGTATAGACGTGCCAGGGCCCGTGCTCGTGGGAATAGCCGGCAATCCCGCGCATGACCTTCTGTCGCCAGCCCATTGATGAGCCGGCCAACACCGCGACGCGACGTGATCGCGACAGGTTCATCTTGTGACGCTCAATCCGGACATGCTGAAGGCTCTCGCGGCCGCGAAGGGATCGGCCGCGGCGGCTGTCGCAGGACCGTAATACCGCATGAAGTATGACGCGGAATGGCATTAACGGAAAGAGCCCAACTGGGTATTACAGGCGTCGCGAGGGCTCGATATACTCGGCCGTGGCGGAGTTGGGCGCGCAGGGGATGCCCCTGTGGTCCCTCGTCGGCCGGCGGAGCCGCGGCTGCCATGACCGATTGTTCGCGACGCGGCCGCTGTCGTCGGCACGCGGCGCGTGCCCCGCACCCTTACTGGATCGAACTTCTCCATCGCCCGCCCTGTCCGGGGCGAAGGCGTTTGAACCACCTGACGGAGCCCTGCTTATGCTTCACAAGCGTTGTCTGGCCGCGATGCTGTCGTCGGCCTTCGCTCTCACCCTGGCCCTCACCCTGGTCGGGGGCGCCGCCCGGGCGGCCGACGCCCCCAAGGAGCTGAAGCTCGAAAAGGGGGACCACATCTCCCTCATCGGCAACACCCTCGCCGACCGCATGCAGCACTGGGGCTGGATGGAAACGCTGCTTGTCAGCCGCTTCCCCGACCTGGACCTGACCGTCCGCAATCTCTCCCTCTCCGGCGACGAAGTGAACCACCGCGAGCGCTCCGACGGGTTCGGCACGCCCGACGAGTGGCTCACCAGGATGCACACCGACGTTATCTTCGCCTTCTTCGGCTTCAATGAATCCTTCGCCGGCGCCAAGGGCGCGACCAAGTTCGAGCAGGAGCTGGACAAGTTCGTCAAGGCCACCCTGGCCGCGAAATACAACGAGAAGGGCGCGCCCCGGCTTGTCCTGTTCTCGCCGAACGCCCAGCTCAAGATGCCCGACCCGAACCTCCCCGACCCGACCGACAACAACAAGAACATCAAGCTTTACAGCGACATCATCGCCAAGGTGGCGGCCGCCAACGGCGTGCAATTCGTCGATCTCTTCACGCCCACGTCGCAGTGGCAGGAGAACATCAAGAGCCCGCTGACGGTCAATGGCATCCACCTGACCGAGGCCGGCGACCAGGCTATCGCGCCGGTCATCGATCGCGCGCTCTTCCCCGGCGGCCCGGCGATCAAGCGGGACGCGGCCACCCTGGAAAAGCTCCGCCAGGCGATCAACGACAAGAACTTCTACTTCTTCGAGCACTATCGCTCGCTCGACGGCTACAACGTCTACGGCGGCCGCTCGCACATGGTCTACAAGGGCGCCGTCAGCGGGAAGCCTTTCAGCAACCGCGAAGTGATGGACCGGGAGATGGAAGTCCTGGACGTGATGGCCGCCAACCGCGACAAGCGCGTCTGGGCCGTCGCGAAGGGCGGGGACCTCACCGTTGACGACTCCAACGCCCCGCCGATGGTCAAGGTCGAGACCAACAAGCCCGGCCCCGGCCCCAACGGCGAGTGGATATTCGCCAGTGGCGAAGATGCGATCAAGACGATGACCGTCGGCCCGGGCCTCAAGGTGAACCTGTTTGCCGATGAGAAGATGTTCCCCGAGCTGGTTGCCCCGGTGCAGATGTCGTTCGACACCAAGGGCCGCCTGTGGGTCGCCGTCTGGCCGAGCTACCCGCGCTGGGAGCCGAAGCCCGGCACCCACCCCAACGACAAGATCCTTATCTTTGAAGACACCAAGGGGACCGGCAAGGCTGACAAGGTCACCACGTTCCTGGATGGGCTGAACTGCCCGACCGGGTTCGAGTTCTTCAACGGCGGCATCATCATCGCCCAGGCGCCGGGGCTCCTGTTCGCCAAGGACACGACCGGCGGCGACCACTGCAACCACACCGAGCGGCTGCTCGAAGGGCTTGACTCGGCCGATACGCACCACACATCCAACAGCTTCACGTTTGACCCGGGCGGCGCGCTCTACTTCCAGGAGGGGACGTTCATGCATTCGCAGATCGAGACCCTCTGGGGCCCGATCCGCAGCATCAACGGTTGTGTCTGGCGGTATGAGCCGCGGACACAGAAGTTTGACGCCTACGCCTCCTATGGCTTTGCCAACCCGCACGGCCACATCTGGGACTACTGGGGCACCGACGTCGTGATCGACGGCACGGGCGCGGTCCCGTACTACGGGCCGACCTTCTCCGGCAAGGTCTACTTCCCGCAGAAGCACAACAAGGCGCCGACCGTCTACAAGCAGCGCACCCGCCCCTGCCCCGGCGCGGAAATGATCTCCAGCAAGGCGCTGCCGGAGCAGTATCAGAACCACATGGCGGTGCTGAACGTCATCGGCGTCCAGGGCATCCTGAACTACAAGCTGGAAGAAAAGGGCGCTGGGCTGGTCGGCACCGAGCAACAGCCGATCCTGACCAGCACCGACACGAACTTCCGCCCGTCGGCGATGCAGGTCGGGCCGGACGGGGCGATGTACCTCCTGGACTGGCAGAACCCGATCATCGGCCATCTGCAGCACAATCTGCGCGACCCCAGCCGCGACCACGCACACGGCCGCATCTACCGGATCACCGGCGACGGCATGCCGCTGGACAAGCCCGTCCAGATCGCTGGCGAGCCGATCGAAAAGCTGCTAGACCTGCTCAAGGAGCCGGAGAACCGCGTCCGCTACCGCGCGAAGATCGAACTGAGCGCCCGCGACCCCAAGACGGTTGCCGCGGCCGCCGTCAAGTGGGCCGCCGCCCTGGACAAGGGCGACGCCAACTACGACCACAACCTGCTCGAGGCGCTGTGGGTCCACCAATGGACGAACGTCGTGAATGAGGACCTGCTCAAGCAGGTGCTTAAGTCGAACAACTACCACGCCCGTGCGGCCGCGACGCGCGTCCTCTGCTACTGGGCCGATCGCGTGAGCAACCCGCTGGACCTGCTCAAGACGATGGCCAACGACAAGGAGAACCGCGTGAAGCTTGAGGCCGTCCGCGCGTGCAGCTTCTTCAAGGACCCGGGCGCCCAGGCCGTCGCCCTTGAAGTCTTGAACGACCCGGCCGCCGAGAAGGACACGTACCTGAAGTACTCCCTCGACGAGACGATGAAGACGCTGGAAAAGGTCGGGAACTGAATCCAAGGCTGAAGTTGAAGGCTGAAGGATGAGAAAGAAGGATGGAGGATCGATCGACGTCAAGTCGTGGTTCTTCATCCTTCTTTCATTCCTGCTGAAATTGGATTGACGCTAAACTCTCCGTTTGAAGGAGGTTCACCTGCGGGCCGCGACCAAGAGGGAGCGGTCAGTGCCCGCCGAAGGGTGTTCTTCGCTTTGAACACCGCGCCTCGGGGGCCCCAACCACTCCCTTACGGTCGCGGCTCGCGGGTGGCTGTCTTGAAGTTTTCAATCGCTTGAATGAGGCAACAAATGACTCTCCGATTCGCTCGTTTGAACCTCGCGGCCGCCCTCATGCTGGGCGCCGCGGCCTTGCCGGCGATGCCGGCCCGCGCCGATGAACCGGCGGCGGAAGCCTCCGATTCCGGGGCGCCGAAGATCAACTTCGCGGCGTCGCCAGCCATCGTTAAGTACCAATTGAAGCGCCTCGACAACGCGCATCTCGCGGCCGTCGAGCGCAAGCCCGAGGCCAAGTACAAGCCGCTCTACGCCGCGCTGCTCGCCCGCAAAGGGATCGACCGCAAGTATCGCCAGGAGGCGATCGACGCCCTGGCGAAGATCAACGGCACCGACCCGGTCGTCGAAACGCTTGAAGGGATCGGCGCGCTCGACCCCGAGGACAAAGGCACGCGCCGGGACCTGATCGCCATCCTCGCCGGCCAGAAGGCCGAGGCGCTGAAGGCGCAGCGCGAGAAGATCGCCTCGCTCGCCACCGACTCGGACAACCCCGCCATCAAGCAGGTGGCCTACGCCGCGCTGGCCGTCGCCGACGGCGGCCCGGATGAGGCATGGAAGCTTGCGCTGAGCAAGCCCGACGGCCTGAAGGCCCTTCTCGGCGGCTTGCAGACGATCGCCGACCCGAAGCTCCGCGAGAAGTTCTATCCGCTCGTGAAGCCGCTGGTTGAGCAGGCCCCCGACGACGAGACGCGAATCGCCGCGATCGAGGCACTGAGCTATCTCCCCGGCCATGAGGCCGAGGCGTTTGGGCTCCTGGCGAAGATCGTTGAGCAAGGCTCGGGCGACATTCGCGCCGCCGCCGTCCGGTCGATCCAGCGCATCCCGGCCGCCAAGTGGCCGAAGGACCAGCTCGCCGCCGTCGCCAAAGCGGCCGTGAAGATCCTGGCCGCCATGCCGCTGGCCGACCGCACGACACCAACCGGCGCCGAAACGATGCAGCTCGGCTACGACGCCGCCGGCGCGCTCCCGCCGGCCGATGGGGCGCCGATCCGCAAGGAGCTGCGGAACGTCGGCGTCCGCACGGTGGTGATCCACACGCTCCGCGAGCAGGTGATGTATGACCTGCATTATTTCACAGTGGAGGCGGGCAAGCCTGTGCAGGTCGTCCTGGACAACACCGACAACATGCCCCACAACTTCGTCCTGACGATGCCGGGCAAGATGATGGACGTGGTGAACGCCGGCGCCGCCATCGCCCCCAGCGGCGAGCCGGATCAGAAGGCCTACGTCCCGGCGACGCCCGACGTGGTTGACGCGACGGTCCTCGTCCAGCCGGACGAAAAGGGGTCCATCAGCTTCAACGCCCCCAAAGCCCCGGGCGAGTACCCCTTCGTCTGCAGCTTCCCCAGCCACGCCGAGCGCATGCACGGCACAATGCTGGTCGTCGCCGACATCGACGCCTGGGACCAGTCCCCCAAGCCCCCGGCCGACCCGGTGTCGAAGAAGCCCTACGAGACCGCCAAGGCGACCTCAGAAGGCGCCCCGCCCCCGCCGGCGATGCACGAACATCATTGACCGGCCGCCAAGCCCAGAACAAGCCCTGAAATGGAAGGCGTGACGAACGGCGAGCTCCTTGGCTCGCCTTTCGTCACGCCTGATCCTTTGGACGCCCGACCCGATTCTCGCTAAGCTCGCCGCCGGACGGTGTACAGGCCGGTCGTTGTGGAGGCCGCCAATCGCAACAGGCGGTGATCGTCTCCGGTACAAATCAACCGCAAGAGTTTCTGCTGCGACATCAACTCATCAGGGAGCAACAGTGAGCACGCGCTTGCAAGCGGTCGTGTCGGTGTGGGTCGCGTCATTCTGCCTCGCCGCGGGCTCCGCCGCGCACGCCGCCGCCCCCGCGGCGCCTCCCGCTCAGGACGCGGGCACCCTGCCTGTGGGGGCGGACGGGAAGCCGCTGAATTTCGACTTTGAGACCGGGACGCTGAAGGACTGGGTCGCCTCGGGCGCTGCGTTCGAGCATCAGCCGATTCAAGGCGATACCGTCGCCCCGCGTCGAGTCGGGCAGAAGAGCAACCATGCCGGCAACTGGTGGGTCGGGACGTACGAGGTCGAAAAGGACACGCCGCAGGGGACGCTCACGTCGGTCCCGTTCGAGGTGACGCACGCTTGGGGGAGCTTCCTGGTCGGCGGTGGCGCTGGGCAGTCCGAGCGAGTCGAGATTGTCCGCAAGGAGGATGACAAGGTCATCTTCTTCGCCAGCGGCACCGACAACGAGGACATGCGGCGCGTCGCCGTCGATCTGAAGGAGGTCGCGGGGAAGCAGATCTATATCCGCGTCGTGGACGCGTCGAGCGGGGCGTGGGGGCATATCAACTTTGATGATTTCCGGTTCCACAGCGAGAAGCCGGCGGCCGCCGCGATGGTGGCGGTCAAGCCCGGGGCGGCCAAGCCGGGCTCAGGTGCCGAGCTGCTCACCGCCGACACGGTGAAGTTCGCCGGGCTCACGCCGCAAAAGGCGGCGGAGGCGATCACGCTTCCGCCCGGGTTCAAGGCGACGCTTTTCGCCGGCGAGCCGGACATCGTGCAGCCGGTGGCCCAGGCGATCGACGATCGCGGCCGCCTCTGGGTGGCCGAGGCGATGAATTACCCGAAGAAAGCGCCCGAAGGGCAGGGGAAGGATCGCATCCTTATCTTCGAGGACGACGGCACCGGCCACTTCACCAACCGCAAAGTTTTCATCGAAGGGCTGAACCTGGTCAGTGGGCTGGAGATCGGGTTCGGCGGGGTGTGGGTCGGGCAGGCGCCGCAACTGCTCTTTATCCCACTTCTGGAAGGGGACAAGGCGGGCAAGCCCGAAGTGCTGCTGGACGGCTTCGGCTACAACGACACCCACGAGACGCTCAACAGCTTCACCTGGGGCCCGGACGGATGGCTCTATGGGTGCCACGGCGTCTTTACCCGATCCAGGATCGGCAAGCCGGGCACGCCAGACGATCAACGCACCCCGATGAACGCGGCCGTCTGGCGCTACCATCCGACGCAGAAGAAGTTCGAGATCTGGGCCGAAGGGGGGAGCAACCAGTGGGGGCTCGACTGGGACGATGACGGCCAGGCTTTTATTACAGCGTGCGTAATCCCGCACCTGTATTACGTCTTTCCCGGCGGCCGCTACCAGCGGCAGGCGGGCCAGCACTTCGAGCCCTACACGTTTGACGACATCAAGACGATCGCCGACCACGTCCACTGGGCCGGCGGCGGCTCGCCGCACGCGGGCAACGGCAAGTCCGATTCGGCCGGCGGCGGCCATGCCCACTGTGGCGCGATGGTCTACCTCGGCGACAATTGGCCGAAGGAGTATCGCAACAGCCTCTACATGGGGAACATCCACGGCAACCGCGTGAACAACGACATCCTGGAGCAGTCGGGCTCGGGGTATGTCGGGCATCACGGCAAAGATTTCATGCTGATGAACGACCGCTGGTCGCGCCTGATCAGCATGAAGTACGGGCCGGATGGCGGCGTCTATGTGATCGACTGGTACGACAAGCAGGCATGCCATCTGCCGACGCCTGAGGTGTGGGATCGAAGCAACGGCCGCATCTATAAGATCACCTACGGCGATCCGAAGCATCAGGCGGTCGATCTGGCCAAGCTCACCAGCGATGAACTCGTGAAGCTCCTGCTGGCGCCCAACGAATGGTACGTGCGCCACGCCCGCCGCCTCCTTCAGGAGCGTGGCGCCGACGCCGCCGTTCGGGCGTCGATCGAGCGGATCGCCACCGCCAACCCCTCGCCCCAACGCCGCCTCCGCGGCCTGTGGGCACTGGAGGCGACTGGCAACCTGTCCGACCCGGCCGTGTGGGCGCCGTTCCTCGACGACAAGAGCCCGTATGTTCGCTCCTGGGCGATCCAGATCGGCGCCGAAGAACCATCCCTGACGGCTGCGCTGGCGGACCATGCCCGCAAGCTGGCGGCCGATCCGTCCGCGGTCGTCCGCCTGGCCCTGTCCGGGGCGCTGCCTCACCTTCGGCCCGAGGTCCAATGGGACTGCGTCGAGGCGCTCGCCGCTAGTGGATCCGATGCCTCGGACCATAACCTGCCGCTGATGGACTGGTACGCGATCGACCCCCTGGTCCCCAGCGATGTTGACCGCGCCGCGCGTCTGGCGGCCGCCACGCCGATCGCGCCGCTGCGCGAGTTCATCGCCCGCCGCCTCGCTTCGCTCCCCAAGACCGGCGCCGGGCTGGACGCACTGGTGAAAGTGCTTCCGGCGGCCGCCCCCGCCGCGCAGGAAGGAATGCTCAAAGGCGTCTCCGAAGGTCTGGCCGGCAAGCGGAGCGCGCCGATGCCGCAGGGTTGGAGCGCGGCCAGCGAGGCGCTTCAGAAGAGCGCCAGCGCCGACGTCCGGCAGGCGACCGAGTCGCTCTCGACCCTGTTTGGCGATCCCGCGGCATTGGCACGGTTGAGGAAAGTCGTGCGGGACCCTGCCGCCAGCGCCCCTTCGCGGCTGGCGGCGTTGCAGGCACTTGAAGGCGTGAAAGACGCCGAGCTTGCCCCGATCCTGCAACAGCTTTTGGGGGATGCGGCGCCTCGGGCGGCCGCCATCCAAGGCCTGGCGGCTTATGACGACCCGAAGACGCCCGGCCTCCTGCTCGGCGTTTACCCGAAACTCGACGCCACCGAAAAGCGGGACGCGCTCAACACGCTCGCCTCGCGCCTCGGCTGGGCGAAGGAGCTGCTGGCGGCCCTTCAGGCCAACACGATCCCAAAGGCCGACCTGACCGCCCCGACGGTGCGGACCCTGTCGAACCTGGACGACCCGACGATCAACGCGTGGATCGCTCAATCGTGGGGCAGCGTCCGCGCCACGGCGGACGACAAGAAGAAGGAGATCACGCGGCTGAAGGGCGTGCTCACCGAAGAGGCGCTGGCCAAGGCCGACGCCCATAACGGCCGGGCGCTGTTCACCAAGACGTGCGCCCAGTGCCACACGCTCTACAACGTCGGGGCGAAGATCGGCCCGGACCTCACCGGCTCCAACCGGGCGGATGTGAATTACCTGCTGGAGAACATCGTCGATCCCAGCGCGGTCATCGGGAAGGATTACCTGCTCTGGATGATCCACATGAAGGACGGCCGCGCCATCGACGGGATCATCAAGGCGCAGACGGATGACGCGGTCACCGTGGCGACGACGACCGAGATGCTCACGCTCGTGCGGCCGGAGATCGAGCGGATGAAGGTGAGCACGGTCTCCATGATGCCTGAGGGGCTGCTCAGCGGCATGTCCGAAAAGGAGGTGCGCGACCTGGTGGCCTACCTCCGCTCGCCATCGCAGGTGGCGATGCTGGCGACGCCGGACACGGTGAAGTTCTTCTTCGACGGCAAATCGCTCGCATTCTGGGACGTGGACCCCGCCCTGTGGCACGTGGAGAACGGCGAGATCGTCGGCCACACCGACAAGGGGATCAAGCACAACAACTTCGCGTTCAGCCAGCTCGACCTGGGCGATTTCCGGCTGACGGCCGAACTGAAGCTCACGCCCGATTCGGCGAACAGCGGCATCCAGTTTCATAGCCAGCCCCGAGCCGACGGAGAGGCGATCGGCCCGCAGGCCGACGTCGGCAAGGGATGGTGGGGCAAGCTCTATGAAGAGAGTGCTCGCGGCCTGCTCGAAAAGGAGGGAGGCGAGAAGTTCGTCAAGCCGAACGAGTGGAACACGTATGAAGTTCTGGCCGTGGGGGACCACGTACGGCTGGCGATCAATGGGCATCTCTGCTGCGACCTGCGCGACCCGGCGATCTCCAAGCACGGCCAGACAGGCTTGCAGATCCACGCCGGTGGCCCGACCGATGTGCGATACCGGAATTTTGACATCGAGCTGTCGCCCAAGGATGAGATGAAGACCGTGCGATAGTCGCGGAGGGGGCGGTCGTCCTATTGTCAGTGGCCGCCCCGACGGTCGATGGGGGGCGTGGCGGCACGCTGTGCGTGCCCTACAAGTACGGCTCCGGAGAAACCAATGGCTATTTGGATCGCGTTGCGCGTTGTGGGCGTCGCCGCCGCACTATTCCTTGTCGCCGCGGTCGGGGCCGCCGAGCCATCCTCCGCCTGGAAGCCGGCTGAGGGGAAGCTCATGACGCGCTGGGCGAAAGAGGTCTCGCCCGACAACGCGCTGCCCGAGTACCCGCGCCCGCAACTCGTGCGGCCGACGTGGCAAAGCCTGAACGGCCTGTGGGATTACGCGATCCGGCCGAAGACCGAAGGCCAGCCGACGGCGTGGGAGGGGAAAATCCTCGTCCCATTTGGCGCCGAGGCGGCGCTGTCGGGCGTGATGAAGCCGGTCGGGCCGGACAATCGCCTCTGGTATCACCGCGCGTTCACCCTCCCGCACGACGCGAAGTGGGACGGAATGCGGGTCATGCTGAACTTCGGCGCCATCGACTGGGAGGCCGCCGTCTGGGTCAACGGCAAGGAGATCGGCGGCCACCGCGGCGGGTATGACCCGTTCAGCTTCGACATCACCGACGCGCTGAAGCAGGGGGAGCCGGGGGCACCGCAGGAGATCATTGTCAGCGCCTTCAATCCCGCCAACGCGGGGACGCAGCCGCACGGGAAGCAGGTGCTCAAGCCCGGCGGGATCATGTACACCGCGACGACCGGCATCTGGCAGACGGCGTGGCTGGAGCCGGTGCCGGGCCAACACATCCGGTCACTCCGCATCACGCCGGACATCGACGGCGGCCGCGTTACGGTGGTCACGGAATGCGCGACCGATCGGCCGGCGAATCAACTGCTGAAGATCGAGGTGCTTTTCGGCGATCAAGTCATCAGCTCCGTAGGCGGGACAGGCGCCGAGCACGTCATCTCGATCGAAGCGCCAAAGCTTTGGTCCCCGGAGAGTCCGAACCTTTACACGCTGCGCGTGGCGCTGCTCGATCCGAACCCGAGCCAGATTGACAATGCCGGAAGAAATCGCGTCGTCGAAGATGAGGTTCAATCCTACTTTGCGATGCGCAAGACCTCGCTCGGCAAGGACGACAAGGGCCGCACGCGGATGATGCTGAACAACAAGTTCGTCCTGCAACTGGGGCCGCTGGATCAAGGGTTCTGGCCGGATGGGCTCTACACCGCGCCGACGGATGCAGCGCTAAAGTACGACATTGAGGTGACCAAGCAGCTTGGCTTCAACATGTGCCGCAAGCACGTGAAGGTCGAGCCGCAGCGGTGGTACTACTGGTGCGACAAGCTCGGGCTGCTCGTCTGGCAGGACATGCCCTCGGGCGACAAAGGCATTCGCGCCGACGCGGCCGATGACGTGAAGCGGTCCAAAGAATCGGCGGACGAGTACGAGGCGGAGTGGAAGGCGATCATCGACGCGAATCGCAACCATCCCTGCATTGTGATGTGGGTGCCGTTCAACGAAGGGTGGGGGCAGTTCGATACCGGCCGCATTGTTGAACTGACGAAAAAATGGGACCCGACGCGCCTCGTTGACAGCGCCAGCGGCTGGACCGATCGCGGCGTAGGCGACGTACACGACATGCACAACTATCCCGGCCCCGGCTCGCCCAAGCCGGAAGAGAATCGGGCGGCCGTGCTCGGCGAGTTCGGCGGGCTCGGCCTGCCGCTCGAAGGCCACACCTGGCTCGCAAAAGGGAACTGGGGCTATCGCAGCTACCCGGATCGCGAGTCGCTGACCCACGCGTACGTTGGGCTGCTTCGCAAGCTGTACAAGCTGGTGGATGAGCCGGGCCTTTCGGCGGGCGTGTACACCCAGACGACCGACGTCGAAGTCGAAGTGAACGGGCTGATGACCTACGACCGGGAGATCATCAAGCCGGACGTCGAGACGATCGCGGCCGCCAATCGCGGGAAGTTCCCGCAGGTGTCGGTGCTCGCCCCCACATCGCAGGAGCAGCCAGTGGAGTGGCGATATACGTTCGAGGCCCCCGCGGCCGACTGGGCGAAACCGGGCTTCGACGACGCCTCGTGGGCCAGCGGCCCGGGCGGTTTCGGGACCGAAATGACGCCCGGTGCGATCGTGCGAACGGTCTGGAAAACGCGCGATATCTGGCTCCGGCGGGAGATCACCCTGCCCGACGGGCCGCTGGGCAACGTATCGCTTCTGGTCCACCATGATGACGACGCCGAGGTCTACCTCAACGGCATCCAGGCGGCCGCCGAGGCGAAGTACCTGACCGACTACCAGGAGGTCGCAATCGCCCCGGCCGCCCGCGCGGCGCTCAAGCCGGGCGCGAAGGTAATCATCGCCGTCCACTGCACCCAGCATTCGGGCGGGCAGTACATTGACGTGGGGCTGATCGGGACAAGGTAGGGTCCGCGCTCACGGTCAGATCGGGCGTGCCGTCGCCTCCCGAATCATTCGGGAGACGATTGACGAGAAGCTGATCAAGCCGTACGACCCGAAGAACAAATCGGGGAAATACATAAGTTACGTACCGTTTTGGTTTTAGATTACGTGCAGGTCTTGTGACTGGAAGCCGGTCACGAGGTGCCCGAGTTGACGACAATGCCTTTAAGCCAGCGCAAGGGCAGTGTTTGCGCGAAGGAATTCATGTGACGGTCACGTGACTGATTTCGTTCGGTGTCCGTTTGGTACATGCGGAAGCGGGCACAATCTAATCGCAGAGAAGATGCCCACCGATGGCCGTCGCTCCGACGCGAAAGGTTTTTCCAGCAGGCATTGAGGCGCACTGCTCGCCTGCCGAAACGCAGTTTCCCGGCGGCAGGCCGTGCGGGCCCTATTCTCTTAAGTCGGCGGCCGCGCGGCGGCGGTCGAGGTCGTCGCGGAGGAATTTCTTGAACGTTAGCAGGCCGTCGGACTCCCAGGCGGATTCGATCACGTCGGCGACAACGCGGTTGTGGCGCGACAGTTCGGCGAAGGCGACTTGCTCGCGCGAGCCGGGGCGGGGTTGGCAGTGGGCGTCGTGGGTGTCCACGCGGAGCAGGTAGGCGCGTCCGTCGGGGGCGCGGTCGATCACCAGTTTCATGTGGGGGTAGACGCTGTTCCCCAGCCGCAGGGAGTATTTGACGGGCGGCGTGGGCGAGGCGTGGCCGACGACGGCCGGCCGCTCGAAGACGGGGCTGTCGTAGAACGAATCATCGGGCGTGGCGTTGAGGGTTTCGAGGCGCGACCGCACGGCCGAAGGGACGGGGCCGTCGGCCGGCTCGTAAGCGTGGGAGAGATAGGTTTGTATCGCCCGCCAGACGACTCGGGGGGACGGGCGTTGCCAGCCCGAGCCGGAAGGGGTTGGCCCTCCCTGCCCGCCGCCGCCCGAGAGTGGGTTGCTTCCGACACTCACGTACCGCCTCCTTCAGGCCCACCCGGTTGTCGCCTCGCACCACCTCAACGTTAACCCGGCCCCGAATCGGCACTTCAAACGCCGCGGGCAAGGCTACACCGATTCTTCGGAACGTCCAGCAATCGCACTGCCGAGCCGAGGCGCATCGCCGCACATTGTTCACGCTCCGGCGGGAAATGTGCAGGTTGCCGCACGACCTGAAAGGATTATAACACCCCGGACCGGAGGCCCGATGTCCGAACCAGACCAACCCGTGATGAATCCGCCGATGCCGGTCGGGGGGGCAATCGACGTGCTGGTGGTGGAAGATGACCCGGAGATCAACGAACTGATCGGAGCATATGTGCGTTTGGCCGGCTTCGTCTACCGGTCGGCGCTGGACGGGGAGACCGCGCTGGCCGAAGTTCGTCACCATGCCCCGGTGGTGATGGTGCTCGATCTGATGCTCCCGGACTTCAGCGGCCTGGAGATCTGCCGGCGGATCAAGCGGCGCGCGGAAACCAGCGGGGTCCAGGTCATCCTACTTACCGCCCTGGACAACGATCAGGCCCGTCGAGATGGGGCGGCGTGCGGGGCCGCCGAGTTTCTGACCAAGCCGTTCGACCCGGAATCGCTGATGGCCTCCATCGCCCGCCATGCTTTCCCGAATCATACCGCGCCCTCGACCATCTGACTTGCGGCCGTGAAGTGGTCGAAATCCGAAGCGCGAAATCCGAAGCAAGAACCAAGAGGGAAGGTAGAACCCGGATCACGACGATCCGAGTCTTCCGCTATCTCCTCTTTTCTTCTCCACCGCTTGCGTTGGAAGGGGACGGCGGCGGACAAGCGAGCCCGTGGCAGCCGAGTTCATGCGCGTGCGGTCTCGACCGGAGCGAGCGGTTGCGCTCGGTCCGGCTTCAGTTGCACGGTCGGCGAGAAGTGAAGCGGGAGCGTGACGGTGAAGGTTGACCCTTTGCCGGGCGTGCTGTCGCAGTCGATGCGGCCGCCGTGGTCACGAATGATTCCATAACTGATGCTCAACCCCAGGCCGGTCCCCTGGCCTTGCGGCTTGGTGGTGAAGAAGGGGTCGAAGATCCGCTCGCGGACGGCCGGTTCGATCCCGGTCCCCTCGTCAATGACTTCCACCCGGACGCAGTCGGGCGACAGTGGCCCGGCGGCGCTTTGGCCGGCGGCGGGCCCATCGTTTGCGGCGTTGGAGCGGCCGCCCGGGACGTTGCTGACGGCGGGGGCGTCGCCGACGCATTGGCGGCCGGCGGAGGTCCGAACGATGACGCGGCCGCCCTCATGCGACGCGTCGATCGCATTGGCGATCAGGTTCATCACCACCTGGTTCACCTTCGCCGGAAAGCAAGTGACGGGCGGCAACGCCGGGGCGAGCTGCTTTTCAATCAAGACGCGTTTTTTCTTCGCGTGCCCCAGGATGATGTTGATCGTCGATTCGACGCCGGTGTTGAGGTCTACGGCGCTCAGATCGCTTTCGTCGAGGCGGGCGAAGTCGCGGAGGTCCTTGACGATCTGCTGGATCCGTCTGAGCCCCTCGCGGGATCGGCAGGTCAGTTCCCTCAGGTTGCCCAGGGTGTAATCGAGATCGATGGATTCGGCGATCTCGCGGAGCTGGCCGGCGACCTCCGGCCGCGTCGCGGCGATCGCGTCGTCGGCCTGGCGGTAGAGCCCCAGGAGCTTCACCAGCGACGCCATGTCGCGCTCGATCACGGCGACGTTGTTGTTCACGAAGGCAAGCGGGTTGTTGATCTCGTGGGCGACGCCCGCCACCATCTGGCCGAGGCCAACCAGTTTCTCGCTCTGCACCAGGTGGCTCTGGGTTGTCTTCAGCTCCTCATGGGCTCGGCGTAGCGCGTCCAGCGCCTGCCGCTCGGAGCGGGCGGATTGCTCGAGCTGCTGATTCTGGCGATAGAGCTGCTCCTCGGCCTGTTTCCGAGCGGTGATGTCGGTGTGCGAGCCGGCCATCCGGTAGGGCTTGCCCGATCCGTCCCGCAGCGCCTCGCCGCGGGCGAGGATCCACCGGAAGCCGCCGTCCTTGTGGCGGAGCCGGTGCTCCAACTCGTAGAACGGGAGCTTGCCGTCGAAGTAGGACTGGATCGTCGCGAAGGCGCGCTCGCGGTCTTCGGGGTGAAGCCGGCTCTCCCACTCGTCAAAGCGGTTGGAGAGCTCGTCGTCGGCGTAGCCCAGCATCTCTTTCCAGCGGGGGAAAAGTAGACGGCGTTGGTCGAGACGTCCCAATCCCACAGGCCATCCTTGGAGCCGCGGACGGCGAGGTCGAACTGCTCGCGGCTGCGGCGGAGCTTTTCGTCGGCGACCTTGCGCTCCGTCACGTCCCAGAAAATGCCCTGGATCCCGATAGGCATGCCGTCGGGGCCGTAGACCGGCGTCTTGATCACCTGCACATAGAGCTTTTCGCCGTCGGGCGTGACGTGCTGCTCCACGACGTCCAGCGTGCGGCCGGTGTCGATCACGTCCCGGTCGTCGTTGCGGTATCGGGCCGCCAGCGGCTCGGGGAAGAAGTCGAGGTCGCACTTGCCGACCAGCTCGCGCGGGCTCGTCCCCAGCGTGTTGCAAAAGTTGCGGTTGCCGAACGTGAAGTGCCCGTCGAGGTCTTTGCGGAAGATGTTCTGCGGCAGGGTCTCCACGAGCGAGTGATAGACCGCCTCGGCCTGCCGCAACCCGTATTCGGTCCGCTCGCGCAGGATGTCCAGCCGGCCCAGCACCGACAGGTTCCACCACGCCAGGCCGGTAAAGGCGACGGCGCAGCCGGTCACGAGCAACGCGTCGCCGAAGAGGGGTGGAAAGTAACCGTGCTGGATGCCGATCAGCCTTGCCACGCCGGCCAACAGCGGCAGGACGATGGCCGCGGGGATAAGGCGCCGGGCCATCTCGCCGGCCGGGTTGCGGCGGGTCAGGATGGCCATGAGCCCGCGATCCGGCCGAAGGCAGAGCGTCCCGACGGAGAGGGTCAGGAAGAGCACGGCCGCGTGGAGCGACATCGACTTGAACGCCGTGACGCCTTCGGGGGTGAAGGCGCCATAGATGTAGCCGCAGACGGCAAGGAGCGACCCGAACCCCGCGGCAAGGGTGAGCACCTGTCCGACGCGCAGGCTCTGGTGGCGCGGCAGGCTGCGGACGTCCAGCAGCGCCAGGGCGGTCGCCAGGAGCGTGAAGAGCGACGCTGTCAAGGCGGCCATCCGGCCCGGTGTCGTGGAGGCGTGGGCGGCGGCGCGAATGCGGGCGGCGAACAGCGCGAGATCGGTCGCGGGGAATGTGGCCGGCGACGCGAGGTTCGCGAGGCGGCCGCTGGCGATCAGGATGACGACCGCCGCCATCGCCTGCGCTGCGCGGCGGCGGGCGGTGGGGACCGGCTCGGCGCGAAGCAGCCAGACGGCGGCCCCGCAAAGGATGAAGCAGACGGCGGTCATCGGGTTCATCGGGACGAGCCCCGGCAAGACCGATTTCAATGTGACGTTGTCGGAGGCCCAGCCTTCGATCGTCACCACGCCGACCCCGATCGCGACCCAAGCGGTGACGGCGGCGACGCCGCGAAGCCCCCTCACGACGCCGGGGAGCGAGACCGAGTCGGACGGGGCGGCCGCCGCGAGCGTCGCCGACAAGGAGAGCTGGGGGGACAACCGTTCGCTGAAAAGATGGGTTTCGTCGCCGGGCATGAAGTTGTACTCGGGCCGCCGGCGCGGTCGCCGGATGACGTGTTCATTCGTCGCGTTTTTTCAGCCGGCGACCCGGCGGTCGGGCCGCCGTACGGCACGACGGGGCGGAGGCCGAACAAGCGGTTCGGCGTCCGGGCGTTAGATCCCCGACCCCTGCGTTTCGGCGTCCGGCCCGTCCAACCGGCCCGCGCGGCGGCGCCTGCGCGGGGAGCGTGAGCGTGAACGTCGTCCCTTGCCCCGGCTCGCTATCGACGCTCACCGACCCGCCGTGCATTTCGATGAACGCTTTGACCAGCGCCAGGCCCAGGCCCAGGCCCTGGCGGCCGTGCTCGAATGTCCCGGAGCTGTGGCGCGATACGTCGTAGCCGGTGAAGAACGGCTCGAACAGCCGCTCGCGCATGTCCTGGGCGATCCCGGAGCCGGTGTCGATCACCCGGATGACGAGCCGATCGCCGCCGCCGTCGGCGCGGGTTGCCCGCCGCGCCGACAGGGTGATGACGCCGCCGTCCGGGGTGAACTTGATCGCGTTGAGCAGGAGATGATTCAGGCTGTCGCGGATCTTCATCGCCTCAATGTCCCAGAGGCCGAGGTTATCGGGGACATCAACGACGAGACGCTGCTTGCGAAGCTCGACGAACGGCCTCACGTCATCGGCGGCCTCGGCGAGAAGGCGCGACGCGTTCTCCGGCCTGGTGTCGGCGTGTTGTTCGAACTGGCCGGCCTTGAGCATGGCGACGATCTGATCGACCAGGGCCTGCAGGCGCTTGCCGGCTCGTTCGATCCGGTGGAGGTAGCCGCCCAGCGGCTCCTGCTGGCCGGCGGTGACGGCCGCCAGGCGGGTCATCCCCTGCAGGATCGTGAGGGGGGTGCGCAGTTCGTGGCTGGCGACCTGGATGAAGGCGGATTTCACGGCGTTGGCGCGGCGAAGCTCGGTGTTGGCCCGCTCCAGGTCCTCATTCTGCTGCTGGGTGATCTGGAGCAGGCGTTTGCGTTCAACGATGAGGTCATACTTTTCGCACGCTTCGCGAATGACGGACATCAGCTCGTCCGGGTCCCACGGCTTGGTGATGTAGCGGTAGACGTTCCCTTCGTTGATCGCGTCGATGACGGCGCGGATATCGGCATACCCGGTAAAGAGAAGGCGGATCGCGTCGGGGTTGCGGGCCCGCAGGCTTCGGAGGAACTGCACGCCGGTCATCTCCGGCATGCGCTGGTCGGTCATGACGACGTGAACTTCTTCCCGATCAAGCAGGGCGAGTCCTTCCGACGGGGTGACGGCGCCCAGGATCCGGTAGTCGAGGCGGAGAAGGTCTTTGACGCTCTTGACCACGTCCGGTTCGTCATCGACGACGAGGATCGTGTGGCGGCGGCGGGGGGACGGGGCGGCGGCCGATGTCGCTCCGGCGGCGGCCGACGGCGACTGGGCTTTCGCGCCGCCGGCCTCGGAGAGAGTTATGGATGCCATCGCGAGCCTTCCGATTGCAACGCGTCGCCCCGTCAGCCGGGCACGGCCGCGCCGCTAATTATGACCGTTCCAGGCATCACGGGGCAACTGCGTTGGAGAAACGCCGGAGCACCCGCGGCGCATTGGGGCGTTTTGGGCGGGTGTGGCCATCTTTGGTGACATCAAGCGGCGGACTCCCAGTGCGACTTGGCGCGGCGTTCCCACGTGGGGCATGGCACCCGGCGTGATGTTCGCGCGTGCGAAATGGGTATCGCCACGAAAGATGGCCGCGCCCTTTTGCAGAAGCGGGGAACGAAAAGACGCCACTGCCGTCGGAAATCTGGTATGATCGTCACGCGGCCGACGGGTGCGGGGACCGCCAGGCGGTTGTTAGATGAAGCCTGTCCGACCCTTCGACCGCGAATTGATCACGTCGTATCGATCCAGTCGCCACTGACCGGGGCAATTCATGAAGAAGCGCATCTTCGTAATCGACGACGAGCCTGATTTTACAAGCCTGATCCGCGCGAGCCTGGAGATGATGGGCTATTACGAGGTGGGGGAGGAGAACGACCCGACGGCCGCCGTCGAGTCGGCGCGCGTTCGACCCTGACCTGATCATCCTCGACGTCATGATGCCGATGGTCGATGGGACGGAAGTCGCCTCCGCCGTTCGTCGGGATGTGGCGCTGTGCGACGTGCCGATCCTGTTCATGACGGCGCTGGTTTCCGAAGGGGACTGCGCGGACGGGGCGGCCGACAGCGGAGGCAACACCTACCTTCCAAAAACGGCCCCGATGGAGACGCTGATCGGCTGGATCGAGAAAAAGCTTCTCCGCACCCGCCCGGGCGTGCCGTCGCGTGAGCCCGAGCCCTACGACACCGCCAGGCCGGCCAGCGCCTGACTTGCCCGGCGGGCTTGCCCACTCGACTCTCCTTCGCCCGGCTCCGGAGCGTCTCTCCGGCCCACCTTCAGCCCATACGCCGCAAACCGCGGGCCCTCCGGCCCGGGTCAAGGGGCGGGACATCCGGACGGCCGCATTTTTGCCGATCTCCAGCATCCGCTGCGGGGATGAGGCCGGAGGCGGACGGACCGAAGCGGCTTTGGAGGCTGATCGTCTGCCATCGCGGCTCGACGCGGTTCACGCCGTTCGAGGTGCGTACCGCGTTCGATTTCCCCAGGGTCGAGCCCTTTCAAGGCCGCCGCCGCTGGGGCGGCAGCGCGAGTGGCCCGCAACGTGATCGATCAACGAGCCACGCCCGCAGGCGTTACCCGCAAGCGTTGAGGGAGCGGCGCTGTCGGGACGCGGGCCTCGGGGCGTCACCGTTTTGAACCCTCCTCCATGCGGGGAAGGGGCCACTGCGGCACAGCCGTTGCATTCCGCGTTGTGCTCGGCAAGGGATGACCGAACCCGGGCGGAAAGCAGCGGTCTAAACGTGCAAAAGTTGCGTGTTCTGCTCCTGGAGGACAGCCGGCTCGACGCGGAGCTGACGACGGCCGCTCTCGCCGCGGGCGGGTTCGACCCCGATGTCCAGCGGGTCGATACGCGTGACGCCTTCGTCGAGGCATTGGGATCGGAACGTTTCGAGCTGATCCTCGCGGACCACAGTCTCCCAAATTTTGACGGGTTGAGCGCCCTGTCCCTGGCGCGACAGAGGCGGCCGCACGTGCCGTTCATCTTCGTTTCCGCAACGGCGGGCGAGGAGATCGCCGCCGACGCGATACGGTGCGGCGCTACCGATTTTGTTCTGAAGCGACGGATGGCGCGCCTATGCCCGTCTGTGCGCCGCGCGCTCCGCGAGGCGGCGGAACGGCTGGAGCTGGATCGGCGCCAGCGCTCGCTTCGGCGCAGCGAAGAGCGGTGCCGTCTGTTCGTTGAGAACGCGACGGATTTCGTCTTCCTCACGGTGGGCCCGGCGGGCTTGATCGAAAGCTGGAGCGCGGGGGCCGAGCGCATCTTCGGGTACCCCGAGTCGGAAGCGATCGGTCAGCCTCTGGCGATCCTCTATACGCCGGAAGATCGCGCCGCGGGCGCCCCGGAGCGTGAACTGGAGCTGGCGAAGACCGTTGGCCGCTCCCCGGACGACAACTGGTACGTCCGTAAGGACGGTTCCCGATTCTTCGGGAGCGGCGTCACGACGTTCATGGCGGATGCCGGCCAGGCGGGGAAGCCTGCCGGCGCGCACGGCGACGCGAGCGCCCCGACGGTCGAGGGGACGTACGCTTTCCTGAAGATCCTGCGCGACATGACCGAACGGCGCCGTCAGGAAGAGTCCCTGCACCAAAGTCATGGTCAGCTTCGCCTGCTTTCTGAAACCGCCAGTTACCTCCTGCGCCACCATGACTCGCGGGAAGTGATCAAGGCGCTGTTCGATAAGCTTTCGGCGCATCTGGGGCTGGAGGTTTATCTGGCATACCTCGTCGATGACGAGGCCCGGACCGAGCGCGAGCCCGCCCCCCTTTCCCTTCGACTCCTGGCGGCCGCCAGCCTGCCGGCCGATGTGCTGGCGCGACTGGAACGGGCGGACATGGATGGCTCTTATTGCGGCGCGGTGGCCAAGCTACGGCATCGTTTGGTGATTGAGGACGTCCAGGGCCGCAGCGACCCGAAGGGGAATCTGATCCGTTCCGTCGGCGTGACCTGCTACGCCTGCTATCCGCTGATCGCGCACGGACGGTTGATCGGCACGCTCTCGTTCGGGACGCGGGCACGCAGCTCATTTGCGCCGGAGGAGCTGGAGTTGATGCAGACGGTCTGCGACCAGATCGCCATGTCGTTGGATCGGGCGGCGCTGCTCGCCCGCGAGCAGGCGGCGAACCGGGCGAAGGATGAGTTCCTCGCCACCGTAAGCCACGAACTGCGAACCCCCCTGACGGCGATGCTCGGCTGGGCGCGACTGCTGCGCGGGGAGTCGGTGGACCGCGAGACGCTCGACGAAGGGCTGGAGACGATCGAGCGCAACGCGAAGGCCCAGGCGCAGTTGATCGAGGACATCCTCGACATTTCGCGCATCATCTCCGGGAAGCTGCGCCTGAACGTGCGCCCGACCGACCTGGCATTGGTGGTTCACGAGGCGCTGGATTCGGTCCGTCCGGCGGCCGAGGCGAGGGAAATCCGTCTCCGCGTGATGATCGAGCACGGGCCGACGGCCGGTGGCCGCTCCGGCCCGGCGGGGCTGGTGAACGGCGACCCCGATCGGCTCCAGCAGATCGCGTGGAATCTCTTGTCGAACGCGATCAAGTTCACGCCCCGGGGCGGGGAAGTTGAGGTGACGGTCGATCGGTTGGAATCGCGCGCCCGCGTCAGCGTCTCCGACACCGGCCGCGGGATCAGCCCCGACTTTCTGCCGTACGTATTCGATCGCTTCCGGCAGGCGGACGCGTCCAGCACCCGTCGTCATGGCGGCCTTGGCCTGGGCCTGGCGATCTGCCGGCACTTGATCGAGCTTCATGGCGGCACGATCGAGGCCCACAGCGCGGGAGAGGGCCGCGGGTCAACGTTCAGCTTCTCGTTGCCGCTGATGCCCCAGGGGCAAAGTAAGCCATCAGTCCGTCGGGCGGCCGCCGCGCCTCCTGATGTTGCCGAGGCGACCGCAAGCGTGCCGACGCTCGGCGGACTGAAGGTCCTGGTGGTGGATGATGAGCCTGACGCCCGCCGGCTCCTGGCGGCCGTTCTGGAACGGTGTGGCGCGAGTGCGACCGCGGTCGGCAACGTGGCCGACGCCCTTCGGGCTCTGGATGGGCCGCAGCGGCCGGATATTGTCGTCAGCGACATCGGGATGCCGGACGAAGACGGCTATTCCCTCATTCGCCATCTGCGTTCGCGTGAGCCCGAGCGGGGAGGAGCGATCCCGGTGATCGCGCTGACCGCCTACACGCGCCACATCGACCGGGTGCGGGCGATGGAGGCGGGCTTTCAGCTCTACATGACTAAACCGGTGGAACCGGCCGCGTTGGTCTCCTCGGTCGCCGCCCTCGCCGTTCTGGCTCGCCGGGAAAAACGGAAATCGGACGCCGCTGGTGGGCCCGCGCGCGGTGGCGGCGGATGCTGATGGCGCGTCTACATTCTCGAGCGAGGCGGGCATGTGCTTCGCGTGATCGATCCGAGCGGCCGCATTCGGACGGTCGTCGGCACCGGCCAGGCGGGGAATTTTTCCCGTCGCCGGAACGGGCAAGAAGGGGGCCGGCGGCCTGGGCGGCCCGCCCGACCGCCTTGAGTTGAACAAGCCCCACGGCGTCTTCGAAGGCCCGTCGGGCACGATCTACATCTGCGACAGCGAGAACAACCTGATCCTCCAACTCGACGCGTCGCAAGGCGCTGGCAAATAACCCCTCCCCCTTCCGATCGCTCCTGACGCCCTGCGTGGCGACCGTAGCAGGCACACGGAGTGTGACTGCTACGGAGTGATGTGGAGAAGTCGGCGTCTTGATCGGCGACGGTAGCAGGCACAGTCGGTGTGCCGTTGCCCGACATCGAACGGCGCCCGAAGGCCCGGCTGACGGCACACGGAGTGTGCCTGCTACGAAGTGATGTCGGGACGTCGGCGTTTCGATCGGCTGGAGGTAGCAGGCACACTCCGTGTGCCGTGGCCCGTCGTCGGACGGCGCCCGAAGGTCGGCTTGACGGCACACGGAGTGTGCCTGCTACGGGTCGTGGCGCTGATCGGGCGGCCAGCGGCGGCCGCCGCGCCCTGGATCAGCGAATCGCTGTCATCGCCATCGTCGTGAAGGTGTTGTTCGCCAGGTTCGTGTCGCTGACCGCCGGCGCGTGCATGACGGCGATGAGGTAATAGGCGCCGGCCGCCAGGTCCGCGGGCGGGCGGAAGGCGAGCTTTGCTCGGCTGACTCCGGCCGGCTTGAGCCGCAGGGCGACTTCATTCAGTACGGTCAGGGCACGGTCATTCGCATCGAGCGTGGTGTCGTTCGAGGCGAACAGCTCAAAGGTGGCGGCCGTCCTCGCCGGGAGGTTCCCCAGTTCGGTGACGCGGATCGCCGCAGTCGCGCGCCGGCCGGCGGCCGCACCTCCGGCCACTCCGCTTGGCAGCACGAAGGCGCCAGCGAGATCGACGAACGGTGCGGCAAACTTCACGGGGTCGCTTGTGGCGGAGAGGTTATTCGCGAGGTTGACGTCGGTCACGGTGGCGGGGGCGAGCGTCGCCAGGCCGACATAGGCCCCGTTCGGCAGGTCGGCGGGGATGGTGAGGACGAGTCGGAGCGCCTTCGTCGCCATCGGCTTGAGCTTGATCTTCGTCGCCAGCGTCCCCGCTAGCGGGTCGCCCGCGTCAAGCACGTTATCAGCCGAGAGGTTGAGCGTCACGTTCAGCGTGTCGGAGAACAATACGTTCCCCTCGTTCTGAACCCTGACCTGCACGACGGTGCGGCCGCCGGTTAAGTGGTCGGTCGAGACGATCAACGGCGCGCCGACGAACGAGAGGTCCGGGCCGTTCCCGATGAGGCGGTCGAGGATCACCTGCCCACCGGAGGACCCGATCACCAAAATGTGGCCCGCGATCGCGGCAAGAATGGCCTCTTCCGCCTGAAGGATGCCCTTGGCGAGATCGGCGGCCGTGAGCGTTGCCGCCGCGGGAACGACATGGGTCGCCTCGCCGATGCTTTGAATAGCCGCCGACGGCCCCAGTGCCATCGAGAAGAAAACCGCCGAGGAAGCGGTTGCGGAAGTTGGGGTCGGTCGTTCGTCCAGGGGCGTGGCCGCGCCGGGCGGCGGCAGGATCACGAAGCCGCGCTTCGTACTCGCGTACCCCGCCCGCGGGCCGCCATAGGAGGGGTCGAGTCGGCCGTTGGCCGTGAATTGGGCGACGACCGCGTCGTACCGCCGCGCATCGGCCTGCGCGCTGTTTGCCGCGTAAATCCCCGACGCGACGATGCGTCCGTCGGGCTGGACAGCGACCTTGTTGATCGAGGCGAAACCGCCCGTGTCGGTCAGCGTCTTGCCGTGGCGCCCGAACGTTCGGTCCGGCAGCCCGGTGCCGAGGAAGCGCGTCAGCGCGAAGTCGTAGGACGTGTTCCCGTTGCGGTCCACGCCGACGGAGACGCCGCCGGCATAGATCTTTCCGTTCGGACGGACCACGACCGCGTCGGCGGCCGCCGCGCTGCTCACGGTGCCGGGCCGGGCGAACTGGGTCACCGCGAACCCCTGCGAGGCAAACGAACTGTCCAGCGTCCCCGACGGGTTGAGCCTCGCCACGATGAACCCCGCCTGCCCGGCAACGCTGCCGGTGGTGGCGCCGGCAATGACCAGTTTCCCATCCGGCTGCTGACTAAGGCCCAGGGCCGTTTCGTCGGCGCCGGCGGCGTTCAGCACGACCTCGCCGCCGGCGCCGAAGGACGGATCGAGCGCGCCGTCCGGCGTCACGCGCACAACGGCGAGCTTGGACGTGGCGGCCGCCGGATCCACCTCTGCCGCTCCGGCGGCGACAATCGCCCCGTCCGGCTGGACGACGATCGCATGGGCTTCGGAGAGGCGGGTCGCCGCGCCCGAGGCGTTGAACGACGGCTCCACGACACCGGACGCGCCAAAGGACGGATCGATACTCCCATCGCTCTGGAAACGAAGGATGGCAAACTGCTCCTGGGTGGTTGTGCCCGTGGCATCGACCTGGGCAAAGGTCGCCGCCACGATCAGCCGGCCCGAAGCGTCGGCCGTGACCGCATTGGCATAGTCGGCGTTGCCGCTCCGGTGCAGGACGGTGACACCGTCGTCCCCGAAGGAACGGTCGGGCGAGCCGTCGGCGTTCAGGCGGCCGATCGCGAGGTCGGTCCCGCCACCGGCGGCCTGCGCGTCGGCGGCCGCTCCGACGATCACAATCTTGGAGTCCGCCTGAATGAAGCTGTCCCGAACGACGGTGATGGGGGCGGCCGCGGTCTGGTTCACCGTGAGCTGGCCGTTCACGCCGAAGCTGGGGTCCAGCGAGCCGGCCGCGAAAAGGCGGCGAGGCTCTATCGCTTCGGCCACCGCGCGGCCCTGTGGGCCCGAGGGAATGCAATCATTGTGTAGAGGCCGGGCACGCCGGGCTTTTCGCCGCATACGCCGCTCCTGATCCAGGTAACGGGCGGGCTCGCGATCCCTTCGACGTTCGAGCGGGGGCGCGAGCCGATCCCGGGGCTGGATTGTCCTATCGTCCCCCGCGGAGTCAAAGCCGCTTCATCGGCGCGCCCGCCGGCTTGAGCTTGCCCATCAAAACGAGAAAGGCCCGCGGCACATGGCCGCGGGCCTCTTACTTATCGCGATCCGATGGGAAGCGCGCCGAATCAGGCGACGTTCCCGACGCTGTAAATCGAAACGCTCTGCGTGAAGGGGGCGGGGTTGCCAAACCCGTCCGTCACGATGATGCGGAGCTTATAGCCGCCGGTCGGGGCCTTGGCGAGGTACTTGTGGCTGCCATAGACATCGAACTGCTTGCTGAAGCTGTTCCAGACCGCGGTCCCGGCGGTCTTGGCGGTCTTGTCGCCCCAGTCGATGGAGATCGTGTAGACCCCGCCGCTGAAGTTGAAGTAGTTGGCGTCGGTGAACGACCCGATGATCTTGTTCGTGAACGCGACGTTGTGCGTCGCGGTGAAGGTCCGGGCGAAGGCGGTCAGCGGCGCGTCGGCGATGGTGGCCGTCGAAGAGACGTTGAGTGCCTGGCCACCCGGGTCCGTGACGCTCACATTGACGGTGTAGGCGCCATACAGCTTGTACACGTGCGTCCCATTGACCAGGAACCCGCCCTTTCCGTCGGCGACAACGCTGCCGGCGGTCTTCGCCCCATCGCCCCAGTCGATGGTCGAGCTGAAGATGCCGGGCGACGTCTGGAGCGCGTTGCCGTCGGTGAAGGCGGCGACCGTGCCCCCGGAGGTGAACGATTCGGTCCCGGTGAAGCTCTTGCCCACGCCGCTGAGCGGTGCGTCGGTGACGACCGTGGTCCCTTTCAACGTCAGCGTCGCGCCGCCGTCGTCGTCGGTGATCGAGACCGTCGTGGCGTAGTTTCCGTTGGTCGCGTAGGTGTGCGACCCGGCGATCGCGAAGTTCTGGCTACCGCCGGTGATGGCGCCGGTGGTGGTCGTGCCGTCGCCCCAATTGATGACGGCGGTGTAGTTCGTCGGGTCGTTCGCGAGCTTGTCGGCGTCGGACAGCGTGGCGAGCGTGCCCGAGAAGGCCTGCCCCTCGACCAGGGCCGGCGGGGTGAGCGTCCCCTTGAGCGTCGCGTCGGTGATCAGCACCGAGTTGCCCAGCGTGAGGGTGGAGCCGCCGACGTCCGTGACCGTGACGGTGGTGGTGTAGTCGCCCTCGAGCGTGTACTGGTGCGAGCCCAGGACATAGTACGTCCCGCGGCCGTCCCCCACGACGACCGCGCTGCTGTCCGTCCCCGTGCCATCGCCCCATTGGACTGTCGCCGAATATTCGCTGGGCACCTCGCCCTGGTGGGCGTCGCTGAAGGTGGCGAGGGTGATGAAGTTCAGCGGGTTCCCCTCCACGCCGGCGATATCGGGCTGCGAGATGGCGGAGAGCGGTGCGTCGAGGATCGTGAGGTCGGCACGGGCGGAGTTGTCGGCGGCCACCGGGTCGGTGGTTGAGGACGAGTTGACGGTCACGGTGTTGGCCAGCGGGCCTTCTTCGACGGCCGTGACGGTGACGAGGAAGGTCGCCGACTGGCCGCTCGCCAGGGTGGAGACGTTCCCGTTGACGTTGCCGGTGCCGCCGACGGCGGGGAGCCCGGCGAAGCCGAAGATCGGGCCGGAGGTCTGCTTCAGGGAGACAAACGCGCTGTTGGCGAGCACGGCGTCGCTGATGGTCACGTTCTTGGCATCGCTGGGGCCGTTGTTGGTCAGCGAGAGTTGGTAGGTGATCGCGTCCCCTTCGTTGAAGGGGCCGGCCGGGACGACGGCTTCCGTCACGGCGAGGTCGGCGCGGGTCTGCACGATGGCCTTGGCGGTCGAGGTGTTGTTGGCGGGGGTCGGGTCCGTGGTCGTCGTGGTGACGGTCGCGGTATTGCTGACGGTCGAGGCGTCGGGGGCGTTGGCCGCCAGCGTGGCGATCACCGTGTAGACCGATGTGCCGCCGGCCGGCAGGACACCGGGCAGGCTCGTGCCGCTGGCGAGGTTCTGGGAGACCAGCGTCTCGTTGGCCGGCAGCGCGTCGGCCAGCGTCACGCCCTGGGCGTCGCTGGGGCCGGCGTTGCTGACCGTGATCGTGTAAGTCCCGTTGGTGCCGGCGGTGATGTTGGCCGGCCCGGTCTTCAAGACCGAGATGTCGGCCGAGGTGCTGATCGTGGTCGAGGCGGACGACGTGTTGTCGGCCGGGGTGGGGTCGCCGAGCGTTGTGGCGGCCGTCGCGGCATTGGTCACGGTCGCGCCGCTGGCGACGTTGGAGTTGACCTTGGCCGTTACGGTGATCGTCGCCGAACCGCCGCCGATCAGCGTGCTGATCGTGTCGTTGACGTTGCCGCCGACATTCGACAGGGTGAACGCGGGCCCGGCCGTCTGGGTCTGGCTGACGAACGTTTCCGACGCCGGGAGCAGGTCCGAGATGGAGACGTTCGCCGCGTCCTGGGCGCCGGTGTTCTGGACCACCAGCGTGTAGATGACGTTGGTCCCGGCGACGGCCGTCGCGGGGCCGGTCTTGGTGATCTTCAGGTCCGCCGGGGTGACGACGGTGGTGTTGACGCTCGTGCTGTTGTTCGCGGGGACAGGGTCCGTCGTCGTCGTGTTGACGCTGCCGGTGTTGGTCAGCGTCGAGCCGTTCGGCGCCGCGGGGCTGACGGAAAGGACCAGCGTGAAGGTCGCCGTCGCGCCGGCGGGCAGGGTGCCCGGGATGGTCGGGCCGCTGTTCTGCGTCAGCGTCTGAAGCGACGTGTTGGCCGGCAGGTTGTTCAGAAGGTTGACGTTCTGCGCGTCGCTGGGGCCGGAGTTGGCGACCGTGATGTTGTAGGTCAGCGTCTGCCCGGCGACGACCTGCGAAGGGGCGGTCTCGACGATCGAGATGTTGGCCGACGTGTTGACTGTCGCCGAAGTCGTGGCGCTGTTGTTGGTCAACGTTGTTTCAGTGCTGGTGGTGCTGGCCGACGCGGTGTCGGAAAGGGTTGCGCCGTTCGCCGCCGAGGGCGGCACCGCGACGACCAGCGTGAACGTCGAGCCGGCGCCGTTGGCGAGCGTGCTCGAGTTGGCGGAGAAGGTGCCGCCGGAGCCGACGGCGGGGGTGTTCAGCGTGAAGGCCCCGCTGGTGGACGAAGCCGACACGAACGTCGTCCCCGCCGGGAGCGCGTCGCTCACGTTCACGTTGCTGGCCGCGGCGTCGCCCGTGTTGTTCAGCGTGATGGTGTAGGTGAGTTGGTTGCCCGCCAGGACGGGGTTGGGGGCGTTGGTCACGCCCACCGCCAGGTCGGCCGCGAGCAGATAGCGCGATTCCATGGCCTCGGCGTAGACCGCGGCGCGAATGGGGTTGACGGTTTTGAGTGAACGACGACCGCGAGCGCCACCCGGGGCCCGGCGAACGAGAGACTTCATGTGCATTTTTCCTTCCCTAAGGCTGGAGCGACCCTGCTGTCGCTCCGACGGGCCCGCAAGGCCGCCCTGGACGTTCCAGGGCGGGCGCAACGGCGACCCATCTCGAAGACGCGGGATGCACGCCCCGCCAGTCGGGGTGGGCATCGTTGGAACCGTAAGAGAAATCGTTCTAACAGATTGGATGGGGGCTGAGGACGCCGTCCTCCGCGGGACAAAGGTCCCCAGCCCACGGCGGCTAATCTCACACCGCATCGAACAGAAAGCAACGGAAAAGCGGCCGAAATCTTTCTTGCCGTCGCGCTAAGATCGCCTCGAATCCGCACTGAAATTACGCCGTTTAACAACTCCCTGCCCGCACGGATCCGGGGACCGCAAGAAAGTGGGAATCTGGGGAGGTTGCCACGGTCTTTCGGGCCTCCGCGCCTGATGAGCCTCCCCGGCGGGGCGGCCGATTATTTCCTTCCCGCGCTTGGCGGGAGGATCCCCTTCGCGCGCGTCCGCACGCGGCAAAGCGTGTGATTCGCCGCGATGTAGAGCGTCGAGCCATCGTCCCCCCAGGCGCAGTTGGCCGTTGGGACGCCCGTGGCGATCGTCCCCAGGTGCTTTCCGTCCGCGGTCAGGACCAGCACCCCGCCAGGGCCTGTTGACCAGACGTTCCCCCTCGTGTCGATCTTCATCCCGTCGGGCAGGCCGGGAAGCCCCTGCGCCGCCAGTCCTGACGCGTCGAATAAGACTTTCGCGTTGGAGACGTTCCCGTCGGCCCCCACGTCGTAGCTCATGATGACGGGGTCGTGGGGGTCGGAGACACAGATATAGAGCGTCCGTTCGTCAGGTGAGAGAGCGACCCCGTTCGGGAACTTGACGTCGATCGGCAGTCGAACCAGCGCGCCGTCGGAGTGTCGAAGGTAGACTCCGTTCGTCTCCATCTCCTTCTTCGGGTCGGCGTCCCTCCCTTCCAGTCCATAGGGTGGGTCGGTGAAGTACAGGTCGCCCCGGGAGTTGAAACAGAGGTCGTTGGGGCTGCTGAAGCGTTTGCCGCCGAAGGTCTCGGCGAGCGGGGTCAGTTCGCCCGACTTTTCCATCCGGACGACTCGGCGATCGCCGTGCTGGCAGATCGTCAGCCGCCCTTGGAGGTCAAGCGTGAGGCCGTTTGAGCCCGGCTCGCCGCCGCGCGGCGTCTTGCCGGTATACCCGCTCGGCCGCAGGAACGGCCGCACGCCGCCTTGCGGCTCCCACCGGTAGATGACGTTCTGTGGAACGTCTGAGAAATAAAGCCCCCCGTGCGACCAGACCGGGCCTTCGGCCCATTGAAGCCCATCGACCAGCACCTGGATCTCGGCCCCGGGGGCGATCAGCTCATCGAGCGCCGGGCTTAGGCGTTGGATCATCCCGAGCGCACCGTGCCCGTTCGTCGCAACCATCGGCGGATTGGTGTTGTTGCTTGGCTGTGAAGTGGGTTGCGTCGAAGCGGCCGTTTGAAGCGTGACGGCGGGGCCGGGGGAGGCGCACCCCAAGGCAAAAGCGACCCATCCCAGCGCGACGCCGCGTGCAAGCGAGGTGAGGTTCATCCCCACAGAGTAAGAAGAAAACCCAAAATTCGAAATTCTAATGAAGATTGAAAGAAGCTAAAGAAGAAACAAAGCACCCGATACTTCGGAGTCATGCGTGGAAGCGATCACCGAAGAAATGCAATTTGGCCACAGATGAGGACAAGATGAACACAGATGAAGAGAAGAGAAACAAAGAACGAAAAGAAGGAAAAAATGCAGGAAAAAAGATGACGGCGAAAGACAGAGAACTGTTGGCCCCGAATTATCGCTCCTGTGCTCTTATCTTTCCCTTCTCCGCATCTGTGTCCATCTTGTTTTCATCTGTGGCTAAATTTCTTCCCCTCTTTTTCCCCGGAGCCGCTTAGCGCCGCCGCTTATGCCTGCGGGTGATTGGGATTTTGCTCCCGATCGTCCGCGGTGGCAGGGCGATCGGCGCGGCGGCCGGCGCCGCGTCGCCCGCGGCATCGCCAGTGGGCGCCGGCGCGACTTGCGCCGACTGCCCGGATTGCGTGGAGGAGCCGTACGCCCGCTCAAATCGGCTGGCGACCGGGCGCCCCGGGGCGGCGTCGGCCGAGGGCTTGCCTTCGGTCCAGTCGCTCGGGGTCGGCCGCGGCTCGAACCCTTCCAGAGTCGCCTGGGGAATGATCATGTTGATCAGCGATTCGATCTTCGTCAGCTCCCCGCCCTGCTCCTTGCTTACGAACGTAAACGCCTTCCCCTTGGCCCCCATCCGGGCCGTGCGGCCGACGCGATGCACATAAGCTTCCGGGTCTTCGGGGATGTCGTAATTGACGATGTGGCTGATGTCGGCCACGTCGATCCCGCGGCTGGCCAGGTCGGTCGCGACCAGCACGTCGAACTTCCCGGTTCGGAAGTTCTTCATGACCTTGTCGCGCTTGTTCTGGGCGAGGTTGCCGTGAATCTCACGACATTCAATCCCGTCGGCGTGGAGCTTCTTGGCCAGCTTCTCGGCGCCGCGCTTGGTCCGACAGAAGATGATCGCCAGGTCCGGGTTCTCCCGCTCCAGCAGCATGCGGATCAGCCGGTATTTGTCCCACGGGCCGACGGCGAAGTAATACTGCTCGACCTTCTCGACCGTCGGCTTGTCGTCGGCCCCTGGCGCGATGAGCTTCTCTACCGGCTCGCGCATGTACCGGCGGGCGAGCCGCTCGATCTCGTCGCTGATCGTCGCCGAGACAAAAATCGTCTGGTGCCCCTCGCGCGGCGCCTCGTTTCGGTGGGCGGCGGATGCGCCGGGGCCCCGCCGGCGTCAGTGACCGGCGCCGCCCCGCGCCCCTCGCCCGGGTTGCCCCAGTCGTCCGCCTCGACTGTCGTTCGGCGGCCGCCGCCGGAATCATGTTCGTGCTCGTCGCGCGGGTGCGCGTCCGGATCGTCGTAACCTTCCCCGCCGTCGTCTGACGCGCCGTTGTCGGATCGGGCGTCGTCGTCGTACGCATTTTGGGCGTGGGCGTCGTCGTAGGATCCCTCGCCGTCCTGTTCAGAAGCGTGCGAGCCCGAGCGCTGGTGTCGTTCGGCTTCGTCACGGGCATCCGCGCGGGCCAGGTCGCGACGCACGCTCTTGATCCGCGACAGGATGTTCCGAATGTCGTCGCGGAAGCCGATATCGAGCATCCGATCCACTTCGTCGAGCACGACGAACCGAATGTTCTCGAATTGGATGATCCGCCGGTCGAGCAGGTCGATCACGCGGCCGGGCGTGCCGATGATCACCTCCGGATGGTGCCGGAGGAACTTCATCTGCGCCGCGATCTTCTGGCCCCCATAAACCGCGACGGTGCGGATCGGCGTGTGCTGGGCCAGCCGCTTGACTTCCGCGTCCACCTGCACCGCCAGTTCGCGGGTGGGGACGAGGATGATCGCCTGGGTCGCAACGCCGCGGACCGCCCGCTGAAGCACCGGGATCGCGAACGCGGCCGTCTTGCCGGTCCCCGTCCGCGCCTGCCCCAGCAGATCGACCCCCGCGAGCGCGCGCGGGATCAGCAGCGCCTGGATCTCCGAAGGTTTGTTGAACTGAAGTTCGGCCAGCGCACGCAGGATCGACGGGCGCACGCCCAAGGCGGCAAAGGCTTCAGGAAGTGGGGGGTGTTCTGTCTTGTCGGTCAAAGGTTGATCGCCGTTCTGTCAGAGTTTCGAACGGGGTCGATTCTACCGGCCCACCCGAAGTGCCTCAAGATGCCCAACCCGCCCAATCCGGCGAATTGAGTGGCAGGTCGGGCGCGGTTCACCACGCCGCCGCCCGTGGCAGGCACACTCCGTGACACTCCGTGTGCCGTCCGCTCCGCCGCGCAACGGCGCCAGGCGCGTTGAAACCACCGTCCGTTCGTCACGGCGACAGGTGAGCTACGCCGCCGGAGCGGTCGGCGCCGCGAAGAGTTGGCGCTCGTAGAGTTGTTGATACGTTTCGCACGTCGCAAGTAATTCGTCGTGTCGCCCCTGGCCGACGATGCGGCCGCGGTCCATGACAACGATGACGTCGGCCCCGACAATCGTGCTGAACCGATGTGCGATCACGAACGTCGTAGGCCCCGTCGCATCGCCCGACGCCGAACGCTCGTGCATGAGCCCGTCTACCGCCTTCTGTATCAAGTGCTCGCTCTCGGCGTCCACCTGGCTCGTCGCCTCATCAAGGATCAGGATCGGCGCCCGCCGCGCGATCGCGCGGGCGATGCAGATCCGCTGCTTCTGCCCGCCGGAAAGCTGGCCGCCCAGCTCGCCCAGCATTGTGTCGTACCCGAGCGGCTTCTCCATGATGAACTCGTGGGCAAACGCCCGCCGAGCGGCCGAAATCACCTCATCCCGCGTCGCCAGCGGGTTCCCATACGAGATGTTCTCCGCGATTGTCCCGGGGAAGATGACCGAATCTTGCGTGACGATGCTGATCTGGCGACGCAGGCTGCGAAGCGCCGCATTTCGGATGTCGATCCCGTCGATCGTCACCCGTCCTTCAACGGGGTCATAAAACCGCGGGAGCAACGCGAGCAGCGTCGTCTTGCCGCTGCCGTTGCGGCCGACGATCGCCACGCAACGCCCTTTCGGCACCGCAAGGCTGACATCGATCAACGCCGGGCTCTTCGCACCGAGGTAGCTGAAGGTGACCCCTTCAAACCGGATCTCACGCTGAAGCGGCTTGAGCTTGATGGCTCTTCCGGCGCAGGCGTTTCGGGTGCCGTCGCAATCAATGTTGAATCGCCGTTGTGGACTTCGGCCGCCTTCGGGAGGACCGGCTGGATCGACATCACTGGGCTTCGCCGCCGCTCGACGGGCATGTCCATCACTTCGTAAATCCGCGCCGCGGCCGCGTTGGATTTCTGGAGGACGTTGTTCACCTTGTTCAGCCGCCGCAGGCTGTCGGCGATCGTCCCCAGGCACGCCATGACGAGAAAAAACTTGGTGATCGACAGCGTATGCGCCTCCATCACCATGTAGGTCGCGACGAGCACGATCCCGCCGACGACCGCCAGCGTGAGCGTCTCCAGCGTCGGCGAGCTGAAGGCGTCAATGCGGCTCATCTTGAGTTGCTCGGCGACCAGCTTCTCCATGATCGACCGATACCGCCGCCGCTCGAACCGCTCCGCCGTCGCCCCTTTGACGACCCGAATGCCCGCCAGCGTCCCTTCGATCTGCCCCAGCATTGTCGATGATTTCTGGAGGGCGGCCCGGCTCGCCCGGCGCATCTTCTTGCCGAATTTCTGGATGATCGCCCCCATGACCGGGCCGAAGACCACGATCACCAGCGTCAGCTTCCAGCTCGCCGCCAGCGCGACGATAAACGCCATCAGCGCCGTGATCGGCTGCTGGATGCTCTGCCCGAGGACGGTCTTGAAGCCCATCTCCAGCGCCGTCGAATCCTGCACCAGGCGGCTGGTGACGTCGCTGGTCCCCTGCGATCCGAAGTGGCTCATCGGCACGTGCAGGATGTGGTCGTAAAGCCGCCGGCGGATGTCATTGACGGCAAGGACGGCCACCTCGTCCGACAGGTATTCCTGGAAGAACTTCAGCACGTTCCCGATGGCCGCGAGGACGAAGAGCACGGCGAAGACTTCGGCGACGGCCCAGACGGGGTCGTTGGAGACGTAGCGGACCGACGCCCGCTCGGCCGCCAGGTACCACGGGAGAGGCGGCAGGGAGACCGCCACGGGTGTCGAGCCGTCGCGGGCGAGGCTGAGCGTGGATTGAGCGGGGTCGGCGATCTGGTCGAGCGTGAGGGAGGCGGCGGCCGTCGGGTTGGACGTCGTGGCGGGCGCGCCCAGTGCCCGGAGCGAATCACCGGCGCGCACCCCGGCGGCGGCCGCTGGGCTTCCTTTCTTGATGTCGATGGGGCGAACGGCCGCGTTATCTTCGGCGAGCTTTACGCCGAGGCGTTTTTCAACAATCTGGCTGTTAACCCAGTCGCGGACGGTCTGGCCGTTGAACAAGACCCGAAGGATTGGCATCATCACGGCGAGCCCGCTGTTCATCGCCAGGCCGACGAAGAACGCGCAGACGATCGAGATCAGCACCGTCTTGCGGTAGGGGAGGATCGCGCGGGCGGCCCGCCAGAAGTGCGTGGTGCTCTTGTCCTTGCGTCCTTCTCGCGGCGCTTCGGGGGAGCGGCGTCACCCGGTGACGCGCCGCCGGGAGGCAGGTTGGTGGCTGGGGTCAAACTCATGCGGCGATCGTCTCCCGGTCGATAGAGGCACGATGCGGGTGGGCGGGCTTATCGGACGTCGGCCTCTGGATTCGCCCGGCCTCTGTCTCCGCGTGAAATTCCCGCGAACGGACGCGTTCGGGTGCCGATCTGTTATCGGACTTTGAGAGCCGCGCAGTATAACTTTCCCCGCCGGCACCCGACAGGCGGGCGGTGCGTAAATCCCCCGCCGGGGGGGCCGGGGGCGCAATCGTTGCGGACGCCGACAACACCGGCAACGCCGCCAACGAGCCGCGCCCGTCAGGAAGCGGGCAGTCGCCGTAGTGGGCGATTGAGCGGCCCCGTCACCGGTCGATAGAAGGAACGCGGCGGGCAGGTGAGGCGGGGCGGGGGCGAGACAACGCGGCCGCTCTGGGCGCGGCAAGAAGGGAATCGACACGAAATGAGCTTTACCATCCCGCTCTCGGCGCCGGACATCACCCAGCGCGAGATCGACGCCGTCGCCGACGTCATGCATTCCGGGCCCCTCTCGATCGGACCGAAACTCGACGAATTTGAGGCCGCCTGCGCCAAGATCGCCGGGCGACGCTACGGCGTGGGCGTCTCGTCGGGCACCGCCGGGCTCCACTGCGCGATGATCGCGGCCGGTGTGGGGCCGGGGCACGAGGTCATCACCACGCCGTTCTCCTTCGTCGCGTCGGCAAACTGCATCCTGTACGTCGGCGCCAAGCCTGTTTTCGTGGACATCGACCCCAAATCCCTGAATATCGATGTCGAAAAGGTGAAGGCGGCCGTCACCCCGCGCACCAAGGCGATCGTCGCGGTGGAGGTCTTCGGCCACCCCGGCGGCATGGTGGAGCTGGAGCAACTCGCCCAGCAGCATGAGCTGGTGTTGATCGAGGACGCCTGCGAAGGGTTCGGCGGGCATGTCGGGACGGGGACGACCGTCGAGCGCGCCATCGGCAGCTTCGGCCGGGCCGGCGTCTTCGGCTTTTACCCGAACAAGCAGATCACCACGGGCGAGGGGGGAATGATCGTGACTGATGATGACAGCTTCGTGGCCGCCTGCCGCGCACTGCGCAACCAGGGGCGCGAAGGCATGTCGTGGCTGAGCCACGAGCGGCTGGGGTACAACTACCGCCTCACCGAGATCCAGGCGGCCATCGGCATCGTCCAGTGCTCGCGGCTGGAAGAGATCCTGGAAAACCGCCGCCGCGTTGCCCACCGCTACATTGAGCGGCTGATGACCAACCGATACCTCATCCTGCCGACGCTGGAAGAGGACACGCACGTGAGCTGGTTCGTCTTCGTCGTCCGCCTGAACGACCTGTTCGAGCCGGGCGACCGCGACGCGATCATCTCCGAGCTGAAAGGCGAGGGGATCGGCTGCGCGAACTACTTCCCCCCGATCCACCTTCAGCCCTACCTCGCCGCTGAACTCGGCCACAAGGCCGGCGACTTCCCGATCTGCGAGTACGTCGCCGCGCGGACCCTGGCCCTCCCCTTCCACGGCAAAATGACCAATCGCCAGATCGACCGCGTCTGTGAAGTGCTGGAGAGCCTGCTCGAAAAAACGATCCTCTCCCGCAAAGGCGGCCGCTTCTAAAACAGGGAGACTCCCCATTCCGCCCCCCGAAGAAAGGGGAGACTCCCTATTTCCGGCGACTTTCGCCGCACATTACGCGACGTGATCGACCGACGTTCCCTTCCCTGGCTCGGACGGCCCGGTCGGCGGTGTTGACGTGTTGGCTTGCTGCGTCTGTTGCTGTTGTTGCAGCTTCTGCTGCTTCCGGATGGCGACGCGATCGCCGCCCCGGGCTTCCTTCGCGGTCTGGGCGGCTGTCTCGGTGGCCTCCTGAAGGCTCGATGTGGCGGCGGCCGCGGTCGAGCCGCTCCCACTTCCCGTGGTCCCCGTAACCGAAGTAGCGTACTTGGCAAACGCGTTCGTAACAGAGCTGATCGGCATGAGGTCCTTTCAATTGCAGGATAAGGGGCCGTAACCGGTCAGCATCGGCTACTTTGCCCCGCCTGATCGGCATTTCCGACCAACGGCGCCTCCACGCACCCCAGAAAAGGGGAGACTCCCTGTTTCTCCGCCGAAACTCCGTCGTTCGGAAAAAAGCCGGTCGGCGGCGTCCTTCCTCTTGCGGCGGCCCATGCATGGCGATCAATGACCCTTCTCAACTCGGGGGCTGGTTCGACGCCTATGCACGGGCGCTGACACTCTACGCGCGGCAATGGCTGGATGCGGCGGCCGCCGAAGACGTGGTGCAGGAGGTCTTTCTTCGACTTGCCGCGCGCCCGCCGGAAGCCCGGAGCATCCGTGCGTGGGTCTACCGGGCGGTTCGGAACGAAGCCCTTAGCCATCGCCGCAGCCGGCTTCGTCGCGGCCGCCGGGAGCAGACGGCGACAAGCCTGCGGGAGGAGTGGTTCCTTCCGTCTACCGACTGTCCGATCGACGCCCGGTCGGCGGCCGACGCTTTAGCCGCGCTCCCCGCGCCGCAACGCGAGGTGATTGTGCTGCGCATCTGGAGCGGCCTGACCCTGGCCGAGTGTGCGGCCGTCACCGGCGAATCGATCTCCACGCTGCACAGCCGCTACCGCACCGGATTGTCAGCCCTGCGTGAAAAGCTGGAGCCTTCATGCCCGAAAAGCAGTCTCACGATCCGAACGCCGATTCCGATGAAGGCCTCACCGACCCGGCCGGCGATCCCGTTGACTTCGGCCCCCAAGCCCTGACGGAGGACGAGCGGGCGTTCGCGTCTTCGCTGGGGCAACTGCGCCCCGCGTCCCTGCGGGCGACCAGCCGCGACCGCCTGCTCTATAAGGCCGGCGCGGCGGCCGGGCGACGCAGCGCCGCGCGGCAACTCTGGGTGTGGCGGGGGGCGGCCGCGATGTTCCTTGGGGCGATGGCCGCCGTGGTCGCTACCGGCGGCGCTGGGCCCGGCGGGCGGGGCCCGCGGCCGCCCGGGCCTCCGAGCCGCGCCAGACACCCCGCACCGAGCTCGCGGCCGCGCCGACGCCCGCGGCTGATCCAATCTCCCCGTCCCCCTTTGGTTACTTCGCGCTGCGCCAGCGCGTTCTGGAGAACGGGGTCGTCGCGATCCCGGACCCGGTCGCCACGCAGGCAACGCCATCCCCGCGCGCTCGCGACCTCGGCGGCCTGTGACTCACTTGAATGGGCCGAGCGGCCCGTTCGCAACCGCCGAGGAGGCTACTGTGCTGATCACCCGCATCCTGTCCGTCGTGATCCTTTCGGTGCTGCTCGCGTCGCCGGCTTACGCACAGCACGACGTCGCGGCCCCATCGACAGCGCCCGCCCCGGCGACGGGGCCTATACCGGCGACCGGGCCCAATCCAACGACTGCGCCTGCCCCGGCGACGCGGCCGGCGCTTGAGCCGCAGCGAATGACGCTGGGCCCGTCGAGCCAGCCCTTCCCCGCGCTTCGATACCGGCTCCATCCGGATTTCACCGCCGAGCCGTCGGAAAATGCCGCCTCGCTCTACCTGATAGCGGTCTCCAATGGCCTGCTCGGGTCGGCCCCCATCGTGACGGATAAGGGGGCGTCCGATCGGATCGATGGCTGGTTCAAATCGCCGGTCGAGTCGCTCCCGCGCGACGAGGTGCGGGCGTTCCTCGGAAAGCACAGCTCCATGACCCACCTCGTCAAGCTGGCGGCGCGGCGATCGAGCTGCGACTGGGGCATCCCCCTGCGCGAGGACGGTTTTGACACCCTGTTGCCCCACCTGGGCGGGGTCCGGACGCTGGCGGAGCTGCTCGCGCTGGACGCCCGCCTCGCCCTGAGCGAACGACGGTTCAACGACGCGGCCGAATCGATCCAGGCGGGCCTGGCGATGGCCCGTCATGTGGACGAAGGGGGACTGCTCATTCAGTCCCTGGTCGCGGCCGCGATCGACGCAATGATGTTGCGCGAGGTGGAAACATGGGCCCAGGTCCCGGGGTCGCCGAACCAGTACTGGCCGCTCAGCGAGCTGCCGCAGCCGCTGATCTCGTTTCATCATGCGATGGAGCAGGAGCGGGTCGGCGTGATGGCGACGCTCCCGGGCATGAAGGAGGCGGCCGCGGGCACGATGACGGCCGACCAGCTACAGGTGGTGCTCCGCAAGCTCCAGGCCGTCACCACCGGCGCTGGGAAGGATCGGACCGCCGGCGAAGCGCTCTGCGCGCGGCGCAGGTTGCGATGTGGATCCCGATCGCCAAGGCGTACCTCCTCGACCATCACGTCCGTTCGCAGGTTGATATTGATGCCATGGAGGGGCCGCAAATCGTGGGGCTCTATTTCGCGACGTCGTATGAAGAGGTGATGCAGGCCCAGCTCAAGTGGGCGTCTCTCCCCTATTGGCAGGCCGTTGTTGGGATGCGCCGCGGAGCGCACGATGCGCGAGCGCCGCGCCGCATGGGCAAGCCCGTTCGATTCGATCGTCCCGGCCCTTTCAACCGCGATGACCAGCGTGGCGCGGGTGGATCGATCGGTCTGCATGCTGCGGGTGGTTGAAGCGGTCAGGGGCTACGCCTCCGCGCACGACGGCCGCCCGCCGGCCACCCTGGCCGCAATGGGGGAGACGCCCATCCCGATCGACCCGATGACCGGACTGGCCTTCGACTACCAGGTGACGACAGGCCCGGACGGCAAGCCGCTCGTCACGATCAACGCCCCGATGGTGGACAACAGCGCCCGGACGCAACTCCGGTACGAGCTGCGCTTCGTACCCTTGAAATAGCGAGCGCGAGACGGTCGTTCGTCGGCAAGCGTCAAGGCCGCTGGATCGCGCCACTGATCCTGAAGGCGGCGCCCAGTTCGTTCGGCTTTTCCGTCGGGAGCGACAGGTGCATGCCCGCCTCGTCCTGGGTGAAGGGGATCGGCGCGGGATTGCCGAGCAGGTTGACGCTCGTCACCGCAATCCCCTTCGGCAGTGATTTGATGACCAGCGTCCCATCTTTAGGCCAGCCTATGGAAACGGCGTAGAGCGTGTCGCCATGGGTCGTGAAGCGGATCGGGGAGCGGGGGCCGTCGCTGAACGATGTCCAGGGAGCGGTGTCGTAGACGGCCTCTCCGTTCACCTCCAGCCAGCGGCCGATCCCGAGCAGCGTCCGCTGCTGCGGCTCATTGATTGCCCCTTCGCCGTCGGGCGAAATGTTCAGCAGGTACGATCCGCCCTTGCTGACGGTGTCGATCAGCTTGCCCAGGATCGACGCGGGCGAGCTGAATTTTTCATCCGTGGTATACCCCCAGGTCGAGCCGATGGGGTCATCCACCTGCCAGTCGCCGGGGCGGATCTCTTTCGGCGAGCGCGAGCCGACCTTTTCAAAGTCAGTGATGGTGCCCGCCAGATACGCATTCCCCTTGGTGGAGATGCTCACCTGCTCGTGTCGCTCGGCCGCCCGGTTGTAGTAGTAGGCGGCGAATTTCAGCTTGACGGCGTCATACTCGCGCGCGTTCACGCCATTATCGAACCAGACCATTTTCGGGTGATACTTGTCAACCAGTTCGGCGCAGCGGCGGAACCAGTCTTCCTGGAACTCGGCCGACGCGCCGGCCGGTCCAGAGGCGGGGGTTGTCGATCGGGGGGCCATAGAAATCCTTGAAGCGGGGGTCAAAGACGTCCGTTTTCAGGCCGTTTGCCGGGAACTCGAACGCGTGATGTTCCATCCGATGGCTGGAGACGCCGAAGACGAGCCCCGCTTTCGGGACGGCGGCCGCCAGCTCGCCGATGAAGTCGCGCTTCGGCCCGAGCTTGCCGGCGCACCATGGGGTGATGTCCGAATCCCACATGGCGTACCCATCGTGATGTTCGGCGCAGGGGATCACGTACCGGGCGCCGGACTTCTTGAAGAGGGACGCCCATTCGTCGGCATTGAACTTCGCGGGCTTGAAGAGCGGGATGAAGTCCTTGTAGCCGAACTGGTCGGGCGGGCCGTACGTCTCGGTGTGGTACTTGGCGAACCCGTTGTACATGTGCCGGGCGTACCACTCATTGTGATAGGCGGGCACGGCGTAAAGGCCCCAGTGGATGAAGATGCCGAATTTGGCCCCTTTGAACCAGTCGGGCGTTTTGTACTGGGCGCGGATGGAATCCCAGGTGGGCTCGAACGGCCCCTTTGGCGGCGGGGCCTTCAGTTCAGGCTCCTGCGCCATCGGCGGCGGCCAGTACGAATCCGGAACGGTCGGTTGCGGCGCGGCGGCGGTGGCGATTGGGGCACCGATGCAGAAAAAGGCCGCGGCGGCCGCGGCGCTGAATAGGTGTCGTCGCATCGGCGGCTCTCCAGTAGCTGATTGAATGGGCAAGGTCGCGATCATTGTACGCTCCGCGTACTGAAAGGGAGGCCACCCGCGAGCCGCGACCGTCAGGGACCGTCAGGGAGCGGTCTGTGACCGCGGCAGTGCTACAGGAAACCGACACAGAGCGCCCCCTCGCGGGACGATCGCAAAACCTTCCGTTGGGAGAGTGGCGCCCAACGCGCCGCGCTCGTGCGGAAGGGGGCAGCCGCCATCCTCGGCGACGGATCTGTTCCGGGAGAGATTGATTCTCGGCCGCTTCGATCGGCCGCTTCCTGACGGGCGCGGGTGGTTGATCCGCGTCCCTTGGACGGAAGGTTTTTGCGAGGCCCGTGAGGGCGGGTGGAGCTTCCGCGAGAGCACTTGCGAAAGCTCGAACGGCGCGCGGCGGTGTCCGCCAACCGCTCCCCGACGGTCGCGGCTCGCGGGGGGGCGTTCTCTCCGCGGCCTCCTCGGATGTGCCGCGGCTACCCGGGGGATGGCGTCGGATCCTCTGGCCGCGCCGGCGGGGGTCGCTAGAATCCCCGCATGATCTACCGCATCGACGTTCGTACCGCCGCGCCGGCTCACGGGACAGATTTATCGGAGGATCCGGTGGGCCAGTCGGTCCGCCATCAGATCACCGAATTCGGCACGCAGGTGGGTTCGATTTCGACGCGGCGGATCTTTCTTGTCGATACCGACGCCAGCCGCGAGCAGGTGCTATCGGCGGCCGGCGCGCTGCTGGCCGACCCGATCGTCGAGCAGGCCGAAATGGTCGATGCCCGCTCCCTCGCCGGCGTCAACGGGTCGGCCCACGCCGTCAGCCGCATTGAGATCCACCTGAAGCCCGGCGTGATGGACCCCGTCGCCGCATCAACGGAAATGGCGCTGCGGGATGCGGGGTTGGAGGTGCGTGAAGTCCGCACCGGCCGCTCCTACCTGATCCAGGGCGTCGTGGCGGCCGACGAGCTGCGGCGGATCGCCTCGCGCGTGCTCGCCAACGGCGTGATCGAGTCGGTCCACTTCGAGCCGTTCATCCCCGACCGCTTCCAGGTCGGCCACGAGTACGAGCTGCGGGTCCGCAACGTCGAGCTGCGCGAGCTGACCGACGCCCAGTTGCAGAAGCTAAGCCGTGAGGGGCACCTGTTCCTCTCCCTGGCCGAGATGAAGGCGATCCAGGCCTACTTCCGGTCGCAGAATCGCGAGCCGACCGACATCGAGCTGGAAACCCTCGCCCAGACCTGGAGCGAGCACTGCGTCCACAAGACGCTCAAAAGCGCCGTGGACGTCGAAGTGCGCGAGCCTTCGGGCAAGCGGATCGGCACGCGGCATTACGACAACCTGATCAAGGAGACGATCTTCTCCAGCACGATGCGGCTGATGGGCAAAGAGCCCGGCGCAGGACGCCCCGCGGCCGATTTTTGCCTGTCGGTCTTCAAGGACAATGCCGGCGTCGTCGCCTTCGACGCGACCGACGCCGTCTGCTTCAAGGTCGAGACGCACAACCACCCCAGCGCCATCGAGCCGTACGGCGGCAGTGCGACCGGCGCCGGCGGCGTGATCCGCGACATCCTGGGGACTGGGCTGGCGGCCGCACCGATTGCCAACACCGACGTCTTTTGCGTCGCCTTCCCCGATGCCGCGCGGCCCGCCGGCGACGGCCGCCGGTCGAGCGTCGATGTTCTGCCGCGCGGCGTCATCCACCCCAAGCGCGTGCTGCGGCAGGTGGTGGCAGGCGTGCGCGACTACGGCAATCGGATGGGCATCCCCACGGTGAACGGCGCGGTCTATTTCGACGATCGATACCTGGGCAACCCGCTGGTCTTCTGCGGGTGCGTGGGGCTGATCCCGCGCGACAAGATTGAAAAGGAGACCCGCGTCGGCGACGCGATCGTGGTCATGGGCGGCCGCACCGGCCGCGACGGCATCCACGGCGCCACCTTCAGCAGCGCCGAGTTGACCGACACCCACGCCGACGAGTTCTCCCACGCCGTGCAGATCGGAAACGCGATCACCGAGAAGAAGGTGGCCGACGTGCTGCTCCGGCGCGCGACCTGGGCCTGTTCAGCGCCGTGACCGACTGCGGCGCCGGCGGGCTCTCCAGCGCCGTCGGCGAGATGGGGGACAAGGTCGGCGCGCTGGTCGAGCTGGACAAGGTCCCGCTCAAGTACGCCGGCCTGCGCTATGACGAAATCTGGATCAGCGAAGCGCAGGAGCGAATGGTCCTTTCCGTCCCCCCGGCGAAGCTCGACGAATTGCTCACCCTGTCACGCGGTGAGGATGTGGAGGCGACCGTCATCGGCACCTTCGGCACGCGAAGCCAGGAGTTGATCCTGACTTATCGCGGCCGCGAGGTCGGCCGCATGGCGATGGACTTCATCCACCACGGCATCCCCATGCCCCGGCGAACCGCCGTCGTTATCGAACATCCGCGCCCCGCCGCTCCCCATTCAGCATTCAGCATTCAGCATTCAGCATTTGCCCCCACCCTTCTTTCCCTCCTCGCCCACCCCAACATCGCCAGCAAGCACTGGGTGATCCGCCAGTACGACCACGAGGTGCAGGGCGGCAGCGTGATCAAGCCGCTGACGGGGCCGCTGCAGGTCGGCCCGTCCGACGCGGCGGTGCTGCGGCCGAAGCTCACGTCGCATCGCGGCGTCGCCGTCGGCTGCGGGATGTCGCCGCACATCACCGACCCGTACGCGATGTCGATCGCCGCGATCGACGAGGCGATCCGCAACGTGGTCGCCGTGGGGGCATCGCCCGACCGGATCGCCATCCTCGACAACTTCTGCTGGCCCAGTGTGGAGGACGACGTGACGATGGGCGACCTCGTCCGCACCTGCGAGGCCTGCCGCGACGCGGCCCTCGCCTATCGCATCCCGTTCATCTCTGGCAAGGACAGCCTGCACAACCAGTTCACCGACTCCGAGACGGGGAAAGTGTTGCGCATCCCCAACACGCTGCTGATCAGCGCGATCGCCGTCATTGAAGACGTCCGCCGTTGCGTGACGATGGACCTCAAGCGATCTGGGAACCGGCTGTCGATGGTGACGCCGGCGGGGGCGGATCTGGCGACCTTGGCGGCGACGCACCGGGCGCTGTCGGAGGCGATCGGCCGCGGGCTGATCCACAGTTGCCACGATGTGAGCGACGGCGGGGCGGCCGTCGCGGCGGCCGAGATGTCGATCGCCTCTGGCCTGGGGCTCGACGTCCGTTTCGAAAGCACCGACGCCGCCTTCGGCGAGCGCCTCGCCTCCTACCTCGTCGAGATCGACCCCGCGACGGAGGCGCAGCTCCAGGCCCTTTTCGCCGGCCGGGCGATGCTGACGACGATCGGCGTTGTAACCGACCGCCCCGAATTGAAGGCTGCCGTGGGAGGCGACTCCGCGTCGCTGTCGATCGAAAAGCTCACCACAACCTGGCGCGGTACGCTGGATTGGTAAACGCGGCCGGCTGTTCAAGCCCGACGGTCCGCGCGGGAGGCGTGTGCGAACCCGTTGAAGGCGCCCTGCTGGTCCCCTCGCCCCCGGTGCGCCGGGGGAGAGGGGACCAGAAAAGCCCCTCATCACGAACAGTCATGGTAGTAGGGCACGCATTGCGTGCCGCCACGGGGTTCGCACGTTTGACGTCCCCCTCAAAAGTCAATCTTGCCTGCATACTCCCGCAGCACTCGGTGCGCAAACCGCACCCCCGCCAGCGGCCCGCGGACAAACCCGTTATACGCCTGCGCCGCCACGCACCCGCGGGCGATGTACCCGTCTAAGTGCCGCCCTTTGAAGATCCCCCCACACCCAAGGATCGCCGGGCGTTTGTCGGCCGAGGCGGCTTTGACAAGATGTTCGATGATCCGAAACGCCTTGAACCGGACCTGTTCGCCACTGAGCCCGCCGCGCCCAAAGTTCGGGCTTTCAAACGGCAGCGTATTGCAGCAGATGTAGCCATCGACGCCGGCGTCCGCGCACACCGCAAGGGCCGCATCCAGGTGTTCGCGGCCTTCCTCCATCCCCGGATCGAGCACGGGCGACAGCTTCACCATCAGCGGCGGCGAATGCCCCCCGTCGCGGCGAATCGCGTTCAGTGCCGAAAGAAGCTCCGCCAGCGGCGCCGGGTCCTCGAAAGTGCGGCCTTCGGCGGTGTTCGGGCAGGAGATGTTGATCGCGGTGTAAAGCCCGAACGGCCGCACGAGCCGATAGGCGGCGCAGATGTCGTCGATCGCCGCGTCCCCCAGGATGTCGGGGGAGTGGGTCTTGGCGACGTTCACGCCGAAGAGCGGCGTCGCGACTTTCGCGAGGCGGCCGACGATCGCCTCGGCCGGGTCGCCGTTGAGCCCCATCCGGTTCATGATCGTCTCGGCGCCACGCGAAACATCCGCGGCCTGGGGTTCCCCGGCCCGCCGCGGAAGGTGACGCTGCCGACTTCGACAAAACCGAACCCGTAATCGATCGCCGCATCGACCAGTTCCCCGTTCTTGTCGAACCCGGCCGCCAGCCCCAGCGGGTTGGGCAGTTCGACGCCGAAGAGCTTCGGGCGAAGGATCGGGTTGACCAGAAACGGCCCCGGCGCCAGAATCCGGCGGCTCATCGCCCACTTCCCCAGGTCATGCGCCCGCTCGGGCGAGACGGCCTGAAGCCCCCAGTAGGCGATCTTGTCGGAAATATCTCGAACCGCGGTTGGCATCGGGATATTGTTGCACCGCTGGCGGCCGACGTCACGGGCGGGCTGGAAAGCGACGGTATCGAACGGTGATGTATCCGCTTGCGCTCAGCCAGAGAACAGTGGTGTTGGGTGCAGGCCGCGGCCGAAAAGTTGCCGCAGTCTTGCCACAGGCGTCCTGATGAAAACGGAGATTTCGTCAGTCGTTAGCGGAAACGGAGGGCGAATAAAAAGGAACACATGAAAAACGATGAAGCCGCATCAGTCTTCCGAAAGAACGTCTCGTCGCCAGAAGCCTGCGAAAATAAAGAGCTACGTATAGCGAAGCTTCAAGATCAGATCGTCGCCAACGGGCGTGCCCAGCTCAAGGAGATCCAAGACGACCTGAAACGTTGTGACGACGTCAACCGTAAGTTGCTACGCGCGAAAGGGGTGATCAGTGCCGCGACGATGTCTCGCATCGGCAGCGCAGACGCTGAGACGACGTTTACTCACCTTCCGACAGTCCGCCGCCCGTTCGTCCACCACGACACGAACGCGGTGGTGAAACCCAGTGAAGCAATCCAAAAGGTCAGTGTTTTTCTTCCGGCACTCGTGGCGACCAACCATCAAAAAAAACGCTTGTCGGACGTCTGGAAGCTTCTCGACCTGAGCAATCCTAAGAACGAAAAGGAAGCAGTCTTCGCCGATTACATGAGTTATATCCGGATGTTGCGTGGCGAGACACTTCCGAGTGCCCTTCAAAAGGTAAAAATCCTCGTCCCTCGCATCCTGAAGATGCCGTCCGGGCAGTATGCAGGCCCCGGTGTTTTCTCGGCTCTGTTCCTTCACATCCAGCCCGTCTTGACGGGTCTGGTCAGTAAAGCGGAAGAGTCTGACCCCCTTGTCGTGTTGGAGATGCGGAACCTTCTCTCGCGCACTTTCGATTCCGGCATCAACCTCTGGAGCGATATGTCCCTCTACCAACGATCGCACTGCTACAACTACTACGGATATGACATCGCGATCCTCGACTATCTCTCGAAGAAGGAGAAAAGCAGCGGGATGCAATACCTCTTCGAAAGCATCAAGATCGAGCGGTCCAACCCCGCAACCGCCCTCGACGGGCAGAATGCGAAGACGTTGACTCACTTTTTCGGGAACACCATGGAAGCTATCACTCTGTTTTCTTATGACAACGTCAGCATACGTCGCGCCGCCAACCTTGCAAACGTCGATGGCAGCCTCTCTTTGGACGAAGAGTACCAGTTGTCTCAGACCAGCGACGAAACGCACTGGCTTGCTCGGCGTCTGTTTCCAAAGGCTGTTCTCATGCTGCTGCTCGTCGGTATGTTCGTCAGCATGAGCATCGGTCCCCGGACCGTGCCGGAGCGCCACGTCGATGGCAACCTTGTCGCCTCTGGCAAAGAGATCGTCGCCTTGTTGGCGTAACATCCGTCCGCAAACAATCCGATTCATCTGCCAACCCTCTGAATGACCCAGGGGGTTGGCTCTTTTTGTGCGTTTTGCTCATGAAATTGTGAGGTGTCACGAGAATACGAGATGGAGTCAGTTCAAGGACAATCACCTGCGATCAAGGGGAGGCACTTGTTGTGCCCCCCGCAAGCATAGGAGAATTGTATGAAGAAGGTGTTGTTCCTGGCGGCTGTTGCACTGATCTCGATCATCGCGATCCCCCCGGATGTTGCTAAGGCGGGTTGGTTGGAGGACATCGGCGATTTTCTCGCGAAACACTGGAAGCCAATCCCTCATCCAATCACATTCGTTAATCTGAGCGCCGAGGGGGTGGTCCATGTCCGTCTCGATACCAACCGCGAAAGCTTTGACGTTGGACCCGGCGAAAGCAACACGTTCGTGAAACCGAACGTCGGGGATGCGCCGAGCATCTTCGTGGAGAAGAACGGGCAGGTCATCGCTTCTTTCAACTTTCCGGTTTTCACCAGCCTGCACACTAAATTGATCTGGAAGGGCGGCGACCAGTTCATTGACGAGTAAGCGGAACTTGGTTCGCATGACCGTGAAGGGGCTGGCTTTCGGCAAGCCAGCCCCTTCTTGCGAGCCGTTATGCGAGCCAGGAAAAGCAAGTTCGGCGTCGAACCGATCTATGTCTTGCCGGTTTTGCCCTATTATAGTTGCGTTCGCCGTCTCGCCCTCCAAGAGCCAGCTGAAGATTGTGAAGTACGCCGTATTGCAACCTGACGACCTTACGCTCGGGGAGTGGGCGCGGGTGATGTCGATCAAGGCCGGCCCGGTAGCGCCCGGGCGACGGTCAACTTGTGGCCGGCGCGACTTAGTACGGCCTACCGATCCTCATCAATAACCGACGAATCGTTGACGGGATCGTCGGGTTCAGCTGCTCTCCGCGTAAGGGGAAAGTCCGGGACTCCACGGGCACGCGCCGAAGCCAGATCGACCGTACTGCCGGCACGCTGTCACGCCAGAGACCGTTGCACGTTAGCGGTTACCTGCTTCGCGACTTTCTGGTCCCGGTCCTTCGCCGCCCAACTTTTCCACAACCCTGTGGGGGTAACCGGTGGATAAGCTGGGCCGGTGGGAGGCTCATATTTTCGTTGTGACCCCGGGCGGTTAAGGTAACTTTCGTCAGACCAACCCGTTAAATCCCGTTCACGTCGCGCTATACCACATTTAGCGAAAGACATGATTGCCAGATACAACGGGTGGTGTATAGTGACTTTGCCGATGTAGCGAATGTTCACGTCGGGTGGAACCGGACTGTTTGGGAAATGATCGGCCTCTGACGGCACTGGCTTTGCTCAAACGGTTGAGCATCCGGTTGGGCCGCAAGGATGACGGATCGGCATTCCCCGGGGGTGGAAATTCGAACCCCATCGGGCGCCTGGACGGCAGCGGCCGCACGCGCGACGGATCCGTACTGTCCCTTTAGCGCCTCAAGCACAACCCATGGGCATACTTTGTGACACTCAAATCCGTGAGCTGATCGGCATCGAGCCGTTCGAGGACAACGTGAAGCGGCTGGGGAAGATCAGCTACGGCGTCTCCAGCTATGGGTATGACTTGCGGGTCGGCGGGGTCTTCAAGATCTTCACCAACGTCAACTCCGAGATCGTGGACCCGAAGCACTTCAGCGAGCGTTCCTTCGTCACGGTGGACACCGCGCTGGAAGGGAAGGATCACGTGCTGATCCCGCCGAACTCCTTCGCCCTGTGCGAGACGGTCGAGACCGTGTCGATGCCGCGCGGGTACCTGGCGATCTGCGTCGGGAAGAGCACGTACGCCCGATGCGGGATCATTGTCAACGTGACGCCGATCGAGCCGGAATGGCGGGGAAAAATCACCCTGGAAATCAGCAATACCACGCCCCTGCCGGCGCGGATCTATGCCAACGAAGGGATCGCCCAACTGATCTTCCTGAAGGGGGAACGGGTCTGTGCCGTCAGCTACGCCGACAAGAGCGGGAAGTACCAGGACCAACCCGGCTTAACCCTGCCCAAGGTGGACTGAAGCCAGCAGACGCTTGCCGCCGAGCCGTGCGCGGGCCGGCTTGCGCACGCACGGCGCTAACGCTTCAATGAAGAGAAAACTCGAAGCACGAAATCCGAAGGAAGGAGCAAGTGGAAACGAAGAAAACAGGAAAAAGGATGCGGGACAGTCGGCGCTAACGCTTCAACGACGAGAAAACAGGAAAAAGTCGGATGCTGGACAGGAGCGTTTTCCGGCTTGGCTTCTTTCGGGTTCCTTCGGATTTGGTGCTTCGGATTTCGGATTTCTTTGGACGCTAGCGGTTCAATGAAGAGAAAACTCGAAGCACGAAATCCGAAGGAAGGAGCAAGTGGAAACGAAGAAAACAGGAAAAAGTCGGATGCTGGACAGGACCGTTTTCCGGCTTGGCTTCTTTCAGGTTCCTTCGGATTTGGTGCTTCGGATTTCGGATTTCTTTGGACGCTAGCGGTTCAATGAAGAGAAAACTCGAAGCACGAAATCCGAAGGAAGGAGCAAGTGGAAACGAAGAAAACAGGAAAAAGTCGGATGCTGGACAGGACCGTTTTCCGGCTTGGCTTCTTTCAGGTTCATTCGGATTTGGTGCTTCGGATTTCGCGTTTGTTCTTAGCGTTTACCGCCGCCGGCCGCTTGGGCTTGGTGGTTCCCCTGGATCGGATCGGCCCGGGCGGCATGGCTCCGCCGCTTCGGGCCCTTCGGCCAGGTGGGGGGCATCGCGTAGCGAAGGCGCCGCAGAGACAAGGGTTCCAGGCCCGCGGCGTTGGATGGAATGAGCGGAGACGGGAAGTGCTGGCCCGCGCGACGGAGAAGTCGTCGCTGCACGCGGGCGGGGCATGTGCGTGGGCGCCGGCGGTGCGCCGCACCGGCCGGATGATGTGCCATTTTGGATTGGGTCGGCCGGGCCTGGATGTCGCCCCGCCGACGGTTGGTACGACGTGTTTCGCTCTACCGGCCGGTCGCGGCCGCACCCGCTCTCGCCAGGTCGCGAGAGTTGGCTCGACCGGTTGCATGGAAGGATGGCTCCCCGATGAAAATTACTCGCCGCTTCACCAAGCCCGGGCAGGATGTCTTCGATACCGTTCAATATGAGCGGCGCACCAGCCGAATCAGTAATCCCGACGGCAGCGTTGTCTTCGAGATGAACGACGCCGAGATCCCCGCCCAGTGGAGCCAGCTTGCCACCGATATCATGGTGAGCAAGTACTTCCGCAAGGCTGGCGTCCCCCAGGTAGACGCCGACGGCAAGCCGCTGCGCGACGCCCAGGGGAACACCGTCACCGGCCCGGAAAAGAGCGTGCGGCAGGTCGTCAACCGCCTCGCCGGGTGCTGGCGGTGGTGGGGCGAGACGCACGGCTATTTCGACACCGCCGAAGACGCCCAGGCGTTTTACGACGAAATCAGCCACATGCTGCTCAACCAGATGTGCGCCCCCAACTCCCCGCAGTGGTTCAACACCGGCCTGAACTACGCCTACGGCATCACCGGCCCGGCACAGGGCCACTACTACTGCGACCCCAAGAGCGGCGAACTGCTCAAGAGCCAGGATGCTTACAGCCATCCGCAGCCGCACGCCTGCTTCATCCAGAGCGTCAGCGACGACCTGGTGAACCCGGGCGGCATCATGGACCTCTGGACCCGCGAGGCGCGGCTCTTCAAGTACGGCTCGGGCACCGGCACCAACTTCTCCAACGTCCGCGGGGACAACGAGCCGCTGAGCGGTGGCGGCAAGTCGTCCGGCCTGATGAGCTTCCTAAAGATCGGCGACCGGGCCGCCGGGGCGATCAAGTCCGGCGGGACCACTCGGCGCGCGGCCAAGATGGTCTGCCTCGACTTGGACCACCCGGACATCGACCTGTTCGTCAACTGGAAAGTTCGCGAAGAGCTGAAGGTCGCCGCGCTGGCCGAGGGGATCAAGCACCTCTCCAAGGAACAGCAGGAGACGGCGAAGAAGCTGGGCCTGAAGCTCGATTACGACTTCAACGGCGAGGCCTATTACACCGTCAGCGGGCAGAACTCGAACAACTCCGTCCGCATCCCCAACGCCTTTTTCAAGGCGCTGGAGGAGGACGGCGACTGGAAGCTCTACCGCCGCACCGATGGCAAAGTCGCCAAGACACTCAAGGCCCGCGACCTGTGGGAACAGATCGCCTACGCCGCATGGCGCTGCGCCGACCCGGGCGTGCAGTACGATTCGACGATTAACCAGTGGCACACGTGCCCGCGGTCCGGCCGCATCAATGCCAGCAACCCCTGCGTGACCGGCGACACGCGCGTGCTGACGCCCGGCGGCATCTGGCGGCGGATCGATCAGATGATCCACCTGCCCGCCCGCATCGTCACCAACCTCGACGGTCAGGAAATCCACATTACCGAAGGCGCCTTCCCGACCGGGATGCGAGATGTCTTCGAGCTTCGGACCGAGGGCGGCTACGCCGTCAAGCTCACCGCCGACCACAAGGTCTGGACACGCGGCCGCGGCTGGGTCGAAGCCAAAGACCTCACCACCGACGACGAAGTGAAGCTCCCGAGCCAGCCGGCGGCCGTTCATCAGATCGGCGAGCCGCAGGATGCCCGCTTCTTCCAGCTCCTGGGGTTGTTCCTGTCGGAAGCCAACGGCCGCGCCACCAGCCTGCGGCTGAATGCCTGCCTCGACGATGCCGACACGCTCGACACCTTCGCGCGCTACGCCGCCGAGACGTGGGGCGAGTCGCTGACCTTCCAGGGTGAAGGGGCGCGAGATCAGGACACCCACGCCGGCGGCACCCTCACGGCGACGCTCACCAACAGCCGCCTGATGAACCGGCTGAAGGCGTTCGTCCGCAGCGAGCTGGGCTCGACCCGCCGCCTGAGCGATGAAGCCTTCACGGCCGGCCTGGCGGCCCAGAAGCACCTGCTCCGCGGCCTGTTCACGGCCGATGGCGTGGTCACCGACAGCGGCCTGGAGCTTCACTCCGCCAACGCGCCGCTGCTGGAAGACGTGCAACTGGTCCTGCTTGGCTTCGGGGTGCAGTCGGCCGTGGCGGCAGGCGATTCCGGCGGCCGCCTCACCATCAACCCGGCCAGCCTGCCCGCGTTCTGCCGGCACATCGGACTGCTGCCGGGCGACAAGATCGCCCGGCTGGCGGCCGCCGCCGGCGCCGTTAACCCGCGTGGCCTGCAAAGCGACAACTACGACCGGGTCATCGGCTTCACGCCGTTGGGCCGCCAGCAGGTGTTCGACCTGACCGAGCCGGTGACCAGCTCGTTCATCGCCAACGGGCTCACGGTCCACAACTGCTCCGAATACATGTTCCTGGACGACACCGCTTGCAACCTGGCCTCGCTGAACGTGCTGACGTTCTTCGACTCCGAAAGCCGCCGGTTCGACATCGAAGGGTATAAGCACGCGATCCGGCTCTGGACGATCGTGCTGGAGATCAGCGTGCTGATGGCCAGCTTCCCATCGGAAGCGATCGCGCGCCTTAGCTACAAGTTCCGCACGCTGGGCCTGGGGTACGCGAACCTGGGGGCGATGCTCATGCAGGCGGGCATCCCGTACGACAGCGACAAGGGCCGCGCCATCTGCGGCGCTCTCTCCTCCATCCTGACGGGAGAGAGCTATGCCGCCAGCGCGGAGATGGCGGGCGAGCTGGGGGCGTTCAACGGCTTCGCCGAGAACCGCCCGGAGATGCTCCGGGTGATGCGCAACCACCGCCGCGCCGCGTACGACGTCGGCCACCACCCGGCCGCCCGCCGCGCGCAAGGCGCTTACGAGGGTCTCGACATCGAGCCCGTCGGCATCACCGCCGACGCTTTCAGCGAGCCCGACCCGATGGCCCCCAAGGCGCTCCTCGCGGCCGCCCGCGAATGCTGGGACCGGGCCTACTCCATGGGCGAGAAAAATGGCTATCGCAACGCCCAGACGACCGTCATCGCGCCAACCGGCACGATCGGCCTGCTCATGGATTGCGACACCACCGGCGTCGAGCCGGACTTCGCGCTCGTCAAGTTCAAGAAGCTCTCTGGCGGCGGCTACTTCAAGATCGCCAATCAGTCCCTCTCGCCCGCCCTCCGCAACCTTGGCTACAGCGGCGAGCAGGTCCACGAGATCATTCGCTTCGTCATGGGGACGCTGACGCTGCATGATGCGCCCCACATCGACTATGCCCGCCTGGAGCGGCTTGGCTTCACGGCCGCCGAGCTGGAAAAGATCGAGGCGGCGCTGCCCGGCACGTTCGAGATCTCCTTCGCCTTCAACCCCTGGGCGCTGGGCGAAGCCGTGATGAAGCGCCTCGAGATCCCCGAGACGAAGTGGCGCGACCCCAAGTTCAACCTGCTGCGCCACCTCGGCTTCACGAAGAAGCAGATCGACGAAGCGAACGACGTCGTCTGCGGCCGCGGCACTGTTGAAGGCGCGCCGCACCTTCGCGACGAGCACCTGCCCGTCTTCGACTGCGCCAACCGCTGCGGGAAGAGCGGCAGGCGGTTCATCGATGTCGAAGGCCACATCCGCATGATGGCGGCCGCTCAGCCGTTCATCAGCGGGGCGATCTCCAAAACCATCAACCTCCCCAACGAGGCGACGGTCGAGGACATCAAGCGGAGTTACCAGCTCTCGTGGGAACTGGGCCTCAAGGCCAACGCGCTCTACCGCGACGGCTCAAAGCTCAGCCAGCCGCTGAACGTCAAGAGTGACGAAGACCTGGAGGCGGCTTCCGAAGAGGAAGACGCCGAAGCCGTGGAGGCGGCCAGGGAAGAAGTGGCGATCGACGTCGCCCGGGCGGCCGCGGCGGTCTCGGCCCCTGCCGGACGGGCCGAAGCGCCGGTGAGCCCCGCCTTTGCCAGCTCGGATAACCTCGCTCTTGCCCCGGCGCATACGCACACGATTGAGAAGATCGTGGAGCGCATCGTCGAGCGGCCGCTCCGCCGGCGCCTGCCCGACACCCGCCGCGCCGTCACGCATAAGTTCGATGTCGCCGGGCACGAGGGGTATATCACCGTCGGCCTGTATGAAGACGGCCAGCCGGGTGAAGTCTTCATCCGCATCGCCAAGGAAGGCAGCACGATCGGCGGCCTGATGGACACGATCGCCACACTCGTGTCGGTCAGCCTGCAGTACGGCGTGCCGGTGGAATCGCTGGTCCGCAAGTTCGAGCACGTCCGCTTCGAGCCCAGCGGCATGACCCGCAACGCCGAGATCCCGATCGCCAAGTCGCTGGTCGATTACATCTTCCGCTGGATGGCGATGGAGTTTGTTGTCGGCTATCGCGCCGCCAACGCCCCCAAGCGCGAGAAGCGGCCGACGGCGACGCCGCCGAGTCCAACGCAACCGGCGCCGGCGAACCTGGCTCGATCGCCCGAGAGCCCCGCCCGCCCCGTCGAGTCGAGCGACATGTCCTCCGCGATGACGTCCAAGCTCCCCGCGCCGGCGGCGCCCGCATCGGCCCGCCCGGCGGGATCGGCCGGCAATGGCAAGAAATCGGGCAACGGCCACGGCCCGCGCCTCGACGTCGATTCGGCCAAGCCGTTCGACTACGACACGCTCCACCACGATGAGACGCCCGCTCCCGGCGACGGGGCCCACAACCCCGGCACGCTCGCCGCGGAACCGACGACGATGCCCCACCTGCGCCTCGCTATCGTCGCCGACCCCCTGAGCCAACAGGGGAGCGAGATGCAGGCCGACGCCCCCGCCTGCGACGTCTGCGGCAGCATCACCGTCCGCAGCGGCACCTGCTACAAGTGCCTCAACTGCGGCAATTCGATGGGGTGCAGCTAACGCGGCCCCTTGAACGATCGATGATGGAGGCGACCGCCCGCGGCTCATCGGCCGCGGGCGGTCGCGTTCCAAGGGAGGGGCGTGGCCATCTTTCCTCGCGATTCCCGTCTCCGACGCGACAACCTCACGCCGGGTGACATGCCCCACGCCTGGGTGGGTACGCTCTCTCCTGTTTTGAAACCAGTCGGGCCAGGGAGCTGAAGGCATGTCCACGCGAGCGTGAAGCACGGCACCCCGCATGGCACGCGAGCGGGAACGCCCGCCAAAAATGCTCTGGCGTCCGCCGCGCCGAACGATTTTAGTATTTTTGAAACGGGTGCTAAGCTGAGCGGAGCTTTCAATCCATCCTTCGGACGGGGCGGATGAAGAGTCGAGCGAACACTGCGAGCCGAACGAGGAAGCCGATGCCAGAAACCTCTGCCGAACGCCCACCCGTCGCCTCACCGTCTCCAGCCAATCGTCCGGCAACGTCGTCACGAGGGAGGGTCATCGGAGGATGGCTCATGGGCGGCCTTCCGGCCCTGTTCCTCCTGATGGATGGAGTGATGAAGCTCGTCAAGCCGAAACCGGTGCTCGAGGGGACACTGAAGCTCGGCTACCCGGAGGGCGTGATTGTCCCGCTCGGGGTCGTCGTGCTGATTTGTACGTTCCTCTACCTCATTCCCCGGACGGCCGTGCTCGGGGCGATCCTGCTGACCGGCTATCTTGGCGGCGCCGTCGCCTCCCACGTCCGTGTGGGTGACCCGCTCTTCAGCCACGCATTGTTCCCCGTCTACTTCGGCGCGCTCCTCTGGGGCGGGCTGTGCCTCCGGGACGCGCGGGTGCGGGCGATCCTGCCGCTGGGCTGAATTGTCAGAGACGTTCGACCCGTGCGAGGACGCCGTACGCGCACCGCCGCATTCAACGAGCCGCGCCCGTGAGGAAGCGGGCAGTCGCCGTACTCGGCGACTGAGCATCGTTCATCACTGAGCGACGATCGGCTGCACCGCCTTCAACAGCCATGTCAGAACGCAAGCAGCGCCGCGACAGGAACAGACTGTCGGAAAACCCAAAAAACGCCGACGAGTGCTTCGTTTTTCGCTCAAAAACGGCGGTCGTTACGCGCTGTTACCGGTTTTTCGACAGTCTGGTAACGGAGCGGTCGGGGTCCGGCGACCGTGGAGCGTGACTCGCCGAAGGGCGCCGGCTCGGCCCGCGCACCCAGACCGCTTCCTCACGGGCGCGGCTCGCGGGGGCGCCGCTTGCCAGGGTGCGACGCACTGGAGGACGCGGGCAGTCGCTGTTTTGCGCGATTGATCGGTGGATCAGCGGTTGACGCCCATTTCCGGCAGCCCGCGGCTTTCTGACGAGGCGCGGCGGGTTCGGAGCAGCCGTCGTCCCCCGGCCCATCCAACCAGTAAACAGAAAGGCGCGAACCTGATCGGTTCGCGCCTTCTTTTGAATGGCGGAATCTGACGTTCGTCGGGCGACCTTATCTCTCTGTGACGGTGAACGGCGCGACGAGCATCACCGGCCGGTCCTGGAGCAGCCGCATCATGCGCACTTGCAGCATGACCTGCTTCCGAAGGCTCGGCGACAGCGTCCGCAGGATCGAATCGGGCGAGATCTCGATCGTCGGCTTGAACCGGAACGCGGCCGACTCGTGCTCGGCGGCGACCGTGCCGTTCAGGTAGTCGGCGAGCGTCTTCGGGGCTGGCAGCACCTTCACGTCATACGCCCCTTCCTGCAGGCTCACCTTGTTCGCCGCGTAGTTCACGGCGTCGGTGATCCCGCCCAGCTCGTCAACCATTCCGAGGTCCTTCGCCTGGCGCGCCAGGAAGATGCGGCCGCGGGCGACGGCGTCGATGTCTTTGATCTTGCCCTGTCGCGTCGTCATCACGCGCGTGGTGAACTGGTCGTACGTCTGCTTCATCCAAGTCGTGACCATCGTCCGCTGGCGATCGGTCCAGGGCTCGTTCGAGCTGAAGAGCCCGGCGTTGCGGCCGACGCTGAACGTCTCGGTGTGCAGGCCGACTTTCTCGAACAAATCCTTGAAGACGAACTTCCCACCGACCACGCCGATCGACCCTACGATCGCCGTGTTGTCCGCGAAGATGTGGTCGCCGGCGGACGCGAGATAGTAGCCGCCGCTGGCCGCCATGCTGCCGACGGAGATGATCACCGGTTTCTTCGCGCCGACGCGGCGGACCGCCTGCCACATCACTTCGCTCGCCAGCGCGCTGCCGCCGGGCGAATCGATGCGGATGACGACCGCCTTGACGTTCTCATCCCGGGCCGCCATCCGCAGGGCGCGGCGCATGTTGTCGGATCCGACGCCCTCCTGGCCGAACGGGCCGTCGTCCACTTCGCCATCCTGGATGACGCCTTCGGCGTAGATCAGGGCGACTTGCGGCTTGGTCTCGGCCGCCGGTTCGGACTTCTTGGTCAGGCTGGCGAGAAGGCCGAGCGGGTTGGAAAAATCGGGCGCTTCCCGCAACGGGCGGCCGTAGTCGGTGATGAGGTTGATCTCGTTCCCCAGCTTCTTGGCGACCAGTTCCCGCAGGCCGTCCTGATCGACCAGGTGATCGACGAAGCCGCGGTCCCTGGCGATCTTGCCCGTCAGGATCGACTCGTCGATTGTCTGCTTGACCAGTTCACGGTCGATGTGGCGGTGCGAGACAATGCCATCGACCAGTTGGTCATACATCGCCTTGGTGAGGTGGGTGAGCTCTCCTTTGAGCTCTTCGCTGGCGGCGGTGCGGGTGTATTCTTCGTCGGCGCCCTTGTATTCGCCGATCTGCACGTAATCGGCCTTCACGCCGACCTTGTCCATCAGGCCCTTGTAGAACATGGTCTCCAGGCCGACGCCCGGGATCATGATCTCGCCCCCTTCGAGGACGCAGATGTCCGAAGCGCCGCTGGCCAGGGTGTAACTGTCGGTGTCGTAACTGTCGGCGAAGACGAAGCTGGGCTTCCCCGCCTTTTTCAGGTCGGCCAGGGCGTCGCGCACCTCGGTGGCCTGCGACAGGTTCAGCCCGGTCTCGCCGAGGGTGAGGATGACCGCTTTGATCTCCTTATCGGCCTTGATGTGCCGGATCTGCTCGACCAGCGTGCGAACGACCAGCCGGTCATCACCGAAGAGCGAGAAGCCGGCCGGCTTGTCCGTCACCGGTTCAGAGAGATCGAAGTAGACCACCTTTGACTGCGCGGCCTTGCGGTCCTTCTCCGCCTTCAGCTTCTTCATCAGTTCGGCGGGGGAGGGGAACTCTGGCTTTTCCACGGCGGGCGCCGCCTTGTCTGAAGGCGTCGTGGCGGGCGCTTCCGCCCATGCCGGCCGCAGGAAGACGACCTGAGCGGCGCAAACGATTAGTGCGACGGGGAGGCGAAACATCATAAACAAGCTCCTGGGCCGGCGACTTGGGACACGCGTGTCGGCATGCGGAAACGTCCAAAGGCGTGAACACCAGACGGCCCGCCGACGCAATCCCCCCAACACAAAAAGTATATCGGCCGGCCGGACTGAATCAAACGCTCAAAAAGGGGTCTGGAGGTATTTATGCCGTCCGTCGTCAGACGGCCCGAAACACCTCCAGACCCCTTTTTTGGGCGATGGAAATACCTTGTGACCCCTTTTTGAGTTGACCGGGGTCGGGGCGGGGGTAGGCTGGCGCGGATGGAGGCTTCGGACTACCTGGCGATGGCGATCGAGCGGGCGCGGCGGGGGGTGGCGCGGGGGCAACTCCCTTATGGGGCGACGATCGTCCGAGGAGACGATGTCCTCGCCTGCGAGCATAACGTCGTCCGGGCAAACAACGACCCGACGGCTCACGCCGAGGTGGTCGCGATTCGCAAGGCATGTGCGTCGCTCGGCGCGACCGGGCTTGAGGGGTGCTCCATCTACTGCACCTGCGAGCCGTGCGTCATGTGCTTCGGGGCCTGCTATTTCTCGGGCATCACGTCGATCACCTTTGGAGCGTCGATCGCGGACAAGGCGCAGCTCAACTTGTCCGACCCCGGCCTCCGCTGCCAAGCCCTTGCGCAACAGACGGGCGGCGTCGTGCGCGTCGAAACCGGGCTGCTTCACGCTGAAAGCCTTTCGCTCTTCCGCGAATTTGTTGAGATGCAAAAGGCGACGCCGTTCAGCGGGTGATACCCGCTGGCCCGGCTCCGGCGGCCCCGACGGGCTTTTCGCGCCGTCGTTGACGTTCGTCAGCGGCGCCTCCATCGTGCGCCGCGGGCTACGCGGCCGGGCCGAATTGACGGTCAGCGGCCCCAACCTATAATGCCGCCCATCTCCGCCCGGCCCAGCCAAGTCCGTCGCGCTCCGTCGGGCGTCGTTCCCGGGCCCTGGGCGCACGTGGCCCGTCGGGGGTGGTCGTCTCTCACGATCTGATGGTTGCGACGTGGGCAACGCGCCCGCAAACAGCCGCGATGGCGCCACGGGGCGAGGAACCCTCAAGCGAGCGAAGGAGCCGGTGCTTGCGTTTCAGCGGTCCCGCTATTGCGTGCGTCATTCTTGCCCCCAGCGCCGCTCTCGTTTCCCCAGCCAACGCCCAATATCAGGCCCCGAGCGAAACCCTGGTGCTGACGGCCAAGTCGGCGGCGACGTGGACGCAGGGGAAGGCCGACGTCGTCCAGCTCGAAGGGCCGGTGGTGATCGAGTTGGAGCGTGCCCGCTTGTCGGCGCGCCAAGCGGTTGTCTGGATCGAGCCCGACCCCGCCGGCCGCGGGCAGCATATCGATGTGGTGCTGCTCGGCGACGCCAGGGTTGAACGGCCCGACGGCGTCCGGAGCGGCGAGCGCATGCTGGTGACGGCCGGCGTGGCCGGCCGCATCCGCCTCACCGCGGACGACCGCTTCACCGACAATCGCAGCACCTCCGCCCTTTACATCGCCGCCCAGCAGGTCCGTGGCGGCACGCCGATCGCCGCTGCCGCCGCGCCCCCGCCGTCGGGTCGGGCGGTGCCGACTGCCCCCGTGGCCGCCGTCGCGCCACCGGCGGCCAGCGCGCCACCGGCGGCCAGCGCGCCACCGGCGGCCAGCGCCGCCGGGTTCGGCTCCGGCGACCCGGCCGCCAGGGGCGGAGGCAATCGTGCCGCCGATCGCGCCCCCCCCGCCCGGCCCGGCGGCCGTATCCCCATCGGCCGCGCAACGGCCGCCCGGGAGGCGCCGCTCTGGCGACCGGCGCCACCTCCCCGACCACCGGGCCTTCGACGCGGCCGGCCAACGTGCCCGTCGCCTTTGAAGCGGCCAACGTGGAAACCGTCGATACCAACGAGGGGACCGTCGCCACTGTCCTATCCGGCGGAGTCATCCTCCGACAGCGCAAGCCCAACGACGACCTGATTGAGCTTCGCGCCGACCGCGTCGTGCTTTTTACGACCCTCAAGTCCCTGAGGGACGTTCAGCATTCGGGCGACACTCGGCACGGCGAAGACCTGTTCAGCGGCGCTTACCTCGAGGGGGACGTGCGAATCTTCTTCACCCCCGCGGTGCGGAAGGACTCGCCCGGCGAGCAGCGGATGGAGGCCGAGCAGGCGTACTACGAGTTCGCCACCGACCGTGCGGTCATGACGCGAGTCGTCATGCACTCGGTCAACCCGCAGCCGCAGATCCCGGTCATCATTCGGGCGAAGAAAGTGCGGCAGCTCGCGCAGGGGGAGTACCTGGCGGACAAGGCCCAGCTCAGCACCAGCTCGTTCGCCGTCCCGTCGTACAGCATCAATACCGACAAGGTTTATGTTCGCCAGGACCCCGGCGCAACGGCCCTGGACACGCGGACGGTGTTCGAGTCGAAGGACACCACGTTCCGCCTGTTCAACACGCCGCTGTTTTACGTTCCGGCGGCGTCGGGCTCGATGACCAGCGGAGACTCCGAGCTGCGGGCGATCGGCTTCGAGGACGCTTCGGCGTTCGGCATCGGCGCGTTGAGCGAGTGGGGGTTGTTCGAGGTCCTCGGTTACCCGCCTCCGCGGGATCTCGACCTCACGTTCCGCGCCGATTATTACGCCGATCGTGGCCCGGCGACGGGGTTGAACGGGACATACAGCGGCGGGTTCGTCACCGAGAACACGAAGCAGGCCTGGGGGTTCGAGGGGGCGTTTCATTCGTATTTCGTGTATGACCGCGGTTCGGACGACATCGGCCGCTATCTGCCGCCCTACCAGGGCGACCCGCGCATCCGCGGCGAAGCACTCTGGGAGCATCAGCACTATTTCCCGGATGGGTGGTCGTTCCAGGCCCGCGCGGGGTATGTCTCGGACCCGACGTTCCTGGAGCAGTGGTTCGCGCGGCCGTTCGACGAGCAGTTGCCCCACGACGTGTCGTTCTACTTAAAGCATCAGCAGGACACCGAGGCCTTCACGCTGCTCGCCCAGTTTCAGCCGAACGACCTGGTCACCACCAGCGACCTGTACCAGGAGCAGTTCGAAGTCGAGCACCTGCCGGAAGTCACGTACCACCGGATCGGTGACAGCGTCGTGAACGATCAGTTCACGTTTTACAGTGACAACACGATCAGCGGGCTTCACTTTCAGAAGACGCGGGCCACGCTGGCGCAGCAGGGGTTCTTCCCGTACGACCTGCCGGGCCAGCCATCGCTGGGGACGACGGGCGTTACCGGCAGCACGATCTACCGCGCCGATTTTCGCGAAGAGGTTGATTACCCGATCAACGCCGGCCAGTTCAAAGTGGTCCCATACGTGGTCGGCCGCTACACGGCCTATTCGGATTCGCCGGCCGACGGGGGGCAGAACCGGTTCTTCGGCGGCGTCGGGACGAAGATCACGACCGAGTTCTGGAAAGTGGACGATTCGGTCCGCTCGGAGCTGTTCGACCTGCACCGCATGCGGCACCTGATCGAGCCGGAGATCAACCTTTTCACGTCGGGGACGACGGTCAGCCGGGACAACGTCTTTATTTACGACGAGCAGATCGACCCGATCAACGACATCACGGCCGCCCAGATCGCGCTGCACCAGCGCTGGCAAACGTACCGCGGCGGCCCGGGCCGGTGGCGCAGCGTTGACTTCCTGACCTTGAACGTCGAGGCCGATCTCTTTGCCAACAAGCCAAGTTCCAAGGACCTGCAGCCGCTCGGATTTCGGGGGCTCTATTACCCGTCCATGCCGGAGCTGTCGATCCCGCGGAACTCGATCAACGGCGACCTGACCTGGCGCATCAGCGACAACACGGTGCTCCTGTCCGATTTCTCGCAGAACCTGGACAAGAACCGGCTGGCGACGGCGTCGATCGGACTGGTCCTTCGGCGTGACGAGGTGACGGACCTGTACGTCGGCAATCGGTATATCGCCGACCTCAACTCCAACATCACGACGGTGGCGCTCGATTACGAGCTGTCGTCGAAGTACACGGTCAACTTCAGCCAGAGCTTCGATTTCGGGACGGGCAACAACGTCGAGACGAGCGTCGGCGTGACGCGAAAGTTCGACGCCTTCTTCGCGGTCTTCCGCGCGTTCCACAACGAGACAACCAATCAGAACGGAGTGGGGATCAACGTCTATCCGAACGGCGTCGGGTACGGGCTGAATACCGACGCGCTCAACAATACGCTCAATACGCGGCGGTAAACCACGCCTATGGAGCGGCCGGAATCAGAAAATCCGAAGGAACGGGAATGGCAGGAAGGAAGAAATCGAAGCGGAGAACGATTCGGTTCTTCTTCCTGTTGGTTCCTCTTCATTTACTGGGCGCTCCGGCCGTCTGCATTTGATGTCGGTCTACTTGGGCGGGACCGGCACCGGCACGGGCGGCGCGGTGTTGGTGAGATGGGCTTGGTTTGCGACGGCCGCCTGCTCTTTGGGCAGGATCGTGCAGACCTCGTCGTAGATCGCTTTCGCTTCGAGGTAATCCACGTCTTTGGTCTTATGGGCGACGAAATATTGCTCGTAGAGCGCCTTTGACTTGGACAGCCCCCGAAGGCGGCCGCGGACGTAGTCGTCCGCGTGTTTGCGATACCAGCCGGCGAGCGTCACCATGTCGGCTTCGGTCAGCACGGCGGGGTCTTTGTTGGCCAGGTCGGCCGCCTGCGCCGTCTGGGCGTCAGCCTGGGCCGTGTACTTGATCGCCTCAGCCGGCTGGTCAACGTCCAGCAGCAGGCGGCCGACCACCTCATTCGCCGCCTTCACGTCGGTCGGTGCCCGGTTCAACTTGAACTTTGCCGCCTCAATGTCCCGGTGCAGCGCCTGCTCATCGCGGATGGCCGAGATGCGATTGAGGGCCTTGACCGAAATGTCCCGGTTCGTCCGCCGCGCCAACGGCATGATCCGCTGGTAGAGCGCGATCGCGTCTTCGTACCGTCCGGCGGCGAGTTTTTCCTCGGCCTTCCGCGTGGCCACCGCGAAATAGCTCGCGGAGGCGGCCGCGCCTTGATTCGGGCATCCGGCCTGCGCGTCGTAGATTGCCATCAGCCGATCTTCAAAGTCATCGGTGAACTGGGGCAGGAGCCGCATCAGGAGCTGCGTGGCGGCGATCGCCGTGGGGTAGCCGGTGCAGTCGATGTTGGAAATCTCGTACGCGCGGCGGACGAGGTAGACCTTTGTCTCCAGGGTGAGTTTGCCGGCGTCGTCGCCGACATCCTTCAGAATCAACTGGGCGACGCCCAGCGTGCCCTGACGCTGATTTTGGGCGAGGCCCTTCTTATATCGAGCGCCGTAAACGCGGTCGAAGATCTGCTCGGGTGTTTCGGCGGCGCGGGTCGTGGCGGTGGGGACGCTGGTTGTGGGCGAAGCCTCCGGCCGCGTTGTCGGGTTGAGCGGTGGCCGGGGCGTCAGCCCGCTGGCACTGGCGAGGAGGCCGGACGCGGGCATGCCGGTCGTATTCGGCTCAACCGCGGCCGTCGTGCGGCCGCCGCCGCTCGAGCCGGTCATCGGCAGATTCAGCAGCGCGGCCTCGTCTTCAAACACGCTTGGCCCGGTCGTCGGGCCGGTGGGCCGAGCCGATGCGGCGCGTTGCCGGTCGAGCGTGGCGAGCAGGGCGGCCGGGTCCGAAGCCGGGGCGGAGACCGGACGTGTGGCCGGCGGCGCCGAAGAGGGTCGCGTGGCGGAGGCTGGGGCGGCCGCTCCGCTCGGCGCCACGCCGATAAGACTCCCGAGCGCAAATGCGATCGTGACGACCATCGGGTGCGCCGATCTGCGAAGCCCACCAACGCTAAAATTCAAATTCATGCGGTGTCACCCTGTACGTCTAGCGATCAACCTGGAACCTAAAACAGAGCGTACCCGCCGGAGGCTTGGCTCGATCCCGCCGCCCCAAGATTAGGCGTGGAACATTGGCGAATCATTAAGAGATTGTCAAAGGATGCGGGCATCCTTGCCCTCGTATGATGCACCGTCTCACGCCCCGGCTGATTTGTGCCCCGGGTTGTTGAGGCGCAGAAGGGTCATTCGGAGGCTCTCTCGATGTCAGCAGGGTTGCGAACGTCGTTTCTTCCGCACTCCCGTCCGTTGCCCAGGTCTGGAAAGTGGGTTGAGCCGCTGGAATCGCGGGCGCTATTGAGCGTGACGCCGTCCGGGTTCACGCAGAACCAGTACGTCGGCGGTTTGGAAGCACCGACCGCGATGGATTTCGCTCCCGACGGCCGCCTCTTCGTTTGTCAGCAGACGGGTGGGCTTCGGGTGGTGAAGAACGGCACGTTGCTCGCGGCCCCGTTCGTCAATCTGCCTGTCGATCACAACGGCGAGCGCGGCTTGCTGGGCGTCGCCTTTGACCCCAGCTTCGCCACCAACCACTACGTTTATGTCTACTGGACGACCGACTCGCCGGCCGCCCACAACCGGGTGAGCCGCTTCACCGCCGACCCGTCAAACCCCGATGTGGCGCTGGCGGGTAGCGAGCTGGATCTGATCGACCTGCCCGACCTGTCGGCCGCCACCAACCACAACGGCGGGGCGATCCACTTCGGACCGGACGGCAAGCTCTACATCGGCGTCGGCGACAACGCGAACGGGGCGAACGCCCAGTCTCTCAATACGACCAAGGGGAAGGTGCTGCGGATCAACTCGGACGGCACGATCCCCGCCGACAACCCGTTCGTTTCGCAGACGACGGGCATCAACCAGGCGATCTGGGCGATGGGCTTCAGGAACCCCTTCACCTTTGCCGTCGAGCCGACGTCGGTGACGTCGGGTGCCCAGACGACGGGCGGCCGCATCTTCGTCAATGACGTCGGGCTCAACACCTGGGAAGAGATCGACCAGGGCATTGCCGGCGCCAACTACGGCTGGCCGATCACCGAAGGGGATCGCACGGCGGGTCAGGTTGTGCCGGCGAACTACCGCGACCCGCTCTTCACCTACAACCATGGCAAGAACGATTCGAACGGCTGCGCGATCACCGGCGGGACGTTCTATGAGCCGCCCGCCGGCGCGACGGCGGCCTTCCCCGCGCCCTACGTTGGCCGCTATTTCTATGACGATCTTTGCGGCGGCTACATCCGGTCGATCGATCCGGCGAACCCGGCGGCCGCGGCGACGACGTTCGCCACCCACCTCGGCCAACCGGTGGATCTGAAGGTCGGGCCCGACGGGCGGCTGTTCGCGCTAAACCATTCCGGGTCGGTGCAGGTCTTCGCGCCGACCGCCTCCGGCTCGGGCGGCACGCCCGACCTGGCCGTCACCGTCAGCGGGCGCGTACCGGCCAGGGCCATCAGCGCCGGAGCGGGGTACGCCGGCGACCGGATCAGCGTGAAGATCCACATCATCAACGCGGGGAACTCGCAGCTCACCGGCACGGTGCCGCTGCACCTGTACTTCTCGACCGACACGGCCCTGGATGGCTCCGACACGCTCGTGCCCGGCGTCGCGATCAGTGCCCGCCTCAACCTGCGGCCGAACCACGCGCTGACCCGCACCGTCACCTTTCGCGTCCCCGCGCTGCCGGCCGGGACCTACTACGTCATCGGCCAATCCGAGAGCGGTAACACCGGCGAACTGGATGTCTCCGACAACGCGGCATCGCTCTCGACGCCGATCGCCGTCACCCCCGCGACAATCGATCTCACCGGCGCTTTCCACCTCCCCACGCCGACGGCGCTGACGCCGGGCGGAGCTTCGACGCTTCGCCTGGACGTGACCAATGCCGGCACGGTCGCTGCGAGCGGCCGACTTACGGTCGAATTCGATGCCGTAGCGGCCGCGACGCCGACGGCCGCCGGAACGCCGCTGGCGACCGTCACCCATGCCGCCAAAGTCAGGCCTGGCCATTCCGCGCCAACGAAGGTCCGATTCCGCGTCCCAGCGGACTTGGCGGCTGGGGAATACCTTCTTGTGGCGCGGATCGACCCGATGGCGATCTTCAGCGACGTCAACATCACGAACAACAGGGTCACGGCGGGCCAAGGCATTACGGTTGCGTAACTGGGGAATCGATTGTCAAGCTCTGTTCGCCGCAAAAAGCTGGAGTCCTGGAGGGGGCGCGTGGTACGATCCTTCACGATGCTCTCGATGGCTGAGAACATTTCTTTCCAGTGAGGCGTTCCGGTTGATGGCTGGCCCTCTGGCGGGGCATTTGGCGGTTGATTGGAAAGGCCCACCTTCCTGGCGGAAGAAGCCACCTTTTCCGATCCTCCGGCAAACGACCTGATCAACCCTCTTCGTCCCCCTGGCCCCTGTCCGTCGATGCGCCCCGATGTCCGATCACCCGGCCGCAAGCTATTCCGCGAGTCTCGGGTGGGCTGTGGGCGTGGCCCCGGCCCGGATCGGCGAATCACCTCTGTCGAAGGAGCCAATGCCATGACCCCACCCACTTCGCCCAACGGCCGATTTTCCAGTCATCATTTTCGAGCAAAGGCCCGCGCGCGAATCGGAGGAGTGCCGCGGCCGCACAGAACGGTGCGTGGGTTGAGCATCTTGAGGCGAGGCAATTCCTCTCGGTGACGGTGCCATCGAACAACGAGGAGAGCGGCGGCGATGGGCCGGTGTTGACGGCGCCCGCCAGCTCGAAGCCCGCCGCCAGCGCCCAGCCGACCTCAAAGGGGACGGCGGCCGCGACGGCCAACGTCGCACCGGTCATCTCCAGCATCCCGGATGGGACGGTCAACTATCCATCCACCTTCACCTACCAGGTCGTCGCGACGGGCACGCCGGCCCCGAGTTTTTCGTTGAGCGGCGGCCCCGGCGGACTGACGATCAACCGCACGACCGGGCTCATTACCTTCACGCCCAGCTCGCGACAGATCGGTGCCCAGTCGGTGACGATCAAGGCGACCAACAGCGTCGGCAGCGCTTCGAAGTCGTTCAAGCTGACGGTGACCAACTACGTAGCCCCCGTGATCGCCACGCCGCCCGCCCAGGTCGCGACGGCCGGGGCGGCGTTTTCGTACCAGCTTGCGGCGACCGGAACGCCCGCGCCGACTTTCGCGCTGGTCAGCGGCCCGGCGGGGCTGACCGTCTCCAGCAGCGGTTTAGTCTCCTGGACGCCGAGCGCAGTCGCGGCGGCTCAGAGCGTGACGGTCGCCGCCACCAACGCCGCGGGGAGCGTCAGCAGCACGTTCGCCATCAGCGTCGCCCCGGACACCACGCCGCCGACGACGCCGTTCGTCACCGTCGGGCCGATCACCACGGTTGACTCGATCCTCCTCAGCTGGGCACCCTCGACGGATAACGTCGGCGTGACCGGGTATCGCATTTACAACTACACGCCCGCTGTCTATCGCGGGCACAGCGGGCGCGGCGGCGGAATTACGCTGGTGTCGCCCGCCAAGCTTACCCTTCTGGTCGATGGCCTGGTCTCGACGAGCTACACCTTCACCGGCCTGGCGACCAACTCCACGCACCAGTACGTCGTCTCCGCCCGCGACGCCGCCGGGAACGAGGCTTACTCGGCCGTGGCCACCGGCACGACGCTCCTCCCGCCCTCGTTCGACTGGAGCTACTTTGGGGCCACTGACCCGGCGATGACGGTGGTCGCGAACCACAACCTCACGTTCTACTTCAGCGCCTCCGGAAGCCCGTATCCGACATTGTCGGTCGTCTCGGCGCCGGCCGGCGTTGTGTTCACGCCCGGCCAGGTCACCAACTCGCAGTTGACGTACGTCACCCCGAACATTTCCTGGACGCCGACGCCGGACGAAGTCGGCGCCAACTCGATTGTCATGCGGGCGACGAACAGCGTCGGCACGTTCACGATGACCATCCCCATCACCGTGACGCCCGATACGCCGCAGGTCTCGGTGAGCCTTAACGGCGGCATCACGTACACGGCCGGGCAGTTCGCCTCGGGCCAGTCGAACTACGTCGTCACCGCCAACCCCGGCTTTGGCAACTTTGGCTACCCCCACCCGCTGATCCCGCAATACGCTCTGGCCGGCGCGCCGTTCAACTTCCAGGTCAGCACGGCAAGCAACAGCGGCCCGACCACGCTGGCCCTTGTCTCCGCGCCGGCAGGCATGACGCTCGACCCGACCACCGGCGTCGGCACGTGGACGCCAACCAAGGACGAGGCCGGGAACACCACCGTCCTGGTCGCCGCCACCAACGCGGCCGGGACATCGACGCTGCACCTGAACTTCCCCACCTTTTTCACCGGCGCCCCCGGCACGCCGGCGGCGACGTACGTCACGGGCACATCCGGCGTGCTGACCAACAATCCGGTGATCAGTTGGCCCCCCCGGCCGATACGGTCGGCCTGGCCGATTACGTTGTGACGGTGACCAGCGCCCAGACGAACGTCGCCACGACGATCGATACCCAAAGCACCGCCACGAGCTACGCCCTCTCGGGCCTGGGCGGTGGGCAGTACTTCGTCACGGTTACGCCGTATGACGCAAACGGCAACGCGGGGATCGTGAGCCCGGCGATCAGCATCTACGCCGCCGCCATGACGCCCGTCTCCTGGGCGGTCAGCACGCCGACCGCCACTGTCGGCTCGCCATTGACGGCACAGTTCGCGTCGGCCAACAGCGGGTACACCTACTCGATCGTCTCCGGCCCGGCCGGGGCGACGATCAACCCGACGACCGGGCTTCTCTCCTGGGTGCCGGCGGCCCCGGGCGCCACGCCGATCATCGTCGCCGCGACGAACCCCAACGGCTGGGGCACGGTGCAGGCGGTGTTGAACATCGGTGTCGCGCTGAGTGACGCGCCGACGGCACTGGCCGTCACGCCCGGCGCCGACCCGCTGACCGGCAACCCGACCCTCACGGCGACGTGGGCGCCGCCGACGCTGAACGCGGCCGCCATCGTCGGCTACCACGTCCAGATCGTCCCCACAGGCGGGGCCGCCCTGACAATCGACGTGCAGGCGACGGGCCCGCTGAGCCTCAGCCTGTCCGACCAGGGGATCACGACCGGTTCGATTCAGGTGACGGCGTTCGACGCGATGGGGAACGTTGGCATCCCGACCGCGTGGCTCACGTTCTGATCCGCACGCGGATCTATCCGATTCCGCCGGCCGAGTGAGCCCGGAGCCGCGAGCGCCGACGCGCCGGCGGTTCCGGGTGCCACTGGCGGCCGGCAACTACTGGTCCGTTCGAGGCAAGATTGCGGGTGCGCGGGGATGCCGTCAGACGTGCCGCCGGTGCCCTCGCCGGCGGGCATCAGCATGGTCGGCAGATAGCACGCGGCAAGTCGGGTCGGTAGCTGGTGGCGGCTCGAACAGCATCCTTCAGGCGTTCGCGGATCTGATGCCGCGTGGGATCCCGACGCCGGAAGCTCCGTGGAAGGGACAAAGACCGTCGATCGACGCTTCAACGGCGCATCATCGGGAATGGACCGTGTCAGCGTCGCGGTTCCGCAGGCGTCCTCGTGGCCGCACGATTTTTTAGCCGGTTGTTAAGGTCGTCAGCCTATGATAAAACGCCTCACCTTTCGAGGCGTGCCGGCAGGCATACCACACAATTGGCAGGGCTGGGCCGCCAAAAAACCACAACCGCTGGCGGCCCGTCCTGTCATTCTGCTGCTCGCCTCACGCGGGCTGAAGCGGTCCCCGAATACTGATTCCGCAGCGAGGGCCTGATGCCGTTCGTCCACCTTCACGTCCATACCCATTACTCCCTGCTCGACGGGGCGTGCCGTATTTCTGACCTGGTAAAGCGGACCAAGGCGCTCGGGATGGACAGTCTCGCCATCACCGATCACGGATGCATGTTCGGCGTGATCGAGTTCTTCAACGAGTGCAAGAAAGAGGGGATCAAACCGATCCTGGGGATGGAAGCCTACATGGCCCCCGGCGATCGGCGGGACCGGGCGGCGCAGAACGGGGAGACGGCGTATCACCTGCTCCTGCTGGCGCAGAACCTGGAGGGATACCACAACCTGGTGAAGCTCTCCAGCACGGCCTATCGGGAGGGCTTTTACTACAAGCCGCGGATCGACAAAGAGGTGCTGAAGGAGTTCAACAAGGGGCTCATCGCGACCAGCGCCTGCCTGGGCGGGGAGATCCCCTCGGCCTTCATGAAGCGGGACGGCAAGGCGGCCAAGAAAGTCGCGGAGACCTACCTGGAGATCTTCGGGCCGGACCGGTTCTTCATCGAAGTGCAGAAGCAGGGCGTTAAAGAGCAGGACCTGGTCAACCCGGAGCTGGCCGACCTGGCCAACCGTGTCGGGGCGGGGCTGGTGGCGACGAACGACGTTCACTTCCTGAACAAGGAAGATCACTTCGCGCACGACGTGCTTTGCTGCATCAGCATGGGGCGGCTGGTGAACGAAGAGAATCGGATGAAGTACCCAACCGAGCTCTATCTCAAGAGCCCGCAGGAGATGGCGGAAGCGCTGCAGGACTTCCCCGCGGCGATTGAGAACACGGCGCGGATCGCGTCGATGTGCGACCTGTCGCTCGACTTCTCAAAGCGGTACGCCCCGGTCTATCGGGTGCCAAAGGAGAAGCTGCGGCCGCCGGCCGACCGGTTAACGACGGACGCGACCGCCGGCGCAGTCAGCCCGGCCGCCTCACCCCGCGCGGACGACGAGCTCTATCTCCGCCAGCTTTGTGATGAGGGGCTCATCTGGCGCTATGGCACGCGGGACGTCGGGCCGGAAATCCTGGAGCGACTGGAAAAAGAGCTGAAGACGATTATCAGCAAGAGCTTCTGCTCCTACTTCCTGATCGTCTGGGATTTCTGCAATTTCGCGCGGGACAACGGCATTCCTGTCGGCGCCAGAGGGTCGGGCGTAGGGACGATGGTCGGGTACCTGCTGGGGCTGTGCAATGTGGATCCGACGCGCTACAACCTGCTGTTCGAACGGTTCATGGACCCGAGCCGCAATGAGATGCCGGATATCGATATCGATATCTGCCAGGACGGCCGCCAGAAGGTGATCGAGTACGTCCGCAATAAGTACGGGCACGTGGCGCAGATCATCACGTTCGGGACGCTGGCGGCCAAGGCGGTGTGCAAGGACGTCGGCCGCGTGATGGGCGTACCATTGGCGGAGACGGATCGGATCACCAAGCTCATCCCCGGCATCCCGGGCATGACTCTCGACAAGGCGCTCGGTCAGGTGCCGGAGCTGAACGAGCTTTACAATTCAAACCCGCAAGCGAAGCAGATCATCGATATCGGCAAGCGGCTGGAGGGCCTCTGCCGCAACGCCGGCTGCCACGCGGCCGGTGTGATCATCGCCGACCAGGCGCTCGACACGCTCGTCCCCCTCTACAAGGACAGCGACGACAACATCCTCACCCAGTTCGAGGGGCCGATCGCGGAGAAGGTCGGCCTGCTCAAGATGGACTTCCTGGGGCTGCGGACGCTGAGCACCCTGACTCGCTCGCTCGAGCTGGAGTTCCAGACACGCCCGGTTCGCCCGCTGTCAAAGACGGAGGCGGCCGCCCCGCCGCTGGATGCCAGGGGGCGGATTGACATCGAGAAGATCGACCTGGCCGACAAGACGGTCTTCGGCCTCTTCTGCCGCGGCGAGACGCGAGGCATCTTTCAGTTTGAATCCGGCGGAATGCAGGACCTTCTGATGAAGATGCAGCCCGACCGGATCGAAGACCTCATCGCCGCCAACGCGCTCTATCGCCCCGGCCCGATGGAGCTGATCCCGCTCTATTGCAACCGCAAGCATGGCAAGGAGCCTGTCCCCGGCGTCCACCCGATCATGGACTCCATCCTGGCCGAGACCTACGGCATCATGGTCTACCAGGAACAGGTGATGCAGATCTTCAACCAGCTTGGCGGGATCGAGCTGAGCGCGGCGTACAAGCTGATCAAGGCGATCAGCAAGAAGCAATCGGACCTGATCGCCAAGTACAAGCCCGAGTTCATCAAGGGAACGATGGACAAGGGCGTGGACAAGGCCAAGGCCGAAGAGATCTTCGAGCACATCCTGAAGTTCGGCGGTTACGGATTCAACAAGTCCCACAGCACGCGCTACGCCATCGTCGCGTTCCAGACCGCGTACATGAAGACGTATCACCCCGTCGAGTACATGGCGGCCCTGCTGACCTATGAAATGGGCTCGACCGACAAAATGGTCGAATACATCGAAGAGTGCCGTCGGATGACGCTCGCCGACGGGACGAAGGGGATCAAGGTCCTTCCGCCGGATGTGAACATCTCGGACAAGGATTTCACCCCCGTCTATGTGCCCAAGGAGACCGCCAAGCCCAAACGCGGCCGCGGGAAAGGGGCCGCCGAAGCGCCCGTCGAGACCGAAGGCGTCATCCGCTTCGGCATGATGGCCGTCCGCGGCGTCGGCGAGAAAGCGGTCGAAGGGATCATCGAGCAACGTGTGGCGAAAGGCCCCTTCGCCAGCCTGTACGATTTCACCGATCGCGTCGATCTGCGAATGGTGACGCGCGGGACGATCGAGGCGCTGATCAAGTGCGGAGCGTTCTCTTCATTCAAGGCGAAGCGGGCGGCTTTGCTTCAGGTGCTGGACGCGGCCGTCGAATCGGGCCAGCGGGCCCAGCACGACCGCCGGGCCGGGCAACTTAACATGTTCGCCGCGCTCTCCCCCTCGCCGGCGAGCCCCGGCATGTCGATGTCCGGCCCGATGCCGGATGTGGATGAGCTTTCTGATGCCGACCTGCTCAAGTTCGAAAAGGAGCTGCTCGGGTTCTACATCAGCAGCCACCCGCTGACCGAGCACCAGTCGGCGCTGGAGCACTACTCGACGGCGTCCACGCGCGAGGCGGCCGCCTGCTCGGAAGGGACGGAAGTCACCATTGGCGGGATGATCAGCCGCGTCAAAAAAGTCGTCACCAAGAACGGCCGCTCCGCCGGGATGCAGATGGCGATCATTACGCTGGAGGACCTGGAAGGGCAGATCGATGGCACCCTCTTCGCCGAAACCTTCGCCGAGGTGAACCAGAAGTACCCGGAGGCCATCGCCAACGAGAGCATCGTTTTCGTTCGCGGGAAGATCGACCGCAAGCGGGAGACGCCGAGCATCCTGGTGAACGAGGTGCTGCCGGTGTCGGAATCGATCGCGAAGCTGACGACGGCGGTTGCCGTCAAGCTCGACCCGATGCGTCACCTCCCGCGGATGGTCGAGCAGATCGACCCGCTGCTCCGGCAGCACAAGGGGAATACCGAAGTCTTCCTTCAGGTCGCGACCGGGCCGACGCGCCGCGTGACGATGAAGCTCGACCGCGACCGCTTCGTGCGGCCGACGCGAGAAATGGTGGACGACCTGGACCGCTTGCTCGGCGCCGGGAGCGTCCAACTTTGCGGCGCCGGCACCCGCCGCCGCAAACAGGCGGCCGCCACGCAGGAGCCGCTCTTCAAGGAAGAGGCGACCGACCCCATTGATCTGGCCGCCGATGGCGCCGCCGGCGACGCGATGGAATTCCTGGACGCCGAAGTGTCCGAAGCCTGAGGCCGCCGCTTCCGCCGCTCCTCGGGCGCTGTTTTTCTCTTTCTCCCGGTACGCCGGGGGAGGGCGGGGTGGGGGCCATCGAGCGGGGTGTGGGGGCCATCGAGCATGCGGTGGTGAGTTGCCAGCCGATCCCCACTTCCCTGGTCGAAGCCCCTCCCTATCCCTCCCCCGGCGTACCGGGAGAGGGGACTGAACCGGTGCCACCACAATCGGGCGACACTGCACGACAAACGATCGACTCGCTGTCAGGCGATTTCGAGCGGCCCGGTCGCTATAATCGCCGTCCCGAGCCCCCGGCATTGGGTCGGCGGGCGCGGGACCATCGCAGGAGGTGGCTCATCAGTCAGGACATGGAATCGAACTCATCGGCGCAAGACTCGCCCGCCCCGTCGGAACCAGCGGTCGCTCAGACGGCACTGTCGGCCCGCGAGTTCGCGATCGAGGTCGCGCGGATGGTCTCCGACACCCGGTGCCACAACGTACGGCTGCTCGACGTGACCGGCATCTCGCCCGTGACCGACTTTCTGGTCATCGCCACCGGCACCAGCCCCCGCCAGATGCAAAGCGCCTGCGAGGCGGCCGAGGAATATGGCGAGCCCCACGGCTTCCACCCCCACTCCACCGCCGGCGTTCGCAACGACCAGTGGTCGATTCTCGATTTCTTTGACGTCGTCCTGCACGTCTTCAACCCCGAATCCCGCCTCTACTACGACCTGGACAACCTCTGGGGCGACGCCCGAATCATCTCCTGGGAACGCGACCAGCAGCCGGCCGGGGCGATGGCGCACTGAGCCACGAGCGGCGTCGGTCGGCTGACCGGGGTCCCGAACCGAGGTCTGTCGCGTCTCGGCCCTTCACGCAAAACGGCCGCTGGCCATCGGACGGCAGCCAGTGACGCTTCATCAAGGTTGAATCGCCTCGGCCTTGAGTGTTGCATCGGCCGCTGCGGCCGTGTCCTTTGCCAATACGAATGCGGCCGCAGCCGAGTCATACTGGGTCTTCGCCTCGGCTTTGCGGCCGTTCCTTTCGAGTGACCGGGCATAGCAAAGATGGAGATTACCCTGCACTGATTCATCCGCTTTGCCTTTGGATGCAGCCTCGGTCGCCTTTTGCCATTGGTAGGTCGCATTTCGCCAGCTTTCCTCATGCACTTCTTTCTTGTCGTAGAGCTCGGCCAGCGTCGCGTGAATAGCGACCAGGTTCGAGTAGTCTGACTCGGTTGGCGGGCCTCCGCGATAATTTTACATCTTCAGGTCAACGAGCACCGATTCAAAAGCGTTGATGTATCGCCCGTCCGGGTCGAGGGAAAGGGTTGAGTCGGCCAGCAGGCTTATGGCGGCCGCACCGGCGGCGCGATTTGAGGGGTTCAAGGAGATCGCGGCGGCATAGCGCGCGGCTGCCAGTCGCCCCCTGCGGCGTGCGTCATCTGTAAGAGGCTTAGGCGCGGGCCGGGACCGATCGCGGTTTCGCGGCGGGGCCGGCTCGGTCGCGGGTGGGCCCGGCGTTGCCTGCCGAAGAAGCTGGTCACCCAGCTCCGCAAGGTAGTCGGAGAGGGCGGGAGCGTAGACACGTTCCTCCCAGGCGGGGAACAGGGAGGAGCGGGGCTCGAAAAGTCGGAAGTTCGGCATCGAGTGCGGCGCGGCGGAGCTGAACGGCCATCTCCCTGACGCCGGGGTTCGCCTTCTCACCGCTTGTCGCGGCGTACGGTTCGGATGGAGGCTGTCCGGTCAATGGCCGTGAAATACCGGATCGGTGATCTCCCTCACCCGAAAACCTCCAGAACCAAGCTGCCGAAATCGTGGTCCCAGTACTCCAGTGCTTCGATCATTCGGTCTTCGAGCAACAGCGACATCGTGCCGTTGTCGGCCGCAAGGGGGCGGGGGTCGAGCCGGACGGGGACGGTGACGAACTGGCCTTCGCGCAGGACTTTGAAGTGAAACGTGTTTCGCGCCTTCAGATCACGGATTGCGAATGTAAATTCGGCGGTGGCGCGGATCTGCAGGTCCGGGCGCTCGACGACGCCGAGGATCACATCGCCGGACTTGAGGGATCGTGCGCCGCTGAAGCCGGGCATGCACGCGGCCACCGTGATGCCATAGATGCCGCGCAGGTCGGGTTGGAGGTAAAACGAACCGTCGGCGTTCTGGGCCAGGCCCGGCTGCGGTTGATTCCGCGCTTCGGCCGGGTCGATCTTGGGGTCTTCCTTCAGTTCGCCGATCCGCGTCTCCTGAACCTGGATCCCCAGGAAGCCGTCGGTCCCGCCGGCGCGATAGGGATCGCCGCCGAGAAAGACCTGGGTGACGATGTCCGGCAGGGCGGCCGCCTGGGTCGGCGCGAGCGGCTGAGACTTTGCAACGACCGTTTTCAGGGCCGCAAGGTCCGAGCGCCGCAGGCCGATGAGCGCCGCCTTGGCCGCATCGCGAACCCGTGAATCGCCGGCGTTCAGGTTGGCGAACCAACGGGCGATCACGCCCTCATCGATCAACTTTCCGTCGTCGGGCAGTTCGCTGGTGACGTCCCCGGCGCTGGAGTCCATGGGAGCTCGATCGAGTTCGGCGGCCGGACGGGGCAGCACGGCCGGGCGAACCTGGGCGGGAGCGGCCGCGGGCGCAAAAGCGAGCGAGAAGGCGACGGCAAGCGGGGCGATCCCGGTGGCGGCTAAGGCGGCGACCCGCCTGGTGGCGGCTAAGGCGGCGATCCGCCCGGCGGCGGGGACGCGGCCCGCCACGGCGGGGGAAAGTCTACGTGAGGGGACGGCGAGGCCGGGATCGAGGAACGGCATCACGACACTCCCTGGGCGTCTTGCGGCCGGGTGGTTCATCCCGGGCGTCAACGCGAAGCGGGCGCGGCGGTGTTGCAGGCCGGGCCAGCTCATCCCCCAGCTAATTCAATGAGCCGCTCCGCGTTTTGTTGCATCCAATGAATTTTTCTCTGCACCATCGAAAGAAAGGCCATGCCTTCCATGCGCCCGAAAACGCCCGTCGCGGCGATGGGGAAAACGGCCTCGGCGATCAGCGCTTCGACCATCAGCCAGGGGACGGTCCGCAATTCGGCTTCGCTCAAGAGGACGACGCCATCATAGCCGCGGAAGAACCGCTTGAAGCGACTCTCGTCGATGTATTCGGGCCATTTCGAAACGTCTTCGTCGCCCCCGAGAATCGAGAACTGCAGGCCCCCGTTGGCGGCATCAATGATCCGGGGGAGCAGGCGGGCGCTGTCGTAATCGATCACCGCGACCACATGATTGTCCCGGAAGAGCATGTTCCCCGGATGCCAATCGGCGTGGACGATCTGCTTCGGCCAATCGTCGATCCCCAGGTCCTGTACGGTCTGCGCGGCGTGGTGGTAGCTTTCCACCAGGAAGTTCACCAGCGGCATCACCTGCGCCTCGGATTCCTTCACCGCCTGGGGGATGACGCGCAGCCCCTGGTCCACCGCCGGCGCGAGGTGGTAGCTGCCGCCGCTCGGCTGCCATTCGGACTTGAAGTCCTGCAGGAGCTTATGATAGAGCGACAGGACGCGGCCGCTGTCGAACGTCGCCTCAAGCGTCTGCGGATAAGATTGCCCGGGGATGTACTCGAACAGCTCGTAGACGCCGTTGCGCCACTGAAGCATCGAATTGTTGTCTTTCTTCGTCCCGACCAGGTGGGGCAGCGGGAACTGCTTGCCGGCGAGGTAAAGCTGCAGCGCATGGCTGAAGGCGACCTTGTACGGGTCATCCTTGCCCCGGGCGCGTCGCTTCAGCAGGAATTTGCCCTGTTCGCTGACGATCAGGAGCTTGGGGGCTTTGCGCGAGCCCTTGGGGTAATCGACGATGGAGTCCACGACGCCGATATCGAAGTGGGAGAGGACGATCGCCAGTTCTTCGGCCCCGAACGTTTCGCGGCCGCCCACCTGGCGGGTCATCCCGGTGCCAGAAATGCTGCCACCGGGTTGATTCGGCGTATTCGTCATGAACGGGACTGACTCCAAGAGGCCCAGGCCTGCTATCGGAATTTGCGCGACGGCTGGATAGCCCTTCGGCGAAACCCGGTACTCCGAGTTGAGCCCATTCGGCAGACCGAGCCTTCGGGGCGACCCCACGAAAGTATAACACGGACGATGCCGCCACCGTCAACCGGACGCCGCGTTAACCATCGGGCGGAAAATGTTTTCGGCGGGTTTTGTCATATTGGGCAAGGATCCCCGTGCGTCGGCGGTCCTCGACGCGCTGCGGCCGAAAGCCGCGATGGCGATCGGCGCGAGAACTCGGCCCGATGCCGATTGCCGCGGTTCGATCGTATCGGCGACGAGTCTGTGGCCGGCGCGGACTTGGCCTTCGAAGTGGGCTGTGATCTGTACGTTCTTGCCGACCCACCATTCGGGGTCGGGGACGTGGCTGGCGTCGAGGAACGCGTCGAACGCGACGTTCGACAGTCGTGTCGCGAACATCCATTCGGTGGAATGTCGGAAGTCGATCGCGACGTGGCGGATGACGCTTTTTTTTGGGCGGCTGAAGCAGTGTCGGGGACCGTTTCACTGTCAACCAACTCTACGAGAATTCATGGCAAATCCAGTCGACTATCGACCGAGCGAAATGCGAGCCTCACGGAAGAACCGCGGTGTCGTCTCTTTTCTTTTCGTTGTCGTAGCAGTGGTTGCGGTCGCCACGATCGTTTTCCTAGTTTTGGCTAGGTGGTATATGGGGCTATTTCAGTGGCACTTGGCACCGGGCCGAGACGCTAAGAACTTAAGGGGAAAAAAAGGTCAGTCTGGAAAACGGGGTGGGTCACCTGTTCCGGTTTCCGGGTCAGTGCGATGCCGATTGTTGAGGTTCGATCGTATCGTTGAGCTTGGCGATCTGGATCGCCGGTGGCACGTCGGATGGCATCCCTTCGCACCGGCAATCTTGTCTAAGATGGACCACTGCCGGCAGCCGGCCGTCTCGCGATCTGACATCCGACCGCCCCCAGTATCCTATGTTACTCGTCACCCTCGCTTGTCCATAGATCTGTTCGTTAGCCAGCAGGACGCGAACTTTCCGTCGCGGGTCTTCGCGCCGCGGGGCGATCTGGCTCAATTTTCCGAAGCTTCACGCCGCCTCGGCCGCCGTGTTGTATCGGCCCGCCAGCTCCATCGCCCGCCGCATGCACTCATCGGAATTGATGTAGTCGAACTGCGCGAATCGCCCGCAGAGCTCCACGCCGATGGAAGCGAAATAGCTCCGCATGACGCTGACGTTCTTGGAATAGGCCAGGTCGTAGACCGGATAGCCGTACTTCATCCGCGTGACGTCGGTGACGATCACCTTCCGGCGGTCGAGCAGCCCGACGCGGCCGAGGTCTGCGACAACCCGCTCGGTCAGGTCGGCGTCGGACAGCTCATGCACCCCATCCCCCGGGTTGCTCGTCACTTCGGCGATCAGCGACGACGTCCCCGGCGGGCAAAGCTCGCGGCTGAAGTACCCCATGTAGCAGACGCGGTGCGTCACCACCGCCGGGTCGGGGATGTAAACGGCGCTGTGCTCGAGCAGCGATTCGTCGTTCACGCCGACCAGGACGACACTGATCGTGTTGTACCGGAGCCCCGCGACCGCCTCCCGAACCCGGTCGGGGACGTTCTCAAAGCATCGGATCGCTTCGTGGATGGGGAAGGCGACGGTGACCCGGTCGTACCGCCGGGCGGCCGGCCGCCCCGCGTGGGTGCCGCTGACGACCCATTCCCCTCGGTCGCGCCGGATACTCTCGATCGCGAAGCCGCAGGTTACGGCCGTCCCGGACATGCGCACCGCATCCACCAGCGCCTCGATCCCGCCGCGCACCGGGTACTTGAAGTGGAGCTGATGCAAGTACCCTTCGGTCTCGATCCCCAGCGCCGATTTCACCACGTCTTCCGTCGGCGGGCTTGGGATGCGCTCGACCCATTCGATCCCCATCTGATCGGCGGGGAGGTTCCAGATCTTCTCGTTGTAGGGGATCAGGTACTTCTCGGCCAACCCCTTGCCGAAGCGGTGATAGCACCACTCTTTAAGGTTCGTCGGCGGCGGGTAATCGCGCTGGAGGTAACCGATCAGGCACTCGTAGGCCTCCTCCTTCGGCAGGGCCGACAGGCCGTTCTCAAAAGGGTATTTCACGAAGCGGCCGTTGTAGAACACCTTGTTCGCCCGCCGGCAGCGTCCGGTGTTGTCGCCGAGCAGCGACTCGACAAGCTGATTCACGCCCTCGTTCTTCGAAAACAGGATGTGGCCGCCGATGTCGTAGCCGAACCCGTCTTTCCAGAAGGTCCGGCACAACCCTCCCGGGACGGGGGCGCGCTCCAGCAGTTCGCTCGGGTGCCGAACGAACCGCTGGAGCGTCAAGCCCGTGATGCCACCGCCGAGAATACCAAGCCTCATGCCGCGGCGCCCACTTTTCGAATGGCGGCCGCGGGGGCCGGCTGTTGGGGACGGTCGCCCCCCGTCGAGATGTCGCCGACGTGGAGCGGTCTGCGGGTGGGGCCCGCACGGCGCGGGTCGGCGGCCGGGGTGCCGAATCGGGTCAGAACGATTCGCTTGAGAGTCCACCAGGCGCTGGGGAGCGGCCGCATCGTGCTGGTGCCGATGCGCAGGTCATAGGTGATGAAGACCGTCTTGAGGCGCTTGCCCTGTCGAAGCGGGATGAGCAGCAGGTCCACCGGCAGGGCGGGGCCGGCCGGGTCGTATCGCAGCTCCTCGATCATGTCGCGGCGATAGGCGCGCATGCCGCTGTGAAGGTCGGTCAGTCGGCGGCCGAAGAGGACGGACGCGAGGGCCGCGAAGCCGGCGTTGGCCAGGTAGTTCAGCAGCGGCATCGCCGCCGGTCGCTGACGGAGTCGCGAGCCATCGACCACGTCAAACCCGTCGTCGAGCACGAGGCGGGCGAGCCGCGGGATGTCCGACGCGGGGTAGGTCCCGTCGCAGTCAAGCGTGACGATCACTTCGCCGTCGCAGCTCCGCAAGAGCCGATCCATCGCAGGCCCATAACCCCGCGCGGGGAATTGGCGAATCACCCGCGCCGTGCGCCCGCGCGATCGCGGCCGTCTGGTCGGTGCTCGAATCGACGATCACGATCTCGGCTGTGGGCATGGTGGCCCGGATTTCCCCGATCACCCGCGCGACGGCGGCCGCCTCGTTTAAGGTGATCATGCCGACAGACACCGCGGGGCGGGCGGCGGGCGAATGCGAAGGCGGGGCAGGGCACTGTTCGTTCAATGACAAAATTTGATGGGGGCGCATGGGTCCGCCAGGTGAGTCGAATCGGGCAAGCCGCGAAGCAGCGCGTCTGCTTGACCCTCATCGACCTGCCCCCCGATCCCGGATCGGAAATATTGCGCTGTGCCGTCGGAAGTCTGATAACCCTCTCTGGAAGGCTCCGCGAACGGCGCGCATCGCTTCCGGCGCGATCGCCGCCCGACAGAAAGAGACGGATCCCGCGGGATGGGCGCCCCGGCGCAGACCTTGCAGCGGCGCAACCGTCGGCGTCGCGTAGCGCGTGCGCTACTTCAGCGACCACGACGTCAATGCGTCCTGGTCTTTTACGAGCACTTGGTTGTCGGTGACGATGGGGTAGGCGTAGGTGGGGGAGTCGGCCACCTTGATTCGGGCGAGTTCGTTGTAGCGTTTGCCATCGGGTGCGAAGACCACCAGCTCCGAGCTGGGCGTCATGGCGATCATGGTGGTGCCCGCGCTAATCAGGGTCGCAAAGCCGCGCGCCCCGCCTCCTCCGCCTCCTCCGCCACCCCCGCGGCCGCCGCCGGGTCGGCCGCCGCCACCGGGGCGCGGCCGGCCGCCGTTGTCAGGCCGTCCGCCGGCGCCGCCTGGCCCGCCGCGGCCCATCATGGCGCCGCCCGCCGCGCCGGCCGCCGTGCTCCATCCCACCTCGCCCGTTTTCATATCGACGCAAAACAAGTCGTTGGCTTGCGACACGCCGTAGAGGAACCCATCTTTAATCGCCGGCGAGCTGAATTGGAGGGATTCGTTCGCGTTCTTCCAGAGGTCCCGGGCGGTGAGGCCGGCGCCGGAGCGCTGGAACTCCACGGCGCGCAAGCCGCGGCCGCCGCCGGAGTAGATCAGCGTCTGGCCGTCAACGACGGGCGACGCCGCGTTCTGGTCCATCCGATCCTGGGGCTCGAACGGCGCCTCCCATGCCGTCTTTCCGTCCGTGACGTTTAAGGCGCCGATGGTTCGCTCGGTCTCGGCGATGACGTACTGGTCCTTGTCGATCGACATCAGCATCGGCGAAGCGTACGCCGGGCTGGCGCTTGGGTGCTTCCAGGTTTGCGCCCCCGTCGCCATGTCGTACGCGACGACGGCGCCGCCGTTTTGGCCTCCGAGCTGCGCGATGCACACACCGCCGACGATCATGGGCGAGCTGGCCGTCCCGAATCGGGGCGTGTCGTTGTTGAAGTCATCTTTCCGCCAGACCACCTCGCCCGTTTTCGCGTCCAGGCAGGAAAGCATCCCATGGACGCCCAGGGTGACGACCTTCCCGGCCGCGACGGCCGGCGAGCACCGCGGCCCCGAGAAGCTCGACGCCGGCCCGGAGATCCCGGGGCAGGGGTACTGGTTCCGCCAGAGTTCCTTGCCGCTTTCGGCGTCGAGGCATCGGGCGATTTCGTTCCCGTTCTGGCTCGAAAAGGTGTAGATCCGATTGCCCACCAGCGCCGGCGTGGCGATCCCGTCGCCGATGACGACTTTCCACTGCTGGGTAAGCGATTTCGGCCAGACGGCCGGCGCCTCAAACCCCCAGACGCTTGCGTCGCGCTGGGCGCCGCGCCATTGCGGCCAGTCCGAAGTCGCCGCGACGGCCGCGTTCGCGGTTAGGAGGCCGCCGAGGAGGAGAGTCGCCGTAGGATTGAAGCGAATCATGTCGATTTCCTTGCTTGTCGAAGCGTTGAGCCTGCACAGGTTCGCAAACGGTGAGGCCACGTGCCGGGTCGCGAAAAGGAAGGTACGGACTATCGCTGTCCACTGGTTAGGGCCACGGCACCGGAAGACGGTTTCAGGAAAACCCGGCGGCCCTCGCATGGGAACGGTCAGATCGGCCGGACGCTCGACGGTCTGACAAATCTCGCCTCCTTGCGCGTGCGGTGACCGCCTACCGATGGGGGCGGTCCGCGATGAAAGTGCCGCCGGTGCCCTCACCGGCGGTGTTGCGAACCTTAACATCCCCGCCGGTGAGGGCGCCGCCGGCACGTCGGGCCCACAGTCCCGGCCGGCGCCTTGCCCCGAACAGGATGACGACCTGTGGGCTTTACCGGCGGGATATACGATCTCATGCCTCCTCGGTGACAAACGTCTTCCACCGATACCCGCTGCCGATGTTCACTGCTTTCACGCGGCCGGCGGGGCCGAGGCGCGCTTCGGCGGGGAGGTGGCTGTGGCCGCAGAAGACGCGGCTCACCTTCTCGTGCGCCAGGAGTGTTTGGCCGAGGCGCTCGGAGCCGAGATAGGCGCGGACGAAGCCCCATTGGCCGCCGAAGGCGGGCGGCAGCAGTTCGCGAAACGGGACGTGGTGGACGCAGGCGATGATATCGCGCACCTCGGGGCGGCCGGAGACGGCGGTGAGGTGGGTTTGCAGACGGACGACCGATTCTTCGGTGAACGCGCCATCGGAGCGGCGAAGCTTGACGAACTTTCCGTCGTTCCAGCGGGCGAAGACGTGCATGGCTTCCGGGGTGATGTCGTCCGGCGGCTGGAAGAGCGAGGCGTACTCGGAGAATCGGGCGGCCGCCCCGGGGGAGATCTTCTGTTCGTAAAAGCGCCGCGGGATGCCCAGCCCGGGGGCGGCGAAGGTGTAGTCGTACCAGCCCATCGTGCCGACGATCGCGATGTTCCCGGCTAGGAACGGGTCGGTCTCCAGCCAATGCCAGCCCAGCGAGCGGATGCGGGCGGGGAGCACGTGCTCGAAGAGTGCGTGGCTGTCGGGGCCGTGGGTCCAGAGGTCGTGGTTGCCGGCGATGAAGAGCTTCGGGCCGCTGAACTGGAAGCGGGTGAGGCAGTGCTCCAGCGCGTCGCCGTCGGCGACGGCGGCATCTCCGACGACGACGAGGACATCCCCGCCGGCCGCATTCATTCGGGTGATGACATCCTCGGCGAGCGGCTTCGATTTCGGATGGTTGTAATGCAGGTCAGCGGTGATCAGCAGCCGCATGCGGGGATGGTAGGGTTGCGCCGGTCAAATCAAAAGTGCAGCGGCTCCCGCGAAATCCTCTGCGCAGGGCTATCGCATTTGGCGTAAACGTGTTCGTAAGATGTTCGGTAGCGCCCTCTTCCCGAGCGTGACGGAGGAGACGAGGTTGGTGTTGGGCTTGTAGTGGTAGGTGTAAATTCGCGAAGAATGAACCAATGTGCGAAGGTTGGGTTAACACCCACGCATTCCACTCCTGTGACGGATCCTCTCGGTCCTGACGGCGCCGGGACGGAGAGCACTAAGCGACCAAACTGCCGCCTGATCTCCCCCATAAACTCGACATTCTTTCCAGAAATACTCTTTTGCAAGTGACGTCGGTCTTACGGTCGCCGGGAAGATCTGACTGTTGTTAATGCCGAGAGAGGTAAGTTCTAAGGCCTGGTATTTGTGCTCGCTCATAACAAACGATGTGGCGATCCACAAAATCACGACAGCACACCGATGGACCCGCCGGCCCATGATCAAACGAGCAAGCTGCATAACTACCGGTCTCTTGAAGCTCATTCTGCGCCTTCGACATTGGAGCTTGTTTGCGTTTGCCGGGGAAGGGAAGGATTCGTCGGCACGGTCCACTAGGAATGCAAAACGGGAGAATGGGAAACGGGACAGTCTCCATCGCTATGAAAGGATGGGCTCCTCCTTGCCGGCCGCCCCGTCGCCCGGCGTCAGTCTGGCCGCCTCACGATCTCATCACTTCGCCGACACGCACGCCAGGTGCGACGCTGTCCGCAGGTACATGCGGCCGTTAGCGACGGCGGGCGTTGCGTGAGTGGTGTCGCCCAGGTCGAGGCGGCTGACGAGCTCGAAGTGGTCTGTGGCGCGGACGCCGATCAGTTCGCCGCGGTTGCTCATGGCCCAGAGGGTGTCGCCGCAGCAGACGGGGGAGCCGTAGAACTCGCCGCCGAGCTTTTCGGTCCAGATCGTGTCGCCGGTGGCGGCCGCTACGCAGGAGAGGGTGCCGTTGTCGGACCAGAGGAACAGCAGCTTCCCTTTGACGAGGGCGGTCGGGACGTAGGGCGGGATCTTGGTGAGCTTAAAGAGGGTGGCGGCCGGGCCGGCCGCGGGAGCGTGGATGGCGACGAGCTGGCGGTTCGAGCTTCCCTCGCCGCACGTGGCGAGCAGTTCTTCGTCGCCGATGACCAGCGGCGAACCGATCGTGCGGGCGTTTAACGCGTCGCCGAGCTGCCAGACCGCTTCGCCCGTCCGCACGTCAATCGCGGTGATACCGCTCGCCTTGCTTGTCACCAGGAGCTGCGGTTTCCCGCCGGGCGGGGTGTAAAGGCATGGGGTGGCGCTTGAGGTCTTGTCACTGCTCTTGCGCTGGGCGACCCAGACTTTCTTCCCGCTCTGGCGATCCAGGGCAATGATGGAGCTTTGCGGCCCTTCCTGATCGTTGGAGACGATCAGCATCTCGCCAACGACGATCGGCGACGCGCCGCTCCCCCACTGGCTTGTGAACGCTCCCAGCGTCTGCCGCCAGCGCTCCTTTCCGTCGTGGCCCAGGGCGACGACGGTGTATTCGCCTGGCGTCGTGAAGGAGACATAAACCCCCAGCTCATCGACCGCCGGGCTCGACGACGCGAAGTTGTTCTCGCGGTGCTGCGGATAGGGGTGCGAGGGGTACGATACCCGCCAGAGCACGTGCCCGTCTTTTCCGCACAGGCAGAGGATGGTGCGCTCGGCCGTCTTCCCGTCGCCGCAGGTGAGGTAGACGCGATCGCCAACGGCGGGGTCGGTGCGGACGGCGGGGGAGGAATGGCCGATGCCGGGCAGATCCACTTTCCAGTCGAGATCGGCTTCGCGGATCGGTTTCGAGAACGCATCGGCCGCCATTCCTGACCCATTGGGCCCGCGGAAGCGCGCCCAGTCTTCAGCCGGCGCAGTTCGTACGATGAGCCCGGCGGCGATGAGGGCGAGACAGGCGACGTGACGATGCATAAGCATCCTTCTTCAGGGAACGACAGCGGGATGTTGCGAAGCCGCAAACTACGCGCTTTACCGCTGATCTCCGATCCCGTTGGCGGGCGCGGGCGGGCTCTTGCAAGCGTGGACGCTAGCGCTCACATCTAACACTACAGCGCTGAACAGCCGCAAAGCCTTGCCAAGAAAGATAAATCCGAAGCACGAAGTCGCAAGGAAGCGGAAAGGAGGACGAAGCGGAAAACGATGCTCCTTCCGCATCCGCTTTGATCGGTTTTCTTTCTTTCCGCTTGGTCACTCCTTCGGATTTCGGGCTTCGGATTTGGCCTTCTTCGTTACGCCGCGTTCGATCGGATCGCGGAGGCTTCGCGGGAGAAGCTTGGCCCCGGAAAAGCAGTGTCGCGCCCTTGCGCGAAGCGGTAGGACGTCAACAGGGGCGTTCCAAGGCAGAAGTCTTTTCAGTCTTGGCGATTCTTGCCCCTGGCGTCCCTGGCGTCTTGGCGTTCAATTCTTTGAAGCTCACCGAGCGTCGATGTACTCGACCTCTCCGGCGTCCGGGACCAGGCCGGCCTTGGCGCCTTCTTTCAGCAGCAGCGAGATCGCCTCGCGGCCGCGGGGGCCGTAATCGACGGTCCAGTGGTTCACGTACATGCCGACGAACTGGTCGGCCAGGCCGCGGTCGAGGTCGCGGCCGAATTGGAGGGCATATTCGACGGCTTCGCGGCGGTGGCCGAGGCTGAATTGGATCGACTGCTTCAGGATGTCCGTCACCTCGCGCATCGTCTCGCGGCCGAGGTCTTTGCGGATGCAGTTCCCGCCCAGCGGAAGCGGCAAGCCCGTCTTCTCCGACCACCACTTGCCCAGGTCCACCACCAGGTGCAACCCGAGCCGCTGGAAGGTGAGCTGCCCCTCGTGAATGATCAACCCCGCGTCGGCCTTGCCTTCGGCGACATAAGCGGGGATCTGGTCGAACTCGACGACCTTATACTGAAACGCTTCACCCGCTTTGCCTATGCAAAGCTGGAGGCTGAGGAACGCGGTTGTCAGCTCGCCGGGGATGGCGATGGTCTTGCCACGCAGGTCGGCCAGGGACATCGGCTTGGGCGTGATGACCATCGGCCCGTAGCCGTCCCCCATGCTCGAGCCGCAACTGGTCAGGGCGTACTTGTCGGCCACGTAAGGGTAAGCGTGGATCGAGATCGCGGTGATCTCCAGGTCGCCCCGGCGAGCGCGGATGTTCAGCGTCTGGATGTCCTGCAGCACGTGCTCGAACCGGTAGCGGCCGGTGGGGAGCAGCCCCTTCGCCAGCCCGTAGAACATGAAGGCGTCGTCCGGGTCGGGGGAATGACCAAGGCGGAGCAACTGGGTGTCGGATGGCGCGGAGATCATACGCCCAGTATAGGGAAGGGCGGCGCGGGCCGAAAGTCGCTTCACCGGTTTCACGGGTTTCAAGCGTCGCGATCGGGGCATCATTGTCCGCCGCAAGCGATAACCTTGCGCCCGCGGCAGCCATGAAGCTTGAAACTCGTCGCCGCGCTTCGGAAAATCGAGCGGTGGCAGTCCGCGCCTTCGGAGGCGATTGAGGTCGTGCGGCATTTCCCGAGGGAATCAATCGTGTTACTCGCCGAGATCAGCATGTGGCCGATGGACAAGGGGGAGAGCGTCGGGCAGTACGTTGCCGGTCTTCTCGACATCATCGACCGGAGCGGGCTCCCCTATAAGCTGGGGCCGCTGGGGACGTGCGTCGAAGGGGAGTGGGATGAGGTGATGGCCGTCTTCAAGCAGTGCCACGAGCACCTGGCGGCCCAGTCCACCCGGATCGCGTGCACGATCAAGATGGACTGGCGCAAGGGGCACTCCGGCAGCATCGAAAACAAGGTCCGCTCGGTCGAGGCGAAGCTGGGGCGCCGGCTCAACACCTGACGGGCTTGAGCCGGCGCCCTGTTCCGCAGTGGCTTCTCTTGCCATTGGGTTTCTAAACGGGCGGCTTACTTCGCCGGCGCCTTCAGCTTATCGATCAGGTAAGACGCGACGGTCGGATGCTTGACGTCCGGGGCGCCGGGGTAGACCAGCTCGCACGGGACGCCCATCTCCTTGCAGTGCTCCTGGAGCTTGACGCCGAAGTTGGAGGTGTGCGTTGGGTCCTTCTGGTCCTGGCCCAGCGCGGGGGGCGCTGTAGATGAGATAGACCGGCGGGTCATCCGACGAGACCAGGGCGTAGGGCGAATACTCGGCGATCCAGGGGAGGATCTTTTCGCGGCCGGCGTAGAACTCGTCGAACTGCGAAACCTTCTTCTCCTTATCGCCGCTGAAGCCGAAGGCATGGCCGCCGTATTTGCTGTTGGGGGTCCACTCCCGCATCTGCTTGGGGTCGAGCGTTGTCTGCGCGGCGGTGACGGCGGCGCACCAGAGCCGCGTGGATTCATGGGCGATGGGGTCGCTGCTGGTGGGGTCGGCCATGTCCGGATGAAAGTCGAGCCAAAGGCTCGAGCAGGCCCCGGCAGAGCCGCCCGAAGCGCCGATCCGCTGCTTGTCGATGTTCCATTCGCTCGCCTTGCTCCGGACGAACTGAAGGGCGCGGGCGGCATCCCATAGCGGCCCCTTCACCGGCGGCACGACTTTGTCGGCGGTTGCCTCGGGGATGAAGCGATATTCGATTGACACGACCGAGATCCCCGCCTTGCGCATCTCGCCAATGAGGCCGCCGAGGCCCGATGCCTTATTGCCGCCCGTCCAGCCGCCGCCATGGATGTAGAACAAGAGCGGCGTCGGCTTGTCCGAGTCGGCCTTCCAGAAGTCCATCACCTGCTTGGGGTGCGGGCCGTACGCGACATCCGCCAGCGTCGGCTTGGGAAGGGCGGGCTGACTGGCGGCCTTGGGTCGGGTGGCCGGTTTGGGGCTCGCGGGTGGCGGGGTCGTGGCGGGCGCGTCGGCGGCGCGGGCGGCGCCGCACAGAAGGCCGAGACAGAGAACAATCGCGACGTGTTTTTTCATGGGGTCACCGGCTGAACATTGAGCGTTGATCGCCCGATCGCGCCGACAGGCCGGGCGATCGGCTCGATCCTCAATACCGGCGGAAGGCGGAAATGTGAACGAGCGGCCGCAGGGCGCTACCGCGCTGCTAGAGCCTAAGAAGAACGTCAAAAATCCGAAGCACGGAACCCGAAGGAATGAGAAATCGAAAAGGAAGAAACCGGATTCAAGCGAGAGGATGATCTCCGCTTTGCCTTTGTTTGAAGTTCGTTGAGATTTCGTGCTTCGGATTTTCTGATTCGGAAAGGCTTGATCGCGGATTCAGCGATGTAGGTTTAGGAGGGCCGGTTGACGAGGATCGGCGGCCAAGCCCTGCGTGCCCTACGCGATCGATTCGGCGAGATGGAGCAGCGTTCGGGCGATGTCGCCGAGGGGGACGACTTTCTCGGCCGCCCCGACCTTGATCGCTTCCATCGGCATTCCAAACACGACGCAGGTGGACTCATCCTCGGCAAGGGTGTGAGCGCCGGCGCGGCGCATCGCCAGCAGGCCTGTGGACCCGTCGGCGCCCATTCCGGTGAGCACGGCGCCGACCGCCCGCGCCCGGCGCACCGGGCCACCGAGTTGAACAGCACCTCGACGCTGGGGCGCTGGTGGAAGACTTCCGGCCCATGGCGGATATCGATGGCCCAGCGCCCCGGCACGCCGCGCACGATCATGTGGAAGCCGCCCGGGGCGATCAGTACGCGGCCGGCGGCGACGGCGTCGCCATCGGCGGCCTCTTTCACTCGAACGGCGCAGCAGCGGTCCAGTCGCTCGGCGAAGCTGGCCGTGAACTTTGGCGGCATGTGCTGCACGATCACGATCGGCGGGGCGTTCCCCGGCAGAGCGGTCAGGACCTCGGTCAGCGCCTGCACGCCGCCGGTTGACGCGCCAATGGCGATCAGGACATCGTCGCGGCCGGGCTTGATCGAGGCGACGTGAGGCCCCGCTGTCGCGCTGGCCGCCGCCGCGAGGCGCGTGGGGGAGGCCGTAGGCCGGGCGGCGGCCGCGGGAGCTGCGCAGTCGTCGCCGCTGAAAGCCCTCACCCTGGATAGGGCGGCCGCCTTCACCTTCTGGACCAGCACCGGGCCCAGGCCGGCAACGGTGTAGGCCGAGCCGGGCTTGGAGAGGACGTCCACAGCGCCGGCGGACATCGCCTCGATCGCGGTCTGGGTGCCGTGCGCCGTTAACGAACTGATGACGATGGTCGGGAGCGGGTGGTGTCGCATCAGCGCCCGAAGGAAGGTGATGCCGTCCATGCGCGGCATCTCGACGTCGAGGGTCAGCACGTCGGGCTCAAACTCGACGATCATGTCCCGTGCGACGTACGGGTCGGGCGCGGCGCCGACGACCTTGAGCATCGGGTCCCGCTCGAGTTCGCGTGCGATCATCTTTCGGACGACCGCCGAATCGTCCACGACCAGAACCTTCACCGGCCGGTCCACTCCGGGGCGATGCCCGCCGCCTCCGCGGATCGATTGGATCGTGGCCGCCATATCCAGCTCGCTTCAAGTTTCCGACCGGAAGGGCACCGCAGGCGGGGCCGTCGAGGTCGCTCTCGCCGCCGGGCGGAGGCTCAGGGCGTGGGTCCGGGGATAGGATTGGGCCCGGCCCGCGAATAAGTGCCGCCGGTGCTCGCACCGGCGGCACCTCGGATCACAGCGCGTCCCGCCATCGTGCCTCGAACGGTCCGCTGAACTTAGGGACGAACACCGGCGGGGCATGGCGCGTTTAGTGCGGCCGCGAGTCGCACGCGCTTCGGGGGCCGGCGTCTGAGATCGGCTCGGCGGCCGCCCGGACGCGGATCGCGAAATCAAACCCGTCGGCGTCGAAGAACGCCGCGCCGCCCGCCTCGGCGAACGACTGCCACGCGTTTGGGCCGGCCGGGGCGAGCGTCGGGATGCCGACGTCCAGAGCCACAGGGTCGCCAGGCCCCGAACGGCGGGCGGCGTGCCGCGTCTCGGCGTGCCCCGTCTCGGCGTCCCCCGTCGCGGCGTACCTCGTCGCGGCGTGCCCCGTCTCGGCGTCCCCCGTCGCGGCGTACCTCGTCACAAAGTCGCCGCAAGTGACGTTCAGGAGTTCCTTCAGGACGTCAATCGCGCGGGCGTCCACCTCCGGGTCGTCCGGGGCGGCGGCGGTGAGGTTCGCCGCCAACAGGCGCCCGAACCCGCGGGGCGCCAGGAGGTCCAGTTCGCCCCGGGCCCCGCCGCGCCCCGTGAAGCGGATCGACACAAAGAGCAGTTCGGCGGGCGCGTCGGGGGCTTGTTCCAGGGGGGCGGCACAGACGAACGCCATGGTCTCCAGCGCGAGCGTGAGCGATTCGCCCAGCTCGGGCGGGGCGTCGCCGGCTTGGGCGGCGGCGCGGGCGCGGCGGAAGCGGAGCGGGTCGGCCCCAGGGCGGCGGCATTAGACATGGGTGGGCTCCAGGATGCGGGTCAACAGGTCGCGAACCGCTTCGGGCGTAAACGGCTTACGCAGGTAGCCGCGGGCGCCGGCCTTACGGAGCGCGGTGATCTGCCCCAGGTCCGGCTTGGCGGAGACGATGACCACCGGGATCGAGCGCGTCTCCGGCTCGGCGAGGATGCGGCCGATCATCTCCACCCCGTCCATCTCCGGCATGTTCAGGTCGGCCATAATCAGATCAACCCGCCGGGTCTCGAGCAGGTCGAGCGCCTCGCGGCCGTTGCTCGCCTCGAAGAAGACGGGCTCGGGCTCGTGGCCGGCATCGCCGGGGCCGGACGGGGGCGCGCCACCCTCGATGCCCGAGAGCCGGATCGCGCGTTTGATCATGGCGCGCATCGTGGCCGAGTCGTCAACGATGAGAAAGCGGTAAGCCATCTGAGACCTCTTCCCGTGTTCGCCGCCCCAAGGCGGCCGTCCCCTCAAAGGTGCGTTGTTTCCCCTCGCGACCGGATCGTGACCGCGCCGCCGGATAGATGCATGGACAGCGTGCGCGGGGCATCGCCGCCGAGGTCCTGCCCCGCGATCAGCAGCCCATGCTGCCAGAGCACCTTCCGAATGGCGGCCTGATTGCGACGCCCGATCGCGAACGCGTCGTTCGGGCTGATGATCTGGGCGGCCCCGGCCAGCTTGATCTGGAGCCGCGTCTTACGGGCCCCTTTCGACATCGCGTGGTCCAGGAGGGCCTGCACGCCCGTGTCGGCGAACATGGCGGGCTGGGAGGCGGCCTTGGCTTTGTCCAGGTTCGAATCCGGAAGCTGAAAATGGAGCATCCCGCCCACTCTGGCGACCGGGTCGTACGCGGTCACGCCGATGCACGAGCCGAGCGAGTAGGTGACGATGCAAGCCCGAGCATCATCGGTTACCCGTAAATCCGCGACGCCCACCACGACCAGGCACGACGAAGGCGCTGCCGCCGACGGCGGTGCGAAGGCCGAACTGCTAACGAATGCCGTCACTGGGTCCCTCTGTTCCAAAGGCCGGGCGATCCGGCTGCGTCAACCCTTCCATCGTCCATTTCGGCCGCCGGCTCATCCCGCGGCCGCCGAGCCCCCTTGTCAGGGCTTGCGGTAGATGGTCGGTTGCACGTAACGGAACCGGTGCGAGATGCCGGTCAGCGATTCGGAGTGCCCCGTGAAGAACAGCCCGCCGCTGTCGAGGCAGTCGTAGAACCGGCCGACGAGCGCCTCCTGCGTCGGCTTGTCGAAATAGATCATCACGTTGCGGCAGAAGATGAAGTCGAACGGCCCGCGGAACGGCCACGCGTCCATCAGGTTCAGATAGTTGAACTGGGTCACGCTGCGCAGCGCGGCCGACCTGTAGCGCCGGGTTGGCCACGGCGGCGCGGGAGTTCCCGGGCGGCGGGGCCGGGATGAAGTACTTCTCCCGCATGAACTTTGGCACGTCGGCGAGGCGCGACGCGTCGTAGCGGCCTTCCCTGGCGGTTTGCAGCACGCGTCGGGAAATATCGGTCGCCAGGAGCTTGATGTCGTGCCGCCGCCGGTCGTCGCCGACGCCTTCGAGAAGGGTCATTGCCAGGGAGTAGGGCTCTTCGCCGGTGGAGCAGCCCGCGCTCCACGCCCGCACCCGCCGCGCCCCCGGCCCGTGCTTACCGGCCGCCAGAGCGGGGAGGAACTGCTCGGTCAGGTAGTTGAAGTGATTCCTCTCCCGGAAGAACTGCGTCAGGTTCGTGCTCAGGGCGTCCACGAGGTCGGCGAAATCCTCACTCGACGGGTCCGATAGCGCTTTATCCACGTACTGGCCGGCGGTGGCGAAGCCATGTTCGCGGGTCTGTTTGGCGACACGCGCCCGGACCAGCTCCTTCTTACCGTCGTGCAGGTTGATCTTGCAGTGCCGGTAGACGAGGTCCCGGATCCGAACGAAGTCGGCGTCGCACAGTTGGTCCGCCGCGACGGCACGTGCCGGGGGCTGTGATTGAGTGGGGGGCATCCGAGTCCTTCTGTCGGCCCGTCGAGTCGATCAGGCCGCCTCGGCCGTCATGGCGCTTAGGTCGAGCAGGTCGCTGGTCGCCAGGACCTGGTCAATGTCGAGCAGGATCTTGACGGACTGCCCCACCTTGCCCATGCCCAGGACGAAGTCGGTATCGGCCGCCGCGCCGAAGCTGGGGGCGTCCTCAATGCTGTCGGCGCCGATGGTCAGGACCTCCAAGACTCGGTCCACCACCACGCCCGTGCTGCTCCGGCGGCCGTTGTGGCTCGATTCGACGACGATGATGCAGGTTTCGTCGGTGCGCTCCGCCGCGCCCATGCCGAACTTCGCCCGCAGATCGACGACCGAGATCACCTGGCCGCGAAGGTTCACCACGCCCTTGACGTAGGACGGCGTGCGCGGGACAGCGGTGATCTCCATGTAGCCGATGATCTCGCGGACTTTGAGAATCTCCAGCCCGTACTCTTCCTTGCCCAGGGCGAACGTCAGGTATTTCCCGCCACGATTGCGGAGGGGGCGGGCGGCGGCGACGGCGGTCGCGGTGGCGGCTTCGGTGCTCATGGTCAGGGCCTCCTGCGGACGTTGGCGTTCTTCCGGTTGCTTACGATTGGGTCGATCAGGCGGCCAGATGGTTCGGCCCGCCTGCGGCGTCCGTCGGCTTCATGGACAGGTCGATCAGCCCGGGCACGTCGAGGATGAGGCTCACGTTGCCGTCCCCGAGGATCGCGCCGCCCGAGACGCCGGGCACCTGCCCCAGGTCCCCGCCGAGCGACTTAATCACCACTTGCTGCTGCCCGACCAGCTCGTCCACGAGCAGGCAGCACCGCCGAGCGTCATCCTGGACGATGACGATCAACGCTTCCGACGGGTCTTCGGTCCTTGGCTTTACGTCAAAGAGCTTGTGGAGGCGCACGAGCGGGAGGAGGCGGTCGCGCACCAGGACCATCTCGTCGCGGTTCAGGACGGTTGAGATCTGGTGCTTCTTCGGCTGGATGCTCTGCTCGACGCTGGTGATCGGCAGGATGTAACGCTGTGTTCCGACGCGGATGATCAGGCCGTCGATCACGGCGAGGGTGAGCGGCAGGCGGATCGTAAACGTTGTCCCCTGCCCTTCACGGCTGGCGATGTCGATGCGGCCGCGAAGGCTCTCGACGTTCTTGCGGACCACATCCATGCCGACGCCGCGGCCGGAGATGTCGGTGATCTTGTCCGCGGTGGACAGGCCGGCGTGGAAGATCAGGTTGAAGATCTGCTGTTCAGTCAGTGGTTCATCGGGGCGGATGATCCCGGCGTCGATCGCCTTCTTGAGGATTTTGTCCTTCCGTAGCCCGCGGCCGTCATCTTCGATCTCGATCAGGATCGTCCCCGCCTGGTGGTAGGCGCGAAGGGTGATGTTGCCGACGCGCGGCTTGCCCGCCTTGACGCGGGCGTCGGGCCCTTCCACGCCGTGATCGGCGGCGTTGCGAACCATGTGGACCAGCGGGTCGCCGATGGCGTCCACCACGTTGCGGTCGAGCTCGGTCTCGCCGCCTTCAATGTGAAGCTCGATGTCCTTGTTGGCCTTGCGGCTTAGGTCGCGGACCAGTCGCGACATTTTCTGGAAGGTCCCCTGGATCGGGACCATGCGCATCGACATCGACAGGTCCTGCAGCTCGCGGGTGATCTTGCCCAGATGGGCGAGGTTGCGGGCGGCCCGCTGGTTCCCGGCGGCGACGGTAGCCAGGTCCATGCTGACCATGGACTGTGCGATCACCAGTTCGCCGATGTTGTCGATCAGCCGGTCGAGCCGGCTCGTCGAGACTTTAACGGTCGCCTCGGCCGTGCCCGACGCGGAGACGGCCGCCGGAAACGCCGCGGCCTGCGCCGCCGCGTCGCCCTCGCGCGCTTCGTCAAGCCCGTTGGCGGGCGTCGCGATCGCCGGTTGACGGGCGGCCGGTGCCGCGGCCGCAATCGGTTCACCAGCGACACACGCCCGCAGGCGACGCAGGGCCCCCGGCAAGGGCTCGACGATCGGAAGCGGTTTACCCGCCTTGACGGCGTCTTCCAGCGAAACCAGCAGGGCCTTCATCAAGTCCAATGCTTCAAGGACCACGTCCACCGTCGAGCCGGCAAGCTTCAGCTTGCCATGGCGGGCGAGGTCGAGCAGGTTCTCGGCCGTGTGGGCCAGCGCGCCGATCTGCTGGAGATTGAGGAAACCGGCAACGCCCTTGATCGTGTGGAAGCTGCGGAAGATCGCGTT